>OZ245783.1:0-1315000 GCA_965227875.1 Hyphomicrobiales bacterium
AGCCCACATTGTCGAGATCGTTGTGCTTGCCGCCGGCGCGCACGCATTTCTGGGCGGTGACGGCGCGGTTGTAGTCGCGCTTCTCGACGCCGGTGAAGACGTTCTTGAACTGGACCATCCCCGCATTGGTGAACATCAGCGTGGGGTCGTTGTTCGGCACCAGCGGGCCCGAAGACACGATTTCGTGGCTGTTCTGTCCGAAATAGTTCAGGAAGGTCGATCTGATTTCGTTGACTGAAGACATGCTCTCGATCACTCCGCTCGTCTCTTGCCGCGGCGCGCGCGGCCGGACGACTTTCACTGTCGCTGCTTTTACAGCCCGCCCTTCACCCTGTCCAGAAAACGCCATGCCTCAAGGGGCGCGGTGCGGCCCGGGGGTTTCCGCCGTCCCGGGCCGGGATGGGACAGCCGTTTTCGCCCCGATGGTGACGGCCCCCGCAAACGAAAAGAGCGCCTGCAGGGCAGACGCTCTTTACTGTCGTTTGGGGGACGGTTGAGGGGCGGATATCAGCCGGCGGCTTCCAGCCCGTCCTCGCCGTCCTCGTCGGCCGCACCGCCCGGATCCTCGAGGATCTGCTCCGCGATCAGGCCCGCATTCTGGCGGATGGCGGTTTCGATGCGGTTGGCGATATCAGTGTTTTCCTTGAGGAAATTCTTCGCGTTCTCGCGGCCCTGGCCGATGCGTTCGCTGTCGAAGGAGTACCACGACCCGGACTTCTCGACGATGCCCGCCTTGACGCCGAGGTCGATGAGCTCGCCCGTCTTGGAGATGCCGACGCCGTACATGATGTCGAACTCAATCTGCTTGAAGGGCGGCGCCACCTTGTTCTTGACCACCTTGACGCGGGTCTGGTTGCCGACCACCTCGTCGCGGTCCTTGATCTGGCCGATGCGGCGGATGTCGAGGCGCACGGAGGCGTAGAACTTGAGCGCGTTGCCGCCGGTCGTCGTCTCGGGCGAGCCGAACATGACGCCAATCTTCATGCGGATCTGGTTGATGAAGATCACCATGCAGTTCGACTTGGAGATCGAGGCGGTGAGCTTGCGCAGGGCCTGGCTCATGAGCCGCGCCTGCATGCCGGGCAGGCTGTCGCCCATCTCGCCTTCCAGCTCGGCGCGCGGCGTCAGCGCCGCCACGGAGTCGATCACCAGCACCTCGACCGCGCCGGACCGCACCAGCGTGTCGGCGATCTCGAGCGCCTGCTCGCCGGTGTCGGGCTGGGAAATCAGGAGCTCGTCGAGATCGACGCCCAGCTTGCGGGCATAGACGGGATCAAGGGCGTGTTCGGCGTCGACGAAGGCGCAGATGCCCCCGCCCTTCTGGGCCTCGGCGATGGTGTGCAGCGCCAGCGTCGTCTTGCCGGAGGATTCGGGCCCGTAGATCTCGATCACCCGGCCGCGCGGCAGGCCGCCTATGCCCAGCGCGATGTCCAGCCCGAGCGAGCCCGTCGAAACGGATTCGATCTCCACCACCTTGTCGGTCTTGCCCAGGCGCATGATCGAACCCTTGCCGAAGGCTCTCTCGATCTGGCTCAACGCGGCGTCGAGTGCTTTGTCTTTTTCCATGGAATTGGTCTCTACAAGGCGAACGGAACTGAGCGACATAGTCTTCTTTCCTTATTTCACAGCACACCCGCGGTGGCAATTGATGTCAATGTACCGGTTTTGTTCTCATTGGCAAGATATTTTTCAACCCTCTGATAAAACGTGAAAATTCCTGACAAGTTCAATTTTTGTTCCGTACGAACGCTGGTGTTTATATACTTGACGTACCAAACCTTGATTCCTATATTCGGATTAAGGAGTTACGCCATGACCGACATTTACAACCCGATTTTCACCGACAAGGACAAAGCCCGCGAGCATCTGGAGTCGATTCGCTGGCCCGATGGACCTATCTGCCCTCATTGCGGCGTACTCGATTCAGCGACCAAGCTGTCCGGCAAATCCACACGTCCGGGCGTGTACAAGTGCAAGGCATGCCGTAAGCCCTTTTCCGTCACTGTCGGGACTGTGTTCGAACGTTCCAAGATCCCTCTCAATAAGTGGTTGCTGGCAACGCACCTGCTTTGCTCGTCAAAGAAAGGCATGTCTGCCCACCAGCTTCACCGCATCCTTGGCGTGACGTACAAGACCGCGTGGTTCATGGCCCACCGTATCCGCGAGTCCATGAAGCCGACCGACAACGGCCCCTTCGGTGGCGGTGGACAACACGTCGAAGCCGATGAGACCTATTTCGGTTCTCCCAAGCACCGCTATACGACAACCTTCGTGTCCGGTAAGGGCTGGACCTATGCCAAGAGCGCCCGTCTTGAAGACATGAAGATCGTCACCCTTGTTGAACGTGGCGGGCGCGCAAAATCCTTCACTGTCGATTCCGTCAATTCGAACACGATCAATCGAATCCTGTTCACGAACGTTGACCGCGAAAGCACCCTCAATACCGACGAAGGGTCTTGGTATATTTCTGGCGGTCGTGAGTTCGCCAAGCACCAGACCATGAAGCACTCCGCAGAGGAATACGTGCGCGGCGATGCCACCACGAACTCAATCGAAGGCTATTTCTCGATCTTCAAGCGCGGCATGAAGGGCGTCTACCAGCACTGTGGCGAACAGCACCTGAATCGCTACCTCTGCGAATTCGATTTCCGTTGCAGCAATCGCAAGATCAGCGATTTCGAGCGCACCGACGAAGCCCTGAAAGGTATCGAAGGCCGTCGCCTCACCTACCGGCGGATTAACGACGTCCGTGCTGCCTAGGCAAAAAGCGAAGCGTCTGTTGAAAAGACGCCGACGCAGATTCGACAAATAGCCCGATTCAGCACACCATCGCGATTGCGGGTCCGGCTTGGCCCCGACTTCGGCAATGTCGGGTAACCTATGCCGGGCAACCCGCTGCCTATCTTCGGCGGAGTCGTCAGCAATCGCGGACGCGATCCAGCGGACTCTATGCCGGAAGCCGGATAGGCCACCAGAAGCGGTACGTAACGTGAATGGTGAGCCGATGATGTTACTAAACGGCGGCTTGTACCGTTCTTGTGCGCGCTTGATGTAACCCTTTTGGGCTGCAGCGCTGTGGCCTGAGGGCCTTCAAATGAAGAACCTTCAGACTACAATCGAGATCAAGATCAACTTGGCTTGGTGCCTGTTCGGCGCTGCAGCCATCCTAAAGGTCCTGATCTGAGGGAGGCCCCGGTCAATCCTTTGGCTGGGGCTTTTCCTTCTCGCCATCCTTCGGCTTGTGAGGCTTGGGCGGCGTGTTCAGCATGCGGCGGAGAACTTCGTCGCGCCTTTTGTCGTCATCATCAGAGGCAACAACCATGACTTGGGAACCTCCCATGACTTTTCCTTCCCGACATCAGTTTCCGTACAACCCTGGCGTTCGTGACAGGCAACTTTGGGCACTTGGCATGGTCGTTGCGCAGTGGTCATTTACCGAAACATTGATGCACGATCACGTTCGTAAACTGATAGCCGATGATGCAAGTTTGCTTGAACAATATCAAAAACAAACGAGCTTTCGTCACCAAGCTACATTCTGGGAAGGCCTTGTCACCCTCAAACTCGATGATCCTGAGAAAGAAACCTTTCTTTCGCTCATTGCAGAAATTCGTCGCGTGAAATCGCAACGTGACCGTGCCACACATGGGATGTGGGGCGGCGGAATGGAATCCGCAGATGACGCCCTGTCCGGTGACGGTCGTGCTCTAAAGGGCTTCCACAAAAACTTCGGATTCACTTGGAATTTGACATTCTCAACAATCCGGCGGATTGCGAAAGAAATAGCCCTCGTCAACCAGCAACTTTTCCAACTATCACTTCTTGGCGGATTGAGCGCTTCCGGGCCTGTTCCCGACGCATCGCCAGAAACACAGCCGTGACCATGTCAGTGCGGGACAAATCCGGGTCTGTCTTCCGTTTTTCCCGGCCAATCCGAAAACGCCAATGTCCCCGCCAAATTCATGGAATCAGTGATTTCATTCCGAATCGTTTATTCGTCGGGATGAGTGCAACCAATACTTGCGCTGGCCTGTCGCGACTCATGTGGCGTTTCTGTCATGGTACGTCAAGTATATAATCGCCCGAACGCTTTAGGCTTCGCAATCCGCAAACATCCACCCTGATGATACGCTCAGGGAATCGCCTTTCCGTCGCCCCTCGATACCGCCGGGGTCCGCCTCCCGCGTCAGCGCCAGAACCTGTCGCGGACCGTGGCGTCGCGCGGGCCGTCGGGCGTGGCGCAGCGCAGCGGGGTCTCGGCGTCCAGGAAATCCCGCTCGATCATGGCGATGGCGACGTTGACGCCGCAGTCCGGCGACCAGATAGCGGAGGACACCGTGCCGGCGAACGCCCCGTCCGGCCCCTCGAGGGTCCAGCGGAACCGCAAGGGCGGCACGCGGTCGCCATGGATCTCGACCGGGCGCACCATCCGCGCCGGTTCGCGCTCGGCCTGAAGGGCCGCGCGGCCGAGGCAGCCGGTGTCCGTGTCGAGCGCGCAATATCTGCCGAGCCCCGCCTCCAGCGGCGTGTGCTCCGACGTCATGTCGCTGCCATAGGACAGCAGCCCGCCCTCGATGCGCTCGATCGTGTTGGGGCATCCGGCGCGGATATCGAACGCCCGGCCCGCCTCCATGACCATGTCCCAGACCGCCTCGCCGTTCTCCGTGCCTTCGAGATAGAGTTCGAAGCCGCCCTGGTGCGACCAGCCCGAGCGCGCCAGCACCATGCTGCGCCCCGCGACCTCCACGCGCCTGTGCCGGAAGAAACGCAGCGCGACGGCCTCGTCTCCGAACACCGCCGCGACCACGTCGTCGGCCTTCGGCCCCTGGATCGCCAGCGGCGACACATCCGGCTCGATCACTTCCGCATCGAGCCCGAACCCGGCGGCGAGGCCCTTGAAATAGTGCAGCATGTCGCTGTCCGACAGCGAGACGCGGAAACGGTCCTCGCCCAGCCTGATCAGCACCGGGTCATTGAGGATCCGCCCGCCCGCGTCGACCATCGGGATATAGAAGCACTGGTCGTCCTGCATCCGGGCAAGGTCGCGCGGCGTCGTCATCTGCACCAGGCGCTGCGCGTCGGGGCCGGTGATCTCCACCTGGCGCTCGCAGGACACGTCCCAGAGCTGGACGGCGGACTTGAGGTGCCGGCAATCCTCCTCCAGCGACCGGAAACAGGTCGGCAGGAGCATGTGGTTGTAGACCGTGTAGGCGCTGACGCCTTCGGCCTCCACCCGGGACGAGAACGGGGTGCGTCTTACGCGGACGGACGGGGCGAGAACGGCTTGAGACATCGGATGCGCTCCTGGAACCGGCGGCGGCCTCCGCTAGCTTTCCGCCCGCACGGCGTCGCGCACAAGAGCAAAATTCTTTCGGTACCCATGAAAAGGATTCATGAAACCCGGCGGCGATCCAGGCCCTGGCAACAGGCAGGCCATAACGCCGCTTATCGTGGACAGGTCTCGCTCAGTCGCCCAGGGTCTTCTTCACCGCTTCGGCAAGCTGCTTGAGGCTGAAGGGCTTGGGCAGGAAGGAGAAGACCTCGTTGTCGTCGAGGTTCTTCTTGAAGGCCTCCTCGGCGTAACCGGAAATGAAGATGACCTTCATGTCGCCATTGCGCTTGCGCAGCTCGCGCAGCATGGTCGGGCCGTCCATCTCGGGCATCACCACGTCGGAGATCACCAGGTTGATCTCGCCCTCGTGGGCCTCGAGCTGTTCCAGAGCCTCGGTCCCGGTGGACGCTTCCAGCACCTCGTAGCCCCGGCTCTGCAGGGCCCGGGCCGCAAAGGCGCGCACCGCCTCCTCGTCCTCGACCAGAAGGATCGTCCCCGCGCCCGTCAGGTCGGCCGAGGCCGCATCCGGCTTGGCAGCCTCCTCGGGCTCGCCCTCCTCGTCCGCAGCGGACTCGTCGCGCACGAAGCGCGGCAGGAAGATGCGGAACGTCGTGCCCTCGCCCACCTCGCTTTCCGCGAAGATGAAGCCGCCCGTCTGCTTGACGATGCCGTAGACCGTGGACAGGCCGAGCCCCGTGCCCTTGCCCACCTCCTTGGTGGAGAAGAACGGCTCGTAGATCTTTTCCAGCACCTCGCGCGACATGCCGGTGCCGGTATCCTTGACCTCGCACAGGACATATTCGCCGGGCGGCAGGATGCGATGGCCCATGCGCCGCGACTCTTCCATGCTCACGTTGGCGGTGCGCACCAGCAGCGTGCCGCCGTCGGGCATGGCGTCGCGGGCGTTCACCGCGAGGTTGATGATGACCTGCTCGAACTGGTTGACGTCGACCTTCACCAGCCCGAGTTCGCGCCCGTGAATGGTCTTGAGCTCGATCTTCTCGCCCAGCAGCCGGCCCAGCAGGTTGCTGAGGTCGGCGAGGACATCGGTCAGCGAAAGCACTTCCGGACGCAGGGTCTGGCGGCGCGAGAACGCCAGCAGCTGGCGCACCAGGTTGGCCGCCCGGTTGGCGTTCTGCTTGATGTTCATGATGTCCTGGAAGGACGGGTCCGTCGGGCGGTGGCGGGCCAGCAGCAGGTCGGAGAACCCGATGATGGCGGTCAGCACGTTGTTGAAGTCGTGTGCCACGCCACCGGCGAGCTGGCCCACGGCCTGCATCTTCTGGCTCTGGGCGAACTGTACCTCGAGCGAGCGCTGTTCAGTGGTGTCGACCGCGTAGACGATCAGCGCATAGCCGTCCTCGTCCTCGATCCGGCTGACGAAGAGCCTGCCGTGCCGCGCCGCGTCGGCGGCGAAGGAGACGTCCGCCGGTTCCAGCACCGCCTCGCCCGCCCAGGCCGGCTCCAGCATCGCCGTCACCGCCTCCTGGTCGTCGCGGGCGACCACGTCGAGCAGCGCCTTGCCGCGCGCCGACGTCTCGCCCGTCGCTGCCGCGAAGGCGCCGTTGGCGTTCTTGATGAGCCCGTCGTCGGACAGGATCGCGATGCCGATGGGCGCATTGTTGAAGAAGCGCGCGAAACGCACCTCCGCCGCCCTCAGGGGATCGGCCACGTCGCCGCCCGGGCTGCGGTTGAGCACCAGCGAGCGCGACGCGCCGGCCCTGCCGTCCTGGTCGAAGGACACCCGGTGCAGGATGCGCACCGGCACCGTCTTGCTGTCGGCGGTCTTGAGGTCGATGTCGAACGTCTCGACCCGCGCGCCGTCCGGCACCGGCTCGACGAAGGCCACCTGGCGCGCGCCGTCGCCGCTGACGATATCCGTCAGGGTCAGCGCGCCGCCCGTCGTCTGGCCGAGATCGATGCCGAGCCATCCGGCCAGAGTCGCGTTCAGGTACTGGATGCGCCCGTCGGAGTCGGCGGAGAAGAAACCCGCCGGCGCATGGTCGAGATAGTCGATGATGTGCTGCAACTTCTGGAACGCCGTTTCCTGCTTCTCGCGTTCCTCCGTCAAGTCGATGATGCGCCACAGGGCGCTGCGCTTGCGGCCCGCCGGGTCGAACGGCTCGACGGTCAGCTTGAGCCACGCGGTCCGGTCCATCCGGGCGCCCGGCGCCGAACTGCCGGCCGCCAGCCTGATCTCCTCGGCCGTCGCCACGCCCTCGCGCGCGGCCTGGGCCAGCCGGTAGATGTGGTCGGCGATATCGGGATACCCGGCGAAGAGGTGCTCGACGCCGAGGATGCGCGTGGCGTTCTCGCTGTCCGCGATGCGCAGGTATTGCGGCGAGGCGTAGATCACCCGCCCGAAGCGGTCGGTGATGGCGCAGGCCTCGCCGGTGACCGCGACGATCCTGTCGCCGAGCGCCGTCGCCTGGGTGCGCCGGCCGAAATGCACCAGCCCCGCGAGGCTTCCGATGAGGACGAAGAGACCGACGAGCGCCAGCGCCGCGAGGCCGATCAGCAGCCACATGGCCGCGATGTCCCGCGCGCCATAGGCCATGCCGCCCGCGGCCAGCGCGAGCAGGAGCGCCAGGATGATCGCCGTCGCCACGCCGCCCGAAGGGCCCGACGGCGCGCGTCGGTCCATCCTGTGCTTTTCCACGCCGGTATTGCTCAAGAGCCCTGCCGCTCCCCGTCTCGTCCCTCGCGGGCATTGCGGACCCGCCAGCGCCGAATCACGGGGCCGGCCGTTTCCGGGCGGCATTTTAGCCCGAATGCTTCCGCCGCCGCCATCGGCTTGTACCCCAGGCGGCCGTCAGCGTCTGCCCGAAAAATCTCAGGTGCGCCGGCTCTGCATCTTGTTGCGCAGACCCATGACGTATCCGATGACCTGGGCGACCGCGCGGTAGTGCTCGGGCGGAATCTCGTCGTCGACCTCGACGCTGGCATGCAGCGCGCGGGCGAGCGGCGGGTTTTCCACGATCGGGATGTCGTGCTCCTTGGCGATTTCCCTGATCTTGAAGGCGAGGTTGTCGACACCCTTGGCCACCACGACCGGCGCCTCCATGCCCTGCTCGTACTGCAGCGCCACGGAATAGTGGGTCGGGTTGGTGATGACCACGCTGGCGTTTGGCACGTTGGCCATCATGCGCTTGCGGCCGCGCTCGATGCGCACCTGCCGCAGCTTGGCCTTGACCGTCGGGTCGCCCTCCATCTGCTTGTGCTCGTCGCGCAGCTCCTTCATCGTCATCTTCTGCTTCTGCATCCAGCTGTAGCGCTGGTACAGGAAATCCATGGCGGCGATGATCGCCATGACGGCCACCACCCCCATCAGCAGCCTGACCGCGAGCGACTTGACCATCGGCATGAGCGCCGCGACGTCCGCGGTGATGATGATGTCGAGCGAGTCGCGTTCCGGCCACACGATCACGAACATGACGGCGGCGACGACGCACAGCTTGGCGAGGCCCTTGAGGAAGTTCACCACGCTCTGCATCGAGAACAGCCGCTTCCAGCCCGACAGCACCGAGATCTTGCTGAGCTTCGGCTTGAGCGATTCCGTGGTGACCAGCGGACGGTGCTGGACGATGTTGCCGCCGACCGCGCCGACCAGCAGGATGGCGAGCGGCAGCGCCAGCGCGCCGAGCACCGCGAGGCCGATCTCGTTCCACACCACCCGTAGGTGCTCCCCGTCCATGGAGATCGCGTGGGGATGCATGAGGAAGGCCTTGAGCGACCCCGCCAGCGAACTCATCATGTCGTTGGCGAACATCATGACCACCAGCGTGGCGGCCAGCATGACGAACCACGCGCTCACCTCCTGGCTCTTGGCGACGTCGCCGCGCTTGTGGGCGTCCTCGAGCCGTTTGTGGGTCGGTTCTTCTGTTTTTTCTGATTGGTCCGGTTGATCGTCGGCCATGGCTTTTCCCTGTCCGGCGCCCTAGCGGATGAAATGACCGATGCCGGTCGAGAAGTAGTCGAGGTACCACATCATCATCGAGCTGGTCAGCAGCATGAGCAGCACGAAACCGAGGAAGATACCCGCCGGCATGGCAACGAAGAAGATCTGCACCTGCGGCATCAGGCGCGACAGCACGCCCTGGCCGAGATTGAAGATCAGGCCGAAGACGATGAAGGGCGCGGCGATCTGCACGCCGACCTTGAAGGACCCGGCGACGGTCATGATCGCCATCCGGGCGAAGTCGCCGAACGGAACGGCTGTGCCCGGCGCGAACAGCGCATAGCTGTCGCGGATGGCGGCCAGGACGAGATGGTGCAGGTCGAGCGCGAAGATCAGCGTGACCGCCAGAAGCGAGAGGAACGTGCCGACGATCGCGGTCTGCGTGCCCTGCGTGGGGTCGAAGTTCTGGGCATAGGCGAGGCCCGACTGGAAGGCGACGACCGTTCCGGCCACCTGGAGCGCGCTCGTCAGCAGCCGTGCGGACAGGCCGATCAGCAGGCCAATGGCGATTTCGCCAAAGAGCGCGAAGGCCATGCCCGCGAGCGATGTCGGCAGGGCCGTGTAGTTCTCGCCCACCACCGGCATCATGACGAAGCAGATCGCGAGCGCGAGGCCGAGCCTGATCCGGCTCGGCACCGCGAATTCACCCAGCGCCGGCATGGTCATGACCATGCTGCCGAGCCGGGCGAAGATCAGCATGAAGACGAACGCGGTCTGCGGTGCGAGCGTGAGGGTCATCGGATGTGCGCCGCGCCGGCCGGATCGGGTCCCACCGCGGCCTCAGCCGCCGGTCGCGACGATCTGGGCGGCGAGCCGGTCCATGTAGCCCGCCATGGTCTGGCCCATGAAGGGCAGCATGACGAGAAGCGTGATGAAGATGACCAGGATTTTCGGCACGAAGACGAGCGTGACTTCCTGGATCTGGGTCAGCGCCTGGAAGAGCGCGATGACGAGACCGACCGCGAGCCCCACCAGCATCAGCGGCGCGGATACCTTCAGCAGGACGAAAATCCCGTCCCGCGCGACGTCGAGCACTTCAGCTCCGGTCATGTCCTTCCTCCTTGTCCGGATGGCCTAGATCGGCATCCGCATGACTTCCTGGTAGGCCGCGATCACCCGGTCCCGCACGGACACCAGCGTGCGCAGGGCCACTTCGGTCTCCGCGACGGCCGTCACGACATCGACGATGTCCGCCTTGCCGGTGGCCTGGGCGAGGGATACGCCGTCCGCCCTGGCGGCGTTCTGCGTCATCCCGTCGACCGCCTGCTTGAGCATGGAGTCGAATTCTTCTCCGCCGGTTCCCGCGGCATCCGTCTTCTGGCTCTGCTCGCGCGTCGCGTTGGCGATGGCGCGCGCCGCGCTGGCATAGGCATTCGCCGCTGATGACGGAGGTATGGTCATGTCACTGTCTCCCCTTCACACGGACCGCAAAGCCGGATCACGTCCGCAGGATGTCGAGCACCCGCACCGCCATGGACCGCGAACTGCGGATGACGTTGAGGTTCGCTTCGTAGCTGCGCTGGGCCTCGCGCATGTCCATCATCTCGACGAGCGTGTTGACGTTGGGCACCTTGACGTACCCGGCCTCGTTGGCCGCGGGATGGCCCGGCTCGTAGCGGGTGTCGAACTCTGTGCGATCGAGCTGGAAACGGCCCAGCTTGACCGTTTCGGCACGCAGCTCCCGGTCGAAATGGGACTGGAAGGTCGGGATGCGCCGCTGGTAGGGATCGCTGCCCGGTGTCTTGCCGGTGGAATTGGCATTGGCGATGTTTTCCGAGATCACCCGCATCCGGCCGCTCTGCGCCCGCAGCCCCGAGGCGGCCACCATCATCGATTTCATCAGGTCCATCAGTTCATCCTCTCGTCAGCCCGCGCACGAAGCCTCAGCCCGTGCCCAGCGCGATCTTCAGCAGCGACACCGACTTGGCATAGAGCGAGGCGGCGGACTGGTATTCCATCTGGTTGGCCGTCATCTTCATCATCTGTTCCTCGAGGACGACACCGTTGCCCGACGGCGTGATCTCCCAGTCGGGCTTCTCCGTCTCGCGGAACTTCCGGTCCGGCCCGATCTGCCCGCCGGCGAAGTGCCGGGCGTTGGTCCGCCCGACGGCGACGGCATCCGTGCGCACCCGCTCGACCATGGCGTCGAAGTCGGGCTTGCGCAGGTCGCGGGCCATGTAGCCGGGCGTGTCGGCATTGGCGATGTTCTCCGCGAGCACCTGCTGGCGCGACTGATGCCACTGCATCTTGGTCTTGAGCGTCGTGAAAATCGCGAGGTCGCTGAACATCGTACCGGTCCTGTCCTCCCCCCGCCCGTCCGGCCGGGGGGCTCCGTGATTCTTCGGTACGTTAAGTTTTCGCTCGGAATGGTTAACCCGCCCTTAATGGCGTTAAGCTTCGGGTAACCATGAAAATGGCGGATTTCTGCGGCAGTTAACCGAATCTCAAACGTCGTTAACCAAATGTTAGGCATAAACTAGGCAGTTTTTTCCTACTGAGACGTTCAATCGACCGTGCGGAAGGGGCACCGGCATGGAACTCATCCAATATGCACAGTACGTGCTGGCGCTGGTTTTCGTGCTGGCGCTCATCGCCCTGCTCGCGTGGGTCGTGAAGTATTTCGCCAGGGGCGGCCCGGCGGGCATGCGCAAGCAGTCGCGCCTGGGCGTCGTCGAAACGGCGATGGTCGACCGCAAGCGCCATCTCGTGCTCATCCGGCGCGACGGCGTCGAGCACCTGCTGCTGATCGGCGGCCCGGAAGACCTCGTCGTCGAGCAGGGCATCCGGCGTGATGCGCAGCGCCCCGCCGCACAGGAACCCGCCCGCCGCCCGCCCCAGCCCGCACGCACCGTGCGTCCGGCCCAGGCCGCAGCGCCTGCCCCGGCCGCCGCCCAGGCACCCGAAGGCGACCGCCCCCCGGCCCCGCCGCACAGGCCGCAGCAGCAGGCCGAGCGCTCGGCATCGCCGGCCGCCGAACGCCTCGTGCCCGACCATCCGCGTGAACCGGCCCGCGAAGCCGCCCCGCACCATCGCGAACCGCCTCCCCAGCAGCAGCGCGCCCGTGACCAGCACACGCATGAACAGCGCACGCATGTTCCGGCGACCCGGTCGGCCGCGTCCCGGCCCGCCGCACCGCAGTCCCCTGCCCAGGAACAGACCCAGGTACCGGAACAGGCGCCGGAACAGGCCCCCGTGGCCCGCCAACCGCGCCAGGAGCGCATGGCGGAGGCGGAACCCGAACCGGCTCCCGCCCGGCGCCAGCCCCGGCCGCCGGCCGACGAGACCGGCACGCCCCCCGAACAACGGACACGCGCACCGGCCCCCCCGGCGCCTGAAGCTACGGAGGCGCCCGGGACCCGCGAGCCGGACCCGTTCGAGGCCTATTTCATCGACGACACCTCGGACGGCGACATGAAGCCGGCGGGCGAATACGACCCCGACGAGGGCCTCTTCGAAGCGGACACCGAGGTCGAGGCGCCGGCACCGAGGCCGGCGGCGGGTGGACACGGCAGATGACATCCGCCCTCGCCAGGACAGCGGGCCGGTTCCTGCCGGCGCTCCTGCTCGCCTTCACGGCCATGGTCTGGACAACGCCTGCCGGTGCCCAGGCGATCACGCTCAATCTCGACGAGGGCCTGGGCGTCTCGGAACGCGCCATCCAGATCATCGCGCTCATCACCGTCCTGAGCCTCGCCCCCTCGATCCTGGTCATGGTGACATCGTTCACCCGGATCGTGGTCGTCCTGTCGCTCCTGCGCACGGCCATCGGCATACAGCAGTCGCCGCCGAACTCTGTCATCATCTCGCTGGCGCTGTTCCTCACCGCCTTCGTCATGTCGCCCGTCTTCAAGTCGGCCTACGACGCCGGCATCGCGCCTCTGGTCAACAACCAGATCGAGCTGTCGGAGGCCTTCGACGAGGCGTCGCGCCCGTTCCACACGTTCATGATGGGCCATGTCCGCGAGAAGGACCTCGCCCTCTTCATCGACCTGTCGCAGCAGACGGCCCCCGCGAACCGCGAGGACGTCGCGCTCGAGATCCTGATCCCGGCCTTCATGATCAGCGAACTACGGCGCGCCTTCGAGATCGGGTTCCTCCTCTTCATACCCTTCATCGTGATCGACATGGTGGTGGCCTCGGTGCTGATGTCCATGGGCATGATGATGTTGCCGCCGGTAATCATCTCCCTGCCGTTCAAGCTGATATTCTTCGTGCTGGTCGACGGCTGGTCCCTCGTTGCCGGCAGTCTCATCAAGAGCTTCGGCATAGGCTGACGGAGACTTTCGCCGCGCGCCTGACGATCCACCCCGGATTGCCGGACCAGCCACGACATCGACAGGACAGGAACAACACCGATGGGTCTGGAATGTTCACACTGCAAGGCCGACCTCGACGACGGAGACCGGTTCTGCGGCGCGTGCGGCCGGGCCGTGGAAACACGCGAGACGGCACGTGAGGCGCGCCCCGAGCCAGTGTCGCGTGCACGCGAGGCCGCGCCGGTATCGCTGATCGTCGGACCTGTCCTGAGGTTCTTCGTGCTTGCCAGCGTGGCTCTCGTCGCCGCTGACGTGATGATGCTTGCCGTGCCCGCCGCGGTGGTCAACAAGCTCTACTTCACGGTTTACGCAGGGCTTTCCGTCTTCTGCTTTGTCGCCGCTAGGGTCGCGGTGAACGCCGTCGGCATCCGCCCCGCCGCCAGGGACCGGTTCGGCCGAGACATTCTCATCCAGATCGGAATGCTTCTCGCAGGCGTCTTCGCCGGCAAGGTCATCGGCCAGTACGACAACCCCGTAACCACCCTGCTCAGCCTGTTCAGCTATACCGACCAGCAGGTCTTTCCCGAATGGGACATCCTGAGCGCGGTGTTCGCGGCCCTGCTCTACGCGGTGTTGTATGTGATCTTCGTGGGAACCCGGTCCGGCCCCGTCCGCTGAGACGACGCACGGCGCCGGGACAAATCGCTGCTCCCCGGCGCCGCGACGGTCAGGTTACCCGGCCTTGCGGACCAGGCTGATGATGAAGAGCAGGATCACCGCGCCGATCGTGGCGTGAATGATCGCCGCGAGAATGCCGCTGCCCAGCGAAACGCCGACCGCCGGCAGGATGAACCCCGCAATGAACGCGCCAACGATGCCGACGACGATGTTGCCGACGAGTCCGAACCCGAAACCCTTGACGATCAGACCGGCGAGCCACCCCGCGACCGCACCGATCAGAAGAAAGACAATAAGACTTCCGATATCCATTTGTTTCCTCCACCGCTTCACCGCATTTCCGGCTGCGGTCTAAAGATTGAACCCCTCGTTCATGATCACGGAAAAGTACTCGGTGTTTCCGTTCTCGACCTTTGGAGGTTAACAGGATTCTGTCTGCCTTCCAGTGCGAGAACTACTTATCACCAGAAAGACCTAAGCGCGGACGGAGGAAATCCATGGCTGCTTTTACCTTGCCCGGCAGGAAGGAACGGCTCGGATAGACGAACCAGACACCGGTTTCGAATGTGGTCGCCGTGACCTCGTGGTCGGGAAACAGGTCCACGAGGGTCCCGGTCCGGAGATCTTCGTCGACCAGCCAGTCCGCCAGCAGGGCCGCTCCCAGTCCCCGCAGCGTGGCGGAACGCAGCGCCAGGGCGTTGCTGATGGCGAGTTTCGAGGAAACGGCCACCGTGGATATACGCCCACCCGCATCCCGGAACAGCCAGTTCGTGCGGAACTCCGGCAGCGTGAAGACGGTGCAGTCATACCGCGAGAGATCCTCCGGCCTGGCAGGCGACCCCAGACGCAAGATGAGGTCGGGGCTTGCGCAGACACGGTATCTCGTGTGCGCCGCGCGTGCGGCAACGACGTCGCCCGTGACCGCCGGACCGAGGCGCAGGGCCAGGTCGATACGCTCCGCGACCAGGTCGAGCCTCTCGTCGCTCAGCACGAGATCCACGCCGAGCTTCGGAAACCTGTGCTGGAACTCGCCAAGCAGCGGCACGATCTTTGTCTCGCCGAAGGCGATGGAGGCGGTCAGTCTCAAAGTTCCGGACGGGCTCGAATGAAGCGCTGCGGCCTCCTCGCCCGCATGCTGCAGTTCCTCGATGAGAGGCCTGATGCGGGCGAGATAGAGTTCTCCCGCTTCCGACAGGGTGAGCCTCCGCGTGGTCCGGTTGAAAAGCCGGACCCCCGTCTCCGCTTCGAGCGCCGCGACACGGCGCGAGACGACCGAGGGATCCAGTTCCGCGTTTCTTGCGGCCGCGGCGAAACTGCCCGCCCTTGCGACATCGACGAAAAGTTTCAACAGGTCGATGTCCATTCGTGCGATTTTCTCATGAGTATGATGCTGCAATCGTTATTTATGTCAGCTTCACACGCGATTAAAAGGCAGAATTCGCAAATCGATGAGCCGAGGTATTGAAATGAAGGAACTGAAGGACTCTGTCGCACTGGTGACCGGCGCAAGTCGCGGCATAGGCGAGGCCACCGCCAGGATGCTTGCTGGGGAAGGCGCGAAAGTCGTTCTCTTTTCCAGGTCGGGGGACCGGCTCGACGCGATCGTTCGCTCGATCCGGGACTCGGGCGGCGAGGCTGACGCGCTTGCCGGGGACGTGACCCGATTCGCGGACATCCAGCGCGCCGTCGACACCTGCCGGGACAGGTTCGGCGGGCTGGATGTCCTCGTCAACAATGCCGGGCTGATAGATCCGATTTCGCGGATAGCGGACAGCGATCCCGACGCGTGGGTCGAGGCGGCCGATGCCAACTACAAGGGGGTCTATTTCGGGCTCAGGGCCGCACTCCCGGTCATGCAGGACCAGCGCTCGGGCGTCATCGTCAACGTGAGTTCGGGAGCGGCCACCAGCCCTCTCGAAGGGTGGAGCCACTACTGCTCGAGCAAGGCAGCCGCGCTGATGCTGACCCGGTGCGCCCACCTCGAGTATGCCGAGACAGGCATCCGGGTCGTCGGCCTGAGTCCCGGCACGGTGGCCACCGACATGCAGGTATCGATCAGGGAATCGGGCATCAACCCCGTCAGCCAGCTCGAACCTTCGGCCCACATACCGCCCGAGGACGCCGCAAAAGCGATCCTGTGGCTGTGCACACCGGCCGCATCCGACTACGCCGGCAGGGACTTCTCGCTGAAAACACCCGAGGGCCGGCGAATGGCCGGCCTGGACGACAGGGCCGGTTAGAAGGGGCGACTGCTCAGGAACTGCCCGCCTGGGTCTCCGCCTCGCCCTCGCTGTCGACCACCGGATCCTCGTCGAGGGCCTTGCGGAAGTCGGCCAGGAAGGTTTCCAGCGTGTCCACGTTGGCGATCTCCTTGGCGAGGTTCCGGAATTCGACCCCGGCATGTTCCGCCGGCTGGGTCACGACGTCGAAAGAAGTCGCAAGATCCGTCTTCTTCATGCGCTCGAAAAACTGTTTGCGGGTGCGCTCGAGGCCGAACGCGTCTTCCGCGAGCGCGTAGGAGACCGCCGCCTTCATGACGTCCAGCATCTGTTCGCGGTTGAGGGGCGCACCCTCGTCCTTGATGTCGAGAAGAAGCAGTCGCTCGAACGCCTCGCCGGCCTGCTGCCACATTTCGGCCTTCCAGTAGGCCTCCGCGCGGGTGCGCTCCACATGCGAACCCGTCTGGTCACTCAGAAGGTCAATGGCCTGGCGGGCCAGTCCGAGTTCCGACAGCGCGCGCGCCTCCAGGATGAGACGCTTCGTCTTGAGCTCCTGCGGGAGAACGGCCTGGCGTGACCGGCGGAGAACCTCGAGCGCCTTCTTGGGCTTGTGGTTCATGAGATGCACGACGCCCAGCTTGGCCGCGACCTGCGCGCGGGCCGCTCCCGTGAGGCGCTTCTCGACCTGATGTCCCAGCACCTCTTCCGCCTTGTCTAGCAGGTCGACCGCGATCAGGCGATCGGCAAGCTTGCGGATCATCTCGTCGCCCAGACGCCCGACCGGCGTCAGTTCGCGGAAATCGTAGTAGAGACCGAGAGCCTTGACCGGCGAAAGTTCGTCCGCGCCGCCGTCGAGATACAGCCGGCGGAACTGGCTGGTCATCTCGTCGTGGATCGACCGCGCCATGGGATTGCCAGGAAAGTTCGTGACGGCCGTCTTCATCAGCATCATGCCGCGGCGATAGTCGCGATTGGCCATGTGGAGCTTGGCTAGCCGGCGCAGAAGCTTCAGTTCCAGTTCGTCGCCGCGCCACATGACTGTCGCGCCGTCATATCGCCTGATGGCCTCGTCGGCCGAAATCGTTCCGAGCTTCAGCGCAAGGCCGGTGTGGTAGAGCCGCGCTTCGGCCTCGACCTTCCGGTCGCGGCTGGCAATCGCCAGTTCATAGACCCCGAGTGCTTCCGTCGTCCTGCCGAGACCTTCGAGCAGCCTGCCGCGCAGGAGCATGGCGTTGGCTTCGTCGACCGGGCGCAACTGCTTGCTTGGCAGCGCCCGCAGCTGGAAGTCGGCCGATTGCCAGTCTTCCAGTTCCACCGCAGCACGCGCGGCGTTGATCCTGAAGCGGTTCCGGATCTCTTCCGGATATTTCACGATCTCGTTTTCACCGTGAATGTAGTTGGCGAGCGCTTCGGCGTACTTGCCCGTCTGGAGATTGGCTTCGGCGATCCACGGCGTCATGCTCGCATCCGTATCGACACCGAAGTGGTTGATATCCTTCTGCGCTTCTTCCGGGCGATGCATCAGGATCCTGGCGATCGCGCGCATGGCATGGAAAACCGGCTTGCCGCCGATATCGGGATCGTTGTCCTCGACGAGTTCGAGCTGTCCCAGGGCCTCGGCACCCAGCTGATTGGCCAGATAGAGCTTTGAAAGCTCCAGCCGCAAACCGACCGCCTGGAATCCGGGCAGCGTGGATATCCCGTATTCGAGCTCCTTGACGCGATCCGGGAACCGGCTGGGATCTCCTTGCGACCACCTGTTGAAATCGATGAGCCCGCGGACCGCCGGCGCGTCTGTCGAAGACGAGATGCCGGAATCACCAACGACGTTCACCGGCGTCAGCGTCAGGCCCTTGCGGCGGGTGATGATGACCTCCTCGCCGGAAAGCCGGACTGCCAGGTCGTCCGCATATGGCTTGATGGCAAGGCCGTGCGAGGTTCTGAAGGTGGCGAACTCGACGAATTCCTGCGCACGTCCGCCGACACTGATGCGGCCGAGCGCGGTGACGGCGGCAAACCGGTCGCCCACGACAGGGTCGTCGATCCAGTGCACCGCGTGGGCCCCGGGGACGGTCGCGGTTACCTTGAGAAGACCGTCGGTCCGTTCTCCACGGACGAGTTGAACCACATCATCGTTGCTGCCGTCGTCTTCCGTCATGGTGACGGCCCAGTCATTGCCGCGTGGCTCCAGCACGACATTGAGTGCGGTGTTAAGCGGGACACGCGCGACACGCACCTCGGGCGTATCGAGAACGGTGGGCCTGACCGACCGGTCCGAAGCGGCGCCAAGCCGTGACCAGTCGACATCCTGATCGGTGTCGAAAACGAGCCAGAGCGCATCGGAACGGACGAACCCGGCGGCAGGGACCGGCTTCGAGAATGGAAAGAGGATCGTCCCTGCGGCGAGCAGTTCGCCTTTTTCCACGGACGGATTGCGCTGCGTGACATCCGCCGCGGATGCGATCACGTCGCCATCCTCGCCGGCCTCGGCGTCCATTGATGCGGCATCGGTTCCGGTCTGCATCTTGGCCGGCTGTGCTTGTTGGTCCGACCCTGCCGCCACAGCCGACACAGCCGACGGAGTCGGCGCCGCACCACCGCCCGCGATCGCAGCCGGGTCAGCGGCATCCAGTCCGTCGCGGTCGAGCGCCAGTTCGCGGATGACGATCGTCGGCGTTTCGAGCGTCATCCGGCCTTCTTCGATCGCTCTGGACAGATCCGCGTCCATTTCCGACATGTCCGTCGAGTCGTTGGCAGCCGCTTTTTGCGGGGCATCTTTCGATTGCGTGTTGCCACCCGCTGCCGGCATTTCCTTTTCGCCGGCCGCCGGGCTTTGCTTCGCCGCGGGCTCCGCGTCGGCCTTCTTGGCCGGAATCTTGGTCTCGGCTGCCGCGGGCTTGCCACCGACGGGCGCGGATCCGCCGCCATTCGCGTCACCCGAACCGGACGTTCCCTTCAACTCGACGGTCTGCTTGCGTTCGGGCTTGTTCTTTTCGGCCGGGTCGTCTCCGACGATCTTCTGGATCAGGTTCGTGAGCGACGGCGTATCCTCCTTGCCGGACACGTCGACAATGTAACTGTTGCCTTCCATGAAGGCGCGCACGTTGACCTTCTCATCGACAATCAGCGTCACGGTCAGGCCGTCGGCGGTCACTTCAGAGGACGCGCCCTCGATCAGTCTCGGAGGGTCAGCCAGAAGCCGGCCCATCATCGGTTTGGCGATCCGGTCGAAGGACACCTGAACCCTGTTGCCGTCGCGCGTCAGACGGGCCTTTGTCGGCGACGGCCAGTCGAACATGACGCGGGAGAACGTTTCATACTGGCCGACACGCACGTTCACGCGGCGGTTGCGGTCCTGGGCCTCCTTGAGCTGCGCGTCGCGTCTGGCCGCCTCCTCCGCGAGTCTGGCCCGCCGATTGAGTTCGGCGAGCACGTCCGCCGGCAGCCCCGGTGCCGGGCCTTCCCAGTCGACCGGCAGCATGTCGATGAAGAGTTCCTCGCCGGCCTCGATCGAATTGATCTTCTGCCGGGTGGCAAGCGCGAAACGGACCGCCTTGCCGTCCGGATCCAGCCTGCCCGCCACGACCACGCCCTTGCCGTCCAGCGTCTTGAGCGTTTCGCCCAGGGAAATGGGCGTGTCGAAGGTGATGACCAGTACCGAGTCCGTCGCTTTGACGTTGTATTTCGGCAGCGACTTGAACGCGAAACGCATGCGGGCGTACCCGTCCCGCTTTTCCAGCGAGAACAGCGGCGTGGATTGCGCGTAGGCGGGTGCGACGGCGAGCGGAACGCTCGATGCCCCGAAGACGAGGCCAATGACCGCGGCGCCGACGAGCAGGCGCTTGCGCAGCCTGCGTCGCAGGCTGCGGTCATCGCCAACATTCATCAGGACCTGTCGCATCGAGCAGCGCCATCCGTGATGTACGCGCAAACGCGCGCACCAACCCATCTGGCGCCGACTCTAGGTCTTTGTCGGTTAAAACCTTGTTAAGAATGCCTGCACGTAAACCACGTCGGCAGCACTTGCGCCACCTGTCAGCCTTCGTTTTCCGTGACGGGCGGTAGTTCCGACGTCGCACCGGACGCATCGGCTTCGCGGCCCGCCGCAATGGCGGCGAGTTCGACCGTGAGGCGTTGTGCGGCGATGGAATCCATCTTGGCCAGCACGGCGGCCATCTTGCGCGCGTTCATGTTCTGGACGACGGAGAGCAGGACCTCCATCTCCAGCGAATTGAAGATGCGCGCGGCATCCTTGGGTTTCATGTTCTCGTACATGCTGACGAGGTTCTTGAACCGCTCGGACTTCTCCTTGCTGCGCTTGCCGAACGAGGTCTCGACCCGCTCCTCGATGGCCTTGATCTCGGTCAGGCGTTCGGCAATCTTCTTTTCGGCCGCGCGCAGGAGTTTTTCCTTGAGTTCCAGGGCCTTCTCGCGCTTGTCGAGCTGTTTGCGGCGCTCGGCGAGACGTTCGAGCACCTCGATCTCGGTGCTCGAAAGAATGTCCTTTTCTTGCTCGCCGGAGGCCGATCCTTCGGCAGCGACGGCCTTTTCCCCGCCACCCTCGGCACCGTCCTTTGCGGCCGTGTCGGCTTCCTTGCCGTCCTCTGCGCCATCCGCGGCCTTCGCGTCGGCGCCGGCCTCGCCCCCGGCCTCATCACCGGCTGCCGCGGTTTCGTTCTCGCCGGTTTCCTGGGCCACCGCGGTCGATACCGCGAGTGTCTCGAAACGCGGGTCGAACAAGAAGTGAACGCCCTTGACCGCGAGCAGGCTCCCGGCCGCGATCATGACGACCGGCAACAGGCGGAATGCGGCCGGTTTGCCGTTCTCCGCTTCAGTCCTGAGGAGGGACAGCATGGGCTTCACCTTGCACGCCGGTGCATTGACGGGTGCCCGGTGTCACGGCCCTGGACTGTCCCGGCCGCGCGCTGACGAGCCACGGCGAGAACCGAAAGCTCCTCAATGAGGGCACGGGCCTTTGTCAGTTTTTCCGAAAGCCTCGCGTCCGTCTCGTCGGCCGTTGCCTTCAGGCCCGAAATCGCGGATTCCGCCTTCTGGGTGGCCCCGACAAGTTCGACGATGACCTGGCGGAGATCGCCCTGGGATGCGCGCAGCCGCTCGAGCTTGCGGGTGAGGACGTAACAATAGCCGATCGTCGCGACCAGCAACGCGGCGACAAGTCCTTCGAGAATCAGTCCGACCGGCATGTTCATGCGTGCGCCCCCTGTGAATCTTCGGTTGCCGCGGCGACGGCTCTGCGATTGCGGTCGAGCTGGATGCCCTGCACGACCTGCACGGCAATCTGTTCTCCGACCTTGCCCATGCGACCCTTGAGAAGCGGAACCCCGCCGCACCGCAGGTCGATCGCGCCGTTCGCGGTCGCGTTGAGCATGACTGTCTGGCCGACACGCAGGTTCATGGCCTCGCGCAGACTGATCTGCTGTTCGTCCAGCACCGCGTCTATTTCCAGTTCGGTGACCCAGAGTTCGCTCGCGAGGTGGGTCTCCCAGATCGCATCCCGGCCGAACTTTTCGCCCATGAACATCTGGAGAAGAAGTTCGCGGATCGGCTCGAGAGTTGCGTAGGGAAGCACCAGTTCGATCGTGCCGCCCCGGTCTTCCATGTCGATGCGCAGGTTGACCAGGATCGACGCGTTCGCCGGGCGTGTGATCGTCGTGAAGCGCGGATTCGTTTCCACCCGGTCGAGTTCGAACGTGACCGGCGAGAGAGGCTCGAACGCCGCCTGTGCATCGGCCAGAACCACCTCGATCATCCGTTCGACGAGCGCCGTTTCGATCGTCGTGTAGGGCCGACCTTCGACACGCCGCTTCGCCGGGCTGTGACGGCCGCCGAGCAGGACGTCGACGATCGAGTAGATGAGGCTCGAGTTGACCGTGATCAGGCCGTAATTGTCCCATTCCTGCGCCTTGAAAACCGACAGGATGGCCGGCAGCGGAATCGAGTTCAGATAGTCGCCGAACCGGATCGACGTGATCCCGTCGAGGCTCACCTCGACGTTGTCCGACGTGAAATTGCGCAGGCTCGTCGTCATCAGGCGCACCAGACGGTCGAACACGATCTCCAGCATCGGGAGACGTTCGTAGGACACCAGTGTCGAGTTGATGATCGACTGGATGCCGCCTTCGCCTTCGCGGTCGTCCGCGACCGTGAAGCCGAGCAGGTTGTCGATTTCGTCCTGGTTGAGAAGCCGTTCGGCCGACCCGCCAGCTTCGTCGCCGTCGCCGATCATCTCGGCCCAGCGCTCCGCCATCTCGTCGTCGTTCTGGCCCGGCTCCGGTGCACCACCGCCGCCACCGTCATCGCCTTCGAGCATGGCCGCCCATTCGTCGGCCAGCGCGTCGTCTCCGCCGCCGCCTTCCTCGCCGGCGATCATGGCCTCCCATTCGTCGGCCATCTGGTCGTCGGCGGACTGGCCCTCTCCGGGTCCGGGAATATCGTCCTCAGCCATTGCCGTACCGGCCCCTATTGAATGATGATTTCCTTGAACAGCACGCGATCGATCTTGCGCGGCCGTATCGAGAGGTTGACGCGCCGAAGCAGTTCTTCCTTGAGGCGGTAGACGCCTGCCGACCCTTCAAGGTCATCGGTGCGCAGTTCGCGCAGGTAGACCTGGAACGTGTCGACGATGCGCGGCATGACCAGCTGCAGTGCGTCGGACACGGCCTTGTCGGACGTCTCCAGCGCCACCTTTATCTTCAGGAACTTGGCGCGCTTGTCGTTCTGGCTCAGGTTCACGAGCATGTCGGGGAGTTCGAAGAAGATCGCCTGCTTCTCCTCTTCCGGCTCGGTCGTTGCGACGGTTTCCTCGCCGCCGCCGAACATCATCAGGCCGCCCACACCGAGTCCGCTGAGCAGCAGGAGCGGCAGGATGATGTAGAGAACCAGCACCTTTCCGCTGAGCTTCCGCCCGCCGGAATCGGCCCCTTCCCCCGCTTCTTCCGGGATATCCGCTGCGTCTGCAGTGTCACTCATCGTCCAGTCCGTATCAGAAATTCTCGACCCCGCGGACGGCCGATCCGGCTGGAAAGAACCGGGTCCCGCAGGCCGACACGCGTGACTATTAATAAAGAGAAATGGGTTAACGAAGTCTTGATGGGCACTTCTTTGCCGGCCCGCGGCAGATATTGCCGGGCAGACCCGGCAATTCGCCCGCACCGCACGGCGATATTTCACTCAACTCATTGAAATATAACGGTATTTTTTCTGGCACGCATTCTGCACTCCTCGTGAGCGGGTCCGGCGGAGGTCGTCGGACCCGGGTCAGTCCAGTCAGTAGCGGTGTGGCGTACGGTCTCTGAATCAAACAGAACTTAACGATTGCGAAACCATGGAAAACAACCTTCTGATCGGCCTGTCGAGACAAGTGGCCCTGCAGCGCCAGATGAACGTCATCGCGAACAATCTCGCGAACATGCAGACGTCCGGCTACAAGGCTGAAAAGCTGAAGTTCGAAGAGATGATCATGCCGGTCGCGAAGGACACCGACCTGACCGGCAACGATGCCGATCTCTCCTACGTCTACGATGTCGCCCACATCCGTGATTTCCGCGAGGGCGACTTCGTTCCCACGGGCAATCCCTTCGACATCGCCATCAACGGTTCGGGCTGGTTCGCCGTGGAAACGCCGGAAGGCGAACGCTACACACGCAACGGCCATCTCAAGATCGACGCCGAAGGCCGTCTCACCACCCCGGACGGTCATCCGGTCCTGACCACCTCGGGCGTCGTCACGATCGGCGCGGAGGAAAAGGACTTCTCGGTCGCCTCCGACGGGACGATTTCGACGAGCGACGGCGAAAAAGGGCGCCTTCGTATCGTGCGTTTCGAAAACGAGGCGCTGCTCGAGAAACTCGGCAACAGCCTCTACGCCTCTCCCGAACCCGGCGAGGACACCGCCGCCCGCATCGCACAGGGCGTGGTGGAGAAATCGAACGTCGTGCCGATCTCCGAGATCTCGCGGATGATCGAAGTGAGCCGTTCCTACATCAACGTGTCCAACATGCTGGAAAAATCCTCGTCCCTGCGTCAGCGCGCCATCGAGGAACTGGGCCAGGTGCAGGCCTGACGCGCGCACCGGACGAACCGAACAGAAAGGACCCTGACAGATGAAAGCACTGCACATAGCAGCCACCGGCATGCTGGCCCAGCAGCTCAACGTCGAGGTGATCTCCCACAACATCGCCAACATGCGCACCACGGGCTACAAGCGCCAGCGTGCCGAGTTCCAGGACCTGCTTTACCAGAACCTGCGCCGGGTCGGCGCGAACTCCTCGGACTCCGGCACCCTCGTGCCTGCCGGTATCCAGGTGGGTCTCGGTGTCCGCACCGCGTCCACCTACCGCGTTATGGGACAGGGCGACCTGCAGAGCACGGAGAAGTCGCTCGACGTCGCGATTCGCGGCGACGGACTCTTCCAGGTGCAGATGCCCGACGGACAGACCGCCTACACCCGCGCCGGCGCCTTCGAGCTCAACGCCGACGGCCTCCTGGTGACGCTGGACGGGTACCAGGTCCAGCCCGGCATCACGATCCCCCAAGGAGCGCGCGAGGTCGCGATCAATTCCCAGGGACAGGTCGAGGTCTTCACCGACACGAGCACCACGTCGCAGATCGTCGGCCAGATCGAACTGGCCCGTTTCGTGAACCAGGCCGGGCTCGAAGCCATCGGTGACAATCTCTACCTGGAGACGCCGGCCAGCGGCTCGCCGACGACGGGAACACCGGCTTCCACCGGCTTCGGCAGCCTGCTGCAGAAATACCTCGAAGGTTCGAACGTCAACGCGGTCGGCGAAATATCCGACCTCATCGCCGCCCAGCGCGCCTACGAAATGAACGCCAAGGTGATCTCCGCATCGGACGAGATGATGCGCGCCACCAGCAACGTCCGATAAGGGGAAGTGACATGACACGCCTGAAATCCGGGAAAAACTTCGCCTTCTTCGGCATCGCCGTCGCCGCGGTGGCCAGCCTCGCCCTCGCCACCGGCACGGCGGGTGCACGGGAAGCGCTCAAGCTCCGCGGTACGGTCACCGTCACCGAGGATGTCGTGCGCATCGGCGACCTGTTCGAGAACGCCGGCCGCTATGCCGACCGGCCGGTTTTCCGCTCGCCGCGGCCGGGCGGTTCGGGCACGCTGACCGCCAGCCGCATCGCGGACGCCCTGCGGAATCACGGCCTGCTGTGGAAGAACCGCTATCGTATCCACCAGGTGGCCGTTCTGCGCGAAGGAATCACCGTACCCGCCGGCGATATCGAGAAGGCGATCCGCGACAAGCTCGCGGCGATGTCCCATTCGGTTGCATCGGAAGATCTCGCCCTCGAATTCGAGGGGACCTACAAGGCGATCTCGCTGCCGACCGGGACGATGCCCGATCCGCGCGTCATTCACGTGAACTACAACTCCCGGACCGGGCGCTTCGTGGCCGTCGTGTCCGGAAGCCCGGCATTCGGCGACAGGTATGCCGTGAAATATGCCGGCCGGGCGACCAGCGTCATGAACGTACCCGTGCTCACCCGCACGAAATCGCGCGGCGAACGCATCGGACGCGCCGACGTCGCCATCGTCCGGATGCCCAAAGGCCGGGTCGGCCCGACCGTGCTCATCGATATCGAGGCCCTCGTTGGGCAGGCCGCCCGCCGGACCCTGAGACCCGACACGCCGATCCGCGCGCGTGACGTCGAAAACCCGAAAATCGTGCGCAAGAACACGCTCGTGACCGTGATCTACGAAGTCCCCGGCATCACGCTGACCGCAAAGGCGCGTGCCGTGGACGACGGCGCCAGGGGCGAGGTCATCACCGTGCGCAATCCGAGGTCCAACCGGGCCATCGAGGTCGAGGTCACCGGGCCCGACACCGTGCGCGCCATCGTCTCGGCCGTCCGGACCGGCACGCTGGCCCTCAACAATCAAGCCGCCAACGGCCAACAACCGCAAATCCGCTAGTCGGGCAAGTCTTGGGGAACATCATGAAGCGCATCAAACCACTCATCTGTCTGGCGGCGACGGCTGCCCTGAGCGGACTCACGGCCTGCGGATCGATCGACCGGCTGTCGCAGATCGGCCAGGCTCCGCCCCTTTCCGCGATCGAAAGCCCGGTCGAGAAACCCGGCTACCGGCCGGTGCGTCTCCCCATGCCGCAACCGGTGGCCTATGTCCACCAGCCCAATTCCCTGTGGCGGTCCGGCGCACGCGCCTTTTTCAAGGACCAGAGGGCGCGTCGGGTCGGCGACATTCTGACCGTGAACGTCAAGATCGACGACAAGGCCGAGGTCGAGAACACCACGAGCCGCAGCCGCACGAACAACGAGGATCTCGGCATCAACGCCCTTGGCGGCGCGGTCAGCAACCTCGCCAAGATCCTGCCGAAGGGCGCCCCCTTCCCCGATGTCGTCGACCTCGACAGCAACACCAACTCCCAGGGAACCGGATCCGTCGACCGCAACGAGGACATCGAAACCACCGTTGCCGCCGTCGTCACCCAGGTGCTACCCAACGGAAATCTCGTGATCGAGGGCAAGCAGGAAGTCAGGGTGAATTTCGAGATTCGCGAACTGGTCGTCGCCGGGATCGTGCGGCCGGAGGACATCAGCAATTCCAATACGATCGACAGCTCGCAGATCGCCGAGGCGAGGATATCCTATGGCGGCCGCGGGCAGATCACCGACGTGCAGCAGCCGAGATACGGCCAGCAGTTCCTCGACATCGTCCTGCCGTTCTGACCGACTCACCGATACGGCAGACAAAACGCGCGGTCCGCAGAATGCGGGCCGCGCTTTTTCGTGTCTGACCACTTTGACTGATCCACCGGATGTGGGCGGCTGCGCCACGTGTCGGCAGGCGTCGTCGCCGCTTCCGGCGCTGGACGTCAACTTTCGATGAAGGCAAGCAGGTCGGCGTTGAGCGTTTCCGCGTTGATGGTCAGCATGCCGTGGCCGAAACCCGGATACGTCTTCAGCGTGCCGTTGCGCAGCAACCGCACGGCGAGCCGGGCGCTGTTGTCGATCGGCACGATCTGGTCATCCTCTCCGTGAAGAACGAGTGCCGGTACCGAGATCGCCTCCAGATCTTCGGTCTGGTCGGTTTCCGAGAACGCCTTGATCCCGTCATGGTGTGCCTTCGCACCGCCCATCATCCCCTGCCGCCACCAGTTCATGATCACGCCCTGCTGCACCATGGCATCGGGCCGGTTGAAGCCGTAGAAGGGGCCGCTCGGCACATCGAGGAAGAATTGTGCCCGGTTTGCGGCGAGCGCCGCGCGGAAGCCGTCGAACACCTCCATGGGCAAACCACCGGGATTTCGATCGGTCCGGACCATGAGCGGCGGAACGGCGCTGACGAGAACGGCCTTCGCCACGCGACCCTCGGGCTCGCCGTGCCGTGCGACGTAACGCGCAACCTCCCCACCCCCGGTGGAGTGGCCAACATGGACGGCATTGCGCAAGTCCAGATGCCGCACGACCTCAGCCGCATCTGCGGCATAGCGGGTCATGGTGTGGTCCTCCGCCACCTGATCGGAGCGGCCATGGCCCCGGCGGTCGTGGGCGACCACGCGATACCCCTTTGACAGGAAAAACAGCAACTGGGCGTCCCAATCGTCAGACGAAAGGGGCCAGCCATGATGAAACATGATTGGTTGCGCGTCTCTGGGCCCCCAATCCTTGAAGAAGATGCGGACGTCGTCCTGCGTCGTCACGAAGCCGGTGGTCATGATGGAACTTCCTTCTCCTTGTTTGACAATGGTTTCTGCGTTCGCCCGGATGGGCATTGCCGCTGCAAGGAGCAGTTGCATCCCCACTCCGAGCGTCTGTCTGCGTGTCAGGTCGATTGCCATGACGGTCTCCCTTGTCGCCAGGACCGGCGCTTGCGGGTCGCCGGTGCAGGCGGTTTCACTCCTTCTGTGCATCAAACCGGGTCGAGGTCGCCCGCGCGGCGTGGTCGATGGTCTCGGCGACCACCTTGGGCTGTGTCATGAAGACCGCATGGCTGGCCGGGACCCTGGTGATTTTCGCACCGATGCGTTCGGCCATGTGCAGCAGCATGGCCTGGTCGAACGCCTTGTCCTCGGTCGCGATTACCGCCCAGCTCGGCCTGGACCGCCAAGCGGCGTTCCTGAGCTTCGTGGCGAAGGCCGACATGTTGATGGGAACTTGCGAGTCCCGCATGAAGGCGGCGTCCCTGGCGCCGACGTCATGGGCAAAGCCGGCCGCGAAGTTTTCCGGCCGCACATAGCCGAAGCCGTCACCCGTTGTATCGAGGACAAACTCGGATGCCGGAGCATAACCTTCATATTGCTGGGCGGTCGTCTCGCCGGCGTCCGGGGAGAGCGCCGAAATATAGACAAGCCCGGCAACTTTCGGATGGACCCCGGCCTCGGTGATCACGGTGCCGCCCCAGGAATGTCCGACGAGAATGACCCGGCCCTCCTGCCGGTCAAGGGCCCGCCTGGTTGCCGCGACATCGTCTTCGAGGGAGGTCAGCGGGTTCTGGACGATGGTGACCCGATACCCACGCTGTGCAAGTTCGTCATAGACACCGCGCCAACCGGATCCATCCGCGAAGGCCCCGTGAACGAGCACGACATTCCTCACCGACTGGTCCCGCGGGATCGGGTCGGAAGCGTAGGCCGGCACAGACGCCATGATCGCCATGGCGGCGGTTGTTGCGGCAATCATCGCTGCGGTCGTGGTGGTCATCGAGATTTCCTTTCGAACTCGGTGGGCGGACCACGTCCACCCGTTGGCCAATTGTTCAAACTGTCGGCACGGTCCCGCCATCAATGACGAATTCGGTGCCGGTTATGGTTGCGGCGAGATCGGACGCAAGGAATGCGACGAGGTTGGCTATCTCCTCGGGCATAGACGGGCGGCCGATTGGCACGCCGCCGAGGGAAGCCATGATCATCTGCCTGCCTTGCTCGACGTCGACGCCGTGCTCTGCGGCGAGACGCTTCGCCAGATCGGTCGATGCCTCGGTCTCGATCCAGCCGGGCGAAACCCGCACCACGCGGACGCCTTTGGGCGCCACCTCCTTCGACAGGGCCTTGCTGTAGGTCGACAAGGCCGCCTTCGCCGCCGCATAGGCGGTCGTCGCTTCCGGCAGCGGCAATTGTCGCTGAATGGACGTCACGTGGATCACCACGCCGGACCCCCGTGCCTCCATCTCGGGAACCAGCATCCGGTCGAGCCGGACCGCAGGCATGAGGTTCAGATCGAGTTCCTTCTGCCATTCATCGTCGCCGAGAGCCTTGTAGCCCCCGGCCGGCGCCGACGATCCGCCAAGCATGTGGACGATCACGTCGACACCTCCGAGACGCTCGCGTACGGCGGCGGCGACAGTGGCGCAGCCTTCGGCCTGCGTGAGGTCGGCCGCCACGAACCTCGAGTCCGGCATTTCCGGTGGCCTGGTCCGGGCCGTTGTCAGCACACGGGCGCCAAGCTGGCCGAACAGCCGCACAGTGGCACTGCCGGCCCCGCGGGTGCCGGAGGTAATGAGCGCCCGCTTGCCCTCCAGGGTCAGGAACGGCTTCACGGCACGATCTCCAGGCTTGCGATCCGGTCACGCTGGAGGACGAAGAAGTAGCGCAGATCAACTGGACTTCCCGGAAAGTTGCCGGCCACATGGCCGGTGACCACGGTTCGCCCGCCTTCCTCCGCCACCGCGAAAGGCTTAACGGTGTAGGTGTATAGCGTTGAGGCATTCGCCATCCATTGCCGGATATCATCCCGGCCGGCGTATGTGTTGCCTTCATCGATGACAGTGGCGTCCGCAGTGAAACATTGCGAAATCGCGTCTGCATTGGCCTTCCTGTCGGCCGCGAAATATTCGGCGATCGGGTTCGGGAGCTTGATTGCCATGACACTTCTCCTTTGAGTTCGCGTTCCCGACGGCGACGTCCTGCACCGCCGTTCCAGCCTTTGGGCCCGGACGCAACATGTCCGACGCCACCAAGTCTTGAGCCCTATCTAGCGCTTTGACTTCATCCGGATAAGCAGGATAAAATGAGATAACGTGTTTCGATTATCAGGACAATGAAGACCTACAACCTCACCGATTTCGATGCCGTGCTCGCGATAGGGCGCAGGGGTTCGTTTCGTGCCGCTGCACTCGATCTCGGAATGTCGACAAGTTCGCTCAGCAACGCGATCGCCAAACTGGAGGGGCAGTTGGGCGTACGCCTGTTCAACCGGACGACGCGCAGTGTTTCACTTACCGAGGCGGGACAAAGGTTCGTCGACGAGGTAACCCCGGCACTCAGGGATATCCATCATGCGCTTGATACCGTGCGCTCCCAGCAGGAAACGCCGACCGGAACGTTGCGCATAAACACGTTTGCGACAGCGGGACGCGAGATACTCTTGCCTCTGCTGCTGGAGTTCCTTCGGCGCTTCCCGGACGTCCGGATCGATCTGGTAACCGAGGGCAAACTGGTCGACATCGTTGCGGACGGCTTCGATTTCGGGGTGCGCAGCGCCCAGCTCGTTCCAACCGGCATGATCTCGATTCCGCTCGGCCCCGCAAGGCGGTACGCCGTGGTCGGTTCGGTTGCCTATTTCGAGAAACACGATGTGCCACGCGTACCGTCGGATCTGCTGGCGCACGCCTGCATTCGAACCAGGCTACCCAATGGAGCGATTTTCCGTTGGCAGTTCGAAAGCGAAGGCCAGCCCGTGCAGGTCGATGTCGACGGGCCCATCACACTCGACGAAGCCAGTCTGGCGCGGATGACCGTACTCGAGTCGGTTGGCATCGGCTTTTTCATGGAGTCGGACGTGCGCGAGGACATCGAGGCAGGCCGGCTCGTGCGCGTCCTTGACGCGTGGACACCGCCGCTATCGCCCTTGTGTCTCTATTACCCAAGCCGACGCAACCCGCCGGCGGCCTTCAAGGTTTTCGTCGACCTTGCCCGCGAACTTGCCCGCGCTGCGCGTAAACGCTGACCGACTTGGCATGACACTTGGCTGGCAGGCTCGGGACGCTACGCAAGGCCCGCCGGGAGAACGCGCCTCATTATCGGTGGCGTTCTCTCTTGCGCCTCAAAAAGGCGACCAATGCCGCAGGGCGGACCAAGACCGGCCGGTCCTGAGGGTGACGTAACAGCAGTGAAAGGAATAAGTGGCGCGGTCAGTCGTCACGATAGACGCGTTCGCGCCGCTCGTGCCGTTCCTGGGCTTCGATGCTCAAGGTCGCGATCGGCCGGGCGTCGAGGCGCCTCAGATTGATCGGCTCCCCGGTTTCCTCGCAGTACCCGTAGGTACCGTCGTCGATCCGGCGCAACGCAGAATCGATTTTCGAAATCAGCTTGCGTTGCCGATCGCGGGTTCTCAATTCGAGCGAACGTTCGGTTTCCGTCGACGCACGGTCGGCGAGATCGGGAAGATGGCCCGATTCATCCTGCAAGTTCTGGAGCGTTTCCTTGCTTTCGCGGATGATCTCCTCTTTCCAGTTGAGGAGCTTCTGCCGGAAGTACTCCCGCTGACGAGCGTTCATGAACGGCTCGTCATCGGTCGGCACATAGTCTTTGATATCGACAACCATGTCGTCCAACCTCAAATGACTTAACGCAAAAACCGGGCGGAATATATCGGCAGCCCGGCCAATGCACAATACGCCTTCGCGGCATTGTGAGCAGAAAAATGGCTTGAATCGCTTTTTCCGCTGCACGACACAAACATCTGATTTTTCGACTCTTTATTTGTTACGGCTTGATGACGGCCGGAACCGGAAGTGCAGGTTTTCCCGATCAGGCTGCAATCCGGCCATACTTGGCGAGCTCCACTCTCGCCCGCAGTTCGATCTCCTCGAGCACGCCCGAAAGGTGCGGATCCGTCACATCCTCGCGCCGTTCCTCGACCATCCGCAGCAGCCGGGTGAGCTTCGTCTGGCTGAGGTCGCCCCCCAGCACGGAGATCTTGAGATCCTCGAGCATGTCGAGCATGTCATGCCCGCGCTTGACGGCGCGCCGCCGCCCGGTGGTGGCGTCGGAGGTTTCCTGAATGACGAGCAGCGCATCGATGGCTGCAAGCGCGCGAGGCCCCGAAGCAGCCGCGGGACGCGATCCGGCTTCCGCCGTCGCGACCCGGAACGAACCACCCGATCCCGTCGCCGTCCTAGTCGCTTTCGTGCCGCCGCCCGCATGCGCCGTACCTGGCTTGCCGACCCGCATTTCCGTTACCTCGACTCTCCTGCCCGCGATGTGCGGAAACTGTGTCCAGAATGTTGCCGAATTTAGACGCCGCAGCCGTTAAGAACGCGTTAACCATGGGAAAGAATTGCCGGGTGACCGGCAAATGCGGCCCGGTCCTGTCGCCCTGCCGGCTCGACCGGACAAAAAATTCATGCTGACTTTTCAACAACTTGAAGGAAGCGTCGGTTGAGGACCGGCTTGGCACGTTTCTCGCTTCAGGGAAAGGACAACACGAACACAGCCAGGTCCATCAAGAAATGTCTGCCAGACAACACAGATCGCCAGAAACCTCCGCAGTGCGGGCCATCGGTCTTCTTGCCCTTTTCGCCCTTGCGATGCTCGAAATGACGGCCGCGCACGCAAGTTCGCGGATCAAGGATCTCGTCGACATCGAGGGCATTCGCGAGAACCAGCTCGTCGGCTACGGTCTCGTCGTCGGTCTCGACGGATCGGGCGACACCCTCAACAACTCACCCTTCACCCGCCAGAGTCTTCAGGCCATGCTCGAGCGGCTCGGCGTGAACACCCGGGGCTCGTCTCTCCGCACGGCCAATGTCGCTGCCGTCATGGTCACGGGGAACCTGCCTGCCTTCGCCGCCCAGGGCACACGCATGGACGTCACCATCAGCGCCCTTGGCGACGCCAAGAGCCTCCAGGGCGGCACGCTTCTCGTGACCCCGCTGGTGGGCGCCGACGGTGAAGTCTACGCCGTCGCACAGGGATCGGTCGCGGTCGGCGGCTTTTCCGCCGAGGGAGACGGCGCAAAGATCACCCGCGGCGTGCCCACGGTTGGCCGGATCGCGAACGGGGCCTTGGTCGAACGCGAGATTTCGTTCCGCTTCGCCGAACATGGAACCGTGCGCCTGTCCCTGCGCAACCCCGACCTGACAACCGCACGGCGCATCGCCCAGACCATCAACGCCTACATAGGCGGAACCCTGGCGGAAGTGGCCAATCCCGCGACGATTCATTTCACGGTCGATCCCAAACGCAAGAGCGACGTCATGAACCTGCTGACGGACATCGAGCAGTTGCGCATCGAGCCGGACCAGTCGGCCAAGGTCGTGATCGACGAGCAATCGGGCATCATCGTCATGGGTCGCAACGTCCGCGTCAGCGAAGTCGCCATCGCGCAGGGCAACCTTACCGTGACCGTCACGGAGTCGCCGCAGGTCAGCCAGGCACAGCCCCTCGCCGGCGGCGGGAGGACCGTCGAGGTCCCGAACACCCAGATCACCGCCGACGACGAGAATCGGAACAGGCTCGCCCTGCTGCAATCGGGAATAGATCTCAGGCAGCTGGTCGACGGGCTCAACGCACTGGGGGTCGGCCCCCGCGACATGATCTCCATCCTGCAGTCGATCAAGGCCGCAGGCGCGCTTCAGGCAGAAATCGAGGTACTGTAATGGACGCCATCGCATCGCTCATCGGGCGCGAAATCCCGGACGCCGCGCGCTCTTCCGCACAGCACGCCGGTTCGACGCCGCAGACCCGTTTCGAGAAGGGCGCCCGGGCCAAGGCGGAAGAATTCGAGTCCGTCTTCCTGTCCATGTTCCTCGAACAGATGTGGTCGGGAATCGAGACGGACGGCCCCTTCGGCGGCGGACACGCGGAGAAGGTCTACCGCTCCATGCAGACCCAGCAATATGCGAGGTCAATCTCCGACGCCGGAGGCATCGGCATCGCCGACCAGGTCTATTCCGAAATACTCAAGGCACAGGAGGCCAATCTTCAATGACCGAGCAGACGCCCCAATCACCTGTGATCGCCGTGCAGACGAAGGACGACGCGGTTCGGCTGTGTGCCCGTCTCCAGGAGGCGGTCGCCCAACTGACCGACATCCTCGGCCAGGAGACCCAGTTGCTCAAGTCGGGCGGCCAGTCCGGCATAGGTGACCTGCAGGAGGAAAAGCTCGCCCTCACCCGCACGTTCCTGAAGTACTTCTCGGCCTTCAAGCAACATGCGGCCGTCATCGGCGCCAGCGCGCCGTCCCATGTCGACCGGATTCGCCTCAGTCTGCGGACATTCGGCAAGACCGTTCAGGTCAACCTCGACGCCCTGGAAGCGGCGCGCGCGGTCAGCCAGAGCACCGTGCAGGCCATATTCGACGTGGCCCGGAAGGCCAATTCGGGGCCGTCGGTCTACGGTCAACCCTCGGTCGGTTCGGGGCAGCCGTCCGCCCGCCCGACCGCCATCGCCTTCGACCAGACTCTCTGAACCGCGAAGCAACACGGAAAAGAAACGGTTAAGTAGATCGATCAATTTTAATCGTTTTTTTCCTGTACTTCCCAAACATGTATTAACCACGGAAACAGTTTACGATTTGAATTAACCTGAGTTTAGACCGATCGCGCCATATTCCTCGCACACGCCTCCAGAAAGGGGGCGATAACAACAGGGTACGAGGTATCAACAAATGGCTGAAGTCGTTCTTTCCGGTGCAGTCCGGAACAACCTGCTTTCATTGCAGAACACTGCGGAACTTCTTGCAACTACACAGACGCGTCTCGCGACGGGTCTCTCGGTCAACAGCGCTCTGGATGATCCGGCGGCGTTCTTCACCGCATCTTCGCTGAACAGCCGCGCCGGCGACCTGAATCGCCTGCTCGACGATGTCGGCGTTGCGGTCCAGACGCTGGAAGCCGCCGACACGGGCCTTTCCGCGATCACCGATCTGGTGGAAGCGGCCCAGGCCGCGGCGCGCAACGCGCTCCAGGCTGCCGGTCCGGTCGCCTCCGTCGCCACGACCACCGGTAACGTCGACCTCACGACGGCCGACGCTGCTGCAACGGTGACCGGTACGGGCATTTCGCTGTCGGCTGACGCCGCGGCCACCGTCACCGGTTCGGGCCTGAGCAACGCGGCCGACCTCGTCGGCGGCGGCAACGGCATCACCGAAGGCGAGACCCTGACCATCGATTCCGGCGCGGGGGCAGTCACCTACACGTTCAACGCCACGCCGAGCGGCGGCAACTCCCTCAACACCCTCGATGACCTGGTCGATGCCATCAACGGCACTCGCGTCGGCTCGACAGGTGTGACAGGGGTGACGGCCTCGAACGTGGGCGGACAGCTCGTGCTGACCGGTGACGATGCCGACGTCAGCTTCACGGTGGGTGGTACGGCCGACGTGGGCGCCGATTTCGGCATCACCGAACAGGCCTACAACCCGACCAACCTGCTCACGCAGGGCTTCGTCCAGGGGGAAACCCTGACGATCAACGTCGGTGGTGCGGGTGCCCAGACCATCACGTTCGGTACAGGCGTGGGTGAAGTGTCCACCCTGGCGGAACTCGACACCGAACTGGGCAACCTGACAGGCGTCACCGCCTCCCAGACCAACGGCAACCTGACGATTACCGCGTCGAACAACACGGACAGCGTGGTGATCGGCGGCGATGCCGGTACCCAGCTCGGCCTGTCCGCGGACAGTCTCACCATAGCGCCCTCGACGACCGATCTGCTCACCGGCGGCCTCGGTATCACCCAGGGCGAGACGCTGACCATCAGCGTCGGTGGCACCACCACGACGATCACCTTCGGCACGGGCACGAGCGAGGTCAACACGACGGCCGAACTCGACGCCGCTCTCGATGCCATCACGGGCGTGTCCGCCACGATTGACGGCACGACCGGCTTCCTGTCCATCACGGCAGCGGACAACACCACGTCCTTCACCCTTGGTGGAACCGCGGTTACCGATGTCGGTCTTGCCGCAGGCGCCAACGCGCCGGTCGCCGGCGGTTCGCTGAACGCCACCCGTACGGCGGCGGAAACCCAGTTCAACGACCTGCTCACGCAGATCGACCAGCTGGCCGGCGACGCAAGCTTCAACGGCAACAACCTGCTCACAGGCGACAACCTGACGGTTATCTTCAACGAGACCGGTTCGAGCACCCTGTCGGTGACCGGCGTCAGCTTCAATTCCACCGGTCTCGGCCTGAGTGCCGTTTCCAGCGGCGATTTCCAGACGGACTCGAACATCAATACGACCCTGGATCAGCTGGACACGGCCATCGCGTCGCTGCGGACCCAGGCGTCGACCTTCGGTTCGAACCTTTCGGTGGTCCAGGTTCGTCAGGACTTCACGGAAAGCCTGATCAGCACGCTCGAGACCGGTGCGGCAAACCTGACGCTTGCCGACACCAACGAGGAAGCCGCGAACGTCACGGCACTCCAGACGCGCCAGTCGTTCTCGACCAGCACGCTGAGCCTCGCCGCCCGGGCCGACCAGGCCGCCCTGAGCCTGCTCCGGTAACGGTCACGGCAGAGCGCAACAGCGCGAAAGAAAGGCGGGGTCAATCGACCCCGCCTTTTTTGTTTCCCCGATCAGAATTCGATCCGGATTTACAATCGATTAACCATAAAAATCACCCGTCTTAACGTTAACGCCTCATTAGATTCATTCAGACAATATTCCCTAGTTCGCACCCAGGAAGGATGCGGGCGAAACAAATAGTACTCGTGAGTACTCCTAGAAGGGGAAGTTAGTAATGTCTGAAGTAATCCTATCAAGTGCTGTTCGCAGCAACCTGCTGTCTCTGCAGAACACGGCTGCGTTGCTCGAAACCACGCAGACCCGTCTGGCCACCGGTCTGCGGGTCAACAGCGCTCTGGACGATCCGGCGGCGTTCTTCACCGCATCGTCCCTGAACAGCCGCGCCGGCGACCTGAATCGTCTTCTCGATTCTGTCGGCCTGGCGGTTCAGACCCTGGAAGCTGCCGACACCGGCATTTCCGCCATCACCGACCTCGTCGAGGCCGCACAGGCCGCGGCACGCAACGCGCTCCAGGCTCCCGGCCCGGTCGCCAGCATCGCCACCACGACGGGTAACGTGGACCTGACCACGGCTGACGCCGCTGCAACGGTGACCGGTACGGGCATCTCGCTCTCCGCCGACGCTGCTGCAACGGTGACCGGTACGGGCATTTCGCTGTCGGCTGACGCCGCGGCCACCGTCACCGGTTCGGGCCTGAGCAACGCGGCCGACCTCGTCGGCGGCGGCAACGGCATCACCGAAGGCGAAACCCTGACCATCGACTCCGGCGCAGGCGCGGTCACCTACACGTTCAACGCCACGCCGAGCGGCGGCAACTCCCTCAACACCCTCGATGACCTGGTCGATGCCATCAACGGCACTCGCGTCGGCTCGACAGGTGTGACAGGGGTGACGGCCTCGAACGTGGGCGGACAGCTCGTGCTGACCGGTGACGATGCCGACGTCAGCTTCACGGTGGGTGGTACGGCCGATGTGGGCGCCGATTTCGGCATCACCGAACAGGCCTACAACCCGACCAACCTGCTGACGCAGGGCTTCGTCCAGGGGGAAACCCTGACGATCAACGTCGGTGGTGCGGGTGCCCAGACCATCACGTTCGGTACAGGCGTGGGTGAAGTGTCCACCCTGGCGGAACTCGACACCGAACTGAGTGGCCTGACAGGCGTCACCGCCTCCCAGACCAACGGCAACATCACGCTGACCGGCACCAACAACGAGGACAACATTGTCATCGGCGGCGATGCCGGTACCCAACTCGGTCTGTCCGCGGATAGCCTGACGGTCAATGCCACCAACCTGCTCACGCAGGGCTTCGTCCAGGGGGAAACCCTGACGATCAACGTCGGTGGTGCGGGTGCCCAGACCATCACGTTCGGTACGGGCGTGGGTGAAGTCACCACCCTGGCGGAACTCAATACCGAACTGGGCAACCTGACAGGCGTCACCGCCTCTCAGACCAACGGCAACCTCACCCTGACCGCGTCCAACAACACCGACAGCATCGTCGTCGGTGGTGACGCGGGCACCCAGCTCGGTCTTTCGGCAGACAGCCTGACGATCGCTCCGAGCAGCACGGACCTGCTGACCGGCGGTCTGGGCATCACCCAGGGCGAGACGCTGACGATCAGCGTTGGTGGCACCACCACGACGATCACCTTCGGCACGGGCACGAGCGAGGTCAACACGACGGCCGAACTCGACGCCGCTCTCGATGCCATCACGGGAGTTTCGGCTTCCATCGACGGCACGACCGGCTTCCTGTCCATCACGGCGGCGGACAACACCACGTCCTTCACCCTTGGTGGAACCGCGGTGACCGACGTTGGCCTTGCGGCCGGTGCGAATGCACCGACGGCGGGCGGTGCGCTGAATGCCACCCGTACGGCGGCGGAAAACGAGTTCAACAATCTGCTGAACCAGATCAACGATCTGGCCGGCGATGCGAGCTTCAACGGCAACAACCTGCTCGACGGAGACAACCTGACGGTTATCTTCAACGAGGACGGTTCGAGCTCGCTGTCGATCTCGGGTGTCACGTTCAATGCGTCAGGTCTTGGAATCTCGACCATCACGGCCGGCGACTTCCAGACGGACGCGAACATCAACACCACACTGGACGAACTCGATACCGCGATTTCGTCGCTCAGGACCCAGGCCGCGACGTTCGGTTCGAACCTGTCGGTGGTGCAGATCCGTCAGGACTTCACCAAGAACCTGATCAACACGCTGGAAACCGGTGCGGCAGGCCTCACGCTGGCCGACACCAACGAGGAAGCCGCGAACGTCACGGCCCTCCAGACCCGCCAGTCGTTCTCGACCAGCACGCTGAGCCTCGCGGCACGGGCTGACCAGGGCGCTCTGCAGCTGCTTCGTTAAGCGCAAGCTTCACGAAAGATCAGACAAAACCGGAAAGGCGGGGCTTCGGCCCCGCCTTTTTTTGTTGTCCGGACGGGAGCTGTCGTATCCCCCTTCCCCCGGACCGGAAATGCCGCTCCCGACGGGCCACCGCCAATACGTGCCGCGCAGGAAGCTGCGGCAGCACTGCCCGCCACGACACCGGCGAATTCTCCACAAGCTTTTGTTTTGATTATGTTTTGCACATCTACCCGACCGGCTCTGGTCCGTCCGCCGGCAGATCCCGCATGAGCATGCGAGGGCAAGGGCGTTTTCGATTTGCGGGTTTTCCTGGTGAATATGGCGGCCCCCAGTATCGGACAGGCTTTTACTTGTCGTTAAGCATTGAACACACTTTGTTAACGTTAATAGATCATTAGCGTGAGAGGGCAAAATTTCTTAAGCCGCTGAAGCAGAAGGCCCAAACCGGCCCCTGCCCGCCAGCGATACGACAAGGAGTCAACTCCAGATGTCCGACATCATTCTTTCGAGCGCGGTGCGCAGCAATCTTCTCTCGCTCCAGAATACGGCCGATCTGCTCGAGGTCACCCAGAAGCGCCTCGCTACGGGACTCCGCGTCAACAGCGCCCTGGACGATCCATCCGCGTTCTTCACCGCCTCCTCGCTGAACAGCCGCGCCGGCGATCTCAATCGCCTGCTCGACTCCGTCGGCCTCGCGGTCCAGACGCTCGAAGCGGCGGACAACGGCATTTCGGCGATTACTGATCTTCTCGAGTCGGCCCAGGCGGCCGCGCGAAACGCCCTCCAGGCGCCCGGCCCGGTCGACAGTGCGGCGACGACGACCGGCAATGTCGACCTGACCACGGCCGCAAGCGCCGCCACGGTCACGGGAACCGGCATCGCGCTTTCCGCCGACGCGGCGGCCACCGTCACCGGTTCGGGCCTGAGCAATGCGGCCGACCTCGTCGGCGGCGGCAACGGCATCGCCGAAGGCGAGACCCTGACCATCGATTCCGGCGCGGGTGCCGTCACCTACACGTTCAACGCCACGCCGGGCGGCGGCAACTCCCTCAACACCCTCGATGACCTGGTCGATGCCATCAACGGCACCCGCGTCGGATCGACAGGGGTGACAGGGGTAACGGCGTCGAACGTGGGCGGACAGCTGGTGCTGACCGCAGACGATGCCGACACCGACTTCACCGTGGGCGGTACGGCCGACGTGGGCGCTGATTTCGGCATCACCGAACAGGCCTACAACTCCACCAACCTTCTGTCGCAAGGCTTTGTCCAGGGGGAAACCCTGACGGTCACGGTCGGCAGTAGCGGCACCCAGACCATCACCTTCGGCACGGGCGTGGGCGAAGTGTCCACCCTGGCGGAACTCGACACCGAACTGGGCAACCTGACAGGCGTCACCGCCTCCCAGACCAACGGCAACCTGACGATTACCGCGTCGAACAACACGGACAGCGTGGTGATCGGCGGCGATGCCGGCACGCAGCTCGGCCTGTCTGCCGACAGCCTGACCATAGCGCCCGCGGCAACCGATCTGCTCACGGGCGGCCTCGGCATCACCCAGGGCGAGACGCTGACGATCAATATCGGCGGCACCACCACGACGATCACCTTCGGTACGGGCACGAGCGAGGTCAACACCGTCACCGAGCTCGAGGCCGCGCTTGACGCCATCACCGGCATCACCAGTTCCGTCGACAGCACGACCGGGTTCCTAACCATCACGGCAGTCGACAACTCGGATTCGTTCACCCTCGGCGGCACCGCGGTGACCGACGTCGGCCTCGCCGCCGGAGCCAACGCGCCGGTTACCCAGGGCACGCTGAACGTCACGCGGACCGCAGCGGAAACCCAGTTCAACGATCTTCTCGTGCAGATCAACCAGCTTGCCGCGGACGCCAGTTTCAACGGCAACAACCTGCTCGACGGTGACAACCTGACCGTGATCTTCAACGAATCCGGATCCTCCACGCTCTCGATAACCGGCGTGACATTCACCGCCACCGGCCTCGGGATCACGTCGGTGACGGCCGCCGACTTCCAGGCCGACGTGAACATCGACACGGCACTCGACCAGCTCGACACGGCCATCAGGACCCTGAGAACCCAGGCATCGGTCTTCGGCTCCAACCTCTCGGTCGTCCAGATCCGCCAGGATTTCACCAAGCAGCTGATCAACACGCTGGAAACCGGCGCGGCGGGCCTGACACTGGCCGACAGCAACGAGGAAGCGGCCAACGTGACGGCCCTGCAGACGCGGCAGCAGTTCTCGACAAGCACGCTGTCCCTCGCCGCGCAGGCGGATCAGGGTGCGCTGCAGCTCCTGCGGTAATGGCGGCCCTGCAAGGACGAACGGACGAGGCGGAGCCGCATGGTTCCGCCTTTTTCTGTGCCGTCCAGGTCAGCAGCGTCACGGCCACCCGGCGCGAATCGGCGTATGGTCGCGAGTCGCGCGGTCGCGGTTACGTCTCCGCGGTTCCGGATTGACCGGTTCCGGGAGCGGGAAAATGCATTGAAAGGAGACTGGAAACCATGGCGCTCAAGATCGAACTGAAAGCCGGCGAGAGGTTCATCCTGGGAAACTCGGTGATCACCAACGGCAAACAGCGCGCGCAGCTCTTCATCGAAGGTGACGCGCCGATCCTGCGTGAGAAGGATATCCTCATGCCCGAGGATGCGGACACGCCGAGCAAGCGGATCTACCTCACGGTACAGGCGATGTATCTGTCCCCGGAACCGCAGAATTACCATCAGGACTACTTTGCCCTGATCAAGGATATGCAACAGGCCGCCCCCAGCACGATGGCGATCATCGACGCTATCAATAATGAGATTTTAACCGGTTCCGTCTATAAAGCGCTAAAGAAAACCAAGCTGCTCATCGACTACGAAAAGGAACTGCTGGAACATGCAAAGCGCGGCTCAGAGCTACGATCAGACGGCGAAGACGACCGAAAATCCGCGTGAACGCGAAGCTCAGTTGTTGATCAAGGCCGCAAGCGGTCTGCAGAAGGTCAGAGACGAGTGGGACGGCAATGCGGACGCCATGCGCGAGGCCCTGACGTTCAACCGCAAGCTCTGGACGATATTCCTGACGTCGGCGACGAGCGAGGAAAGCCCCCTCCCCGTCGAAGTGCGCAACAATGTTGCACAGCTCGGCGTGTTCATTCTCGGACGGACCGTGGAAGCGACGCTCGAACCCAATCCGGACAAGCTGGCAGCTCTCATCAGCATCAACCAGAACGTGGCGGCAGGTCTGCGCGGCAACGCCTGACGCAGCGACGCCATCCGACGAAAGAAAACGCCGCGCTGGTCCTTGCGCGGCGTTTTGCGTTTTGCCCCGGTCTGCCGGACGTTTTCGTCTACAGGAAGTTCACCAGGGAAAGCTGCGACAGGATCGAGGTCGTGCGGTAGCTGGCCTCGAGCTGGGTCTGCAGCGCGAGGATCTGGGCGCTGACCTCGTACACGTCCGCATGCTCCGCGTTGGCCTGGAAATCGGACAGGACGACCTGTGACGCTTCGAGACGCTCGCGTGTCTTGTCGAGCGTGCTCTGCCGGAAACCCAGTTCGCCGATGAGATCCTCGATGGAGGGTTTGCCCTCCGTGAAACTGAAGCGCGTCCCCGCTCTCTGTCGCAGGGCGTCATACCGCTCCTCCGTATCCGCCGACTGCGGATCGAAGGTCTCGGACGCCAGGACCGCAAGCGTGGCGATCGTGTCGCGAAGAGGCGCCTCGTTGGCACGGGTCCCGAAGGCGACCGTGAAGTCGTCGTCCACGCGCGCGATCGCGGTTTCCCGAGCCGATCCGGGCCCGGTGTCGCCCTTGTACCAGAAGACCGTGTTTGCCGGCGTACCGTCCGTGAGCGCGGTGGCCGTGTCGAAGGGTGGTCCTGCGACCCGCTGCGGCGCCGTGCCGGCGTCGTAGCTGAAGAAATTATCGGCGGCTGCAAAGGCCGAGGCCGAGCGCAGCTCCGTCCTTCCCGCCCGCTCCAGTTCAGCGCCGAGAGCAGCCTGGAAATTGGCCGCCGTGGCGTTCTCGTCGACGCCGATGGCGAACTCGCCATTGCCCAGCGGACCGTTGGTCCGGGCAGTCAGCTCGATGGAAAGTTCGGATCCGTCCGGCAGGTCGAAGGAGATCCGGATGGTGTCGCCATCCTGCGGCGGTGTGGCGGAGAACGTGACGTCGACCGCCGACGGCGATCCGGCTGGCCCGGCGATCGTCGCCCCGGTGAACGTGCCCGTCACGGTCCGGAGCTTCAGGCCGAACGGGCTTCCCGCCGTGTCCTCGGCGATGTTGACGGCACCGGGCCCAGGAGAGGTCAGCGCGATGCGCCCCCTGCCGTCCGCCCCCTGGTCGGCCTGCAGGCGCTCGGAGATGATCTGCGTAAGGCCGGCCTGCGCGCCGTCGCCCTCCAGCAGGGTCGTGGTGTCCACCACCGGGCGGGTGTCCGTCGTGCGGCCAGAAAAATAGTACGTGTTGTCGATCTCGAAATTGAGCAGGGACAAGGCTTCGTCGAGATCGATCCGGGCACTTACCTGCAGGCTCGCCTGGGTTCCGTTCAACGCCTCGAAATCGCCCGTCAGGGCATGCTCGCGGTTCTGCGAAGCGATTTCGCGCAACCGCGTGAGGTGGGTCGTCACCGCATCGATGCGTATGCCGGTCTTGTCGATGGTCGACAGATAGCTGTCGACGGATGTCAGCCTTGCACGCAGCGCGAGCGCCGTCGTGCGGTCCGCGCCGAGCCCGCCATAGGTTTCCGACTTGCGGCCTGTCGCGAGCTGTCGCTGAAGGTCCTCGGCGCGGGCCCGCAACTCGAGCATCTCGCGCGAAACGCCGGGACCCGGTGGCAATGAACTGGTGATCATCTCGATTCTCCCGTCAGACCCGCATCAGAATGTCCAGAAGCTCCTTCACGACGCTCATGACACGGGCATTCGCCGCGTAGGCGTTCTGGAGCACGAGCAGCTGGCTCATTTCCTCGTCGACATTGACCTTGGTGTCCGCATCGAACCGTGTCCGCAGGGTGTCGATGACGACGGTCTGAGCTTCCTGCTCGCGTTTCGCGACCTCGGCGTTCTGGCCATTGAGGTTGATCACCCGCTGCGTGAAATCGATGAGCGAGCCATTGAAAGGGTTCGTTTCCGTCCCGATCCCGGACGCCGCGGAGAACTGCATCGGCCGCTGGCTGAAGCGTTCGAAGAGCTCCTGCGGCCGCGCCGGATCCCCCTGCCCGGTCGCCGGGCTGGTCTGGTATAGCACGAGCAGCGAGTTGTCGGCGACGATCTGGCTGTTGAGGGCGATACGTCCGGCGAAACCAGTCTTCTGGCCGTAACCGTCGCGCGAGTTGCTGTAGGTCTGGTAGGTCCCGTCGAGGTCCTGGAACAGGTCGAGCTGTATGCCCTGGTCCTGCAGGGCCGACGGCGTCACGAAGGCGCTCACGCTGTCGATGCTGATCGTGCCGGCGGCGCCGTCGTCGAGGATGCGTATCGTGTCAGCCGATGGTGACGTCACGCTGACGCTGGTGCCAAGCGCATAATCTATCTGCGAGACGGCCGAGGCGAACCCGGTGCTGAAATCGATCCCGACGACGATGTCGTTGGGATTGTTGGTGGCGGTGTTCGCCAGCGGCAGCGAGCCGGGCTGGTCCACACGCACGAAGGTGTAGGTCTTCGGCGAACCGGGCGGCGTCTGCGTATAGGTCACGCTGATTTCGTTCCCGGCCATCAGGCCGGCGACATCGAGATCGAACCCGTTCTGCGCGCCGACGCTCGTGGCGGTGCCCTCGTTGACCTTGCCCGAGAACGCCAGGGCGAGCCCGTGGGCGAGTTCGTCGAGCTGGGCCTGGACCTGCACGAGCGTGTCGTCCCGGAGTTCGCGATAGGCCGCGATCGAGCCCGAACGGATATCCCCGTGACGGAACAGGTCGAGCGGCGTGCCGCCCAGCGACGTCATGTAGATGGTGCCCACGCCGCGCTCGGCTTCGTCGAGGCTGTACTGTGCCGTGGCATCTATGCCGGTGCGCATGTCGAACACCAGGTCGACGGCCTGCGTGTCGACCAGAAGGTTGCCGCCGCCCGTATACACCCGCACCGCGCCGCGTTCGCCGGGTGCCGTCTTGACGTCCATGAGCTGCGAGAGCTGGTCGATATAGCGGTCGCGCTCGTCCATCAGGTCGGCGACCCCGGGCGCGGTGTCGTAGATCCCCTGGATTTCCTGGTTGAGCCTTGCGATTTCCTGGAGCGCGACATTCGCCTGGTCGACCGCATCGCCGAGCGACAGTTCGGTCTGCTGGCGCATTTCCTGAACTTCCGTCGTCAGACGGTTCAGGGTCTCCGCCAGGGCCGCGGCATGCTGCATGACCTCGGCACGGGAGATGAACTGCTCCGGGGAGGAGATCAGCGACTGCAGGGACGTCCCGAACTCGTTGAACACCGTGTCGAGTGCGTTCGCCTCCCCCGGCGTGCCGAGCAGCTGGTCGATGCGCGACAGGATGTCGGCGCGGATGTCGATGGCAGAACCGATGCCGATTTCCGTGCGCAGCTGCTGCTGCAGGAATGCATCGACTTCGCGTTCGATCCGGCCGGGACTGACGCCGACGATCTGCCCCGACGTATACTGGGCGACCGGGTTCTGGGACTTGGCGGTGTAACCCGCCGTATCCGCATTGGCGACATTGCGCGCGACGAGATCGATGCCGACCTGTGCGGAGCGGAGCCCGGTAACGGCTGTGCTCATTGCGCCTTGCAGCGACATTCACTCTCTCCCGTCTGCTAACCCGCCGGAGGCAGCCGCACTGCCCTGCCCGGCCCGAACTGCGGTGGCGATGGCCCTACCGGACCATGTTGACCGCTTCCTGAAGCATTTCATCACTCGTGGTGACGATGCGCGTGTTGGCGGTATAGGCCTGCTGGGTGACGATCAGTTTCGAGAACTCGTCGGCGATGTCGGAGTTGGCGCCTTCCAGCGACTGTCCGACGATTTCGCCGCCACCGCTCAGAAGCGCCGCCCCGGATTCTTCGGTCGCCGCGAAGGCGCCGCCATCCAGCTTGCGCAGGTTCACGTCGGAATTGAACGTGGCGATCGTGACCTCCGCGATCTCCACGGTTTCGCCGTTGGTGTAGACACCGGTCACGCGTCCGTCGTTCGAAATCGCGAGGTTGGCCAGTTCGCCGGACGCATAACCGTTCTGGTCGATGTCCGTCACCGAGACAGTGCCGTTGGAGTTGGCAAACTGGGACAGGCCTTCCTGGCCGTGATTGAGCGTGATGTTCCCCAGATTGCTGCCGTCCACCGTGAGGTTCGTGATCGTGACCGTCGTCAGCGGCGGGTTGAGCTGGCCGTCACTGCCGAAGATGTAGTTCGTACCCACATTCGTCCACGCGGTCTGCGCACCCGTCGCGTTGCTGTTGGACTGGTAGAACAGGTTCCACGTGTCCACGCCGCCACTGGCCACGCTGTCGACCTTGCCCCAGCGGAACTGCACGTTGACCGGCGCGCCGCCGGAGTCGAACGACGTGATGGCGCCGCCGGCGATCGTCCCTTCCAGGAAGTTGGGGGCCTGGGTCGCGGTGATCGTGGTCAGGTTGGTGAAGAGCGGATTGGTCGTCCCGTTGTTGAGGCCGAAATTCGCCGCCGTATTGCCGCCAACTGTGATGGTATCGGTGTTGCTGTCCGCCGTGATCGTGACATTGCCCGCCGCATCCACGGAACCGGACGCATTGGTCAGGTTGGCCAGGGCGGCGGCCAGTTCGGCCTGCGTGCTGACTTCGCCCGCACCTGTGCCGAAGGTGATGGTCTGGACCGTGCCGCCGCCGATCTGAACGGTCAGCGTATCGTTCTGGTTCAGCCCCTGGGCGAGGAGGTTCGTGCTGGCCACCGTGCTGTCGCTGATCCCCAGCGCATCGTTGACCGCGGCCACGGAAGCGACCGTGGCGACATTGGTGTCGGCGTCATCGGAAGTGATCACCAGTTGGCCATTGCCGTTGAAGCTCGCGCTCACCCCGGTGATCGCGTTGATCGCCGTCGCCAGTTCCGTTGCCGAGTTCACCTCGCCGGCACCCGTGCCGAACGTGATCGCCGTGCCGTTGATGGTCAGCGTGTCGTCCTGGGCGATGGCGGTGTTGCCGAGAAAGTCGTTCTGGGTGGCGACGGAGAGATTGCCCGTCTTGATGGCCACGTCGTCGGGCTGAAGCGTCGAGCCTCCGCCGCGCACGCTGGCCGCCGGGTTGAGCATCTCGCTGTTGGGAACCAGCGGATCGTAGGCGGCCGTCTTGGGAAGCGACGCCAGGTTGGCGCGATATTCGATCTGCGAGGTCGCCTGGGCTGGGATGAGGTCGTTCGTGATCTGGATCACGGACGGCAGGCTGCCGGTCGGGTTCCCCGTCACCGGATCGAGCGCCAGGCCCTTGAGATAGTAGCCGGCGCCATTGACGAGATATCCGTTGCGGTCCACGTCGAAGTCGCCGCGCCGCGAATAGCGGTCGACGCCCTCGAAGACCGGCTGCCCGTCCGTGATGCCCGTCTGGCCCTCGACCACGAAATAGCCGTCCCCGTTGATCGCGATGTGCGTATCCACGTCGGATCGCTGGATGTCGCCCTGGACGGAGTTGGTCGCGCGGGAATTGCCGATCACGACACCGGAGCCCTGCTGCTTCGGTGTCGACTCCGACACGATTTCGACAAAACTCGTTTCCGTGCGCTTGAAGCCGATGGTCTGGCTGTTGGCGATGTTGTCGGACACGTGCTCCAGCGCAAAGGACTGGGCACGAAGGCCGCTGATGGCTGTGGTCAATGCACCGAAAATACCCATGGACTTTCTCCTGCTGATCCGCGACCTGCCGGAACGTCCGGCGGGCTGAACGGTGAATTCGCGTTGCAGGACCTTGAGCAAGGAGCGGGCCAGTATTATTAATCAAATGAAATCAGTATCTTATGATTAATCCGTCGAACGACGTGACGGAAAGCGCTAGGCAAATACCGCCCAACCGGGCAGGAATTGCCGCCCTCGCCTGCTGCAATTCGCGCAGGCGGCGGGGCTTGAGTTCACCCGCACGGCGTCATAACGTGCGCGCCGCTCAGGCAATGCAAGGCACGGACGCGCTCATGAAATTCGAAGGCACCAAGGACTACGTCGCGACAGAAGATCTTCGGATTGCCGTCAACGCGGCCATCACGCTGGAGCGCCCGCTCCTCGTCAAGGGCGAGCCCGGCACCGGCAAAACCGTGCTCGCGCATGAGGTCGCCAAGGCGATCGAAACGCCTCTGCTTGAGTGGCACATCAAGTCGACGACAAAGGCCCAGCAGGGCCTCTATGAATACGACGCCGTCAGCCGTCTCCGCGACTCCCAGCTCGGCGACGAACGGGTCAAGGACATCCGCAACTACATCCGGCGCGGCAAGCTGTGGGACGCCTTCACCCACGAGTCCCGTCCGATCCTGCTCATCGACGAGATCGACAAGGCCGACATCGAATTCCCGAACGACCTCCTCCAGGAACTGGATCGCATGGAGTTCTTCGTCTACGAGACCGGGGAAACGGTCTCCGCGCGCCACCGGCCGATCGTCATCATCACCTCGAACAACGAGAAAGAGCTGCCCGACGCATTCCTTCGGCGCTGCTTCTTCCACTACATCAAGTTCCCCGACAAGGAGACGATGGAGCAGATCGTGGAGGTGCATTTCCCGGGCCTGAAATCCCGTCTCGTGTCCGAGGCCCTCAAGACCTTCTACGAAATGCGGGATGTGCCCGGACTGAAGAAGAAACCCTCGACGTCCGAGCTTCTCGACTGGATCAAGCTTCTCCTCAACGAGGACGTCAGTCCCGAGGTGCTGCGCGAGCGCGACAACAAGAACATCATTCCGCCCCTTCACGGCGCCCTGCTCAAGAACGAACAGGACGTGCATCTCTTCGAACGCCTCGCCTTCATGGCCCGCCGGGAACGCTGATACGCCCGAGGTCCGCGCCCCGAACGGACCGGGCCGGACCTGAGAAAACGGTCAGGGCGCGATAGCCCCCGGCGCATCCTTGTGCAAGACTGCCCGCCATCGATAAGGCACACAGGGATGAACACGATGCTCAGATTGGCGGTTGCGACATTCACCGCGGTTGTCTTGCTTTCACTTCCCGCGGAAGCACGGAACTTTCGTTGGGAGGACGTGCGGGAAGGATACGACTCGACCACGTTCACCTATCCGTCGGTAAGGCTCGATGACGGCCGGTTCTATCCGGTGCATCGCGGTGACGGCATCGATTTCTGCCGTTCGCTCGGTTTTCACGGCGCCAGGGAACGGCGCGGCCGCTTTATCGACAGCGGGTTGGCCCGGCACAAGGGCGGCCGCTGGCAGTACACCGAGGACGGACCGATGATCAGACGCGTCAGGTGCTTCTGACGCGACCGGCCCGCAATGCTGAGGCTTTTCCTGCTGCGTCACGCCAAGTCGAGCTGGAAGCAGACGGGGCTTGCCGATTTCGACAGGCCGCTCTCCGGACGCGGTGAACGTGCGGCCCCGCTTGTGGGTCGCTACATGCGCGACAAGGGGTACATTCCCGATCTTGTCCTGTGCTCCACTTCGGTCCGCACCCGGGAAACGGCTCGGCTCGTCTTCGCGCAACTGGAGACCCCGCCCGGGATCGAGTATCTCGACCGACTTTATGACGCCGGACCGGGCGTCATCACCCGAACGCTCGAAAACCTCGGCAAGGGACCGCGCACCGTGATGGTCATCGGCCACAATCCATCGATCGAGGAAACTGCACTCGCCCTCGTCCGCGACAATGGCGGCGAAGGTTGCGACAGGCTTGCGCTGAAGTACCCGACCGGAGCCCTGACGGTCATCGACTTCGACGTGGAGATCTGGGACGGGATCTCGCGTCAGGAAGGCCGCCTCCACGAATTCGTCATTCCCCGCGGACTCGACAGCTGAACTCATCTGACCTGATGTGCCGCAGGCACCGGCCCCGGTTCAGCGAACGACATGCACCGGGTCGCCGAGCACGTCCATCAGCGGCGTCACGCCGAGCCCCGGGGCCTCGGACGCCCGCATGTAACCGCCCTTCACCTCCGGCGCGCCTTCGCCGATCGCCACCGTGTGATAGTCGTGGAAGGCGGAGGACTGGTAGTGGAATTCCCTCGGGGTCGAGTGGGCGAGATGCGCGATCGCGGCGGTGGCGATCTCGCCGCCCCAGCTGTCCTCGATCGTCATCGTGAAACCGAGACTGATGCAAAGGTCGCGCATCTGGCGTGCCCGGGTCAGCCCGCCCATACGATTGATCTTGAGGTTGATGGCATCCATCGCCCCGTCGTTGTAACCGCGCAGCAGCATGGGAAGCCCGTCCATGCATTCGTCGAGAATGAACGGCAGCGTGGTGTTGCGCCGGACCGCGAGACACTCCTCGTAACTCAGGCAGGGCTGCTCGATATAGACAGATATGCCGTGTTCGCTGTCGAGGCCGGCGACGGCGCCGACCACCCGCATGGCGTCGTGCTGGCGCCAGCCGGTGTTGGCGTCGGCGTCCATGACATCTCCCGGGTTCATGCGTTCCGCGACCTTGCGGAAACGCAGGATATCGACATCGGGGTCCTCGCCCACCTTCACCTGGAACTGCTCGAAGCCCATATCGTGATACTCGTCGATACGGTCCGCCATCTTCTCGGGGTCCGTGCGCGTGACCACCTTGTAGAGCTTCACCCAGTCCTGCGCCCGGCCGCCGAGAAGTTCGCAGACCGGCAGCCCCGTCGCCTTGCCGAGGATGTCCCAGCACGCCATGTCTATGGCCGACTTGACATAGGGGTGTCCCTTCAGCGTCTGGTCCATGACCTGGTTGATGCGGTCGGTCTGTCGCGGATCGAGGCCGATGAGCGACGGAGCGATCATAGCGATGCCCGCGCGCACGCCTTGCGCATAGGCCGCGAGATAGGCCGGACCGAGCGGGCAGCTCTCGCCGTATCCCGTGATGCCCTCGTCGGTCTCGACGACGACGACGGTCGTGTCGAAGGCTGCAAAGGACTGGATGTTCCAGCTGTAGCTGCCCTCCTTCATGGGCAGGTCCGCCTGGTACACGGCGATCGAAACGATTTTCATGAATGAATTCCCCGGCTTGAGAGAACGCAAACAAACCACATTTCACCGTCAGGGCATACCGTTCTGTCGCGGTCTTTCCCACGGGCGGCCGACAGGGTATGACTGTCGGCGAACCTGAAAGACGACAGCGATGTTCATCGACTTTTTTCACGAACTCAAGCGCGCCAGCATCCCGGTCACGCTCAAGGAATACCTGACGCTCCTCGACGCGCTGGACCACGACGTGATCGGCCGCCAGGCGGAAGAGTTCTACTATCTTTCGCGCAGTGCGCTGGTGAAGGACGAGCGCCATCTCGACCGGTTCGACCAGGTTTTCGGACATGTCTTCAAGGGGCTGGAAGGCGTGGCCGACGAGGAGGTTCACGAGATCCCGGAAGACTGGCTGCGGCGGCTGAACGAAAAATATCTCTCCGACGAGGAGAAGGCCCTGATCGAGTCCCTCGGCGGCTGGGAAAAGATCATGGAGGAACTCCAGAAGCGCCTCGAGGAACAGAAGGAACGCCACGAGGGCGGCAGCAAATGGATCGGCACCGCCGGCACATCCCCCTTCGGCGCCTACGGCTACAATCCGGAAGGCGTGCGGATCGGCCAGAAGGAAGGCCGCCACGGCCGTGCGGTCAAGGTCTGGGACAAGCGCGAATACCGGAACCTCGACGACACCGTCGAACTGGGCACCCGCAACATCAAGGTGGCCCTGCGGCGCCTGCGCAAGTTCGCCCGCCAGGGCGCGCCGGAAGAACTCGATCTGGACGACACCATCCGGTCGACGGCCAACAAGGGCTATCTCGACATCAAGCTGGTCCCCGAACGGCGCAACACCGTGAAGGTACTGCTCTTCTTCGATGTCGGCGGCTCCATGGACGGCCACGTCCGCATCTGCGAGGAACTGTTTTCCGCCGCGCGGACCGAATTCAAGCACATGGAGTATTTCTACTTCCACAACTGCCTCTACGAGTTCGTGTGGAAGAACAACCGCCGCCGCCATGCCGAGCGCATCGACACCTGGGACGTGCTGCACACCTACCCGTCCGACTACAAGGTCATCTTCGTCGGCGACGCGTCCATGAGCCCCTACGAGATCACCTATCCCGGCGGCAGCGTGGAACACATGAACCCCGAACCGGGCGCGCTCTGGCTGCAGCGCACCCTCGACGTCTACGAACACGCCGTGTGGCTCAACCCGACGCCCGAGCGCTTCTGGAACTACACCCCGTCGACCCAGATGATCCAGCAGCTCTTCTCCGACCGCATGTACGCCCTGACCCTCGAAGGCATCGACGCCGCCATGCGCGAACTCGTCCGCTAACCCCGGCCGATCCGCTGCGCGGCCGCCGCGAGGTGAGTCCGTGTCCCACTCCGTAGAAAGCTTCGACCCGTTCCCCGGTGCGCCGCGAGGCGGAACCGGGGCCGTTGCGGATCAAGGCCCATATCCGGAACGGTCCCGGACGCCCCTACCGGGGCTCCGGGAAACGGCTGTGGTCGCGAGACATCCTCCCCCTTCCGCCGTGCGCGGGCCGGACCCGCGCATCCAGCGGCAACCAACGCGTCCGCCTGAAGCTGGATTGCCGGGTCGAGCCCGGCAAAGGCGAGGAGGAGAGGTCCAGGGCAAACGCGGAGCCTCGACGGACCAGCGCTCCCGACGACGTACACACGACCCGTCCACCCCTCAACTCTCCGCCCGGCCCATCCACTGTCCCGGCCGCCGCAACGCCCATCCGTCCCTCAGTTCTTAGCCCAGCCCACCCGTTCCCCGGTCCGCCGTTAGGCGGAACCGGGGCCGTTCCAAACCAAGGCCTGTATCCGGAACGGTCCCGGACGCCCCTTACGGGGCTCCGGGAAACGGCTGAGGGCGCGACACGACTTCCCCCTCCGCCGTGCGCGGGCCCGACCCGCGCATCCAGCGGCAACCGACGCGTCCGCCCGGAGCTGGATTGCCGGGTCGAGCCCGGCAAAGGCGAGGAGGACAGGTCCAGGGCCAAACGCACAGCCCTGACGGACGATTGCTCCCGACGGCGTACACACGACCCGTCCACCCCTCAACTCTCCGCCCGGCCCATCCACTGTCCCGGCCGCCGCAACGCCCATCCGTCCCTCAGTTCTTAGCCCGGCCCACCCACTCCCAGGTGCGCCGCAACGCCAATCCGTTCCCCGGTCCGCCGTTAGGCGGAACCGGGGCCGTTCCAGACCAAGGCCCATATCCGGAACGGTCCCGGACGCCCCTTACGGGGCTCCGGGAAACGGCTGTGGTCGCGAGACATCCTCCCCCTCCGCCGTGCGCGGGCCCGACCCGCGCATCCAGCGGCAACCGACGCGTCCGCCCGGAGCTGGATTGCCGGGTCGAGCCCGGCAAAGGCGAGGAGGACAGGTCCAGGGCCAAACGCACAGCCCTGACGGACGATTGCTCCCGACGGCGTACACACGACCCGTCCACCCCTCAACTCTCCGCCCGGCCCATCCACTGTCCCGGCCGCCGCAACGCCCATCCGTCCCTCAGTTCTTAGCCCGGCCCACCCACTCCCAGGTGCGCCGCAACGCCAATCCGTTCCCCGGTCCGCCGTTAGGCGGAACCGGGGCCGTTCCAGACCAAGGCCCATATCCGGAACGGTCCCGGACGCCCCTTACGGGGCTCCGGGAAACGGCTGTGGTCGCGAGACATCCTCCCCCTCCGCCGTGCGCGGGCCCGACCCGCGCATCCAGAGGCATCCAGCGCGTCCGCCCGAAGCTGGATTGCCGGGTCGAGCCCGGCAAAGGCGAGGAGGAGAGGTCCAGGGCCAAACGCACAGCCCTGACGGACGATCGCTCCCGACGACGAACACCCGGCCCAACCGTTCCCCATTTCACCTCAACCACCACACGTTCCCCGGGCCGCCGCGAGGCGGAACCGGGGCCGTTGCGGATCAAGGCCCATATCCGGAACGGTCCCGGACGCCCCTCACGGGGGCTCCGGGAAACGGCTGAGGTCGCGACACGGCTTCCCCCTCCGCCGTGCGCGGGCCCGAACCGCGCATCCAGCGGCAACCGACGCGTCCGCCCTAAGCTGGATTGCCGGGTCGAGCCCGGCAAAGGCGAGGAGGAGAGGTCCAGGACAAACGCGGAGCCTCGACGAACCAGCGCTCCCGACGGCGTACACACGACCCATCCGCTCCCAAACCTTCAGCCCGGCCCATCCACTGTCCCGCCCGCCGCAACGCCCATCCGTCCCTCAATTCTTAGCCCGACCCACCCGTTGCCCGGTGCGCTGCAACGCCCACACGTTCCCCGGTTCGCCGTGAGGCGGAACCGGGGCCGTTGCGGACAGAAGCCTATATCCGGAACGGTCCCGGAGGCCCCTTGCGGGGTTCCAGGAAACGGCTCAGGGCGCGAGACATCCTCCCCCTCCGCCGTGCGCGGGCCCGACCCGAGCATCCAGCGGCAACCGCGGCCCGAATGTCTTCCGTTAACCATGACTTGGGATAATTTGGCAAAACTCCCCGTAATCATCGCTACATTTCTGTTTCGGCAACCCGCCTCACGTATAGTTGATACGTGCCTGACGGGCAGTGGGGCGACCTGATCGATCCGACCGGAAAGCCGGACCGGAACGATCATGGACGAAGCCGAGCGGGGACGATGGAACGTTTGACGGCAGTGACGGCGGGAAACCGCCACAAGGACGTGGCATTCGCGGGCACCGGGCCTGTGGAGGCTCCCCTTGCGGCTTCCGTCGACCGACCGGGGCGCATCTCCAAGACCGTGCCCGCGACGTTCGAATGGATAACCACCACCGAAGGCCTCGCCGAACTCGAGACCGAGTGGAACGACCTCTACGCGGCGCTGGCCGACGGCCCGTCGCTGTTTCAGTCCCATGCCTGGTGCAGCGCCTGGTGGCGCGGACTTTCACAGGACGAACCCTCGGGCCGCAATGTGAGGCTCCGGGTCCTGACCGGCCGCACGGACCAAGGGCTTGCGCTCGTCTGGCCGCTGGCAATCGTGCGCGCCAAAGGGCTCGACGTGCTGGTGTGGGCCGGCACGCCGCTCATCCAGTACGGCAACGTGCTGCTGGCGGACGTTCCCGACCGGTGCCGCATCCTGACGTCGGCCTGGAAACTCGTGCGGGGCCTCCCCGGCGTCGATTTCGTCAACCTGCGGAAGGTGCGCGAAGACAGCACGGTCTTCAGGCTCCTGTCTTCCGTCGGCGTCTGCCTCGGCGAGGGCGAGACGGCACCGTGCATCGGTCTGTCCGCCTACCCCGCGTGGGAGGACTACCGGGCGATCCTCCGCAAGAAATCGCGCAAGCAGCAGGACAGGTTCCGGCGGAACTTCGAGAAGGCGGGTGAAGTCTCGTTCGACGTCTCGAGCGGGCCGGACGCCGTCGCCCTGATCGAACCCGCCGTCAGGATGAAGGAAAAATGGCTGGAGGACACCGGCCGTGTGAGCGACGCGCTCGCCGACCGGCGCACGATTTCCGGCCTCGAGACCTTCGCCCGGGCCAACGACCCGAACTGCGAGTGCGTGGCGGCCGCCCTGCGCCTCGACGGCCAGCCGGTTGCGCTCGAGATCGGCATTCGTTCCTTCGGCTACTACTGTTCTTTCCTGGGCACCTACGCACCCCACATGGCGAAGTTGCGTCCCGGTTCGCTGCAGCTCGAATCGATGATCCGCTGGGCACATGGTGAAGGAATCGATGTCTTCGACCTTCTCGCCCCCGACGACCAGTACAAGCAGCGTTGGTCCGACAGTGGCGTGCGGGTGTTCGATTTCGGCGCAAGCGGCAGCCTGCTCGGCGGCCTCTATCTCCACGTCTATCTCCGTCGACTGCGCTCGACCTTCAAGAAGCTCTATTACGCGGTTCCCTCCGGACCGCGCCGATTCCTCCTCAGGTTCATCGAACGTATCCGCTGATACTTGCCTGCAGATTCTGTCGCAGGCCCGCAGGGGCCGTGATATAAGCCGCCGATGCTCGGTTCCCGCGAACTCGTCAGCCCCTCTTCCGCCACAGGTTGGCGCTCTCCCGTGGTCATGCTCATGGCCATGGCCGCGGCCATGCATGTCTCCTTCGCCATCTGGGGCGCACTTCTCAACAACTTCGCCGTAGAGGACGTTTCCTTCACCGGCGCGGAGATGGGCCTGCTGCAGTCGATCCGCGAGATCCCGGGGTTCCTGTCCTTCGCGGCCATCTTCTTCATCCTGTTCATGCGCGAGCAGACTTTCGCACTCGTGTCGCTCCTCGTGCTCGGCATCGGAACCTCCGCCACCGGGTTCTTTCCCACCGAGTACGGGCTCTACGCCACGACGTTCGTCATGTCGGTCGGGTTTCACTATTACGAGACCATGAACCAGTCGCTCGCCCTGCAGTGGTTGCCGAAGGACGAAGCGCCGCGCCAGCTCGGTCGCATCATTTCGATCGGCTCGTTCTCCACGATCGCCGCCTACGGCACCATCGTCCTGCTCTGGTACGCACTCGCACTCGACTATGTGTGGATCTACCTCTTCGGCGGCGTCGTCACGATCGGCATCGCCGTGTTCCTCTGGATCGCCTATCCCCAGTTCCGCGAGGAAGTTCCCCAGCACCGCAAGCTCCTGCTGCGCAAGCGGTACTGGCTCTATTACGCCCTCGTCTTCATGAGCGGCGCGCGGCGCCAGATTTTCATCGTCTTCGCCGGCTTCATGATGGTCGAGAAGTTCGGCTACACGGTGCCCCAGATCACCATGCTCTTTCTCGCCAACGCCGCCTTCAACATGGTGTTCGCGCCGCGCATCGGTTCGCTGATCGGCAAGTGGGGAGAACGCAAGGCCCTGACCTTCGAGTATATTGGCCTGTTCCTCGTCTTTACCTGGTACGCATTTGTCGACAATGCCTGGATCGCGGCCGGGCTCTACCTTGTCGACCACGCGTTTTTCGCCCTGGCGATCGCCATAAAGACCTATTTCCAGAAGATCGCCGACCCGGCTGACATCGCCCCGACCACCGGCGTCGCTTTCTCCATCAACCACGTCGCGGCGGTTGTCATCCCCGTCTGTTTCGGCCTGATCTGGCTCTTCAGCCCCGCCGCCGTGTTCCTGCTGGGTTCGGCTATGGCGTTGATTTCACTGGGCCTCGCGCGGCTCGTGCCGAACGATCCGGAACCGGGCCGCGAGGTGATCTGGCAGAAACCCGCCACGGCAGCGCCCGGCCTGCCGGCCGACTGACGAACCGCATCTCGACCGCACCTCGACCGGATGGCGGACGGCGGTTTTCCACAGCCGATTCGCATTTGTGTGGATATCGAATCACGCCTGATGACACGACCGGGGGCCGGCGGCAATATACCTATCAGCACGGTCCTGATGAGGTCCGGTCTGAGGCAAGACCGGGATCAGCTTCTGAAAGGCAACCGTGGCGTCCGTGAGCCGAAGGTCCGGTTCGCAGGCTTCCGGAGGGCAACTTCCGGGACGTGTGGAGCGGGTTGGAGTGCAACGCCACGCGGACGTGCCATCGCCTCTAGATGCGGTGGCCTCCCGATATGTCCGGTGACGGCGGGTAATTCGTCAATCCGGGCCGGGTCACGGCGGCCTCGTGTCGGCGTGTCACGAAACCGGAGGGGGTTTAGCGGCTCCCGATGGTCCAGAAGGCCATCTGGTGATCATGCACCAGGGTTCGTTTGGTCCTTTGCCGGTCGGACTACATGTCCGATAGGTGATTGGCCGGGAGAAGTCGGGCGCATGAACAAAGTGCGGAACCGTTTCGGCGGTTCCGCATTTTTGTTTTGCGAAAGCCCTCCCATCCCGCCTGCCGCGATCAGGCGACACCGAGCTTCTTCTGCAGACTTGTGCTGGACGTGGTGTACTGGAACACGAGGCGCTCGTCCGGGTGGACATAGCGGAACACCTGCTGGGCCATGAGCGCGGCCTCGTGGAAGCCCGAAAGGATCAGCTTCAGCTTCCCGGGGTATGTGTTGATGTCGCCGACCGCGAATATGCCCGGCGTGGACGTCTCGAATTTCTCCGTGTCCACCGGAACGAGGTTCTCGTGCAGTTCGAGCCCCCAGTCGGCCACCGGCCCCAGTTTCATCGTCAGGCCGAAAAACGGCAGCAGGGTATCGCAGGCGATGTCGTACTCGCCGTCGGGTCCGCGCACGGCGACCCCTTCGAGCGTTCCGCCCGAACCGTGCAGCGCCGTGACCTGGCCGAAGTTCAGCGACACGCGTGACGCGTCGACGAGCGCACGCATCCGGCTCACAGAGTCCGGCGCGGCGCGGAACGTGTCGCGGCGATGCAGCAGGGACATGCTTGCTGCGACCGGCTCCAGGTTGAGTGTCCAGTCCAGCGCGCTGTCGCCGCCGCCGATCACCAGGATGTTCCGGTCGCGGAAGTCTTCCATCCGCCGCACCGCGTAGAAGACTGATTTTCCTTCATATTCCTCGATGCCGGGGATCGGTGGCTTCTTGGGCTGGAAGCTGCCGCCACCGGCCGCGACAACCACCGCGGTGCATTCGAGCACCTGTCCCTCGTCGGTCGTCACCCGCCAGCGCCCCTCGCCCGCCCTTTCGAGCCCCGTGACCATCTGGTTGAAGTGATACACGGGAGAGAACGGCGTCGCCTGTTCGACGAGGCGGTCGACGAGTTCCTGGCCGGACACCACCGGCAGCGCCGGAATGTCGTAAATGGGTTTTTCCGGATAGAGCTCCGCGCACTGCCCGCCGGGTTTGTCGAGAATGTCGATCACGTGGCAGCGAATGTTGAGCAGGCCGAGTTCGAACACCGAGAACAGGCCGGTAGGTCCTGCGCCGATGATCACGACATCAGTTTCGATAGTCTCCGCGGACATGTGGAGCACCTTTCCGTTCAGGGCCCGGCGAAAGCGGGTAACCTCCGGACGGGCAAGGGGCGTTGTGTCAGAACTGTTTCTCGGGCAACCGCACCACGAGGCCGTCGAAGTCCTCGGTGATCTTGATCTGGCAGGACAGCCGGCTATTCTCGCGCACGTCGAACGCGAAATCGAGCATGTCTTCTTCCATCTCGCTCGCCTCGCCGGTCACCTTCGTCCAGGCCGGATCGACATAGACATGGCAGGTCGCGCAGGCGCATGCACCACCGCAATCCGCATCGATACCGGGCACCGAGTTCTTGATCGCGGTTTCCATGACGGTCGCACCGACGCTCCCGTCTATCTCGTGTTCCGTCCCGTTAAACTCGATATAGGTGATCTTCGGCATGTTCCTACCAGACAAGGGGTTTCCGGCTTTCATGCAAAGCAGGAAATGCCGGGCGATACATGATCATAAGCGGCGGAAAGCCGTCGAAAATCGACAGCCGCGCGGTTCGACGCGTCCGTATAGGCCAAACCGGCGGGCAATGCAATTGGAGGGAAACTCTGCGGGAAGGCGCCGGCCCGTTTGCCGGCGCGACACGGCCTATCCGTCGGCCAGGATCTTCTCGATGAAGCGATTGGCGTTGCCGACCGCCTCGGCCACGTCGCAGCGGTGCTTCCGCCCCTCATCGCCGGTCGCGACGAAGGTCCATTTCTCGGCCAGTTCCGCCGCCTCGGCCACCTTCCATGCACCGATACCGCGGGCAGACCCCTTCAGCGCGTGCGCGGCCTCCAGCCATGCCCTCGGACTGTCCGCCTCGGCAAGCTGTTCGACGCAGATGACCGCCTGCTGTGCGTAGAGGCGCAGGACCTCGTTTTCCAGGTCCTTGTTGCCCATCGTCTGACGCGACAGGTGAACGAGATCCACAGGGCGTTCCGGCTCGCCGGTGCAATCGCAATCCTCTTGCGAGCCGGACATCCGAACGTGCGTATCTGCGGTTAGCATGAGAACCTTCCCCTTGAAATGAACAGTTCCGGGGAAGGATCATGCCCTGCAGGACGATACTTTTTCGTTAAGCGCGCCAGCCCGTCTCCCGGGCATATTCGTCGCAGGCGGCAAGCGCGGCATACCCCCTCGCGGTCAGCCTGCACACCAGCCAGTCCGGCTTGATGGGATTGGCGAACCAGCGTTCCGCCCATCCCTGCTTGATGCAGCTGTTGACCGTGCGTGCGCTGATTTCCTGCCCTTCCTCGTCGAACAGCGGCAGTTTTCCACCGGCTTGCGAGAGTCCCCGAATGAGATACCGCTGCTGAGCAGGGGTCGGAAGTGTGCGTTTTTGAGCCGCAGTCCGGGTCTCCTGTCCCCCCTCGAGATGTTCATCCGCCATCTTAACCATACTTGGCATTGCCCCGGTTCCCCTGTTAGTTTTTGTTTAACCAGTGAATAAATTCGAGTATCTTCAAGACTTAAGTCCTGGCGCGAGCGGGAGGCCACGCGAGCAAGACGCCAGAAACAGCACGGTCTTGGTTTTGCCGTTTTTTTCATCATACAGGTTGAAAAGGCAGAGTCAGCACCATGTGGAACTTGATCCACCGAATGGTTAACGCCAGGCGGTGACATCCGGAGCAACGAATGGCCCGGAACTTGCTTTCTACGCCTCCCGTGATCCTCGTTCCGGATCTCGACACTCCGTGTCGGGTCGGAATGGCTGGGGAGTTGTGTTGAGTCATAAGAGTAACCGTGTGTTGCGGAAAGAGTACTGATGGCAGGGAAATTCGCAGATCCAAAGTCGACGGCGTCCAGAAGAACTCTCAAGAAGACCGCCTTGCGGCAGTCCGACAGGGAAAATCAGGGACATCCTTCAGAGTCCAAACCCTCCGGTCCGCCCAAGCAGCAGAAGGTGCGCCGCTCCGGTTCGGCTCCGGTCATCCGTCCCGCAAACGACGATGAACCGAGCACGGCATCGCTGATCGGGTCGATGAAACGGCGGCCGTCCTCGGCACCGTTCTGGTTCGCCCTGTTCGTCTCCGCGCTCTGGCTGATCGCCTGTAGCGCGTATCTCTACGGGTTCTATGCTCCGGAAATCGCCAAGCACGGCGACCTCTCCAAGGTTATCGCCGCACCGGAAGTCGCGGTCATCATCATGATGACCCTGATGCCGGTCGTCATGGTCTGGGCCATCACCTACATGGTCTGGCGCGCCCAGCAGATGAAGACCATCTCCGAGGTTCTCGGACAGACGGCCGTCCGGCTGATCCGCCCCGAGGAAATCGCCGCGGACGGCGTCGCCTCGGTCGGTCAGGCGGTGCGCCGCGAGGTATCCGAACTCATCGGCGGCGTCGAACATGCCATCGCCCGCGCCGGCGAGCTCGAGTCCCTCGTCCACAAGGAACTGTCCGCCCTCGAACGCGCCTTCGGCGGCAACGAGGAGCGGATCCGCATCCTCATCAACGGCCTCGACAACCAGCGCTCCGCCCTCGAACAGGCCGGCCAGATGCTCGGTTCCGAGACCCAGCCGCTCGTCTCGCGCCTCGAGGAGAACACGTCGACCCTCCAGGGTGTCATCGACGTCGCCCAGGCGAGCCTCGATGCCCTCGAGAAGGGCCTCAAGCAGACGACCAAGGAACTGTCTGGCTCGATCAACGCCATCGCCGAGGAAGCCAGCGGCGCTTCCGACCAGATCGCGCAGCAGGCCGGACGCCTGGAGCAGCTCTCGGGCACCGTCCTGCACGATATCCGGTCTTTCTCCGAGCAGCTTTCGCTCCAGGGCGAGGCGCTCACGAAGGCGACCAAGGGCTTCGACGAGGCCAACAGCGAACTGTCGCAGCGCCTGGAACGCACCAGCGTGCACATCACCCAGCAGCTTCGCGAGGCCGGCGGCGAGATCACGCACATGCTGCGGACCGCCAGCGGCGACGTGGCGAACCGCATGAAGCAGACCAGTGCTGAGGTCATCGAGGAGGTCCAGACCTCGAGCGGCGACCTCGTCCAGCAGATCGAGGTGAGCGGCGGCGCCATCACCGAGCGCCTGCTCAATGCGTCGAGCGAGTTCACCGAACGCGTCGAAAGCGCCCGCTCGCAGATCTTCGAACACCTTGAGCACGCCTCGGTCGAGATGACCGACCGTCTCGAAACCACCACGGGCCGCCTCTTCTCGCGTCTCGACTCGGTGAGTTCGGAAATGAACACGCGTCTCGAGACCACGAGCGTGAACATCACCGACAAGCTCGACGACACCAGCGAGCAGGTCTTCTCGCGTCTCGACCGCGCCAGCGCGGAAATGAACGAGCGTCTTGCAAGCACTAGTGCGGATGTCGCGGACAAGATCTCGGCCACCACCGGCCAGATCTCCGAACAGCTCACCCGCACCGGCGCCCAGATCTCGCTGCAGCTCGAAACCACGTCGAGCGACGTGGCCAATGCGCTGGAGCAGACCGGCGGAAAGATCACGGACGATCTGGAAGCGACGAGCACCAACATCAGCCAGCAGCTGGAACGCAAGGGCTCGGAGATCACCGTCCAGCTCGAGACCACGTCCTCCAACGTGACGGGCGCCATCGAGTACAGCGGCACCCGCATCTTCGACCGGCTGGATGAAACCAGCAGCGCGGTCACCAGCGCGATCGACTCGATCGGCACCAGCCTGTTCGACCGTCTCGACTCCGTGGCCAACAACATCACCGGCACGCTGGAAACGGTCGGCGGAACGGTGTTCGAACGGATCGACAAGTCGACCGACGGCATCGCGACGTCCATCGAGTCCGTCGGGTCGGGCGTGTTCGAGCGCATCGAGAAGGCCAACACGGAAATCACCCAGGCCCTCGAATCCAACGCCACCAGCACCTTCGCCCAGATCCAGGATGCCCGCACGAGCCTTGTGGACGCCCTGGAGACCACCGGCGAACGCACGCATCAGCGTCTGGAACAGGCCACCGGCCGCATTGCGGACGCGATCGAGAACTCCGGCATCCGCGCCGTGGAGCAGATGGACGGAACGAGCTCGCACGTCACGGGCGCCATCGACGCGGCCAGCCATCGCATGCTGGAACGCCTCGAAGCCTCCCGCGACGGCATCGCGGACGCGGTCGACACCATCGCGACCGGCCTGATCGAGCGGATCGAGAACTCCAGCAGCACGTTCACCCAGACCGTGGACGTGTTCGGTACGGATCTCTTCCAGCGGATCGACAACGTGAACGGCGACTTTTCCAGCGCCATCCAGAGCTACAGCAACGAAGTCCTCGAACGGCTCGGTTCGACCGGTCAGATGGTCGCCGAAGCCCTGGAGAACACCGGCGCGCAGCTTCTGGGCCGCCTCAACTCGACCAGCGCGGAAATCAATTCCTCGGTCGAGCAGACGGGAAGCCAGGTGTTCGCCCGCTTCGACGAGACCGCGTCGCGCTTCAGCGCCCAGGTCGAGCAGGCCAGCACCCGCATGGTCGATCGTGTGGAGAACGCCAGCACCGGCATGGTGGAACGTGTGGAGAATGCCAGCACGGGTATCGTCGAACGCGTGGAACATGCGACCACAAGCATTGTCTCGCGCGTCGAGGAAACCAGCACCGGCATCGTCTCACGCGTCGAGGACACCAGTTCCGGCATCATCGCCCGCGTCGAAGAGACGAGCGACAAGACGACCGCGCAGCTTGAATCGACAGGCAGCGTCATTGTCGACCGTCTCGAACGGGTCAACGCACTCGTCGAAACGAGCGTGTCGAATGTCGGCGCCGACATGGACTCCATCCTGTCGCAGCGTGAGGCCGTACTGACCAAGATGGTCGACAGCCTGATGCAGAAGGCCGAAGACATCGACTCCCTCATGAGGTCCTACGCAGGCCTCGTCGAGGACTCGCTGTCGACGACCGAACAGCGTGCCCGCGAGGTTGCCGAGATCCTCAGCAACAATGCCGTCGCGACGACCGAGACGTTCAACTCCGAACTCGATCGTCTCAAGTCCATCGCCGGCGAGGAAATGGCCTCGACCGTCGAGGCCCTGCGGTCACGCTACGAGGACACGGTTTCGAGCATGCGCAACAACATGGCCGAGACCACGGACCAGTTCAGCAAGTCCACCACGGAAATGCGCGCCGCGGCGGAAGAAATGGCCCGCGAACTTGCCGACGCCCGCAACGAACTGCGTCGTGCGGTCTTCGAACTGCCGGAAGAGACGAAGGAAAACGCAGCCGCCATGCGCAAGGTGGTTGCCGATCAGATCACAGCGCTCAACGCACTTTCCGAAGTGGTCAAGCGTCACACCAACCTGATCGACGTCTCCACGCCGGCCAGCCAGCAGGCCGAACAGCAGCCGGTCGCCGCAAGTGCGGGCGGCAGCAGCTTCGCCCCGCGGCCCCAGCCGACCCCGCCCAAGGCGGTTTCCGCAGCACCGGTCGCAGCGCCGGCTGCCCCCGCGCCTCAGCCTCCGGCGACATCGGGCGGCAATGTCGCCACGATCAACCCGGGCGCCAAGCGCGAGGACGAAGGTGGCAACTGGGGTCTTCCCGACCTGCTCGCAGCGGCGTCACGTGACGACGACGAAGCCCTGCCCGCATTGTCGGAGAAGCAGTCGGCTGACGGCGCCACGCCGGTTGGCACGGGCAATTCTCCGGAAGTTCCGAGACTGGCGATCCACATTGTGGAGACCCTCAACTCGCTCTCGGTGGACCTCGTGCGTTCTCTCGACCATAAGGCCCCGGAGGAACTCTGGGTGCGCTACCAGAACGGCGAACGCAACGTGTTCACACGCAGGCTCTACAGCATGCGCGGCCAGCGTCTCTTCGACGAGATCGCGCGGCGCTACCAGGCCGATGCGGAGTTCCGCGAAGACGTTGACCGCTATGTCGATGACTTCGAGCGCCTGCTCGACTCCGTCGCCGAAAACGACCGGGACAACGTTCTCGTCGAGACCTACCTGTCGTCCGAAACCGGCAAGGTCTACCTCATGCTCGCCCACGCCAGCGGCCGCATGAACTGACGAACCTGCATTCTGAAGCAAACCTGACCGGGCTGCCGAAAGGCAGCCCGGTTTTCTGTTGCGCGGCCCTCCTTAAGCTGGCTATTCATCCGGTTCGGGTCGTATCTGTTCAAGGGGCGTAGTCTGATGGAACTGAACCAGCCTTACCTGTTGTTTCTCGGAGATGTGCATGACCAGCTTGCCGCCAAGACGGCGCAGGGCATCGTCGACTGGCGACCCGAATGGTGTGTCGGACAGGTTCGCCTGCCGGGCTGCAACGCCGATACCGGACTGGAAGACATCTCCATCTCCGAGGCGATGAACCGCGGCGCGCAGACCCTGGTGGTCGGTGTGGTGAATTCGGGCGGCACCATGCCCGACCACTGGATAGACACTATCGTGGAGGCCCTCGACGCCGGCATGGACGTCGCCACCGGTCTTCACCGCAGGCTGGGTTCGATCGAACGCATCGCCGAGGCCGCACGGCGCAACGGGCGCCGGTTGCATGACGTGCGTTACACGGACCGTTCTTTCGCCACCGGCACGGGAAGGAAGCGCACCGGCCTGCGCCTGCTGACGGTCGGAACGGACTGCTCCGTCGGAAAGAAGTACACCGCCCTCGCCCTCGAGAAAGGCATGCGGGACATGGGTCTCAAGGCCGATTTCTGCGCCACGGGCCAGACCGGTGTCTTCATCTCCGGTCGCGGCGTGGCGCTCGACGCGGTGGTCGCCGACTTCATCTCCGGTGCCGCGGAATGGATTTCTCCGGAGAATGAACCGGATCACTGGGACGTGGTCGAGGGCCAGGGCTCCCTGTTCCATCCCGCCTTCGCCGGTGTGACCCTGGGGCTGCTGCACGGCTCGCAGCCGGACGCCTTCGTGGTCTGCCACGAACCCACGCGCACCAACATGCGCGGCGTCGCCCATCCCCTGCCGACCATCTCCCAGGTCATCGACAGGACGATCGCCAACGGCAAACTCACGAATCCGGACATCCGCTGCGTGGGCATCGCCGTCAACACGGCCGCATTGAGCGAGGACGACGCCAATGCGTTTCTCGCCGCGACATCGAGCGACTACGACCTTCCCTGCGTCGATCCCATCCGCGGCAGCGTCGCGCCCATCGTCGAACGCCTCATCGAGGAGTTTCATCCCTCATGAGCGAAATGCGTCTCGTCGTCGAGCAGGACACTTTTCCGATAGCGGGCGGTTTCACGATCTCCCGCGGGACCAAGACGAAGGCCGATGTCGTGGTCGCGACGATCACCGACGGAAGCATAAACGGTCGGGGAGAATGCACGCCCTACCCGCGATACGGCGAATCCGTCGACGGCGTCATGGACCTCGTGCGTAGCCAGGCGGACGCAATCGCCGGGGGCCTGTGGCGCGACGGCCTTCAGGACGCCCTGCCTGCAGGCGCGGCGCGCAACGCCCTCGATTGCGCCATGTGGGACTTCGAAGCCAAGAGGTCCGGCAAGAGAGCCTGGGAACTGGCGGGCATCACATCGTTCAAGCCATTGCTCACCGCCTACACGATAAGCCTTGGCACACCGGACGAAATGGCGGCCGCCGCGAAGGCCGCCGGTGCCCGGCCGCTGCTGAAGCTCAAGCTCGGCGGTGCCGGCGACGAAGACCGGATCCGCGCGATCCGTGCGGCGGTTCCGAACACCCGGCTGATTGTCGACGCCAACGAAGCCTGGACGCCGGACATCCTGGAAAGCCTGCTGGCGGTCAGCGCGGAGAAACGTATCGAACTGGTCGAACAGCCCCTGCCCGCAGCCGATGACGGCCTTCTCGCCTCCATCGACCGGCCAGTGACCGTCTGCGCCGACGAGTCCGCGCACGACCGCCACGGCCTCGACGAACTGGCGTCGAAATACGATGCGATCAACATCAAGATCGACAAGACCGGCGGGCTGACAGAAGCCCTGGCCCTTGCGGACGAAGCGGCGGCGCGCGGCATGGACATCATGGTCGGATGCATGCTGGCCTCGTCGCTTGCCATGGCGCCGGCCATGGTCGTGGCGCAGAAAGCCTCGGTCGTCGACCTCGACGGACCGCTGCTGCTGGACCGCGACCGGCCGTCGGCCATCACGTTCGACGGCAGCATCATGTCGGCTCCGGCCCCCGAACTGTGGGGGTAGCGTCCGGTTCGTCGTGAACCGTGTTCATCCGGCCGAGAACGAGCGCCAGGACCACCGCGACCGCGCCCATCGCACTCATGAGCAGATAGGCCTGTCCGCCAAGCGCCTCATAGGCGGGACCGGAGAGAGCCACCGCGCCTGAAAGCAGCAATCCCGAACTGACTGCCGAGTAGGTCCCCTGCGCCGTGGCCTGGAGGCGCGTGGGCACCGACCGCGCGATGAAATACAACGCCCCGAGATGAGCCGCGCCGAACGTCAGGCCGTGCAGCACCTGGATGGCGAACAGGGCCGGGAAATCCGTCACGAACGCCGTGAGACTCCACCGGACGACCGTTGCGGCCGCACCCGCCACCAGAAGCGACACCGGGCTCAACCGCTTCAGCACCCCTCCCGCGAACATGAACAGGACGATTTCGGCCGCCACGCCGACCGACCACAGGATACCGATCTGGGTACTCGCCAGGCCGGCCGATTTCCAATGGATCGTACCCGCGACGTAGTAGAGCGCATGACCCGCCTGGCTCAGGCCGGCGGCGAACAGGAAGACCAGGAACGCCGGCCGGACCAGAACCTGCCTCGCGTCCCGCCATGAAGGTGTCGCCACGGACCCGGGTCCCTTGCCCGAACTTCTGAAATCCGGAAGCGCCAGCGCGGCCGCAAACAGGAGGACCTGGCATGCCACCAGCATGAACAGCACCGCCTGCGAAGGCACGGACGCCAGCACATGCCCGGCCACCAGACTGCCCGCGATGAACGCGAGCGACCCCCAGAGCCGGACACGGCCATAGTCGACGTCTCCGTCCGCCCCTAGCGAGACGGTCAGGGATTCCACGATGGGCAGGATGGATGTCCAGAAAACCGCGATGAAGACGGACACGACGACGATCGCACCGAACGAATCGACCACGCCGTAGGCGGAAAATCCGGCAAGGGTGCCCGCGCACAGCAGGACGATCGGCATTTTCCTGCTGCCCGCCCGGTCGCAGAGAAAGGCGATGGCCGGTCCGGCGACAATCCGCACCACAGGCGCCGCCAGGACCAGTCCGATCTGCGATTCGGACAGCCCGGACGAAGCCAGCCAGACGGGGAAAAACGGCAGATAAATGCCGAATGCGAGAAAGTAGGCCGAAAAGAACGCCGCGAGTTTCACGCCCGTGATGCTGGGGACGCCAATCTGGATCATGAACCGGCCATGGTTGATAGCGGGAAAACGGGGTCGGACGCTGGTCTAAACGAATCCCTAACGAATTCCCCACATACTAGTGACTGTAGCCGTGTTTATGAAAGCCAAGGGTCAGGGACAAGCGTGTCGACGGGGGCAAATATAGCCATGAGTGAAGGCAGTTACTCCGGTCCTCTTCCCGAAGAGGATTACGAAGCCATCGAGTCCGCGGTCATGGAAACCGCGCGTGGCCGCTGGTTTCTGGCCGAATACGCGCGTCGCAACCGCTCGGCGGACACGACGATGCTCCTCGACGCCATCAAGCGTCTTGAAAACGCGCTCGACGCCAAACCCCGCGAGAATCCCGAGGACGAATTGCGCTTCGATCTCATGGAAATGGCCGCGACGATCGCCCAGACCCGACTGGATATTGCCGCGATCGCCACGTCGTCGGGCGAACAGAGCCAGCTCAACACGGTGGCTGGGGAACTGGACCTCGTGGTCGGTGCGACCGAGCAGGCGACCTACAAGATCCTCGCGGCCGCGGAATCGATCCAGGAAGTCGCGTGGGACATGCGCGCCTGTGGTCTGGACGGCGAAAACAGCGACCTTCTGGAGCGTTACGCCACCGACATTTTCAGCGCCTGCGAGTTCCAGGACATCACCGGGCAGCGCATCACCAAGGTTGTCGACGTCCTGAACTACATCGAGGAACGCCTTAACTCGATGATCGACATCTGGGGCGACAAGAAGCTCATCGAGCAGTCCCATGCTCCCGACGATCTCGACCTCACCCAGAGTTACCTGCGTCCGGACATCGCCATTTCGCAGGACGACGTCGACTCGCTCATGTTCGTCGATCACAAGACCGACACCTGCGTCGTCGAGGAGTCCGAAGTCTGCCTCGAGCCTGTCGAACAGGAGATCGAACCGACCGAACTTCTTGCGCAGGTCGAGATGGACGACCACGAGGACGACGAAGAACCCGAAACCGACGTTACCGAAACCGCCCTCCCCGACCCGCTGCTCCAGTCCGCGGCTCCTGCGGTCGAGGCACATGTTGCCGAAATCGAGGAAGACGAGGAAACGGTCTGCGGCGTCCGGGCGCTCGGTCAGGACGAAAAGACCGTCCTGTTCTGCTGAGGCTGACGATTTTCCCCTGTCTCAGGCCGTGAGTATGCCGGCGTAGAGTTCCGGATCCACGTTCCCGCCCGACAGGGTCGCCGCCACCACGCGCCCCCTGCAATCGATCTTCTCCGTCAGGATCGCCGCCAGCGCCACCGCACCGCCCGGTTCGACGACGAGTTTCAGCGTTCCAAAGGCAAAACGGATCGCTTCACGCACGTCATCGTCCGACACGCTCAGGGCACCTTTCAACAGCCGCTGATTGATCCCGAAGGTGATCTCACCGGGACTTCTCGAAAGCAAGGCGTCGCATATGGAGCCTGACTCGGTGGGATTCGTCTCCCGCCGGCCCGACTCGAGTGACCGGCCGAGATCGTCGAAGCCTTCGGGCTCGACGCCGTAGATATCCGCGCCCGGATAGGCGTCGACGATCGCTGTCGCAATGCCCGCGGTCAGGCCCCCGCCACCGTGGCAGACCAGGACGGCATCCGGTGCCACGCCGATTTCCCTGCACTGGCGGACGATTTCCAGCCCCGCAGTCCCCTGTCCGGCAATGACGTGAGGATCATCGAACGGCGGGATGACCACCGCACCGCTGTCGCGGGCAAGCGACTGGGCGATCTCGACGCGGTTTTCCGTCTCGCGATCGTACTCGACGATTGTGGCGCCATATCCCCGGGTGTTCTGTTTCTTGATCGCGGGCGTGTCCGCCGGCATGACGATGGTTGCCGGCAGCCCGCGCAATGCGGCCGCACAGGCCACGCCCTGCGCGTGGTTTCCCGACGAGTAGGCGATGACCCCGTGGCGTGCCTCCATGTCGCTCAACTGGGAGATCCGGTTGAACGCCCCACGAAACTTGAAAGACCCCGTGCGCTGGAGGCATTCGGCCTTGAGCAATATGCGCCCGCCTGCCAGCGCGTTCAGCCGGCCGCTTTCCACCAGCGGCGTTTCGACCGCCTGGCCCGCAAGACGAGCCGACGCGGCCTTGATGTCGCCGACGGTCACCGCGACGTTTTCACCGTGCATTTCCTGTCCTCTGATTTCGCCGCAAACCGGCGCCCGGAATTCGGACCTAGAAATATAGCAGGCCGATCGATGCCACCAGCAATAAGGCCATGGTCAGGTTGAATACGCGGAAATGGGCCGGTGAGCGCAGAAACCGCCCTATGGCGACGCCGAAGCCGCACCAGACGCTGACGCTGGGCACGGATGCCACCATGAACACGGCTCCGATCACGAGGACCTGGCCGAGGCTGCTGTCACCGACCGTGGTGAACGTCGCGATGGCGCTGATCCCCATGACCCATGCCTTGGGATTGATCCACTGGAACAGTGCCGCCTGGACGAAGGAGAGAGGTTTTCCGGTCGACGTGACGCTGTCCGTACGTTCGGCCGTGGCGATCCGGTAGGCAAAGTAGACGAGGTAGGCGGACCCGGCGAGTTTCAGGAACATATGGATCTGCGGAGAATTCTGGAAGACCTGGTCCAGCCCCAGGCCCATAACGAGGAGCATGACGGGGTAACCGATGCTGATGCCCAGCATGTGCGGGACCGATCTCAGAAAACCGTAGTTGGCGCCCGATGCAGCGAGCATGATCACGTTCGGTCCCGGCGTGATCGACGCCGCCAGGGCGAAGGCCGCCAGCGGGAGCAACACAGGAAGACTCGGCTCGAACATGGCTGTTTCTCCGAAATTAGGTCAGGAAGATTGACCTAATAAATCGGACAACTCAAGCCCTCACGAATCAGATGATGTCGTCGTCTCCCGAGCCCACGATATGCGGATCGATTTCACCGATCGCGCTCTCGTCCTTCCCCTCGTAGTCGATCGACGACAGAAAAACCCGGATGCAATTCAGCCGCGCACGCTTCTTGTCGTTGGAGCGGATCACCGTCCACGGCGCGTGTTCCGTATGCGTGAAATCGAACATCTCCCGACGGGCCTTGGTGTATTCGTCCCACTTGCCGACCGACGCAAAGTCGATCGGGCTCAGTTTCCATTTCTTCAGAGGATCCGACTTGCGTCTGTGAAACCGGCGAAGCTGCTCCTCGCGCCCGACGGTCAGCCAGAACTTGAAGAGCTTGATGTCGGACCGCACAAGCATGTGCTCGAAGGCCGGAGCTTCCTTGAAGAAGTCGACCACTTCGTCATGCGTGCAGAAGCCCATGATACGTTCGACGCCGGCGCGGTTGTACCAGGAACGGTCGAACAGGGACATGTCTCCCGCCGTCGGCAGGTGTTCCACGTAGCGCTGGAAATACCATTGACCACGCTCCGCCTCGGTCGGCTTGGCGAGCGCCACCACGTGCGCGTGACGGGGATTGAGATGCTCCATGTAACGTTTGATGGTCCCGCCCTTCCCGGCGGCATCCCGTCCCTCGAAGACCAGAACCATCTTCTCCCCGTTCCGGCGCGCCCAGCCCTGGACCTTGAGAAGCTCGATCTGCAACAGCCGCAACCGCTTGAGGTAGCGCTTCTCCTTCATCTTCTCATCGTAGGGGAATCCGCCGCTTGTCAGGGCTCTCTCCTCGATCCGGGGGTCCAGCGCATCGACGTCGAGCGAGTAGAGGCTTTCGGGGAGGACTTCCTGTTTCTTCGGCATGGACTGACCTTGCAGGTGCGTTTCGGGACACCCGGATTTCAGCCCACCACGGCGCTTGACGCAATGCCAAAAGCCGGCGTCGCCGCGTCTCCCCGGAAACTGTCCGTGTAAATCCCCCTCAGGCCGCTGCGGGAATCCTCGAACAGGAACATCGGAGGCGGGAAATACGTAAACGCGGAAAACGCGAGAATTTCACAGAACAGCAGCCCGATGCCGGCAGTGCGCAGCCACACCTGCCGCATGGGCGCTGCGACAAGCCGAAGCGAGACGATCTGTCCGCAGACGACCGCCAGGACGAACGTGCCGATGTCGGCGACGAGGTAGTTGTCGCCCGCAAGCCCTGTATAGCCGTAGAACACCAGGACGATGATGACGGGCGGGACCGCAAGAGAGATACCTTTGGCTGCCCAGAACCGCACAGCGTCGGGCCTCAGAAACCGGTACTCGAGAAGCGACCAGACGAGGCCCGGCCAGAACGCCAGCTTGAGATGTTCCCATACGGATTCGTTGACTGCGGCCACAAGCGCCACCGGCCACCGCTCGCCCGACCATGCAAACACGAAATGCATCGCCGAACCGACGACGACGATGAAGGGAATGCCGGCCAGTTCCCAGGATGTGAGGGATCGGGTCGTGGTCATTCGAGCCGCGCTCTTCCGGATCGTTTCACCCGGACCATACCATTGGCACGCTGATCGTGGCATATGTCGCCGGGGCGCGGAGGACACGGGTCCGACAGCGATGAATATTAGGCATTTCAAAAGAATACTCTGGTAAACATGGGCCTGACTTGCCAAAACGCCGCTACGCCCGATACGCGAATCCGCGCATAAACGGACACAAGCGTGCCGCATTTCGTGGGAAACCGGATATCCATGACCTCCAAAAGAGCACTGATTACGGGCGCGACCGGACAGGACGGCGCCTATCTTGCCGAACTGCTTCTCGACAAGGGATATGAAGTCCACGGCATCAAGAGACGTTCGTCGTCGTTCAACAGCGGGCGCATCGACCATCTCTATGTCGACCCCCACGAACGCAATGCCCGGTTCTTCCTGCACTATGGCGACATGACGGATTCCACCAACCTCATTCGCATTCTGCAGGAAACGCAGCCTCACGAGATCTACAACCTCGCCGCGCAGAGCCATGTCCAGGTGAGCTTCGAAACGCCCGAATACACCGCGAACGCCGACGCGGTCGGCGCGCTGCGTCTCCTCGAGGCGATCCGCATTCTCAAGCTCGAGGACACGGCGCGCTTCTACCAGGCCTCCACCTCGGAGCTCTACGGCTCGACGCCGCCGCCGCAGAGCGAGACCACGCCCTTCCATCCGCGCAGCCCCTACGCCGCCGCGAAGCTCTATGCCTACTGGATCACGATCAACTACCGTGAGGCCTACGGCATGCATGCCTCCAACGGCATTCTCTTCAACCACGAGGGGCCGACCCGTGGCGAGACATTCGTCACCCGCAAGATCACCATGGCCGTCGCCGCGATCGAGGCCGGCCGGCAGGACAGGCTCTACCTGGGCAACATGGACGCCCGACGCGACTGGGGCCATGCCCGCGACTATGTCGAAGGCATGTGGCGGATCCTGCAGCAGGACAAGCCGGACGACTACGTCCTGGCGACCGGCGAATCCCATTCCGTGCGCGAGTTCGTGGAACTCTCTTTCGCCGAGATCGGCGTGACGATCGAATGGCATGGAGAAGGTGTGGACGAAGTCGGCAAGTGCAAGGACACCGGCCGTGTCCTCGTCGAAATCGACCCGCGCTACTTCCGGCCGACCGAGGTCGACCATCTGCTTGGCGATCCCACCAAGGCGAAGGAAAAGCTGGGCTGGACCCATTCGACCCCGTTCCGCCAGCTCGTCAGCGAAATGATCGCCGCCGACCGCAAGGCCATCGCCGAAAACGGCGGCAACGGGAAGGGATGACGTGAACGCCACCGACTTCGATCTCCGGGACAGGAAAGTCTGGGTCGCGGGTCACCGCGGCATGGTCGGAAGCGCAATCGTGCGACGGCTCGCGGACGAACCCTGCGAGGTCGTGCACAGCGGAGACGATCGCCGGGACCTGCGCCGGCAGGACGAAGTCGAACGGTTCATCGCGGACCACAAGCCCGACGCGATCATCCTCGCGGCGGCCAGGGTCGGGGGCATTCTCGCCAACGACACCTATCCGGCCGATTTCATCTACGACAACCTGATGATCAGCGCGAACGTCATCGAGGCGGCTTATCGCGCGGGTACCGAGAAACTCGTGCTGCTCGGTTCATCCTGCATCTATCCCCGCGACGCCGAACAGCCGATGCGCGAGGACGCCCTTCTCACGGGCCCGCTGGAAACCACGAACCAGTGGTACGCCATCGCCAAGATCGCCGGCATCAAGCTTTGCCAGGCCTACCGCAGGCAACATGGCTGCAGGTTCATTTCCTGCATGCCGACCAATCTCTACGGTCCGGGCGACAATTTCGACCTGGAGAAGAGCCACGTCATTCCCGGCCAGATGCGCCGCATCCACGAGGCCAAGCAGAACGGGGATCCGAGCGTCACGATCTGGGGAACGGGAAACCCGCGTCGCGAATTTCTGCATGTGGACGACATGGCGGACGCCGTGGTTTTCCTCCTGCAGACCTACGATGGCGAGGAACACCTGAACATCGGCACCGGAAAGGATCTGACGATCGCGGAACTGGCACGTGCCATTGCCGATGTCGTGGGGTACGAGGGCACTTTCGCGTTCGACACGTCGAAGCCGGACGGCACGCCGAGAAAGCTGCTCGATGTCGACCGCCTTGCCGCACTTGGCTGGACGGCGCGCATTCCCTTGCAAGACGGCCTCAAACAGACCTATGACTGGTTCCTGAACTCCGAAAGCGGGTCGATCAGGCTTTAAGCGGCAGGCCCCGGACAGGACACCATGTCGGACGGAAACGTGATCGTCCGCCTCAAGGGCGGACTGGGCAATCAGCTGTTCCAGTACGCGGCGGGATCCGCCCTCGCCCACCGTCTGGATGCGCCTCTTCTGCTCGACCTGACTTATTGCCGGCAGGACCCGCTCCGGGACTACGCCCTCGACGCCTACGGCGTTCCCGAGGCCATCGCGTCCCGGTCCCAGGTTGCCGCATTCGCGCCTGACAGCGGACTTAGGCGAAAGCTCGCCAAGCGGACCGGACTGCCTGGGCTGTTCCTCAAGAAGGGCCTGTTCGTCGAGCCCCATTTCCATGTGACGCCAAAGTTCGAGACCCTCAGGGCGCCGGTGTTTCTCGACGGCTACTGGCAGTCGGAAAGATACTTCCACGAAATCTCCGACAGCCTGCGCGAGATGTTCTCCGTACCACTGTCCATGCCCGCAGCGGTGGCCGAACTGCGCCAGAAGATCGCCGGCATTCCCGTCGCCATTTCCGTGCACGTGCGCCGCGGCGACTACATCACCGGAAAGTCCGCATCCAAGATGGCCGGATCCTGCACGCCGGATTACTACCGACGCGCGGTGACCCACATGCTGGCGCTTTATCCCGGTGCCACGTTCGTCGTCTTTTCCGACGAGCCGGCCTACGCCAATGCACTGCTGGAATTCGCCCCCGACCGCATACTCGCGGACGGTGACCCCGAGGAGCCGGCGAACGACCTCGCGCTGATGGCCGTGTGCAACCACCACATCATCGCCAACAGTTCGTTCAGCTGGTGGGGCGCATGGCTCAACCCAGACGCACGCAAGACCGTCATCGCGCCGCGCCTGTGGTTCTCGCCCGACTATCTCGCCAAGACGCGCACCCACGACCTCTATCCGGAAGGCTGGCTCAGTCTCGCCTGAAGCCGCAGCCGACCTGGCCGCAGCCGGGCATCAATCGCGGTTGTAGACGTCCTCGTAGCGGACGATATCGTCCTCGCCCAGGTAACGTCCCGACTGCACCTCGATGAGATAGGCGGGCACCTTGCCGGGGTTTTCCAGCCGGTGTCGGGACCCAAGCGGGATATAGGTGGATTCGTTCTCGGTCATGAGCACCGTCTCCTCGCCGACGGTGACCTGCGCGGTGCCCGACACGACCACCCAGTGTTCCGACCGGTGATAGTGGCTCTGGAGCGAGAGCCGGCCGCCCGGCTTGACCATCAGGCACTTGACCTGGAAACGGTCGCCCTGGCTAAGCCCCTGATACCAGCCCCAGGGCCGGTAGACCCTGGAATGCTCCGTGACCTCCGAACGGTCCGAGGCCTTGAGCGTCTCGACGACCGACTTCACATCCTGGGCGCGCTCCTTCGGCGCCAGGAGGATGGCATCCTGGGTCGCCACGGCGAAGACGTTGTCCAACCCCAGGAGGCACAGGACCTGGTTTTCCGAATAGGCGAAGCTGTCGCGGGTGTCCGTGAAGACGACGTCGCCCTGCCCGACATTGCCCGCATCGTCCTTGTCGAGCACATCCCACAAGGCGGTCCACGATCCAAGGTCGCTCCATCGCCCGTCATAGGGCACGCAGCGAATGCCTTCGGCGTTCTCCATGATCGCATAGTCGAGCGAAATGCTCCTGCATTCGCCATAGGCCTCCGCGTCGAGACGCAGGAAATCCAGGTCGCTCTGCGCCTTCTCGAGCGCTGCCCTGCAGGCGTCGAGGATGTCCGGCGCCTGCTTCTCGAACTCCGCGATCATGGCGCCCGCGGCATAAAGGAATATGCCGGCGTTCCAGACATAGTCACCGGTGTCGAGATAGGACTGCGCCGTCTCCCGGTCCGGTTTTTCCACGAATCTGCGGACATCGACACAGTCGTTGCCCGCCTCGATCTCGATGTACCCGTATCCGGTTTCCGGAGCGTCGGGCCTGATCCCGAAGGTCACCAGGCGGCCATCCCGCGCCGCCGCCGCGCCGGCCTCGACCGCGGCTTCGAACAGTTCGTGCTCCGGAATCACATGGTCCGACGGCATCAGCAGCACGAGGCCGTCCCGGTCTGCGGCGATCAGGGCGGCGACGAGGGCTGCCGGCGCGGTGTTGCGCGCGCACGGCTCCAGCACGATCGCGGCAGGCTCGACGCCGATATCCTGCAACTGCTCGCCGGCGAGAAACCTGTGGTCGTTGTTGGCGAGAATGGTCGGTGCCGAGAAACCGTCCCCCGCCACCCGGAGACAGGCCTGCTGAAGCAGGCTGTGTTCGCCGAAAAGCTTCAGGAATTGCTTCGGATAGGCCTCGCGCGACAACGGCCAAAGGCGCGTTCCCGCGCCGCCCGACAGAATGAATGGTTGAACGTGCGACATGGACTGGTCCACGGCCACACTACGCCTTCACGATGTGGTCCGCGTGCTCCTTGTAAACACCTCGGGTATCGACGATCAGTGGAGCATGGTTCCGGATCAGTTCATAGTCGAAACCGTCGTGATTGGTTACCAGCACCGCGAGGTCGACCGCCTCCAGGGTCTCAGCATCGAGCGGCAGGCTGGTCAGTTCCACGTCGATTTCGCCATGCCCGTCGAACGACGGGACGTGGGGATCCGAGTAACAGACGTCGGCCCCCTTCTCCACCAGAAGCCTGACGATATCGACCGCGGGCGACTCGCGCATGTCGTCGATGTTCTTCTTGTAGGCCAGGCCCAGAACGAGGACGCGCGAGCCGCGGATCGATTTCGAACGCGAATTCAGCGCATCCGTGACCCGCTCGATGACCCATTGCGGCATTGTCGTGTTGATCTCGCCGGCCAGCTCGATGAAACGGGTATGAACGTCGTACTCGCGCGCCTTCCAGGTGAGGTAAAACGGATCGATCGGGATGCAGTGTCCACCGATGCCGGGCCCCGGATAATAAGGCGTAAACCCGAACGGTTTCGTCGCCGCAGCGGCGATCACCTCGTGAATGTCGATCCCCATGCGCGTGGCGATGATCTTCATCTCGTTGACGAGGCCGATATTGACCACGCGGTGGATGTTCTCCAGCAGCTTCGTCATCTCCGCCGCTCGCGGCGAACTGACCGGCACCACCTGGTCGATGGCGCTTTCGTACAGCGCCATGCCCACCTCCAGGCAATCCTCGGTCATCCCGCCACACACTTTCGGGATCGACTGGGTATCGAAGTTGGGATTGCCGGGATCCTCGCGTTCGGGCGAGTAGACAAGGAAGATATCCCGACCCACCTCGAGACCACCGGAGGTGATTCGAGGGCACACGATTTCCTCGGTTGTTCCGGGATAGGTCGTGCTTTCGAGCGCCACCACGTGACCCGGACGCAGGTGGGGCACGATCGCGTCGACCGTCGACTCGACATAGCTGAGATCGGGCTCGCGATACTTGTTGAGGGGCGTGGGAACGCACAGGATCAGGGCATCGGCTTCGCCCACGCGGCTCATGTCCGACGTCGCCTCGAAACCGTTCTCGCGGGCATGCCGGACGCGGGCGTCGGGAATATGCGCGAACCCGCTGCGGCCGGCGTTCAGCGCGTCCACCTTGTCCTGGTTCACATCGAACCCGATCACATTGAGACCGACGTCGATGTAGCGAAGCGTGAGCGGCAGACCGACATAACCCAGACCGAGTATGCCGATCACCGCTTTTCGCGACCTGAGTTTCTCGACCAGCGATTCTTTTACTGTCATTGATTCCGTGTCCGGCGAGGCGCGAAAGTGCTGCGCCGGGCGCTCAACCGGCCGGGCACATCAGCTTCGCGGGAGAAAACGAACTCGGTTTTAAGCATTCCGAGCGGTGCAATGCAATGCCGGAGATTTTGCCCGGATCAGGTCGTGGAACGAGCCCGGACCAACGACTACTCGATGATGTCGAAGTCGCCTTCCATGACACGGTCGAAACGGCCGGTCCGCCAGCCGCGCGCATTGTCCCGCACGAGAGGCGACGGTTCGCGGCGGTATCTGCGAACGACCTTCGGACGCCCCTTGTCGTGTTCGTCCAGCGCCGCGCGGGCAAGGCGCTCGGGCGATGCTGCGTCCGGCGACGAGGCGTCCGGCGGCTGCGGCGCCACCCGCACGCGCACCGTCCTGCGCTGCTGTTTCCCGCCCCTTCCTCCGGGTGATTCGAGAACATGGAGCCCCGCCTCGCCTGCAAGGATCGTGTGCGCCCCGAAACCGCTGACGGCAAACAGCGTACCGGACTTTCCGAGCGGCTTGAGGTGCATGCGCCTCGTCTTGGCCCACTCGACGTACATTTTCGTGATCGAGGCTCCGAAGGCCTTTGTCGTTTCGTCCGGGTCGACATCCCCGTGTCCGGCGTCGATCATGAGGAAGGCATCCGGCGGACGCTTGCCATGCACGTCCTCGATCGCGATCTGCTGGAGATAGAGCGACTGCGCCGCGGACGTCAGCATTTTCGTTGGAAAGGCATTGCGCCGCGCCCCGTTGCGCAGGCGCTCCAGCAGTGATCCCGTCCGGCGCATCGCCGCCTCGACCCGGTCCATGTATTCCGCAAGGCCGAGGATCTCGAACCGCTCTTCCGACTGCCAGAAATCCGGCAGTTCCAGCATGGCGAGATTGGCGGCTCTCTCGTTCTGCCACGCCTCCCCGCCTACCGCATCCCTGATGCCCTGGTGAACCGCGAGGATATGCTCGAACTCCTCACGCGTTCCCTTCGCGTCGGCCAGTATCCCGCGAAGGCTATAGGCGTCCTCCGAGACATCCGAAGCAGCCCCGTCTTCCGCCACTCCGCCCTCGCCGGCATCCGGGTCCACGAACTCCACGTCCAGAGCATCCCCCTTGCGGGTGATGAACAGGAACTGGTCGCCGGCCGGCACCTGGTGATTGACGATCGTGACCGCGAGCGGCGCCAGGAGGTACTGGTCGAGCGCCCGTTTGAGCGGCCGCGCACCGAGATCCGGCCGGAAACCGCGATCCAGCAGGAAGCCGATTGCAGATTCGTCCCACTCGACGGCCCAGGACCGGGACCGCAGTCCGCGCCGGCGAAAGGCCGAGTCGATCTCGATTCGCAGGATCTGCCGCATGACATCGCGACTGAGCGGCTGAAACACGACCACCCTGTCGATCCTGTTGACGAACTCCCGTCGGAACGTGTCCTCGACGGCCTTGAGCACGTTGTCGGCGTCGAACCCTTCGGGTTGCGACCCGAACCCCATCGGCGTGCCGGTCGAGATCGTGGCGCCCAGGTTCGACGTCAGGATCACGATGGTGTGCCGGAAATCCACCAGCCGCCCACGATGATCCGTGAGGCGCCCGTCATCGAAGACCTGCAGGAAGACGTCCCACACATTCGGGTGCGCCTTCTCGAACTCGTCCAGCAGGACGACGGAGAACGGCTGCTTGCGCACATGGTCGGCAAGGGACGTGGTGCCGGACCCGCCGTCGGAGCCGAGCAGCCGCTCGAGGCTCGCCTGGGACTGCAGCTCGCTCATGTCGATGCGGATAAGCCTGTTGGCCGAACCGAACAGCCACTCGCTCAGCGTCTTGGCGATCTCGGTCTTGCCCGTCCCCGTCGGGCCCGCAAACAGGAAGACGCCAGACGGCCGCGTGGGGTCCGTCAGGCCGGCCTTGATCATGGCCACGCGTTCCACGAGGCAGGCCACGGCTTCGTCCTGCCCCACCACCCGGCCAAGGAAATGCGACCGGAGTTCCGCGAGATCGAGACTCTGGCGGTCGTCGAGGATCGATGCCGGAAGTCCGCTCAGTTCGGTCAGCGTCTCGATGATGTCTTCCAGCTCGATGACGTGCTGTTTTTCCTGCGGCCTGTTGCGTTCCAACCGTCCCACGGTGAGATCCAGAAGCTTCATGAGGTTTCCCGGCGCGGCGGACTCGCTCAGGAAATGGTGCGCCATCTGGGACGCCTCGTTCAGCACGGCGTCCGAGATGCGCGCCCTGCGACGCTTGATCCATGACCGTGCAAGATCGGTTGTCTTTTCCCTCGAGAGCGATGCGAGACGGTGTGCTCCGATCGCGGATACGACACGGGGCTGCATCAAGGCGAGTTGCTCGTAGGCCGACGATCCGATCTCGCCGACAACCTTGATCGCACCCTGCTCGATCATCGGCAGCAGCGAGTCGAGCGCGCTCATGGGGCTGTACTGGTGCCGGCCGGAAAACGCCAGGGCTTCGAAGGCGGGAATGACCCACAGCGTCTTCGGATTCGATTTCAGGAACGAGGTCAGTTCGCGCAGGCGTTCCTCGAACTGACCGATATACATCTGCCCCGCGACGAGTTCCGCGTGGCCGGCCACGAAGACCGTCCATCCTTTCCGGTGAAGGCGGCTCGCCAGCCGCTCGATGACGGCCGTCTTGCCGACGCCCGCCTCGCCGACGATCAGCGAGGACCGCGGCGGGTTCGATTCCAGTTCGCGCACCAGCCGGTTGACCGTGGTCTTGAGCGCCTCGTGCTCGACGATGGAGCGCGCCGCCTCGGCGTCCTCCGCACCCCAGACGGTGCCGATGGAATCGAGGAAATCCGGCGCCTGGGCGACATCGGGGGCGCTCGGGACGCGACCGGCAAGCGCCCGGACCGTTTCGTCACCCTGGGACTGCAGAAATCCGCGAAGCTGATCGAGCTTGTAGCCGTCCAGTCCCGCAAGTCCGTTCTCGACGTCCGGGGTTTCGCCGCCGACCATGCGCCTGCCAATGAAGTCGGCGAGCGCATTGCAGGTCGAATTGTCCCAGAGATCGTCCGCCATGGCGGCAAGCACCGGCACCACAAGCTGTTCGTCCGACGGCGCTTTCTCCTCGAGATAGTCGAGGGCGTAGGACAACGTCCAGTAACCCGTACCCTCGAGTTGACGGACGACACGCTCGCGCATCTCCTTGTCGGACGTGCGCCCCTTGAGCGCGCAGTAGGCCAGGCACGACAGCGAGACATTTGCCCCTGAGCCGTAGGCGAGGAGGTCGTCGTTCGACACGCCTTCTCCGGCAATGAGCTTGAGGCCGCGATCGAAAAGCCTGTGCTTCTTCAGGTCGGAGGGGCGTGCGAGAACGCCTGTGGCCGTGTTCAGCTTTTCCGCCACCGCGTAGAGCTTGCGCAGCCTGCTGTCGCCACTGTGGAACGAGACGCCGGCATCTCCGTTGCCGACAAACAACGTCTTGAGAAACCGGCCCAGAAAATAGACACCCGCAATCAGCGAAATCAGGAAAAGGACCGAGGTCAACGCTTCAGACATGGAGCTATCCTATTGCACCAGTTCTGTTCTGTCGCGTTGCCGGTCGTGCCGGTTCAACGCGGGACCGGCCTTCCTCAGATGACATTCTGTTCCACGAAGGGACGTGCCTGTTCGATCCGCGAGTAACCGAGTTCGGACATGTCGATCGTCCGGAATTCGCCATAGGTGACGAGTTCGGACAGGCCGCGTCCGGCGGCCGGCCCATGCTGCACGCCATGACCGGAAAATCCGGCGATGAAATAGAAGTTTCCGATACGGGTATGCGGCCCGATGACGGAATTCTGGTCGAGCGTGTTGTATTCGTAGTGGCCCGCCCAGGCGTCGACGAGCTTTATCGCCTCGAACGCCGGGATCCGGTGTGCCAGCGTTGGCCAGACAATCTCCTCGAACTCGTCGTAGACGACTTCGAAGTCGTTGAATTCCGCGCAGGGGTCCGTCACCGGCGGACATCCGGCCACGTAGCGATTGCCCTCGGACCGGCAGAACACCCCGGTCGGATCGATGGTCAGCGGCAGCGGCTGGCCGATGCTCTCCCGGCAGTCGAATACGAACACGCTGCGCTTGCGCGGTTCGATCGGCACCTCCACGCCCGCCATCCGGGCGAGCCCGGCCGCGTGCCGGCCGCACGCGTTCACCACATGGCCTGCCTGAACCGTTTCGCCCGTAGCCAGTGTCACGGCCGTCACCCGCTCGTCTTCGACGTCGAGAGAAACGACCTCGCCCTCGATGCTCTCCACGCCCTTGGCACGGGCGGCCCGCCGGAACGCCTGGCAGAGCCCGAACGCGTCGAACCAGCCTTCGCCTTTCTCCCCATAGGCGCAGAGCTCGATGTCCTCGACGTTGTAGAAGGGGAAACGCGATTTCAGCGCATCGCGGTCGAGCAGCCGGACATGTGCGCCTTCCCGTTCCTGTACTTCGTGGTTGCGACGCAACACGTCGGCGCCCGTGTCTCGGGCCAGATACGCATATCCGTACTCCTGGAATCCGGACTGCCAGGTCTCTCCAATCCGAGCAAGGTCCTCGGGGAACTCCCTGAAGAAACGGGTACAGAACTGCGACATCCGGATGTTGACCGCGTTCGAGAACTGGTTGCGGACGCCGGCTGCCGACAACATGGTCGAACTCCGCGCGAAACTCGTATCCCTCTCGACCATCAGGATACTGCCGTCGAAGTCCGGATTGCTTGCGAGGAAATAGGCCGATGAACTGCCCATCATCGCGCCCCCCACGATCACCACGTCATAGAACTGCTTCAGCGGCATTCCGCACTCCCTTGAAACGGCAGGTCGTATCAATCGATGTCAGCGGGAAACGCCTGGCGTCACCCGGGTGGAAACCTTTGCAGTGTCTGCCGCCGACACGCAAGATTTGTGTCGAACCGACGCCCGGACACCCGCCGCGTTAACGCGTTTTTTCCGAAGTCGATGGGATATGCCGCCACCGGGACGATCGCGGTCGCGGTGGGAGAGCCGGATGGCAAAATGGTCGCAGGCCGCACCGATGACCTTGAATTTCTTTGGTCAAGCCACCAAAAATCGACCCATGAGGCAATCGGCACGCTCCATTGCCGCAGCCTGAAAAACGAAGAGGTATTCGCCGTGAGACATGTCACCCCCGCTATCGCCACCCTGTTGCTGACCCTCACCGCCGGCATGGCCATGGCCGACGAACCGGATGCGGCGAAAGGCGAGAAAGTCTTCAAGAAATGCAAGGCCTGCCACGTGGTGGACGAGGCGAAGAACAAGGTCGGCCCCCACCTCGTGAACATCTACGGCCGTACCGCGGGCAGCGTCGAGGGCTACAAGTACTCCAAGGCCATGCTGGCGAAGGGCGAGGAAGGCCTAGTCTGGAACGAGGAAACCCTTGACGCTTACCTCGCGAATCCGCGCAAATACATCCCCAAGAACAAGATGACCTATCGGGGAATCAAGAAGGATTCCGAGCGCGCTGACCTGATCGCCTACCTCAAGTCGGTGTCCAAGACGGAATAGCAAATCCGGCGGAAGACGATCGCCGACAACCAGACGAGGTCCAATGGCTGAGGCGAAAAAGACCGTCGGCGTGCTGTTCGGCGGACGCTCCGCGGAACACGAGGTGTCGCTACTGTCGGCGAAGAACGTTGTCGATGCGATCGACAGGGACTGGTACGACGTCGTTCTCATCGGCATCGACAAGTCCGGCAAGTGGCTGCTGCCGGACCAGTCCAGCTTCCTGCTGAGTGCCGACGATCCCCGCCATGTCCGCCTGAACAGCCCCGAGCGCCGTCATGTGGCGCTCGTGCCCCGCAGCGAAGGCCAACTCACCGATCTGGATTCGAACACATCCGGAGGCCCCGTCGACGTGGTGTTTCCCGTTCTCCATGGGCCTTTCGGCGAAGACGGCACGGTTCAGGGACTGCTCAAACTTGCGGACCTGCCCTTTGTCGGCGCCGGCGTTCTGGGATCGGCGGTCGGCATGGACAAGGATGTGATGAAACGGCTCCTGCGGGACGCGGGCCTGCCGATTGCGCCGTTCATCGTCCTGCGGCAGGGAGAGGATGCCGACTATGCGGACATCGTGCGGCAGGTCGGAACCCCCTTCTTCGTGAAACCGGCCAATCTCGGCTCATCGGTCGGCGTGCACAAGGTGGCTTCCGAACAGGACTTCCGGGCGGCGGTCGACGACGCTCTCTCATATGACCGGAAGATCCTCATAGAAGAGTTCGTCGAGGGCCGGGAAATCGAGTGTGCCGTTCTTGGAAACGACGATCCCGTCGCGTCGACCGTGGGCGAAATCGTGCCGACGCACGACTTCTATTCCTACGAGGCCAAGTACATCGACGAAAACGGCGCTGCGCTCCAGATCCCCGCCGACATTTCCCCCGGCGTCATCGCACGGGTCCAGGACATCGCCATCCGCACCTTCAAGGTGCTCGAATGCGAAGGGCTTGCGCGGGTGGACTGTTTCCTGACGTCCGACGGCTCGGTGATCGTCAACGAGATCAACACGATGCCCGGGTTCACCAAGATCAGCATGTATCCGCGACTCTGGGAAGCGAGCGGAATTTCCTACAGCGAACTCGTGAACCGGCTGATCGAATTGGGCATCGAGCGGTTCGAACGCGAAAGCCGCCTTCGGACCGCCTACTGACCGTTGCTATTCCGGAAGCCCGCCGGTCTCGCAGAGAAACTCGACGATCTCGTCGACACCCTCGCCATGGCGAAGATCGGCCAGGATCACGGCCCGCCCCTCGCGGGCCTCGTGCGCATCCCGCATCATCGTTTCGAGATCGGCGCCGACATGCGGCGCAAGGTCGGCCTTGTTGATCACGAGCAGGTCGGACCGCGTGATGGCAGGTCCTCCCTTGCGGGGGATGTCATCCCCCTGGCAGACCGAGATAACGTAGACCGTGAGGTCGGCGAGGTCGGGTGAAAACGTGGCTGCGAGGTTGTCGCCACCGGATTCGATCAGCAGCAGGTCGAGGTCGCCGTGCCGTTCGTTGAGTGTGTCGATCGCCTGCAGGTTTATCGTTGCGTCCTCGCGGATGGCGGTGTGGGGACATCCGCCCGTCTCGACACCGATGACCCGGTCCGACGCGATGGCCTGCATCCGCATGAGCGCCTCGGCATCCTCGCGCGTGTAGATGTCGTTCGTGACCACGGCCATGGAAACCCGGTCACGCATCGACTCGCACAGCCGCGCAACAAGCGTCGTTTTGCCGGTCCCGACAGGACCGCCGATCCCGACACGAAGGGGACCGTTGACGGACGAACTCGACATGTTCAGCGTGAGACTCCCTCGGTTGCGCGGTCCGGTCTCAGGACCGGAAAATCCGTGATGGCATCGTTTCATGCCGCATGCACATGATCTCGGCCATGAAAGCCGCATTGCCGAGATCGTCAAGCCCGGACTGGACGGCCCGCTGCGCGGTCTGCAACGCGGGCTCCTCCAGTTCCGCCAGCAGGGCGACACCGTCCGCCTGCCCCAGGCGACCGAGCCGGAGAACAGCCTGGATCAGGTTCGACGTGGCGGCATGAACGAAGGCCGCGAGCACGGCGTCGACAGGCAGCCCGGCCCGGGCCGCCGCGGCGCCGAAGGCGACAGGCAACGGACAATGGCCCACCGGCCGGATGCCGGTCGACGCGGCATCCGGCCAGTGTTCGAGCGCCTTCAGGAAGGCACTGCCCTGTGAAACCGTTTCGGTGTGGCGCTCATGCGACGACGACATCGCGGTGCCGAGCTCGGCCAGTTCATCGAGACAACCGCCCGCTCGCGAACGCCGCCACGCCTCCGCGCACAACACCGCGTCATTCCAGATCGATCCGTGCTCGAGCAGCACGGATATCCACTCCGCCGCCTCCCGGCGCGTGGACACGAGCCCCGCGGCGCAGGCCGACTCGAGACCCTGGCTGTAGGCGAACGCACCGGTCGGGAACGCCGGCGACAGCCATGCCATCAGTCGGGCGACCACGCGGGGATCAGTGTTCGTGTTCGTGTTCGTGTTCATGTTCGTGCTGGTGGCCGTGATCGTGGTGATGCCCGTGCGCATACGCCCCCGGTTCGGGGTCGAAAACCTCCTCGATGTCGTCGACGGAGGCACCCAGCTTCAGCAGCATCTCGCGAATGACGTGATCCCGCCTGATACGAATGCTGTCCGGGCGAAGTTCAGCCGCCAGATGCCGATTGCCGATTTGCCAGGCGAGCCCGAGGAGATGCCGCTGCGAAAGCCCGCGGATCTCGTAGAGCGGTTCGGGCGCGGCACTCACCTGGACAATGCGCCCGTCCTCGAGCACCAGACCGTCGCCGTGCTGCAGCAGCCGCGCGCTCGGCAGGTCGAGGAGAAAGTCGATTCCGTTATCGGACACCATCTTCATGCGGCGGCGATGACGCCCCAGTTCGTCGAGGGTAATCGTGTCGGCGACTTCCGCCGGATCCGAAATGACACTGACAGCGCGCTTGGTCAAAACAGGAAGTACCTCTGTGCCATGGCGAGTTCACGGGCCGGTTCACAGGTGAGCAGTTCACCGTCGGCACGCACTTCATAACTCTCCGGGTCGACCTCGATTTGCGGCGTGGCATCGTTGAGGACCATGTCCGCCTTGGAGATCCCGCCCCGCGTGTTGGACACCGCGACGAATGCCTTGCCCACCTCGAGTCGTTCCCTGAGGCCGCTGTCTGCCGCGGCTCGCGAAACGAACGTGACCGAAGACTTCGCGGGCGCCCTGCCAAGGGCCCCGAACATGGGCCGGTAATGCACGGGCTGCGGGGTGGGAATGGACGCGTTGGGATCTCCCATCGGCGCGGCGGCAATCGTGCCGCCGACAAGCACCATGGCCGGTTTCACGCCGAAAAAGGCCGGGTCCCAAAGGACGATGTCGGCCCGCTTGCCGGTTTCGAGCGACCCGATCTCCTGGCTCATGCCGTGGGCGATAGCGGGGTTGATCGTGTACTTGGCGATGTACCTGCGCACCCGCAGGTTGTCGTTGTCGCCGGTTTCCCCGTCCAGGGTTCCACGCTGCTTCTTCATCTTGTCGGCGGTCTGCCACGTGCGGATGATCACCTCGCCCACCCGGCCCATGGCCTGGCTGTCGGACGCGATGATGGAGAACGCGCCCATGTCGTGGAGGATGTCCTCCGCGGCGATCGTCTCGCGCCTGATCCGGCTTTCCGCAAAGGCGATGTCCTCGGGTATGGAGGCATCGAGATGGTGGCACACCATCAGCATGTCGAGATGTTCCTCGATCGTGTTGACCGTGTAGGGCCGGGTCGGGTTTGTCGAGGACGGCAGAACGTTCGGCAGCCCGCACACCTTGATGATGTCGGGCGCGTGGCCACCGCCCGCGCCTTCGGTGTGGAAGGCATGGATCGTCCGGTCCTTGAACGCCTTGACCGTGTTCTCCACGAAGCCGGACTCGTTCAGCGTGTCGGTGTGGATCATCACCTGGACGTCGTGTTCATCGGCCACGGAGAGACAGCAGTCGATGGCGCCCGGCGTGGTGCCCCAATCCTCGTGCAGCTTGAGTGCGCAGGCCCCGCCGGCGACCATCTCGTGAAGCGCGCCCGGAAGGGACGCGTTACCCTTGCCCGACAGTCCGATGTTCATGGGCACGTCGTCCAGAGACTGAATGATGCGCCCGATGTGCCACGCGCCGGGCGTACAGGTCGTCGCCAAGGTGCCGTGCGCGGGACCTGTGCCGCCGCCCAGCATGGTGGTGACGCCCGACATGAGCGCTTCGTCGATGAGCTGCGGGCAGATGAAGTGGATGTGGCTATCGAATCCGCCCGCGGTGACGATCTTGCCCTCGCCCGCAATTGCCTCGGTGCCGGGGCCGATGACGATATCGACGCCGGACTGCGTGTCCGGATTGCCCGCCTTGCCGATCGCAGCGATCCGGCCGTCGGCAAGACCGATGTCCGCCTTGTAGATTCCGGTGTGGTCGACGATGAGCGCATTGGTGATCACCGTGTCGACCGCCCCTTCGTCGCGCGTGCGCTGGCTCTGGCCCATGCCGTCCCGGATGACCTTGCCGCCGCCGAACTTGACCTCCTCGCCATGGGACGTCAGGTCCTTCTCCACCTCGATGAAGAGCTCCGTGTCGGCGAGCCTGACGCGGTCTCCGGTCGTCGGGCCGAACATGGCGGCATATTCGCGGCGGGAAAGCTTCGCAGGCATCAGGCGTCACCCATTATCAACTGATTGAAACCGAAGACCCGCCTGTCTCCGCCCAGCGGAACCAGGGTCACGTCGCGACTCTGGCCCGGTTCGAACCGCACCGCCGTACCGGGCGCGATATCGAGCCGCATTCCCCTGGCCGCGGCGCGGTCGAACTTGAGCGCATCGTTGGTCTCGAAGAAGTGGTAGTGGCTACCGACCTGGACCGGCCGGTCGCCGGTATTGGCTACCGTGACGGTGACCGTTTCGGCACCGCTGTTGAACTCTATGTCGCCTTCAGCGGCGATCACCTCACCGGGGATCACGACGCGCCCTCCGGTTCTCCCTCGCAGCCTGTTTTCTCAGGGTCGAGAGGCACAGGATCACGGCGGCGCCGACGACGGCCGCGAGAGACAGGACACTCTGGTCGTCGTGGGAATGCGCCGCGGCGGATGCATGCGCGAACGCATCCCCGCAGGCCGCGACCAGCGCGATCGCACTCGTAAGGGCCGTTCTCATGTCATTCGTCCTCCTTGCCTATCGGATCGGTTCGTGAACGGTCACGAGCTTGGTGCCGTCCGGAAAGGTCGCCTCGACCTGTACGTCGTGGATCATCTCGGCCACGCCCTCCATCACCTGGTCCCTGCCGATCACGTGGGCGCCGGCCTCCATCAGGTCAGCCACGCTGCGGCCGTCGCGTGCGCCTTCCACCACAAAGTCGGAAATCAGCGCGATGGCTTCCGGGTGGTTGAGCTTGACGCCGCGCTCAAGCCGGCGCCGCGCGACCATCGCCGCCATGGATATGAGCAGCTTGTCTTTTTCTCGCGGGGTCAGGTTCATGTGCTTGTTCTCCGATCGGTCAAGGCAGGACGCTCCGTGTCACGTCTGCCAGACCCTTGGTACGTCATTTCCGCCACGCAGGAACGCCACAGCGCCCGTCAGGCATCGTCGCAGAGCGTAGCCGTCCTTCGCGACAAGCCGCCCAACGAGCTTGTCCTCCAGGGCCGAGACACCGCCGTGCGAACCGATGATCTTCCGCAGTCCGTCGACTTTCGCCTCCGCGCCGGTCGACAGGATCACGATCGTGGCGAGCGCCGCGCAACCGTTCGCCGTCGCACCCGCGGCCAGCCGGGCCTCGATGTCTCCCGCCAGCACAAGATCCTCGGCGTGAACGAGGCGACCGGCGGAACGCAGGCGCCAGCGGTCCCTCAGGCGTCCGCTCCGCAGCCTTTCACCCATGGCCGACCGGCCGAATATGAACGACTCGACGAATACCGCCTCCGCGCCCTCGGCGACATCCGCGTCGATGGTCCGCGTGTAGTCGCAGTCATGGAACAGGATCGTCTCCTGAGGCAGCCACCACAGTCGGGCGCCTACACCGGCCTCGAGAACGACATTCGTCTGCGCCGTGCCGCCGGTTGACTTGTAGATCTTTTCGCAGGCCTGCGTGGTCACCGTCACCTCGGCACCCGCACCCGCCTCGAACCTCCAGGTCAGGCTGTCACCGCCGGTCATGCCCCCGGAGGTGTTGATCATCACCGCCTCGAGCGCGGGCGACCCGTGAGGTGCGGGGATACGGAGCTTTGCGCATCCGCTCTGGAAGAGAGTGCCGACACGCGTCCGGCCGTCCTTGAAAGATGCCGAAAACCGGCCCTCCCCGAGACTGCGCTGCTGCCCCGGCACGGACCGGAGCGCTGCTGCTGTCCCGGCCTGGCTCGGCAAAGGCCGGCCGGAACGCGTGCCGTCTTGTACCAGGCCTGGTGCGCTCATACCGTCAGGTGGGCCCGAACGTCCGGGTCGTCGAGGGTTTCCGGCGGGCCGGAATGCACGATTTCGCCACGATCCATAATGTAGATATGGTCGCCTATTTCACGGCAGAAATCGAGATATTGCTCGACGAGAAGAACGGCGATTCCCTGTTTCCTGAGATGTTGCAGTGCGCGGCCGATGTCCTTGATGATCGACGGCTGAATGCCTTCCGTCGGTTCGTCGAGGACAAGTAGCCTGGGTTTGATCACGAGTGCCCGGGCAATCGCCAGCTGCTGCTGCTGGCCACCCGAGAGGTCCCCGCCGCGGCGTCCCATCATGTCGCCGAGCACGGGAAAGAGTTCGATGATTTCCGGCGCGATGTGGCGCTTGCTGCGCGGCAGCGCGGCGAATCCGGTCTGGAGGTTCTCCCGGACGGTCAGCAACGGGAAGATCTCGCGGCCTTGCGGCACGAAGCCGATGCCCGCCCGCGCGCGTTCGTGCACAGGCATTCTGACGAGACTTTCGCCGTCGAAGGTCACGTCGCCGAAAGCGAGCGGATGATGTCCCATGACCGATCGCAGGAGGCTCGTCTTGCCGACACCGTTGCGCCCCAGCACGCAGGTGATCCGGTCCGGTGCGATCTCGAGGCTGACGCCGCGAAGCGCCTGCGCCGCGCCGTAATAGAGTTCAGCCTTTTCGATTTCCAACATGGTCAGCGCCCCAGATACACGTCGATCACGTCCTGGTCGGAACTGACCTGGTCGAGACTGCCTTCCGCAAGAACCGCGCCCTCGTGAAGGCAGGTCACCTTCACGTCGAGGTCGCGCACGAAGTCCATGTCATGTTCGACCACGACGACCGTGTGGTTGCGGGCGATGTCGCGCAGGAGCCGCGCGGTCTGCTCCGTTTCGGCGTCGGTCATGCCGGCCACAGGCTCGTCCACCAGGAGAAGCTTGGGATCCTGGGCCAGCAGCATTCCGATCTCCAGCCACTGTTTCTGGCCATGGGAGAGGTTTCGCCCGAGTTCGTGCCGGCGCTCGCCGAGCCGGATGATGCCCAGGATATCCTCGACCCGGTCGCGTTCGTCCGCCGATGCGGTTTCGACAAGCAGTCGCCGGACGGTCATCGCCCCCGACATGGCGAGCAACAGGTTGTCCTCCACCGTGTGGTTCTCGAACACGGTGGGTTTCTGGAACTTGCGGCCGATGCCGAGCGTCGCGATGGTCGACTCGTCGTGGCTGGTGAGGTCGACCTTTCCGTCGAAATAGACGTCCCCGGAGTCGGGCCGCGTCTTGCCCGTGATGATATCCATCATCGTCGTCTTGCCCGCCCCGTTGGGACCAATGATGGCACGCATCTCTCCCGGTTCGAGCACCAGCGACAACCCGTTGATGGCCTTGAAGCCGTCGAACGCGACGGACACGTCGTCGAGATAGAGCATGGATGTCGTCAGGCGGTCGTTCATGCCTTGCTCCGCGCAACGGCCGGCGTCTCCGGCATCACGCCGGTGGTCTCGGAGGGTTCGGGACGCCGGGCGCGTGACATACGCCCGGACCAGTGCTCCGCGAGCGTTCCGACGATGCCCTTGGGCAGGAACAATGTGGTCAGTACAAACAGCGCACCCAGCACGAAGAGCCAGAATTCCGGGAAGAGGCCGGTGAACCAGCTCTTGCCCCCATTGACGAGCACAGCGCCGATAACCGGTCCGACGATCGTTCCCCGCCCGCCGACCGCGGTCCAGATGACGATCTCGATGGAATTGGCCGGCGCGAACTCGCCCGGGTTGATGATGCCAACCTGCGGCACATAGAACGCCCCGGCGATCCCCGCCATCATCGCCGAGAGTGTCCACACGAACAGTTTCACCCGCTCGGGGCGGAACCCCAGGAACCGGGTTCTGCTCTCGGCATCGCGGGTGGCGACCATGAGCTTGCCGAAGCGCGAGGCCGTGATCGCGGAGACGAGCACGAGAAATCCGGCAAGGGTCACGGCGCTCAGCGCGAACAGGGCGGCTCTCGTTTCGCGCGCCTGCACATCGAACCCGAGAATGTCCTTGAAGTCGGTCAGACCGTTGTTTCCGCCGAAACCCATGTCGTTGCGGAAGAAGGCCAGCAGCAGGGCATAGGTCATCGCCTGCGTGATGATGGAGAGATAGACGCCCGACACCCGCGACCGGAAGGCGAACCAGCCGAAGACGAAGGCAAGCGTGCCCGGCACGAGCAGTACCATGATGGCGGCGAACCAGAACTGGTCGAACCCGTACCAGAACCACGGCAGTTCCTGGTAGTTCAGGAAGACCATGAAGTCCGGCAGCACCGGGTGCCCGTAGACGCCCCGCGACCCGATCTGCCGCATGAGGTACATGCCCATTGCATAGCCCCCGAGCGCGAAGAACGCGCCGTGGCCGAGCGAGAGGATCCCGCAATACCCCCAGACGAGGTTGAGCGCGACAGCAAGCATCGCGTAGCACAGGAACTTGCCGAACAGCGCCACGTAGTGATCGGGCACATATAGCGGACTGCCCTGGGCCAGTAGCAGGTTCGCCGCCGGCACCGCAGCCGCGGCGACCAGGATGAAGGCCACTCCGGCCGTTGTCATCCGGGACATGCCCAGCCGCTTCATTCCCCCCTCGGCGCTCATGATTCCACGGCTCTCCCCTTGACCGCGAACAGTCCGCGCGGTCGCTTCTGGATGAACAGGACGATCAGGACGAGCACCAGGATCTTGCCGAGCACCGCGCCCGCATAGGGCTCCAGGAACTTGTTGAGCACGCCGAGCGACATCGCGCCGACCAGCGTTCCCCAGAGATTGCCGACACCGCCGAACACCACGACGAGGAAAGAGTCGATAATGTAGCTCTGGCCGAGGTTCGGCGAGACATTGTCGATCTGGCTGAGGGCGACACCGGCGATCCCGGCAATCCCCGAACCCAGCGCGAAGGTGAATGCATCGACCCAGTTCGTCCGGATCCCCATCGCCCCCGCCATGCTGCGGTTCTGCGTGACAGCCCGCATGTCGAGCCCGAAGGACGAACGGTTGACGACCACGTAGAGCAGCGCGAAGACGGCAAAGGCGAACACGACGATCCAGAGCCGGTTCCAGGTAATGGCGACCTGCCCCACGTCGAAGGCGCCCGACATCCAGCTCGGGTTGCCCACCTCCCGGTTCGTCGGGCCGAAGATCGTGCGAACGGTCTGCTGCAGGATCAGCGAAACGCCCCAGGTCGCGAGCAGGGTTTCGAGCGGACGTCCGTAGAGGTGACGGATGAGACCGCGCTCCATGGCGAGCCCGATCCCGCCGCTGATGAGGAAAGCGGCCGGAACCGCGAAGAGCAGAGACAGGTCGAACAGTCCCGGGGCATGGGTTCGGATCAGTTCCTGGATCGCGAAGGTCGTATAGGCGCCAAGCATGACCATCTCGCCATGGGCCATGTTGATGACGCCCATCACCCCGAAGGTGATGGCGAGCCCGATGGCCGCCAGCAGAAGGACCGACCCGAGCGATATCCCGTACCAGACGTTCTGGGCCGCGGACCACATGGCGAGGTTCGACTCCACCGCCGTGACGCCGCCCTGAAGCACTGCCTTCAGATCGTCGTCCGCCCCGGACATCTGTCCGAGCATCAGCGCCAGCGCATCCTGGTCACCGCGCAGCACCAGTCGGTCGATGGCCTCGGTCTTGGCTTCGAGCCCTGCATCGCTGCCGAGAACTGCGGACGCCCGCGCATCGAGGAAGGCTTGCCGCACCGCGTCGTCCGTCTCTTTTTCGATGGCCGCGTCGAGGGCGGCGAGCGCGGAAGCGTCCGAGCGCTCGAAAATCGTCTGGGCCGCCGTAAGCCGCACGTCTGGATTGGCGGAGGTCAGGGTCAGGCCCGACAGCGCCGCGGCGATCTTGCGGCGCAGGGAATTCTTGATCTTCACTTTCCGGAAGTCGCCGCTTTCAGCGCCTTCGATGATGACGGGTTCGCCGGTCACCGGATCGGCAAGCGCCAGGCCATCGCCGGCGCCATCGAGCACGACCACCCGGCCGGTCGTCTTGTGAACATTGAGCTTGCCCGCCGAGAGACTGCGCAGGACAGGGGCTGCCCCGGGCTGGCCGCTGGCGCCCAGACGGTCGATGACTTTCTCGACTTTCTTGAAACTGCCGGCCTCCGCGAATGATGCGACGATCTCGTCGAGACCCGCATCCGACTGGGCCAGTGCGCTACCGCAGAGTGCGAGGACAGCGGTGATCAATGTCGCCAGTCTTGCAATCATGTCCGTGACGGGTTCCGCGGTTCGTGGAAAAAAACCGCGGCGGCTGGTGCATGACAAACGGGCCGCCGCGGCAAGGTGATGAACTACCCTCGAAAGAGAAGCCCTGGATCAGTTACTCACGGCTCCGCCGCAGGTCTTGGTTTCGGTGTTGTAGTTTCCGCATTTCAGCTCGACCCAGTCCGCTTTCAGCATCTTGGAGTCGGGCAGATAGTCGGACCATGCGTCGCCGGGCACGAGGTCGTCGGTCGAGGAAACCACCTCGAACTGACCGTCGGCCTGGATCTCGCCGATCAGCACCGGCTTGGTGATGTGATGGTTGGCGAGCATCTTGGACACGCCACCAGTAAGGTTCGGCACCTCGACACCGACGATGGCGTCGATCACCTTGTCGGGATCGGTCGTGCCGGCCTTCTCGACCGCCTTCACCCACATGTTGAAGCCGATATAGTGGGCTTCCATCGGATCGTTGGTCACGCGGTCGGGCTTGGTGAACGCCTTCCACTTCTTGATGAACTCGGAATTGTCGGCCGCGTCCACGGACTGGAAGTAGTTCCAGGCGGCAAGGTGACCGACGAGCGGACCGGTATCGAGCCCGGCCAGTTCCTCCTCACCCACGGAGAAGGCGACCACCGGAATGTCGGAGGCCTTGATGCCCTGGTTGCCGAGTTCCTTGTAGAAGGGAACGTTGGCGTCGCCGTTGATGGTGGACACCACCGCCGTTTTCTTGCCGGCGGATCCGAACGCCTTGATCTCGGACACAATCGTCTGCCAGTCGGAATGACCGAAGGGCGTGTAGTTGATCATGATATCCTCGGCCGGAACGCCCTTGGCCTTCAGGTAGGCTTCCAGGATCTTGTTGGTCGTGCGCGGATAGACGTAGTCCGTGCCCGCCAGCACCCAGCGTTTGACCTCTTCCTCTTCCATCAGGTAGTCGACGGCCGGGATCGCCTGCTGGTTCGGCGCGGCACCCGTGTAGAACACGTTGCGCTGGCTTTCCTCGCCCTCGTACTGGACGGGGTAGAACAGCAGGTTGTTCAGCTCCTCGAAGACCGGCAGGACCGACTTGCGCGACACCGAGGTCCAGCAGCCGAACACCGCGGCGACGCCTTTCGACGCGATCAGTTCGCGTGCCTTCTCGGCGAAGAGCGGCCAGTTGGAGGCCGGATCGACCACCACGGCCTCCAGTTTCTTGCCAAGCAGACCCCCCTTCTTGTTCTGCTCGTCGATCAGCATGAGCATCACGTCTTTCAGGGTCGTCTCCGAGATCGCCATCGTTCCCGAAAGCGAGTGGAGTACGCCGACCTTGATCGTGTCCTCGGCGGCCTGCAGCGGGCTCATGGCGAGCGATGCGCTTACGGCCGCAGCGAACATCACGGTTCGCCTTGTGAATTTTCTCATAAATGGCTCCGTCAAAAGTGTTTGCACCGCAACAACACTCCGCAAGCCGTGTGCCAAACCGGTCCGACAGGTCCCGGAAAATCGAATAACATTTTGATTTTGATTGATTTTTTATGTCACATGGGCCGAGGCGACGGACATCGACTGCCCGTCCGCGGTTCTTGCGAACGCCACATTTGCCTAAATTGTCGCCACGGAAAAAGCCTGCTGCTTTTTTTTGCAGCACATGCGCATTCAAACCGCGGTTCGCGACTGTTATGGTCGGGGGACCGGATTCACTCCGGCAGAGGTGTTTGCACCACAGACCCTCGGACCCCGCGCTCAGGCGCGGGGTCTTCTCGTCAGGTCAGGCCTTGCGGCCCTTGATGCCCTTGAGCGTCTTTTCGATGGCCGACTGGGCGGCCTTGAGGTCGTCGAGATCCCCCGACATGAAGACCCGGCCCGAAGCGCCCATCATCTGGACGTCGACAATGGTCGTCGAAGGTGCTGCACGTTCGGCCTCGTTCGCGGCAACCGCACCGAACAGCGCGGGCGCCATCTCGTACACCAGCAGCGACTGCCCGGGCAGGATCATCGAGGCGTTGCGCATGCGGTTGAGGATGATCGCATGCTGATCCGCCACGTTCTCGATGATGTCCGTGTAGAGGGTCGTCGGGGCAAGCTGGTCGGTCGCCTTCGCACCGATCCCCTTGAGGATCGCCTCGCCCGCTTCGAAAACCTCGTCCCGGTCCGAGCTGTGCAGTTCGAGAAGACCGAACTGGCGTTCGGTGAACAGGATACCCGGTTCCATGTCGGGCGCCGCCTTGAGTGCAAGATCGACGATGCGGTGGATCGACAGCGCCGGCGCCACCTCGATGATGAGACTGTTGTCTCCCTGCATGGGCGGATAGCCGCGCGCCCGCATGGGCGTCGACATGTAGGCTGCAAACTGGGGCTGCAGATCCTCGATCGGCAGATAGACCCGGAGTTCGGTCATGGTGGTATCCGTGTTGTCGCGCGCGCCGGGCGGACCCGGCACCCATCGATGATGTGCGGCAGCGCGCGGTTACTTGCTGCCGGCGGCGGTGAAGTGCTTGCCGAGGTCGGAGTGCGGACGCGGGATGACGTGCACGGAGACCAGTTCGCCGACCTGGTTGGCGGTTTCCGCACCGGCTTCCGTCGCCGCCTTGACCGCACCGACATCGCCGCGGATGACGACGGACACGAGGCCGTCACCGACCTCTTCCCGCGCGACGATCGTGACGTTCGCCGCCTTGACCATGGCATCGGCGGCCGCGAGCGCGGCGACGAAGCCCTTCGTTTCGATCATTCCAAGTGCCTGGTTGGACATTTCTGTTCCTCCTGTTCTGAAACTGGCTGTCAGGTGTTTTCGTCAATGGAGCCGATGATCAGCGCATCGACCGGCGCTTTCACGCCTTCGAAATAAGCGGCGGCAACGGAGCCCTGCGTGATGAGAACCTCTTCGTCGGTCCCGCAACCGAGCGGATCGAAGGCGACCACGCGCCCGCCCCCGGTCACCTCGACCTCGAGCAATGCGCCCTGGGGCAGCGTCCCGACCCGTTTCGTCGCCCAGACCCGGCCGATCACACGTCCTCTGATCATTGCTCCATCCTTTCAATCGTGATCCCGCGCTGGCGCGCGCGGTCGCGGGCGAGCGGCGTCATGCGCACCGCCTTCCCGAGTTTCAGGCGTTTCGTGCCCTTGGCCATCCTGTCGATCTGACGCTCGGACAGGAAACCGCGGTCGATGACGACGGTCTCGGCGCTTTCGGAATGCATCGCCGGCCCCGGATCGCGCCGCGACGGCGCATGTCCTGTCCCGCGTCCGCCCAGGCGAAACCGGTAGCTACCCGCCTCGATCGCCGCCGCCGTCGACGGGTCGCGCCCGAGCGCGAGAACCCGGCGGGCGAAGGCCTGAAGGTCGTCGTCGCCTGCGATCCGGACCTCCTCGGCGCGCTCCGCTTGCGCGGCGGGCGTGCGGGAACCGCCCAGCTTTGCCAGTTCTTCGGCAAGCACTTCACGGATCAGGGAGGCAATGGCGGGATCGGACATCGATCAGTAGTCTCCCGCACCCATGTTGCGCAGCGCCATTTCAGCGGCCTCGCGCGCACTCGGAATTTCCGCCTCGCTGCCCGAGAGGTAGACGCGTCCGTTGGCGCCGATCATGCGGTAGTCGATGATCTTGATGTTCGCCGCCTTTTCCGCCTCGTTGGCCGCCAGTATCGCATAGGACGCCGGCTGCATCTCCAGCGTGTAGAGGGCCTCGCCCGGGATCACCATGGACCCCAGCTTGTTCCGGTTGATCAGGAACGAATGCTGGTGATCGAGATTGGTGATGACCTTGGAGCCGAGGATCTTGGGCGGCGTCGCGTCGGCCTGGGTCGCGCCGAGTTCATCGAGCACGGCGGACGCCGACGCCTTGACCGACGAGGTGTCGCGGGAATGGAATTCCAGGTAACCGAACTGGCGCTCGACCACCAGGATGCCCGCCTTGACGTCCGTATGCTTGACGGCGATGTCGGTCAGCGCCTCGATATCGAGCCCCGGCGCGACCTCGATGATCTGTGCTGCCATGTTGGCGCGCGGAAGCGAACCGCGCATCCAGCTCGACATGTAGCACAGCGTCTGCGGCTGCAACTGGTCGATGAAGATGAAAGATCGCAAATCGGCCATTCAGGTGTCCTTCAGCGCCTGGCGCAGTTCTTCGGCAATGATCGCCCTGATCTGCTCGCGCAGATCGTCCTTTGTGAGGCCGGCGGCTGAGGGAGGAGCCGCCGGAGACCGGGGTCGCGACTGCCCTGGCACCCCGTCGGCGGGTGCGGCGGGAAGTGGTCCCGGATGATGAAGCCTGGCCGCGGCAAGCGCCGCGCCGCCGGAATCCTGGTCCTTGTTCCACGCGATCCGGGTCCAGTTGACCAGATGGTTCGGACCGACGTTCTCGCCCACGGACGAACGGCCGAAGAAGCCCGTCCCGATGGTGAAGGTCGGCGCGAGCCGCGTGGCGAAACCGGCAGCCCCCTGGCTGCACGGCGCGTTGACCACCACACGGTAGGCCTCGACCGCCGCCGCGTAATCCATGATGGTCTGGTTGTCCGTGGAGTGGATGGCCGCCGAATGCCCCGCGCCCGTCAGGCGCAGAAGCCCGCGGGCCTGCATGAGCGCCTGCTCGATGCTCGTGGCCACGTAATAGCCGAGCACCGGGCACAGCTTCTCCCGCGACAGCGGTTCGCCGACGCCGATGAGCTTGATCGGCGTCACCAGCACCTTCGAAGACTTGGACACCTTGAAGCCGGCCTGCTCCGCGATCCAGTTCGCATCCCGGCCAAGTGCCTCGACGTTGAAGCCACGCTCGTGGAAAAGATACCGCCGCAGGAGATCCGTCTCTTCGGCGGAACACATATGCGCACCCGCCTGGGAAAGGTGGCGTGACAGCTGGGCCGAAACCGATTCCAGCGTGATCAGCACGGATTCGTTGGTGCACAGGATCGAGTTGTCGAAGGTCTTGCTGTCCACGACGTGGCCGGCGGCCGCCTTCAGGTCCGCACTGGCATCGACGAGGACGGGCGCGTTGCCCGGTCCGACTCCGATCGCCGGGTTCGAGGAAGAATAGGCCGCCCGCACCATCGGCGTTCCCCCGGTCGCGAGGATCACGTCCGTCTGGTCGGACTTCATGAACTCCTCGATCAGCGGAAGGCTCACCTCCTCGATGACCTGGATCGTCGCTTCGGGCGCACCGGCCGCCTCGGCCGCCTTCGCCAGCGTATGCACCGCGTCGATCGAGCAGGTCCGCGCCGCGGGATGCGGCGAGATGACGATCGCGTTGCGCGTCATCAGGGCCGAGAGCACCTTGAAGTAGATCGTGGCGATCGGATTCGTGGAAGGAACCAGGGCGAAGATCACACCGGCCGGTTTCGGGATCTCGACCAGACCCGTGGCCTCGTCATAGTGCGGATTGACGAAATCGTGGTTGCGGTAGTGCTCGATCAGCGGAAGGCTCGAGAGCTGGTTCTTCTGGGCCTTGTGCCTGGCGACGCCGAACCCCGTCTCCCGGACTGCCCATTCCCCGTATTCGGCCGCCTTGGCGTGGGCCGCCCGTGCAGCCGCTTCGGCGATCGCCTGTGTCTTGTCCCGGTCGTAGCGCTGGAAGACCTGGCTTGCCCAGCGCGCGCGCTCGAGCACCATCTCCGCGCGGGCGCGAAGGGTCGTCGGCGAACTGGACCCGTAGACGATATCGCGGATGGTCTCGTCCATCACGCCCTGCCCCGCCGCGCGCCCATGACGTCCTCGCGGGCAAGACCGATGGCCACCTCGACGCGCCGCAGGAGGTCCTCCGACAACGCCTGGGTCATCAGGATGCCCGGCTTGAACTGAAGGACGCTCGGATCGAGCGTCGAGAAAATCGCCCAGACGCCATTTTCGTAGAGGCGCTTCATGACCGGCTTGGCGCCTTCCCGATCGTTGAACTCGAGCCCCATGATCACGCCGTTCTGGCGGATGCCGGTGAAGAAGTCCGGGTAGAGCGCCTGGATCTCGTCGAGGCCGGAACGGATATAGGCGGAGATGTAGCGCACCATTGAAACGACTTCAGGCCGCTGCGTGATCTCCAGGACCTTCATTGCCACGAGGCATCCGAGTTCCGCACCGCCGGCCGTCGACATGTGGGCGAAACCGTCCTGCTTGAGCCACTGGCCCGCGCGTTCGTTCACCACGCAGCACGAGATCGGGTACATGCCGCCGGTCACGCCCTTGCCGATGACCATGATGTCGGGCGTCACGCAGTATTTCGTGATGCCCCACAACTCGCCTGTGCGCATGAAACCGGTTTGCACCTCGTCGGCGATGTAGAGGGCGTCGTAGCGTTCGCACAGGGCCTTGACCGCCGGGAGGTAGCCTTCGTGCGGCATGGGAAAACCGTAGGTCGCCGGAATGGTCTCCATGATCACCGCGGCGATGTCGCGCCCCTTGAGCGCGTCTTCCATGGCGGTCAGGTCGTTGAAGGGAACCTGGACGAACTCGCCGAGCGTGTCTTCCGACAGGAAGGTCTTGGAGAAGCGCTCGTCACCCGTCTTGACCGACAGGCCGGAGTGGCCGTGATAGGCCTTGATGATGGAGACGATCTTGCGTTTCTGGGTGGCGTTGCGCGCCGACTTGATCGCGAGCTCCACGGCTTCCGCACCGCCCGCACCGTAGATCGTGTACTGCAGCCCCTCGGGCGTGCACGCGGCCAGTTCCTCGGCAAGCGCTGTGCGCGCAAGTGCCGGGAAATGGTGGTTACCCATGTCGAAATGCCGGGCGCCGGCATTGAGCACCTCGATGAGCTCCGGGTTCCGGTGGCCGAGATTGTAGGTGCCGCCGTTGAGATGCACGTCGATCAGACGTTTTCCGTCGAGATCGTACAGGCAATATCCCTCGCGCCGATCGATGACGAGATCGACGCCGGCATCCTGCCAGAACTTGGTCTTGTTCGGATTCCAGTAGGTCTTCGACGCTTCCAGAAACTCGAGCTTTGCCTGACTCACCGTCTTGCACCTCACGTTACACGCTTGTTCTAGTCGCTGACTGTTTCAATGGCTTGACACCATGCAAGACAAAGTTGACAGACCGCGCCGGCACAGGTTTCTCCGACGGTCAAGTCGGCGCACTGTGCTGTCAAGTCTGCGGCGCCGGCCAACGCCTATTGTCTTCCGAAAAGCTAGGAGGAATGCATGTCCGGGTTCGACGACCTGCCCCACGAAGAACAGCTTGTCCGCCTCGCCCGGCTGGCCGAGGCTTCCCTGGGTCATTTCGAGCTTCCGGCGGACGCCAGGGCCGAACTCATAAACCTCTCGGAAAACGCCACCTACCGGGTCGACTCCGCCTCGACCGGTGGTCGCTGGGCGTTGCGCGTGCACCGCGAAGGCTACCATACGCGGGAAGCCATCGCCTCCGAACTGGCCTGGGCGACGGCACTGCGAGAGGACGGGGCCGTCGTGACGCCGACCGTGATCCCCGGCAGGAACGGTGAATGGATCCAGTCGGTCAGCCATGCCGACCTGCCCAACCCGCGTTTCGTCGTCCTCTTCCAGTGGGAGACCGGCGAGGAGCCCGACGAGGAGCAGCAGGACCTGCGCGGTCCCTTCGAGGTTCTCGGCGAGACGACGGCGCGCATGCACCACCATGTACGGAACTGGCAGCGCCCGGATGGTTTCGAGAGGCTGACGTGGGATTTCGAGACGTCGCTCGGCAGCACGCCTCACTGGGGACGCTGGCGCGACGGCATGGGCCTGACGCCGGAGATCGAGGACCTCTTCGCGCGCACGGTCGACCTCATCGGCCGGCGGCTCGACGCCTTCGGCAAGGGCCCCGACCGGTTCGGACTCATCCACTGCGACATGCGGTTGGCCAATCTGCTGATCGACGGCGACACCACCAAGGTGATCGATTTCGACGACTGCGGATTCAGCTGGATGATGTACGACTGCGCAACCACGGTTTCGTTTTTCGAGCACAAGCCGGAAGTTCCGGGTCTTCTCGAAGCCTGGGTGCGCGGCTACCGCAAGGTGGCGGATCTGCCCGAAGAGGACGAGAAGGAAATCCCCACTTTCGTCATGCTCCGGCGGCTGCTGCTCGTCGCCTGGATCGGTTCGCATTCCGAAACGGAACTCGCCCAGTCCATGGGCGTCGACTACACCCGGGGGACCGTTCCCCTGTGTGAGGATTACCTGAGCCGGTTCTCCTGAGCCTGCCATCCAGGCCCGGTCGTTCTTCCCGGCACCGGATCCCGTTGCGATCCATGCCGCTTGATTGCCCGTTCATCCATATGTCATGATCTGCCGCGACGGGGGAGACGTGGCGCAACATATGGCGGAAATCGGACCTTTGAACGACACATTGCTCCACAATGAGACCGGACCGAACGGGCAGCCCGCAATACTGGCCGCCGCCGCGACCGGGATCGTGGACCGGATCACGAAGGATGGCGGCGACATAGATTCCATCTTCGGGAATGTCGGAATAGCGCCGTCCATGGCGGGCTCGCCGACCCTGAAACTCCGCCTCGCCTCGTTCTGCGCCCTCTTCGAACAGGCATCCCGGCAAACCGGCAACTCGAATTTCGGCCTCCTTTTCGGCAACCAGTTCATGCCGCGGGATCTCGGTCTATGGGGCTATGCGGCCATCTCCTCGCCGACCCTCGGCATGGCGCTGGAGAACCTGACATCGCTGTTTCCCTATCACCAGGAATCCTCCACGCTTGCGCTCACCCGCGCGGACAACGGGCTCATGCGTCTGGAGTACCAGATCACCGCACCCGATATCGTCGAACGCCGCCAGGACGCCGAACTGTCGCTCGGCATGTTCATCAATGTCTTCCGCGAGTGCATGAGCACGGGCTGGACGCCGGAGGAAATCCACTTCGAGCATCCCCAGCCCGACGACGCGGACGCGCACGAACTGGCCTTCCAGGCGCCGGTCTATTTCTCGCAGCCGCGCAACGCCCTGCTCTTCCGTCCCGACATACTCGACAAACCGATGCCGGGACGTGACCTGACCCTGATGACCATGATGCAGATGTGCCTGCAGCGGCTCGGCGGTCAGCCGACCGGACCCGGCACGATCGTCGACCAGGTCCGCACCGCCATCCGGACGCATCTGCCCAGCGGCTATCCGTCGCTCGAGCTGATCGGGTCCGAACTCCAGCTTTCGCCCGCGACCATCCAGCGGGAACTGTCCCGCGAAGGCCTGACCTACAAGGACCTGATCGAACGCACGCGGCGGGACCTGGCATTCGCCTATCTCAAGCAGCGCCAGCTGCCCCTGTCGGAAATCGCCTTCCTGCTCGGCTATTCGGAATTGTCCGCCTTCTCGCGCGCCGTCCGGCGCTGGACCGGAACCTGCCCGCGCACCGTGCGCGCCCGACTCCTGGACTCCTGAGAACCCGTCGGCGCCTCGCTCACCCACCTTTGTCACCAGGGCCACAAGCCATGCCGTTCAGCCTGCATCCCAGTCTCGAACGCGACGGCATCCGCGTCGGACGTTTCGAGCTCAGCCTCGTCCTCCTGATCAACGACACGACCTATCCCTGGTTTGTGCTCGTGCCCGAGCGCGAAGGCATAAGCGACACGATCGACCTCGGCGACGAGGATCATGCGCGACTGTGGACGGAGTCCTTCCAGTTCGGGAAAGGCCTGATGCGGGCCTATTCCGGCGACAAGCTCAACGTCGCGTCGCTGGGCAACATGACGCCGCAGCTCCACGTCCACCATGTCGTCCGCTACAGGGACGATCCGGCATGGCCCGCGCCGATCTGGGGCCGGCAAACGATGGAACCCTACACCGCGCAAGGCGTCGCCGGGGTTGTGGAAAGACTCGACGCGGCGGTCATCCCGGGATTCCAATCGGCGAACGTCGTCTGAATTCCGTTCGGACACGAAAACGCCCCCGGCATCCGCATGACGCCGGGGGCGATATCGGTTGGCCCCGGGGGGCCGGCGGCGTGGACTACTCCAGCGCTTCGAGCGACTCGGGGAGGATCTGGCCGCCGTCCACGATGATCGTCTGCCCGGTGATGTAGTTTGCTTCCTTCGACGCGAGGAACAGCGCGGCGTTGCCGATGTCCTCGACGATGCCGAGCTTCTTGAGCGGGATCGAAGCGGCCATCGTCTTGAGATAGTCGTCGCCCAGCCCTTCAAGGCCTTCCGTGATGATGTTGCCGGGAAGCACCGCGTTCATCGTGATGTCGTGCTTGGCAAGTTCGATACAGGCGGTCCGCATGAAGCCGAGCTGGCCCGACTTGCTGGCCCCGTAGTGCGACCAGCCGGGGAAGCCGGTTTCCGGGCCGGTGATGGAAGACGTCAGCACGACGCGGCCCTGGTCGGACTTCTTCAGGTAAGGCAGGCAAGCCTTCACGCACAGGAAGTTGCCCTTGAGGTTGGTGCCCATGACGAGGTCCCACTCGGCCGGGTCCATGTCCTCGATGTTCGTCTGCGGATAGACGCCGGCATTGGCGCACAGGATGTCGATTCCGCCATGGCGTTCCTGGGCGGCCGCGGCCATGGCCTGCACCTGGTCCCAGTCGCCCACGTCGGCGGAAAATCCGCTTGCGCCGTTGCCGATCTCGGCGGCACAGGCATCCGCATCGTCACCGTTCCGCGCCACGACGAGCACCTTGGCGCCCTGGTTGGCGAACACACGGGCAATGCCCTTGCCTATCCCCTTGCTGGCGCCCGTCACGATCACGGAGCGGCCCGAAATTGATGTCAGCATCTGTCTCCTCCTTGTTCCTTGTGAATTGAGTATCCGTCAGGAGCGCGCCTGGCGCGCGCGCACCAGCATCCAGACGATGTAGCCGAGCAGCAGCAGGATCGCCGCGCTGGACATGGTGAGCGATCCGAGCGTCGGCACCATAGGCGTGTATCCCGACACCATCTTGGCGTAGAGCCATTCCGGCACGGTCTGGTCGGCCCCCGTCGAGAACAGCGAAAGCGGGAAATTGCCCCAGGACAGGAGGAACGCGAAGATGCCGCCGGAGACGAGTCCCGGCGACAATATGGGCAGCGTCACCTCGCGCAGGACCTGCAGTCGCGTGGCGCCGAGGTCGTAGGCCGCCTCCTCGAGCGCCGGGTCGAAACTGTAGACCTGGATCGACATGATCAGGATGACGATGGGCACGATCCAGATCATGTGCGCGAAGACCGCCGTGTGCCAGCTCGTCGTGACGCCCAGTGCGGAGAACCACAGCAGCAGCGCCAGTCCCAGCACGGCCTGCGGGAAGAAGATCGGCAAGAGCACCAGCCGCTGGTAGAGTTTGCGCCCGGTCCAGTCGTAGCGCGCAAAAGCGAGCGCCCCGAAAAAGGCGAGCACGACGGAAAGGATCGTGACGAGGACCGCGACCGAGAGCGAGGTCCAGACAAGATCGCGCACGGATAGCGACGCCATCGCCTTTTCGTACCACTGACCAGACCACCGCGTGATGGGGAAGCGGAAGTAGCGCTGCTGCGAGAAGGACGCCAGGACCACGGCCACCATCGGCACGTAGAGGAAGACCAGGACGCATATCGTCCAGAGCACCACCAGGATGCGGGCCATGCGGTTGTTCTTGCCAGTCGTCATGGTGTCACCGCCGCCCGATAATCCGGTCCAGGTCGATCCGCCTGAACAGAAGGAAGATGATGAGCCCGGACAGCACGATGAGCAGGACCGAGAGGACCGAACCCTTGGGCCAGTTCTGCGCGAACGTGAAGGCGCTTTCGATGTCGTCGGCGATCATGACGACGGCCTGCCCGCCGAGGATCTTCGACTCCGCCAGCGACCCGAGCGACAGGATGAAGGTCAGGATGCCCCCGATCATGATGCCCGGCGTGGACAGCGGGAGCTCGATCTCGCGAAAGATCTCCCAGCGCGACGCGCCGAGATCCGACGCCGCTTCCTTCAGGGTGTCCGGCACCATGGAGATGCCGATGACGAGCGGGAAGAGCATGAACGGGAGGTAGACGTAGACCAGACCAAGGACGATCGCCGGGACCGTGTAGAGAAGCCCGGAGGCCGAGACCCCGAACAGCCATTGGAGCGAACCGTCGAAAATGCCGTTCTTGAGCAGCACGAGCACCCATCCGAACAGCCGGATGTTCTCCGAGATCAGCAGGGGTACCGCGATCAGCACGGTGACGAGGTTGGCCCAGCGGCCGAACATCTTCGCCATCCCGTAGGCGATCGGGTAACAGATGAAGAAAAGCAGCACCACCGCGATCGCCGCCAGCGTGAGCGACCATGCGAAGGACAGGTAGTAACTGTCCGTGATCACCGAAACGTAGTTTTCCAGCGTCGGCGCACTGGTCAGCGAAAAGGTCTTGGGCGGCATGAAACTGTAGCCGAAGACCATGAGCAGCGGACCCGCGAACCCGACGATAAGAAACAGTGACGCCGGCAGCGCCGCCAGCACGCCGGGCTGGAGCCACCAGGATTTTCCGCTTGCCCGCTCAGCCATGACGCCCTACTCGCTCACGAGAATCGCGTCTTCGGGCCGCCAGCTCAGGGTCACGTCCTGACCGGAGCGCCCGTCGAATGGTTCGTCCTGCAAGCGTTCCACCAGCCAGTGCGCCCCGGCCTTGTCGCGGACCTGGTACTGCACCCGAGACCCGAGCGCGTAGTCGTTGAACAGCGTGCCGGGTACCGTGTTCTCCGCATCCGCTTCGCCGGTCGTGATCTTCATGACCTCGGGCCGCACGATCAGGAACCCCGACGTGAAGCCGTCGGGCATTCCGGTCACCGTGTAGGATCCCGTTCCCGCCTTGTCGCGCACCTTGCCCGCCCCGTCGGCCTCCACCTCAAGCGTGTTCACCTCGCCCATGAACTGGGCCACGAACTTGTTGCGCGGTCGGTTGTAGATCTCGTTCGGCGTGCCGATCTGCACCAGCGCCCCGTCTTTCATGATCCCGATACGGTCGGACATCACCATCGCCTCTTCCAGCGAATGGGTGATGTAGACGAAGGTCTTTCCCGTCTCGCGGTGGATGTCCTTGAGTTCCTTTTCCAGCGTCTTGCGCAGCCGGAAGTCGAGTGCCGAAAGCGGCTCGTCGAAGAACAGGATCTGCGGATCGAACGCGAGGGCGCGCGCAAGTGCGACGCGCTGTCTCTCCCCGCCGGAACACTGGTGGACGCCCTTGGAATAATAGTCGACGGGCAAGCGGAGCTGCTGCAGGAGCTGCTCGGCGCGCGCACGCCTTTCCGCCGGCGGCTTGCCGGCGATCTTCATCGGAAATTCGATGTTCTCCCCCACGGTCTTGTGGGGAAACAGCGCCAGATTCTGGAACACCATGCAGGTCGGGCGCTTGTTGGCCGGCACGTCGTTGAGACGCGTGCCGGCCAGAAGCATGTCGCCGCTGGTGGGACTGTCCATTCCCACCAGCAGTCTGATCATCGTCGTCTTGCCGGAGCCGGACGGTCCGACCAGCGTGAAGAACTCGCCTTCCGCGATTTCCAGGTTGACCTCGCGCACGGCCGTGAAATTGCCGAAACGCTTGGTGATCCCCTTGAGTTCGAGAAAGGGCGTCGCCTCGTCGCTCATCGAGCCTCCATACAAAGGTCCCCGTTCAGCCCCGCGCACCGCTTAGCTTTCGCGTTCGCGCTTGGCCGCGGAGTACAGTTCGTACATCTCCGCATAGTCCGGGTTGATGTCGTAATCGACCGAATTGGCCATTTCCTGTTCGAGCGTATCCCACTGGATGGCGTCAAGCTCTTCCGCCGAGAAGGAGTCGAGCACCGCCTTGTCGCCCATCTGGGTGACCGGGTTGTAGGTGCCCTCGGCAAACGCAACGTTCTTGGACACGTCCGGACGCTGGATATACGCCAGGAACTCCTCGGAGAGACCGGACGGATCGGGGTTGTTCACCACCGAGGTGAGCTCGATCCAGACGATGCCGCCCTTGCCGTCCATCGGACCGGAGTTGGGCGTGATGCCGCGGACGTTCTTCGCACCGTCGAGACGCGCCGGAGACGCGGTGTAGGTACCGCCCGTGAAATAGGCGTCGATCTCGCCGTTGATGAGCGCCAGGTTCATCTGCACCAAGTCGTCCGTCAGGTTCTTGGCACCGTTGAAGATCTGCTTGGCAACCTCGCCGAACTTGGTGATCTCTTCCTTGCTGTGCTTCTTGAACGGATGAATGTCCGCCGCGATGCACATGTGGTAGATGTTCCAGTTGTCGTAGGTCAGGACGCCGTACTTGCCCTTCATCGCCGGATCGAGGAAGAGCTTGAAGCCCTGGTCCTCGGCCATCTTCTGGCTCACCTTGTCGGTGTTCACGACGAAGGAGAAGGGACCGAACCGCTGGGTCATGCCGAGCAGTTCCTTGCCGTCCTTGTCCATCGCCCACGGATAGGGCGGGTGGAACTGCGGCATCATCTTCTCGTACATCGGCTCGAAACGTTCACGCGAGATCGGCTTGATCAATCCTTCCGGGTACATCATCTCGCGCGCCCAGGGGTTGTTGAGGTTGATCAGGTCCCAGACCTTGGTCTCGCCGGCGCGAAGCCTGTTCACCGCATCCGGGTCGGACGTCAGTCCCTCGGCGCGAACCTTGGCGTCGAACTCCTTGCGGAAGGGGTCGAGCACTTCGTCGGAGTTGTAACCCTCCCAGCAGTAGATATTCAGTTCCTTGTCACGTGCCGCGCGTGCAACCGTCGGGAAACCGCCCGCAGCGGCCAGCGCCGCCCAGGCGCCTGTCTGCTGAAGGAAATTGCGGCGTGTCGTCTTGGATTTGAACATGTAGTCCTCCTTGCGCTTTTGCGTCTCCCCGCCCTCACCTTTTCTGGCGGGTCTGCCTGTGCCGCCCCCGTTCACCTGATGTCGACTGTCAGGCGCACAACGGCGTCACTCAACCACCGGGATCCACATTTGCAGATCTGCCAGCGTCATGAGCCTATCGGGACCGGCCAAGCCGTTCTTGACACAAGACCACGGCGACTTGACACGTCGGACGGGAGGATCGTCCGGGGTCAGCCGGCCCCCATAATCGATTTCACTTCCTCGCGCGACATCACGTGGCAATAGATCATGTTGATGATCTCGAGTTCCCTGCGATGGATCTCGTCCGTTCCCGCCGCGCAGCAATCATCCACCACGATAACGTTGAAACTCTCATCCGCAAGGCTTCGCACCGTCGAGGACACGCACTGATCCGTGAATATACCACAGCAGATGACGTTCCGGATTCCCATGTTGTGCAGCATCAGGCGCAGGTTGGTTCCCGTCAGGGCGGAGTCCGTGGTCTTGATGATCTCGATCTCATCGCCCTGGGGACTGAGCTCCGGCACGATCTGCGAGGGCTCTTCGTCCTTGGGCAGAAGCAGGTAGTTGAACCCCGGTTTCTTCTGGCTCAGCGACCGGTCGCGCCCGTCCTTGCCATGACAGGCGATGCGGGCGAACAGGCATTCGATGCCCTTGGCCCGGAACGCCGTCAGCAGATCGCTGATCCCGGGGATCACCATGGTGTTCATGCGATCGTGGAACGGCGTCCAGGCGTCCCATGACCGCTGTTCGTCGGGCTTCAGGCTCTCCCGGTCCGGCCGCGTGACATAGGTGTTCTGCACATCGATCACCAGCAGCGCGGTTTCCTCCGGCTTCAGGTCCATGTCGTCGGGTTCCGGCGCATCCTGGTAGTAGAAGGATCGGTACGCGGTCTTCCAGCTCATGCTTTCTCCTGTTTCCTGTTTGCCCGCCCGCAGTCTCAGAACCGGAATCGGAAAAGGCCGCGCGCCTCGTAGACACCGGCGGCCTCCTCGACGAAGGCCGCCATCCGCGGCGCATCGTACTCGTCCCGCAGCCTGCGGGCGATGTCGTGCAACTCGTCCTTGCCCCGGGCCCTCCCCGGCCTGAGCTTCTCGTAGATCGCCATGATCTCGTCCTGCGGCACCATGGTCATCTCCGCGGCCCTTTCGAAGTTTTCCGCCAGCGCAACCCTGTCCGCGTCCCGTGCAATCCGCGCCTGCAGACGCAACGCTTCCGCGGTGATCCGGAGATCCTCCATCGTCACGTCACCCGAAAGAACACCCTCCAAGGTCAGGTCGGACAGCGGCTTGCCGCGCGCGCCGCGCACGCTTTCGGGCCGTTTCTCCGCCAGAGGAAAATCGGCCGCCGTCACGTTCTTGATGCTGTCGGATTCGCTCACGCCCGGCCTCCTTCGAACGTCACGGCGATCTCTTCGGGAACCGCGCCCTCCTCGATCATGCCGGTCTCGATGGCGTAGATGAGCGCCACCCGCGCGTGAAACCTCGCCCCCAGCGCCATGCCGTGGGTCGGCACGACGACCGGTTCGGGATCCTCGCCGCGTGCATAGGCCGCCGCGTTGCGACCCATGCCGCGATAGTGCTCGAGTGTCGTGACCGGCGCGTTGGAGAACAGTTCGAGATTGTTGTGCGGCAGACGGTCCTTGCGATGGATGACGGCCGTGCCCTTCGCCTGCAGGCCTATGCCGACGCCTGAACCGGACAGGCCGGCCGCACTGAGCCCGAGGAACGAGGTGTCCGCCGTGTGGCCCATGCGGACGAAACGGACGACGCCACCGCTGTCTTCCACGCCGTCCCTGATGGCGGTGAGCACCGCGCTGAGCGGATGTCCCGCCGTCGTCCGGAAAAGACGAAGTCCGAAACCGGGACTCAAGCCCACCACCACTTCCCTCGGATCGGTGCCCGTGTCCGCCGGTCCCATAGGGGCATAGGTTATGCGCCGCCCTTCGTCCGCCGCGTAGGCGTCTTCCGCGCGGAGGACCTCCTTGCGGTCGAGCACCTCGCGGATCGCGGCGATCTCCCTGCGCCTCTCCTCGCTCAAACGGTAGCCCGTTCCCGGCCCCGCATACTCGTTGGGCGAATTGATCGCAGCGACCACGTGGCCGTCACGGATCACCGCCGATGTCTGGAGATAGTCGCCAGACACCCTCAGCTTGACGAGATCGAGCAGGTTTGACGCCTCCGCCCGGAAGCCGCGCGCGTCCAGGGCACGGATCACATCGACCACGGTGATGCCCCGCGCCTCAATCTGCTCGCTGACCCGCGCCACTTCGCCCGGCGTGTAGCTGTCCGTCTCATCGGAGCCCGACGCGACCGTGACCGAGACCTTGCGCGCCTCGTCCGGCTCGTCCAGCCCCAGTTCCGACAGCACGGCCGACAGTGCGTCGACGGCACGCCGGCGAACCTCGAGCGCCGTGTCCTCGCCGATCGACGACAGTCCGCCATCGGCCTCGAAGTCGCGCTGGAGCACGAGAAACTCTTCCAGTTCCTCGCCGTTGAAGGACGAGGGGTTGAACGAATTGTCGTATTTCAGGATCGTCCCGAAGCCCGAGCAGATCAGGTCTGACCCGGCCATGAGAAACGGCAGTATCTTCGCGCCCACCCGCATGTCGGATTCCGAATGCCGCGCATCGTTGCCCGACGCGCACTCGAGATCGAGCCAGACGGCGAGAAGGTTCTCCGCCATCAGCTCGCGCACGCCCCCGGGCATGGTCGAGGCCAGCGGAGCCCCGTCGATCCCGCCGTTCTGGGTCCCCTGCGCACCCATCGCCCTCTGCAGGCACAGGCAGCGCGCTTCGAGATAAAGCAGCGATTTCGCCTCGTGGAATCCCATCAGGAGTTCCGCCGCCGCCCCGGACGTGCAGCGCATCTTGATCCCGCGCGAGGCATAGGCGGCGGTGAGCCAGGCTTTCGACCATGGCGTATCGTCGCCGTCGACGAACGCATCCTCGGTACCGTAGACGGACACGGTTTCCGCATAGGACGTGAAGCCGGCCATGCCGATGGCGAGTTCCTCCGCCTCTTCGCTCGAGCACTGGAACAGCGTCTGCCCGCGCCCCACGGCCGCCCCGACGCAGCACGCAAGCGCGTTCGACCAGGCGTTGCGCGCCACGCGCATCGTCGTCTCGATCTCGTCGAAGCCGAGCGCCACGGCGACGGCCGCGTCGGCTGCGAGCTGGAGAGGATCGTCCTTGGCGTTGGTCACATGACCCTGGTTGCCGGGCATCTCGCGGGCCCGCATCTTGGAATATGCGAACGCGATTTCGAGCGCGCTGAGACGGGCGACGACATCGGCCAGTTTCGCCGGCGTCATGCCGCGGGCAAGCCGCACAAGCTCCGTACGCGGAACATGCATGTCGACGAGCATCCGCGCGACCTCGTCAGAGGGCAATGACATTGCCTCTTCGGCGACGTCGGGGTCGATGTGGTGGAGCGCGATGAACCGGTCGATCATGTCGAACCCGGCGGCATCGACACCGTCCATGCTTGCGACGGAGCCGTCTGCGGCAAGCGTCATCCCGGGCGACGGATCGGCCTCCCCGTGAAACGCGGAAAATCCGCTCGACGGGTCCTCCGCCGCGAAACCGTCACGCCGCAGCGCGCGCTCGTCCCAATCGTCAAATCGCCGCCAGCGGTTGGCGGAGTGCCCTGCAGGCTTGTCCATTTTTCGTCTTGTTCGCTCGCTTGCCGGTACCGGTTCAAGCGCGAGAGGTTCCGCGAAATCCACCGCTTCCGTCAAGTCCAACCTGTCCGGCGCGCTTTCTGTACGCCGGTTTTCCGGTAACCCAGGCCGGTCGATGACTGATTTATCTGTCGCGCATCCCTCTGCAACGGACAACGAAAACGACCGCTGGCACCAAGATCGTTGTGCGAATTCACGCTTAAATCACGCATCGGTCGCGTGATTTTAATTTTAGGTCGCTTCTCGGAAGGGAGATTTCTATGAGCGATCAGCAAAACGTTAGTGCACATTCCTGGGGTGAATTCAAAAAGCAGGCTCGGAACGCCGTCTACAAGGCCGTTATTGCTGGTGTTATCTCCGGCGTTTTAGCCGCCGCAGTCGCGATATGGGGCATCATCCAAAAGTGGCCGGGCATGCTTGGCCTGGTCCCTTCGGGTGCAGTTGCCGCCTTTGCTCTTGAAAGCAAATGCCCGGCTGGATGGGGCAGGTATGACGAGGCTTCGGGGCGATTCGTCATCGGTGCTGTTTCCGGACGGGATCTGGACAGCATCCCCAGAAAATACGGTGAGGATGATGGCGGGGCCAAGCTGGGGGAACGCATGTATGGGGAGCCTGGAGGCGAACAACGCGTAACACTCCAGCCGGGTCAGATGCCAAAGCATAGACACAGCCCGCCGCCCGGATACTACCACTGGTGGTACAAGGGCGGAGGGAACGGGACCCATAGAATAACCGACGACACCTCCCCTCAACCCGTCGAGGGATGGTTTGCTGTACCAGCGACGACGACTGATCTTCTACCAACTGAAGAGGGAAACAACGAATCACACAACAACATGCCGCCCTACGTCGCCCTTTATTTCTGCAAGAAGGATTGATTTTCGCGAGTTCGTAGCTGACACGGGCTCGCTTGGACTTCTGGCTGGCAAAACCCATGCGATCCATGTCCCGCAAGGGGAGCGAGGCTATCTACTCCGGGCTGTCCGGCCACATCTTGGCCGGCGCGTTTCTGGGGTCCTTCAAGGGATCACAGGCCGACTAATCCTAAGCGGAAACCGGCGAAAACCGACCGGCACCGGTCCTCGCCGGCAGGTCCGGCGGGTCGGAAATACGCATTCAGGAAACGGCGAGGTCGATCCTTGCCGTGGCCGGACACCCGTCGCAGGGGCTGTTCGACTTGCCCGTCATCGCATCGAGCACGTCCTGGCCCAACGGGACGAAGTAGAGCGACTGACGGTAAAACGCATCGGCGATGTCGATGCTTGCGGCAACCAGTTCGTCGAAGCTCGAATCAGGCAAGTGCCCGCCGATTTCGCGGCCCAGATGATGGGCCGCCCGGTCGAGCGTCCGTCGGTCGTTCGTCTGCGCGCTGACGACGAGCCCGAGTACAAGGCTTTCGTCATAACTCAGCCGGCTGCACATGGCCGGCATGACGGAAACCCCTTCGGGAAAACACGCCCGGAACACACGCACGAAATACTGCATTTCGCCAAGGAGCGGACGGGCGCGGTGAAGCGGCAGATGACTTGAGTAGATCTCCCAGGCCTTCTCCCAGCATCCGATGTCCGCGTAGTCATAACCGTCCATGACGCAACGAAAACCGCTTGTGAAAAGCCGTTCGGCGTCGTTGTCCAGCAATTGCCTGGCACCCGTTACGAATGCGCCAAGGCGTTTGACGTTCATGACCTTCACCCGCGAAGACTATTATGACTTTTCCAATCAAGTAACACCGACCCGTTTGGCAGGCAACAGAAAATGTATTATTTTCAATAGTTTAGATTTATTCAAAATCAAAAGAGCAATCTATCGGAACCGCAACCACTGCTGTGGGGGCTCATGAGCTCTTGTCTGCGGCACGTTCCTTGGCGCTTCCTCGGGAAGCCGACGTTTCCTTCGCGAGATCGGCGATCGTATTTTCGTCGAGAATTTGCAGGAACGCCTCGAAGGCGTCGTCCACCATGTTGTCCAGGACACCGGCCGTTTCGGCTGAACGGTGAAGAACCTCCAGCTCGCGAACCACCGCGCCGACCGAAATCTCGGCCGGGCGCAAGGCCAGCTTCACGCCGCCGCCGCGTCCACGCTCCGTTACGAGAAATCCGGCCTTCACGAGAACCGGGACCAGCTTGAACGCATTGAACTTGGTGACATCGCAGGCCTTGGCGATATCCGTGATCGCATGCAATTCGGTTTCCGAGCGGGCCAGGAAGACCAGCACGCGAACGGCATCGTTAGTCTGCTTCGAAATGCGCATGGGGAACTTTATAAATCCATGGCTCCGAAAGACAATCGGAAACGGAGGCGGTCAGGCATCCGTGACCGTATGCGGCAAGACAAACGTGGCGCCGCCGCCTGGCGCACTGTTGACCTGCAGCGGGACGTCGAAGACATCCGCCATGGTCGTATCCGTGATCGTGGCCGCGGGCGGGCCTTCGGAAACGCACAGACCCTTTTTCAGCATCAGGATCCGGTCCGCGAAGATGGATGCGAGGTTCAGGTCGTGCAGCACGGCGATCACGCCGGTCTTGCGGCTGACGATGGAGCGCGCGCATTTGAGCAACTCGATCTGGTGCTTCATGTCAAGACTCGAGATGGGCTCGTCGAGCATCAGGTAGTGACTGCCTGGCTCCTCCAGAGACGCCGAGAACTGGCAGAGCACGCGCGCGAACTGGACCCTCTGCTGCTCGCCGCCGGAAAGCTGGTGGTAGTATCTCGGGGCGAAACCGTCCAGACCCACACGCGTGAGCATGACCGTCACCAGACGGTCCTGTGCCGCTACGGGCAAACTGAGCGTCGAGAACGCCAGGCGCACGACCTCGATCACGGTGAATTCGAAAAGCACCCTGGATATCTGGGGCAGGACGGCGCGTTTTCGCGCGAGCACGGCGGGTGAAAGCGAGTTCAGTCCGAAACCGTCCTGGGTGACCACACCCGTCGACGGCGAGAGTTCGCCGCTGAGGAGCCGAAGCAGCGTCGTCTTGCCCGCCCCGTTCGGCCCGCAGATCGCGACGAATTCGCCGGTGCCGATTTTCAACGACTGTGGTCTGAACAGGCAAGCCTCGCCCACGTTGTAGCTGGTATCTCGCAGTCTCAGCATGGACGCCTCACCCGTCGGTCATGGATCTGCGGCGAAGCAGCAGCCAGAGGAAGAACGGCGCGCCTATTGCGGCGGTCACGATGCCGATCGGCAGTTCGGCCGGGGCGACGACCATTCGGGCGAATATGTCCGCGACCACCAGCAGGATCCCGCCGAGCAGGACGCATGCCCAGAGCAGATACCCGTGGTCCGGACCGATCCGCAGCCTGAGAAGGTGCGGCACGATGATCCCCACAAACCCTATGACGCCGGTGACCGCGACCGACGCACCGGCCGCACAGGCCACGAGAAAGACCGACTGGCGTTTCAGCGTCTGCACGTCGATACCGAGGTGGCGGGCCTCCGCCTCCCCCAGCAACTGGGCATTGAGACCACGCGCGAGCAACGGTGCGAACACGAAGACGGGCACGATGAAGGGCATGATCGCCAGGATTTTCGGCCAGGTCGCGCCGCCGAGGCTCCCGAGCCGCCAGAACGTCAGGTCGCGCAGCTGCTGGTCGTCGCTGATGTAGACGAGCACACCGACGAAGGCGCTCGCAAGCGCGCCCATGGCAATGCCAGCGAGCAGGAGCGTCGGCGTCGACGTGACCCCGAGCCGCGTGGAGAACTTGTAGAGCACTGCCGTGACCGCGAGCGCCCCGGCGAAGGCGAATGCCGGCAGGAAGAAGTGCTGGACGTGCGCGAACCCGGCCGGGATGACCTGGCTCCCCAGCACGATGATGAAGACCGCCCCCAGGCTCGCGCCCTCCGAAACCCCGACGATGCCCGGATCGGCCAGCGGGTTGCGGAAAAGCCCCTGCATGATCGCCCCGGCCACGGCCAGTGCCCCGCCGACGAGCAGCGCGAGAATGGTCCTGGGCAGGCGAATCTCCATCAGGATGAGGGTACGCCGCACGTCTCCCGACCCGTCGTCGGACATCAGTCCGGCCCCCTGCAGGAGCGTGCGTGCGATATCGCCGAAAGACAGCGAGACCGGCCCGATCGCGATGGATGCGAGCGCGGAGACGATCCACAGAACGATCAGGACATGGATCGCGCCCTGCGCCACGCGCCTGCGGTCGCCCGGCACGGTTTCTCCCCGGCGACCTGCGACCGCGGCAGCGACGATCCTCCCGATGGCGCTCATGCTGATGTGTCAGTCCGCCGAGGCGGCCGCCGCGAGATCTTCCGACTCCAGTTCCGGCAACCCGGTCGACGGATAGAGCCGGGCCGCCAGGTCGCGTGCCGCATAGGGTGATCTCGGCCCGAAGCCCAGCAGGTACTGGCCGTTCATCACGACAAGGCGTTTCTCCTCTGCCGCCGGCGTTCCCCTGAAGGCCGGATGCGAGAACAGTTCGGCGGCGTCGATGCTGTGCTGCCCGCGCTGCATCATCAGGACTACGTCGGGTGCCGCGGAGACCACCGCTTCGTCGGTCACGACCTTGAATCCGTAAAATCCCGTCGCCGCATTCTCCGCACCAGCCAGTTCCAGTATTCCCTCCGCGGACGTTCCCTGGCCGGCGACCATGGGACGGCCGTTCTGCAGACTGAGAACGAACATGACGCGCAAGGGCTTTTCGATCCTGGTCCGCAGTTCGGCAAGTTCATCGAACAGCCTGCGGACCTTGTCGGCGATCCGGTTTCCCTCGTCGTCCCTGCCCACGGCCTGGGCCACCTGCCGGATCTTCGCGACGACCCCGTCGACCGTCGGCGTGTTGGTGACCGTGACGACAGGCACGGATGCGTTCATCAGAAGGTCGATGACATCGGGTGGTCCGGACCCTTCGAGCGCGATTATGGTCGAAGGGTTCATGGACAGGATGCCTTCCGCCGACAGGGCCCGCATGTAGCCCACATTGGGCTTGGTCCCGAGGGCCTCGGGAGGATGAACGCTCGTCGTGTCGACGGCCACGATCTCGTCCTGCTTGCCCAGCAGATAGAGGATCTCGGTCACCGAACCGCCAATGGACACGATTCGCTGGCCGTCTTCGGCGATGGCGCCGAACATCGAAGCGCACCACAGGACTGCCGCGACGGACAGGTTCTGCAGCAGGCGGACGGGGTTGGGTTTCCGGTTGGTCATTGCAGCCGCTTCACTTGGTAAGGATGAGTTTTCGGTTCGAGGTGATCCGCAAGCGGTACTCCACCTCGTCATGGACAATGAGGACTTCGTTTTGTCCTTCGAACAGGTCGGCGGCTTCAATCCGGGCAGGCCCTTCCCGATCCTGGCGCGCCTCGCGACGCAGCGTTTCACCAGTTTCCTGGATCTTGGTACTCACGTTGAACAATCACCTTGTTTTTCCGGTTGCCCGGGATATGAAATATGAAAATTCTTATCATATATAATTCTTGACCTGTCCAGTCGGATTTTCTAGACAGGTTTCCGACAGTGCGAAAGAAGCACTGCGGCAAGCAAGCCATCGGTCCCCTGCGGTTTCGAACAGCCAGCCAGCCAGAAATCAAAAGGACAAACAGGAGACCTGGCCATGAAACGCGCTGCGTGCTGTCGCACGATCCTGCTGGCAACAACCGCACTCACGATGACGTCCACAGCCTTTGCGGACGACGCTGCCGAACGGCAAATCACTCTCGACACCATCACCGTGACGAGCACCAAGACGGAAACCTCGGTATACGACGCGCTTTCCGCGAGTAGCGTCGTCGGTGAAACCGAGATCGAACGCACCCGCGCCGAGCGGATCTCGGAAATCCTGTCCGGCGTACCCGGGGTCAACGTGTCAGAGGACGCCGATGATCCGGGGTCGTCCATCAACATCCGCGGGCTTCAGGATTTTGGCCGCGTCAACGTGATGATCGACGGCGCGCGCCAGAACTTCCAGCGCTCCGGCCACGGGTCCAACGGCAGCTTCTATCTCGATCCCGCCCTCGTCCAGAGGGTGGACATCACGCGCGGGCCGGTCTCGACGATCTTCGGGTCGGGCGCGATCGGCGGTGTCGTGAATTTCGAACTCAAGAGCGCCCGCGACATCCTGGAGCCCGAGGAAACCTGGGCCTTCATCACCAAGACGGGTTATTCCACGAACGGCGACGCCGTCCTGGTGAGCGCCACCGGTGCCGCCCAGCCGACGGAGAACATCGGCGTGATGGGCAACGTCGTGTGGCGTGACGACAACGACTATACCGACGGCAGCGGCGACCGGGTTCCCGGCAGTGCTAACGAAGTCGTCTCCGCCCTGGTGAAAGGCAACTTCACCGTCGGCAACGACAACGAGTTCGAACTCGGGTACCTGCGCCAGAATCACGACTACACCACCAAGAGCATCAGCTCAGGAGGTGCGCTGACCGCCCGCGACACCGAGACGATCGACGACACGGCGACGTTGAAGTGGAAGTACAATCCCGAAAGCGACCTGGTCGACTGGTCTTTCTCGTCCTACGTGACGTCGACGGACTCCGATCAGAAACTGCTGTCCGGATCGGGAACCGTCGGAAGCGAACGAAACTTCAAGATCACGACAGTCGGCACCGACTTCCATAACACCTCGCGCTTCAACACCGGATCGGTCGCCCACGCGATCACCATCGGCGGAGACCTCTTCCACGACACCGTCAAGGTGGAGGAAGGCGACCCCATCGGGAGCTCCGACGAATTCACGCCCAACGGCAAGCGGCTGGCTTACGGCGCCTTCATCCAGGACGAGGTCGACCTGACGAACTGGCTCAAGTTCATCGGTGCGTTGCGTTTCGACGGGTACGAACTGAAAGGCAATGGCAACAAGAGCTCCGGCACCCGCATTTCGCCCAAGGCGACGATCGGGGTGACCCCGGTCAAGGGCGTCCAGTTCTACGCCACCTATGCCGAAGGCTACAGGTCGCCGGCCGTCACGGAAGCCTTCAACTCGGGCACCCATCCGGTTCCGCCGACCTTCACGATTTCGCCCAACCCGAACCTCAAGCCCGAAACCGCCCGCAACTACGAAGCCGGCGTCAACCTGAAGTTCGACGACGTCCTGTCTGACGGCGATGCGTTCCGCGCCAAGGCATCCATCTTCCGCAACGACGTCTCGGACTATATCGACGCCTATCTGACCGGCTTCAATCCAGCCACCTGTTTCGGACCGCCCTTCAACGGCTGCGGCACGTTCCAGTACCAGAACATCAGCAAGGCGCGTCTGGAAGGCGTGGAACTCGAGGCGTTCTACGACGCCGGGCGATACTTCGCGGGCGTGAGCTACACCCGGGTGCGCGGCGACGATCTGGAGGCGGACGTTCCCCTGATCTCGGTCTATCCCGACAAGCTCGTCACCACGGCCGGCGTCCGTTTCCTTGATGAACGCCTCACCGTGGGCGGCAAGTGGACCATCGTCGACGCCCAGAACCGCCTTCCTGGCACCGACCGGACCGGCAGCGTGGTCGTGCCGCAAGGGTCTCACGATCCCGTCGACCTGTTCATGAGCTACGAGCACAACCGGAGTTTCTCCACGACGCTCACGCTCAAGAACATCTTCGACGAAAACTACACGCAGTACCTCAACCTCGATCCGAGCCCCGGCTTCAGCGCCGGCCTGACGGCGACGATCCGGCTGGGAGGCTGACGTGCCTTTGAACCTCCCGAAAGAGACAGGAGAAAAATGAAAAGACTTCCGGATCTTCCGGCGAAAGTCATCGCGGCGGCGTTCATCATGATCGCCGCCGTGAGCACGTCTTCCGCCCAGGAAAAGACACTTCACGTCGAACTCAACAACGCGACCCAGGCTTCCGAAGGATGCCGCCTGAGCTTCCTGTTCCGCAGCGGGCTCGAAGTGGACATCGAGGAGCTCAAGTTCGAGGTCGTCCTCTTCGACAAGGACCAGCGGGTCGCGCAGATCCTTCTGCTCGATGCGGGGCGCCTGCGTTCCGGCAAGACGCGCGTGACCCAGTTCGATGTCGAGCAGCAGGCATGCAACGGCATTTCCAGCGTCCTCCTCAATGACGTGACGGCCTGCAAGAGCGCCAACCTGGACGCTTCGCGCTGTCTCGACCTGATCTCGCCCGCATCGCGGACGGACATACCGTTCAAACTCTAGGCAACCGAGATGGAAAACAGTGTGTCGGACTGGTTCAACGCGACGAGTTCAGGCGACTTTCTGGGGCCGGTCATGGCGGGCCTGTCCACGCTGAACGAGCTCGGCGGGCCCGTCGTCCTCATCCTGCTGGCGCTTTCCCTGGTGGCGGCAACGGTCATTTTCGCCAAGGTCATCCACTTCACCCTGTTCCGGATCGGCCGGAACGTGGACACGAGGGACGTCCTCACCACCTGGGAGCGCGACCGGAGCAAGACCGCCTACCTCAGGGCGGACCAGAAGCGCGGCCATGTGTTCCGCCTCATGTCGCGCGCCATCTGGGCCATGCTCGACGGCAAGGACGAGGCCGTCATCCGCGAGGATATCGAAAGGCAGGCGATCTGGCATGTCGCCTCGCTGAGGTCCTGGTTCCGGCTCCTCGACACGATCGCCTACGTGGCGCCGCTCATGGGGCTCTTCGGCACCGTTCTCGGCATGATCGAGGCGTTCCGCAAGCTCCAGGAAGCCGGCACCCAGGTCGATCCCGGCGCTCTGGCCGGCGGCATCTGGGTGGCCCTGCTCACGACCGCGGTGGGCCTCGGTGTGGCGATGCCCGTGTCCCTCGCGCTCGCCTGGCTGGAAAGCCGCGTCCAGCGCGAACAGCTCGTGCTGGAGAGCGCACTGACTTCCCTGTTCACGCGCCGCCCCACGGAGCGCGACTTCGAGGGCGACGTCCGCACCAACATCGTGGAGGACCACGTCAGTGCGGCTTGAGGCTCACCCGTTCCCGCGCCGCCGCCTTGGCCTGACGCCGCTCATCGACGTGGTGTTCCTTCTGCTGCTGTTTTTCATGCTGGCCTCGACGTTCGATCGTTTCGCCACGTTCGACGTGCGTCTCTCGGGCACGGCATCCGCCCGGCCCTCGGCCACGCCGCCGATACTTCTCCGCCTGCATGGCGAAGGTCGCATGGACGTCAACGCAGAAACCGTCACGGCCGGATCGCTGGAAGAAAGGCTGCGGGCCCTGCAGGCCGACGGCCGGGATGCCCTTGTCATTCAGGCCCGTCCGACGGTCGTCACGCAGGAACTCGTCGACATCCTCGGGGAGGTTCGCCGCGCGGGTATCCGGAAGGTGGCGATCTCGCGGCGGGAGGGCTGACGCGCCATGCGAATCCGATTGCCGGAATCCGGTCGCCCAGACACCGAACGCGGCGTACTGCCGCTGATCAACATCGTGTTTCTGCTGCTGATTTTCTTCCTGCTGGCGGGCACGGTATCGCGTCCGCTCGAGGTCCGGCTCGATCTTCCCTTTTCCCGGCAAAGCGACCCTGCCCGACCAAACCCGTCCGGCATCTACATCTCCGGCGACGACCGGATCTTTTTCAAGGGCGAGAACCTCGACCTTGAAAACCTGCCTGCCGCGCTGGGCAACGCGGAGCCGACCGAAACCGGCAAGGACGGCAAGTCCATGGCGGTGTTCGCGGATCGCGGCAGCCGCGTGGAAACCGTCGCCGCCGTCATTGGCGCGGCCGAAGACGCAGGCTTCGACAGCGTCAAGCTCCTGACCAGCAGGCTGAACGCGAAATGAGAACCTCGTCACGCATCTGGCTGTTCGCGGCCTGCGGTTCCGCGGTGGTCCATGTCGCCGCGCTGCTTGCTCTCATGCCGTCGAAAAACAGTGCTCTGGACTTCCAGCAGGCGGGCAACTTCGTCATCACGTCGACGGAGGTTACGCTGCATGCCCGTGCCGTCGGCGCCAATGCCGCGGCATCCGCCGCATCGGTTCAACAGACCGTCGCCGAGACAAGCCCGCCCGCAGGCACTGCCGTCGAGGCCAAGCCCGTGGAAGCCCGTGCCGCGCCCACGCGGCCGGCCGCAAACGGCGTGCTGCGCGATGTGCAGGCGCAGACCGTCCGGACCGCCAAGGCCGTCCAAGCGGCCGCCGCCGCCAGACCGTCGCCCGTTGCACCCGTGGCGTCCGGGACCACAGGCGTCGAAACAAGCACCGCCAAACTCGCTTCGTCACCGCAATCGCAGGAAAGGGTGAAAGCGAAAGCGACCCCGCAGGCACGGGTTAGCGAACTCTCCCCGGCCACCAGGGAAACAGCGGCGGAACCCGCGAACAGCGTCGCCGCCGTCGCCGCCAGGACCGATCCCGCCACCGGCGCGCAGGCGGAACCGGCCAGACGTGTCGCGTCCACCGTGCCCGCAAACCGTGCCCGGGCCGTGGAAGCGGAGCGCACGGCTTCCGTCGTCGAACCGAGCGGACGATATGCGGCGGATACATCGGAACCCGAACCCACCATGCGCCCGCAGGCGGACAGCGCCAGCGTTCCGGAAAACCGGACGCAGGCGGCCGCTGCGGCCCGTCAGGCCGAGACTGTCGCGGCACAGACCAGAACCGCCGTTGCCGCATCGGCCTCGGCCCCCACCGTGGAGACCACCGAAGCACCTGCCACCGGGGCACGCCGAACCGAGGCAGCACCTGCATCCGCAGTTGCGAAACGCGCGGAAGCGGAACCGGTCAGTGAGGCCCGATCCGCCACGACGGAAGCCCGGAAGGTCGACAATCCGGAAGCTTCGGTGACGAAAACCGAAAGTGCCGTTACCGCGGCGAACCCGGTCACCACGCCTGCGGTGAACAAGCCCGACGCCACCGTGGCGAAAACGCAAGTCGCTGTTGTTGCGACCAACCGGGCGACCGAACCCAAGGCCGTCAAGCGACAGACAAAAAAGCTCGAAGACGCGAAGAAGCCAACCACCGAACGCAAGAAGAAGTTCGAGAAGAAAGCGGCAAAGACCTCCGACAGGAACAGCAGGGCGAGTTCGCGCACCACCGGGTCCAGGAAAAAAGGCACGAAGACGAAGAACGCCGGCAGCCGGGGCCGCAAGGTCAGCGCGGTCGGCAAGGCTCAGATGCAGAACTATCTCGGCCGGATCGTATCCAGGCTCCAGCGGCAGAAGCGCTACCCGTCCGCCGCCCGCAAGCGGAAAGCCCAGGGCACCGTCGTCATCGCCTTTGTCGTGAACCGCAATGGCCGGGTCTCGCGCGCCCGGATCCGCAAGAGTTCGGGAAACCAGGCCCTCGACAGTGAAGTCCGCAGGATGTTGAAGCGGGCCGCCCCCTTCCCGAGTTTCCCGGAAAGCATGGGACGCAAGAGCCTGTCTCTCTCGGTCCCGATCAGCTTCCGCCTCCGTTGAACGTTAAACCAGAAGAAAGGACCTGAACCATGTACATCGCCATGAACCGCTTCCGCGTCGCCAAGGGTGCGGAAACCGACTTCGAGGACGTGTGGAAAAACCGCGAGACGAAACTCGACGACATGCCCGGTTTCGTCGAATTCCACCTGCTCAAGGGGCCCGACAGGGACGACCATACGCTCTACTCGTCGCACACCCTCTGGGCATCGGAAGACGACTTCGTGAACTGGACGAAATCCGAAAACTTCCGCCAGGCCCACAAGAACGCCGGCAACAACAAGGGCCTCTACCTCGGGCATCCGGAGTTCGAGGGCTTCACCGTGGTGGAAGGCGCGTAGGAGAGCTTCGGCCCCGCCAGGACATTTGTCGAGCGAATGAGCCCGTGTGCCGGGCCGGATCCGGCACACGGGCCTTCGTCTGCAGATATCCCCGTTTGACGTAAGCGAAACCCGTACTTCGCAAGAATTCGAAATCTGGTAATCAATAACGAGGGGAACAACCAGAGACCGGACGTGCCGCCATGGATCCTGACCGCGTATCCGATGCAATCCGACTGTTCGAGGAATGCGAGACGGCGCATGATGTCATTTCGGGTTTTGTCTCCATAATAGACAGGTACGGTTTCCAGGGATTCGTTGCTGCCGATTTCGACGCCAACGACCGCTGGAAACTGATGATGTACACATCGATGCCTGCGTTCTTCGGCCCGTTGGACGAAGCAAGCCCCTGGTGGTCCGACGATCCGGTCGTCGCGCGGCTGGCGGAAGGCGAGATGAGGCCCTTCCGGGCTGAAGACGCGTGGTCTCGACCGCTTTCATCCGCGTCGCCGAGATGGGAATTCATCGTGCAGCAGGGGTACGGGCGAGGATGGGTCTTCCCGACATCGAAGCCGGATTACATTGGCGGCGTCCACCTGATCTCCCGGCTCGACGAGGAAGAGATCAGGCGCCAGCACTTCTTCCTGAGCGAACTGCACATCCTCGCCACCTATTTCCACGCCTTCGTCACGGAGCGTGCGCCTGAGGCCAACGACCGCGGCATCGTCCGCAACACGCTCGGCCAGCGTCCCTTTGACGGTCGCAAGACCAAGCTGGCCCCCCGTGAGGTCGATTGCCTGAGGTGGTGCGCGTTTGGCAAGACCGCCGACGAGATCGCCACCATCGAGGGCATAAGCGTGCACACCGTCAGGCAATACCTCCGGGACGGCATGGCAAAGCTCGATGCCCGCAGCCAGGCGCAGGCCGTCGCCCGCGCGTTGAAATACGGTCTGTTCAAGATCTGAACAGACCCGCTTTCCTTCCCGCAAACGCCCGCTCCCCAAATTTTCGGGGGTTGCGACGGCAGAACAAGCCTTTCTAATTCAGGGCTGTAGGGGACGGTTGGTCTCGCGCGCGGGCGTTGCGGCAACACGCGTCAACGACGCGAGCATCGTCCCGGACGGGGTCAAACGGCCTGATCCACGAAACGGAAGATTTCGGGAAAAAGCGCAACACGGTCGCAAAGACCGGGGCCGATGGGGTGGCAAAAAATGATTTCAATTCAAGTGCGCCGGATCCGGCGCTCGTACCGGATGACGTCCGGGCAGGTTGGCATCGTCAAACGCGGCTTGGCGACGGGGCTGGTCATCGTGTCTTCGTTGTTCGCGGCGACCGCGGCCTCCGCAGCGCCGACGATCGAACAGTGCAAGCAGGCGGTCGGCATCGCCAGCGCCCCCCACGTGGAAGACTGTTCCTGCGTGGGATCGTCACTGATCGTGGAGTTCGAGGCCGGGCCGGACCAGAGGGAAGACAACAGCCCCGTCTGCACCGGCGGATCGGCGGCGGACGAGAGCGACGGCGCGACCAACTGGCAGCTTGCGAATGCGGGATACGAGGACTGGTTTGACGGTTTCCGTGAGGTGTTCGAACGGCTTCGGTTTGCGATCTGGCTCAACGTCAGCCGCCTCAACAACGAAGCCCTCTCGCTCTACGAAGATCTGGGCGACGCCCAAAAGATCCTGTCGGACCTGAAAAACAATCCCGACGGGTCCGAGTTTCAGATCCGTCGCTGGACGCTTGAAGTCGCGAAACTTGAACAGCAACTGAGCGACACGCAGGCGGAACATGACCGGTTGCAAGCGGAACTCGACAAGCTGGACCAATTGCGGACGTCAATTCTCCTGGGCGGGCAGACCCAGTTCGCGACTGTCACGCCGGCCGGCAAGGGCGACAGGCGGATGTCGTTCCGCACGTCCCTCGCCGATGTCCGCCGGGCGCTGGCGGGGCGAGCCGCAAGCGAGCGCGGGCTCGCTGCGAACGGCGGCGGCTTGCCAGGGCTCATCGGCGACGACCGGTTCAACGCCTGGATCGGTGCGTCGATCTCGTTGACCGATGACCGGCGCCGGGGCGCGAAGGCGGATGGCGAAGAGTTCGAGGTCAAGGCGGGCGCAAGCTACCGGGTGCGCGATGACATCACCGTCGGCGGCAAGCTGCGGTACCGCAATGCGGACTCGGACCGCAACGACAACAGCGCGTCGGCGTCGATGGACGGGTTCGGCGGAGCATTGTTCGCGGAGATCGTCCTGCCCCGTGGCATCCTGTTCTCGCCGCTCGTGGCCTACGAACGCACCGATACCGATCTCGATCTCGGCTCCGGCGGCACCGCGACAAGCGGTGATTTCGGAACCGACATCTTCACCTTCGGGGCCGGGCTGTCGCAGCGCTTCGCGTTCGCCCAGCCGGAACAGGGCCGCATATTGTTCGTGGAGCCGAACACCTCGGTTTCGTACGTGATCGCCGACCGGGAGAAACACACCCGGTCCGACGGCACAACGGTCAGCGGCAAGACCGTCGAACAGGGCACGCTCTCCTTCGGGCCTCGCTTCGGCTTCCTTTATGCGCAGCCGACGGAAAACATCGCCCTTCTGGAGCCGACATTGAGCGTTTCGGGCATCTGGAACTTCAAGACGCCGGACAGCTTCCTGTCCACCAGCGGATCGCTGGTAAAGACGCCCGAATTCTACGGATCCGTCGGCATCGGGCTCAACATGCAGCTTGTCAACGGGATCGACGCATCGCTCAGCGCCGGCTATTCCGGCATCGGCGCGAAAACCGACCGGTACAGCCTCTCGACACGCCTCTCGCTCCCGCTGAACTGAAGGCACGCCGGGAGAGGGGTGGGAGTCTGTTCACGTGCCTGTTGGTAGCGGCCGGCTGCCGCGCCGTCAGATCGAAAACTGTGTCGTTGTGCATTACCCGCGCGCCCGTCGCGATTGTCGTGATGATGGATCACGACGCACAGGGAAGACACCGATGGGATTCCAGATACCTTTGCCACGAGCCAACCGGACTCAGACCTGGAATGAAATTTTGTGAACCATCGAAAAGATTGGTGGGCTGTATAGGGATCGAACCTATGACCCGCTGATTAAGAGTTATCAAATCTCTGTCCTATCTACTTGTCCAGAATCTTTTACGGACCTGTAACCTGCTGATATTGTGGAAATTCGTGAAAATCCGTTTGCCGGAAGTCGTACAGACTGACATTTTTGGTGCTACCTATTTGCTACCTATTTTGGGAAAGCACCAATATGCCGAACGTCGATCTGACCAAAACGACAATTGATAACCTGCCCGTATCGGAGCGGGATGTCGTCTACTGGGATCGTAAACTCTCGGGCTTCGGCCTCAAGGTCACCCCGCGGGGCCGCAAGGTGTTCTTCGTCCAGTACCGGACACGCGACGAACAGAAGCAGCGCAAGTTCACGATCGGCAAATACGGTGACGTCACGCCCGCCAAAGCGAGGTTGGAAGCACAAACGGTTCTGGGCGAGCGTCATGCCGGCCAGGACCCGGCGAAAAAGCGACGCGACGAGGCAAGACGCGCAAGGGTCGAAACGGTTGCTGACGTGATGGCGCTATTCGTGAAGGGACACGTGTCGCGAAACCGATCATCAGACGAGACTGTACGCATCATCGAACGAGACATCCTTCCGCTTTGGGGCAATCGAAGCATCCACTCGATCACCAAACGTGACGTCGTGAGCCTGATTGACGGTGTGGTCGATCGCGGCGCGCCGATCATGGCGAACAGGGTCTTCGCAATCGTTCGGAAGTTCTTCAACTGGTGTGTCGGCAAGGCGATCCTTGACGCCTCACCCTGTCTTGCGTTGCAGGCCCCTGGTCGGGAGCGGGCAAGAGACCGCATCCTTGACGATGGCGAGATCGCTTCGGTCCTAAGGGCGGCACGCGTAATCGGCTTTCCGTTCGGGCAGATCGTGGAGTTGCTGCTGCTGACCGGCCAGAGGCGTTCCGAGGTCGCCGGCATGTGCTGGGAAGAAATTGACTTCGCAAAAGCCCTCTGGACCATGGAGGGCGTCCGGACCAAGAACGGCAAACCGCATCTGGTTCATCTAAGTACTCAGGCCATCGCACTCATTGAGCCCCTGCCCCGGTTTGGATCGTTCGTGTTCGCGACCAGACGCGACACGCCCTACCAGGCCTTCACTCAGGGCAAGAAAAAGATCGATGCCTTGTGCGGGTTCAGTGATTGGGTACTCCACGACCTGCGACGGACGGTGGTGAGCGGCATGGCGCGCCTCGGCGTCCTGCCGCATGTTGCCGACAAGATCCTCAACCACCAGTCCGGATCGATCTCAGGCGTCGTCGCCGTCTACCAGCGCCACGAGTTCGAAACCGAAAGGCGTGCGGCTCTCGAACTATGGGCGCGTCACCTCGAACATCTTCAGGAGGGATCCGGCAAATCAAACGTGGTCAATCTCGCCAATAAGGCAGTTGGATGATAACGAGATTGCCGATAAGCGACGACCTTGACGTCTACCAGGCGCGGCTCGGAACCGAAATGCGATTTTACCTGCGCAGTCAACGCGCCGATGGACGTCGTGTGAGTGCAGAAGATTTGTGGGATGAACTGGACCGGCAAAACATAGAGGTCCAGCAAAAGGCATACGCGTACGCTTGCGAAAACGGCCTGGACTTGCCGGTCAAAGATGAGGGCCGAATTCCCGGATTGTATGAATTCCACGCAATCGCGCGGAAGTTGAACGCGAAACACAATCTCGACATTCTGTTCACGCGAAGCCAGGTGCGGAAACTACGCTTCAGCCTCAATATGCTCAGAGGGCGATACTTCGCGCGCGCTGACTCACCCACACTCAAATCGGAGAAAGAGTCTCTGAAAGAGCTGCATGAAGCTCTGGTGACGGTGCTGCAACTTACGGACAGATCGGTCGAACAGGTAGGTTTGATGCACGACAGGTTTGAGCTCGTGTTCGAACAAATTGTCGGCTTCATGCCATCGACGCAGCTGTTCGGAAATGCTGAGCCTTCCCTCACAATGATCCGTAGTCTCCGCGCGCCCCTCGACGAACTTCGCCAGAGTGTCGAAATCGTTCGCGAGAACCACGACGCAATCACCTTCAATGCCGGCAACAAGGAGCAAAAGGAATACCGGGATTACATTGCGCTGATGAGCAAGGTCGCGAATGAACACGACATCCCAAAAACTGCGTACAAGGACAGGAAATCGGACGAATATCGGGGGGCGTTTTTCGACCTGATCAGTGAATTCGAGGAGTTTCTCCCCAACGACATGCGAGCCAGATCGCCTTCAACGACGCTCGAACGAATAAAGACCTACCGAAAAAGCCAAAAAGCAGCGGGGAAAAATACCTCCCCGAAAAATTAGATTGTTCCCCCGTGCCCGGAATCTCGCACGCGGCTAGTTCCACCTCAGGACCGGCCGAACGATCGGCTTGTCCCGAAGAGGACAGCGCACATGGGCAATCGCAGCCAATACGGCAACAAGGTTCAAACCCGCGAGGAAGCCGCGGCCTCAATCGGTATGTCTGTCAGCAAGCTCGACAAGATGCGCGCGGCGGGTGACGGGCCTCGGTTCTTTTCCATCGGATCGAGGGTACTCTACGAAACGTCCGACCTTGAAGCGTACATGGAGTCGCTCAAGAGGCGCGCCAGCTGCCACGCGCCCGGCCACGACAGCGAAACCGCTGCGCCCCCGTCGGTTGAACACACCGTCGAGCAAGCCACCACGCCGAACCCCGACACCCCGCTGCTCGAGCCGTTGCGCTCCGTCGACCAGACCGCCGAGTTGCTCGGCACCTGTTCCAAGACCGTGCGCCGCCTCATCAAGGCAAAGGAACTTTCCGTTGTCCGCGTCGGCCACCAGCAGCGCATCGAGCCCTCCGAAATCAGGGCCTATATCGACCGCAACCGGGTCGATTGATCGTGCGTGACGGACATGAACGCCGTCTGCTTCTGTCCGACTCCGCGTGATGTGAATAAGTACATATTACGAAAATTAGGATTATTACCAAGTATACATGAAGCCAATACTGAGTTGACGATATCCCAATACATGAATAAATTGACGGGATGTCGCCTAATGTCCACGATTTTCCAGATTCGATAAGACTTCAGGAGACCCAAAGATGACAATCAGGTTCGAATTTGACACCCGGAAATCTGCCATCGGAGAGCCCAGCTTTGCCGATGCAATCGCGTGGATCGAGCACGACGACACACTTGATCCGTCAAAGAAAACGCACTGGGCGACCTCCCTGCGCCGCATGGCCAGCTATCTGGGCAGGCCCCCCGAAACCATCCCGGCGCGGATGACTCACCTGCGCCAGGTCATGCCGAAACTGAATGCCGCAGCTTTGGGTACGACCCCCAAGACGCTGTCGAACCACAAGTCCAATGTCCGCGCGGCATTGGTCTATCTGCGTGAGAACGGCAAGACCGTCCACCATGGCGCCCCGCTCCAGGGCGACTGGAAACTGTTCCCGGACGTGGCGTTGCCCAAGAAGCACCATATCGAACTCTATCCGCTGGCGCGTTATTGCAGCACCTTCGGGATTGCCCCGGAGGTCGTGAACCAGCCGATCATCGACGGTTACTTCGAGCATCGCGAGGCCACCTCCATGTTCAAGGTGTCCCTGGGCAAACGGCGTGCTCTTGGACGCGCGTGGAACCTTGCCGTTGAGTGCCTGCCCCAGTGGTCTGCCATCAAACTCGAGGAGGAAGGGCTGCCGCCGCGGTCGCAGGGGCCACAGTGGGAGGAGTTCGATCCTCAGCTGCGCGCCGAGATCGAGGACTACCTCGCAAGCCGTCGCAAGCCCCGACGGTCCCCCTCGGGGAGACGGATGAGGCCGTCCAAGGCATCCACGGTCGCTCTTCTGAGCCGCCAGATCCGGGCCTACCTGAACCGGGCCGTGGCATGCGGCTTTGCCGTCGAGCGGTTGCGCTCCGTGGCCGACATGCTCGCACCGGATGTGGTCAGGACGGTGATCGAGGACTACTGGCCCGACCTGGACAGTGCCCCGAGCGAGTACACGTTCGATCTGATCAGCCGTATCCACTGGATGGCGCAGGAACTGAACTGTCTCGATGAAGGCGAATTGATGGAGATCGACGATATGCGCGCGATCGTGTCCGACGCCCGTCGGGTGGGCATGACCGAGAAGAACAGGAAGGCGATCAGGTGGGCACAATCCGGTGACAACTGGTCCCGCGTCGTGCACCTGCCCGACACGCTGATGGAAACCGCGCGGGCGAAACAGTCGCACAAGGGCGTACGGGCCGCAGCACTCGCCGGCATTGCAGTCGCCATCCGCATTCTCACCTACGCTCCAGTTCGCATCTGCAACCTCGCATCGATCGAACTCGACAAGAACCTGGTGCGCCCCGGCGGCCCGGGCAGTCCCTACATGCTCGTGTTCGAGGAATACGATACGAAGAACAATGTGCCCCTCGAATATCCGTTGCCGCCGGACGCCTCCGCCTTGATCGACGAGTACATCCATGAGTTCCGGCCGGCCTTGCTTCGCGGGCAGAATGCCAACTGGCTGTTCCCGTCCGACAGGGGTGGCCATAAGGCCAGCCAGACGCTGGGATCGCAGATCTCGAAAACGCTCCTGAAGGAACTGGGCATGCATCTTACGCCCCACCAGTTTCGCCACTGTGCCGGCGCACTGATACTCAAGGCAAAGCCCGGGAACTATGAACTCGTGAAACGCGTGCTGGGGCATTCCTCGCTTGCAACCACCACCCGCAACTACATCGGGCTGGAGACGGCACAGGCAACGGAGATGTTCGGTGAGATGGTCGAAAAGATCCGCAACAAGCGGAACAAACGCTGATGCCTGCGGTCGCGGACGAAAGACCACATTCTCTACGGGTCGACGACTGGCCGGTCGTAGACAGGCTTGCCTGGCAAGCCGCCATCACGTCCGGATGCGGGCTGCGTCGCGGCGGACGGGCATCACACCTGAAGGCTGTTTCCCAGAACGACCTTGCAAGGCGCTACGGAAGCTATCTCGGCTTCTGCATACGGCAGGGAGACCCGATGCAGTCCCCCTGCCCGGCCGCCCTCGTGACCGAACAGGGTGTCGAGGCCTATCTGGAAGAGCTTCACGGACGTGTGAGTTCTGTCACCGTGTACGGGTGCATCTACAAGCTGCGCCGCGTGGCCGAGATCCTCAATCCTGACCGGTGCTTCAAGTGGCTCCGCGAGATCGAGGCGGAACTTGACTTCGTCAAGCGCCCGAAACCGAAACATCACCGCATTGTCACGACGGACCGCCTCGTCGACGAAGGCCTGAGATTGTTTGAAAGTGCCGCCACCTTGCCCGCTACCCCGCTACGTCGTACACGCATGGCACGCAACGGGCTCATGATCGCTCTACTCGCTCTCTGTCCGATCAGGTTGAGGCCATTCGCCAGCCTTACCTCGGGCGAAACCTTCGTTGAAATCGACGGGCGCTGGTGGATCGTTCTGCCGCCCGAGGAAACCAAATCCGGCCGACCGGACGAGCGCCCCGTTCCCGACCTACTCTCAGAACCATTGCGTATTTGGCTCGAAATCTATCGCCCCGAATTTGCCTGGCCCGGAAATGCGCTCTGGCCGTCTGGCAAAGGAGGCGCACTGACTTCGGGCGCAATCGAGAGGACAATTTGCGACGTCACCCGGGTGGCGTTCGGACACGCTGTGAACCCGCATTTGTTCCGGGCTTGCGCCGTGACCACCATGGCAATTCACTCAGGAGAAAACATGGGAACGGCCTCGGCTCTGCTCCAGCATGTAGATCCGAGGACGACCGAGGCCTACTACAACAAGGGCAGGATGGTGGAAGCGGCCATGGAGTACGCAGGTATTGTCAGCGAGCAATCGAGAAACCGTTACACCAGGAATTCCGAAGTTTAGGCGCGGTGGTTGCGGGGGCACGCTACCAGCGTTGTTTGTATCTTGATTATGCAACACTATAGCGTCTACCGCCGCTGGCTGCGTTGGCGCGACCCCTGTTGCACCGACGGATCGAGTTTTTTTCATGTACTACAATAGGTTGGCAGACAGTTCCGTGTACCAAGCCAGGCCCGTTGACGTGCCCGCCGCGGCCATGTCGACGCGAAATTGGCCGATCTGGCAGGTATTCGGCAACTTCAAACACTGGAACCGCATGGCCAAGATGCGTACCATAGCAACGACGTGGCGACATACAGGGATCCTCATCGGAACAATCCTGCCAGACGAATGCGCAAACGCTTGGATAGGTTTCAGTCAAAAAAATGAAGGAGTCAAACCAAGTACCGTCATCGGTCCCCGTCTACAGAAATTTGGTTTTCCAACTCGTCCAGCCTGGCAGACGCCCGGAATACTCCGCTTCGGACATTCGGGTCCCCATCGGCTTCAAGATATATCTCCCGAAGCAGGTCAATAAAATTCACATGGGGCTTGAAACCATCTGGCAAACCACGAACTGCACGCACTATCTGGAAATCAGTAAAGCGATCCCGCAAGTCTTCGACGTCACCCGTCTGCACCAAAGCCAGAACGTCTAGAATAGCGCCGCGTGGTTGCTCAAATGCCGACCTCTGTCCGCGCAATCTCTGAAGAGCTTTGTTCTTCGAGACCCGATACACCGCGCTCGTCGCTTCAAGTGCCGCAATCGCGGCATCTCGATCATCCCCGGCAAGTCGCACGAAGTAGAACATGGGCAGCCATTGACGCTGAATCTTGGCGGACACACAGACATATTCGATGGGTGATCGGACCTGCTCTCGATTGAGATACGCCAAAAGAACAGCATCCGCATCGAGTGCCCGTCCTTCAACGCTCTCGACAAATTTGCCGCCTTGGTCCACCGCTTGAACATCGCCGACCAGCCGCAACGCCGGCGCACCCTCGCGTTCGTCGAACTCTCCTTCCCTTATGAATTCGAGCTGATCCGCCAGCGCACTATCAATGACAATGCGCTTTGAACCCGTGCCCATCTCACCTTTGTCGGTGTCGACGATCAGCGCTCGGTCAGCTCCTATTTCGCTGAGGCGTGATGCACTCGCGAGAAGCACTCTTTGCGCTGCGCGATCACGCTCTCGGAGTAACTCGAGCAGATCCCCGAACTTGATCTTTCCGGACTGACCGGGATATCGAAACAGGATCGTCCCATCTTCCAGGCTACTGGCATCCCTGCAAACGATCACGGGAGGCATCGGGTGTTTTTCGACATGAATCACACCAACATCAAACCCGCCGACGTCAATCACATCGCGCGAAAACACGGGGGTAGGTGTAAGAAGTGTCTTGGCCTTGTCGGTGATCCGCACAATGTCGGTGTCCTGGAACGCAGTATCCGGCATGCCGGCAACACGACACTCGGCATCGGTGACTCCGATGAAGACGAAACCGCCACGGTTATTCGCCAGCGCCGCGATGGCGCGAATGATCGGCTCCATCCGGCGCGGGTCGAATTGTGCCTTGCACTCCTGCTCGGATGTCTCTCCATCGATCAGATACCAGTGATCATCAGCACGCTGCACGAACCGGGCAAGCGCGCGATCGGCGAGCGTCGGTTCGCGCGGCGCCACGCCTTCGATCACCACACCCACCTCGGCCGGCGCGAAGGTCGTGAGGAACGCTTCAAGCGCCGCGTCGGTTGCCTCAGGCACCTCTGGACCATAGTCACCTGATCGAATTCCGGTGATGCGACCAGAATTCACCGGGCGGTCCTGCCGGTTGAAGTAGAACTGAATGTCCCGGTTCCGCATCCCCCGGCGGAGCATGGCCTTGATCACGCCAATCTCTTCGTTCGTGATTGACCTGCGAGGCATCCGTTACACCGAAAACACCTTCTGCACCTCGTCGCCGAAATGGTTGATGACCTTCACACAAATCTGCCCGCTATCAGGGCGCGGGAACGGGTGGGAGAGCGTCGTGTGCAGGCTCGCCCAGGCCTCTTCGTCGATCTCGGACTTCAATGCGCGCTTCAACGCCTTGTAGGGATCGCCGGAGGCTCCGCCGAGGAAATAGGCGTGACGGACGAAGAAGCTCTCCTGATCATAGTCATCGTCGATGAACCAGCAGGCGATATCATCGGCTGGATCGTCGGAGGATTTCACTTCGCCGGTTGTGGGGTCGAATATATCCACGCCCTTGATCTCAATCTGGATCATGCCATCACCCGCGTCTCGCACCTCAATATCCGGCTCGCCGAAGACCACGAACAGATTGCCTGCCCCGGTGTTCTTCAGCTTGTCGCCCATCCGGATGTCCTGGTTCATCCGGGCCTTGAGCACCTTGAGTCGACCGAAGTTCAACATGGTGTCATCCACCTCGGGCGCGAACTGGAAGCCGCAGATGATCAGGATGTCGAAGGCATCGCGCGCCTCGCGGGCGGCATTGCGGACGAATTCGTAACCTACCGCGTCGTATTCCGGACCGATGGCAATGGCAGCGCGTCGGGTGGCTCCGCGTTCCTCGTAGCGGCCTTCGAAAGCGACATAGCCCTTACCTGGCCAAGGCTCAACGGAGTCGAACTCGAGCCGCTCACCCTTCTTGGTGTTCTGCACGCCCGCGGACTTGAGGTGCTCCATGACCACCTGCGCGAAGTCGGTCTGTTCCTTGTGCACCACGCGGGGCGGCAACTCGCCTTCGTCGTCGCGCAGCATGTCGAGGATGCGCGGATCGTCATCGGACGGGATCACGCGATAGGGCGACAGACTTTCGACTGTGAAGGGTCCGGCGACACGGGTGATCTTGGGGTCGTCGTAGGGCTTGTCATAGAGGAACTCGGCGTTGCGGTTTCCTTCCCGTTCGATGGACGCGTCGATGGCGCTTTGCCGGGCGATGCGAGCGGCCCAAAAGGCTTCGAGCGCGTTTTCGGCGGCCACGGGCCATGGGGTGACGGGATGCTCTGGCAGCGTTTCGATGGTCCAGCTCTCGCCGCGCGCCGAATTCAGGTCGGCGAGAGCCTCTTCGGCCTTGCGCCGTTTGGCCGGGGTGGCGTCCTTGTCCCACGTCTTGGCAAGCGCATAGAGCTTCTGCTGATCCTCCGGCCACGGCGTGCCGGGATCGCGGGGGACTTCCCATTCCATGAAGCCGTTCCGGGGGGCGGGCTCGCCCGATGGCATGGTAACCTCGCCCGTTGCGGTGAAGTCAATCAGGTCTCCACTGCGGCCCCCGATGCTGACCGGGAACGGCTCGAGCTGTTCTGTCAGGCTGCCATTAAGCGCCTCCAATGCCGCTTCGACGGCGGGGTGGAACTCCTCCCACAGATCGTCGATCTGTGAATTTCCGGCGATGTCGCGCAACTGGATATGGGGCACCCGGCGGTAGACGAACCCCAGCGTGATGTCGGGCTTGTGCTTCTCCCGGCGCACCTCGGCCAGTCGGTCGGTTTGCGGGGCAAGGCCGGTGAGGCCCGCTTCTTTCTCCAACCCGGCTTCGGTGTCACGAAGCAGATAGTAAGGATAGCGTGTGCCCATGATGCGCGAGCGAGCAAGCGTCAGGGCAACACGCGAGGTGTCGATGGTGATCCAGCGCCGCCCCCATTGCTCCGCGACGTAGGCTGTCGTGCCAGAACCGCAGGTCGGATCTAACACAAGGTCGCCGGGGTCGGTCGTCATTTGTATGCAGCGCTCGATGACCTCAGCATTGGTCTCTACCACATACGCCTTCTCATGCCCAAAGCCAGACGGTTTCAGATCGAACCAACTTGTGTTTATCCCGACATGCCGATTTTTGTCTCTGTAGCGTTTCCAAAGAAGGCTCTTTCCCACCGAAACGAGATAGCCACTCTTCTTAGCTCGGCTCCAGTTCTCTGTCCCAATCGACCAGCCCCGGGAGCCGCTTGGCACGTGCCTTCTGCCCACGTAGAAGAAGGGGTCACGCGAAGTATCGCTACCAGTTTGCGATGTCGTATCCTGCAATCGCAGAATTCGTCCTTCTGGAAATGGCTGCTCGCCCACTTTTTGAGCAAAGCTAAGGTCAATTAGTTCGCCGAGCCTTGGTTCGACGCAGACGTAGCGCTCTTTAGGGTTGTCGATGGGAGCCTTTGGCACAAGAACCGGACGTTTCTTCAGCTTCTCAATGTCTTTTGAGTACCAGACCAAGAAATCCGACACCGACGGAATTGCTCCGCCGGATTGCCCAGTGGTGGTAAGATAAGAAATTTGCCCTGCGAAGTTTCTCTCGCCAAAAACTTCGTCCATCAATGCTCTGACTCGATGGACGTTCTCATCACCAATCTGCATAAAGATTGAGCCAGACCCGGTTAAGAGATCTTTGGCGACTGATAGCCGATCTCGGAGATAACTCAGGTAGGAATTGATGCCGTCTTTCCACGTGTCACGGAAAGCTCGAACAACCTCGGGCTCCCGACTAACGCTTGCAGCTGTATCACCGACGTCACGTGATCCAGTTGACGGTTGCCAATTGGACTTGAACTTGATGCCATAAGGTGGGTCCATGTAGATGCATTGCACCTTGCCGCGCAGGTTCTCGCGCTCGGCCAAGCTTGCCATCACCATTAGCGCGTCGCCCAGGATCATCCGGTTTTGCCAGTTCTGCTCGTGCTGGTAAAACTCTGTCCGTGCCTCCAGATCCTCGGGCTGTCCATTGAAATCGGCAAAGAGGTCCGGGATGTCTGCCTCTGCCTTGTGCCGTCGGGTTGTATCGCGTTTCAGCCGCTCGATGATTGCGCGGGGGTGAATCTTTTCCTGGATGTAGACGGGGGGCGCATCGACGTAGAGATCGGCCGCATCCTCTGCATCCTTGCCGCGCCAGACCAACTGCGGGTCAAGGTCGACATTGCGCAGATAGCGCAACTTGATCGGCCGCGCCTCATCCTCCTCCACAAAGCCCTGCTGCTCGGCCGTGGGGATCATGGTGCGCTTGGCGGAGTCGTGCTTGTAGTTTTCGACGTCTTGAGATGTGGAGCGCTTTTTGACCATTTAACTCAGTCTCTCCTGACGCGAATTCTTGTGGGTTCTGTTTTGGACACGCTTGGCAATGTGAGCTCTTCGTAGTGCACACCTTTGACATCGGTCTCGAAACCGCGATCACGCTGCAGATCCACTTTCTCAATTGGCTTGCCACCGAGCTCCTCGACGATCTCTGACAGCGTCGTGGGACCGCCATCGGGTTCCAGCGGCGAAATCTTGTTGGGATCAGAATCCGGCCCGGACGACGCCGAGACCAGCAGTGCAAAAGCAACGCCTTGTTCGTCAATGATCGACTGAAGGCGCGGGAAATCGCGGAACGAGATATTTGGATCCCCATGGTGGCAGATCAGATAGTCGATCAGGAATGTTTTCAGGTACATGTAAGACAGGTCGTCGACAGTCCGCGACTCCAAGCTGTTCACAGCATGCGCCTTGTGGACCCGCAGCGATGTCCCGGAATACAACCAGACATAGCTTTCGTTCGTTCTCGCCAGCATCCTGTCGCATTGGTTCTGCAGGCGCCCCCATCCGGGTTGGTAGAGCTTTTCTTGAAGCTTGAGGTTCTTCGCTTGTGCCAGGAACCCTTTTGAAATCAGTACTTTCGGAGACTGGTAGATAGACACAACGGCAATGTCAGCACCAATCTCCGGCTCTTCCGTCCGCTTGCCAACAGTAATCGCTTTCGTGATGACCTTCAGCTCGCCGTCCGAGAACGTGAGCGTCGAGGATATCCGCTCCAGCAGACGGGATGTGATATCCTCCTCCTCACGCAGCTCACCAGATCGGATCCTGTCTTGGAACTCCGAGACAACCGCCTGCACCGCTTTGCGTTTCGCCGAAACCTTTTTTGCATCTTCGCGCAGCACTAAGCGATCTCCTTCATTCGTGTAGAAGAAACCAAGTCCCTTACGCTAGTGGCAAAGACGTAAGGATTATCAAGCTCGACGAACGCCCAACGACCGAAATGACCGAGCGCATTCACACCCGGCACCCAGCGGGTATGCATCGTGTCTGCTTTCGATGCGTCCTGTTCGCTGCGCCGCCCCTTGACCTCGACCACCAGGTTTAGCGGGTGGTCCGGTCCCCTGCCGTCATCCAGCTTCAGGATGTAGTCGGGCCGGTACCGATGCGTCGCACCCCGGTATTCGTAGGGCACCTCGAAGCCAAGGTTGTGGTTCTTCACGTAGGCCAGACAGATGTCGGTCAGCTCGCGCTCAATTGCGGTCGCAAATGCCTTTTCCCAATCCTGATCCGCGACAACATAGTCTACGTGACACAGCGAAGGGGCCGTCGAGAAGAGGTCTGTTTTCGAAGTCGCGAAGTCGACAAAGCTGGTCGAGCCTTCTTCGTTATAAGGGTTCGGGATAGCGCGCACGAACTCGCTTGACGAAGACGGCGCGCATGCGCGCGCGATCCGTTCCGCGGCCTTCTGCGCCATCGGTCGCCACAAGAAAACTCGCTTCAATGCCTCGCGGTTTTGCCCGTGGCACGTCAGGCAATCGTCGAACCAACGCTCAGTAATCCTGAGCAACTCCCCGAAGCGATGAAGAGGAATTTCAGGTGTTGGAGACTGCGGTTGCTCTTCGCCCGGAGTGAAGTTCTTGGGCTTAGAGTCCTCACGTATGTATCGGCGCAACGTAAAGCCGGCTACCGCGTAATAGACGGACTTCATACGCTGACTTTCGTAGTTACCGAGATTCAGCTCGATGCCTTCACCGACGATCGGTTCAACGTCGGTCGAGGTTGGGATATCATCGGGTGTGACCGTAAGCTTCGAGTCATCCGTGAAATTGGCAACCAATGGCCCGGGCGGATACGCCACCCTGTAACCGGAGATGTTAGGAAAACGAATTTCGCAGGCAGCGCGATCCGGCAAGGCACGGACCCGTGTCATTCGCGGCGGGGGCGTGATCTTGGCCGGTGACGGGCTTTGGGTGAAGTCGAAGGGAACACCGAGGACGTCGGCGTATTCAGGAAGTAGCTTCCCGTCCTTTCCTGGTGTGTAGCTGACCCGACGCAATCCGCGACCAACAACCTGTTCGCAAAGGAGCTGTGTGCCGAAGGCACGGACACCGAGAATGTGGCTCACCGTGTTGGCGTCCCAGCCTTCGGTCAGCATCGAGACAGATACAACGCAACGAACTTCGCCACCGAGTTTTCCAGACTGCCCAACCGTGTTCATGACCTCACGAAGGATCTGTGCATCCGTCAGTTTTTCTGCGGCCGCAGCACCATCTCGGCGAGCGACTTCATTCCGGAATTCGTCGATTTCTTGGGCGGCTGCCTTGCGGAAATCGTCCGGAAGAGAATCTCCGGACTCGAGCGCCTCGCTATCGATAAGAACTGTTCGGGGCTTGTCACGCCATCGAGCATTCTCAGTGACATTGGAGAAGAGCTTCAGCTTGCCCTCAACGAGCCTCGTTCTTCGTTCCTCGCCCACTTCTTCCGAGCGCTCATAGCCAGCGATGAAATCATATATCAGCTTTGACGTGGCCGTATTATTGGCAACCACGATGAATACAGGTGGGCGCCCAATATTCGCAGTGAGCCACTCTTGAAAGGTGGTCTCATAATGGCGATACAAAGCTTCCACCGCCCCGCGTAAGAGTTCGGGCAACTCCTCAGGATCAAGTGTGCCAGCACCTTTCTTCCTTCCCTTTTTGGGGAGGGAGTTTATTGGCAGATTCGCGTAGAGCGCTCGATACTTCGGCATATCTGCCGAAACGGCATCATCCAGAACCGGCAAGCGTGGCGTTTTGACAATCCCGCACTCAATTGCGTCCATCAAGGAAAAGTCCGAAACCACCCAAGGAAATAGCGTTCCCTCAGGATAGCCAGACCCCCGAAGGAAGAACGGTGTGGCGGATAGATCATAAACAGCCTGTACGCCCAGCCTTCTCGAGACTGCTTCAATACCAGATATCCACACGCGAGCCGCTTCGTTATTCTTCTTTGCCTCATCCTTTTCTTCAGAATCCAGATCGCTCTCGTCGCTCTCTCCCGGTTTCTCCCTATAGCAGTGATGAGCTTCGTCATTGAGGACGATCACGCGTTTCAGCCCCATCAACTTTGATGCGACGCGCTGGATCATCTGGCCTTCAGTTTCCAAGAACCTTTTTGGTTCAGCACCTCTTTCAGCCAGGATCTTTCGAGCTTCCGGCTTGACCGAAATTGTCTCTCGCAACTGGAAAGCGTGGTAATTTGTGACTATCACCCGAGCCTTCCTAAGCTCTCCCAACATCTCGGGTGGCACGATCCTGCGTTTCGGGTCCTCGAAGTAGTTTTCCCTTTCTTCAGGTTGAAGAACACGCAAGCGATCCCGGATAGTAATGCCGGGAGCGACAATCAAAAACCCGTTTGTGAACCGACTACTAGTTGGACGACGTGCCGCATTGATCGCCTGCCAGGCGATTAGCAGTGCCATGACTGTGGTCTTGCCGGAGCCGGTTGCCATTTTTGCGGCTACGCGAAAAAGTCCCGGATTGGCCGCCTCGTTGGCATCGAGCAGCGCATCGCGATAAGATTTAGGTGCGACTTCAGTCAGCCAGACAATGGTCTCCACCGCTTCAAGCTGACAAAAAAAGAAGGGAAACTCACGCAAAGTGGCGTCACGCCACCATCTGAGAAGACGTTCCGTTTCAGGTGTAACGTTCCATTTCGAAGGTGGCAGTGTTCTCCACTTGTCAACTTCTGGTCGGACGAGCTTTACCAAAGTATTTTGCGTCCCGATGTCTTCCGAACCCAATTCAAGCTCGGTTTGCCCGCTCGAACGTCTTGGCGCGGCAACCGGCACGACATACCCGGGATCTCGTCTCCCCTGTTTCTTTTTTCCCGTCGGCTGGCCCTTTGAATCGAGAATCCAATGCTCAGAAGGCTCGCTATAGGGGGTGTTTAGAATCGGATTAATCTGAAATGGCTGGATCAACTGAACTAAACCTCGCATATCGGTACAGTCGTACCTTCCATGCCCGTATGCCCAATGACAACCAATATTTCACTTAATTTAACTGATATTGACAACCTAGTAGCATCGAGGGTTGCTTCAAAATAGTGAACATCCCAATCTTTACGCTGGGAACTTGTACAGAGGTGGACCAGACAGTCGCATTAAGGCATTTTGGTTTCGTCGTCGGTGCTCTCATCAACGAAGCACCTCCCCTTCTGCACCCTCTTCCCCCAGTGCTTCGACGAACCCATCGAAGCGCTCGGACCCTATGCCTGTGCTGCGGAATTCTGCTAGGGCGCTTTCGGAAACGAAATCTAGCAAGCGGAACCCAGCAGCTGCCCATATCCGGGAAGGGCAACCACCTTCCCGGAAATCCTCTGTGCGTCCCACAGCGTTACTGCGTTAGCGGTCAGTACCGGCACTTCCACAGAACGCTCCAGGCGTTCAAGATAGTGAAGGCTGGGCAAGGCCGTATCCGGGACAAGAATCGCGTCGACTTCACGGTCCAAGAGCTTGAGTGCGTTTTCCGTAATGAACCCTTCGTCAAATCGCGTAGCGTCCCATCCACTGGGCGCATCAAGCCACCGCAGGTTTTCGACCGTAATGCCATACTCATCGAGAAACCTGACAAACAAGTCCGCAATCGGTTCTGGATATGTTGCGAGAACGGCTACCCGTTCCAGACCGAGTTCCGCGCTCGCTGCCGCAAACGCCAATGACGTGCTGCTTGCCGGAATGTCCAGGGCCGCGGAAAGCTCTTCCGACTGCTTCTCAGCAAATGAACGTCCCATGACGAAGCTGCCCGACGTGCAAGCCCAGTGAACCGCATCCAGTCGCATTGGCCGGATCCGTTCCGCGGCCTCGACCAGCCACTCTACCTGACCTGTTTCCTTCAACGCTTCGGTCTCATGGTCCCTTCCCGGTTCGCCGCCTACCCGCGAGATCGTAAAGTAGAACTTCAGCGCACCCGCCGCAGCTTCCTCGAAAGCGTAGTAGTCTGCTTCGGGTCCACCGCTCGGTATGATCAGGCCGATCCGTGTGGACGACATCAACCTGCCTCGCCAAGCTTCTTGAAGGCCCGATCTGCAGCCCCAAGTGTCTCCTCCACATCTGCGTCTGTGTGAGCCGCCGACATGAACCATGTTCCGCGTGCCGTGACCCGGACACCTTCTTCGTGAAGGATCTTGTTGAAGAGCTGCCTCTTCTCGGCGTCCGTCGCAAGGAAACCCCGATAGTCCTTGAAATCGTCGCCTTCTGTGAAGGCCGGGTGAAACACGGACCCAAACCCGCGTACCCGCATGTTTTGCCCATGTTTGTCCGCAAGTTTCTGTAACTCTCGCATCAAGGTCTGTCCGCGCGAATGGATGGAGGACAGCAGGGCGCCGTTTTCGCGCGACAACTCGTTCAGGGTCGCGAGGCCCGCGGCGATGATGGGAACACAGGCATTGTAGGTGCCGCCGTGCATTACGTTCCTTGTGGCTACAAGTTCCATGATGTCGCGTCGCCCAGCGATCACCGCAAGCGGAAAACCGCCTGCCACGGCCTTGGCGAAGACCGCGAGGTCAGGGGTCACTCCAAGATAGGCCTGTGCGCCTCCCACCGCGACGCGGAACCCGGTGATCACCTCGTCGAAAATAAGTACGGAACCATGTTCACGCGTGAGTTCCCGTACGCCTTCGAGATAGCCTGCCACCGGCATGATCGCCCCGGTGTTGCAGAGGATCGGCTCCATGAGTACGCCGGCGATTTCGTCACCACGGCTCTCGAAGAGGGCGCGCAGCGCGTCGAGGTCATTCCAGGGCATCACGATCGTTTCGCTGAATGCGCCGTCGATCTGCCCCGGACTGTGCGCAAAGGAAACGGGAGAGTCGGCAGGGCCAGCCTGGTCGATCGGCGGGTTGACCGAGACGAACACGTTATCGAACCAGCCGTGATAGTGTCCTTCGAACTTGACGATTTTCGTACGACCGGTGTGCGCTCTTGCAAGCCTAATCGCGGCCTGGTCGGCTTCGGAGCCGGATGACGCGAACCGCACCAGATCGGCACATGGCACCAGTTCGCAGATGCGCCGGGCGAGCTCAATTTCGAGCCGATGCTGGCCCGCAAACAACTGGCCCATCGGCAGGGAGTCGATCACCGCTTCCAGCACTTTGGGCGGAGCATGTCCGAGGATGTTGGGCCCGTTCGCGGCGGCATAGTCTATGACGACATTTCCGTCGACATCGTAGAGGCGCGCGCCTTCTCCCCGTTCATAGAAAATGGGTACGGGGCTCTCGCCATATCCGGTGTAGCGGAAATTGCTGCTGACTCCACCCGCGAGATATTGCGACGCTTCCTGGTGGAGAGAACGGGACTGATCGTAATTCATGGAGGATCCTTCAACTGCTGCAGAGACGCAAACCGAGCGGCAAAGTACTTAGTACTTCTGCCCCGGTTTCGGTGACGATGACGGTCTGGCTCTGGCCCACGCCGAACTCCCCCTTTACCCTCAGAGTCATGGGGAAATGGAAGACCATTCCCGGTTGGAGCGGCTTGTGGTTGTCGAGCAGAATGCCGAATTCCGCGCTCTCGAGCCAAGTCGGGGGAAAGGCGATCCCGACCGAATAGGCGAAGACATAGTGGAAATGTATTTCGTCCTTGATTCGATCGACCACCGCACGACCCGCCTCCGCGACCGAAGACGCGGCGACCCCCGGTTTGATCGCGTCGCACATCGCATCCAGCGCCTCGGCTCCGGTGTCCGCGACGCGTCGCACTAGATCGCCGGCCTCGCCAACGATCGCGGCGCGCATCAACGGCGCTTGATACCATCTGATCGACGGGGAAAACTCGAGGAAGACCGGTTTGCCGGTTTCGATCGTCACGCCGTCATGACTGTTGTGCGGAACACCGGATCGAGCGCCGGCGGCCACCATGGGATAAATCGCGAAGTTCTGCGTACCCTTGCGGACCAGTTCCGCGACGATGGCTGCAGCAACGTCGTGATCGACGGCACCTTCGTGAATTGCATTGAAGCCGGCGACCATAGCGGCGTCTGTCGCCCGCCCCGACTCACGGATGTAGTCCAGTTCGGCTGGCGACTTGATGATCCGGGAATGCTCCACGAGACCCGAACCATTTACCGCCGACGCCGGAGCAAATGCGTCACGGAGCTTTTCGTACTGATTGGCGGTGAGATACGTACAGTCCTTTTCAAGACCGATAAGGCCGTTGAGTAAACCGTATCGTTCCAATGCACTGCGGGTTTCGGCGATCGGGTCAGCACCGCCGCCGAACATCTCGAGAGAAGTGTCGACCGCCGTCGCCGCGAACCTGCCTTCCTCGAAATGCCAGATCAGCATGATCGGCTGGCCCGACTTGGGAAGGATGAGACACTGATAATCCCACAGGTTCAGGGTGTAGTGACCGCTGAGATAGTAAATGTTGGAAGGCGAATGCAGCACCAGAGTGTCGATGCCGCGCTCTTCCATCATCGCGCGCACCCGGTCCCGGCGCGCACCGTACTCCGCTTCGTCGAAGGTAATTTCCCGTGTTACGTCAATCATTTCTGTCATCTTTCGAAGGTCGCCTCTGCATCCAGCGGAAACATCGGTCTGGGCATCAACCGGTAGTCCAGACGTTCGACATTGGACGTGCAGATTCCCGGCGTATCGATGGTGAAGACCGAACGGGCCACGTCACCGTAGGCGGCACGCCAGGCGATCGCGGACTTTGCGACGATGACACGCTGCTCTTTCGGCTCGATCCCGACTGACCGGAGTTGCTCGATGTCGAACGGCATCGTTCGCAATGACGTAAGCACCACCCGCGTGGCGCCCGTGTCGACAATCGCTGTCAGCCCCATCCGGGTGACGAACCCGGTCATGTAACTGCCTGAGTGGGTGAAGTTCGTGTCCCGCAAGTATGTAATTTTCCCGGTGACACGCACAGGCACACCATGCAGATCATCCGTGCGGGCACCGACGTCCCCGTCGAATTCGCCGCCCACGCCGGCTTTCGCAGCGACCTGTACAGCGTCGGGATCGCAGATGACGATCACCGCGTCCTTGATGTCCGTGGCGATCAACTCGGCCAAGATGTCCGTTCCGTCACCAGCCGAGCCGCCACCGACGTTGTCCGCCGGATCGAGCAGGACGACAGGCACATCGGCCCCTTCGCCCGCGAGTCGGGAAATGTCGGCAACCGGCATCAGCTCCGGCACGAACTCTTCGCGCCGGCTCCAGATCGCCCCTGCGATTTCGGAAGCACCTGTTTGGGCTGCGGCGGCAGAGTCGGCATAGACCAACACGCTGGCGCCAAGATCCTTACAATCCGCATAGGCAAACCCCATCAGGACACTCGCGCTGACGATTCCGGCACCTGCCGACACCCTTTCGCAAACCCCCATGAGCGATCGCATCGGCTCGTCGTCCGTCGCCTGGCATTGAGGAACCGTCAGAAGAGGAAGCTTCACATGTACACCGTGCAACTCCTCACCCCCGAGCAGCCGACCGAGAAGTCGTATCGCCTCGCGGCCGCGGTCCGCCATGTCCACATGAGGATAGGTTCGATAGCCCGTGATGGCGTTTGCCGCCTGGACCAGTTTCTCGGAAACGTTGGCATGGAAATCGAGAGTTGCGACGATGGGCATTGCCGGCCCCGCCGCCCGTCTTACCGCCTGCAACAACGTGCCATCGGCATCCGGCTCGCTCTCGCTTGCCGCCGCGCCGTGGAGAACCACCACCACCCCGTCAAGGGGTCCGGCTGCCGCCAATCCGGCCTCGCAACGCGCGATGATTTCTTCGAAACACCCCGTCGTTATGGGACCGGACGGCACGGCTGCGGCAAAAAGAATGGGTACGAGTTCGAACCCCTGCTCTTCTGCGCCGTCAATGACGCCACCAGGTTCAGTGCCGGTACCGCGGTACCGCTCGACCAGATCTTCGCCTTCTGCGTACTGATAGGCATGAAAGAGATCCAGACCTGTCCGCGCACGGGAGAACGTATTCGTCTCGTGATAAAAGCCGAGCAGAGCTACGCGCGGATCACGCATCGCGATCAACTACCCTGGCCCGTGAGACCCATGGCCACCGGAACGTATCCCAGGTCACGAGAAATCGATGCCGCAGCGGCCGTCACATGACGTGCGGCTTCCTCGACTAGGCTATCGGGGAGACGGAATGCCGGTCCCGAAATCGAGACCGCCGCCACGACTTGCCGTTCCTGATCGATCACTGCGGCGGCCACGCATCGAACTCCTTCGGTCTGATCGCCGTCGTCGAGGGACCATCCCCGCTTGCCGGCCGTTTCGATCTCGTCCATGAGGGTCGTGCGGGAGAAGGAGGGTTTGCCGCTGGGACTGGTGGAAGGGCACGAATCGATAAGTGCCTCGCGCTGACTTCGCGGCAGAGCCGACAGCATGATCTTTCCCAACGCGGTGTGAAACGCCGACTCCCGACAGCCAAGTTGTCCCGTCATTCTCAAGGCTTGCGGGCCATCGACACGATCGACGATCACCACGTTCGGTCCATCAAGCACCCCCAGAAAAGCGGTTTCCCGCAGCGTCTGCGACAACGCCGTGATGTAGGGCCGTGCCGTCTTGTTGATTGAAAGGCAGCGACGATGTTCCGCCGCAAGTTCAAGAAACTTCGAACCCAGATGAAACCGGCTGGTTTCGTCTTCGCGGCGCAAGAGACCACACACATACAAACTCTGCAGGATTCGGGCTGCGGTGCCCCGCGCCAACCGAAGCTCACGGGCGAGTTCCCGCACACCGACGCCCTGGCCGGTTCTGGCAATGTAAGCGAGCGCTTCGGAAGCGTTCAGAATTGCCTGGACCGGTACGGCATCGATTTCATCTTTCGTGTCTTTTTCGTCCATTCCTAATCTCCCAACCGTGTTTGCCGAATCTGTCCACCCTTACGATTTCGGCGACAGGGATACCTTATAGTTCATTGATTAAAGGAAAAATGGGACGGTGTCCAAGTTTTTTTGGGACAGCGGCAACATTTTCCTTCTCTTTAGCCCCGGACCGGGCTATCGAACCCTTGTCCGGTATCGTTCTCCGGTACGGAAAAAACAGATGAGGTATCGAATGTCGATTGAGCGACTGGGTGTCGAAAACGGCAACCCGCTGAAACTCCCGATGGCTCCTGCGGTTCGCGCGGGGGATTTCGTATTCGTGTCGGGACAGGCCGCACTGGCGGACGACGGCTCTGTGGTCGCGGGCGGCATAGGCCCCCAGACACGCCTGACAATCGAGAGACTGACCGCGGGATTGGCAGCAGCAGGTTGTTCGCTGTCCGATGTGGTCAAGGCCACCGCGTGGCTCTCCGATGCGCGCGATTTCGGCGTGTTCAACGCCGTCTTCGCCGAGTTTTTCGGCGATCACCCCCCTTCCCGATCAACCTTGGTTTCACAGCTCGTTGTTGACGCCAAAGTCGAGATCGAACTCACAGCCTACAAACCGCTCGAACCACGTTGACCCTGGAGCACGGCTGACAAAAAGGCCTGGGTCCGTACTTCGCGAGGCGCAGAAAATATTGCTTCCGGCGCCCCTTCTTCGAGGATGCGGCCTCCATCGAAGAAACACACGCGGTCTGCGACTTCGCGCGCGAAGTCCATTTGATGGGTGACGATCAGCATCGTCAGATCACTGTTTGCAGCCAAGCCGCGCATGACGGCAAGAACTTCGCCGACAAGTTCGGGATCCAGAGCGGACGTCACCTCATCGAAAAGCATGATCGCCGGACGCATGGCCAGGGCACGGGCGATCGCGACGCGCTGTTGCTGCCCCCCGGACAGCTGGGCGGGATAGGCTGCCGTCTTGTCTTCCAGTCCGACCTGGCCAAGCAGGTCGCGCGCGCGCGTTTCCGCGTCTTCGCGTGACAGACCGAGCACTCTTCGGGGTCCTTCGGTCACATTCCGCAGAACATTCATGTGCGGGAACAGATTGAACTGTTGGAAAACCATTCCCAGACGCGTTCGTATGTAACGCAGATGGCGTTCGTCCGCGGGACGCTCGACTCCATCCCGCATGGTTGTCCAGACCGATTCCCCTTCCACTTCAACCCCGCCGGAATCTATTCCTTCGAGCGTCATCAGGACACGCAGGAGCGTGGACTTTCCCGAGCCCGACGGCCCGATGATCGCGACTGTTTCTCCACGCGCCACATCCATGTTGAGGCCGGACAGAACCCGGGTAGAACCAAAGCTCTTGTTGACGTCGATGAAACGTACGATCGGATCCGTGATCATCGGGCCGGCCTCCTGTTCAGCCGTATCTCGAGCCATTGGATGCCCAGGCCCGCGGCGATGCTGAGGATCAGGAAGAAAACGCCGACCATTGTGAGCGGTTCGAGGTATCGAAAACTCTGTGATGCGAGCTGACGCGCGGTCTGCAAGAGTTCGAGGACGGAAATTGCCGCAAGCACGGGAGTATCCTTGATCATGAGCACCATGTAATTGCCGAGCGCGGGAACGATGGGCGGAATCGCCTGCGGGATGACAATCCGCAGAAGCCGGTCGCGGGCGCTGAAGTTCAACGCCGTAGCGGCCTCCCATTGCCCCTTTGGCACACCGTCCAGGCCGGAACGGTATACTTCCGAGACATACGTCGAGAAATGCAACCCGAAGGCAACCACACCGGTTATGAAAGGGGTGGGATAGATGCCGAACTGGGGCAGCCCGAAGTATATGAAGAACAATTGGATGAGCAGGGGTGTCGAGCGAACGAATTCCACGAACAGGCCTGCGGGATACGACACCAGGCGGCTGCGCGAACGCCGCGCGATTGCCAGCAGAAGCCCGACAAAAAGGGCCAACGCGAACCCGCCCAAGGCGGCTTCGATGGTGACGATCGCCGCTTGCGCGAGTTGCGGAAGAATCGACAGGGCATAAGACCAATCCCAGGTCATCGCGCCTGCACCCGGAAACGCGTCAATCGCCACTCCAGAATCCTGACGAGACCCGTTATGCAAAGCGCCAGCGCGAAGTAAATCGCGAGGACCAGCGTGAAGACCTCGACCGTGCGCAGGTACGTTGCATTCAGTTGCACGGCACGGAATGTAAGGTCGGCAACGGTTACCATTGCAACAAGAGACGTCGACTTCAGCAATTCGATCAGCAAGTTGCCGAAAGGCGGCAACATGCTCACGACCGCCTGAGGAATGACAATCCTTAACATCTGTTGGACGGGCGTGAAGTTGAGCGCTACCGCCGCCTCGCGCTGCACCTGGGGGACGGCGAGAATCGCGCCACGCACGATTTCGGCACCGTATGATCCCGCACTCAAGCCCAATGCAACGACGGCACATGCTTTCGCCGGCAGGCTCACGCCGAGTAGCGGCAACGCGAAGAACAGCCAGAAGAGGAGAATCAGGGCCGAGACACCACGCAAAAATTCAACGACTGCCCGTGCGCAGATTCTTAACGGCGCAATCGGCGAAAGCCGCATCAGCCCCAGCAGAAATGCGACAAGGATCGCAAGCGGCGCCGCATAGGCCAGCAGCTCGATGGTAACAAGTGTCGCCGATAGTAGAGTCGGCAGGAATTCCAAACTCAGCATCGGACAGATTGATCCTCCCAAAAGTCGAAAGCCGGTGCCTGCACTACGGCGGACACCGGCGGCAATGACTGGCCTCGGCCTAGTTTGCGGGAGCGCAGAGTTGTGCTGTCGTAACGTCGCCAGGCAGTTCTGCCTTGGTGAACCCATACGGTCCAACGATGGCGCGATGCTCCTCGGATCCGATGAAGTCCTTGAGCACACCGTTGAAGCCCGCAACGAGGTCCGCATCAGCCTTGCGGAAGCCGAATGCGCCATATCCACGAACACTCGCACCGTTGATCACGGGATCGGTGAACGGATCTGCGCGTTCGATTGCGGGATTCTTCGCCGTGTCGATTAGATTCTGGATTACGATACTCGACAGAGCAAAGGCATCTGCCTGACCGTTCACCACGGCCGCCATGCCGGAAGGATTGTCCAGGAGAATTTGCAGCCGTTCGGCTGGAACGCCGACGGCACGAGCATAATCGAGCTCGGCACCACCGCTGATGACCACAAGTTTGGCATCTGGATTCGCTGCAATATCTTCAAGACTGTGCAGCTTCTTCGGATTGCCCTCGGCAACCATGATTGCCAGCCCGAGCCCCACGGTCGGTTCGGAGAAGGCGACCTGCTCACACCTTGCCGGGCGAACGAACATCCCGGCAGCGATGATATCGAATCGGCTCGCGAGAAGTCCCGGAATCAGGGAACCGAACTCGGTAACAACGCCGTCCACCTTCACGTCACCCAACCCCATTTTTTTCAGCACGGCACGCGCGATTTCCGGTGCTTCGCCAGAGATGACGCCGGCTGAGGTTGCAAAACCAAAAGGCGGCTCATTGGCAAACCCGATGCGGATGTAACCTTCGCGCTTCACGCGCTCCAGCGTCGACTCAGCCGCCGCTCCGCTCTCGAAACCGATGACAGTCATAGCTGCTATCGCCACAGCGCCGATCAGTCGAAACAGATTAAATGTCATGACATTCTCCCTCCTTAGGTCTCCGCAGATCGACATGACCCTTCCACCGATCCGCAACATCAAACCATCTATATCAAAAATTGGACGATGTCCCATTTTTTTTGGGACGATGGTGCAATTTTATTGACAGAGCGTCGTGCACACCCCCTTATCAAGCATACCTGAGAGCTATCGAGTGAGGATCAGATGAACGGGTGGCGGGGACGTGTCGGCATTGTCAGTCCCGATGATGCGATCATAGACGACGAGTACTGGCGGTTCGTTCCGGACGGCGTCAGCGTGCTGATTACCCGTTTCACGACTCCCAAACGCGACGCAGCAATAAGCCCCGAGATGGTCGACACCTACGCCGACCTCGACATATTGCGGACCGCTGCCGACGCACTGCGGATTACCCGCCCCGGGGCAGTGGGCTTTGCCTGCAATTCATGCAGTTTCGTGCGCGGCCGAGGTTGGGACATTGCCCAGGGAAAAGCACTCTCTGAAGCGGCAGGCTGCCCGGGTACGACGATCAGTTCGGCAATGATGCAGGCGCTCAGGCTATTCGGCGCAAAAACGGTTTCAGTATGCGCGCCTTACCCGAATGCCGTTACCGAGAGACTACGAAACTATCTTGGTGAACATGGAATCGGGGTTGCCGCTCTGCAGAGTTCCGAACTGGATACCGAGTGGAAGATCGGCAACACTCACCCGGGATACTGGTACATGCAGGGCCGCGAAGTCGATCGGCCCGAAGCCGACCTCGTCATCATTGCCTGTAGCGGTTCCCGGACCTCCACAATCATTGCAGATCTTGAAGCCGACCTCGGCAAGCCGGTGATCACCGCGACCCAGTTAATGCTGTGGCACTGCCTTCAACTCATGTACGTAGACGCGACCAGCGTCCCGCGCGGAAGTCTTTTTCGGCGGTTTGGCGCGGCATATCGGGATTCCGGAATCTCGATGCTCGACCAACCACTTTGATCGCACGGCCTTGCCGGCGAACATCCGGACCGACATAGACCGATGGCACGCAAGGTTCAGGTCGTCGTGCCCGGCACGAATTCGACCGGCAGTATGACAGTGTTGGTCTCGAACCGACCCTGTTCGATGTAGCGAATGATATGTTGCGCACCAAGATTCCCCAGCTTGAACGCCGGGGAACGAACCGTGGTCAGGCGGGTTTCAAGAAAATCCAAAAACGAGAAACCGTTGAAACCGGCAACCCTGACATCGTCCGGGACCGACATGCCTCTCTGTTCCAACATGCGCAATATGCTTACAGCCATCTGGTCGTTGCCGGCGACGACCGTGTCAAAATCGGTATTGCTACTCATGTGTCCTGCGAGAACGCCTTTGGTCGCGGCAGGCGTTTCGTCGATGGAATTGAGAACGGTGAGAGACACATCATCGGCACAGTTCGCCAGATAGGCCTCTACACCAGCCAAACGTGCCTTCATGGCGGGCCATTCCGGTTGAGGCAGGATCATCACGATCTTGCGGGCTCCGCGCTCCACCAGATGTGCACAAAGTGATTTCGCGCCCTGCTTGTCGTCCTGGCGAAGGACACAGATATCCTTGTGCGTTTCGGCAAGATCCTGCTGGAAGAGGACAACGGGCTGACCGAGAGACGAAAGCGTTCTTGCGAGCGCGCTTTCCGGATCGAACGGTGCCGACATCAGGACGCAAAGCCCGTCGCTGAGCCGCTGCTGCACCAGGGACGATTGAGCACACTGGTTGGCCGTCATCCCCTGGAGCACCATCGAATACCCATGCTGATTCAGTCCGGTGCAGAGCCCCTCCAGCAGGTTGGTTATATAGGGATCGGAAAGGAAAAGCTGCGCCTCCTGAACCACCAACATCCCGATCGCCCTTCGGCGATCGGTCCGAAGCGAGCGTGCGGCGACGTCAGGATGGTAATTGGTAGCACGGATCGCCGACAGGACTCTGTCGCGAGTATCGTCGTTGTATCCCTTGTGCCTGCCGTTCACGACATTCGACACCGTCATAGGCGAGACGCCCGCGACGTCCGCCACGTCCTTAAGAGTAGGTCGCCTCTTGGTTCTGCTCACGATCGCCGCCGCTCCTTTCAAGAGCCCCTAGCCCAGTTCGATGACCAGCTTCTCTTCGAACGCACCCTTGAACCAGACATCGTTACACGCCACGGACATTTCCTCGATTGCCGCGATGTCCGTCGCGGTGGCGACGATCGTTCCAGGCAACGGGCCGAACGGACCGGACTGCGTGTTCCCTGCCCGATCGTAGAAGTATGCCACGTCGACAAGCCCACGCTCGCGGTCCGCGGCCGGCACGCTCTTCGGATAAGGCATACCGTAAGGCAAGGGAAAGTACACCAGGTCGCCAGGCGCCGGATACACTGTAATCCATTCGGGCGGAGGCAAGACCTGCGGGCTCTCGATCAGCATGTAGACTTCGTTGTTGGCATATTTTGCATGCCAAATCTGCTCGCGCAGCGGCAGCATGTCCACCAGCGTTCTGCAGGTCTCAGGGGAATTATCCCACCTCAATTTGAGCCGAACGCTCTTGTTACGTTTCTCAAGACCGACGGTTATGAATTCCGGCTGCATGATACCTCCACCATTGTTCGTGCCTCAGAGGCTTTGGGGCGAAAAGCCTTTCGTCACGGCACTCGAAAACCAAACGCGCCACACGCTTTACTGTTACGTTAAATAGTTTGGCAAGGCAAGCGGCATGACCGGTTGCCCAAGCGGGAGCAGAGAAAGATTCTCGGGCTTTTCAACACGTTTCAAATATCGGTTAAATTTCAATTATTTCAATATTTTACAAAAAATCTGTTCCTGTTCGGATGTGCAGATGCCCCCGCTACAGCCACCTAATGGTCACCGAGAACTCCCATGGATTGACTTAACGTTAAAGTTATTGTTTGATTTGGGTCGTGAAGGGGAGTTTGCATGACAGCGATCGAGCAGCTGATTGAAGACACGGGCGGACCAATTATCCGTTGGTCTCTCATGGTGCTCATGGTCATCGGTCTCCTACTCGCGGCCTCCTACGCAAACTGGCAGATAATCGGTGGACTGGATTTCAGTTCGGTCTGGACCTATCGCGTTCCACTTCTGACCGGCCTTCTCGTCACGCTCGGCCTGACCGCAGTTGCCGCGCTCTTCGGACTGGTCTCGGGCATGATCCTCGCCGTGGCGTCCCAATCCCCGATCGCTCCTCTCCGCTGGCTGGTCGCTGCTCATGTCGAGCTATTCCGCGACACACCGATTCTGGTGCAGCTGATGTGGATACACTTCGCCCTGCCCGCCATCACCGGCTACAACACAAGCCCGATCGAAAGCGGCGTCATCGCCATTGCGTTGCATGCCAGCGCCTACTTTACCGAACTCGTCCGGGCTGGCGTCCAAGCGATCGATCGCGGTCAGTGGGATGCGGCCTACGCGCTCGGCATCCCGGGCTGGACGCGGTGGACACGCGTGATCTTGCCCCCTGCCATACGCATAATTCTGCCGCCGCTCGTAAATCTGACGATCAGTTTCTTCAAGGCGACCGCCATTCTCTCGGTGCTGCAGATTGGTGAACTGATGAGCGTCGCCTCACGCATTTCCAACGCGGATTTCCGGCCAATCGAGATCTTCACTTTTGTGGCGCTGGTTTACTTCGTCATCGGTTTCGCCATGAGCCGTGTCACCCTGTTGCTCGAAAAACGGTTTGCACGCAGCGATGCGGAGGCGGCATGACGTTCGACCTCATCACGCTCCAGCAATACCTGCCTGTGATGTTCGAAGGACTGGCGGTGACAGCGCGCGTTACGGTCGTTTCGGCGGTGTTCGGACTGCTCGGCGGGGTGATCCTGTGTTTTGCCAAGCTGGCCGGCAAAGGTCCAGGATTCGTGATCGCGACAGCCATCATCGACTTTTTCCGAACAATCCCGGAATTCGTTCTGATATTCTGGGTCTACTCCTGCTTGCCGCTACTGCTTTCGCTGCGCCTCTCGAGCGAGGCGAGCGGTATTGTGGCGCTGTCGCTCTTCACCGCCGCATACACTGCCGAAATTATAAGAGCCGGCATTCTGTCAGTCGATCGCGGGCAAATTCATGCGGCGCTTTCCCTTGGCATACCAGTCCGCACGATCTGGTTATCTGTCGTTTTTCCTCCGGCAATGAGGGCCATGTTGCCGGCTTTCATTTCCTTTCTTTCCGAACTGGTGAAAGCAACCGCCCTGCTCTCGACGATCGCCGTCATGGAAGTGACCTACCAGGCGAACGTCCTCGGCAACCGGACGTTCGCCTATCTTGAGTTCCTGACGGCAGCCGCTGTCTTGTACTTTGCGATCATTTTCCCGTTAAGCCTGCTCGCGCGCCGCGTTGAGCGATTGCCACATCAACGAAAATCCAGTTGACCATGCCAGACGCCCCGAACCGACCCCAGACGCCAGAAGACGACATCGTGATAGCCTGCACGGACGTCAGCAAGAACTTTGGAGACTTTCAGGTCCTTCGAGGCATCACAACCTCCGTCAAGGCCGGAGAGGTCGTCTGCATTGTCGGGCCGTCAGGGGGAGGCAAATCCACTTTTCTCCGGACCCTGAACGGTCTGGAACAGATCAGCTCCGGATCAATTGAAATTCTCGGTCAAAAACTGCCTGGAACCAAAAAACAGATCCAACAGGTCCGTCGACAGGTCGGCATGGTGTTCCAGTCGTTCAACCTTTTTCCACAAATGACCGTAAGGCAAAACCTCACCCTGGCTCCCGTGAGCGCTCTCAAGCTGAGCCGCACCGATGCGAACGCACGTGCCGAAACACTTCTGGAGCGTGTTGGGATCGCCGATCAAATTGACAAGTACCCCAGCCAGATTTCCGGCGGTCAACAGCAACGGGTCGCCATCGCAAGGGCATTGGCCATGCAGCCGTCGATCATGCTGTTCGATGAACCGACATCAGCGCTTGATCCGGAAATGGTCAATGAGGTCCTTGATGTCATGCGCCAACTCGCCGCCGGTGGCATGACCATGCTCGTCGTCACACACGAGATGGGTTTCGCCCGGGAAGTCGCGGACCGGCTTTTCTTTATCGGCGATGGTCAAATCCTGGCGGAAGGCGGCCCGAAAGAATTCTTCGACAACCCCAAGGATGAACGGCACATCTCGTTCATGTCGAAGATCCTCTAATGCGTGGAATGAGGTCGGATGTGCGACCCCAAGAAAAGGAACGGAATAATGAAACATTTGCACGTTGCAGCAATGGCGCTACTGGCGATGGTGGTAGGCAGTGCCGCCAATGCCGCCGATGACGCCGTCTCCAAGATCCGTGATGCAGGTGTACTGAAGGTCTGTCACGCCGAGGCCCTGCCGTGGGCGGTCAAGGACGTGGCTTCCGGTGAATGGAAGGGAACGGACGTCCTTGCCGCCAAGAGCCTGGCCGAAGCACTCAAGGTGAAGATCGAGCACGTCGACTCGACCTGGGGTACGCTCATTCCCAATCTGGAGTCGGGCAAGTGTGACGTCGTCATGGCGCCGATGTTCCGTACTACCGATCGCGCCCTGCGGGTTCTCTTCTCGGAGCCATCCGGGTTCATTACCCAAACGGTTGGCGTAAAGGCGGACTCGGGCATCAAAAGTTATGCTGACCTCGACCAGAAGGGAAAGACGGTCGTCGTGATTTCCGGCACTGGCGACGAGGCCTTCGCCCTTCGCTTTTTCAAGTCCGCCACCGTAAAGCCGCTCGTGACCGACAAGGTGTCCCAGCTGACGATCGAAGTCGCCAGCAATCGAGCCGATGCCTTCCTCACGGACAAGTCGACCACAAGCCGCAGCATCAAAAACAATCCGTCCATGAACATGGTCGTTCTGGAACCGGAAAACCCGCTCAACCCGCAAGGCATGTCCTATGCGGTTCGCAAAGGCGAGTACGACTTCATTCATCTCATCAATGTTTGGCAGGAAACCATCCAGCAGAACGGCAAGCGCGAAGAATGGGACGCGATGTTCGCCGAATGAAACACGCTGACTAATCCGTCATCTGCGGGGGTGGTTTAACGTAACACCGATGCGCCGACAGACTGGCGCATCGGTGCCTCGGAGTTTTGGAGATGATCAAGCGATATATGTCCAACACCAGCAAGCTGGAGACCGAATTGCCGATCGCGCTGGCGGTGCGGGCCGGAGACTTTGTCTTCGTCTCGGGTCAGGCGGCCCTCAATGCCGAGGGCGGCATTATAGGTGGCGGGATCGTGGCCGAGACTGAAGCCACGATAGAACGGCTCAAAATCGTCCTGGAAGAAGCCGGGTGCACGCTCGAAGATGTCGTCAAGGCAAACGTATGGCTCGATGATCCTCGCGATTTCGCCCCCTTCAACAAGGTCTTTCAGAAACACTTCGGCACAGCCCCTCCGGCGCGCTCGACTCTCGTTTCCCCGTTGGTTGCCGACGGCAAGGTGGAAATTGAGGTCACGGCCTACAAACCTGTCGAATAGATTCAAGCGAAAACCTCCAGGAACGACACTGCGCCCCCTCGCACACAGGACCGAATTCGGCAGTTCTCTGGAACTCAGGAGCAACTCGGAATGAAAAACAACATCGACGAAAACATCGAGCGTCAGCGCAAGTACATTGCTGGCGGGACCATGTCGGTGAATCGGGCAATAACACCGGCCCGCACTTTTGTTCGCGCCAAAGGCGCCTACCTCTGGGACAGCGAAGGACGACAGTACATCGACTATCATGCCGGTTTTGCCCCTTACCTGTTCGGCCATGGCGACGACGAGATTGACGGTGCGGTCATCGAGGCGATCCGCTCCGGCGAATCCCTCATCGGAGCCGGTACAGCTCCCTGGGAAGCCGAGATCGCCGAAATTCTTTGCAACGCGGTTCCGGGGCTGGAACAACTGCAGTTGACCAGCAGCGGCTCAGAAGCAGTCTCCTACGCCTTGCGGCTCGCACGCGCACACACGGGCCGCGACGTGACGGTTGTGATGCAGGGGGGCTACAATGGCTGGGCCGACTACGTCTCCTACAACCTTATGGATCCAGCGAGCGCCGTTGCCGATCACCGTCCAGGCGAGGAATACGATTTGCGCCCGACGACCGCCGGCATGCCGAAGGTGATCGATCAGACCGTTCGGGTCATCGAGTACAACGATCTGCAAGCAGCCGAAAACGTGTTGAGGCACGGCGATGTCGCGGCCATCATCCTGGAACCAATTCTCCAGAACATCGGAATCGTCAAACCCGACCCGGGGTACCTCGAAGGTTTGCGGGAGCTCTGCGACAGGACCGGAACGGTTCTGATTTTCGATGAAGTCAAGACAGGCTTCCGCCACGCCCTTGGCGGTTATCAGTCGATTTGCGGCGTCACCCCGGACATGTGCACCTTCGGCAAGGCGGTTGCCAACGGCTACCCCATGGGCGTAGTTGGCGGCAGACGCGAGATCATGGAGCGTTGCAGCGACCCGGACCCGGCACGGCGTGTCGTCATTGCAGGCACCTACAACGGGCATCCGGTGAACGTAGCCGCGGCGAAGGCCTGCCTGACCCGTCTGAAGAACCGTGAGACGGAAGTGTATGGCGAACTGGAACGGCTTGGCGCACGACTGGAAGCAGGACTCAACGAGATTTTCAGCCGAAGGAACTACGCCACAAGGATTGTACGGCAAGGATCCGCATTTTCGATTTACTTCATGGATGAAGCGCCACGGAATTGGCGAGATATTGCCCTGAATCACGACCATGAGCGTGACATCACCTATCGGCGTGCCATGATCGAAGCCGGTGTGTTTCATTTTCCGGTTCCGACGAAACAGTCGAGTTTGTCGCTTGCGCATACGGACGCCGACGTGGATCGGACCGTCTCTATCACCGAGGATGTGCTGAACACACTGCGCTAAACGAAAGCTGAGGCTCCCATGCTTCCCATCACAGGTTACGTCGACCGCCTTTCGGCACGTCCAGGCGAGACGCTTGAGTTCAAGATCGATTGCAGGGAAGAACCCCTTTTCGAGGCTCACCTAGTGCGGGTGCGCTGCGGGGATCCGAATCCAGATGGGCCAGGAATTCGGGAGACGGAACTCCCTGATGTTTTCTCGGGAACATTCACCGGACGTCCACAGGATTGCAATCTTGGATCCTACATCAGGGTTCCCGGGCCGACAGTTCTCGATACCCTGAACTCATTCACAATAACGGCAAACATCTGGCCGACGACACCGGCCAATACCGCCCAGGGACTTATTACGCGCCATGTACCGGGAGGGCCCGGCGGGTTTCGTCTGACGCTCGACGGCGAAGCCGGTGTGACTGTTGTCCTCGGCGAAACCAGACTGTCCACCGGAATGTCGCTGAAACGCTGGCGATGGTACCGCGTTTGGGCAAGTTATGACGCCGAGAGATCCATCCTCAAGGTGGGTCACCAGGCGCTCGACCGCGACATCCGCGATGACCGCTGCTGCACGACCCTGGAGGGGGTGTCACAGCCGAACCATACAGGGTCTGGCGATCTGTTCATCGGCTCGCGCGGCGGCGATCCTGTCGAGGGACACTACAACGGAAAGATCGAACGGCCTCGCATTATCGACCGCGCGATTTCGCCGGGACGGGCGGGCGACCTCGAACTGCCCGTCGATGCGCTGTGTGTCGCCGACTGGGATTTCTCCATAGACATTCCGGGGCTTAGAGCAATAGACGTCGGACCCCATCGTCTTCATGGCACCCTCGTGAACATGCCTGCCCGGGCGATGACGGGTCCGAATTGGACCGGCGACGAACCCAACTGGCGTCACGCCCCGGACCAATACGGTGCGATCCATTTCCACGATGATGACATTCATGACTGCGGCTGGGACACGGACTTCACGTTCACGGTGCCCGACGGTCTGCGCAGCGGCGTCTACGCAATGCGTCTCAAGGCCGGCGAAAACGAGGACATGATCCCATTCTTCGTCCGCCCGCAACAAAACGAGACAACATCCAGGATCTGCGTTCTTGTCCCCACGTTCACCTACGTGATCTACGGCAATCACGCGCGCGGCAACACAACCGACGCCACGCGCCAGCTTGCCGCCGAATGGGGCGCCACGCCCTGGACGCCGGACGATCATCCCGAATACGGGCTTTCTACATACAATTTCCATAACGATGGCAGCGGAATCTGTCACGCCTCGTCATTGCGTCCGATGATCACCATGAGATCTGGGTTTCTGTCGATTCCGGAACTGCCCGGGTCGGGCCTTCGACATTTTCCGGCCGACACCCATCTTTTCGACTGGCTCGAAGAAATGGGGCACGACTTCGACGTGATCACCGATCATGACCTTCATCTCGAGGGTCTCAAGGCCATCGAGCCCTACCCGGTCGTCATGACCTGCACACACCCGGAATATCATACCGATCGCACCTTCGAAGCCGTGCGCGCCTACACCGAGAACGGTGGTCGGCTCATGTATCTGGGCGGTAATGGCTTTTACTGGCGCATTGCGACGCACCGCGACACCGACGGGGTGCTGGAGATCCGCCGCGGCGAAGTGGGCATGCGGGCGTGGGCCGCCGAACCGGGAGAGTTCTTCCAGGCCTTCGACGGCAATTACGGAGGCTTATGGCGTCGGACCGGAAAGCCCCCGAACCTTGTCATAGGTATCGGATTCAGCAGTCAGGGAAAATTTGAGGCCGGTCACTTCCGTCGCAAACCCGCCTCATACGATGAGCGGGTGGGCTGGATCTTCGAAGGAATCGACGAAGAGATCATCGGCGATTTCGGGCTGAATGGCCTAGGTGCGGCAGGTTATGAGCTCGATCGTGCCGATCACCGTCTCGGGACACCGGAAGACGCCGTCGTACTTGCGACCTCGGAGAACCTGCCCGGCAGTTACGTGGTCGTGCCGGAAGATCTTCTTTCGCATGTGCTCACGTGGAACGGCGAGTCGGTCCCGGATTTGATCCGTGCCGACATGGTTTATCTGGAAAAACCCGGCGGTGGCCGCGTGTTTTCGGTGGGCTCGATCACATTCTGCGGTTCACTGCCGCACAACAACTATGACAACAACGTCTCCAGGCTGATCGGAAACGTTCTGCGCGGATTCCTCGAGAACTAGCGAATCCACAGTTTGCAGTTAAATTCGGGGACGACCATCCGCACCACATGCCGCGGCACCGCTTTCAAACCGACCGTTCTTACCTCGGACTCTGCCGGTTTAGCGGCCAACCATGGTGCTTGGCCACGATCCCGGCATTGCCAGATCCAACCGCGCCACGATCGCTCGGACCGATGCTTGAGCACGTTTGAAAACCGTTGCTTCGTCGACCCTTGTCGCTTGGCCATCCTTGAGGACCATGCGGCCGTTGACTAACACCGTTTGGGCGTTGGGTCCGTGTCCGACAGTGACCATCTGATGGATAGGATCGATGCACGGCATCATTTCGGCAGCATGCTTTCGGCGGATAACAATGTCTGCCCTCTTGCCGGGCTCAAGGCTGCCAATCAGATGATCCAGACCGGCGGCTTGCGCGCCTCCGAGTGTCATCATCTCGAAAACATCCTCCGAGACCAGTGGGTGGCCTGCACCACCGGCGAGTTGGAGGGCGAGGAATCCAGAATCTCCCGCTGAACTCTGGCGGGCGGAATCCGTTCCAAGTCCAATGTTAACCCCCTTGTATTTCATTTCAGGGATTCGAGTCGGCTCGCGCAATGGTGTCCCGCGGGAGACATAGGCCAACGGACACCAGACGATAGAAAGTCCAGAGTCCAGAATTGGGGAAACATCTTCCTCGCGGATCAGGTTCATGTGGACAAACGTGGTGTTCGGCCCCAACGCACCAATCGCTTCCAAGTGTACAAAGCGCGGTCGACCCCAAACACGTTCCATCGCCGCAGCGAGGTCAACGTCAAAGCCTATGTGACTATTCAAGATCACGCCGGCCTCGTCAGCAGCCTGCTTGGCAATAACGTATAATTCGTCAGACGCCGTACCTTCACCGTAGAGCGCAATATGGCCGTGCATTATCCCGTCAGGGTCGCGATTGCGGAACAGTTGACCGCCCATCTCTTTCACACATCGATTGTGATCGGGTGCCACCCGGGCGAACAGGGATTGGCTGGCAAGACCGGGAATCGTCTCCATGACCTCAGTGGTGTCCCACAGATAGGCATCGGAAAGCGAACAGCGGATGCCCACTGCCTGGGTAACCTCTGCGACCGCATCAGGCTCAAAGACGCTGCCAGGTTCGACAATGGCGGTGATGCCGTGACGCAGCATTTCGATCGAGGCTAGGCCGGCCGCGGCGGCTTCGTCTTCCTCCGTCAAGCAGGCCTTCCAATCGGCATAGTTTGCCCCACCGCCGTCTGCTTTACTGGCGTCGCCACGAAAGAAACCACGGCAGGTCTGCGCGTTGATGTGGAGATGGCTTTCGACGAAACCGGGATGGACGATCGCCCCATCGGCATCGATCTCGTCGACGCCGGCGAAGTCCCGCATAATTTCAGCGGATCTACCGACCGCTACGATACTGTGTCCCGAGACTGCGACCGCACCATCGAGGATAATGGTTCTTTCGGCATTCATCGTGACTACAGAACCGTTGCGGATCACTAGATCGCAAGATGTTGGTTCGTTCATTGCGACCTCGCTTATGTTGCAGCCGCAACGGCGGCCTGATGCCAGGAATCCAGGACGGTCATGTCGACTTCCACACCAAGTCCGGGGCCTTCCGGCGGATAGGAGAAGCCGTCTTCAATGCGGAGTGCCTTGGTCAGCAGGTCGGCCTGGTGGTACAGCACGCCACAGGCATCGCTGTCCGGGCCCAAATTGGCCATCGCGACACCAAGGTGGATTTGGGCCGCAGTGCCGATGCCAAACTCCGGCATGCTACCGATCATGCAAGGCATAGCGGCCGCCTCGCAGATAGCGAAGACTTTCGACGCATTCAGGATCCCGCCAGCTTCGGTGACGTAGACATTAGCGATGTCTGCTGCGCCGCGCCGAATGACGTCCATGACGGTCCGCGGCGTACGGATACTCTCATCCGCCATCAGAGGAACTCCGATGTTGCGGCGGATTTCAGCCATACCATCAAGGTCATAGGCGGGTAGAGGCTGCTCGACCAGTTCCAGATCCCACTCCTCCATAGCGCGAATGATGGCAACGGCCTGCTTCGGTGTCCGCCAACCCATGTTACCGTCAACACGCAACTTCACATGTGGACCAATAGCCTTGCGGACCGCTTGGACCGCCGAAATATCGCGCGCACTGTCGTCGCTGCCGACCTTGACCTTGATCGTCTTATGACCGAGGCCGACTTTCTCCCGCGCCAGGTCGGCCATGTCACCCGGCGCACCGAACGGTATGGAGTAACTAAGTGGAATACGCTCGCGCACCTTGCCGCCAAGCAGATTGTAAACCGGTGTATCCAACGCCTTGCCGACGATGTCCCACAGGGCCATCTCGATCCCTGCTTTCGCTTCTTCTACCCCGTCGAGGGTCTGATCCATCTTCCTGACAATCGATGAAATCGCGAACGGATCGGCACCGATTACGGCCGGAGCGAGCGCTGCCTCCACGTCATGCTGGAGCAATGGACCGCGGCGTTTGAACACGCTGTCGATTTCGCCAAGCCCTGTAATGCCGGCGTCGGTGTCGACGAAAACGATCGCGTAGTCGGAAACGGCTGCAGGACCAAGTGCTGTCTGTGTGATGTCGCCGAACGCGCGCCGTCGCGGACAATGGACCGATACGCAGCGAATCTCTGTTATCTTCATGTCACCACAAGCCCAATTGACTAAGTGTTCCGAACTCTCTAACATTTCATTTCGGAGGTTGTCCAATCAAATGAACATGACATGGCCCAAGCCCGTCTCTCAGTCGTTGCCAGACCAGGTGGCGGAGTTCATCGTTCAAAGCATCGCCACCGGCGAGTTACCGGTCGGCCAACGTCTGCCGTCTCAACGCGAACTCGCTAAATCCATGGGCGTTGGCCTTGCCGTTGTTCGTGAGGCGATCAAACGGCTTGAGGCTCTCAATGTCCTGGATGCCACCCACGGCAGCGGCACAGTGGTGCGGCCGTTTCCGTGGATGCCACTGCTTTACGACCCGTCACTCTTCATGCTGGCGGTCAAAAAGATCGGCGTTCGCGATCTGTGGGAAACCCGACGACTTCTAGAAGTCCAGATCGTGCGCTTGGCCGCACAACGCGCGACCAACAACAATCTCAAGGCGATTGAAGCCGTTCTGGACCGCGCGAATCCCCGTCCGACCGATTACTCGGATAGCCAGAAGCTGAACCAGGAGTTTCACCTCGCCGTTGCACAGGCCTCCCAGAATGCCGTGCTGGTGGACTTGCTCAATCCACTGGTTGAAGTGCACGTGGACGGAGTTTCACATCGCTTCACAGAAGATATGAGCAAGCGAACATGGGAGGCACACGAGGCGATCTACAAGGCGATCGCTGCACATGATCTCGATGCCGCCGAGACTGCAATGGTCGCTCACTTCACCGTTGGTCCGATTGCCATTGAAGCGGGAGAAGAATCGGCTCGCCCCGCGGAGAAAGTGGGCAGAAAGCGTCGCGTCACGGACTTGAAGCCAGTTTCAAAAACTCGCGAAAGGCGTTCCCCGCGCTGAGGGGTCATCATGCTGCGATTTGACGCCATTATGGGCGATATCCCCTACCTCCTTCTTGGGATTCCAATCACCCTCGGTTTGACCTTTGTGGCCTTCGCGGCCGGAACGGTCGCGGCCCTGCCGATAGCCGTGTTGCGCGTGGCCAAGGTTACCGGGATCAGCCAAGTGGTCTATGCAATAGTCGAGTTCTTCCGGACTACGCCTCCGCTGATCCACATCGTGTGGGGCTACTACGCCCTACCGGTCCTGATTGATGTTCGATTCGACGCATTCACTGTAGTGGCGGGAGCGCTCGCGTGCAGTGCGGGTGCTCAGATGAGCGAGATCTTCCGCGGCGCGATCTTCGCTGTGCCGCGCGGTCAGTGGGACGCCAGCAAGGTGCTTGGCCTGTCGTATGCACAGCGACTTTGGTGGGTGGTCCTGCCGCAGTCGCTACGCCTGATTTACGCGCCAGCTTGCAGCTGCCTTGTGAGCCTGCTCAAGACGTCCGCACTGGCGGCCGTCATTGCACTTCCAGAGGTCCTGAACAGGGGCTGGATACTGTCGTCACAGACCTTCCGACCGATCGAAGTGCTGACTGTGGTCGCCCTGATCTATTTCGTTCTTACCTGGCCGCTCGTTTTGCTCGCGTCTCACCTGGAGAAACGGAGCAGCCATGCTTACCAGGTGGACTAATACGCCGCAGAAACAACGCGGCGTTTACAGGGAGGGAAGGAACTCTTCCCGACATAAAAGGAGAGAACTGCCATGCGTCGAATAGCGATTGTTGCGACCATCATAGCCTTGGCCTTGCCCGCGACGGCTAGTTGGGCTCAGGACCAAAGTGTCATTGATGAAATCAAGGAAAGAGGTGAGCTGCGTGTCGCAGGAGTTCTCTATCGCCCGCTCATCTCACCGCGCCCAAGTGGCGAATATGTCGGCATTGACGTGGAGGTCATGAAGCTTGCCGCAGCCGAACTAGGTGTGAAACTGAACATTATCAACTCCGAATGGGCGACTGCCGTTGCCGGTATCGATGCGGGCAAATGGGACGTGGTACCCGCCTTGTGCATCACCGATAAGCGCAAGAAGGTGATCGACTTCAGCGAGAGTTACATCACCATTGGTGCCACGCTCACAACCCGCTCGGACAACCCGAAAGCATTGACCACAATCGAAGCCTTCAACAAACCTGAAGTGGTCTTCGCCGTCCCGACCGGTTCATGGTCGGAATCCGTCGCCAGAGAAGTGGCCCCGAACGCCACCTTCAAGGGGTTCGGACAGTCGACTTCAGCCGACTTGATTCAGGAGGTTGTGTCGGGCCGTGCGGACGCAGTTGTGCTCGACACTCCAATTCAGACCACGGTAGCTCTCGGGGCATTTGGCGATCAGATACGAATTGTACCCGGGCACAACAAGCCTCTCGACGTCAAGGCGTGCAAGGTCGGATACGGGTACAAGAAGGGCGACGCCAAGATGCGGTCGTTCATCGATGGCTTCATCGCCGGCCTTCGCGGATCCGGAAAACTTGACGCTCTGATTTCGGAATACATGCAGCCGGATCAGATCAAGGCCGCCAACTAGGCCTGCCTGCGAAGCGAGGGTCAAGTTGTGGACAGCACTCAATTTGCACGAATACTCGGGTACCTTCCGGACCTGATGAATGGAGCGTGGGTTACCCTGCAACTTGGCCTCCTCAGCACCGGCCTAGGCTTGGTGCTGGGGCTGCTTCTGGCTCTCGCCAAACACTCTCAATTCAAGCCTATAGCCTGGCCGTCTATCGCTTACATCGAGTTTTTTCGTACGACGCCGCCACTCGTCCAGATTGTCTGGCTCTACTACGGCCTACCGGCCCTGACCGGCTACGACCTCGGCGCGTTCGGCGCCGCAGCGGTCGCCCTGGGCCTCAATGTTGCTGCTTTCTATGCGGAGATCTTTCGCGCGGGCCTGATTGCAGTAAATCGCACCCAGTGGCAGGCTGCCCGCGTGCTCGGGCTTGGACCCGTGGATACCCTTCGTTTCGTCGTTTTGCCACAGGCTGTGCGCAACGTGTTGCCGCCGATGGGCACCACAACCATTTACCTCGTTAAGGACACTGCACTGGCTTCGGCCATCGGTGCGGCCGAGTTGCTGCGAGTTGGCCAATTGGTTGCGGTCGAGACCTTTCGGCCGGTCGAGACACTGACACTCGTCGCTTTCATCTATTTCGTAATCACCTATCCGATGGCCTTGATGATTGCCGCCCTGGAGCGTCGCTTCAAGGCGTCGCGTGTGTAGGAGCAGCATGACCGAACCTCTCATCATCATAGACAAGCTGGTCAAGAAGTATGGGCCGGAGACCGTGCTGAACAGCGTTTCACTAACCGTCGACCCCGGACAGGTGCTTGTGGTGATCGGTCCAAGCGGATCAGGAAAGAGCACCTTGCTTCGATGCATTGCCGCAATCGAGCCAATCCAGCATGGCAGCATCCGTATCGACGGCAATCTCGCAGCGAAGGGCACCGAGGACGAAGGTCCAGGGCCGGACCGTGTCGCATTGCGCGCGCTGCGCCAAAACGTCGGCATGGTGTTCCAGCAGTTCAACCTCTTCCCTCACCTGACGGTCATGGAAAACATCACGCTCGCCCCGCGCAGGGTCCGCGGGATGGGAACCGGAGAAACGGAGGAGATAGCCATCGACCTGCTGCGCAGCGTGGGACTTGAGGACAAGCGCGATGTTCATCCCGAACGTTTATCGGGTGGTCAGCAGCAGCGGGTGGCAATTGCCCGTGCACTCGCCATGCAGCCACAAGTGATGTTGTTCGACGAGGTTACGTCAGCACTCGACCCCGAGTTGGTTGGTGAGGTGTTACGGACCATGCGACAGCTTGCCGCCAAAGGCATGACGATGCTGGTGGTAACCCATGAGATGGGCTTTGCCCGTGACATTGCCGACGACGTGATTTTCATGGACGACGGCCAGATCGTCGAACAAGCGCCCCCCCAGCAAATTTTCGAACGGCCCTCGGAAACGCGAACCCGAGCGTTTCTGGAGCGTCTGCTTGATCGCGAAGGGAGAAACTGAGGATGGTCGAAACCGATTGGGGACAGTTGAAGGCGTCCGAACTCAACGAACTCGCCAAGAAGAACGCCGTGGCGATCGTGCCGGTCGCGTCCACCGAACAACATGGGCCGCATCTTCCCACCAAGGTAGATTGTCTGCTCGTGGGTGAAATTGCCCGACGAGCCGCGCGGATCGCGTCCGGGTCGGTCCCGGTGGTGGTAACTCCAACTGTCTGGACCGGATTGGCCGAACACCACATGAGTCTTGGCGCTACATTCAGTCTCGACTACGCCACGTTTCACGCACTTCTGCGAGGCATCTGCTCCTCCCTCATACGCAATGGGTTCAAGCGGATCCTTCTGCTTAACGGACACGGAGGCAACGTTGCGGCACTCACTGTCATCGTCAACGAACTCGCTGTCGAACTAGACGCGCCGATCGCCACGGCGACCTACTGGCTGCTGGCAAAACAGGCTTTCGGTGAAATCCTTGAAAATCAGTCAAATGTGCGCCACGCGTGCGAAGCCGAGACCTCGATGGTTCTGGCGCTCACCCCCGAACTGGTTGACATGGCCGCTGCTTCCCAAGCTGTTGGCCCAACCAGCCGAGAAATCGCCGAGGTTGCCGGAAATGATGCAGCTCACAGGTGGCTTTCATTCAAGGCCCGCACAACTCACGGCGCCATCGGCGACCCGAGATCGGCCACTGCTGAAAAAGGCGAACTTCTCCTAGAGGCAGCGTCACACGAGGTGTCTAGACTGATCGTAAACACGGAATTCTGGACCCTCACGCCTTAGGCAGTTACCAAGCATTGCGCCGGCACGGCTGCTCTTCTCCCCGTTTTGTCCCCGATTATAAGTTAGCCCTTCATGTTTGTGCAGTGATAACGAACTTCCCCCCTGCAGATTCTGGAGTTTTGCCGTTTCATCAGATTGGCGGGCTGGTTTCGCCAACTGATTTTACAAGCGTTATCGGAGGTGCAGTTGATGTGCGCGAGTGGCTTGGCGGAACGACAAAATCCGAAGTTATAGAAGAATCCATCGGTCTCGGCACTTATGGAAAAGTGCTGACTGTACTTGTCGCCTCCAACATCGGTCGGGAAGTGGATCCGGACGAGGACGAAGAAAGTGACGAGGATGTTATCGAACGCTGGACCCCGCGTTTTCGACGATAGCGAACATCCGAGCCCGTCGACATGTTGAAGCTTTGGCGGACAATGCTGGGCGGCTGAACACGTCTTGGTGTTGCCCAACTCTTACCGCGTCGAGTGAGAGCTGATGGCAGCCACAGGGGGACTAGGTGTTGGCGCCCCCATCTCTGCCATCTGAGACAAATGACTCGTACCGCAAGCCGAACACCGAACGCTCTTCTTCGATTCGTAGGAGCACGCCTCAAACGTATAAGTCGCAAGGCGAGCTAGGGCGTCGGCCGTTGTACTGCCAGCGTGCCCTACTGCATTGTATAAATTGTCTCTAACGTATTGATCTGCGGACCTAATCAGGCACTGGCTTGGGCGGGAGGATTCGAACCTCCGAATGAAACGCTCGGCGCTACCTATTTGCTACCTAGATCAAACTACAATACAAAGTGGAAAGAAAAATATCAGCCTAAGTGTCTGAAAAGATTGGTGGGCTGTATAGGGATCGAACCTATGACCCGCTGATTAAGAGTCAGCTGCTCTACCAACTGAGCTAACAGCCCGCCAAGTGCGGCACGCGAGACGGTGCCGCCGAAAGCTGGCGTTGTGTACCAGAGGTCGGTGCACCTGTCCAGACGCCAGTTTGCCCTCAGACGAGCGACATGTCGTGATGGGTGAACTCGATGCGCCGGTGCAGCGCCACGTTCATCAGAAGTCCGAAGCCCAGCATCAGCGTGATCATGGCCGTGCCGCCATAGGACACCAGCGGCAGCGGCACGCCGACCACGGGCATGAGGCCCATCACCATGGCGAGGTTCACGAAGGCATAGAGGAAAAACGTCAGGCAAACGCCCGTCGCCAGCAGCCGGCCGAACTGGCTGAAGGAATTCACCGCGACGAAGAGCCCGTATCCCAGGACCAGCAGGTAGGCCGACAGGAGCGCGATGCCCCCGGCGAAACCCATCTCCTCGGCGAAGATGGTGAAGATGAAGTCCGTGTGCTGTTCCGGCAGGAAGTTGAGCTGGCTCTGCGTCCCGTGCAGCAGCCCCTTCCCCCATATGCCGCCCGACCCGATGGCGATCTTCGACTGCAGGATATGGTATCCCGCCCCCAGCGGGTCCCGCTCGGGGTTGAGGAAGGTCAGGATGCGCTGCTGCTGGTAGCCGTGCAGGAACTTCCACGCCACCGGGATCGCCGCCAGGATGGCCACGAAGCCGGCCGCGAAATACCCCCAGTGAACGCCGGCCACCAGCAGGATCCCGATGCCGCCGGCAAGCAGCAGGATCGCCGTGCCAAGGTCCGGCTGCTTGACCACGAGCAGCGTCGGCACGAGGATGAGCGCCAGCGGGATCAGCAGGTGAAGCGGCCTCGAGACCGCTTCGCGCGACAGGCGCTGGTAATAGGCGGCGAGCGCGAGCACCAGCGCGATCTTCATGAACTCCGAGGGCTGCAGCTGGAAGGCCCCGAGGTTGATCCAGCGCTGCGCGCCGCCGGCCGTGGTGCCGAAGACCGGCACCATCAGCAGCATGAACAGCGCCGCGCCATAGAGCGGGTAAGCCGCCTTCATCCACAGCCTGATGTCGACCAGTGCGACGGTGATCAGCAGCCCGATCCCGATGGCGAACCGGACGAGCTGGCGCGAGGCCCACGGGTCCGTTCGCCCACCAGCCACGGAATAGAGCATGACCGCGCCGAACACGGTGATCGCGCACAACAGCAGCACGAAGGTCCAGTGGCCGCTGAAGAGCTTGGCGTGAAGGCTTATGGCGCGCAGCGGTTTTTCGTCGTCGTTCATGACGAGTCGCCCCGGAAATCCCCCTTGCCGGACCCCGTGTCCTCGAGGTCGGCCGCTTTCGCGTCGCCAGCCGGCACGTAGGGCGGCTGGTTGGCGGGATCGCGCTCCAGTATCTTCAGCATGATGTCCTTGGCGACGGGCGCGGCCGCACGGGAACCGCCGCCGCCGTGTTCGACCACCACCGAAACCGCGTAGCGGGGGTCGTCCACCGGCGCGTAACAGACGAAGAGCGCATGGTCCCGGCGGTGCCAGGGAAGCTGCGAATTCTTCGTGATGCCGCGGGCCCGTTCGGCCTTGGTGATCCGGCGGACCTGGGAGGTGCCCGTCTTGCCGGCCATGGTGATGCCGTTATAGTCGATCCGCGACCGGCCGGCCGTGCCGCGCGGTTCGTTGACGACGCCATTCATGCCCGCATGGATGATGCGCATCGACTCTTCCGAGATGTCGAGCTTCGGCACGATCGACGGCACCAGCGACCGCGATCCGACTGATCGCACGATATGGGGGTCGACCGCGTAGCCGCCATTGGCGATGCGCGCCGTCATCACCGCAAGCTGCAGCGGCGTCGTCAGCACGTAGCCCTGCCCGATGCCGGCCACCAGGGTCTCGCCCTGGTACCAGGGTTGCGACAGGTGGGCCATTTTCCAGCCCTTGGACGGGATCGCGCCACCCTTGGCGCCGTAGATGTCGAACCCGAGGGTCTGCCCCAGGCCCAGCTTGTGGGCCATTTCCGCGATGCGGTCGATGCCGACACGCTTGGCCACGTCGTAGAAATAGATGTCGCAGGACTGCTTGATGGCGTTGTGCATGTCCATGCGGCCGTGGCCGCGGCGTTTCCAGCAGTGGAAGTCATGATTGCCGAACCTGTAGCGGCCGTAGCAGCTCACCCGGTCGCGCGGTGTGACGATGCCGTTCTCCAGCGCGGCCAGCGCCACCACCATCTTGAAGGTGGACCCCGGCGGATACTGGCCCTTGAGGGCCTTGTTCAGCAGCGGATTGTACTTGTCGGTGGTCAGTTGCTCCCAGAGCTTGGTGTTGATCCCGCCGACAAAGGCATTGGCGTCGAAGCCCGGCGCGGAAACAAGCGAAAGGATCTCGCCGTTGCGCACGTCGATCGCCGCCATGGCCGCGCTCTCGCCTTCCAGTCGCTCCATGGCGTAGCGCTGGACTTCCATGTCGACCGTGAGCACCACGTCTTCGCCGGACTCGCTCTCGATCTGGTCGAGTTCGCGAATGACGCGGCCACCGGCGTTCACCTCGACCTTCCTGGTTCCGGACTTGCCGCGCAGGTCGAGGTCGTGTGTCTTTTCCACGCCGTTCTTGCCGACATGGAAACCCGGCATGAGAAGCAGCGGATCCCCGTCCGCCTCGCTCTCGTTGGCCGTCGAGACATACCCGATGATGTGGGCGAACTCCTTGCCGTACCGGTACTGACGGGTGGCCCCCATCTGGGGCAGGACGCCCGGCAGGCTGGGCCCCCGCACGCTGATCTCTGAAAACTGCGACCAGGTCAGGTTTTCCATGACGGTGATCGGCACGAACGCCCTCTGCCGCCTGGCCCGGTTCAGCACCTTCTTGCTGTCATGGTCGCTCAACGGCACGATGTCACTGATGCGGGTCAGCGTATCTTCCAGGTTGGTGGTCTCTTCCGGGATCACGATGATCTGGAAGTTTTCCCGGTTGGACGCCAGAACGCTGCCGAAGCGATCGAGGATCCTGCCCCGCAGCGGCGGCACGATCCGGTAGTTGATGCGGTTCTCGTCGGCGGCCAGCGCGTACTGGTCGGCTTCGAGCACCTGGAGGTAGTACATGCGTGCGCCGAGAATGCCGAAAGCGGCGGTCTGCCCTGCGCCGAGCAGCACCGCCCGGCGGGAGAACATTTGCTGTCGGAGCTTTTCCTCGCGGTCGTAGGGCACGGCGCTCTCCCTTACAGACCGGTATGATAGCGCGCCGGCCGAAGACCCGTGAAGTACGAAATCGGCAGGAAGATCACCACCGCCATCACGAGCGCGTCCATGAGTTCGGTCGGGTCGAGAATGCGGCCGTAATAGAGGCACATGACGCCCCAGGCCAGGCACAGCATGAAGACGCAGTCGAGGGCGAAGGCGACCAGGATGGCCAGTCTCGGCATCTCGACCAGGGACTCGCCCTGCCGGCGCACGATGATGGCCGTGATCATGAAGACGAAGGTCCACATCCCGAGCGGACCCGATCCGAAAATGTCGCAGATCAGTCCGGAGAGAAAAACGGTCCCCGGCGTTACGGCCTGGGGCCGCGAGAGCGACAGCCCGAAAATCATGGCGAAGGACGCGACCGGCCCGAAGGCGTAAAGCGAGGACGCAACGCCCGAAACGAGGATTCCGGCGACGAGAAACAGCACGACGCCCACGAGCACGAGCGCGCGTTCCCCGAGGACAGCAAGGCGCTCGCGCGTGATGAACTCTTCCACCATCATTGCGCTTCCGTCCCCGATTCCAGGGCCACGGACTTGGGCTTCGTTCCGCCGGACACACCTGCCGACGGTTCGTAAGGCACGGTGGAGTCCCCGGTCGAATTTCCCCGTCGGGCATGCAGCACCCTGACGAACTGCTGGAAGCCCGGTTTCTCCGACAGTTCAACCCGGACGGCTTTTCCTTCCCTCAGGTGCACCACACCAACCGCGAGCCCTGACGGGAACATGCCGCCATGGCCCGACGTCACCACCCTGTCGCCCTCCTCGAGACGCGCGCCCAGCGGCAGGAACTCCAGTGTCGGGAAATCGGTGTTGTTGCCCGCTAGGATCGCCCGGAAACCGTGCGGCTCCACCCGGACCGGAACCTTGGAGTTGAGATCGTTCAGCAGCAGCACCCGGGAGGTCGCGTGTCCGACCGAGACCGTCCGCCCCACCAGCCCCTCGGCGCCGATGACCGCCTGGCCCAGATCGATCGAACGTTCGGACCCTGCATCGATGAGCACGGTTCTCACGAAGGGGCTGCCCGCATCCGCGATGACCCGCGCCGTCACCGCGTCGTGCTGGCGCTCCGGCGTCGCATTGAGGAGTTTTTCGTAACGCTTGAGCTTGCTTTCAAGCTTCGCCACGTCCGCGTGAAGACCGCGCAGGTTGCGGTTCTCCTCGCGCAGGCGGCTGATCTCGTCCACGAGATAACGGTAGGAGCCTGCCTCGCTCGTCGCCGCCCTGATCCGCGCGATCGGCCCGGCCATCATCCTGTGGATCGGCGCGGTCAGTTCCATGAAGGCGTTGGAGATATGGTAGGTGATCACCGTGTCGCTGCGGCTGAGCACCAAAAGAAGCAGGGATGCGACGATCAGAGCACCGAACCAGAGGCGCCGGGCGGATCGTCTCTGAGCGGAAAAATGCCACCTGACCTGATGTCTCGACACGGCGAACGTCCCTCACCCGGACCGGCCGTCACGCAAGTGCAACGACGCGCCAACCCGCCCGCAATACTTCTTTCGCCCCTCGCCCGAATCTTCCCCGAACCGTCAATATACAGAAGACAGGATATTTTTCATCAGTTTAAGGTTTTCGATCGCCTGTCCCGTCCCGTTGGCGACGCAGGACAGAGCGTCCTCCGCGATCGTCACCGGCAGGTTGGTCTCGTTGCTGAGCACCACGTCGAGATTGGCGAGCAGCGATCCGCCGCCCGTGAGGACGATGCCGTGGTCGACGATGTCGGCGACCAGTTCCGGGGGTGTGGTCTCCAGCGCGACCTTTACCGCATCGACGATCTGGCCGACCGGCTCCGAGAGGGCCTCGGCAAGTTCCCGCTGCCGCAGGGTGATCGTCTTCGGCACGCCGCTGACGAGGTCCCGTCCCTTGATCTGGATCGCGACCTCATGCCCGTTCACCGGGATGGCGGCGGTGCCGACTTCCTTCTTGATGCGTTCGGAACTCGATTCCCCGATCAGCAAGCTGTGGTTGCGACGGATGTAGGACGATATCGATTCGTCCATCTTGTCGCCGCCGACCCGCACCGAACGCGAATAGACGATGCCGCCGAGCGACATGACGGCCACTTCGGTGGTTCCTCCGCCGATGTCGACGACCATGGATCCGACCGGATCGTTGACCGGAAGCCCCGCACCCAGCGCGGCGGCCATCGGCTCCTCGATCAGGAACACCCGACGGGCGCCGGCGGAGAGCGCCGATTCCTGGATCGCGCGCCTTTCGACCGCGGTCGCACCGGACGGCACGCAGATCACCACCTGGGGACTGGCGAAGGAGGCCCTGTTGTGCACCTTGCGGACGAAGTGCTTGATCATCTCCTCGGCGACTTCGAAATCCGCGATAACGCCTTCGCGCATCGGCCTGATCGCCTTGATGTTTCCCGGGGTCCTTCCGAGCATGACCTTGGCGTCCTCGCCGACGGCGAGCACCTCGCGTTTCCCGTCCCGTTCGATGATCGCCACCACGGACGGTTCATCGAGCACGATTCCGCGACCCTTGACATAGACGAGCGTATTCGCCGTGCCGAGGTCGATCGCCATGTCGGACGAAAACATGCCAAGGAGACCGGCAAACATCCTGGTCAGTAAACCTCGCTCACTCTGGCGCTGGCGCCTGTTGTTCGATCAGATCGATCGTCGCGCTGCAGAGTCCTGAAACATCGCCTCCGCCCGCGTCGGGACATATGCGCATCATTCGCATAAATTCAAGCGTCACAATGCAATAGAACGATTTGTTCGCATATGCGGCAAAACGCGATGCAGCCGCATTGGTGTGACGCGACAGATTCCCCCGGCTTCGATCTCACTAACCTCCATTGGCCGATTCAGCGCGAAAAACGCCCTTGCAGGAGTGCACCACAGGCAAATCACAAGGTGCAGACAGCATACAGGTCCATCGCGCCGTGGCGCTACCGGAATTATGTTTTGTCTCGATTTAATTGCGCGGCCGTGGCTGACCCGCGGCGGACCCCTTGCCCGCCGTAATTCCCCCTAAACGCAAAACGGGGCGACACCATGGCCGCCCCGTCGAAAAAGCCGTTTCTGCCTGGATCAGGAGGCGATCAGGGCCTCCGGCGCGGTTTTCTCGCGCTTGACGATCAGCTTGTTGAGCGCGCTGATATAGGCGCGCGCCGACGCGACCAGCGTGTCCGTGTCCGCACCACGTCCCGTCACGGACTTGCCGTCTTCCTCCAGCCGCACGCTCACGTCGGCCTGGGCGTCGGTGCCCTCCGTCACCGCGTGCACCTGGTAGAGCTGCAACTGCGCCGTGTGGGGGAACATCGCCTTGATGGCGTTGAACGTGGCATCCACGGGCCCGTCTCCGGTCGCCGTGTGGGACTGTTGTTCGCCGCCCAGCTTGAGCACCATCGTGGCTTCCTGCGGGCCCTCCGAACCGGCGATGACCCGCAGCGAAACGAACTGGATGAACTCGTTGCCGCTTGCCATGCCGTCGTCCACCAGGGCGACGATATCCTCGTCGTAGACGTGCTTCTTCTTGTCGGCCAGGTCCTTGAAACGGCGGAACGCATCCTGGAAGGCGTTGTCGCCCAGGTCGTAGCCCAGGTCCTCCAGTTTGGTCTTGAACGCATGCCGGCCGGAATGCTTGCCCATCACCAGCGAGGTTTCCTTCAGGCCTACGCTCTCGGGCGTCATGATCTCGTAGGTCTCGTTGTTCTTCAGCATGCCGTCCTGGTGAATGCCGGATTCGTGCGCGAACGCGTTCTTGCCGACGATCGCCTTGTTGAATTGCACGGGGAACGCCGACACCGCGGACACCAGTTTCGAGGCCCGGGTGATCATCTTGGTGTCGACGCCGCAATGGTAGGGCAGCACGTCGTTGCGTGTGTTGATCGCCATCACGACCTCTTCCAGCGCCGCGTTGCCGGCACGCTCGCCCAGGCCGTTGATCGTGCACTCGATCTGCCGCGCGCCCGCGCGCACCGCGGCCAGCGAATTGGCCACGGCCATGCCGAGATCATTGTGGCAATGGGTCGAGAAGACCGCTTTGTCGGAATTGGGGACCCGTTCCCGCAGCATCGTGATCAGTTCGAAGTATTCCTCCGGAACCGTGTAGCCCACGGTGTCGGGAATGTTGACCGTCGTCGCACCGGCCTTGATGGCGGCCTCGACGCAACGGCACAGGAAGTCATGCTCCGTCCGCGTGCCGTCCTCTGGAGACCATTCCACGTTGTCGGTGAAGCCGCGGGCCCGCGTGACGCTGCTGATGACGGCCTGGTAGACGTCCTCAGGCTCCATCTGCAGCTTGTATTTCATGTGCACGGGGCTGGTGGAGATGAAGGTGTGGATCCGCGATTGCCGGGCCTCCTTCAGGGCGTCGCCGGCCCGGTCGATATCCTTGGCGCCGGCGCGGGCCAGACCGCAGATCACGGCATTCTTCGCACGTTTGGAGATCTCGGAAACGGCTTCGAAGTCGCCATTCGAGGCGATCGGGAAACCCGCCTCGATGATATCGACGCCCATTTCGTCGAGCAGTTCGGCAACCTGGATCTTCTCCTCCAGGGTCATCGACGCGCCGGGCGACTGCTCGCCGTCGCGCAGGGTGGTATCGAAAATCAATACGCGGTCTTTTTCGGATACGGTTTCGGGTTTCGTCGTCATGGTCTTGTCCTTCAATGCGATCGCCGCGTTCCGGGCGATGATGAAACTTTCGGTATGGTGTTTATCTCATCCCCCAAACGCCCGCCCATTGAAGGGCCTGCCAGCGCTCAGGGGCTGGTAAGGAGAAGGACGGCGATAAGTAGCGAGTCGTCTGCCCGCGCGGGTATGCGCGTTCCGGAAAACCCGGTCGCGTCGTTCAGGCCTGAATTTTCGAATCGTTCAGCCATCTACCCTATCCGGCAATATGCCAGTCATCATGACAATGCCCCGTATCGGCCGGCTTGTCGAGCGCACGTCTAAGCCCTTGGTCAAGACTAGGGTGCGACCGTTAATCCGGCGTTAACCACGACAGACATCGTCTTGCCCGGCATTTAGGCTCTTACGGATACGAAAATCAAGTCCCCCGGCCGCCAAAAAATCAACGCGATCCGGCCACTGTCTCTCAATCACTTTGCCGGATTTGGCGGCTCATATGCGCGCCGAGCGGCCAAGCCGTCTCATGTCCTGCCCGGCCGGACCGTGATCGTCGCCCCTTGATCCAGGACGTCCGCGGGCAAGGACCGGGGCCCGGACGTACGGTGATTCCCGTCGCCGCGTCCGGCCCCGTGGCTCAGCCCGGCCCCGAAAAGCCGTGCTGCCGAAGGCCGCAGTGCGATGCCCGCCGTTGCGGTTCCTGTCAGAAGGGAACCTTCGCCTTGAGACGTGGACCGTGGAAGATCCTGTCGCCCTTGTCGAAGAAGCAGCTGCAACCGGCGTCGAGCAGCCCGAAATAGGCATCCACCGCATAACCGCCGGTCAGCCGGACGTTCGAGTCCGGCAACTGCCATGTGACGCCCGCGAAGGCCTCGATATTGGGGATGAGCTTGGTCTTCGTCCGCGTGTTCTTGTCCTGCGCGAGGAAAGCGCCCGACGTCGCGAGATAGGCGTGGGTATCCTTCTTGAACTTCCTTTCCCCGATGAGCAGCGCCCCGGCCACGTCGAAGTCGAAATAGGTCCTCTCGGCGATATGGGTCTGCGTTTCGACACCAAGCCTGGGCCCTGCGCCGACGAAGGTCCGGTCCACATGGTCGGGACCGACCGCGGGAACGATCGTATCGTTTATGCGGCCGTCATTCTTCGCCTTGTAGGAGAGGAAACGTATCCCGCCGACAAGTTCGGCCATGGTTTCGGAAGAGAGCCCCAGCGGGATCTGGCGCCCGACCGTTGCATCGGTCCGGACGAAGTGCTCCTCGTTGTCCACGTTGGCGCCGAGGAAGACAGTGCCTCCCGAAGAGACGGAATTCGACGAGGCTGTGCTTCGCCCGCTCTCGCCATACTTGACTGTCGCCCGGAAGCTATATGGACCGTCGGGCTGCCGGTAGCCGACCTCTCCCGTGACGGAAAAGCCGTCGTCCGGCGAAATCTTGCCCGTTCCGTCACCGATGAAGTTCCGGTCCCCGTCCCAGAACTCGAAGGCCCCTTCGGCTTCGAACCACCAGTTGTTGTCTTCCGCCGCCACCGCGCCGGCAAACACAGCACCGGACAAGAACAGGAGACCCCCTGCAACGCCTCGCAACCAAACCATAATCGCACCCTCGAACCTGTTGTGTTTGTATTGTTTTCAAGAACCGTAGTGGAGGTTTACAGCACTGGCAAACCCCGGCAACTACTCGAACGGGTAGGCCGGATGCAAAAAAGGCGGCGCCGAAGCACCGCCTTTTCCGGAACCGCTTGCTGTAGACAGGGTCAGTTCTTTTCCTTGTCGACCAGCTTCGTCTCGGCGATCCAGGGCATCATCGCGCGAAGCTTCTCGCCGACTTCCTCGATCGGGTGGGCGGCGCTGGCGTTGCGCGTGGCCTTGAAGCTCGTCTGGCCGACCTTGTTTTCCAGCATCCAGTCGCGGGTGAAACGGCCGGACTGGATATCCGCGAGCACGCGCTTCATCTCTTCCTTGGTGTCGGAATTGACGATCCGCGGGCCGGTCACGTACTCACCATACTCTGCGGTGTTGGAGATGGAGTAGTTCATGTTCGCGATACCGCCTTCGTAGATCAGGTCGACGATCAGCTTCACCTCGTGCAGGCATTCGAAATAGGCCATTTCAGGTGCATAGCCCGCCTCGACCAGGGTCTCGAAACCGTTGCGGATGAGTTCGACGAGGCCGCCGCAAAGCACGACCTGTTCGCCGAAGAGGTCCGTCTCGCATTCCTCGCGGAACGTCGTCTCGATGATGCCGGCCCGGCCGCCACCGATGGCCGATGCGTATGACAGGCCGAGATCATGGGCGTTGCCCGAGGCATCCTGGTGGATGGCGACCAGGCAGGGCACGCCCGCGCCGCGGGCGTATTCGCTGCGCACCGTGTGGCCCGGGCCCTTCGGCGCAACCATGAGCACGTCGAGGTCGCTGCGCGGCTCGATCAGGTTGAAGTGGACATTCAGGCCGTGGGCGAAAAGCAGCGCCGCGCCTTCCTTCATGTTGTCGGCGAGATGCTCGGCATAGATGTCAGCCTGCAGTTCGTCGGGGGTGAGCATCATCATGACGTCGGCCCAGCGTGCGGCTTCGGCGACTTCCATCACCTTGACGCCTTCGGCTTCGGCCTTCTTCGCGGAACCCGAACCGGCACGCAGCGCCACGGCCACCTCTCCGACACCGGAGTCACGCAGGTTGAGCGTGTGGGCATGCCCCTGGCTGCCATATCCGATAATGGCGACTTTCTTGCCCTTGATCAGATTGATGTCTGCGTCCCTGTCGTAATAAACGCGCATTTTCTTCCCTTCCCGACCCTGGCGGTCACATGTGTTGATGTCCGAAGTCCCGGAGGTTCGGACCGTTCGAAAACCCGGCGCGACAATAGAAGCTGCCGCCCGGAATACAAGCGGATTGGTGTATGGACGTCAGTGCGCCATACCTTCGGGCCCGCGTGAAATGGCGGCAACGCCGGTCCGCGAAACCTCGACGAGGCCGAGACCGGTCATGAGCCTGACAAACGCATCGATCTTGTCCGGCGCACCGGTGAGTTCGAAGACGAAGGATTCGTTCGTGGCGTCGACCACGCGGGCGCGGAACGCATCGGACAGGCGCAGGGCTTCCACCCGCTTCTCCCCGGTGCTCGCAACCTTGACCAGCGCCAGTTCGCGCTCGAGCGACCCGCCGATGACCGTGAGGTCGACAACCGAATGGATCGGCACGAGGCGTTCAAGTTGTGCCTTGATCTGCTCGATCACCATAGGCGTGCCGGTGGTCACGATCGTGATCCGCGATACGTGATCCTCGATGTCCACTTCCGTCACCGTCAGCGAGTCGATGTTGTAGCCGCGTCCGGAAAAGAGTCCGATCACCCTGGCAAGGACCCCCGCCTCGTTGTCGACGAGAACGGAGATCGTATGGCGCTCGATATGCGTTGGCTGTTTCATTTTTCGTGTCCGTAGCGGCGCGGCAGCGGCCAGCCCGCCGGGTTTCTTTGGGGTTCGATGGTGGAGACGGGCGGCGCCCTATACGAGGATCTTGCCTTCTTCGGAGACTTCCGCGTTGCTGTCGTCGTCGCCCAGGATCATGTTGTTGTGGGCCTCGCCCGACGGGATCATCGGGAAACAGTTGGCCACCTTGTCCACCACGCAGTCGAACAGGACGGGACCGTCCGTGTTCAGCATCTCCATGATGGCATCGTCCAGTTCGTCGGGCTTCGTCGCGCGAATACCCGTCGCACCGAAGGCATCCGCCATCTTGACGAAGTCCGGCAGGGCCTCCGAATAGCTTTCCGAATAGCGGCCGCCATGCAGCAGTTCCTGCCACTGGCGCACCATGCCCATGTACTCGTTGTTGAGGATGAAGACCTTGACCGGCAGCCGGTACTGAACCGCCGTCGACATTTCCTGCATCATCATCTGGATGGACGCCTCGCCGGCGATGTCGATGACCAGCGAATCCGGGTGAGCGAGCTGGATGCCGACCGCCGCCGGCAGACCGTATCCCATCGTTCCCAGGCCGCCCGAGGTCATCCACCGGTTGGGTTCCTCGAAACGGTAGAACTGCGCCGCCCACATCTGGTGCTGGCCGACCTCGGTGGAGATATAGGTATCCCGGTCCTTGGTCAGTTCGTAGAGCCGCTCGATCGCATATTGCGGCATGATCGAGTCGCTCTTCGGGCGGTATTTGAGGCAGTCGCGCGCGCGCCACTCCCCGATCTGGCGCCACCAGGCGGCGATCGCGGACTTGTCCGGCGTCGCGGACCGCGCCTTCCAGACGCGGATCATGTCTTCGATGACGTGCGCACAGTCGCCGATGATCGGCAGTTCGACGCTGATGTTCTTGTTGATCGAGGACGGGTCGATGTCGATATGGATCTTCGTCGAATTCGGCGAGAAGGCGTCGAGGCGCCCCGTGATGCGGTCGTCGAAACGCGCGCCGATGTTGATCATGACATCGCAGTCATGCATCGCGTTGTTCGCTTCGTACGTACCGTGCATCCCGAGCATGCCGAGCCACTGGTCGTCGGAAGCCGGATACGCGCCAAGTCCCATCAGCGTCGAGGTGATTGGGAAACCGGTCATGCGGACGAGTTCACGCAACAGGCGGCTCGCGTCCGGCCCGGAATTGATCACCCCGCCGCCGGTATAGAAGATCGGCCGCTTGGCGTTCGCCATGAGTTCGACGGCTTCACGGATGGCGCCCTGGTCGCCCTTGACGCGCGGACGGTAGGTCTTGTGCGCCACGTTGTTGGGACCGGAATAGGAAGCCTTCGCAAACTGGACATCCTTGGGGATGTCGACGACGACCGGGCCCGGCCGGCCGTTGGACGCCACGTAGAACGCCTCGTGGAGAACGCGCGAGAGATCTTCCGGGTCCTTGACCAGGTAATTGTGCTTGGTGCACGGCCGGGTGATGCCGACGACGTCCGCCTCCTGGAAGGCGTCGTTGCCGATGAGATGGGTCGCGACCTGTCCGGTGAGGCAGACGATCGGAATGGAATCCATCAGGGCGTCCGTCAGCCCGGTCACCGCGTTCGTCGCACCCGGACCCGACGTCACCAGAACGACGCCCGGCTTGCCGGTGGAACGGGCATATCCTTCCGCCGCGTGCACCGCACCCTGTTCGTGGCGAACCAGAATGTGGCGAATGTGATTCTGCTTGAAGATTTCGTCGTAGATCGGAAGTACGGCGCCACCGGGATATCCGAAAACCACGTCAACGCCCTGATCGATCAGAGCCTTGATTGTTATTTCCGCGCCGGTCAATTGCTGCGCCATCTTACCGAACCTCATTTTTGCGTCGAACGACGCGTTCATTCCAAATTTTACCAGAAAAACCGCCATCCCGGCGGCGAAGGCGGCGCACCGTATCCTCTCAATCGTCGACGGTCAACACTTCTGAACGAAGAAATGACAATAATTCCGCCCTCTGCCTTTCCAATTCGTTCGCAGAACACACTTTCCAGGAAATCATATTACCCCTTTGCCACGTGAGCTGCCGTTTCGCGTAGCGGCGCGTCGCCGTCTGGGCGAGGCCGACGGCCTCTTCGCGCGACAGGGACCCGTCGAGCCACCCGGCGATTTCCCGCACGCCGACGGCTTTCATGGCGGGCATCGCCGGATCCACGTTTCTCTCGAGCAGGGCCCTCACCTCCTCAACGGCGCCTTGCTCCAGCATCCTTTCGAACCTGAGATCGCAGCGCCGGTAGATCTCGTCCCGTTCCCGCGACACGACAACCCGCCTCAGGGGGCGGCCGTCAAGCAGCGTCGAGGATGGCCGCGCAGCCTGCCAGTCCGTCAGCGTCCGCCCGGTCGCCCGGTGAACCTCGAGGGCGCGAACGATCCTCTGCGTGTCTCCTGAAGGGAATCGCGAAGCGGACGCCGGATCCACGTCCCCCAGCGCCTCGTGCGCGGCGACGTTCCCCTTCTCCGCGACGAATCCCCGCACGGCCCGACGGATTTCCCCGGGTATGGCGGGGATCTGCGACAGCCCCTCCTCGAGCGCCCGGAAATAGAGCCCGGTGCCGCCGGCGATCAGCACCGGCCGCGACGTTTCGTCGGCCGCCTGCAGTTCTCGCCAGACGTCCTCACACCAGCTCGCGACGGAATAGGCCGCGTTCGCATCCACATGGCCATAGAGAACGTGCTCGGCGGCGGCTTCATCTTCGACCGACGGACGGGCGGTGACGATGCGCAGGTCGCGATAGACCTGCATGGAGTCCGCATTGACGATGAGCGCCCCGGTCTCGCGCGCGAGATCGAGCGCCAGCGCGGACTTGCCCGACGCGGTGGCACCTGCAATAAGAACCACCGGTGAACGGCGCCCGTCCCGCGAAGGCGGTTTGTTGTCGTCGCTTTGTTTCATGCCACCAAGAACCACAAGCCAACGGACACCTCAACCAGGACATGCCGCAAACAATCGTCACGCTCATTTCCGCGGGAACCGCCGCGAGCCTGACAGAAGCCGCCGTCGCCGACGTGGCCGGCGCTCTGGGCTTCTCCGTCCGCACCGACTGGCTCGGTGCCGGGGAAGCGTGCGACCTGATCGCCGATAGTCTCCATGACCGCCATGACGTCCTGCGCAAGGCGCGCGCTGCGCTTGGAACCGACCCGGTGGACGTCGTGGTGCAGGAGGCATCGGGACGGCGGCGGAAACTGCTGATCGCGGACATGGATTCCACGATCATCGACCAGGAGTGCATCGACGAACTCGCGGCAGCCTTTGGTGTCGCCGAGAACGTCGTGTCCATCACCGAAAGGGCCATGCGCGGGGAACTCGATTTCTCCGGCGCCCTGCGCGACCGGGTCGCCCTGCTCGAAGGCATGCCCGTCGCGCTCATGGAGGAGGTCTTCGACAACCGGGTAACCATCCGGCCGGGCGCACGGACCCTCGTCCAGACCATGCGCGGGCATGGCGCCTACACCGCGCTGGTCTCCGGCGGCTTCCGGTATTTCACCGGCCGCGTGGCGGCGGCAACCGGTTTCGACGACAACCGGGCCAACGATCTCGAGCACGTGGACGGCAAGCTGACCGGGCGCGTGATCGAACCCGTGCTCGGCCGCGAAGCCAAGGTCGAGGCTCTGAACGCCTATGCGAAAAGCCTGTCCATTGGCCCGGACGACACCATCGCCGTCGGCGACGGAGCCAACGATCTCGCCATGATCGACGTTGCCGGAATGGGGGTGGGTTTCCACGCCAAACCGGCGGTTCGCGAGGCCGCCGATGCCGATATCTGGTACAGCGACCTCACGGCCCTTCTCTACATGCAGGGTTTCCGGCGTACGGAGTTCCGCGACGACGCGGACTGAGCCCCCGGCCTACGATGGCCACGGTCGCAGGCGCCGGATTTGCTACAATGCCCCACGGCACAAAAAAGGCGGCCCCGGGAGGCCGCCTTTTGTTGTCTTGATCAGAACCGGATCAGTTTTCGCCGATCTTCACAGGTGTGAACCGCAGTTCCCCGTCGGGCTTGGAAAGTGTCAGAAGGACCGAGTTCCGCCCCTTCTTTTCCACCTTCTCGACCTGGTCGAGCACGTCCTGGGGGGTCTTGACCTCTTCCTGGTTGACCTCGACGACAACCTCGCCCTCGGAGATACGCTTCTCCGCGGCCTCACTGCCCTCCTCGATCGCCGTGATCACGACGCCGCTGACATCATTGCTGATCTTGTACTTGGTGCGGAGTTCGTCGGTAAGGTCGGACAGCGTCATGCCGAGCACCGACTTGGTGACGACTTCCTTCTTCTTTTCTTCCTCCTTGTCCGGTGCGGAGGCGGTTTTCTTCTCACCTTCCTCGAGGCGGCCGACGGTGACCCGAAGCGTCACTTCCTCACCCTTGCGCAGGATCACGACGTCGACCGTCTTGCCCGGTCCCGTGTCGGCCACGATCCGCGGAAGCATCCGCATTTCGGGCACGTCCCTGCCGTCGAACTTCAGGATGATATCGCCTGCCTTGATCCCGGCCGGTTCCGCAGGACCGCCCTTCGTCACGTCGGCGACAAGGGCACCCTTCTTGGAATCGAGACCGAGGCTCTCCGCAATCTCGTCGGTGACCGTCTGGATCCGGACACCGAGCCATCCGCGACGCGTCTCGCCGAAACGCTGCAGCTGGTCGACCACCGGCTCCGCCGTGGCGGACGGCACCGAAAAGCCGATCCCGATCGAACCGCCCGACGGCGAGATGATCGCCGTGTTCACCCCGATCACCTCTCCTGCCATGTTGAAGAGCGGACCCCCGGAGTTGCCCCGGTTGATGGCCGCATCGGTCTGGATAAAGTCGTCATAGGGGCCGGAATTGATGTCGCGGTTGCGCGCCGACACGATGCCGAGAGTCACGCTGCCGCCCAGCCCGAACGGATTGCCGATCGCCATGACCCAGTCGCCGACACGGATCGCGTTCGAGTCGCCGAACTTGACCGCCTGGAGCGGCTTGTCCGGGTTCACCTTGAGCACCGCGATGTCGATCTTGGGGTCACGCCCGATGACTTCCGCCGTCAGCTTGCTGCCGTCGGTGAAATTGGCTTCGATCTCGTCGGCATCCGCGATGACGTGATTGTTGGTCACGATGATCCCCGAGGGATCGATCACGAATCCCGATCCGAGCGACTGCACCTTGCGCGGCCGCTGCGGCTGGTTCCCGCGCTGCTGGCGCTCGAGAAACTCCTCGAAGAATTCCTGGAACGGAGACCCGGGCGGCAGGTTGGGAAGCGGAACGGTCTTGTTGCCTGCGACGTTCTGCGCCGTGGAGATGTTCACGACCGCTCCGGAAAGCCTTTCGGCAAGGTCTGCGACGGAGGCCGGGCCTTCCGCTCTCGCCTGCCCGGCGAGGCCGGCAAGCAGGGCAAGCCCCAGAAGCCACGCCAGCAAAGATGCGCCCCGGAACGGCGCGGCTTGTGCCCTGGATGTGTGAGTCCTAACTGATCTGGCCATCAAGACCTTTCTCCTTTCGATCGTCCCGCGCTTCCGCTGAAACGCCGGACCCGGATACGCCCCTGCATTCACATTGCCCGGCCATTATGGGCAATTCGCGGCTCACGGAAACTGAGATTGCCGTGATGCGGCCTCAGCCCCGGACGAACCACACGAACAGAACTCCAAGCCCGACCGACACGACGCCGGCGAGGCGCAGCGTCTGGTCGGGCATGGTCTGAAGCTGCGCCATCAGCGACTTCATCGCGGACGGCGCAGCTGAATAGATCACGCCCTCGATGACGAGGACGAGGCCGAGACCGACCAGCAGGTCGCTCATTGCACCGCGGTCTGTCCGCCCTCCTTGCCGGCAGAACCCCGGAAGAAGCGGAAGAACTCGCTGTCCGGCGTCAGCACCAGGGTGGTGTCGCCGCCTTCGAGGCTCTTCTCATAGGCCTGCATGGACCGATAGAACTTGAAGAAGTCCGGGTCGCGCCCGTAGGCGTCCGCGAAAATCTGATTGCGTTCGGAGTCGCCCTCACCACGGAGTTTCTCCGCATCGCGGGTCGCCTCGGCCTTGAGAACCGTGACTTCGCGGTCGGCGCGGGACCGGATGCGCTGCGACTGTTCCTGCCCCTGGGCGCGGAACTCGGAGGCCTCGCGCTGACGTTCCGTCTGCATCCTGCGGTAGATCGCCTCGGAGTTTGCCTGGGGAAGGTCTGCGCGGCGGATCTTCACGTCGACGATCTCGATGCCGAACTTCGCGGCCTCGGCGTTCATCTGCGTGGCGATCTTGTTCATGAGGTCCGAACGGCTGTCGCGAACGACGGCCTCGAAGCTCGACTCACCAAGCACGCGGCGGGTACTGGAGTTGAGGACCGTGGCCAGCCGCGACCGTGCGACCTGCTCGTTGCCCACCGACTGGTAGAAGCGGAGCGGATCAGAGATCTTGAACCGTGCGAAGGCATCCACGACGAGACGTTTCTGGTCCGATGCGATGACCTCCTGGACCGGCGAATCCAGGTCGAGGATACGCTTGTCCATGTAGCTCACGTCCTGGATGAACGGAATCTTGAAGTAGAGACCGGCCTCCTTCAGCACCCGCTTGGGATCACCGAACTGGAAGACGATGGCCTGCTGTGTCTGGTGAACGGTGAAGGCCGCGCCAATCGCCGCGAGGCCCACAATACCGGCGACCACCAGCACGATGATCATGAGGGATTTTTTCATTACTGCGATCCCCGCCTGTTGAGTTCGTTCAGCGGAAGGTAGGGCACGACGCCCTGGCCGCCCTCAGCCTTGTTGTCGATGATGACCTTGTTCTTGCCGTCGAACACGCGCTCCATGGTCTCCAGGAACATGCGTTCCCGCGTCACGTCCGGCGCCTTGGCATATTGCTCGTAGATCGACAGGAAGCGTGCGGCCTGACCCTGGGCTTCCGCGATGGTCTGCTGCTTGTAGGCTTCCGCGGCCTGGATGATGCGGGCTGCATCGCCTCGGGCTTCCGGGATGACCTTGTTGGAGTAGGCTTCCGCCTCGTTGCGCAGGCGCTCCTGGTCGGCCTTGGCCGCCTGGACGTCACGGAAGGAGTCGATCACCTGGGCCGGCGGGTCGACCTTCTGCAACTGGACCTGCGTGATCTGGATGCCCGACTTGTACTGGTCGAGCGCTTGCTGCATCAGTTCCTGCACGGCCGTTTCGGTCTTCTGACGGGCGCCGGTGAGGATCGGCTGAATGTCGCTTTCGCCGACCACTTCACGCATGGCGCTTTCCGCAACCGCTTTCACGGTGCCTTCCGGGTTCTGGATGTTGAACAGGAACTCGCCGGCATTCTTGATGACCCAGAACACGGAGAAGTCGACGTCGACGATGTTCTCGTCGCCCGTGAGCATCAGGCTTTCTTCCGGGACGTCGCGCGCGACCGTGGGCCGGCGCAGACGGGTGTCGTCACCGCTCGTCCGCATGCCGATGTCCACGCGGTTGACGCGGGTCACCTTGGGCGTCTGTACGGACTCGATGGGATAGGGAAGGTGGTAGTTCAGACCGGGTTGCGTCAGGCCGGTGAACTTGCCGAAGCGCGTCACCACGCCCTGCTCGTCGGTGAGCACGCGGTAGAAACCGCTCAGCAGCCAGATGACGATAAGCACGAGGATGGCGATCGCCAACCCGGTGCCGCCCAGCGAGCCGCCCGGCATGATGTTGCGCAGCCTGTCCTGGCCGCGTTTCAGGATTTCCTCGAGATCTGGGGGCGTCTGCCCGCCTGAAGGACCACGCTGGCCCCAGGGGCCGCGATTGCCGCCACCGCCGTTGCCGCCGCCTCCCTGCCAGCCGCCACCGCCGCCGCTCTGATTGCTCCAAGGCATCGTTGTCCGAACCTTTCCTAGTTGACTGGATATGTGCGGGCCATCCCTTTCCGGCGCGCACGGGCCGGGTCGCGATTCGAGCGCATCCCGGCAAAAATTTCACATGGGATATAGACCACTCCATGGCCACAGGCAACGCGTGCAGACCGGTATGGCAAATCCAACCCTCGCTGTAGCGTCAGATGGCGCTGTACCGGCATCTAATCAAGACAAATGCGACAGAATATTGGGACATCGCGCGCGGATCACGGACCGCTATACAAATGGGCGCCCAAAGCGAAGTTCAGGCGAGCCGCACAACCCGCATCCGGATCAATCCGACTGTATCACCGCCTGGAATAGTCAGTTCCATGTAGTTCTCCCCATGATCAGTATCCTTTATGCAACAGAAATCGCCAAAACAGCCGCCCGTACTCCAAGCCGAGTTGACATACTTCTGTTTCAGAAGAAGGGTTTCATAATTCTGATTCTGTTTTTTCCATCAACTTCAAGCTGGGGAAGTCAAATGCGACATAAGAATATGTATAGACAAGCGTCAGTACTCGTCATCAGTGCATTCATGGCCACAGCCGCCGGTACGGGCAGGACATTCGCCGACAACTTCATTCAGAGCGGCTTTTTCGCAGGCCTTTCGGTGGGCGCAGGCGTCTTTCTGATTGAAGCGGATTCGGTCGATGCCGGAACGGGCGATACGACAGACGTAAACGGCGCCGGAGGCGAAGGCGTGCTTGCTGACATTTTTGTCGGGTACGATCACATCACCCCGTCAGGGTTCCTCGTTGGCGCCCAGATCGAAGGGACGTTGAGCGACATTGATCAGAGGGGGCGGTCTTTCGACGGTGCCACCGGCGCCGTCACCAAGTCAACGCTCGGCCCCGACGAGCAGCTTTCGCTTCTTGCCAGGCTCGGCGGATTCATCAACGAGTCGACGGCTGTCTACGGAATTCTGGGTTACACCCACGCTGCATTCGATCTGAATTTCACGACCACGGGAACGAGCACAACCGGTGGCGTGAAGGACTTCAATTCCGACGGCATCACCATTGGCGGTGGCGTGGAAACCGCAGTCGCGGAGAACACGTCCATCCGCTTCGAGTACCGGTTCACGGAATTCGACAGCACGAAATTCACCGATCCCGCGACGGGCGACACCGTACGGTATGATCCGTCCCAGCACATCGCGCGGTTTGCCGTGGTTTTCCGTCCGACAGGTCTGTTCGGCGGCAACTGAACCTACCGCCCGCCCCCTAGCCCCGCAACGAAAACGGCCGGTCCCCATGGACCGGCCGTTTCTGTCTTGTCACCGCCGGGAAAACGGTCCGGCGACTGTCGCAGTCACGTCAGCGCCGCAGCGTGGTGAGCGACGTGGTCGCCCATGAACGTGGCGATGAAGTAATAGCTGTGGTCGTAACCCGGCTGCCGTCTCAAGGTGAGCGGATGATCATTGGCCGCGCAGGCCTGCTCCAGCAGTTCGGGCTTCAACTGTTCGGCCAGGAACCCGTCGGCAACGCCCTGGTCGACCAGGAGCGGCAGCTTCTCCTGCGCGCGTGAAACCAGGTCGCAGGCATCGTAGTCCCGCCAGGCTTCGCGGTCGGGTCCGAGATAGCCGCCGAGTGCCTTTTCCCCCCACGGACAGTTCATCGGCGAACAGATCGGTGCGAAGGCCGAGACCGAGCGGAACCGCCCCGGGTTCTTCAGCGCGATGGTGAGGGCTCCGTGCCCGCCCATGGAATGGCCGAAGATCGAGGCCCTTTCGCCGTCGACGGGGAAGCTCTCCGCGACGAGTGCCGGCAGTTCGTCCACGATATAGTCGTACATCCGGTAGTGCGCCGACCATGGCTCCTGCGTCGCGTTGACGTAGAAGCCGGCCCCCAGGCCGAAATCATAGGCGCCTTCAGGATCGTCGGGCACGCCGTCGCCCCTCGGAGAGGTGTCGGGCGCCACGACCGCCACGCCGTGCTCGGCGGCGTAACGCTGTGCCCCGGCCTTGGTGACGAAGTTCTCGTCCGTGCAGGTCAGGCCCGAAAGCCAGTACAGCACCGGAACGGTCTTCTCTTTTGCCTCCTCGGGCAGAAAGATCGAGAACGTCATGCGGCACCCCGTCGCCGCGGAGTCATGTCGCCACTGTTCCTGGCTTCCGCCGAAGCAGAGCGCGGCCGATACCTTTTCGAGCGCCATGCCGGTCAGTACACCACGACGGAGCGGATGCTCTTGCCCTCGTGCATGAGATCGAAGGCCGAGTTGATCTCATCAAGCGGCATGGTGTGGGTGATCAGGTCGTCGATATTGATCTTGCCGTCCATGTAGAGGTCGACGATCTTCGGCACGTCGGTGCGCCCGCGTGCGCCGCCGAAGGCCGTCCCCCGCCACACACGTCCGGTCACGAGTTGGAACGGACGTGTGGAGATTTCCTGGCCCGCCCCGGCCACGCCGATGATGACCGATTCACCCCAACCCTTGTGGCAGCACTCCAGCGCCATGCGCATGGTGTTGACGTTGCCGATGCACTCGAAGCTGTAGTCGGCGCCACCGCCGGTCAGCTCCACGATATGACCGACGACATCGCCGTCGATCTCCTTGGGATTGACGAAATGGGTCATGCCGAACTGTTTGCCGAGCGCTTCGCGGTCGGGGTTGATGTCGACGCCGACAATCATGTTGGCGCCCACGAGTTTCGCACCCTGTATGACGTTGAGGCCGATACCGCCGAGACCGAAGACGACGACATTGGACCCGGGTTCGACCTTCGCGGTGTTGACCACCGCGCCGACGCCGGTCGTCACGCCGCAGCCGATGTAGCAGATCTTGTCGAACGGCGCGTCCTTGCGCACCTTCGCCAGCGCGATTTCGGGCAGCACCGTGTAGTTGGCGAAGGTCGAGCAGCCCATGTAATGCAGCAGCTTCTCGCCCTTGTAGCTGAACCGGCTGGTGCCGTCCGGCATCAGGCCCTGGCCCTGGGTCACGCGGATCTTCTGGCAGAGATTGGTCTTCGGGTTGAGGCAATACTCGCATTCGCGGCACTCGGGCGTGTAGAGCGGGATCACGTGATCGCCCACCTCGAGCGAGGACACGCCCGGCCCCGTCTCGACCACGACACCGGCGCCTTCATGGCCGAGGATCGTCGGGAACGCGCCTTCGGGGTCTTCGCCGGACAGTGTGAAGGCGTCCGTGTGGCAGATGCCCGTCGCCTTGACCTCGACGAGCACCTCGCCTTCCTTCGGCCCTTCGAGTTGTACCGTTTCGATCTCGAGCGGTTTGCCCGCCCCGAATGCCACCGCCGCGCGAACGTCCATGCGTCTCTCCCTGAAATGTGTCAGCTCTCGTGGCGCGATATTGGCAGCCCGGTCCGGTCAGTTCAACCCGACACCGGGGCGAAGTTTTTTCATCGCAGAGCGTTTTCCAGGTCGGCGATGAGATCGTCGAGATCCTCCACGCCCACGGAGAGCCGAACCAGCCCGTCGTCGATGCCGAGCTCGGCACGGATTTCGGCCGGGATCGAGGCATGAGTCATGATGGCAGGATGCTCGATCAGGCTCTCCACCCCGCCGAGGCTTTCGGCCAGGGAGAACAGTTCGCAGCGCTCAAGAAACCTCCGGGTCGGCTCGAGCCCCCCGTCGATGACGGCGGTCACCATGCCCCCGAAACCGTTCATCTGCCGGGCGGCGAGCTCGTGTCCGGGGTGAGAGGCGAGGCCGGGATAATAGACCTTCGAGACCTTGTCATGGCCTTCGAGGTACCTGGCGATTTCCATCGCACTCGCGCAGTGGCGCTCCATGCGCAACGGCAGGGTCTTCAGCGCCCGCAGCACGAGGAACGAGTCGAACGGTCCGGTCACGCCGCCGACCGCGTTCTGCAGGTAGGCCATGCGGTCCGCGAGATCGTCGAACGGGCTCTCGCCCGACACGACGGCAACCCCGAGCACCACGTCGGAATGCCCGTTGAGATACTTGGTCGCGGAATGCATCACGATGTCGAAACCGAAATCGAGCGGACGCTGCACCCATGGGCTGCAGAACGTGTTGTCGCAAACCGAGATCAGGCCGTGCTTGCGGGCAAGCGTCGCGATCGCTTCCAGGTCGAACACCTTGAGCAGCGGGTTGGTCGGCGATTCGACCCAGATCATCCTGGTCTCCGGCCCAATGAGCGCTTCGACCGCATCGAGGTCGGAGAAGTCCGCAAAAGAGATCCTGTGGCCCGCGGAACGGGCGCGCACGTTCTCGAAGAGACGGTAGGTGCCGCCGTAGAGATCGTCGCCCGCGATGATATGGGAACCCGCATCGAGCAGCTCGAGAATGGTGCTCGTCGCGGCCAGTCCCGACCCGAACGCGAACCCGCGAACACCGTTCTCGAGATCTGCGATGCAGTCCTCCAGCGCCTGGCGCGTCGGGTTGGCCGAACGGCTGTACTCGTACCCCTTGTGGACGCCCGGGCTTTCCTGGACATATGTCGACGTCGCGTAGATCGGCGTCATTATCGCTCCGGTCGTGGGGTCGGGGGCCTGGCCGGCATGGATGGCGCGGGTGGAGAAACCCTGGCGGTTTTTCATGTTCGTATTTCCGTGAATGCGTGGGTGGGATCAGGCGTTCTGCCGCGACAGACGCAAGTGGTTGAGCACGTCGATCTTGGTGACGAGCCCCTGGAAACGGACGTCGTGGATGATCGGCGCGACCATCCCGCGGTTGAGGATACCGAGCACGCTGTCGAGGCTCTCGGACGCATCGACGAGATTGAGGTCCGTCGTCATGACCTCTTCCGCCGTGCCTTCGAAACGCCCGTCCTGCTCGTAGACCTTGCGCAGGATATCCTCCTCGTCGAGAAGCCCGACGATCCGGTCGCCGTCGAGCACAGGAAGCTGGGAGATGTCGAACAGCTTCATCTGGCGGTAGGCCTGTTCGAGCGTGGCCGTCGGCTTGATGCTGATCGTGTGGCCCTCGGCATGCTTGCGCGAGATCAGGTCGCGCAGGTCGCCCTTGACCGGCAGGTCGATGAAGCCGTTATCGGCCATCCAGAAATCGTTGTACATCTTCGACAGGTACTTGTTCCCGCTGTCGCAGACGAAGGTGACGATGGTCTTCGGTTCGGTCTGCGCACGCGCATGCCTGAGCGCCGCCGCGATGAGCGTGCCCGACGACGAGCCGGCCAGAATGCCTTCCTTCTCGAGCAGCAGCCGCGCGGTTGCCATGGCGTCGCCGTCGCTGACCGTATAGGCGTGGGTCACCCGCGACAGGTCGCAGATCGGCGGCAGGAAATCCTCCCCGATCCCCTCGACCACCCAGGACCCCACGTCGGTGCTGATTTCGCCGGTCTCGACGTAATGCGCCAGGATCGAGCCCGCCGGATCCGCCAGAACCATGCCGGTCTCCGGGCGCGACCTGGCGAAATGATTCGAAAGCCCGGTGATCGTGCCGCCCGACCCCACGCCGCAGACGACGAAGTCCGCCTCGAGCCCGATCGAGCCGAGCTGTGCGGTGATTTCCGGCCCGGTCGTCTGTTCGTGGGCCAGCGGATTGGCCGGGTTGGCAAACTGGTTGATGTAGAAATAGCCGTTCTCGGCGGCCAGCCGCTCGGCCATGTCCTGGTAATACTCAGGGTGCCCCTTGCCCACGTCCGAACGGGTGTTGACCACCTCCGCCCCCATGGCGCGCAAATGGAAGATTTTCTCCTGCGCCATCTTGTCGGGCACGACGATGACCAGCCGGTAGCCCTTCTGTGCCGCGGTCAGCGCCAGTCCGAGACCGGTATTGCCCGCCGTCGCCTCGATGATCGTTCCGCCCGGCTTGAGTTCGCCGGAGGCCTCCGCCGCCTCAATCATGGACCGCCCGATCCGGTCCTTGATCGATCCGCCCGGGTTCTGGTTCTCCAGCTTGAGAAACAGCCGGCAAGGCCCCGTGTCGATGCGGGTGACCTCGTGCATGGGCGTATTGCCGATGGCATCGAGCGCGGAATGATAGACCGGTGCGGGTGTCGTCATGGGCGGGAGCGTCCTCGTGCTGACGTTGCGCTGTCCTCGGAACATAGTGCGTCGGCCCGCCGTGGACCAGATCAAGTCTGCCTGCGATCCGGGCGAACCTCCGATTCGGCGCCAACGTGAGAATTCGTGATAGACTTGCCACGAAGCCAGGTCGATATCCGTTTTTGGCTTGAACCATCCCTTCGGGCCGAGCCGGTTACACCTTCACCTGGCACGAGAAGGGAGAAACGAAAATGCGATTGCTCCCCGCACTCCGGCACCTTCGACCACATTTTGCTGCGGTCACGATGGTGATGTTGGCTGTGACCTCAACAATTGCGCAGGACACGTCGGCAGATTGGGGCAAGAGATTCAAGGACGGGCTTGATCTTTTCAAGAAGGAACTGGGCGTAAAATCGAAAGGTTCTGCCGAATTCGAGAAATTCACGAAATACATCGAACAGGCAAAGAAAGCCTACTCGGCAACCGAGTCGAGGGGAAATGCAGCCAGGTTTGTGGAGATATGCAAGGAATACGTAAGAACCGGAGACGGGAACTCAGCGGCGAAACATTTCCTGAAACTCACTGGTCTGGACCATCCCTTCACACAATCTGTTCTGAGACATTCGCTCGATCGTCTCCACACGAAGAACTTCAGCGATCCAAGGAAAAGGCGCAAGGCCCACGCCTTGTTGAACGGCTTGTGGCGGGACATTAAACGCGCCGGAAAAGAACCGATTCGTACCAGCGATAGCGGCACATCCCATTCGGAAGACAATATGGTGGCCCTCACGAATCCCGGCGCGCTCGCCGCCGTCGGATCCGAGACCGTTTCGACGCCGGACAGCGCCGACCTCGACGGACTATGGGTCGACGCACAGATGGGAAAAGGCCGGGAGTGGTACATACGCATCGTCCAGGCCGGACGCAGGATCACCGGGACGATAGAAGACGCCGGGTCGTTTCTGAAAAGCTACGGAGGTTCGGCAGAAACGGCTTGCCAGATCGGCCGGCAGATCTTCACCGGCGAAGTGCAAGGCAACATCGTGAAGTTCAAGTTCGACTACTCGGTCCAGACCGCCTGTCTCCCGCCAGAAACGGCGGCCCTTTTCAAGGGTCTGAGTCCCTACGTGGATTTCCGCATTTCCGAAGACGGAAACTCAATCTTTTCCGGTAATGGCAAGAGCTACAGACGCGTTGATACGGTCACCAACTGAGGTTCCGCACCGCCGGGCCGTGACTGCGTGCTTCGTCTTCCCTAGACGTCTCCGGGAAGGTGAGGTCCCCAGCTCGACGGCTCCGTCACGCCGACGGATTCCCAGGCCGCGCGCAGGGCCTTGGACTCGTCGCATCTCGATCGGGGCAGGTTGTCGTTGATGTCCATCCACGGCATCCGGCTCTCGATGCCGCCATGGACTGCGGGCGTGAACTCCTCGGGGTTGTCGAAGGTCGCGGTGAAAATCACCATGTAGCTGGCCGGCGCCGGTTCCATGAGCCTGTAGGTGAGACTTGTCCCGCAATCACCGCAAAAGCCTCTCTCGGCGATCGGAGTCGACCGGAAGACCTTCGGCGCGCCCTTGACGAACGAGATGGCGCTGGCGGGAAACGCACTCCATACGCCGACAGGCGCGCCGGTGAACTTCTGGCAGATCCGGCAATGGCAGAACCCTGTGCTGATCGCCGGCTGGCTGACCTCGAACCGGACCGCGCCGCACAGGCAACCTCCGGCCAGGACCGACTGAGACTCGGCGTTTTCGTCGAAATCGAAGAGTGCGCCGGATGCCAGCGGCGACTGCTCCTCGGCAAGCCGGATGTCGTAGACGTGGACCGGATCGGCGATGTTCTTCAGGCGCTGATGGCCGAGATCCCGCAATGACAGGTCGAGCTTGTTGCGCACCTGTTCGTAGACCGTGCCGGAGATGGCGAGACCGCCGGGCTGGGCCTTCTGCTCCAGCCGGGACGCAATGTTCACACCGTCCCCGTAGATATCGTCGCCGTCGATGATCACGTCGCCGACATTGATGCCGATGCGCCAGACCAGCCGGCGGTCCTCGGGCTGGGCGCCCTCTTCCTCGTTCAACGTCCGCTGGACGGCAACGGCGAACTCGACGGCTCCGACGACGCTCGAGAACTCGGCGAGAATGCCGTCGCCCATCGTCTTGAACACCCGCCCGCCATGCGCCGTCATCCGGGGCAGGATCGTCTCGTCGCGAACCTTTTTCAGGCGATCGAGCGTGCCTACCTCGTCGGTCGCCATGAGGCGGCTGTACCCGACGACGTCAGCAGCGAGAATTGCGGCAAGCCGCCTTTCCATGAGTCCCTCCCCGGTTCGATAGCCTGCGCAACACAGATATCAAACGCTTCGATGAGTTCATCACATAGTGAAGCACGGCGGCCCACCTGTACATCCGGACGCTTCGAACTACCGGCGTTTCGACGACGCTGAGTTTAACGGCGCGGTTGCGAACGGCCCGATGGCCATCAGCGGCTTCGATTTCGGTTGTTGAACATGCTAGTGGTGGCCGTATTCGGCACTCTGGCAGTGTCTTGCGTCGCTCCTGGCGTCATGCAGACGCTGTTCGCCCCTGGTGCCAGACGTAGCGTATGAGAATGTAATCGAGGGTTTTTGTAGCCGAAGGCGGGGACGGCGATGTCGCGGTGCTTGATCGTTCCCTACTCATCGGGTTTTGCCTTGGAGAACTTCACCGTCCAGCGCGCATCGCGATCCTTCTGGCGCAGCAACACCGGCTTGTCCGTCCATTCCTCCGGCACCTTGCCTGCCCTAGTGTCAGCCTTCTCGCCATCCGAGTTGCGCTGCTTCGGCGCCGCCACGATTGTCGCATCGACGATCTGACCGCCCATGGCGAGATAGCAGGTGTTCGTAAGGTGCTTGTCGAAGCGGGCGAACAGGTTCTCCACCGCGCGGGCTTGGGTGAGGTGCTACCTTGAACACCCAGATCGTCTTCTCATCGGGAACCTTGTCGCCGAGCCCGAGGCCCGCGAAACGCATGAACCAAAGCCGGTCCTGAATCTGGAACTCGGCCTGATCGTCCGACAGGCGTAGAGCGCCTGCAGAACCATGATCTTGAACATCAGCACGGCGTCGTAGGGAGGTCTGCCGCCCCTCGCGCCATCAGAACGGTTCAGCGCCTTGGCCAGCGGTTTGCCGAACACATCCCAGTGAACCACCGAATTCAGCTTCTACAACGGATCACCAGCCTCGCTAAGCCGCGCATACCGTTCGTCAATGTCCCAAAACCCGGCCTGTCCTCGCATCGCCCACCTCCGCGAAAATCAATGCAACCAGTGAAACAGAAATCTAAAAAGTTGGGGAGGTTTTTAGAGGCGTCCAACTGTTTTGACGTTTATTCCAGCCCCAACATCGACAAAGAGGTTTTTGTTTTCAGATAGCGGTTAAAGCACAGCGCGTTTACCGCTCATTTGCGCTTTGTATTTTGACAGAACAAAACAGGCTCTGGACATTATCGATACGGATGCTGATCAAATAAATCAGCAAGATCCGTTCGCAGGACTGACGCCTCTCCATGTTGCAATATTCCGGCAGAACACACAGGTCGTTAAACGGATCACAGCTCACCCGGTTACCGACATAAGCCAGCCGGGCCGCTTTGGCAGGCGTGCAATCGAGATGTGTGTTTACACTTCAAACGACCAGACATTTCAGGCCGTATCTGAACTTACTTTCAGAGGCGATCTTCTTGATATGGACGGCGGTGATGGCGGACCCATTTTTCCGTTTAAACGGTGACACCGTTCTATCTTGCAACTCAGTCAAACAGTTTTTGTCTCTTCCAGTTTTGCAAGTCTCCTTTTTTGTTTACGGCGTTTTCGTTCTTCTTGAATTTGGGGTTCAGTCAGCAGTTTTTTAATCCAATTCAAACCCGTTCCGCTTGATCGAAGGGCCAGATTAAACTGAACGTAAAACGAGCGAACGAGCATCATCTGTTCTTCGATATGCTCAATATCACGCAGTTCATATACCCACACTTTCTCGGGCTTGATCGGTTTAAGTTCACGAGTGCCAGGATCGTTTTGTTCCCGATCCCAAATCATCTCACGAAACTCGTACTCAGTTCGAGCTGCTGGATCCACGAGCAAAAGAGCATCATTGATACCCTCCATTGTCGTTGCCCAAATTCGATGGGCAAATTTGTTTCTCTCCTTGGCTGAAGACGAGGCTAACTTGTTCAGTATTGCCAATAACTCGTTTAGACCTGAGTTCAGTCGCTTTTCGGTGAGTGCGGATAGAATGCGCAACTTGGCTGTGTAGGTATTTTGGGATGAATAAATCTCGACTGCCGCCTCTTCGGAGACGCCAAGCACTGACGTGAATATTGCCGCTTGCATTGCCTCGATTTCCGACCACAGAGCAATGACGCGCATCGCTGCCAATCCAATTTCCGGACGGCTATCTAGCGCGTGAGGATTCAAAATTATTGTACACCCATCAGGATGTGTTCTGCTCAAGGGTTGCGGTGCCATAGCGCGTTTGTCGATCGGATTGTTTTCTGATGGAATTGCCCGAATTTGAGTTCGGCTTGTATTTCTTTGATGGGCGCTTTTTCGCCTGTAAGTTTTCGAGACCTTTGACGAAAATATTTCAAACCGAAGCAGATAAATCAAAGTAAGCTATAAATGCCCAAGGCAAGACTGATCAACGTAATCAAAAACGCGAGTCCTTTGTGTTCGACAATCCAGTTCACGCCTGTTCGCAGACGCCCACCGTGCATGTCCCACCAAGTTGCTTTAGTTCGAAGTTGACGATTTTTTGCCCTTTCCGAAATGTTGGCCAAGACGTCGACTTTTCTTAGGGTTGACTGATGCAGCCCAACGTAGTTGCCATTTTCGAATGCGGCGGCTTCGTCCTTTCCTGACAAAAAGTCTCTCGGCTTTATCGAGTTTTCGTCGAGAAGATTTTCCAACCTCGGATGCCCAATGTAACTTACGCCGTAAATGTCGATCAGTAAGCGAGATAGGTCGAACTTCTTGACATCATCAATGTTCCGCGGTTCTCCGCCAAGCACAGCATACCGATGTGCAATGGCTGCAAACCCATAGTTGGCATCCCTCATGTTCCAATGCATGTAGTTCGCGCCTTTGTGACTCCCCACATGTTCAAAATATAGATCAAGCATCTTCCTCTCAAGATCATCATAATTATTCCCAATATCCGCCGCCGCGATCCCGGAACGTTCTGCGATCTGATGAATCGAGTAGGAACTTGTCTGCGCGGTTTTTAGATTACGAAGCGCGATTGACGTTATACGCGGAGAACTTCCGTCTTCACGCTCATAAAAGCTTTCGCAGGAGTAGTGGATCACGAACGTGTTTTCCGCTTCGTTGAATAGTTTATCCAAATCAGCCCATGCATCTTTTTGCTTTGATGGAATTGGCGGTGTCAAAACTGAATCCCTTGACGATTGTTAGTTTGGTAAGTTCTTCAAAAAACGGAGCTTAATTAATCTGAAAAGCAAAATCTTTATTGTCTGTTCGGACAGGCTCTACTCCGCTAACCGGTTTCACCGACAAGCTTCACCGAACCAACAAAGTTGTTTCGGCCCATACGGGTCACGATCCCTTCTATAATCGGCTTCCGGCTGTCAAGCCCTGGTCTATCAGAAGTGCATTTTCTATTATCTTGTAGCCGAAGGCGGGGACGGCGATGTCGCGGTGCTTGTCGAAGCGGGCGAACAGGTTCTCCACCGCGCGGGCCTGGGTGAGGTGCTACCTTGAACACCCAGATCGTCTTCTCATCGGGAACCTTGTCGCCGAGCCCGAGGCCCGCAAAACGCATGAACCAAAGCCGGTCCTGAATCTGGAACTCGTCCTGATCGTCCGACAGGCGTAGAGCGCCTGCAGAACCATGATCTTGAACATCAGCACGGCGTCGTAGGGAGGTCTGCCGCCCCTCGCGCCATCAGAACGGTTCAGCGCCTTGGCCAGCGGTTTGCCGAACACATCCCAGTGAACCACCGAATTCAGCTTCTACAGCGGATCACCGGCCTCGCTCAGCCGCGCATACCGTTCGTCAAAGTCCCAAAACCCGGCCTGTCCTCGCATCGCCCACCTCCGCGAAAATCAATGCAACCAGTGAAACAGAAATCTAAAAAGTTGGGGAGGTTTTTAGAGGCGTCCAACTTCCGATCTCCCGGGTCCCGGAAAGGTTCCGTTGCACCGGACAGAACCGCTATGGCGGACAGTGACTGCATGCAATGATCGGCAGGTGACGCCCGAATGAAACGTGACCAAAATATCAAGCTTCCAGATGAAATAAACTGAACACAAAAAATCAATAAATTTAATGATATTATTATATTTTCAAATCAATATATTGGTGAATAATGCGAATGAATTTGTAAGTTGCAATAGCATTTACAAAGTCTGTTTTTTAAGCGAAAATAAGAAAAAATTACTAGATATATTTCAAACCGGGAGCAAATCATGAGTTACTTCAAAGATGATCCTGATCTCCAACATACACAATTAAATCCGGACAAAATTTACGATCCTCTTCCACCGCAGAATACGGTGAAGGGTAAACTTGCACGAACATATAACCGTATTGGCGGACTCCTGGAGGCGTTCGGCTCGAAGACAGATACCAACGCCAAAGCCGTTCTTGCTGTCTGGTATGTCGAAAGCGGCGGATCGGACTTCGAAGAGGGCCGCCCCATCCTACGGTTTGAAAACCACAAGTTCTGGAAATATTGGGGGAAGAGCCACGCGAATGAATTCGATCGGCACTTTCAGATGGGCGGTCGAAACGGCATTCCCGGCAAGCCATGGAAACGTCACAAGTACAGAAAAAGCGCGACCGGGTCCTGGAAGAAGTTCCACGGCAACCAGACCAAGGAATATGACGTATTCGACTTCGGGGCGTCCCTTGCGAACCGCGAAGCCGCCGCTTTGGCCTGCAGTTTCGGTGGACCGCAGGTCATGGGTTTCAATCATGACAGGCTCGGGTACGAAACAGCGACGGAGCTCTATCAACGGTTCTCCGATTCCGAGCGCTGGCATGTCTGCGGCTTTTTCGACTTTTGCAAGTCAATGTCGCTCATCGACGAGATACGTGATCAGCGTTGGTTGAAGTTCGCTACGCTCTACAACGGTTCCGGACAGGCCCCCGTTTACGAGGACCGTCTCGAAAAAGCGTTTCAGGCAGCCCAGCAGTTGGGCGACCCGACCGGAGTATCCGCCTCGCCCGCCGCAGCCGATGGTGCGGTTCTCGGGGCCAATGCATCGTACATGTCGGAGTTTCGCAAGTTCATTGAAAGTCTCGGTCTACGCTACTTCAAGCCATACGAGTTCCTGGTCAAAGGCAGCAAACACAATAATCCCAATAGCCCTGCCTACGGACTCAACACCGACCCACCCAAATCCAAGTGGGGCAACATCGCCGATGCCGCGAGGGTCATCGATGAACTGCGTTCGCGACTTGAAGTGCCCATAACCCTGACGAGCGTATATCGGAGCCCCGATTACAACAGCGCGATCGGCGGAGCCGGCTCGAGCCGGCACGTAGAGTTCGATGCCATAGATTTCGTAGTCGCAAACCACATGCCTCCGTCGACCTGGGCAGATATCCTGCGGGACATGAGGACCGCCGGGGTTTTCAAGGGCGGTATCGGCGTCTATCCGGGATTTGTCCATGTCGACACCCGCGGTTCCAACGCAGACTGGAGCGGTTGAAGATAAGGAACCGGACTTCAGGTGATTATCGGTCCGGCGTTCGCTGAAGTGAGCGATTAGAGCCGATCCAGCACGACGAATGCATAGTCCGCGCTGTCGTTCTCGCCGGCCTCGTGGGCCTCCCGGGACACCTCCGTCCACCGGTCCGGATCGATGTCCGGGAAGCGCGTGTCGCCGTCGGTCTCGAGGTCGAGTTCGGTGATGTAGAGCCTGCCGGCCCTGGGCATGGACTGGGCATAGATCTCGCCGCCCCCGATCACCATGATCTCGTCGACCCCGTCGCGTCTCGCGATCTCTTCGGCCATGCTCAGGGCCTCGTCGAGCGAGCCTGTCACGAGGACGCCGTCCGGTGCATATCCGGCCTGTCGCGTCACGACGATGTTCGCACGGCCGGGCAACGGACGGCCCACCGCGTCGAAGGTCTTGCGCCCCATGATCATGGGCTTTCCCATGGTCACCGCCTTGAAGTACTTCAGGTCGGACGACACCCGCCACGGCATGCCCCCGGCATTGCCGATGATCCCGTTGCGAGAAACCGCAGCGACCAGGCAGATGACCGGGGCCGCACCCATCAGACCGCCACCGGGGCCGAAATATGCGGGTGCGGATCGTAGCCGGTCAGTTCGATGTCCTCGTACCGGAACGCGAAAAGGTCGGTGACCTCCGGGTTGAGTTGTAGCGTGGGCAAGGGCCGCGGCGCGCGGACAAGCTGTTCCTCCACCTGATCAAGATGGTTCAGGTAGAGATGCGCATCGCCGAAACTGTGCACGAAGGAACCCGGCGCATAACCGGTCGCCTGCGCCATCATGTGCGTCAGCAGCGCATAGGAGGCGATGTTGAACGGCACGCCGAGAAAAACGTCCGCGCTGCGCTGATAGAGCTGGCACGACAGCCGGCCGTCGGCCACGTAGAACTGGAACAGGCAGTGGCACGGCGGCAGGGCCATGTCGTCGACATCGGCCGGGTTCCAGGCGCTGACGATCAGGCGGCGCGAGTCGGGCGTCTTCCGGATCTGTTCGACGACCTTCGTTATCTGGTCGATCGTGCCGCCCGCCCTGTCCGGCCAGGACCGCCACTGGTGCCCGTACACCGGGCCGAGGTCGCCGTTCTCGTCGGCCCACTCGTCCCAGATGGTGACCCCGTTTTCCTGCAGATAGCCGATGTTCGTGTCGCCGCGCAGGAACCAGAGAAGTTCGAAGATGATGGAACGCAGATGGAGCTTCTTGGTGGTCACCACCGGGAAACCGTCGGCCAGGTCGAACGACATCTGGTGCCCGAAAATGCTGATCGTGCCCGTACCCGTCCGGTCCGACTTGCGGATGCCTTCGTCGCGGATACGTTGCATCAGGTCGAGATACTGGCGCATGACGGCTGTTCAGGCTCCCGCCTCTAGAGTAGCCCCTTGTCGTAGGCCGAAAGCCCCGCGATCAGGTTGACCGCGCCGTGGGCAAGAATCGACGGCCAGAGCGAGCGCGATTTCCACCTGACAATACCGAAGACGAGCCCGTAGATAAATATCAGGCCGACGACTGTCCAGTCGTATTGCATGTGGATCACGGCCCACACGGCGGACGATGCCGCCACCGCCCCGAAGGGACCGAGCGCCGAGCCCTGAAGCCCGCCGTAAAGAAAACCGCGGAACAGAAGTTCCTCCGAGAGGGGCGCAAGCACGACGAGCAGGAGGAAGACGAGCCACACGGGACGCAGGGCGCCAAGCCACTTGAGCGCCTCGTTCTCGTTGATGCCCAGCACATGTTCGGCGGCCAGGGAAACTCCTGCGAGCACCGCGACAGCGCCCGCCGTCCACAGCACCAGCGGCCAGATGCGGACCGGTCCCAGGCCGAGCATCCGCGCCCGTGTGAGCGTGCCCCGGGGCCTGGTCAGGACGCACACGCCGGCAATGACGACGAGCGCCTGAAGCACGGTGAGCGCCCCGGTGTGATTGGCCGTTTCCCGGAGCACGAGTTCGACGATCCGGCCGGGATCCTGGCCTGTGCCCGTCTGCGGCAGGCCGCCGCGGACCGCAAGTCCGAGGATGGCGACGGCGAAGGCCGCGACCATCATGAGGGCGAAGGTGAAAAGGCCCAGCCCGATCGTCCACAGGACCGTCGCGGCGGCTCCCCAGCGGAAGTCCGGCGGCGTCCCGTGCGCCGGACCGGCTTCGATGGGGCGTTCTTCGTGCATCGCGCGACGCTATATCGATTCGTTCCGGCGACTCCGTCGCGATCGGCACTTTTTTTGCGGCCCGATCGCACCTATATTGAGTCTGCCGGACTTGTTCCGGCTATGGCGATAAATGACTGTCGTAATAAACCATTCGGACCCGGGGGCGGTACCCGGCGCCTCCACCAATCTTCCGGATCGAACCCGGAACCCCTGGGGGCGAAATAGGATCGACGAGGGTGTAAAGGGCAAGTTTTCGCTCGGCATGGTTCCGCCGTTATCGGGCCGATTCAATAGTTGCAAACGACAACTATGCGGAAGCACGTCTCGCCGCGTAAGCAGCGCGACAGCTTCAATTTAAGCCCTAGTCGTTCGCACGGCTAGGCGGGGTCCGGAGGGCACCTGGCAACAGAAGCCCTCCTCTTCAGTTCGGCGAGCCGGACTGCATGGGCAAAGGGAAGACAGCGGGGAATACATGGCAGAAGACCTCATGCGCTACGACTTGCTGGCCCAGGACGCCTTGCGCGGCGTCGTCAGGTCAGCGCTCCAGCGCGTGGCGCGGACGGGACTTCCGGGCGACCATCACTTCTACATCGCCTTCAAGACCCGCGCCCCCAACGTGCTCATCTCCGAGCGCCTGCTTGCCAAGTATCCCAGCGAGATGACGATCGTCCTCCAGCACAAGTTCTGGGGGCTCGACGTCGGCGAGGACCGTTTCGTCGTCGAACTGAGCTTCGACAACATCCCCGAACGCCTCATCGTCCCCTTCTCCGCCGTGTGCGGCTTCTTCGACCCCAGCGTGCAGTTCGGCCTCCAGTTCGAAACCGCCGAAGTGGAGGAAGACGAAAACGCGGCCGAAACGCCCTCCACCGCGCAGGCCGTGTCCGACACGACCGCCGCCGGCGAAGGCGCCGGCAACGACACCGCCACGGAAAATGGCGGTGGCAATGACGATGAGGGCGACGGCAGTGCGGATGTCGTCAGCCTCGACGCCTTCCGCAAGAAATAATTCCGCCGGGAAGAAGTCTTCGCACTGCGTTCGGAACGGTCCCGGATGACCCTGGCGGGCCTCCGGGAAACGTGGGTCAGGTCCGACAACCCGACACATTGCTGTCGGATCCCTCAAACCTGTGTCCCTGCTTCAGGCAAGCGCCAGCCCCGGCCGTTTCCCGGAGCGCCGGCAGGCGCATCCGGGACCGTTCCAGCTTCGACCCCGCGTAAACAACCGGCCCCCACTCGCCTCCGCGGCCAAACCCGGTGCGTCCCGAACCCGGGACCGCCGCCGCCGACCATCACGCCGGAAAGGCCCGTTGGCTTGTCCGGCAGGGCCGTGATAAACCGTTCGCGCGCCCCTGACGAAGTGCGCGCATACCGAACCGGATACCCACCCAGGATCACGCCCGCCATGACACAGACCCGTACAGAAACCGATTCCTTCGGACCGCTCGAAGTTCCCGCCGACAAGTACTGGGGCGCGCAGACGCAGCGCTCACTCGGCAATTTCAAGATCGGCGGCGAGACCATGCCGGTGCCGCTCGTCCGCGCGCTCGGCATCATCAAGAAGGCGGCAGCTCTGGCGAACGTCAAGCTGGACAACCTCGAGAAGCCCCTCGGCGATGCGATCGCGCAGGCCGCCCAGGAGGTCATCGACGGCAAGCTGAACGACAACTTCCCCCTCGTCGTGTGGCAGACCGGCTCGGGCACACAGTCCAACATGAATTCCAACGAGGTCATCTCCAACCGGGCCATCGAGCTGCTCGGCGGCACCATGGGTTCGAAGGACCCGATCCACCCCAACGACCATTGCAACCGGTCGCAGTCGTCGAACGACACCTTCCCCACGGCCATGCACATCTCGGTGGTCGAACAGATCCATCACGCCCTGTTGCCGGCGCTGAAGCATTTGCTCGCCGCGCTCGAGGCCAAGGCCGCGGACTGGAACGACATCATCAAGATCGGCCGCACGCACCTTCAGGACGCCACGCCGCTGACGCTGGGCCAGGAGTTCTCCGGTTACGCCCACCAGATCCGTCTCGGCATCACCCGCGTGGAGGTCTGCCTGCCGCGCCTCTACCCGCTGGCCCAGGGCGGGACCGCCGTCGGCACAGGCCTCAACGCCAAGCCCGGATTCGCGGAGGCGTTCGCGTCCCAGGTGGCGGACATCACGGGCCTGCCCTTCGTTACGGCCCCCAACAAGTTCGAGGCGCTTGCTGCCCACGACGCCATGGTGGAGGTCTCCGGCGCGCTCAACACCATCGCCGTCAGCCTGTTCAAGATCGCCAACGACATCCGGCTGCTCGGCTCGGGTCCGCGCTCGGGCCTCGGCGAACTTTCCCTGCCGGAAAACGAGCCGGGATCGTCCATCATGCCCGGCAAGGTCAATCCCACCCAGTGCGAGGCCATGACCATGCTCTGCACCCAGGTCATGGGCAACCACAGCACGGTCACCATCGCCGGCAGCCAGGGACATTTCGAGCTCAATGTCTTCAAGCCCGTCATGGTCTACAACGTGCTGCAGTCGATCCGCCTCATCGCCGACGGCTGCGTCAGCTTCACCGACAACTGCGTCGTGGGCATCGAGGCCAACCGCGACACGATCTCCGAACTGATGAGCCGATCGCTGATGCTCGTCACCGCCCTCGCCCCGAAGATCGGTTACGACAACGCGACCACGGTGGCCAAGACCGCGCACAAGAACGGCACCACCTTGCGGGAGGAAGCGGTCGGCCTCGGTTTCGTCACGGAAGAGGAATTCGACGCCGTCGTGCGCCCCGAGGACATGATCGGCCCCAAATAGACCCCGCCGCCGCCATGGCGCGCACGGTCAAGCGGTCGGTCTCGATCTCCGGGCACCGCACCAGCATATCGCTTGAGGACGCCTTCTGGACGGCGTTGGTAGACATCGCCCGCGATGCGGGAACCAGCGTCGCCGGCCTCGTCCGGGAGATCGACCACACGCGCGGCGACGCGGGTCTTTCGTCCGCCATCCGGGTCTACGTCCTGAACCACTACCGCGAGCGCGTCGGCGACAGCCCCGACAAGGACTGACCCGCCCCTCCCGCTCCCCGGAATTCCGCGAGGAACATCCGGATCCGCAAAAAACTTGCGCCTCGGTCTGGAACGGTCCCGGGTCAGGCCCGGGACACGGCCCACACGAAGTCCCGTCGGAAGACGGGACCCAGGGACGGCAGGCGCAGGCATTGCACATGTCATGGCCCCCGGCTTTCCCCGGGGGTTCCGCGCGCCGCGACGGACTTTTGGACGACAAATAACTTCAGCATCGTTCCCCGGAATTCCGTCAGGAATATCCGGGGCCGTAAAAAACTCGAGCCGCGGCCCGGAACGGTCCCGGGTCAGGGCCGGGACACGGGCCGTACGAAGTCCCGTCGGAAGACGGGACCCAGGGCGGCGAGCGTAAAACATCGACCACGTCATGGACCCCGGCTTTCGCCGGAGGTTCGGCGCGCTGCGGCGAACCGTTGGACGACGGACAACTTCAGCACCGTTCCCCGGAATTCCGTCAGGAATATCCGGGGCCGCCAGGAACAGAAGCTTCAATCCGGAACGGTCCCGGGTCAGGGCCGGGACACGGGCCGTACGAAGTCCCGTCGGAAGACGGGACCCAGGGCGGCGAACGCAGGCAATGCCCGTGTCATGCCCCCCGGCTTGCGCCGAGGGTTCGACCGCCGCGGCGAACCGTTGGACGACGGATAACTTCAGCATTGTTCCCCGGAATTCCGTCAGGACTATCCGGGGCCGCCAGGAACAGAAGCTTCGATCCGGAACGGTCCCGGGCCAGGCCCGGGACACGGGCCGCACGAATTCCCGTCGGAAGACGGGACCCAGCGGCGGCGGGCGCAAGGCTTGACCACGTCATGGACCCCGGCTTTCGCCGGGGGTTCGACCGCCGCGGCGAACCGTTGGACGACGGACAACTTCAGCATCGTTCCCCGGAATTCCGTCAGGAATATCCGGGACCGTAAAAAACTTGAGCCTCGGTCCGGAACGGTCCCGGGTCAGGCCCGGGACACGGCCCACACGAATTCCCGTCGGAAGACGGGACCCAGAGGCGGCGGGCGCAAGGCTTGACCGCGTCATGGACCCCGGCTTTCGCCGGGGGTACGGGGAGTCGTGGCGCCGGGTACGCCCATAACGGAGGCTTCGATCCGAAACGGTCCCGGCTCAGGGCCGGGACACGGGCCGTACGAAGTCCCGTCGGAAGACGAGACCCAGAGGTGGCGGATGGAGGCGTCGGTGGCGTCACTCCACGGCAGGCAGGTGCGGTTCGAAGCCGCGGGCGTCCACTTCGCTGAACCAGACCGGCCGCTCGGTGCCTTCGATGAAGTCCGTGATCGAGGAGATCGTCTCCTCCGAGGATCCGATCTGGCCCTCGTCCGTGCCCTGCTGGCCGAGGCTTGCCTGGCGTTCGGCTTCGGCGCGCTCGGCCTCGCGCTTCAGGCGTTCGCGTTCGGCCTCTTCCGCCTTGCGTCTGGCTTCCGCCTCCCGCGCCTTGCGGGCTTCCTCCGCCTTGAGCTTTTCCTCGGCCGCCTTCTCCAGCGCTTCCATGGCCTGGCGTTCCTTCTCCAGGGCCTCGCGCGCACGGCGCTCCTGTTCTTCCAGCACTTCCATCTTGTCGCGCAGGAGCTTGACGGTCAGGAAAGACTTCAGATCGGTGTTGTCGACATTGTGCGCCATCGCATCGACGCTGCCGTCGATCACCACCCGCAAGGGCGGCGCATTGGGAAACTTCTCGAGGTTCAGCCGCCAGTCGCTGTCGAACGTCCAGGACGGCAGGTCGATCTTCATCCGGGCCGTGCCCGAGGTCGCCTCGCCCTCGATGTTCACGGGCGCCACCTCGACCACACCGGTCGCCACGGTATAGGTGGTCTCCAGATCCGCAATCCGGGTTTCGCCGCGCTGGAGCACGGTCCGCGTCGCTTCGTCGATCTCTTCCTCCGTCTGCGCCTTCTCCAGATCCTCCACGGAGACCTTGGTCATGGCGTCCTTGAAGATCCCGTCGAGCGTTTCGGAAAACCTGTCGGCCGCGAACCTGTTGAGCAAACCGTCGGCCAGGCTGAGCTCGCCCTGGCCGGACAGGGAGGACAACAGCGCCAGCACGTTGCGGCCCTGGCCGCGAAGCCTGCCCTTCGATGACAGCTTGCCCTCGACCGGCGGATCCTCGCCGCCGACGATTTGCGACAGGGTGGCGTCCCTGAGGTCGTATTCGCCCTCGAGCGACAGTTGTCCCCGACGCGCCGTCATGACGCCGGTCACGTCCAGACGGCCGTCGAACGCACGGCCGGACAGCTTGCTGATCTCGGCCTTCCCGCCACCGATCTTCGCGACCAGTTCAGCACCGCGCATCGCGTGGGCGCCGGACAGTCCAAGACGCGAAACCTCGGCTTTCAGATCGAGATCGAAGCGCTGGAACATTTCGTCCCCGAAGCCGTCCACCGCCCACAGGGGACCCCCGTCTCCCTCGATCGCGGAGGTCGCCTCCACGACGGCATCGGCCACCTCGTTGGAACCGCGGTTGAGCAGCACGCCGAATGCCCAGGGCAGCGAGAGTTCCGCCATGTTGGCGGTCAGGCGGATTTCGGGCTTCTCCTGGTTGAAATCGAACGTTCCGTTGATGTCGACGGGGATGTCGTTCACCGAACCGGTCAGGCCCGTGACGACGAATTCGCCGTCCTTGCCGGCGACGAGGGCGCGCAGCTTGAGCGGACCGCCGGGAGCGTTGTTCGCGTTGTCGCCGGCGATCCCGAGCACGTCATAAAGGGACGCCGCATCCCCGGCCGTGACGTTGATTTCGGATTCGAGCGACGTCAGGCCGGCCACCCGCCGGGAGGTGCCGTTGGCGGTGATCTGCGCGCCGAACGCCTCAATGCCGGCGGTGACCTCGAGCCCCCTGGACGGCTGCCCCGTCACCTTCCCGCGCAGGACCCCCGACTGGTTCCTGGCTTTCTCGGACGTCCCCTTGGCCAGACCGATCTGCCTGAAGAGTTCCGCGCCCTGGTCATTGGCGAGCTCGATCATCATGTCGACACGCCCGTCCTCCGCCGCCGCCGGATTGCCGTCGAATGTGCCTTCGAAGGTCATCCGGCTCTGTCCGAACACGCCATTTGCCTTGAGCGAGACTTTCGCGCCCGCATCGTTCGGCACCGCTTCGAGATTGGCCGAAAAGTTCGTCGGCCCCCACAGGGCCGCCCAGTTCAGCCAGGCCGCGTTGCGGTCCGCGTCCTCGGGTCCGACGTTCATGAGGGCCAGCAGCCCGGTCGGGTCGTTGGCGCGCACGAGCGCTTCCAGCGTGCCTTTCGGCTGCTCTGCCAGGTTGCTCAGCATCCCGCTCATGCCGATCTGGGCACCGCCGAAATTCTGGACGGTCAGTTCCTTGATCGTCAGGTCGCCGGCCCGAAGCGTCGTGTCGATCGCAATGTCGCGAACGCCCGTGCCGTTGAAGATGATGCGGTCGGCACGCGCGATGATGTTCGCGTCGAACTCGTCGAGAATGGCCAGCGCGGCGGCGCCCGCGCTCTGTTCCGCCGCGTCCTCGTCCTCCGTGCCGTCAGCCTCGTTGTCTGCGGATGCGTCCTCGCCATCCGGTATGCGGGCGGGCGGCAGATAGCGGTCGACGTTGAGCTCGTCCATGATGATGCGCAGGCCGAAGGACGGACGGTCCGTCAACGCGTAGGACATGGCCATCCGGGCGCTCGTCTTGTCGAGATTGGCCTGCACGCCGATGAGTTCGACGAGGTGGTCGACCACTCTCAACTCGCCCTTGAGCGAGAGGTTGCCGCGCGCCCCGCCAGCTTGCGGATTGATGATCGGACGGGTTTTCGGCGCGACCCAGGTCAGGAACGTCTTCGCGTCGCGGGCCTTCAGCGCGAAGATGCCGTCGAAACGGACATCCGTCCGGTTGGCGTCGTAGGTCCCCGTGACCGAAACCTGCGTCTGGCCGGGCAGCCGGCCCACCGCCCGCGTGAACTTGAGCCGGTCCGGCGTGAATTCCAGGGTGACGCCCGCACCCTCGACCTGTTGTCCGCCGAGCACGAGCCCCTCGACGTCGACCCTGAGCTGGCCCGCCAGTGACCGGGGCACGAGATCGAGCAGGCGCGGAATCTGCGAGAGAACCTCCCGCGTTCCGACCGGCACGTCATCGCCGTCCGCACGCTGCTTGCGGACGATGGAGTCGAGATCCAGCCGCCGCGCCGCGAGATTGACCGAAAGATTGGGCGTGTCGCCGAAGTCGAGATGCGCCTTGCCGCCGAGTGTCGCGCGCGCCGAGCCCTTGCCGAGGATGAACTGCACATCTTCGAACGCCATCTCGTCGAGCGTGGCCACCGTCTGCGCCCGTATCTCCACCGGCACCGCCGCGGCAAGGCTGACGCTCGTTCCACCGGCCTCGTCCGCGGTCGCCGCGGGGACCTCGGCCACGCGCACACGGCCATCGAAGGCAGGAGCGCCGTCCTTTTCCGTCAGCCGGCCGTCGAAGGCCAGCCGCCGCCCGCCGGCCTCGCCGGGATTGAGCGTGACCGCCAGACGTATGGGCTCGCCTTCCCTGTGCTTGCCCACGGACACCCGGAAGGTACGATCGACACCATCATGGCTGAAATTGCCGCTGGCGCGGAATGGACCCGCAAGGGACGGGGCATGCAGCGTGAGATCCAGGTTTTCCACGCGCTCGGCCACGCCGCGCGACGGATCGCGCAGGATGAGCGTTCCCCCGTTCAGCCTCGTGTCGTCGAGCCGGACATCGTCGATCGCCACCCGCTTGTCGAACCCGCCGCGCGGTTTCAGTGCCCAGGTGCCGCCGTCGGCCAGGAGTTCGGCCTCGATGACCGGCGCTTCCACGGCGACCGACGACACGTCGATCTTGCCGCGCAGCAACGGGGCGAGCGACAGTTTGGCGGTCACGGATTCCGCGACCAGGAAGTTCTCCGAAGTGGCGCCGGGCGGATTGCTGACCGTCAGGTTCTCGACCTTCAGCACCGGCGCCGGCAGGACGCGGACGGAAATCCCCCCGCCTACGGTCACCTTGCGACCGGTCAGCCGTTCGCCATAGGCCTCGATGTCCTCGCGATACTGCGACCAGTCCACGAAAAACGGAACGAACAGTGCCGTGAACAACGCGAGAACGAGGAACAGACCGGCATAGAGAAGTGGAGACCGCATAACCGATTACAGCCGTTGAAAATGGACCAGCCGGAAATCCATCCGCACCGGGCCGCAGGATTCACCCGGTCTTCGGCGCCGGATCGTGACGAATTCCAGACTTTGTGCCGCCTTGATTCGAAACAGGATAGTCGTTTTTGACGCCTGCGGCCACACCCAGCCTGAACTCGAAGAACGGCAATTTCATGGTCTTGCCGCACGCGCCGCGACAGCGGCCCGCATCTGCGAAACCGGGGGAAGCCTGCCACCCTCTTTACGAGCGGCTGGCCCTACACAAGACCCGTGAAGGCCGAAAGGGAGGCGAAGGTCACACCGCCCAGCACGATCAGGCCGAACAGGGCGACAAGCCCGTCCTCCAGCAGCATCGCCGCCGCGAAAAGGACGACCACGCCCCCGAGGATCGAGGAGGTGAATGGGACGGCCTCCATCAGCGGCATGAGCAGACCGCACAGGAGGCAGATCGCCTGGAGAAGAATGGAAGCCGGTCGGCGTACGAGGAATGTCAGCCGCTTGCTGCTGTACCGTTCCGCACGGTCCGCCGTCCGCCGCACATAACCCAGCAGCCGATGGACCTTTTTGGCCGAAACGGTCTTTTCCCGCACCTTGCGCGGCAGATAGACACGCGACTTGCCGAGGAGAATCTGGGCGGACACCAGGGCAATCACGAGACCGCACAGGGTCGAAAGCCCGGGAATACCGCTCAGGGGCGTCACGACGGTGAGGGCCGCCACCAGAAGGAGGGCTGAATGCGATGTCTTGGAGAGAGTATCCGTGAGCGTGCCGACCTTTATTCTGTCGGCATCCGCGAGACGGTCCATCTGCGCGATGGCTTTCGTGACGGGGCCGTTCATGCGACGATCCCGCCGGAACGGCTTTCGGGACCGGAAAGGAATTCCGGGTAGGACATGTTCCGCCTTGCGCCAAGTCCGAGGCGGTCCCGGAGACACATCGTGCGTTCGAGGTTCTCGCCCTCGACCGCCATGGAAAACCCGGACCAGACTTCGCTGTCGACCTGCACGGCTTCGGCAAATTCGCCGGACGGCAGCTCCACGGAAACGCGTTTTTTCCGGACCCGCCTCCAGCGCACGCCTTCGCGTGCGAACGCAGTCGCCTCGATCAGCAATTCTGCATCGAGACTGCAGTTCCGGAGCGCGGGAATGTCCTTCATTTCATGTTCGCCAAGGGCCGACCGCACCGTTTCGAGTTCGACCGGGAGGGCAATACGCCATGCCGGTCGCCACTGTTCGAACCCCTCGAATTCGCCGATCCGCACCTTGGCCTCCAGATACTTTCCACCGCGAACCTTCACGGACATGCCGCCGCCCGCCGGTCCCAGCAGGTAGGCGTCCTCGCGCTCATCGCGCGTCCGCTTACCGGGCAGCGCCTCGAACGCGGCGTTGAAACCGTCCTCCGTACACGCGGAAAAGGTTCTCCACTCGAAACGGCCGGACATGGAACTTTCTTCCGTGCTTCCACCGGCATCCGTATCGCAACGTTTCGCGGCGTCGGGCGTTCCATCTTCATGAACTTCTCGTCGACACTGAACGATATGAGCGTTCCGCTGGATCATATGGACCTCGTCGTGCGTCTGCTTGCAGCTCTCGTCGGCGGCGCCGTCCTCGGCCTGGACCGCGAACTGAACAACCGCACCGCCGGCCTGCGCACGCATATGCTCACGTCGCTGGCCGCCGCCATCTACACCGTCATCACGCTGCAGATCTTCGCGTCCGCCAGCAGCACGGACGGGGCCAACGCCGACCCGATCCGCATCGTCGAAGCGGTGACCGCCGGGGTGGCCTTCCTCGCCGCGGGGGCCATCATCCGGTCCGGTGCGCAGGACGTTAAGGGCCTGACCACCGGTGCCGGCCTCTGGCTCGCCGGCGCTGTCGGCACGGCGTGCGGCGCCGGCTTCGTGCTCATCGCCATCGCCGGCACACTTCTTGGCGCTGCGGTCATCGTCGTACTGCGCGAAATCGAAAAGCGCATCATGAACACCAAAGGCGGTTCCGACGTCAGCTAGCCTGCTCGCGCATCCGCCTCTCGTGAAACGCTTTCGACCGCATTCTCGGCGCGATGAACCACGCGATCACGGGGCTGAGAACCACACTGATCGCAATGACGACGGGGATCAGGTAAGCCGCCTGGGCATTGAGTGCCGGCACGGACAGCACGGCAACGGCGCCGATGCCGAACAGAACCGCACCGACCATGCCCATGATCAGGCCTGTAATGAGTGTGCGCGTACGCAATTGCATGGGTGTTCCTTTCGTGTTTCCCCCGCACCCTCGCGGCATCGATTTGCCGTGAGGCGCGCGGATCTCAACGATTGTGCCGGGCGCTTGGTCATCTGCTGCGACGAGGCTCTGGACCTCGCATGCGCAGGACGCAGGACCGACCGCGTGCAACGGGCCCGGCCTTATTGATTTCAATTCCCGGGAAACCCGAAAGTTCCGGCAGCGGCGTCGCGACACGGGAAATGGTGGAGGAACACGAACCGGCGTTCAGGCGTTGACCGTCGAGAACCGAACAACACCCGGAGGATGACATGCTGACCGAAAAGACCGTCACCCAGACCTGCACGCGATGTGGCAAGCTCTACATCGAGAACGAAGGCGCCCCCATCGTGGCCGGTCCCGTACCGATTGTCCCGGCCCCGGTTCCCCCGACCGGCGCGATGGGCGAAAGATGCGAACGCTGCGGCAACACGATTGCCGCCTCATCCAGCGAATAGGACGGAGTCTCGGACCGCTCATGCATGGTCTGCCTCTACGGCAGAACCTTGCCCGGGTTCATTATGCCCTTGGGATCGATGGCGGCCTTGACCGCGCGCATGTAGCGCAGGGCCGGGCCGTGCTCGGCTTCCATGAACTTGCGCTTGCCCGTGCCGATGCCGTGTTCGCCCGTGCAGGTGCCGTCCATGGACAGGGCCCGCATGATCAGCCGGTCGAGAAAGGCCTTCACCTCAGCGATCTCGTGTTCGTCCGCCATGTCGACCAGGACGAGCGTATGAAAGTTGCCGTCACCCACATGGCCGACGATCGGCGCGACCAGGCCGTGCTGGTCGATGTCCTTCTTGGTTTCGTCGACGCACTCGGCAAGCCGCGACAACGGCACGCAGACATCCGTCGCCACCCCCTTCTTGCCGGGCGCCAGCCCGAGCGAGGCCCAGAACACGTCGTGCCGCGCCTGCCAGAGCCTGTTGCGCTCTTCGCCCAGCGTCGCCCACGTGTAGTTGCCGCCGCCGAAGTCCGCGGCAATTTCGCCGAAGAGCTCGGACTGTTCCCGAACACCCGCCTCCGTGCCGTGAAACTCCAGGAAGAGGGTCGGCGCTTCTTCGAGCTCGAGCTTCGAGTAAGCGTTGCAGGCCTTCACCTGAATATCGTCGAGTAGTTCGACGCGCGCCACCGGGATACCGCTCTGGATCGCCAGGATCGCGGCATCGCAGGCCGAACGTATGTCGGGGAATGTGCACACCGCCGAGGCGATGGCTTCCGGTATGCCGTAGAGCTTTACGGTCACTTCGGTGATGATGCCGAGCGTGCCTTCCGCGCCGACCAGCAGGCGCGTGAGATCGTATCCCGCCGAGGACTTGCGTGACCGGCGCGCGGTGCGCACGATCTCGCCGTCCGGCATGACGGCCGTCAGGCGCACGACGTTTTCGCGCATCGTGCCGTAACGCACCGCGTTGGTGCCCGAGGCGCGGGTCGCCGCCATCCCCCCGATGCTGGCATCCGCCCCCGGATCGATGGGAAAGAAGAGCCCGGTGTCGCGCAGGTACTCGTTGAGCTGCTTGCGGGTGACGCCGGCCTGGACGGTGCAGTCGAGATCTTCCGGATTGACCTCGAGGACCGCGTCCATCTTCGTCAGGTCGATGGTCACGCCACCGAACGGCGCCGTGATGTGGCCTTCCAGCGACGTGCCCGTTCCGAACGGCGTGACCGGCAGTTCGTAGCGGTCGCAGATCTTCACGACCTCCGCGACCTCCTGCGTCGATTCCGCGAACACCACCGCATCGGGCAGGCCCTCGCCGTGCCACGTCAGGCTCTGCCCGTGCTGGTCGCGCACGGCCTGGGCCACGGACACCCTGTCGCCCACCAGCGCCCTGATTTCGTCCACCCCCGCCTGCACGGAGTTGCGCCGTTTGGTATCCGTCTCTGCAAGTTCCACCGTTTCCGCCCGTCTTGTCTGTGTTTGCCCGCCAATATAGACACCCCGCCCGGGCTTGTCGCGAAGATCGCCACCGGGCGATAAAGTATCCTGCCGCATCCAGCGCCCGAACGGAGAACCGCCCGATGATCGAAGACCCGCCGCTGCTGACCATCTGCAGAAAATTCACGCGCCCGTCGCGCAAACAGGTGGACGCATTCGCCGGCGCCCAGACCGGGCACGTGGTCGATGCCCTGGGCGGACGGGCCGCCCTGCCCGGCACGATACGGTCCATGGTGCCCGTCGCAGACAGTTTCTGCGGCATCGCGGTGACCTGCCACGCCGGCCCGGCGGACAACCTGGCGGTCTTCGCGGCCATCGACGCCGCACGGCCCGGCGACGTCATCGTGGCCGCGACCGATGCGTTCACCGCAACGGCCGTCGTCGGCGACCTCGTGCTCGGCATGGCACGCAACAAGGGCGTCGCCGGTTTCGTGACCGACGGCTGTGTCCGCGACACCGCCGGCATCGCGGCCGTGGGCCTGCCCTGCTTCGCGGCGGGTGTCACCCCCGACTCGCCTGCGCGCAACGGACCCGGCACCGTCGGTCTGCCCGTCCAGGTCGGCGGGCATCCGGTCGAGGCCGGCGACATCGTCGTCGCAGACGCGGACGGCGTGGTGATCGTCCCGAGACGCAAGGCGGCCGAAGCCCTCGGACGTCTCGACGACATCAGAACCGCCGAAGCCCAGCTCGAAGCCCGCGTGAACGACGGGCTCACGGTTCCCGACTTCGTCGAGGAATTGCTGAAAGGCCCGCATGTCCGCGAAATCGACTAGGCCGCAGGTCCGCGAACACCCGGGTCACAATCGCATTTCCGACATATTGGCCACGAGACGGAAAGGTTTGAAGCCGATCCGCCCTGACGAGTCGTTGGACAAACGGCCCTCGCCGGCGGATTGAGCCAGATCAATTCATCGTCTGCCGGGCCGTATATCCTGTGCGGCGATGCCCATCACCACCTTCATCTATGATCGCCTGTCTCACCGGATCGACGCGTTGGTGCGCGCGAAACTGTGGGCCCAGGTGCTCGTCGGACTGTTCCTCGGCGTGCTCGTCGGCCTGCTGCTCGGTCCCGACCTGGATCTGGTCGACCGGCGCACGGCCGCGCTTCTGGGTGCCTGGCTCGCCCTGCCGGGCCAGTTGTTTCTCGGCTTGGTGGGAATGGTCATCATTCCGCTGCTGGCGACTTCGATCATGCTCGGACTTGCCGGGGCCGGCGGCGGCGCCAGTCTCAGGTCGCTTGGCTGGCGGCTGGCCGTCTACATCGTGCTGACGACGGTGGCCGCCGCCGCCCTCGGATCGGGACTGGTGTCCCTGCTTTCGCCCGGCGCGCTCGTGCCCGACCTGTCTTCCAGCACCGCAGCCTTGCCGACGCCGAACCCCTCTATCGCCGGGGCCGGGATGGTGTTCGAAAAACTGCCGCAAGAACTGCCGCGCATCATCGTGAACCTGATACCGCAGGACGTCGGCACTGCGGTTATCGAGCGTGATTTCCTGCCCATCGTGCTGTTTTCGGTCTTCCTCGGCATTGCCTTCGTCACCGCCGAGGACAAGGCAACCTTGCGTCCGCTGTTGTCCATACTGGAAGCGGTGCTCGCCATATCCATGTCCGTGGTCAAATGGGCGATGCTCCTGGCGCCGTTCGCGGTGTTTGGCCTGTTCGCGGAACTGGTTGCGACGACAGGCGCGGCGACTTTGGTTGGCCTGGCCGCCTACATGTCGGTCGTCGCTCTCGGTCTCCTCGGGCTCTACGGCGGCTATCTGCTTGTGGCGGCCCTGTTCGGTCGGATCTCCGTACTTGCATTCATGCGTGCCGCAGCGCCCGTCCAGCTGCTTGCGTTCTCGACGTCCAGCTCGGCCGCGGTCATGCCCTTGTCCATGGACACCGCCGTCAAGGAACTCGGCGTGCTGCCATCGGTCGCCGGGGTCGTGATCCCGCTTGGCGCCACGATGAACATGGCCGGGACAGCACTCTATCAGGCGGCGGCCGTCACCTTCCTGGCGCAGATTTCAGGTATCGCGCTGGGCCCCGGCGAACTGGCGCTCATTATCGTGACACTGACGGCGACCTCCATCGGCGCTCCGGCCGCCCCGGGCGCCAGCGTCATCATCCTCAGCTCGGTCGCGACCGGATTCGGCATTCCGGTCGCCGGGCTGGCGCTCATACTGGGGGTAGACCGCCTGCTGGACATGGCGCGAACGGCGGTCAACGTCACGGGTGACCTGGTCGCCTGCCGCATCCTGAGGGATGTCGGCGTTTAGCCCGGCGGCATTTGCAGAAGATTAGGCTTTCGCGAGCGGCGCCAAGGTCGCTTCAGGCCGTGACCGGCCGCGCGCGACTGGCCGTCAGTCCACTTCCGCCGGCCTGCAAGGGAGTGCCGGTGCAACGGGCATCTGACGACGTAGGTCCCGAAGCCGGCTCAGGTTCAGGAACGGAGAAAGCCCGGAACGGCCCGCGTCCAGCCTCTCGGCGACGTGCAGTCCCTTCCAGACCACGTAGGCCACCACATACATGAAGGCGAACTCCGATGTCGGCGCGAGCAGCGGGTCCATCCCGCTCGCGACCAGGATCTTGAGTTCCAGCCCGAAGTCGAAGAGCGCGGCGCCGACGAGGATGAAGGTGACCGCGTCCTCGACCCACCAGACCCTCAACCATCGGGATCTCGAAGGATCGTGAAAGGCCAGCATGGCCAGGTAGCCGGCCGCGATGATGACGACCATTCCCAATGCGCCAAGCGCCACGACAAGCTGGATAGACATGTGCCCCATACCGAGTTTGCGGCCCGAAGCGGATGAAATGTTCCCGCCCGTCCGCATTGCTATGATCAGTGAACCAGGTCCGCCGCGAACGCCGGCATCAGTCCGGACGGCGACGGTAAACCTGTCGATGAAAAGAAGAAATCGGGACGGCTGCATGCCGATTCAAGAGACGGAAAAACAAAATAATGCACGGGTCCCGATCTCGCCCGTTCCACCGGTTCGGCGGATGGACCAGACCACGCCGGCGGCAGCGTCGCAGGGCTGCCACGGCTATGCGGACAGGGTTAACGAGTTGCCAAAAGGTCACCATCGCCGGGAAATCGACCGAGCATCACCTGCCGGGTCAGGGCTTGTCTGCAGCGCGCGGATTTCCGGGTGACAGGCCGCAATCACACCTGAAAAATTAACAGATTCAATCTGTTAAGAAAGCCTGTATTTTTCGACGGACTCAAAGGACTGTTAACCAGAGCCACCGAAATCCGCCCGTTTTATCGTTAATTCGAGTATTGTTGCATTCTCGGGAGGCCGTTAGAGTATCCGGGTCGGGGAGTTAGTTGTGCGTAGCGTATTTGTCAGGCCGGTCGGCAGGTTGGGTTTGGGCGCGTATTCGATATGCTGCGTCCTGCTGGCGTCTTTGCTGGTGTTCGGCGGGCCGAAGGCGGCATCAGCCGAGAATATCTTCAGCGTTATATTTTCCAGTTCGAAGAAGGCTCACGAAGCCAAGAAGAAACGTATCCGGGCGCGCAAGCTTCGCGAAAAACGGCGTAAGTATCGCGAAGCAAAACGTCGCCGGAGAGCCGCACAGAGACGGGCCTACCGCAAGGCGAAGTACAAGAAGCGCTACAAGAAGAAGCGCCGTCTGACATCGAAGCGCCGCACCAAGAAGGTGGTGGCCGCGGCTTGGCCGAAGGCGCCGGAGAACGGGCCGGTGCAGGTCGTCGTCTCCCTGCCCAACCAGCGCATGACCGTCCTGAAGAACGGCGAGCCGGTCATCACGTCCAAAGTGTCCACGGGACGCAGCGGCTACGATACGCCGTCGGGGATTTTCAGCATCCTGGAAAAGCGGCGCCGTCATTTCTCGAACATCTATGACAGTGCCCCCATGCCGCACATGCAGCGGCTGACATGGTCAGGAATCGCACTGCACGGCTCCGGCCATGTGCCGGCCTACCCGGCGAGCCACGGGTGCGTACGCCTACCGCACGGCTTCGCCAGCCAGCTCTTCCGGTTCACCAAACGCGGTGCGCATGTCGTTCTCACCCATGGCGACGGCCTGCCGCAGGCGATCGACCATCCCAACCTGCTTCAGCCGCGCTGGCCGGAACCGGTCGCGGAGACCGTTCGGGTCGAACCGTCCGCACTGGAAGGCCTTCGCGGCGGTGACGATCTCAAGGATTCGGGCAATGACAGCCGGGACACCGACCTCAACGGGCTGCGCACGGCCAGCCTCGACGTGGACTCCGACAGCATGCGCGATGTCGAGGCTCTCGTGGTTCCCGCCCGCCCCGCAACCCCGCCGCCCGTTGTCAGGACATCCAAGGCGCCCTTGCGCATTCTCATCACCCGCCGTACCGGCCGTGACCGCATCATGGACACGCAGCGGCTGCTGAACGAACTGGGCTACGAGGCCGGCACGGTCGACGGCATTATCGGCCGCAACACCAGGGATGCGATCCGGGCCTTCCAGGAGTCGCTCGGCCTCGAACAGACCGGAACCATGAACGAGGCGTTCGAATACGCGCTTCACCGCGCGTCGGGCCGCGGCGACGTCGCCACCGGTCACATCTATGTCCGCCAGAACTTCCGGGAACTCTTCGACCAGCCCATCACGATAGAGAAGCCGGAACAGCCGCTCGGAACCCATCTCTTCACGGCCTTGCATTTCGACAAGGCCGCAGGGACCGCGTCCTGGACGGCGATGACGCTTCCCGGCACGGGGGCCGCGCCCGACGCTGCCATACCGGCACAACCGGCGGTCCCGGAACTCGCGGGCGGTCCGCAGGCGAGGCTTCACCACCCGCCGGCCGGCCCCGAAGCGGCGACGGCGGCAAGCGCGCTGGCACGCATCGTCTGGCCGGACGACCTGCGCCACCGCTTGTCGCATCTTCTGACCCCGGGAAGTTCGATCTCGATCGCGGACGAGGGCATGAGCCACGAGACCGGCCGGGGAACCGACTTCATCGTCTTGACGAAGTAAATATCTCCGAGAACCGCGCGGCGCCATCTCGACGGACCTGCAGGCTTCCATTATGAACAGCCGACGCTGTTCGTTCGAGGAGAGGCACAATGCAGTACGAAGCGCCGTTCGTGACCCGCGGGCTCGAGGTCAAGCCGGAGTGGATCGACTATAACGGCCATCTCAACATGGCGTTCTACAACGTGCTGTTCGACCAGAACGTCGACGACGTCTACAACTCCTTCGGCCTCGGTCCCGACTATGTGAAGGAGCGCAACGCCTCCTACTACACCCTGGAAACGCACGTGACCTACCTGCGCGAGATCCACGAGGGCGACAGGGTCGACGTGACGCTCCAGCTGCTGGACTACGACACCAAGCGGACGCACTTCTTCCAGCAACTGATCCATGCCGACGAGGGATTCGTCAGCGCCACCTCCGAACAGATCAACATGCATATCGACATGGACGCGAAACGTTCGTCCCCCTTTCCGGACGACGTTCTCGAACACATCAAGGCCCTGCACGCAGCGCACCGCGACCTGCCCCGCGACCCGCGGATCGGCCACGTCATCGGGATTCCTCGCAAATCGTGACGAAGTTCTGTTAGGTTCGGGTCGAGGGAGCTGGAGGACGGCCGGTACGGCGGCGACAGGAACGCCGGGCGGTCGGGGGAGTGAAACGGGACCATGTGGCGGGCCGGGCGTCTGATCGGAAAATTCGTCGAAGACACGCTTCTCCCCAACCTGCGCACCTTTCGGGCATCCCGTCTCCATGTCGCCTGGCTTCTGGCCGTCGTCATCGGCATTGCCGTAGCCTACGGCGTGATCGCGTTCCGCAGCCTCATCGGGATCGTCCAGCTCGCCTGGATCGGTACGATGTCGGAGGCGGTCGTCACCGCGGCGCGGGACACGCCATCCTGGATCATTTTCCTCGCCCCCGTGATCGGCGGCCTGATCGTCGGCCTGCTCCTCGATTTCGTCATTCCGTCGAGACGCGCGGAAGCCGTCGCCGACGTCATCGAGGCCCGCGTAAAGGGTGACGGCGAGATATCCGCTCAACGCGGTCTGACCAGCGCGTTCATAACCGCCCTGTCCCTCGGATCGGGTGCAAGCGCCGGCAGGGAGGGCCCCGCCGTTCACATCGGTGCTACATTTGCGTCGATCTTCGCCCACGCCTTCGACCTGCCGCCGGCGACACGCCGCGCGCTCTTCGGCAGCGGTGTCGCCGCCGCGGTGACCGCCTCGTTCAACGCGCCGCTGGCGGGCGCGCTCTTCGCGCTCGAAGTCGTGCTCGGGCACTATGCCCTGAGCGCCTTCATTCCGATCGCCATCGCCAGTGTCGGCGCGACCGTCATCACCCGGCTTCACCTGGGGGATTTCCCCGCCTTCATCGTGCCGGAATACCAGATCACGTCCTACCTCGAGTTCCCCGCTTTCGCCCTGCTCGGCATGACCTGCGGCGTGGTCGCCATCTGTTTCCAGAACTCCGTCGTCATCGCCGACTGGGTCGCACGGCGCATGACCGTCCCGCTCTGGACCCGGCCGGTCATCGGCGGCGCCATGGTCGGCGCCATCGCCGTCGTCTTTCCCGAGGTTCTGGGCGTCGGCTACGAGGCGACCGACAACGCCCTGAAGCAGCAATATACGCTCGGCATGCTGCTGGCCCTTCTCGTCGCCAAGACCGCGGCAACCGCCATCACGATCGCCAGCCGGTTCGGCGGCGGCGTCTTCAGCCCTTCGCTCTACCTGGGCGCCATGGCGGGCGGCGCCTACGGGCTGATCGCGGCATCCGTCTTCCCCGAAATGGCGTCGAGCCACGGCCTTTACGCCATCGTCGGCATGGGGGCCGTGTCCGCGGCCGTTCTCGGCGCCCCGATCTCGACCACGCTCATCGTCTTCGAACTGACCGGCGGCTACGAGGTCACCATCGCGCTCCTGCTGGCGGTCTCCATGTCCATGGCGCTGATGCAGGTGTTCCAGGGACGAAGTTTCTTCCACTGGCAACTCAGCCTGCGCGGCGTGTTCCTGGAGGACGGCCCGCAGCGCCAGCTCACGCGGACCATCTACGTGCATCAGTTCATGACGCGGCTGGGGCCGGACGAGGACAACACGCCCCCGCGCGACGAGGGCACGCCCCTCCTCACGCCGCAGGACACGCTGGCCACCGCCCTCAACTCATTTAACGAGGTGGGCCTCAGCCGGATTCCCGTTGTCGATGCCGGGAACCGCGACGTGCTCATCGGCTGGGCGTACCACGTCAAGGCGCTTGACCGGTTCAACGCAGCGCTTATTGAAGTCAGCGCCGAAGAGCACCGCTGAACCCGACGCGGCACCTCGACACGCCAGGCACGGCTTTTCGAGTGGCACGACTCGCGCCATTTCATGCTAGAGAAAGGTTCCTCCTGGAGCGACGATGAGCACATCCGACCCATTCGATCTCGGCGCATTCGACGACGCCCCCACACAGCCGTCCGGCCCGATCTCGGCGCGCGCGGCCGCACCGCCGCCCTATCTTGCGACCCTGAACGCGGAACAGCGCGCGGCGGTCGAGGCGCTGGACGGTCCGGTCCTGGTGCTCGCCGGTGCGGGCACGGGCAAGACAAGGGTCCTCACCACGCGCCTCGCCCACCTGCTCTACACGCGGAAGGCCTGGCCGGGCCAGATCCTCGCCGTCACCTTCACCAACAAGGCCGCCCGCGAGATGAAGGAGCGCATCGGCCACCTCATCGGCGGCGTGGTCGAAGGCATGCAGTGGCTGGGAACCTTTCACTCGATCGGCGTGAAGATCCTGCGCCGCCACGCCGAACTCATCGGCCTGCGGTCCGACTTCTCGATTCTCGACACCGACGACCAGATCCGCCTGCTCAAGCAGATCATCCAGGCGGAAGGGCTTGACGAGAAGCGCTGGCCCGCACGCCAGCTTGCGAGCCACATCGACGGCTGGAAGAACCGCGGCCTCACCCCGGACAAGGTGCCACCCGGCGAGGCTCATGCTTATGCCAATGGCCGCGGGGCGGAGTTCTATGCCGCCTACCAGGAGCGCCTCAAGGTGCTCAACGCCACCGACTTCGGCGACCTGCTTCTGGAATGCCTGCGCCTGTTCCAGGAAAACCCGGACGTTCTCGCCGACTACCAGCGGCGGTTCGCCTACATGCTGGTGGACGAGTACCAGGACACCAATGTCGCGCAATACCTGTGGCTGCGGCTCCTCGCCCAGGGCCACCGGAATATCTGCTGCGTGGGCGACGACGACCAGTCGATCTACGGCTGGCGCGGTGCGGAAGTCGACAACATCCTGCGGTTCGAGAAGGACTTCCCCGGCGCACGCGTGGTGCGGCTTGAGCACAACTACCGTTCGACCGGGCATATCCTCGCCGCCGCCTCCGGGCTGATCGACAAGAACGAGGACAGGCTCGGCAAGACCCTGCGTACCGACGGCGACCTGGGCGATAAGGTGCGCGTGCGCGGCGTCTGGGACGGCGAGGAAGAAGCCCGCGCCATCGGTGAGGACATCGAGCAGTACCAGCGCGAAGGCCACATGCTCAACCAGATGGCGATCCTCGTGCGCGCCAGTTTCCAGATGCGCGAGTTCGAGGACCGTTTCATCACCCTCGGCGTGCCCTACCGGGTGGTCGGCGGTCCGAAATTCTACGAGCGCCTCGAGATCCGCGACGCCCTCGCCTATCTCAAGGTGACGGCGCAGCCCGACAACGATCTCGCCTTCGAACGCATCGTCAACACACCCAAGCGAGGCCTCGGCGACGCCACGGTCAAGAAGCTCCACGCCCACGCCCGGGCGACCGGCGTGTCGCTGACCCGGGCCGCGGTGGCGCTCGTCGAGACGGACGAACTGACGGCGCGGGCACGCAATTCGCTATCCGACCTCATGAAGTCGTTTTCGCGCTGGCGCGCCCTTATCGACGGGCTGCCCCATACCGAACTGGCGGAGATGATTCTCGACGAGTCGGGCTACACGGAGATGTGGCAGAACGACAAGTCGCCCGAGGCGCCGGGCCGGCTCGACAACCTCAAGGAACTCATCCGGTCCATGGAAGAGTTCGAGAACCTCGGCGGGTTCCTCGAACACATCGCCCTCGTGATGGACAGCGACAACGCGTCCTCGGACGACGCCGTTAACCTCATGACGCTGCACAGCGCCAAGGGCCTGGAGTTCGACACCGTCTTCCTGCCGGGCTGGGAGGAAGGCCTGTTTCCCCACCAGCGTGCCCTCGACGAAAGCGGCCGCGCCGGTCTCGAGGAGGAAAGGCGACTTGCCTATGTCGGCATAACGCGGGCCCGCCTGCGGGCTCATATCAGCTTCGCGTCGAACAGGCGCATCCACAATCTCTGGCAGAACGCGCTGCCGTCGCGTTTCGTCGACGAACTGCCGGAAGCCCACGTGGACGTGGACACGTCCGGCAATAGCTATGGCGGATATGGCATGGGATTTGGGGAAAGCCGGTTCGACCGCGCCTTCAATTCCGATCCCTTCTCCGGCACCTATTCCACGCCCGGCTGGCAAAGGGCCCAGAAGGCCCATGCCGAGGGCACTGCGCAACGCTCCACGCCGCGAATCATCGAAGGCGAACTCATCGCCACAAGCGACGAGGCCGCGCAGTCCTATTCCGTCGGCGAGCGCATCTTCCACCAGAAGTTCGGCTACGGGACGATCGCAACGGTCGACGGCAACAAGCTGACGATCGATTTCGAGAAGGCCGGGCGCAAGCGGGTCATCGATTCCTTCGTCGAGCGGCACTGAGCTTCATGTACCGGCTGTCGCTGCGCGTTCCCGAGGCCCTGGCGGAGCAATTCGCCGATGCGCTGGTGTCCGCCCTGCCCGGGGAAGAGGACGTGGCCGGTCTGTGGGAGGATGAAGACGCCGCGGACGGCCTGTGGATCGTGGAGGCATTCTGCGCCGACCGCCCGGATGCGGATCTGGTCCGAAAGGCCCTTGCGAAGGCTTCGGAAACGGCGGGTTTCGCAGCCCCCAAACCGGTTCTCGAGGAACTGCCGGACCGCGACTGGGTGGCCGAATCCCAGGCCAACCTGCATCCGGTGGACGCCCGGCGTTTCCGTTTGCACGGCAGCCACGACCGGGGCCGCAGGCGCGGCGGTGGTACCAATATCGAGATCGATGCGGGAATGGCCTTCGGCACCGGCCACCACGGCACCACGCGGGGATGTCTTTGCGCCCTCTCCGACTGTCTAGACCGGCGGGCCTATCGGCGGCCGCTCGACGTCGGCTGCGGAACGGGCGCACTGGCCATCGCGGCTGCGAAAGCACTGAGGACAACCGTCACCGCGACCGACATCGACCCGGTCGCGGTCGAGATCACCGGCCGCAATTCGCGGATAAACGAGGTTTCCGCGCTCGTGCGCGGCATCACGGCCGACGGGCTTTCGCATCCGTCCGTGGCGAGCGGCGGGCCCTACGATCTGGTCATGGCGAACATTCTCGCCGGGCCCCTCAAACGACTTGCGCCCGACATCCGCAAAGCGTCGATGCCGGGCGCAACAATCATATTGTCGGGTCTTCTGACCGCTCAGGAGGCTGCCGTCTTTTCGGCCTACCGGAACCGCGGGTTCTTGCTGGAGCGGCGATACCGGCTGGGCGAATGGACGACGCTGGTCCTGACGCGGACCTGATGGACCGCGGGGGCGTGTTTAGCGTCCGCCCCAGACCTTCGAGTGAATGTCGGCGCGTTCGATGCCGATATCCTTGAGAATGCGGTCGTCGAGGCCTTTCAGTTCGCGTTCGGCCCGATAGAGTGCGCGCATGTGGGCAATCTTGCCGAAGATGCCTCCGATCCGATCCGTCACAGAGACGGTCGATGCGGCGGGGTGCGACATGGCGCCGGTGTTGGCGGTCATATGTACGTTTGCCATTTTCTACCTTCTTTCGTCTCGTTGCACGGGCCGCACACCATCAAGAAAGCGACCCGCGGCTTGCGGTTTCGAACAGTGCGTAGACCGGGGTTTCCGGTCCGGGGAAGCTTGATGCCCGGGGTCAGGTCGCAGGGGTTTCTGCAGAAGCCCTTTGCGTGCCTGAATGCCTTGCGCTGCCTCGTTTTTTACGTCCTGGGTTTCGTGTTGCCGTGGCAATCATTTCATGGGCGATATATATGTAGAGAGGTTTGAGGGAAAACCGGATTTTGCGCATTGCTGCAATGCAAAACCTGCATAGCCGGTAAACGAATTGTTGACCGTTGAACGCCGGACCCACGCCGGCCGTCCGACAGAAGGATCGCCATGTTCCAGTCTTTCGAAGACGTAGAGGATCCCGCCAGAGGCGTAGAGCACACCAGGGTCTTGCGCGCGGAGCTGCGCCAGCGGGAGCTCAATGGATTCCTGGTCCCGCGCGCCGACGAGCATCAGGGCGAATACGTCGCGTCCTATGCGGAACGTCTCGCCTGGCTGACCGGATTTTCAGGCTCGGCCGGCCTGGCCGTGGTCCTCGAGGAAAAGGCGGCCCTCTTCGTCGACGGACGCTACACGCTGCAGGTTCGCGAACAGGTGGACGGCTCGGTCTTCGAGTTCCGGCATGTCACGGAAGAGCCCCCGTCCAAATGGCTCTCGGCGAATATCTCCCGCGACGACCGGATCGGGTTCGATCCCTGGCTTCATACCCGCGACCAGGTGCGCACCTTCGAGGATGCCTGCAACCGGGCGGGCGCCACGCTCGTTCCGCTGCCGAGCAACCCCATCGACACGGTATGGGAGGACCAGCCGGCCGCACCAGCGGGTCGTGTCTTCATCCACCCGTTGAAGTATGCCGGCGAGGCCGCGGCCGAGAAAATCGGCAAGGTCCAGAGCATTCTCAAGGACAACGGCAACACGGCCGTCGTGCTGACCATGCCCGATTCGATCGCATGGCTGCTCAATATCCGCGGGGACGACCTGCCGCACATTCCCGTCGCGCTGGCTTTCGTGGTGCTTCCCGCATCCGGACGGCCGACGCTCTACATCGAGGCGGAGAAACTCGACGAACCCGTGGTCTCCACGCTTCAGGCCGACATTGACCTGCGCGAACCGATCGACCTCGAAGAGGATCTCAAGGCCCTGGCGGGCGAAGGCAACCGCGTATCCGTGGACCCGTCCACGGCCGCGTACCAGATCACCCGCATACTCGAGGAATCCGGTGCGAAAGTCGTCTACGCGGCCGATCCCTGCGCGCTCCCGAAGGCATGCAAGAACGCCGTGGAGATCGAGGGCGCCCGGATCGCGCAGCAGCGCGACGGCGTCGCCATGTGCCGGTTTCTCCACTGGCTCGACCAGGAGATCCCCAAGGGCCGGCTTGACGAGATATCGGTCGCCAAGGAACTCGAACTGTTCCGTACCGAGACCGGCAAGCTGCGCGACGTCAGCTTTCCGTCGATTTCCGCGGCCGGACCCCACGCCGCCATTCCCCACTACCGGGTCTCCTACAAGTCATCGCGCAAGCTCGGCGCGCAGGGCGTCTATCTGATCGATTCGGGCGGCCAGTATCTCGACGGCACGACCGACATCACCCGGACGATCGCCCTGGGAGATCCCAGCGACGAGATCAGGGATCGCTACACCCGCGTTCTCAAGGGCCACATCGCGATCGCGACGGCACGGTTTCCCCAGGGCACCACCGGAACCCAGATCGACATGCTCGCCAGGCGGGCCTTGTGGGAGGTCGGTCTCGACTTCGACCACGGGACCGGCCACGGCGTGGGAAGCTATCTTTCCGTTCACGAAGGCCCGCAGCGCATCTCCAAGGCGCCGAGCCGCATCGCGCTGGAACCGGGCATGATCATCTCCAACGAGCCCGGTTTCTACAAGGAAGGCGAGTTCGGCATCCGGATCGAGAATCTCGTGCTGGTCCGCGAGGACGAGGAACTGTCCACGAAGGACTCGCGGATGCTGTGTTTTGAAACCCTTACATGGGCGCCGATCGACCAGCGGCTGATCAAGGCATCGTTGCTGACGCAGGATGAAGCGGCCTGGCTCAACGGCTATCACGCGAAGGTCCTGGAAAACGTGGGCCCACGGCTGAAGGAACCCGATCGCGAGTGGCTGGAGAAGATGACCCGACCGATCAAGGGCAAGGCCTGACGAAATCGCTTCGCACACAAACGATCAGGCTGCCTTGAGTCTTGTAATTGCAGCAAAAAAAGGATATCTAACCCGCTGTCGGCGCGTTGGTGTTTGGAAAGCGCGCCCTTTGACGACCGGATAAGCTGTTTAAAGTTCCCCCGACGAACGAGACGACCTTTCCCGAGACTCATAGAGAACGAAGCGAGTGCCAGGAAGGCATTCCAAATCTGACGTTGTCCAAATCTGAACGGGAAAGGACTCCCCACATGCGTGTCAATGGCACCGTAAAATTTTTCAATGCAACCAAGGGCTACGGCTTCATCGCTCCTGAAGACGGCAGCAAGGACGTTTTCGTCCACGTCAGCGCTCTCGAGCGTTCCGGCCTGCCGCCGCTCAACGAAGGCGACAACGTCTCCTTCGTGATCGAAGACGACCCGCGCGGCCGCGGCAAACAGGCCGCCGACCTTCAGCTCGCCTGACACCAGGCAGTCTGAACAGGTATACGCGCCGCCGGCTCACGCCGGCGGCGTTTTTTATTGTCCGTCAGTTGGCTGGCGTATCTCCGACCAGGTCCAGCCACTCGTCTTCGGTGAGCGTCTCGATCCCGAGTTCCGTCGCCTTCTTGAGCTTGGAACCGGCGCCCGGCCCGGCGACGACGAGATCCGTCTTGGCCGACACCGAACCGCTGACCTTCGCGCCCAGGCTTTCGGCGCGCGCCTTGGCTTCGCTTCGCGTCATGCGCTCGAGGCTCCCGGTGAAGACCACCGTCTTGCCGGCCACCGGAGAACCGGTGTCCGCGGCTTCGAGTGGTTCCGGCGTCACCTCGGCAAGCAGGGCGTCGACGACATCCCTGTTGTGCGGCTCGGCGAAGAACTCGACGAGCGAGCCCGCCACCACGTCACCGATCCCGTCGATGGCGGTGAGGTCACCGTAGGCGGCAGACTCGTGATCGGCCGCTGCCCGGGCGGCGGCCGCGAAATCCTCCATGGTTCCGTAGGTGCGTGCGAGCAGGCGCGCCGTCGTCTCGCCGACATGACGAATGCCGAGCGCGAAGATGAAGCGGTCGAGCGTGACCGAACGGCGTTCGTCGATCGCGGCGAAGAGATTGCGTGCCGAGGTCTCGCCCCAGCCTTCCCGGTCCTTGATCCGCTTCAGGGACGACCGGTCCCTTTCGGCCAGCGTGAAGATGTCGGCCGGCGTGGCGATCGTGCCGTCTTTGTAGAACGCCTCGACCTGCTTGGCGCCGAGACCTTCGATGTCCATGGCGTTTCGCGACACGAAATGCTTGAGCCGCTCCACTGCCTGGGCGGAGCAGATGAGGCCACCCGTGCAACGTCGCGCGGCATCCGCCTTTCCCGTCTTCGGGTTGATTTCGCGCACCGCATGGCTGCCGCAGATCGGGCAGCTATCGGGAAACTCGTATGGGTCCGTTCCCTCCGGGCGCTTCTCCTCGACCACCCGCACCACCTGCGGGATCACGTCGCCCGCCCTCTGGACGACGACCGTGTCGCCGATACGTACATCCTTGCGCGCGATCTCGTCCTCGTTGTGGAGGGTCGCGTTCGAAACCACCACGCCGCCGACCGTCACCGGTTCAAGCTTGGCCACGGGTGTGAGCTGTCCGGTGCGCCCCACCTGGATCTCGATGTCCTTGAGCACGGTGGTCGCCTGTTCCGCGGGAAACTTGTGCGCAACCGCCCAGCGCGGAGACCGTGAAACGAACCCGAGGCGGCGCTGCCAGTCCAGCCTGTCCACCTTGTAGACGACGCCGTCGATATCGTAGCCGAGAGACGCCCGCTGTTCCTCGATCGCCCTGTAGACGGCCAGCATCTCCTCGACGCTCGAGCAGCGTTCGGTCAGCGGATTGGTCTCGAACCCCCATCCACCGATCGCGTCGATCGCGTCGGACTGCCGCTCGAAGGGCACCGACGACAGCTCTCCCCAGGCATAGGCGAAGAACCGCAGCGGCCGCGCCGCCGTCACCGCTGAATCGAGCTGGCGCAAGGACCCGGCCGCCGCATTGCGCGGGTTGGCGAAAATCTGCCCTCCGGCCTGCTGCTGCCGTTCGTTGAGCGCCTGGAAATCGCGGTGGCTCATATAGACCTCACCGCGAATCTCCGTGATGTCCGGCCAGTCCTTGCCCTTCAGGCGAAGCGGAATGTCGTCGATCGTACGCAGGTTCGCGGTGATGTTCTCGCCCACCTGGCCGTCGCCGCGCGTGGCGCCGACGACAAGCTGGCCCGCTTCGTATCTCAGGGAGGCGGAAAGCCCGTCGATCTTCGGCTCGGCGGTCATTTCCAGTTCGTCGTCCGATGCCAGGCCGAGGAACCGGCGGATCCTCTCGCAGAACTCGACGACGTCCTCGTCGGCGAAGGCATTGCCCAGCGACAGCATCGGAACGGCGTGGGTGACCTTGGAGAACTTCTCCGAAGGCGTCGAGCCCACGCGTCTGGACGGGCTGTCATCCCGGACCAGATGGGGAAAACGCGTCTCGATGGCCTCGTTGCGCCGGCGCAGCAAGTCGTAATCCGCATCCGAAATCGTCGGGCTGTCCTCTTCGTGATAGCGCCTGTCGTGCTCGGCGATGGCCGCGGCGAGGCGCGCGAGCTCCTCGCGGGCGCCATCTTCGTCGAGACCGTCGACTTCGATACCCGGCGGCGTGTCGCTCATGCCTCGCTCCCGATCAGCCGGTCAGCGGCCGCCCTCGCCTCGTCCGTGACCTTGGCGCCCGCCAGCATGCGCGCGATTTCCTCGCGCCGCGTCGTGTTGTCGAGTTGCTCGATCCGGGTCACCACGCGTTCGTCCTCCGAGAGCACGTCCCCTTGTTTGGAAATGAGGATATGGGCGTCCGCCCGCGCCGCCACCTGTGGCGAATGGGTGACGGCGAGAACCTGGAGGCCGCCATGCGCGAGCCGGGACAGGCGGACGCCGATCGCCTCGGCGACCGCGCCGCCGACACCGGTGTCGATTTCGTCGAAGATCAGGCAGGGCGCGCTGCCCTTCTCGGCGAGCGCGACCTTGAGCGCCAGCATGAAGCGTGCGAGTTCGCCCCCTGATGCGACCTTCATCAGGGGCCCTGGCGGCACGCCCGGGTTGGCGGCGATCATGAATTCCGCACGGTCGCAGCCACGGGCGGTGCCCTGCTCGACCGGAACCGATTCGATCCGCGTCTCGAAGCGCGCACGTTCCAGTTTCAGGGGCGCCAGTTCCTCCACGACCCGGGCGTCGAGCGCGGCGGCCGCCGCACGACGCTTTCCGCCCAGGGTTTCGCAGGAGGCGACATAGCCGGCCCGGGCCTCGGTTTCGGCAGCCGTCAGCGCCGCCAGCCGTTCCTCGTCGTTTTCCAGTGCGGAAAGCTGGTTTTCCATGTCCATCTTCAGCTTCACCAGCCCGTCGACCTGCACGTTGTGCTTGCGGGCGAGCGCACGCAGGGCGAACAGGCGCTCTTCGGTACGCTCGAGCGTGCGCGGATCGAACTCGATCGCCTCGATCGCGGCTGCGACCGCGTGCCTGGCTTCGCTCATCTCCACCAGCGCCCTTTCGATGGCCGCGGTCGCGGCATCGAGGCGTCCGGCGGCCCTGTCGGCCGCGCGTTCGAGCTTGCGCAGTGCCGCGTTGAGGCGGCCGTCCACTGTCCCGTCCCCGGAAAGCGCCTGCTCGGCCTCCTGCAGGTCCTCCGTGAACTTTTCCGCGTTCATCATCAGCGTCCGCAGTTCGGACAGCCGTTCCTCTTCACCCTCTTCCGGGTCGGCCTCGCGAAGCTCAGCCACGGCGTGCTCGAGATAGTCCCGTTCCCGACGCGCCTTCTCGACCGCGGCCTCGTGCTGCACAAGCGCGCGACGGGCCGACTGCCATCGGGCATGAGCGGCCTCGACCTGGTCCACCTCGTCATCGAGCTGGCCGAAGGCGTCGACAAGAAGGAGGTGGCCCTCCGGGTCGAGCAGGGCCCGGTCATCATGCTGTCCGTGGATTTCGACAAGCGATCGTGCAAGCCCCTTGAGCAATTGCACGCTCACGGGTTCGTCGTTGACGAACGCCCGCGTGCGACCGTCCGCGTTCTGCACCCGCCGCAGCAACAGTTCACCGGAAAAGGGAATGCCGTTTTCCTCGAGCAACGCGCCGGCCACATGGCCCGGATCGAGGTCGAACAGGGCGGTAACCGTGCCCTGCTTCGCACCGGTGCGCACGAGCGTGCCATCGCCCCGTGCGCCCAGCGCAAGGCCCAGCGCATCGAGCATGATCGACTTGCCCGCACCGGTTTCGCCTGTCAGCACGGTCAGGCCTTCGACGACCGTGAGGTCGAGGCGGTCGATCAGGACAATGTCACGAATGGAAAGGGACGCGAGCATGGCGTCCTATGTCAGAAAGGATTGACGGATTTCCATGCCAGGCTGATCCAGCTTTCCTTGTTCTCGCGCGGTTCAAGGCCATCGGTTTTCAGCAAGGTGTATGAATCCTTGTACCATTGGGAATCGGGAAAGTTGTGCCCGAGAACCGCCGCCGCGGTCTGGGCCTCGCCCTTGACGCCGAGCGCCATGTAGGCTTCCGACAGCCGCATCAGCGCCTCCGGCGTATGCGTCGTCGTCTGGTAGTCCGTCACCACTTTGCGGAACCGGTTGATCGCCGCGACATAGGCATGCTGGTTGAGATAGTAGCGCCCGACCTTCATTTCCTTGCCGGCAAGGTGGTCGCGCGCGAGCACCGCCTTGCGCTTGGCGTCCGCCGCGTACTGGCTGTCGGGGAACCGGCGCTCGACCTCGTTCAGCGAATCGAGGGCCTTCTGCGTGATGCTCTGGTCCCGCGCGACGTCGGAAATCTGTTCGTAGTAGCTCAGGCCGATGAGGTAGTAGGCGTAGGCGGCATCCTTGTGGCCCGGGTAGAGCGTGATGAACCGCTGGGCGGCGAGGATGGCGTTGTCGTACTGGTTGCGCTCGTAGTGCGCATAGGCCGTCATGAGAATGCCGCGGCGCGCCCACTGCGAATAGGGGTGCTGGCGTTCGACCTCCTCGAACTGCTTGGCGGCCTTCTTGTAGCGGCCCTCCCGCAGGTCGGACTGTGCCTCTTCGTAGAGCTTTTCGGCCGACGGCCCTGTCGCCGCGGCGGAGGCCGGCTGGATGTCGGAGCTCGAGCTGTCGTCATCGAACATGCCGCTGAGCGACGAGCATCCCGCGACTGCCACGAGGGTTACCGACAAGGCTGCGACCCTGACCAGACGCGAGACCGTGCCCGGCTGCCGTTCCATCACTTGACTGGACGTGCCACTCATTACTGCTTCCGTCATGTTTTGCGGGGCGGCCCCGAATTCCCAGATTTGCCGGTTCAGGCGGTGGAGATCGTCCTCGCCCCGGCAGACTTCCCGCGCGCCAGCGGCTGCAATGCGGTCGTCCCGAAATACATTGCGTTATTTCTACCCCATTCCGGGTCAACATGCCAGCGCCGGCGCGTTCTCAGGTTAACCGGGATAAGGACGAATTGTGTCAGCAATGAGTGCCCCGCCCGGCCCGGCCCGGCCGGCGCGCGGGAGAACGTTACGGCAGAAGGGACCTGAAAAGGAAAACGGCGGCAGAATGATCTGCCGCCGTCCTGGTGCTGTTCTCGTGCCTTTCGGCGGAACTCAGTTCGCCTGGCGCCTCAGGAACGCCGGAATCTCGAGCTGGTCCTCGTCGAACCCGGGATCGGTCGCCGGCGTGGGAACGCTGTTCAGCGGACCGGCCGACTCGCGCACGCGGGGCGGGGTTTCCGAACCGCGTTCCGGGCCCTCGGCTCCGAACTGCTGGCTCATGGACGGTTCGCGGCTGCGTGACGGTGCGCCGACGATCTGTTCCTTGCGGCCCAGGCCGACATTGGCGAGGCGTTCCAGGAACCCGGCGCGCTTCTTCTGGGCCTGCAGGCCGATTTCCGGTGCATTGCCGTTGCGCGACTCGATTTCCCGCTGTGCGATGGGCGGAAAGTCCTCCACGCCCGGCATGCGGGGCGACTGGGCGAGCGGCGCGGCCTGGCGTGCGGGATGCGGACGCGGAGCCTGTCCAGGCTCGGTACGGCTTCCCGTAGCCGGGCGGGCGACGGCGGGCCTCGGTGAAGCCGCAGCGGCCGGACGTTCTGTCGGCCGGGGCTGCGGAACTGCGGGTGCCGCTTCTGCGGCTTCCGTTACATTCATGTCGTCACCGTCATCCTGCAACGGCTCGATCGTGAATTCGACGTCGTCATCGCCATAGTCCATGGTGCGCGTGTCGACCCGTGCCTCGGACCGCGGCTCCGCCACGGTTTGGGGACGGCTCTCCGTACGCATTTCCGGACGGGGCGGGATGGCCGGTTCCCGTGCCGCTTCCTCGCGGGCCTCGGCTGCCATGTCGGCCGCGCCCTGGAAGCTTGCGGACATGTCGTCGACCGGCTTTTGCTGCTGAACCGGAGCTGCCTCCTGCTGGGCCACGGCAGCAGCTGCGGCGGCAGGTTTCTTCGGTTCGAAGGCGGGGCGCTCGTTGACCACATAGGCCGTACGACGCTGGTTGATGCCCTTGAGCCGGTCCACGGGCTGCTCGGGCGGCAGTTCCATCTCGGCTTCCTGGGAGATACCCGTGGCGACCACGGACACACGGATCGTTCCGTCGAGCGTCTCGTCGAACGTGGCGCCGAGAATGATGTTGGCGTCCTTGTCCACTTCTTCGCGGATCCGGCTCGCCGCCTCGTCCACTTCGTAGAGCGTGAGGTCGTTGCCGCCGGTAATGCTGATCAGCAGGCCACGCGCGCCGCGCATGCTGACATCGTCGAGCAGCGGATTGGCGATCGCGGCTTCGGCAGCCTCGAGCGCACGCTTCTCGCCGGAGGCCTCGCCCGTGCCCATCATCGCCTTGCCCATCTCGCTCATGATCGAGCGGACATCGGCGAAGTCGAGGTTGATGAGGCCTTCCTTGACCATCAGGTCGGTGATGCCGGCAACGCCGGAATACAGCACCTGGTCTGCCATGTTGAAGGCGTCGGCGAAGGTCGTCTTCTCGTTCGCGATCCGGAACAGGTTCTGGTTCGGAATGACGATCAGGGTGTCCACGTGACCGGCAAGCTGGGCGATGCCGCGCTCTGCCGTGATCATGCGGTTCTGCCCCTCGAAGTGGAACGGCTTGGTCACGACGCCCACCGTCAGGATCCCCTGTTCACGGGCAGCCCGCGCGATGACGGGCGCAGCACCGGTGCCGGTCCCGCCGCCCATGCCGGCGGTGATGAAGACCATGTGCGCACCCGAAAGGTGGTCGATGATCTCGGGCAGCGCTTCCTCGGCGGCCGCACCGCCGATTTCGGGATGCGAGCCGGCGCCGAGACCTTCGGTCAGGGCCGTTCCCATCTGTATACGCCGTTCCGCTCCGCTCTGGCGCAAGGCCTGGGCGTCGGTATTGGCGACCACGAATTCAACCCCTTCGAGGTTGCATTCGATCATGTTGTTCACGGCGTTTCCGCCGGCGCCCCCAACGCCGAAGACGGTGATGTGGGGCTTGAGGTCCGTAGCATCGGGAAGAGTCAGATTGATCGTCATGGCGTTTTCAGTTCAGTTACTAAGGGTTGATTTAACTTTGTTACCAAGACCATAACAAACCGTTAACGACGGTTTACGCTTGTGTATTGAAACGAATCATTCGCACGTCAGTCGTTAAAGGACTGTTAATGATGCGGGTGCCCCGCCTGTCTCAAATTTAGGTGATTTTGATTAGAATCAAGAGGTTACAAGGAAAACAAGGTGTAAACAGGAAGAAAGCGTGATCAAAATCCGTTAACTTTTCCGCTTTCGGACCTTTCATCGGACCTCGTCCGGGCGCGTCGTCGATCGTCTCCCGGGCACGCCGACCCCTCACTCGAAACCCGCAGCCGGACCATTTCACATGCCGGACACCAGACCGGGCCTTGCCAACGTCTTGAGAGACGCAATTCGCGATTTCAGTCGCGACGACTGCTTTCCTCTCGCCGGCAATATCGCCTTCTCCACGCTTCTGGCCGCCTTTCCCTTTCTCATCTTCACCACGACGCTGGCCGGTTTTCTCGGCGACGAACAGCTCGCCCGTACGGCCGTCGACTATCTGTTCTCGGTGGCTCCGGAAGACCAGATCGCGCCGCTTGCACGTGAAGTGGAGAAACTGCTTACCCAGGAACGCGGCGGCATCCTGACGATATCCGTGCTGGTCACGGTCTGGACCGCCTCGGGTGGTGTGCGGAGCGTGCGGATCGGCCTCAACAGGGCCTACAACACACCCGAAACGCGACCGTTTTTTACGCTTGTGCTCTGGGACATCGCCTTCGTCTTCATCGGGACGTTCGTCCTGCTGATGCTGTCCCTGCTCATCGTCGTCGCGCCGGTCGCCATCGGGTTCGCGGGCCGCTACGTGCCCGCGATCGAAGCCGTATCGGGGCTTTTCCTGGTGCTCCGGATTCCCATCGTCGCGGTGCTCGCCACCGCGGCCCTGCTGGCCGTGCACCGCTTCCTGCCCAACCGGCCGCACACGATGCGGGAGGTCTTTCCGGGTGTCGCGCTCACCATCGGCCTGTGGCTCGCCGTCAGCATCGGTTTTTCGGAATATCTGAGGAACTTCGCCAACTACGCTGGCACCTATGCGGGGCTCGCAGGGGCCATCGCCGCGCTCATGTTTCTCTACCTGTCCGCAGCCGTCGTCCTGTTCGGCGCACAGTTCAACCAGAAACTGATCGACCGCGCGCGAACCGCTCCGCCGTCCGCCCCGTGACAGGTCAGGTGTACCCGTCACATGTCGTGTGTGGTGCTCAGAAGCTTTCGCGAATCCACTGGCCGACGCGACGCAGGTATCCGGGGTGCATCTCGCCCATGGTGTCGGGATAGGCCAGCTCGGTTTCCACGACCGGGTCCATGGCGTAGTGCAGCAGTCCGACGGGTGTCGAGAAGGCCGGTCCCCTGCTGTTCTCCGGAAGGGCGGCAACCCCCTGCGGCGTCGCCAGCCGGACCTGGCGGTCGAGCACGGTTGCGGCAAGAACCCGCAGTCCGGTCATCTGGCTCGCACCGCCCGTGAGCACCACCCGGCGCCCGGCGAGGTTGGAAAAGCCGCTCGCCTCGATCCTGTCGCGCACCAGTTCGAGAAGTTCCTCCAGCCGCGGCTGGACGATGCCGGTCAGCATCGACTTCGGGATCTTGTTCACCGCGTCCGTGCCGTGCTCGCCGACCAGCGGCACGGCGACGATCTCGCGGTCGTCACTGACGCTCGGCAACGCACTGCCGTAAAGGGTCTTCATGCGCTCCGCGTGCCCGTAGGAGGTCGACAGGCCGCGTGCGATGTCGGACGTGACATGAGTGCCGCCGACCGGAATGGAATCGGCGAAGATCATGCGGCCTTCGAAGAAGATCGAAATGTTGGTCGTGCCGCCGCCCATGTCGATACAGGTGACGCCGAGGTCCTTCTCGTCGTCGACGAGGGTCGCGAGGCCGCTGGCATGGGAGGCGATGGCAAAACCGTCGACCCCCAGATGACAGCGCTCGACGCATATCGCCAGGTTGCGCATCGGACCCGGATCCACGGTGATGACGTTGAGATCGACGCCCAGCGCCTCGCCGAACATCCCCTCCGGACGGCGGATCCCGCGATTGCCGTCGAGGGTGAAGTCCACAGGGGCGGTATGGATGATGGTGCGATTGCCGGGATCCACCGCGGCGCGCGCCATGTGCACGACCCGCGCCACGTCCTCCCGGTCGACACCGGGGCCGCGTACGCCGGTCTGGGCCACGTAGCTGTGGCACATGGGACGGCCGCCGGACACGTTGACGAAGACGCTCTCGACGGTGACGTTGGCCATCCTCTCGGCGGCATCGACGGCAAGGCGCACGGACTGTTCCGCCGCGTCGAGATCGACGACGCAGCCGCCGCGGATACCGCGCGCGCCCGTATGTCCGACACCGACGATCTGGAGCCGGCCCGAGGCCAGGTCGCCTGGCCGGGACCGGCGTCCCATGACACGGGCGATGAGACAGCTGATCTTCGTGCTGCCGATATCGAGGGCGGCGAGATAGGTCGGTCGGGCACCCGTGCCGCGCGGGCCTCCGCCATGATCACTTAGGGACACAACACTCATACTACTAACTGGCCTTTCTGCGCTTAGCCTTTCGCGCTGCCTCGAAGCCTTTCTTGCGTCTTTCCATCGCCTCGTCCGTCAACCGCATGGTGATCCGGTCGGAAAGACGGAAATCGATATGCTGGACATCGCGGCCGAGTATCCCGTGCTCCGCCTGCAGCGCCGAAAGCTCCGCCAGCACCGGCGCGATGTCGCCCTCCGGCAACATGACCTTGACGTCGTTCGCGAACTTCAGGTTCCAGCGCCGGTCGGCAACGAAAACCGCGGCTTCCAGCCGCTCGTCCAGATCCGGGAACTTGCCCATAACCGCCATGAGCGCCTCGACGCGGGTTTCCGCGCCCGACCCGACGACATGCGGCAGAAACGTGAAGTTCTCCGCGCGAAGGCCGTTCAGCCAGACCCCGGTCCTGTCGACGACCTTGAACACGCCCTTGTGCTGCCAGACGGCATACGGCTTGCGTTCCTCGATCTCGACGACGATCCGGTCGGGCAGGAGCCGCATTACCCGGGCCGAACTGACCCAGCCGATCTGCTCGACGCGCTGACGCGCGCTGTCGGTGTCGAACCGCGCGATAGATTCTCCTTTCGTGACCCCGAGTGCGGTGAGGATGTCGTCCAGGGACGCGTGTTCGCGCCCGACCACGGTGATCTTCTCCGCGGAAAGCCCCGTCCCGCTCACGACCTCGTTGACGCCGCCGACGAGACCGGTCCAGACCGGCGTGAGATATCCGCCGGTGCCCAGCGCGAAAAGAAGCGATGCCGCGAGAAACGCGCCGGCCGCCCAGGGCGGGTTCGGCGTCTGGTTGTCCTCGCGGGAGATCTGGTCCCAGACGCGCTCGAGCAGCATCTGGCGGCGTGTCGTCGCGCGCGGCGCCAGGACCTGCCCGTCGGAGAGCGAATTCTGGGAGGTCGGCCTGTCGGTCCGTCGTGCCCGCAAGGTCCTGCGTTCGGTACCCGGCGTCTTGGCCGATTTGTCCATCTTCCGGGCCATCATCTGTCGCATGACGCATCCTCGACCATCCAGCTGACGAGTTCCTCGAAGGAATGGCCGGCGTGCTCGGCCAGTTCCGGCACGAGAGATGTCGCCGTCATGCCGGGCTGGGTATTGGTTTCCAGGATGATCAGTTCGCCACCGGGACCGCCGGTGTCGTCGTAACGGAAATCCGAGCGCGACACGCCGCGGCAGCCGAGTGCGAGATGTGCCTTCAGGGAATACTGCTGCACCCGGCGATAGACGTCCTGCGGCACGTCCGCGGGAAGAACATGCTGCGACATGCCTTCCGCGTATTTCGCCTTGTAGTCGTAGAATTCCGTCATCGGCAGGATCTCGATTACTCCGAGAGATACATCACCCATCACCGCGCAGGTCAGTTCGCGTCCCGGCACGTAGCGCTCGACCATCACCTTGTCCTGCGGCGACCCGCCGTCCGAAAGGGCCCTGGCGAGCAGCTGGCTCGCGCCTTCCTCTATGATGTATACGCCTACGCTTGATCCTTCGTTAACGGGCTTGATCACATATGGCACAGGCATGGGATGTCCCTGGGCCACTTCCGCCCGTGTCATGACCCTGCTTTCGGCGACCGGAACGCCCGATTGGCGATAAGCCGTCTTGGCTCTCTGCTTGTCCATGGCGAGCGCGGAGGCCAATACGCCGGAGTGGGTGTAGGGAATTCCCAGCAGTTCGAGCACGCCCTGCACGCAGCCATCCTCGCCCCATCGCCCGTGCAATGCGTTGAACGCAACATCCGGCTTCAGATCCGCGAGAACCGACGCGATATCGGGCTCCACGTCGATCCGGGTGACCGTATAACCGCTCCGCTCGAGTGCCGCGGCACAGGCCTTGCCGCTGTTCAGGCTGACCTCGCGTTCCGCCGACCATCCGCCGAGCAGAACGGCAACATGCTTGCTGGACCGGTCCATGACGCACCTACCTCAGTCTTTGCGCGCAGGTCTCCCCACCCGCTTGATTTCCCACTCGAGCCCGACGCCGCTGGTCTCGCGGACGCGGTCACGGACCGTCTCGCCGAGCGTCTCGATATCGTCCGCGGTGGCCCCGCCCTCGTTGATGAGGAAGTTGCAGTGCTTTTCCGAGACCTGCGCGGCCCCCACACGCAGGCCACGGCAACCGGCGGCATCAATGAGCTGCCAGGCCTTGCCGCCTTCCGGATTCTTGAACGTGCTGCCGCCGGTACGGCTTCGCACGGGCTGGCTGGACTCGCGCGCCTCGGTGATCGCCTTCATGTCCGCGGCGATTTCCTCGGTGACGCCAGGCGAGCCCTGGAACAGGGCCTCGATGAAAATGTAGTCGTCCGGCACGCCGCAATGCCGGTAGGTGAAACCCATGTCCGCATTGGCGAGCACATGCAGGTTGCCCTGCCGATCGAAGGCTTTCGCCTCGACCAGCACGTCGCAGGTTTCGCGCCCGTAGGCGCCCCCGTTCATGCGGAGCGCACCGCCGACCGTCCCCGGTATGCCCCGATAGAAGGACAGCCCGGCGAGCCCTGCGTCGAGCGCAGCCTTCGCCACCTTGACGTCGGGCACGGCCGCTCCGGCCCGCACCCGGTTTCCCGGTTCGACCGAGACGCGACCGAACGCCTTGCCGAGCCGGATCACGACGCCGTCCACGCCGCCGTCCCGCACCAGCAGGTTCGACCCGACACCGACCACAAGCACCGGAATTTCGGCCGGGCACGCGCTGAGAAACGCGCCGAGATCCTCGGCATCGGCCGGGGAAAACAGCACATCAGCGGCACCGCCGACACGGAACCACGTCAGGTCCGCCATCGAGGCGTCTTCGATGTATTTCCCCCTTACGGCGGGCAGCCTGTCGATCAGACCTCCGGGCATCATCTGCCCCCGGAAAGGCTTGTGAGCGCTTCCGGCAGCGCGTTCGCCCATTGGGTGATCGTGCCGGCACCGAGGCAGACCACGAGATCTCCCGGCTGGACATTTTCCGCGATCAGGGGCGCAAGGGCCTCTGGCGACTCCAGCGCCAGCGCGTGACGATGACCTCGGTCGATCAGCCCCGCGACGAGCGCGTCGCGGTTCACGCCCTCGATCGGGGCTTCGCCCGCCTCGTAGACATTGGTGACGATGACCGTGTCGGCATCGTTGAAACACGTGCAGAAGTCCTTGAACAGGCTCTGCAGGCGCGTGTAGCGGTGAGGTTGCATGACGGCGACCACGCGGCCCTCCGTCACTTCGCGGGCCGCCTTGAGCACCGCGGTAATCTCGACCGGATGATGGCCGTAGTCGTCGAAGATCGCGACACCGTTCCACACGCCGACCTTGGTGAATCGTCTCTTCACGCCGCGGAAACTTGCCAGCGAAGCGCGGATGCTGTCGTCGTCTATGCCGAGTTCGGTCGCCACGGCGATCGCGGCCACCGCGTTCGACACGTTGTGCGCGCCGGGCATTGGGAGGCGGATATTGTCGATCTTGCGCGCCGAGCCGCGCACGCGGTCCGTGATCGTCACGTCGAACAGACTGTCGCCCTCGACGAAATGCAGGTTGGTCAGCCGCACGTCGGCCTGGGGCGATGCGCCATAGGTGACGATCCGCCGGTCGACCACGCGCCCGATCAGCGACTGGACCTCCGGATGGTCTATGCACATCACGGCGAATCCGTAGAACGGCACATTCTCGACGAACGCCAGAAACGCGTCCCGAAGCGCATCGAAGCTGCCGTAATGGTCGAGATGTTCCGGATCAATGTTCGTCACCACCACGATCTCGGCGGGCAGTTTGACGAACGTGCCGTCGGACTCGTCGGATTCGGCGACCAGCCATTCGCCGTCGCCCAGCCGGGCATTGGTCCCGTAGGCATTGATGATACCGCCGTTGATCACCGTCGGATCGAGGTTGGCCCCTTCGAGCAACGTGGCGACAAGCGACGTCGTGGTGGTCTTGCCATGCGTGCCGCCAATGGCGATCGACGACTTGAGCCGCATAAGTTCCGCGAGCATTTCCGCACGCCGGACCACCGGCAGAAACCGCGTCCGCGCCGCGACGACTTCCGGATTGTCCGGTTTCACTGCGGAGCTGATGACCACGACCTTGGCGTCGCCGAGATTGTCAGCGTCATGCCCGACGGAAACCGGAATCCCCAGTCCCCTGAGCCGCTCGACATTCGCGTTGGCGCTCAGGTCGGATCCCTGCACGGTGTAGCCGAGATTCCTGAGGATCTCGGCGATCCCGCTCATTCCGATGCCGCCGATCCCGACAAAATGGATCGCGCCCACATCCTGTGGCATTTTCATGCTGCACCCTGCCGGCCCGAGGCCGTTCCCGCTTCCTTGTTGTCATTGTCGACCGAATTGCGCGCCATACGCTGTTTTCCGCTGATGGACAACACCAGATCGGCCAGCGCGGACACCGCGTCGGGACGTCCGAATGTCCGGGCGCCCTGCGCGGCCGCCGCCAGCCTGTCGGGCGAGCCCAGCAATTCGGCGAGCGCGTCACCGGCGCGTTCGGGCGTCAGGTCGTCTTGCGGATGAAGCCAGCCACCTCCGGCCTCGACGAAGGCCCGGGCGTTGTGCAACTGGTCGCCGTCGAGTGAATGGGGCAAGGGCACGAGCATGGCCGGGCGGCCGATCACGCCCAGTTCGCTGAGCGTCGAGGCGCCCGAGCGGCATATCACCAGGTGGGACTCCGCCATGCGTTTCGGCATGTCGGAAAAGAAAGGGGCAAGCTCCGCCTGGACGCCGATTGTGCCATAGGCGGCGGACACCCGTTCCAGATCTTCGGGCCGGCATTGCTGGGTGATCACGAGACGGTCGCGCAACGCGTCCGGCAGGGTTTCGATTGCCGGCGGCACGATGTCGCTGAAGGCCCGGGCTCCCTGGCTGCCGCCGAAGACAAGCAACCGGAGCGGATCCTCGCCGTCGGGTGGTGCATAGGACGAGTGCCGGTAGTCGAGCACCGCGTCGCGGACCGGGTTGCCGGTGACGACGGTGCGTCCGCGGGCCGAAGCGGGCAGGAATTTCGGGTTCTCGAACGTCGAGGCCACCGCCGTGACCCGCCCGGCCAGAAGCCGGTTGACCCGGCCCATGACCGCGTTCTGCTCGTGCAGGCAGGTCGGCACGCCGCACAGGCGCGCCGCAAGCAGCGGCGGAAGGGTCGGATAGCCGCCGAAACCCGCAAGGAACGCGGGACGGATGCGTTTCATGGCCGTGCGCGCCGTCCACGTGCCCGCGGCAATCCGCATCAGCGCGGCAGGCGCCTTCAGCGGCGCCCGCGGGGAGATCGTCGCGGAGCGGACCTCGACGATCTCCTCGCATGGAAAACTCTCGCCATACCGGTTGACCCGCTCGTCCGTCATCAGCCAGACGCGACAGCCGCGCCGGTAGAGTTCCTGCGCCAGGGCCTGGGCGGGGAAAAGGTGTCCTCCCGTTCCCCCGGCCGCGATCACGCCGCGGATGGCCTCGCCTGCGGAACGCCCATCCGTCATCCCGCAACCCTTTGGACGAAGTGTTGCGGCGCCCAGATGTTCCGCGGCATCTGCCCGGCGGGACGCCGGCGCATGAGGGCGAGCGCGAAGCCGATGGTCAGCGCCATCGACATGAGAGATGAGCCGCCATAGGAAATGAAGGGAAGCGTCATCCCCTTCGCCGGCAGCAGGTTCACGTTGACGCCCATGTTGATCACCGCCTGCAGCCCGAACAGTCCGATCAGGCCGGCCGTGGCCAGGCGCCTGAACGGGTCCGTCTCCGCGAGGCAGTGATTGAGCCCGCGCACGACGATGAAGGCGAAGATGGCCACAAGCACCATGCAGGCGAGCACGCCGTATTCTTCCGCGACGACGGCGAAGATGAAATCGCTGTGCGCGTCCGGAAGGATGTGCTTGACCGTCCCCTCTCCCGGCCCGCGCCCGAGCAGCCCCCCGTTCGCGAAGGACTGAAGCGCCACGTCCACCTGGTAGGTGTCGCCGGATTCGGGATTGATGAAGCGGTCGATGCGTGTGGTCACGTGCGGCACGGCGACATATGCCGCCATCACACCGCACATGGCGATCACACCGAGGCTCACGATCCACGCCCAGGACAGGCCGGCCAGGAAGAACATGAGGCCCCAGGAGGCCGTCACGAGGATCGTCTGACCGATGTCCGGCTGCAGGATGAGAAGGATGATGAAGATCCCGTAGAAACCGACGGACAGCATGTTGCCGGGGATGTCCTTGCGCTGCGTGGCTTCGGAAAACAGCCAGGCGGTGAGGACCACAAATGCCGGCTTGACGAATTCCGACGGCTGGATGGACAGCCCGCCGATATTGAGCCAGCGCGTCGCCCCCTTGACCTCGGGCCCGACCAGTATGGTCATCACCATCAGAACGAGCCCTGCGGCCGCGACGACGAGAGCGATCCGGCGTGCGGCCACGGCCGAGAGCATGCTGGAGGCCAGCAGGATGATGATCGAGGGGATGAGATAGACCATCTGTCGCGACACGAAATGGAATTCCGGAGCGCCGATGCGCTGTGCCACCGGCGGGCTCGCCGCCATGCACAGCAGGATGCCGAGACCCATGAGCAGGAGAACGGCCGCCAATGTCCAGCGGTCGACCGTCCACCACCACTCGGCGACGACGCTCTTGTCGGTCCGTGAAATTCTCGTCATGCCGCCACCTCCTCGTTCACCCGGACACCTTCAAGACCTGCGACAAGGCGCCTGAAGGCATCACCCCGGACTTCAAAACTTCTGTACTGGTCGAAAGAGGCACAGGCGGGTGCCAGCAGCACCGCGGCTTCTCCGCCCGCGTCGCGAGCCGCGTCGGCATCCGCCCTTGCCACCGCCTGTTCCAGGACGCCGCAGATCTCGTGGTCCACGCGCCCGTCGAGGGTCGCGGCGAACTGCTCTGCCGCCTCGCCGATGAGATAGGCCTTGACCACGCGGGGAAACAGTCCGGCCAGCGGTTCGATGCCGCCGGATTTCGCCCGGCCGCCGGCAATCCAGTAGATACGGTCGAAACTTGCCAGCGACCGCGCGGCGGCATCCGCGTTCGTGGCCTTGCTGTCGTTCACGAAGACCGTGGCCCCGCGGCGTCCGACGATCTCCATGCGATGGGCAAGCCCCGGGAAACTCGACAGTCCCGCGACGATTTCGTCCCGCGAAAGGCCGAGCGCGCGGACCGCCGCATAGGCCGCCGCCGCGTTCTGGCCGTTATGGTCACCACGCAGGGTTTCCACCGCGGAGATATCCGCAAGTTCCGACCGTGCTCCGGCCTCGAAACATCTGATCCGGCCGTCGAGGGTCGCGATTCCGTCTGCCAGGTCGTGACTGCCCGAAATCCGCACCACCGTCTGTCCGCCGTCCAGTGCGTCCCCGATCGCCCTGCTCCAGTGATCGTCATCGCCGACGACGGCGCAGTCGCCGGAGCCTTGCCGGGCGAAGATGCGGGCCTTGACCGCGGCATAGTTTTCCATCGACCCGTGGCGGTCGAGATGATCAGGCGACAGGTTCATCAGGATGGCGACCGCGGGCTTGAGCCCCGGGGTCAGGTCGATCTGGTAGGACGAGAACTCCACCACCAGGATGCTTCCCGGTTCGGGCGGCTCGGCGCCAAGGATGGCCTGCCCGATATTGCCACCCACCTGGACGGCCCGTCCCGCATGGCGAAGCAGGTGTCCGATCAGCGCGGTCGTCGTTGACTTGCCGTTGGTCCCGGTTATGGCGACCAGCTTCGTCTCGGGGAACCGTTCCGCGAGTTCGCGGACCAGCACTTCCGTATCGCCGATGATCTCGACGCCCGCCGATGTGGCCGCTTTCACGACGGCATGGGGTGCGGGATGTGTCAGGGGTACGCCCGGGCTCAGGAGAAGCGCGTCCACGCCCTCCAGGCCGTCCGCAACGAAATCCGCTACCGTCAGTCCCTCGTCCCGCGCAGTGGCGCAGGCATCCGCGTTGTCATCCCAGACGATCACCTTCGCCCCGCCGGCCGCCAGCGCGCGCGCCGAGGCACGGCCGGTCAGGCCGAGCCCGAAGACGGCGACCGTCTTGTTGCGGAAACAGGTAGCGGGGATCACGGTTCACCTCAGCGCAGCTTGAGGGTGGCAAGCCCGAAAAGCGCCAGCACGACCGCGATAATCCAGAACCGTACGACGATGGTCGGCTCCGCCCAGCCCTTCTGCTCGAAGTGGTGATGCAGGGGCGCCATGCGGAACACGCGCTTGCCGGTGAGCTTGAACGACACGACCTGGACGATCACGGAAACCGCCTCCAGGACGAACAGCCCGCCGATGATCGCCAGCACGATCTCGTGCTTGGCCGCCACGGCGATCGCCCCGAGCGCGCCGCCGAGAGCGAGCGAACCCGTGTCCCCCATGAAGATCATTGCCGGCGGCGCGTTGAACCAGAGAAAGCCGAGGCTCGCGCCCAGGATGGCGCCACACAGGACGGCGAGTTCCCCGGTCCCCGGGATGAAGTGGATCTGGAGATAGTCGGCGAAGACGGCGTTACCCGCCAGATAGGCGATGACGCCGAAACTGGCCGCCGCGATCATGACCGGCACGATGGCCAGCCCGTCGAGACCGTCGGTCAGGTTGACCGAGTTGCTCGCGCCGACGATGACGCAGACCGCAAAAGGAATGAAGAACCAGCCGAGGTTCAGCACAACGTTCTTGAGAAACGGAATGGTCAGGGAACTCGAGAACGGTTCGCTGCCGATCTTGACGAAAATGATCGACACACTGGCGGCGATGAGACATTCGAGCGTGAACTTGACCTTGGCCGGGAAGCCTTTCGTCGACGCCTTCGTCACCTTGAGATAGTCGTCGTAAAGCCCGATCGCGCCGAACGATATCGTCACCGCGAGGACCAGCCAGACATAGGGGTTGAGAAGGTTTGCCCAGAGCAGCGTCGACACGAGGATGCCGAGCAGGATCATCAGTCCACCCATGGTGGGCGTGCCCTGCTTCTCGAGGATGTGCCGCTGGGGACCGTCGTCGCGGATCGGCTGTCCCTTGCCCTGTCGCAGACGCAGGGCGTTGATGAGCCCGGGCCCGAACAGAAACACGAAGAGAAGCGCCGTCATGACGGCACCCCCGGTGCGGAAGGTGATGTACCGGAAGACGTTCAGCGCGGAAAACTGATCCGTCAGATTGAGAAATATGTGCTGAAGCATCTTTTCTAGCGCCCCCCGCGCGCTTCGCTCTTGTCATCGGCAGTCGGCCGGAACCTTGAAGACAGGGCCTCGACCAGGGGCCCCATGCGGCTTCCCAGCGATCCCTTGACCATCACGACGTCGCCCGCCTGGACCTGTTCCTCGAGGCCCTCGGACAGGCCTTCGGACGTCTCCGCGTAGAGCGCATGCATGTGTCGCGGCAGCCGCTTCCAGAGCCTGGACATGTGCGGCCCGCAGGCAAAGACGAGGTCGACGCCGGCAGCCTCGACCGCACGGGCGAGCGATTCATGAAGCCGGTCCGCATCGTCCCCCAGTTCGAGCATGTCGCCCAGCACCGCGATCTTGCGGCCTCCGGAACCGGTCTTTGCCGTCTGCAAGGTGGCCAGCGCAGCCCGCATGGACGCCGGGTTCGCGTTGTAGCTCTCGTCGATCACCGTGAAATGACCACCGTCTATGGCAAGGTTCTGCCGCGCACCACGGCCCTTGGGAGCTTTCATGTCGGCGAGCGCCATCGCACCGAGAGCAAGGTCCGCCCCGGCTTCCGAGACGGCGCTCAGCACGGCGAGGCTGTTCATGACGAGGTGCCGGCCGGGCGCACCGATCTTGTAGACGATCTCGTGGCCATCGATGCGGGCGGTGACACAGGAACACCACGACTGAAGTGCACATGTCAGCAGCCGGCTGTCCGCCTCCGCGCTTTCGCCGAAGGAGACGATCCTGTCTACGCCGGCCTTGCGCGCCGCATCGGCGAGGCGTTGAAAATGCGTATTGTCCCGGTTCAGGATCGCCGTACCGCCGGGCTCCAGCCCCGCGAAGACTTCGGCCTTTGCATCGGCGATCTGCTCGACGGAGTCGAAAAACTCGATATGTACCGGTTCCACGGTCGTGATGATCGCGATGTGAGGCCGGATCATCCGGGACAGGGGCTCGATTTCCCCGGGACTGTTCATGCCCACTTCGAAGACCGCGTAGTCCGCATCCGCAGGCAGACGCGACAGGGACAGTGGCACACCCCAATGGTTGTTGTAGCTCGCAGCCGATGCGTGCACCCGGCCGTCCTTGGCCAGCGCGAGGCGAAGCGCTTCCTTTGTCCCGGTCTTGCCCACACTGCCCGTCACCGCGATCACGCGGGCCCTAGTCCGTGCGCGGGCGGCAATACCCAGCTTCTCCAGCGCGGCCAACGTGTCATCCACCTCGACCCTCGGACGAACGTCGTCGTCAACGGCCCCGGACGCCACGAGGACGGCGCAAGCGCCCTTTTCGAGTGCCTGGGCGGCATAATCATGCCCGTCGAGCCGGTCGCCGCGGATCGCCACGAAGAGATCGCCTGGCTGAAGCGTGCGGGTGTCTATGGACACACCACCGGCTCCAGCCTTCGGCGTTCCGACAAGCTTACCCTGTGTCGCGGCGACGAGTTCGTCCACGCTCCAGAGGACGTCAGGCGACATGGGATCGGCCTTTCTCGATTGCGCGCCGCGCCACGTCCTGGTCACGGAAGGGGATTTTCTCGGTGCCGACGATCTGGCCTGTCTCATGTCCCTTTCCGGCGATCACGAGCACGTCTCCATCCTCGAGCATGCCGACGGCATGTTCGATGGCCCGGGCGCGGTCGCCGATTTCCAGGGCGTGCGGCGCTGCCGCGAGAATCTCGGAGCGTACGAACGCGGGATCCTCGGTGCGCGGATTGTCGTCGGTGACGATGGCCACGTCGGCCATGCGGTCCCCGATCTCGCCCATTTGCGGACGCTTTCCGCGGTCACGATCGCCGCCGCATCCGAAAACGGCCACGAGGCGGCCCCGGGCATAGGGACGCAGCGCGGCCAGCGCATTGGCGAGTGCATCCGGCGTATGGGCGAAATCCACGAACACCGCGCCGCCGGCTTTGGTCGAGCCGACGAGTTCGAGCCGTCCGACCGGCCCCTCGAGGCGCTCGAGGCAGTCGAATGCCTCCTTGGCCGATGCGCCACACGCCATGACAAGTCCGGCAGCGACAAGGGCGTTCTCGATCTGGAAACCGCCGACAAGCGGCAAACGGCAATCGTAGCGATGCTCCCCGGCCTGCACGGTCATCACCTGGCCGAGGCCTTCCGTCCGGGACGAGATCAGGCGGAGCCCCTCGCCTTTTTTCCCGACCGAGAAGACCGAAAGCCCTCCGGCTTCGGCTGCGTCCCGCACCCGGTCGGCCACATCGCAGTCGGCATTCACCACGGCCCTTCCCCCGGCCCGCGTGACGTCGGAGAACAGGCGCAGTTTCTGGGCGAGATAATCTTCGAAGGACGCATGGTAGTCGAGGTGGTCGCGGCTGATATTGGTGAACCCGGACGCGGCAATCCCTACGCCGTCCACACGGTGCTGCGCAAGCCCGTGGCTCGAGGCTTCTATCACGCAATGGGTGACGCCGGCATGCGCCAGCGCGGACAGGCCGCGATGGAGCGTCACCGGATCGGGTGTGGTGTGAATGATCTCGGGGCCAACGTCGGCGCCGACGACGCCGAGCGTCCCGACGCTGGCGGCCTTGTGGCCCATCATCGTCCACATCTGCTGGACGAAGGATGCGACCGATGTCTTGCCGTTCGTACCGGTGACGGCCACCACCGTCTCCGGCTGGGCCGGATAGAACCGCGCGGCCATCAGCGCGAGCGCACGCCGCGGGTCCGTCGCACGCAGGACGGGAATGTCCGTTTCGGGAATGTCTGCCTTCGTGCCGCACAGGACCGCGGCGGCTCCCGCCCCGATCGCCTGGGGTACGAACTTCGCGCCGTCCACGACCGTGCCGGGCAGCGCTGCGAAAACGACTCCCGGGCCGACCTCGCGGCTGTCGGCGGTCAGGCCGCAAATCGCCACGCCGTCCGGATCGCCCTCCACGGCAAGCGAGTCCTCGAGCAAGGATGTCAGCATCCGGGTCGGACGGTCCTGCATGTCTCAGTTGATCCCGGTCTCGGCTTCGGCGATCTCTTCGGCCTCGCCCAGCGGATTGGTATTCTCGAGTCTTGGCAGGATGCCGAGCATCGGCGCGATCCGGCGGATGACCCGGCCGGCCGCAGGCGCCGCGTTCCAGCCCGACGTGGCGTAACCATGGGTTTCCTTGGACGGTTTCGGTTCGTCGAAGACGACGAGCACGATGTAACGAGGATCGTCCGACGGGAATGTTCCCAGAAACGAGGTCAGCAGGGCCGACTTCTTGTACCGGCCATTGACCGCCTTTTCTGCTGTTCCGGTCTTGCCGCCCACAGCGATGCCCTCGGCCCTGGCGCGCCGTGCCGTTCCCTTCTCGACATTGAGCTGCAGCAGGTAGCGGATATGTTCGCTCGTCTCGGGCCGGATGACCTGTTCGGCATAGAGGCGCGCCGCGAGACGGTCCCGCTTGAGCAGGGTCGGCCGGATGTAGAGGCCCCCATTGACGAGGGACGCCCCCGCCGCGGCGAGGTGCATCGGCGTGACCGACAGGCCGTGGCCGAACGCAATGGTCATCGTGCTGACCTTGCGCCACTTGCGCGGCCACAGCGGCAGCGCCGACTCCGGCAGTTCGGTCTTCAGGCGTTCGAACATGTGCAGGCGCTTGAGGAAGGCCTGGTGCCCCTCGACGCCGACTTCGAGCGCCATTTTCGCCGTACCGATGTTGGACGAGTAGATGAAGACTTCAGGCACGGTGAGGACCCGGTTCTTGCCATGGAAATCGCTGATCCTGAAACGCCCGACGCGGATCGGCGAACGAGCGTCAAATTTGCTTTCCATTGTGGCAACACCAAGATCGAGCGCCATCGCTGTCGTCACGGTCTTGAACGTCGAACCGAGTTCGTAGACACCGGCCGTCACACGGTTCATGCGGATCTGCTCGAGCGCACCGGACGGTGCATTTGGGTCGTAGTCGGGAAGCGAGCTCATCGCGATCACTTCGCCGGTATGAACGTCGAGCACCACCCCCGCGGCACCGATCGCCTTGTGCTTCTCCATCGCCTGGTTGAGTTCGTCCCGCAGGGCATGCTGGATACGCAGGTCGAGCGCCAGCGTCACCGGCTCGAGATCGCCGACCGGCGGAATGGACGCCGTGGCTTCGCTCGAGGGTTTGCGGCTGTCGTCGATGTATTTCTCCATGCCCGCAATGCCCTGGTTGTCGACATTGACATGTCCCAGAACGTGAGCGGCCATGCGCCCGGTGGGATAGACCCGCCGTGTTTCGTAGCGGAAACCGAACGCGGGAATGCCAAGATTGTGGATTGCCGACTGCTGGCGCGGCGTCAGCTCGCGCTTGATCCAGACGAACCGCTTGTCGCTCGAGAGTTTCTTGCGCAGGTCCTCCACATCGAGTTCCGGCAGGACCGGCGTGATGAGCTCGATCGCCTCGTCGACATCCACCACCTTGCTTGCGTCCGCGAAGAGCGACGCGATCTTGATGTCGGTCGCCAGCACGTGGCCATTGCGGTCGACGATGTCCGGCCGGGCGGAAAGGGTCGAGGAAAGAACATTGCCCGACCGGACCTTCTTTTCGTCCGGCGCGAGCGAAACGTCCACCAGCCGGATGCAGATGACCGCGAAACACAGGGCGAACGCCGACAGCACGACAGTCACACGGCCGCGGTTCACCGCGCCCGGCGTGGGCTCGCGCGTGCGCTTGGGCTGGGATACGGACCAGAAATCGGGAGAACCTGACGTCATGGCCTTACTGGTCCTCCCCCATGATCCGGAGTTCCTGCATCAGGTCCCCGATGGTCGGCTGGTTCGCGTAAGGGTCCGGTTCGGTCGTCCCTTCGGGGAGTTCGGCAAGGCGCACGATCTGCTCGGCGGTGAGGATGTCGAGACCCAGGTGCTTGCGCGACAGGCTGTCGATCCGTTCCGGTTGCACCAGATGGCTCCATTCCGCCCGCAACACGCGGATCGAATCTTCCTCGCGGGCGATCTCCGCGTTCATCCGGTCGATCTGCCGGGCGGCGTCGAGTGCATCGTATTTGACCTTGTAGAGCGCAAAGGCCATGACGAGTGCCGATACGATCAGGATGCCGTTGAGGCTTTTCATCGTGCGGCCCTCCTGGTGGAACGCGAAACGTCGGGCAGCCCCATGGCAGCCATGTCGCAGGGCCAGGCCTCCGCAGCCGTTCGCCGCCCTGCCCTGAGCCGGGCGGAGCGCGCCCGCGGATTGACGTCGGTTTCCCGTTCGCCGGACCCGACACCTCCCCGGGCGATGTCGCCGAAGGAGGCCGGACGCGCATCGACAGGCGGAAGATGACGTGAACCGGAGGTCTTGCGCCCGCACCTTTCGGCAAGGAAACGTTTCACGATCCGGTCCTCCAGCGAATGGAACGACACCACCACGAGCCTGCCGCCCTCGCCGAGAATACGTTCGGCGGCGCACAGGGCTCCGGCCACTTCGTCGAGTTCCCCGTTCACGTATATCCTGAGCGCCTGGAAGGTCCGGGTCGCCGGATCGATCTTGCTCTTGCGCATTCGCGCGCCAATACGCTCGCGCACCGTTTCCGCAAGTTCCAGCGTTCTTTCGAAGGGTTTCTCCTGCCGTGCCAGGACAATGGCCGCAGCCACCTGGCGGGCGAACTTCTCTTCCCCGTAGACCGCTATGATGCGGGCCAGATCGCCCTCCGCGTAGGTGTTCACCACGTCCGCCGCGCTCGGCAGGTCGGGATCGGAGGCGCCACTCATCCGCATGTCGAGGGGACCGTCGAAACGAAAGGAAAATCCGCGATCCGCGTCGTCCAGCTGCATCGACGAAACACCGAGGTCGAGGACCACGCCGTCCACCTGCGGAACGTCGAGACCGGAACAGACCTCCTCCATCCTCGAGAACCGCCCGTGCGCCAGGGACAGGCGCTCGCCGTAGGTCTCGCGCAGCTGCCGACCGCCCGCGATGGCGACGGGATCCCGATCGATGGCGATCACCCGACAATCGGCATGCTCGAGAATCGCGCGGGTATACCCGCCGGCGCCGAAGGTCCCGTCGACATAGATGCCGCCGTCCCGCGGCTGGAGGAAACGGAGAACTTCCGCCAGCATCACGGGCACGTGCCGTGTCTCATCCTGTTGCATCGACATCGTTCTTGCGCTGCGCCGCTCCATGACAGGACGGCTTTCGGACCGGCCTGCCGCTCGGGTTGAAGTCCCCGCCGTCTGAGGCTGTGCGGGTGAAGGAATCCCGGTAACGTTCTGTTCAGATATTCTGGACCGTCATGCTTAACAATTCGTTGCCTGCACCCGCGCCACGGTCAAATCTCCATGTCGTCCGGAAAGACAATGCCAGTCAGCCTGTAAGCCGGGTTCTGTCCACCGTGCGCGCACGGCTGGATGACCATTCATCTGGGACATCCGTTGCCGGACATCTCGTGCAACCAACCCGGACAACGGCCTGAAAGCCGGCCTGGACCCGAAGGTCCGCGTCGTCCCTATTCGGTTTTGCTCCCGGTGGGGTTTGCCGTGCCGTCCCCGTTGCCGGCGACGCGGTGCGCTCTTACCGCACCCTTTCACCCTTACCGGGGCGAACCCCGGCGGTATGCTTTCTGTGGCACTTTCCCTGGGGTCACCCCCGCCGGGCGTTACCCGGCACCGCGCTTCCATGGAGCCCGGACTTTCCTCCCGCAGCGATTTCTCGCGGCGGGCAGCCATCCGGCCGACTGGCCTTCCCGGCTTAGAAGCCCCGTGCCTCCCCGTCAAGGACGCAATGGTTCGGCATGGATCAATATGAAAAGCGGGTCCGCTGTCGCGGACCCGCGCCCCTCAGCCCCATGCCCCCTCAGCTACCTAGCGGCAACCGTGATATCGCAGACATCCGTAGAAGTCCGAATTCCCGTAGCCCCAGTTGCGGCCGCACTGACGGCGCCAGTAACGGCAACTGTTCGACCGGCGATACCGCTTGTAGCGCCGGTAGCGCGGGCGTGGGTGGTAATAATAGGGAGAGTAGTAGTAGGGCCGGTGATAGTAAGGGTAGTAACCGGGCGAGCCGAAATAGAAATACACGCCGCCGCGATGCCGCCTGTGGCGACGATGACGCACACGTTCGACCGAGCCTTTTATGTGCTTCGTCGCGTGTTCGATGGCTTTGGTTTGCGAAGATGCTGCGCCCGAGCTGGGCATGGCGTTTGCCGATCCGGCTGCCAAGACAAACGACACCGCCGCAGCCAACATCACAACTGCACGGTTTACCGATTTGAGAGACATCAATCCGTCCTCCGGGTTCAGGTCAGTTATGCCCCCCGACTTGCCGGAACGCTTGACGATACCACAAAAATCGTCGAAGTGGACCCTAGAGGCGGAAAAAATGCGCCTGCCCGCAACCGGAGACCCGCAATGCTCAACAATGCCGAAGCCGACTTTCTCGAGCGCGACAGCTCGCACCTGATCCACCCGCTCCACAACCGCGCCCAGCATTCGGGTTCGGGCAAGGTCTGGGTCGGCGGCGACGGGGTGTACCTCACCGACGCCAACGGCGACCGGTTCATCGACGGCTTTTCCGGGCTCTGGAACAACACGGCGGGCAACGGCCGCCGCGACCTCGCCGAGGCCGCCGCGCGGCAGATGCAGGAAATGGCCTATGCTTCGGGTTACTCCGGCAGTTCCAACCCGCGGGCCATCGAACTGGCCGAACGGCTTTCCGCCGTCACCTATCCCCAGATCAACCGCTTCTACTTCACGTCCGGCGGCGGCGAGGCCACCGACAGCAACATCAAGATGGCGCGCTATTACTGGAAACTGCGCGGCAAACCGAACAAGACGAAGGTGATCTCGCGCGAGAAGGGCTATCACGGCGTCACCATGGCCGCCATGTGCGCCACCGGCATGAGCGCCTACTGGCCCATGTTCGAACCCCGCTTCCCGGGCTTCCGCCACATCCCCTCGCCCTATCCCTACCGCTACGAGGCCCCGGCGGGCGCCGAGAGCCAGGGTATCGCGGCCGCGAACGAACTCGAGAAGGCCATCCTCGAGGAAGGCCCCGATACGGTGGCCATGTTCATCGCGGAGCCGGTCCAGGGCGCCGGCGGCGCCATCGTGCCGCAGGACGACTACTTTCCGCGCATTCGCGAGATCTGCGACGAGTACGACGTGTTGCTGGTGGCCGACGAGGTCATCACGGGGTTCGGCCGCACCGGCAAGATGTTCGGGCTCGAGCACTGGGGCGTCCAGCCGGACCTCCTGCAGTTCGCCAAGGCGATCACGTCGGGCTACTTCCCCTTCGGCGGCATCGGCGTCAGCGACGAGATCGCGGAGGTCATGGATGGCGCGAGCGAGCCGTGGATGCACGCCTATACGTATAGCGGCCACCCCGTCGGCTGCGCGGTGTCGCTGGCCATGCTCGATGCGATCGAGAAGGAGGATTTCGTGGGCCAGGCGGCGACAAAGGGCGCCCGTCTCAACGATCGGGTCCGGGCCAAGCTGGGCGACCATCCCAATGTCGGCGACATCCGCGGCCTCGGCATGGTCTGCGGCGTGGAATTCGTCAGGGACCGGGCCACGAAGGAGCCCTTCGCTCCGGCCGACGGCATCGGCCCGAAGATGCTCAAGGCCGTGACGGACCGCGGCCTCTTCACGCGGGTGGCCGGCGACACGTTCTTTTTCGCCCCGGCCATCGTCACCAGCGAGGAGATCATCGACCAGTCCGTCGACATCCTCGCCGACGCGGTCAAGGAAGTGATCGGCTGAAAACCGGCGAACCCGGCGGCTGGGTAACGAGCGACAGTACCCACCGACCCCGTTTTTGCCGAGCGCCGCCCGGACGAACCGCGCGGTTCTGCGAGACACGATTCGCAAAGCCCAGGTTTGGAACGGTCCCGGATGAGCCTCGCGGCTCTCCGGGAACCGGAAGGGATGCACCGGGCATCCACCCCCGTTTTTGCCGGGCCCGACCCGGCAATCCAGCGACCGTCCACCGCCCCGCCCCAAGGCTGGATGCCCGGGTCATGCCTGCGCAGGACCGGTGATGGACAATTGCAACACCGCGTGGGGGGGACCGCGGGCTACTGGCTTGCCGTCACGCCGCCGTCGACATAGACCACCTGGCCAGTCATGTAGCTGCCGGCCTTTGCGGCGAAGGCGATGACCTGGCCGACCACCTCGACCGGGTCGCCGATACGGCCGAGCGGGTTGCGGTCGTAGATGAACTGCCGGAACTCCTCCTGCTCGAGATGCGGCCGGATCCTGTCCGACGATATGAAGGTCGGCGCCACGCCGTTGACCGTGATGTTGTGAGGGGCCAGTTCCATCGCATGCTGCCTGACCAGCATGAGCAGCCCGCCCTTCGTCGCGCAATAGGCGGAATACCCGCGTCCGCGCAGGGCAAGGCTTGAGCGGACCGACAAGAGATGGATGTGACGTCCGCCCGTCCCGGCTTCGATCTGCCGCCGCGCGACGGACTGGGCAAGGAACATGGCCGACTTCAGGTTGGTGGAATAGACGTCGTCGAACACCTCCTCGGTCACCTCGAGCAGGGACTGCTCGCGCTGAACGCCGACGCAGTTGATCAGGGTGTCGATCCCGCCGAGCAGGTCGGCAGTCCGGCCCACGGCCTCTTCGATCGCGTCGGGGCTTCGCGCGTCGAGTTCCATGGCCGAGGCCCGACCGCCCGAAGCGCAGATGGCCTCCGCCAGACCTGAGGCGCGGTCCATGTTGCGGCCGGCGATCACGACGTTCGCGCCCCGGCGCGCGAACCCCCAGGAGATGGCCTCCCCCAGCGCGCCATAGCCTCCCGGAACGAACACTCTCATGTCCTTTACGTCGAAAAGAGCGTCGAGCGCATCGAGATCCACTTTCGGCGTCATGGAGGTCATCGCGTCGGCCGACGTCATGGCGCCACCTCCACGCCGGCGGCATCGTAGACGCTCTCCATCAGTTTGAGTGTCTCGAGATTGTCCAGACGGTCCGTCTCGAACGCGGTTCCGTCCCCGACACAGGCCACGAAATGCGAGACCGCATGGTCGAAGCACTCCTGATAGCGGCCAAGAAGGTCGACTTCCTCCGCCTCGTCTTCCGCGCCGACAAGATAGACGCGGTTGTAGTCCATCATGACCGTCGCCCGCGTGCCGACAATCTCGAGCCGGTCGCCATGCAGGTCCGGATATCCCGGCGCACAGATGCACCCGTCCGCCGACGCGATGAGGCCGTCGGGGCCTTCCATCAGGATGGTGGCCGTGTCCTCGCCCGGAAGCCCCGTCGCAAGCCGGTTCAGCCGCGCGGCAACGACATTCAGCGGCCCGACCAGCGCGCGAAGGACATCGAGGTGATGGATCATGGTTTCGAACACGAGGTTCCGCCTGAAGGTCTTCAGATAGGGCTGGCGTTCCACGAGAAAGGGTTCGCGCCCCTCCCGTGCACAGAGACCCGACCCGCGGACCGCAATCGTCGCGTGGCGCGGCGTCCCGATCCGCCCCTCCGCGATCCACCGGCGCACGGCCATGTAGTGCGGACGGAACCGGTAGTTCTCGTGCACCATGAACCGGACCCGGTCGCCAACATAGGCCACCAGTTCCTCTGCCTCGGACACGGTTTCCGTCATCGGCTTCTGGAGCATGACGTGAACACCGTGGTCGGCCGCCAGCCGCGCGAGCGGCGCGTGCGCGCCGACGGATGCGGCAATGTCGACAAGCTCGAACCCGCCATCCGCGAACATGGCGTCGGCATTGTCGTAGACACGTTCGATGCCGAACTCCAGCGCGCGCGCCTCCGCCTTCTGCCGGTCGGTATCGCAGACCGCGACGACGGGAACGCCGGCCGCCTGCCAGGCCCGGAGATGGAAAACACTGATCATGCCGGCTCCGGCGAGTGCGGCGCGTGGCGGGGCCGCGCTCACGAATCTTCCTCCCACATGCCATATCCGTAGAGCCAGACGCTGCCCCCGTCGGACAGGGTTCTCAACGAGTGGTTCACGTGCCTCGGGATGCGCACCAGATCGCCCGGGCCCGCGATGGCCGGTTCATCGCCCACCTCGATCTCCAGACGCCCTTCCGCCACGCAGACATATTCGTCGGTGCTGTGGACGAAGTCGTTCCACTGCTGTCCGGGCGGGTCGCGAAAGACCCCGAAACTGAATCCTTCCGCTTCCCAGTCGCGCCGCACGGCGTCGAAATCGACCGGCGCGGTATAGGCATGTTCCTCGAAGGTCTTCATGTCACTCATCAGTTCTCCAGCAACTTTCCGAGATAGGCGCGGACCGGCTCCTGCGAAACCAGCGTCTCATAGTTGTCCGCGGGTACCGGCCTGCCCTTGTGTATGAAGAAATACCGTTCGCAGATTTCCCGCACGATCTCCAGGTGGAAGGGCTCGTTGGGGTGGACGCATACGAAGACCAGCCGGCCCTCGTCGCGCAGCTTGCGGAAGAAATCGAACATGAACCCGATATATCCGTCCTGCGTGTTGAACTGCGGCTCGTCGAACAGGTGCACCACCGGCCGGTCGCTGTCCGCGCGCTCCATGAGGAAGTCCGGCCGGAAGGACCGGAAATGCCTGACCTGGTAGGACTGGTGGTAGTGGATCGCCAGCCGGTCGCGTTCATCGGTGCGAACGTTGTGAATGTCGCGCCCCTGCACGCTCACACGGCCGGCCGTCGGCCGGTTGGAACCCGTGATGAGTTCGAACAGGGTCGTCTTGCCCGAACCGTTGGGACCCATGAGGCCGACGATCTCGGGTCCTTCGATGGAAAAGTCTGCCTCCAGCCGGAACGTCGGACGCTTCGACCATCTGCCTGCGGTATAGACCTTCTCCAGGCCGCTGACTTCGAGTATCGGCGCCATCCTCACATTCCTATCAGCCGTTGCCGAAGATCGGCGTTGTCGAGAAGCTCCGCCGCGGCCCCTTCGTATGCGATGCGCCCGCGGTTCATCACGTAGACGCGGTCGGAGACCTCGAGCGCGGCCATGGCATTCTGCTCGACGACCAGGACGGAGAGCCCCTCCGCCTTCATGCGAAGAATCGTGCGCATGACGTCCTGGACGATTTTCGGAGCCAGTCCCTGTCCCGGTTCATCGAGCAAAACGAGACCGGGAGATCCCAGAAGCGCGCGCGAAATGGACACCATCTGCTGTTCCCCGCCGGACAGGTTCTCGCATTCCCGGGGCATCAGGTGTTCGAGCGCGGAGAAGACGTCGAACATCTCGGGCACGGTCCACGCGCGGAACCTCGTCCTCTTCCTGGCGATCTGGAGATTGCGGGCCACCGTCAGGCTGGGGAAGACACGCCGGTCGTCGGGCACCCAGCCCACGCCCATCCTGGCGATCTCGTGGGTCGGCCGCCTCGTGATCTCCTGCCCGTCGAACACGACGCCACCGCGGCGCGGCGGTGTCAGGCCCATCACCGACCGGATGAGGGTCGTCTTGCCCGCACCGTTCGGGCCGAGCAGCGCCACGACTTCCCTTTCGCCGACCTCCAGGGAGGCCCCGAAAAGCGCCTGGGTCTCGCCATAGTAGGTATCGATGTTCGAAACGTTGAGCATCACGCAAGCTCGCCCAGGCTCGAGCGCTGCACCCACTTGTTGGCGCGCAGTTCGTCCGGGGTTCCCCCGGCAATGACCTGCCCCCAGTGGATGACCGAAATCGTGTCCGCCAGCCCGAACAGGAACCGCATGTCGTGTTCGATCATCACGACGGTGAGGCTCTGCCTTATCCTGTCGATCAGGAGGGCGAGGTCCCGGGTCGCTTCCGTCCCGAGACCCGACGTCGGCTCGTCGAGAAACAGGATCCGCGGCCGGGCCGCCAGCGCCACCCCGATCTCGAGCGCGCGGCGGTCGCCGTATGGCAACTCGCTGGCCGCCGTCCATGCCCGGTCCGCAAGACCGATCTGTTCGAGAATCGTCATCGCTTCAGCGATGAGGTCCTTGTCGTCGAAGACGGTCCCGAAGAGCTGTCTGCGCCGCGCCCGGAACCCGGGAAGCGCGACCATCACATTCTCCATCACCGTGGAGTCGTCGAACAGGGTCATCATCTGGAACGACCGCGACAGACCGAGACGGGCGATCCTCTGCGGCGGCAGACCGGTGATCGCCTCCCCGTCGAACAGGATCTCGCCGCGGTCGGGCCTGTACCGGCCGGTCAGCACGTTGAAGCACGTGGTCTTGCCCGCACCGTTCGGCCCCATGATGCCGCTGACCTGTCCCTTCTCGAAGGCGAGACTGATGTCTTCGAGAACGACGCTCGACCCGAAGCGCTTGTGGATGTTCCTGGCCTCGAAATACGCCATGTCAGGACTCCGCCGCCGCCCTGGATGCGCGCGTCTGCGAACCGAGGCGCTTCGCGACGAGGTGGAACGCGCCCGCAACGCCCTCGGGGCGGAACATCACCATGACCACGAACATGAGCCCGTACCAGAGCAGCCACGTCTCGGTCAGCCCGCCCAGCACGTCGCGCGCGACGAAATAGAGCACGACCCCGTAGACCGGACCCCAGAAGCTCACGAGGCCGCCGCCCACGAGGACCATCATCACGATGAGGCCCGACTGGTGAAGACCCATGACATCGGGATAGGCGCTCTCCTGGGCCATGGCGAAGAGCCCGCCGGCCAGCCCCGCGAACATGGCCGAGAGGATGAATGCGGCCAGCTTGAAGCGCCACACCTCGTAACCGACGAAGGCGGCCCGGGTCTCGTTCTGGCGGATGGCCTGGAGAACGCGGCCGAAGGGCGAATGCACGATGCGCCAGGCCAGCGTGATCGTCGCCAGAAGGGCCGCGAGAACGACAAAGAAAAACGCGACGTTGTCGTTGAGGTCGACGGTCAGAACGCCGAGATCGACGGCGGGCCTCGGGATGTTGAGCAGGCCGTCCTCGCCGCCGGTCAGCCAGTGCAGCTTGATCGATGCGAACCAGAACACCTGCCCGAAGGCGATCGTCAGCAACGCGTAGTAGATGCCGCGGCGGTGCGAGACCATGGCCCCGACGATCGCACCGGCCAGTCCCGCCATCAGGATGGCTGCCATAAGTCCGCCGGCAAGGCTCACGGCGACGTTGTGCTGGAACAGGCCGAAGGCGTAGGCGCCGACGCCGAGATAGGCCCCGTGCCCGAAGGAGTGCAGCCCGGTATAACCGAAGAGCAGGTTGAACCCGATGGCGTAGATCATCCAGATCGAAATCTCGATGGCCAGGTACTGATAGGAGCCGACGGCGGAGATCCAGAGCGGCGACGATGCCAGGAGACCCGTCACGCAGAGCGTATGGGGCGTGATCCAGGAGCCTGACCGGCCCGAGATGTCGGACAGGGATATCACCGCCTAGTTCTCCAGCACGCTCTTGCGGCCGAACAGGCCCCTCGCCCGGAAACCGAGCACGACGATGAGCAGGATGTACATCGACATCATCGACCACGCCGGGACAAACGCCCCGCTGAGGCCCACCGCGAGGCCGACAATGAGCGCGGCGCACACCGCACCCCAGAAGCTTCCGACACCGCCGAGCACGATGATGAGGAAGGCCGGGATGACGACGTCGATACCCACATGAGGCCGCAGGCCCCAGATCGGCACCATCACGACACCGGCCAGTCCTGCGAGCCCCGCCCCCAGCCCGAAGACGAGCGTGCGCAGCTTGCCCAGGTCATACCCCAACGCCCGCACCATCTCGCTGTCATGCGCGCCCGCCTTGATGATGGCGCCGTAGGGCGTGCGCTCGAGAAAGAGCCAGACCGCCACGATGGCGAACACGGCGAAACCGGCCGCGAAGATCTTGTATTTGGAAAAGATCAGGCCGCCGAGCAGCATCGCCCCGTTGATCGACTGGGGAAGCGTCAGGTGCTGTTCGCCCGGCCCCCAGGCGACCCGGATGAGTTCCTCGATCACGAGCGCGGCGCCGAACGTCAGCAGCAACCCGTAGAGCGGCGCCTTGCCATAGGTCGGCCGCAGGCAGATTTCGAGGATCATCCCCGCCGCCGCGGCGAGGAGCGGCGCGAAGACGAGCGCCGACACGTAACGTGCGGCGATTGGCAGGCCGAGCCACCATGCGCCGACCGCGGTCTGCTCGAGCCAACCCGCCCCCAGAACGGACAGCGCGAAATAGGCGCCGAGGGCGAACAGCGAGCCGTGTGCGAGGTTGATCACCTCCATGACGCCGACGATCAGCGTGAAGCCGAGCGCGATGAGCGCGAACAGCAGGCCGAGCGTCAGGCCGTTGATAATATGGGGGATGATGAGCGTCATGAATGGTCCGCCGGCAATGCGTTTCCGGGCGGGAGCGCCAAACAGGCACGCCCGCCCGAAGGTCCGTCAGGCGTCACGCGTGGGCGTGTCGGCGTAGCTCTCAAGGCCGCAGGCCCCCGGCGCACCTTCGTCGCGCACGTCGTTGGGGTCGGACTGGTTGAGAATGCGGAACATGTCGTCCTTGTCCGAGGACCCTGGATTGGACGTGGCCAGGTAGATCGTCTGCTGGACCTGATGCGTGTCCGGGTCGATCCACGCGTCATGGTGCTGCATGCGTTCCGACGCCGGCATCTTGTGGCCTTCCAGCTGCTTGATGACGGCGATGTTGTTGGTGGTGCCGGCCCGTTCGATGGCCCGCAGCAATTCCCGCGTCGCCATGTAGCCGTTGTAGAAAACGTTGCCGGGCACGCGCATGCGCGTATCGGGATACATCGCCTGGTAGCGCTTGACGAAATCGTCGACGCCGGGAAGGTCGAGCTTGTAGTACCAGGTCGTGCCGAACACGCCGAAGAGGTTCTCGACGGGCAGGCCGTAGACGTCCGGCCAGTCCTGCTGGTTGTTGATCCACGCCGGTTTGTCGCCCATGCCGAGCTGGGCAACCTGCTGGCGCATCGCTTTCTGGTCGTCACCGCCGACGGCTGCCGCGACCACGTCGGGCGACGCCTGCTGGATCTTGAGCAGCGCCGAGGAGAAATCCCGCGTGCCCTGAGGCACCAGGATCTCTTCGCTCACCTTGCCGCCATAGGCTTCGAGCAGCTTCTTCGTCGCGGCCGACGTGTTGTGCCCCCAGACATAGTCGTTCGTCAGCAGCATCCAGTTGTCACCGAACTTCTCGATGGCGTTCTTGACTGCGGCCTTTGCGAAATTGGTCCCGTTTCCGTCCCAGACGAACTTCACCCGGTGGCAGTTCTTGCCCGACTCAGTGGGAGAGCTCGAATTGGTGTTGAGGTAGATGACGCCGTATTTCTGGGCCACCTGGCTGATCGCGTTGGCCACGCCGGAACTCACTGCTCCGACGAGGAAACCGCATTCCTCCTGGGAGATCATGCGTTCGGCCACGCGGCTGCCCGTGGCCGGCGTCGTCTCGGTGTCGATGTGCACCGTCTCGACCTTGCGCCCGAGCACGCCGCCCCTGGCGTTGAACTCGGCGATCGCCATCTGCATCCCGCGCCGGTCGCTGGCACCGGAATTGGCATACTGGCCGCTGGCGTCGGACGTGATACCGATTTTCAGCGGCTTGTCGGTGGACGCGGCGTAGACCCGGTTCGTCGACCATGGCCCGTAGAACGCGGCCACTCCCGCCGTGCCTGCACCGAGGAATCCGCGGCGGCTGATACGATTCTTCTTCATCATTTCCTCCACAAAGTTGGCTTGTTTCTCGTGCTTCCGGCCGTTTGTCGGAGCGGTTTCCCTTCCGGTGCGGCTCTGCTCTTGAAATGAATATTTGTTCGATTTGAATAAAAATTCATTCCACAAGTCAAGCGAAAATCGCCTTTTCCCGTCAAAAATGATCGCCGAAAATGTGGCGCGGAACGGTCCGTTCTTGAATTTGAACGAATTTTCAGTCAAAAAAATCGCATGAACAAACCAACGGACGAAGCCGCTGCGGCGCCCCTGCCGCCCGAAACCTTCGAGGCGTTGCGCGCCGAGATCCGCAACCGGTTCGAGGATCTCAGCCCCCACCTCCAGCGCATCGCGCGGCTGGCGCTCGACCAGCCCAACGAATTCGCACTGCAGACGGTGGCCGCACTCGCCGAGGAGGCCTCGGTCCAGCCCTCCACGCTGATCCGGTTCGCCAAGGAATTCGGCTATGGCGGTTTCCGGGCTATGCAGCAGATCTTCAAGATGCGCCTGATCGAGGGGGCGCCCGTCTATCGCGAACGGATGTTCGAGGCGAGCGCCGGGGCGCCGTCCGCGAAAGATGCCGACACGACGATCAATGCCTGCGCGGACGCGATGATCGCTTCCCTCGAACAGCTCAAGCGGACGGTGTCTTCCTCGGACGTCGACCGTGCCGTGGACCTCCTGCTTTCGGCCCGGCACATCTACGTGGCCGGGCTGAGGCGCGCGCACCCCATCGCCGCCTACTTCGCCTATGGCATGACCCGTCTCGAACGCCGCTGCAGCCTGCTCGACTACAGCGGCGGCATGGCCGCCCAGCAAGTGGCCAACATGGGCCACGAGGACCTGCTCTTCGCGGCCTCCTTCCCGCCCTATTCGTCCTCCGTCGTCGACGTGGTCCGCGATGCCCATTTCCGCGAACTGCCGATCGTGGCGCTGACCGATACCCCGTCCAGTCCACTGGCGCGCAACTCCACGGTCGCCTTCCTCGTCGACACCGACGTCACCGGCCAGTTCCGCCCCATCTCCGGCGCCATCGGCCTCGTCCAGTCCCTCATCGTCAGCCTCAGCAGCCGCCTCTGACGCAGACACCTATCCCGCCCGCACCCCAGGCTGGATGCGCGGATCAAGCCCGCGCAGGACGGGCGATGGGTATGTTGCGACGCGGCGTTCGCAAACCCACCCCCGTTCCCCGGTTTTCCGCAAGGAAAGACCGGGGCCGTTCCGAACCGAGGCCGGAGTTCAGAACGGTCCCGGATGAGCCGTGCGACTCTCCGGGATACAATTCGCAAGGCTGGAGTTCGAGACGGTCCCGGATGAGCCTTGCGGCTCTCCGGGAGACGAAAGGGATTTACTCGCGTATTCAACCCCTCGTCTTTGCCGGGCGTGTCCCGGCAATCCAGCGACCGTCCACTGCCGAGCCCCTGGCTGGATGCGCGGGTCACGCCCGCGCAGGACGGGTGAGGGTACGTTGCGACGCAAGGCTGGCCCGCACTCATCACCGTTCCCCGGTTTTCCGCACGGAAAGACCGGGGTCGTTCCGGACCGAGACCGGAGTTTGGGACGGTCCCGGATGCGCCTTGCGGCTCTCCGGGAGACGATTTGCATGACCGGAGTGTGGGACGGTCCCGGATGAGCCTTGCGGCTCTCCGGGAGACGAAAGGGATACGTGCGTGTATCACCCCCCGTCTTTGCCGGGCGCGACCCGGCAATCCAGCGACCGTACGCGGCCGGAGCCCCGGGCTGGATGCGCGGGTCACGCCCGCGCAGGACGGGCGATGGAGTATTGCGACGCGGCGCAGGCACGCATCACCGTTTCCCGGTTTTCCGCACGGAAAGACCGGGGCCGTTCCGGACCAAGGTCGGAGTGTGGGACGGTCCCGGATGAGCCTTGCGGCTCTCCGGGAGACGGAAGGGTTACATGCGGGTATCCACCCCCCCGTCTTTGCCGGGCGCGTCCCGGCAATCCAGCGACCGTACGCGGCCGGAGCCTGGAACAATGCCGGATGAGACTCACGGCTCTCTCTGGAAAACGGAAATCACGTCACAGGCAGTTCCGGCAGGGCCTTCAGCAAGGCTTGCAGGGTTTCGAGCGTCGAGCGGTCGGCGATGCCGTCGACGCGTTCGGGGCGGAAGTGGCGCTGGAAGGCGGTGACCACGATCGTCGTGGCTTCGTCGTACGTGCCGGTCGCCTCGATGCCGTAGCCGTAGGTCGCGAGCAGCATCTGCAGCGCCGCCACGCCGTCGCCCGCGTCGCCCTGCTGCAGGAAACCGCCGCCCGCCTGCGGCGCCGGCGGCACCCAGTGGCCGATGCCCTTCGCGGCAAGGCGTTTCCAGTCGAATTTCTCGCCGGGATCGGTCTTGCGCGCGGGCGCCACGTCGGAGTGGCCGAGCACACGGTGGGGCGGGATGTCGTGGCGCGAGAGAATGTCGAGACTGAGCGCCTCGACCGCCGCCATCTGCGCCTCGGGGAAATCCACGTAACCGTGCTCGTGGCCCGGGTTGGCGATCTCGATGCCGATGGAGGCGCTGTTGATGTCGGTCTCTCCGGCCCAGTGGGACACGCCCGCATGGAACGCGCGCCTCTCCTCCTCGACCATCCTGGTGATCCGCCCCTCCTCGTCGACGAGGTAGTGGCAGCTGACCTTCGAAGCCGGGTCGCAGAGGCGGTCGATCGCCGCCTGGGCGGACACCATGCCGGTATAGTGCATGAGAAGGATGTCCGGCGCCCTGCCCCCGGCGCGCGGCTCGTGGCTCGGCGCGGCCCGCCAGGCCATGTCCGGCGAACTCAAAACCCGCGTTCCTTCTCGATCCGGTCATAGGCCACGTTGATCGCGGCGATCTTCTCGTTGGCGATGGCGACAAACTCTTCCGGCACCCCGCGCGCGATCAGCCGGTCGGGATGGTTGTCGCGCACCAGCTGGCGGTAGATGCGCTTCACCTGCGCGTCGTCGGCATCGCGGCTGATGCCGAGCACCAAGTAGGGGTCGCTTTCGTCGGGCGGCACGTGGCGCGCCTTGATCCGGTCGAAGTCGCCGCCGGAGAGTCCGAAGATCCCCGCCACCGACGACAGGTAGTCGAGTTCGCTGTCGTGGACGACGCTGTCCGCCTTGGCGATGTGGAAGAGCCCGTCGAGGATGTCCTCGAGCATCGCCGGCTTCGACTTGAAGAGCCCGGCGAGCTGTTTCGCATAGGCGTCGTATCCCGCCACGTCCTGCTTTGCGAGGTTGAAGACACGGGCGACGTTCTTGAGCTCCCGGTCCGGCACCACGAAGACCTGCTTGAAGGCGTCGACCTCGTCCCGGGTCACCACGCCGTCCGCCTTGGCCATCTTGGCGCCCAGCGCGATCACGCCCATGGTGAAGGCGATCTGCTCTTCGGGTGCGCCGTCCTCGGCCGTCTGCCCGGCACGCTTCGCCGACCGGTCTATGGCATAGTGACCGGCCACGGCGCCCACCAGCGCTCCCAGGGGCCCGCCGATCGCCAGCCCGGCCACACCGCCCCACAATTTTCCCCATACGGACATGGCCGGCATACTATCCGGGATTCGCACGAAAACGAGTCCGGAATCGCGAAAATCCGCACCCGCCCGATCCGCGATGCGCGGCGATCTTCAAAGCGGTGGAACGAGGCTCCGGACCGTGTCACAAAACCGGCTCACGTCGCCCCGTCGGGTGACAGGGAAACTCGCGCCGGACCAACAGACAGGGGCCCCTCATGAGTGCATCGCCAGGCTTCTGGAACCGCATCGCCAACTACTATTCCAAGCGCCCCATCACCGACGAGGAGACCTACCGCAAGAAGCTCGAGAAGAGCCGGCGGCATTTCCGCCCCGACATGGACGTCCTCGAGTTCGGCTGCGGGACCGGCGGCACCGCCCTCCTCCACGCGCCCCATGTCAAGAGCATACGCGCCATCGACTTCTCGCCGCGCATGATCGAGATCGCGCGCTCGAAACAGGCGGAGACGGGCATCGAGAACGTCACGTTCGAGGTCGGCACCATCCAGGAACTGGATTGCCCCGAAGGAACGTTCGGCGCGGTGCTCGGGCTGAGCATCCTGCACCTGCTCGACGACAGGGCGGACGTCCTGGCGAAGGTCTACGCGATGCTTGAACCGGGCGGCGTCTTCATATCGAGCTCGACCTGCCTCGCGGAGACGGCGTCGTTCTTCCGGTACATCGCCCCGGCCGGACGGGCGCTCGGGCTGCTTCCGGCGATCAGCTTCTTTACCGAACGTGAACTGGTCGACGAAATCACCGCGGCGGGTTTCACCATCGAGGAACACTGGAATCCCGGCCCGGGAAAGGCCGTGTTCATCGTCGCGCGGAAATGACCCCTCGCTCAGAAGCCCGGCAGCACCACCACCCTGGGCTTGAGCGGCAGGCTCGCCTCCGAGACGACCATCGTCGGCTCCTTGCGCACCTCGACCTCGAAATCCTGTCGCATGCGGTCGAGGAACACGCCAAGCGTGGACGGCCCGAAATAGTGCATGGGGATGACGACCACCGCCTGCAGGTCGCGGATCACCTGGACCATGGAATCGTGGCTCAGCGTGTAGCTGCCATCGACCGGCACCAGCAGAACGTCGACCCGGCCGATCCAGCCGATATGCTGGGGCGTGAGCTGGTGGTGGAGGTGGCCGAGATGGCCGATGCACAGCCCGCCCACCTCGAAGATGAAGATCGAGTTGCCGTCCTGCTCCGCCGAGCCGGACCAGTGGCGGATATTGGTCGGCACGTTGCGGATATAGACGTCCTCGATGGAAAGCTCGTGCTGGGCGGCCCCGCCTTCGGGGTTCCAGCCGCGCAGGACATGCTTGATGCCGGGATCGGGCGAGTCCGTGTAGTGCGTCTCGTGCGCATGGTTCATGGTCACCACGTCGGGAATGCGCCCCTTGCCCCAGTAGCCGGCAAAGTCGGTGGCGATGACGATGTCCTTCGGGCTGCGGATGCGGAAGGTGGAGTGGCCGACGAAGGTGATCTCGACCTCTTCGGACCGGGACGCCTGCGCGGGCGTGTAGGCGGCCGGCTCGATGACCGGCGTCAGCCCGGCCATGGCAAGGCAGCGGCTGGGCGCGGCTTCCACGGATGTCGCCGCAAAAACCGTAAGCGCAAAAACCGCGAGCATGGCCGCTGCGGCCTGACGAAGGATGACGGAGCCTGCATTCATGGGGGTAACCTCCTGACCCGTACGCCGGAGAAAAAGGATACACCGAAGCCGCGCGGTCAGGAATTGCAGCGTCATTCGCCCTGCGGAAATCACCTCACGTTTGCGTGAACGCCGCCACCAGCCAGTCCTCGAAGGCGGCGACGAAACCGGGCGCCTCGCCATGGCCGGGGCGCACCAGCGTATAGGGCTCGCGCGCGGGAATCGACGCGGCGAAGGGCGCGACCAGTTCGCCCCGGTCGAGCATGTCGCGCAGCAGCAGCATGTGGCCCATGGCAACCCCACCGCCCGACCGCGCGATGTCGACGGCCACGCTGTAGGCCGAGAAGTGCTGCCCCGCCTGGCGGGCGGCGGGCGCGAACCCGCAGGACGCGCTCCAGCGCTGCCAGTCGTCATGCCAGTAGGTGTCGTGCAGGAGCCGGCAGGGCGCGAGATCTTCCGGCCGGCTCAACCCGTGGGCCAGGGCATAGTCCGGGCTGCACACCGGCGTCAGGCGGTCGATGGCGATGGTCCGCGTGACGAGCCCCGCCGCCTCGCCCGAACCGAAACGGATGCCGGCATGGGCGTCGGAACGCGAGAAATCGACCAGCGAGGCGTCCGACAGCACCTCGATATCGACATCCTCGTGGGCCGCCTGGAAGTCGGACAGGCGGGACGCCATCCACAGCGACACGAAGGCCGGCAGCGCGGTGATGCGGAAGGACCGCCTCAGGCGCTGGCGCGCAAGCCTGGCGGTGGCCGCCTCCAGGCCCTCGAGGGCCGCCTGGGCGGCGACGTAGTAGCGCTGCCCGGCATCCGTCAGGTCGAGCCGGCGTCCCGTGCGGTCGAACAACGCCACGCCCAGATACTGCTCCAACGCGCGAATCTGCTGGCTGACCGCGCCCTTTGTCACGCCCAGGGCCCCGGCCGCCTCGACCAGGCTGCGCCGCTCGGCGACGGCCTCGAAATAGGAAACCGCGCGAAGCGGCGGAAGACGGCGCGGCATGAAAGTACAGTTTTCCTGAACGACAGTTCACGATTTCCCGGCTTTACCGGGACGCAATGACACGGTTGAGTGGAGGAATACTAAACACGAACCCTGGAGCCCCGCAAATGCAGCTCACCCCCGACCAGCTCTCCAGCCTCGACCGGGACGGCTATCTCGTCCTCGAGGACCGGTTCACCGACGCGGAAGTCGACCTGATGCGCGCGCGACTGCCCGCACTTTACGCGCAGGATCATCCGGGCAACATCACCGAGCAGGCCTCGGGCGAGGTGCGCACCACCATGGGCCTGCACCTGCGCGACGACGTCTATGCGCGTGTCGTGCGCCATCCGCGCCTCGTCGCCCCGGCGCTGCAGGTCTTCGGCGAGAACGCCTATGTCCAGCAGGTGAAGGTGAACGTGAAGGCGGCCTTCTCGGGCGAGATCTGGCAATGGCACTACGATTTCGCCACCCATCACGCAGAAGACGGCGTGCCCGCGCCGCGCGCGCTCAACCTGCACATCTTCCTCGACGACGTGACCGAGTTCAACGGCCCGCTTTATTTCATCCCCGGCACCCATAAGCAGGGCGCGCACGGGGCTTCGCTCGACACGGAAACGACGAGCTATCCGCTCTGGGTCTGCGACAACGACCGGGTGCGCGAACTGGCCGAGGCCCGCGGGCTGGTCTCGGCGACGGGCCGGCGCGGCACCATGCTCGTCTTCCACGACACCCTCGTCCACGGCTCGCCCAACAACACGTCGCCCTGGGACCGGGCCATCTTCTCGCTCATCCTCAACCCGGTCTCCAACGCCGCCCGCACGCCCACCCGGCCCGACTTCAAGCACCACCGCGACCTGACGCCCGTGGTGCCTCTGGGGGACGATTGTCTGAGGAGTGCGGAGGCTGCCGAATAAGGTCTGCCCCACCCTCGTCCTGTCCGGAAGACATTGGAATCTGCAATTTCGCGCAAGGCCCGTGTTGACGGCGCGTCAGCGGGACTCCGCGATGGAAGGAGTCAGGCTGGTGTCAGAAGACCGGCCTGACCACCCGCGCCAGCCCGCACCCGGCCGGCCGGCCGCTTCGTGGATGCCATCTGCTGGCTTTCAACCAGCCGGCACGCCGTTTCCCACGCGATGTCCTCGATCTGGTGGGGCGCAACTCCGATATCCATCAGGATGCGGTCGTCGAGGCCTTTCAGCTCGTTGACGCAGGTCCGGTAATACATTGTCTGCCGGAAAGGCCTGCGTACATTCTCCTCCCACCAGCGGCCAACGGTCGACAGCCAGTCAAGTGTGCGTGTCCCTTTGCCGATACCAGCGAAAGACGGTTTTCCAACTACGGTTTCCACGGTCATTTCATCCTCCTGTTGAAGCAATGAAACAGTGTGATTTTCTGGAGTTGTGTTCTGAAGGCCCAGATGTGGCGCCTTCGCATCGCGATTTAGTAAAGGCTCGCACCGTTTCAAGATGTTTGCATGAGACCCATGTCCAGCATGGGGCAATCGCACCCAACACCCGTCTTGAACCGGGCTTACCACCTTACCAAATAGTCCGCCGCAGGTGCCGATTTCGGATCTGCGAACGGAAACCGAGACGGCTTCCGTGGCGTTTACATTGCTTCTCAAGGAGGATGTAAATCATGATGCATGCAAGACCCGCCAAGATGGCCACGCGGCGACACGGCCACCAGTCCGCGATCGCGGTGGCACCGACGCATCCTGGACCTCGCAATCGCGCTCGTGCCTGCGGGAGGATCCCGTGATGCGCGTCAATAATGATCCAACATGGGACGGAAACAGTTGGCCGGAATACCCGGACGTACACGAAGGCCTCCTGCGCATCGGACTGTCCGCCGCTCTTTCCTTCTTCCTGGCTTCGTTCTGGCCGATGCCGCTCGTTCCCCTGATGATGCATTATCTGCTTCTGATCTCGGCCTCGGCCTCGGGCGTTTCCGCACTCCTGCGGGGGGAGAGCCCGTTCGCACCGGTGTTTACCAGATGGGACGACGCCGCAATACTCCTGCTGGCGTCCATGCTGGCGTTCCGGCTTGTCGAACCGGAAGCGATCGAACCGTTTCTGACGTTCGGAGACCACGTCGCCGGGGTTGAGAAGTCGATCTACGCCCGGTAGACGCTGAGGCCGCGGCCTGAAGCGATGTAAATCCGACGCTCGTGCCCACAGGAAACGATCGGGCGATGCGGCGTAGCCAGGATAGACGGGTCCGTCGTCGGCATCGCAGCGGTACTTAACGCTCAGACCGACATCACAGGCCGGACGGTCGCCACCGTGATCATCGGCGGTGACATCGACCGGACACGATTCTGCGGGTTGGTTGGAGCGAACGGCGGATAGCAACCCGACTTTCACCGGCACCAAGTCGGTCCGCCAGTCATTGGTCTCCTGTACAGTTGTTTTTGTCCAAACGGCCAGCCCGACGGAGTTTTCGATTGACTTTCCAGCAGGTGGAAGCTGTGACGATATCCCACGTGAATTGACCGGGATTCGCCGAGTCACGAACAATTGTTCGCGCGCTTCGATTCCGGACGATTTTTGTAATTCCGCCTTACCCGCAGCCGTGATAGCCAGTGCAACATGGTCAGGAAATTTTTGAGCATAGCTGTCTTGTTTGCATGGGTACTCGTGCAGACTATGCCGCTCATGGCTGATTCACTGACCTTCGGCGCTTCAATCGACGCAGCGGCCTTCACGGCGACTTCGCAGACCGCAAAAACCGTGGCGGACTGTCATTCGCATACGGATCGAACCTCCTCGCATGACTCCGACGGGGATGCAGATCATTCCATCTTGAAATTCTGCTGCAGCGCAGTGTGCCTGCTGGATTTCGTGCAGCTGACAAGCGGCGAGCAGGCAGAGTTTCCACATCCCGACTGGACGGCGTATCTGCAGGGCCGTCCCTCGGCGACCAACTGCAAACCTTATATCCCCCCACCCAATTCCTTCGTCTGACGGACAAACCACAAAGATACTCCGGCGCGTGGTCGCCTGGATGCCCTTGTGCATTCTGAAGACGATTGGAATGGAAGATGACGTTTCACTGGCGAACCTGTTTCGTCGCAATCGCGGCGATTGCGGGACTCCCTGCCGGCGCGGCCTCTGCTGCCGACACCGACGACATGAACGCAGCCGACCCTGACGCACGGGTCCCGAAGCTGCACTACCGGCCCGTCCTGCGGGACTACAGGGCTTCACCGATCACCACGCAGGCATCGGATTGGCGCGAAATGAACGATCGTGCCGAAGCAATCGGCGGACCGCGAGGTCAGTTGAGGTCCGTCGACGAGCCTATCCGCAAGAGACAGAGAAACTAGAAACCGGCGCCCATACGGAGACGCCACAGGGGAGCGATATGTCAGAACGACAACGCAACAGGACATCACGGGCCATGGCCGTGCTGGCGGTCACGACTTTATTGGCAGGATGCGCGACAGCCGACGAGGAAGGTGCGTTTCGCCAGGCGAACGCCCTCATCACGGAGCGCGCTGGAACGAGCGCCGTCTGGAAACGGGACCAGGGCACCACGGCGCAGGCCAACATAGAGGCACGGCGCATCTTGGAGGGTGCGCTCACGCTCGATGGCGCGGTCCAGCTGGCGCTTCTTCGCAGCCCGTCCATTCAGGCGAAGCTGGCGAAGATCGGCATCGCGGAAGCCGACATCGTCCAGGCCGGCCGCATCCAGAACCCGGTGCTCTCGCTCGGGCGCATCGCGGGCGGCGGGGTCATCGAAATCGAGCGCCAGATCCTGTTCAGTCTTGTCTCGCTTTTTACGCTCGGAAGCCGGACCGAGATTGCCAGAGACGAAGCGGAACGGGTTCGCTACACCACCGCCCTCGAAGTGCTGACTGCGGCACAGTCCGCGAAGACCGCATGGATCGAGGCGGTCGCCGCCAACGAAAGGATGGCCACCATGCAGCGTATCTTCGACTCAGCAGACAGCGCCGAGCAACTCTCGATGCGCCTCGCTGCGGCCGGCAGCATGACCGCACTCGACCAGGCAAAGGTAAAGGTGATGAAAGCCGAAACTGCCGCGCAATTGGGAAAGCTGCGCGTCGCCGCCGGCATGGCCAGAGAAAAGCTGATCCGTTCGATGGGGCTCTGGGGCAAGGACACCGAATTCACACTGCCCTCACGCCTGCCTGAGCTGCCCTCGAGGCCACACACCGAAAACCGGATCGAGCGCTCCGCACTTGTGATGCGCCTCGACGTGAAGGCGGCCCGCAAGGACGTGGAGAAACTGAAGAAGGCAATCGACCTTACCGCCTTCACCAGCGTCGTAAGCCTGTTCGAGATCTCTGGGTACGCCATCGACGAACGCGAAAAAGAGGATGGCGAGACGTCGAAGAATCACCTTCATGGAGTGGAGCTCGAGTTCGCCATTCCGATTTTCGATCCCGGCGACGCGAAGGTGTCCAGGGCCAAATGGACGTATATCCAGGCTGTCAACGAACTGCAGGCCATCGCGATCAAGGCACGCTCAGAGGTGCGCGAAGCCTATCTCCGATACCGCGGTGCCTTTGATCTGGCACGACACTACGGAGGCACGCTAGTCCCGCTCACCCGACGCATCACCGACGAGGAGCTGCTCAGGTACAACGGAATGCTGACAAGCGTTTTCGATCTGCTGGCCGCCAACCGGCAACAGTCCCAGGCCTTGATGACCCAGATTGAAGCAAGACGAGACTTTTGGTTGGCAAAGGCCCAGCTCGATTTCGCGACGACCACCGGCAGCAGCAGCGGTGTTTCCGTAAACACCGAGGTCGCAGCCGCGGCCGGCGGACAGGAGGAGCATTGATCTCATGACAGGCAGTTTCAACAGGCGCCAGTTTCTCGCCACCGGCGCCGCAGCCATCGTCGGGGCCGGCGCGGTCTCCCGGACGTCGCAGGCCGCCGTGCCCGAAGCCGCGTTCCAGAACACGGCAAGCATGGTCGTGCCGCCATTGCCGGCGCAAGGCCCGCACTTCAACCCCGTGGTGACGCTCAACGGCTGGTCGGCACCCTCCCGCCTCAGGGATGGCGTCCGAGAATTCCATCTGGTCGCAGAACCGGTCATCCGGCAACTCGCTCCCGGCATGGTGGCGAACCTGTGGGGCTACAACGGGCAAAGCCCCGGGCCGACGATCGAATGCGTCGAGGGAGAACGCGTCCGCATCTATGTGACCAACAAACTGCCCGAACACACCACCATCCACTGGCACGGCATTATCCTGCCTTCTGGAATGGACGGCGTCGGTGGTCTCAACCAGCCGCAGATCAAGCCGGGCGAGACCTTCCTCTACGAATTCGAGATGAAAAAGTCCGGCACTTTCATGTACCACCCCCACGCCGACGAGATGACGCAGATGGCCATGGGGATGATGGGCTTCCTCGTCGTACATCCCAGGGACCCGGACCAGCACAGGGTCGACCGCGACTTCGTATTCCTTATGTCATCCTACGACATCGACCCGGGTGCCTACACGCCCAAGGTCAATACGATGCTCGATTTCAATCTGTGGACCTGGAACAGCCGGGTGTTTCCGGGGATCGACCATCTCGTCGTGCGCCAGGATGACCGGGTGCGGGTTCGCTTCGGCAATCTCACCATGACGAACCATCCGATCCACATGCACGGTTACGACTTCGAGGTGACCTGCACTGATGGTGGCTGGGTACCCGAAAGCGCACGCTGGCCCGAAGTCACGGTGGACTGCGCCATCGGCCAGATGCGCGCGTTCGAGTTCCTCGCCGAAAATCCCGGAGACTGGGCCATTCACTGCCATAAGGCGCATCACACCATGAATGCCATGGGCCACGACGTGCCCACAATGATCGGTGTCGACCACCGTTCGATCGCGAAAAAGATCGTCACACTCGTTCCCGAATACATGGTGATGGGCGAGCGTGGCATGGCAGACATGGGCACGATGGAAATGCCCCTGCCCGACAACACCCTGCCGATGATGACCGGCTGGGGACAATTCGGCCCCATCGAAATGGGCGGAATGTTCTCGGTCGTGAAGGTTCGGGAGAACCAGCCCGAACGCGATTACAGCGACCCCGGCTGGTACGAGTTCCCAGACGGCACAGTCGCTTACAAGGTCGACCCCGCGAAAAACTCCTGAGGAAATACAAATGAAGAGACCGCTTGTCGTAGCTGCCCTTTTATGTGCAATCGCCGCCACAGCCGCGGCCCACGGGAAGAAACACGATACCGAAAAGAGCGACGTGCCCGCCAACCTGGACCTGGTCGAGAACGCGTTCGGAAAAACCGGTGATCCGAATGCCGTGTCCCGGACCATTCTCGTCACCATGGGTGACGATATGCGCTTCGAGCCGGACAACGTCGTCGCCACCATCGGCGAAACCATCCGATTCGTCGTCCGAAATGACGGCTATCAGATCCACGAAATGGTCATCGGCCGCGCCGAGGACAATCGGGAGCATGCCGTGATGATGAAGAAGTTCCCGAACATGGAACACAGCGAGCCCTACATGGCGCATGCGAGCGAAGGCCAGACGGCCGAAATCATCTGGACGTTCTCCAGGCCAGGTGAGTTCGAATTCGCCTGCCTGGTGGGCGATCACTACGAAAGAGGCATGAAGGGCACCATCACCGTGAAGTAACGCGCCCTCCATCGTATCCCCGGAAACGCGACAACCAAACGTAAAAAGGACACCCAAATGACGAACAAGATCAAACGCGCATTCCTCATTGCGGCAGGCGCCGCGGCAATGGCGCTCGCACCGCTGACGGCATCGGCCGAAGCTCCCGTCTGGACGAAGGGCGAGGTGACCAAGATCGACACCGAGCAGGGAAAAGTCACTGTGCGGCATGAGGAGATCACCAATCTCGACATGCCCGCCATGCGGATGATCTTCCAGGTCGCCGATCCTGAAATCCTCGCAAACCTGCAGGTCGGCGAAACGAAGGAGTTCTACTTCGTCGATGAAAACGGCCGCATGATGATCCGGCAGGTGAGATAAAATGCGCTGAGAAGTGTTGTCCCCGGGTATCCCAGACTTTTCGTGGAGACCCGGGGACTTCCAACCTGCTTTTCCAACGACTACGTGGCGAGCGACGCGGAGGTGCGCGACGCAATGCGGTTCGCCTTCGAAAACTACCGCATCGTCGTCGAACCCGGCGTCGCGGTCGGTATCGCCGCAGTGCTGAACGGGCAGATCGACATCGCCGGACGGACGGTCGTCACGGTGGTCACCGGTGGCAACATCGACCGGGCGCGGTTCTGCGGATTGCTCGACCCGGCCTGTGGATAGGGGCACGCCCTGCGGTCCCGGAACACGGCGCAACCGTTATACTCGGCGTCTGAGGTCCATGATTCGCCCACACACCGAGCCGGAACCGCCGCCTACCAATGACGCACCCCGCCCCCGCCGACCCCAAGGCCGCCGTCCTCCACGACGTCTTCGGCTACACCACCTTTCGCGGCGCGCAGGCGGAGATCATCGACGCGGTGCTGGCGGGCGAGAGCGTTCTGGCGGTCATGCCCACGGGCTCGGGCAAGTCCATGTGCTACCAGATCCCCGCCCTGATGGCCGGCGGGCTCACCATCGTCGTCTCGCCGCTGGTCGCCCTCATGCAGGACCAGGTCGCCGCCCTCGAGGTCGCCGGCGTGGCGGCGGGCACGATCAACTCGTCGCGTCCGCGCGAGGACAACGTCGCCACCTGGCGCCGGGCGGCGGCGGGCGAGCTCAGCCTGCTCTACATGGCGCCCGAGCGCCTGATGACCGAGCGCATGCTGTCGGCCCTGTCGCGCCTGCCGGTCAAGCTCTTCGCCGTCGACGAGGCGCATTGCATCTCGCAGTGGGGCCCGGCATTCCGGCCGGAATACGAAGCCCTGTCCGCGTTGCGCCAGCACTTCCCCGGCACGCCCGTCGTGGCCCTGACGGCGACGGCCGATGACGTCACCAGGTCGGACATCGCCGCCCGGCTTTTCGGCGGCGCGGGGCGCATCTTCGTCTCCGGCTTCGACCGGCCCAACATCTCGCTCGCGGTGGAAATGAAGCGCAACTGGCAGGCCCAGCTTCTGGCCTTCCTCGCCGACCGGCGCGGCGACAGCGGCATCGTCTACTGCCTCTCGAGGCGCAAGACCGAAGAGACCGCCGCCCTGCTGGTGCGCGAGGGCTATCCCGCGCTCGCCTACCATGCTGGCATGGACCGCGAGGACCGCATCGCCAACCACCGCCGCTTCCTCGACGAACCCGGCACCATCGTCGTCGCCACCATCGCGTTCGGCATGGGCATCGACAAGCCCGACGTGCGCTTCGTCTTCCACACCGACATCCCGGGCTCCGTGGAGGCCTATTACCAGGAGATCGGCCGCGCGGGCCGCGACGGCGAACCGGCCGACGCCCACATGCTCTACGGCCTCGACGACCTGCGCATGCGCCGGCTCTTCATCGAGGACGAGGACACCTCCGACGAACGCCGGCGGCGCGAGCACAAGCGCCTCGACGCCCTGGTCGCCTATTGCGAGGCGCCCGAATGCCGCCGCGAGACGCTGCTCGCCTATTTCGACGAGACGCCCGAGGCCTGCGGCAACTGCGATCTCTGCCTTAACCCGGTCGAGCGCGTCGATGGCACCGCCGAGGCCGCCGCCGCCATCACCGCGGTGCGCGAGACCGGCGAGCGCTTCGGCGCGTCGCATGTCATCGACGTGCTGCGCGGGGCCGACAACGCGAAGGTGCGCGAGTTTGGCCACGACCGGCACGAGGCCTACGGCGCGGGCCGGCACATGGCCAAGGACGCCTGGCGGTCGATCCTGCGCCAGCTCGTCGCCGCCGGGTTCCTCAAGCTCGACGTCGGCGGCTATGGCGGCCTGAGCCTGACGCCGCGCGGACGCCGGCTCGCCGCGGGCGACGAGACCTTCAGCTACCGCCCCGACACCGTCGCCCCGGCGAAGCGCACGCCGCGCAAGGCACGCGCCACCGACATCGTCTTCTCGGGCGAAGACGCCGACCTGCTCGGGCGCCTCAAGAGCCTGCGCACCGACCTCGCCCGCGAGCGCGGCGTGCCGCCCTACGTCATCTTCCCCGACCGTGCGCTGGAGGACATGGTCGCCCGCCGCCCCGCCTCGCGCGACGAGTTCGCCGAGGTCCACGGCGTCGGCGACAGCAAGCTCCGCGACTTCGCCACCCCCTTCCTCGCCGCCATCGCCGCCGGCTGACAAGGGCACGCATGTGCCCGAACGGCCTCGGATACCCGTCGCTGGATACGCGGGTCAAGCCCGCGCAAGGCGGGTGGTGTTGAGGTTGCCCCCTACTCACACGCCTTTGCCGGGCCCCGACCCGGCAATCCAGCTGCACCATGCGGGGGGCAAAGGCACGCCGGAGCCCCGAACGGCCCCGGTCTTTCCTCACGGAAAACCGGGGAACGAAACCCGCATTTCCCCAATCGCCCCTCTCCACTCCCGTGTCCCGGAGGCGCGCCAGCGCAATCCGGGACCGTCCCTGCCCCAGGCGCCTGCCGCTGGATACGCGGGTCAAGCCCGCGCAAGACGAGAGGGCAAATGTCGCCCACTCTCCCGCCTTTGCCGGGCCCGACCCGGTAATCCAGCCACACCATGCGGGCGGACAAAGGCGCTCTGGAGCCCCGAACGGCCCCGGTCTTTCCTCCCGGAAAACCGGGGAACGAAACCAGCCGTTTCCGCAATCGCCCCTCTCCACTCCCGTGTCCCGGAGCCGCGCCAGCGCAATCCGGGACCGTCCTGGCCTCAGGCGCCTGCCGATGGATACGCGGGTCAAGCCCGCGCAAGGCGGGTGGGGTTAAGGTCGCCCCCCACTCACACGCTTTTGCCGGGCTCGACCCGGCAATCCAGCCACACGCATCGTCCCCGCCGCTTCTGGATTCGCGGTTCAGGCCCGCACAAGGTGGGTGGAGTTTGGGGCCCACCCTCGCACGCCGAAGCGCCCCGGCGCTCCGGTCACCGGCCGCCTGCTCAGAGGGACGTCGCGGCGCGGGCGGCCTGGTCGTAGTGGCCGGACATGGCGCGCAGGAGGGCGGCGAGGTCGCTGATGCGCCGGGCGCGGTCGCGGGTGTCGCCGAGACCGTCCACCAGCAGCGCCTCGCGCACCTCCGCGTACCGCTTGCACAGCCCGCTTCCGTCATCCGTGATGGCGGCGTACTTTTCCTTGCCCTGCCTGGAGCCGGTGACGAGGCCGAGGCGTTCCAGCTTTTTGAGCGAATAGCTGACCGTATGCGTATCCTCCTCGTTGAGTACGAGGCAGATGTCGGCCAGCCGCTTGGCGCGGCCACGGTGATTGACCGTATGGAGGACACGGATATCGAGGGCACCGAGATCGGCGCGGCCCGCCGCCGCCATGCAGCGCACCGTCCAGCGGTCGAACGCGTTGGACGCCACCATCAACGCGTATTCGAGTTCGGAGAGTTCCGGCAGGTCGTTGTCCGCCAGGTGCGCCGAAGACACGATCGGCCCCACGCCGCGCGCCGGTTGCTTCTTCCGATGATCCATCGTCCGTCACTTCCTGTTCAAGGCGTCCCGAGCCTACGTCATTGACAACATTTTGTCGATAAATTATCGATATTTTCAGATCAACACGGAGACGGCCATGTCCACCAACGAAACCCCGAAGTCCGGCTGGCAGTTCTGGATCGACCGCGGTGGCACCTTCACCGACGTCGTCGCCCGCGCCCCCGGCGGCGAGATCCGGACACACAAGCTGCTCTCCGAAAACCCCGAGAAATACCGCGACGCGGCGATCCAGGGCATCCGCGACATCCTCGGCGTCGCCCCGGACGCCCCCGTGCCCGCGGACCGCATCGACGCGGTGAAGATGGGCACGACGGTGGCCACCAACGCCCTGCTCGAGCGCAAGGGCGACCGCACCCTGCTGGTCACCACCCGGGGCTTCCGCGACGGGCTGCGGCTCGGCTACCAGGCCCGCCCGCATCTGTTCCACCGCCACATCGTGCTTCCCGAAATGCTCTACGAGACGGTCGTGGAGGTGGACGAACGCATCATGGCCGACGGCACCGTAGACCGCCCGCTCGACATCGCGACGGCACGCGACGGCATGCAGGCCGCCTTCGACGACGGCATCCGCGCCGTCGCCATCGTCTTCATGCACGGCTACCGCTACCACGACCACGAGAGGGCGGTGGCAGAACTCGCCCGCGAGATCGGCTTCACCCAGATCTCCGTCAGCCACGAGGTCAGCCCGTTGATGAAGTTCGTCGGCCGCGGCGACACCACGGTGGTCGACGCCTATCTCTCCCCCATCCTGCGGCGCTACGTGGACCAGGTGGCCGGCGAGCTCGACACGGAGAATTCCGGCTGCCGGCTGATGTTCATGCAGTCCCACGGCGGGCTGACCGCCGCCGATCTCTTCCAGGGCAAGGACGCGATCCTTTCCGGACCCGCCGGCGGTGTGGTCGGCGCGGTGCAGACGAGCGCCATGGCCGGCTTCGAGCGCATCATCGGCTTCGACATGGGCGGCACGTCGACCGACGTCTCCCACTACAATGGCGAATACGAACGCACCTTCGAGACCGAGGTCGCCGGCGTGCGCATGCGCGCACCGATGATGCAGATCCACACCGTGGCGGCGGGCGGCGGCTCGATCCTCCACTATGACGGGGCCCGCTTCCGGGTCGGTCCGGATTCCGCCGGCGCCAACCCGGGACCGAAATGTTATCGCCGCGGCGGCCCGCTCACGGTGACGGACGCCAACCTCATGCTGGGCCGCATCGCGCCGGAATATTTCCCCGCGATCTTCGGCCCCGACGCCGACCAGCCTCTCGATGCCGACGCCGTCCGCACGGCCTTCGCGCAGGTTGCCGAAGAGATCGACGACGGCCGCAGCGCGGAAGAAGTCGCCGAGGGGTTCCGCCTGATCGCGGTCGAGAACATGGCCAACGCGATCAAGAAGATCTCCGTCCAGCGCGGCTACGACATCACCGACTACGCCCTGTCGTGCTTCGGCGGCGCAGGCGGCCAGCACGCCTGCTCCATCGCCGACAATCTCGGCATGACCACGGTCCTGCTCCATCCCCACGCCGGCATCCTGTCGGCCTATGGAATGGGGCTCGCCGACATCCGCGTCAACGAGGACCGCGCCATCGAGGCCTCCCTCGACATCGACGCGACGGATGCGGCCGGAAGACTGCTCGACGAGATCGCACCGGCCAACCGCGAGACCCTCGCGAGCCAGGGCGTGCGGCCCGAAGCCACGGAAACCTTCGCGCGCGCCCACCTGCGCTACCAGGGCACGGATACCTCGCTCCTGGTCGAGCTCGCCTCGCCGGACGCCATGCGCGCGGAGTTCGAGGACCTACACCGCCAGCGCTTCGGTTTCACCACACCCGACAAGGAGATCATCATCGAGGCCCTGTCGGTGGAAACCGTCGGCGGCGGCACGAAGGTGGAGGAGCCCGACCACGAGACGACGGACGAAACGGCCGTCTCCGGCGACCGGACCAACATCCACTGCGACGGCGAGTGGCGCGAAGCGCCCGTCTACGACCGCGAGAAACTCCAGCCCGGCCAGACGGTTTCGGGCCCCGCCCTCATCGTCGAGGCCCATGGCACGACGGTCGTCGAACCGGGATGGACCGCGCAGATGACGCCCAAGCGGCACATCGTCCTGCGCCGCACCGAGGCGCTCGCCCGCACCGCTGCGATCGGGACCGAGGCCGACCCGGTCATGCTCGAGGTCTTCAACAACCTCTTCATGAACATCGCCGAGCAGATGGGCGTCATCCTCGCCAACACCGCCTATTCGGTGAACATCAAGGAACGGCTCGACTTTTCCTGCGCCATATTCGATGCCGACGGCGAGCTCATCGCCAACGCGCCGCACATGCCGGTGCACCTCGGCTCCATGGACAAGAGTGTGCAGACGGTGATCGAGCACAACCGCGGCGAAATGGGGCCCGGCGACGTCTATGTCCTCAACGCGCCCTACAATGGCGGCACGCACCTGCCCGACATCACGGTCGTCACCCCCTATTTCGGCGAGGACGGCGAGACCATCCTCTTCTACGTGGCCAGCCGCGGCCACCATGCCGACGTGGGCGGCGTGGCGCCGGGCTCCATGTCGCCGCGCGCGACCAGCGTGGAGGAGGAAGGCGTTCTCATCGACAACTTCAAGCTCGTCGACCGCGGGCGCTTCCGCGAGAAGGAGCTGCACGACCTGCTGTCGAGCGGGCCCTATCCCTGCCGCAACCCGGTCCAGAACATCGCCGACCTCAAGGCGCAGATCGCCGCCAACGAAAAGGGTGTCCAGGAACTGCGCCGCATGGTCGAGCATTTCGGTCTCGACGTGGTCCATGCCTACATGAAACACGTGCAGGACAATGCCGAGGAAAGCGTCCGCCGGGTGATCGATGCGCTCAAGGACTGCGCCTTCGAATACGAGATGGACCAGGGCACGGTCATCCGGGTGAAGATCACGGCACATCCGGAGACGCGCGGCGCCACGGTCGACTTCACCGGCACCAGCCCGCAGCAGCCCACCAATTTCAACGCCCCGGAACCGGTGACGCGGGCCGCCGTGCTCTACGTCTTCCGCTGCATGGTGGATGACGAGATCCCGATGAACGCGGGATGCCTCAAGCCCATCGAGATCGTCATTCCGGACGACTGCATGCTCTCGCCGAAATATCCCGCGGCGGTCGTCGCCGGCAACGTGGAGGTCAGCCAGGCCGTCACCGATACGCTCTTTGGCGCTCTCGGTGCCCTCGCCGCCGCCCAGGGCACGATGAACAACACCAATTTCGGCAACGAGACCTACCAGTATTACGAGACCATCTGCGGCGGGTCGGGCGCGGGCCCCGACCATGACGGCACGGGCGGCGTCCACACCCACATGACGAACACCCGTCTCACGGACCCGGAAATCCTCGAATGGCGTTTCCCCGTCCTGCTCGAGAGCTTCGAGATCAGGCGGGGGTCCGGCGGTGCGGGACGCCACAGGGGCGGCGACGGCACCTTGCGCAAGATCCGTTTCCTGGAGCGCATGGAATGCAGCCTGCTCACCGGCCACCGCCGGGTGCCGCCGTTCGGTCTGGATGGCGGGCAGCCCGGCGAATGCGGCGAGAACAGCGTCGTGCGAAAAGATGGTAGGGTCGAACAACTCGAAGGATGCGACCAGACGATTCTCGAGCCGGGCGAAACCATCGTCATCAAGACCCCCAGCGGCGGCGGTTACGGCTCGCCCTGACCCGGCGGTGACGCACTGGTCGCGATTCACACGCACAACAAGGATTGACGACCGATGACGAAACCACCCGCCCTCGACCCGTCCACGGTGGAGCCCCGCTCGGGCTCCGCCTATCCCCAGGCGTTCAAGCACGCCGTGAACGGACGCACGAAGCGCGCCCTGACGGACCTTCTCGGCCTGACCCAGTTCGGCGTCAACGTGACCGAACTCGCGCCCGGCGCCGTCTCCGCGCTGCGCCACTGGCACACGAAGGAGGACGAGTTCGTCTACGTGCTTTCAGGCGAGCTGACGCTGGTGACCGGTGACGGGGAGCAGAAACTGTCGGCAGGCATGTGCGCCGGGTTTCCGGCAGGCGTCGAAGACGGGCACTGCCTGAAAAACCCCGGCGACCAACCCGCCGTCTTTCTCGAGGTCGGGAGCCGCGACCCCGAGGACGAGGCCCATTACCCCGACGACGACCTCTTCTGCCTGCCTGGTCGCTACACGAAGCCGGCCTTCACGAAGAAGGACGGGACGCCGCTCGACTAGCCGGCGTGCATCGAGCTCATGTCTTCCCCTGCTGGACGCGTGTCTCGACGTCGTCCATCTCGACCTGGCGCCGTGAGTCGATGATCTGGCGCGCGGCCTGTTCCGGGACGCCGATTCCGGTCAGGACCATTTCGCCCAGTTGCAGACTCGCCTCGATGGTCTCGGGAATGGCATGGCTCGCGCCGTTCGCGATGAGCCGGGCGGCATGGGCGCGGTCGCGGGCGCGGGCATAGATCAGCAGGTCCGGCCAGTGCTGGCGGGCGGTGGCCACCACCTGTTCGACGACCTTGGGGTTGTCCATGGTCACCACGAGGGCCGACGCCTGGTCGATGCCGAACTTGCGCAGGATGGTGGGCCGGTTGGCGTCGCCGTAGAAGATGCAGGCGCCGTCCGCCCGGTAACGGGCGATCATGCCCGCATCCACGTCGAGACCCACATGCGGCATTTCCTGGCCGTCGAGCACCGCGCCCAGCATCTGTCCGACCCGGCCGTACCCCGCGATGACGACATGCCCGGACATGCCCACGGGGATATCCGCGTCCTTCTGCTCGTTGTGCGCCTCCATCCCCTCGACCGCGCGGGCCAGCCTGCGGGCAAGCTGGGCCACGAAGGGCGTCGTCATCATGGTCAGGCCGGTGACGATCAGCATGAACTGCGCGGTATCGCCGGGGATCAGCCCGATGGCCGCTCCCATGCCGACGACGAGGAACGCGAACTCGCCGCTCTGCCCGAGCAACAGCCCCGCCTCCAGCGAGACCGACCGGCTCTCGCCGAAAAGCCGCGACAGCACATAGATGATCGGTGTCTTGATGGCGTAGAGCCCGACCATCCCCGCCAGCAGCCACAACGGGTCGGCCGCGACCTTGGCGATATCGATCCCCATGCCGATGGACACGAAGAAGAGGCCGAGCAGGAGGCCCTTGAAGGGCTCGATATCCACCTCGATCTCGTGGCGGTATTCGGTTTCCGCGAACATCAGTCCCGCGAGAAAAGCCCCCAGGGCCATGGACATGCCGAAATGCTCGGTGGCCAGCGCCGTGCCGACGATGACCAGCAGGACGAGGGCGAGGAACATCTCGCGGCTCGCGGTGCTGCCGACGACGCGGAAGATCGGACGCAGCACGACACGGCCGGTGGCGATGATCACGGCGACCGCGAAGAGCGCCTTGCCCATGGCCAGCGCGAAGGCGGGCAGAACCGCGGCATCGCTCTTTGCAGCGAAGACGCCCACCAGGAACAGGATCGGAAGCACGGCCAGGTCCTGGCACAACAGGATCGCGAAGCTCACCCGGCCGGTCGCCGTGCCCATGCGGTGGTTTTCCGACAGAAGCTGCATCACGATCGCCGTCGACGACAGGGCAAGGCTGGCGCCGAGCACCACGGCCACGGCAACAGGATTGTCGAACATCCAGGCGGCCAGGGCGATAGCCGACCCCGTGATGAGGATCTGCAGCCCGCCCAGTCCGAAGACCCGGCGGCGCATCGCCCAGAGCCGGTCGATCGAAAGCTCGAGCCCGATCATGAAGAGCAGAAAGACCACGCCCAGTTCCGCGAGCAGGCGAACCCCGTCGAGATCCGTGATCAGCAGGTACTCCAGCCATGGCAGGCTCTCGGTGAAACGCGCCAGGCCGTAGGGACCGATCGCCAGTCCGACGGCGAGGAACCCCAGCACCGGACTGATCTTCAGACGGCGAACCAGCGGAACCACGATGCCGGCAGCAAAGAGAAACACCATCACATCGCGAAGGTCGAGCGCCTCACCGTGCACGTGCGTCTCCCGCTGTTGTCGCCTGCGTCGGTCGATACCGACTCACCAAAGACAATAGCCCCTCACCCGTTTCGCGCAAACGCCGCGGTCCGGCTCGTCTGCTGAGCGCCGCCCAAGCCGCCCGGCACGAACCGCGATCTGATTCGGCCGATTGGCGCCACATTTCGCCTCGCCGGCCCGTCACGAAGCGTATTTCCGCAACTACCCACAGATTCCACACAGTGGTTTGCCGTCCCACCCGCGGTATATCTTCTTGAACATAAAGCACTACCGCAGCGGCGATGTTGCGTTGCATCGAGATGCTGCAACGCAGCGACGATTTTTCTTATTTTCGACACGGTTTTCATCCTAGAATCACCATCAAGGCGAACGGAAGAGGAGGCTTTTCCATGACCTTTCAGAGCAGACTGAACATGCTGGTGGCACTTGCGGCCTTTGGTTTCATCGGCGCCCTGATCGTGGGAATGGTTTGAATTCGTTCCGAAACACCCTCAGAAACGATTTCGAAAGGGCCCGGTCTCCGGGCCCTTTCTCTTTGCCTCAGCTCAGGTCGCCGCACCGTCCGGGACTTCCGCCAGCCAGATGGATACGGTGAGGGCCTGGTCACCGCTGCCGTGAGAGGGTGACAGTTCGCGATGCTCGACCCGGTCGAGCCCCGCCTGTTTCAGCCAGTTTTCCATCTGCGACGCCGCGATGCCGAGGCGCACGTGCTGGTGTTCCTCGCGCAGGAACTCGAGCTCGTGCGGTGAAAAATCGACCGCGACGAGCCGGCCTCCGGGCCTCAGGGCCCGCGCCGCCTCCGCGATCACGGCCGCCGGATCGTCGATGTAGTGCAGGACCTGGTGGATGATGACGACGTCCTGCGAGGCATCGTCATAGGGCAAATGGAAGATGTCGCCGTGACGGACCTGGCAGTTGTCGTAACCCAGCCGGTCGAGATTGGCCCGGGCATAGGCCAGCATCTGCTGGGACGAATCGATTCCGATCGCCTGGTCGGCCTGCGGCGCGAACAGCTCGAGCATGCGCCCCGTGCCCGTGCCGAGGTCGAGCAGCCGGCCGATCCTCTCTTCACCGAGCAGTTCGGAAAGCGCGTCCTCCACGAGCCGGTCGTCGACATGCAGCGACCTGAGTTTTTCCCATTGCCCCGCATGCTCGTTGAAATAGGTTTCCGCCCTCGCCCGGCGGGCCATGCGTACGTCCTCGAGGCGCTTGAGGTCGCGAACCATAACCGGATCGCCTGGCGGAACCATCGCCACCACCTCGCGCACGAACCCCGACATCCGTGTATCGCCGGCAAGCCGGAACAGCACCCAGCTGCCCTCACGGTGGCGTTCAAGCAGTCCCGCTTCGCACAAGAGTTTGAGATGACGGCTTATTCTGGGCTGGCTTTGACCGAGTATCCGTGTCAGGTCCGTGACCGTCAGTTCCCCCCGCGCCAGCACCGCCAGTATTCGAAGACGCGTTCTTTCCCCCGCGGCACGCAGCGCTGACAGCAATTCGTCCATGACGATTCGGCTCCCGAATCACAGCCGGCTCCCGTGACGGCCTCAAACATATAAACATGTGTTTATGAGAATCATAAAGGGCACGAATGACGGCACAGTCCGAGTTTATGCCCGGCAGGGCGGGGCTAAACCGTGGCAATTTGGCTACAGGTTTCAAATTGCGAACATGAATCGGGATGATTCCGGGAGGATTCGGTGGTGCCGCGTAACTGATATGGTAATAATTGCCCGTCGCCATTGGGGAAAGGTCGCTTTCCGGCACCTCGGTTCCCGCGAAATCGGGAGCGGGTGGTACGGGGTTTGATCCGACCTCATACGGCAGGCAGCGTCTTTTTGTTTTGCACTGTCCGCCATGGCCTTGTATTTATTGGGCGTTAACCATGATCGCCGTAGGCATTGAGTGGTAGCGGTTGTCGCCTGGAACGCGATTTGAATTGAAAGGTTCATGCGTATGAAGCGCATTATGAAATCCGCCTTTGTATGTTCGATGGCCATCGGGCTTTCGATCCTCTGGGCCGATCCGTCGCGGGCGCAGGCCGCAAGCATCGTTCCGGAGCAGGACCGTTCCGTCGAAAACATCCATGACCCGCTCGAGCCGGTGAACCGCGCGATCTTCGCCGTGAACGACGGTCTCGACATCGTCGTCATCCGCCCGATCGCGGAAGTCTACCGGACGCTTCTGCCGTCCTTCCTGCGCCGGGGCATCGGGAACTTCCTCGCCAACGTCGCCACGCCCGTGACGCTCGCGAACGATTTCCTGCAGGGTGACCTGCAGCGTGCGGAAACCACCATGGTCCGCTTCATGCTCAACACGACGGCCGGTCTTGGCGGCCTCAACGATATCGCCGCCGACGCGGGTTACGCCAAGCACACCGAGGACTTCGGCCAGACCCTGGCCACTTGGGGTCTTCCCTCCGGTCCGTATCTGGTACTTCCGGTGCTCGGCCCCTCCACGCCGCGCCACGCGGTCGGCCGTGTCGTCGACATGTTCGCCAACCCGTGGTTCTGGCTTCTTGCCGACGAAGACATCTATACGCGTCTGGCGCCTACGGCTGTCACCGTCATCAACGCCCGTTCGGAACTCATCGAAGAACTCGACACCGTGCGTGAAACCTCGCCGGACTATTACGAAGCGATCAAGAATCTTTACGTCCAGAACCGGCTTTCCGAGATCTCGAACGGCGAGACGAGCGATGATCTGCTCCCGGATATTCCGGATATCGACGAATAGGAATTGTCGCGCGGGCAGGTCCCCAACGAGACGATTGAAGCCGGTCAACTTGTATGAGACTGTTCCGTCCGCGTGAACACGTGGACGGCAACAACCGACTTTCAGAACAGCAGGCAGGTATCATGATCAAATTCCCATTCAAGTTCATTGCCGCCGGCGCGGTCGTTCTCGCCGGGGTCATGGCGTCCGGTCCGGCGGTTTCCTCGCCGGGAGCCGAAGCCTTCATCAAGCGCGTATCCGGCCAGGTCATCGCCGTGATCAATGGCGGCGGATCGGACTCCGCGAAGATCGGCAAGTTCCGCTCGATCCTGTCGAGCAATTCCGACGTGCGTTCCATGGGCGCCTTCGCGCTTGGAAAGTACCGCAAGGATCTCCCGGCCGCCCGCAAGTCCGAATACTACTCCCTGATCAGCGGCTACGCGGCCAAGATCTATTACGGCCCGCTCAAGAGCGCCCAGATCAAGACGGTCGACATCAGCAAGAGCGGCCCCTGCAACCGGGACGTCTGCGTCGACTCCACCGTGATCTTCAACAGCGGCAAGAAGATCCCCGTGAAGTGGCAGCTGCGCCAGAAGGGCAGCGGCTTCCGCATCAAGAACCTCGTCGTCAACGGCATCAACATCGCATCGACCCAACGGTCGAATTTCGTCTCCTACATTCGCAAGAACAACGGTGACGTCAACGCGCTGATCGACTGGCTGAAGTCCCAGTAAGCCTACAGAACCCTAAAAAAGAAAACCGGGCCCTGGAGCCCGGTTTTTTTGTGCCCGTCGCCCGGCCGGGCTTCTGTCCCGCCGGGCCCTCGGCAAGAGGCGTCAGTTCCTGCTGAAGCGCTTGTACTTGATGCGCTTGGGAATTTCCGCCTCCGGGCCGAGCCTCCGGCGTTTGTCCGCCTCGTAGTCCTGGTAGTTGCCTTCGAACCATTCCACGTGGCTGTCGCCCTCGAAAGCCAGCATGTGCGTGGCGATGCGATCGAGAAACCAGCGGTCGTGGCTGATGACGAGGGCGCATCCGGCGAAATTGGACAGACCGTCCTCAAGGGCCCGCAGCGTGTCGACGTCCAGATCATTGGTCGGTTCGTCGAGCAGCAGCAGGTTCGCACCAGACTTGAGCATCTTGGCCAGGTGCACGCGGTTGCGTTCGCCGCCAGACAACTGCCCCACCTTCTTCTGCTGGTCGCCGCCGCGGAAGTTGAACGCCCCCACATAGGCCCGGCTCGACTGTTCCCGGTCGCCAACCTTGATGACGTCCGTGCCTCCCGAAATCTCTTCCCAGACGGTCTTGTCCGCCTCGAGATCGTCCCGGCTCTGGTCCACATAGCCGAGCACCACGGTTTCACCGGTCTTGAGCGTTCCCGAATCCGGTTCCTCCTGCCCGGTCAGCATCCGGAAAAGGGTGGTCTTGCCGGCGCCGTTCGGCCCGATGACGCCGACGATGCCGCCGGGCGGCAAGCGGAAGGACAGGTCATCAATAAGAAGACGGTCGCCATATCCCTTGGAAAGATGCTCCGCCTCGATCACGTTTCCGCCCAGCCGGGGTCCGGCGGGGATCACGATCTGGGCCCTGCCCTCCTGCTGCTTGCCGGCTTCCGCGAGCAGTTCGTCATAAGCGCTGATCCTCGCCTTGGACTTTGCCTGGCGCGCGCGCGGACTCGACTGGATCCACTCCAGTTCACGGGCGAGCGTCCGCTGGCGCGCTTCCTCCTGGCGACCCTCCTGCTCGAGCCGCTTCTGCTTCTGCTCGAGCCATGAGGAATAGTTGCCCTCGTAGGGGATCCCATGCCCGCGATCCAGTTCGAGAATCCAGCCGGTGACATTGTCGAGGAAATACCTGTCGTGCGTGACGAGGACGACCGTGCCCTGATAGTCCCTCAGGTAGTGCTCCAGCCAGGCGACGGACTCCGCGTCAAGGTGGTTGGTCGGTTCATCGAGCAGCAAGAGATCGGGTTTCGCCAGCAGGAGGCGGCACAGCGCCACGCGCCGACGCTCGCCGCCCGACAGCTTCGTCACGTCGGCCGAGCCGTCCGGACAGCGCAGGGCGTCCATGGCCATTTCCACCTGGCTGTCGAGATCCCAGGCGTTCGCCGCATCGATCTTGTCCTGCAGTTCCGCCTGTTCGGCGTTGATCGCCTCTTCTTCCTCCGGCCCCGCAGCCTCGCCCAGACGGCCCCAGTTCTCGTTGTATCGGTCGAGCAGGGCCTGTGTTTCGGCCACGCCTTCCATGACGTTGCCGAGCACGTCCTTTTCGGGATCGAGTTCCGGTTCCTGCGCGAGATAGCCGGTCTTCGCCCCGTCGGCGACCCAGGCCTCGCCCTGATACTCTGTCTCGACGCCGGCCATGATGCGCAGGAGCGTCGACTTGCCCGCGCCGTTGACGCCGACGACGCCGATCTTGGCCCCGGGAAAGAACGAAAGCCTGATGTCCTTGAGAACCTGCTTGCCGCCCGAATAGGTCTTCGACAGCCGGTCCATGACATAGACATATTGATAGGATGCCATGATCAATCCTGTATGATGACAAAAGCGATGGAGAAACGGTCGCGGCCGTTCTATCCGATCCGTTTATGTGCTGCAATCACCGCCGTGCCGGTGATCCGGCCAATATGGCCGAACCCGCCGGAGAGGGCGGCGGTTCGGACAAATCGAGAATGAAAACGGAGGCGGCAATGTCCCAACCAGACGGTTTCCGGGTTGCACACACGATGATTCGCGTGAAGGACCTGGACAAGTCACTCGACTTCTATACCCGGCATCTCGGCATGACGGTCATTCGCCAGACCGAGTATCCCGACGGCAAGTTCACCAACACGTTCGTCGGTTACGGCCCCGAAGCGACCCATCCGACGATCGAACTCACATACAATTGGGACCAGGAAGAACCCTACGACAAGGGCAATGGCTGGGGCCACCTGGCAATCGAGGTTCCGGATATCTACGCCGCCTGCGAAAAGCTCGAGGCCGACGGCGTGCCGATCCCCAGACCCCCGGGTCCCATGAAGAGCGGCACGCGCGTGATCGCCTTCATCGAGGATCCGGACGGATACCGGATCGAACTGATCGAACCGAGAGACTGATCCAGGGCCCGGTCACCAGGTCGGTGACTGCCGCCTTGTATATGACGACGAACCCGCAGTAACGTTTCGTCCGACAACAAGAACAACCGGACATCGAGGGAGAGAGGGAAATGTTCTACCGACTTTGTTCTGCAGTCCTTATTTTCGTCGCCGCCGCCTGCGCGGCCGTGGCAGCCGAGATCAAGCCGGCCATCGTCTATGACCTTGGCGGACGTTTCGACAAGTCCTTCAACGAAGGCGTCTACAACGGCGCCGAAAAGTTCAAGAAGGATACCGGGATCGAGTATCGCGATTTCGAGATCACCAATGACAGCCAGCGCGAACAGGCCTTGCGCAAGTTCGCGCGCGGCGGCCACAGCCCCGTCGTCGCCGTCGGGTTCGCGCACGCAGCGGCTGTGGAGAAGGTGGCCGCCGAGTTTCCGGACACCAAGTTTGCGATCATCGACATGGTGGTCGACAAGCCCAACGTCCGCTCGATCCTGTTCAAGGAACATGAAGGCAGCTACCTCGTCGGCATTCTCGCCGCTATGGCGTCCGAATCCGACAAGGTCGGATTTGTCGGCGGCATGGACATCCCCCTCATCCGCAAGTTCGCCTGCGGCTATGTCGGCGGCGTGAAATCGGTCAAGCCGGACGCCGACGTGATCCAGAACATGACCGGCACGACGGGCGCGGCATGGTCCGACCCGGTCAAGGGCGGCGAGCTGGCCAAGTCCCAGTTTGGCCAGGGCGCTGACGTGGTCTATCACGCCGCCGGCGGAACCGGGCTTGGCGTCCTCCAGGCGGCCGCAGACGCGGGCAAGCTGGGCATCGGCGTCGACTCCAACCAGAACCACCTCCACCCCGGCAAGGTTCTGACCTCCATGCTCAAGCGCGTCGATATCGCCACGTACAAGACCTTCGAGAGCGCGATGAAGGATCAGTTCGAATCGGGCATCCAGGTGCTCGGTCTGGCCGAAGGTGGCGTCGGCTGGGCGCTCGACGACAACAACAAGCCGCTGATCGACTCCGCCATGATGGCAGCGGTCGAGAAGGCGAGCGCGGATATCGTTTCCGGTACGGTCTCGGTTCACGACTACATGTCGGATTCCAAGTGCCCATACTGATCGCCGGAGCAAACCGCTAGGGGTGTCGGGGCATGACGCAAGCGGCCCCGCCCCCCGCCATCGAACTGCTTGGGATCGACAAGCGCTTCGGCGCGGTCCACGCCAACCGGTCGATTGACCTGCGGGTCGACCAGGGGACCATACATGGCATTGTCGGCGAGAACGGCGCCGGCAAGTCCACCCTCATGTCGATCCTCTATGGCTTCTACAGCGCGGACGCGGGCGAGATCCGCATCAACGGATCCGCGGTCGCCATCGGCGCACCGGATGACGCAATTTCCGCCGGCATCGGCATGGTGCACCAGCACTTCATGCTGGTTGGACCGTTCACCGTGCTCGAAAACATCGTGCTCGGCGCGGAAGGCGGTTTCCTGCTCGCGGGCGGTATGGCCCGCGCACGCGCGCGGCTCATCGAAATCGAAAAGGACTACGGGCTCGAGGTGCCGCTCGACTCGGTCGTCGACGACCTCACGGTCGGCCAGCAGCAGCGCGTCGAGATACTGAAGGCCCTCTTCCGCGGCGCCGACATCCTGATCCTCGACGAACCCACCGGCGTACTGACACCGACCGAGGCCGACCACCTCTTTCGCATCCTCCGCATGCTGCGCGACCAGGGCAAGACGGTCATTCTCATCACCCACAAGCTGCGCGAGGTCCTCGCGGTCACCGACAACGTCTCCGTCATGCGTGCCGGCGAGATCGTCGAGACCGTCCCCACGAAAGAGGCGACGGCGGAGTTGCTCGCCGAGCGCATGGTCGGCCGGCGTGTGCTGCTGCGCGTGGAGAAGCCCGAGTCGCCGCCGGGAGACGTGATCCTCGATGTCCGTGACCTGTCCGTGGTCGACGGGTCAGGCGTGGTCCGCGTGGCCGACGTGAGCTTCGAGGTGCGCGCGGGCGAAATCCTCGGCATTGCCGGGGTCGCGGGAAACGGGCAGAGCGAACTGATCGAGGCGATGACGGGCATCCGTGCGCCCACGTCCGGCAGCGTCGCCTTCAAGGGCCGGGATCTCGGCGTCATGTCCGACGATGCGAACGCGCTGCGGCGGTCCGGCATCGCCCACGTGCCGGAGGACCGTCAGAGAATGGGCCTCGTCACGTCCTTCCAGGCCCGTGAAAACACAATTCTCGGCTATCAGGGCGACCTCGCCTATCGCCGCAACGGGCTGATGGACTGGGGCGCCGTCACCTCCGACACACAGTCCAGGATGGAGAAGTACGACATACGCCCGCGCCAGCCCTTGCTGCGGACGGCCCACTTCTCCGGCGGCAACCAGCAGAAGATCGTCATCGCCCGGGAGATCGAACACGATCCCGATCTCCTGGTGGTCGGCCAGCCGACCCGCGGGGTCGACATCGGCGCCATCGAGTTCATTCACCGCCGCCTTGTCGAAATGCGAAACGCCGGCAAGGCGATCATCCTCGTTTCCGTGGAACTCGACGAGATCCGTTCCCTCGCGGACCGGATCCTGGTGATGTTCGCCGGACGGATCATCGGCGAGCGGCCGGCGGGGACAGGCGAAAACGAACTCGGTCTGCTCATGGCCGGCATCTCCGACGACCGGGCTGCATGAGCGCCCCGGTCCGCGAACTGCCGCTTTGGGCCACGGCGGTTGCGCTGCCGCTGCTCAACCTGTCCGCCGCGTTTCTTGCCGCGGGCCTCGTCATGGTCGCCATCGGGCAGAACCCGCTGGATGTCGCCCGCATCCTTGTCTGGGGAGCGTTCGGCTACGGCGAAGGTTTCGGCTACACGATCTTCTATACCACCAACTTCATCTTCACCGGTCTCGCCTTCGCCGTGGCCTTCCATGCCGGGCTCTTCAACATCGGCGCGGAAGGCCAGGCCTACATCGCCGGGCTCGGGGTCGCTTTTGTCTGCCTCTCGCTTGAAAGCCTGCCGCTCGTCCTGCTCATGCCGCTGGCCATCGCAGGTGCGGCGATGGCGGGGGCCGCCTGGGCCTTCATACCGGGCTGGCTCCAGGCCCGACGCGGGAGCCATGTGGTCATCACCACGATCATGTTCAACTTCATCGCGGCCTCGGTGATGGTCTACCTGCTGGTCAATGTCCTGGCTCCGGCGGGGTCCATGCAGCCGGAATCGCGGACATTCGCGGAACATGCACGCCTGCCGTTCCTGCACGAGTTTCTGGGCGCGGTGGGCATCTCCATCGCCTCTTCCCCGGCGAACCTGTCCTTCCTGTGGGCCATCGTTTGCTGCGCCGGCCTGTGGGTGCTCATCTGGCATACCCGTTTCGGTTACGCCCTGCGCACGGTGGGCGCAAACCCGGTAGCGGCCGTCTATGCCGGCATATCGCCGGCCCGGATCACCATCGCCGCCATGATGCTCTCCGGCGCCCTCGCCGGCTTCATGGCGCTCAACGAGATCATGGGATCGCAGCACAGGTTGCTGCTCGACTTCACCTCGGGATACGGATTCGTGGGGATCGCCGTTGCGCTGATGGGCCGTTCCCATCCCGTCGGCATCTTCCTGGCCGCGCTGCTTTTCGGCGCGCTCTACCAGGGCGGCGCGGAACTCGCCTTCGAGGTTCCCGAGATCACCCGCGACATGGTCGTGGTGATCCAGGGCCTGATCGTGTTTTTCGCCGGGGCCATGGAGTTCTTCTTCCGTCCCTGGCTGACGGCCATGCTGCGCGGTGTCGCGGCCGGATCGCGGGGGGCCTGAAGCCATGGACCTCCAGTCGATCGCCCTCGTCGTCGATTCCGGACTGCGCCTGTCCGTGCCGCTGCTCTTCGCCTGCCTCGCCGGCCTCTACTCCGAAAGGTCGGGCATCTTCGATATCGGCCTGGAAGGAAAGATGCTCGCAGCCGCCTTCGCCGCCGGTGCCGCGGCCGCCGTCTCGGGGTCGGCGTGGATCGGCCTGCTCGCCGCGGTCCTCGCCTCCGTGGCGTTCGCGCTTTTGCACGGATACGCCTGCATTACCCACCGCGGCAACCAGATCGTCTCGGGCGTGGCTATCAACATCCTCGCCGCTGGCCTGACCGCCCAGCTCGCCGTGAGCTGGTTCCGCCAGGGCGGCCAGACACCGTCCCTGCCCGGCGATGCCCGTTTCCTCGAACTCACCTGGCCCGGCGCCCGCGCACTCGCGGAGACACCGGTGATCGGTCCGCTCTACAGCGAGATCCTCTCCGGGCACACGTTGCTGGTCTACCTGTCGCTTCTGGCGGTGCCGCTGACATGGTGGCTCGTGTTCCGGACCCGCTTCGGCCTGCGTCTGCGCGCCGTCGGCGAAAACCCGGCTGCCGCGGATACCGCGGGGATCTCCGTGACCTGGCTGCGCTACCGCGCCGTCATCTGCTGCGGCATCCTGTGCGGGTTTGCCGGCGCCTACCTGTCGATCGCCCAGAGCGCGGGGTTCATCCGCGACATGACCGCCGGTAAGGGATTCATAGCGCTCGCAGCGCTCATCTTCGCCAAGTGGCGTCCGGTCCAGGCCATGGGGGCCTGTTTCCTCTTCGGCATGCTGGACGCCATCTCGATCCGGCTGCAGGGTGTGGAAATCGCCGGTATCGGCACGATCCCCGTGCAGTTCATACAGGCCATCCCCTATATACTTACGGTCGTCCTGCTTGCGGGATTCGTCGGGCGCGCGATCCCGCCCAGGGCCGGCGGCGTCCCCTACGTCAAGGAGAAGTGACCATGTCGCAGGATCTGCTCGATGCGGCGCTCCGCGCGATGAAGAACGCCCACGCGCCCTATTCCGGCTTTCCCGTAGGCGCGGCCCTGCGCACGGACACCGGCATGATCTACTCCGGCTGCAACGTCGAAAACGCGAGCTACCCCGAAGGCTGGTGTGCCGAAACCTCAGCCCTCGCTGCCATGGTTTCGGCCGGCGATACGGTCTGGACCGAAGTCGCCGTGGTCGCCGAACGGATGCCGCGCATCACGCCCTGCGGCGGATGCCGCCAGCGCCTGTCCGAGTTCGCCGCATCCGACGCCGTATTGCATTTTTGCACCCTCAAGCGGGTCGTCGACACGATCCCTTTCCGGAAACTGCTGCCCGACGCCTTTGCATCGGCCTGGAACTGACATGACCACGCCGGCGACAGACATGCTGCGAAAGCACCTCGGCGGGTTCCAACCGGTCGCCGCCGTCGTGCTCGGATCGAGCGTCGGCGCCGTCGTCGAACGGATGGCCGTCGAGACGACGATCCCGTTCGCGGACCTCCCCGGATTTCCAAGACCATCCGTGTCCGGGCACAGCGGACGCGTGGTCGCCGGCCTGCTCGGCGCCCGGCCGGTCCTGATCGTACAGGGCCGCGCCCATCCCTACGAGACCGGCCAGGCGGGCATCATGCGCCCGGTCCTGCAGAGCCTGTCGGAACTGGGCCTGGAAAGGATCGTGCTGACCAATGCGGCGGGGTCTCTCAGTCCGGGCATGCCGCCGGGCCGGATCATGCTGATCACCGATCATATCAACCTCTCCGGCATGAACCCTCTCATCGGCGAAAAGGGCGACGCCGGCTTCGTACCGATGACGGACGCCTACTCGCCGCAGCTCGTCGAGACGATGCGCGCGGCAATGGCGGATTGCGGACTTCCCGCCCATGAGGGGGTCTATGCCTGGGTTTCCGGCCCGTCATTCGAGACCCCTGCGGAAATCCGCGCGATGAGGCTGCTGGGCGCGGACGCCGTCGGCATGTCGACGGTGCCCGAAACGATCCTCGCCCGCCGCTTCGGCCTCGACGTCGCAGGCCTGTCGGTGATCACGAACTATGGCGCCGGCCTGAAGGGCGGCGCACCGAGCCACGACGAGACCAAGCAGCAGGGCGCCCGGGTGGTCGACCAACTGGCGGCCTTGCTGGAACGTTTCATGGAGCTTGTGTGAACATGCTGCCCCAGGAATTCATCCGCACGAAACGCGATGGCGGGACGCTGGCGCCCGAAGACATGGCCCGTTTCATACGCGGCCTGACGGATGGTTCGGTGACCGAAGGCCAAGCCGCAGCCTTCGCCATGGCCGTGTTCTTCCGGGGGCTCGACCGCGACGAGACCGTGGCCCTGACACTCGCCATGCGGGATTCCGGCACCGTGCTGGACTGGACCGGGCTCGACCTGCCCGGCCCGGTGGTCGACAAGCACTCGACGGGTGGGGTCGGCGACAACGTGTCCCTCATGCTGGCCCCGATGCTTGCCGCGGCAGGCGCCTGTGTCCCGATGATCTCGGGCCGGGGCCTTGGCCATACCGGCGGCACGCTCGACAAACTCGACTCGATTCCCGGCTACGACACCGCCCCGGGTCTCGGGCTCTTCCGCAAGACCGTGATCGAAGCCGGCTGCGCGATCATTGGCCAGACCGACGACCTCGCACCGGCCGACCGCCGGCTCTACGGGGTGCGCGATGTGACGGCGACGGTTGAATCGATCCCGTTGATAACCGCCTCCATCCTGTCCAAGAAGCTCGCCGCGGGCCTGCGGGCCCTGGTGCTCGACGTCAAGACGGGAACGGGCGCCTTCATGTCCACCACCGAAGCCGCCACCGACCTGGCCCGCAACCTCGTCACGGTCGCCAACGGTGCCGGACTGCCGACGACGGCGCTCGTCACCGACATGAACGCGCCGCTTGCCCCGATCGCGGGCAACGCGGTCGAGGTGCGCCAGGCCGTGAACTTCCTCACCGGCCGGGACGCGACACCACGCCTGCGCGAGGTGAACCTTCGACTGGGTGCCGAACTCATGGTGACGGCGGGCCTCGCCGAGACATCCGAAGACGCGGTCCCGCGTCTTGAAAGCGTACTGGACTCGGGCGCCGCGGCGGAGCGTTTCGCGAGAATGGTCCGTTGTCTCGGCGGCCCCGCGGACATTCTCGAAAGGAGCGACGACCTGCTCCCGCTCGCGCCCCTGAGCGTGCCGGTCACCGTGCCGCAGGACGCGATCGTGCGGGGCGTCGACACCCGCGCGCTGGGTCTCGCGGTCATCGAACTGGGGGGCGGACGTCGGCGCGCGGCCGACCGGATCGATCATTCCGTCGGTCTCTCCGGCCTGGCCGGACCCGGCGACGAGGCCGGCCCCGACCGGCCGCTCGCCCTCGTCCACGCACGCGACCGGGCGGACGCCGACCGGGCCGTCGCACTCATCTCGGCGGCCTACGAAGTCGGGTCGGAACCTCCTGAAGTTCTCCCGGTCATTCATGCCCACATTGCCGGTCCCGACACATGACCCGCGCCTTCATTCTCGTGCTCGACTCGCTCGGGATCGGCGGCGCACCGGATGCGGAAAGGTTCGGTGACGAGGGATCGAACACGCTCGGTCACATCGCCGAGGCCTGTGCGGCCGGACACGCCCGCAGGAACGGCGACAGGTCCGGGCCCTTGCAGGTTCCGCATCTCCTTCGCCTCGGTCTCGGCAATGCCGCCCGGGCGGCGGCGGGGGCAATCGTGGCCGGCCTCGAACCGGCCGACGATCCTGAGGCCCAGTGGGGTGTCGGCATCGAAATCTCGAACGGCAAGGACACGCCATCCGGGCACTGGGAGATCGCCGGTGTGCCCGTGCGTTTCGACTGGGGCTACTTCCCGGACACGGTCCCGTGCTTTCCCGAAGACCTTGTGCGGTCGCTGCTCGAAGCGGGGAAGCTTCCGGGCATACTCGGCAACTGCCATGCGTCGGGAACCGAGATCATCGCGCGCCTTGGCGAGGAACACGTGGCGACCGGCAAGCCGATCGTCTACACCTCCGCGGACTCGGTGCTCCAGATCGCCTGCCACGAGACCTCCTTCGGGCTGGAGCGTCTCTACGACCTGTGCGGCACGGCCCGGCATCTCGTCGACCCTCTCAACATAGGCCGCGTCATCGCGCGCCCCTTTGTCGGCGGCTCCGCCGAGACCTTCGTGCGCACCGCGAACCGCAAGGACTTTTCCGTCCCGCCTCCCGAACCGACACTGCTCGACCGGCTCGAGACGGAGGGGCGTTCAGTCATCTCGATCGGCAAGATCGGAGACATATTCGCTCATCGCGGGACCGGCCGGGTCGTAAAGGCTGCCGGCAATGAGGCGCTCTTCGAGGCGATGCTGCTCTCGATGGAGGATCTCGAAGACGGGGGCCTCATGTTCGTGAATTTCGTCGATTTCGACACGCTCTACGGCCACCGGCGCGACGTTGCCGGCTATGCCGGCGCAATCGAGTCCTTCGATCGTCTGCTGCCCCGTTTCCTCGACCGGCTCCAGCCGGGCGACATGGCGGTCATGACGGCGGACCACGGATGCGACCCCACGTGGACGGGGACCGATCACACCCGCGAATGCGTCCCCATCCTCTGCTTCGGCCCGGACATCCGGCCGGGTTCCATCGGACACCGCTCCGGTTTCGCCGATATCGGCCAGACCGTCGCGGCCCATCTGGGCATCGCGCCCCTCGCCCATGGAACCTCCTGGGTCCCGTGACGACGACGCAGGATTGTCATGCAGGACCATCGGCAGCTTTTCCGGGAATGCGTGAAGATGCTCGACGGGCCGGCGGACGGCCCCGTGCAAGGAACGGCGGCCGATCGCCTGATGACCGCGCTGGGATATTCGGGTGCCGGAGGTCCCCCGCCCGACCATGAGACGGTCAGGAACCGGCGGGCGCTCCTGGAACTCGCGGGCCGCATGGATCGCGTTTTCACCTTGCCCATGCCGCACGCCGCTGGCGCGCATTTTTGCGGCGCGGAACTCTCACATGCGTCTTTCGGGCTGGAAGGTTGCAGCCCCGCCACCATCGGCACCGGCGGACGCGGTGAGACCTACAGCGAAGCGTTCGAAAGCTGCATGGGAGAAACAGCCGGTTACCTCTCGTTCCTGATGCACGAAAACGACCGGGCCCGTGCACTGCCCCTTGCCGCGGCAGAGGCTCACCTCCCCGGGACAGACACGTTGACGTGGTTGTACGACGGTCTCGGCCACCGGCCACGTTATCCCGACGCCATCGAATGGTGCCTGGCGGAGCCGCTTTCAGGGGGCGACCCCGTCGCGATCCCGTTTCACCTGTGCTTCCGCGACGCCGGGCCACAGGACCGTTCGCACCGCCCGGCTCTCAGCAACGGGGTCGGTTGCGGCCCGACCGGAGAAGCTGCCCTGCTTGACGCTCTCCTGGAAGTCATCGAACGCGACGCGGCCGCCCTGTGGTGGTACGGATGCGCTCCGGCGGCGAACCTGCCGGCGGCTCTCGGGGCCGGTTCCCCCTTCGCGTCCTGGGTCCACGCCATCCGGGGCCGTGACGCGGACACACGGCGATTGTGGTTCCTCGACATCACAACAGACATCGGCATCCCGGTTGTCGCTGCGCTGTCGTGCAATGCAGACGGTTTCGGCATCGCCGCCGGGTTCAGCGCCGCCACCGACCTCGAGACGGCCACGCGCAAGGCGCTCCTTGAGTTATGCCAAATGGAACTAGCCCGCATGCTGTCACTGCAAGGGGCCTCGCAAGCCGATCGACAAGGCAATTCACAGGCATCGCCGCACACCCGCAACGCGACGGAAACGCTGAACCGGTCCGACTATCCGGCCTTCACGGCCTCCCGTGCGGCCTCCAGCCATGTTGGTGCAGGCGGGAAAAGCCGGATTTCCCACTGCGTGGACTGCATATCGAAGGCGGGATACTCGATATATTCTGTCAACCTGACCCGGGGATATTTGGATATTCCATGTGTTCGCGTATTTATTCCCGGCTTCCAGGCGCCATGCCCGGAATGGACCAGCAAACGGCTGTCACGAATTCTTGTCGAAAACGGTCACCCACCGGATATGTGGACGAAGATCCCGTTCCTTGTCTAAGTTTCCCGATAATCCTATAAACATTCTTGTAACAAAAATCGGACTCTCGATAGACGAACCGGTCCGGAACGGTCTCGTCCGGAGAACATGACAATGGATTCGCCGTGCAGGGTCGTCGAATCGCCTGAGCTCTATGTGAATGTCTTCGGAGGCTTCGCGCTGCGGGATGCCGGTGGCCGATCCATCGCCGTGTCCAATCGCAAGGCCTGCGGGATCCTTGCTTATCTCACCCTCAACCAGCACCCGACGGAAGGCCGCGAGAGGCTCGCCGGGCTCTTCTGGAGCGACCGGACCGAAGCCAATGCGAGGGCCTCCCTGCGGCAGTGCCTGAAGCAATTGCGGACGACGTTCGATCAGGCCGGGATTTCAGCGCTCGACACCCGCCGCAACGACATCACACTGGACGTGCGCAAGGTCAACGCGGACGTGTGGGATGTGCTGGGACATGCCGAACGCCGAAACGCGCATGGACTGCTCCTCCGCGAGAAACGCCTGACCGAGGCGCTTCTCGCGGGCTTCGACGATCTCGATGCGGAATTCAGGGTGTGGCTCGTCGTGCAACGTCAGAACCTGCAGGAACGCATCGTGAGGTCTCTGGAAGACTGCCTCTCCGAAACAGGAAATGCCGATGTTCCCGCCGAAACGGCGCGTGTGGCGCAGGCTCTCATCAATCTCGACCCGACGCACGAGGTCGCGTGCCGCAGCCTCATCCGCGCTTATGCCGACCAGGGAGACGTGTCGGGAGCCCTCAAGGTCTACGGCCGCCTGTGGGACCACCTCGACGACGAATACGGCATGGAGCCTTCATCCCAGACCCAGGACCTGATCGTCCAGATCAAGTCGGGCGAGTATGTCGCAAGGCCGCACGCCGTCAAGGTGCAGACGCAGGCCCAGGTGCGCGTGGCCGGCGCTGCGAGCCCGCACGGCTACACTCCGCCGCTGGCCGTTCAGGAGACAAAGCTGACGCTCGTGGTCGGTTCGTTCGACGGGCGCCATATCCCGGACGAGCAACAATATCTGTGCTGGGGTTTCCGGCACGACCTGATCGCGAGCCTGGTGCGGTTCCGCGAATGGTCGATCATCGACGACGAGGAACAGACCTTCAGTGCGGCGCGCAACGGTTCATCCGACGACAAGTACGCGATCGACGCCCAGTTCCGTTCCTTCGGCGAGGACCTCTACGTCACGCTGAACCTCAAGGAACTCGCGACGAACGTGGTGATCTGGAGCGACCGCCATTCCCTCGTCGGGCAAAGCCCCTATTCCGCTCACCAGTACATCATTCGCCGCATCGCGGTCGCGTTGAACGTTCACCTTTCCGTCGAGAGGCTTTCGCGCGTGGTCGAGGCGCCGGACGTCTCGATGGCGGTCTACGACCGCTGGCTCTATGGCCAGTCGCTCACCCTCGAGTGGCGGCCGGAGGTCAGGGAACACGCCCGCAGCGTGTTCCAGACGATCATCGCCGAGAACCCCGAGTTCGGCGCGGCCTACAGCAGTCTGGTGCAGATCGAGAACTCGGACCACTTCGTGTTCCCGGGTCTCTTCCGCTCCATCGAGCGCGAGAAGAAGGCGCTCGAACTTGCCAAGACGGCGGTGCGGGTCGATCCGCTCGACTCGCGCACCCAGCTCAGCCTCGCCTGGTCCTACGCCCTGAACGGAATGTTCGACAGGGCCGCGCGCAATCACATGCTGGCCTACGAACTCAACGAGAACGATCCCTGGACGATCGTGTCCGCGGCCATGGGGCTGACCTTCTGCGGCCACTACGAGGAAGGCCGCAGGCTTGCCGACCAGGCCCTCGCCCTCGATCTGAGGCCGACCAAGTCGCATTGGGGCTATCAGACGAGCATCCGGTACCTGTGCGGCGATTTCGAACAGGCCGCCGCAGCCGCCGAAAGCGCCGGGACGGCGATGTACGACCTGTCCGCATGGCATGCCGCGGCGCTCGCGCAACTTGGCCGCAAGCGGGAAGCCGAGAAGGTCGCCAGGCGTTTTCTTGCCGACGTGAGGGCAAACTGGTGCGGCACGGACAATCCCAGCGACGAGAACATTGCCGCCTGGTTCATGCAGTGCTTCCCGATCAGGGACAGCTCGGCGCTGGACAGCCTGCGGACCGGCATCCGGGAAGCGGGAATTCCCGCACCCGAACTGAACTGACCGGCGCTTGCGCGCTCGGCCCGTCTCCCGGATATGACGAACCGGAAAACGGGCAAGAGTTCGCGCGGCAGCCTGCCTGAGGTCAAACGCAGCGGCTCAGCATGTAATCGCCGACCCTGAAGCTGTAGGCGCGCAGCGGATCGTCCTCGGTGCGGATCCCGCTCGGGCTGTTCGGGTCGTACTCCTCGGGAAACGAATACCCGTTGTCTTCCATCTTGTGCAGGGACTCCTGCACCCGACCCTTGGCCGGCAGCATGAGGTGCGTTTCCATGGTCGCGCCTTCGAGCGGCGTATCCTCGTGGATGACGAACTTGTGGCCCTCCGGGACCTCCACGAACTGTGCGAGTTCCCCGTCGGGGTCGGCCAGCAGACGCTGGCGCTTCTCGTCGTTTGTCGCCGCTTCGATCATGTAGCGGCCGAACGCGATCTTGTTCATGACACGGGGGTATTTGACTGACATCTGTAGCCTCCTTGTGTGGTGGCGCGTCCAGTTCGCACCGTTGGTTCAGCTCTGGATATTTTCGCCCATGGCGATCTCGATGATTTCCCGGATCGAACGCCCCTCCTCCGTCCCGGGCCCACGCCCGGGGCCGCCGGCGAAGAGAGATCCGAAAGCGCTCGCGAATAGCACCGAGCCCACCGGGCCGAGCCGCCGCCCCTCGCGGATAACCGCGCCTTCCTGCAGGACGTAGTAGTAGAGCGGCGTGTCCCACATCAGCGCCGGGAAACGGTCGAGCACGTCGTCGATCGCGTCCGCCGCCAGATGCTGGTCGTGATGGAGGATGGCCCCGGCACGCATGGCCTCGCCTTCGATGACGTCGATCTCAATCAGCGTGCCGAGCCGCCGCGCGAGGGCCTTCGCTATTCTCTGCCCGGACGGGAGGTAGTGTTCGGCGCATCGCCACAGATCGAGGAAACCGAGCGCATCACGCTTGTAGGCGGGAATACGGTTGACGAGATCGCTCGCGATGAAAGGCCCGATGCGACGGCTCTTCTGCGGCGCGACGGCCGTATCGATGTCGAAGAAACGCCTCCAGTCCAGCACCCAGTCGGCCGGCATCGGCATCTGCTTCGCATCGCCCACGCTGGAAAACGCCAGTACCTGCCGCATGGTGCTCAATTCCCGCGGCAGGTAATCGTTCATGTCGTAGACGCCACGCACCATCGCATGGCCCATGCGGCCGGCCGCGGCCATGAATTCGAGCGGAATTCCGGGACTTGAGCAGACATCCCGGAGTTCGGCGCCGAGCGCTGTGTCGCTGCGTTCGAACAGGGCGGCGAAGACATCCTCGTCGAGCAGGCGCCGCAGGTAGTCGTTCACCAGGACATGCCGATAGTCCCGCGTACAGCGTCCCCTCGCGGCGACGAACGCTTCCTCGTTGGTCGCACCTCTCCCCTTCGCGTCGCGCGCCAGGGCGTTGTGGTAGCGCGCGAAGAGCAAATGGAACTGCGAGATGATCGCATGGTCGTCGTTGCGGCGGTCCGCGATGAGCGGATCCGCGCAGATCGGCCGGGTGCCGTTTTCTGGCTCCTGCCGGATATCGAGGCCATCATCTTCGCTCACGCGCGGCAGATCCAGCGGACACCGGTGCGGCAGGTGGCCGTTCTCACGCATCAGGGCGCGCCGCGTCCGCCCCACCTTGAGCAGGTACCGGACGTCGTCCCGCGGGTCGTCCGACCGCTGGTAGAGATTTGCCGAGACGTCCGGACCGTCGCCATAAAGACTGCCCAGGTCGGGAACCGGCGAGTGGACGTTGATCGCGACGATTTCGTTTCCGGCCCAGCCCGCGGCTTTCTCGCGACTTGAATAGGTGATGTCGTGGATCACGAACTGGCCGAAATACGTGTAGCCGGCATCGATGTCGGGATTGTCGTCCGCCGCCGACACATCCTTGACCTCCGCCATCGCGAGACGGAGGGCATCGAGGGCGGCCCTCGCATCCTCCTCGCCGCCGCCTACACCGGCCCAGGCGGGCAGGCTGGGAAAGAGCGCGTAGTACTCGTTGCGCGACGATGCACTGCGGGTGTTTCGCACGCTTCCGCCCGCTCCGACAGCGCGCATCGCGTCGGCTCCATGCGCCATTTCGTGATCTCCGGTAGGCGGCATCTGCGTTGCCGCAACGCCGAGGAGATCAACAGCCCGGATGTGAATCTTGCGTGATTCAATCGCGAATCGAACCGCGGCCCCGCGTGAATCCCGCCGGCCGGCGACCGGAGATTTTTCCTCTTGTGATTTCGGTGGACACGCGGTTTCTATAGGCTCTCCAGCCTCCCCCTACCGTCAGAGAAGGAACAGACGCCGATGCCCATCATCAATAGATTTGCCGACCTGCAGGATGAAATCACGGCCTGGCGACGGGACATTCACGAGAACCCCGAGCTCCAGTACGACGTCCACCGTACGGCCGGGCTGGTGGCCGACAGGCTGCGCGAGTTCGGCGTCGACGAGGTTGTGACCGGCATCGGCAAGACCGGCGTCGTGGGCGTGATCCGCGGCGCCAAAACCGACTCCGGAAAAGTGGTCGGCATGCGCGCCGACATGGATGCCCTTCCCATCCTCGAGGAGACCGGCCGCGACTACGCCTCCAAGACCCCGGGCGTGATGCATGCCTGCGGCCATGACGGGCATACCGCGATGCTGCTCGGCGCGGCGAAGTACCTTGCCGAAACGCGCCGGTTCGACGGTACGGCGGTTGTCATCTTCCAGCCCGCAGAGGAAGGCGGTGCCGGCGGCAAGGCCATGGTGGACGACGGCATGATGGACCGGTTCGGCATCCAGGAGGTCTACGGCATGCACAACATGCCCGGACTGCCCGTCGGCCAGTTCGCGATCCGGCCCGGTCCGCTCATGGCGTCGGCGGACGAGATCCGCATCGAGATCGAAGGCAAGGGCGGCCACGCCGCCCGGCCTCATGAATGCGTCGATCCGCTCGTCGTGGCGAGTCACGTGATCCAGGCACTGCAGACGATCACCGCGCGCAACGTGGATCCGCTGGAATCATCCGTCGTATCCCTGACCATGATGCACGCGGGCGACGCCTTCAACGTCATCCCGTCCCGCGCGATGCTCGGCGGCACCGTGAGGACGCTCAAGTCCGAAATTCGCGATCTCGTGGAGCGTCGGATCGAGGAGGTCGTCATCCCGCTTGCGAGTGCGCTGGGGGCCAAGGCCACGGTCAACTACGAGCGCATGTACCCCGTCACCCGCAACCACGAGACGCAGACGGACACCGCCGTGAACATCGCCCGCGAAGTGGCCGGTGCGGCAGGCGTGGACCCCTCCACGCCGCCGGTGATGGGCGGAGAGGACTTTTCCTTCATGCTCAATGCCCGTCCGGGCGCCTTCATCTTCGTGGGCAATGGCAACACCGCCGGCGTGCACCACCCCGAATACGACTTCAACGACGAGGCGATCCCGGTGGGCTGCTCCTACTGGGCGACGCTTGCGGAAAAGACGATGCCGGCCTGAGCCGGACAACCTGCCGTCAGTCCCATTCCACGGGCAGGCTCCTGAGTCCCCGGAAAGCCCAGCCGGTCATCTCCGGCCGGGCGCCGGGCTGCAGCCGCAGACCGGGGAAGCGCGCGAACAGCCGCGGCAGCGCCACGTCCGCCACCAGCGCGCGCGATGCCGCCGCGCCGGCACAGAAATGCGGTCCCGCGCCGAAGGCGATATGCGACCCGGCATTTTCCCGGGTGATATCGAACCTCTCGGCCCGTTCGAAGTGAGACGCGTCGCGGTTTGCCGAACCGAACATGAAGAACACCCGGTCTTCAGGTTCGAATGTCACGCCGGCAGAACGGTACTGGCGCGCGACGCGGCGCGGCGACATGCCGATGGGTGAAATCCAGCGGACATATTCGTCGAACACCTGGCCCCAGCCGACGGCTCCCTCGCGCACGAGGGCCAGTTGTCCGGGATGGGCGAGCAACGCCCACGCCGAACCTGCGATCGCGTCCCTCGGCTCGTTCTGCCCGCCGCTTATCGCCAGCTTTATGTTCGCCCGAACGCTTTCCATCGGCAGCCCGGCCGCGATCTGGACACTCAGCAGGTCGCTTCCGGGCTCCTTTTCGACTTCCGGCAATCGCTCGTCGATACAGGCGTCGATCCCGGCGGTCGCCTCGTGGCAACGCTTCTCGACTTCCGGGTCGCCGGCATAATTCGCGATCCCGTCGATCATCGCCTGGGACCAGGCGTCCATGTCGCGGTAGTCCATGTTGACGAGGCCGGTGATCAACTTCAGCGCCTCCGCGGAGACCGGCAGGGCATAGTCCGCCACAAGATCCGCCCTGCCGGCCGGGGTCAGGGCGTCCAGCAGGCGGTCCGCGTGGTCCGCGAACATCCGGGTCCACATCGTGCGCACAGTGCGCGGAGAAACCGACGGAAAGATCGCCTTGCGCTCCGCCTGATGGGCATCGCCGTCCTTGCGCATGAGGTTGTGGCCCATGAGACGGTTCATCAGGCCCTCAGGCTGATGGGAACTGAAGACGTCGATCATCTTCTCGTGCGTGCGGATGTCCTCGCGGCGGGTGAAGAGCGTGCTCCCGAGTTGCGGCACGTAGGCGATGGGGGCCTCCTGCCTCATCCGGGCGAGGTCCGGATAGGGGTCGCAAGTGAAGGCCGTCACGTCGATTTCGTAGACCGGCGCGTCGCTCATGACCGTTCCCGCAAGGGTTTCCGGTCAATCCCGGATGCCTTCCGTTTCTGCATGGACTTGGTTCCGTGAGACAATTACTGTGTCGACGACGGTAACAACAATGAGGCGAAAAGGACCGTCAAAAATGGGAGTAACAAAATGCTATCAAGAATCGTCCTGACGATTGCCGTTGTCGCCATCGGACTGACCTCGGCATCCGCGAACACGTTGAAATACGCCTTCCAGGGATCGCTGAAGTCTCTCGATCCCTACACACTCAACGAAACATTCACGCTCGGCACTCTGGGCAACGTCTACGAGGGACTGACCGCCCGCGACCCCGAACTCAAGATCGTTCCCGCCCTGGCGGAACGCTGGGAAGTCGTGGAACCGACCCGCTGGCGTTTTCACCTCCGCAAGGGCGTGAAGTTCCACAACGGCAACGACTTCACCGCCGATGACGTGGTCTTTTCCGCAGACCGCGTACGGTCCAAGGGTTCGGACCTCAAGACGCGCATCGGCGCCGACGTGAAGGTCGAGAAAGTCGACGACCATACCGTCGATTTCGTCCTGTCGAGCCCCAACCCCATTCTCCACTACGAGTGGGACACCTGGTACATCCTCGACAAGGAATGGGCGGAAGCCAACGGTGCGGCCGAGGTCACGGACGCCTCTTCCAAGGAAGAGAATTTCGCGGCCTTCAACGCGAATGGCACCGGTCCCTTCAAGATCACCGGCCATGAAGTCGGCGTGCGCACGAAGTTCAAAGCCAATTCGGACTGGTGGGGCAAGCCCGAACACAACCTGACCAATGTGGAACTGGAAACGGTCGCCTCCGACGCCACCCGCGTCGCGGCCCTGCTTTCCGGCGATCTCGACATGGTCTATCCGGTTCCCGTGCAGGATCTCGACCGCGTCAACAACAACGCGGGCACGCGGGCCCTGACCGGCCCGGAACTGCGTACGATCTTCCTCGGCTTCGACCAGATGCGCGACGAGCTTCTGGCATCGAACGTGAAGGGCAAGAACCCCTTCAAGGACAAGCGCGTACGTCAGGCCTTCTACCAGGCGATCAACATCGAGGCGATCAAGTCCAAGATCATGCGCGGTCTGGCCACGCCGTCAGCCATCATGATCTCGCCCTTCCTGTTCGCCCATAGCGACGAGTTCGAACGGTACCCCTACGATGTGGACGCCGCGAAGAAACTGCTCGCCGACGCCGGTTATGCCGACGGCTTCGAGGTCGCCATGGACTGCCCGAACGACCGCTACGTCAACGACGAGGCGATCTGCCAGGCTGTGGTCTCCATGCTGGCGCGCATCGGGGTGAAGATCGACCTCCTGGCCCAGCCCAAGGCGAAGTACTTCGCCAAGGTTCTCCAGTCGAACGGTTACGAAACGTCCTTCTACCTTCTCGGATGGACACCCGGATCGCTCGACTCCTGGAACGTTCTGTCGAACCTGATGAACTGCCGTGACGAAAGCGGCAAGGGTTCGCCGTTCAACCTCGGCGGCTACTGCAACGCCAAGGTGGACGAACTGACCACGCAGATCCTGGGCGAGAACGATGCCGACAAGCGCAACGATCTCATTCGTCAGGCCTTCCGGCTTGCGCATGACGACGTCGGCTACATCCCGCTGCATCAGCAGGGTCTGGCATGGGGCGTGTCCGACAAGGTCGACCTCGTCCAGAGGGCCGACAATGTCTTCATGTTCCATCACGTCATGAAGAAATAGGCGGTCCTTCGCCTGAACCGACAAGGTCGGGCGGCCCCCGGGGAGCATGGGGCCGCCCGTTCCATCCGGTTCAGCTGTTGACGGGCTTCGGCCCAGGAGGGAACACCGGACGCGCCGATGCTTACATTCATCATCCGTCGTTTCGCCCAGTCACTGATCGTCATGACGGTGGTCGGGCTGATCGCCTTCGTCCTGTTTCACTATGTCGGCGACCCGGTCAACCAGATGGTCGGCATAGAAACGACGCCGGAGGAGCGCGAAGCGCTTCGTGAACGGCTCGGCCTGAACGACCCGTCCTACGTCCAGTTCTTCCGGTTCGTCTCCGATGCCATCTATCTCGATTTCGGGATCTCCTACCAGTTCAAGAAACCGGTCGCGGACCTGATCTTCTCGCGCCTGCCGGCCACGCTGGAACTCGCCATCGTCTCCGCCGTGTTCGCGCTGTTCGCCGGCGTCGTCATGGGCGTCTATTCCGGACTCAGGCCCGACTCCTGGATCTCCAGCTTCTTCCTCACCGTATCGCTCATCGGCGTCTCGCTTCCGACATTCCTGATCGGCATCCTCCTCATCTTCGTCTTTGCGGTGAACCTGCAGCTGCTGCCCAGTTTCGGGCGCGGCGAGGTCATTGACTTCGGATTCTGGAACACCGGTCTGCTCACCGCCAGCGGGCTCAAGGCGCTCATCATGCCCGCGATCACGCTGGGCCTGTTCCAGCTGACCCTCATCATGCGCCTCGTGCGCGCGGAAATCCGCGAAGTGCTGCGCACGGACTACATCAAGTTCGCCCGCGCCCGCGGTCTCACTGACCGGGCGGTCAATTTCGGACACGCCTTCCGCAACACGCTCATTCCGGTCATCACGATCACCGGCCTCCAGTTCGGGTCGATCATCGCCTTCGCCATCATCACCGAGACGGTGTTCCAGTGGCCGGGGATCGGCATTCTCTTCATCCAGGCGGTCCAGAACGTCGACGTGCCGATCATGGCCGCCTACCTGATGATGATCGCCTTTCTCTTCGTGATGATTAATCTCGTGGTCGACATCCTCTATGCGGTCGTCGATCCGCGCATCCGCATCGATGCGAGAAAGGCCTGACGCCATGACCGACCAGGACATGAGCGCACCGCGTCCCGAAGGCGTAGCGGAAGGTCCGGGATTTTTCACCCGCGTGACGGACAGCGACCTCGCCTACTCCTTCCGCAAGTCCAGGATCACGATCCTCGCCACGGTCGTCGTCGGCATCTTTTTCGTGGTCACCCTGTTCACGCCGTGGCTCGCACCGCACAACCCGTTCGACCCGGCGACGCTCGACCTGCTCGACAGCCGGATCCCGCCCATCTGGATGGACGAGTCCGATCCTCGCTTCCTGCTGGGCACCGACGACCAGGGACGCGACATTCTCTCGACCATCATGTACGGGTCGCGCATTTCGCTTGGTGTCGGGTTTGCCAGCGTCATTCTCGGCGGGCTGCTCGGCATCGGGCTGGGTCTGGTGGCGGGTTACGTCGGCGGGCGGACCGACACCATCATCATGCGGATCGCGGACATCCAGCTCACCTTCCCGTCCATCCTGATCGCCCTGCTCATCGACGGGACCGCGTCGGCGATCATCGGCCCACAGGCCAAGGACGAGTCGGCCTTCTGGGTTCTCGTGCTGGCCATATCGCTCTCCTTCTGGGTGCAGTACGCCCGCACCATCCGCTCCTCGACCCTGGTGGAACGCAACAAGGAATATGTCCAGGCCGCCCGGCTCATCGGGATCTCGCCGCTGAAGATCATGATCCGGCACATTCTGCCCAACGTCATGAGCCCTGTGCTCGTCATCGCGACGATCAATCTCGGTCTGGCGATCATCCTCGAGGCGACGCTGTCCTTCCTTGGCGTCGGCATCCCGCCGACGGAACCCTCGCTCGGCACCTTGATCAGGATCGGCAACGACTTCCTGTTTTCCGGCGAGTGGTGGATCACGATCTTCCCGGGCGCGGCGCTCGCCGCGCTGGTCCTGTCCGTCAACCTCATGGGCGACTGGCTGCGCGACGCCCTCAACCCCAAACTCAGGTAGGCGTCCCCGCATGAGCGAGCCGGTCCTCAGCGTCAGAAACCTCATGGTCCAGTTCCCGACCCGCCGCGGCACCCTGACCGCCGTCGACGACGTCTCCTTCGACGTCGCGCGCGGAGAGGTGCTCGGTGTCGTCGGCGAGTCCGGCGCCGGAAAGTCGATGACGGGGGTGGCCATCATCAACCTCATCGAGCCGCCCGGCCGTGTCGCCGGCGGCCAGATCCTCCTCAACGGGCGACGCATCGACAATCTCGCGCACGAGGAGATGCGCAAGGTTCGCGGCAAGAAGATCTCCATGGTGTTCCAGGACCCGCTCACCAGCCTCAATCCGCTCTACAGGATCGGCGACCAGATCATGGAGACCATGCTGACGCACCTGCCGATTTCCCAGGCGGAAGCAAAGTCCCGCGCCATCGCGCTGCTCGAGGAAGTGGGCATTCCGGCGGCGGCGAGCCGTTTCGGCTCCTATCCGCACGAGTTTTCCGGCGGCATGCGGCAGCGCGTGGTCATCGCCCTGGCGCTGTGCGCGGAACCGGAAATCGTCATCGCCGATGAACCGACCACCGCGCTCGACGTCTCGGTCCAGGCGCAGATCATCTCGCTGCTCAAGCGCCTGTGCGCGGAACGCGGAATGTCGGTCATGCTGATCACCCACGACATGGGCGTCATTGCCGAAACCGCCGACAGGGTGGCGGTGATGTATGCCGGCCGCCTTGCCGAGATCGGACCGGTCCGCGATGTCATCAAGGCGGCCAAGCATCCCTATACGGAAGGCCTCATGGGGTCGATCCCGTCCCTCGAAGGCGACGCGGAGCAGCTTGTGCAGATACCCGGGTCCATGCCGAGGCTGAACGCCATTCCCAGCGGATGCGCCTTTCACCCGCGCTGCGTGCACGCATTCGGCCCCTGCACCACGGAACGCCCCGAGATCACGCCAACGGACAGCAACGAGGTCGCCTGCTGGCTCCATACGGAAAGGGCGGAAACATGAGCGCCCCGCAGACGATCGTCGAAATCGACAACCTGAAACGCATGTTCGACGTCTCGCGCCCATGGCTCGCCCGTGTCATCGAACGCCGCGAAAAGGAACTGCTGACGGCCGTCGACGAGGTCTCGTTCTCCATCGAGAAGGGACAGACCTTCGGCCTTGTCGGAGAATCCGGGTCCGGCAAGTCGACCGTGGCCAAGATGGTCGTCGGCCTGCTGGACGCCACCGCCGGTCGCATCACCATCGACGGCACGGTGATGACGGCCGCCGCCGCCGACCGCCAGAAACAGCGCAGCCTGCGCCGCCGCATCCAGATGATCTTCCAGGACCCTTACGCGAGCCTCGACCCGCGCTGGCGGGTGGAAGACATCATCGCCGAGCCCATCCATGCCTTCGGGCTCGCCGACGGCAAGGCCGCCGTGCGCAAGCGCGTCGACGAACTCCTGCGGCTGGTGGGTCTCGATCCCTCCGACGGCGCCAAGTATCCGCACGAGTTCTCCGGCGGCCAGCGCCAGCGCATCTGCATCGCGCGGACGCTCGCGTCCAAACCCGAATTCATCGTGTGCGACGAACCGACCTCGGCGCTGGATGTCTCCGTCCAGGCCCAGATCCTGAACCTCATGCGCGACCTGCAGGACGAGTTCGGCCTGACCTACCTCTTCATCAGCCATGACCTGTCGGTCATCCGGCACATGTCGAACCGGATCGGCGTGATGTATCTCGGACGGCTTGTCGAGATCGCACCGACGCGGGACCTGTTTTCCAATCCACGCCATCCCTACACGCGCATGCTGCTCAACGCCGTCCCCGACCTCGAAATGAGCGGGAAGGACAGAATTCCCGTAGAAGGCGAAATACCCAACCCCATCACACCACCCAGCGGTTGCACCTTCCATCCCCGGTGCCCGATGGCCGAAGAACGATGCCGTCGCGAAGTTCCTCTTGCAAGATCAGATAGTTACGGAACGGTAGCGTGTCACTTCGCCGAGGTCGTATCGCAGGGGTGATCCGCTCGTCCGGCAGCACACTATGCTGAATGAAGTCCTAACCCGACTCACATTTCTTTAGAGATTCTTCCGTATGGTCTCGCGTGCGATCGATGCGCGGGAGAACTGCCCTGCACGGGAGTGCTCCGGTATCGGGAGCCCACTTGGAAAACCGGACACCTGGCGCGGCATCCGGCAGCTTCCTCGCCGTCGAGGCCCGCGTTCTGGAGAGTGCAGTGAACGAAACGGACCATTTGAAGCGTCAGCTGGCGCAGGAACGCAAGGCCCGCGTCGAGGCCGAGCGCATGCTGGAAACGCTGAGCGCGGAACTCAACTCGGCGATAGACCGGGCGCGCGAGGAATCCGACCTGCGGCTTTCCAGCGAAGGACGCCTGAGCGAGGCCATCGAGCACATGTCCGAGGGCTTCGTGATCTACGACGAGAACGACAGGTTCGTTTTGTGCAATTCGCGCAATCGCGAAATCTTCGCCGCGACCGCCGACCTCTTCGTGCCCGGCAAGCACATCGGCGATATCCTGCGCGAAAGCGCGCGCCGCGGCCAGTACCGGACAAGCTACAACAATGACGAGGCCTGGTTCGAACGCCGGATGGACCAGTTCCGCAAGGCGGACGGTGTCTTCGTCGAGCACCTGTCGAGCGGGCAGTGGGTGCAGACCCGCGACCGCAGAACCAGGAACGGCTTCACGATCGGTGTAAGAACCGACATCACCGATCTCATGCTGCGCGAGCGCGACTTGCGCGCATCCGAGGAACGCTTCCGGTCGGTTACCGAAGCCGCCCGTGACGGCATTGTCGCGATCGATCTCGCGGGGAACATCCTCACCTGGAACGAGGGTGCGTCCAACGTCCTCGGATACCCGCGCGAGGATACGGTCGACCTGTGCTTCCTCGATATTCTTTCCGGCATCGACCGCCAGGAATTTCGCAAGGCGCTTGACCGCATGAGCGACATGAGCGGGTTCGGCGTCGCCACGGACATCCACAACGTTGTTTGCCGGACCGCTGCCGGCGAGGAAGTTCCGGTCGAAATCAGTGCGTCTTCGTGGATCTCCGAAGAAGGGCCCTGTTTCTCGCTGGTCGTCCGCGACATCACCGCACGGCTTGCCGCCGAACAGGAACAGGCCCGCCTCGAGCACCAGCTTCGGCACATGCAGAAACTCGAATCCCTGGGCACGCTGGCCGGCGGCACCGCGCACGAGTTCAACAACATGCTGGTGCCCATGATCGGGCTCACGGAAATCGTCCTCGAGGACCTGCCCGAGAACAGTCCCGAACGCGAGAACCTGCAGATGGTGCTCGACGCCGGCATGCGGGCCAGGGAACTGGTGAAGAAAATCCTCGCCTTCAGCCGCGAACAGCCGCGCGAGACCAACGCGCTGGATATCCGCGAAACGGTGACCGACGCGCTGCAGTTCGTGCGTCAGACGGTCCCGTCCACCATCGAACTCGTCGAACACCTGGACGACGAGGAGCTGATCGTGTGGGCCGACGCCACCGAACTGCACCAGGTCATCCTCAATGTCATCGCCAATGCCGCCCATGCGATCGGAAACGGGGTCGGGACAATCGAGGTCAAACTTGGTTCCGAGATGTCCACCATCCCCGGCCCCAACGGACCGGCCTCGACACCGCACTGCCTGATCAGCATATCCGACTCCGGATGCGGCATGGACGAGCAAACGCTCGGACGCATCTTCGAACCCTTCTACACGACCAAGAACGTCGGCGAAGGCACCGGGCTCGGCCTTGCCATGATCCACGCCATCATCACGCGGCTCGAAGGCACGGTAGACGTGAAGAGCCGGGTCGGCGAAGGCACCTGTTTCGAGATCCGGCTGCCGCTGGTGGCTCTCGAGGAATTCGGCGAAACACCACTGATGAAGTCCGCCTGACGGACGCGACGAGCACAAGGAAATCAGAATGGCGAACATACTCGTTGTCGACGACGAAGACATGGTCCGCTCGGTGGTCCGGCAGACGCTGGCCAAGAAGGGCTTCGACGTGCGCGAGGCCCGCAACGGCACTGAAGCCGTCCGCATGTACAAGGCGGATCCCGCGGATCTCGTGATCACCGACATCATCATGCCGGACAAGGAAGGCATCGAACTGATCATCGAACTCAAGGCGATCAACCCGGACCTGAAGATCATCGCCATGTCTGGCGGCGGACGGACCGGTTCGACCGACTATCTCGCGCTCGCCCGGGAATTCGGCGCCGAGTACGTGTTCGAGAAGCCCTTCGACCGCGGCGACCTCGTGGCGGCGGTGATGTACTGTTTCGAACCCGCCTGACGACCTGCAATGACGGGTCCATACCGCATAGGCCTTTCGCGCCTCGGAGGCGCCGTCTCGGCGTTCCGCCACACGGCGCGCCGTGCTGCTGTGCGCACGGCGGACTGGCTCCTTGGACTGTTCAGAAACGGACTGACGGGGTGCTTCTCCGGGTTCCGCGGCCCCGCCCGGCTGAACCGGGACGGATTCGACTCGCGTCTGCGGACCCTGTTCGCCGGACAAGCCGAAACGCTCGCCGGACGGCTTCACTTCGTCAATCTCAGCAAGCTTCGCGGCCACTACGGCGACAGTTGGCCCACGCTGGAGGCGGCCGTGAACGAAGCGGTGTGCGCCATCATCGAATCGCACCTCGAAGGTCGCGACTTCTACACCCGCGCGACCGACGCCTATGTCCTGGTGTTCCCCGACCTGGGTTCCGAGGACGCCCAATTCAGAAGCAGGCAGATCAGGCAGGACATCGAGGAGTTTCTGTTCGAGAGCTATCAGGGGGACAGCGGTTTCGAGCTGGAGAGCGTCGTCTCGCTGGTCTACGGAAACGAGATCCTCAACGCACCGGAACCGGCGGAGGCACTCGACGGTTCGCTGCACATGCGGCAGATCGCGCAGCGGCAGAGGACCGGGATGGGCGGCAAAAAGCACGAACCCGCGGAACCCGGAGATCCTCAGGAAAGGCAAGACATCGGCAGCGATCACGCTGCGGATGCACACGGGTCAGCGGATGACGACATGCCCCCTGTCGCAACCCGGCCTGCCGACGCAGACGCGGTACAGCTGAAGTTTCGCTCGATCTGGCACACCAAGTCCAAGAAGGTCACCAGTTTCGCCTGCATTCCTTCGAACCCGACGGCGCGGCGCAGGCAATTGACGCCGGCCGAGACCGACCTCGAGAACCTCGACGCATTTCTCGCAAAAATCACGGGAATGGCGACCGTGGACCGCCAGTCAACCAACCTGTCCTTTCCCCTGCATTTCTCCACGCTCGTGGACCGCGACACGCGTCAGCGGTTCAGCGACATGACACGCTACGTCGCGGAAGATGTCCGCAAGCGCATGGTGCTCGAAATCGTCGACATCCCGCTGGAACTCAAGACGATGGAGCGCGAGGTCCTCAAGGCCACGCTGACGGAACTGGATTGCAGCCGGATCGCCCGCGTTCCCCTGGGAACCACCGGCTTTGCCCTTCTGAAGGCCATCGGCGTCGTCTCGGTCGGGTGCGACCTATCCCAGTCACGCCTCCAGGAAAGCGATATCCTGCCGCTGCTCGACAAACATGTGGAGGTGGCGAACAGCCACGGTCTCAAGACCTACATCCACGGCCTGAACTCGATCAGCCTCACCACGGCGGCGGTCTGTGCCGGCTTCGATCATATCGACGGCGAGACCGTGGGGTCGATCACCGACCTGCCGGACGAGGCCTATCCGCTCGATCCCCGGGCGATGTACGCGAAGGTCAAGAAGGCCTCCTGAGGCCGGCGTCCTGCAGCCGCAGACGACCCCGAAGATCCCTCGTCGCGTGTGCGGAATATCGCCCAGGTCATCTGTCGACCGCGACATCTCTTTGGGGTAGTCTCCGCCCCCGCGACCGGGTTGTCGCGGACATTCCGCCGGAGGCCGCTTGAGGATTTTCAACACCATATTCGAATGGCTCGAGTCGCGTTGTGACCCGTTTCCGCCCGAACCGCCCGGCCAGCCGCCGGAGGGCTTCCTTGCGTTCGTCATTCACTATGCGCGGCCCTTCTGGCCGCTGATCCTGGCCAGTTCGCTGTTCGCCACGGCGGTCGCCCTGATCGAGGTCTCGCTGTTTTCCTTCGTCGGAAATCTCGTGGACTGGCTGTCCACGACGAACCGGGAGACGATCTGGCAGGATCACGGCGACAAGATGCTGCTGATGAGCGGCCTCGTCCTGATCGCGCTTCCGGTTCTCAAGTTCTTCTACGAGGCCGTGGTGCACCAGGGACTGCTCGGCAATTTCGCCATGCGCATCCGCTGGGAGGCGCATCGCTACGTGCTGCGCCAGAGCATGGATTTCTTCCAGAACGACTATGCCGGCCGTGTGGCGACGAAGGTCATGCAGACCGCGCTCAGCGTTCGCGACGTGGTGATGAAGATCACCGAAGTTTTGCTCTACGTGGCGGTCTATTTCACCGGCGCGCTGGTCCTGTTCGCCAGCAGCGACCTGCGCCTCACCGCGCCGCTGCTGTTCTGGCTCGGCGGATATCTGCTCGCCCTGCGCTACTTCGTGCCGCGCCTGCGCCGGGTCTCGATGGAACAGGCCGACGCACGCTCCGTGGTCACCGGCCGCATCGTCGACAGCTACACCAATATCAGCACGGTGAAGATGTTCGCCCACGCCGCCCGCGAGGACGAGTATGCCCGCGACGGCATGGAAGGTTTCCTCGACACCGTCTATCGCCAGATGCGCCTGTCGACCTACCTCACGGCGGTCCTCAATACGCTCAACAGCTTCCTGCTTTTCTCGGTCGCCGCGATCTCGATCTGGCTGTGGTCGATCGGTTCCGTCACGACCGGCGCCATCGCCTTCGCCATGGGGTTGGTGCTGCGCCTCCAGGGCATGGCGCACTGGATCCTCTGGGAGGTCGCACACCTGTTCGAGAACATCGGCGTGGTCCAGGACGGGATCGAGACCATTGCCCGCGAGCGGGAGGTGCTCGACCGGGAGGACGCCCGCCCGCTCTCGATCTCGCGCGGCCGGATCGAATATCAGAACATCCGGTTCAATTACGGCAAGGGGGGCGACGGTGAACGCCGCCGCGTCATCGAGGACCTGTCGCTGGAGATCGAACCCGGCGAGAAGGTCGGCCTCGTCGGCCGGTCCGGCGCGGGCAAGTCGACGCTGGTCAACCTGCTGCTGCGCTTCTACGACCTCGAGCATGGCAGGATCCTCGTCGACGGCCAGGACATTTCCGAGGTGACGCAGGAAAGCCTGCGGGCAAGGATTGGCATGGTCACCCAGGACACCTCCCTGCTTCACCGCACCGTCGAGGAAAACATTCTCTACGGCCGCCCTGGTGCCGGCACCAGGGAGGTCATGTCCGCCATCCGCAAGGCCCAGGCCTCGGACTTCATCACGGAACTCGAGGACCAGGCGGGGCGAAAAGGCCTTAACGCGCAGGTCGGCGAACGCGGCGTCAAGCTGTCCGGTGGCCAGCGTCAACGCATTGCCATTGCTCGCGTGCTGCTCAAGAACGCCCCGATTCTGGTGCTCGACGAAGCAACCAGCGCACTCGACTCGGAAGTCGAGGCCGCGATCCAGGAGAACCTGTACAGCCTGATGGAAGGCAAGACCGTGATCGCCATCGCGCACCGCCTTTCCACGATCGCGGCCATGGACCGTCTGGTGATCATGGACGAAGGCCGGATCGTCGAACAGGGAACCCACGACGAACTGCTGCAGGCCGGCGGGCTCTATGCCGAGCTGTGGTCACGCCAGTCGGGCGGATTCCTGGCGCAGGACACGGAAGAGGAAGCGGCGGAGTAGCATGCCAGGCGGCGCCCGGAGACACCTCGCCGCACCGCCAACAAACCGCTCGACAGGGCAACGCCGTTATGGCCCGATGCGCCTGACATGACAGACCTTTTCGCATCCGACTACCGGGACGAGCCGTTCTGGTGGGATCGTACGCCGCGCCCGGACATGCCGGAAACGGCCCTTCCCGCCAGTGTCGACATCGTCGTCATCGGCTCGGGCTATACCGGCCTCAACGCCGCGATCCAGACCGCGCGCGCCGGGCGCACGACCCTGGTTCTGGAAGCCGACGCGCTCGGCCAGGGCTGCAGCACCCGCAATGGCGGCCAGGTGAGCACGAGCATGAAGCCCGACCATGGCTCGCTCTCGAGGAAGTACGGCAGCGACAAGGCACTGGCCATGCTGCGCGAAGGCCACAATGCTTTCGAATGGATCGCAGATTTCATCCGGACAGAGGGCCTCGACTGCGATTTCGAGCGCGTCGGTCGTTTCATCGGTGCGCACACCCCGGCGAAATTCGAGGAGATGTGCCGGAAGCCGGCGCGGCCACGAGGCATCGAGATCGAGTGCCATCCGGTTTCCCGCGCCGAACAGGCCGCGGAGATCGATACCGATTTCTATTATGGCGGCCTCGTCTACCCCAATGTCGCAGGCCTCGATCCGGCCGCCTATCACCAGGGGCTGGTCGGGCTGGCCCGCGCCGCGGGGGCCGACCTGGTCGACAACTGCCGCGTCACCGGCCTTGAAAAGGATGGCCCGGCCTGGCGGGTCACGACGCAGCGCGGCAGTGTCATGGCACGCAACGTCATCGTCGCGACAAACGGATATACCGGGCCGCTGACACCGTGGCAGCGCCGCCGGGTGATCCCCATCGGCAGTTACATCATCGCAACGGAGAAGCTGCCTCCCGAGCAGATCGCCCGCCTCGTGCCCAACCGCCGGATGCTTGGCGATACCCGGAAGCTGGTTTTCTACTACCGCACCTGCCCGGCCAACGAACGCATCGTGTTCGGCGGAAGGGTCTCGATCGCCGAGACGGACCCGCGGGCAAGCGCACCGCTGCTTCACGAGGAGATGGTCCGCATCTTCCCCGAACTGGCCCGCACCCGCATCACCCACTCGTGGATGGGTTTTGTCGCCTATACGTTCGACCAGCGCCCCCATATCGGCAGCCATGACGGCCTCTTCTATTCCATGGGCTATTGCGGCTCCGGCGTTTCGCTGGCGAGCTATTTCGGCATGCGCATCGGACAGCAGGCGGCCGGCCTCGCCGAAGGCCGGACGGCGCTGGACGATCTCGACTGGCCCACGCGGCCCTTCTACACCGGCCGGCCGTGGTTCCTGGCCCCGTCGGTGCGCTACTACAAGTGGCGCGACAGTCTCGGGCGGCCAAAGTCATGACGAGGGCCGGCCACGCGCAAGATCCCGGCGACGGCACACTTCCGGGCCTTGTGCGCGTCGCGGACGGGCTCCAGCGCGCACTCGGCCTTGCCGAACCTACCGAAGAGACCGAAACGGTTCCCCTCGCCGGAGCGATCGGGCGCGTCCTCGCCGAACCGGTCGCCGCGGCAATGGACCAGCCACCGTTCGACATGGCCGCCATGGACGGTTATGCGGTCCGCACGTCGGAACTCCAGGGACAGGCACCCTACCGGTCAGCTGTGCTCGGCCGCCGCGCGGCCGGCGATACGGACGCGTTCGAACCGTCAGGCAGCGGCCCGGGCGCCTTGCGTATCCTGACGGGTGCCCCCGTTCCTCCCGATTACGACGCCGTGATCATCCAGGAGCGCTGCGAGCGCCGGGGCGACGACATCGAGACGTCGTTCCGGCCGCCTCCGGGCGACAACATCCGCCGGCGGGGCGAGGACAGCCAGGCCGGTGACGTGCTAGTCGAGGCCGGCACCATGATCGATGCCCGGCATGTCGCCGTGTTCGCCGCGCAGGGGCTGACAAACGTCCGGGTCTCGAGGCGCGTCAGGGTTGCCTTCTTCTCGTCCGGCTCGGAACTGAAGATGCCCGGCGAACGGCTCGAGCACGGCCAGATCTACGGATCGAACCTCTTCATGCTCGCGGGTGCGTTCGACGCGCCTCACATCGAGGCCCTCGACCTCGGGCTGGTCCCGGACAGTCCCGCCGAACTCAGGGAGACCACCCGGCAGGCCGCCCAAGCGGCCGACATCGTCGTGACCACCGGCGGCGTATCGGTCGGCGACGAGGACCACATGCCGCGGATCGTGACGGAACTGGGCGGTACGCTGGAAGTTCTCCGGATCGCGATCAAACCCGGCAAGCCCGTGACGGTGGGACGGATCGGCAAGACGGTCTATGTCGGTCTTCCGGGCAATCCGGTCGCCGCTTTCATCAACCAGATCCTGTTCGTTCGTCCCATCGTGGACCGTATCGCCGGCATGCCGTATCGACGTCTCGAAACGGTGCCGGCGACCGCCGGGTTCGACCGGCGGCGCCGGACGGGCCGGGAGGAGTACCTCGCCGCGCGCATCGTCGGCCGAGACGACAGGGGCAGTCCGGTCGTGGACGCGTTCGCGAAGGCGGGTTCTGCGACGCTCGTACCGCTTGCACAGGCCGACGGCCTGCTCGTCATCCCGCCGGGCCTGGCCGAGATCCGTCGTGGAGACGTCCTCCGGTTCGCTCACCTCTTCGGCTGAACGACCGCCATCTCCGGCACGGCCGGATGCCGCAGGCTCAATCCGCGTTCAGAGCCAACAGCGTGGCATTGCCGCCGGCGGCCGTCGTATCGACGCAGAGATGGCGTTCGAGCACATACCGTTCGCCCCGATGCCATTCGGTGATCATCGGCACGAGCATGCCTTCGCGTGCGGCCAGCGCCTTTCGGATCGCGCGTGCGTCCTGTCCGTCGCCGGAGCAGCACACGGCGTCGAAGCCTTTGAGCTCGCTCAACACCTCGGGGGCGAGTCCTCCCCGGAGAAGGGCCACCGGCAGACCCTCGCGCACGAGGTCCTCCAGCGTGCGGTCGTTTTCCTGCAGAACGCAGATCACACCGTTGCCCGCCGCCAGTGCCTGGATCGCCTGTGCACGCACGGCATCCGCACCCGGACCGAGACAGAGCACCGTTCCCCGCGGATGGATCGACAACCGGTTCAGTTCGCCGGTCGGACCGGGAAGTTCCGTCACGGGTTCGTCTTCGACGCCGTTGAGGTGCGAGGCCCGTCCCAATCGCTCCAGAACGCCGGCCAGATGCTCCGACCTGTCCTCCTGGTCGGACCAGGACTCCGTGTCGAGCGCGTCGATGGCGGCCTGAACGGCACTGGCGGCGACGTCGGGACCGGTCGCGGAACCGGCCGCCGCCTTAGGGCTCGAAGCCCTGAACCGGCCGACGTAGTGGGGACCGCCGGCTTTCGGGCCCGTGCCCGACAGGCCCTCTCCCCCGAACGGTTGCGAACCGACGACAGCGCCGATCTGGTTCCGGTTGACGTAGATGTTGCCCACCGCGATCCGATCCACGATCTGGTCGACCCGGTCGTCGACCCGGGTGTGAAGACCGAATGTCAGTCCGTAGCCCTTGGCGTTGATCCGGTCGACGATCTCGTCGATCTGGTCGGCCTCGAAGGTCGCCACGTGCAGCACCGGGCCGAAGATCTCCTCGTCGAGATCTTCGATCCCGTCCACTTTCAGAACGGCCGGCCCGACAAACCGCCCTTCGCCGGATGTGGGAAGCTGCAGGAGCAGACGGTCTTTCGCGGCATAGGCATCGCAGTGGTCCTGGATCTTGCGGCGTGAAGCCTCGTCGATCACCGGCCCGATATCCGTGCTGAGCGCCCAGGGATCCCCGATACGCAGCTCCTTCATCGCGCCGTAGAGCATCCCGAGCACCTTCGCCTCGACATCCTTCTGCACGTAGAGCACGCGAAGGGCCGAACACCGCTGGCCGGCGCTCTGGAACGCCGAGGCGACGATGTCGCGGACGGCCTGTTCCGGAAGCGCGGTCGAATCGACGATCATCGCATTGAGACCGCCCGTCTCCGCGATGAGCGGTGCGTCAGGCGACATGTTGTCGGCCATCGCCCGGTTGATCGACTGGGCCGTCGCCGTCGACCCCGTGAAACAGACGCCCGCGATATCCGGCGACGAGACAAGGGCGGCACCGACCACCTTACCGCTGCCCGGGAGAAGCTGGATCACGTTCTTCGGGACCCCGGCCTCGTGCATCAGTTCCACGGCCCGCGCGGCGATCAGGCTCGTCTGTTCGGCCGGCTTCGCGAGGACCGCGTTCCCGGCGGCCAGCGCCGCGGCGATCTGGCCGGTGAAGATCGCGAGCGGAAAGTTCCACGGCGAAATGCAGGTGATGACGCCCCGCGCGGCGCCGGTCGGCTCATGGCGCACCGCCTCGTTCGCATAGTACCGGGTGAAGTCCACCGCCTCGCGGACCTCCCCCACGCAGTCGAGCATGATCTTGCCGGCTTCGCGCGCGGCGAGGGCGAACAGCTCTTCGGCATGCTCCTCGTAGAGATCACCGATCCTGGCCACGATCTGACCGCGCTCGCTTGCCGGCACGCCTGACCAGTGCTCGGCGCCTGCGCGGGCGGCTTCGATCGCCTTCTCCACATCGGCGGGCGCCGCGTCCTGGACGCTTCCGACCATGTCGGCCGGGTTCGCCGGATTGCGGACCTCCCGGCTCGCACCACCTTCGACGGCTCCGTCGATCATCGGTCCAGCCGACCAGACATGATTACGGAACCGCTCCCGCCCCGCGTCGATTTCGCCGACGGTCAGCGGGTCGGTGACATCCCAGCCTTTCGCATTGAGCCGGTCGTCGCCGAAGATCCGGGAGGGATGCGGAATGTTGGGGTTCGCCACGGCCTCGCCGAAGCCCTCGACGATGGAAATCGGGTCGCGGGCGATCTCGTCGGGCGAAATGCTCTCGTCGACGATCTGGTTCACGAATGAACTATTGGCGCCATTTTCGAGAAGCCGACGGACAAGATACGCCAGCAGGTCCTGGTGGGCGCCGACGGGGGCGTAGATCCGGCACCGCGTGCCCTCGTCCTTGAGCACGGAATCGTGGAGCGCCTCGCCCATGCCGTGCAACCGCTGGAACTCGAACGCGGTGCGATCCTTGCCGAGATGCAGGATCGCCGCGACCGAATGGGCATTGTGCGTGGCGAACTGCGGATAGATCCGGTCCGTCATCGAGAGTAGCTTGCGGGCGCAGGCGATGTAGGACACGTCGGTGTTGGCCTTACGCGTGAAGACCGGGTAACCGTCGAGCCCGAGCACCTGGGCGCGCTTGATTTCCGTATCCCAGTAGGCGCCCTTGACCAGCCGCACCATGATGCGCCGGTCGAGCCTCCGGGCGAGATCGTAGAGCCAGTCGAGAACTGGTGCGGCCCGCGGTCCGAAAGCCTGGACGACCACGCCGAAACCGTCCCAGCCCGCGAGCGCGGGGTCCGACAGGACCGTCTCGATGACGTCGAGCGACAGGTCGAGGCGATCGGCTTCCTCCGCATCGATGTTCAGACCCATGTTGGCCGACTTGGCCAGCAGAGCGAGAGACCGGGCACGACTGGCAAGTTCCGTCAGCACGCGGTCGCGCTGCGCGTATTCGTAGCGCGCATGGAGGGCGGACAGCTTTACGGAAATGCCGGGATTGGCGCGGATGTCTTCGCTCTTGCAGGCCGGAGCGAGCGCCGTGATCGCATCGGAATAGGAAAGATGGTAGCGCCGCGCGTCGGCCTCCGTCCGTGCCGCCTCGCCCAGCATGTCGTAGGAATAGCAGTAGCCGCGCTCCTCCATGTTGCTCGCGCGCTTCACCGCCTCCTCGATGGTGCGGCCGAGAACGAACTGGCGGCCGAGTTCCTTCATGGCCTCGCCGACGGCCTTGCGGATGACCGGTTCGCCCAGACGGCGGACCATCCCCCAAAGCGTGCTCACCAGACCTTCCTCTTCCGACGGCGTGACGATGCTGCCCGTGATCATCAGCGCCCATGTCGAGGCGTTGACCAGAGTGGAGTTGGAATGCCCCAGATGGGCGCTCCACTTGCCGACCGAGATCTTGTCCTCGATGAGATCGTCGATGGTCTCCTCGTCGGGCACCCGCAACAGGGCTTCCGCAAGGCACATCAATGCCACGCCTTCCTTGGTGGACAGGCCATACTCGCCGAGAAAACTCTCCATCATGGTCGGATCGGAGGATGCGCGCACCGTTTCCACCAGACGCGCCGCGCGCGCCGAGATCGCCTCCCGGTCTCCCGCGTCAAGCCCGGCCCGCGCGATCAGTTCGCGGATGACCTGCCTCTCGTCCGCGAGATAGTGCCGGCGGACGGCGCTCCGGAGATCGTTTGCCGGTGTGGGTTCGGATGCAGAGGTCATCGGGCGTACTCCCTGGGCGCGAATGTCTGACCGAGATTATACACGTTCCTGAAAGTCGATTTCGCTGAAAACTTGCAATTGACAGCCAAATTTGTTGTAAAAAGGCACAATCAAAATCTATTTTACCATCTGATGGGCAAATTATGGACGATCTGGACAAGATTGACCGCAACATCCTGCAGCAGGTGCAGCGTGACGGCCGGATCACGGTGACCGAACTCGCCGCCCGTGTCGGTCTTTCGAAGACTCCGTGCCAGGCCCGCCTCCGGAGACTGGAACGTGACGGTTACATCCTGGGCTACGGGGCCTTCGTCGACCAGGCACGTCTGGGGGCCGGTCACATCGCCTTCGTGCAGGTGACCTTGAGCGACACGAGATCGGCTGCCCTCGACGCCTTCAATTCCGCCATCCTGAAAGTGCCGGAGGTGGAACAGTGCCATATGATGGCGGCGGGATTCGACTATCTCCTCAAGGTCCGGACCGCGGACATGCCGGCCTACCGGCGCATCCTCGGCGAGGTCATTTCCGCCCTGCCGCATGTGGAGAACACAAGCACGTTCGCAGTCATGGAAAGCGTCAAGGACCTGGAACTTCGCGCGCGGGCACCTTAGCCCGGCCTACTTTTCCGCAAGGCGGACTCGACCTATTGTGAGAACATCATGCCGGTTGCAAGCACGCACACGCCGATCGGCCGCCTCGGCGTGGTCGAGGAAGACGGCCACATCACCGCCCTGCACTGGCGCAGCACCGGCACGGACCGGTCGCCCCTGCTCGACGAGGCCACACGCCAGATAGACGCCTATTTCGACAAGAGACTGCGCCGTTTCGATCTGCCGCTCGCACCCGCGGGCGGCGCGTTCCAGAAGGACGTGTACAGGATCATGAGCGCGATCCCCCTGGGCGAGACCATGACCTACGGCGAAATCGCCCGTGAACTCGGCACCTACGCCCAGCCGGTCGGCCAAGCCTGCGGTTCCAACCCCATTCCGGTGATCATCCCCTGTCACAGGGTGCTGTCATCGACGGGACTAGGCGGGTTCTCCGGCATGGGCGGCGTCGAAACAAAGATCGCCCTTCTGAAACACGAAGACGCCTACCCGTTCCTGATCTGACCACCGTATCCCTCCCACCGGCGCACGCCGCTTTCCGAATTCCCTGCGAAAGCAGGGATCCAACCCGCCCTCACGGCATCCGCCCATGGGCCCCGGATCGGTGTCCGGGGCTTCGGAGCCAGACGGTGGACGTTACGGCCCCATAGGGGAGCACCGCGGGTCGCTTGCGGGATCACGCCTCGCGCCCTGCCCCCGAATTCCCTGCGAATGCAGGGATCCAGCCCACGCTCGCGGCATCCGCCCATGGACCCCGGATCGGTGTCCGGGGTTTCGGAGGTGGACGGTGAGCGTGGTGGCCACATAGGGGAGCATCGCGGGTCGCTCGCGGGATCACGCCTCGCGCCCTGCCCCCCGAATTCCCTGCGAACGCAGGGATCCAGCGCGCGCTCGCGGCATCCGCCCATGGACCCCGGATCGGTGTCCGGGGCTTCGGAGCCAGACGGTGGGCGTGGTGGCCCCATAGGGGAGCACCGCGGGTCGCTTGCGGGATCACGCCTCGCGCCCTGCCCCCGAATTCCCTGCGAACGCAGGGATCCAGCCCGCGCTTGCGGCATCCGCCCATGGGCCCCGGATCGGTGTCCGGGGTTTCGGAGGTGGACGGTGAGCGTGGTGGCCCCATAGGGGAGCACCGCGGGTCGCTTGCGGGATCACGCCTCGCACCCTGCCCCCCGAATTCCCTGCGAAAGCAAGGATCCAGCCCGCGCTCGCGGCATCCGCCCATGGGCCCCGGATCATTGTCCGGGGTTTCGGAGGTGGACGGTGGGCGTTGCGGCCCCATAGGGGACCACCGCGGGTCGCTTGCGGGATCACGCCTCACGCCCTGCCCCCGAATTCCCTGCGAACGCAGGGATCCAGCCCGCGCCTGCCGCATCCGCCCATGGGCCCCGGATCGGTGTCCGGGGGTTCGGAGCCAGACAATGGGCATTGCGGACCCATAGCGGAGCACCACGGGTCGCTTGCGGGATCACGCCCCGCGCCCTGCCCCGAATTCCCTGCAAACGCAGGGATCCAGCCCGCGCTCGCCACACCCACGCATGGCCCCCGGATCGGTGTCCCGGGTTTGGGAGCCAGATGACGTGCTCTTCGCCTATCGCTGGAAGGTGATCTCTTCACGCACACCGTCGAGGTCGACTTCCGCGACGACGGGTGCGGTGCGGCTGATGATCTTGCCGCGGCGGATGACGAAGAGGCGCGCGGGCCGGATACGGATCGCCTCGATCGGGTCTCTGGCCTGGAGAACGACCATGTCGGCGTTACACCCCGTCTCGAGCCCGTAGCCTTCCAGGTGCATGACCCGGGCGGAATTCATGGTCACCGCCCGAAACATGGCCTCCATCTGTTCGACGCCGGTCATGTGGCCGCTGTGCACGGCCATGTGCGCCACCTCCAGCATGTCGTGGGTACCGAGGCTGTACCACGGGTCCATCACGCAATCATGGCCCATGGCGACATTGATGCCGTACTCTCCCATCTCCTTGATGCGGGTGAGCCCGCGCCGCTTCGGATAGGTGTCGTGACGCCCCTGAATCGTGGCGTTGATCAGCGGGTTGGGAATCGCGGTGACATCGGCTTCCGCCATCAGCGGCAGAAGTTTGCTGACGTAGTAGTTGTCCATCGAATGCATGGACGTAAGGTGAGAACCCGCAATCCTGCCCTGCAGGCCAAGCCGCCGGGCCTCGTAGACCAGCATCTCGATATGCCGGGACATCGGGTCGTCGGTTTCGTCGCAATGCATGTCCACGAGCAGGCCGCGACGCTCGGCGATCTCGCACAGCGCGGTGACGGATTGCGCACCTTCCGCCATCGTGCGCTCGAAATGCGGGATGCCGCCGACCACGTCGACGCCCTTGTCCAGCGCCCGCTCCAGATTGATACCCGCAGTCGGGGAACGGTAGTAACCGTCCTGCGGAAACGCCACCAGCTGCAGGTCGATCCAGGGCGCGATTTCCTCCCGCACCTCGAGAAGGGCATCGACGGCGAGCAGCCGATCGTCGCAAATGTCGACATGGCTGCGAATGGCAAGCGTGCCCTTGGCGATGGACCACCTGGCGAGCTGGTGGGCGCGCTCCTTGATCGCCTCTACCGTGAGCAGGGGTTTCAGTTCACCCCACAGCGCGATGCCTTCGAGCAGGGTTCCGCTGCGGTTCATCCGCGGCAGCCCCAGGCTCAGGGTGGCGTCCATGTGGAAATGCGGATCCACGAATGGCGGTGTCACCAGACAGCCGTCGGCGTCCACGATCTCGCGCGCATCCCCCTGGATCGACGGCCCGACGTCCACGATCAGGTCGTCGCGCACGGCGATGTCGATGCCGGTTCTGCCGTCCGGCAGGTTGGCGTTTCGGATCAGCAGGTCAAGCATTCCGGTGGTTCCGTCCCGTGGTTAAACCCGTTCGCCGCGCCGGAAGGGCACGAGCAGCGCCTTCGGATAGCGCGCCCGCCGCGCCATGACGATCATCGCGAGAATGGAAAGCAGATAGGGCAGCATGAGGAAGAACTGGTAGGGAATGACAGCGCCCGCCAGTTGCTGCGCACGCACCTGCATCGCCTCGAGTCCCGCGAACAGCAGCGCGCCGATCAGCGCCTTCCCCGGTCTCCAGGACGCGAAGATGACGAGCGCGACGCAGATCCAGCCGCGCCCGTTGATCATGCCGAAATAGAACGCGTCGAACCAGGACATGGTGATGAACGCGCCGCCCACCGCCATGAAAGCGCTGCCGACCATCACCGCGCCCGTGCGCACCGCCAGCACATCGATCCCCTGCGCCTCGACCGCCACCGGGTTCTCGCCCGCCATGCGGACCGCGAGCCCGACCGGCGTGCGGTACAGCACGTACCACACCAGTGGCACGCAGATAAGCGCCAGGTAGGTGAGCGGCGACTGCGTGAAAAGCGCTTCGCCCACCAGCGGAATATCCGAGAGCCAGGGAATGGCGACGGCCTTGAAGGGTTCGATCTTGGGCGGCGTCGTCGCCGATGGCAGGAGCATCCTGTAGACGTAGTAGCTCAGCGAGGAGGCAAACAGCGTGATCCCAATTCCGGTGACGTGCTGCGACAGGCCGAGATAGACCGTGAAACTGGCGTGCAGCAATCCGAAGAGCGCGCCGACGAAAGCGGCGAACATGACGCCGGTGGCAAGGTCTCCGCCCTGGTAGACCCACATCCAGCCGGCCATGGCGCCGACCGTCATGATCCCTTCGATGCCGAGATTGAGGACGCCGGCCCGTTCACAGATGAGCTCCCCGAGCGTACCGAAGATCAGCGGACTGACGATCCGTATCGTCGCCGCCCAGAAGCCGGCGGTGAGCAGGATATCGAGGATGTCGCTCATTTCGACCACCTGATCCGGAAGCGGGTGAGCATGACCGCGACGAGAATGGAGAGCACGGAAACGCCGACAAGCACATCGGCGATGTAGGTCGGGATGTTGACGGCGCGGCTCATGGCGTCCGCCCCCACATAGACGGCCGAGAGGAACAGCGCCGACGGGATCACGGCGAGCGGATGAAGCTGAGCCAGCATGGCCACCGCGATGCCCGTGTAACCGAACCCGGGCGAGAGATCGAGTGTCAGGTACCCCTTGAGGCCGGCCACCTCGCTCACCCCGGCGAGACCGGCAAGACCGCCGCTGATCATGGCCGTGCGGATCACCGTGGCATTGACGGGAATGCCGGCGAACCGTGCGGCGGTCGCGTTGTGGCCAACCGCCTTGATCTCGTAGCCCCAGGTGGTGAAGCGGAGCAGCGCCCACACGCACACAGCCGCGATGACGCCGAACACCAGTCCGGCGTGCAGACGCCCACGGTCGAGAAGCTTGGGAAAGACGCCCTCATCTATGATGGGCGAGGCCTGCGGCCATCCCAACGCCATGGGGTCTTTCCAGGGGCCCTCGATCAGGTAGCCGACAAGCAGCAGGATGACGAAATTGAGAAGCAGCGTCGTCACCACCTCGTCCACCTTGAGATGGGTCTTGAGCAGCACCGGCACGATGAGGATGGCGCCGCCCGCCAGCGCACCCACGATCATGAGCATCGGGATCATGACGGGCGCCGGGAGGGTGATGAGCCCGGCCCCGAAAAAGGTCGCCGCCAAGGCGCCGCAGTAGAGCTGCCCTTCCGCGCCGATATTGTAGAACTTCGCGCGAAAGGCGATGGCGGCGGCGAGGCCGGTGAAGATGAGCGGGATGGACCGGGTCAGGGTCTCGGTGATCGCGAAACGCGAACCGAACGCGCCCTTGAAGAGCAGACCGTAGGCCTCGAGCACCGGGGTGCCCGCCCAGAGGATGAGCACCGAGCACAGAAGGAGAGAGGCGGCGATCGCCCCGACCGGTGCAAGGCCGGCCCGCCAGACCGTGATGCGTTCGCGCGGTTCAATCTGCATGGGCCGACGCCTCGCCTTGGGGACCCGACGCCTGCCCGGCCATCATCAGTCCGATCTGCGCCACGGTGCGTGCGCCCGCATCGAACGTCTCGCTCAGCCGGCCATGATGGATGACGGCGATCCGGTCGCACAGACCCAGAAGTTCATCGAGATCCTCGGATACGAGCAGGATGCCCGCACCGTCGCGTCTCGCCTCCAGCAGCCTTGTCTGCACGTAGGCGATGGCGCCTTCATCGAGACCCCGCACCGGCTGGTTGGCGAGAATGAACTTGGGCCCCGGAGACAGGGCACGCGCCAGAATGAGCTTCTGCATGTTGCCCCCGGACAGCAGCTTGGTCTCCGCTTCGGGACCTTCGCACCGCACGTCGAATTCCGAGATCAGCGAGCGCGCCCGGTCGATCGCGTCCTTCTTGCGGATAAAGATGCCACCGCTGGATACTTGAGGCGATTTCAGGTCTTCGCTGATGAGGTTTTCCCAGACCTGCATCTCGCCCACGACACCCGACGCATGACGGTCTTCGGGAATGCGGCCGACGCCCCGGCGCACCATGTCACGCGGAGACATCGACCTCAGCGGCTCGCCGAACAGCTCGAATGTACCGGAATCGGGACGCGTCAGGCCGGACAGAAGGTCCGCCAGGGCCCGTTGCCCGTTGCCGGCGACGCCCGCGATGCCGACGATTTCGTGGGCCCGGACCTCGAGACTGACGCCGTCGAGCAAGGCGACACTCCCCTCGCCCGCGACCGTCACCCCGTCAAGGCGCAGCACCGGCGCGCCGGCCTCCAGGTCCGCGGGCTTGGGCCGGGTCACCTTGTGCCCGACCATGAGTTCCGCGAGGCTCTCCTTGTCCGCATCGGCCGTCTCGACGGTGCCGACGATCGCGCCGCGCCTGAGGACGGCGACACGGTCGCTCACGGCGAGGATCTCGTGAAGCTTGTGGGAGATGAAGATGATGGCGAGCCCTTTTTCCGTGAGGCTCTTGAGCGTGGCGAAAAGGCTTTCGCTCTCCTGCGGCGTCAGCACGGCTGTGGGTTCGTCGAGGATGAGGATCCGCGCGTCGCGGTAGAGCGCCTTGAGAATCTCGACCCGCTGCCGCTCGCCGACGGAAAGATCGCCCACCATTGCGTCGGGATTCACGGCAAGGCCGAATTCCGACGCCATTCTGGAGATTTTCTCGCGGGCGGCCCGGCGGCCCTGCTTCCACGACCACAGGCTCTCCGTCCCGAGGATTATGTTATCGAGCACGGTGAGATTGTCGGCGAGGGTGAAATGCTGATGCACCATGCCGACACCGGCCGAGATCGCGGCCTCGGTGGACCCCGGCGGGAGGGCCTCTCCGTCGACGAGGATTTCACCCTCGTCGGCAACGTAGTGGCCGAAGAGAATGTTCATCAGCGTGGTCTTGCCCGCGCCGTTTTCCCCGAGCAGGGCCAGTACCTCGCCCCTGGCCAATGACAGCGAGATGCCGTCATTGGCCACGAGCGTTCCAAACCGCTTCGTGACGTTGCGCAGTTCGAGTACGGACATGTGCCGGCCCTGCCCGGGATTATCGCCAGGAAATCAGAAGCTGGACTTCGGCTCCTCGTCGTTGATTTCCACCGTGAACTTGCCCGCGAGGATGTCGGCCTCGATCTGTTTCACCTTGGCCTTGATCTCGGGATCGATCTTGTCCTCGAACTCGTAGTACGGCGCGAGGCTTGCCCCGCCCTTCTGCATCATCGTCCATTCCTTGTAGTTCTCGGCCTTGAACTCGCCGGCCTTGACCAGCTTGATGGCGTGATTGATGGCGTTGGTCATGTCCCACAGGGCCGACGTCACGACGACATCCGTGCCGTTCTCTTCCTTGTTCATGTCGTTGACGTTGCCGAAGGCCACGATGCCCTTCTCGCGCGCGGCGTCGACCACGCCGGCCCGCTCGGCATAGAGCACGTCGACACCGGACTCGATCTGCGCGAAGGCCGCTTCCTTGGCTTTCGGCGGATCGTACCAGGACCCGATGAACGTCACCTTGTACTGGATCTCGGGATCGACCGAGCGTGCCCCGTTGATGAACGCGTGGAACAGCCGGTTCACCTCGCCGATCGGATAACCGCCGACCATGCCGATCTTCTTCGACTTGGTCATGGAGCCGGCGATGATGCCCATGAGGTAGCAGGGTTCATGGATGTAGTTGTCGAAGACCGCGAAGTTCGACCCGTGCGGCTCGAACGGATCGCCCATGAGAAACGCCACGTCCTTGTATTCGTCGGCGACCTTGCGGGCTTCCCGGCTGATCCCGAACGCTTCGCCGACGATGAGCTTGACGCCGCTCTCGGCATACTCGCGGAGCACCCGGATGTAGTCCGTGTTGGCCACCTTCTCGGAAAACACGTACTCGATTTCCCCTGCGTCCTGGGCCTTGACCAGCGCCTGGTGAAGACGCGCGTCCCACTTCTGCTGGATCGGCTGCGTGTAGATGCCGGCGACCTTGATCTTGTCGGCGAAGGCTGGCGTCACGCCCATTGCCATCGTCCCGAGACCGGCGCCGATGAGCGCGGTTGCTGACCGCCTCGTAATCCTGTGTGTCATTTGAAGTCCCCTTGTCATGATTGGTTGGCCCGCACGCCCCCGGCAGTGGAGGCGTGCGGCATTTTCGTAATGCGGTTTGCGGACCGGAACGGCGCTCAGAGCGCCTTGTCGGTCACCGCGTGCGTCCACGCCCCTTCCGGCTTCTTCGTGATGACCGGATCGGAGCCGCCCTTGAGCAGCGTTTCCACCGTACGTTCGTAATCCGCCGGATCGAGAGCGCCGTTCGAGCCTGCGGTAAGCTTCGCGATTTCACCCATCATGCGCTTCTGGTGCTTTTCGGTCTGGGCGCCGGTCGCGTCGTTCTCGAGCACGATTTCCGCGGCTTCGTCCGGGTTCTTTTCAGCCCATTTCCAGCCCTTCATGGAGGCGCGCACGAACCGAACCATCTTGTCGACGAAGGCTTCGTCCTTGAGGTTTTCCTCGAGCACGTAAAGACCGTCCTCAAGCGTCGCCACGCCCTGGTCCTGGTACTTGAAGACGACCAGTTCGTCTTCCGTGATCCCCGCGTCGATGACCTGCCAGTACTCGTTGTAGGTCATGGTGGAGATGCAGTCCGCCTGCTTCTGCAGGAGGGGGTCGACGTTGAAGCCCTGCTTCAGGACGGTCACCCCGTCATCGCCGCCATTGGTCGGGACGCCCAGATGCGACATCCAGGACAGGAACGGGTACTCGTTCCCGAAGAACCATACGCCAAGCGTCTTGCCCTTGAAGTCGTCCGGCGACGTGATGCCGGTTTCCTTGCGGCAGGTCAGCATCATGCCGGAGGTCTTGAACGGCTGGGCGATGTTGACCAGCGGCACGCCTTTCTCCCGAGAGGCCAGTGCGGACGGCATCCAGTCGATGATCACGTCGGCCCCGCCCCCGGCGATGACCTGCGGCGGCGCGATGTCCGGACCGCCCGGCTTGATCTCGACGTCGAGGTTCTCTTCCTCGTAGAACCCCTTTTCCGCTGCAACGTAGTAACCGGCGAACTGCGCCTGGGTAACCCATTTGAGCTGCAGCGTGACCTTGTCTGCGGCAATTGCCTGCGTGCTCAGGAGGGCCATAGCCCCGGACAGTGCGGCAATCAGCGATTTTCTCATATCCCTACTCCCTGTAGTGCGCACCGACGGTCACGAACGGACCGACGGATGCCAGAACGTGACGGCCCGTTCGATAAAGGCCACCACTCCGTAAAACGCGGATCCCGCAAGCGCGGCGACCGCGATCTCCGCCCACACCATATCGACGTTCATGCGGCCGACTTCGGTCGAAATCCGGAAGCCCATGCCAACGATCGGTGTGCCGAAAAACTCTGCGACGATGGCACCGATGAGAGCCAGCGTCGAGTTGATCTTGAGTGCATTGAAGATGAAGGGCGCCGCCGCCGGAAGGCGCAGCTTGAACAGCGTCTGCCAGTAGCTCGCCGCATAGGTGCGCATCAGGTCGCGCTCCATGTCGCTCGCCGCCGCCAGTCCGGCGATCGTGTTCACCAGCATCGGAAAGAAGGTCATGACGATCACGACCGCGGCCTTCGACGGCCAGTCGAATCCGAACCACATGACCATGATCGGCGCGATGCCGATGATGGGCAGGGCGGAAACGAGATTGCCCACGGGCAGCAGGCCGCGCTGCAGGAAGGGGGAGCGGTCGATGGCGATGGCCACCAAGAAAGCCGACCCGCATCCGAGCACGTATCCGATGAGCACCGCCTTGAGGAAGGTCTGCTGGAAGTCCGTCCACAGGATCGGGATCGAAGCGGCGAAGCGCTCGCCGATCATGGACGGTGGCGGCAGCAGAACCGTCGGCACGCCAAGTCCTCTTGTGATCACCTCCCAGGCGATCAGGATCCAGGCGCCGAACAATACGGGGACGGCGAACTGGAGAAGGCGCGCCGCCCCGCCGGTCGTGCGCGGCCGCGCGGCCACACGCTCGACGAACAACCACGCGGACGTCCACGCGGCGAGCACCGCAAACCAGTAACCGGCCCGCACGGCCTCGAAATCGCGAAGCGCCAGCAGGACGGCCACCGCGCCGAGCACGCACAGGGCGGCATCGGCAAGGACGGGCAGCCGCCTCACCCAGCGCACCCCGCTGATGACGCAAAGCACCGCGAACAGGGCCAGCACCGGCAGCGTCATGGCATGCACGCCTTCCCCGCCCAGTGTCCCGGCCGGCAGCGCCAGGGCAAGCAGTCCGCAGGTCATGCAGGCGAGCGCCAGCGTCGTCTGCAGCCGGGTCATCGCGCCATTCCCATGCGTTTGAGCACGATGCGGTTGGCCACGCCGACGAGCGCAACGAGGCAGGCCGCCAGGACGGCCGCGGACAGCAGCGCCGACCAGATCTGGATCGTCTGCCCGTAATATGATCCGGCGAGAAGCCGCGCACCGAGACCGGCAACCGCGCCGGTCGGGAGTTCCCCGACGATCGCACCGACCAGCGAGATCGCGATCGCCACTTTCATCGACGTGAAAAGATAGGGCACCGAACTCGGCCAGCGCAGCTTCCAGAAGACCTGGGACGCCGTGGCGTTGTAGGTCCGCATGAGGTCGAACTGGATCGCTTCGGGCGACCGCAGGCCCTTCACCATGCCGACAACGACGGGGAAGAAGCTGAGATAGGTCGAGATCAGCGCCTTCGGCAGGAGTCCGGAGATGCCGACGGCGTTGAGCACCACGATGATCATCGGCGCGATCGCGAGGATCGGGATCGTCTGGCTGGCGATCACCCACGGCATGAGCGACTGGTCGACGGCACGGTTGTGCACGATGGCCACCGCCAGCAGGATGCCGAGCGCCGTTCCGATCACGAACCCGAGCAGGGTCGCCGAAAGCGTGATCCAGCCATGGAAGACAAGGCTGCGCTTGGACGTGATCTTCTTCTCGACCGTCGTCTTCCAGATTTCGACGACCACCTGGTGGGGCGCCGGCAACACGGGCCTCTCCTGGGCCATGGTGTCGTTCACCAGCTGCGAGACGGACCAGTCCGTTCCTGCCTTTTCGTAGCGGTCGATCTGCCAGGGCGCATTGAGCCAGACGGTGGCCGCGTACCAGATCGCCACGATGGCGGCGACCACGACGAGAACCGGAAACACGTTCTGGCGCAGCACCCCGCTCATCCCGGCGGCCTTTCCCAAGCAGACCGCCCCCGCCCTACCTGCCTCTGGATGACCGGGTCACGCCCGGTCACGACGGGAAAGAAGGTATCGCCATACACGCATCGCCCGGTCACGACGGGAAAGAAGGTGTCGCCATACACGCATTGCCCGGTCACAACGGGAAAGAGGGTATAGCCATACACGCAACGCACGGTCACGCCGGAGGAAAAGACATTACCCGCCACGCATCCCCCGCCCCGCCTTTGCCGGGCTCGACCCGGCAATCCAGCCACACGGCGGGACGCGCCGACATGCTGGATGACCGGGTCACGCCCGGTCACCACGGGAAACAAGGTGTCGCCATATACGCATCGCCCGGTCACGCCGGAGGAAAAGACATTACCCGCCACGCACCCCCCACCCCGCCTTTGCCGGGCTCGACCCGGCAATCCAGCCATACGGCACGACGCGCCGGCACGCTGGATGACCGGGTCACGCCCGGTCACAACGGGATAGAAGGTGTCGCCATACACGCAACGCACGGTCACGCCGGAGGAAAAGACAACACCGCCCACGCACCCCCCACCCCGCCTTTGCCGGGCCCGACCCGGCAATCCAGCCACACGGCGGGACGCGCCGACACGCTGGATGACCGGGTCACGCCCGGTCACAACGGGAGGCAAGGTGTCGCCATACACGCATCGCCCGGTCATGCCGGAGGAAAAGACATCGCCGGCCACCCAACCCTCACCCCGCCTTTGCCGGGCTCGACCCGGCAATCCAGCAACAAGGCGGGACACGCCGACACGCTGGATGACCGGGGATGACCAGACACCGTCGACCACGCGGCGGCCGTCTCCCCGTCCGCGTTTCCCGGGCGAGCGCCCGCGAGACCCGGGACCGTCAGGAACAAGGGCCTCGGCCCCGCGGAAGACTGGCCCTGCCGACGGTCGGCCGGCGAAGGCGGGAAGTGGAACAGGGCTACTCGTCATAGCTGTGCCCTGCCCTCAGCCCTTCGCGCACCCGGTGGGCGATCTCCAGGAATTCCGGGGATTCGCGGATGTCGAGCGGCCGCTCCTTCGGCAGCGTGCTTTCGATGACGTCCGTGACCCGCCCGGGGCGTGGCGACATGACCACGATCCGCGTGGAGAGATAGACCGCCTCGGGAATCGAATGGGTGACGAAGGCGATGGTCTTCTCGGTGCGCGCCCACAGGTCCAGGAGCTGCTCGTTCAGGTGGTCGCGCACGATCTCGTCGAGCGCGCCGAACGGCTCGTCCATCAGCAGGAGGTCGGCGTCGAACGCCAGCGCGCGTGCGATGGACGCCCGTTGCTGCATGCCGCCGGACAGCTGCCAGGGAAACTTCTTCTCGAAGCCCGCCAGGTTGACGAGTTCGAGGGTCCGCGCCACCCGGTCGCGCTGTTCGGCCCGCGAGTAGCCCATGATCTCCAGCGGCAGCGACACGTTGGCCTCGATCGTCCGCCAGGGATAGAGCGCGGCGGCCTGGAACACGTACCCGTAGGCCCGCTTGAGACGGGCCTCTTCCGGTGAGAGGCCGTTGACGCTGATCGTGCCTGCTGTCGGCTGCTCGAGGTCCGCCACGACGCGCAGGAACGTGGTCTTGCCGCACCCGGAAGGGCCGATGAAGGACACGAAGTCGCCCTTGCCGATGGTCAGGTCGACGTCCGACAGGGCATGCACAGGCCCGTCCCCGGTCTCGAACGTGAGACCGAGCCCCTTGGCCGCGATTACCGTCTCCCCTGTCACCGCCCCGTTCTCCCCTTGCATCGTACGGAAAGCAGCACCTCTTGCCCGGCCTTATTCAGACGCCGGCCGGCATGTTCGCCGGATCGCGCACGACAGCACGCGGTGCGGTCAGTTCCTTCCACTTGGACAACGACCGGTTCACCGGTGCATTGGCCTCGCGGGGAATGAACTCCCCGTGGCCCTGCTGCGTCTTCACCTCGTTCTCCTCGACGGCGACCATGCCGCGGGTCAGCGTGAAGCGGGGCAGGCCTTCGACCTCGATGCCTTCGAAGACATTGTAGTCGATGGCGGACTGCTGGCTGTCGGCGGAAATCGTCTTCGACCGCTTGGGATCCCAGACAACGATGTCGGCGTCCGCCCCCTCGAGGATCGCGCCCTTGCGCGGATAGACGTTGAGGATCTTCGCGATGTTGGTCGACGTGACCGCCACGAACTCGTTCATGGTCAGACGTCCCGTGTTGACCCCGCGCGTCCACAGAACCGGCATACGGTCCTCAAGACCGCCCGTGCCGTTGGGGATCTTCGTGAAGTCGCCGACGCCGTAGCGCTTCTGCTCGGTGGTGAAGGCGCAGTGGTCAGTCGCCACCACCTGCAGGCTTCCGGCCTGGAGACCGGCCCACAGCGAGTCCTGGTGCTGTTTGTTGCGGAAGGGCGGCGACATCACCCGGCGCGCCGAGTGGTCCCAGTCCTTGTTGAAATACTCCGTCTCGTCGAGCGTCAGGTGCTGGATGAGCGGTTCGCCGAACACCCGGATGCCCTTCTGGCGTGCCCGGCGGATGGCCTCGTGCGCCTGCTCGCAGGAGACGTGCACCACGTAGAGCGGCACGCGCGCCATGTCGGCGATCATGATCGCGCGGTTCGTCGCCTCGCCCTCGACTTCCGGCGGGCGGGAATAGGCATGGCCTTCCGGACCGTTGTTGCCCTCCTCCATCAGGGACTGCTGAAGCTGCGCCACCACGTCACCGTTCTCCGCATGGACGAGCGGCATGGCGCCGAGCGCCGCACAACGCTGGAACGACGCGTACATCTCGTCGTCGTCGACCATCAACGCGCCCTTGTAGGCCATGAAATGCTTGAAGGTATTGATGCCGCTGCCGACGACGGTCTCCATTTCGTCGAACACCTGTTCGCCCCACCAGGTGATCGCCATGTGGAAGGAGTAGTCGCAGGAGGCCTTGGACGTCTTGTTGTCCCACATCTGGCGCGCCTCGAGCAGGGACTGGCCCGGCGCCGGCAGGCAGAAATCGACCACCATGGTGGTGCCGCCGGAAAGCGCGGCCCGGGTGCCGGACTCGAAATCGTCGGTCGAATAGGTCCCCATGAAGGGCATTTCCAGATGGGTGTGCGGATCGATGCCGCCCGGCATCACGTAGCACCCGGTGGCGTCGAGGGTCTCGTCGCCGGAGAGGTTCGGGCCAATCTGCGCGATCCGGCCGCCCTCGATCAGGACATCGGCTTCGTAGGTGCGGTCGGCCGTGACGACGGTTCCGCCCTTGATCACCTTGCTCATTGAGTCATCCTCCCTTCGGTATTCGCTATTCGACGATTTCGGCGGTTTCCACGACGGCGTGGAACAGCACGTCGGCACCCGCGCGGGCCCAGTCCGGAGAAATCTCCTCGGCCTCGTTATGCGACAGGCCGTCGACGCAGGGGCACATCACCATGGCGGTCGGCGCCACCCGGTTGACCCAGCAGGCATCGTGCCCGGCGCCCGAGACGATATCGCGATGGCTGTAGCCGAGCCGCTCCGCCGCATCACGGATCGCGGTGACGCACCCGTCGTCGAACTTGACCGGGTCGAACCCGCCGACCTTTTCCATTTCCAGCTTCAGGCCGATATCCTCGGCAATCTTCTCCGCGCCCTCCTTCAGTCGGGCCTCCATGTCCTGGATGATCTCGAGCTCCGGGTGCCGGAAGTCCACGGTGAACACGCATCTGCCGGGAATGATGTTGCGCGAGTTGGGATAGACGTCGCAGTGGCCGATGGCGCCCACCGCGAGCGGCGCGTGGCTCCAGGCGATTTCGTCGACAAGTTGGGTGATCTTCGCCATGCCAAGACCGGCATTGACGCGCATCGGCATCGGGGTCGACCCGGTGTGGCTTTCCTTGCCGGTAAGCGTGATCTGCATCCAGCTCAGGCCCTGGCCGTGGGTCACGACGCCGATGTCCTTGTTCTCGGCCTCGAGGATCGGCCCCTGCTCGATGTGAAGTTCGAAGAAGGCGTGCATCTTGCGCGCGCCGACTTCCTCGTCGCCGACCCAGCCGATCCGCTTGAGTTCCTCGCCCACGGTCTTGCCGTCCGCATCCTCGCGCGCATAGGCCCAGTCGAGCGTATGCGTTCCCGCGAAAACGCCCGACGCCAGCATGGGCGGCGCGAAACGGGTGCCTTCCTCGTTGGTCCAGTTGACGACCACGATCGGACGTTTTGTCTTGATGTTCATGTCATTGAGGGTCCGGATGATTTCCAGACCGCCGAGAACGCCCAGCACGCCGTCATATTTGCCGCCGGTGGGCTGGGTGTCGAGATGGCTGCCGACATAGACCGGAAGCGCATCCGGGTCGGTGCCTTCCCGGCGGGCGAACATGGTGCCCATCTTGTCGACGCCCATCGTCAGGCCGGCCTCGTCGCACCATTTCTGGAAAAGGGCGCGCCCTTCGGCGTCCACGTCGGTCAGGGTCTGGCGATTGTTGCCGCCGGCGACGCCCGGCCCGACCTTCGCCATTTCCATCAGGCTGTCCCACAGCCTCTCGCCATCGATCCTGAGATTACTCGCTACGGTCATGTTGCATTACCCTCATGATGCGCGCACCGTCCGCACGGCAGGTGGCCGGATTATCGAGATTTTATGGAATTCCCCCTCCACGGTACATGCCCGACCACGTGTTATCGGCAGCTTTCGCTGCCCGCCGCCCGGCTGTCGTCCGGACCTCAGTCCGCCTTTCCTTGCACCGTTCCCTCACCGGCAGGTCTTTCTTTCTGATTGCCGGTTGTCCCGGTTGATTTGACCTGACCAATCGGTCAAGATAACAGTAAAACAGCATTGACCAAACGGTCAAGAATATTTGGGCAAGCGAAACGACCAGTGATGGCGTCGAAGACGGCAACCAGGCCCGGCACGCTGAAATCCGGAATTCGCCAGGAAAACGAACGGACAATTCTCCGCGCTGCCGAAAGCGTTTTCGCGGAATACGGCTATCGCGGCGCGACGACGAGCCTTATCGCCGAACGCGCCGGCCTGCCCAAGGCGAACCTCCATTACTACTTCCCAACGAAGGAAGCGCTCTACCGGCGCGTTGTGGACGACATTTTCAATGTCTGGCTCGAGGCCGCCGATTCCTTCGACGATTGTGACGACCCGGCCGAAGCGTTGACCCGGTACATCTCGAAGAAGATGGAGATATCCCGCTACAACCCTTTGGGATCGAAGGTCTGGGCGAACGAGATTCTGCAGCGCGCACCGGTCATCAACGACTATCTTGAAACGGTCCTGCGCGACTGGACGAGGTCGCGTGTGGAAATCATCCAGCGCTGGGTCGACGAAGGGCGGATCGATCCCGTCAATCCGGAGTATCTCCTCTACATGATCTGGGCGACCACGCAGCACTATGCCGATTTCGGCCATCAGATCGAAACGCTCAACGGTGGCGAACCGCTGAGCGACGAAGCGTTCGATCAGGCGACGCAACAGGTCATCGACATCGTGCTGAACGGTATCGGTGCGCGCCGGAAAGACAATCCATGACGGCGCGGGCGGAACATTCGCGAAAGCGTACCCGCATCCAGAAGCAGAACGAGGAGCGTATCATCGAGGCTGCCCTCGCGGTGTTCGCAGCCTACGGTTTTCGCGGCGCGACCATCGACCAGATCGCCCGCGGCGCGGGCATGTCAAAACCGAACCTGCTCTACTACTTCCCCAACAAGTCCGCGCTGTACGTCACGGTTCTGGAACACATCCTCGAGGACTGGCTGACGCCGCTCACCGAACTCGACCCCGACGGCGACCCGCGGACGGAGATCTGGAAATACGTGGAGTTCAAGTTGGAGATGTCCCGCAGGATGCCGGACGCCTCCAAGGTGTTCGCGACGGAGATCCTCCAGGGTGCACCGCAGATCAAACCGGTCCTGTGCGGATCCCTCAAAGAACTGGTCGACGAAAAATGCCGGATTCTACAGGGGTGGATCGACGAGGGGCGGCTCGCGCCCGTCGTCCCTCATCATCTCGTGTTCACCATCTGGGCAACGACGCAGCACTATGCGGATTTTGCGGTCCAGGTCGAGGCGGTGCTCGGCGAGGACGTCGACCGCGACACCATCTTCGCCCAGGCCCGCGAGAACATGAAGGTCTTGTTTCTCGACGGCCTCGTCCCCAAGTGACCCCGGTCTGCCGGTCAATCGCTGCCGGCCCGTCGCGCCCCGGATACCGTCCATGAAAAAGACGTCGAGCGTCTCGATCTCGATCCTCCTGGTCGTCGCCATCGGCGGCCTCGTCGCCCTGGCGACAGGCGCGGTCCTCCTCATCACCAGCTATGCCAACTACCGGAACACTTCGGAACTCGTGGTGAACGGCGCGCGGAACTTCATGGAGCTCCTCGAAACCGACGTCCGGACCCACCTCCAGCCCGCCCGCAACATCGTCGAGCACCTGACCAGGGAGGCCGAACAGGGAAACCTCGACCCGGCGCTGCGACAGGAGTCCACGCTGCTCCTCAGCGGCGCGCTCGCCGGCGTGCCGCAGGTGACCGACATCGGCCTGATCCGCCCGGACGGTCAGCAGATTTTCGTTTCGACGAGCCCGGCCGGGCGAACGATCGTGGAATCGGGCGACGTCACGCAGGACCCGGAAAAGACCGCTTATCTCGACAGGATCAGGCAGGGCGGGAAGCTCGTCTGGAATCCGCCCTACCGGCTTGGCGGACGGACGCTGGTTTCCGTGATAGCACCCATGTTCCATGAAGGCCGCTATGTCGGCGCGGTGGCCGCAGGCGTCTCCGTGGAACGGCTGTCGCAACTCGTTTCGCAGTTCAACCGGCTCTACCAGACGACCGGGCTGATCCTCTATGGCCGCGATCGGGTCCTCGCCCATGCCGGCCTGATCGGGCTGACCACCGCCGACCTCGATGTCCAGACACCCTTGCACACGCTGTCCGCGCTGGCCGATCCGGTCATGGCCCGTTTTCACGAGACGACCCCTCTCCCGGAACGGTTCTCCAAGACGTTCGAGGTGCGCGAGATCCGCGCCAATGGAAACGACTACATCGCTCTGTCCCGCACCCTGGACGGTTTCGGGGACCAACCCTGGACACTCGTGGCCTACTCGCCGGCGAGTGCGTGGACAACACAGATCGAGCGCCTCGATCGATCCATCATCGGCGGCATCCTGCTCCTGGTCCTTGCGATCGTCGCGGCCATTTATCTGGCGAAGAGGATCGCCCGTCCCATCCGGCTTACCGCGGGCGCGGCGTCCCGCATTGGCGCGCTCGACCTCGATGGCGTGAAGAAGCTTCCGCCATCCCATATCACGGAACTCAACAACCAGGCCGAGGCGTTCAACCACATGGTGGACGCTCTGAAATGGTTCCAGACCTATTTGCCGAAACAGCTTGTCCAGCGCCTGATCGGAGAGACCGGGGGCGAAGCCGTCGTCTCCCGCGAGGAGGTGCTCACCGTCATGTTCACGGACATCATCGGGTTCACGGCCATGTCGGAAACGAAGGATGCGGCCGAGATCGCCGGACTGCTCAACCGGCACTTCGAGATCCTCAACCGCTGCATCGAAGCGGAAGGCGGTACGCTGGACAAGTATATCGGCGACTCGGTCATGGCCTTCTGGGGCGCGCCGGAACGCCAGGAAGACCATGCCGCGCGCGCCTGCCGGACGGCGTTGGCGATCTCCGATGCGCTCGCGAACGAACCGGACGGCTTGCGGGTCAAGATCGCCATTCACACCGGCCCTCTCGTCGTCGGCAATATCGGGGCGCAGGCGCGCATGAACTACACGGTGATCGGCGACACGGTGAATACGTGCAGCCGCATCGAGACGCTCGCCGGCCAGCTCGACGACGGCAGCCCCGCAAGCATTCTCGTCAGCGGGGAAACCTTGGCGCAACTCTCGGACGGTTTCGAACTCGAGGACGCCGGCACATTTGCCGTGAAGGGGCGGTCGAAGGCGGTTGATGTCCACCGGCTCAGAGCGGCACCGGGCAATGCTGACGCAAACACGGCGGGTATCACAACCTGAAGGCCGGCCACCGGCCGAATCCTCTCCGGACCCTAGACCGCCTGAGGCATCGAGTGCCACCAGATACGCACGTCCGTCGCCAGGCCGTCCGGCGTGAAACTGGCTGCAAGGATGCCATCGAGATGCATGCGTGGCAGGGGATCGCCCGGCTTTCTGTCCGGCACCCCGGTCCCTGTGGATTTGGCCCAGATCGCGAAGAGTTCTTCCGACGCCACCTGGTAGTCGACATGCCAGTGCGCGATACCGCCTGCGGCGAATTCGGCCAGCACCTCGTAGGTGACGGAGATATCTTCCTGAAGCTTGATCCTGTCCCAGTACTTGGCCCGGGCTTCGGGCGTCTTCTGGACCTGAAACGGCGTGTTGTGATACGCGCCATCCTCGGTGAAAAGGGCGGCGAAACCCTCCGAATCCCGGGCCTCCCACACGCGCTTGTAGTCGGCCATGAAATTGTGAATGCTCATCCGGGTCCATCCGTCCTAGGAAGACCTGGCGAGACTGGGCGACATCCCGCCAGAAGTCACGCGGGAATTCGGCCCGGGCCGGACACTCCTCCCGATCGGCCCGGAAAGGCAGCTTGCATCGTCGCGGCGAACCGTGGCGATGGCGCAGCCTAGTCTTCCTTGCGCATTTCCTCGGGTGCCCCCGTCTTCACGTCCGTCCCGATATAGGCCAGCCCGGCGGACTTCCATGCCCCAAGGCCGCCATCCATATGGGCGATTTCGGTGAATCCGGATTCCAGGCAGCGCTCCGCCACCGCCTTCGACCGGACGCCTGATCCGCAATGCAGGACGATCCGCTTGTCCGACTGGCCCGGCAGGTGCTCGGGGCGGAAAGACGGCATGGGCGAAAGCAACGCACCGCGGATGCGCTCGAGGGCAAATTCCTGCGGTGTGCGCACGTCGACCAGAATGGCCTTGCCCCCTTCCAGGGCATCCCGCACCTCTTGGGGCGAAAGGGTGTGAAGCGTGCCGGACCCGGTTTTCTCGGACTCCATGTGTACCTCCTAGAACTTGTTGAGGGGGATCTTCAGATAACTGTGGCCGTCGTCTTCGGTTTCCGGCAGACGGCCGGCCCGCAGGTTCATCTGCAGGACGTGGAGCATGCGGTCGGGAAGCGCGAGTGTTGCGTCCCTGTCCTCTCGCCTTTCCACATAGGCGTCCTGGTCCACACCTCCACCGACGTGGATGTTGTCCCGGCGCTGCTCGGCCACGGTTGATTCCCAGGCCGGTTCGTCCCGGTCATCGGTCCCGTAGTCGTGGCCGATGAACAGCCGTGTATCGTCGGGAAGCGAAAGAATCTCCTGCAGCGTTTCATATAGTGTCGACGCGGAACCGCCGGGGAAGTCCGCACGGGACGTTCCCGCATCCGGCTGCATGAACGTGTCATGCACGAAGGCCGCGTCGTCGCCGATCACGTAAGTGACGGAGCCGAGCGTATGCCCCGCCGACAGCATCATCCGGACCGGCAGATTTCCGATGGAAAACCTGTCCCCGTCTTCCCACAGGCGATCGAAGTCGCGCTGCGGATCGAAGACGCCCGGTAGATTGTAGTATTCCGTCCAGAGCTCCGCGATCTCGCGGACCTTCTCGCCGATCGCGTTCGGCGCACCCAGTTTGTCCTTGAGCATGGCCGACGCCATCAGATGGTCGGCATGCGGATGGGTGTCGAGGATCCACTCCACCTCGAAACCCTTCTGCGAAACATGTTCCACGATCGGCTCGATCGTGGACGCATCGGTCGCGCTGCGTTCGGGATGGAATCCCAGCACCGCGTCGATGATCGCGGCCTTACCGGTCTCTGGATCGCTCGCGACATACTGGATGCTTCCCGTATCCTTCTCGTAGAAGCCGGTGACCTCTGCCGAACCCGCCCCCGCAGACGGACTGGTGCGCGCAAACATGGATTTCCTCCTGGCAATTACTGGTCAGTCAACACTCATAGCGGCGACAGGTTCCATCGCCGGAAACGAGCTGGATTCGTGTTGGCGTGTTATTGTCGGCGCCGTGCTCGACGTGCTTGGAAATACGACCTATCGCCGGCTGTTTGCAGCCCAGCTCATAGCCCTTGTGGGAACCGGACTGGCGACCGTCGCCCTCGCGCTGCTTGCCTACGATCTCTCTCCCGGCGACGCGGGCCGCGTTCTCGGTACGGCTTTGTTCCTCAAGATGCTGGTCTACGTGATTGCCTCCCCCTTCGCGGGCGTCCTTGCATCGAGGTTTTCCCGGAAGTCGCTTCTGGTCGGCCTCGATATCGTCCGGGCAATCGTCGCGGTGGGGCTGCCATTCGTAACGGAAATCTGGCAGGTCTACCTGCTGATCGTCATCTTGCAGTCCGCTTCCGCCGTCTTCACACCGACGTTCCAGGCGACGATTCCGGACATCCTGACCGATGAGCAGAGCTATACAAAAGCCCTGTCGCTGTCGCGGCTGGCATATGACATGGAGAACCTGCTGAGCCCTGCGCTTGCGGCCATTCTCCTGGTCTTCGTCGATTTCCACGCACTGTTTCTCGGCACGGCCGCCGGCTTTCTCCTGTCCATGTGTCTGGTCGTTTCAACGCTTCTCCCTGCGATTTCCGGCAAAGACGGCCAGAGATTTCGCAAGAAACTCACGCGCGGCGCGGAAATCTACATGGCCACGCCCCGCCTGCGCGCGCTTCTGGCCCTCAACGTCTCGGTGGCCGCCGCCGGCTCCATGGTGATCGTCAACACGGTCGTGCTGGTGCGGCAGGTCCTCGGCAGTGACGAGAGCTTGGTCGCGGTGGCCATGGCCGTCTTCGGCGCGGGCTCGATGGCGGCGGCGCTTGCACTGCCGCGCATTCTCCAAAGGCTGGACGACAGGACCGTCATGCTCGGTGGCGCCACGGGGCTCGGACTGGTGATGGCACTGTTTTCCGCTCTCACGGTCATCGTTGGCCCATCGGTGCTGTGGCCCGGACTGCTGCTGGTATGGTTCCTTCTCGGCCTGTCCTGGTCGGCCGTGCAGACTCCGTCGGGACGGCTCCTGAGGCGTTCGTCGCACGGCGACGACCGGCCGGCCCTGTTCGCCGCCCAGTTTGCCCTCTCGCACGCGTGCTGGCTGTTCGCCTATCCGCTGGCGGGTTGGGTTGGTGGTGCGGCGGGCATGACGGCGGTTGCGGCAATTCTCGCCTGTTTGGCCATCGCCGGCGCCGTTGTCGGTGCCCTGGCATGGCCGCGTGATGACACGGAAGATATCCTGCACGCGCACCCGGATCTGCCGCCGGATCATCCGCATCTCCGCGACACCAGAAGGTCCGATGGCACCCATGTACATGCCTATGTTATCGACGAACTCCACCCGACGTGGCCCCGAGGTGGTATCTGACGAGAACCGGAGATGCTCGAAAGCCTGTACAGTCTCGAACTCTGGGTGCGGGAACTGCTTGTCGAACGGATGGATATCGCCGGCGATGGCGGACTTGTGGCTACCGCGGCGATCCTGCCGCTCGGACTGGTGTTCGGCGCCCTGCATGCGCTCACGCCCGGTCACAGCAAGTCGGTCCTCGCGTCCTACCTGCTCGGAACCGGCAGAACCCTCAAACGCAGCCTGTTCATCGCATCGACATTATCAGTCACCCATGTGGGCATGGCCGTGTTGCTGGCGGTTCTCGGCGCGCCGCTGATCCAGAAGACCCTGATCGGAGCGGGACGTGCGCCCTCGATCGAACTTGTCAGCAGGGGCATCATCATCGCCGTCGGCCTCTGGCTGGTCGCACGTGCCGTGTGGCGAAGGTCGCACACGGCCAGCGAAGGCCGGTCGTTCGGGGTCGTCGCCGGCCTCATCCCCTGTCCCCTGACGCTCTTCGTGATGTTCGCCGCAATCCGGCGCGACACGATCGAACTCGGATTCCTGTGGGCGTTGGCCATGGCGGGCGGCGTCATGCTCACCCTCGGCCTCGTGGCCGCGTTGACGTGTTTCTCCCGATCCCTCCTGCTGCGGCTGATGGACAGTCACATGCACAGGGTCGAACGGGCATCCCGTTTCATCGAGGGCGCCTCGGGCATCCTGCTCATCGCGCTTGCGGCCCGCGAACTCCTGTAATCCGTCCGGCGGGCGGAGTTCCCTCGTGGTCCTCGGATTTCTGCAGGATCATGGTGGCAACGGTGATCACCGCAACGCCGAGGAGGACGCTCGTACCCGGCCAGGGGGCGCCGGCGATCACGTTCTGCACCAGCACGAAGGCCGGGATGAGATAGGTATAGGCCATGACCTTGGCTGAGGGCAGGTGCAGGCTCGCGTACTGGATCAGGTAGAAGGTGACGGTCGTCGTGAAGACCGCCAGGTAGGCGATGCCGGCATAGACCTTCACCGGCACGGCATGAAAATCCATCGTGATCAACGTGGGCCACGTCCAGATCACAAGAAGCACGATGCCCGCGACAAGTGTCCAGAACGTCAGCACCAGGAGATCGACGCCGGTGTGCAACATGCGCACCGATGCCGGATAGGCCGCATAGGTGGTGACGCCGACCAGAAAAATCAGTTCGCCCCAGCCGATCCTGAACGCGGCAAGTTTCTCCACGTCGCCGTCGAACATGACCCAGACCGCGCCGGCCCCGGCGATGACCAGGGCCGCCACCTGTGCGAGGTTGAGGATCTGGCCGAGCACCAACAGCGAGATGACTGCGGTGATCAACGGACAGAGCGTGAAGACCGCTCCTGAACTGAGCGAGTCGGTCCAGCGCAGGGATTCGAACATGGTGACGAAAAAGACCACCAGCAGGAACGCCAGGAAGACATAGCTCCGAATGTCGCGCAGACCGGGCCTGCCGGCCTTGTGGCCGCCGGCCCGCATCAGGGCCGCGATGATCACGGCAGCCATCGAGAACCTCAGAAGCGTCAGCACGGCCGGATCAAGGCCGTCCGTGATGACGTGCCCGACCGTGAACGACGTGCTCACCAGGAAGGCGAACAACAGCATGGCGAGATGCGCGCGCCGGGTCCCGGCGGCAAGGTAGCCCGTCACCCGGGGTCTTTCCTATTCTGCCGCCTGCGCCGCCGAGGGGTTGTTCGGATGCGTCGTCCAGTTGGCATATCCGGGGTCGATCGGCCGGCCCGTGCGGGGGTCGGTTCCCGACGTCATCTGCTCCATGGTGATGCAGTTCTCCACCGGACACACGCTGACGCACAGGTTGCAGCCAACGCATTCCTCGTCGATCACCTCGAACCGGCGCTTGCCGTCGACCATGTTGGTGATCGCCTGGTGGGACGTGTCCTCGCAAGCGATGTGGCAGCGTCCGCACTTGATGCAGAGATCCTGGTCGATCTTCGCCTTGACCACGTAGTTGAGGTTGAGATACTGCCAGTCCGTGACGTTGGGCGACGCCAGGCCGCGAAAGTCCTCGATGCTCGCGTATCCCTTGCCGTCCATCCAGTTCGACAGCCCTTCGATCATGTCCTCCACGACCTTGAAGCCGTAGGTCATGGCCGCGGTGCAGACCTGGACATTGCCGCAACCCAGCGCGATGAACTCGGCTGCGTCCTTCCAGTTGGTGATCCCGCCGATGCCGGAGATCGGCAGGTTGGCCGTTTCCGGATCGCGGGCGATCTCGGCGACCATGTTGAGCGCGATCGGCTTGACCGCCGGCCCGCAATAGCCGCCGTGCGATCCCTTGCCGTCGATCGTCGGTTCCGGGGCCATGGCGTCCAGATCGATGCTGACGATGGAACTCACGGTATTGATCAGCGAGACCGCATCCGCGCCGCCGGCCTGCGCCGCCCGCGCCGGGTAGCGGATATCGGTGATGTTCGGCGTCAGCTTCACGATCACCGGCATGCGCGTATTGGCCTTGCACCAGCGCGCGACCATCTCGATGTATTCCGGCACCTGGCCCACCGCGGACCCCATGCCGCGCTCGGACATGCCGTGCGGGCAGCCGAAATTGAGTTCGATCCCGTCCGCCTCGGTTTCCTCGACCTTCTTCAGGATGGATACCCAGTTGGCCTCCTCGCAAGGCACCATGAGGGACACCACCATTGCCCTGTCCGGCCAGTCGCGCTTGACCGACTTGATCTCCTGAAGGTTGGTCTCCAGCGGTCGGTCGGTGATGAGCTCGATATTGTTGAGCCCGAGCAGACGCCGGTCGCCGGAGTGGATCGCACCGTAGCGGGGGCCGTTCACGTTGACGATGTGCGGGTCCTCGCCAAGCGTCTTCCAGACGACGCCGCCCCACCCTGCCCTGAAAGCGCGCACGACATTGTATTCCTTGTCCGTCGGCGGCGCGGACGCGAGCCAGAAGGGGTTGGGCGACTTGATGCCGACAAATTCGGTCGAAAGGTCTGCCATCACATCCTCCTCTATCAGGCGCTCAGCGCGGCATGGATCGACTCCGCCGCTACCTTGCCATCCTCGACGGCGGCAACCGTCAGGTCCTCACCGCCGGCGACACAATCACCACCGGCCCAGATGCCGTCGACGCTGGTGTGGCGGTTTTCGTCGACCCGGATCCGGCCCCTGTCCAGCTCCGGCGCCGACGACTCGCTGCCCAGGGGCGACGCTTCGAACTTCTGCCCGATCGCCTTGAAGACCATGTCCGCCTCAAGGGTGAAGAAGGCGCCCGTGCCCGTCAGTTTCCCGTCGCCGTCGGTCGACGTGTATTCGAAGCGAATACCGCTGACCGTCTTGCCGTCGTCCGACAGGAGTCCGTCCGGTCTTGCGTTGTGGCGGATGCGCACGCCTTTCGTCTGGGCGAGATCCTGCTCGTATTCGCTTGCGTTCATCCGGCTCTGGTCGCGGCGATAGACGATGGTCACGTTTTCCGCACCCAGAAGTTTCGTCTGGACCGCGACGTCCACGGCGGTCATGCCGCCCCCGACCACGACCACGTCCCGCCCGACGGGCAGGGTGGACAGATCGGACGTCTGGCGGAGCTGCGCGATGTAGTCCACCGCGTCGTAGACACCGTCGAGGTTCTCGCCTTCGGCGCGTAGGGCGTTAACCCCGGCCAGGCCCATCCCGAGAAACACCGCGTCGAAATCGTCCCGCAAGCCGTCGAGAGAGATATCCTTGCCCAGACGCATTCCGTGTCTGACCTCGATACCGCCGATGGAGAGCACGAATTCAGCCTCCCGCGCGGCGAAATCGTCGACCGTCTTGTAGGCCGCGATCCCGTATTCGTTCAGGCCGCCGGGCTTCTCCCGCGCCTCGAAGATCGTCACGTCGTGGCCATGCATGGCAAGCCGGTGCGCGCAGGCGAGCCCCGCGGGCCCGGCGCCGACGACCGCCACCCGAAGGCCGGTGGGGGCCGCGCGCCCGAACGGCATGTCCCCGGCCGAGATCAGGGCGTCGACGGCATGGCGCTGGAGTTCGCCGATGCGCACCGGCTTGCCTTCCGCCTCGTTGCGGACGCAAACCTGTTCGCACAGCGTTTCCGTGGGGCAGACCCGGGCGCACATGCCGCCGAGTATGTTCTGCTCGAGGATCGTCGTGGCCGAACCCCTGATGTCCCCACTCGAGATCTGGCGAATGAATTGCGGTATGTCGATACCGGTCGGACAGGCCGTCATGCACGGCGCGTCGTAGCAGAAATAGCATCTGTCGGCCTCGACGGCCGCTTCGTGCCGCGAAAGCGGCGGGTGAAGATCGGAAAAATTCTCCGCATAGGCCGCCCGGTCGAGCCGGCCAGCGACAATCCCGTCCTGCGGTGCTCCGCCTTGTGCAGTCATCGGACCCTCCCCCTATGCTGCAGGGCCATACCGGAACGATCCGCCATGGCCGGAAACTGATTGTCTCAGAATACGATCAAAATTTTTCCATTTAGTCAAATTTTTTCGCACCAGCCGCCAGAATGCCGGTGGCGGGTCAGAACTCCGCTTCCCTCGATCGCACAATTGCGCTGACCACTTCGTTGTAGGGTGCCTGCGTGCCGACTTCCTCTGCCACGACGGGCACCATTCCGTTGATGGCGTCGATCTCGGAGCGCCGGCGGTCCATGTGATCGAGCAGCATGGATGGTCGGGCATCCGGCATCCGGGTCCCGAACTGGGTGATGTAGTCGACGGGATCGTCGAACGTGATGTTGACGCCCTTCGCGCGTCCGGCCTCGTAGGCCTCGACACCGCAGCCCTTGGCGATGAGCCAGGACTGCGGGTCCGCCATCACCTCCCCGATCGTGCGGTGGAACACCGTGCACGGGCCGCTAAACGTGACGTTGCAGATGAATTTCTCCCAGACGAGCTGGTTGATGTCCTCATAGGCTTTCACGTTGAAGCCGGACGCCTGCCAGACGCCGGCGATCTTCTCCGCTCGGTCCATGCGTCCACCATTCATCTCGCCGATGCGGATCAGCGCCATGCCGTTGTGATGGGCGTGCCCCGGTCCTTTCATTGATGCGCCGAAACCCTGCGCGACGCCGAGCAGCACGTTGTCGGACGCCATGTACCTGGCGATCCGTTCCCCCGCTCCGAGGCCGTTCTGGATCGTCAGCACCAGGGTGTCGTCCCCGAGCAGCGGGGCCGCCGCGCTCGCCGCGGCGCCGACGCCGTCGGCCTTGGTCGCGATGACCACGAGATCGCACGGCCCTGGTTCCGCAGGGTCGGTCGTCGCACGGACCGAGGTCACCACCCGGTTGCCGCTGGCGCCCTCGACCTTCAGTCCGCCGGCGTTGATTGCGTCCACATGTTCCCGCCACGTGTCGATCGCCCAGACCTCGTTGCCCGCATCCGCCATCAGGGCCGCGTAAACCGAGCCCATCGCACCGGTCCCGACAATTGCAATCTTCATCCGCGTCTTTCCTTCCCAAGCTGAATTTCCCGGCGACATTATCGTCCGCCGCACGCTCCGGACAAGCGCCCGTACCGCAGGGCGGGCGCGTCAGGATCGATCGGCGGAGATTTCCCGTTCGAGAAGCCGGCCAATGTCCCTCAGAGACGTTTCCGCTCGCGCAATCGTTTCCTCGGGGATGGCCGCGGCAAGCCGCTGCAGAGGAACAACCTCCCGCCGCGCCATCTCCTCGAAGACGGACTTCCCGGCCGCGGTGAGGCCGAACAGCGGTGAACGCCTGTGGGCGGGGTTGTCGAACGGTTCGACATAACCCTCGCTTTCGAGGCTGTTCATCACCGTTTGCACATGCTGTCGCGAAACACCCCGCTGCCGGGCGATCTCCGGCACGGTCATCTTCCCCGAACCGTTGAGGACCTCCATCACGGCGCGCATGGACGGATTGACGCCGATATCGGCGTGAAGGTCGTCGGCAAGTGTTCGCAACCGGTTGAAACAGGCCCTGATCTCGGTGAACAGTGCGTAGAGCCTCACTTCCTTTTCCGTCATGTCCCGCCTTTTCCTCGCCTCGCCGTTACGCTCCCGGCCCGCGGTATGCGCAGCGGCCCGAACGGCAGCCTGAGCATCCACCACAACGAATCTGGCCGCTCGTCCTGGCATTCCGCAAGGCCGATTTCCATAGTGGCGAGTTCACTTTCCTTCTTGTCCCTGTAGGTTCCGAAGAGATGATCCCAGAACGCGAAGGTCGCGCCGTAATTGCTGTCGGTCTCGGGATAACGGGACGAATGATGAACCCGGTGCATTTCTGGCGTCACCAGGAAAAACCGGAAAATCCGTTCCAGAGGTCTGGGCATGCGAATGTTCGCATGCGTGAAGACAGCCATCGCCGCATCGAAGAGTTCATAAACCAACAGGGTGACAGGGGAAATTCCGAGCAGAATGATGGCCGCCAACACGACCGGCGTGTTGATGAGAAATTCCGCCGGGTGGAAGCGGACCGTCGTCGAGATATCGATGAACCGGTCCGAGTGGTGAACCCGGTGGACACGCCACAGCAACGGAATCTTGTGCATCGCCAGATGCAATCCCCAGGAGACCAGGCTGCGCAACAGTAGGCCGGCCGCGAAAGCCACAACCGGGGAAAGCACGAGAAGGTTAAGCAAACCGATCCCCTGGTCTCTCGCGAAATCCGCGGCGACAAGTCCGGACACGGGCACGGCACCAAGCACCATGATGTTGAGCAGCGTGAGACCGTAATTGGCCAACCATCGACGCTGCCTCACGCCGACTTCACGACGCCGGGCGACTACCGTCTCCAACAGCCCGAAAAACACCAGTGCGCCGAAAAAAGCCGCGTACTGGAGAGGTTCAATCTCCGCCCGCAGAAACGACTCGAGGGTATCCATGATCATATCCTCCATATTGACAACTTGATTGTCATTTTACATTTGACAATCAAGTTGTCAATATGGAGGAGCTCGGCCGACCGACCCTCAACGCGCAAATGTGAACCGATTGGCCCGGGACCGTGTTATACTTGCGCCAGTCCTTTAAGGACTTGGCCACTCGAACGTTCTCTGGAGGAACATGATGTTCAGGAAAACAATCATGATTGGCTCATTCGCCGCCGGCCTGATCGCCGGCACCGCGGCATTCGCGGGCGAACAGAACACGGCTGCCTCTCCCGCCCCGGCTCCGGCGGCCACGACCGGAGAAGCAAAGACGGTTGTCGTGCCCTCCAAGCAGCAGCAGACACCCGTTCCGTCACGCGGACACGGCTGCGGTCACGCGGCGGCTGCGACGTCCTGACGAAAACGCCGGGTCTCCCTTTCAAGGTGCAGACCCGGTGCGGCACGTCATTCCTCGCGCGTTCCCTTGAAGGGGTCGGGCGGCGTGCGTGACTGTGCTTCAAGTGTCCGCCTCTTGGCCCGTCTCGAAAGCATGTTGAGCCCTTCGATGAGACCGGAGAAGGCCATGGCCGTGTACACATAGCCACGGGGAACATGGACGCCGAACCCGTCGGCGATCAACGTCGTCCCGATGAGAAGCAGAAAGCCCAGCGCCAGCATCACGATGGTCGGGTTGCGCTGTATGAAATCGGCAAGCGGCGTGGCGGCCGCCAGCATCACGCCGACCGCCACCACGACTGCAACGACCATGATCGGGATGTGGTCGGTCATGCCGACGGCGGTGATGATGCTGTCCACCGAAAACACCAGATCGAGCAGGAGAATCTGGAAGATGACGCGCCCGGTACCGGCATAGTCGCCGCCCGTGTCGTAAAGCGTGGGCGCCGGGTCCGGGTCCACCAGGTGATGGATTTCGCGCGTGGCTTTCCAGACGAGAAAAAGCCCGCCCGCAATGAGGATGAGGTCGCGCCAGGACAGGGCCAGGCCAAACACTTCCATGATCGGTGTCGTCAGCTTGACGATGAACACCACCATGCCGAGCAGGACCAGACGCAACACCAGTGCGGCGCCGATACCGATCGTTCTGGCGCGATTGCGTTTTTCTTCCGGAAGCCTGTTCGTCAGGACGGCGATGAAGATCAGATTATCAATCCCGAGAACGATCTCCATCGCGATAAGCGACACCAGTGCCGCCCATGCGACGGGATCGGACAATAGTCCGACGAGATAATCCATGACCTGATCCTTCGAGGAGCAATCGAGTCCAGAAGATGGATCATGCCCGTTTCATCGTCAATCGGCGCCGGTGCTCCGCCCTGTCGGTCACACCGAAAAAAATGCGCCCCCGGGGCGGGTTATCCGGCATTTTGACGGCAAGCCGGATTCCGGGGGCGCAACGGGGAGTGGGGAGATGCCTGGCTTTCAGACGCCGGCGTCGCTATCCGTGCCGTTGCGCAGGTTCTTGTCGAGAAACATGGCGAGTTCCCCCATGGGGCGGTCCCGGTATTCGCCCAGGTCGCCCGCGGAAAACCCCAGGTCGTCGCGGTCGAAGTCATCCTTCAGGCAGTCGATCAGACGTTCCACGCCTTCCACCCACTGATCTTCCGACATGCGCTCCCCCGGCACATGCTTCTTCCAGCCGCGAGGCGTCTGGCTGAACGCCTCGCAGATAACTTCCTTGTAATACTCCATGCAGATCCCTCTTGGTCCCAACCCGCTCGTGGGCCATCGCGCGCACCCATCCCCCTGTCGCAGGTACTCGTCCCACTTCAGTGGCGTGGAAAACGGGATAGAAACGCGGTTGCCCTGTGCTTGCCCCCTGACGCGTCCGTCATGACTCACAGTGGTCAAGCGAGCGTGAATCCTCCGTGATTCACGTCACTTGTCGGAGTCAGGGGCATTCCCGCCGGCAGGTCACGGTTCAGACTGCGCGGAAACGCCGAATCCGGCCAGCGTTCTATCGAGATCCGGGGCCGCGTCGACAAGTTTCCTCGTGTAGGGATGGTTCGGCGAATCGAACACTTCGCCCGTTCGGCCCCGTTCGACGATCCTGCCCTGGTACATGACGAGGACATCGTCGGTGATCGCCCTCACGACGCTGAGATCGTGGGATATGAACAGGTATGCAAGGCCGAACTGGCTCCTGAGTTCGGCAAGGAGGTCGAGGATCTGGGCCCGGACGGAGACATCCAGCGCGGAGACGGGCTCGTCAGCGACGACGAGCGCGGGGCGCGTGATCAGGGCCCTGGCGACCGCCAGGCGCTGGCGCTGTCCACCGGAGAATTCGTGCGGGAATTTCTCCGCGTCCGAGGGATCGAGCCCCACGTCCCGCAGCACCTCCGCCACCCTGGCCCCACGCTCAGCCGGAGGGACGGTGCCTCGCAGAAGGTGCAGAGGTTCGGCCACGAGTCGCCCGACGCGATGCCGCGGATTGAAACTGCCGAAAGGATCCTGGAACACCACCTGCATGTGACGGCGGGCTTGGTTCATTTTCTTGCGGTCGAGCGTAGCGATGTCCTCCCCGCGAAACAGGATCTGCCCACCGGTCGGCCGGTCCAGTCCGAGCATCATGCGGGCCAGGGTGGACTTGCCGCAGCCCGACTCACCCACCAGGCCGACACTCTGTCCAGGCGCGATCTCAAAACTGACATCGTCGACCGCACGAAACGGCGACGCAGGGCGCCACAAGTAGCGCCGCGGCATCGGGTAGGCGCGTTCGACATGCCGCACGTCGACGAGGTTCTCCTGTGCCACGCCGGCATCCTTCATGTCGGGACGTGCAGGCACATGGGCCGACGCCGCGACGAGGGCCTTGCTGTAGGGATGAGACATGGACCGGAACAGCTCACGCGTCCGGTCCTGCTCCACGATCTCCCCGTCTTTCATGATCGCGATGCGGTCGGCCATGTCCGCGACCACCGCGAGATCATGGGAGATCAGGAGGAGCGCCGTCTTCTTCTCCGACACGAGATCGCGAAGCAGATCGAGGATCTGGGCCTGGACCGTCACGTCGAGCGCGGACGTCGGTTCGTCCGCGATGAGCAGCATCGGATCGAGGGCGACGGCCATCGCGATCACCACCCGCTGGCGCTGTCCTCCCGACAGCTGATGCGGGTATCGCTCGTAGATCCGCGTATCGGCACCCAGGCCCACACGACCGAATATCGCCCTCACCCGATCTTCGGCGACCGCACGCGACGCACCGGTATGGAGCCTGATGCCTTCGGCAACCTGCGCTCCGGCGGTATGGACAGGGTTCAGCGCGGTCATGGGCTCCTGGAAGACCATGGCCATGGCATTGCCGCGCAGCCGGCACAACAGCGACTCCGCCATGCCCGTCACGTCGCGGCCGTCGAGCAGGATCTTCCCGCCGACGACGGATCCGCGCGGCAGAAGCTGGAGGACGGACAGGGCGGTGAGCGACTTGCCCGAACCGGATTCGCCGACGAGACCAAGCGTCTGCCCGGCGTCCAGATCGAGCGACAGCCCCCGAAGGATGGGCGTGCCTGCGATGGCGAGGGAAAGGTCGCGGATTTCGAGCAGCGCCATCCTCAGCGCCGCCTCTGGAGGCGAGGGTCGAAGATGTCGCGAAGTCCGTCACCCAGCAGGTTGAGGCCAAGAACCGTGATGACGATGGCCAGCCCCGGGAAAAGCGCAAGGTGGGGGGCGAGGCTCATCATCGTCTGGGCCTCGTTGAGCATGCGCCCCCAGCTGGGATCCGGCGGTTGCGTTCCGAGCCCCACATAGCTCAGTCCCGCTTCGATGAGGATGCCGAGGGAGAACTGGATCGACCCCTGCACGATGAGGATGTTCGTCAGGTTGGGCAGGATATGTTCCGCGCTGATCCGCACCGCACCCTTGCCCGACGCCCGCGCGGAGAGAACGAACTCGCGTTGCCACAGGGCCAGCGCCCCGCCGCGCACGAGCCGGGCAAAGACAGGCACGTTGAAGATCCCGATCGCGATCATCGCGTTGAGCGCGCTCGGTCCGAAAATCGCCGTGATGAGCACCGCCATCAGGAGGGACGGAAAAGCGAAAATGAAATCGTTTCCCCGCATGATGAGTTCATCGAGGAACCCGCCTCTCGCCGCCGCGGCCGCCCCCAGCGGAACGCCGAGCCCCATCCCGATGCCCACGGCAACGAGCGACACCGCGATCGAGTTGCGCGCGCCGACCATGATCATCGACAGCACGTCCCGGCCGAAATGGTCCGTACCGAACCAGTGAGCGGCGCCGGGCGTCTGCAGCTTCGACGGGATATCGATTTCGGTCACCGGATAGGGCGTCCAGAAGAATGAGACGAGCGCCATGACGACGACCGCCGAAGAGATCGCCGCACCGATCACGAAACCGCGGTTCCGGACCGCCCGTCGGGAGAACCCGCGGATGGAGCTGTCCTGATCCGGAAGCGGCATGTCAGACATGGCGGCGCCCCCGGATCCGGGAGTCGACCAGCGCATAGGACATGTCGACGACGAGGTTGACCGTGATCACCGTCGCCACCAGCAGCACGATGACGCTCTGGACGACGATGAGGTCACGCTGGGTGACAGCCTGGAAGATCAGCCGGCCGAGGCCGGGCAGGAAGAACACGTTCTCGATGATGATCGTGCCCGCAATGAGAAACGAGAACTGCAGCCCGACGATCGTCAGGACCGGTATCAGCGCGTTTCTCACGCCGTGGCGCCAGATGGCCGAACGCCGGGTCAGTCCCTTCGCCCGCGCCGTGCGCATGTAGTCCTCGTCGAGCACGTCGAGAAGCGCGGACCGCATCACCCGCGCAAGGATGGACGCCTGCGGCAGGGCGAGCGCCACGGCCGGCATGAGCAGCGACCGCAGGCCCGGCCACAGTCCGTCTTCCCAGCCGGCGAACCCGCCGGACGGCAGCAGTCTGAGCGTGATCGAGAACACCATCACGAGCAGCAGGGCGAACCAGAAGTTCGGAATGGCGATCCCCAGCTGCGTCGCGCCCATGATGCCGACATCGGTAAGCCTGTTGTGCCGGGCCGCCGCGATCACACCGACCGGAATTGCGATCAGGGTCGACAGGGCAAGCGCGAGAAGTGCCAGCGGCAGGCTCACCCAAAGCCGCTCACCGACAAGTTCCGAGACCGGCACCGAATAGGTGTAGCTCGTCCCGAAATCGCCTGTCGCCAGCCCGGCCGCCCATTCGGCGAACCGGGCGGGCGCGGCACGGTCGAGCCCCATCTGTTCGCGCAGGGCGGCCAGCGTGTCTTCCTGCGCGTTGATGCCGAGAATGACCTCCGCCGGATCACCCGGGAGCACTTCCGTAATGAGAAACACCGCCAGCGCCGCGGCGAGCAGCGTGATCGCCGCCGACACGAGCCGGCGGAGAAAGAAGATCAGCAGCGCCATCTGCCGACGGACGCCGTTGGGGAAGAAGGTCGCAAGGTCGCCTCCTCGCGCAGGACCGGGCTATTCGGCCCAGTGAACCTCGGTCAGATCGATCGCCTGCACAGGCGAATCTTTCCACATGCCCCGAAGTTTCGCATTCCACACCCCTGCCTTGGCAAGCTGGAACAGGAAGACGTTGACCGCATCCTCAGTGAGTATGTTCTGGGCATCGGCAAAGAGCGCGTAGCGGTTCGTCTCACCGGACGTCACGTTGAGCTTTTCGATGACGGCGTTGAAGTCCGGGTTGTTGTAGACGAAGTAGTAGTTCTCGCGCGCGTAAATGCCGATATCCAGCGGTTCGGTGTGAGACACGATCGTCAGGTCGTAATTGGTCTCCTTGAAGACCTCCTTGAGCCATTGCGCCCATTCCAGCGGCACGATCTTGAGTTCAACGCCGATCTCGCGAAGCTGGGCCGCGATGATTTCCCCGCCCCTCCGCGCATAGCTGGGCGGCGGAAGCTTGATCGTCGCCCTGAAGCCGTCCGGATATCCGGCCTCCGTCAGCAAGGCCTTCGCCTTTTCGGGATCGAACGGGTACTTGTCGGTCAGGTCGACATAGGCCGGGTGGTGAGGAGCGAAATGGGTGCCGATGGGCGTTCCGTAACCGAACATGGCACCGTCGATGATCGCCTTGCGGTCGATTGCATGGGACAGCGCGCGCCGCACGCGGATGTCGGAGAACGGTTCCCGGCCGTTGTTCATGGCGAGGATGGTTTCGCCTTCGGTCGAGCCCTCGAGAACCTGGAATCGCGGATCGGCGGCGAACTGCTGCAGGTTTTCCGGTGCCGGAAAGATCGGAAAGCCGTCCACATCCTCAGCCATCATGGCGGAGAAGGCCGCCGCCGGGTCGGCGATGATCTTGAAAGTCGCACGCGCCAGACCGGCCGCCGTCCCCCAGTAGTCTCCGTTGTGGACAAGCTCGATGCGATCGCCCTTGACCCATCTGGAAAACCGGAACGGGCCGGTACCGACCGGATTTGTCTTGTTGTCCGCCGCGGTCTCCGGAGCGACGATCACCGCATCGCCCCAGCCGAGATTGAAGAGTATGTTGCCGGCCGGCGTTTTCAGGGTGAGTCTCACCGTGAGCGGGTCGAGCGCCTCGACCTGCTCGACCGGGGCGAAAAGCGCCTTCTGGGCGTTGACACTGTCATCCGCCATGGCGCGTTCGATGGAAAACACCACGTCGGACGCGTCGAATGCCGTACCGTCGTGGAACTTCACGCCCTCGCGCAGCTTGAAAGTATAGACCTTGCCGTCGTCGGAAACGGTCCAGCTCTCCGCCAACGCCGGCTTCACGCCGCCGTCCCGGTCGATCTTCGTCAGGCCTTCGAAGACATTGGCGTAGACGACCTCGTCGATGGCTGCCGCAGCGCCCGCCGTCGGATCGAGATGCGGAGGTTCGAGCCTGATCCCGACGGTCAGCCTGTCCTTCTGTGCCACGACCGTTTGCGGTGTCAGGACGAACGCCGCGAGAGCCAGGGTGAGACTGCAGATCAATCGACGGGTCATGGCGACCTCCCTGTATTGCCGAGCGGAGCGTATCGCCGGGTCCGGACCCGCTCCTCGTTCACTGTATCAAACAGACGCCACCGAACCCGTCAACAGGCTATGCGCCGCCATAGCCATGACCTTTGCGGCGTCCACCATGTCCTCGATCACGACGAATTCGTCAGGCTGGTGCGCCAGATCGAGGATGCCCGGCCCGTAGGCGACGCAGTCCTGGAGGTGGCCGATGCGCGAAACATGCTTCTGGTCGTAGCTGCCGGGGGAAATCACGTAGTCGGGCTCCCTTGCGAGGACCCGCCGGATGCCGTCCGACAGCGCGGACGGGACGGGCGCATCCCTTTCGGTCATGGTCGGCAGGATCTCGTTGACCTCCTTGAGGGAATAGGAAAAACCCGCTCTCTCCCGCGCCAGCCGCTCCAGGATACCCGTCACCTCGCCGCGCACCTCTTCCAGCGATTCCTCGATCAGGAAACGCCGGTCGATCGTCATCCGGCAGGAATCGGGGACACAGGGCGTCGGCAGTCCCGTATGCGCTTCCATTTCGCCGCCGTGAATCGAATTGATGTTCAGCGTCGACCGACGCGCATCCTCGGGCACGACCGGCATGCGGGTCTGTGTCCGGGCAAGCTTGGGATAGAGGTCGCGCTCGAACGCCTCCAGAACGGCTCCCATGTGCCGGACGGCGCAGTCGCCCAGGAACGGCATCGAGCCATGCGCGATCCGTCCGTGGGTCTCGATCTCCGCCCACCACGCGCCGCGGTGCCCCAGGCAGATGCGATCCTTGTTGAGCGGTTCGGGAATAATGACGTGATCGACCCGGGGTTTCGAGAAAAACCCGTTCTGCGCGAGGTAGGCGACGCCGCCATATCCCCCGGACTCCTCGTCGACCGTACCCGATATCTCGATCGCGCCGGGGTAGTCCGGGCAGACGGCGATCAGGACTTCCGCCGCGACGATCGAAGAGGCCAGGCCGCCCTTCATGTCGCAGGTCCCCCGGCCGAACACCCTGCCGTCGCGCACTTCTCCGGCCCAGGGATCCGTCGTCCAGCCTTCGCCGGCCACGACAACGTCGGTGTGCGAGTTGAAATGCACGCACGGTCCGGGAACGCGCCCTTCGCGCCGCGCCACAACGTTGGTCCGCGGATGGCGGTCGCTGTCGCCCGGCGTGTTCTCGCCGCGCACGTAACGGACCTCGAAGCCGGATCTCGCCAGTCGGCGGCCGATATACTCCGCACAGTCGGTATAGTGTTCGCCCGGCGGATTTATCGTGGGGATGCGCACGAGATCCTGCGTCAGCGAGACGAGATCGTCGCGCCGCTCATCGATCCTTCGAAACAGTTCCTCTGTCGTGTCCGTCACGGACCCTCACCGTCTTCGCTTGCAGCCGCAACGATGGTCCGGCGGTTCCTTCGTGGTCAAGCCCCCTCCCCAGGTCCGGCCAATGGACGCCAGGGCGCGGTTCCGGAGGGCGAACACGATGCTGACATCGGGACGGCCAGACGGTAAGAGTCATGGTCTCGTCAAAATGGACAAGAGGGCATGGGCCGGACACTGGCGGAAAAGATCATCGCGCGGGCGGCGGGCAAGGACACCGTGCGCCCCGGCGACATCGTCACCTGCAGGGTGGACCTCGCCATGATGCACGATTCCGGCGGGCCGCGACGTGTGGGGCCCATCCTCGAGAAACTGGGCGCGGGCATCTGGGACCCCGACAAGGTCGTCGTGGCCACGGACCACTACGTGCCCGCGGTCGACGCCGAAAGTGCAGGCATTCTCGACCTGACGAGAAAATGGGTGGCGTCCCAGGGTGTCAGCCGGTTCCACGACATGCAGGGCATCTGCCACGTCGTCCTCCAGGAATATGGTCATCTCTCCCCCGGCATGTTCGTGGTGGGCGGCGACAGCCACTCGCCGTCCGGCGGCTCCGCGGGGTGTTTCATGTTCGGTGTCGGGGCGACGGACATGGCCGGCGTTCTCGTGACGGGCGAGACCTGGATCGAGGTGCCCGGCACGCATCTCATCCGCTGGACCGGATCCCTCGGCTCCGGCGTCTGCGCCAAGGACATGATGCTCGCCACTTGTGCCCGCATGGGCATGGGCGGCGCCGGCTACCAGGTGGTGGAGTATGCCGGCGAGACCATTCTCCGCCTTCCCATGGCCGAACGTCTGACGCTGTGCAACATGGCCGCCGAACTGGGCGCCATGACCGGCATTATCGCGGCCGACGAGACCACCGCCCGGCAGATTTCGCAAGCCGGCGGCGATCCCGGCGACTACGCGCAATGGACGTCGGATCCGGATGCGCAATACCTCTCCGTCCAAGATCAGGATGCCGGCACCCTCGAACCGCATGTCGCCGCCCCCCACAGCACGGCAAACGCCTATCCTGTTCCGGAGCTCGAAGGCCGCGTGATCCACCAGGCCTATATCGGGGCCTGCACCGGCGCCAAGCTCGAGGATCTCCGCATGGCCGCGCGGGTCCTGGGCGGCCGCCGGGTCGCGTCCGGCACCCGCCTCCTCATCGCACCGGCCTCCACCCGCGCCACCGCGGAAGCGGCCGCCGACGGAACACTGGCGACCCTGACCGCCGCCGGGGCCATCCTGATGCCGACGGGATGCGGGGCCTGCGCGGGGTACGGGGCCGGCGTTCTCGCCGAAGGCGAAGTCTGCATCGCGTCGACGGCCCGCAACTTCAAGGGACGCATGGGCCATGCCGGATCCGAGGTCTATCTCGGTTCGCCCTACACGGTCGCCGCGTCCGCCGTCGCTGGCCGCATCGCCGATCCACGGCCAATGCTCATGGAGAAGGCGGCATGACGGGACGTGTCTGGCGCTTCGGCGACGACATCGACACAGATGTTCTCGCACCCGGCCTCTACATGAAAGGCCCGCTCGACGTCATGGCGACCCACTGTCTCGAAAGCGTGGACCCGCATTTCGCCGCGAACGTGAGGCCCGGTGACATTCTCGTCGCCGGACGCAATTTCGGGATCGGGTCGTCCCGCGAACAGGCCGCGCAGGTTCTCAAGACGCTCGGCATACAGGCCGTGATTGCGGAATCCTTCGGCGGCATCTTCTATCGAAACGCCATCAATTTCGGCCGGCCAGCCCTTGTCTGCGAAGACGTGTCCGCGCTCCATGCAGGCGCGATCGTCACCGTCGACCCGAAGGCCGGACTGATCGTCAACGTCAATCGCGGGGAGACCGTCGCATGCCGCCCTCTCCCCGGTCACCTTCTGGATATCATCGAGGCAGGCGGGCTGGTCCCGTGGCTTGAAACCCGCACGCGAGGGAGCGTTTCGGCATAGTGGCGCACGACAACACCCTAAGGACCGCTCTCGAGGCAAAAGAGATACTCGTCGCCCCGGGGATCTATGACGCGTTCGGCGGCCGCATGGCCGAACGCGCAGGTTTCGGGGCCGTCTACCTTTCCGGCGCGAGCATTGCGTACACGCGTTTCGGGATGCCGGATATCGGCCTCGTGGACATTGGCGAGGTCGCCGCGACGCTCGACGCGATCACCGACAGGGTGTCGATCCCGGTCATCGTCGACGCGGACACCGGGTACGGCAACGCCCTTAATGTCCAGCGCACGGTGCGCCGCTTCGAAAGGTACGGCGCGGCGGCCATCCAGTTGGAGGACCAGTCCCTGCCCAAGCGCTGCGGCCACCTGTCCGGCAAGACGCTCGTGGGCACGGCCGAAATGGTCGGAAAAATCAAGGCGGCGACGGATGCGCGCCGGTCGGCCGGGACGCTTGTCGTCGCCCGGACCGACGCCATCGCCGTCGAAGGTCTCGCTGCCGCCCTCGACCGGGCGGAACGCTATACCGAGGCCGGTGCGGACATCCTCTTCGTCGAGGCCCCGCGCACGGACGAGGAGATGAGCCGCATCACCGCACAGTTCTCCGGCCGCATTCCCCTGCTCGCGAACATGGTCGAGGGCGGAAAGACGCCCATGCACACGGCCGGTGAACTGCAGGACATCGGTTACGACATCGCCATCTTCCCCGGCGGACTCGTCCGCGCCCTGGCCCACATGGCCGATGCCTATTTCGCCAGCCTGCGCGAGAACGGCGGAACCGCCCCGTTCCGGGACCGAATGCTGGACATCACGCAGCTCAACGAGCTTCTCGGCACCTCGGACTTCCTCGAATCGGGAGCCCGCTTCGACGGCGGCGCACAGTCACGCGGGGATGGAGATGATTGATCCCGTAACGCTGGCCGTCCTGAAAGGCCGCCTCGAACAGATCGCCGACGAGATGGACGCAACGCTGTTCCGCAGCGCGTTCAACCCCATCATCGCCGAAGCGCACGACGCCTCGCACGGGCTCTATGCGCCGGACACCGGAGAAACGCTCATCCAGGGCAAGTCGGGTCTGCCGATCTTCGTGGGCGCCATGTCCTTTGCCGTGAAGGCCGTGATCGACAAGGCGGCGGCCGACGGCGACATGGCCGACGGCGACGTCTACATCTTCAACGACCCCTACGAGGGCGGAACGCACCTCTCCGACTTCAAGCTGGTGCGTCCCTTCTACCGTGACGGAAGGCTTTTCTGTTTCCTGGCATCCGTCGGGCACTGGCACGACGTCGGTGGAAACGTGCCCGGCAACTACAACCCAGTCGCCACCGAGAGCTTTCAGGAAGGCATGCTCATCCCTCCCGTGAAGCTCTTCGAGAAAGGTGTGTTCCGCCAGGACATCGTCGACATCCTGCAGGCGAACTCGCGCCAGCCCCGTTCGCTCTATGGCGATCTCAACGGCCAGATCAATGCGCTCGATCTCGGAGTCCGCAGACTGGACGCCCTGCTCGACGAGTTCGGTACGGACGAGGTCACGACGGCCCTGTCGGAGCTGCGCGCCCGCGCCGCCCGCCTGATCAGGGCCAGCATCGGCGACCTGCCCAACGGCACTTTCTCCTGCGACGACTTCCTCGACAATGACGGGATCACCGACACGCCCCTGCGCATCGGACTCGACATGACCATCGACGGCGACCGCCTCGTCCTCGATTTTTCCCGGTCGTCCCCCGCCTGCGACGGGCCGGTGAACATATCCCGGTCGACCGCCATCGCATCCGTCTACGTGGCGATGAAGCACATCTTCACCGATGTCCCGGCCAATGCCGGTGTCCTCGACCCGGTCGAGATCGTCATCCCGGAGGACACGCTGCTGTCGGTTTCCGCACCGAAACCGGTGGGCGGCTATACCGAGACCATCCTGCGGATCATCGACGTCATGTTCGGCGCCCTCGCCAAGGCCGCCCCGAAACGCTCCAACGGCTGCGCCTACGGCACCATCAACGCCCTTTCGCTGGCCGGGCACAGGAAGGACGGCCGGCGCTGGGTGATGTTCAGTTTCTTCGGCGGCGGGCATGGCGGCCACCCGCTTGGCGACGGCCTCAATCATGGCAACGCCCCGATATCCACCGCGACCATACCGCCGGCGGAAATTCTCGAAGCAGCCTACCCTGTCTGCTTCACCCAGTGGGCACTCCGGCCCGACAGCGGAGGGGCCGGCCGGCACAGGGGCGGCCTCGGCGCCATTTACGAGATCGAACTGCTGGAGGAAAGCGCCGACGTGTTCCTGTTCGGGGAGCGCGGCAAGTTCGCCCCTCCGGGAGCGGCAGGTGGCGCCCCGGGCGCGATGACGACGTTCACCTATGAACAGGATGACGGATGGCACACGCCGCCCTTCGCGTCGAAGATGGTGGGCATCAGACTCCGCAAGGGCCAGAAGGTTCGCCTTGAAACACCCGGTGGCGGCGGCTACGGAGCGCCGGAAGACCGCGACCAGAAGGACGTGGCGCGCGATCTTGCCCTGGGATATGTCACCGCGCATTCCGAAGGAGAGTCCCGGTGAGCGGCCGTGCACGCCGCATCGTCGGTGTCGATGTCGGCGGCACGTTCACCGACGTCTTTTTCCTCGACGAGGAAAACGGCACATGCGGCATCGCCAAGGTGCCGTCGACGCGTCCCGACCAGGCGGTGGGCTTCGTCGAGGGCATCGCATCCGGTGTCGAGGACTTCGCGGAAATCGCAACGGTCGTGCACGGCACGACGGTCGGAACGAACGCTCTTCTTGAACGCAAGGGCGCAGCGACGGGCATCATAACCACGTCCGGGTTCCGGGATACGCTGGAAATGCGCCGCAGGGACAGGCCGACCACATGGGGGCTGTGGGGCATGTTCGAACCGGTGGTCCCGCGAGACATGCGCCTGGAAGTCGACGAGCGCACGCTGGCCGACGGAAGCATCCACCGATCGGTCGATGCCGACGCCGTCAAGTCGGCAGCACGCCTCTTGCGCGAGAAGGGCGCCGAAGCCCTCGCCATCGTCTTCGTCAACGCCTATGCCAACCCGGACAACGAACGGGTCGCGCTGGATGCCGCGCGCGAGGTCTGGCCGAACGACCACGTGGAGATATCATCCGCCATCCTGCCGGAGATCCGCGAGTTCGAACGCACGTCCACGACGACGCTGAATGCCTATCTTCAACCCGTCGTCGGCCGTTATCTCGAACGCCTCGAATCGGCACTGCGCGAGCGCGGCTTCGGTGGACAGGTTCTGATCGTCCAGTCCAATGGCGGCGTCATGGCGGTGGAGACCGCACGGCGCCTGCCGGTCCGGACCGCGCTCTCCGGCCCGGCCGCGGGCGTCATCGCGTCGGCCCACATCGCCACGACCGCGGGGTTTCCCAACGTGATCACCTGCGACATGGGCGGTACCAGTTTCGACGTGTCCCTCGTCGCCGATGGCCGCAGCGCGCTCGCCGCACAGACCGCCGTGGATTTCGGCATGGTCGTGCGCACGCCGATGATCGAGATCACGACGATCGGCGCCGGCGGCGGTTCCATCGCCTGGGTCGACCGCGGGGGCCTGCTCCAGATCGGCCCCCGTTCGGCCGGATCCGATCCGGGGCCGGTCTGCTACGGGCTCGGCAACGATGAACCGACCGTGACCGATGCCAACCTCGTGCTTGGCCGCATAAACGCGGAACGCCCCATCGGTGGCGCCCTTGACCGTCTCGATGTCGAAGCCGCGCGCAAGGCGATCGACACGCATGTCGGACAACCGCTCGGTCTCGACACGATGGCCGCGGCCGAAGCCGTAATCCGGGTCGCGAATGCCCGCATGGCAGGCGCCATCCGGCTCGTCTCCATCGAACGCGGCCACAATCCCGGCGAGTTCGCCGCCATGCCGTTCGGCGGCGGCGGCGCCCTGCATGCCGGCGCACTCATCAAGGACGTCGGCCTGGGCCGCGCGCTCGTGCCGAGGTTTCCCGGCGTGACCAGTGCGCTCGGCTGCACGATCGCGGACATGCGCCACGATTTCGTCAAGACCGTGAACGGCGTCCTCGGCTCCGTGGACCCCGCATCGCTCGCGGATGACATGAACCGGTTGGCGACGGACGGAGAAGGTCTGCTGGGACAGGCAGGCGTGAACTTCGAACGCATCGATTGCGTTTACGAACTCGACATGTCCTACATGGGTCAGACCCATACGGTCGACGTGGAGCTCCCGGCGAGGGCCAATCCGGACGGGCTCGAACTGGACGACACACTGATCCGTTCCGCCTTCGAGCAACGCTACCGCGAGGTCTACGGACGCCCGCTCGCGGGGATCGACATCCGGATCCTCAACATGCGTGTCGCCGTGATCGGACGGCGTCCGAGGTTCGACCTTGCCCTTCTCGCACCGCCAAGTGAAGGATCGGCCGAGACCTGTCTGCTGGGCCATCGCGACGTGTGGATCGACGGCGCCAGCCATCGCACCCCCGTCTACGACCGGCTCGGATTGCCCGCAGACACGGTCATCGCGGGCCCGGCGCTGCTCGAACAGAGCGATACGACGATCTTCATCGAACCGGAACTTTCCGGCCGTGTGGATGCCTTCGGTAACCTGATCATCGAGCGCAAGCCCGACAGCGGGTGAACGGTTCCGGATGGTTGGTTTGAGGCGGCCACCGAGCTTTTCAAATTGAGCCCTTTGCACGTTGATGCAAGACTCTGCCGATGACCGACACCCGCCACCTGAACATCGCCAGCACCGCCCTCGTTCTCGTCGACCTGCAGAACGACTTTCTCCACCCCGACGGCGCCTATGGCCGTGCCGGGCAGAAAGCCGACGCCATCGCCGCGCTGCCCCAGCGGCTCCTGCCTGTCGCCACCGCTCTCAGGGAGCGCGGGGGAACGGTTCTGTCCACCCACTTCACGCTCGTTCCCGGACGGGACGGACATCCGATGATTTCCGATCACCTGAGAAAGCTCCGTCCCTTCCTCAACACCGGAGACTTCGCACCCGGGGGCTGGGGCCAGGCCCTCGTCGACGAACTCCAGCCGGCTCATTTCAGCATCGAGAAGATCGCCTTTTCGGCCTTCTACATGAGCCGCATGGAATGGGTCCTGCGGCGCGCGGGCATCGACACGCTGGTCTTCGCCGGCATTGTCACCAATGGCGGCGTGGCCTCGACGCTGCGGGACGCGCATGTCCGCGATTTCCACTGCATCCTGCTCGAAGACGGCTGTGCGGCTTTCAGCGACACGGCACACAAGGCATCCGTCGGATCTCTGTCCACGATTTCCGACGTGTGCACCTGTGCCGGTTTTCTCGAACGCCTGACCTCCAAATTATGAGCATCGTCGAAAAGGATGCCGGCGGCTTCGACATCGAGGCGCCGCTCGTCATCGTCGGCGCCGGCGCATGCGGCCTTGTCGCGGCGCTCGAGGCCGCGGGACGGGGCGTCGAGGCCGTGGTCCTCGAACGCGATCCCTCGCCATGCGGCTCCACCTCCCTGTCCTCGGGCATGATCCCCGCTTGCGGGACGAAAGCGCAAAACACGGCAGGCGTGGCGGACTCGGTCGATATCATGGCCGGCGACATTCTCGCCAAGGCCCGCGGGGAAACCGACCCGGCCATGGTCGAAGCCGTGTGCCGGGAATCGGGGTCCGCCGTCGACTGGCTGACGGACGAACACGGCGTGGAACTCACACTCGTTGAGGGCTTCCTCTATCCCGGCCACCGCCGCGCGCGCATGCATGCGCCGCCCTCACGGACCGGCGCGGACCTGATGTCCGCCCTGCTCGCGGCCGGTGAGCGGGCTGGCCTCTCCCTCGTGACGGAAGCGCGGGCCGACCGGTTGTACGCCGACGCGGACGGCAGCATATCGGGCGTGGGGATCGTGCGCCCCGACGGCGCCGCCGAGCGGATCGGATGCCGCGCCCTCGTACTCGCCTGCAACGGTTTCGGCGGCAATCGTGACCTAGTCGCCCGGTTCATCCCGGACATGGTGGAGGCCGATTATTTCGGGCATGCCGGGAACCGGGGCGACGCCCTTCTATGGGGCGAGGCGCTCGGCGCCGCCACCGCGGATCTCGGTGCGTTCCAGGGACACGGTTCTGTCGCCTCCCCCCATGGCATCCTCATCACCTGGGCGCTGATGATGGAAGGCGGCATCCAGGTCAATGCGCTCGGCGAACGCTTCTCTTGCGAACATGACGGGTATTCCGAACAGGTCCGTCGCGTCGTCGCCCAGCCGGGCCACGTGGCCTGGGCCGTCTTCGACGAACGCCTGCGGGATCTCGGACGCGGTTTCGAGGACTTCCGCAACGCCGAGGCCGCCGGCGCCTTGCGGAGCGGTGATACGCCAGCCGCGCTCGCCGAGGCCTGCGGCCTTCCCGCCCATGGGCTTGAGCGAACAGTTTCGCAATGTGCACAGTATGCCCGCGGCGAGGCAGCGGACCCGTTCGGCCGCGATTTCACCGCCAGCCCGCCGCTGGTGCCGCCCTATTTTGCGGTACGCGTCACCGGGGCCCTGTTTCACACCCAGGGCGGTCTCGTGGTCGACCGCGAAGCCCGCGTCCTCGACGGTAACGGAAAGGCCTTCTCAAACCTCTTTGCCGGAGGCGGCGCGGCGCGTGGTGTCTCCGGGCCCGCCGACTGGGGCTATCTCTCGGGCAACGGTCTGCTGACGGCCGTCACCCTCGGCCGCATCGCCGGGCGGACGGCGGCCCGTCAGGTCGGCTGACCGTCCGCCGCACGCTGGCGCCGCTCGGCCATGCCCGCCACGAGACGGACCTTGCGCGGCGCCGCGAACCAGATCCCGACGATACTGATCAGCGAAAACACCACGCAGACCATGAACCCGGTGACGTAGGTTCCGCTCACGTCATAGAGCAGGCCCAGCAGCCATGCGCCGCCCCCCGCCCCGAGATTTCCGCACAACGTGATGAGCGACAGGATGCTTGCCAGCCTTCGGCCGCTGAACACCTCCGTGATCGCCGCACCGAAGAGCGCGGCGAGGCCGTTTCCGAACAGACCCTGTGCGACGATCATCGTGTAGACCAGCACGACAGACGGAACCGCGTCGATGACGATGAAGAGCGCGGAAGACACGACGAAACCGGCACCCGAGATGGTCCACGCGATTTCCCGTCCGATCCGGTCCGACAGCCATCCCATCCCGATCTGGCCACCGATCCCGAAAAAGGCGACGAGCCCCAGAGCCGTGGCCGCGAAGACGGAATCGAACCCCGCCTCGGTGAGAAACTTGGTCTGGTGCACCTGGGTCCCGTACCAGACGAACAGCCCGCAGAACATCGAGATGGAGAGCCACCAGAACCGGCCGGTGCGCACGGCGCGGGCGACCGTCCATTCGGTCTGCGCCCAGGTGCGGTCGACGACCGTGTCGGGCCGGACCCGTCTCGCGCTTCCCGCCGCGCCGTCCCCGTCGGGCTCCAGCCCCATCGCCTCGGGGCTGGCCCTCTGGAAGAGCGCATTGAGCGGGATGATCAGGAAAATCATGACCACGGCCATGGCCACGCAGGCCCATCGCCAGCCCGACGTCTCGATCACGCCCTGGATCAGCGGCAGCAGGATGAAGCTCAGGACGCCGACGCCGGAAAACGCGATCCCCACGGCAAGGCCGCTGTTGCGGACGAACCATCGCGGCAGGAAGATCGAATGCACGATGTAGCTCATCGCCATCGAACCGTTCACCACCAGGAGGCCTACGGTCATGTAGAGTCCGAACGCCGTTTCTATGGTCGTCATCAGGTAGAGCCCGCTGCCCACGAGCAGCGCGCCGATCGGGATCATCAGGCGCGGCCCGTAGCGGTCCATCACCAGCCCCACCACGGGCAGCAGAGCGGTCGAGGCGAGGTAGCCGATCGAGTAGGCGCCCGCCGTCGTGCCCCGGTCCCATTGGAACTCGTTCAGGATCTCGGGAAAGAGAAGCGAGAAGCTCGAGCGCGCGGTGATGCTCACCCCCATCGTGACGAAAGCGATGGCGACGACGATCCAGCCGTAGAAGAAGCGCGGACGCGCGGCAGTCGGAAGGCTCATGGATGAAATCCGGACGGAGTGGAGGCGCGCACCTCACCCGACAAAGCCGCGCCGGTCAAGCCTCCGCGTCGGATCGCGGAAACGCCGATTGACTCGGCATTCGGGCTGGCGAATAAAGTCCGCATACCACTCAGGAGACCCGACCGATGCTCGACAACCGCAAGCCCTACGTCCGGCTCGACCCCGCCGACAACGTGGTGACCGCCATCCGCGAACTTAGCGAGGGGGAAAACGTCGAGAACGTCCACGTCCGCGGTTCCGTGCCTGTCGGGCACAAGGTGGCCGTGCGCGACATCGCGTCCGGCGAACCCGTCCTGAAATATGCCCAGCTCATCGGATATGCGGGCGAGGACATTCCGGCCGGCACCCATGTGCACGTGCACAACCTCGAGTTCCGCAATACCGAACACAATTACGACTTCTGCGTCGACCGCAAGGACGTCGACATACTGCCGCGCTCCGAACGGGCCACGTTCGAGGGCTTTCGCCGCCCGAACGGCAAGGTCGGCACCCGCAACTATATCGGCGTGCTGACCAGCGTGAACTGTTCCGCCACCGCGGCGCGCTTCATCGCCCAGTCCTTCACGCCCGAAAAGCTCGCGGCCTACCCCAACGTGGATGGCGTGGTCGCCTTCGTGCATGGCACCGGCTGCGGCATGGCCGACAGTGGCGACGGGTTCGCCAATCTCCAGCGCGTGCTTTGGGGATATGCCCGGCATCCCAACATCGCGGGCGTCCTGCTTGTCGGGCTCGGCTGCGAGGTCAACCAGATCGACTTCCTGCTCGACGCCTACGGGATCGAGCGGAACCTGCTGTTCCAGACCATGAACATCCAGACCACGGGCGGGCTGCGCAAGACGGTGGACGCGGGTGTGGCGCGGATCGAGGAAATGCTGCCGACCGTGAACCAGACCAGCCGCGAAACCTGCCCTGCCTCCGACCTCATGGTCGCCCTGCAGTGCGGCGGATCCGACGCGTGGTCCGGCATCACGGCCAATCCCGCGCTGGGATACGCCACCGACCTTCTGGTCAAGCACGGCGGCACGGGCGTCCTGGCGGAAACCCCGGAGGTCTACGGCGCCGAGCATCTGCTCACCCGCCGCGCCGCCGACGAGGCCACCGGCCAGAAACTCATCGACCGCATCCTCTGGTGGGAGGACTACACGTCCCGCAATTTCGGCTCGATGGACAACAATCCGTCACCCGGCAACAAGCGCGGCGGGCTCACCACCATTCTCGAGAAGTCCCTGGGCGCGGTCGCAAAGGGCGGCACAACGACCCTCAACGGCGTCTACCGTTACGCGGAGCTGGTCGACCGCAAGGGGTTCACCTTCATGGACACGCCCGGTTACGACCCGGCATCGGTGACCGGCCAGGTTGCGGGCGGCTGCAATGTCGTGTGCTTCACGACGGGCCGCGGTTCGGCCTATGGCTGCAAGCCCTCGCCGTCGATCAAGATCGCCACCAACAGCGAATGCTACAACCGCATGCCCGAGGACATGGACATCAACGCGGGCCGGATCGTCACCGACAATGCGACGGTTGAGGAAGTCGGCGAGGAGATCTTCCGCAAGATCCTCGACGTCGCCTCGGGCCGCCCCTCGCTCTCGGAAGCCCAGGGCCTCGGCGACAACGAGTTCGTCCCCTGGCAGATCGGCGCCACGATGTAATCACCCCTGCCCCGCCATTACCCGTCCTCGCCGGCCTCGGAACGGCCGCGATCACTTTTTCACCGTCCTTGCCAGGCTCGACCCGGCAATCCAGCCACTTGCACCGTTTCCGCCTGTCTCTGGATACGCGGGTCAAGCCCGCGCAAAGCGGGAGTGGGTGCCGCACAGAGCCCCGAACACCCTCGGAGTCCCCTCTCGCGCGCTTTTGAACCAAGCATACACCGAAGCCCCGGACACCGATCCGGGGCCCAGTCACGGCCTCAAACAAAACCGCACGGCCAATCGGTCCCGGATCAGGTCCGGGACTTCGGGAGTGCCGCTTGGCCCGCATCACGAGGACTCGCACCTCCCCCGGGCAGCCAACTTCACTGCAACCGCCCACGCACCGTCCTTGCCGGGCCCGACCCGGCAATCCAGCCACACCCACCGCATCCGCCCGCCGCTGGATACGCGGGTCAAGCCCGCGCAAGGCGGAAGGAGATCAGTCGAGGCACCCAGCCCCCAACGCCGCCAGAACCCCTCGCCGCACGCTCATGAACCAGCGTCCACCGAAGCCCCGGACACCGATCCGGGACCCAGTCACGGCCTCTAAACAAAAACGCACGGCCAATGGGTCCCGGATCAGGTCCGGGACTTCGGGTATGCCGCTTGGCCACGGCGAACAGTCTATGCCTCTTTCCCGGACAGCCGGTTCAGCGACGAACACCTATTTACCGTCTTTGCCGGGCTCGACCCGGCAATCCAGCCACATGCACCGCATCCGCCTGTCTCTGGATACGCGGGCCAAGCCCGCGCAAGGCGGGAGTGGGTGCCGAACAGCCTCGAACACCCTCGGAGTCCCCTCTCGCGCGCTTTTGAACCAAGCATACACCGAAGCCCCGGACACCGATCCGGGGCCCAGTCACGGCCTCAAACAAAACCGCGCGGCCAATGGGTCCCGGATCAGGTCCGGGACTTCGGAAGTGCCGCTTGGCCCACATCACGAGGACTCGCACCTCCCCCGGGCAGCCAACTTCACTGCACCCCCCACACACCGTCCTTGCCGGGCTCGACCCGGCAATCCAGCCACACCGACCACATCCGCCTGTCTCTGGATACGCGGGTCAAGCCCGCGCAAGGCGGGAGGAGATCAGTCGAGGCATCCAGCCCCGAACGCCGCCGGCTTCCCCTGCCGCACGCTCACGAACCAACTGCCACCGAAGCCCCGGACACCGATCCGGGGCCCAGTGACGGCCTTAGACAAAAACGCACGGCCAATGGGTCCCGGATCAAGTCCGGGACTTCGGGAATTCGGCTTGGCCGCAGCGTTTCCTCGGCGGTTTCCCGGAAACCCGGCAGGGTTGTCCGGGACCGTCCCGGACCGGGGCTTCCGCGACGATGCCGCCCCGGGGCCGAACGGCGAGCCGCCGGCTAGGTGCTGGTGGTCACGTGGGCGTCCGGCCGTTCCGCGAGACCCGGGAGGAGGTCGATGCCGAGGCCGGGTCCTTCGGGCGGGCGGACGTAACCGTCCTTCATCTCCGGCCCCGCGGTCGCCACTTCCGTGTGCCAGCCGGTGTAGAACGCGCGCACGCTCTCCTGGATCATGGCATTGGCCGCGTGGACGGACAGGTGGGCCGAGGCGGTGTAGACGACCGGGCCGGTGCAGTCGTGCGGCGCCACCGGCAGGTGCCAGGCCTCCGCCATACCGGCGATCGCCCGGGCTTCGCTCAGACCGCCGACCCAACCGATATCCAGCATGACGATGTCGACCGCCTGGCGTTCCATGAGTTCGCGGAACTGCTGGCGCGTGGCGAGCGTTTCGCTCGCGGTGACCGGCATCGTCACCTGACGGCGGAAGTCGGCGAGCGAGCCCATGCCGTTCGCCTGGATCGGGTCCTCCATCCACGCCAGGTCGTACTTCTCCATCGCCCGGGCGATCCGCAGCGCGGCCGGCAGCGACCACAGCGAGTGGCACTCCAGCATGATCGCCATGCGGTCGCCGACGGCGGCCCGGATCTTTTCGAAAGGCTCGCATCCCTCCTTCAGTTGCGCATCGGTGATGGCGTAGCCCTGGCTCTCCTCGGCATAGCGGTCGAACGGCCAGATCTTCATCGCCGTCACGCCCTGGTCGAGCAGGCTCTCCGCCAGCGCGCCGGCATCGTCGAAGAACGCATCGAGATCCTCGTAGGGACCGCTTCTTTCATCGAGCCCCCAGTTGGACGAGTCCTGTCCGCGCGTGTTGCGGACGTACTTGTAGCCGGCACAGGTGTTGTAGGTCCGGACCCGCTCCCTCGCCCGGCCGCCCAGGAGCTGCCAGACGGGCTGGCCGGTGCGCTTGCCCCAGAGGTCCCACAGCGCGATGTCGATCGCCGAGTTTCCCCTCACCTCCGCACCGGGCGCCTGGTAACCGACATAGGGGCGCAGCCGGCACCGGATCGGGTCTATCTGGCCGGCATCTTCGCCCAGCAGGATCTGGGCCGCCGATTCGTGCAGGTAGGCTTCCACCGCCCGTGCCCCGAAAAAGGTCTCGCCGAGCCCGACCAGGCCGTCGTCGGTGTGCACTCTGACCCAGAGCAGGTTGGGAAACTCGTCCACGCGGAGGGTTTCCAGGGCGGTGATTTTTGCCATGCTCAAACTCCAGTGCCGTTTGCGCCGGTTTATCGTTCCGGGCGGTGGAAAATGCACGCCGGAAACGCCCCCCGGCTGGTCTTTGAAGACCACCATGGATACCATGCCGCTCACGATCCACCAGCGGATTGCACCCCGCCAACTCATGACGAAGACACCATGACCGATGAAAAGAAACGCGGCTTCGGCCTCGGCCTGACGAATTACGGCGACCGGGATTTTTCGCTTTACCTGCGCCGCTCGTTCGCGAGCTCGATGGGATATTCCCGCGAGATGCTCGGCAAGCCCATAGTCGGGATCGCCAATACCGGGTCCGGCTTCAACAACTGCCACCGGCATTTCCCGGAACTGCTCGAGGCGGTGAAGCGCGGCGTGCTCGCCGAGGGAGCCCTTCCGGTCGATTTTCCCACGGTGTCGCTGGGCGAGGTCTACCTGAACCCGACAAGCCTCAAGTTCCGCAACCTCATGTCCATGGACACAGAGGAGATGATCCGTGCCCAGCCCATGGACGCGGTGGTGCTGATGGGCGGCTGCGACAAGACCGTGCCGGCCCAGCTCATGGGAGCGGCCTCCGCCGACAAACCCGCCGTCCAGCTCGTCGCCGGCCCGATGATGACCTCCCGCCACGGCGAGGAACGTCTTGGCGCCTGCACCGACTGCCGACGCTACTGGGCCAAGTACCGCGCCGGAGACATCGACAACGAGGAGATCAATCTCGTCGAGGGCCGTCTCGCGACCACCGCGGGCACGTGCGCGGTGATGGGCACCGCCTCGACCATGGCCTGCATCGCCGAAACGCTCGGCATGTCCCTTCCCGGCACCGCGGCTATTCCGGCGGTGCATGCCGACCGCCTGCGGGCGGCGGAGGCCTCGGGACGAATCGCCGCGCGCATGATCGCCAATCCGATCAAGCCATCGGAAATCATCACCCGGGATTCGGTGGAGAACGCGCTGCGCATGCTGCTCGCGCTCGGCGGGTCCACCAATGCCATCGTTCATCTGACCGCCGTGGCCGGTCGGCTGGGCATCGACATACCGCTCACCTGGCTCAACGAACTCTCCGAGACGACGCCGGTTCTCGTCAACCTGAAACCGGTGGGATCGCACTACATGGAAGACTTCTTCGCGGCCGGAGGCGTCGGCGCGGTCCTGCGGGAACTCAAGCCGCTGCTGAATCTCGACTGCATGACGGTCACCGGACAGACCCTCGGCGACCGGCTCGCCGACGAACCCGGCTATGTCGACCGCAACGTCATCGCGCCGGCCTCCGAACCGCTCGAACCCAAGGGCGGGCTGGTCGCCCTGTTCGGCTCGCTGGCGCCCGGTGGCGCGATCCTGAAGCGCTCAGCGGCCGATCCGAGCCTGTTCGAGAAGGAAGGCCGCGCGGTCGTGTTTTCCTCGCTCGAGGACCTCGCCAACCGGATGGACGACCCCGACCTGGACATTACGGCTGACGACTTCATGGTGCTCCAGAACGCCGGTCCGCGCAGTCCCTCCGGCATGCCGGAAGCGGGTTACCTGCCGATCCCGAAGAAGCTCGCCAGCGCCGGCCTGAAGGACATGGTCCGCATTTCCGACGCCCGCATGTCCGGCACGGCCTTTGGCACGATCGTCCTGCATGTCACCCCGGAAGCCGCCGTCGGTGGCCCCCTGGCGCTCGTGCGCACCGGGGACCGGATCCGCATATCGGTCGAGAACAAGACCCTCGACCTGCTGGTCGACGAAGCTGAACTGGAGCAACGGAAGGCGGCGTTCAGCACCGATCTCGCCGAACGCGAAAAGGCACGCGGCTATTCCGGCCTCTACGCCCGGGAGGTTCTGCAGGCCGACGAAGGCTGCGACTTCGCGTTCCTCAAGCCACAGGCCGGCTGACCGAAGGTCTGTCGTCCCCGCCCGTCGCGTCTATCTCGCGGGCACGTGCGTCGTCGTCATGGAGACCAGCAGCCGCCCGTCGTGACCGGTGACCTCTGTGCGGATGACGATCAGGTTCTTCCCGCGCCTGACAGGATGCGCGATGGCGACGAGTTCGCCGTCGCGCTGGTTCCCCGCAAGCACGGTATGAAGATCGACAGCGAGGGGAAAGCCCTGCCCGTCTTCGCCGACATTGGCAGGATCACCGATCGCGCAGACCGTCGCGGTCACGTCGGCAAACCAGATCATGGCGCCGGCATGGACGGTGCCGAAGGGGTTGAGGATACCGTCGGTGACGGGCATCCGGGCGATGACCCGTTCCTTGGACCTGGATTCGATTGTGAAGGCGATCTCTCCCTTCACATGGTCGGTGGTCAGCCTGTCGCGAACGTTCATTCCTGTGGGCTCCCGCTTGCCGGCCCGGGACGTGGTCAGCCCCCGGTGTCGGCAGCATACCCTGCCGCCTCGATCCCCGCCACGACACATGTTTCGTCATTGTCCGACGTGTCTCCGGTCATGCCCACCGCTCCGGCGATGCCCCCGTCCGCGTCGCGCACCAGAACACCGCCCGGCACCGGCACGAGCGCACCGCCAGCGAGTTCGTTCATCGCCCCGATGAAATAGGGCTGTTCCTGCGCCCGGTTGAAAAGCGACCGCGAGCCCAGGCCCATGGCATAGGCGCCATAGGCCTTGCCATGGGCGATCTTGAACCGCATGGCGCTGGCGCCGTCCTGACACTCGCAGGCCTTCACGGAACCCCTGGCGTCGAGAACCACGACGGCCATGGGCTTGAGGTTCATTTCCGTTGCCCGCGACAGGGCCGTGGCCACGATGGTGCGGGCCTCTTCCAGGGTTACGCTCTTCATAGTCCGTTTTCTTCCTCTTTTTGTCCGGCCTCGCGAGAGGCTTCTTCCAGCAGTCTTCGCCGCGCCCGCAGCCGCAGGCCGCGCAATCCGTCGATGATCAGGAGCATGATGGCTTCCGCCAGGAAAGCGAGCCCGAGACCGAGAACCGAGGAGGCCGCTATGATGACCGCCTCCTTGCGGTTTTCCCAGTTGGTGTGCCGCACCTCCATGCGCAGCGAGGCGCCTATGGCGGGCACCTTGAGTATCGCTTCGGTCGTGCCCCGCCTGTCTTCCTCGAAAAGGCTCTGGCGTGTGTCGCTGCTCCAGTGATGGCGGTAGGTCACCAACTCGAAACCGGGGAAGAACGAGACGTCCATCTTCTCCGCGTTTCGCGCCTTGTCGATCTGCTGCGACGTCAGGAAATTCGCCTGGGGATCCAGTTCCGTGTCCGGTTTGCCGGCCACGTCGAGATGGACCATGTAGACCGGATAGAGGTCGAACGGCAGGTAGGGAATACGCTTCACCGGCTCGAATATGTCGGGAAGCTGCAGGTAGCCGTGGACCGCCGGGCCGGACACGCCGCCCGCGTCGCGCAACTCGGGATAGGGCTTGAACGGCAGCTCGAAGCGATAGGCCGACTTCGTTCCCGCGTCCTCGTACTGCGTCGGATGGGCCCTGTAGGAATCCACCTCGAATGCGGTCGACAGCGGGAGGCTCTTTCCGTCCACCACCTTGACGTCGATGGTGGCCTTGGAACAGAAGGCGTTCTGCCCCCCGTCGAAGGTGAATTCGATATCGGTCTGGAACGGCCCGGCGCCGACCCTGCGGACATCGAGGCGCGGCACCACGCCGCAATCGGAATTCAGGGCCAGCAGCACGGACGGCCCCTTGTCGAAATAGAGCCGGTCGGTTTCCCCGAGTGCACCGGCGATGATCTCGATCGACACCCAGATCAGGAGGATGGACATCACCAGCGGGATGACGACCGGCGTCGCGCCCCACATCAGGAGGCGCCGGTGCATCCGGCCTACCGTCGTCAGCTTGATGGGATTGACCATGCCGTGCCGTCCGGACTTCCTAAGCGGCTATCGCGGCCCCCGCGTTCACGATCGCCTCGACCCTGTCCTCGTCGTAGCCGAGTTCGGCGAGAACCTCACGCGTATGCTGCCCGAAGACAGGGGCCGGCCTAAAGACGCCGCCGGGCGTACCGTGAAACTTCACGGGCGTCCCGATCGTTTTCACCTCGCCCGCCACCGGATGGGTCGTCTGCGTCACCATCTCGCGGGCCAGAGTCTGGGGATGCGTGTGCATTTCGTTGATCGAGAGCACGGGTCCCGCGGGCACGCCCGCCTCGTCCAGCAGAGCGATCCACTCGTCTGTCGACTTCGTCGAGAAGTAGCCGTTGAGAACGTCTTCCAGCTCGAGCCGGTTGGCCATTCGCGCACCGTTGACGGCGAAACGCTCGTCTTCGGCCAGATGCTCCGCGCCCAGCACCTTCAGTGTCCTCTCCCAGTTTGTCTGGTTGGCCGCGCCGAGATTGATCCAGCCGTCGGCGGTGCGGAACGCCTGGTAGGGGGCGTTGAGCGGATGGGCGGACCCCATCGGTCCCGGCGGGTTCCCGGTGGCGAAGCCGATCGCCGACTGCCAGTAGGTGTGGGTGATGCCGGCCTCGAAAAGCGACGTGTCCACCCGCTGCCCCATTCCGGTCTGGAGCTTGTGCGCATAGGCCGCCGAGCACCCCATGGCGGCCAGAATACCCGCGGTGATGTCGGAGACGGGCGCGCCCACCTTGACCGGCGGGCGTCCCTCGGCTTCGCCGGTGATCGCCATGAGGCCGGACATGCCCTGGGCGATGAGATCGAAACCGCCCTTGTCGGCATAGGGACCGGTACGGCCGTAGCCCGAAACCTCGCAATAGATCAGCCCGGGATTGATCTCCCTGAGCCGGTCGTATCCCAGTCCGAGTTTCGACATGGTGTCCCGGCGATAGTTCTCGATCAGGCAATCCGCGCCGCGCACGAGGTCGAGAAGGACCTCCTTGCCGTCGGGCGCCTTGAGGTCGAGGGCGATGCCGCGCTTGTTGCGGTTCATCATCATGAACGCGGCCGACTCGCCATTGATGTCCGGCGGCAGGAACCGGCGCGTATCGTCACCGCCGTTTGCCTTCTCGACCTTGATCACGTCCGCGCCCATGTCGGCGAGCATCAGACCGCAAACGGGGCCAGCCATGATGTGGGACAGTTCGATGACCCTCATGCCCGTAAGCGGACCGCTGCGTTCCCTGACGGTCATTGGCCCTTCCATTCCGGCTTGCGTTTGGCGAGGAAAGCCTCGAGTCCTTCGCGGAAATCCTCGCTCGTGTAGCACATGGTGATCAGGTCCTCATCCGGCGCGGCCTGGTTGTGCACCCGCATCCGGCGCAGGGCCTCCTTCGTCGCCTGCAGGGTGAGCGGCGCATGCCCGGCAAGCTTCACGGCAAGTTCGCGCGCTTTCTCCCGCAGGGTCGCCGCATCGTCGAAAATCTCCGACACGAGCCCTGCGGCCATCGCCTCTTCCGCGCCCACGAGGCGCGAGGTGAAGATGAGCTCGCGCGTGCGGCCTGCCCCGATCAGCGCCACCAGACGGCCAAGACTGGCACTCGACAGACAATTGCCGAGGGTGCGCGCTATGGGAAACCCGAAGCGCAGGTCGGACGTGGCAAGCCGCAGGTCGCAGGTCGCCGCAATCGCCGCCCCGCCCCCGGTACATGCCCCCGCCATGGCGGCGATGGTCGGCAGCGGGCAGGTTTCCACCGCTGTCAGAACCGCATCGATGCGGCTCTCATAGGCAAGCGCATCGTCGGCGGACCTGAACTCCCGAAATCTCGAAATGTCCGTCCCCGCGGCAAAGGCCTTGTCGCCGGCACCCGTCACCACGATGGCCTTGAGACCGGGCATTTCTGCGGCGGAACCGCAGATTTCCGCCAGACGGTCGTACATCTCGAACGTCAGGGCGTTGCGCGCCTGCGGCCGGTTCAGGGTTATCGTGCCGATAGCGTCCGAAATCTCGAACAGGATGTCCTCCTGCCCGCTGTCCTGCCCGGCCGTCGCGTCCATCGTCCCCGTCATCTGTCCTCTTCGCATCATTGCGGCACCGTCACCGGCATACCCGCATCCAGCCTCATCTTGTGCACAAGGCAGCGAACTCCGACAAGGCCCGACATGGCGCAGGTGTCCCGCCGGACGGAAACACGCATGCGTGCAGCACACGTCCGCCATGTCGAATACGCGCTGGTTGCCAGCACCGGCGATCGCCTAGACTGCGGCGATCACTGCATATTTGGAGACGGCCAAACCATGAGCGTCACGGCCACGGCTTCCCCGGCCGGCGAAAACACCACGGTCGGCATCGCCTGGATGCTGATGACGATTTTCTGGTTCGTCACGCTCGACGCCGCGGCCAAGGTTCTCCTCGCCCATTATCCGGTGGTGCAGGTCGTGTGGGCACGGTTCTTCTTCCACCTCCTGGCGGTCGCTCTCATCCTGGGCACAAGCCTGCGCCGCCACGCCAGGAGCGCAAATCCGCGTCTGCAACTGGCGCGTTCGGTGCTGATGGGGACCACGACGTCGCTCTTCTTTCTCGGCCTCCAGTCGACGACGCTGGCGATGGCGTCGACGATCATGTTCATGTCGCCGATCCTCGTCACGGTTCTCGCCATTCCGATGCTGGGCGAACAGGTCGGCCTGCGCCGCTGGATGGGAGTTCTCCTGGGCTTCGCCGGAGCGCTGATCGTCATCAGGCCGGGCCTCGACGGCTTCAACATCGGTTCCGTGTTTCTCTTTGCGGCCGCCTGCAGCAACGCGCTCTACCAGATCACCACGCGTCAGTTACGCCACCAGGACGGCCAGATGACGACCTTGTTCTATACCGCGACCGTGGGCACGGTGGTCCTCACGGCCGTCGTTCCGTTCGAGTGGGTCCCTCCGGGCCTGCCCGACTTCGGCCTCATGGTGCTGCTCGGGCTTGTCGGCGGTATCGGCCATCTGTGCCTGATCCGGGCCTTCCAGGCCGCACCGGCCTCCGTCGTCGTGCCCTTCAGCTACACGTCGTTGATCTGGGCGACGCTGTTCGGCTACAGCCTCTTCGGTGAACTTCCCGACCGCTGGACCCTCACGGGCGCCGCCCTGATCGTCGCCAGCGGACTGCACATCCTCTACCGCGAACGCAAGCTCCACAGGCGCACCGAAAAGGCGGCGACGATCCGCTGACCGTCGGCTGAGGCGCTCGTCCTTTCGGTCTTGCGCGCCGGCATGACTTGCGCTCAATTGCTCCTTCATCGCCTGTTGGCGGTAGATTGAGGAGCGGACGTTTGAACGCGCCAGAACTGACCGGCCCCGGCGGGCAGACAATCTCCAGGCTGCACCATCTGCTCGACCACTGGAAGGACGTTGCACCGGACCGGCTCGCCGGCATCGACCATGACGGAACACGGCTCACCTTCGCACAGTTCGCGGACGCGGTGGACGACGCCGTCGGCGTACTGCAGAACGCCGCCGTGCGACCCGGCGACCGGGTCCTGATCGCCGCGGAGAACTCCGTGGCCCTCGTCGCCTTCGTCCTCGCCTCTTCCCGGCTCGACGCCTGGGCCCTGCTGGTCAACGCCCGCGTGACGGCGCGCGAACTGGCCGGCCTCGAGGACCATGCCCGGCCCCGGGCCGCGGTGTTCACCACCGCCTGCTCGGACGACGCCGTCGCCCACGCGCACGATCGAAAGGCCACCGCACGCAGCGCGGGCGCGTTCGGCGAGGTTACGGTCACAACGCGGGACGACACGTCGAGCGAACCCTGCCACCAATCGGCCCGCGAACAGGTCGCCGCCCTCATCTACACGTCCGGGACGACCGGAAACCCCAAGGGCGTCATGCTCACCCACGCCAACCTGCTCTACATTTCCTGGGCCTCCGGCCACGCCCGCGGACTGCGCGCCGACGACCATTATTACGTCGCCCTGCCCGTCACGCACATTTTCGGATTTGCATCCATCTTTCTGGGGTCCCTGCGGGCCGGAGCGGTCATGGAATACGTCACCCGGTTCGACCCGCAAGCCGCCTTCGCCGCATTCGCGGACCGGACGACCGCGTTCCCCGGCGTGCCCGCCATGTACGCCAGACTCATGGAATACGCACGCGCCAACGATATCGGCCCGGTGAACGCTCCCCACCTGCGCTACATGTCTTCCGGCGGCGCACCGCTCGACCCGGACTGGAAGCGCCGGGTGGAGGCCTGCCTCGGTGTCACGCTCCACAATGGGTACGGCCTCACCGAAGCCGCCCCGACGATTGCCGTCACCCGTTTCGGCGACAGCTACGACATCATCAATGTCGGCCGCCCGCTGCCCAACCAGGAGGTTCGTCTGGCCCCTGCGCCCGGTCGGGACGGGCTCGTCGACGGTGTGGGCGAGATCCTTGTCCGCGGCCCGAACGTGATGAAGGGCTACTACCGGAACCCGGAGGCGACCGCGGAGGCCCTCGATGCGGACGGCTTCCTGCATACGGGCGACCTCGGCCGCTTCAACGATGACGGAACGCTGTCCGTGGTCGGCCGCTGCAAGGAACTCATCATCCGGTCCGGCTTCAACGTCTATCCGCCCGATGTCGAGGCGGCCATCAACGACCATCCGGCGGTCGTGCAGTCCGCCGTCGTCGGCCGCACCTGCCCCGACGGGAACGAGGAGGTTCTGGCCTTCGTCGAAAGCCCGTCCGGGTCGGGTCTGGACGAGCCCCAGTTGCGCGAACATCTTGCCGGCCGGCTCGCCCCCTACAAGCGGCCAGCGAGGATCGTGATCGCCGAGAAGCTGCCGGCTGCATCCACCGGAAAGCTCCTCAAGCACCTCATGATCGAAACCTTCGCCGACCGCCTCTAGAGCGTGTCTCGCTTACATGGAAGCGCTTTGACCGCGTTTTTGCGTCTGCCGGCAAGGCGTGCGACCCGCCGTGGTCTGGTTGACCACAAGGGGCGCACAACGCAGTCCGGTGGGCGCAAAAACTCGGCCTTCGGTGGGCCAAATCCGTCCGTCGGCCACGTTGCGGCGCTTGCGAGATGTCCCGCATCGCGCTGCGCACCGCGCCTTGCCGAACGAACAGATTTGGAACCATCAAACGATTCCATGTAAGCGAGATACGCCCTAGGCCCGTAGTGGTCTTGATCTGCATCAAGGCAGGTCAGCCTCCGGCCCGGTGAAATCCGGCCATGACCAACCTGTCGATATGGAGGTGCAGATGGTAGAGAAATCTCACACGGCCGGCTGGTGGCCGAGCCTCTACGAGCCGCTCAGGACCATGGGCGAAAAGGTCGCCGACTGGTTCGCGCCCAGGTCGGACGCGCTTTCCCGTGAGAACGACTACGAGATCAACATCGAACTGCCGGGTGTCGCGGCCAAGGACGTTGAGGTTTCCGTCCACGACAATAACCTCGTGGTGCATGGCGAGAAACGATCGAAGCGTGAGGAAAAGGGCGAGACGTTCTACTTCTCGGAACGCGAGTACGGCGCCTTCCACCGGACTTTTCGCCTGCCGGCCGATGCCGACGGCGACAAGATTGACGCGCATTTCGAAAACGGCGTCCTGTGCCTGAGAATCGCACGAAAGGCGGCGTCCGCTCCCGGCGCGCGCAAGGTCGAGATCCGCGGCGGCTAGATGTCTTCGGCCCCCAGAGCGATGAAACGCGCCAGGTGGTGGTCCGTATCGCCGAACAGGTGATCGATCATCACCAGCCGTTTCGCGAAGTGCGGCAGGGCGTATTCCCACGTGACGCCGATGCCGCCGTGCATCTGGATCGTCTCTTCCGCCACCAGGCGCCCGACCTGCCCGACGAGAGACTTGGCCGCCGACAGGGCGCGTTCGCGCTCATTGCGCTCGCTTTCGAGGGCTGCGGCCGCATGCATGACGATCGACCGGGCCTGCTCGATTTCCGTCAGCATGTCCGCCACGCGATGTTGCAGGGCCTGGAAGCTGCCGATGGGCTGGCCGAACTGTTTCCGGGTCTTGAGATAGTCGAGCGTCAGGTCGCGTGCGGTCTCCATCGCGCCCAGGGCCTCGGCACAGAGTGCGAGAATGGCCCGCCCCGCCGCCTTTTCGATGGCAGGAAATGCCGCGCCCTCGGCACCCAGCTGCGCCTCCCGCATCACCGGTGCGCCCGCGAACACGATTTCCGCGGCCCGGCCTCCATCGACGGTGGCGCAGGCGCGGCGCAGGATCCCGGGGGCGTCCGCATCGACGAGAAACAGCGCGATACCATCCTCGTCGGACCTGTCTCCCGCGATTCGGGAGGAGACCACGAGGCGGTCGGCGCTGTCGCCATTGAGCACGACAGCCTTGTGACCATCCAGCGTCCAGCCGACATCCGTCTGCGTCGCGGTCGTTGCTACACGGGCGAGTTCGTAGCGGCTGTCCGGCTCGCCGTGGGCAAGCGCGAGCAGGCAGGTCCCCGACACGACATCGTCAAGGATCGTCTTCTGGTCCTCGGTACCCAGTTCGGCGAGGATCCCCGCGCCAAGCACGGCGCTCGCAAGGAAGGGTTCGACGACGAGGCCCCGGCCGAGCTCCTGGAAAACCGTCGAGATATCGAACCCCGCGCCGCCGAAGCCGCCGGCCTCTTCCGGCAGCAGCGCGCCGATGATGCCGAGTTCGGCGAAGCGGCCCCACATTTCGCGGGAAAACCCTTCGTCCGTCGCCGCGGCCGCGTGCCGCGTTTCGATCGGATACTGTTCGCGGACGAAGCGGCCCAGCGTTTCGCCGAGAAGCCGCCTGTCTTCCGTCTGCTCGAAATTCACTGACCCTCTCCCGTCTTCCGTTCAGAGGCCGAGCATCGTCTTGGCGATGATGTTGCGCTGGATTTCGTTGGATCCGCCATAGATCGACAGCTTGCGGTGGTTGAAATACTGCGACGCGACGGGACCGGCATAGTCCGGGCCGATCGGCTCCACGTTGGCTCCCTCCTCCAGGGCTTCCGGCACCAGGGGGAGCGCGTAGGGCCCAAGCGCCCGCCGGGTCAGGTCGTAGAGTTCCTGGCGGATCTGCGTGCCCTTGAGCTTGAGCATCGAGCTCTCGACACCCGGCCCGCCGCCCTTGTCGGCCTCGCAGACCAGTCGAAGATTGGTGACGCGCATCGCCGTGAGATCGATTTCCGCCCGCGCCATACGCGCGGCGAATAGCGGATCCTCGGCAAGCGGCCTGCCGCCGGACGTCTGCAAGCGCGCGATCCGCTTCAGGTTGGCCAGCGCATCGAGCGAGAACCCCACGCCGGCGATGCCTGTTCGTTCGTACTGCAGCAGGTACTTGGCGTAGGTCCAGCCCCTGTTTTCCTCGCCGACGAGGTTCTCGACCGGAACCCGGACGTCATCGAAAAACACCTCGTTGACTTCCCGGCCGCCATCGAGCGTGACGATCGGCCTTACGCTGACGCCGGGGCTCGACATGTCGATGAGCAGGAAGGAAATGCCTTCCTGCCGCTTGACGTCCGGGTCCGTCCGCACGAGGCAGAATATCCAGTCCGCGAAATGCCCGAGCGTGGTCCACGTCTTCTGCCCGTTGACGACATAGTGATCCCCGTCGCGCACCGCCCTGGTGCGCAGGGACGCCAGATCGGACCCCGCACCGGGCTCCGAGTATCCCTGGCACCACCAGTCGGTTCCGTCGAGTATTCGTGGCAGGTAGTGCTTCTTCTGGGCCTCGGACCCGAATGCGATCAGCACCGGTCCGAGCATGTTCACGCCGAACGGCAAGATCCGCGGCGCGGCCGCGAGGCAGCACTCCTCCTCGAAGATGTAACGCTGCACCGCTGTCCATCCCGGGCCGCCATGTTCGACCGGCCAGTGCCCGGCAAGCCATCCCCGCGCGTTGAGGATCGCGTGCCATTCCTCGTAGTCGGCCTTGTCGAGGGTCTGGCCCTTGCGCACTTTCCCGCTGAGACGGGCCGGTAGTTCCCTTTCCAGGAAGCCTCTCACCTCCCGGACGAAGGCCTTTTCCTCCGCGCTGAACTCCAGATCCATGGCATGGCCCTCCCGTTTCGTACCTCAGCCGCGGCCGTTGAGGCTTTCGAAGGTGTCGCCCCTGTCGACGAGGTCGACGAGAAGCCCCGCCGGCTGCCAGAAAAACGCATCTTCCTCGGCATACCCGCGAATGTCGGCCAGAACGCTGTACAGGCCTTTCATGTCCGCGTACTTCATCGGCCCGCCGCGCCAGCGCGGGAAGCCGTATCCGGTGAGCTGGACCATGTCGATGTCGAGCGGCCGCAGTGCAATGCCCTCCTCGAGGACCTTCGCGGCCTCGTTGATCATCGCCGCCATGGTCCGGTTCTGGATGTCCTCGGCGGTAAACGTGCGCGGGGTGATGCCCGCCGCAGCCCGGTCCTCCGCGATCACCGCCTCGACCTCCGGGTCGGGAGCTCCTCTGGGGTGCGCCTCGTCGTAGAGATAGAAACCGCGACCGGTCTTGCGGCCGAACCAGCCGCGTTCGCAGATACGGTCCGCGAATGTGGCATAGCGTTCCCGGGGATCGCGCGTGGCGGCGCGGCGCTTGCGCGTCGCCCAGCCGATGTCCAGGCCTGAGAGATCACTCACCGCATAGGGACCCATGGGATAGCCGAACGCGATCATCGCCGCGTCGACCTCGTAGGGACTCGCCCCGTCCTGCACCATGTAGTCCTGGACCTTGCGGTAGACGGCAAGAATGCGGTTGCCGATAAAACCGTCGCAGACACCGGCCCGGACCCCGACCTTGCCAAGACGCTTGGCCAGCGCGAACCCGGTCGCCGCCACGTCCGGCGATGTCTTCTCCGCCACCACGATTTCGAGCAGACGCATCAGGTTGGCCGGTGCGAAGAAATGCAGTCCGAGCACGTCGCCCGGACGCGACGTCTCCGCGGCGATTTCGTCGATGTCGAGATAGGACGTGTTCGTCGCCAGCACCGCACCCGGCTTGCACACGCGGTCAAGCTTGCCGAACGTCTCCTTCTTCACGTCCATGTCCTCGAACACCGCCTCGATCACGAGGTCGGCGCCCCCGAGCGCTTCGAAATCCGCGCCGACGGAGAACTGCTCGTCGAGCATGGCATCGCGTTTCTCCCTGGTGAGCTTGCCGCGCGCCACGCCGCCGTCGAGAATCTCTGCAACGTTTCCTCGCCCGCGCTCCGCGCTTTCCGCATCGCGCTCGACCATCGCCACGTTCAGGCCGCCGTTCAGCAGGGCGACGGTGATGCCGGCGCCCATGGTCCCGCCGCCGACCACACCGACCTCCGACACAGCCCGCGGTTCGACCTTTTCGAGCCCCGGCACCTTGGAGACGGCGCGTTCGGCGAAGAATGCGTGAATGAGGCCCTCACGCTGGGGCGAGTCCATGCACTGCTCGAAGAGCTCGCGTTCCTTCCTGAGCCCTTCCTCGAGCGGTAGGTCGAGGGCGGCCTCGATCGCGTCGACGGCGCGGAAGGGCGAGAACAGGCCCCGCGCCTTCCTGTCCAGCGTCTTTCGGGCGGTTTCGAATGCAGTCCGGTCTCCGCGCGCCGCGACGAGCTTGTCGTCGAGCGAACCCGTCAGGCGGACGGGCATGCCCTCGTCGACGACCCGTCGGGCGAAGACAAGTCCGGCCTCCCGTACATCGGCGTCGATCACGTCGTCGACGAGACCGAGCTCATGCGCCTCCTGGGCCTTCGCCTGGCGTCCGCTGGTGATGAGATCGAGTGAGGCCTCGACGCCCGCGAGACGCGGCGTGCGCTGCGTTCCGCCCGCGCCGGGGATGATCCCCAGAAGCACTTCCGGCAGGCCAACCCGGGCGGACGGCACCGCCACGCGGTAATGGCACCCGAGCGCCACTTCCAGCCCGCCGCCGAGCGCCGTGCCGTGCAGGGCGGCGATGACGGGTTTTGCGGTATTCTCGATGTCGCGGATGACGTCGGTCAGCATCGGCGGCTGGATCGGTTTGCCGAACTCCCGGATGTCCGCGCCCGCGATGAAGGTCCGGCCTGCACCGACGATAACGATGGCCTTCACTGCATCGTCGCCGGCAAGCTGCCCGACCGCCTCCCGGAGACCTTCGCGCACCGACTGGCTCAAGGCGTTGACCGGCGGATTGTCGATCGTGACCACGCCAATATCGCCTTCGTGGGAAATGCCTACCGGTCCGCTCATTCCTGAACTCCTGCATTGATGGAACGCTTTGGCGAGACAATACCGCCCGGCATGAAACCTGACCAGTATCGACACGGCCGCGATTGCGGGATAGTTCACTGACATCCGACACGAGGCCGGCGCACTAAACACCGCCGACCGCTACACCTTCTGAAAGGCTCCGCAATGGAATACGTTCGCCTCGGCAAGACTGGTCTCAAGGTCTCGCGCCTGTGCCTTGGATGCATGTCCTACGGCAATCCGGAGTGGAACAACTGGCACTGGGTGCGCAACGAGGATGAAAGCCGGCCCTTCATCAAGGCCGCCCTCGACGCCGGCATCAATTTCTTCGACACCGCGAACTACTATTCGCTGGGCGCGAGCGAGGAAGTCGTGGGGCGCGCGCTCAACGACATGATCCCCCGCGACCAGGTCGTGATCGCCACCAAGGTCCGCCTGGCGATGGGCGACGCCCCGACACAGGTCGGCCTCAGTAGAAAGCACATTCTCGACCAGATCGACGCGTCGCTCAGCAGGCTCGGTACCGACTATGTCGACCTGCTCCAGATTCACCGGTGGGACTACGACACGCCAATCGAGGAAACGCTCGAAGCGCTGAACGACATCGTGCGCGCCGGAAAGGTCCGCTATATCGGTGCGTCGTCCATGTGGGCCTGGCAGTTCATGAAAGCGCTCGGCATTTCGCGCGCCAATGGCTGGGCGGAGTTCGTCTCCATGCAGAACTTCTACAACCTCGCCTATCGCGAGGAGGAACGCGAGATGATCCCGCTCTGCATTTCGGAGGGCATCGGCCTGATACCCTGGAGCCCGGTGGCCCGCGGTTTCCTCGCCGGAAACCGGCCGAAAGGAACGGACCCTGCCACGGCGCGGGCGCAATCGGACCATATCGGCGAAGGCTATTTCGGCACCGACCAGGATTACCGCGTCCTCGATGCGGTCACCTCCGTGGCCGAACGGCTCGGCGTCTCCAACTACCAGGTGGCGCTTGCCTGGATCCTGCGCCAGCCCGGTATCACGTCACCCATCATCGGCGCCACCAAGCCGCATCATCTGGGCGAGGCGACCGCCGCGCTCGACCTTGAGCTCGACGAGGCGACCTGCGCGAAACTCGAGGCGCCCTACGTCACGCGTCCGGCCCAGGGGCACCAGTAGCTGCCTGGCGGCGGTCGTTCTGCGGACCGCCCCGAGCGCCGATGTCCCAGTACAGCCCGGTCATGACCCGCAGGGCGGACCGCGCGATCTCGAGGGGCATGTGTTCGTCGGGCGCATGTTGCGAACAGCCCGCGTAGGAGTGCGGAATCCAGATCGCCGGCAGGCCGAGCAAATCCGTGAAGAGATCGTTGCAGATCGAGCCGCCCATGCTCGGGACGATCGCCGGCGGCGCGCCGTGCGTTCGTTCGATCGACCCCGCGACGAAGCTCGCCCATGGATCGTCAGGGTCCGTGCGTGACGCCGCAAAACCCGCCGCGTTGCCTTCCGGAGCCGCCCTGATCTCGACGGCACCGAAGCCGCACTGGTCGAGATGCCGGCGCAACGCGGGCAGGATGTCGGCCGGTTCCGTACCGGCCACGTAGCGGAGCTGGCAATGGGCGCGCGCCTCGCCGTTGATCGCGTTGACCGGGTGGTCCGGGTCGCCCGTTATCATGGCGAGAACAGCGAAACTGTTGGACGCATAAACCTTGCCGGCGGGCGTCAGTCCGGGTTCGCCCCATGCAGGATCGATGTCCGGTGCGCCCGGCCCGCCTGAGACTTCGAGGCCTTCGAGCGCCCGGCGGACCGAAACCGGCATTTCGGGAGGCCTCCAGCCGTCGACGAGTACCTGCCCGCCCGGCGTCGTCAGGGACGCGATCACATGCGCGAGCACGATCGCGGGATCGGCGATCAGCCCGCCCCAGTTGCCGGAATGGTGCGCACCATCGCGAAACCGCACCACCAGATCGAAATTCTCCGCCCCGCGGGCGCCCAGCGTCAAAGTCGGCCTCGCCGGATCGGCGCGCGGCCCGTCGGAAGCGATGAAGACATCGGCGGAAAAGAGACCGCGATGCGCCTCGATGATCTCGCGGAGGCCGGGCGACCCGGTCTCCTCGCCCGTTTCGATGATGAACTTGGCGTTGAATCCAAGCGATCCGCGCTGATCCAGTACAAGACGCAGGGCGGCCATGTTGATCGTGTGCTGGCCCTTGTTGTCGGCGACGCCGCGGCCGTAGAGCAGCCCGTCCGATTCTGCGAGCGTCCAGGGTCCCAAGCCCTTCGTCCAGCGCTCGTCCTGGCCGAGTATGACGTCGCCGTGACCATATCCGAGGACGTTGGGAAGATGCGGACCTTCGTCTCGCGTCGCCAGGAGAACGGGCCCACCGCCGGCCGGATTGTCGAAACGCCTGACATCGAACCCCATCGCCTCGAAGGCCGGTGTCATCTCGCTTTCCAGGTAAGCGGACAGTTCAGGGCCGGAGTCCGGTCGCTGGCTTTCGCTGCGGATGGCGACCCGACGGGCCAGTTCGGCGACGAAGGATCCGCCTTCCAGATAGGCATCCGCCGCGGCGAGGGCCGCCGGCCGGCCGGTTTCCGCGTCCATGTTCATGTCTCGAGTTCTCCGGGTGGGGCTTTGTCGTGCCGGAACAAACAGGCGGCGGCCCGGTTGTCACAGACAATTGAAACACAGGAGAACAATATGACCGACATCAAATCTTCCCGCGTGCTCATCATGGCGACGGACGGGTTCGAACAATCCGAGCTCGCCGTCCCGCTCGAAAAACTCCGTGAAGCCGGCGCGACCGTCGAGATCGCATCGCCGGATGGAGAGGACATAACCGGCTGGGACGAAAAGAACTGGGGCAAGACCTTCGAGGCCGATCTCAAGATTTCCGACGTCGACACCGGTTCCTACGACGCGCTTGTCCTGCCGGGCGGACAGATGAACCCCGATATCCTGCGGGCGAACGCCGAAGCGGTGGCCGTGGTGAAATCCTTCGTGGAAGACGGCCGCGTGGTGGCCGCCATCTGTCACGCTCCCTGGCTGCTCATCGAAGCCGATGTCATCAGGGGCCGGGACGCGACCTCCTATGGCTCGATCCGGACCGATCTCGTGAATGCCGGCGCCAACTGGAAGGACGAAGAGGTCGTCGTCGACAACGGCATCGTCACCAGCAGGTCGCCCGCGGACCTCGACGCTTTTGTCGGCAAGATCGTGGAAGAGATCGAAGAGGGGCGCCACGAGCGCCACGCCGCATAGGCCCTGGTCCGTTCACGCCCGCGGCGGACGAAACCATGGAACGGTCGTCCGCCTCGCAAGTTGGAGTCACATGGTGACGGCCGCATATCAATCAGATGTGACGGTACGGAAAACATGACGGTTTTTCTGATTTCCTGTCATGGCCAACGAAACGGCAGACGAGTTCCTGTCCCGTCTGCGGCCGTCACCTGGAACAAAACCAGTTACAAGGAGGATCGCGTCATGATCCAGACGTCTCTCAAGGACATTTATGTCCACCAGCTGCAGGACCTTCACAGCGCGAACGGGCAGTGCCTGGAAATCGTGCGGGAACTTGCCGGGAAAGCGAAGAATCAGGAACTCAGGAATGCGCTCGAGGCCGGCGTCGAAGGTATCCGCGACGGCCAGCACGTTCTTTCCGTGCTGATCCGCCATCATGGCGGGGACGCGGGTGCGACCACCTGCAAGGCGATGGAAGGTCTGGTGAAGGAAGCGAGGATCCACGTCCTCGAGACGGAGTTCGAGAGCGACGATGTGCGCGACGCCGTCATTATCGCCCAGTACCAGCGCATGGTACACTATGCCATTGCCGGTTACGGCTGCCTTGTCGCCTTCGCGCGTAAGCTCGAACTGGACAAGGAAGCCGACAAGATCCGCAATTGTCTCGACCAGACGACCGATGGCGACCGGCACATGACGGAGATTGCCGTCACGGCCGTGAACGAATCCGCGGCCTGACGAGAGATATCTCCCGTCCCGTCCAGGAAGGAGTATGAGCGATGCCAGCGAAATCCAAGGCCCAGCAAAAGGCCGCGGGCGCCGCACTGGCGGCCAAGCGCGGTCAACTCAGGTCAAGTGACCTCGAAGGTGCATCCAGGAGCATGTTCGACAGCATGACGGAGAAGGAACTGGAAGAAATCGCCGGAACCGACAGGAGCGGCCTCCCCGACAAGGTCGACGGCGACTGACCGTAACAGGTCGGCCAAGCGGCGACGGGAAACCCGCGCCCAGAACGGAAGGCACCGCACCGAATTCGGGGATGCCCTTTTCTGGCGGACGGCAGCCTGCTAGCCTGTGCGGGTATCCCTCCCGCAAGGCTTGTCCTCTTGCCGCTCCCAGACCAGCCGGTCCCCGCACCGCCGCTACAGCATGACCAGACACGAAACGACCCGCTCAGGGGCGCGTTGTGGATGCTGTTGTCCTGCGCCCTCATTGCCGGGATCGCGGCGCTGGGAAGATACCTCACGCTCGAAGGCGTTCCGCCGCTTCAGGTCGTGTTCCTGAGATGCCTGTTCGCGCTGGTGTTCATGCTCCCCCTTCTGGCGATCCGCGGCGCGGACCTGGTGCGCACGACGCAGATGAAGACCTACACGGTTCGCGTCGCCATAGGCCTCTTTGCCATGATCACCTGGTTCACGGCCCTGTCTCTCGTCCCGGTCGGAGAACTGACGGCCATCAGCTTTCTTTCACCGATTTTCGCCACGGTCTTCGCGGTCGTTTTCCTGCGCGAGGTCGTGCGGCTGCGCCGCTGGCTGGCGACGGCGGCAGGCTTCCTCGGTGCGCTCGTCATCCTTCGTCCCGGCATGGTCGAGATGGCCCCGGGCATATGGATCGCCATCGCCGCAGCCCTGACCATGGGCTTGTCGACCATGTTCATCAAGCGGCTGACCGGCGGCGACGACCCCGACCGGGTCGTCTTCATATCGACCGCCATGATGACGCCGGCCATGTTGCTCCCGGCCCTTTATGTCTGGCAGTGGCCGGAGGCTCATGTCTGGCCGTGGCTGCTTGCACTCGGGCCGCTGGCGACCCTCGGGCACGTCACGCTCGCCCGGGCCTTTTCCGCAGCCGACGCATCCATTGTCATGAGCTTCGACTTCGCCCGGCTGCCCTTCGCCGTGCTCTACGGCTTCCTGGCCTTCGGCGAACTGATCGATCTGTGGACATGGGCCGGCGCCGCGATCATCTTTGCGGCAAGCCTGTACACCGCCCGCCGCGAAATGATGCTGCGCCGTGCACAAACCGCAGGCGCGGCAGCGCCACCGCAACGCTGATGCCGGTGAGTGCGGCCGGCAAGGGTATGGAGAGCTTTTCGCTCAGGCGAGTTCCCGGGACCGCCGCGCCGCCGCCGCGACGGCTTCGGTGACGAGCGCCTCCATTCGCCCGTCGCCCATCAGGACCTCGAGCGCGGCAGCGGTCGTGCCACCGGGACTCGTCACCTGTTCGCGGAGCGTTCCGGGCGGCGTCTCGCCGGACGCCGCAAGATGACCGGCGCCGAACACGGTCTGCATTGCCAGTTCCGCCGACAGGGCCTCGGGCAGACCCGCCGCGACACCGGCGCGCGTGAGGCACTCTATGAAATGGAACACATACGCAGGACCGGATCCCGAAACCGCCGTGACCGCATCCATCTGGTTCTCGTCATCGACGAAACCGACGCGTCCGCTCGATGAGAGAAGTTCCTCGCAGAACGCTCGTGCATCCTGGGAAACATGATCGTTCAGGTAACACACCATCATGCCCTTGCCGATCGACGCCGGGGTGTTCGGCATGCACCGGATCACCGGTGTGTCGCCGGGCAGGGCCTCTTCGTAGGTCGCCGTCATCACGCCGGCCGCCACCGAGAGAAACGTCGCGGGGCCGCCGGCCCAGCGCGCATAGTCGGGCAGCACATCGCGCATCACCTGTGGCTTGACCGCAAGCACGATCATATCGGGGACCAGGTCGCCCGGAAGGTCGGCCACGGCCGCGACCGCCTTCGCGCCCGCCCCGGCGGCCCGTTCACGCAATGCGTCGGCCGGCTCGACCACATATGCATCGATATCTCCGCTGGCGGAGAGCCAGCCCTTGAGCATCGCGTATCCCATGTTGCCGCAGCCGGCGAGCAGTACCGTGCGTGTCATGATTCTCTCTCCCGGGAATAACCTTGTCCGTTGCGCAGCACATTGCCACCGCGCCTTTCAGCCGCCAACCCCCGACACGCTCACCAGGGGCGTTTCCGGCGACCGGATCTCGTTCCATTCGAGACCGCGTCCGAATATGCCGAACAGGTCTCCCGAGACGAACCGCTGAGGCTCCGAGGCCCGCTCCAGCAGTCCACCGCCATATCCGCGCGCGAGCCGGCTTCGGTCGTAGCCGAAGAGGCCCAGGAGCGTGGGAAACACCGCGAACTGTGTCGTCCGGTCCCGATTGACCCGGGCGGCATCGGAGAATCGCGCGAGAAGATCCGGAATTCCGGTCATCACGAAAAGGGGCACCTCGCCTTCGAACGGATCGGCCTGCACGGCGGAACAGTGGGTCAATCTGCCGATCGTCCGGTTCTGTCCATGGTCGGACGAGTAGACGAGCACCGTGTCCTCGAGAGAAACCCGCCCGACGAAATAGCGGAAAAATTCGTCCACCGACCACCGGACGGCATTGCGATAGGCGTTTTCGCGCGCCTGCTGGGTAACGTCGCCGCCGGTCTCTCCTTCCGCCGGTCGAAAGACCGTCGCCTCTTCGGGATAGGCATGGAAATAGGGGAAATGCGCGCCGTTCTTGTTGGCGTATATGAAATGGGGTTCCGGGCGCGCGAGAATCTCGGCGATGCGGTCGGCGAGCCTCCTGTCGAGCTGGTGCGCAGGGCCGTCCCCGATGGTGATGAACTCGTCGATTTTCCTCTTTTCGCCCAGTGTCATGTAGTTCTGGAGCGTGGTCGGGGTCTTGATGTGCGATGCGCCGGCATCGATGAACACGGTCCGGAACCCGGCCTTGCGTGCGTAGTCCCAGACGAACGGTGTGCTCTTGACTGTGGCGCGCAGGTCGAACTGCGCCCCGCCCATCCGGATGATCGCGTTCGAACTGGCACTGCAGTTGCCGGTGGAGGACGCCGTGCCGAAATCGGCGATCCGGTCGCGGATGGAATGGAGATACGGCGTGGTCCGCGAGGGTTCGGTGACCGAAACCGTGTCGGCGGAGATGCTCTCGTCCATCAGGAAAAGCACGTGCCGGGCCGCGGCGCGATGCTCTGGTCCGGTTGCGACGGACTTCCTGTCGGGTTGCTCATAGGCGGAGAGCCGGAAGGCGGCCGCGCCGGCGATCGCCATGGGTGTGAACTGCTGCGGCATGCCGGTCGTGTCGTTGCCTATGCGGTAAAGGATGAGGCCGGAAAGCGCCATCACGGGAAGCACCGGCAGAACGATCGCCAAGCGAAGCACCCGCGTCGCGAACCTGCCGAGTTCTGGCGGCGGAGACGTGAGGACGACGAAACCCGCCAGGGCGGCAAATCCCGCAATCGCGACATCGGGCGCGTAGAAGGCCACGGCGCGCCCCGTATCGACCGCGGCCGTCCACAGCGTCGCGGCATGGAACATGGTCAGCTGGGCCCCGCCCACCCGCATGAAGACATAGCCGGCAAACGTCGATCCGGCGACCAGGGCCGCCCATCCCGCACGCCAGCGCACATCGGGATGGAAGGCGATGATGAGCAGGCTTCCGAACGCACTCGCCCAGACCATGGTGAACAGCGCAAGCGATCGCAAACGTTCCTGACCGACAAGCAGGAAGACGCGCTCCCAGACGCCGTCATTCGTGAACCAGACGAAGAGTGCGATCGCACCGACCTTCACCAGAGCGGCGATGGCCCGCTTTGAGACATCCTGTGCCATTTTGAGCCTTTCCGGTCCCCGGCGGCGCGCGGTGCGCCGGATCGGGACACTTTGGCTCTCAAGACGCAATGGACGGGCCAGATTTTCCGCCGTTTCGGGCCCGATGAGCCACAAAGTGCCCCTGATCGGTCCGGCACGAAAATTGCTCACAATAGGCAAGAAAATTAATTCAAGTCGGCGATATTGAGTTCATGCCTCTTTCCGAACGAACCCTCGCGAACCTGCAAGCCCCCCTGGGACGATTTTCGCGAAATCCGACGATGATCTGGTCAATGGCGAACCAGGTGATCGTCAGCGGGTTCAATTTCGCCATCGGGGTCGGGGCGGCGCGGTTCTTCGGGATCGAGGAATTCGGGAAGTTTTCTCTCATTCTCCTGATCGCGACCTTCGCCAACATCATTCACGACACCCTCATCACGGCACCAATGATGACGCTGGCCGGACAGCGCGAGACCCGGTCCCTGCGCTATTTCTCCGCGGTAGGTGTCTGGGGGACCGTCGTGGCGGTGCTGTTCGCACTCGCGGTTCTCGCCATACTCGCGACGATCTACGGTGCAAGAGACACGGAACTGCCGCTGCTGCTCGTGATCGGCACCTTCATCATGACGGCCGGCCAAAGTATCCAGATCGTCGTGCGCCGCGTCCTTTTCGCCCGCCGCATGGGTTTCCTGGCGGTCGTCCTCGATGCCGGTCGATATGGCGGATTCCTGCTGTTTACCGCCATTGCCCTTGCCTTCGGACCCGTCAACGCCACCGAGATCATCCTTGCGCTGGGCGTTTCCGCCCTCGGGGTCTGCCTGCCCTTCCTGTTCTTCCTCGTCCGGAACATGCCGGGCAAACGCCTTCTGTCCAAGGTCTGGCACCGCCACTGGCGGATCGCCCGCTGGCTCGTCCTGATGATGATCGTATCGACGGGGCTGGAGCAGATCGTCTGGATCGGCGTGAACCTGCAGCTCGGCGATGCGGCCGTCGGCGCCATGCGCGCGAGCCAGTATCTCCTCGGCGCCACCCACTTCATCATGCTGGCGATCGAGAATTTCCTTCCCCGGCAGGCCGCGGAAGAGATGCGAACCGCGGGAATTCCCGCCCTCCAGTCATATCTGTTCCGCCAGACGGCTCTTCTTTGCGCCATCACCGTACCGGTGATCCTGGCCATCGCCATTCCGGGTGAACTCTGGCTGACCTTCATATTCGGCGCGGACTATGCGGAATACGTACATGTGCTGCACGTCTTCGGCCTGATCTACATCGTCTATCTGCCGCTCAACGTCTGGAGCTATTATCTGCGCACGGTAGAGCGCACCGACGGCATATTCCGGGCCTACCTCTACAGCACGATAGCCGCACTGGTCATCGTGTACCCCGCGATCGCGAATGCCGGCGTCCTTGGCGGGGCGTGCGTCATCCTCTTTGCCCACATCGTCTGTCTCGCCTGGATCGTCGTCGAGATCCGCAGGCACGGCAACAGCCTCGTCACCGCGTCGACGCTGGCGGGGCCCATCCCCCCCGTGCAGGAAACGGCAAGATGAATGCCGGTCCGCATGAGTTGAACCGTCGCCTCACGGTCCTCGTCGCGCACAATCGCTACCAGATCGCCGGCGGCGAAGACACCGCCATGCAGAGCGAGGTCGACCTGCTGCGCGCAGCCGGCCACCGCGTCGTCGAATGCGTGGTGTCCAACACGGACATCCGGTCTTTGCCCGACAAGGTCAGGACCGCACTCAGGGTCCGCGACAACCCCGACGGGGCACGGCGGATCTCACATGCGATTGCGAACGCCCGTCCGGACGTTTTGCATGTCCACAACTTCTTTCCGCTGTTCTCTCCGTCGATCTACCGATCTGCGCGCGAAGCCGGTGTCGCCGTCGTCCAGACGCTTCACAACTACCGGACGCTGTGCGCCGGTGGGCTGCTGATGCGCGACGGCAAACCCTGTCACAAATGCCTCGACGGATCGCCCTACTGGGGGACGGTGCACAGGTGCTACAGGAGCTCGGCCCTCGCCTCACTCCCCCTGTCCTCGATGATTGCGCACCACCGGACGCGCGGAACCTGGCAGACGGACGTGGATTGTTATCTCGTCTTGTCCGAATTCGCCCGCGGCATTTTCGGCTCCGCCGGCTTTCCCGCAGACCGGATGATCGTGAAACCGAACACGGTCGACGATCCCGGTGAACCGGACTGGGCGGATCGCGCCGGTATCGTCTATGCGGGCCGCCTCAGCCAGGAAAAGGGCGTCCACAATCTGATCGAGGCCGCCCATCTGACCGACATGGAGATCAGCGTCATCGGCGACGGACCGCTGGGCGATGAGCTCCGCGCCGCCGCGCCGCCGAATGTCCGGTTTCATGGCGCCCTGCCGCGCAGCGAGGTCCGCGGCGCCATCGCCCGTGCAAGCGCGCTCGTACTGCCCTCGGTCTGTTACGAAGGTTTCCCCATGACGCTTGCCGAGGCCTACGCGGCCGGCACCCCGGTCATCGCATCCGACCTCGGCGCCCTGCGGGAACTCGTCGAAGACGGCGGCACCGGCTATCGCGTGGAGCCCGCGGATGCCGCTGTACTGGCAGCAGCCATGGGACGTTTCCGCGACCAGGAGACGACCACCCTTCTCGGCCAAAAGGCCCGGAAGGCATACACGAGCCGCTACGCCCCCGATCAGAACCGGGCCATCCTTGAAATGGCCTACCGGACCGCGATCGCCCGCGCCGATCGAACGGTCAGCGCCTGACCCCCGACCATTGTCCCGTCATCGAAGCCTGTCAGGATCGCGACACCCGTTGACCGGGCTGTCCGGTCCCCGTGCCCCACTTCTGTCTTGCCGTAAGCAGTGCGCGCGTCCTGATGCGGGGACGTGACGATACGGTGTTGCGGGAAAAAAGTGCTGCCGGCTTCAGATCCAGCGGCGGCGCGGCCTCGCGTCGGCAGGTTCGGGAACGATCCGGGAAACGAGGAAGACGAATGCGAAGTAATGGATATAGATCAATGGGTTGTCCGTAACCATCAGGATCGCGAGATTGAGGTAGAGCTTGTTGCCGAGCGGCGTCCTCGGATGAATGAGATAGAGCACGCCATGCAGCACGATGAAACCGACCAGACCGTAGTCGAACAGGATCTTGAGCCAGTCGTTGTGCGGATTCTTGATCTCGCCGAGCGCGAAGACGACATCATCCGCGCTGCCCGGCCCGAAGCCGAAGAACATGTGCGACAATCCCGCCTCGTGAATTTCGAACCGGAGCGCTTCCGCGAGCCCGGTACGGCCGAGCGAGATTGCCGACGCGCTCGCATCCTCGTCCCGCATGATCGCCGACAGGAACTCGAAGATCTCCGGAAGGAAGAGCGACACGACTGAAAGGACGAGCACCGCCAGCGTCGCTGCAAAGCGTCCGAACGACCTCCGGAAGACCAGATAGGACGCCATCTCGAACATGATGATGGCCACCACCGCCAGCATGGCGATGCGCTTGTAGGCGAGGAACAGGATGACGCAGGCGAGCAGAAACCGCCCCCAGCTGCGCTCCTGGAAATAGTAGAGCGTCACCACCCCGATCGGGAAGGCCAGCGTCGTCTCGAGGATGCCCTGCGACTTCAGGGCGGTGATGTTGGTGCCCACCCCTTCCGTGATGGCGACCATGACCATCCCGACCGAAAGCCCCGCCAGGGCGATGTCGGCAAGGACGCGGCTGGCCCGGAACCAGATCGCGAACATGAGAATGATCGAACCGATGGTGTAGAGGTCGCGCACGGCGAACCCCTCCATGCGGTTGTTGAAGGCCATGGCCGCGAACGCCACCGGCGGATAGGCCATGAGCGCATAGAGGCCGTCCCGGTTGATCGCCGGCCGGCCGAGGGTGAGCATGCAGGACGAAAGCACCAGAAGGGGCGGCAGCAGGTAGAGGATGTACCTGATCTCGGCCTCCCGGCCGTATGTCCAGATGACCACGACGATGCTCGCGAGCACGCCCGCCGCGACCGCCTGGTAGCGGTCGGCGAGGCCGAAGCGATCCGACATGGCGTAGGCGGCCGTCATCACCTGTCCACGACCACCGTGCCGCGGACGCGTGACCACGCACCACGGAGCTGGTTCATCAGCTGGCCGGCTCCTGCCCGGCGCCGGGACGCCGCACGTTCGACCACCACGATATCGGACGCCGCGGCGAACAGGCCGGCCATGTTCTGGCCCGAGGACAGGGCGCACGCGTCGACCACCACCGTATCGTATTCACGGGACAGGCCGGACAGCACGCGCGAGAAGGCCATCGGATCCTCGCCATCGAGAAGAAGGCTCGAGAGTGCGGAGGTAGACGCAAAGCGCACGCCGTAGTCAGTGCCGGCGACGACCGGAACGGTCTCGAGTTTGCCGGCCCGGTAGCCGTGCCACCCCGGCACCACTTCCCTTCCGCCCGACGCGATGGTGAGCGACTGGCGGGCGACGTCACCGTCGGCGAGCAGGACATAGTCCCCCGCAGCGGCCGCCGAGAGCGCCAGGTTGAGAGCCACCGTCGACTTGCCGTCATCGGTCCCCGGAGAGGTCACGACGACGAGCCGGGTCACGTTGGGAGAACCCAGGCCGCGCAGGTGCTGGTCGAGCCGACGGAAAGCCATCGCCGCGCTGGATTGAGGAGCGTGGAAGACGACCGCCGGCAATCCGAGGGTCTGCAGCAGTCCCGCCCGCCGGTCGACGGGCATTGCACCAGGGCTGTCGACGAGTTCGGCATCGGACAACCGCTCCAGCACGGACAGTCCCGCATCGCCGGCCGCCATGCCGGTTGCGGACTTTTCCGTCACCCGCGCCGAAACCGACCTGAACTGGTCGGCCGCCAGAATGCCTGCGGCACCGAACACGGCCCCAAGAAATCCGCCGAATATCAGCAAGTAGAGCGTGCGCGGACCAGCGTGCCGAACCGGCGCCACCGCCTGGGAGATCACCCGGGCGCCGGTCGTGTCGAGACCGCGCTGCTCACCGGTTTCCTTGGCCCGGACGAGAAAGGCCTCGTAGACGAGCCGGCTGGCATTTGCGTCACGCTCGAGCGTTCTCAGGGTCACCAGCCGCTTCTTCGTTTCCTGGTTGTCCTTCTGCAGTTCGTCGAGCTTGCGCTTGAAGTCAGCAACATCCGCAAGACCGCGTTCGAGCTCGCCGCGGATGGAGGACCCGATCCGGTCGAGTTCGTCGTCGATCGAACGCTGGATGTCGCTCAACTGCGTGCGCGCGGCCCGCAGGCGCGGGTGTTTTTCGCCCAGCGTCTGCTCGAGCGCCGCCACGGTCTGTCGGGCGGTCGCATAACGGGTCCGAAGCTGCGTGATGGTGCCGGAACTCACGGCTTCCGACAGGGCGGCCGCGTCGAGCCCTTCGCTGCGCAGGCGCGCGATCTGGTCGGCGCGGGCTTTCGCCTGGGAGACCCTAGCCTGGGCGAGCGAGAGCTGCTGGCTGTACTGGGTCAGCAGTTCTTCCGAAAGCAGACGCCCGTTGCTGTTCGCGCCCAGATCAATGATGTTGTTGTCGATCTTGTAGAGTTCCACCTTGCGTTCCGCTTCACGCAGTCGCTGGCTCAGTTCCTCCGCCCGCTCGTTCAGCGATCCCGAGATCCGTTCCGCGTTCTCCGCGTTGACCGCAACTTCGGACTGTACGTAGACGGCAGCCACCGCATTGGCGAGGAGTGCCGACTTGGCCGCGTTTTCGGTCAACACGGTCAACTCGACAACGTAGCTGTTCTTCACCCGCTGCGCGCTGATCGACTCGCGGAAGATCCTGAGCGCCTTCTCGTCCTTCGTTTCAGGGGCGCCCTTTCCCGCACCGAGAAGCGAGCGGACGAAACTCTTGGGAATGTCCAGAAGTCCGCCCGGCTTCGCGCCGAATTCGATGTCGTTGCCGAGGTTCTCCTGCTGCACGACCTGGCGCAGCACGTGGTCGGAAATCATCACCCGGATCTGGCTCTCGACCTGGGCGACATTGGCCCCGTCCGAACGCGCCCTCGGCGTCAGTTCCTTCTCGACGACCTGGAGGCCGGAGGGCGGGATCAGGATTTCCGTCGTGGACGCATACTTGCGCGGAAGCACCGCAACGAGAATGCCGACGATTGCGGTCATCAGGACCGCGCAGACGATGATCGTGCTTCGTCCCCGCCAGAGTTTCGCGGTGATCGCGGGAATGTCGATGACCGGGGCTTCGTTGCGGACCATGCTGTTCGGATATGAGACAACCCGCTGGGCGTTTTGCATTCCCGAATTCTCAAATTGATACATCTCGCTCTTTCCTGTCGCGGAACCGCTTCGAAAAACATGTCCGGCGAAGCGTTTCGGCCCGACATGCCATGTGTGCCGGTTGAAAGAGCAAGAACGGGGCCACACCGTTTCGGGTGACGGATCATCGACCGCCGAAACACGATGAATGGTTAACCCTAACGACGGCCCGCAGTTGAAACTTCGGGCGGACGGGCGGATGAGTGCCTACATGCCTACCATCGGCGCAACTGCCGGCCAACACGCAGGCCGGTTCGAAAATGCGGTGAATAAAATGAATGAAATCAATAGATTATCCATACTGGGATGCCCTGTCGCCTGCATCGACATGACAGGACTTACCTCCCGGATTGCGGAGTTCATCGCCCATCGCGGACCGGACGCGCCGGGTCGTTTCGTCTGTTTCCGGGACGTACACGGACTCGTCGCAGCACGGGACGACCGCACCCTTTTCGAAGCGCATGAACAGGCCTCGTTCGTGGTCGCGGACGGCCGGCCGCTTTCCGTCATCGGACGCATGATGGGCGATCGCGAAATCCGCCAGGTCCGTGGCATCGACTCCGTCCCGACCCTCTGCGAAGCCGGTATCGAGCCGGGATGGCGGCACTATTTCCTTGGCGGCGCGCCCGGCGTCGCCGACCGGCTCGCGGCAGAAATGAGCCAACGGTTCCCCGGCCTGATCGTGGCCGGCACCGAATGCCCGCCCTTCCGTCCGCTTTCCGATGCGGAAGAAAACGAGACAGTTGACCGCATCGTTGCGTCAAGTGCGGACATCGTCTGGGTCGGTCTCGGTTCGCCCAAGCAGGATCTCTGGATGGCACGCATGGCGCCGCGGCTCCACGGCGCGGTCTGCATGGGGGTCGGCGCGGCGTTCGACATTCATACCGGCAAGGTTCGCCAGGCGCCACGCGCGATCCAGAAACTGGGGCTTGAATGGGCCTTCCGTCTGGTCCAGGAACCGCGCCGCCTCGCCAAACGCTATGGCCACGCGATTCCGCGGTTCCTCATGCTCGTGACCGGTGACCTTCTTCGCCGCCGTCCCGGCGCAGGCGTCTCCTGAGGAATCGTCGACCGGACCCCGAACCGGTCCCGCGATGCGCCGGTTCCTGCACAAGGTCTCGTTAACCCTGTGACATGAACCCCGGCCGGCACACCGGCACAGCCCCCGAGTCTGGCACGCCGCTTGAATGATGCCGGGCATGGCAAATCTATTCGACTCCCGAGAACAATATGTCGGCCGGTCCACGGTTTTCACCAACCATGTCGGGCCCTGGATCGGCATCCTGTCGTTCACCCTGGAATTCCTGCTGATCGTGTCGTCGGCGGCAGTGGCCGGCGCGGCCTACCACATCGCCGTCTACAACGATGTCGGACAGGCGGAGTTCTACCTGCTGGCCGGGCTGGTCGTCGGGGTCTTCTTCGTATCCCTGCGCCACTATGACAGGCGATACGAAATCGAGACGATCGTGTCGGAGTCGGACCGCAACTGGGCCCTCTTCATCGCCTGGAACATCTCCTTCGTCTGCCTGCTCGTCGTCGGCTTCCTGACCAAGGCCACCGACACACAGTCGCGCGGCGCGATCCTCGGTTTCTACGCGCTCGGACCCTGCGCCCTCGTCGGCGCGCGTTTCCTGATATCCAGTCTCGTCAAGCGCGGTTATCGGCAGGGGTGGTTCGCCGCCAAGCGCGTGTTCCTCTGCGGGACACGGCAGCGTATCGACGAGTTCCGGACACGCTACAAGCCGGCAGGCTACGGGCTGACGATCGTCGGCGAATGGCACCTTCCCGACGAGTTTGAAACCGCCGGAGAAAAACTGCCCGTCGGAGCCCACGGTCACCTCGTGCGTGCCATCACGTTCGCCCGCACGCTCGATATCGACGATGTGTTCCTCGTCGTCCCGTGGTCGTCGAGGTCGCTCGTGGAATGCTGCACCAACTCGTTCCTCTCGATTCCCGCCTCGATCCATCTGACGCCCGAAGAGCATTTCGATCATTTCGCGGACATGCAGATTTCCAGGATCGGTCCGGCAAGAGGACTGAAACTCGCCCGGGCGCCGCTGTCCGGCGCGGAAATCCTCGCCAAGCGCGTCATGGACGTCTGCCTCGCTTCGGTCGGCCTTGTCCTGATCTCACCCTTCCTGCTCCTGGTGGCGCTGGCCATCAGGCTGGAGAGCGAAGGCCCGGTCATCTTCCGCCAGCGCCGGAACGGCTTCAACGAAAAGGAATTCCGGATCTTCAAGTTCCGTACGATGACGACCATGGATGACGGCGACACGATCCGCCAAGCAACCAACGGCGACACGCGCATCACGCGGGTAGGTGCGGTCTTGCGGCGCTGGAACATCGACGAACTCCCGCAGCTCATCAACGTGATCAAGGGCGAGATGTCCCTCGTGGGTCCACGTCCCCATGCCGTCGCCCACAACAAGGACTTCGCGCGCCAGATCGAATCCTACGCACGGCGCCACAACGTCAAGCCGGGGATTACCGGCTGGGCACAGGTGAACGGCCATCGCGGCGAGACCGACACGCCGGGCAAGATCCAGGCGCGTCTCGACCATGACCTCTATTACATCGAGAACTGGTCGGTCGGCCTCGACCTCTACATCCTGTTTCTCACCGTCTTCTCCAGGCGCGCCCGGCAGAACGCGGTCTAGGAAACCGTGCCGGAAGCGACGCCCCCGGTCAGGCGACCAGGATCGGCGTCCCCTTCGGCACCCGGTTGTAGAGGTCGATGATGTCCTGGTTGAGCAGCCGCACGCACCCGCTCGAGACCGCCTTGCCGATGCTGGCAAATTCCATCGTCCCGTGAAGACGGTAGAGCGTGTCCCGATTGCCCTCGAAGATATAGAGCGCTCTGGCGCCGAGCGGATTGTCCAGTGACGGCGGCATGCCGTTTCGCCATTCCTCCAGACGCGGTTCGCGTTCGATCATCTCCGCCGGCGGTGTCCATGTCGGCCACGGCCTTTTCCACGCGATGTGCGCACGGCCCGACCACTCGAACCCGTCACGCCCGATCCCCACGCCATACCGGAGCGCCTTGCCGTTTTCCTGGACCAGATAGAGAAAGCGGTTGGACGTATCCACGACCACGGTGCCCGGGCGTTCTCCGGTGGGATCGTCGACGACCTGGCGATAATAGCGCGGGTTGACCTGGCGCAGGTCGACGGCCGGGATCGGAAACCGTTCTTCCGGCATCGCCCTGTACATGTGTGAATAACGCGCCGAATCCGTATCGCCGGCGCTGAAATCGCCATCGAAGCGGTCCGTCTGGGAGCATCCCCCCAGCGCGAGGCCGGCCGTGCCGAGGATTCCGGCCACGAAACGTCTTCTCGAGACGGCACCCTTCCCCATTCCGTCTTCAACGGACGAATGCATAAGCTCTTTCTCCGGCAGTCCGGCGGCACCCCGTGAGGCGCCGCCCGTGATGTGTGGCAAATGTCCCGCCATCAGGCCCCGCCCTCCGGACATGCGCCGAAATGACTGTGGCGAATGGCAGCAACATGGTCGCGATTCGACGAAATACAAGCGCGATAGGATGCCGCTCTTGTGGCAATTGATGGAAAATGTCCACCTGTCGTGCAGATTGCGCGGGTACTGTGGCGCAAAAGACACGAGTTGGTGCGTGCGGCATCAGGGCCACACGAAACTGCAAGCTGTTTCAATTTCTGGAACTCCGGTCAGATCAACCCTGCCCCGCTGCAATCCGGGGCGGCAAAGCCGTTCAGCTGATCGATATCGGAGGTCTGAAGTGGCGGCCCGGTTCCCGGGAGGCAAATCCGCGTTCGACAAGGGAAAGAACCGGGGATTGGCCAAGCCAACGGTTGTCGGCGATGACTGGCAACCCGGGACCACAGTCCCTGTCGCACCGTCTTCCGGGCGCGCTTTTCTCGGTGTCCCCGCTGCATCCGTTCAGCAGAGTACCGTCCCACGCTGGTCCTTCGTCCAACTCGACCGGAGCGACTGCATCCCATGCAACCGGGTCGTGGAGCATCGGGCCGTCCGCCGCACCGACGCCGGCCGAAACCGGCACCACGCCGTTGACGACGGAGAACGCAAGAACCACAAATATCGCCAGAAACTGCCGCATCCGGTCCGCTTACACCACCGCGGAGCGTCGGCAAAGACCATCCGGATCAGATTTCCGTGAAGAGCGCCGGATACGCACGGGTATTGTCCTCCGGCCGCCTACTGCACGGTGATCGCCGCCTCGGCAAGCGTCGCGCGATTGTCGCCGTTCCAGTAGCGAAGCACGTATTTCCCCGGCTTGGCCGGGGCCTTGATCCGTACCTTGCGGCCGTCGTAATCGCCATTGGCGAGCCGCTGCGAGGCCACTGCCTTGCCGCGGCCGCCCGACGCCTCCGGGTCGACCACGTGGATGGCGTCGCGATAGGCGCCGGGCCCGATCCACGAGACCTCGAACCTCTCACCGGCCTTCACCGAAGCGGGTCCGGAGATGCTGACGTCCATCCCCACGACCTCGACCGGCCTCGTCACCAGAACCCTGCGACTGTCGCCGTTCCAGTAGCGCAATTGCAGGGTTTTCGGCGTTGCCGTCGCGATCAGTTTGACGGTCCGGTTTTCCGTGTCGCCATTGGACAGTCGCATGCTGCGCATCACCTTGCCGCGGCCGCCTCCGGCATCCGGGTCGAAGAGCTGCACGGCATCGCGCCGCGCGCCGGGACCGGTCCACTTCACGACGAGCGTCCGGCCGATGACCACGGTGTCCTCGGCCTCCAGCGACACCTCGGCTTCCTTCACCTCAATCGGCCTGGTGGCCAGGACCGTGCGGTTCTCGCCGTTCCAGTAGCGCAACTGGTATGTGCCCGGCTTGGCCGGGGCCGGCAGCCGGACCGTCCGCTCATCCACGTTGCCGTGCACGAGACGGATCTCGCGCTCCAGTTTGCCGTCTCCCTGGTTGCCGGCCGGGTCGACGACCTGTACGGCGTCGCGGCGTCCTCCGGGACCGACCCAGGAAACTTCGAACGTCGCTCCCATGGACACGCTCTCGGGCGCCGACAGACCGACCTCGGCTTCCAGCACCTCGATTTCACGGGTCGCCAGAACCGTACGATTTTCGCCGTTCCAGTACCGCAGCCGGTAGAACCCCGGTTTGGCGGGCGCGGTCAGTCGCACCGTGCGGTTCTCGAAATCGCCATTCACAAGGCGCAGGCCACGTACCGCCGCACCCTCACCGTCATTGCCCGCCGGATCGATGATGTCGACCGAGTCCCGGCGGCCGCCCGGGCCCTGCCAGACGACATCGAACCTCTTGCCGATATCCACGGTGGCCGGGGCGGACAGCGAGACCTCGGCGTCCTTCACCTCGAGCGCGCGCGTCCCGATGACCGCTTTTCCGCGGCCGTAGTAATACTGGAGCTCGTAGGCCCCCGGTTTCGCCGGTGCCACCAGACGCACGGTGCGCTCATCCATGTCGCCGTGAATGATCCTTCGGCCACGTATTTCCCGTCCCTCGCCGTTGTTGCCCTGCGGGTCGAAGAGCACCACGTGATCGTACCGGTCTCCGGGGCCGTCCCAGGTCACGGTGAACCGGCGACCGATCTCGATGGACTCCGGTGCGTCAAGCGTCGCTTGGGGCAACGCGGCCTGTTCGACGACTTCCGCTTCGGGCACGGGCGGCGTCGGCGCGGCGGCTGCCTCGTCGACCGTCTCCGTCAGGGCGTTTCCGAGCGAGGCCGCATCGCTCGCCTGCAGGTAGAGACCGCCCGTCTCGTCGGCGATGCAGGCCACCTGCCGGCCTTCCTCGGCGGAAAGCCCGAACCCGACCACATGGGCGGTGAAGTCGACGCCGGTCTTTTCAAGCTCCCGGGCCAGAGCGCAGGGATCGGCACGGCACGTCTCGATCCCGTCGGTGATTAGGATCACCGACGCCTTTTCTTCCGTGTGCTTGAGCGCTTCGGCCGCACGGCGCACGGATTCCGTAAGCGGTGTCTTGCCTTTCGGCGAGACCTTCGAGGAGGCTTCTCCGATCCGCGGGGCGGAACCGCTGCCGACCGGCACCAGCGTTTCGATATCCTCGCAGTCGCCCTTTTCCCGGTGACCGTAGACCATGAGTCCAAGTTCGAGATCGCCCGGAACCGACCTGAGCACATCCTGCAGCACGTCCTTGGCGATGCCGATCTTCGGTTCCTCCCCGATCCGCCCCCACATGGACCCCGACCCGTCGAGAATGATCATGGCGCGCTCGGCCGCGACCGACCGCTCGACCGCAAGTGGATACATCACGGCAAGCGCAAGAAAGATGGATGCGGCGAACCTCATGGATTGCTCCTTTCCACAGGTCGTGAAGGCCGGCACGGGGGTTCCGGCCGGATCGGAAGTGACGGTTTCAACGTACGGGTGTCAGGAACACTCCGACGGGATCTGGGCCATCCGCGTGGCGAGATGCTGCATCTCGTTGCCCGTGAGTTCCCCCTGGGCCTTCATCATGCCGGCCTGGTCCCTCGAGATCATGGCGATGAACATCGCCATCTGCTTGTCGTTGAACTCGCCGACCTTCTCGAGAACGCAGTCGCATCCGCTGTCGGACAGCTTGAGTTCAGCCTTGCACGACTGGCGGATGGTTTCCTGATCGTCCGCCAAGGCGGCCGCCGAAAACGCGAGAACCGCGCCAAGTGCTGTAATCACCTTTTTCATGACGTAACCCTCCCTTCAAAAGAAACCGAACAGTATCAGAAGCTTGAAGGAGGGCAACCACTGTTGTGACCGAAAGCAACCCGAAGGCCGCCAACAAGGACGTCTACAGCACTTCGAACCATGTATTCATGCCCGCCGCCGCATGTTCGAGCATATGGCAGTGGAGCAGCCATTTTCCGGGATTGTCGGCGACGAAGGCGACTTTTGTCGTCTGTTCCGGTCCGATGAGGAAAGTATCCCGCCAGGGCCGATCCTCGCGCACGGTACTGTTCGAGCGTTCCAGAATGCGGAAGTGGTGGCCATGGGTATGTATGGCGTGCGGAAACGCCGTCCGGTTGACCGTTTCGAGGACGATGGTTTCGCCGCGCCTGGCCTGGAAGAGCGGAAGCTTCGCGAGATTGGCCACGCCATTGAAGGCCCAGACCTGTCGGGTCTTGCGGAAATCCTCGCCGGATATCTCCCGTCCCTCGAAGATCACGCCGTCGATGCCGCTCATCGCGCCACCTTCCATGACCAGTCTGACCTGCGTCGCGGCGGCAAGATCAGGCTCCGGAATACTGTTCTGCGGCAGTCCGGCGGGAACCTTCGCCGTACTCCGGGTTGCGGCCACGTCGAACCGGGCGAAGGCGAAGGGCTCGCGTCCCGACACTTCCTGGAGCTCCACGGTGCCCGCCTTCTCCGGGACATAGAGCAGATCGACCCTCTGCGCGGGTCCGAGCAGCATCGGCGAATATCCCACCGGCCCCGGCGACGCCAGCGGCTGTCCGTCATAGGCCAGCACACGCGCCCCCAGCGCGTCAGGATCCAGTTCGAGCACACGAGAATTGCAAGCGTTGATCAGCCTCAGGCGGTAGGCCTCGTTCTGGCGCAAGGGGATCGACGGCAGACTGACGCCGTTGACAGTCAGCCAGTTGCCGAGACGCCCCCCGTGCGTCCAATCCATGAAGGACCCCAGGCTTGCGGCATCGAACCTGCCCTCGCGGTCGAGCCTCCAGTCGTCGAGCATAAGGACAATGTCGTGTTCCCGGTCGAACGGCGGCGCCGCCTCTTCCACGATCAGCGGTCCGTACAGGCCCCGCGCCACCTGGTTCCAGCTCCGGTTATGGGCGTGATACCAGTAGGTACCCGCGTCCGGCACCGGGAAGTCGTAGTCGAAGGTGTCGCCTTTCGCGACCGCGTCCTGCGTCAGCCCCGACACCCCGTCCATGGCATTGTCGATCCGGATGCCGTGCCAGTGCACGGAGGTCGGTTCGTCGAGTTCGTTGACGAGGCGAACGCGGACACGCTCACCCTGCCGCACACGAATGACCGGCCCCGGATTCGAACTGTTGTATGTCCACAGTTCGGAGGCCGGTCCGGTGTCGCCGTAAAGCTTGTGGTGCGACACGCCCGCCTTGAGGTCGAGATAACCTTCGCCGGAACGTGCCGTGGAAACGGACCACGTTCCATGAAATGCAGCGGCTGCTGCGCCAAGCTGGACAAATCGTCTTCGGTCCATCAGTCAGCCTCGTCTTCCGACAATGAAAGCAAGTATACCGCAATCGCTTCCAGATCCTCGTCCGTCATGTGGCTCGTTCCTTCTTCAACCACTTCGCCCATGGCCCCGCCCATGACGTCGCCGTCGGGCTTGAGGCCGGTCTGCAGGGCGAGCACGATGTCTTCTACGGTCCAGCCCTCGATGTGGTTCTTTCCCGTGTCGATACCGGGAACGGGATGACCGCCCGGTCCGGACAGCGTTCCGCCGAACCGTTCGGGAACCCTCGCCCCGAAGGCGTTGCGCTCCGTATGGCAGGCGCCGCAGTGGGCAGGACCGTTCACGAGATACTCGCCGCGGCGCCAGACATCGCTTCTCGCGGGCGTTTCCTCAGGCACCCGGGGCTCGAAAAACAACCATTTCCAGCCCCCCAACAGGGCCCGGTCGGAAAACGGCCAGGCGAGATCATGTGCGGGTGCCGGTGAGGCGACGGCGGGGACCGTGTCGAGATAGGCTTTCATGTCGGCAATATCCCGGGTCTTGAGCCTGGTGTAGTGGGTATAGGGAAAGGACGGGTAGTAGTGCCGGCCGTCCGGCCCCACGCCGGCGACGAGAGCCCTTGAGAACGTGGCCAGGCTCCAGCCGCCTATTCCCGCCTCAGCATGGGGCGTGATGTTGGGCGCATGAAACGTGCCGAAAGGCGTCTTCAGGGGCGGACCGCCCGCGAACAGTCCGCTGTCCGTCCTGGTGTCGGTGTGACAGGCCACGCACCCGGACGCCCTCACCATGTAGGCGCCACGTTCGGGATCACCGGTTATGCCGGTGAAATCGCGTGCCGGTGGCGGCGACCAGAGATGTGGTAGCACGCCGAAATACCCGACAGCGGCGAGAAGGACGGCCAGCAATGAACCGGCCGCCAGAAGTTTCCCCGGCGTCTTCATGTCCGGGCTTAGTTCTTCGGCTTCCGAAAATCGGTATGGCAGGACGCGCAGGTTTTCGCGAGTCTTGCGAAATCGATCCGGATCTTCCGTTTGTCCCCGGTGCCCGCCGTGGATTCGAGCGCCGTGGCGCGTTCCGCCAGTCTCCTCGCCAGTTTCCGGAACTCCTCCGGTTTCTTCCAGATCGCCGGAAGCGCTTCGGAGACCTTGGACGTCCGGCTCATCGGCGTATCGGGAAAGAGCTTCTCGATTTCGAGTGCGTGGGTGCGGACGGTTCTCGCGGACGCCGCGATGCGTTCGGCATCGAACTCCCGCTTGCCCTTGAACATGTCGCCGACCTCGCCCATGGCGCTGCCCATGACCTTCATGCCCTCCATTCGTTTCTTCACCACACCCGTGGCGCCGCTATGCGCCCATACGCTGAAGGAAAGGCCGGCTGCGGCCAGTCCAGCGAACAGGCCCGCAGCTATCGTTTTGCGATTCATGATGATTCCTGACTGATGCTTCGACTTTTTGCCCGGACGCGGCGTGAGCGAAAACGCCATGCCGCAGCCGTGAAACTGCCCTGCCGAGTCAGGGTCGTGGCGGAGGAGGCTCTATCGAACTTCCCAGGGTGAGCGGTTGCTCAGTGATGTGCACGAAGACATGTGCGAGGACAGCGGGGACATATCCGGTCTGCGGCGGTTCGATCATGAGAACCGGTGCCCCGCAATGCACCACGCTCCCGTCGCAACCAGGCAGGATCTCCCGGTCATGATCTCCGGCTTCGTCGCCATGGACGTGGTCACCGACTGCCGCATGGTGCTCGTGATGATGGTGTGCGTCCGTTCGACCGGTCGTGTCGGTCGCCATGCCGGGCGCGGCGCCTGCTAGGAGAACCGCCAGGGTGACGAGCCAGACCACGCAGCGGCGAAACCGGTCTTGTCGATACGGGCAGCTCACGACTTCACCCGTGCCAACCCGGCGATGTCGTCGAGGATCGGGCAGTCCGGCCTGTCGTCCCCATGGCAGTTTTCGGCAAGCGCCTTCAGCGTCTTCTTCATCGAGCGCAACTGTTCGATCTTGCGGTCGACTTCGGCGATCTTGCCCAGCGCCAAGGCCTTCACGTCCGCGCTGGCCCGCTCCTCGTCATCGTAGAGCGAGACCAGAAGCCTGCATTCCTCGATGGAAAAACCCAGGCTTCGTGCCCGCTGCAGGAATCGCAAACGATGAATGTCTTCCGGCGAGTAGTCGCGATATCCGTTCTCCGCGCGCGCGGGACGGATGAGGTCGATGTCCTCGTAATATCGTATTGTCTTGGCCGGCAGACCGGAATGGCGTGCGGCCGATCCGATGTTCATGTCTGGCCCTGTCGAAGATCGGCAATCAACTGGGTGGAGTATAAACCTTCCACCAATGGGAAGCTCAAGCCCGTGAGGCCGGCGCGTCCGACTTCGTTTCGGTCCGCCGCCTGATGAACGACAGCATCGACACAAGGCCGAATCCGGCGACCGGAAGACAGGCGAGGAACACGGTCGTGCTGACGTACTGCATCATCTGGGGGCCGCTGCCGCCCAGCGCCTGCGTGATTCCCGACGCGTTGGCGACGATCCCTCCATAGGACGCACCGATCGCATAGCCCAGCCGCTGAAGCGTGGGAATGGCCGATGCGATGCGCGCGCCTTCGTGCTCGTCCGTGTTTGCGGTGGCCACCCGCAGGATGAACGTCCAGCAGATGCCGAAACCCGCACCGTCGAGCAGGGCGAATACGGCAATCGCCCAGACGGGGCCGTATGCCACGCTCCAGGCGAAACCGGCGACGCAAAGCGTGAGAAGAACCATGCCTGCCGCGATCATCTTGCGGTCATGGCGCTCCGGAAGGCCTGAAACCGTGACCGCCGCCAGCGACCAGCCGATCGACGACGCGGCGATGACGTAACCCGCGACGAGGGCCGACACGCCGTGGATCTTGGTCATGAAGACCGGTCCGAAGGCGACGATCGGCGTCGTGGCGATCGTGAAGCAGATTATCATCACCAGTCCCGCGCCCGTCTTTGTCCGCAGGTCGAGCGGCGACCGGGGAAAGAGCCGGTTCGCACCGCCATCCCTGTCGCGCTGGACAAAGAGCGCGAAGAGGAAGAAGGCGAACACGAGGAGAGGAATGGTGCGAATCGGCGTCACGTCGATTCCCGCCGCAGCCACGGCCAGCACGCCGCCGCAGAGATATCCGAGCCGCACGATCGGGAAGCGCGGCGCGGCCCCCTCCCTGTCGCCCTGCTCTCCGGTGGAGCGCTGGTAGAAGGCCAGGCATACGGCAAGGAGCGCGGCCTGCGCCGCAAAGAACCAGAAGCCCCCCTGCCATGTTGAATAGGCGACGAAAAGCCCGCCGACCAGCGGACCGAAAAAGGCCGACGTTCCCCAAATCGCCGATATTGCCGCCATGACACGCGGCATGTGGTGTCGCGGGAACAGGTTGTTGACCGAGACGAAGGCCAGCGCGATCAGTCCACCGCCGCCGAGCCCCTGCAGCAGGCGCCCGAAAAGCATGATCTCCATACGCCCGGCGAGCGCACTGATGATGCAGCCGGCCATGTACAGCAGGGCCGCGTATTTCATCGCGCGCACCGGACCGAACCGGATGGACAGAAGTCCGCCGGCCGCACCCGCGACCACCGAACCGATATCGTAAAGGGCGAAGGCCCAGCCGATCAGGCCCGACCCGCCGATCTCTCCGATGATCGCCGGCATCATCGTCGCAACCAGCAGACTGTCCGCGGCATGCAGCCATGCGGCCATGCTGACGAGGACGACACGGGGCAGATAGGGCGGAACGAACAGGTCGGACCAGCTCCCGGTCTGGGTTGGTGGTGAAACGCCGGACATCGGATCCGTTTCCATAAAGAAAGCTATATATTGCTATATTCTGTCGGTGGTTTCGCTGACTGGCAAGACAATTCCCTCCCGGATGGATATGGTCATTGCGATGCAGATGCCGGATCCAGTTACGCCTTTTCGATGGAACATCGCAAGACGCGAACAGATCGGCCGCCTGTGCGAGGGGGTGAACGTCGCACAGGCATATGCCGGCTTCACCGGGCAGCTGCGCGAGGCAGCGGTTCGCGTCGTCGCCGCCTCACAGGATGGACGCCTCGTCTTCGTCGGCAGGTCGCCGGAATACATCTACGACTACCTCAGCGGCCTGTTTCGTGACCTCGAAGAGGACCGCGAACTGACATTGCTCCAGTTTTCCGCGCCGAGGGAACAGGTGTCGAGCTTCGCCGGATCCGAACCCGGCAAACTCGCCCATCTCTTCTCCTATCTGGGCACCGAGCGACTGGCTCCCGCTGATCTCGCCGCCGCCGACCGATCCGTCCGGTTTGTCGACCTGGTCGCATCCGGGCGAACCTTCGCGCAACTCCTCGCCTTTCTGGAACATCACGCCGGACAATCAGAGACGGACTGGAAGGCGGTCAAGCGACGTCTCGGCCTCATTGGCCTGACATGGCGGACCAAGAACAGTCCGAACACCCGGCGCTGGTGGCAGCGCCCGCCCTGGACCGACGAACATGCCGGCCTCGACATATGTTCGGTGCCCGTCCACACCGGCTTCTGGGATTTCTGCGGCAACAACCCCCAGAAGGTGACGCCTTCGCACTATGCCGGCCGCTGGAGTTCTCTGGACGACAAGGGCCCGCCACGTGAAGAACATCATCTCGCGGCCCTTGCGCTGGCCTGCAGTCTGTACGACCGGGGCTGCGAGCCGGACGAACGCGCCCGTTTCGCCGCCGCCCTCGCCCGGCGCCCCGAATTTCGCGAAGCCTGGTTGAGATCGCTCGTCCTCAGGCTGAAGGGACGCTGAACCGGGGATCAGTCGTCCGCCAGACGCACGGTCCGCAGGCGCAGGGCGTTGGTGATGACCGAAACCGACGAAAGGCTCATGGCGGCCGCCGCGATCATCGGCGACAGCAGTGTTCCGGTCACGGGGTAGAGGATGCCGGCCGCCACCGGTACGCCGAGCGCGTTGTAGGCGAAGGCGAAGAAAAGGTTCTGCCGGATATTGGACAGCGTCGCCCTGGCCAGCTGCCGCGCCCGCACGATGCCGGTGAGGTCGCCCTTGACCAGCGTGATGCCCGCGCTTTCAACCGCGACATCCGCTCCTGGGCCCATCGCGATGCCGACATGCGCGGCCGCGAGAGCCGGAGCGTCGTTGATGCCGTCGCCTGCCATGGCGACCCGTCGCCCGCCGGCCTGCAGATCGTGCACGAGAGCCTGCTTGTCTTCGGGCAGGATGTCGGCATGCACCTCGTCTATGCCGAGCCGCTCTCCCACGGCAGCCGCGGTCCGCGCGTTGTCGCCGGTCGCCATGACGATCCTGAGGCCGGACGCCTTGAGTTGCCTGATCGCGCTTTCCGCGTCGTCCTTGATCGTGTCGGCGACGCTGATGAGTCCGGCAAGCCTGCCGTCCAGGGCGACGAACATGGCGGTCTCGCCTTCCGACCGCCGCTTGTCCGCGACCGGCGCCAGAGACGCGACGTCGATCCCGCGCCCCTCCATGAGGCGGGAATTGCCCAGCAGCACCGTCGTGCCACCGACCCGCCCGGTCACGCCCTGTCCGGTGATCGCCTCGAAGGTTTCGGGATCACCGAAGGAAACGCCCCTGTCCCGGGCACCGGCGACGATGGCCTCGGCCAGCGGATGTTCGGAAGCTTTCTCGAGGCTCGCCGCGACCGCGAGCACGAGGTCTTCCTTGCCGTCTTCGACCGACACGACTTCCGTCAATTCGGGCTGACCCCGCGTCAGCGTGCCGGTCTTGTCGACCACGAGGACATCGACCTCCGCAAGGCGTTCCAGCGCTTCCGCGTCCCTGATCAGCACGCCCGACTGCGCCCCCCGGCCGGTGGCGGTCATGATTGACATCGGCGTCGCCAGCCCGAGCGCGCAAGGGCACGCGATGATGAGCACGGACACTGCGGCAACGAGCGCGTGAACCATCGCCGGTTGCGGGCCGAACACCGACCAGAGCACGAAGGCGACCACGGCGACCGCGACCACGGTCGGCACGAACCACCCGGCCACCCTGTCCGCCATGGCCTGTATGGGCGCGCGCGAACGTTGCGCCGAGGCCACCATGTCGACGATCCGTGCGAGCATCGTGTCGCCGCCGACACGCTCGACTTCCATGACGAAGGAGCCCGAACCGTTCAGCGTACCACCGGTCACCGGATCGCCCGGCCGCTTTTCGACCGGCATGCTCTCTCCGGTCAGCATGCTTTCATCGATATTGGATGCGCCGTCGAGGAGCACGCCGTCCACGGGCACGCTTTCGCCGGGCCGGACCCGCACGCGATCCCCCTCGAGGATGTTTTCGACCGGCACGTCCCGTTCGGTACCGTCGTCGTGGACCCGGCGCGCCGTCTTCGGTGCGAGGTCGAGCAGCGCGCGAATGGCGGTTCCGGTACGCTCGCGCGCCCGCAGTTCGAGTACCTGGCCGACGAAGATAAGTGCGACGATGACCGTCGCGGCCTCGAAATAGACCGGCACGGTGCCATCGGGGGAGCGGAAGGATTCCGGAAAAAGCCCCGGCGAAAGCGTGGCCACCACGCTGTAGATGTAGGACGCGCCGACACCGAGGGCGATCAGCGTCCACATGTTGGGACTTCTGTTCAGGATGGACGACCAGCCGCGCTTGAACATGGGCCAGGCCGCCCAGACGACGACCGGGGTCGCCAGCGCGAACTCGATCAGGATCGACGCTCTCTCGCCAAGCCATTCGCGGATCGGCAAGCCGACATGTCCGCCCATGGCGAGAATCATGACAACCAGCGCCAGGGCGGCGCTGACAACGAGGCGGCGGCTGAAATCGGCGAGTTCCGGATTGGGTTCGTCCCCGGGCACCCCCATCGGCTCGAGCGCCATGCCGCACAGCGGACAGTCGCCCGGCTTGTCCGTGACGATCTCGGGGTGCATCGGGCAGGTATACTGGACGCCCTTGGCGGCGGTTGTCTTGCGGCGCTTGTGCGCACCGCTGAGGTAGAACCAGGGATCCGCGGAAAACCGGCTGCGGCACTTCGTGGAACAGAAGTGATAGGTCTGCCCCTCATGGTCCAGGTGCGGCTTGCCTGCCCGGGTGTCGACCGTCATCCCACAGACCGGATCGATTGCCGTCGACACGTCTTCAGTCGGGGCACCGTGATGATGCTTGTGATGATGATGCTGGCTGTCCTGCGCGGTCGTGGTCGCGGAATCCGACATGGCGATAGGTCTCGATTTCACTGGAGGAACGGTTACTGAACAGCAGATAGGCCTTCCAGTCACTGTAAGGTCAAGAAAATGGAGAGGAGCCTCTCATCCGCCCTTTTCCTTGCCCGTCGCCAGACGGCCATCAGGTCTCGCCGTGCCGATCCTGGCGGTCATCGAAGCGACGATTCGCCAGAAGCCACCGGCATCGTCCGGTTCGGCATTTGCATCGTATCGGTTGTGAAGATGGCGCACAGGTCACGCTGCCTGTCGAATTCGATCTGTACGCGCTGCACCAACGGACGAGCGAAATCGAAGGTCCGCCCTGGCGATTGTCAGCATGATGATCGCCAGGGTGTGGTGTCTTAGAGCGTTGTCTGAACTCGCGTTCCGGTTGCCGGACGAGATCCGCAGTTGCCCAGCGCCTGACCGGGCCCGGAAAAAGATTCAGGAACAAATGGTTACCGCAACAATCGGATTCAGTCTCTCACGGCGGAAATCGCCGCGACGTTCCGTGAACCAGGTGAAGCTTCACTTCAACTACCCGCGAGGATTGCAGCCCCCTGTCCGTATCGCGGTCTCTCGAGGCTGCGTGCACTACGGACGTGCCAGCGGCCATTTGCCTGGATCGCGCGCCAAACGATTGCCACGGCGGGATGTCCGGAGGGCACTTGTACGCGCGGCCTGACAGTACAACCCTGACGGGTTTCCAAATCGTTAGCGGTTTTGGATTATTTTCCTCCCATCGACTTTTTTCTGTGGGATGGAAACATGATCTTTTCGAATGGGGGCAAGGCCAGCCCCTCGGCAATCGTCGAAGCACTCGGCCGGTCGCACGCAGTCATCGAATTCAAGCCGGACGGAACCATCGTCGACGCGAACGAGAACTTCCTCGACGCCATGGGCTACGGCATCAAGGAGATCCGCGGCAAGCATCACCGGATGTTCGTCGAGACGGGCGAAGCCGCTTCCGACGCCTACAGGGCGTTCTGGGCGGAGCTGGCTGCGGGTGAACACAAGATTGCCGAGTTCAAGCGCGTCCGCAAGGACGGGTCGCCGATCTGGATCCAGGGTTCCTACAATCCCCTGCGCAACCGCTCCGGCAAGGTCACGGGCGTCATAAAGCTTGCCACCGACATCACCCAGGAAACGCTGCGACGCGCCGAAACCGCGGGCCAGCTCGCCGCACTCGACAGGTCCCAGGCGGTCATCGAATTCAATCTGGATTCGACGATTCTCACAGCCAACGAGAACTTCCTGAAGACCGTCGGCTACGGTCTGGACGAAATCCGCGGCCAGAAGCACCGCATGTTCGTGGACCCGGCAGAAGCCGCTTCGGGTGAATACAGTAAATTCTGGGATGCTTTGAAACGCGGTGAGTTCCAGTCAGCCGAATACAGGCGGCTCGGAAAGGACGGAAGGGAAATCTGGATCCAGGCGTCCTACAACCCGATCCTCGATCAGGACGGGAAACCGTTCAAGATCGTCAAGTTCGCCACCGACATCACGGAAACGGTTCTCCAGCGCCAGCGACGGTCGAGGATCATGCAATCCATCGATCATGACCTGGGTGACGTCACCCAGGCGATCTCCAGCGCCAACGAACAGGCATCGAGTGCCAGCGAGGCCTCGTCACAGACGAACGACCGGGTTCAGCAGGTGGCCGCCGCCGTCGAGGAACTCGCAGCCTCGGTGAAGGAGATCAACCAGCAGGTGACCGCCTCGTCGCAGGTTGCCGGCCAGGCCGTTCAGGAAGCGGAGAACACCAGCAGCATCATGGCAGGCCTGTCGGACGCCGCGCAGCAGATCGGGGACGTGGTGGACATGATCTCCGACATCGCCGAACAGACCAACCTCCTGGCGCTCAACGCCACGATCGAGGCCGCCCGGGCCGGCGACGCCGGCAAGGGCTTCGCGGTCGTGGCCTCGGAGGTCAAGTCGCTGGCGAACCAGACCGCCACCGCGACCGAGGAAATCAGCCGACAGATACACCAGGTGCAGGGTTCGACCCGTGCGGCCGTGGATGCCATCGGCTCAATCTCCGTGACGATCCAGAAGATCAGCGAGGTTTCGTCGGCGATCTCGGCCGCGGTCGAGGAACAGTCGGCCGTCACGTCCGACATGTCCGGGGCGATGCACAATGCTGCGGAGAGCGTGTCTCAGATCAGCAGCAACATCGCCGGCATCGCCGACTCGACACAGCTCGTGGCCGAGGCCAGCGGCAAGATCAAGGAAGCGTCGCAGAGCATCTCCTGAGAAACACCGGGCGAGGCGGCGCAGTCCGCCTCGCCCTCGCTTGAAACGTGCCGGTGCAACATTGCTGCGCGCCGGCACGAACCTGCCACCCACCTGTCCAGGACTGAGCGAGACGGCGCGAAAGAATACGCTGCTTCTACGGTCCGATTACCGTCCTCCCTCCCCCGTTTTTTGCGAGCTCGTGTCCGCTCCGAAAGCCGCCGCCCCCATCTCGTGCGCGAGAGCGCTCTGGGGCCCCGCGGCACCGGGACCACATGGCGACCTTGGCGTCTTCCACCCATCCTGCAGAACGTAGGGCTCTAATAACACGCGTTTTTTATGCGTTTCTCTGCGCCATCCGCAATTTGTGCCGATCATAGATAAAAATCGGAAATAGCCCCGTGAATTTGCAATAAAAACGGCAACACCCCAATCTTGTGTCAAAAAATTGACATCATATTTCAGCACCTTGAACTCAATTCAGAATATTATACTCAAAACAATAAATAACACTCACAAATGCGATTGAACTATTCTTGTAAAACGGATTAAAATACAAAATCACAATTTCAAACAATGCATTATTAAACAAGAAAATTTCAAATACGGCGGTCCGCAACGGCGCGAAACCGGCCAACGTCCTGATATCACAGGGCATTCCTGAGAAATTTTAACAGATATTTTAGATTGTATGCTGCAACTTTCGGGCGAGCGATGGATCTTCAAGACATGGGGGCACTATGTTTAACAGAGGCAAGAGGCCTTTCGGCGAGGTCGGTATCGTAGACTCTCTGAGCCGGTCGCAGGCCATGATCATGTTCGCACCGGACGGCACGATACTCGATGCGAACCAGAACTTTCTCGAAACCCTCGGGTACGGGATCGAGGACATCAAGGGCAAGCATCACAACCTGTTCGTCCCCGAGAACGAGCGGGGAAGCGACGAATACAAGGATTTCTGGTCCGCGCTTGCATCCGGCGAGCACAAGATCGCCGAGTTCCGGCGCATACGGAAGGACGGCAGTCCGATCTGGATACAGGGATCCTACAACCCGGTGCGAAACCGCTCGGACAAGATCATCGGCGTGGTCAAGTTCGCCACCGACATCACCGATGAAAAGCGCAGGCGCGCGGACATCCACGGCCAGCTTGAAGCGCTGAGCAAGTCGCAGGCCGTCGTCGAATTCGAACTCGACGGCACCATAATTGCCGCAAACGAGATTTTCACCGCCCTGGTCGGCTATCGGTCCGAGGACGTGGTCGGCCAGAAGCATTCCAGGTTCGTCGACGCCTCGGAACAGAACTCGGACAGCTACCGGGAGTTCTGGCAGGCGCTCGCCCGTGGCGAACACCAGTCCGGCGAGTTTCGCCGCATCGGTCGCGGCGACCGGGAAATCTGGATCCAAGCGACTTACACGCCGATTTTCGACATGGACGGCAAACCCTTCAAGGTCGTCAAGTTCGCCGTGGACGTGACGGCCGACCGGTTCGAACGCGCGGACACGGCCGGTCAGATCGCTGCCCTCAACAAGTCGCAGGCAGTGATCGAGTTCGAGATGGACTCCACAATCATCACCGCGAACGACAACTTCCTTGCGGCGATGGGCTACGATCTCGATGAGATCCGGGGCGAAAAACATGCCCTGTTCGCCGACCCCGTCGACCGAGATTCCGACGAGTACAAGCGGTTCTGGGCGGCCCTCAATCGCGGCGAACATCAGACCGGCGAGTTTCGCCGCATCGGCAAGTCCGGCCGTGAGGTCTGGATCCAGGCGTCCTACAACCCGATCTTCGACATGGACGGAAAACCGTTCAAGGTCGTCAAGTTCGCCACCGACATCACGCAGGAAAAGCTTCTCCGCGCCGACATGTCCGGCCAGCTGGCGGCGCTTCACAAGTCGCAGGCGGTCATCGAGTTCAACCTCGACGGCACGATCATCACCGCCAACAGCAATTTCCTCGGTGTTGTCGGTTACGCGCTGGACGAGATCACCGGGCAGCATCACTCGATGTTCGTCGAGACGACAGAACGGGAGTCCGAGGCATACCGCCAGTTCTGGGCCGCGCTCAATCGTGGCGAGTACCAGTCCGGCGAATACAAGCGGGTCGGCAAGAACGGACAGGAGGTCTGGATCCAGGCGTCCTACAACCCCATCGTCGACATGAACGGCAAGCCGTTCAAGGTCGTCAAGTTCGCCACCGAAATGACCGAACGAAAGCGGCGTGCGGAGATTCTGCAGACCATGGACGACGACCTCGGGAAGATTACCGAGGCGATCGGCAATGCAAGCGCGCAGGCCTCGAACGCGGCGACGACCTCGGGAGACACGAGCGAACGCGTCCAGACGGTCGCGTCGGGGGTCGACCAGCTCGCGTCCTCAATCTCTGAAATCAACGAGCAGGTCTCTCGCGCTTCCGAGATCTCCGAAAAAGCCGTCAGCGAGGCCGACAAGACGAACGCCATCGTGACCGGGCTCGCTGAAGCCGCCCAGGAAATCGGCGCCGTCGTCGACCTGATCTCCGATATCGCGGAAAAGACCAACCTCCTCGCGCTCAACGCGACCATCGAGGCGGCACGCGCCGGCGAAGCCGGCAAGGGCTTTGCCGTCGTAGCGTCGGAAGTGAAATCTCTCGCGAGCCAGACGGCCAAGGCCACCGAGAACATCGGCACCCAGATCCACAAGATTCAGGGATCGACCGACGGCGCGGTGACCGCCATCGGGACCATCACGGAAACCATCGGCAGCATCAGCGAAATCTCCTCGACCATTTCCGCAGCCGTGGAAGAACAGTCGATCGTGACGACGGAAATGGCGGAGAACATGAAGAACGCTGCCGACAACGTAGGCACGATCTCCAGCAGCATCGCCGAAATCGCGGAAGCGACGACGCTGATTTCCGAAGCCAGTCACAAGGTCAAGGAAGCGTCCCAGACCGTGATCTGAACCCTCACGCAATCTCGACGTCCACGCTGTGGACGTCGAGAATGTCCCGCAGATCGGACGGCGGCGGCCGGTCGGTGATCAGACGGTCGAAGCCGTCGAAGGGACACACCCGCACCAGGCCGCTCCTTCCGAATTTGGTATGATCGGTGACGATGGTCCCCTCGTCCCCCTGCGCCAGGACGGCTTGGGCGAATTCCGCCTCCGCGAGATCGTAATCCATGGGGCCCGACTGCGCGTCGATCGCCCCGATCGACACCATGGCGTGCCGCACCCGGAAATTCCGGATGAAGGCGATCGCCGAAACGCCGAACGCCGCACCGTTGTCGCCACGCAACTGACCACCCGCCATGAAGACGGTATTGCCGTTCACGGTCGCCAGCGTCCGCGCGATGTCCGACGAATTGGTGATGACCGTGAGGTTTGACTTCGTCAGGAGTTCGCGCGCGAGAATGCTCGTGGTGGTGCCGGAATCGAGCATCACCGTGTCACCGTCCTCGATATGCCGGGCCGCTTTCTGGGCAATCGCCTTTTTCTCTTCGGCGTTCTCCCGCAGGCGGCGCTCGAACGGCGCTTCACCGACATGGTGCGGAAGCGTGACCGCCCCATGGACCCGCACCAGTTCGCCGCGTTCCGTCAGGGGGCGGACGTCTCGGCGGATGGACTCCGTGGACACGTCCAGTTGTCGGGCCAGCGCACTGATCGTGCAGGTCCCCTGCTCCAGAACGATCCGCAGTATTTCCGCATGGCGTTTCGAGTGCGCCCTGTTCCGCATCGTGCACCTGTCGCTGAAACCGTCGATAGCCTCAAATTACCACATCGTTGCAAATAAAACCCACAAATTGTCACAAAGCCGTTGACTCACTCCCGATTCCCGAGTGTCATGAACGGGTTCAGGGGTCGCCCGCGAGGGCGAGTATGCAGTTCAGCAGCCGGCCGACGCGCCGGTACAGGGAGAACCATCTATGAAAAATTGGCGCAGAACGATCGCTGGCACAGTCGCCGCGCTGGCCCTCGGTGCCGCAATCGGTGTGGGCGGTGCCCAGGCCGATGTCGAGTCCAAGGACCCGATCAAGCTCACCCTTCACGACTGGACCGGTCAGCTGATCACCACCCAGATCATGGGCGAGGTGCTCAAGAAGGCCGGCTACAACATCGAATATGTCCAGGCGGACTACATCGCCCAGTTCGCCGGCCTGAAGACCGGCGATCTCCATGTCGCCATGGAAATCTGGGAAACCACGGGCCGTGACGCCATGGACGAAGCCACCGGCACCGGCAAGGTCGAGAACCTCGGCGAGACCGGCATGCAGGCCATCGAGGAGTGGTGGTACCCTGAGTACATGAAGGAAAAGTGCCCGGGCCTGCCGGACTGGAAAGCGCTGAACGATTGCGCGGAAGCCTTCTCGACCCCGGAAACGGCGCCCAAGGGCCGTTACCTCGGCGGCCCCGTGACCTGGGGCGGCTATGACGACGAACGCGCCGAAGCGCTTGAACTGGAGTACGAAGTCGTCCACGCCGGCACCGACGCGGCCCTGTTCGCGGAACTGGAATCCGCCTACCAGCGCAAGGCACCGATCCTGCTCTGGGTCTATGCCCCGCACTGGGCACCCGTGAAATACAAGGGCGAATGGGTTGAGTTCCCGGAATACACCGCCGAGTGCTACAACGACGAAGCCTGGGGCTCCAACCCCGACGCCAAGTATGACTGCGGCAAGCCGCGCGGCCCGATCTGGAAGGTCGCCTGGGCCGGTCTGAAGGACAAGTGGGCCGGCGCCCACGCCGCTGTCACCAAGTTCAACGTCAACAATGACGAAATGGGCGCAATGGTCTCCGCCGTGGACCTTGACGGCAAGAAGGTCGAAGAGGTCGTCGCCGACTGGATGGCCAAGAACGAGAGCCGCTGGAAAAGCTGGATCAACTGACCGGATCCTCCCGACCGGCAAGGAAAGGGCAGCGAAGGGACGCGCTGCCCTTTCCCTTGACCGCAGGCTCCTGCACACTGAAATCACCGGGCGTTGCTTGCGCCCCCAACTGCAAGTGGTTGAACGGCTGAGATGACCGCTGAGCCTGAAAAGTCGCGCATTCTGTCGTGCAGGTCCGTATGGAAGGTCTTCGGCAGCGGAGCCGACGCCTTCCTCAGGTCCAACCCGACACCGAGCCCATCCGACCTTGCCGCGGCGGGCCTGATCGGCGCGGTGAAGGACATTTCCCTCGATATCGACGAAGGCGAGATCTTCGTCATCATGGGCCTGTCGGGGTCGGGCAAATCGACCCTGGTGCGCTGCATGTCGCGCCTCATCGAACCCACCGCCGGCCAGATCCTCTTCGACGGAATCGACCTGCTCACCGCCAGCGACCGGGAGATGATCGAGATCCGGCGCCACCGCATGGGCATGGTGTTCCAGCACTTCGCCCTGCTGCCCCATCTCACCGTGCTCGGCAACGTGGCCTTTCCCCTCGAGGTGCAGGGCGTCGCGCGGGCACAGCGGGAGACACGGGCGCGCGAGGTCATCGAACTGGTCGGCCTCGCCGGCCGCGAGGACTATTACCCCCGCGAACTGTCCGGCGGGCAGCAGCAACGCGTCGGCATCGCCCGGTCGCTCGCCGTCGAACCGGAACTGTGGTTCCTGGACGAGCCCTTCAGCGCGCTCGACCCGCTGATCCGCCGGGAGATGCAGGACGAGTTCCTGCGCATCCAGTCCGTGCTGAAAAAGACGATCGTCTTCATCACCCACGATTTCGACGAGGCCATCAGGCTGGCCGACAGGATCGCCATCATGAAGGACGGCGCCATCGACCAGATCGGCTCGCCCGAAGACCTCGTCATGCGGCCGGCCACCGACTATGTCGCGGAGTTCACCCGGGAGGTCGCCAAGCCGAAGGTGCTCTCCGCGCGTGCGATCATGACACCCGTCGACGGCGCGGCGCCTGCGCCTGATTTCTCGGGAAACGTGACGGCGGATACGAAAATCGCCGACCTCTCGGCAGCCTTCGACACCGACAGCCGGCCCGTCGCCGTCGTCGACGAGAACGGCGCCATTGTCGGCCAGGTCACGCGCGAAGACGTGATTTCGGTTCTGCTGAAGGGCTGACGCCATGGCCGCAGCGGACGATACGGTTCAGCACGACGTTCAGGCCACACCGTTCCTGCGCCGCCCGATGACCCTCGTCTGGACCGCCGCACTGGCGGCCGCGACCCTTTTCTGGCTTTACGGCAAGCCTCTCGCGCCCTGGGCGTTCAAGTATCCCCGCGGGTGGAGACTGCCCCTGCGCCGCGAGATCACCGACTTCATGAAATGGCTGCTGGACGACGCCAGGATCGGACCGGTGGCCTTCGTCGACATAACGCGCGCCCTGTCCTGGATCGTCGAGATCCCCTACACGATTGCCTCGAGCATTCTCTCCACGGGGTTCCTCAAGGGCCAGGGTTCGGACGCCGTCCAGATCCTGCCGCCGTTGAGCTGGATCGCCGTCGTTGCCATCGTGGTCGTGCTCGGCCGGACCGCACGCGACTGGAAACTCGCCGCGCTCGTCGGCGCGTGCTTCGCCTATCTCGCGGTTTTCGGCCAGTGGCAGAGTTCCATGGTGACCCTGTCCTCCATCGTCATCGCCGTGCCCTTCGGCATTGCCGGCGGACTGTTCGGCGGGATCGCGGCCTATCGCTGGCGGCCTGTCGAACGCATTATCACGCCGGTTCTCGACCTCATGCAGACCGTGCCGGTCTTCGCTTATCTCGTGCCCATTCTCGTGCTCTTCGGCTTCGGTCCGGTCGCGGCCATGATCGCCACGATCGTCTACGCCATGCCGCCCATGGTCCGCGTCACCATGCTGGCCCTGAAGCAGGTGCCCTCCGAAGTCGTCGACCTCGGCAACATGGTTGGCTGCTCGCGGCGCCAGATGACCTGGAAGGTGCTGGTACCCAGTGCCGCTCCGAGCCTCATGATCGGCGTCAACCAGGTGATCATGCTTTCCCTCAACATGGTCATCATCGCGTCGATGATCGGCGCCGGCGGTCTCGGGTACGACGTGCTGGCCTCCCTGCGTCGCCTCGACATCGGCGCCGGCATCGAGGCGGGTGTCGCCATCGTCGTGCTCGCCATCGCCCTCGACCGGCTCTCCCAGGCGTTCGCGGAAAGCAAGCCGCCCGAACATGGCGAGGCCGCCTCCGGTTTCGTCGCCCGGCATCCGTATCTCGTCGCCTGCCTCGCGATCGTGATCGTGACCGGGATCGCCGGTCTCTTCCTCGGATGGGTACAGCGCTGGCCCGAGGCCTGGACCGTCACGACGGGCACCTTCTGGGCGGAAGTGGTCGGTTACATCAACGTCAACTTCTTCGACCAGCTTGAAGCGGTGAAGACCTTCGTGCTGCTCAACCTGATGGTGCCCTTGAAGCGCTTCCTGATCGGCCTGCCCTGGCCCGTGGTCGCGGCCCTGCTCGGCCTCGCCGGTTATACGCTCGGCGGCTGGCGCCTCGCGGCCCTGTGCGCCGCGCTGACGATCTTCATCGCCGCCGTCGGCCTGTGGAGCAAGGCCATGGTCACGGTCTACCTGTGCGGTATCTCGGTCATCTTCGCCTGCCTCATAGGCATCCCGATCGGCATCGCGGCGGCCAGTCGCGACCGCCTGTGGCGGGTGGTCCAGGTCATCATCGACACGCTTCAGACGCTGCCGTCCTTCGTCTACCTCATGCCCGTCGTCATGCTGTTCCGCGTCGGCGACTTCGCCGCCATGATCGCCGTCGTCGCCTATGCGCTGGCGCCGGCGATCCGCTACACCGCCCACGGGCTGCGCCGTGTCGACCCGCAACTGGTGGAGGCGGGCATCGTGTCCGGCTGCACGCGGGGACAGCTCCTGCGCAAGATCGAGTTGCGGCTCGCGCTGCCGGAAATCCTGCTCGGCATCAACCAGACCATCATGCTGGCGCTGTCCATGCTCGTCATCACCGCGCTGGTGGGCACACGCGAACTCGGGCAGGAGGTCTACATCGCGCTCACCAAGGCCGATACGGGCCGCGGTCTCGTCGCGGGACTGTGCGTGGCGTTCATCGCCATCATCGCGGACCGGCTCATCACCGCCGGTGCGACCCGGATGAAACAGAGGCTCGGCCTCGCCGAACAGGGGAGTTCGTGAATGTCCGACAACCGTGAACGCGCCCGTGCACTGCCGATCTGGTCGATGGATGTCGACCCGCAGCCGCTTGCCGGCGGGCTCAGCAACGAGAACTTCACCGTCGAGGACGGTTCATCGAAATACGTGGTGCGCTTCGGTGACGATTTCGCGGTTCATCACGTCTTCCGCGACAACGAACGCATGGCGGCCACCGCCGCCCATGCGGCCGGTTTCGCCCCGGAACTGGTCCATGCCGAACAGGGCGTCATGGTCTGCCGCTATGTCGAGAGCACGACCTATGACGAACGGGGCGTACAGGAAAACATCGACCGAATCGCCGACCTCGTGAAGCGCTACCACATCTCGATGCCGCAATTCGTATCGGGGCCGGGACGGATCTTCTGGCCGTTCCACGTCGTGCGCGACTACGCCAAGACCCTGCGGGACGGCAAGAGCCGGATGATCGACGACGTGCCGGGTTACGTCGACCTCGCCAACGAACTCGAGGCCGTGCAGCCGCCGCTGCCGATCATCTACGGCCATCATGATCTCTTGCCCGCGAACTTCCTCGACGACGGCCAGCGCCTCTGGCTGATCGATTTCGAGTACGCGGCATTCTCCACGCCCATGTTCGATCTTGCCGGGATCGCGTCCAACGCGCTCTTCGAGCCCGAACAGGACGAGGCGCTGCTCGCCGCCTATTTCGGTGCAGCACCCGGACCCGAACTCGTCAGGGGACACGCGGCCATGAAATGCGCCTCCCTGCTGCGCGAGGCCATGTGGAGCATGGTTTCGGAAATCCACCTCGACACGCCGGGCATCGACTATGTCGATTACACCCGGGAGAACCTCGAGCGGCTCTCCGCCGCGCTTGACAGTTACCGTTCACGATTTCAGGGATGACAGCCGTGCCCCTCCCCTCACATGCCCAGATCGTCGTCATTGGCGGCGGTATCATCGGATGTTCCACCGCCTACCACCTCGCCCGCGACCACAAGGCGGACATCGTACTCCTGGAAAGCGGAAAGTTCACCAGCGGCTCCACCTGGCATGCCGCCGGGCTTGTCGGCCAGCTGCGGACATCGGCGGCGATCACCCAGGTGCTGAAATATTCCGTCGACCTCTACACGAAACTCGAAGCCGAAACCGGCCTTGCGACCGGCTGGAAGCAAAATGGCGGCCTGCGGCTGGCGGCGAACGAGGAACGCTGGACGGAGATCAAGCGCCAGGCCACCACGGCTCACAGTTTCGGGCTCGAGATGGAACTGCTCACGCCATCCGAAGCCAAGGATCTCTGGCCGCTCATGGACGTGTCCGATTTGGTCGGCGCGGCCTTCCTGCCGACGGACGGACAGGCTTCGCCCTCCGACATAACCCAGTCGCTCGCCAAGGGCGCGCGCATGCATGGCGCGAAACTCTTTGAAGGCGTGAAAGTCACCGACATTTCCGTCTCCGAAGGCCGCGTCACCGGCGTTGTGACCGACCAGGGCACCATTTCATGCGACCGGGTCGTCAACTGTGCGGGCATGTGGGCCAAGCAGGTCGGTCGCCTGGCCGGCGTCAGCGTGCCGCTCCAGGCGGTCCAGCACCAGTACATGGTGAGCGAAAGGATCGAGGGCGTGACCCCCGATCTTCCGACCGTGCGCGATCCCGACCGCCTCACCTATTTCAAGGAGGAAGTCGGCGGTCTCGTCATGGGCGGGTACGAGTTCAACCCCGTCGCCTGGGATGTCGACCCGATCCCGGAAGGGTTCGAGTTCCAGCTGCTCGAGGAAGACTGGGATCAGTTCGAGCAATTCATGGAGCCCGCCATCGGCCGCATTCCCGCCTTCGAAAAGGCCGGCATCAAGCAGCTCATCAACGGACCGGAAAGCTTCACGCCGGACGGCACCTACATCATGGGCGAGGCGCCGGAAGTAAAGGGTTTCTTCGTCGGCGCAGGGTTCAACGCCTTCGGCATCGCGTCGGGCGGCGGCGCGGGGTGGACCCTCGCCCAGTGGGTCATCGACGGCGAACAGCCGCTCGACCTGTGGAGCGTCGACATCAGGCGTTTCTCCAATCTGCATCGCGATGACGCCTGGGTCCGCGAGCGCACCCTGGAGGCCTACGGCAAGCACTACACGGTGGCTTTCCCGCACGAGGAATACACATCCGGCCGCCCGCGCATCGTCTCCCCGCTCTACGAGAGGCTGAAAGCCAAGCGCGCCTGTTTCGGTTCCAAGCTGGGCTGGGAGCGCCCCAACTGGTTTGCGCCCGAAGGCGTCGAACCCGTGGACGACTATTCCATGGGCCGCCAGAACTGGTTCGACCATGTCGGCACCGAACACAAGGCGGTCCGCGAGACGGTCGGTGTGTTCGACCAGTCCTCGTTCGCCAAGTTCGAACTCCAGGGCCCGGACGCCGAGGAGGCGCTGTCCTGGATCGCCGCCAACGACGTCGCCAAGCCCGTCGGCCGTGTGATCTATACCCAGATGCTGAACTCCCGCGGCGGCATCGAATGCGACCTGACGGCGGCAAGGCTGGCCGACGACCGCTATTTCATCGTCACCGGAACGGGTTTCAGAACGCACGACTTCGCCTGGATATCCAACCATATCAAGCCGGGCCTGAACGCTCGCCTCATCGACGTCACGGAGGAGTACGGGACGCTCTCCCTCTTCGGCCCCAACGCGCGCGACGTGCTCGCCGCCGTGACCGATGACGACATTTCCCACGAGGCCTTTCCCTTCGCCCATGTCCGCGAGATCACCGTCGCGGGCCACACGGTCCGCGCCCTGAGGATCACCTATGTCGGCGAACTCGGCTGGGAACTGCACATGCCCATAGCCGCCACCGGCGACGTCTTCGACGCCCTGTTCGCCGCAGGCGATGACTACGGCATTGCGCCAGCGGGATACCGGGCGATCGAGTCCCTGCGGCTCGAGAAGGGATACCGGGCCTGGGGCAGCGACATCACTCCGAACGACAACCCGTTCCAGGCGGGCCTCGGCTGGGCGGTCAAGCTCAAGTCCAATGTCGACTTCCTCGGCCGCGCCGCCTGCGAGGAAGCCGCTCGCAATCCGCTCGCCAAGCGCCTCGCCTGTTTCATCCTCGACGACCCCGACATCGTCCTTGTCGGCCGGGAGACCATCCTGCGGAACGGCAAACCGGTCGGCTATCTCACCAGCGGCGGGTTCGGATACACGGTCGGCACGTCCATCGGATACGGCTATATCCGCAACCCCGAAGGCGTGACCGACGACTTCATCGCGGACGGCACCTACGAACTGGAAGTCGCGACGGAAAAGGCCTCCTGCCGCGTGCAGCTCGAGCCCCTCTACGACCCGGCCATGCGCCGGATCAGGTGCTGAACGCGAAAGGTCCCAGCCATGCCGTTTTCCGCTGACAGGCACGCCCGCATCGTCATCATCGGCGGCGGCGCCATCGGTTGTTCGCTCGCGTACCACCTGGGCCGGGCGGGCGAGTCCGACGTCCTTCTGCTCGAGAAGGCGCAGATCACCGAAGGCTGCACCTGGCACGCCGCCGGCCTCGTCGGCCAGTTGCGTTCCAAGCGCAACCTGACCCGGCTGATGCAGAATTCCGTCGCCGTGTTCGATCGTCTGGAGGCCGAGAGCGGCCAGCCCGTCGACTGGAAGAAGGTGGGGTCGTTGCGGCTGGCGTCTTCGGAAGATCGCTGGAGCGAGATCCGCCGGTCCATGACCCAGGCCAAGAGCTTCGACGTCGAGTGCCACAGCCTGAGCGCTTCCGAAGCCAGGGACCTCTTTCCCTACATCACCACCGACGGCGTGGTCGGCGCGGCCTTCATTCCAGGCGACGGCGCGGTCGACCCCTACGCCCTGACCCAGGCCTATGCGCGTGCTGCGAGGAAGTCCGGCGTTCGGATCGAAGAGCGCACCGCGGTCACCGACATCGTGGTCGAGAACGGGCGCGTCGCCGGCGTCGTGACGGATTCCGGAAACGTCGGTTGCGACATTCTCGTCAACTGCGCGGGCCTCTGGGCGAAACGCGTGGCCGAACTCGCCGGCATCCCGGTGGCCGCGGGCGTCGTCGAGCACCAGTATTTCCTCACCGAGAAGTCGCTCGAGTTCTCGCCCGACTTGCCGACGCTGCGCGACCCGGACAAGAACTTCTACCTCAAGCCCGACGTCGGCGCCTTCGCCATCGGCGGCTGGGAAGACGGCACCAGTGGCTGCTGGCGCGGCCGGCCGCCGCTCGACTTCGGACGAGAACTCTTTCCCGCGAACATGGACCGGCTGGAGCTTTTCGCCCTGCCGTGTTCCGAGCGCCTGCCGGTGCTGAACGAGACCGGCATACAGACCGTCATCAACGGACCCATTCCCGTCTCCGCCGATGGTGAACCGATCATGGGGCCCGCACCCGGCCTTCCCAACTTCTACCTCGCCTGCGGATTCACCGCCGGGATCGCGGCGTCGGGCGGGGCCGGCGACGCCATGGCCAACTGGATTCTCGAAGGCGACCCCGGAATGGACCTCTGGGCGTTCGACGCCCGCAGGTTCGGACCGCACCATGCCCAGAGCCGCTTTCTCGAGGACCGTGCGATCGAAGCCTACGGCGCCTACTACAAGATCCACTGGCCGGGCGAGGAGTCGCGGTCCGCACGCGGACTGCGCCGGTCCCCGCTCTATCACCGCTTGCTCGACGCGGGCGCGTCCTACGGCTCGAAGTCCGGTTGGGAACGACCCAACTGGTTCGCCCCGCAGGGTGTGTCTCCCGTCGACCAGCCAAGCTTTGAGCACCAGCCCAACTGGTTCGAACACGTCGGTCGCGAAACCGAAGCGATCCGGAACCGCGTGGCGCTCATCGACCAGACCTCCTTCTCGAAGTTCGAAGTGACCGGCCCGGGCGCCGAGGCCTTTCTCCAGTCGCTGGCCTCTAACGACATCGCCGGCGGACCCGGACGGTGCATCTACACCCAGCTCTGCAACGAGAAGGGCGGCATCGAGGCCGACCTCACCATCATGCACACGGCCCCCGGGCGGTTCCTCGTCGTCACAGGCTCCGGTTTCGGTATCCGCGACAGCGGCTGGATTGCCGACCACATGCCCCGGGACGGGTCGGTGGCCATGAGGGACGTCACCGCCCACTTTGCCGTTATCAACCTGTGCGGCCCCCGCGCACGCGACGTGCTGTCGAAAGTGACGGACGCCGACGTGTCGGACGCCGCGCTGCCTTTCCTGTCGATCGCGGACCTTGAGATCGGACATGCGCGGGCCACGGCCTGCCGCGTCGGTTATGTCGGCGAACTGGGCTGGGAACTCTATGTCGGGATGGACGTCGCCGGGCATGTCTACGACACGCTGTGCCAGGCGGGCGAGGAATTTGGCATCGCCGATGCTGGATACAGGGCGATCGAATCCTGCCGCCTGGAGAAGGGCTATCTCTACTGGTCCGGCGATATCACCCCGGACTACTCGCCCTACGAGGCGGGTCTGGGGTTCTGCGTCGCCCTAGACAAGGGGCCCTTCGTCGGCCGCGACGCCCTGGAACGCCTGAAGGCCGAAGGACCGGCGCGAAAGCTGTGCTCCTTCTACCTCGACGGATTTGCACCGTTCCATGGCGGCGAGGCCATCCTTCTGGAGGGAAGGCCGGTCTCGTCGACCACCAGTGCCGGTTACGGTCATCATCTCGGCAAGACAATCGCCATGGGCTACCTGCCGGTGGATCTGATCGGGGATACCGGGTACGAGATCGAGGCGTTCGGCCGGACGCACGCGGTCGAACGCGGACCGCGATGCCTCTACGATCCGCGCATGGAACGGCTCAAGTCCTGATAACGAGGGGAGAAACGGATGTCGGATGAAGCGCTCGACAAGGCCCGCGAAACGGTCGCGTCGCTGGAAGTCTATGGCGGCAGGCCGGAAGACTATGCGATCGCGCGACTGGGCGGCCTGACCAACCTGGTGTTCCGCGTCGAGGGTCCCGGCGGGGTGACCTGCCTGAGGTTGCCGGGCGCGGGCACGGAAGAGTACATCGACAGGTCCGTCGAAGCCCACAACGCGCACGCGGCCGCCAAAGCCGGCGTGAGCCCGGAAGTCCTGCACGCCGATGCGGCATCCGGTGTCATGGTCAGCCGGTTTCTCGACGGCACCGTCACCATGTCGCCGGATGCCTTCGCGGCCCGGCCCGGCGCACCCGCCCGTGCCGCGGAAGCCTTCCGCAAGCTGCACACGAGCGGTGAGCGGTTCGAGTTCCGCTTCGAGCTCTTCTCGATGATCGACGACTATCTCAAAGTGCTCTCCGGCAAGTCCGTGGATTTTCCCGATGGGTATCACGACGTGCTCAAGGAAGCCGAGGCCGTGCGAGCGGCCCTCGACGCCAGGCCGGCGGCACTCGCACCCTGTCACTGCGATCCCCTTTGCGAAAATTTCCTCGACACTGGCGATCTCATGTGGATCGTCGACTGGGAGTATTCCGGCATGAACGATCCGCTCTGGGATCTCGGCGACCTGTCCGTCGAGGGCGCATTCTCCGACGCCATGGACATGGAGATGATGAACGCCTATTTCCCCGGCGGTCCAGGCGACGCGGACATGGGCCGCATGGTCATCTACAAGGCCATGTGCGACCTGCTGTGGACGCTCTGGGGCCTGATCCAGCACGCCAACGACAATCCCGCGGAAGACTTCTGGGCCTACTCCACCGGCCGCTTCGAGCGCTGCAAGGCGCTCATGAACGACCCGTCCTTCGCGGGCCACCTGCGCGCGGTCGAAAAGGGCTGAACGCGATCAGCGTACCGCGCCGAGGCTCCAGAAGCGCTGGTCGATCGGCGGCAGGTCCCGGCCGAAGGCAACTTCGATGCGCACCGTGCGATCCGAACGCCGCGGGAACCCGGCGCGCAGGATGCCCCTGTCCGTCCGCCATTCGTAGACGCGCACGACCCTGCCAGAGTTTACATCCGCCTCGATCGCTCCGGTGAAAGCCCCCTCCTCGAGTGCCCGGTCCGGCGGACCGTGGAAGCGGGAAATGTGTTCGCGTACCCGCTCGAGCGTCCGCAATGCGGTTTCCGGGCGTCCCGTGGGGTCGAGATCGACGATCAGCACCGCCCGTGAGACCCGACCCGCTTCGGGAACCAGCGCCAGCCGCTGCCGTTCGGCAAGTCTCGGGAACGCGGTCACGTCGTAGACAAGGACGTCTCCGACCGCCACCGGTGCGGAAACACCGTCGCGTCCAAGCCCCGTGCGCACGTCAAGGATCGCCAGCCCCGGATGGAGAGCGGCGAGGTCGACACCGCTGCTTCCGACGAATGTCCGGGTCCCTGTCTCCGCCTCGTCCGCCTCGATGAAGCGGCCTCTGGAGAGGGATCCGGCCGGCTTGTGGAACTGGAGCGTATAAAACGCCCCGATGCGATAGGACTCGCCGTTGCGTCCGGGATCGGGCGAGCGCCCGTGATACTCCGCTTCGACGCCGAACGTGTGCACGCCCCTGCGGTAGCTGTACCGGCCGGTGGCATCTTCGGAAAAACTGTCCGTTCCGCCCGCCGTGCGTGCGTCGAAATAACCGATCCCCGCTGAAAGGTCGACGGCGTGCCCGCCCCTGTGCGCAACCAGGCTGATCCCCGCGCCGGTCTCTTCGAGTGCCGAAAGCCCGCTGCGGTCGCGAAAATGGACTTCCGGCGAGATCACGCCAGACCAACCCTCCAGCGAGAAGTTCCGGTCGGCCGCAAGGGTGACACCATAGGACGTCGAATCACGGGCATTGTCGTCATTGAACTCCAGGAAGTTCGCCCCGAAACGGATGAGCAGGTCGCGCCCCGCCGGAAAGTTCAGGTCAAGACGCGACGACAGCGTGTCGGTATCGACGGTACGGGCTTCGTTCCTCGCGTCGGAATAGAACGTGTCCCAATACCCGGTCGCACCGGGCACCAGGCCGCCCGGCAACGGGCCGCTCAACGAAAGACCGGCCGTCCGCGTCCTGCGCTCGTTGCTGCTTTCGAGCGCATCGATCACGTGAAGCGCGCGCGCATTCGCCGCGATCCCGTTGTCGAAGCGCCAGCCGGCCCTGCCGTCGACGGTCTCGCGGTCTGCGGAGACGACCTTGCCGTTCGGCCGGAAATCCGCCCCGTATCTCTCGTAGACGAGTGAATAGGTCAGCGGCGCCGTCAGGCTGTAGCCATTGAGCGAGGCAAAGAGGCCCGTATCCTCCCGTCCGTTCTCCTGTGTTCCGGTATCGGTATGATCGCCCGTGAAGTAGGCGCCTTCCGCCTCGGCCGTGAACGCCTGGCCGGCGAGACCGAATCCCCGTTCGCCGGCGATACTGAAGACGGTCTGGTCCCGGCGCCCGAACCCGGCCGCCCTGTCCCGTTCGCGGTAATTGTGCACCAGGTTCGCGTTCAGCGCACCGATACGGGGGTCGAGAAGCAACCCGGAAAACCCGAAATAGAGATCCTCGCCGAAATCCTCGTTCGCGTGCTTGTAGATCCCCGACGGCCGCCCGGCAAAGAAGACCGCGGAGACGTCCGAGCGGCCGTTGCCGACTGCCGGCTGCAGGTCGACTTCCGCACCTCGCAGCGACCGGCTCAGCGTGCGCGGACTGATATCGGCGAAGTAGTCCCCCGCCTGGAACCTGAACGGCACCGCGGCGTCGCCCTTTTCCCAGCGCAGGTTGAAGCGCTCGAAGATCACTCCCTCGTGGCTCGACAGCCGGTAATCGGACGCGTTGACCAGGCCCGACATCTCGAGACCGAGCGTCTCGAAAGCCGAGAACCGCCTGTTGGCCTGGAGATCGAACTCCGAATACCCGTGCCCGCCTTCGGTCGGGAAGACCGCCTGCGCCGGATCGCCGTCGGTGTCGTAATGATCGTAATGGAGGGAAAGATAGGCATTGATGTCCCACATCGAAATCGCGTCGGGACCGAACGCTTCCTGCGCTTCAAGCCGCGGCGCGATTGCGATTGCCATGCAAACGCAGATCGGCGGAAGAATCCTGCGGGACCGCATCACTGCACCTCCGTCTGGCGGGTCCGCTTGCGGACCTGGAGGCGAACCCGGAAAATGTAGTCGCCGAGCGTGCGGATAACCTGATTGCCTCTGGCACGCGGATCGTTGAACTCGATCTGCATGCGCAGCCGCGCGGACACGGTGCTGGTCACAAGAAAACGGTCACCGCCGAGACCCTTCTGGTGCTGATCGAGCGTGTCGACACTCTGCACACCCAGAATGCGTAGCCGTGCATCATGTGGCACGTCTTCGCGGATCGTGTCGAGAAGGCGCTGCTTGTCGAAAAAGCCGTCCGCGAGATAACGCTCGAGCCGAACCGTGTTCCACGCGCCCACCAGCGTTTCGATCTGACGCGCAGCGAGCCGACGCGGGACAGGGACGGGTGTGCCGACCGGCGAATACCCCTTGTTCCGGAGTTCGTCGACGGTTTCCTGCTGCTGGACGGGAGTCCGGATTTTCTTGAGCTGACGGAACTGCGCCGCATCGGCGGCAGGCCAGCAGACGCACGCACCGATGACCGCGACGAAGAACCGGAGCGCGATCAGACGCGTTGTTCGGGATGTGCTCGGGTTCGCCATTCAGGTCACCGCCAGGCTTGCGTTTTCGATCGTGACGTTGCCGCCACCGGCAATCCGGACCGTGAAGGTCAGTGACGCGGTGCCCCCGCTGACCGTGTGGTCGAAATGGAAAGTGACCGTCGCCCCGTCCGCGGCGTCGAACTGGTTGCCACCGACCGGCGTCGCGCCGGTTGCGTTCGAGAAGATGAACGGCCCGTTGTTGATGAAGGAAATCCGGATGCCGGCCACGGGCGACTGCGCGATCACCAGCACCTCGCTCGACCCGGCAATCGCTCCGGCAGCTATGCTGTTCGTCGCTGTCTGGCATCCGGAGAGATCGTTGGAGATCGCCGCGGCGGGGAACGTCGCCGACGGCCCGGTCGAGGTCGGCGGAACGCAAGCAGCCCCTCCACCGGTCGGGACCGTCGGCGTCCCCCCGGGGGTCAGGATGGCAACGACCCTGCCATTCTTGAACAGCTTCTCGACATCGTCATTGTCGAACGGGTCCGTCGATCCGTCCGCGCTGCGCGAGGAGACGAGTTCGATCCAGACCTTCTCGACCACATAATCGTCATTGCCGAAGTCCCTCCCCGGACCGCCCTGCCCCGGACCGGCCCCCGGGCCGGGTTTCGGCTGCGGTCTGGGCGGGGGGTTCGGCTTTTTCCCGTTCGCGTCGGCGACCTCCTTGTCCTCTTCTACGCCTTCACCGTCCTCGCCGCAGTTTTCGCCGTAAGTCTGCTCGACCTTCTCCAGGTCTTTTTCGAACGCCTTGCGGTTCTGCTCGATGAAACTGTCGATCCTGCCTTCGCCCGCGGCACATGCTGGTGGAGCCACGGCGAAGAGCGGAACCCAGAACAGGAGGCCCGCGAGGAGACATGTCAGAAAGGCGGCAGTCCGGGACACGGTCATTGACACAGGCCCGGCAGTTCAGGTGCGCCCCCACCACCGACGATGCCGTCAAGTGCGGCGAACATCTGATCGATGTTCGTGGACTCGGGAAGGAGTGCATCCAGCGCCCCGACGGAGACAGGGGTCGAAGGAATGGGGGCCCCCGAAACGGTCTGACCGGGCAGTGCGGGCCCCGAAACGGACGTCGACGGATCGCCAAGCAGGGCACCCAGTTCGTCGTCGTCGAACAGGACACCACCCAGAATGTCATCCCTCTGTTGCTGCCCCGCCTGTATCTCCGCCTGGACGTCGGCGACCTGATGTTTCATGTTTTGCGAAGCGTTGACCACCCCATCCCTGGACTTGGGCTGCGGCGGGTCTCCCCGGTCCCATGCGTCCTCGAACTTCTTGCCCGTACCGCCTGTGGCCAGACTGTCGGGTTCATGCTTGATCAGATAGTCGTCGACACCCTTCTTGAGACGCGGATATTCGTCGACGACGTTTCTGTCGATGTATTTGTAGAAACTGCCGGCGGCACCACCATCCACCGTGCCGACGAACGCCTCCTGCACCGTGGACCGGTTGTGGGAGAACGCCTGGCGAAACTGGAACTTCCTGAGGTCTTCGTCGGAGAACTTTGGATACTTCGCCTTGACCTGATCGTAGGTCTTCAGATAGTCGGAATCGAGCACATAAGCATCGATCTTTCCGTCCGGGCGCGCCTTGAACGCAACATTGTCCAGCTTGAAGTCGCCCCAGAACACCTTCCTCTCGACAAGGTCGTCGAGCATCTCCAGCATCGCCCTCTGATAGTCTGGAGGCAGTCGACCGGTATCCTTGTCCAGAAGGTTCTTCTTTACGGTCGAACCGAGCGAATTTTCCTCGACGATCTCCCGTATGACGTACGCCCGGTTCGTGCCCTCCCGGGGGTCGAATATCTGTCCCTCTTCCTGGATCTCTATCTGCCGTATGCCTCTCTCGGAGGCGGCCTTCGACCCCAGCTTTTCGCCTGCCAGGTCTCCCTTAATCGCGACTTTGACGGCGCCCTTGTCTGTCAGGAGTATGTCCGCCGTCGCACCGCCTCCTGTCCCTCTCCGTTTTCTGTCGGCTTCGATGACATGCCGGACGTTGAAGCTTCTCGTTGTCCCATCCGCCGATGTGGCTTCCAGCGGTCCATCGCCCCTGGCTAGGGCGACCACATCCGGTTTGCTCGGATCTGTGCTGCTTCCGCCGAACGGGTCGACGTCCAGCTGTCTGGATGGAGGATCGAAGTCGATCGCCGATACTTCATTTTCGAAGAGCGCCAGTTCCTGTTCGTTCAGACTGTCCCGAAGCCGCATTGCCTCGTCGGTGGTGATCGCTCCGTTCTCTTCCAGCGTGGAGATGTTTTCGCGAAGCTCCAGATTGTCGTCGAGCAGGCCCTGGGCCTTGGTGCGCGAGACTTCGATCCGGTCGTCGACCCGTTCAAGTTGCTCGAGCGCTTCCCGCGCCTTCGGATCGCCCGCGGCTGCCTTGGTGCGAAGCCGTGAAACGACGTCCGATTCCGCCGATTCCCTTGCCAGCGTCCTGTTGAGATCATCGAAGCCGGCCGTGATGTCCTGGGCGTGGCGCGAGATGCGATCGGCTTCTTCACGGGTCAGCGTACCAGCGACCTCGCGGCCAATCTTCTCGAGGTTGTCGGTGCTCAGGTGCTTGTCGAAATAGGCCTGTATCCTTTTGGCCCTGTCCTCGCCGACGCGCTTCTTGAGAAGGTTGAGGGTGCGCTCGAGCTGTTTCCGCTTCGTCTGAAGCACGAGCGCCTGGTTGACGGCGTTCCCGGCGGCTCCGACGGCCCTGTCGAACCCGAAACCGGCAATCGTCTCCGCCAGCAGGGCCTCCATCGAGGTGAAAGCCTGATGCTCGGCCAGGGCCGCATTCGCCAGCTTGTTGGCCTCGCCGAACGCCTGTGCAGCGCGGAGATTGCCCTGCGGCGAAGACGAGTCCATCCCGTCGGCCTGCTTGAACTTCTCGAGAAAGGCCCGGTAGGAACTGAGGATCGTCCCCGCCAAAGCCTTGGTGCCGGCTTCCGTCAGTGCCGCGCCCACTGCACCGCCTGAAACCGCGTCGAACGCCGTGTCGTAGTTCGCCTCCAGCTGGTCGATGGGCGTGTCGAAAACGTATTTTGGGATATCGTAGAATATGCCCCGGATGCCCGCCCAGATGCTCTCGCCGGTCTTGCGGGCGATGGACTGACCGGTTTCCTTCAAGGACGTCAGTTCTTCCAGGACCTTGGCGTTCGCAACCGCCTTTTCCCGCTCACGGTTGCGAAGGATTCTCGCCCATGTCGTTCCGTCGAGCATCCAGTCCGGCTCGCCCACGCCGTGCTTGTTCGCAAACGAGTCGAAGTCGGGGACAGGCTTCAGCGTGGGCGCCTTGAAGAACACCAACTCCATTCCGGGGATACGCGGAAGGACACCGGCTGCCGTCTGGTGCATCGGTGGACCGCCGATGCAGTGCGGGTAACTGCGCTGCCACCAGAGATCGTGAAGCTTGAGCTTGAGTTCGTTGGCGCCTTCGACAACGCCGTTGAGTTCCGCCGCACGGTTGGCGAAGGACTGGTTGATCTCCCGGGCCGTCTCGCGATAGCGGTCGCGATTGAAATCGCTGAAGACCTCGAACCAGTCGTCATGCAGGGTGCTCCAGCGACGCTGCATGTTTTCCAGTTCCGCCAGCTTGCCCTTTTTGAAGAGGAGTTTGTGCAGGGGCACGCCGTCCGCGAGTTCCACCTGCGGCTGGCCGGGACAGGCCCGGTAGACGAGTCCCTTGCGCCGCGCTTCCTCAAGCAGCACGGCCTTCTTCTTGTCCAGTGCGGCGACCTGTTCCGGCAGGCCCCTGAGGATGGTTCCACCCTGGACATATTCCGTCGAGTCCTTGAGCAGCTTTCCGAGGCGATCGATGAAATGCGCCTGCGCTTCGTAAAGCGTCGACATCATCTCCTTCGGTTTGTCGCAAGGTACCTTGAGCTTGGACTTCATGTCGTCGATCAGGGCCTTCAAGGCCTCGCAATTGACGTCGTCGCCTTCCTCGTGCTCGAAGGGATGAACGGCAGGGACGAGCCGCGCCTCGATTTCCGTCTTCGTCTTCTGTTCGACGTCCGTCTTCCATTGCGGAAGGTTTTCGTAGGCGATCTGCGTGTCCGCGCCCCCGGCCGGCTCGGTTGCGAAGAGTTGCGTGCAGTCGACCGTCTGCGTGCGGTTCTGGTCGCTCGTCCCCTCGCCCCTGCAGACGCGGGTCGTCGCCCCGCCCGGCGGGCCGCCGGCGACCGTGCCGCTGATGCGAGGTGCCGCGCAGTTGCGGATCTGGACCTGGTTGCGGCTTTCGACCTTATTGCCGGACGACTCCGGCGTCGACGCGACGAGCGTATAGGTACCGTCGCCAAGATTAGAAGGATCGACGGAGAACCGCGATCCGGTTCCGGTCTCCACGACAGATTGCTGGTGAAGCAGTTCCCAGGTGACGCCTTCATATGGGGTCGCGTTGTCGAGCGCGTCCCACCCGACGCTACCGGACTGCTGCAATTCCCCGAAATGCACCAGCGCCTGCCAGCTCTTGGACCGGCAGGCAGACGGTCCCGAGTTGTTCACGTCAGGGTCGACGAGGGTCGCGTTCGTGGAGATCGTGGGTGTCGACCCGTCGGCATTCAGTTCCGAGATCAGGATCTGTGCCGGCACCCTTTGACCCACGCTCGGGACGGCCCTTTCCTCGCATCGTACGGTGATGCTGAAGGTCGCCGGCGACGGGCTGAAGCGCAGCCCGTTCCGGGTGGGCAGGTCGTTGTGCCGGAGGGCCGCTTCGAGCGTGTATTGCCCATCCGCGAGGACAGAAGGGTCGATGTCGAATGTGTTTCCGGCGTCCAGCGTCGCGATGGTTTCTCCGCTGGCCTTTTTCAGCGTCCACCGTGCGGCGTACGAGCTCCACGTACCGCCTTGCGAAACCAGGGAAAGATCGGTTTCCGCCTCGATCGTCGCAAACCTCGCTTCCGCCCGGACCGTCGATTTCTGGCGACAAAGCGTGTCATCGGTCCCGACATGGCGTCCGGCGGACGACGCCGTCGGCGTGAGCGTGATCCCTGTTCCTTGGTGTCCGTCCGGGGGCACGATCTTGATGCCGACGAAGCCCTGATTGCGGTCATTGGCCGGATCTCGGACGATCACCGTCCGAACGAAGGTCTCCTGCCCTGCAGCGGCTCGCGGCGTCTGCGGGCGGCCGACCTTGACGGTCAATCTGAAAACGCCTTCGGGAAGCAGCACGCCCGTTACGCCGGACCCGGAAAACACTTCCTCTCCGGAGTCGAACCGAACCGCCGTCACCGATATGCGCGACGCCTCGACCGGAAGGGGGCCTTCCTGTGCGCCGACTTCCGCCGACAGAACGGTCGCCTCGCCCGACCATGCGAGAATGCGTTCGAGTGTCCGGTAATAGTCCTGTAGCTTGAGCCCGATCGGGAAGCCGGCCCGGTAGTATGGGGTGCGCGGGACCTTCTGCCCGGCGAGTTCGAGCGTCGTCAGGCTCCAGTAGCGCCCGCCCGCCCATTTGCGCACGAGACAGGCCGCCATGGCATCGCGGGCCGCCGTATCGGGACTGCTGATCCCGAGCGTTTCCGGCAATGTCGCGCCCCGGCACGCCTCGATATCCTCAGCGGTATAGATTTGCGCGAAGTCTTCGACGCCAAGTTCGCTGGCATTGAATTGACGGGAAACGTCGACCGTTTCGTGAAGATCGGCCCGGTCCTGCTGGGCCTGCCGGTTGACCTGTGCCGCGACGGAGGCGGAGAGGTCTCCCGAAGCTCGCGCAGCGGTGGTCACGCCCGCCGGGAGAGCGGCGGAACCGACCAGACTCATACACAACAATATCGCGCGCGCGCTCCGGGAGAGCGCCATGCCCACCAGCCCCATCGCCAGCCACCTCCGGCGGGATTTCTACGTTCCTGACTGGGGTGAGGCTAAATCTCCGGCCCGGCGAAACAATCCGGGTTTCTACCGGTTGTACCCGGCAAAACTACCGGGTTTGCCCGAGTTTCTACGGGTAACGGCGCTTTCGGGTCAGACATCGACCGCCAGCCCCGTGCGAACCGCGAAACGCGTGATTTCCGCGATGCGCCGCAGACCGGTCTTTTCGCCGACATTGCGCCGGTGGAAATCAACCGTTCTCTCGCTTATGGACAGAAGCCCGGCGATCTCCCCGGTCGTCTTACCGTCCGCGACCAGCGAGACGATCTGGCGTTCGCGATCCGACAGGCACTGGAGAAGGTCGTTGTCCGAGGCGCTCGGGCCGTCGTCGAATCCCGCAGTGGACGGCATCAGCAACGGGCTGACATAGCGTTGGCCCGAGACGACGGCCTTAATGGCCTTGACGAGATCGTCGAACGTGTCGTGCTTGACCGCATATCCGTTGATCCCGGCCTGGATGGCGCGCCGCATAATGTGATTGTTGAGGTGCATGGTCAGGCAGAGGATCGGGGTCGAGATCCCACGGCTGCGCATGTCCGCTGCGATTTCGATCCCATCGCGCCCCGGCAAGGATATGTCGAGCATGATGCAGTCGGGTCGCAGCAACTGCGCCCGTGAGAGAGCCTCCTCGCCGGTCGACATGTCGCCGACCACCTCGAATTCCTCGAGCGCCGAGAGCTCCTCGACAAGAAGCTGCCGCATCATCGTGTGGTCGTCGACGATCAGCAGGCGTATCATTTCAGTCTGACATCCAGTTGCACCGTCGTCCCCTTTCCGGGTGCGCTGGTGATGCGCAGATCACCCCCGCACAGTCTTGCCCGCTCCTTCATGGCAGTCAATCCGACGCCGGCGGCGGTCGCCTCGGCATCGAATCCGGCACCGTCATCGCTGACGCTCACCCTGATCGGCGACGAGCGGAAGTCTGCATCGATCGAGACCGATTTCGCCGCACCATGTCGCATCGCGTTGTGGACCGCCTCCTGGATCACACGATAGATCTGCTGCTGGACAGGCTGCGGCGGACGGAGTTCCCCCGCCGTCGTCACGTCAACTCTGGTTTCCGAGAGCCGGCCCCACCGTTCACCTGCATGCAGGAGGGCGTCGAAGAAATCGGAATCCTGCAGGAAGATCGGCCCGAGGCCTTCCACCAGCGTCGACACCTCGCGGCCGGTCTCGCTCAACTCCTCGATAGGCGCATCCAGTGTCCGGTCGCCAGGGTCGCCCCGCCTGTCACGCAGCCGCTCGAGACGCATGCGCGTCACGGCGATCCGCTGGTTGATCCCGTCATGGAGTTCCCGCGCGATACGCTCTCTCTCCTGTTCACGCGTCGAGAGGATCTCGCCGGTCATTCGGTGAAGCGCCTCACGATCCCATCTCTGGTGTTCGGCCATCGCCAGCAGAAAACACAGCATCATCGCCACGCTGCCGAAATTCATCGGATCGAGTGCCGCGGGTATGTAGCTCTGGAGCCCCACGAGCGTCAGCAGAGAAAGAAAGACGGCGCCGATACCGAGCCACGTCCAGCGCGACGCGCGCATTCTTCGCTGGCGCGCGGCAGCACACCGCCAGATCGCCGTCAGCAGGACGACTGCCATTATGATCACCTGGACGTTCGCCGCGGCGGTGAAGAACGTGATCGGCCAGTCCCACTGCATCGCCACGACCCAGGCGACGTAGCCCCCCATCGCCATTTTCTGCCAGTCCGCCATGGCAACGCCGGTCGATGCGTGGAGATGCAGCACGCCCAGAATGAAATACGGGATGAGTTCGTAGGCGTAGGAGGGCAGGAAGCGATCCAGACCGAACTGCGCGGCAATCGTCGTGTGGGGCGCAACCGCCAGGGCGAAACACCCGATGAAGGCCGGAAGCCACTTGTTGCGCTCATCGCGCATGTCACCCATGACGGCCACGCTGCTGATCGCGAACCCCAGGAGAAAGAATGAAAGCCAGACCCCGTCGCGCAGCCACAGGAGCAGGTCCTCGCCTCTTGCCCTTCCGGTCATGGCGATTGCTGGGCCCGCAAGCAGCGGTCCGTCGGTCAGTCCCGGTGCGAAACTCAGGCTCTGCACCCTGATGGCGATTGCGGAGCGCCCCCCGGCGCTCGGCGGAAGGGGATAGACACGGCTGAGCGAGGCCGATCCGATACCGATCAGGTCCCAGAAACTGCCGGCGATGCGCCCGGTTTCCCCGACGAGTTTCCCGTCTACGAAAGTCTGGTCGTAGTCATGGATGCGGCCGAGATGAATCGCGGCGTCACCCTCGGGCCTTTGCGACGGCTCGACATATGCCCGCAGCCAGAACGTACCGGCTGTGTCCCAGGCGGGGGTTTCCGGCAGGGGCCCCGGAAGCGCCACCCTGGCCCATCCCGAGTGATCGTAGTCGGGGGATTTCCATTCCGGCTCGTCTCCCAACCGGTAGCGCCAGTCGAGTGTCGAAAGATCGAACACGGGTCCTGACACCATGTCCTGCGCGCACGCCGGACCGGGCATCCCCGGCATCAGCAGGGGGACCAGAACGGCGAGAATGGCCCAGGCGCGGATCATGACGCCGGAACCATCACCCGCTACGGATGATCGATCAACCGGTATAATTGCCGGGTGATCCGCGCGGCCCCGACCGCCGGCGCGTTACGGAGCGCCAGCGCGGAATTGCGTTATCCCGAGGCCAGGATCGCCGCGCCGACCCGGAAAACGGTCGGATCGTCGAACCTGTGGCCGACGATCTGGGCACCCGTCGGCAGCCCGTCGCGGGTGAAACCGGACGGCACGGAGAGCGCGGGGCACTGTGAGACATTGTTGAACGGCATGGTCATGTCGTGGCCCCGGTGCTTCCCGTCGGTGTCCCGACCGGACAGGTCCGCGTCGCGGAGATGGGCCTGGGGCGCGGGGATCGCCATGGTCGGGCAGAGCAGTGCGTCATATCCGGCGAACACCCGCGCAAGTTCGTGCCACTGGCGCGTGCGCACATCGTCCAGCCTCCGGTAGGACACCGCATCCCGGCGAAGCCCCGCGTCGATGAGTTCGACGACATCCGGATCCATCTTGTCGCGATACGTATCGAGGCAGTCGCCGAAGGCCGCCGCGAGCATGACCTCCCAGATCGCGTCCCAGGCCGTGATGATCTCCGGTCCCCAGTCGAGCGCCACCGGTTCGACGGTGGCGCCGGCCTGCCTGAGCCTGTCGGCCGTGCGGTGCAGGTTCGATACGACATCGTCGTCGACGGCGAAGAACCCGAGGTCGTCGCTCATCGCCACGCGCAGCCCGCTCACGTCGCGCGGCACCGGCATGGGGATGGGCGCGGGCGCCAGCTGGCTCTGGATGTCGGCATCGTCCGGCCCCTCGGCCACCGACATGAAAAGCGCCGCATCGTCCACGGTGCGCGCCAGGGGGCCGAAATGGGAGATGTTGTCGAAAACGGTGGGCAGTATGTCCATCGGGATCCGGCCAAGGCTCGGTTTGTGCCCGACAATACCGCAATGAGAAGCCGGGATACGGACGGACCCTCCCATGTCCGTACCCTCCGCGAGCGCGACACAGCCGCTCGCCACCGCCGCCCCGGAGCCGCCCGACGAGCCGCCGGTCGTCCGCGTGTTGTCCCAGGGGTTCAGCGTGTCGCCCCACAGCCGACTGCGGGTGAAACCGGAATAGGCGAACTCGGGCGTGGTCGTCTTGCCGACGAGAATGGCCCCTGCCCCCAGAAGCCGTCGCACGATCACGGGATCCGTATCGGGCACCCAGTTCTCGAACGCGTAGGAACCGCGCGTCGTACGCTTTCCCTTCGTCGGCGTGAAATCCTTGATGGCAATGGGAACGCCATGCAGCGGTCCGATATCGTCCCCGCCGGCGACCGCCGCTTCGGCCTTCCGCGCCTGCTCGAGCGCTTCGTCCGCGTAGACGAAACAGAACGGGTTGAGGACAGGCTGGACTTCCTCGATGCGCGCGAGGCTGGCCTCCACGATCTCAACGGGCGAGGCCTGGCCTGTACGCACGAGTTCGGCGAGCTCCACCGCACTCATGGTACAGAACTCCGATTTCGGTTCGCCGCAGACCTGTTCCGGTGTTTCCATATGCGCGCCTTCCATGCATGTTGAGAGTGTCGAGCTATCGGCGTCGATTCCCGTCGCCGCAGTGAAGCACAGTCGGGCATTCAAGGTAACGGACAAGTCATGACAACCCGCGAAATCCTCGACCGGCTCATTGCCTTTCCGACGGTCAGCCGCGACAGCAATCTCGACCTGATCTCCCACGTGCGCGATTTTCTCGGCCAGCGCGGCATATCGAGCCAGCTCATTCACGACGAGAGCGGCACCAAGGCCAATCTCTACGCCACCGTCGGACCACAGGACCGCCCCGGCGTCATGCTGTCGGGGCATACGGACGTGGTGCCCGTCGACGGTCAGGACTGGAGCGTACCGCCTTTCGCCGTGACCGAACGGGCCGGACGTTTGCACGGGCGCGGCACCACGGACATGAAGGGCTTCATCGCCAGCGTGCTCGCATTCATCGACCGGCTGGACGTCTCGCGTCTGACGACACCCGTCCATCTCGCGTTCAGCCATGACGAGGAAGTGGGCTGTGTCGGCGTACGCCGGCTGATCTCCATGCTGGAGAGCGCGCCGGTGCGGCCGCGATTCTGCATTGTCGGGGAACCCACGTCCATGCAGGTCGTGTCCGCCCACAAGGGCAAGACCGCAGGGCGGATCTCCTGCCGCGGGCACGAGAGCCATTCGAGCCTGGCCCCGGACGGCCTCAACGCGATCTACCTCGCGACGGACATGATCGCCGCGATCCGCGCCGGCCAGGACCGGCTGGCCCGAAGCGGTCCGTTCGACGAGGACTACGAGGTCGCCTACACCACCCTCCATGTGGGCACGATCGAAGGTGGCACGGCCCTGAACATCGTTCCCCGGGACTGCCGCTTCGCGTTCGAGATCCGGCATCTTCCCGCGGACGATCCCGACAGGATCGTCGCGGACCTGCGCGATGAGGCCGACCGTATCCTTTCCGCCGTGAAGGGGAGGTTTCCGGACGCCGCGATCGGGATCGAGATCACCAATGCCTATCCCGCGCTCGACACGCCCCCGGACAGCGAAGTCATCGGTTTCGTCAAGAGCCTCACGGGCGCCAACCGTTTCGGCAAGATCAGCTTCGGAACCGAGGGCGGCCTGTTTTCCACCCGGCTCGGAATCCAGACCGTCGTTATCGGTCCCGGCGATATCGCCCAGGCGCACAAGCCGGACGAATACATAGACGCAGCCCAGCTCGAACAGTGCGACCGCTTCCTCGACCGGTTGGGCAAGGCCCTGTCCGCCTAAACATGTCCGGCTCGGGCCTGGCCGACGACCGGGGGAGTTTGCGCAAGCGCAACGAAAGACGATGCCATCCGTGGTCTGCTCGCTTCGCAGTCGAGGATGTTCAGATGGACAAGGATCGGACACTCAACCCGGACATGCCCATTGACGAAGTGATGCGGCGCTGGCCGGAGACCATCAGGGTCGTCATCAGATACGGCATGTCCTGCGTGGGTTGCCCGATCGCGCCTTTTCACTCGGTCACGGATGTCTGTTTCGAGCACGGCGTCGACGAGGACGAGTTCATGGCCGACCTCGAAACCGTCATCGGAAATCGGACACGGCCTATTTCTCCTGCTGGTTTTCCGCAATCAGCATCAGGGCGTGCGGATCGGTTACCGTCACTTTCTGCCGGCCACCGCGAACGAAGCCCGCGTTCTCCCATGAACTCAACAGCCGGCTGACCGTGTGAAGCGTCGTACCGGTCATTTCCGCGATGTCCTGGCGCGTGATCGGAAAATCGATCTCGATCCCGTCATCGGTCTGACGGCCGGACTGGTTCGCCAGTCGCAGAACCGCATAGGCGATGCGTTGCTCGACCTGTTTGGTCGAGAGTTCGACGACACGATCCTGCGTCTCCTGCAGCCGTGCACCCACCACGCCGAGCGTGTTGGCGGCGAAGGACGGATACTGCACGGACAGTTCCTTCCACTCCTGGTTCGGCCACACGATGGCAACGCAATCCACCGCAGCCTGGGCGGTTGCCGGATAGGTGGTCCGTCCCATCGCGACGGCGATGCCGAACATCTCGCCTGAATTGATGTAACGCGGGATCACCTGTTCGCCGTCCGGGCTCGTGCGAACGACCCTGATATGCCCGTCGAGCAGGAGGAAAAAGTGTTCCGCTGTTTCACCTTGCGTAAAGACATCGGCGTTTCTGGAATACCGGCGGGCCCGGGCATTCTGCAGGAACCGGTCGAGGGCTTCCGGAGGCAAGCCCGCGAACACCGGGAGTCCGCGTATCAAAGATCGATCGAGTGGTTTCATCACCCTGCCCGACGTCCGGGGCCGAAGACCGGCAACAACAAGGACGTACTCCACCTTTCAGGAACCCGACGGGAACACCGTCGCAAGATTTCACCGGCATGAAAAGCCGTTCGTGACGGACGCATGGTTCGTACTTGCGGTCCGTCGGCACCACCGGCCGGGTGATTGGCTGATTTCTTTGACAATTCGCAAACCCGCCTGCCGGCGGAAAGGCTAGTTTTCCGCCCAAAAGAGGAGTTCATGAAATGATGTTCCGTACATTCGCCGTCGCCGCCCTCATGTCGCTCGCCGCCGCCAGTGCTCAGGCCCAGGATGTCGAAGCGGGCAAGAAGGTGTTCAAGAAATGCGCCGCCTGCCATTTTGCAGACAAGGAAAAGAACAAGATCGGACCGCATCTGGTCGGTATCGTCGGGCGGCCGGCCGGCGCCGTCGAGGGCTTCAAGTACTCCAAGGCGCTGATGGAAAAGGCGAATGAGGGTCTTGTCTGGACGCCCGAAGCGATCACGGAATACCTCAAAAAACCTTCGGCCATGATCAAGAAAACCAAGATGACGTTTCCCGGCCTGAAAAAACCGGAAGACCTCGCCGACATCATGGCCTACCTGGAAACCCTCAAGGCGGAATAGCCTTCACCGGACCAGCGCCGCTCCCCCGGCCCCGTCAGCTTCGGAGCCGGGGCCACGTTCGTTGCACGGGCACCGGACCGCTCGGAACCCGGTCAGATCCTGACCACCTCGCCGTGCCGGTCGACGCCGAGAAACAATGCGCCCGGAAAACCGCCGATCATTCCCGCTATATCCGAAGCATTCATGAGCACGCAGGCCGTCGACAGGCCGTCGGCGACCGCGGCGGACGGATGAACCACGCTGACCTGCTGCCACGGCGACCGGCCCGCCCGGCCGGTCCCCGGATCGACGATGTGGCCGGGACCAGCACTGCTGAACATCGTGCCATCGGTGGCCGAGGTTGCGACCGCGCTGTCCTTTAGCCTGACACGCTCGTCCACGGGCAAGTTCTCGATCCGGACCGACCAGGGATCCCCCGACGGACTGGCCCCCAGCGCGAAAATCTCGCCGGCTTCGACGAGCGCATGCCGGAGACCGGCGCGCCGCAGCAGACGTACCGCCGCGTCCGTAACGTACCCCTGTGCGATCCCGTTGAACGTGAGCCCGCCGCCTTGAGGAAGGCTGATGCGATCCGGCGAAAAACTGACCTTGTCCCAACCGAGGACGGGCCTGACCGACGCGATCACGGCGACTGACGGTTTGCCCCGGTTCTCCGCGTAGAGACGCCAGACAGGCTGTATGGTCGGGTCGAAGGCACCGCCGCTCGCCGCGTGAATCTTCGACGCCATGGTCATCAGGGCAAGCAGGTCCGGGTCCGGTCCGGCCAGGACACCCGCCGTGTTCAGCTGCATGAGTTCGCTTCGTGAACGATAGAGGCTGAAAATGCTCTCGAGACGGTCTATTTCGGCCCGGACTTCCCGAAGCAGGTCCCGGCCTTCCGCTTTCGACATCCCGAACAGCCGGATGTCGGCCCGCGCGCCGAGCGCAGTGCCCTGCCAGCGAACCGCGTCCGCATCGCTCGCAATCGAGGGGCCGCCCAGAAATGCGGCGCTTGCCGTGACCGCGATGAATCTTCGGCGGTTGATCGTCATTGCACGCTCCCGTTCCCGGGCAATCCGGCCGAATTGATCTCGACGGATCCGAGCACGTAATCCTCGGGAATTTCATCAAGCCGCACGGCCTGTCCCCCGTGTTTCGAAACGAAGGCCTGCGCGGCCTTCTTGCGGCCGAAGGGGATGACCTCCGGCGCTCCCATGCCGCCGGCCTTCCTGCTGCCGATGACGAAATACGCGTCCCGCGCATCGAGCCACGCGCCATCGCCGGGACGGTCCCACGACTGCGCTTTCTCCATGTCGTGGACATAGACCACCAGGGGGTCGAAATGTTCCTCCGGCGAGCGAAGGAACGCCACCGCATCGCGCACCTGGCTGAACCAGACGGGATGATCCACTCCCGCGAGGTGGATCTGCGCCTTCGGGCCGGAATGCTCGAGAATGTTCATGTTGCAGTAATGGCCGACAGCTTCCTCGGTCATCGCGACCGGAGACGGAAGCGGCGCCCGGGCATCGGGTTCCCTGCAGGCGGAGAGAATCGCGAGAAGCACGAGAGCCGCAGGTTTGAAGTAGAACGTCATGGCTTCACCCTGTCGAAAACGAAGGTTGCGATGGCCATTGCCGCGACGATCCATGCGGCTGGCCCGAGAAGAACCGCGAGGCCGGTGACCGGCAATCCCCCCGAACCGGCGCCAAGGCCGGCACCCGTCAGGGACCGGTCCACGGCGGACATGTTGTAGACGCGGAAGGCATCGGCCGGATTGGCCACCAGCAGCCACGGAAAGACATCCTGTGCGAAGAACCCGTCCCCGCTTGCGAGCAGCCCGCCCAGAAGGGCGAGATCGAAGAAGACCACTGCAAACAGCCAGATCGCGACGGCGAGGGCCGCCGCGGTTCCGGTCTGGGAAACACTGGCGCTCACGATGTATCCGATGGCCAGGAACGTGGCGCCGAGCAGGATGCTGGTCGCGATGAGTCTCGCAAACGCGACAGTCCCGGCCGGATCGAAGGCTCCGGCAATCGCCATGCCGAGCCCGCCCGCCAGGCCATAACCCCCGACGATGGCGATGCACAATACGCACAGGTGACCGGCCAGCTTACCGGCGAGGACCTGTCCCCTGGAGACCGGCGTCGCCAGGACCAGTTGCAGGGTTCCGCGGTCTATCTCCCCGGCGATGGCGTCGAAGGAGAGCAGGAGCGCGATGAGGGGCACGAGGTAGACAGAGAGTGTGGCCAGGCTCGCTGCGGCCACTTCGAGGACGCTGGCCCTGACCTCGCCGGCAGGTGCGGCGCCGGCAAGGACAAGGAGGATCGCGAATGCGGCCAGGATGAGCGAGGCGAGAAGCACCCAGCTGTTTCGCGTACCGATGCGGATTTCCGTCAGCGCGATGGCCATGATGCCGTTCATTTCGGTGCCTCGTCTCGTTTGCTGCCGGTGACGGAGAAGTGGCGGTAGATCTGATCGAGACTCGGCTGCATCACGTCGACGTCGGCCACTGCGTCACCAAGGGCATAGACCGCAGACAGGTTCTTCATCTTGTCGTCCTGCGTGCAGGCCAGTTCGATCGACGCGCCGTTCACCCTTTGCCCGCCGATGCGCGCATGAAGTTCGTCGACGCGGCCCTCCGTGGCCGTTATCCGGATGCGCAGGGGGAGTGCCGCCTGCCGCCTCAGTTCGGCGAGCGGCGCGTCCGCCACGAGGCTGCCGTCCCGCAGGATCGCCACGCGGTCGGTCTTCGCCTCCAGTTCACTCAGACCATGGGACGACAGCAGGACCGCGGTCCCGGTGGCGGATATCTCCGAGATGAGGTCATAGAAGCCCGTGCGCGAAATCGGATCGAGCCCCGAGGTAGGTTCATCGAGCAGAAGCAGCTTCGGAGAACCGACGATGGCCTGTGCCAGTCCGAGTCTCTGGCGCATACCCTTGGAATAGGTGCCGCACCGCCGGTCGGCCGCATCCGCCAGACCCACCCTTTCGAGGGCCGCGCCGACGTCTTTTCCGTCGGCCCGCTTGAGCCGTGCATAGAGCGTGACGACCTCCCTGCCGGTGAGCGCCTTGGGGAACGCCACGCTCTCGGGCAGATAGGACGTGACCGCGCGCGCCCGGCGGTCCCCGGCAGGCGCACCGTCCACGACCACGCGGCCACCGGTCGGCGCGAGGAACCCGAGGATGATCCGGAAGAGCGTCGTCTTTCCCGCACCATTGTGACCGAGCACGGCTACGGATTCGCCGGCCTCCACGTTCGTGTTCACCGTCCTGAGCGCATCGACACTGCCGAAACGCATCGAGACGTCGCGAATGTCCACGAGCCCGGTCATTGCAGGGACGCCTTGAGTTCGCGGACCGCAACGGACAGGTCCCCCGGCCTCATCAGCGGTCGGTCGTCCACGATTCCGCCCGGGAGAAGCGCGGGGAAGTTCTTCTGTGCCCAGCGGATGAGCTGCACCGCGGGGCTGCCCAGCAGAAGCCGCGCGGCCGGCTGTGTCCACAGGACCTGGTCCATCGTGTCGTTCGGGCGAAACACCTGGTCCGCGACGCCGTCGCCGTTCACGTCATAGGCCGCATGATCGCTCCAGTAATTGCCCCGCCAGACATGATTCCGGGTGCTCACGAACTTCACCTGCTGCCGGTTGCCGACAAAGGCGTTGCCTTCGATCCGATTGCGGGCTGATCCGCCCGTGAAGTGTATGCCGATGGGGCAACCTTCGAAGCGGTTGCCGCGCAGTTCGTTCTTGTTGGCATTGTAGAAAAAGAGGCATTTGCTGCCGCCGCCGACCACCGCGTTTCCTTCGATCACGGAACTGTTCGCGTAGTTGAGCATGATGCCGTGATCCCGGTCGCCGACGGACACGTTGTGCGTGACCGTCACATCGCGGGTGAACATGATGGCGTAACCGAGATGGTTGCCGATCGACAGATTGCCCGTGACCGTGCTGCGGTTCGCGTACATGAAATGCACGGCGAAACGGAGGTTCTCGAAACGGTTGCCGGCAAACACGTTGCGGCGGCTGGTGTTCACGAAGATGCCGTCCCGCCCGAGACGGAAGCGGTTGCCGCGGACGGTCGCGCCGGGCGCGTTCCAGACATAGACCCCGTTCCCGCGCCGGTTCATCCGTGAGTCGTCCCGCCCGATAATCGTGTTGTCTTCGATCAGCGCGTCACGCGCACCGTGGATGTCGACGCCATAGAGATTGCCTTCCAGGCGGTTGTTCCGGACCACGGCGCCCGTGGCGTTCGCGGTCATCTGCACGCCAGAATCGATGGTCTCGTGGGAAGACCCGGAACCGGTCAGGACGAGGCCCGAGACGACGACGGCCGGAGCATCAATCGTGATGACCGAGCCCACGCCCTTGCCGTCGACCCTTGCCCCGTCCCGCCCCGCTATGGTCAGGGTCTTCGTGATCTCGACCCTTCCCGTGTAGAGCCCCGGGTCCAGCAGAAGCCGGTCGCCCGGCAAAGCCCGTTCGATCGCCCGCGCAAGCGTGCCGTTCCCCGGCGCGACCGTCACGTCGCGGGCAAACGCCGGAACGAGGGTCGCCACCGGAAGAAGGAGGCAGGCAAGTGCGCGGACGATCGGGTTCATGACGGCGTTTCCTCACGCAGCCCGCGGTTCCACGAACATCCGGCCGCGCATCTCCATGTGCAAGGCATGGCAGAACCACTGGCAGTAGAACCAGTGGACGCCCGGCCGGTCTGCAGTGAACGTCACCGATGCCGTGGCCTGCGGACCGATTTCCATCGCCACGTTGTAGTTGGAGATCGTCAGGCCGTGGGTCACGTCGTCGACGTCGTCGAGATTGGTGACGTAGATGGTGACCTCGTCACCCTGCTTCACCGTGAACTTCTCGAGCCCGAACTGGGGCGCGACCGAGGTCATGTAGACCCTCACCTTGTCGCCGTCGCGGACCACCTTGTCGTCGCTCTCCAGGTCGACGCCGTCGGCTTTCGCCTGTTCGACCGCATCGGCGAACATCGGGTCGTCCCGCTTCCAGACGTTCACGGGGTTCACGATGTCGGCGCGAACGATGATGCTGTCATGCGGTTCGGCGAAGGTCGGACCGTCATGGACGACCTTCATCTCGTCAGTGGAGATGTCGATCACCTGTTCGTTCTCCGGCTTCAGCGGACCGGTATTGAGGAATCGGTCCTTGGAGAACTTGTTCATCGAGATCAGCCAGGCCCCGTCCGCCTCCGCGGTCTCGCCCATGGAGGTCGAGTTGTGCCCTGGCTGGTAGTGGACATCCACCTTCGAGATGATGGGATCGACGTCCTCGCCGGCATAGGCCCGGATCGCCTTGTCGATGTTCCACTTCGCGACCTGGCTGTCGAGGAAGAGCGTGGTGAAGGCATTGCCCTTGCCGTCATAGGCCGTGTGAAGCGGCCCGAGGCCCAGTTCCGGTTCCGCGACGATCGCCGAACGCGGGTCGGCGTCGCTTTCGAACAGGGCATCGACCTTGGTGACGTCGATCACGGAGACCGTCGGCGAAAGCTTGCCGTTGATGACGACATGCCGCTTGTCGGGCGCCGTGTTCACCCCGTGCGGACTGTTCGGGATCGGGATGTAACGGGTGTAGTTCTTGTTGCGGCCCTTCCGTCCGTCGATGACCGGCACGCCGTTCAGCATCTGCACGTCGCCGGCCTTAACGCCGTCCTCGATAGCCTTAATGTTGAAGACGACAACGTGATCGAGCTCGTTGGCGGTCATTTCGGCGAGCGTCATGCCCATTTCCGAGTTGTAGCTCGTCGAGAAGGCGTACTTGCCCTGGTAGTCGCAATCCGTGTTGTCGAGATTGCCCGTCACGATGACCTGCCAGGCGACCTTCATCTCGTCGCCGTCGATCGCCGAGAAGATGTTCACGTATTGCGACGGGTCGTCGAGCACCTTGCCGTCGTTGACGAGCGGCGCCTCGTGTTCCCCGTTTGCGAAGACGTAACCCGTGCGCGGGAACTTCTGCGGGCGCATGCCGTGAATGTCCTGTGCGTTCGGGATCTCGATGATCTTGTCGCATTTCATGACATCGCAACGGACCCGGGCGACGCGAGTGTTCGCCTTGTCGTTCATGAACAGGTATCGCCCGTCATAGGTCCCGTCGGTGAAGGACATGTGCGGGTGATGCAGGTCGCCATTGTCGTAGGTCTTCATGCCGCGTGCCGCGAGGAATTTCTTCGTCTCCTCGGTCAGCCCTTCGGTGAGGACCTTGAGGCTTTCGTTCGTCTGGCCCCAGCCGGTTGCCGAACAGCGGTTGAAGACCGGAACGCGCATCAGTTCCCGCATTGACGGAAACCCGAGAATCCGGAGTTCGCCCGTCTGGCCCGAGGACCAGAACCCGTAATACGGATCGAGTTCACCGGGCTGCAGTTCCGCCTTCATCGTCGCGGCCCTGGCTTTCGAGGTCAGCAGGTTGCCCGACAGCATCCCGGAACCGGCCATGAGGGCGCCTGCGGCCGAGGCCGTCATGACGCCGCGCCGCGAAAACCCTTTCTTGCGTGTTTCTTCAGCAGACATTGTCTTCCCTTTCCTGATTTGGTTGTCGTTACTCAATTCACCGGTTCCGGCGTCGCCTCCCCTTCACCGGACTTGGGCGGCAGGGGATCGAGCAGGTTCTGTTTCCGGAACCGGGCACGCTTCGCGGCCACCTTGATGCAGACCGGACACTTCGTGTCGCTCTGGTAGAGAACCTGGCAATGCAGGCACTGGTGGCATTCGTTGGGATTGATGTGGCCTTCGGGATGGATCGCCTGGACCATGCATTCCTTGGCGCAGCGCTGGCACGGGTTGCCGCATTCGCGGTAACGCTTGAGCCAGTCGAACATGCGCAGACGCGCAGGGATGGCGAGCGCCGCGCCGAGCGGACAGAGATACCGGCAATAGAAGCGCTCGATGAAGAGCCCGGCGCCGAGCAGCACGAAGACGAACGCGACATATGGCCAGTCGCGATCGAACTTGAGCACGATGGCCGTCTTGAACGGCTCGACCTCGGCGTAGCGTTCGGCGAGTTCCAGCGAATAGAGCGAAAGCCCGAACAGCCCGAGGAAGATCATGTACTTGATCGGCCAGAGCCGTTCGTGGATGGCCCATGGAACGGTGATCTGCGGCACCTTGAGCGCACGCGCGACCTTGTTGGTCAGTTCCTGCAGCGCACCGAACGGGCAGAGCCAGCCGCAGAAGACGCCCCTGCCCCAGAACAGGAGCGACGCCGCGACCGAGAACCAGAGCACGAACACCAGGGGGTCCATGAGGAAGGCCGACCAGGAGAAGTCCGTCATCACGCTGGAGAAGAACGCCAGCACGTTGACGACAGACAGTTGCGCGTTGGCGTACCAGCCCAGGCCGACGAGCGTGAAAACGAGGAACCCAATCCGGAACCAGTACGTGAACCTTTCGTGGCGGGTCACCTGCATCTGGAAGAAGAAGACGCCGGTCAGCACGGCGATGGCGCAGACGAGCACGACGACTTCCACCTTCTTCTGCTGCCATATGCGTTTCCAGAGATGGCTCAGTTCATCGGGATTGGTGGCCGCAAGGCCGCCGCCCACCTGCGGCGCAGCGGTCTTGACGGGCGCTGCGGGCACCGGCTCGAGATGACGGTCGGGAAGCCGGTATCCCAGGTCGAACGTCACGAACGCCTTCTTGATCGGTCCCACGGCCCGTTGAACGAGAAGCTGCAGCCGAAACGGCTTTGCCGGATCGAAACCGCTAGCGGCCGGGATCCTGAACAGGTCGATCTCGGTGAAGGTCGGCGCGTCCTCCGGCGCCACCCGGCCGATCCGGCGGTGCTGTTTGTCGAAGAACCTGGCCGTGAGGTCACCCTGGATGAGCCGGATTCGGTCGAAAATGCCGCCGCGCACATAACCCGACCCCTTGAACGAGTATTTGCCCCGGCCGGTGACCAGGATCGCGTGTTCCCCGTCTTCGAGTCCCGCCACGAGGTTGGCGTATTCCTCCTTGCCGAGAAGCGTACGGCCGATCTCGGGCGCACTCACGAGAGCCAGCCTCATGTCGATGTAGTTTGCGTCCGCGGGGCCGGGCTCGGGGCGCGCCGCGGCTTTTTCGTCACCCGCCGCCTCGAAGGCCTGGTTGACCTGACCCACATCCAGGCGAAGCGTGCGGATCGACCCATCGCCGTCGAGCGTTTGCCAGTCGCTGACCGGCACTTCACCGGCAGGATAGGTCCGCAGCCTCTTCTGCGGTCCGGCCGAGGCGAGCTCCGGCTTCAGCCCGCCCAGGCCCAGTTCCCGCGCGACCTTGATGCCTGCACGGATGATCGAATCGTCGATTACCATGATGGTGACCGTGGCCCCGGATACGATGTCGAGGTCGTGGGCCGAGCCGCTCTTGCCGGCCTCTGCGATCAGGTCGACACCGGTGTACTTCTCGGTCACGGCGCGGATCTTCGATTCCGGGATGCCGACGAGGACGATCGGCTCGGAGTGCTTGACCAGTTCGACGCCGGTTATCCGGGCGTTCTTGTCGACACCCATGACGACGTGGATCGGCTTGCCGGAGTAACCTGTCGTCGTGACAAAATCCGAGGTCAGGAACACATGGCCGACCACCTGGCCGCCGGCCATCGCGTCGACCACCGGTATGGCCTCGCGCATCGCCCCGAATGAATCCGCACCCGGCACGATCCGGCTGACATCCACGTCATCCAGGAATCCCGCGATCAGCGGTTCCGCATTCGTCCGCTCATAGGCCAGGCCCAGCCAGACCGCAACGCAGATGAGCAGCACAAGCGGAACATCACGGATTCTCGGGACAACCGGCATTTCTGATACACCCAATCGTTATTGCGATCAGGTTATCGACCCGGCTCAATCCCCTATTTGCGCTGGCACAAACAATCGGTGACGCACTCATGCGTGGACAGTCTGTCGCAGCAGGCAGTCAACCCATGTCCATGCCGGGAACGCCCTTGGAACTGATCATCGATCGGCAGTGGACCTCGAATGCGTCGACGACGCGCGGCTTGCGGTCCTGCCGGAGCGACATCATTCCGATCGTCATCGCCTTGTGCCGGCCCTTGAGCGGCACGGAGACGAGTTCACGCCCGTCCCTCGCCGTCAGGTTACGCGGACGCACATTGACGATCGTGAACCCGAAACCGTTGGCGACCATCGTCCGGATCACCTCCTGGTTCTCCGAACGTGCATGGATATTCGGTTCGAGCCCCTCGGCCTCGAACAGGTCGAGGAAGTACTGCCGGCTGTAGGGCAGGTCGAGGAGGATCATGTCCTCGCCTGCGAGGTCCTTCAGCCGCAGGGAGCTGCGCGCCGCGAATCTGTGATCACCCGCGATCAGGACCTGCGGCGGCAGACGGACCAGCGGCTCGTAGGCGATGTCATCGGGGATCATGAGATCGTAGGAGATCGCCGTGTCGATCTCGACCGCCCGCAGACATTCCACCAGACGTCTCGGATCGCCTTCCACCACCGAAAGGCTGACGTCCGGGTGGTTCTTCGAGAAGGCATGAACCAGTTCCGGCAGAAGCATCGGCGCAAGGGTCGTCAGGCATCCGACGGTCAGCGGACCCCGGATTTCGCCGGTGAGTTCCCCGGCAAGCGCGTAAAGACCCGACGCCTGCCGGATGAGCAGCTTCGCTTCCCGCAGGATGCGCTTGCCCGGCGGCGTCAACGTGAGGCCGCGCGCGTGATGCCTGACGAAGAGCTGGACACCGAGTTCGTTCTCGAGATGGGAAATCGCCGAGGAAATCGCCGGCTGGGAGATATTGATGCGTTCCGACGACAGCTTGATGCTACCGGCTTCGGCCGTCGCCACGAAATACTCGAGCTGCTTTATCGTGAAACGCATGTCCGCAGACTGCCATGACCCGGACGTCGCCGGAACACCCTCCAGGCCCGGCCCCTACTCGTCGCCCGGCACGCCGTAGCTCGGCGCCCGGGAGGGATCGGCCGCGCGGGTGACATAGTCGTCGAGCTGGGGCGAATAGACCGCCCATATCCGCGCCAGTTCCTCTATCGGATCTGCTTCCTCGATCCAGTCCACGCGCAGGCTCGCCACCGGCCAGGCGGCCTTGTCGACCACGAGCAGGCCGGCGGAGTGGACCGGCCCTTCCTCGCCCCCGGCATTCACACCGGCCTGCATGCCGGCGATCAGCCGGTCGGCGAGGTGCCCGTGCGCGGCGATGAAGCCGTCCACCATCGCCTGGGGAACCCGTGTCGACGACAGCAGGTTGCCCGCGCAGACGACATTGCGGGCATGGGCAGTGGCATGGGTCCCCAGCGTGTTGCTGCCCGAATAGGTGGCCGTGGCGCCGTCGCGGTCGACCGCGGTAAGCTGCCGGTATTCGATATTTGGCGTCGTGCGGATGATCGCGTCCAGCGCCTGCTGGGCGGATGCGCCGAGTTCCATGAGATCGAGGCATCGCGTCCCCAGGTTGGGATCGGTGATGTTCTGGCTCGCGGCGGCCCCCACTCCGGCCCGGGCAAAAGCGCATCTTGCGGCGACCGCCGGTGACGACGACGACACCGCCATTCCGAACATGCCCGTCTCCTCGCAACGTGCGGCAATGGAGAATGTCATCGCTCTACGCCTCGTCGGGAATGACGGCGGTCGCTTCGATCTCCACGACCCACTCCGGCCGCGCGAGGGCAGGCACGACCAGGCCGGTGGAGACCGGATGCACGCCCTTGAGATACTGGCCCATCGTCCGGTAGACCTCGTCGCGATAGCGGATGTCCGTCAGGTAGACGACGATGCGGCACACATGCTCCATTTTCGCTCCGCACTCGCCCAGCAGCATTTCGATGTTCTGCATGGCCTGATGGGTCTGTGCCGCCGGGTCGCCCTTTCCGACACTTTCCGAGGTGTCGAGGTTCTGGCCGATCTGGCCGCGCAGGAACACCATTGTTCCGCGGGCGACGACCGCCTGCGCGAGATCGTTGTCGAGTTTCTGCTCCGGATAGGTGTCGCTCGTGTTGAACGGCCGGATTCTCTTGTGCGCCATGTTTCCCTTCCGATGTCAGTTCCTGACCAGTTCAGACTGGTTGCTGAAATATTCGCGGCAGTGCCGCGCGAACTCGAGCGCCAGCGGTGAATGCCGCCGCCCGGTCCGTCCGGCGAGCACCACGTGGCTCGGCTCGATATCCGACACGAGGGGCCGCGCCACAAGTTTCCGCCCGTCATAGGTGAGGGGCGATGCCGGCCGCGTCGCGAGCACGGAATAGCCCAGGCCGTGGCCTACCAGCCCCCGCACGACCTCGAAGGATGAGGACGAATGGCCAAGCCTCGGTTCGCGCCCGCTTTTCTCGAAGATCGACAGGAAATAGTCCCGGCTCGGCGGCGAATCGAGCAGGATCATCGGGTCGTCGAGCAGGTCTTCCGGGCGAAGCTCCGAACGCCCGGTCAGACGATGGTCCTCCGCGAGCAGGACATAGGGTTCGAGAGAGGCGAGGCGTTCGGTTTCGAGGTCCGCCCCGAGCCCCATGTCGTAGAGCAGCGCATACTCGATCTCGCCCGACATCAGGCCGGCGGAGAGGCTCTTCTGGTCGCCTTCGACGATACGGACGTCGGCCTGCGGCGACGTCTCCGCCATGCGCGACACCATTTCGGGAACCACATAAGGGCCGAACGTGTGGAAGCACCCGACGCGCAGCCGCGCGGCTTCCGCCGCGGCACCGTCGCGCACGTTGGCGGCGGCCCGGATGCGCGTCGGCGATCCGTAGGCGCGATGGGCGAAGATCAGCGGCGAGCCGCCTTCCGCGGTGAATATGTCCTGCACCTCGCCTATGAAGACGTGGTGCGTGCCGACCCGTTCGCCGCTGGCCACCCGGCAATCGAACGCGACGAGCGGATCGACCACGCGTGGTGCGCCGGTGACCTGCGTCGTCCATTCCGCGCAGGAGAACTTGTCGCCGTCCTCGGTCTTGAACCGGCCCGCGAACGTGTCGGAGATGTAGGACTGGTCGTCCCGCAGGACGTTCACGCAGAAGACGCCGTTCTCCACGATCGCGCGGGCGGACGGGCTCATGTGATGCACGCAGACGAGCAGGGACGGCCGCGTGGTGTCGGCTGACACCGACGACATGGCCGAGACCGTGACGCCCATCCTGCCGCCCGGGCCATCCGTCGTCACCACGTTGACGGTGCTCGCCGTATGGCTCATGGCATCGAGGAATGCCTGGCGGATTTCAGGATCTATCTCCTGGCTCATCGATTCTCCCGCACCGAAGCCCGCATGACGCCTATTCGGCCGCGTCCTTTTCGCCTGACGCCTGCCCGAACCACTGGTTGACCGCACCGTCTCCCGAAGGCCGCTTCGTATCATCGAAGACGCGGTCGCTCAGACCCGCGGCATTCTTCACGAAATCGAGCGGCCCGTCCCAGTCGAAATTGCGGTAGACCGCCGCAAGGTGCGCAAACGGCGGCGACTGCGCGAAGAGCTGGAAGGTCAGCCGGTGCCCGGCATAGTCCGAATTGAGCATGTCGCGGGCAAACGCGAGCAGCTTGCGGCGATCCTCCGCCACCCAGGAGTCGTTGATTGAGTAGTACTTCTCCATCCAGGGCAGCGTTTCCTCGGCCTCGAACGCGGCGACGTCCGGCGTCACGCAGATCTGCCCGCCGCACAGTTCCCGCGCGATGTGCATCATCTGGTGGAGCTGCGAACAGGCGAGAACACGGCCCGTATAGAGCAGCGACTGGTTCGGCATCATCAGTCCCGCCGGCGAGCGTTCACCAAGCGAGATCGCCGCGGTGAGATGGGCGTTTATGCCTTCCCGGTAGACGGCCAGCTGCGCCAGTTTCTCCTGCACGGCCTGCTGCTTCTCGAGGCCCGTCTGGCGGGCGTTGAACAGGGCCGCCCCGATCATCATGTCGGCGAGTTTCAGGTTGCGCTGGACGAAGGCGAAGGCCGAATACCTGTGCAGGGTGGCGCGGATGAAGGTCGCCGCCCTCGTGTGCCGGTAGAACAGCACGTTCTCCCAGGGGATGAGCACGTTGTCGAAGATGACGATCGTGTCGACCTCGTCGAACCGGTTTGCGAGCGGATAGTCTCGCCGGTCCGCCCGGCCCGCGAAACCGGTGCGGCAGATGAACTTCAGGTTGGGCGACCCGAGATCGCAGATGAACCCCACCGCATAGTCGCTGAGCTGGTCGTTTCCCCAGTTGGCGATGGTCGGTTTGGTGAAGGCCTGGTTGGCGTAGGCCGCGGCGGTCTCGTATTTCGCGCCGCGGACGACGATCCCTTCGTCGGTTTCCTTCACCACATGGAGCAGCATGTCCGGATCCTGGTCCTGCGGCGCCTTGGAGCGGTCACCCTTGGGATCGGTGTTCGCGGACACGTGAAACGGATCCGCCTTCAGGACCTTGTGGATATGGTTGTGGATGTTCTCGGAGAACTGGGGGTCGACCTCGTTGAGCACGTCCTGACCGTCATAGAGCGACCACATCTCGCCGACCGTCTCGTCGCCCACGCGCGTGACGACGCCGCCGATATCCTCCATGACCATGTCGGTCGCCCGCCGCTTCCGCCACCAGTCCTCCTGCTCGTAGGGAAGCGCGTTGCCGATGGCGTTGAGCTCACCGTCCTGGCTGACCGTCATCACGTCGCGCGTGGCGGCGTCGTGCTGCATGTCGTAGATCCGCGCCCTGATGTCGACGAGCGGCTTGAACATCGGGTGCGTCGCGACGTCCTTCACCTTCTCGCCGTTGACATAGACCTCGCGTCCGTCGCGGATCGACTCGATGTATTCTTCCCCGGTCCTGATCATCTGCTCACGTTCCCTGCGGCTGTTTGCCCATAGCTCCGACTATTTTCCACCCTCGCACAAGTTTTGAAAAATCTTCATTTCAGAGGCATGGATTAGATTTTATCGAATCGAATTCTCCTCAGGAACCGTTTCAGCCGAGCGATGCCGACAGCGCGGCAAAGCCCCTGACCCAACCGCTGTCCGCTCTTTCGTCGATCGGCAGGGCCTGGGAGGCACTGCGCACGACGGTGAGGCGTGCAACCGGATCGATGTAGATCCACTGGCCGTGAATGCCGATCGCACAGAACGCCTCGCTGCCGCGGCCGATCATGTACCACTTGTTGCGGTAGCTTCCGCCGGGAAGGAAATCCGCAAGATCCCCCAGGTCCCAGGCTGTGCGATCGCCCCCCTTGCGGATATCGGCGATCCACGCCTCGGGAACCACCTGCCGGCCATTCGCGGCCCCGCCATTGCGGACCATTTCGCCGAAGCGGGCCAGGTCGCGCAGGCGGATGCAGATCCCGCCGGCCGCACGCGGCGCTCCCAGCCGGTCGACGGTAATGTATCCCTCGGCTTCCGCACCCATGGGTTGCCAGATCTTCTCGCTGAAAAGTTCGTGAAACCGGCGGCCCGAGACCCGCTCGACGATCCATCCGAGCAGGTCCGAATTCGGCGACACGTAGTGGAACTTCTCGCCATGCGCATTGCCATCGCGCTGAAGCGACAGAATGAAGGAGCGCAGGTCGGGGGGATTCTGCGGATCGGAAAGCGGGTTCCAGTTCGTCGCCTCGCGATAGCGGACGAAGTTCCCCGACCGGTCGAGATAGGACTCCTCGAAGTCGATGTCGACCGTCATGTCGAGCACATGCCGGACGCTGCAGTCGCCATAGGCGGATCCGGCCGCCTCCGGCAGGATGTCGACCACCGGCGCATCAGGATCGAGACGCCCCTCGCCCACGAGCACGCCTGCGAGGATGGCGGTGATCGACTTGCTTACCGAGAACACGATGTGAAGATCGTCCGCGCCGCTCGCGTCGTCATACCATTCACACAGGGTCTCGCCGTCCTGCAGGACGATGAACCCGTCGCTTTCCGTCGCTGAGAGAAGCCCGGCGAGGGTGAGGCCGGGTTCGCCGGCGCTCATGCCGAGGATCTCCGGTGTCCAGCTGGCCGCCGGGAGGCTGGAAACAGTGGCGGGATCGTGCAGGATCGGCGCGTTCGGCACGAGTTCGCGCACATGCCGGAAGGCCCACCTGTTGAACACCGGTTCGCGCCAGTTGGCCAGCGTGACCTGGTCCTTCTCCGCCGGCGGAAATCCGCTCATGAGCGTTTCTTTCGACACGCGGAACACCTCCCGTCCAATGCCTCTTGCACTTGGCTACTGTGTGCATATCCTCGTCATATCGCAAGCCGCCAGCCGGCATTTTCGCAACGAGCAGGAACATCGATATGAAAGTCGTCTACAGCGAGGATCACCGGCTGCATTTCCCGCAGGGCGAACTGTTCGGCGGCGAACTCGTGACGCCCTTCGAGCGACCTTCGCGGGTCGAATACATCCTGCGCCGCCTGAAATCGCGCGGCTTCGACGACATTGCCGGACCATCGCCCATCGCCATGAAACCGGTGAGGACGATCCACGACAGGAAGTTCCTGAAATTCCTCGAAACCGCCTGGGACGAGTGGACGGCGGAGGGTTTCACCGGCGAAATCATCCCGACCGCCTACCCGGTACGCCGCATGAAGCAGCGCGAGCCGAAGAACATCGACGGCAAGGTGGGCTACTACAATCTCGCGGCGGAGACCGCGATCACCTCCGGGACCTGGGAAGCGGCAAAGGCGTCCTGTGCGGTCGCCCAGACAGCACAGAAACATGTCGCGAAAACCGGGGACCCCGCCTTCGCGCTGTGCCGGCCGCCGGGGCACCATGCGGCCATTGACCTCTATGGCGGCTACTGCTTCCTCAACAACGCCGCGATCGCCGCCCAGATGTTCATCGATCAGGGGGCGGACCGCGTCGCCATTCTCGATGTCGATTTCCATCATGGCAACGGCACCCAGGACATCTTCTACGCCCGCAAGGATGTGCTGTTCTGCTCGCTGCACGGCCGGCCGGAAGATGCCTTCCCCTATTTCCTCGGCTACAAGGACGAGAAAGGTTCGGGCGGAGCGGAAGGCTTCAACGCCAACTATCCGATGCCGCCCGGCACGCCCTACTCGGCCTGGGGCAAGGCGCTCGACGATGCCTGCCGCAAGATCCGGCGCTACGGTCCGGACGCGGTGATTGTGTCGCTCGGCGTCGACGCCTACAAGGAAGATCCGATCAGCTTTTTCAAGCTCGAGTCGGACGACTTCACCGCTTGCGGAGCGCGCATCGCGGCGTTGAAGAAGCCCACGCTCTTCGTCATGGAAGGCGGTTATGCCGTCGAGGAGATCGGCGTCAACACCGTCAACCTGCTCGAAGGCTTTCTGGGCGCCTGACGGCCGGATGCGCCGTCAGATCTTCGGCCGGCGCTCGGCGTCGGCGAACCAGGGGCCGGCCGCAGTCTCGAACGCCATGCCGGCCTGCATGACATCGACATCGCGATAGGTGCGCCCGACGATCTGGATGCCCGTCGGCACGCCGTTGCGGGCGCGCCCCGACGGCACCGACAGCACCGGACAGCGGCTCATCGTATTGAAGGGCGTGGTCATCACCCAGCCCAGCATCGGGTTGACCGGTTTGCGGTTGATCTTGACCTCGTCCTTCGACTGGTCGAACTCCGCCGGCACCGATGCGATCGCCGTCGTCGGGCAGATCAAGACGTGATGCTTTTCCAGGACGGCGCCCAGCGACTGGTACATGCGGCCGGCAATCTCGAGCGACCACAGGAAGTCCGTCGACTTCGACTTTTTTCCTTTCTCCGCGAAGATGCGGGCATAGTCCGTCATCTGCTTGCGATGGGTCTTGAGCACCGACGAGATCGAAGCCCCGAAGAGATGCTCCAGATAGGTGAGCCCCGCATCGAGCGCTTCGTGGGTCCAGCCGAGATCGACTTCCGTCACCTCCGCGCCGAGCGAGCGGAAGACGTCGAGCGCCGCTTCCGTGTTCTTGCGCACCTGGGCGTCGACCTCGAAGAAACCGAGATCCGGCGAATAGGCGATCTTCCACCCCTTGATGGGTTTGTAGGCGTCGGGCAAACGAAGCTTCGGGCGGACCGACACGATGTCGTTCGGGTCAGGTCCGCACATCACGTTCTGCAGCGCGATGACGTCGGAGACCGTCCGCGCCAAAGGCCCGGTATGGCAGTAGAAGTCGAGATTGAACGGCGGGTCTTCCGGGTTGCGGCCATAGGGCGGTTTGAACCCAGCAAGCCCGCAGGTCGATGCTGGAATGCGGATCGAGCCGCCGATGTCCGATCCGGTGCACAGCGCCGAGGTTCCCGCGGCGAGCGAGGCGGACGATCCGCCCGAAGACCCGCCGGGGGTGAATTTGCGGTTCCACGGATTCCGCGTCACGCCCCACAGTTTCGAATGGGTGTAGCCCGCGCAGGAAAACTCCGGCGTGGCGGTGCGCGCATGCACGATGCCCCCCGCTTCCATGATCCGCCGGTTGACGGTCGATGTCGTCTCCGCCACGAAATCCTTCATGGATAGCGAGCCGTTCGAGGTCGGCTTGCCGGCGATCATGCTCTCGTCCTTGATGCCGACCGGCAAACCCTCAAGCGCGCCCGTCCGGCGCCCCCGGGCATATTTCTCTTCCGCCTTGCGGGCCAGGTCCATCGCCTCGTCGTAATGGGTGTAGGTGAAGGCGTTGATCTTCGGCTGAAGCGCCTCGGCCCGCCGGATGACCGCTTCCATCAGTTCGACAGGCGACAGCTTCTTCGCCTTGAACCGCTTCAACGCCTCGGTGGCGGGCAGGTAACAGAGATCGTCGTCGCTCATTTCGGGCCTCGCTGGTTCAGGTCGGGGAGTTCAGGTGCCGGGCGATGGCATGGATCGCGGACAGCGTATCGCGGCTGCGCTGCACGGACTGGAATTCAGGCCAGCTCGAGAGCTTGACCACGACGAGACGGTCTTCCGGGCTGACATAGACAAGCTGTCCGAAGACGCCCCGCGCCATGATCCCGTCTCTCCGGCGATCTTCGATCCAGAACTGGTTGCGATAGGCACCGTGGGGAAGAACGTCCGTGTAGGGCGAACCGAACAGATCCGGATCGCTCCGGCGGATGTCCGCGATCCACTCCGCCGGGACGACGCGGCGGCCATCGGCGATGCCGTCGTCGCACAACATCTGGCCGAAGCGCGCATAGTCCCGCAGGCAGGCGTTGAAACCTCCGTCGGCGAGCGCGTAGCCCGCGCCGTCGACCGTGAAACACGCGCTTTCCGCGGCACCGATCCGCGCCCACAGTTCCTGTCCCGCAAGCTCGGCCAGGCGCAGGCCCGTGACCCTTTCCATGCAATGGGCGAGCACGTCGGTCTCGATGGACTTGTATTCAAAGACCTCGCCATGCTCGCGAACCTGCTCGGTCAGGCTGACGATCTGGTCCCACATGCAGGCGAAACCGGGCCGGTCGGGCCGCGCGGGCTTCCAGCCCGATGCAATGTCGGTGTCGGCGATGTGGGAGTCGAGGGCCGTGTAGTCCTCGACGAACCGCACGCCCGACGTCATGTCGAGCACGTGGCGCAGGCGGGCATCCCGCCAGCCGGTCGCTGCGAGCTCCGGCAGGTATTCCGTGACAGGGGCATCCGGGTCAAGAAGGCCCCGGCCAACGAGGACGCCGGCCACCGCGGAGGTGACGGATTTCGCCACCGACTGCGACAGGTGCAGCATGCGCGCGTCCATGCCGTTGAAGTAGCGCTCGAAGACCACGGCTCCGTCGTGGAGCACGATGAAACCGTCGGTGTAGCTGGACGCGAGCCAGTCGGAGAGGCTCTGTTCGTCGCCGCCGACCGTCGTGAACGTCAGGTCACCAAGAGGCTCTACGCTCTCGGGCAACGTCCAGACCGGGCCATCGCCGCGCCAGACCTCTACGGTCGGAAGGATTTCGCGAACGTGCTGGAACGACCAGCGGTTCCAGGGCGCCCGGTCCCAGTCCTCGCGCGGCACCCGGCATTCTGCGGGAACCGGAAACCCCTGCATGACAGGCAGGTCGGACACGAGGCGGTCTCCTGTGGGAAAGGAAAACTCCGGGGCCAGCGCGGCCCCGGAGCGATTTTCGGCGGTCTTACTTCTGGAGTTCGGTCCAGATCCGCGTGTAGAGCGCGGTGACCTCGGGCGGGCAGGTCATCGCGACCACGCCGGCGTCCTTGTATTCGGCAGGAATGATGACTTCCGGAGCCGTCTTCATGTCTTCAGGCATGAATTCTTCCGAACCCTTGATGCCGTTCGCGTAACGCGCGAATTCCGAGATCAGCGCAGCGTTTTCCGGCTTCATGATGAAGTTCTGAAAGAGCTTTGCATTCTCGACGTTCTTCGCCGATTTCAGCACCGCCACGTTGTCCATCCAGATCGGGTAGCCTTCTTTCGGATACCCATAGACGATGTCCGGGTTCTGCAGACGCGCGCGGAAGGATGCGCCGTTCCAGTAGACGCCGGCCGCCAGGTCTCCCTTGGCGAACTTCTCGACGTTTCCGTAGTCGATCGAGATCCAGTGCTGCTTGGCTTCGAGCAGCTTGTCGCGGACCTTCTTGAGGACTTCCTTGTCGCCCGTGCACGGCTTGCCGCCGAGGTAACGGATCGCCAGGTGCATCACGTCGAGCATTTCCGGAACGACGTTGATCTTGCCTTTAAGCTCTTCCGGCGGATCGAGGAAGATCGCCGAGGTGTTCGGATCGCCCGAGTAGACCGACTTGTTGACGGTCAGCCCGACGGTGCCCCACTGCCACGGCACGGTGTAGTTGCGGCCATTGTCGAAGAACACATCGACCCACTTCGGATCCATGTGCTTGAAATTCTCCATTTCATTGGGCTTGGTCTCGAGCAGCAGTCCCTCGTTGATCCAGATCGGGATGAAACTCGCGGACGGCACGACGATGTCGAAGCCGTGACCGCCGGCTTTCACCTTGGCAAGGGCGGTGTCGTTGGAATCGTAATCCGTCAGCGTGACCTTGACGTCATGTTCCTTCTCGAACTTCTCGATCAGCTTGGGATTGGTGTAGTTGCCCCAGTTGAAAATATTGAGCTCTCCCGCAGCCATTGCCGGTCCGGCAATGGCGATCGCGGCAGCGCCCAGGAGGCAGGTCAGTCTGGTCTTCATGGTCAACTCCCTGTTGTTAAAAGGTTGCCCGATTATCTCTTCTTTCTGTTCAGAAAGAAAAACACCGTCACCAGGACGACTGATATCGCCAGGAGCGCGGTGGAGATTGCGTTGACTTCCGGCGTGACCACCCGGCGAAGCTGGCCGAGCATGTAGGTCGGAAGCGTATCCTGCCCGGCCGACTTGACGAATTCCGTGATCACCACGTCGTCGAGCGAAATTACGAAGGCGAGCATCGCGCCCGCGAGAATGCCGGGCCACAGCAGCGGCAGCGTCACCCGGCGGAACGTCATCCACGGCGTCGCGTAGAGATCGGCCGCGGCCGTCTCGAGCGCAAGATCCATGCCCTCCAGCCGCGCCCTGATCGGCAGGTAGGCGAAGGGGATGCAGAACGCCGTGTGCGCAATGATCAGATAGCCGAGCCCGGTATATCCCGTCGCCACCTTGATCATGGCGAAGAAGATCAGCAGCGCCACGGCGGTGACGATTTCCGGAACCATGAGCGGCTGGTTGATGACCGCGTAGACCGTCGTCTCTCCCTTGAACTTCCGGGTGCGCGTCGTCGCCAGTCCGGCCATGGTGGCAACCGTGGTGGAGATCGCCGCGGCGAAGGCCGCCACGACCACGGACCGGACGGCCGCTTCCTGCACCTGTTCATTCTGCGCCGCCGACTGGTACCACCTCCAGGAGAACCCCTCCCAGATGGCGACCGACACGCCGGCATTGAAGGAATAAAGCACCAAAGTCACGATCGGCGCATAGAGCGTAAAGAAACAGATGATCGCGATCGTCGTGAAACCGGGTTGCTTCTTGATCGAAAAAGGCCGGTGCGATCTTGAGGCAATGTCAGCCATGACTCACCTCGTTCTTCGAAACGTTGCGGACATAGGTCAACAGGGCAATCATCACGATCACGAGCAGCGTGATGGAGAGCGCTGCCCCCAGGGGCCAGTTGCGCCCCTGCCCGAACTGGAGCTCGATCAGGTTGCCCAGCATGAGGTTCTTGCCGCCGCCCAGCACCCTGGGCGTCACGTAGGCGCCTAGAGACGGGACGAATACGAGGATCGAGCCGGCGATGACCCCCGGCTTGACCAGGGGCAGGATCACCTTGCGCAGCACCTGCAACCGGTTGGCGTAGAGATCGTATCCGGCTTCCACCAGGCTGAAGTCGAGCTTCTCCATCGACGCGTAGATCGGCAGCACCATCAGCGGCAGGTAGACATAGACCATGCCGAGCATGATGGCGAAGTCGGTGAACATCATCTGGATCGGCTCGTCGATCACGCCGATAGCGAGCAGGCCGCTGTTGACGACACCTTCGTTGCGGATGACCTCCATGATCGCGAAAGTCCGGATCAGAAGGTTCGTCCAGAACGGAATGGTGATGAGGAACAGCCAGATATCACGCGATTTCGGAGGACGCGTCGCCATGAAATAGGCGGTCGGGAACCCGAGGATCAGCGCCATGACCGTGGTGCCGAAGGACAGGCGTACGGACCTCCAGAAAATCGACAGATGGGCGTCCGAATAGGAAATCGTCTCGTCGAAGATGTCCTCCTCGAGGAAGACGTTGAACCATGCGTCGGTCGAGAACTTCCAGATCACGCCGCCATAATCGCCCGGTGTCAGGAACGAGTAGGCGAGCATGATGAAGAGGGGACCGGAGGCGGCGAAGACCAGGATGAGAAGCGCCGGCGCGAGCAGGTACCAGCGGCGTTTCTCGGCCTCGTTCTCCCGGCGGCGCGCCACGGCCGCCGCGTCGCCGCCGGACCCGACCCTTTGTGTGTCGCCTTGCGTGATCTCGGCCATAGGGTTCAGTCCGCCAGAATCTGGACAGCGTTGTCGCCGATCCGGATTCCCACCTCCGCACCTGCGGTCAGGCTTTCCTCGCCGCCGCGACTGTTCTGGCGGCGCACGATGAACGGTTCGCCTCCCGGAAGCCTCAGGTGGTAGTGCGTATCGGTCCCGAAATAGACGACGTTTTCGAGTCGGCCCGTCAGATCCGCGTCGTCCGCGCTCGTGATCGAGGCATGTTCGGGACGGACGACAACGCTGACCTTGCCGCTGGGCGATGCGCCCGTGTTGATCGTCGAGGCGACGATGCTGCCTGAAGGTAGCCGGATACGTGCGTTGCCTCCCCCGGCCTCGACGACTTCGGCATCGAGGAAGTTCGTCTCGCCGATGAAGTTGGCAACGAAACGCTCGGCCGGACGGTCGTAGATCTCCCGCGGCGAGCCCACCTGCAGTATGTTCCCGTTGCTCATGACCGCAACGCGGTCGGACATGGTCAGGGCCTCTTCCTGGTCGTGGGTGACGAAGATGAACGTGATGCCGGTTTCGTTCTGCAGTCGCTTGAGCTCGATCTGCATTTCCTTGCGCAGCTTGAGGTCGAGCGCGGACAACGGTTCGTCGAGAAGCAGGACCCGAGGATGAGGCGCCAGCGCCCGCGCCAGCGCGACACGCTGCTGCTGGCCGCCGGAGATCTGGGCGGTGCTCCTGTTCTTGAGCTGCTCCATGCGGACGAGGCGAAGCATCTCGTCGACCGTACCGTCGATTTCGGACTTCTGCTTGCCGAGCATCTCGAGCCCGAAGCCGATATTGCCCGCCACCGTCATGTGCGGAAAAAGCGCATAATTCTGGAAAACCGTGTTTACGGGCCGTTTGTACGGCGGTAACGCGGAGATATCCTTGCCTTCCAGCATGATGTTGCCGGAGGTCGGATGGTCGAACCCCGCGATCAGCCGCAACAGGGTCGTCTTCCCGCATCCCGACGGGCCGAGAAGCGTGAAGAATTCGTTCTGGCGAATGGACACCGACACGTTGTCGAGCGCAACGACACGGTCCTCCCCATCGAAAACTTTCGTCACGGAGACCGCTTCGATCGCAGCGGGTCCGGGTGGCGCCTGTTTCTCCGTACCCGGAGTGTCCGCCCGCACCTCATTGTCCGTCATGCAATGCCTCCCCTTGCAGCAATGACTGACGAGAGAGTAGATCGCGCTTGCGATCCTGCCAACGGATATTTGCGGTGTAACGCATATTGGGTACGGCTTTCGATTGCCGCTGTGGCGCCGGTATCCGTTCCGGACCGGTCTTGCCGCGGTGACTTGACCGGCCTTGCCGCGGTGATAAGTTGACGGACCTGGGGCGACGAAAATCTATCCCCGCCCCGTCAACGAGAAAGCAATAAGCGCAAAGCCGTCCTCGGCTGGAACGTCACGATGGGGAGAGCAACCGGCCGTGCCCGGTCTCGTCTCCGTTTGATCGGTTCTTTCCGACGACGCAAAACGGAGAGGTTCCCAATGCGTCTGCTTAAAGCCTTATCGGTTCTCGGCCTTACCGCAACACTCGCCCTGCCCCTCGGCATCGCGACGCAACAGGCCAAGGCCGAAACCCCGCCCGACATCCTGGTCATCGCCAACCGCATCGACGACATCACGTCGCTCGACCCCCAGGAGAGCTTCGAGTTCGCGGGTTCGGACATCCTCAACAACATGTACGGATCGCTGGTCAGCTTCGACCCGAGCGACCTGTCGAAGGGATACCAGCCCGACATCGCCGAGAGCTGGACCGTCTCCGAGGACGGCAAGACCTTCACCTTCAAGATCCGCCAGGGCCTCAAGTTCCATTCCGGCAACCCGGTGACGGCGCGTGACGTCGAATACTCGCTGCGCCGCGCGGTCGCGATGAAGAAGACGCCGTCCTTCATCGTCACCCAGTTCGGTTTCACGCCGGAGAACATGGAAGAAACCCTGAAGGCGCTCGACGACAGCACCTTCCAGCTCGTCACCGACAAGAAATACGCAACGTCCTTCGTCCTCAACTGCCTGACGGCGACGATCGCCTACATCGTCGACGCCGAAACGGTGAAGGCGAACGAGCAGGACGGCGACTGGGGCAACACCTGGCTGAAGACCAACTCGGCCGGTTCCGGCGCCTACAAGCTCGCCAACTGGAAAGCCAACGAGAGCTACACCATCGTCGCCAACCCCGACTTCTACAAGGGCGAGCCGAAGATGAAGCGGGTGATCGTCCGCCACATCGCCGAGTCGGCCACTCAGCGCCTGCTGCTGGAAAAAGGCGACATCGACATCGCCCGCAACCTCAATCCCGAGGACATCTCGGCGATCTCGTCGAACGGTGACCTCGCCGTCGACAGCGACCTTCGCGGCCGGATCATGTACTTCTCGATGAACCAGAAGCACCCGATCATGTCGAAGCCGAAAGTGCGTGAGGCGATGAAGTATCTCGCCGACTACGAAGGCATGGCGAACTCGTTCCTCAAGGGCCAGTACACCGTCCACCAGGCCTTCCTGCCGCTCACCTACATGGGCGAACTGAAGGACAAGCCCTACACGCTCGACATCGAGAAAGCCAAGGCACTGCTCGCCGAGGCCGGCCATGCCGACGGCTTCGAGGCGGAAATCATCGTGCGTACCGCCCAGGAGCGCATCGAGATCGCGCAGAGCCTGCAGAACACCTTCGCCAAGGCTGGCGTCAACGTGACCATCTCGCAGGCCACCGGCAAGCAGACGCTGGCGAAGTACCGTGCCCGCGAGTTCGACATCTACGTCGGCGCCTGGGGCCCGGACTATCCGGACCCGCACACCAACGCCGACACCTTCTCGCACAATCCGGACAACAGCGACGAAGCGAAACTGACGGGCAAGCTCGCCTGGCGCAACGCGTGGGACATTCCTGACATGACCAAGGCCACCGAGGCCGCGGTCCAGGAACTCGACACGGCCAAGCGCGCCCAGATGTATGTCGACATCCAGAAGGAACACCAGATGACGTCGCCGTTCGCGCCGATGTTCCAGAAGATCGAGCAGACCGGCCGGCGCAGCAATGTCAGCGGCTTCGTGACCGGTTCGGCGATCACGGCAGCCTTCTACTGGACGGTCGCGAAGTAAGTGAGCCAGGACCGTCTGGCAGCGATACCACAGCGGCGCGGGCCTCTCGCGCCGCTGTTCCGCAAGGGTGCCTCGTTCGCGGGCACCCTTGTCTCCATCGGCATCACGATGGTGGGGCTGCTCTTCGTCACGTTCATTATCGGACGGGTCATGCCCATCGACCCGGTGCTTGCCGTTGTCGGCGAGCGCGCGAGCCAGGAGGTCTACCAGCGGGCCTATGAGGCCATGGGCCTCGATCGTCCCCTGCTCGTCCAGTTCTGGATATTTCTCACCGACGTCTTCACCGGCAATTTCGGCGTCTCCACGCTCACGGCCCGGCCCGTGGCGGAGGACATCGCGCGGGTGTTCCCCGCGACGCTCGAACTGGCGACCATCGGCGTGCTGATCGGCATCGTGTTCGGCATCCCCATGGGCGTTTTTGCCGCCGTCTACCAGGGCCGCTGGCCGGACCATTGCGTGCGTCTGTTCGGCCTTTTCGGCTATTCCATGCCGGTCTTCTGGATCGGACTGATCGGGCTTCTCCTGTTCTACGGCAAGTTGGGCTGGGTCGGCGGACCGGGGCGTCTCGACGTCTACCACCAGGACATCATCCCGACCGTGACCGGCATGATCCTCATCGACAGCCTGCTCGCGGGCGACACGTCGATTTTCTGGAACGCGGTCAGCCACATCGTCCTGCCCGCCTCCATCCTCGGCTATTACTCGCTTGCCTATATCAGCCGCATGACGCGCAGCTTCATGCTGGAGGAACTGTCGAAGGAATACGTCACGACCGCACGCGTGAAAGGCCTGAGCGAGACCAAGGTGATCTGGCGCCATGCGCTCGGCAACGTCATGATTCCGCTCATCACCGTCATCGCGCTCTCCTACGCCAACCTGCTCGAAGGCTCGGTGCTGACGGAGACGATCTTCGCCTGGCCCGGGCTTGGCCAGTACATCACCGTCGGCCTGCTCAGCGCCGACATGAACGCCGTTCTCGGCGGGACCGTCGTCGTCGGTCTCGTCTTCGTGGGGCTGAACATGCTGTCCGACATTCTCTACCGCGTCGTGGACGCCCGCGCCCGATGAGCGACACCCCGACCCCGGACCGCCAGCAGGGCTGGCGCGCGTGGCTGACCTCGGAAACGCCGACGTCCCGTGGCCAGGCCCGCGCCTCGCAGTTCTATTTCGGCTGGCTTTCCTTCGCCGCCAATCCGCTGGCCATGGTCGGGCTGCTGATCATCGTCGCGCTGGTGGTGATTTCGGCGGCCGCACCCCTGATCGCCACCCACGACCCGAACGCGCAGGATCTCGCCGCGCGCCTGATGTCGCCCGGCGAAGGCGGATACTGGCTCGGTTCGGACGAACTCGGCCGGGACATCTACAGCCGGATCGTGCACGGCGCGTCGATCACCCTGATGATCGTGACCCTGGTCGCGGTCACCGCCCCCGTCATCGGGCTGCTCGTCGGCACGGCGGCGGGGTATCTCGGCGGCTGGGCCGACACGGTGCTGATGCGCATCACGGACGTCTTCCTCGCCTTTCCGAGGCTCGTCCTGGCGCTTGCTTTCGTCGCCGCACTCGGTGCCGGCATCTTCAACGCCGTCCTCGCCATCACGCTGACCGCATGGCCGCCCTATGCCCGCATCGCCCGGGCCGAAACGCTGACCATACGCAACTCGGACTTCATCGCCGCGATCAGGCTGCAGGGCGCCTCGCCCCTGCGGATCATCATCGGTCACATCTGGCCGCTCTGCCTGTCGTCCATCATCATCCGGGTGACGCTCGACATGGCCGGCGTCATCCTCACCGCGGCGGGCCTCGGTTTTCTCGGCCTCGGCGCCCAGCCGCCGCTTCCCGAATGGGGCGCGATGATCAGCGCCGGGCGCAAGTTCATCCTCGACCAGTGGTGGGTGGCCACCATGCCGGGTCTGGCCATCTTCATCGTATCGCTCGGCTTCAATCTCCTTGGCGACGGCCTGCGCGACGTGCTCGACCCCAAGGGCAAGAGCAAATGAGCGAGGAACTGCTTCGTGTGGAGGACCTCTGGGTCCGTTTCGCCAAGCGCGGCGGCGGCGTGGTCGAGGCCGTCCGCGGCATATCCTTCTCGGTCGGGCGCGAACGCATCGGTATCGTGGGCGAATCCGGCTCGGGCAAGTCGATGACCGGGCGCGCCATCCTCGGTCTCGTCCGCCCGCCGGGCGAGGCCACCGCTCGCCGCATCATGTTCGACGGCAAGGACCTGACCAAACTCAGCGAGCGGCAGCTTCGCGACATTCGCGGCCATCGCATTTCCATGGTGATGCAGGACCCGAAGTTCTCGCTCAATCCGGTGATGACCGTCGGCCGCCAGATCGAGGAAGCCTACCGGATTCATACCGGCTCGTCGAAAGCGGACGCGCGGCGAAAGACGCTGGAAATGCTCGAGGCCGTCCAGATCAGGGATCCCGAACGCGTGCGCGATCTCTACCCGCACGAAGTGTCCGGCGGCATGGGCCAGCGCATCATGATCGCCATGATGCTGGCGCCGGATCCGCAGCTGCTCATCGCCGACGAGCCGACATCGGCGCTCGACGTAACCGTCCAGATGAGCGTCCTGCGCATCATGGACAAGCTGGTGAAGGACCGCGGCATGGGACTGATCTTCATCAGCCACGACCTCAACCTTGTTTCCTCGTTCTGCGACCGGGTGCTGATCATGTACCAGGGCCGCATCGTGGAGACCTGTCCGGCGGGCGAACTGCACAACGCGCGGCATCCCTACACCCGTGGTCTGCTCGACGCCCTGCCGAGGCTCGACGCACCGAAGGACAGGCTCGCGGTGCTGAACCGCGATCCGAAATGGCAGGAGGCGGAGAGTGTCGATGCCTTCGCCTGAAAGGTCCGCCGAAGCCATAGGTGTGAATGATCTCTTCGTCGCCTTCGGATCCGGCGAGAGCCGTTCCGTCGCCGTCGACCATGTCTCTTTCTCGGTAGAGTCGGGACAGTCATTCGGGCTGGTCGGGGAATCCGGGTCGGGCAAGTCGACGGTGCTGCGGGCGATTGCCGGTCTGATCCAGGACTATGACGGCGAAATCACCGTCGAGGGCCGGGCCCTGGGGCACAAGCGCGACCGCGCCTTCTACCGGACCGTACAGATGGTGTTCCAGGACCCGTACGCGTCGCTCCATCCCCGGCACACAGTCGACCGCACCCTGTCGGAACCCCTCGTCCTCCACGGATTCGACCGGATCGAGTCGCGCATCGAGGAGGCGCTCGAGCGCGTCGGTCTCGGTGCCGGGTTCCGGTTCCGCTATCCCCACCAGCTGTCGGGCGGCCAGCGCCAGCGTGTCGCCATCGCCCGCGCCCTGATGCTCGAACCGCGCATCCTGCTTCTCGACGAACCGACCTCCGCCCTCGACGTCTCGATCCAGGCCGAGGTGCTCAACCTGCTCGCCGACCTGCGCGTCGAGAACGACCTGACTTACATTCTCGTCAGTCACGACCTCGGCGTGGTCGCCCATATGTGCAGCGACATCGCCGTCATGCGCGACGGCCTGATCGTCGAGACGCTCGACGCCCAGTCCATGCGCAACGAGACCCCGAACGAAGCCTATACCCGCGACCTGCTCGTCGCCAGCCGCGGGTACGTCGCCGATCCCCCCTCGCTCCCGGAGACCTGAATGCAGAACGACCCAGTTGGCGTGTTCGACGGTCACAACGACACGCTGCTCAAACTCGAAATCGCCGAACGCCTCGGCAAGCCGGCCAATTTCGCGGCAGGAGCGCCGGCCCTCGACATCGACCTGCCCCGCGCGCGCCGCGCCGGCTTCGCCGGCGGGCTCTTCGCCATGTACACGCCATCGCGCGTGGACAATCTCGACAGCCCCTACGACCGCGACGATCCGGCCAACTTTGCCCCGGTCGGCCGGGCCGAGGCGCTCGACTTCACCCTCGCCATGTTCGCACGCATGCGCCGGCTCGCCGCGGCCTATCCCGCCGACATCGCGATCTGTTCGTCTGCCGCCGACATTCGCCAGGCCATGGACTCCGGCCGCCTCGCGATCCTGCCCCATATCGAGGGGGCCGAATGCATCGACGCCAAGCTCGAGACCCTGGAGGTTCTTTACGCCGCGGGCCTGAGATCGGTCGGGCCGGTCTGGTCGCGGTCGAACATTTTCGGCCACGGCGCGCCGATGGAGCGCCAGCCGGAACTGATTCCCGGAGAAGGCCTGACCGCCGCCGGTATCGAGCTCGTCAGAACCTGCGAGCGCATGGGCGTGATGGTCGATCTGGCACATCTGACCGAGGCCGGATTCTGGGACGTGGCGCGTATCGCCACCCGGCCTCTCGTCGTCTCGCATTCCAATGCCCACGCCATTTCGCCCAATGCGCGAAATCTGACCGACAGGCAACTGGCGGCCGTACGGGAGTCCGGCGGTCTCGTCGGCCTCAACTTCCACGTCGCCTTCCTGCGCGAGGACTGCGAGATCGACCACGACACGCCGATCCTGCAGATGATCCGTCACCTCGATCACCTGATCGAACATGTCGGTGAAGACGGCGTGGCGCTGGGCTCAGATTATGACGGCTGCGAACTGCCAGACGAGATCGGCGACGTGACCGGCCTTCCGAAACTCGTCGCCGCCATGCGCCAAGCCGGGTACGGCGAACAGCTTGTCGCCAAGATCTGCCGCGACAACTGGCTGCGCGCCATCGAAAATGCAGGCGTCCGCTGACGCCATGGTTCAATCCGGGGAGGAACACTCGTGAATTACAAATGGCTCGGCCGCACCGGCATACAGGTTTCGCAACTGTGCTTCGGCACCATGTCCTTCGGCGGCGACGCCGACGAATCGGAGGCCGGCCGCATGTTCGCCGCCTGCCGGAACCGCGGGATCAATTTTTTCGACTGTGCCGACGGCTATAGCGGCGGCAAGGCGGAGGAGATCCTCGGCCGTCTCATGGCGTCCGAACGCGACGACCTCGTCATCACGTCGAAATGTTTCGTGCCGACCGGCAAGGACATCAACGCCCGCGGCGGCAACCGCCGGCACGTCGTGCGCGCCGTGGAGGCCAGCCTGAAGCGGCTCGGCACGGACCGCCTCGACGTCTTGTTCATGCATCGCTGGGATGCGAACACGCCGCTCGAGGAGACCCTGCGTGCCCTCGAGGATCTCGTGCGGGCGGGCAAGGTGGTCTATCTCGGCGCGAGCAACTGGACGGCCTGGCAGATCGCGAAGAGCCTCGGCATCAGCGAGCGGCATGGCTGGTCGCGAATCGACGTCATCCAGCCCATGTACAATCTCGTCAAGCGCCAGGCCGAGGTGGAGATCCTGCCGCTGGCCCAGGCGGAAGGCCTCGGCGTCATCGCCTATGGCCCGGCGGGCGGCGGCCTCCTCAGCGGCAAGTACGGACCCGGCACGCGCCCCGACATGGGCCGGCTCGTCTCCAACGCCGAGTATACCGCCCGCTATGACGAGGAATGGGCCTACGAGACAGCGGGCCGGTTCACGGCCCTCGCTTCGGAGATGGGCGTCCATCCGATGCAGCTTGCCGTCGCCTGGTCGGCCGCTCACCCCGCGATCACCTGCCCGATCATAGGTGCACGCTCGCTGGAACAGCTTCAGCCCTCCCTCGACGCCTTCGAGGTCGACATGACGGAAGAACTTCGGGACAGGGTTTCCGCGCTGGGCCGCACACCGGCCCCCGCGACCGACCGGCTGGAAGAACAGCGCTGAGACCTGAACCGCCGTCCCGCGGAGGAATTAATGTCCAAGAGCATCAACCGTGTGCGCAGGTCGGCCGAAGAACTCGGTCTCGATATCGAGGTCGTCGAGATGCCGGCCTCGACCCGGACCGCACAGGAAGCCGCCGCGGCCTGCGGCTGCGACGTGGCGCAGATCGTCAAGTCCCTTGTGTTCCAGCGCGCGGACGATGGCGAACTGGTTCTGCTGCTGGTTTCCGGCGCCAACCAGGTCGACGCCCGTCGCGCCGCGGATGCCGTCGGCTCACAGCTCGAGCGGGCCGATCCCAACCATGTGCGAAAGGTGACCGGATTTGCCATCGGCGGGGTCTCGCCGCTCGGTCACAAGTCGCCCATCGCCGTCTGGATGGACGAGACGCTCAACGACCATGACGTTCTCTGGGCCGCTGCCGGTGCGCCCTTTGCCGTTTTCTCGATAGGGCCTGCCGATCTACGGCGCGCGACGGACGCGCGACTCGCGCGGTTGCACGGATAGACCGTTTTAGGTGCGACCGGACAGACCGCTTGCGACCAACTCCTGAAAGGCGCGCACGCTGTCTTCCCAGCACGGCGAGAGCACTCCGCCGGAGGCGGCCACGGAAGCCGCACGTCCTCTTTGCAGCCGCTCGCACATCTCGTGGTCTTCCCGGTGCACCTGCCACCACAGCGACTTGAGCGCTTCGACCTCGGCCGCAGCAGGCCGCTGCCCGGAGATGGTGTATATGGCGCGCTTCTGTGCGGTCCGATCCGGGCCGAGCGGCACGTTGAGGTAAACCCCCAGCTGGTCGGGGAAGTACTGTCCGATCAGGAAGTTGGGGAAAAGCGCCAGGTAACGGGAACTGACGGCCAGCGTATCCGTATCGGCCGCCTCGTCGTCCAGGTCCACTGCACTGCCCATGCACCGCCCGTCCACGATCGTGTAGTGGTCGAACAGCGGCTGATCCGTGGTCGAAGAATGAACGAACTGGACGTGATACGGCTCGATGAAGTTCTCCATGATGAACTTCCAGTTCGTGCGAATCTCACCGAAGTCGAGCACCGCGAGGGGCTCGACCGTCTCCGGATCGATCTCCCCGAGCCTCTCGATCAGGGGGGCCGCATAGTCTTCGAACGGCGGAGCGTTTCCGTCCAGGTTGACGAATACCGCGTCGAGCCAGACGTGTGTGCGGACAGGGATCAGACCGTGTTGGGCCGGATCGAACCCTTCGGCATCATGCCGGTCCTTGCCGCCGAAGCACGGGGAGGCCCGGAGACTGCCGTCCAGATCGTAGGCCCAGGCATGATACGGGCAGCGGATCAGCCTGCCGACGTTCTTCTTTTCTTCAACAAGCGTAAGGCACCGGTGCCGGCACACGTTCTCGAAAGCCGTCACCTCGCCTGTAGCATTGCGCAGGACAAGAACCGGCCTGCCGGCGACGGTGACCGGCTGCGCATCTCCCGCTTCGGGAAGCTCATGCGCGAACCCGACGCAGACCCAGTTTTCCGAGAGTATGGTCCGGCATTCCTGCTCCCAGAACTTCGGATCGGTGTAGGCAAAAGACGGGAGGCCGGACCGGGGTTGGCGTGACCCCCAGAAATCAGCGAGTTCCTGATCGATCAGTCCCATCACCGGTGCCCTCCTGATCACGTTTGAGAGGAAACTTGTTCGGCGCTTCACGAACCGGATATCGTCTCCCGAGGCTATGCCCGGCCGTGCGTCACTTTCTTGTTCAAGAACAGATTGTCATCCTGCTTCTTCAGCGGAGTTGTCGCCCATCTGCACAGAGCGCTTTGGCCCGGCCGAGGGAAACCACCCCTGCACCTTCACGCGTTCGACCACGTTACCTGACTTCGGTCGGGAACTTGCCTGAAAATATTGCAGGCATGCGGCGGCGCCATTGTGCGGGCCGTCGCGACCATTCAAGGCGCTGGACGAAGCAGTGGCCGGCGTTCGATTGTCTTTACGGACCTACCGCGCCGGCGGCTTTTCGAGGATCCATTTGCGGGGCGGCGCCACATAGGATCTGAAGGCGTCGAGGATCTCCCGCGCACTGGGCCGGAAGATGAGCATGTCGGCATGGTCCTGACGCATAAACCCCTCTCGCGCGCACTTGCCCGTCATGGCAGCCAGTTCGTCGTAGTACCCGTTCACGTTCAGGAAACCGCAGGGTTTGCCATGAATGCCGAGCTGGGCCCAGGTCCACTGCTCGAAGATTTCCTCCAGCGTCCCCGCTCCGCCCGGCAGCGCGAGGAACCCGTCGGACAGGTCGGCCATCATTGTCTTGCGTTCGTGCATGGAACCCACGATCACAAGTTCGCTCAGCCCGTTGTGAGCGAGTTCCTTTTCGGCAAGATCCCGCGGCATGACGCCGGTCACCCGCGCACCGCCCGCGAGCGCCGCGTCGGCGACCTCCCCCATGAGCCCGACCCGTGCGCCGCCGTAGACGAGTTCGCAGCCTTCACGCCCGATGAGCGCACCGGTCGCACGTGCGGCGTCGACATAGGCGGGGTCGTTCCCCGCGCTCGAACCGCAGAACACACAGATCTTCATGAGGCGGACCCTGCCTATGCCGTAAGGGCGTACACCACACTTGCCGTGTCCGCGCCGTCGAACAGCGGCGAGATCGTGATCCGCCGGTCGAGGGTGAACACGCTGTCGGGTCCGACCTCGTGCCAGCGCCGGGTCTCCTCGTCAAGCGGTTCGGACGCCACGAGCACACTGCCCGCATCCCGGGTCCAGTACAGCGAGGGTGGCGTCTCCGCCGAAGCATGGCGGCACGCGATCAGGCGTTCCCCGTCCGAAAGACAGACGGTCAGCCTGAACGGCTCGCAGGCCCCTGCTTCGACCATGACGCCGGTGATCTGCCGGATCGTCGTTGCCAGGGCGCCATGAGGATCTGTGTCGAGCCCGTTCTGCACCATGAGAAGGAAAAACAGTTCGCTGTCGGTCGATCCCGCACGGGCCGAAAAGTGCGCATCGTCAAGCAGTGCTTCCAGGCGCCGGCGGCACCGGTCGTAGCCGCCAATGGAGCCGTTGTGCATGAACATCCAGCGTCCGTTCGCGAACGGATGGCAGTTGGTGCGCGCGGTCTCTGTGCCTGTCGAGGCCCTCACATGGGCGAAGAACAGCCGCGACTGGATCTGGCCCGCCAGCGCCTTGAGATTGACATCGTTCCACGCCGGCAGCACCTCGCGGAACAGCCCCGGTTCCGCCCGCAGCCCGTACCAGCCGATGCCGAACCCGTCGCCGTTGGTGCGCGCGAGGCCCTCGCGGCAGGCGAGACTCTGGCTGATCAGCGAATGTGCCGGTTTCAGCAGCAGATCCTCAAGAAAGACCGGCACTCCGCAATAGGCGATCCAGCGACACATGGCTCCCGTTCCCTCCGACAGTCGAGACCCCAGCATACGCGACGGGCGGTTAAGGTTGGCTTCGCGAACATGCTGAACGAAACCTTCCCCGCCGCTATCGTGTCCGAGGCACAAGAGCGCTGCCGGAGCCGGCGGGTGCGGCGATAGCGAATATTCACCTTCACGTGAAATTCGGCGATAAAACGCGCCCAACGCCCCATAAAGCGATATGTAACGGTGTCCCCGCCGGAGGAAGAATGAGAGCGAGCATACGAACGCTGTTCCTGTTCCTGGCCGCCGCACTTTTCGTGTGGTCCGGCGCGGGTGACCCGCGTGCCCAGACCGCACCCGGCAAGAAGGTGGAAGCGAGGCTCGTCGCCGCCGAAGCTGCGCTTGCGCCCGGCAGGCCACTCATGCTCGCGGTGCACCAGAAGATCACGCCAGGCTGGCACACCTACTGGAAGAACCCGGGCGATTCCGGGGAGCCGACCCGTCTCGACTGGAAGCTGCCGCTGGGCTTCACCGTATCGGAAATCAAGTGGCCGCTGCCCAAGGCGGTGCCCTACGGCCCGCTGATGAACTACGGTTTCGAGGACGATGCCTGGCTTCTCGTCGAACTGACGCCGCCGGCGACCCTGCCGCCGCTTCCGGTCACCCTGACGGTCGACGCCCGGTGGCTCGTCTGCGCCGACATCTGCATCCCCGAAAGCGAGACCCTCTCCCTCACCATGCCGGTTGCCGGCCCCGCGCAGTCGGTCGCGCCCTCACCTTCCGCATCGGCGATCGGCGCTGCCCTTCTCGCCAGGCCCAGAGCACTTGGCGACAGGGTCAGGTTCGCGCAGACGGATGCGGATCTCGATCTTTCCGTACCGGCGGAAACCCTGTCGATCCCGGCCAATGCAAGCGTGACCTTTTTCGCCGACACCTGGGGCACGGTGAAACACGCCGCCGCCCAGACCGTGACCCGCACGGAGAGCGGCCTACGTATTGCGCTCGAGCGCGGTGACGAGAAGAAATCGCTCGACCGGTTGACCGGCCTCCTCATCGTCGAGGATCCCGCCACCGGTCTCCGCAAGGGCCATGCGGTCGACGCCACGCCTGTCGCCGCACTGCCCTCGCTCGGTCCCGTCGTCGCGGCACCCGCCGGTCTGTCGCTCTGGCATGCCATGGTCTTCGCGCTGCTTGGCGGGCTCATCCTCAACCTCATGCCCTGCGTCCTGCCCATCCTCTCGCTCAAGGCGCTGTCGCTTGCGGGACTCGGCCGGGGCGAGCGCGGCAAGGCGGCAAGGCACAGCGCGGCCTACGCGGCCGGCGTCCTTGCGAGTTTCGCCGGATTGGCCGCACTGCTCGTCGCCCTCAAGCGGACAGGCGACGCGCTTGGCTGGGGTTTCCAGTTCCAGTCCCCCGTTTTCGTACTGGCCATGGCGTCGCTTTTCCTCGCCCTGGGCCTGTCCCTGTCCGGCGTCTTCCGCATCGGGGCCGGCCTCGCCGGAACCGGCGACAGCCTGACGCGCCTGGGCGGTTCGGCGGGCTCGTTCTTCACCGGCGCCCTGGCCACGGTCGCCGCGACGCCCTGCACGGCACCCTTCATGGGAGCCGCGATCGGCTACGCCCTCGCGCGATCGCCCGTCGAGATCTTTGCCGTCCTCCTGGCGCTCGGCGCGGGCTTCGCCCTGCCCATGGTCCTGCTCGGCCTGTCCGGGGCGGCCACCCGTCTTCTACCGCGTCCGGGACCCTGGATGGTCACTTTCCAGCAGATCCTCGCGTTCCCGCTCTACGCGACGTCGGCCTGGCTCGTCTGGGTGCTGAGCATCCAGACCGGCAGCGACGGCGTCCTCGCCGCGGCAGTCGTTCTCGTCGCGGTGGCCTTCGCGTCGTGGATCATGGGCCGGATGGGGAACCGGCCCGTGGCGGCGGCTGGCCTGGCGCTTCTCATCGCTGCGGGAACCCTGACGGTCATGTCCCGCCAACTGGAGCCGGTCGCGACACCCGCCGCCACCGCGAGCGCTGCGGAAGACGCCGGTGGCGAGGCGTTCACCCGGGCCCGGTTCGATGCGCTGCGGGCGGACGGCAAACCCGTGTTCCTCAATCTGACGGCAGCCTGGTGCATCACCTGCAAGGTCAACGAACGCGTCGCGCTCAGTTCGGCGCGGTTCCGCGAGGCGCTAGACGCCAAGGGCGTGACCTATCTCGTCGGCGACTGGACGAACCAGGACCCGGACATCACGCGTATCCTGACACGCTACGACCGCGCCGGCGTGCCGCTCTACCTGCTCTACCCCGCGCGGAAGAACGCACCTGCGGAAGTCTTGCCGCAGATCCTCACCGAGGCATTCATGCTCGAGCGCCTCGACGCCCTGCCGTCGGCCGTCGCGGAAACGGACAGGTCCGCAGATCCGTCCTGACAGGGCCTCCAACCCTCCATGTCGCGTTGAATTTCCTTGCACTGGCGCCGGGCATTGGACCGGGGATAGGCTCGCGTGGAACTGCGGGACCGAATTCCGACGACCGGAGCAGGACCATGGACGACATTCTCGATCTCGACCGCTTTCCGCTCGACCGCCTCGACGCGCCCGAAGGCGCGGCACTCGTCGAGAACTGCCGCCGGGCGTTCGCAGATGACGGCATGTTCAACCTGGACGGTTTCGTGCGGCCGGACGCCATCGCCTGCACGGCGAAGGCCCTGGCGTCCATGATCGACGCGCAGTCCTTCACCCATCGCCGGGAGCACAATGTCTACTTCCGCGACGATATCGATACCCTTCCCGCCGGCCACCCGGCCCTGCGCCGCTTCCGCACCGTGAACCATACATTGTGCGCCGACCAGCTCGCGGGCACGCTTGTCGAGACGATTTACGAATGGCCCCCACTCGCGGCGTTTCTCGCCCGTGTCATGGGGCGGGACCGCCTCTTCGTCATGGACGACCCGCTCGCCCGCATCAACGTGATGGGATATCGCGACGGCGAGGCGCTCAACTGGCATTTCGACCGCGCGCAGTTCACGACGACCCTGCTCATCCAGGCCCCCGAGGCAGGCGGCGCCTTCGAGTATCGCCACGGCCTGCGCAGTGACGGTGACCCGAATTTCGACGGCGTCGCGCGCCTGCTGTCGGGCGAGGACAGGCAGGTCAAAACGCTGCCCCTCGCCGCCGGTACGCTCAACGTCTTTGCTGGCCGCAACACCGCCCATCGCGTCACCCCGGTCGAGGGCGGCCGCATGCGGATTATCGCGGTTTTCTCCTATTTCGGCGAACCCGGCGTCACCTTCTCCGACGAAGAGCGCGTGGGCTTCTATGGCCGTGCGGCCTGATCAGGCAACGACGCTCTGGGCATGCCGGAAGAGGTTGTTGGGATCGCGCCTGCGCTTGATGTCCCGCAGCCGCGGCAGGTTCTCGCCCCAGTAGGCCTGCGCCCATCCCTCGAGCCGGTCGTCACGGTAATTGGCGTAGGCACCCCCCGTGGCATGCTTGCGCCCCTCGGCCCTCACCGCGTCGAGCGCCGCCAGGCGTGTTTCGGTCTCGAACACGGTGTTGAGCGTGCAGGCGTAAAGGACCAGATACTTAGCACCGCGATGGGGAAAGGCAGTCGCATCGGCCGGCAGCTCGCCCGGCGCGCCGTCGAGCGGCTCGAACTCCGCACTCACCACGCCGACCGGACCGGACGCCATGGTCTCCACGAAGGAGGCGCAGGCATTGGCGTCAGGACCTTCCCTGATTAGATCGGACGCCGTGAACTGATAGTAGTCGGGCGTCTTCGACTGGCTGAGCGCCGCTTCCATCACCTTCGGGATCTCGCCGGAGTGAAGTCCGTTTTCGATCGACACCAGCCGCCCTTGCGAAAGCGCGTTGAGAGCTGCGAGCGTCACGCGGCGTCCCGCGGTCGAATGGCCGGTCAGCGAGACCAGCATGTTGCCGCGGCCGTAGTTCACCAGCCGGAGATGGGTCGAGATCGACCGGTCCTGCGCCGGCGACCAGCCGAACCAGTCGTGCAGCAGCTCGGCCGCCTCGCTCTTTTCCAGCGACCGGTGCACCGAAATGTGGTCGAGGCGTTCCAGCCGGTCGAGTTCGAACGTCAGGTCCGTGACGACGCCGAAGCCGCCACCGCCGCCGCGGTGCGCCCAGAACAGATCCTCGTTCTCCTCCGCGGACACCTGCAGAACCCGGCCGCCCGCGTCGACGAGCGTCAACGCGCTGAGCCTGTCGCACAGGAGACCGCCGCTGCGCACGAAGTAACCGCCACCACCGCCGAGCACCTGGCCGCCGACCGCGACATCGGCGCACACGCCCGCGCTCGCCCTGAGGCCTGAAGCGGCAGCGGCGGCATGCAGCGCGCCGGCCTTCGCGCCGGCGCCGGCCACGGCCCGCCGCGCGCCGGTATCGACGGTGACCGCATTCATTTCCCGCAAGTCGATGACGAGGCCTTCGCTCTGCGAAAGCCCGGCAAAACAGTGGCCGCCCGACCGGATCGCGAAGGAAACCTCGTTGTCCCGCGCCCAGGACACCATCGTCGAGACCGCAGCGGGGGTCCGGCAGAACGCTCGCAGGTCCGGCACGAGCCTGGTGCGCAGGTTGTAGGCGCCGGAGACTGTACGTGCCGTCTCGTGCGACCTGGCAACGATCCGGCCGTCTTCGGGAGCAAGAACCGGCAGGCGCGTTCCGTCCGGCGCCGGGTCGCGGCTCCTGAACAGGTAAGGCGCGGAGGCGACACCCGCCAACCCGGCAGCGATGCCTCCACCAATGACGATTCGACGGTCCATGACGCACACTTCCGTTTGGAAGCTGGTGAAAAATCACGCAGGCGCGCCCCAGTCAAACCCCTTTCATGCCGATTCTGTTGCGAAAATGCACCACAGGACGGACAAAGCGGGCCCCACCGCGAATATCCGGTGCGGGCGGTGGCGAATTCATGCGAATAATCTGAACGTGATCGACGGATTACGTTGCGGGAATAGCGGGGAACAGGGGCTGCCACCATGAACGCTGGGATGACGACGAAACTGGCATTGGCCGCCGGGCTTGCGGTCGGAGTGGCCGCGGTGGCTGACCTGCAGACCCGGGCGCATGCCGGTGGCTTCGCGGGGACCTGCGCCCAGGCCGATCCGGGTTCGGGCGGCGCCACCATCAACGCGATCAACGGCGATACGATCACGGCCGTCGGTGGAGACCAGATCACGATATCGCTGGGAACGGCGACGCTCTACTCGATCGTCGGGCCGGGCGTGAACCTCACGATGCAGACCGGCACCAATGTCATCGTCGTCCAGAAGGGCCAGGGCGGCACGTTCACCATCAGCACCAATCCGGCCCTGAACACCGCCATCCTCACCTGCTCCGTCGCCGGCGCGACGAAGGGCCTGGACAACCAGCAGGGCACGCTCTCCAATATCGTGGTCGGCACCCAGACGACGGCGACGGTCAACCAGACCTTCGACGCCATCGGCGAAAGCTTCGCCCAGGGCAGCGGCGGCGGCGCACCGGCAACGCAGATCGCCTCCAACGGCTTTTCGATCAACGCGGCAGGCTTCAGGAGCTGGCTCAACCGCAAGGAACGCGAGCGCGTCGAAAAGCAGATCGACGCCATGTCCGGCGATGAAGAGACGGCCGTTCACGTGGTTCCCACGGCCGGCCATGTCGCCGGTCCCGGCACCGGCTGGAACGCCTGGCTCAAGGGCAGCTGGACCCATTATGACGGCAAGGGCAGCAGTTTCGACGGCGACACGTTCGGCGTCACCGGCGGCGTGGACTACCGGGTCTCGCACGACGTGGTCGTCGGTCTCCTGCTCGGATACGGCCATGCGGATTTCGACACCGTCGTCTCCGGCGCCAAGGGATCCTTCGACGCGGACGGCGTGACGGTCGGCCCCTATGTCGGCGTGAAGCTCTCCGAGCACCTGCGCCTCGACGCCATGCTCGCTTATACCTATTCCGACTACGACACGAAGTCGGGCGCCGCCAGCGGTGACTTCGATGCCGACCGCCTCACCGGCGCGGTACAGCTGACCGGGCACTGGACCCACGGCCTGTGGATTTTCGAACCGTCGGCGAAGATCGTCTACGCGGAAGAGGACCAGGACGCCTATACCGACTCCCTCGGCGTGCGCCACGGCAGCCTGAACGTGAATGCCGGACGCGTCACCGTCGGACCGAAGATCGGCTACGGCATGACCATGGACGACGGCAGCTTCGTCAAGCCATGGTTCGGCGTGCACGGCGAGTACGAGTTCTCCAACCAGGGCGCGACACCCAATACCGGCCTGCCCGATCTGGACGACATCCTGTCGGCCCGATTCAGCGCGGGCGTGGACAGCAGGCTCAACAACGGCACGCGCCTTTCGGTCGATACCCACGTATCCGGCGTCGGAACGGGCAAGTACACCGCCTACGGTGCGTCGGCTCGGATCGACGTCCCCTTCTGAGGCGGCGACGTGCCTATAGGTCGGGCTGCGCGGAAACCAGCGGATCCGCGCAGCAGCGCCGTCAGCTTTGCGGTGTCTCGAGGAGGTCCTCCACCGACCAGTCGAACATCTCGGCGTCATAAGCGGCGAGCCTGAACTCGAAACCTTCGACCTTTTGCGCAAGTTTGGCCTGTGCGCTCTCCGGTGCGGCTTCGGACTCCCCGGTCACGACCCGGATCCACCGGCCCTCGTCATCGCTCTTTTCAAGCGCGGCAAGTTTGACGACCATCCCGTCACCGGTCTCGACGGCAAGAACCCGGCTGGCCGGCTGCGGATCGTCGCTCGCGGCACGGACGTCGCTGAAACTCAGGTTGGCGAACAGGCGCGTCAGCCTGCCAACCTTGTTTTCATCCAGCGTTTTTCCATCGGGCATCTCTTCCAGAAGCATGCGGTCACCGTCCCTTTTGACGACCGCTACCGGTGTGCCGTCATGCTCGATGGTTATCGCCGCGATCTTCTCCCGGTCGGTCTCGAACAGCGTGTTGTCGAACCAGCCATGGCGGCCATAGGGTAACTTGATGCTCCCGCGGGCAAGATAGGTCTGGTCGGAGTCGTGCGGACGCACGTAGACACCGCCCCCGACACCGCCGACGCTATAGTCCGCCTTGCCAGCCATGAACCCCGCGAGGACATCCCCATTTCCGTCTATGAACTCGACCAGCTTGCCCGCGCCCCTTTCGGCATCGGGAGACGCCAGGTCGAGGTCGGCATGCCGCGCACTGTCCGCGGTCTTGCGTTCGTCGATGGCAAGCACGGAAGCGGATGCGACGAGGTCGCGCACGGCATCCCGTTTTACGGGATAGCCGGAGCTGTCGACGAACCGGTCGCCGTCCTTCCGGACGGTCATTTTCATGTCACCTTCGGTCACCCGGATCGAGGCGATCTCGCCGACCTTGCCCGCCAGTTCCGGCAGGAAGGCCCGACCACGTTCGCTGAGGGTATCCTTGGTCCCCCAGCTCATCGAACTGGTGACCGCAAGCACGACCGCAAGGCCAGTCGCGCCGGCGAGAACGAAAAACGATTTCCCATTCATCTGCATTGCTCCTTTCAGTCGTTGCTGGTGTGGTCATCGCCTGGCGTGCGGTTCCGCACCGGCACGGTCCGCCGCGGACGACGCAGCGAGTAGACCAGGGCACCGGCTGCGAAGATGGCCGGGATCAGGCCCACGTTCGCCGTCGTCACCCATGATTTCAGACGTTCGACGTCGCGGCGCAGGTCGTGCTGGACGGTGCGGAGCTGGGCCCGGATCGTCAGCATGTCGGCCCGGAAACGTTCGATCTCCTGGACCGTCTCTTCCGAGACGAACATCGCGCCGTCGTCGTCTCCGACGCCCTTCAGGTCACGGATCTTCTTCTCCGTTTCCTCCAGCCGCTTGACGAGTTCCTGCTCCTTTGCGCGGTACTTTTCGTCAGCCGCCTTCTCAAGCGCAGCTATGCGGTCGAAAGGACGCCACGACACACCGCGACCCCTGAGATCGGCGAGCGCCACGCCACCGGCCATCTGCTCGACCGTGTTGAGCACGAAGTCGCCATTGTTGGCGAAGGCCTGCGCGATCTTCTGCCCGAAGATCTCGCGATTCTGGATCCAGTTACGGTCCATCAGCATGTCCGCATCGCCCACCAGCACGATGTTCGGCGCTTCACGGCTTTCTTTCAGGTGTTCCCCGGAATGCTCGGAACCTTCAGGTGCACCATCGGGGAAAGCCGTCTTGAGCGTTCCCGTCAACCGGCCCGCAATCACGATCGGACCGTCGGTCTTCTCGCGTTCGGACAGAAGCTTTCTCGGGTCGCCATAGGGGCTTGCGGCGTCGCGCGCAGCCACCAGACCGGCGTCGGGCGACGACGTCAGCAGCGGTTCGATCGAGACCTCGTCGTTCGCCGCACCGAAACCGCCCGCGGTCGTCAGGATCAGGCTGGAGAGCTGGGAAAGAGCCGCGTTGGACGTGTCCATCGCTTCCCGCCGCAAGGACAGCCAGGGGTAGTTGGCGACTTCCGTCTCGCGACCGGCAATGTTGCGGACAGTCCTGATGGCGAACTCCGGATCGGCGATTGCCTTGTCGGCAGCGAATTCGACACCCCAGGCCTCGAAGAGACGCGAGGGGTCGGACGCAGCATCCATCGCCGGCATGCCTGGCTGCGGACCCGCCTGCGTCTCCGCGTGCGGATCGGCGAACACCATCGTCCCACCGCCACCGAGGGCCCACTGGTCGATCGTGTAGAGCGTCCGGTCCGACAGGTCCTTCGGATGGATGACCATCACGACCTTGGTGTTTTCCGGAAGCGTATCCACGTCTCCCCGCAACAGTTCGACGTCGTAGACTTCCTTCAGTTGCGCGATGACCTGCTGCTGGGGCCGGCGGGCCATCGGATCCCCGGAGACCCCGAGTCCGTCAAGTACGGCAACGACGGGTTTCCCTGCCTGGCCGAGTTCCGCCACGACCCTCGTCAGGTCATATTCGAGAAAGGCTTCGCGATCAGGCGAAAACACAGGGATTTTCGCACGCCCATCGGTCGAATTGGTGGCCGACAGGCCAAAGAACAGCGGATCGGAAACGCCGGCGAGACTGATCCGGTTGATGCCGTGGCCGACAGCCCTGTCCTCCTCGTCCGAGAATGGCTTGGGATCGATCACCTCGAGCGTGATCTTGCCGTCCGACCGCGTCGCGTAGGTCTCCAGCATCGAGCGCACCCGTTTCGCGTAGGCCGCGAGCTGAGGTGCGGACTGCACCAGATTGTCCGACAGGAAGAAGCGCATGTGCAGCGGTTCATCGAGCTCTGACAGCAGGGTTCTGGTACCCTCGGACAAGGTGAACAGCTTGCCTTCCGTCAGGTCGGCACGGGCCGAACGGAACAGGTTCGAAGCGGTTACGTTGACACTCAGGAAGAGAATGATCGCCAGGCCGATCGACAGACCAATCAGCCGGGGCTTCGAAAGGTTTGCGATTCCAGACATGGGTGTAGCCTCAATGTGCTTTCTTCAGGTTGACGATCTGAACGTTGATCCACAGGCAGAGCGCGACCATCGACAGGAAGAAGACCACTGTCGGCAGTTCGATGACACCGTCGCTCAGTCGGTTGAAGTGTGACAGGAACGAAAGCGACTGCACCGTCTCCGTGACGAATGCCGGCGCCCAGGAACGTACGCTGGCGAGCACGAGGTCGAATCCGGCCATCACCAGAAGGAAGCCGGCAATCGTGGCCACGATGAAAGCGATCACCTGGTTGCGGGTCAGCGCCGAGATGCAGGCCGCCAATGCGAGGAAGGCGCCCGCCATGAGGAAGCTGCCCGCGTAACTCGCGGCAATAACGCCGTTGTCGGGCGTCCCCAGATAGGCGACGGTGATCCACATGGGCAGGGTAAGCAAGAGCGCCACGCCCGTGAAGGCCCAGCCGGCCAGGAACTTGCCCGTGACGAGTTCCCAGGTACGGACGGGAAGTGTCATCAGGAGTTCGATCATGCCGGAGCGGCGCTCCTCCGCCCAGAGCCGCATGCCGATCGCCGGCATGAGGATCATGAACAGCCACGGGTGCCACGAGAAGAAGGTCGACAGGTCGGCCTGCCCCCGCTCGAAGAACCCGGCGACGAAGAACGTCAGCCCTGCGGACAGGGCGAGAAAGACGACCAGAAAAATGGCCGCAAGCGGAGTTGAGAAATAGCCACGGAACTCGCGGCCGAAAACAACTCCGATGGTTTGCAGTGAAGCAGTCATGGGAGTTTCTCCAGTCAGGTGTCGGATATCAGTTTGGCCTGTCCTGCCGCGTGATCTGGCGGAAGACGTCTTCGAGGCTTGGCCGGTATATGCCGAAATCCTCGATCTCCAGCCCGGCCTCCTGCAGCCGCGAGGCAAGCCCGGCGGGCTTCTCGGTATCGCCGGCGCCCTTGATCAGCAGCCGGGTGGAGCCGTTGAATCTTTCGAGGACCTCGACGCCGCCAGCCGGTGCGAATGGACCGACCCTGGCGACAACATCGTCTGCATCCTTCGACGCGACCGTCAGGCGGATCGCCTTGTCCCCGCTCATCCGGGCCATGAGATCGTGCGGGGTCTCGTCGGCCAGCACCTTGCCGCTCGCAATGATCATTGCGCGCGTGCAGACGGCTTCGACCTCTTCAAGGATATGCGTCGAGACGACGATTGCCTTGTCGGCTGAGATCCTGCGGATCAGCGACCGCATCTCGTGTTTCTGGTTGGGGTCAAGCCCATCGGTCGGCTCGTCGAGGATCAGGATATCCGGGTCGTGGATGAGCGCCTGGGCGATGCCGACACGGCGCTTGTAGCCCTTCGAAAGGTTTTCGATCCTGCGATCCCAGACTTCCGCGAGATTGATCCGTTCAGCCATTTCCGCCAGACGGTCGTCGAGGATCGCGCCGCGCAGGCCGCGCATCCTGCCGACGAACGCGAGGAAGTCGGCGACGAGCATGTCCGGATAGGAAGGCGCCCCTTCGGGCAGGTACCCCATATGGCGCTTGGCCTGGAGAGGATCGGTTCGGATATCATGGCCGCATATGCTGGCACTGCCCTCGTCGGGTTCGAGGAATCCGGAGATCATCTTCATCGTGGTCGATTTTCCGGCTCCGTTGGGGCCAAGGAAACCGACCACCTCGCCGCGGCCGACCGACATGTCTACGCCGTCTACCGCGACCGTGCTCCCGAAAGTCTTTTTCAGTCCCTTTGCTTCTATGAGTTGCATAGCGGTGTTCCTCGTACAAATGGCTTGGACAAGGGGGACGCGGCTGTGCCGCCGCGTCCCACCGGTATGTATTTCGGGTGACGAACTTACCCTTGCGTCAGAAGTCCATTCCGCCGCCCGGCATCGCCGGAGCCGGCGTTTCCTTCTTCGGCAGTTCGGCCACCATGGCTTCGGTGGTGACCAGCAGACCGGCGACGGAGGCCGCGTCCTGCAGGGCCGTGCGCACCACCTTGGCCGGGTCGATGACGCCCATCTTGTACATGTCGCCATATTCGCCGGTCTGGGCGTTCCAGCCCTGGGCATAGCCCTTGGTCTCGGCGATCTTGCCGACCACGATGGAGGCTTCGGACCCCGCGTTGAGCGCGATCTGGCGGGCCGGCGACTCGATCGCGCGGCGCACGATGGCGATACCGCGGTTCTGGTCGTCGTTCTCGCCCGTCAGGCCCTTCAGCGCTTCGGCCGCGCGGACCAGCGCCACGCCGCCGCCGGGCAGGATGCCTTCCTCGACCGCGGCCCGGGTTGCGTGGAGCGCGTCGTCGACACGGTCCTTGCGTTCCTTGACCTCGACCTCGGTCGCACCGCCCACGCGCACGACGGCCACGCCGCCGGCGAGCTTGGCGAGGCGTTCCTGGAGCTTCTCGCGGTCATAGTCCGAGGTGGTTTCCTCGATCTGCGCCTTGATCTGCTCGACGCGCGCGGAGATGTCCGACTTCTTGCCGGCCCCGTCGACGATGGTGGTGTCGTCCTTGGAGATGACCACCTTCTTGGCGCGGCCGAGCATGTCAAGCGTGACGTTCTCGAGCTTGATGCCGAGATCTTCCGAGATCGCCTGGCCGCCGGTGAGGATCGCGATGTCCTGCAGCATGGCCTTGCGGCGGTCGCCGAAGCCCGGCGCCTTGACGGCGGCGATCTTGAGGCCGCCGCGCAGCTTGTTCACCACCAGCGTGGCGAGCGCTTCGCCCTCGACGTCTTCAGCGATGATCAGCAGCGGCTTGCCGGTCTGCACGATCGCCTCGAGCACCGGCAGCATGGCCTGCAGGTTCGACAGCTTCTTCTCGTGGATCAGGACATAGGGGTCTTCGAGTTCCACCCGCATCTTGTCCTGGTTGGTGATGAAGTAGGGCGAGAGATAGCCGCGGTCGAACTGCATGCCTTCCACGACTTCCAGTTCGGTTTCGAGAGACTTGGCTTCCTCGACCGTGATCACGCCGTCATTGCCGACCCTTTCCATGGCTTCCGCCAGGAAGCGGCCGATCTCGGTGTCGCCATTGGCCGAGATGGTGCCCACCTGGGCGATCTCGTCATTGTTGGTCACCTTGCGGGCGTTGGACTTGAGGTGCTCGACAACCTTGGTGACGGCCAGGTCGATGCCCCGTTTCAGGTCCATCGGGTTCATGCCGGCCGCGACCGCCTTGGCGCCTTCGCGCACGATCGACTGGGCGAGCACGGTCGCCGTCGTCGTGCCGTCACCGGCCAGGTCGTTGGTCTTGGAGGCAACTTCGCGCACCATCTGCGCGCCCATGTTCTCGAACTTGTCCTCGAGTTCGATGTCCTTGGCCACGGTCACGCCGTCCTTGGTGATGCGCGGGGCGCCGAACGACTTGTCGAGCACCACGTTGCGGCCCTTGGGGCCCAGCGTCACCTTCACGGCATTGGCAAGGGTGTCGATGCCGCGCAGCATCTTCTCGCGCGCATCGGCATGGAATTTGACGTCTTTTGCAGACATGTCTCTATCTCCGACTGAATGGATACAAAAAAGGCCCGAACGCGTTCGCGCGTCAGGCCGCTTTCTTCACCTTGGTCACGTGCTCGACAATGCCCATGACATCGGATTCCTTCATGATGATCAGCTCTTCGCCGTCGATCGTGACTTCCGTGCCGGACCATTTGCCGAACAGGATGCGGTCACCCGCCTTGACGTCGAGCGCGATGCGCTTCCCGTCCTCGCCGCGGGCCCCGTCACCGACGGCGAGCACTTCGCCTTCCATCGGTTTCTCCTTGGCCGTGTCGGGGATGATGATGCCGCCGGCGGTCTTTTCGTCCGCGTCGATGCGACGGACCAGAAGGCGGTCATGCAGGGGTCTGAACTTCATTTTGCGAATCCTCCTTGGCAATTCAAATGAAGCGATTTCCGAGGTCCGTTACGGCACCTCGCGCGCGATATGTAGGAAACGATTTCGGGGGTTCAAGAGGGTCGGGGAAAAAATTTGGCACTCTTTCGCCCAGAGTGCCAATCGGTTGTTCCGATGGCACTTTTTCCGGAAACGTGTAGGCCGCTGGTGCTTGTCTCCCGGCATTAGGAAGTAAGAGCACCAAGCCAGGATTGGCAGGTTTCAGCCGTTTCCGGAAAACTAGGCACCCACGAAACGAAAGGATACGTCATGCATAGCGTCCTATTTGTTACCGTAATGCCCGCAGAGAATATTGATTGGCAGCTCTAAGTCGGAAACGCAGATAAGAAGATAGAGCAAGCCAAAGGCGCGCAACGGATAGCCGAAAATGTCTGGCTACTGAACCTTCGCGAGTCGGTCGGCGCGCTTGGGAGTCTAGTGGAACTCGCTGAACGCCTTGGCGTCGAATATGGGCTTCTCGCATTTGACGATGAGCCTCAATGGCTTCCGGACGGGTTTGACCCCACGCCCAGCGAGGACCGTAGTGAATAGTCATCGCTGAACTTCACGTAGTTATACCATTCGTCAATAAGCGCGCTGAACTCTCCGGCGATATCGTGAAGATGGGCAAACAAAGACGCGCCCTTCGGCTCAAACTCACGCACATAGACAAGACGCTCAGACTGTTCGGATATGAAGACGATCCATCCAAAATTCGCCCGCGGGTGCGCCACTAGAGCAATTCAAGTGCGGTGAATTGCGCCGATTTGTGCTCGATATCATCCGTGACGTTAGACGGCCCATATCAGACCGTGAGATTGCCGAAGAAATCATTCGCCGCAAGCGTTGGGATGCGACAGTCGATCTTGTCGAAACGATTTCGGGCAGAGTGAAGGCGGCGCGAAAATTGCCAGGCTGATCAATTTCAAAGCCCCCGACTCGCGCGACACAAAATTCTTGACGAATTGGTAATTTCTACCACATATATGGAGAGCAATCTTATCGCTTCGCAAGTTCGAAGTGACAATCTTGAGACCCTCGCTGCGGAAGCAGCGAGGGTCTTTTCATTTGGTGGGACGCTCAAATGAAAACAGCATTGATGATTGACGGTGGCTATTTGCGCGCGTGCGCAAAGGCAGCGCAACTCCAGTATGACAATTCATTGATAGAACGTTTTGCGGCTCGTTGCGTTCAGCAAGACGAATATCTACTTAGAATATATTATTATGATTCTCCCCAATATAGAGGAACAGTCCAGCTTCCTGTTTCAGGCAACAACACCCAATTTCAAGCAAACACGAGATGGCTTGATGACTTGGCTAAAATTGAACGGTTCGCCGTTCGGAGGGGGACGCTTGGCTTTCGAGGTTGGAAGCCTCGAAACATACCACTTCAAGGCGGGCGACCACTCGTAGATGGTGATTTTTCTCCGGTCTTTGAGCAAAAAGGCGTGGATATGCGCATTGGACTGGACATTGCCACATTTTCTCAGCGAAAGACTGTTGAACGAATCATTCTCGTTTCGGGCGACACGGATATGATCCCTGCCATGAAAGAAGCGAGAAAAGCAGGGCTAGAGGTCGTCTTGCTTCAACTTCCTCGACCCGCTAGGGACATTCATGACACACTGCACGCTCATGCTGATATTGTCAGAGATGTAGCGTGGCCTTGAACTAAGCAACATTATTTCGCTGCGAATACCCCTTCCAATTCCGGCTGACCGGGCGCGTCATGGCCAGCCCAAACGCGCGGCTCGCAAGATCGCTATTCGCTTCTCGGCGGGTGGTCCTCAAGCCATGCTGAATGCGCCCCGCACTGGTGCAGGTAGCGCGGCGAAACGTGGTGGTGCTGACCGCGCACCATGCGGCGCAATTAGCCGAAACAACTTTCTACTTGATTTGTGCAAACGCCGTCATGGCTGTAGTCGAAACACTTTCAGATATTGGAGTTGACGAAGAGGTAGTGAACGTGCGGAATAAGCTTGCTCGGGGCAAATTTTCAGCGGCGTTCTTAATTCAATGTTAGGCAGAGATTGGGGTCGAGAGAATAGACCTTGGATAATTTTCGGTCTGATTTCTTTAATTGCTGTTTATTCTGTGATTGTCCTTGCCGAACGCTCAGAGGTTCGCCAGACTGTTCACAAGGAATACGCTGTAGACCGCGCAATGACCGAGGCAGGCAATAAATTTCCAAGTGATTGCCAGATCCTCCCCACCAGAGAAAAAGTGATCCGTTGCTTTGTAGATAAAGAAAAAGCACAGAGAGAAGCACGTCGCGCCGAGGATGATCTGCATGCCCAAAAAAGCATGGCACTTTGGGCAAAGTTGATGCTCTACGCTACCGTTTTCGTCGGTGCTGCCTCCGTATTTGTGACCTTTGTCGGCGTGGTGTTCGTCAAAAGAACTCTTGATGAGACGCGGAACGCCAGCACTGCGGCCTTTGAAGCTGTCAAAGTCACAAGACAAACCGCCGAGCGCCAGTTGCGTGCGTACATCTTCCAAGAGATCAAATTTGATGAGAGAGCGGATAACAATCTTGTCCCGCATGCAAGAGTCATTCTGCACAATTACGGGCAAACTCCTGCTCACGATGTTTTGGCCTGGGTTGGAATTGGGGTTTTTGAAGTACCGTTGGTCAACCCGCTCCCTAACATGAAAACTGAGAACGTGACCCCAAGTGTTATCGGACCCAATTCTACCGGGCCTGATTTGCTCGTAACTATGGGGCAACCGCTGCCCGACACGTTCATTGAGGACGTTAAGCAGAAAGGTATTGGGCTCTATATATGGGGCGAGATAGAATATATGGACGCCTACAAAAATTCTCGTCAAACCGGTTTTCGGTACGTTCTTGGAAAAGACACTATTGACTCCAACAGAATTGCCATCTGCAAAGAGGGCAACTACGCAACCTAAGATAATTAGCCACCAGCGCCGGTCATTTGACAACGCTCCTTGTAATTGGTGCGTTTGCTACCGAATGCCGTTTTTTCCTTATCTACCCGCCAATCAATCGCGCGACGCGCGCCAGGCTTTCCTCCGGCCAGCACTCATCCCTGTCGTAATACGCATCGAACACCGCCGCGCCATCCGGGATCACCACCCAATCCTGTTTCGTTGAGGTGAAGATATGGACGTCCGGCGGGGCGGCGTTCGGGTGGTCGAGCGTGCCGGCACGCACGAAACGGATGGCCTCGCCCGAACCTGAATAGGTGCTCCATAGCGCCACCTGGCAGGCGAGGCACCGCCAGATCCTCTGGCCATCGCCGCTCGCCGACGGCGTGACGACGCAGACCGGTTCACCGCGCAGCACCGTGACCCGGTCGGCCTCGATCATGGCGTTTAGTACGAAGGCCGAGCCTGTCTCGCGCTGGCACCATGTACAGTGGCAGCAGTGCACGAAGAGAGGTGCGCTTTCCATGCGGTAGCGCACCCCGCCGCACGTGCAGCCGCCCTCCTGCGGAAAATCCGTCGGTGCCATGGCTCGCAGTCGCTCTCGCGTTGCCCATTCCCGGCCGGGGGCCGTCGTCCCCTGCGCCCGGCTGCATTTATGACGCAATCGCTTTGCACTGTCATGAGGGTCGGGCGGTGCGATATAGTCCCCGTCCGGCGCACAGGGCGGCAACGGCTGACGGGGGGATCGTGGAGAGGTTCGACTACATCATCATCGGTGCGGGCTCGGCCGGCAGCGTGCTCGCCAACCGGCTCACCGCCGACGGAAAGAACACCGTGCTCGTGCTGGAGGCGGGCCCGCGCGACTGGCACCCCTATATCCACATCCCGGCCGGCTTCATCAAGACCTTCTACGACCGCAACGTGAACTGGCTCTACGACATGGAGCCCGGCGAATGGACGGGAGGGCGGCGCGTGCTCGCCCCGCGCGGAAAGACGCTGGGCGGCTCGAGCTCGATCAACGGCCATATCTACAATCGCGGCCAGAGCCTCGACTACGACACCTGGGCGCAGATGGGCAACCGCGGCTGGAGCTATGCGGACGTGCTGCCCTATTTCAGACGCACCGAGCAGCGCATCGGCGGCGACCCCGACCCGCTCTACCGCGGCACCGAGGGCAACCTGAGGGTCACCGACATCGACTGGATCCACCCGCTCTGCGAGGCCTTCATCGAGGGTGCGGTGGCCGCCGGCATACCGCGCAACCCGGACTATAACGGCGCCACCCAGGAAGGCATCGCCTACGCCCAGCGCACCATCTACAAGGGCCGGCGCATGAGCGCGGCGACCTCGTTCCTCAAGCCCGCCATGTCGCGCCCCAACCTCGAGGTGCGCACCGGCGCCCACGTCACCAATCTCGTCCTCGAGGGCCGCAAGGCCGTCGGCGCGCGCTACCTCAAGGGCGGGCGCGGGGGCACGCCCGTCGAGGTGCGCGCCAATGTCGAGGTCATCCTGTCGGGCGGGGCGTACAACTCCCCCCAGATCCTGCAGCTTTCCGGGATCGGTCCGGGCGCCCTGCTGCGCGAGCACGGGCTCGAGGTCGTCCACGACCTGCCCGGCGTGGGCGAGAACCTGCGCGACCATTACGCCCCCCGCCTCGTCGCCCGGGTGAAGAACATCGACACCATCAACGAGCGCGTGCGCGGCTGGAAGCTCGGCGCCGAAGTGCTCAAATGGCTGACGACGGGCAAGGGCGTGCTCTCGCTCAGCCCCACGCTCGTCTACTGCTTCTGGCACTCCGGCGAGACGCCCGAGCGCTCCGACATCCAGATGACCTTCACCCCCGCGAGCTACCGCGAGGGGGTGCAGGGCCAACTCGAGACGGAACCCGGCATGACCGTGGCCGTCTGGCAGCAGCGCCCGGAAAGCACCGGCCACGTGCGCCTCGGCTCGCCGGACCCGTTCGCCGCCCCCGTCATTACGCCGAACTATCTCGTGAAGGAGATGGACCGCCGCGTGCTCCTGGGCGGCATGCGGCTCGCCCGCCGGCTGCTGTCGTCGCAGGCGCTGGCGCGGTGGTATGATCACGAGGATTTCCCCGGCCCCGCCGCACAGAGCGACGACGACCTGCTCGACGCCGCCAAGGCCCGCGGCACCACCACCTTCCATCCCATGGGCACCTGCCGCATGGGCCCGGCAGATGACCGCATGTCGGTGGTGAGCGACCGGCTGGAGGTGCACGGCCTCGAGGGTCTGCGGGTGGCCGACGCCTCCATCATGCCCACCATGCTCTCCGCCAATCTCAACGCGGCGAGCCTCATGATCGGGGAAAAGGCGTCCGACATGGTTCTCGGCAGGACGCCGCCCGAACCGGCGCAACTCTGACGTGTGTTTCGTCAAAATTCGGCCATGCCGATAGGACACATTGTTGTGTTGTTTGAAAGATACGGTTGTCGGATACCTGCAAAATCAATAGATTGCCGCCGAGGAAGCCACGGAATTCATTGCCATGATTGCCAGAAAACTTGTCCTGTTTGCGTCCTGCGTGACCGTCGGTACGGTCATCTCCACCGCCCCGTCCCTGGCCGACCGGCCGATGTTCAACCGGTTCGAGGACGGCAAGTCGCCCACGGTCTTCGGAGACGTCTTCCGGCCGTTCCGGCAGTCGACACCGCCCGAAGAGGTCTTCGTCGAGGAAAGCGGCGGCGCGACCGTCCGTGCGACGCCGCTGCCGCCTGAGGCCCGCGTCGCCCTGAGGCGCACCAAGCTGAAGAAGCCCGACGGGCTCGACGCCGCCGCGGAGGCGATTTTCGCTGATCTTTCAACGGCCGGCGACAATCCGGTGCGGGTCCGCAAGTCGCACCTGAAACCCGTGCTCGCGTTCTATGCGGAGCGCAACTACGCCCCGATGTGGACCGGCGACTACGGCCTCAGCCTGCGCGCCAGACGCGCGCTCAAGGTTCTTGCGACTGCCGACGAGGACGGGCTGCGCGCCGTCGACTTCCTGCCTGCGAGCCTCACCGGCTTCGACGATGACGGCACCGGCCAGGCGGCATCCCCGGCCGCCCGCGCCAGGCTCGATCTCGAAATGACCGCATCCGTGCTCGAGTATGCCCGCGTGATCTCGGCCGGCGCGGTCGATCCGTTCCGCATCAGTGATTCGCACGATCTCAAGGTCGAGGAGGAAAAACCCGGCGACATTCTCGCCCGCCTCGCGGTGTCCGTGCGGCCCGACAGCTATCTTCTTTCCCTGCACTCGCAGATCCCCCAGTACGCGGCCATGAAGGACGCGCTCGCACGCTATCGCGAGATGGAAAAGAACCGTTCCGACACCGAGGTCCCGCCGGGCGCCGTGCTGCGTCCCGGCACGAGCGATCCGCGCGTGCCGCTGCTGCGCCGCCGGCTTGCCGAACTCGGGCATCTCTCCGTCCCCGAACGGACGGACGACTCAGCGCCCGAGGCGACCGGTGCGATCGTGAGCGAAAGCGCTTCGGACGGCACGACAGTTGCCGCCGCGCCCGAAAAGGCCGCTGACGGCGCCATACCCGTCACCGTGGTCGCGGAGATATCCCCGCCTGCAACAGCGGCATCCGGAGAGACGGCCAACAGCGACGCGTCCGCGGATAATGAAACCGAGGCCATGCAGGACACCGCGTCGGTCTCGGCCTCCGGTGAATCAGACGAGACTGCGCAGGCCGTCCCCGCCGTCGGGGATGACGTCTACGGTCCGGAACTGGCCGATGCCATCCGCGCCTTCCAGAAGCAGGCCGACCTTGGCGTCGACGGCGTCGTCGGCCCGCGCACGCTGGCCGCCCTGAACGGCCGTTCGGTGGAGTCGCAGATCGCCCGGGTCAAGCTCAACCTCGAGCGCCTGCGCTGGCTGCCGCGTTCCCTCGCCGACCGCCACGTCTTCGTCAACCAGGCGTTTTTCCAGGCCTGGATCATGGATGACGGCCGCAAGGTCTACCGCACCGACGTCATCGTCGGAAAGCCGAACTACCAGACCGCCGTCTTCATGGACGAGATGGAAACGGTGATCTTCAACCCCTACTGGCACGTGCCGCGCTCCATCGCCGCCAACGAGATGCTGCCGCACCTGCGTGTCGACCCGACCTATCTCGCCCGCCAGGGGTACGAAGTCGTCGACGTGCGTGGCCAGATCACGGACTCCACACGGATCGACTGGACGCAGTACAACCAGGAGACGCTGCCCTACGACATCCGCCAGCCGCCGGGGCCGCGCAACGCGCTTGGCCGGGTGAAGTTCCTCTTCCCCAACAGGCACGCCATCTACATGCACGACACGCCGGCGCGCAGCCTGTTCTCGCGCACGGTGCGCGCCTTCAGCCACGGCTGCATCCGCGTCGGCACGCCGATCAAGTTCGCCCGGGCCATCCTCGGCGTCGAGGGCTGGTCGGCGGAAGAGGTCGACCGCGCGATCGCCAGCAGCGAGCGTCAGGAAGTCACGCTCAAGCGCAAGGTCCCGGTCTATATCGGCTACTACACGGCGTGGCCGGACGACGATGGCACGATGAAGTTCCGCAACGACATCTACAGCCGCGACCGTGTCCTGACCCAGGCCTTCGAACAAAACCGCCGCGTCTACCCCACCCGCGACATCGCCCTGAACTGACGCCTTCCCGGACGCGCATCAGCGCACGCCGGGGGCCGTTCCGGATCGGAGATGGAGTACGGAACGGTCCCGGATAATCCTGCCGGACTTCCGGGACACGTGAGGCCAAACACCAACAACACCCCCGAAGTCCCGGGCTTGACCCGGGACCCACCGGCCACACCGCGATACCCGCGGGACTCCGGATCAAGTCCGGGGGTTCGCAGCCCCTCACCCGAGCACGGCCCAGGTTGAACGCGCCCCGGCGCCCCTCGTTCCCCGGACGCGCCGCAGCGCGATCCGGGGCCGTTCCGGATTGAAGGCGGAATGTGGAACGGTCCCGGATAATCCGGCCGGATTTCCGGGACACGTGACACCAAACACCTACAAAAAACCCCGAAGTCCCGGGCTTGACCCGGGACCCACGAGCCACACCGCGCCAAACGCTGGCACCCGGATCAAGCCCGGGGCTTCACCCGCCCTCACCCGAGCACGGCCCAGGCTAAACACGCGCCGGAGACCCTCCTTCCCCGGACGCGCATCAGCGCGAGCCGGGGCCGTTCCGGATCGGAGACGGAGTATTGAACGGTCCCGGATAATCCGGCCGGATTTCCGGGACACGGGAAGCTGAACACCAACAACGCCCCCCGAAGTCCCGGGCTCGACCCGGGACCCACGAGCCACACCGCGACACCCGCTGGACCCCGGGTCGAGCCCGGGGGTTCGCAGCCCCTCACCCCAGCATGGCCCAGACTGAACGCGCGCCGGAGACCCTCACTCCCCGGATGCGCGGCAGCGCGAGCCGGGGCCGTATCGGATCGAAGACGGAGTACGAAACGGTCCCGGACAATCCTTGCGGATTTCCGGGACACGGGAAGCTGAACACCAACAATGCCCCCCGAAGTCCCGGGCTTGACCCGGGACCCACGAGCCACACCGCGACACCCGCTGGACCCCCGGACCACGCCCGGGGCGTCGCAGTCCCTCTTCCGACTGAAGTCTGGAATGGACCCGGGTCAGAAGGCGACCTGGTCGCCGCCTTTCAGGCTGAGGATGTCGCGGGCTTCGTCGGGGCTGGCGACATGCATGCCGAGGCCTTCGACGATCTTGCGGGCGAGTTTCACCTGGTCGGCGTTGGAGGTCGCCAGCTTGCCCTTGCCGGCCCACAGGCTGTCTTCCAGGCCGACGCGGATGTTGCCGCCCAGCGCCGCGGCCTGGGCCGCCACGCGCAGCTGGTTGGCGCCGGCGCCGAGCACGGACCAGCGGTAGGCGTCGCCGAAAAGCCGGTCGGCCGTACGCTTCATGTGCGCCACGTCTTCCGGGTGCGCCCCGATGCCCCCCAGCAGGCCGAAGACGGACTGGACGAAGAACGGCGGCTTGACGAGGCCGCGGTCGGCGAAGTGAGACAGGTTGTAGAGATGCGCGATGTCGTAGCACTCGAACTCGAAGCGCGTGCCGTTGTCGTAGCAGGTCTCGAGGATGTACTCGATATCCTTGAAACTGTTGCGGAACACAAGATCGCGGGTGGCCTCGAGATGGGTCTTCTCCCAGTCGAACTTGAACTCGGGATACTTGTCGACGAGGTGGTAGAGCCCGAAATTGATCGAGCCCATGTTGAGCGACGCCACCTCGGGCTTGTAGACCGCCGCCGGCCGCACCCGCTCCTCCACCTTCATGTAGGGACTGCCCCCGGTGGTGATGTTGATGGCCGCGTTCGTGCCCTGCTTGATGCGCGGCAGGAAACGCCCGAAGGCCTCCGGGGTCTGGTCGGGCTTGCCGTTCTCCGGGTCGCGGGCGTGCAGGTGCAGGATCGCCGCCCCGGCTTCCGCCGCCGCGATCGCCTCGGAGGCGATCTCGTCGGGCGTGATCGGCAGATGCGGCGACATGGTCGGCGTGTGGATGGATCCGGTGATGGCGCAGGTGATGATCACCTTGCCCTTCTGCGCCGAGGCGTTGCCGGTGGGTCGTGTTTCGCTCATTTTCCAAACTCCCTGTCTGATTTTCGTTTATGGGCGGCGAGGGCCATCAGCCGGCGGTCGCGCCAGACCTGCCGGTCGCCGAGGTCCTCCGCCGCTAGCCTGTCCCGGCGCTCGCCTTCGATCCTGTCCATGAGTTCGCCAGACCAGTCCACCCTCCGCTGCATCTGCCCGAACAGCACGCGGTAGAGCGGTTCGTACCGCTCCGCATAGTCGCGCACGCCGCCGGGCGCGTTGAGATCGATGGTCTCGAAAGGCCCCATGAAGGACCAGCGCAAGGCGAGCCCGTCGCGGATTCCCACATCCACGTCCTCGACCGTCGCATAGCCGTCGGCCACCAGCCTGAACGCCTCCTCCAGAAGCGCTCCCTGGAGGCGGTTCATGACGAATCCGTCGAGTTCGCGGCGCATGCGGATCGGCGCGTGCCCGGCCGCCCGGAAGAACGCGTCCGCCCGGTCCATGACCGCATCGTCCGTCCATGGCGAGGGAACGAGCTCCACGGCGGGGATCAGATAGGGCGGATTGATCGGGTGGGCGACGAGGCAGCGGCCGCGGCCCGCGAGATGTTCGGTGAACACGGACGGCAGGATTCCCGACGTCGAGCTGGCGACGATGCAGTCGGGCCCGGCCACGGCATCGATCCGGCTCATGATCTCGCGCTTGATGCCGGGATCTTCGGGCGTGCATTCCTGCACGTGGTCCGCGCCACCGATCGCCGTATCGAAATCGTCGGTCGGCGTGATGCGGGCGAGCAGGTCCTCCGGCGACAGGCCCCCCAGCAGGTCGTTGCGATCGAGATCCCGGGCCACACCTTCGATGAAGGACAGTGCCGCAGGCGCCGCTTCCCGTTCCGCATCCCACAGCGTGACCCGGCAGCCCGCGCGGGCAAAACTGATGGCCCAGGCCCGGCCGATGAAACCGCTGCCGACGATTGCCGTCTCGCTCATCGCTGTCCCCTCAAAGCGTTTCGACGTTGCCGTCGACGCCGAGCGACTGTCCCGACAGGTTGGCGCCGGCGTCCGACAGCAGAAACGCCGTCATGGCCGCGACATCGTAGGGCGAGACCATGCGGCGCAGGGAAACCTTCTCCAGATATTGCGCCTCCATCTCGGCATGGGAGACGCCGACCTGTTCGGCCCTGTCACGGATGACGCCGTCGATCCGCGGGCCTTCGACGATCCCGGGCAGGATGGCGTTCACCCGGATATTGTGCGGTCCGAGTTCCTTGGCGAGGCTCTGGGTGAACCCGATGACGCCGAACTTCGCCGAGGCGTAGGGCGTGCGAAAGGCGTATCCGTGCCGCCCGGCCGCAGAAGACATGCTCACGATCGACCCGCCGCCCGCGGCCTTCAGCATTGGCACGGCATGGTGGGCACAGAGAAACTGACCCGTCAGGCACACGTCTATACAGCGGCGCCAGTCGTCCGCGTCGATCTCGTCCACGCCCCCCGTCGGCCCCGCGATGCCGGCATTGTTGACCAGCGCGTCGAGACCGCCGAACCGCGACGACACCGCTTCGAAGAACGCCGCGACATCGTCGTCCCGCGAGACGTCGGCGCGCAGGGACACCTCCGCCTCCAGGTCCGTGGCCGTGCGTGCAAGCGCGTCCTCGTCCACGTCGCAGATGGCGAGCCTGGCGCCGAGATTGGCGAGGGTCTCGGCGATTGCCCGGCCGATGCCCGACGCGCCTGCCGTGATGACGACCCGCTGCCCCCTGAGACCCGAAAGAAATTCGTCCGGCGATGCTGCTGCTGACGAAACCATGATACCTCCCTGTTTTTTCGACACATTAGACCGACAGGACGGGATCGTGTCGGGAAAAATCAATCCGGCCGGCGCCCCACCGTCATGTGGCGCTTCCTCCCGTGGCCCGGCACCCGTTCCACCTGGAAGCCGGCCGCCACCAGCGCGCGCCGCACATGACCGGCAGCGGTGTAGGTGGCGATGGTCCCGCCGGGGCGGGTGTGTGCGAACACCTCCTTCATGAGCTCAGAGGTCCACATGTCCGGATTCCGGTCGGGCGAGAAGCCGTCGAGATACCAGGCATCGGCGGCAAACGCGTGCGCCTCGAGGCTTGGGAGAGCCTCGTCCGCGATGATCCGCAGCGAAGTCGCCGCATCGTAGGCCACGCGCCGGCGAAACAGCTCGCCGTCATGCCAGAGATCGAGCAGCCGCCGCACGTCCTGTCCGGAGTCCGGACCGCCATGGGCGTGAGCGAGATCGTCCGTCCCGAGCGGAAAGGCCTCGACGGCCAGATAGTCCAGCGTCTGCCCCTCGCGACGGACATCCCGCCACAGCTCCATCGTCTCGACGAAGTTCAGCCCGGCGCCGAAGCCAAGTTCGCCGACCACGAAAGCGTCGCGGCCGGGCAGGCGTTCCGCCAGACGGTTGCCTTCGAGGAACACATGCCGGGCCTCGCCGGCGGCATCCTCGTCGGAATGAAACCGGTCGGCGAACCGCTCGGAATAGAGCCCTCCGCCATCGAGCCGGGATACCGTGTGACCGCGCCCCGGCATGCGGCTAGTTTCCGGCGGCGGCCCGTTCGCCGGTCCGCGACAGGGCGAGCAGGAAGAATGCCGTCGCGATGACGAAACAGCCGCACATGACCCAGATCATTGGCCCCCTCGTGCCGTCGTGTAGGACCCCGACCACAATCGTGGTCAGCGCACCGATCCCGATCTGCGCAAAACCGAGAAGCCCCGAGCCAGACCCTGCGATGTCCGGGCGCACGCTGATCGCCGCCGCCGTCGCATTGGGGATCGTGATGCCGTTCGAGATCGCCACAACGGCCATGGGGAAGAAGATGGAGGCGGGATGCAGGCTGCCGGAAAATCCCATCACCAGAAGCAGAGCCACGCCGGCCATCTGCACGAGTGTGCCGCCGACCAGCATCCGGTTGATGCCGATGCGCGTGGACCATCGCCCGGACATGTAGTTTCCGAGCATGTACCCGGCGGTGACGAGAATGAAGTAGAGCCCGTAATCGGCCGGTGTGAGCTCCATGATCGAGGTCACGATGAAGGGCGCGCCGGCAAGGAACGCGAAGTAGAGGCCGGACCCGAACGCGCTGTTGAGCGCATAACCGACAAACCGCACATCCCGGACGAGCCGGGCACCGTCCCGGAACACCCCGCCCATCCCGAAGCGCTCCGTCACGTTGAAATGGGTCTCGTGAAGGCCGCGAAGAGAAATCAGCAGAACGAACGCGCCCAGTCCGGCGACAACCAGGAAGCCGGATCGCCAGCCCGCCAGGTTGTCGAGATAACCCCCGATGGCCGGCGCGATCATGGGCGCCACGACCATGGCCATGGTGACGTAGCCGATCGCGCTGGCCGCCTCGTCGCGCCCGTAGATGTCGCCCACGATCGCCCGTGCCAGGACGACGCCCGCACACCCCCCGGCCGCCTGGAGGATGCGCGCGGCGATCAGCTCCTCGACACTGCCGGCGAAGGCCGCGAGGAAACTCGCCGCCACGAACACCACCGTGCCCGCCAGGAAGACCGGGCGCCGTCCGAAACGGTCGGAAAGCGGGCCGACCACGAGCTGCATGCCGGCCATGGCGGCGAGGAACAGGGTCAGTGTGAGCTGGACCGTGGCGAAGTCGGTGTGGAGCGCCTTCTGCAGGCCGGGCATCGACGGCACGTAGATGTTGAGCGCTATGGGCCCGAGGGCCGCCATGCAGATCAGCACGAACAGACTCGGACGCAGCCCCGGTCGGGCGGATTCGGAAAGCAGGGTCATGGGAGCGAAAAACCAGTCGAGGGAACCGGGAGCATACACGAAGGCATGAGGCGGATATAGATCCACATCCAGCAAGGGACAAGCGACCCTGTCCGGACGGACCGGATCGCGTTGAGGGGTGTGGCTTCGTACGTGTCTGCCAGGTCTGCCGCACCGGATACGGGCGACGCGGAAAGCGCGACATAAGTTTAGGGACACTATTCAACTAATTGATTTTTATGTTTTTTATACTTCTGTTAAAGTTCTGTTAACACTTCAGGAACGCCCGATAGAGGCAATGCCCTCCGACCGCGGCAAACCTCATCCCTTTTCTCAGGAACACCCGGCCGCCGCCTCCCGCCTGCGCACCGGCCACCGGACGCGGATTGCACGTACCGTGCCCCCGGACCGGAAAATCTGCTAGACCGAATCCCGGATGGTTGGTGCTGCGGATCACCGGGCCACGCGGGAACACGGAAGACGAGGACGGACGGGCACATGGCACACAACCGGATCGTGGAACACCTGTGGATCCCGTTGCCTGACGGCCGGCGCCTCGCCGCCCGGTTATGGTTGCCGGCATCGGAGACGCCCGCCCCGGTCATTCTCGAATACCTGCCCTATCGCAAGCGCGACGGAACCGCGTCGCGCGACGAGACCACGCATACCGTGTTCTCCGACGCCGGTTACGCCTGTATCCGCGTCGACATCGCGGGGACCGGCGAAAGCGACGGTATATTCGACGACGAATATTCGGAACAGGAACTGGGCGACGGCGAGGACGTGATCCGCTGGACCGCGGAACAGACCTGGTCCGACGGCAACGTCGGCATAATCGGCATCTCGTGGGGCGGCTTCAACGGTCTGCAGCTGGCGTTTCGCCGCCCGCCCGCGCTCAAGGCTGTGGTGACCGTTTGTTCGACCGTCGACCGCTACGCAGACGACATCCACTACATGGGCGGTTGCCTGTTGACCGACAATTTCAATTGGGGGGCGCAGATGACCGCCTACCAGACCCGCCCGCCGGACCCGGCGCTGCGCGACGACTGGTACGCGCGCTGGATGGAGCAGATCGACACCTTGCCGTTTCTCGCCGCGGACTGGCTGCGGCAGTCGCCGCGCGGGGCCTACTGGAAACACGGTTCTGTCTGCGAAGACTGGAACGCCATAGAGGCGGCCACACTGGCCATAGGCGGATGGGCGGACGCCTACGTCAACGCCCCGCCGGCGCTTGCGGAGAACCTCGCCGCACCCGCAAAGGCGCTCGTCGGGGCGTGGGACCACAAGTATCCGCATATCGCGCGGGTCAATCCGGCGGACTTTCACGGCGAGGTCATCGCCTGGTTCGACCGCTGGCTGAGAAACGAGGACAACGGCACCGACGCACTGCCGGCGATGCGGGCGTTCATCCAGGAACACGACCACCCGTCGCCGAAGCTGAAACCGCGAGCCGGGAGATGGGTGGCGGAACAGGTGTGGCCGTCCCCCGACATCTCGACCCGGACCCTGTATCCGTCCGGAAACCGCCTCGAAAATGCGCCCGGCAAGGGTGAGACCGTGGTCTCCACGCCCTTCCACATCGGCGCGGGCGCTGCTTATTTCTGTCCTGGCATGCGGATCGACAACGAGCTGAGCGACGATCAGGCGGAGGATGACGCCCTTTCGGCCTGTTTCGACACCGCCCCGCTGGACGCCCCTCTCGAAATCCTCGGCCGGCCAGAGCTCGAGATCGCCTTTACGGTCGATCGTCCCGTCGCACAGATATGCGCGCGCATCTGCGACGTGGCGCCAGACGGCGTCTCCCAGCGGGTCACCTACAGGGCTTTCAACCTGTGCCACCACGCAAGCCATGAGGAGCCGGAACCCCTGGTTCCCGGCAAACGATACACCGCCCGAATCCCGTTGAACGCCTGCGGTCACCGTTTCGCGGAGGGACACCGCGTCCGGCTTGCGCTGTCGACCAGCTACTGGCCCGTCGTCTGGCCGGCGCCCGCGCCCGTTTCGGTGACGCTCGCGCTTTCGCAATGCCGGCTCGACCTGCCGGTCCGCGCGGTGGCGATCGAACCGGATCCGAAGGCGCCCGGCCAGCCGCGGCCGTTTCCCTCTGCCAACGAGGAAATACTGCGCGAACCCGTCTCCCGCAGTGACCGGACCGTCGAACCGGACGGCCGGCACGTGTTCTCGACCTTCGACGACTTCGGCACCACCCGGGACCTGGGCCACGGTCTGGAGAACGGCAGTTCCGTGGCCCAGACGTTTGCAATCCACCCGGATGACCCGCTGACCGCGGTGCACGAGTGCGAGTGGAACTTCACGTTTCACCGTGAAGGCTGGGATGCCGCGATCCGCTCGATCTCGCGCATGTCATGCAGTGGCGAGGCGTTTCACCTCACGCGCCGGGTGATCGCCACCCATGACGGAGAAACCGTGGTCGACCGGACATGGGAGGCCACCATCGACCGCGACCTCCTCTAGGTTCGCGCCGTAACAACAGCAGAGCGAGGACACCGACGTGATACCGGAAACCATGCAGGCCGTATTGCTGACGGGTCATGGCGGCCCCGAAAAGCTTGTCGTCAGGGACGATGTGCCGGTCCCCAGGCCAGGCCCCGGCGAGGTCCTCGTCCGGGTCAGCGCCTGCGGCATGAACAACACGGACATCTGGGTGCGCGAAGGCGCGTACGGCACAAACGAGAACCCCGACGCCATCGCAAGCTGGCGCCGTGACGAGGCCGGCGAAACATCGCTCAGGTTTCCGCGTATCCAGGGTGCGGACACGGCCGGCAGGATCGTCGCGGTCGGCGACGGCGTCGCGCCCGGCCGGATCGGTGAACGGGTGATGGTCGATTTCAGCATCTACAACACCGACGGCAACAGTCTTGCCGATATCGACTATATCGGCCATGGCCGCGACGGCGGTTTCGCGGAGTACATGTGCGCACCGTCCGGCCATGCCTATAGCGTGGACACCGCCATGCTCGACGCGGAACTGGCAACCTTCTGCTGCGCCTACCTGACGGGAGAACACATGCTCGACCGCGCATCGGTCGCGGCCGGGGAAACCGTGCTGGTGACAGGCGCCTCGGGCGGCGTCGGCTCGGGCCTCATCCAGCTCCTGCGCGCACGCGGCGCCATACCTTACGCGGTCACCGGCCCAGGCAAGGAAGACGCCATGCGCGAGATCGGTGCGGAGGCTGTCTTCGTGCGCGGCCGCGACAGCCTCGCCGACGCGGTCCGGGACGCAACGCAAGGGCGCGGTTTCGACGTCGTCGCCGATCTTGTCGGCGGTGAAATGTTTCCCGACCTCATAAACGCACTGCGCCCCGAGGGCAGATACACGACCGCCGGCGCGATCGCCGGGCCCGTGGTTCAGCTCGACCTGCGCACGCTCTACCTCAGGCACCTCCAGCTTCATGGGTCTTCGCAGGGCACCCGGGCGGCGTTCGCGAGGCTCGTCGGCTATATCGAGGACGGCAAGGTCTCCGCACTGCTCGGTGGCGTGTTCCCCCTGTCGGAGATCCACGAGGCCCAGAAACGTTTCGTCGCGAAGTCTTTCGTCGGAAAGCTTGTCCTGGTGCCGGATCGCCAGTGGGACGCCTACGGAGAACCTGCGCTCGGGCGCATCAACCGCTGGAGCGAGGCCCTGTCGCGATAGCGCTTTGCCAATTTCGGACAAGGGGTTAGCGACAATCGGCTTCTCACATTTTGTTTATGAAACGATCTTTCGGTCTCTCCCGTTGACTGCCCAGAAACGCAACGGACCGCGACGAGCGGACGAGATTTCCAACTGTTTCCGTCGCGTTCGAAGCGAAACCGAAAGGAGTACCGTTATGAAAATGAACCTGAAGCATATGATCGCCGTTGCTGCTGTTGCCGCTGCTGCCCCGCTGGCCGCTGCCCAGGCCGACAGTGTGACCTCGAGCTACCGCTCGCTGGACCAGATCGAACCGAAGCCGTTCGCCTCGACGTCCTACGACGAGATCGAACGCGACACCTCGGAAGCCGGTTACCCGACGCCGGTCCCTGTTTCGGACCGTGCAGTCGCTGACACCTCCGGTGTAGAGCGTGACACGTCGGACGAAGGCTACCCCTTCCCGCGCAACCGCTAACGGTTGCGTAGCTGAGACGACTTGCTCTCAGCCACAGTCGTAAAGCATCAGGGCGGACACGCATTGCGTGTCCGTCCTTTTTGTATCGACACCTCGTTCAAACGGGTTTCTTTTCACCGTGACGTGACAGCCGACTTTCGGCGAATGGACTCGAAGACGCCTGCAAAAGATTGCGGAGGAGGAGCAGGCGGAAGAATTCTGCAGGGTCCCTGTCGCGGGCATTGCCGGCTTGATGCCTGGTCGCATCGTTGTCCTCGACGACCGGAGCAATCTTCCGCAACATCGCGAATTGACCGAACTGGATACCGGCCGCCTACAGGCCGGACCGCCAGTGGCACACCTTCGGAATACCTTGCACTCGCACGCATCAACCGCTACAGTGAGGCCCTGTCGCGATAGCCCTTTGTCAATTTCGGACAAGGGGTTAGCGACAATCCGCTTCTCACATTTTGTTTATGAAACGAAGCTCCGGACGGCCCGTTGTCTCCGCAGAAACGCAACGGACCGCGACGAGCGGTTATGGATCTAACCCACCCGTCGCGTTCGAAGCAAAACCGAAAGGAGTAACGTTATGAAAATGAACCTGAAGCATATGATCGCCGTTGCTGCTGTTGCCGCTGCCGCCCCGCTGGCCGCTGCCCAGGCCGACAGTGTGACCTCGAGCTACCGCTCGCTGGACCAGATCGAACCGAAGCCGTTCGCCTCGACGTCCTATGACGAGATCGAACGCGACACCTCGGAAGCCGGTTACCCGACGCCGGTCCCTGTTTCGGACCGTGCCGTTGCTGACACCTCCGGTGTCGAGCGTGACACGTCGGACGAAGGCTACCCCTTCCCGCGCAACCGCTAACGGTATGATTGCCGGGGACGTGTGTTCCCGGCGATAACCGGAAACGAAGAGGACGGGCACGCATCGCGTGTCCGTCCTTTTTTCTGTCGGACGACACGGATACGGAATTTTTTTCACTGTGACGGGGCTGACGACTTTCGGAGAATGAATCTGACATTGCCTGCGCAAGATCGCGGAGGCGGAAGAATTCTGCGGAGTCCCTGTCGCGACCATGGCCGGCTTGATGCCTGATCGGATCGTTACCCACGACGACTGGAGCGATCTCTCGAAACACCGCGAAATGCCCGAACTGGATACCGGCCGTCTGCACGCCTACAGGCTGGGCCGGATCCGGAAAATGCTTCAAGAACAGGATGCCGCCATGTGCATTCTGGTGAACCCGGTCAGCCTCAGATACGCGGTCGACTACCGCACCTATGCGCTCTTCCAGGCTCATATTCCGACGACCTACCTGTTCGTTCCGCAGGACGGACCCGTTGTCATTCACGGCGTCTACGGCCCGCCACCCGGCGCCGACGAGGCCCGGCCCGGCCGGGCGATCTCCTATTTCGACGGCGGACCGGAACTCGCAGACCAGGCCCGCCTCCTGGCCGAAGACGTTTCGAACTTCCTGTCCGAAATCGGGACCGACAACCGCCGCGTCGCCGTCGAATACGTGAATCCGAGCCTGACCCAGGCCCTTCTTCAGCGCGGCATCGAGGTGTCCGACGGGGTGGCCGTTTCCGAGCAGGCCCGCGTCATCAAGTCCGAGGACGAACTGGCCTGCATCCGCTGGGCGGTTGCGGTGGCGGAACTCGGCATCACGAAACTCAGGGAGGCCGTGGCGCCCGGCGTCAGCGAACTCCAGCTGTGGGCGCTGCTCAATTACACGAACCTCGCCAACAACGGCGACTGGCACGACGGGCGCATGCTCGCGTCCGGTCCGCGCACCAATCCCTGGTGCCAGGAAGCATCGCCGCGAAAGGTCGAGCCGGGCGATCTCGTCGCCTTCGACACGGACATGGTCGGCCCGTTCGGCTATTTCGCTGACATCTCGCGCACGTTCCATTGCGGTCCGGACCGCCCGACCCGCCGCCAGAAGGAACTCTACCGGCTGGCGAAGGCCGAGATCGACCACAATCTCCGGCTCGTGCGCGCCGGCATCCGGTTCTCGGAGTTCCAGGAACTGGCCTACGTTCCCGACGAAGCATTCCACGAGAACGCATATACCTGCATCATCCACGGCGTCGGCATGTGCGACGAATATCCCCGTATCAACCCCGCCTTCCGGGGTCCTACTCCCTATGAAGGAACGCTCGAGGCCGGCATGGTGATCTGCGTCGAAAGCTACATGGGCGCCGTCGGCGAGAGGGAAGGCGTCAAGCTCGAGCAGCAGGTGCTCGTCACCGACGACGGATACGAACTCCTGTCCGGCTATCCCCTGGAGGCCGACCTGCTGGACTAGAGCGCATCTTGCTCACATGGAAGCGCTTTGACCGCGTTTTTGCGTTCGCCGGCAAGGCGTGCGACCCGCCGTGGTCTGGTTGACCACAAGGGGCGCACAACGCAGTCCGGTGGGCGCAAAAACACGGCCTCCGGTGGACCAAATCCGCCCGTCGGCCACGTTGCGGCGCTTACGAGATGTCCCGCATCGCCTTGCGCACCGCGCCTTGCCGACCGAACGGATTTGGAACCATCAAACGATTCCATGTGAGCAAGATACGCTCTAAGCCGACGGGACCGGACGCCTGCTCCGTTGCCCGTCAATGCTCGATCGCCTGGATCATCCGGTTGGCGACGGTGAGCTTTTCGGAGAGATTGCTCGCCATGATCCGATGCAGCAACGCGGCAAGGCCCGGATCTTCAGCTTCCATCTTCTCCAGGTCCTCCTCGCTCAGCCTGAACACGTCCGAAGGAACGTCGACGATGACGTCGGCGGTTCTCCTCTGCTTCCGGTAGAAGGCGATCTCGCCGACGATAGCTCCGCCGAGCATGGTCCTCAGCCGCATCTTGCGTCCGTTCGGCAACGTCACCTGGACCCTGACCCGTCCGGTCACGACGAAGAACATGTCCGAGGCCTCTTCCCCCTGCCGGATGAGGACGCCGTTCGTCGTCAGTTGCAGAAGCGTCATCCGGTCGATGAGATCCGGCAGGCGCGGATGCGGGCCGATCATGTCCGTGAGATGGTTCAGCAGGCTGGCGTTGAGATCGACGCTGTCCTGGTGCCCCAGGATCGCGTCTTCCGTGCGTTCCAGCGCATGGTCGATATCCGGCTCGAGGAACATTCTGGGATCGGACTCGAAATCCAGCCCGTGCAGCGCCAGGTGATGCACGAGGTCCTCGGGCGTGTTGGTGAAATAGACCTCGACATCCGTGGCGGAAACGAGCTTCCAGATCTTCACGAAACACGTGATCGCCGCGGAATCGACGCCGCTGACCGACCTGAAGTCGAGAATGACGAAACGCAGGGGCAGTTTCTCCTTGTCGGCGAGCCTCTGCCGCAGGAGGTCGACGACCTGGTCCGCCGTGCCGAAGAACAGGTAACCCTGCAGCTGGACGGTCTCGATGCATTCGCCGAGATCGCTCAGCGTCTGGTTGGCGTGCGGCGACCGGTCGACGGTGCTGCGCCGTTCCGCCCCCGACGCCCTGAACCGGACCACGGGCAGCCGTGAATACTTCACCACGAAGACGATGCTCGACACCAGCAGGCCCACACCGAGCCCCACCATGAAGTCGACGAAGATGACCGTCAGCAGGATGAGAACGACGATGATCCACTCCGAGAGCGGCATGCGCCGGCGGGTATCGAACAGCCACTCCTTCAGAAGAACGAAACCGAGGAACAGGACGAACCCGCCGGTCAGGAAAACCGGGACGAGATGGACGAAGGACCCCGCCGCAAGCAATCCGGCCAGCATGACCACCGCTGTCGCCAGTCCGCTGCCGCGTCCCGTCGCACCGGTCTTCTGCGCCAGGTCGGTGATCGACAGGCCGACAAAACCCGACGGCCCGCCGAGCAGGCCCGAGGCGACATTGGCGAGACCGGACGATTTCAGTTCGGCATTGATGTCGATGTCCCTGCTGAGCGAGAGCTCCAGACCGCTCACGTTCAGCATGAGGCCGATCATGCTCAGGCCGGCGATAACCAGATAGCTGGGCCACGCCGAAAGGACCGCCGCCCAGTCCACCTTCTCCATCATCGACACGGACGGAAGCTCGATCAGGCCCCCTCCGCCGTTAGCTGGCAGATGCCCGAAGTCACGGGCGGACTCGATCGACAGGCCGGTGATCTGGAGGCCGACAAAGAACACGGCCACCCCGGCAACCATCACGAGCGGCATGGTCACGGCATGTGCGTAGCGGCCGAGAGCGACGAACATGGCCACGGCGAATAAGAGCGCCGCCACCACGCGCAGCACGACCTGGCCGTCGGCCAGCGCGTCTGACAGTCCCGGGCCGATGTTCTCGCCCGTGAGCATCGCCGCGGCGCCGTCGACGAGCAACCAGCCGGACCCGGCAAGGAAACCCGCAACCACGGGATAAGGCAGAAAGCGTACCAGCCCACCGAGCCGTGCCGCGCCGAACACCCAGAACAGGACACCCGTGACGACGCTCGCCGCGGCTATGATGGCGATCGCGGTGGCGATCATGGTTTCGACCGTCGCCCCGTCCGATGCCGCCACCATGGAACCGATCGCCACGGCGAGGATGGCGACCGTCGTCTCCTGCACGAGCGCGATCGAGTTCGGAATGGTGCTGCGCCAGGCGACCACGGCCGCAATGGCCGCACCGCCCAGGAGTATGACCGCCACACCGAGTCCCATCCCGGATGCGATGGGCCCGGCAAACAGGAGTGCGGCCATCGCGAGGGCGGCCGTCATGTTGTCCAGCCCGCCGATGAGACCGATCATCACCGGCGACAGCCAGGAACCGCCGTTTCCGCCGGCGCTTGAACTATCTGAAATGGTATCCCCCCACTCGCCTTCTTCCGGGCAAATCCTCACCTTGGATTTATAGGGGAGAAGTCTGCACGACGAACAGTGCCGATCGACATTTTTCCAGGTGTCGAAAGAGGTTTGCCGTGCGGCGCCAAGCTAGCGGTAGGTCGCGACCGGTTCACCGATGATTTCTGGTTCCGGCGCGACACCAAGGCCCGGAACCGCCGGCGCCACAAAGCAGCCGTCCAGGTTTCGTGCGCCCTGGCCCGGCGCCGGATCGACGCCGACCATTTCCTGGCACGACCACACACCAAGGCAGGACGGCGCGGGGATGCTTTGCGCCATGTGCGCCACCGCGGTATCCGAGATCACCGTGCCGCCGGTATCCATGATCATCATGCTCAAGCCGGTTGCGAGACAGAAATCACGCATGCGCCTCGCCTTCGTCAGCTCGCCTATGCGGTTGAGCTTGATATTGACGGTCTCCGCGATTCCCTCGGCCTGAATGCGCACCAGATCGCCATATGTGTGCAGGGCTTCGTCGACCGCGACCGGCTGGCGGGTCTGGCGGCGAACGTGTCGGATTTCCTCGAGCGTCTCGCAAGGCTGCTCGAACCAGGAGAGGATGTTGGGCACCGCGTTCATAACCGTGATGGCTTCTCGCGGCAGCCATGCCCGGTTCACGTCGTAGAACAGGATCTCTCCGTCGCGTTCGTTTTCCGCAAGGTGCCGGATGCGGGCGATGTCGAGGCCGATGTCCGCGCCGACCTTGCAGGAATGCACCCTGTAGCCCATGTCGCGGAAACGTTCGACCTCCGCGAGCATTTCCTCCGGCGATCCCGTGGAGACGCTCGACGCGATGGGAACAGGGTCCGGCGCGCGATATCCAAGCAGGTCGCAGACCGGCATTCCGGACCCCTGGCCGAGGATGTCCCAGCACGCGATATCGACCGCAGACTTGACATATGGATGCCCCGGCAACGCCAGGTCGAGCGACCGGTTGATGTCGTCGACCAGCCTCGGGTCCTTGCCGATGAGCAGCGGCGCGAGTTCCTCCAGCCCGGCACTGATGCCTCTGCCGAATGCCGGCAGGTACGTCACGCCCCACGGGCAACCCTCTCCCCAGCCGCTGACCCCTTCGTCCGTGTCGATCCGCACCAGGGTCGAATCGAGCACGTCGAAACGCAGCCGTCCTCCCGACAGCCAGTAGGGCTTGTGAAGCGGCAGGTCGACCTGCCAGACCGAAAGGCAAGTAATCTTCATCGCAGTGCCTTACCCGAAGACCGCGACAGGATCGCCGAGCGCATCGTAATCGGGTTCGACCCCCAGCCCCGGACCATCCGGCGCATAGAGCCTGCCGTCGCGGGTCGCCGGACCGGGACGTCCGGTCGAGGCCGTGTTGTAGTTGTGGAGGTCGGTCGTGTTGTAGAGCAGCTCCGGCGGTGTGGACGCGGCGAAGTGGGCGACCGCCGCCGTCGTGATCTCCCCGCCCCAGCAGTCTTCCGCGACGACCGACAGACCGTGCTCGACCACGTAGTCCCGCACCCGCCTCGCCTTTGTCAGGCCGCCCAGGGTGGAGATCTTGCAGCACAACACTTCGGCCGCCCTGTCATTCACGATGCGTTCGGCCATGCCGAGTCCCGTCACGCATTCGTCGAGCTTCATCGGCAGATCGCAGTGCTTGCGTACGTGAAGGCATTCCTCGTAAGTGTCGCAGGGCTGTTCGATCATGATGCCGGTATCCCGGACGGCGCGCACGACCTCCATCGCCTCGTGGACGGTCCAGCCCCGGTTCGCGTCGGCATAGGCGCGTTCGCCGGGTTCGAGAAGGTCCGCCGCCTGCAGGATGTTCTCTATGTCGCTCCGCCAGTCGGTGCCGACCTTGATCTGGAACTGGCGGTAGCCCGCCGCACGGTGGCGATCCATCTCGCGCGCCGACTCCTCGAGCGGTTTGCGCGGCACGACGCGGTACATCGGACCGCCATCGGTCTGCCTGCCGCCCAGCAACATGTGAACCGGCAGGCCGGCCGCCTTGCCGAGAATGTCCCAGCAAGCCGCGTCGATGGCCGTCTTGGCGTAACCGTGCCCGCGCAGGTGCCGGTCCATCAGCCGCTCGAGGCGATGCACGGCCCGCGGATCCTCGCCGATCAGTCGCGGGGCCAGCCATTCCACGGTGGGGACGATCCCGCCGGGATAACCCACGACGTAATTGCCGCCAATGGGACAGCTTTCGCCGCAGCCGCTGATCCCCGCATCGGTCTCCACCGTGACGACGGTCGAACGCGCCACGTCGATGACATGCCCGCGCCCCCACTCATACGTGCCGCCGACGTAAGGCAGGTCGGTCTGGTAGACGGAGATGCGGGTGATCTTCACAGCATGCCCTGTTCCTCGAGCACCTTGCGGGCGACCCTGAAACATTCGAGTCCCTGGGGAACGCCGCAATAAATGCCGACCACGTGGACGATCGCGCGGATCTCCTCCATCGTGCAGCCATTGGTGATCGCCCCCCGGCAATGGGTTTCCCACTCATGCATCTTGCCCAGCGCCCCGATCATGGCGAGGTTCATCATCGAGCGGGTCTTGGCGTCGATCGCGTCGTCGCCCCAGCCGAAACCCCAGCACCATGCCGTCATGGCTTCCTGGAAGGGCCGGGAAAACTCGTCCGCGGCGTCGAGGTTCTTTTGCACGTAGTCCGCGCCCGCCGTTGCCTTGCGGCGTTCGAGTCCGACGTCGAATGTCTTTTCGGTGATCATGATCGGTCCTTCTGTTGTTGCGATGGATATTGTGACGGCGTCTCGCCGCTCAGGTGTCGGCGGCCTCACGCATCCACTGCTGGAGCGCCAGCAGCGAATGCTCGGAGTTGACCCCACAGCGCGGATCGACCACGAGCGGGCCGGGACGGTAACCCCTGCTACCGAGCCCGCGCTGCACGGACTCCACGAGGCTGATGTCTTCCTCGACCGTCGTCGCGCGGTCCTGGACGGCCAGCCTGCGGATGATCTCCGAATCCACCCCGCCTTCGGTGTACCAGCCGCGCCATACGGTCACCGCGTCGACGCCGCCCGGCCGCCACAGATAGGTGTTGAGCACGTTGCCCGGATAGACCTGGAAGGAGAATGTCGGCCAGAGGAACCAGGATGAATAGGAACCCGCCCTGGGGTTCGCGTCGAGATCGACCGGGTAACTCATGCGGTCGAGGTTCTGGCATTCCGTCGTGTGGCGCAGGCAGTGGCCCTGCGGCTGGATATCGTAGGTCTCCGGCTTGACCACACCGGTCGCGAATGTCGGATGGTTGAGCGAGCAGTGATAGCACTCCGAGTAGTTCTCGACCGAGACCTTCCAGTTGCACTGCTCGGGAATCTCAACCCACTCGAGCGGCGCCAGCCGGTCGATATTGGGGACGAATTCGCGCAGTTCCGCCTCCGCGCCCGGAAACCATGCGGCCATCGGCCGGGCCTCGGTATCGAGATTGACGAAGACGAAACCGCAGAAGTCTTCGACGGCGACCTCCGTGAGCCGCACGTCCTTCCGGTCGAAACCTTCCACCGACTTGATGTTGGGGCCGGCCCTCAACGCGCCGGTATGTTCGTAGGTCCACGCGTGATAGGGGCAGACGACGACCTTGCAGTTGCCGGTTCCAGCAACAAGTTCGTGTGCCCGGTGCTGACAGACATTATGGAAGGCCCTGAGCATGCCGTCGCGCCCGCGGATACAGAACATGTTCTGCCCGGCGACCGTGAAGGCATAGTAATCGCCGGGCTCGCGGACCTGGGACGCGTGGCAGGCATATTGCCAGGTCCGCGCGAACAGGCCGTCCAGTTCGCGCCTGTAGATGGCCGGGTCCGTGTAGTACCGGGCGTCGAGTGTGTGGACTGGCGCTGCGGGAGACTGCGTGTTCATGATCCCTGTTCCTCGGCTGACGTGTAGATGCCAAGTGCGTGCCTGCGGGTATGGAACTGCTCGATGTTCGCGATCACCTGCGGATCGGCATCCGCGATCACGAAGGCCATCAGCGTTTCCAGAAAGGCCGACAGCGCCACGGTGGAGGTGAAGAACTGCGGCGTGTCCATCGGAACGACGAAACGGTGCGCCGCATCCGCCATGATGGGTGCCGCGAGACTATCGGAAATGGCGATCACGGTGACACCCTGCTCGACCGCCACGTTCACCGCTTCCACCACCTCGCGCCGATAGGGCTTGAAGGTCATCGCCACGAGCACGTCGCCGGCGCCGGCCCGCACCAGGCCGTCCACCGGCAGCGACCCGTCCCGCGGGATGGCCCGCACGGTGTCGACCGCCATGCCGGCCAAGTAGGCGAAGTTTCGGGCGATCGCGTTGGCGATACCGACCCCGAGGACGTAGGTGGCGCGCGCGCCGACGATCTCGTCCGCGGCCCTCTTCAACGTCGCGGCATCCGTACCCGAAAACAGCCGTTCGATATTGGCGATCGAAGCCGCGGCCATGTCCGCGTAGAGACCGTCGAGACGGCCACCCCGCGACAGCGACTGCAGCCATCGGGCACGGTCGGGGAAGTTGTCCCGGCCGGCGCGGATCTCCTCGCGGAACGGCCGGCGGAACTCCTCATAGCCGTCATATCCGAGCGACCGCGCCATGCGCACGAACGTGTTCGGCTTGACGTTCGCGGCACCCGCGATCTCGCGGATCGACGAGACGCCGACATCGTTCGGATTCTCGAGCACGTAGGCCGCGGCCTTGCGCAGTTCAGGCGTCAGGTTTCCAAGCTCCGCGGCAAGACGCTCCAGGAGATCGGACGGCGCGGGCGATCCGCTTTCTGGTACATTTATCTCATTCATAATTGACGATTGTACAAATGTACGATAGCCCTGTCCATGACAAACGAATTTCCCGGAGGTGGAAAAATGGTGCCCGACCATGCCCGAGTAGTGATCGTCGGCGGCGGTGTCATGGGGTGCGGCCTCGCCTATCATCTGGCGCATGAAGGCTGGTCGGACATCCTGCTGCTGGAGAAGGCCGAACTGACCTCCGGTTCCACATGGCATGCGGCCGGCCAGATCACCCATTCCACGTCCAGCTTCGGGCTCGGCAAGTGCGTCGACTACAATATCGGGCTCTATTCCGGCGCCCTCGAGCGGGAGACCGGCCAGTCGGTGACATGGCACGGCTGCGGCTCGTTCCGGCTGGCCTACACCGAGGACGAAATGGACTGGCTGCGTCATACGCTGAGCGTCGGCCGGTCGCTCGGCTTCAACATCGAGCTTGTCGGCACCGACAGGGTCGCTGCACTTCACCCCTTCTACAATCTCGACGGCGTTCTGGGTGCGCTTCACACACCCGACGATGGCCATGTGGACCCGTCGGGCGTGACCCAGGCCCTGGCGGCGGGCGCCCGCCGCCTCGGCGCGCGCATCGTCCGCCGGTGCCGCGCGACGGACATCAAGTGCCTGCCGAACGGCGAGTGGAAGGTCTCGACCGAACAGGGCGACGTGGTCTGCGAGCATGTGGTGAATGCGGGCGGCACCTACGCGCGCCAGATGGGGGAATGGAGTGGGCTGCAATTGCCCATGACCTCCATGACGCACCACTATTTCGTGACCGACACGGTGCCGGAGTTTCTCGAACTCGAGCGCGAACTGCCCGTCGTGCGCGATGACAGGCTGGTCTCCGGCTACATCCGCATGGAACAGAAGTCGGGGCTCATCGGCATATACGAAAAGGAAAACCCCAACACGGTCTGGGAGGATCACTGCCCCTGGGAAGCCGAGAACGAACTTTTCGACGCCGACTACGACCGCATCATGCCCTGGCTGGAGAATGCGCTGGACCGCATGCCGATCTTCGCGGAACTCGGCATCAAGCGGGAGGTGCACGGCGCCATTTCCCATCCGCCGGACGGCAACCCGCTGATCGGTCCCGCGCCGGGCGCGCGCAACTACTGGTGCTGCTGCGGCACCCAGATCGGGATTGGCTGGGGACCGGGGCTCACCCGTGAACTGGCGCGCTGGATCGTCCATCGCGCGTCGGACATCTCGATGCGCGAGTACGATCCGCGCCGGTTCGGCGACTACGCCGACAAGGACTGGCAGGTGATCAAGGCGAAGGAGGACTACTGCCTGCGCCACGAAATCCCCTTCCCCCATTTCAACCGCCTGGCCGGACGCCCGGTAAGGCCCGGCCCGCTCTACGAACGCCTTGCGGAAAAAGGCGCGGTCTTCGAAGAGGTTTACGGCCATGAACGTCCGCGCTGGTTCGCCCGCACGGGCGTGGAGCAGAAGGATCACTACTCCTTCAGGCGCAACGTGGTGCACGACATGGTCGGCGCGGAAGTCCGCGCGGTACGCGAACGTGTCGGCATCATGGACGTTACCGCCTTCACCAAGGTGGAGGTCTCCGGACCCGGCGCGGCCGGCCTGCTCGACCGGCTGGTGGCCAACCGCATGCCGGCCAGGGACGGCGGCATCATCCTCACGCACATGCTCAATCGCCGCGGACGCATCGAACTCGAACTCACGATCGTGCGCATGGCGCCGGACCGCTACTACCTCGTCTGCGCCGCGTTCTTCGAACAGCGCCTCCTGGACCACCTCGCCCACAACAGCGGCGGCGAAGACGTACAGTTCGAAAACCTCTCCGGTGCGTGGGCTGCACTTTCGCTGCAGGGCCCGAAGTCGCGCGACGTGCTCGCGGCGAACACGTCCGCCGGGCTGGGCAATGCGGACTTCCGCTGGCTCGCCGCCCGCGAGATCGACATCGCCGGGCACCGGATGTGGGCATTCCGCATGTCCTATGCGGGTGAACTGGGCTGGGAGATCCACGGACCCGGCCAGCACATGCTTGCCGTGTACGACACCCTGTGGTCGTCCGGGGAAGAACACGGCATCGCGGACTACGGGTCCTTCGCCATGAACGCCATGCGCATGGAAAAGATGTTCAAGGGCGCGGGCGAGCTGACGAACGAGGTCACGCTCCCCGAAGCCGGCGTCATGCGCTTCGCCAGGCTCGACAAGGGTGATTTTCTCGGCCGCACGGAGACCCTGAGAAGCAGCGTGAGCGAACTGCCCTGGACATGCGCCTACCTGTCCATCGACTCCGACGGCGTCGTCGACGGACATGGTGGCGAAGCGGTTTTGCTGGACGGTCGGGTTGTCGGATCCACGGCGTCCGTCGCCTATGGCCACACGGTTTCGACGGTGCTCGCCTTCGCCTACCTGAAACCGTTCGCCGCCGTTCCCGGCACTTCTCTCGAGGTGGTCGTCGCGGGCAAGCCATGCAAGGCGAGTGTGCTGGCCGAGCCCGCTTACGATCCCGAGAACCTGCTCCCGCGCACGGATGCTTGAAAGAAACGGATGCTCACATGACCCAGACCGCAAACATGTCCGACAGACTGAACGACCCCTCGTGGATCCAGGACGCCCATGCCGATCACTACATCCAGAGCTGGTCCGTACAGGGGGGCCGCCCGAAGGTCATCGCGGGTGGAGAGGGAAGCTGGTTCTGGGACACCGACGGCAAGCGCTATCTCGATTTCCAGTCGCAGCTGGTCAACCTCAATCTCGGCCACCAGCATCCCGCCATCGTTTCGGCCATCAAGGAACAGGCGGACCGGCTGTGTTACATCGGCCCGGGCATGGCGAACGACGCCCGGTCGGAACTGGCGGCCCTCGTCGCGGAAGTCATGCCGGGAAACCTGGTGTCGACCTTCTTCACCACCGGGGGAGCCGCGGCCAACGAAAACGCGATCCGACTGGCGCGCCATTATACCGGCCGGCACAAGGTCATCGCGCGCTACCGCTCCTATCATGGCGCCACCGCCGGCGCCCTCGCCCTCACCGGCGACCCTCGCCACCATTTCGGCGGGGCCGGCCAGGACGGCGTCGTGCGCATGCTGGACCCCTACACCTACCGCTGCCCCGCGAACCATGCCTCGGTCGAAAGCTGTCCCGTCTGCTCCGGCGCGCCGCATCTGGAAGAGATCCTCATGTACGAGGACCCGTCGACCGTGGCCGCCGTCATTCTGGAAACCGTGGTCGGCACCAACGGCCTCATCGTCCCGCCCGACGGATATCTGCAGGCGATCCGCGAGGTCTGCGACCGCCACGGGATCCTGCTCATTCTCGACGAGGTCATGGCCGGGTGGGGCCGGACCGGGCGCTGGTTCGCCTGCGAACACTGGGATGTCGTGCCGGACATCATGACCACCGCCAAGGGCATCAACTCCGGTTATGTCCCGCTCGGCGCAATGACGGTTTCCGAACCGATCGCCGACTGGCTCAAGTCGCATGTTTTCCCAGGTGGCATGACTTATGCCGGCCACCCGCTGGCCTGCGCCACCGGCGTGGCGTCCATAAGGGCCTATCGCGAGGAGAATATCGTCGACGCCGCCGCGAAGAGCGGGGAGATCCTGCGCGAACATCTCGAACGCCTCCGCGAGAAGCATCCCTCGATCGGCGAGATTCGCGGCAAGGGCCTCTTCATGGCCGTCGAACTCGTCACGAACCGGGAAACCCGTGCCCCGCTCGTTCCATTCAATGCCAAGGGCGCGTCGGCCACGCCGATGTCGGACATGATTAAATTCGCCATGAACGAGGGACTCTACCTCTCGTCCTTCTCCAACATCATCCGCCTGACCCCACCCCTCAACATCTCCGCCGAGGACATCGCGACCGGCGTGGACATCCTCGACCGCACCCTCGAGATCGCCGACCGGCACGTCGAAAGCTGACGCCCACCCGTACCCGCCGCAACCACCGCGGACAACCGGTCAGGCGCCCGCACTTGACGCGGTCCGCGCCCGCATGAAAATTGCGGGGCATACGTGTTCGCGAGGAGACGCAGTCCGTGCGCATATCGATCGTCGGGGCCGGCCCGGCCGGGCTCTACGCAGCCATTCTCATCCGCTGTGCCCGGCCGGACGCCGAAATACGCGTCTTCGAGCAGAACCCGCCCGACGCCACGTTCGGGTTCGGCGTGGTGTTTTCGGACGAGGCCCTGGCGTTCCTGAGAGCGGACGATCCGGACACGGCCGACCTCATCGAGCCGCACATGAAACGCTGGTCCGACATCGCCGTGGTCCATCGCGGCCGGCGCATCGCCATCGACGGTGTCGGTTTTTCAGGCATCGGCCGGCTGGAACTCCTCGGTCTCCTGCAGGAGCGCGCCCGCGATCTCGCCATCGCGCCCGCCTTCGGGACCAGGGTCGACACACCCGACGACCTGCCGGATTGCGACCTGGTGATTGGCGCGGATGGCCTCAACTCTGTCGTGCGTGCGGCCTCGCCGGTTGCGTTCGGCGAAAACCTGACAGAGCTGCGCAACCGGTTCGTGTGGTACGGCGCGGACCGCGAATTCGATGCGCTGACCCAGACCTTCGTCGACACCCCGTTCGGCCCGATGAATGCCCATCATTATTCCTACGCGCCGGGACGCTCGACATTCATCATCGAGATGACCGAAGCCACGTTCGTCTCGGGCCGGTTCGCGGACATGGCGGAGGAAGAATACCGCCGGATCTGCGAGGAATGTTTCGCCGAGCATCTGGACGGCGCGCGCCTCGTTCCCAACAACTCCGTGTGGCGCCGCTTTCCCGTCCTGTCCTGCGGCACGTGGCATCACGGCAACCGCGTCCTCGTGGGCGACGCGCTCCACACGGCGCATTTTTCCATCGGTTCGGGCACCCGTCTCGCGCTCGAGGACGTGGTCGCGCTGGTACGCGCACTGTCTTCGTCCGGCTGGGATGTCGCGGCGGGCCTTCCCGCCTATCAGGCCGCCCGCCAGCCTGTTCTCGAGAAGCTGACGGCGGCGGCGCGCAGGTCCGCGGACTGGTACGAGCATTTCGACGACCACATGCGGCTCGAGCCCCTGGATTTCGCGTTGAGCTACATCCGCCGCGGCGGGCGGCTGAGTGCGGACCGTCTCCGGCGCATGGCGCCCGGGTTCAGCGCAATGCTCGACAGAAACGGCATCGAACTGGACATCGCGCAATGACAGGTACTCCCACGACAGACTCGCTCGCGGACGACGTGGGGTTCACCCTCGCAGAGACCTACAACGCCTCACGGCTGCTCTGGGACAACCTGCCCGGGAACGCAGATCGTGCCGCCATCCACTGCGACGGCGGCACCGTCACCTACGGGGAACTCGCACGGCGCGCCGCGCGCATCGGCAACTGCCTGCTCTCCGGGGGCGCCACGCCCGGCGAACGCGTGCTGCTGTTCATGAACGACGAGCCGGACTACGTCGCCGCAATCATGGGGGCCATGCGCGCAGGGCTCGTGCCGCTTCTCATCAACACGCTCTCCCCGCCCGACCTGATCCGCTTCTTTCTCGAGGACAGCGGCGCAGGTGCAATCATCTGTTCCGCAGAATATCGCGACGTCTTCGCCGGTGATCTCGTCGCCGGCACTTCCTGCCGCAACGTCCTGGTCGCCGGCGAACACGCGCCCTGGGCGAACGCCTCCGACACCCTGCCCGAGCACCCGACGCACCGGACGGACATGGCGTTCTGGATGTATTCCTCCGGCTCTACCGGAAACCCCAAGGGTGTCGTCCACCGGCACGAGGACGCCCCCTATACCGCCGCCACCTACGAACGCTCCGTCCTGAAGCTCGCCCCGGACGACATCTGTTTTTCCGTGCCGAAGATCTTTTTCGCCTATGGCTTCGGCAATTCTGTCACCTTCCCCTTTTCCCGCGGCGCCTCCACGGTCCTGATGAGCGGACGCCCGGACCCCGCATCCGTCTATTGGCAGATCGCGCGGCACCGTCCGACCGTGTTGTTCGGCCTGCCCACGCTCTACACCGCCCTTGCCCGGCATCCAGCCGCGGACAGCGCGGACCTGGGTTCCGTGCGCCTGTGCCTGTCCGCCGCCGAAGTCCTCTCCGCCGACATTGCCGGGGCCTGGAAGGAGCGTTTCGGTCTCGATATCGTCGAAGGCCTGGGCTCGACCGAGATGCTCCACATCTACCTGTCGAACGAACCCGACGACCGCCGGACCGGATCGGCCGGCCGGGTCGTTCCCGGATACGCCGTCAGGCTCGACGGCCCGGACGGCAATGAAGTGAAACAGGGAGAGGAAGGCGTGATGTCGGTCCTGGGCCTCTCGGGCGCGCACATGTACTGGAACCGGCCCGACAAGACCGGAGAGACCATGCGTGACGGCTGGATCTACACCGGCGACCGCTTCGTCGAGGACGAGAACGGCTTTTTCTATTTCCGGGGCCGCGCTGACGACCTCGTCAAGGTATCCGGTCAATGGGTCTACCCGCTCGAAATCGAACTGGCACTCAACGAGCACGACGGCGTCCACGAGTGCTGTGTCCAGGCTATCGAACTGGCGGACAAACGCCTCACGCTCGTTGCCTGGGTCGTGCCGGCCGACGGCAGCACACCCGACGACGGCTTCGCCGAAACGCTCAAGAACTATGCCAAACAGGCATTGTTGCCCCACAAATATCCGCGCCGCGTGATCTTTCTCGATGCTCTGCCGAAGACCGGCACCGACAAGATCGACCGCCAGTCCCTGCGCAACACGCTCGACGGAATGTAGAACCTGTCGCGACAGGGTGGCGGTTTCGGCATCCGGTCTTCGCCGGCCTCCCCTACTTGTCCGGAACGATATCGCAGACGATCGCGGTGGCGGGTTCGCTGCCCCGGTTGAAAAACCAGTGCACGGTATCCTCGTGCTCGAGAATGCCTTTTTCCGCGGATGCGGCGAACTCTTCCTCGCCGTCCGGCCGGCCTTCCGTCCAGGTGCCGCTGATCACCTTCACGAGCCCGGGGCGGGTGCTGTGGTCGTGTTTCGCGATCTGGCCGCCCGGCGCGATCGTGATTTCGCGAAGCTGCAGCTTGTAGCCTTCCAGGCCGACCTGCTTGGACATGGATTTGCTTGAGATGACTCCCGCCGTCTTGACCGCGAGCCCCTTGTGCTCGGTCGGCACGCTCGTGGTTGCCAGGCTGTGGGTTGCGAAACTGCCGACTGCCAGGCCCATCACCGCGGAGAGCGCCACCGCTATCCGAACATCGGGGCCTTTTCTGTTTTCAGTCTTTCTGTTCATCGGTCCTGTCCTTGTTGGGGAATGACGCGACCGAGTGTATGATCGGCCTCCAAGTACCGACAATTGATGGTATTTCATGGCCACCTGAACGGGCTTCAACTCGCATGAAACGTGTTCTTCCGCCATTTTCCGCCGTCCGCGCCTTCGAGGCGGCCGCCCGGCACCTCAGCTTCAAGCGTGCCGCGGAGGAACTGAGCGTGTCCCAGTCGGCGATCAGTCACCAGATCCGCGCCCTCGAGGAGTTTCTCGGCCGGCCGCTGTTCCGCCGCGAGGCGAACGGCGTCGCCCTCACCGAAACCGGAATCCGGTATTGCCGCGACATCTCCCCGGCGCTCGACCGGATCAACGATGCCACGAGACGGTGTACCGGACGCCCGCTCGGTCCCCGAAAACTCCATGTCCGCGCCACGCCCGCCTTCGCCACCCGCTGGCTGCTTCGAAACGTGCAGTCCTTCGGCGAACTGCATCCCGACATCGAGATGAAGGTCACCACAGGGATCGAGCTTCCGGACTTCCGGACGAGCGACGTCGATATCGTCATCCAGTACGGACAGGCGACCGCGGAAGGCCTGAACGTCGAGCCGTTCATGTCGACAGGCCGCATTCCTGTATGCAGCCCGCGGCTGGTCGCGAAGACCGCGCTGCCGCTCAAACCCGCCGACATCCTGCAGTATCCCCTTCTGCGGGACGAGGTCGGCGACGGCTGGCGCGACTGGTTTCGCAGTGCGGGTGTCGACTGCCCCGACAGGCTCGGCGGTCCGGTCTTCGAGCACTGTGACCTCAGCCTGCGGGCAGCCGAACTCGGGCACGGCATCGCCCTCGCCTACGAAACCCTCGTCACCGACGAAATCGCCGCAGGTGCCCTTCTGAAGGTCTGCGAAATCAGGACCCCGCCCCGGGAGATCTATTCCATCGCTTGTCCGACGGACCGGATGTCCAGGCGCAAGGAGTCGGCTTTCCGGGCCTGGCTTCTCCAGAACGCACCGCACCAGGAAATGCTGACGCCGGGCCTCGTCGAACCGGCCTGACCCGGTCGGTCCGCCAGGCTGTCTAGATCGTATCGAGGGGCACCCTGAGAAAACGCTTCCCGGCCCTGTCCGGTTGCGGCAGATGCCCTGCGCGGATGTTGACCTGCAGCGACGGAATGATCAGCGACGGCATGGAAAGGGTCTTGTCGCGCGCTTCTCGTGTCGCCACGAACTCATCCTCGGTGACGCCGTCGCGCACATGGATGTTTTCCGCGCGTTCCGCACCCACCGTCGTTTCCCATCGGATCTCACGTCCATTGGGGCCGTAGTCATGGCACATGAAGAGCCTCGTCTCCGGCGGCAGGCTGTCGAGGACCCGGCGGATGGACCTGTAGAGCGTGCGCGCGTCTCCTCCGGGAAAGTCGGCCCGCGCGGTCCCGCCATCCGGCATGAACAGCGTGTCGCCGACAAAGGCCGCGTCCCCCATCACGTGCGTCATGCAGGCCGGCGTGTGGCCGGGGGTATGCATCACCCTCACGTCCATCGTGCCGATTCGGTACGTGTCGCCGTCCGCGAACAGGCGGTCGAACTGGCTGCCGTCACGCTGGAACTCGGTCCCCTCGTTGAACACCTTGCCGAACACGTCCTGCACGATCACGATGTCCTCGCCGATGCCGATCTTTCCGCCCAGGCGGTCCTGGACATAAGGGGCGCCCGAGAGGTGATCCGCATGGGCATGGGTCTCGATCAGCCATTCGACTTCGAGGCCGTGGGTTTCCACATGCGCGATCAGGCGATCCGCCGAGTCGTACGAGATGCGGCCGGCGGCGTAGTCGATGTCCATGACGGCGTCGACGATCGCGCAGCTTTTCGATGAGGGATCGCGCACGACGTAGCTGATCGTCCCGGTCCGGGGATCGTGAAATCCGGCGACTTCGGGTTTGATGACGGCCTCGACGGGCATGTCCATTCTTCCCTCCTCGAGTTCGGCCTGAAGACCCGCCAGCCCGCTGGGGCCCGGGGTTCACCCGCTCAGATGGGCCTGCAAGTGCTTTTTCGTGTATGTTTCGGCATCTTGATCCACGTCAAGGTTACGTGGGTGACCATGTGCACAACTATGACAATCCCAAGAGTGGAAAGGAAGTTGTCATGTTCAAGAAAATCCTTCTGCCCATTGATCTGGCCCATGTCGAGGAAGGCAGTCAACTGATCGAGACCGGGCGAGAACTTGCCGACCGCAACGGCGCGGACATCGTCATGGTGAATGTCATCCACGACATACCCGACTACATCGAAGCCGAACTGCCCCAGGGTCTGCGCGGCAAGATGAAAGACCGGGCCAAATCGCAACTGCAGGCCCTCGTGGCGCAGAACAAGCTCCCCGACTCCACCAAGGTGATCGTCACCGTGGGAAGCCCCTCGCGCAAGATTCTGGAAACCGCCGCGGAAGAGAACGTCGACCTGATCATGATCGCGTCACACCAGCCCGGACTCTCGGACTATCTGCTCGGTTCGACGGCGACAAAGGTCGTGCGTCACGCGCGGTGCGCCGTCCTCGTTCAGCGCTGACCTCCGGCGCCCGGAAAAAATCAGGCTGGACGCGCCGGGATCAGGACATTCAGGCCTTTGTGAATGCTCATGAAGTCGAAGGGGTTCTCGAAGCGTTCGAGTTCACCGTCTATGGAAACCTCGGCGCCGCCTTCTTCCGCGGTGATTGACACCCGTTCCCCCATGTCGACGTCAAGCCGTGGCCCGCTGGACCAGTTCCCGAGGGCCGCCGACACCGAAAATTCGATGAGCTCCGCGGTGGTTTCCGCCTGGCAGGTATAGATGGCGAGCTTGCCCTCCGACGGATTCTCGGGGGCGGGCACGCCGATCTGCTCGGAAAAGCGGTTGTTTGCCACGACCACGAGCGGACTGCGGACGCGTTTGCATCCCTGGTCGGTGGTGATCGATGCCGACACCATCGCAGGCGCCCTCACCGCCTCCCACCAGGCGCCCGCGGAGGCCAGCATTTTTTCCGCGCGCGTGGCGGAGTCCGCACTTTCGTTGCGGAGACGCACCAGATCGGGATGCAGTCCGAATGTAACGTGATGGAGAAAGAGCCGGCTGTTGAGGTCTCCGACGTCGACCTGCCCGGGCGTCGACCGGGCAATCGCACCTATAGCGTGTTCGAGTTCGAGAGGGATCCCGAAAGACCGGGCAAAGAGATTGAATGTTCCGAGGGGAAGTATACCGAGCGTCTTGCCGGCCTTGCGGACCGTGGCTGCGGCGTTCGAGATCGTTCCGTCGCCGCCACCCACGAGCACCCCGTCGGCCGTCTCTAAGGCGTCCTTCAAGGCATCATCGAGTTCGTCGGGTGACGCGAAAGCCGTCGAGACCAGCTCATGCTGGCTCGAGGTGAACCCGGTGTCGAGAAGCGCACGCACGTCGCCTCGCGACAGACTGCGCATCGTACCGGCTTCTGCGTTGATGACCGCCGAGACTTTCATGACGGCCGCATCTCCATGGAGCGGCGCCTTGCCGTTTGTTCACGGCAAGGCCCGATTGAACCGTTCGCAACATAGCACCCCGGCGGGGCAGGCTCAGAGCATGCCCCTTTTCTCACGCCAGTCGTCGATGGCGTCGAAAGCACGTCCCGTTGCAGCCGCCAAGTAACGTCCCGCTTCATCGGTTGTCATTCCCTCAGTCAGCGCGACCATGTCGCCATGCGCCTTCTTACACGTAAGAAACACGCGAGCGACAAGTTCGTTCCTGCCGTCGGCGACGTTTTGATAGGCTTGCGTTTCCAGGGAATCCGACACGCACTCGACGAAGACCCGCGCCGCCTCGTTGCGGTCGAACGTGTCGCTCGTACGCCCTGCCGATTCCAGCGCGACGGCCATCGTCGGAGCCGAACTCAAGAGCAGCACTGCGAGAAATTTCTTCATGTTTCCTGTTCCTTCAAATCAACAAACGTTCCCGTGTCGGGCGTGAGAACTGACGAGCGGGCAAAGTTGGAACGTTCTCCCGTGCGGCCCGCTTGCGGGAGTTGCGGCACTTTTGCCGGCTGACAATGCTGTTTCAGATAACGGTCGTCACAGTTCGACGATCAGACCACGACGCCTGCCGACATGCTCTGGTAGGCGATGACGACGACGAGGCCGACAACGCTTGCCGTAACCGCGGCAAGCCCGGCTGCGATGCCCGAAAGATACGCGGGGCGTGAGGTTTCTTGGTCTTTCATGTGCAAGACTCCTTGTCCGAAAACGAACAGTTCATCCCTGTCAACTCTTGATGGGGTATCTGGTTCCACGGACCGTCCATGTCAAGATGAACACAACGAGTTGAACACGCGCGAGGAATCGCGCGGACGTTGTGCTGCGCGGCGGTCGTCTCCGGGACCCGGCGAAGCGTTGCGCTAGCGCGACGGCGCGCGATACGGCACGCCCGGCAGGACGCAGAGCATTTCGTAGAGAAGGTTGGCACCGACAAGGGCCGTGTTGCCGGACGGGTCATAGGGCGGAGAAACCTCGACCAGGTCGCAGCCGACGAGATTGAGACCGCGGCAACCGCGCACCAGTTCCATCGCCTGGGGCGGCGTCAGTCCGCCGATCTCCGGTGTCCCCGTGCCGGGCGCGTAGGCAGGGTCCAGGCTGTCGATGTCATAGGTGAGGTAGACCGGCCCGTCGCCCAGTTCGCCCCAGATCCGTTCGATCAGGGGGGCGGTCGACTTGTACCAGAGCTCTTCGGCCTGGATCACCGTGAACCCCCAGTCCCGTGCCTCGTCGAAGTCTTCCGCCGTGTACCCGGTGCCCCGCAGACCGATCTGGTATGTCCGCTTCGGATCGATCAGCTTTTCCTCGTAGGCCCGCCTGAAAGGCGTGCCATGCGCGATCTTCTCGCCGAACATGTGCTCGTTGATATCCGCGTGGGCATCGATATGGATGAGCCCCACCGGCCCGTGCTTTCTGGCGATCGACCTGAGCACCGGCAATGTCAGCGTGTGGTCGCCGCCGAGCGTCAGGGGAATGACGTCATGGGTCAGCAACGCGTCGTAGAACTCGGTGATCCGGCGCACGCTGTCCTTGAGGTCGAACGTGTTGATCGGAACGTCGCCGATATCGGCGACCTTGAGCCCGTCGAAAGGTGCCGCCCCCGTCCACATGTTGTAGGGCCGCAGCATGTTGCTCTCCGCGCGAATCTGCTTGGGACCGAAGCGCGTACCCGAACGCCAGCTTGCGCCGATATCCATCGGAATGCCCACGAAACAGACATCCAGCCCCGCTGCGCTGTCCGCCGCGGGCAGCCTCATCATCGTTCCCGGTCCGGCAAAACGCGGCATTTCGTTGCCGCCGAGCGGTTGATTGGTCATGGAAGTATCTCTCCTGGCGAACGCCCGGCGATATGCAGGCGCAAGGTCCCGATTGATTAGTCGGCCATCGTACCGACATTCTGTCACCGGTACACAGACGACATGGAACGCTACACATGAATTTTGAGAACAGAAACGCTCTCGTGACAGGCGCCGGCGGCGGCATGGGATACCGGATCGCCTGCGACCTCGTGTCAGAAGGCGCCAACGTGGCGATGCTCGACCTGAAGCCCGCACCCGACCGGATGCCCGAAGGTCCCGGCCGTTCCCGCTATTTCAGAGGCGACCTGTCCGACGAAACCTTCGTCCGCGACGCGGTCGCCGCCGCGGCGGACCAGTTCGGCGGTCTCGACCTGCTGGCGAACGTCGCGGGCGTGCTGTGGTTCGACCGCGACCGTTCCGCGCTCGATATGGACCTTGATGTCTGGGACGAGGTTCTGCGCATCAATTTGAAGTCGATGGTCCACACGGCGCGCCACGTGGTGCCTCACATGAAACAGGCCGGGCACGGCGCGATGGTGCATTTCTCCACGATCCAGTGCGTCCGCGGCGACAGCGCACCCCAGGACGCCTACCAGGCGTCGAAGGCCGGAGTCATCGCCTTGTCCAGGTCCCTGGCCATTCAGCTGGCACCCGACGGAATCCGGTCCAACACAGTCCTTCCCGGACCTGTGAGATCTCCCATGCAGGCCAGGTGGGACGCCGCTCCCGATGCCGTGAACGAACTGTCCCGGGCCATCCCGCTGGGCCGCGTGGGAACGCCGGAGGACCTGTCCAACGCCTGCCTGTTTCTGTTGTCGGAGAAGGCATCCTTCATCACCGGCACGGAACTCGTCGTCGACGGCGGTCTCCTGGCCAGGCCCTGAACGGTGCTCAGCCGGCTCGACGAATCCGGACGGGCGCCGGCACACGGGAAGGCCGGCACCCGCCCGTTTCGGGAGGAATGCTGTTCGCGCAGTCTCCCTAAGCGGCCTGCACCAGGTCCTTGCGCGGGTGGTAGAGCCCGGACGTGGCACCTAGCTGGCAGACGAGACCATGGACGATGTCGAGCGTGGGCGTGGGGGCGTCCACGATCCGTCCCATTTCCCTGACGGCGGTGACAAGGGCGTCGATTTCCATCGCACGGCCTTTTTCAAGATCCTGAAGCATGGACGTCCGATGCGCGCCCACCCGGGCCGCACCGTTTATGCGCCGCTCGAGGTCCACCCGGAACGTCGCGCCCAGCCGCGTGGCGACCACTTCGGCCTCCTGCATCATCCTGGCGGCGATCGGGCGGGTGGCTTCGTCTGTCGCGACGACGTCCAGGGTGGCCCGGGTCAACGCGGAGATCGGGTTGAAACAGAGATTGCCCCAGAGCTTGAGCCAGATTTCGCTGCGGATGTCATCGAGCACCGGTGCCTTGAGACCCCCGGCTTCGATGGCCGCGGCGAGGCGCCGGCACCTTTGCGACGCCGTGCCATCGGGCTCGCCGAGCGCGAACTTGTCGCCGTAGACATGCCTGATCAGCCCCGGCTCGGTAATCTCGGTGGCCGGATAGACCACACAGCCGATGGCCCGTTCCGGCCCGATCAGCGACCACTGACGGCCACCGGGGTCGACGGATTCGAGCCGCAGACCGCCATAGGGGCCCTCGAGCATGTGAAAGTACCACCACGGTACGCCATTCTGGCAGGTGACGACCGCGGTATCCGGGCCGAGCAACGGGCGCATCTTGTCGGCGGCCTCCCACGCCTGGTGCGATTTGAGGCCGACAATCACGTAGTCCTGCGGTCCGAGAGAGGCCGGATCGTCCGTGGCGACGACCCTCACGTTACGCCGCTCGCCATCCCGCTCCAGGGTCAGCCCCTTGTCGCGGATGGCCTCGAGATGCGCGCCGCGGGCGATCACCGAGAGTTCCACGCCTTCGACCGTTCCGAGTGCGGTTGCGAGGAAACCGCCGATGGCGCCGGCGCCGTAGATGCAGATCTTCATTGAAACCCTCCTTCATCGCGCCCCGGCGGAAACCGGAGCAAGCTCGCCTTGCGACAGGTTTTATTATTAGGAAGATTCAGAAGGCCTATGTAAACTGACAAAAATATCAAATATGGATGCGTTTTAGTTATGCGAAGGTTACGAGATCAGCTCCCGCCGGCAAACAGCCTCGTGGTCTTCGAAGCCGCTGCGCGCCATCTCAGCTTCACCCTCGCGGCCAAGGAACTTCAGGTGAGCCAGGCCGCCGTAAGCCGCCAGATACAGGTTCTCGAGGACTATCTGGGCGAAGACCTCTTCGTGCGCCATCACCGCGCGATATCGCTGACGGCCGCCGGCGACCATTTCAGCAAGGCGGTGTCCGTGGGCCTTGTGCACATCGCCGGGGCGGTCGGGGAAATCCGCGCCGCCAGGCACTCCTCCGACGTCACGATCGCCTCGAGCGTCACCTTCGCCTCCTACTGGCTGATGTCGCGGATCGCCCAGTACCGGGCGGAGTTTTCGGATATCGACGTCCGCCTGGTCGCCTCCGCCAACATCCGTTCGCCGGGCGCGACGGATGTCGATCTGGCCGTTCGCTATGGCCGGGGAAACTGGCCGGGCACTGTATCCCGCCATCTCTTCGACAACGACATTTTCCCGGTCTGCGCACCGGCCTATCTCGACCGTCACGGCCCGCTCGAGAGCTTTGCCGACCTGGCCAACGCCACGCTTCTTCATCTCGACCAGTTCGACCGCAACTGGGTGACGTGGGAAACCTGGTTCAGGGAGTTCGACTTCCACGGACCGATCGCGGGACGCCGCCTGTCGTTCGACAATTACACCATCCTCATACATGCCGCGGTGGCGGGCGAAGGGGTCGCCCTGTGTGGCGGGCGCCTCGCCGAGGACCTCATCGCACAGGGAGAACTCGTGCGACCCGTGAGGGCGGCGGTGCGTTCCGACTTCGCGTTCTACCTGACGCATCCGGACTCCAGGCCCCTGCGGCCGGCGGCGCGGAAACTCCATGACTGGCTCATCGACCAGTCCCGCACCCAGCGCGAGACATCCTCCCCTGCCGACCAGATCCGGATGACCGACCGGTAGGAGCACAACGGACCTAGCGGACACGCTCGAGCACGAAGCCGACCCAGCCGTCCTTGACCAGGGGCGGATGATCGATGAAGCCATGAGGCTCGCACCGGCCGCCGCGATAGTAGAGGTTCACGCCGCCATGCCGTCCGTCGACCGTGTCAGGGCCGGCCACGGCCTCGAGACGCGGCCACTTGTTACGGTCGGCACGATAGCTGGCGATCGCGGCGCCACATGCAATCGGGTCCGGAGAAGGGGTCCGCAGGCCCGTGATCCCGAGAATCGACCGGCCCGTCAGCCGGCCATTCGCCTGCCGGCCGACAAAAACCACGTCGCCAATCTCCAGGGCGGTCCAGGTTCTGAAATAGGAGTCCAGGGACGCCGGGACTTTCGAAATCCTGCCCACGACCCGGTTCGCGTCCACTTCGACTTGGATGGTCGCGCCTCTGAGCGTGCCGACGCGAACGCGCCAGTCGCCCGCAAGACCGGCCGCTGGGGCATCGGGGCGCTTGGTGCCGACCTCGGTCCCACCGTCGGATGAATCGTCCGCGGCGGGATCGCTGTCATTGCTCTCTTTTGCGGGCGTTTGGGCATCGTTGCCGGTCGACACGGGTCCGTTGGCCGACGTGGCGCCCGCCGGAACGCCGCAGTGCACCTGTCCGGTCACCAGTCGGTATGTACCGCCGCCCCGAAGCATGTCGCAGGCCCGCTGCAGATCGACGGGCTGCAACGTGACCCCGCCTGCTGCACCGGGCCGCCGACAGTGAGGCCGGTTTCCGTTGGCACCCGGAACATTCTGGTAGGTCGAGTTCGCGAAGGTTTCTCTGCAGTACCGGACGAAGTCCCCGGCCTGAAGCGGTCGGTCCTGCTTAGTGGCGGCGACCGCGGTCCCGGCGCGACAGATCACACGGGCGCCGATCAGCCTGTAGGAAAGGCTTCCCGTCGTGGCCAGGCAGGCCTGCGCCAGGTCGATGCCCTGGAGCGTGCCTCCGCGATTGCAGTAATGCGTCATCTGCCCGCCCACGGCACGCATGACGGGTGCACTGCCCGGGAAGGTCTCGCGGCAGTACTTCGAGAAGTCCGCATCCGTTTCCGCCTCCTGGGCAAGCACCGCCGTAAAGCAGCCCGACGCGAGCGCCATCGTTGTCAGGAACAGGATATGTCTTGCATGTTTCATCGTGCTGTCTCCTTGCAAGCGTGGTCATTGGACGCCAAAGGAGAGCAGGACGTTCAAATGCGAATGGATAGTAGTGGTGACGACGGCGGCCCGCTGCGGCGGCGGTGAACCGGACCGCCCGCCGTGGCGACATACGCAATGAACCGACAAGTGAAAGGACAGGATCATGACAAACCCGCATTCGCGGCTTCGCGCCCTTGCCGTCCCGGCAGCCGCGTTGCTCCTGCTGCTGAGCGCTGCCGCCGGCGTCGCGGCCCAGGGCAAGGCCTACCCCGTCGACGAAGGCGCCAGTGACCCCGCCTTCGCGAAGTTCCGGACAGAACTCCTCGATGCCATCGTCCGGCGCGATGTGAACGGCGTTGCCGCCGCCGCGGCCAAAGACGTCATGCTGAGTTTCGGGGGCCACGCCGGCAGAGACGACTTTCGCGGCTTCCTCACACTTTCGGAGAAGGATCTCGCCGACGAGTTCAAACACGAAGCGGCCGAACGTCGCGAAAGCTACTGGGACGGTCTCGAGGAGGTCCTGCGGCTGGGTGGCCGGTTCACAGCGCCCGGCACGTTCGAAGCGCCCTACACCTGGACGGTCAAGCTGGATGACACGAGCGACCCTTTCCGGACCTTTTTCGCGATGGGTGACGGCATCCCGGTACGAGACCGTCCGAGCCGGTTCGGCAATGTGGTCTCCACGCTCGACCACGACATTCTCGAAACCGTCGACGGTGGAGAAGGCACGCCGTTTCTCAACGTCAAACTGCCGGGCGGCGGCACCGGTTTTGTCGCCAGACAGGACCTGCGAAGCGCCGTGGACTTCCGTGCCATCTTCAGGAAACGCGATGGCCGGTGGGAAATCGACATGTTCATCAGGGGAGACTGAGCACTTCCGGACAGCGCGGAAAATCCGGCCGTTTGCACTTAAGAAACTCTTAAAATCGTCGCGCCGCGCAATAATTGCGATGTTTTAATGGTTTCTTTTCTTTGTTCTCCTACTTTCGACCCTTGGGGATTTATGGAGAGCCAGTCTCTCTGCAGATCAAGGGCTGGGAAACTCAAAGAAAGATTTGATGTCGTCTTGTTTGTTTTGGTTCGTCGAAATCAAGTGAAAGCATTCGAAGAACAGCAAGCAATACTTCACGCCGACAAAAAAGAACATGAGCGAACACGGTCAAAAGCCGAATTTTTCGATGGCGAACCGGCAGGTTCTCAACGACATCCTGCGTTTATTGTTGCGCGACAGACCCCTGTCGGTCCTGCTCGATGAAGCCCTGTCCGCGACCCTCTCGCTTCCCTGGCTGAATGCCGCCGATTCCGGTGGAATTCTCCTCCAGGATACACCCCGCGCCTCCCCTGCGCTGATCGCCTCCCGCAATCTCGGCGAGGACTTTTCCCAACATCTCCTGAATGCCGGGGGCGGTTTCATTCCGGGATCCCGCGAAGTCAGGTTTTCGGGACCGGAAGAACCGGACGACGAACATGCGCGCTTCGCGCCTTACTACGTCGCCGCCATTCTCGACGATCAGGAAGACATTCTCGGCGCGCTGGTCGTGTTCGCCGGCCCCGGTCACACCTTCGACAGGATCGAAGCGGAACTCTTGCGCTCCATAGCCGACGTCCTGGCGTCGCTGATCCTCCGCATGAAACTGGAGGAGCGCCTGACTGCGACGACCACGGCGGCGGAATCCGCCCTCGTGGAACTGGCAGCCCACGAGAACGCGCTGGACAGTCACGCGATCGTGGCGGCGACCGATGTCAGCGGCACCATCATCTACGTGAACGACAAGTTCTGTGAAATCTCGGGATACGAGCGCGACGAACTCATAGGCAACAATCACCGGATCCTCAATTCCGGTCATCATCCGAAAACGTTCTTCCGGGACATGTACCGCACCGTCGCACAGGGCGATTCCTGGCGCGGAGAGATATGCAACCGTGCAAAAGACGGCAGCTTCTACTGGGTCGACACGACGATCACGCCCTACCGGGATGCGGATGGCAAGATAAGAAAATATGTCTCGATACGCACCGACATCACGGCCCGGAAGGAAACCGAGCAGACCCTGCAGCACAACAACGATCTGCTTACCTCCATCTTCCAGAACTTCCCCGGGGGCATCAGCGTCTACTCGCAGGACCTGAAGCTCCAGGCGGCGAATCCGAGCTTCTACCGGTTGATGGACGTTCCCGAAGACATCTTCCCGATCGGGTCCGGCTTCGAGGACCTGATCCGCTTCAATACCGAAAGAGGCGAGTATCTCGACGACGATCCGGACCGGCTTGCCGCTCTTTCGCAGACCCTGGAGCACAGGTTCGCGAAGCACGCGTTCAAGCGCTGCCGGCCCGACGGCACCACGCTCCAGATCAGGGTCTGGCCGCTTCCCGAGGGCGGGTTCGTTTCGTCCTACGTGGACATATCCGATCTCGAGGACATGGTTCGTGCGCTCGAGGCCAAGTCGAGCGAGGCGATCGCGACGGCGAAGGAACTTCGCCAGTCCCGCGACAGCCAGGAGCGGACCCACCAGAGGCTGATCACGTCGGTCAATTCCATGCGCAACGGACTGGTCATCTGGGGACAGGACGATCGCATGGTCCTCGCGAACGAAGCCTACCTCGCGTTTCACGAGCCGATTCGCGACCTCATCGTCCCCGGCCTCCACTTCGAGGATTTCCTGAGGACCGGCTTCGACGCCGGGATCTGGGTGACCGGGGATGCGGACCGTGAGGAATGGATCGGCGAAATCATGAAGGGAAGGCGCGCCAGCCTCGACGAAACCGAGACCGAGATCCTCCTTCACGACGGCCGCCAGGTCGTCGCCAACGAACACCGCATGGACAATGGCGACATCATCACCACAATCGTCGACGTGACCGCTCATCGCCACCGCGTGAAGGAACTGCAGCAGACCAAACGGCGCCTCGAACAGATGGCATATTACGACGGCCTGACCGGCCTTCCAAACCGGGCAAGTTGCCAGAACGATCTGGGACGCCGCTTCGCGGCCACGCGGCGCAAGTCGCCCTTCGCGATGATCCAGATCGACCTCGACAATTTCAAGCGCGTCAACGACACCCTCGGCCACGCCGCCGGAGACCGGCTTCTGCAGACTCTCGGCAAGAGACTGAAGCTTCTCGCCGACGATCTCGAATGTTTCCACCCTTACCGATGGGGCGGGGACGAGTTCATCGCCCTGGTCACGCTCGACGGGAGCGTCGATCTCGATGCGCTGTGCCAGGAACTGACCGATCTCGTCTCGGTGCCACTGAAAATAGAAGACACGATGCTGCGTCCGACCGTGAGTCTCGGTGTCGCCAAGTACCCGGAAGACGCCACCGATCTTGAGTCGCTCATGATCTTCGCCGATCTGGCGCTATACCGCACGAAGGAGCTGGGTCGGGACGGCTACCAGTTCTTCAACGCCGAAATGAAGGACAAGATCGACTCCGAAGCCCGGCTCGAACAGGAGATCCGCCTCGCCATCGAGTCCGGCGAGATGGAGCTCTACTATCAGCCGCAGCTGGATGCCCGCACGGCGGCGATTACCGGCGTGGAAGCCCTGCTCAGGTGGAACCACTCCCGCCACGGCCTCATCAGCCCCGGCACGTTCATGTCGGTCGTCGAAGACTGCGGACTCGCATCCTCGCTCGGGCGCGAGGTATTCGAACAGGGGTTCGCGGCCGCGCGCGTCTGGAGGGACATGGGCCTCGAGTTCGGACGGCTGGCGGTCAACCTGTCACCCGAACACCTCGCCCGCGGCGAGATCCTGGACGACTTTTTCAAGGCCCAGGAACGCCATGGAATCGGTCCCGAGCATCTCGCCGTGGAGTTTCTCGAGTCCTTCGTTCTCGATGACCCGGACCGCAACGTATCGGGCGTCCTGACCCGTCTGAGAGAACGGGGCGTACATGTGGAACTGGACGATTTCGGCACCGGGTACGCCACGCTGCTTCACCTGTCGACCATGCCGATAACGGGCCTCAAGATCGACAAGTCCTTCATCGCCCGCCTTCTGGACAGCGCCAAGTACCAGAGCATCGTTTCTTCCCTGGTCACCATGGGCCAGATGCTTCGTCTGCGGGTCGTCGCCGAAGGCATCGAGACCGCGCAGCAGCTTTCCGCCCTCAAGAGGATCGGGGATTGCTCCATCCAGGGCTACTTCGTCACCAACCCCTTGAGCTTTTCCGACATGACCGAATGGATGGTCGAGAAGTACAATATCGGCTGCATCGGCTCGATGTCGGGCCACACGCGCATCGCCAGCTAGCGCGCATCTTGCTTACATGGAAGCGCTTTGACCGGACGCCCGCGATAACCGGCCGAACCCGGCGGACGGTGACGACGGGAAGGCCCCCTCCCCGACCGGCCTCAGACCTCGGCCGCCTCACCGATATTGTCGACACCACGCTGCTTCAGAAGCTCCGTCAGCCAGTTCGGATCCATCTCCGGAACGGAACTCAGCAGCAGGTCCGTGTAGGGGTGATGCGGCGGCTTGAACATCTCCGTCTTCGGCCCCTGCTCCACCACGCGCCCCTTCTGCATCACCACCACCTCGTCGGCGATCGAACGCACCGTCGCCAGGTCATGGGTGATGAACATATAGGCCAGGTCGAGTTCCTTCTGCAGCCGGTCGAGCAGCTTCAGGATGCCTTCCGCCACCAGCTGGTCGAGTGCGCTCGTCACCTCGTCGCAGATGATGAAGGACGGTTCGGCGGCGAGTGCGCGCGCGATCCCGATCCGCTGCTTCTGACCGCCGGAAAGCTCGGGCGGATACCTGTTGTAGAACTTCGACGGTTCGAGTTCGATCAGGTCGAGGAGTTCGTCGACGCGGCTCTTGAGCGCCGTTCCCCTCAGGCCCCGGTAGAACTGCGCCGGCCTCCCGATGATCTCGCTGATCTGGATCTTGGGGTTCAGTGCGGTATCCGCCATCTGGTAGATCATCTGCGCCATGCGCAGCTGATCCTTGTCGCGGTTCAGATAGCTCGGCGGTAGCGCGTTGCCGTTGAAGAAGATCTCGCCCTTGGTCGGCGGCAGCAGACCCGTGATGCACCGTGCCGTCGTCGACTTGCCGCTGCCCGACTCGCCCACCACGGCCACTGTCATCCCCGGGTAGACGTCGAAGGAGACGTCCTCGAGAACCTTCGTGTCCCCGTAGGCGGCATCGATGTTCTTCACAGAGATCACCGGCTGCGTGCCCGTCGGTCTGGACTTCTGCTCACGCTTGAAACTGCGCACCGCCCAAAGGCTCTTGGTGTAGTCCTCCTTGGGCTGGTCGAGCATGGTGACGGTATCCGCCTCCTCGACCTCGTTGCCCTTGAGCAGCACCTTGATCTTGTCCGCCATCTGAGCGACGACCGCCAGGTCATGGGTGATGTAGATGGCCGCTGTGTCGAACTGCTCGACGATGTCACGGATCGCCGCCAGAACCTCGATCTGGGTCGTCACGTCGAGCGCCGTCGTCGGCTCGTCGAAAATGATCAGGTCCGGCCGGCAAGCCATCGCCATGGCCGTCATCGCACGTTGCAACTGCCCACCCGACACCTGGTGCGGATACCGGAAACCGATCTCCTTCGGGTTCGGCAGACGCAGGCGCTCGTAAAGCTCCATGGCGTCCTCGTAGGCTTCCTGCTTGCTCTTGAGCTTGTAGTGCAGGGGTGCCTCGGCATACTGGTCGATCAGCTTGTGGGCCGGGTTGAACGACGCAGCGGCGGACTGCGCCACGTAGGCGATGCGGGAGCCCCGCAGGCGCCTGAGGTCCGCCTGCGGCGTCGTCGTCAATTCCATGCCGTCGAAGTCGACCGTACCGCCGGAAATCCGGCAGCCGTCGCGGGCGAACCCCATGGCCGCCAGCCCGATGGTCGACTTGCCCGCGCCCGATTCACCGATCAGGCCGAGCACCTCGCCCCGGTTGAGCCGCAGGTCGACGCCGTGGACGATCTCCACCCACTTCTCGTCGGAATACCCTTCGATCCTGAGATCCTCGATCTCAAGCAGGAGTTTTCTGTTCGAAATCATGTCAGACCTCCTTCAGACCCGAGGACCGGAACAGCATCCAGTCGACAACGAAATTCACCGCGACCGTGAGCAGCGCGATGGCCGCGGCCGGAATGAGCGGCGTGTAATCACCGAACGAAATCAGGGTCGCATTGTCACGCACCATGGACCCCCAGTCCGCGGTCGGCGGCTGGATTCCAAGGCCGAGGAACGAAAGACCGGCGATCAGCAGGAACACGAAGCAGAATTCCAGCCCGAACTCGGCCACGAGGGGTGCGGTCGAGTTGGGCAGGATTTCCCGCCGGATCAGATATCCGGTGCCCTCGCCCCGCAGCTTGGCGGCCTCGATGTAGTCCATCACCACCACGTTTCCCGCCACCGCACGGGTCAGGCGGTAGACGCGCGGCGAATAGATCACAGCCACGACGATGACGATGACCTCGAGCCCCGTCCCGAAAATCGAGAGCATGAGAAGCGCGAAAATCAGGGAGGGAACCGACATGATGACATCGGCGAACCGTCCCATGAACTGGTCGAACCAGCCGCCCTTGATCGCCGCCAGGAGCCCGGCGGTCGCCCCCATGATGAACGCGAGCGATGTTGCGACCAGGGCCAGGCCAACCGAGTTGCGCGCGCCGTAGACGATCCTGCTGAACATGTCCCGGCCGAGCTGGTCGGCGCCGAGCAGCATGTTTTCGTCCGCCGGCGCGAAGCTTTCCGCGATCACCTCGGTTTCGCCGAAGGGTGCGATCCAGGGGGCGAAAACGCCCATGATCGCGTAGACGAAGATGATCCACATGCCGAAGCTGGCCGTCAGTGGCGCGGTGGCGACCTCCTTGGACAGGCCCGTCGGCAGGATGATCACGAGGAACTCCCGCCAGGCGTAGGACACCCCGGCCGCGAACGCGAGGATTGCGGCGGTGCCCGTGACGAACCAGAGCGCCGACTGGCCGCCGACGATGCCCATGATGAACGAGGCGAGCGTGATCGAGAACAGAAGCAGGAAGACCGTCTTCTGCTTGAAGTAGGCCGCGATGCAGGACCCGCCGATGATGAGGGCGTAATAGCCGATGACAAAGTAGCTCATATCTCGCCCCTCACTTCGGATGCCGCAGGCGCGGGTTGGTCAGGATCGACCCGACATCAGCTGCAAGGTTGAGCAGAATGAACGTCGCCGCGAAGATCAGGCAGCACGCCTGTACGACCGGGAAGTCGCGCTTGGCGACCGCGTCGACCAGCAACTGGCCGACACCCGGATAGACGAACACCACTTCCACCAGCACCACGCCGGTGATCAGGTAGGCGAGGTTCAGGGCAACGACGTTGATGATCGGCGCCCAGGCATTGGGAAGGGCATGCTTGACGATCACCTTCCATGGCGGCGCACCCTTCAGGTTCGCCATTTCGATATAGGGCGAGGCCAGCAGGTTGATGATCGCGGCCCGTGTCATGCGCATCATGTGCGCCAGAACGACCAGCACCATGGTCATCGCCGGCAGGAAGGTCCGGTAGAGGAGTTCCTCGAAACCCGGTTCGCCCTGGAGACCGGCATTGGCGGGAAACGCGCCGGCCTGGATCGCGAGGTAGAGGATCATGATGTAGCCGAGGAAGAACTCGGGCGAGGAAATCGACGTCAGCGTCGCGACGTTGGCGACACGGTCGAAAATCGTGTTGCGGAGAAGGGCCACCAGAATGCCGAGCACGATCGCGAGCGGCACCGCGACGACGGCCGCGTAGCCCGCAAGGAAGAGCGTGTTCTCGAAACGCGGTCCGATGCGTTCGCTGACCCGGTCCCCAGACAGCAGCGAATTGCCGAAATCGCCGGTGACGGCGCCGGCGAGCCAGTCGAAATACCGCACGATGGCAGGACGGTCGAGCCCCAGTTCCTGGCGCAGGGCCGCAACGGTTTCCTCCGTGGCGCTCTGTCCGAGCACGGCCTGGGCGAGATCGCCCGGCAGCAATTCGACGGCAAAGAAAATGACGATCGACACGACGAAGAGCGTCACAAGGCCGAAGAACAGGCGCTTCACGATGAGCGTGAATATGTCCTTCATCTGTCTCCCCCCTCTTGTTCTTATGTGCTCGCCACAGGTTCCGCAGAGACCGCGCCCTCACGCGGCCGGGACTGAAGCGGCGAAGAAAGGTGATGCGGACCCGGCCGAAGCGGCCGGGTCCGTGTCGGTGTTGTCAGGCGAACCACCAGCGGCTGCAGCCGCGTGCGCCATCGCATTCCCAGGACGCCGCGACGCTTTCGCCATGCATGACGTTCTTGCGCCGCGCGTAGACGAAGTTGACGAACATCGGGATGATCGTCCCGCCGTCGTCGCGGGCGAGCGAGCACATCTCGTGATACATCTCGGCACGCCGTGTTTCGTCGAGTTCGGCCTTGGCCTGCAGCAGCAGTTCGTTGAACCGGGCATTCTGCCAGTGCGACTCGTTCCAGGCCGCGTCGTCCTTGTAGGCCAGCGTGAACATGTTGTCCGGCGTCGGACGCGCACCCCATTTCACGAAGACGAACGGCTTCTTCAGCCAGACGTCCGACCAGTATCCGTCGGACGGCTCGCGAACCGGCTTGATGTTGATGCCGGCGGCCTTGGCCTGCTCCGAATAGAGCACCACCATGTCGACCGCGCCCGGAAGGACCGAATCCGTTGCCGACAGCTCGACATTGAGCTCGCTCATGCCGGCCTTCTTCAGGTGAAACTTCGCCTTGTCCGGATCGTACGTCCGCTGGGGAATGTCCTTCGGGAAATACGGCATGTTCGGCGACACGTGGAAGTCGTTGCCCGGGATGCCCGTGCCGAACACGATCTTCTTGACGATCTCCTCGCGGTCGATCGCGTTCTTGAGCGCAAGGCGGACGTCCACGTTGTCGAACGGCGCCCTGTCGCAGAACATCGGCAGCGTGATGGCCGAGCCCGACGGGATGTTGTCGACGGAGATGTCGGGACGACGCTTGAGCAGCGAAAGGGTCTTGAGGTCGACCGACGTGACCGCATCCACATCGCCCGAAACGAGTGCCGCCTGGCGGGCGTTCGGGTCGTTGAGGATCGTCATCTGGATCTTGTCGAAATAAGCGCCTTCACCGTGCCAACCGTCGTGACGTTCGAGCGACGTGCCCACGCCCGGATCGTGCTTGACGATCTTGTAGGGGCCGGAGCCGGTGCCGCTCTTCCAGTCGATGGTCCCGTCGTCATTGGCGGGCAGCACGACGAGGTGATAGTCCGTCATGATCCACGGCAGGTCGGCAAAGCCCTGGTCGAGCTCGATGACGATCGCATGGTCGCCGTCGGCCTTGACGTCGGTGACGCTCGCGAGCAGCGCCTTCGCCGCCGAGGTCGACTTTTCGCCGCGGTGATGGTTGAGGGACGCGATCGCATCCTTCGACGTCACCTTGCGGCCATCGTGGAAGGTCGCGTTCTCGTTGAGCTTGAACGTCCAGGTCTTGGCGTCCGGCGTCGCTTCCCAGCTCGTCGCCAGGTCGGGACCGAGCCCGTTCTCGGACGTGATCATGGTCAGGTAGCTGCGATGGGTGTGCGCGAGCTGGATCTCGCCGACCGACTGATACTTGCCCGGATCCATGGTGTCCGACGTGTTGCCGTCGTGAACGCCGAGGCGGAACGTGCCGCCGCGCTTCGGCGCGGCCATTGCGGTGCTGGTCCAGAGACTGCCAGCCGTCGCAGCCGTCAGACCGGCGACGGCCGCCATATTGAGAAACTCACGCCGGGAGATCCGGCCGGACCGGACCTCTTCGGTTATCCGATGAATGAGTTCCGGATTCCTGTTCGATGACATTTGTATACCTCCCTGTCATTTCACTGGTCACACGATTGCAAAACACAAGCACATTGGCCATAGGGCATTGAAAAAAATTTTCCTGATATTTCCGACCGCTTTCGACCTCCCGACCCGGCGGCGGGTTTGAAAAAGCCGACCGGCGTTTGCGTCGCATCGGCCGGTCACCCTCCACGATCATTCCCATTTGTATTCATCTTTGGCGGGATTCCGCTTGCGCGGCGATCTGGTGTTCTTTATGTACACAATTTGTACACGACAGGCAACGAACATTGGACAGCCCCGGATGAAGCCAAATCGCAAGCAGGATTGCCTCGCCGACCTGAGGTATCGAATCCTCACGATGGACGTTCCGCCGGGCACGGATCTGGACGAAACGGCACTTGCCGAACGCTACGAGATCTCGCGCACCCCCCTCCGCGAGGTGTTCCATCGCCTGGCTGGCGCCGGTTACCTGACCCTGACGGAGAACCGGGGCGCCAAGGTCGCGTCCATGGACCTCGCCACCATGAGGACGTTTTTCCAGACCGCCCCGCTGATCTATTCGAGCATCGCGCGCCTCGCCGCCGAAAACCGGACCGCGCGTCAGATCGAGGAACTGAAGGTCGTCCAGTCGGGCTTCGCCTCCGCCGTCGCCGCGGCCAGGGCCGACGACATGGTGCTCCACAATCACCGGTTCCATGAACTCATCGGCGAGATGGCCCACAACGACTACCTCATGCCGGCCCTGAAGAGGCTTCTCATCGACCACTCCCGCCTGGGACATGTCTTCTACCGGCCCTCCGCGCCGGCGGAGAACCTCGCCGTGCTCAAGGCAAGCCAACAGCACGAGGGCATGATCGCCGCGATCGAGGCGCAGGAAACCGGCGTCATCACCGAACTCACGCTCGAGCACTGGGACCTCAGCCGCGACCGCATGGAACGGTTCGTCCGGCCCGATCCCCTGCCGCTCGACGTCATCGACCTGATGGAGAAGAAAAATGCAGTTTGAGGGCATCATCACGCCCGTTGTCACGCCGCATGACGACGACTTCGGGATCGACCGGGCGCGTTTCGCCGAGGTCCTGGAGTTCCTCATCGAGAAGGGCATCGATGCGGCGCTTATCGCGGGAACGACCGGCGAGTACTACGTCCAGACGCCCGAGGAGCGTTTCGAACTGATGAAGCTGGCCAGGGACATCATCGGCAACCGGCTTCCGCTCATCGTCGGAACCGGCGCCATGAGGACCGAGGACTCCATCGCCTACGCGACGGCCGCAAGGGACATCGGCGCCGACGCGATCCTCGTCACCACGCCACCCTACGCCTACCCCACGGGACGGGAAATCGCGCTTCATGCGCTCGCCATCGACCGTGCGGCGAACCTGCCCGTCATGCTCTACAACTATCCCGGCCGCATGTCGGTGAACATGGACGAGGAGACCCTCGACCGTCTCGGCCGCTCGCCGAACTTCAAGGCCATCAAGGAGAGTTCGGGCGATCCGAACCGTCTGCACATGCTGGCCCGCGACTATCCACACATCTCTCTGTCTTGCGGCATGGACGACCAGGCGCTCGAGTTCTTCGCGTGGGGGGCGGCCTCATGGACCTGTGCGGGCAGCAATTTCGCCCCCGAGGCCCACAAGGCCATGTATCGCGCCTGCGTGGTCGAGAAGGATTTCGACAAGGGCCGGCGCATCATGTCCGCGATGCTGCCCCTGCTGCGCGTTCTCGAACAGGGCGGGAAGTTCGTCCAGTGCATCAAGTACGGCATGTCCGGGCGCGGTATCGACTGCGGCCCGCCGAGACGGCCGCTCCAGCCGCTCAACAAGGACGACCGCCGCAGCCTGGACGAAGTCGTGCGCACCATGAACATCGCCATCGACGCCATCGAGCGCGAGCACAACAAGGGGGCGAACTGATGGATCTCCTGACCCGCAACGAATATGCCGCAATCGCCGAAAGCATCGTCTGGCCGCGCGGCGCCTTCATCGACGGCAAGTTCCGCCCCGGCAAGGGCGCGAAACTCAAGACGGTCAATCCCGCCACCGGCGAACTCATCGCCGAGATCGCGGCCTGCAACGCGAAGGATGTCGACCTGGCGGTCTCCCGTGCCCGCGAGGCCTTCGAGCAGGGCCACTGGTCGAAGGCGCATCCCGCCGAGCGCAAGGCCGCACTTGTCCGCCTGGCCAAGCTGATGACCCGCAACCGGCGGGAACTCGCGGTGATGGAATCGGTCGAGGCCGGCAAGCCCATCGCGGACTGCGAGCGGATCGATGTTGCCGAGGCGATCTCCACCATCCTCTGGCACGCCGAGACCGCGGACAAGATCTACGACCAGACCGCACCTGCGGGCGACGACGCCGTCGCGATGATCGTGCGCGAACCTGTCGGGGTCGTCGGCGCCGTGCTGCCGTGGAACTTCCCCATACTGATGCTTGCCTGGAAGATCGGCCCCGCACTTGCGGCAGGCTGTTCCGTCATCGTGAAGCCCGCCGAGCAGACCTCGATGACCGCCCTGCGCGTGGCCGAACTCGCCCACGAGGCCGGCCTCCCGCGCGGCGTGTTGCAGGTTCTGCCGGGCGACGGGCCGGGTGTCGGGGAACCGCTTGGGCTGCACGCCGATGTCGACATGGTCTCGTTCACCGGTTCGACCGAGACGGGACGGCGCTTCCTCCGCTACGCGGCGGACTCCAACCTCAAGAAGATCGTTCTCGAGTGCGGCGGGAAGAACCCCGCCCTCGTTTTCGAGGACGCGGAGAATCTCGACCTGGTGGCCGAACACATCGTCAATGCCGCCTTCTGGAACATGGGCGAGAACTGTTCCGCGGCCTCGCGCCTCATCGTCCACAAGGCGGTGAAGGCGCCGCTGATGGAACGCATACTCGCCCGCATCAAACTGTGGCGCGTCGGTGACCCGCTCGATCCGGCCACCAATCTCGGTGCCCTGATCGACGCCGACCACCTCAAGAAGGTCAAGAGCTACCTCAAGAAGGGCGCCGTGACCGGCGGCAAGGCGGACGGCCCCTTCGTGCCGCCGACGGTCTACGACGTCAAACCGGGCGACAAGCTGGCCCGCGAGGAAGTGTTCGGGCCGGTGCTGTCGGTCATCGAGGTCGCCAGCACCGAGGAGGCCATCGCGGTCGCCAACGACACCGACTATGGGCTGACCGCCAGCGTCTTCAGTGCGAACGGCCGCCGTGCCATTCGCGCCGCCCGCGAGATCCGGGCCGGCACAGTGACGGTGAACTGCTACGGCGAAGGCGACATCACGACACCGTTCGGCGGCTACAGGCAGTCCGGTTTCGGCGGGCGCGACAACGGCGTCCACGCCCATGATCAGTACACCGAACTGAAGACGATCTGGATCGACCTGGCCGACCCCGCCGACGGGGACGACCTGGGATGACCGCGCTCGCGGAGGAGCGGCGCACCCGCCGTGGCGGCCGGGGATCTCGCCGCGAGCTCAGGACCGCCGTCGACACGACCATGTTGCCGGCGCTGAAGCGCCGCCTGCCGCTCGTCGAACCGATGACCCCGGACCAGGTTGACCGGATCGACGCGGCATCCATGGACATCCTCGAGAACGTCGGCGTCGTCTTCCGTGATCCGGTCGCCATCGAGGACTGGAAACGCGCGGGCGCGGACGTGCGGGACGGCGACCGTGTTCATCTCGACAGGGGCATGGTGCGCGAACTGATCTCGACCATCCCGGAGAGTTTCACCTACCACGCGCGGAACCCGGAAAAGAACCTGCCCTTCGGCCACGATCACGCGATCTTCGTGCCCATGACCGGCGCGCCCTATCTGCGCGGTCTCGACGATGTGCGCCGCAATCCGTCTCTGGAGGATCTCGCCAATTTCCACAAGCTGTCGCACATGCTGCCGGCCCTGCACTCGAGCGCGCACCACATCGTCGAGCCCATGGACCATCCGGTCAGCCACCGGCACCTGCGGATCACCTATTCGTCCATGACGCATTCCGACAAGACCTTCATGGGCATGACCACGAGCCCGCGAAACGCCGAGGACGTGCTCGACATGTGCGCGATCCTGTTCGGGGCCGACTTCATGGAGACGCACCCGGTCGTCACCGGAAATTGCAACGGCAATTCGCCGCTGGTCTGGGACGAGACCATGCTGGGCGCCATGCGGGCCTTCAACCGGCGTAACCAGCCTGTCCTGTGCTCGCCCTTCGTGCTGGGCGGCGCGAACACGCCGGCATCGACCGCGCCCGCCGTGGCCCAGCTCAACGCCGAGGCACTGTCCGCCCTCGCCTACACCCAGGTCGTGCGCAAGGGCTGCCCCGCGATCTACGGCCACTATCTCAGCACGGTCAGCATGAGGTCCGGCGCACCCATGGCCGGCACGCCTGAAATCAGCCTGATGAACTTCATGATCGGCCAGATGGCGCGCCACTACGGCGTGCCGTGGCGCACGTCGAACAATCTCGGCGGGGCCAAGACCCTCGACGCCCAGGCGGGGTACGAATCCGCCATGACGATGAATGCCGTCCTGCTGGCCGGTGCGAACTACATCTGGCATTCCGCCGGCTGGAACGAGGCCGGCATGCACTGCTCGACGGCGAAATTCATCGTCGACGCGGAGATGTGCGCCATGGGCTACCGCATGGCCGAAGGCATCCGCTGGGACGATTTCGACGAAGCCCTGTCCGCGGTCGGCGACATCGGACCGGGCGGGCATTACCTCGGTCATCCGCACACCCAGGAGAATTTCCAGCGGGCGTTTTTCATGCCCGAGATGTTCGACAACAACTCCATCGAGCAATGGATCGCGGAGGGAAGCATCGACACCGCGGCTCGGGCGTTGAAAAAGGCCCGCACACTCCTGGACGCCTATGAAGAGCCCCTGCTTGACGCCGCGACCGATGAGGCTTTGCGCGACTACATCGCCCGGCGCGAGAGGGAAATCCCGGACGAGGATGCCCTCAACAACGACTACTGAGCGCCGTGCCGTGAGCAAGGTCAGTCGCCTGCCGGTCACCACCGGCATATCCGGATGGAACGCGATCCTGCCCGAAGCAGGACCGGCGGCCCCGCTCTCGAAGAACGTCTCCGCGGACTGGATGGTGGTCGGCGCCGGCATCGCGGGACTGGCGGCCGCGCGCCGTCTGGCCCAACTCAACCCGGCCGACAGGATCGTCGTCCTCGAAGCCGGCCGTCTCGGCGAAGGTGCTGCCGGACGCAATTCAGGCTTCATGATCGACCTGCCGCACGACATCGCCTCGGAGAACTATGGCGGGGCACTCGACCGGGACCGCGCCCAGATCGCCGCCAACCGTCACGCCATAGCCTTCGTCGCCGAAGCGGCAGAAGAATTCGGACTGCCGGCCGAAACGGTGGCCATGTCCGGAAAGGTCAACGCCGCTGCGTCCAGGAAGGGCGTCGCGCACAATGCCGATTACGCTCGGCACCTCGCGACCCTCGGCGAGGCATACGAGGCCCTCGACGCCCTGCAGATTCACGAATTGACCGGCAGCCGGTACTATCTCGGCGGGCTCTACACCCCGGGCACGGCGATGGTGCAACCCGCGATGTATGTGCGCGGCCTTGCGGCCGGCCTCGCGGCCCGTGGCGTCGCGATCCATGAGGGATCGCCGGTCACGTCGCTGGTCCGCTCGGGCGACGCATGGCGCGCGACGACACCGGGAGGCGGCGTCACGGCGGGCCGCGTGATCCTCACGGTCAACGGGCATGTGGAGAGTTTCGGCCACTTTCCCCGGCGGCTCGTGCATATCCATCTCTATGCGTCGATGACGCGCGCGTTGACCGGAGACGAGGTCAACCGGCTCGGCGGCGCGCCGGTCTGGGGCCTGACGCCCGCCGATCCCATGGGCACCACCGTGCGGCGCATCAGCGGGACAGGTGGCGACCGGATCGTGGTCCGCAACCGCTGCCACTACACGCCGTCGCTGGCGAGCAGCGATCGTCTTCTGGCGGACACAGCCGTGACCCACGACCGCAGTTTCTCCGCCCGCTTCCCCGGCCTCGCGGGCGTCGAAATGCAGTACCGCTGGGCCGGCGCCCTGTGCCTGTCGCTCAACGACGTGCCCGCCTGGGGAAAGCTGGACGACGGGCTCTATGCCGCCTGCTGCCAGAACGGCTTGGGCCTTGCCCGGGGAACCTATGGCGGCATGTCGGCCGCGGAACTCGCATGCGGCGTCGACAGCGAGGGTGTGCGGCAGCTGTCCGGCCTGGCCCGCCCGGCGCGACTGCCCCCCGAACCGTTTGCAGCGATTGGCGCCACCGCGCGTATCCGCTGGGGGGAATGGAAAGCCGGCAGGGAGCTCTGACGCATCCGGACCGGCCCGAAACACGCGTACGGCGCACATGAGGGATACGGTGCACATGGAGGAACGAATGGACTTTTCCGGAAGGACCGCCCTGGTCACAGGTGCCGCCGGCGGGATCGGCGGCGCCGTCGTGGCACGCCTTCGAGAGGCGGGCGCCCGGGTCGCTGCAGCGGACCGCGATACCTCAGGCCTCGATGCGGAAATCCTGCTGCCCGGTGATCTGCTCGACCCGGCCTATGCCGACGGTCTCGCGCAGGTCGCCCGCGACGCGCTGGGCGGGCTCGACATCCTCGTCAACAATGCGGGCGTCATCACGCGGGGACCGGTCACCGATGCGACCGACGACGACTGGCGGCTGTCGGTCGGCGTCAATGTCGAGGCGCCCTTCCGCATCTGCCGGTCGGCGATCCCGGTCATGGCGGCTGCCGGCGGCGGAGCCATCGTCAATGTCTCGTCCTGCTGGGGCGGCAAGGCGCCTGGGCCAAACCATGCGCTCTACTGCATGACCAAGGCGGCGCTCGCCTCGCTGACCCAGTGCATGGGGATGGATCACGCCCGCCAGGGTCTCCGGATCAACGCCGTCTGTCCGAACGAGGTCAACACGCCCATGCTGCGCTCGGGATTTGTCCGGCGCGGATTCGATCCCGACACCGCTGTTGCCGAACTCGGCACGACCGTTCCCGTCGGGCGCATCGCCGAACCGGAGGACATCGCCGACGTGGTGCTCTTCCTCGCATCGGACGCCGCGCGTTACATGTGCGGGGCGCTGGTGGAGGTCAACGGAGGCAAGCCGGTGTCATGAACAGGTTCGAAGGCAAGACCGCTCTCGTGACCGGCGGGCGCTCCGGGATCGGACGTGCGATCGCGCAGCGCCTGCACGAGGAAGGCGCGCGGGTGATGACCGCGCAACGCACCGCGGACAACACGTTCGACGGCGTGGCCGCCGACCTGTCCGACCCGGAAGCGCCGTCCCGGATCGTCGCGGAAGTCATCGCGCGGACGGGCCGGCTAGACGTTCTCGTCAACAATTCCGGCGTCATGCGCGAAGCCGTCGTCGAGGACATGGGCCTCGACGTCTGGCATGAGACAATGGCCGTCAACCTCACGGCGCCGTTCCTGATGATCCGCGAAGCCCTGCCCCATCTGCGCAAGACCCGCGGCGCCATCGTCAATATCGGGTCAGTCGAGGGGCTCGGAGCCAATCCAGGACATGCGGCCTATTGCGCGTCGAAAGCCGGGCTGCACGGGTTGACCCGCGCGGTCGCCGTGGACCACGGCCACGAGGGGATCCGGTGCAACGCGGTCGCGCCGGGCTGGATCGACACAGATCTCAATCTCGACTTCGTCGGTGCCATGCCCGACCCGGAGACTTTCCGCCGGGGACTGGGACGAATACACCCGATGGCGCGTACCGGACGCCCGGACGAGGTGGCCTCGCTCGTCGCCTATCTTGCATCTCCGGAGGCAGCCTTTATAACGGGTCAGGTCTACACGGTGGACGGCGGCCGGATGGCCAAGCTGAGTCTCCCCTAGACTGCAGACCGATCATCAGCGTACCGCCAGGACTTGATTGACGTACCTCAAAAATATCCCCTAGTTTGGGGCCGAGGGAGGTACGATGGCAAGACCGACAGTACACGATGTGGCCAACGAGGCGGGCGTCAGCCTTGCGACCGTGGACAGGGTCCTGAACGGTCGCGCCGGCGTCAGCGAGAAAATGGCCAAACGCGTGCAAGGCGCGATCGACAAGCTCGGATACGTCCGCGACACCTCTGCCGCCAATCTTGCCCGACAACGGGAATACCGGTTCGTCGTGATTCTTCCCGACGACGCCAGCCAGTTCACGGCGACACTCAAGGACGCCCTGACGGAAGCGGGCAGGGCACAGATATCCGACCGCATATCACTGAAAGTCACCACGGCGCCGCCCGAGGACTCCCACGCCATCGCGCGGACACTGCAGAAACTGGGAACATCGCGCCCCGACGGTGTCGCGATCATGGCCCAGGAAACCCCGCAGGTACGCGACGCGATCGCACGCCTGAAGGCGGACGGCATCGCCGTGGCGGCCCTGCTGTCGGATCTCCCGAGTTCGGCGCGGGACTTCTTCGTCGGCGTGAACAGCGAATCCGCGGGCCGGACCGCGGCCCTGCTCATGGGACGTTTCATCAAGCAAACCGCGGGAAAGATCCTCGTGGTGACCAATTCCATGTCCTCGCGCGACAGCGTCGATCGCCGCCTCGGTTTCGACTCCGTCATGCAGGAGGAGTTTCGGGGCTTCAGGATTCTTCCCTCCGTCGAAACCCACAATGAGTCCGACCGCGCCGTCGCGATCATGAACCGGGTCACCGGCATGCATGACGATCTCGTCGGCATCTATTCCATGGGAACGGAAAATCGGCATGTGCTCGACGCGCTCCGTGAGACCGGGCGGCTCGGCGACCTCGTCTGCATCGCCCATGAGCTGACGCCGGACACCCGGGACGCGCTCATCGCACGCGAGATCGATGCGGTAATCGCCCAGAACGTGGGACACCTCGCCCGGAGCGTCCTTCGGGTGTTGCGGGCGAAATGCGACGACGTCGCGATTTTCGAAGCCCAGGAACGTATCCGGATCGACATCATCACCCGGGAAAACCTGCCCTGACTTAGGTGCGTCCGGGAGTTTTCCACTCCTGATGTACGTACATCACTTTTTTGTTTACATGAGGTACGTACATCAGATAACGTTTCCTTCAAAGCGGGGCACTCGCATGTCCGCCGCGACAAGAACAACAACGACTTTCATGTCAGGAACGGAGGAGAACCATGAATCTCAAGACCATTGCATCCGCGCTTGCCGTCGCCGCCGTGGCGGCCACGAGCGCGCCGCAGGCCAAGGCCGACGACCTCACGCTTTGCTGGGCCGCCTGGGACCCCGCAAATGCCCTGGTGGAGCTGTCCAAGGACTTCGAAAAGGAGTCCGGACACAACATGAGCTTCGAGTTCGTGCCCTGGCCGAACTTCGCCGACCGCATGCTCAACGAGCTGAATTCCGGCGGCAAATTGTGCGACCTGATGATCGGCGACAGCCAGTGGATCGGACTGGGCGCCGAGGCCGGGCACTACATCAAGCTCAACGACTTCTTCGAGGCCCAGGGCATCTCGATGGACGACTTCATCCCGGCAACCGTCACCGGGTATTCGGAATGGCCCAAGGGCACGCCGAACTACTGGGCGCTGCCGGCATTCGGCGACGTCGTCGGCTGGACCTACCGCAAGGACTGGTTCTCGCGACCGGAACTCCGCGACGAATTCAAGAAAAAGCACGGCCGCGAGCTCGACGTCCCGAAAACCCTCGCCGAACTGAAGGACATCGCGGAGTTTTTCCAGGGCCGTGAAATCGACGGCACCACCGTCTATGGAGCCGCGATCTACACGGAACGCGGATCCGAAGGCATCACCATGGGCGTGACCAACGTCCTCTACAACTACGGCTTCAAGTACGAGAACCCCGACAAGCCCTACGATCTCGAAGGGTTCGTGAACTCCGCCGACGCGGTAAAGGGCCTGGAATTCTACAAGCAGCTTTATGACTGCTGCACGCCTCCCGGCTCGTCCGACTGGTACATGTCCGAGAACATCGACGCCTACAAGTCAGGCCAGGTCGCTCTCCAGATGAACTTCGCCTTCATCTGGCCGGGCGTGCACGCCGACCCGAATGTCGGCGGAGAGAAGTCGGGCTACTTCCCTAATCCGGCCGGACCGGGCGGACACTACGCGCAGCTCGGCGGCCAGGGCATCTCTGTCGTGTCCTACACCGACAGCAAGGACGCCGCGCTCGAGTACATCAAGTGGTTCGCCCAGCCCAAGATCCAGAAGAAATGGTGGGAACTCGGCGGTTACTCGGCCCTGCGGGCTGTCGTCGAAGACCCGGGCTTCGCCACCAGCCAGCCCTACGCCAAGACCTTTCTCGACTCCATGGCGATCGTGAAGGACTTCTGGGCCGAACCCGCCTACGCATCGCTTCTGCTTCCCATGCAGGATCGCGTGCACAAGTATGTCATCGCCGGCGAGGGTACCGCGAAGGAAGCGCTCGACGCCCTGGTGAAGGACTGGGTGGAAGTCTTCGAAGACGAAGGCAAGCTCTAGGGTCTGCCGCCCTGAACCCGCAATAGATTGCGGGACAAAGGTAAGCGCGGGGTCGTGTTCCTCCCTTCGGCCCCGCGCGCAATCTTCGAACTTTGTGTCTAGGATAGACGGGTCATGTCGGACACCGCAGCGGATCATATTGCCAGAGCTACCCCGCCCGGGCTCGCGAGGAAGATCAAGGGAGCCTCGGACCTGACGATTGCCTGGTTCTTCGTCACGCCGACGATCGTGCTCCTGCTGGCGATCAATATATTCCCGCTGATCTGGACCATCTGGCTCAGTTTCACCAATTTCCGCGCCAACCGTCCGAACGCCGACGTCAAATGGATCGGCCTGCGAAACTACGAACGCATCCTCACGGACGGTGACATCTGGCTGACCATGCAGGCCACGGCGCACTTCCTGTTCTGGACGCTCTTTCTGCAGGTCCTGATCGGTTTCGCGCTGGCCTGGCTCATCAACAGGAAGTTCAAGGGCAACGATCTCTGGACGACCATCATCGTGCTGCCGATGATGCTCTCACCTGCGGTCGTCGGCAACTTCTGGACATTCCTCTATCAGCCCCAGATCGGACTGTTCAACTACGCGGTGGCCTTTCTCTTCGGAGGCGACCCGACCGCGTTCTCCATGATCGGGGACAAGGCGCTTGCGCCATGGTCCATCGTCATCGTCGACACGTGGATGTGGACGCCCTTCGTCATGCTGATCTGCCTCGCCGGCCTGCGGTCGATCCCGGACAGCATTTACGAGGCCGCGGAATGCGACCGCGCGTCCAAGTGGCGCCAGTTCTGGACCATCACAGTCCCGATGGTGCTGCCCTTCCTCATGCTCGCCGTCCTTTTCCGCGGCATCGAGAACTTCAAGATGTTCGACCTTGTCGTTCAGCTGACGGGCGGCGGACCGGGTTCGACCACAGAACTGACTTCGATCAACCTGAAACGGGAAGCCTTCGAAAAGTGGCGGACAGGCTACTCGTCCGCCTACGCGATCATTCTGTTCGTCACCGTATTCGGACTTGCATCGATCTACGTCAAGGCGCTGAACAAGGTCAAAGAGAGATGAGCGGCTACTCGATCACGGAACCGTCGAACCGGCAGAAATGGATCGCCGGCACGCTGGTGGTCGGCTATGCGCTGATAACCCTTCTGCCGCTGCTCTGGATCCTGGCAACCGGGTTCAAGTCGTCTTCGGACGCCATCGCCTATCCGCCGAAGGTCGCTTTCGAGCCGACCCTTGAGGGTTATGTCAACCTGTTCACGACGCAGACACGGCAGACCCCGGCCTATCTCGAAGCCAATCCGCCGCAGACCTGGTACGAGGAAATCGTCCACGAGAAGGGCATGGTCATCGCTGGGCCGTCCCGTTTCGGGGAGAGGTTTCTGAACTCGACCATCATCGGGTTCGGCTCGACCTTCCTGTCGGTATTTCTCGGCACCCTCGCCGCCTATGCGTTCTCGCGCTTCAGGGTTCCCCTCAAGGACGACCTGCTGTTCTTCATCCTCTCGACGCGCATGATGCCGCCGATCGCCGTGGCCATCCCCATCTTCCTGATGTACCGCGCCGTCGGACTGTCGGACTCGCATGCCGGGATGATCCTGCTCTATACGGCGGTAAATCTTTCGCTCTCGGTGTGGCTGCTCAAGGGATTCATCGACGAGATTCCGCGCGAATACGAGGAAGCCGCGCTCATCGACGGCTACACGCGCTTCCAGGCGTTCTACAAGATCGTCCTGCCGCAGGCCGCGACGGGGATAGCGTCCACCGCAGTCTTCTGCCTGATCTTTGCGTGGAACGAATATGCCTTTGCCGTGCTCCTGACATCCGGAACGGCCCAGACAGCGCCGCCCTTCATACCGACCATAATCGGCGTCGCGGGTCAGGACTGGCCGGCGGTCGCCGCGGGCGCGTCGATCTTTCTTCTGCCTGTGATGGTGTTCACCATCCTGCTGCGCAAGCACCTGCTCAGGGGCATCACTTTCGGAGCCGTGCGAAAATGAGATCCTTCGTCAACGGCCTCCTGCGCCTGAAGCGCGGACCGTGGGAACTTGTCGCCTCGGTCCTCATCGCCATCGGCGTGGTCATGCTCATGCAGCCCTTCGTTCTCTGGGCCTTCACCTACTCGTTCATCGTTACACTGACCGGCACAGCGATGTTCATCATCGTGAGCCACTTCCCGGAGTGACCGCAGCGAAATGATCCGCAATGGCTGAAATTCTCATCCAGAACATACGAAAGGAGTTCGGCGCCTTCACCGCCGTCCAGTCGTCGTCCTTCAAGGTCGAGGACGGCGAGTTCTTCATGCTGCTCGGACCGTCGGGCTGCGGCAAGACGACGACACTGAGAATGATCGCCGGTCTCGAACTGCCGACGTCGGGAGAGATCTACATCGGCGGCGAGGAAGTCGGCCGCAAGAGAGCCAGCCAGCGCGACATCGCCTTCGTGTTCCAGATGTTCGCGCTCTATCCGCACATGAACGTCCGCAAGAACATCAGCTATCCGCTCGTAAGCCAGGGCATGTCCAGGGACCAGGTTCGCCGGAAGGTCGCCGAGGCGGCGGCAATCCTCGGCATTGAAGACATCCTCGATTCTCCCGTAAGCGGGCTGTCCGGCGGCGACCGTCAGCGCGTCGCCCTCGGCCGGGCCATTGTCCGCAACCCGAAATGTTTTCTCATGGACGAGCCCCTCGGCGCACTCGACGCCGAATTCCGCGAGCACATGTCCGAGGAGCTCCGCAGTCTTCACGACAGGATGGGCGCCACCACCGTCTACGTCACCCATGACCAGCTCGAGGCGATGCAGATGGGCGACAAGATCGTGGTGATGAATCACGGCGTCATCGAACAGTTCGGCACGCCGCGCGACATCTACGACAAGCCGGCGACCATGTTCGTCGCCGATTTCATCGGCTCCCCGTCCATGAATTTCCTCAAGTTCCACGGCAGCGTCGAGATCGGCGCCACGTCGGTCGAACTCCACCACGCGCAACTGGGCGTGCCGGCGTTGCGCCAGGCCTTTACCGGCGACATGGTCTTCGGCGTCAGGCCCGAGCACGTCAAGCTTTCGGACGATGCGGGATACAGGGGCGAGATCCTCGCCACCGAATATCTCGGAACGACCCAGGTCCTGACGCTCGCCACGCATAACGGTGAAATCAAGGCGCGCATACCGGCCGACACGGTCGTTCGCACCGGAGAGACGGTCGGTCTCGAGTTCAACCCTGCCACGGTCACCCTGTTCGACAACCAGTCGGGACGCGCGATCCGTTCGGATCTGAACGAAGGGGTGCTTTCGCATGGCTGAAGTGGAATTGCGGAGCGTGTCGAAAGCCTACGGATCGACAAATGCGGTCGACGACCTGACCATGACCATCGACGATGGAGGTTTTGTCGTCCTGCTCGGCCCGACCGGTGCGGGAAAGACGACGACCCTGCGCCTGATATCCGGGCTCGAGCGGCCCGACGGTGGATCCATCCACATTTCCGGCCGGCCGGTCAACGCCGAGACACCCGCCCAGCGCGACGTGGCGATGGTCTTCCAGCAGTACTCCCTGTATCCGCACATGACCGTGCGCGAAAACCTGTCCTTCCCGCTCCGTTCGCCGGTCCTGCGCACGCCGGAGACCGAGATCGAACGCAAGGTGCAGCAGGTCGCGGAGGTCCTGCACATCACCGGCAAGCTCGACAACAAGGCGACCGCGCTTTCCGGCGGCGAGATGCAGCGCGTGTCCATCGGAAGGGCCCTCGTCAGGGAGCCCGCGATCTACCTGATGGATGAGCCGCTCAGCTCGCTGGACGCGAAACTCCGCGCGGAACTCCGCATCGAGCTCAAGCGCATCCACGCAACGCTCGGCGCCACGCTTCTCTATGTCACCCACGACCAGGTCGAGGCGATGACGATGGCGACGCGCATCGGCGTGCTTGACGAGGGCAGGCTCGTGCAATTCGGCTCGCCACGCGAGATCTACGAAGACCCCGTCAGCCTCTACGTGGCCGGACGACTGGGCCTGCCCAGAATCAACACCCTGCCTGCCGACCTCTTCGCCGGCGCGCCTTCGGGCGCGGTCACCATCGGCCTCCGCCCTGAACATATCCATCAGGGCGAGGGCAAGCCATCAACCGTCGTCCGCATCGATCATCTCGGAGACCAGACGCGCCTGCACCTGACGTGCGAAGGCCACGAGATCGTCACCCTGACCGACCCTCACACGGTCCTGGAGGCGGGCGACATCGTCAACATCCGGCCTCGAAATCCCCTCTATTTCGACGCTGGCGGCAACCGGATTCGCTAAGGAGACTTGTCATGAGCCAGTTCATCAATTCCAGGGAAGCGCTCGTCACCGAGGCGATCGACGGCATGCTGCGGCACGCCGGCGGCCGGCTCGCGCGCCTTGACGGCTATCCCCACATCAAGGTCGTCCTGAGGAACGACTGGGACAGGTCCAAGGTTGCGCTCGTCTCGGGAGGCGGATCGGGGCACGAACCAAGCCATGCCGGTTTCGTCGGACAGGGCATGCTCACCGCGGCGGTCTGCGGCGAAGTCTTCGCGTCGCCATCGGTGGACGCGGTGCTCGCCGGCATTCTCGCCGTCACGGGAAAGGCCGGGTGTCTGCTCATCGTCAAGAACTACACCGGTGACCGACTGAATTTCGGATTGGCTGCGGAGCGCGCACGCGCTTTCGGACTCAACGTCAACATGGTCATCGTGGACGACGACATCGCGCTTCCCGACCTTCCGCAGGCCCGGGGTGTAGCGGGAACGCTTTTCGTGCACAAGATTGCCGGTGCGCTTGCCGAACAGGGCGCGGACCTGGAAACCGTGACCAAGGCGGCCCGCGACGTCATCGCCGGGGTTGCCTCGATCGGCATGTCGACCGATTCCTGCACAGTCCCCGGCAACGTAAAGGACAACCGCATTCCGGCGGGAAAGGCGGAGCTCGGACTTGGCATCCACGGCGAGCCCGGAATCGAGCAGGTCGATTTTTCCGGTGCCGCCGCTGCCATCGCAATGGTGGTCGACAGGCTCTCCGCGCGCGTAGGGCCGGGCCCGCACGCCGCACTCGTCAACAATCTCGGAAGCTCCACACCCCTCGAGATGTCCGTCCTCGTCGAGGAACTCCTCAAGTCGGGGATCGGCGACCGCATACGCTGGGTGATCGGCCCCGCTCCGCTCATGACGTCTCTGGACATGCGGGGCTTTTCTGTTTCGCTGCTCCCCGTGGGCAAGGCGGAGGAAACCGGCCTGATGGCGCCTGTCGCCTGCGAGGCCTGGCCGGGATGCCATGCGGTCGGCCAGTTCGAGATCCTGCCCCTGCCGGACGGCCTGACGCCGATCGCGCCGATGCCTTCGAAACACGAAGAAAACCGGGCGTTCATCGAAAGCTGCTGCCGGTTGTTCATCGAGGCTGAAGACGAGTTGAACGCCCTCGACCAGAAGTCGGGCGACGGCGATACGGGCAGTACGCTGGCAACAGCGGCACACGCCCTGATCGACGCCCTCGACCGGCTGCCGCAGGCCGACATCACCCAGCTCTACCGCGCGATCGGTCTTGAACTGAGCCAGACAATGGGCGGTTCGTCCGGTGTGCTTCTGGCGATCTTCTTCGCGGCGGCGGGAGACGCGTCGGCAAGCGGTGAGGATGCGATAGGATCCCTCAAGGCTGCGCTCGGCCGCGTCCGGGAGGTTGGCGGCGCCGCGCCGGGCGACCGCACGATGATCGACGCCCTCGCACCGGCTCTCGACGAACTCGCCAAGGGGATACCGGCGGCAGCGCGCGCTGCGCGCGCAGGCGCCGACGCCACTGCGAAGATCGAGAGAGCACGGGCCGGACGGGCAAGCTATGTCGCATCGGAAAACCTTGTCGGCCATAACGATCCGGGCGCGGAAGCCGTCGCGAAACTGTTCGAGCACCTGGCCGGTTAGCTCCGGCCAGCCTGCCCGGCGTCGCCTCTATTAGGGCTGTGAACCCTTGGCGTACGCCTCGAGTTTCGCCAGCCAGCGCGCATTCGTGACGATATCGCGGTTGACGATCCCGTCGGGTTTCGAGCCCCGCATGACGGCCATGACGGCATCGATATCCGCCGCCCCGATATTCGCGAAACACTGGTCGGTGAAACAAAGGGCGTGTGGCGTCATGATCACGTTGTCCATGGACACCAGCGGATTGTCCGCCGCCGACGGCTCCTGCTCGAAAACGTCCAGTGCTGCGCCTGCGATCCGGCCCTCGCGCAGTGCATCGACCAGCGCACTCTCGTCGACGATCGGCCCGCGCGCGGTGTTGATGAGATAGGCCGAGGGCTTCATCCGGGCCAACCGGTCCGCGTTGACGAGCCCCCTCGTCTCGTCGTTCAGCGGGCAGTTGACGGCGAGGAAATCCGCGCGGGCGAACAGTTCGTCCAGGTCAACGAGGTCCACCCCGAGTCCCGCGGCGACGGCCGGGTCGGCGAACGGATCGCAGGCGATGAGCTTCATGTCGAGCGGCGCGACGAGACGGAACATTTCCGCCCCGATATTGCCGATGCCGACCGAACCGAGCGTACGGCCCACCAGCCCGGTCCCCATGTGCTGGGCCCGTTCCGCCCATCCTTCCGGACCGCGCCTCGTCAGCCCGGCCTTGATCATCAGCTTCGTGGACAGGGCCAGCAGAAAGGTCAGGATGCAGGTGGCGACCGGCCGGCGCACGCCGCCGGGCGTGATGACGAGCGCGACGCCGTTGGCGTCACAGGCATCCACGTCGACCGTGTCGAAGCCGACGCCGAACCGGGCGATGAGCGAGAGGCGGCCATCACCCGGAAAACTGTCGCGGTCGAAGCGCGGCGTCAGCAGGATGAGGGCATCGTAGCCCTCGATGTCATCCGCGGCGATGCGGCCGTCGGTGACCGGAACGAACGACCACTCGATATCCCGGGCGTTATCGAGCGGCGAGAGGTCGAAGGACGGAAATGCCGGAGAACCGTCGGGCTTCTGGAAATCCGCACTGAGCGCAACCCTGAATGTCATTGGCGTTCCTCCTTTTAAACTCATCGGTCCATGTTCATCCGTGTTCAAGCGCCGCCTTTACCGACGCGAGACCGTCCGTCAGCGCCCGTTGCAGGATCCAGACATCTCCCAGGTAGCAGATGAAATCGCAGCCATCCCTGTGGAGCGCCGCGCCCTCTTTTCCCGAGGCGACAAGGCGCCCGACGCTGACACCGTTCCGCTTCGCCGCCGCCATGACGGCATCGACGGCATCCGTGAAAACCGGGCTGTCGAACCGGCCCGGTATGCCGAGCGAGGCGCTGAGATCGAAATGCCCGATCCACAGGCAGTCGACACCGTCCAGCGCGGCAATCTCTTCGCAATTCTCCACCCCCTCGGCGGTTTCGATCAGGGCGGCGAATACCGTCTTGTCGTTCGCGGCCGCCATCGCGTCCAGCACCGGCGCGGGCCGGTAGTCGTCATGCGCGATCGCAAAGGCACATCCGCGGCGTCCGGCGGGCGGGTAGTTGATCGCCTCGATGCATTTGCGCGCCTCCTCAGGCGTTCCAAGCATGGGTGGTATGATCCCCTGGGCGCCCACGTCGCAGGCCCGCGCCAGGTCGCGATAGTCTTTCGATGGCGGACGCAGGACCGTGGCGATGCCGACATCGTGGAGATTGCGCAGCACCGCCTTGGCCGTCTCGAAGGTGAAACCGCTGTGCTCCATGTCCACGAATGCGAATTCGCAACCCGACGATTTCAGGATGTTGCCAATCCCCGGCGTTGCGAACTCGCCGATATAGGTGCCGAGTTTCAACGACCGGTCGGCTGCAAGTTCCCGGAATGTGGCCATGCCCGCTCCTCCAGTTCACGTGTTCAGGACCGGATCGCCTGCCCGCTGTTCCGGTCGAAGAATGAGGTTCGCTCGACTGCAACGGAGAGGCCGAGCATGCTGTCCGCGAGGTTGATCGCGTGCGCCTCGAGTTCCGCCACCATGTGCGTGTCCCCGATGCGGAAGCTGCCATAGGCCCGCGAACCCGTCGGCTGGACAACTTCCATCTTCACGCGGATCGCACTATCACCCTCCGACCGAGAGAAATGCTCCGGCCGGATTCCCCATGTACAGGGACCGTCAGCCAGGCCGAGAGGTGACGCGACGGCGATGCTTTCTCCGTCCGGCAGCGTGATCCGGCGGCCACCGTCGGCGATCGTTACGTCCAGGAAGTTCATGGGAGGCGATCCGAGGAACCCGGCGACGAACCTGTTGTCCGGCTTCTCGAAAAGCTCGAGCGGCGCGCCCATCTGTTCGATGACCCCATCCTTCAGCAGCACGATACGCTCCGCCAGCGTCATCGCCTCGATCTGGTCGTGGGTCACGTAGATAAAGGTCTTGCCGAGCTTCTTGTGCAAATACTTGATCTCCTCGCGCATGCCGTCCCGCAGCTTGGCGTCGAGATTGGAAAGGGGTTCGTCGAAGAGAAACAGGTCGGCGTCGCGCACGATGGCCCGGCCGATCGCCACGCGCTGGCGCTGCCCGCCGGAAAGTTCGCGCGGATAGCGGTCGAGATACTGGCCGATGTCGAGCATGCCGGAAGCCCAGCGGACCTGGCGTTCGATCTCCGCCTGCGGCACCTTGCGGGCGCGCAGACCGAACGCGATGTTCTCGAACACGGTGAGAAACGGGTAGAGCGCGTAGGACTGGAACACCATCGCGATGTTGCGGTGCCGGGGAGCGAGACCGGTTATGGTCCGGTCACCGAGCGAAATGTCGCCACCAGAGACCTCCTCCAGGCCCGCGATCGAACGCAGCAGGGTCGACTTGCCGCAGCCCGAGGGCCCGACCAGCACGACGAATTCCCCTGCCGGGACGCTGATCGACACGTCCTTCACCGCGTGGACATTGCCGTAGTACTTGTTGATGTGATCGAGCTTCAGATCCGGCATGACTTGATCCCGTTTATCCCTTGACCGCGCCCATGGACATGCCGCGGACGATGAAGCGCTGCATGGTCCCGACGACGAAGATCATGGGCAGCACGCCGAGCATGCTCATGGCGCTGATCTTCGACCAGAAGGTCGACTGCGAACCGAAATAGCCGGTCACCTTGACCGTGTAGGTGACGACCTCCGACTTCGTGAGGATGAGCGCGAAGAGAAAGTCGTTCCACGCGAAGATGAAGGTGAAGACGGCCGTGGCGAAAAGACCCGCCCGCGCCATGGGCAGCACGACCTTGCGCAGCACCGCCCAGCGCGACAGGCCGTCGACGAGCGCGCTCTGTTCGAGGTCGAGAGGTATCTCCTGGATGTAACCGCGCATCATCCAGGTCACGTAGGGCACGTTGAAGGCCGTGTAGAGGGCGATCAGCCCGACATAGGTGTCCACGAGCTGCCAGGCGACGAAGAGCAGGAAGATCGGGAACGCGACGCAGATCGGCGGGATCATGCGCTGGGAGATGATCCAGATCGCCAGGTGGTCGCCACCGGTGCGAAACCGCACGATCGAGTAGGCGGCCATGGTGCCGATCAGCATCGCGAAGACCGTGCTGACACCGGCCGTCACCAGGGAGTGCCACACCGACCACGCATCGCCGTCCTTGAAGAGCGTGTAGTAGCTCGATACCTGGAAGCCGCTCGGGATCCAGACCGGCGGGTAGGCATAGATCTCTTCCGGCGACTTGATGGAAATCATCGCCAGCCAGTAGATCGGGAACAGGAAGACGATTGTCGCCGCCAGCGCGAGAAGCAGCCGCAGCGCGAGCCTCCAGCCCTTGTCCCATCGTCTCATCGCGCCACCTCCACGCGCCTGAGCGCGGCCACGACCACGACGGTCAGGATGAGGATCACCAGGAAAGCGATCGCCGAGGAATACGAGATCTCGAACTCGCGAAACGCCATCTGGTAGGCATAGATGGAAATCGTCTCCGTGCGGGTCCCCGGTCCGCCCTGAGTCATGGTCCAGATCACGTCGAACACCCGGAACAGGTCAAGCGCCCGGATGAGTATGGCGATCACCATGACGGGCATGATGGCGGGGAGCACGATCATGCGGAACGTCATCCACCAGGACGCGCCGTCGATCTCGGCGGCTTCGAGCTGCTCGCGGTCGACATTGGACAGGGCGGCCAGCAGCAACAGAAACATGAACGGTGTCCATTGCCAGACTTCCGCCACGAGGATCGCCGGCCAGACCAGCAACGGGTCGACCGTCCACAGCAGTTTCACCTCGCCGCCCGCGAGCCAGGAGATGATCTGGTTTATCGGGCCGAAGCGCTGGTCGAACATCAACCGCCAGGTCGAACCGGCGACGATGGGCGAGATCACCGTCGGCAGCAGGATGATGGCCACGAAAGTCTGTTTGAAAGGCAGTTTTTCCAGAAACAGAAGAGCCAGGAGATAGCCGAGCACCAGCTCGATCGGCAGGGCCACGGCCGTGAAGGCCAGAGTATGCAGCAGCGATTCCCAGAGCCGTGCGTCGTCGAACAGGCGCACGTAGTTCACGAAACCCTGGTAGCTGGTGTCGTTGTCGAACATGGAAATGTTCTGGAACGAACCGACAATGAGCTTGATGAACGGATAGAGACCGATCAACAGGATCACGAAAACCGCCGGGGCGATCAGGATGTACTTGAACGCCCTTTCCCGGTCCAGAGTTCTGCTCAGCACGTTCGACATGCGCCTGTCTTTTGAGTCATTGACCTGCGGATTCCCCGGGCGCCGCGCGCCCGGGGTCCGTGTGTGTGAAGACGATCCGGATCAGTTCGGATAGGCGTTCGGCTTGCTTGCCCAGTCCTTGTAGACCGCTTTCTGTTTTTCCACGCCGATGCGCTCGGTCAGCTTATCCCACTGCGCGGCGAGGTCATCGAGAATGGTCTTGGGATCGTCGCCTGCCCAAAGACGGCTGAGGGATTGGCGAATGCCTTCCTCGTAGCGGTCGATCTGGATGAGCGAGAGATCGAGCAGCCCGGTCTCGGCGCCCTTCTTGAGGATGTCGAGATATTCACCGGCATTCGACCAGCGCGAACGATATTCCTCGTTCTCGAAATGGCTGGTACGGAACGGGTCACGCAGCGCGTAGGGCAACTGCACCCGTTGCAGGCTAATCTCCTCGGAATTCATCCACTGGATGAAGAGGTAGGCGGCCTCCTGGTGCTTGGAGCCGGCAGCCACCGCGAGCGAGAACCCGACGGCCAGCTCGGGCGTTCCGCCCGGCGGCAGGGCGTAGCCGATCTTGTCGGCGACCTTGGTCTCCGGAATCCAGTTCAGAGCTTCCGTACCCTTGCCGTAGCCGGCAGCCCAGCGGCCCACAGGTGGCCAGGAGACCGTCATGGCGATATTGCCGGCGAGAAGCCCGTTGAACGGCTCGATGAAGCCCCACTGCTCCACGCCCGGGGGCATGAACTTGGTATCGGCGACCATGTCCTTGAAGACCTTGACGCCGACGTCCGAGTTGATCGTCGCCTTCATGGTTTCGGCGTCGAAGAACTTGCCGCCTTCCACGCGGAAGCGCTCCTGGAACATGAACTGCGCATTGCCCGGCGCACCGAAGAGGGCCGCACCATAGATGTCCGGCGCGTACTTGTCGGTGATAAACTGCCCGATCTCGCTGAATTCCTTCCAGGTCTTGGGCGGCGCGAGGTCGTAGCCGTGCTTGGCCTTGAAGGCCTTCATGTTCTGGGGATCCTCGAAGATATCCTTGCGGTAGTAGAGGACCAGCACATCGCCGTCGTCGGGGAGCCCGTAGATCTTCCCGTTCACCTTCATCTGGTTGTCGCGGTAGACCGGCGCGATCTTGTCGAGTTCCTCACGGTACCCGTACTTGTCGACGAGGCCGTCGAGCTCGATGATCGCGCCCGCCTGGACCATGTCGGGCATCTGGTTGGGGATCACGTTGAGCACGTCATAGGCGCCGCTTCCCGCACGGTGCGCCTGGATGGTTTTCGTGAACATCTCCGAGACCGGGGATTCGATCACGTTGATCTTGATACCGGTCAGCTTTTCCCACATCGGTCCGGTGAGATTCTTGGGATCGAGCGGCTGCAGTCCGGCTTCGTAGAAGACGTTCAGCGTTATGCCCGAATACTGCTTGGCGGCCTCGACCGCGCGGTCGGCGGCGCTCTGGGCGCTGGCCGCACCCGTCATTGACAGGGCAATGACAGTGGCGGATATCGCCATCATCGCCCTTCGTGTAACAAGTCTGAGTGTCATCGTTTCCTCCTTGCTTGTTGGCCTTTTCCGGCCGGTTCTATTCGCAGATGTCGCGAACGGATTTCATGACGGCTTCAGGGGCGAAGACCCGGTCCAGCCAGCCCTCCCGGAAGATTTCCGGCTTGGCCTTCTCGATCGCCATCAGGGCGCCGTCGGAGAACTGCCCGCCCGGGAACGCCCCGAAGGCGATGGACAGTTCGATGTTGATGTGTCCGAGCATGAAATCCATGGCGGCCTGCTCGGGCACACCAAGTTTCACCGCATGATCGGTCGCGTCGCGCAGCGCCAGACACAGCGTCGCTCCGACGGTTTCCGAAAGTGCCGGCTCCAGGATCGCCAGCTGTTCCACGGTGCAGCGATGCGAGCGGTCGACCGGTGCGTAGATCGTGCGCGCGACCTGCTCGCATAGGGCATAGTGCTCCTCCGGACCCTGCATGAGCGCACACACGATGTGCTGCTTGGCTGCCACGCCGCCGAAAAAGTCGTTCTGCTTTTCCGCGCTGTCTTCGTAGTTGAAGACGGACGGGTGGCACGGATGGGTCACGAAATAGGTGATGTCGTCGCGTTTGGGCATTTCGCCCGCATGCGGGGCGGCCGCATCCAGCACCATGAGCGCGGTTCCGGTCGGTATGGTGTCCACGATGGCATGCGCAACCTTGCCGATCAGGCGGTCCGGCACGGCGAGGATGATGATGTCGGCCCCGGAGATCGCTGCGTCCTGGTCCACGCAGTCCGCCCCGATGGCATTCTTCAGCCGTTCCCGGCCTTCTTCGGAAATCTCGACATGGCTCACGTCGTAGCTGGCCCGGGAAAGGTTGGTGGCCAGGCGAACGCCCATTTTTCCTCCTGCCCCGAGCAATGCGATTTTTGTCATCTGAAACTCCCTGTTGCGCGGCCTAGCCGCCATTCCTGATGTGAGAGAAGTAATCCGGTGCGCCCATCTGCCCGCCCTTGAGGGCGATCTCGAAACCGTTGATCGCGGCGTCTTCGGAATGGGCCTCGCAGAGCGGCGCACCTGGCGCCACCGGCACCTTCGCGGTCAGGGCGTGGATGCCCATGGTGAGTGCGCCGTGCCCGGACGTGTCGCCGCCGGCGATGACGCCGCGTTTGACCCCGGCGCGCAGGGCGACGTTGCACAGGATGCGACCCAGTCCGGCACCGACATTCTCGTTCGCCGTGGCGACCTCGATGCCGGACGCCTCGACCGCGGCCCGGAAGCGGGAGACCGAGGGATCGTCGGGTCCCCGGGACGAGAAGATGACGGGGTCCCTGCCCTCCGCGATGGCGGCAAGCGCCGCGTCTTCCGCGCGGGCCGTTTCCCTCGCCCAGGCGTCTGCGTCGACCGCACGGGCGGGATCGACCGGTATGGACGCGAAACCGTTTTCCTCCGCGTGCCGGATCTGCTGGGCGGTCACCGGTGAGCACGACCCTGAAACGATCGCTATCCGTTCCACGGCTGCTAGCCCCGGGAGATCCGGTGACCGCTCCAGCAGACCGCCCCTGCGCCAGGCGGCCACCAGTGCGTATTCGAGACCCTGGCTGCCGGAAGCGAAGATCCGCTCGCCGCGCTCGCTCCAGATGATGCGGCCTGCCTCGGCCAGGGTTGCCTCGTCGACGATATCGAACGCCACGACCTTCCTTCCGGCCGACCGCTCCCGCGCCAGTGCATCGGCGCCATTCCCGGTCGTGAGGTCGACGACATCCACGAGACCCAGGGCGAGGTCCGTCTGCCTTGCCAGGTGCATCCGGATGTCGGCCTCGTTCATGGGGGTCACGGGATGGCGTGACATGCTCGGGTGGCGGTCCAGCCGGTATGTCGTACCGTCCATGACGGCGAAGAGATTGCCGAAGGCCTGGTAGCGCCGGATCTCGGGAGCCGCGACGACGAGCGGATGCCAGTCGCCGCCCAGCAGGGGCAGGGCCAGTTCCGTCGCCCGGCCGATGGACCCGGTCTCGGGCGAGGAGTCGAGGGTCGAACAGAACTTGTAATGGCTGACGGGCGCGCCGATCGCCGCCAGTGCCTCGTAGTACCGCGGCAGGTTTTCGTCCATCCACCGTGGAGACTTCGACCGCGCCACGCCGGCAATGCCGATCGCACGATATCCCTCGAACTGCTGCAGTTGCTGGTTCGTGGGCACGTCGAAGAAGAGAACCGACGGCAGCCCCGCGAACGTCATGACCTCCATGACCGCGGTCGCGCCGGTGAAATCGTCGCCGTACCACGTCAGGAGGGTCCCGTCGGGCAGCCGGTCTTTCGTGTTCGCCGTCATCCGGAGTAGGCCTCCAGAGCGCGCGCCAGCGCCGGCCGGCCGATGGCATGATCGTCGAGCGGCACATCGCTCATGGCCGCCTCCCACGCCTGCCGCAGGCTCTCCACGCCCGCGGCCGGTCCGTCGGGATGCGCCATGATTCCGCCGCCCGCGGCATAGACCAGATCGTGGGACCCCAGCGCCTTGAATGTTAGTGGCGGCTGACGCACCGTCTGGCCGGACGAGAAGACCGGCATGGCGAGACAGGGCCGGTCGGGAAACAGGGGCGTGAGGCAGGCCTTCGCCGACGCGATGACCGAGCTGTCGTCCTCGCAGAACTTGTTGGCGAGACCGTTGACGTGCATGTGGTCGGCCCCCGCCAACCGCCAGAGCTTCTGCCACGCCACATAGGACCAGCCCAGCGCCGGGTGACGCGAAAGATAGCCCCATCCGTTCCGGTGGGCGTGGATCGGGAGTTCGGCATGTTTCGCCAGTTCGATCAGCCCCACGAGACCGATCGAATTGAGAGACACCATGATGCAGGTGCCCCCGAGATCACGCACGAGATCGTGGCGACGGCGCATCTCGTCGAGATCTCCGGTCACGTTGAACGCATACATGGTCTTGCGACCGTTTCGATCGGCACCGGCATTGATCACATCCGTGACCGCCCTTGCCCGGTCATCGAACGGACAGGCCGGCCCGTCGGACTGCAGTTCGTCGTCCTTGATGAAGTCGATTTCCGCATCAACCAGGGTCGCAACGAGTTGCGCGGTTGCAGCCGCATCGAGTCCGACGCTCGGCTTTATGATCGTGCCGATCAGCGGGCGGTCGTGGACGCCGGCGAGCCGCCGCGTCCCCTCGACGGAGAATTGCGGTCCCCGATAGGCGTCACCGAATGCCTGCGGCAGGCGGAGGTCGGTGAGGCGCAGTCCGGAGAACTGCTTCAGTTCGAACAGGTTTCCCGCGACCGTCGCGGCGAGGTTCGGCAGCGACGGCCCGATATTGCCCAGCGGCCAGGACAGCGTGACGGTTGCGGTTCTGATCCTCTCTCCCGCGATCGCCCCGGGCAGCGAGGGCCTGTCGACCTCGCCGGTTTCCCGCAAGGTTTCCACCCGCGCGGCGGAACGCTCCTTCAGTTCGGGTGTCTCGCCGGGCACGGCCACGAACGTGCCGGACGACTGTTCCCCGGCCATCGCCTCGGCTGCGGCTTGCGGATCGATGGAGGTCTCGATCTCGTAGTCCGCTTCGATACGCATGGGAGGTGAGGCCGCGGAAAAGCTGCTCATGGCTCAGTAATCCTCGCCGGCGAAGAGAACCGCGTAAGGCTCCAGCGAAACGGCGGGCCCCGCCACCATCGGGGCGCTCGTCAACCAGTCCGCGGTCCTGCCTGCATCCCGAAAGGTCGTCACGTCGAGCACCCGTGCTCCCCCGAGTCCTTCCGGCAGGTCCACCTGAAACGTTGCGCCCGAAAGGTTGGCGACAGCGATCCTGAGACCGGAGCCCGGCCAGGCCGCGAACCCGTGCAAACCAGCCCGCAGGCCAACGACTTCCGCGAGATCATGGCCACCGAGACCCCCCGCAAAACGCACCACGTGATAAAGCGGCCGGAAACGTACGTCCGGCGCCTCTCCGAAGAAAGAGAAGGGACCGGCGGGCGCACCGGGCGACAAGGCCTCCGCACCCGCTCCGGCGGCGGCGGCGATGGCGCCGACGGCCCATGCCGCCGCGAACAGGCCTCGCTGGCGGGGATCGTCGCGTGCCATCGTCCGCCGCTTCAGGTCCGGGTTGGGCGCGACGTCGGCTCCGTAAGGGTTGGAGCGCATGCCGATGGACACCAGCCCGAGCCGGTAGGGCTTGCCCCCCGACAGGGCCTGCGCACTTTCGAAGACCTGGGGCTGGGCCTCCAGGGTTTCGAGCACGGACCGGTCATCGGCCGCATGGACGATGGCGGTCGTGCCGTGCGTCACGAAGTCGACCTCGTCCGGCACCGGACGGCAGCGATTGAACTCCGTGAAATTCGTCAGGACGCCGCCGCCGATGCGGGCGTGCGGAAAAACCTTGCGCGCCGCGATCGCGGCCTCGCGCGGCGTCGGACCGTCCGGCCATGGGCCGCTCGGCTGGTGGCTCGCGAGATAGTCTTGCGGCAGGGCCGTGACCCGGTCGACGTTCAGCCCGGCGCGCCGAAGCCCTTCCGCCGCCTGCCGAAGTGAGGAGTCGGCGTCGTCACCGGACGGGATGACGATTTCCGCATCCACCTGCGCGGAAAGCGCAACGGCGAGATCCCTCACCTCGTCGAGGTAATCCTGATTGGCGCCGGCACCCATGCGTACCTGGAGGAAGTGCACCGACAGCGGTTCGAGCTCTTCCCGTTCGGCTTCGCCGCCCGTCCATCCGGGTTCTATGGCCAGCCCCAGATACGGAAACATGCCACCGGTCTTCCCTACGCACAGCCCGGCTCCATCGCTCGATGCCCGGTTGTCCGAAGGCGTGCCGCTCAGGGCGAGTTCGATGGTCTGGCGCACCGTCTCGCCTGCGGGAATCGTGTACGTGAACGGAAAGACCAGGGGACGGCAGTAGGTCTTGAACGAGGCGTCGGTCCAGTTGCGCTGGTCCTCCATTTCGAACACTTCGCCGGAGAAGGACAGGTCGACCTCGACGCCGCCGATCTCGTGCGCGAGGCCGACGATATCCTTGGCCGGCTGGTCCGGCCTTACGTGCAGGGGAAACAGGCTGTTCTCCACCGAGCCGTCCGAATGGCGGATCGAGAGTGCCGACCCCGCTACACCGGCGATGGGGTGCAGCACGGTGAACCCCGCGCGGTTCGTTTCGAAATCCCGGTGCGCGGTCATCGACAGGACCGCCGACAGGCGACCGGCCGGTTCCGCCCGGATCTCCAGTCGGCATTCGAGCCCGTCGTCGCCGACCGCGAACCGCGTGGTGCAGAGAAATCCCTCCGCCGCGGTCTCGGTTGTCTGTCGCGGTTTCTCCTGGACCAGCGTGACCCAGTTCCGGTCACGAATGGGCCACGCGATGCCGCGCACGACCTCGACGCCCCGCCACGAGATTGACCGGATCGAGTCGGCTTCGAGAAGAAAAGATAGGTCGCCGCATCGAACCAGCCGTTCTTCGGCGACTGTTTCGTCCGTGCCGAATACGGCAAGGGCCTTACGCGATACGGTCATTGACGGCCTCCCCTCCGCAATAACTGGTTTATTGATTATACCAGTTACAGGGACGCGTCAACAGAACGGATCCCGTCGGGTCCCTCGGGATCCGTCAGCCTGGCCGGTTCTGCTGGTGATAGAGTGCGTTGGCGCGATAGAGATGGTCGGCCATGGCCTTCGCCGCTGCCGCGCCGTCGCGATCGGAAATCGCCTTCAGGATACCGCGGTGCTCTTCGATGGTGAGTGCCTCGAGGCCTGGTTTGCGGACCATGGCCACATGAAACTCCGCAAGCCACTGGAAGAGCGCTTCGCTGAGCGACGCGAAGATCGGATTGCCGGAAATGTTGGCGATTTCACGATGAAACTGTCCGTCCAGCGCCAGGAAACGCGGGGAATCATCACTGGCGGCTTCCTGGATGTCGATGATCCGCCCGAGCCTCTCGATATCGCTGCTGGACCGCTTTTTCGCGGCAATCCGGGCCATTTCCGTTTCGAATGTCCCACGGGCTTCCTTTAGGTGCTCGAGATTCGCCGGCGAATGAGTGAGCAGATGGCGCATGGTTTCGCTCATCTGCTCGACCATGCGGCTGACCGAAGGTTCCGCGACGCGGGGCCTCTCGCCATGCCTGATCTCGACGAGCCCCATCCTCTGCAGGTTCTGCATGGCCTCGCGGATGGCCGGGCGGCCGACCTCGTAGGCTTTCATCATCTCGCGTTCGGAGGGCAACGTGTCGCCCGGAGCGTATTCGCCGCTGCGAATGATCTCGAGCACACGGTCCTGGACGTCGTCGGAAAGCTTGCGTCGCTGAATCGGAGAGCCTGCACTACTCATAAGACCAGTTAACCCACATTCCATGCCTCTTTCAAGTTTGCTCGCGCGCGCCCGGAGGGATCCCCCGACGCTCACTACCACAGCCGAACCGTCTGCCCGCACGGAAATCAGCGCCAGGCCGCCGCGGACAAAATGCCGGAAGGTGTCGTCCGGCCGATTCAGGCCCGCACCTCCGCCTGGACACTTGGGAACGAGACTACTGCCTTCCGGCGGTGTTTTCGGTCCATCTGGAGAGCGGGCGCCCTCACCGTCGAACGCCCGGAAGACCCCAATGGACGAGTTTCCCGGTGGATGGCAGGGCATTGACCTGCCGTCGAACCGGTGCTTTACGACCGCATCAGACAAAAACGACAACATAGGGGAGGCAATGCGCGTGTCCGCTTCGATTACATACTCAGCACCTGCACTCGTGACCTGGGCGACCGAGCAGTTCGCCGCGCGGGGGATGGACGAAGACATGGCCCGGATCGTGGCCCGGATACTGGTCGAGGGCGACCTGCTCGGCCACGATACCCACGGCCTTGCATTGCTCGGTCCCTATCTGAAGAAGATCGACCAGGGCATCCTCAAGGTATCGGGAAGCTACTCGGAACTCTCGCGCAAGGCGGCCGCCCGGTTCTGGGACGGACGGTCCCTCCCCGGACCATGGCTGACATGGCGCGCCGTCGAGGACGCATCGGCCATGGCGAGAAGTGCGGGAACCGGGTCCGTCGTGATCCGCAACGCAGGCCACACGGCCTGCCTGGCCGCCTATCTCGAAGCTCCGGCCCGCGAGGGACTGGTTGTCGAGATCCTCAGTTCAGATCCCTCCGTCGCCACGGTCGCGCCCTTCGGCGGAAAGAAGGCGGTGTTCACGCCGAATCCGCTCGCCTTCGGTTTTCCTTCGTCGGGAGATCCCGTTCTCGTCGACATTTCCTCGTCGATCACGACCAACGGCATGTCCGCCCGGCTTGAAGCCGCCGGCAAGCGATTCCCGGCCCCGTGGCTGCTCGACGGCGACGGGCAGCCGACGGACGACCCGAGCGTGTTCCGGGCCGACCCACCCGGCACGATCCAGCTTCTCGGCGGTGTCGACGCCGGCCACAAGGGTTACGGCCTCAGCCTCCTCGTGGAAGCCATGACCGGTGGCCTCGCCGCTTACGGGCGCGCGGACGGACCTGAAGACTGGGGTGCGACGGTGATGGTCCGCGTCACCGACCCCGATGCCTTCGGCGGGATCGGCGGCTTCAACCGCCAGTTCGACTGGATCATCGAGGCCTGCCGGTCCTGCCCGCCGGTCGATCCCGACCGTCCGGTCCGCCTGCCGGGCCATCGCGGCCTCGACCGCAAGCGCGAAGCCCTCGAAAAGGGACTCCGGCTCAATCCGGAAGTCCACGCCCGGATCTCGGACCTCGCAGACGAGACGGGAATCGCCCTGCCGGACACCCTTTGACCTGCCGGTTCACCTGAGGCGATGCGCCAGCAACGGCTGTCGTTTCCCGGCATTCACCCGTTGCGCGAGGGCGAAGCTGCCGTGTCGCGCATGAGGACTTTCGACCGGACGAGGTAGACGATCGAAAATGACACCGCCATCGCCACCACCTTGCTCGCCGCGGCGCTCATGTCCGGAAAGGCCTTGAGAAGAAAGAAAATCGTGACCGTGGTCAGTCCCGTGCCAATGGACGCAGACGCCACGTAGAACATGGCCTCTGCCGGTCTCCTGTCGCTGAACCGCCTGTCTGCCCAGACGAAGACGTGCTTCACCGAGAGCACGTAATGCAGCACCGCCCCGGACAGGTAGCCGACAGCCCCCGCGACCACGGCAGGCACGCCGGCCCAGACCATGGCCATGAACAGGCCGAAGTCGAAGAGCAGGCAGACCGCGCTGACCGCGAGATATCGAAGGAAGGTCATTCGCCCACGGGTTCCGGTGTTCGGCGCAGCGACGAGAGGGCCGACAGGCGATCCTCGCCGATCTCCTCCTGGTACTCCGCATCGCTGTTGACGGCCCACACGTCGAAAACCGCTTGGCCGGCGAGGATGTTCTCCGCCGTCAGGATGCCCGTCATCATGGCGTGGTCCTGGTTGTTGTACTTGTGCATGCCGTTCCGCCCGACGAAATGCAGACCCGGGTAACCCTCCGCAAATTCGGACCTCACGCTTTCCACCTGCTCGACATAGTGCTCGTCGTAGACCGGATAAGCCTTTGGCTGCCGTACGACGACACCGTCGACGGGCTGCATTCCGCTGCACAGGCCGATGCTTGCCAGTTCCCGTTCGGCCAGCCGGACCAGGTCGCCATCGTCCATGGTCCAGAGATCGTCACCCTCGAAGCAGAAGTACTCCAGGCCGAGACACGATTTGCCCGGATCCGGGACCATCTTCGGGGACCAGGACGAGAAGTTCTGGATGCGCCCGACCTTGACCGACGGGTCGTGCACGTAGATCCAGTTGTCGTCGAAAGGCGCCGGCTCGTCGAACATCAGGACGACCGTCAGGAAATCCCGGTACTTGAGCCCTTCGGCGGCGCCGGCGGATCGTGGCAATGGCGAGACGGAGGTGACGATGTCGCGCAACGGCGCGGAACTGACGACCTGTCGCGCCGTCCACGATACCTCCCCGCCCTGCCCTCCGGTCGCGGTCACCCGCCATCCGTCGCCTTCGCGGACCAGACCCGTCACCGTCGTTCCCATTTCGATGACGGTGCCGCGGTTCGTGACGTATTCGGCGGCGGCATCCCACATCATCCCCGGTCCGAGTTCGGGGTACTTGAAGCTGCCGATGAGCGTCTTGACGCCGGTCTCCCTGCCGGCTGCAGAATTGAGCCGGAAGGACCGGCGCAGGGCGTCCGTCATCGCGGACGTGAGGCTGAGCCCCTTGATCCGCTGGGCGGCCCAGTTGGCCGAGATCTCGTCGCAGGACATGCCCCAGACCTTCTCCGTATAGGTCTTGAAGAAGATCTCGAAGAGCCGTTCTCCAAAATTGTTCACCACCCAGTCGCGAAAGCTGCGCGGGTTCCGGATCGGAAACATCTTCGCCCTGAGATAGGACAGCACGCATTTGGCGCTCGTCCACGGCCCCAGGTTTGCGAGCGCCTGGGTCGCGTTCAGCGGATAGTCGTAGAACCGGTCGCCATAGAAGATGCGCGACTTGCGTGGACGCTCGATGAAACCGTCGGGAAGGATCTCATGCCACAGCGTGTTGATCTCCTCCGATTTCGAGAAAAATCGATGGCCGCCGATGTCGAACCTGAAACCGTTATAGCTGACCGTCCGGCTGATCCCGCCGACATACTCGGGATCGCTTTCCAGGACGAGAACGCGCAGTGTCGACTTCGACGCCAGCTGGTAGGCCGTCGTCAGCCCTGCCGGCCCCGCGCCGATCACGATCACATCGTACTGTTCTTCGGTCATACCGGGTTCTCGGTCGGGTTTCGGGGTGAACGGTTCAGGCGCAGTCCCGATGGGACACACCGCAGCCTTGCATGTGGGGGGTCATGATACCGCCGCACCGGCCGTCCGGTCGAGTTCTTCGCCGTCCCTGAAATGCCGGACAGACGAAATCGCACCGTTTTCGAAACGCAGCAGGCGGTCGCAGGAGGTGACCCAGGTCAGGTCGTGGGTGGTAACGACAATCGTCTTGCCGAGCTTCTTGAACTCGGGAAGCAGTTCCTCGAAGAAATAGCGTCGGTGTTCCGGATCCTGGTCCGCGACGAACTCGTCGAGGACGATGATGTCGCGGTCCTCGAACAGCGTCACGGCCAGCGCAAGCCGCCGCCTCTGCCCCGCCGACAGGTCGATACGGGTGAATTCGCCGTCCTCGATCCGGGTCAGGTCCGCAAGGTGCATCTTGTCCAGCACTTCCTTGGCCTGCGCCTCGTCGACGTCGTAAAGCCCGTACAGTCTCCGGAAAAGGTGGAAGTCGGTGAAGACCGTCGCGAACAGCCCGCGATAGCGCTCCATCTCCTCTGCCGCCACCGCCTTGCCGTTGACCGCAAGGTGCCCCTCCACCGGCTCCAGCAGCCCGGTGAGCACCGACAGGAACGTGGTCTTTCCCGAACCGTTCTCGCCGACGATGAAGACGGTCTCCCCCCGGTCGAGCGCGAAATCGAGCGGACCGAGCTGGAAGCTGCTCTCCTCACGCGCACCATGCGTCGCGATCACCCCGGTCAGGTCGATCCGGTCGAAGTCCAGCGCATCGGTGTTTTCCGATTGCGGTGCTTCGGCGAACTCCGCGAGCTTGTGGGTCATTTCCATGACACGGATGAAGCAGATCCGCGCGTGAACATAGTCGGGATACTTCGTGACGATCGCTTCGAACGGCGACAGGGAAAACAGCACCACGGTGATGATCTGGAACACCGTGGTGGCCGTCTGGTCTGTGAGAAACGGAACCAGGAAGATGACCGAGCCGAACAAGGCGAACTTGAGCGCCTGCACGACGATCTCGCCGATGGCGTACCGCGTTTCGACGAACAGCCGGGCGACGCGGGCGTCCTCGACAACACCTTCGACATCGGACATGAGATCGTGTCGCCGGTTGCGATTGAGACGCACCTGCCGGAAACCCGAGATCAGGTCGGACACGCGTTCGAAATACTTGATCTCCAGCAGCCGGATATTCTCCGCACCGGCATCGGCGGCCTTTCGCTGAACGTAGTAGCCGAAGACACCGCCCGCCATGACCAGAAGAACGAAGAACCCGGCAATGGGCGAGAGCAGGAACACCTGCGGGATCGCGACGCAGAGGAATATGAGGTGCGGCAGGATCTCCAGGAGCCGCGCGCTGAACTCGGACAGCGCCGTGACGTCCTGGGTCATGATCTGGTAGAGCGTTCCGTGCCCCTCGCGCTGCAGGAAGTTGGGCTGGGCCCGCATCAGCTTCCGGGTCAGCCGCAGCTGCAGCTTCTTGACCAGCTTGCCGACCAGCTTCTTGGTCAGCACGTGGTAGTAGAACGTCGAGACGAGAAATACCGCGAAAACCGCGAGAAAGATGGGAAACCAGAAGCCGAAGGAGCGTTCGGTGTTTACGGCCGCGGCAGCTTCGTTGATCGTCGACATCATGCCGTCGCGGGACAGGCCGGCCACGACCGCGACAAGCACGAGGCCGTATTTCATCGGCGACGCTGTTTGCCACAGAAACGCTATCACCCGGAAAAGCACGTCGTCCCCCGATCACGCGATACGCCGCCTCCAGCCCGCGGCGTCGAAACCAGATGCGGCCGTTCTGCATCACCGGGCCGCGGGTATGCCCCACTTCGTCTCACGCCCTGAAGCGCAAGCGCCGCTGTCTATTGGCGAGCGTGGCCGTTGATATATACTTTTGCAGCCGCTCTCAACCATCCTCTCTAGAGGCGCGTGGTCGGTCGATCGGCAGCTTCCTGCACTTTCTCACGTTCGATCCAACCGGCAAGCGCACCATCTCCGTATCTTGAGCATTTCGCGTGGAGTGGTAAATGTCGAAGCTTCGGGAATGCTGCTGAAAAGAACGGACAGGACATCGCCTCCGGTGGCCCCATGACATCGAGATCGAATCCGACCACGCGGCACATTCTGTTCACGGCCGCAGCGGTTCTCCTCGTGGCGGTCGCCGCAGCCGGGGCGATGGTCGCCTACTGGCTGCTGTTTCCAGACGGACCAACGAGCGCCGACAGCGGAAGTCCGGCAGGGTCACCCGAACCACCGGTTTCGGTCCGCTATATCGACACCTCGCTCATCGTCATCGAAGCGACCGACATCGACCTGAACGCATTCGTCCCCGAAACGAGCCGGCGGTCCGGCGCGGTCGAAGTCATCGGCGACAGGATCCTGGTCGCCGATGCCGATGGAAGGTTCTACCAGATCGAAGACGCGGGCGACGGCGCAATGCGCACCACGCGCTTGCCAACCCGGATCGACCTGAACGCGGCGGAAATGCTCGCGGAACTCAAGCGGAAAATGCCGAAAGCGTCCCTCAATCCGGTCCGGCTTTCCGACCTCCACTACGCCCCGGCTTCGCGGACCGTCTACGTCACCCACTCCTATTGGAACCTCGAGCGCCAATGCGGGACGCTGCGGGTGTTGTCCATGCCCGCGAACCTGCTGCAGGACAAGGAGCAGGATCAGTCGGCCCACTGGACCCGGATCTACGAATCCGCAACCTGCCTGCCGCTGCATCGCAAGGGGCATGAGAGTGGTGGACGGATGTGGATCGGCCCGGATGACACGGCGTACGTGACGATCGGACACTACGGAAGGACGGACGACAGCCAGGACGACGGCATCGACGTCGGCAAGATCATCCGGCTGGACCTCGAAACCGGGAAAGCAAGGCACTTCACGAAAGGACACCGGAACCCTCAGGGCCTTACGATGGACCGAAACGGCGTTCTCTGGTCGACGGAACACGGCCCCCGGGGCGGCGACGAGCTGAACGTGATCGTCGAGGGGAAAAACTATGGCTGGCCGCATGTTTCGCTGGGAACGGACTACGGTTCGAAGGACCTGGGCTTTTCCACGAACCAGGGTCGCCACGAAGGATACGAGAAGCCGGTGTATGCGTGGACCCCGTCCATCGGCGTCAGCAATCTGGTCTCGCTGAGGGATTTCCATGAACGATGGAACGGTGATCTCATCGTGACGAGCCTGACCGGGAACGCGATGCACAGACTGCGACTGAACGGCACGAGCGTTATTCTCGACGAGACCATAATGGTCGACCGCCGTATCCGCGACATCGTCGAGGCCGACGGCAACCGCATTTTCCTCTGGACCGACGAGGCCCATCTCCTGCAACTGAAAGCGATCGAGCCGGACATCACGTTCCTCGAAATGGTGAACAAGCTCCCGCCGGAGATCAGGGACGTGCTGCTCGAGTGCGCCAGTTGCCATCAATTCGAAGACCGGGACTCGACAGGCGGGAAGATCTCGCTGGCCAACGTGTACAAGCGACGGATCGCAATCGGACCTGACGAACTCTATTCGCCCGCGTTCCTGTCGCGCCGGGGTACGAAGTTCTGGTGGGACAAGTGGAAACTCGACAAGTTCCTGGAATCGCCGTCTGAACTCATACCGGGCACGACCATGAAGTTCGGCGGTATCGAGGACTGGCACACCAGGCAGGAAATCATTGCCTTTCTCATCGCCACGGACAATCTTTGGGACCGCACCAGCCCTCAAATACCGGCAACCCGGAACAAGAACTAAATGCCACAAAACGATATCCGACTCGCATGTTTCTTCGGTTCGGACGACGCAGATCTCCTTCCCCATTTCCTCGCTCACTACAGGTCCCTCGACGTAACCCGCTTCCATTTCGTGCTGCACGGAACGTTCGCGGATAGGCATCTCGAGTTCCTTGCCGGCCAGGACGACATCTCGGTCGAGGCGCATGTGGACGAGCCCTACAGCGATCCGCTGCAATGCCGGCATATCGATCGTCTGTTTGCCGACTTGGACGGGAAATGGGTCTTCCATGTGGATGCGGACGAACTGGTCGAACTGCCCTATGCGAACACCGGCAAGACGATCGCCGCACTCGAATTGTTCGGTGCGGACGCGCTCCCCGGCTACATGCTGCAGCGCGTGTCTGATGACGGCAGCCTCTGTGCAATCGAAGCCTCGGACAATATCTGGGACACATACCCCAAGGCGGACTTCAATCTCACCGAACATATCGGTCTCGACAGCGCGATCTGGAAATCGAAGTTTCCCCTGATCAAGGTGTCGGCAAAGACGAAGAGAAAGCGCGGGAACCATCTTCCCCCGAACGACTTTCCCGCCGAACGAACGCCCATGCGCGCGGTCATCCATCACTTCAAGTGGCGCGCGCCGCTGCTCGGGAATCTCAAGCGCGTCCGGGGACCTGAATCAGCCGAAAGCGAGCAGGTGCAGTATCGCGCCTGGCTGGAGGGGAATGACAACAGGTTGCCCACGACATGGGCCCGGACGTTCTCCAGGGCCGACCTCTTCGAGATCGGACTGCTGGCCCGCGCAGACCGCAGAACGATGGCTGTCTACTCCCTTCTCGGGAAAATCCGGAAGTCGAGGGGAAAGGCCGGTTATCCGGAGGCGAAGCTGAAAAACAAGGCCCGGCTCTTGATGGAGGGCGCACCGACGGACGAGACGCGCCCCGCCTTGCCGGACGAGGCAATCTGGAGCGATCTTTTCGGCAAGACGGGCCGCATCTGCCTCGTCTCGTTCGAACTGGTCGGACCGACGAAAACCGGCGGCATCGGCACGGCGATTTCCGCGCTGGCCGAACTTCTCAGCGCGTTCGGACATGACGTCCATGTCCTTTTCACCCCCCATGTCGGATACGGCGAACTGCACCAGCTCTGGCACGACATGTGGAACGCGCGCGGGGTAACGCTCCATTACCTGCCACACCGGCTCTCGCATTCCGAGCGGGAACCCGACAGGCATTCGATTTGCGCCCGGATCGCCGGGTACCTCTCGGAGCATTCGTTCGACGTCATCCACTTTCACGAGAACGGCGGGTTCGGCGCCCATGTCGCCCGCCTTTGCATGTCGGGCGTGGGGTTCAGGAACACCCGGGTCTGCATCAGCACGCACGGCCCTCAGGGTTGGGCAATGCTTGGCAACGGTTTCGACTGGTACCAAAGCGAAGGCGACATCACGGATGTCGAGACAGCGGCGTTGCGCTCAGCCGATCTCGTCATGTCCCCCAGCCGCTACATGCTGGAATGGATAGAAGCACAGATGACGCCCATGCGGCGCACCCGGGTCATGAGAAACGCGCTTCCCGGCAGTTCGCGATACTTTCGACGTGATCCGGGCGGACACCGGACAGTCGACGAAATCGTGTTCTTCGGCCGCATGGAGCCACGCAAGGGTCTTGATCGATTTCTCGACGCCCTGGAGCTGCTGCAAGCCGGAAAGCCCGCGCCTTTTCGACTGACCTTCCTCGGCAGGGAAGTCGACGCGGCGTACACACGCCGGATTGCGGAGCACTGCGGCCGGCTGGGTCTGGGGCACGAAATCATCTCCAATCTGGGCACCATCGACGCCGTCAACTATCTTCGTGCATCGCGTTGCGTCGTGGTCGTTCCGTCCAAGCTCGATAACCTGCCCTACACGGTCTACGAATGCCTCGAGAACGGCATCCCGCTCGTGACCACTTCGGTCGGCGGCATTCCGGAAATGGTTCCTGAAAGTCACCGTGAACAGGTTCTCGCCGCCGACAGCGCCCGCAGTCTCGCAGACCGTCTCGGAGAGGTCCTCTCCGAAGGTGCGCGAACCTGCGGCCTTTCCTTCGACACCGCGCTTGTCGAACTCGAGAACATCGCGGTCCACACGCGCCTCGTATCCGAAGCGGGCACACCGCGATCCCAAGCCGTTGCGGACCACAATGTCTCCATCGTGGTCTACGGCGACGGTCGTTCGCCTGCCGCTCATCGTGTCGGGACGCAGCTGACGTCCTTGCCGGATCGCCGGTTCGGCCGGCTGTTCATGACGAAACACGCCGGACCCGCTCGCGGCGAGGGCGAGGCGCAGGCGCCCGGCGGATGGACGATTGCCGATCCGCAGGACTGGACCGATCGGGAAGACGACGACCGGGTCGCTTCGTTGTTCGCGAACGCGGCCGACGACGACATCGTGGTTTTCCTGCATGACAGGGTTCAGCCGGACGAAGGCGCGATCGAAAGCTTGTTGACCGCGGCGGCGAATTCGCGCGCTGACGCCATGGTGTGCGGATACCGGTTCGCCCTGTGCGCACCGGGGGACCAAGCACCGGTGAGGATCTCCGCGCCGGTTCTGCCGATGTCATTGCCCCTCTGCTCTGCCGCGGGCCAGAACCTCTTCGGGACCGGTTTCTTCGCCGTGCGGGGCAAGAACCTGAACGCCATGCCTTTCACCAATTTCGACCATGGTGACCGCGAGTTGTTTCACTGGAAGCTGCTGAACAGGCTGGCCGCGAAAGGCGCCTACATCGAGGCGATCCCCGCGTCCCTCTGCCTCCGGTACGTCGAGGAAGACGAAGACTGGGTCGGCAGGGTCACCCGCGCGGACCTCGAGGACCTTCTGCTGCCCTGGACCGAGAACGTCGACCCGCGGGTCCGCCACGCCCTGCGGATTTCGGCCGAGATCCAGGCGTCGCGAACATCCGACGTCGATCATCTGCAGAATTTCCTGGCCGGGACCGACCGGCGGAGCATCACCGACGAAGACGGCTGGATACAGGCCGCGCGCCGGAATGACTGGCTGACCGACATGTTCCGTGAAGGCTATGTCGGGGAGATGGAGTTTCTTTCGAACACCCTGAAGAACACCAGGCTGGGCAAGGCGGTGCGGAACTCCGACAGGCTGAAGAACGGCATCGCGAAAATCCTGAGCTTTGTCGCCCGATAGGCCCCTTCGGCGCGGCGCGGGATCTGTTGTAGCTCCGGAAGACCCGAATTCGGCAGCGCGCTAGGGACGCCCTCGGCTCTCGGCGGCGTCGGAGGCCTTGGTGACGACGGTGCCGTCATAGAGGACGTCGAACAGGCCGTGCGAACCGTCCTTCGTATCGTGGTCCGTCTCGTCGGAGCACGCATCTCTGTCGCGGACTGCGTCCTGTTCGGCCTCGCGCGTGCTGACGAGCTTTCCCTTGTCTTCGTCCCAGAGCTGGCACTTCCAGCATTTCCAGGCCTGCGCGAGATTTATGGTCGGCGCCGTCGCGAAGATCGGGTTCGAATTGTGGCACGCCGCCAGATTGTATCCGGGGATCCTGGGGTTCAGGTGATGAATGTGATGGTAGCTCACATTGTTCAGCAACCAGTGTCCCACGACCGGCAGATCGAGGAACGAACTGCCCGCCCAGGGCGATTTCTTCAGCGACCAGTCCGCATTCCTCTCCCACACGGATTCCTCGAAATCGTGCTGCGACACGAAGAGCCAGACCCCAAGACACCCGCCGACGAGATAGATCAGCCCGAAAACGATCAGATAGTTCTGCCAGCCGGCCAGAAGGATGATGGAACCCTGCACGACCACCAGGCCGATATTCGTGTAGATGATGCCGGCGGCGGCCTCTTTCGATCGGCCTGTCGCAGGCAGCCGGTACAGGATCTGCCAACGGCCTATCATCTCGACGAGGAAAAGGCCGGGCATGGTGCGCAGCAGCCTGTAGGCCAACCTGTTGAAGGTTGACAGCGCCAGGTATTCCTCCACCGTCAGCATGACGACGTCCCCGCGTCCCCGCCGGTCGAGATTCTGCGACGTCGCATGGTGCGCGAGATGTTCTTCCGTCCAGTAGCGGGAGGGAACGAAGAACAGAAGCCCGAGGAGAAACGCGCAGATCTGGTTGGCTCTTTTCGTCTCGAAGAGATTGGCATGCAGACAATCATGGAAAAGCAGGAAGATGCGCATGAAGATCACGGCTGCGAAAACGCAGACCGGGACGAAAAGCCATGAGCCGTTATCGACAAGGGACACGGCGACGACCCAAAGCGACGCATAGATCGCCAGGGTGACGAAAATCTCCCTGAACGCCTTGACGTTGGAACTCCTGGCAAAAGGACGCGTCGCATCGTATGCGACTGCGATATCGACGTTTTGCGCTGCGGATGACACGGTCCGCCTCCCGATTGTCTGTCTGCGGAGATCCTGTCATTCATAACACAGCCCGCGCCGGATGGAACGCGGTTTGAGTCCTCCACTCCTTCCCTGTGCAATCGGCGCCGAACCGAGTTTCAATTGCAAAATGCATCTGTTATCAAGACGGGCCTTTTGTTCAGATGCGGCAAACGACATGGCCCAGCTATTTGTGATCGACGAACTGTCCACGGCGTCGGAGGAATTCGACGGCGAGACGATCGTCATCCAGTTCAAGCACGGGACCTATTCGGTGCTGACCGGATGTGGAAACGCCATATTCGACATGTTCCGCACCCCGCTTTCCGCGGAAGCCGCCGTTGAAGCGGTCCGCGCGGCAACCGGGTCCGAGCCGGATCCCCTGGGCGAAGAGGTGAACCGGTTCGTCGCGGAACTCGTGGGCGCACACATCCTCGTCGAAGCCGCTCCCGGGTCTCAGGCCGGAAAGGCCGTCTTCAAGGGCCCATATTCCACGCCCGGAATGGAAACCTACGACGATCTGGCGGACATGATGCTCGTCGACCCCGTTCACGAGGTCGACATGTCGGAGGGTTGGCCAAAGAGGCCGGAAACCTGATCGTCGGCAGTACATGACAGGCGCTTTCCGCGATCACGCGGCACTTCGACGACTCTACGAAGACTGCGTCGCGTTGAACGCGGTGAACCGGTCTGTCCGCAACCTGCGTTTCGGGCCGTTCGGCCTCGAACTGTCCTTTCCAAACCCGGATATCGAAGAACTCCTGATGGAGTCCATGCACCACGCAGCGACCGACGAGCCCGGAAACACCGGTATCGTCATCGCCGATTTCGCGGGGGATGAACCCGCTTCCTTTCGGGACATTACGGAGCGGCTGCCAGATCACCTGCCCTATATACAAGCCATCCTCAGGTCGCCACTGGACGAGAGCGGTCCGATGGTCGCCTGGCGACCGCAATCGAGATGCTTCGAGGCTTTCGATCCGGACACCGGCACCGGTCTTCTGGCATTCGCGGATCATCGTATCGCGTCGCCTGAGGAATGGGTCACACCGCTGAGATTTTCGATGCACCATGTATCGATCGCGACACCGTATGTAATCGCACACGGGGCGAGCCTGCACTTCGAGGATACCGGCCTCCTGCTCTCCGGAATTGCCGGTGCCGGCAAGTCGACGACAACCGCAAGAGCGATTCAAAACGGATTCCAGACGGCGGGCGACGATGTGCTGATGATAGAAACGACCGGGACCCGCCCGATGGGCTACGGCCTCTACAACAAGCTCAAGGTGTTTCCGGACGTCGCACGAACGCTACAGCACCACGATCGTGTCCAGTGGACAGACATCTATACGCATGGGCACAAGGTTTCGTCCCGGATCGACGACCTGTGCGCCGGCGCTTTCCGGTCCAGGGTCGCGCTGGACGCCATTCTCGTACCCAGGATCGTCGCGTCGAGCGACACGGACATCGTGCCCGTCTCCCGCGCTCAGGCAATGCGCGCCCTCGCCTCCTCGCTGGCGCTGGCACGCGGCGGCGAAGCACCCACGCTCCGGAAACTGGCCTCCCTGCTGCGCACCCTGCCCGTCTACGCCCTGGAAATGGGCTCCGATCCCGACAGGCTGTTCGAATGCCTGCGTACGTTCTGCCGCAACCTGAAGACCCCCGCACCATGACCATATCCGTCATCATACCGTGTGGCCGGATGTCTCGCTTCCTGGCGGAGTCGGTCGCATCCGTGCTCCGGCAGGCTGCCGGGATTCTCGAAATCCTCGTGATCTGCCCTGGCGATGACGGCAAGACGAAAGAGACTGTCGCAAGCCTGGGCGAACAGGGCGCGCCTGTCCGCCTGCTGCACGACCCCGAAACCGGCCCCGGCAACGCCCGCAACGTGGGCATACGCGCGGCGCGCGGCGACGTCGTCGCCTTCCTCGATGCCGATGACGTCTGGGCGCCCGACAAGCTCGCCATGCAACTTGCCCGTCTTGACGCGACGCCCACGGTCGATGCCGTCGGCGGCCTTACGGTCTGCTTCGACTGGAAGGCGGATCCGGGCTATACGGCCGAACCGGTGAGCGAGGCCGCGGGCGTTTGCCTTCCCAATCCCGGCATGCTGATATGCCGCCGCAGCGTCTTCGATACGGTCGGAATGTTCGACGACGATCTCTTGTATGCCGAGGACTTCGATCTTCTCATGCGAATCCGCGACCTTGACGTGCCGTTCACGATGCTGAACAGGCCCGTCCTCTATTACAGACAGCACGACAACTCGATGATGACGGCCAATCATCCGCGGATGACGTCGGATTTCCGGTTGGCGGCATTCAAGTCGGTCCGGCGCAGAAAGAAGCTCGGCAAACCGCCCGCCACCCGGCAACTCCTTACGGGCGACCTGGAAGACTGGCCGGCCGCGACACCATGATCTCCCTGGTGATACCCGCCTACAACGCGAGAAGAACGATCGGCGAAACGATCGAAAGCGTTCTCGCACAAACCCTCGTGCCCGATGAAATCATCGTCGTGGACGATGGTTCGACCGACGGAACCGCCGACCACCCGGTGCTTGCCCATCCCCACATACGCGTGCTGCGCCAGGAAAACGCCGGCGCGGCGAAGGCGTTGAATGCCGGCATCGCAAATGCAAGCGGCGCGTACATTTCATTCCTGGATCACGATGATCTCTGGCTGCCGGACAAACAGAAACTGCAGCTGGACGTCCTGACTGGGCGTCCGGATCTGCCCGGCGTCGCGGCCCACTTCCGTTCGTTCTGCTGCCCGACGTCGACACCCGAGGAACGAGCCAACTGGAACGTTCCCGCCGGAGCACAGAAGGGGTGGGTGCTCGGGACAATGCTGTTGCGCAGGCAGGCCGTGGACCGCACGGGCCCGTTTCCCGAAGGCGTGCATGCCGGTTACCATATCGACTGGCTGGACCGGATGCGCAAGGCAGGGCTCGAGCCTCTGCTCCTGCCCGATGTCGTCATGGAACGGCGGATACATGCGGGGTCATTATCGCAGCGAAGCCGGGCCCGCGACGAAGGCTACCTGTCGGTCGCGCGGCGGGCCCTGGAAAGACGGCGTCGGCAGCGAAACCAGCAATGAACCGTTTCGAACCGAAGGACTTCTGGCCGAAAGACAGCCTTGCGCGGATGCTCGAGAGCGCATTCCACTCCGACGCGGACGTCGCGCGACAGGCCTGGCAGGACTGGCTTGGATCGGTTGACTTCGACACCGCACCCTGGGCGGAAATGCGTCTCCTTCCGGCAGCCCTTCGCAGGCAGAAGCAACTGGGTGTCGAGGTCCCGCGCATTCCCCGCATAGACGGTGTTAAGCGATATATATGGACCGCGAGCCAGACGAACCTGCATGCGGCCCGACCGCTGCTCGCCGCGCTCGAAGAACACGACGTTCCTTTCATGGTCCTCAAAGGCGGAGCCCGTCACCTCGAAGACAACAGTGCCGGGGATCGCTACATCGCCGACGTCGACATTCTCGTTCCGAGGCACCGATTCTTCGAAGTCCTCGACATCGCCGAAAGCGCCAAGTGGTCCTGGACCTGGGACGTGAACCGCGAATGGCTGGACATGTACTTCCTGTCGGCGCGCCATTCGCTCGGCCTGAGACGGGACCCTGCTCCGCAGGAAGTGGATATCCACGCCCATTCATTGCTGCTGAACCGCTGTGCCGATGATGATGACGGACTTTGGCGGCGCGCGCGCCGGGCGGAGACGGGCGGTGTCGCGTGCCTTGTCCCCGACCGGACGGACCAGTTGCTGATCGCCTGTGCCCACGGGCACCTTTACGACCCCGGAAGGTCCCACGACTGGATCGGCGATGCGGCCGGGATCATCGGCGCCGGAGAACCGGACTGGCAGCAATTCCTGACCGAAGTCGAGCGCAGGGACCTCTGGGCCCCATGTACCGTGGCGCTTCACTACCTGTCGCACGGGCTCGAACTGGATATCCCCGATGCCGTACTCGCACAGGCCCTCGGGCAATGCCGGGAACCCTTCATCAGCGAGTATGTCGGCATGACCGAACACTGGGACGCCCCGACACGCGAGAACCGGGCCGAGTGGGGCGCATGCGCCTCGATCCGTGCATCCCGGTGGCGGCGGGACAACCCTGGTTCGGGGACCGGCGGGACGGCGGCAGGAGATAAACGGGTCACGGTCTGGGAACGTGACAATCTCAGATGCGCCTACCGGACGCCGGTGCCGGCCTGGACCCACGACCTCGTTTCCGATTGCAGCGTCGACATCGGGCTCCCGGCGCTCCGCACACCGGGTACGGGCGGTTTCGAGGTCGTTCTGACCTGTTTCGAAACCGGAAAGGTCGAATTCGCCCGGCACCGCGTGACCCCGTTCCGGCGTTTGTTGATGACGGTCGCGCCGACGACCATGACCATATCTTTCGATCCGGCGCTGCTGGGAGCCTACGGCCTGAAGGAAATCGAGATCCAATTTCTCGAAGAGGGGACGTTCGAACCGGCCGGTGTGGACGTCAAGTCCTTCGAGGTTCGCTGGCACGCCTTCAGCCGATAATCAACCTACGGCGTTTAACTCCGTCTCACGCAGAAAGCTGACTTTCAATCGAATCCGTGAACCTATGACTACTGCACCGGCATAGATGACGGGCATGAGCATGTCAGGAAACCGGGGATGGAACTGCGTGAATAGGGCGAAAAACATGATCGTACCAAATGTGGGAAGCGTGAACGCACAGATCACAGGCCAACGCAGCAGCAATCCCGCAATCGACATGCCAACGAACCCCAGAACGACAGTCGCATAGAGTACCAACTGAATAATGCTTGGCGGTGACCTCGTCCAAAGACCCCGCCACAGGAAAAGGGGGGTTTTGGCAATGTGGTTGCCAAGGTTTGCGAAAATCTCCTTCAATGCCCGTTGCCGTAAACGGATCTCCGTCTCTTGATGCGGGTTCTCGTATCCTTGGCGTCGAAGTTCGTGGAGCAGTTTAACCCGTTCGGCCCGCGCAGCAGTATAGTAGGTCAAAGCGTCTTCCGGCCGACCGGCAATTTCTGCCGCCCAATCTTCTGCCACGAACGCCTCGTCTCCGTGAATGTTCAGACGCTGCAGACGCCCCCCTTTCGACAGATCGGCTTCCGAAAATCCAAGGTGACGGCCAATCGCATCTCTGATTATCCACGGCGCCCATGCATAAAATGCACCCTTGGCTTCCTCGTCGGTCATCCGGTTGTTGTAGACGCGCATCATCAAAATTTTGCCGCCACGCTGGGTAATCGTTGGCGAGCCGAACCGGAGGTAGTTGTGTACGATCCAAGGCCCGGTGACCGCAGCGAAGCAGATGGCCATCACTCCGAACCGCTTTGCAGCCGCAGCCCCCCGCCACCTGTTGGGTGGGAGAATGCAGACCATTGCGAGAATGACGGGCAGTACGACCGCCACATAGAAAAACGAACCTTTAGTGAGCGCCAATGCACCCGCCAAAAGCCCGCCCGCAACAAACCATCGCCATCGTCGTGACACAACAGCCAAGGTCATCGCAAGGGTACACCAGACCAGAATGGTGGCAGCCTGAATCTCAGTGTAAAATCGGTCGATGATTGAGGTTTTCACGAGATAGTCAGCCGTCACGATGACTATCGCTACGATCACCGCTCCAAATCCAACCAAACTGGTGCCAGAGAACTTCAGAATAGTCAGAGAAATACCGAGAAGCAAAAGACCGGCCCAAACGAGATTGTGACGCTTAAGCCTAACGAGCGTCTGGCCAGCGTTAAGTTCCTCGACAGACGCAACTTCGGAAAGAACTGGATCCATTACAATATGTAGCGCTAGCAGCAATACGGGCAGCGGTTCACGGTAATTGTCCAAAACGGTCACGCCATGCGGAAGCTGTGCCTTGTTTTCGGGATCAAATTGTTTGGCCAAATGAAATGCTGCGGTGAGATTCTGCAACGCATCGTGTTCACTTTGCCATGTCGTGATGCTTTGATTGGTAATGAACAGTGCCGCGATGATTGCGGAAGCCACAATCAAAACCGAGGAGATATGTTTCATGCTGCGGATGCTTTCTTGAAAGGCAGAAGCTCTCATATGCCTCACTCTACCGATTTGGCGTTTTTTGGGAACTCCGGAGAAGGATCACCTGTCCTGAGATGACGATGCCGACTACCGTCCAGCAAAGGATCGGCGCAACCATCCAGAAGTGTTCGATCGAGTGATTCTGCACGACAGCCAACCACAAGACCGGAAGAAGGCCGACACCGGCAAACTGGACTGCCAGCCCGGTCGTCGCCGTCTGCGAGGCCCGTCTTGACCCCGCACCAAGCCGTCCGAGACGGACGCCGGCGAAACTTGCGGCAAGGACGACGACACCGATGATGGCACACAAGGCCATGTGCTCGGCATTCACTTGAAGGCTTGTCCAGGCATCCGGCGGCGTGCCTTTGACGTCGCCGTAAAGGCGCTCCCTGGCCTTGATGGAGACGATATGCCAGACGTCGGAGAAACCGACGACCAAGGCCGCCTGAAGCCACTTGAGCGACCAGAAAGACAGATACGCGAACACCCATACGATCGCGAGCTGAATTGCTTCGAACAGGTCAGCGCCGCGACCATCCGCCCAGCGCCGGATCGTGAGGCCGATGAGCGCCACGGTCGGCGCCACGACCGGATTCGTCAGCAGATCGAAGTAGGCGACAAGAATACCCAGCACCACGAAGACAGGTACAAGCCGACCCGTCATAGCGTTTTTCATGCGCAACAGGTACGCAGCGAACAGGAAACCGAGGATCCAGTTGCTCGCGTGCGGAGCGACCAGATACTGACTGTAAAGCGGAGCTGCGAGCACCCCCGCCAAAATGCTGGTGGCAGGCAGGCATCCGACGGCGGACCGTACGGCATGTGCGCAGACCAGCATCGCGACCGCAAACACAACCAGAACCATGGTCCGGACGGCCGGCAATCCGGCAAAACTGAGCACCGGTTTCACGAGTATGACAGCGCCGTGCCAGTAGCGATGATGATCGACGGCGCCCCTGCCAGACTTCACCTGAAGGCAATTGCCGAGCATCGGGTTGCGAACCGATGCGGCCAGCGAGGATCGAACGTCCTTCGGTTCCTCGTCTTCAAGTGCTGGAGCCCAGAAACCGGTCGTCGCATGTACACACTCCGTCCAGTGATCGAGCAATATGCCCTCGAAAAACGGATGCGCCGCATAGTTGCTCTGGCTGATCGTGGAGAACACGTTCCGCTTGATGGTTTGCTTCGGAAGAAGCTGCACCGCGGCGTTGAGAACCGTGGCGGCAAGAAACCCGAACAGGAACAGCAAGGCTATGCGGCGCGCGAGCTGCACCGGCGAACCATGCTCGAATACGGCGTGTGTTCCGGCCTTGTCGCTGCGTGCCATGATGATACCGCCCGGCCTTCGACACGTCCGCGCCCTGTGCAGACAATTCGGTTTTGCAATTCGCCCGCGGGGCACCCGTTTCCCCTTCAAAAGGTGAGCACGCATCGGCGTTTGGCACAAGCCGTATCGCCGTGCGCTACCCGTTGCGTTGCGCGTGCCGGAGCGCTAAACACTTCGGCGGGGCGTATTGGGTCAGGACAGGTTGATGAAGCGTATCCGCGTTGGGTTGATTGGCGTCGGCAACTGCGGAAGCTCTCTCGTTCAGGGGCTGGCGAGTTACCGGAACGATCCTGCCGGATTGCTTGGTGTCCCGTTTCCCGAACTGTCCGGCTACTCGATCGGCGACATCGAGATCGTCTGCGCCTTCGACATCGACCGCCGCAAGGTCGGGCGCGATCTCTCCGAGGCGATTTTCGCGGCGCCCAACTGCACCAAGGTATTTTTCCCCGATCTGCCGCCTTCGGACGTCACCGTCGCCAGGGGCCGCACGCTCGACGGGGTGTCGGACCTCATGAAGTCCTCGCCCGGCGGCTTCGACCCGAGCCCGGAACCGGAACCCGAAAAAGAGGATGTTGTCGTCGCACTGAAGGAAGCGGGCGTCCAGATCGTGCTGAACTACCTGCCCGTAGGCTCGCAGGACGCCAGCGAATTCTATGCCGAATGCGCGATCGAGGCGGGAGCGGCCTTCGTCAACGGAATCCCCGTCTTTCTCGGCAGCGACCCGCAGTGGCAGGAACGGTTCGCCCGGGCCGGACTCCCCATCCTTGGCGACGATTTCAAGGCTCAGATGGGCGCCACCGTCGTCCAGCGTCACCTTGCCCATCTCTTCGACATGCGCGGCGCCGTTCTCGACCGGGCCTACCAGCTCAATGTCGGTGGCAACACCGATTTTCTCAACATGCTCGACACCCAACGCATCACGTCCAAGCGGCATTCGAAGACGGAAGCCGTGCAGTCGGCCATCCAGCACCGTCTCGAGGAAAACGATCTTCGCGTCGGACCGTCCGACTACGTTCCGTGGCTCAACGACGAAAAAGTCGCCTACATGAGAATGGAAGGTCGGTTGTTCGGCGGTGTCCCCATGAATATCGAGGTGCGGTTGACGGTGGAGGATTCCCCGAATGCCGCTGCGATGGCGTGCATCGCCATCAGATGCGCCCGGATCGCGCTGGATCGCGGCCTCAAGGGTGCGGTGACCGATGCATGCGCATTCCTCTTCAAGCATCCGCCCAAGCAGATGAACGACGAGGACGCGGTCCAGAAGCTTGCGGACTTTGCCGCAGCCCCCGTATGAGACTGGCGTCGCGCCAGCGCCCCGATGAACACTGAACCCGCAACAGCACGAACCCCCGGACATGCCATCGTCACGGGCGGCAGCAGCGGGATCGGGCTCGAGCTGGCGAAACTGCTGGCCGATCGGAGCTTCGATGTCACCATCATCGCGCGCGATGTCAGGAAACTGGCCAACGCAAGAGACGAGATCGAAGCAGCCGGAAAAGGCCGGGCGCGGGTCGCGACCTACTCCGTCGATGTCGGCGAGACGGACGCGTTTCGCACGACCATAAAAGAGGCCGTGACCGCGTTTGGTCCCCCGACATGGACGATCGCCAGCGCCGGCATCGTGGAGCCGGGCGACATTCTCGACCTGCCACTGGACTCCTACGAACGCCAGATGAGAACCAACTTTTCCGGCAGTCTCAACCTGGCCCACGCCGTCGCCCCGGCGATGGCGGCCAACGGTGGAGGCCGGCTCGTGTTGATCGCATCGGGCGCGGCATTCGTCGGGCTCTACGGATACTCCGCCTATACCGCGTCGAAGTTTGCCGTGCGCGGTCTAGCCGAATCCCTGCGCCTGGAACTCGAGCCGCAGGGAATCTCTGTCACCCTCGCCTATCCCCCCGACACCCGCACGCCGCAGTATTTCGACGAAATGGAAAAACGGTCTCCGGTGACCGCGAAGATCGCCGGCCGGGGCGGACTGTGGGACCCCGAGGACGTGGCCAAGAGAATATTCGAAGCCGCCGACAGGAAAGCCTTCACGGTGACGCCCGGCCTCGTCCTGCGACTCCTGAACACCTTTCACAGCGTGATCAGCCCCTTCTTCCGCGCCTACCAGAACAGGCTCGTGCGGAGCGTCTTGCGAAAGTCCGGCTGAAACCGGCCGGGACAACCGTTTCACGGGAACGCCAATGACCGATATCCAGCTTCTCGGTGCCGTCGTATGGTGTCTGTGGATCGGCGGCTGCATCCTGCTGGCGGCTCTTGGCGCAAGCCCGGCGGCGAGACGGACCATACGCCCGATGTGGCCGCAGATGATGTCTTCGGCCGTCGTCATTGCGTTTGCCTCCGTACCGCTTCTGCTTGGTGTGGAGGCCGCGACCCTGTTCTTTGCAATTGCCGTCGTGCGGATCGGGTGGGAGTGCGGGGAGATCCGCGCGGAACGATTCGGCATGGCGACAAGGGACCGTCGCGTTCAGTCCGCCACGATGGCAGGCGTGCTCCTTGCCGTCGCAACGACCGGTTTCTTCCTGCCCGTCGAGCTTGCCTTTCCCTGCCTTGCCGTAACCGGATTGTATTTCGTCTGGAGCCTGCAAGCCTCGCGACGGGGAAAGGTGCACGGCCTCGATGGCCGCATGCCGGGTCTCGTCGGCATGCTTGTCTATCCGGGATTGCCCGTACTGGCCTTCGCGGCCTGCCTCGCGTCGGAGAAATGGCATGCCCCGGTCTTTCTGGCGTTCATTCTCGTCGAGGTGTTCGACAGCTTCTCCCTGCTGGGCGGAAAGTTGTTCGGCCGCCGGCCGCTCATCCCCCGGGTGAGCGCGAACAAGACCGTGGAGGGCCTGCTCACCGGCCTTGCCGCGTTGCTCGTCGTCGCGTCCGGCCTCGGTCTCGTCATGGACGGAGTTTCGCTTTTCATCTCCGTTCTTGTTGCCTTCGGGGTCGGCCTCGCCGCGTTTGCCGGCGACTTCCTGGCCTCGGTCCCGAAGCGTGCCGCCGGCGTGAAGGACTATCCCGTGCTCATGAAGCAACAGGGCGGCCTGCTGGATATCATGGACGCATGGCTGCTTGCCGGCCCGGTCGTCGCCATGATCGTCTGGATGAGCGGCGCCGCCTGACCACGAGAAAGCCGCCTGCCGACGGCATCAGGCGACACGCGCGAGGATGGCCGAAATCGTCACGAGCGCGACGGCCGCAAAAACGGCAGCCACCGCATCGTCCAGCATCACCCCCGCGCCGTTTTTGACAGTCCGGTCGACATAGGAGGCCGGCCACGGCTTGACCGTGTCGAAGACACGAAAGAGGACAAAACCCGCAACCCACCAGATCCATCCCGGAGGCGAGACGAGGAGAACCGCCGCCATACCCCATATCTCGTCCCACACGATGGCGTTGTGATCATGCTCTCCGAGCGCTTCGCCGGTTTCCTGACAGGCCCACGCACCGACCGCGAAGAGCACCGCCATCGCGACGAATTGCACGCCGGCGGAAAACTCGCGCAGAACGAAGAACGGCAGGAACCCCGCGAGCGTGCCCACGGTACCCGGCCAGGTCGGCGACAGGCCCGTGCCGAAACCCATGGCGAGCAGGTACTGCGGCCGCGACATCATGAATGCAAGCGATGGTGTCGCCATGAACGCCGAATTCTCCACCTTCACGCCTGATCGCGGAAGCCCTCTCCCGGCGACCGGGTTTATCCCAATCCGCCCGCCCAGTCTGTTATACACAACTGTATCGGCCGATAGGTGGAATCAGGCCGAAAGTTGGTTTCCGCAATCGGGGACGCGCGGAATGTTGTTCGGGATTACCCGGTATCTCACCGGCCAGACGCTGCTCCAGGCCGTCGCCGTAACTCTGATCATCGCCACCATATTCGTTTTCGAAAAGGTCGGCGGACAGATCAGCCGGGCGATCGAAGCGGGCCTTCAACTGACCGCCCTGCCCGCACTGCTTCTCGCCACCCTGCCCCTGATATTCAGCATCGCCCTGCCGCTGGCCCTCCTGATCGCGGTATATCGCGTTTTCCTGCGTCTGCGCGAGGACGGTGAACTGGTGTCTCTCGCCAACCTTGGCATACGTCCGTGGTACTTCATGGGTCTGGCCGGAGTCTTCGGCGCCCTGTTCATGACGGGCGTGCTCGTCATATCCGGTTTCGTGGAACCCTATTCCAGATACGTTCACCGCGTGCTTCTCTTCGAAGCGCGCAAGGACCTTGTCAGAAAGGGCCTGCACACCGGCGACATCCGCAAACTTTTGGGATACGTCGCGGCCAAGCCCAATGGTGCAGCGGGCGAACGCAGCACCAACATCTTCATCGTCGACACAAACCCCGGGACCTTCCAGCGTCTCATTTCGGCGGACCGCGTGGAGCTGACGCCAACCGCGGACCCCGGCGTCTACAATGTCGATCTCGTGAACCTGGAAGTGATCTTTCTGAACCATGTGCTTCATGACCGGCGCTCCGGCAGTGGCAAACAGGACAGTCTGCTGTTCCGGAACAGGGACAAGGCCCGACCGACGATCGGCGCCCCGCAATATGCCCGGTCACTCACCTTGGGTGAATTTGCCAGGTTCCCGCCCCGTTTGAGCCGTGACGACCAGCGTTACCTGACGGAACTCGTCGCGCCGCTGTCCGGCGAATTGCATGTCGAGGACCGGCATTTCCTGCGATTCGCCGAGATACTCCTGCAGGGCTGGCTCTGCCTGCTGGCGCCCTTCGCGGCCTTTCTGGCCGTGAGTTTCACCTCGACCGGGCGCAGCGTGTTCGTACTGCCCGCCGCCGCAGCGGGCCTGTTCGGGCTGAACATCCTGGTACAGAACCTGGCAAGGGCATTGTCGGAAGCCGGCGCGAGCCCCTTGCTTCTTCCCGGCGCGATGCAATTCGCGATACTGCTGCTTCTCGCCGCAACCGCATACCGGACAATGCGCCAGGGCGCATTTCTCAAACCCCGGAAGACGGAAGCGTGACCGCCAAACCCGTTCCAGTAACCGCGGATTCGCGGCGATGCTGACCGGCAGGATCACGCGCTATTACGTTGCCGGTTGCGCAGTCCGGACGATTATCGTCACCAGCACGCTGCTTGTCGTGTCGCTGGCGATCGACCTCGCGGTCTACATGGAGCAGGTGCTCGAGACTGCGAATGCCGGTTCTGCCGGGGCGGCCGCCTTCGAGCTGCTGCGGTATTGCGTCCTGCGTTCCCCCGACATCATTGTCCGGACGTTTGGCCTGGCGACGTTTCTTGGTGTCTTCTGGTGGGAAATTCGCCTGAACCGGACCAGAGAACGAATCGCCATCTGGAACACCGGCATCCTTCCGCTCCAGTCGGTCGCCGCGCCGCTCCTGTTCGCCCTCCTGGTCACGTCGATACAGATTTCCCTGGAGTTCTGGCTGAGGCCTTCCACGGTCGTCGAACAGGTCCGTTCGGGCTACGGTGCATACGGTCTGCGCTATGGCGACCTGTCTTCGGACCACGTCGAGTGGTTCGCCGCGGGCAGCGATCTCGTGGCCGCCCGGGTCGAGAAGGACACGCCGATCAGGCTCGACAGTCCGATCGTGTACCGGCTGTCCGAAAACAACGAGATCGTCAGCGTGATCACCGCCGCGCGCGCAACCCCCTCCGCACGGGCCGATACATGGTCGATGACGTCGCTGCGGCACTGGAAAAGGGATAAGACGACCGGACGCCTGACGGCGGGTGAAACCCTTCCTCGGACAGACATCGTACTCCGCCTCGATCCCGAATGGCTCAGGTACCGCAATTTACCGGCAAAATACCTGCCGCACGAACTCATCCTGAAATTTGCCGAGCAGGACGAGAGAGGCACCCCGTCGGAGGATTACAAGACCTGGTCCCTGGCACGCTATTCGAGGTGCCTGTTGCCGGCGCTTTTCGTGCTGATCGCCTCGTCGGTATCCGCGTTTTCGTTCCGGCAGTCCGCGACACTCTCGCTGTCCCTGTTTTTTATCCCGTGCGGTTATCTGCTCCACCTGACATCGAAAACGACGATACTGCTCGCGGAGTTCGGACAGATGACCCCGTTGGCTGCGGCACTGTCGCCCGTTGTGTTCACGATCATCGTCGTCACCTTGCTGCGGGCGATGACGACCGGGACCATAAGGCGGTTGCGCGTGAGACTGCGCCATACGTTCGCCTCCAACGATGCCCTGAGGGCGGAAACCAACAGCTGACGTGCACACGTCATGACGAGAAGCCCGAACTCTCGACGGTCTCCCGGTTCCCGGCCCTGGCCCATGCGAAGGAGGCCGGTGACGCCTTTAGCCGCAGCGAACGGGAAGGTTTTTACGAATTGCTTCTGACGTGTTCTTATCTGATAGAAAACAATCTGGTCCGGTGCCCGGAACTGCTGAAGTCCGTAGACGACGAAAGGCAGGCTCCCGACTGAGCCGTCTCCCGGACCGGGCCAGACACCGATAGCGCGCCATGGCAACCTGTTGAGAACCGGCGACACACTCATGCTCGACACGATCAAGGTCCCGCACACCGAAGACCGTCCGGACACGAAACGGTCGACGCGGATTTCAGAGCAGGCGCTGAGACACAACCAGATGCGGCGAGCGGTGGTAGACGCACACCCCGAAGTCAGGGCGCTGGCGAGACCCAACCCGTACACCGCCTTCGCGATCCCGGTCCTCCTGGCGATACACTGGTCCATCGCCTGGCTGGTATCGGACAGCAACCTCCTCGTGGTCTTCCTCGTCTCGTTTTTCATCGGACAGGTCGTGATCCACGCCGCCGGCGGCCTCGTTCATGAAACAGCACATCGTCTGATCTTCCAGCGACCGGTTCCAAAGCTTCTGTTCGACATCGGCCTTGAACTCGTCCTCGCCTCGTTCGGCAAGCAGCTGGCCTACCAGCATGAACACATCAGCAGCCATCACCGGCATATCGGCGACTACGATCACGACTACGAACACGAGGACATCCGGCTCTACGAAACCAGGCGCGCCTTCCGCCGCAGACACCCGGTGATCCAGAAGGCCGTCACCGTCGTCACGCTCGCGGTCAATCTTCTGCCCCTCGGTTTCCTCGTCTCCGAGGAACTGTTTCCCCGGTTCTACAAACGGATAACCGGGCAGCCGGTCAAGGATCGCAGGCGTCCCCTCGACGCCACGCAGCCAACCCGGCAGATGATGGCGCTGTTCATCGCAGTCTCGCTCGCCGTGAATGTGGGGCTGTTCCTGGCGTTCGGCGTTCTCGGATGGCTCTATCACATATGGTCCCTGTCGATATTCCTCGGGAAATGCGGCGTGACCAATCTCGGGCAGTCCATCAGCGAACATGACGGCGACGATAGTGTCAGCCCGACCATCTCGACCTACTGGTGGGGGAACTGGCTGCTGTTCAACACGGGCTACCACAACGAGCACCACACCTTTCCCAATGTCCCTTGGAACCGGTTGCCGCGTCTGAAGAAAGCGGCTCCGGACATTTTCAACAGGGCGAGCGAACGCAGCTATTTCGGCTGGTGGTGGCAGCACGTGAAGGACGATTTCGGAGCGACCCGCCGCAACGCCCTCGTCAACGCGATAGACGACACCAGGCCCTCGTCGGATGAGGTTGCCGGAGGCGCGGGATCAGGCCGTCAGCCGGCTCCCTGAAGATCCGCTTCGAGTATCCTGGGAAAAACCGTATCCCGGGTGCGCCGGAACATCGCTTCGTCGTCGATCTCGGCCCAGATCAGATCGTCCACCCTGAGGCACGAGATCGGGAACCGGTCGGCGACCTGCACCAGCCCGTCCTCGTAGTGCGCCTCCGTGGCGCGGCGCCCGATGTCGTTGGCCGCGTCCGCGAGCATTGCGCCCGCTTCGGTTCCGAACTTCGAAATTCCGACGAGTTCGCCAAAGGGCGCTTCGGCAAACAGCGTCAGGTCCTTGCTCAGGAGCTGAAGCAGGTTTTCTCCGTGATGTCGTTTCGTCCCGACATAAACCTCATCGCCGGCCCCGGTCGGACCGGACACCAGCATCGCGTCGGACTGCGGTGCTGCCATCAGGCGGTCGAGCGCACGGTTCTCGTAGACGATATCCGACTCCAGAAGCAGAAACGGCCCTCTCACCCGTTCGAGACCCAGCCTGAGGCTTTCCAGACTTCCGCTGTCGGCGAATGAAGGGTTATACACACAGCTGACGCCGTGTTCGCCGCGCGCCAGCGCATCGAACATTTCCGCCCTGTGGCCCGTAACGATGACGATGTCCGAAATGCCCCTGGACTTGAGCTGCCCGATGGATCGCTCGATCAGCAAGACGCCGCCAAGTTCAATGAACGCTTTTGGCCGGTCTCCGTCGTATCCATCCATCCGACGACCGCGACCGGCGGCAAGTATGAGTGCGGTGTCGATCATTTGTGGCGACGGCTCGATTGAGGAGCGACAACCTTTTTACGGAATTTCGCAGCTTGTCAACAAACACTGCCCGGCTTACGCGACGGCCTCGTGTCATGATCTCTCCCGATGGCCAAACATGCGCTGCCGATCTGGCGCGCAATCTCTTTCACGACCCCGTCCGAGCCCCCCGAATACGGCTTAACCAGTTGAAATTGAATGAAGATTATTCAGGTTTGCCCCTACAACATCGATCGTGCGGGCGGTGTCCAGAACCACATCAAGTCACTCGTCCGGGCACTTGACGCCAGGGGCCACGAAACACTCGTCATCGCGCCCGGGCCGGCGCCTGATCCCCCCACGCCCGGAGTGTTCTACGTCGGCACCCAGTTTGCGACGGGATGGAGCGGTACGCGCTTCGAGACCACCTGGGTCGGCCCCGGGGAGAGGCGCCGCGTTCTCGAATTCATCCGCGACTGGAACGCCGACGTGGTGCATTTCCACACCATATGGGTGCCGGCCATGCCGATGATGATTTTCTCGGGCCTTGACTGCGCCACGGTCGCGACCTTCCACGACACGCCGCCCGACACGTTCGGCGGCCGCTGCTGGTCGAACATCTACAAGTGGTGGAGCCGCTGGCTGCTCGACAGGCTGGATGGCGCGATCGCGGTATCGAAGGCTCCGACGGGATACCTCCGCCCTTCCAGGAAGGGCGTCGACCCGGTCATCCTTCCGCCATCGGTGGACTACTCCGCGTTCCGATCGGTGGAACGGGACGAGGCGGCCGATACGTCCGGCCCATTCCGTCTACTTTTCATCGGCCGCCTGGAGCCGAGAAAAGGCGTCCTGACACTCCTCAAGGCGTTCGCGGAACTGGTCGAACGCTCCGCCGCCGCGGGCCAGGCGGGGTCCTTTCACCTCACCGTCGCGGGTGCCGGTGAACTCGAAGGCGAGGTCCACGAAGCGCGCAAACGTCTCGGGCGGGATCTGATCGAATTCGTGCCCGCCCCGCCTGACGACGCACTGCCGGAGCTCATGAAAAACGCGGATATCTTTGTCGCGCCATCCCCCTACGGCGAGAGTTTCGGCATCATCGTCGTCGAGGCGCTGTCCGCGGGACTGCCGGTCGTCGCGGCGGCAAACAACGGGTACAGGACCGTTCTCACCGGTCCCGGTGAGCAGTGCCTCGTGCCCGCGCGCGATGCGGCGGCCCTGGCGGAACGGATACGGCACCTGGCCTCGGATCAGGAGGCCCGTCGAGACCTTTCGCAATGGGGCCGCATGCATGCCCGGCAGTACGATATCGAAGCGACCGTGGAGCGTTTCGAAAATGTGTTCCACGAGGCCATCGCCCGACGCGGCCGGAAAACGGGGACAGTCGCATCATGATGTGCGGCCGGCAGGCTTCTCAAACCTGCCGGGTTCGGGGAACAACCGTTCGAGTTCCTTAGGTGCCGCTGCTCGGTTCCGTAGCGCTCGTCGAGCAGTCGGTTGCATTCGGCCAGGGCGAGATTCCAGGGGCTCACCGTGGCCGCGTCGAGGTGTGCGAGGCAGATGTATGCGCCCGGTGCTCATAGACCAGGAGCCTGCCGTCCGGGCCCGCGAACTGTTCCTGCCGGGTGTCTCTCAGAAAGAGCATGTCGTCTTCCATGTAGAGGAAACGCCCCGACAGTCCGTCGATGAGATGCAGGTGGGATATGATCGCGAACGGGTTGAAGGTCGGCAGGTGACGCGGGTCCATGTCCTCGTCGTGATGAACCAACGTGACGTCGGGATGGGCGGTCTCGAGCCAGTCCGGAACCTGGGGCCGGCAGGTCACGATAAAGACTCTACCACAAGCCAGGGCGCATGACGTTCGACGGATCGCAGGCTGAACTTCAGCAGGTCGAGAATGTCCCTTGTCCGGTTCGGGTTCATGTCCCGCGGGTCCGCGGCGTGGCACTGAAGCTCGGTCGCGAAACCCGGCATGCCGTCATCCACCCACGTGTAGACGAGATCTGTCGGTTCATTCTCCAAGGAGCGACACCATTTCGCTAGGAAAGACGGACGGGTTACGGTAAGACCGGATTGAAATCAGCCACCAGACAACAGGCAGTAGAGCACGGGACAATCGTGCTTTGGAGACACATTCTTGGCGGGAAATGCCGATCTCATACTGTCGGCCGATTTCGGTACAAGCGCCGTTAAGGCCGGCCTTTTCGACAATGACTTGAACCTGGTGGCGAGTCATACGGAGGCCTATCCGCTCAGCCTGCCGGGCCCCGGAATGGCGGAACAGAACCCGGATGACTGGTGGAAGAGCCTCGCCTGCGCGACCCTCCGGCTAGCGCAGGCCGTCGAGAACGTTCCGGACCGTGTCAAGGCGATCGTGTTCTGTGGCCAGATGGCAGGCGTTGTCTGCGCCGACGAAGACGGCACGCCCCTTCGACCGTGCCTGATCTGGCTCGATAAGCGGTCCGCGGCACTGACCGGCCGCCTCGTCGGCGGGCCGGTGAGCATCAGGGGCTATTCCCCCTTCAAGATGGCCCAGTGGCTGCGGCTCGCAAACGGCGCACCTTCGCTGACCGGCATGGACCCCCCCGGCAAGATGCTGTGGATCCGCGAGAACGAGAGTGCGACGTGGAACAGAACCCACAAGCTGCTCGACGCCAAGGACTGGCTGTTGCACAGGGCGAGCGGGAGGTTCGTCACCACCCCCGACAACGCAAATCTCACGTGGATGATGGACAGCCGGAACGGCCGGGACCAATGGTCCGACCGGCTCGGACGTCTCGTCGGTGTCCCGCGCGACATGCTCCCCGACATTGTCGACGGCGCCACGATCGTCGAGGGCCTCACACCCGCAAGCGCGGAAGAACTGGGATTGCGCGCCGGGACGCCCGTGATCGCCGGAAGCGGTGATGTCTTCGCCTCGGCCCTGGGCAGCGGCGCGGTCGGCGACGGCGAACTGCACATCTCCATCGGCACCAGCGCCTGGATCGGCGGTTTCTTTCCCACCCGCCGCCTCAGCGTCACCGAGGGCTACGCCACGATCAGCGGCGCGGTCGACGGGCGGCCCCTGCTGATCGCCTCGCAGGAAACCGCCGGCGCGTGTTTCAACTGGATGAAGTCGATCGTGACAGAGGAAGACGCAGACAGCGCCGCGGACGGCCTGGGCGGTCTCATCGACCAGGCTTACCTGGCAACGCCTTCCCATACACCGCTCTTCCTGCCCTGGATGTCCGGGGAAAGGGTCCCCGCGGACGAAGCGAGGCTCCGGGGCGCCTTTCTCGGGCTCTCGCTGCGCGACACAAAGCTGACCCTGATGCGGTCGGTCCTCGAAGGGGTCGCCCTCAACACACGCTGGGCCTTCCGGTCCGTCTACAGGCAACCCGGGGTCGCAACGGGGCGTCCGGTCTCCCTGATCGGCGGCGTCTTTGCAAACCGCAACTGGTGCAACCTGCTCGCAGACTGCCTGCAGCATCCGGTCTCGGTACAGTCGGAGCCCAACATGGCGGGCGTGCGAGGCGGCGCCATGATCGCCGCCTCCTCGCTCGGCTGGGTGGACAAGCCATGGACCGCTGCCGCAACCTATCGCAACAGAAACGCTAGGACATACGAACCCGACGGCTCCCGGGCCGGGTATTTCGACGACAGGTTCACCGAATTCACCTATGCCTACCGGCGCACTCTGCCCTGGTTCCGCAGGTTCATCCCATCCGGGAACCATCACGCGGGTACCTCGGGCGAGGCCGCAAACGGTACATGACGGCGCGAACAGGATGATCGACGGCTTCTTCAAACGCTATATCGACCCCTACTGGGAAGTGCCGGCCAGGTCGCTCGTGGAACTGGGGCTGTCCGCGAACCAGGTCACATTGCTCGGCCTGGGTCTGGTGGGCGTCAACTGCGCCGCTTTCGCCCTGCACGGCTCGACGGTGGTCTTCGGCGTCGGCCTCGCGCTGACGTTCGCCATGGATTCCCTCGACGGCGCCGTGGCACGGCTGCGCAACGAATGTACCCACTTTGGCGGGTATCTCGACGCCATCGTCGACCGGTACCAGGAGGTTTTCGTTTTTCTCGTCCTCGCCGCGGTCACCGGGTCGTGGTTCGCCGCCACCTTCGCGATGACGGGCGCATTCTTGACCAGCTACTGCAAGGCCAGGGCGGCCATCGAAATGCCCATCGAAAACGACAACTGGCCGGACTTCTTCGAACGCCTCGAACGCACGATATTCCTCTGCGCCCTGCTGGTCATCGACGGCGTGTACGGGCTGTTTTCGGGCGAGACGTATCCGCTCGTCAATCCGGGCCTGTGGATCATGGGTGTCTTTACGCACGGCACGGCGATCCAGCGCTTCTTCCGCGCCCGAGCGATACTTCGCGACTTCGACTCCGACCGCACCGGCGGGTCGCTGTCCGACGATCCATGAGGAAATCCGGCGAGATGTGCATCACGCAGTCGCCAGGCGTGTTCGGGGCGCACGATCGGGCCGGCCGAAGACCGGGCGTCCATGCATTGCGGTGAAAAGCCAGAACCGACGGCGGCAGTCGTCTTGCGTTCGGTCGCGTTTCACGGGGCGTTTTCGCTCACCGTGCTGTCCTTCTGCATCTGTCTGCCATTCCTGTTCCTGCCGCGGCGATGGGGCCGGCATATCCTCAAGGCATTCTGCCGAACCGTACTGTGGGAGCTTGAATGGATCTGCGGGCTGGGTTTCGAAATTGCAGGCGGCGAGCATATGCCACGCGGCGGAGAGATCGTCGCGAGCAAGCATCAGTCAGCCTGGGAGACGATCGCCCTCACCGCCATCCTGGACGACCCTGCCTTCGTGCTGAAACGGGAGCTGTTTTTTATCCCGGTCGCGGGCTGGGTGATGTGGAAAAACGGTCATATCGGCGTGAGACGCGGAGGCGGCCTCAAGGCGATCACGGACATGTGCGAACGCGCCCTCGTCAGGCACAGGCAGGGACGCGCTGTCGTGATCTTTCCCGAGGGCACGCGTTCGGAACCGAATGATCACAAGCCGTACAGGCCCGGCGTTGCACACCTCTACAGGAAACTGAACGTCGCCTGCATACCGGTGGCGCTGAACTCGGGGTTGTATTGGCCAAGACGCAGCATCCTGAGATACCCGGGGACCATCACGGTCCGGTTTCTTCCCGAAGTGCCTCCGGGGCTCGGCGCGGCGGAGTTCATGGACAGGTTGCGCGAAAGCATAGAGCCCGCCTCCCAGGCTCTCGCCGCCCCCGGCCGGGTGCGGGTCTGACTGCTGGCATACCTGCCCCCCGTCGCGGAACAAACGCTTTGCAGCACTCCAAGTTTCGCCGTAAGCATAGTATTCTTTCGTCGCTCAACCGGTCAGCCAGGACAGAACCTCCGAACAAATGACTGAACAGAAGGCAGAAACTTCAAACGACGTGATCGAGCGCATAATGACGATCGTGTCGCGCGAAGGAATGATCGACCGTGATCAGTTGTCCATGGAACGCTCGCTCGAGGACCTTGACGTGGAATCCGCGGACATGATGATGATTCTCATGGCCATCGAAGAGGAGTTCGGCGTCTACATCCCCGTCGACGAGTCGCTATCCGAAGCCAATACAGTCGGTGAACTTGTCCATGCCATCTCGGCACATATCGGGCGAGATGGCGATTCTGCCGGAAAATGAAGCAGGTCGTCATCACAGGCATGGGCGCCGTGACCGCAGCCGGCATCGGCGCACAGTGCCTGTGGGAAGCGGCACGCGACGGCGTCACGGGCGTCGATGAGTTCCTTCTCGACAGGACCGATCGTCAGCATATCCGTATCGCGGCCGCGATACCGGGGTTTGTCCCCGAAGAGCACTTGCCTCCGGAGCGCCTGGTATCCTGCGACCGCTTCAGCCAGATCGGGCTGGTCGCGGCCCGGGAGGCCGTGGCACAGGCCGGACTGGATCCGGACACGCCGCAGGGAGACCGAACCGCGGTCATCGTCGGCTCCGGCATTGGCGGCGCCACGACCAACGATGACGGTCACTACAATTTCTACGTGACCAAGGGCCGGGAACAGCCGATGGCGATCCCGCGCGTGATGCCGAACGCCGCGGCGTCCCAGATCAGCATGCGGTACGGATGCCGGGGTCCGTCCTTCGCCGTCTCCAGCGCCTGCTCGTCCAGTTCCCAGGCGATCGGCCTGGGCTTCCAGATGATCCGTTCGGGCATTGTCGACAGGGCCATCGTGGGCGGCAGCGAAGCCATGCTCACCCCGGCCGTGTTCCGGGCCTGGGAAGGGCTGAGGGTGCTTACACCGGATGCCTGCCGTCCCTTTTCCAGGGGCCGCAACGGAATGGTCCTCGGTGAAGGCGCGGCGATCCTCGTCCTGGAATCCGAGGACGCGGCGACGCAACGCGGTGCGAACGCCCTGGCCACGCTCGCCGGCTACGGCACGACGAGCGACGCCGCCGACCTGGTTCGCCCGGACGTGAACGGTGCGGCCAGAAGCATGAAGACGGCCCTGGACGATGCCGGTATCGCGCCCGGCGACATCGGCTACATCAACGCCCACGGAACGGCGACCATCCTGAACGATGTCACGGAATCCGCGGCGCTCGACAAGGTGTTCGGCCCCCGCGCCGGTGACGTGCCAGTGTCCTCGACCAAGCCGATCCATGGCCACACGCTGGGTGCGGCCGGCGCGATCGAATTCGTCGTCACGGTATTCGCGCTGCGTGAACAGACACTCCCTCCGACCATCAACTGGAAGGAAGAGGACCCGAAATGCGTTCTCGACATGATCCCCGGCGGGGCGCGACCGGCGGAATTCCGCGCCGCCATGTCGAACTCGTTCGCCTTCGGCGGGATCAATGCCACCCTGGTCGCGACACTGGGGGCATGAACCGGCAAGCTTCACGGGACACATGGGCGGGAGATGGCTGAGGACCGTCACTTCGACATCGGATGGTTCGACGTCACGACGGATCACGCTTCCGTCTCGGCTTTCGCAAGAGCCGTCGATCTGGCCGGATCCATGGAATCCGAAGCGGTTCCCTTCACCTATCCCGTCCGCTGGCTGGCGGATCCGGCCGTGCGGGAGATCATACGCACCGAGGCGGAGCCAGCGGGCGGCGTGCTCATCCACGAGAGCCAGACGATCGTCTGCCACATCCCCCTCGTTCGCGACCGCACCTACCGGATGAAGGCCGAAGGCCGCGTTTCCTCCGCCCGGCGCGATCGGCTGACGATCACGGCGATCGTGGAGGACGACGCCGGACGGCGTGCCGCGGAGCTGGAATGCGTCCTGCTGGCCGTGCCGCGCCCCGGCCATGCGGAAACATGCGATGAGTGATCCCTGCGCCGCACCCGGTACACGTCTGCCAGAATTGCATTTGCCCCCCATCGACACAGGCGCGCTCAGGGCCTATGCGGACGCCTCGCTCGACGACAACCCCGTGCATACCGATCCCGGCCTCGCCGCAACCGCCGGCCTCGACGGCCTGCCCGTCCAGGGGATGCTGATCATGGCGCAGTTTCAGACCATGGTCGAACGCTGGCGGGGCGACCTGCACATCGTGAAAATGGAAACCCGGTTCATGCGTCCTCTCTACGCCGGCGACACCATGACGGTCGAGGGCCGGGTGGTCCAATCGGGTACGCAGACCGCGATACTCAGGCTCGTGGCGCGCAACGGGGCGGGGAGCCCCGTCAGCATCGCCGGCGTCCATGTCACCGCATCATGACGGTCCGGCCGGCCCGCCCACCGTCCACCGATCCGCCATGGCCCGGATCATGATCGTGTTGTTGCGCATTTCCGGGATGCCGTCGCCACGGTTGATCAGACCCAGGCTCGAAGACTTGTAGAGTTTCCGGTGCTGCTTCGGTGGAAACGGGATCCGCTTCGCCGCGATCACGTACTTGCGCGCCCTGCACTGGCCGCTCAGCCACACGTCGTCGACGAAAAAGGCGGCTTCGGGCATGCCGTCGTAGTCGACGAGATCTTCCCTGTCGAAAAAGCGCGGCTTGACGAGATAACCCGAAAGCCCCTGGAAGATGTCGACCTCGTACGGGTCCCGAAGCCGGGTGGCGCGGACCGGGGCCGGCGGTTGCATCAGAAGGTTCGACATGATCGTCGTCGGCCGGTCCGTCAGGTCCTCCGGCACGACCCAGCCACTCATGGCGTGTGCGTCGTCCGGGTGGTCCGCGGACGCCGCGTCGAGATCCTCGATCAGGTTCGGCGGATAGATCCGGTCATCGTCGACAACGACGATTTTCTGCTCCGGTTCGTGCGACAGGAGGGACGGTATGGCCTTCGTCGCAGGACCCCAGTCACGACAGGGCACGATCGTGACCCTCGACAGGGTCCGCAGGCGGTCCGGTACAACGTAGGCCGTACCTTCGCGAATGGAACGGTCCGGGACATTCAGGAGGATTTGCCGGGGTGCCACGCTCTGCGCGAGCAGGCTCTTGAGTGCCCTGTCGATATGGTCGATACGGCTGGGAATGGTCGTCAGCGACACGACAACTTCTGACTGGCGCGGGTTCTCCGCGCACGATCGGTCAAGAGACGCCAGGTCCGCCCTCGCGAGCCTGATTTCATCCAGCAGATCAGGCAGCAGGTGCTCCCCGTCGAAGAAACGGTGGACGAAATAGGCCAGTGCCGCGAGCGCGACAAGACCTGTGACGACGATTGCGGCTGTCATGTAGCGGTCCCCCCGGTTCCGTCGGAACCCTTGCCGCCGGGTGGTGTCTGACGAAGGTCCTGAACCACCAGGTAGAGATGATCGATGCGCTTCTTGACCGTGTAATAGGCCCGGGCCAACGGGTCCGCCCAACGCGGCAGCGTCGGCGGAATCTTGTTTCTCGACGTCATCCAGCGAATGGGGTTCCGCGAGCTGATGTCGATCTCGCCGTCGTTGAGCCTCAAAGCCCCCGCGTCTTCGAGCTTGTAGAGAAGCACGGTCATCACGGCCTGGTCGGCATTGTGGAGCGGCGTCGACGGCAGGAAGACATCCGGATCGAGCGCCAGGTCTCCCCATTGCGCGGCGAGTGCGCGGGCCCCGTCATGCCGGGCATCCAGACCGAGCATGCCGGCGAATCGCACCGGTCGTTCCGCACAGTCCGGTGTCGCGTCCAGCAGGGCCATGACGGCGGGGTCGCAGCGTATGGACATGGGCGACTGGCCGATGGTGGTGTAGGTCCCGTAACGGTCGAGCACCGAAATCGGCTCGTCGAGTCCCGTCTTGAAGATCGTCGCGCTGTCGAACCAGAACAGGGAACCCTCGCATTCGTTCAGGACCTCCCTGATGATGATCGGCTTCCACGCATAGGTCTGGTGGTTCAGCCGGACATGCTCGGGAAAGGCGTCGAAATCGAACGTACGGAATTCGCACCAGTCATAGCGCTGTTCCAGAAACCGGCGGACGCTGTCCGTCAGTCCCAGATCGTAGGCAATGAACCTGTGGACACGGTGCAGGCCGTGGCGCTCGGCGCTGAGCAGCATCTGGTCGAGGCACCGGGAAAAAGCGTAATCCGCAGCGGACACGATGACCGCCGGTTGCGCTTCTCCCGGCCGTGCCGCCTCTCCGTCTGCGACCGGTGCTGCCTGTCCCCGTTGCGTCATCGCAAAAGCGTCTCCTTGAAGGTCTCGAGACTCATTCAGGGCATCTTCCGGATGATCTGGAATTGCGCGATCGCGACATCGACGACCGTCACGGCGAAGAGAAACGCAAGGTAGAGATCGAGCACGCCCAGCAGCCATGACAGGAAGCCGAGGATGGCATAGTGCTGGTCGATGCTCGAGAAAAGCGCCCAAAGGAGCGACCGCAGGGAAAATTCCCGCCACGGGGACACGGACGCTGTCTCCGAATCCCCGGCGTCATGTTCCCTGAGCCCCCATTCCCGGCAAAGCCTGGTGAAGATCACGATCCACGCGGTGACCAGCATCAACCCGAGATAGTCCATCCCCAGCCGTGACAGCACGACCGACGGTTCGACGAGCCTGTCAGCCAGGTACCCGAGTGCCCCGTAGAAGACGAACCGGTGAACGACGTCGAACGCAAAATCGCAATAGTGCCCGATGGCCGATGTCTGGCCGGATACCCGGGCGAGGTCCCCGTCGACGCAGTCGAGCAGCGCATAGAGAAGCCCCAACACGGTGACGACGACCAGAGCGTCTTGGGGCGCGACCGTCAGCGCGACCACCACGATGGCGGGGTTGATCAGGCCGGCCGCTATTGTGACGGCGTTCGGACGCACGCCCAGCCGGCCGAGCAGGGCCGCGATCACGAAGGAGGGCGGCCGATAGATCAGGACCGTGCCCGGGTCCGTCTCCAGTTCCCGGGCGAGCTTGGTGGCGCCATAGGCCCGCGCCACATCCCGCACCGATACCTCTCTGGCGGGCCGCACTGTCACGGAACCCGCGCCGCCCTGGCGTCACCCGGCGATGAGAACCGGCAGGACGTCATTCGGAATGCCCGTCACGCTCGAACAGGAAGAGCTCATACGCGAAACTCACGAGATAGACGAGGAAGAGCAGGATCAGAACGACTTCGAAGTTTACGAAAAAGGCGTGGACCGCCGCCTGGGGGACGGGAAGCGGTTCGTTGCGGACCAGGTAAACCACGAGATAGACGACCGCCGAGAGGGCCACGATCACGGAAAACCGGACACGCGCGGCGATCAGGCCCGTCCTGCAATAGGAGGGCAGCAGTGCCGCACGCCGCTGCAGGAGGCGGCTGACGTAGCCGCTCAGCGAAATGCTCACCGCATGGCCGAAGAACAGCAGATAGCTGCCCGTCATGTGCAGCGGGACGCTTACGCGGGACGGGTAGTTGCTCAGCAGGAGCAGGCCGATCGCCGCAAGAAACTGCAGAAAGAGCGCCATCGCCACGAACGTCCGCATGGCGTTGATCTTCGGATCGGACCGGAAGGCGTCCCGGTCGACGATGGCGAGATGCATTTTCGAAATCCGCAACACGGCCAGACCAAGCAGAATGGCGGCCGGCCACATCAGAAGGGCGAACACCTCGCCCACAAACGGATCGCCGATCGTCTGGCTTACGCTGGGCGTCTCGATCGCGACCTCGCCGGGATGTCGCGCCGCGAACTGGAACTTCGCCCAGAACATGCCGAAGACGACGATCAGCGGACCGAGAACGGCGGTCGACGCCCACACCGCTGCGATCAGCGGGCTCGATGCTCCCGCGACAGGCGACGCCTTGGCATTCTTCAGCAATTGTGCATGGTTATCGGTCATCGTCGTCAGTATACATCACGCGATTGCGGCTGTTTTCTCCGATCGCGGCTTGCGGACCGCAATTTTTCATGGCATCCGCGGCCTGGACCGCCGGGAACCCTCTCCCGGAGCCGAGGCATGCCGACCCGTAACCGCCACGAACCCGAACCATCTATGGCAACACCGCGCGAAAAGCTATCCTATCTTGCCCGCTACTTTGCCCGTCTTGCCAGGCGCGAACCCTCTCCCGACCTCTTTCTCGACGAGAAGCTCGGCAGGATAGAACGCTACTACGGGCCGGACTGCCTCGATGTGGGGTGCGGTTACGGCCGGTTCGCGTCCGTCCTGCAGCAGCGCGGGATCGACGTGACCGGGATCGACGTGGTCGACCGGAACCGGTACCCGGACGTCAGGACCGTCGGGTTCGACGGGACGACCATCCCCTTTCCCGACAGGTCCTTCAGCACAAGCATTCTCATGTTCGTGCTGCACCATGCCGAAGAACAGCTCACGCTCCTGAGGGAGGTCGCGCGGGTGACCGCCGGCCACGTGATCATCGCCGAGGACACCATCGAGAATCCGCTGGACCGTGTCCTGGCAAACATTCACCTGCATTCCTCCCCATGGGCCAAGGGCCGTGACGGGTTTCATCCTCATCGGGAATGGCTGGAGATTTTCGACGGTCTCGGCCTCCACGTGCGCGAGAGCTTCGAGATCCCGCGATACAAGGAACCGCTCTATCCGGTTTCGAGACGCATCTACGTTCTGGCGCACGGACCCGATGGCCAGCAAGGCTAACGCCCCAGCCGGTCCCTGACGGCGTTGATCACGCGGTTCAGCCGCGTGTCGGTCTTGCCGTGAAACTCGAACACGAGATACCGGGCAGCCTCTGTGCCGATGTTCCACATGCCGTGCGGTTCGCCGGCGGGAAAAAACGCCACCCCGCGGGACTTGAGAACACGCCCTCCGGTTTCGAGCATGCCCGACAGCACGACGATCGCGACGTGATAGGAATCGCGATGCGGGGCATATCCGTTATCCGGCTCGAGGTCGGTCACATGGCAGTGCAGCTTGCGCAGAAGTTTCGTCTCGCCTTCGAAGAGCAGTGTCGCGTCGAACGGCTTCTCCCGGGCTTCCCCTGCCCGCGGTCGCGGATGGTTGACACTCGCGGCCATCGGCGCCGGGACCTTCCGCGCGGGCCCGATCCAGTCGATCATGAGATAGGTCACGGGCGCGTCGCTCGCGTTCCGGATCGTATGGTGCTGGCCGCCCGGATAGTACGAGACGCTCCCCGGCTCCAGCCGCTCGACATGCACGGGGTCTCCGTCCGGGCTGTCGGCGAGCACGATTTCCGCCTCGCCGTCGAGCACCATGAGCACCTCCTCGCGCTCATGGGCATGGGGCGTATGCGGGCAATGGCCCGGTGAAAGCACCGACACGTGGCAGTTCACCTTGTCGAGGTCGACGGTCCTGCCGTCGAACAGGTGCCGGGCCTTCCAGCCCTCTTCCGGATCGTCGCCGAGCGTCTCGTCGAAGGGAACGACTCTGGCGGTCAGCCTGCCGTCCTGTTCGGGAGCCGCCGGCGCGCCGACAACGTGATTCAGGGTCTCGTCGGCTTTGCCGCAAACCCGGATCACGGGCCGCGGTTCGTCTTCGTTCCAGGCGAACGGCCAGTCGAAATGCCCTTCCTCGGGTATTCGCACGCGCATGTCCGCGGCTGCGTACTGGAGCACCAGCGCGCTCCTGCTCCCGCGCGCCCGGAGGTTCTCCGTCGTGTGCCATGTCCTGCCGTCGAGGAGCAGCGCTTGCCCGTCCCCGATGTCCGGCCAGACGAGTTCCGCCTCCGGTTCGATCTCCCGTGCCCAGTTCAGCACGTCTTCGGTCGTCGTTTGCCCGCGCCCACGGTTCTTTTCCGACCGGACCTGCTGTACCGACTTGCCAAGGATATGGGACCGCGAAATGACCTGCATGGCGGATTCGCGGCAGGTGTTGTCGAGCCCGAGCCACACGGTGACGAACCGGCTGTCGGGCGCGTGCGATTCCGTATCGGTGTGCCAGGGATGGGTCTCACCCGGCGGACGGGTGATGACGTGCGCACCCGACAGGATGATGTCCGGCCCCAGGAGTTTTTTCAGGGCGGCGACCAGCGGAGGCCGCGTCACGTGCCAGTGCAACATGTGATCGTGGGGAGCGAGGTTCTTGTACCAGGCATCGGGCTGCACCGCGGATGTCTCATGCAGGTGAAGCAGCAACGCCCAGCTTTCCTCGGGTGTCATCAGATCGACGGGCCCGAAACAGCCATCCCGCCGGAAGGCCTCGACCCAAGGGGTTTGCTCGTCTCCGAGTTGGGAAATGGTCACCCTGTCACGCATCTGGCCGGAAACTGTCATTGATCCTGACGAACCGCAAGGTCCGGTGACGAAAGCAACATGATCGCCGTTCCGACATCGGGAGACAAGATTCTCCAGGATTTATCTGCAACGAAATCAGTTACTTGGATGATCCCGGAGTGAGGCGCAAGGTTTTTTTGAACCATTTTGGCGCCGGTGGCGACCTACCGGATGAAACGTCCACATGGGGGCGGGAAATCTGAAAGGAACACTTCGATGACCACGCGCAGCACATACAACACCATCAGGACCACCATTCTGGCAGCCGCTTCCGTGATTCTTGTCGGTGCCGCCACCGCTCATGCCCAGAACGCGACCATGAGCGCAACGAACCCGTCGACCGGTATCACGACGACGGTCGTCAGCAATGGGGACGGCACACGCACCGTCACGCGCACCGACGCCAACGGCAATGTGATCGGCCAGCCCGAGATTCGCGGCAACGAGCGCGACTCTGCATCGAGCACCAACACCGAAACCGGCGAGACCACCACCGCCACGGACAATGGCGACGGCACGCGCACCGTTACCCGTACCGACGCCAACGGCAACACGACGACCTGGCAGTCCGGCAACGAGCCCGATTTCGCCAGCAGCACGGACAAGAACACCGGCGTCACGGTCACGTCGATCGGCATCGGCAACGGCAAGCGTCTCGTCGTGGTCACCGACAAGTCAGGCAAGGTCGTGGGCGCCTATCCCGCCGGCTTCGAGCCCGACTTCGCGGTGTCCACGAACACCGAGACCGGCGAACGGGTCACCGCGGTCGACGACGGCAATGGCGGCCGCAAGGTCACCAGGCGTAACCTGACGTTCAAGGAAGCTTTCGCGGAAGCCAAGGCCAACGGGCTCGCCACGTTCCGGTACAAGGGCAAGCTCTACACGACCGAAACCCGCAAGAGGAACACGACGCGCACCCGCACCTATGCCCGCCGCAACGACCGGTCCCGTCCGGCCCGCCGCAACCAGCAAGACTCGGCAGCGGCCGCGATGTTGTTCTCGACCATCGCCCTGGGCGCCCTCTATGCGACCCACAACAACCGCGGACACCGCCATGGTTACAGCCACGGTTACGGCCACTGAACCCGAGCGGTGACACGCCATACACAACCCGGCTCTGCCGCAAACGGAACCCCGCCCTCACCGGCGGGGTTTTGTGTCGGGAGATCCACCCTGTTGCATGTAACGCGGCCCGGGCGAGGCGACGTCGTCGTTCAATCGCTCGTGTGCAGGCGCGTCGCCTGGACGATGACGACCGTGATCAGCGGAACGATGACCGTGATCAGGGCCACCGTGACCAGAAGCATGCCGAGCTCGCTGTAGTCGGCCGCAATTTCCACCGCGCCCGTCTCCCGGTTCCTGACCTCGCGCGTGACCACGAAGACCTGGTTCAGGTGCTTTGTGAACAGGCTGCTGGCGGACAGGGCGAGGTTCGTGAAGGACGCCATGACGGCAAAAAACGTCGCCTTCAGCCTGACCGGCGCGTTCCGGGCGATCCAGGCCAGCATCGGGATCATGGCGATCTGGCCAAGCGGCGACTCCGCAGCCGTGTCCACGAGGGCAATGAAACGCGCATCCACGATGCCTGCGGTCAACGGGGCGGTCACGTTGTGAATGCCGTAATAAAGGCCGATATTGGGCAGGAAAAGGATTCCCGCCGCCAGCGTCAGCAGGATGATGATGGTGGTGATCCGCTGGCGCGCCAGCAACGGGCGCAGGACGATCATGCCGGCGAGCGTCAGGACCGACGCAATCAGCGAGAGGATGGACAGGAACTGCTGGTCGAACCCCAGTTCGTCGATCTGGAACCACGTGGCGCCGGCGCCGGGCAGCGGCACCGCGCGAAAAACAAATATGATCGTGGCCGTACCGACGAGCATCCGCGCCTGCCCCGGCGTGAGTTCCTTCATCAACCGATGCATGAGGAAAAGGACGATTGCGAGCGATCCCGCAAAGACGATCTCCTGGCCAAAGCTCACGTCGGACAGCCCGATGCCCAGTGTCAGCGCCGTGAAGGCGAGACCACCCGCGAGGTAGCGCAAGTCCGGTTCCGTTTCCTGGTCGTCCCGCCCGAGCGCGCGCCGGATCTGCGCGTCATCCATGCCACGCTCGCGGAAGGAGCGAACCTCGAGCCATCTTCTCACCTCCGCCAGGATGGCGCCGGTCACCGAGACGACGGGGACCAGAAGGGCAAGCAGGTAGATGCTTGCGTAGACCTCCGCCTTGGCCGCCGTGTCGGCCTGTTCGATCCCGGAAAAGAACGAAATGTTCACCGCCGCGACCGTCACCAGTCCGCTGATGAGCGCGAAGCGGCCAAGCGTCTGCATGGTGGTGTGCATGGCCTTGCTGGTCTGCTCGTCGAGCGGCGCGCCGTTCTCGTCCACGCGGGGGACCGCTTCGACCGACATCGCGTCGGCCACCGCGTCCTGAAGCACGTAGCCCGTGGGTGCAAGAAGGGCACTGAGAACGTACCAGGCCTCGATGGGCATGATTTCCAGCATGTCGCCGGTCGCAGTGATCAGCGCATACATGATGGCGATGCTCGCCGCGATCAGGCCCGCGCCGAGGTAGATCAGTACGGATTTCCAGCGCCAGATGAGATCGACCAGGTGCCCGATCGGCATTTTCAGCGCCCAGGGGATCCCGGCCCAGAACGCCAGTCCCGACAGAAAAGCCGCGGAGAGCCCAAGATACTCCTTGACGAAAAACGTGCCGACGATCGCGGTCACACCGGAGAGTCCGGCGGCAAAGTAGACCATGAGCGGCGGCGCGAAGGACCACCGCAGCTGGCGAACGAGATCGAGAATGATCCGGTCGAACCAGCCCCTCGAGGTTTGCGTATCGGACACGTCTGGCATTCAGCTTCCGCCCGTCGCTGTCACTGGATTGCGGGACCGGGGTTCGCGCCCTGTCCGGCCGTACCGCCATCCGCGTCCAGCAGAGCCCTCACATGGGTGTACGGGACACCGATATTGGACCCGCCGAACGAAGGAATGATCGCCGAGTTGACCGCCAGCACCCGCCCCCGACTGTTGAGCACCGGGCCGCCGCTGCCGCCCGAGGTCGTTTCAGCGTCATAGACGACGCTCTCCCCGCCCGCCTGGCTGACAATGCCCCGGCTGGCGAGCGGCCTGATCCGGTTCTCCTTGGCCAGGGCTTCCGCGATGGCCCAGAACCCGGATATGCCCCCGTCCTGGAGGGACTTCACGAAGGCCTCCCCCGCCTGCACGAGCATGGAACGCAGCCCCGTGGGGTAGCCGAGGATCAGCACCTCGTCGCCCTGTTGCGGGTTTGCCTGTGCGAGGCTGAGACCGAGCCCCGAAGGCAGGGCTCCATCCTGCTTCGGCCTGACCAGGGCAAGGTCCGCCGTGTCGCTGGCACGGACGAGTTCGAGCTCGAGCGCTTCCGCCCGACCGGGCAGGTAGCCATGGAACCGGAGCAGCACCGGCTCGAGACCCCGGCTTTTCAGCGACTCCTTTTCCACGTCCTTCTCCCAGGCCAGGGCGACATGCCGATTCGTGATCAGCATCCGCGTGCCTTCCATCACGAAGCCAGTGCCAGAGAACTGCCTCTCGACAACCGGCCCTTCCCCTTCCAGCGAAAGCAGCGGCGTCCCGTAGGGTGTCATCATCGGCCGACCGTCGCTGGTCACGATGTGGCGCAGCATGCGCCCTGTCGCCGTCTCCCTGAAGCCGTAGCCCCCCTGGAGGAACATCACCGACGGCGAAGCCCGGGCGATGATCCGCGGTGCCGCGCTCCAGCGTCGTTCGAGCGCGTTCAGCCGTTCTTCATGTGAAGACACGCTGGGATTGAGTTCCAGGCGAAGGGCCTCGAGGTCGGCCGGCGTGATGGTCTCGTTGCGGGTCCGGTCGAGAGACCTTGCGAACGACTCCAGCTGGACGGTGCTGCGCTCGATCTCGGTTTGCAGGAGCTGGCTGACGCGGCGCTGCTGGTAGACGAAGACCGCAAGCGCCGCGAGCGAAAGAATCACACCGATCCTGAACAGGATCGAGGTCTGCAGGGTCAGCCGCGTGGCGATCTGGCCGAGCGCCCTGAAGAGGCGCCTGTGCATCGGCTGCCTGCTGACGCGCAGATAGCCGATCGCGTCGCGGATGACGTCCACGAGGCTGCGATGGACGACATCGCGCTCATGATAGAGACAGAAGCGCGAAACCGGCCCGCGCTCGCCGAACTCGATAAGGTCATTGTGCGCGAGAAGGCGGGCCGTCTGGCTGGTGCCGTTGATCCACAGCGGTTCGTCTGCCGCCGCCTCGATCTCGTAGGTATCGCCCTTCCGGCGAAGAATGGCGATGACGGAGGCGTCAGGGGCATCCGTCCGGTTCGGCGCGAGCCGGAGCATCGCGTTCCGCCCCACCACGACGGTCGTCTCGTCCCCGGTCAGCCATGTGATCGTGCCGCGCGAGTGGCCGGTCAGGTGTTCGAGACTGGCCGTGCCTGCGGTGCCATTTCCGGCAAGGGAGGTGTCGGCGTCCGTCATGGTCCTGCCTCATTCGCGGGAATTCCGGATGTCGGGCGGCAATCCGGATCACCCGACATGGGCCATCATACAACGTCTGAACCGGATACACCTGCGACCATTGAGGCAGACTGGTTTTTTGGCGTCCGGACTGCCAGTCTGGCGCTCCTGCCACTTGCTGTCAGGGCGAGAATGCTATGCAGGGGCAGTTGCCAGGAAGATTGCGGAGTCTTTCGCTGTTCACGAGGTAGAGACAGACAATGCATTTCGAGAAGCGGCTCTGGGAGTTCACCGACGGGGTCAGGCTGCGGATCGCCTGGGCGGTACTCATCGGACTGGTGGCCGTCGCTCTCGGCGTCGCACGACTTGCCTTGCTGGGATGGCTGATCGGCCAGGTGTTTTCCGGGCGCGATCTGGCGTCACTCGCCGGGCCCGTCGCGGCGATCGCCCTTGTCATGGTCCTGCGCGGCGCCTTCGAACACTGGCGGGCGGTCGTCGCCCACGAGACCGCCGCGCGTGTACAGACCAGGCTCCGGCGCACGATCTACGACCAGATCGCCACGCTGGGCCCGGGAAGTGTCGCCAGCAAGCGATCCGGCGCTCTCAGCCTGTCGCTTATCGAGGGCGTGGAGCAACTTGAGACCTATTTCGGCCAGTTCCTGCCGCAGTTCCTCATTTCGCTTCTGACGCCCTTGCTGATCTTCGCCTTCGTGGCCTTTCTCGATCTGCCCGTGGCGGCGGTGCTTGTCGCATTTGCACTCGTCGCCCTGTTCGCGCCGGCGCTCTGGCACAATCTCGACCACGCCAAGTCCCAGGAGCGTCAGGATGCCTATGCGGGTTTCGCGGCCGAGTTCCTCGACTCGATTCAGGGTCTCGCGACGCTGAAGGCCTTCGGCCAGAGCACCGCGCGTGCGGACGCCCTGGAAGTGAAGGCGCGCGACCTCTTCCGGCGCACCATGTGGGTCCTCGGCACCAACGTGCTCAGCCGGGGCATCACCGATTCCGCCATTACCTGCGGTGCGGCGGCCGCCCTCGCCCTGGGCGCCTTCCGGGTCGAAGCCGGCGAGATGTCCCTGACCGCGCTGCTGGTCATCCTGATGATGGGCGTGGAAATTTTCCGGCCCATGCGCGAACTGCGCACGGTGCTCCACCAGGGCATGGTCGGCATGTCGGCCGCACAGGGCATCTTCCGCATCCTCGACGACCGCCCGCTCGTCGCCGATGCCGGCCCCGGAAAACTCGACGGCGCACTCGATCCTTCGATCACCTTCGAAGGTGTGCGATTCCGGTATCCGGGGACGCGCCGGGATGTGCACCGCGGGCTGGATTTCTCGATCGAACCTGGCGCCCGCATCGGCCTCGTCGGCACGTCCGGCGGCGGCAAGTCCTCCATCGTCCGCCTTCTCATGAGATTCTACGACCCGGACGAGGGACGCGTCCTGCTTGGCGGACACGATCTGCGGACCCTTTCGTTCGAACAGATCCGGTCGATGATCTCGGTGGTGAACCAGGACACGTTTCTCTTCCACGGCACGGTGGAGGACAACATCCGCATGGGCCGTCCCGAGGCAACGGCGAAGGAGATCGAGCAGGCGGCGAAGTCGGCCAACATCCACGACTTCATCATGTCGCTCCCGCAAGGATACCGCACGGTCATCGGCGAAAAGGGCATCAAGCTCTCGGGCGGGCAGCGCCAGCGCGTCGCCATCGCCCGCGCCCTGCTGCGCGACACGCCGATACTGATTCTCGATGAGGCGCTCTCCGCGGTCGATGCGGAAAACGAGGCCGTGATCCAGCAGGCCCTCAACCGGTTGATGAAGGGCCGGACCACCCTGACCCTGGCACACCGGCTCTCCAGCGTGATCGACTGCGACCGGATCATCGTCCTCGACGGCGGCGCGATCGTGGAGACCGGCCGGCATCAGGATCTCATTTCGAACGGCGGCGTCTACGCACGACTGATGTCGGAGCAGGCGCGCGAAGCCCGGTCCGCCGACCGGGCGGCCGCCGGTTCGGAAAAGCGCCCGGCCGAAACCGTGGCCGACACGCCGGGCGGGGCGGTCAAGACGGTGACCGAAGGCATCATCAGGGCCGAAGGGCTGAACTGGGTGCAGCTCGTGGTCGAGCTGATGAAGGTGATCATGCCCTGGAAGGGCAGGCTTGCGGCAACCTTCGTCTTCGGTGTCCTGCGCGTGATCGCCTTTATCGGCGTCGGCATTCTCAGCGCCCTCGTCATCGTCGCCCTCAAGAACGGCCAGGACTACACGCCCTGGCTCTGGGCACTCGCCATCGTGGCGCCGCTCTCCGGCCTGTTGCACTGGCTGGAGTCCTGGATTGCCCATGACATGGCCTTCCGCCTCCTCGCGGAGATGCGGATCGAGACCTTTCGCCGGCTCGACCGTCTCGCGCCGGCCTATCTCGTGCGGCGGCGCACGGGCGATCTGATGGCGCTGGCCACGCACGACATAGAGCTCGTCGAGTATTTTTTCGCCCACACCGTCGCGCCGACCTTCGTCGCCGTGCTGGTGCCCAGCGTGGTGCTTGCCGTACTCGGCTCGCAAAGCTGGTGGATATCGCTCGCCCTCCTTCCGTTTCTCGTCGCCGTGGGCCTGAGCCCCCTCCTGATGCGCAAGCGCGTCGACGAACTGGGCTCCAGGGCACGCGAAGCGGCAGGTGAGCTTGCCGCCTTCGCCGTCGATTCAGTGCAGGGGCTCGGCGAAACGGTCGCCTTCCAGCATGAAGGGGAACGCGGCAGGCAACTGGACGAACTGTCCGAACGCCATGTGCGGCTCCGGCTTCCGTTCTTCAACCAGCTGACCCTGCAGCAGAGCCTCCTGGAGATATTCACGGGCCTCGGCGGGCTCGCCGTCGTCCTGACAGGCGCATGGCAGGTCTCCGAAGGTGTCATCGACGCGGCGGTCCTCCCGCTGCTGACCCTGCTCGCCATGGCCGCCTTCCTGCCAGTCTCCGAGATCGCCCAGATCGGCCGCCAGCTTGCCGACACGCTGGGGGCCACGCGGCGCATCTATGCGCTGGCCAACGAGCCGGTGCCGGTCAGGGACGGTCCGGGCACGCCGGACGCGACCGGAGCCGCCGCACTCAGGCTCGAGAATGTCTCGTTCTCCTATCCGGGGCAGCCCCGCCGCGCCCTCGCCGACGTGAGTTTCGACATCCCCGCGGGCCGGACCGTCGCCCTCGTCGGTACGTCGGGCGCCGGCAAGACCACGACCGCCCAGTTGCTTATGCGTTTCTGGGATCCCGATGTGGGCCGGGTGACCCTGAACGGCCGGGACCTGCGGGACTTCCGGCTCGATGACCTGCGCCGCAGCATCGCGCTCGTTGCCCAGGACACCTACCTCTTCAACGACACGCTCAGGGCCAACATCGCCATCGGACGGCCGGACGCGAGCAAGGCCGACATTCTGGCGGCGGTCGAGAACGCCTCCCTCGGCGACCTGGTCGAAACCCTGCCGGACGGACTGGACACGCAGGTCGGCGAGAGGGGCACCAACCTGTCCGGCGGACAGAGGCAGCGCGTCGCCATCGCCCGCGCCTTCCTGAAGGATGCCCCGGTCCTGATCCTCGACGAGGCGACGTCCCACCTCGACGCCGTCAACGAACAGGCGCTGCGCCGGACCCTCGATCTGCTGCAGAGCGACCGCACCACGGTCGTCATCGCCCATCGCCTCTCCACGATCCGCAATGCCGATCTCATCGTCGTCCTGGACGAGGGCCGGCTCGTCGAGACAGGCACGCACGACGTCCTGCTTGCCCGGGACGGCCTCTACGCCAGACTGGTCTCGCGGCAACTCGCAGGCGGTATCGCGGCAGCAGCGGACTGACCGCCGGGGAACTTGGCTCTCGACCTCCGGAAAGTCATGCGATAACAGTTGCCCACGTCCATGTCGAAGTCCCCCGATGGAAAACATCCATGCCAGAATCCATGCGTTTCAATAGCGAGGAATTCGCGTTCGAAGAGTTCGAGGGCGAGATTCTCGTGCTGAACCTCATGGAGGGAACGTACTATGCGCTGGGCGGCTCGACACCGTTGTTCTGGGCCGACCTGGCGTCCGGCGTGACGCCGGCGCGGATCGTCTCCAAGCTTCAGGCGGCGACGGAAACGAACGAAACCGAGATCGCCCGGTCCCTCGCATCCTTCCTGGACCAGTTGGTGGCCGAGCAGATCCTGCTGCCGGCCGACGCGGTGGCCGAACCGGCAGAGGCGGCGGCCGCCTACTCTCCTGCACAGGCCTACAATCCGCCGATCATGGAAAAACACGTGGACATGCAGGACCTGCTTACGCTCGACCCGATACACGACGTCGATCCGGAGCGCGGCTGGCCCAACGTCTGAGTAGCGCGGGAAAGCGGTTTCGTGTCCGACATAGAGTCAGCCGAAGGCCTGGAAGACCTGTTCCACCACTGGCTGAACGAGCGCCCGGCCTCCTCTGCGACCGGAACCCTTGAGCTCGAATTCGCCGGCGAGAACGTGGCTTGCACCTTTCACGGCCCCGAACTTGCCGCGATCTACGGCCGTGCCGTGAAACACCGCAGAACGTCCCCGTCGAACGCACCCGGTGCGACGGTCCACGTTTTCGCCGGTGACACGACCGGCCTTGGGCTGCCCCGCATGGGGTGGAAACCGGCTGATTTCGGCCGCAAACGCACGATGCCCGGCTGGTCCGACCGTATCCGGACCACCCTGTTCCTGCGCACCGAGCGTGGCGTTGCGGTCTTCAACCACCGGACATCGGTCGGCTACGTGTGGCTGCCCGGCGCGGGGACGGTACCCTGGTGGGAATACGCTGCACCGATGCGCTGGCTCAACGACCTGATCGCCGTCCGGTTCGGCAAGGCCGCGATCCATGCCGCCGCCGTCGGCAAGGCAGGCAAGGGTGTCCTGATCGCTGGTGGTGGCGGCGCCGGCAAATCGACCCTGGCGCTCGCCTGCCTCGGCAGGGGACTGGACTTCGCAGGCGACGATTACTGCGTCGCGGAACCCGGCCCGGCGCCAGGCTGTCATACCCTCTACAACACCGCGAAGTGGAGCAGGGATGCCCGCGCCCTGCCGGAATGGATTGCCAATGCGGCCCGGGAGGCGGTTGACCGTACGAAACCGAAGGAGATCATCCACGTGGACGAATGCCTGCCGCAGAGGATGGCCGGGAGGCTCGCTCTCGAGGGCATCATCATCCCGCGCCAGACGGGCGGCAGCAAGCCGCGTCTCGAGCCCTGCGACCCGGGGACGACCCTGCGGGCGCTGGCGCCAAGCACGCTCGCCCAGTCGGAAGCCGACGGGCGACAGGTCATGACGGTCCTCTCAGGACTGGTCCACACCCTGCCGGGTTACGTGTTCCACATGCCGTCAAGCCCGGATGTCTGCGGGGCCTACCTGGCGGACAACCTGGACCGGATCGGATGACCGGAAACCGAAGCCCGCGCCCGCTCGTCAGCATCGTGATGCCGACCTGCAACAGCGACGCCTACCTGGCCGAAGCCCTGCAAAGCATCCGTTCGCAGCCGTTCGAAAACTGGGAACTCGTCGTCGTCGACGATGGATCCGAGCGCCCGCCGGTCGACATCGTACGGTCGGTGATCGGGTCAGCCACGATCCTGACGCAGGAGAACCAGGGCCCGTCCGCGGCAAGAAACACGGCGATCGTGCACAGCCGCGGCGAACTGATCGCGTTTCTCGATTCCGACGACTACTGGTCCCCGGACGCCTTGCCCACGCTCCTTCGCGGTCTTGAGAACGCGCCGGGCGCGGGCATGATCCAGGCACACATGAAGCAATTCTCTGCGGCGGACGACAAGGTCCGCATGGGGCCGTCCTACCTGTCCTTCAACGTCGGAAGCCTCCTCGTCCCGCGCCAGACGTTCGACCGCGTCGGCCCGTTCGACGAGCGGCTGCGGCAAAGCGAAGACGTCGATTTCCACATCAGGTTCAAGGAGGCGGGCCTGAGGAAACTGGCCATCCCGGAGACCGTCCTCTACTACCGCCAGCACGCGAACTCGACGACCGTCAGGCACCGCCCCGAAATCCTCAAGCCGGCGCATCACGGCAACTGGCTGCGCCTGCTGGGTGAGAGCCTCAGGCGACGACGGACCCCCGGCGCGTCCGGCAGGCCTCAACAGCAATCCGCGACCGCTGAAACACCAAATCCGCGCCGCGAACATGTCACGGCCGTCATCTGCGCCAGGAATGCCAGGGAGTTCCTGCCCGCCGCACTGGACAGCATTCGCGGCCAGACCCTGCCCGTGAACCGCATTCTCGCGGTCGTCGGCCAGAGCGGGGACGGGACGGAGGAGTTCCTCGAAGGAGAGCCCGACGTCACCGTTCTTCACCAGACCGGCGACGGCCTTGCGAATGCCCGCAATACCGCGCTCGGGCACGTCGACCATGGGTATCTCGCCTTCCTCGATGCCGACGACCGGTGGGATCCGCGAAAGCTGGAGCTTCAGCTTGAGGCGCTTTCCCTGCTGAAATCTCCGGGCTACAGCATCACGAATTTTCAGCGAACATCCCTGAACCCTGTCGATGCGGCCGCTCGCGAAGTTCCGCGACACGAGGGAATCGGATACCGGCTCGGCGTCACCCCGAGCACGCTCGTGGCGCATACGAGCATCTTCGAGAAGGTCGGGCCTTTCGACCCCGCACTTGGCAACGCCTGCGACACGGACTGGTTCTCGAGAGCCCTCGAAGCGGAACTGCCATGCGCGGTGCTCGGGCAATGCCTGACCATCAAGACGGTGCACGACCGAAGCCTGAGCTTCGACAACCTGGGCAACCGTGCGGACATGTTCCGGCTTCTGGCGAAACGAAGACAGGGCGAGCGTCCGGCCGGAAAGTCCTAGAGCGTGTCCGGGTCTTGCAACCGGCTATCGCCGTAACAGTTCGCGCAAGCCTTGGGCAATTTCTGCGTGCGGTGCGACAGGCGCGCCGTTCCGGGCTGAAGCGATCAGGCTGTGAACGGCTGCCCGTCGTTCCGGCGACAGGACATGTGCACCGATTCTGTCCAGCACGTCAGCAGCCCGTTCCGGCCTGCCATGAGCCGCGAGGCTGATCGCCGTCCACCACGCGATCGCCGGATCGCCCGCGAAGTGCTTGTACCAGTGAAAAAGCCCGCCTTCGAGCGACACTTCCTTTTCGGTGAGTTGCAGGATCCGGTGGTCGAGGTCCGACTGTTCTCCGGCCTTCCAGGCCTCGACCGCCGACAGTGCGTCGGCTTCGTCAAGGCCGTGGGACATCAGAAACAGACTGCCGGCATCCGCCCAACCGGGCCGTTCAAGCAAAGTCCCTGGCGTATCCCGGCGGGCCAGCACGACCGTTTCCATCAGCCTCGACGCATGGGGAGCGGGATCGAAGTGGGTGCGCGCATGCTCATGCGCCTTGCGCCCCATTTCCAGGCGTCTGTCGGGGTGCCGGTAGAGCCACTCCACGCCATCGCGGAACTCCTCGGCGGTTCTCGCGACGATGCCGGTGTGCCCATCCCGAATGAAGGTCCCGGGTCCGCCGTGGGGAAAGATGACGGGCGGGACTCCGGCATACATCGCTTCCTGCAGGCTCTTGTCGCTGGTCGCGTAGGTGTCGGGCGCCAGAGGGTATCCGAACACGTCGCTCGTGCCGAAAACCTTTCGCACGTCCTCGACGAACCCGGGAAACCTGAACCGGTCGGGCCGGCTGGCGGCGGCGACGGCGTCGAGAAGCCACCGGTCCGGCGTGCCACCAAAAACGCGCACGGTCATATCGGGAACATCGATGCGGTCCATGATGCTCGCGAAGTCCGGGTGGAGCTTGCCCGCGTTCAGCGTGCCGACATAATCGACGTTGAAGCCGTCATGGTCCTGTCTCTCGAGATTGGCGAGGCGGTCGAAGTCGGCCAGTCCGGGCACCACGCGACTGGCCGCCTCCTGTGTATCAGACCCGCCTTCAGCCTGAACCGGGGGCAGCGCCGTCGGCACGAACCTAGCCGCCCGGTCGACCAGCAGCCGGTTTATCGTTTGTGGCAGGGCGACGCCGAGTACCTTGGACCAGACGACGGTTCTCGCGGCCGGTGCAGCCGCCAGATAGTGCCATACCTGGGGCGTGTTCCAGAAGTGAAGCAATACGACATCGCATTGCTCGACGAGACGGACGAGCGTTGCCTCGTCGGGCGCGCGAAGCACCTCGATCCCGAGCCTCTTCGCGGCGAACACAAGTGGCATATGGACCGTTCGGCCAAGGCTCAAGACCGTGTGGCGAACCTCCTCTCCGGCTTGTCCGGCATGTTTGACGAAGGACAGCAGCGAGCGCGCAGGCCCGCCGGCACCGAGATTGTCGATAACGTGGAGGAGTTGCATCGAGATCGCACCTGCGCTGCGAAGGGAGCTGGCGAGAACGGGATCGAAACAGCGCAATGACTTGCCAAAACCGTCCCCGAACTTAACCGCCGCAACGGAGGTGGACCAAGCATTTCCGGCAATTCGGTCAGAGGATGTTCTCACCAGCCGATAGAAATCGGTGGTATCCATGCGCCCGCATGTCCTGCGCCACGAGCGGAAGGCGTCGTCCGGTGCCCGATGCTACGTGCTGAATTCGACGGCGCGGCACCCGCCTGTTGCGTCCTCGAGTACCGCTGATCCGATTCTGCGAGCAGCAGGTCTATACAATTCAGGATTCATGATCGGGAAGGCGACCTAACGCACAGGCGGAGAGTGTCTTGGAATGCACGTCTTTTCGGTCCGCTTCCGAGCGCCCGTCCCGCGTGCCGGGTGAAGCATCAGCCCGGCAAGAGATAGACCGGACTGGTCCACATGCAATGGCCATCCTCTGTCGTCACGCGAATCCAGATCGGCGTATCGCGGCCGTCCTCGAACACCGGCACCGACAGGTCGCAGTCCACGTCGCACCGATCGAGCGTCTCCGGCAACCGGAAGACCCGGATGCGCCGTTCCAGCCCGCCTGCTTCGAACCTGAGGTCTTCCAGGCCGATCTCGTTCAGCGGGATATCGGTCTCGACCGGGCCGGTCTCGATCGACAGCCGACCGTCCCCGCTCTCGTCGAGCCAAAGGTCGACGCCGCCGAAGTTCCCGGTTGTGACGGCATCGAACGTGACCGTGTGAGCATCTGCCAGAAGGGTCGGCCGTTCATGGTTCCAGGAGTTGATCGCCTTGAGATTTTCGATCCGAGGCCCGGTCGTGCGCAGTCTGCCCTGCCAGTGGGTCTGCCGGCCGCGACCACGATACTCCGCCCCTTCCCAGATCACGCGAACCCGTTCGCCCAGATCCTCCCGGGCGAAAGGCCGCAACGTCTCGACGAGATGGTCGCGCGACAGGACATCCACCCGTTCGATGGGTGCGTGGGCATGGACGGAAACAGCGACGCGCACGTCCCGCTGCGATGTCCGGGCAATGTCGCCCATCACCGCCGTCGTCGCCACGACGGGCGGCAGATCGGATATCCTCGGATCCTCGGGATAGATTTGCCCGCTCTCGCCGAGGTCAACCTTGACGGCGAGATGCCCTCGGCACCCGGTTGTGCCGTAGTGATGCCGGCGTCGCATACTTCGGAATATGCCGTCGCGTGACAGTTCGTCGGCGAGAAAACACGTCAGACCGCTGGCCGCCCCGAATTCGGACGCGCCGGGATAGCAGGCGCCGGGGGCGCCCTTGTGGACATCGCTGTTGCAGACGACGCCGACGCGGTAATCAAGTTTGAACGCGTCGGTGAGGATCCACTCGAAGGTGCCCCAGTCTGAGTGAACCTCGACCGCGGTTCTCAGGCGAGCATCCTCCGCACGCGAAACATCGGCCGGCCGGCCACCGACATGCGCGTAGAGCACGCAGTCCCTGCCCTTCAGGGCCGAGAACAGGTCCTTCACCGTGAGCGCATCGGTGGCAAGGTCCGACCTGTCCGCGATCAGCGCATGGCTCGAGCGATGAATCTGTTCGCCTTCGTGCCGGAAGAACACGTTGTGATCTCCCCCGAGAGGCGTGTTTGCCGACCACTCGTAACCGGGGAACACGGTGAAGCGGCCGGGTTCGTCGAACTGCTTGCTGACAGCATTTATCTCACGCCAGAACGGATTGGTGATCTGGAAATCGTTGGCCTGGTGGCTCGTCACGTCGAGGAATGCGATATCACGGGCGAAGGCGAAGTATTCGCGGATGCTGTTGATCCCGACCGTCTCGCCGCTCTGTCCGTGCAGGTCACCCCAGTAGGCGGCAAGCTCGCCCTTACCGATCACGAGCGGGTTGGACCTTGCCAGTAGTTCCCCGTCCTCCGACAGGAGGTCGAAGCGGGTGATTCCTTCTTCCTCGATCGAAAGATCCCCGATCCTGGTGCCCCGGAGGCCAGCTTCGAAGTCGAAGACCTCGGGCAGGTTGGCCACCCTGGCCGATGCCCGGAGTCTCAAGCGACCGGGATGCTCGCCGGTCGCATTGCCCCACCGGTCTTCCGCGCGAACGCCGAGGGAGAATTCCTCGCCGGGGCGCCTCAGTGTCGGCGCGGTCAAGGTCCAGCGCTCTACAGTTCCCGGCAATATTTCGATGTCCTTCGCGCCAACCGGCAGGAAGACCCCCGTCGCACACGGATCGACGAGCACGACGAATTCGAAATGGCGCTCCGCGAAGGTCTGCAACCGGTAGCCGGGAGAGCCGGCCGAACGGTCACCATAGACGATGGTTATCGTATCGCCGGGCTGCATGTAGCCCCGCACGACCGTTGCCCTGAGGCCGTTGTACCAGGGTCTCTGGTGTGGATAGGGCTCCACATGGAGATCGAGCGAGACCCCGTTCGATGCCGTCGCGGTGACATAGTTCCGGGCCGTCGGATCGTCGCACTGTACCGCCCCGCTATCCGTCGTCCATCGCTGGACGATCTTGATCGCGCCCGTGTCGTCGAGGCCGTATTCGCCAACCGTGTAGACGATCTCGAACGTCTGCAGGCTCCGCACCTCGAAGGCCCCGACAGGGGACAGGCTGACGCTCCCGTAGTCGGCCGTTGCAGGTCCGGGCATCGCCGCGGGCCAGACCTCCCCCATGTGGGCAATCCTCGAAATCGTCATGGTCCTGTCTTCCCTCGCGGATTGGGTTTGCAGTGCTGGCCATTGCCGTCCGGATTCATGCCGGACACCCGGTTGTATTCAGGATGAAGCCTCCGCCCGAAGGAACAAAGCGATTTCAACCCGGCGCCCGTCCGGACGTTCTGCACGGCCTTCCCGGTTCCGCCTCTGCCCTCGAAATCGTTAAGATTCACTCTCCATCGCGCGCTCACATGTCTTAACGGGACACAAACGCCTTCCGTATACGGTGGAACGTCGGGGTCGGCAGAACCAGTATCCAGGATGAGCGACATTGACGTAGATGGCCTGATGGCAAACCGGTACGTAGGCGAACGGGTCGAAATTGCCCGCCGCGTCGGCGAACGGCTTTGCATGGGGTCACTCTCGCCGGCGGATCGCGTCGCGGTCGAATCCCTTGCCCGCAACCTCGTGGAGGACGCGATCCTGCGGGTACGTGCCGCACTCGCCGCCTCGGTGGCGGAGACGCGTTTCCTCCCCAAGGACATCGCCCGCCTGATCGCCCACGATGTCGATGAGATCAGTTGCCCCTTCCTCAGCGTGACGGACGTCTTCAGCGACGAGGAGTGGTGTGAACTCGTGTCGACGGTGTCCCACGCCGCACGGTGTGCGATCGCCGCACGTCCCTGCATCAGCCAGGAAATCGCGATGGCAATCGCAAATCACTACGATGGAGACGCTGCCGCCGTTCTGGCCGGCAACACGTGCGCGCCGATGACACCCCCGGTCGGCCGGCCGCTGATCGAGACCCACGGCACGCGCGCCGACGTCGTCGAAGCGCTGTGCGGGCGCGAGGACCTTCATCCGGACATCGTCGCAATGCTGGTCGGAAAGGTCTCTGCCGCAGCGCATGACAAGTTGATCCGGAAGTTCGGCATGCCCGACCACGTCACCCATCTCGTGGCGGAATCGGAAATCGACTCGATGGTGAAACTGGTCAAGCAGACCTCTCCGTCACGGATCGGCAATGTTACACGCCGGCTGCACGAGGACCAGAAACTCGACCCTATCCTGTTGCTCGCCGCGCTTCGCGAGGGAGCGATGGATTTTTTCGTGGCGGCGATGACGGTCTTGACGGGTGGCGATCCGCTCAAGACCAAACGCGCGGTACATCTGGAAGGACCGGACGAACTGGGCGAACTGCTTCAAAACGCGCGAATCCCGACGAGTGTCCACCCGCAATTCTGGAAGGCTCTCGAACAGGCGCGCGCCCGGTAGTCTTAAGTCAGGCGCCCTTCTCGCAGCCGCCATGCAATGGCGTTTCCATGTGCAATGTCGAGCGCGGCTCTGCCGGTTCACGTCAAAAATATGCTCGGCAAGCCCGTGTGGGTTGTCGCGGTCCCACCGTCGATCCATCGCCCGGCCTCGCTTGCCAACCTGATCGAAAGCCGGTAGTCCAACCGGACCCCGTTCAACAGGCCGACGAACGCCTCGCCGGATCGACGCCTTTCAGGAGGTTCAGGGGCGGATGACTGACTCCGTAACCATTCTTTGTGTCGTGCGCCACGGGCACGCCACGACCCCGGTTTGCATCGAACGGGCCTATGCCGCCACCCGGCGCGACGTCAGGGTCGTATACGCAGACGTCGCCTCGCCACCAAGCGTCGAAAGCTGTCTGGCCGATCTCGCGTCAGCACGCGACGATTTCGTCCACCTCAGAATCGACGACTACGTGTCCCGCCAGGAAGCACGGCGGAGAGCGCTGGCGCATGTCGACACGGAATTCGTCGTCCTTCTGGACAACAACATGCTGTGCGAGCCCGGCTGCATCGACACTCTGCTCGACGTCCAGAAAGAGACGGGCGCGGATGTGGTCTCGCCGATCATCGTGACACAAGGCGGACGCGTCCATTTCAGTGCCGGGACGATCGAGCGCAAGCGGGAGCGCTGGTATTCCAGGGCCCAGGTGCGACGTCCCCACGCCCAGCCAGGCGCACCTGTCCGGTCGCTTCTGGCGGACACCAACCCGCAAAGGGTTGAGATCGATTTCGCCGAAAGCCATTGCTGCCTGATGCGCGCAGATGATCTGAGACTGCCGGGCGTGCTCGAACCGGGCATGCACAACGCCCACACCGCGTGTTACGCCGCCTATTTGCTGAAACGCAAGTACAGGAAAAAGATGCTGCTGGACCCCGGGGCCGTGGCATCGATTTTTCCGATGTCGTTCGGCTATGACATACCGTGGCTGTTCAGGTCGTACATGCGCAAGGACTGGCTTGACGAGTCCTATCGCCGTCTTGAGAAACTCGTTGGCCGGGGTCCGGGCACGGCCAGGTCGATAAACATGCCATGGCATGCGAAACACCTGAAATATCTTCTTTTCACCATGCTTGACCGCGACACGCTGCACCGCGACGATTTTATGGCCGCAAGCGAAATCCCCGACTACATCGATGGATACGACTTCGATCTGCCCCCGAACGTGGAACAAAGGATCGAGGACGACCTGATGCCCCAGGTCCGGACCCTGTATCCCGAACTCGTCGACCCCATGCAGCAATGGCTTTCATTTCGCTGACGAACCTGAACGTTCGGGTTTCCGAATGCCACGCGCGAAAATTCTGACCGCGCTTGATCGCCGGCGTGCGGCGGGCACCCGGTTCCATTGCACTTGGCGGCGTCTCCGAACAGGCAAAGGACTCTGCGGCTGACGGGCCACCGCATCGATCCGCTTTGCGCATCCGGGGCATGTGGCAGTCCCCGAGGACTATCCTGGCACCGGGTAATTCAGTTGACGGACTATTTTCGATGTCCTCTACTGGCTGCGCTGGAGGGAATTTTCAAACGTGTGCAGATGGATGTTGTAGCTGGATTGGCTGCAGCATCCGGGCTTGCGGTGCCGCAATGGATGCTAACAGGCGACCTGCAGCGGCACGGCGGACAGCTGGCGCACCCGGCCAGGGGGGGCAATGTCGGGCCAGAGACTTGAACTCACACAGCCCGTTCTGCCGAAGGGCGGCGGGGCGATAACAGGCCTCGGCGAGACCTTCAAGCCAGAAGAGTTCACCGGCACCGCTTCTCTAAGCGTCCCGATTCCCACATCGCCCGCCCGTGGGTTCAATCCAAAGCTGAGCGTCGACTACAGTTCCGGTGCGGGCGGCGGAGTTTTCGGTCTGGGATGGTCGCTCTCCGTACCCCACATCACCCGAAAAACGTCCAAAGGCATTCCGAGATACGAAGGGTCGGACACATTCATACTGTCTGGAGCGGAAGAACTTACACCATGTGACGCTGCCCTGCGGCAGGTCGAGATTGGCGCGCTTACATACCTGGTCCATGCCTATCGTCCGCGCGTCGAGGGTCTGTTCGCACGCATAGAGCGCTTTGTTCTCATCGAAAGTGGCGACTCTTTCTGGCGTGTCATAAGCAAGGAAAACGTGACCAGCGTTTTCGGCGCTTCACCACAGTCGCGGATATGCGATCCGGAAAATCCGCGCCGGGTGTTTCAATGGCTGCTCGAGGAGACGTTCGATGACAAGGGCAATCGCGCGGCCTACGAGTACATCACCGATCACGCCGCGGACGCCGCATACGCGCCATCCGAACGCAATCGGGTTCAGCATTCCAACCGGTACATCCATCGCATCAGGTATGGCAATGGCACCTGTTTGTCGTCTGAACAGGAAGACGCGCTCACTTGCTTGAAGCTTGGGACTGCGCCACATCGGAAAGATTCCCGGTGGCACCAGTGGTTCGAAGAGGAATTCAAGAGCCGCGGTTTGCCCGATTTGGATTGGCGTTTCGAAGTGGTTTTCGACTACGGAGACCACGGCGTGGACCCGAACGCGAACGAGCCGTATCGGCCGCCTCAGGACCATAGCTGCCCTGCACCTCGTCCCGACCCGTTTTCGACCTATCACGCCGGTTTTGAAATCCGAACGCGCTGGCTCTGCCGCAGTATCTTGATGTTCCACCGGTTCGCAGAACTCGGTGTCGAGCACCCGGTGCTTACACATAGCACCACGTTTCACTATTCCCTGTCTTCGACGGTATCGGTTCTGAAATCGGTGGTGTCCGCAGGATATCGATATGAGGGCGGGCGGTATGTAGCCCGAACGATCCCTCCGCTTGAGTTCGATTACACATCGTTCGAACCCACCGCAGGAACCTTCGCACCGTTTGTCACCGGCGACAGGAAGCCTCTGCCTGGCGCCGACTCCGAGGGCTACCAACTCGTTGATCTGTACGGCGACGGTCGGCCCGGCGTATTGTACTGCGATCCGTCAACAGTCCGCTACTGGGCGCCGGAAGAGCGACGCGTACAAGACCAAACAGCCGGGAACACAGCAGTACAGTTTTCCTATGCGAGGCAACCGGACACATTCCCCCTGCATCACCCGGATCCGGCCGGCAAACGACGCCTCATAGACTTAACAGGCAACGGCAGGCTCGATCTCGTGGTCGCCGGGACCGGCACCGCAGGCTACTATCAGGCTGGCGCCGACGAAGATTGGGAGGAGTTGCGCAGCCTTCCCGCAATTCCCACCGACTTTACAGACTCGAACGGACAACTGGTCGACCTTACCGGAAACGGGCTTGCCGACTTCGTACTGATCGACGAATGCCACGTCAGAGTGTATCCGGGGCGTGGTCGCGACGGCTTCAGGCCCGCGATCGTCACAGTGAATGAAGCCAACCTTCCCATGCCCTCGTCGACCAACCGCGACGAACTCGTGCGATTTGCCGACATGTTCGGAACAGGGGGCAACCACCTGGTCCAGATCAGGAACGGTGAAGTCAAGTGTTGGCCTCATCTCGGTTACGGCCGCTTCGCAAAACCGGTGCTTTTTGACTACCCGCCCAAGCTGCCCACCGCCTTCGATGCCAGACGTCTGTTTCTGGTCGACCTGGATGGATCAGGTACGGCGGACCTGGTCTATGCGCATTCGGACCGGGTCGAGATATGGCTCAATCACAGTGGCAACGCTTTCTCGGAGGCGGCGTTGACCATCGATCTGCCAGCGCCCTGCCTCCGCGCCGACCAAATCAACTTCGCCGACGTGCTGGGCACGGGGACCACAGCGCTTGTCTTTGCAAAGGCGCATGGATTCTCACGGCACTGGTACATCGACCTGAGTCAGGGCCGCAAACCCTATCTCCTGAGCGGTTTGGACAACAACCTCGGCGCCGCTTCCAGCATCACCTACTCCAGTTCCACGCGGTACGCCTTGCGCGACAAGCGCAATGGACGTCCATGGCTGACCCGCTTGCCATTTCCGGTGCCGGTCGTCGAGCAGGTCGAGACTACGGATCACTTTTCTCAGACCCGCCTGGTACAGTCATATTCCTATCGTCATGGCTATTACGATGGCGAGGAACGGGAGTTCCGGGGCTTCGGGATGGTCGAACGGCGCGACGCCGAGACGCTGTGCACCGGAGCGAAGTCCTTTGATGTTCCGCCGCTGGTTACACGGACATGGTATCATGATGGTTCGGCTGTATCGGGCGCTATGCCGGATGGGTTTCAAGCTGAGTTCTACCAGGGTGGGCGTGGTGCCGCTGACGCACCTTCAAACCCTTCGGCTCTCAACTTGGACGTTGATGGACGTGAGAGCCGGCGACAGGCGGCTGCCGCCTTGCGCGGCAACGTGCTTCATAAAGAGATTTACACCGAGAACCGCCAGGGGTTGATCGAGCCTCACCCGTTGGAGGTGAAGGAGTATCTGCTGAACGTTCGGCGGGTGAATTCGGCATCCCGACGCGAACTCCCCATTTTCATCGCCTTCGCCACTGAAGTTCTCACGCGCCATTGCGAGTCTCGGCCAGACGACCCGCGCACGGATCACGTGCTGGTCCTGCAAACCGACGACTTCGGCAATGTCCTGAAAGAAGTGTCTGTGTCCTACGGGCGTCGCGAGCCAGATGGTGACCCGCCCGAGCAGCGTGATCGGGACACGCAGGCGCAGACTCTGATCACGTATAAGGAACATCGGTTCACAAACGCAATCGAGCTTCCGGACGACCACCGTGAACCCCAGCTTTGCGAATCCGTCACATACGAACTTACCGGGTATGCACCGACAACCGGCGTTGGCCGTTTTCAACGTGCTGATTTCACGGAGCAGACCCGGGGGCAGTTGATCCAAAGTCACGACCGGCAGCTCAGCTATGAAGATAGACCGGGCGCGGGCAGGTGCCGTCGCGTCATCGAACATTCGTGCACGCTGTTTCGCCCGGACGATATGGGTAGCACCAACAACAACGACGCGACGACGCTGCTCCCGCTCGGCGAGATTGAACCCCTGGCGCTGCCCGGCAAGACGTTCACCCTGGCCTTCACCGACGGTCTGCTTGAGAAAGCGTTCCGATGCGAAGACGAACCGCCGCCCGGCATTGATTGGCCCGAGACGCTGGGAACTCACGGCGGGTATGTTTCGGGTGGAACGCTCCACGACCTGGGCATCATATCCGCAAGCGGCGATCCGCGGAGAGACTGGTGGCACGCCTCAGGTCAGGTTTTCCTCTCGCCGGGCGGAGACGACAATGCGGAGCAGGAGCTGAACTTTGCGCGGTCGCATTTTTTCCTGCCCCACCGCTATCGGGATCAGTTCCACACACAGGAAATCAACACCGAGGTGATCGTTCTTTACGACAATCACCGGTTGCTCCCACTGGAAAGCTGCGACGCCCTCGGCAATCGAACCACCGTTGGAGAACGCGACCGGGGGAAACGAACCACGAACGGCAACGACTACCATGCTCTGCAGCCGGCACTGATCACCGATCCTAACGGCAACCGGTCCCAAGTGGCGTTTGATGCGCTTGGACTGGTGGTCGGCACCGCGGTTATGGGCAAGCGCTCCTCCAAGCCTGCCGAAGGAGATACGATGGAGGGGTTCGAGCCGCATCCCACGCTGGCACAGGTTGATGCATTTCTGCGCGGACCGGAACCGGACTCGCTTGGCGGGAAACTGCTGGGTCCCGCCACGAGCAGGACCGTTTACGATCTCCACAGGTTCCGCCGCACGCGTGCTGAATTTCCAGACGCCGCGTCGCGCTGGCAGCCCTCGTGCATAGCGACCATCGCCCGCGAGACCCATGGCAACGGACAAGCGCAACAGAAGAATGCGAACCTGCAAATCAGCTTTACGTATTCCGACGGTTTCGGGCGGGAAATACAGACCAAGGCGCAAAGTTCACCGGGCAAACAGGACATCCTGAACGGACGTGACGCCGTCCGATGGACCGGCAGCGGCTGGACCACGTTCAACAACAAGGGCCAGCCCGTCTGTCGCTACGAGCCCTTCGCTACGGAAACACATCTTTTCGAGGCGAACCGCGTGGAAGGTGTCGGCTCATTGACTTTCTACGATCCGGTCGGGCGCGTGGCGGCAACACTTCATCCGGACCGCACATGGGAAAAGACCGTAACGACCCCTTGGGTACAAACGTTCTGGGACGCAAACGACACCGTCCTGATCGAAGACCCTTCGCTGGACCCGGACGTGGGCGTTTACTTTGCGGGCCTGCCCGAAGACAACTACTCACCCTCCTGGTACGCACAACGGAGCGGGGGCTCCGAGGAGGAACGGCGGGCCGCAAATCAGACGTCGCTGCATGCGGCAACTCCGGAAAAACATCATCTCGACCCGCTCGGCCGGACATTTCTGACGGTCCGCCATAACAGGTTCAAGTATCGAAGCTCTCCGTCGAAGCAGGAACCCATCGAACAGTTCATCGCCACTCGCGTGATTTTTGGTATCGAGGACCATCCGCGCGAGATACTCGATGCCGACGGCAAGACAGCATTTTTCTACGCCTACGATATGCTCGGCTCTCAGATTCATGAAGCAAGCATCGACGCGGGCGATCGCTGGACCCTGAACGACGTTCTTGGAAATCCCATTTGTTCCTGGGACAGCCGCGGTCACGTGCAGCACACGGAGTATGATGCGCTCCGTCGGCACTTGCGGTCGTTCGTGGCCGGAAACGAAGGTGCACCCGAAGATGACCCAATCCTGACCGAGCGGGTTGTATACGGCGAGCAGCACCCGGAGCCTGAAGCGCTGAACCTGCGGGGCAAGCCGATCATACATCTGGATCAGGCGGGTGTGGTCGGCAATGAAGCCTACGACTTCAAAGGCAACGCGTTGCGCATCACCCGGAACATCGCGCGCAATGCCGAATACCCTACGCCACTGAACTGGAGTGCGGCAGATATCGTGCTGAGCGCCAAAGCCGAAGAAGGATTCGACTGGGACGAACTCGCGCAGGTTCTCTCGGAGGCCATCGAAGACAAATCGTACACCAGCGTAACTCGCTACGATGCCCTCAACCGAATGACGGAACTCGCCGCACCTGACGGAAGTGTCGTGCGATACGGTTACAACCGCGCCGGACTGCTGTCGCAGATCGATGCCAATTTGCACGGGGTCACGGAAAAGGAAAAGCCGGTCTGGACTCCGTTCGTCACGGACATCGACTACGATCCCAAGGGCCAGCGCAGGTCGGTCGACTACGGCAACGGCGTCGGGACGGTTTTCACCTACGACGACAGGACTTTCCGGCTGAAAAGGCAACAAACGGCCGCGCTGAAACTACAGAAGACAGCAAAATCCGGGACAGTATCGTGTATCGACCCGGAGACGCTCTCGCTTCAGGATCTGAACTACAGTTACGATCCGGCGGGGAACATCACCCACATTCGCGATGCGGCGCAGCAAACGCTGTTCTTCCGCAACCGCAAGGTCGATCCGAACACATCCTACACCTACGATGCCCTCTATCGCCTAATCGAGGCCTCCGGGCGGGAACATCTGGGCCAAGGAGGCAGCACCCCCACAACAGCAACTCCAGGCAATCCCGCCGATGCGCCCCGGGTTGGGCTGCTGCATCGTGGAGACGGCAAAGCAATGGGCCGATACAGCGAGGAGTATCACTACGATAGACACGGCAACATCGAGCAAGTGGTCCATCGCACCAGCGATCCGGCCCATCCCGACTGGATCCGGACCAACACTTTCGACAGCCCGGGCAACCGCCTCACCGCCACCCAAATCAGCGGCGGTACACCGGAGCCGGTGACCTACGACGCCCACGGCAACGTGACCACGCTGTCACACCTGTCGCTCATGCAATGGAACCACCACGACCAGTTGTCGCTTACGGCACGCCAGGTGGTCTCGAACGGCGGGGCGCCGGAGCAAACGTGGTATGCATACGATGGAAGCGGCCAGCGGATCCGGTCGGTGACGATGCGTCAGACAGCCTCTGGGCAGACCACGCGCCGCAAGGCCGAACGAGTCTATCTTGGCAGTTACGAGATCTGCCGCAGGTTGAGGGCTGACGGAAAAACTGTAACGCTGCAGACGGAAACGCTACACATCATGGACGGCGATGAGCGGATCGCGCTGGTCGAAACGCACACCCGCGGAAGGGCCCCGCCCAAGACATTCATCCGTTATCAGCTTGGCAACCACCTGGACTCTGTGTCGCTGGAGCTGGACGAGGCGGCCAAGATCGTCTCCTACGAAGAGTTCACGCCGTTTGGCGGAACGTCCTATCAGGCCGTGCAGCACCAGACAGGCCCACCCAAACGATACCGCTACTCCGGCAAGGAACGCGACGAGCAGTCCGGTCTCTACTATTACGGTGCACGGTACTACGCGCCCTGGCTCGGGCGATGGACGAGCCCGGACCCGGCGGGCACGGCGGATGGCCTCAACCTCTATGCGTTCGTGGAGAACAACCCAACAGGTCACGTTGACGACGGGGGGTTCCTAAAGCGCAAAGCCGCTTCGAGACCGATGGGTGAAAAGCGGGCGCGGCCTCCTGTCGGCTTCTACAGTCAAATGCAGTCCGGCCGCAGGCAAGGCATGGGGTTCTCCGGGCGAGCCACCACGCCGTCGAATACGCCAACCGAACCCGCGAACCGAGCCCGCGTATCGGCCATGATGCAGGGCAAGGCCTACAAGGCCGGCACCGTCAGGCTTCACTGGAAAGGCTTCAGGGACGCAGGCCGTGCAACAACCGGCATCACGCCGCACATAACCACGCGCATGGGCACAAGCTGGACGCAGGAGCATGTGGCAGCGAGAAACGCCTTCGGCAACTGGCTCCAGGGCAGAATTTCGCCAGCCGAATTCGCCGGACATCTTGCCGAAAACTCTCACATCCTCGCGGGCAGCCTCTACGGCCCGAACGACGAGTTAAACGCCCCGCCCGCTTCGGTGCACCAGAACACCGAATGGCTCGCCGTCGAAACGGGAATCAAACACCTCGCCTCAAAGGAAGGGGTCTCGGACAAACTCAGGATCAAAGCCACCGGTTACGTTCACGCCGAAGGCGAGTTCCAGGGCGTTCTGAAGGCGGCACGCTACAAGATCTATATCGCCGGCAAACTGGTGTTCGATCACGTAACCCTGGGAGACCGCGATGCGATCGACAAGAACGAGGCTTCCGGGCTGTTCCGCCGGGTGGCGGAACTGTCCGAAGAGAGCGAAGAGATATCCAGGAACGGTCGACGGTCGCGACTGTGGAAAGTCGCCGCGCCGACTGAGCGGCAGCTTTCTCATGGCCATGGTTCAAGTCATCGCTCTCCGGCTTTTACGGACAGGGTCGCACCGGCCGCTGTGCCACGGAAGTTCCTCCGGGTGATACGCAGGACGCCAAGAAGCTGATGCCGAACCTTAGGTACCAATGACCTTGCCGATGGACGTGCACAGATTGTGTGCACCAACCTGACGCGTAGCCCGACGGGAGGACGACAACGATGGCCGAGGACACCAAGAGCGCGACGCCTGTGAGCTCGCAGAACGCTGAACTGGTCGGCCAGCATATCAGCCTCAACGCGCCGCATTTCGCGCGTTTCGCCGAACAGTTCGAGATCTTTCCGACGCCGGTCAGCCACGCAGACCACCATGACACCTACAACTCTGCGCTTAGTCCCGCTGCCTACCTGGTTGACCTCCTGCGTCTGGCGAAGAAGCACATTCCGGGCAACGATCTGTTCAAGCGGCGGCCGGATCTGGAGCACCTTCCGCTGGACCGCGCTCATACGGAAGAGCTCGTGCCCTATCTGGAAGTCGTCAACACGGCGATCGCGGCGCACGTCAAAGGCGGACGGAAGAAGGCCTTGTCCTGTGCGGCGAACAGCAGTTTCCCGTTCACTCTGCCGGCAAACCTGCCACTGCTGCAAATCCGCACCTACCTTGCGCATTTCGATGTCGAACTGATCGATATCTATGAAACGCTGGGTCTGTCCAAAGACCATCCCGCCTGGATCGTCGAAACGCTCGGCCTGTCCTCCCAGAGTGAATTGACCCGCCTCGGGACACCGGACGCCAGCGAAGATACGCTCCAGAAGGATTTTGGCGGCGCGAGGATCCTGCAGGACCAGGAGCATGGAGATATCTGCGTCACCGCGACCTTCATGAAGCAAACCGGTTTATCGCCGGCTGAACTCTCCGAACTGGTCCAGATTTTCAAACTTGAGGTGAGACCTGAAATCGTCACCCACGATAAGCAGGGTAATGAGACGGGTCGCGAACCCCAATGCATGCCGAAACTCAAGAAGGAGACCCTTGACCGCCTCAACCGCTTCATCCGTCTTGCCGGGCGCACGGGGTGGTCCTTCAGCGATCTGGACTGGGCGCTGCGTTCGGCGAACGCGGGCATTCCAGGTCAAAAGAAGCGTAGCGCACCCAAGGGTGCCGACATCACCGCGGCCACGCTGGCGCGGGTGGCGCGTATCAAGAGGATCTGCGAAACGCTCAAGCTGCCGGTCGATGTGGTCTGCTGTTTCGTGCAGGACATGAAAACGACACCGGGCGTCTCGACGCCCGACAAGGCCGGTGCCAGGTCGCTCTTCGACCGGACCTTCAACACTCCGCCGTTCAGTCATCCGAAATCCACAGACGCCGCCCCCGACTATCATCCGAAGGGCACACGGTTTCCCGACTCCAAGGTGGATCCTTTGAAATGGACGCCTCCGTCGGCGGTGAAACCGGCCGAACAGGACGATACGGGCAGCAATCGCAGAGACCAGGATATCGGCGCCAGCCTTCAGGCTTCGCTCGGTATCAACAGCGACGACCTCGAGGCGATCGTCGACCACCTCTGCGAGGGCAGGCAGCTTGACGCAGCGGACCTGCGTCTGGACGTGCGCACACTGACGGTACTCTACCGGCACAGCAAGCTGGCACATGTTCTAAAGATGGAAATCCCGGAGTTTCTGGTTTTCCTGAAGTGCATTGCCGGCAAACTGGCGCACAACGTGGCGTCCACGGCGGTCTCGGAGCTGAGCGATGTCGAAACCATCATCGATTGGGCCGGGTGGCTCGGCGATGCCGGATTGCACCCTTATCAACTGGAGTACCTGCTCGGCGCAACATTGAGTGCGCGAGCACGGCGGGTCTTCGATCCCGGCCCGGCGCCGGAGGAACTTGCCGCCCTTTTGCCCGATTTGGAACCTTGGACAGTGCTGGCGCAATCGTTCACCGGGAAAGGATTTTCGCCGGACGAAGCGCACGGCGTTTGTGCCGCGCTGAAAGCCAAGGGTCAGGTCGACACGCACGGTCTGTGCAGGGAAACCGTCTCGCATGGCGACGTGATCGAGACCCTGGCGGCATACATGCGAGACGGTGAAGACACCGGTTTCTCATCAGCCGTTGGCGGACTGGTGACGATACAGGAAAGCGACATCGAACTTGCCCTGCGTGCGGGCCCGGTGCCACCCGACCCCGGCACCGACATAGCCGGCATGGCCGGAAGCGTCCTCAAACAGCTCGTGAAGCAGAACATCGTTGGAGACGATCACTTGCTTGCCGCCGGTTCGAACCCCCTGTTCGCACGTCCGCTCGTTCCTGGACATCTCCTTCCGAAACATCCGGAACCGGACATGGAGAGCAGACTTGGCCAGGTGAGAGCTATGCTGGCGTCCAGGGCAAACAAGATTGGCGCGGTCGTGGATACCGTCAACCAGGTCCCAGATCATCAGTACGAGCTTGCGGTTCACCGGCTTGCCACGGCGTTCCATCTGCCGCCCGATCTAGCTTCCGCAGTGCTGGAGCCACTGGGCCTCGGCCGCCACAGGGTGGCCGGTGTCGTGTCCGGAGCGGAACGAAACAACGTTGCAAGGCTGCTTTGCTTCGCAAAAGCCCTGGGCCTGTCGCCGGAGGATATCGCAGAGATGCTTGGTCATCTCAAATTGACATCATCCAAGGTCGTGAAAGGGCTCCGGCCGCCCAAGGGGCCGAAGCTGACCAAACAGTGGAACAATGTACTGTCCGACATGTTGGCGGGGCCGCCTGATGTCCCGTTCGAGGTGGAGCAAACGCAATCAGATGCCTGGGTGATCGGACCGCCGGCCGGATGGACACCCGCCGGCAATCTCCCCGATATGTCGACCGCTGTGGACACGTTAGATGCGGTCGAGCACGACAGGTACCAGACCGAGGGAGGCAACGAGATCCGCTGCCTTGCCGCGTCGCCCGACGGGCGCGATCTCTACGTGGTCCTGCTTGATGACATCGTGTTTCGCTGCAGGGGTGCCAATGCACCGGGCGGTCGCTGGGAACGCCTTCCGGCTATCCCATCCGGCCGCTCGGATGCCAACGACCCCATAGAGGTACTCGCGGTCGTTGACGATACCCTGATTGCCGGGACCAGCTCAGGCCATATGTACGGGTGTCCCAATGTCGAGAAAGACGAACTCGACTGGTCCACCGGCCACACCGGGAAGCTCGACCATCTTGGTGGGGAACACAAACTCAGGATCGCGATAAGCCAGGAGTGCCTGTACTTCGGTACCGCGGCTGGCGGTGTGTCCTACTCTGGCAAGGATGTTTGGTGGGACCCCAGACACATCAGTCACACTTTGCCGAGGGTGGATATCTCAAGCGACGAAGTCCGTTTCGAGCCGGTTCGCAATCTATGGGCGACTTCGGATGATCACACGGTTTTCTGTCTCATCGGGGAAACAGGTAGCCTCTTTCGCCTCGTTGACTGGTCTTACACCGGGGGGTGGCACCAGGCATCGCACCCGGTGGATCCGGCGGATCAGGAACATCTCATCCTTGCCGCCGATGGTGCGGGCTTCTTCACCGTGCGGGGAGAGACCCGGAATGTGTTTCGCTGCAAGGTCGGCGACGATGAAAACCTGGATTGGCAACCCCTCGACAGCGATGTCCAGCACCAGAACGTCCGCGCGATCTCACCACTGAAGGACGGTATAAGCCTGCTGGTCGCCACCGATCACGGGATCTATCACGTTGTCAGCTCAGGTGCGGACTGGAAGCGTGTCCGTTGGGTGAAGTTCAGCGATCTCGTCGTGGATTCGTTTGTCGTTTCTGAGGACGGCAAGACCTTCTTTGCTGTTGGCGATCAGATTCATCGCTTCCACAGCGCCATAGGCCGAATGTTCGGAGTGCGAAAGGTCAAGGGCAGTTTCAAAGTCTCCCGGAGCCAGTCCACCGCGCTCGACAGCATCGATACGATGCGGGTTTTCCACGAATTTTTCGAACTCGCAAGGCGCTTCAAAGAGAACGCAGCAGACACATCAGATGCAATCGGCAAACTGGGTCGCTATCTGCTTCAGCAGGATGCTCCCACGTTGCAGGCGCTCAGCGGCTGGAACAAGAGCCAGACCGACACGTTGCTGAAGCATTTCGCGGCAATGCCGAATGCGGACAGCACTGAGGCCGGCAAGGATGCGGGGGCCACTCTGCATGCATCCCGACAACGGTGCGCTCAACTGACACGAATGCAGCGCTGCTTTGATCTCGCGGCCCGTTCCGGTGTCGATGTGACGATGCTGACACGCCTTTGCAAACTTCATCACGAGGTGCCCAGGAAGAGTTCTGCGGGCGACGGCGCGGAGACGCACCCGGATGTATCCCTCGACGGCTACACCGACGCGGCCCAAAGCCTTCTCGGCGTCCTGCGCTCCAAATATTCCGAAGAGCAGTGGGCGAAGACCTTTAACCCGATCCGCGACCATCTCAACGAACTGGAGCGGGACACATTGTCCGCCCTTCTCCTCGGCAACCGCGGAAAAAGCCACCTAGTCGCCGAAGCGCTCTCTGGCAAGACATTCGAAACGCTGCAGGAGCTTTCAGGCTACCTGCTGCTCGATACGGAGATGAGCGGCAATGTCGAGACCTCCCACGTCAAGGCGGCGATCGGCACCCTGCAGACCTATATCGAGCGCTGCCGTTTGAACATCGAGGACGGGATAAAACTGCAGCACAACGCAATTCCCGACACGCTCTGGGCCTGGATGGGCCACTACCGCATGTGGGAGGCCAACCGGAAGGTGTTCTTCTACCCGGAAAACTACATCGAGCCGACCCAACGCAAGCAGGCGACGCCTCTGTTCAAGGAACTGCAGAGCGAACTGCTGCAGGGCGAGGTCACCGACGAGGCGGTGACCGCAGCCTATATCAACTATTTCGACAAGCTCGACGAACTGGCGAACCTGCAGATCGTCGACGGCCATGTCGCTTCCGTGACGAACCCGAATTCAGGAGAGGATGAGGAAACGATCTTTGTTATCGGCCGAACCAGCGGGTCGCCACCGGTCTACTACGTGCGGAGCGCGACCCTGGACTGGACGGAACAGCGCTACACCGGCTGGCGCCCGTGGCAAAAGATCGACCTGACCGTTCCTGCCGATAGGGTGGCGGCGTTCTATGCGCGCAACCGCCTGTACATTTTCTGGATCGAAACGAAAACGACGCGGCAAGCCAAGCAGGAAAAGGATATCAAGGTATGGAAGGAAGTTACAAAGGCCGGCACACTCAAATACTCTTATCAGAAAGTCAGTGGCGCGTGGTTACCGCCGCAAACCGGCAACCACTTCTCTACTGCTGTTGGAGATCATGATGGGTCCACGACACGGGAGGAGGACATCCATCTTCCCAACGCAACAAGCTTCCCCACACCACCCGGTCAACCCGTCGCAACACTGACCGTAGACACCGATTGGTCGTTCAGATTTCTGCCTTCTGCCTGGGTAACCGATACATGGCAAGATGCCCTTGGCAAACTCGTGCCCAAGACACCCCACCCACCCGCGTACGATGTCCGCGTCTGGAATGAACTCAAGGCAGCCGCGGAAACTTCCTCAAGCGGAGTTGTACAGTCACTCAATGTAGCCGCGATGTCGACGGTAGTGACACCTGACGGACGCTCGATCTTTGTGGCGACGTTACGCAAGGGTGTTTGGACAATTGATAAAGAGGTTGACGGACGCATTGGTGGCTGGCGGCAGGTCGGAACGAAACTCACCAAAAAATCGGTAGTCTCCCTCGTCATCACTCCCGACGGAGAAACGCTTTTCGCGGCAGATGAAGCATACAAGGGAAACGAGCCATCCAGTGTTTGGCGCCTTCGACTAGGTGCCGGCATCGACTCCCCCGAATGGGAACAGGTCAGCGGCAGGTTGTCAGGGTGGGGCGTGTGCGCTCTTGCGATATCCACCGATGGTGGAACGCTATATGCCAGCCCGCTTGGCGAAGGCGTCTGGAGGGCCAGTTTGCGTGCCGAAGGCGGCGCGTTGGAGTGGCAGCGAATCGGCGGTGGCTTGAGCCCGGAGTTCATTCCGGCGCTCGCGATGTCGCCCGATGGAAAAACACTTTACGCCGGTGCGGAGTCGACGGCGTTGCCCGGCACACAGCCGGTAGAGGTGACCGGCACCTGGTCTGGCAAAGTAGACGAACAAGGAGATGTCTCAGACTGGGCGCCAGTCGGCAAAAATCTCCGGACGCACAGTGTTCTTGCGCTCGCGATGTCCGCAAGCGGCCGGACTCTCTTTGCCTGGACCGGGGAAAAGGGCCTTTGGCGACTACGGCTGGGGACAGACACAGACTGGCAACCTCTGCGGGCCAAGGGGATGCCGCCCGAAGTGGTTTCGTTGGCCGTGACGGCCGATGAACGGACGCTTTTCGTGGGAACAAAGAACGACGGTGTTCAACGGATCCACTTTGATGTCGACGGCTCCTATGGAGATTGGCGACCGTGCGGGAAAGGTCTGACAGACGCTCAACACGTTATGATTGCATTGGCGCCCGACAATGCAACTCTTTTCGCCTCGCCATTGTACGGTGGCTTCCACAGTCTTGTGTTGAATGATACCAGCCTTCTGACCACCAAGAACCGGACAGTGTTGTTGAGATACTTCGTTGGTTCCGAGGACCAGGCCACGTACACCTGTCAGCCGCTAATGACCAATGCGGTCCACGATTTGAGACAAATGCTGGTGACCGGCGGGCTGGAAGCGCTTCTGTCGATAACAGCGCAGCGTTTATGCAAACCACCGTTGGTTGACATGTCCGAGGCAATTCTCCTTTCGGATGACAAAAACATCACCGAATCTGGCAAGGAAGATCTACACGACTTCGACCTTGGCGACCCATACGGGATCTACTTCCGTGAGATATTCTTCCACATCCCGTTTCTCATTGCCGATGCGCTGCAGCGCAACCACCAATTCGAGCATGCGCGGAAGTGGTATCAGTACATTCTCGACCCGACCCGGGCGGGCAAGAGTACGAAAGATGCCCCGAACCAGGACGGCATGTGGCGGTTCCTGCCGTTCCGTGAAAACACGATCACGAAGCTGATCGATGTCATAAGGAGCAAGAGCCTGCGGGACGAACTGGCAAAGGATCCGTTCGACCCGCATGCCATCGCCGCGAAGCGGCTCGGCGCCTACGAGAAGGCCGTCGCGATGAAGTACCTCGACAATCTTCTCGACTGGGGTGACATGCTGTTCGCCATGGACAACTGGGAAGCCATCAACCAGGCGGCTATCCTTTATGTCCGGGCGCTCAACCTTCTTGGCGCTAAACCCCTGCCGCAGCAGGTGCCTGCATCCTATTCGGACAAACCAAAAACGGCGGAGGCCGTCGCATCCGGCCCGAACCACGAGCCTCACCATCCCGACCTCGCGGATGTTCTCGCCAGCACGAGGGATCCAAAGCATCCTCTGTCGCTTTGGGACGACAACCCGTTCTTTGACGTGCCGACCTTTTTTTTCCTGCCGGAGAACAAGGAATTCGCCGCCTGCTGGGATCGTGCGCAGGACCGTCTCTACAAAATCCGGCACAGCATGAACATCGAGGGCGTCGTACGGCAACTGGCGCTGTTCCAGCCGCCGATCGACCCGTCAAAGCTGGTGCAGGCGCTCGCGTCGGGCGGCAGTGTCGCCGGCGCGGCGGCTCAGGAGATCGCTGCGGTTCCGCACCACCGGTTCTCCGTCATGCTGCGGCATGCAAGGTCGATGACCGAGACTGTCATCCAGCTCGGCGGAGCGTTGCTTTCGGCGCTCGAGAAGGAGGACGCGGAAGCGCTCAACCTGCTGCACACGACAGAGGAGCAGGCCATTCTGAAACTTTCCCGCACTGTTCAGGACGCGCAGATTGAGGACGCCGAACACTCTATCGCCGCACTGAAGGAGAGCCGCAGCGGTGCGCAGACGCGCATCGATCATTTCCAGGGCCTTATAGACACTGGCCAGATCGAAAGCGAACGAACCAGCCTGGCGCTTACATCGGAAGGGCTCGAGGCGCAGAAACTGGCGCATGTGGTACGGTTCGAAGCCGTCGTCGCCCACCTCATCCCGACCGTGTTCGGTTTCGCCGACGGCGATTTTCAGCCCGGCTCGAGCATCAGCGAGGCGGCGACCCTGAGCGACGCGCTGGCAGGCATTCTGGGGCAGAAGGCCGCGATGGTGGCCACCGGCGCACAATACGAACGCCGTGCGGAAGACTGGGGCCTGCAGAAGTCGATCGCCGAGTTCGAACTGAGCCAGATCAATTCGCAGATCGAGTCCGCCATGCTGCGGCTGGAGGTGGCCAAGCGCGAAATCGAAGTGCATGAAGCGACCGAGAAGCAAGCGGAAGAGCGCGAGAAATTCTTCCGGCGCAAGTACACCAGCAAGGAACTCTATCAGTGGATCGCCGGCCGTGTGTCCATGGTCTACTTCCAGACCTACAAGCTGGCGGTCGATCTGGCCCGTTCGGCCGAGCGCGCCTATCAGTACGAATGCAACGCAGACCGCAGCTTCATCGACTTCGGACAGTGGGACAGCCGGAGAAAAGGCCTGCAGGCGGGCGAAGCACTGATGCTCGGGCTCAATCAGCTCGAGAAGGCGCATATGGAAGATGACCGTCGCGAGCTGGAGCTCAACAAGTTCGTTTCGCTCCTGCAACTCGATCCCGATGCTCTGATGAGGCTGAAACTTACCGGCAGTTGCACCTTTAAATTCAACGAACTGCTCTTCGCCCAGGACCATCCGGGCCACTATTGCCGCCGCATCAAGTCGGTCTCGGTGTCCATTCCCGCCGTCGTCGGGCCCAACCAGAACATCAACGCCACGCTGACCCAGGAAAACGATCAGGTTCTGATGAAGCCCGAAAGCGCAGCGGTTGGCTGTTTGCTTTCCGGAGAGGGGCTTGAAGCGCACGCCGACATCATCCGCACGCGCTGGCGGCCAAGCCAGCAGATCGCCATTTCAACCGGCCTTGATGATTCCGGTACGTTCCAGCTCGACTTCCAAGACGAACACTATCTTCCCTTCGAACGCACTGGTGCTTTATCAACCTGGAAACTGAGCCTGCTCAAGGCTGCCAACAGGAACCTCGACTACTCCAGCATCTCCGATGTGGTCATCCATCTGCGCTACACCGCACTCGACGGAGGTGACAAGTTCCGGAGCGAAGTGGTCAAGCACGACAGGATGAAGATGTATTCGGGCCAAAGCCTGCACTCCCTGCGGCAGGAATGCTCAAGCGATTGGCACAGGTTCGTCGCGCGGAGCACAGGAAACATGGCAAAAGACGGGATGTCGGCGAACACCGACAACAAAGACCCTGCGCCTCTGCGTTTCTCCATCAATGCTGCTGATATCGCCTTCAACTGTTCCGATACGGTGTTCGTTGGTCATTTCGCGCTCTTGCCGCTCTGGAAAAGCGACGCGGATTACGCCAGTCCCAATTTGTCCATCAGACTGAGCGGCCAAGAGAAACCGGCGGCAATAGCCTGGGGTGAACGAGGCCTTGGCGTTTGTGACCTGCCGGAAACATCCGGCGCGGAGCTCAGCGGCGAGATAGTCGTCGATGACGCGAATGCCCTCGAGCAGCTCGCCGACATTGTCCTGATCGTGGATTTTCGAGGTACGCTGACCTGGGACTAGGGTTTGTTGGAAATCGAGATTGTGCCGGCGGTGATCGCGGACGCAGGTCGTTGGTGACGTTCCTCGTGGCGAACTGGGGGTCACCTTCGGCAGGATCGGAATTGGAAAAGCTCACGGACCGGCGGCATCTGATTGCGACACTCAATGCCCACTGAGGTGTTGTCAGAGCAAAACCAGTTGAGGCGTAGACGTCCCTTCCCTGCTCTTGCCGCACGCCCCAAAGGTACGCCTTCCACTATTTCAAAACATCGCCCGAAATCATCCGTTTGGCGGTGATGTTGTAAATCCGCTTCCCGCTTTCGCTGCGCCGCGTCGACGACCAGCTGGACGAGCGCGGCGTCGATACAAATCATCAAACGGTACGGTTTTGGTGGAACCGATTTGGGCCGATCTTCGCTGCGGAGATCCGCCAGCGGCGCGTCGAGAGAATGCGATCAGTCACGCATTGGCAGTGGCACCTGGACGAGGTCTTCATGAAGATCAATGGCGAAATCCACTACCTGTGGCGGGCCGTCGATCACGAGGGCGGAGTCCTTGAAGCGTTCGTTTCGAAGCGGCACGACCGCAAAGCAGCCTTGAAGCTCCTCAAGAACTTATTCAAGCGACACGGCAACCCTAAGGTCATCGTCACGGGCAAGCTCCGGTCCTGTGGCGCTGCGCTGCATGGTAGATGTCATCGTTCCGCCAATCTGGGGCTTTCTTGGTTTGTCTGACAGCCCAGCCGCGACTCATTCGCTTCCTGGTGGCGTTGTAGGCAGACTCGCCATATAACCGCCATCGACCATATGGTGGCTGCCTGTCACATAGGTCGCCTTGTCGGAGCAAAGATAGACGACAATGTCGGCGATTTCGCTCGGTGCCGCGAAACGACCAACCGGGCTCAGTTCCGAATAGGTCGCCTCCGAATCTTCAGCATTGCCTGAACGCTGGTCTGCCAACGCCTTGATCATGCGCGTATCCGTCGGCCCCGGACAGATTGCGTTTACGCGAACGCCTTGGCGGCCGACTTCGGAAGCAGCGGTGCGCGTCAGGCTGATGACGCCGTGTTTGGAGGCGGAGTAGGCGCAGAGACCAACCGAACCGGCAATGCCCGAAATTGATGATGTATTGACGACGGCGCCTGACTTCTGCGCGGTCATGATGGGTATCACGTATTTGAGCCCGAGGAACACGCCCTTCAGATTCACCGCCATGACCCTGTCGAACATCTCTTCGTCGGTATCCGCAATCAAGGCAATCCGCCCTTCGGTGCCGGCATTGTTGAAAAAGCAATCTATGCGGCCAAATTTTTCCATTGTGGCTGCGACATAGCCTGCAACGGATGACGCGATTGAAACATCCGCTGACAGTGAAATCGCCTGGGCGCCGGTTTCCAGGACTTCCTCAGCGGTTCGTCGCGCTGCATCTGCGTCAAGATCGACCGCGACGATCCGTGCTCCCTGTTCTGCAAATGCCAATGCGGCGGCTTTTCCAATCCCGTTTCCAGCGCCTGTAATGACCGCGACCTTGTCCGAAAAATACATTCCCATTCATCCTTCCCGATTAGCCAACGCTACCGCCTACGCCGATTTGGCGAACAGGTATTCGTCGGCGTCAAACTGATTGGTGTTTTGCCAGTACTGGAGCAGACTCCATGGCGAAGCCGCCACGACCCTGCCCCTTGAATTCATGTAGTAGTTGCTCACTCTTGGATGGCTCCAGACCATCTGCGAGCAGAGGCGGTCGACCTCTTCGTTGTACCTGTCGTGAACGTCCTCTCGGACTTCGACACGTGCGCTGTCGGTTTCGATCGCATGTCTTATCGCCTGCATGATGTAGGCAACCTGACATTCGATCTGGAAGATGATCGAGCCACCGTGCGCCAGTGTTGTATTCGGGCCATAGGTCATGAAAAAATTCGGAAATCTCGGCACGGTAATTCCGAGATAAGCCCGGGCATCATCCTCTCCCCAAATGTCGGAAAGCTTCACACCCTCCCGCCCCTTGAGTTTCAACGGCCAGAGAATCTGGGACGCCCTGAAGCCGGTGGCGAACACCACGACATCAACCGGATGACGTTCGCCGTTGGCAGAGATGACGGCATCCTCGGTGATCTCCGAAACACCACACGAGACCAGCGTCACGTTGGAACGCTTGAGCATTTTGTACCAGCCATTGTCGCGCAACATCCGCTTTCCATAGGGCGGATAGTTCGGGGTCACCTTTGCGCAAAGCTCTTCGTCGCCCTCCAGTTCCTCACGAATGTAGGCTCGCAGATCAGCACGCATCTTCGCGTTCGTGGCGTTGAGTGCGGTGTCATCCCCCTTCCAGTCGGGGTCTTTGATCAACGAGTGGTGAAACCCGTCCGAGGAAGCCCATAACAGTTGAAATCGCAGCCACTCCGAATAGAAGGGCACCTTGTTCAGCACCCATCTGGTACCTTCGCTGACCGGCTTCCGGTAATTGGGATTGTTCATTATCCAGGGCGGCGACCGCTGGAAAACCGTCAGGGATCTCACCTGATCGGCGATCGTTGGTCCCGCCTGCATGGCACTGGCCCCTGTCCCGATGATTGCAACCCGCCTGCCGGCCAATTCGACATTGTGATCCCATCTCGCAGAATGGAATGCCGGCCCTGTGAAGCTGTCGAGGCCCTTGATATCGGGCAGAACCGGTCGGTTGAGTTGACCAACCGCTGTAATCACGAAATCGGCCGACAGCGTCTCGCCACCGCCCTCGGTGCGTTTGCAGGTGATGTCCCACTTGTTGGTCGTTTCATCGAATTCGAGAGCAGTCACCTCAATTCCAAAGCGGGTGTGGTCCTCGAGGGCAAACTTCCCCGCCGTGGTTTCGATGTAATTGAGCACCTCATCCCGGCTGGAAAACTGGCGTGTCCAGGCAGGATCGGGGTTCGCGTTGAAGGCGTAACAGTAGAAGTGGTTGGGCGTATCGACACCACAGCCGGGATAGGAGTTCTCCAGCCACGTCCCGCCAAATCCCGCGTTTTTCTCCAGGATCGTGAAAGGTATGCCCATTTGCTTCAGGCGAATTGCAGCGCAGATGCCGCCAAAACCCCCGCCGATGATGACGGCATTTCGGTGGTTCAGGTTGAGTTCTGACTGATCCCTTCGCCAATGGACGGCCCTGCCGTCCGGGGCTGACAGGTTCATTTCCTGCTTTAACAGGGGGACATAGGCATCGCTGACGCCGCCATTGACGCACAGGTTCATCATCTTGAGCAGATCGGCCGAAGATGGCGCCGGGGGCGCATCGCGCCCGGTCTTGGCATAGTCCAGAAGCAGATCACAAAGTGCGTCGCTGATCCGCGACTTCAGACTGTTCGGGATGCGCTCCTGAAAACTCCAGGCGCCGTCAATGAAGTCAGCTGCTTCATTCATCAATGAAAAGTCTTGCGACAGGTGCACATAGGCCAGCAAAGCCGGGACTGTTTCAGCATCCTCCAATGCTTTTCGAAGGTGTTCCGGTTCCGCTGTTGCAACCTGCACCATTTTCTGAAAGTCGATCATTCCGGTTCCTGAATTTTTTCGGGTTTTTGCGCAAACCACCCCGCCACGATGTCCGCCTTCACGCTTCTGCCCTTTCGAAACTCTGGGCGAGGTGCGAGACCAGAAACGCCATTGCCCGATCTGCAGCATCGATGACGTGCCACAGCGGCAAGAAGCCGTGAAACTGATCCGAATAGTGGAGATGGGTAACCGCCACGCCGTGATCCTGGAGGCGTGCGGAATAGGCGAATGCATCATCGCTGAGTGGATCTATGCCTGCCGAAACCACCAAGGCCGGAGCGACTCCGGCCAGCGATTTCGCGCGCAGGGGCGAGGCGCGCCAGTCTTCCCGATCCTTCGGGTTCGGGGTGTATCCGGAAATGTAATTGGCCATGCTTTCGCTGGTCAGCGGCGCACCCGTCCAGTTCTGGCGAAACGAGGGCGATGTCATGCTCAAATCGGTACAGGGATAGATCAGCACCTGGGCCATGATGTCCGGCACTTGGCCATCACGGCTCGCCACGGCCAGTGCGGCCGCCAGGTTGGCGCCGGCGCTGTCTCCCCCGATTGCGATGCGCGATGAATCCATCTGCAGTTCCGATGCTGCATCGCAGAGCCATTGCAGCGCTGAAACAGCGTCATCCAAAGCTGCCGGAAACGGGTTTTCGGGTGCGAGGCGATAATCTACGGATATGACGTGGCAGCCGGCCTCGTTGGCAATCCGGGCGCAGAGCGCGTCATAGGAATCAAGGTCGCCGGCCATCCAACCGCCGCCATGAAAAAAGAGAAAGATCGGTTGTAACGCCTCTCCATCATCCCCGACGCCTTTATAGATGCGCACCCGGACACCTTCAGGCGCGCCGGGAAGCGCGCGCGTTTGACACGATCGAACCCGGGCCATGGATGGCTGGTAACGGGTCCTTGTCGCAGTGAAGACACGACGTGCCTCCTGCGGGCTCAAGCCAAGCAACGGCGTGGCGCCGTCAGCGGCCATTCGGTCGAGCAATGCGCGCGCCTGCGGATCCATTTTCTTCAGGTTTGCCGGGACAGTGGATTCACCCATCAGGCACGACTCCCCATGCCCGCGATCGGGCACTCATCACTTTTCAAATCTAGACAGGACAATTCCATCGCTAGCCCAAGGCCAGACTCAAGACAGGTGAGCTGGATAATTTTCATTTACAAAAACTGTTTTGATATATGAATTTACAGCCAGCTGAGTGTCAACCCCTAAATTCAGGCAAAAATACAAACGCTTAGACGTGAATGCCAATTGCGCAGGCAACGGGTCATACGCCCGAATAGCGCTTGACACAAAACCTTTGATTTTATATTTAAATACGCCTTTCAAAAATGAGAGGCATGAGCGAAGCTGCGCTTCGGCCGTGCCAAAGGCAAAACCCCAGGGAGGAAATCCAGTGAAAAACCAGAACCAACTCAGCCTGCGGAGCGGACTGACCGCAATGATCAAGTCAGCCGCTTCGATTGCGAGCCTGGCCGCCTTAGGCCTGGCGCTTGCCGGCGCGCCGGCAAACGCATCCGACATGCAATTGCGCTATGACAACGGCATTCCCGCCAGTCATGTGGTCAATTCCGGCATCAACCAGTTCCTTAAGCAGCTGGATGAGCAAAGCGATGGGAAGATCACCGCCACGCATTATTACGGCGCGCTTCAATCAGTGGTCGAGGCAAGCGCGGGAATGCGCGAAGGCATTTTGGACATGGGGAGCATTTTCCCACAATACCTGCCGGCGGAGTTTCCGATAAACAATTTCATCACCGAGGTTCCCGGCGTCGCCAAGACATCGGTTGCCATGACGGGCGCAAACACCGAATTCGTACTGATGCACTGCAAGAGCTGCCTTGCGGAATTCGTCAAGCAGAAACAGCTGCCGCTGATCATGTTCGCCAATCCGACCTATCAGCTCATTCTGGCTGGAGACAACCAGGTGCACGGCTCGGCTGAAGTCGCAGGCAAAAAGCTTCGTTCCGGCGGGAATTACTTCCGCGCATGGATCGAGCATTTTGGCGGTGTTGCTGTCAGCGTTCCCGGCGCGGAAATCTTCGAAAGCATGAACTCCGGCATTATCGATGGAACGGTGGGCGTGCTACCCGATATTTCCGGCTTCGGAATTGAAGAACTGGTTAGCTCGGTGACAATGATCGATGTCGGCGCGTTTCATAACGGGGTCTTTTTCGGCATTCGCCACGACCTCTGGAAGGAGATGTCCAGTGAAACCAGGGCAATGGTTCTCGACCTTGCGGTGAAGGGTCAGGCATTGTCTTCCGTAAATACGGACAAGGAAGTCAAGCGGGTCATCGAAGTGGTGCTGCCCAAGAACAACGTGGTGATCAACAAGCCCGATCAGGATTTCCTTGATGCGCAGGCGAAATTCGTCGAGGCGCAAGTCATCAACGCAAGCAAGACGGCGCGAGAGGAGCGCGGGATCGCTGAAGCGGAAAACATGGCGAAGCAGTTCGTCGAAATTACGCGCAAATGGACAAAACTTGTCGAAGGCATTGACGCAAGCGACGCCGAACAGGTCGCCCAGCTTTACCGTGACGAGATCTACTCCAAAATCGATATCAGCAAATTCGGTATGTAGCATTCGAAAGACCGCTCCCGGTTGCGTTCGGCAACCGGGAGCTGCCATGCGCGAAAGATGCAAAACACCTTTGGGTCAAAGGCTCGAATTGCAGCAAACCACCAACGAGCGCTCTTAACATGACCGGCATAATCGGAACACTGGAACGCACCATCGGAAAACTGGGCAATGTCGCCTCGGTCATTGCGTGCATTTTTTGCAGCGCGATGGCTTTGCATATTGCTGCCGAAGCAGTGGCCCGTACGGCGTTTGACATGCCGCTGCCGGGAACGGTCGCCATCGTCTCGCATTACTACATGATCGCGATCACGTTCTTGCCGCTGGCATTGATTGAGCGGCGAGATGCAAATGTCTCGGTTGAAATCGTTGTCCAGCATCTCTCCGCGACCATGCAACGTGTCATCGAGTTCCTGGGATGGGTACTGACTGCATTTGCATTCGGCCTGCTCACCTGGGTTACATGGATCGAGGCGGTGAGGCGGTATGAGGTGGGAACCTACGTCATGGAAAGCGGCCGCGCGATCATTCTGTGGCCAACCTATTTCATGCCGGCAATCGGTTTTGGCCTGGCGACGCTTGTTCTGGCCGCAAGGATCCTGGCGCTTTTGCTAAAGGCCAACGAACCCGCCTCCCCTTCCGGCAACGGTACGACCGCCTAGCCCCTCATCCGGCACACCTGTCGTATTCGCATCGCCCCTTTCACCAACCAGCGATAGAGTCATGTCTCCAATTGAAATCGGTTTGAGCGGCCTCGGTGTCTTACTTTTTCTGATCGCAATGCGGGCACCGATCGGGGTGTCTCTGATCATCGTCTCCTTTGGCGGAATCTGGGCGCTTGTCGGCCAGAATGCGGCCATCGCGATGATATCCACCACCCCCTACAACTTTTCGGCTCACTGGGCGCTCAGTTCCGTACCGATGTTCCTGTTGATGGGGTATTTCTGCTTTCATGCCGGATTGACAGCCAATCTCTTCAATGCAGCGCGTCTTTGGCTCACTGGGGTGCCGGGTGGCCTGGCCGTCGCGAGTGTTGTCGGGTCTGCCGGATTTGCCGCCGTCAGCGGCTCATCACTGGCCACAGCGGCAGCGATGGGAAAGATTGCCATACCGGAGATGATGCGCCACAGATATCATCCCGAACTCGCCACCGGCACGGTCGCGGCTGCCGGCACGATCGGGGCGCTCATTCCACCCTCCATCATCATGATCTTGTTCGGCGTTTTTGCGGAAGTGCCGATTTCGCGCCTGTTTCTGGGCGGGATCATCGTCGGCTTGCTGACGGCAATCGGATATTCATTGGTAATCATCCTGCGGGTCAAGCTGAACCCCGGACTGGCGCCTGGCATTCCCGTACCTGCCACACGCGAGGAGAAGGTGGATGCGGCCAGGAAAACCTGGCCGATCCTGCTGATCATATTCTGCGTTTTCGGCGGCATGTTCAGCGGGTTCTTTTCGGCGACCGAGGCCGGTGGTGTTGGCGCAGTACTCTCGGCTGTGGTTGCGCTGACACAGGGCAAACTGACCTGGGACGTTATCAAGTCGTCGTTGATGGAAACCATCATCACAACAGCTTCTCTATTCATCATCGCAATTGGCGCGACGCTGCTGACCAGGTTCATGGCCCTTAGCGGAACCGGCAACTTCCTCGCCGACATGCTGCTGTTTGCCGGTTCTGATGTCGTCGTATTGATGCTGATCATCACCGTGATTTATCTGGTTCTCGGCATGTTCCTGGAGCCGATGGGAGCAATGCTGCTCACGCTTCCGGTAATGCTGCCGGCCATGGAAGCAAGCAATCTGGATCTGATCTGGTTCGGGATCGTGTTGGTGAAATATCTTGAAATCGGGATGATCACGCCGCCAATCGGCATGAATATCTTTGTCATAAAAGGCGTGATCGGAAACCTGACGACAACCACGGCCATATTTCGCGGGATAGCCTGGTTCCTGGTCGCCGACATCTTCGTGGTGTTACTGCTGATCTTGTTTCCGGATATAGTTTTGTTCCTGCCTCGCCTCCTGAACTGAGGAAAGGCATTGAGAGCACGAAGACAAAAACGGCCACTGGACACGCTGCTCCTTGTTGGCAGGTGCACAGATGTTATTGTGGAGTAACCAGGATAATGCCCGACGGACCGAGCTATTCCGCACCCGCATTGACGAAAGGGCTCGATATTCTCGATGCCCTGTCCAAGCGGGACGATGGGCTGACCCTCAAGGAACTCGCAGAAACGCTCGACAAGACGGTCAACGAAATTTTTCGAATGGTTTCGGTTCTCGAGGCCAGCGGATTCATCCGCCTGTCTCCAGATAACCGCTTCGTTCTCACGCTGCGCCTGTTTGAAATCGCCCACAGGCATCCGCCCGTAAAGTCACTGATCGAAAATTCATCCGCGCAGATGCACCAGTTATGTGCAGCGACCCATCAATCCTGCCACCTTTCGGTTTATCAGGGTGGCAAGGCAGTCATTGTTGCTCAGGTCGAAAGTCCTGAACGCTGGTCCTTCAACATGAAAATCGGTGCGATGGTCGAGCTTATAGAATCGGCATCCGGACTGACGCTGTTGACGTTTCAACCCGATGATCGGAGGCAACGCATGCTGGACGAGTGCGAAAAAGTCCTGGGATCACTCCCGCCGCGCATATCCAAGCTGAATGACGATATGGGCACAATCCAGCGCCAGGGATATTGCGTCATGGAAAGCCAGCATGTTGCCGGCGTCACGAACATCTCCTTTCCGATTCTGGGAATAGAAGGAAATGCAATCGCGGCGCTGACCGTACCCTATCTCAAGCTAATTACCGAACAGAATGTCCCTCTACAAGACCTTCCCGGCATTATCCGTGAAGCAACGCAAGGCATCTCACAGATGAATGGATATATCGCCGATTACTGGGCAAATTGATCGCCCAAAAACGACGTTACTCCGATGCCAATTCAATTTGTGCGGCGTTCAGGAAAATACTGTCTCTGCCAAAAACTCTGTTCGTAGCGCTGGGCTTGACGGTTCGATCGATCCAGTGGCCATGTGCTCGCGATGCTATATGCCCCGCGAACGGTCATCTGGTGTTTACCTCGCCGTCAGTTTCCAGTCAGACCAAAGCTTCATGACCTACGATCTGGGATACTTAGACCTGGAACAGAGAACTTTGCAGACAATCGAAAACCCGTTCGGCACAAAAGTGTCAACTATGTCTCCGGGCTGGACAAGCGATGGAATGGTGGTGGGCGCAGTCTGCCGCGAAACAGTCTTTGTCATTCTCGATACTGATTTCTCTGATAAAGAGGGAAAGAACAGGGAAATTTCTCGAAATTCACTCCGCCGACGCTGGCCCACCCCTCCATTTGCGGCGAATTTGTCAGGTTTCAGCCTTTGTTTCCCTGCCCAACAGAACAGGGAATTGATTCGAACTAGCAGGGCAAAAAATATTGATCGTAGGGATCTTTATCGCGGCAACAGTTTAGTGCGCCAGATTGGTCCCAAATTCAATTCGGGACAGAATTTTGGTGCTGTCACGTTGAGACATTGCGGCCGCGTTGAATTGAAGTATCGGTCTGCATCAAGCCGTAGCGACTACTTTCTGCCACGTGTTCATAGCTTCATTGCGGAACCGACGAAGTGTCTTGCGTGAGATGAGATGGCGATGGATGTTGAAGGTGTTGTAGATAGTGGCGTGTGTCGAGAGAAAACTCTGTGCTGATCCCGGCGACTTGAACCGTTGCATTCGCCGTTCACGTTGCCGCACCGGTAAATGCGAGTTCTCCGCCCAGTTGTTACTTCGACGACCAGTGACGTGTTTGCTGTCCATACCGAGATCTTTCAATGCAGCCGCATAGGATGGAAGCTTGTCAGTCACCACCTCGTCAGGCGCATAACCCTGCTTCTTCAGCAGTTTGCGCATCAATTTGAGCGCGGCCTTCCTATTTCTGCGGGGTTGAACCAGAATATCGAGAATCTTACCTTCCCCGTCCACTGCCCGCTACAGATACATCCGCTTGCCGTTGATGGAAACAAACAGTTCGTCCAGGTGCCAACGCCCGTCTGGTCGGGGACGAAGCTTTCTCAGCTTGCAGGCGTAGCCCAAACCGAACTTCAGCGCCCACCGCCGAACCGTTTCATAAGAAACTTCTATCCCACGCTCAGCGAGGAGATCTTCGACATCTCGAAAACTCAAAGGGAACCGGAAATACAACCAAACGGCATGTTGAATGATTTCTGGTGGGAAACGATGGCGGCAATAGGAGATAGTGCAAATCAACGGTTGATGGCACGTTGCAACTTCATCGCCGAGTTTCAGTGACAGAACCCACGCCAGGCTGCAGCGCGTGACAACCAACACACGCGCGGTAGGTTTCACCGCCGCTCATTGGATCACCAGCCGACTGGGCTGAAGCCCCAGCAACGTCAATCAAGACAAAGACAATCAAAGCGAGCGTGTAATCCCTTGTCAAATGCGCATTGCTCCATCTCTGACACGGATCACGCCCATCATGCCTGCTGCTTGATGTTCAAGGATGTGGCAATGGAACATCCAGTCACCCGGATTGTCTGCGACAAAGGCAATTTCAACCGTCTCGCGAGGGTCCATGAGAACGGTGTCCTGCCACTCACGGTGCGTGGTTGACTTGCCATTACGACTGATCACGCGAAACGAATGGCCATGCAGGTGTATGGGGTGGTGCCAAGCCGTATCGTTCTGCATTTCCAGAACGTAGCTTCGCCCCTTATCGAGCGTTAGCAGCGGGTCCATTACATGCCCCGTGGCGGCTTTTCCATTGATAAACCACATGTTGCCCTGGCGCATCTGGTTCATCATCTCCGTCATGTTCATCATGCCGCCGCCCCGTCGATTTCCCATCATCATTCCGCCCATCATGCCTCCGTTGAAACGGATTTCGTGACGTTCGGCCCCGCCCACATCGGGTTCCGGCATTGTGTTTGAAGCAAGTTCGACGGGGCTCTCTAGTTCGCGATCGCGAACTGGATCGGTGCGATAGACCAGGTCAAGCAGGCGGAAGTGAAGACCACGATAAAATGTGTCTGTAACCGTAAATCGTTCCTCTGGTTTGCCCATCATGTCGATGACAAGGTCGGCTCGCATTGCCGGCCCCAGAACCACACGTCCATCGCTTGGACTGTGCGGCGAGACCGGCTGGCCATCGAGCGCGATGATTTGTGGATCGTGTCCGGCAAACTCCAACCCGAATATCCTGGCGTTGGCCGCATTGATGAGCCGAAGGCGAACACGCTCGCCGCGACGCACGGCAAAGTCTTCAATGACCCGACCATTCACCGAAACGGTGTTGCCGACCCGGCCGTTGTGGCTCATGTCATGCCGGTCGCCAAAATCATCGCTGATTTGGCCGTTACGACGCAGACGCCAATCATCAAGGACCCAAGTAACGTCTCGATCAACTGAGATTGGTTGTGTCTCTTCGACAATGAGCGGCCCGTAAAGTCCCCGGCCGACCTGCTCAAAACTTCGTTGGTGCGGGTGGTACCAGTACGTTCCGGCGTCGGGCACATCGAACTCGTAACTGAAATCGCCGTTCACTGCGATTGGGGTTTGCGTTAGGTGCGGAACGCCGTCCATCGCGTTGGGTACGCGCAATCCGTGCCAATGAACCGTTGTTTCCTCGGCCAACCCGTTTTCTACGTGTATTCGGACACGTTCACCCTGGCGCACCCGGATCTCTGGTCCGGGAACTTGACCGTTGTAAGTCCAGACAGCGGTTCTTGGATACGGCATTGGGGCAATTCGGGCTTCACCCCGCGCGGCCCGAAGTGAAAATTTGCGCGCACTAGGCTGTTGGAATTCGCTCGCACCTGAGGTGAAGGCGGTTTGCCCAATGCAAATCACACTGGCGATGCTCCCTAGCAGGAACGATCGCCGTGACGTGGGTCTTGCTCTAAAATTCACAATCTTGCTCCGTGCTGACTTTGGATCGCATGACGGATGGAATGATCAGCTGAACCTGAAATGCGGCGTGAGCGCTGCAGCGCTACAAGATGCGTCGCAGTTCGTAATGACAATCAAGCAAGCCGCGCTTGCGGCTCCGTGTTGTCAAGTCAGAGCAAGAAATTGGGAGGCTGGAGGTCGGGTGAAACTTGTCGCCCGTCTACATGGAGATGGAGCAACAACCAAGTTTCCCTTTGAGGCCGTACTCGTTCCAACGAACTTAGCATGGGTGCCATACCAAAGACTTGCACAACACAAGGCGTTGAGCAGCCCCCCTGCATATCATCGCCAGCAGGGCAACCCTCGCATCCTTCAGGAGTTACGTCACCTGGTAGAGCCATCGACATCTCGACGTCCATCGATGCCGCCTGCGCTGACTGAATTATCGTGCCTGCCAAAAACGTGGCAAGCAGAGCAATAAGCACCAATTGAACACGACGTCTCATAATTTTTCTTATATCAAACTGCTCATCTCCCTGTCGACCGCCAGATCGCCACACTATCGAAAACATGAAAGTGCCAATCTTTAGGGGCCTATATACGTGTGTGACCCATTGACAAAGGTCACATAAGTACCTAAATTGAGGGTGTAGCCAACAGGAGCGCACCCATGATCCAGCAGTTCGACAGCCTCATCGAGATGATGGAAGTCTTCTCCGACGAACAGGTCTGCATCGACCATCTCCGCGCGATCCGCTGGAAAGATGGCGCGTTCTGCCCGCACTGTGGTTCGACCAAGGTCTATCACTTCAAAGACAACCGCAATCACAAGTGCGGCGATTGCCGGAAACGGTTCTCAATCCGCGTCGGCACGATTTTCGAAGACAGCAAGTTGCCGCTTCGCAAATGGTTCATGGCGATCTGGCTTATCACCAGTCACAAGAAAGGCATCGCCAGCACGACGCTCGCCAAGGATCTGAAAGTCACGCAAAAGACGGCTTGGTTCATCCTTCACCGCCTCCGCCATGCAGCCCGTACCCGTTCGTTCAACCGTCCTTTGCAGGGTGACGTTGAAGTGGACGAGACGTTCCACGGCGGCAAAGAAAAAAACAAACATGCTGACAAGCGCCAGAATGCCGGACGTGGCCCCGTCGGCAAAACCGTAGTCTGGGGCGCACTGGAACGTGGTGGCGACCTTCGCGCCAAGAAAATCGACAGCCTCAAGTCCGTGAAGGCGGAAGTGCTAGCAAACGTCGCCCCGGGCTCAAATGTCATGACTGACGAGTTCGCCGGTTACAAGGGCCTGCAAGGCACCTACAATCACCACACGACGAACCACAGCGCCGGTGAGTACGTGAAGCACTTCTATAACCATACAAACAGCATCGAAGGCGCATGGTCACTCATCAAGCGCCAGATTTACGGCATTCACCATTGGGTGTCCGAAAAGCATCTCGACCGCTATCTGGCGGAAATGACGTGGCGGTTCAATCGCCGTGAACTGGACGAAGGCCCGCGCGTCAATGCGCTTCTCGCCAAGTCCGATGGACGGCTCACTTACAAGGCACTGATCGCATGACAGACGACAAAAAACGGAATCCGCCCTTGTCTCTCGATATGGACTTCAGCGAGGCACTGACGCGGTTTGCTGGGACAGACCCGAAAGAAGCTGCCGCACAAGAAGCCGCGTCCAAAGGTATTCCGTTAGCGCTGTATAGCGGGAAACTCCCGATTGGCGATATTGAGTTAGACTGTGCAGTTCTCGAAGACGGCACACGGGTTCTCTCCGAACGCGCCGTGCACCGGGCGTTCGGTAGTAAACGTGGCGGTTCTCACTGGCGCCGAATGAAAGAAAAACCCGATGGCGCCAACTTGCCGTCTTTTCTGTCTGCCAACAACCTTTCTGACTTTATAAACAATGATTTAACGGTGGCGCTGACATCCCCGATTCAGTACACCCCGTCATCAGGTGGCGCCACAGCAAATGGACTACGCGCCGAACTCCTACCCGAAATATGTGGCGTCTACCTTGCTGCAAGACGGGCCAAGAAGCTCCATCCGTCGCAAGAGCATATGGCGGAACAAGCCGAAGTACTGATGCAGGCGTTCGCCAAGGTCGGTATCGTCGCGCTTGTTGATGAGGCAACTGGCTACCAACGCGATAGGGCGCACGATGCCCTGCGGTTGCTGCTCTCCAAGTACATTGCCGAAGGGCTTCAGAAGTGGCTCAAAACGTTCCCCGACGCGTTCTTTGCGGAACTTGATAGACTCTATGACAATGCGCCCACAACACCCCGAAACCGGCCCCAGTACTACGGCAGATTCATCAACAAGTACGTCTATGAGCCGCTAGAAAACGGCTACGTCAAAGCGGAGTTGGACAAACTCAACATCACGGACGAAGGCAAGCGTCGGGCACGCTTCCATCAATGGCTCAGCGAAGACGGTCGGAATATGCTCATCCACCAGATCGGTCGTGTTCAAGGGTTGATGGAAATGTGCACTGATATCGAGAACTTTAGGGCGCTCGCGAAACGGCAAAAGACCATCTCCATCGCGCCCTACCTGTTTGATGAAATGAACCGATTGGTGGAATAAACCCTTGTTAGGGGTATGGCTCACCAAGGCGTATTGCCAGAGCATGTTCTGAGACGAGCAACCTCTTGGCCATTTCACGGCGGTCCAAACCTTCCGCTCGCAGCCGGTCTATCAAACTGAGGGGCATCAGAAGCCCGGCAGCAAACTTGTTTGCTTCAGTTTCCTCAATGGGGCCAATTTTCTTATTGTGATAGCGTCCCGTGTCCGTGCTGCGGTATGCCTTATCGTCGTCTATACCGTCACCGACCAATTCCCGGTGATAGATAAAATGTCCGAGTTCATGCGCAATCGTGAACCGTTGGCGGGTCTGCGAGTCGGTCGAATTGACATTGATTTCGTATTTGCCATCGCTCGATTTGATCAATTCACCGGATATGTCAGGGTCCAGGGGGATGTAGTTCACCCGAACTCCCAGCCCCCAGGCCAGACTTTCCACGTCCACGGGCGCAAACCGTTGCACACGGTGCAGCGCATCAATCAGGTTCGTCATCATCCGCGTTGTCTCCCTGAGCCTGCGCAATCATATTTGCTATATCGTCGTCAACGGCATTTTTGGCAAGTTCGCCGTATTCCTTTAGCAGCGTTGGGAGCAATTCCTCCATCTTGGAAATGGCGGCGGCCTCAGCCTTCGTTTTAATGTCTTCAAGCGCCAGATTTATTTCGTCACGTGCAACGCTTGCTGCCCGCTGACGAAGGAAATAGACCAATGGAAAGGCGCCAATGCCCAATACGAGGGCCAACACGGCCAAAACAGCAGAAAGAAAATCAAGTCTGCCAGTCTGAGCCGCGAACTCGACAGCCGACTGGTACATCGTTTCCGTTCCCATTCGCGCCCCCACCAGAAAAAGAACGGAACTCTATATCGGATTTTGCTGTCCACCAAGTTGGGTCACACACGTATATAGGCCCCAATCTTTAAGTGTGGCGAGACCTGCAACACCAACACCGACAATGCAGAGTAGAACATCAAGCGCGGTTTTGTGCGACAGCATCAATTCGAAGCATCAAACAAGATTGAAGAGCAGCAGCAATCATTGAAAGCGCGAATACGGTGGCGAGCCCGAGTGCTCCTGCAATAAGGCCGGCCAGAAGCGGCAGTAGAAATGCAGGGGCAGTGATCGCGTTAAAGTAGCCACTATAAGCAGGGCGCATATTTTCTGGCGAGATTTCCATCAAGAATCCAATGACCGCGATTGTAAGTCCATTCGCAAGGGCGCCATGGAGGAAAAACAGCGCAACAAACATATAGAGCAAGTGGGCCACATCCACATTGCCGAGGGAGCCAAACAGCAACATCGCTGCAGGAGGCAAAATCCTACCAGCTGCGACAGTCTTTAGAAGGCTTGCTTTGCCTAGCCGGTCTCCCCACCAGCCCCACAACACGTTCGAACAAAGTGCGCCTGCAGTCTGCGCACCCAGCAACAGCGCGACGTTTTCAAAGTTAAACCCAAGATCCGCAGCGTGAACGACATAGAAAGGCATCGCCATAAGAACCGCCCCGCCACACCACTGCGCAAAGACGAATCTCCGAAATCTGCCGTCTGTGCGCAGCACCTTCCTGCCAACTCTGAGGTACTGAAAGAAAGTTGGCTTGCGTGTTTGCTCGCCCTCTTTGGTTGGCTCCCCCATTGAAGTGAAAATGGCGGAGGAAGCGAACATCAATACGGATGCGATGCCAACGATTGCGGCATAGGACGTCGGAAACGAAATGGTCTCAACAAGCTGATCTGCGATGGCGACAATTCCAAGAGCGACTACACCGCCGCCAAAAAACCGCGTCGCCAGCAGGCGGCTGCGAAGTTCAGACGGCACCGATCGCGCGACAATGTCATTGTAGGGAACGGCCACGATACCGCTAACAAACGAATAAGCAGTCCACAGCACCATCACGCTGAGGGACAGTGCTGCGTGCGACCACTCGGCACCTAGGACAAGCAGACTGGCCATCAACGCCATGCACGTTGCTCGCCCAAACGCACCAAGTACGTAGAAGCGCATGCTGGAGCCGGTGCGTTGCGCAAGGAACCCAACAATGAGCTGCGGAAACAACCAGCCGAAGCGTAAGATCGCGGTTACGGCCCCCACCAAGACCGTGCTCCCTGAGAGCTGAAATACTAGAGCGGACATAATGGTCGCGGAGTCAATTGCAGCTGACCCAGCTTGAAAGGTGATACCCGCCGTGGCGACTTTAGTGAAGCGGCGTCTGGTGCTCATCTCCCGGCCCAACTCGCTGGATCGACATAGAGGCCAAACCAGATCGACCAAACGCCCAAGAGGACAAAAACGACGCCCAATATCCACGGCGCCCGCCTCATTCTTTCTCGCAGCCTCTCCAACCAGCCGACCAGTCTGGGATAGATGGCGAACACCACGAGCGGAGCCGACAGGAATAAGCCGAACAGAAACATCATCGAAAATCCGGCTGTAACGGTTCCCGAACTTGCCGCCAAACCAAGAAGCCCAAACAGGATCGGAGCTGCACAGGCTGGAATGTTCAATCCAAATGCCAGCCCAAGAAAAATTGGATGATCCATGCGCTTCCAGTTGACTGGCGCGAGGTTGATCCTTGTTCGAAGATGGCTTGCTCCGCCAGCCAGAGCGATCAGACCGAGAGCCAGATAAACGAAACCGAAAATCAGCCAGAACCCAGTTTGAAACTCAATGAGTGAACGCCCGAGATGGGCGATAAGCGCACCGAACATGCCGGTCACAACGGACCGAGAAACGAGAAAGACCAAAACCGCTTTAAACTTCTCTGCTGTTGAACGTTTGAACTGCGTCTCCAGGAACAGCAGATGCGCACCGATGGAGCAGGGTTCGACAAACCCTAACAAGCCGAGACCAATCGGAAGAACGATGAGAGTATAAAAACTGATTTCCATCCGCCCCACTTTCGGTAGCAAGGATAATTCGTCCAGCGACTGGAGAGTCAAACAAACTCCAAAAAGCCCGTCTATTGGCGGACCGATCCGCCGGGGGCGCAGGCACCATCAAGAGTTCCGCGGTTGGTACTTTTTTCCTTACCGACACTTGCATGCAAATGCCACAAGTTGAATGTGACGTGCTCCCCTTAAATGTTCCCGCATTCGTATTAGCCTGTTCCTTGACGCAGGATGCAGGCAATGAAGAGAGCACGGTTCTCCCAGGAACAGATCATTGCCATTCTGAAGGAGCATCAGGCGGGCACGTCGCCGTGCGAGCTTTGCCGCGACCGCAGCCAGCCACACAATAAACTCCTCACCTTGCAATCTTACGGCGGCCAATATACGATCTATAGCAACTATAGAAGTCACCGCAGAATTGTTTACAAAATGGAATATTCGATTGGTCAACTGGCGCAGAAGACCGGTTGCAGGGTCGTCACTATCCGATACTTCGAAAAAATCGGCATGCTGCCTTCGCCTCCCCGGTCCGCGGGCAACAGACGGCTTTACGGCCCAGAGCATATGGCGAGACTGGGATTTATCCAGCACTGCCGGGAGTTAGGTTTTTCGCAAAAAGACATACGCGAATTCTTGGATCTGACTGACAATCCGGATCATTCGTGCGAGGCGGTCACCGGAATTGCAAGTGCGCATTTAGATGAGATAAACCGACGCATCACGCAACTACTGGCTCTCAAATCCGAGCTTGAGCGGATGATAACGTCCTGCGCCGGTGGACGCGTTGCCCAATGCCATATCATTGAGACCCTGGCAGATTACTCACACGGCAATTGCATCAACACGAGCCATGAAATCAAGTGAGCGGTTTGCAGGCGAGTCCAGTCACCTGCTATCTGGAGCCAAGCAACGTGGTCGGCAGCCATGTCGACATGGCGGGCAACGTCAATACCAATCCGATCATAAGCAACTGGATAGTTACGAGCGGCAGGACGCCCCGATAGATTGTTGCCATACGGATCTCGGGCGGTGCCGAACCTTTGAGGAAGAATAGGGCAAATCCAAATGGCGGCGTGAGGAACGAAGTCTGTAGAACCATCGCGATGAGCGTCCCCATCCACAACCGAGCAAGCTGATCGCTACCGACGTACTGCGCGAATTCGAGGTATTTCAGGGTGGGATAAAGAATCGGCAGCGACACCAGAGTGATTTCAATCCAGTCGATAAAAAAGCCCAGTACAAAAAGGATAAGAAGAACGACAAGAAGGATTCCGAAATCGGACAGGGCCAGTTGTTCGAACAATCCGACCGCAATATCGTCACCGCCATAGAAGCGGAACACGAGTGAAAATATGGTGGCGCCAAACACGACAAAGAACACCATGGCCGTGATTTTCATTGTCCGAAAAAGGGCTTCCTTGAGCAACGCCCAGTCAAAGCCCCGGTAAATGAAAATGAGAATAGCCGCCCCTATCGCGCCGACGGCGGCGGATTCCGATGGGGCGACCCATCCGGCAATTATCGATCCCAGCACCAAGAAAATAAGCCCCACCGGCATCAACAGACTGCGCAGTATGTGGACTGGCAGCGAGAATTCATAAACATCAGGACCGGCTTTGTTGGCATGCCTGGGCCGAATGACATCGATGCCGACGAAATAGGCGATGAAAACAAAAGCCAGCCCAAAGATCGGTACGATCGGAGCGAGAAACATATTGGCTATGGTCAGTTCCAACGCGTCCGATAAAAAGAACAGCATGACTGCCGGTGGAGCGATCACGCCAAGTGTACCCGATGCCGCGATCACCCCGGTGGCAATTTCTGCTCGGTAGCGTTGCTCCAACATTGTTGGAAGAGCGGCAAGCGTCAGTGTGGCAACGGACGCGCCGATGACGCCTGCCATCGGGGCCATCAACAACCCAATCAGGATCACGGATATGCACATATTGCCCGGAACGCGGGTCAATATCCTTTGCAGACAAAGGAGTAACTCTCGGGCAGCACCGCTAACCTCCAGTGCCACGCCCATAAAGAGCAGCATGGGGACAGCAGGATATACAAGGTTCTCGCCAATGGCGCTGTAGACCTTGTACGGGATCAAGAACAGAGACGCAGTTGGGAATTCATCGATCGCCACTCCGATCAATGCAAAGCCGATCCCGACACCGGCCAGAATTCCCCCGACCGGAAAGCCAGTAAACAGCAGCACTACCAATGTCAGGATCATAAGGTGCGGGAGATAATCGACAATCATCATAACTCGTCCGCACCGCTAGAATTGGGTTGCACCAAACGGTAACAGGCGGCGAAAAAGAGCAGCAGTGCACCGATGGGCAGTGTTGACTTGATAATCCAGCGGGCCGATAAGCCAAGCGCTGCGCGGGAGCCTTCGCCTTGCAGGTAGGACAACCACGCCATCCGCATGCCGAACCAAACCAGCACAAGCGAGAGAGGGATCAACAGAACAATCAGAAGTATCCGTTCAATTCGGATCTTCGTCCGTTCCGGCAGGCGTTCGCGCAGAATATCTACCCGCACATGATTGTCTTTGAGATAGGCGTACCCCATGCCGAACATCACGCAGGCAAAAAAGAAATGCCACGTCAACTCCTGTATCGGGGTAGAGCCGTACTGAAAAATCCGTCTGGTAATGATATCCGAGATTGAGGTCAGTGTGAGCGCTGGCAGGAACACCAAAGCCGCAATGCTTCCTCCCAAGACGACAATCTTCCTCGCATTCTCAAGCAACTTTCTCACAGTTTCACCCATCTCCCGCGGTATAGACTTCGGCAAACCCAACGTGTTACCCCCGCGGCAGCGGAAATCATCCGCTGAGCAATACCCTCAACGAGAAAAGTTACCTTCTATAGCGGCTATAGGAACAAGGGAAATCTGCGAAATAGTTGCCAACTAGGGCCGAAATCGGAAGGACCGAATGTGTCTCAATTGAGTCATGAACTGCCTTCGCACCTCGGCGATATAACGACCGCCTCTGGCGGAATTTCGGACATACGAATATAGGTTGGTTGCGGCAGGCAAGGCAATGAAGGGTAAGTGCAAGAGCCTTGCCGGGGAAGCTTACAATAAAAGGCCTCATCAAATAGTTCGAGCGATGAATGCTAGGAAGCCAGCTGGTGAGATAGTTTCACTTGATATTCCCCAGAAAGAGGACAAGCCGGACGAGCCGCGCCCTGTTCTGGCTTTTGGGCCGAAAAATTGTGCGCATTGACCAGGGCCTCAATAAGCGGTCCACGGCTTGGGCGTTAATCTCGCTAAATCGGAACTCTTTAAGGAGATCGAGATGAGCCGGAAGCACAATTCCTCAGAACAGATTATCGGAATGCTGCGTGAAGAAGAGGTATGCTCGCCCAGGCCTAGACGGTTGGCGAGGGCTGCCGTGGTTTTGGAGCATCGGACCAGAGTTACTATTGCTAGCGCCGGGAGTATGACGGCATGGAGGTGATCCAGTTACACAGGTTGAAGGAGTTCCAGTGGATGAACGCTCGGCTTCGAAAGGCGGTGTCGGACCTGACCTTGGACAAGCTGATCCTGAACGAAGCTCTGACGGGAATGTACTGGGTCCTTTACGCAGCCGCCGGTGCGTTGACCATGTGGTGGACGCCATGGCGGTCTCTGAGCGCCGGGCATGTCGCACTCTGAGCCAGTACAGATCGACGCTGCGTAAGCTGTCGTGTGGCCGTGCCGATGAAGATGCGCCAACCAGGGCATCATCGCGCTTGCTTCACAGTATACCGAACTCAAACTATGATATTGGACCACCAAAGGGTACCCGGACACCCTAGGCAGCCATATAGATGGCTGCTTCCGTAGATGGCACCGTCCTTTTCGTACATGCAGCGAACGACGACTTTCCGTCCAATCCGGCCAATCGAGACGTGGTTCTGCAAAAACCTTTTCTGCTCGTAACTGAATAGAAGTTAGTGGCTCAAATTTACTAATAACTCTCGATAACTTCCCACTATCGAGTCTTAAAACGGTCGAGAAGAAGCACTCCAAAAAGAGTGCACACCGGAACTATCCAAAACAAGCAACTAAGTGCGAAATTTGCTTCCGGAAGTTCATCTTTTCTCTGTCTGCACTTAGTTGCAAGGCCCGCATCTCGAATAGAATCGAATTTAATCCACAGACAAATTTGACTGTTGAACGGCGATAATCTCCTAGATATTTCAAACAACGCCTTTTCAATTATCAATTGAGCACTCTCGAATCCGCCTTACTTTCTTTATGAACAGCCGATCAGATAACAAAAATCCTCTCCAACCGTTTCAGTAGACAGTGGAGGCAGAAACAATGGGCCAAAACCAGCAGTTGAAGCTTGCTGCAGGCACGATAGTAATACAGCCACTATTTGCTGCACACCTCTATAATCTTTAGGCTCCTAATGGTTTGTCAGTATGATTCGTGATGCGCCACCAAGCGAAGGCAGTCACCCCAACAAACACAAAGAGTAAGCCGACGCTCCACGCCCCCCAATTGTCTTTCACGACCTGTTCGACTGCTTCGCCAAAGAGGTATCCTACGCCAATCAGCAAACATGCCCACAACAGCGCTGAAGCGGCGTTCAATATTGTAAAACGCGACCATTTCATACTGGTCAAACCTACAGGAAGCGCACCTATCGTCCGCATCCCCTTCGGATAGCGATACAGAAAGATATAGGCAGAACCATAACGTTCAAGCAACGCACAAGCCTTGTTCATCAGCGCGGCGAACCTGGGCCTTGACGCAAGAAAGCCTGCACCATAGCGACGAACCACGGCAAAGCGCACCTCATCACCGATGTAACCACCTGAAAACGTAACAACCGCAACCAGGCCCAAATCCAGAGCTCCAGTCTGTGCAGCAAAGCCGCCGAAAAGCGGCAATACCCCACTTTTCAGCGCGGAGTACCCAAAGAGAAACGCATAAACAAAAACTCCGTAGTCATTGATCAGCGAGAGGATGGTGTCCATTTTTCATGCGCCATAAAAAAACTCATCTATCTTTGCAACGAATGCAGGATCTGGATGTGTGCTCGTGCCGTCTGGAAGCATTGTATTCTATCATAACTAAATCTGGATGAGTTTTGACTAACGAAGGAACAATGAGGCCATCACTGAGGCGAAAATTGCTCCCCAGTTTGTCTGCGTCAATCCCGGAGCGAGTGTGGCATGCCCCAAAAATGCTCTTTCGCATTATCGTAAGGTCCTCCACCCTCGAAAGACGAGTTACTGGGTAAGAACCGGTTTTCAGAAGGTCAAATCATGGCGATCGTGCGTATCGTTAGTGTATCTAATCTCTTAAATCTATAGTTTCAAATGAAACCCACTGCGGCTCGTCAGCCGATTCAATTTTTATGGAAACGCAAAGATGTGGCATTCGAGACGTAATTTGATTGGCTCTGCTGCTGCCTATTGTAATCTGATGACGATTCCGATGAGTGTGTACGCGGCCGCAGCCATCCACGTCTATAAGGGGCGTGGCTGCGGCTGATGTAAAGCTTGGACAAAGATTCTGCGGAATGACGGTTTCACAGTCACCGACGAGGATCTCCTCCCTGCCAACCTCGTGAAACTGAAGATCTCTAAGGGCGTACCGCAGAAACTGTTTTCCTGTCACACTGCGGTAGTGGGCCGATACACAATAGAAGGTCACGTACCCACCCCTTACATTCGCCGTCTACAACGCGAAATGCCAGACGCGTTGGGAGTGGCTGTACCTGAGATGCCATACGGATCACCAGATATGGGGCCGGAAACTGAGCGCGAAGCTTATGACGTTTTTCTGTTTGCTAATGGCGCGGAACCAAAAATCTTTAGCCATTATGAAGCAGCCTCTTAGTGCGTAGCGTCATTTTCTGCTTCTTAACTCACGTAGCCTGAGGTGTGAGTTACGATAAAGCACCATTGATGCGGCGCACGACGTTTCACTGCTCAATTTGGCTTGTTTTGCCAGTTTTTGGCACGCTTCTGTCTTATCGTATCAATTGAAGCACTCGCGCCGTTCAAGGGTTTGAAGCAATGCCGTCTCCGGACGCTCATTCGACACCTTAAACACGCGCGCAGTTTTGCGAATGATTCCTATTAGCGTTGACTCTTGCAACTCATTCGCATATTCAATTAATAATCAGCATCCTGCTCTGTCCGTAGACTTCGCGAGGCAAGTCCGATGAAGATCAGTCTGACGAGCACACTCAGAGCCGTAGTTGGCCTGCTAGCACTCGTCGCCCTTGCGATATCAGCTAGGGCTCATGTGGTCACCGAGGTGCCTTGGCATCCCATCGCGGGAAGTTACCGAACAATTCTGTTTCTCGGCAATTTGAAACCGGTCCCCTGGCAGAAAATTCAGGAAGCGTTTGAGGCGCCACTGCCTGCAGCATACGGATCGATGGCCGCAGCTCAGAAACTGCTTGAGCTTGGAGACAGTGACCTCAGTAATCTGACAAGCAAAATTCGGTATGCAATTTCTGAGCAGAATCGACAAGCGCTTTATGCGACAACAACCAAAGCGCTGTCCCGGTCTATACGACATCATCTCGACCTGGCTGCCGATGGTCTGGAAAATACAAGCCTTGCAGCTCGGCAGGTTGAAGAGGCGCATTCGCTCTTTCGAGCGTTTGGTGACTTCATCCAGCAAACTGACTCAAAAGGTTACAAAGATCTTGGCATTGCCTGGCTGAAGCTGACCAGCAGTCTGGGCTCGGCAGGCGTCGCCGGGCGTGGGGCACAAGACCCTGACAAGGACGCGTTCAACGTAGCTCGCGAGACGATTGCTTCGTACCTTGCGCTAAACTTCGAGCCAGCGAAGTTTGTTCGTCGTGAGAAGTTGGAGCCGATTCCAGAGCGCATTGTGTTGGGAGGCGGCGAGCTCGAAGTTGCGCAGTGGCTTCCGCCCGGCAGCAATCTGAATGATCAAGATCCGTTGCCACGCTTGGTCCTGAACTTCGAAGAAAGAGGAATCGACGAAAAAGAACTTCCGCTCATCGCTTACGGCGACATGCTCTTCGACAGCCCGGTTATCTTCGGCGAGCCAGCGCGCGCGCTCGGTGTGGCATGTTCCACTTGTCACAATCGCTCAGATATCAATCAGTCGTTCTTCATTCCAGGTGTTAGTCACCAGGCAGGCGCGCTTGATGTCGATGGCGAGTTCTTTAATCCGTTTTTCAACGACCGGCGTGCTGACAGCCTTGATATCCCCTCGCTGCGCGGGCTGCGCTTCACCGGTCCCTACGGCCGCGATGGACGCTTCGGAAGTCTGCGCGAATTCACGCGAAACGTCATTGTGAATGAGTTTGGCGGTAAAGAGCCAACTTCATTCATGCTGGATGCGCTGATCGCCTATTTGCTGGAGTTCGACTTTCTGCCGAATTCCAAAATCGACGGGAGCGGGCGCCTGACCGCTGAAGCTTCCGATGCCGCGAGACGTGGGGAAAGACTGTTCCGTAAGCGCTTTGAGCAAATGGACGGAAAGTCCTGCGCCACCTGCCATGTTCCTTCAGCCAATTTCCTCGATCGGCGCGCGCACAATATTGGATCCGCAGGCGACAGCTATGACCGCAGTCGTGACGCGATTTACGATACGCCCACCCTGCTCGGATCGAAATTCACGGCCCCATACTTTCACAATGGATCATTGCCGACCCTTGCCAGCGTCGTTGACTGGTTCAATGACCGATTCAGACTGCAGATGGAAGAGAATGAACGGGCCGACCTCACAGCTTACCTTGAAGCTGTGGGCGACGCTGATGAGCCATACGAAATCTATAAGGGGAAGCATACCCCATTCCGGCTGGCATTTGAGGAACTTACGACGTTTGCCAGCACGCTGGACAGTCTTCTACCTGCCAAAGATGCCTTTCATGCAAGATTGATGATCGACACTGTCGCGCCTGACCTGTCTGCAGATGCAAGCGGCATGGCGAACTTGTCGGCCAAGCCGAGAGTTTACGAGTTGGCCGGCACACTTGCCGAAATTCGCAAAGCAATTGATCGCAAGGATTGGCCACAGGCAGAGCTGCTTTGGAAGCAGTTCAAGCAGTTGGAGGAACGGTATGATCCGTCCATGTACTGATCCGACATTGACCTTTCCAAACCGGCGCGCTCTGCTGGCGGCTGTGCTCGGCTTAGGCGCATTTTCTTTGGTCCCGCTTCCCGCCCGCTCCGTCGAAAAGGCCGAACTTGTCCTGGCCTTCATACCTCAAGAGAATCCGGAAAAACTCATCGGCGATATAAAGATCATTTCAGAGTTCCTGCGCCGCGAGATAGGCGTTTCCGTACGCGGGTTCGTTACCAGCGATCACGCCTCTGCCATCGAGGCGCTCAGGAACGGCGATGCCGACGTCTCGTTCATGGGCGCTCTGCCGTTTGTAATCGCGGAGAGGGAGATTGGGGCGAAGGTCATTTTATCCGAAGTCTACCGTGGGGCGCCAACATATACAGGGCGGATTTTCGTTCGCCACGAGTCGGGCATCGAAAGTCTTGCCGACCTGCGCGGAAAATCGATCGCCTTTGCCGATCCAATTTCGGAATCCGGTTATCTTTATCCGCTGGACACGTTCGTGAAGGCCGGTCTGATCAAGCGCGATGACGACCCAAAGTCTTTCTTCAGCGAGATGTATTTTGCTGGGGGCTACCAGCAGGCGATGCAAGCAATGGCCACTGGCCTGGTGGATGCCGCTGGCGCCAGTCAATATGCCGAACTACTGCTCTCTCCAGAGCAGCAATCGGAGGTCAAGTGGATCGCGGAAAGCGAACCAATTCCTTCGCACACGGTCATTGCCCGGAAGGATCTTGACCATCAGCTGAAAGGTAAGTTTGTCACTGCGATGCTGAGGCTGAACGAGCCTGAGAACAGGAACCTTCTCAAGCACGTCTACAGTCCTGATGGATATGTCTCAGCAGACCCGGATGCGTTCGAGGGTGTGAGACGGCTCGCATCAACTTATGGATTGTTGAGATGAGGCATTCATGAAGAACACGACGCCTCAGGTTCAGCTCCGCAAAATCACATTCTCTTACCCCGGCAGCTCTGCGAGGGTTCTTGACCTTGATTCGCTAGCGATCGACGCTGGAGAACGTGTGTCGCTGATCGGAGCCAGCGGTGCAGGAAAGACTACGCTCCTTAAGCTGATTGACGGGCGCCTGTTCGGCTGGGAAGGACAGTGCGAGGTGTTCGGTCGCCCACTCTCTTCCCGTAGGCGGCCATCCAGGGCTGCACGGGCTGATGTCGGGTTCGTGTTTCAGGAGTTCTCATTGATCGATCGTCTGACTGTATATGAGAACATTCGTATCGGACGGTTGGGACGAACCAATGCCATACGATCTTTGGCGGGCATATTTAGCGAATCGGACGATGCTGCTATAATGCAGGCGATGACTGATGTCGGAGTGCTGGAATATTCCAATTCGCGCGTAGACAGGCTGAGCGGAGGTCAGCGTCAACGAGTAGGTGTAGCGAGATGCCTCGCGCAAGAACCGAGCATCTTGATCGCCGACGAACCGATCAGCAATCTCGACCCCAGCAGCGCCACGAGCATTCTGGGTCTTCTTGAGGCATCTGCCGAAGCGCGTGGAGCAACGCTGATTGTCAGCACTCACCAGCCAAAACTTGTTTCGGGTTTTATTGATCGCTTCATAGGACTAAAACAGGGTCGTATCGCGTTCGACCAAGCAGTCGGGAGCTTGTCCTCGAATGATCTGGCGGAGCTGTACGGATGGCAAATTGCGAAACCTGCAGCTTGATCCCCGCTTGTACATTTGGCGTCTTTGGTGATCACGAAATTGACTGAGCGACACTCCCGCTCGCGGGATTGGAGAGGGTTTTGGCTTCTGGTCACCGTTGGCGCACTCGTTGCGTGGGGACTATTTGACACCGGAATTGATCCACAGCGATTAGCATCGAGCCGACCCCGCATTTTCGCATTTTTGGAACGAATGTACCCGCCGGATTGGTCTGTTCTGCCAACCGTTATAAGAGCATCTCTGGAGACGTTTCACATCGCTCTGTTGGGCACATGTGCCAGCGTAGTATTTTCCCTTTTTCTGGGCACTCTTGCGGCAGAAACTGTAACGCCGCGTGTCATTCACGTTCCCGCTAAATGGTTGCTTGCGGTAATTCGTGCTATACCACTAATTCTCGTTGCTATACTGATGGTCGGAGCTGTTGGGTTGGGTCCTTTTGCTGGCGTACTGGCCATCGCCTTCCATTCAACGGGAATGTTGGGAAAATTTTATGCCGAAGCGATCGAAAGTGTGCCAACCCAAAGTCTTGAATCTCTAGACAGTACTGGCGCGATATGGCTTCAAAAAATGCGGTTTGGAGCATGGCCGCACATGGCGCCAGATATTGTTCGCGATACCCTTTTCCGGTTCGAACTGAACGTTCGAGAATCCCTTGTGCTCGGACTGGTCGGCGCAGGAGGCGTCGGGTTCTATATTCAAACTTACGTTCGCGCATTTCAGTATGACAAGGCAGCAACGCTTACAATCTTTGTTGTTGCTTTTGTTGTGTTAATTGAAGCAATCAACGGTCTAGCGCGTTCATGGTTACGTTAACAAAAACGCCTTCTTCGGGAAATCCCTATCCGGAGAGTTCTACGATGGCTGAAGGCTTACTTCGATCATTGGTTGTGACCACGGTGTATGATCGGAGGGGACTCTTCGTTTGGGGAATAAACACGAACTTCAAGGTCCAGCGTTCCCGCATTCAAGAAAATTAATTGCAACGGAAGCCTGTTACCAGACTCAAGCGGCACCTTCATTTGGTCCAGTACGAGTCGAATCCCATCCGGGCGCATAACGACTTCTCGATGATCGGTCAAATTCAGTCCCCCAGGAATGGGAAACAGCTTCGAGGTTCCTTTCTCCGACTTAACCTCATAGATAGCAGCCGAACCTGCTGCTGGGCTTGTTGCTGCAATTAGATAATCCGTGCCGCCGGAATTGTTGTGCACGGTCAAATAAACGGAGCCAAGGTTCGCACTTGGGCTACCGATGCGAGCCCACGCCTGTTCGACGTGAATGTCATTGATAGACCAAGTTTCCTCACCATGTGCCGCCACCGCAAATGCGGTGGTAAGTATGATGAATAAGGCTATTACGCTTCGATAAAGACTTGAATTTCTCATTGACATGGTGGACGTGTTTCAACGTTTCCGGTAAGGCTCGACGACCGAGCAGAGAGCATAATCGATTGACTGTCTTTTCTACGGAATAACACCACGACGAATCTCGGTAAAGCGGTGCAAGGGCTATAAGCCGCTAATTCACAACTTAGTGAAAGTCACATCCAACTTTGCTGACTGATGCGCCAACACATTCATGCGGTAACGGAGCATCGTCTACCGAAACCGTCATTACGCCGCAACGACTGGCCATACCTTCGTTGCAGTTAATTTTGACCCACGTCAATTCACTCTCCAGTCACCGCATCGATGTGCCTGGTGCATGCGGATCGTTATAACGGGTGACTGCTCAACTCGAATATTTTTTGGATCGTTTCCGCTACGCGCAGCAAAAAAACACGAGAAAACCATCTGTTCGCATAATTGCTTGACATAGTATATTTGATCATTCGCGAACTGTGCAATAAACTTGCATCGTGCAATTCGAACCAGACAAATCAGAGAAGAATGAACTTTTTACGTTAATAATGGCAAAAACTTATGTAATGTCCACTACAGAGGAAATATTGATCGTCGCCGGACTTTCTGCCTCATTCCTTCTACTGAGCATTATTATATGGTCGATTGCCGTACCCGCACGTAGAATATGGCCACCACATCACTCAACTACGCTCAACCGCCTCATTGTTTGGCTATTGACAATAGCGGTTTTCGTGAGTGCGTTTGCACTGGGACTCCTTGGATGGAACCAGCTTGAATTACCGGCAGCAATTCGATGGGGAATTGGACTGCCACTAATTATTCTAGGCAATATGATTGTTTGGAAAGGGGTGGCTCAGCTTGGCATGATTGTGTCAAGTGGCGAAATTGGTACGCTGAAGACAACGGGAATCTACCAATACTCGCGGAACCCACAGTACGTCGCGGATATGGGTATCCTCCTTGGTTGGCAGTTGTGCTCCGCTTCGTATTTGGCGGCGCCTGTCGTGGTCGCGGGAATATTGACGTTGCTCATTGCACCACTTGCCGAGGAACCTTGGCTCAAGGCAACGTACGGTACAGACTACGACAGTTATCGTTCCGTAACACGGCGTTATCTATGAAAGCGCAATTAAGCGCGACCGCGTGGTGACTTATACCAGCGACCGCGTGACTGCCAAAACACAGACAAACGGTTGAAAGTCTGTTCGAGCGATAAAACAAAGATAGTGCGCATAAACGTCAAGTTCAATCGATGCATTGCGTATCACTGTGTCGATACCTGCACAAACTGAGACCGTTTAAATTGTTCTCTTTTTCAAATCTGCTGCCATATCAACACGGATTGTGTCTGTCTGGCATTTCTGGTCACCGCTGTGCCCAACGCAAGACACAGGTGCAGGACCAAAACTGATAACCAGGAGTTCACAATTTCGTCTTAAAGCAGTTTACCAAGGGCAGCTGCTATATCATCTGGACTCGCGCTGTGGTTAAACACTGCCCGAAGCTTCCAATTTGGGTCCATGAGGTATACAAAAGCGGAATGGTCCACGAGGTAATCTTTGGAATCCCGACCATTCCTCATTGCATAGTAAACTCGAAAACGTCTGGTCACAGCTTTAATCTGTTCTTTGCTTCCGGTTAACCCAATCATATTCTGATGGAAGTGTTCGACATAGCTGGCCAGTTGGCTGGGAGTATCGCGGTCTGGATCGACGGAAATGAAGATTGGAACAACTTCAGCACTCTTGTCTCCCAGTTTGTCGAGAGCTAATGAGACGTTTTGTAATCCCGTGGGGCAAACATCTGGACAAAAACTGTAACCGAAGAATACGAGGGCGTATTTGCCCTTAAACGATTGCTCGGATAAGGTTTCTCCTGTACTCGACACAAGTTCGATAGGTCCCCCAATTCCTGTCGGAGGTTTGATAACGCCCAGCATTCCAGCAAGCGCATCTCGTTGCGATGCCGGTCCCGCAATCAAAAACCACATCGCTGCGCCAAGTATCACCAGAGTAAAAACAACGACAGAACTCAAGACAATACGTCTCATGCCCAGCGCTTTCTTCTGTAGTATGAATTATCATTAACTGAATGGCTTGCTACACTTTTCTTGAGTGAAAATGATAAAGACAAACAGTTCAGGAATTCTTGGTGGTGACGCACGCCGTTATAGGTCATGGGACAGGAGGTCACATGCGCAATGAGAGTGAAGTGTGATTGGAGTTCCCCTGAAGCCATGATCGATACACTGAATACCTAATCGACATGACTCATTGATGCACGTTCACAATAAGATTTACAACGCGATCCATCGTCGCATCGCAGTGATTGCGACAACCAAAAACACGGGTCCACCGCAACTAGATTCAATTTTCGAAGCCAGTGGGCGAATTACGCTAGAGAATGATAAGGCCGAGACTTTTGGGCCGACGAATTTACGCAATCTAAAAAGCTGTGATCACCAATCTGTGAATGGGTACTATCTGTCCGGAAACTACCAAATTCGCTAATGTATTCACATGTTTGCACGATTACTCATAACATATGTGGCGGTCTGCGTTGTTCTCTTAGCGTGCAACGCGATGGGTGTTCCCGCAGAAACAGAAGGTTTGACCCCAGTTTCGCAGGTTTCCACTTTGAGTGACGTGAGCAGAAAAGAGACTGGCCAAGCCAACCCGATGTTTCAAGGGACAACCGGAGACCTCACGTCATCCACGATTCCCGAGAATGACGAGTGCGATCCCACAAATAGGCATTCGTGTGCACCCCATTTGTTAAGCTCGGGACAGTCAATAGAAGTCTCTGGCATTAACAAGAAAGATGCTCGGACTCTTGCGCTGGTCGACGCACCCGATGGTAGAGAAAAGACTGGCTTGTTCCGCCCGCCAATAAACCTTTCCTGAAAAATCTACCTAAACGCAGATCACCGTCTGCGAGAGTTTGCAATTAGCAATCGGGAGCAATCCATGATCGAGCGACGTTCCTTTGTGGTCGGACTGCTGGCAACCACCTTTACCGCATCTATCACAGAGGCGGGTCACAGAAAGACCAAGTTACATCCCAAGTTTCTACCGCAACGAGTAAAGTTTAGCGGGTATTCGCCGGGCACAATCGTCATAGACCCTCGCAACAGATTTCTTTATCTGATCGAAAAGCCGGGAGTTGCCCGACGATACGGTATCGGTGTCGGTCGCGCTGGCCTCGCATTTCGGGGGTCCGCCGTTGTAGGCCGAAAAGCCAAATGGCCTAGCTGGCGCCCAACTAACAATATGATCCGCCGCCAACCGCGAAAGTACGCACGTTTCGCTGGCGGTGTACCTGGTGGGCCATCGAACCCGCTTGGAGCACGGGCACTCTATTTGTACCGGTCTGGCAAAGACACCTTCTACCGGATTCATGGAACCAACATGCCATCATCAATCGGCCGGGCGGTATCAAATGGTTGTATCCGGATGCTTAACGCACACGTCAAGGATCTCTATAACCGCGTGCCAGTAGGCGCGAGAGTTGTTGTGTTGTAACGGCGATCGTCTGCAAGTACGCAAAACCGCCTCCAAACCAACAATCGAAATTTTTCGGGATTCGGAGAAACGCAAGAGTTCTCGTTGCCAGTTTTCGGATGCCCTTGAGGAAAGCCACAAATGTACGCAAACAAACAATTCGTCTATGCCTTGTGCACACTCCTTTGTGCTATCGGCAGCACTACATCCGGTCAAGCAGAAACAAGGTACAATTTTACCAGTCAACGCTGGGAACTCGAGCGCAAATACAAGAAACAGGAAGTGTATTTTCAGACGGACGAAAAACCAGGAACGATCGTTATTTCCACGAAAAAGAAGTTCTTATGGTTCGTACTGGGGAACAAGAAGGCACTTCGCTATGGCATAGGCGTGGGCCGAGAGGGATTCCAATGGAGTGGAACCGAAAAAATCACCCGCAAGGCCGCATGGCCGAGTTGGCGACCGCCACAGGAAATGAGGGAGCGCGAGCCCAACCTGCCCGCGTTCATGCCTGGCGGTCCTGACAATCCGTTGGGTGCCCGTGCTCTCTATCTGGGGAACACTCTCTATCGCATTCACGGGACAGCTCAACCTTGGACAATTGGCACCAGAGTATCTAGCGGTTGTATTAGGCTTACCAATGAAAGCGTTATCGATTTGTTCGAACGCGCGAACGTCGGGGCAAAGGTAATCGTCCAATGAATGGTTTTTCAATACATTCTGCCACAACGTACATCCCACATGTCAACCGTCTCAGCGCGCTGTTGGCAATTTTGGCATTCGGGATACTCGTTTCAAAATCTGAAGAGAGCGCTGCGCAAAACAGACAGAATTTTTCCTCTTGGCAAAATGAAGATCGTTGGGACACGAATTCGAGAACACGAAGACGTCCGTCCGGTTCCGTGGAAAGGGGTTTCTTTGATCTGCTGTTTTCGCCACGTCGGCGTTTTAGTCGAGAAGAGATCAATGCGCGATTAGGAAAATCAACGCGAGTAAAGCCTAGATTCTTCGTCTACGAGCCAGAGCCTATGGTTCGGCTCGCCGAACCGGGACTGATGGCTCCGTCCGCTGAAATGCCATTTCGCACTGAAATATATAGACTTTTGACCACAAGCCCCAAACCGGTTCTGCTGACCTGGAAACGTCAGGCGGAGGCGCTTCGACAGTTCTATCAAGACCGCGATTTTGAACCGGTTTGGATTGACAAGAATGGCCTTCGGAGAAATGCAGCAAAACTTATTGGTGTGTTTGAAATTGCCAGCGCCGAGGGATTAGACCCGAATCGTTATCTCCCAGAATCTCTGAGCTCTTTCTCGGATATGGGTCGTGCTTTGGCCGGTGACGAGGCTGCTCTCGCGCGACTGGAACTTGAGCTTTCGATCGCAGCCTTGGCTTTCGTTCGCGATGCATCCGCCGGCCAGGTTGTTCCCAACAAGATCGGGCGCGACATTGACGTTCAGCCACAAGAAACAAATCCTTTACAGGCGATTGATGCACTCGGAAATGCATCTCGCCCAGACCAGTTTCTAAAGTCGCAACTACCAAGCCATCCAGCCTACGCCCAGTTTAAGCAAGAACTTGCTAATCTGAAATCCAACGCAAAGCGCTTAGAAGCACTCCCACTGATTCCCGATGGAAGCTTAATTAAGGTCGGTCAAATTGACGACAGAGTACCTTTGATCCGTCGCAGGCTCGTGCAGTTGGGTCTGCCCGTCGAGCTTAAACTTTCCCTGAATGAGAGTCCGGCAGACTATAATGACGCTATTAACAAACACCGTTTCAGCGAAGATCAACGCACCGTAGCGTCGATCGTGCGCACCTATGACGCCGCCATGGCTTTGGCGGTGAAAGAATTCCAAAAGTCTCGAAAACTTGCACGTGACGGAATCATCGGCCGCCGCACCATTGCCGCTCTCAATGCAACAACCGAAGATTCGACAACAGTCCGGATCGAAAAGCTGAAGCTAGCGCTGGAGCGGATGCGATGGTTGCCCAAAGATTGGGGCCGGAAACACATCATGGTTAATCAGCCCGAGTATCGGGCTCGCGTCATGTACAACGGCACTGCCATTCACGAAATGCGTGTCGTGATCGGGAAAAAGCGGTTCCCAACAGCGGAGTTTTCGGATGAAATGGAATACGTAGCATTTAATCCTTATTGGAACGTTCCTCGCTCCATTGCTGGCAACGAGATGCTGCCAAAGCTGTGGAACGATCCCGGATATTTAGATCGTGCAGGATATGAAGTGCGCGACAGACGAGGGAAACGCGTCTCCTCCTATTCTGTAAATTGGTGGAACTATACGGGCCGTACAATGCCGTATGACATTCGGCAACTTCCGGGAAAGGGAAATGCTCTTGGTGCTGTGAAATTTATGTTCCCGAACAAACACGCAATCTACTTGCACGATACCCCCGCCAAGAACTTGTTCACCAAGCTAACGCGAGCCTACAGTCATGGGTGCGTTCGAGTGCAAACGCCAAGAAAGTTTGCAGAGATCGTCTTGGGATGGAGCCGCAGCGAAGTTGATGCCGCCATCAATAGCGGAAAAAATCAGCAAGTCACTCTGAAACGAAAAATCCCGGTTCATTTGACGTACTTTACGGCATGGCCTGATCGCACAGGGCGTATCAAATACTATGATGACGTCTACGAGCGAGATACCGCGCTTCGCAAGGCGCTCTCCCGAGCATTATCTTCGTAAATCGAAAGCGCAGGAGAGTTCCGACTCTATCTCATCGCATCAACGCGTTGAAGAAGAAGCTCTTAAGGATGGATCAATTCAGACACGGTCCGCAACTTTTCTGCCATGACGCTTTTCTTCATCAAGGCTACGAGAGACCTTTTTTATGGAAGTACATGAAACAGCAAGCGACAGGCGTGCCTGGTTGTTCCTGATGGCCGCTTGGTTCATTGCGACGGTTGCTACCTTGGGCGCTTTGTTCATTGGCGAAGTGATGGGACAAGCTCCATGCTCGCTGTGCTGGCACCAGCGGGCGTTCATGTTCCCCTTGGCGATCATACTGCTGGTTGCCAGCTTCATTCCTGATGGGAGCGGAGTGTGGCGCTATGCGCTTCCCGTAGCTGCAATAGGATGGGCAATAGCCCTCTATCACAACTTGCTCTATTTCGATCTTATTGAACAAGCGATTGTACCGTGCGGACAAGGGCCGTCTTGCTCAGGCGCAGGCATGACGCTGTTCGGTGCGGTTCCCATACCGCTACTTTCGCTGGGCGCCTTTACCGCGATCGTGCTTCTAGAGCGTTTCCTATCTTGATTGAATCTATTGGGATTCCCAAATCAGGTTTGATCTGATTCAAGATGCTTGCTGGAACTGGAGGCCAGCAAGCATGACCCGACCTTATTCCAACGATCTTCGCGAACGAGTTGTTGCTGCGGTTCGATCCGGGCAGAGTTGCCGTGTTGCTGCCGACCGGTCTGGCGTTTCGGTTGCTTCCGTTGTGAGGTGGTGTCAACGCCATCGCGAGACCGGCAGCATTGCGCCTGGCAAAGTAGGGGGACATCGCCGCCGGGTGCTGGAACCGCATCGTGATTTCATTGTCGAGCGGCTCAAGCAGACCTCTCATTTGACCCTTCACCGTCTGAAGGACGAGTTGGCGGCCCGCGGTGTGGTTGTCTCTCACAATACGGTTTGGAGCTTTCTGCGTCGCGAGGGGCTCAGCTTCAAAAAAAAGCCTGTTCGCAGATGAGCAGTCCCGTCGTGATGTCGCGTGGCGACGCAAACGATGGAAAGCCTGGCAGGGCCAGTTTGATCCCGAGCGGCTTGTGTTCATTGACGAGACCTGGATCAAGACCAACATGGCGCCACTGCGCGGCTGGGGTCCCAAGGGCCAGAGATTGCATGGCCATGCCCCTCATGGCCGCTGGCGCACCATGACATTCCTGGCCGCCCTGCGGTGTGACCGGCTGACCGCGCCATGTGTTTTTGACGGTCCAATCAACGGCCAGTGTTTCCGTGCCTATGTCGAACAACAGCTGACCCCGACCCTCAAGCCCGGGGACATCGTTATCGTCGACAACCTGGGAAGCCACAAGGCGAAAGCCACACGTCAGATCATACGGAACGCTGGTGCCCGATTGTGGTTCCTGCCGCCTTACTCACCGGATCTCAATCCGATCGAACAGACCTTCGCCAAGATCAAGCACTGGATGCGCATGGCCCAGAAACGCACCATAGAGGACACATGGCGACATATAGGGACCCTCATCGGGACAATCTCGCCAAACGAATGTGCAAACTACTTCGCAAACGCTGGATACGCTTCAGTCAAAACGTGAAGGAGTCTAGGGTAATAAATCAACGCGGCAACTTGGTAGAGGTAGGATCGGGGACCTCTTGCGAGCGAGGTGCGCACATGAACGTGATCCGATCCCTTCGATTTGACTGCTATGTTCATCTAACCTTATAGGAGATTAGAATGAAGTTCTCACGGCGAGAATTGCTTTGCTTTGCGCTAGCGCTTCCCGGCTTGGCAACAACCCCTGCGCTGGCACAACTCGGTGCGGCAATCCACGTTTACAAAGGACGTGGTTGCGGCTGCTGCACGGCGTGGGTGGAAATCTTGAAGAATGACGGGTTTGCCGTGACGGACGAACAGCTGCACCCGGCCGATCTGATCAAATTGAAAATTGCCAAGAACGTGCCAAATAAATTGTTCTCATGCCACACTGCAGAGATTGACGGCTATATCATCGAAGGTCATGTACCAACGGCTGACATACGCCGATTGATATCCGAAAAACCCGATGCGCTCGGTCTAGGGGTACCTGGGATGCCGTACGGGTCTCCCGGCATGGGGCCAGAAAGCGAGCGCGAAGCATACGATGTTTTCGTGTTTGGCAAAGGGGGGGGGGGGGAGAGCAAGGTCTTTACCCACTATGAGGCCGGCTCGTGATAAAATGCCTTCCGTAAAATCCGCTAGGCTATTGGTCGATTTTGGCGCGATCACAAATTGCTCAGTCAATTGTGTACTTAGGTCAGGCAGGGCTTTTGTCAAAAAAACCTAAGTTTTTCTTTGGGCGGCACCGACTTTGAGCCCTTGTGGTGGGGCGCGACTACTCTTGGGATGCGGCTCCCATGTGAACAAGAAAACAGCCGAAACCCACATTGCGTCGAGTCCGCAGTTTCTCCTTGGGCCATTCCTTCGCTTTTGTTTTCTGCTCGCGCGTCGACAAGTTTATCCGTTGGCTCTTACTGGATGCCTATCGCGCTGCCATGACAACACGATAAGCAGTACAACTCCCATTGAAATAGCAATGTCAGCAAAGTTGAATGTTGGCCAATGAAAGGACCTGAAGTGGAGATCAAGAAAATCAGTAACCGCTCCGTCCCTCAGACGGTCAGCAACATTGGCCAACGCGCCACCGATAATCGCCCCTAGCGCCAAGGCTTCGTTTCGGCAAGCTGCTTTCCAAAGCCAGACGATTAGTATGGCGGTCACACCAAGGGCGAGCGCGGACAACACATATGGAGCTTCCGGACTGTCGGAGTTGAACAACCCAAAACTGATACCTCGGTTGAAGCCGAGCACGAGGTTGAAAAATGGCAGAACTTCATGAGTGCGCGGAGGGTTCATGATGACTGTGACGATGTACCACTTGGAGGCCAAATCAGCAGCTATGACAGCCAGCGCAACAAATGCTCCCAGTTTTAACCGCATCAGGCATTCCCTCAAATTTGTGCTCGTGCCCGCCAAAAAACCATCCGCCCCGCACGAAAACAAGCATACGACCTGTCTCTACGACATAGCCCCAAAAGGTATTCTCGCGACCAGCGCGAGCCTTTAGTCATGCATTTGTAGGCGTCCAAATGACGGAGAAACTCGCAGAAATTATCTTAGTATGGATTCGCGATGATGTGAATCATGCGATTCAAGGCGGTAGATTCGACAGGCTACAGTCAAAAGAAATATGCCTGTGAACTTGACCTGCTCTACAACCAGGCATCGTTGGTTCGGCTGTATAGTACCTGTTAGGGGGATGCGGCATTGCAAAATGGGGGCAGAGAGATCCGCCTGAACGGCAACTGCGACAGTCAATGAGCAATGCGCATGGGGTGCACCTAAGCGCCTGCTAACCAGCACAGTTTTTCATATCGAAGAAAATTAAACACTTGAACCTCTAGCCCCTAGAGGAATTATATCTAACTCAGACAACGATTGACGCAGTTCAGTTTGCAGCAACAAGAGGCATCAGGATGGCTCAAACCGACAAGAGTTCAGGCAGCTGTGGCTGCTCGGGAAATCCGGTTTTTGACGGGGTAGACCAGCGGTACAAGGCGGTTCTGTGGATAGTGATCCTGCTGAATGCCGGAATGTTTCTTGTTGAGATCCTTGCGGGGAAGCTCGCTGGATCACAGGCGCTGCAGGCCGATGCTCTGGATTTCCTGGGCGACGCGATGACCTACGGCATCAGTCTGGCAGTCATCGGCATGAGCCTGCGAACGCGCTCTATGGCAGCGCTATTCAAGGGCGCAAGCTTGGCAGCCATGGGCATTTGGGTGTTGGGTTCGACGATTTATCAGATGTTTGTTCTGGGGGTTCCCAAGGCCGAGATTATGGGAGTCGTCGGCTTTCTCGCACTCGCGGCAAATTTGATCAGCGTGCTGCTTCTGCTCCGCTACAAGGATGGCGACGCAAACGTCCGTTCGGTGTGGCTCTGTTCACGTAATGATGCCATCGGTAACATCGCTGTGGTCATGGCGAGTGTGGCAGTCTGGTTCACAGCTTCAGCGTGGCCGGATCTTGCAGTGGCGTTCGTTATGTCGGCTTTGTTTTTGCGCTCAGCCCAGAATATCTTGACCCAAGCTTGGACTGAATTCAAATCGACGGATGATACGCCGGCTACGCTAACTGCCGATTGAAGTTGCCTGTGAGCCGATCGCCCGAGTGGCTGTCGTCTCGGGATAAATCTCTTCAGCCCAGTCCCACTACCGGCTCGAAACTGACCGTCTCGCGTCACCGGCAAAGGCCACAAAGCGGAACCAGTACTCAGGCAAATTGAGATGAAATATGGCTTGCCAATTAAACTGGGCTGGACCATTTTGACGGTGCTTGGTTTTCCAATCGGCACAAAGTGCCGGGAAACGAAGAGGGAATGCAGATAGAATGGACCCAATCCGGGCGTTCGAAACTGCGGCCGCCCCCGCGACTGTGTGCGGTGAGTGTTTACCGACGTTGCCACTTGCAAGAATATGCAGGGAAGGCCGGTAAGGCACCACGACCCGCAAGCCAGGAGACCTGCCAGGCGAAAACCAGAAACTGCCGTCGGGTGTGACGGCAAGAAGAGATGATATGACGACAAAGACCTCGACCATTTCGGTTGTCCAAAGCGGATGGCTGCCTGTGGCAGCAGCAGTGCTGCTCGGACTTTCGATCATCGTTGTCGCTGGCCACGTCCAGGCCGGAGCCCTGCACAATGCCGCCCATGATGTCCGGCACGCTACGGGCTTCCCCTGCCACTGAGATGTTTACGCGCATATTGACCAGCGCACTGTTCGCTGGTGCTGCGGCGGGGCTGCTAGCGGCCTTGCTTCAGCTTGTTTTCGTACAGCCCGTGCTTCTGCACGCAGAGCTCTATGAGAGCGGGCAACTCGTCCACTTTGGTGCCGACAAAGCTGTGAGCGCACATCAAGATGTGGGCGGCCTCGACCCGTTGCGTGATGGTCTCAGCGTGCTTTTCACCACGCTGATTTACACGGGCTATGCGCTTGTGCTGGTGGCGGTAATGTCTGTCGCAGAAGGCCGTGGAGCGAAAGTCACCGCGCGGACTGGAATCATCTGGGGATTGGCGGGCTTTTTTGTTATGCATCTCGCTCCGGGTTTCACCCTTGCACCGGAAGTCCCCGGGGTGGCTGCTGCCGATGTTTATGCCCGGCAAGTTTGGTGGTTTGCGACGGTGGTCACCGCCGCAGTCGCCGTGTGGCTCGTCGCGTTCGGAAACGGTTGGGCTGCCTGGGGCGCTGCAATTGCGCTGTTACTTGTGCCGCATCTCATTGGTGCACCTGAGCCAGAAACGTTCGCTGGGCCAGTTCCGACTGAAATAGGAGCGCTGTTCGCGAGTCGTGCCTTTGGCATCGGAATGGCGGCTTGGGTCTTGCTCGGCTGTTTTGCGGGTCACTTCTGGCAACGCGAAGGCGCCCGGATAGGCGCTACACAGGCCGCTTAAGTCGCGATGCACCTGAAACTTGATAGGAGCGAGCGGAGAAACTCTCTGCGCTCTTTCACACGCAATCTCAAAGGATGATTCCTTAATGGATCGCTCACTGGCGTTGCTGGTCATTGGATTGTTTTTTGGCGGAGGCATTGGCTTCGTGACTGCAGCCAGTCAGGGCGTGACGCTCGACGGCCACGATCATTCCCAGCCGCATGACAAGCAGATTCAATCCAAGCAACACGAGAGCCACAAACAGGCCGATGGCACCTCGAGTGGATCGGATGTACACCGCCATAACCAGCCACGAAGACTGTCCGCTGGTTCTGACGCACCTTCAATCACCGCGGCAGTTCATGAAGATCCGGTTTCTGGGTGGAACCTTCATGTTGTCACGAGTGGTTTCCGTTTCGCTCCCGAGAACGCCAGCAAGGAGCACGTGATCGGTGAGGGGCACGCCCATGTCTATGTGAATGGCAAAAAGATCGCCCGCCTTTACGGTCCCTGGCTGCACATCGCCGAGCTTTCTGCTGGTAAGGCGGTGGTCAAGGTTACCCTGAATTCCAACGACCACCGCCCGCTCTTCGTTGGAGACAAGCCGCTCGCTTTTTCAGTCATCGCTGCTGATGGCTAAGTGATCCACAAACAAGTCGCGTCGTACACAGCAAGATTGCCCTTTTTTAGATCGACGGGCATGGAACCGTTCCGTAGGAGCAATAAGCACAGCAATCGCCCCACTTTGGGTTAAGTACTTCCCCGCATCCTTTGCAGTTGCAGAACCACTGACAAGCATCCATCGGCATCATTTCTGACCTGAGCCCTATGGGTCCCTCGACTATTTGGACCGTCCTTGGGTTGCTTATTTGCCTCCGCCAACTACTCTCGAAGTAAGGTGCAGTTTTACGGGGCAATTTTCTTGGCTGGAAGAGGATCGGAAAACGATGGAGGTATCGAAGTTCACGGACGCGCGGAAAGCGTTCATCACCAAACAGGGTGAGGACGGCACGCCAGTCGCCGAGATCTGTCGCAAGGTCGGATCAGCCAAGTTACTTCATTCAACAGGAAAAAGAAGCATGCGGGATTGATGCCGTCAGAGTTAAAGATACTCCGCGAGCTTTAAGATGAGAATGGCCGACTGAAGAAGTTTGTCGCCGACTTGTCACTGGACTAGGAGACGCTGCAGGGTCGTCGGATAAGCAATTTGTTACAACAGTACAAGCTTCACCACAGATCATCCGCTTTGAGGACGTTGGATATTTCTAACTGGGGTGACCAACAGACTCCTCCAATAGAGCTGCGGGACGAACACCCAACTGTTCCGCAATCCGTTCCAAAACCACGACTGTCGGGTTGCGAACTCCCCTTTCCACCCCGCTGATATAGGTCCTGTGCAGCCCGGATTCGAAGGCCAGGTCTTCTTGTGACCATCCCTTCTCTTCCCTCAATCGTCTCACGTTAAGGCCCACCTGCCTGCGAATGTCCATACAGTCGAGCAGGCAAGAATGTAGATCAATGATCTACAGACTATGAGTCTCATTTTGCTGGACTTGCCGCCGCAATCACGCACCAATGCAGTCGTCAGAGACAACTCGACTGGACGAGATTTTCGGTAATGAAGCAGGCACACGGACAACCAGTGATTATTAGTAACTACGAAGGCTCAAACCGAAGTGTCACTGCAACACCCGTTCGCATTTCATCCGCCGACACAACCTTTGACGAAGCGTGGCTTCAGCAACTGATCGACAAATCCCCTCAGATTTTGCCTGTCAGCGAAATCGAACCCGGTTTGGGAGTTCTGGTCCCTGTCTGCATGGAATTGCCCACATTACATGGGCCCATCGATAACCTCATTATGACACCGGACGGAGATATTGTACTTGTCGAAGTCAAACTGTGGCGCAACCCGGAAGCACGCCGAAAGGTAGTTGCCCAAGCACTGGACTACGCGTCGTGTCTCTTCGAGATGGATTATGAATCATTGCAAGCCGCTGTCTTGAGAGCGCAGTTTGGCTATCGCCCCAAACCGTCTCAGTTGTATGACCTGTTCGTGGATCATGACGTGAAGGACGAAGCAGCATTCGTTGATGCCGTAAACACAAACCTGCGGAAAGGCCGTATTCTCATTCTCGTTGCAGGTGACGGTATTCGAACGGAGACTGAACGCCTTGCATCACTGGTCCAGGGACATGGAGGTCATCACTTTACGTTTGCCCTTGTTGAACTCTCGATATTTGAAGTGCCGTCTGACGGACCTGAAGTTCCAAGCTTGTTGATATGCCCGAGGACACTCACACAAACGCATATGATCGAACGAGCGATCGTTTCAGTCGACGACAAACGCATTGCAGTCGCAAGCGGTCGAGGAGCACAGGAAAGCACCAGTTCTTCCACGGCTTCGCCTGCAAACATTTCTGCGGAACACTTTTTTGACGCGATGGCGCTGCTTCAGCCGGAATTGCCCCAACGTCTACGCGGGTTCATCAAATCTCTCGAACCATTCGGCGTCTACGCCGACTACCAAAGATCCCTCAACCTGAAATGGGATCCTGCATCGGGCAAGTCGGTTAACCTCGCCTACATCACCAGAAAAGGGTTCGTCGAAACTGTCGACGTCAACCAGACAGTCCCCCATGAACTGAGCCATCACTACATTGAAGAATCAGCGCAGGCACTCGGCGTTGATGTCAAACGTGCAGAGAACGCCAGAAACTGGCAACTGCTATCGAATGGCGGCACACCACGCATCGCTGAATTCTCCGACAGACTAGACGCCTGGGTACCGGTCATCGGCCGGTTCATCGAAGCCGTCAAGGCCCATTTTGCAGAGTCGTCGCTCTGAATCACACTCGCAATAAAGCGCAATCGAAACCGGATTGGCTATCGCGCTTGGGCTTGAGGGTGTTTCCAGGTCATCGCAGAAGCTGAATTTGCAATTAATTGCCAATATTGGCTTCCCTGAATCGACCCACACATCCAAAACAACACCGCATCTATTGACACGATGAACAGCACACCACTATATATGCTACAAATTACTTCTCCCCTTGACCAAGGAGGGTTCGGGAGATGGTAGCGGACTAACCGCTGTCGTCTCGCTCGGTCCTTGGAAAGGGTCACGCTACGACAGCCAGTAAAGGGATGTTGGAGTCGTGAAAGAGAAGGCAGTTAAATCAGATAAAGTCATCAGTGGGGAGCAGTCCGTCGGCGCGGACGGTGTAGATCCGTGGTTCGGCCACAACCTGCGGAATGCCAGGCTGATCGAGTCTGTCGAATATGTTTCCGTCTCCAAACTTCGTGAACACGGAAAGTCTGCGCGCCGGCACCCAAAACGCCAGCTGAAGTCACTTTGCCGCAACATTGAGCAGTTCGGTTTCATCGTTCCCCTCCTTATCGATGAACACAACACGGTCATCTGCGGTCATGCCCGCCTTCAGGCCGCGCGCATTCTTGGCTGCAGTGAAGTGCCAATAATCCGCGTGAGCCATCTGTCAGAAGCAGACACCAGGGCCTTCCGAATCGCAGACAACCGGTTGGCCGAACTCGCGGAGTGGGATCAGGAAGTTCTCGCCATCGAGCTTCAGGACCTGGTGGAGATCGACTACGAACTCGAACTGACCGGCTTCGAAACTCCGGAAGTCGAACGCATCATCGACATCCAGATCGACTGCAAGGCAGAAAACCTCGGCGATTGTATCCCGGATCTTGAACAGCCCGCCGTAACTCAGCAGGGCGACACCTGGCATCTGGATGAACACATCGTCGTTTGTGCGGATGCGCGAAACCCGGGCGCCTATTCAGCAGTGCTTGGTCGCCGCCCCGCCCAGATGGTCTTCACAGATCCGCCCTACAATGTCCGCATCGACAAGAATGCCTGTGGATCCGGTGCGATCCGTCACCGGGAATTCGTCATGGCATCCGGCGAGATGTCTGACCGGGAGTACGCTGAGTTTCTTTGCCAGTGCATTGGCAATCTCGTTCGGTTCAGCGAAGACGGCTCTGTTCATTTCATCTGCATTGATTGGCGCCATCTTCATGAACTCTCCGCCATCTGCGAAGAGTTCTACGAAGCCCAGCTCAACCTGTGCGTCTGGGTCAAGACCAATGGAGGCATGGGATCTCTCTACCGCTCCCAGCATGAACTCGTGCTGGTCTACAGGAACGGCAATGCTGCCCACATCAATAACGTGCAGCTCGGAAAGTACAAACGGAACCGCACCAATGTCTGGAGATACGAAGGGGTCAACACACTGAATTCCGACAGGCGCAAGGACCTTGCGCTCCATCCGACGGTCAAGCCTGTTGGCATGGTTGCTGACGCCATCAGGGACTGTTCGAAACCCAATGGCATTGTCCTTGATCCGTTCCTGGGAGCGGGCACGACCCTGATTGCCTGTGAAGAAACCGGACGCATCTGCTGCGGTCTTGAACTGGACCCTCTCTACATCGATGTCGCGATCAGGCGGTGGCAGGCCTACACCGGCGGCCACGCCGTTCTCGCCGCCACCGGTCAGCACTTCGACGAATTGACCGCAGGCAAGGCCAGAACACCGCTTCTGCTTCCACCGCCGGACAAAGGCATCTCGGAGGAGGATGCATAGAATGGCGAAGAAAAAGTCCTACGACGTCGGCTATGGCAAACCGCCCAAACACTCTCAGTTCAAACCAGGCAAGTCCGGCAACCCGAAAGGCCGCCCCAAGGGTTCCAAAAACCTCACAACAGAACTTGCCGAGGAGCTGGCGGCAAGAATCCCGATCAAGGAAGCCGGCAAAACAAAAAAGGTCACCAAGCAACGTGCCGTGCTCATGACACTGATCGCAAAAGCTCTCAACGGGGATACTAAATCGATCGGTCTCGTCATCGGCCAGATGGAGAAATTCGCAGCGACCGAACAGATCAACTCCAGTCCCACGGGATCCATGTCCGATCATGACGCTGCAATCATCGAAGCATTTACGGCCCAATTGAAGGCCGAAATTCTCAAGGGCAAACAATGAAGACACCGGATGAACAACTTTTGCATGTGGCTTTGCGTACGAAGTTCCCGCTGTTTGTTCAAAAAGTGTTTGCCACGCTCAATCCGGGTGCAACGTACCACCAAAATTGGCACATCCTGGCGATGTGCTACGCGGTCATGGAGTGTGTGAATGGAGATGTCGATCGCCTGAACATCAACCTTCCGCCGCGCTGCCTCAAGTCGATCGTCTGTTCGATCGCCCTTCCGGCCTTTTTGCTCGGGCACAACCCTGCCATGTCGATAATCGTGGTGTCATACGGTGAAGATCTGGCCAAAGACCTCGCGAGGAAGTTTCGAACCATCGTCAAGAGCGATTGGTATTGTCAAACCTTTCCCAATATGCAGATCAGCGAAACCAAGGATACCGAGCTAGAAACTGCCACGACGATGAATGGAGGTCGTTTGGCCGTTGCATTCGGCGGAGCGATTACCGGCCGAGGTGCTGACCTGATCATCATTGATGACCCGATGAAAGCGCAGGATGGTTCGTCGCAATACGAACAGGAACGTGTCTATCGGACATACAACGAAACGATCGCGACACGTTTTAACGATCCCGCAAACTCGAAACTCATTGTCGCAATGCAGAGGCTCAGCGAAGGAGATCTTTCCGGACGTTTGCTGGAGACCGGACAGTTCAAGAACCTTTGCATTCCGGCCATTTGCGAGCAGACCACCAAATACAGAATTGGAATTGGCGAGAACGACGAATTCACCTTCCGGAAGGGCGATCTTTTGCAACCAGGCCGTTTGAGTTCCGAGTCTCTGAGTGAACGGTTGGCATCGATGGGGAGTTCAGCATTCGCTGCACAGTTCCTACAGAACCCCGAACCGTCTGATGGTGAGCATATCAAGCGCGAATGGATCAACCGATACAAGAAGCGTCCTGATTTTTCCGAATTCGAGCGGATTGTCCAATCCTGGGATACAGCGGTAAAGACCGGGGAGCGCAACGATTACTCAGCCTGCGTTACCATCGGCGTACGCGATGGAAAGTTCTATGTGCTGAACGCATCTCAATGCAGGGTGAATTTGCATGAACTTCAGTGTAGGGCCGTAACACATGCCGATTTCTGGCACGCTGATACCATACTCGTCGAGGACGCAAATGTCGGAACGGCCCTTTCGCAGCATCTCTATCGAGCGACCAACCTGGCGGTCTTTCCCGTTGCTCCCAAAGGTGCAAAGGAAGTTCGTGTCGAACGTGCTGCTGCTCATATTCAAACCGGCAGACTTGTGCTTCCCGAAAATGAACATTGGTGCAGCAAATTGGAACGCCAAATGTACGCGTTCCCTAACGGGAAACATGATGATCTGATTGATGCATTGGCTCAGTGCATCAACTGGCTCACAACACATTCGAGCCGCAAAATCGAAGTGCGGGTGTCGTCCATAGGTGGTGACACGAACACGATCATCCATCGTGACCGCTACTTCGAGCGCACAGGCAACCCGACATTTGGGAATTTGAAATGAGCGTGTCCGCGAAAGGAAACATCATTGGTCTTGAGTGGCTTTACGATCGTCGGACAAGTATTTGCGTGAGCTGAGTTACTCTTCGCCCCTGCTCGCCGTCTTCGTTTTGATCAGTATGCGGCGAACGGACCGTGGCCAGTGTTTCTGGCACCTGAGCTTTCCCTTGATCGACGCTCAACACAAACGCTGCAGTGCAACAAAATGCTCCGTCTGTCTTAAGAAAGCGCCATTTTCCAATCGCACCGTTGTTTAGAGGCTGACAGGCCAAACGTCCGCGGCATCCGTACGCTGCCAGCTTTGTTGCAGTCCCAAGATTCTAGAGTTCGTGTATCACTGGAGGATGGTCGCATACTTCTTTAGCGATCTCGACGACGTGTCGGTGATGCGTCAGGTAGATGGCCTGACCACTTCTGCCAATCCGTTCCATCAGACGGCACGCTGCACGTGTCCGATCTTCGTCGAATGTTTCGAAGACGTCGTCGCAGAAGAAGGGCAGTTGAACGCCCTGCGCAACCATCTGTTCGTAGGCCGCAGCGCGAAGCGCCAAATAGAGCTGGAACCTCGTTCCCTTCGACATGTCGCCAATCTGCTTGGGTGTGTTGTTCGCATCAACGGCCACGAGGGTTTCCGATGCGCCATCGGGTTGCGTGAGCAGTTTCTGGTAGGCGCCGTTCGTGAGCTCCGCAAAGGCCCGTTCGGTCGACGTCATCATCTCACTCCGATGCCTGTCGCGATAGCGGCGAATGGCGTCTTCGGCGATACGCAAGCCGAAGTCCCGTTCCAGGTAATCGAGTACCGCCTCCTCAATCAGCATCTGAAGCGTGGCGCGCCGCTCGACAAGCTCTGCAATCTCCGAACCTCCGGTGACAGCACCAAGGTCACGCTCCGCATTCGCCCGAGCGACAGTAGCGTCCGACAATCTTTTCTCTGCAAGCTCGAGATCGGTATCTAGCGTTATCGCCTTCGCTTCCAGGCTAGAAGCCGTTTGTTCGCCGATCAGGGCACGGGCCTCATCGATGCCGCGCAGCGAAAGGTCATCGAGAATCTACCCTTCCAGCGCCGCGATTCTTGGTGATACGCGCCCGCAGCAGCTTCATCTGGGGAATAGTTCTCGCAACTACACCATCGCACCAACGAACCTTCAGCTACTGCCATCGCCGGATCGAGCTGCTTTGGCCTCTAGCCGGATCGAACGTGGCAGGCTATTGCAGTTTGCGGCGTTTTCCGGCCCTACGAGATTCACAATCCAGTCTAGATGCTGCGGCAAGACACGCATCCGGGCTTTCGTGAGAGCGTTGAGCACGGCGTGCGCCAGATCAGCATCCCCGAGCGTTTGTCCGACGGCGGGATGTGCGAATAGGTCAACAGTGTATCCGTAAGGAAGTGCCGGATGGCGCTCATCGCAAATACGACGCGCTTTACGTTCGTCGAGAAGGGGAACCCCGCCGCTCGCCAGGGCGCATGCGATCGTTGCCGCTTCGCCGTCGTCGAGCGTGTCCCGTGCCGGACCGACTACAAGCTCTTCGAAATGGCCTATGGCCACTTCCCCCATCGTTACCACATCCAACTGGCCACGTTCGATCAGGTCGCGGAGTTGTTCTGCGTTGGTGCGGCCCTTGTGGCTACCGGATTCCAGTTCCGACACGACGATGTCGGGCACAATCAGGCGGTTCGGTATCGCGCTCACAATCTGGAGTGCGCGCGCGGACGCTGTAATGCTGATGGCAGCACTGGCATCGGCGACAAGAAGGCGCGTCGGATCATTCAAGAAGGGTGGGGGCCGCATCCGCCTCGCTCCCTTCTATTTCCAGGTCATCAAGGAGTGCGCGAAGCTCAATGCGTTCAAGATCGAGAAGCTCCGAGAGCTGTCCCTCGGTGAGCAAATCTTGCCGGTACGCTTCGGCTGCAAGCATGTTGAGTCGCAGCGTCGTCGGACGGTCGGCATCGGCTTTCTGATTGTCGGCGACGCTCAGGTCGCCCAACACCTGATTGACGTGCTGATCGGTGATAGAGCCGTTGGCCTGAAACCAATCCCAGGTTCCCTTTTTGACGAGTCCGAGTTCTTCAAGTCTGCGCACCATTGCTTCGCGTGAGACGCCGAAGAAATGCGCAAGGATTATCACATGCCGACGCGTCAGCCGGTCCGAGCCCGCCGTCACTTCCTGGAACTTCTGCATGACGGCTCTTGGGGGTGTGAGGAACGCCCGTCCGAAGGCATCGGCATACCGTTCTTCGCGCGAGGTCATGACTTCGTCCGTGTGCAGCACTTCCGGCATGTTTCTGGTGGAGACGAGGTGGCCGCATTCGTGCGCGGCGGATTGGGTCCGACGTTCTCGCGGATGGTTGGCGTTCAGCAGGATGCACGGCCCGAGGTCTTCGTCGTATGCGAACAGCCCGGAAATCCGGCCGTCCAACCGTCGCACGTAAACACGCACGCCCATTTCCATTTCGAGCAGCGTTACGATGTCACCGATCGGGGCGTTGCCTAGACCGAGCCGCTGACGGAGTTCGAGTGCGTCATGCTCCGCCTGCGCTTTGACGTCCCCGCGCAGAATCGGGCGCTCGGGCGGATAGTTCTTGGTCCGCTTTATTCCAAGCAGGTTTTCCAGTTCGACCTCTGCTTTCGCGAGGTGTGACATGATGGCGACAGCTTCATCAGCCGCGTTGTCAGCGGCATCGGGGAGTTTCCGAAAGCGCGGCATGAGATCGACGTGAACCGCTTCCTGTCGAAGCAGGGCATTCACGGAGGTTTTATAAAGTTTCGCCAGATGTTGAAGTTCATCAAACCGAACGCGTCTCTGTCCCTTTTCAATAGCAACCAGAGTCGTGCGCGCGACATCAATCTTGTCGGCTGCTTCCTGTTGAGTGAGGTTAGCTTCCTCGCGTGCGTGCCGGAGGCGAACCCCGACAGCAGTCGCCGGGATGGACTCGAGGGCGCTCATGGCCGTGCCTCGTCAATCCACTTTGCTATGAACGAACCCGGTCCAAGCGAAGCCATAAAGTTCTCCCATTCGTGTTTGTGCTCGGCGAACAGTCGCTCCAGTTTTTCCTTCACGTCTTCCTGGGGCATGTCGAGAGCCTTGCCGAGCCAGAAAGTTTCGGAATTGACGAGTGGTTTATTTATCGCTGAGCTTAGAAACGATGCGAGATGATCTAGGTGTAGTGCGCCGGCGATTGCGTGCTCTCTCATTGCTTTGGTGATTTTATCCGGATCAAAATCCGGCGAAGCGCCTGATTCGAAAGACGAAGCATCAAGGTTTTCCCAGACATACGTCTCCACAGCTTCAGATTGTCCGGCTGCATGCACGCTTAGTCGCCTCAGCATGCAAGCCGCACAAACTCCACATTGGCGTGCTTTCCCGTTTACCGGGACCTGCCAGTTGTGTTGCCAGCAGGAACGAGTTTCCGACCAAGCGCCCACGTCATATGAAATTTCGATGAACCGGGCCAAAGTCTCACCTTTCGTATCCCAGATATGCGGATAGTCGTAGCGACCCTGAAAGCCGAGCAGTGAACGGAGAAATGCCTCCATTTTTCGCCCGAAACGTGGGTGGTTTCTGTAATCCGAATAGGCATGCCCGACAGGTACAAGGCTTGGACCGAGCGCGCCCTGACCGCTTTCGGGAACGATGATCCTGTCAGCATCCGCCAGATGGGCAGCAATGCCGCTGATCAGCGCAAATTTGAAGCCGCGTGAGCGTGCGCTGGGTTCAGTGTTTGAGCGCTTGTGCCGCCGAACGCCGTAGGGCACAGCGGTGAAGGGTTCCACACTCGGCATGATGCCGTTCGGCGCAAAATCCTTCGTGCCCAGCCGTACCCGGACAAGACGGTCTCCCAACTGACGCGCGACCAGTCTGGCAACGGCGCATGAGTCCAACCCGTCGCTGAAGGGGATTACCGCTGAGATTTTTCGGCTGAGATTGAACTGTCCTTGCCGTGGCGGCTCGACAGGGTTCTCGCGTGTATAAAACTCGAAACTCCAATGGTCGCTCGTGAGGAACTCCAATGCATCGCGTAGCGCCGAGGATACGCCGTCTTGCGTCCATCGCTCGGGGTCATCGACCGGTACCCTGACGTCAAAGTAACGGCCCCAACCTTGCTTCGGGCGCCGCCTCGTCATATCGCAGAACTCTACCGCCGCCGCGACAAGGAAAGCGTCGTGAAGTACCGGCTCCCACTTTGCGAAGAAGAAGGATTCCATCCTGGACGTGTCGAACGACACATGGTCGTCGATCTCGCATCGAACGTATCCCGGCCTGGCGGCACGTCCGGGCTCGACGACATCGACTTGAAGTGAGGGAAGGTCGGCCTGTTCATCCTGGAGTACGTTCGTCATATCAGTACCCCGTCATCAACTCCGTCCTCTTTCTGCACGGCCGGCACGTGCCGTGATACCGGTTCGATGATCCCGTCTGCCAGCGAGAAGAATCCCGTGCATTGAATGGCTTCTTCAATGCGATGCCGAACATCTTGAGTGTTATCGACGGTAGATTTTCGCAGATAGTGTTCTTCAACCTGACGTGCGCAGCGCGCTGACTGATCTATTGAGGTATTCACGACAGCTTCCCGGAGCGCGGCATCACCAGTCATACCGCCACTTATGGCGCATGCGAGATGGTCGAGCAGGGCGTTGCCCATCGCGCTACCCGAAACCGTCTGCCGGAGGTCTTCAATAGAACGATGAGTGTCTTCGCTGAAAAGCGTCGTTCCACCTAGGACCTCCCGAATGCTTGAAATTAGCGCTCGGGAAACATCCTTGCGCCAATCCTGTTCGACAGCTGCCTCGACGGCATCGCGCACTTGTTCACGCGCGAAATTTTCATTGTCCGCGTATTCTGCAACCTTTTTCCAGCCGGGTCGCATTGGAAGGCTTCTGTGTGGTCCATCACTCATGATTCGCTCCAATGTCAGAATTTCTACATAAAAAAGCTGACATTGTCAATTTTTGACGTAATTCCCTGTTTTCGACGCGTTCCGGCTAGGCCGGACCGGGATCTCGTGAACCGAACCCCGACTGATGCGGGTTTTGGCCAACCGGCATTGATCCCTCGCACGTAGGGCGGCTGCGCCGCCTCTATGGAGCGGCTAGTTGGCCGCATTTTTTGACTTCTTTCTCTGGGGCCTGCGCCCCCCTATCCGTCAAGGCCAAGCCCTGCGCATGGCTCCGGGCGCAAATCGCCGGACCGTCTAGTCGCTTGCGCTCCGGCCTTTGACGGCGCAACCCCCACTCATTACCGCATGGCTAGTCCATTTGCAGCGGCACGCGCGTTGCGCAAACGCAACTTGATATTTGGAGGCAGAAAATGAGTGCAGATGTTTATACCCGCTTCACCGTCCAGATCGTTTCAGCTTTGGAGGATGGCGGCCGCCCGTGCATGAAACCTTGGGACGCGGAGCATGCCGAAGGCAGAATCACCGGCCCGTTGCGGCACAACGGTATTCCCTATGCCGGAATCAACGTCGTCATGCTGTGGTCGTCAGTCGTGGCGCAAGACTTCGCCGCACCGATCTGGATGACGTTTGGGCAGACCAAGAAAATTGGCGGGTGCGTGCGCTAAAGCGCTCCATCCACTCATCATCAGGCACGGCAATCCAGAAGACATCCGCTCTATTCTGACTCCTGAGATTTTCTCCATAGACACTCGACTTCTGCTGCCAGGCAAGCATGCATGGTGCACCGGAGTTGACTGTCCCTCTGGTACCGCCTCACCCACGTTTTCGTGAGGCTTTGGGTGGTACACGCACCAGCATTGGGCCGGTGCCAGCAGAGGAATGATCCAATGTCCAACTCAAGACCTTCGTCCAAGTCACCTCGCCTCACCGACACTCAGCTTGTGATCTTGTCAGCCGCCTCTCAGACGCCCTTCGGTTCGGCGTGGCCAGTACCAACTTCAGTCAAAGCGGCACCGACATCGATCCGGAAAACGATCAAGAGGCTGATTGAAGGCGGGCTTCTGAATGAGATCCAAAGCACGAAGGATTTGCCACCCTGGCGTGAAGAGGGTGATTCACGTTTTGGCCTCGTGATCACTCAAAAAGGAGTTGTTGCCCTCGGACTTGATGAAAGCTCAAAGTCATCCGAGACCGATAATCGGGAGCCAGACGACGCGAACTTGCGACGGTCGCAGCCCACCAAATCCAGAACCAAAGACAGTGCTGGAACAAATGCCCCTAAGCAGCTGCCTCGTCAAGGTACCAAGCTGGAAGCGCTGTTCAAGCTACTTCGAAACAAGAAGGGTGTGTCTGTCGAAAAACTCATGGACGCAACCGGATGGCAAGCCCACAGCGTCCGCGCGGCCTTGACCGGGCTGCGCAAACGAGGGATCGCAGTAGAGAAGCACAAGGCGGCGAATGGTCAAACGATGTACACGGCAACAACGGAATGAGGCTCACGAAAGTGAGACCTCACTTCGCTGCGAGCCGGCCCCGCGAAAAGCCGAATCGGACAGATCTGCTCGAAGCCTGGACGGAGACCTACGGGTCTCCTCCACCTAAAGGCATCAGCACCCGCCTCCTCAATCTGGCGATCGCTTATGAGGAACAAGTCACAATTCATGGCGGATTGAGCAAATCGACCAGACGAAAGCTCACCAAGCATTCAGTCAAAAACTGCGCTTCAGCGGATTCAGGTATCGTAAAAGGTGTTGCTGATAGCAGTCGCGATTCAGACCCGTTCCCCGCTCGACGCAGCGGCTTGCCCCGCCCCGGAACAAGGTTGATGCGTGAGTGGAATGGCAAGACCCACATCGTCGACATCCTCGAAAGTGGCGTAGTGTACGAAGGTCAAACCTACAGGTCGCTCTCGGCAGTTGCGCGGGCAATCACGGGCGCTCGCTGGTCTGGCCCTCGCTTCTTTGGACTCGAGAGAGGAGCGCTCTGATGGTCGAAAAGCGATCCGTCCGGTGCGCGATCTACACACGCAAGTCCACCGAAGAAGGTCTTGAGCAGGACTTCAACAGTCTGGATGCGCAAAGAGAGGCTTGCGAGGCCTTTATTGTCAGTCAGCGCCATGAAGGCTGGAAACTCATATCCAAGCACTTTGATGATGGTGGTTTCTCCGGTGGCAACATGGAACGCCCTGCCCTCATCGATCTTCTGGACGATATCGACAGTGGCAAGGTGGACGTTGTTGTTGTCTACAAGGTTGATAGACTGACCCGCTCATTGACTGACTTTGCCAGGATCGTTGAGCGGCTCGACGCGCGCGGTGTTTCATTTGTTTCCGTCACACAGCAGTTCAATACGACATCCTCAATGGGCCGGTTGACCCTCAACGTTCTGTTGTCTTTCGCCCAGTTCGAACGGGAAGTCACCGCCGAGAGGATAAGAGACAAAATCGCCGCCTCCCGCAGAAAAGGCATGTGGACTGGCGGGCCGACACCGATCGGCTACGACGTCACAGACAAGAAGCTTGTGGTCAACGAACCGGAGGCGAAAACAGTTCGTTCATTGTTCAGGCTCTATCTCGACATGGGAAACGTCCGGGCCCTGAAAGACGAAGCCGATAAGCGCCGGATTGTCACCAAAAGAAGAACACAGAAGAACGGGAAAGAGGTCGGTGGCAAACCGTTCTCCCGGGGCAATCTCTATCAGTTGCTCTCAAATCCGATCTACATCGGACGAGTCAGATATCAAGGAGAATCGTTCCGAGGAGAGCACGAAGCCATCGTTGACCAGTCAACCTGGGAAGCCACTCGGGAAATGCTGGCCGGGAATGCATCCAATCGCTCGAATGACAGGAATGCCAAGTCTGAGCCAATGTTGAGCGGTTTGATCTTCGACGAAACCGGCGACCGTTTGAGTCCAACCCATACGAACAAGAACGGCAGACACTACCGCTACTACATCTCCAGACGTCTCATGCATCACGCAGACAGACACAAGGACGGCTGGCGAATCCCCGCAAAAGAAATCGAACGTGTGGTCTTCGAACAAATTAAGGAGGTTCTGAACGACCATCGACGCTTATCGGAAATTTTCCGATCAACACACATCTCAATAGAAGAAGTCACAGACCTTCAAAGCCGCACAGCCGACGTTGTCAAAAGTCTGGACGATGACCATGGAAGGAAACGCAGGCGGTTCGTCCAGACCATCCTCCAACGCGTAGACGTTCGTCGTGGCGAACTGGAGATCACCTTCGACAGGATCGGACTTGAAAAGGCGTACGGTCTGACGGCATCCGACTCCGACCTTCAACTCCCACCGATTGTCACGACCACATCTTTCAAATTGCGTCGCAAAGGTGTCGAAGCCAAACTCGTAATTCCTGGTGCGGGCTCAGAGAACAACGAACCAGATGCCAACTTGATTCGATTGATCGCTGAAGCCAGATCCTGGTTCGATGAATTGGCATCCGGCGATGCGGTTTCAGTGAACGACATCGCCGCGCGCGAGAATATTGATGCAGCAGACGTGAGTCGAGTTCTGCCGCTGGCGTTTCTCGCACCAGACATCGTGACGAAGATTCTATCGGGTGAGCACCCGACAGGACTGACTGCCTACAAGCTGAAGACCATCAAGGCACTGCCGTCCGACTGGCAAGCGCAGCGCCAAGTTCTTGGTTTCGCGTAAATCCCCTACAATCCTCCCCCGCCCTATCGTTCGGACTGCTGTGATGCCCTGTTTCCGGCAGGCAAATCCAAATGGATTGGAGGTCAATAACCGCCGATAGAGACTAACGGCCAGATTCGGCGTTTCCGTCTCTGATACTGCAGTCTCTCCTCCAAACCATCCCGTGAAACACCCCGGAAACCGGGGCGACAGCGCGACCGACTCGACACTTAACTAAAAATCAGAGACTGAATGGTGGGCCCGGCAGGACTCGAACCTGCGACCAGACCGTTATGAGCGGTCGGCTCTAACCAACTGAGCTACAGGCCCCTGGCCGGTGCGCCGAAACGGAAACGGCACCGGACATTTGCCCGCTCATATACCAGAATTTGACCGGTCGCCAAACCATCATTAGCTCAAAATCCCAACGGACTCGCGCTATGTTCACGCGCAGTTCATTCGTCCGCCGCTAGCACTCGAGGCGAACGTGTTCCCGCCCCCGCGGCGGCCCCATGTCCGTCTCGCTACCACAACAGGAGTTCCCCTCATGCGCCTTCTCCATTTCAGTAGGAACGCTGCCACCGGCGCGATGGCCGCGGCGGTGTTCGCAATCGTGCTCGGGCTGTCCCCCTCCGACCGGTCCATGGCGGCGGACGACGCCCGTCAGCGACTCATGGTCATCACCGGGACCGGCGAAGTGTCCGCAGAACCGGACATCGCGCACATCACCTCCGGCGTGGTCACCGAGGCGGACACTGCGCGCACCGCCTTGTCCCGGAACAACGCGGCGATGAAGGCGATATTCAAGGAGATCGAGACGCTCGGGATCGCCCGCAAGGATTTCGCAACTTCCGGCTTCAACATCGGGCCCCGCTACCGGCACCATAAGGACGGCCGGCCGCCGGAGGTCACGGGCTACCAGGTGTCGAACCAGATCCGGATCACCATCCGCGACCTCGACCGGCTGGGCGAGATCCTCGACCGACTCGTGACGCTCGGATCGAATACGGTGGGCGGGATCTCCTTCGGTTTCGGCAAGCCGGACGCCATGCTCAACGAGGCGAGGCGCCTCGCCGTGAACGACGCCCGCGCCAAGGCCGTCCTCTATGCCGAGGCCGCCGGCGTTGAACTCGGTCCCGTGGTCGCCATTGCGGAATCGGGCGGAAACATGCCGCGGCCGGTGCCCCATATCAGGGCCATGAAGATGGAAGCCGCCGACGCCGTACCGGTCGCCCGCGGTGAGCAATCCCTTTCGGCCGAGGTCAGCATCACCTGGGAGATCCGCTGAACCGGACCCCTGACCGGCCCCAGGACACGCACAGCGACGGCGGCCTCCCGGATGCCTGTCCGGGAGGCCGACATCCGGATGGTCGGTTGCGTCTGTCGACTTTCAATTGCGAATTATTCGCATTCCACTTGAATTCTTGCGAACGACTTGCAATAAAATGAACCGAGGATGGTCAGATCAGGTCCGGAGGTTCCCCCATGTTTCTGTCCGCTATTCGGTTTCTCGCGTTTGTCGCCATCATTGCCGGTGTGGCCGCGCCCGCCGTGGCCGCCGAAAAGAAGATGAAGGTGGTCACGACCTTTACCGTGCTGGCCGACATGGCGGCAAATGTCGCCGGCGACGCGGCCGAGGTCGTGTCGGTCACCAAACCGGGCGCCGAGATCCACGGTTACCAACCCACGCCGCGGGACATCGTGCGCGCAAGCGACGCGGACCTGATCCTCTGGAACGGCATGAACCTCGAACTGTGGTTCGAACAGTTTCTCAGGAACCTCGGAGACACGCCCTCGGTCACTCTCACCGAGGGGATCAGCCCGATCCCCATCGCGTCGGGCGCCTATGAGGGAAAACCCAATCCGCATGCCTGGATGGGCCTCGATAATGCGCTGATATACATAGACAATATTGTCAGGGCCTTCTCCACTCACGACCCGGAAAACGCTGCCGTCTATGCCCGCAATGGCGCCGCCTACAAGGAAAAGCTCCGGGCGACCCTAGAACCCCTGCGCGCGCGGATCGCACAGGTTCCCGAAAGCGAGCGCTGGCTGGTGACCTGCGAGGGTGCGTTCAGCTATCTGGCCCGTGACTTCGGCATGAAGGAACTCTATCTGTGGCCGATGAACGCCGATCAGGTCGGAACCCCGCAACAGGTGCGCAGCGTGATCGACGGGGTGAGGAAACATTCGATCCCCGTCGTATTTTGCGAAAGCACGGTCAACACGGCACCGGCCGAACAGGTCGCGAGGGAGACCGGCGCCAGATATGGCGGCGTGCTCTACGTGGACTCGCTCAGCGAGCCGGACGGACCGGTGCCGACCTACCTCGATCTCTTGCGGGTAACGTCGGAAACCGTCGCCAGCGGCCTGAGCGCGGGAACCAACTGACGGCACACGACGACCACCGAACTCTTGCTCGAGGTAACAAGGTCATGGCAGATCCCCTGCCCCGAAACGCACCCCCCGAAAACGCGACATCCGTTCCCGACCGACCGGGTCTGCCGGGGCCCGTGGCCGCAGCGGGGACTCAGGAGGAAGGGATCGTCGCCAGGGACGTCACGGTGACCTACCGCAACGGCCACACCGCGTTGTGGGACGCCAGTTTCGAGATCCCGCGCGGCACGGTGACCGCGCTGGTCGGCGTCAACGGCGCGGGCAAGTCGACGCTCTTCAAGGCGATCATGGGCTTCGTCCCCACCGCCAGGGGGGAGATCCGGATTCTCGGGCGGACCGTCAAGCAGGCCTTGCGGGAAAACCTCGTCGCATACGTGCCCCAGTCCGAGGAAGTCGACTGGGCGTTTCCGGTCCTCGTCGAGGACGTCGTGATGATGGGCCGCTACGGCCACATGGGGTTCCTGCGCCGCCCGTCGGCGGCCGATCGCGAGGCCGTCGACGAGGCGCTTGCACGGGTCAACATGCAGGACTTCCGCCATCGCCAGATCGGGGAGCTTTCCGGCGGACAGCGCAAGCGCGTGTTTCTCGCCCGGGCGCTCGCCCAGGACGGCAAGGTCATCCTTCTGGACGAACCCTTCACGGGAGTCGACGTGAAGACGGAAGACCAGATTGTCGCCCTGTTGCGGGAATTGCGGGACGAGGGACGGGTCATGCTCGTGTCGACCCACAATCTCGGTACCGTTCCCGCGTTCTGCGACAGGACGATCCTGGTGAAGGGCACCGTGCTGAACTACGGAACCACCGAAAAGACCTTCACCCGCAAGAACCTGGAACGCGCCTTCGGCGGCGTGCTGCGCCATTTCACGCTCGGCGGCGACGCGCTGCATGACGACGGCGACACCCGCCAGGTCACCATTCTCACCGACGACGAACGGCCCTTCGTCCAGTATGGCGAGAAGACCGTGCACCGCGAAGACCACTGATGTTCGCCTACCTCCTCGAGCCGTTCGGCTACAGCTACATGGTCAACGCGATCTGGGTCTCCGCGCTCGTCGGCGGCGTGTGCGCCTTTCTGTCCGCCTACCTCATGCTCAAGGGCTGGTCCCTCATCGGGGATGCCCTGTCCCATTCGGTCGTGCCGGGTGTCGCCGGCGCCTACATTCTCGGCCTGCCGTTCGCGCTCGGCGCCTTCATCGCAGGCGGGCTGGCGGCCGCGACGATGCTCTTCCTGTCGGAACGCTCGGGCCTCAAGGTCGATACGATCATCGGCCTCATCTTCACGTCGTTCTTCGGGCTCGGCCTGTTCATCATTTCCGTCAACCCGGTCGCGGTCGACGTGCAGACGATCATCATGGGCAACATCCTGGCGATCACGCCGGAGGACACCCTGCAGCTGATCGTCATCGGTGTCGTGTCGCTGGCGGTGCTGACGATGAAGTGGAAGGACCTGATGGTCACCTTCTTCGACGAAAACCATGCCCGTTCCATCGGTTTGAGGCCCGGCGTGCTGAAGGTCGTCTTCTTCACGCTGCTGTCCGCGTCCGTCGTCGCGGCGATGCAGACTGTCGGCGCCTTTCTCGTCATCGCGATGGTCGTGACCCCGGGGGCCACGGCCTACCTGCTCTGCGACCGGTTCCCGCGCCTGATTCTGACGTCGGTCGCCATCGGCGCCACCACGAGTTTCGCAGGCGCCTATGCCAGTTACTTTCTGGACGGCGCGACGGGAGGGATCATCGTCACGTTCCAGACGGTCATTTTCCTCGTCGCCTTCGTCTTCGCGCCGAAACACGGACTGCTCGCCGCGCGGCGCAAGGCCAGGCAGGCCCTTCGGCAGGGAAGCGCGGCGCTTGCGCGAAACACGCCGGGACAAGGCGCATGATCGATCTCGAGACACTGACCATGCCCTTCCGGTTCGGCTTCATGCAGAACGCGTTCTTCATCTGCCTGCTCGTCGCGGTGCCCACCGCGCTCCTGTCCTGTTACCTGGTGCTCAAGGGCTGGGCTCTGATGGGAGACGCGGTCAGCCATGCGGTGCTTCCGGGCATCGTACTGGCGTACATTTTCGGCTTCCCGCTGATCCTCGGCGCATTCGCCGCCGGGATGAGCTGCGCCGTCCTGACCGGCTATCTCGCGCACAACAGCCGCGTCAAGCAGGACACGGTCATGGGCGTGGTGTTCTCGGGCATGTTCGGCGTCGGCATCGTCCTCTACGTATCGGTGAAGACGAACGTCCATCTCGACCACGTCCTGTTCGGCAACATCCTGGGCGTCGAGCCGCACGAGTTGTGGACATCCGGGCTGATCTCGCTCGGCGTTTCGGCCGCCATCCTGATGAAATGGAAGGACCTGCTGCTCCACAGCTTCGATCCGGCCCAGGCCCAGGCCTCGGGCCTCCCGGTCGTCTGGCTGCATTACGGCCTGCTGGCCGCGCTCTCTCTGACGATCGTTGCCACGCTGTCCGCGGCCGGGCTGATCCTCGCCATCGGCCTTCTGATCGCCCCCGGCGCGATCGCGTTCCTGGTCGTGCAGAGTTTCGGCAGGATGCTCGCGGTCGCGGTCGCGGTGTGCATGGCGTCCATGCTGGCCGGGACGTACCTCAGCTTCTTCCTCGACAGCGCCCCCGCGCCGACGATCATCCTCATCCTGACGGCGATTTTCGTGATCGCTTTCGTCCGTCGGGTCGCGTTGACGAGGAGAATGTCGCGCAAGCTGGCCACCGCGTCGTCGTGACGCTCACAAGCCGTGCCGGCGAGACAGCGGTCGGAGCCTCGAGAGGATCCGGCCGCAGCCGGTAACGTCAGTTGTCGAGGAAGCTCCTGAGCTTGCGTGAGCGGCTCGGATGCTTGAGTTTCCGCAGCGCCTTGGCCTCGATCTGCCGGATGCGTTCGCGGGTCACCGAGAACTGCTGGCCGACTTCCTCGAGCGTGTGGTCCGTGTTCATGCCGATCCCGAAGCGCATGCGCAATACGCGTTCCTCGCGCGGGGTGAGCGAGGCGAGGACCCGGGTCGTCGTCTCGCGCAGGTTCGACTGGATCGCCGCGTCGATCGGCAGCACCGCGTTCTTGTCCTCGATGAAGTCGCCCAGGTGGCTGTCTTCCTCGTCGCCGATCGGCGTCTCGAGGCTGATCGGCTCCTTGGCGATCTTCAGGACCTTGCGCACCTTTTCCAGCGGCATGGCGAGCTTTTCCGCCAGCTCTTCCGGGGTCGGCTCGCGGCCGATCTCGTGCAGCATCTGGCGCGACGTGCGCACCAGCTTGTTGATCGTCTCGATCATGTGCACGGGGATGCGGATGGTCCGCGCCTGGTCGGCGATCGAGCGCGTGATCGCCTGGCGGATCCACCACGTGGCATAGGTGGAGAACTTGTAGCCGCGGCGGTACTCGAACTTGTCCACCGCCTTCATCAGGCCGATATTGCCTTCCTGGATCAGGTCGAGGAACTGCAGGCCGCGGTTGGTGTATTTCTTGGCGATCGAGATCACCAGGCGCAGGTTCGCCTCGACCATTTCCTTCTTGGCCTGGCGCGCCTCGCGCTCACCCTTCTGCACCATGTGCACGATGCGGCGGAACTCGGTGATTTCGAGGCCGGTCTCGCTGGCGAGCGAATGGATCTCCGAGCGGATCGACTTCACGTCCGCGCGCTCGTTGCCGGTGAACTCCTTCCAGCCCTTGCCGGCCAGACGGCCGACTCGGCGCAGCCAGTTGGGGTCGAGCTCGTTGCCCTGGTACTGCTTGAGGAAGTCGTCGCGCGCCACGCCATAGGATTCGGCCATGCGCATGAGCCGGCCTTCGAACCCGAGCAGACGCTTGTTGATGTCGTAGAGCTGCTCGACGAGCGCCTCGATACGGTTGTTGTTGAGCGACAGGCTCTTCACGTCCTCGACGATGTCGTTGCGCAGCTTCTTGTAGCGGCGCTCCTGGCTCGGAGACAGCGACTTGTTCTTGAGCTTGTTCTCGACGAGCTGGTCCTGGAGCCGGCGAAGCTTCTTGTATTCCGACGCGATGTTGTCGAAGGTCTCGACCACCTGGGGCTTGAGTTCCGCCTCCATGGCCGCGAGCGACATGTTGTTTTCCGCGTCGTCCTCGTCGTCGTCCTCGCTTTCGCCGTCCTCGCCTTCCTTGTTCTCGGTGTCCTCGGCCTTTTCCTCGTCGCTGTCGTCGTCATCGTCGGACGACGGTACGGCCTTGGCGTCCGGCCCGGCATAGGTGGCGTCGAGGTCGATGATGTCGCGCAGCAGGATCCGGCCTTCGTTGAGCTCGTCGCGCCAGATGATGATGGCCTGGAAGGTCAGCGGGCTTTCGCACAGACCGGCGATCATGGCCTCGCGGCCGGCCTCGATGCGCTTGGCGATGGCGATTTCGCCCTCGCGGGACAGAAGCTCGACGCTTCCCATTTCGCGCAGATACATGCGCACGGGATCGTCGGTGCGTTCGACCGACTCGGATGCGGGTTTTTCCGTTTTCGCCGGAAGCTGGGTGGTCGCCTGCCCGTCGGCTTCGGGCATTTCCTCGGCGTCTTCGTTCTCGACCACGTTGATCCCCATTTCGGAGAGCATCGACATGGTGTCCTCGATCTGTTCCGAGGACACCTCCTCGGACGGCAGAACCTCGTTCAGTTCGTCGTAGGTGACATAGCCGCGCTGCTTCGCGAGCTTGATCATCCGTTTGACGGCCTGGTCCGACATGTCCAGGAGCGGTCCATCCTGGTTTTCGGCCGGCGTGTCCTGCGTATTCTGCTTTTCAGCGGTCTTGGTTGCCATACACCATTTCTCCACCGCAGCTCTCCGGCCCGTCGCGGCCCGGCGCTGATCTGTTGGTCCTGCCGTGATGCGCGGCGCCCCCGCACGAACACGCCCGGCACGGACGTCTGAATTCACAACCTGTTTAGGCGAAGTCTCTTAAACACGGATTAACCATGGCCGGTCCGGCAGCGAACTCATCCATGGCCCCGCCTCGATTCTCCGAACCCCTCTACGATAGCCTCCGTACCTTCCGAACCCGCGACCTGATCCAGAATGTCCTTCAGCCTTTCAAAATTCTCGTCGCTGCTGTCCTGGCCGAATGCCAGTTCCGCTGCTTTCAGTTCCTTCTGCAAGGTCAGCGACTTGCGGTGCAGCGCCAGTGTATGCAGCCAGCCGGTTTCGGCATCCTTGTCTGCCACCTCGGCCTCGATGAACCAGTCGCTGCCCTGCGCGCACGCCCTCGTCAGCCGATCCACAAGTCCGAGCAAATCGTTGTCCTCCAACTGGCGCTGAAGGGTGTTCCTGTCAAGGGGCACACAATGGGCCGCGATATCTAGAATTTCTGCCCTTAGCCTGTCAAGTTCGCCGGACGCGAACTCGACCTCGGCAAACTCCTCTGCGTAGAGGTCGAGCAGGACCGGATGGTTGATCACGCCGAGCAGCAGGATGCGCTCGCGCTGGCTGTCTTTAGGCAGCGTCGACCGCACAAGGCCGCTCGACTTGAGAGACTCGCTGGCCGGCGCGGAAGCCGGGAAACGGCCGCCATATCCGGGTTTCCGGCCCTGCGCGCCGCGCGGTGCCTGGGCCCGGCGCGGGGCGCCCCGTCCGCCGCCCTGCCAGCCGCCGGCATCCCGGCCCCAGTGCCGTCGCAACCGGTCGCGCAGGTGGCTGGTGTAATGCCGTCGGATCTTCTCGTCCTCGATCTGGCCGGTCAGTTCGTCGAACCGGGCCTCGAGCAGCGCGCGCCGTTCCGGCGTGTCCCACTGGCCGGTCTCGACCTCGCGCGCCCAGATCATGTCGGCCAGGGGCTTGGCCGCCCCCAGCACCTCCTCCATGGCGTCACGCCCGCCGCGCCGGATCAGGTCGTCGGGGTCCTCGCCTTCCGGCAGGAGCGCGAACCGGACCGAATAGCCGGGCTTGAGCAGGGGCAGCACCGTGTCCGCCGCACGGTAGGCCGCCTTGAGACCGGCCCTGTCGCCGTCGAAGCAAAGGATCGGCTCGGGCACCACCCGCCAGAGCAGGCGCAGCTGGTCCGGCGTCAGGGCGGTGCCGAGCGGCGCCACCGCATGGGTGAACCCTGCCGCGCTCAGCGCGATCACGTCCATGTAGCCTTCCGCGACGACCATGGTGCCGGCGTCATAGGCCGGCTTGCGGGCGCCTGCGTAGTTGTAGAGGACCGAGCCCTTGTGGAAGAGCGGCGTTTCCGGAGAGTTGAGGTACTTCGCCGGCACGTCCGGCGACAAAGCCCGCCCGCCGAACGCGATGACCTTGCCCGCCGAACTGGTGATCGGAAAGATCACCCGGTCGCGGAAGCGGTCGTAGGACACGGGGATGTCGTCGCCCGCGATGAGAAGGCCGGCTTCTATCATCTGGGCCTGCGACACGCCGAGGCCGGCCAGATGCGTCTTCAGCGCGCTGCGGTCGCCCGGCGCGTAACCGAGGCGGAACGCCTGCTGGGTCCGCACCTCGAGGCCCCGGTCGGACAGGTAGCCGCGCGCCGCCGCCCCCGAGGCATGCTGGAGCCGGTCCTCGAAGAACCGGGCCGCATGTTCCATGACGTCGGTGAGTTCGGTGCGCACGCGCTCGCGCGCCACGTCGCGCTCCGAGGGCACCGGCATGGGCACGCCCGCCTCCCCCGCCAGCCGTTCCACCGCCTCGGGAAAGCCGAGGCCCTCGACCTCCATCACGAAACGGAAGATGTCGCCGTGCTTGCCAGACGAGAAACAATGATAGAAGCCCTTCTGGTCGTTGACCGTGAAGGACGGCGTCTTTTCCGGGTTGAACGGGCTCAGTCCGACGAATTCGCGGCCGCGTTTGGTCAGCTTGACGCTGCGCGCCACCACCTCGGACACCGGCAGCCGGGCACGGATTTCGTCGAGGAAGGACTGCGAGAAGTTCATGTCGGACCGCTGATTCGCTCAAGACCGAAGAGTATACCGAATCAGGCTGCGGCAACGCGACTCGCAATGCCGCGAAATCAACACGCTTTTTCCGTTTTCCCGCGGCTTACCCGAGCAGGTCCTTGACCTTGGCGCTCGCCTTGCCGAAGTCCATCTGCCCGGCGAAACGGCTCTTGAGCGCACCCATGGTCTTGCCCATGTCCTTGAGGCCGGACGCGCCGATGTCCTCGATGACGTCGGCACAGGCCTGCGCCACTTCCTCGTCGGACATCTGCCTGGGCATGAATTCCTGGATGATCTCGATTTCGCGGCGCTCGCCGTCGGCGAGTTCGACCCGGCCCGCCTCCTCGTAGGTCTGCACGGATTCACGCCGCTGCTTGACCATCTTCGACAGGATCTCGAGCACCTCGTCGTCCGACACCCCGTCGCGGTTGGTGTCCGTGCGCGCGGCAATGTCGCGGTCCTTGATGGCGGCATTGATCAGACGCAGCGTCGACATGCGCGTCCTGTCCTGTGCCTTGACGGACTCCTTGAGGGCTGTGCCGATACGGTCACGAATTCGGTCGCTCATTGGTCTTTCGGTCCTGATTGGCGAAGCGGCAACAATACCGCGTTTGCCGGTTGCAGCGCAATCCGCCTCTCCTTGTCTAACTGATTGAAATATATCGACTAAAAATATTCTTGCGGCATGTTGACGGCTTTCGCCGATTTCACTATTGTCCCGCGCAATTTGGCTGCGGGCGCCCCTGCGGCCCGTTTTCCGCCGCAAAATTCCTGCGGATCGACGCTCACGGAGCACTCACAATGGCAGACATGGACAACCGGTCCGAACCAGGCCACGCCGGTTCGGGGGGAGTCGTCGCGCCCGCACCTTGGGCGGCGACACGGACCACAGGCCTCCTGGTGCTGGCCGACGGTACGGTCATCGAGGGCCGCGGCCTGGGCGCCGAGGGGCATGCGGTCGGCGAGGTCTGCTTCAACACGGCCATGACCGGATACCAGGAGATCCTGACCGATCCCTCCTATGCCGGGCAGATCATCACCTTCACCTTTCCCCATATCGGCAATGTCGGCGTCAACGACGACGACATAGAGACCTCCAACCTGGCGTCGGAGTCCGGCGTCCGGGGCGCGGTCCTGCGCGCCCGGGTCACCGATCCGTCCAACTACCGTGCAGCGCGCGGCCTCGACAGCTGGCTCGCCTCGCGCGGCATCGTCGCCATAGGCGGCGTCGACACCCGTGCACTGACCGCGCGCATCCGCGAGGGCGGCGTCACAAACGCCGTGATCGCCCACAGCGCGGACGGCGATTTCGACATCGAGGCTCTGAAGGCAGAGGCCGCGGCCTGGCCCGGCCTCGTCGGAATGGACCTCGCGCGCGAAGTGAGCTGCACCCAGCGTTATGTCTGGGACCAGACCGGGTGGAAGTGGGACGAGGGCTTCGGCCGGCTCGACGAACCGAAGTTCCATGTCGTCGCGCTCGACTACGGCCTGAAGCGCAATATCCTGAGATGCCTGGCGGATGTCGGCTGCAGGACGACTGTTCTGCCGGCGACGGCAACCGCGGACGACGTGCTCGCCCTCGATCCCGACGGCGTCTTCCTGTCCAACGGCCCGGGCGACCCGGCCGCCACCGGCGAATACGCGGTACCGGAGATCCGCAAGCTGGTCGACAGCGGCAAGCCGCTCTTCGGTATCTGCCTCGGCCACCAGATGCTCGCCCTCGCGCTCGGCGCCAACACCGTCAAGATGCACCAGGGCCATCACGGAGCCAACCACCCGGTCAAGGACCACACGACGGGCAAGGTCGAGATCACATCCATGAACCACGGGTTCGCGGTCGACTCCGGCTCCCTGCCCGCCGGCATCACCGAAACCCACGTTTCGCTCTTCGACGGGTCCAATTGCGGCCTCGCCGTGGACGGCAAGCCGGTCTTTTCCGTGCAGTACCACCCGGAAGCCTCACCCGGCCCGCGCGACAGCCACTACCTGTTCCGCCGTTTCGCCGATCTCATGGAGCAGCCGCGGTGAACGGCGCCATGCCGTCACTTGCCGCAGTGTTTTTTCCGTATTTCGAGGGCTTCCGGCATCCATTCCTCGAACTGGCGTATGCGCGTTTCGGGACTCGGGTGCGTGGACATGAACTCTGCCGGGCTCTTGCCGCCCTTGGCCGACGCCTCCGCCATGCGCTGCCAGAGTTTCGGCGCCTCGCGCGGGTCGAAACAGGCCCGGGCCATGTAGAGCAGGCCGATGTAGTCGGCCTCCGATTCGTGCTTGCGCGAGAACGGCAGCAGCGCCCCGTACTGGGCACCAAGGCCGAAGGCACCCATGATCGTCTGCTGGGTTCCGCGGTCGAGATCTCCCGCGGCCATGCCGACGGCGAGCTGTCCCCATTGCAGGAGCTGCTGCTGGGCCATCCGCTCCGCGCCGTGGCGCGCGATGGCATGGGCGATCTCGTGCCCCATGATGACGGCGATGCCGTCGACGTTCTTGGCGATCGGCAGGATTCCCGTATAGAAGGCGACCTTGCCGCCGGGCAGCGCGAACGCGTTGGCCTGGTCGGACCGGATGACGTTGAATTCCCACTCGAACCCGGGATCGTCCTTTCCCGTGGCCCGGGCGATGCGCCGTCCGATCTCCCGGATCGCGTCGACGACGTCGCCGCTCTGCACCACCTGGGCCTGCCGCAGGACCTGCTTGTAGGACGCAAGCCCGAGCTGCATCTCCTGCTGCCGGTCCATGGTCACCATCTGGCTGCGCCCGGTGACCGGAACCGTTTCCTGGTTGCTGAAATAGTAGTAGATGCCGAATACGGCGAAGATCAGCAGCGGCCAGATCTTGAAACGGCCCCTCCGTCCGACCCGCCGCCGACCCATTGGAAAACGAAAACGCGCCATTCCGGCCTCTTCAACCCCGAGCCATTACCCTCTATAGGAACGCAGGCCATCATGTCCCGCGAACCGATTATGGCACAACAATCCGGGGGCCGCACCGCCCCGTGGATCATCTGACCGACCGACCCTTATGCCAAAACGTACAGACATCAAAAGCATTCTCATCATCGGCGCCGGCCCCATCGTCATCGGCCAGGCCTGCGAGTTCGACTACTCCGGCACCCAGGCCTGCAAGGCGCTGAAGGAGGAGGGATACCGGATCATCCTGGTGAACTCCAACCCGGCCACGATCATGACCGATCCAGACCTCGCGGACGCCACCTATATCGAGCCGATCACGCCCGAGGTCGTCGCCCGCATCGTCGAGCGCGAGCGCCCGGACGCGGTCCTGCCGACCATGGGCGGCCAGACAGCGCTCAATACCGCGCTGTCGCTGCGCCGCGACGGGGTCCTGGAAAAGTTCGGCGTGGAGATGATCGGTGCCACCGCCGAGGCCATCGACATGGCCGAGGACCGGGAACTGTTCCGCGAAGCCATGGCCCGCATTGGCCTGGAGACCCCGCGGTCGCGCCTGGCCCATTCCATGGGCGAGGCGGAAGAGGCGCTCGAGGCCATCGGACTGCCGGCCATCATTCGCCCGTCCTTCACCCTCGGCGGCACGGGCGGCGGCATCGCCTACAACCGCCAGGAGTATTTCGACATCATCGAAAGCGGCCTCGACGCCTCGCCCACCACCGAGGTCCTCGTCGAGGAATCCGTGCTCGGCTGGAAGGAATACGAGATGGAGGTCGTGCGCGACCGCGACGACAACTGCATCATCGTCTGCTCCATCGAGAACGTCGACCCCATGGGCGTGCACACCGGCGATTCCATCACCGTCGCACCCGCCCTGACGCTGACCGACAAGGAATACCAGGTCATGCGCGACGCCTCGATCGCGGTCCTGCGCGAGATCGGTGTCGAGACTGGCGGATCCAACGTACAGTTCGCGGTCAATCCTGCGGACGGCCGCCTCGTCGTCATCGAGATGAACCCGCGTGTGTCCCGGTCCTCCGCGCTCGCGTCCAAGGCGACCGGTTTTCCCATCGCCAAGGTCGCCGCGCGCCTGGCGGTGGGCTACACGCTGGACGAACTCGACAACGACATCACCCGCGGCCTGACACCTGCCTCCTTCGAACCGACGATCGACTACGTCGTGACGAAGATCCCGCGCTTCGCCTTCGAAAAGTTTCCCGGCGCGGAGCCGCTGCTGACCACCGCCATGAAGTCGGTCGGCGAGGCCATGTCCATCGGACGCACCTTCAAGGAATCCCTGCAGAAAGGCCTGCGGTCGATGGAGACGGGCCTGACCGGCCTCAACGACATCGAGATCGAGGGCCTCGGCCTCGACGACGACAAGAACGCCATTCGCGCCGCCCTCGCGACCCCCATGCCGGACCGGCTCCTCAAGGTGGCCCAGGCCCTGAGGCTGGGCTTCACCCCCGATGAGGTGCACACCGCCTGCCGCATCGACCCCTGGTTCATCGAGCAGATCGCCGAGATCGTCGCCCTGGAAGAGCGCGTGAAGGCCCACGGCATTCCGCAGGACGCGGAGAACCTCCGCATGCTCAAGGCCGCAGGCTTTTCCGACGAGCGTCTTGCGGAACTTGCCGGCATCGCGCCCGGCGATGTCGCCGGCGCCCGCGCCGGCCTCGGCGTACGCCCGGTCTACAAGCGCATCGATACCTGCGCGGCGGAGTTCGCCTCGCCGACCGCCTACATGTACTCCACCTACGAAACCGGGCTGACGGGCGAGGACGGCGACGAATCCTTCGTTTCCGACCGGCGCAAGGCGATCATCCTCGGCGGCGGCCCCAACCGCATCGGCCAGGGCATCGAATTCGACTACTGCTGCTGCCATGCCGCCTTCTCCCTCGCCGACGCGGGTTTCGAGAGCATCATGGTCAACTGCAATCCGGAAACGGTCTCGACCGACTACGACACTTCCGACCGCCTCTATTTCGAACCGCTCACCGAAGAGGACGTGCTGGAACTCATCGCCCGCGAGAAGACCTCCGGCGAGTTGCTCGGCGTCATCGTGCAGTTCGGCGGCCAGACGCCGCTCAAGCTCGCCAAGGCGCTCGAGGACGCCGGCATTCCCATCCTCGGCACCTCGCCCGACGCCATCGACCTCGCCGAAGACCGGGACCGCTTCAAGGACCTGCTGCAGCGTCTCGCCCTCACCCAGCCGGAAAACGGCATCGCCACGAGCGCCGACCAAGCCCGCCGGATCGCCGAGGAGATCGGCTATCCGGTCGTCATCCGCCCGTCCTACGTGCTCGGCGGCCGGGCGATGGAGATCGTCCACGACACCGCCCAGCTCGAACGCTACATCTCCGAGGCGGTCGTGGTGTCCGGCTCAAGCCCGGTCCTGATCGACAGCTACCTGCGCGACGCGACGGAAGTCGATGTCGACGCGCTCTGCGACGGCAAGGACGTCTTCGTGTGCGGCATCATGGAACACATCGAGGAGGCCGGCGTGCATTCCGGCGACAGCGCCTGTTCGTTGCCGCCCCATTCGCTGGAGGGCGAGATCCTCGAGCGCATCGAGGAACAGACCCGGGCGCTCGCGCTCGCCCTCAACGTGGTCGGCCTCATGAACGTCCAGTACGCCATCAAGGACGGCACGATCTACGTGCTCGAGGTCAACCCGCGCGCCAGCCGTACGGTTCCCTTCGTCGCCAAGGTCATCGGCAAGCCGATCGCCAAGATCGCCGCACGCGTCATGGCCGGCGAACCCCTCGCCGGTTTCGGTCTGAAAAAACCGGAACTGCGTCATGTCGCCGTGAAGGAGGCGGTCTTCCCGTTCGCCCGCTTCCCCGGCGTCGACACGATCCTCGGGCCGGAAATGCGCTCGACGGGCGAGGTCATGGGGCTTGACCGCGAATACGCCATCGCCTTCGCCAAGAGCCAGCTCGGCAGCAACACCGTCGTGCCCGTGGAAGGCTGCGCCTTCGTCTCGGTGCGCGATCACGACAAGCCGCGCATCCTCGAGATCGTCGCCACCCTGATCGAGCAGGGCTTCCGCATCATGGCCACCAGCGGCACCCAGCGTTTCCTGAAGGAGAACGGCATCGAGTGCACGAAGGTGAACAAGGTGCTCGAGGGCCGCCCGCACATCGTCGACGCGATCAAGAACGGCGATGTCCAGCTCGTCATCAACACCACCGAAGGCGCCCAGGCCCTGTCCGACAGCCGGTCGCTGCGCCGCGCGGCGCTTCTCGACCGTATCCCCTATTACACGACCATTGCCGGGGCAGGTGCCGCGACGCGTGCAATTGCCGCATTCCGAAAAGGGGAATTGACGGTGGCGCCGCTTCAATCATATGTTCGCGAATTGAATTGACTTCGGAAGTTGACGGTTGCGGTTGCCCGCAAACGTGGGCCATAGTTGACGTTCCGGGTATTTCTCGAAAATGCGAAACGGAAACAATGCGGCGATGATTTTCGGCGCAAAGGACAATTGAGAGCATCAGACGATCGCCATGGAAAAATTTCCTATGACGGCAGCGGGACACGCGTCCCTCGAAGCAGAAATCAAGCACCTCAAGTCGGTTGAACGCCCGCGCATCATCAAGGCGATCGCCGAAGCGCGCGCGCACGGCGACCTCTCCGAGAATGCGGAGTATCACGCCGCGAAGGAACAGCAGGGCCTGACGGAGGCCCGCGTCGCCGATCTCGAGGACAAGCTCAGCCGCGCGGAAGTGATCGATGTTTCGAAACTGTCCGGCGATACCGTCGTCTTCGGCGCCACGGTCAAGCTCGTGGACGAGGACACCGACGAGGAGTCCAGCTACCAGATCGTCGGCGAGATGGAAGCGGACGTGAAGTCCGGCCGCATCTCCATCACCTCGCCGATCGCCCGCGCCCTGATCGGCAAGACGGCCGGCGACAGCGTCGAGGTTTCCACGCCCGGCGGCGGGAAGAGCTACGAGATTCTCGAAGTCAGCTTCGGCTGACGCGATTACCAACCCCTTCGGCTTTGTGGCATCCTCCCCTGAAACGTCAGAGGAGGCCCTACCGCCATGCCGAGAAAAACCGTCCGTCCCGCGTCGCTCGATTTCCAGCCGCGCCCGACCTTTCCCTATTCACCCGGCGCCACGGGCGGCGGCATGGTCTACACCGCCGGCCAGGTCGGCTGGGACGAAACCGGTGAAATCGCCGCCGTCGGCGACGTCCGCGCACAGACCATCCAGACGCTGAAGAACGTGCGCGCCGTTCTCGAGGAAGCCGGCGCCACGCTCGACGATGTCCTCAAGTGCAACGTCTATCTCAAGGACATCGACGACTTCCAGATCATGAACGAGGAGTTCGCGAAGGTCTTTCCCGTCGACCCGCCCGCCCGCACCACGGTCGAGACGCGCCTGAGCGATCCCAGAATGCTCGTCGAGATCGAGGCGATCGCCTTTGTCGGGACGTGATGCGGACAGGTGCCGCGGTTGACATGGATCATCGTTTTCCACGACGGTCTGACGTAGGCAGTTTCACGTAACGAGAAAGAGAAGGAGAAGGAGGAGGACACGGCATGTATACGAATATCATGATCCCGGTCGACCTTGCCCACAGGGAAACGCTTGAAAAGGCGCTGGCGACGGGTGCCGATCTTGCGAAACACTACGGAGCCGGCCTGCATCTGGTCGGAGTCACGGACGTGACGCCGGGCGCCGCAGCACACAACCCCGAGGAATTCGCCGGCAAGCTCAAGGCCTTCGCCAACGAGCTTTCCGGAAGGTTCGGCTGCAAGTTCAATGCGCTGGCCATGACCTCCCACGACCCCGCCGTCGACCTCGACGCCACCTTGCGCAAGGCGGCCGACCAGATCGAAGCGGACCTGATCGTCATGGCCTCGCACGTCCCGGGACTGGCGGATTACGTGTTCGCCTCGCATGCGGGCTATCTCGCCTCGCACTCGAAACTTTCGGTTTTTGTGGTGAGGTAGTTCGCCGCGCTCACTTCGCGTCGAACGGCACGCCGGGATCGTATTTCGAGTTCCGGATGGTCAGCGACGTCTTGACGCTGTCGACATTCTCCGCCGCCGTCAGGTCCTCGATGACGAACTTCTGGAAGGCCGCCAGGTCCGGCGCGATGCATTTCAGGATGAAGTCGATTTCGCCGCTCAGCATGTAGCATTCGCGGACCACCGGCCACTGGCGCGCGCACTCCTCGAAGGCGATCAGGTCGGCCTCCGCCTGGCTGTGCAGCCCCACCATGGCAAAGGCGGTCACATCGTAGCGCAGGAGCTTTTCGTCCAGCACGGCCCGGTAGCCGCGAATGATCCCGGCCTCCTCCAGCGCCCTCACCCTGCGCAGGCAGGGCGGTGCGGAAATACCGGCGCGGCGGGCCAGTTCCACGTTGGTCATCCGCCCGTCGCTCTGAAGTTCGCGCAGGATCAGCCAGTCCACGTCGTCAAGCTTGAAACTGGTCGCCATTACGGAAAGCCCCCGGCCGAGTGATTGCGTAATAGGCCATTATAGGCACCAACACGGTCGTATTGCGCAAGATTATTTCCCGTTTGTGGAATAATCTGACCCAGCGAGCCGGGCAAAACCTCCTAAAAAACAGTTCAGACCGCGGTCGAGTCGGGCTATTGTCCGGGCAATCCCAAAGCCCCATATGCAGGGTCCGGCCCTTCCGCGGGTGCATTGTTTCGAGGCAACACTAGCAGCGGACGTTTTTTCATGTCTGAAACCCATTCCAAGGTCATCATTCTCGGCTCGGGGCCGGCCGGGTACACCGCCGCGATATACGCCGCGCGCGCCATGCTCGAGCCGACGCTGATCCAGGGCATACAGCCCGGCGGACAGCTGACGATAACGACCGACGTGGAGAACTATCCGGGCTTTGCCGACGTCATCCAGGGCCCCTGGCTCATGGAGCAGATGCAGGCCCAGGCCGAACATGTCGGCACGAAGCTCGTCCAGGACCAGGTGGTGGACGTCGACCTCGACGTGCGTCCCTTCCGCCTCAAGGGCGACTCGGGCACGGTCTACACCTGCGATTCGCTGATCATCTGCACCGGTGCGCAGGCCAAGTGGCTGGGCATCGAGAGCGAGGAGAAGTTCAAGGGGTTCGGCGTCTCCGCCTGCGCCACCTGCGACGGATTCTTCTACCGCGAGAAACATGTCGCCGTGATCGGTGGCGGCAACACCGCCGTCGAGGAGGCCCTGTTCCTGACCAATTTCGCGAGCCGGGTGACGCTCGTACACCGGCGCGACGAACTGCGCGCGGAGAAGATCCTTCAGCACCGGCTGCTGACGCACGACAAGATCGACGTCAGGTGGGACACGCGGCTTGTCGACGTGATCGGCACGGACAACCCGCCCGGCGTCACCGCCGCGCGGCTCGAGAACCTCAAGACCGGCGAGACCGAGGATCTGGCCGTCGACGGCATATTCGTCGCCATCGGACACGCGCCGGCGACGGAGCTGTTCGCGGACAAGCTCGAGATGAAACACGGCGGATACCTGGTGACCGCGCCGGACTCCACGGCCACCAACATTCCCGGTGTGTTCGCGGCCGGCGACGTGACGGACGATATCTACCGGCAGGCCGTGACGGCGGCCGGAATGGGCTGCATGGCGGCACTCGAGGCCGAGCGTTTCCTCGCCGAACGGGAAGCGCACAGCGAGGCGGCGGAATAGTCGCGGCAGGCAGCGATGCGGAGAAACTTCCGGGGAGGGAAATGACCGCATCGTCGCTTTAATGTGAGGGAATCGGAGCGGTTCATGGACTGGGACAAACTGCGCATTTTTCACTCCGTCGCCGAGGCGGGGAGCTTCACCCATGCCGGTTCGGATCTCGGCCTGAGCCAGTCCGCCGTCAGCCGCCAGATCAGCTCTCTGGAGACCGATCTGAAGGTCCCGCTGTTCCATCGCCATGCCCGCGGCCTGATCCTGACGGAACAGGGCGAGATGCTCTACCGCACCGCCCATGACGTCTTCACCAAGCTTGCCACGGCTCAGACCCGCCTGACGGATTCGAAGGACAAGCCTTCCGGCGAACTGACGATCACGACCACAGTCGGACTCGGCTCGAACTGGCTGACGCCGCGGATCAAGGAATTCATCGACCTCTATCCCGACATCAAGGTCTATCTCGTCATCGACGACAGAGAACTCGACCTGTCCATGCGCGAGGCGGATGTCGCCCTGCGCCTGCGCCAGCCGATCCAGCCCGACCTGATCCAGCGCAAGCTGTTCACCGTGCACAACCACATCTACGCATCGCCCGACTACCTGCGCAATTTCGGGACGCCGCAGACGCCGGAGGATCTCGCCGACCACCGGATTCTCACCTTCGGCCCGCGCACCATGTCGTACCTCAAGGAAATCAACTGGCTGGAAACGCTGGGATGCCCGGAGGGCGAGCATCACGAACCCGTTTTGATGGTCAATAGCGTCTACGGCCTCAAGCGCGCGGCCCAGAACGGTCTTGGTATCGTCGCCCTGCCCGACTACATCGTGGCCGACGATTCGAGGCTCGTGCGCATACTGCCGGATGTCGAGGCCCCGGAATACGACACCTATTTCGTTTATCCGGAGGAACTGCGGTCCTCCAAGCGGGTCGCCGTGTTCCGGGACTTCATCGTGTCAAAGGCCAAGGAATGGTCTTTCTGACCGACTGACGGACGACAGAAGGTGCTCCGGGAGCCCGAAAAATAAAGAAGCTTTCACCTTTTCAAAAGCTATGCATGACGCGCATGGCTCCCATGCGCCCGTGCCGGTTGTGCAACCCGTGCCTTTCGACCACATTAGTACACGAACGTTCACTGCGAACGTCGCGGCGGTAGCGACACTCCCTCCCCTTGCACGCTACCGTTGCTCCAGCTGACCACCCCCTCACCGGTCAGCTGGCCGCCTCACAGAGGCGTTAAATTACTTCGACCGGGTTCCCTCACGGGAACCCGGTTTTTTTTGGCCCGGCCCAGATCCGGAAAGCCGCCGGCGACGGACACTTTCAAAATTTTAATAAGTTTGTGCGAGCCTGCACGGTTCAAGAGAAACTCGGGACGATTGCGGACGCCACGTGTACTCGACGAGACCATTGCTGCCAGATGAAATACGCCGTTTGCGCAAGGATTTCCCGCGGCTCAATGGCAGTGCCGCCGAGCCCAATCCGTTCTTCGCGCCGCTTTTCGCGGAGCATTTCATGGACCTTGAGGCGCCAAGCCGGGAAGAGGGCTACCTGGCCGTCTTCCACGGCTCCGCCGATGAAGATGCCAACATCGTGGGCATCCTGCCCGTCCAGCAAGACATGCGGTTTCCCTTCGACGTGACCTCCGCACTGACCTCGCACTTCTCCGCATCAGCGGTGCCCGTCGCGCATGAAAGCCACGTCGAACCGGTGATGGAGAATCTCGCGGATTGGATTGCGCGCAAGGACAGATATATGGGCGCGGTCTATTTCAACGAGTTCATCCTCGACGGGCCTTCGTGGCCGCCCTTCAGGAAAAGGCTCGACGAACTTGGACTGCATCATGTGCTTCTCGACGAAATCGCGAGGCCCTGCCTCGATGCAGGTTCGGCAGCGAACTTCGACGCCTACCTCCAGAGACTGTCCGGAAAGAAACGCCAGTCGCTTCGCCGCAAGTTGAGAAAGCTCGAAAGCCTGGGGACCATTACCCATACCGTCCACGTCGGTGCGGATGTCGGCGCGGCCATGGACGAATTTCTCGTTCTCGAAGCGTCCGGCTGGAAAGGCCGGGCGGGCACGGCCATGAAACTGAACGACGAGACGCAAAGCCTCGCGCGTGACGTTCTGGCGAACGAACGCTTTGGGCTCACGAGAATCGAGGCCCTGCGTCTGGACGGCCGCCCCGTCGCCATGAGCATCTATGTGGGAACCGAAAAAGCGGCGTTCCTCTTCAAGCCGACCTATGACGAGACATATGCGAACCTGTCGCCAGGCCGGCTGCTTTACCTGAAGACCATCGAAACGCTCTTTGAAACGCAATGGACCACCAGGATCGACTCGGCTGTCCCTGAAAACGATCAACTTTGCAGCATATGGCGCGATACGATTCGCGTTGCCGACGTGCTGGTCTCCACGTCGCCGCAACAGCCAAGGATCGCCCTCGATTCCGTCGCGGCCACGATCAGCGCTCTGAAGGCTTGCCGGCAGGGAGCAGCAGCGGCCTACAGGACCACGAAAAACTCGCTCAATCAGTGGCGCAGGCAATCGGGGAACCTGATGGCGGGTCCGCGCGGCTAAGGATGACCCCATGAGCATCGTCGATACTGCGTCGTCGGGCCGACGCATGCTCAAGGGCGTACTTGACCGCATCCAGGACCGCGACTCGGAATCCGCTTCCGGTCGCCACGCGATCTTCGCGTTCGCCGTGCGGGTCACCAGCGCCGGCCTCGCCTACACCAGCCAACTCGTCCTCGCACGATGGATGGGCGTCGAGGAATACGGCATCTACGCCTATTGCTGGGTCTGGTTGACCATACTGGGCGTGGTCGCGTCGGCCGGCCTCAACACATCCGTCATGCGTTTCGTGACGGAATATGTGCGAGACGGGCAGCCCGGACACCTCCGCGGATTATTGCGTGGCAGCCGTGGTGCCACGCTCGCGATCTCGACGCTGATCGCCCTGCTGGGCGCACTCGTGGTCCACGTGACCGACGGCGTGGTGGACGAGATGTACGCCGTCCCCCTCTACCTCACGCTCGTCTGCCTTCCGATGTTTGCGCTCATGGACCTCAACGAGGGAATTGCGCGGGCCAATTCGTGGATGGGGCTGGCGCTCCTGCCGGACTATGTCATTCGCCCTCTGGTGCTCCTGGCCGGGATCGCGGCCGCCTACGCCCTGGGGGCTCCGGCGGATGCGTCCACGGCCGTACTCGCGACCATCGCGGCCACATGGACCGCCGCCCTTTTCCAGCTGATCGGCCTGTCGAAACCCCTCTCCGGCCAGACCGGAACGGCAAAACCGCGCTACGACTTCTCCCTCTGGATGGCCGTCTCCCTGCCGATCCTGCTCGTCGAAGGCTTCAATCTGGTCCTCGCCCACACCGACGTCATCGTCCTGAACGCGTTTGTTGGACCGTCGGACTCGGGGATTTACTACGCGGCGCTCAAGACCACGCTGCTCACGAGCTTCATCTACTACGCGGTCAGCGTTGCGTTCGCGCACCGGTTCGCGGAGTTTTCCGGGAACAGGGATCGCGAGGGACTGAAAAAAGTGCTCGACGAAGCCGTCAGATGGACGTTCTGGCCTACGCTCGCGGCGGTGTGCCTCATCCTGACCCTCGGCTGGCCCCTGCTTTGGCTGTTCGGCACGGCATTCACGGTCGCCTATCCCGTGATGTTCATCCTCAGTGCCGGTTTGCTGGTCAGGGCGGCAGTCGGCCCGGTCGAGTACCTGCTCTCCATGGTCGGAAAGGAACGCACCTGCGCCGGCATCCTCGGCACGGCGGCTCTGGCAAACATCGTTCTGAACCTGATCCTGATCCCGGGACTTGGAATGTACGGCGCGGCATTGTCCACCACTGCCTCGGTCATCCTCTCCGCGGCTCTCTTGCACAGGGCCGCCCGTCATCTCGTGCGCTGATGCCGGGCAGGTGTCCGCCTGACGCCTTGCCGTTCACATGAACAGGTTCTGTCCTTCCATCCCCTTGTAGAGGTCGGCGACCTGTTCGCCGTAGCCATTGTAGAGCACGGTCGGGATGCGCTCGTTCGTCCCCAGCACGCGTTCGGTCGCCTGGCTCCAGCGCCGGTGCGGCACCTCGGGATTGACGTTGGCCCAGAAGCCGTATTCACGGGGCCCCGTTTCCTCCCAGAAGGAGACCGGCCGCTTCGAGGTGAACGTGAAGCGCACGATCGACTTGATCGACTTGAAGCCGTATTTCCACGGCACCGCGAGGCGCAGCGGCGCACCGAATTGCTTCGCGGCCGGCTTGCCGTAGGCGCCGGTGACCAGGAACGCCAGGTCGTTGGTGGCCTCGGCCATCGTCAGGCCTTCCGTATAGGGCCACGGATACCACGCCGCGCGCTGGCCGCGCGCCATGTCCGGGTCGTGGAAGGTTTGCATCTGGACGTATTTCGCGCTGGACAGCGGCCGGGCCAGGGCCACGAGATCCTTGAAGGCAAAACCCGACCACGGGATCGTCATCGACCACGCCTCCACGCAGCGATGCCGGTAGAGACGCTCCTCCAGTGTCATCTTGCGGATCAACTCGTCGATGCCGAGCGTCATCTCCTGCTCGACCTCACCGTCGATCTTCACGTCCCACGGCCGGATTTCCAGCGCCTGGGCCGCGGCGGCGACGCTTTTTTGCGATCCGAACTCGTAGAAATTGTTGTAGCTCGCGTTGATGAGTTCGGGGGTGATCTCGCGCTCGATCGTGTAGGCCTCGTTGCGCTTGGCGGGATAGAGACCGAAAGACGGATCGGTTTCGGCGCGCGCCTCGCCCGCAGCGAACGGACCGCCGATGGCGCCAATGGCGGCCGCCGCACTGGCGGAGGCGATGAACTGTCGCCGGTTCATGAAAACGTGTTCCGGCGTCGCCGCCGCTTCCCTGAGATCCCAGGGCCGGATGCTCTTGATCAGCACGGCTGTCTCCTTCCCGTTGTTTTGACATCCGGGATAACCGAGGCATGCGGATCAACGCAAATCACGGCTGCGCGAGAGACTCGGGCGCCGCCGCGCCGGACACCGCCCGCCGTCACGATCCGTGCGACGGCGGGCGGCCTGTTCATGCCGGGCTCAGGCGGCTTCCTTCGAATGGGCCGCCAGCACCTGTTCGGCCTGTTTGCCCGTCAGTTCCGAGAGATGGTCGAAGCTGTATGTGAACGTACCGACGCCGGCCGTCGCCGATCGCAGTTCGACGATCAGGTTCTGCATCTCCGATTCCGGCAGGTGCGCACTCACCACGTCCCAACCGGCCCAGCCGTCACGCGCGTCGAAGCCGAGGATCTGGCCGCGGTGCCCGCTGACGATCTGGTTGACGCGCGGTGTTGCGTCAGACGGCACGGCGACCTCAACCGACAGGACGGGTTCCAGCAGAACGGGCGAGCATTGCGGCATGCCTTCCGACATGGCCAGCCTGCCCGCGGTCTTGAACGCCTGTTCCGACGAGTCGACCGAGTGGTAGGAGCCATCCGTGAGCACCACCGCGACATCCACCACCGGAAAGCCGAGCGGACCGGTGCTCAGGTACTCCTTGATGCCGTTCTCGACGGCGGGGATGTACTGCTTGGGCACGACGCCGCCGGTGATCGTATCGGAGAACTCGAAGCCGCCGCCGCGCGGCAGGGGCTTGATGTCCACGACCACGTCGCCGAACTGGCCGTGACCGCCCGACTGCTTCTTGTGCCGGCCGCGGACGGTGGTCGGTTTGCGGATCGTCTCCTTGTAGGGCACCCGGCGCGGACGGGTCTCCGCCTCAATGCCGTACTTGCCCGCCAGCCGTTCGAGGGCCACGCGAAGATGCATCTCGCCTTGCCCCCAGAGCACCATTTCGTTGGTGTCGGGATTGTGCTCGAGCGAAAGCGACGGGTCCTCCTCGATGATCTTGCCGATCGCCGTCGTCAGCTTGACCTCGTCCTTGCGCTCCTGCGCGGCGATCGCCAGGCCGAACACGCCCGGCATGCGCTCCACCGGCCGCAACTGCCGGCATTCGCCCTTGGTCGACGAAAGGGTCTCCCCGGTAACGACCGATTCCATGCGCCCGAGCGCGACAGTCGCGCCGGTCTCGGCTTTCGCCATCTTCGTCGGTTCCTGCCCCATGAGCGAGAAGATCCCGGAGACACGCTCGTCCTGCGCCTCGCGGCCGTAAAGGACCGCACCATCCTCGATGGTGCCGGCGAGCACGCGCGCGACCGACAGCTTCCCGCCGTGGGTCGTGTGCACGGTCTTGAGCACCTGGACCACTTTCTCCTCTCCGTCGGCGTCCACACCGAGGCGCGAAGCCGTCTGCGAGACGTCGGGGGCTTCATGGCGCAACGCCTTCATCAGCCGCAGGATGCCGTTTCCGTTTTCGGCCGATCCCAGGAGCACCGGGCAGATCAGGCCGTCGGACAGTTCCGAGGCGAGATCGTCGAAAACCCTGTCCTTGGGCGGCTCGATATCATCCAGCAGGGCCTCCATGAGCTCGTCATCGTAGTCGGCGATCTTCTCCAGCATCTCGAAGCGCGCTTCCTCGTTACGGTCGCCCATCCCGTCGGGAAGATCGATCACCTCGCTCTCGGCATGTTCGCGGTAGACGAAGGCACGCTCGAGCGCGAGGTCGACGAAGCCCGTCGCGATACCGTCGTTCCAGATCGGAATCTGGCGAAGCACCATCGGCGTCGAACTTGCGGGCTGGAGGATCTCCAGGAGATCCCGGATCCGCCCTTCGGCCTTGTCGATCTTGTTGATGAAGAGAAACCTCGGTATGCCGCGTTCCTCGAGGTCCTTGAGAATGAGCTGCAATGCGGGGATCTTCTTTTCGTCGGGCTCGCAGACGACGACGGCCGCGTCGACGCCGGTCAGCGTGGCGGCCTGTTCCTGCATGAATTCGATTGAGCCGGGACAGTCCACGAACGTGTAGGTGTCCCCCAGAAACTCTGCCGAGGCGACGTTGAGTTCGACACTCATCCCGTGCGCGCGCGCTTCGGGTGACGCATCGCCTATCGTGTTCTTCTCGGAAATTTTCCCCTGCCTGGAGATGGCGCCCGTGCGCGCCAGGATGGCTTCGAGCAGGGTTGTCTTGCCGCTGAGATAGGGGCCCACCAATGCGATGCACCGGGGACCCCGCGATCCATTGCCGCTTTTCTGGTCCATGTCATTCCTCCCGGATCGTGTGACACAATTCGGTACGGAGGACCGGTTCTCGATTGCCGGCCTCGCCGACCGTCACGATATCGTCACCCCGATTGAGGCCGGATGCAAGGATGAATGGCGGAACGGCAACCCGGCGTAACGCGGGAACACCGTCCCGTCCGGCGAGACGCGAGCGAGGAACGGCAGTTCTGCGGGCATTCGCGATGGCCTCGACATCGGTCTCGCCCACTATCGCCCGTCAGACGCACAGACGGCAATGGCCCCCGGGTCACTGCGACCGCACCCCGACCAACAGTGCATAATCTGCGTTTTGAAGTGTCCGCGGTCGTCCGGAAGACGCCGCAGGTCGCGTGAGATCAGACGCCCCGGAGCAGGGTTTCGACCGTCTCCTGGACGACCAGCGCCTCGCGTGGCGTGGCGAGCACGTGATCCTGGCCGGAGAGACAGCGGTCGAACGCGGAAAGCTGGCGCTGGAGCGTATCGATGCGCGGGTCCTCGGCGGGACGGATCGCTTCGGCGAAATCTCCGCCGTCGCTTGCCGAGAGGCCGAAGAACTCCGATATCCGGTAGCTGCGTTCCGTCCCCTTCACGGTGACTTCCTGCCGGTCCGGCTGAACGCCGCCGACCGAACCGAGGACCGTCACCGGGACCCCGGCTGCGTTCTGGAGAAGGGCGAGAATATGCGTCTCGCAAAGGTCGGGTCCGTCCGCCGGATACCGTGGCGCCGAGGACACCACCTCGAGCGGTCCCAGCATGCGCTGGCTCACGAAGATGAAATGGGAGATGACTTCGCGCACGTAGCCGCCTTCGGCCCGGAAGCGCAGCCAGTCCGCCTCCACCTGCCAAGCGCGCGGCCAACGGGGATAGGTCACGACGATATCGATCCCCGCGAGGTCCCCCGTCTCTCCGGCCTGCACCGCCCGGGTGAGTTCCTCCAGCGCCCGGCTCGCCGCCTGGGTGAAGTTGACCGCCGCGGGAACGCCGTCCCGGTCCAGCCGATCCACAAGATCACGGCTTTCAGCGACGTCTATGCCGAGCGGTTTCTCCAGGAAAACGCCCTTACCGGCCTCCGCCGCCGCAAGGGCGTAAGCCTTTCGCGGCACCGGGGGACAGGCGAGGTATACGGCATCGGCCGCCGCGATCACGTCATCCGCATTCGCGACGACGGCCGTCTCGGGAGCCTCTTCCGTCGCGGCATCGCATGCGGCCCCGGACGGGTCCCACATGGCAACCGGCTCGAACTGCGGGTGCAGGCGCATGTTGGCCAGCATGCGCCGGCCCATGATGCCGAGCCCGATGATGCCGATACGGCGCATCACGAGCGTCTAGAGGACGCGGAACAGGGCGTGCTGGCGGTTGGACGTATGCGGCCGCACTTCGGGCCCCCACCGCCCGCGCTCGACCGCCGCCGCCCAGCCCTCGCTCTTGAGGACGTCGGGGTGGTCGATCTCGTAGATCGCGGTATAGACCGGCGAGGGTGCCGGCATGGCCTTTTCCTCGCCGCCGATGGAGACCGCAAACGGTTCACCCTTGGCCCGGGTCACATTGCCGACCCCCTCGACTTCCTGGAGATACGGGATGTGCTCGGTGTCGTAGACCTCGTTGAAAAGGTCCTCGTGCGCCGGGTCGACGTCCATCGACACCATGAAGATGTATTTTGCGCCGCTCATGACAGCGAACCGCAGAAACGCTGGATACGCATGCAGGCCTCCTCCAGGTCTTCCGTGGACGTAGCGTAGGATATGCGGAAGAACGGCGACAGGCCGAATGCCTCGCCGTGCACCACGGCAACGCCTTCTTCCTCCAGCAGCGCGGTCACGAAATCCTCGTCCGTCTCGATCGTCGTTCCCTTGGGTGTGGTCTTGCCGATGCAGCCCGCACAGCTTGGATAGACGTAGAACGCGCCCTCAGGCGTCGGACATTCTATGCCCTTGGCCTGGTTCAGCATCGACACGACGAGGTCGCGCCGTTCCTTGAACACCGCCGCGCGTTCGGGGATGAAGTCCTGCGGTCCGTTGAGCGCCTCCACGGCCGCCCACTGGCTGATGCTCGTGGGGTTGGACGTCGACTGGGACTGGATCTTGCGCATGGCCGCGATCAGCTCGACCGGGCCGGCGCAGTAGCCGATGCGCCAGCCGGTCATCGCATAGGCCTTGGACACGCCGTTCATGGTCAGCGTCCGCTCGTAAAGCCCGGGCTCGACCTGGGCCGGAGTGGCGAACTTGAACCCGTCATAGGTCAGGTGCTCGTACATGTCGTCTGTGAGAATCCAGACATGCGGATGCTTCATCAGCACGTCCGTGAGCTTTTTCAGTTCGTCATGGGTATAGGCCGCACCGGTCGGGTTGGACGGCGAGTTGAAGACGAACCACTTGGTCTTCGGCGTGATCGCGGCTTCCAGGTCCTCGGGCTGGACCTTGAACCCGTTTTCCAGCGTGGTGGCGACGAAGACCGGTTCGCCACCGGCCAGCAGCGCGATGTCGGGATAGGACACCCAGTAGGGCGCCGGAATGACCACTTCGTCGCCCGGATTGATGGTCGCCATGAAGGCGTTGTAGATGATCGGCTTGCCGCCGGGCGCGACGAAGGCCTGGGACGGTTCGTAGTCGAGACCGTTCTCGCGCTTGAGTTTCGCGCAGATCGCCTTCTTGAGCTCGGGGATCCCGTCGACCGCGGTATATTTCGTTTCGCCGCGCATGATTGCATCGACGGCCGCCTGTTTGATATTGTCCGGCGTATCGAAGTCCGGCTCGCCTGCCCCCAGGCCGATCACGTCACGGCCGGCGTCTTTCAGTTCCCTGGCCTTTGTCGAGACCGCTATGGTCGCGGATGGCTGCACGCGGGAAAGCGAGTCGGCAATGAAACCCATTGGAACCCCCATGGTGTCTTGGTGTTGTCAGTTGTCACGGTCGGCTGGCGCCGTGCGCGCGGGACGCTACGCCCGCCCATCGTGATGTGCAAGCCGGAATTGGCCGGAAACCAAGTCTAACGACGTCAAACAGGGAGACAACCCGTCATGAACCTCCACCACCTGCTCCAGAAACGGCTCGAAGACGGCCGACCCGTGCGCGTCGCCCTGATCGGGGCGGGAAAGTTCGGGTCCATGTTCCTCTCCCAGGTCCCGACGACCAACGGCCTGGAGGTCGCCGCCATTGCGGACCTTCACCCGGACCGGGCCCGCGAGGCCTGCCGCACGGTTGGCTGGCCGGAGGAGATGATCGCCGCGACGCAGTTCGTGGAGGACGGACGCGAGGCCATCCGCATGGACGGCGTCGAGGTCGTCGTCGACGCGACCGGCAGCCCGTCGGCCGGTGTCCGCCACGCCCTCGCCGCAATCGACGAGGGCCGGCATGTGGTGATGGTCAATGTCGAGGCCGATGTGCTCGCCGGTCCCCTGCTCGCTCGCAAGGCCCGCGCCGCGGGCGTCGTCTATTCCATGGCCTATGGCGACCAGCCCTCGCTCACCGCCGAGATCGTCGACTGGGCCCGGGCCTGCGGCTTTCACGTTGTCGCCGCCGGCAAGGGCACGCGCTACCTGCCGTCCTACCACGCCTCCACCCCCGACACCGTATGGGACCACTACGGCAAGACCCCCGAGGAAGCCGAGGCCGCCGGCATGAACCCGCAGATGTTCAACTCCTTCGTCGACGGCACCAAGTCGTGCATCGAGATGGCGGCCATCGCCAACGCCACCGGCCTCAACCCGCCCAGCGACGGCCTGTCCTTTCCCCCGCTCGGCACCGGCGAACTGGCGAGCAAGCTGAAACCCGTGGCGGACGGCGGAATCCTCGAGCATGATGGCCAGGTCGAGGTCGTCTCGTCGCTCCGCCGGGACGGCAGCGCGGTCATGAACGACCTGCGCTGGGGCGTCTACGCCGTCTTCCGGGCGCCCAACGACTATGCCGCTTCATGTTTCCAGCAATACGGCATGGTGACGGACCAGAGCGGCGAGTTCGCCTCCATGTACCGTCCCTATCACCTGATCGGCCTGGAACTGAACGTGTCCATCCTGTCGGCCGCGCTGCGCGGCGAAGCCACCGGCGAGACCCGCGGTTTCGCCGGCGATGCCGTCGCCACCGCGAAACGCAGCCTCACCGCCGGCGAGGCGCTCGACGGCGAGGGCGGGTTCACGGTCTGGGGCAAGCTCATCCCTGCCGCGCGCAGTCTGGAAATCAATGCCCTGCCGATCGGCCTCGCGCACAACGTGGTGCTCAAGCGCGACATCTCCGAAGGCGACATGCTGACCTGGGACGACGTGGAAGGCTGGGAGGACGACCCGACGGTCGCGTTCCGCCGGGAGATGGAGCGGACCGAGGCCGCCGGATCCGCCTGAGAGGTCCGGCCCTTCCCTATCTGACGGCGTAAAGCGCGATCTCGACGCTGGACGGCCGCCGGGCCCCGGTACCGACGAACAGGGTGCGGTTGACCCAGTCGTAACGCACGTCGCCGGTCTCGAGCCGGGCGTGGGTGCGCATGTAGTAGGTACCGGGATCGCACGGTTCGCCGCGCGCCAGCCGCTCGATGATTTCGGCCGGTCCGTGGCGGTAGCCGAAGTTGCGGATCTCGATGAGCGCGCCGTCATCGGTTTCGAAGGCGTATCGCGTGTCGATCTCGGCGACCCCGTCGTCGAACACCGTCTGCCAGTCGGCGCCTGTTCCGAGCACGGTACCGGAGATGTCGCGCCCGCGCACGATGCCGCCCGTGATCGGGATGATTCTCCTCCGGCCCGCCCGACCGCGCCCCATCTCGCGAATCGCATCAAGTTCGACCGTGAGGTCGCAGAAATGTTCCAGTTTCGGCGGCGCCAGGTCCATCTCCGGCCTCCCCTCCCGATCGTCCTGCCCGGCGCGCCGTTCGGGGCCGAACGCTGCCTGCAGAATTGTGTTGCCAAACCGGCAAAACTGATATCATGGTCCAAGGGAGAGCGTGAGGTTTCATCCGCTCCCGCGGGACTTCCGCCAGGCGCCCGCACGTGACCAAGCCGGCGGTTTTGGAGAAAACCGAGTTGTATGACGTTATTGGTGTGGTGCCGATAGGCGCCAGGCTGCGCGTGCATGCATTTTTGCCCGACGGCGCCGTGCGGTCCATCTGATGGACGCTTCCCTCCATTCCGCAATCGTCGCAAGCCATCGCGATACATTGCCCTCCGGCGAAAGCGAAAGCGCATCGTCGCAGGCAACAAGCCGTATCGCGACCCTTGATGCGGTTCGCGGCTTCGCCGTCTTCGGCATTCTCCTGCGCAACGTCTTCGTCTTCGGCATTCCGACGACGGCCTACGCCCTGCCGGCCTACTGGAGCGGCGACGAGATGTTGCAGTGGGCGTCGTGGGCGTTCATCGAACTGTTCGTCGACGGCTCCATGCGAGGCCTCTTCTCGATGCTGTTCGGCGCCACCGCTCTGTTGCTGCTGACACGTCACACCGCCGACCCGATCGGCGACGCCGACCGCTTCTACAGGCGCCTGATCTGGCTCATGGCTTTCGGCCTCGTTCATGCCTACCTGCTGCTCTCGCCGGTCGACATCCTTTTCGTCTACGGTTGCGTCGGCCTTTTCATCTTCCCGCTGCGCAACGTATCCCCCCGGAACCTGCTGATCGGCGGCGGCGCCTTGCTGCTGGCCGCCGCGATCATGTCGGCGGCCGTCGTCGTGCTGTCCCACGAATTCCAGCGTCTCGAACTAGCATCGGAAACCGAGACGACACAGGCAAGCCAGTCCGACGGCGAGGCAAACACCTCCCAGGCCCAGGCGACGCAAGCGGAAACCGCCGGCACACTCTCCGAATCGACGGACCAGCAGGCGGCGAGCGAGGACGAGATCACCGAGGCCCTGGCGCGGACATGGGCCGGCGAGGTCATGGAGCGTCGCGAGGACTATATCTACAACATCCTCTCGCTGGCCGAGACCAGCTTCGAGAACCACGTGCCCGATCTCTTCAAGACGCACATCTTCGATGTCGGCGCCCTGTTCCTGATCGGCATGGCACTGTTCAAGCTCGGTGTGCTCACCGGCGCCCGGTCGACGCGCTTCTATCTCTGGATGCTGGCCTGCGGCTATGGCCTCGGTCTTACCGTGAACGCCTTCGAGACCCTGCCCCTCATTTCGCAGACCGGCGCGGATACCGACGATTCCGGAGACTGGGCGACCATCACCTACGATCTCGGCCGCGTCGCCATCACGTTCGGCCACCTGGCGCTCGTCGTCCTGATCTCGCGGGCGGGCATCTTCGGTGCCGTGAGCCGGGCGTTCGAGGCCGCGGGCCGGCTGGCGCTGACCAACTACGTCATCCAGACGATCCTGTTCACCACGCTGTTTTTCGGACACGGCTTCGGTCTCTACGGCGAACTCACCCATGCCCAGGTGCTCGCCACCGGTCTCACGCTGGGCATCGCACAGCTGATCGCGTCCGTGGTCTATCTGCGGTACTTCACCCAGGGTCCGCTGGAATGGCTGATCCGGCACCTCGTCGAGTGGGGGCCGGAAAAAAAGCCTCAGCCCATGTGATCCCGCGGGAAACCGTCCTCCGGTCCGACAGAGCGCTTCAATGTGGACCGGACACGCTCTAGAGTGTCCGTTCAAATCAAGAATCGAACGGAGGACGTTTTCATGGGCGAACCCTGCATCATCTGCGTGGCCATTACAGGATCTGTGCCGCGCAAGGAGAACAATCCGGCCGTCCCCATCACGATCACCGAGCAGATCGAGTCGACCCACGAAGCGTTCGAGGCCGGCGCCTCCATCGCCCATTGCCATGTGCGCAACGATGACGAGACGCCCTCGTCCGACCCCGAGAAGTTCGCCCGCCTCGGCGAGGGCCTGCGCAAGCACTGCCCCGGCATGATCATCCAGTATTCGACGGGCGGCCGTTCGGGCACGGGCCGCGAACGCGGCGGTATGCTTCCGCTCGAGCCCGACATGGCCTCGCTGACCGTCGGATCAAATAATTTTCCGACCCGGGTCTATGAAAACGCGCCCGACCTCGTCGACTGGCTCGCCTCGGAGATGAAGAAGTACGACGTCAAGCCGGAGATCGAGGCCTTCGACCTGAGCCACATCTTCCAGGCTGTCAAAATGGCCGAGGACGGCCGCCTGCAGGGCCCCCTCTACGTCCAGTTCGTCATGGGCGTGAAAAACGCCATGCCGGTCGACAAGGAGGTCTTCGACTTCTACGTCCGCACGCTCAACCGCCTGGCGCCCGACGCCAAGTGGTGCGGGGCAGGCATCGCCGCGAACCAGATCGTCCTGAATGAGTGGTGCATCGCCGCCGGAGGCCATGCGAGAACCGGCCTCGAGGACAATGTCCGCATAGACCGGGAAACTCTGGCGCCGTCGAACGCCGCTTTGGTGAAACGTGCCGTCGAGCTTTGCGAGAAATACGAGCGGCCCGTCGCCACATGGCAGCAGGCCCGCGAAATTCTCGGGCTCCGCCCGGCTGCGTGAAGGCAACGCCGCCGCGCGCGGCCGGCAAACGGAAGCTCACGCCCCCGTCACCCGCTCCATGGCGAACCGCCGTCGATAGGACTGCGGACTGATTCCGATCGCCTGGCGGAAATGGTGGCGCAGCATGGCCGCACTGCCGAAGCCGGTTTCTCCGGCGATCGTCTCGACGGAGGCCGTGCCCCCGGCGAGCATCTGCTGGGCCCGAGCCACTCGCTGACGTTGGAGCCAGGCATGGGGCGGCGATCCGAAACGCGCCTTGAACCGGCGGATGAAGGTGCGCCGGCTCAGGCCTGCCCGGGACGCCATGTCGTCGAGACTGACCGTCTGGCGCAGGTTGTCGAGGAGCCAGGATCCCACCGCTTCCAGCCGGTCGGCCGGCCCGTCCACGATGCCGTGGTCGATGAACTGGGCCTGGCCGCCGTCCCGGTGGGGATAGATCACCAGGCGCTTGGCGAGCCTTGCCGCGACCGCTGCACCAAAGTCCCGCCGCACGATGTGCAGGCACAGGTCGAGCCCCGCCGCACTGCCGGCCGAGGTCAGCAGACTGCCTTCGTCGACGAAAAGCACGTCGGGATCGACGTCGATCTTCGGAAACAGGCGCCGGAGCCGGTCCGTATGCTGCCAGTGCGTGGTCGCCCGGCGGCCATCGAGCAGCCCCGTCCAGGCCAGCAGGAAACAGCCCGAGCAGATCGTCGCGATCACCGCACCGCGTTCATGGGCGCGGATGAGTCCATCGAGCAGGAATCGCGGCGGCGGGTCGTCGAGATCGCGCCAGCCCGGCACGAAGACGACATCGGCCTCGTCGAGCAGTTCAAACCCCCCGTCCGCCATGATCCGGATGCCTCCGGTCGCCCGCAGAGGCCCAGCTTCGACGGCACAGACGGAAAACCGGTACCAGGGGTCGAGATAGGGCCGCGGAAGCCCGAATACCTCGACCGGGATCGAGAATTCGAACGTCGCCATCCGGTCGTAGGCCAGCGTCGTGACATGGCGGCGCCTGGGAGTTTCGGGACAGGTTTCATCGGTTGGCATGATATCGACGTATATTGTCATTCATGCCGCTTGTGAAGATCGAGCGCCCCGTTACCCTGCCGCCTGATCGACACGGACGAGGTGACCGCGGTGCACACGCTCTACCAGATGCAGGATTCCGGCAATTGCTACAAACTCCGCCTGTGCATGGCGCAGCTCGGTGTCGCCTACCGGATCAGGGACATCGACATCCTGAAGGGCGAAAGCCGCACCGACGCGTTTCTCGCCATGAACCCGAACGGGCGCGTACCCCTGCTCGCCCTCGAGGACGGCCGCTATCTGCCAGAATCGAATGCCGCGATGTTCTACCTCGCAGAAGGCACGCCGCTGCTGCCCGGCGACAGGTTCGCCCGCGCCCAGGCCCTCCAGTGGATGTTCTTCGAGCAGTACAGCCACGAGCCCTATATCGCCGTGATGCGTTTCTGGCGGGTGATCGCGCCGGACGGCGAGGCCCGGAAAGGCCACATGTTCGATGAGTGGACGCAACGCGGTAATGCCGCCCTGGATGTCATGGAACGGCATCTCTCCGGAACGCCGTTCTTCGCCGGCGGGACATACTCGATCGCCGACATCGCGCTCTACGCCTATACCCACATGGCCGGCGACGGCGGATTTGATCTCTCCTCCTATCCGGCGACCCGAGACTGGCTCGAGCGGGTCCGCGCGCAGGACAGCCATGTCGCCATCGACTTTCGCCCCTGACGCGTGACGGACCGGGCGCGGGCTCAGGTGCCCGCGAAGCGCGGCCGGCCCATGCGCGGATGAAGCCGCGAGGACAGTCCACAGCAATAGGCGAGCCCGCCGCCGGCCGCGGCGAACACCGCCGGCAGAGGCATGACCAGGAGAACGGCCCATGCCACCGCCGGGGTCACCACGCCCGAGACGTCCCGGAAGGTCGAGTAGACCGCCGACATCTCCGTGCGTTCGGACGGCTTGACGGCCATGAGGAAGGGCAGGCCTCCGCACACGTCGAGAAGCACGAGGAAACCGGACCCGGCAAGCAGCAGGCCGATCGCCATGAGCGGCACCGGTCCCGCCAGGGCCGCGCCGGCGAAACACGCCGCGGACCCGAGGAACCCCGTCATGACCGCCTGCCGGACGGACCGGGCCTGCATCCAGCGCAGCATCAGCGGTGTGAGGAACAGCATGCCGTTGGCCAGGGACAGGGCGAGCCCGCCCAGGTATTCCCCGTATCCGCTCTCGACGGCGAAGATCGGCAGGTAGACGACGAAGACCCACCACCCGCACGACCTGACGACGGCGAACAGCCAGCCGGACACGAGCCGCGGCTGGGCGATGAAACGATGCAGGTAGCCCAGCGGATTGGTTGTCCTGCGCCGGGCCCTGGTGATGATCCTTCCGTTGCCCAGGCGCAGGATCCAGAATTCGACGAGCAGGGCGAGACAGATCGCGTTGGACAGGATGAAGGGTGCTGGCAGCCACTGGTCCATGAGCCAGACGCCGAGAAACGGCCCGATGGACCATGCCGCGCCGCTATAGAAAAGGCGGAGCGTCTCGCAGCGGCCGAGCGACCGCCGTTCCACGTAGTCCATCACATAGGCGTTGAAGCAGACCGTGATCGACACCACCGCGATCATGTTGAGCGCAAGCCCGAGCGGCACGGACACGCCGGTGCCCGCGATCATGTTGCCGGTCATCATCAGCACGACCGCCGCCGAGTAGACGAAGCGTCGCGGCAGGAACCGGGTCACCCAGGGCGTCAGCAGCGCCGCGCACATGGACAGGAGACCGAGCACGAAATAGACCGCCGATACCGTCTCCGCATCGCCCAGGCTGCGATACATCGCGATGGGAAACACGGACGTGAGCACGCCGCGCGCGCCGGCCTCGATGGCCGCCAGCAGGGCGAAGCCCTTCATCCCCGGATTTGGCGCATGCCGGAGGTCTTCGGGAATTCTGCGCTGAAACATGACGGCTCCGGCGGGGAAAAAACGCACCACAGCGGAAACCGCGGCTGGCGTCTAACGCAGGAGCGACACAGGTTCCAAATGCGACACGTTCGGCCGCCTTTTTTCGATGACTTTTTTGCAGCGACGCTCAGTTCCTCGCGTGGACCGCCGCCCCCGAGGCGAGGATCAGGGCGGGCATGTCGAACACAAGGCTTCCGTCCGCCTGGACGAAGGGTCGAAGCTCGTTCTGGCTCTCCCGCTGGAGATGGGCGAACTGATCGTCGTCGAGCACGCCGCCGAGCGTCCAGACGCATGCACGCTCGGTGGTGACGAGATCGCCGATGGACGGAAACCGGACCGTCCCCGTGTATTCGGCCACCCGGGCGTCCTCGTATCCCGCGGCCGCGGCGATGTTCTCCATGAGTGCGATGTCGCCGAGCACGAACGGCGCGCGAAACGCATCGCCGACCGACGGGCCGAACAGCCGGTCGAGCAGTGCGGCGAAGGCAGCGTAGCCCGGCGACCGTTCGAGATCGCCGCAGACCGCTACGGCAACCGCCCCGCCGGGCCGCACGACACGTTTCATTTCCGCAAGCGCCCGCCCCCTGTCTTCGAAGAACATGAACCCGAACTGGCTCACGACCGCATCGAAACACGCATCGTCGAAGGGCAGGTCTTCCGCCGCCCCGTCGACCCAGTTCACGGCGGTCTCCTTTCGCCGCGCCACGGCCAGCATGTCCGGGTTGATATCGATGCCGGTCACCTTTCCGGACGGCCCGGCTCGCTTCGCCGCCGCCAGCGCGAGCGCACCCGTCCCGCAGGCCACGTCCAGCACATGCGCACCCGGACCGATGCCGGCCACACCGGAAACGGTTTCGCCCCACTGGCCGAACAGCGCCGGCACGAAACGCTCATCGTAGATCTCGGCGGGAAGATGTGTCTCCACAGTCATGTCCATGATGTGAGTTCCTCGCTGCGTCGTCCGGACCCGGGAACCCGAGCCGGACATCGGTTCAATTCCCCGAAGACCTGCTCTAGTCTCGTCAGGTTCGTCGGGGACCACGACTGTGGGAAAAGATGTGAGCGAGGACCATGACCTGGCGTCCGGCACGCATGCCGCCGCGTCCGGACCTGATGGTGCGGCGTCACCGTCCGGGAGCAGCGATCCCCTGTCGGACGTCCTGCGCACGATCAGGCTGAAGGGCGCGCTTTTCTTCCTCGTGAACGCCACGGATCCGTGGTGCATCGACGTGCCTCATGCCAGCAGGTTTGCCGATATCATCCTGCCGGGCGCACGCCACATGGTCTCCTATCATATCGCCGTAGAGGGGACGGGGCATGCCGAGGTCCCCGGATGCGAAAGCTTGCCCTTCTCCGCGGGCGACATCCTCGTCATCCCGCACGCCGACCCATACACCATGTACAGCGCCCCTGGCGTGCCGCCCGAATTCTCCCCCGCCGAGACCATCGCCTTCTTTCGCCAGCTGGCCGCGGGGAACATCCCCTTCATCGTCAACGAAGGCGGCGGCGGACAACCCGAAGCCCGGTTCATCTGCGGCTTCCTCGGGTGCGACGTGAGCCCGTTCAACCCGCTGTTCTCCGAGTTGCCCGCGCTGCTGCACGTGCGCCGCCGCGACGGCGCGGGACCGGACCTGCTCGACCGGCTCGTCGAACTGGCCATGACGGAAATGACCGCGACGCGCCCGGGCGGACAGAGCATCCGGCTTGGCCTGAGCGAACTCATGTTCATCGAGGTCCTGCGGCGTCACATGGGCACCGTCGAACCGGACGGCCCCGGCTGGCTGGCAGGCCTTCGCGAACCGGCCGTCGGCCGCGCACTGGAGAAGCTCCATGCCGAACCGGCCAGGGACTGGTCCCTGGACGAACTCGCGCGCGAGACGGGCGTATCGCGTTCCGTCCTCGCCGAGCGTTTCCAGCGCAGCACCGGCGACACCCCGATGCGTTACCTGTCCAAATGGCGCATGCAGCTTGCCGCACGACGCCTCACGGACAGTGACGAGAAGGTGGCCCATATCGCCGAACAGGTCGGGTTCCGTTCCGAGGCCGCATTCAGCCGCGGCTTCAAGAAGATGACGGGCTGCTCCCCGTCGGACTGGCGGCGCAAGCGGACCCCTGTCGCCGGTTCCGCCGAGGAAACCGGTCGCCAAGGCGGGTGAGCCCGCACTGGCGCGGACGCCAGCGACGACGTATGATCGCGCGGCCTGTCCGGGGGTCCGTTCCAGTCCGACCCCGCCCGCCGCCGGAGACCCGAAATTGACCGTCGCTTCGCTCGTTCTCTTCGCCACCGCCCTGCTGCTCGCGGCCGGGACGCCCGGGCCCAGCATCGCCGCGCTCGTCGCCCGCGTGCTCGCCCGGGGCTGGCGCGATGTCGCGCCCTTCATCACGGCCATGTGGGTCGGCGAGGCCATCTGGCTCACCATGGCGATCGCCGGGCTCGCCGTCATCGCGGAGACGTTCCAGACCGCATTCCTGATCGTCAAGTATGCCGGAGCCGCCTACCTGCTCTGGCTCGCCTGGCGCATGTGGTTTACCCCGGCCGACGCCGGTGACGGAACCGACATCCCGAGGCGCGGCGGATCGCTGCGCATGTTCCTGGCGGGGCTGACGGTGACGCTTGGCAACCCCAAGATCATGGTGTTCTACCTCGCCCTTCTGCCCGCCATCGTGGACCTGGCGACCATCGGCCTCGTGGACTGGGCATTGCTCTGCCTCACCATGCTGGTCGTGCTCGCCGCGGTCGACCTCGCTTATGTCGGCCTCGCCGCGAAGGCGCGCGGACTGCTCAGAAGCCCGCGTGCCGTGCGCATCGCCAACCGCATCAGCGCGACCGCCATGGGCGGTGCCGCTGTCGCGATTGCCACCCGCTGACCGTTGCGTGCCGGACAGGCGCGCGAAACCTGATCGAGAGAAAGACCCCCAGCCATGAACCGGACCGAGCTCGCCGACGCACTCCCCGACGCCGGACCGATCGCCGACAAGGACTCTCCCCTTCGCGAGGACATTCGCCTTCTCGGCCGCCTTCTCGGCGAAACCGTCTCGGATCAGGAAGGCGCCGACATATTCGACGTCATCGAGCGGATCCGGCAGACGTCGATCCGTTTTCACCGCGACGAAGACCCCGGGGCGAGACGCGAGCTTCACGAGATTATCGCCGGCCTGACGCCGGAAGAGGAAGTGCAGGTCATCCGGGCATTCAGCTATTTCTCGCATTTCGCAAATCTCGCCGAGGACCAGCATCACATCCGCCGGACGCGCGCCCACGACATCTCCGGTTCGCCGGCGCGGCCGGGCAGCCTGGCGAATGCGCTCGACGCGGCGGTCGGACGCGGGATGACGGCGGCCGATCTCGAGGAATTCTTCTCGTCCGCGCTGGTCAGCGCCGTCCTCACCGCCCACCCGACGGAAGTCCGGCGACGAAGCACCATGCACCGCGAGATGGACATGGCGGACCTCATCGACCGGCGCGGACGCGGGCCCTGGACGCCCGAGGAAAGCGCGGACATCGAGGCCAAGCTGCGGCGGGCCATCCTGGCTCTCTGGCAGACCAACATCCTCCGCCAGAACAAGCTCACAGTCGAAGACGAGGTCGAGAACGGCCTCAGCTATTACGACTACACCTTCCTGCGCGAACTACCGCGCCTCTATGAACGCCTGGAGGACCGTATCTCGGCCCTCGATCCGTCGTCGGCGAAAGCCCACGTCGCGTCCTTCCTGCGCATCGGCAGCTGGATCGGCGGCGACCGCGACGGCAACCCCTTCGTGACCGGCGAGGTCATGCGCCGCACACTCGAGATGCATCACGAGCGCGCGCTCGATTTCTATGCCGCCGAGTTGAAGAAGCTGAAAGCCGAACTTTCCCTTTCCACCCGCATCGTCAACGTATCGGCGGCACTGTCCGAACTCGCCGACAGTTCCGACGACACCTCCCCCCACCGCGGGATCGAACCCTACCGGCGCGCGATATCGGCCATGGAAACGCGGCTGGCGGCGACGCGGGCGGTCAATCTTGCCGGCGCGGACCCGGCGGCGGGCGGTCTTCCGCCCTACGAGGACGCAGCCGCGTTCGCCGCCGATCTCGGTGTCATCCACGACTCGCTTGCCGCCAACAAGTCGGGCGCCCTGACCGAGGGCCGGCTCCGGCGGCTGCGCCGGGCGGTCGACTGTTTCGGCTTCCACCTGGCCAGCCTCGACATGCGCCAGAACTCTTCGGTCCACGACGAGACGATCGCAGAACTGTTCGAAGCAGCGGCTCCGGGCACCGGCTACGCCGACCTAGCGGAGGACGACCGCGTCGCGCTTCTGGCGCAGGAACTCTCGACCCGGCGGCCGCTGATGCGGCCCTTCTGGACCTATTCGGAAACCACGGCGAAGGAACTGGCGATCCTGCGTGCCGCCAGGGACGGACACCTGAGGTTCGGGCGACAGGCCCTGCCGACCGCCATCGTCTCCAACACCCAGGACGTTTCCGACCTCCTGGAGATCGCCGTCCTGCTCAAGGAAGCCGGCCTGATCACCCCGGAAGGGACCAGCACGGTCAACGTGGTGCCGCTCTTCGAGACCATCGCCGACCTGCGCAACTGCGTGGGCATCGTCGACCGCCTCCTGTCGATCCCGGCCTACCGCGCGCTTGTCGACAGCCTCGGCGGCACCCAGGAAATCATGCTCGGCTATTCCGACAGCAACAAGGACGGCGGGTATCTCACGTCCGGCTGGGAACTCTACAAGGCGGAAACGGGCCTGATCGAGCTCTGCGCCCGCCACGGCGTGAAACTTCGCCTCTTCCATGGCCGCGGCGGCACGGTGGGCCGCGGCGGCGGTCCGAGCTACGAGGCCATCCTCGCCCAGCCCGCCGGTGCGGTCGACGGCCAGATCCGGGTCACCGAGCAGGGCGAGATCATATCGAGCAAGTACACCAATCCGGAACTGGGCCGCCGCAACCTGGAAATCCTCGCCTCGGCCTGCCTTGAGGCCTCGCTGAACCGCCCCGGCGACGAAGACGTGCCCGGCGATTACCTGGCCACCATGGAAGACCTCTCCAACGCCGCCTTCTCGGCCTATCGCGACCTCGTCTACGAGACACCGCGCTTCGACGAGTATTTCTGGTCGTCGACGGTGATCAAGGAGATCGCCACCCTCAACATCGGCTCGCGCCCGGCCTCGCGCAAGGCGCTCGGGCGCATCGAGGACCTGCGCGCCATTCCCTGGGTCTTCTCATGGTCGCAATGCCGGTTGATGCTGCCGGGCTGGTACGGTTTCGGCTCGGCCGTCAGGTCCATGCTCGACGCCTCCGGCGACGAAGGACTTGCACGCCTCAGGGCCATGTACCGGGACTGGCCGTTCTTCCGGGCGCAATTGTCCAACATGGACATGGTCCTCGCCAAGACGAGCCTCGCCATCGCCTCGCGTTATGCCGAGCTCGTCGAGGACGAGGCGCTGCGCACCGAGATTTTCGGGCGCATCCGGGACGAGCATGCCCTGACGGTCGAGGCAATCCTCCGGATCACGGAAAACGACACGCTGCTGACGGACAATCCGCTCTTGTCGCGGTCCATCGCCAACCGGTTCCCCTATCTCGACCCGCTCAACCACCTGCAGGTCAATCTTCTGCGCGAATACCGGAACCGCAACGAGAACCCGAAAATCCTCCGCGGCATCCAGCTCACCATCAACGGCATCGCGGCGGGCCTGCGGAACAGCGGTTAAAACTGACGACCGGTCAGATCACGCCAAGCGCGCGCGCCCGGTCGAGCGTCTTGATCGCATTGAGATAGATCGGCAGTTCGACCTGGGTCCCGTCCACCTCGACCCTGCCGTCCCCCTTTGCCTGCGCCGCCCTGAAGGCGTCCCGGTAGGCGCGCGCCCGCGCGATCTCCTCCGAAGACGGCGTGAAGACGGCATTGATCCGCGGCACATGGGTGCGGTCGACCGCGCTCTTGGAGACGTATCCCAGACGCCGGGCGGACCGGGCATGGGCCTCCGCGCCGGCGGGGTCCGACCATGTGTAGGGCATGTCGATGGAGACGACGCCGGCCGCCGTGCAATCGACATGGAACCGTCCCCGCACGTGGTCGAGTTCGCTCATGTCGCGGCTGCGTTCCGCCCCCAGGTCGTTGGCCATGTCCTCGGCGGCCACCAGTGCCGCCTTGATCCGACCGCTCACCCGGCAGATCGCCAGCGTGTTCACCAGACCCAGCGCAAGTTCCATGTTGGGCACGATTTCCGTCGCGCCCTCGGCGATCCCGAGGCGCTTTTCGTGCGCGGCGATTTCTCGGTCGAGCGCCACGACCTGTTCTGGGATATCGGTCTTGGGCAACAGGATGGCCTGCGCGCCCGCGCTCATGGCCGCGTCGAGATCCTGCAGGCCGCCCGAAGCGAGCGGGTTGATCCGCACGGTCGCCAGGGCGCCGCCCGCCGACCATGCCGCCATGACTCCGGCACAAAGCCGCCGTGCTTCGTCGCGCAGGCCCGGCGGCGTGAAATCCTCCAGTTCCTGGATCAGGACGTCCGCCCCGCAGCCCGGGGCGCGAAACAGCGCGTCCCTGTCCGCACCGGCCACGAACAGCCACGAACGGCGCAGTTCCGGGGGTGTGACCTGGATCACTTACAATCGGCCTCCTTGGAGCCTACATATTCACGGTAGGTTCAGCTTGTACCCGATAAAAAGACACAAAAATGCCCCCAGAGTCACATAATCAACTGAAACTAAGGCCATATTTGCACGGCGAAATGTCAGGACATAATAGGAGGATCCTATAATGAACGCGAACCCGTACTCCAATAGCGTTCCGCGTCATCCTTCCTCGTCGGCACGGTCCGACCGGCCGGTCCGCACCCCGCGGAACCGCCGGGAGCGAGCGTGGGATGATCATTTCGCCTACAGCCGGACACCGGTGCTCCCCCTCGTCGTGGTTGGCCTGCTTCTCGCCATCGCATTGGCGACGGCAGGCGTCTTCTCGGCACATGCCGCAGCCGTCTCCATCGCCAAGCCCAAGCTCATCCGCCTGTCGACGGTCGAACAGCCCGGCCTTCTCCTGAAGTCCGAACAGCCCGGCTTCTACGTCACCGCGCCAACGCTCGACACCGACATCCAGGTCGACATCACCGCGGAGATCGCCCGCACCATCGTGACCCAGCGTTTCGTCAACCCGTCGGACGGCTGGGTGGAAGGCGTCTATGCCTATCCCCTGCCCGAGGGCAGTGCGGTGGACACGCTGAAGATGATCGTCGGCAAGCGCGTCATCGAAGGCATCATCAAGGAGCGTGTCGAAGCCCGCCAGATCTACGAACAGGCGAAGGCGGAAGGCAAGAAGGCCGCGCTCATGGAGCAGGAAAGGCCCAACCTCTTCACCAACTCGGTGGCCAATATCGGGCCCGGCGAGACGGTCGTCGTCCAGATCGAGTACCAGGAAGCCGTGCATCGCCGCAACGGCATCTCCTCGCTGCGCATCCCGCTCGTGGTCGCACCGCGCTACGTTCCGCAGGGCGATCTTCACCTTGTCGGTGGCGGCCAGACCGCCCAGTCCACCTCGGTCGAATCGGCCGCGGTCCCGGACGCCGACAAGATCACCCCTCCGGTGCAGGACCCGGCCCTGGGCAAGCGCAACCCGGTCTCCCTGACCATCAGGCTCGACTCCGGCTTCCCCCTCGGCATGGTCGAGAGCCCTCATCACAAGATGACCGTCACCCGCTCGGGCGACAACGCGGCGACGCTCGTCCTGGCTGACGGCGACGTGCCCGCCGACCGCGACTTCGAACTGACCTGGTCTCCCAAGACCGGCGCGGAATCCACCGCCTCGCTCTTCCGCGAAAAGGTCGGCGACAAGGAATACGTGCTCGCCATCGTGACCCCACCGGCCTCCACGCGGGAAAAGACCGCAGAGGAAAAGCCGGCTCGCGAAATCGTCTACGTCATCGACAACTCGGGCTCCATGTCCGGCCCCTCCATGGAACAGGCCAAGCAGAGCCTCGACCTCGCCCTGTCGCGGCTTACGCCGAAAGACCGGTTCAACGTCATCCGGTTCGACGACACCATGGACGCGGTCTTCCAGTGGCCGGTTGACGCCAGCGAACTGAACGTGGACAAGGCCCGCCAGTTCGTCGCCGGCCTCAGCGCCGACGGCGGCACCGAGATGCTGCCCGCCCTTCGTGCGGCCCTGATCGATGCGGACGCCACCAACACCGAGCGTCTGCGCCAGGTGGTCTTCCTGACCGACGGCGCCATCGGCAACGAGGAGCAGATGTTCACGGAGATCAAGCAGAACCGCGGCCGCTCGCGCATCTTCACGGTCGGCATCGGCTCCGCGCCCAACAGCTACTTCATGACCCGGGCGGCCATGGTCGGCCGCGGCACCTTCACCCACATCGGGTCGGGTGAACAGGTGGCCGAGCGCATGGCGGAACTCTTCCGCATGCTCGAGGCCCCCGTCATGACCGATCTCGAGGCGCAGTGGCCCCGGGGTGTGGTGGTCGAGAGCTGGCCCAATCCGCTGCCCGACCTCTATTCCGGCGAACCGGTGGTGGTGATCGCGCAGACCGACGGCGCCGACGGCAGCCTGACGCTGACCGGCCAGGCCGAAGGCAAGGAGTGGAAGAAGACCCTCGACCTGTCGACCGCGGTCGATGGCAAGGGCGTCGGCCGCCTGTGGGCACGCCGCAAGATCGCAGAACTCGAGGGCCGCCGCTACGGTTCCGACAACGGCGAACTCTTCGACAAGGCCATCCTGAAGGTGGCGCTCGAGCATCATCTCGTGACCCGCCTGACGAGCCTGGTCGCCGTCGAGAAGTCCATCTCGCGCCCTGAAGGCGAAGGCCTCACCCGGGCCGACATCCCGCTCAACCTGCCGGCGGGCTGGGACTTCGAGAAGATCTTCGGCGAGAAGACCGACACCCGCGAAGCGCTGAACGAGATGCCGGAACTCATCCGCGCCCAGTACGCCTCTCTCCTGAAGGTCTCCAAGGTCGATCCCGCGATCGCGGCGGCCAAGCAGAAGGCCAAGGGCGTGACCCTGCCGGAAGGCAGCACGCTCGCCGACCAGAAGATCCTGATCGGCCTGCTGTCGATCCTCCTGGCCATGTCGCTGATGGTCGTCGCCTTCTTCTGGCGTCACCTGGCGGCCTCGAGCCTGCCGCCGGAGCGCCGCCGGTGAAGGCCCTCGTCATGGAACCGGTCCGCAGGGCGGGCCGGTTCCTCGCCGCTCTGGGCTGGTTCGAAAGACTTGTCGCCGTGGTCGCCCTCGGCGCGCTTTTCTACGGTCTCGCCCAGATCGGCGGCGGCGCCTACATCAAGATCAAGGCCCAGGCGGCCCAGGTCCTTCTCGAACGCGCCTGGGACCGGGCCCTGACCGGGGAAACCGCACCCCGACCCTGGCCCTGGGCGGACACCTGGCCGGTCGCCCGCATCGAGGTCCCGCGCATCGGCAAGAGCGCCATCGTCCTGTCGGGCGCCCATGGCGAAGCCATGGCCTTCGGCCCCGGATACATGGACGGCACGCCGGTGCCGGGCATGGGAGGCACCGGCATCATCGCCGGACACCGCGACACCCATTTCGCCTTCCTCAAGGACGTGGTGGCGGGTGACACGTTCTCGCTGAAGCTGCCCGACGGGCGGACGTTCACCTACGAGGTCACGGGAGCGGAAATCGTCCATGCCAGCGCCTCCGGCATCGAACCGCTGGCGCCGGGCAAGCGCATGGCGCTCGTGACATGTTATCCCTTCGAGGCCCGCGAGCGCGGTCCCCTGAGATATGTCGTGCACGCGGTGGAAACGCCGACCTGATCGCGCTTGCGGTCAGGTCCTGCCCTTGAGATCGTAGGTGCGCCGGATGATCCCGGCCACGCGGTCCGGCGCGGCGAGATCGGCCACGGCATAGTGATGCCCGCCCTGGCAGTGGACGACCAGAACGCCGCCGCCGAGGAGCCGGCCAAGCGGCGAAAATCTCGTTTCCACGTCGACGATCTTGCCGGCTTCGAGCCGGCGTGAGGAACGCTTCGGCCACCCCTGCTCCACCCGCATGCCGTCCGCATGGATCTCGACCCTCGTGGAGGTATAGCGCAGGAAGGCATGCACGAGCAGGACAGGAACGCCGATCACGCAGATCGCCAGCAGAAGGCGCCCGAGCGCACCGTCATTGCTGCCGCGAAGCGCCAGGTGCCCCCACACTCCGCCATAGATGACGGTAATCACGAGTGCGGGCAGAAACACGCTCCAGTGTCCGGACGCCTCGGCGAGAGGCTCCGGCGTATCGTCCGCCCTTTGGTCTGCAGATTCGCCCATTTCGCCAGTCTACCATCACGTTCCGGCACCGGGCACCGGCACGTTTCAGCCGCCGGCCTTGCCTTCGACAAGCGTCTTGAGGTCGGCAAGGCCCTTCTCGTATTCGCTGCCGACCCACTTGTCGAACATGAGACCGAAATAGCGCGCGATCGGATTGTTGCCGAGATCCGTCTCGAACGCCCACGTGACCCTGGTGCTCTCGCCTGCCGGTTCGAGCTTGAACCCGGCATTCGCGGTGCCCATGTCGCCGAAGTCGAGCTTCATGCTCACGGATTCGTCGGGGGTACTCTGCACGATTTCCGAGGTCCCGGAGCCGACATCGTCGGCTTCGCTCTGCCATTCGAACTTCGCGCCCACACCGCTGTCCGGACCGGTATAGGCGAATTTCGCGTTCGGATCCTTGTCCGCCCAGGGCGACCATTCGCTCATGAGCCGGTGGCTGTTGAGGTAGGGAAAGATCTCCGCCGCCGGCGCGTCGATCTCGACGCTGCGCGCCAGCGTCACCTCGCGCGGCAGCAGAAACGAAACGGCGACAAGCGCCAGTGCGGCGATCACCAGGCCCAGAACGAGCCCTTTCAACCATTTCATGGCAAGGGGCCTCCTCTTGCAGTTCTTGCGCATCCCCGCAGGCGAGCCGAACTCTGCCACGGGCAAAACCGTCCGGCAATATGCGCAGCCCCCGGATATCTGGCGCCGGACTTCGCCGTTGCGTCGAAGACGAACAACGCCTGCCTTGATGACACGCTCCTGACAATACTGTCAGCAAGTCGGCTCTCGCGGCCGATGGACCGTGGCAAAGCCGTGCCCCCGCGCCTATATTGTCGCCCATGAGCGGATTGTCAGAAGCCCCAGCCCCCCAGATCACCGGCGCCGAACTGGCGGCCTTCGTGCCCCACCGGCCGGCGCGCCCCGAAAAGTCGGAAGGCGGCATCGCCCTTGACCTGGTGTCGGAGTTCGAACCGGCCGGCGACCAGCCTGAGGCGATCGCCGACCTGACCGGCGGCGTGCTCCAGGGCGAGCGCGACCAGGTGCTGCTCGGCGTCACCGGGTCGGGCAAGACCTACACCATGGCCAAGGTGATCGAGGCAACCCAGCGCCCCGCTCTTATCCTCGCGCCCAACAAGACCCTCGCCGCCCAGCTCTACGGGGAGTTCAAGTCCTTCTTCCCGAACAACGCGGTGGAGTATTTCGTCTCCTACTACGACTATTACCAGCCGGAGGCCTACGTCCCGCGCACCGACACCTATATCGAGAAGGAAAGCTCGATCAACGAACAGATCGACCGCATGCGCCACTCCGCGACGCGGGCCCTGCTCGAGCGCGACGACGTGGTGATCGTCGCGTCCGTCTCCTGTATCTACGGTATCGGCTCGGTCGAGACCTACACCGCCATGACCTTCTCGCTCGAGGTCGGCGGGCGCATCGACCGCAACCGCCTTCTCGCCGACTTCGTCGCGCTGCAGTACCGGCGCAACGACCAGGCCTTCCAGCGCGGCACATTCCGTGTCCGCGGCGACACGGTGGAACTCTTCCCCGTCCACCTTGAGGACCGCGCCTGGCGCATCTCGCTCTTCGGCGACGAGATCGAGGCCATCACCGAGTTCGACCCGCTGACCGGCCAGAAGACGGACGAGCTCAAGACCGTCAAGGTCTACGCCAACTCGCACTATGTCACGCCGCGACCGACGCTCCAGCAGGCGATCCGCTCGATCAAGGAAGAGCTGCGGATCCGGCTCGCCGAACTCGACGCCCAGGGCAAGCTGCTGGAATCGCAGCGGCTGGAGCAGCGCACGACGTTCGACATCGAGATGATCGACGCCACCGGCTCGTGCGCGGGCATCGAGAACTATTCGCGCTACCTGACCGGCCGCAAGCCGGGCGAGCCGCCGCCGACGCTGTTCGAGTACCTGCCCGACAACGCTCTCGTCTTCGTCGACGAGAGCCATGTGACAATCCCGCAACTCGGCGGCATGTATCGCGGCGACTTCAACCGTAAGGCGACGCTGTCGGAATTCGGGTTCCGCCTGCCGTCCTGCATGGACAACCGTCCGCTCAAGTTCGAGGAATGGGACGCCATGCGGCCCCAGTCCGTCTACGTCTCGGCGACGCCCGGCGGCTGGGAGATGGACCGCACCGGCGGCGTCTTCGCCGAGCAGGTCATCCGGCCGACGGGCCTGACCGACCCGGACGTCGACATCCGCCCCGTCGCAACCCAGGTCGACGATCTCATCGCCGAGTGCCAGGAGGTGGCGGCCAAGGGCCAGCGGGTGCTCGTGACCACGCTGACCAAGCGCATGGCGGAGGACCTGACGGAATACATGCACGAGCAGGGCGTGCGCGTGCGCTACATGCACTCCGACATCGACACGCTCGAACGCATCGAGATCATCCGCGACCTGCGCCTGGGCGCCTTCGACGTGCTGATCGGCATCAACCTGCTGCGCGAGGGCCTCGACATTCCCGAATGTGCGCTCGTGGCCATTCTCGACGCCGACAAGGAAGGGTTCCTGCGCTCGGAGACCTCGCTCATCCAGACCATCGGCCGCGCCGCGCGCAACGTCGACGGGCGGGTCATTCTCTACGCCGACAAGATCACCGGCTCTATGGAGCGCGCGCTGGCCGAGACCAACCGCCGCCGCGAGAAGCAGGAAGCCTACAACCTCGAACACGGCATCACGCCGGAAAGCGTGCGTAAGAACATCTCCGACATCCTCGAGAGCGTCTATGAGCAGGACCATGTCACGGTCGATGCCGGCCTCGCCGAGGAGGGCAACCTGATCGGCCACAATCTCGAGGCCCATATCAGCGACTTGGAGAAACGCATGCGCGACGCCGCTGCCGACCTCGAGTTCGAGGAGGCCGCGCGCCTGCGCGACGAGGTCAAGCGCCTGCGGGACACCGAACTCGCCATTGCCGACGACCCGCTCGCCCGCCAGGCCGCCGTCGAGGACCGGGCCGGCCGCCACGGCGACACCGCCCGGCCCGGCAAGCCGAAAGGCGGCCGCGGACGTTCATCGGGCGGCAGGCCCGGCACGCGGACCTACAAGGGCAAGAAACGCTGAACGGCGCGCGAAAAAGCGGCAGGCGCCTGAAAACCTTTCCTGATTGCTGACAGACCGCCTGCGTTTCGCATAGTCTTCCGGCACGACAAGAAACACATTACGGGAGGTTCCCCCATGTCCCAGGCATCCGACAGACCCGTTGTATCGACTTGGACATCGCGCCCGATCACGTCTGCGGTCGGCCTCGAGATCCAGGGGATCGACCTGAAGCAGGTCGGCGGAGACGAGGCCGCCGAGATCGACAGGCTCTTCGGGCGCCACGGCGCGCTTTTGTTCCGGGACCAGTCGCTGGAGATCGAGGACGTGCTGCGGTTCAGCCGTCATTTCGGCGCGCTCGACGAAGCCCCCGTCAACGAGAACGGCAAGACCGCCGTCGAGGGATATCCCGAGCTCTACGTCATCTCGAACATCAAGGGCGGGGACGGCAAGCCGGTGGGCAGTCTCGGCGCGGGCGAAGCCTCCTGGCACACCGACATGTCCTACCTCGAGAACCCGCCGCGCGCCTCGCTGCTCTATTCGATCGAGGTCCCGGACGAAGGCGGCGACACCTGGCTTGCCGGCATGCAAGCGGCGCTGGAGGAAATGCCCGCCGCCCTGCGCCGGGAGATCGAGGGCCGCCGCATCAAGCATGACGGGACCTACAACTCCGCCGGGCTGGTGCGCCAGGGCCTGACCCCGACCGACGATCCGCTGACCTCGCCCGGCACCGTACATCCGATCGTCTGCCGGCATCCCTGGAGCGGCAAGGACGTGCTCTTTCTTGGCCGGCGCCGCAATGCCTGGGTCGAAGGCATGGACCTGGCCGCATCGGACCGGCTGCTCGACGATCTCTGGGCCCACGCCACGCAGGACAGGTTCGCGTATGCCCACAAGTGGCGGGTCGGCGACGTGCTCATGTGGGACAATCGCGCCACCGTGCACCGCCGCGACCCGTTCGATCCGGACACGCGCAGGTATCTCCTGCGGACCCAGATCACGTGCTCCGAACCGCCACGCGCCGCTGCCTGACATCCATGGCCGGCACCGCCGCGATCGAGAGCCTCTCGCTCACGCAGCTGCGCCTGCCTCTGACGGTGCCCTACAAGCTCGCCTTCGGCGACGTCACCCATTTCGACACGGTGATCGTCGAGCTGCGCCTTGACGACGGCCGCCACGGCGTCGGCGAGGCCACCATCCTCACCGGCTACACCAACGAGACGGTGACGAAGGCATGGCGCGCCGGCTGCGACATCGCCGGGCGCTGCGTGAACCTGTCGGCCAGCGAGGCCCGGACGGTCTTCGCGGCATCGGCGCAGCGTGTGCCCTTCACGGTCGCCGCATTCGGCACCGCGCTCGAAATGACCGAGGGCCGCGCGCTGCTCGCGAGCGACGCCCCGCGCCGGGTCCCGCTGCTCTTCGGCCTCAACCCGGTGGACCCCGGGGCCATCGACGCGGCGCTCGACGACGCCTTCGCCGCGGGGTTCGAGACGGTGAAGGTCAAGGTCGGGTTCGACCTCGAACAGGACCAGGCGCGGATGCGTCACATCCAGGCCGCAAATGCCGGGCGCATGTCCCTGCGGATCGACGGCAACCAGGGATACGACACCGCCGATGCCGTCCGCTTCGCCGGCGAACTCGACCCCTCGGACGTGGAACTGCTGGAGCAGCCCTGCCACATGGACAACTGGGCGGGCCACGAGGAGGTCGCCCGCGTCTCGACCGTCCCGCTCATGCTCGACGAGTCGATCTACACCCCGGCCGACATCGACCGGGCGGCCGACCTGGGGGCCGGTTTCGTCAAGCTCAAGCTGATGAAATCGGGATCGCTGGACGCGCTCACAGCGGGGCTCGAACGGATTCGCCGGCGCGGCATGAAACCGGTCCTCGGCAATGGCGTCGCGAGCGACATCGGCTGCTGGATGGAGGCCTGCGTCGCCGCCGCGCATATCGACAATGCCGGCGAGATGAACGGTTTTCTGCGACAGGACCGTCCGCTGGTGACCAACCCGCTCACCTTTTCACGCGGTGCGGTGGAGATCCCGCCCGCCTACCGCCCCCGCCTCGACCGCGGGCGCATGGCCGACTTCACCGTCGCGGCACGGCGGTTCGGCGCGACAATGAAAACGGAGCACTAAAACATGGACTTCGACCTGGCCGGACGATCCGCCCTCGTGACCGGCGGCAGCCGCGGCATCGGCCGCGCGGTCGCCCTCGCCCTCGCGGGCCAGGGCATGAACGTCACGATCTGCGGCCGCACGCAGGACAGCCTCGATGCGACCGCCGACGAGATCCGGGAACTCGGGGTCACCTGCCGCACGGTGCGCACGGACGTCAGCCGGGCGGAGGAACTCGAAGACCTCGTCGCCACGGCGGCGTCCGGCGGCGGCCTGGACGTGCTCGTCAACAATGCGGTCACCTCGACAAGCGCGCCCTTCGACCAGCTGGGCGACGACGAGTTCCGCTACCATATCGACGTCAAGCTCATGGCCTATATCCGCGTCGCGCGGCTCGTCCTGCCGCACATGCGCAAGAGGGGCTGGGGCCGGATCGTGAACATTGGCGGCATGACGGCGCGGATCGTCGCGCCTTTGCGCATGACGAACGGCGTGGTCAATGCCGGCGTGGCCAACTTCACCAAGCAGTTCGCCGGTTATGCCGCCGCGCACAACGTCACCGTGAACTGCGTGCATCCGGGCTATACGGCGACCGAGCGCATCATGCAGATCTTCGAACGCGAGGCGCAGGAGGACGGCACGGACATCGCCACGGTGATCGCCGGGAGAACGGCGGACATTCCGCTCGGCCGCCTCGTCCAGCCCGAGGACCTCGCCAACGCGGTGCTTTTCTTCTGCTCGCCCATGGCCGACCTCATCACCGGCCAGTGCATCGCCGTCGACGGCGGTTCGGGCCAGTCCGTCAACTACTGAGCATGGACCGCGTCAGCCGCCCGAATTGAACGGGACGGTTCGCTCGAGATCGGACAGGTCGACGGTGGTTTCCGTGTCGTCGCCTTGATCCTGCAACGGGACCGTCGGCTCGCCGTCCTCCCCGGTCAACACTGTCGTCGAGGTGTCTTCTCCGGTATCGACCGTTCCCACCCCTGTTTGCGTACCGGTGAGCCGCACCGTCGGATCGCCTTCCGTCCCCTCTCCCGTGTTTACCACGGTCGGGTCGGTTTCTTCGCCAAGGTCCACGGTCAGGTCGGGAGACACCGGACCGGGCGTCGTGTCGGACGAAGCGCGATCCTCCCAGGTCTGGCGATACCACTCGAGTCTCGCCTCGGTGAGCGATGACGTGACCTCTTCCGGCGGCTGCCACACGCCATCGATCTCGTCGCCCTCGAGCGAAGCGATGAAGGGATGTTCCAGCGCCTGCCGCGCCGAAGGACCCTCGAACGGGAAATCCGTCGAGCCGGATCTCGTCAGTTCGACGAAGTCGAGCAATTGCTGCTCGAGCGTTTCGTCCGCGATGTCGAGCCCGCCTACGACATCCTCGAAGGGTATGTCGTAGCTGAAGACGCCGTCTTGGATCGACCCGGACGTCGCACCCGGCGTATCGGAGATCTGGCGGACCGCATCCTCCATCATGCGCCCCACGCTGAACACGTCATGCCACGGCTTCGATCCGAACCCCGCCACAAAGTCCTTGTGGCCTGCCGTGGCGCCCGGATGATACTTCGGTGTCGACTGCACGGCAGTCTCGTCACGCGGTTTGGTCGCACCGAAATCGATGAGCTTGAGCTTCATGTCCTCGTCGAACGCGACGTTGCCGGGCTTGATGTCGTTGTGGACGAGACCTTTCGAATGCATATGGTCGAGTCCCTCGAGCGTCATGTGCGCGATGGACTTCTGCACATCGACAAACCGGCGGAAAGCCGCCTCCCGCCCTTCCGCCGGGGCGTCCCGGTAGGCCGTGACGAGCTGCCCGAGAATGTCCTTGCCCGAGCCGCCGCGCAGTTCCTCCATGACGATCTCGCCGCCCTCGGTGACGCCGAGCCCCTTTGCGATACGCGGATGGTCGCCAAGGTCGCGTTTCTGGGTTTTCGCCTCTTCCGCGAGATCGCCGCGCCCAACGGGCCCTGACAAGCTCGATTTCGAGATATAGGTCGGAAAATCCTTGCCGGAATAGTCGCGTTCGCCGGATTCTACGGCCAGCCGCGACTCGTCGGTGGGCTCCGTCGAGATCAGCCGGTCGACAACGCCCTGGCCGCCCTGGCCGAGGCGTTCCCGCACGTCCTCATGGGTCTGCCGGCTGAACTCGGGGTCGACCCGCATGTCCTCCGGCACGGTGGACGTCGTCCCTCTCCCTGTCCCCGACTCCGACCCGGTGTCCGTCGTCCTTGTTTTTGTGACGCTTCCGGTGTCTTCCGGGGTGTTCGGAACGGTCCGCGTGGTGGTTTCCCCGACCGACACGGATTTCGACCCGTCGAGTTTCGAGTCCCCACCCACCCTGGGCGTGCCGGGATCGTTGGGAACCGTCTTGCTCGTCTCGGTCGTCGTTTCCGTCTTCGTCGAACCCTGCAGGCCGGACGAGGGAACGGTCTTCGTTTCCGTGGTGTCGAGACTCGTGTCGGTCACCGTCTTGCTGACATCCGATGGACCCGAACTTCCGATACTGGCCATGACCGTCGTTCCTTTCGTCTGTTTCGCGGCGGCGTCCTAGCCGCGCATGAAGATCGTGTCGCCGTCCGGCATTGCGTGTTCACTGTCCCGGACCGTCTCCGTCAGGGCATCGAGTTCGGCGAAGGCGAACTCGGCCGCGCCGACAAACCCGTCGACCATGTTGACGAACTGCTGGGCGTGCAGGCCGGCAACGGAGATTGTCTGACGCACCACCACTTCGCCGGTCCGTTCCACGGCGGCGATGGCCGCACTCCCGATCTCGGGCCGCCTGTTCAAGGAGAGAATTGCGCCGGCCGGAACGGTACCGTCGGCGGGCAGGTGGAACCCGGTTCTCGCTTCCGTGACGAGCATCGCCGTGTCGGGCCCCGCGGCGAACACCACAGTCATGCCGTCCGGCCGCCGGACCGCGGCTTCCCCGTGCCGGTCCAGCGTGAGGTCCACGCCGATGCCCCTGCCCAGTTCCGAGAGCAGTGCGGCGATCTCCGCAATGTCCGACATCGTTCCACCCCTTGTCGCCGCCGGATCGTTTTTCGCCCGGCGTTCTCGCGCCCCGTTGTAGGATAGCACAAAAGCGGACCCCCTGCCCTGCCCGGCCCCTTGTGGAACATCCGGATCACGGTGGGGCGCGTCCGCGGATCCGAAGGAGCACGACATGCGAAACGTCCTCACCGCAGCGGCCGGCTGCATCCTCGTCGCCGCGGGACTGTTGTCTTGCGCCGCATCGCGGGCAGACGCCGGCGGCAAGGCGGGCAGCTTCAACTATTACGTCCTGTCGGTATCCTGGAGTCCGACCTACTGCCAGTCGGACGCCGGCCGCAACGATCGCCAGCAGTGCGGAAGCGGTCGCCAATTCGCGTTCGTGGTCCACGGACTCTGGCCGCAATATGAACGCGGCTGGCCGGACTATTGCCGAACCCGGGAGAACTGGGTCGGCAACAGGACGATCGAGTCCATGCTCGACATCATGCCGTCGAAGCGGCTCATCATCCACGAATGGAAGAAGCACGGCACCTGTTCGGGCCTCGGGCAACGCGGGTATTTCGATCTGACGAGGGAACTCTTCGCGAAGATCCGGATCCCCGCGCGTTACATCACGCCGACACGCCACGTGGTGACCACCCCGCGGCAACTTGCCCGGGACTTCCTGAAGACCAACAGATGGCTGCGCGAGGACCAGATATCGGTCCAGTGCGGCAACCGCCGCGACCGCGCCAACCTGCGCGAAATCCGGTTCTGCTTCTCCCGGCGCGGCGAACCGACGGCCTGCGGCCACAACGAGCGCCGCACGTGTCGCGCGGACAAGCTGGTGATGCCGCCGGTTCGCTGATCTGCCAGCCTATCCCGTTACAATTGTTACACTTTGTTGCTGGAACCCGCAGCGGTAGTGCGGTGTTGTCGGTGTGAGGGGCCGCGCTCTACGGCGCATGAGCCCGCAGGACGGAACCCCGGTTCCACTGCACCGACATACATGAACCCAAGGAGGCTGAAAATGGCTCTCAGGAAACCGATCATTCTCGCTGCGGCACTGGCATTCGCCGGCGCCGTCCCGCTCGCCTCGGCTAGCGCGAACCCCGGCAACGCATCCGCGATCGCGGTCAACAAGCTCGTCCAGACCGGAGAACTTCGCGGCGGCGTTGAAAAGGTACAGCACCGCTACAACAAGCGCCGCCACGGCAACAGGCACCGCCGCAGGCATCGCGGGCACAACCACTATCACAACGGCTGGTGGTACGCGATCCCGTGGTGGCTCGGCGCCACGCTGGCGACGCCGGACCGCCGACCGCGCACGAGCCGCCACGTTCGGTGGTGCGACAACCGCTATCGCAGCTACAACCCCAGGACGGACCAGTTCCTCGGTTATGACGGCCAGTATCATTACTGCCGCAGTCCGTACCGGCGCTGACCGGACCGGAACACCCTGAAGTTCCGACTGAACCCGCCCGTGGCGCCGCCACGGGCGGGTTTTTTGTATCGATCCGTATCAGGCGGGAACGATGTCGAACGCGATGCTGATGCGGCGGGTATCGGATTCGAAGGGAATGGTGCGGTGATACATGTAGGCGGGAAACAGGATCATCAGCCCTTCATGCGGCTTGATCGACCTTGTGCGCGGTTCGGCACGGCAGGCGATTTCCTCCGGCGGGCGACCGGCTTCGAAACCGCCGGCCAGAGCGTCTTCACCGGATGCCGACACCTCATCGGGCACACGGACATAGTAGACGCCGCTCAGATAGCCGTCCTCGTGAATATGGGCCTGCTGGTTGCCGGCCCCGTTCAGTACCGCACCCCAGATCACCAGCCGCCAGTCGTCGGGAATGTTGGCCAGGAAAGGATGATCGGCGTCCATTCCCGGGTCCGCACGGTAGTCGTCGACCGCACCCCGGATGATGCGCTCCAGGTCCGCCGCCGGTCCCGGATCGCCGGCAAGCAGGTCTGACGCGATTTGCAGGCGCGGATGATGCCAGGTCGGATGCCCCTCGGGCGGCGTATGCAACTGGGGATGCGACATCACGTGGGCTTCAAGTGCATCGTTGAACGCATCGAGGGATGCAAAGCCCTCCGGACAGTCGATGTCCCGCACCCGGATCAGCCGGTCGAAGTCATAGAGGCGGGTGGCCTCCGCGTCGTTGCCGAGTTCGTTCTGCGCCAGGGCGAGGAACGACAGCGTCTCCGTGTCCCCCGGATCGCTCTCAAGCCACAGCTCGCAGAGATCCACGACCGCTCCCGGATCACCCGTCTCGAGCAGGGCCGCGAAAAGGTTGTTGCGCACGAAGTCGAAATCCGGTCGCGCCATCAGCGCCTTGCGGTACGCCTCGACCGCCTCGCTCACCCGTCCCGTCCGGTGCAGCACCACACCGTATGTCGCAAGCGTATCCGCATGCTCGGCGTCGAGTGCGAGGGCGTGCAGGCAGGCCTTTTCCGCGGTGTCGAGATCGCCGACACGCTCGCTGATGTCGCCGATCAGGCTCGGGATCTCCACCACGTTCGGTGCCTTGTTGGCCGCCTTCTTGAGGGCGGCAAGCGCGAGCATCGGTGCGGAGATGGCGTGGAACGCCGTGCCCAGCTTGTAATAGGCCCCCGCGTCCGCATCGGCCTTGTCGAGCAGACCGAACTGGGCGCGGAAGAACTCCCGGGCTTCGAGCCTGTGTCCGGTCTCCGCGGCGATCCGCCCGGCGAAGGCGAGCGCGTCAGGCGACCCGCCGGCCTCATCGGCGATCCGGTTGCAGACGGCCAGCGCCTCTTCCCGGCGGCCGCCGTCGCGATGGGCCTGCGCTTCGGCCATCAGTTCCTGGAGATCGGCTTTCGTGGTCGATGTCATTCTCGTCGCTTCCGGATCTGCACGTTCTGGATACCCCAATGGCACCTACGCCATTGGCCGCGACGAGTCCAGACGCCATCGCATCCCGCATTTCGCGGGTTGCGTCACTTCCCGTTGCGGGCCTTTCGCGCCAGCCGGAAAATCGCCGGGCTCGTACGCAGGAAGGCCGTGAACCGCGAGCGCCGCACGCGCGGCACGTTCGGACGCCGGATCATGCGGTAGAAAACGAACACGAGGAAGCCGCCGTGCATCACCGTCGTGTAGGTGAAGATCGCCGGTGCGCCGAACGTGTCGATGACGACGGAGGCGGCGAAGGGCCCGATGGCCGCACCGACACCGAACATGAACATCAGGCTTGCGGATATGCTGACGAACTCCCCGGGCTCCACCATGTCGCTGGCATGTGCGATCGACAGCGAATAGAGCGGCAGCGCGAACGCGCCGAACAGGGCGGCGCCGGCATAGACCAGCGAGGGATTGCCGGCATCGACGAAGCTCAGCAGAAGGCCGCTCAGCGCGGCGCCGGCGGTGGCCGTCATGACGATGACGCGGCGGTTGAAATGGTCCGAGAGAAGCCCGAGCGGAAACTGCATGAGGGCGCCGCCGACGACGCCGGCACTGACGAAGATCGCCACCTGCGCGACGTCGAGGCCGATATCCGACGCATAGACCGGCCCCACCAGGCGGAAGGCGCTGTTTGTGAGACCGATGGTCAGGCACCCCGCCGCGGCGAGAGGCGAGAGGAGCCATACCCGTCTCAGGTTCAGGCCGTGCACTTCGGGCGGCCGGGGCGACGGGCCCCGTGTCAGCGAAACCGGGACGAGCGCGATGCAGAAGAAGATGCCGACGACGCAGAAAAGCGCGAAGCTGCCCGCCCCGAACACGGGCAGCAGGAACTGCGCGCCCGTCACCGAACACAGGTCGACCGTCCGGTAGAGACCGAGCACCTGTCCGCGGTCGGCGTTGCCGGCACGCTCGTTGAGCCAGCTTTCGATCGCCATGGACAGGACCGCGAACGCCAGGCCGGTCGCGAAACGCATGGCGAGCCACATGGCCGGATGGATCAGGAGCACCATGAAGAGCGCCGCCGACGCAGCGATCGCGGCGAAGGCCGCGAAGGCCCGGATGTGCCCCACCCCGCCGATCACCTGCGGCCCGTAGCGGCACCCGAGAAGCATGCCGAGATAGTAGGTCGTGCCGAACAGCCCGATCGTGGTCGTGCTGAACCCCTCCATATCGCCGCGCAGCGCGATGAGCGTGCCCTGGAGACCGTTGCCGGCAAGCAGAATGCCGGAAGCGGTCAGGACCGGGAGAATGTCTTTGATGTTCCGCATGATGGTGAGCCGGACCGGCTCTCAAGATTTCGCAGCTTGCGATCATGCGGTTTCGAACTTGTTCACACAATTGCTATTATCACATGGCAGCCATGAGGCACGGATCGCGGCCGCCTGGCCGTCCGCCCGGAAAACAGAGAGAGGCCAGACATGGTATTCGGTTCCGTACCCCAGATCCCGGTTGCACGTCACGCCAGGGACAGCGGCGTGTCAGACGACATCGACTTCGAGATCAAGGGGTCGGAAATGCAGTTCGTCGAGATCGAGCTCGACCCGGGCGAAAGCGCCGTCGCGGAAGCCGGCGCCATGATGTTCAAGTCGCCCGACATCGCGATGAGTACGGTGTTCGGGGACGGTTCGACCCAGCAGGGCGGTTTTTTCGACAAGCTGGTCGGTGCGGGAAAACGCCTCGTGACCGGCGAAAGCCTCTTCACCACGGTCTTCACCCATGAGGGCGCCGGCAAGGCCCGCGTCGGGTTTGCGGCCCCTTATCCCGGCCACATCCTGGCCATCAAGCTCGACGAGGTGGGTGGCAGGCTCATCTGTCAGAAGGACGCTTTTCTCTGCGCGGCGCGCGGCGTCTCGCTCGGCATCTTCTTTCAGCGCAAGATCATGACGGGCCTGTTCGGCGGCGAGGGCTTCATCATGCAGTCGATGGACGGCGACGGCTGGGTGTTCGTCCATGTCGGCGGCACGGTGGTCGAGCGTGAACTTGCGCCCGGCGAGAAACTGCACGTGGACACCGGCTGCGTGGCGGCCATGACCGCCGGCGTCGATTTCGACCTCGAACGCGCCGGATCGATCAAGTCGATGATCTTCGGCGGCGAAGGCGTGTTCTTCGCCAACCTGACCGGACCGGGAAAGGTGTGGATCCAGAGCCTGCCCTTCTCGCGCCTCGCGGGCCGCATGTTCGCGGCGATGCCCCAGGGCGGCGGGCGCGATGTCGGCGAGGGTTCCGTGCTCGGCGGCCTCGGCAACATCCTGGACGGAGATCGCTGACGCGTCGGGAAGTGGCGGCGGCCCGCCTTCAGTCCGCGACGGCGGCGGAGACGGCCATCGTCCGTGTGCCACCGTGAAGCGCGACGAATTCGTCGACACGATCTTCCGCCCGCGTCATGTACCATGACTGCAGGGCTTCGAAGCTCATGGGTTTCGCGAAATAGTAGCCCTGCATGATGACGCAGCCCATGTCCCGCAGGACCCTGTACTCGGCTTCCGTCTCCACGCCTTCCGCGATGGTCCCGATGCCGAACTCGTCGGCGAGACCGAGAACTGCGCGGACGATTTTCTGTTTGCTGGTGTCCTGATCGATGCCGCTGATGAACAGCCGGTCGATCTTGAGCATCCCGATGGGAAACTTCGTGAGATTGGCGATCGACGCTCGGCCCGTGCCGAAATCGTCGAGTTCGATCTGGAAGCCCGCCTCCGCGAGCTTGCGCACAGCCTGGACCTCAGGTTCGTGGGCGGTGTCGAAGACCACGGTTTCCAGGACCTCGAGAGAAACATCGGACACATCCAGGCCGACGGCTTCGATATCCTCGATCAGCCGCGATGTGAGCTCCGGGTCGTCGAGACGCGGCGTACTCAGGTTGAAACTCAGCCGGACGTCGGAAAGCCCCTTGCGGCGCAGGTCCGCGAGATAGGCCGTCGCCTTCTTGAAAACCGAACTGTCGATGCGGCGCAGGAGATTGATTTCTTCCGAGAGCTTGAGGAAGTCCGCCGGTGTCAGGACGCCGCGTTCCGGGCTTTCCCAGCGCACGAGTGCCTCGACACCGTACAGGTCTCCCGTATCCGTATCGATCTGCGGCTGGAACCAGGGTTCGAATTCGGAACGCTCCACCGCGCCGCGCATATCGTGGAGCATTCTCTCCAGCCCGATGAAATTGCTGCGCATGTCTTCCTGGTAGATGACGTACTGTCCCCGTCCCAGCTTCTTTGCCTCGTAGAGAGCGAGGTCGGCATCGGCCACCGCGTGATCGAAGTCCTCGATACTCCGGCACGGCAAGGCATGTACGCCGGCACTTGCGCCGACGTTGATGCGCGACACCGCCGGCGGAAGCGGTTCGTTGAGAATCTCCACGAGGTAGCGCGCGAATTCGCTCATGTCGCGGTGGTACTCGTTGAGTTCACGCACCACGAGAAACTCGTCGCCGCCGATCCGCGCCAGGAGATCCCAGGGGCGGCAGGCCCCGCGCAACCGTTTTGCGAAGGCCGACAGGACCCGGTCTCCCGTGGCATGGCCAAGACTGTCGTTCACGACCTTGAAACGGTCGAGATCGACATGGACCAGAGCGAGCCTTACGTCTTCCCCGGACTCGAACCTTTCCAGAACCGCCTGCCGTACGCCCCGACGGTTGAGGAGGCCTGTCAGCATGTCGTGCTGTGCCTGGCGTCTCATCTCGTCATGCGCGTCGCCTATCGCGGAAACCATCCGCGATGTGCCCATGTAGACGATGAACAGGATTCCGAGGATGAGCGCGGCCCCGATGATCGAGTCGCGCACGATCGCGTTTCTCACCTGCACCGAGATGATGTCTTCGGATACCATTACTTCCAGAACGCCCAGCGAATTGCCGTCGCGATCGAGAACCGGGTTCGAGACCTCGAACGTGCCCACGCGGTCCCCGGCATCATCGCCGGCCCTCACCAGTTCCCTGCCGTCGTGGGACAGGATACGTGCGGACACGAACTGCTCGCGCGCCGTGAATTCGTTCAGGAGACGTCTGGCCTCTTCCCGCTGGAAGTTCCGGAGCAGGCCGGAAAGGGCGTGGGAAAGCAGATCGACCGATGTGCGGCTGCTGTGCTGGAGACTGGCTTCGACGTCATGGTAGGCGCGCTTCGCCGTAATGGTCGTGTTGATGGCCAAAGCCGCCCCCATCACGACAAGGACGAACAACAGAAGGCGCCCGCGCGCCACGCTCCAAGGCAGAAGTCTGGTCTGTTTTTGCACTTACGCCCCCGTAAAATGCGGCCCCTTGGTATGGGTCTTCAGCATTCACCCCCCAATCCATAAGGCAAAAACCTTAAGAAAAAGGTCTTGGCGATGCCTAACGGGCGTTCCCGCCGGGATTCACCGACGCTAGAGCGTATCTCGCTTACATGGAATCGTTTGATGGTTCCAAATCCGTTTGTTCGGCAAGGCGCGGTGCGCAGCGCGATGCGGGACATCTCGCAAGCGCGGCAACGTGGCCGACGGACGGATTTGGCCCACCGGAGGCCGTGTTTTTGCGCCCACCGGACTGCGTTGTGCGCCCCTTGTGGTCAACCAGACCACGGCGGGTCGCACGCCTTGCCGGCAGACGCAAAAACGCGGTCAAAGCGCTTCCATGTAAGCGAGACACGCTCTAGAAGCGCTGTCGCAGGCCGAAAGTCACGGTATTGATGCCGCTCGAAACGCCGTCGAACAGCCCGAATACGCCGGAACGGTGATGCAGGCGAAACACGAGTTCCGTGTTCTTGTCTTCCGGCGATGCGAACGTGATCTCGGGCGAGAAATAGTGCAGCAGGCGCGACCCGCCGTTCGATTTGCCCTTTTCGATGTCGGAGTTGCGTGTGGCGAGGTTGAGCCCGCTGCTGACCGCCACCGTCGTATAGACAATGTCGTTCCACGGCAGTTCGTCATACCTGGCATAGATCGCACCCCAGAATTCGCCCGTCTTTTCGCTGCCGAAGCGGTAGCCGGCGCCGGCTTCCAGTTCGAAGGACAGGGACGGTCCCCAGGTCGCGATGCGCCTGGACAGGGACCCGGCGAGCCAGGGGATGTCCGTCTCGACCTCGCTGTCCCAGGGTGTCAGCACGAGACGGGAAAAACTGTTGTCGCTCACGAAGCCGCCATAGACCGTCGCGGCCCATTCACTCGGCCGGTCCTCGCGTCCCGCTACCGTCGGACCGTAGGACGTCTCGCTGGCCCGTGCAGGCCAACTGGCCGACAGCGCCGCGCACGCGCAGATGACAACCGCGCAAACACCACTCTGGAAACGCATTGACAGGCTCTCGTTCCGTCAAATCCAGCACAGGCCTCACAAGGCCTGCCCGATGAACCGAACCCCGATTATGCGCGCTCAGTGGTTAACCGAGTCCTTCGTCCTGTTCATCGATTGCACCCGGACAGCTTCCAGACCGAACCGGCAAGCGGATGCCGGGACCAGAGTTCCCTGTCCATGTAGTAGAGGGTCGACGGCAAGGCCTGGACCACCGCATAGGACGCCTCGTCACTGGAATCCACCAGGTTGGCATCGAGGAAGCTGACCTGGATCTGGCTATCCGAATAAGCGTCTCCGTCGGGAATCAGCCAAAGGCTTCCGAAGCCCTGGGAAACCGTCAGAAAGCCCCTCAGAAACTCCGTATCCGCCTGCCGGAGAACGAACGAGGAGATGGCAACGCCGTTATCCGCCGGCGGTGGCGTGAACGCGAGACTGAAGGACGTGTCGCGCTGGTTCGCAAAGGTGGCGTTCGGGAACGGACACGACGCATCTTCGGCAACGGCGCATGGCGCCAATGCGCTCCAGACGGCAATCGCTGCGAGAAGCCTGGTGATCATGTTGCGGTCCCCCTGTCCTCATGGCCGGCCCGGGTATCCGTACCGCCGAACCGGGACCGGTAGGTTGCCGGCGGCACCGACACCGTCCGCAGAAACGCCCTGCGCATCCGTTCCTCGTTGCCGAAGCCGCAGGTTTCGGCTACGCGCGCAAGGCTCCTGCCGTTGCCGGCCTGCTCCAGCATACGACACGCCGCCTCCACACGCATCCGTTCGACGGCACGGGCGGGCGTGATCCCGCAGGCCGCCGTGTAGCGGCGCGAAAAGTTCCGCGGGCTCATCGCCGCCCGCGCGGCAAGGTCGTCGACGGCGAGATCCTGCGAAAGGTTTTCCGCGATCCAGGTGTTGAGGTTCTCGAAGATATCCCTCCCGTCGAGTTCCTGCGTCCTGAGGAGCGTGCTGAACTGGGCCTGGCCGCCATGGCGGCGCATGTAAAGCACCAGCGACTTGGCCACGTCCGTGGCGACGCCGCGTCCCGCATCACGCTCCACCATGGCGAGCGCCATGTCGATGCCGGCGGTCACACCGGCGGAGGTCCAGATGTTTCCCTGCACGATGTAGATCGGGTCCACTTCGACGAGGACGCCGGGGAACTGTTTCTGCAGCCGTCCGCAATGCTGCCAGTGTGTCACCGCCCGCCTGCCGTCGAGCAGGCCCGCGGCGGCGAGCACGAAGGCGCCGGTGCAGACCGAACCCGTTCTGCGGACACAGGGCGCCACCCTTCGCACCCAGTCGACGGTTTCAGGATCGGCCGCCGCTTCCCTCGCCCCTTGCCCGCCGCTGACGAGCAGCGTGTCGATCGTCTCCGGGTCCACCGCGTCGAAGCGCGAACTGTGGAGAACGATGCCGCCCGACGTCTCGACCGGCCCCCCGTGCTTGGAAACGAGCCGCGTCCGGTATGGCCGGCCGCCTGTCCCCGTCCGCGCGGACGCTTCGTGGAACACGTCGAGCGGGCCGGCGATATCGAGATGGACCGCGCGTTCATAGGTCAGCATGACGACCTCGCGCGGTGCGGACGCGGAAGATTTGGCATTGGCTGAATTCGAGGTCATATTGTCATTTATGCCAAAACGGGAACTGTTAATCTACATATCGTTGCAAACCCGACAGGAGGCATTGGCCAATGACATCGCTATCGCTCGAAGACTGCATCAACGAAACCTGCCCCTGGTCCGGGAAGCCCGTGGACCCGGACTCGCTCACGCTCTACAAGGGAAAGGTCGTCGGTTTCTGCAATACCGGATGCCGGGACAAGTTCGAAACCGCGACCAGCGCGTTCGATCAGGCGCTGGCCGGCAACTGAAACCACCTGTGGAAAGCGCAGTTCATGTCAGGCAAGGCCCATACCTACGCACTCGATCTGTCCTGGACCTGCCGGGACGGCGAAACGACCCGCAACTATCTCTCCTATTCCCGCAGCCACACGGCCCGCATCGACGGCAAGCCCGACCTCGAACTTTCCGCCGACACGGCCTTCCGCGGGACGGCGCAGCGCTGGAACCCGGAAGACATGCTGGTCGCCTCGCTTTCGAGCTGCCACATGCTGTCCTTTCTGGCGATCGCTTCGCTCAGGAAGATCGAGGTGCTGTCCTATGAAGACAGGGCCACGGGCACCATGGAGCAGGACGGGCCCGGCGGCCGGTTTACCGACGTCACCCTTCATCCCCTCGTCGTGGTGGAGGGCGACGTCTCCCGTGAAGTGCTCGACGAGATACATGACGAAGCCCACCATGTCTGCTTCATCGCGAACTCGGTCAACTTCCCGGTCAACTGCGCGCCGCGTTATCCCGACTGACGCGCGGGCCGTATTTCGCCGTCCGACCGCCGCAGCGCCATCCACGTCCCCGGCGTCATGCCGTAGGTCTTCTTGAACTGGCGGGACATGTGGCTCTGGTCGGAAAACCCGGCCGCTGCCGCCGCGTCCGCTGCCTGAACGCCGGCATCCATCAACCTCCGCGCCTCGTCGATGCGGCGAAGAACGCGGTAGCGATAGGGGCTGGTCCCGTACACCGCGCGAAACTGGCGGATCATCTGCCACTTCCCGAGACCGGTTTCCGCCTCGAGCGCGTCCATGCTGACGGTCCGCCCGAAATCGCGTCCAAGGAGACCGGCGAGCCTCGCCATTGCTTCGCGGTCGGTGCCCGCGGCCGGACGGCGCATGGCGGGATCGAGCGCGCAGAGATAGTCCGCCAGCCCGAGACCGATGTCGTCGGCCAGCGGTTCGTCGAGCCCGGTGGTGAAATCGTCGAACAGCTCTCTGACGCTGGCCGGAACCGACCTGGCCGGCACGACCGGGTCGCGGCAGTGCGGCAGCCCGCCCCCGCTCGCGCCGGCGACCTGCGAGGGATCGAGATAGATCATCCGGTAGCAGAACCCGTCCTGCGTCCCGGCCTGCCCGTCATGGAGTTCGTCCGGGTGCAGGATGACGAGATCGCCCGGCAGGCTCGTATGCCGCGCGCCGCGATAACGGAACTGCTGGACGCCGGAAAGCGTGAGGCAGATCCCGTAGACGTCATGCCGGTGCGGCGCGAACGGCGTTCCGCCGAAGGCCGCTTCCAGCCGCTCGACACCCGATACCCTGCCGCAATGCAGGACCCGGTCTCTCGCCCCATGGCCGCAGGAATGTTCAAGACGGCCCTCGTCGAGCGTGTTCTTCTGCCTGTTCATCGATGGCCCGTTCCGCGGCGCCGCCTAGCGTTCGCCCGGGAGTCTGACGCAACAACGCGACGTGACGCAACATGGATATCTCGAGTTTGTTTCAGATCGAATGGACGGGCATCGGTGCCCTCGTCCTGAGTTCGCTTGCCCTCATGGGAAGCCCCGGTCCGGCCACACTCAGTCTGGCCGCCGTCGGGGCGGCCTACGGTCGCCGCGCGGGAAGCGCCTATTACGCGGGAATCGTGACGGGCACTTGGGTTGTCCTGTTCGCCACCGCGACGGGGCTCACCGCCGCCCTCCTCGCACTGCCGGGCCTCCGCCCGGTCCTCATCGCAGCGGCCGCGGCCTATATCGTCTACCTCGCCTGGCGGATCGCCACCGCGCCCGCCATATCGAAGAACCGGCCCGGTTCCCCCGCACCGTCCTGGGCGGGAGGCTTCTTCCTCGCCATCGCCAATCCCAAGGCCTATGCCGCGATCGGTGCGGTGTTCGCCGGCATCCGGCTCCTGCCGGGCCAGGCGGTAGCCGACGGTGTGGCCAAGTTCGCGATCCTCGCCGGGATGGTCGTCATGATCAACGCCGCCTGGCTTGTTTCGGGTGCCGCCATGTCCGGCCTGATGACGGATCCGCGCCGCTCACGGGCGATAAACATCGCCTTCGCGCTGGCCCTGCTGGCGGCAACCATCGCGGCCATTGTCCTCTAGTGCGGCCAAATTGACGCAACCCCGGCGAAAAAAACGTGTTTTGGGCCCTTAATCGTCGAGAAGGTCCCTTTTGATTTGGCCGCAAGCCACTATATACACACGATCAGGGCACGGCCGGTAGCGGCCAAAAAACGGGCTGGACATGTTCGCCACGAGGTGACCCCCGCCGATCCGGGCGGGGTATGGCGGATCTTGCGGCCCGACACGACTTGGATTGCAGTGCATGGTCTATCTCGGCCTCCTCGGTGGGTTCGTCATATTGCTGGTCAGCGGAGACTTTCTCGTCCGGGGTGCGGTCGCAATGGCGATCAGGCTCGGAATTCCCGCACTCGTCATCGGCCTCACCGTTGTGGCATTCGGCACATCCGCTCCTGAACTCGTGGTCTCTGTCCGTGCCGCCCTGACCGGGTCGCCCGGAATCTCCATAGGCAACGTCGTCGGCAGCAACATCGCCAACGTTCTTCTCGTCCTCGGTCTTCCCGCGATCATCGCGCCCACGAGCTGCAACCAGCCCTTCATCGGACGCAACACGCTCTACGTTGTTGCCGCCAGCATGCTGTTCATCACCCTGTGTTTCAACGGCCCGCTCGGTTTCTGGCACGGCCTGTTGCTGTTCGCGCTCGTCATCCTGTTCCTTGTCGAGTCCGGTCGTCGCACAGGCTCCAACGGCTCGTCGATGAATGCCGAAGAAGCCCTCGAGGACATAGACGGCGTCGCCGGACTGCCCGGCTCCAGATGGACGCTCGGCCTGTTCATCCTCGTGGGCCTCATCGGGTTGCCGGCCGGCGCGCACCTGATCGTCGACAGCGCCAGCGGCATCGCCCGTGACTTCGGCATTTCCGAGGCCGCCATCGGCCTGACGCTCGTGGCTCTCGGCACGTCGCTGCCGGAACTGGCCACCACCCTCGCGGCCGCGCTGCGCGGACATTCGGGTCTTGCGGTCGGCAACGTGCTGGGCAGCAACCTGTTCAACATCCTCGCCATCATGGGCGTGACCTCGATCCTCGCCCCCGTCCCGATCCCCGAGGAGATGCTGCGCTTCGACCTCTGGATCATGCTGGCGGCGACCGTGGCGGTCGTGCCGTTCGCCCTGCGTCGGGGCACCATTACCCGCATCCCGGCAACGGCCTTCGTCGCCGCCTACCTGGCCTACACGTATCTCGTGCTCAATCCCCTGAACGGGCCGCTCACCGCATTCGCACGCTGATGGCCGAAGACAACGTCCCGCAGAGCGTAATCGTCACGGGTGCGGCGCGGCGCATCGGTCGCGCCATTGCGCTTCATTTCGCACGCAAGGGCTGGAACGTCCTCCTCCACTACCATCGCTCGCACGACGACGCCGCAGCGGTCTGCGAGGAAATACGCGGACACGGCGTCGACGTGTGTCCGGTGAGCGTGGACCTTCGCGACCCGGCGGCCGCCGGGACGATCTTCCGCGCCGCCGCCGGACTGTCCGCGCCGGTCACCTGTCTCGTGAACAACGCCTCGCTGTTCGAGAAGGACGGCATCGACACGCTCGACCTTGAGACCTGGGACGCTCATATCAACACCAACCTCCGCGCCCCGGTTCTTCTCGCCGCCGCGTTCGCCAAGGCCCTGCCGGAGGACATGCGCGGCAATATCGTCAACATGATCGACCAGAAGGTCTGGCGGCCGACACCAAAATATTTCTCGTACACCATCGCGAAATCCGCCCTGTGGACGGCCAACCGCACGATGGCCCAGGCCCTGGCGCCGCAGATCCGCGTCAACGCCATCGGCCCCGGACCGACGCTGCGGAACAGCCACCAGACCGACGACGACTTCGCCAGGCAGGCCGCAAGCGTGCCGCTCGAACGTGGCGCGTCGACCGAAGAGATCTGCGATGCGGTAGACTTCATACTTGCCGCCGGCACAATGACGGGACAGATGATCGCGCTGGACGGTGGCCAGCACCTCGCCTGGCAGACGCCGGATGTGACGGACGCCCGCGAATAGTCGTTTTTGGCAGGTTCTAATGCGGTTTTCAGCAGGCGCCGGCGCCACCGCCGGTGCATTTGTAGAGCAGTAAGGCGACGAACGGGCAGGCCAGAAGGAGACACCGGCCATGAACCAGACCCTTTCCACGGCAACGCCGCGCATCGCAGACGCCGTGCGCGCCATACGGCACGTCTTCGTCCGGAACCTCGAGATCGACGCGCTCCTGGGCGTCTACGAGCACGAGAAGCAGGCCACGCAGAAAATTCTCGTGAACATCGACCTCACCGTCAGCGAAGCCGGCCCCGAACACGAGGACCGCATCACCGGCGTGGTGTGCTACGAGCAGATCGTCAACAAGGCGAAGGACATCGTCGCCAACGGTCACGTCAACCTCGTCGAGACCATGGCCGAGCAGATGGCGGCCGCCTGCCTGGACGATCCCCGTGTGCTCGCGGCCCGCATCCGCGTCGAGAAGCCCGAAGCCTTCTCGGATGTGGGCAGCGTCGGCGTGGAAATCGAGCGCACCCGCCCCGCGGGCTGATCCACACGTTTCACCCCCACAATCCTGAACGCGGGACGCACCCGGGGTGGCAATCCGCCCGCCGCCCGTCGTAGACTTGCGGCCGGTTGGCGAATCCTTCGCCGCCGGCAGACCTGACCCGAAGTGCCTGATGACTCCTGACGAAACAGTCGAAACTCCGGCCGAAGACGACGCTCCGGCCGCGTCCGGTCCTGACGTCATCCGTGCGTTCGTCAAGACCCTGCCCCACAGGCCGGGCGTCTACCGGATGTTCGACCGCGACGGGAACGTGCTCTATGTCGGCAAGGCGCGAAATCTGCGCAAGCGCGTCCAGAGCTATACCCGGCTCATGGGACACACCAACCGCATTGCGCGGATGATCGCGGCGACGGCCGACATGGAGTTCGTCACGACGGCGTCGGAAGCCGAGGCCCTGCTCCTGGAAGCCAACCTGATCAAGCGCCTCAGGCCGCGTTTCAACGTGCTGATGCGCGACGACAAGTCCTTCCCCTACATCCTCATGGCCCGCGACCACCCCGTCGTGCAGATCGTCAAGCATCGTGGTGCGAGATCGCGAAAGGGCGAGTATTTCGGCCCGTTCGCCTCGGCCGGCGCGGTCAACCGGACCCTGAACGCCCTCCAGAGGGCCTTCCTGCTGCGGTCGTGCTCGGACTCCGTCTACGAAAGCCGCACCCGGCCATGCCTGCTCTACCAGATCAAGCGCTGCAGCGCGCCGTGCACGGGCGAGATCTCGCAGGCCGACTACGACGATCTCGTCGAGGCGGCCCACGCGTTCCTGTCCGGCCGCAGCCAGACGGTGAAGGACGGCCTTCTGAGGCTCATGGAGGACGCGAGCGAAAACCTCGACTTCGAACGCGCCGCGGTCTATCGCGACCGCATCGCCGCACTCAGCCACATCCAGTCCCACCAGGACATCAATCCCGGCACCGTCACCGAGGCGGATGTCTTCGCCGTGGCACAGGACGGCGGCATGACCTGCGTCCAGGTCTTCTTCTTCAGGGCCGGGCAGAACTGGGGCAACCGGGCCTATTTCCCGCGCGCCGACCGTACGCTAGACGCCGAGGATGTGCTCGAGGCCTTTCTCGCCCAGTTCTATGACGACAAGCCGGCGCCGAAACGCCTGTTGCTGAGCCACGCGATCCCGGGGCGGGCCCTGCTTGCCGATGCCCTGACCGTGCGCAGCGGGCACAAGATCACCGTTTCCGTGCCCCAGCGCGGCGAAAAGCTGGCTCTTGTCGAGCATGCCCTCACCAATGCCCGCGAGGCGCTCGGCAGGCGGCTGGCGGAATCACGCTCCCAGCGCACGCTTCTCGAAGGCCTTGCGGAGAGGTTCGGGCTCGACGGGCCGCCGTCGCGGATCGAGGTTTACGACAACAGCCATATCCAGGGCAGTCATCCCGTCGGCGCGATGATCGTCGCGGGCGAGGAAGGGTTCCTCAAGAACCAGTACCGGAAGTTCAACATCAAGACGCCGGACATTTCGTCGGGCGACGACTACGCCATGATGCGCGAGGTGCTGACCCGGCGGTTCTCCCGCCTGGTGAAGGAAGCATCGAGACCGTCGGACGATCCGCCTCGGGGACCGGACGACGAAGACGCCCCGGAAGACGGCCGCCCCGACGGACCCGCATGGCCGGACATCATTTTCATCGATGGCGGGGCCGGCCAGTTGTCCGCTGCCCGGGAAGTCCTGGAAGACCTCGGCATCGCCGGCGAACTCGCCCTCGTCGGTATTGCCAAGGGGCCGGACAGGGACGCCGGCCGGGAACGTTTCTTCATGGTCGGCCGACAGCCCTTCATGCTCGAACCCCGCGATCCCGTGCTCTACTACCTGCAGAGACTGCGCGACGAGGCCCACAGGTTCGCCATCGGGAGCCACCGGGCAAGGCGCAAGAAGGCCATCGGAACCTCTCCGCTGGACGAGATCGCAGGCATCGGTCCCGGCCGCAAGCGCGCGCTCCTGCGTCACTTCGGCTCGGCGCGCGCGGTCAGCCGCGCCGGCCTGGCCGACCTCGAGGCCGTCGATGGCATCTCAAAGACCATCGCGCGGCAGATTCACGAACATTTTCATGAGCAAGGCAATTGACGCCGGACCTCTCGGGTGATTTCTAAAGTGAGCAGCAACGCCAACGAGTATTCTCCCAGCATGGTCACAAGCCTGCCCAACCTGCTGACGTACGGTCGCATCGCTGCCGTCCCCGCACTCGCGGCGTGCTTTTTTTTCGAAGGCGACTCCGCGCGATGGACCGCGCTCGCCATTTTCACGCTCGCCTGCATCACCGATTTCTTCGACGGCTACCTCGCCAGGATCATGTCGCTGCAGTCGTCTCTGGGCCGCATGCTCGATCCCATCGCCGACAAGCTTCTCGTCGCCGCCTGTCTGCTGATGCTCGCACATAGCGGCACGATCGGGGGATATTCGCTCTGGGCGGCGATCATCATTCTCAGCCGTGAAATCCTGGTGTCGGGCCTGCGGGAGTTCCTCGCCGAGCTGCACGTCTCGGTCCCGGTGAGCCAGCTTGCCAAGATGAAGACGACGGTCCAGATGATCGCGATCGGCTTTCTCCTCGCGGGTGATGCCGGCGAGAAGATCCTGCCGCTGACAACCGAAATCGGCGTGATCGGTCTGTGGATCGCCGCCTTGCTGACGCTCTATACGGGGTACGACTACTTCCGTGCGGGGCTTCGGCACGTCGTGGAGTCGAACCAATGAAAGTCCTTTATTTCGCCTGGGTCCGCCAGCGCGTGGGCATCGGCGAGGAAGACGTCGACCTGCCCGAAACGGTGAAGACGGTCGAGCAGCTCATCGGCTGGCTGAAGTCGCGCGGCGCCGAATACGAAGGCGCGTTCGAGAACGTCGGCGCCATCCGGGCGGCCGTGGACCAGTCCCACGCCCGCCTCGACGCCGACATTACCGAAGCACGGGAAGTCGCCTTCTTCCCGCCGGTCACCGGCGGCTGACACTCTAGCCGAAAACGAAGGAATGCAGGACGATCCGTTCGACGGGGTCGTAGAAGACGACGACCGACTCGGGTCCCGAATCCATGTAGAGGGTCGGATCGACCGCCGCAACGAACAGGTAGTCCCGGCCGTCCGAGGTTTTCGGCACGCCTCCGTCATAGGCGTCCTCGTCATAGTTTTCGTCGTCGAAGTCGTCGTCGTCGTTCATCGGTTCGGCATAGGAGAACGACGCCTTTGAGAGCATCACTTCCGGCAGGTTCTCCGCCGTGGAAAGCCCGCCGATGCGACTGACCGCCTCGCCCTCGAACTCGCCTGATGACTCGAACTCGGACTTGCGTTCCTCGTAGGATTCCCTCAGTTCCTCCGAGTGCTCCCTGATCTCGTCCTTGCTGCCCTCGTAGAGCTCCTCGCCATCCTCGTCTTCCAGGGCGAAATAGCGGAAGTCGCCCAGTAGTTCGTACTTGCCGTCTTCGGTCAGGCGGAACCCGATCCAGTTGGGCTGCAGGTAGGCGCCCCAGTATTCCTTGCCGTGTTCGCCGGGATAACCGTCCGCGGTTTCGAGGGGACACACGACGGGCAGCCAACCCGACAGCGAGTTGTCCAGCACCGAGAGGTCGATCGACACGAGGGGCAGGAGATTGTCGTAATACCGTTTGACGGGCTCGACGAACACGGTGTCCGGAGACGGAAAAAGGCGCAGGTAGGGTTGCGGATACTCGACGTCTTTCAGCATGTGTACACTCCCGGTTTAGCTGCAGTCGCCTCGGGACGCGCGACGACCCGCAGGACGATGACCAATTCCTGATACGCATGCAACCCACGGTTTCCGTCGCCCGTCCGCACTAATGCCTTTCCCGGCCACGAAAAAAGCCCCGGGCGGCGGGCCCGGGGCTTTGAACTACAAGAAACTTTCGATGCGGTTCAGGCGGCCGGTTGCACCGCCTTCATGTAGTCTTCCATCATCGTCTTGGTGATGTCCCCGACCTCGAAGGAATAGGGGCCGATCTCCGAAACCGGCGTGACTTCCGCCGCGGTGCCGGTGATGAAGCACTGCTCGAAGCCCTCCATCTCATCGGGCATGATGGCGCGCTCCACGACCTTGAGCTGCCGCTCCTTGGCGAGACCGATGACCGTGCGCCGCGTGATGCCGTCCAGGAAGCAGTCGGGCGTTGGCGTGTGGATGACGCCGTCCTTGACGAAAAACACGTTGGCGCCCGTCGCCTCGGCGACTTGGCCGCGATAGTCGAGCATGAGCGCGTCCGCGTATCCCTTGTCCTCGGCCGCATGCTTGGAAAGCGTGCAGATCATGTACAGGCCGGCCGCCTTGCTCTTGCACGGCGCGGTCGCAGGATCGGGCCGGCGCCATTCCGCCATGTCGAGCCGGATGCCCTTGAGGCGCTGTTCGGGATCGAAATAGGACGGCCATTCCCAGACCGCGATCGCCACGTTGATCTTGGTGGCCTGTGCCGAGACGCCCATCATCTCCGACCCGCGCCATGCCACAGGACGGACATAGGCGTCGTCGTACCCCTGCGCCTTGACCGTATCGATCGACGCCTGGTTGATCTCCTCCACCGTGTAGGGAATCTTGAATCCGAGGAGCTCCGCCGACTTGAACAGCCGCTCGGTGTGCTCGTTCAGCTTGAAGATTTCACCGCCATAGGCGCGTTCGCCCTCGAACACGCAGCTTGCATAATGGAGCGCGTGCGACAGTACGTGCAGCCGCGCCTCGGTCCAGGGGACGAGTTCCCCGTTAAACCATATGTGACCCTCACGCTGGTCGAAAGGCTGGCCTGCCATCTTCTGTCCTCCATTGGCATGCGCGGTACCCTACCGCCGGTTACGCCGTGTGATGTTTTGCACTTGCAGCGGACTCGGCCTATAAACCCATCCAGTCTCCGGGTCGAACAAATCCGGCCGGGAAACTTTCATATCTCTGGACAGGTCTTCAAGCACGATCATTTCGCCACAGAGACCGCTTCTGTAACAATACAGATAAAATATGTCAATATGGCTGACGTAAATTTAGAGACCGATCCACCCGACGCCCCGACGGACGTCAGCGTCCTCGCCGACAGGAGCGATGAAACGCAGATCGTCGAACTCATCGAGCTGCTGTTTTTTGCCTATCGCGACTTCACCGCCGACCCGGATGCCATCCTCCAGGAATTCGGTTTCGGCCGGGCCCACCACCGGGTGATACATTTCGTCGGACGCAATCCCGGGCTGCGGGTGACCGAACTTCTCGCCATCCTGCGCATCACCAAACAGAGCCTCGGACGCGTCCTGAAACAGCTCGTCGAGGAGGGCTTCATCGAACAGCGCGAGGGCCGGTCCGACCGCCGCCAGCGCCTGCTCTTTCTCACTGCCCGGGGCCGGGACCTGGCGCGGCGTCTCGCCCGCCCGCAGATCGATCGCGTGCTCAACGCGGTGAAATCCGCAGGCGACGGTGCCGATGCGGTTTACCGCGAGGTCCTGTATAATCTCATCGACGAAGAGGATCGGGCGCGCGTCGCCGACCGTATCTCGCGGTCGCGCTGACCAACCTGCGCAATAGCGCGCAACGGGACCGGTCCCGCCAAAGGGTAGCGGACGACATGAGCAGCACTGACACATACGCCACCCGGCCGTCCTCCGGCGAGCCTGCCGCCAAGTCGCCGGTCGACGATGCCCCGCATGTGCTCGTGATCGACGACGACCGGCGGATCCGCGAACTGCTGCGCACCTACCTCACCGAGAACGGGTTTCGCGTTTCGGTGGCGGAGTCCGCGGAAGCGGCGGAAAGCAAGATGCGCGGCCTGCAGTACGACCTGCTGATACTCGACGTGATGATGCCGGGTGAAAACGGCATGGATTTCGCGCGCCGGATGCGGCAGGTGAGCCAGGTGCCGATCCTCATGCTGACGGCCCGGGCGGATGGCGACGACCGGATCGCGGGCCTCGAAAGCGGCGTCGACGATTATCTTCCCAAGCCCTTCGACCCTCGCGAGCTTGTCCTGCGCATGCACAATATCCTCAAACGCACGCAGGCCACCGGAACGGTCCAGGACGAGATCCGCATGGGCGACTTCACATTCCATGTCGAGCGCGGAGAACTGCAGAAGAACGGTGTCACCGTCCGGCTGACCACCCGCGAACGCGACCTGCTGCGCCAATTCGCACGCATGCCGGGCAAGGCTTTCAGCCGCAACGACCTGTCGGCCGACGGCACCGGCGGTTCGGCGCGTGCCGTCGACGTGCAGATCAACCGGTTGCGGCGGAAGATCGAACCCGACCCCGCGACGCCGGTCTATCTGCAGACCGTGCGCGGCGCCGGTTACATTCTGTACACGGACTGACGGACGGTCCCGCGCGATGGTGGCACTCACGGGCGACAGCGACCCACACGCCAACGAGAAGCCGACCCTGCGTCGCAGGTTTTCGAGGTTTCTCGAGCGCCACCTTCCCGAAGGTCTCTACCCGCGATCCCTGATCATCGTCGTGACGCCGATGGTCCTGCTCCAGTCGATCATGGCGTTCACCTTCATGGAACGCCACTGGGAAACGGTGACCAAGCGCCTGTCCCGAGCGACGACGCAGGACATCGCCATGCTGATCGACATCTACGAGACCTACCCGCAGGACGAGGGCAACGAGCAGCTGATCCGCATGGCGAACGAACGGCTCAACCTGAGCCTCTCGATCGTCACCGACGAGGACCTGCCCGCGCCCAGGCCGAAGCCGTTCTTCGCGTTGCTGGACAACACGTTGAGCGAGGAGATCACCAAGCGCATCGGCCGCCCGTTCTGGATCGACACGGTCGAGCAGTCGAAATACGTCGATATCCGCATCAAGGTCGAGGACGCGATCTTCCGCGTCATTACCCGGCGCAGCCGGACCTACGCCTCCAATTCGGAGATCTTCATTCTGTGGATGGTCGGCACGTCGCTGGTGCTTCTCGCCGTCGCCATCATATTCCTGCGCAACCAGATCCGTCCCATCCAGGAACTCGCCGACGCCGCCCAGAATTTCGGTCTGGGACGCGACGACCCGGAGTTCAAGCCGCGCGGTGCGCTCGAAGTCCAGCGCGCCTCACTCGCCTTCCTGCAGATGCGTGAACGCATCGAGCGCCACGTCGACCAGCGCACCGCCATGCTGGCCGGCGTGAGCCACGACCTGCGCACCATGCTCACCCGCTTCAAGCTGCAACTTGCCTTGCTCGGCGACATTCCCGCGGCCGGCGAACTGCAGAAGGACGTCGACGAGATGCAGCGCATGCTCGAGGACTACATGGCCTTCGTGCGCGGCGACGGCGACGAAAGCTCCTCCGAAACGGATATCGCCCGGCTCCTGCGCGACATCTGCACGAAACAGCAGGACCCCGACTGCCGCGTCACATACTCGGGCCCCGACGAACTGGTCGCCATGGTCAAGCCCAACTCCTTCAAGCGGTGTATCACCAACCTCGTCACGAATGCCTGCCGCTACGGGGACACGGTCCGCATAACGCTCGAATGCGACCGGAAATACGTGCGCACCCTGGTCGACGACAACGGTCCGGGCATTCCGAAGACCCAGCGTGAGGAGGTCTTCCGCCCCTTCTTCCGGCTCGACGATGCCCGAAACCAGGACGAAGGCGGCACCGGGCTCGGGCTGGCCATCGCCCGCGACATCGCCCGCAGCCACGGCGGCGACATCCGCCTGTCCGACAGCCCCATCGGCGGCTTACGGGCGACTGTGAGATTCCCCCTGTAGAAACCGCCGCGAGCGTCCCGTCAGCTTGAAGGCCTGACTTGTTTGCGCGTAGGCTACGCACCTCCCGGCACCTCCCCTTTGCCGTGCCGTCTTCGAAGGTAACCGACAGTGAACGAATTGCCTCTCCCCAAAGCAGCGATCCGTGCGGAGATCCTGCTGCCGACCAGCGACTTTGCGAAGGACCTGCCGTTTTTCATGAAGAAACTCGGCTTCCGCCTCGACGAGATCTACCCCGCCGACGACCCCGCCGTGGCCGCCCTCTCGGGCCACGGCCTCACGATACGGCTGGACCGCAACGCGGAGTCCGCGCCCGGCACCATCAGGCTCCTCTGCGAGAAACCAGAAGACTTCGCCGACGGGGAAACGGACATCATGACGCCGGGCGGCACGCGGATCCGGGTCCTCCCCGCGCATCCGGAAATGGAGATGCCGGCCACGCGTCACGCCTTTGTCGTGCGCAAGCTGCAAGACGGCGAGCCCTGGGTGATCGGCCGTGCCGGCATGCACTACCGCGACCTGATTCCGGACCGCCTCGGCGGCAGCATCATCGCCTCGCACATCCGTATTCCGGACGGCGGGCCCGTGCCCGACATGGTCCACTACCACACCGTCGGTTTCCAGCTCATCTTCTGCTACCGGGGCTGGGTCCGTCTGGTCTACGAGGACCAGGGACCGCCCTTCATCCTCGGCGCCGGCGACTGTGTCATCCAGCCGCCGGAAATCCGCCACCGCGTGCTCGAAGCCTCCGACGGTCTGGAGGTGATCGAGATCGGCGTCCCGGCGGAACACGTGACGACCATCGATCATGACCTGGAACTGCCCACGCCCCATCACCGCCCCGACCGGGACTTCGGCGGCCAGGTCTTCTGCCACCACAAGGTCGCCGAAGCGGTCTGGAAACCCTGGCGCATTCCCGGGTTCGAGGCCCGCAGCACGGGGATCGGCGACGCCACCCGCGGCGTCGCCAACGTCCAGGTCGCCCGGCCCGGCGGCGACGGCACGCCTGGCGTCACCAGCCATGCGACGGACATCCTCTTCACCTTCGTCATGGACGGCACCATCACGCTCGAGGGCGAAGGACGGCAGGTCCGCGAACTCACCGCCGGCGAGGCCTTCGTCATACCGCCGGGGATGAAGACCCGTTACGGGGACCTCTCCGAAGACCTGCAACTTCTCGAGGTGTCGCTGCCGGCCGCGGTCGAGACGGTCGCGCATGACGGATTCGACTGACATGGCGGATTTTGGCAAGATGCGGTCCAGGTTTCACCTTCCCGAAGGCATCGTCTATCTCGACGGCAACTCCCTCGGTCCTCTCCCGGTCGCGGCCCGCGACCGCGTGGCCGGCATGATGGAGGACGAGTGGGGCGAACTGCTGATCCGCGGCTGGAACACGGCCGGCTGGATGGACCAGCCGACGCGGATCGGCGACCGTATCGCCAGACTGGTGGGTGCCGCACCCGGCACGATCGTCATGGGCGACACCCTGTCGATCAAGGTCTACCAAGCGCTGGCCTCGGCACTCGACCTCGTCCCCGGTCGCGGGACCGTGCTGTCCGACAGCGGAAACTTTCCGACGGACCTCTACATGGCCGAAGGCCTGCTGCGGTCGCTCGACAAGGGGCACCGGCTCCGGATCGTCGAACCGGACGAGGTCCTCGGCGCAATCGACGACGACGTGGCCGTGGTCATGCTCACCGAAGTGGACTATCGCACGGGACGACTGCACGACATGGCCAAGGTGATCGACAAGGCGCATGAGGCCGGTGCCCTGGTGATCTGGGACCTCGCTCATTCGGCCGGCGCGATCCCGGTCGACCTCGCAGGCACCGGAGCCGACTTCGCCGTCGGCTGCACCTACAAGTATCTCAATGGCGGCCCCGGAGCCCCGGCGTTCATCTACGTGGCGCCTGGTCTCCAGGATGAGGTCCGTCCCGCCCTGTCCGGCTGGCTGGGGCACGAGCAGCCCTTCGCCTTCGATCTTGACTACCGTGCCGGTCGGGGTATCGAACGCATGCGCGTCGGCACGCCGCCCATCATCGCCTTCGCCGCGCTGGACGCGGCCCTCGATGTCTGGGAGGACGTCGACATGGCCGATGTGCGCACCCGCTCCATCGAGCTGAGCGAACTCTTCATTGAAGAGGTCGAGCGTCGCTGCGACGGCGTCACGCTCGCCAGCCCGCGCGACCCGATGCGGCGCGGCAGCCAGGTGTCCTTCCGCCACCCGGAAGGCTATGCGGTGATGCAGGCCCTGATCGATCGCGGCGTCATCGGCGACTTCCGCGCCCCCGACATCATGCGCTTCGGCTTCACGCCGCTCTATCTGGACGAGGACGACATCACGGCCGCGGCGAAGATCCTGGGCGAGATCCTCGCTTCACGCGCCTGGGACGACCCGCGCTTCAAGACCCGCGCGGCGGTCACCTGACCGGCAAGCCGCAAGACAGGTGTCAGTACAGCCGCCCGCCATTGGGAACCGGGCGGTCCACACCGATCATCACGACCTCGCCGTCGGCGTCGGGGAAACCCAGCGTCAGCACCTCGGACATCATCGGGCCGACCTGGCGCGCCGGAAAATTGACGACCGCGGCGACCTGCCGGCCGACGATCTCCTCGGGGTTGTAATGCACGGTGATCTGGGCGGACGTCTTCCTGACGCCGATCTCGGGGCCGAAGTCGATCTTCAGCTTGTAGGCGGGTTTGCGGGCTTCGGCGAAGACCTCCGCCTCTATGATCGTGCCGACGCGAATGTCGACCTTGAGAAAATCTTCGATGCCGATCTCATCGGCCACGGGCTCGCTCATGGGAAAAGCTCCGGAATGAAAAACTGGTTTGTATGAAGTCGGGGCTCAGGCGGAACCCGATCCCGGGGACTGGCGGCGCAGGAAGGCAGACCGTGCCACGGCAAGCAGCGATCCCGCAAGACGCATGGGTCCCTCGAGCCGACCGAGCAGGCTCTCACCCCGGCGCAACTGGCGATCCAGTTCCGACATGGTCTTCGCCATGCCGGGATCGTCGTCGCGCAGCCAGACCCGCAGGACCGAACCGTAGACGAAAGCCAGGCCACGCACCCGCAAACGGCCGGCCGGGCCGGACGTGTCTATCCCCGCCGCCGTCAGCATCCAGCGCTGCGACGCGAGGCTCGCCGCCCCCAGCCGCAGCCAGGCGCCCGGGTCACGTTCGAGATCCGGCAGTATGCTCTTGAGGGCGGCCTTGTGCGGCGCCAGGGTCTCGATGCGCTGCATCAGGAGATCGAAGAGACGGTCGCGCGGTTCCGACTCCAGAATGGCCGGGTCGGCCTCGTCCAGCACCTTGCGGTCCACACGGCGCATGAGCCCCGCCAGGATCGCCGTTTTGGAGCCGAACGTGTCGCGCATCGTCCCCAGCGGCAGCTTGGCCTTCTTCGCGATATCGCCGAGGCCGACCTGCGACCACGGCCGGTCGGCCGCCAGCGCAAGTGCCGCATCGATGATCTTGTCTCTCGGATCCTTGGCGCGCGCCATGACTACCTCTCACCTGATATGCGGCGAAAGATAGGGCGCGGCGGCGCGATTGAAAAGGGCAGACGGTCCCTGCCCCACTCTATGCGGTGCTGCTCAGGCGTGTCCGACGGTTTCGAAAAGCGAGGATTCGATCGCTTCTTCGGCGGACTTTCCGGCCCAGATGACGAACTGGAACGCCGGGAAATACCGTTCGCAGGCTTCCACCGACATCTGCAGCAACGCCTCGCACTGGGCATTGGTGACATCCGCCCCGCCGGCAAGAAGCAGGCAGTTGCGGAACATCAGGACGCCTTCCTGCGCCCAGATGTCGAAATGTCCCAGCCAGAGCTGTTCGTTGACGATGGCGATGAGACGGTAGATCTCGTCGCGGCGTGCCGGTGTCACCTTGAGGTCGAATGCACACGCCAGGTGCAGCCCCTCCAGGTCGTCACGCCAGTTGAAGGAAAGATGATAGTCAGCCCAATGCCCCGAAACGGTAATATTGATCTCATCGTCGGCACTGCGGTCGAAAGACCATTCCTGCAGGGAAGCGATGTGTTCAATCTTGTCCAGAGGATGTGAAGCGCGTTCGAAAGCGAGTTGCGTCGTTGCCATTCCAATTGCTCAATGCGGTTCTGACGGGCGCACCGTTACGCTAATGGAATCAATATCCTGCGGTGCGAATCACTCGACCTACTTCATGAGCTAAACTGCATAACCCGAGTCCCGAGCGCAAGCCTCTTGCCCGCGCTATCCCGTGCCCGAGTAGAAAAATGGCAAGAATGTGGCAAAAACGACTCAGCCGTCGGACGACTTGGCGCGGCTCGACGCTGTCGTACGGGTGGTTTTCCTGGCGGTCGTGCGCTTGGCCGGCGCCTTTTTGGGCTTCGCCTCCAGGGCCGCGATGCGGGCTTCGAGGACGTCGATCCGCGCGGTGAGCGCCTCGTTTTCCTCGCGCGCCTTTGCTGCCATCGCCTGAACCGCGTCGAATTCGTCGCGGGTGACCACCTCGAGGTCGTTGAGGACCCGTTCCGCCTGGGACCGGATGACGGTGTCGATTTCTCGGCGCACGCCCTGCGCCGCACCGGCGGCATTGGTCATCAGCTTGGCGAAATCGTCGAAAATCCTGTTGCTCGTCTGTGTCATCTGGGACGGGTCCTCGTGTACGGCGAATATGACATGACTATGGGCACTGCCCCCCCGCAAATCAAGGCCGCACGCTTGACAGCGCGATTCCCCTGCCGCCATTGTCCCTGCGGCCTTCGCAATGCCGCTCCAGGCCTCCGGACAGACTGTTTGCGATGATGTATCCCCTTGTTCTGCCCTTCCCCGAAATCGATCCGGTGATCGTCGAATTCGGGCCGTTCGCCATTCGCTGGTATGCGCTTTCCTATATTGCCGGCCTTCTCCTGGGATGGCTCTACATGAAGCGCCTCGTGGCCAACCGGACCCTGTGGTCCGGAGAGCCGGCGGCGACACCCCTGCAGATCGACGACCTGCTGCTCTGGGTGGCGCTCGGCGTCATCCTCGGCGGACGGATCGGCTACGTGCTGTTCTACAATCTTTCCTTCTTCATCCAGAACCCGCTCCAGGTTCTGCAGGTCTGGCAGGGCGGCATGTCCTTTCACGGCGGTTTCCTCGGCGTCATCCTGGCGCTTGTCGTCTTCGGGCTGGCCAAGCGCATCAACGTGCTTTCGCTGCTCGACCTGACCGCCGCCGCGGTCACCATCGGCCTGTTCTTCGGCCGCATCGCCAACTTCATCAATGCCGAGCTCTACGGGCGCGTGACCGACGTGCCCTGGGCCTTCGTCTTTCCCACCGGGGGACCGGAGCCCCGCCATCCCAGCCAGCTCTACGAAGCCGCGCTGGAGGGCCTGCTCCTGTTCCTCGTGCTGAGATACTTCACCCATTCCCGCAAGGCGCTGGACCGCCCCGGTCTCGTGGCGGGTGTCTTTGCCATCGGCTACGGCGCCTCGCGCATATTCGTCGAGTTCTTCCGCATGCCGGATTCCCATATCGGCTACCTCGCCGGTTTCATCACGATGGGCATGATCCTGTCCCTGCCCATGCTGGCCATCGGGGCCGGCCTGATCTGGAACGCCAGACGCAGCGCGCCGTGATCGCGGAGACCACAGGACAAACAACCGCGCTCGCCGCGGAGATCGGCCGGGAAATCAGGCTCGAAGGCCCGATGACCATGGCGAGGTACATGGATCTCTGTCTTGCGCATCCCGAGCACGGTTACTACCGCACACGGGACCCTCTGGGACGTGGCGGCGATTTCATCACCGCGCCGGAAATCAGCCAGATGTTCGGCGAGATGCTCGGCTTGTGGGCGGCACAGGTCTGGCTCGACATGGGAAGGCCGCGACGGATCTCGCTTGTCGAACTGGGGCCTGGCCGCGGCACACTCATGGCCGACGCGTTGCGAGCGGTCCGCGTGGTCCCGGGCTTTCTCGATGCCGCCGACATCCATCTGGTGGAAACCAGCCCGCCACTCAGGGATGCCCAGTCGCAGTCTCTTAAGGATCACCGGTCCCGGCTCCACTGGCACGACCGCACCGCGGCCCTGCCCGAAACGCCCCTCATCGTGCTGGCCAACGAATTCTTCGACGCCCTTCCGATCCGCCAGTTCCAGTGGACCGGACAGGGCTGGCACGAAAGGCTGGTCGGCCTCGACGACGCCGGCGCGCTCGCTTTCGGGCTGTCGCCGCAACCCGTCGCCAGGGCCGCGTTGCCGATGCTGCCGGACAATCCCGACGACGGCGACATCGTCGAGAGCTGTCCCTTCGCCGTGGACATCTTTTCCGGCCTATGCCGCCGCCTGCAGGACCATGGTGGCGCGGCCCTCGTCGTCGACTACGGATATGCGGGACCGGCGACGGGCGACACCCTGCAGGCCGTCGCGGCGCACAGGTTCGCCCCGGTGCTCGACAATCCGGGGGATGCGGACCTGACGGCACATGTCGACTTCTCCGCCCTCGCCAGTGCCGCCCGGGCGGCGGGCACCACGCCCTGGGGACCGGTATCGCAAGGTGACTTCCTCATCGCGCTCGGCATCCGGGAACGTGCCGCCGCCCTGCGTGCGCGCGCCCGGGCGCAGCAGGCCTCCGCGATCGATTCGGCACTTGAACGCTTGACGTCGACGGACGGTATGGGCGACCTCTTCCGTGTGCTCGCCGCGACGCCGGACCAGGCACCGCCCCCGCCCCCGTTCCAGCAGGGAAACGCCCCATGATCGAAGCCCACAACATCATCAGGATCGCAGATGTCCGGCACGGGTTCTTCACCCGGGAGGGCGGATTCTCGGAGGGCATTTACGAAAGCCTCAATTGCGGTTTCGGATCCGGCGACGACCGCGGGAAGGTCGCGCGGAACCGGACGCACATCGCCACCTCGCTCGGCATGACGCCCGACCGCCTCCTCACCGTCTACCAGGTGCACAGTCCGAAGGTGGTCGAGGTCGCCGGCCCGTGGCTGCCGGAAGACGCGCCCCAAGCGGATGCGATGGTCACGGATCGGCCGGGGTTCGCTCTCGGTGTCCTGACCGCGGACTGCGCGCCCGTTCTCTTCGCCGACCGCCACGCCCAGGTCATCGGCGCGGCCCATGCGGGGTGGCGCGGCGCCATCGGCGGCGTCTGCGAGGCCACGGTGGAGGCCATGTGCCGGCTTGGCGCAACCGCAAGCGACATCGATGTCGCCATCGGGCCGACCATATCAGCGGCGAACTACGAAGTCGGTGCGGAGTTCCGCGAGACCTTCCTGACAGAGGATCTCGGTTATGCCGGGTTCTTCCGGCCCGGCGAGCGCGACGGCCACTACATGTTCGACCTGCCGGCCTTCCTCGAGTACCGTCTCGGGAAGATCGGTCTCAACAGCGTCGAGAATACCGGCATCTGCACCTATGCGGACGAGGCCCGTTTCTTCAGCTACCGCCGCACCACCCATCGCGAAGAACCCGATTACGGACGGCAGATCTCGGCCATCACGCTCGGACCGGACGCCTTCCTGGAGGAAAACTGACCATGGCCCTTCATTTCGACGAAACCGAATTCTCCTCCCGCAAGGCGGCCGTGCACGCGGCGATGGATGAAGAGAACCTGGACGGCGTCCTGATGTTCGCCCAGGAGAGCATGTTCTACCTCACCGGCTACGACACGTTCGGGTTCTGCTTCTTTCAGTGCCTCTATCTCGGTCGCGACGGCACGCTTGCCCTGCTCACCCGGGCGCCGGACCTGCGGCAGGCGCAGCATACGTCGAACATCGGCGACATAAGGATCTGGACCGACGAGAAAGGCGCGCGGCCGGAAGTCCAGCTTCGCGATATGCTCGACAGTCTCGGCGCCCGCGGCAAGCGGCTCGGCGTCGAATTCGACTCCTACGGCCTCACCCATCGCAACGGCAAGGCCGTGGAGGCGGCGCTCGACGGGTTCTGCACGCTGGAGGACGCCTCCGAACTGGTCTCGCGCATCCGGGTCGTGAAGAGCCCGGCCGAACTGTCCTATGTCCGCAAGGCCGCCGAACTCGGCGACCGCGCCCTGCTTGCGGCGATGGACCTGGCCGCTCCCGGCGTCGACGAAGGCGAGATCCTCGCCGCGATGCAGGCCGAGGTGTTCCGCGGCGGCGGCGACTACCCCGGCAACGAGTTCATCATCGGGTCCGGACCGGACGCCCTTCTGTGCCGCTACAAGTCCGGGCGTCGCGCGCTCGATGCGCAGGACCAGCTCACGCTCGAGTTCGCCGGCGTCTACCGCCACTACCACGCGGCCTACATGCGCACCTTCGTCATGGGCCAGCCGAGCGAGCGCCACCGGCATATGCACACCGCCTGCGTCGACGCGCTCACCGCGGTGGAGGAAGCGATGCGTCCGGGATCGACGCCGGGGGCCGTCTTCGATGCCCACGCGCGGGTCATGGATGCCGCCGGGCTCAGGGACCACCGGATGAATGCCTGCGGCTACAGCCTCGGGGCCAAGTTCACGCCAAGCTGGATGGACTGGCCGATGTTCTATCACGGCAACGACGCGCCGTTGGAACCCGGCATGGTGTTTTTCGCGCACATGATCCTGATGGACAGCACGTCCGGCGACGCCATGACCCTGGGCCGCACCTACATCGTCACCGACGCGGCACCGGAAAGCCTGTCCTCGGTACCGCTCGACCTTGTCGTGCGTTAGACTGCGCCGGGTTTCACGCAGGCGCACATCCCGCTGGCGCGGAACGTTATCGAATTGTAAACCATAACGGTCGTACTCACGTGGTGGACGCGGGTTTGCGTATCATTCGTCCGTTTGGGAGAGTTTTCATGCGGCGCCCGGCATCAGCAGGCATCCTCGCGGCGGCGATTGTCGCGGCCCTGCTCGCCCTGTCCGGATGCTCGGGAAAGGTACATCCCTTCGGCAAAGGATCCGACGCTCCCGCCTACAACCCGTTCGACAAGGCCCCGCCCGTCACGCTCGTCGCTGCCGACGGCATCCCCGACGAAAAGCGTGCGCGACTGGCCCAGTACATCGACGTCGAGGCCAGGCGGCGCGGCATTTCCGTCAAGTTCGACAAGCCGTCCCGCTCCGATTTCCGGTTGTCCGGCAAGCTCACGGCGGCCGGTGGACGGTCCGGCACGCTGGTCGCCTATGTCTGGGACGTGGTCCCGCCCGACGACAACCCGGCCGAGCGCATCACCGGTGAGGAAAAGACCGACGTCAAGGCCGGAGGCGATGCCTGGGAGGCGGTCGACGACGCCATGCTGTTCCAGATCGCGCTCAACACCGCGGACCGGCTCTCGTCCTATCTGGGCCGCAGGGGCTATTACGTGCGCAACGTCGCCCTGATGCCTCCGCCGGACACCGACGACCCCAGATATGCCATGGCCTACGCCCTTCCCGGCGACCCGGTGACGGGACAGACCCCTCCACCGCCCGCGATCGCTTCCGCGCCGGCGCCGGCCGCCACCGCAAGCGTTGCCGCGGCGCCTTCGATAAAGCCCATACTTCTCAACCAGATAAACGGGGTCACGGACGCCGACAGCAAGGCGCTCCTCGGCGCCATGCGCGCCGCCCTCAAGCGCCGTGGCGCGGAGACGACCTCGCGGGCAAAGGACAGCCTGCAACTGAAGACGACCATCGGCGTCAGCCCTCCCCTGCAGGGTCTGAGATCGGTTTCGATCGCCTGGAACGTCCATGATCGCGGCGGCGCGCTCATCGGGACCGTCAAGCAGAACAACAAGATTCCGGCCAAGGCGCTGGCCCGCGGATGGACGCCGATCGCCGAGGTGGTCGCGGATGCCGCGGTCGATGGTGTCATCGATCTCATGATGCGCGCGAAATAGGTTTCGGCCGCCTCGTCCATCTCACTGCGCGGGACAGGTTGACGCGGCTCTGTGCGTAACCCTCATTGCAATGTTTACAAGGCCCGGCGCTGCTTGTTACAAGGCGCGGCAAGACAGGGCAGGCGCGGATTTCCCGCACCGGGCGGCATGGGACCGTCAACAACCGGGGAGCGCATCGCCGCTCCGGGGCACAAGAGGACGACAGCATGAAGCTGGTCGCGGGCAACAGCAACAGGGCGCTGGCTGAAGCCATCGCCGCCTATCTGAATGTTCCTTTGACAAAATGCGTGGTACGCCGTTTCGCGGACATGGAAGTGTTCGTCGAGGTGCAGGAGAACGTGCGGGGCGAAGACATCTTCGTTATCCAGTCCACGTCCTTCCCGGCCAACGACCACCTGATGGAACTGCTGATCATCATGGACGCGCTCAGGCGCGCGTCCGCCAGGCGCATCACCGCCGTCCTGCCCTATTTCGGGTACGCCCGGCAGGACCGCAAACCCGGGCCGCGAACGCCGATCTCGGCCAAGCTCGTGGCCAACCTGATCACCCGCGCCGGTGCGGATCGCGTCATGACGCTCGACCTTCACGCCGGCCAGATCCAGGGCTTCTTCGACATTCCCACGGACAACCTCTTCGCGGCGCCGGTCATGGTGCGTGACATCGAGGACACCTTCGACACCTCGAACACGATGGTGGTGTCTCCGGATGTCGGTGGCGTGGTACGCGCCCGCGGACTTGCCAAGCGCATCGATGCGCCCCTCGCCATCGTCGACAAGCGTCGTGAGCGCCCCGGCGAGTCGGAAGTCATGAACATCATCGGGAATGTCGAGGGCCGGTCCTGCATCCTCGTCGACGACATCGTCGATTCGGGCGGTACCCTGTGCAACGCCGCCGATGCCCTTCTGGCCAAGGGCGCCACGGACGTGTCCGCCTACATCACCCATGGCGTATTGTCCGGCGGCGCTGTCGCGCGGATCACCTCGTCCAGCCTGAAGAACCTGATCATCACCGATTCCATCCAGGCCACCGAAGCGGTTCGCGTTTCGGGCAATATCCGCGTCGTCTCCATCGCACCGCTCATCGGCGAGGCGATCGGCCGTACGGCGGACGAGAAGTCCGTCTCAAGCCTGTTCGACTGATCCGTTCAGCAGTTCGGCGGCGCGTTCGATGGCCGCGGCCTTGGTGTCGGTGCGGTTGGCCGCCTCCATCCCCTCCAGGACACCGAGCGACGTCAGGGTCTCCGCCGCATTCCCGGACAGGCCCGCGATCACGCAATGAACGTCCTCCTCGCGAATGCCGGCGATGAGTTCCTCGATGGCCATGGCCGCACTCGTGTCCACATGCGCCGCGCCGGACAGGTCGAGGATGACGACCCGGTGGCCGGCCGCGACGGTGCCGAGCCGTTTCGTGATCTCGCGCGCCGACGCATATGAGAACCGCCCGCGGAGCGAAACCAGCAACACGTCACCCTCGTGACGCTCCAGCGCCAGCCTTTCCTCCGGCGTCAGGGACGGATCCCGCGCCAGCGAAAGGGCGGTGACACCCTTGAGTTCCTCGACTTCCATCCAGCGCGACGTCATGAACCCCGCAAGGATGAGACCCACGGCCACGGCCGTGACGAGATCGACGAAAACGGTCAGCACGAGGGTGATGAACATCACCACGACCTTGTCGCGCGGTGCCCGGCCGACGCGTCTGAGGTAACCCCAGTCGACGATGTCCCAGCCGACCTTCATGAGGATTCCGGCGAGCACGGCATGGGGAATACGCTCGGCGAGAGGCGCCAGACCGAGGACGAGCGACAGCAGGATGAGCGCGTGGAGAGCACCGGACACGGGCGTTCTCCCGCCGGCGCGAACGTTGACCACCGTGCGCATCGTCGCGCCCGCACCCGGCAACGCCCCCAGCAGGCCCGCGGCAATGTTGCCGATTCCCTGCCCGACGAGCTCACGGTCGGAATTGTGATGCGACCGGGTCACCGTGTCTGCCACGAGTGACGTCAGGAGACTGTCGATCGTGCCCAGAAGCGCCAGCACGAAGGCCGGCTGGATGACCTCGGTCAGGTCGTAGATGGAAAAGGCGGGTATTCGGATCTCGGGAAGTCCTGTCGGCACGCTCCCGATGACCGGCGCGTCGACGAGGACCGTCATGCCCAGCAGGACCCCGATGATCAGCGCCGCCAGAGGCGGCGGCACGTAGGGCCTCAGTCTGAGCGGCCAGAAGACCATCACCCCGAGCGACGCAAGGGCGATCAGGAGCGCGTCGGGATTGAAGCCCGCGACCGCGTCCGGCAGCGCGCGGATCGCGCCCAGCGTCCCTCCCGGCACCGTCGGCGCACCGACGAACGGCAGGACCTGCATGACGATGATGATCCCGCCGATCCCCGACATGAAACCGGATATGACCGAATAGGGCGTGTAGGACGCGAACCTCCCGACCCGCATGGCGCCGAACAGCACCTGGATGACGCCACCGAGCATGACGATGGCAAACGCCGTCTCGAGCCGGTCGGCATATTGCGCGACGATGCCGCCCATCACGACGGTCATCGGTCCTGTTGGCCCGGACACCTGGGAGGGCGTTCCGCCGAAGACCGCCGCGAAGAAACCCACCGCGATTGCGCCGTAGAGCCCGGCGATCGGGCCGAGGCCCGACGCGACGCCGAAGGCCAAGGCGAGCGGCAGCGCGACGACGGCGGCCGTGACGCCGCCGTAGATGTCGCCGCGTAGGGTTGCAAGGGTCATGTCCGGTCGACCTTCGGTCCCAGGGCGAAAGGCACTCTCACCCTGCCTTGCCGAAGATGCCGCAATGTTATCGTGCCGACAACCGCCCGGCAGCCGGGCCGCCAGTGGAAAACCGACGCCCCGGCCGCGCGTCGCGGTGCGTCACAAGATACATTGTAATTGCCCGCGACTGGCGGTATAAGCTGGCCCGCGCGTCCGCTTTCGCACCCCTGGAGGGAAGGCCGGACCCGCCCGATCGCCCGCGTCACGCGGGTTTGTTTTTTCAGGAGAACATGCAATGGCAGACACAGAAGTGATCGAAGCTGTCGCGCGCGAAGGAGTTGGCAAGGGGGCCTCTCGTGCTTTGCGCAGGCAGGGTCGTGTACCCGCCGTGATCTACGGCGACAAGAAGGCACCCGAAACCATCTCCGTCGAGCGCCGTGAAATCGAGCGCATGATGCAGACGGGCACCTTTCTCAGCACCCTTTTCACGATCAACGTGGACGGCAGCACGTCGCAGGTCATCCCGCGCGACGTCCAGACCGATCCGGTCAGGGATTTCCCCGTCCATGTCGACTTCCTTCGCCTCGGCAAGGGCGCGACCGTGACGGTCGAAGTTCCCGTGAACTTCCTCAACGAAGAGGACTGCCCCGGCCTCAAGCGTGGTGGCGTGCTCAACGTTGTCCGTTACACCATCGAGGTGGTCTGCCCGGCGACCAGCATTCCCGAGAGCTTCGACGCGGATCTTTCGGGTCTCGATCTCGGCGACTCGATGCACATCTCCGCTTTCGACCTTCCGGAAGGCGTGACGCCGACCATCACCGACCGCGACTTCACGGTCCTCACCATTGCCGCGCCTGCGGGCCTCGGCAGCGAAGACGAGGATGAAGAAGGCGAGGAAGGCGACGAGGCCGAAGGCGTCGAAGGCGCGGAAGACGGCGAGGAGTCCGAAGGCGACGACGCCGAGGAATAAGCCCGAACGGCCCACCACGGCCGTTCTCGAAGGCGGAGCCGACAGATGATCATCTTTGTCGGGCTCGGCAATCCGGGCCCCAAATACGCGGGCCATCGGCACAATATCGGGTTCATGGCGGTGGACGAGATCGTCCGCCGCCATGGCTTTTCCCAGCCACGGGGACGGTTTCAGGGCGAGGTGTCCGAGGGCCGGCTTGGCGGCGAGAAGGTGCTCGTGCTCAAGCCCATGACCTTCATGAACGAGTCCGGCCGGTCGGTGGGCGAAGTCGTGAACTTCTACAAGGTTTCCGCGCAGGACGTGGTCGTCTTCCACGACGAACTGGATCTCGAACCGGGAAAGGTGCGCGTGAAGACAGGCGGCGGGACCGCCGGTCACAACGGCCTCCGGTCCATAGACCGGTTCATCGGATCCGGCTTTCGCCGCGTCCGGCTGGGCATCGGCCACCCGGGAAAGGACAAGGTCCTCTCCTTCGTCCTGAAGGATTTCGCCAAGTCCGACGCCCAATGGCTCGACCCGCTGATCGACGCCATTGCCGACAATGCGGAGTATCTCGCCCGCGGCGAGGACCCCACCTTCGCCAACAAGGTGCATCTGGCGCTCAATCCCGAACCCCGCGAGAAGAAGCGCGGGAAAGGCCCCGATGCCGACAAAGACAAGAACGACCAGACTGGAGACGCGTGAGCCATGGGATTCAAATGCGGGATCGTCGGCCTTCCCAACGTGGGCAAGTCCACCCTGTTCAACGCCCTGACGCAGACGGCGGCCGCCCAGGCCGCCAACTACCCCTTCTGCACCATCGAACCCAATGTCGGCGAAGTGGCCGTGCCGGACGAACGCCTCACCCGCCTCGCCGACATCGCGAGCTCGGCCGAGACCATCCCGACGCGCCTGACGTTCGTCGATATCGCGGGCCTCGTCAAAGGCGCCTCCAAGGGCGAAGGGCTGGGCAACCAGTTCCTTGCGAACATCCGCGAGGTGGACGCCATCGCCTACGTGCTGCGCTGCTTCGAGGATGACGACATAACCCACGTGGAGGGACGGATCGATCCGGTTTCCGACGCCGAGATCGTCGAGACCGAGCTCATGCTCGCCGACCTCGAAAGCCTCGAAAAGCGCATTCCCAACCTCGAGAAAAGGGCCAAGGGCAACGACAAGGAAGCCAGGGAGACGCTTCAGCTGATCGACGTCGCGCTGGGACTCCTGCGCGAGGGCAAGCCCGCCCGGCTCGCGGACATACCCGCCGAGCAGAAAGCCGCCTGGAAGGCGCTGAACCTGCTCACCTCCAAGCCGGTGCTCTATGTCTGCAATGTCGAGGAATCCGCCAGCGTGGACGGCAACAGCTATTCCGCAGGTGTCGTGGAGCGGGCCGCGGCGGACGGAGCCGAGGCGGTCATCATTTCCGCCGCCATCGAGGCCGAACTGGCCCAGCTCGACCCGGAGGAGCGCGACGAGTATCTCGCCGACCTCGGCCTCGAGGAGCCCGGCCTGAACCGCCTCATCCGCGCCGGCTACAAGCTGCTCGACCTGATCACCTACTTCACCGCCGGCCCCAAGGAATCCCGTGCCTGGACCGTCCGCCGCAACACATCGGCCCCGAAGGCCGCCGGCGTGATCCACACCGACTTCGAGAAGGGGTTCATCCGCGCGGAGACGATCTCCTACGACGACTACGTCTCCCTGGGGGGCGAGGCCAAGGCCAAGGATGCCGGCAAGATGCGGCTGGAAGGCAAGGACTACATCGTGCAGGACGGCGACGTCATGCACTTCCGCTTCGCCAACTAGGTACCGGACAAAGCAGCCTCAACCGGACGTGTCTGCCGGATGCGCGTCGCGATAGGCGACCGCCTTTTCCCGGTACTCCGTGGGGATCGGCACCTTCTTCATCTTCGCGATATCTGCGAAAGCGCAGACGAAGTTGCCCTTGAAACAGGAACGTTCGCCATTGGCCCTGCCGTGCACGTGAAAGCCCAGCGAGGAACCGCCGATATGGGCCACATGCACCGACATGTGCAGGACGTCCCGCGGTGTCAGCGGCGAGATGAAGTCGATGTCGAGATGCACGAACGGCGTCCCGATGCCGCGGTCGACGTTCATCGCGTACCAGTCGGTGCCGAGCGTGGCGCGAAACCACGACTCGATGGCTTCCAGCGCATAGTCGGTGAACCGGCCCGTGTAGACGATGAGCGCCGTGTCCGTATCGCCCCAGAAGATCTCGCGGCGGTAGACGAAGGGTTCAGTAGGTTTCGACATGATACCGCCCGCCGGCCCTCATCTCGGCGCGCAACGCGCTCCAGTCGAGCCCGTGCTCGCGGCTGATGTCGGCCAGCGCCTCGTCGACCCCGGTCTCCATTCCCTTGAGGCCGCAGACATAGACATGCGTGCGGTCGGACTGCAGCAATGCGGCGATATCGTCGCTGCGGCGGCGCAGCCGGTCCTGTACGTATTCCTTCGGCTGCCCGTCGACGCGTGAATAGACCAGTTCCTGGTCGAGGATCTTTTTCGGGACTTTCGCCAGCGGGCCGAAATAGGGCAGTTCCTCGGGCCGCCGCGCGCCGAAAAACAGCAGCAGATCGCCATTTGCGTTCGGTGCGCTGCGCCGCCGGCGCTCGGTGAACCCGCGGAACGGCGCGGATCCGGTCCCGGTGCAGATCATCACGATGTTCGCATCGTTGTCGTCGGGCATGAGGAAGGTCGCGCCGAACGGACCGGTCACCTGGACTTCGGCACCCTTTTCCAGGTCGCAGAGATAGTTCGACGCGACGCCGCGATACTCCCGGCCGTCCACCACCGTCACCTCGCGTTTGACCGTAAGCGCGATATTGTTGTGATTGGGTCGTTCGCCGTCGCGTGCATTCGCCACCGAGTAGAGCCGGACCTCGTGGGGCTTGCCGTTCTCGTCGGTGCCGGGCGGCACGATCCCGACGCACTGGCCCTCCAGTACCGGGAAAGCGGTGCCGCCGAAGTCCAGAACGATATGGCGCGTGTCGGTTTCAGCATTCCTGTCGGTGATCCGGAAATTGCCGGCCACCGTGGCCACGGCGGGTTTCGCCCGCTTGTAGAGATTGACGCTCGGGTGGGACGCGGACGCAGGCGCGACGGCCTTGCCGCCCTCGCCGGAATGGGCAACGGCGAGCAGGGCGGAGACATCCTCCTCGAAGGCCTCGCCGCTCTCGGTCGCCGCTTCCTCGATCTCTTCCTGCTCGGGCAGTTCGTCCCATTCGAACTGCTCCTCGACCGAGTAGGCCTCCATCACCACGCGCCAGTTGTCGATGGCTCCGGTCGGACAGGGCGATATGCAGTCCATGCAGTAATTGCAGATCGAGGCGTCGACCACGTAATTGTCATCGTTGTGGGTGACCGCGTCGATCGAGCAGGTTTCCTCGCACGTATTGCACCGGATGCAGATCTCCGGATCGATCAGATGTTGTCTGAGCACGCTCATGGTCAGGCCAGGGGCTCCCGTTCTGCACGCGCCGGTCCCGAAGGCCCGGCGATGAAACCGGCGGTCAGGCCAGTTTCACGTATTCGAATTCACCGGGCTTGTTGTCGATACCGACTTTCGGCGGCGCGATCCAGTCGGCGTACTCCCCGGGTTCGGTCTGGGTCTTCATCAGCGAATGAATGTACTCCATGTCGTCGTCCGACGGCAGCCACTTGGGCGATTCGCCTTCCCAGTCCGCGGCCGAAACCATTGAACCATCCGGCGTCACCGCCGCATCGCTGAACTCGCCGACCTGGCGGTGGAATCCGACATGGGGCAGCGAAAGCTGGAACTCGATGCCCGACTTCTCGATGATCTTGTTCCACCGCTTCACGCCCTTGCCCGCATCGTCGGAATAGTCGTCCCGCAGCCGGGTGTTGAGCGCGGTGAGCGCCGGCACGTCCTTCGTGACGATCGCGCCGTCCTCCACCTGGACCACCGGATAGGTATCGTTGTGAAGCTGGTGGTCGTCGTCGAGCTTGTCTTCGCGGAAACGGCCCTTGATGCCGGCATTGAACGCATTGGCGGCATTCGTGGAGATTTCCGAACCGAAGAGATCGAGCGTCAGGGAATAGTGCAGATTGGCCTTTTTCTGGATCGTCGGCAGGTCGATGACCCCGAGATCGCGGACACGGCCCACGTCGTAGGGATCGGTGATGCCGGCTTCCTTCATGGCATTGCAGGTCCGCTCGATGATCCGCCCGACGCCGGTTTCGCCGACGAACATGTGATGGGCTTCCTCGGTCAGCATGAAGCGGCAGGTGCGCGACAGCGGATCGAACCCCGACTGGGCCAACGCTTCGAGCTGCATCTTTCCGTCGCGGTCGGTGAAGAAGGTGAACATGAAGAAGGACAGCCAGTCGGGGGTCGCCTCGTTGAAGGCGCCGAGCATGCGCGGCTTGTCCTCGTCGCCGGAGCGGCGCTCGAGCAGGCCCTGCGCTTCCTCGCGCCCGTCGCGGCCGAAGAACTTCTGCAGCAGGTAGACCATCGCCCAGAGATGGCGTCCCTCCTCCACGTTGACCTGGAAGAGGTTGCGCATGTCGTAGAGCGACGGTGCCGTGGCGCCCAGGTGACGCTGCTGTTCGACCGAGGCCGGCTCGGTGTCGCCCTGGATCACGATCAGGCGGCGCAGAAGCGCGCGATACTCGCCCGGCACCTCCTGCCATGCCGGCTCGCCGACATGTTCGCCGCAGGGGATGGTGCGCCCCTCGACCTGGGGTGCCAGGAGAATGCCCCAGCGGTACTCGGGCATCTTCACGTAGTCGAACTTGGCCCACCCCTTCGGGTCGACGCTCACCGCCGTACGCAGGTAGACCGAGGCCTGCTGGAAGCCTTCCGGCCCCATGTCCATCCACCAGTCGATGTAGCCCGGATGCCAGGATTCAAGCGCCCGCTTCAGGCGGGGGTCGTCGGAAAGGCCCACGTTGTTGGGAATCAAATCATCGTAATTGACGTGAATGTTCATACCTAGACCCTTTCCCTGTCATAGTCGGGACGCGCGCCCGTCCCGTAGCGTTTCAGCGCCCCGTCCGCACCGGCGGCGTTGGGTCGCTGGAAAATCCAGTTCTGCCAGGCCGAGAGACGGCCGAATATCTTGGTTTCCATGGTTTCCGGACCGGGAAACCGCAGGTTGGCCTCCAGGCCGGTGAGACTGTCCGGCGAGAAGCTCGCGCGCTCCTCGATCATGATCCGGACCTCGTCCTCCCAGTCGATGTCGTCATAGGCGTAGGTGACGAGACCCGCTTCTTCCGCCGCCTCGCCATCGAGCCCGCTGCCGACGCTTTCGCGGGCCGCAGCGAGCGTCTCCGGTTCGCCGATGAACCGCGTCTCCAGCCGGGACAGGCCGTTGGGCATGGGCAGAGGCCCGAAATTCATGCCCGTCAGCGTGATCTCCGCGTCCGGGCGATTGTCCCCGTCGCGCGCTCCGATGAACATGTAGCTGCGGTCCGCCGCGAAGACGAGTTCGGCGAGGAAACCAGCGAAACAGCTGCCCGGCTCGACCAGAGCCAGCAGAGTGCGCGACGTGACGTCCACCCGCTTCAGGGTCCGCTTGAGGAATCCGGTCGTCTCCCGGATGAACCAGTTGTCCGCATGCGCCTCGAGAAATGCGTCGTAGGCGAGTACCGTCTGCGGATCGCCTTCGGACTTGAAGATCCACGTGCCCAGCTCGGGCTCGTTGGTCCGCAGGTGGAGGATGGCGTCGTCGAGGACCCGGGTGAGCGCGAGCGGCCAGAAGTCCGCACCCTGGCCGATGGCGGCGTCGGCATCCGCGGGCGGTCCGCTGTCAGGGGTCCGCAGGACGAATGTCGCCGTCCCGCCGGTGCGGTCCAGCTCGATGTCGAGGAAAGGATAGCGTATCGCCGCCTCGCTCATCTCGCGTTCGATCGGCGTCAGCGCCACGCCCTTCGCACCTTCGGGGCGGTCGGAGCGCGCGGCATAATCGGCGGTGATCTCGTCGAGCCGGGCTTCGAGCTTCGAATTGGGCACCGTGTCGTCGACGAGACGCCACTGGACCGCGCGTTTGCCGCGAATGCCTTCCTCCAGCGTGCAGAAGACGTCGGCCCGGTCGCGGCGCACCTTGCGCTTGTCGATCACGCGAGTCAGCCCGCCGGTGCCCGGCAGAACCGCGAGCAATGGCACTTCAGGCAGGGAGACCGAGGCGGAGCCGTCATCCACAAGGACGATGTGGTCGGCCGCGAGGGCGAGCTCGTAGCCGCCGCCCGCCGCCGTGCCGTTGATCGCACAGACGTAGAACTGGCCGGAATCCTCTCCCGCCCCCTCGATCGCATTGCGCGTCTCGTTGGTGAACTTGCAGAAGTTGACCTTGTGCGCGTGGCTCGCGCCGCTGAGCATGCGGATGTTCGCGCCGGCGCAGAAGACCCGGTCCTTGGCCGACCGCAGGACCACGACCTTGACCTCCGGGTGCTCGAAACGCAGGCGCTGGACCGCATCGTGCAACTCGATATCCACGCCCAGGTCATAGGAATTGAGTTTCAACTCGTAGCCGGGAAAGAGCCCGCCTTCCTCATCGACATCCATGAGCAGCGTCGCCACCGGACCGTTGACGGAAAACCGCCAGTGACGATAGCGATCGGGTGAGGTTCGGAAGTCGATTGTCATGACTGGTGATCCCGCACGAGTGACCATATCCAAGATGATTTATATTGCGCATTTTTGCGTTGAGCAAATCCAAACATGCACTATAATTCCGAAATTGGGCAATTAATGAGGCATTGTCGGCGAAGATTATGACCAGAAGCGAAGCCCACGGCGATCTCTTTCTCAAGTCCGTCGGTGCGCGCGTGCGCATGCTGCGCGGCGACCGGCAGATGACGCGCCGCCAACTGGCCGAGGCCGCCAATGTGTCCGAGCGCTATCTGGGCCAGCTCGAGACCGGCAAGGCGAACGCCACGCTGGAACTGCTTCGCCGGATCGCGTCCACGCTGGACGAACCGCTGGCCGCGATCATTCCCCTTGAGTCGCCGGAGGACGGCATCGTCCCGCCCCTGCGCGACCTGCTCCTGCAGCTTCCGCCCGGCCGGCAGCTCGAGCTTCACCGGCGCCTCGTCGAGGAATTCGGGACGGCGCCCGCGGCCCGCAAGGGCGTAGCCCTGATCGGCATGCGCGGCGCGGGCAAGACCACGCTGGGCAAGAGGCTCGCCGATCTCTACGGCGTTCCTTTCGTCCGCATCTCCGACTTCGTCATGCGGCTGAGCGGCATGCAGCTCGGCGAACTGATCGAGATGATCGGTCCCGACGCCTATCGCCGGTTCGAGTATGACGCGGTCGGCCACATCGCCGACACGTACGACAAGGTCGTCGTCGAGGCCGGCGGCGGCCTGGTGACCGAACCGCGCACCTTCGCCTCCCTGTCCGGCCGCTTCATGACCGTCTGGCTGAAGGCCGCCCCCGAGGAACACATGCAACGCGTCATCGAACAGGGCGACATGCGGCCCATGGCCGGCAACGACCGGGCCATGGACGACCTGCGCACCATCCTGCGCGAACGCGAGGCCTATTACCGGCAGGCGGAATCCATCCTCGACACGACGGGCCGGTCGGTCGACGAGAGCGCATCGCAACTCGACCGCCTGTGCCGGCAGGCCCTGCTCGCCTGACACACATCCCCGCTGCGGGTTCCAGTTTTTTCCCGGATGAAGGATCGCGGCCGCACCGGACTAGGCTCGTCCGGAGGAAACCCACTCCCCTACGCAACCCCAGCGATACCATCACCCCTCCAGATCCCCGGGGATACCATCAACCCTCCGCATCCCCGGATCCGATCCGGGGCCCAGCCACGAGCACGGCACTGGATCCCGGCCTCCGCCGGGAATTCGGTTGGTGTGGTCCGGCTTGCGTCGGGAATTCGGGCGGTGTGGCCCGGCCTGCGCAGGGAATTCGATCGAAGGTACCCGGCCGTTTCCCGCGAATGCGATACGGATCGCCCACCCGTGTCCCGGAAATCCGCCAGGATTATCCGGGACCGTCCCGGACCCGGCTCATCCGGAGAAAACCCACTCCCCTCCGCATCCCCGGACAACGATCCGGGGCCCAGCCACGGGCACAGCCCCAGGATCCCGGCTTGCGTCGGGAATGCGACCGGGACCGTTACGGACCCCGACGGTCCGGAGAACAAGTCAGGTCGTCAGCCTGCGAACGAACCGGACCACCGCGTCGAGGGTCTCGGCGGGCCGGTCGCGGAAGGGCGTGTGGCCGCAGTCCGGCAGCACCAGCGTTTCCACCGGACCCCGGCTGTGCGTGCGTGCGGCGTCGACCTGGCGGAGTGTGCCATAGGCGTCATCCTCGCCCTGGATGACGAGCATCGGGACCTCGATCCGGCCGAGCTCGTCCATCAGCGACCAGGCGGCGAATTCCGGATCGAGCCATGCGTCGTTCCAGCCGCGGAAGGCGCAGTCGACATTGCCGCCATGGTAACGCGCCAGGCGATCGCGCAGGTCACCGGTCTCGTATGCCTCGCGCGCCTGCCTGATGCTTTCCAGGCCCGTTTCCTCGGTGAAGAAGTGCGGCGCCATGAGGACGCATCCGCGGATCCGGACAGCATCGGCGGAGGCGGCATGGATCGCCGCGATCGACGCCCCGTCGCTGTGGCCCACAAGTATGGCGCCCGACAGTGCGAACCTGTCGAGCAGGCCGGGCAGCACGTCGCGGGCCTCGTCGCGCATGTAGTCGAGCGGCCTCGGCAGGCTCACCGGGTCGGAGCCGCCATATCCCTGTCGGCTGTAGGCAACCACCGGCAGTCCTGTCGCGCGGTGCAGCTCCCCCGGGAAATCGCGCCACATGTCAACGCAGCCAAGCCCCTCGTGCAGCAGGATGAGCGGTGGCGCGGTTCTGTCCGGCGCACCGAACCGGGCGAACTCAAGGCGCACGCCGCTCACGCGCACATGCCCGCGCTCGATCTCCATCGCGATACGCGCCTACTCGACGAGCTTGAAGCGCTGGATCTTCCCCGTCGCCGTCTTCGGCAACTCGTCGACCGCCTCGACCCACCGGGGATACTTCCACGGCCCCACCTGGGTCTGGACATGGGACTTGAGTGTTTCGAACAGCGCTTCGTCCAGATCGAAGCCGGCGTTGAGGATGACGAAGGCCTTGGGCTTGAGCAGATCCTCGGCGTCGGCATGGGGCACGACGGCGGCCTCCAGGATGCTCTCATGGGTCAGCAGCGCGGACTCGACCTCGAAAGGCGACACCCAGATCCCGCTCACCTTGAACATGTCGTCGCTGCGGCCGCAGTAATGATAGAAGCCGTCCGCGTCCTGGTAGTACTTGTCGCCGGTATAGGTCCAACGGCCCGCAAAGGCGTTGCGGCTTTTTTCGCGCTGGTTCCAGTAACCATCCGCCGCCGAACCGCCGTCGACGATCAGCTCCCCGATCTCGCCGGTCGCGACGTCTTGACCGTCCTCGTCCACGAGCTTCATCCGGTAGCCGGGCACCGGAACGCCGGAGGTTCCGTAGCGTTTTTCTCCCGCCCGGTTGCTGAGGAAGATATGCAGCAGCTCGGTCGACCCGACGCCGTCGAGAATCTCGACACCGAAACGCTCCTCGAAGCGGTTACCGATTTCCTCGGGAAGGGCCTCGCCGGCCGAGATGCACCTCCTCAGCCGCGCCGATCCGTTCTCGGGCGTGCAGGCGCTGTCCGCCAGCATGGCGCCGTAGAGCGTCGGCACGCCGCAGAAGATCGTCGGCTGGTGTTTCTTCATGACCTCCATCACCGCGGCGGGTGTCGGCCGGCCCGACAGCAGGACCGTGGTCGCACCCGCCGACTGGGGAAACGACATGCCGTTCCCGAGCCCGTAGGCGAAAAACAGCTTGGCGGCGGAAAACACGACATCATCCTCGCGGATGCCGAAGACCTCGCGCCCGTAGGTCCGTGCGGTAAAGGCCGGGCTCGAATGCCGGTGCATCACGCCTTTCGGCAAGCCGGTCGAGCCCGACGAATAGAGCCAGAAGGCAACCTCGTCGACACAGGTGTCAACCGGATCGAAAACGGCGGATGCCTCGGCCGTCGCCGCGTCGAGCGCCAGGTGGCCGCCGGGGTCGCCGCCGCCGACGACGACGTGTTTCAGGAAGGGCTGGCCGGGGAGAACGGGTGCTACCGTCGGCAGGAGGGCGGCGGACACGAAGAGCACCTGTGCCCGGCAGTCCCTGAGGATGCCGTCATACTGCTCGGTTGTCAGCAGGGTGTTGAGCGCCACGGGCACGATGCCCGCCTTGATCGCCCCCCAGAACACGGCGGGAAAATCGCACGTGTCGAGCATGATCTGTGCGACACGCGTCTCGCGTTCGATGCCCAGCGAACCGAGCATGTTGGCCACGCGGTTGGACCGCGCCGCGAGTTCAGAGTAGGTGCAGGTGCCGTTCTCGTCGATGAACGCGACCTTGTCCCCCCGACCTTCAGCCAAGTGCCGGTCCACCATGTCGGCGGCGGCGTTGTAGATACGGTCCTGTTCGCTCATGACGCTGCTTCCCGTTCCTCAGGTCAGGACATCTTCGTCACACGCCGAGATACCGGCTCTGGACGTCGGGATTGTCCTGCAGTTGCGTCGAATCTCCGGTCCACACGACGCGGCCCTTCTCGATGATGTGATGACGGTCCGCGATCCGGATAAGGTCGCTCACGTTCTTGTCGACGACGAGGATGGACTGCCCCTCGCCCTTCAGCCGTTCCAGGCAGGCCCAGATCTCCTGGCGGATCAGCGGCGCCAGGCCTTCCGTCGCTTCGTCGAGGATCAGGAGTTCGGGATTGGTCATCAGCGCCCGGCCGATCGCCAGCATCTGCTGTTCGCCGCCCGAGAGCAGGTTGCCCATGCTGGAGCGGCGCTGGTTGAGCTCCGGAAACATCTCGTAGACGCGCTCCACCGTCCAGGCGTTGCCCGACTTCTTGCGCATGGCGGCCGTGGCCACGAGATTCTCGTAGACCGTGAGGTTGGGGAAGACCTGCCGGCCTTCAGGCACGAGCCCCAGCCCCCGCTGCGCGATACGGAAAGAGGCGAGGCCAGTGATGTCCGCATCGTCGAAATAGACGATGCCGGAACGCACCGGCACGATGCCCATGATCGCGTTGAGCGTTGTCGTCTTGCCCATCCCGTTGCGGCCGATGAGCGTCGCCACCTCGCCCGACTTCACTTCGAGAGACATGCCGAACAGGGCCTGGCTGGCGCCGTAGAATGCCTCGATGTTGTCGACCTTCAGCACGTCAGTTCACCTCGTCGCCAAGGTAGGCCTTGCGGACCTCGGCGTCCTCGCGGATCGCATCGGGCGTACCGGACGCGATCACCCGGCCATAGACCAGCACCGTGATCCTGTCCGCCAGCGCGAACACGGCATCCATGTCGTGCTCGATGAGCAGCATGGTCTTGTTCTCCCGCAACCGCAGGAGCGTCTCCACCATGATCGCAGACTCTTCGGGGCCCATGCCCGCCATCGGTTCGTCGAGCAGCAGCATGGACGGTCCGGTGGCGAGCGCCATGGCGATCTCCAGTTGCCGGTGTTCGCCGTGGGAGAGCGTCGAGGCAACCTCGCCCGCCCGGTTTTCCAGGCCGACTTCCGCCAGTGCGGCCATGGCCGGTTCGACGAGTTCGGGATCGGTCTGTGCCGGACGCCAGAACCGGAAGGAATGGCCACGATGGGCCTGGACGGCGAGCGCAACGTTGTCGACCACTGTCATGGCCTCGAAGATCGAGGTGATCTGGAAGGACCGGGCAAGCCCCCGCAGGGAACGCCTGTGGGCCGGAAGCCGCGTGATGTCGCGTCCCTCGAAATGGATCCGTCCGAGATCCGGAGCGAGATCGCCAGAGAGCTGGGAGATCAGCGTCGTCTTGCCTGCGCCATTGGGACCGATGATGGCATGGATTTCCGAACGCAGGACCTCGAGCGACACATCGTCCGTCGCCGCAACGCCGCCGAAGCTCTTGCGCAATGCCGTGCAACTGAGAACCACGTCAGCCATTGCGGTTCTCCCGACGGCGCAGGAAACCGTCGATGCCGCCGCGCGCGAACATGACAACGAGGATGAGGATGATACCGAAGGGCAGCTGCCAGTAGACCGTGAAGCTCGACAGGATCTCCTCCAGCAGGAGGAAAGCCGGAGCCCCGAACACGGGACCGAGAAGCGAGCCCGTGCCGCCGAGAATGACCATGAAGATCAGCTCGCCCGAACGCGTCCAGTCCATCATCTCCGGGCTGATGAAATTCGTGAAATTGCCGAGAAGCGCGCCGGCGACGCCACATATGCAGCCGGAAATCACGTAGCACACGAGCCGGTAGACATAGGTGTTGTAGCCGATGGCCTGCATGCGGCGTTCGTTCTCGCGTATGCCCTGGATCGCCATGCCGAACCGCGATCGCACGATGCGCCGCACGATGTAGAGGCTCAGGAGCAGGCACACGAAACTGACGTAATAGAGGGTCACGCCGCTTTCGAGATCGCCCAGGCCCGGAAACTCGCTGCGCAGTTCGATGACCAGGCCGTCGTCGCCGCCATATTCCTCGATGCTCACGAAGGCGAAGAACACCATCTGCGAGAACGCCATGGTGATCATGATGAAATAGACGCCCTTGGTCCTGAGCGAGATGGCGCCCGTGACGAGCGCGAAAACCGCCGACACGCCGATGGCGATGAGGAGGTGGATCCACCCGTTGTAGATCTCGTAATAGGCGGGAATGCCCACGCTGTAGGCCCCGAGCCCGATGAATGCGGCGTGGCCGAAACTCACCATGCCGCCATAACCGAGAATCAGGTTCAGGCTGACGACGGCAATCGCCAGGATGACGAGCCGGTTGGCGACGCTGAGATAGAACGTGTTGCCGGCGAACTCGGCATAGAGCGGCATCGCCGCAAGCACCACAAGAACGGCGGTCGCCAGCCAGCCGCGCGAACTCATCGGTTTGAAGAGGTCCATGGCGCCGCCCTATCTCAGCTTGGGCGGGAAGAGGCCTTGCGGCCGGATCGCCAGAACGATCGCCATGAGCACGTAGATGAGCATGGCCGACACTGCCGGCGCGGACGTCTCGGCATTCTGGTCGGACATGAAGATCTTGAAGATGCCGTCGAGGAACGACCGGCCCATGGTGTCGATCAGACCCACCAGCAGTGCCGACACGAACGCGCCCTTGATCGACCCGATACCGCCGATGATGATGACCACGAAGGCGAGAATGATGATCTCGTTGCCCATGCCGATGCTGGCCTCGGTGATCGGCGCGATCATCATGCCGGCAAGCCCGGCGAACACCGCACCGATGGCGAAGACGAGCGTGAAAAGGCTGCGGATGTCGACGCCGAGCGCGCTCACCATGACCCGGTTGGAGGCCCCGGCGCGGATCAGCATGCCGAGCCGCGTGTGATTGACGATGTAGTAGAGTGCGGCCGCGACCAGCAACCCGGTGGCGATGATGAGCAGGCGGAAGGTCGGAAACACGATGTCCGGCAACAGCTCGACCTGACCGTCGAGCCATTCCGGAAGCTGGATCGCGATCCCCTCCGGTCCCCACAGGATCTGGATGGTCGTATCGAAACACAGGATCAGCCCGAAGGTGGCCAGCACGTGATCCAGGTGATCGCGCTGGTAGAGCTTTCGCACGACGATGAGTTCGACGGCCACGCCGACAAGGGCCACGAGCGGGATCGACAGCAGCACCGCGAGCGGGAAGGACCCGGTGAGCGCCGTCAGCGAAGCGCAGAAGAACGCGCCGACCATGTAGAGCGAACCATGGGCGAGGTTGATGAAGTCCATGATCCCGAAGACGAGCGTCAGGCCGGACGCGAGCAGGAACAGCAGCACGCCGAGCTGCAGCCCGTTCAGAAACTGCGTCAGGAAAAGTCCCCAGTCCATATCCGCTTACCCGCCAGATCCGGCGCTCCCTCGCCCCGGATGACGTAACCTGTTCCCCGATAAGATACTGGCGGGCCCGTATGGACCCGCCAGCAAGTCATGCGTGATGCGCCTTACATCTTGCAGTCTTTGGCGTACACGTCCTGGTGGTTTTCGTAGACAGTCGAGATGACCTTGGTGGTCCACACGCCGTCGTCGTCCTTGACCGCTTCGCGGAGATAGAAGTTCTGGACGGGGAAGTGGTTGTTCCCGAAGGTGAACTTGCCGCGAACGGACGGGAAGTCGGCCTTCTTCATGGCCGCGCGCATGCCGTCCTGGTCATCCAGGTTGCCGTTGACGGCCTCGACCGCGCTCTTGATCAGGAAAACCGTGTCGTAGGACTGGGCGGCATAGAAGGACGGGTAGCGGCCGTATTTCTTCTTGAAGCCGGAGACGAACTTCACGTTCTGCTCGTTGTCCAGGTCAGGAGACCAGAACTGGGTCATGCGCGAGCCGAGCACGCCTTCCATGTTGGCCCCCTGCAGCTTGGGCAGCGCGATCGCGTCCACCGTGAAGACCGAGTAGAGCGGGATCTGGCCACGCAGTCCGGCCTGTTCGTACTGCTTGATGAACGCGCCGCCGGCCTTGCCCGGATAGAACACGAAGATGCCTTCGGCTCCCGAAGCCTTGGCCTTGGCGAGCTCGGCGGAGAAATCGAGCTGCGCGTCCTTGCCCCACTTGGTGAGGTCCTTGCCCTTGATCTCTCCCTTGAAGGTGCGCTCCACGCCGGCGACCATGTTCTTGCCGGCCGCGTAGTTCGGCGCCATGACGTAAAGCGATTTCACGCCCTGCTGGTTGAGCACCTCGCCCATCGCCATCGGCGTCTGGTCGTTCTGCCAGGAGGTGGAGAAGAAATTCTTGTGGCACAGCTTGCCGGCAAGCTGGGACGGTCCGGCATTGGAGCTGATCAGGAACTTGCCGCCGTCCAGCGCCGACTTGCGCGATGCGAGAAGCACGTGCGACCAGATGAACCCGGCGACGAAATCCACGTCGTCCTGCTGGACCAGCTTGTCGGTCTTCTGTTTGCCGATCTCGGGCTTGAAACCGTCGTCCTCGACGATCAGTTCGACATCGAGACCACCCATCTTGCCACCGATGTCCTCGATCGCCAGGTTGACCGCATCAACCATGTCCTTGCCGATGACACCGGCAGGTGTCGTGATGGTCGTGACGAAGCCGATCTTCACCTTGTCGGCCGACTGTGCGGGCGCCATCATCAAAGACGTGGCGGCTGCCGCGAGCAGCAGCTTTTTCAACATGTTGTCTACCTCCCTTGCTAGACGGATGAGAAAGCTTAAGACTGTTGATTGAGAAAGTTAAGCGATCTCGTTTCGGATGATTTCTGGGTGCGCCGCATGTGTCGAAAACGGCAATTTATTTCCGGTACGTACTCTAGCGGTCCGCCCCTCGGACGCAAGGGAAACATAGTGCCTGCGTTAACATCCCGAGACGCTGGAAAGGACGGCCCGTGAGCAGCACCGAACGGTTTCACTGGGAAGACTTCGAACCCGGCCAGGCCACGGAGTCGGGATCCTACCGCGTCACGGAGGAAGAGGTCGTCGCGTTCGCCGCCGAATTCGACCCCCAGCCCTTTCACCTCGATGCGGCGGCCGCCGAACACACGCTGCTTGCCGGACTTGCGGCGAGCGGCTGGCATAGCTGCGCCATGCTGATGCACATGATCTGCGACGGCTACATCATGGACTCGAACTCCATGGGATCACCCGGCATGGAAGACGTGCGCTGGCGCGAACCCGTGCGCCCCGGCGACGTCCTGCGGATGCGACGGACCTGCCTGGAGGCCCGCGCGTCGCGCAGCCGGCCGGAAATGGGGCTCTGCCGTTTTGCCTGGGAGGTCCTCAACCAGAACGGCATGGTCGTCCTCACCGCCACGGGCACCCAGATGTTCGCCCGCCGCGACACAGAGGCTCCGTCCTGAGATGCTCGCGAAGTTCTTCGACGATATCCGCATCGGCGAACAGATGACATATGGCAGCCATGTCTTCAGCGCCGAGGAGATCAAGTCCTTCGCACGGCGCTATGACTGGCAGGTGTTCCACACCGACGAGGTCGCGGCACGCGACACGGCGTTCGGCGGGCTTTGCGCCAGTGGCTGGCACACTGCCGCGGTCTGCCAGAAGACATCCATCGACTGGCGTACCCTGCAGATCGCGTCCTCCCCAGGCCCGCGGCATCCGCAACTCGGCCCCTCGCCCGGTTTCCGTGAACTGCGCTGGCTGAAGCCGGTCTTCGCGGGGGACGAGGTGACCTTTACCGGGCGCGTCACGGACAAGCGCGAGCTGACGTCGCGGCCCGGCTGGGGGCTCGTCGTCACCCGCAACGAGGGGCGCAACCAGGACGGTGTCCCGGTCTTCAGCGTGCTCTACGAGGTCTATGTCGAGCGTCGCGGGTCCTGACCGTAGCCCGCGAACTTTTCCAGTACCCTGTCCATCTCCGCATCGTCGAGCAGACGGCCGCCGCCGATCTTGAGGACCTCGACATACTGGCTGGCGAGCGTTTCGACTTCCATCGCGAGTTCGAGCGCGTCGCCGACCGTCGCGGCGACGGCCACCTGGCCGTGGTTGGCGAGCAGGCAGGCCCGGCGGCCCTCGAGAGCCGCGAGCGTCGCCGCGGCGAGTTCCTCGGTGCCGAACGTCTCATAGCCGGCACAGCGGATGTCCTTGCCCCCGGCGACGGCCACCATGTAATGGAACGCCGGAATATCCCGGCCGGTACACGCGAGGGCCGTCGCATTGAGTGAATGGCAGTGCACGACCGCGCCGGCATCCGCGCGGTTGGCGTAGATCGCCAGATGGAAGTGCCATTCGCTGGACGGCTTGCGCTGCCCCGCCTCGACGGCACCGGAGCCCGAAAGGAGCACGATGTCATCCGGCGTCAGTTCGTCGTAGGGCATTCCCGTCGGCGTGATCAGCATGCCGTCGCCGCAGCGTGCCGAGACGTTGCCCGAGCGCTGGGGGCTCAGACCGGCATCCTGCATGGCCAGCGCGGCCTTGATGATGTCCTGTCTCGCCCGACGATGTTTCATCGCTCAGGAACGTGCCCCGCCGCGTTCGGGATAGAGACCGATCAGCCCCTCGCGGCTCGCCTTGCACACGCCGCGGTCCGTGATGAGACCCGTCACCAGTCTGGCGGGCGTCACGTCGAAGGCGAAGTTGCCCGCGACGCTTCCCGGCGCGGCGACCTCGACCGTTTCCACCCTGCCGTCCGGCATCCGGCCGGTTACGTGGGTGACCTCCTCCGGCGCCCTCTCCTCGATCGGGATTTCCGCCACGCCGTCCTCGATCGTCCAGTCGATCGTGGTCGGCGGCAGCGCGACGTAGAACGGAACGCCGTTGTCGCACGCCGCGAGCGCCTTGAGATAGGTTCCGATCTTGTTGGCCACGTCACCGGACGCGGCAGTCCGGTCGGTGCCGACGATGCACAGGTCCACATGGCCGTGCTGCATGAGATGTCCGCCGGCATTGTCGACGATCACCGTGTTCGGCACGCCGTGACTCGAAAGCTCCCAGGCGGTCAGGGCCGCGCCCTGGTTGCGGGGCCGGGTCTCGTCCACCCAGACATGGACATCGATGCCGGCATCGTGCGCCTGATAGACGGGCGACAGGGCCGTGCCCCAGTCCACCGTGGCGATCCACCCCGCGTTGCAGTGGGTGAGCACGTTGACGCGTCCGCTATTTCGCGACTTCGCGTGTTCCCGGATAAGACCCAGGCCATGCTCACCGATCCGGCGATTGGTCTCGACGTCCTCGTCGCAGATCCGCGCCGCTTTCAGGTAGGCGGCGGCGGGACGGTCGTCGGGTGAAACATGACGAAGTGCGGTATCCATTTCGTCCAGCGCCCAGCGCAGGTTCACGGCCGTCGGCCGGGTGGCGGACAGTGTCCGGATGGCAAGATTCAGGCCGCTGTCGGACGCGTCTTCGCGAAGGGCGAGACAGATGCCGTAGGCGGCCGTGGCCCCGATCAGCGGAGCGCCGCGCACCTGCATTGTGGCGATGGCCCTTGCCGCATCCTCGAGACCGGTCAGGCGCGCGATTTCAAAACGGTGAGGCAGCAGCGTCTGGTCGATGATCTCCACCGACCAGCCGTCTTCGGCCAGCCAGATCGATCGATAGGAGACGCCGTCGACCTTCATCCGCCCGGCTCCGGTCAGTCGCCGTCGAACGTGCAGAGGGACGCGACGGCGATTCCCATCTTTTCGAGCACCGCCCTGCCGCCGAGTGCGGGAAGCTCGATGATGAAGCAAGCCCCCTCCGTGGTCCCGCCGGAACGCTTCACGAGCAGGGCCGCAGCTTCCGCCGTACCGCCGGTCGCGATGAGGTCATCCACCAGCAGGACCTTCTGGCCCGGGTCCACGGCATCCTCGTGCACCTCGACCATGTCCGTTCCGTACTCGAGTTCGTATTCCTGGCCGATGGTCTTCCAGGGCAGTTTGCCCTTCTTGCGGATCGGCACGAACCCCTTGCCAAGCTGATGCGCCACGGCGCCGCCGAGGATGAACCCCCGGGCTTCGATGCCCGCCACCAGGTCGATATCCACCGGACGATACTGCTCCACCAGCGCGTCGATGGCGGCACGGAATCCCGCTGCATCGCCCAGAAGCGTGGTCACGTCGCGGAACATGATGCCCGGTTTCGGGTAGTCCGGGATCGTGCGTACGAATTTCGTGAAGTCCGTCATGTTTCGCCCTTCAGCCGGCTGGGTTGATCACCCGCCCCGCGACCGCGTCGAGCCTGGCCAGGACGGCCGGATCCCGCGCTTCGGGCGGCGTGATGATCGATGTGTCGAGACACCGGTCGCTGCCGTCGGGACAGGCCTCGTGTTCCGCAGGAAAATCCTGCGCCACCCTGGCCACCAGACGGGCCGCGTTTGCCGCGTTTTCCTGCAGGATCCGGATGATCGACGGCACGTCCACGTCGCCGTGTTCGGGATGCCAGCAGTCATAATCCGTCACCATTGCGACAGTCGCGTAACAGATCTCTGCCTCGCGCGCGAGTTTGGCTTCGGGCATGTTGGTCATCCCGATGACGCTGCATCCCCAGCTCCGGTAAAGCTGAGATTCCGCATAGGTCGAGAACTGGGGGCCTTCCATCACCATGTAGGTTCCGCCCTGCGAATACGCGATGCCTTCCGCCTCCGCGGCCGCCACGAGCCGCCGCACAAGGCCGGGAGCGACCGGATGCGCCATGGGCACGTGGGCGACGCAACCTGTGCCGAAGAAGCTCTTGTCCCGCGCGAAGGTCCGGTCGATGAACTGGTCGACAAACACGAAACGCCCCGGCTCGAAATCTTCCCGCAGGGAGCCGCAGGCGGAAACGGAGATGAGGTCCGTGACACCGGCGCGCTTGAGCGCGTCTATGTTGGCCCGGTAGTTGATGTCGGTCGGCGACAATCTGTGGCCGCGCCCGTGACGGGGCAGGAAACGCACGTCCAGGCCGCCGATCCGGCCGAACATGACCTGATCCGACGGTTCGCCCCAGGGACCCTCAACGGTTTCCCAGCGCGCGTCTTCGAGGCCGGGCAACTCGTATAGTCCGCTGCCGCCCACAATACCGAGTACAGACTGGGTCATGCTGTCCCTTTTCCCCGATTGAAACCCGTTCGCTCAATGCCAAAGAAAAAGGCCTCCGTCCAGATGGGGAGGCCTTTTCAGATTTTCGTGTTGTCGGGGACTCAGGCCGGGGCCTTGATCCGCGTCCACAGTTTCTTCGTGGTGAAGTAGAGCAGACCCGCCAGGATGATGAGGTAGATCAGCACCTGGAAACCGATCCGCTTGCGTTCCTCGAGCTTGGGCTCTGCCGCCCACATCAGGAACTGCGTCACGTCCCGCGAAAGCTGGTCGACGCTGGCCTGCGTTCCGTCCGTATACTCGACGATGTCTTCGCTCAGCGGCGCCGCCATGGCGATCTGGTGTCCCGGGAACGCGGCGTTGTAGTTCATGCCCTCGTTCAGTTCGAAACCTTCCGGCGGCTCGACATAGCCGGTCAGGAGCGCATGGATGTAGTCGGCTCCGCCGGGACGAGCCTTGGCGATAACAGAGAGATCCGGGGGAAGTGCACCACCGTTTGAAGCGCGTGCCGCATTGTCGTTCGGAAACGGCGACGGGAACCGGTCGCTCGCACGCCCGGGCCGCTCGAACATGTCACCGTCTTCGTTCGGGCCGTCCTGGACCTGGGCTTCAGCTGCGATTGCCTTGACTTCCGCTTCCGAGAACTCCGGACCGCCCGGTTCTCCGAGATTGCGGTAGGACACATATTTCATCGAGTGACAGCTGGCGCAAACTTCCTTGTAGACGAGGAAGCCCCGCTGCAATGCCGCTCTGTCGTAGGTTCCGAAAATACCGTTGAACGACCAGTTCTGGCTTTCGATTTCCGGAACGTCGCCCGCAGCCTTTGCCCCGTGTACCGGAAGCGCAACCGCAATGCCCGATACGACCGCAGCAAGCGCTGCCGCACGGACGAGGAAACGGCCCTTGGACATCAGCAAGCTCATTTTGAAGTCTTTCTTGTGCATATCGTCCCAGCCTCCGGTTCAGGCGCGGCCATCGGGCGATGCCGTAGCCCCGCTCGCGGCCGCCGCTCCGCCGGTACCACCTCCGCCGCCGTCACCCTTGCCGCCTGACTTGGCGAGCACGGAATCGCTGATACTGGCCGGCAGGGGCTTCGGTTTCTCGATCAGGCCCAGAAGCGGAAGGATCACGAGGAAATGGATGAAATAGTACGCCGTGAGCAACTGCGCTGCGATGACGTAACCACCCTCCGCCGGCTTCGCACCGAGATACCCCAGTCCGAAGCAGACCACCAGGAAGATCCAGAAGAACTGCTTGTAAAGCGGGCGGTACCTGGCGGACCGGACACGGGACGTGTCCAGCCAGGGCAGCAGGAACAGAACCCCGATGGCCGAGAACATGGCAAGCACCCCGCCAAGCTTGGACGGAATGGCGCGCAGGATCGCGTAGAACGGCAGGAAGTACCATTCCGGCACGATGTGAGCCGGCGTCACCAGCGGGTTGGCCTCGATATAGTTGTCCGTGTGACCGAGCACGTTCGGCATGTAGAAGACAAAGGCCGCGAAGACGATCATGAAGCAGACCGCCGCAAAACCGTCCTTCACCGTGTAGTAGGGATGGAACGGCACCGTGTCCTGGCTCGACTTGACCGAAATGCCGGACGGATTGCCGTTTCCGGGCACGTGGAGCGCCCAGATATGCAGCCCGACAAGGCCGGCGATCACGAAGGGCAGCAGGTAGTGCAGGCTGAAGAAGCGGTTCAGCGTCGGGTTCTCGACCGAATATCCGCCCCACAGCCAGGTCACGACAGAGTCGCCGATCAGCGGGATGGCGCCGAACAGGTTGGTGATGACCTTCGCGCCCCAGAAGCTCATCTGGCCCCAGGGAAGGACGTAGCCCATGAAGGCCGTCGCCATCATCGCCAGGTAGATCAGGACGCCGATGATCCAGAGGACCTCGCGCGGCGCCTTGTAGGATCCGTAGTAGAGCCCGCGGAACATGTGGATGTAGACCGCGATGAAGAACATCGAGGCGCCATTGGCATGCAGGTAGCGCAGCAGCCAGCCGTAGTTCACGTCGCGCATGATGTGCTCGACACTGTCGAACGCCATGTCGGCGTGCGGCGTGTAGTGCATCACCAGCACGATCCCGGTGAGCAGCTGCACCATGAGGCACAACGTGAGAATCCCGCCGAACGTCCAGAAGTAGTTCAGATTCTTGGGCGTCGGATAGGCGACGAATGACGAATGAACCAGGCCGATGATCGGCAGACGGCTCTCGAACCAGCGCGCGACAGCATTCTGCGGCTGATAGGTTGAATGTCCGCTCATGAATTGTCCCCTCAGCCGATCTTGATTGTCGTATCGGTCAGAAATTCGTACTGCGGCACCGGCAGGTTCTCCGGAGCCGGGCCCTTCCGGATACGGCCCGAGGTATCGTAGTGCGAACCGTGGCAGGGGCAGAACCAGCCGCCGAATTCGCCGGCCTGGCCGAGCGGCACGCATCCCAGGTGGGTGCAGACGCCGACCATCACCAGGAAGGCCTCGTTGCTGGCACGGTTCTCGTCGGTCGCCGGCAGGTCACCGCTGAGATTGTCGTTGCGGGCAATCTGGTCCGGGAGATCGTCGATCGACACTGCCCTGGCTTCCTCGATCTCCTTGGCCGTGCGATGCCGGATGAAGACCGGATTGCCGCGCCATTTGACCGTGATGCTCTGGCCTTCCTCGATGGCGCTCAGATCGACCTCGATCGAGGCCAGCGCCTTGACGGATGCATCCGGGTTCATCTGGTCGATGAACGGCCAGATCGCCGCCGCGGCGCCCACCGCTGCGACGGAACCCGTGGCTATGTAGAGAAAGTCGCGGCGTGTCGGTTCAGCCGTATCCGTTTGTGCCACCGTTAATCCCCTTGATACCGAAAAGAGAAATATCCCCGACGCATCCCGCTTAGGCAGCCCTCGCACCGGTTGGATCCCGGCGTCAAACGTAGTTGACGTCCGATCTCCGTGACGGGCCAACATACTCTGGCAGCCGCGAAAACCGGACAAGGAAAACCGCCCCGCAGGACAGGAATCTGGAGCATCTTTTGGCACTCTTGCCATTGAATGTCCAGCGTGGATGCCGTCTTTGGCAAAATGTCGCATAAACCGGAATTCGGCACTTTCGACACTCCTGGACACCATCGACTGTCATGACGATCCGCATCGCACTTTACCAGCCCGACATCCCCCAGAATACCGGAACGATTATCCGCATGGCGGCCTGTTTTTCGGTCGGTGTCGACATCATCGAACCGGCCGGATTCTCTCTGTCGGACCGCTGGCTCAGGCGGGCGGGCATGGACTACCTTGAGCGGGCCACGCTGACCCGCCACACCAGCTTCGAGGACTTCCGCGCGGCGACCGCCGGGGAGGGCCGCCTCGTCCTTCTCACCACGTCGGGCGCAACCGACCTGCACGACTTCGTCTTCGAACCGGGCGACACCCTTCTCTTCGGCCGTGAAAGCGAAGGCGCGCCACCCCGGGTGCACGAGGCCGCCGACGCGCGAATCGTCATTCCCATGGCCGCCGGGATGAGGTCCCTCAACCTCGCCGTTTCCGCCGCCATTGCGACGGCGGAGGCCTTGCGTCAAATTGGCGGCTTCCCAACCCGGACGGACACCGACACGATCCCGCCATGACAGAAGACCACATGACCGAAGAACGATCGCTCGAGTCCCGCAAACGGCGCGCGCGGGCCTGGTTCGAGTCCCTCCGGGACGACATCTGCGCCGCCTTCGAGGCGCTGGAGGACGAACCCGGCATGCCACTCGGCGACCGTCCGGCCGGTCGTTTCGAGCGCACGCCGTGGAACCGCAAGGACGCGTCTGCCGGGGACGGCGGCGGCGGGGTCATGTCCATCATGCATGGCCGGGTCTTCGAGAAGGTGGGCGTGCACGTCTCGACCGTCCATGGCGAGTTCTCTCAAGAGTTCCGCAACCAGATTCCCGGGGCGGAGGAAGACCCGCGGTTCTGGGCCAGCGGCATCTCGCTCATCGCGCATCTGCACAATCCGAACGTGCCGGCCGTCCACATGAACACCCGTTTCGTGGTGACCACCCGGGACTGGTTCGGCGGCGGCGCCGACCTCACGCCCGTGCTCGACGCCCGCCGCACCCAGGAAGACCCCGATTCGGTCGCCTTTCATGCGGCGATGAAGGCGGCCTGCGAACCTCACGACGTGGCCGACTACGACCGCTACCGCCAGTGGTGCGACGAGTATTTCTACCTGCCCCACCGCGACGAGCCGCGGGGCATAGGCGGCATTTTCTACGACCGGCACAATTCCGGCGACTGGGAGGCGGACTTCGCGTTCACCCAGGACGTGGGCCGCCGGTTCCTGGACGTCTATCCCGGCATCGTCCGGCGAAACATGGGCACGGCCTGGACCGACGCCCAGCGCGAAGAACAGCTCGTCCGGCGCGGACGCTACGTGGAGTTCAACCTGCTCTACGACCGCGGCACGCTTTTCGGCCTGAAGACGGGCGGAAACGTCGACTCCATCCTGTCCTCCATGCCGCCCGCGGTGAAGTGGCCCTGACGCAACCGGTCGAACATCCCCGCCGATCAAGCAGGTGTGAGTTGGCAAGCGACGCGTCTTCTGGCCTATAGTCGTTTCGTACGGCTCGCCCCGATGTCGGCGGATGGGCCGTCATACAGGGGGTGGCGCCGTGTCAGGCAGTGCGATCAGTCTCGAGACGTTCCAGCACGCAATGGGCGCCTTCCTGGAGTCGATGGGCCTCCCCGGCACCCCGCCGGCAGGTTCGACGCTTTCCATCACGCTCGGCGACATTCTCGTCCACATCGATCATGACCCTCAGCGCGCGGAACCGGTCATGTGGTCGTACCTGTCCCGCGATGGCGACGCCCCCATCCCGTCGACCGCGTTCAGGTCACTGATGGAAACCGGCTTTCTGCTGATGTTCAAACAGGGCGCCGCCATCGTGTTCAACCGAGACGCGGACGCGTTCATGCTGACCGAGCCGGTCGGCAGTGGCGACCTGGCGCCGGAGAGACTGGAAAATCGGCTGCAGGGTTTCGTCGCGGCCTGGCGGCTCGCGCGAAGCCGGATCGAAACAGCGACCGCCACCACGACCGAAAATGCAGTCATGCCGGATACGCGCTACGAGGAAAGCCGCTTTATCCGGCCGTGACACAGACCTCGGGCGACCCATGCCCGACGGCGACCGGGAGATTGACAGGACCCATGCCCCTGACGCTCGACAGTTTTCGCGGTATCGAGCAAACCCGCGGCTTTCTGCGTGAAACCGAGGACCACAGCCTCGAGGTCGTCGGCGATCACAAGATTTTCGGCAAGATCGGGGCACTGATTGCGGACCCTGGCACACAAGCCAACATCTCTCTGAAGCAGCAGTTCGTCGACGCCCTAGAACAGGAATACGGGTCCTTGTTCGCCACCTATCACGCCGACCGCCTCGGCACGGGGATGCTGTCCGTCGCCGACGTCGGGGAAATCATCTCCCTGGGAGACCAGAGGGCGGAACGACAGGCCGAGGTCAAACGGCAGGTGATCGCCCTCGACGTCTCCGTGCGATCACAGGAATACTCCATAAGCGGACTGAAGACCGCCGTCAGGGATCAGGATCTCACCGTGCTTCTGCAGGAGGACGGCATCTACGACCTCGTCGCCGAAACTCTCGACGAGCTGGGCTTCACCCCCTACCTGAACGCGATCAACACCAACGCCGAGGCCAACGACACAGGTCTCCATCTGCGTTTCACCGACATCATCGGGACCGACCACGCGGCCGAGCTCGACGAAAGGATCAAGACCGCTCTGACGGAAAAGCACGGCGACGACCTCACGAAGCTCACCGACGACGAGGTCAGGGTTATTGTCCGGGACGTCCTGCGCAACGACACGCGGCTCGCCGGCAAACTCGAATTGCTCGGCAAGCTCGCGGAGTCCGGGCTGGAAGGCGCCGACAGGGACTTCGCCGCCGACGCGCTTCTGCGCAACGAATATCGAAGCTTTTCGGATTTCCTTTCGATCACGGGCCGCACGCCGGCCGACCCCAAGTCGTCCGCCAGGCTCACGGCCACACCGACCGACAAGAGCTACCTGGACAGCGGCATCACCGACGCCATCGGCCAAGCCGTCGACGCCCCCGAGGACTACGATCCCGCCGGCTTTTTCGATGCACTGTCCGTGGACACGCCCACCGGTTCGCACAAGGCCTTCCACATCAACCGGTCCGTCCTGATGCACTTCGCTGAGACGGTTGCCGAGGACAATCCGGAAGCCGCCATGAAGCTCGGCGAGAGTTCGCTCGAATACATGGTCAAGTTCGCGCCGGTATCTCCCGACGCGGTCGAAGACACCAGTCCGGCCGTGCAGAAGGCGGATACCTATTCGCGGACCGGCGGCAATTCCCTCACCTTCCAGACCAGGGCGGCCATCGCGCGTGAACTCGGTGTCCACTACTCGCATGTGACACCGGTGACCGATGGTCGGGTCATGGACGTCGTCAAGCGTGAACTTGCCCAGGGTGGCGAGGGAGCGGTGCTCGACTGGGACGAGGATGCGCTCGATTCCATCGTCGAAAAGATGATCCTGGACTACCGAAGCCAGTTGGAACCGGACGATCCCTTCTATCTCCCGGTGCCGGAAGGTGAACGGTCACCGATGTTCATCGATGTCAGTGAATTCGTCACCTCGACGCTCCATGGCCACACGTCCGACCGATCCGAGTTGTCGGAAGCTCTTCTGGTTGCCGAACAGTTGCTGTCGGATGCCGTCGACATTCATCTGGCCCGGTACATCGAGGACGCACCCGACCTGGAAATCGAGGGCAGGACGCTCGACCCGTCAGTCATTTTCAGGAAACAGGGCGAAAGCATCATCTTCGGTTCGGTGATCAAGGTCGGCGATCAGGATGTCCTGTACACCACAGGCCCGACCGCGAGGACTGAGACGGGCGCGTTCGTGAAACCCCACAACAGCTACACCCACGAAAGGATCTTCAAGGGTCTCGTCAGCCACAACGGTTTTACGGTCGGGCCGGGCGAACTGTTCGACCACTGGATGCGGGGACTGACCAGTGTCAGCGATCCGATCTCGAGTTTCGCGCAGATCGCCGAAGCCCTGCGCATCGAGGACGTCGCGGTGGACTTCAGCGGCGCCGAAGGTTCGAAGCTCAAGACCTTCGGGTCGATGGACGACTTCACGCAGACGCAGATCTATCTCGATTTCAAGGCGCTCGGCGGACCGACCGCGACCGGTGTGCCCTACGAGAAAGTACTCTCCGGCGTCACGACCAGGATGCTGGAGGGGTTCGCGGACATCGACCTTTTCGGGACGATGGCGGAGGCGGGACTCGAGGATCTCCTGACCTATGAGCTGAACCACATCCAGTATGGACTTCAGCATGCCCTCGCTGCGGCGCGAAGCGGCCACATCGGCCAGTTCCTCGACGCGATAAACCTCGTGCAGGCGGACATTTCGACCCTGCTGTCGCTGGCGAGTCCCTATACCGCGGAAGACTTCCACACCGAACTCAGCAAGGTCGCCACCTACACCGACATCGAGGCGCTCGACGGCATAAAGCCGGAATTCATGCTCAAGAATTCGGGCATGCGCGGACTGGCGTCGGTCCTTTCGGGGGTGGAGCGGCTGAAGTCAAGCGACGAGGGCCCGTTGCATATCGCCGTGCTCAAGAGCTCCTACTACGAGAGTGCGATCAACGTCGAATCCGCAAGGAGCAGCAAGACCTATACGCTCGACGACACAACCCATGCCGACTCGGCGACCGACATCGCGTCGCAACTCTCGGAGTCCGGCGACAAGCTCGACCTCTTCGTGACCGAGTTTCACCATAATATCGGCATGGGCGTGGACGAGTATGTGAGTCTCGACGTCGCCGGGCAGATCAAGTCCCTGCTCGCGAGCGACGCGGTGAGCGAGAAGTTCACGGTCGCCATCGACAACACGATATCCGACCCCGACGGCGCCGAGATCCGGGCGCTTCTTTCGGACCCCGTCATTGCCGAGGCCGTAAAGGAGGGCAGGCTCAACATCGTGTTCTATCGCAGCGCGCAGAAGTTCGATATGGCCGGCCTCGACAACTACAATGGCGGGATCGTGGCCGCCTTCAACGACGGCGAGTCGTTCGCGGATTTCATGGACGGCATGCGGCGCAGCGGCGACGAGGAAGACGGCATTTCGGACAAAAGCCTGCAGGGCCTGACCTACATTCAGAAATATGCCCGTGCCGAGCTGTCCGCCTACCGGGCCGCCGTCTTCGAGAACACCCGTCTCCTGCGAACGCCCTACGGCCTGGTGAACAAATACGGTTTCCGGCCCGACATGTTTCTCACTCCGGAACACAGCGGCAAGCATTTCCTGCAGATCACGCCGAACCGCGACCCGGGTGCCGTTTTCCTTGATTTGCGCAGCACCTTCCTCCATCCGGACGATCCGCTCTCGGAAGGCGTGTACGGCAGCCTTCAGCGGTTTCTGGTGGGTTATTCGGCACAGCAGGAAGGACGCATGGCCATTCAGGGTCGGCCGAGTTTCGGTTTCGCACACTCCAACGTGACGGTCATCGGGGGCGACCGGTTCCGGTTCAACCCGGGTCTGGAAAAGCCGGAAACGATCGGGCTTTATCGCGACGTGATCAACCGTCTGAACACGGTGTTCGACGAGGTTCTGAAAGCCTACCCCGATCATCGGGACTTCGCGGTCATGCGCGTTTCACGACTGATGTCGGCAATGGCCTCGGATCCGCAGAAGGCCGACCTCCTCCATTCGGCACTGACCGACCCGACCGCATCCGCCGAATCTGTGCTTTCGGCAGCCGAAATCCTTCACGACGGGCGCGTGGACCGGCTGGCCGACCAGCTCTTGCAGACGCTCGAATCGCGCGGCGCGCCGCTGACCCCCGACATGCTCGAGCGCATTTCACGACTGACGGAATCGCTACAACTCGACCCGGACCCGGACCCATAACCGGACGACCGCGAGACCGGCACCACAGAGTCAGCTTCGCCGCAAGGCGACCAGCAGCCCCGCGGCCGTGATCAGCGCCATGCCGCAAATCGTGAGGGCGTCCGGCGTTTCGGCAAACAGCAGATAGCCCCAGAAGGCGGCGGAGACGAGGTAACCGTAGTCGAAGGTCGCGATGATCTGTGGCGGTGCGATCTGGTAGGCCCGCGCGACGCCGAGAAAGAACGCCGCCGAGAGCACGCCGAGCAGCGCCATCAGCGCCCATTCCCGCTGTCCCATCACCGCCCAGTCATCCAGCAGGAACGGGTAGGCGTTCGCGGACTCCGTCCCGATCTGGAGCCCGGCAAGCACTGCCGTCGCGAGAAGCCCGGCCACCAGAAACGAGACATGCAGGCCGAGCGCAAGCACCAACGGCGTTTCATCCCGGCATTTGCCGCGGGTCAGCACCATGGCGGCGGAATAAAGGCCGGCAGCCGCCAGGGGCAGGAACGTCATCCATAAGAAAGCGTCCGTACCTGGCCGCAGGATCGCGACGACGCCCGCGAACCCCGCAAGTACCCCGCACCATTGCCGTGGCGCCACCCGCTCGCGCAGGACGACCGCGGAGAGCAGCGCGGTAAGGATCGGGTTCGTGTAGACCGCCACCGCCGCGACCGAAAGACTGAGCACCGGCAGGGACGCGTAGAAGGCAAGCCACGTGAGAACCAGCAGCCCGCTGCGCGCCAGAACCCATGACGGCGACCGCATCCGCAATGCCTTTCTTCCGGCAAGCGCGAGCGCGAGGAGAACGGGGATCGCGAAGATCGAACGCGTCACGAAGACCTGCCACAGGGTGAGGTCCGCGCTGACCAGTTTCACCATCGCGTCAGCGAACGCCATGGTGGCGACCGACGCCAGGATCATCACGATCCCGAGTGCCGTCCGGTCGGCCGTCACGGGACAACCGGGCACGCGTCGCGTCGCGCCTCAGTCATCACCGCTCCCGTGGCGGGGCATTACCCGCCGCGCCATGTCGAGAAGGTCCTCGCGGCCTGATCTGCCGCCCGAAGCGATCCATGCCGTTTCGAGGTCCGCGAGTATGCGCCCCATTCCAGCCCCCTGCATGATCCCGATCTCGAGCAGGTCCCGCCCCTGCACCGGCATCACCGGCTCCTCCATCGAACGGATGGTGCCAGCCGCTTCGCAGAGCGTCTGCTCATCCGAACGGCCGCCAAGGCTTGCGAGCAGAAACCCGTCGAGCGCACCGGTGCGGCCATACCGGTAGACGGCCTCGAACAAATGCGGGGCGTTTGTTCCGTGCTGCAGGAGCGCCATCGATTTCCGCATCGCCTCAAGCCGACGGGTCTCGGCATTGGAGAGAACGAGCGAGGCCTTGAGCTCTTCGGGGTCGAATGCGCCCGGCCCGACCAGCGCCGCGAGCCGGCGCAGGTCATCGCCGTCTTCCGCGAGACGGGTCTCCAGGCCGATCATCTCGTGCAGCAGGTCGACATGTGTCTCGATATCGAGGATGCCGTCCAGAACGCCGTTTTCCGCCATCGCCGCGACCACCGGCCCGGCATGGGCGCTGGCCAGAAGGCGCAGGAGTTCCGCGCGCACCCGTTCGCGGGACAGATTGCCGAGTTCGCCGGCGTGGCGCCCGCACGCCCGGTGGCCGTCCTGCGCGATCCGGCCCTCCGCATACTGTGCGCTGAACCGGTAGAACCGCAGTACGCGGAGCGTGTCCTCGGCGATACGGCTGTCCGGGTCTCCGACGAAGCGCACGCGGCGGCGCGCGATATCCGCGACGCCGTCCATCGGGTCGAGGAGAACGCCCTCGCGGTCGCAGTACACCGCGTTCATCGTGAAATCGCGGCGCGACGCGTCTTCCGCCCAGTCTTCGGTGAACGATACCACGGCGCGGCGGCCGTCCGTCTCGACGTCGCGGCGAAGCGTCGTCACCTCGTACGCCCGGCTGGTGCCGGAAACCTTCTTGTGAACCGTGACCGTGCCGTGGGAAAGCCCGGTTTCCGCCACCCCGAAACCGGCCGCCTGTGCCCGCCGCGACACCTCGTCCGGGACGAGATCGGTGGCGATGTCCACGTCGCCGACGTCGAGCCCCATGAGGGTATTGCGCACGGCTCCGCCCACCACGCGGGCCATGCCTCCATCGGTGGAGAGAACGGCAAGCAACGACTGCAATACGTCATCGCGGAGCCAGGGAGCGGACGGAAGCTCGCCGATCCGGCGCGGCACGTCGCGATCCTGCCCCCCGGACATGAGCCGGTCCTATTCGATCCGGCCGGGCGTCAGGACCCCGTCCTTGAACTGCGCGGGGTAATAGGTACCGGACTTGTCCGCATCGCCGAACGTCGCGAGCCAAATGAGACCGGCGATGACGCACACCAGCCCTGCGATCACGAGGTACCTCAGGGGCGCCTGGGACCAGAAGCCCGGCCCCGGTTTCGCCTTGCCTGTCACGATCATGTAGGCGCCGTACAACGCGAAGGGCAGTACGAAGAGCAGAACTTCAACAAGCAATATGCGTATCATTCCCGATAGACCCGGTCGTAGAGGTTGCGCAGCATTCCCGCCGTCGCTCCCCAGATATAGTGTTCTCCATATGGCATGGCGTAATAGTAGCGTTTCACGCCGCGCCACTCCCTGTTATGGGTCTGATGGTTCGCCGGGTCCATGAGAAACGCGAGCGGGACCTCGAAAATCTCGTCCACCTCGCCCGGTTCGGGACGCGCTTCGAAACCCGGGTCGAGGATGGCGACGACCGGCTGCACGCGAAAACCGGTTCCCGTCTGGTAGACGTCCAGGAACCCGACGATCTCCACATGTTCGCGGCCGATCCCGGTCTCCTCTTCGGTTTCGCGCAGCGCGGCCGCGACCGGGCCGGCGTCGATATCGTCGATCTTGCCGCCCGGGAAAGCGACCTGTCCGGCATGGGTCGGCAACTCGTGGGACCGCCGGGTCAGCAGCACGGTGGCGCCGCCGGACCGCGCCACGACCGGCACCAGCACCGCCGCCGCACGAACGGTTTCCGCCTCCGTTCCCGGGTTGAGATCGTGGTCTCCGCGCACGGCCGGCAAGTCATGGCGCTCGATCGAAGGATCCGCATCGCCGTCGAGACGCGCCCGCGCGCGATTGCGGAAACTTTCCGCGGAAAAGCGCCCGGCGGCCGGTCCGTCCTGGGGCCGGTTCAGCATGGCCCCGGGCCCGCTTCTTCGGGCATGGGCAATGCGAACCGCCCGCCGCCGCTGCGGACAACGAACGTCGTCCGTCCGTCGGTCACCTGCTCTTCCGCGAGGTCGACGAGATCATAGGCGAGCGCCCGGATGACCCGTGCTTCCAGCCTGTCGCGCACCAGCACATAGGGGACGAGCCCCCCTGTCGCGGTTTCTTCCGCGAACCGGAGCGGCTTGTCCGGCCCGACCTCGACCACGTCGCCGACATTCGTGCGGAACGAGATTCGGCGATCGTCGCCATCGCCGAATACCGACATCTCGACGGCCTGGAAGGGCACGTCCTCGACGATCACCCCGACCTTCTCGACCGGCGTCACGAGATAATAGCGGTCGTCGTCCTCCTGTCGGAGGATAGTCGAGAACAGCTGGACCATGCGGTCCCGCAGGATCGGCGTGTCCCGGTAATACCAGGTGCCCCGGGCGTCGATCCTCATGTCGAAATTGCCATGAAACGGAGGGTTCCAGTCGTGAATCGGCGGCAGGGCGCGCCGGCTGCCGGTCGCCTCCGCAAACGCCGCGCTGTCCCTGAAAGGCCCGTTTTCCGGTCTGTTCATCCGTTTGGTCTTTTGTCCACTGCTGCCGATTCCCGCCCTAATCGCGTCATTCTCGCCTGATACCTCTGGCCCCGAGCGGTGACATCGCTATCTTTTGATCGGACCGGCACCGTCGGAAACGCGAAAACCATTTCGGATTCGCTTTCGAGGAGAATATATTGGCGCCCATGCAAACTGTGAAGGATACCGACGAGAGGATCGTCGAGGAGATCGAGCAGACCGGCGAAAAGCTGGCAGCGATCAAGAGCGCGATCGGCAATGTCATTTTCGGGCAGCAGCCGGTTATCGAACAGACCCTGACGGCGATCCTCACGGGCGGCCATGCCCTGCTGATCGGCGTTCCCGGCCTGGCCAAGACACGCCTTGTCGAGACGGTCGCCCATGTGCTCGGATTGGACGAGAAACGCATCCAGTTCACGCCCGACCTCATGCCCGCCGACGTGGTCGGCACCGAGGTCATGGACGAGAACGAGATGGGTCGTCGCGACTTCCGCTTCGTCAAGGGTCCGGTTTTCTGCCAGCTTCTGATGGCCGACGAAATCAACCGCGCAAGCCCGCGGACCCAGTCCGCCTTGCTCCAGGCGATGCAGGAGAAACACGTGACGGTGACCGGGCAGCGTTACGACCTGCCGCGCCCCTTCCATGTGCTGGCCACCCAGAACCCGCTCGAACAGGAAGGGACCTATCCGCTCCCCGAGGCGCAGCTTGACCGTTTCGTGATGCAGATCGACGTGCCCTATCCCGAACTCGACGCGGAACGCCGAATGCTGTTCGCCACCACCGGCAATGACGAGGACGCCCCCGAACGGGTCTTCGACGCCGACCAGCTCATGACTGTCCAGCGCCTCGTTCGCCGCATTCCGGTCGGCGACAACGTGGTCGAGGCCATTCTCAAGCTCGTGCGATCGGCCCGGCCGGACGAAAGCGGTTCGGAAGAGCTTCGCAACCAGGTCGCCTGGGGACCGGGCCCGCGCGCCAGCCAGGCGCTGATGCTGGGCGCGCGTGCACGCTGCCTGATGGACGGCCGCCTGTCGCCCTCAGTGGATGACGTGATCGCCCTGTCCGGACCGGTCCTGCGGCACCGCATGGCGCTCACATTCGCGGCCCGTGCCGACGGTCTGTCCATTGACGACATCATCAGCCGGCTCTGCGCGGAAATCTGATCCGGGACGATGGCAGCCCGCACCAACGACGAGTCCCCGACGGTTGCAGTCGATCCTCATCTGCTGAGCGACGAAGCCGAGCACATCGCTGCGCGTCTGCCTTCGCTTCTGGTGGAGGCGGACCGGGTGGCGCATACGGTGGCGCAGGGCCTGCACGGGCGGCGAAGATCGGGATCCGGCGAAGCCTTCTGGCAATTCCGCCGTTATCGCCCCGGCGACCAGCCGAGCATGATCGACTGGCGGAAATCCGCCCGCAGGCAGGTCCACCTGATCCGCGAGAACGAGTGGGAAGCCGCCAACACCGTCTGGATGTGGGCCGACAGTTCAGGCTCCATGCAATACCGTTCCAGACTGTCGCCCGTATTGAAGGCGGATCGCGCAACCCTGCTCATGCTTGCACTGGGGCATCTCCTGTCCCGTGCCGGCGAGCGCATCGGCCCCCTGGGCAGCGGCATGCCGGCCCGCAGCGGACAAAACGCCGTGCGCCGGATCGCCGAATACCTTGCACACACCACCGAGACGCCGGACCGTTCCGGCTCGCTGCCGCCGATGCAGGATCTCGGCCGTTTCTCGCACGTGGTGCTGTTCAGCGATTTTCTCGAACCCGTGGAACAGATCAGTTCGGCCCTCGCCGGCCTCGCCGCGCGCGACATCCGCGGCCACCTTGTCCAGGTTCTCGATCCATCCGAGGAGACCTTTCCCTTCGCCGGCCGCAAGGAGTTCAGGTCGATGACGGGCAGCCTCAAGCTGACCGTCGGCCGAGCGGAAACCCTGCGCCAGGGTTATCGGGAGCGGCTTGAGCGGCATAACGGTCATTTGCGCGAGATCACCTCGCGGCTGGGCTGGTCCTTCACCACGCACCACACCGACGCGCCGCCGACCGGCATTCTCCTCGCCCTGTTCGGTCTCATGTCCGGCCAACCTGGCGCCGTGGCCGAGCCGAAAGAAGCCGCCAGCGATACCGACATGCTGAGGGAGGTGGCTACATGACCATCGGCCCGATCCTGTTCGAGCTCCCGATCGTCCTCACCGCACTGGCGCTCCTGCCCGTGATCTGGTGGTTGCTGCGGTTCACCCCGCCGCGCCCCGATCAGGTTTCCTTTCCCCCGATCAGGCTCCTGCTCGGCCTCGTCAACAAGGACGAAACGCGCCACAAGAGCCCGTGGTGGCTGACCGCCCTGCGAACCCTTCTCGCAGCCCTCGTCGTTTTCGCGCTGGCCGAGCCGGTCTACAACCCGGAAGGCCGGCCATCGGGCCAGGACGGCCGCGTCCTCGTCCTGCTCGACGACACCTGGGCCGCCGCGCCGACATGGCACCAGCGCGTGGCGACGCTTGAAACGATTGCCAACAATGCCGAGTCCGCCGGCCGGCCCGTCGCGCTGGTCATGACCACGCCGAGGGCCCAGGCACGCACGATAAGTTACGGGTCTGCGGCCGACCTGCGCCAGCGCATCCCCGGCCTCACGCCGCGGCCGTTCAGTCCCGACCGGCTCGCCAGCATTGCCGAGGCCCGCGACCAGCTTGCCGAAACCCCGCCCGAGCAGATCATCTGGCTGTCCGACGGCATGGCCTATGGCGAAAGCGAAGACATCGCCGACGCGATTTCCTCCATTTCCGCTGCGGCGGATATCCGGATCTACGCCCACGATCGCGCGAAGGACCCGCGTTACATCGCCGGGTCCGAACCCGGTGAAGGCGCCCTGACCGTCACGGTCCGGCGGCCGGACGTCGCGGCCACCGCCGAGGGTTCCGTGCGCGCACTCGCCCTGAACGGCCGGACCCTGGGCGAGGCCGCGTTCACCTTCGGCGAGGGGGAAACCGAAACCGGGGTCGAGTTCGAGATCCCGCTCGCCCTTCGCAACCAGATCGGCCGCTTCGAAATCGTCGGCGAGCGCACGGCAGGTGCGAAATTCCTCCTCGACGACCGCTGGCGCCGCCGCCCCGTGGGCCTCGTATCGGGCACCTCCGCCGACCTCGCCCAGCCGCTGCTCTCGCCGCTTCATTACGCCGCGAGCGCCCTGTCCCCCTTCGCACAGGTCACGGAAGCCGCCACGACGGCGGAATCGAGCGGCATCAAGGGCCTGATAGATCAGGGCCAGTCCGTCCTCATCGTCGCCGATATCGGCCGCTTCCAGGCTGAGGACGAGGAACTCGTCGCGGACTGGATCGAGCGTGGAGGCATTCTCGTGCGGTTCGCCGGGCCCCGGCTCGCCGCCAACAATGACGGGCTCATCCCGGTGCAGCTGCGCCGCGGAGGCCGGGCGCTCGGCGGCGCCCTGTCCTGGAGCAAGCCGCAGACCCTCGGACCGTTCGATGCAAAGAGCCCGTTCTTCGGTCTGGAGGAACTCGGCCGCGAAATCACCGTGGAACGCCAGGTGCTGGCCGAACCCTCGCCCGACCTGAGCGACAAGGTCTGGGCGCGCCTTGAAGACGGGACACCGCTGGTGACCGCGGAAGCCCGCGGCAACGGTCTGGTGGTCCTCTTCCACGTGCCCGCCTCGCCGGTGTGGTCCAACCTGCCCCTGTCCGGTCTCTTCGTGGAGATGATGCGCCGGATCGTCGACCTGTCGAAAGCCGCGAGCGGTCCGAAAAACGCCGACCGGTCGGACATCAACGCCCCGCAGGCCCTGCCCCCGGTCCGTGTCCTCAACGGGTTCGGCGAACTCGTGCGCCCGCCCGTGGAAACCGTGCCGATCTCTTCGACCAATGCCGACGACCATGTCCCCACGCCCGCGCATCCTCCCGGCATCTACGGCCGTGACCAGGCCGTGCGCGTCATCAACACCGTGCTCGACGGCCAGTCCCTCGTGCGCATGGCCGACAGCATCGGCGGCACGGTGGTGCGGTCCTACAGGCCCGCGCCGACACAGCCCATGAAGGGACCGCTGCTCACGGCCGCGATGATCCTCCTGCTGCTCGACGCCATCGCGGTCTTCGCCATGTCGGGCCGCCTCATCGGTGCGGGATTCGGACGTAGCACCGGCACCCCCGCCATCGTTCTCGCGTTCGCGCTCAGCGCCGGCATTTCCGACATCGCCCGTGCCCAGGAGCTCACGCCGGATGAGCAGTTCGCCCTGGAAGTCGCCCAGAAAACCCACCTGGCCTACGTGGTCACCGGCGATTCCACGGTCGACAACACGAGTTATGCCGGCCTGTACGGCCTCAGCGAGGCGCTCGCCAAGCGTACGGCGCTCGAGCCCGGCCAACCCAAGGGCGTCGACCTCGAACGCGACGACATCACCTTCTTTCCGATCCTCTACTGGCCGATGACGGACGACGCGGACACGCCATCCGACGAGACCCTGGCCAAGATCGACGCCTACATGAAGAACGGCGGGACGATCTTCTTCGACACCCGCGACCAGCACCGCATCCTGCCCAACGCGACCGTTCTCGACGCCGGGCCGGGCACGCAGGTGATGCGCCGCATCCTGTCCAGCCTCGACATTCCGCCGCTCGAAGTCATTCCGGCCGATCACGTGCTCACGAAGGCCTTCTATCTGCTGCAGTCCTTCCCGGGCCGCTGGGCCGGCGGACAGCTCTGGGTCGAGGCCACGAATCCCGAGGAAAACGCCCGCCGCGGCGCGTCGAATTTCGACGGCGTGTCGTCGATCGTCATCGGCTCGAACGATTTCGCCTCGGCCTGGGCAACCGACACGTCCGGCCGCACCATGTTTCCCGTGGTCCCTGGCGGCGAACGCCAGCGTGAGATGGCCTACCGGACCGGGATCAACATCGTGATTTATGCACTGACGGGCAACTACAAGGCCGACCAGGTCCACGTTCCCGCACTGCTCGAACGGCTGGGGCAATAGGCATGATGAACTGGTCGCTCGAATTCCTGCCCCACATTCCGCTCTGGCTGCTCGCGGCTTTCGTCCTGCTCGGCCTCATCACCACGGCGGTGTCCTTTGTCTTCCGTCTGCGCGGCAGCCTGTTCCGGTTCGCCGCCACCGCGGCCGTACTCCTGGCCCTGGCCAACCCGGTGCTGCGCGACGAGGATCGCCAGCCGCTGTCCGACGTGGCCGTTGTCGTCGTCGACCAGAGTCCGAGCCAGTCTCTCCAGCAGCGCGCGGAGCACACCACGGCAGCGCGGGAAGAGATTCTCGACCGCATGTCGAAGATCCCCAATCTCGACGTCCGTGTCGTCGATGCCGGCCGCAGCGACGCGACGTCCGACGGCGGCACCCGACTCTTCTCCGCGCTCGATACGGCCCTTGTCGACGTACCGCCGGACCGGTTCGCAGGCGCCATCCTGATCACCGACGGCCAGGTTCACGATGCCGCCGAAGCCAACATTCCGCTGACCACCGGAGCGCCGATCCACGGCGTCATCACCGGGCGCCGCAACGAGGGCGACCGCCGGATCGTGGTGGAGCAGGCGCCGCGTTTCGGCATTGTCGGCGAGGAACAGGAAATCGTCATCCGCATCGAGGACAGGGGTGACCTTCCCAGCCAGCCGGTCGCGAAGCTGACGATTTCCATCGACGGCAAGGTACAAGACGTCACCTCCGTCGATGTTGGTGCGCCGGTCAGCATCCCGCTTCCCATCTCCCATGGCGGCGCGATCATCACCGAACTCGTCGCCGAAGGTGTCGACGGCGAGCTCACGCTGCAGAACAACCGGGCGATGATCACGACACAGGGCATCCGCGACCGTCTGCGCGTGCTGCTCGTTTCCGGCGAACCTCATGCCGGCGAGCGCACCTGGCGCAATCTGCTCAAGGCGGATGCCGCCGTCGACCTCGTCCACTTCACGATCCTGCGCCCGCCAGAGAAACAGGACGGCACGCCGATCAAGGAACTTTCGCTGATCGCCTTCCCGACCCGCGAACTCTTCTCCATCAAGCTCGACGAGTTCGACCTGATCGTGTTCGACCGCTACCAGCGCCGTGGCGTGCTGCCGCTCATCTACCTGTCGAACGTCGCCGACTTCGTGCAGAAGGGCGGTGCGGTCCTGTCGGCGGCCGGGCCGGCCTTCGCCTCGCCGCTCAGCCTGTATCGCACGCCCCTGTCGACGATTCTGCCCGGTGCACCAACCGGCAATGTCACGACCGTGCCCTTCAAGCCCGCCATCACCGAACAGGGCCGGCGTCATCCCGTGACGCGTGGCCTGCCGGGCAGCGAAGGTAACGAGCCCACATGGGGCCGGTGGTTCCGGCTCATCGACGTCGACACCTCGGACGGCCACACAGTCATGTCGGGCCCCGAACAGAAACCGCTCATGATCCTGGAACGCAAGGGGGAAGGCCGTGTCGCCCAGCTCCTTTCCGATCACGCCTGGCTGTGGGCGCGGGGGTACGAGGGCGGAGGGCCGCAATCGGAACTGCTGCGCCGGCTTGCCCACTGGCTGATGAAGGAGCCCGATCTCGAGGAAGAAGCGCTCGAGGCCGTCCATGAAGGAAACCGGCTCACCATCGAACGCCGTACCATGCTCTCCGAAATGCAGGACGTCACCGTGACCGCGCCGTCCGGCAAGGAGGAAAAAATCGACCTCGCCCAGGTCTCGCCGGGCGTGTGGCGCGGCGAACACGAGGTGTCGGAAGTCGGCGTCTACGCCCTGAGCGACGGCCTGGTGAGTTCGGTGGTGGCCGTCGGTTCCGCCGATCCCAAGGAGTTCTCCGACGTCCGCGCCACCGACGAGAAACTCCGTCCCATCGTTGACAAGACCGGCGGCGGCATCCATTGGCTGTCCGGAACCGGCCTGCGCGCCGCGTCTCTCGACATTCCGCGTGTGCGCATGATCAGCCCTGGACGGCGCGCCGCCGGAGCCGACTGGCTCGGCCTGCGCAAGAACGACGCCTACGTGGTGCGTTCCCTGCGGGACGTGCCGATCTTCTCAGGCCTTTTCGTCGTACTGGCGCTGCTCGGCCTGTTCGGCCTGACCTGGTATCGCGAGGGCCGCTGACACCCTGACCGGGTTCTGCACCAGCCCCGAGCATCGCGACAGGGCGCCGGGCCTTAGTTCCAGCGCCAGCAGGCGGTCCGGATCGACGAACCCCGGCATGATGAACCGGCCGTCCGGGACGCGGGCGAACCCGACCCGGGCATAATAGGGTTCGTCTCCCACAAGGACGATCAGGCCATGCCCCTGCTCGCGGGCAAGCGCTATCCCGCGTTTCATGAGCGCCATCCCGCACCCCCTGCCCTGCATCCCAGGGTCCACCGCCAGCGGCCCGAGCAGCAGGGCCTGGCCACCCTCGCCGATCACCAGTGGCCAGAACTCGATCGAACCCACGATGCGGCCGTCGAGGCGGGCCGTCAGGCACAGGCCCTCCACCGGCGACGACCCCTCGCGCAGGCGGTATGCGGTCTTGGTCCGGCGGTCGAGGCCGAAGGCCGCGTCGAGAAGGGTTTCGATGGCGGGCCGGTCGGCCCGGGTTTCGGGATGTATGAGAAAATCAGCGTCGGTCATGATCAGGCCTTGGAGACAGGAACGGTACGAAACGCGTCACCGGCCTCTTCCGGCCCCCACGGCGGAGTCGTTCAGCCGGAATTGATTGCGACGCGCAGTGCTGCAGCGCCACGCACAGGCGTGGCCCGCATGGGTCGTCGCGATCGTCGCCGCCTGTTCCGGTCTGCCATGTTCATCTCCAAGTGGATCGCCCGATTAGCACGGCGGACACAAGCCGTCCAGAACAAAGCCGGCCTTGCCGATTGGTCCCTCGCGGCCCATATGCGCCGTTCGGACGACGGCAACAGGAAAAAGGGATCCGGCGCAATGGGAATGCTCATCGACGGTGTATGGAAGACGACGGAATCGCTCGCCGATACCGAGGATGGAGAATTCAAGCGCGCGGAAACCTCCTTCAGGAACTGGATCACGTCGGACGGCTCTCCCGGCCCGACGGGGGACGGTGGTTTCGCCGCCGAGTCCGGACGCTACCATCTCTATGTCTCCTATGCCTGCCCCTGGGCGCACCGAACGCTCATGTTCCGCAAGCTCAAGGAACTCGAACCGCATATAGACCTGTCGGTCGTCGATCCGCACATGGGAGACAGGGGCTGGCAGTTCGGGACCGGCGACGGCTGCATCCCCGACCCGCTGCACGACGCCGAATATCTCCACGAGGTCTATACCGCGGCCGATTCCGGCTACACCGGACGGGTCACGGTGCCCGTGCTGTGGGACAAGCGACGCGCGACGATCGTCAGCAACGAATCCTCCGAGATCATCCGCATGTTCAACACGGCGTTCGACGCGATCACCGGCAACACCGCGGACTATTACCCCGAGAGCCACCGGTCCGAGATCGACGAGCTCAACGACCGGATCTATGAAACCGTCAACAACGGCGTCTACCGCGCGGGCTTTGCCACGTCCCAGTCCGCCTACGAGAACGCCGTGGGAGAGCTTTTCGAAACACTCGACGTCCTGGACGACAGATTGTCGGACCGGCGCTACCTGACCGGGGTCGGTCTCACCGAGGCCGACATCAGGCTCTTCGCCACGCTCATCCGTTTCGACCCGGTCTATGTGGGTCACTTCAAGTGCAATGTCAGGCGCATAGCGGACTACGCCAACCTCGACGGCTACATGAGGGATATCTACCAGCACCCCGGCATCGCCGAGACGGTCCGCCTCGATCACATCAAGCGGCACTACTACACCAGCCACCCCGACGTGAACCCGACCGGTATCGTTCCCGTCGGTCCCAGGCTCGACCTCGACCGGCCGCACGGGCGGGAGACGCTCGGTTAGAGCCGACCGGCGCGGAAGTCTCCTCTAAATCATTTCAGCGACCGCGGCCGGCCAGCCCGCGAACAGGGCGAAGATGTAGACCGCGTAGGCTGCAAGGAAGAGCGCGGCCTCGGTCCGTGTGAGCCGCCAGCCGCTGGCAAGGGTCGGCAGGAGCACGACCGTCGCGGCGATCATCACCCAGATGTCGAACTTGGCGATCTGGTCGGCGACTTCGATCGGTCCGAACAGTGCCGCGCCACCGAGCACGACGAGCACATTGCTGATATTGCTGCCGACCACGTTGCCGAGCGCCACGTCCGAATGTCCCCGGATGGCTGCGATCACCGAGATCGCCAGTTCCGGAAGCGACGTCCCGACGGCGAGAATCGAAAGGCCGACCACCGCTTCCGAGACGTTGAACATACGCGCCAGCCTTACGGCGCCTTCGACCAGCAGGTCGGCGCCGAGCACCACCCCGATACAGCCTCCCACGAAAACCGGGACGGCGATCATCAGGTTTTCGGGCACGCCGCCATGTTCCTTGACCTCCGCGGACGCAAGCTCGCCGGCTGTGTCGACCGCCGGCAGGGCGCGTTTCTCGGCCCTGTAGGAAACGAAGGCGTACCCCGCGTAGACCAGGAGAAAGACGGCTCCTGTGAACGGTGAAATGACGCCGACGAAACACAGTCCCGCAAGCACGCTGGAGACGACGACGAGGAAAAGAACATCCCGCCGCACGATCTTCTCGTGCGCGACGACCGGTGTGATGATCGCCGCAGCCCCAAGGACCAGGAGAATATTGGAGATGTTGCTGCCGACAACGTTGCCGGTCACGAGGTCGGGAACGCCCCTGAGGGCCGCGTCGATCGACACCGTCAGTTCCGGCGCCGAGGTCCCGAGCGCCACGATCGTGAGCCCGACCAGAAGGGGCGCGATCTTCAACCGTCCGGCGATGGCGACCGCACCGCGAACAAGAATTTCGCCGGCCACGACGAGAATCGCAAGTCCGGACAGAAGATAAACGTATGTCATCACGGCGCGTTGTTGCCCCTGTCGATGCAGGCCGGCCGGTGACGGCAACGGCCTGCGGACGGATGCCTACCACATCACGTCCTGATCCGCATCGCCGAATAACTCGTCCAGCCGCCGGCCGGCGCCGGGGCTCGTCCCCTCCGGAAGACCGTCCCGGTCAAAGAACCCCGCTTCGGCGATTTCCATCGACCGGCGGAGCGAACCGTGGAAATCCCGCGAGACGTAGACCGCCACATGATCTCCGGGAAACACCGCGAAATTGGCGTAGATGCCGAGAAGTTCGGGAACACCCGTCACGTTCAGGCCGACTTCCTCCCGGATTTCCCTGGCGAGTGCGGCTTCGAGGGTTTCCGACCGCTCCACGCCGCCACCGGGGAAGGTCCAGCCGGGAACATAGGTATGGCGGACGAGAAGCACCTGCTCCCGGTCATTCACGAGGATCGCGCGCACGCCAAGCGTCTGCCCACGCGTCAGACGCCAGACCGGCTGCATGACCGAGCGGAGCACCGGCCTGATGAGACCCGTGATCTTCATGGGCAAAACCGAGAAGACGGCATACCCCGTCCCCCGGTTCGTGCACCGGCATGTGCCAGACGCATGGCTGATACGTGGAGATAACGCGACACATCGGGCCGCGAAGCACCTATCTGTCCGCTATCAGCAAACACCCGACAGGTTTCTCTTACGCTTCCGGAGACGGACAATGAAAAAGTTCTTTGGCATTTTTTCCGCCCACCGCACCTCCCGGTTCGACTGGGCCCCGGACGTCGATCTCTCTTACGGTTCGGTGCGTTACACGCTCGGCCGCGCCGCATACAACGGCTGACGCTCCTCTTCAGGCCGCATCGGCGGGCGAATCTTTCGCCCCCGCATAGGCCCGCGTGCGCTGCGTCCCGGTTTCGCCCGCGACTTCGCGAATGATCCGGGCCTGGCGTTCCAGTTCCGCATCCGGCATTCCGGGGTAACACGGGACCACCACGAGGTCTGCGAGCGCCTGTTCCGCGCATTCAGGCTGCAGGCCGGGACGGTCGTCCGGCGCCTGTACGGCCTGGGACCGCGGCAGGTCGGCGCAATCGAACCCGTTTTCCCGCAGACGGTCTATGAAGACCCGCGGCTGATCCACCAGCATGGGAAAGACCCAGTAGCTGTGGACGGCGTTCGCCTGTCCGGGAAGCACCACGACGTCCTCGATCAGGTCGCGCAGCTTGCGGCCGCGGGACGCCCTCTCCTCCAGGCTTCCTTCACGGAAACCGTAGATGCGCCGCGCGATCAGGCGCAGCATGCCCAGCGACGGTTGTTGGCGCAGCTTGTTCGACGAGCCCAGCGGCGCGACGTTGCGGACCTTGTCGCTGACCGAATCCTCGTAGTCCTGCCCGCGCTTGTGAAAGAACCGGTAGATCCTTTCCATGACGAAGGGCGACGTCACGACCTTGAGCGCCGCAAACTGGAAGACCCGCTTCAGGTGCTTGCGGTTCTTCTGCACCGGGTAGGCGGCCTGGATCTCGCGCATGCGATTGCGGAGCTTGTCGTCGCGAACGCGGATCAGCGCCCCGCCCAGCGCCGTGGACGTCTTGAGCGGACCGAAGCTGAACATGCACACGTCCGCACGCGGATGCCCGCCATAGGCCTGGCCGTCGAAGACCTGCGCGCAATCTTCCACGAACAGCAGATTGTGCCGCCTGGCGATGTCGAGAAGCGGTTCCAGGTCGAGCCGCGTTCCGAAGAGATGCGCGACGACGATGACCTTGGTTTTCGGCGTGATCGCCTTTTCGATCAGATCGAGCCGCGGCCCCATGTGCGCCACATCGAGGTCGACCGGCACCGGCGTGTATCCCAGCCGGTTCACGATCTTGATCATGCCGCGGACGTTGAGCGCGGAGAACATGATCTCGTCGCCGGGCTCGAGATCCAGCGCCTGAAGCAGGAGATCGAAGCCGCTGCGCACCGAATACGCCGCGATGCTGTCATCGTCGCTCGACCAGTAGGTCTCCACGCGCCGCGTGGCGTCGGCCCGGTCGCCCGGCATGAGGCAGCCGATGGCGCCTGCAACGAGGTCGCCCCAGCCGATTTTCAACTGTGTTCTTGCCCACATGGTCCAATTTGTCTCAATGGGTTTGACTGGAAACTATGCCGAATCTATGCAGAATGCCAGCAATGAAGAGCAGCATGCGCAACTTGACGCAATGCTGCCGAAAACATGGGTCAGAACCCGTCGTTTGCAGGGTAACAGTCAGCAGAGGCATTCATCATGTCGTCCACGGTTACGGACCAGAAACAGCTCGGACTCTACGGCCGGTTCAAGAAATACCGCCGCAAGAGAGTCAAGCGTTTCGGCAAGAACCTGATACGCGGACTCGCCGATTTTCTCGGCAGGCAATCTCTCGTCGGCGACACCCCCACCTACGACAAGGAACAGTTTCCGTTCCTCAAGCCGATCGAGGACAACTGGGAAGTCATCCACGCCGAACTGACCGAGATCCTGAAGCACCGCGAGGCGGTTCCGACCTTCCAGTCGGTCTCCCCCGACCAGATGAAGATCTCCAAGGGCGACAACTGGCGGACCTTCATTCTCTACGGCTTCGGCAACAAGCTGCCGAAGAACTCGCAACAGGCGCCGCGCACCTGCGAACTGCTGGAGAAGGTACCGGAACTGCAGACGGCCTGGTTCTCGATCCTCGGACCGCGCTATCACATCCCGGCGCACCGCGGGGTCAGCAAGGGCATCCTGCGCTGCCATCTCGGTCTCGTCATACCCAAGAACGCGGAAGATTGCCGCATCCGGATCGCGGATGAGGTCGTGGTCTGGCGCCAGGGTGAACTCTTCGTATTCGACGATACCTACGAACACGAGGTCTGGAACGATACCGACGACGAGCGCGTCGTGCTGCTGTTCGACTTCAATCGCCCGATGAAGCTCTGGGGACGCCTGATCAACAAGTCCTTCGTCGCGCTTCTCAAGCTGACGGCCTACTATCAGGAACCCAAGAAGAACATGAAGACCTTCGAGGAGCGTTTCGAAGCGGCGACGCGGCGCGCCGACGCCAACCTGGAGAAGATGAGCGACGCCGCCGAATAACAGGCGTTCGGCGCCGTCGCGGCATTGGCCGCGCACATGAAGGGCATATTTCGGATCTTTTTCGGAGCGGAAGGCACACGCCCCGCAATCGTACTGACGTGCCTCGTTCTGGCCGGTCTCGCCGAAGCCGCGGGACTGTCGACCGTCCTCCCCGTCGTGACCGAACTGGCCGGTGGCGCACAGGACCAGTCCTCCCCGCTTAACGACATCGTGAGGCAGACCGTCTCCGCCATCGGCCTGGAACCGACGCTCGGGACGCTCATGGCGCTCGTCGCGATCCTGATCACGCTCAAGGCGATCCTGTCTTTCGCGGCGCTGAGTTACGTCGGCTACGCCATGGCCAACGTGGCGACCGGCCTGCGCGCCAGCCTGATCGGCCACCTGATGAATGCGCGATGGTCCTATTTCGGCGGCAGCCGCACCGGACGGATCGCCAACTCGATCAGCGTCGACGCCACACGCTCGGGCAAGGCATACCTGAACGCGGCCAAGTTCGTGGCCCATGGCCTGCAGGCCGTGGTCTACCTCGTCGTCGCCCTCTTCGTGTCGTGGAAACTGGCGCTCGGCGGCCTCATCGTCGGCGGGCTCATGGCGTGGTCCCTGAGCTCCCTGGTCCGGACGTCGAAGAAGGCCGGCCGCAAGCAGACCTACCGCACCGCCGAACTCGTGACCTATCTCACCGACACCCTGAGCAACATCAAGCCGCTCAGGGCGATGGGCCGGGAAAGCTCGTTCACCCGTCTTCTGGCCCGCAAGATCAAGGATCTCAAGAAGGCGCTGAGGCGCCAGGTGATCGCCACCCAGGGGAGGTATTACGGCGAGGAGATCATCGTCACCGTGTCGCTCGCCGCCGGGGTCTATTTCGCGGCCGTCGTCTGGAACATCCCGCTCTCGGAAATCTTCGTCCTCGGCCTCATCTTCTTCCAGGTCGTGTCCATCGTCGGCAAGATGCAGAAGATGCTTCAGGCCGCGGTGGAAGTCGAAAGCGCATACTGGTCCATCAAGAAACTCATCAGCGACACCGCAAGCCAGCCGGAGGACAATCCCGGCACCGTCGTGCCCACGCTCGACCGGGGATGCCGATTCGAGAACGTGCGTTTCGACTACCCGGAACGGCCGGTGCTGTCTGGCATCGATCTCGACATCACGCCCAACGCCATCACCGTCCTGAAAGGACCGTCCGGCTCCGGCAAGACGACGATCGTGGACCTTCTCGTCGGGCTGCACCGTCCCACCGAGGGCGAGATCTTCATCGACGGCACGCCGCTGTCGCAGATCGATCTGAAGGCGTGGCGCGCCATGATCGGTTACGTGCCGCAGGAACCGGGCCTCTTCCACGACACGGTCCTGGCCAACATCATCCTGGGCGACGAGGATTATGACGAAAAGGACCTCGACCGGGCGCTGGCGGCTTCCGGCGTGGACCGGTTCATCCACCAGATGCCGGAAGGTCTCGAGACGTTCGTCGGCGAACGCGGCACCAAGCTTTCCGGCGGACAGCGACAGCGCATAGCTATAGCGCGTGCGCTCTTCCGCAATCCCAGGCTGCTGATCCTAGACGAGGTCACCAGTGCGCTCGACCCGGACACCGAGGCGAAGATCTGCGAACAGATCCGCGCACTTTCCGCCGACCACACCATCCTCGTCATCACCCACAGGCCGGCCTGGATTGACATTGCGACCACATTGTATGAAGTCGAGATGGGACGGCTCAAGCCCGTCACCGGCGAGGCGTCCGCCCCATCGGCCACGGCCGCCAGCTGATGCATGTACCGGGGGAGCAGGACCGACATGGCAGTTGAGAGTACCGGCGGACGGATCGAGATCGAAAAGGTGACCGACCGCGCGGGACTTAAGCGCTTCATAGACCTGCCTTTCGACATTTTCCGCGATGATCCGAACTGGACCCCGCCGCTCAGGATCGAGCGCCACGACCACTTCAACCCGAAGTCGAACCCCTATTTCGAACACGCGGAGGTCGCGCTCTGGCTGGCCCGGCGCGACGGGCGGGATGTCGGGCGGATCTCCGCGCAGGTCTGCGAACTGAAACTCCGGACCCATGGCGACGAGGCCGGCAAGTTCGGATTCATCGATGCCGTCGACGATCCCGCCGTTTTCACCAGCCTGTTCAAGGCCGCAGAAGACTGGCTGCGCGGCAAGGGCCTGAAACGCGTCCAGGGTCCGTTCAATTTCTCGGTCAACGACGAGATCGGCCTTCTGGTCGACGGCTTCGACACACCGCCCTACATCATGATGGGCCACGCGCTGCCCTATTACCGGCACCACGTGGAAGCCGCAGGATACCGGAAGGCGAAAGATCTCTACGCCTATTTCTACGATCACAAACACCCCTTGCCCGAGCGCATGAAAGCCCTCCTGGAGAAGGCCAGATCCTCCGGCGACATCGATATCCGGCCGCTGAACAAGAAGGACCTGGCGGCCGAACTCGAGATCATTCGCGACATCTTCAACGATGCATGGTCGGAGAACTGGGGTTTCGTCCCGTGGACCGACCGCGAGGTCGAGGCGATCGGCAAGAATCTCAGGTTCCTCGTCAAGGAGGAATACGTGGCCATCGCGTCCTACAGGGGCGAACCCGTCGCCATGGCCGTGACCCTGCCGAACATCAACGAGGAAATCTCGGACCTGAACGGCCGGCTTTTCCCCTTCAACTGGGCCAAGCTCGTCTGGCGGCTGACCACGAGGCCACCGAAATCCGCGAGGCTGCCGCTGATGGGCGTGCGCAAGAAGTACCAGACCGGCCGGATCGGGGCTCTTCTGGCACTCGGCGTGATCGAGACCATCCGCGAGTACCATACCAAGCGAGGCACCCACCGGGGCGAGCTCTCCTGGATCCTCGAAGACAACATGGCCATGCGGCACATGATCGAATCGGTCGGGGCACGGATCTACAAGACCTACCGCATGTACGAAAAGGCGCTGTGAGTGGCGCCCGAACCGGAAAATCCGCCGCGGTTCGACGCCGTCGTCCTCGCTGCCGGCCGGATGAAGGGCGATCCGATGGCCGACGCGCTCGGCCCCGGCCACAAGTGCCTGATACCGGTGGCCGGCGTCCCGATGATCAACCGCGTGCTCGCGACCCTGGTCGCCGCGCCGTCGGTTGGGAAGATCTACGTCTGCGTGGAAACGCGGGAGACCCTGGACGAGGCGCTCGCCGACCCGTCCGCCCCGTCCGACACCGCCCGTATCGGTTTTCTGCAGAGCCGGGACAAGGCGAGTGGCAGCGTGCTCGGCGTCCTGGAAAGATCGGACATCGCCCGGCCGACCCTCGTAACCACGGCCGATCACGCCCTGCTGTCGGTGGAGATGGTCGAGTATTTCCTCGCCCGTTCAGCGCAGTCCGGCGCCGACCTGACGGCCGGCCTTGAACACGCCGACGTCCTCCTCGGCGCCTATCCGCACGCCAAGCGGACCTTTCTCAAGTTCGCCGACGGCGGATATTCCGGCTGCAACCTCTTTGCCATGATGACGGACGACGCCGCGCGCGCGGTCGAGTTCTGGGGACGGGTCGAACGGGAAAGAAAGACGCCATGGCGCCTGGTCCACGCCTTCGGCCTGCGCCCGCTGTGGCGCTACCTCACCGGGCGACTGACCCTGGACGGCGCCATGCGGGAAGCGTCCATCGCCCTGGGCGTCGAGGTCAGGGCCGTGTCCATGCCGCACACGGACGCGGCGATCGATGTCGACAAGCCGGAAGACCTCGTGGAGGTCGAACGCATTCTCTCAAGCCGGAAAGCCTGACCGGATAAAAGCTCAGGTCCAGGTGGCCACGAGGTGCCGCGCATGCTGGAGGTCGACGGGAAAGTCGACTTCGCACCATTCGTGCTCGTCCACCGACCGGACACGGACGTCTTCTTCCTTGGCCAGGGTGTTGATCACCGACAGGTGCCACTGGCGCAGGCCCGCGGGCTCCGCCATCGATCGTTCGAGCGTGTCCCGGTAGAGCTTCGGCCCCTCGCCGCGGAACAGGATCATGCCGATCGACTCCGCATCGACGGCTTCCAGCGGAAGGGTCTTGCCGATCTCGGTGAGCCGGTCGCCGTCGACCATCACTTTCATGTCGTCGGTGTCGTAGCTGTCCTTGTGTCCGATGGCGACGGTCACGGGCGCGGGCGGCGCGCTCAGCAGTTCCTTGACCATGCCTGCGCGGAACATGTTGTCGCCGTTCACGAGAATGAACTCCTGGTCCATCTCGTGTCGCGCCATCCAGCAACTGGCGAGGTTGTCAGCCACGGAATAGAACGGATTGTAGACCGTGCGGATCGATATTCCCGGTTTTTCGGCGGCGACCCCTTCGAGGAAATCCGCCATGAGGTCGGCCTTGTTGCCGGTAACCACCGCGAACTCGTCGACGCCGGCCTCGGAAAAGGCCTCGATCTGCCATTCGATGAGCCGCCGTCCGCCGATATCAAGCAACGCCTTGGGCACGTCTTCGGTTAACGGCAGCAAGCGCTTTCCCTGGCCAGCGCCCAGGATGACCACTTTCACTTTGTCGCGCCCTTTTTTGCTGAAACACTGATAGAACGTAGAACGCCACTTCAATGGCATTTCACCCAGAGCAAGTCAACGCTCCCCCGAAGGTTCCCGGCATCTGCATGTTCACTCTCGTCCACCTGTCCGATATTCATCTGGGACCCATCGAAAAACCGGCGCTGCGAGAACTCCTGAACAAACGAATGCTGGGATATCATTCCTGGTTCCGGCACCGGAAATCGGTCCACATGCGCCACATTGTCGACGCCATGCGCGACGAGATCCTGGCGCTCGCGCCGGACCACGTGGCCATCACGGGAGACCTGGTCAACATCGCCCTCGAGTCGGAGTTCGTCCAGGTGTCCGAATGGCTCAGCCGCTTCGGCGTGCCGGGCTGGATATCCGTGGTTCCGGGCAATCACGACGCCTACATCCCGCTGCCATGGGAAAAGGGGATGGGCCGCTGGGCGGCTTACATGGCGCACGAATCGGAAAGCGGGACGGACCACCCCGGCGAAGGCGAACATTTTCCCTATGTCCGCAGGCGCGGGGACATCGCGCTGATCGGCCTGTCCACCGCCGTACCGACCCTGCCGTTCCTCGCGCGCGGCTGGCTCGGCCGGGAACAGCTCGACCGCCTCGACGCCATTCTCGCCTCCCTGTCCGGAAGCGGCCTTTTTCGTGTCATCATGGTCCATCATCCTCCCCTGCCCGATCAGAACAGGTGGCGGAAGGCCATGGCCGATACGGCGCAGTTTCAGGACATCGTGGCCCGGCACGGGGCGGACCTCGTGCTTCACGGGCACAATCACCGCCAGATGAAGGCGGCGATCGACGACGAAATACCGGTTCACGGCATCGCGTCCGCGTCAGCCCGAAAGACCACACGCCGTCCGCCCGCACATTATGCCGTCTACCGCATTGACCGGTCGGACGCCGGATGGCACTGCACCATGACGGAACATGCGTGGGACGAGTCGGAAGAGGGGTTTCTCGAAGTGGCGCGAAACGACCTCGCGGCCACGCTGAATCAATCGCAAGGCGGGAGTGCTCCCTGACATGACGTCAAACGAAACGATGGTGAAGTTCGGTTATCCCGACACGCTGATCCGCGACTATGCGCACTGGTGCGTGCTGTTGCGCCCGGCACAGGCGACCCTTGGTGCCCTGGTCCTAGTCTGCAAGGACGAGGCGGAGGCGTTCCCGGACATCTCGCCCGAGGCCTTCGCGGAACTCGCACAGGCGACACGGGACATCGAAGCGGCCCTGACGTCCTTCCGGCCCTACCAGAAGATCAACTATCTCATGCTCATGATGGTGGACAAGGACGTCCATTTCCACGTCCTGCCGCGCTTCGCAGAAACCCAGGTTTTCGAGGGCACGGAGTTCCCCGACCCCGGCTGGCCCGCCGTCCCGGACCTTTCCAGTGCCGTGACCGTCGACGGCGCGCTGCGGCAGCGGCTCCTCGCCGAACTCAGGGCGGCATGGCCCTCCGCGGCCTGATCCGTCCATGGTCTACGCCGCCGACCGGTTGACGCAGGCGATTCCCGGCGGTCTTATCGACCCTTGCGGCGACAGGACAGAAGTGTTCAGGTCATGCAGATAACGTCTAGATACATACTCGGGCGCACGATGAAACCGCTGGTCGGCGCCATGACGGTCGGCCTTATGGTGCTGCTGGCCGAGCGCATGGTGCGCCTGCTCGACGTCACGCTGGGCAAGAAGAACTCCTTCAACCTCGTGTTCGAGATGCTCGCCTATCTCGTGCCGCACTATCTGGGGCTGGCCATACCGGCGGCGTTTTTCCTGGGTCTCCTGTTCGGCTTCAACAAGCTCAGCAAGGACAGCGAGGTCGACGCCTTTCTCGCCTCGGGCATCGGACTGCACCAGCTCACCAGGCCGGTGGCGGTGCTCGGCCTGGGATTCGCTGTCCTCGCGGCCATCATCGTCAGTCACGTCCAGCCCCACACCCGTTATCTCTACCGGGCTCTCCTGCACACGGTGAAGAACGTCGAGGTGTTCTACCTCGCCGAGGAAGGCGTGTTCATGAACGCCGGCACGCGCACCTTCATTCTCGACAACCTGACGCGGGACTCCAACCGGTTCGAACGCATCTTCATGTATGACAACCGGGGTTCGGCCGGCAGCGAGACCATCACCGCCGCCAAGGGCGCCCTCATCGAGCTCGACGGCGAACCCCGGCCGGTATTGCGCCTCGAGGACGGTCACCGTCTCCAGGTGCGCGGACCGGTCGACACCGACGCGACGAAACCGCTGCCGCGCCAGACCGTGGGCGAGTTCCAGCTTATCGACACGCCGCTCGGCAAGCTTGACGACTCGATATTCAGGGAACGCGGCCGCGACCAGCGCGAACTGACGCTCATAGAACTCTACCAGCGGCGGAACACGCCGCCCAAGGGCACGAGCGTCGATGCCATGACCGCGGAGTTCCACCGCCGTCTCGCCACGGTGGCGACGATCCTCGTCCTGCCTGTCCTGGCGATCCCCTTCGCCATGGGCCGAAGACGCGGACAAAGGCCCTATCGCTTCGGTTTCGCCCTGATCATCCTCATCGCCTACAACGAGATCGTCGAACAGGGCGCGCGAATGGTGAGATATGACGGCGTCAGCCCGTACCTCGGCGTCTGGCTGCCGTTCGCCCTGCTCGCCCTGTTTGCGCTCTGGCGCTTCTACAGGACATGTTTCCAGCTCAAGCCCGACAATCTCGAACCGGTCTTCGACCGGATAAACGACGGCTTGCGCTGGATCAGGAATCGCATCTTCCCGTCGACGGAGACCGTGTGATGCGCCTGATCGGAGTTCTCCTGACGAAGATGATGCTGCTGCGGTTCCTCGTGATCCTGTTCGGCATCACCGCATTCGTGCTCACGCTCGATCTCATCGCCTACAGCGACGAGATCCTCAACCTCAACAACGAGGACGCGATGGCGATCGCGCGATATGCCTTTCTGAGAACCCCCGACGTGATGGCCCAGTTCGTGACCATCAGTGTGTTGCTGGCCGCCCTGCTGATGCTGACGGAGATCTCGCGCCACAGCGAACTCGTCGCGATCTGGAGTTCCGGCATGTCGCAGTTCCGGGTTATGGTCACGCTCCTGCCGCTCGCGACCGCGCTCGGGCTCGGTCATTTCCTGCTGGTCGACCGGGCGATCCCTGCCGCCGCGCCGATCCTCAATGACTGGGGCATCGGCGACCATAGCGAGAAGAAGCTCAATATCGGCAAGGACGATCCCATGTGGATGCGGGCCGGCAACGACATCCTGCGCGCCGCCCGCAGCAATGACGAGGCGACCCGGCTGGAGAACGTCATCATCTTCCGGCGCGACAAGGACGGCATCCTCTCCGAGCAGATCACGGCCGAAACCGCGCGTCTGCAGGATGGACGGTGGATCATGACAAATATCGGGATCTTCTACCGCAACAACGAACCGCCCGTCAGAATCCCCAGCATGGTCTACAGCGGCCCGCTGAAACCGGCCGCGACCGGAACCCGGTCGGGCGATCCGGTCGAGATGTCGCTGCGCACATTGTCCTATTTCATCACCAATGCCGGATTCGGGATCCGGCCGACCCATGTCTACGAAACCTGGCGGCACAAGCGGTTAAGCACCCTGGTGACGTCCGCGCTGATGCTCATGATCGCCATTCCGCTTGCCGGCCGGTTCCAGCGCGGCGGCGGCCTCGGACTGATGTTCGCGTTCGGAATCGCCATGGGATTCGGCTTCTTCATCTTCGACGGCATTTCGCTGACTATGGGCGAACTCGGCATTCTGCCGCCCTGGTTCGCGGCGTGGACCCCTGTTCTCGTCTTCGCGACGGCCGCCGGCGCGATTGCCTTCAGGCGAGAAAGCCTGTAAGCCGCTGGACTCCGCAGCTTGACAGGATATCAATGATCGGATTTACCAAGGCGTCCTGCGCGTGTCGACGTCGTCGCTCTTCGACCCTCGTTGCGTAATCGGCTGACCAGTTGTCATCACGGGTCGTGAGACTAGTATCTTGAACCAGCAATCGGCACTGAAAATGAACCCGCAGGAAACCTGCAAGCTCGGTGACACCGAGCCGGTTCTCTTCTTCGTGCGCGAACTGGACACCCGCCTCTGGGGCATGACCTGCCGGGAAAGGCTGGAGCGCGCGTTCCGCCGCAACGGCATCGAGCGGGTGATTTCCTCCGACGAACTCGAATCCTGGACAGGACCGGTGATTCTGCTGCGCGGCGACAGCGTGCTCGACGCACCGCTGGTGCCCGCGCTTCGCGACACCCCGGGCCTTGTCCTTGCCGGATCGGATCTGTCCCGCGACGTCCCGATCGCAGCCCATCTCGATGCGGAGGAGGCCCGCCAGGTCGCCCGCGACCTCGCCGATGACGGAGAGGCCGAACGTGCGTTGCTGGAGCGCGCCAGCAAACCGGAAGACCTCAAAGCCTCCTACTGGAAATCGCTGCGCAAACGCGAGACCCCCTACGCGCTGGTCATCAACGACGCGAACATGAAGCGGGCGCAGTGGCGCATCTTCATGGGTACCTACAAGGGCGCGACCGATTTCATCACCAAGTACCTGTGGCCCTACCCGGCCTATCTGACGACGAAACTGATCGCCCCCTACGGCATCACGCCGAACATGGTCACGGCCGTCAGCGCCGTCTGTGTCGTGGCCGCATACATCTATTTCCTCTCCGGCCAGTGGGTCCTCGGGCTCTTCTGCGCCTGGGCCATGACCTTTCTCGATACGGTCGACGGCAAGCTGGCGAGGGTGACGCTGACGTCGAGCAAGTGGGGCGACGTGTTCGACCACGGCATCGACCTCGTCCACCCGCCCTTCTGGTACACCGCCTGGGCTCTCGCCGTCATGGCGAGCCCCTACGCCTACACACCGACAGCCTTCTGGCTGATTCTCACGATCATCCTCGTGGGATACATCCTCCAGCGGATCTTCGAGGGCGTCGCCATCAAGTACCTGGGGCTTGAGATCCATGTCTGGCGGCCCATCGACACCTATTTCCGGCAGATCACGGCACGCCGTAATCCCAACCTTTTCATCATGACACTGGCGGTGATCGTTGGCCGGCCCGACTGGGGTCTCGTCGCGGTCGCAGCCTGGACGCTGATCTGCCTCGTCCTGCACGGAATCCAGCTGATTCATGCGGGCATCGTGAAGCGCCGGGACGGGCCGCTCCAGAGCTGGCTCAGCCGGCCGCAGCAATAACCATGACCGTCGGCGTCCTCATAAACCCGACCGCCCGCCGCAACCGCAAGAAGGGCAACCGCCTCGAAGACGTCCTGACAAGCCGTACGGACGTGATCGTGGAGCGGGTCGACCGGTTCGCGGACCTATTCGATATTCTCGACCAGTTCGTGCGGACCGACGTCAATGCCATCGTCATCAGCGGAGGCGACGGTACAGTCCAGGCGATCCAGACGCATCTGGCGGAATCCCTGCCGCCCGACCGGCTTCCACGGCTGGCGATCCTGCCCGACGGCACCACGAACATGAACGCCTCGGACGTCGGTGTGCAGAATCCCCGCAGCCGTGTCGTGCTCGAACGCATCACGGTTCCCGAGTATTGCGCGCGGGCGACGGCGGTCAGGCGGCGTCACACCGTCCGTATCGACAACCCGAAGGACAAGTCTCCGCAGCACGGCATGTTTTTCGGCGCCGGTGCGATCTACCGCGCCGTGGTCATGTGCCATCGCGATATCCACAGCCGCGGTCTCGTGGGCGACTGGGCCACCGGCATGACACTGCTGAGTGCGCTCTATCGCGCGTTCATCCGGGGGGAGAAGAAGAGCGATCCCGACCGGATCTACCAGCCCACCGAGATGACGGTCACGGCGGACTCCGAAATTTTCGCCGAAGACGGGCAATTGCTCGCCCTGGTCACGACGCTCGACCGGCTGATCTTGGGATCGCGGCCGTTCTGGAACCAGAATTCGGACGCGATGAAGCTGACGACGATCGGTTTTCCGCCCTATCACCTGCTGCGGTCCCTGCGGGCCATCATGTATGGCGGACGGACGCGCCGGCTCAACGCGGAGTCCTACCGCAGCACGTCCGCAAACGTGATCGAGATCGACTGCGACCTGCCGTTCATTCTCGACGGCGAATTCATCGAGAAACCCGATGACGGCCCGCTTCGGCTGTCCCTGGGTCCGGTGTTCGAGTTTCTGACCGGCTGAGGCCCTGCCGGAAATGAACGACGGACAGCAAGAACTCGCCCCCCTCGCCGCACTCGCCGCGGTGGCCTCCGATGTCGAGCTTGCGCCCGGTGTCGTGCATCTTGCGGAAACCGTCAGGCGTGAGGTCGACGGCCCCGTGCTTGCCGTGCTCGCCTACGGTTCGTGCCTGCGCGGCGTCGCCCTGGACGAAAGCCTCGTCGACCTCTACGTGCTGGTCGAGTCCTACGCGCAGACCCACGCAAACCCCGTGTCGCGTCTGGCCAACCGGCTGGTCCCGCCCAACGTCTACTATGCCGAAACCCGCTTCGGCGACATGCTCCTGAGGACGAAATATGCGGTGGTCACTCTCGACCAGTTCGAACACCGCGTGTCCGGCCGTGTGCGAAACCCGTATTTCTGGGCGCGGTTCTGTCAGCCGGCCGCCGTCGCCTACGCGGCTAGCCAGGCCGTGCGGGACCGGCTGTCGTCGGCCTTCGCCACATCCGTCACCACGTTTCTCGGCTTCGCCCGTTCGATCGGCGAGGCCCGCACGTCCGAGGAGGTCTGGATCTCCGGCTTTGCCGCCACCTACGGCACCGAACTGCGCTCGGAGGACCGCTCCCGGGCCCGTCACATCTACGAAGCAAATTCCGGATGGTACGACGAAGCCTTTGCATTGGCGCCCGAAACACCCGGCCCGCGCCTTGGCCGAGGGCAATTGCGCCTCGTGTCCTGGCAAGGCAAGGCGCTTTCGGTGCTCAGGCTCGTGAAGGCGTCGTTCACCTTCAAGGGCGGCGCGGATTATCTCGCCTGGAAGATCGAACGCCATTCCGGCGTGCGCGTCGAACTGACGCCATGGCAGCGGCGCCATCCCGTCCTCGCGGCATTCATCCTGTTTCCCAGGCTCTACGCCAGGGGTGCCTTCCGCTGAAGCGACGTATCCCGGCAGGATCTACGCCGGTTCCTTCGAAAGGTTGCGCGCCACGACGCTGTCGAAGATCTCGATGATCCGCCGGATATCTTCCGGCGTGTGCGCCGCGGACACGCTGCAGCGCAGAAGGCACGTCCGGTTCGGCGTGCCGGGCGGCAGGGCGATGTTCACGTAGACACCGGCCTCGATGAGCGCGTTCCACATGCCGATCGCCGTCGGTTCGTCTGGAACCCGCACAGCGATCACCGGGCTCACCACATCGCAACAGAGTTCGAGCCCGATCTCGCGGAAACCGTCATGCAATTGCCGGGAATTCCGACGGATCGCGTCCCGCAGTTCGGGGCGCGCCTGGAGCTGGCGGATCGCCTCGATCGTCGTTGCGATGCTGGCCGGCGACGACGATGCGGTGAACATGTATGGCCGCGCGGCATAGCGGATCATGTCGAACAGCGGATGGTTGCCCGCTCCGAACCCGCCGATCGCACCGAGGCTCTTGGAGAACGTGCCGACGACGAAATCGACATCCTCCTCAAGACCCGCTTCTTCGGCCAGGCCGCGGCCCTCCTCGCCGAGAATGCCCAGCGAATGCGCTTCGTCGACCAGCAGGGAGAAGCCGCACCTCTTCTTGACGTCGACGAACTCGTCGAGCGGCGCCCTGTCGCCATACATGCTGTAGATGCCTTCCAGCACGACCAGCCGGCCGCCCTCGCCGTCGTCCTCGACCCGGTTGAGCCGGCGTTCGAGATCCGCCGCGTCGTTGTGCCGGAACCGGACCAGCTTGGCGCCGGAAAGCGCGCACCCGTCATAGATGCTCGAATGGGAGTCCGCGTCGAGAAAGATCGTGTCCTTCGGCCCGGCAAGCCCCGCCATCATGCCCAGATTGGCCTGGTAACCCGTGGAGAAAACGATCGCGTGCTCCCGTTTCAGGTAGTGCGCCAGTTCGGTCTCGAGATCCTGGTGAAGGCTGTAGCTGCCATTGGCAATGCGCGATCCGGTCGTGCCGGTGCCCAGTTCCTCCAGCGCTTTCTTGCCGGCCTCGATACAGGCCTCGTTGAACGTGATGCCCATGTAGTTGTTGGTGCCGGCAAGGATGGTCTCGCGTCCGTTTACCAGGGCGCGCGTGGGCGAGAGGATACGGTCCATGCGGATCCCGACAGCGTTTTCGCCCATCTGCAACATCATCTTGTGCCGCTCGGCCAGTTTCTCGTGCTTCTTCAGAAGATCCATGGTCAGTCTCCGGATGTCCGTTCGGCCACGACTTTCGTGAGATCGTCGAGCGTTCGGGTTTCGGTGAGCAGGTTGAGCGGGATCTCGATGTCGAACCGGTCTTCGACCTCCATGACGAAGTCCATGACGGACACGGAATCGATATTGAGATCAGCGGAGATGTCCGTCTCCCGCTTCAGTTCGACACTGTTGGCGTTGAAGGGTTGCAGCAATTCGCACAATTGCTCGAATATGTTTTCTTTGTCCGCGCCCATTCCTGTCTCCAGATTGTTTGTTTCCGGCCCGCCCGGCGGCTTTCCGCGCCGCAGGCCGCGCATTCGTCAGATCCAGCCGTGCTCTCGGTACCAGTCCACCGTGCTGGCATAACCCGCGGCAAAGCCCGTTTTCGGCGCCCAGTGAGCGAACCGGTCCAGCATGTTGTTACTGCACACCCAGTCGTTGTGATAGAGCTCATTCACCTTCTTCGGCGTCAGAAGCGGAGTCTTGCCGGACAGTCGCGAAAATTGTGCGAGGAATGCGGCGACAACCGATACGAGATGGCGCGGCAGGAAGTAGCAGCGAATGCGGCGGCCCTCGTTCTGGCCGATCATCGCCGCGAGCTCGGGCCAGGAATGACCGCCGATCGCACCGTCGTCCAGTTCGAAGATCTCGAATGCCGCGGCGGTCTCCTCCACCAGCGAGGCGATGCCTGCCGCCAGGTCGTCGACATAGATCAGCGAGAAGCGGTTTCTGCGGTGGCTGGGAATGATCGCCAGCTTGCCCGTGAGCTGCCTGATGAGCGGCAGGGTTCCCCTGTCGCCCGGACCGTAGACCGCCGGCGGGCGCAGGATCGCCCAGGACATGTCCTGACCGGCGGAGCGGACGACCGTCTCTCCGGCCCGCTTGCTGGCCCCGTAGTCCGAAAGCTCCGGTTCCCGTGCCGCCAGCGAGGACACGAGAACGAATCTCGCCGTGCCGGCCCGTGTCGCGGCTTCAAGCAGTTCCCGCGTGCCCTCCACGTTCACGGCGTCGTAGCCGGCCCTGTCGAGCGCGGTGATCACCCCCGCGCAATGGACCACGCACTGCGCGTCCTCGCACAGCCGGTCGAGGGCAGACCGGTCGTCCAGCCCGCCTTCGACGATCTCCACCTCGGGATCGAACTCGACTTTGCCTGGATTGCGAACGAGGGCCCTGACGCGATATCCCGCCTCGAGCAATGCGGTCACTGCCTTGCCGCCGACAAATCCGCTGCCACCGGTTATTGCAACAAGCGCAGACAAGAACCTCAAACTCCATTAACGCGGACAGGCACGTTCCCGTGTCGACGCCTGTCCGGTCGCGTCGGCGGCCGGACGGTGGGCAGGGTCGGAACGGTCCGGAAGCCGCAGAATCAGTCGGCCGCAGCCTGCTGGGCGATGACCGGCGCCTGCGGCGTCATTCCGGCGATCACGGCCGGATCCGCAATTTCGCAGATTTCGCCGGAAAGATAGAGGCCCTTGGCACCGGCGCGCGAAAGCTTGCCCGAGGAGGTGAATGGAAGGCTTCTCGGCGGAACCAGGACGATGCGGCATTCGACACCCGCCTGCTGGTGAACCACCACGGAAACTTCCCGCCGCAGGGCCTCGCGTTCCTCGACGTCCGACGAGCGGCACTGCACGAGAACCACGACATGTTCGCTGCCGTCGGCTTCCTCGAGGGCGAACGCCGCGGCGTCTCCGCTCTTGAGGGATTCGATCTGCTCGACCGCCCATTCGATATCCTGGGGCCAGATGTTGCGGCCGTTGTGCAGGATCAGGTCCTTGCTGCGGCCCGTGATCACGATCTGCCCGTCGAGCATGTAACCCATGTCACCGGTGGCCATCCAGCCGTCACCGGTCATGATCCGCTGCGTCGCGTCGGGATTGCCGTAGTAACCGGCCATGAGGCTCGGCCCCTTGACCAGAACGTGGCCGATCTCGCGTTCGCCCAGGACGTTGCCGCGGTCGTCGCGCACCTCGATCAGATGACCGGGAAGCGGCACACCGCACACCACGAAGTCCCGGGTGTTCACGGAGGTTTCACCCGACCGTACGGGAACGGCCTTGCCGGAAATCTTGGCCTTCGCCATGTCCACGCGGTCGACGCAAACCGGCTCGTTCAGCGGCGCCATGGTCAGCGCGAGGGTGGATTCCGCCATGCCGTAGCTCGGAACGAAGGCCCGGGCATTGAAGCCGGAAGGGCCGAAAGCCTCGGCGAAACGGTCGAGAACGTCCGGTCGCACCATGTCGCCGCCAATGCCGGCAACCCGCCAGGACGACAGGTCGAACGGCTCTTTCGCCGTGGAGGCACGCCGTGCCGCAAGGTCGTAACCGAAGGACGGGCTGTAAGCGATCGTGCACTGGTTGTCGGACATGATCTTGAGCCACAGGAGCGGCCGGCGGGCGAAGGCGCTCGTCGACATGTAGTCGACCGTGATCTGCCCCATCATGGGCGACAGGCAGAAGCCGACGAGACCCATGTCGTGATAAAGCGGCAGCCAGGACGATGCGCGGTCGTCGCGCGTGAGCTGGAGGCCGTGATTGAGAATGCCGAAGGCGTTGTTGACGATCGACTTCTGGGTGATCAGGACACCCTTCGGGCTGCTGGTGCTGCCCGACGAATACTGGATGTAGGCGACCTCGTCCGGACCGAAAGGCGCGATTTCCCGGCCTTCGCCGTCCAGGGCGCAAAGTCCGTCATGGGTGAATACGTGACGCAGACCGACCGCCTGGCCCGCTTCCTCGACCTGGCCCAGCAGTTCGTCCGAGCACACGGCGACGGACGCATCGGCGCTGACCAGCATGCCCTTCAGCCGCTCGACATAGGCCGCGCGGCCGCCGATATACATGCTGTAGGGCATCGGGCACGGCACGAGACCGGCATACTGGCATCCGAAAAAGACTTCCATGAACTGCGGCGTCGTCTCGGCCACCACCGCGACACGCTCGCCGCGTTCCAGACCGAGCGACAGGAACCGTTTCGCCGTGGCGACCGCCCTCTCCCTCAACTCGGAATATCGCAGGACGTAGTCGAGCTTGCCGCGGCCGGAATAGAAATTGAACCCGGTCTGACCCTGCGCCGCGTAGTCGAGCCCCTCGGCCAGCGTTCCGAACTTGCCGAGAACCTGTCGCAGGTTCGTATTCGCCCGCACGGTCGGTTGAAGACTGACGCTCTGGGAAGTCTCGTTCACGATGTCACACCCGGTTAACAATTCACTTGCCACTGCACATCGAACCACGATTTACGAATCACTCAGATGAACCGGATCCAGGCAATCCCGGGACATGTCGGGAGGGTTGTTTCCAGGTGGCCACACGCCGCCGTAACCCTTTGACATTTATGGATTTCTGGAAAACTCAACAGGCCGTCGAGTTCTGCCCCGTGTCTGATTCCCCTCGCAAACTGATTCCGTGATCAAATAATTAACAGCGGCCCATCGGGCGACAAAATCAATTGGTGTTTCAGTTTGTAACGCGGCCCTTGACTGCCATTCTGTCGGCACAATTGGAAGGGACGGGCCGGGTGCGGCCGGCGCGCTCAGGAACGCCGATCGCTGGAGATGGTCTTCCGTATCCGCTCGACAAATTCATCCACTTCGTCGAACAGGCCCTGTGAACTCGGCGCCTGGTAGTTGACGACATCGACGCAGGCGTCGACCAGCCAGCCCGCCTTGTGCCGGGCGACGATCAGGTTGAACAGCCTCTGCATGTTGCGCGGCGGCGTCAGGATCCCCTGGTAGGCCAGCCAGCGCAGGAGGCGGTCGCGCAGCCGCAACGGCTTGCCGACCGCTTCGGCGTCCTCGAGTGTTCTGTACAGGCGATGCTGCAGCCACAGGACGATGTTCCGCGGCCTCATCGGCACGTCGAACAGCAGGACGGGCTTCCCCGCAGCGCTGGCGTCGGACATCATCGAAGCGCTGTCCGTCGTGACGATGATCTCGTCCGCCATCGCGAGATACCCGACATAGGGATTCGGCACGATTTTCTTCGGCTCCCAGATGTGAAGGCGCGCCGGCACCGTGATGGCGTCCACGAGCGCGCGCACGGCCCTTTCCTGGGTCCGCGGACTGGTCGACACCAGGAGCGTGCCCTGGCGCTCGCGGACATAGGTCGAGGCGAGGCGGCCGAGCCGGTCGGCCGCAACCGTGTCGAGCCTGCAGGTGGACGTATCGCCGCCGACCAGGAGCGCGATCCGCGGTTTCTTGTATGCGGACAGTTCCTCGCCCCAAAGGCGCCGGCCGTGTTCCAGGTCCTCTTCGCCGATGCCGCTCAGCGGCGCCGGAAGCCGGGACACGTTGGGTGCGGACGGCAGACGGTATTGCGGCGTCGTCAGGATGGCGTCGAAGAGATTGAGGGGGGCTCTCGGCCGACCGATCGCGATGAGTTTGGTGTGGCCGCCAGACTTGCGCCGGATCCACAGCGCGACGGGCACGCTCTTGCGGCCGCAGAGGATGATCGCGTCGGGCCATGGCGGGCGCAGCCGCGTCGATGCCACCTTCGCAAGCGACAGCAGCGACGGCCCCGTCACAATGCTCGGGATGTGATAAAACTTGTTGAAGCGGAGAAACTTCTCCTCTGCCGGATATCCGAGCCTCTGGGCGAGCGACCGGATCTGCGCATTGTCTCCCAGACGCTCGCCCAGAAGCATCCAGACACGCGGAGCGCTTTCACCTTCTTCGCTCTCCATATGACCTATGTGCCCCCCGACGAAATGAAACGCCACCCGTCCGTGGTGCGCCGCCATGCAGCACGTGCCGGACAGGGACGATCCCGTTTGACCTATTTAAACATCGGGATGGACAATTCCAAGGCTGGACACCCGTAGGACCATGTGCGCATGCACGCCTGCGGCGGTGGTTCGCAGCCCGCCTCAGGCCTTGGGCGCACCGTAATAAAGTCCGACAGTGTGACGTGCCTCGGCGAAGAACAGCCAGCGCTCGACATAGATCCCGGCGAGACAGATCACGGCGATCAGCGCACCGGCGAAACCCTGCCTCAGCCCGTCCTCGACCAGCAGCAGGATCACGCCGGCGATCGGCAGGATGAAGCCGAGCACGAGCGCGATGCGGCGCAGCTTCACCGCATGCTTGCGCGCAATCTGGAAGACCATTTCCTTCATCAGGTAGTTGGCCTGCGAATGCGGCGCCTCGAGCAGCCTTACGGTGCGGCCCCCGCGCAGACCGGTGGCCGTCTCCACGGTCGACGCCGCATCGTCGTGATCGACGAAGCGCCAGTATCCCGCCTTGACCGCAAGGCCCGCGATGCAAGCCGCCAGACCGGCCAGCGGCCAGAGCGACCCGTCGCCTCCCAGCAGTCCGGCGACGGCCCCGTAGAGCAGGACGCCGGTCATCAGCGAAAGAACGAGATAGGAGGCGACCGTCCAGCCGTTGTGCCAGGCATGCACCGGTTTCAGCGACGCGTAGATCATCGACGTGCAGTAGACCGTGGCGAGCGCCGCCGCGATGGACAGCAGTGCCAACAGGCCGGTAACCAGCGGCACGTCCGTGCCCCAGAACAGGCGAATGATCGCGTAGAGGCCCATGGGCGCGAACGCCGCCACGGCCATGACGCCTTCCCGGCTGAGCCACGAGGAACGCCACTGGCTGAGCGCCCGCCAGGCCCGTTCTGGATGTCCGAGGTGAAAGGTCGAGGAGAGCAGACCCGCGACGATCAAGGCGAACGCAAGCCCAAGCCCGACAACGGTCATGCCGGCCGTGCCGGGGACCTGACCCAGCAGGTCGAACAGGGCGAAGACCGTGAAAAGCCCGTATCCCGCGCCGGACGCCGTTGTGAAGAAAATGACAGACTTCGCCGGATGCACGATCCGTCCTCCCTGGATTATCTCGATAGCGCGCGGTCGATCCACCGCGCGAGAAGACCCGCCTTGTCTTCAGGTGCGGGCTCCAGCCGCTTGCCGGCATCCTGACGGGCCTTGCGGTCGCGCGGAGGCAGGTATTTGTTGACCGGGCTGCAGCCCTGCTCGGGCATGAGGTCGTAGCCGCCCCGAGCGTCGACCAGCCGGCTCACGTCAGACTCCGGATTGCCGAGGTCGCCGAAACTGCGCGCGCCGGCGGGGCAGGTCGAGACACAGGCGGGAACCCGCGACTCGGGCGGCAGGTTCTCGTTGTAGATCTTGTCGACACAGAGCGTGCATTTCTTCATCACGCCGGCGTCCTCGTCATATTCGCGCGCACCATAGGGACAGGCCCAGGAACACAGCTTGCAGCCGATGCAGGTATCGGCATTGACGAGCACGATGCCGTCTTCCTCGCGCTTGTAGGACGCCCCCGTCGGACACACGGTCACGCAGGGCGCGTCGTCGCAATGCAGGCAGCTCTTTGGAAAGTGGACCGTGCGCGAATCGCCGTCCGTCTCGATCACCTCGAACGTATGGATGCGGTTGAACCACACGCCCGATGGGTCCGCGCCATAGGGTTCGGTATCGGTCAGGGGTGCGGAGTGACCGCCGGTGTTCCACTCCTTGCAGTTCACGGCGCAGGCATGGCAGCCGACGCAGATATCGAGATCGATGACGAGGCCCAGCTTCTTTGCGGGCGGCGAGGATGGTAGGGACGTCATTGGCCGTCCTCCCCGTCACCGGCGGTACGGTTGCCGTGCCCGTCGCGCAACCCGGCGATCGTGCCGGCGTTCTGGTGCCGGTTGCCCACCCACTCAAGATGTTCCGTTGTCTCTGCGCCGGACGGTGCGCGGTCGAATTCACGTCCGTATCTCAACGTATCGTCCCCGGGCGTCTTTCCGGGCGGCCGGGCCAGCGGAACGAACATCGGCTCCGTCGACCCGATGTCCTTTTCCGCGCATTTCTCGATGCGGACCCGCAGGTCGTACCACGCCGCCTGGCCCGTAACCGGATCGGAGTTCGAATACCGGAACCCGTCCTCGCGCGGCGGCAGAAGCTCGTTGATCAGGTGATTGAGGAGAAAGCCCTTGTTCGCTTCCGGCGCGTCGTCGGAGAGCGCCCAGGCACCCCGGCGCTTGCCGATGGCGTTCCAGGTCCACACCGTGCCGGGATTGACGCCCTGCATCAGGCGGACCTGGCAGCGCACGCGACCGATCGGGGAAATGACCCAGATCCAGTCGTCGTCGCCGAACCCGCGGGCGGCGGCCGTGTCCGGATGCACGAAAAGACGGTTCTGCGCGGTGATCTGGCGCAGCCAGGCATTCTGCGATCCCCAGCTGTGATACATGTGCATCGGCCGCTGGGTGATCGCGTTCAGGTCGTACATGTCGTTGCCCGCGGCATCCTCGAAGGTCGGATACCAGAACGGCACCGGATCGAAATAGGTCTCGATCCGGTTGCGCTGACGGACCGGCGGCACGACGTCGCCATGCCCCCGCGCCGCCAGCCTGAACCGCTGCATGTGCTCGCTGTAGAGCTGCAGCACGATCTGGTCCGACTTGCCGATCCAGCCCATCTGGAGCGCATGGTCGAGATAGGACCGGTTGGAATGCTTGTAGTAGAGCTGGTCCTCGGCAAGCTCCTGGTGCCAGAACCCCCCGTTCTCGATGTAGCGCTCCAGCTGGTTGGGATTGGGGCTGCCGCGTCCGTGGCTCTCGCCGTCCTCCCCGCGCCATCCCGAAAGCGGCCCGATGCCCGGCCCGCGTTCGTGGTTGGCGATGTAGTCGGAGTACCCGCCGGGAAACTTGGCCGATCCGTCGTCGTTCGTCAGGCCCGGAAGCCCCAGCCGCGCGCCCAGTTCGATCAGGACGTCCTGGAACGGCCGGACGTCGCGGTCGGGCTTGACCACCGGATGACGTATCGCATCCGCCGGACCCTCCGCGCTGCAGATCGGCCGGTCGAGAATCGAGATGCAGTCCCAGCGTTCCAGGTAGGTCGTGTCGGGGAGCACCAGGTCCGCATAGGCGACGGTCTCGGAATGATAGGCGTCGGAATAGATGATTTTCGGGATCCGGTAGTTCCCGTCCTCGTCCTTGTCGGTGAGGTAGTTGAGCGTGCCCGGCACGTTCATCGAACTGTTCCAGGCCATGTTGGCCATGTACATGAAAAGCACGTCGACCGGATAGGGATCCCCCGCCCATGCGTTGCGGATCACCATGTGCATGAGCCCGTGCAGGGCCATGGGATGATCCCAGCTATAGGCCTTGTCGATGCGTTTTGGCGTTCCGTCGTCTTCGACCAGAAGATCTTCCGGACCTCCCGGGAAACCGAGCGGCATGCCGCCCAGCGGCGTATCGGGGGCAACCGTGCGGCCCGCCGGCGCCGGCCCGGCCGGGCACGGCTTCGGGAAAGGCGGCTTGTAGCGGAAGCCGCCCGGCACGTCGATGGAGCCGAGGAGCATCTGCAGGAGATGGATCAGCCGGCAGGTGTGGAAGCCGTTGGAATGGGCGGATATGCCTCGCATGGCGTGCATGGAGACCGGTCGCCCGATCATCTTGTCGTGCGTCCTGCCTGCCCAGTCGGTCCACTCGACATCGAGTTCGATGGTCTGCTCGAAGGCCGCTTCCGCAAGTTCGGCCGCGATCCGGCGGATGGTGGCGGCGTCCAGGCCGATCTTCGCGGACACCGTGTCCGGATCGTATTGCGCGTCGAGGAAACGTTCGGCGACGAACTCGAACGCCGGGCGCGCGGTCCTGCCGTCCGCCAGCTCGACACGCCCCGCCAGCCGCGGTTTCGCGGTCGTGTCGTCGACCGGTTTGAGCGAACCGCTTTCGGCATCGAAACAAAGCGCCTTGCCGTCGGCATCCCGGGCGAACAGGCCGTCGTCCGGATCCTTCGGTGCGTCGATCACCAGCCAGTGCGCATTCGTGTACCGGGCCAGGTAGTCCCAGTCGATCTTCTCCGCCCGCAGGAGTTCGTAAATGAGACTGGAGACGAAGAGCCCGTCCATGCCCGGCCGGATGCCGATCCATTCATCCGCGATAGCCGAGTATCCCGTCTGGACGGGATTCACGGAAACGAACTTTGCGTCGCCCTTCGTCTTGAGCTTGCCGAGTCCCATCTTGATGGGATTGGAGTCATGGTCCTCGGCCACCCCGAACAGCATGAAGTAACGCGTCTTTTCCCAGTCCGGTTCGCCGAACTCCCAGAACGAACCGCCGATGGAATAAAGCCCGGCCGCCGCCATGTTGACCGAGCAGAACCCGCCATGGGCGGCGAAATTCGGGGTCCCGTACTGGTTCGCCCACCAGCCCGTCAGGCTTTGCGACTGGTCACGGCCGGTGAAGAAGGCAAGCTTGCGCGGATCGGTCCGGCGCACGTCCGCGAGCCATTCCGTCGCAAGCGAGATCGCCTCTTCCCACTCGATCTCCTTGAATTCGCCCGACCCGCGTTCGCCGGTCCGCAGCAGTGGCTTGGTCAGCCGTGCGGGCGAGTAGTGCTGCATGATCCCGGCCGACCCCTTCGCGCACAGCACGCCGCGGTTGACCGGGTGATCCTTGTTGCCCTCGATGTATCGGATGCGGTCGCCCTGCAGGTGAACCTTGATGCCGCAGCGGCAGGCGCACATGTAGCAGGTCGTGTACTTCACCTCGTCCGCCACTTTCGGCGACGTGGCGACATTCTCTCGGACGGTCTCGAACGGGTTCATGGTCAGACGGCCTCCTGCCGCGCGGAGGTGAGGATATTGGCGATGGCGATGGACGCAAGCCTCGCGACCGGCGGGTCGGCCCGGCTGGTCAGCACGATGGGCACGCTGGCGCCGAGCACCAGGCCCGCCGCGCAGGCGCTGCACATGTAGACCATCATCTTGAAGAGTGCGTTGCCCGAGACGATTTCCGGAACGAGCACAATGTCGGCATTGCCGGCCACCGGATGGTCGATCCCCTTCACGCGGGCAGCTTCCCGCGAGATCGCGTTGTCGAGCGCCAGCGGCCCGTAGACCTCGGCCCCGGGCACGTTGTCCCGGGCCCAGCGGCTGAGTTCGTCCGCCTCCAGGCTCGAGGGTATGCGGTGGGTCACGTCTTCGGTGGCCGAGATGATGGCGACCTTGGGAACTTCCGTGCCCAGCGCCTGGCAGAAGTCCACCGCATTGAGCAGCGACGCCTGCCGGGTCTTCATGTCGGGCGCCACGTTGATGGCGGCGTCCGAAATGACCAGAGCGCCCTCCCGGCCGGGAATGGTCATGTGAAAGACATGGGTGAAGCGGCGTCCCGTCCTCAGGCCGGCCGACTTTTCCAGCACCGCGAGCATGAAGGCATCGGTGTGCAGATGGCCTTTCATGAGCGCCTGGGCGTGGCCTTCGCCGCACAGCCGTGCCGCGGTCGCGGCGGCGTCGGCTTCATCCGGTTCGGACACGATCTCGAACCGGGAGATATCCCAGTCCATCTCGTCCGCCTCCCGCGAGATGGCGTCCCGGTCGCCGACGAGTACCGGCGTCATGACACCGGCATCCACCGCCATCCGGGCGCTTTCCATCGGAAGCCGTGCCCCCGCATTGGCGACCGCGGTAACCGCCGGACCCAGGGCGCGGGCGCGCTCCAGAATTCCGGCGGGAACCTCGAATGGCGCTTGGCTGAGCATGTCTTCCTTTCGGTCCGGTCACCTCTCCCGGGTTCTTGCAGGCCTCAGACCGGTTGCTGCGGGCGCATGTCCGCCGGGTCGATGCCGGCAACCTCCACGGGGGCTTTCATGGCGTCGCGGCGGAAGGGTTCGCCCAGCTCCTGGTTCAGGATGACCTCGATGAAGGTCGTCACACCGTCGGCCTGCTCCTTGCACGCGGTTTCGAGAGCTTCGGTCAGTTCCTGCTGCGTGGTGACGGTCACGCCCTTGAGGCCGCAGCCTTCCGCGACGCGCGCATAGCTGAGATGGGGATCGAGTTCGGTTCCGACGAAATTGTCGTCGTACCACAGCGTCGTGTTCCGCTTCTCCGCGCCCCACTGGTAGTTGCGGAACACGATCATCGTGATCGCCGGCCATTCCTCGCGGCCGATCGACGACATTTCGTTCATCGAGATGCCGAAGGCGCCGTCGCCCGCGAACCCGACGACAGGCGTGTCCGGATTGCCGATCTTGGCGCCGATGATCGAGGGGAAGCCGTAGCCGCACGGGCCAAAAAGGCCGGGTGCGAGGTATTTGCGGCCTTCCTCGAAGGTCGGGTAGGCGTTGCCGATGGCGCAGTTGTTGCCGATATCGCTCGAAATGATCGCATCCTTGGGCAGACCGGACTGGATCGCCCGCCAGGCCATGCGCGGAGACATGCGCTCGGGATCCTTGGCGCGGGCGCGTTCGTTCCAGGTCGTGCCCGGATCGTCGTCCTCGTGATCCATGCTGGACAGGGTCTGCAGCCATGCCGACTTGGTCTGGTGGATGAGGGCCTTGCGTTCTTCCCGCCCGGCGTCGCCCGCATCGGAAGAAAGCTGTTCGAGAATTTGTTCAGCCACCTGTTTGGCGTCGCCGCAGATCCCCACGCTTACCTTCTTGGTCAGGCCGATGCGGTCGGGATTGATGTCCACCTGGATGATCTTGGCCTCGGTCGGCCAGTAGTCGATGCCGTAGCCCGGCAGCGTCGAGAACGGATTGAGCCTCGTGCCCAGCGCCAGGACGACATCGGCCTTGGCGATGAGTTCCATCGCCGCCTTCGACCCGTTGTAGCCCAGCGGTCCGGCGGCGAGCGGATGGCTTCCGGGGAAGCTGTCATTGTGCTGGTAGCCGCTGCATACGGGAGCGGTCAGGCGTTCGGCCAGCGCCGCGCATTGCGGAATGGCGTTGCCGATCACGACGCCCGCGCCGGAAAGGATGACGGGGAACTTCGCGTCGGACAGGAGCGCGGCGGCATCCGCGATTGCCTGGCGTCCTCCCGCAGGGCGTTCGAGGCGCACGATCTGCGGCAGTTCGATGTCAACGACCTGGGTCCAGTAATCACGAGGCACGTTCATCTGCGCCGGCGCGGAACCGCGCCATGCCTTCTCGATCACCCGGTTGAGAACCTCGGCCACGCGGCTCGGGTCGCGCAGTTCTTCCTGGTAGCAGACCATGTCGCGGAACAGTGCCATCTGCTCGACTTCCTGGAAGCCGCCCTGGCCGATCGTCTTGTTGGCGGCCTGGGGCGTCACCAGAAGCATGGGCGTGTGGTTCCAGTAGGCGGTCTTGATCGGAGTCACGAAGTTCGTGATGCCGGGACCGTTCTGCGCGATCGCCATCGCCATCTTGCCGGTGGTGCGCGTGTAACCGTCGGCGATCAGCGCCGCGTTGGTTTCGTGCGCACAGTCCCAGAAGGTAATGCCGGCTTTCGGAAACAGGTCGGAAATCGGCATCATTGCCGAACCGATAATGCCGAAGGCATGTTCGATGCCGTGCATCTGCAGGACTTTTACGAAGGCTTCTTCCGTCGTCATCTTCATTTGGCTGCTCCAATGATCATGCCCGGTGCGGGACCGTTGTCCCTTGCCGGATTAGAAAAATACCGCAGGGCGGATCTTGTCGCGAAACGTCTCTTCCGGTTCGCGCGCCCGACCGACGGGACCCGCTGAACCGTGGACGTTCCATCAGGCCCGGTCGCCCCGCAGCGCCTGAAATTCGAGGGTGTCTCATCCTGTCGTAGGTCCAATCCCGACAACGCGGTAGGACCAGACTGGTACGTTCGATTGGTCCAAGCTCCTCCCGGGATCGCAATCCGTCGCGGCATCTTTCGTCCCGGGCCCCTCACGCGAAAAGCGACAGGAAGGAATCCCAGCCCTCCCAGATCATCTCGCCGGCGATATAGATGAGAAACGCGACCCCCACATAGGATATCCAGGGGTGACGCAGCAGGACATTCACGATCAGCGTCGCGCAGAACCCCATGAGGGCGATCGAGAGGGCCAGACCGAACACGAGCAGTTCCACGCTTTCCCGCGCGATGGCCCCCACGGCGAGAACGTTGTCCAGCGACATCGAGACATCGGCGATCGTGATCGACACGAGCGCACGCGCCATCGAGGCGTGGCCGCGCCCCTTTCCTTCGATGTCGTCCATCGATTCCGGCGCATCGGCGGAAATATGCATGATCTCGCGCACCAGTCCGTAGGCCACCCAGAGAAGCGCCAGACCGCCGATCACGAGAAGGCCGGGAACCTGCAGGAGGTACGCGGTCAGGGCCGCGAAGATGATGCGGATGACCGCGGCGAGAACGAGACCGTACATGATGGCCCGCTTGCGGTCGTCGGGAGGAAGGCAGGAAGCGGCGAGGCCGATCACCAGCGCGTTGTCCCCGGACAGGACCACGTCCAGCCAGATGATGGACAGGATGTCGACGAGCATGTCCATGTTCAGCGCGCGGGTCCTGCCACCGGAAAGGGAACGACCGGCCCGTGGTCCGTCGATACTGTCAAGGGACGCCTCACTATCGAATTATGTGTCATTTTTTGAGACTAATTGTCTCAATAGTCGCAATAAAACCCTTCATAAGCAACCGAATTCTCCGGCCTGCCGTGCCCTCCGTCTTGTCTTGCCCCGGCCTCACAGCGACTGCGCGGCCTGACACAGCACGGCGAGTTTCCGCCGTGCCAGATCTGTTCCGAGGAATCCCAGTCCACAGTCCGGGGCCGCGGCGAGCCGAGACCGGTCGATGTGTTCGAGAGCGGCGGCCAGCCGCTGCCGCACCTCCTCCACCGTCTCCACGCGGCTGCGCGCCACTGCGATAGATCCCAGGATCACCGTCGATCGTTCGAACAGTTCGAGCAGCGAAAGATCGTTGTGCCTGTGCGCGTCCTCCAATGAGACCTGGTCGACCCGCGATTCGTCCACGGCGCGTGCCAGCCGCATGTAGCTTTCGCGGTCGGCCTTGGGATAGTCCTCGTCGTCCAGGTGGTTCGGATATCCGCAGCACATGTGCATGACCTTGACGACATCGTCGCCGATGCCTTCGAAACACCGGTCGAGGCCTTCGATTCCGAAGGCCAATGCCGCGTCGGGCTTTCGGGCGAACACCGGTTCGTCGATCTGGATGTACCGGCACCCGGCCGCGGCCAGCCGGCGAACCCCGGCATTGACCGCCACGGCCAGATCGCGTGCGAGTTCCCCTTCGTCGGCATAGTGCGCGTTGACGGTGGTATCCATGATCGTCACCGGTCCCGGGACCGTGATCTTGATGGGTCGGTCGGTGAAGGATTGCGCCACCCGGAAATCACGCTCGAGAAAATCCGTGCTGGTCGCCTCGACCTTGCCGCGGATCGTCGGCAGTTCGGCCACATAGGCGTCGTTGCGGCTCGAGCGCGGCGTCAGGTTCACGAAGTCGAAGCCCGTCATGTGGCGGCAATGGTAGTGGATATAGTTCTCCCGCCTGATCTCGCCGTCGGTGGGCACGTCGATGCCGGCCTCCACCTGGTCGCGGACCGCGTCGCCCGTACCGCGAACCAGGAGCGCCTCGACCTCGTCGTCGGCATCGGCCATGACGTCGGAATACTGGCGCGTCACGTCACCGCCGCGCGATGTGGCGCCATCCTCGAGAATGAACCAGTCTGTGACCGGGACATAGTCCGGCTTTGGATAGGCGCCGATGCATGTGGTAGGGATGCCCATGATTTCCTCATTCGTCATACAGTCTTGACAATCGCCGGCCTCCGCCGGCCCGAAAATTCGGATAATCCATGAAAATCATCCAGATAACGGACTTGCACCTCGTGGCGCCCGGCACCCTGCTGCACGGGCTCAACCCGCTCGAGCGTCTGGAGAAATGCCTCGCCGACGTGGAAGCCCGACACGGTGACGCCGAACTCTGCGTGTTTTCCGGTGATCTGGTCGACCGGGGCGAGGCAGCCGCATACGACGCGATCCGGGAACGGCTCGCGCGGTTCGCCCTGCCCTACAGGTTGATGATCGGCAATCACGATTCCCGGCCGGCATTTCGCACCGCATTTCCCGACCATCCCGTGGACGACAACGGCTTCGTCCAGAGCGCCATGCAATGCGGCAACTTCACCGTCCTCTGCCTCGACACCCATGTTCCCGGAGAGCGCCACGGGGAGCTTTGCGGGCAACGTCTCGCGTGGTTCGAGGAACGGGTTTCGGCCTGTGCGCCGGACACGGCACTCGTCTTCATGCACCATCCGCCGTTCCACATCGGAATACCGCGGCTCGACGTGATCTCCGTCACGGATCCGCACGGGTTCGCCGATGTCGCCGGACGGTACAGGGATCGCATCCGCCACATATTCTTCGGTCATGTGCACAGGCCGGTCTTCGGTTCCTGGCACGGCATCCCGCATTCCGCCCTGCCGGCGATCAACCACCAGGTTCCCTACGATCCGGTCACGCCCGCAATGGCCTACAGCGACGAGCCGCCGGCCTATGCCGTGATTCTCGCGGAGGACGACCGGTTGATCGTCCACCAGGAGTTCTTCCTGCACCGCGCGGCACTCCCTGAGCACCCGGCTTAGACGAACGCATCGGAACGGCGGTTCCCTACGCCCCTGCCGGTTTTGGTCTTACTGGCTGGTCTGGCCTTCCGGGTTGACCTGCTGCTGCAGGTTGCCCGGATTGAAGACATCGCCGAACGTCCCGGCGCCCGGGCTCTTGACGGCCGCGCCGTCATCGCCGGTCGGCGGCGCGGTCTGACCGCCGTCGGCGGGACCTGCGTCGCTGCCGGGCGCCACCTTGTCGAGCGTGCCGGGGCTGAAGACGTCACCGAACGTGCCCGCACCAGGATTGGTCGTACCGCCCTTGGGCTTTTCGGGAACCTTGCTGTCGCCCGGCTTGAAGATGTCGGGGCCCTGAATGGCCTTGTCCAGTTTCTGCTGCTCGCGCCGGCGCTGCAGTTCCTTGATCCGCTTCTCGGTTTCGATGCGCTTGATCTCGCGAACCTCGGCCTTGCACGCGGCAGGACTGTACACCTGGGCATAGAAGACGGTGCCGACCATGCCCGCGAGGAAAAGGATCAGAACGATCGCCGCCGGATTGTTCGAAAGAAAGCCCGGCAGCTTGAAGCCGCTGGAGACCGCGCCGATCGGCGCGCCGTTCGCCAGCGCCAGCTGCTCGCGGCGCTTGCGCACCTCGTGGACGAGCGCACCGATGACCGTGAGCACGACGATCAGGAAGGCAAGGGCCGAGATCGACGGATTGATGCCGTAACGGACCTTCTGCGCCAGTTCGATCGTCAGCGTCGGGTACTTGCCGAAAGTGAATGTCGTGGTGTTGTAGTTCTCGAACGAGGCGAGGAACGCGAGCACGACCGCCGACCCGATCGCCGGATAAAGGAACGGCAGCAGCACCTTGCGGAAAGCCTGGGTGTGGGTGGCGCCGAGATCGAGCGCGGCTTCCGTCAGTCCGGGATCGAAACGCTGCAGCCGCGCGATGAACATCAGCATGCAATAGGACGAGATGAAGGTCGCCTGGCCGATCACGGTCAGGAAGATGCCGTTGTGCAGAATGCTCTCGTCGCTGAACCCCATCAGCGCGTTGACCCGGTCCCAGAAGACCAGCGTCGATATCCCGAGCACGACGCCGGGAATGAGGATCGGCGCGATGACGATCGTGTAGTAGGTCGCCCGCACCTTCGGCCAGATCTGCGTCAGGAGCAGCGCACCGGCAAGCCCCAGGATGACGGACAGGAACACGGTGCCGGCGCCTACGATGAAGCTGTTCTTGAGACCGTTGATGATCCGGTCGTCGTTGTAGAGCACGTTGAACCATTCGAACGTCAGGCACTCCCAGGGCGACGCCTTCGGAAAGCTCGGCGAGTTGAAGGCCGTGATGCCCATGATGACGAGCGGCCCCAAGAGGTAGCCGAAGAAGATCACCAGGTAGAAGGCGAGGAAGATCTTGATGAGCGGGTTCGACCTCATTTGCCGATTTCCCCCATCTTGATCTTGAACACCCGCATCATGAACAGCACGAACAGGATGCAGGTGATCAGCAGGACGACGGCATAGGCCGCACCGCGCGGCCAGTTACCGCCGGTGTTGAACCACTGGTAGATGATCTGGGTGAACCAGAGACTGCTCGGCCCGCCGAGAATCTGCGGTGCGGCGAGCGCGCCGGCCGACAGCATGAAGACCATGGTGCAGCCCGACGTGATGCCCGGCTTGGCGAAGGGGATGACCACACGCCAGTGGATCCGCCACCAGGGGCTGCCCAGATCCCGGGCGGCCTCGATCTGGTTGTGATCCAGGCTCTCGATGGCGTTGTAGATCGGGAAGATCATCAACAGGATGTAGGCGTATCCGAGACCCGCGTAGAGCGCCACGTTCTCGCGAATGAAGTCCACCGGCGCATCGATGAGGCCGGCGGCGATCAGCACCGAGTTGATGACGCCGGAATCCCCCAGGATGATCCGGAATGCGAAGGCCCTCAGGATTTCGTTGACCCAGTAGGGAATGATGAGCAGCAGGACCATGATCCGCAGCCAGCCGCCGCCGGCCGACTGGCCGAGGTAATAGGCCAGCGGATAACACAGGACCAGGTTGAACAGGGTCACGAACACCGCGGCGACCAGCGTCCGCAGGAAGACGCTGAGGTCCACCTTGTTGAAGGCTTCCGGGTTTCCTTCCGCACCGAAGATGAAGAACGAATAGTTGGACAGGGTGTAGACGTCCTTGTCCGTCCCCACGTCCGCCGGCGGCAGGTTGAAGCGGAACGAATAGTCCAGCATCGAGATCTGCGGCAGAACGATGAGGATCAGGACCCAGAAACCTACAGCGAGCAGCAGGTAGGAGCCTAGAATTCCGCCATTTTTTTCCCAAAATCCGCCCATGACGCTCCCCCGCCCCCGCGCCTATTCCGCCGCCAGTTCGCCATGCGGCAGAACGACGGCCTGGTCGGGATCGTACTGCAGCGTCAGATCGCTGCCCACGGTCGTGGTGCGCGACTGCCCCTCGTTCACGAGGGACATCTTCAGCCCCTTGCCGTCGTTGCCTTCGAGGAAAACGTTGTAGGTCTGGCCCTCGAATTCCTCGTTGGTCACCTTGGCCGCGATGCGGTTGTCGCCGGATCCGCCGTGCGGATCGATGGAGAATGCTTCCGGCCGCACGAACATCATGGCGTCGTCACCGGCCTTGAGTTCGTCCTTGACCGCCGTCGCGATGCGCCCGCGCAGGGTGCCCAGGCGGTTCGTGGCCACCGTCGCCATCTTCCCGTTGACCGCTTCGATGCGCCCGCGGATCATGTTGTTCTCGCCCACGAAGGACGCCACGAAGGCGGTCGACGGATCGTCGTAGATCGTACGCCCGTCGGCGATCTGGTCGATCACGCCGGCCTTCATCACGGCCACGTGGTCGGACATGGTCAGCGCCTCGCCCTGGTCATGCGTGATGTAGATGAAGGTGATCCCGACCCTTTGCTGAATGGCCCTCAATTCGGTGCGCATGTGCTGCCGGAGTTTCAGGTCGAGTGCGGAAAGCGGTTCGTCGAGCAGCAGCACGTCCGGCTCCGCGCAGAGCGCGCGCGCGATGGCCACGCGCTGGCGCTGGCCGCCGGAGAGTTCGTGAACGAGCTTGTCGCCCTGGCCGGGCAGGGCGATGAGGTCGAGAAGCTCGTCCGCCCGCTTGCGGCGCTCGGAGGACCCGACGCCCTTGACCTCGAGCGAGAACGCGATGTTCTCCCAGACCTTCATCAGGGGAAAGAGCGCCAGGTTCTGGAAGATCAGGGCGGTCGGCCGCTTGTTCGGCCCGATGCCCGCCATGTTGTTGCCGCCGATCCGGACCTGGCCCTCGCTGGGATCCAGGAACCCTGACACGGCGCGCAGGATCGTGGTCTTGCCGCAACCCGATGGCCCGAGGAAGGAGAAGAACTCTCCGCCCTCGATATTCACATTGGCGTCGCGAACCGCGACGAAATCGCCGAAACGGATCCAGACCTTGTCGAGCTCGACACCGACCCCTGCACTCATTGACGTCCCCCAACTCTTTGCCCGTCCGGTTGCGCCCCGTCACGCGAACCCGACGGCGAGAAATAGCCCGGACGGCCAAAGGCAGGAATGTCGCGGCGCCCGTGACACCGCATGACCGCACCGGAACGGGATTGTCGTCCGCGCCTCCGGGAGGAGGCGCGGACCGGTCGTGTCAGTCGTGATCAGGCGTTCACGAACTTGTTGCGGTACTCGGTGCGGACGTCCGCATACCACGGGGCTTCCGCGGGCCACGGATTGAGGTTGGCCAGCGAGTCGCCCGGATAGGCTTCCGCGAAGTTCTTCTTGTAGACGTCGCCGGCATGCTTGTCGGCGCCGAGCACCGGCGAGTTGTAGCCGTGCTTGTCGATGGCCTTGCCGGCCGGTTCGGCCATGTAGGCGAAGTCCACGAACGCATAGATCTGGTCCATGTTCTTGGCGCCGATCGGAATGGACATCCCGTCGACCCAGGCCATGGAGCCTTCCTTCGGCGCCTGGTAGTTCACCGGCTCGCCGGCGGACTTGAGTGCCAGCGGCGGCCCGTCCCAGGTCTGGCCGACGATGACGCCTTCGTTCAGCAGCGCGTTCTTCTGGGTGTCGGCGTCGTTCCACAGGATCTTGATATTCTTCTTGCGCTCGATGCACCAGGCGGTGACCTTTTCCCAGACCGGACGCATCTTTTCTTCCGACTCGTAGGCGCTCCACATGGAGCCTGGTGCGAGTTCGCCGATGGATTCCATGTAGAGGCCCGCACCGAGCATCATGGAGTGCGGACGACCCATGGTCTTGCCGGCGTTTTCCTCTTTCCAGGTGTCACCGTAACTTGGCGCGTCGCCTTCAGGCTGCCAGAGGTCGGTGCGCCAGGCCATGCCTTCGGTGCCCCAGATGTGCGGCAGCCAGTGCGAACCCTTGCCGCCGAAGTTCCAGCCGGTCTCGCCGATCTTGGACATGGCCGGGTTCACCTTTTCGATGGCGACCTTGGACATGTCGAACGGCAGCAGAAGTTCCAGTGGTTCCCACTGCAGGTTCCGGTTGTTGGTGGGCGAGACGATGTCGAAGCCCTGGCCCTTGTTGGCCTTCATCTTGTTGATGATTTCCTCGTTCGAGCCGATACCGGTGTAGTTGACCTTGATGCCGGTCTTGCCGGTGAACGCGGAAATGAAGTCTTCCGGCAGATAGTCGGACCACATCAGGATGTTCACTTCGCCCGAAGACGACAGCGCGTTCTGGATGTACGCCGGGGCAGCGGCAGCGAGCGCGCCGGTCGCGGCGGCACCCTTGACGAACGTACGGCGATTGAACGCCCGCGCTGCAAGCAGCGTCTGTTTCGTGGATTCCAGTCCTGTCTTACTCATTTTCAAGTCTCCCTCCTTACGGAAATTGGGTCTCTAAACGCGTCATATTCCCGATACTTCGCGAAAGCTTAGACCTTGTGCACCGCACCATGCAATGCCCTTGTCCCGGCGGTTTCGAGGAGCCTGAACCGGAGCAGGACAAATTTACGTTTTTGTCAGGCTACAAGCCCCGGCCTTCTATCGAGAGTACCAGTTGCACCGAATTGATGGGTCCAGATGCACCCCGGCACCATCGTGCTGATAGACCGCGCACATGTCGGATTCATGTCGGAAAGGGTCACGCCGCACCCTTCGAACGGGCGTCGCCGTCAGCCTTCCCTGCGGCAATACCCCCGGTCTTCGACCGAACTGAACCGGCTGATGAAACGCATCGTCTCCAGGTCGAACATGACGACGTCATGCCGTGTCGGTGCGAACGGTTTCTTCGCCACGATCCTGGGGGGCGCACACTCCAGCGTTTCCAGCACCCTGTCCAGTTCGTGCCAGTAGACGACGCATCCGGGCAGCTCGATGTCGAACTTCATGCGCGCGGTGTGGCTGGTACCGTAACCGGTACAGTCGAGCGTCAGTTTGGTCGAGGCCGAGGCATGCGCTCCCCTCACGGACACCAGTCCGAGAACAATGGCAAGCGCCATGGTCCGGGCGTTCATGGCATCGCGCCTATTCGCCGACGACGTCCGCCAGGACGGCGAGGCAGTCCCCGGTCTTCGCCAGTCCCGGGAAGTGGCGCCCGACCAGCCGGCCGGCGCGCGTCGTCCGGTAGGCGACGGGCGGCGTGCCGGTACGGGCCACGTCCCAGACCTTGGCCACCACGTCTCCTTCGTTCAGATCGTCGCCGAGATCCGCGCGGAACTCGACCATCCCGTCATGCTCGCAGAACAGGAAACAATCGTCGGACGGCATGTCGAGCTGTATGGACGGATTTTCCGTGGGTTCACCATCCAGGATGCCGGCGTGCTTGAGTATGTTGGACAGTCCCGTCCGGGCGATTTCCGCCGATTTCGCCGTCGCGGTGCCGCCGCCGCCCAGCTCCGTCGACACGAAGACCTTGCCGAGGCTTTCCGCGGCCGTGTCGTACATGCCCACATTGTCGATTTCGAGCAGCATCGCGCTGTAGGGCGCATTGAACGCCTTCATCGCCGACACGCAGCGTTGCTCCTGGACCTTGTCGTCGAGCACATGTGCGGCCGCGAAGGGCACGAAATCGAGGGTCTTGCCGCCGCTGTGAATGTCGACCACGTAATCCGCGACCGGCAGAAGTTCGGTCTGGAAGTAATGTGCGATCTTCTCGGTGACCGTTCCGTCGGCGCGTCCCGGAAAGGTCCGGTTCATGTTGCCCCTGTCGATCGGCGAGGTCCGGGTCCCGGCGCGAAACGCGGGATAGTTCATCGCCGGTACGATGATGACCCGACCCTGGATGTCGTCGACCCGCAGCTCCGTCGCCATCTCGAAGAGCGCGATCGGCCCCTCGTATTCGTCGCCGTGATTGCCGCCGGTGAACAGGGCGCTTGCGCCGTTTCCGTTCTTGATCACGGTGATCGGGATCATGACGGACCCCCACGCGGAATCGTCCCGGCTGTAGGGCAGCCGCAGATGGCCGTGCTGCACGCCATCCCGGTCGAAATCCACATTCGCGACGATGAGGGAATCCGACACGGCACTCACTCCTTGATCATCAGTTTGCGCGGCACGTTGGAAAGGCACTCCATGCCCGTCTCCGTGATGCGGATGCTCTCGGTGATTTCGAGCCCGCCATCGTCGAGCCACAGCGCCGGCATGAAATGAAAGCACATGCCCGGTTTCAGTTCCGTCTTGTCGCCGGCGCGCAGGCTCATCGTCCTTTCGCCCCAGTCCGGCGGATAGGACAGCCCGATCGAGTAACCCGTCCGGCTTTCCTTGTCGAAGCCGTGACTGCGCAGGGTGGCGAAAAACGCCGCCGCGATGTCCTCGCAGGTATTCCCGGGGCGGGCCTTTTCGAGGCCGGCCTCGGTCGCCTCGAGCACGGCTTTCTCGGCATCGAGATATTTTTGCGGAGGCTTGCCGAGAAATATCGTCCGCGACAACGGGCAGTGGTAGCGGCGATGACATCCGCCGATTTCATAGAAGGTCCCTTCGCCGGCGACGAACGGCTTCTCGTTCCAGGTGAGATGCGGCGCCGTTGCATCCATGCCGGACGGCAGCATCGGCACGATCGCGCAATAGTCGCCGCCGTGTCCGTCGGCGCCCTTCGCCGATGTGTGGAGGATTTCCGCCACGAGATCGTTCTTGCGCATGCCCGGTTCGACCAGTTCGAAGATCCGCGCGTGCATCGCCTCGACGATCCGCGCGGCACGGCTCATGTATTCGATCTCCCGCTCGGACTTCACCGCACGCTGCCAGTTGACCAGCCCGGTCGCATCGCAGAACGAGGCATTGGGCAGCCCCTTCAGCAAAGCGGCATGGGCGGCCGCCGAATAGTAGTAGTTGTCGAGTTCGACGCCGATACGCAGGCCGTCCCACCCCTTGCCCGCAAGCCAGTCGCACAGAAAGTCCATGGGATGGCGTTCGGTCGACTGAACATAGTGGTCCGGATAGCCGACGATATTGTCGTGATCCATGTAGACCGTGAGCTTCGCGCCGTTGCCGTCCATGCCCCGGCCATACCAGATCGGCTCCGCGTCCAGTGTCACGAGAACGGCCTGGTGAACGTAGAACGACCAGCCGTCATAGCCGGTCAGCCAGCTCATGTTGGAGGGATCGGACACGATCAGCAGTTCGATCCCCAGGGAGTCCATCGCCGTGCGCGTCCGGGCGAGGCGCTGCGCGTATTCCTCGCGGCTGAAATTGAGTTCGACCTCGGTCATGTCCATGTCCCCTCCCCGGGTCTGTCAGTTCTCGAAATCCGTGCCTGCGCCGGTTGCGGCACAGGTCCTGAACGCCTGCGTGGCGATTGCAGTGTCCTGTACGCCTGTTCCGGTCAGATCGCAAAGCGTGATGTCATTGAGGGCGCTGCGGCCAGTTCTTTTTCCGGCGATGATCTCACCGAGTTCCGGAACCTGTTCCGGGTCGATCGGGATACCGGCGGCCACCGCGTGGTGCAGTTCACCAAGGACCGCGCACTGGGTCCTCCGGTCACTGACATATACGTCCGCGCGCGCCAGGGCCTGCGGTTCGATCTCGTTCTTGTGTTCGGCGTCCGATCCCATCGCCGTGACATGCTGGCCGGGCTCCAGCCAGTCCGCCCTGAGGATGGGCGACGTGGCGGGCGTCGTCGTGACCACGATATCCGCGCCGCGCACCGCGTCGGCCGGGTCGCCGCTCGCCGTCACGTCTATTCCCAGACTTTGCGTCAGGTTGCGCGCCGCCGCCTCCGCCTTGCCGGCATCACGGCCCCACAGCCGCGCACGGCGGATCGGCCGCACCAGCGTGAGCGCCTCGAGCTGGAGCCCCGCCTGGACGCCGGCCCCGAGGATGGCCGCGGTCTGCGCGTCCTCGCGCGCCAGCGCGTCCGCGGCGACGGCCCCGGCGGCGGCCGTGCGCACGTCCGTGAGATATCCGTTGTCGAGCATCAGCGCTTCGACCAGGCCGGTTTTCGCGCTAAACAGAACCATGAGACCGTTCAGGCTCGGCAGTCCCAATGCTGGATTGTCGAAGAAGCCGGGAGAGATCTTGATCGCGAAACTGTCGAGCCCCGGCACGTAGGCCGTCTTGACGTCGACCTCGCCGTTGTTCTCGTGAATGTCGAGCCTCAGGATCGGGGGCATGACGACCCCGCCGCCCGCAAGGGCCGCGAATGCGTCACGCACGCAGCCGATGGACGCGTGGTCGAGCCGCACGTTCTCGCGAAGCTCGTTCTCCCGGAGTATCCTGATGCTTGCCATGTTCGTCTCCTACATGTCCTTCGAGACGTCGACATCCTCTCCGCCGATAATGCGAAAATGCAGGGCGGGGTCTATGTTGCAGCCGCTGATGACGGCGACGGTCGTACCTGTTTCACGGATGCGTCCCGAAAGGATGGCGGCAACGGCCACCGCGCCGCTCCCCTCGATAATCTGCTTCTCCGTCCAATAGGCATGGCGGATCGCCGCCGCGATCTCCTTCTCCGAGACCAGGATCAGGTCGTCCAGCAGCTCCCGCAGCATCGTGAACGTGTAGCGGTTGTCCTGGCCGATGCCTCCACCCAGGGAATCCGCGAGCGTCGGCAGCTCTTCGACTTCCACCGGATGGCCCGCTTCGAGGCTTGCATGCATGGCGGCGCCCCGTTCCATGGTGACGCCCACCACGCGGGTCGCGGGCGACTTCGCCTTGACCGCCAGCGCCACGCCCGCGGCCAGGCCGCCGCCGGACACCGGGATGGCCAGCGTGCCGATGTCGTCGACCTGGTCGACGATGTCCAGTCCGAGCGTACCCTGTCCCGCGATGACGTCCGGATGATCGAAGGGCGGCAGCATGGTCATGCCGTCTTCCGCGACGAGACGACGGGCTTCGACTTCCGCCTCGTCCTGCGACTTGCCGAGGATCCTGACGTCGGCACCGAGATCCCGGATGCCATTCACCTTGTTCTCGGGCACCAGGTTCGACATGCAGATCACGCACCGGACGCCGGCTTCCCGTGCGGCATGGGCAAGCCCCTTCCCGTGGTTGCCGGTGGAGACCCCCACGATCCCGTTGCGCCGGCTTTCCCCGTCGAGGTTCAGGACCGCATTCGTTGCGCCGCGGAGCTTGAAGCTTCCGGTCTTCTGATGATGTTCGAGCTTGAGCGCGACCTTCCCGCCGGTGTGTCGGCCGAGAGCTTCCGATCCTTCCACAGGCGTCCGGCGAAGCCGCCCGGCGAGAAGGGCTCCCGCCTTGTCGATGTCTCCCGGGGCAACCGGCAGGTCGTGTATCATGATCGCGGTGAACTCCGTTGCGCCGGCCGTGCGGCATGTCGCGTCCCAAACGCGAGAAAGGGCGAACGCTTGATGCGAACGCCCTTTTTCAGAATTCGGCAGGAGATTAGCCGGAAGCCGGCACCGACGGCAGGGCTTCGGCCGGACGCTGGGCGCCCGGATGACCTAGATGTCAGTCGACCAACTTGAGATTTTGGGCTGCGAGTTTTCCGTTACGCCCTGGCGCAAGTTCAAATTCGATGGCCTGCCCCTCATTCAGACCCGACAGTCCGGACTGTTCGACCGCAGATATGTGGACGAACGCATCACTGGAACCGTCATCCTGCGCGATGAATCCATACCCTTTTTCAGGGTTGAACCATTTAACTGTACCCTTCGGCATATTTCCCTCTTCCGACTGGGATATTGAGATATCGCTCCTGTTTCCCAACAGGCGCATAGCAAACCAATGATCAGTGGAAATGACAGAACTTCGGGATCGAAGGGGCCAGGTCCGCCAAGGATTGGAATGTTACGGGTGCGACATTAAGACAGGTGCGACCAAATGAAAACAGCCAAAAGTAAAGACGCGTTTCACCTCCATTCCGTGTCGCAACGCACAAAAACATGATGCCGCCACGCAAAAACCCCGCCGCGATGCCGCGGCGGGGTTCTGTTTGCCTGTATCGGTGGGGCCGACCCGGGTCGGCCCGGCTGCCTGAATGATCAGGCGAACCACCAGCGCTCGGCGTTCTTGTGGCCGTCGAGTTCCCAGTTGCTGGCCATCTGCTCGGGCAAGCCGATCTTCTTGCTGGCGGCCTGGGTGTAGGCCATGAAGAGCGGAATGACGGATCCGCAGTCGTCGCTCACGATCCTCTGCATCTCGACGTAGAGTTCGCGACGCTTGCCGGAGTCGAGTTCCGCGCGGGCTTCGACCAGCAGCTTGTTGAACCGCTCGTTCTCCCACTTCGACTCGTTCCAGTCGGCACCCGAGGAGTAGATCTGCGAGAAGACCCAGTCTTCCGTCGGACGGCCGCCCCAGTAGCTTCCGCACCACGACTTCTTGAGCCAGACGTTGGACCAGTAGCCGTCGTTCGGTTCGCGGATGACGTTGATTTCGATGCCGGCAGCCTTGGCGGATTCCGCATAAAGCTGGGCGGCATCGACCGCGCCTTCGAAGGCCGTGTCCGAAATGTGGAGGTCGAACTTGCCGTCGACCCCCGCCTTCTTGAGATGGAACTTGGCCTTTTCCGGATCGTAGGGACGCTGCGGCAGCTCTTCCGCCGTGGCGCGGTAGACGTTCGCCGGGCCGACCGGGCTGTCATTGCCGAGTTCACCGAGGCCCTTGATGATCTTCTCGAGCCACTCTTCGCGGTTGATCGCGTATTTCAGCGCCAGCCGCACATCGTTGTTGTCGAACGGCTTGGTGTTCGTGAGCATCGGCAGCGTGGCGTGCTTGTTGCCGCTGGTCGGGAAGACCACCAGCGAGTCGTCGCGCTTGAGCAGGTGCACCGTCTTCAGGTCGAGGTTCGACATGGAGTGGATTTCACCGGACCGCAACGCGTTGGTCCGTGCGGTGGCATCGGCGATGAACAGGTTTTCGACGGAGTCGAAATAAGCCGCGTTCTCCTTCCAGTAGTTCGGATTACGCTCCACGTCCGTACGCACGCCGGGGTCGAAAGTCTTGAGCTTGTAGCCGCCCGTGCCGACACCCGATTCCCAATCCATGGAACCGTCGTCCTTGGCGGGGCAGATGGTCAGGTGATAGTCGCTGACGAGAAACGGGAAGTCGGCATTGCCGCCTTCGAGCGTGACGACGACGGTGTCTTTGCCGTCGGCCTTGACCTCCTTGATCGGCTTCACGATGCCCTTGGCGGCCGATTTCGTGTCTTCGCCGCGGTGATGGTTCAGCGAAGCGACCACGTCGTCCGCGTCGAGGGTCTTGCCGTTGTGGAACTCGACACCCTTGCGCAGCTTGAAGGTCCAGGTCACGGCGTCGTCGGACGCGTCCCAGCTCTCCGCGAGTTCCGGCCGGAGCTGTCCGTCCGGGCCGACTTCGGTCAGGTTGTTGCGCAGCTGCCCGGAGCTGACGTTGATCATGTAGGAGTCCAGCGTCTGGGCCGGGTCGAGAACGTCGCCCGTTCCGCCGCCGGTCAGCGCCTGGATATAGTGCCCACCCTTCTTGGGCGCCGCTTTCGCGATATCGGCGAACATGGTGCTGGCTGCTGCCGTCGTGACACCCATGGCGAGGGCGCCCTGCATGAACTGGCGGCGGTCGATCGAACCGCTTTTCAGTTTGGACTTGAGGTCATTCAATCTGCTCATCTTGTACTCCCTGGCATTGAGCAATCCTTGGTCCGGCACGCGGTCGGTTTTCTTATGCTTCACTCTTCCCGAGTGCGGCGCGCGGCGCGAGGCGTCCCCGAGGCCCCGCTCATCCGAAAACGTAACGGCCGTACATGCAGTGTAGCCTAAAGGTCGTTTGTGACAAGGTGATCAATGGGGTATCCGGAAAAGGTCTTCGACGTCCTCAACACGACATGGCTGTTGATCCGCAGCCCGGCGGGACCGCGGCGCACGATGTCGTCGGTGATCCGCTCGTAGGTCGCGATGTCCGGACAGATGAACCTCATGATGTAGTCGAACCCCCCGCTCACCTTGTCGCAGCCGATGAGATTGGGCACGTCGGCGATCTCGCGTTCGAACGCGTCGAAATCCTCCTGCGCGTGATCGGACAGAGTCACGGTGGCGATCACCGTTATGGTGCGCGCGAGCAGGCTGATGTCGATCAGGCCGAGATAGCCAGTGATGTAGCCGAGGGTCTCCAGGCGGCGGACCCGGTTGAGGCACGGGCTCGGGGACAGCCCGACCTCGGCGGACAGTGCCTGGTTGGTGATCCGCGCGTTGCGCTGCAGCGCGGAGAGGATCCTGAGATCGATACGATCGAGCGTGCCCGGCGTTGCGGTGGCCATGTCTTTCACTCCCGGTTTCGGCGGTGACGGCCCCCGAAAATGGGCCCCCGGCACTTTCTGCCTCGCCGACCGATACATACAGCATTTTCTGCTGCAATTGCAGCCAACTTCGCCAGCACATTTTTCGTGTTTTGATGCACCATTGCGAAAATTCACTGTTTTCAGGGAAATGGAGTTTCCGATGGGTTTCGAAAACAAACACATTTCTGCAGCAGATTATGCGGCTACGTCTCAGGGCACACGCCGTCCGCTTGAACTGATCGGTGTCCCCATGGATGCGGGCGCCGGCCGCCGGGGTGTCTGCCTCGGACCCGAGGCCCTTCGCGTGGCCGGCATCGAGAATGCGTTCCGCACTCTCGGACACGGCGTCTCCGACGGTGGCGACATTTCCGGCCCGCGCAGTCCCGACACACCACCTACGGACGGCTATCGCCACCTGGCGGAGGTCGCCGCATGGACCGCGGCCATCTGCGACCGCGTCGCCGCGTCTCTCGAAAACGGCAATCGTCCGGTCATCCTCGGCGGCGACCACAGCCTGTCCATAGGCTCCGTCGGCGGCATCGCCAAGGTCTGCCGGTCGCGTTCCATTCCCCTTTCGGTCCTGTGGATCGACGCCCACGCGGACTTCAACACGCCCGAGACGTCGCCGTCGGGCAACATTCACGGCATGCCGCTGGCGACGCTCTGCGGCCACCTCGACGAGCCCGCACTGGCGCCACTGGGACGCGGCATCGCCGCCGTCGCGCCGGAAAACGTCCATCTTGTCGGCATCAGGTCGGTCGACCCGGTCGAGAAGGCGCGCGTGGTGGAAAGCGGCGCCAATGTCTATGACATGAAGGTCATCGACGAACGCGGCATGACCGCGGTCATGCGCGAGGTCCTGGCAAACGTGGCGGCCACCGGCGGGCATCTCCACGTCAGCTTCGACGTCGACGTGCTCGATCCCTCCATCGCGCCCGGCGTGGGCACACCCGTCCCCGGCGGGGCGACCTACCGTGAAGCCCATCTCTGCATGGAGATGATCCACGACTCCGGGCTGCTGGGCTCGCTCGATCTCGTCGAACTCAATCCCTGCCTCGATGACGCGAACAAGAGTGCGGACCTGCTCGTCGACCTCGCCGGCAGCGCGCTCGGCAAACAGATCATTTCCCGCAGGACCGCCGCCTGACCCCTATCCCCGAACTGAACGGAGACCCGACCATGACACTCGACACCAAGGACTATCTCGACATCGAAGCCGAACTCGGCGCCCACAACTACAAGCCCCTCGACGTCGTCATCGAACGCGGCGAAGGCGTTTGGGTCTGGGACACCGACGGCAATCGCTACCTCGACTGCCTTTCCGCCTACTCGGCGGTGAACCAGGGACACTGCCACCCGCGCATCCTGCAAGCCATGATCGAACAGGCGCGCAAGCTGACGCTGACGTCGCGCGCCTTCCACAACGACCAGCTGGCGCCCTTCTACAAGGAGATCTGCGAACTCACGAACTCCCACAAGGTGCTGCCGATGAACAGCGGCGCCGAAGCCGTCGAAAGCGCGATCAAGGTTGTCCGCAAGTGGGGCTACGAAGCCAAGGGCGTTCCGGCCGACAGGGCCGAGATCATCGTCTGCTCGGAAAACTTCCACGGCCGCACCATCGCCGTGGTGAGCTTCTCCACCGACGGCACGGCCCAGAAGGGGTTCGGCCCGTTCGTCCCGGGTTTCAAGGTCGTGCCCTATGGCGACGCGGCCGCGCTGGAAGAGGCCATCACGCCGAACACGGTCGGGTTTCTCGTCGAACCGATCCAGGGCGAAGCCGGCGTGATCATCCCGCCCGAGGGTTACCTCAGGGCGGTGCGTGAAATCTGCACGCGCCACAATGTCATGCTCATCCTCGACGAGATCCAGACGGGTCTCGGCCGCACCGGCGCGCTTCTGGCAGAACAGCACGAAGGCATCGAGGCCGACCTGACCCTCGTCGGCAAGGCGCTTTCCGGCGGCTTCTACCCCGTCTCCGCCGTTCTTTCGAACAGCGAGGTCCTCGGCCTTCTCAAGCCCGGCGAACACGGCAGCACGTTCGGCGGCAATCCGCTGGCCTGCGCCGTCGCCCGCGCCGCCCTCAAGGTTCTCGTCGACGAAGGCATGATCGAGAACGCGAAGAAACAGGGTGACTACTTCCTGGCTGAGCTCGCGAACCTGCGCAGCAACGCGGTGCGTGAAGTCCGCGGCCGGGGCCTGATGATCGCCATGGAATTCAACCAGGACGTCGGCGGCGCCCGCCCGTATTGCGAGGCCCTCCGCGGCGAAGGGCTCCTGTGCAAGGAGACCCACGTCGACACGATCCGCTTCGCGCCTCCGCTGGTCATCACCCGCGACCAGGTCGACTGGGCCCTGGAGCGCATCGGCAAGGTCCTGCGCGCGCACTGACGCGCGAGCCAACAAGACAGACGGGACGGGCGCGGACACGCGACCGGGAGACCCCGCCGCGGCAGCCGTCCAACGGCCGCGGCGGGGTTTTGCTTTTGCGCCGTCCGGTCATTGACAACGAAAGCCGGTTAGGGCCCGATTGCCGCGGTTCGAAAGGGGCTTCCGATGAATCTTGCAAGCTGGATCGCGCGCGCCGGCAAGGCGTATGCCGACAGGCCCGCGCTCGGTGTCGGCGACACGGTCGTGACCGATTATGCAGGCCTGGCCAGGGACGTGGCCCGCCTCGCGGGCGCGTTGCGCAACGGGCTGGGCCTTTCACCGGGCGACCGCGTGGCCATCGCATCGCAGAACCGGACGGAATACGTCACCGCCCTGTTCGCCGCCTGGCACGCCGGTCTCGCCGCCGTGCCCGTGAACGCCAAGCTGCATGGGTCCGAATTCGCCTATATTCTCGAGAACGCCGGCGCCCGCGCGGTCTTCGTTTCCGACGACTTTGCGGACACGATCGCGACGTCGGCGCCGTCGCCTGATCTTCGCGTCATCGTCCTGGGTTCGGCCGAATGGCATCGCCTGCTCGACGCCGACGCCGTCGCGGTCGCACAGACCGCACCCGACGACCTTGCCTGGTTGTTCTACACGTCCGGCACGACCGGCATGCCCAAGGGCGCGATGCTGAGCCACCGCAACCTGCTCAACATGAGCCTCAACTATTTCCTCGACATTGACAGTATCGCCCCGGGCGACGGAATTCTCCATGCCGCACCGATGAGCCACGGCTCGGGATGCTACATGCTGCCCCATGTCGCGGCGGGCGCGGTGAACGTGGTGCCGGTGTCCGGCGGCTTCGACAGCGACGAGATCTATTCGCTGTTCGCCGCGTGGCAGGGACTGACGATGTTCTGTGCCCCAACGATGGTCCGCCGGCTGACCGTCTCATGCCCGGACGCGCCGGCAGCCGGACTGAAGACCATCGCCTATGGCGGGGCCCCGATGTATGTCGAGGACTGCATCGCCGCGCTCGACCGGTTCGGCGACAGGCTGGTGCAGCTCTACGGCCAGGGCGAAAGCCCGATGACCATCACGCACCTGTCGAGGGCGTTTCACGCCGACCGCGGCCACCCCCGCTGGCGCGAGCGGCTGGGATCCGTCGGCGTCGCCCAGTCCTGCGTCGACGTCTGCGTCTTCGGCGAGGACGGCGCGCCCTGCCCGCCGGGCGAACCGGGCGAGATCGCGGTGCGCGGCGACGTCGTGATGAAGGGGTACTGGGCAAACCCCCAAGCCACGTCCGAGGCGATCCGCGACGGCTGGCTCCATACCGGCGATGTCGGCCGGTTCGACGAGGACGGTTTCCTGACCCTGACCGACAGGTCCAAGGACGTCATCATCTCCGGCGGCTCCAACGTCTACCCCCGCGAGGTCGAGGAGGTAATCCTGCGCCACGCGGACGTGGAAGAGGTTTCCGTGATCGGACGGCCCGACCCGGAATGGGGCGAAGTCGTCGTCGCCTACGTGGTGTCGCAGGCCGGGACGGATGCCCTGCCCGGAGAACTCGACGCGCTCTGCCTGTCCTCGATCGCGCGCTTCAAGCGGCCGAAGGACTACCGTTTCATCGACCGCCTGCCCAAGAACAACTACGGCAAGGTTCTCAAGACGGCGCTGCGCAAGATCGACGCCGGCCGCGAAAACGCCTGAACCCCACTCTTTTTCCTCTCCATCCGGTCGCCGCTGTGATCCGGAAACGCTCGCCATCGTATAACGGGTTGCGATCGCAACTCCTTTTCCTCGAAGCGCGATCGGGTTAGGCTCGACGCGAACACCGGCAGGGAGGTCTGGTCTTGGAATCGACGAAAGTGGTCATCATAGGCGGAGGCCCGTCCGGCCTGTTGCTATCGCAACTGCTCGACCGCGAGGGGATAGGGTCGATCCTGCTCGAACGCCGGTCCAGGGAATATGTCGAGGGCCGCATTCGCGCGGGCGTTCTCGAACAGGGAACGGTCGACCTCCTCGACGAGGCCGGCGCCGGCGACAACATGCGCAGGAACGGCCTCGTGCACGAAGGCATCGACATCGTCATAGAAGGCCGTCCCCTCCGCATCGACATGCAGGACCTCATCGGCAAGTCGGTGACGGTCTATGGCCAGACCGAAATCACCAAGGACCTGTATCGCCTGCGCGAGGCGGCCGGAGCCCACATCGTATTCGAGGCCGAAGACGTGCAACTACACGATCTGGAGGGTGACCGCGCGCGCGTGACGTACCGCAAGGATGGCGAAACACGCGAGATCGCCTGCGACTTCGTCGCCGGATGCGACGGGTTTCACGGCGTCAGCAGGCGGAGCATCCCTGCCGACGTCCTCAAGGTCTACGAAAAGGTCTACCCGTTCGCCTGGCTCGGCATCCTTGCCGAGACACGCCCGGTGTCGGATGTCGTCACCTACGCCTATCACCAGCACGGCTTCGCGCTCTACAGCATGCGTTCGCTGTCCGTCAGCCGGCTCTACATCCAGTGCAGGCCCGACGAGAACCTCGACGAATGGCCGGACGACCGCATATGGGAGGAACTGCAGACGCGTCTCGGCGGCGCGTCCGCGCCCTCGCTGGAAACCGGCCCCTCGCTCGAGAAGAGCGTCACGCCGATGCGCAGCTTCGTGTGCGAGCCCATGCGCCATGGCCGCCTGTTCCTCGCCGGAGACGCCGCCCACATCGTGCCGCCGACGGGGGCCAAGGGCCTCAACCTCGCCGCCGCGGATATCCGCGTCCTGCACCGGGCCCTCGCACGCTACTACGCGAATGGCGAGACCGATCTGATCGACAGCTACTCGCGGACCTGTCTCGCGCGGGTGTGGAAGGCCCAGCGGTTCTCCTGGTGGATGACATCGCGCCTGCACAATTTCGACGACGCGGACCGCTTCGACCGCCAGATCCAGCGCGCGGAGCTCGACTACCTCGCCGGATCGCGCACCGCCCAGGCCTCCCTTTCGGAGAACTATACCGGCCTGCCGTTCGACTGACCGGCCCGGGCGCCGGACGCCGGCAAGACGTCATTGCGCCGTGCGTGTATCATCGAATGTCGCTTGTGTGCATCACGACGATCCGCACATGCCGCAGAAGAGAGCCATCGGGAGCCCGGTGGGAGTGCGGGCGCCCCTTTCACCGGAAGGGAAAGGCCGATGTATTCCATACGTCTGTTCGCGGTCCGTCATGCCGGCGGATTCCAGAAGTTCTATCAGGTCTTCGAACGCACCATGGTCGCGCTGGATCCGGTCTTCCGGAAGATCGGTTACGAGCGCATGGAACGACCGGTCGCCGCCGCCGAGGGCACGATCAAGGGGCTGCTCTTCGACTGCAAGATGTGCGGGCAGTGCGTGCTGTCGTCGACGGGCATGTCGTGCCCCATGAACTGTCCCAAGAACCTTCGCAACGGCCCCTGCGGCGGCGTGCGCGAAAACGGCAACTGCGAGGTAAAGCCGTGGATGCGATGCGTCTGGGTCGAGGCCTGGTCGGGCGCGGAACGCATCGACGACGGTCTTGAGCGCATCGCCGTCGTACAGCCCCCGGTGGACCGCTCCATCGAGGGATCGTCGAGCTGGCTGCGCGTGGCCCGCGAGAAGGCCGCCGAGCGTCGCATCATGAAGCAGTCGGAGGAGAAGTCGCGTTTCGCGCTTGCGCGCGCATTCTCCCGGGCCCGCAAATATGAACCGACAGCGGCCCCGCTCGCCGCGGAACCGGCGGCCGCCATGGCAGATCACAGCGTCGGCGAGCGGTCGCCGAAGTTCCACGAGGAGGACAGCACGACCACCGAGCCCGGGAGCGACAGGTCATGAGCGACGCATTCCACGATCCCGAACCCTACGATCCCATCGCCATGCCGCTGCCGACGCCGCCCGAGGGGCACAAGTCGGCGTCCATGCTGGAGCGCACCCTTCGCAAGGGCTGGTTTGCCGTCACCGCGGAACTCAATCCGCCGGACTCCGCCGACCCGCGCGACGTCCTCACCGCGGCCGAACCGCTCACCGCCGTGACCGACGCCATCAACGCGACCGACGCGTCCGGCGCCAACTGCCACATGTCCTCCATGGGCATCTGCTCGATCCTGTCTCGTTACGGGGTCGGGACCGTGCTGCAGATCTCCTGCCGCGACCGGAACCGCATCGCCGTGCAGGGCGACGTCCTGGGGGCGGCATCCATGGGCGTGGGCAACGTCCTCTGCCTGACCGGCGACGGCGTCGCCGTCGGCGACCAGCCCGGCGCCAAGCCGGTGTTCGATTTCGATTCCCTGTCGCTGTTGCGCGCCCTCAAGACCATGCGCGACGAGAGCACCTTCCTCTCGGGCAGGAAACTGACGACACCGCCGCGGATCTTCCTCGGGGCTGCGGAGAACCCCTGCATTCCGCCGCTCCAGTGGCGCGCATCACGGTTGGAGAAAAAGGTCGAGGCGGGCGCCGACTTCATCCAGACGAACTACATCTACAACATCGACACGTTCCGCGAGTTCATGAAACGGGTCTGCGACCGGGGCCTGCACGAGAAGGTCTACATTCTCGCAGGCGTCGGCCCGCTCGCCTCCGCGAAGGCCGCGCGGTGGATGCGCTCCAACGTGCCCGGCATTCACATTCCCGACGCCATCATCGACCGCATGGAACGCGCCGAAAAGCCGAGCGTGGAAGGCAAGAAACTGTGCATCGACCTCATTGAGCGGATCCGGGAAATCGAGGGCGTCGCCGGCATTCACGTCATGGCCTATCGCCGCGAGCACCTCGTCGGCGAGATCATCGAGGAAACACGCATCCTGGCCGAACGCAGGGCATCGAAATCCGCCAGCGCGGGGCAGGCCTGACCGTCCGCGGGACCGGTCGACCGGTCAGGCGATCCCGCTGAGGGCCACCGTTTCCGCGATGGCCTCGGCCGGCTGCATGGGCGCCATGATGTGCACGCCCGCCACCCCTTCGATTTCACCGAGCCCCGCGATCAGTTCCGCACAGATCGCCTGGCCTTCCGCCTTCTCGTCGTCCGCGCCCTCCATGCGGGCCATGATCGCGTCGGGAACCGAAACGCCGAACAGCTTCTCGTCCATGAACCTGGCTTGCCTCAGTGAAAGCAGCGGTCCGACCCCGACGATGAAGTCGAGCCGTTCGGTGACGCCGAAATCGACCAGTCGCGCGAAATAGCGGCGCGCGATCTCGAGGTCGAAACAGAACTGGGTCTGCGCGAACTGGGCGCCGGCCTCGATCTTGCCGGCAAGCCCGGTCGGTTCCCAGTCGCCCGGCGGGTCGAACGGCGCGTCGGCGCATCCGATGAAGAAATCGGGCCGCGTCACGATCTCGCGGCCCGACGGAAGGCTGCTTTCGTCGCGCATCTGCCGGGCCATGCTCATGATGCCGCGCGAATCGAGATCGTAGACCGGCGTGGCGTCGGGCATGTCCCCGTTCCTTGGATCGTCACCGTGCAGCACCAGAATGTTGCGAACGCCGACCGCGGAGGCGCCCAGAAGATCGCCCGCCAGCGCGATCCGGTTACGGTCGCGGCAGGTGAACTGGAGCACCGGTTCGATCTGGTTCGCGGCGAGGATCGCGGCGGATGCAAGACTGCCCATCGTTGCGCGCGCACTGGGCGCGTCGGTGACGTTGACGGCGTCCACGACCCCTTTCAGCGGCAAGGCGCGCTCGAGAAGATCGCCCGCACTGGCCGAGACCGGCGGCGTGATTTCCGCGGTGACCACGAACTTGCGGGACTGGAGCTTGCGCCTCAGGTTCGCCATGGGGGTCCTTTCTCCTTGGTTGCGAATCGGTCTGCGACACCGGACGTCGGGCGGGCATATCACGAATGCAGGTCATGACGACAGGCGGCGCGGCCGGTCCGACAGCAAAAAGCCCGCCGGTGAAACACCGGCGGGCCGTCCCGGGGAGGGAGGTCCGGAACTTTCGAAAGGATTCTATTCCCAGAAGCGCCTTGCAGCCTCGACGTCCGCTTCCACGCGCGAGATGCCAATGTCGTAGAGCTGCTGGTCCGACATGTTGCGCAAGGCGCGGCGGCCGCGCTGTTTGGACCTGACGGCGCAGAAAAACGACCAAAGCGCACTTACAAGGGTTACAATCGATACAATTTTCGAGATTTTTCCCGGATTCGCGCCCGGCGCGCCGGAAAGCAGAGGAACATGATGCTTGACGGTATTCATTGTCTTGCTCCTTTTCTCAATGATTGTACCAATTGATCTAGCCACGCCCTTATGCATTGACGATTGGACGCATGCAATGATATTATTGTCACCATGACAAATTGGATGCCCGAACTTTCCCGCGATTCGGTCCCGCGATACATCGCCATCGCCGACGCCCTCGAAACCGACGTCCAGCACAGGCGCCTCCAGCCGGGCGACAAACTCCCCCCGCAGCGCGATCTCGCATACAGGCTTGGCGTGACGATCGGAACGGTCGGGCGGGCCTATGCCCTCGCCCGCCAGCGCGGACTCGTCTCAGGCGAGGTCGGACGCGGCACCTATGTTCTCGACACGCGCCAGGACGAACGCATCGAGTCGGACAGCCATGCCGAGCCCCTGCGCTCGGTGCGGTTCATGATCGACCGCGGCCCCGACGACCGGATCCGGCTGGACACGAGTTCGGCGATTGAAGTCGGCCAGGCCGAAATCATCCGCCAGCTCGTCAACGAGATACTTGGCAACAACCCGCTTGACGTGACGGACTACACCAGGCGACAGATTCGCTCGGCCTGGCGCAATGCCGGCGCCCGGTGGATGTCGACCCGCGACTGGACGCCGGAGCCGGAAAACATCATCCCCGCGCTCGGGGTCCACGCCGCCGCGGTCGCCGTCATCAACGCCATCACCGCCACCGGCGACCGCGTCGCCTTCGAGGAGCTGACCTACAACTCGATCTCCCGCAGCATCACGCTGTGCGGGCGGCGGCCGGTATCCGTCGGCATGGACGACGAGGGCCTCGACCCCGACGCATTCGAGCGGGTCTGCGCGCAACAGCACCCCAAGGCGTTTTTCACGATCCCCACGCTTCACAATCCGACCCTTGCAATCATGTCGGAAGACCGCCGGCGTCGCATCGTCGATATCGCCCACCGGTACAATGTCTGGCTGATCGAGGACAACATCTACGGCTGCGCCATGGACGACGGACCGCCGAACATAGCTGAGCTCGCGCCTGAGCTGACCTTTCATCTCGGCGGGCTGTCCAAGGTGGTCAGCGCCGGCATTCGCGGCGGCTGGGTAGCCTGCCCGCCGGGCACCACGAACCGGGTGTTCATGGCGCACAAGATGATGACGGGCGGCATGCCCTTCCTGCTGGCCGAGCTTGCCGCCCAGCTTGTGCTGACCGGACAGGCCGACGCCATCCGCAAGACCGTCCTGGCGGAAGTGGCCCGGCGCGAGGCGGCGGCGCGGCAGGTGTTCGACGGCCTTGCCTTCAGCTCACATCCCAACTGTTCGTTCCTGTGGATGACGCTTCCCGAACCCTGGCTGCCCGGAACGTTCCGGAGCGCCTCCATGCAGCGCAACATCATGATCGACGGCTCCGACGAATTCCGCGTCGACCGCGAAGGGTCGGCCCACCATAATGTGCGCTTCGGCTTCTCGAGCCCCGCTTCGGTCGACGACCTGCGCGGTATCTTCGAGACCTTGCGCAATCTCATTCGCAACGGACCGGTCGAATACGACAACTTCGAATAGCCGGCGCGGGTCGGGGGGAGCACAGGCATGCGGGGACTCAAGGGCAGGAGCGCCATCGTCACGGGCGGCGCCAGCGGCATCGGGCGGGCCATATGCCTGCGGCTGGCGGAGGAAGGCGTCCGTGTCGAGATCTACGACATCGACGAAGACGGCGCCGCAGAGACGGCGCGGATGATCGCTGAAAACGGCGGCCGGGCGGCCGGGCGCAAGGTCGACATCAGCGACCATGACGCCGTCGCGGACGCGGTCGCCGCCAGCGAGGCCGAAACCGGCGGCATCGACATCCTCGTCAACAATGCCGGCTGGGACTTGGCCATGCCGTTTCTCAAGACCGATCCCGCGCTGTGGCGGAAAATTGTCGACATCAACCTGTACGGCCCACTCAACCTGCATCACCTCGTCCTCCCGCACATGGTGGAACGCGGCCGCGGCAAGGTCGTCAACATCGCGTCCGACGCCGCCCGGGCCGGCTCGTCCGGCGAGGCGGTCTACAGCGCCTGCAAGGGCGGAATCGTCTCGCTCACGCGCACGCTCGCGCGCGAACTCGCCCGCGCCAACATCCAGATCAACGTCATCTGCCCCGGCCCCACCGACACGCCACTCTTCGCCAGCTTCGCCGGCGATGACGAGGCCGGACGAAAGCTCGTCGCGGGCCTCGAACGCGCCATCCCCATGCGCCGCCTCGGCCAGCCCGACGACTATCCGGGCCTCGTCGCCTTTCTCGCCAGTTCCGACGCCAACTTCATCACCGGCCAGACCGTCAGCATCTCCGGCGGCCTCACCATGCACGGCTAGACCGCACCGCCCGGCCCCGGGCACCGCTCACCACAGCACCCAGCCTCTGGATGCCGGCTTTACGCCGGCAATTCGGGAGGCGATATGGTGGGAATGCCTGCCGGTAATTCGGGGGCGAAGTCATGGGAATGCCTGCCGGTGTTTCGGGGGGCGATGCCATGGGGATGCCTGCCGGCGACTCGGAAGGTGTTGCAACGCGCCCGCGCCGGCGATCCGACACGCTGCCGGGCCGGCCCGGCACGAATGCGGTTCCGCCCCCCGAATTCCTGACGAAAGTCAGGATCCAGCCACGCCCGGCGAGCCTGCGTCACGGACCGCGGGCCGGGATGTCACTGGATGATCTTGCCCGGGTTCATGACGTGGTGCGGATCGCACGCCTGCCTGGTCGTGTACCCAGCTTCTGGATGCCTGATTCACGCCGGCAATTCGGGAGGCGATATGGTGAGAATGCCTGCCGGTAACTCGGGGGGCGATGTTGTGGGAACGCCTGCCAGGAGTTAGGAGGTGTCGAATCGCGCCCACGCCGGAGATCCGACACGCTGACGGGCCGGCCCGGCACGAATGCGGTTCCGCCCCCGAATTCCTGACGAAAGTCAGGATCCAGCCACGACCGGCGAGCCTGCGGCACCGACCTCGGGTCGGGATGTCACTGGGTGATCCCGCCCGCGCCCATGACGTGGTGCGGATCGCACGCCTGCCTGGTCGTGTCCCCGGACTCTGGATGCCGGCTTCACGCCGGCAATTCGGGAGGCGATATGGTGGGAATGCCCGTCGGTAAATCGGGGGCGATGTCATGGGGATGCCTGCCGGTGTTTCGGGGGGCGATGCCATGGGGATGCCTGCCGGCGACTCGGGAGGTGTTGCAACGCGCCCACGCCGGAGTTCCGGCGCACGGACGAGCTGGCCCGGCACGAACGCGCTTCCGCACCCCGAATTCCTGACGAAAGTCAGGATCCAGCCACGCCCGGCGGGCCCGCGTCACGGACCGCGACCCGGAATCTCACTGGATGATCTTGCCCGTGCCCATGACGTGGTGCGGATCGAGCGCCTGCCTGGTCGTGTACCCGGCCTCTGGATGCCGGCTTCGCGCCGGCAATTCGGGAGGCAATATGGTGGGAATGCCCGCCGGTGTTTCGGGGGGCGATGCCATGGGAATACCCGTCGGTAACTCGGAGGCAATGTTATGGGAATGCCTGCCAACAATTCGGCAGGTGTCGAATCGTGCCCGGGCCGGAGATCCCCCGCACGGACGAGCCCGCCCGGCACGAATACGCTTCCGCCCCCGAATTCCTGACGAAAGTCAGGATCCAGTCACGCCCGGCGAGCCCGCGTCACGGATCGCGGGCCGGGATGTCACTGGATGATCTTGCCCGGGTTCATGATGTTCTGCGGGTCGAGCGCGTGTTTGATCGTGCGCATGACCTCAACGCCCTCGCCGGCTTCCTCCGCCAGGAACTCGCGCTTGCCAAGCCCTATGCCGTGTTCGCCGGTGCACGTACCGCCCATGGAAAGCGCCAGTTCCACGAGCCGGTCGCTCACCACCTTGGCGTGCTTGATCTCCTCGGGATTCCCCGGGTCGACAAGCAGGGCGGAGTGGAAATTGCCGTCCCCCACGTGGCCGACGTTCATGCCGATGAGCGGGGATTCGTCGATGAGACGCCGCGCCTCCACGACGCATTCGCCCAGTCTCGAGATCGGCACGCAGATATCGGTCACCACGGCGCGGCTGCCCGGACGGTAGTTGAACGCCGCATAGGCCGCATCGTGGCGGGCCCGCCACAGGCGATTGCGATCCTCGACCTGGGTCGCCCACTCGAACTCGCCCGATCCGTGGTCGCGGCAGATCTCGGCCACCATCTCGCTCTGCTCCCGCGCGCCGGCCTCCGAGCCGTGAAACTCGAGAAACAGCGTCGGCTTGACCGCGAGATTGAGCTTCGAATAGCGGTTGATGGCGTCGACCTGGATTTCGTCGACGAACTCGATGCGCGCGACACCCGCACCGAGCTGCATGGTCTGGATGACGGCGTCGACGGCAGACGGCATGTCGTCGAACGTCACGACCGCGGACAGGATCTGTTCCGGCTGGGGAAAAAGCCGCACGGTCAGCTTCGTGGTGACGCCCAGCGTTCCTTCCGAGCCGACGAAGAGCCGGGTGAGGTCGTACCCCGCCGCCGACTTTCGGCTGCGCCCGCCGGTCTCGATCACCCGGCCGTCGGCGAGCACCACCGTCATGCCCATGACCACCTCGCGCATGGTCCCGTAGCGCACGGCGTTGGTTCCCGACGCCCGCGTGCCCGCCATGCCGCCGATCGAGGCATCCGCGCCCGGATCGACGGAAAAGAACAGGCCCGTATCGCGCAGGAATTCGTTGAGCTGGCGGCGCCTGACACCCGGTTCCACCGTCGCGTCCATGTCCTCGGCGTTGACCTCGAGGATCGCGTTCATCTGGCCGAAATCGAGGCTCAGCCCTCCGTGGACGGCGGAGATATGACCCTCGAGCGAGGTGCCGGCGCCGAACGGGATGACGGGAATGCGATGCTCCGCACACAGCTTCACCGCGGCGACGACCTCGTCGTGGTTCTGCACGAAGGCGACCGCGTCAGGGGGCACGGCGGGATGATAGGATTCGTCGCGCCCGTGCTGTTCGCGCACGGCCTGTGCGAAGCTCAGCCGATCGCCGAAAATTCCGGCAAGCCCCTCGCGCGCCGCACCCTCGATCCGGCCGTAGTCCTGCATCCCTGTCTCCTCCGGTTGGCTGCCGGGCGCTGTCAGTTTCCGAGGCCCGGCAGGAAGAGCGCAATTTGCGGGAACACGATCAGCAAGGCAACCACGAGCATGGCGCAGGCCATGAAGGGGATCGCCGCGATGTAGATTTCGCGCATGGTGGTGCCCGGCGGGGAAACGCCTTTCATCACGAAGAGCAGCAATCCGAAGGGCGGCGTGGTGAAACTGATCTCGAGCGCCAGCAGGATGATGACGCCGAACCAGATCAGGTCGAACCCGAGGGTCTGGGCGAGCGGAAAGAAGATCGGCACGGTCAGCAGCATCATGGAAAGCTGGTCCATGAACATGCCGAGCACCAGCAGGATGCCGAACATCACCAGCAACATGGTGATGGGCGCGAAGTCGAACCCGGTCGCCCAGTTGATGAGCCCCGAACTCGCGCCGGAAAAGGCAAGCAGCGCTGAGAAGGTGGCCGAGCCGAATATGATGAGGAACGCCATCACCGTGACCCTGAGGGCGCCGGTGACCGAATTGACGATGCTCTGCCAGTCGAGCGAGCCGTAGAGCGCGGCCGCCACGAGCACGCCGAGACAGCCGAACGCGGCGGACTCCGACGGCGTCGCCCATCCGAACAGCATCAGCATGATCACACCGACGACGATGGCGAGCATGGGCAGCACATCGCGGATGAAGAGCCAGGCCTTTTCGCCCAGGCTGCTGCTGACCACGTCGTAGGTGGGCGCGGCACTCGGGTCGAGCCGGCACTGGATATAGATCAGGACGACGTAGAACGACGCCAGGAGGAGGCCGGGGCCGGCACCGGCGATCAGCAGGCCGCCCACGTCGAGATTGGCCAGCGTCGCGAGCAGGACGGCGAGCGCCGACGGCGGAATCAGCATGGCGAGGCCGCCCGTCCCGAGGATCGGACCGATCACCATGTGCTTCTTGTAGCCGCGCCCCGTCATGTCCGGCACCATGAGCGTGCCGAGCAGCGCCGTGCTGCCCATGGACGACCCCGAAAGCGTGGCGAATGCCGTGCCGCCCGCGACCGTCACGTAGGACAGCCGGCCCGGCACGCTGCCCATGAGGCGTTCGATCGCACCGAACATGCGGTTGGCGAGCCGGGTATGGAAGAACAGTTCCCCCATGAGCAGGAACATCGGCACGGGAACCAGATTGAAGGTCGAGACCGTGGGAATCGCGTTGCGTGCGAGCTGCGAAATGCCGCGCGACATCTGGGTGGCCAGGTCCCCGCTTCCGCCCATGAAATAGACCGCGCCGAAGACGTTGGCGGCCAGAAAGGCCAGCGCGACCGGAAATCCCAGCGCCATGAAAAACAGCACCGTTCCGAGCAGGAACGCGAGTGCGGTGTACCATTCCATGCCGGCTACCCGCGACCGGGGCCTCGGCCCCGTCCCCGTCCCCCGATATCGTCACTCATGCACGCCTGCCTCCCCCTTGTGCAGCGTGTCTTCACCGAACACGAAGCGCGAGAACTGGATCGCCATGAGCGAAAAGCAGATCGGCATGCTGATCAGCAGGAGCCAGCGCGGCATGTCGATCGAGCGCATGTCCGCGTCGCCCTTCAGGTAGGACTTCCACGTCGCCTCGCCTGTGTACCAGACCAGCAGCAGGCACAGGAGCACGCACAATGCGGAGACGAAGCGCGAGAACGGCGCCGTCACATTTGCCGGCAGTGCCGCCGTGAGCAATTCGATGAAGACATGCCCCTTCTGGCGCACGAGCCAGGGCGACCCCGCCATGACGATGTAAAGCAGTCCGAACTCGATGAAGGTGAAGACATGGGTCGAACCGGAGAAACCGAAGGAACGGGCGGCCACCTGGAATATGATGCCCATCATGATGCCGACCAGATAGATGCCCGCGAGAACCGCGAGCACGTCACAGATCCGGTCGACGACGCGCACCATTCTCCCCTCCCCTGGCAGCCGCCCTCGGTGTTACGTCCTCAGTTCAGACCGTAGAGCTCGATCAGCTTGTCGTAGTTCTCCATACCGCCCTTCTTCTCAAGACGGTCCTTCAGCCGGGCGAGGACCGCGTCGACGGAGGTCTTGAGATATTTCGCGGAACCGGCCTCGTTGTGCGAGACGAACTCCATGCCGCGTTTCTTGAGCTCCTCGGCGTCGGACTTGACGTCGGCCTGGCGGGCTTCGAAGGACTTCTTCTCCCACTCGATCACGCTGTCCTGCAGAAGTTTCTTCGACGCGTCGGAAAGGTTGTCCCACGTGTCCTTGTTCACGATCACGCCGATATCGGTGTTGTAGAACGCCGGATCGAGACGATATTTCAGAAACTTGTCCCACTTGAGATCCATCAGCCCGATCGACGTCCAGGGCGCAGCGTCGATGACGCCCTTTTCGAGAGCGGCATAGGCTTCGGTCGATTTCATCGGCGCGGTCGTCGCGTTGAGCGCCTCGAAGAACGCGTGGTAGATCGGGTTGTCGCGCAGCTTGACCCCGGTCATGTCGACCACGCCGTCCTCGCCGAACTTGAACGGATTGATGGCGTAGATGTGGAACTTCACGCCGCCGTCGACCCAGCCCAGGTGCTTCACGTTGAAGCGTTTCTGGTGGACTTCATCCATCAGCGCAGCGCCGCCATTGGCCCGAACCTCCAGCGGCGTCCTGCCGGCGCCGACCATGGCATCGATTTCCGGGACTTCCGCGCCGTAGAAACTCCCCGGCGTGTGCACCATGTCGACCACGCCGGTGCTTACGGCGTTGGGCTGCTGGAACATGCCGATGGCTTCCGGCCCGCCGCGAACCGTGATCTCGAGCACGCCCTTGCCCTTGGCGTTGATGTCCTCGACCATCGCGAGAAACGTCTTGGTGTAGACGAGGAACGGCGGGAAGGCGTGCACAGCGGTGATCTTGTCGACCGCCATCGCCTTGTGCGGCGATAACAGCGCCGAAACGGCAATCGCGGCGGCTGCCGCCGATTTTACAAAAGACATCGGTTTCATCTGTTTGGTACCTCCTTGCAGAATGTCGGTCCGGTCATTTCCTGATCCTGGCCACCCCCATGATGCGTCAGCTTGCCACTCAAGACGCAACCGCGCCAGCAGCTTTCCATTCGGTGACAACGGACGCGCCCGGTCATGCCGCGCCCACCGCTTCCGGGCCGGCGATGGCCCCCGCCTGTGTCAGACCTGCGATGTCGTCGTCGCCATAGCCGATCTCGCGAAGCACGCTGTCCGTATGTGCGCCGTATTGCGGGGCGAAATCGAATGTGTCCGGCGCACCCTCGAGGTCGACCGCCTTTGGCTGCATGCGCACGCGGGTCCCGTCCGGTAGCTGCGTGTCCGTGACGTGCCGGGCGATGGCAGAGAATTCCATGGCCTCGCGCACCGTGCGCACCGGCGCATGGGGAATGCGGGCGGCGCTGAGATCCTCGAGGATCTCGTCGGTCGTGTGCGCCCGTGTCACATCGGCGATATCGCGATGGATCGCCTCGCGGGCCCTGAGCCTGCCTTCGTTCGTGCGCCGGTCCGGCCCGTCGACCCCCGCAAGTTTCGGGATCGCCACCAGCCGTTGCCACAGCGCATCGCTGCCGATCGCCAGCAGCACCGCGCCGTCCCGGGTCGGGTAGGCGTTGGTCGGCACGAACTTCCGGTGTTCGTTGCCGCACCGCGCGAGTTCCCAGTCGTCGCACCCCATGTCGATCAGCGGCAGCAGCGTGATCATCCATGAAGCCGCCGCCTGGACCATGGAGACGTCGATCCGGCGTCCCTCGCCCGTCGCCATGCGTTCGGCGAGCGCCATCCACACGTTGGAATAGACCTCGTCGCCGGCCTTGAGATCGACGAGCGGTATGCCGGACAGCATCGGCGGACCGGCGGCGTCGCCGGTGACGTCCATGTAGCCGGTCATCGCCTGGATGGCGGGGTCGTAGCCGGCGGTCTCGGGATGGTCAGGCCCCATGGCCGAAATCCCGGCCCAGATGAGGTCCGGCTTGACCGCCTTCAGGATGTCGTAGGAGATCCCCAGTTCCTCGTATCGCGCGGGCAGCGTGTTGCAGCAGAAGACGTCCGCGCCAAGGCGGTCGATCATCCTGTGCAGCGCTTGCCGCCCCTCCGCCGTCTTGAGGTTGAGCGCCACCGATTCCTTGCCCACGTTCGGCGCCACGAAATAGGAGCGCCGGCCCTCGTCGGCAACCACCGTGCCGATATAGCGGTTGGGATCGCCCGGCAGGTCGCCCGGCCGGCGCGGCGTAGCCTCGACCTTGATCACCCGCCAGCCCAGATGGACGAAGCGCAGTGTCGCGTAGGTCAGCGACAGCGCCTGTTCCATGGAGACGATGGTGCCGCGGATCATCGTTGCCGCGTCCCCGGCGTCATATGACGAACGTCTCGCGATAACGGCCGTAACACGCGACGAGCACGCCGGTCATCTCGCCGACCGTCGCGTAGGCTTTCACGGCATCCATGAGGGGCGGCATGACGTTCTCTCCGCGCTCGGCGGCCCGGCGGAGATCGTCCAGCGCCGATGTCACCCGGCTTTCGTCGCGCGCGGCCCTGACCCCGGCGAGCTGCGCGATCTGCCGGTCGGCCGCATCCCGGTCGTAGCCGTGGAGTTCGACGTCGTGGTGTTCGTCCTCGTCGCCGTCCTCGTAGCAATTGACGCCGACCTTGCGCAGCCGTCCCTCCTCGAGGTCGCGTTGACGCGCATAGGCCTGGCGGGAGACCTTCGCCTGGATCGTGCCGTCGCTCACGGCCTTGACGATCCCGCCGGCGCGGTCGACCCAGTCCATTGCCTCGACGATCTTGTCCTCGAGCTGGTTGGTCAGCGTCTCGACATAGTAGGACCCGCCCAGCGGATCGACCGTGTCGCACAGCCCGATCTCCTCGATGAGAAGTTGCATCGTCCTGAGCGAGATCCTCTGGGCCTTGGGCGTGGGGATGGTATAGGCCTCGTCATAACAGCACAGCGCCATGGTCTGCGCGCCGCCGAGCGCGGCCACGAGGGCGTAGTAGGCCCCGCGCATGATGTTGTTTTCCGGCTGCTCGATGGTGAGCCCCGAACCGCCGCCACCGGCGATCATGCGCATCCAGCCCGACCGCGGATCCCGGGCGCCGTATTCGTCGAGCATGATGCGCGCCCAGCGCCGGCGCCCGGCGCGGAACTTGGCCACCTGCTCGAACAGGTTTCCGAAAATGTTGAAGTTGAAGGACAGGCGGTTCGCGAAGGCGTCGATGTCGAGCCCGCGCTCCAGCGCCGCGTCCGTGTAGGCCCGGGCGATGGCGAAGGCGAAGCCCATCTCCTCGGCAGGCGTCGCCCCGGATTCCCGGATGTGGTAGCCGCAAATGCTGACGGGGCTGTATTTCGGCGCATGGTGCGCGCAGTACTCGATCGTGTCGGCGACGAGCTTGACCGACGGTTCCACCGGAAAGATCCAGGTGCCCCGCCCGATGAACTCCTTGAGAATGTCGTTCTGCGCCGTGCCCCTGAGCGTGGCCAGGTCGAATCCGCGTTTCTCGGCCATAGCGAGATACATGGCGATGAGGATGGCGGCCGAGCCGTTGACCGTCAGCGACACCGTGATCCGGTCGAGATCGATGCCGTCGAACGCGATCTCGAAGTCCTTCAGCGTATCGACCGCCATGCCGACGCGCCCCACCTCGCCGAAGGCCTCCGGCGCATCCGAGTCGTACCCGCACTGTGTCGCGAGGTCGAAGGCCACGTTGAGCCCGGTCTGACCGTTTTCGATCAGGTACTTGAACCGCGCATTGGTCTCCGCGGCATTGGAGAAGCCGGTGTACTGGCGCATCGTGTAGGGACGCCGGCGGTACATTTCGGGATGAATCCCGCGCGTGAAGGGTGGCTCGCCCGGACGGCTCTCGTCGATGCCGCCGCTTTCGAGAACGTCGTGGCGGGTGTAGAGCGTCTTGATCTCGATCCCGGATTCATTGGTCACGGGACGGATGCCGGACCCGCCGGCAGGTTTGTTCATGACACATTCTCCCGTATGAAACCGACGATGTCGTCGAGCCTGGTCGACGTCGGGAAGACGCCCTTGAACCCCATTTCGACGAGGGCCGCCCGGTCGCCTTCCGGAATGTTCCCGCCGACGATCCACAGGCGGTCCTCGAGTTCGAACTCGCGCATCAGGTCTCTCAGTCTCTCGCACAGCGGCATGTGGGCGCCCGACAGGACGGACAGGCCGATGACGTCCACGTCCTCCTCCTGGGCCGCCGCCGCGATGCGTTCGGGCGTCTGGTGCAACCCGGTGTAGATCACCTCGAAACCCGCATCGACCAGCGCACGCACAACCACCTTCGCGCCGACATCGTGCCCGTCGAGACCGGGCTTGGCGATCAGCACCCTTGTCTTCCGCGCGCTCATTTGCCCGCTTCCTTCGCGATGACCAGTTTCAGGATCTCGCTCGTGCCGCCGCCGATGAGCGTGAACCGCACGTCCCTGAGATAGCGCTGGGCCGGGTATTCCATCGCGTAGCCGTAGGACGCGAAGATGCGCGCCGCCTTGTCGCAGATCCCCGCGGCAGCCTCCGACGCGAACAGCTTGGCCATGGCCGATTCCTGCATATGCGGTTCGCCCTCGTCCTTGAGCCATGCAGCATAGTGTACCAGACGGCGCGCCGCCTCCAGGTCGGCGGCCATCTCGCCGAGCTTGAGCTGGGTGGCCTGGAAGCGGTTTATCGGCTTTCCGAACTGTTCCCGTTCGCCGGCGTATCGCACGGCGGCCTCGTAGGCCCCGCGTGCGCACCCCACCGCCAACGCGCCGGTGACGATGCGGATTTCGGCGAGCAGCCGGCGCAGATGGTCCTGCCCGTCCCCTTCCTCGCGGCTCAGCACGTGGCTGTCCGGAACGAAACAGCCGTCGAAAGCGACTTCCGAGGTCGGCAGGGCCCAGACCCCCATCTTCTCGATGGGCCTGCCGACGACCAGGCCGTCGAACGACGACTCGACCAGGAAGATCGAGAGACCCTTGTCCTCGCCGGTCCGTGCGAAGACCGTAAGGAAATCGGCGACCGGCGCGGACGTGACCCACGTCTTCTGGCCTGTGAGGCGGTATCCGCCCTCGACCCTTTCCGCCCGTGTCGAGATGCTCCCGAGATCGCTGCCCGCACCGGGCTCGGTCATGCAGATGCCGCCTATTCTCTCTCCCCGGAGGGCCGGCAGCAGCAGCCGCTCGCGGATCTCGGCCGCGCCCAGCATGTCGAGGAACTTCGTGCCCATGAGCGACTGCATCGTGGCGCACCCGGCAAGCGACATGGAGCCGCGGGCGATCTCTTCCAGCGCCAGGCACAGGGTGACGAGATCAGCGTCTATGCCGCCCGCATCCTCGCCGTAGCGCATGGCGAAGAACCCCAGCCGGCCCAGTTCTCCGAAGAGTTCGTGCGGGAACACGTGGGCGTCGTCGATCTCCGCCGCGGAGGGCAGGATTCTGTCGTCGCAGAAGCGCGCGAAGAGATCACGGATGCGGGCCTGGTCCTCGTTGAGCCGGAAGTCCATGCCCGCCTCGCTTCAGGACCGCCGGGTCCGGTCCGGATCGTCGTCGTCCGGATCGTCGTCGTCCATCAAGAATTCGTCCGCACCCAATTCGTCGTCGAGGAGTTCGTCGTCTGCGAGTTCGTCGTCTTCGTCGTCGCCTTCATCCGCATCTTCGTCGTACTCGTCTTCATCGTCCTCGCCGTCGTCGTCTTCCTCGTCGACATCATCTTCGTCATCTTCGTCGCGCGCGTCATACCCATCGTCGTCGTCATCGTCGTACCGGTCATCATCGTCTTCGTCGTACCGATCATCGTCATCGTCGAATTCGAAGTCGCCGACTTCATCTGCTCCAATGTCGCCAGCTTCATGGTCCGTCCTTTCCGGCTTCCCGGCACCGGAACCGCCTCGGCTCTCAGGGCCCTGCCCGTCGCCCTCCTCGTCATCGTCCTCGTACTCGTCTAACCCCGCATTGTCGCGTTTCAGCGATGCAGGCAGGGTGCTCGCGAAGAAATCCGTGACGCGCGTGACCTTGATCTCGCCATCCTCACCCACGGGTGGTGGCACGAGGGGAACCGGGTCAGGATCCGGAACGGGTTGGGGGACCTCATCGCCCGCGTCTTCGGCGTCCAACCCGTCGCCTTCGGTGAACGTTTCTTCCGTATCGTCGGTAGTCGATGCAACGGACCTGGCCTCACCGGCATCGTCGTCCGTCCGCTGGTCCCCCCCGTCATCGAAGGTCCCGTCCGTTCCTTCCGTTTCTGCCGTTTCTTCGTCGCCCGCTCCATCCTGAGCGTCGGTATCCTTTTTGTCCTTCTCTTCCTTGTCTTCCGTTTCCGTCCCGACATCCGGCGCACCCACGGCCTGCTCCACCGTGCCAAGCCCCGCTGCGGGCACGGCAACGGGCACGCTTTCCTCCACGGGTTCCGGTTCGGGCTCCGGATCCTCCAGGACGAGGCCGTAGACGCCCCTGGCCGCCTCGCGGGACACGATACCGTCCCGAAGTTCCGCCTCCACCTTGGTGCGGTCACGCTTGCGCGGGTCGCCATATCCGCCCCCGCCGCCGGCGACCTGTCGATAGAGCGTTCCCTTGGGCACGCCCTTGATCAGGTCCTTGTTCCGGGGTTTGCGCCGGGTGCCGTCCGGATAGTTCAGCACGATCGAGTTGAAGACGCTCCCGCGTCCGCCGAACAGGCCGAACGCCGCTTCGAAATCGCCGTCGCCGAACGTGACGAGCTGGGTGTCCTCCGACCCGATGATGAACTCGGTCTCCACCCCGAGGCCGCCCCTCCACTGTCCCGGGCCCGCGGAATCCTCGAGGTATTCGTGTTTCACGAGACGGTGCGGCGTGGTCAGCTCGAACATCTCGTAGTCCTGGTCAAGCACACCGCCGGACGCATCGATCATGCCGATATGGTCATAGCCGTCCGTGCCCTTCATGGCGCCCGATCCGCCCTTCAGCCCCATGAACCCGATGTCCACGTAGGTCTCCCCGGTCTCGGGATCGGTCCCGGTCGTCAGCGAGCAGAGCAGGTTGTTCCAGCCAGCGGTCACGCGATCGGGGATGACGGGCGCAAGCGCCCGGATGATGGCGTCGGCATTGGGCGGGCAGAGGTGGTTGCCGAACGTCGTCGCCTTCGGGTAGCTCGCATTGAGGATGGTGCCTTCCGGGATGATGATCTCGACCGGCTCGAGCATGCCCTCGTTGTGCGGGATGTCCGGATTGACCAGTTGCAGCAGGGTAAGGATCGTCGCCGAGGCGCTCGACGTATACGTCCCGTTGACGAAGCCGTTCGTCTGGGGATCGGTCTTCGAATAGTCGAAGGTGATCTTTTCTCCCGCGACGGTGATCGTCACCCGGATGGTGAAAATCGTCCCGTCGTGATGCCCGTCGAAATAGACCTTGCCCTGGCCGGAATAGGTGCCGTCGGGAATCTTTGCGATTTCGGCCGCCATCATCTTGCGGGAAGCTTCGAAAAGCGCCGTCTTGTGCGTCCGGTAGCTGTCCGCGCCATACTTGCCGACGAGGGCTTGCAGACGGCGCTCGCCGACCGTACACGCGCCCATCTGCGCACGCATGTCGTGTTCGACGATTTCCAGTCTGACGTTCGCGAAGATCAGGTCCCAGACATCCCGGCGCAGCGTGCCCCGGTCGACGACCTTCACCGGCGGTATGCGCAGGGCCTCCTGCCAGACCTCGGTCGCGTTCGGGTTGTAGCCGCCGCGCACCGCACCGCCGATATCGGCCTGGTGCCCCTTCACCGCCGACCAGCCGATCAGCTCCCCATCGAGGAAGATCGGCTTGAACACGGCGACGTCATTGTTCTGATTGCCGTAGCTGAAGACGTCATTGTGGAAGATCACGTCTCCGGGATGAATGTCGCCCGCGAAATAGTCGATGATGTGCTTGCAGACGGGCGCCAGCGAAAAGGCGAGGATCGGCAGGTTCTCGGTCTGCTCGAGCATGTTGCCCGTCTCGTCGTAAAGCCCCGTCACGAAGTCCTTCGCCTCGCACAGGATCGGCGACCGGGTGGTGCGTTCGACCGCTCCGCTCATCTCGTCGGTGATCGACTTGAAGGTACGGGCATAGACCGATAGCAGGATGGGATCGACGCCGCTCATGTCGCCGCCCCGTGTTCGAGGACCGCTTCGATGAGGTCGGGCCGCGCCTTGTCCGCGAGCACGAAGGATCCCGTACGGTCGCAGATGCAGTCGAATGTCGCCCCGACGAAGATCGATGTCGTCCTCAGTTCGATGATGGCCGGGCCGTTCACCCGGTTGCCGAATCCGAACCTGTGACCGTCGAAGACCGGAACGTCAGCGAACTCCCCCCTGTCGGGAAGGAAGACCTTGCGGTTTCCCTTGCCTGCCGTCGTGACGTCCTCGAGCGGTTCGGGGGCGTGTGCCAGTTCGGGTTTCGCCGTCTCGCCGATGGACGTCAGCCTCAGGTTGACCAGTTCGATCGGCACGCCTGCGTCTTCCAGGGAATAGCCGAAGAGCTGGTTGTGCTTTTCATGAAATGCTCTGGCGATCGTGGCGGTGTCCCCGGAGGACACTGCCGCGGCCGGAACTTCGACGCTGACCTCGTGGTATTGCCTGAGATAGCGGCAGTCGAGCCGGCAGATCTGCTTCTGCCGGCTGATCGGAATACGGTCGGCGGAGAGCAGCTCCGCGCCGCGCATCTTCATGTCCTGCAGGATCGAGTTGAGATCCTCGAAATCGATATCGTCGAGACGGCCCACATAGGTCTGCACGAAGTCATGCTCCAGGTCGCTCAGGAGCATGCCCGCGGCGCAGAGTATGGACGCCTCGCGCGGCACGATCTGCATCGGGATTTCCAGTTCGCGGCAGATCTCGCACGAGTGGAGCGGACCGGCCCCGCCCGCGACGACCATGGGGAACTCGCGCGGATCGTAGCCGCGGCGGATTGTGACGTCGCGGACACCTTCGGCCATGTTGGTGCAGGCAATGCGGAACATGCCGGCCGCCGCTTCCTCCACGGACAGGCCGAGCGGCTTGGCGACATGCGTGTCGATGGCCGCCCGCGCCGCCGCCGCATCAAGCATGATCGAGCCGCCGGCGAAGAAGGACGGGTCGAGCAGGCCGAGGATCACGTTGGCATCCGTGGTCGTGGGGCGCGTGCCCCCCTTGCCGTAGCAGACCGGGCCGGGCACCGCGCCGGCGCTTTGCGGTCCCATGCGCAACAATCCGCCCTCGTCGAGCCAGCCGATCGACCCGCCGCCCGCGCCGATGGTGTTGATGTCGAGCATCGGCAGGGCGAGACGCAGACGGTCGATCGTGCCCGTCGCGGATGTGAGCGGACGGTCGACGACGAGCGCCGCCTCGAAACTGGTCCCGCCCATGTCGACGACGATGCACCGGGTCTGGTCCTGCGCCTGGGCGAAATGCAGGCCCGCGCGAGGCCCTGCCGCCGGTCCCGACAGCAAGGTCGACGCCGCCGTTTCCCGGGCGTTCTTGACGGAGGTCACGCCGCCGTTGGATTGCATGACCAGAAGGCGACCTCCGAATCCGCTGTCGCGCAGGCGGTCGAGCAGGCTCTTCATGTAGCGATCCAGGGTCGGACCCACATAGGCGTTGAGCACCGTGGTGCTCACGCGCTCGTAGAATCGGATGGACGGCAGGATCTCCGAAGAAACGCTGACATAGGCCCCGGGCATGGCTTCGCGGACGATTTCCGCCACCGCGTCCTCGTGCTCGGGATTGGCGTAGGAGTTCATCAGGCATATGGCCACGGCCTCGATGCCGTTTGCCCTGAAAGTCTCGACCGCGGCGTGCACGGCATCCGTATCGAGCGGTTCGACTTCCTCGCCCCGGCGGTCCATGCGCCCGCCCACGCCGATCCTGAGATATCGCGGCACCAGCGGAACCACGTTCGTGTACCGGTTGTTGTACTGCTCCTCGCGGATGCCCCGGCGCATCTCGAGCGCGTCGCGCACGCCCGTGGTCGTGATAAGGCCGGTCTTCGCCCCGCGCCGCGTCAGCGTCGCATTGGTGGTCACGGTGGTGCCGTGAACGATGGTCCCGATGTCCGGCACCATCCTCGCCAGGGTCGACGAGGGCGACATCCGGGCGGCGATTTCCTCGAGCCCGTTCATCACCGCGATCGCGGGATCGTGCGGCGTGGAAAGAGTCTTGTGAAGTCGTGGAGGTTCCGACTCAGATACCAGAAGAAAATCGGTGAATGTCCCCCCGACATCGATCCCGACGGTAATCGTCACTTGTTCCCCCGACTAACTGTCGCCCACTGACAGTACCAACGCCATGGCGGTGTCGCCCGCCGCACATCCCGTGAAAAGACCTCGCCCGCCGCCGCGCAGCCTGAGTTCCTCGACAAGTTCTATCACGGCGCGCAAGCCTGTCGGACCCTGCGGATGCCCCCAGATGAGCGAGCAGCCGAAATTGTTCATGTCCATGAGATCGAACCCGGTTTCCCGGGCGAAGACGATGTCGTTGACGGCGAACGGGTTGTGGGTCTTCACGCTGTCGATGTCGCCGATCTCCAGCCCGGCCTGGTCGAGCGCCTTTCGGGCCGCGGGCACGGGAGCCTCGGGCATGTGCGCAAGCTCGACACGCGCCAGTCCGAAACCGTGCAGCCGGATCCGTACGTCCGGATCGCCGGAGAGCTCACGCGCCTTTTCGGGCGTCGCCAGGATGACCGCCGCACTCCCGTCGGCGGGATGGGTCTGTCCGCCGAAGGTCACCGTACCGTCCGCGAGCACCGGCCTGAGCCCGGCAAGGCCCTCCGGCGTGGACCGTGTCACCCCTTCGTCCCCCTCGAGGACGGTCTGCGTCCGGCGATACCGTTCGTCCGGCACGTCGAAGGGCAGCGTCATGAAGGTCTTGTGAAACGCCGCCCCGTCCGCCAGCGCGTTTTCGTATTGCTCGCTCCGGCGCACCACCACGTCATGCTGATCGGCCGTGGTGATCCCGTGCCGCGATGCCACGTTCTCGGCCGTCGCAAGCATGGAATGCCGGCCCAGCGGATCGCAGCCGAAATTGTCGAGCACCCAGTCCTCGTGATCCCCGGTGCCGCCGGGGCCGGACGGCCTGGGGTAATAGACATGCGGGCCGTTCGACGTCCGGTCGCCCGACAGGACCAGGGCCGCGCCCGCCATGCCCGACTCGATTTCCTGCACCCCCGCGAGGATCGAGCGCACGCCCGTGGCACATGCCTGGTTTATGGTCGGACCCCCGACACCGGGCGCCCCGATCATCCCCATCAGCCACGGCAATCCGTAGAAGGAGTGCTTCTGCGGCACGGTGAGACCGAGAACCCCGTAGTCGAACACCGACGGATCGATGTCCCGCCGCGCGAGTTCGGCCTTCGCCACGTGCCCCGCGAGTTCCACGCTGTTGTGCCGTGACAGGCTGCCTTGCCACTTGCAGAACGGCGTCGACCAGTACGCGCCATAGGGAATCTCGGCTGTATAGGTCATGAAATCGCTTCGAGCGCCTCGGATTACGCCAACATTCGCGCGGGCCGGGCAACTCCCGGCAGCCATTTGAGTTTTTCATGTCGCGCGAAGGGTGACAAGCGGACTCTGCCGCGGCGCGGGCGCCCGTCAGGGCGAAACCGTGCGGCGGAACATCGCGTGATGGGTGTTGTGGCCGAAAGCCGGAAAGCCGGCCGTGTCGGCACGCAGCTCCGTGATCACGTCGGACGCCAGCGCGGCGTTGAGATCCTCCACCGTGTCGAAGACGACCTCGTTGCCGACGATCACGCCGTCCGGCCTCAAACCGGGCAATTCGTAGTCCACGGGCACATAGCAGAACACGTTGCGGATGCGCGGGAAGCGCCGGAGGATCGGCGGGTGATGCACGACGTAGTGCGACGCGAACGCGCCGGGATCGCTGACCGGACCATAGTACCGGACCATGAACGACAGCGGGGCGGTTCTCGGAACGCAGGCGTCAGCTCCGACCACCGGCGTTTCGACCACCTGGAACGCCCCGCAGAGCGCATCATGGCCCTCCCGGCGAAGCTCCATTGTCATGCCCACCAACGCACCGCGGGCGGCATCCAGCCCGTCACGGTGCGCGAAGGACATCTGCATCATGAGAACGGGACAGTCCGGGTCGTCGAACAGGTTCACCCGGCCGCCGTCGGGATGCGGGCCGAACAGATCGACCGCCGCCAGTCCGGACAGGCCCGGACGGTGGCGCCGCAACGCCGCCTGCGCCGCGTCCGCGAGACGCTGCGATGGTTCGCCCGATGTCTCGAACGTCAGGAAAAGCGCGTACATCGTGTCAAAACCGTCCATCTCGGCAGGGATGAGAAACGTGCGAAATCCACGACAGGGTCGCCGTCAAATCCCTTGAATACAAGCAGAATTTGCCCATGCAAATTTCCTGTGCAAATATCCCGGCCGGGGAGATCAGACAGCGGCGGGAATGAATCGACGGTCCGAAATCATCCGGAGTGCAGCGGAAGTCTTTGCACAGCGGGGCATCGCCGGCACCTCCATGGAAGACATCGCGGGGGCGGTCGGGATCAGCCGCGAGGCGGTCTACTACCATTTCCGCAATCGCGGCGAGATCATGCTCGAGATCATCTTCCCGCCCACCCGCGCGCTGCTCCGGGGGATCAGGCAGATCATCGGCTCGGATGTTCCGGCACCGGAAAAACTCCGCGCCGCCATCGAAAACCATCTCGACACCTTCAAGCCCGACTTCCTCGCCATGGCCGTGGCACTGCGCGAAAGCCACTACCTCGGTGACCGCGCGAAATACGTCTCGATCTCCGAAATGCGCAACGAGTACGAGCGATGCTGGGTGGCCCTTGTGGAAACCGGCCAGAAGGACGGCTGTTTCACGCGCACGGTTAATCCAAGGCTCGCGACCTATTCCATCCTCGGGATGCTCAACTGGACGTCGCGCTGGCACCGGGAGGATGGCGAGTTCACCCCGGCTCAAATTGTGGATACATTCTTCGCGATCATTTCGGACGGCCTCAGCGGGGGCGATACTGAACATCTCTGAGCGGGAGTATCCACCGGATGGAAATTGCAGTTCTTGGCGGCGGCAACGGTTGCCACGCCGCCGCGGTCGACCTGTCGGAACGGGGCCACAAAGTCCGCTACTGGCGCCGGGATACCGCCGCCATACAGGCACTTCTGGAACGGCCCGTCCTTCGCGTGAAGGATTTCCGGGGTGAACGCGATGTGACCATCCACAGGCCGACCGCGGATCTCGGCGAGGCGATCGCGGGCGCCGAACTCATCGTCATTCCCCTTCCCGCCTATACCCAGGCCGACCTCGCCCGGCGCATGGCGCCGCATCTCGAGGACGGCCAGGTGATCTTCCTCCCGCCGGGCACGTTCGGCTCCTACGCCATGCTGCGAATCGCCCGCGAAACCGGCTGCACCGCCGAAGTCGCCTTTGCCGAAACCGGCACCCTGCCCTGGCTGGTGCGCAAGCACGGCGAGGGCACCGTGGCGATCACCACGCGCGCGACGCGCCTGCCGACCGGCGTCCTGCCGCGGCGTCTCCACGATCCGGCCATCGCGCGCATCTCCGAGGCCTTCCCCGACGCCATCGAACCGATCGAGGACGCGCTCTCCGGTGCACTGATGAATGCCGGGCCGATCATCCATCCGCCGCTCATCATGATGAATGCCGGGCCCATCGAGCATTTCGACCACTGGGACATCCACAACGAGGGCACCCAGCCGTCCATCCGCCGCGTGACCACCGCGCTCGACAACGAGCGCATCGCCGTGCGCGAGGCACTCGGCTACCGCGCCCCGCATTTCCCCCTCGCCAACCATTATGACGACGCGGCGGAAGAGTGGATGTACGGCAATCTCGCCCATGACAAGCTCGTCGACAGCGGCGACTGGCGCGAGACGCTCGACCTGAAGGCCCATCGCTACATGGTCGAGGATATCGGCCACGGCCTGGCCTTCCTCGTCTCGATGGCCGACTGGACGGGCGTGCCCGCACCCGTCGCCGCCGGGCTTCTGGCGCTCGGCTCGGCCGTCGCCGAGCGCGACTGGCGGCGCGAGGGTCGCACGGTCGAGACCCTGGGTCTCGCGGATCTTGGCCGCGACGGGCTGGACGACGTTCTCGAGAACGGGCTGCCGGCACGATGAGCCGCCCGGTCATCGCCTCGGTCGGCGCCGGACGCATGGGCCGCGGCATCGCCCACGTCTTCGCCTATGCCGGTTACGAAGTCCGCCTGGTCGACCTCAAGCCGCGGCCGTCCGAAGACTTCGAACGCCTGAAGACAGAAGCGCTCGCCGAGGTCCGTTCCACCCTCGACATGCTGGCCGGTCTCGGCCTGTTCGAAGCGGACGCCATCGGACCGATCATGAACCGCATCCGCGTCGCCGGCGCATCCGATGCGCGAGAGGCCCTTTCCGGGGCGCGGGTGATTTTCGAAGCCGTGCCCGAAACCCGCGAGGCCAAGACCGAAGCGCTCGCGGCGATCGGCGACCTGGCCGCCGGCGACGCCATCGTCGCGTCGACCACGTCCACGTTCCTCGTCAGCGAACTGGCCAACCTGATCGAAGCGCCCGCACGCTTTCTCAACGCCCACTGGCTCAACCCCGCCTTTCTCATTCCGCTGGTCGAACTGAGCGCCCATGACGGGACCGCCGCAGAGGTGACCGCGGAACTGAAAACGCTGCTCGAGGATGTCGGCAAGGTGCCGGTCCTGTGCGCGGCCAGCCCCGGCTACATCGTGCCGCGCATCCAGGCGCTGGCCATGAACGAGGCCGCACGCATGGTCGAGGAGGGTGCGGCCAGTGCAGACGACATCGACAAGGCGGTGCGCTACGGGTTCGGCTTCCGCTTCGCCATTCTCGGGCTGATCGAGTTCATCGACTGGGGCGGCGGCGACATTCTCTACTACGCCAGCCGCTACATGACCGAGGCCATGAAGGACGACCGTTTCGCGGCACCCGACTGCGTCGTCGAGAACATGGAAAAGGGCCATATCGGCCTCAAGACGGGCAAGGGCTTCTACGACTATTCCGGCATGGACGTGGATGCCTACCGCCGCGAGAAACTCGGCCAGCTCGTCGACCTCCTCAAGCACATGCACCTGGCGCGTCCGCCCGGGTGAGCGGCGATTGATCTGAATCATGGCGCCTGTCCGACGCCCGTGCAGACTTCGGTTTTTCACTGCACAAGGGACAGGAAATGAACCACCGTCACCGCAAGGTCCTGCACTCGTTTTTCGCCCATCCGGTGAGCAGCAACATTCACTTCCGGGACGTGGAGAGCATGTTCACGGAACTCGGCGGCGAGGTGTCGAACACCCAGACCGGGCGCCTGCACATCGCGCTGAACGGAAACTCGGTCAACGTGCCCGTCGCGCATCATTCGGTGCCCAAGGGCGAGGTCATGCAGATCCGCAAGTTCCTCACCGACTGCGGCATCGACCCGCACCGGGACTATCCCCTGTAAGGAGCTCTCGCCTTCACGGCATGCGGCATCGCCGCGCCCTGACCCACAAAGCGGTCACGCCCGGGAACCCGGGCAAGCCGTCAGGATGCCTGGCCGGCAATCTTGTGCAAGGCCTCGGCGACTTTGGTGTTGGGGTAGGGTTTCGGGAAGGACAGGCACCCGCTGGGCGCGTCCAGCTTTTCGGTATCCACGATGCCCGATGCGATGATGATCTGCACGGGAGGCCACCTGTCGCGGACGTACCAGGCCAGCTTCAGCCCGTCCATCGAACCCGGCATGTCGACATCCGTGAAGAGTACGCCGATGTCGTCGTGGTGTTCCATTGCGGCGATCGCTTCCTCGGCAGACCCGGCACCATATGTGCGGAACCCCTCGTCCTCGATCATGTCGATCACGTCCATGCGTATCAATGGCTCGTCTTCGACCACCAGTACTGCGTTTCGCGGCTCATCCGCATTCGTCATGTGGGGCGTCCTGTGCCTTTTTTGTGCGTTCTGAACGCACCGGTTACCGCGTCAGACCCTCGATCGGCGCATTCATCTGAAAGACCAAACCCCCGGACCGGTAAAAAAGTTCCCCGGTTCCGAAAAAATAACTTGGAAGCGCGTTTTCGATCATGCGGCTCCCGAAGCCCTGACGTTCCGGCTTCGTCACCGGAGGCCCGCCCTTTTCCGTCCACGTGAAACGAAGGCCGTTGCCGTTTCCCTTGCCGTCCTCGGTCCCGGACACCGACCATTCGACCAGGACCTCGCCGTCCTCGTTCGACAATGCCCCGTATTTCGCGGCGTTGGTCGCCAGCTCGTGAAGCGCCATGGTGAGCGCAAGCGCCTGTTTCGACCCGATCTGCAGGTCCGGCCCTTCCAACGCGATCCGCCCCTCGCCCGACTGGTGCGGCGCCAGCGCGGCCTCGACGACGTCGCCGAGACGCGCTTCGCGCCAGGTCGACTTGATCAGCCGGTCATGCGCCTCCGCCAGCTTCCGGACACGTGTGAGGACCGCCTCGCGCGCATCCTCGATGGTTTCGGCCTGGCGCAGCGTCTGCGAGACCACCGCCTGCACCATCGCCAGGGAATTCTTCACGCGGTGATTCATCTCCGCGAGCATCAGTTTGCGCTGCTCTTCGGCGACCTTGAGTTCGTGGATATCGGTACAGGTGCCGTACCACCTCAGGATCCGGCCCTCCCTGTCGCGCACCGGGAGCGCACGGCCGAGCACCCAGCGGTATTCGCCGGACCTGTGCCTCAGCCTGTATTCGATCTCGTAGGGCTCGCCCGTGCTCAGGCTGTGGCGCCAGACCTTCCAGGCGCGCTCCTGGTCTTCGGGATGGAACATGCCGTTCCAGGCTTCTCCGTCGGTCGTACCCTCCGGCACTCCCGTGTAGTCGTACCAGCGCTGGTTGTAATAGTCGTGGAAGCCGTCGGGCCGGGTCGACCAGATCATCTGGTCCACCGAATCGGCGATGGCCTGCAACTTGGCTTCGCTTTCGTGGAGCTGCCGCTCGCGAAGCTGGAGTTCCTCCATCCGCGCCCGTGCCTCGTGCTGGCGGTGGCGCGCCTTCAGGGCGGAGCGCACCGAGCGCACGAGTTCCTCGGCGTGCAGCGGGCGCGACAGCAGCACGGCGTTGCCCATGTCGTCCATGCGCCTGGTCGCCTCGTCGGAACGGTTCGTCACCGCGCCGTTGGCCAGCACGACGAACGGAATGTCGGACCACGCCGGCTGCGCCTGCAGGGACTGCTTGAGACGCTCGACGCCGCTGCCCGCGATCGCTTCCTCGGTCAGCAGCACGGCCCCGACATGGCGGTCGACCAGATCAGCGAGATGCTCGAGAGAAGTCGCCTCGACCGTCTTGAAGCCCTCGTGGTCGAGAAGGCGCCGGGCGACCTGGGCGTCTCGCCCCCGCGGGGCCAGCACCGCCACGGACTCGGCCAGACCGTCCGGTCCGGTGTCCGCCGGAGCCGCGAGATCGGTGTCGGCGGTCATTCGGCAGGCGTATCGTCTGCGGACATGCCGTCACCCGCAGCCGGCGCGTAGTAGGGCGAGCCGGACAGTATTCCCGACAGGCGGCGGATCGGCGGGCCGACCGTTATGCCCTTGCCGTCGATGACAAACTCGCGCACGGTCTGCTCGTGGTCGGACGTCCGTGTCTTGAGGACGGCGATCGACTTGCGAACCCGGCCCTCCGACTCGAAGAAACGCAGAAGCATCACGGTATCGGCCAGGTAGCTGATGTCGAGGTCGGACCTCAGGCTTCCGGTCACGCCGTGCTGGCCCAGCACCATCAGCGACACCACGCCCTGCTGGGCGAGATAGCTGAGCAGTTCGTGCATCTGCAGGACGAGGAAACTGTCGCTCGGCATGGCGTGCAGGTAGGCGTTCAGGCTGTCGATGACGACGACGCCCACATCGTCTTCCTCGACCGCGAAACGCACGGCGGTCGCGAACTCTCCGGGCGTCAGTTCGGCGGGATCGATCTGGCGGATTTCGAGATTGCCGTTGTCGATATGGGGCTGCAGGTCCATCCCCAGCGCCTTCGAGCGGATCATCAGCGTCGACAGCCGTTCGTCGAACAGGAAGTAGGCGGCCTTCTCTCCCCGTTCCAGCGCCGCCATCATGCAGCGGACCGAGGTCGTCGTCTTGCCGACACCGGCCGGACCCATCAGCAGCGTGTTGGTGCCGGGCACCAGTCCTTCGCCCAGCAGCGCGTCGAGTTCGGCCAGGCCGGTCGTCACCGGCTCGCTGGAGAAACTGCGGTGGTGTTGGGACGCGATGAGGCGCGGGAACACATTGATGCCGCCGCGCTCGATGGTGAAATCGTGGAAGCCGCCGTGATATTGCAGGCCGCGCATCTTGACGACCCGCAGCCGGCGCCGTTCGGAGCCGAACTCGCTGGCGAGCTGTTCGAGACACACCACGCCGTGGGCGATGGAGTGCAGTTGCAGGTCGCCGGGCTCCGACGTCCGGTCGTCGAGCGCCAGCACCGTGCATTTCCGGCGGGCGAAGAAGTGCTTGAGCGCGAGGATCTGCCGGCGGTAGCGCAGCGGGGTTTGCGCCAGGAGCCTGAGTTCGGACAGGCTGTCGACGACGACCCGCGAGGGATCGGTTTTCTCCACAAGGTCCATGACGCCGCGGACCGTTTCGCCCAGTTCGACCTCGCTGGGGTGCAGCAGCGTCTGCTCGAAATCCATCCCGAACTCGTCCTCGGCCACCATCTCGAAGACGTCGATACCGTCGAGGTCCCAGCCGTGCGAACCGGCCACGGAGACCAGTTCGTCCTCGGTTTCCGACAGCGTGATGTAGAGCCCACGCTGGCCCCGGTCACGGCCGTCGAGGAGGAACTTGAGTGCAAGCGTGGTCTTGCCCGACCCTGGCGTGCCCTCGACCAGGTAGAGCCGTTCGGGCGTCAGTCCCCCGCGCAGCACGTCGTCCAGTCCGCGGGTCCCCGTCTTCACACGCGGCGGCGCGTCTTTGTTTTGTTCGCGAGAAATGGCATCTACTCCCGGTCGTCTCCCCACCGCACGCCTCCTTGCCGACCCTGGCGGGGCGGGAGAGGCAATGCTCGGTCTCCAAGTTAGGATACCTCATGCCGGAGACAAGTCCGAAGCGGAAACATCGTCCGCCCCGCAACGGACCCGAGGTGCGCCGCCTCAGTCCAGCGGGACGGTCAGGCCGAGGGTCGCAGAGTAGCTGTCGAGGCTGTCGAGGCCGGTATAGGAAAGCCCGGCGGACCCGGTCATGCCGTTGTCGAACAGGAGATTGAGGCCCGCCTCCAGCCGCACGCCGTCGTCGGGATCCTTCGCGACCACACCGCCGCCCACCGCCGCGTCGCCGTTGGAGTCCAGGTCGAACACACCGTCGAGACGCGCGGTGACCTCGCCCATCACGATGCGGCTGTCTTCGGGCCGGAAGAAATAACCCGCCTGGGGCCCGAGCGTCAGCCGGGTCTGCTCGGTCGTGCCACCGGGCACCCGCGTGCCGGTGCTGTCGGTATAGGCCTCGCGGTCGATCTGCGACCACGTGAGCGACAGGTTGGGGCCGATCCACCAGCCGCCCGGCAGCGCGAAACGCTTGTGCAGCCGCGCACCGAGGCTCACCGCGTCGCTGTCGAAATCACCTGTCGCCGCACCGATGGAAATGTCGTTCCAGCCGTGCTCGTAGTTGAAGGCCGTATCGAGGAAGAGGCCCTGGTAGAGATTGAAGCGCGAGAACAGGCCGAAGCCGAGGAAATCCGAATCAAGGTCGGAATTGAGCGTGTTGCTCTTCACGTCGCCGGACTTGTAGGTGAGGTTTCCGCCGACCTGCAGGCGGTCGGTGAGCCGGTGGGTCACGCCGCCCTTGAGCGTCACGATGGTTCCGTCGCGGTCGGCCGCCTGGTCGTCGTCGAACGTGGTGACGTCACCCGCGAACCACACGTCGAAGGGCAGATTGCCCGACAGACCGTCGAGCGGCGGATGTCCCGCGGCCGGTTCGGCATGCAGCGCCAACATGCCGGTGAGGTAGACGCGGAATCGCGCCCCGTTGCGCCCGTCCGTCCCCTTGGGCGTGACGGAGAGCAGGTTGTCGGACTTCGCACCCCGCGCCGCCGCCGGCAGGACCGTCTGTCCGCCGGGCGCGGTGACGGCGCTCACCTCGACCCCGGTCAACTCTCGGTACTGCCTCTTGACCTCCTCGAGCCGGGCCTCGGTGTGCTTGCGCGCGTCGTTCACGTAGTTGAATTTCTCGATGATCGACATGCCGGCGAAGGGGTCTTCGCCCGACGCCGCCGCGTTGACGATGCGCAGGCCCTCGTTTTGCGTGAGCACCGAGTCGACCGGTGTCCTGAGCGCCAGCGTGAACAGCGCGCCCCGCAGGTCGCCCGCGTCGAAAAAGTCGAGCACGGCCTGGAGCGCCCTGATCTCGGCCAGCAGCTCGCCTTCGCGTTTCTTGTCCGCGACGGTGAAGACCCTGCTCCGGCTCTCCCCCTCCGTGTCGAGCGCTCCCGCGGGGAAGAGCTTGCCGTCGCCGTCCGGCCCGGGCGGAGCGAAGGTGCGGAAGCTGTCGTCCAGCGCATCGAAGACCTCGTCGGTCTCCTGGAAGATGTTGAGCATGTGATCGGCGGTGTTGGCCTTCTCGGCCGCGTTGGCGTTGTTGGCGTTGTTGCCCGCAGCGGGGTTGCAGGAGATGGACGCCATGCCGTTGGTGCCGATGGCCCCGCCGCCCGGGCGCGAGAAATCGACCGTGCCCACGGTCTCCGCCGAGTTGGGGTTGTTGAACGTGGCCGAAGCGGTGCCGTCTCCGGCGATGGTGATCTGGCCGACATTCTGGAGCGCGAAGGCAACGTTGAGCACCGTCCCCGGCGTGCCCCCGGTGATGGTGACCGTGAAGGAGCCGTTTTGCTCCACGGTGATGGCGGCGGACGACACGATCGTCGATCCCGCGGTCAGCGCGACGTTGGTGCTCGGCGCGGCCCCGGCCTGCGGGCCCGCAAGCCCGGCCAGGAGCGCCAGCATGACGACGGCCACGATCCGCCCCGGTATCAGCCCTGGCGAGACCCGGAGCCCCCCTGCAATCGTCCTCGAAACCATGACCGCCCCTCCCGATCCGTTCCCTGCCTTTTCCCGACCGCAAGACTAGCCACTCGGCCACCCGCGCATAACTGTCGCAAACGACAGGTTGCCGATGGCCGCGTTTCGGGCTTAGGTCCGGGGCAAGACTGGGATCGTTTCGCGAAAGCCGAACCATGGGGACCCGATCCGCCTGCACGAACGCGCTCCGACTCCTGGCCCTGCTGGCCCTCCTGGCCCTCCTGGCCCTGCCGGTCGGCGCAGCGGGCGCGGGCGAAGGCGCGTCGGCCGCACCGGACTCCCGGACGATCCCGCTGTCGGGCGAGCACCTCTTCCGGGCGGGCGACGACCCCCGATATGCCGACCCGGCCCATGACGACAGCGGCTGGCGCCGGGTGCCGGTGCCGGCAAGCTGGCGCCGCTTCGGCGTCGACGAGCATGTCGACACCGCCTGGTACCGCATCCGCTTCACCGTCCCGCCGGGCTTCGAGGTCGACCGGCCGGCGCTGCACCTGGCGCTCCTGCTCGTCGCCGACGAGACCTATCTCAATGGCCGGCGCATCGGCGGCGAGGGCGAGATCAACCGTGCGGCATGGCACGACCGGCCGCCTTTCCTGCCCAGGCTCTATCCCATCGACCCCGCCTTGCTCGACCGCGACGGCCCCAACGTGCTCGCCATCCGGGTGAACCGCCACCCGTTGATCCAGGACGGCGGCCTGCCGCTCGGCCCCGTGGAGATTGGCAGCTATGTCGACCTCGCGCCGGAGGCCGGCGCCCGGGTCCTGCGCTACCAGGCCTTCTCGACCGTCTTCCTCGGCATCGACACAGTCATCATCGTCTTCGCGCTCAGCGCCTTCTGGCTTGGCCTGCGCGACCGGGCGATGAAGAGCTTCCTGCTCATGTTCACCCCCTATTTCCTGGCCCAGGTGGAGAAGAACCACGCCGTCCATGCTGCGGGGCTGGGCACGCCGCTGGTCGAGGCCGCGGTGACCAAGCTCGCCGCCCTGCTGCTCGTGCCGCTGCTGGAGTTCGTCGCCGCCGTCCTGAAAGTGCCCGTCGGCCGGGCCGTGCGCGTCGTGCAGGGTCTCACGGTCGTGAGCGTGCTCAACAACCCGGCCTACACGACGGAGGCCGGCGCCATGTGGTACCGGCTGTGCGTGCAGGTGTGGACGCTGGCCATGTTCGCCACCTTCGCGATCATCGGCTGGTGGATCCTGCGCGCCGCCCTCGCCCGTCGCACCGACGTCATGCCCATGGTGGTGGGCCTCGCCGTGCTCATCGCCGGCGTGCTCTCCGACGTTCTGCTGCCGGCCACGCCCATGTACGACTGGTTCGGCGTCACCTTCGGCGACCCGTGCATCCACGTCTTCCTGTTGTCGCTGGCCATGGTGCTCGGCATCCGCATGTTCCGCACCGAGCAGGCGCTCAAGGCGGCCAACGACCGCGCGCTCAGGCTGCACGAAAGCGAGCGCGGCCGCCTCGCCCGCGAGGTCCATGACGGGATCGGCCAGTGGCTGTCGACCATCAAGCTCAACCTCAACATCCTGCGCGCCCGGAAACGCGGCGGCGCCGACCCGGACGCGGGCGCCTTCGACGAACTCGTCGACGACGTCAGCCACGCCATCGAGGACACACGCCGCATCGCCCACGACCTCTCGCCCGCCCTGCTCGACCGCTTCGGCCTCGTCGAGGCCATGCGCAGCCTCGCCGACCGGATCTCGCGCGAGCGCGGCATCGAGGTCAGCGTGACGGCGCAGGCCGGCCCGCCCGTCGCCGACAAGGCGGGCAGCCACCTCTACCGGATCTTCCAGGAGGCGGTGCGCAACGCCATCGAGCACGGCCGCTGCACCCGCATCGAGACGGCGCTCGCCCGCGAGGGCGGCGAGCTCGTGCTCACCGTGCGCGACGACGGCATCGGGCTGGACGGCGCGGCGGAGACAGCGAGCAAGGGGCGGGCAAAAGATGCGGCGGACACGGCGGCAGGCCTCGGCCTGCGCAACATGCGCGAGCGCGCCATGCTGCTCGGCGGCACCTTCGAAGCCGGCGCGGCGAAAGGCGGCGGCACCGTCATCACCGTGCGCGCGCCGGCCGACTGACCCCGGGCAAACATCTCACGAACGGAAGACCCCATGACCGACACACCCGGCCCCGATCCCGACAGCCCGCCCATCCGCATCGTCATCGCCGACGACCATTCCATGTTCCGCCAGGGCATCGCGCGGCTCTTCGCGGGCGTCGACGACATGGAGATCGTCGCCGACTGCGACAATGGCGACGACCTCGTCCGCCTGATCGCCGAGCACCGCCCGGACGTCGCCTTGGTCGACATCTCCATGCCCGGCCCCGGCCCGGCCGGCATCGTCGCGCAGGTCGACGCCATGGAGAGCGGATGCAGCCTGGTGGCCCTCACCATGCACCTGGAGCCGAGCCTCGCGGGCGAGCTTCTCGCCCACGGCATGTCGGGCTACGTGATCAAGGACGCCGCCTTCGAGGACGTGCTCGACGCGGTCCACGCGGTGCGCGAGGGCGACCAGTACCTGTCGCGCGAACTCCTCGCCGGTGCGCCCGACCCCGCCGTCCTCACCGAGCGCGAACTGGACTGCCTCAGGCGCGCCGCCGGCGGCGACACCGCCAAGCAGATCGCCCGCGACCTGGACATCACCGAACGCACCGTCCGCTTCCACCTCGCCAACGTCTACCGCAAACTCGGCGTCCAGCGGAGAAGCCAGGCGGTCGCGGTGGCGTATGAGCGGCGGATCTTGTGAAGGGGTGGCAAAGAAGAGTAAGGTTAAAGAATGGCCAAGCTTCGCAGCACCTGTTGACCAAGAATTTGCGCGAGAAAAGGTCGTTTTATAACGTCCGCGCAATGATGTAATATTTGTTGTTGATCAACGCTCAAAGCATAATATTGTTATTAAAAATATGGCCACAGTTTGAACTACGCACGAATTACCGCAGACGCAAAAATATCATCAAGATTGTTTTTTCAATCATAAGATTGATTGTGATTTATAGTATATATAAAATATTAATTGTATAATTGAAATAATTCACCATATTTAACATTAAATATTATTAACACAAATAATTAAATAATAGAACAATGAATAAATTGGAAGAGTGCGATGAAAATTTCCAAAGTTAAAATTACGAATTTTAAATGTTATGGAAAAACATTTACGCTAACCCTTAACGATGGACTTAACGTAATTGTAGGAGCAAACGAATCTGGGAAAACTACAATATTAGAGGCAATTCATTTGGCACTAACAGGATTATTACACGGTCGCACACTAAAATATGACATAACAGGTTACCTATTCAACTTAGAATCACAGAGAAAATATATAGAAAGTCTTAGTACGAATTCACCACTCCCGCCACCCGAAATCATCATTGAACTATTCTTTTCGGGATCAGAAAGCGAACTAGCGGAATTAGAGGGCAATGGAAATTCTGAGGGGGTCAAGTGTAGTGGTGTGAGTTATAAAATTGAATTCGATGAGGAAAACTATAAAGATTCATACGAGGAAGTTATTAAAAATGGCGATCTCAACTCTATCCCGGTTGAGTACTACAAGACGAACATGTATTCTTTTTCACGTCGGGGGATCACCGCTCGAAATATTCCCATTAAGTCCGCGTTGATCGATTCTTCCAGTAATAGGCTGCAGAATGGGTCAGATGTCTACGTCTCTCGAATCATTCGCGACTTGCTCGAGGAGAAGGAGCGCGCGTCCATTTCTCAAGCTCACCGAAAGCTCAAGGAATCTTTTGTCGAAGACCCAAACTTAAAGCTAATCAACAAGCGCATTACCAAAGCAGCAAAGATCAGCCAGAAGGCCGTTAGCATATCAGTTGACCTGTCTTCCCAGACTGCCTGGGAAAGTAGCCTCATGACGTACATCGACCTCATCCCTTTCCAATACATTGGCAAAGGCGAACAGTGTGTGATCAAGACTAAGCTTGCTCTCAGCGCCAAGAAGAGTGCTGAGGCCACAGCGATTCTGCTGGAAGAGCCAGAGAACCACTTGTCGCACACGCGACTGAACGAGCTGATCGCGGACCTTACAAATCAGCACACACAAAAACAGATCATTATATCCACGCACAACAGCTTCGTTGCTAACAAGCTCGGTCTCGACAACCTAACTGTGCTCCGTCACAGCGAAGTGGCCCGCATATCGCAATTGGAGGCTAGCGATTTCTTCAAGAAACTGGCGGGATACGACACGTTGCGCTTGGCATTGGCAGACAAAGCCATCCTTGTGGAGGGCGATTCCGACGAACTGGTCGTTCAGCGAGCGTACATGGATGCCAATGGTGGTCGACTTCCCATTCAAGACGGTATCGACGTCATCTCCGTTGGCACGGCCTTCTTACGCTTCCTCGAACTAGCCGACGCCCTAAAAATCCATGTCGCCGTTGTTACGGATAACGACGGCGACATTGCCGCAGTCGAGAAGAAGTATGCAGCCTACAAAAACTCCGGCACCATTAGAATCTGCTTTGATACTACTGTGGACAATGGATCCCTGAAGATAAAGAATAAACCTTTCAACTATAATACGTTGGAGCCTAAGCTCCTTAAAGCGAACGATCGAGCTACTCTAAATGCTATTCTGGGGACATCTGCAAAAACAGACGATGAGATTCTCGTCCACATGCGAGCCAACAAGACTGAGAGCGCCCTAGCGATTTTCAATTCGGCGAAAAAAATCTCATATCCAGCTTACATTCAGCAAGCAATTGCGTTGTGAACGGCGAGAACAAGATTCTCGTCGCTGCAGCCGGGTCTGGCAAGACCACCTTCCTCGTTGAGGAAGCGGTGAAAATCAAACGCGAGCGCGTTCTGATCACAACATACACCGAGTCGAACGAGGCCGAAATTCGCAAGAAGTTTTTCGATGTTATCGGTTATGTCCCGGCCAACGTTACCATCATGACATGGTTCAGTTTCCTAATTAATCATGGCGTCAAGCCATTTCAGGGCGGTTTTTTCGAGTTTCCGGTCCGCGGCATGGTGCTGGTTTCGACGCAGTCTGGACTCAAGTACCGGATCTCACAGGGCCGGCCTGTTTTTTGGGCAGAAGATTACATTGACAAGCATTATTTCGATCCAAGTCAGAGGGTCTATTCCGACAAGCTCCCAAAGCTTGCGTTCCGCTGCAACCAAAAAAGCGGCGGCGCTGTGATTGACCGGATCAGTCGGGTCTTCCCGAACGTCTTCATTGATGAGGTACAAGATTTGGCAGGCTACGATCTCGACATTTTAGCGGCGCTCGCACGCAGCTCGGTACGTCTGCTAATGGTTGGTGATCCAAGGCAGGTGACCTACTTAACGCATCATGAAAGACGCTATCGCAAGTACTCCGACGGAGGCATCGTAGACTTCCTGCGCAGCGAACTTCCCAAGAAGACCCCAGTCGTTATCGACGAGACGACCTTGAACCGGTCACATCGCAATAGTGCGATCATCTGTTCGGTGTCATCGCGATTGTTTCCTAATCTGCCGGCCAGCCAATCCTGCGATTGTATCCAATGCAGTGCCGAACCGTCGGTGTGCACGGGAGTGTTTATTCTCCCAAAACGCCACTATGCACACTACTTGGCGACGGTTCGACCAATGCAGCTTCGTGACAAAATCAATAGCCCTGGTATAGATAACCGGCGGCCGGCCATGAATTTTGGGGAGTCGAAAGGCCGAGGTTTCGACCATGTGGTCATCCTACCTACCGCGCCTATGCGAAGTTGGCTTTCTGATCACACAGTGAAATTAAAACCCCAGAGCCGCGCCAAGTTCTACGTCGCTTTGACGCGCGGTCGCCACAGTGTCGCCATTGCGATGGATTGGGGAGATACCCCTCTGCCTGAGGGGTTCTCACTCTACAAGCGCAAAACACGAGAATGATGTCTGAATCGAACAGACAAAAGGCCAATCTCCGGAAAGGCGATCTACATTCCGGACAACGAGAAATCGGGGACCGTCGCATTCACACTTCGTATGTCGTCAGTCTATTTCCTCTCCAAACGACAGAATGTATTTCTTTGTGAATTCATATGGGTCAGACACGCAATTGAAAGCAACCTGATTCGGGATTTCGGACCAAGCATGGTGCGACCATTTCCATTTCTTTGTGCCTTCAAATTCGTTGAATGACCCCCAGCCAGAGCGACGTTCAATTGTATTGCACGTCAGTATCAAACACTCTGTCAGACAAGGCAGGAACACAATTTCCGAAAACACTCTGTTGAGCGCCATAAACTTTGGTTCAAAGTATATGCCAACATGTACGGACTTCAATTTGCAGTGGTTGAATAAATTGTAGGTTTCATCATATTCATCTGGCGAACCTAGCATGGCTAGTGTGCTGATGCCGAGCGCACCAAATGGCTGCCGCCGCTTCTTTCTCTCCACATCACTTTCGACAAATGAGTCGGTGCCGCCGCGACGTTCTAACAAACTAACGATTGCTCTCTTGTTTTGAACATTATCAAAGTCGTCATATTTAACCGTGCGAATGTCAAAGAATTCTACTGTTTCTGAAGTAAGATCAGAATTGCTCAATGTAGCTTCGAACACGCCGTCGATGAATTCCTGTGCGTCCTTCTTGATCGGCACTCGCGCCTCAACACTTTCTATCGCTGCCTTTGCCAAGGCAAATACCGATACGGTTGGCGCGGCCTCTTCTTGCACTTCTTCAAGTTCGGGTGATGACAAGAATGTCTTTCGGAAATCAACAAGTAGGTTAGCATCATTGCAGAATTTCTCCCGCGATGTACCTTGACGTATAAAATGCGGCGTTTGAACGGAGCGATTTAAAAAGGCATCTCTCAAAGCACTTTCTACATCGGAGTAATACACAACCCCTTGTTCCTTTTGTAAACACGCTTTGATGAACTCATCCGTAAAAAGACTAATTTTGTCTCCTGCCACAGCATATTGGCCCTCGGTACAAGATGAGAAATGTGCAAAATTCGTAAATCCAGCTTTCAAGGATCGCTCCAGTGAAGCCACATCACTCTTTATTAGATTGCGTCCTGATTCACAGGCGTCGATAACAATCACCGAAAGTTCAGCTTTGAACTGCCGAACCAACTCAAACGCGTCAGTGCGCGAAAGCCCGGTTGTATTTGGCGAAGAATCTTTAAACTCTTCGAAACACATATAGAAGTCGTCGGAGTTAGAAAGGCCATGTCCTGTAAAATAGAAAAATATTTCTTCAAAATCTTCTTCCAATTCAGATACTTTACGTAAATTATCTTTTACAACAGAAACTGAATCATCAATAAAATCAATTATTTGATTAAATTTTTGGGTCTCGCCAAGCAACCTTTGCATTTGAACAACATCGTTGGCGCAACAATCCAGATTTGGTAGTTCCTTGTAATTTGTATTGCCGATAAGGATTGCAATGCTCTGCCCCATAATTACACCTGGTCCTAAAAAGGGGTTCCATAACTACACCGAACTCACGCCAAAATGCAGTCGCGAACAACCGCTAACGCGAGGCAATGCACAAAAAAAGAAGAGAAAGCAACGTTTGATGTCAAGTACAGGTCGATTTTGGCCTTCGAGCATTTGCAAAATTCTTTTTACGCAATCTGCGCTCAAACTGAGCATTAACCAACCAAATCTCCCGGACCCCCACCACTCCCCCACTCCACACCCCCCGCCGAATCCTGTAACCATACCCCCATCGCGCACGGCTGATTCGGAAGGCCCATGCCCTACAGACGTCTCGATGCGGAGAAGATCATCAAGACCGCGGATATCCTGCGGAACCGCATCGGCGAGCGTTTTCCCGACTCCAGCCTCTGTTCTGTCGCCAGCGAACTTGTGGACCTGGCCGGCGACACGCGCGCCGAAGCCGACCGGCTCGAAGGCGTCATCTGGTGGCTGCGCATCGTCATCGCGCTCGTCATCGTCGCCGGCGGGCTGGTCTTCGTCTTCGTCGGCTCGTTCCTCACCTTCGACCGCATCACGTCCGAAGGCCTCGCCATCGTCCAGGGCATCGAGGCCTCCATCAACACCATCGTGCTGGCGAGCCTCGGCCTCTACACGCTGATCCGGCTGGAGGAACGCTTCAAGCGCCAGGCCGCGCTCAAGGGCCTGCACACCCTGCGCTCGGTGATCCACGTCATCGACATGCACCAGCTCACCAAGGACCCCACCGCCATCGCCGGCGGGCTGCCGCCCACGGCGAGCTCGCCCAAGCGCCTCATGAGCCCGGCCGAACACGCGCGCTATCTCGACTACTGCTCGGAAATGCTCTCAATCATCGGCAAGGTGGCCGCGCTCTACGCCCAGGCCATCAACGACGACGTGGTGGTCGCCGCCGTCAACGACATCGAGACCCTGTCGGCCCACCTGTCGCGCAAGATCTGGCAGAAGATCGTCATGATCGAGGCCGGCCCCGCCGCCCCGCCCGCCCCTTCCGCCCCTCCCGCCAACTGAACACAGGCCGGACGCGCGTATAGTGTGCGCTGAAAGGCGTTGGGCCGCACATGCCGTTTGCCCGCGCCGCGTCCCTTCATGTACGCTTCTTCGCCTATCGCTGAGGGAGGAGTGCGGCGCCATGGAACGATCCTTTGCACGGGAGGTCGAGGCCCTGAAAATGGTCGTGGGCGACGTGTTCCACGGCGAGGGCATCCTCGCCATCACCAAGGCGCTGCTGCAGTCGGGCGTCAGCTACGTGGGCGGCTACCAGGGCGCGCCCGTCTCCCACCTGATGGACGTGCTCGCCGACGCGAAGGACATTCTCGACGACCTCGGCGTGCATTTCGAGGGCTGCGCGAACGAGGCGAGCGCGGCGGCACTCTGCGGCGCCTCCATCAACTACCCCATGCGCGGGGCGGCGGTGTGGAAGTCCACCGTCGGCACCAACGTCGCCTCCGACGCGCTGTCCAACCTGGCGTCGGCGGGCGTCAAGGGCGGCGTCATGATCATCCTCGGCGAGGACTACGGCGAGGGCGCAAGCATCATCCAGGAGCGTTCCCACGCCTTCGCCATGAAGTCGCAGATGTGGCTGCTCGACCCGCGGCCCAACCTGCCGCTGGTGGTCGATCTCGTCGAGAAGGGCTTCGAGCTGTCCGAGGTTTCCAACACGCCGGTCTTCATGGAGTTCCGCATCCGCGCCTGCCACATGCACGGGCGCTTCGCCTGCCGCGACAACCGCCGCCCGTTAGTCTCGCGCAACGACGTGCTGGAGAACCCGGACTTCGACTACGGCCGCATCTGCCTGCCGCCCTCGACCTATGCCCAGGAGAAACACAAGGTCGAGCACCGCATGCCGGCGGCCATCGACTATATCCGCGAGAACCGGCTGAACGAGGTCTTCGACGGCGATCTCTCCGACATCGGCATCATCATGCAGGGCGGGCTCTACAACGGTGTCGTGCGCACGCTCCAGCGCTTCGGCCTCGCCGACGCCTATGGCGAGTCGCGCGTGCCGCTCAGCGTGCTCAACGTCACCTACCCGCTGGTGCCCGACGAGATCGAGACTTTCTGCCGCCGCAAGAAGGCCGTGCTCATGGTCGAAGAGGGCCAGCCCGAATATCTCGAGCAGGCCGTCAACGCCATCCTGCGCAAGGCGAAGATCGACACCACCGTGGTCGGCAAGGACGTGCTGCCCATGGCCGGCGAATATGTCGCCGAGGTGCTTGTCGACGGCATCGGCCGCTTTCTCGAGGGCGCCGTGCCGGACGGCCTCGACCTCGCCCCCGTCTCCACCGCCATGGCCGCCATCGACGACCTCAAGGGCGAGGCGGGTGCGGCCCTTGGCACGCCCGTGCCGAAGCGCCCGCCCACCTTCTGCACCGGCTGTCCGGAACGCCCGGTATTCTCCGCCATCCGGCTGGTGGAGCGCGACCTCGGCAAGATCCACATTGCGGCCGACATCGGCTGCCACACCTTCGCCGCCCTGCCGCCCTTCAACCTCGGCAACTCGGTGCTGGGCTACGGGCTCGGGCTCGCCAGCTCCGCCGCCGTGGCGCCCGCCATGAAGAAGCGCGTCATCTCGATCATGGGCGACGGCGGGTTCTGGCACAACGGGCTCGCCACCGGCGTCGGCGGGGCCATGTTCAACCAGTCCGATTCCGTGCTCGTCATCATGGACAACGGCTATTCGTCGGCCACCGGCCAGCAGCACATCCCCTCCACCGGCACCAACTACCAGAACAAGCCCACAGGCATGACGATCCGCGGCGCGCTCCAGGGCGTCGGCGTGAAATGGCAGCGGACGGTGACGACCTACAACGTCAAGGAGATGGTCAGCACGCTCCGGACCGCGCTGACCACGAAGGAGCCGGGCCTCAAGGTCATCATCGCCCAGAGCGAATGCCAGCTCGCCCGCCAGCGCCGCATCCGCCCGCAGATCCGCGAGAAGCTGGCGCAGAAGAAGCGCGTCGTGCGCACCCGCTTCGGCGTCGACGAGGACGTGTGCACGGGCGACCATTCCTGCATCCGCCTGTCGGGCTGCCCGTCGTTGACCGTGAAGGACAATCCCGACCCGCTGCGCGAGGATCCGGTGGCCCATGTCAACGAAGGCTGCGTCGGCTGCGGGCTATGCGGCGAGGTGGCCGACGCCGCCACGCTGTGCCCCTCCTTCTACCGCGCCGACGTGGTCCAGAACCCTGGCGTGCTCGACCGCGCGGTCCATTCCGTGCGCGGCAGGGTCCTGAGCCGGCTCGCCGGCGGCGCCAGGTCCGCACAGGCAGCCGCACCGGCGGGAAAGACCTCGTGAGCGCGTCCGGCCAGCCTTACACAATCCTCATCGCGGCCCTTGGCGGCGAAGGCGGCGGCCTGCTCACCGACTGGGTCGTGAACGCCTGCATCGAGGACGGCCTGCTGGTGCAGAGCACCTCCATCCCCGGCGTCGCCCAGCGCACCGGGGCCACCACCTACTATCTCGAGATTGCGGCTCCCGGCGAGGACGGCCGCGAGCCGGTCTTCGCGCTCTACCCCGCCCCCGCCCAGATCGACATGGTCGTGGCGTCCGAACTGGTCGAGGCCGGCCGCGCCATCGAAATGGGCTTCGTCTCACCCGACCGGACCAGCCTGATCGCGTCCAACCACCGCATCTTCGCCATCATCGAGAAATCGTCCATGTCGAGCGCGGCCTTCGACCACACCGCCATCGAAGAGGCGGCGGAAAAGCTGAGCCGCAGGCGCACCGTGGCCGACTTCACGCAGGTCGCGCGCGACAATTCCACCGCCCTCAACGCCGTCCTGCTCGGCGCCTTGGCGGGCGACGCCGACATGCCCGTGTCCGGGCAGGCCTTCGAGGCGGCGATCCGCGCCCGCGGCGTGGCGGTCGAGGCCAACATCCGCGGCTTCCGCGCGGGCCTCGAAGCCGCCGCGTCGGGCGCCGTCGAACCTGCCGGGGAAGACACCGCCGGGGAGACGCCGGGCGTGCCGGACGGTTTCGTGCCCGGCCACATTCCCGCCGGCCTGCGCGATGTCGTCGCCCATGCGCTGGCCCGCCTGACCGACTACCAGGACGAGGCCTATGCCCGGCTCTACATAGAACGGCTCGACCGGCTGCTCGACGCCGAGCAGGAGGCCCTACCCGCCGGCGAGACCGACTATGCCGTCTCGCGCGAGGGCGCACGCCATCTCGCCCTGTGGATGACCTACGAGGACGTAATCCGCGTCGCCGACCTCAAGTCGCGCGCCAGCCGCTTCTCCCGCGTGCGCGGCGAGACGGGCGCGAAGGAGAGCGACATCGTCCGCGTGACCGAGTTCCTGAAACCGGGGCTCGACGAGGCGCTGACCATCCTGCCCGCGGGCCTCGGCCGCACCCTGCGCCGGCGCCTGCCCGAACGGCTGCGCAAGCGGTTCAACATGGGCCTGCGCGTGCGGTCCGACACGGTGACGGGTTATCTCGCCCTGCGTTTCGTCGCGCGCATGCGCGGACGCCGGCGCAGGGGCCTGCGGTATGCCGAGGAACACCAGGCCATGCAGCGCTGGTGGTCGGCGCTCTGCAACGCGGCCGCCCGCGACCGCGACGCCGCCCTGGAGATCGCCCGCGCCGCCCGGCTGGTGAAGGGCTACAGCGACACCCGCGAACGCGCCATGCGCAACTTCGACGCCATCATGGACCGGATCATCGACCCGGCCCTGCATGCCGCGGTCATTCCCCCCGGCACCGCCGGACGGGTGGCGGGCGCGGTCTCGGCGGCGCTGGCAGACGAGGACGGCATCGCCCTGCGCGCGGTGCTCGACGCCCCGCCGGAAGCCGCCGCCGAACCGGTCGCCGACGCCGCGCAATAGGGTTGGTCAGTCGGCGCGGCCGCGTTCGATGAACCACATGATCAGCAGGGACATCACGCCGAGCCCGGCGAAGCCCGAGACCAGCGGCAGCACCGTGCCGTCGTAGGCCTGGCCGACCAGCGCGCCGAGGATGAGCGAGATGAAGGTGGTCAGCGAACCGATCACCGCGGCGGCCACGCCGGCGATCTCGCCCATGGGCTCCATGGCCAGCGCGTTGAAATTGGCAAACAGCAGCCCGATGCAGAAGAAGACGATGCAGCAGAACACCATGAAGCTCCACAGCGGCGGGTGGCCCCCGGCCGCGTAGGACCAGCCGAAATAGCCCACCGACACCAGGCAGAGCACGATCAGCGCGCGCCAGGACAGGAGCCGCATGCCGAACCGCACGACGAGCCGCGCATTGACGAAGGACGCTCCGCCGATGGCGAGCGCCAGCAGCGCGAAATAGAGCGGGAACATGGTGCCCAGCCCGTACTGCACCTGCAGGATCTGCTGGGAGGAATTGAGATAGCCGATGAACGCGCCGAAGATCGGCCCCGCCGCGATCGTGTAGCCGAGCGAGATCCGGTTGGTGCAGGTGATGCGGATGGCCTCGACCAGCGCCGCGACGGAGAACGGCTTGCGCTTGTCCTTTGTGTGGGTCTCCGGCTGGCGCAGGGCGAGCCAGGCGAAACAGACGATGGCCAGCACGAGAAACGTGCCGAAGATATAGCGCCATGAGGCCACCATCAGCACGCCCTGGCCGATGGCGGGCGCCACCGCCGGCACCATGATGAACACGGCCATGACGAAGGACATGACCCGCGCCATGCCCCGGCCCTCGAACCGGTCGCGGATGAGCGCGATGGTCACGATCCTCGGGCCGGCGACGCCCACGCCCTGCAGCACCCGTGCCGCCAGCATGGTGGTGAAGCTCGTGGCGACCATGGAGATCACGCAGCCGACCATGAACAGGCCGAGCCCCAGGTAGATGGCGGGCTTGCGCCCGATGCTGTCCGACAGCGGTCCGTAGAGCATCTGCCCGGCGGCCATGCCGAGAAAGAGCGTGGTGATGACGAGCTGGTTCTCGTTGGGGTTGGCAACGCCGAGGTCGTCGCCGATGCGCGGCAGGGCCGGCAGCATGGCGTCGATGGACAGGGCGACGAGCGACGTGAGCAGCGCCATGAGAATGACGAACTCGGCGAAGCGCTCGCCGTCGTCGTGGGATGTATCGCGGGTCTCGGCCACGGCGGAAGTCCTCGAATGCAACGCAGGACACGCGGGCCGGAGCACCGCGCCTGTCGGAACGACATGGAGACGCGGGACGCATTGTCCCGGTCGATCGGTCTTGGAAGCCCGTGGGGAGTGCGGCGGGCCGGAAACCGTTGAATACCGGAACGGGGCCGGCGTCAAGGGCGCGGGCGCCGGTCACGCCGCTCCTGTGCGTTGAACGGCCCGGATGCCTGTGAGAAAGTGCCTGCGAATCCAGGTCGTTCCCGGGAGCTCCAGCCCATGTCCGAAGACCCCGCCGCGCAGGCCCCCTCGCCCTACGTGCTCTTCAAGCCGCCGACTTTCGTCCAGGACGTCGACACCGCCGACGCGACCCGGATCGTCATGCTGTCCCAGAACGAGAGCTGCTACGGTCCGCCGCCGGGCGCGGTCGAGGCCGCCATGGAGGCGCTCGGCCGGATCGAGTGTTATCCCGACCCCACCAGCGCCGACCTCCGCCGCGCCATCGCCGACCGCTACGGCCTCGACCCCGACGGCATCGTCTGCGGCAACGGCTCGGAGGAACTGCTCGACCTCATCGCCCGGGCCTATGTCCGCGAGGGCGACGAGGTGCTGTTTCCCGAACATTCCTTCATCCAGTTCCGCATCGCCACGCTGCGCCAGAGCGGGACCCCGGTTGCCGTGCCCAACGGGCCGGGCTTCGTGCCCGACATCGAGGCCCTTCTCGGCACGGTGACGGAACGCACTCGCGTCGTCTTCTTCGCCAATCCCAACAATCCCACGGGCGTCCACACGCCGCGCGACCTGATCGAGAAACTCGCCGACCGCCTGCCGCCGCGCGTGCTCTTCATCCACGACGCGGCCTACGCCGAATATGCCGACGCGCCGGACTACGATTCCGGCCTCGGCCTCGTGGCGGACAATCCGAACGTCATGGTCACCCGCACCTTCTCCAAGGCCTACGGCCTCGCCGGCCTCAGGGTGGGCTGGTGCTACGCGACGCCGGAGGTCGCCCGGGCCATCGACACCATGCGCGGCATCGGCAACATCAACCTGTGCGCCCAGGCCGCCGCCGCCGTCGCCATCGGCGCGGAGGACTTCGTCGCCAACGTGTGCCGCGACACGGCCGTCGAACGCACCCGTCTCGCCCAGCGCCTGCAGCAACTCGGCCTCGACGTCGTCGCCAGCCAGACCAACTTCCTTCTGGCGGGCCTGCCCGAAACAGGGCCCCGCACCGCACAGGAGGCCCACGCCCGCCTGGCCCGGCACGGCTATGTCGTGAAGGGACGCCCGGACGCGGGTCTCGACCGCTACCTGCGGATCACGCTCGGCCTGCCCGAGGACAACCGGAGCGTCGGCGATATCCTCGCCGATTTCATGAACGGCCAGGGAGGCTGAAGAGAGCGATGAAACACGAAGGCGGATGCCACTGCGGCAACATCACCGTGGAACTCGAAACCGCGATCGACCCGGCGGAGATCGAGGTCCGCGCCTGCCAGTGCGATTTCTGCCGCAAGCACAACACGCGCGCCCTGGCCGACCCCGAGGGCACGCTCACCTTCCGGGTTGCCGATCCCACCCGGCTGAGCCGCTACACATTCGGACTGAAGACGGCCGAGTACCTCGTCTGCCGCGAGTGCGGCGTCTATGTCGGCGCCAGCACACTCGGCCCCGGCGAGCCGCGCGCCATCGTCATGGCGAATGCGCTCGACAACCACCGCGACTTCACCCGGGAGGCGATGCCGGTGACCTATGACAGCGAGAACACCGCCGATCGCACCGAGCGCCGGGCCGCCCGCTGGACGCCGGCACGGATCGTGACCTGAACCCTCGTCGACGGCCGGGCGGCTCCGGTCACCCCAGCAGGTCCTCGAGCATGCGGGCGCCGTCTTCCAGCACCGGCACCAGCGCGATCGCGTCGGCCCGGCTCATGCGCTGCATCGGGGCGTGGAACGCCACCGCCGCATAGAAGCGCCCGTCGGGATTGTTGACGGGGACCGCGACCGCGACCATGCCGTCCTTGAACTCCTCGTTGTCGACCGCGTAGCCCGCCTTGCGGATGGCCTTGAGTTCGTCGAGCATCGCGTCGACGGTCGTGATCGTGTTGGCGGCATGGCGTTCGAGGTCGAGCGCGCGCACCACCGTCTCGCGCTGGCGCGGCGGCAGGCCGGCGAGGAACGTCTTGCCGCTCGCCGTGCAGTGAAACGGGACATGGGAGCCGATCGGCAGCTGGATGCGCAGCGGCCAGTCGGTTTCCACGCGGTCCTTGTAGGTCATGCCCTTTTCGTCCGGCACGACGAAGTTGACCGTTTCGCCCACCTTGCGCGCGATCCCTTCGAGCACCTGGTGCCGCGCGATGTGCGACCGTGACGCCAGTTGCAGGCCCGCGGCGATCTCGACCAGGCGCGGGCTCGGACGCAGCAGCTTGGGGTCGGCATCGCGGACAAGAAAGCCTTCGTCGATCAACGTGTTGCACAGCCGGTGAATGCTCTGCTTCGGCAGCCCGACATGTTCGTTGATCTCCGTCGGCGTCAGCGGCCGCTCCGACTTCGACAGCGCCTCCACGATCAGAAGCGTACGCAGGTTCGTCGCGACGCGTTCGTCCCCATCACCCATTCGACTGTCCCTTCGTGTCTCCGACGCAGCCGGAGCATTTCATTTTTCAGTTGCGAAAGACAGGTCACAATGCTCCAATATCACAAATAATAATACTAAAAGTCTCATTTTTTGAAGTCAATTTCCAATGGCCGTGGAGGCGGGCTTGGAATTCGATTATGTCATAGTGGGGGCAGGATCGGCCGGTTGCGTGCTCGCCAACCGGCTTTCGGCATGCGGCCGCCACACGGTCGCGCTGATCGAGGCGGGCACCCGCGACACTTATCCGTGGATCCACATTCCCGTCGGCTATTTCAAGACGATGGGGAACCCGAAGACCGACTGGTGCTACCGGACGGAGCCCGACCCCGGCCTCAACGGCCGGTCGATCGCCTGGCCGCGCGGCAAGGTCCTCGGCGGATCGAGTTCCATCAACGGCCTGCTCTATGTCCGCGGACAGCCCGAGGACTACGACCACTGGCGGCAGCTCGGCAATACCGGCTGGGGCTGGGACGACGTGCTCCCCCTCTTCCGCCGCAGCGAGACGTGGGAAGGCGGGGAGGACGATTTCAGGGGCGGCGACGGACCGCTGTCGGTCTCCCGGACCCGCGTGAAGCGCAAGATCATCGACCTGTGGATGGACGCCGCGGTCGCCAGCGGATACCCGCGGACGCCCGACTACAACGGTGCCGACCAGGAGGGTGTCGCCTATTTCCAGATGACCACCCGCCGAGGGCGCCGGTGCAGCGCCGCCGTGGCCTATCTCAAGCCCGCGGCCGGGCGCGAGAACCTCGAGATCCTGACGGGGGCCCACGTCTCCAGGCTCCGGTTCGAGGGAAGCCGCGCCACCGGTGTGGAGATCATCTCGGCCGGCGAGGCGAAAACCGTCACGGCACGTTCCGAAGTCATCCTCTCGGCCGGCGCCATCGGCTCGCCGCAGATCCTCATGTTGTCCGGCGTCGGCCCGGCGGACCATCTCCGCGACCTCGCCGTGCCGGTCAAGCGGGACCTGCCCGGCGTCGGCGAGAACCTCCAGGACCACCTGCAGGCCCGGCCGGTCTTCAAGTGCACCGCCTCGACGATCAACGTGGAAATCAGCAACGTGGCGAAACAGGCTCTTATCGGCCTGCGATACGCACTCACGCGGACGGGCCCCATGGCCATGGCCGCCAGCCTCGGGACCGGGTTCCTGCGCACCAGGAACGACCTTGCCACCCCGGACATCCAGTTTCACGTCCAGCCGTTCAGCGCCGACGACATCGCCGCCGGCCCGCACGGTTTCTCCGCCTTCACGGCCTCCGTGCTTCAGCTGCGGCCCCAGAGCACCGGCAGGATCCGGCTCAAGTCGCGCGACTCCAAGGCCCATCCCGCCATTCATCCGGGTTACCTGTCGAGCGCCGTCGACTGCGAAACCATCGTCGAAGGCATTCGCATCGCCCGGCGGATCGCCCGCACCGGGCCCCTCTCCGGCGTCGTGACGGAAGAATACGCACCCGGACCGGGCACGACAGACGAGGACGGCGACGCCATCCTCGACTGGGCGCGCAACACCTCGACGACGATCTACCACCCCACCGGAACCTGCAAGATGGGCAGCGACCCCATGGCGGTGGTCGACGACCAGTTGAAAGTCCACGGAATACGCGGCCTGCGCGTCGCGGACTGTTCGATCATGCCCCAGATCGTCTCGGGCAATACCAACGCACCCGCAATGATGATCGGCGAGAAGGCGTCCGACCTCATTCTTGCCAGCGCGGGCCACGCATGAGAGGAGACCGCCAGAAGATCTCCGGACAGAAATCAGGCCCCTGCCGCGCCCCGCGCACGGCAGCGGGCGACGTTCCATCGGGCCGGTATGTGCGAGCCGGCTCCGCGAGTTGGAACAGGTAACCGTGAACCATCGCACGATCTCTGGGAGGAGACATCCAATGAGACGTCTTAGAACATTACTGACGGGAACCGCCGTCGCAATCGGCCTGGCGGCGGCTTCGACCATGGCCGCCGCGGATTCGGTCAAGATCCGCGTCCAATCGGTCATTCCGGCGAAGGCCGACGAAGTCCACATGCTCAGCGAGTTCGCCAAGGACGTGAGCGACCTGACCAATGGCGAGGTCCAGATCGAGGTCCTTCCTGCCGGCGCCGTTGTCGGCGTCAAGGAAACCCTCGACGCGGTCGACAAGGGCCTCATCGAGGGCGGGTTCGCCTGGACGCACTACTGGTCCGGCAAACACCCAGCCGCCATGCTGTTCGGTTCGCCGGTGGCGGGCGCGGGTGTCGGCATCGACAACATCGCCTTCGTGTCCTGGTTCCTCTATGGCGGCGGCAAGGACCTCTATGACCAGCTCTGGAAGGAAATGGGCGTCAACGTGAAGGGCTTCATGCTGCAGCCCGTCGGACCGGAAGCGCTCGGCTGGTTCAAGGAGCCGATCGCATCCATGGAGGACTTCCGCAAGTACCGCTTCCGCACGCCTCCGGGCATTCCCGGCCAGACCTACAAGGACATCGGCGTTGCGTCCGTGGCCATGGGCGGCGGGGATATCCTGCCGGCACTCGAAAAGGGCGTTATCGATGCCGCCGAGTGGTGCTGCCCGAAACCCGACAGCGTGTTCGGCTTCCAGAAGGTGCTCAAGCACTACTACCTGCAGGGCCTGCACCAGGTTGTCGTGAACGCCGACCTCTACATCAACGGCGATGTCTACAACAAGCTCACCGATCACCAGAAGAAGGCGATCGAAGTGGCGGCCAACGCCTCGCTCATCAAGTCCATGAGCTACCGCATCTACGAGAACGGCAAGGCGCTCAAGGACCTCACCGAGAACCACGGCGTGCAGCTTCACGACACGCCCGCGGACTACTTCCCGGCCTACATGAACGCCGCCAAGGCGTCGCTCGAGAAGAACGCCGCGGACAACGAGTTCTTCGCCAAGGTCTGGCAGTCACAGAAGGACTTCGCGGCCATCGCCGTTCCGTTCTGGGCCGGCGCCCAGGCATCGAACGCGGCGCTGGGCAAGGCCTTCGCCGACAGCGTGAAGAAATAGGGGCGGGTTCGCGAACACCCGGCACGACAAACGGTGGCGCGGCCGTCCCGCGCCACCGTACACTTCCAAAGACACGCGTTGCGACGGCATTCGAAGGGGGGAACCGAACGAATGGCCAACGAGATCAACATATCCGAGCTCGACATTTCGGACGAGATGATCGCCGAGCGCCGCGCCGGCGCTCCGGGCGACCTGCCCGACGACATGCCGCCCGGCATGGCGCGCACCATCACCATCATCGACACGATCAGCCTGTGGTCCGGCCGGATTTTCTGCTGGATGCTCGTGCCGCTCATGTTTGGCATGGTCTACGAGGTCTTCATGCGCAAGGTCTTCGTTGCGCCGACCGACTGGGCCTACGACGTCTCGCGCATGCTGTGCGGCGGCATGTTCATGGCGGGCGCGGGATACGCGCTGATGCGCGGCGTGCACATTCGCGCGGACTTCATCTACCGCAACTGGAGTGCGAAGTTCCAGGGAATGGTCGACGCGTTCCTCTATGTCGTCCTGTTCTTCCCGGCGATGATCTTCTTTCTCTACATTTCGCTCGAGTACGCCTCCGAGGCGTGGATCCGGTGGGAGCTTTCCATGGACACGGCCTGGATGGCCCCGGTCGCGCCCGTGCGCACGGCCATGCCGCTGGGTGCGGCGCTCCTGATCATGCAGGGCGTCTCCGAAGTGCTTAAGTCCGTTTACGCCATTCGCAACAACAGGTGGCCGTGATGAGTCCCGAAACAATTGGCTTCATCATGATCGCCGTGATGCTTCTGGCGATCTTCGTGGGCTTCCCGATCTCCTTCACCCTCATCTTCCTCGGCATCGTCTTCGGCGCCTGGGGCTTCGGCGCGAAGCTCGTCTTCTATCTGATGACGCTGCAGTTCAACAACGTCATGCTCGAGCAGACGCTCGCCGCCGTCCCGCTATTCGTCTTCATGGGGATCCTCATGGAGCAGGCCGGTCTCATGGAACGCCTGTTCCGGTCCGTGCAGCTCATGCTCGCCTCCACCAAGGGCGCGCTCTATATCGCGGTCCTCTTCGTTTCGACGATCTTCGCCGCGGCGACCGGCATCGTCGGTGCCTCCGTGACCATTCTCGGGATCATGGCCGCAAAGACCATGAACCGCTCGAACTACGACGTGAGGCTGGCGGCCGGCACGATCACCGCGGGGGGGACGCTGGGCATTCTCATACCGCCGTCCATCATGCTCGTGGTCATGGGTCCGGTGCTCGAGGTGCCGGTGACGGATCTCTTCGCCGCCGCGATCATACCCGGCATCATGCTCGCTTTCCTCTATACCGCCTACGCACTGGTGCGGTGCTGGCTCAACCCGGAACTGGGCCCGCCGCTGCCGGAGGAGGAGCGTCCGAACGACTACATGGTGGTGGCGCGCGAGTTCTTTCTCGGCCTCGTGCCGCCCGCCGCGCTCGTGGCATTCGCCCTCGGTTCGATTCTCTTCGGCTGGGCGACACCGACGGAAGGGGCCGGCTGCGGTGCCTTCGGCGCGCTGCTGCTCACCCTGGCCTACGGCAAGATGACGCCGTCGCGCTTCCAGGAAGCGCTGATCAAGACGCTCGAGATTTCAGTCCTGATCCTCTTCCTCGTCGCCGCCTCGAACTTCTTCGGCGCCGTGTTCTCGCGGCTCGGCACGCCGACCATGCTGACGAACTTCCTGCTGGACATGGATCTGTCGCAGACCATGGTGCTGGTCATCGTCATGGCGCTGATCTTCGTTCTCGGCTGGCCGCTGGAATGGGTGCCGATCGTGCTCATCATCGTGCCGATCCTGATCCCGCTGCTGGAGAAGATGGACATCAACCTCACCTGGTTCGGGATCCTGGTGGCGGTCAATTTGCAGACCGCGTGGCTGTCGCCGCCCGTTGCGCTATCGGCCTACTTCCTGAAGGGAGTGGTGCCGGAGTGGGATCTGAAGGACATCTACATCGGGATGATGCAGTTCATGGTGATCCAGCTGATCGGGCTGGCGCTGATCCTCATGTTCCCGCAGATCGCCCTCTGGCTGCCCGAGTACATCTACGGCCAGTAGGACCATGAAAGCACTCGTCTACACGGCCACCATGGAAATGGAGATCCGCGACGTGCCCGCACCGGACGCCGGCGCCGGACGGGTGGTCCTCGACGTCGCCTGCTGCGGCATCTGCGGGTCCGACATGCACGCCTATCACGGCAAGGATCCCCGCCGCGTCCCGCCGCTGGTGCTCGGGCATGAAGCGGCGGGCGTCGCCCGGTCCGGCAAGTTCGCCGGCCGCCGCGTCGTCGTCAATCCGCTCATGACCTGCGGGAAATGCGCAGTGTGCCGCGAGGGCCGCGAACATCTGTGTGCCGAGCGCGAACTGATCGGCATGCGCCTGCCTGGCGCCTTTGCCGAGCAGGTGGCGATCGACGAACGCAACCTGCTGCAAATCCCCGATACGCTGTCGGACACCGAGGCCGCCCTCACCGAACCGCTCGCCTGCGCCGTCCATGCGGTTCGCCTGGGTCGGGAGCGACTGTTCACGGGCCTGCCGGACGCCCGGATCACGGTGCTGGGCGGCGGCGCCATCGGGCTGTTGTGCGCACTCGTCGCGCGCGAGGACGGCGCAACCGACATCGCCGTTGCCGAGACAAATGCCCGCCGGCGCGACACCCTGTCCGCGATGCCCGGCCTGTCCGCGTACGATCCCCTCGGCCAGCCGCCACCGGAGGCCTCAAGCGATCTCGTCATCGATGCGGTAGGTTCGGGCCGGACACGAGCGGCGGCCAGCGCGCTGGCCAAACCGGGTGGCCAGATCGTTCACATCGGGCTGCAGGACAGCGAACCGGGCCTCGACACCCGGCGCCTTACCCTTCAGGAAATCGGTTTCGTGGGAACCTACTGCTACGACCGTCGCGACTTCTCACGGGCCCTCGAACTGCTCGCCAGAGGTCTCGCACGGGACCACCAGTGGCTGGAGACGAGGCCGCTCGACGCGGGAGCACGCTCCTTCGCCGACATCCACGACGGCAAAGCCGCGCCTAAGATCATCCTGCAGATCTGACCCTAATGACTTTGGCAATTATTCCTTTGACGCAATTATGAGGCTGCCGATATCTAGGGCAAATTCAAAAGCCCTTTCAAGTCGCCCGAGTTTTTTAATCCGTGATTTCTCCAAGCGGCTTCCCGACGATGATATGTGCATCGATCATGGTATGTCGGTTTGGTACGGCCAGACTACGTCCTCGAATTCAGCGGCACCGGCACCGGGCTTCCCGCGCAAGGCGTGCGCGGTTTTCTTCTCGAATAAACTCAACTAATCGACTTTCCGCGAGCCTGAGAAAGTGTAAATGGTGTGGCCATGCTCCATACATTTTCCGGTAGGTGACTGCTGTCAATGTAAACCGGGCCGGGGAAATCCCCGGCCCTTTATTCAGACTAGAATTCAAAGCTAAGTTGCCGACGAGGCCACCGTCGCGTGTGGGCTCGGACGAATTCCAGTGCCCCCAACCTTATGCGACGGTAGGCCGACACATGGACAAGAGGTCGCATGTCGCTCTCCGTTCTCAGGGATTCCCTTGAAAACGGCCCAAATAAATGCATGATCCAGTTGTGAAAAAGGGCAAGCATATCCTGACCGTTTCGGCGGAAAGGGTGCCTGCCGGAGCATCGCCGCTATCGCAGCGTCAACCGGCAGGGCTTGCTTGATCTCTTAAAGCCATAGGTTTCGCGCTCCTAGGCGCCTCCTGTCTGTGGTTCTGTGTCACGCCTGGCGGCCAAACTGTGACGTGACACGCTTGATTATTCGTCTGGGCTCTGGTTCCGAATCTTGCGTTTTGCAAGGAATTGCACCAGAGCCCAGATCGATTGCTTCACATCATCATCGATATCAGGCTCCGCCATTAGATCGATGAGTTGATACTCAAGTGGCTTTTGGACGTGGTCCCCTTCACTGGTCGTCGCTGGCGGTGGTGGCGGTGGTTGAACACTATTCTCGCCGTTTCCCTCTCCCCTCTGCCGTTTCGGCTTTGACATTTTCTTGCTGGCAGGCCTGCGATTCTTGAGATGAGACCCAAGCGTCAGTCCACATGTCTCGGCCGCGCTAAGAAAGAAAGAAGCTGATTTATCTAGAGTGCTTGACGATAGGTCGTACTCGTTCCTCAGAATTTCGTCGAACTTGTGAGGTGTCATCCGTGTTAGATCAACATCAGATGCAAACAACGCCGGAAAGCCCGCCTGAATCGCTTCCACGAGAATTTTCTTTTTTTCTGCATCGTTTGCAGCTGCATAACGCTCGAGTCGTTCGCTCGGAGATCCATCTTCGTTGATGAGCCCGGTTGCCCGCAGGGATGACAGCAATATGGACTGGATGCCGCCGGAAAGAGTCGGCATCAATGACTTGTCGATATGGGTTGGCAATGGTTCTTCATTCAAACCATTGATAAAATTAACAAATGTTCCGAACGGGACATACGGTGGCTTCTGTTTCTTACCGTTATCTGTCATTGAGTCCGCTCCAAATTTTGCGCCGTTAGACCCATGTAGCAAATTCGGATGCCACCGTCAATTTGCGGCGCGCAAAAATGGAGAAAATCTAGTGCAAAAATGCGCGAAAATTTCGATCGGGACGTCTGGCGCCGTTTTGCGGCAAATAGCGTTCCTGGATTGCACCGGCCGTTCGGTGTTTGCTGTCATTCCAGAAAAATCCTCAGAGTACTTACTTGGAGCACGTGGCCTGCCAATGTCGGTATATCCCTTTGACGATGCGTTTGAGGTCGATCCTCAGGCCAAAGAGGTTACGTGCTCCACACATCTCCACCCCCTTGAGGGAACCTCCCGAGCGCGGGAGAACTTGTTTCAAAGAGACATTTCTCTTCAATTTTTCATTTCCCTAGCTAAATGAAAGTCCAATTCGAAATGATTCCCGCAATTTCAGCGAGTCTACCGATTCGACAGACTCAGGAGAATGATTAATACTGATATTCTGTTTGACATAGTCACACACAAACAGGGGGCATGAAATGAAGTCATTTCAGAATACGGCAGCAACTCTGTCGTTACTTTTCGTCTTCTTCGGACTGGAGACCGTACAAGCCGCCACGATCGACTGGCAGGTCCAGCAGTCCTTCCGCTATCTGCGATATGCGTCCGACCACCGCATACACGAGTGGGCCCTGGATGAACTTCGCGGGGAAAACGAAACCGCATGGCGCAATGCGCCCGTCTCCCACGTGGAGCGGAAACTGAACAATCCGGAATGGTGGAAAAGGACGCCGGCGGGATCTTCGGAAACCTATCTCGATCGTCTTGCCGCCATTCGCAAGGAGGAAGGCCGCGCGCCGGACAAGCACGATCCGCGCCTCGGCTGGGGCTCGCTCCTGCGCTCCAGCCCGGCGGGCGGCATCACCGGCACCTGCTGGTCGGCCGCGACCCAGAGCTACCAGTCATGCCTGAGCGAACCCGGCCAGATGACGGCCCGCTTCGACTATCTCAGCCCGCGTCATCACATCGTGCGCGCACGCGCGCGCACCGACGCCGGAGCAACACCCGAAGGCACGTGCACGTTTCGCGCATCCGGCTACGCGCTGTTTGCGGGCGCCGACACCGATGCCCGCACCGGCCGCATGTTCCGCAGCGCCGAGAAGCGCGGCCTGAGCCTGCCGTGCGCAGAGCCGGTCTATGTCAGGGTCCCGCACCCCGACGGCATCGAACTCACCCTCGAGATCACCGATGCGGACGGCCAGCAACAGGACCCGGTAACGCAAAAGATCGAGGTGGTGGATTTCCTCATCCTGGGACTTGGCGACTCCTTCGCCTCCGGGGAGGGCAACCCTGAGGTTCCCGCGGAACTGCACACCCGGAACACGATCACGCCCTATACGAAAGACGACGGCGACGGCACGCAATTGACGACACACGGCATAGCCCGTCGCAAGACCCCGGGCACACCCGCTTACTGGACGGATCGCAGGTGCCACCGGTCCATCTACAGCAATCAGGCGCGGGCGGCCCTGCATCTGGCTCTCCACGGCGACCGCCACCACGCCGTCACCTTCGTGTCCTTTGCCTGCAGCGGTGCGGAAGTCACCGACGGCATGCTCTGGCCGCAGGACGGGCGCGAATGCGTCACCGGAGGCGCACGGCTCCGGGACCCCCAGATCAGCGCGGCCGTGGATGCCCTGAGCCTGCAACGCAATCCGCCCGCCCAACGCTTCTGGAAAACCCTCGATCGGGACTTCTGGCTCCAGGTGAACGACCCCTATGTCGTCGAATTCCAGAACAAGTACGACGATCTCGTCCAGTTCAAGCGGCGGCGCGGGCTGTGTTACGGATGGCGACCGCGGTCGGCCCGCAAGTATCCCTACCTGCGTTACGCGACCGTGAAGCGCCCGGTCGACCTCCTGTTCTTCAGCATGGGCGGCAACGACATGGGATTTTCCCCGCTGATCGCCGACCGGGTCCTGCGGGACAGCGTCGGTGAAGGCGCCCTGCTGCGCCTCTTCGGCGGCGCGCTCACGCCGGACAAGGCAAGGAGACGGCTCGACTTCATTCCGCGCCGTTTCAAGATGATCAACGCGGCCTTTGACGAAAAGCTGGAAATGAACCTGGACGAGTCTTCGGTGGTCTCGCGCCTCGACAGCCGCACGATCCGGAACAGCCGGCGCATCGTCTACATGACCTATCCGTCTCCCGCCCACGATGAAAACGGAGCGCTCTGCGGGACCGGCCGCACGTCGATGAACGTCTCGAAGGTGTTCCGGATCAAGCCGGAGGCCCCGATCGGCGAGGCCCAGGCCGTCTTCGAGAAACTCGAGGAGACGATCGCCAGCGAAGCGCGAGAACACGACTGGACGCTGGTGCAGGGCCACAAGGCCGACATGAAGACGCACGGCTTCTGCGCCCGGAACGCCGTGTCCGCCGGCGAAAGCGGCACGGGCACCGCCGACATCCTCGACATTCCCGCGCGGTCCGGGACACTCGACTGGCACGCGGTCTCCGAACCCGGTTCGAACGGCGACATCCGGCCATTCGACCCCGCCGTCAACTTCCACCCCTACGAATCGCGCCGGCGATGGTTCCGTACGTTCAACGACGACTTCCTGCTCATGCAGTATGCCAAGGAGCGCTACGTGGACCCGCCCTTGGACGAAGCCAAACTCGGTGACCTGGACCTCGCCACACGCGCCATCGGCGGACCGATCCACCCGACCGCACAGGGCCAGGCCCGGATGGCCGACCATCTCTACTGTGCTGCCGCCAAGCTGCTTTTCGAGGCGGATTGCGACCCGAGCCAAGCCGCAGCGCCGGACTGAAGGGAAACAGCTTGAACAGACCCGAATGAACATGCATTATCCTGCAAAATCTCCGGACAATGGAGAAATAAGGAAAGTATGCAGGATTTTGCCGACGCTTTCGGACTGGCCGGCGCGCTCGTCGTGTCGTTCGATCCCGATCTCATCGAGATCGTGGGCCTGTCCCTGCGCGTCTCCCTGACCGCGGTCATCCTCGCCGGTCTGTTCGGTTTCCCTCTCGGCGCCCTGCTCGCCATCTCGCGTTTTCCCGGCCGGAATGCACTCGCCATCCTGCTGAACGCGATGATGGGGTTGCCGCCCGTCGTGGTCGGCCTGCTGGTCTACATGCTGCTGTCCCGCGCCGGCCCGCTCGGATGGCTTGAACTTCTCTACACACCGATGGCCATGATCGTCGCGCAGACGATTCTCATCACCCCGATCATCGCGGCCCTGTCGCGCCAGATCATCGAGGATCTGGACACCGAATATTCCGAACAGTTCGCCTCGCTGTCCGTACCCTGGCACATCCGCACCGGCGCTCTTCTGTTCGATGCGCGCTACTCGCTCCTGACCGTGGCGCTCGCCGGCTTCGGCCGCGCGGTCGCGGAAGTGGGCGCCGTCATCATCGTCGGCGGGAACATCGACCACCTCACACGTGTCATGACGACCGCCATCGCGCTGGAGACCTCCAAGGGCAACCTCGCGCTCGCACTCGCCCTCGGCCTCGTCCTGCTTGTGATCGCTCTGGGCGTCAACGCCGCCGTCACCGGGTTCCGCCTGTCGGCACGGAGAATGGCCTATGCATGACACCGCAATCTTCCCGCCGCACACGCTGGCACGGGATGCGGACACGCCCGGGCTTCTCCCGTTGACGGTGCGCGGCCTCACCTACGAGACCGACGGCCACCGGCTCGTCGACAACATCAACCTCGACATCGAGGGGGCCGGCATAACCGGGATCATGGGTCCCAACGGGGCCGGCAAGAGCCTGCTCATCCGGCTGCTGCACGGCCTGATCAGGCCGCAGTCCGGCAGCATCGAGTGGAACGGCGCGTCCCAGGACGACAGGATCCGGGCCCGCCAGGCCATGGTGTTCCAGAAGCCCGTCCTGTTGCGCCGCTCCGTGGCCGCCAACGTGGATTTCGTTCTCCGCCTTTCAGGCAAACCGGACCCGGCTGAACGCGACAGGCTTCTCGACGAGGCCGGCCTCCGGGACCGCGCGCGCCAGCCGGCGCGGCGCCTGTCCGGCGGAGAACAGCAGCGCCTCGCCCTCGTCCGTGCGCTCGCGACACGGCCGGACGTCCTCTTTCTGGACGAGCCGACCGCCAGCCTCGATCCGGCCTCCGCCAACACGATCGAGGAGATCGTCCAGAGGGTCAGCCTGACGGGCGTGAAAGTCATCGTGGTCTCCCACGACATCGCACAGGCACGACGTCTATGCCGGGACGTCGTCTTCCTGCACCGGGGACGTCTCGTCGAACATGCCGACGCAAGCCGGTTTTTCGACGCTCCCTCGTCACCGGAGGCGCAGGCCTACCTCGCCGGCAAGCTCATACTCTGAAAACAGAATCCAGAAAGGAACACGACCCATGTTTCGTCTGACAGGAACGCTCCTCGTCGCCGTCACCACCGCTTTCGCGGCCCTGCCAACGGCAATGGCCGCGGACACGTCGATCATCGTCCAGTCGACCACGTCCACGGCGAATTCCGGCCTCTATGACCACCTCTTGCCGAAGTTCAAGGAAGCGACCGGGATTACCGTCAACGTGGTCGCCGTCGGCACGGGCCAGGCGATCAAGAACGCCCGCAATTGCGACGGCGACGTCCTGCTCGTTCACGCCAAGCCCGCGGAGGAGAAATTCGTGTCGGAGGGATACGGCACCTCGAGAAGCGACCTGATGTACAACGACTTCATCATCGTCGGACCAGCTTCGGATCCGGCCGGCGTCGCGGGATCCTCGGACGTGACGGATGCACTGAAGAAGATCGCGGCCGCCAAGGCCACGTTCGCCTCCCGCGGCGACGACTCCGGCACCCACAAGAAGGAACGCCGCCTGTGGAAAGCCGCCGATATCGACCCGACGGCGGGCAGCGGCGGATGGTATCGCGAAACCGGCTCCGGCATGGGCGCCACCCTCAATGCCGGTGTCGGCATGGGGGCCTATGTCATGACGGACCGGGCCACCTGGATCAGCTTCGGCAACAAGGGAGACTTCCGGATCGCCGTTGAAGGCGACGAGGCCATGTTCAACCAGTATGGCGTCATCCCCGTCAATCCGGCCAAGTGCCCCTCGGTCAAGACGGCCGAGAGCAAGGCGTTCGCCGACTGGCTGCTGTCCGCGGCCGGCCAGGCAGAGATCGCATCGTACAAGCGGGACGGGCAGCAGCTGTTCTTCCCGAACGCGAGCAAATAGGGCTCCCCGTTCAGGCGCCGCCGTTGAAACGGACCTCGAAGCGTTTCTGCACGTCGTAACCGGCGAGTTCCGACGCCCGGTTCGCAAACCGGCGTGTCCCACAGAAACCGAGAAAGGTCTGGAAAGGCGCCTGAAACCACGCGTGGCGGTCGACGAGGAGGTCGAACTCCTCGTCGACCACCGGCACGAAACCAAGTCGGTATTGCGCCGCGATGGCGGCCAGCCCGAACGTGGCGTCCGCCTTGCCCTCCGAGACACCGAGAGCGGCGTCGGCCTCGCTGCGCGCCGGGTCAGCGAACTCCACCGTATCGGGATCGAGACCCGCATCTTCCGCGAGCGATCCGAACAGGATCTGGCTTCCGGCCTCCGGTTGCCTTGGGATGAACCGCCTGCCCGCGAGATCGGCAAGACCGCCGATCCGATCTTCCAGGCCGGGCGTCACGCACAGCCCGCGCTGACGCACCGCCCAGTGAACGAGAACCACGCGCTGCGTCCCGCATCGTTCGCGAACCGCCTCGACGTTCCACTCTCCCGCCGCGTTGCCGGGGATATGCAGCCCCGCGGCGATACCGTCACCCGCTCCGAAACGCTCCAGCCCGTCCAGGCTGCTGTCGAACCGGGTGGCCAGGCCGGACCGGGATTCCCTGATCGCCCAGTCGAGCAACGGATCGTGACTGCCGAGCACAACGGCAGGACGGTCGTCCGCCGGAGCGAATGCCGGCCCGCTCGCATTGGCGTCCAGCCACGCCTCGATCTCGCGCCGGGGAAAGAGCAGTTTGCCCATGGCCTTGTTGCATGGCACCTCCCCGGAGGCGGCCAGGTCATAGACCTTGCGTTCCTTGATGCGGAGGAGGTCGGCCAGTTCGCGGGTGGTAAGGAATTCGGTCATGACCGGATATTACCCCGAACCCCGCCGCGGTCACGCATTGGCGCCCGCCATGTGCCGCGCGGCGATATAGCCGAAGGTGACGGCAGGCCCCAGGGTGATGCCGCCGCCGGGATAGTTGCCGCCCATGATGCTGGCCGCGTCGTTGCCGGCCGCGTAGAGCCCGTCGATGGGCCGTCCGGCCTCGTCAAGCACCTGCGCGTTGGCGTTGCACTTGAGTCCGGCGAAGGTCCCCAGGTCGCCGATCACCAGCTTGACCGCGTAGAACGGTCCGTGCTCGATCGGGGCAACGCACGGATTGGGCTTGTGTTCAGGATCCCCCAGCGAACGGTTGTAGGCCGTGCTGCCCTTGTGGAACTCCGGATCCACTCCGCGTCGAGCCGGTCCGTTGAAGGCCTCGACCGTTTCGACCAGCGCCCGCGGGTCCGCCCCGATCTCGCCTGCCAGATCCTCCAGCGTATCGCCGCGCAGGAGATAGCCCGACCTGAGCTGGCTCGCGAGCGGCACGGGAAAAGGCTTCACGAAACCAAGCCCGTATTTCCGGATGGTCCGGTGATCCGCGATGAAGAAGGCGCAGATCTCGCCGCCCTCCTCCAGGCAGCGCCGGTACATGGCCTGGCAGAAGTCGTGATAGGATTCCGCCTCGTTCACGAAACGCCGTCCCGACCGGGTCACGGCGATGACGCCGGGTTTCGAGCGGTCGACGAAATGGGGAAACGTGCCGAGCGTGCCGTCGGCGCGCACGGGCCGCGAAATCGGCACCCAAGCCGCGGCGTGCGGCAGCGAACGGTCGACCTCTCCGCCCGCGGCCTCGCCGAGGCGCAGGCCGTCGCCGGTATTGCCCGGCGGCGCGGGCGACGCGTGTTCATGGCCGCTCGGGGCGTGCGGGAACAGTTCGCGCCGGCGCGGAACGTCCTGGGGAAATCCGCCGGCGGCCAGCACCACGCCCTTGCGCGCCGTCACCCGGACGCTGCCTCGCTGCGTCTCGACCCGTGCTCCGGTGACGCGACCGCTGTCGTCCTTCTCGAGCCCGGCGACCCGCGCCCTCGTCCAGATCGGCACGTTCCGGTCGAAGCACGACCGGGCGAGCCGGGCCACCAGCGCGTTGCCGTTCATCAGCCGCATGGAACGGCCATGAAAGATGCGGTCGCGCAGGAACTTGAAGAGCAGTCCCGCCACGAAGAAGGCCGAGACCGGCGAGCGCGTCACGTTGAAGAAATGAAGCAGCTCCTTGCCCGAGCCGATCATCATGCCGAGAAAGGTGATTTCCGACAGCGGCGGCCGAAGGCGCCGGATCTCCTTGCCCAGTTCGCGGCCGTCGAAGGGGCGCGCAACGATCGAGCGTCCGCCCGGAAGGCCGCCCGGGGCATCCGGATGATAGTCGGAAAACGTCGGCCCGAGGTCGAACTGCAATGCGGTTTCGGTCTCGAAGAACTCGACCGCGCGAGGCCCCGCCTCGAGGAAGGCGTCGATGCGTTCGGCGTCGAAAAGTGCGCCGGCCTCGTGTTCCAGGTAGGTGCGTCCGAGAGCGGCACTGTCCTCGACGCCCTCGCGGCGGGCGGGACCGTTGCCCGGGATCCAGAGCCAGCCGCCGGACCGGGCCGTCGTGCCGCCGAAGACCGGCTCCTTCTCCACGACCAGCACGTCGAGACCCCGGTGCGCCGCCGAGACGGCGGCGGAAAGGCCGCCCGCGCCCGAGCCTACGACGAGCACGTCGCATTCGTGGGTGCCGGATTGTCCAGCCGGACGCGTCATCCGCCGGCAATCCGCGGCAGGAGGACGATTTCGGCGTCCTCGGGCAGCGGCTGCATCCAGCTGTCCCGGTAGATCACGCCGTCGATGGACACCGCGATCCCCCGGGCGAGCTGCGGCTCAAGACCGGGATAACGGGAACCGATCTCCTTGAACAGTTCCCGTATATCCTTCGCTTCAACCTCGATTTCGGACTTCCCGTCGACATGCGACCTGAGGGAACCCCAGAGCGCGACACGAACCATCAGTTTCCTTTGTCGGCTTCGATCGCCGCGAGAATGCGCGGGGGCGACATCGGAATGTGGGTCATGCGCACGCCGACGGCGTTCGAGACCGCATTGGCGATGGCGGCGAGCGGCGGCACGATCGAGGTCTCGCCCACGCCGCGCACCCCATAGGGGTGGTTCGGATTGGGGATCTCGAGAATGACCGTGTCGATCATCGGCAGGTCCGAGCAGACCGGAACGCGATAATCGAGGAAGCCGGCATTCTGGAGCCGACCGTCCTTGCCGTAGATGTACTCCTCGTTGAGCGCCCAGCCGATGCCCTGGGCGGCGCCGCCCTGGTACTGCCCCTCGACATAGGAGGGATGGATCGCCTTGCCGGCGTCCTGGAGAACCGTGTAGCGCAGGACCTTGGTCGCACCGGTTTCAGGATCGACTTCCACGTCGACGATATGGGTGGCGAAGCTGACGCCGGCCCCGTCCGCGTTGTACTCGTGGTGTCCGGCGATCGGACCGCCCGTATTGCCCGCCTCCGCGGCGATCTCGGCAAGCGAGAGCGGCGGGAAGTTGCCGGCGTTCGACCCGGCGGGACGGGCGTGTCCGTCCTCCCAGATCACGGCATCCTCCGGGATGCCCCACATCTGTGCGGCGCGGCCGCAGAGTTTCTTGATCGCGTCGCGCGCGGAGAGAATGGTCGCCATGCCCGACGAGAAGGTCACGCGGCTGCCGTCGGTCACGTCGTTGTAGCCCAGCGAACTCGTGTCCGCGACGATGCACCGGACCTTGTCGTACGGAATGCCCAGTTCCTCGGCCGCCATCAGGCACATGGATGCCCGCGAGCCGCCGATGTCCGGTGTCCCCACCGAGAGAGCGACGGTGCCGTCTTCGTTGATGTTGAGCGACGTGCAGGTCTGGCCTCCGAAATTGAACCAGAACCCGCAGGCCATGCCGCGCCCCTGGTTCTTGCCGAGCCTGGCCCGGATATGCGGATGGTCCCTGGCCGCCTCGAGCGTGGCGCCGATGCCGATCGGACCGTAGGTCGGGCCGTAGGAGGACTTGGTGCCTTCCTTCGCGCAGTTCTGGATCCGCAGGTCGACCGGTGCGATGCCCAGTTCACCCGCCAGAAGATCGATCGTGCTCTCGACCGCGAACGCGGCCATCGGCGCGGACGGCGCACGGTATGCCGCCGTCTTCGGCCGGTTGACCATGACTTCGTAACCGACCGTCTTGACGTTCTTGAGGTCATAGCAGGCAAAGGCCGTCATCGCGCCGAGCTGGGCCCAGGTGGACGGGAACGCCCCGCCCTGGTAGCGCAGATGGGCCTCGGCGGCCGTGATCGTGCCGTCCTTCTTCGCGCCGATCTTGACGTCGACGGACGTGGAAGATGTCGGGCCGGAAGCCTTGAAGACCTCATCGCGGGTCATGACCACCTTCACCGGACGATTGGCCTTGCGCGAAAGGGCGAGCGCCACCGGCTCGATCCACACATGGGTCTTGCCGCCGAAACCGCCGCCGATCTCGGACGCCGTGACCCGCAGGCGAGAGATGTCGATGCCGAGCATCTGTGCGCAGACATTGCGCACCATGAAGTGCCCCTGGGTGCAGACCCAGAGTTCGCCGCTGCCGTCGGGCGACATGCTGGCGAGGCAGGCGTGGGGTTCGATATAACCCTGGTGTGCGGCCTCGGTCTTGTAGCTCTTCTCGACGATGATGTCGGCCTGCTTGAAGCCGTCCTCCACGTCGCCGTGACCGAATTCGCTCACCTGGTTCACGTTGGAAGGCTTGCGCGGCTTGCGCTTGAGCCCTTCGGTGAAGATGTCGTCATGCAGGAGCGGCGCGTCCTTGGCCATGGCCTCGTCGACATCGGTGACGTGATCGAGAACGTCGTAGGTCACCTTGATGAGTTTCAGCGCCTTGCGCGCGGTCGGGGCGTCGACGGCGGCCACGGCCGCGACGGCGTGCCCTTCGTAGTAGACCTTCTCCCGCGCCATGCTGTTGCACAGCGTGTAGTAGGCTTCCTTGTCGCCGCCCGAATGATCGGGCATGTCGGCGCTGGTGATCACCGCCTTCACGCCGGCAAGCTTCTCCGCCTTGGACGTGTCGATCTTCTTGATCTTCGCATGCGCATGGGGCGATCGCAGGATGCGCCCGACGAGCATTCCCGGTGCCGTCGCATCGGCGCCGAACCGAGCACGGCCGGTCACCTTGTCGATCCCGTCGGGCCGGTCGGGCCGCGAACCGATGGCGGTGTATTTGTCCTTCGATGTGAATTTCGCCTGAACGTTCATGGCTCAGCCTTTCCTCATGTCCCTGGCAGCGTCCTGTACGGCGCGCACGATCTTGTCATAGCCGGTGCAGCGGCAGAGGTTGCCGGCAAGTCCGAAGCGGATTTCCTCTTCGGTCGGTTTCGGATTGCGTTCCAGGAGGTCCTTGGCCGCGATCAGGATCCCGGGCGTGCAGATGCCGCATTGCAGGGCGGCGTGCTCGATGAACTTCTGCTGCAGCGGATGCAGCTTCTCGCCATCGGCCATGCCCTCGATGGTCTCCACTTTCGCGCCGTTCGCCTCGACGGCGAGCACGAGGCAGGAACAGACCAGCCGGCCATTCACCATCACGCTGCAGGCGCCGCAATCGCCGGTGCCGCAACCTTCCTTCGCGCCGGTCAGGCCGAGCCGGTCGCGCAGCACGTCCAGCAGCGTCTCCTCGGCGTGGCAGACGAAATCGATCTCGTCGCCGTTGATGGTCGTCGAAACCTGTGTACCTGACATCATTTGCCTCCTGCGCGTTCGTAGGCGATCTTCGCCGCCCGGCGGGCAAGCACGCCCGCCACCTTGGTCCTGTATTCGCGGGTGCCGCGCTTGTCGTCGATGGGCGAGCATGCGGCTTCGCAGGCGGCGACCAGACTGTCGAGCGCCTCGTCGTCGAGTTTCGTGCCGATGATGGCCTTGGCGGCCTTGGGCACGAGGATGACCGTCGGCGCCACGGCCCCGAGGGAGACGCGCGCGTCCTTGACCTCACCCTTGGTGCCCAGCGTCAGGTTGACGGCGGCGCCGACCACCGCGATGTCCATCTCGGTGCGCGGGATGAAACGCAGATAGGCGTCACCGGATCGCGGCGGCCGCTTGTCCAGAAGGATCGACTTCACCACTTCGCCCTTGGCGAGGTTCGTCTTGCCGGGCCCCGCCGGGATCTTCTCCACGGCGACGGTGCGCTTCTTCTTCGGCCCGACGACAACCGCCTTCGCACCCGCGGCGACGAGCGCGGGAACGCTGTCACCCGCCGGCGAGGCGTTGCAGAGATTTCCGACGATGGTGCAGCGGCCCTGGATCTGCTTCGAACCGATCAGGTTGGCGGCCTCGACGACGCCCGGCCAGGCCTTCCTGAGCGCCTTGTTCTCTCCGAGTTCGGCACAGGAAACGGCGGCGCCGATCTCGAAGCCGGTCTTGGAGCGCGTCACCTTGCGCATGTCGTCGATATGCTTGACGTCGACGACCAGGTCGGGCTCGACGAACTCGCCCTTCATGCGCACGAGCAGGTCCGTGCCGCCCGCCAGCACGAAGGCGCTGCCTTTCTCCTTCGCCAGCAATGTGCTGGCTTCCTTGACCGTCCGAGGACTTTCGTATCGCATCGCTCTCTCCGGAATTCGCACCCTGTCCGGCCGCCTCCGGCGGCGCGGTGCAACGGGCGCCTGTTCTTGTCACCGTGTTGGCGTGAGTAGAAACCACATCTTCGCTCACCCGTCCGCCCGGGACGGCGGAGTTTTGACCATCGTGAATCTGTAGCATCCGGACGCGGGCACCTTCTACCGTTTTCTCTGGCGAACGGACGCCGGACGGCGGTCCCGACGAAGACCGGGGCGGCTTTGTCGCAGCCTTCGCCGCATACGCCCTGCACACAGGCGCGTCGGCAGATGGTATACAGTAACTAGAAGCCCGGCACGGACCACACCACAACCATACGGAGCATGCCCTTGATCCTGGACTGGACGGCAATAGCGAGAGAGTTCGTGACCCTCGTCGTGGTCATCGACCCGGTAGGAACCATCCCGGTGTTTCTCTACGCGATGCAGAACGTCCCGTCCCGGTTGCACACCAGCCTGGCCATCCGGGCCGTGGCGATCGCCACCGTGGTCCTGTTCGCTTTCCTCGTCGGCGGCCAGTTCCTGCTGGAAACGCTGGGGCTCCGGCTGGGATCCTTCCAGATTGCGGGCGGCATCGTCCTGTTCCTTTTCGCGATGACGATGATTTTCGGCGACTCCAAGCCGGCGCGCGAAATCGAGGAGGCCGGACGCGACCATCTCGCCGGCGCCGTGTTTCCGCTCGCCATGCCGTCGATCGCCTCGCCCGGCGCGATGCTGGCGATCGTCATCCTGACCGACAACCACACCGAACCTCTCGCCGAACAGGCCCTGACCGCAGTGCTGCTCGCCGTCGTCCTCTTCCTGACTTTGCTACTGCTGCTTGCGGCAACCGCCATCCACAAGGTCATCGGCAATACCGGCGCCAGCGTCATCAGCCGCATCATGGGCATACTTCTGGCCACGATCGCGGTCGATGCCATCGTCGGCGGCCTGGACGCCCTGGGCGTCCTCGACGTGACGCCGCCACCCGCGAACAGTCCGCTGGCGGACACCGTCACCCAGTAGATCCGGATCGGATCGGGCGCGGGTTCTCCGCCAATTTCTTGCTTAACGAGAAGCAAAGAAATCCGTTCGGTTTCGTTATGCCGATCTTAATCGGAATGGCGCAATTTAGGGTTGCAGCGGGAACCGAACAACAGGTTCAACCGTGCGGGATAACAAACATGGGGGGCCAACCCAGTGACCAACGTTTCAGAATCCACTCTCGTCATGGTCGATGACAATGCCGATGAAATCTTTTTGACGCGCCGCCAGGTCCGTCGCGGCGGCATCATCAACAAGTTCGTCTCCGAGCGCAGGCCCGAGCGCATCATCGACACGCTCGACAGCCTGGTCGACATGGGTGTCGAGAGAAACAGCCTGCTCGTCCTTCTCGACGTCCAGATGCCGCGGTCGAACGGTTTCGAGACCCTCGAACGCATCCGGTCGCATCCCGACTACAAGGATACGCCGGTGGTCATGCTCTCGGCCTCCGACGACGAGTCGGACATCTTCCAGTCCTTCGAGATGGGCAGCGACGGCTACATCGTGAAACCTTTTTCGGCCGATGAGTTTTTCGCCGCCGTGGAAAACATCCCGCGGATCAAGAAACAGATCGTCCAGTAAGGGATTTTCCTGACTCTTTCAGTTGCGGGCCGGCCAGACGCGGCCCGCAGCCGTTATCCGGGGGACATTGTCATGCCGAGTTCCAGCGCAGAAGTGCCGGGCGGCCATTACACACTGCTGCCGAAATTCTCGCTCGCCGAGGTCCATAGCTCATGGGGCGCGTGGGCGATTCTCGCCCTGTCCTGTCTTGTCACGGTCGCCGCCTGGCACGTGTCGAGCAGCTGGGTCTCCCAGAACGCCGAGACCAGGTTCGAATTCAGGACCAACGACATCAGCGAGGCGATCCAGCAGCGCATGCTGGAACAGGAAGTCGTTCTCAGGGGCGGCGTCGGCCTGTTCAACGCATCCCACAGGGTGTCCCGCGAAGAGTGGGCGGACTATACCCGGGCGCTGCTGCTGGATAAAAACCTGCCCGGCCTTCAGGGTTTCGGTTATTCGGAGCTCGTCGAGCCTGGCCGTCTTGGCGCCCTGATCGACGATGTGCGCGCGGAAGGGTATCCGGACTTCACGGTGCGCCCGGAGGGAAAGCGCGATCTCTATTCGGCGATTCTCTTCCTCGAACCCTTTCGCGACCGCAACCTGCGGGCCTTCGGGTACGACATGTGGTCCGAACCGACCCGCCGTACGGCGATGACGCGGGCCCGCGAGACCGGCGAAGCCAGCGTCTCCGGCGTGGTGACGCTGGTGCAGGAAACCGGAAAGGACGTCCAGCGCGGCTTCCTGATGTATCTGCCCGTCTACAAGTCCGGCATGCCCCTGGAATCACCCGAAGACCGGCGGCGCGCGATCAAGGGATTCGTCTACAGTCCCTTCCGCATGGGCGACCTGATGTCAGGGCTTCTCGGTTCGGGCGATCCCGATATCCGTTTCAGGGTTTTCGATGGCGACATCGGCGACGAGTCCCGGCTCCTCTATGACAGTGCCGGCAATGACGGCAACGACGCCAAAGCCGGAAAGTTCTCGTCGACCGACACGATCGTCGTGGGAGGACGCACATGGCGGATCGCCTATAGTTCTCAGGCTGAATTCCTGACCGCAAGCGAGGAAAGCCAGCCGCTGATCATCGCGGCCGGCGCTCTGGTGATCGACATCCTGCTGTTCCTGACCATCATGTCCCTTGCAGGTCAGCGCCGGAAGGCCCTGAAGCTCGCGGAAAGCATGACGGCCGAACTGCGCGAGGCCAGGGACGCCGCTGAGTCGTCCGCGGAGAACGAACGCCAGTCGCACAGGCGCGTCCGGGAGGCCAACGAACGGCTGCAGCGGGCGAACGAGGGGCTGCTCCAGTTCACCTCCATCGTCGCCCACGACCTCCGCGCACCGCTGAAACGCGTGAACGCCTATGTCGACATTCTCGAGGAAGATTGCGCGGACAGCCTAGACGAGGACGGCCGCGACGTGCTGACGCGCATCGACCGGGACAGCACGCGCATGCGCAAGATGCTCGACTCCCTGCACAACTACGCGAAGTACAGCGATGTCAGCATCGCCGGCAAGACGACACGCATTCGTCCGGTCATCGACAATGCGATCGAGACACTCGGGCCGATGGCCACAACCGCCAGGCTGGAGATCGATATCGACGACGACCTCGCCGTTTACGGTGACGCCATGCTGCTGTGCCACGTTTTCCAGAACCTGATCTCGAACGCCGTGAAGTTCTGTGAAACCGGACAACCGGAGATCCGGATCGAGACCGGAAATCGCGACGGCGGGCATGTGTCCATCGTCTTTTCCGACAATGGAATCGGCATCGAACGGGAACACACCGACAAGATATTCGGCATGTTCCAGCGCCTGCACAATGACGACGAGTACGAAGGCCTTGGCGTCGGCCTCGCCGTCTGCCGCAAGATCATTGACGACCACTGTGGCACGATCATCGTGGACGAAGATTACGACCAGGGTGCGCGCTTCATCATCACGCTCTGTGAGGCGCCCCTGTCCGACGAGAACTCTCCCCGCCACGTTGCAGCCTGACGGCACACCGACGCAAGCGTGCGGACCACTGACGGCGGGGCCTGCCATGGCTCCGCCGTTTTTTTCAGGTCTCCGGCAACCGCAGCCGACCCCACCAGTGTTCGAGTTCGACAGGGCGCAACAGGCGATCGAACTCGACGGACGGCGGCGCGGCTTCGAGATACGGGGCGAAAAAGGCCCCGTCCCAGGTCCGGGAGCCCAGCAGCGCCGGCCACAGCACGAGCACCTGGATACCGTCGATCTCGGGGATCTCCGCCGGGCTCGCCTCACCCCAGATGCTGGCGGCAATGTCGGGTTCCGCCACCGTTCCGGGGCCGTAATGCCACCATGCCTCGTCGGACACGACCCCCGAGGGTCCGTTCTCGGCGGCCGCGAGCACGGCCGGGTCTGCCTCACGTCCGTCGGCAAGCACATCCGCCAGTTCGGCCTGGATCAGCGTGAAGAGATGAAAGCAGTTCGAGAGATTACGGTAGTCCAGCAGCGCCGCCATCCGGCGCTCCACTTCGATTGCAAGTAGCCGGCCCGACCTCTGGCGCAACAGCTGGAGCACCCAGGCCGCCCCGTTCGACACGGCTTCAACGCGTTCAAGGTCGTCTATGAACGACCCGTCCCTGGCCAGTGCGGCCTTTTGTTGACCGGCACGGACCAGGTGAGCGACAAGCGCCTGCCCCAGGTAGGACGTCCCCGTCGGGACATCATCCTCCACCGCCGGCACCGCCCCGGCGGGACCGGTCCCGTCGTCCGGGGACGGTATCCTGCGGCACCACCGAACCATAGTCTCGGCAATGACGGGGATGGCGGGTTTCGGGTCACCGCCGCTCTCGACGAGACTGCCGAAGAGGACGGCCAGCAAACCCGCCCCGGAACAGGACTCGATATCCGGCAGCCTGGCGGCGAGCGCGGCTGCGCCCGCCTGCCGGTCGGCGGCATCCATGCCCAGGAACCTGCCCAGCGCGTCGCGAAACGGGTCGGACGGAACACGGCCCCGCTGCGCCTCTGCGTGGCCGACGAGTTCTTCGACCAAAGCATTCATCTGCGGATTTTCGATCACGTAGTTTCCTTCCTTGCCCGTGCGTGCACCATGTCCTGCGTCATGTCCTGCGCCATGGCGCGGCACAGCAAGTCGGCGCGTTTGAGCAGCGTCGGCAGGCGGAACCGGCCGTGCATCGCGGCAACGGCGTCCGCGGCCGACCGTGCCTCTATGCCGGCCGCCGTCACGAAGAGCGCACGCTTGCTGTTGCCTCGCAATACCGGGACCGCCGCATCGTTGGCACGAAACGGTGTCTTGGCCACCCCGACGATCACGGCGGCACCGTTCAGGGCTTCGAAAAGATGCCGGCCCATGCCCGGCCTGTCCCTGGCCAGCCACACGTAGCCGTCGATCACCACGGTCGCAGGCAGGTCACCGAGACGTTCCAGAACGGCAAGCACACACGGCAGTTCTCGCCTGTAGAACTCGCCCGGCACGTAGGGCGCGTCGACCGAGAGCGGCAACACATGCTCCGCAGCGGCGGAACTGTCCGCCCAGTCCGTGAAGGACACCGCGCTGACGGCGGCCCCGCTCGCGCTATACTGGACGTCGACAGCCACGATCATGTCGTGTTATCTCGCAAGACGGACGGCTCGGCGAAAGGCGGGCCGCTACACACCGGCGGCAGGGCTCACGCGCCCCAGCGCAGGGCGAGCGGGTCGGCCTCCCGGGCCAGTTCGAGGAGCTGGGCCACCGTCCCGGGATGCATCGGTTCCAGCGGATGGCGCACCGCGTCGCTGCCTATCACGCCGCCGGCCTTCATGACGGTCTTCGTGGCGCGGAGGCCGCACTGGCGATTCTCGAAATTGATCAGCGGCAACAGCCGTCCGTAGAGGGCGCGGGCCCGTTCGCGGTCGCCGTCGAGAAAATCCATCACCACCGGACGAATGAGATCGGGCATCAGGGCGCTGGTCATCGTGCCGGTTGCGCCGGCATCGAGATCGGCCATGAGCGTGATGCCTTCCTCGCCGTCGAACGGACCGACAATGTCGTCCCCGCCGGCGGCGATCAGCGCGCGCAGCTTGGCCGCCGTTCCCGGCATCTCGATCTTGAAGTACTGCACGAGCGGGACCTCCCGGGCGAGGCGCGCCAGAAAGGCGACGCTCATCTGCACCCCGCTCAGCGGAGCGTCCTGCACCATGACCGGCACCCCGGCCGCCTCGGCCACGATGCGGTAGTGATCGAGCATGCCCGCCTCGTCCGCCCTGAGCCCGGTGCCGTGATAGGGCGGCATGAGCATGATCATCGCAGCGCCCGCCTCCGCGGCCCTTGCCGCGCGAGCCGCCGCGATCCGGGTCGCGAAATGGCTGCACGTGACGATGACCGGTACCCGGCCGGCCACCGCGTCCATCGAAAGACCGAGGATCGTTTCACGCTCCTCGTCGCTCAGCAGGAACTGCTCGGAATAGTTCGCAAGGATGCAGATGCCGTCGACGCCCTGGTCGATCATGCAGTCGAGCACGCGGCGATTGCCTTCGATGTCGAGATCGCCATTGTCGTGGAACGCCACCGGGGCGATCGGGAAAATCCCCGTCCAGGGTTCACCGCCTGCTGTCATGGAATTGCGTCTCCTGCCTTCACGCCACCGTCCGGTTGGCCATGATCGTCGGCCCGGCGGGCCGTATGTCCGGGTCGGCTGTTCGCCGACGGGGGAACTGTGCAGGAAACGGTGGCAATAGGCAAAAAGGCGCGCGTGAGCCGGGAGGGTCCGTGTCAGTCAGCCGCCAGTCCGAGCTCGATGACGTCTCCGAACGCGCGCTGGTCCGGACGGGTGGTAAGAACCGCCGCCGGAGTGGCCCCGGCACCGGCCGCTGCCTGGCAGACTCCGGTGCGCACCACCAGTTCAAGCGACTGCCGCTCGAGTTGCATGTCATGGCGCAGTTTCCGGGCCTCGCGGCGCGCGCGGGCGGCCTCTTCCCGCAGCTGACTGGAAAACGACCGCAATCCGACACTCACATCCCGGAGATGCGCAAGATGCGCTTTACGCGCGTCGTCGGCAGATCCGGACGCGGCGTCGGAAGCCAATTCACGGGACACCGCCTTATTCATTGAACCACCTCTTGAAAGCCCCGCAGAGGGCGGCCTCGAAACAGATTTCGCTATGGATGTAGAACGGACGATTTGCCGTCGCGGATGGTTAATGTCCGGTAAAGGTTAACAAAAGGTTAACGACCCCGAAGCACGCGCAATCCCTGCTTCCGTCACGCTTGTTCCGGCCCGTCCGCGCCGTGAAACCTTTCCAGCCCGTCGATGTCGCCCTCTTCGATCAGCAGCATCGCGCCGGCGATGCGGTCGGCGGGCCAGTTCCACCATGCAAGGGCGCGGAGCCGTGCGATGGCGCTGTCGTCGAAACGCTTGCGGATCACCCGTGCCGGATTGCCCGCCACCACCGCATAGTCCGGGACGTCGCCCGACACGACCGCACGCGCGCCGACGATGACGCCGTTGCCCAGCCGTGCGCCCGGCAGCACCATGGCGTCGCGGCCGATCCAGCAATCATGCCCGACCGTGATGTCGTCGGCGGGCGAATGCGCCGAACGCAATGCCTCGATGCGTGCCGGATCGAACGCGGCGAAGGGAAAGGTCGACAGGCCGTGCATGGGGTGGTTCGCCGAGCCGGTGATGAATCGCGCGCCCTGGGCGATCTGGCAGAAGCGCCCGATGGTCAGCGTCTCCGGAGCGCCGGGAAAGAGATAGGGCGCGAGTTGCGCCGCGAAATCCTCGGGCAACGTGTCGTCATGGGCATAGGTGTATTCCCCGACGCGGAAGTTCGGATGGTCGACCACGGGCTTCAGGAACACCGTCCCGCGATGGCGTTCGCCGCCGGGCAGCACGATGGGATGAGGCTCGTTCGGATCTGGGAGCGAAAGGCCCTTGGTCATGACTGTCCACCTGTTGCCGGCGTCGAAACGCCCCGGCTGAACCGCCCCGTGACCCGTCGGACCGCCACATAGAGCGCGGGGACGATGAAGATGCCGATCACCGTGGAGGCGAGCATGCCGCCGATCACGCCGATGCCGATGGCGTTCTGCGCATTGGCGCCCGCTCCCGTCGCCGTCGCCAGGGGCAGGACCCCGAAGACGAAAGTCAGCGCGGTCATCATGATCGGCCGGAGCCGCTGGCGCGAGGCGGTGATCGCGGCATCGACGAGATCCCTCCCCTCCTCCACCAGGGACTCGGCGAACTCCACGATGAGAATGGCGTTGCGCGCGGCAAGCCCGATCGTCGTGAGGATGCCGACCTTGAAATAGACGTCGTTCAACTGACCGAACAGCCACGCCGCGCTCAGCGCGCCGAGTATGCCGACCGGGACCACCAGCATCACCGCGAACGGGATCGACCAGCTCTCGTAGAGGGCGGACAGCGCCAGGAAGACGATCAGCGCGGACAGCGCGTAGAGCAGCAGCACGTTTTCGCCGGACTTTCGTTCTTCGTAGCTCAGTCCGGTCCACGCCACGCCGTATCCGCCCGGCAGGGCCGCGACCAGTTCCTCCATGGCCTCCATGGCCTCGCCGGAACTCGCGCCCGGGCCGGCGGACCCCTGCATCTCGATCGCCACGGTGCCGTCGATGCGCGTCAGGTTCGGCGCCACCGGCCGCCACTCGGTCGTCGTGAAGACGCTGAAGGGCACCATCTCGCCGGAACTGTTCCGGGCATACCAGCCGTCGATGTCCTCCGGCTGCATGCGGTAGGCGGCGTCCGCCTGAACGATGACCGGGCGAAGACTGGTGTTCCATTCGAAATCGTTGACTTCGGTGCCAGCGAAGATGGTCGACAGCATGTTGTTGATATCGCTGAGAGAAAGACCGAGGCTTTCCGCCTTCTGCTGGTCGATCACCAGCCGCAACGCGCTTTTCTCGTCCGTGTTCTCAGGCCGTACCGCGGCCACGCGCGGATCGCCGGCGGCCGACGCGGCAAGGGCCGTCGCCGCCTCCTTCAGCGCATCGACGCCCGCCCCGGACAGGTCCGTGAGATACATGGAGAACCCGCTGATATTGCCCAGCCGCGGAATGGAAGGCGGCTGCACGACGAAGACGCGGCCCGCCCGTATCGTGCTGAATGCCGCGTTGGCCCGCCCGGCGATCGCTGCCGCGGCGCTTGCGTCGTCCTCGCGCTGGTCGAAATCCCTGAGCCGGACGAACACCATGGCGCGGTTCTGCCCGGAACCGCCGAAGCTGAAACCGACCGCCGCGAAGGTCGACGCGACATCCTTCTCGGCCGCGTAGTGCGCTTCGATCCGCTCGATGACCGCCAGTGTCTGCTGGGTCGTCCCGCCTTCGGGTAGGGTCACCATGGTCATCAGCATGCCCTGGTCCTCGGTGGGCAGGAACGAGGAGTTGAGGCGGTCGAAGATCAAAAAGGCCGATCCCAGCGTCACGGCCAGCAGTGCGACCGCGACAAGCGGCCGGCGCACCAGCCAGGCCACGCCCGATCCGTACACGTCAGTCATGCGTGAAAACCCGCGGTTGAACAGCCGCACCGCCAGCGGCCCCTCGCCGACGCGCGCCTTCAGAAGGCTGGCGCAGAGCGCGGGCGTCAGGATGAGCGCCACCGCGAGGGAGAGGATCATCGCAGTCACGATGGTGATGGAGAACTGCCGGTAGATGACCCCGGTCGAGCCGCCGAAGAACGCCATGGGCAGGAACACCGCAGACAGAACGACGGCGATGCCGATCAGCGCGCCGACGATTTCCCTCATGCTGCGCCGCGTCGCCTCGAGCGGCCCCAGGCCGTGCTCCTCCATGAGCCGTTCCACGTTCTCCACCACGACGATGGCGTCGTCGACGAGAAGCCCGATGGCCAGCACCATGGCGAACATCGTGAGCGTGTTGATGCTGTAGCCCGCGATGGCCAGCACGGTAAACGTGCCGAGAAGCACCACGGGCACGGCGATCAGGGGAATGAGGGTCGCCCGCCACGAATGGAGGAAGACGACGAGCACCACGACGACGAGAATGACCGCCTCGATGAGCGTCTGGTAGACCTGGTTGATCGAGCGCTCCACGAAGGGTGAGGTGTCGTAGGCGATCTTGAACTCGGCACCCTCGGGCAGGCCGGGCGCCAGGCGTGCAAGCGTCTGCTTCACGCGTTCCGCGGTCTCGACGGCGTTCGCACCCGCCGCGAGGCTGACGCCGAAACCGGCCGCCGGCTTGCCGGAATAGCGCGAGCTCGACCCGTAGGATTCACGGCCGATCTCAAGCCGCGCCACGTCGTTGAGGCGGACGGTTCCGCCGTCGGTCTCGGTCTTGAGCAGGATCTGCTCGAAGTCCGCCACCGTCTTGAGCTGGCTCTGCGCGGTGATCGTCGCCGTGAACTGCTGGCCCTCCGCCGTCGGCTGGCCGCCCAGCGATCCCACCGCCACATTGGTGTTCTGCGTCGACACGGCATTGACCACATCGGTCGGCGTCAGCTGGTAGCGCGCGAGCGAGATCGGATCGAGCCAGATCCGCATGGCGTAACCGGACCCGAAGATGTTGACGTCGCCCACGCCCTCGGTGCGAAGCACGTCGTTCTCGACGGATTCCTCGAGAATGTTTCCCAGCGCCGCGGTGCTGAACCCCTCCTCGTTCGCGACCAGCGCGCCGACGAGGAGGATCGAACTGGTGGACCGCCGCACGTTGACGCCCTGCCGCTGCACGGCGGCAGGAAGCCCGGTCTCGGCCTGCCTGACGCGCGTCTGCACATTGTTCTCCGCCTCCACGGGCGAGATGCTGTTGTCGAAGGTGAGCTGGAGCGAGGCCGAACCTTCGCGCGAAGAGGACACCATGTAGAGCAGACCCTCGAGGCCGGTGAGCCTGTCCTCGATCGCCCGCGTCACCGAGTTTTCCACCGCCGTCGCGGTGGCGCCCGGATAGGTCGCCGAGACCCGGACCGTCGTCGGCGCGATGTCGGGATATTGCGAGACCGGCAGCGACGTGAGCGCCCAAAGGCCGCTGAGCATGGTCACGATCGCGATCACCCACGCGAAGATGGGGCGCTGGACGAAGAATTGTGCCATGGGGGGTTACTCTCCCGCCGCCGGTCTGGACCCGTCCTGCGGCGCGCCGCCGGTACCGGGAAGGTCGGTGACGACGCCGGCCGCCGAGATCGACACCGGGACGGTCCTGATTTCCGCACCGGCCCTCAGGTTCATCGTCCCGTCGACGATCAGCTGGTCCCCCGGCTCGACTCCCTCGGTAACGATCCAGGAGTTGCGGTAGGTCCCGGTCTCGGTCAGCTGCACGCGCACGGCCTTGCCGTCGCGCGCGACGAAGCCCGTGAGACGGCCGTCGCCCGACCGCCGCGTCGCGCCCTGTGGGATGAGCACCGCGTCGACGGTTCCCAGCGTCACGTCCACCCTGAGGAACTGCCCCGGCAGGATCATGCGTCTGGGGTTGGGGAATCGGACCCGGATTCTCTGGGTTCCGGTCGTCGACGACACGGTCACGCCGGGAGCGACGAATTCGCCCACCGCGTCGTACCGCGTCCCGTTCTCGAGCGTCAGGCGCAGTTCGATGGACTTGCCGCGCTGGACGATGCCGGCGGCGAGCCGTTCGCGGTTGCGCAGGATCCGCACGGAGGATTCGACGATATCCACATAGATCGGATCGAGCCGTGTCACGGTGGTCAGGTTGTCCGACTGGTTGGCCGTCACCACGTCGCCGACCGACACGCCCGCCACGTCGACCACCCCGTCGATCGGCGAGGTGATTTTCGTGCGGTCGAGGTTGATCTCCGCGCGCTGCCGGCTTGCCTCGGCGGCGCTCACGCTGCTGCGCGCGGTGGCGAGTTCGCGTTGCGCCGTCTCGTATTCGGTCGCGGTGATCCCCGTCTCGAGGATCTTGCGATAGCGGTCCACCTTGCTCTGCGCGGCGGCGACATTCGCTTTCGCGCTCTCGACGGCGGCCCTGGCGGCCAGCACTTCGGCCCGGTAGAGATCGTCCTCGATGCTGACCAGCATGTCGCCGGTCTTGACGCGCTCGCCGCCCTCGAAATGAAGCTTGGCGATGAGTCCGTCGACGCGCGGGCGGATTTCGACCCGCTCGACGGCCGCCGCCCGGCCGGGCACCGTCACCACGAACGGGACGGGTTCGCGCTTGAGTTCGACGACACCCACACTCGCCGGTCCGCGCGCCGCTCCTCCCTTTCCGGGAGCGGGCTGGGCCACCGCGGCGCCGGTCAGGGCAAGGGCGGCGGCAAGACAAGTCAGGGGACGGATAAACATGTGACCTCAGTCTGGAAAGACGGCGTTGGAGTGGCGGCGGGGCGGGCACCGGTTCGCGAACGCGACCGGAGGGGCGTTCGGCATTGACGAATAGATAGGGCGAATTATCTTCCTAGCAAGATAATATTTGTATCAACGGCAGGGAACACTGTTACATGCCGGGAGACGTCCGGACCGTGCGTGAGGAAATCACCCGAAATTGGCGGGAAATTGACAACGAGCGCACCGTTTTCTCCTTGTCCGTCCAGCATGCCGCGGCGTGCATCGGCAATGTCGTCCGCCAAGCCCTGCGCCCCTTCGGCCTCACCTTCGCGGAATTCGAGGTGCTCTGCGCCCTGCGCGTTGCCGGACCCGGCCGCGAGACCCTGCCGTCGGACCTCCAGCAGCGCATCCTGATTTCCTCCGGCGGCCTGACCAAAGTGCTCGTTTCGCTGCAGGGACGCGGCCTGATCGGCCGGCCCCGGTCGCAAACGGACGCCCGCCGCAAGCCCGTCATTCTCCTGCCGGACGGCCGGCGTCTCGTCGAAAGGGCAATGATCGCGGTGCAGCAGGCGGAAGAAGCGTTCCTGACGGCCGCCGGCATCACGGACGCCGACATCGCGAAACTGAACCCGAAGATCGCGTCCGTCTCAGACCGCATGAGCCGGACGATGAACGCGCCGCCCTGAGGACGAGCGAGTTCGACGGACGGCACGCGACACGCGACACGCCAACTCCATGTCAGACGTCGGCCCGGTTGGCGTCAGCCTCGACGTCGCGCACGACATCGACCACCGCATCCGGCGCAAGCAGTCCGATCTTTGCGGCATGCTGCGCGACAGCGATGCTGTCGCCCACACGAAGGAAGGGCACCTCCAGCGCTCCGACCCCGGCGATGAAACCGTCCACCTTGCGGTCGAACGCGCTGTCGCCGTCGGGATCGATGTCCCTGATGTATATGGCGGCGATGCGCCCGGGGTGGCTCTGCACCACGCGCGCGTAAATCTCGGCGTCGTGCTGTCCGCTGTCGCCGATCAGCACGGCCGGCAAGTGATCGAACCGCACCAGGAGACGTTCGAGCGCCTCTATCTTGTGATCCGAGCTGTCGGTGCCGAGCCCCAGGTCCCGCAAAAGCAGCGGACCGGCGGGAAACTCGTTCAGATCAAGAAAATCGCGCAGCAGGTCGTACATGTTCCACGCGGAGTTCGACAGGTAGAACATGGGGTTCGCGCCATCGCCCGCATTGCCGCCATTGAGCGCGCGGTAGAGGCTCGCCGCGCCCGCCAGCGGTTTCCGGGTCTTCGCGTTGTTCAGGAAGGTGAGCTGGGCGGCGAGCACAAGGTCCGTGATGCCGGTCCGGATCACCGTGTCGTCGACGTCGCTGATCACCATAAAACGTGCGTCGGGATCCGGCAGGGTCAGCGTGTGGGTCGCGGTCAGGATGCGCTCTTCGCCGGTGTGCGTTGCGGTCACCTCACCGGCTTCGCCGCGCGCGAATTCCGCGAAGTAATACCCCTCCGCGTCGGTCGTCACCTTTGTTTCGGCTGACCCGTATCGCAGGTGGATCGCCTCGCCGGGAACCTCGTCGCTCTCCCACCTCTGGTAGGAGGCCGCCAGGTTCTCCCACCATCTGTCGTCTTCCTTCGGGCCGCCGCGCAGCCGGTTGGCGAGGAGACGGCCCTGCACCCAGACGCGTTCCGAATTGCCGTATCCGCGGTACGCGACGATCTGGCGGGGCTCGTTGAGACCCATGCGCTGCGAAAAACGGTGCCATGCGGCATCCGCGACACTTTCCACGCGATTGAGCGAAGCGCCAACTGCCCGGCTGATCTCGCTTTTCCAGTTCAAGACATGCCTCCCTTGCCCCGATGAACGAACCGGCTGCGTCCTGTCGGTGAACGCTTAACGCCGGCGCGGCGAGATTGGTTCCCGGTGCACGACAGGCACTGTCGGCTGTGCCCGCATATGACACATCGCCCATGTTGCTATAGCATTGGTGCGTGTCCTGATGTGACTGGAGCGATGCATGAGAGTTTTCATCGCCGTCTTCGTTTTGATGTGCTTCACGGCCGTTGTCCGCGCGGAGAAACGAGTCGCGCTTGTGATCGGTAACGCGTCCTACAAACAGATATCTCCTCTCGCCAACCCGAAGAACGATGCTGAACTGATGGCATCTGCACTCAGGGACGTGGGTTTCGAGGTAGTCACCGCGATTGATGTCGACAGGCGGGGCATGGGCCGAGCCGTTCGCAAGTTCGGCAAGTCCCTCCGGCAGTCGGGCAAGGATGCGGTTGGACTGCTCTACTTCGCTGGACACGGAGTACAAGCCAACGGACAGAACTATCTCATCCCCCTTGGCGCGCAGATAGAGGACACAGCCGACCTCGACATCGAAGCGATGGCGGCAAGCGATATGCTGTTGCAGATGGAATCTGCGGGCAATCGGATGAACCTCATTGTCCTCGATGCCTGCCGAAACAACCCGTTCAAGGGAGCCGCCCGTTCAGCCGCCCGCGGTCTCGTACGCATCCAGGCCGCTTCCGGGTCGTTGATTGCGTTCGCCGCCGCGCCGGGGCAGATCGCAAAAGACGGCACGGGCAGGAACTCCCCCTACACCGCTTCTCTCGTCGAGGCGATCAGACAACCCGGACTGTCCGTCGAGCAGGTGTTCAAGCGCACAAGGGTGAGTGTCGAGAAGGCGACCGGCGGCGCACAGACACCCTGGGAGGAGTCGTCGCTGACAGGAGAGTTTTTCTTTTCCGGCCGGCCTGTTGCTCCACCGCCCGCCCAACCGCCGGTGCCGGCGGCACGACTGGAAGTCGAATTCTGGAACACGGTCCGTGACTCGACCGACCCCAAAGCGTTCCAAGCCTATCTCAAGCAGTTTCCGGAAGGGACGTTCGCGTCCCTGGCGAAGCTGAAACTGGCCAGCCTCAGTGCCTCTGGTCCGGAGGAGCAAGAAGCCAAACCGCCCGCCACCGACCTCGGCAAGCTCGACAAACGCACGATGACTCTCAAGGTGCAACAGGAGCTCGAGCGGCTCGGATGCTCGCCCGGTCGACCGGACGGCGCCTGGGGCCGGCGAAGCGCGAAGGCGTTGAGGGACTATGTTCGTCACTCGGATACCCGACTTGCGGCGACCAGACCGAGTGTGGAGATGCTGAACGAGTTGCTGTCGCGATCGGGGCGTGTATGTCCCTTGCGTTGCGGGCCACGCTACAGGAACGAGGGCAACAATTGCGTTCTGAAAACCTGTCCTTCCAGCCAGACACTCAACAAGCGCGGAAAGTGCGTGTCGCAGAACGCGTCGAAGAACGCCTCGAAAAACAGAACGACGAACGCAGCGAAGAAATCAAAGTCCAGGACCGGCCTGCCGCCTGCAACCAGGCAGAGGTGTACTGTTTACGCGGAGTTGCTCAAGGCTGAAGGGATTTATGAAAGTTTCTGCAAGGGGCTCTGAATAGCACCGAGTTTTCTAGACGCCCTCGGTTCTCTTTTTCTGCTGCCGTTCGAATTCGACGGGCGACAGCATCCCGTTCCTCGCATGCTTGCGCGTCGGATTGTAGAACATCTCGATATAGTGGAACACATCCCGCCGAGCTTCGCTTCTCGTCTTGTAGACCTTACACCGTATCCGCTCCCGCTTGAGCAGGTTGAAGAAGCTTTCGGCAACGGCGTTGTCGTGGCAGTTTCCGCGCCGACTCATCGAGTGCTCCAGGTTGTGGGCTCTGAGGAATGACGCCCAGTCCATGCTGGTGAACTGGGAACCTTGATCCGAATGGATCAGCACCCTGGTCTTCGGCTTTCGTTTCCATACCGCCATCAGCAATGTCTGCAGGACCACATCCGTCGTCTGACGGCTCTGCATGGACCAGCCGACGACACGGCAGGAATAGAGATCAATCACCACGGCCAGATAGGCAAAGCCCTCCAATGTCCTGACATAGGTTATGTCCGTCACCCAGGCCCGATCAGGTGCGTCCACGTCGAACTGCCGGTCCAGCGTGTTGTCGACGACCACTGACGGCTTGCCGCCGTAGGTGCCCGGCCGGCGCTTGTAGCCGATCTGTGCCTTGATACCTGCCAAACTGGCGAAACGTGCAACACAGTTCGGGCATATCGTCTTACCCTGATCAAGCAGGTCATCATACAGCTTACGAAAGCCATACACCTTGCCGCTCTCCTCCGAGGCCCTGCGGATGAGTTCGGTCTGCCGGGCATCTTCCTTCGCCCGTTTGCTCCACGGGTTCTTGAGCCAGGCGTAGAAGCCGCTGGGGTGGATGCGCAGGCAACGACACATTGCCCGTACTGAAAACAGCGGGCGATGCTCGGCGACGAACGGGTACCTCACTTTACATGCTTGGCGAAGTACGCGGTGGCCATTTTCAAGATGTCGCGCTCCTCGGTGACCCTGGCCAGCTCGCGCTTCAACTGCCATATTTCGGCGTCCTTGTCATCGCTGCCAGATGACTGCGAGAACTGTTTATTCCAAGCGTACAGAGAGTGCTGGCTTACATTCAGAGCTTGGACAACTCCGCAACCGGGTAGTCCCGCTCGGTGATCTGCGCCACCATGTCCCGTTTGAAATCGTCACTGACATTGGCTTTGCCCATCATAGGCCCCTTGCCTCAAAATTAGGAAAGAAGGCATCTACGAATCCAGGGGCCGTTCACTGCGGTACGCTATCGACCCCGTAACTCCACAATTCGATAGCGTCAAACATCACTCGATCAAAAACGTGCTACTAAGGAAGCCTTGATGAGTTCTTCCTTCTGAAGTGTCTCCTCAACATGTCCGTTTTTGTAAGAAAGCGTGATGCCAAAGTGTTGCTGCTGAGCAAGGTAGTAAGTGAGTGATGCTTCAAAGCGTTTGAATACGTCAAGTTGACCCTCAAAGCCATGAAGATATTTGTAGCTCACATCCGCAAGGAATTGAGACAGTATTGTACCTTCCTGACCCTTCACAATGAGCCGTGCAATTCCTCCCCCATGCAAATAGTCCTTTGTGGCCGACAACCGCGCATTTCCACCGTCGTTGTATACGTGGCCGTAGTCAAGCGCTCCTCTGACGTCTGTGTATACTCGTACGGGCCCCACTTCCTTGAAAAAACCAATTGGAGATCCTTTCATCAACAAAAAGCCGGGCAGCCAAGTGGATTTGAGCGAAGCAATTTCAGTCTGTGCCTCGCTATCTGTTGTGTACTGAGCCGCAATGGTGAGGTTGTCTGCACCATCGCCTGTGAATACGAAGTTCAGGTCTGCAAGGATCCCGCCTGCCAACTTATCAACTTCATTAGTCTTCTGATTGTTGAAGCGCCGTTGAATTTGGACATATGGAATGACGTTCGCGAACAAATTGTCCTGTACGAAGTTAAACTCGTAGCCGAGAACAACATCAGCCTGATAAGTGCTTAGGTCAGTGCGCTCGTTGGAAGTCACACTAAACTCAGCAGGTCGTATTTTGGCGAGTTTAGCTTTTTCACCTGGCGATTGAGGACTAAGGCTCGAGGGGCGTGGCAGGCTCAGGTCTTCGACCTTGCTAGTAACGCGGATTGCATATCCCTCACGGTCTGCCGGGTCTGGCAAATCCCCAACTGCTAAGCGATCGACACTGCGCGGTTTGGGTTTAAGGCAAGCAATTTGAACACCGTTGCGACCGTCATTGACAATGTCGCTTACAACTATCGATGAAACATCTGAACTTGCACCAGACGAGGTCGCGCGAACAATCTGATAATCAGTCCCTTTGATGGGCGTCGCTGAAATAGAAAACCGCATAATTGAAAGCGACTCTCGGTCATTTTTCGAGCACTGGTCCCGATTCTTTGGAATTTGATCGCAATGCCTTGGGTTTGTCAGAACTGCAAGCTTTTCTGAGAGCTCCTCGGTCCCATCGTCATTGGTATCGATGACAATTGCCCAGTCGAGGTTATGGCCGGACAACCACTGCGTCTCTAGAATGCGATTTATCAGCTTTTTCTTATTGACGGTTTGATACTTAACTCCATTAATAGCCACCTTTTTTGAGGCGGTGCAAATTCCCTTCAAAGGAACGACGAAAGGCGAAGCGATTGCTGCGTTTAATCCGAATATGGCGAACAACGCGCACAATCCAGCTAGTCTCAATTTCTCACTTCTATACACGTTTCAGCCCTCGAAATAGCCGGCTTCTTGGTTAATCCTGTAAACGAAATACAGGACAGTTCTTCCAAGCACTACAACGACCGTTTTTCGAGCATCCGTCAGGTTGACAGTTAATTTGTAACCCTTGTCGTTTAGGTCGTTTTGCATCACCTTTAACGTTACTAGCCATCTGTTTGCGCTGATTCCCCAGTCATTTTCAGGAACTAGCGACCGCCAGTCAGAAGGTCTAACAATAATGCCTAGGTCTTCGTAAATTGCTTTTTTCAAGGAATCCCGAACGTCATCCTCTATACTTGAGGGCATTCGTCGTCTTGCCAAGCTGTGCTCTGCCAATATTCGTTTCCTAGGCATGCTTATGACCCCCCGGTTCTTGACACATGTCGAATGTTGAGTTTCGTCCCGTGATTCTATCGTGAATGCACGAAAACGATACAAGCTATCCCACTATGGCTTTGCATAAATTGGCGGGAATAAGAGTTGCGACGGAACACCAATAGCCACAGGAAACTTGGCATTCGTAATAAGCGGTCGGCTCATGTGTTAAACCAACAAAAGAACAGTTTGTCGGCAAAAGTCGTGCTGGAAGAATTGAGAGTTCAGCACTAAGCCCTATCGCACTCCCTCAAGACAATCCGCCGCCCCATTGAGGATACCCTTTAGTTGTTTCCTCTAAGCCGTCGTCGCCAGGCCCGGGTTCACCATCGTCCTGCGGCAGAGTGGCCCACACTTGCCTGACCGCCTTCATGGACGTGAACGTGCTCGACTGTGACTTTCTGTTGGCCTTTTCCCCTATGTTTGTCGAGGGCGGCTGAAAGGTCAGGAAACGAGTGAACGAGCTTGGCGCCACGCGAGAAGATCCTGATGGCTGGTTTTTCCCGTCACCCAGGCCACATGCAAGTGACACCGACCACCGACACCGCATGAATGCTCCGTTTGCGAGAGTAGTGAGGAGTGCCGGTTTAGATACGTCAGTTGTTACTCCCCATTTTCTACGACACACTGCAATAACGAACCTTGTGTAAGCTGGCGTAGACTTGCCGACAATCCAGCAAATTTTAGGGCACAAAACGCTGGCAATGGTGCTTCGGTATAGGCACGTCCATGCCACACATATAAGCGACGCGATGGACACGCTAAACACCTGATCTCTGGCGCAGTTACACAGAAGTTACACTCAACGGCCACGGCGCGTCAGCGGCAGGATTGCGCTACGCTAATTAAAGCATTGATAAATCTGAGAGAATTTTGGTAGCGGAGGAGGGACTTGAACCCCCGACACGCGGATTATGATTCCGCTGCTCTAACCGACTGAGCTACTCCGCCACAGGTGCCGGCGGGCGCGTGGGTGATGCGCCCGCGAAGTGCGACGCGATATAAGGGCCGGGGGGCGGTCCTGTCAAGCCGTCGTTGGCTCCGGCGCCCGCACCCCGGCAACCGTTGCCCCGGCTGCCGACACGCCGTCGCTTTCCGGGCGGGCCTCGTCGATCCAGCCGCCGCCCAGCACCCGGGCGCCCGGCGCATCGCTTTCGTAGAAGACGCAGGCCTGGCCCGGCGAAATGCCGAACTCACCCTCGCCCAGGCGCACGCCGACCGCGCCGCCGTCGAGCAGCTTCAACCGCGCCGCCTGTGGCGGCCGCGTGGAGCGGACCTTGACGAAGAAGTCGAGCCCGTCTGCCGCGGCCTCCTCGACCGTCGCGTCGCCCAGCCAGTTGATGTCGCGCAGGCGCATGTCGCGGGTATAGAGCGCCTCGCGCGGGCCGACGACGACCGTGGCCGCCTCCTTGTCGAGCCGCACCACGAAGAGCGGCTCTCCCGTCGCCACGCCGAGACCGCGGCGCTGGCCGACGGTGAAATTGACGATCCCGTCGTGCCGCCCCAGTTCGCGTCCGTCGAGATGCACGATCGGGCCCGGATCGCCGGCCTGCGGACGCAGGCGTTCGATCACCGAGGTGTAGCGCCCGGTGGGCACGAAGCAGATGTCCTGGCTGTCCGGCTTGGCCGCCACGCCGAGGCCGAGTTCGGTGGCCATGCGACGCGTTTCCTCCTTGGGGATCTCGCCCAGCGGGAAACGCAGGAAGTCGAGTTGCTCCTGCGTGGTCGCGAACAGGAAGTAGCTCTGGTCGCGGGTCTCGTCGAGCGCCCGGTAGAGCCGCCGCCGGCCCGGCATGTCCGGGTCGGGCCGGGTGGTGATGTAGTGGCCGGTGGCGAGGCACGCCGCCCCCAGATCACGCGCGGTGCCGAGCAGGTCACGGAACTTGACCGTCTGGTTGCACAGCACGCAGGGGATCGGCGTCTCGCCCGCAATGTAGCTGTTGGCGAAGGCGTCGATGACCGAGCTGCGGAAGCGGTCCTCGTAGTCGAGCACGTAATGCGCGATGCCGAGCGTTTCGGCGACCCGGCGCGCATCGTGGATATCCTGGCCCGCGCAGCATGCGCCCTTCTTCTGGATCGCCGCCCCATGGTCGTAGAGCTGCAACGTCATGCCCACGACCTCGTAGCCCTGGCGCGCGAGCAGTCCCGCGGTCACCGAGGAATCGACGCCGCCGGACATGGCGACCACGACGCGCGTGTCCTCCGGCCGGCCGGACAGGCCGAGGCTGTTGAGGCCCGTTGCGGGATCGTATGCTGTCCGGTCGTCCATCGTCTCTGCTTTCGAGGCGCGCGCCGCGTGCCTGTTACCGGGGTTCCGCCGTCATATGGCGCAAGCGGCCCGCGGGCGCAAGATGCCCGTGACCCTGCACATTTTGCCGGGTGCCCGGCAAGCCTGTCCCGGCCAGCTTGACCCGCTTATCCGGCTTACGGGTCAACCTCCTGATTATAAAGCACGTTTCCGCGGCCCGTTTATGGCCCGGCGCTTGCTTGGAAACGTCCGACTGGAAAATCAGCCGATCACCGGAGCACAGTGCCTTGAGCAACATTCTCGCCCTCGCCCTTCGCGCCGACGCCACACCGGACCGTCCGCACGAGCCGGCCCCGCGCCAGCGGCCCGAGCGCGGATTCGACTCCCATCTCGAGGGGTACGGCCGCGACCGTGCCGACGACCGTCGGGCGGACGGGCGCAGGCCGGATGGAGACAGGGCCGAACCCCGGCGCGACCGCCCGTCGCCCCCCGATCACGCCCCGGCCCATGGCCGCCGCCGCGAGACCCGCGACGAGGCCCCGCCGGCCGCGACGCGCGAAGGGTCCGCGGACGAAGCGGCCACGGTCGCCGGCGGCGACACCGAAGCCACGCAGGACACCGGCGTCGAGAATAGCCAAACCGCATCGGACGCGGCCCAGGCCAATGAATCGGATGGAACCGCACCCGATGATGCGGACCTGGCCACGTCGGCCGGCGACGAAGGCAACCCGGCCCCCGCCGCAACGGTCGCATCCGTCGCCACCGCCGATGCATTGGGCGAGCCCGGCCTGACCGGGGACGCCGCCGCGCCCGCACCGGTCGTGACCTCGCAAACGCAGGACACGGGCGCCGCGGATACCGCCGGCGACACGGCCACCGGAGTCACGGATCAGACGGAAGCCTCATCGCGGCAAGCCACCACGGCGGAGACAATCGCCGGCACGGAAAGCACCCACGCACTCACGGAAACCGGAAACGCCGGCGACGCCTCCGACACTGCGGGAGACGCGGAGGCCACCGCCGACACCACCGGAGATGCGGCTGAGACGGCCGAAGGCGACAGCGTCGCGGAGGTCACGCCCGATCCCGCGCTCGCCGCGGCGGGGCCGGCCACGGCTGTGGCGTCCTCCCTGCCCGGCTCGGCCGTCCAGACCGGTTCCGAACGTCCCGGTGCCCGCGGTCTTCTGTCCGCACGCGGTCCCGCGACCCCGTTCGGACCGCAGGCAGCCGACCCGTCCGCCCTGTCCGGCGCCAGACCGGGCCTTGAAACCGGCGAGGCTGCCACCCGCACCGCCAACGCGGACCAGCCCGCCAGGTCGGAGAATTTCGAACGCCTGCTTCCAGGCCAGCGCGCAGATGATGCGACAGCGAAGCCACGTCCGGCGGACGGCGCACAAAACCCCGCCACGACCACCACGGCCGCGCCTCCGCCTCCGGTCACCGCCGCGGGGGCGACCGGCGAGGGCCTGCTGCTGCAGCCGCTCGACGGAACCGAACAGGCCACCGCACGCGGCGCCGTCCAGGACAGCGCGCCCACCATACGTCTCGTCTCGGCCGCACGGGGCGCGGGGGCGACCGTCACCGCGACACCGGTCAACACGCTCGCCTTCCACATCGCCCGGCACGCCGGCGAGGGTGTCAACCGGTTCCAGATCAGGATCGACCCGCCGGAAATGGGCCGCATCGACGTCTCCATGGAGGTCGACCGCGACGGTGGCGTCAAGGTCCACCTCACGGTGGAACGGTCGGAGGCGCTCGACTTCCTGCAGCGTGACGCCCGGGCGCTCGAACGGGCGCTCAACGACGCCGGCCTCGATGCGGACGACGGCGCCCTCTCCTTCTCTCTCTCCGACGGTGACGGCGACGTGCCCGAGGATGCCGACGGCAGCAATTCGCGCGGACCGGGCGCGGGCGAAACCGCGGCCGACGCCGGCGAGACCGGCGAATCCGAAACCATCGCCGGCCTCGCCGTTGCCGGCGGCCTCGACATCAAGGTCTAGAAAGGACAGCGAACCATGGATCTCGGCGCCCTCTCGGCCATCTCCTCGTCTTCGTCCTCCGCTGCGAGTTCGGGCAACACCATTGCAGGCAATTTCCAGACCTTCCTGACCCTGCTCACCACCCAGTTGCAGAACCAGAACCCGCTGGAGCCGCTCGACACCAACCAGTTCACCCAGCAGCTCGTCCAGTTCGCCGGCGTCGAGCAGACGATCCAGACCAACGAAAATCTCGAGAACCTGCTGTCCCTCACGACCGCCAGCACGCTCACCAACGCCGTCGGCTTCATCGGCAAGACGATCACGGCCGAGGGCGTTTCCTCGCAGCTCGCCAACGGATCGGCCTCCTGGAGCTACACCGTGGCCGAGGAAAGCCCGGAAGCGAGTGTGACCATCCGCGACGAGAACGGAACCATCGTCTACACCGAGGAAATGGAGCTCAAGGCCGGCACACATGCGCTCTACTGGGACGGCCGCAGGAACGACGGCACCCTCGCCGCCAACGGCACATACCGCATTGCCATCGAGGCCAAGGATGCCGACGGATCGGCACTCGACGTCGACACCAGCGTCTCCGGCGTCGTGGACGGGGTTGATATGACCGACAGCGAACCCTATCTCACGGTCAACGGAAACCGCATCAAGTTTGCCGCCGTGCAGACCGTCCAGGACACGCCGCTATGACGCGATCCTGAAAGAAAAATGCGCTAAATGATTGAAAATGCCCCGGATTGTTCGGATCTGGGACATCTTTCGTGTGCTTTTCAGGTTTCCTTTACCCTGGGTTTTAGGTCTTTCTTAAACGGCATCGCGTAATCTCGGCGACTGAGTTGGTCAGTTGGATACGAGTATTATGTCCGAACAGTACAGGCCCCGCGTCAATTATGTTATCGGGCCGGATGGCAGTCCCCTGACGATTGCCGACCTTCCGCCAGCCAATACCAAGCGGTGGGTCATTCGCAGGAAAGCCGAAGTCGTCGCCGCTGTACGCGGCGGTCTGCTCAGCATCGAGGAGGCCTGCCAGCGCTACACGCTCACAGTCGAGGAGTTCCTCAGCTGGCAGCGTTCGATCGACCGCCACGGCCTCGCCGGCCTGCGCGCCACGCGAATCCAGCACTACCGCCACTGACGAGACATCCTGACGGAAGTCGTTCCATAAGATCCCGACACGATCTCATCGATCGCTTCCGACGAGGCCGGCCACCTGAGCCGGCCTTTTTTGTTGTGCGGCCACGCCGTCAACCGCCCCTCCGCACCCCGACCACCCGCTTCACCTCACCCACCCGACACCTCTTCACGCTTCTCCGCTCCCGGGACAGTTGCCGAATTTCCGGCAAACGGCGGCATCCAGGCTCGACGGACGGTCTGGGTCCTGACTTTCGTCAGGAATACGGCGGCGGTGGCGTCGCCGCCCCCGAACCCAACGCGCTCCTCGAATTGCCGGCGAAAGCCGGCATCTAGGCCGGCGGACTGGATCCTGACTTTCGCCAGGAATGCGGCGGCGGTGGCGGCGCCGTCGCCCCCGAACCCAACACGCTTCCCGAATTGCCGGCGAAAGCCGGCATCCACACCGGCCAGCGGTCTGGGTCCTGACGTTCGTCAGGAATGCGGCGATGGCGCCGTCGCCTCCCGACCCCAAGCGTTGCCCGAATTGCCGGCGAAGGCCGGCATCCATACCAGCCGGCTGTCTGGATCCTGACTTTCGTCAGGAATGCGGGGGTGGTGGCGGCGGCCGCGACCCGGAGCGCCCCCCGAATTGCCGGCGGAAGCCGGCATCCAGCCGGGTGCTCCGGGCGAACGGTTAACGCGGCCCGGCAGGAATTGCCCGGCGGCGGGGCGGCCCGGGCGGGAAAACTGCACTGTGCGGTGACTTTCCGGACACCAACGTCGCCCCCGTTAAGAACTTGTTTAGGCAAACATAGGAAATTTTTTCCTACCGGCCCGCCACGGCGACGATTCGTCCGCCAGGGATTAGCGGCCGGTTAAAGGCAGGGGCGAAATCTTCCGGTCGAAGTCCGACAGACGCACTAGCGGGAAGTTGAAGGGTTGAAGTCTTGAATGGCGCGATAGAGTTCATCAAAACGATCGGAAGCGCACGCCTCGCCGCCATGGCCGCGGTGACGGTCGCGCTCATCGCGTTTTTCATCTTCATCATCATGCGCATGTCCCAGCCGCAGATGACGACGCTCTTCACGGACATGCCGCTGGAGGACTCCAGCGAGGTCGTCGGCAAGCTCGAAAGCCTCAACGTACCCTTCGAACTGCGCAATGACGGCGCGACCATCCTGGTCCCCAAGGAACAGGTGCTGCGCCTGCGCATGTCGCTGGCCGAGGAAGGCCTGCCGGCCGGCGGCTCCGTCGGCTACGAGATTTTCGACAAGGGCGACGCGCTCGGCGCCACAAGCTTCGTCCAGAACATCAACCATCTTCGCGCGCTCGAGGGCGAGCTCGCCCGCACGATCCGTGCGCTCGACCGGGTCAAGATGGCCCGCGTCCACCTCGTGATCCCCAAGCGCCAGCTCTTCGCCCAGGACCGATCCGAACCCACGGCGTCGATCGTGCTGCGGATCCGCGGTGACCTCGGACGCGGCCAGATCCGCGCCATCCAGCACCTCGTCGCCTCTGCGGTCAAGGACCTCAAGCCGGCGAACGTGTCCATCGTCGACGAGCACGGGACCCTGCTGGCGAGCGGTCTCGGCGCTGGCGACCAGTCGGCGGCGATCGGCGCGCTGGAGGAACGCAACCAGACCTTCGAACGCCGGATGCAGAGCCAGATCGAACAGATCGTCACCAGCGTCGTCGGGCCCAAGAACGCCCGGGTCCAGGTCAATGCCGAGATCGACTACAACCGGGTGACCCAGACCGAGGAAACCTTCGATCCCGACGGCCAGGTCGTGCGCTCGACCCAGACCCGCGAGGAAACCGCCAACGCACGTGACGGCGGCGCGGGCGGCGGCGTCACCGTTGGCAACGAACTCCCCGGCGCCGGCGCCAACAATGGCGGTGGCCGCGCCACCTCCGAGGCGTCCAACAAGACCGAGGAGATCGTCAACTACGAGATCTCCAAGACCACCAAGCAGGAGGTCATGGAAGCCGGCCGGGTGAAGCGCCTGTCCGTCGCGGTTCTCGTCGACGGCACCTACGAGAAGGACGCGGCAGGCACCGTCGCCTACGTGCCGCGGCCCAAGGAACAGCTCGACCAGATCGCCACGCTCGTCCGCTCCGCCATCGGCTTCGACCAGGCCCGCGGCGACGTCGTCGAGGTCGTCAATCTGCAGTTCGCCCCGCTCGCCGCTCCCGAGGACCTCGCCGATGCGGAGGCGTCGCTCTTCGACTTCACCCAGGAAGACTATTTCTACATGGCCGAATTGGCCGTGCTGCTGATCATCTCCATCCTCGTCCTGCTCCTGGTCGTGCGTCCGCTCGTGCGCCGCATCGTCACGCCGGAGGACAACAACGCCCTCGACGTGGCCCAGATCGCGACCAGCGTGACAGAGGGCAACGAATCCGGCGAACCGATGACAGAGGAAGAGCGCGCGGCCAAGGACAGGGCCGATGCGGCCGCCCTCCCCAAACCGGAGAGTGAAGCCTCCACCCTTATCGAATACGCACAGATGGTCGGTGAAGCCCAGGGCCACACCATCCGCAAGGTCGCGGACCTGGTGAGACAGAATCCTGACGAGGCGGTCTCGATCATCCGTCAGTGGATCAATGACGAGGCGGCATGAACGCGATCGAAAAAGCCTTGTCTGAATCCCTTTCCGTGAACGAGAAGGTCACGGACATCTCGCAGGTTTCCGGCGCGCAGCGCGCTGCGATCCTGCTGATGACGCTCGGGTCAGACAACGGGGCGCTCATCTGGGAGGTTCTCGACGAGGAAGAGGTCAAGCAGATCTCGGTCGCCATGGCGCGCCTGGGCGAGGTCGACCCCGGCGTCGTGGAGAAGCTTCTCGTCGATTTCGCCACCCAGCTGTCGGCCAGCGGCGCGCTGCTCGGCAACCTGAGTTCCACGGAACGCCTGCTCGCCCAGTTCCTGCCGCCGGACAAGGTCAACGCGGTGATGGAGGAGATTCGCGGGCCGGCCGGGCGCAACATGTGGGAGAAGCTCTCCAACGTGCAGGAGTCGATCCTCGCCACCTACCTCAAGAACGAATACCCCCAGACGGTCGCCGTGGTCCTGTCCAAGATCAAGCCGGACCACGCGGCGGCCGTTCTCGGCATTTTCCCCGAGGATTTCGCGCTCGAGGTCGTGGACCGCATGCTCTCCATGGAGTCGATCCAGAAGGAGGTGCTCGACAAGGTCGAACAGACCCTGCGCACCGAGTTCATGTCGAACCTCGCCAAGACGCGTCGTCGCGACTCCCACGAGATGATGGCCGAGATATTCAACAATTTCGACCGCCACACCGAGGGCCGTTTCATGACGGCGCTCGAAGAGGGCAACCGGGACGCGGCCGAACGCATCAAGGCGCTGATGTTCACGTTCGAGGATCTCAGCAAGCTCGACGCGCCGGCGATCCAGACCCTCCTGCGGCACGTGGAGAAAGACAAGCTCGCCCTGTCGATGAAGGGCGCGACCGATGCCTTGCGGGACCTGTTCTTTTCCAACATGTCCGAGCGCGCCGGCAAGCTGCTGCGCCAGGACATGGAGGTTCTCGGTCCCGTCCGCCTCAAGGACGTGGACGAGGCCCAGATGGCGATGGTGAACACCGCCAAGGATCTCGCCGCGCGCGGCGAGATCGTGATCAACAAGTCCCGTGGCGAAGACGAACTGATTTACTGACGGCGATAGAGCATGGAGACCCGGCAGATGGCCGAACCGGCCAAATTCAATTTCGAACTCGATTTCCAGCCCGACGGAAACGGTCTGGCCTCCATGCCGCGCGCCTATCGCGAGGAGGATCTCGACGCGGCCCGGTCCGAGGGCCACGCGGCGGGCTACACCGCCGGTCAGGGCGACGCCGCGGTTCGCACGGAGCAGGAAATCAAGGCGGTGCTGGAAAACGTCGCGACGAGCTGCCGGACCATCCTCGACACCCTCGACGCCGAAACCGACCGTCTCCGCCGCGAAGCGGCCGACCTCGCGCTGACGGTGGCCGGCAAGCTGACCCATGCCCTCATGGCGCGCGAGCCGCTCGTCGAGATCGAGGCGCTGCTGGACGAAGCGCTGTCCCATCTGTCGGGCGCGCCGCGGGTCACCATTCTGGTGAACGACCTGTGGATCGACCGCATCGAACCCCGGCTGGCCGAGATCGCCGCCGCAAAGGGCTTCGAAGGCCGCATGGTGGTTCTCGGGTCTCCCGAGGTTTCCCTCGTCGACTGCCGGATCGAATGGCAGGGCGGCGGCCTCGCCCGCGACTCCCGCGCGATGCATCGCGAGATCAAGGAAATCGTGGAACGTCACTTCCCCATCGAAAGGGACGGCGACGACGTTCCCGAGTTCGAAACGGAAGGTGAAGTGCAATGACGCAGACGGAACCGCTTGCGTCGGATTTTGGATCAGGTCCGGAAAGACAGCCTCATGAGTAGCGACGACATCGATCTCACGGAATTCGACAGGAACGGCAACGACGCGCCGGCGCCCGCGGAATCCGCACCCGATGACGGGGCGGACGACGGCCAGGATAGCCCCACGACGGCGGCCGATCTCGAAGCGGTTTTCGACGTCCCCGTCAATATTTCCGCCGTTCTCGGCCGTACGCACATGGAAGTGTCGGACCTGCTCAAGCTCAAGAGCGGCAACGTGGTGGAACTGGACCGCAAGGTCGGCGAGGCCATCGACATCTTCGTCAACAACCGCCTCGTCGCGCGCGGCGAGGTCGTGATGGTCGAGAACCGGCTGGGCGTGACCATGACTGAAATCATCAAGGGCGACGCCGGTTAGGCGTCCCCGCCCCCGGACAGGCTCCGGCGGGCGCAACAACGGGACCTGGAGTAAGACGACATGAGATTGCTGATCGCGGGAACGCTGAGCGGACAATTGACGCAGGCCACCAAGATGGCCATGGATCGCGGCGCCAGGGTGGTGCACGCGGAAACCGTGGAATCCGCGCTGAAATGCCTCCGGTCGGGCCAGGGCGCCGATCTGCTTATGATCGACGTCCACCTGGATATCGCCGGAATGATCGCCGCGCTTGAGGCCGAGCACATCCACGTGCCGGTCGTCGCCTGCGGCGTCGACAACGACGCGCGCGCCGCCGTCAGCGCGATCCAGGCCGGCGCCAAGGAATACATCCCGCTGCCGCCCAATGCGGACATGATCGCGGCGGTTCTGGAAGCGGTCGCCGACGAAGCGCACGACCTGGTCTATCGCGACGACGTCATGGCGAAGGTCATCAAGCTCGCCAACCAGATCGCCCCCTCCGAGGCCAGCGTCCTGATCACCGGCGAATCCGGCACCGGCAAGGAGGTCATGGCCCGTCATGTCCACCGCAAGTCGAGCCGCGCCGACAAGCCGTTCATCTCGGTCAACTGCGCCGCGATTCCGGAGAACCTGCTTGAATCGGAACTCTTCGGCCACGAGAAGGGCGCGTTTACCGGCGCCATCGCCCGGCGCATCGGCAAGTTCGAGGAAGCCAATGGCGGCACGCTCCTGCTCGACGAGATCAGCGAGATGGACATTCGTCTCCAGGCCAAGCTCCTGCGGGCCATCCAGGAACGGGTGATCGACCGTGTCGGCGGATCCCGTCCCGTACCGGTGGACATCCGCATCATCGCAACGTCGAACCGCGACCTCTTCGAATCCGTGCGCGAGGGCATTTTCCGAGAGGACCTGCTCTACCGGCTCAACGTGGTCAACCTGAAGATCCCGCCCCTGCGCAATCGCCCCGCCGACGTGCTCGCTCTCGCGGAACACTTCGCCGCGCGCTATGCGGCCGCCAACGGCCTGCCGGAAAAGACGATTTCCCACGATGCACGCCGCCAGCTCGTCGCCGCGCGCTGGCCGGGCAACGTGCGTGAACTGGAGAACACGCTTCACCGTGCGGTACTGCTCGCCTCGGGCGAGACGATCGGCGTCGACGACATCCTGATGCCCGACGGCAGCCAGATCTCCGAGGCAGCGCTCGCGGACCGCGGTCCCGCGGCCCAGGCAGCCCAAGTCGCGGAAGCGGCCTCGCGCAGCCTGGTCGGGCGTACCGTCGCGGAAGTCGAGCAGGACCTCATCATCGAGACTTTGAATCACTGCCTCGGCAACCGGACCCATGCCGCCAACATCCTCGGCATCTCGATCCGAACCCTGCGGAACAAGCTCAAGCTCTACAGCGAGGACGGGGTCGCCGTGCCGTCGCCCGGCGACGTCCGCGGCGCGGCGGTCTGACCGACACTCCAACGTGCGAAACGGCAAAACGGTGAGTTCAGGACATGAGTGACACGGCAGGTGCCGAAGCCTCTCCGGCGATGGCCGCTCCGGGCGCCCAGGCGCAGGCCTCCGGCGTCGTCACGTCGGTGTTTGCCGCACTGAGACGCCCCGACCTCGGTCTCGCCTTCGGCGTGATGGTCATCCTCGTGGTGCTCATCATCCCGATGCCCGCCATGCTGCTCGACCTGCTGCTGGCGATCTCCATCACCTTTTCCGTGCTGATCCTGATGACCGGCCTGTTCATCCACAAGCCGCTCGAATTCAGCGCCTTCCCGACGATCCTGCTGATCACCACCATGCTGCGCCTGTCGCTCAACATGGCCTCGACGCGCCTCATCCTCACCGACGGGCACGAGGGTACGGCCGCCGCGGGGCGCGTGATCGAGGCCTTCGGCAATTTCGTGATGCAGGGAAACTTCGTGATCGGGATCATCGTCTTCGCGATCCTGGTCATCGTCAATTTCGTCGTCATCACCAAGGGTTCGGGGCGTATCGCGGAGGTCGCCGCACGGTTCACCCTGGACGCCATGCCCGGCAAGCAGATGGCCATCGACGCGGACCTTTCCGCCGGCCTCATCGACGAGAACGAGGCGCGCAGGCGCCGCAGCGAACTGGAGGACGAGTCCTCCTTCTTCGGCGCCATGGACGGTGCGTCCAAGTTCGTGCGCGGCGACGCGGTCGCCGGCCTGCTGATCACCTTCATCAACATCATCGGCGGCGTGATCATCGGCATGGCCCAGAAGGACATGTCGCTGGTCGAGGCCGGGCAGACCTACACGCTCCTGACCATCGGCGACGGCCTGGTCAGCCAGATCCCCGCGCTCATCGTCTCCACCGCCGCCGGCCTGCTCGTCTCCAAGGCCGGTGTCGACGGCGCTGCGGAAAAGGCACTGTTCGGCCAGCTCTCCGAATACCCGAAGGCGCTCGGCATGTCGTCCTTCGTCATGGCCGCCATGTCCGTCCTGCCGGGCATTCCGATGCTGCCCTTCCTCGCTCTTGCCGGGGCGGCGGGCGCCATCGCCTGGAAAGCCGGCAAGGCGCGCGACAAGCGCGTCGTGGAGGAAGCCGTGCAGCAGGCCGCCTCCCAGGCGGAAGAGGCGCCCAAGGAGGAACCGATCTCGACCGCGCTTCGCATGGACGACCTGCGCATCGAGGTCGGCTACGGCCTCCTGCCCATGATCAACAACAATGACGAGGACCGCCTGACCGACCAGATCAAGGCCCTGCGCCGGCAGTTCGCCAGCGACATGGGCTTCGTCATGCCGTCCGTGCGCATTCTCGACAACGTCCAGATCCCGCCCAACCAGTACATCATCAAGGTCAAGGAGGTGGACGCCGGCGAGGGAGAACTGCACGCCGATCAGTTCATGGTCATGAACCCGTCCGGCGAGAAGATCGACCTGCCCGGCACCCATACGATCGAGCCCACATTCGGCCTGCCCGCCACGTGGGTCGACGCCTCGCTGCGCGACGAGGCCCAGTTCAAGGGCTACACGGTCGTCGATCCCGCCACAGTCCTCTCGACCCACCTCACCGAGATCCTGAAGTCCAACATGGCCGAGCTCCTGTCCTATGCCGAGGTCCAGAAGCTTCTCGACGAACTGCCCGACCGCAACCGCAAGCTCATCGACGACATCGTGCCCGCACAGATCAACACCAGCGGCATCCAGCGCGTGCTGCAGACCCTGCTTGGCGAGCGCATCTCGATCCGCGACCTGCCCACCATCCTCGAAGGCATCGCCGAGGCGACGGGCTTCACCCAGAATGTCAGCGCCATCACCGAACATGTGCGCACCCGGCTCGCGCGCCAGATCTGCGCGGCCAATCGCGGACCCGCCGGATATGTCGCCATGCTGCCGCTCTCGCCGAAGTGGGAGCAGGCCTTCGCCGACGCCATTGTCGGTCAGGGCGACGACCGTCAGCTCGCCATGGCGCCGAGCGAACTGCAGGAGTTCATCAAGGCCGTCCGCGAGGGTTTCGAGGCCGCGGCCCGCGAGGGCGAGCTTCCCGTCCTCCTGACGAGCCCTGGCATCCGTCCCTTCGTGCGCTCCATCGTGGAACGCTTCCGCAGCCAGACCGTGGTGCTGTCCCAGAACGAGATTCACCCGCAGGCCAAGCTCAAGACCGTCGGCCAGATCTGACGACGTTCCGGTCGTGGAAGCCCGGTTTCCCGCCTGCTAACGGGAAATTGAGGAATTTCTGGCACTCCTCTTGCACGCGCAGAAAAACAGAAGACAAAGCGCGAAAAGCGGATGCGTCAGACACCGGAGGTACATTGAGTCATGGACATGAAGAAGTGGCTGGAACTCGACGATCGCCAGGCCGAACGGTTCGGTGATCACGAAATCTCATGCAAGCACAACTTCGCTGACAGCGGACTGTTTACCGACGAGAAGATCGCCAGGCTGATCGAGTCCTATCCCCGCGAGCACTACAACATCAACACCATGAACCGTGAGGGCGAACAGCGTTTCTGGCGCGACGGCGAGATCGGGAACGTGCCCGGAGAGCAGGTGCTCGATGCGATTCGCAACGGCCAGATCTGGCTGAGTCTCCATCACATCGAGAAGAACGTTCCCGAAATGGGAGCCATGGTGCGCGAAGCGTTCGAGCAGATCGCCGCGATGAAGCCGGGATACCGGACCTGGAAGCACAATACGAGCCTGCTGGTCTCCTCCCCGGGCGCCAAGGTGCACTGCCATGCCGACGTTCCCATGATCGCCCTGTGGCACGTCCGCGGCCGCAAGCGGGTCTATCTCTGGGATCCCAAGGACACCCGCTTCCTTCCGGAACGCAAGATGGAAGGAATCGTGCTGCGCGAAACCGAGGAAGACGGACTCGACTACGAGGCCTCGTGGGACGAGCATGCCAATGTCTACGATCTGGAACCCGGCGATCTGGTGGCGTGGCCGCTCAATGCGCCGCACAGGGTCGACAACCTCGACAGCCTGAACATGTCCCTGACGACGGAGTACCAGACCACGGAATCGCAGCGCAGCTACGGCGTGCACTACGCAAACGGTGTCCTCCGCCGCCGTTTCGGCATTGTCCCGAAATCCCGTGCGCTGACCGGGCCGGTCGCGCTGGCCAAGTGTGCCGGAGCCCTGGCCTACAAGAAGCTGAAGCTGCACAGGGCCCAGGAGTTCAAGTTCATTTCCACCTTCAGGGTAGATCCGACGGCCCCCGACGGCGTGCGTTTCCTGCCGCCGGAGGAACACAAGGAAATCAACCTCGCCTGAGGCCGCAAGACCTCAGTCGCGGAAATTGATGAACTGGAGGGGCTGGTCGATATCCAGCCCCTTCACCGCTTGGATGGCGGCCTGGAGGTCGTCGCGCTTTTTCCCCGTCACCCGCAATTCATCGCCCTGGATGGCCACCTGCACCTTGAGCTTGGTTGCCTTGACGTCCTTGACGATGCGTTTCGCGAGTTCCTTGTCGATCCCCTCACGAATGAAGATCTGCTGGCGCACCGACTGGCCGGCCGCCTTTTCCGGGGTCTTGTAGTCCAGGACGCCCACCTCGATCTTCCGGCGGGCCAGATGCCCCTGCAGGAGTTCGTGCATCTGCTTCAGCTTCAGATCATCGTCCGCATGCACGGTCAGCACGCTTTCCGCACGTTCGATCGTGCAGTTGGATCCCTTGAAATCGTAACGCTGCCCGAGTTCGCGCTGCATGTTGTTGAGCGCATTGTCGACCTCGGCGAGGTCGGTCTGCGAAACGATGTCGAATGAGGGCATGGGCGAGGGTTCCGGTCGTTGTCGTCGGGGCGGTACGCCTGTGTGCACTCTCGCGGCGTACCGGCGAACCGTTGCAAATGTGCACAATCATACCACCCGATCAAGAGCGGTTGTCCCAAAATGAAACGCCCCCGCTTTCGCGGAGGCGCATGGTGTCCGGACGGGACGCTCGGGCGTGTCTTGGAAGGTCTAGCTGACGGCCGCCGTACGGCGATGCATCTCGAGCGCGATGCCGTCGATTTCCGATCGTTCCTGTTCGTCGAGTTCGACGCGGCGGCGATCCTCTTCCTTTTCCTGCAGAAGCTCGAACTTCTTGAGCTCGGCGAAGGCCAGTTCAAGTTCTTCCTTGGCCTGCGACAGCTGGGTATCCAGTTCCTCTATGGATTTCAACAGGTTGTCGCGCCGCCCCTTGGCCGCCTTGGCGAAGGTCGGGTAGGCGAAATGGGTTACGTCCGTGATGCCGGAGCGCTCCTGCTCGCTCATGATCTGCTGTTCGAGTTCGGCTTCCTTGCGGCGGAAGTCGGCAATCATGGTTTCTATGTCGGCCACCTGGCGACGCTTTTCGTCGACCTGGAACTTGTGGAGGCGAATCAGGGAATCGCGTGATTTCATTGAACTTGCCCTTGCTGCTCGAGTGTGTTGTCCGTTTCACCGTTCAAAATCCGGGCCAACTTGTCGTAAGTGTCGCTCAGAGTGGTTGACTCTTTCTTTCCCTGAGAAAGAAAATCCTCGATCATCGGCTGAAAGTGGATCGCTTCGTCTATTTTCGGGTCGGAACCTGGTCTGTAGGCCCCGATGCGGATCAGTTCTTCCATGTCATTGTAGGTCGCCAGTAACCGCCGCGCTTCCCGGACCACAGGCAAGGCCGCGTCGGGCACGCAGTCCGGCATGGTGCGCGAAACCGATCGCAGCACGTCGATCGCCGGATACCTGCCGCGTTCGGCGATCCGGCGGTCCATGACGATATGTCCGTCGAGAATGGACCTGACGGAGTCCGCCACCGGTTCGTTGTGGTCGTCCCCTTCGACGAGAACGGTGAAGAGACCGGTGATCGACCCGGCCCCGGAGCCCGGCCCGGCACGCTCCAGCAGCCGCGGCAATTCGGAAAAGACCGTGGGGGTGTATCCCTTCGAAGTCGGCGGCTCGCCCCCGGACAGGCCGATATCGCGCTGGGCCATGGCGAAACGGGTGACACTGTCCATCAGGCACAGGACATCCTTTCCCTGGTCGCGGAAGAACTCGGAAAGCGTCAGGGTGAGATAGGCCGCCTGGCGGCGCATGAGGGCGGGTTCGTCCGACGTCGCCACCACGACGATGCTGCGGGCGAGACCTTCCGGGCCCAGGTCGTCTTCGATGAATTCCTGCACCTCCCGGCCGCGCTCCCCGATCAGGCCGATGATCGACACGTCGCAGGCCGTGTTGCGCGCCAGCATCGACAGGAGCACCGACTTGCCCACGCCGGAACCGGCGAAAATCCCCATGCGCTGGCCCTTGCAGCACGTGGCGAAGCCGTTGAGCGCCCGCACGCCGAGATCCACCGGCTGCCCGACGCGATTGCGGTCATGGGCTGGGATGGGGCGCGACTTCAGACCATAGGCGGCGATGCCGCTGGGCAGCGGGCCCTTGCCGTCGAGCGGTTCGGCTTCGGCGTTGATGACACGGCCGAGCCATCCGTTGTCCGGCCTGATCGACGGCTGGTCGTCCCCGACGACGACCCGCGATCCCATGCCGACGCCTTCCAGCGTGCCGAAGGGCATGCAAAGGGCCCTGTCGTTGCGCACGCCGACGACTTCACATTGCACCGGGGTGCGTTGCCGGCCTTCGATCATGACGCGCGACCCGACGCTCATGGCATGGATGGGCCCCGCCACTTCCAGCAGAAGGCCCTGTACAGCCTCCACCCGACCGTATCGCCGGGCGTCCGGCAACGCGCCGATTTCGTTGATGAGTGCCCTCAAGGCATGCGTCCCCCGCCTTCGCCGCACGCAAAAATTCGCCGTTACAGCGTTGTTCGTGCACACGAATCAAATTTGCTGATCTATAGTGCGGGAAAGGCTTTAAGGGTTCGTAAACCTTGTTCGCGTGAGATCGCTCCCGGCCGGACGGCGCTCCGGCTGACTGGAACCGCCTTAGTTTCTGCGTTTTATAGTTTACGTCCGGTTTCTGACCGAACCGCTTAGTTCGTTTGGAAAAATTATATTTTGTTAACCATTTGCGGCATATCTTAACGAATAGATTAATTCGGTTTGCGTACCGGTTGACCGATATTGTGTTTAGTAGCTGCAGGACCCCGAGAGGGTGACGCGAGAGGGGATTGGAATGAGAGTACTTCTGATCGAAGATGACAGTGCGACAGCACAGAGCATCGAGTTGATGCTCAAGTCGGATGGGTTCAACGTGTACACCACCGATCTTGGTGAAGAAGGCGTCGACCTCGGAAAACTTTACGACTACGACATTATCCTTCTGGATCTGAATCTTCCCGACATGAGCGGTTACGAAGTCCTCAAGACGCTTCGTGTCGCCAAGGTCAACACACCGATACTTATCCTGTCCGGCCTGGCCGGCATCGAGAACAAGGTTCGGGGCCTGGGCTTCGGGGCCGACGACTACATGACCAAGCCGTTCCACAAGGACGAACTGGTCGCGCGCATCCACGCGGTGGTCCGCCGTTCGAAGGGACACTCCCAGTCGATCATCCAGACCGGCGACCTGAAGGTGAACCTCGACACCAAGACCGTCGAAGTCAACGGCCAGCGTGTGCATCTGACCGGCAAGGAATACCAGATGCTCGAGCTTCTGAGCCTGCGCAAGGGCACCACGCTCACAAAGGAAATGTTCCTGAACCACCTTTATGGCGGCATGGACGAGCCGGAGTTGAAGATCATCGACGTGTTCATCTGCAAGCTGCGCAAGAAGCTCGCCGCTGCGACAGATGGCGATCACTATATCGAAACGGTCTGGGGCCGCGGCTACGTTTTGCGCGATCCGTCGGAGAGTTCCGAACCGCTTCGCGAGTCGGCCTGACGGTCGTCCCGATCCGATAGACAAAAAACCCCGGCCCAGGCCGGGGTTTTTTATTGCCTGAAGAACGTCAAGAAGCCGCGAGCTCCCACGAACCGGCTAGCGGCCGAGAATTCGGGATCCGGAGAAAAATGGCTGATAACCGTAAAGGTCCGGACTATCCGGCCCTGGCGGACAGCCGCGGCAGGGGGCGGCTGGGCGCCATCTCCACACCGTCAGGATCCGGCAGGGTGATCAGGCTGCGCTGTCCGGGAACAGGCTTCAGCCGGTCCGACAGGCCCATGATCGTCTCCGCGGCGCCGAGCACCATGTAGGCGCCGGGGTTCATCTGCGCGGCGACCCGCGCCAGCACGTCGCGTTTCGTCGCCTCATCGAAGTAGATCAGGACGTTGCGGCAGAACACGATGTCGAACTTGCCCATGCGTGACAGGCTTTCGAGCAGGTTGCTGTATTCGAATTTCACCGCCGAGCGCACCGCCTCGTTGACCTGCCACTGGTCACCCGTCTGTTTGAAATACTTCATCAGCAGCGTTATCGGCAGGCCGCGCTGCACCTCGAACTGGCTGTAGATGCCGCTGCGGGCGCGCTCGATCACCTTGGTGGATATGTCCGTCGCCACGATCTCAAAGCGCACGTTCCCGAGCTTCGCGCGCATCTCGTTCAGCAGGATTGCGATCGAGTAGGGTTCCTGGCCGGTCGACGCGGCACAGCACCATATCCTCAGGTGCGACGGCGCCGGGGATCGGGAGAGAAGCTGCGGCAGCATGTAGTCCCGCATCGTGTCGAAGGGGAGCTTGTCGCGGAAGAAGAAGGACTCGTTGGTGGTCATGGCCTCGACCACCTCGGCCTCGAGCTTGCGGTCGGCGCCGCGCCGGAGCAAGCCGACCAGTTCGGTCATGCCGTCCAGTTCGCGGTCGCGGATGATCGGACCCAGCCGGCTCTGGACGAGATATTCCTTGTTGTCGGGAAGGGCGAGGCCGGATCTTTCCTTCAGGTACCCCGAAATGAATGCATATTCGCTCGGCGTCATCGTCCCCTATCCCCCGATATGAGTTTGACGATTGTTGATGCTATGTCGGGGACAGGCTGGACCGCGGCACAGAGTCCCGCCCGCGCCACGGCGCCCGGCATTCCCCAGACCACGCTGCTGGCCTCGTCCTGGGCGAGAACCGCACCGCCGCGGTCGACGATCGCCCGTGTTCCGTCGAGACCGTCCTGGCCCATCCCCGTCAGGATCACACCAAGCGTCGACGCTCCGAAAATTTCAGCCGCACTTTCGAACATGGGATCGACCGCCGGCTTGCAGAAGTTGACCGGTGGTCCGTCATTGAGCTTGAAGACCACCTTGTCGCCCTGCTTGACCATCGTGAGGTGGCAGCCTCCGCGCGCGACGTAGACCCGACCGGCCACCGCGACATCGCCGTCCTCGGGACGGTCGCAATGCCGACCGGACTTCCGGGCGATGTGTTCTGCGAGCAGCGCGGTGAACGAATCCGGCATGTGCTGGACGATGACCACCGGCACGTGGTTCAGGACGGGGTTGGAAAGCGAGACCAGGTCCAGAAGGGCCGGAGGACCGCCCGTGGAACTGCCCACGACCAGTATAGACGGCTTGTATCGCGAGAACGGTTTGAGTTCGAGTTCCGCGCCGGCGGCAGGTTTTGGAGCCGCGGTTGCGCGGCGGGTCATCGCTGGGGCGGGGGCAGGTGCACGCACTGCGCGCGCCGTTGCGGGTGCATGCGCTGCGGGCGGACGTGCCGGGCGCGCGGCGGCGGGCGACGGAGACGCGGCGGGGCCGGTCCCGCGGCCGGACTTGATCCTTCGCTGCGCAAGCGTCTGCACGCAATCGGTCAGGGAGGCCCTGAACACCCGCGAAGACTCGACGTTGGAGACCGTTTCCGGGCGTGTCACGATGCCCTTGGCTCCCATCTGGCGGGCCTTCATGGCCAGGCTTTCAGCGTCCGCCACACGCGGTGCGACCACCAGGACGTCGACGTCGGGATGGGCCGACCGCATGGACTGCAGCACCGAGAATCCGTCGGTGTCGGTGGTGGCCAGATCGAGAATGACGATACCGGGGTTCTGCGTACTCATCGCACGCATTGCCGACTCGGCCCGTGAGTGCGTCGTCACGTCACCGATTTCGGGCAGTTCCGAGAGCCAGCGCGATGCAAGGCCCCTCAGCACGAGGGAATGGTCGACGACCATGATCCGGACGCTGTCCGCATTTCCCCCGCTTGCCGGAGGCGCAAATGTACGCGCGGCTGATGACACTCGGTTCCCCTTCGGCCTCAGAGGAGGCCGACTTCCTGAAACTTGGCTTCGATGATGTCCCTGTCGAAAGGCTTCATCACGTATTCGTCTGCACCCGCGTTGATCGCGCGGGATATGTGGTCGATGTCGTTCTCCGTCGTGCAGAACACGACCACGGGGCGGTCGCCGCCCTGCTCTTCGCGAAGCGCCGAAAGGAAATCGAGACCGTTCATGACCGGCATGTTCCAGTCCAGAAGGATCGCGTCCGGCATGCTCGAACGGCACCGTTCCAGAGCGCACTTGCCGTCCTCGGCCTCGCTTATCTCGAAACTCAGTTGTTCGAGAATCTGCCTCGCCACCTTACGGATCACACGGCTATCGTCGACAACCAGACAACTCTTCATGATCGGCCTTTCCGCATGTTTTTTTCCCGCAATCGTCAGGCGGCACGACTTTCCGTCTCGGAGTAGAAGATGCTCTCCGGATCGAGGATCATCATCAGCCGGTCTTCCAGCTGCACCACACCGACGCAAACCTGCTTCCACGTCTGGTCGAGATGGGACGGGACGGTTTCCACCTTGGACCCTTCCGGCAGGATCACGTCGCCGACGGCGTCGACCATCAGCGCGTAGGTGCCTGCCTCCCGGCGAAGGCCGATCGCCATCGGCTTCTCGACCGCCTTGTGGGGTATGCCGAGCCTTGCGCAGATATCGATCAGGGTCACCAGCCGACCGCGCAGGTTGAGCACGCCGACGACCTCACGCGGCGCCATCGGAACCTGCGTGACCATTTCCGGTTCGAAAACATCCTCGACGTCGCCGATCGGCAGTCCGAAGAGCTGGTCCTGAATGGACACCGTCACGTATTCGCCGTCATAGGCCGTGAGGTCCACAGACGTGGTGTTGGAGGTGTTGTCCGCGCTCATGCCGCCATCCCCATGTAACCGACGTGATTTTCAAGCACGTCCAGAAGTTTCATCCGGTCGAATTTCGCCACGTGGTCGCAGAAGCCGGCCCGGATGGAACGCTCCACGACGTCCTGGCCGGAATGGCCCGAAAGTGCGATGCACTTGGACTCGGGCCAGAGCTTGCCTTCCTGGATCGCCGCGATGAAGGCGAAGCCGTCCATGTCCGGCATCTCGAGGTCACTGGCGACGAAATCGAACGTCTGGCCCCGGCGCGCGAGTTCGATCGCCTCCTTGCCGGACCCGACCGCGGTGACGTGGAAGCCGTGCGCTGACAGGAACGGCGTCAGCATGTTCCGGAAGAACGCACTGTCGTCGACGAGAAGCACCGTCGTCTCCACCTCGAAGATGCTGCTGTCCTCGGCCGGCTGAAGCGTCTCTGGCATGTAGTGCGCGAGGTCGAGAATCTCGGTCACCTTGCCCGAGATCACGGCGGAGCCAATAACACCGGTGCTCGACGAATGCGGATCGATATGCAGCGGTTCCTCCACCACGTCGACGATTTCGTCCACGACGAGACCGGTATGACGGCCGCCATGTTCTATGACGATCACGGGACGGGCGCCTTCCGCACCCGGGACATCCAGGTGGATCAGCGGCATGAGCGAGTCGCGGTACTGCACCACGTCACGGTCGGCCGAGTGCTCGACCACGGACATGTCGAGTTCCTCGAGACGGTTGATGAGCGCCAGAGGCAATGCCTTGGGATCGTCGGAGCCTGCCCTGAACAGCAGCATGGCGACCGAATCCTCGCTCGATTCGAACTGCTCAGACGCACCGGTCATCGCCGCGTCCAGCCCCACGGTCGCGCGCATGTCGCCCAGTTCGGCGACACCGGTCGGATCGATGATCATCACGACGCTGCCGTCACCGAGAATCGTGTTTCCGGAGAAGGCCTTGACGTTCTTCAGGAGGCCCGACAGCGGTTTCACGACGATTTCCTCTGTGTCGTAGACCGCATCGGCGACCATGCCGAACTCGAACCCGCCGATACGCAACACCGCCACGAATTCATTGGCTTCGAGCGTCTCCTCGGACTCTTCTTCACCCTCGCCGGCGGGTTTCGCCGGAGCGTCGGACGCGGTTCCGAACATTTCCGCCAGCCGGACGAGCGGCAGCAGACGGCCCCGCAGCCGCAGGATGGGAGAGCCGTTGACCATCTCAACCTTGTGTTCGTCGCCGGAACGGACCCGCACGAGTTCGATGATGTTGAGCTGGGGCAATGCGAATTTCTGTCCGCCCGCGCCGATGATGAGCGCCGGAACGATGGCCAGGGTGAGCGGAATCTGGATCGTGAATTTCGAACCCTCGCCGGGCACGGAAATCACGTCGACGGCCCCGCCGATCACCTCGATGTTGGACCGCACCACATCCATCCCGACGCCTCGGCCGGAAACGTTCGTGACCTTGTCCGCGGTCGAAAGGCCGGCTTCGAAGATCAGGCGATGCACCTGTGCATCGTTCATGGCCTCCACATCGGCCGCCGTCGCGAACCCGTTTTCGATCGCTTTCTGGCGGATCCGCTCGGCGTCGAGCCCCTTGCCGTCGTCGGAGATCTCGATGACGATGTGGCCGCCTTCGTGGCGCGCGGATAGAAGCACCCTGCCCGTCGCCGGCTTGCCGGCGGCAAGACGCTCGTCGGTCGTCTCGAGGCCGTGGTCGGCGGCATTCCGGACCATGTGGGTGAGCGGATCCTGGATCATTTCCAGCACCTGCCGGTCCAGTTCCGTATCCTCGCCGATCATCTCCAGCTCGATCTGCTTGTCCAGATCGTTGGCCAGCGTACGAATGATCCGGGGCAGCTTCTGCCATGCATTGCCGATCGGCTGCATGCGCGTCTGCATGACCCTTTCCTGAAGTTCCGCCGTTACGCTCGACAGGCGCTGCAGGGGTGCCTGCAGGGCGCCGTCCTGCACGTGGCGGCCGATCTCCAGAAGCTGGTTGCGGGCGAGCACAAGCTCGCTCACGGTGGTCATCAGCTTCTCGAGGGTGTCGACATTGACCCTGATGGATTTCGACCGCACGTCGCGCTGCTGCTGCGGCTGGTCGCCGCCCCGGGCGGCTTCCGCCGCCGGTTTCGGATCGGCTGCCTTCGCCTCGGTTTCCCTGGGGACAGGCCGGTCATTGGCCGGCGCTTCAGCGGTCTGCGCGCCGTCGTCCGAACTCTCGTCCGCCTGGGCCTTGCTGGCGGCAATCGCATCGCGCAACGCCTCGTTGGCGTCGGGAATGAACACGTCCGACTCCGCTGCCGCGAAAATCGCATCGAGTTCATCGAGGCTCGGTTCCTCGATCAGGGCGGGCGCGCCGTCGCCACCGCCGGTTTCGGGCTCCACGGCCGCTTGTGGCTCGGGCTCGGGTTCCGGTTCGGGCTCAGGCTCTGGTTCCGGCTCGGCAACGCTTTGCCCTGTCGCCGATTCACCGGCGGAAAGCCGTGCGAGCTGGCTGATCAGATCCTCGTCGGATCCTTCCGGCTCGTGCTGATTGACCTCGAGATCGGCAAGGATCTGCTTGATCCGGTCGATCGAGGCCAGGATGACCGTCACGGCTTCCTTCGTGACGGGCGCCCCTTCCCGGAACCGGCCCATCAGGTTCTCCGCCGCGTGGGCAACCGACTCCAGCCGCGTCAGACCGAGAAAACCGCAGGTCCCCTTGATCGTGTGTACAAGCCTGAAGATATTGTCCAGAATCTCGTCATTGTTCGGATCCTGCTCGAATTTCACGAGCTGGACATCGACGACATCGAGACTTTCCTCGGTCTCCGCAAGAAAATCACCGAGAAGATCGTCCATGCTTTCGCCCCTCCTAACCACTTTTGAGCAGTCATCCTGCATCGAGTGGAGAGAATTGCCCGGAAAGAGTTAAAATTCCTTTTCGGGCCGGAGCGATTCCGGGACGTCAACGATTAAGGATTGTCGAAAAACTGCACTGGAGGGCGGTAAACGGCAGGATCAGCCCGGCTTGGCGGCAACGACGGTCTCGCCTTCCGAGGCACTAACCGTAAGTTGCAGGCCGGCCTGCTGGGCAACCTGACCCGTGTAGTAGATCTGGACCGAACGTGGATCTATGTCCTCGCCGGCGCTGCCACCGTCGAGGAGTTCGTGCGTACCGGCCGGGATGTTGGCCGCATCGCCGCGACAGGAGACCGACAGTTGAGGGCCGTCGATCTCCACGGCAAGTGTGCCGCCGCGAGGTATGGTCGTCAGTCCGACCAGCACCATGTTGAGCAGCAGCTTGACCTCGTTCTTGGGACGGGTTTCGCGCGGCCCCGTCCAGCTCAGCGTCACTTTCTCGTTGCCGATGAAGCCCTCCGTCACGTCCTGCGCATCGCCAAGGTCGATCGACGCGCCGGCCGATCCGGCCGCACCGAACGCAAGCCGGGCGAACTGCAGCTTCGCCGAGGCCTGTTTCGCGCTCTTCTTGATGAGATCGAGGGCGAAACCGCGCATCTGCTCGTCGGTCTCGTCTTCCAGGACCTCCAGACCGTTGGTGATCGCGCCCACCGGGCTGATCACGTCGTGACACACGCGGCTGCACATCAGCGCGGAAAGGTCTAGGGCGTCGAGCGGCGATCCGGACATGGCATGTTCCCTGAATTCTTCGATCCATCGCTGATACAATGGACCGGCAGGAAAACCAAGCCACACCGCCGAATACCGATAAGTTATTGATTCAGAAGGTTTTACCACCTCACCATTCATACGCCGATACCAGCCCGGACATGAAAAGCGGTCGCGCGAATCAGGTGTCGGAAGGTCGTTGGTGCGTGGCGGGAAGATCAGGCATGGCGGTGGCGGCCGAGGTGACTTTCGAAGCCCGGTCGGTCAGGAACCCGGTGATGCGGGTGACGAACTCCCGTGTCGTCGCTGCCAGCCTGTCGGTAAAACTGTCCTCGTGCAGGTCCTCGGCTGCCAGTTCGTTGGCCAGTTTGCGTTCAGCCATTATCTGGGCGAGTTGTTCGGCAAGGGCCGGACGGACCGACAGGACCTGAACCATCGCCGACTTGGGGATCTCGAGCACACGGGTCCGGGTGTGCGCGGCAACGCTCGCCGACCGCCGCTCCCCGGTCAGCAGCGACATCTCGCCGAAGAAGCTGCCTGCAAGCAGGCGCGCGTACTCGACTTCCGGCTGTCCGTCATGGGCTGGCTGGAAAACACGGACCATTCCGTTGAGGATGACGAAAAAGGAGTCTCCCTCCTCCCCCGCATTCACGATGAGGCCTCTTTCCGGGTAGTCGTCGATGCTGCCCGAATCGAAGAGAAGTCTGCGCTCGTCATTGGTCAGGGGTGCCAGCAGGGGCACGTTCTCGATCGCCTTGACGCTGGCCGCGGCTTTGAATTCACGTTTCGGCGCCCACCGGAAATCGATCTGTTGCGTATCTGCGGCGATCTCGGCCCCCGCCGCGCCGAGCCGGCGCCAGGCCTCGAACAGAAAGGATTCCCGAACCGCCGGATGAGCGCCGTAGTCCGAGCAGTGGATAAGAGCCACATAACGAACCGGGCGGCGTTCGCCATCCGCCAGACGCACGATCGGCGCCGGCGTGTTCTCCACACCGGTGGCAGCGAGAGCGGCGTCGACGAGCAGCCCTCTCACTTCCCAAGGCGGAAGATCTGCCGAGATGGAAACGAACACCTTCAGGCAATAGGTCGGCCCCGGTTTGCTGAGATTGTGGATCGGGGTGTTCGCGATCTTGTTGTTCGGAATGACGTGTGTGGTGTCCGACAGGGTTCTCAGCATGGTGGCACGCCAGTCGATCGACACGACCTTGCCGCAGACATCGTCATCCGTCTCTATCCAGTCGCCAACTCCGAACGGCCTTTCGATGGCGATCGCGATACCCGAGATGATGTCCGTAAGCGTCGACTGGAACGCAAGGCCAAGGATACCGAACGCAATGCCGGACGAGACCAGAAGGCCGGTGACCGGCTGCTCGAACACGAATGCGAGAATGCCGTAGAAACCGGTCAGGTAGATGAAGAACGACGCGAGGTTCCGGACAATCCCGGGCACCGTCGCCGCATAGCCGTGCAGGATGCCTTCCCAGACGAAAAGCGTAAGAGCGCGGTTGACGAGATAGGCGATGACAAGCGTCAGGACGACGCCTTTCACTTCCTGCAGGCGACTGAACCAGACATCGGGTGGCTGCAAACCGAAAACCGCGCCCACCACGACAGAGACATACAGGATGGCAAACGGAAGAACACAAGCCTCCGCCACCCAGAAGAGCCGCGTCTCGCGAACGGCCGCCGGGAAACTCTTGAGCGCGACAACAAGAACGACAAAGACCATCAGGCCGACGAAAAAAGCCAGCACCCACTGCGACAGCAGTGTCACCAGCGTTTCGTTGAAACTCGCCGAGACAGACTCCAGCATGCGATCCCCCCAGCCCCCGCTGCCATGGACCACAGTATCAGGACAAGTTCAACAAAAGGGGAAAGTTTGGCTTAATCGGGAAACGCGCGATTGTGCGCAACCACCTCGGAGCCGCCGCTACCGGCTGAGCTGTTTCTGAACCTGGGGCCAGCGCGAGGCGGCCTGTCTGGTCCAGCGCTTGCGGTCCGCCTTCCATGTCTCGAGTGCTTCGAGCGAGTGAAAGAAATAGAGCTTGCCGTCGAAAAGCGACCACAGTTCGGGATTGCCGCTCGCCGGCCATCCCTTGGCGATGGACACCACGCCATGCCCGCCGAACTGTGGCGCGTAGACGTCCGCGTCGCGGCGGAACACCACGGCATTGCCCTCGTTGGTGAATCTCCAGGTAACGCCGCCCCAGGTCACCTCGTGTTCCGCCCTGCCCAGGCGCGGCTTTCCGTCGACGAAATAGGAAAGCGGGTCGTATCCCGAAAGGGCGATCCCGGATACCGGGTCGGTCCAGATCCGCTCCATTGTCGAGGCCTGGGCCCGGCCCCAGGGTGACGAGACGAATGCCAGGACGCAGAGCAGCATGGCCAGCCCCGTCAGGAGCACAACTGCCGAATTTGGCTGCGAATCGACGGTCAGGGGCCTATTCTTCGACATAATTCGTTCTCATTTCGGTGCGCATGGTGGGCCGACGCGCAGTGGAACCTTCCAGTTGGCGCGACGGTACCCCAAAGACGTAAACATCCAGCAAACCCGACGACGGGACCGATCCGTACGGCACCCGTCACGAGCGGAGACATCGACCGTGAAGACACTCGTTAAGTTCGCAGCCTGTTTCGGGCTTGCCGCCGGCCTGACGTTCGCCGCGACCGGCGCCTATTCGCAGACCGCCCAGCCGCAGCCGCAGCCCGGCCAGCAGGATCCGGCAAACTCGACCTACACCGCACAGGAAATCATCGACGCCGGCCATCGCTTTTTCGGCAAGACCACGGGCGGCCTCGCCGAGATGGTCGAGTACGTCTTCCAGCAGAAGGGCCGGCCCAACGCCTACATCGTCGGCGAGGAGGCCGCCGCCTCGTTCGTAGGCGGTGTCCGTTACGGGGAAGGCTGGATTCATCCCAAGACCGGCGGACGCCAGAAGATCTTCTGGCAGGGGCCGTCGATCGGCTTCGATTTCGGCGGCAACGGGTCGCGCACCCTGGTGCTCGTCTACAACATGTACTCCATTCCGCAGCTCTACCAGCGCATACCCGGCGTGGAGGGTTCGGCCTATGTGGTGGGCGGCCTCGGGGTCAATTTCCAGCAAAGCGGAGAACTGCTGCTCGCGCCGATCAGGACCGGGGTCGGCGCACGTCTGGGAATCAATATCGGCTACCTGAAATACACCGCTCAACCGACCTGGAATCCCTTCTGACCGGCGTCACCCCGCCCGCGTCGTTTTGTTGAGTATCCGGCAATTCCGTGTTTTAACCCTAAGACATGACGAAAATGGACGTATTGCGCAGAAACTGGCAGGTTCGCACCGTCTTTTTCGTTAACGGATCTGTGTGAGTAGGGGAAGGCGACCGACCCGATGTTCCAGACGGTCATGTTCATCGCGCTGGGGTTTCTGTGCGCCAGCCTCATAGGCTTGTTCATCGCCCCGCCCCTGTGGCGCCACGCGGTCCGGCTGACGACCAAGCGTATCCAGAGCCAGTCGCCGCTGACCATGGCGGAAATCCAGGCTGACCGGGACCAGCTCAAGGCCGAGTTTGCCCTGTCCACCCGCAAGCTCGAGCTCACGGTCGAGGAACTGAAGGAGCGCAACGGCCGTCACGTCGTCGAGAACTCGCGTCTGGCCAACCGGATCGAGGAACTCACCGAGAAGGCCAAGGACCACGCCGCCCAGCTCGTCGAGCGCGACGCCAAGATCATGAAACTGACGTCGCGGTCGAGCCCGCTCGAGGACGACGTGCGCTCCAAGACGGAGATGATCCAACAGCAGGCCGAGAAGATCCGCCAGCAGGGCGAGGTCATCGAGCGTCAGCGGCGCATGCTCAAGGAACAGACGGAACTGGCGGCCGGGCGCGAAGCGGAAGTCAATGCGCTGCGGCGCAAGGCCCGCGAGGACAATGCCGAGGAGCGCACGCTCGGGCTCGCCCACCAGGCGATCGCGGACCGCGTGAACGAACTTGGCCGGCTGGCGGCCAACATTGAAAGCAGGCGGGCGGAACTCTACGAGACCCGGCGCGACATCTCCTCGCTCCGCGAAACCATCGCGGAAGAGGCTTCGTCGGACTCGCGACGCGTGCGCGCCTACCGCCGCACCGTGACCAAGCTGCTCGACGACCGTGACACCCTCATGGACGAACTGCGCAAGGCCGAGGACGAGTCAGGCCGCCTGCGCGAGGAGATCCAGGCGCTCGAGACGACCTGGAAGTCCCGTTCCAACCCCTATGACGACCTCAAGCGCGAAGTCGATGCCGTCGCCCGCGACGTGGGCCGCGTGCTCAAGCGACTGCCTGAGGAAGTCGACGCCGACGAGCTTGATGTCGACCTGGCCGCCCGCGCGCCGGAACAGAAGAACAACGTCACGCCGATCAACGCCAACTCGTCGCGCCGCAACAGCGCCCGGGCAGACGGAGATGCTGACGTCGACGGGCAAACGGACCGGGACGACACCGACGACGAGGCCGGTGAGTCCGGAACGCCCCCTTCCCTCGCCGACCGCATCCGCGCCCTTCAGAACGAACTGTCAAAGGGCTGAGCAAGCCCCGCGCCGTCAGGGTGTTCCGGCCTGGAGCACGACCCGACCGACAAGTGCGCCCGAACGCGTGTCGATGACGAGGATCTGTTCGCCTTCCGACCCGCTCACGCGCACATGCAGCCGCGATCCGTCGGCGATCATCTCCGCGACCCTGTAGCCTGCGGGCACCGTGACCGGCAGATCCCCGAACCCCGATGCCGCGGCTCGCGCACTTGGGGACGACGGCAGGTTGACCGCCCGGTAGATGATCGTGGCGAAGACCACGATGAATCCGACGACCAGCAGCACGCCCATGACGATGACGAGCCCCTTGAGGAAGCGCGGATTGGACGGAGGCGGACCGGCCTCGCCCGATTCCGGTTCGACAGAACCCGTGTCTTGTGACATATGCGCTTGTGTCATGAACGCTTCCCCGTATCAGTCCGAACTCACCCGTTGCGTCGACGCCGACCATGCCGGCGAACGACTGGACCGCTACTTACACCGGATCGAGCCGGAAATCAGCCGTTCTCGCTTCAAAAGCCTCATCAAGGAAGGCCATGTGCGCGTTTCCGGCATGCAGGTGCTCGAACCCAACCGGAAAATGACGGAAGGTGAGCGTGTCGACGTCCGCATGCCCGAACCCGAGGACCCGGTTCCCAGGGGCGAGGATATCCCGCTCGAAGTGGTCTACGAGGACGATCATGTCATCGTGGTCGACAAGCCCGCCGGTCTCGTCGTCCATCCCGCAGCGGGCAACTGGACGGGAACGCTCGTCAACGCACTCATTCATCATTGCGGCGATACGCTGTCCGGCATCGGCGGCGTGCGTCGCCCGGGCATCGTGCACCGGATCGACAAGGACACGTCCGGGCTCATCGTCGTGGCCAAGACCGACACCGCGCATCGCGGTCTGGCGGAACAGTTCGCCGCCCACGGGCGCGACGGCCGGCTGGAACGCGCCTACCTGGCGCTCGTCTGGGGCTCGCCGGACCCCCGGAAAGGCAAGGTTGACGCCGCACTGGCGCGCAGTTCCTCCAACCGTCTCAAGATGGCCGTGGTACGCGAAGGCGGCAAACACGCCATAACCAGGTATGCCGTCGAGCGAACCCTGCCGAAAGGCGCCGAGCGGCCAACGACGAGTCTCGTGAGGTGCGTCCTCGAAACCGGCAGAACGCACCAGATCCGCGTACACATGGCCCATATCGGACATCCGCTGCTGGGAGATGCCGTATACGGGGCCGGTTTCGCGGCCAGCAGCAACCGTCTCCCCCGGGCTGCCGCGGAGGCCTTGCAGGACCTGGACCGCCAGGCGCTCCATGCCGCGCGACTGGGATTCGTCCATCCCGCGACCGGCGAAACGCTCTCCTTCGACAGTCCCCTGCCGGCAGAACTGGAGAGCCTCCTGAAGCTTTGCGAAGCCGCGTAAAGCTCTCGTCATAAACGGGTGATTAGGCTCTTAAAATTGCCACAGTGACTTCCTATATATACGTCACTGTGCTGCGGGGCGCAGACGAACGCATGCGGCCACGCGCCATCAATTGGGAAAATCGAAATGTCCAACCGGTCCGTCCCGGCCGTAACGAGTGAAGGCCTCAGCAGGTATCTCCAGGAAATCCGGAAATTCCCGATGCTGGAACCGGACCAGGAATACATGCTGGCCAAGCGCTGGCGTGAACACGAGGACCCCGAAGCCGCCCACGAACTCGTGACGAGCCATCTTCGCCTCGTGGCCAAGATCGCCATGGGATACCGCGGTTACGGTCTGCCGATTTCCGAAGTGATCTCCGAGGGCAATGTCGGCCTTATGCAGGCGGTGAAACGTTTCGAACCGGAAAAGGGATTCCGGCTGGCGACCTACGCGATGTGGTGGATCCGCGCCGCGATCCAGGAGTACATCCTGAGGTCGTGGAGCCTGGTGAAGATGGGCACCACGGCAAGCCAGAAGAAACTCTTCTTCAACCTGCGCAAAATGAAAAGCCAGATCCAGGCGCTCGACGATGGTGATCTGCATCCCGACCAGGTCGAACTTATCTCCAAGCGCCTCGGTGTGTCGGAGGAAGACGTGGTTTCGATGAACCGCCGCCTCGGCGGCGACACGTCGCTCAATGCCCCTCTGCGCGCCGATGCGGAAGGCGAATGGCAGGACTGGCTGGTGGACGACGAACCCGACCAGGAAAGCCTGCTCGTCGAATCCGAGGAAATGAGCCAGCGCCGCGCATTCCTGGCCAAGGCCATGGAGTCGCTGAACGAACGCGAGCAGCGCATTTTCGAGGCCCGGCGACTGGCCGAGGATCCGGTCACGCTGGAAGACCTCTCGCAGGAGTTCGACGTCAGCCGGGAACGGATCCGCCAGATCGAGGTCCGCGCCTTCGAAAAGGTCCAGAAGGCGGTGCAGAAGGCGGCGCGCGAAGCCGCCATGGCGCCGGCCTGACCGAAGCCTGTATTCCCCGTCAGTCGAGCGGAACGGCGATCCGGGCGTGCCCGGAGACCGCCTCGTAGTCGTCCTCGCCGATCCCGTCATAGGCGATTCCCACCTGGGCATGGGCGCCATTTCCGAAATTGACGGTGACACCGCCGCCGACCCTGGCCCGCAGCGTCCCCTGTTTCGTCGAGACGGTTTGTGACACCGCGACCCTGCCCTCGGTCTGGAAGTCGTAGAGACCGTGGAGAGAGACGTAGGGGTCGACGATGACCCCGTTGTCCAGCTCCATCCGGTAGCCCACCTCGCCGCCGACCTCGAGACGGCCGAGCTCGACCGTCTGGCTGTCGATCCGGGTTCCCGCGGAATCGGTGAACGCCTCATGATCCTCTACCACGTACTGCACCATGACGTTCGGTGTCAGGCGTACGGGATGAAGATCCCAGTACGTGCCCTTGAGATTCGCCATGAACAACAGGCGCTCGCTGTCGAACTCGCCCGTCGTGGTCCCGACCCGGATGTCGTGATCGGCGAGCCCGACCGCCGCGCGGGCATAGAAGGTGAGTTCCTCCGTCAGCCGGACGCTCGCATATGGCCCAATGACAAAACCTTCTGTGTCGAATTCCGAATCGAGCGCGCTGATCTTCTGGTCGGACGTGTCATAGCCGACCAGCACGCCAACGAGGAGATTGTCCCGCAGGAGGTAATCCACGCCGGCAAGCAAAACGAAAGCGTCGCCCTTGCGCGCGGCGTTGGCGTCGTCGGCGTCAAAGTCGGTGACCACACCCTTGATCCACAGGTCCCAGCGCTGCGGTTTCTTGCCGCCCACGCCCGCTGCCGCCGCAGCGACCCGCAGGTCCTTCTCCAGGATGGCGTTGAAGCCCTGGACCGAGCCGCCGAAGGCGATTCGGCTGTTGTCGCCACTGACGCTCGGCGTGACCCCGGTTCCGTCCTGGAAGACGTCGTCCCGGTCACGGCTCTGGAAGGGCAGCGGCGTGCGGTGCTCGCTGAAGACGCTGAGAAGCGGATTCCAGTGCCCCGAGATGTAGTTCTTGATGAGGCCCGGCGTAATGTCTGCGGTGGAAACAGGGAGGCATCGCACCTGGAAATTGACGTTGCCCGCCGTGCCCGCGGAGAAGTCACGGGTGATCGTTCGATTGCCGGTCGCCGGAACGACATAGTTTGCGTTGATGGGGAAGGTTGCCGACGAAACGATCGTCACTGTGGCTGTCGTATCCGCAATCGTATATGTGCCGGTCGCTCCGCCCGCGTCGGTTACCGTGAAGACGAGTGTTTCACCGGCGTTAAAGTCCCCGATGAAGCTTGCAAACGCCGTTCCCTGGTTGGAAAGGTCATAAGTACCCGCATTGGCGTTCGCACATCCCGGTCCCGGAGGTGCAGCATTGGCAACCGCTTCCTGTGCGAAAATCGTTGCGCACACCGCGGCCAAAGAGAAGAAACCGACAAAGACCCGGGCAGATCCCGCCCGGAAAAACGCGCCACCCATGACACCCAACCCCTGTGCGTCCGGCCGTTTACCGGCCGTGTTTCGTACGGGATCGCAGAGCCTCGCCCGGCAACCGTCTACGCCGCATCTTTTTCGGTGAAGTCCCGCCCGGCTTGCCTCTGGCCGGTCAGGTCCCCCGGAAAACCGGGATCAGAAAAATGATCATCGAAAAACAGACGATTGCACGGTGTTGGCTCAACTCCCGCCTTCTGCAATAGAGGTCCGCACGCGGAGAGGGAAATTCAAACTTCTGAACAGAGTCATTCACGCTGTGAACAAGCGCGCCTGAGTCAGTCCTCGAAGGGGTCGCGCATCAGGATGGTGTCGTCGCGCTCCGGGCTCGTCGAAAGCAGGGTCACCGGCGCCTCGATCAACTCCTCCACCCGGCGGATGTACTTGATCGCCTGGGCCGGCAGATCGCCCCATGACCGGGCGCCGGCCGTGCTTTCCGACCAGCCTTCGAGCGTCTCGTAGACGGCCTTGACCCGCGACTGGGCGCCCTGCGACCCGGGCAGGTAGTTGATCCGTTCGCCGTCGAGCTCATAGCCCACGCAGACCTTGAGTTCCTCGAAGCCGTCTAGAATGTCGAGCTTGGTGAGGGCAATGCCGTCGATCCCGCTCGTCTTGATCGCCTGGCGCACGAGCGTGGCGTCGAACCATCCGCAGCGGCGCGAACGGCCCGTCACCGTGCCGAACTCGTGACCGCGTTCGCCCAGTTTCTGTCCGATCTCGTCGTCGAGCTCCGTCGGGAAAGGCCCCGATCCGACACGGGTCGTGTAGGCCTTGGTAATCCCCAGGACGTAATGCAGCGCGCCCGGGCCGATGCCGCTTCCCGATGCCGCCTGGGCGGCGACCGTGTTGGAAGACGTCACGAAGGGATATGTTCCGTGGTCCACGTCGAGCAGCGTGCCCTGTGCACCCTCGAACAGAATACGCTTGCCGGCGCGACGGGCCTCGTCGAGCAGGGCCCAGACCTTGTCCATGAAGGGCAGGATGCGCGGCGCGATTTCGGAAAGCTGGTCGTGCAGTTCTCCGCCGTCGATCTCGGGCTCGCCGAGACCGCGCCGTATGGCGTTGTGATGGACGAGCGCACGGTCGATCTTGGCCTTCAGGGACTGGAGGTTCTGCAGGTCCATCACGCGGATCGCACGCCGGCCAACCTTGTCTTCATAGGCCGGACCGATTCCCCGCTTCGTCGTGCCGATCTTGCCTTCCCCGGCCGCGGCCTCGCGGATCGCGTCGAGTTCACGGTGCAGCGGCAGAATCAATGTCGCGTTCTCGGCTATCCGGAGATTTTCACGCGAGATGGCGACACCCTGCGCGGTCAGCCGGTCGATCTCGTCGGACAGCGCCCACGGATCGACGACCACGCCGTTGCCGATCACGGACAGCTTGCCGCCCCGGACGACGCCCGACGGCAGGAGGCTCAGCTTGTAGGTGACACCGTCGATAACGAGCGTATGGCCGGCATTGTGCCCGCCCTGGAAACGCACGACGATGTCCGCACGCTCCGAGAGCCAGTCGACGATCTTCCCCTTGCCTTCGTCGCCCCATTGTGAGCCGACCACGACTACATTCGCCATGACGAACCTTTCCTGAATGTCTTGCGGATCCGTGCCCCTGGACCACGGAGTGAGGAAAAGCGATGGCGCAGGCCAGTCTCTTTTCGGCGGGACTATACAGAACCTTCGCCGCCTGCGCGAGGCATGCGACGAAATTACCCGCCGCTAACCGTCGCGTGGCCGGCGGGGCCTGCCCGGCCCCGCCGCACGGTCTCGCAAATGGTCTCAGGCGACCGGAAAGCTGAGCGGCTTGGCCTGGCGCACATGCGGCAGGCTCTCCACCCGGGCCAGAACCTCGCCGGAAACCTCCTCGTCGACCTCGACCAGTGCGATCGCATCGGTCCCCCGGCTCTCGCGGCCGAGATGGAAGGTGGCGATGTTGACGCCCGCATCGCCAAGTGTCGTTCCCAGCGCCCCGATGAAGCCGGGCTTGTCCTCGTTGGTGATGTAGAGCATGTGGGAGCCCAGTTCGGCCTCCATGTTGATGCCCTTGACCTGGATGATGCGTGGCTTGCCGTCGGAGAACACCGTACCGGCGACCGACCGCTGCTGGCGCTCCGTGCCCACGGTGAGCCGGATATAGGTGTCGTAGGCGCCATCCTTGCCGCGCATCACCTCCTCGACCGCGATGCCGCGGTCGCGGGCGAGCACCGGCGCGCTGACCATGTTGACGTCGGACAGGACGGGCCGCAGAACGCCGGCGAGCGCCGCCGACGTCAGCGCCTTGGTGTTCAGTTCCGCCACGTCGCCCGCATACTCGATCTTGATCGATTCGATCCCGGTCTCCGTGAGCTGGCCGGCGAACGAGCCGAGCTGTTCCGCGAGCGTCACGAAGGGTCTCAGGCGAGGCGCCTCCTCGGCCGTGATCGACGGCATGTTGATGGCGTTGCTCACGGCGCCGTTGACGAGGAAGTCCGACATCTGCTCGGCGACCTGGAGCGCCACGTTCTCCTGGGCTTCCGTCGTGGCCGCCCCCAGGTGCGGGGTGCAGATGACGTTTTCCATGCCGAACAGGGGATTGTTTTCCGCCGGCTCCTGCTCGAAGACATCGAGTGCGGCCCCTGCCACATGCCCGGCTTCCAGTGCGGCCTTCAGAGCCTCCTCGACGACCAGGCCGCCGCGGGCGCAATTGATGAGCCGCACACCCGGCTTCATCAAGTCGAGCGCCCTGGCGTCGATGATGTCGCGGGTCTTGTCCGTGAGCGGAACGTGCAGGGAGACGAAGTCGGAGCGCTTCAGCAGGTCGTCCAGTTCGACCTTCTCGACGCCCAGGTCCACGGCGCGCTCCGGAGACAGGAACGGGTCGAAGGCCAGCACTCTCATGCGCAGGCCGAGGGCGCGGTCCGCGACGATGGAGCCGATATTGCCGCAACCGATGAGCCCGAGCGTCTTGGAGGTTATCTCCACGCCCATGAAGCGGCTTTTCTCCCATTTCCCCGCCTGGGTCGAAACGTCCGCGGAGGGGATCTGCCGGGCGAGCGCCAGCATCAGGGATATGGCATGCTCCGCCGTCGTGATCGAGTTGCCGAAGGGCGTGTTCATCACGATGATGCCGCGGGCGGTGGCCGCCTTCAGGTCGATATTGTCGACGCCGATGCCGGCCCGGCCGATGACCTTCAGACGGTCGGCGGCGGCGATCACCTTTTCCGTCGCTTTTGTCTTCGAACGAACGGCAAGGCCGTCATAGTCGCCGATGATGTCAATGAGCTGGTCCCGGTCGAGACCGGTCTGGACGTCGACTTCGCAACCACGGGCTTCGAAGATCTCCTTCGCGCGCGGGCTGAGCTGATCGGAAATGAGTACACGGGGTGCCATCTGAAAGGCCTCCTGGTCTGGAACTTCAGTCGGAATGGAAAGTCTGCAAGATACGGAAACGGAAAGCGCTCAGCCGTCGGATGACCGGACGGACACATAGGCCCAGTCCAGCCATGCGGTAAGCGCTTCGAGATCCCCGGCTTCGACCGTGGCGCCGGCCCAGATACGCAATCCGGGCGGTGCATCGCGATAGGCGCCGATGTCGTGGGCCACGCCCTCTTCATCGAGCAGGGCCGCGATCTTCTTGGGCAGCGCGGCACGCGCGTCCTCCGACAGGCCCTCGAGGGCCTTGTCCGACAGTTTCAGACACACGGACGTGTTCGAACGCAAGCGCGGGTCTTCGGTGAGAAACGAAATCCACTCCGTCCGGTCGACCCAGTCCCCGAGGATACTTGCGTTGGCGTCGGCACGCGCGAACAAGGCCTCGAGTCCTCCGATCCGGCGTGCCCATTCCAGGGCATCGATATAGTCCTCGACACACAACATGGAGGGCGTATTGATGGTCTCGCCCCGGAAAATCCCCTCGTTGATCTTGCCGCCCTTGGTCATGCGGAAGACTTTCGGAAGCGGCCATGCAGGCGTGTGGGATTCGAGCCGCTCGACCGCACGCGGCGACAGCACCAGCATTCCGTGCGCAGCCTCGCCACCGAGCACTTTCTGCCAGGAGAAGGTCACAACGTCGAGCTTCGGCCAGTCCAGCGGCTGCGCGAAGGCGGCCGACGTCGCATCGCAGATTGTCAGGCCTTCCCGGTCGGCGGCGATCCAGTCGCCGTCCGGCACCCGTGCGCCGGAGGTGGTTCCGTTCCAGGTGAAGACGACGTCACGGGTGAAGTCGACCTGTGCCAGGTCCGGGAGTTCGCCATAGGGCGCATCCAGCACCCGCACGTCGTCGAGTTTCAGATGTGAGGTGACGTCGGTCACCCAGGTCTTGCCGAAACTTTCCCAGGCGAGCATGTCGACGCCGCGCGCGCCGAGCAGGCTCCAGAGCGCCATTTCGACCGCCCCCGTATCGGAGGCCGGCACGATGCCGATGCGGTAGTCCGCGGGAATCCGGAGAACCTCGCGGGTGAGGTCGATCGCAAGCGCAAGACGGGCCTTGCCCTCTTTCGCGCGGTGCGAACGTCCGAGAAATGCGTTGGAAAGTGTGTCCGGCGTCCAGCCGGGGCGCTTCGTGCAGGGACCTGACGAAAAACGCGGATTTACCGGACGCAAGTCCGGCGTTGGCTTGCTCAGCATATGTCTATCCTTCCAGATAGTTGCCTCTCGGTGGGGAGAGGTGGCCCGCAGCCTCGATAGGACCGGCCGCCGGACAAGTCAACCGAAAACCGGTTTCACGCGCAGCCATGCGACAAGACGCGCGCGTGGCCGGTGCGGGGTTCCACGGAAGTCTTGAACGCCGGCATGCAAAGGTGCAAATACAGCCACGGGATCAAACGGGGAGAGTGTCCTGGACATGAACACGCCTTTGCCGCCGGCCGGCTATCTCGCGCCGCCGACGCCGGATCACTGCCGGTCCATGCTCGATGACTGGGTCGTCGACTCCATGCCCCTCTCGTCAGCCGCCGCACAAAAGGTGCTGACCAGTCATGAGCGGCGCATGCGCGTCAAGCATGTCGAACGGACACTGAAATCCCTGGTCGGGCTGGACAAGCCGGTCACGTCGTTTCGCTCGCCGGGTTTCGTCAAGAACGAATACGAACGCATCTGGACGTCATACGACTGGCCGCGGTCGGACGCACCGTCCGACGGCCGCAAACCGACGCTCGCGCGATGGTCGGACGAGTTTCTTGTGCTCCGGAACGGTGCGCTGGACCGCATGGAACTCGATCGCATATGCGCCGCCATCGAACATCTGCGCCCCCGTTCGATCCTCGAGGTCGGCTGCGGTGTCGGCCGCAACCTGTTCGTTCTGAGCGCAATGTATCCGGACATCGAGTTCTCTGGACTGGAACTCTCCGACGCCGGCATCGCCACCGCACATTCCGTTCAGGCGGAAGACCGGTTGCCGGACGTCCTCGCCGCCTTCTGCCCGCGTGAGGTAAAGGATCTCACCGCGCACAAACGCATTGCCTTCACCCAGGGCAATGCGCGCGACCTGCCTTTCGGGGACGGCTCCTTCGACGTGGTGTTTTCACGCCTGGCGCTCGAACAGATGGACCCGATCAAGGACGATGTTCTGGCCGGGATGCGCCGCGTGGTATCCGGGGCCGCGGTGTTTGCCGAACCGTTCGTCGACTGCAACGCATCCGGCCTCCAGGATCTGATGCGCCGGGCCAAGAATTATTTCTCTCTTTCGGTGGCCGGCCTTGCGGACTACGGGTTTGCGCCCGAAGCCTGTTTTTTCGACTGGCCGCACAAGATCAAGCAGTGCACCGGCCTCGTGGTCGCCCGGCCGGTCTGATCGGCCCCGGCAAGCCGGGACCACGGTGTCAGGCAACCGCCCGCGTGAGAACCTCGTTGAACTTCAGGCCGGCGGCGCCTTCGGCAACCCAGATGCAGGCGGCCGTGCGCCGTGACCCGTCCCTGAAGACGACGCTGATGGTCTCTCCCGGAGCGAGGTTGTGCACGGCGAGGATCCTCAGACCGTAGTCGCTCCGATTGACGATCCTGCTGCTTTCAGAGACACCGTCGGCTTCGATGGTCACTTCCTCGTCGGCGAACTCCCGCAGGCTCGACCGGCGGTCCTCCACATCCTTCGACACGTCGGCCAGGAAAGTCTCGACTTCGCTGGAAAGCCTGTTCGATATGGCGGCAAGCTCCGTCGCCACCGAGCGGACGTTTTCGGCTTCCGAGTTCGTCTCGCCGATCGCCTGGGAAACCTCCTCGACGCTGCTGGCGGACTGTGCGCTGCCGTCCGATGCCAGGCCGATGCTGCGCATGATCTCTTCCGTCGCCGCTTCCTGCTCGTGCACGGCGGCGGCGACCGCGGAAGCAAGTTCCGTGACGTCGACCACGGACTTCGAGATCGACCGGATGGACGTCACCGCGTTGCCGGTGGACGCCTGCACGCTCGCGACCTGTTCGGCGATTTCCTCCGTCGCGTTCGCGGTCTGCTGCGAAAGCTGCTTAACCTCCTGCGCAACCACCGCGAAGCCCTTGCCTGCATCGCCGGCGCGCGCCGCCTCGATCGTCGCGTTCAGCGCAAGGAGATTCGTCTGTTCGGCGATGTTCCGGATAATCTCTACCACATTGCCGATTTTCTGGGCTGTCTCGGCCAGGCTCTCCACGTCCTTGTCGGTCGCGTTGGCGGTGTTCGACACATCCGTCGCGAGTTGGCTGACCTGGTTCGTCTGGGAAGAGATCTCCCGTATCGAGGAGGAGAGTTCCTCGGCCGCCGAAGCGACGGTCTGCACGTTCGCCGACGTATCCGAGGCACCGTCGCGCGCCTTTGCGGCATCGCCGGTCGCCCGTTCCGAGACGCTGTAGAGCGTCTCGGCGGTCGCGTTCATCTTGGTCGTGCCGCCGCCGACGGCCCCCAGGTTCTGTTCGATCTGCCCGCGGAATTTCTCGATGACGTTCTTCATGTATTCCTGGCGCAGACGTTCGTTTTCACGCTCCTGGCGGGCCGCGATTTCAAGCCGGCCACGCTCGATCGCGTTGTCCTTGAACACCTCGACGGCCTTGGCCATCTCCCCGATCTCGTCCTTGCGGTCGAGAGCGGGCACCTCGAGGTCCGTATCGCCGGCTGCGAGGCGTCGCATGGCCGACGTCATGGACACAATGGGATTTGCGAACCCGCGCGCGATCAGGAGCCCGATGACGACGATCCCGGCGATGCCGATCGCGCCGATCACCAGCATGACTTTCGTCAGCAGGTACTCGGCCGCAAACGCCTCGCTGACGTCGATTTCCGCGACGAGCGCCCAGGTGACGCCGAGAATGTCGACGGGCGTGAACGACGAAACGACTTCCGTGCCTGCATAGTTGTCGAGCACCCGCGAGCCCGTTTCACCCTTGAAAACGCTGGCCACGGCGACCGACCTGACGGAACCGGCGTCGGGATTGCGGAACGAGGCGTCCACCGAGCGGCCCGCACTGTCATGCAGCGCGTTGGACCGCATCAGGTAGTCCGGGCCGACGAGATAGGTTTCGCCGGTTTCGCCAAGCCCTGTGCGTTCGTCCATCACGGCCGCGATGCGGTCCACCGGCATCTGGAAGATCAGGACCCCGGTCACCGTTTCGCCATCGAAGATCGGCGCCGCGATGAAACTCGCAGGCGCATTGTAGGACGGCAGGTACTGTGCGAAGTCGACGAAGACGAACTCGCCCTTGGTCTTGATTTCACGGGCCTTCCGGAACGCCTCGCCGAAATTTGTCTCGGCATAGGGCCCGTCCACGAGCGACGTGGCGAAGTCCAGTTCCTTGTAGACCGAGTAGACGATCTTCCCGTCTTTCGCATCGACGAGGAAGATGTCGTAGTAGCCGAACTTCTCGAGAAAGTTCCTGAAGGCCGAATGGTACTTCTTGTGTGAGAGCGTATAGGCGGAATTGTCCGAGGCGGCTTCGAGGTCCACCTTCTTTCCGATCGGGTGTTCGTTGCCGGAGATGTAGGTGTACTGGAGGCCCACGGAGTTCGGATCGAGCGCATCGACAAGGGCGTCGATATCGAGAGAAGCGTCCGGATTGCTTTGGGCGAACTTTTCGGCGAACGGGCCGTTGTAGAACTTCTTGAGATGAGCCTTCATCTCGGCAAGCTTGTCGTCGCCATACATGTTCGACTGGTTGAAGATGCTGCCGCGTGCCGAAAACTCGCCCATGGCATCGACGACCATCCGGTTTTCCGCAAGCGTCAGCAACTGGTCGCGCACGGTGTCGAAGTATTTCTCGATGCTCGACTTCTTGATCTCGCGCACGGCGATCAGTTTCTGTTCGGCCTGATCTTCGATCGCACTGCCACTGACGTAGAGCGCGGCGAGACCCACTACCGAAAACGGCACAAGACCCATGATCAGAAAGGCCGCAACCAGTCGTGATTTCATGCTGATCGACATTTTGTTTCCCCAGCCCGGTATTCATCCACCTTATGGATTTGTTGGTCGGATTTACTTAAGAAACGATGAAGCCATTCCATCCGATTCTATTCATTGGGATATTCGAACAGGCATGAAACCGCCGATTGCACGGATCGGACATGCATCGCTTGAACACGTTCTTTGACCGGGCCGACCGGACACCTATAGTGCGGGTTGAATAAACGGAAGGAATGTGACCGTGAGCAGCAGTTCGACAGTCCGGAATCAGGCAGAACGCGAAACGTTCTATGCGAAGCTGGCCCCGCACAGCATGGCCCCGCTCTGGGAGGTTCTCAAGGACGTCATTCCGCCCGAACCCCGTGCAAGGGCGGCTGCCCATATCTGGCGCTACGAGGATGTCCGCCCCCTCCTGCTGGAATCCGGCGGGCTGCTGACCGCGGAAGAAGCCGAGAGACGCGTTCTCGTTCTGGAGAACCCCAGCTACCGGGGCCAGACCCGCACCACCGCATCGCTGTATGCCGGGATCCAGCTCATCCTTCCCGGCGAGACCGCGCCGGCCCACCGTCACACCCCCTCCGCCCTACGTTTCATGATCGAGGGCGAACAGGGTTTCACGGCCGTCGGTGGCGAACGCACCACGATGCGCGAGGGCGACTTCGTCATCACGCCGGCCTGGGCTTGGCACGACCATGGCAACGAAGGCGACGCGCCGGTCGCGTGGCTCGACGGTCTCGACATCCCGATGCTGGGCTATTTCGAGGCCGTGTTCATGGAGGGATACAATGACCAGCGGCACGAAACCACGCGCCCCGAGGGCGATTCCATGGCCCGTTTCGGCGAGGGTCTCCTGCCTGTCGACGCGACATCGCGTTACGGCCAGACCACGCCCATCTTCAACTACCCCTACGAGCGCACCCGGGAAGCGCTTGTCCACGCCGCCCGGGGCGAGGATCCCGATCCCCATTTCGGCACGACCCTGAGATATGCGAACCCCCTGGACGGCGGCTGGGCCATGCCCACCATGGCGACCTGGATGACGCACCTGCAGTCGGGCGCGGAGACCGTGCCCGTGCGCTCCACCGACAGCATGGTCATGCACGTGGCCGAAGGCGACGGCACGGTGGAGGTCGGCGGGACCCGTTTTTCCTTCGGCCCCAAGGACACCATCTGCATCCCCGGCTGGCAGTGGCGGTCGATCCGGGCCTCCTCGGACTGTTTCCTGTTCTTCTTTTCGGACCGGGTCGTGCACGAAAAGCTGGGCTTCTTCAGGGAGGAACGCCGCACCGCCTGACGCCGTTCACCGGCGCAAGCAAAAACGGCGGCGCCGAGGCGCCGCCGTTTTCGGAAAATATCGTAGCGGGATCAGAAGTTGAACCTGAAACCGGCCCTGATCGAATGGTCCTCGAAATCCGGTCCGGATACCGAGATGTTCCTGTAGCGATAACCGACGTCGAGCTGCGTCTCGCGCGTCACGTCGAAGGTCAGGCCGGTATAGGCCGCCAGCGCGAGGCCGTCGTCGTCATTGCCGCCGTCGACCTGGACATCGCCATAACCCACGCCGAGACCGACATAGGGCTTGAGCCATTCGTTGATCGGCAGATCCACGTAACCGTTGGCCAGCACGGACCACGCCTCGGCGTCACGGCCGTTGTTGAGGTCGTACTCGCCCGTGTAGTCGAGCGTCAGGTCGGTACGGAAGTTCTCGGACCAGCGGTAGCCGAGACCACCGCCGAGCGTCCAGGCTTCGTCGCCGCCCTGGCCGTCGAAAAACCCGATGCCGGCATCACCGCGCACGTACCAGCGATAGACATTCACGACCGGAGCGGAGTCGTAGACGACCGGCTGGGTCGGCATGTCGGCCGCCATGGACGGGCCGGAAACGGCGAGGAGTGCGGCTGCTGCGGTAGCTGTGAGGAGCGTAAACTTCTTCATGTCTTTCCTTTCGATCGCCGGGGAGCGATCAGTCTTGGTGCCTGACGCTGATCTAGTGATCAATAATGACAAAAACGCGGCATGAGACGGCCGGTTCCGAGATCTACGAAAATTTGATCCTCTGTTGCCGCAGTGCAACACCACGGCCTGTCCGGGCACGGTCGCGCGCACCGAACCTGCAGTTGCCCGATCAAAGGCAAGCCATTGTGCCAAAAACAAAAAACCCCGCCGCGAGGCGGGGTTTCCTGTAAAGGATGTGTGTTCCGGTCAGTCGTTGAAATTGTACCGGATACCGACACGCACGTCGTGAGACACGAGATCCTTGACGACGATCGGGTCGTTGCCTTTCGCCTTGGCCTTGCCGAGGTCGATATAGCGGTAACCCGCATCGAGCGAGACGTTGTCGGACAGTTCGACCTGTACGCCGGCCATGACCGCCCAGGCGAAGTCGGCGCGCGTATTGTTGCGCTGGCCCGCCGGCAGGTTGATGTCATGAAGGTTGTTGAGCGTCAGGCCCGCGCCGACACCGACATAAGGTGTCACGCCGCCGATATTGGCGATGTCCCAGTAGGCGTTGACCATACCGGTATAGGCGGTGAATTCCGCATCGAGATCGTTGAACGGCGTATCCATCGTGGCGCCGTCGCGCACGCCGACCGTGATGTCCGCGCGGAAGTACGGCGTCACCTGGCAACCGACACCTGCATCGGCAAACCAAGAATCGTCCATGTCCTCACCGAAGGCCGCGCTGTGGTTCTTGCTGACCTTGGGCTTGTCGTTGAACGAATAACCGCCATCGACACGCACATAGATGCAGGACGGTTCAGCCACGTCCACCACCGGCGGCGGAACGAGAATAGGCGGCTCCGGCGGCATATCCGCGGCAAATGCCTGACCTGCTCCGAGGAAGAGGGCAGCGGCCACGCAAGCTTGTTTCATTGTGGTACGCATACGCATAAAATCTACTCCATCAATCGCCCGGCACCGGCAAGCCGGCCAGAGGGCAAACAAATACTCTTCACCTCGTCTCCGGACCGGATCACCGGTTCGGAACCGCAGTTTCCCAATCCCCATCAGGTCACTGCCGAAACGAAACCCCGGGAAACGGAGATCTCGCTTGTTCGGTTAACCTTAGTAATTAACCAAACAGATTAAGAAGGATTTAATCGCGATTATTTTCGAAAAATTTATCGTGTTTGGTGATTTTGCGAGTGAATACTTTGTTAACCTGAGTAAAACATGCGTTTACATATGACCCAGAACGGAACAGGCCGACATGAGCATTGAGTTTCTGATCACCTCGATCATCGTCGTGCTGCTGCCCGGCACAGGCGTACTCTATACGCTCGCCGTCGGCCTCGGACAGGGCCTGAAAGCCAGCATCTATGCGGCTTTCGGCTGCACGCTCGGCATCGTGCCCCACGTCATGGCCAGCATCGTGGGCCTAGCGGCCCTGCTCCATGCCAGTGCGACGGCGTTCCAGATCGTGAAGTTTCTCGGGGTGATCTACCTTTTCTACATGGCCTGGAAGATCCTTCGGGACGGCGGCGCGCTGAGCGTCTCGGAAAAAAAGGCCGGCATGGCCGCACGACGTATCGTGTTCAACGGCGTCGCCCTGAACGTCCTCAATCCGAAACTGTCGCTCTTTTTCCTGGCATTCCTGCCCCAGTTCATACCGTCGGGCACGGCAGACCCGACCATGATCCTGCTCGGGCTGGCCCTGACCTTCATGGGCCTGACCTTCGTCGTCTTCGTTGGATATGGCGCCTGCGCGTCCCTGGCGCGGACCTATGTCATCTCGCGGCCCGTGGTCCTGACCTGGCTGCGACGTTCCTTCGCGGGCGCTTTCGGCCTGCTTGGTCTGCGCCTGGCCCTCGCCGAGCGCTGACGACGCGGCAAGAGCGCACTGCTGACAGGATGCTGTCAGTTCGGCTGAGATAGGGTCGTCCGGATTTCGCCCGGCAACACGGACCATTGCGTGATGGAACCCTTCAAGAACGTTTTTTCGCCCGCCCTTGTAGACACGGTCGCCGGCCATCTCGCCAGGCGGCTGCCGGAGTTCGACCGCAAGGCGTTCGAAGACAGCGTCGTGCCCCGTCTCGACGCTCTGGAACTCAAGGACCGTGCCCAGCTCATCGCCGATGCCGTGCATGCCGCCCTTCCGCTCGATGGCGGGGCGCGCGCCGCGATCCTGGCCGACATGCTCCATCCCGACGCGAGCAACGAGACGGGCGCGAGGAGCGACGAACGCGGCCTGCGCGGCTGGGCCGTCCTGCCGCTTTCGCTTGTGGTGGGCCAGAACGGCCTGAAGGATTTCGACCGGTCGCTCGGGCTGCTTCGCGAAATGACCTGCCGCTTTACCGCGGAGTTCGCCATCCGGTACTTCATGCTCGCCGACCAGGCGCGTACGCTGCGGACGCTGACGGACTGGGTGCACGACCCCAGCGTCAATGTGCGCCGGCTCGTCTCCGAAGGCACCCGCCCGCGTCTGCCCTGGGCCATGCAGCTGCCCGCCCTGATCGCGGACCCCTCGCCCACCCTCCCCCTGCTGGAGGCCCTGCGCGACGACGAGGAGGAGTATGTGCGGCGGTCGGTGGCCAACCACCTGAACGATATCGCGAAGGACCACCCCGACCTCGTGGCCAACCTCGCCGGCAAGTGGATCGGGGATGCCGGCGAAGACCGGCGGCGACTGCTGCGCCATGCGTGCCGCAGCCTGATCAAGCAGGGACATGAACGGACCCTGGACGTATTCGGACTGGGACAGCCGCTGATCGCCCCCGTCGAGATCGGCACCGGGACGCCGGTTGTCCGTTTCGGCGCAGTCCTGGAGTTCACCGCGGAAATACGTTCGGTTTCGGGCCAGCCCCAGTCACTCCTCGTCGACTACGTGCTGCACTTCCTGAAAGCAAACGGCACCCGTGCCGCCAAGGTGTTCAAGTGGACGCGGTTCGACCTCGCGCCGGGCGAGAGCCGTGTGATCGCACGCCGCCACCCCATCCGCCCGATCACCACCCGCCGCTACTATCCGGGCGCCCAGGCCATCTCCCTGCGCATCAACGGCCGCGACCACGGCATGTGCGAGTTCGACCTGACCATGGACAGCGAGGATGCCTGTGCCGGCAATTAGCCGGCCGAAACGGCGCAACCGTGCAGCGCGATGACGCTTATGTAACGTTCCCGGCCCTTGCCCCGCCCTATAGATACCGGTCGAAGGACAATTCCCGCCCGCGGGACAGGCACGGAGACCGGTGATGGCGACGATCGAGGAACTGAGGGCTTGGCGCGAGACGTCCGTCGAGGCGACGAAAGACGGTCCGCCAGCGCGGACGGTCAATCCGTTCTTCGGCGTCGGACCGATCACCGACATGACCGGCGACGAGGTGGAGAGCCGCCGCCTGCGCTTCGAGTTCGAGGCCTGGCTGGAGGCCAATTACCGCAAGCTTGACGACCGGGGACATCCGGCGGGCGCCTTCACGGCCGCCGAGATCGGCCGCAGCATGCATCGCGGCTATCCCGCGGACGCGATCCTCCTCGACATGATGCGCGAGATCCACCGCTATTTCGGCTTTCCGAAGAAGAACCGCATGGCCGTCGGCCTTGGCGGCGGTCACAGCGGGTTCACCGTCTGCATCATGCACATGATGAACGCCAACGACGCATCCCAGCATGTCTTCGTCGATACCCCGCGGCCGGAATCCGAAGCCGCCATGGCCGGCGGTTTCTTCCGCCAGTCCTGGGGCGCCCAGATGATCGAGATGCATCGCCACTCCCGCAACGGCGACGAGAACCGGATTCACTTCGCCGCGCGAGAAGGCGAGATTCCGTCCGCGGACGAGCTCGAGGAACTCGGGATCCGCCTGTTCGTCGGGGTCGGCCACGAGACGACCGGCGCCACGACCTATACCGACGGCGACATCGCCAACCTGCTGGACTGGATCGACCGGGACCCGGGGAACCATCATGCCGTCATCGACGCGACGTCCATGCTGGGCGCCATGCCGTGGCCGCGGGACATGGTGACGGCATTCATGTCCAAGTGCTGCATGTTCATGCCCTTCCAGAAGGCCATCGGCGGCATATCGGGCTATCTCGTCGCCTCCCTCACCCCCGAGGCCATGGCGCTTGTCGAGGCCAATCAGAAGGACCCGGCCTGGGCCATACCGCGCCAGCTCAAGATCGTCGTGCCGGCCGACCCGAAGCGCCCTCTCACCGGCGAGAAATCGACCGCGCTCGGCCCGATCTACGATCCCGAGGCCGACCGCATGCAGGGCGGTATCATCAACACCTACAGCACGCTGGCCTTCGCCGAGACGACGTTCGGCCTGCGCCGGTCCGAACGCCTCGTCGGCGACGTCCATGAGCTGAACCGCCGGTCGGTCGAAAACCGCCGCACCATCGACGAGTGGGTGGCGCACCACTCGTTGATCGAGGCCGGTGTGGCCGAGCCGGCGCGCCGCGGCGCGGCCGTCACCCTTCTCAAGGTCAGCGATCCCGACATCACCGACGCCGATCTCCACGCCCGGATCATCGCCCGCTCGAAGCAGATCCTCGCCTATGAGGGCCTGACCCATCCCAATGGCGACCGCGAACCGGGGCTCGACGTCGCCAGATACGTCAACGCCTTTCCCGGCACGCCGGGCGACTATCGCGCCTGGATCGGCGGCATCCGTCCGCAATCCGACATCACGAACCTGCTCGACAATCTCGAATATGCCTACCACCGCGCGAAGATCGTCGTCCTCGAGGAGCTTCTCGCCGAGCAGGGGGTGGACTTCGAACCGGCGCCCGACGCGGACGTGCCGAAGCGCAGGGACGACCCGAACCGCGCCTACACCGTGCTCGTGGCCGATCTTGTCGGCCTGAAATTCGATGGCGACGGCAATCCGGACCACAGCGAGGTGAAAGCCCATATCGAGGCGAAGGGCGGCGTCTTCCACGAAGGCCCGCAAACCGGCGAACCTCTGGAGACGGGCCGCATTCACTTCTTCTACCAGCCCGATCTCAGCCGCGAGGAGGAAATCCTTCCCCAGACCGACCAGGGCCAATACGACGCCCTGATCGCAGCGGCCACCTTCATCCCCGCGGCATCCCGCTTCGACGAGGGCGGCGTGCGCATCGGTGCCGGTACGGGAAATATGGGTTCGGCCTCCTGGGGCGGCGGCAACGGTGAAGGCGGCACCGCACCGCTGATGAACACCCCCGGCTTCAACAGCCGCGCGACGGCACAGATGGCCATGAAGGCGCTTCTCAAGGTCGCCCCCGATCTTCCGGTGGACCGCATGCACGAGCTTGTGACGGCGGGCGACTTCGACACCGGAAAACAGCTCCGCGACTTCCCGACCGAGAAACTCGAGGGCAAGCGCCTCGCCGTCATCGGGTTCGGCAATATTGGCCGCGAGCTTGCCCGGCTCGGCCGGGCCTTCGGCATGGATGTCGTCGTCCACGCCCGGCCCACCCATCGCGACTGGATCGAATCGGAAGGTTTCACCTTCGCGGCCACCCTCGAGGAGGCGGCCGACGGCGCGGACGTCATCAGCCCGCATACGGGCCTTGGCGCCGCCTGCCCGGAGACCGGTCGTTTCGCCAACGCCGGCATCGTCGATTCGGCGATCCTCGAAAGACTCAACCCCGGCGCTATCGTGCTCAACTACGACCGGGGCGAGGTGGTCTGCGCGGAAGGCCTCGACAAGGCGCTGGAAACCGGCCGGGTTCGCCATGCCGCGATCGACGCCGACCTTTTCAAATGCGGCGAGACCGGTGCCCTGTCCGGGCCGATGGTGCCCTATCTCGATCTCGAGCGCCGCCACAGCGGCAAGCTCGAACTGCTGCCGCACGCGGCCGCGGACACCGAGCACATGTCCCGGGTGGATGGTGCGAAACAGGCCGTGGACCAGATCTTCGACGCCATCCTCTACCACCGGGTGACGAACCTGAAGGGCGACCTGCCGGAAGGATATGTCGATGCCGGCCTGCAGTCGGTTCCCGGCGTCGGCAAGGTCAGCCGCAAGCGTCTCGCGGAGGCGGCGGACAGCCCGGAAACATCGGCCGAACTGCGCCGCCTCTCCGAAGAACTCGCAGCCGTGTGGGGCGCGCTGGACGCCATCGACGACCCGGCGCGCCGCACCGAACTTCTCGAACGCCACGGCGCGGACCTCGTCAGGGCCTCCAACCGCTATGCCACCATGATGGAGAACCTCGGTCTCAAGGGCCCGCTCGCCTGACGGCAGTCCACGCGGGCAGCGCCTGCGCCTGAACTCGACGCTGGACAAAAGACGGGGAATTCGAACAGCATAGCGGCCATGAGCGATCCCACGAACGATCAGGGCCGGAAGGACGGCAATCCCCCGCCCGAAACGGACGAGGCGGAACCGACCACCGACGTGGCGGACGATGCGTCCTTGTCCGAAGACGGCGACGTGGACGACGCCGAGGGCGACGCCGGGGACGCGGCGTCCAGCGACCGGGAAGACCACGCAGAGGAGACGGAGACCGCCGAGGCCCTGGACAACGAGGACGACCTGGTCGAGGAAGCCGGCGACCTGCCCGGGTCCATCGGGATATTCGACTATGTCATCGTCGGCGCCGGGTCGGCCGGCGCCGTCCTCGCCAACAGGCTCACCGAGGACGGCCGCCACTCGGTTCTCCTGCTCGAAGCGGGCGGGCGCGACGTCAATCCCTGGATACACATCCCCATCGGCTACGGCCGGCTGTTCAAGAACCGCAAGGTCAACTGGATGTACGAAACCGAGCCCGAACCGGGACTCGACGGACGGCGCGTGTTCCAGCCACGCGGCAAGGTTCTGGGCGGGTCTAGCTCCATCAACGGCCTTGTCTACATCCGCGGCCAGCATCAGGATTTCGACCTGTGGGCGCAGCTCGGCAACACCGGGTGGTCGTTCGACGACGTATTGCCCTATTTCCGCCGCGCCGAAGACCAGCAGCGCGGCGAGGACGAATGGCACGGCGCCGGCGGCCCGCTCACCGTCTCCGACCCGACCCAGTCGCATCCGCTCTGCGACGCCTTCATCGAGGCCGCCGTCGCCAATGGCGTGCCGGCGAACCCTGATTTCAACGGAGAACGCCAGGAAGGGGCCGGCTACTTCCAGAACACCATGCGCAATGGCAGGCGCTGCAGCACGGCGGTCGCCTACATCAACCCGGCCCGGAAACGCAGGAACCTGCGCATCGAAACCCATGCCCACGCGACAGCGATCGTCTTTGATGGCAAGCAGGCGACCGGCGTGGTCTTCCGGCAGAAGCGCGGCGAGAAATACGCCGAGGCCGGGCGCGAGGTGATCCTGTGCGGCGGGGCGATCAATTCGCCGCAGCTCCTGGAACTGTCCGGTGTCGGCAATCCGGAACTGCTGCGATCACTGGACATTCCCGTGGTCCACGAAGCGCCGACGGTCGGCGAGAACCTCCAGGATCACTTCCAGGTCCGCATGGTACTCAAGGCGAACAAGCCGATCACGCTCAACGACGCCTATCACGACTTCAAGTCGAAGCTGCAGATGGGTGCCGATTACCTGTTCCGCCGAAAGGGATATCTCAGCATCGGTGCCGGCTATGCGGGTCTCTTCTTCCGGACCCGGGAGGAACTGGAAACCCCCGACATCCAGTCGCATTTTCTCGTCTTCAGCACCGACAAGATGGGCGAGGCCCTGCACGATTTCTCGGGGTTCACCGCATCGATCTGCCAGCTCCGGCCCGAGAGCCGGGGTTCGGTGCATGCCCGCACGCCGAACCCGTTCGACCCGCCGTCCATACGCGTCAACTACCTGTCCACGGAAACCGACCGGCGGACCAATGTGGAGGGCCTGCGCAAGCTGCGCCGGATCATCCATACCGATCCGCTCGCGTCCTTCATCGAGGAAGAGGTCGAGCCCGGCCCCGAAATCGAGAGCGACGAGGACCTGCTGCAGTACTGCCGGGACCACGGCAGCACGATTTACCACCCGTCCTGCACCTGCACCATGGGACCTGGCGAGACGACGGTCGTCACGCCGGAACTGAAGGTGCGCGGCGTCGAGGGACTGCGCGTCGTCGACGCCTCGATCATGCCGAGACTGGTGTCGGGCAACTCCAACGCCGCGGTCATCATGATCGCGGAAAAGGCGTCCGACCTGATTCTCTCGGACGCCCTCTGAAGACCGGGAGACCCCCATGCACCGTGTTGCCAAGACCCTCGCTGTCCATCTCCTGGCGCTCGCCGTTCTCGCCCTCGCGCCCGCCGCGGCCGAAAGCCCGTCCGGTCCGACGGACGCCATGTTCGACAAACTGCGAAATGCCTCCAGCGAACCCGCTGCGCGCGCCGCGGAAGACGTCATCTGGCGCGCCTGGATGATGGGCCCGAGCCAGGAAGCGACCCTGCTTGTCGAAAAGGCCATGGAACGGCGGCGCTGGTACGACTTCGCCGGCGCACTTGCCTATCTGGACGAAGCCGTGGCGCTGGCCCCCGGATGGGCGGAGCCGTGGAACCAGCGCGCGTTCATCCGGTTCCTGCGAGAGGAGTATGACGAATCCCTGGAGGATCTCGACCGCGCCCTCGAACTCGAACCCAGGCATTTCGCGGCCCTGTCCGGCAAGGCCCGCATCCTCATGCGCCAGGGCCGCATGGAATTGGGACAGCAGGCGTTGCGCAAGGCGGTGGAGATCAATCCCTATCTACGCGAGCGCGACATGCTGATCGTGCTTCCCGGCGAGAAACTCTGACGCCTGACCGGCGATCCTCCCGGCGTGTACAGCGCGCCGGAGACGTGTCAGGCCGCGGTATTCTCCAGCGCCTCGACGATGTCGTCGACCACGTCCTTGACCAGGGTCTCGTCGTCTCCCTCGGCCATGACGCGGATGAGCGGTTCGGTGCCCGACGGCCGGATCACCAGCCGCCCTTTGCTGCCCAGCCGCGATTCGCCGGCGCTGATGGCGCCTTTCACGGTGTCCTCGGCCAGAGGCTTGCCGCCTTTCTTGTAGCGCACGTTCTTCAGGATCTGAGGCAGCGGTTCGAACAACCGGCAGGCCTCGCTCACCTTACGGCCGCTTGCGGCCACGACGCTCAGCACTTGCAGCGCGGCGATGAGACCATCGCCGGTGGTCGTGAAGTCGCTGAGCACGATATGGCCGGACTGTTCACCCCCGACATTGAACCCGTGCTTGCGCATGTGCTCGACGACATACCGGTCGCCGACCTTGGTGCGTGCGAGATTGAGGCCGATCCCGTCGAGATAGCGCTCGAGCCCCAGGTTCGACATCACGGTCGCCACCACGCCGCCGGCCGCCAGCCTGTCTTCCTCTCGCCAGGCCGTGGCGATGAGCGCCATGAGCTGGTCGCCGTCGACGATCGAGCTCTTTTCGTCGCAGATGATCACCCGGTCGGCGTCGCCGTCGAGCGCAATGCCGATGTCCGCGCGCAGCTCCCGCACCTTGCGCCGGACCATTTCCGGCGACGTCGATCCGCATTCGTCGTTGATGTTGAACCCGTTGGGATCGACGCCCACGGGAACGACTTCCGCCCCCAGTTCCCATAGGACCGCCGGCGCGACCTTGTAGGCGGCGCCGTTGGCGCAGTCGACGACGACACGAAGACCGTCGAGCCTGAGATGCCGCGGAAGCGTGCGCTTGGCGAACTCGATGTAGCGCGCCTGAGCGTCGTCGATCCGCTTGGCCCGCCCGAGCGCGTCGGGTTTGGCCAGCGCCCGACCAAGATCCCCCTGAAGCAGGGCCTCGATTTCGAGCTCCTGCTCGTCGGAAAGCTTGTACCCATCCGGTCCGAACAGCTTGATCCCGTTGTCATGGTAGGCGTTGTGCGACGCCGAGATCATGACGCCCAGATCGGCCCGCAGCGACCGCGTCAGCATGGCCACGGCCGGCGTCGGCAACGGACCGAACTGGAAGACGTCCATGCCGACGGAGGTGAATCCCGACACCAGGGCCGACTCGATCATGTAGCCGGACAGCCGGGTATCCTTGCCGATCACCACCCGGTGGCGATGATTGCCACGCGTGAATATGCTGCCGGCCGCCATACCGACGCGCAAAGCGGTTTCCGCCGTCATCGGCCAGTCGTTGGCCCGCCCGCGGATCCCGTCCGTCCCGAAATACTGCCGCGACATTTATCCCGTCCGTTTCGTCATCTGAGGTTTCCGGACGCGAGACATGCCCGGGTGGCGCATTATAGTCAATCGGGCTGAAATTGCCGCACGGGATTGCGTCCGTGGTTACCGCCCGGGGCGGGCATCGTCCTGCACCGCCGACCAGACGGAAAGCGCCTGGACGGTCTCGGGGCCGTCATGCACACGCAGGATCTGCACCCCCCGCGCGACCGCGGCCAGTCCCGCGGCGATCGAGCCCGGCGCCCGCCGGCCGGCATCCGCCTCTCCGGAAAGCGTACCGATGAAACGCTTGCGCGAGACGCCGAAGAGGACCTGGGTGCCCAGCCCCTGGAATACAGCAGCTCCACGCAGAAGCTGAAGATTGTGCTCGAGTGTCTTGCCGAAACCGATGCCCGGGTCGACGGCGATCCGTGACCGGTCGATGCCGGCCGCGACACAGGCCTCGACCCGTTCGTCCAGGTAGTCGTAGACCTCCACCAGGACATCGTCGTAACGCGGATCCTTTTGCATCGTCTTGGGGTCGCCCAGAGCATGCATCAGGATCACGGGAACACCGAGACCGGCGACCGTTTCGAGCGACGCCGCATCGTAGGACAGCGCGCTGACATCGTTGACGACGGCAGCCCCCGCGCCGGCGGCCTCCGTCATGACCTGGGCCCGGCGGGTGTCAACCGAGATCGGAATGCGCGTTTCTTTCAGGCCGTCGAGCACCGGCATGATGCGGCCCAGTTCTGTGTCCACGTCGATGGGGTCCGAACCCGGCCGTGTCGATTCGCCGCCAATGTCGAGAATGTCCACGCCCCCGTCGATCAGCGCATTGGCCTGGGCGAGTGCATCCTGCGTATCCGCGAACCGGCCGCCATCCGAGAAACTGTCCGGTGTCACGTTGACCACGCCCATGACGCTGACCCCGCTGAAGCCTGCGAAAGGCGGCCGCGGAGCCTCGAGGCGGTCGAGCCACGCCCGCACGAGCGGGTCGGTGCTGGCGGCCAGATCCGCGTAGTCCACGATCTTGCGGATGTTGGCGTCCGGCACGCCTTCGATCAGTTCGCAGGCGCCGAAGGCGATGCCACTGCCGGCCAGTGGTCCGGCGCGGCCTTCGCTGACCGCGAAAGACGCGTCGGTGTCGTAGAGAAGGGCCGTGGGCCTGACAAGAAGCTCTGACGCCATGGGAATATCCGTCCAAAACGAAGCGGGCGGTTGCCCGTCAAGGCACCGCCCGCACTTCAGTATCGCCGTTTTCTATCAGCTTTGCGGCTGGGGCTCCATACCTTCCGCCCCGTCCTCGCCGCCCGACACATGGCCGGTCGTCGGCACCGCGGAACCGGTCTCCGGCGGCGTGTCGTCGGGGTTCTCGCGGACCGGCTGGCGGCCTTCGAGCAGACCGATGATCTCGTCGCCCGACAGCGTTTCGTATTCCAGCAGGCCTTCCGCGATCTTGTGCAGTTCGTCGACGTTCTCCGACAGGATCTTCGTGGCCAGGCTGTAGCCCTCGTCGACGAAACGGTGAACTTCGCTGTCGACCAGCTTCTGCGTCTCCTCGCTGAGGTTCTGGGTGCGGGTGACGGAATGGCCGAGGAAGACTTCCTCCTCGTTTTCGCCATAGGCAAGCGGCCCGAGCTTGTCGCTCATGCCGAACTGGGTCGCCATGGCCTTGGCCATCTTGGTCGCCATCTGGATATCCGACGATGCGCCGGACGTCACCTTCTCGTCCCCGAAGATGATCTCCTCGGCGACCCGGCCGCCCATGGCGACGGCGATGTCGGCCTTGAGCTTCCCCCGGGTGTAGGACACCTGGTCGCGTTCGGGAAGACGCATCACCATGCCGAGCGCGCGTCCGCGCGGAATGATGGTCGCCTTGTGGATCGGGTCCGATGCCGGCAGCTTGAGCGCCACCAGGGCATGGCCGCCCTCGTGATAGGCGGTGAGTTTCTTTTCTTCCTCGGACATGACCAGCGAGCGGCGTTCCGCGCCCATCATGACCTTGTCCTTGGCGTCCTCGAACTCCTGCTGGGTCACCAGCCGCTTGGACCGCCGCGCGGCGAGCAGGGCCGCCTCGTTGACGAGGTTGGCCAGGTCCGCGCCGGAGAACCCGGGCGTGCCGCGCGCCAGCGTCTTGGCTTCCACGTCGGGGGCCAGCGGCACCTTGCGCATGTGCACCTTGAGGATCTTTTCACGGCCGATGATGTCCGGGTTGGGCACCACCACCTGACGGTCGAAACGGCCCGGTCGCAGGAGCGCGGGGTCGAGCACGTCGGGTCGGTTGGTCGCGGCGATGAGGATCACGCCCTCGTTCGCCTCGAAGCCGTCCATTTCCACGAGCAGCTGGTTGAGGGTCTGCTCGCGTTCGTCGTTGCCGCCGCCCAGACCGGCGCCGCGGTGGCGGCCGACGGCGTCGATTTCGTCGATGAAGATGATGCACGGCGCGTTCTTCTTCGCCTGCTCGAACATGTCGCGCACGCGGCTGGCGCCGACGCCGACGAACATCTCGACGAAGTCGGAACCGGAAATCGTGAAGAAGGGCACGTTCGCTTCACCGGCGATGGCGCGCGCCAGCAGCGTCTTGCCCGTACCGGGAGGACCGACCAGCAGCGCACCCTTCGGGATACGGCCGCCGAGCCTCTGGAACTTGTGGGGGTCCTTCAGGAATTCGACGATCTCCTGCAGGTCCTCCTTGGCCTCGTCGATGCCCGCCACGTCGTCGAACGTCACGCGGCCGTGGCGCTCGGTGAGCAGCTTGGCTTTCGACTTGCCGAAACCCATGGCCTTGCCACCGCCACCCTGCATCTGGCGCATGAAGAAGATCCACACGGCGATCAGGAGCAGCATCGGGAACCACGACACGAACACGTCGAGCAGCGAAGGCGTATCTTCGTTCGCCGGCTTGGCCGTGATGTTCACGCCCTTGTCGTAGAGCCGGTTCACCAGGTTGGGATCTTTCGGCGCATAGGTCTGGAACGTGCCGTTGTTGGTGTACTGGCCGCTGATGAGATCGCCTGAAATGGTGACCTCCCGGACATTGCCGTTTTCGACTTCGGCCAGCAGTTGCGAGAAACTTATCTCATTCGTCGCCGTTCGCTGTCCCGGGCTCTGGAACAGGTTGAACAGGGCCATGAGAAGAAGGGCTATGATTACCCATAGCGCAAAGTTTCTGAAATTATTCACGCAATTCCCTTTCGCGGACAGGCTGGGCCATCCTTTAGGCCGACTTTTCGCGCCACCAGCCGGCGCGACGTCGGGAGGCCGGTCGCATTTTCCTACAAGATAGGTCTCGTTCCGCGCTTTGCCAAGTCGCGAAGCCCACGGAAACCTTCGAAAATGGTCGCATATTTGCGATTGACCGTCCGAAAATACACGCCGACAGGTAAATTCGTCGTTACGCCATTCGTAGGTCCCCGTCGGCAGCACCCGCCAGCAGCGCCCGGTCATCGTAATGTACCCTCACGCCCCCGTTCAGCACGGGGTCGCGGGCATGCGGCAGGAACAGCCGCCCGTCGTCTCCCCTGATGCATGGAAGGGCGTCCCGCACCCGCGCCGGCAGGCATTCGAGTTCAGCCGCGTCCGCCCGCAACGCCGACCAGCCGTCCCGCTCAAGCGCTCCGACGCTCGTCTGCCCGATCCCGGCCGGAAGCTCCAGAACGAACCTGTTGTCCCAGCGCACCGTTTCCCCGCCGCTCACGGCCATGGCGTGTGCCGAACGCGGTCCCGATTCCCGGATCACCCGCACGGAACCGGCGTCCGCATCGATGAAACACAGGGCGAACGTGCGCCGCAGGTCTTGGTCTGCGTACAACCCCTCGTACAGCGCCTCGAGACCGTCGCGCGCCGGCGGGTAGATCTGGCCGGACACCGCCATGAGCGCCCGAGCGAGGACACGTCTGGCGATCTCGGCATCCGCCCGGCGAAACACCTCCCTGTCGATCACGCAATAGCCGTAGCGGCTGACGGCGACCGCGTCCGCGACGAACGCAGTCGTCTGCCGGTCGAGCAGCCCGCGCACGTCAGCCATCCGCGACGCCGTCCGGCAGATGCCGGCAATTCCGTCGCCCTCGTCCTTCATCTGGCTGAGCAGCCGCCGGATGCGGATACGTTCGAAACGCTCGTCACGGTTGCTCGGATCCTCGATCCAGTCCTGGCCCATCGCCCGAAGGGCGGCCTCGAGCCGGTCGCGTCCGACGCGCAACAGGGGACGCAGGACCGGCAGTCCCCTGCGATACGACAATTCGGCCATGCCCGAGAGCCCGTCGACGCCGCTTCCCCGCAGCAGGCGCATGAGCACGGTTTCCGCCTGGTCGTTCGCCGTATGCGCCAGCGCCAGGGCCTCCGCATCGTGGGTGCGGCACCAAGTGCACAGGAGCTCAAGCCGCGCGTCCCGCGCCGCCGCCTGGACACCGGACCGGGGCTTGGGCCCGGTCCAGCGCAGTGTCTCATGGGGAAGGCCGAGACCGCCGGAGATGGCGGCCACTGTCGCGGCTTCATCTTCCGCCTCCGGGCGCAGGCCGTGATCCACGGTGAGCACGCTCAGACGGGTATGCCCGCCGGTACGCCGGGCCCAGTCATGTGCAAAACGCAAAAGAGCGACGCTGTCCGCGCCGCCCGAGACACCCAGCGCGACATGGTCGAAGTCGCCGAAGGGCCGGAAATACTGGTCGAGTTCGTTCTCGTCGAATGGCCGCGGGGCTGCCTCAGCACCCTGCACGGGACTGTTCCCTTGCCGCGATCTTGAGCACAGACCGGGCCTTTGGGAACTGTTTCTTCGCCTGCCTGAACGTCGCGCAGGCCTTGTTCTTCTCACCCATGCGGCCAAGCGTCATGCCGAGCTTGACGAGGCTGTCAGGCGCCTTGGCGCTGCGGCTGTATTTCTTGTAGCCGGTCAGGAAGGCTTTCGCCGCCGACGTCCAGCGCTGGCGGGCATAATAGGTCTCGCCGAGCCAGTACTGGGCGTTTCCGGCAAGCTTGTGCTTTGGATACTTCTTGAGGAACTGCCTGAACCCGACTTCGGCCGACTCGAACTGCCGCCTCAGCAGCTTGGAATGGCTCTCCTCGTAGAGACCGGACGGACCCGCGCCCTGGACCGGCACGCTGGTGACGGACTCGGGCACAAGGGAAGACCCTTCCGGAGCCGAGGCCACCGACATGGACCCCAGCGGCTTGACGGTCGCCGCCAGGTTGGGATCGAGGGAACTCGGTGCGAGCGAAGAGCCGGAGTTTCCGATCGACGCCGTCTGGTTCCCCGAGGCCGGCGGCAGGACGGAACCCTGCTTGCCGGACCCCATCTGCTGGAACCGGAACTCGACATCGTTGGAGAACCTGTTGAGTTGCTCCTGCAGCTGCTGCATCTGGAAGCCGATCTGTTCGATCTGGCCCGTCAGGATCCGCATCTGCTGTTCGAGATCGTTCATCCGCAATGAAAGACTCGCTTCCGTCGCCGGGTCGCCAGAGGTCACCGCGCCGCCGGGAAGCTGGGTCGCCCCGGCCGCCTGGGCATCGCGAAGGTCGTAGATCTGCTCCTGCAGTCGGTTGACCCGGTTGAGCATGCCCTGCCAGTCGCCCGGAGCCTGGGCCATGGCGCCCAGGTCGGGACCGATCAGCAGCAGCCCGAGCATGCCCAGAGCGGGCACACCCAGCATTTCACGCAAAAGACGCATCGTCTGTTCTCCCGATGGCAGTTGCCGCATTCAAGAAATGAATTGCGCCACAGGCTGCCCGATCACGAAACGGCCCGCAAGGCCGTTCGCACGGACCGTGTCAGGACGCCGCTCCGCCGGTCACCACCGTGACGGCGCGTCGGTTCTGCGACCAGCACGATTCCGCGTCGCAAAGCGCCACCGGCCGTTCCTTGCCGTAGGATATCGTGCGGATCCGCGCGGCATCGACACCCTGGCTGACCAGGTAGGCCTTGGTGGTCGCCGACCGCCGTGCGCTCAGGCCGAGGTTGTACTCGCGCGTGCCACGCTCGTCGGCATGGCCTTCGACCAGGATCGTCACCTGCGGATACTGTTTGAGCCAGGCGGCCTGACGGCTGAGCGTCTGGCGGGCGGTATCGGTCAGCGTGGTGATGTCGGTCGGGAAGAACACCCTGTCACCCACATTGACGATGAAATCCTGCTCGGAGCCAGGCGTCGCAGCGGTCCGGCTGTTGAGCGTATTGTTCGAGGACGAACAGGCCGCCAGAGCCAAGAGAAGACCGCCAAGCAATAGGTTTCTGACATGAATCGCATGTCGCGCCATTCGAAAATACTCCTGAATTACCGACACGTCTGGCACCTGTGAAATAAAGCTCTGTTTCCGCCGCGCGGTTCTGGACCGCCACCGCCCCCTGCCGGAACGGTCACCTGATCGGTTGTTTATCTGATTTTGGCCTCTGGCATAAATGCCGTTTCACACTACTTCGACGCGGTTAATTGATCAAGGGCGACCAAGCGGGGTCGGACGCCCAGTTCTGGGTTTCGATCTTGCGTTCATTGTGGCCGGTGAGGTCCACCATCCACAGTTTCGGCCCGCCCGTGGGCCCTCCCGTCTCCCGGAAGAACATCAGCACACGGCCGTTCGGCGCCCATGTCGGGCCCTCGTTGTGACGGCCTTCCGTCAGCACCCTCTCGCGGCTGCCGTCCGGGCGCATGACTCCGATGAGGAACTTGCCGCCGGTGATCTTCGTGAAGGCGATGAGGTCGCCGCGCGGCGACCATACCGGCGTCGAGTAGCGGCCCTTGCCGAACGTGATGCGGCGCTGGTTGGACCCGTCGGCGTTCATGACGTAGATCTGCGTGCCGCCGGCCCGGTCGGACGAAAACGTGATCTGACGGCCGTCGGGCGAATAGGACGGGGACGTGTCGATCGCCGCGGTGTTGGTGAGCCGGGTCATCTTCCGGGTCCGCAGGTCCATCGAATAGATGTTGGAATGCACCCCGCGCGAAAGGCTCATGACGACGCGCTGGCCATCTGGGGAAAACCGCGGCGCGAAGGTCATGCCCGGGAACTTGCCCACGGCCTCCTGCTGGCCGGTCTCGATGTTGAACAGGAAGACGCTGGGGTTGTCCCCGCGGTAGGACATGTAAGTGATTTCCTGCTGGTTCGGGCTGAACCTGGGCGTCAGGACGAGATCGTTGCCGTTCGTCAGGCGCCGGAAGTTGTGGCCGTCCTGGTCCATGATGGCGAGCCGCTTGACCCGGTTCTCCTTCGGGCCAGACTCCTCGATGAACACGATCCGCGTGTCGAAATATCCCTTCTCGCCCGTGAGACGCTTGTAGATCTCGTCGGAAATCAGGTGCCCGACCCGCCGCCAGTTGCCCGGCGTGGTCAGGAAACCGTGCTCCAGCAACTTCTTCTGCCCGAAGACGTCCCACAGGCGGAATTCGGCCTTGAGCCGCCCGTCGCCCTGGATCGTGATCTGGCCGGTGACCAGCGCCTGGGCGTTGATGATGCGCCAGTCGCCGAATCGCGGCGCGTTGGTGAAGGTGTTGATCTTCTCGATGTAGGAAGCCTGGTCGAGCGGCTGGAAGAGCCCGGAACTGCGCAGGTTGTTCATGACCACGCCGACGATGTCCTGCCCCAGTTGCGCGTCCTTGCCGGACTTGCCGACGAAATTCGGCAAGGCGATCGGCATCGGCTGGATGCGGCCCTGGGTCAGGTCGAGTTCGAGTTCGGCCCTGGCTTCGCCGGCCGGCATCGCGAAGATCGTCAGCGCGATCGCGACCAGACCCGCCATGCGGGCAATGGTCCCGTGAGCCCGCCGCTTGCACGTCATTGATGACATTCGAACCTCTTCTCTTTTTGTTCCGGCCGCTGCAATCATCGTCATTGAACGCCTTTTGTCACTGTGCGGTTCCGTCCGCACTCCGTCATCCGCCCAACATCTGCCGCGGGTCGAAATTCAGGATGACACGTTTCCATGCATCGTATTTCTCCGCCGGCATCTCGTAGGGCTGGCAAATATGTACCGCCCGGATCGCGCTGTCCGCGGCCGCCCGAAAATAGGCGCCGGAGCCCGAGTTGAGAAGCTGCGGCGGGCCCTGGAGCGTACCGTCCGGCTTCAGCGCGATCCGCAACCGCACCACGAGATCCTCCGCACCTGCCGCACCGACCGGCGGAGACCAGCACGCCTCGATCTGCTCGCGCAATGCGTCCCGTTCGTCCCGCGTGACCACGATATCGGTCCCCTGCAGGAACTGGTCGCCCAGTTCCGGAATCCCGTCCTCCTCGGAGCTCGACTTGATCTCGCGTTTCTTCTTTTCGGGCGTCTTGTCGAGAAGCGCCGCGATCTCGTCGAGCTGGAATTCCGGTTCCTTCTTCTTCGGCTTGGGTTTCGGTTTCTTCTTTTCCGGCTTCTTGGCCTGCTGCTTGGGTTTCTCGGGCTTTTTCTTAGGTTTCGGGTCGGGCTTCTTTTCCGCCTTGACCGGTTTCTTCTCCTGCGGCGGCTTGGGCGTCACGGCCTCCGGCGCGGGTTCGGGTTTCTTGGGTTTCGGCGCCGGTTCCGAAGGTTTCACCGGGGCCTTCTGCTCGACCTCCGCGGTCTTGGGTTTCTCCGGAGCTTTTTCCACCTTCTTGGGCGCCGGCTTTTTGTTCGGTTCGGGTTTCTGCTTGTTCTTCGACTGCGCCTTGAGCTTCGTCAGTTCCGAGAAGTCGACGATCTCCACCGGTACGGATTCGGTCAGCTTCACGTCGAATTCCTTTGTCTTCGGCAAGCCGAAGAAGGCCACGGCGAGAATGACCCCGTGCACCAGAACGGAAATGACGACGCTGACCGGCATGGCGTGCCCTACTGCTGCTCCTCGAGTTCGGTAACCAGTCCGATGCGCTTGAAGCCGGCCGCGCTGACACGGCCCATGACCTGCATCACGGTGCCGTAATCCACGGTGCGGTCGCCTCTCACGAAAATGCGCTCCTCATACCCGCTGGAACTGATGGCAACCAATTTCGGCACAAGTTTGTCCAACTCGATCTCGGTCTCCTGCAGGAATATCCTGCCCTGCGTATCAACCGATATGGTTAACGGCTCCTTATCCTCCTGCAACGGGTTGGCTTCCGTCTTCGGCAATTCGATGGGAACACCGACGGTCAGCAGCGGCGCGGCCACCATGAATACGATCAGGAGCACCAGCATCACGTCGACGAACGGCGTGACGTTGATCTCCGCCATCGGCGCGAGCGCCTGGCGCCGCCGGCGCCGCCCGGTTACGCCCCCGCTGGGTGCCGTCGACATGCCCATGGCTACCTCCGTCCGTCAATCTGGCGCGACATGATCGCGGAGAACTCGTCCGCGAAATTTTCCATGCGCCCGCCGATCCGGCTGAGATCGGTCGAGAACTTGTTGTAGGCGATGACCGCAGGGATGGCCGCCAGAAGACCGAGCGCGGTGGCAAACAGGGCCTCGGCGATCCCCGGCGCGACGACGGCGAGGTTGGTGTTCTTGCTGATCGCAATCGCCTGGAAACTGTTCATGATGCCCCAGACCGTGCCGAACAAGCCGACGAACGGCGCGGTCGCGCCAACGGTGGCCAGGAACAGGAGCCGGCGTTCGAGCCGCGCCATCTCGCGCTGCAGCGAGACGTCCATCACCTTTTCGAGGCGCATCTGCAGTCCGCCGAGCGCCGGCCGGTGTCCGGTTTCCTGGCTCCGCTTCCATTCGCGCATGGCCGCGACGAACAACGCCGCCGTCCCGTGATTGCTGCGCGAACCGAGATTCCGGTAGAGTTCTTCCAGCGACTGCCCGGACCAGAAGACCTTTTCGAACCTGTTGATCAGACGCGTGGTTCTCGCGAAGGTGAACATCTTCTCGAAGATGATCGCCCAGCACCAGATCGATGCCAGGATGAGTCCGATCATGACGATCTTGACGACGATGTGCGCCTGAAAGAACAGGGAAATGAGGGAGAGATCCCCCGGCGACGCGTGGGTCGCCGCCGAAGCGATGTCAGCGGGGTTCATGCAGCAGGCCTCTTCTTTTCCCGTCTCTGTCAAGCCGTGCCCGACTGCAGGGTGTCACGTCCGGAAGGGGCCACGGCCGGTCAGGCCGCCGCCCTAAAGCGCAACGGTCGCGCAATGTCCCCGAACCAACCCCGGACAGGCGGGCGAACTCCAGTACCTGTTTTGCCCGGAGCCCCGGGCAGGTGGCAAAATTGCAGCCCGGATCGAACGGTTGCCCCTGAACAGGACACGCCCGCTGAACCGCTACGCGAACCGGTGCAAGACAAAGTTAAAGCCGGTCAATTGTGTTGAAACTAGGGCGAATCTCCCCGTTTCACTCGACCGCAAATCCCGCCCCGATTCGGTCACATCTATTGTCACAGCCGTGCGCCCGAGGCAAGGCACCACCACGTGATCCGCCACGCGTCAGGCAGGCCCGTCGCCGGCCAGATGGTCCGTCAGCCGCGCCTTGACGGCATCCGGCACCCGGACCGGGCGCCCGTCGGGACCGGTCATGGCGATCTCCAGCCGCGCGTCGAAGAGCATCGCATCGCCGCGCGACACGGTCTGGTGCAGCTTCATGCGGGCGCCGGACAGGGCCGTGAACCTGCTGCGGACGTCCAGCAGGTCATCGATCCCCGCCGGCCTCAGAAACTCGATCTGCATCCGGCGCACCACGAACCCCGTCCCCGGCCGCCCCCAGTCGCCGCGCAGCAGCGCCGCGTGCTCGATTCCCAGCAGACGCAGGAAATCCGACCGGCCTCGCTCGCAGAACTTGAGGTAATTGGCGTGATAGACCGCGCCGGAGAAATCGGTGTCCTCGTAATAAACGCGGACCCGGAGCACGTGGCCACCGCCGTCCAGGCGCCCCGCCCAGGACGTCTCCGGCGCGTCAGTCATCGTCGGTATCCGAAAAGAGCTCGACCTGCGACTGGGCCAGCCCCGTCGGCGTGGCAAGGCCCAGGTGAGCGAAGGCATGGGGGGTCAGGATGCGGCCGCGCGGCGTCCTGTTGACGAAGCCCTGCTGGATGAGGAAGGGCTCGATGATCTCCTCGATCGCGTCGCGAGGCTCGCTCAGCGACGCGGAAATCGTCTCGATGCCCACCGGCCCGCCGCCGAAATTGAACGCGATGCACTTGAGATAGCGGTGATCGAGCGCGTCGAGACCGCGCGAATCGACCTCGAGCTGGGCGAGCGCCCGGTCGGCGGCGTCCCGGTCGATCTCGTCGGCACCCGCCACAGAGGCGAAATCGCGGACGCGCCGCAACAGCCGCCCCGCGACACGCGGCGTGCCCCGCGACCGCCGGGCGATCTCCCGCGCGCCGTCCTCCGACATCGCCACGCCGAGCACCCTTGCCCCCCGGGTCACGATGTCGAGCAGTTCGTCCTCGGTGTAGAAATTGAGGCGGACCGGAATGCCGAAACGGTCGCGCAGGGGCGTGGTCAGCAAACCGGTTCGCGTCGTCGCACCGACCAGCGTAAACTTCGCGAGCTCGATGCGTACCGATCGCGCGGCCGGCCCCTCGCCGATGATCAGGTCGAGCTGGAAGTCCTCCATCGCCGGGTAGAGTATTTCCTCCACCGCCGGATTGAGCCGGTGGATTTCGTCGATGAACAGGACGTCACGGTCCTCGAGATTGGTCAGAAGGGCGGCCAAGTCGCCCGCCTTGGCGATCACCGGCCCCGATGTCGCCCGGAAATTCACACCGAGTTCGCGCGCCACGATCTGCGCCAGCGTGGTCTTGCCAAGACCGGGCGGTCCGGCGAACAGCACATGGTCGAGCGCTTCGCCCCGGGACCGCGCCGCGGAGATGAACACGTTGAGATTGGAGCGCGCCTGCGCCTGGCCGATGAACTCGTCGAGCGCGAGCGGTCTCAGCGACAGGTCCGCCTCGTCCTCGCCGCGTTCGCCCGTTCCGATCAGCCGCTCGCTCATCGCGCAAGCTCCTTGAGGGCGGCGCGGATCAGTTCCTCCGCCCCGGCGTCCTCACCCAGCTGGCGGACGGCGGTCATCACCGCAGCACCCGCCTGGGCCTGGGCGTATCCGAGATTGGACAGGGCGGAGACCGCATCCGCCGCGGCCGAGCCGCCCGCCGCCGCCGATGCCGTCCCGTCCGGGTCACCACCCGGAACCGCCGCCACCGCCGCGAACGCGGGCACCTTGTCCCTCAGCTCGGAAACGATGCGCTGGGCGACCTTCGGTCCGACACCGGGCGAGCGGGCCACCGACGCCTTGTCCTGCAGGCTGACCGCACTCGCGAGTTCGGACGGGCCGAGCGTGCTGAGGATCGCGAGCGCCACTTTCGTGCCGACCCCCTGGACGTTGAGCAGGAGCCGGAACCAGTCGCGCTCGGCCGCCGTGGCGAAGCCGAACAGCCTGATCTGGTCTTCCCGCACATAGGTCTCGATGGCGATCTCGGCCGCCTCGCCGGGCCCCGGCAAGGCGCCAAGCGTCTTCGACGAACAGTGCACCACGTAGCCCACGCCGCCGACGTCGATGATGGTCCAGTCCTCACCGAAGGAATCGATCACGCCCTTGAGCTTGCCGATCATGACGTGGCCCTGCGCAGTTCGGCGTCGAGAGCGGCACTCTTGCGGTGATGGGCATGGGTGATGGCGATGGCCAGGGCGTCAGCCGAGTCGGCCGAATGCGGCGTGCAGCGCGGCAGCAGGATCTTCACCATGGCGAGAATCTGGGCCTTGTCCGCATGACCGCTGCCGACCACCGTCTTCTTGACAAGGTTGGGCGCGTACTCCGCCACCGGCAATCCGGTCTGCGCCGGCGCGAGCAGCGCGATGCCCCGCGCCTGGCCCAGCTTGAGGGTCGCGGTGGCGTCCTTGTTGACGAATGTCTGTTCGACCGCGGCTTCGTCGGGGGCGAACCGGTCGAGGATCTCCATGAGGCCCCGGTGCAGTTCGAGCAGCCGTTCCGCCAGCGGAAGGTCAGGTGTCGAACGGATCGACCCGTCGCCCACGTGCCGCAGGCTCGTCCCCTCGTGGTCGACGATACCCCAGCCCGTGGTCCTGAGCCCCGGATCGATGCCCAGCAGTCTCAGCGGTCCCGGCATGGGCGATACGATCCTTGTCCTGCGCGTTCAGAGCCGGTCAGGCATCGAGGCTTTCCAGAACGCTGTCGGAGACCTCGAAATTGGCATAGACGTTCTGAACGTCGTCATTGTCCTCGAGCGCATCGAGCATCCGCAGAAGCTTTTCGCCGGCTTCGTCGTCGAGCTCGATGGAATTCTGGGGACGCCAGATCAGCCGGGCGCTCGTCGGCTCCCCGAAGCTGTCTTCCAGCGCCCGCGCCACATCATGCAGCGATTCGGGCGCGCAGATAAGCACGTGCCCGTCTTCGGTGGACTCGCAATCGTCCGCCCCGGCCTCGATCGCCGCCTCGAACATGTCATCGGCGGACGCCGCCTCCGCCGCAAAGACGATCTCGCCGACCCGGTCGTACATGAAGGCCACCGATCCGGTTTCCCCCAGGTTGCCGCCATGTTTGGAAAAGGCGGCGCGAACCTCGCCCGCCGTGCGGTTGCGATTGTCGGTCAGGGCCTCGACGATGACGCCGATACCGCCGACGCCGAAACCCTCGTAGCGGACTTCCTCGTAGTTTTCGCCGTCCGCGTCCTGGCTGCGCTTGATCGCCCGTTCGATGTTGTCCTTGGGCATGTTCTGTCCGCGGGCGGCCTGGATGGCGGAGCGCAGGCGCGGATTTGCATCCGGATCCGGCATGCCGAGCTTGGCGGCGACCGTGATTTCCTTGGCGAGCTTCGCGAACATCTTCGCGCGCTTCTTGTCCTGGGCCCCCTTGCGGAACTGGATGTTCTTGAATTTCGAATGTCCGGCCATACCGTCCTCGTTGCTGGCGCCGACGGGCGCACGGTTTCTCGAATTGGCAGATTCCGGCGACGTTATAAGTCCACACGCCGGCAAAATCCACCGCCGTGGGGCGTCTTTTTTTCCAGCATCAGGACACGCGTTAGCGCTTCGTTAACCCGCCCACACTTAGCCTTCCGGTCTGGGTCAATGCAGAGCCGGGACGGGGCAGACATCATGCGCGAAGACTTGACGCTCGACATCAACGCTGTCGTTGAAACGCGAAACGGCCTGACATCCAGCGTCTGCGCCGGCGCTCTGCGGAACCTCCAGCACCTCAGCCGCATGAACGCCTCCACCCACGAAGCCATCGAGCAGCTTCAGGGACTCCTCGACATCTGCCGCGAAGCCAACGATCTCGTCGTCGAGATCCGCGGACGCCTCGCGGACGGCGACGCCGAACAGGATGAACTCATGCAAGCCATGGCCGGCCTCAGCCGCATCGCCGACGAGGTGCGGGTCGCAAGCCACGAGGCCGACACCACCGTGCACGGCGCCCATGGCGACAACGTCATCGTGCTTGCAAATCACCGCGGCTGAACCCGACCGGACCGCTTCGGCCCGTCACCGCCTGAACTCCCCTTCCCGCCTGAAATTCCCTCCCCGCCCGACACGCCTTCCCCGAACCCCCGGCGAAAGCCGGGGCCCAGAACCGCACACGCCGCGCGGACACGATCGCTTCCGACAAGCACACAAGCACAAAGAATGGATTCCAGCTTTCGCTGGAAATTCGTCGGAGTATGCTTGAAGCACTCCCGAGTGTGCTGAAACCTCGCCGGGCGGTCGGACCGAGTCCAGTTCCCAAGCTGCCTATCAGAACCCGGGCATGATCGGGGCGAGTTCGCCGCCGATTCGCACCGGCGCGATGTCCGTGGCCAGGCCTGTCGCGTTGTCGGTCTCCACGAACACCCCGCTGAGGGTCACGGGACCGTCCGCGGGGGTGAAACGCCCGCCCGGCACATGGGTGGTGAACCGGTTGATAGGTTCCTCCTTGTCCATGCCGATAATGGAATCGTAGGCTCCGCACATGCCGGCGTCGGTCAAGTAGCCAGTGCCACGCTCCAGTACCCTGTGGTCGGCTGTGGGAATATGCGTGTGCGTCCCGACGACGAGCGACGCCTTGCCGTCCACGAAATACCCCAGGGCGAGCTTCTCGGACGTCGCCTCGGCATGAACGTCGATGATGGCGGCGTCGCAGGCCTCCCCGAGGGGGCAGGCGCCGAGTTCGCGTTCGACCGCCGCGAATGGATCGTCCAGCGCCGGCATGAACACCCGGCCCATGACGTTCATGACGAAGACCCGCGCGCCATTGGAGGCTTCGTACACGCCCGCACCGCGCCCGGGCGTGCCCGCCGGGTAGTTGGCCGGCCGGAGCAGCCTCTGGTCGCGCTCGATGAAGACCAGCGCCTCGCGCTGGTCCCAGGCATGATTGCCCAGGGTCACCACGTCGGCGCCTGCGTCGATCACCTCCTCGAAGATCGCCTCGGTGATGCCGAAACCGCCGGCGGCGTTCTCTCCGTTGATCACCACGAAATCGGCCCGCAGCTCGGTCTTGAGGCCGTCGAGCCTTGCGCACACTTCCGTGCGGCCGGCCCGGCCGACGATATCGCCCAGGAACAGGAGCCTCATGAGATTGCCGCCCGTTCCGGCCCCACGGTGACCGGGCCCGCTTCCGTGACGACGAGGTCGAGCGGCTGGTCATAGGCGTCGGTCGGGCATTTCTCCACCTGCTGTGCAGCATAGGCGACGCCGATCGCCGTCAACGGACCGTCGGCGCGCAGTCGCGCAAGTGTGCGGTCATAGAAGCCGCCGCCATATCCCAGACGAAAGCCGTGCGCATCGAACGCCAGCATCGGCACGAAAACGACGCTGGGTCGGACCGCCTCCGCCCCTTCTCCCGGCACCGGGATCCCGTAAACACCGCGTTCCAGCGCATCGCCGTCGCGCCAGGCGCGAAAGACCAGTGGCCGCGCCTTGCCGACCACGACCGGCAGGGCCGTGCGCCAGCCCGCATCCGCGAGCGCGGCGAGAAGCGGCCGGCTGTCAATTTCCGATTCATGGGGCAGGTAGGCCGATGCCGTGGCCGGAAGGGTGTCCTCGAGAGCGGCCATGGCGAAATCGGCCAGCCTGCCTCCCGTATCCGCTGACGCCCCGGCATGGATTTCGGCGCGTCGTGACGCTGCAGCCGCTCTCAGGTCGGCTTTTTCAGTGGAGATTTCTTCCAAGGGCGGCCCCGCGCAAAACATACGGCAAGCGGTGGACGATGCCGCCTTGGCCGTCGGACTGTCGATCCCGGGAACCTACACATGTAGGTGGGCGCCGAGTGAAAGGAGCCACGGCTCCAACCAGGGTCAGCTCCCTAGGAGATCGATAAGGCCCCGGGGAATGTGTGTCCGTTCGAACCACGCAGCATCGCCGCGTAATATGTAGCCCTGCACCGGTTAAGATTCCAGTGCCAGTTTCGACAAACGAACCGGGGTCGAAGGTGTATCAGCGGCTGGCGGCGTTGAGTTCGCTGCTCAGCATCTCGATGCGCGCGGCCGTCGCCTCCAGCTTTTCGGCCATGGCGTCCTCGATGGACTTCCCGCGGTCGAGCGCCGCGCTGCGTGCGTCCTTGAGACCGTCGGTCTCTTCCTGCATGGCCTCGATCTTGCGCAGGGCCTCCGAAAGACGGTCGGCGACCACAAGACCGGCCATCAGCAGCAGCCGGCTGTCGCCGACCTGTCCGAGGGTCTGCTTGAGCTCGCTCACTTCATTGTCGAGATAGCCGGCAAGTTCGGCCAGGTGCTCTTCCTGGCCCTCGTCGCAGTTCATCGTGTACGGGCGGTCGTTCACACGGATGATCACCTGCGGCATGTCGATTTCTCCTGTCGGACCGTGGCGGCGGCGGACACCGGTCTCATTCGTTGTTGAGCAACAGACGGATATTGCTCATCGCCGCGTCCACGCGCTTCACGCTCTCTGCATTGGCCTTGCCGAGCGCGTTGACCCGACCCTTCATCCGGTCGAGTTCGTCGGCCAGCTTGGAGCGGTCTTCGAGCAGGACCTGGCGTTCGTTCTCCAGCGCCTGGCGCTTGCGTTCGGCATCCTTGGCATTCGACACCGCCGCCTCGAACCCCCGCAATGCGGCCTCTAGCCTTTCGGTCGCAATCTGCATCCTGGATTTATCCGCCATCGCACGTTTTTCGCCCAAATACCTGTTGCCGCTACGTCTTCAACGACCGGACATTCTGTCTCTGACGGCGTGTCAAGATTAGGCTTTCGCCAACGGACGCGTCAACACCGCGTTCTCGCAATTTCGGGCCCGCGCGGCCTTTGATTCGCGTCGTTCACCGCGATGGGAAAAAGCCGTGTTGGCTTATTGACTCCGCTTTGCCAAATGGTATTTGTGGCCGCGACCAATCTAGGCGGCAACGTCATGACATCTGAAAACACCGCTGCATCGGCTGCAAAGACCGACGCAACCGGCGATCCCGCGAGTTCTGACCCGATGAAAAGCAAACGCATGGCGGACGCGATACGCGCTCTGTCCATGGATGCCGTGCAGGCGGCCAAGTCCGGACACCCGGGCCTGCCGATGGGAGCCGCGGATATCGCGACCGTCCTGTTCACGCAATTCCTGAAATTCGATCCCCGCAACCCCGACTGGCCCGACCGCGACCGTTTCGTGCTCTCGGCCGGCCACGGGTCCATGTTGCTCTATTCGTGCCTTCACCTGCTCGGTTACGAGGACATGACGATCGACGAGCTGAAGAACTTCCGTCAGTTCGGGGCGCGGACCGCCGGCCATCCGGAATACGGCCATGCATCGGGCATCGAAACCACCACCGGTCCGCTCGGCCAGGGCATCGCCAACGGCGTCGGCATGGCGCTGGCGGAGAAACTCCTGGCGGCCCGTTTCGGCGACGACATTTCCGACCACTACACCTATGTGCTGGCGAGTGACGGCGACCTGATGGAAGGCATCAGCCACGAAGCCATTTCCCTTGCCGGTCACCTGAACCTGTCCAAGTTGATCGTCCTCTTCGACGACAACGGCATCTCCATCGACGGTCCCCTGGACCTCGCGGAGTCCGGCGACCAGCTCAAGCGCTTCGAAGCGGCGGGATGGGACGTGACCAGCGTCGACGGTCACGACCACGAAGCCATCGCCAAGGCCATCGAGACGGCACGGACGCGCACGCGTCCCTCCCTCATCGCCTGCCGTACGGTCATCGGCTACGGGTCCCCCGGCAAACAGGGCACGTCCGGCGTCCACGGCGCGCCGCTCGGCGATGACGAGATCGCGGCCACGCGCAAGGAACTCGACTGGGATCATCCGCCGTTCGAGATTCCGGCCGACATCCGCGACGCCTGGCGGATCGCCGGCCTGCGGAGCAGCCAGGCCCAGCGGGCCTGGCAGGGTCGGCTCGAGGAGATGGATCCGGCCCTTCGCGCGGAGTTTGAACGCGGCCAGCGCGGCGATCTCCCGGCAGAATTCGAACCCGCCATCGCGGAATACAAGAAGGCGCTCGCCGCCGACGCACCGGCGCTCGCCACGCGCAACGCCTCCCAGGATGCGCTCGACGTGATCAACGCGGTCCTGACCGAAACCATCGGCGGTTCGGCGGATCTCACCGGCTCCAACAACACCCGGTCGAAGGACATGACGGCGGTGACGCCCGACGACTTCTCCGGCCGTTTCATCCATTACGGCGTTCGCGAGCATGCGATGGCCGCGGCCATGAACGGGATGGCGCTCCACGGCGGACTGATCCCCTACAGCGGCACGTTCCTCGTCTTTTCCGACTACTGCCGTCCGGCGATCCGCCTGGCCAGCCTGATGAAGCAGCGCGTCATCCACGTCATGACCCATGATTCCATCGGTCTCGGGGAAGACGGCCCGACGCACCAGCCCGTCGAACACCTGGCGGCATTGCGCGCGATCCCCAATCTCAACGTCTTCCGTCCCGCCGACGCCATGGAAACGGCGGAATGCTGGCAGGTTGCCCTGGAGTCGCGGGAGACACCGAGCGTGATCGCGCTGACCAGGCAGAAACTCCCGGCCCTTCGGACCGACTACGACGAGGCCAATCGCTGTGCCCGCGGGGCCTATGTGCTGCGCGACTGCGAGGGCGACGCCCAGGCGACGATCTTCGCCACCGGCTCGGAAGTCGAGATCGCCGTCGAGGCCAAGGGCCTGCTGGAAAAACGCGGCGTCGCCACCCGGGTCGTGTCGGTACCCTCGTTCGAGCTTTTCGAACAGCAGTCCGACCAGTACCAGAGCGAGGTCATCGGGGACGCGCCCGTCCGCGTGGCCATAGAAGCCGCAATCCGCATGGGGTGGGACCGCTTCATCGGCACCGACGGCATCTTCGTCGGAATGTCGGGTTTCGGTGCGAGCGCGCCCTACCAGGAACTCTACAACCACTTCAACATCACCGCCGAAGCGACCGCGGACGCAGTGGTGGAGAAAATCGAGGCGACGGCCTGAACGGCCCGGACGTCTTCGCAGACCGAAAACCGAATTTGGAGAACGAGAATGGCTGTACGTGTTGCAATCAATGGCTTCGGCCGTATTGGCCGGCATATCCTCAGGGCGATCGCCGAGTCCAAGCGCAACGATATCGAGGTTGTGGCCATCAACGACCTCTCCTCCTTCGAGGTCAGCGCACATCTGCTGAAATACGATTCCGTGCACGGCCCGTTCCCCGGTGACGTTAAGGTAGCGGACGGCGGCATCGAAATCGGTTCCCACCGCATCGAGTGTTGCTCCGAGCGCAACCCGGCCGACCTGCCCTGGGGCAAGCTGGGCGTCGACATCGCGCTGGAATGCACCGGCGTGTTCGCCAGCAAGGAGAAGGCATCCGCGCATCTCGATGCCGGCGCCCGCAAGGTGCTGGTGTCCGCGCCGGCCACCGGAGCGGACATGACCGTCGTCTACGGCGTCAACCACGATCAGCTTGAAGCCGGCCACACGGTCGTCTCCAACGCGTCCTGCACGACCAACTGCCTGGCGCCTGTCGCCAAGGTGCTCAACGACCTTTGCGGCATCGAGCGCGGCTACATGACAACGGTCCATGCCTACACGGGCGACCAGCGCATCGTCGACACCGAGCACAAGGACATGCGCCGCGCTCGCGCCGCCGGCCTGTCGCTCATTCCCACGTCGACCGGGGCCGCGAAGGCCGTGGGTCTCGTCCTGCCCGAACTTGCCGGCAAGCTCGACGGCACTTCCGTGCGCGTGCCGACGCCGAACGTGTCGCTGATCGACCTCGTTTTCGTGCCGGGCCGTGACACGTCGGTCGAAGAGATCAACAACGCGATGAAGGACGCCGCGGCGGGCGCCTATGCCGGCGTTCTCGACGTGAACGACGAGGAACTCGTATCCGTCGACTTCAACCACCGCGCCGCATCCTCGACCTTTGACCTCACCCAGACCCAGATCGTCGACGGCAAGCTCGTCCGCGTACTGAGCTGGTACGACAACGAGTGGGGCTTCTCGAACCGCATGAGCGATACCGCCGTCTACATGGGCGGCCTCTGACACGACCGGACCGGGCAAGACCGATGGGCGCCATCCGGACTCTTGACGACCTCGACGTCGCCGGGAAAACCGTGCTCGTCAGGCTCGACCTCAATGTCCCCGTGGACAATGGCGTGGTCGGCGACCGGACGCGCATAGAGCGCTCCGTGCCGACCCTGACCGAACTGCTGGACCGCGGCGCGGCCATCGTTCTGCTCTCGCATTTCGGCCGCCCCAAGGGTCGCCCCGTTCCGGACATGTCGCTCGCACCGGTTGCAGACGCCGTGGCGGAAGCCACAGGCAAGCCTGTCCGGTTCATCGCGGACGACTGGCATGCGCAGGTGCCCGATCGCGAGACCATCTCGGCCCGGCCCGGCGAGATCGTGCTTCTTGAGAACACGCGCTTTCACCCCGGCGAAGAAGCGAACGACCCGGATTTTGCCGGCACGCTCGCGTCGCTCGGCGATCTCTACGTGAACGACGCTTTCTCGGCGGCACACCGCGCACACGCCTCGACCGAAGGCATCGCCCGGTTGCTGCCGGGTGCGGCCGGGCGCGCCATGCAGACGGAGCTCGACGCGCTCGCCCTTGCCCTGGAAACGCCCGACCGCCCGGTGATCGCCGTGGTCGGTGGCGCCAAGATCTCCACCAAGATCGAACTGCTCGAATCGCTGTCTTCCCGGGTCGACGCAATCGTCATCGGCGGCGGCATGGCCAACACCTTCCTGGCCGCAGCCGGTTTCGACGTGGGCAAGTCGCTCTGCGAACACGATCTCAAGGAGAGCGTCACCACGATCATGGATCACGCAAGATCCGTGAACTGCGACATCATTCTCCCGATCGATGCCGTGGTGGCCGAAGCGTTGGCACCGGATGCGCCGTCACGAAATGTCTCGCTGAACGATGTCGGACCGCAGGAAATGATCCTGGACATCGGAGAGAATACGGTGAGCCTGCTGAAGGCGAGGTTCCGCTCCGCCCGCACCGTGCTCTGGAACGGCCCGCTCGGCGCTTTCGAGGTTCCGCCGTTTGACGCGGCGACCAACGAGATTGCAAGATTTGTCGCCGAACAGACGCTGGACGGAAACATGCGTTCCGTCGCGGGCGGCGGCGATACCGTCGCCGCGCTGAACAATGCCGGCGCGGCAGCGGATTTCACGTATGTCTCGACGGCCGGAGGCGCTTTCCTGGAATGGCTGGAAGGCAAGGCGCTCCCGGGGGTCGATGTATTGAGTGCGTGAGCGCCGCCAGACGGCGCGACGCAAGGTTTCAACCAAGTGGCGCCCGGAGCGCCTGCTGGACTGCCGGATCGCCCCCGCGCTCCCCCGGAGGCCGCGGGACACGGGACCGGACAATCGGGGAGACAGGAAATGTCAGAACGACTTGAAGATATCGCACAGGCCATGGTTGCCGAAGGCAAGGGCATTCTTGCCGCCGACGAAAGCAGCGGCACGATCAAGAAGCGCTTCGATACGATCGGCGTGGAATCGACCGAAGACAATCGCCGCGACTACCGCGAGATGCTGTTCCGCACGGACGAAGCCATGCGCAACCACATCTCCGGCGTAATCCTTTTCGACGAGACGCTGAGGCAGAAGGCCGCCGACGGCACGCCTCTGGTCGAGATCATTTCGGCTGCCGGCGCAGTTCCCGGCATCAAGGTCGACAAGGGAGCCAAGCCGCTCGCCGGCGCCGATGGCGAGATGGTCACCGAAGGCCTCGACGGACTGCGCGAACGGTTCGCGGAATACCACGAACTCGGCGCGCGTTTCGCCAAGTGGCGCGCCGTCATCAACATCGGCACCGACATCCCAAGCGGCTACTGCATCCAGGCCAACGCCCATGCGCTGGCGCGCTACGCGGCCCTCGCCCAGGAAGCCGGGATCGTGCCCATCGTCGAGCCGGAAGTCATCATGGACGGCGAACACGACATCGACCGCTGCTTCGACGTGACGGAAGCCGCCCTGAACGCGCTCTACGACGAACTCTACCTGCAGCGCGTCAGGCTCGAAGGCACCGTCCTCAAACCCAACATGGTGGTCTCGGGCACGCTGAACCCGGTTCAGGCCGGCGTGGAAGAAGTGGCCGAAAAGACCGTGCGCTGCCTCAAGCGCTGCGTGCCGTCGGCCGTGCCCGGCATCGCGTTCCTGTCCGGCGGCCAGTCCGACGAGGACGCGTCCGCCCACCTCTCGGCGATGAACGCCATGTTCGACATGCCGTGGAACCTGACCTTCTCCTACGGCCGTGCGCTTCAGGCGGCACCGCTGAAAGCCTGGTCGGGCAAGACCGAGAACGTCGCGGCGGCCCAGGCGGCTTTCGCTCATCGTGCCCGCATGAACGGGCTGGCAACCACCGGCGGCTGGTCGCAGGAACTCGAAAAGGCCGCGTGACCCCGGATCCGGCACCCCTTCCGGCGCCCTTCATCCGCCGCAATTCTGCGTAGGTTGAGGGGCGCGGAAACATCGAGCCGGCGGCATACGGACATGAGTCGACCAGACACCAGACTTTACCTCCGGCTGAACGGAGACGCGGCGGCGGCGCTGGATGCCGACGGCCTCGACCGGCTGTTCGACGCCGGGGATGTCGCGTGCGTTCTCCTTGGACCCGACATGCCCGACGAGGCCGCCCGCGCGGTGGCCGAACGCGCCCAGGCCCGCGACATCGCCGTGCTGGGCACCGATCCGGAAACCGCCTCCAGCCGGCATCTCGACGGGGTCCACGTCGTCGGCACGCCGAAGGAGGCCGCCGCGGCCCGTCGCCTTATCGGGGCGGACGGGATCGTCGGCTACGAGTTCGGCGGATCGCGGCATGACGCGATGACGGCTGCGGAGCGAAATGCGGACTATGTCTACTTCCCGGCCCCGGAACGCGAACACGCCCTGTGGTGGGCGCAGGTCATGACCGTGCCGGCGGTGGCCGAGGTCGACAGTGCCGCGGAGGCCGGCGACCTCGTGAAGGGCGGCGTCGAATTCGTCGCCCTGTCCCTGACCGGCGGCTTGGCCGGCGAGATGGCCGAAAAGGTCGCAGGCGTCGCCGAGTGCCTCGAAACCGGCCGTCACGCGGATGCAAACGGATGAAGGTGCGCACCCCTTTCCTTCGGGCCGCACTTCTCGCCGCAGGGCTCGGACTTTTCGCCAGCACCTCGCACGCGGGCTATCCCGAAGCCTTCGAGGCCTTCAACCGCAACGATTTCGCCAGGGCCTTCGCCGAAGCGGTCGCGGCGGCGAACCGGGGCGACACCCGGGCACAGGCCATGCTGGGCGCGCTCTACATGGAAGGCCGCGGCACCACCCGGGACATAGACCTCGGCATCCGCTGGATGCGCAGGGCGGCCGACGCGGGCCACCCTGAAGCCCAATTCAGCATCGCGCGGCTCTATGTCGATGGCCAGGTCATCGCACGGGACTTCGACAAGGCGATCGAGTATTTCGAGAAGGCGGCGGGCTCGGGCCACATCGGGGCCTTTTACAATCTCGGCCTCATCTACATGGGCCCCGCCGGCCGCGAGGCGGAGTGGAAAAAGGCCGCCCACTGGTTCTCCCGCGCAGCGGACAAGGGCAATGCCGAGGCGCTCTACGCGCTCGGCAGGCTCTACGTGCAGGGTCTCGGCGTCGAGAAGGATCCGATCAAGGCCGCCGCCCTGATCGGCAAGTCGGCCGTCAAGAACTATCCCATCGCCCAGGTCGACTACGGCTTCATGGTGATCCGCGGCGAAGGCGTGCAGAAGAACCCGGAGATCGGCGCCAAATGGATCCGCAAGGCGGCGGACAGGGGCGATCCCTTCGCCCAGGGGCACATGGCCTATCTCCACGACAACGGCATCGGCGTGAAGAGCGACCCGATCGAGGCGGCGAAATGGCTCCTGCTCGCCGCCGCGGCCGGCAAGTCGTCGCCCGACAGCCGCAAGTACATCGAACGCCTCAACGAGGCCGAGCGCAAGGAAGCCGAACGCCGTGCCGAAGCCTGGCGACAGCGCAGGAAGGCCGAGCGGGAAGCGGCGGGAAACAAGCCCTGAAAGCCGGCAAGTAAGCGGCGAAAGAACGTGCAAGGCCCGGACAGAGTTGATAATGTCCGCGCGATTTTCGGCCCAGGCCGACGACTACACGACATCCGAAGGTAATTCATGAAGATCAACGGCAACGAGATCAGGCCCGGCAATGTGATCCAGCACAAGGATCATCTGTGGGTGGCGGTCAAGACGCAACACGTCAAACCCGGCAAGGGCGGCGCCTTCGCCCAGGTCGAACTCAAGAACCTTGTCGACGGCAGCAAGCTCAACGAAAGGTTCCGGTCCTCCGAGACCGTCGAACGGGTCCGTCTCGAGCAGAAGGAATACCAGTACCTCTATGCGGACGGCGACATGCTGACCTTCATGGATACCGAATCCTACGAGCAGATTTCCCTGGCGTCCGATTTCGTCGGCGAACGCGCGGCGTTTCTCCAGGACGGCATGATGGTGACCGTGGAAAGCCACGAGGGCAAACCGCTCGGCATCGCCCTGCCGGAGCAGGTGACCCTCGAGATCACGGAGACCGAGCCCACCGTCAAGGGACAGACGGCCGCCTCCTCCTACAAGCCGGCTACGCTGGAGAACGGCCTGCGCGTCATGGTGCCGCCGTTCATCTCCACCGGCGAACGCATCGTGGTCGACACCAACGAAACCACCTACGTCCGCCGCGCCGACTGATCAGCATGGCCCGCTCCGCACTTCTCAACGTCATGGTCCAGGCCACCCGCAAGGCGGCCCGTGTCCTCAGCCGCGATTTCGGTGAAGTCGAGAACCTCCAGGTGTCCCGCAAGGGACCAGGGGATTTCGTCACCGCCGCCGACCGCCGCGTCGAAGAAATTCTGCACGAGGAACTCGCCCGCGCGCGACCCGGATACAGCTTCCTGATGGAGGAAAGCGGCCGGGTCGAGGGCCGCGACAAGACCCACTGCTGGATCATCGATCCGATCGACGGCACGACCAACTTCATGCACGGGATACCGCTCTTCGTGATCTCCGTCGCCCTTCAGCGCGACGGCGAACTCGTGGCGGGCGTGATCTACAACCCGGTATCCGACGAACTGTTCGTCGCCGAAAGGGGCGCCGGGGCCTATCTCAACGACAAGCGCCTGCGCGTCGCCGGCCGCAGCACCCTCGACGATGCTGTCGTGTGCTGCGGGATTCCCCATGCCGGACGCGGCGATCACGGGAAATTCCTGCGCGAACTGAGCGCGGTTCAGGCCCGGGTGGCAGGCATCCGGCGGACCGGCGCGGCCGCCCTCGACCTCGCGTGGGTCGCCGCCGGGCGCTTCGACGCCTTCTGGGAACGCGGGCTCAATGCCTGGGACATGGCCGCGGGCATCCTCCTCATCCGCGAGGCGGGCGGCATGGTCACCGATCTCGACAACAAGTACAACATGCTCTCGACCGGCGAGGTCATCGCGGCGAACGACGCGCTTCATCCGGTGCTGTACAAGCAGATCCGCCAGGCCACAAGCTGACGCGAATCACCCGATGACCGCCCGCCGGGACCGCGAGTGCGTAGCGCCGCGACAACACGGCGGGAATATTTGCCGCCGGACGAGGGGTTTGGCACGAATATCGCGACAAGACACTGGTGTCTGTGTCGCAATCGGTTATCTTTGCGAAATGTTTGTATGCGGCAGGTGGACTGACATTAATGGATAGCGAAGCTCAACCACGAATACTCGTGTCGCCACGGGTCTATCTGATCCGCATGGGCATTTTCCTGATCCTCGTCGCGTTTATCGCGGCAATCCTGTTCCCGCACATCAAGTCCGCGTTCATGGCCAACCCGGGGCTGAACGGCCTGATCGTCGCGGTGCTGCTTCTCGGTATCATCTATGCCGGGCTTCAGGTCCGGCGCCTCTACCCGGAAGTGAACTGGGTCAACAGTTTCAGGATCGGCGATCCGGGCCTCGAGATCATCTACAACCCCGTCCTGCTGGCCCCCATGGCGGCGATGCTGCGCGACCGGCGCGGGCGCATGGTGCTCACCACCCAGTCCATGCGGTCCCTGCTCGATTCGATCGGCCTGCGCCTCGACGAAGCCCGCGACATATCGCGTTACCTCATCGGCCTGCTGATCTTCCTGGGGCTGCTCGGCACGTTCTGGGGCCTTCTTGACACGGTCAGTTCCGTCGGGAACACGATCCGGTCCCTCGATGTGGGGCAGAGCGAAAGCGGCCTCATCTTCGAGGAACTCAAGTCCGGTCTCGAGGCACCGCTTCAGGGCATGGGAACGGCGTTCTCGTCCTCGCTCTTCGGTCTCGCCGGCTCCCTCGTTCTCGGCTTCCTCGATCTCCAGGCCTCCCAGGCGCAGAACCGGTTCTACAACGATCTCGAGGACTGGCTGTCCACCGTCACCGACCTCGAAGGCGGCGACAGCCAGGAAAACGGCGTGCCGGCCTATCTCCGCCTCGACCTTCGCGAAATGAACGACAGCCTGGCGCAGATCAACTCGACCCTTCAGCAGCAGGCGCTGGTCAGCAGCGAAGGCGGCGGCAGCGACGAGACCGAGGAGGCCATCGGCCAGCTCGCCGACGCGGTGCACGAGCTCGTGCGCCAGATGCGCGAGGAGCAGAAGGTCGTTCGCGAATGGGCCCAGTCACAGGCCGACCAGCAGTCCGACATCAAGGAAGTCCTGGACAAGCTGGCATCCTCGACGACGTCGCGCCGCACCACGAAGACCTCCTGACGAGGACGGGTAGACCATGGTTGCCGCAACACGCAGAAGACGCGCAGCAAGTTCGGACTACTGGCCGGGCTTCGTCGACGCGATGGCGACCCTGCTGCTGGTCATCATCTTCCTGCTGTCCGTCTTCATGATCGCCCAGTTCTTCCTCGCCCAGGAAATTTCCGGCCGCGATTCAGCGCTTTCGAAACTGCGCTCCCAGGTCGCCGAACTGACGGAACTGCTCGCGCTCGAGAAGGCTGCGAAGCTGAACCTGGAAGCCACCCTGTCCGCCCTCAGTGACGACCTCGCGGCGGCGGAAGGGGAGAACGCCCGGCTGCTGTCGCTAGTCACCGACAAGGATGCCGCCGCCGAGAACGCAACCAGCCAGATCTCGTCGCTTACGAGCGACCTGGAAGAGGAAAAGAACCTGAGATCCGAGGCCCTCGCCCAGGTCGAGCTTCTCAACCAGCAGATCGCCGCCCTGCGCCGCCAGCTTGCGTCCATCCAGGAAGCCCTCGACGCCGCGGAAGCCCGCGACCGGCAGTCCAAGGCCCAGATCGTCGATCTCGGCAAGCGTCTCAACGCGGCCCTGGCGCGCAAGGTGCAGCAGCTCACCAAGTTCCGCTCCGAGTTCTTCGGCCGCCTGCGCGAGATCCTCAGCAGCCGCTCCGACATCCGTGTCGTCGGCGACCGGTTCGTCTTCCAGTCGGAGGTATTCTTCGACAAGGCGCAGGCGGATATCAGCAATGTCGGCAAGGCGGAACTGGACAAGCTCGCCGTGGCGATCAACCAGATTTCCGCGGAAATCCCCGACGAGATCAATTGGGTGCTGCGGATCGACGGGCATACGGACTCCATCCCGATCAACACGTTCGAGTTCCCCTCGAACTGGGAACTGTCGACCGCACGCGCGATCTCGGTGGTCCGCTATCTTGTCTCCAAGGGGGTCCAGCCCAACCGTCTCATGGCGGCCGGCTTCGGCGAGTTCCAGCCCATCGACACCTCCGGCAGCGAGGAAGCGAACCGTCGCAACCGCCGCATCGAGCTCAAGCTGACCGAACGCTGATCCCTACCGGACACCGCCTGCCGCACAGGCCCGGGACCTTACCCTGCGCTGTTCTGCGGAACCTTGCAGAGCAGCATGCGCGCGTCCAGGATCGACCCGACCAGGTAGTCCTCGTCCATACGCAGGGCCACGCTCGAGCCTGACAGCGTCGTGCCCAGATCGAGCAGAAGCGTGCGCATCTCGCCCCCTGCCGCCGTCTTGCTCGGCACCGCCCGGATCACCTGGCTCGGCGAGGGAGAATCGGATCCCGAAAGGTACTGCGCCAGATCCATGATCTTGGGATGCGCGCCGATCCACAGGGCGCCGTCGCTGTCGACGGTGATGTTGTCGAGGCCGGTGCCGACGAAGACGCTCCCGGTCGGCGTCAAGGCGCCGGTGGTCGTGTCGCGCGAGTAGAACTTCAGGGTGCGCCCGAGCGTGTCCGCCACATAGACGTCGCTTCCGTCCGGGCCGAGCGCAATCCCGTTCGCCATGACGAAACCGTCCGCGACCCGGGAAAGCCCGCTGCCGTCGTAATAATGGACACCGCCGCCCGTGCGCTGCACCGCGAAGTCCACGAAGCGGGAGAACGCGCTGCCTCCACCGTCGTCCGTCACATAGAACTGGCGCGGCCCGACGGCCACGAGGTCGTTGGGCGACCCCGCCGCCGTCACGTCGACGGTTTCTTCGTGCCGCAGGCCCATCCCCTCGACACGGTAGATCTCGACCGTGTGCCGGCCGTCCGACGGATGGTTGATGACGAACACCCGGTCATTGCCGTCGTCGGCTTTGTAATGGGCGATCCCGTGCGGCCGGAAATCCGCCGGCATGCCGCCCGTCGCCGGCTTGAAGGCGAGGCTCGAACGGGGCAGCGTCATGTCGATGGCGTAGATTTCGCCGCGCACATCGCCGCGCCCGCTCATCACGGCGTTCCTGTCGAGCGACGAGACGAAAGCCAGTCCCGGCACGCTGGCTGCGACGGCGTCTTCCGCGCCGACGATGTTCACGAGCGTCTCGCACTCGCTGACGCCCAGGGGACGGATGGTGGTGAACTGGCCGGCCGCGGACATGGTCCGGACGATTGCAACGCTGATCAGCAATGCAAGAATGCCCGCGCCCCAGGCCGCGATTGTCTTCCGCCGTGACATGAAACCTCCTGTCGATATGGTGTTGACTGGTGTCCGCGCAGTCCTATTGCGCGGCCCCCTTCAGTTCGGAACGTCCCCCGTTCCCCTGGAATTGAAGCCGGGCAAGCCGCGAGTAGACCCCGTCGCCGGCCATGAGCTCGTCGTGGCGGCCCTGGGCGACGATACGCCCGCCATCCAGGACGATAATCCGGTCCGCATTGACCACGGTCGCAAGCCGATGCGCGATCACCAGCGTGGTGCGGCCTTCCATGAGGCGCTCGAGAGCCGTCTGCACCTTGGCTTCGCTTTCGGCATCGAGTGCGCTCGTCGCCTCGTCGAGCAGCAGGACCGGCGCATCCCGCAGGAGCGCCCGCGCGATCGCGATCCTCTGGCGCTGGCCGCCCGAGAGTGTGACCCCGCGCTCGCCGAAGAGCGTGTCGTACTGGTCCGGCATCGCGGCGATGAACTCGTCCGCAAGCGCCGCTCTTGCCGCGGCCCGGACGGCTTCCCTGTCGGCGTCAGGCACGCCGTATCGGATGTTGTCGAGCGCCGAGGCCGCGAAGATCACGCTGTCCTGCGGTACGAAGGCCAGCTGCCGCCGGACAGCTGCCGGATCCATCCGGTCAAGCGCGATGCCGTCCAGCGACACGGTGCCCGAGGTGACGTCGAAGAACCTGAGCAGCAGGCTGAAGAGCGTGCTCTTGCCCGCGCCTGAAGGCCCGACAATGGCGACCGTTTCTCCCGGCGCCACGTCGAACGATACGTCCTTCAGGACCTCATCCGCGGGACGCGCAGGATAGGCGAAGCCGACATTGCGGAACGAGATGCGGCCTTCAACGGGATCGGGGACCGGCACCGGATCGTTCGGCACGGTGATCTCCGGCTCGATATCGAGCAGTTCGGAAAGCCGTTCGGCAGCGCCGGCCGCCGCCTGCACTTCGCCCCAGACCTGGCTGAGCGCCCCGAGGGCGCCGGCCGCGAAGGCCGCGTAGAGAACGAACTGGCCCAGCGCGCCGCCCGTCATGCGCCCGGCCAGCACGTCCTGGGCCCCGTACCAGAGCACGCCGACGATACTGCCTACGGAGATGAAGATGATGCACCCGGTGAGCACGGCGCGGGCCAGCGTGCGCCGCCGCGCCGCGTCGAACGACACCTCGACCGCATCGGAGAACAGGCCCGAATTGTAGATCTCGCGTCCGAAAGCCTGCACGGTCTGAATGGCGCCGATCTTTTCCCCGGCGAAGGCCGAGCTGTCCGCCAGCGTATCCTGCGCGGACCGGGAAAGCCGCCTGACCCATCGTCCGAACAGGACGAGCGGCAGCACGATCGCCGGGATGGCCAGCAACACGAGGCCGCTGAGCGTCGCGCTGGTGACCACCATCATGATCATGGCGCCGGCGAGCAGGACCAGGTTGCGCAGGGCGATCGAGGCACTGGCCCCGAAGGCCGCCTTGATCTGTGTGGTGTCGGCGGTCAGCCGGGAGAGAATCTCGCCCGTTCTGGAGGTTTCGTAGAAGGCCGGGCTCAGGCCCATCAGGTGTCCGAAGACGGCGGTCCTGAGGTCCGCGACCACCCGTTCCCCGATCCAGCTCACGTAATAGAACCGTGCCGCGCTTCCCAGCGCGAGAACGAGACCGACGAGGATCATCATGGCGAAGTACTGGTCGACGAATTGCGTGTTCTCGCCCGAGAACCCGTAGTCGATCATGCGCCTGACCGCCAGCGGTATGGCGAGCGTCGCCGCGGAGGCCGCCAGCAGGGCGACCGCCGCACAGACCAGCTTGGCCCGGTAACGCAGGACGAAGGGCAGAAGACGCGCAAGCGGCCGCAGGTCACGGCTGCGGGTCCGCTCGGAACTGCCGGGCCCGTTCCGCCGTGCGGTTTCCTCAGGTGGCCGCGTCGTGCTCAACCCCGTCTCCTGTCGTTTCCGGTCAATGTGCGGGCTCCCGCGATCCGGCGGCCAATGTAGCGATTTGCCTTCATCGTCCAAGCACCTTTTTGACGCACGGCCAGACCGGTGTCGCGCTCTTGCCATCCGGCCATCGCTCATGTATATCGTGCCGCCAGCCAGAGATCAGCAGTACGACCGTCATCGCGGCCCGGCCGCCGGACGGGGGAGACTCCAATGAAAAACGATATTCATCCCGACTACCACACGATCACGGTCGCCCTCACCGACGGCACCACCTTCGAGACCCGGTCCACCTACGGTTCGGAAGGCGACACGCTGACGCTCGACATCGATCCGAGCACCCATCCGGCATGGACCGGTGGCGGCCAGCACCTCGTCGACCGTGGCGGACGTGTCAGCCGGTTCAAGAAGAAGTACGAAGGCTTCCTCGGCTAAGGCCTTCCTTCCGGCGCCCGGTTCTCCAGGCGACGACGACACTCCCGTTCAGAAAATCTCGCGGTTGGCGCACCCCGTGCGCCGGCCGTTGTCGTCTGGCGCGTCGCGCGCCGGCGAATTCCGCTGGCCATCGCCGCGGACACCCTGTCATCAGTATTTAACCTGGAAAAGAGAGCGCTCTCGCTCGTGAAGGCGCAGAAGGACGTCGGGGCCGACGCCCGCGGGCGACCGTCAGCCTTCGTCGCCTGACGGGCCGAATGCGGCGCGAAGCTGCGTAATCTGGTCGGAGACGGGGTTTTGCGCGTGCGACCTCGGTTCGTCTTCGCGCGAATGCAGCATGCTGTCGAGACGCATGATGCGGTCGTGCAGCCTGAGGCTGCGGTCGATCAGTTCCACCAGCGAGTCCGGCAGGGCCTGCGGTTCCTGATCCGGGTTCGTGGTCTTCCCGAGTTCGGCGAGATTGATCTTGAACTTCTCGTTGCGCGCCTCTTCGACCGACATTTCGCCGTCTTTCACAGCGCGCTGGAGGAGCAGCCAGGACGCAAGCTGCATCAGCCGCGTCGTCAGCCTCATGCTTTCCGTCGCATAGGCGAGGGATGCGGGACGGTCCAGCCTGCGGGATTCGTTGCGCCCCGGCCCGTCGAGATAGGACGCGGTTTCCTCCACGAGAGACATGCCCTCGCGAAACACCTTGTTGAACAGGTCCGATGCCGCGAACTTCTCGCCGAAATCCACTGTCACTTCGTTGCCGCGGCCGCCACCGCCCATCGTGGACTTCATCATATCGTACCCACTCCCAACACGACTGAATTCTTACTAACCGTGGCAACTGTTGCCATGCGCGCAAGTCTGGCACAGCCGGCCAGTGCCGACAATGCCCGACGGGGCGCAATCTAGCACAGGCTTCGCCCGTCCCAACCCGGAGAGGTTAAAGATTTACAGATAGGATTAACGCAAAGGGGCGGGCTGGACCGGAACACCTCCCCAAAAGAAAAAAGGAGCCGCGGGGGGCGCGGCTCCGAAGTTTAACAGGGAGGCGTCAAACAGAGTGGACAGGAGCCACTCAGAATCCAGAGAACTGGATTACGCATGGTTAAGATACATAAAAATGTCCTAACAAATGGTTAACGACTCCCCTGCATTTGCAAATAAAACGTTTCCCGAGTCCGGCAAATGTTCCATAGAGAGAATCAAGCATTTGACCGGAAAGCATTTTTTAACGCCTGCGAATGCGGCGACTTTCCGGAAAATTAACTGCGGAAAAACGAGTCTGCGGCCTGTTTCGACTGTTTCTTGTCTTCAATCGACTGCCTGAACCTGGAAATTTCCTCCTCGAGAACGTCGATTCGTGATTCGAGTTCCTCGATCGAAAGTTCGGTCAGGTCTTCACCCAGGGCGAATCCCGCCCGGCGCACGGGGCGGTCGTCGTCTTCTGCAATCATCCTGCGGTCTCCTCGTCGCCAGCCTGTTGTCGCCGGCCCATCCGGACCCTTGCGTGCCGGCGAACTGTCCTCTACACCGGCAGGCGGGTTCCACTTGCCAAGATTATTCGGGTTCTTTCGAATTATGAACACACAACTGCCGGAAAAAATGCGGGCGATCTCCATCACGTCACCGGGCCGTCCCGAAGTGCTGCAACCGGTCAGCGAACGCACCCCCTATCCGGGACCGGGCGAACTTCTGATCAAGGTCGCCGCGGCCGGCGTCAACCGCCCGGACGTCCTGCAACGCCAGGGCGCCTACCCCGCGCCGAAGGACGCATCGCCTCTGCCCGGCCTCGAGGTCGCCGGCACCGTTGCCGCGGTCGGTCGTGAAACGCAGGGACGGTTCAATGTCGGCGATCCTGTCTGCGCGCTCGTCCATGGCGGCGGTTATGCCGAGTACTGCCTGGCCGACGAAGGGTCCACCCTCCCCGTGCCGGACGGCATGGACATGACGCAGGCCGCCTGTCTTCCCGAAACCTTCTTCACCGTGTGGACCAATGTCTTCGACCGCGGCGGACTGAAGTCCGGCGAGACCTTCCTCGTCCATGGCGGATCGAGCGGGATCGGCACCACGGCGATCATGCTCGCCTCCAGGTTCGGCGCCCGGGTCTTCGCCACGGCCGGCAGTGCCGAGAAATGCGAGGTCTGCGAGAAACTCGGCGCGGAGCGCGCAATAAACTACAATGAGGAAGACTTCGTCACCGTCGTCAAGGACCTGACCGGACGCAAGGGCGTGAACCTCATTCTCGACATGGTGGGCGGCGACTATATCGAGCGCAACATCGCCGCGGCGGCAGACCAGGGGCGCATCGTCCAGATCGCGTTCCTCAATGGCCCGATCGCGGAAGTCAACTTCACCATGCTGATGATCAAGCGGCTCGTGCTCACCGGCTCAACGCTGCGCATCCGCACCGCCGAGGAAAAGGCCGCGATCGCCAGGTCCCTGGAAGAAAAGGTCTGGCCTTTGCTTGCACGCGGCGAAATCGCACCTGTCATCCACGCGTCTTTCCCGCTCGAAGACGCAGCCAAGGCCCATGAGCTCATGGAGTCCGGCAAGCATATCGGGAAAATTGTCCTTGAAGTCGCCTGACGGCACGCACTTCGCCCGCCTGCCGTCAAAAGATCGTTTTCATTCGCGCGGAATCCGCCTATATAGGGGCCAGCTTTCCTTTCATTGATGGTTGGTTTGTTGGATCTGCGGCGCCGAGGATCGCGGCGGATCCCGGAGGTTAAATCCATGTCCAGAACACCGCTCATGCCCAAGGCGACGGCCGTGTGGCTCGTCGACAATACGTCTCTCACGTTCGAACAGATCGCCGACTTCTGCGAACTGCACGAACTCGAGGTCAAAGGCATCGCCGACGGTGATGTGGCCCAGGGCATCAAGGGGCTCGACCCGGTGACATCCGGTCAGCTCTCGCGCGACGAACTGGAAAAGGCGCAGAGGGATTCCGACTACCGCCTCAAGCTGGCGGAACCCAAGGTCGACATTCCCGAAGTCAAGACCAAGCGCGGCCCGCGCTACACGCCCGTGTCGCGGCGCCAGGACCGTCCTGACGCGATTTCCTGGCTCATTCGCAACCATCCCGAACTCACCGACAGCCAGGTGATGAAGCTGGTCGGCACCACCAAACCGACAATCGAGGCGATCCGCGAACGCACGCACTGGAATTCGGCCAACATCAAGCCTGTCGACCCGGTGACGCTCGGACTTTGCAAGCAGACCGAACTCGACGCCGCCGTACAGAAGGCCGCCGCGCGTGTCGAGCGTGAACGCCGCCAGGCGGAAAAGGAAGCCGCGAAGTCCGGCACCCTGCTGCCGGCCCAGGAAACGGTGGCACCGGCCGTAGCGCCCGAACCCGAACCGATCGTGGAAGACGATCCCGCCAAGATCGAAGACACCAACGTGGAGACGGTCTTCGGCAAGTCCGAAGCGCCTGCGAAACCGGAAGAGGACGAACTCGAAGAGATCGATCCGGACTCGGTCTTCGCGAAGCTCAAGGAGCTCAAGTCCGAAGACTGAGCGGCCCTCCGATCGCCCGGCCGGCCTTCGCGGGCCGGTCTTCCGGTCGCGGCGGGTGTCAGCCGGCCCTGATCCCGGCGAGGAAGTCGTCCAGCTCGACCTTGAGCGTCTCCGCCTGCCTTGAAAGGTCGGTGGAGGACGTGTGGACCTCTCCGACCGCGTGTTCGGTGTTTTGCGCCGCCTTGTTGACTTCCGAAATGTTCCTGGTGACGTCAGAGGTTCCGCTGGCCGCCTCCTGCACGTTGCGGGCGATCTCCTGCGTGGTCGCCTCCTGTTCCTCCACCGCGGCGGAAATGGCGACAGCGGCCTCGTTCAACTGACTGACGATGGCCCTGATCTCGCCGATCGAGTCGACCGAGTTCCGGGTCGCGGCCTGCACGTCCCTGATCTGCCGCGAGATTTCCTCGGTGGCCCTGGTCGTCTGGTTGGCGAGCGCCTTGACCTCGTGGGCAACGACGGCAAACCCCTTCCCGGCCTCGCCGGCACGCGCCGACTCGATCGTGGCGTTGAGCGCCAGCAGGTTGGTCTGCTCGGCGATATCGGAGATCATCGAGACCACCTCCCCGATCCTGCCCGCGATCTCGGCCAGTTCCTCGATCCTTGAACTGGTGCTCGACACGTTCTCCACGGCGCGTGTGCTGAGGGTTGAGGTATCCGAGAGCTGCCGGCTGATGTCGCCTACCGTCTGCGACATCTCCTGGGCGGCGGCCGCCACGGAGTTCAGATTGGTCGACGCCTGTTCCGACGCCGAAGCCACGTTCGAGGACCGGACGCTGTTGTCTTCGGACATCCTGGTCAGGGTTTCCGCCGCCGAGCTGAGCTCGGTCCCCGTCGAGGCAACGGACGCCACGATTTCACCGACCGAGGCATCGAAGCGGTTCGCCAGTTCCTGCATAAGCGTCTTGCGTTCCTCCGCGGCGCGACGCTCCTGCTCCTGCTGTTCAGCCTCGAGTTCCTTCGTCCTGCTCAGGGTGGCCTTGAACGTGGCATAGGCCGTGGCGACGGCACCGATCTCGTCGTCGCTGCGGACCGGGACATCTACGGACATGTCGTCACCCGACAGTGCGTTCAGGCCGGCCACGATTTCAGACAGCGGACGCGAAATGAAATGTCGCACGAGCCACCATGACAGCACGAGCCCCAGCAAGACGGCGGCCAGGGAAAGTGCGACCAGAACCTTCAGTGCGAACTTCTCGTGTTCCTCCGCAACCCGGGCGGCATCTTCCGTGAAGCCTTCTATGGTGAGGAACATTTCCGTCATGGCGCGATTGAGCTGATCCTCTTCCTTCTGGACCACGGGAAGCAGTTCGATTGCGGCGGCGGTGTTGCCCGAACGCGCATGGGCGAAAGCGTCCAGCGAGTGTTTGTCGAACGACCGGTGCTGCGCATGAATCGCTTTCAGCATTTCCTCGATCCTGAGGAACACCTTGCGTGCATCTTCCGACGGTGCGGCTTCGTACGCGGCGTGGGCGATCCGTTCGGCTTCCCCTATCTCGGTCTCGACCTGCTCGGCGGTTTCCGAGAATGCCTTGAATGCCTCCTCGAAAGACCTGCGCGCGGTATCGGCGTCCTCGCGTATACCGGCCGACCGAAGCGCGCGCTCGAGCGCGATGGACTGTTCCATCTGGTGGATCGTGACCTTCGACAGTATGCCCGTCAGCGGCAGATCCCGTTCCGCTATCGCTTCGATCTCGTGGCCGATGCGCGACATCTGCCAGATACTGACTCCCGCAACGGCAAGTAAAAGCGCGAGACACAGCCCGACGACCGCAAACACCTTGGTTCCGACACTGATGGTAAGTCCCCGCGACACAGGCGAAGACCGAACTATATCCGACATGAAAAGCCCCCGAGACTGGATCCGCCGACACGGATCATGTTTCCCGGATGCGAATATCATCGTCCAATTGTTAAAATTCTACAAACGGACAAACATTTACGGAGTCCAGAACAGGAAAATTTGCTAACCGATCGAAAACGTGACGAAAGAGTCATCATCTCACAAAATTGTGACAAGTATATTTCATGTACTTGTTCCAACGAGAACTAGTCTTCGACCGGCACGGTATAATTGAGAGGCAGTCGTCCGCCATCGGCGTAAATCGTCTGGCCGGTCACGTAACTAGCATCGTCGGATGCGAGAAACGCCGCAACGCTGGCGATTTCTTCCGGACGCCCGATACGGCCGATCGGCGTGCGGGACATCATGCGCCGTTTCGCCTCGTCATCGCTGTTCACCGAAGACAGCATGTCCGTCATGATGCTGCCCGGTCCGATCGCATTGACGCGGATGCCGTGAGGCGCAAGCGCAAGCGCCATCACTTTCGTCAACTGGTCGATGCCGCCCTTCGAGACGCAATAGGCGACCTGCGTCGGGATCGCGACCACGGCGTTCACGCTCGACATGTTGATGATGGACCCCGGCGCGGTGCCGTCCTCGACCTGGCTGACCATCTGCCGCGCGACGGCCTGGGCGACCATGAAGGCGCCCTTCAGGTTGACCGCGAGCACGCGGTCGAAATCGCTCTCCTTGAGGTCGAGAAACTCCGCGCCGAGGCTGATCCCCGCATTGTTCACGAGGATGTCGATCTGGCCGTAGACGTCTGCAGTGGTGGTCACGAGATTGCGCACGTCGAGTTTCTCGGTGACGTCGCATGTCATGAACCGCACTTCGGCGCCGTCTTCACGCAGGGTTTCCGCGGCCTGGTTGCCCGCCTCTTCGAGCGTGTCGGCGAGCACCACGCGCGCGCCCTCGTCCGCCAGCCTGGAGGCACACGCGAATCCGATACCCCGGGCCGCGCCGGTCACGACGGCGACCTTGCCTTCAAGCTTCATGACATCCGACTCCCCTGTGTCCTCGTGCCGTCTCTGACCGGGACGGGGCGGCGCGGACGCCCGCCGGATGCCCTAGTCGACGACGCCCGCATTCTTGAGGGCATCGGTGATTTCGTCAAGGATCGCCGGGTCGTCTATCGTCGCCGGAACGGTGTAGGCCTCCCCGTCGGCAATCTTGCGGATGGTGCCGCGCAGGATCTTGCCGGATCGCGTCTTCGGCAGCCGCGCCACGTCCATGACAAGCTTGAAAGCCGCAACCGGCCCGATCTTCTCGCGCACCAGCGCCACGGATTCCTTCCTGATCTCCGCCGGGTCGCGGTTCACGCCGGCATTGAGAACGATGAACCCGGCCGGAACCTGACCCTTGAGGCTGTCCGCGATGCCGACAACGGCGCATTCGGCGACGTCGGGATGGCTCGCCAGCACTTCCTCCATGCCGCCGGTGGACAGGCGGTGCCCCGCGACGTTGATGATGTCGTCGGTGCGCGCCATGATGTAGAGGTATCCGTCCTCGTCCATGAAGCCCGCGTCGGCGGTCTGGTAGTAGCCTGGGTATTCCTTCAGATAGCTTTCCCGGAAACGCTCGTCATTCTGCCACAGCGTCGGCAGGCATCCCGGCGGCAATGGCAGCTTGACCGAGATGGCGCCGATTTCGCCGCGCTCGACTTCCTTGCAGTTCTCGTCGAGGACGCGCACGTCGTAACCGGGCATGGGGACGGTCGGCGAACCGTGTTTGACGGGCAGCATGCCGAGGCCGAGCGGATTGGCGGCGATGGACCATCCGGTCTCGGTCTGCCACCAGTGATCGATCACGGGAACGCCCAGCTTTTCCTCCGCCCATTGCAGCGTGTCTGGATCCGCACGTTCGCCCGCGAGGAAGAGGGTGCGGAACTTCGACAGGTCGTAATTGCCGATCAGTTCCCCCTTGGGATCTTCCTTCTTGATCGCGCGAAAGGCCGTCGGCGCGGTGAATAGCGAGACGACACCATGATCCGCGATCACCCGCCAGAAGGTTCCCGCGTCGGGCGTGCCCACCGGCTTGCCCTCGAAAAGGATGGTCGTGCAGCCGTGCAGTAGCGGCGCATAGACGATGTAGGAGTGGCCGACGACCCAGCCCACGTCAGACGCCGCCCAGTACACTTCACCCGGCTCGATGCCGTAGATGTTCTTCATCGTCCACTTCAGGGCGACCATATGGCCGCCATTGTCGCGCACGACCCCCTTGGGCTGACCGGTCGTCCCGGACGTATAGAGGATGTAGAGCGGGTCGGTGGCGTCCACGGTGACGCATTCCGCCCGCCGGCCTGCGGCCTTTGCCGCCTCCACGGCCTCGGTCCAGTCGCGGTCCCGGCCAGCGACCAGCGTCGCCTTCTCCATCGGCCGCTGGAGAACGACACACGCGTCCGGACGGTTCGTGGACAGCTCGATCGCTTCGTCCAGCAGCGGCTTGTAGGCGACGACGCGGCCCGGTTCTATCCCGCAGGATGCGGTCACGATCGCCTTCGGCCTGGCATCGTCGATCCGGGTCGCCAGTTCCTTGGCGGCGAAGCCGCCGAACACGACCGAATGCACCGCACCGATGCGCGCACAGGCAAGCATGGCGATGGCCGCCTCCGGCACCATCGGCATGTAGACGATCACGCGATCGCCCTTTTCCACGCCCGCGTCCTGGAGGACGGCGGCGAACGTCGCGACCTCTTCGAGCAGTTCGTTGTAGGAATAGCTGCGGACCTGTCCGGTGACGGGGCTGTCGTAGATCAGTGCGGCCTGGTCGCCGCGTCCGGCATCCACATGGCGGTCGACGCAGTTGAAACAGGTATTGCACTGCGCCCCGACGAACCAGCGGTCGAGACCGTCCACGTTCGCCTGAACCTGGTCCCACGGCTTGATCCAGTCGATTTCGCCGGCAACGCCTTCCCAGAACGCTTCCGGATCTGCTTTCCAGCTTTCGTAGACTTCGTGGTAACCGCTCATCGAAACGTCCTCGCCTTTCGCCATTCCTGCACCCGCCGCCACCTGGGTTGGCGGACCCGTCATTCCCTCCCGCACCGCGTCCTTCAACTAGCGCCGTTGCGGGTTCGTTAAAATTGAACTATCGGATGAACGAAGCAAGAGCGCATTCTCGCACAGGCGCCGGCACCAGAAGGGGAGAGCAGATCATGACCGACCACACCCATCCCTACGAACATGCCCTGGACCGCAATCCGGCGAACCACCAACCGCTTTCCCCGCTGTCCTTCCTCGAGCGGTCCGCGCAGGTCTATCCCGAACAGACCGCGGTCATTCACGGCGACCTGTCCTATTCCTATCGTGAGCTCTATGCCCGCTGCCGCAGGCTCGCCTCCGCGCTGGACCGCCACGGCGTGAAAAAGGGCGACACGGTGGCCATCATCGCGCCAAACGTCCCGGCCATGCTCGAAGCCCACTACGGCGTACCGATGACCGGCGCGGTGCTCAACACCATCAACATCCGCCTCGACGCGGCGGCGATCGCCTTCATCCTCGATCACGGCGAAGCGAAGGTACTCATCGTCGACCCGGAGTTCGCCGGCGTCGCACGCGAGGCCGTCAGTCTCGCCCGGTGCGACCCGTACGTCATCGACATTGACGACGCAGAGTTCCCGGACGCACGGCGCATCGGGTCCATCGGTTACGAGGCGTTCATCGCGCAGGGCGACGAGACCTACGCCTGGGCGCTGCCGGCCGACGAATGGGACGCGATCACCCTCAACTACACGTCCGGCACGACTGGCAACCCCAAGGGCGTCGTCTATCACCACCGCGGCGCCTATCTCCTGGCCATGGGGAACGTCGTCACCGCCTCGATGAAGCAGCATCCCGTCTACCTGTGGACGCTGCCCATGTTCCACTGCAACGGCTGGTGCTTCACATGGTCGCTGAGCGTCGTGGCAGGCACCCATGTCTGTCTTCGGCGCGTCGAGGCCAGCCGCATCTTCGAGGCCTGCGCCAGGCATGGCGTCACGCACATGTGCGGCGCGCCCATTGTCATGGGCATGCTGGTCAACGCCGGACAGGACGAGAAGAAGGATCTCACCGAACGCGTCAACTTCTTCACCGCGGCCGCGCCGCCTCCCGCGGCGACGCTCAAGGCGATGGACGACGCCGGCTTCGAGGTGATCCATGTCTACGGCCTCACCGAGACCTACGGGCCGGCGGTCGTCAACGCCTGGCACGAGGAATGGAACGCGCTGCCTTCGGAGGAAAAAGCCGCAGTCAAGGCGCGCCAGGGCGTCAACTATCCGGTGCTCGAGGGCCTGTCGGTGCGCGATCCCGAGACCATGGACGAAGTGCCCCGCGACGGCGAGACCATCGGCGAGGTCATGTTCAGGGGCAACGTCGTGATGAAGGGCTATCTCAAGAACCCGTCCGCGAGCGCGGAATGCTTTGCCGGCGGCTGGTTCCATTCCGGCGACCTCGGCGTCTGGCATCCCGACGGCTACATCCAGCTCAAGGACCGTTCCAAGGACATCATCATATCGGGCGGCGAGAACATTTCCTCGATCGAGGTCGAGGACACGCTCTACCGCCATCCCGCCGTTCTCGAAGCCGCCGTCGTCGCGAAGTCGGACGACAAGTGGGGCGAGACGCCCTGTGCGTTCGTGGCCCTGAAGAAGGATGCAGGCGACGTGACGGAAGCCGACATCATTGCTTTCTGCCGCGAGCAGCTGGCGCATTTCAAATGCCCGCGGACTGTCGTCTTCACCGACCTGCCCAAGACATCGACCGGCAAGATCCAGAAGTTCAAGCTGCGCGAACAGGCCGAGGCGCTCTGATCCGCCGACCGGACAGGACAGTGCGGCAGCATGCAGCCTTTGGTTGCATGACCAAAAGTCGCATGGGGATAAAGGTTCGGTTCATGTTCGCTGTGTTAGTATCCGCTCCGGAGTCTTGAACAGGATGCGGCCGTTCACAATGAATACACAGACCGATGCCGGTGGCGAAACAACGTTGATCATGGTTGATGACGATATCGACGAGATCTTCCTGACCCGGCGTCAGGTCCGGAAGAACGGAATCATAAACCGCTTCGTTTCCGAGAAAAAACCCGAAAACCTTCTCAATACACTCGATGAACTGCGCGAGATGGGCCACGACGCGAACCGGTTTCTCCTGCTGCTCGACGTGAACATGCCGAAAATGGACGGTTTCCGCCTGCTCCGGGAGCTCCGCGACCATCCCGAGTTCGCCAGCGTGCCGGTCATCATGTTCTCGGCTTCGGACCAGGAGACCGACCGCAGGAAAGCGGAAGCGGCCGGCGCGGACGGTTACATGACGAAGCCCTTCGATGCGGCCACGTTCTTCGCCGTCCTGTCCGAAATTCCGCAGATCAAGAAACAGCTCATCCAGTAGCGTCTTGTCCCGTCTGATGCGAAACCTGGCGCCGGAACGTTACGTCGACGCCGAAGGCTTCCTCCACGAACGCGAACGCATCTTCGCCACCACGTGGCAGCTTCTGGGTCCCGAGTCGGATCTGGACGGGGCGGGCGACTATTCGGCAATCGAAGTCGCCGGCATGAAGCTCATGGCCGTGCGCGGGCGCGACGGCAGGCTCCGGGCATTCCGCAATGTCTGTCGCCATCGCGGCGCGCGCATCCTGGAAGAGGGCGTGGGACGCTGCAACGTCCTGCGCTGCCCCTATCACAACTGGGTCTACGATCTCGACGGGACATTGCGACAGGCCCCCTGGTTCGGCGAAGAGGCCGGGTTCGACACCACCGAATGGCCTCTGGAGGAAGTCTCGGTCGACACCTGGCGCGGCCTCGTGTTCGTCGCCGTGGATCCGCACGAAAGCCTCGTGGAGCAACTGGGAGCGACCGTCGGCGAACTCGCGTACACGCCTGTCGAAACCTATGCCGCCACCGACCGGGCGCATCTCGTCTTCGACGCGAACTGGAAGATCTACACGGACAATTTCGTCGAGGGCTATCACATCCCGGGGATACATCCGGGCTTTTTCGAATCCATCGACTTCGAGACGTTCCGCACCGAAGCCGCCGACAACCTCGTGCGCATGACCGCCAGCCCCAGGGACGGGCTGTTCTACACGGGCAGGTGGTACTGGATGTGGCCCAACTGGACCCTGTCCCTTTTCGATGGAGGGATGAATACCTCCCGCATCAACCCGATCGACGAGAACCGGACGGAACTCTTCTACACCTTCTATTTCGCCGATTCGTCACCCGCCGCGGCCGATGCCCGCCGGGAGACGATCGAGCGCAATCTCGCCGTCATCCGGGAGGATTTCGAGATTTGCATCGCGACCCACGCGAATTACAGGACCGGCGGCTACACGCCCGGGCCCCTGAGCCCCCGGCACGAACAGGGGGTTGCGTGGTTCCAGGCCAAACTGACGGCTGCAACCGAATGACGATCCGGGGTGTATGGGGACGGTCGCAACGGGTTTGGCCGCCGCGCCGTCCCGTAAGCTACTGATTTTGCGCCAGACCTGATTCCTTGCCGGTCATCGGCGAAGGGTCCGGCAGCACTGCGCCTTGCTAATTGAGCGCTTCGAGTTTGTTCAGCTGTTCCTTTACAAGGAGTTTCTGCTTTTTCAACTTGGAGACTCTGATTGTGTCCGCATGAGGCCGCATCAGTTCTTCGTCGATCGCCGCTTCAAGATTCCGATGCTGCTCTGCCAACTCCGAGATATTCGTCTCCATCGCCATTGCGTACCCTCCTTTGGCTATCATGGGTAACCCGTGAAGTGTGACGCATATGTAACGTCTTGTCGACGGCAAAACCGCTGCTGGTCTTTTCCGCCGACTGGACGGATAATGGCATTCCGATGCTGTTTCACGGGAAGCGATGTGAGGCATGACGGAGACCGAAGAACACGAACTGGTTGAGCAGCTGGCCGATCTCAGGCTCCAGCATCGCGATCTGGACAACGCGATTACGAGCCTCGAGGACTCGGGGGTCGCGGATCAGCTGCAGCTCACGCGGCTCAAGAAGCGCAAGCTGCATCTCAAGGACGAGATCGCGCGAATCGAGGACCTGCTGCTGCCTGACATTATCGCCTAGGGTCGCCGGAAGCGCGCGAGGCCTTGCGCCCGTACATGTTCTTGTCCGCGCGGGCGAGCACGGTTTCCGCGGTGTCGTCGGGACGAAACGACGTCACGCCCACGGAACTGCCGACCGAAACCCGGTCTCCCCCCACGACGATCGGCGTCGCCGCGAGTTCCTCGCAAAGACGCTCCGCCTTGTCTGCGGAGACGTCCTCGCCGGCATAGAGCAGGACGACCGCGAATTCATCGCCACCCAGTCGCCCGACAAGGTCGGAGTCCCGCACGTTGCGCCTGAGCACCGCACCGACCTCGCGCAGCACCTTGTCGCCCGCGCCGTGGCCGAAACGGTCATTGACCTGCTTGAAGCCGTCGAGATCGAAAAACAGCAGGCTGGCCGTCACGCCGTATCTGCGGCAGTGGGCGAGCGCGCGCGAAAGCTCCCGATGAAAGGCCCGGCGGTTCAGGACACCGACGAGCGGATCCTCGTCGGCACTTTTCTCGAGCTCTTCCATCCGGCGCCGGCTCTGTTCGAGATCGTCGCGCAGCCGGTTCACTTCCTCGATCAGGGTATCCAGCACCGTCTTCACCTGGGGCGTGAGATCCTGTTCGGGAATGTCGCGCAGGCGAACCGACGGCCTGTGCCGCGGATACGCAGGCGCATGCTCGCCCGTGACTTCGCTTGTTTCAGACAGAATCTGCTTGAATGGCGCCATCGTGGCCCCCCGGAATCCCCGCCCCCGCCCGGCAACTGGACTGCCGGGCCGAAAGTGGCCGCATTCTGACTGATTCGCGCCGCTCCGTCGCCCTGTTCGGCTATGCTTGCCTTGAAGATGCCAGTGCCTATAATCCGCCGCTTTGCGGGAGCGGGCGCCGGCCGCCACTTTCCGCGGGCCTCACGCCGGAGCACGTACTTCCATGGACGAAAACCAGGTTCTGGTCGGCATCATAATGGGCAGCCAGTCCGACTGGCCGACCATGAAACATGCCGCCGAGACACTCGACGACCTTCAGGTGCCCTACGAGACCAGGATCGTGTCCGCCCACCGCACACCGGACCGGCTCTACAGCTACGCCCGCGAAGCCCGCGGACGCGGTCTCAAGGTCATCATCGCCGGTGCCGGCGGCGCCGCACACCTGCCGGGGATGACCGCGGCCATGACGAGCCTGCCCGTCCTGGGGGTGCCCGTGAAGAGCCGTGCGCTCAGCGGCCAGGACAGTCTTCTCTCCATCGTCCAGATGCCGGCGGGCGTTCCCGTCGGCACCCTCGCCATTGGCGAGGCCGGGGCGACGAACGCCGGCCTGCTCGCCGCCGCAATCCTCGCGACGGCGGACGAGGATCTCGCCGGACGCCTCGATGCGTGGCGCGAGGCGCGGACGAATGCCGTGGCGGAGATCCCGCAGGACGATGCCTGAGCGCGCTTTCCCTCTGCGTCCGGGTTCGACCGTCGGCATCCTCGGCGGCGGCCAGCTTGGCCGCATGCTCGCGATCGCGGCCGCCGAATTCGGACTGAAAAGCCACGTGTACTGCCCCGATGCCGACAGCCCGGCCTTCGACGTGGCCGCACGGCACACGGTCGCCGGGTATGACGACATCGCGGCGCTGCAGGCCTTCGCCCGGGACATCGACGTCGCCACCTACGAGTTCGAGAACGTCCCCGTCGAATCGGTCCGCGCCATAGCGGCGGCATGCCCGGTCTATCCCGACGAAAAAGCGCTAGCCGTGTCCCAGGACCGTCTCGTCGAGAAACGTTTCATCAACGGGCTGGGCATCGGCACTGCCGCCTTTGCCGCCGTGGACGGTGCGGCGGACATTCCTGCCGCCCTCGTCGAGGTGGGCGAGCCCGCGATCCTGAAGACCCGCCGCTTCGGATACGACGGCAAGGGACAGACCCGCATCGAGACGGCTTCGTCCGCCGACGAGGCGTGGCGCGCGATCGGGGCTGCCCCGGCGATCCTCGAAGAGTTCGTTCCCTTCGATGCGGAAATCTCCGTCATCGCGGCACGGGGGTTGGACGGCGACATGGCAGTCTTCGACCCGGCGCTCAACGTGCACACCAATCACATCCTCGACACTTCCACCGTGCCCTCCGGTCTTGGCCCGTCAGTCGAAGGCGACGCCATATCCATCGCACGGCAAATTCTCGACGGTCTCGACTATGTCGGCGTCATGGGCGTCGAGATGTTCGTGGAAAATGCAGCGACCGGTCCTTCCATAAGGGTCAATGAAATCGCCCCGCGCGTGCACAATTCCGGGCACTGGACACAGGACGCCTGCGTGGCCGGGCAATTCGAGCAGCACATCCGTGCGATTTGCGGATGGCCGCTCGGCAGTTGCGACAGACTGGTGGACGTGCGCATGAAGAACCTGATCGGTCACGAGGTCGACGCATGGCCGGACCATGCCGCGGACCCTCACGCGCGCCTGCACCTTTACGGCAAGGCGGAGACACGGGACGGCCGCAAGATGGGCCACGTGAACTTTCTCGGCAAAGCGAAAGAATGAAATTTACCCGTCCCTCGCCTATGGACACGGCCGGGTTCTTCTGATAGTAAATCCTCAACGTCGGGCGCTCAGCGGTCCGGCGGGGAATTCGTGCATCGTATGCAGCCCTGTTCATTTGGCTGCCTGAAGCATCGGTTTTCCGGGAAAAGTTCGCAACTGATAGAAACGGGACTCTGCCGTGCAGGTACTTGTACGTGATAACAACGTCGATCAGGCGCTCAAGGCCCTGAAAAAGAAAATGCAGCGCGAAGGCATTTTCCGTGAAATGAAACTTCGCAATCACTACGAAAAGCCGTCGGAGAAGCGCGCCCGCGAAAAGGCCGAGGCGATCCGTCGTGCACGCAAGCTCGCGCGCAAGCGCGCCCAGCGCGAAGGCCTCGTTCCCGGCAAGGGCCGCCGCTGACCTGTTCAGGTTTCGGCTTGGACGACAAACGGAAGGTCATGTTGAGAGACATGGCCTTTTTTGTTTGCCCGGATTCGGCCACGCGGCAGGATAGCGGGAGAAACCCTTATCATTCTCGCCATTTAATCAAACTTGTTCTATAATGACGATCGTCCGTAATTACCAAAAAACCCGGGGGGACGGGAGCAAGCCGGAAATGGCGCACGCAAGAACAGGTCCGGATCGGGCCGGCACGGACAATTCGAGAATACGTACACTGTTGGCCGTCGTTCTGATCGCTGCGGCCGCGGGGCTGGGCGGCTGCCGCACCCTCAATTCTCTGGGCCTCGAGGAAGCGTCCAAGGTGGACGCCAAAGGCGGCGACAACACGGTCAGCCTTCACAAGGATCCCGAGCAGAAATACGACAAGGCGATCGCGGACAACCCCAAGGACGCCGCGAACTACAACGCGCGCGGCCGGTATCATCTGAAACGCAAGCGGATCGATCTCGCACTCGCTGACTTCGACCGCGCGGTGAAACTCAAGCCGGACTATTACGAAGCCTACCGCAACCGGGGCACGGTGTTTCTCAAGGCCGGCGCGACGAAACGCGCGATCGCCAGTTTCCGCAAGGCGCTGCAGATCAATCCCGAGTATTCGGCCGGATACCACAGCCTCGCCATCGCCCACATGCGGCGCAAGGAATATGACGCCGCCCGCAAGGCCTACGACCGGGCTCTCGCGTTCGATCCGACCAATCCGAAGATCCACAACAACATCGCGATCCTGCTCAGCAAGCAGGGCAAGTTCGACGAGGCGGTCCAGTACACGACCAAGGCAATCGAGATCGATCCGGGTTACGCCCCTGCCTACAACAGTGCCGGCGTCGTCTATGCGAGAACCGGACGTTTCGAGGAGGCCGCGCAGAGCTTCACGGAAGCCGCGAACAGACGCCCCACCTGGTCGGTCACCTACGTCAACCGCGGCAAGGCATACGAACGCATGGGCAAACTCGCCGAAGCGTCCGCCGACTACCGCAAGGCCCTCGAACTGAAACCCCGCAGCCGCGCCGCACAGAGCGGGCTGGAACGCGTCGCAAAGAGGACGCAACCGTCGACGGCGAGCGCCGGCAGCGACGATTATGTCGATGCCACTTCAGGGGCCGGCGGTGACGACGACGAATGGTTCGATGATCCGGGCGTGCGCTGACCGGCCGGGCTTCCCGCAAAGAAACCGCAGAACGGAGTAACGCGCATGGCAGAACTCAGGCGTGACGGATCGGCGTCGCTCGTCTTCGACCACTCGGAAGCGCGCGACGGCAAGCCCACACTGGTCTTCGTCAATCCCCTGACGGGAAACGCCGCGTCCTGGCAGGCCGAGATCGCACCTGCCCTGCGGGACGAGGGGTTCGGCACGCTCGTCTACGACATGCGCGGACAGGGCGAGACGGGTTACGTCGCAGGCACGGTTCTCGACGAAGAGCTGATCGTTTCCGATCTTGTGGCCCTGGTCGAACATGTGGCGCCCGCACGCCCCGTTTTCGTCGGACTGTCCATCGGCGGCCTGTTTGCCGCCAGAGCGATAGAGCGCGGCCTCGATGCCACGGGCCTTGTGTTGATCAACACGCTCCGCAAGTCCACCCTTGCCCTGGACTGGACGAACGAGGCGGTGTGCCGTCTTGCCCGGCTGGGCGGCGGGCGGCTGCTCATGGATGCCAACCTGCCGTTTCTCGTTGGCCCGGCAATGCTCGAGCGCATGCGGCCCAATTGCCTGGACGATTCCCCCTACGAGCCCATGTCGGACAACGAGGCCACGGTGAACCTGCTCCTCAACGCCCGCGCCGTCGATTGGGACTTCCCCTACGAGTCGCTTCGCATGCCGGTACTGATCATGACCGGACCGCACGACAGGGTTTTCTACAAGCCGGCCGACGTGGCCGAACTCATGGCGCGCATACCGAATGCGCGCGAGGAAGTGTTTGCCGACTGCGGGCACCTGATCCCGATGGAAAACGGCCAGGCCACCACGGATGCACTGCGCCGCTTCGCAGGCGCCCTGTAGGACCTGCGCCGGCGGCCTAAGCCTGGTAGAGGTGCACGTCGCGCTGGGGAAACGGGATCGAGACTTTCGCTTCGTCGAGGGATTCCTTGATGGCCTGGGTCATGTCCCACTTGAGCGACCAGAAATCCGACGTCAGGGCCCAGACCCGGACCTCGAGCGTCACCGCACTGTCGTCGAGGGATTTCACGATGACCAGCGGCGCCGGGTCCTTGAGCACACGGCCCTCGCGCTCGATGATGCCCGTCAGCACGGACTTCGCCTTTTCCAGGTCATCGCCGTAACCGACGCCCACGGCGATATCGAGACGCCTGGACGGATTGCGGCTGAAATTGTGGATCGTCCGGTTCCACACGTTTGCGTTGGGCACGGACGTGTAGATCCCGTCGAAGGTGCGCATCTGGGTGGTGAAGAGACCGATCTCCTCGACCGTGCCCGCAACACCCTCTGCGTCGATGTAGTCGCCGATCTGGAACGGTCGCAGGAAGAGCAGCATGATTCCCGCCGCGATATTGGCGAGCGTTCCCTGAAGCGCCAGCCCGATTGCCAGACCGGCCGCACCCAGGACGGCGATGATGCTCGTCGTCTGGACACCGAACTGGGCCAGGACCGCGACGAACACGAGGACAAGGATCGCGTAGCGGACGACATTGGCGATGAACGGCTCGAGCGTGTCGTCGAAGTTCTTCAGTTTGGCCAGGTTTGTGTACGTCCACTTTCGCGCCCATCCCGCGAAGATGAATCCCGCAACGAGAATGAGGATCGCAAGCCCGAGATCGAGCGAATAGCGTACGGCCAGTTCCGCGAACTCGCCCGCCATGTCGGCAACGACCTTTTTTGTTTCCGCTGGTTCCATGGGACTCCATCTCTTCCGTGTTTGCCGGGAATGGCACGATTCGCCTTGCGGGCAAACCCGTGACCGTCCGGTCGGCGGGTCACCGCTTTAGAGCGTCACGACCCGAAGGTTGTTCGTCGTGCCCGGAATGCCGAAGGGAACGCCGGACACCACCACGAGGCTCTCGTGCTCGCCGGCAAAGCCGTCGTGACGGGCGTGGTGAACGGCCGCCTCGACCATTTCGTCATAGGTGGTCACGTCGGCGGACCGCACGGCATGAATGCCCCACAGCAGCGACATGCGGCGCGCGACCTGCTCGTGCGGCGTGACGCCGATGACCTGCACGCCGGGACGTTCCCGGGCGATGCGGTCCGCGGTGGTGCCGCTCGAGGTGAAGGCGACGATCGCGCTCGCCTTGATGTTTTCCGCCACGAAGGCGGCGGCGGCGGAGACCGCATGCTGGGCGGACGCCTCGATCTCGGGCTCGAGCGCCTTGATGATGGACGCGTAGGCCTGGTGCGATTCGGTGCGCCGTATGATGCGGTCCATCATGGCCACCGCTTCCACGGGATACTGGCCGGACGCGGATTCGGCCGACAGCATGACCGCGTCCGCCCCGTCGTAGATCGCCGTGGCGACGTCGGAGGCTTCCGCCCGCGTCGGCGCCGGCACGTTGACCATGGAATCGAGCATCTGCGTGGCGATGATCACCGGCTTGCCGGCGAGCCGGCACGCACGGACGAGTTCCTTCTGGCGCCCGGGCACGTCTTCGGGCGGGATCTCGACGCCGAGATCGCCGCGCGCAACCATGATCGAGTCGGACAGCGCGACGATGTCGTCCAGACGGTCGAAAGCCGAAGGCTTCTCGATCTTGGCCATCAACCCGCAGCCTTCCCCGATGAGCCCCCGCCCCTCTATCAGGTCGGCGGGCCGCTGCACGAAGGAAAGCGCGACGAAGTCCATGCCGAGGCTCTTGCCGAACTCGAGATCCTCGCGATCCTTGTCCGTGAGCGGCGACAGGTCCAGCAGGGTATCGGGAAGATTGATGCCCTTGCGGTTGCTCAGCGGGCCCCCGACCAGCACTTCGGCTTCGATGCCGCGATCGGCGATCTGCGACACCCGGAGGTGCAGCTTGCCGTCGTCGATCATCATCTTGTGCCCCGGCATGATCGCGGCGAAGACCTCGTCATGCGGCAGCGGGATGTTGTCCGCATCGCCCTCCTCGCCGTCGCGCACGAAACAGACGGTCGTGCCGGCGACCAGGTCGAAGCCGCCATCGGCCAGGGTCCCGATGCGGATCTTCGGTCCCTGGAGGTCCTGGAGAATGGCGATCGGACGTTCGGTCTCGGCCTCGAGTTCCCGGAGGATGGCGTGCCGCGCGGCATGGTCCTCGTGGGTCCCGTGGCTGAAGTTCAGCCGGAAAACATCGACGCCCGCTTCGAAGAGGGCGCGGATCTGTTCCGGCGACGAACTCGCAGGCCCGAGCGTCGCGACGATCTTTGCTTTCCTGCGTCTTCTCATGCTCTGCTCCGTTGCTGTCGGCTCTCTTCAGTCCGACGCCTGCCCTGCCAGATACGGTTTGGCCCAGTCAAGCCCGGCTTGCGTTTCGCTTTCGGGATGGTACTCGCACCCGATCCACCCGTCGTAACCCAGCGCATCGATCCGGCTGAACAGGAACGGGTAGTTTATCTCGCCCGTCCCCGGTTCATGGCGTCCGGGCGTATCGGCAAGCTGCATGTGCCCGATGTTCGCCAGGTTTCGCTCGATCGTCCTCGCCAGGTCACCTTCCATAATCTGCATGTGGTAGATGTCATATTGAAAACGCAGGTTGAAAAGTCCCACGTCGTCGAGCACGCCCATCGCCTGTGCGGACGTATTGAGGAAATATCCCGGGATGTCACGCGAATTGATCGCCTCGATCAGGACCGTGATCCCGTGTTCCGCTGCTTCGTTGGCCGCCCACCGCAGGTTCTCGACATAAGTCTCGCGGTAGGGCTCCGGGTCCGCCCCCTCAGGCAGCAGCCCTGCCATGCAGTGAAGGCGCCGGCAGTCCAGCGCATTCGCATATCCGATCGCGGTGCGCACGCCCTCGCGGAATTCGTCGACACGGTCCGCGAAGATCGCGATGCCCCGTTCGCCCTCGTCCCAGTTGCCCGGCGGCATGTTGTGCAGCACCTGCACAAGGCCGGCGGATCTCAGGCGGTCGGCGAGTTCCGCCTTGTCATAGGCATAGGGGAAGAGAAACTCGACGCCCTTGAAACCGGCCTTTGCGGCGGCATCGAATCTGTCGAGGAAATCGTGCTCGTTGAAGAGCATCGACAGGTTGGCGGCAAGCTTCACCATCTTTCGGCCTCACGGGTTTATTGCATGCACGGACGCCGCCGGCAGCAAGATGCCCCGTCCCGGAGACGGTCTGCCGTCAAAGCGCCTTGACGATGTCTTCGACCATTTTCTTCGCGTCGGCAAACAGCATCATCGTATTGTCGCGGAAGAACAACTCGTTTTCCACACCCGCGTAGCCCGATCCCATGCCGCGTTTGACGAACAGTACCGTGCCCGCCTTGTCGACGTCGAGAATGGGCATGCCGAAGATCGGCGACTGCGGGTCTGTCTTCGCGGCGGGGTTCGTGACGTCGTTCGCGCCGATCACGAAGGCGACATCCGCCTGCGGAAACTGGCTGTTGATGTCTTCGAGTTCGAAGACCTCGTCATAGGGCACGTTGGCTTCCGCGAGCAGGACGTTCATGTGACCCGGCATCCGACCGGCCACCGGATGGATGGCGTAGGACACCTTTACGCCTTCCGCCTTGAGCTCGTCGGCCATTTCGCGCAGCGCGTGCTGGGCCTGGGCGACCGCCATGCCATAGCCCGGCACGATGATCACGGAACCCGCGTTCTTCATGATGAAGGCCGCGTCGTCGGCCGAGCCCTGCTTGACCGGACGCTGTTCGGCCGCACCTCCGGAAGGCCCCGCGGTCTCGCCGCCGAAACCGCCGAGGATGACGTTGAAGAAGGAGCGGTTCATCCCCTTGCACATGATGTAGCTGAGGATGGCGCCGGAGGATCCGACGAGGGCGCCGGTGATGATGAGCGCGGTGTTGCCCAGGGTGAACCCGATGCCGGCCGCCGCCCAGCCCGAGTAGGAATTGAGCATCGAGACGACCACCGGCATGTCCGCGCCGCCGATCGGAATGATGATCAGCACGCCGATGGCGAAGGCCAGAAGAGTGATCATCCAGAACGCGGCATGGCTCTCGCTGCCGACGAACCAGATGATGAGCAGGACCAGCAGGATGCCCAGCACGGCGTTGAGCTGGTGCTGCATCGGAAAGGTGACGGGCGCCCCGGACACCAGGCCCTGGAGCTTCGTGAAGGCGACGATCGACCCGGTGAAGGTCAGCGCGCCGATGGCCACGCCCAGGGACATCTCGACCAGGCTTGCGCCGGGGATCGTTCCGGGCGAACCGATGCCGAAGGCCGCGGGCGAATAGAGCGCGCCGGCGGCGACCAGCACCGCGGCCAGGCCGACAAGGCTGTGAAACGCCGCGACAAGCTGCGGCATCGCCGTCATCGGGATGCGCCTTGCGATCACCGCACCGATGCCGCCGCCGATGCCGATGCCGGCGAGGATCATGATCCAGGTCCATCCGCCGGTCGGCGCGGACACCGCCAGCGTGGTCAGGACGGCGATCGCCATGCCGGCCATCCCGAACTGGTTGCCCCGGCGCGACGATTCGGGCGAGGAAAGCCCGCGAAGTGCGAGAATGAACAGGACCCCGGAAACGAGATACAGAAGAGCGACTAGGTTGGCTGACATGGCTCAGGCGCTCCTCAGGTCTTTTTCTTGTACATGGCGAGCATCCGCTGGGTAACGAGAAAGCCACCGAATATGTTCACGGATGCGAAGATCAGCGCGAAGAAACCGAGCAGCTTGGCCGTCCAGCCCGCCCCGTCGATCGCTTCGGCCGCATTGACGCCCACCGCGAGAAGGGCGCCGACGACGATCACCGACGAAATCGCGTTGGTCACCGACATCAGCGGTGTATGCAGGGCCGGCGTGACGCTCCAGACGACGTAGTAGCCGACGAAGATGGCCAGCACGAAAATCGCGAAGCGGAAGACGAAAGGATCGATGCCGGTGCCCGCGCCGATCGCCTGGGCTCCGCCTTCGAGCGCCAGAGACGCCGCATCGGCATAGGCCTGCGCCGATTCCGCGGCCTGTCGGGCCTGTTCCGCGGCTTCCTGGGCCTTGGAGGCGGCTTCCTGTGGAGTAAGGCTTGCCATGGGATCTCTCCTATTGCTCGGCCAGGACGGGATGGACGATCGCGCCGTCGCGCGTCAGGGCCGTGCCGGTCACGATCTCGTCTTCCCAGTCGATCTTCACCGCACCGGTTTCCTTGTCGACCAGGAGATCGACGAAAGTCTGGAGGTTTTTCGCATAGAGCCCCGAGGCGTTCACCGGCAGACGGCCGGCGACGTTCTCGAAGCCCATGATCCTGACGTCCTTGTGGGTGACGATCTTGCCGGGCTTCGACAGCGGGCAGTTGCCGCCGCGTTCGACCGCAAGGTCCACGACGATCGAGCCCGGCTTCATCGACTCGACCATTTCCTCGGTCACAAGAACGGGGGCCGGTCGGCCCGGAATGAGCGCGGTGCAGATGACGATGTCCTGTTTGGTGATCGTCTTGGCGATAAGCTCGGCCTGGCGCTTCTTGTAGTCCTCGCTCATTTCCTTGGCGTAGCCGCCGGCGGTCTCGCCGCCTTCCTCGTCGTCGCTCTCGACCATGACGAAGGTCGCGCCCAGGCTTTCGACCTGTTCGGCAGCCGCCCGTCGCACGTCCGTCGCGCTGACGATCGCGCCAAGCCGCCGCGCCGTGGCGATAGCCTGCAGCCCGGCGACGCCCGCGCCCATGACGAACACGCGCGCCGGAGCGACGGTGCCCGCGGCGGTCATCATCATCGGCATCGCGCGGTCGAATTCCGCCGCCGCGTCGATCACCGCCTTGTAGCCCGCGAGGTTTGACTGGGACGACAGCACGTCCATGGATTGCGCCCTCGTGATCCGCGGCATCAGTTCCATCGCGAAGGCCACAACCTTGGCGTCGGCGAACACCTGGAACCCGTCACGGTCTCCATAAGGATCCATGATCGCGGCGGAAACCGCCCCTTCCTTCATCGCCTTGACCGTATCCGGCGCGGGGCGGCGAACCGACAGCACGACGTCCGCGTCCTTGACCAGGGTCGCGGCGGATTTCGAGATGGTGGCGCCCGCCTCCTTGAAATCCGCGTCGCTGATGTGAGATTTCGACCCCGCACCCGACTGCACGGCCACGTAATGTCCGGCGGCGGTCATCTTCTTGACCGTCTCCGCCGACGCGGCAACGCGGGTTTCGTCTTTGTCGTGTTCGGCAAGGACCGCAATCTTCATGGCCTGCGCCTTTCTAACGCTGGAAAGAACCGTCCGGCCGGACCGGACCGCGATGATGCTCGCAAATACAGGTCCGCGACCTGCCTCAGAGCAGGAAGATGGCCATGAGGACGAGCACGACGATGCAGGCGATGACGCCCCACTTCGTCATGGCGATGAAACCTTCATAGGTTTCCTGGTGCGGCTCGTAAGCGTGTACGGGAATATCGTTGTCTGCCATCTGGAACGCCCCTGTTCAGAGTCCTGAAATCGCGCGTACTATAAGCAGCGCTTGTAGACCCTACAAGCGGCATATTGCCGCTTTATACGCGTATTTTAGCGTGAATTGGGGCCCGATTTGCAACCATCAAACTATTAGGCCCGTCAGGCGGCCGGATCGGGATTTCCGTCGAGCCCGACCGCGCCGAGAGCCTCCGACTGTCGGGCCGCCACCTGGCCCAGATCGAAGTTTTCGATCGCCTCGTTGAAGAGCCGGTACCAGTTCAGTTCCGCGTCGAGATGCAGGAAAACGCTCCCCAGACCGATGGCCGCCCGATCCATGAAGACGAACTCGCGTGGGACGGTCACCGGCCCCTTCTCCTTCAGCGCCTTGTGCACCTGAAAGGCCTGGCGCCGGCCGTATTCTCCGGGGCTCACGCCGTCGGCCACCGTGCGGACTCGGTCGTCGAGAAGCGGCCCGTAGATGAAGTTCGCCCAGATGTTGAGCGTATCGACCAGGTCGGCGCTCAGGTTGCGGAACCCCCATGTCTCGTAGGCGTGCACGATCCGGTCGCGGTCATCCGTCTCGAGGCCGCGATAGAGATCGACGACGCCTTCCACGAACCGCACCGGGAATATCCGTATGCAGCCGTAGTCGAGCAGGTTCATGCCCGTGGGGTTGCCGTCCCCATCGGTCACGGCCGCGTAATTCCCCAGATGCGGGTCGCCGTGGATCACGCCGTACTGGCTGAACGGCATCCACCAAGCCTTGAACATGTGCTGGGCCAGCAGGTTGCGGTGCTCCAGCGAGTGCTCCTTGAACGACAGCAGCGGCTCGCCGTCGAGCCATGACATGGTGAGCAGCCGGCGCGTGGAAAGATCCGCGACGACATCGGGCACGTTGATCGTCCCGTATTGTGACAGCATGCGCCGGTAGAGCGCCATGTGCCGGGCCTCGCGCTCGTAGTCGAGTTCCTCGCGCAGGCGCGCACCGATCTCCTCGCCGATCTGGCTCGTGTCGATGGCCGTGTCCATACGCTTGTGGATGGCGAAAATGACCTTGAGCTGGGTGAGATCGGCCTCCACCGCCGACTGCATGTCGGGATACTGCAGCTTGCAGGCCACCTTCGTCCCGTTCGGCAGGACCGCGCGGTGCACCTGGCCGAGGGACGCGGCCGCGGCCGCTTCGCGCTCGAAACTGTCGAACTTCGATTGCCAGTCCGGGCCCAGTTCCGCGGCCATGCGCCGGCGCACGAAGGGCCAGCCCATGGCCGGCGCGCTCGACTGGAGCTGGGCGAGTTCGGACGCGTATTCCGGCGGCAGGGCGTCGGGAATGGTCGCCATGAGCTGCGCGACCTTCATGAGCGGGCCCTTCAGACCGCCAAGCGCCTCGCGCAGCCGCGCCGCGTCGCTGCCCCGGTCGCGTTCGCCGCCGACCAGCCGTCCGCCCGCCAGGCGCGCAGCGACCATGCCCACATCCGTGCCGACGCGCGTGTACCGGCGGAGCCGTCCGGACAGCCGGTTCGATTCCGCGTCACGCTCCTTGCCGCCATCGTTCGCCAAGGCCTAGAGCGCCTCCAGCTCGTCGATCATTCCGGCGATCATGTTGAGACCGATCGACCAGAACTCCGGATCCGACGCATCGAGCCCGAAGGGTGCGAGCAGTTCGGAGTGGTGCTTGGCGCCGCCGGCCTTGAGCATGTCGAAATATTTCTCGACGAACCCGTCGGGCGTCTTTTCGTACAGACCGTAGAGCGAGTTCACGAGGCAGTCGCCGAAGGCATAGGCATAGACGTAGAACGGCGCGTGAATGAAGTGCGGGATGTAGCACCAGAAGGTCTCGTATCCCGGGCCGAGCCGGATCGCGGGGCCGAGGCTTTCTCCCTGCACCGACATCCACAGTTCGCAGATTTGTTCCGCCGTCAGTTCTCCCTCCCGGCGCGCGGTATGGACCTTGCGCTCGAACGAGTAGAAGGCGATCTGGCGGACCACGGTGTTGAGCATGTCCTCGACCTTGCCGGCCAGCAGCGCCTTGCGCGTCGTGGCGTCCGGTGCCCCGTCGAGCAGCGACCGGAAGGTCAGCATCTCGCCGAACACGCTCGCCGTCTCGGCCAGCGTCAGCGGCGTCGACGCCATCAGCGCGCCCTGTCCGCCGGCGAGCACCTGGTGGACACCGTGACCGAGTTCGTGGGCAAGGGTCATCACGTCGCGCACCCTGCCCTGGTAGTTGACCAGCACGTAGGGGTGGACGCTCGGCACGGTCGGATGCGCGAAAGCGCCCGGCGCCTTGCCCGGGCGCACCGGCGCGTCGATCCACGACTTCTCGAAGAACGTCTCGGCGATCTCCGCCATGCGCGGCGCGAAACGTCCGTAGGCGCCGAGCACGGTGTCGCGCGCCTCCGGCCACGGCACGATGCGCTTGTCGCTCTCCGGCAGCGGCGCGTTGCGGTCCCAGGAGTTGAGCACGTCCATGCCCATCCATTTCGCCTTCAGGGCGTAATAGCGGTGCGAGAGCTTGGGATAGGCCTCGCGCACCGCCGTCTCGAGCGCGTCCACGACCGGGCGTTCGACCCGGTTCGCCAGGTGCCGGGCGTCGGCGATGTCCTCGAACTTGCGCCAGCGGTCCGAGATTTCCTTGTCCTTGGCGAGCGTGTTGGTGATCAGCGTGAATGTCCGCTGGTGCTCCGCGAAGGTCTTGGCGAGGGCATGGTGGGCGGCCTCGCGTACCGCACCATCCGGGTTGACCAGCATGTTCAGGGTGGGCTCTATCGCGTGGTGCTCGCCGTCCACCTCGAAGCGCATGGCGGAGATGGTCTCGTCGAAGAGCCGGTTCCAGGCGGCGTATCCGGTGATGGACTTCTCGTGGAACAGCGTCTCGATCTCGTCGTCGAGCTGGTGCGGCTTGTCCTTGCGCAGATCGACGATCCACGGCCGGAAATAGGCCAGCCGCTCGTTCTCCATCGCCTTTTCCATGACCGTGTCGTCGATCCGGTTGAGCTCGAGCTCGAAGAACAGAACCTGGGTGCCGATGCGTGTCGCCCGTTCCTGCGTGTCACCATAGAACTTGGCGCGCGCCGCGTCGCTCGTGTCGCCGGCATGCAGAAGCGACGCGAAGGCCATGATCCGGCCGAGGCGCTCCTGCAGGTCCTGGTAGGCGTCCAGCGCATCCGCAAGCGGTTCCCCGCCCACGGTCCGCGCCATGTCGTCGAGCTTGCCCTGGTAGGTGGACTTGAAGGTCGCCGCAAGGTCCTCGGCTTCCCGGAATGCCGTTTCGAACTCCGGCGCGTCCATGGCGGGAAAGAGATCGTCCAGATTCCATTCCGGCAGATCGCCCAGTTCGGCCGTGGCCGCAGCGGCGCCATCGGCGGGAAGGCAAGCCTTTCCGGTGGAGTGATTCATGTCGTCCTCTTTTCTCGTTTCTGCATCCGGCCGGGCGGCGGCTCCCGCACGACCCAGCCGACTATATTGCGCAAGCCTTGCGCCTCTTCAACCGTCGCAACGGAGCATTTCCGGAGATGCGTCCGGTAACCTTTCGTTCAGGACTCCTTAAGCGCGCCTTTACGCTTCCGTTTCAGAATGGGCCACGAAGGTCACGCGCAGCGGATTCGCCGCACAGGGCCCGAGGGGATTCGCGGAGCGGTGCATCTATGCCGGTCCGACAAGAAGAAAGTATCGAGAGTAACCATGGCCCACACCGTACTCGTCGTCGACGACGATCCGGCGCAGCGACGCATCCTTGAAGAGAACATCAAACGCTTCGGTTACCGTGTCATGACGGCCGAAGGCGGCGAGCAGGCACTCGACATGCTGAACGGTCCGCATGGCGCGGAGATTTCGGTCATGGTGCTGGACCTTGTCATGCCCGGCGTCGACGGCATGGAAGTGCTCGAGAAATGCAGGCCGGCGCACGCCAACCTGCCGGTCATCGTCCAGACAGCCCATGGCGGCATCGACGTCGTCGTCAACGCCATGCGGGCGGGCGCCGACGACTTCGTGGTCAAGCCCGTCAGTCCCGAAAGGCTGCAGGTCTCGATCCGCAACGCGCTCAAGGTCAATGTCCTGGCCGGCGAGATATCGCGCCTGACGAAGAAGAACGACGGCACCCTGTCCTTCGAGGATCTCATCGCCGCCAGCCCGGGCATGGCCCAGGTCGCACGCATCGGCGAACGCGCAGCCCAGTCGAACATCCCGATCCTCATCGAGGGCGAGAGCGGCGTGGGCAAGGAGATGGTGGCCCGGGCGATCCAGGGTGCGAGCGACAGGCGCGGCAAGCCCTTCGTCACCGTCAACTGCGGCGCCCTGCCGGAAAACCTGGTGGAGAGCATCCTGTTCGGTCACGAGAAGGGCGCCTTCACCGGCGCGGCCGACAAGCACATGGGCAAATTCAAGGAAGCCGACGGCGGCACGCTCTTCCTCGACGAGGTGGGCGAACTCCCCCTCGATATCCAGGTCAAGCTCCTGCGTGCCCTCCAGGAGGGTGAAATCGATCCGGTCGGCGCCAAACGGCCGGTCAAGGTCGACATCCGCCTGATCTCCGCGACCAACCGCAACATGATCGAAATGGTCAAGAACGGCGAGTTCCGCGAGGATCTCTACTACCGTCTCAACGTCTTCCCGATTCTCGTGCCGCCGCTGGCCGAACGCATGGACGACATCCCGCATCTCGCGATGCATTTCGTCGCCCGTTTCGCGGTCGAGGAAGGCAAGAAGATCGAAGGCATCGATGCCGACGCAATGCGCATGCTCCAGTCCTACGAATGGCCCGGCAATGTCCGCCAGCTCGAAAACACGGTGTTCCGCGCGGTCGTGCTGTGCGACAGCACCAGCCTGAAGGTCCAGGATTTCCCGCAGATCGCCGCACTCGTCGACGGTTTCGAGGCCACCGTCCCGCCGGCGCCGCCCGCACGCCCGGCACCGGCGATGCCCGAAGGCCCGGCCGTTCTCGGCGGCGGCCTGCCCGAAACCACCGTCCAGGGCGGCGGAGCGTCCAACGGAACCTCGCTCGGCATTCCCGCCCTGACGTCCAACGGCCAGATCCGCCCGCTCGACGAGGTCGAGGCGGACATGATCCGCCTTGCGCTGGAGCGATACCGCGGACACATGTCCGAGGTCGCCCGGAAGCTCGGCATCGGACGCTCGACGCTCTATCGCAAGGTCAGGGAACTGGGGCTGGAAGAACAGTAGAAGCCATGTTTTCGGCGGACTGGAGGGCGAGTCACATAGACGCCACAGGTCCGGCGAATTCGTGCGGCCCAACTGGTTTCGCCGCCCCTGTCATGCTATTGAAACCGGGTATTCACCACCATACATACCTGTAAAGGCTTTTGGGGAGAGGGCAAGGCGTGTCCAGAGCAGTCAAACTATTGTCAGTAGCGGCTTTTTTCGCCGCGGCGTCGGTCTCGGGTCAGGCCCTGGCAGCCGAGGAAGGCATCGCTGCGCGCAGCACGGCCGCGGCAGCCCAGCAACAGAACACCGTTTCGCACTACATTCGCCGCTATCTCGGCGCGGTCGCTTCCCAGCGTTTCGACCTGCCGGATGACGTGCGCAAGGACGTTGGCGCGTTTTACGCCGTGCGCGATTTCGAACCGGTCTGGACCGGTGCGAACGGGCTCGAGGAAAGGGCCCGGCAGACGCTCGAGCGCATGTCGCGCGCCGAGGAAGACGGGCTGACACCGTCCGACTACCTTCCGGCCTCGCTGAACGGCTACGACGACGATGCGGCCACGCTGGCCGGCAACGCCGCCGTTCTCGCCAAGCTCGAACTCGAACTCACCCGCGCCGCGCTGCGCTTCGCGCACCACGCCTCTGCCGGACGCCTCATCCCGTCTGCCGTCGACCGCAACATGGCGATCTCGCCCAAACCCGTCGCGGCCATGGAAGTGCTCGAGGGCCTGACCGGCGCCGGGACGCCAGACGCGTTCCTCGACGGCCTGTTTCCCTCGATGCAGGAATACGGAATGATGCGCTCCGAGCTTGCCAGGTACCGCAAGCTCAACCGCCGCCTGACCTCCGAACCGATCGCCGACGGCGGCCTCATCCGGCCCGGCGACACCGATCCACGCATCGTGGACGTGCGCAGGCGCCTGATCGAACTGGGCAGCTACGCCATCACCGTATCCGAGGAGACCCACACCGCGTCGGCGGCGGCCGTGTCGAGCGAGGCGATCCTTGCATCCGAGGACTACGACTCCTCGCTTGTGAAAGCGGTGAAGGCGTTCCAGCGCGCCCGCGGACTCTCCGTAGACGGCATCATCGGGCGCGGAACGGTCACGGCCCTGAACAGCAATTACGAGAGCCAGATCAAGCGCATCATGGCCAATATGGAGCGCATGCGCTGGCTCCCGGCCGATCTCGGCCGCAAGCATATCCTCGTGAACCAGGCCAGTTTCGAGATGCGGCTCGTCGAAGACGAGACCCTGGTGCACAAGGCGCGCGTGATCGTCGGCAAGCCCCGCCACCAGACGCCGGTCTTCAGCGACGTGATGGAGTTCATCGTCATGAACCCCTACTGGAACGTGCCCCGTTCCATCGCCACCAAGGAAATGCTGCCCGTCGCGGCGCGTGATCCCTACTATTTCGCCCGCAAGGGATACGAGGTCTTCTACGGCGGCAAACGCATCAATTCGACGGACATCTACTGGGACGAGGTGCCGGCGAGCGGCTTCCCGTTCCATGTCCGCCAGCCTCCCGGTCGCAGCAACGCGCTGGGCAAGCTCAAGTTCATGTTTCCGAACCGGCACAACATCTATCTGCACGACACGCCGTCGAAGAGCCTCTTCCAGCGGACTTCGCGGGCCTTCAGCCACGGCTGCGTGCGGCTGCAGAACCCGCAGCGCCTCGCGGAACTGCTGCTGGGCGCCGACCGCGGCTGGAGCAAGAAGCGCATCAACCGAATGATCGCCACGGGGAAGAACCAGCGCATCAACCTGAAGCAGAAGATACCGGTGCACCTCACCTATTTCACGGTGTGGCCGGACGAGAACGGTCAGTTGACCTTCAAACGGGATTTCTACGGCCGCGACCAGGCCGTGATTGACGGACTGGGCGAGATTCGCCTCGCCTTGAATTAGTCAAGTTTAACTGCGTATTAAGCATAGTAGTATGAGATAGTTGGGAAGCAGGGGCCGCTGCCGCATTGTCGGCGACGGTCAAGGCACCAACGGTCCGGCGACCGACAGGCGGGAAATCGTCTCCCGGACCACGACCGATCGACGCGGCTGCAGGATTGCAACGGCCGCACGCCGAGGGGACTGATACTTGGATCAACATGGCGGAACTTCACGCACCGGCCGGTATCGGCGCTGGCGTCAGGGAATCGCCCTGACCCTTGCTGCCGCCGTCGTCGGAAGCGCTGCGGTCATGTGGGCCGGTGCACCCGTGAAGGCGGCCGGCGAAACCCGTACCATCTCGATGTTCTTCACCCACACGAAGGAACATCTCGAGATCACATACAAGCGAAACGGCCGCTACGTGCCTTCCGCCATGCGCAAGATCAACGAATTCCTGCGCGACTGGCGGGCCGACAAGCCGATCCGCATCGATCCCGAACTCGTCGACCTGCTCTGGGAACTTCACGACGAACTCGGCTCCAAGAAGCCCATCCACATCATTTCCGGGTTCCGCGCCCGCTCCACCAACAAGATGCTCAAGCGCATCGGCCGGCGCGTGGCAAGCCGCAGCCTCCATATCCAGGGCAAGGCGGCGGACGTGTACTTCCCCGACGTGCCGATCAGCAAGGTTCGCGAAGCCGCGCTTCTGCGCGAAAAGGGCGGCGTCGGCTACTACCCGCGCTCGGGCAAGTACGGCTTCGTCCACGTCGATACCGGAAACGTGCGTCACTGGCCCCGTATGAGCAAGGACAAGCTCGCCGCGCTTTTCCGCGACCGCAAGACACGCCAGCGCCCCGCAAAGGAAGCGCCCATCCTGCTCGCCAAGCGGACCCGGACGATCAACGTCGCCGAGAACACGACAGTGCCGGTGCCCAAGTCGCGCCCCGACCGCACGCCGGAGGCCGCCCCTATGGTGGTTGCCTCGATCGCACCGATCCCCGTGCGGCCGGCTCCGCTTCCCGGATCGTCCGGCGACAACCTGATTGCACCGGTGCCTGTCGCACCGGCCCCGCTGCCGGGCACGTCCGGAGAGAGCACGCCGTTCGTCCAGCTTGACGACCCGGCGAAGCTTCCCGACAACGGCGGAACGGGGATCGCGATCGCCTCGAACGGACCGCTGACCGTTCCGGCCGGATCCACCGACATGCTCGACGCCCCGCAGGCCCCGGGCAACACGACGCTCGTCAGCGCCGCAGCCATCGGGACGTCCAGCGAGTCGATCATCAACGATCCCCTGGACATCCGCCCGCCGCCACCGCCGGTCACCGTCGCCTCGCTCGAGCGGGAAGCCGCCCCGGTCAGGATCGAGAAGCCCGAAGCAACCGGTCAGCAGGTGGCGAGCCTCGCACCCGTTACGTCACGCAGCGGCACGCCCGCCGGCATTACCGATGATATCGATGGCCTGAGCTCGCAGGACGAAGCCTTCGTCATCATGCGCGGCAACAAGGAAGACCGCCGCAGGCTCGCCAAGGGCACCGCGCGTCCGACCCGCGTCGCTTCGCTCACCCCGGTTGCAACGGCGCCATTCGTGATCAACCGCGCCAACAAGTCCGATTTCGGCATCGCCCAGCTGATCGAGCAGATCAACCGCGAAGACGGCCGCAACGCCGGTTCGGACACCGGTGAACCCCGCCTCGCAGGCGGCGGTTCGGCTCCCGCCCTCACCGGCAACATTGCCGTTCCGCGTCAGCGCCCCCTGAAGTCGCGGTTCAAGGCCGTGCCGAAACCCCGGCCTCGCCCGCAGGTCGAAAGCTCGGGGATCGGAAAGGTCACGCAGACCCTTCAGAATCTGTTCCAGGCTCAATAGGCAGCATCCCGAGCGCCGCCATGTAGACCTCGAGAATGGCTTCTTCCTCCTCGCGTTCGGCCCTGTCGACCTTCCGCATCCGGACGATCTTGCGCAGCACCTTCGTGTCGAAACCGTTGCCCTTCGCCTCGGCGTAGACTTCCTTGATATCGGCTGCGATCGCCGCCTTTTCTTCCTCCAGGCGCTCGATCCGTTCGACGATGGAACGCAACTGCCCCTGCGCCACGCTTGTGGGTGAATTCATACCGCTTTCTCTCTTCCTGGATTGTGCCTTGCGGCCGGTTGGGCCCGGTCAGTCATGGGCCTCGTGGCTGGATGCGAACGCCTTTGCCTGTTCCGGCGTCGCTTCGGTCTGGAAGCGCGACTTCCATTCGTCGTAGGGCATGCCGTAGACGATCTCGCGGGATTCTTCCTTGCCCATCTCGATTCCCTCGCCTTCCGCCGCTTCCCGGTACCAGTTGGAAAGACAGTTCCGGCAGAACCCCGCGAGGTTCATCAGGTCGATGTTCTGGACGTCGGTGCGCGCGCGCAGATGCGAGACGAGGCGGCGGAAAGCCGCAGCTTCGAGTTCAGTCCTGGTTTTTTCGTCCATGAGTCCGGCTCCTTCTTGTCGCGGCTCTTTCAATCGTCGGAATGAGATCCGTAGTGGATGATATCGTGCAGACCGTCACGGGTCATCGCCGCCGGGATGATCCGGGCGAGGCGGTCGACCCATTCGGCGACGCCGTTTTCCTCTGCGATCAGGTCCTGGCGGATTTCGAGAAGCCCGTGGGCGAGCCCGCGCTGCGTACCGTGACGATACATGCAGTCGCCCGAAAGCGAACCGCGATAGGGTTCGTTGTCGCCGACGACGAGGCCCTTCTCCTTTTCCAGTTCCTCGATGAACGGAATGGCGAACCGCGGATCCCGGTCCCAGAGAACGCCGGCGTGCCATCGCCTGGGCGCACCCTTCCACGCCGGGGTGAAACTGTGGATCGACGCCAGCACGGGAGGCTTCCCGGCGTCGACGGCACGGTCGATGGTCGCCGTCAGAGCGTCGTGATAGGGGGTGTGATAGGCCGCGATCCGGTGCTCGATCTCCGCCCGGTCGATCCTCGCGTTGCCGGGAACGACCGCTCCGTCGGACAGGCGCATGACGAGCGTGGGATCGTCGAGACCCCGGTTCGGGTCGATCAGAAGGCGCGAGAAGGTGGACAGGACGGCCGGGACGCCGAGCCGTTCGGCCAGACGGCGCGTCACCGCCGCTGCACCGATGTCGTAGCCGATGTGGCGCTCGAGTTGCTCCGGCGGCAGTCCGAGCGTGCCGTAGCCCGGCGGCAGGGCGTTCGACGCGTGATCGCAGATGAGCAACAGACCGGCATCGGCCGGCCCCTCGATCACCTCGAAGGCGGTGAAACTCTCCCCGGACGCATCTCCGTCCGGCCCGGATACGTGTTCGGTCCTGTCCAGCATGGCTGGCAATATAGTGTGACTGCCCCACGCGCACCACTCATCCTTTGTCGCGGCCGGCAAATTTTGCGTGGAAAACGCCCCCCTTCTCCGGACGGCCGCACCGGCCGGCGCTCCGGCGCCGAAAAGACCGCTTTTATGGTAGATTCACCGCGTGGCCGACAGGGATTCGGCGCGTGAACTGTTGACACGAGGTCCATAAAGTGGCTGGAACTTCATACGTGTGGTGGTATTTTTTCACCGTGTGTGAAAACGCGTAAACTGTGCCGAAGGAATTCCTGGACCCATGATGCGGTGGACACTTGCAGCTTTGGCCGTCGTTCTCGTCGCCGGGGTTGCCGCCCTCTATTTCATACTCGGACTGGACGGCGACGACAGCGACGACAACGTCCTGCAGGCCTTGCGTGGTGAAAACGCCGGCCAGACCGCCACCTCGACGCCGGCAACCACGCCCGATCCCCCGCAAACCGGGGCCGAAGGAAACCAGGAGGCGGCGACCGGCGATCCCGGCAAGGGCGGGCTGGAACTGTGCAACAACACCCAGAGCCATATCGGCGTCGCCTTCGGCTACAAGGACAAGCAGGGCTGGGCCAGCGAAGGCTGGTGGAACGTCGATCCGGGCTCTTGCGAGACCCTTTTGACCGGCAAGCTGATCGCCCGTTTCTACTACATCTACGCCGTCGACTACGACAATGGCGGCTACTGGGGCGGACCGGCGGAAATGTGCACCCAGGACAAGCTCTTCACCATTCGCGGGCTCCAGGACTGCGAGGGCCGCGGCTACCAGAAAGCCGGTTTCTTCGAGGTCGACACCGGTGAGCGGACGCACTGGACCGTGAACCTGTCGGGCCAGAAGACAGGCGAGAAGACCGTCCAGTGAAACGCAACCGGCGCGCCAAGATCGTAGCGACCCTGGGGCCAGCCAGTTCCACGCCCGATCGCATCGCGGCCCTGTTCGACGCCGGTGCCGATGTCTTCCGGATCAACATGAGCCACACGCCTCATGACGCCGCCCGCGCGCTGCACGAGGCGATCCGCACCGTCGAAAAGGACCGCGGGCGCCCGATCGGCATCCTCGCCGACCTGCAGGGCCCCAAGCTGCGCATCGGCGCCTTCGAGGGCGGCGCCGTCACGCTCGAACCGGGCGCCACCTTCCGTCTCGACGGCGACGAGACGCCCGGCGGCGCCGGCCGCGTATACCTGCCCCACCCAGAGATCCTCGAAGCCGTCGAACCGGGCCACCGGATCCTGCTCGACGACGGCCGGATTCAGCTCACCGTCACCACCGCACGGGCCGACGCCGTCGAGGCCCGGGTCGACTATGGCGGGGTGCTTTCGGACCGCAAGGGCGTCAGCCTGCCGGACACGGTGGTTCCGCTCTCGGCGATGACGGAAAAGGACAAGCAGGACCTCGCCTACATGCTTGACGTGGGGATCGACTGGGTCGGCCTGTCCTTCGTCCAGCGCCCCGACGATGTCGCCGAGGCCCGCAAGATCATCCAGGGCCGCGCCGCGGTCATGGTCAAGGTCGAGAAGCCTTCGGCCCTGCGCTGGCTCGACGAGATCATCGAACTGTCGGACGGTCTCATGGTCGCGCGCGGAGACCTCGGCGTGGAACTGCCGCTCGAACAGGTGCCCGGACGCCAGAAGCAGCTCACCCGCGCCGCCCGGCGCGCCGGCAAGCCCGTGGTGGTCGCCACGCAGATGCTGGAGTCCATGGTCCAGTCCCCCGTACCCACGCGGGCGGAAGTGTCCGACGTGGCCACCGCGGTGTTCGAGGGAGCGGACGCGATCATGCTATCGGCCGAGTCCGCCGTTGGCGACTACCCCGTCGAGGCGGTGGCGACCATGGACAGCATCGCCCACGAGGTCGAGAAGGACCCGCACTATTCAGGCATCATCCACGCCCAGCGCAATGACCCGGAACCGACGAGCGCTGACGCCATCTCGGCCGCGGCCAGGACCGTCGCCGACACGCTCAACCTTTCCGCGATCGTGTGTTACACGTCGTCCGGCACCACGGGCTTGCGGGCGGCGCGCGAGCGGCCCGAACGCCCCATCATCGCGCTCACGCCGCGCCCGGAAACCGGGCGGCGCCTCGCCATGGTCTGGGGGCTGCACTGCGTTCTCACCGACGACGCGCGTGACCTCGACGACATGGTCGACCGCGCCTGCCGCATCGCCTTTCGCGAGGGGATAGCCAGGCCCGGCCAGCGCATCATCATCTCCGCCGGCGTGCCGCTCGGCACGCCCGGGGCGACCAACATGCTCCGGATCGCCTATGTGGGCGAACAGGGCGACACGCTCTGAGGGAAAAGCGGCCGTCCGCGTTCACAGTCCCGCATGCCGGTCTACCGCGCCGGACGTGCCGGCCAGCCGGTCGATCTCGCGCCGGATGACGTCGGGACGCACGTAATGCGGCATGTGCCCGACCCCGTCGAGCTCGATCAGGCGGGCGCCTTTCACCGCCGCGGCGAGCGCGCGCGAGTGGATGACCGGCGAAACGATCCAGTCGGCCGTTCCGGTCACGATCGTCAGCGGCACGTCGATCTCGCGATAGCGCGATGACTGGGCGGTCACGAAGCGATGCAGACCCGCGACGTCGCGGGCATTGGCCTGGAAGGAGTCCGGCCGGATGATGAGGGGAATCCCCGCGCTTTCGACGTAGTCTTCCGGCGGTTCCTGGGGATGGAAGACGCTGCCTGCGCCGGTCTCGATCGCCCGCTCCGCCACGGGCAACATGATCGTGTTGACGAAGGCGGTTCCCAGCAGCGGCTGGCTGGCCACGGTGTAGTACCATTCGATGCCGCCCGGCCACGGGTGGGTTGCCGGCGCCAGCGCAAGCACGCCCTTGAGCCCGGCGGGCCTGTCCAGCGCATAGGCCATGGCAAGCGCACCTGAAAGCGAATGGCCCACGAGCACGTGGCTGCCGAGGCCCAGTTCGCCGACCGCGCCGGCCAGAAGCCTCGCCTGCCGGTCGGGCGGAAACGTCTCTCCCGCGGGACGGCTGCTCCAGCCGTAACCCGGCCGGTCGAACAGGACGACCCGATACCCGTCCGCCAGGCTTGCGCCGAGCGACTGCTCGAGGTCGCGCAGGTTGCTGCTTGCGCCATGCACCGCGACGACCGTGGGCCGGTCGCCGTCCCCGGTACCGAGATCACGATAGTGCAGGCGCACGCCGTCGACGGTGACGAAATTGCCCGACGCCGGAAAATCCCTGGAAATCTGGCCCGCGCGCCAGGACGTGTAGAGAGCCCCGGCCCCGGTGACGAGGATGACGGCAAAGACTGCTATGCTCAGCATGCGCATGGGACCGGCTCCCCGGACGCGGCTTCAGGCAGGACTGCGTTCAGATCTTGCGGCCTTCCACCGACACCGTGAGCTCGTCGACGGCATCCTTCGCACCGTCCGTGAAGGGATTGTGCTTCAGCGCCTCGCGAAAGGCGAAGAGCGCGGCCTTGTCGTCGCCCAGGCTGCGCATGATCAGGCCAAGCCCGCTGAGCGCCCCGAAATGGCGCGGCTCGATCGCCAGCACCTTCTGGATGTCCGCGAGCGAGCTGTAGTAGTCGTCCTTGAGGTAGTGAAGCGTCGCCCTGCGGTTCCAGGCTTCCGCGTAGTCCGGTTCGATCTCGACCACTGCGTCGAGAATCTCCATGGCTAGTTCGTTGTTCTTCTCGTTGCTGGCCGACAGCGCCTGTTCCATCAGAAGGTCGACGGTCGCGCTACCGGAATGCAGCCAGGCCTTCCACAGGGCCTGCTCGATGGGTTTCGCAGCCTCCTCGTCCTCGGCCCTGGAGAGGCGCTCGTAAAGCGAATTGATGAAGCGCTTGTGCTGGCGCATGAGAGCCGCGGCGTCGGGCTTTCGGCCAAGCGGCGCGAGCGCCTTTTCGGGCGCCTGCTGGGAGGGGGCTGCCCCGTCGGGCGCACCGGTTCGGGCCAGTGCATGGGGTGCGGAAACAAGGGCCAGGGCGGAGGCCGCGAGAAGAAGCGAGGAGAAGCGTTTCATGACCCCAAGAATATGGGGCAAATCGCTGCGGCGTCAAACGGCGGATGATCAAATAAACGGGAAAAGCCGCGCTGCGAAACAGCACGGCCCGAATTCCTGCCGGCGCCCGCAAGCATTGCGGGCACGCTGCGTTCTCAGCCCTGGCGGGCCTTGAAGCGGCGGTTGGTCTTGTTGATCACGTAAAGCCGGCCACGGCGGCGAACCACGCGATTGTCGCGATGACGCCCGCGCAGCGACTTGAGCGAATTGCGGATTTTCATTTTCCTGAAACCTCTTGTACACGGCACGTCAAGATGCCATGCCTCGAATTCGGCGCGAACATAATGTCATGAGCCATGGACTGTCAACCGCCCTCACCCCGTCGAAGCCCCTCTTTTTTACCGGTTTTCGCCGAATCCGCCCTCCCCGGACCCGTCGCGGCCCAACCTTGGACCTGATCCTGACCATATCCGGGCTCGTCGTCAGCGCCGCCCTCACGATCTGGATGATCGTGCTCGAGAAAAAACCGCCTCCGCCCGGCGAACTGCGGCTCGTGCCCACCACGCCCTTCCTGTTCATCGGCGCCCTCGGCATCATCCTGGCCCTGGCCCATCTCGTCACGCTCCTGACCGGCACGCCGCATGTCGGCCGGTTCGGCCAGGGTCCTCCGGCCGCAATTCACCTGTCCGGAACACCCGCCGCCGGCCTGCCGGGGACCGTGCAAAAAGATGCGCCGTGCGGACCGAACTGTTCGCCCAACCGCAAGACCACCTGTTAGAGTATCCGGGGCTGTCGGCATGGGTCGACATGTGCGCCGGACATTGCAGACGAACAACTGACTGTGGAGAGCCATGCTGAACCCGATCGCCCTGGCGGCCGATGGAATGGGAGACTACCTCTCGAACACCTACCATCACTATTTCGGTGACCGGCAGTCCGAGTTCGCCAGCTATCTCGGCGGCGCGGCGCGCCTCGTCCTCGAGCGGCTCGGCAACTCCAACGCCCTCTATCACGACGTCCACCACACGATGATGGTGACCATGTGCGGCCAGCAGATCATCCGCGGCCGCTTGCTGACCGATGCGCTGACGCCCGACGACTGGCTGCATTTCACGCTCGCCCTGCTGGTGCACGACATCGGCTACGTGCGCGGCATCTGCAAGCAGGACACCGAAACGGAGTTCGTCATCAACGAGGACGGTGAACTGGTCTCTCCGCCCAGGGGAGCGTCAGACGCCTTCTTCACGCCCTATCACATCGACCGCGGCAAGATCTATGCGCGCGAGCGGTTCGCGAAGTCCAAGTTCGTCGACGAGGAACGCATCGCCAACCTGATCGAGATGACGCGCTTCCCGATCCCGCAGACCGCCATGCACCAGAGCACCGACAGCGAAGGCGCCCTGCTGCGGGCCGCCGACCTGATCGGCCAGATGGGCGATCCGTTCTATCACCGCAAGAGCAACGGACTGTACAGCGAGTTCGTCGAGACCGGCACCGCCGTCAAGCTGGGCTACAGCTGCCCGGCAGACCTGACCGACAAGTATCCCGAGTTCTTCTGGAGCCAGGTCGAGCCCTTCATCGGCCCGGCGCTGGAGTACCTGCGGCTGACCACCGAGGGCAAGGCGTGGATCGCCAACCTCTATGCCAACGTCTTCCAGGTCGAGCACGAAACCCACCATATCGGACCGTTTCCGGGCAAATAGTAAGTCGGGACACAACAATGGCGAGACTTCTTCCCGTAATGCTTCTCATGGTCGCCGTCATGCCGGCGCATGCGGGCGAACATGCTCATTCAACCCGGTCGAAATATGCCGGCCAGGACAACCGCACCATCAAAAGCCTCTCCGAAAACGACATCGCGGAACTTCGCCGCGGCGGCGGATGGGGTCTGGCGAAATCGGCCGAACTCAACGGTGTCCCCGGACCCGCACATCTGCTCGAACTGAAGGACCGGATCCCGCTGTCTCGGGAACAGGTCGCCGCGGTAAGAGCCGAGTTCAGAAAGATGAACGATGCCGCACGTATACAGGGTGAAGAGCTGATCCGGCGCGAGGCAGCCCTCGAACAGTTGTTCCGGGACGGGGCGGTGTCGGAAGAAGCCCTGAGCAAGTCCCTTGCCGCAATCGGCGAAGCGAGAACCCGGCTTCGGTTCATTCACCTGTCCGCCCATCTCGCCACACCGGCCATTCTCAGCGCGGCGCAGATCAAGCGCTACAACACCCTGCGCGGATACGCTTCGTCAAAGTCGAATGCCTGCGACGCGGCGCCCGAAGGCCACGACCCCGAGATGTGGCGCAAGCACAACGGCTGCGACTGACAGGGCAGCGCGCGTTTCATGTGATTCTTGAAAAAACTGGAAAATGGTGGGCGTGACTGGGATTGAACCAGTGACCCCTACGATGTCAACGTAGTGCTCTCCCGCTGAGCTACACGCCCATTTTCCGGTCGCCTGTGCGGCGCGGACTGCAGACCTATATCGGGAATGGATTTGCGGTGCAAGCCTGCATTTGCACCGATTTCACGCAATGCCCGCGGGCGATGCGAAACCTTCGGGTCAGGCCGCCATGAGGCGTTCGACTTCCTGGACGAGATCGCGCAGGTGGAACGGCTTGGACAGCACCTTGGCATCCTTGGGCGCCTCGTTGTCCGGATTGAGGGCAACGGCGGCGAAACCGGTGATGAACATGATCTTCATGCGCGGATCGAGTTCGGCCGCGCGGCGCGCCAGTTCGATACCGTCCATTTCCGGCATGACGATATCGGTCAGCAGCAGTTCGAAAGCCTCGTGTTTGACGCGTTCGTAGGCGCTCATGCCTTCGCCGAAGGAGATCACCTCGTGACCGGCGTTCTCGAGCGCCTTCACGAGAAATCGGCGCATGTCTTCATCGTCTTCGGCGAGCAGGATCTTTGCCATTCTTCATTCCGTCGATTGATGCGCCCCAAGCGCCCTCATCCCATTTATAACGTAAAGGTCCAGAGGTAAACACTGCGTGAAAACCGCCGCTGTGCAGCGGTTGACGCGGTCGCGGGCGTCCCCTTGAGATGGACAGCCGGCCCGCGCGGTGGCAGTCTTGGCGCCGCCCGTCACGCAACCGCAAATCACCTGCCCGGAATGAACAGCCCCGCCGCCCTCTTCGACCCGCCTTTCGAGATTCGCAGGCCGCCGGTCCACAGCGCGCCCCTGGTTTTCAACTCGCCCCACAGCGGACGGATCTATCCGCGCTCCTTCCTGGAGACCTCCGCGCTCGACGCGCTCAGCCTGCGCAAGTCCGAGGATTGTTATGTCGAGCAGCTCTTCGAATGCGCGGTCGCACTCGGGGCCCCGCTGATGCACGCGCATTTTCCCCGGGCCTATATCGATCTCAACCGCGAACCCTACGAACTCGACCAGCGCATGTTCTCCGACCGCCTGCCCGACTTCGTCAACACGCGCTCCATGCGCGCCGCCGGCGGACTCGGCACGGTCGCGCGCATCGTCGCGGAAACCTCGGAGATTTATCGGCGCAAGCTGCGTTTCGAGGAAGCGCACCAGCGCATCCGGCAACTCTACATGCCCTATCATGACCAGTTGCGGGAACTGCTGCGCGCCACCCTGATGCGGTTCGGCGCATTCGTCATGATCGACTGCCATTCCATGCCGTCGCTGCACGGCACACGTTCGCGCACGCTCTCGACCCCGCGCCGGCCGGATTTTGTCCTCGGCGACCGTTACGGCACGGCGTGCCTTTCGGCGGTGACGGACCTCGTCGAGGCCATTTTGCGCCGGCTGGGCTACACGGTCGCCCGAAACAAGCCCTACGCGGGCGGCTACATCACCCACGCCTACGGCAAGCCGGACTCCGGCGCCAACGTCCTGCAGATCGAGATCAACCGTGGCCTCTACATGAACGAGGACAACCTCGAGAAACACGACGGCTTCCGGAACCTGAGAAACGATCTTTCGACGCTGATCTCGGAAATGGCCGAGCAGGTGCCCGCCATCGTGGGTCCCTTTTCCGCCGCGGCGGAATAAACCCGCAGACTTCGCAAAAAAAGGGCCGTTCGCAATTAAGGAACGGCCCAAGTCTAGGGAGGAAACGCCCAGGAAGGGCGACAATTCTTCGGCAACGCCGTCGAACTGATGAGACTAATATTGCACTGCAATGCGAAAGTTTCAAGACCAATTTCGCCATTTTGGCGGAATAGTTGACAACCGTTGTCGGTTGATTTTTATCGTTTTATTTCAGTTATTTAAGAGGATATTCGAAACAGGTTCCTGGATTTTTTGTGCCCCAGTGGCATATTTGCCACGGCCAAAAAGGGGAATTGAATGCAATTTAATGCTGCAATGCACACGAAATTTGGGCCGCCGTGGCGATCATGACTGTCCGTTTCCCGTATGCTGCCGACCCGACCGGTGATACGAATGGGGCCGTCTGACCGGTTCAGTTCCGCGTTCCGAAAGAAAATGAACAGTTTCATCCGCCAAACGGTTTCCAATGTTTGCGTGCTGGCCGCGATTGCGGTCGCGGCAATCGTTCCGGCACAAGCCGTCGCGGCAGATGGCGACCTGCTTCGCCGTGCCGCGGGCCACTACCACATTGACAGCGCCCGCACGGAGACCAGGTTCACGGTGGTCCAGTTCGGCATCGCCACCGTCACCGGGCGGTTCACGCGCACCAGGGGCATTTTCAGGCTGAACCGCAAGGTGGCCTCCAGCAGGGTCGACGTCACGGTCGACGCCACAAGCGTCACCCATCTCAACAAGCGGGTGAAGAAGTTCCTGCACGGCCCGGACCTGCTCGATGTCGCGCGCTACCCGGCGATAAGCTTCCGCTCCAGGTCAGTGCGACGCACCGGGGACGACAGCGCCGAGGTCCGGGGCGACCTGACCATCAGGGACGTCACCCTTCCCATTACCATGGCCGTTCGCCTCGCACCGGGCGGGCAGGACGACGGCGCCATCGCGTTCAACGCCTCCGGGACCTTCAAGCGGTCGCAGTTCGGTCTGACCGTCGGCCTCGGTCTGGTCAGCGACGAGGTCGGGTTCAACATCGACGTGATCGGCATCCGCAAGTGACACGACCGCCCGGAGCCGCGACCACCGCCTTTCCGGCCGTGACAGCCGCAGCGTATCGGGCTAAACGGAAGCCCCGCCACCGTCCGCGCGAGATCCGTCCCCGATGACCAGCACCAGCCCGTCCCGCCCGTCAGACACTGACGCCCTGCTTTCCTTCGCCGACCGCCTCGCCGACATCTCCGGCGAGGTCATCATGCCCTATTTCCGCGAGGCCATCGGTGTCGAGGACAAGGTCGCGCGGGTGGACTTCGATCCGGTCACCGTCGCCGACCGGAACGCGGAAGAGGCGATGCGCCGCGAGATCGGCACGGCCTATCCCGATCACGGCATCATCGGCGAGGAATTCGGCAATTCGCCCGGCGACCGCTACAGCTGGGTTCTCGATCCCATCGACGGGACGCGGTCGTTCATTTCGGGCATTCCCCTCTGGGGCACGCTCATCGGCCTGCTCGACGGCGACCGCCCGGTGGCCGGCATCATGAACCAGCCCTTCACCGGGGAACGATTCAGGGGATCGGCGAACGGCGCCGTGCTCGAACACGGCGGCCGGTCCAGGACGCTCTCGACGCGCTCCACCACCGCGCTGGAAGAGGCCCACATGCTTTCCACGAATCCGCACATGTTCCGGGCGGGCGCGGAGGCCGACGCCTTTCATGCCCTGCGCGGCCGTGCGCAGATGACGCGTTACGGCAGCGACTGCTACGGCTACTGCATGCTTGCCGCGGGCCATGTCGACCTGGTGGTGGAATCGGGGCTCGAAGCCTATGACATCGTCGCCCTCATCCCGGTCATCGAGGGCGCCGGCGGCATCGTCACCACGTGGAGCGGCGCCAGCGCGGCGTCGGGCGGCCAGATCGTCGCCGCCTGCAATGCCGAGCTTCACCAGAAGGCGTTGGAGGTCCTCAGCGCCGGGTGCTGAACCACGGTACCCGGCACGAAGGTGTCGAAGGCCGCCCAGAACTGTTCGCGAATGTGCCGCCGCTCCATGAGGATCTCGTGGAACGCGCCTTCCAGGAAAATGTCCGCGCCGCCCGGCATCTGCGCGGCCAGCAATCCGATTTCCTTGTTGGAGACCACCTGGTCGTAGCCCGCCTGCACGAGAAGCACCGGGGTACGGTTGCCCGCATGGAGGTCCGCGGTCTGCAACTCTTCCATCGCGGCCAGAGCGGCCACGAGCCAGGACACGGTCGGCGAGCCGACGGCGAGCGTCGGATGGGCGTCGATGATCTTGCCCGCGCGGTCGAAACGTTCGCGGTCTCCGGTCAGCGGATTGCGCGCGAACGGCACCTTTTCCTTCGGCCGGCTGCTTCCCCCCGGCACGTACATGGCGCCCAGGCCCACGGCCTTCAGACCCCGCCCGATGAAACGCACCACCGGCCAGGGCAGAACCCGCTGGCGCAGCGCGATCATGGGGGCGAGGCCGACGATACGGTCGAACCAGGCCGTCCGCGACAGTGAGCGCAGCACGATGTTGGCCCCCATGGAATGGGCGAGCGCGAAATAGGGCGGCGGACAGTCCGGCAGGACGAGGTCGCGCATGAACAGGTCGAAATCGCGGTCGTATCCCTTGAAGGACTGGACATGCCCCTTCAGCGGATTGCGCAACAGGCGCGCCGAACCGCCCTGCCCGCGCCAGTCGAACGTGGCGACGGCGAAACGCCGCTGGAGAAGCTCCTCGATGACCTCGAAATACTTCTCGATGAACTCGCCCCGCCCCTGGAACAGGCACACGGTTCCCAGGCACTGGCCGAATTCCGGGCGCCAGTGGGCATACCGCAGGTATATGCCGTCCGGGGATTCCAGCAGGCCGGCCTCCGCCCCGTCCGGCACGGGATTTTCGGGAATCGAGTGAAGGGCCATGTCAGGCCTCCGTTGCCGCGCTTGCAGTCGATTCGGTTCTGTGAGGTTCCGATACGAACGTCACTAGATGAACCGATACGCGCGCGATCGCAACGACATTCATGCCGGCGGAGCCTCGGGGCCGAAGACGAATATGGCCCGGAGCGGTCTGAACCGCCCGGGCCATAGACAGGATCCTTGCCCGTTCCAAGCGTACACCCGAGGGGCATTGGTGTGCCGTTTGAGGCGCGCCCGCCGCACAAGGTACGGCAGACACTGGGAAGGATCGCAATTCTCCCGGTTGGTCGACCTTGCCGGCCGGCGTTCCGGGAAACCCGTATGCCGAAGGGCTGATCGCACTGGCGGCACCGGTCTCCTTGTGTCGCCGAATATGGCCACCGGAGCCTGAACCGGACCGGAAGGCCGCGTTAATGCAGGGTTCATATTTGTGACAATTTGTAACGGATGCCGGCGGTGACAGATTTTGCGACAGAACGCCGATTTTGCATCGAGGCCCTTGAAACGCCGATTCCGGCTTCCTACATCGCTTGCGTGGACGCCGTCTGACGGGTCCATGAACACCGAATGCCCGGCCGATGAGGCGGGCGACATTCACATATCGCTTTTTGGAGGATGTGTAACATGCACTTCGATCTTACCCCCCTTTACAAGACCTCTGTCGGCTTCGACCGCCTTGCCCGTATGCTCGATTCCGTCAACGGACTCGAAACCGCCGGCAACGGTTATCCGCCCTACAACATCGAGCGTCTTGACGACAATCAGTACCGGATCACGATGGCGATCGCCGGTTTTGCCGAAGACGAACTGTCCATCGAGGTCAAGGAAAATGCCCTGACCGTATCGGGCAACAAGGCCCCGAGCGAGCAGACCCATGAATTCCTTCACCAGGGCATTGCCGCACGCAACTTCGAACGGCGCTTCCAGCTTGCCGACTATGTCGAAGTGAAGGGCGCGTCGCTTGAAAACGGCCTGCTCCACATCACGCTCGAGCGCGAGCTGCCCGAGAAGATGAAGGCCCGCACGATCGAGATCGGAACGGTCGGCAAGGGCAAGAAGGCAAAGGCCATCGAACAGAAGGCCGCCTGACGCCTGAACCAACATCGCAATGATGGAGGGCGCCCCGCCGGGGCGCCCTTTTTCTTTGGCGGGGCCTTGCGCCGCGCTCAGCCGAGCAGGCCGGTAAACCTGTCGACATCGCCCGCCGTCGTGGCATAGGACGTCACCAGACGCACCAGGACCTCACCGTCATTGGCGCCGCGCTCGTCCGCCGGACCCGATCCGGGCCATTCATGATAGACCGCGCCGGCCGCCCGCAGCGTCGCATCGAGCGTCTCCGGCATCACCACGAAGACCTCGTTCGCTTCGACGGGATAGGCGAGCCTGGCGCTTCCGGACGCCGAAACCCCTTCGCCAAGCCGGGTCGCCATGGCGTTCGCATGGGCGGCGAGGTCGAGCCAGCGCCCGCCGTCCAGATAGGCCTCCAGCTGCGCGCTGACGAAACGCCCCTTCGAGATGAGATGCCCGCCGCGCTTTCGCCTGAACATGATCTCGTCGGAAAGCGACGGGTCGAACGAAACGATCGCCTCCGCGGCCATGGCGCCGTTCTTGGTTGCGCCGAAGGACAGCACGTCGACACCGGCCCGCCACGTCAGGTCGGCTGGCGAGGCTCCCGTGCCCGCGACCGCATTGCCGAACCGTGCGCCGTCCATGTGAACGCGCATGTTTCGCCCCCTGGCGATCTCGCACAGTTCCGCCACCGCCTCCGGCGAGTAGACCGTCCCCGTCTCGGTCGACTGGGTGAGCGTCAGGCAGGCCGCCTGGACCTGGTGCTGGTTGCCGGCGATCAAACCGTCGAGCACCGCGCGAAGGCCGCCGGGCGTGATGCGGCCGTCCTCGCCCTCGACGGGAACGAGTTTCGCCCCGCCCGAATAAAGCTCCGGCGCGCCGCATTCGTCGACCATGACATGACTTTCGGGATGGCAGAGCACCGCGCCGTAGGGTGGCGTCAGGCAGGCGATGGATATGGCGTTGGCCGCCGTGCCCGTGGTCACCGGAAACACGCTGACGTCGCGCTCGAAGACCTCGCCAAGGGCCTTTTCCACCCGCGCCGTCGCTTCGTCGGCCCCATAGGACGGGGCGGCGCCGGCGTTCACCCGCGCAAGGGCCTCCAGCATGCTCTCGTGCATGCCATAGACATTGTCGCTCGCAAAATTCATTTCGCCCCGCTCTTCTCACCGAGATCGATTGCCGGAAGATCCTCGTCGGACCCAAGCCCGAACACGGCATTGTAGAACGCGTGTTCATGACCGAGGCTGTCTATCAGGGTTTGGGATTGCCGGAAACCATGGCCTTCGCCCTCGTATTCGCGATAGATCACGGGCACGCCGTTTTCCCGCAGCGCATGGGCGATCGCGCGCGACTGGTCCGGCGGGACGACGAAATCCTCAAGCCCCTGCAACAGCAGGACCGGCACCGTGATTTGTGACGCGTGAAAGAGCGGCGAAAGCTCGCGATAGGCCTCTGGCGGTGCGTCGGCGGCGATGCCGGTCAGGGTCTCGATGTATCCCGCCTCGAACTTGTGCGTCGTGCAGGCGAGCCGGTAGACGTCGGATATTCCGTAATAGCTCACGCCGGCGGCGAAAGCGTCATGACGGACCAGTGCGCTGAGCACCGTGTAGCCGCCCGAGCTGCCGCCCGATATGGCGATCCTGCGCGCGTCCGCCAGCCCCTGTTCGCCCAGCCACCGCGCCGCGGCGGCCAGATCGGCCGCGTCCGACAGGCCCCAGCGGCGGTCGAGCGCACGCCGGTACCGGTTTCCGTATCCGAAACTGCCCGCAAAATCGACGTCGAGAATCGCGAAACCACGGCTCGTCCAGTACTGTATCTTCGGCTTGAAGCCGCGGTCGGTGTATCCCGTCGGCCCGCCATGCACGAGCACGATCGCGGGCGGACGGGCATCCTCCGGCCCCCGGTATCGGCTGTTCTTCGGAGGATAATAGAGGCCGCAGATCTGCTGGCCGCCGTCGCCGGGCAGCCAGACGCATTCGCCCACGGAGATATCCTCGGGTCCGAGCGGGATATCGGCGGCGGTCCGGATCTTCACCAGATCAGCCGGCCCGCCATGTGAGCTGCGGTAGCCTGCGGCAAAACCGACGATCGCCGAAGGACCGTCGTCGAAGGTCGCCGCACCGAAGCACCGGTCTCCCGAACAGCACACATTCTCGAGGCTGCGCAGACCCGGCGCGACCGGCTGTTCATCGTCTTCCGTCAACCGCAAGAGCCTGAACTCGCCCTTCTCGAGAACCGAAAACACCAGGCTGCCGTCGTCCAGGCGGTCCCAGGACCGCATGCCGAGGCTCCACTGGGGGCGGCCGAACTCGGCCTCTCGCAGGCTGAGACACCGCAATTCCGCATTCTCGTAGCACCACGGCTGCCCGAACTCGTCCGGGTTCCACGTGAAGACCAGCCGGTCCCTGCCTGTCCATCCGGGCTGGAACACCGCCGACCCGTCCCCGCCGGCGATGCGATCCGGCCGGATGACCGCACCCGCGTCGTCCAGTTCGGCCACCACCAGCGCCGCGTTGTCCCACGGCATGGCGGGCAGGTTCCATTCGAGCCACGCCAGCCGTGTCCCGCCCGGCTCGACAGCCGGCATGGCATAGAAATCCGCGCCTTGCGCGAGCGGCACCGGTTCGCCCCGGTCGTCTCCCGCCAGCGCAATGGCGACAAGGCAGTTCACGGGGTGGCCGTGTCCCTCGTCCTCCGGCGGATGAAGTTCGCCCACCGCGATGAGACGGTCTCGACCGGGATCCTCGACGATGTTGGCGAAGCGCCAGCCCGGCGCCTCGGTGATGCGGTCGATATCGCCGTCCGGCCTCAGCAGGTAGACATCCTGGTCGTCCCCGTTGACGAAGAAGATGCCTTTCCCGGTCAGCGAAAATTCGCCGCCGCCATATTCGTGAACCCTGGACCGTGCCGAATAGGGCGCGGGCAGAAGGTCCCGCACAGCCCCGTCCGCCTCGCGACAGACGATGACGGCGCGGCCCTTGTCCCAGGGCCTGGATTCCGTCCAGTAACAGGCGCCCCCCGAGGCCGCGACACTCCCGAAACGCAGGGTCTTGCCCGCGACCATCTCCGCATCGACCGTCGAGCGCCAGGTGCCATAGGGTGCGATCGTCGGGTTCGCCATGTCCGGTTCCTCGTTTGGCTGCGTTTCGAACGCATAACAATCTTGCAAATTTGAGCCATTCAGCGCAGTTTCCGAACGGGGAATAGCCTGCTTGAACAAGAAGAACAAATCTGGCATTTTCTCGCCAGCAAAAAAGGGACAGTGATGTTGCCGCTTTTTTTTGCTGACGTGAACCGTCGCATGGATGTGAGACGTCGACGGTTCAATGGATCGCAACCGCACGCGCCGCGCTGAAGGCGCTGAGGCGGCTCCGCTGATCCGCACAGGGGACGAAACCCGGCCACAGCCGAATACGTTCCACCGCCGGTGGCTCGCAGCCATCCAGCCGGCAAAATCGAAGGCGGCCGTGCAGCGAGAGACGAAACGTCCGGCTACACGACGGTCGAACAGGAACGCGCAGGCGACTTGCGCGAACCCTCGACCGACCCGAAAATCGCAGACGTCACGCCGCATCCCGCTGGCAGGACGCAACAGGAGAGGGTTACGCAAATGACCGTGACACGAAACGGAAACTCCAGCGCCGTCCAGGCGGCACCGTCATCGTCCGGGCATTTCCCCAAACGCCGTGTCGCGGGCCTCCCGGCGCGTCAGGGTCTCTACGACCCCGCCAACGAGCACGATGCCTGCGGCGTCGGTTTCGTCGCCAATATCCATAACGTCAAGAGCCATCGCATCATCGAGCAGGGCCTCCAGATCCTCGCCAACATCGAGCATCGCGGCGCGGTCGGCGCCGACCCGAAGGCGGGCGACGGCGCCGGTCTGCTCATGCAGATTCCGCACGAGTTCTTCGCCGCCCAGGCCGAGGCGCTGGGTTTTGCGCTGCCCGAACCCGGCGAGTACGCGGTCGGCCACTTCTTCCTGCCCAAGGACGAGAAGATCGCCAAGGCCATCCGTGAAATCGCCGAGAAGCACGCCGGGGACGAAGGCCTCGAGGTCCTCGGCTGGCGCGACGTGCCGGTCAACTCCGACGTGCTTGGCGAAACCGTCAAGCCGACCGAGCCAGACCACCTGCAGTTCTTCGTCGGCCGCGGTTCCGTCGACGGCGACCAGGACGAGTTCGAACGCAAGGTGTTCGTCGTCCGCAAGCTCATCTCCAACGCGGTGAACTTCGGCGAGGGCCTGGATCCGGAACAGTATTACGTGCCGTCCTTTTCCTCGCGCACAATCGTCTACAAGGGCCTGCTGCTTGCCGAGGGACTGGGCGAATACTACCCCGATCTCAAAGACGAACGCGTCGTCAGCGCCGTCGCCCTGGTGCACCAGCGCTTCTCCACGAACACCTTCCCGGCGTGGAGCCTCGCCCACCCCTACCGGATGATCTGCCACAACGGCGAGATCAACACGCTGCGCGGAAACAACAACTGGATGGCGGCGCGCTACGCGACCATGAAATCGGAAGTGTTCGGCGACGACATGGCGAAGATCTGGCCGATCAGCTACGAGGGCCAGTCGGACTCTGCCTGTTTCGACAACGCGCTCGAACTGCTTTGCCACGCCGGCTATTCGATGTCGCATGCCATGATGATGCTGATCCCGGAAGCCTGGGCGGGCAACCCGCTCATGGACGAGTCCCGCCGCGCCTTCTACGAATATCACGCGTCGCTGATGGAACCCTGGGACGGTCCCGCCGCCATCGCCTTCACGGATGGCCGCCAGATCGGCGCCACGCTCGACCGCAACGGCCTGCGCCCGGCGCGCTACCTCGTGACCGACGACGGTTTCGTGGTCATGTCGTCCGAGATGGGCGTGCTGCCCGTCGAGGAGGAACGCATCGTGACCAAGTGGCGCCTGCAGCCCGGCAAGATGCTGCTCATCGACCTGGAGGCCGGCCGTATTATTTCCGACGAGGATCTCAAGGCGGAGATTTCCGCCTCCAATCCCTACCAGGAATGGCTCGACCGCACCCAGATCACGGTCAAGGACCTGCCTAACGTCGACGGGCACGGCCCGCGCACCAACGCCAGTCTCCTCGACCGCCAGCAGGCCTTCGGCTACAGCCAGGAGGACATCAAGCTGCTCCTGTCTCCCATGGCCCAGACCGGCCAGGAAGCCGTCGGATCCATGGGAACGGATACGCCGATCTCCGCCCTGTCGTCGAGGCCGAAACTGCTTCCGACCTATTTCAAGCAGCTCTTCGCACAGGTCACCAACCCGCCGATCGACCCGATCCGCGAGGAACTGGTCATGTCGCTGGTCTCCTTCATCGGCCCGCGGCCCAACCTGCTCGACCTGGAAGGCACGTCGGAACTGAAGCGTCTCGTGGTCAACCAGCCGATCCTGCGCAATGGCGACCTCGAAAAGATCCGCACGATCGGCGAAATCGCCGACAATCACTTCCGGACCACGACCCTCGACATCACCTATTTCGTCGACAAGGGCGCGGCCGGCATGAAGCCTGCCCTCGACCTGCTCTGCGAACGGGCGGAAAGCGCGGTCATCGACGGCTACAATATCATCATCCTGTCAGACCGGCTTCTCAGCGCGGACCGCGTCGCGGTCCCCTCGCTCCTGGCCACCTCGGCAGTGCACCATCACCTGATCCGCAAGGGACTGCGCACGTCCGTCGGCATCGTCGTGGAAACCGGCGAGGCGCGCGAAGTCCATCACTTCTGCACGCTTGCCGGATACGGTGCGGAGGCGATCAACCCCTATCTCGCCTTCGAGACGCTCGACACCATGCTGCCCATGCTGGACGAGGAGATCGACCGCCACAAGGCCCACAAGCGCTACATCAAGGCCATCAACAAGGGCATCCTGAAGGTCATGTCCAAGATGGGCATCTCGACCTACCAGTCCTATTGCGGCGCGCAGATTTTCGATGCGGTCGGTCTGCGGAGCGAATTCGTCAACGAGTATTTCTACGGCACGAACACGCAGATCGAGGGCGTCGGTCTCGACGAGATCGCGCGCGAAACCGTTCAGCGTCACCGCGAGGCCTTCGGCGATGTGCCGGTCTACCGCGGCGCGCTCGACGTCGGCGGCGAATATGCCTACCGCATCCGCGGCGAGAAGCATGTCTGGACGCCGGAATCGATCGCGGACCTGCAGCATGCCGTACGCGGCAACAGCCAGGAAAAGTATCGCGCCTATGCCGCGCGGATCAACGAGCAGAGCGAACAGCTCATGACCATGCGCGGCCTCTTCCGCATCCGCGATGCGGCCGAGATGAACCGTGCGCCGGTCCCGCTCGAGGAGGTCGAGCCTGCGACCGAGATCGTCAGGCGCTTCTCGACCGGTGCGATGTCCTTCGGGTCCATCAGCCGCGAGGCGCACACGACCCTGGCGATCGCAATGAACCGGATCGGCGGCAAGTCCAACACCGGCGAGGGCGGCGAGGAGCCCGACAGGTTCAAGCCCCTGGCGAACGGCGATTCCATGCGCTCCGCCATCAAGCAGGTCGCGTCCGGCCGTTTCGGCGTGACGACGGAATACCTCGTCAACTCGGACATGATCCAGATCAAGATGGCGCAGGGCGCAAAGCCGGGCGAAGGCGGCCAGCTGCCCGGCCACAAGGTCGACGCGGTCATCGCCAAGGTGCGGTACTCGACCCCGGGCGTCGGTCTTATTTCGCCACCGCCGCACCACGACATCTATTCGATCGAGGACCTGGCGCAGCTCATCTACGACTTGAAGAACGCCAACCCGCTCGCCGACATCTCGGTCAAGCTCGTCTCCGAGGTCGGCGTCGGCACGGTCGCAGCGGGCGTGGCCAAGGCGCGCGCCGACCACGTGACGATTTCGGGGTTCGAAGGCGGCACCGGAGCGAGCCCGCTGACCTCGATCAAGCATGCCGGCAGCCCGTGGGAGGTCGGCCTGGCGGAAACCCAGCAGACGCTGGTCCTCAACAACCTGCGCGGCCGCATCGCCGTACAGGTGGACGGCGGCCTTCGCACCGGCCGCGACGTGGTCGTCGGTGCGCTCCTGGGCGCCGACGAAATGGGCTTCGCGACGGCCCCGCTCATTGCGGCGGGCTGCATCATGATGCGCAAGTGCCACCTCAACACCTGCCCCGTCGGCGTCGCGACGCAGGATCCGGTTCTGCGCCGCAAGTTCAAGGGCCAGCCCGAACACGTGGTCAACTATTTCTTCTACGTGGCCGAGGAAGTCCGCGAATACATGGCGGCCATGGGTTTCCGCACCTTCGACGAGATGGTCGGACAGTCGGAATATCTCGACAAGGACGGGGCCATCGACCACTGGAAGGCGCGCGGCCTCGACTTCACCAGGATCTTCCACAAGCCTGTCGTCGGCCCGGAGATCGCCGTCCACAACAGCGGACGCCAGCACCACCTGATCGACGACATCCTCGACCGCAGACTGATCGCCGAGGCGGCCCCCGCCCTCAACGATCGCACGCCCGTGTCCATCGAGACCGAGATACACAACACCGACCGCACCACCGGTGCGATGCTGTCTGGCGAAGTCGCCCGGATCTACGGCCATGCCGGACTGCCGGAGGACTCGATCTCGGTGCGGCTGCGCGGCACGGCCGGACAGAGTTTCGGCGCGTTTCTCGCCCACGGCGTGACGCTCGACCTCGTCGGCGAGGCGAACGACTATGTCGGCAAGGGCCTGTCCGGCGGCCGGATCGTCGTGCGTCCCCCGAGCGAATCCGGGATCGTGCCGGAGGAAAGCATCATCGTCGGGAATACCGTGCTCTATGGCGCCATCACAGGCGAATGTTACTTCCGCGGCGTGGCGGGTGAACGTTTCGCCGTGCGCAATTCCGGCGCCATCGCCGTCGTCGAAGGCACCGGCGACCATGGTTGCGAATACATGACGGGCGGCGTCGTCGTCGTGATCGGACAGACGGGGCGCAATTTCGCCGCCGGCATGAGCGGCGGCATCGCCTATGTCCTCGACGAGGATCAGGACTTCGCCCGGCGGTGCAATCTTTCCATGGTCGATCTCGAGCCCATCCCGGCCGAGGACGAAACCCTCGAGCGGATCGGGCATCAGGGCGGCGACCTCGAAAGCCACGGCCTCGTCGACGTCGCCAGCGACATGACCCGCTACGACGCCGAGCGGTTGCATCAGCTGATCGAGAACCACGCCCGGTACACCGCGTCCGCCAAGGCGCAGGCCATCCTCGAGAAATGGGAGGACTACCTGCCGAAATTCGTGAAGGTCATGCCTGTCGAGTACCGCCGGGCCTTGCGCGAAATGGAACAGGTGAATTCGACCGGCGACATGAAGATCGGCATGCGGGAAGGACAGTAACGATGGGCAAGATTACGGGTTTCATGGAAATCGACCGGCAGGACCGCAAGTACCGTCCGGCCGGCGACCGCATCCGCCACTTCCGCGAGTTCGTCATTCCGCTCGAGGACCGCGATGTCGAGCGGCAGGCTGCACGCTGCATGGACTGCGGCATCCCCTATTGTCACACCGGCTGTCCGGTGAACAACCAGATCCCGGACTGGAACGACCTCGTCTACAACAGCGACTGGGAAGAGGCCTCGCGCAACCTGCATTCGACCAACAACTTCCCGGAATTCACCGGCCGTGTCTGCCCCGCGCCCTGCGAGGCAGCATGCACGCTCAACATCGACGAGGTGCCGGTCACGATCAAGACGATCGAATGCGCCATCGTCGACAAGGCCTGGCAGGAAGGCTGGATCGGACCGTCCCCGGCCTCCGGCGCGACCGGCCGGAAGGTCGCGGTCGTCGGTTCGGGGCCGGCCGGCCTCGCCGCCGCCCAGCAGCTCGCCCGGGCCGGTCATGAGGTGCACGTCTTCGAGAAGCACGCCAAGGCAGGCGGTCTCCTGCGCTACGGCATTCCCGACTTCAAGATGGAGAAGCATCTCATCGACCGCCGCGTCGCGCAGATGGAAGCCGAAGGCGTCACCTTCCACTACAACGTCCATGTCGGTCAGGACCGGCAGGCCGACGAGATCGAACAGCAGTTCGACGCCATGTTGCTGGCCGGCGGATCCGAGAGCCCGCGTGACCTTCCGGTCCCCGGCCGCGAGCTCGACGGCGTGCATTTCGCCATGGAGTTCCTGCCGCAGCAGAACCGCCGCGTCAGCGGTGAACCTCTCGGACGGGGAAAGCCGATCCTCGCCAACGGCAAGCATGTCGTGGTGATCGGCGGCGGCGACACCGGTTCCGACTGCATCGGAACCTCCTTCCGGCAGGGCGCGCTCTCGGTCACCCAGCTCGAGATCATGCCCGTCCCGCCGGAACGCGAGAACAAGGAACTGACCTGGCCGCACTGGCCCCTGAAGTTCCGGACGTCGTCGAGCCAGGCCGAGGGCGCCGCGCGCGACTTCAGCGTGATGACGACCGGCATCAGCGGCAACTCCGGCCGGGTGACCAAGTTGCACTGCGTGCGGGTCGACGGCTCCATGCAGCCCGTCCCGGGCACCGAGTTCGACCTCAAGGCCGATCTCATCCTGCTCGCCATGGGCTTCGTGCACCCGGTGCACGAGGGCATGCTGGAGACGCTCGGCGTGGACATGGACGGGCGCGGCAACGTGCTTGCGGACACGGTCAGCTACAGCACGTCGCGCAGCAAGGTCTTTTCGGCTGGCGACATGCGCCGCGGCCAGTCGCTCGTCGTCTGGGCGATCCGCGAAGGCCGCCAGGCCGCTCACGCGATCGACCGGTTCCTCATGGGGGATACGCTGCTGCCGCGCTGAGTAGGTATCCGCGGCCGGGAACGGCCGCGGTCCGGTCCGTCAGGCCTGTCAGTCCGCGTTCCAGCGGAAATCGTCGCCGCGGCCCGGTTTGGCCTCCAGCGTGTCGCCGAGGACGAGCACCTTGTAGGCTGGCGATTCGGGCGAAAGCGTTCCCGTCCTCGAATCCGGTTCGCCCGCGCCGTCGCCCACCGAAACCCCGTCCGTCCCGCCGGGACCGAGCACGAACTCGGTCGATGCGCCCGTACCCGTGGGGTCGATCAGGCCCGGCGTCTGCTCGCCTTCGTTGGCGCCGGGGGCCGCGATCACGCTTTCGCCTTCGAACACCGGGCCGGAGGCGAGAAACTCACGGATCGGCTGTTCCGCGATCGCCGCGAACTTGCGGTAACCCGCCGGGGTGAAATGCAGGCCGTCATTGGCCCGCAGCCGGCGCCGGCGCCCGGTGATGTCCTCCCCGTAGGACGTCCACTGGCCCGCGCCCTTGTCGAATACGTCCCACGTGGGAATGAAGGTCACGCCGTTGGCCTCCGCGTTTTCCTTGACGACATCGTTCAGCAGCGTCAGGGCCGCGCGGTATTTCGGCCCGCGGACGATCGGAAGCCCGAGCCAGTAGAGCTTGATGCGCCGCTTGACGAACGCCTTCATGAATCGGTCGACGCGATCATTGTAGATCTTGAGGAACTCGTCCGTTCCGAACCGGTGGCGGCCGTCGGACTTGCGCATACGCTGGCGATCGTAGGCCCCCATCAGCACGAAGGCGATGTCCATCTTCTCGTTTTCGAGGATGGCGTCGATTTCCTCCGCCCAGTCGAAATAATCGACCCGCACGAAACCGCTGGAGGGCCGCACGACCTTGGTGATGCTGACGCTCTTGTCGCCGCGGAAGGCCTGCCTGAGGCCGGACCAGACGCCGTCGGCCAGGGAATCCCCGAAGACGTAGACCTTGACTTCGCGGCCCTGCCGCGCGCCGGTCTCCTCGTCGCCGATCGGGTCTGTGGACGTGATCAAATCATCGCCGGCGCCCGTATCCTGTGCGAACGCGGGTCCGATCCCCGTCCACGACATGGCGAGGCACACTGCGGCAACGGCAAGAACTCTACGCAACATCGGCATTACTCCCGGCCGTCAGCTTCCCTTCTTGAGCCTTCTCAAAAGCTTGAGGCTCGCGAACCCGTCCGGCACCAGCCCGGCCCGCTTCTGGTAGGACCGGATGGCCGACTCCGTGCCCGTGCCGATGAGACCGTCGATCCGCCCGCGGTAGAACCCGCGCCGGCGCAGGAGCGTCTGCAGTTCCCGTTTCTGCACCGCGGTGAGCGGGCGCACGTCCTGCGGCCATTCCCCGATCACGCCCTTGCGGCCGCGCAGGCGATCCGCCAGCAATCCCACCGCCAGAGCGTAGGCGACGGAATTGTTGTACCGCATGATGGAGCGAAAATTGTCGTAAATGAGGAAGGCCGGACCCTCGCCGCCGGCGGGAAGCACGATCGAACCGGGCCGTGCCCATGCCCCGAACTTGCGGCCGTCGGCCCGCTTGACGCCCAGCCCGACCCAGTCGGCCGTGGACTTGCGGATCCTGCGCGAGGCGAGCGCGTAGCGGAACCCCCGCGGCAGAACGACTTCGTGTCCCCAGGGCTGGCCCTTGCGCCACTTGGATGCGCGCAGATAGTTCGCCGTTGACGCCAGCGCGTCCGACACCGTGTTCCAGATGTCCCGCCGCCCGTCGCCGTTATAGTCGACCGCATAGCCGTTATAGGTCGTCGGAATGAACTGGGTATGGCCCATGGCGCCGGCCCAGGACCCCTTCATCTGATCGGGCGTGATGTCGCCGCGCTGGAGGATCTTCAGGGCGGCGATGAGCTGTGACCGCCCGAACCTCTTGCGGCGGCCCTTGTAGCCGAGCGTGGCGAGCGCCCGGACCACATAGTGATCGCCCTTGTGGCTGCCGAAATTGCTTTCCATGCCCCAGATCGCGGCGACGATGTAGCGGTCGACGCCGTATTTCCGCTCGATGGCGGCAAGCGTCTTGCGCCAGTTCTCCATTTCGCGCGTGCCGGTTTCCACCCGCTTGTCCGACACCGCCGTCTTGAGATACTCCCAGATCGGCTTGGCGAACTCGGGCTGGTTGCTGGCCGCCCTCAGGACTTCGGGATCCGGCCGCACGCCCTTGAACGCGCGATTGTAGGTCCGGGTCGAGACACCGGAGCGGCGCGCCTGCTTGCGGAACGACTTGACCCACCTGTCGAACGCCGCGGCCCTCGCCTCCCCCGTCGGGGCATACGCGCCGTCGACACCGGGCACGCCCAGAACGAACATCGTGGCCAGGCAGAACGGTTTGAGTATTGAACGAAAGCGGAATGCATCCAGCATGCGATGTGTCCCTGAACTGTAAAGTTGCCGCAACAGGGTGATTCTCGCACCTTCTAGCAAGAAAACCCGGGCGAATACAGGGCGGGACTTCTGGCCGCGCAGGCCGCTTCAGGCGGCGCTGGCGATTTCCTTGAGATGCCTCTCCCAGTTGAGGGCACCGGAAACGATCTCGTCGAGTTTGTCGTGCCGCGGCGACCATCCGAGGACCTGGCGGATCTTGTCCGCACCGGCGACGAGTGCCGGCGGGTCGCCCGCGCGGCGCTGCGCATGCCGGACGTCGAGCGGCCGGCCGGCCGCACGCTCCACGGCGGCGACCACTTCCAGAACCGAGGCGCCACGGCCGTACCCGCAGTTGAACACGTCGCTGCGGCCACCCTCGCGAAGATATCCAAGCGCGTTCAGGTGCGCACCGACGAGGTCGGACACGTGGATGTAGTCGCGAATGCAGGTCCCGTCCGACGTATCGTAGTCGAGGCCGAAAATGTCGAGGTGGCTGCGGTCGCCGAGTGCGGCCTGGCAGGCCACCTTGATGAGATGGGTCGCCCGGGGCGTCGACTGGCCGGTGCGGCCCTGCGGATCGGCCCCGGCCACGTTGAAGTAGCGCAGGGCAACATAGGACAGTTCGTGGGCGACCGAGGCATCCCGCAACATCCACTCCGTCATCAGCTTGGATGACCCGTAGGGCGAGATCGGGTTGAGCGGCTCCTCTTCGAAGACCGGATTGTTTTCGGGGATGCCGTACACCGCCGCCGTGGACGAGAAGATGAAACAACGGACTCCCGCCTCGACGGCGGCCTCGATCAGGGCCCGCGATTTCACGGTGTTGTTGTTGTAGTACCCGAGCGGATCGACGATCGAGTCGGGCACGACGATCGAGCCAGCGAAATGGATGATCGCGTCGACATCGTGCCGGATGAGCACGTCGCGGACGAGATCCATGTTGCCGACGTCGCCTTCGACGAGCGTCGCGCGCTGCGGCACGGCCCAGCGGAACCCGGTCGAGAGGTTGTCCAGAACCACGGTCTTCTCGCCCGCGTCGACGAGGGCTGCCGCCATATGGCTGCCGATGTAACCCGCACCGCCTGTAACCAGGACACTCATGTCGTTTTCCAGTCGTCAAGGCCGGTGTCGCGCCCCCTGGCGGAACCGGCGTCCCCCTGTGCCCGTTATCCGGGTCCCCGTTCGCGATCGTGCATTCGGACAGATACGCAGTCCGAAGTCGTTCGCGGTTCATGTTCTCTAAAACACTACACTCTAAACGTTGAATTCTGGTAACCGTCACCCGACTGTCTTTCGAACCACAAGGTAAGTTCATGGCAAGACCAATCAAGAAGGCCGTGTTTCCCGTTGCCGGGCTCGGCACGCGGTTTCTCCCGGCAACCAAGGCCATGCCCAAAGAAATGCTCACGATCGTCGACCGGCCGGTCATCCAGCTCGCCGTCGACGAGGCCCGCGAGGCCGGCATCGACCACTTCGTCTTCGTCACCGGCCGCAACAAGGGGGTCATCGAAGATCACTTCGACAAGCAGTTCGAACTTGAAGCCACCCTGCGCCAGCGCGGCAAGGTCGAGGAGCTGTCGCTGCTCGATTCCGATCTTCCCGGTGCCGGCCAGTCCAGCTTCACGCGCCAGCAGGAGCCGCTCGGTCTCGGCCATGCGGTCTGGTGTGCCCGCGAGCTCGTCGGTGACGAGCCGTTCGCCCTGCTGCTGCCCGACATGCTCGTGAAGGCGGGCACGGGTTGTCTCGCGCAGATGATGCCGGTCTACGAGGAACGGGGCGGCAATGTCATCGCCGTCGAGGAAGTTCCCGAAGACGAGGCCCATCGCTACGGCATCGTCGACAATGCCGGGTCGCAGGACGACGCGTTCGAGATCTCCGGAATGGTGGAAAAACCGCCGCGCGGCGAAGCCCCCTCCAATCTCATGATTTCCGGACGTTACATCCTGCAGCCCGAAATTTTCGGCCTCCTGGAGTCCCAGACCACCGGGTCCGGCGGCGAGATCCAGCTTACCGATGCGATGATCAGGCTGATGGACGACCAGCGCTTCACCGGACTCAGGTTCGACGGCGAAACGTTCGATTGCGGCGACAAGGTCGGCTTTCTCGCCGCCAATGTCGCCTATGCCCTCGACCGCCCCGACATTTCCGACCGCTTCCGCGAAGAGCTCCGCAGGCTGGCCGGCCTGTAGAATCCCGCTCGCGAGACGCCCTGACCCGACAGGAAGCAGTCGATCCTGAACGGCCATATCGGCCTGGAGGACGGACGGTGGACCTTCGCGCGCACTTGGCAACATCGTTCGGATGTCGTTAGCTTCGTATTCCCCCTTCAACGGAAGGAGACGAGCGATGACGAGAAACGAAGGCGGATGTCTTTGCGGCCGCATTCGTTATGCGACCCTGGCAAGGCCGACCCGGGTAACCGTTTGTCATTGCCGGTTCTGCCAGAAAGCGACAGGTTCCGCCTACATGGTCGAACCCATTTTCGACAGGAACGATTTCGTTCAGCTGGAAGGCTCGCCCAAGACTTACGACACTGTCTCGCAAGGGTCCGGCAAGAAGGTCCACGTCCATTTCTGTGGCGACTGCGGCACCAAGCTGTGGTTGAGTTTCGAGCGGTTTCCGGACGCCGTCGGGGTCTATGCAGGAACTTTCGACGACCCCTGCTGGTTTCCGATCGACCCGGCCTCCTCCAAGCACATCTTCCTGGGCGTGGCGCGGTCAGACACGATCGTGCCCGAGGGTGTGCCGACATTCGTTGAACACGCGACAACGAACGATGGCGCAGAACAGGAGGCGACGGTCTTCTCCGCGCCCCACAGGATCGGATCTAAAACGTAGAACCGGGCGGACTGCAGGATCGCCGACGCGCGGTTCGAACCGAGCGGAACCCGGCTGTCCGCAATGCCGTCGCCGGTTGCCGCCGACAACAAGGCCGGGCGTCACTGCTGCACGCGAACCCCCAGCGTCAGCGTGTTGTTCACGAAATCGCTGTTGCCGACATTGCTTTCCTGCTGCTCGTAGGCATAACCGGCCCTCACGACGATGTTGCGGTTCATGAGATATTCCAGACCGAGCGTCGCCCCGTAGGTTTCCTCCACGGTCGATATGCCGCGATACTTGGTGTGATTGTACGACACGCCCGCATTCGCGGTGATGTTTTCACGCAAGGCATGTTCGATCGCGAGTTGGGCGGTCCGGGAAAGCGCGCCCGGCGACCCGGACTCGTTCGTCTCCTCGATCTCCGTCTGCACGCTGCCGGTGAGTTTCGTGAGTCTCGTGGGCGACCATGTGATTGAACCGTTGGCGATGAATCCGCCCAGGTTCTTCAGGGACGGATCGTCGAAGTCCCTGTATCCGTACCCGGCGGAGAATTCGCCCTGGAGGATCGGGCTGAGGTTGACCGCGACGCCGGCCACCGCCTCCACGCCATCGGAATCCCGCCGTAGACCGTTCCGGTCGACGCGCTTGCGGTGCTCGCGCACGGAATAGGTGCCCTCGATAAAAGGCTGGATCGCGGGCGTGTGCTCGTACCCCAGACGCAGTGTCGCGCCGGCCTCGTAATAGTCGCGATCCGCGCTGCTCTGGTTGCCGCCGCCCGAAATCTCCACGGGACCGTACTCGAGGACTTCGAGGTCGCCACGTGCCGTGGCCACCAGCCGGTTGAACCGGTGGGTCACACCGGCACTGGCGGTCCATGTCGTCTGGTCGGGCTCGCTCGACGCCGTATCGGGAACCTCGAGCGACGACCGCGCCTCCTGCCCGAAATTGTATCCGCCCTTGAGATCGACCCTTGTCCTGCGCGTCACGTCGATGCGGGCCGTGCCTTCGATATCGATTTCGCTCGTGTCTTCCGTGCTCTGCTCGTCGTAGTAGACGTGCTTGCTCGACAGGCGCAGCGTTGCCGCATGACGCGACCAGTCGGTCTCCACGCGCAACTCCGGCGCCACGGTGTACCCGATGTCGCTCTTGCGGTTCCGTTCGGTCTCCAGGACGTTGTCGGTGAATTCGAGCCCGGTCTCCACCGCGGGATAGAAGCGGAGCGTTCCGACACGCAGTCCCAGGGGATCGTAGGGTCCGAGCACCTCCGAAGCGGCCGGATCCCCGGTGCCGTCGGCAAGCGTGTCGTCCCGTCCGCCGATCGCCCCGGTAATGGCCGGATCGGATTGTGCTCCAGCCGCCGAGGTTGCCGTGTCCTGCCCGTCCGTGGCCGACAGGGACGGCTCACCTGTCCGTGTCTCGTCCTCGCCGCCGGTCGCGACGAGACCGCCGGGAGGGGTTTCCGCCTGCCGGTCGCGGACGACGAGCGGGCTGTCGTCCCCCCCGAGGTCCGGAAGGCCGGTCGTATCCATGCGTCCCCGAAGGCCGTTCGCACCTGTGCCGGCGCCGGCCTGCGGCGGCAGAAAGCCGTCCTCGCCGGCGAACTGTGCCATGGCCCCGCTGCCGGAGGCGACAATCAGCGCCAGGACTAGACCAGGACAGAGCCGCGCCGGACGGGCCGACGGTCGTTCGTTGCTGTGGCGGCGTTTCGAAATCAAGGACCTGTCCTTCGCGGCAGGGCGGGCGCGGGGTCGGGGCAGGCGCCTGAAACCGGCGCCTCGCATGCTGGCAAACCGTAAATCTTTGTGGTTAATAAGGTGAAAACGGCTTTGACCCCGTATCAGCGATTCCCCGCACGTTCGCCAACACCCCTGCCGGGCCGGCGAACGGTTTCGTTCCGGCCCAAGAAAGCGGACAGATGCCATGCCACTGACCGACCCGACCAGCCGCAACATCGCCGACGATCCGATCGTGTCCTCGGCAAAACGGACACTCGCCATCGAGGCTGGCGGGCTCGAACGGCTGGGCCTTGCACTCGACGGGCCCCTGGGGGAGACGTTCGGGGCCGTCGTGCGGCTCCTGCACGGCGCCAGGGGGCGCGTGTTCCTGTCGGGCATGGGCAAGAGCGGCCAGATCGCGCGCAAGATCTCGTCCACGCTTTCATCGACCGGCACGCCGTCCATCTTCATCCATCCCAGCGAAGCCAGCCATGGCGACCTCGGCATGATCACGCCCGACGACGTGATCGTCGTCCTGTCGTGGTCCGGGGAAACCCAGGAACTCAAGGATCTCGTCGCCTATTCGCGGCGATTCGGTGTGCCTCTCGTGGCGATTTCGTCATCGTCCGGCAGCACACTCGGCAGCGCCGCGGATCACGTCCTTGCCCTGCCCGTCCATGAGGAAGCCTGTCCGAACGGCCTCGCGCCGACCACGTCGACGACGATGCAGCTCGCGATCGGCGACGCCATGGCGATCGCGCTGCTCGAGGCGAAGGGTTTCACCGCGCTCGACTTCAAGATCCTCCATCCGGGCGGCAAGCTCGGCGCCGCGCTCGCCTTCGTGAAGGACATCATGCACACTGGCGATCAGCTGCCGCTCGCCCATACCGACACCCTGATGTCGGACGCCCTCGTCATCATGACCGAACGCAGCTTCGGCTGTCTCGGCGCTGTGGACGGCGAGGGAAAACTGGCCGGCATCATCACCGATGGCGACCTTCGCCGGCACATGTCGGCGGACCTGCTGGCACGGCCCATTCACGAGATCATGACGCGGTCGCCCATCGTCATGGCTCCGGACGATCTCGCCTCGCGGGCGCTCGAGGTGCTCAACAGCGCTTCGATCACCAGCGTCTTCGTCACCCGGGACGGCACACCCCTCGGGATCATCCACATCCATGACCTGTTGCGGGTGGGCGTCGCGTGACGTCACGGCCGCCTGTTTCGTTTTGAAACATCGGGCCTTGCGTTTCACGATCGGTTAACCACGAACATTAACCGGCCGGCCGTTCTACACATGGCGTTAACTATGATATCGCATTGAAATACATGCGATAAACGTGCTCCGTTATTAGCACTTGCTTAGGGAAGGTCCCCTATTATGCCGCCATCGGAGAGGTGAACTGGGAACCCGTGTCGATCGCGCATTCCGCGCGGCGACGGGCGTTCTGGGGGACAAGATGGATCTGGCAACAATAATCGGGATTATTCTCGGATCGATAATCGTGAGCGCCGCCATTTTCATGGGCGGCAACTTCATGACGTTCGTCAACCTGCCGTCCCTGCTGATCGTTTTCGGCGGCACGATCGCGGCAACGGTCCTTCGCTTCCCGCTGTCGGGTGTCGCGGGATCGCTGGCGCTCGGCGGCAAGATCGCCTTCACGCAGGCGAAGGTCAATCCGCGCGAAATGATCGACGAGATCGCCCGTCTCGCGGAAATCATCCGCAAGAACGGCCCGCTCGGGCTTGAAGGCGTACCCATCGAGGACGAGTTCCTCAGCAAGGGCATCCAGTATGTCGCCGACGGCTATGACGGCGAAGCCATCCAGGAATCGCTGTCCAAGGAACGCGACCTGCGGCTGGAGCGGCTCGAGGAAGGCAAGCGCATCTTCAAGGCCATGGGCGACTCCGCTCCGGCCTTCGGCATGATCGGTACGCTGGTCGGTCTCGTTCAGATGCTGAGCACCATGGACGATCCGTCCACGATCGGTCCGTCTATGGCGGTCGCCCTGCTGACCACTCTCTATGGCGCGATCGTGGCCAACATGGTCTGCCTGCCGATCGCCGACAAGCTCGATGCGAAATTCAAGATCGAAGAGATCAATCTCACCCTGTCGATCGACGGCGTGGCCCAGATTCGCGAGAACAAGAGCCCCGACGTGATCAAGGAACTGCTCGTTTCCTACCTGCCCGAAAAGCAGCGCGAAGAACTTGCCCAGGCGGCATAACCTTCAGGACTGACACGAGATGGCGAGGAAAAAAGCAGTATCGCAGGGCGCACCGGAATGGATCGTCACGTTCGCCGATCTCATGTCCCTGCTCGTCTGCTTCTTCGTCCTCATCATCTCGTTCTCGATCCAGGACAAGCAGAAACTGCAGGTCGTGGCCGGCTCCATGCGCGACGCTTTCGGCGTGAAGGCGGAGATGAACAAGGCCGGCCTGATCGAGGTCGAAGGCGTTCCGATCCGTGAATACGTCAAGCAGATCGCGCTCATGGAGAGCGAGAACGACACCGACTATGCCGACGAACGCCACGACAAGAACAAGAAGCAGGGCCCGGAAGCCCAGACCCACAGCTTCAAGCGGGCCGACATCAGCAAGCCCGACAAGTTCGCCCTGGCCGCGGACTCCCTGCGCCAGGCCTGGCAGGAACTGCCGGAAATCACCGATTCCACGACCAATATCATCCTCGAGGAAACCGAGGAGGGTCTGAACATCCAGCTCGTGGACCAGGACGGCCGCGCGATGTTCGCGCCGAACACCGCCGAACCCTACGACTACACGAAGGCCCTGCTGGAGAAGATGGCGCCCGTCTTGCGCGGAATGCCGAACCGGATCTCGATCACCGGCCATACCGACGCGACGAAGGTCTTCAACCGCACGGGTTATGGCCAGTGGGAACTGACCGCGGACCGCGCCAATGCCGCGCGGCGGATCCTTTCCGCGGCGGGCATTCCCGACGAACGCTTCTATTCCGTCTCCGGCAAGGCCGACACCGAACCCCTGTTCCCGGACGACCGCTATCTGGCGGCCAACCGACGCATCAGCATCCTCGTCATGCGGGAAACGCCACCGCTCGCCATCGATCACAAGATGTGACCCGACGGCCCCTGTCCGGGCCGCGGACTCAGCCGGAGGCGAGTTCGTCGGGTGCGACCTTGAGGGTAGCACCGTCGACCTCGGTGACCTTGATCCGTGACCCTGCCGGCAGGTCCGGACCTTCGATCGACCACACCGAATCCCCGACCTTGAGACGCCCGGTGCCGTTCACGACGGGGGCATCCAGGACGAAACTGCGTCCCACAAGTTTCTGGAACCGCTTGTTGAGCAGCGGCTGGTCGGTTTCGATCGCCTTGGGCGTGAAATAGCGCCGCGACAGGATCAGCGTGACGACCGACAGGATCGCGAACGCCGCCACCTGCCACTGCCAGCTTATGTCGATGAACAGCACCAGCGTTCCGACGATCACAGCCGCCGCGCCGAGCCAGAGAAAGAATACCCCCGGCGCCATCAGCTCCAGGGTGAACAGGATCCCGGCCACCACCCACCAGGTCCACGGGCCGAGATACGCGAAGATGTCCGCCAGTCCGTTCATGGGCAACTCCGTCAGCGGCGACCGTCCGTCGCCGGGACCGAGCCCGCCGACGATCCGTCCACGTCGCGCCCGAAGGCTTCTTTCGCGATCTCCGTGATGCCGCTGATGCTTCCGATGAGCGACGTGGCTTCGAGCGGCAGCATGATCACCTTCTGGTTGCGCGCCGTGGCGATGGACCCGATCGCTTCGACGTACTTGTTGGCGACGAAATAGTTGATCGCCTGCACGTCCCCGTTGGCGATGGCTTCGGAGACCATCGCCGTCGCCTTGGCTTCCGCCTCCGCCTGGCGCTCCCTCGCTTCGGCATCGCGGAACGCGGCTTCCTTGCGGCCTTCCGCCGCCAGGATCTGGGCCTGTTTCTCACCGTCCGCCTGCAGGATCTCGGATTGCCTCTGGCCCTCGGCCTCGAGGATCGCGGCCCGCTTCTCGCGTTCGGCCTTCATCTGCCGGGCCATGGAATCGACCAGGTCGCGCGGCGGGTTGATGTCCTTGATCTCGATCCGCGTCACCTTCACGCCCCAGGGCGTGGTCGCGTGATCGACCACTTGCAGGAGCCGCGCGTTGATCTCGTCGCGCTGCGACAGCAACTCGTCCAGGTCCATGCTCCCCATGACGGTTCGCGTATTGGTCATCGTGAGGTTCAGGATCGCCATTTCCAGGTCGTTGACCTCGTAGGAGGCCTTGGCGGCGTCAAGGACCTGGAAGAAGGCAACACCGTCCACGGTCACCATGGCGTTGTCCTTGGTGATGACCTCCTGGCTCGGGACATTGAGCACCTGTTCCATCATGTTCATCTTCCGGCCGACCCGGTCGATGAACGGCACGAGGAGACTGAGCCCGGGCTCGAGGGCGCGGGTGTAGCGGCCGAAACGTTCGACCGTGTAGCTGTATCCCTGGGGCACGACGCGTATCGCCTGGAAGACGATGATGACGAACAGGAAGAGCAGGACGATGACGAAGACGCCCGAACCGAGTTCCACACCGAAATCTTCCATAGCGCATGTTCTCCTGTGCGAATCACCCGCTTTTGCCCGGGCACCCCCCTGAATATGGGAATTAAGGGGCACAATTGCACGAAGAACCGTGGCGGACGGCCTTCAGATCCAGCCCTGCAGCTCCCTCAGGACCAGCTTCTCGAGCATGGCCATTCCGGCGTCGCTGTCGTTCAGACAGGGCAGCGCGGCGAAGTTTCGTCCGCCCTTTTCGTGAAAGGCCTCGCCCGCCGCGATCGCGATCTCCTCGAGCGTCTCCACGCAGTCGGCGGCAAAACCGGGCGTCACCACGGCAAGATCCTTTACACCTTCGGACGCCAGCCGCTCCACCGTTTCGTCAGTATAGGGCTGCAGCCATTCTTCCGGGCCGAAGCGGGACTGGAACGTCAACCGGAGCCGGTCTTTGTCCCAACCCAGTTCCTCGCGCAGCAGGCGCGCCGTCTTGTGACAGTGACAGTGGTACGGATCGCCCTTCTCGAAATAGGATTTCGGCAGCCCGTGAAACGACGCCAGCACGACTTCCGGTTCCCAGCCCAGGGCGTCGATGCTCGTCCGCATGGAGTCCGCGAGCGCGGAGATATAGGCGGGATCGTCGTGATAGGGCGGGTTCGTCCGCACCGCCGGCTGCCAGCGCATCGTCTTCAGCGCGTCGAAGGCCTTGTCGAACACGGTCGCCGACGTCGCGGCGGCATATTGCGGATACAGGGCGAACACGAGAATGCGCTCGCACCCCCGGGCCTTCAGCGAGTCGAGCTTCTCCGCGATCGAAGGCGTCCCGTAGCGCATGGCCCAGTCGACGATCACGCCTGCCGAGTTCAGCGTCTCGGATCCGGCAAGCTTTTCGCATTGCGACCGCGTGATGGTCCGCAGCGGGGACTCGCCCTTGTCGTGGTTCCAGATTGACTCGTAGGCCTCGCCGCTCTTGCTGGGCCGCGTCGTCAGGATGATCCCGTTGAGCAGCGGCCACCAGAGCAGGCGATTGGTCTCGATGACGCGGCGGTCGCTCAGGAACTCCTTGAGGTAGCGGCGCATCGACCAGTAGTCCGTGCCGTCGGGAGTGCCGAGGTTGACGATAAGGACGCCGCACTTGCCATAGGCGATGTCAGGATGTCCGTCAGGCCATGCCGCTTTGTTCATCTTGTCGTGTCACCGGGTGTACCGCCCATCCGTCGCCAACCCCGCGGCAGGGCGCAATCTGCATGTCCGGGTCAACATAGTTCCCCGGGAGTCGGTGTCCAGTCTTACGGTCGGTCAGCCGTTCCGGATCATCTCGGCAGGCGGAAGCCGCTGCCGGCGCCGCGTCCTGTTACGGGCCCCGTTCCTGTCGTTGCCTGGTCCTGGCGGCACGCACCGACGGCTCACTCATAACGGCGCAGGTCCGATATGACGATGCCATCTCCGGGGAGAGAGCCCCGCGGGACCAGATCCGCCGAGCCCCGCAGCTTGCAGACGGCCTGGATCGTTTCGCTCAGGCGTTCGGCATCGCCTTCGCCCGCGTCGGCTTCCGCTTTCAGCGTGAGCACGTCCTGCTCGCCTTCCCGCGAAACCTCGAGCCGGAGACGGCCAAGCTCCGGATGCCGCCGGGCGATTTCGGCCACCTGTTCGGGCCGGACGAACATGCCCTTCACCTTCGTCGCCTGGTCCGCACGACCCATCCAGCCCTTGATCCGCATGTTGGTTCGGCCGCACGGGCTCGCTCCCTCGAGAACCGCGGACATGTCGCCGGTTCCGAAGCGGATGAGCGGATAGTCCTCGTTGAAGCTGGTGACCACAATTTCCCCGACCTCGCCCGGCGCCACCGGATCGCCGGTCCCCGGCGTGACGATCTCCACGATCACCTTCTCGTCCACGGTCATGCCTTCGCGGGCTTCCGACTCGTAGGCCACGATGCCGAGGTCAGCAGTGCCGTAGCACTGCAGGACGTCCACGCCGCGCGCCGAAAGCTCTTCCCGCAGCGAGGACGGCAGGGCCGCACCGGAAACCGCGCCCTTCTTGAGACAAGAGACGTCGCTGCCCATCTCGTCGGCCTTGTCGAGCAGCACCTTCAGATAGTCGGGCGTGCCGGCATATCCGCTCGGGCGCAGGGCGGCGATCGCCTCGACCTGCATCTGCGTGTTCCCGATACCCGCCGGAATGACGGAACAGCCCAGCGCCTGGGCACCGGTCTCGAACATCAGGCCGGCCGGCGTGAGATGGTAGGAGAAGGCGTTGTGCACGATGTCGCCGGACCGGATCCCGGCCGCGAAGAGCGCCCGGGCCACCCGCCACCAGTCATCCCCCCTGCCCTCCGGATCGAAAATGGGCCCGGGCGACATGTAGAGCCGCGCCAGATTTCCCGGTGCCGTCGTGGTCAGTCCGCCGAAGGGCGGTGCTTCCGCCTGCAGTTCCACCAGCCGGGACTTGCGCAGCACGGGCAATCCGGCCAGCGCCTCGCGCGAGTCGACGTCGCCGGGCGCGACATCGGCCAGCAGGGCCGCCCATCCCGGCGCGTTCGACTTCGCCCGTTCGATCAGTCCGGGCAGAGTGCCGAACAGGTCCCGTTCACGCTCTTCGGGGTCCCGCGTTTCGAGAGAGTCGAAAAACGCCGTATCACCCATGGCGAGTTGCTCCCAGTCCTGTTGTGTTTCCGTGGTTCGACGGCCGGTTATGCGAGCCAGCGCTTGCGGCGCTTGTAGTGCTTGACGTCGCGGAACGACTTGCGGTCCGCCCCCGCGACGCCAAGATAGAATTCCTTGACGTCCTCGTTCTCCCTGAGCGACTTCGCCTCGCCGTCCATGACGACACGGCCGTTCTCCAGAATGTAGCCGTAGGTCGCGTATTTGAGCGCGACGTTGGTGTTCTGTTCCGCGAGCAGGAAACTCACCTGCTCGTGTTCGTTGAGCTTCTTGACGATCTCGAAGATTTCCTCGACGAGCTGCGGCGCGAGGCCCATGGACGGTTCGTCGAGAAGGATCATGTTCGGACGCGACATCAGCGCCCGGCCGATCGCCGTCATCTGCTGCTCGCCGCCCGATATGTACCCCGCAAGGCTCTGGCGTCGCTCGCGAAGGCGCGGGAAGTAGCCGTAGACCATCTCCAGGTCCTCGGCGATGGCCGCCCGTCCTTCCTTGCGCGTATAGGCACCCGTCAGGAGGTTTTCCTCGACCGTCAGGTGTTCGAAACAGTGCCGCCCCTCCATGACCTGGATGCAGCCGCGGCGGACGAGTTCGTTGGGCGTGAGTGAATCCACCCTGTCCTTCTTGAACTCGATATTGCCTTTCGTCACCTCGCCGCGTTCCGCGCGCAGCAGGTTGGATACGGCTTTCAGGGTCGTCGTCTTGCCCGCGCCGTTGGCGCCGAGGAGGGCGACGATGCCCCCCTCGGGAACCTGAAGGGAGACGCCCTTCAACACGAGGATCACGTGATCGTAGATGACCTCGATATTGTTGACCGACAGAACCGGTGTCTTTACCGCTTCGTTCACGGGCGTCTCCCCTTCCTATCGTTGTCCGTCAGGACTTACTTGCATTCCTGGGTTTCCCACCCGGGCTTGTCCGAGACGTACTTGTCCGCGGCATCGACCAGAAGCGGACGGACCACGTCCTTCATCGGCTCGATCCAGTCCGAAGACTTCTGCCATGTCTTGCCGTCCCATTGCTGGATATAGATCGCATGGGCGCCGGCATGATCGTCACAGGTGACCTTCATCGGATTGGCGAAGCCTTCGAGACCGATCTCCTTGAGGCGATCGGCGGAGAGGTCGAGATTCTCGAGGCCGACACGCATCTCGACGCCGGTAATCGCCTTCTTCCCGGTCTTTTCCTGCGCCGTACGGATGGCTTCGGCGACCACCACGGCGTTCATGACGCCTCGGTTGTAGAGGTTCTCACCGACCTTGTCCTTGCCGTCGACCTGGCTTTTGCCGGTGTCAACCACATGCTTGATGATGTCCTGCAGAGCCGGATAGTCCGCGCCCGTGCCGTGGAAGTTGGCCGACTTGTAGCCCTTCGCGCCGGCACCGGCCGGACGCGCGTCGTCGTCACTGCCCGACCACCAGACGCCGACGAACTTGTCCATCGGGAACCGGATCTTCGCGGCTTCCTTGATGGCCGTCGGGTTCATCGCCCCCCAGCCCCACATGATCATCCAGTCGGGACGTTCCTTGCGGACCTGCAGCCAGTGCGAGGACTGGTTCTGCATTTCCTTCACGCCCACCGGAATCTTCAGGAGCTCGAAGCCCATGTCCTTGGACAGCTGCTCAAGCAGCGGGATCGGCTCACGGCCGTACCCGACGTCGAGATAGATGAAGCCGACCTTCTTGCCCTTGATGCCGCCGTTGGAGTCGATATAGCGCACGATCGCCGACGCCTGGCTCCAGTAGGTGGCGGGGACGTTGAAGACCCACGGGAACTTCTCGCCCACCGCGGCGGCCGAAAGGCCATAGCCCATGGACAGCACGGGGATCTTGTCGACCGGTGCCTTGGGGATGAGCTGGAGCGTGATGCCCGTCGAGTACGGATTGTAGACGATCGCGCCCTTGCCCTTGGTGCCTTCGTAGCACTCCACGCCTTTCTGGGCGTTGTAGCCGGTTTCGCATTCCTCGATGTTGAGCTTGACCCCGCCAATGCCGCCGTCGCGTTCGTTGAGCATGGTGAAATAGTCATGCATGCCGTTGGCGATCGGGATGCCCGAGCCCGCGAACGGACCGGTCCGGTAGGTCAGGAGGGGAAGGTAGATTTCCTCGGCCTGTACGGCGCTCGGCGTCGCCGCCATCGCCCCGCCCAGCATTACCGCCGCGGCGGCGCCGACCGATAGTTTCTTGAGGTTCATTTTGTTTCCTCCGCTGTTGAACAATACGCCGTGAATACTCCCTGGAAACACGACGCAATTCGCCATTTCTTTGTCACGTCTCGCATTTTTCCATGCGGCGTTGCCGGAATGGTAGCACCGGGACCTGAAATGACAAACCTCTCTCCAATTCGTCCTTACCGTGTCCGGACCCCGTCAATAGGGGAACGGCCATCGCCTGAGCTTCTCCTTGGTGACGCGCCAGAGTTGCGCGAAACCGTGCGGTTCGAGAATGAGGAAAAGAATGATGAGCGCCCCGATGATCATGAAGTTGAGATGCTCCACGGTCGCCGCCGAGACCGAGAAACCGAGCATCTCCGGCGCGGACCGCAGGAAGATCGGCATGAGCCAGATGAAGGCCGCGCCGAGGAAGGATCCGAGCAGGCTGCCAAGTCCGCCGATGATCACCATGAACAGGATGAGGAACGAGTGGTTGATGTCGAAGCTCTCGACCTCCGCCGCGCCAAGCCACAGGAAGACCATCAGCGCACCGGACACGCCGCAATAGTAGGAGCTGACCGCGAAGGCGCTGAGCTTGGCCGGCAGCAACCGTATCCCCATGAGCTCGGCTGCGATGTCCCGGTCCCGCACCGCCATCCAGTTGCGGCCATAGCGCCCGCGCACGAGGTTCGAGGCGATCCATGTCAGCACGACAACGATGGTCAGCACCACGAGATAGCGATCGGAGGACGTCGCGGTCGGCCCGGTGACGGCGATGCCGAACACCTCGCGGGTCGGCACTTCGATCGCGCCCGAGTCGTTGTAGTTGTAGAGCCAGGCGATGCGTCCGAAAGCCCATTCGAGAAAGAACTGCGAGGCGAGCGTCGCGACCGCCAGGTAGAAGCCCTTGATCCGGAGTGACGGCAGGCCGAAGAACACCCCGACGGCGGCCGAAACGAAGCCCGAGAGCAGGATGGCCACGATGACATTCATGTCCGGGTAGATCGACACCAGCTTGTAGCAGGCATAGGCTCCCACGCCCATGAACCCGCCGGTGCCGAGCGAAAGCTGGCCCGCATACCCCGTCAGGATGTTGAGGCCGATGGTCGCCAGCGAGAAGATCAGGAAGGGAATCAGGACCGAGTTCAGCCAGAAATCATTGGCGGCCCAAGGCAGGACGCCAAACGCGATGACCAGCAGGGCGATGATCCCGAAACGGTCCTGCCGGATCGGGAACACGGCCTGGTCGGCGCTGTAGGTGGTCTTGAACTGACCGGCTTCACGGTAAAGCATGGGCCTTTTCTCCTACACGCGTTCGATGATCTTTTCGCCGAACAGGCCCTGTGGCCGGAACAGCAGGAACAGCAGCGCGATCACGTAGGCGAGCCAGCCCTCGATGCCGCCGCCCACAAGGGGTCCCCAGTAGACCTCGCCGATCTTTTCGCCGATGCCGATGATCAGGCCGCCGACGATGGCGCCCGGGATCGACGTGAACCCGCCGAGGATCAGCACCGGCAGCGCCTTCAGCGCCACGATGGCGAGGCTGAAGCTCACGTCCGAACGCGCCCCCCACATTATGCCGGTCGCCAGTGCGACGATGCCCGCGGCGAACCACACGATCACCCAGATCTGGTTGAGTGAAATACCGACCGACAACGCCGCCTGGTGGTCGTCGGCCACGGCTCTGAGCGCTCGCCCGATCTTCGTCTTGCTGAAGAAGATGCCGAGCCCGGCCACCATCAGCAGGGCGATGACGGCCGCCGACAGGTCGATCTGCTGGATGCTGACGATGCCGCCGAGAATCTCGAAGTCGAACACGCCCGTGGGCAGGAACAGCTCTTCCGTGATCATCGTCTTGGGCTCCCCGCCGAAGACGAATTCGCCAAAACCGATGAGGAAGTAGTTCAGACCGATCGTCGCCATGAAGAGGATGATGTCTTCCTGGTTCACAAGCGGCCGCAGCACCAGCCGCTCGACCAGGAAGGCCAGCGCGAACATGATGCCGATGCACATGAGCAAGGCGACGAACGCGGGCACGCCGGCCGCGTAGAGGCCGACGATCGACAGCGCGCCGAACACGACCATGATGCCCTGGGCGAAGTTGAACACGCCCGATGCCTTGAAGATGAGAACGAACCCGAGCGCAATCAGCGAGTAGAGAACGCCGGACACGAAGCCTTCCCACAGGACCTGCACGAAGAAGTCCGGCAGGCTGGCCATCTCCACGAACGGACCGATGAAGACCATATAGAGAAATTCACCCATGCTGCTGCCTCATCCCGCTCAGTGACTCACGCCCAGATAGGCGTCGATAACGTCCTGGTTCGAGCTCACCTCCTCCGGCGTCCCGTCGGCGATCTTGCTGCCGTAATCGAGAACGACCACCCGCGAGGAGAGGTCCATCACCACGCCCATGTCGTGCTCGATGAGCGCGATCGTGGTTCCGAACTGGTCGTTGACGTCGAGAATGAAGCGCGACATGTCCTCCTTCTCTTCCAGGTTCATGCCCGCCATCGGCTCGTCCAGAAGCAGGAGTTCCGGCTCCATGGCGAGTGCGCGGCCGAGCTCGACGCGCTTCTGCAGGCCGTAGGGCAGGCGCCCGACGGGGGTCCTCCTGATATGCGGGATTTCCAGGAAGTCGATGATGTGTTCGACGAACTCCCTGTGCTCCTCTTCCTCCTTCTCGGCCGGCCCGAAGCGGAAGACATGCCAGAACATGTTCCGTTTCATCTTCAGCGAGCGCCCGGTCATGATGTTGTCGAGCGTGCTCATCCCGCGGAAGAGCGCGACGTTCTGGAACGTGCGCGCGATGCCCGATGCAGCGGCCTGGTGGGGCTTGATCTGGCGGCGCTTGTAGCCCCGGAACGAAACCGTGCCTTCCTGCGGATGATAGAACCCGTTGATCACGTTGAGCATCGAGGTCTTGCCCGCGCCGTTGGGCCCGATAATGGCGCGGATCTCGCCCTTCAGGATGTCGAAGCTCACGTCGGTGATGGCTTTGACGCCGCCGAAGGAAAGGGACACGTTCGACACGTCGAGCAGGACTTCGCCCGGCGCGACATTGGACTCCACCACCTTGATCATTCAGCCGCCTCCGGCAGCGGTGTGGCGACCGCATGGGGTTTCATGTCGCGAATCTCGACGTTTCCTTCGATCGTGCCGCGACGGCCGTCCTCGAACGTCACCTCGGTCTTGATGTGCTCTCTCGTCCTGCTCCGGTCATACAGCGCATCGATCAGCGCGCCGTAGCGTTCCGTCACCAGCGACCGGCGCACCTTGTTGGTTCTCGTGATCTCGCCGTCGTCGGGATCGAGTTCCTTGTGCAGGATGAGGAAGCGCTGGATCTGGGCACCGGCGACCCTCTCCTCGCGGGAAAGCTCCGCGTTCACCTCGTCCACGTTCTTCTCGATCATCCCGTACACGTCCGGATGCGCGGCCAGTTCCTGGTAGCTCGCGTAGACGACGTTGTTGCGCTCCGCCCAGGATCCGACGGCCGTCAGGTCGATATTGATGAAGCACGTCACGTAGTCCCGGTCGTGACCGAAGGCTACGGCTTCGCGGATGTTGGGGTAGAACTTGAGCTTGTTCTCGATGTACTTGGGCGGAAACAGGGTCCCGTCGTTCAGCCGGCCCACGTCCTTGGCGCGATCGATGATCTTGAGGTGACCGTGTTCGTCGAAGAACCCGGCATCGCCGGAATGCACCCAGCCGTCGGGCGTTTTCGTCTCGCTGGTGGCGTCGGGGTTCTTGAAATACTCCCTGAAGACACCGGGCGACCGGTAGAGCACCTCGCCGCTGTCGTCGATCTTGATCTCGATCTGGTCGAGCGGCTTGCCGACCGTGTCGGCGTAGATTTCCGCATCGGGCTGGTTGGTGATGTAGACCGCCGCCTCCGTCTGGCCGTACAGCTGCTTGAGGTTCATGCCGAGCGCGCGGTAGAAGCGGAAGATCTCGGGGCCGATCGCCTCGCCGGCCGTATAGGCCACCCGGACCTTCGAAAGCCCGAACAGGTTCTTCAGCGGGGCGTAGACGAAAAAGTCCCCGAGCATGTATTTCAGCCGCGCCGTTAACGGCACGGATTCGCCGTTGAGAATCTTCTCGCCCCACTCCCGCGCCACGCCGAGAAAATAGTCGAACATCTTCTTCTTCAGCGGGCTCGCGTCCTCCATGCGCACCATGGTTTCGGTGATCAGGGCTTCGTAGACGCGCGGCGGCGCAAAGGCGTAGGTGGTCCCGATTTCCCGGCGGTTCTCGATCACCGTGTCTCGGCTTTCCGGACAGTTCACGCAATACCCGGCCAGGATCGACTGGGCGTAGGAGAACACGTGGTCGCCCACCCAGGCCATCGGCAGATAGGCCACGGTTTCCTCGTTCTCGTCGAGATTGTCGAAACCGTTGGCCACCTCCGCCGCCCAGACGCAGTTCGCCATGGTGAGCACGACGCCCTTCGGCTTTCCGGTTGTGCCCGAGGTGTAGAGGATGATGGCGATGTCTTCGGGGCCGCCCTTGGCGACTTCGCCCAGCCAACGGTCCATCAGGCCTGCGTCGCCCTCCACGGCCTTGCGGCCCAGGTCCTGGACCGCTTCGAAGGACTTCAGGCCTTCGACCTTGTAGTCCTTGAGGCCGCGATCGTCGTCATAGACGATGTTGCGGATGCCCTTGTAGGTCTCACCGATTTCGAGAAGCTTGTCGACCTGCTCCTGGTCCTCGACCACCGCCATCACCGCGTCGGCGTGCTCGAGAACGAAGCCCATCTCTTCGGCAACCGAGTCCTGGTAGACCGGGACGGGGATCGCCCCCAGCGCCTGCGCGGCCGCCATCGACCAGTACAGGCGCGGCCGGTTGTCGCCGACGATGGCAACCATCTCGCCGCGCTTGAGCCCCAGTTCCATCAAACCGATGGAAAAGGCCCGCACTTCATCCAGCACGTCGGCCCATGTCCAGACCTGCCAGATGCCCAGGTCCTTTTCACGAATGGCCGGACGATCTGCGTAAATCTTTGCGTTTCTGAGCAGCAGCTTCGGAAACGTATCGTCGGTCCCGACGGACGACGTCCCAGTCCCCACGGATCCCTCCCCGTCTTCACTCCCGCCGGCACGGAATTTGTCCGGAACCGGCCTGCACTGTTGCGAGCGGTTTTCCGCTTCGCGTCGTTATTGGCCCGAAAGCAGTTCTTGTATGCGATGCTGCATTGTCACGGGGCGTTGTCAATTAGCATAACGCACGATACCCAACAACACTCCTTGTCGAACACGCGTGGTCACGTTTGGTTCAGGCGACGGCACGCTCTCCTGTCGGCTGCGCTTTCAGGCGTTCGAGCAGCTCGGCTTCCTCGCGCTTGGCCGCCTCGAGATTGGCCATCTTGACCGGCCCGTACCCCCGGATCATCTCGGGTATGGCGGCGATCTCGACGACGGTCGCGTGATTGCGGCGGTCGAGGCTCTCCACGAGTTCGCCGATGAGGCGTTCGTAATCCTTCACGAGCTGGCGTTCGCGCCGGCGTTCCGCGCTGTAACCGAACGGATCGAGCCAGGAGCCCCGCAGCCCACGCATGGCCGCAAGCACATGAAACGCCTTCATCATCCACGGTCCGAAACGCATCTTCGCCGGGCGGCCCGTGCGCTCGTCGGTCCGCGAAAGCAGCGGCGGGGCGAGATTGAACTCGAACGAGTACCGCCCCGTGAACGTCTGGGCGACCTGGCGCGCAAACGACCCGTCGGTATAGAGCCGCGCCACCTCGTATTCGTCCTTGTAGGCCATCAGCTTGAAGAAGTTCCGGGCGACCGCCTGTGACAGTTCCGACTTTCCGGGTGTGAGTTTCCGCTCCGCATCGCGAACCTTGTCGACCAGGGCCTTGTAGCGCATGGCATAACGCGTGCTCTGGTAGTCGACGAGGAAGTCCATGCGCCGCGCGATGACCTCGCCCAGGTCCTTCGACTTCTCGTGCGTGGGCGCTTCCTCCACCGCGGAGTCGATCTGCGATTCGACCCTCGCGAGATCGTGGGCGGCCCGCCGGCCCCACAGGAAGGCGCGCTTGTTCATCTCGACGGAGACGCCGTTGAGCTCGATCGCCTTTTCCAGCGCCTCCGAGGACACCGGCACGAGCCCCTTCTGATACGCGAAGCCCAGCATGAAGAGATTGGTGGCGATGGAGTTGCCCGTCAGGGCCGTGGCGATCCGCGTGGCCTCGATCGGCGAGACCTTCTGGGCGCCGGCCCGCGCCTCGATGGCCAGCAGGAGTTCCTTCGACGGAAGCTGGTAGTCGGCATTCTGGGCGAAGTCGGCCGGCATGGTTTCATGGGAGTTCACCACTACCCGGCTGCGCTCGGAATTCACCGTGGCGAGCACCTTCTCGGAGGCGGCCACCACCATGTCGCACCCCAGAACGAGGTCCGCCCCGCCGCTGGCCACGCGGATCGTCTGGATGTCCTTCGGCGTCGCCGCGACCTTGAGATGGGCGACAACGGACCCGCCCTTCTGCGCGAGCCCCGCCATGTCGATGATGCCGCATCCCTTGCCCTCGAGATGGGCGGCCATGCCGACCAGGGCCCCGATGGTGACGACCCCCGTGCCCCCGATGCCCGTGACGACGATGCTGTAGGGCTTTTCGAGCGCCGGCAGTTTCGGGTCCGGCAGCACGGCGAACACGTCCGCCGGGACGCCGCCCGTTCCGGCCGCCGGAATGCCCTTGCGCAGTTCACCGCCCTTGATGGTCACGAAACTCGGGCAGAAACCCTTGAGGCAGGAATAGTCCTTGTTGCACGCCGACTGGTCGATCTGGCGCTTGCGGCCGAACTCGGTCTCCACGGGCGTGATGGCGACACAGTTCGACTGTACGCCGCAATCGCCGCAGCCTTCGCAGACCAGCTCGTTGATCATGATCCGCTTGGCCGGGTCGGGGAATTGCCCGCGCTTGCGGCGGCGGCGCTTCTCGGCGGCGCAGGTCTGGTCGTAGATGATGACGGAGACGCCGCCGACGTTTTCCATCTCCTTCTGGATGCGATCGAGCTCGTCGCGATGGGCGACCTCCGTCGCGAAGGGAAAGTTGACGTCGGGGGGATATTTCAGCGGCTCGTCGGACACCACCGCGAGATGCTGGACGCCCTCGGCCGCAACCTGGCGGGCGATCTCGGGCACCGTCAGGCCGCCCTCGTGGCGCTGGCCGCCCGTCATCGCGACCGCGTCGTTGTAGAGGATCTTGTAGGTGATGTTCACGCCGGCCGCCAGTGCCGCGCGGATCGCCAGGCTGCCCGAGTGGTTGTAGGTGCCGTCCCCGAGATTCTGGAAGACATGCTTGCGTTTGGAGAACGGCGCCTCGCCAATCCAGTTCGCGCCCTCCCCGCCCATGTGGGTAAAGCCTTCGGTGTTCCGGCCCGGAACGAGCTGGACCATCCAGTGACAGCCGATGCCGGCATATCCGCGGCTGCCGTCCGGCACCACCGTCGAGGTGTTGTGCGGGCAGCCGGCGCAGAAATAGGGTTTGCGGTCCGCGATCTGGGGCAGGTTGGAGGCGGATGCGCGCGACGTCGACAGGGCGTCGGCCTTTTCCTTCAGGCCGGGATGGTCCGTGCGCTCCAGGATGCGCCGGGCGATCGCCACCGCGATCTGGTTGGGCTCGAGCGCCGCCTTGGCCGGGAACAGCACCGCGTCGTTCTCGTCCTTCTTGCCGATGATGGCCGGTGCGTCCGGACGTCCGTAGAGCTGCTCGCGGATCTGCGTCTCCATGAGCGAGCGCTTCTCTTCCACCACGATGATGAGGTCGAGACCTTCGGCGAAGCGGTCGAGACCCTCCGGCTCCAGCGGCCAGGGCATGCCGACCTTGTAGAGCCGCAGCCCGATCTGCGAAGCAGCGACTTCATCGATGCCGAGATCGTCGAGCGCCTGGCGCACGTCGAGATAGCTCTTGCCGGTGGACACGATCCCGATCTTCGGCGCCTGGCCTCCGGCCATAACGATGCGGTCGATCCTGTTGGCACGGGCAAAGGCCGTCACGGCGAAACGCTTGTGATCGTGAAGCCGGGCCTCGGCCGCAAGCGCCGTGTCGAATGGCCGGATGTTGAGGCCGCCGGACGGCATGGTGAAGTCGTCGGGTTCGACGATCTCGACGCGGTCCAGCGACCCGTCGACGATCGCCGTCGACTCGATCGTGTCCTTGACGCACTTGAGCCCGACCCAGCAGCCCGAATAACGCGAGAGCGCGAAGCCGAGAATGCCGTAGTCGAGCAGTTCCTGGACGCCCGCCGGGTTGAGCACCGGGATCATCGCGTCGAGCATGGCGAATTCGCTCTGGTGTGCCGTCGTCGACGATTCGCACGTATGGTCGTCGCCCATCAGTGCAAGCACGCCGCCCTTCGCAGCGCTGCCGGCGAAATTGGCATGGCGCAGGACGTCGCCGCTGCGGTCGACGCCCGGCCCCTTGCCGTACCAGATGCCGAACACGCCTTCATAGGCGCCTTCCCCGCGCATCGCGACCTGCTGCGTGCCCCACAGGGCAGTGGCGGCGATATCCTCGTTGAGGCCCGGCTGGAACACGACCTCGTAAGGAGCGAGGTCCTTCGCGGCACGCTGGAACTGCTGGTCGAGGCCGCCGAGCGGCGAGCCCCTGTACCCCGAGACATAGCCTGCCGTGTGATGGCCGGCGGCCTTGTCGCGCGCCTTCTGCATCATCGTCAGGCGGACGATCGCCTGGGTTCCGCTGAGAAAGATCCGATCCTTGCCAAGGTCGTATTTGTCGTCGAGGCTGACCGTATCGAGCTTCATGTCGTTCCGTCCCGTGTTGCGGCGATGCGGCGGCAGGCCCGGCATGAATGGATGCCGGACGGCCCGGTCATTAGGTAAGCATTACTGACTTAAATTGCTGCATCTGTCAAATAAACAATAGGGCGCGCGGGGCCGCGCGAACAGGTCTGGACGCGGTGTCGCGCCAACAAAAAACCTATACGCCCCACTTCCAGAAATCGTGCCCCTCCTTGCCGTAGAATCGCGCCAGGACCATCTTGTGAACCTCCGAGGCCCCGTCCACGAGCTTTGCGCACCGGGCATAGCGATAGATCCATTCGAGTATCGTGTCCCGGGAATACCCCTTCGCGCCGCAAAGCTGAATACAGGTGTCCGCCGCCTTGTTGAGCTTATCGGCCACGTGGATCTTGGCCATCGACACTTCCTTTCGCGCATAGTCGCCCTGGTCGAGCTTCCAGGCCGCGTTCATGACCAGCAGGCGCCCGACCTGGATATCGTGGGCCAACCCGCCCATGGCGGTCTGCACCGACTCCCGGTCGGCGAGCCGCATGCCGAACCCCTCGCGCTCCGACGTGTAGGCCCCGGCGATTTCCATGCAGCGCTTCGCATGGCCGAGCCAGCGCATGCAGTGGGTCAGCCGCGCCGGACCGAGCCGGATCTGCGTCAGGCGAAGGCCGTCGCCTTCTTCCATCAGCCGGTCCCCGTCGGGAATCTCCAGGCCGTCGAACTCCAGTTCGCAGACACCGCCATGTTCATCGGGGCCCATGTTGCCGATCCGCCGGACGATCCGCCAACCCGGCTGGTCACGATGGAACATGAAGGCGGAGAGCCCCCTCCGCTTGTCGTCCGACGTCCGCGCGACGAGGATGAAATGCCGCGCCACCGCCGCGCCCGAAATGAACCACTTGCGCCCGTGGACGACCCAGCGATCACCCTTGCGCTCGGCCCGGGTCAGCATCATCGACGGGTCCGAGCCGCCGCCGGGATGAGGCTCCGTCATCACGAAGGAGGACCGCACCTTGCCGTCGATGATCGGCTGCAGCCAGCGCTCCTTCTGGGCTTCGGTGCCCACCTTGTTGAGCACGCTCATGTTGCCGTCGTCGGGCGCCTGGCAGTTGAGACACACGGGCCCGAAGATCGACCGTCCGGCTTCTTCGTAGAACGCCGCCCAGCCCGTCACCGGCAGGCCGAGCCCGCCCCGTTCGACCGGCATCTGCGGCGCCCAGAGACCGGCGTCACGCGCCTTGGCGCGCATGACGTCAAGCAGGTCCATCCGGATATTGTCGAACTCGTTGTAGTTGTCCTGGTCGGCCTCCAGCGGAATGACCTCGTCGGCGACGAAGTCGCGCACCCGGTTGCGCAGGTCGTCGATCTCCCGGGGAAGGGTGAAATCCATGTCAGGCGCTTCGCTCCTCTGCCGTGCGATTCTTCTTGTCGTTCGAACATAACAGAGCGCCGCGCGACGGGCGATGCAAGTCCCGCGCGTCTCCGGCGGGGATCTCGAGCCATCGCGGCCTTGAAACCGTCACCCCGCACCCATAGTGTAACGCTGCCGTCAGGGGCGGCATCCGGGTCCGCGGAAAGCTCACCGGCACCCCATCAGATTCTCGAAGCCAGAAACTTGGCTTTCCTCCAAGCCCGGACAGGCGGACCGGCGGGCGCGCAAGGAGAGAGCCCATGACGTCCCCACTCGAACGCCTCAAGTCCGAAGCCGCCAGGTTCAAGAAGGCCTTTCGCCGCCATGACCCCGCGGCCATCGCCCGGCTGCGCGCCGTCTTTCCCGAGCGGGAGTCGCCGAGGCATGCGGATTTCCTGCATGTCGTCGCCCGCGAGAATGGTCACGAGAGTTGGCCGCGGCTCAAGTTCGCCCTGGAAACAGCCGCCATGACGCGTGCCGAACGCGCCGAACGCCTGCGCCGGGGACTGTTCCATGGCCAGAACTGGGTGGTCGACCGTTTGCTCGGCGACGAACCCGACCTGCCGGATCAATCACTCGACCTGCAAGTCGCCCTCTATGACATCGGCGCCGTGCGAGATGCCATCGAACGCGATCCGGCCGCCGCGACACGCCCGATCGGCAGGCGGACGCCGATCCTCCATCTGGCCTTCTCACACTACATCCACATGGCGCCCGACAGACGCGAAGACATGCTCGAGGTCGCGGAACTGCTCGTTGCCCGCGGCGCGGACGTGAATGAAGGGTTTCCGCCGGAGCCGGGCGCGGACCATAGGCTGTCGGCGCTCTACGGCGCGCTCGGCCATGCCGGCAACATGGCCCTCGCGGAGTGGTTGCTCGACCATGGGGCCGACCCCGACGACAATGAAAGCCTCTACCACGCCACCGAATTGGGTCATACGCAGGGGCTGGAACTGCTCATGAAACACGGCGTTTCGACCCGTGGCACGAACGCCCTGCCCCGCGCGCTCGACTTCGACGACCCGGCGGCCATCCGCCTCCTGCTCGAATATGGGGCCGATCCCAACGAGGCGGTTGCGGGCCACCCCTCCGGCCAGCCCGTCGACACCATTCCCGCCCTGCACCAGGCGGCCCGACGCTGGTGCTCGGCCGCCACGGGCGCGTTGCTGCTCGACCATGGCGCGGATCCCGAAGCCCGCTGGTCCGGCCATACGGCCTACGCCACCGCCTGTATCTTCGGCAATCACGACATGGCCGGCCTCTTCGAGGAGCGCGCTCTGGCGCACGCCCTGTCGGCCACGGAAACCGTGCTCGCCCGGTGCGCCAGGGGCGAAACAGCCGGCGACCCTCTGGTCCCGTCCGCCCTATCCGACGAAGACGCCCGCCTGCTGACGCATATCGCGCGCAAACCATCGGACGATGCGCTCGCCCATATGAGGGCTCTCGTCGCCGCCGGCCTAGACCCGGACCTACCCGACGACATGGGCCTGACGCCGCTCCATGTCGCAGGCTGGGAAGGATACCCTGACCGGGTCGCGTTCTTTCTTTCGCTTGGCCCGGACCTCGCTCACGTCAACGCCTTTGGCGGTGATGCGTTTGGCACCGTGATTCACGGGGCCGAGTTCTGCCCGGCTGCCGGATCGCGCGACCATGTCGGCTGCGCCCGCCTTCTGCTCGAAGCCGGCGCGAAACTCGACCCACGAGAGGCCAATGCCTGCGGCAACGAGGAGATGGCCCGGTTCCTCGAGGACTGGCTCGATCAGGCCTGACGTTTGCCAGCCAGTTCCGGATCCTCGAGATTGGTCTGTATCCACTCCGGACTGAGGTGGATGTCCGTCGTCTCGAGGACGCCGGGACCGAGATTCTCGAACTTGTGGGGCACGTTCGCAGGGCCGAGCAGGATCTGACCGGCTTCAGCCTCGATCTTTTCCTCGCCGATGGTGAAGCGCGCGCGGCCCTGCCGCACGATGAACACCTCGTCATAGGGATGAACGTGCCAGCGCGGGCCCTTGCCGACCTCCTCGGTCGAATAGAACAGCACCGTCACGTCCGTGCCGATATTCTTTCCCTCGAAACGGCCGTAGTTGAGGGTTTCGTCTTCCGCCCAGTCCGAGCGTTCAAGCACCACGGGTTTGCGGCTCATGGGAATATGTCCGTGTTGTCCAGTCAGGCCACGCATGTAGGCATCGGCCGGGCGCAATGCAATGCACCCGGCACGCGACGCCCCTTCAGGGGCCCTGTCAGTCGACCTTCTCGATCGCGATGTAGCAATGAACGTAGTCCATGGCATGCCCCGCCGGGTCGGCGGCGACCATGTCCTCGTAGCGCTGGTAGAACGCGTCGACGATTGCCGCGCGCTCTTCGGCCGGGCGGCCGGGATCGAGTGCGTTGAGAAACACCGTTTCGCTCCACGACCGCAGCGTCGGGATGTAGGAAACCGCGAACTCGCGCGCGCTCATGGTCCCCGCCGACTCGTCATAGGCCGCCCGGTAGGGACAGCCGACGACGCCCGTGTGTGCCGAGATCAGCCGCAGGCCGGCCTCGTGGACGGCGCTGTTCTGGTCGACCAGCGGCGCGCTGAATTCTTCCTTGGTGCGATAGAACTGCGGGAAGGTTGCGCGGACATACTCGTCGGCCGTGATGCGGCCCTCGTCGGCCAGCGCCTTCCAGTGGAGGTGGAAGGTGTCGAACATGTTCACCCCGCCCGTATTGCCCAGGTAGCGGCCTTCCTCGTCCTTGCCGAAATTCATGAACACGAGACGTCCGCCGGGACGCAACTCCTTCGCGCGCGCCAGCAGGATCGCCTCCCAGTCGTCCGCGGCCTGTTGCGTGAACGCCTCGAGCGCCGCTCCGGACGCCCCCACCATGTGCACATGGTCCTCGATCTCGCACGGCTTCTCGCTGACATAGTGCATGGCCGTTGCGGAAAAGCCCAGATCGAGGCTCAGGTCTGGCAGGAGCTGGCGATGGAAACCGATGCCGCAGGCGTTGACGAACACGCCTTCGAACTCTTTGAGGTAGGTGTGCTCGCCGTCGCCCTCGATTCCGAGCATCGTCTTGAAGAGGACGGAATAGTCGTTCGACGGAAGATCCGTGTAGGTGACGACGATCTGCCTGTCGGGGAAGCGGTTGCGTATGGCCGCGACCGTGTTGCGAATGGTCTGCTTGGAAGTCCCGCCGTCGGCCGCGCCGAAATCCGCGATGCGCACCGGCTGGTTCGGATCCGGTTCGGGGATGGCCGAAACAGCGTCGAGCAGCATGCCCGAGGCGTTGTCTATGACATCCTTGGCACCCCGCGTCCGCTGGCTGTAATACCCGCCGCCCTTCATGGAGACCGAAGCGCCGGTCCGCGTCACCTGTGCTGTGCTCATACGCTCACCTCGTTGTTCTTGCTGGCAGATCATAAGCGCAGATGCCGGTCGCGGCATAGGCTCAATCTGGTTTCAGTGGGCCATGGTGAGCCCCTGCCCCCCGTCGATGGCGATGGTGCTGCCGGTCATGAAACCGGACGCGTCCGAGGCGAGCAGCAGGATCACCCCGTCCAGTTCGTGCGGTTCGGCGATTCTCCTCTGCGGGATCGACCGGATCATCGCGTCGCCCGCACCGGAATCGAAGAATTCCTGGTTGATCTCGGTGAGTACGTATCCCGGCGCGATGGCATTGACGCGGATGTTGTAGCGCGCCCACTCCAGCGCCAGCGCTTCGGTAAGCTGCTTGACCGCAGCCTTGGACACGGCATAGGCGCTGAGCGACGGCGCCACGCGCAGGGCCAGGAGGGAGGCGGTGTTGATGATCGAGCCGCCCCGGCCGGAATCGATCATGCGGCGCGCCGCCTCCTGCGCGGTGAACCAGACCCCGTCCAGATTGACGTCCATGACCTTGCGCCAGTCGTCGCGGGTCATGTCGATGGCCTTCTTCTGCACCGCGAGGCCGGCATTGTTCAGCAGGATGTCGGGCGGTCCGAAGGCGTCTTCGAGCATGTCGAACGCCTCGGCGATCTGGTCGTCGTCGGACACGTCGAGCGGAATGCAGACCGCCTCTCCGCCTTCGTCCTCGATCTCTCCGGCGAGGGCCTCGAGCCTCTCGACGCGCCGGGCGGCGAGGCCGACCTGGGCCCCGTTCGCGGCAAGGGTCCTGGCGAAACGCCAGCCGAGCCCGCTCGAGGCGCCGGTGACCATGGCCACCTTCCCGGTCAGGTCAAACAGGTCCTCTGGCCTCATCAAAACGTCTCCCGGCTGCACCGTCGTCCCGGCCACCGCCGGTCCGGCGGATCAGAAGTAAAGCGAAATATCCCGGTGAACCGCGTTGCACCCGGCCACGAACAGGGCATGTCGCTCGGGCAGCCGTGACAGCTGCCTGACGCCGATCGTGTCCCGGATCGCGGCTTCGTAGGTCTGCAGCGCGGGCAGGAGCTCGCTGGTCGCCTTCTTTCTCCATTCCGCTTCGCTCGAATAGATCTCCATGGCCTTGTCGTAAGCCTCGCGCGCCTCCTCCGGATCAGGCGTCCGCGACCGGAGCGCCTTCCTCATCTTGGAGAGCTGCGAGCGGATGGACGAGGTGCCTTCCACGGCACGCACTTCCTTGGACACGTCCTGCACGATCTCGGAGGCCGCCTTCGGATCGCTCGAGGTGATCAGGCTCTCGAGCCCGCGGATCTTTTCTTCCAGGGCGAGGAACGCCGTGTTGTCCGACAGGATGGCGATCGTCGACGCCACCGCCTCGTAGCTGTCGTCGGCGGCGCGCTGGTAGGCTTTCCGGGCCTTGCTTTCCCCGTCCAGTACACTGGCGAACGCGTCGTGCCGTTCCTGCCAGTCCGCCGGGATGGAGTCCTCCAGGGCCTTGCGCTCGGCCGCGAGTTCGGCGGCGTGGGCCTCGAACCCGGCGGCGGCGTTCTCGTCGCCTGCCCGCCTGCGACGGTCCGCCTCGTCAGTGGCTTCCTCGATCTCGGCGTCGAGCCGGCGCATGTCCTTCTCGATCTGGCGCACCTGCCGGTGAAGCGGCACATAGGCGGGTTTCGCGGCCTCGACCTTCGCGGTTTCCACGGAAATCGCATCCATCAGCCCGAAGGTCGCATCTGCCTGCTCGAACCCCTTCGCGAGCCCGTTCTTGAGCTTGCGCGGCAGGTAGTCGATGTTCTGCGCCTTGATGTCGGCAATGGCCGAACGCAGGCTCTCGCCGTTCGTCTTCATCTCTTCACGGACGAATTCCTCGAGGCAGAGCTGGAGCCGCGGGTTGAGCGGCGGCGGTGCGGTCGAGGAGGTCAGCGAGAGCCGGTTCGGCAGGTAGTTCACAAGTTGCGGCGCCAGGCCGACGATGACGAGCGCGATGAGCTGGAGCGCGATGAAGGCGACCACGCCCTTGTACATGGACACCGTGCGTACGATGGCGGGCGCCACGCCGCGCAGGTAGAACAGCGCGAAACCGAACGGCGGCGTCAGGAACGACGTCTGGATATTGAGGCCGATCATCACGCCGAGCCAGACGGCGGTGACGTTCGCCGACGGATCCATCAGCAGGATGGGAGCGACGATCGGCACCACGACCACGGCGATCTCGATGAAGTCGAGGAAGAAGCCGAGCACGAAGATCACCGCCATGACGATGATGAACTGACCCCAGAACCCGCCGGGCAGGCTGGTCAGGAAGTCGCGCACCAGTTCCTCGCCGCCGAACGCCCTGAAGGCCGCCGTCAGCATGGCCGCGCCCAGCAGGATGATGAAGACGAGAGAGGTGGTCTTGGCGGTTTCCACCATGACCCCGCGCAAGGTGTCCTCGATCCGGTGCACCCGCCAGCCGCTCCACGCCACGGCGACGAGGAACACTGTCACCGCCGCGCTGGCCAGCAGGATGCCGACGAGGTCGTCATCGGTCTTGATGTTCTTGATGTTGGTCGGATAGAGGCTCGTGACGATGAAGATCACGACCAGGGAGAGCACCGCCAGGATCGCCGGGTAGAACGCCCGGCTGTGGCCTTCCTTGAGCCGGTAGCCGGCCATGATCGTCGCGCCCACCGCGCCGATGGCGCCGGCCTGGTTGACCGTGGCGATCCCCATGATGATCGAGCCCAGAACCACGAAGATCAGGGCGAGCGGCGGCACGAGCGAAAGGAACACCCGGAACATGAAGGCGCCGTCGTACTTGCCCTCGAACGGCACGGCCGGCGCCAGCTTGGGCCGCACCAGCGCGAGGACGAGAATGAACACCATGTAGAGGCCGACGAGGATCAGCCCCGGCACGAACGCACCGAGGAACATGTCGCCGGCGCTCGTCGACACGACGCCGAATTCCGATGGCATGCCGAACTCGCCGGTCGCCGCCTTGTAGAGCGCCTTGCGCGCCGTGCCGGCCTGGTCGACCGCGCTCGCGAGCTGGTCGGCGAGGATGATGAGCACGATGGACGGCGGAATGATCTGGCCAAGCGTACCCGATGCCGCGATCGTGCCCGTGGCGAGCGAATGGGAATAGTTGTTGCGCAACATCGCGGGCAGCGAGATCAGGCCCATGGCCACGACGGTCGCGCCGACGATGCCCGTGGTCGCGGCCAGCAGCGCGCCGACGAAAACCACCGATATGCCGAGGCCGCCCGGCACCGGTCCGAAGAGCTGCGCCATGGTGACGAGCAGGTCCTCGGCGATCTTCGAACGCTGCAGCATGATGCCCATGAAGACGAACAACGGAATGGCGATGAGCGTATCCCGCTCGACCTCCCAGTAGATGCCCCGGAAGTTCGTCACCCCCGCGCTCAACCACTGATAGGGGCCCCCTTGCGCGAAGTAGGCGCTGGCATCACCGGCGAAGAGATAACCCGCCGCGGCTGCCAGGGATATCGTGAGGATGGCCGACCCGGGCAGCGCGAAGGCCACCGGGAAACCGGATGCGAGCGCCGATGCCATGAGCAGCACGAGAACGGCGAGAAAGAATAGTTCCATGACGACGACCGTCTCTTATCAGCTCAGTGGACCAGTTCCGGTTCGATTTCCCGTCCGCCCGGGTCACCGCGTGCGTCGGCCGCGCTCTCGAGCATGTAGGCCGCGAACTGGATCATCATTGAAATGGCGAAGATGCTCAGGAACCCGGCCATCATGTATTTCACGTACATGCCGAAGCCCGACTGGGAGACTTCGAAATTGAGCAGGGGTCCGTTGACGATGCTCGAGGACGACTCGTGCCCGACGGCCAGGATGACCACGCACAGCGAAATCCCGAGAAGCAGCGATCCCCAGCCGTTGACGAAGCCGCGGGTCCGCTTTGCGAAGCCGGAATACAGAACGTCGACCCGGACGTGGCCTTCCTCGATCAGCGTGTAGGCGCTGGCAAAGAGAAACAGGGCCGCATACCAGAACCGGACGAGATCGCCCTGGAAAGCCTGCTCGTAGGAAAAGATGAATCGCGTGATGACAATCTGCAGTTCCGCGAGAACGACCAGCAGCGCAAGCCAGGTGAACCCCAGGGTCCGGGTGAACGCCCCGACCACGAGCGCCAGCACAACCAGCGGCAAGTGCACATAGGGCCCCCGGAACTGAGACCGTCCGAGATCCCGGGTCAGGTCCGCACCGACAATCCCTTCGAGAAATCCCTCCACCCTGAGGAACGAGATCACCATGTCGGCCAGGCCGACGAAGAGAACCATCCAGAAGGCGGACCGGACGACGTAGGCCGACAGCGCGGTCATGGTCTCCGCGTCCTCGCGCAGCGTGCGCGTCCGACGGCTTCTCACGTAAAGCGCAGGGCCGGCGATGCACAGGGCGTATATCGCGGCCTGCACGAGCCCCGTCGCGGTCGCCTCGCCACGGAAGACCGGGCCGACGCCGGACCAACCGTGCCAGAAAACCAGATAGTTGTTCAGCAGGAACCCGAACGTTCCCACCACGACAACCCATGAAAAGATTCGTAGGGCCTGGGTCGAATTTGTGTGACCTGCGGCCTCTGCCGGTTGCGTACCGGCATCTCCCTGCTCTTTGGCAGCCATCCCTTGCCTCTGCACCGTCCCCCGACGGAGACCGGGGCCGACCTTCGGCCCCGGTTCCAGATTTGTGTTTAACGCAGTCCGGCGCTGTTTGTCGCGCCTTCAGGATGCGTCAGAGGCCAAGCACGCGGTTGCGCTGCGAGTAGTAGGCGCCTTCGGAGAGCTTCATCCAGCCCCCGACGTCGGCACGCGCTGCCACGAAGCTTTCGTGAATGCGCTTGGCAAGGTCGCTGTGCGCCACGGTTTCCTCGAACACCTCTTCGGAGGCTTCGCCGAAGCTGTCGTAGATCTCGTCGCTGAACTCGCGGAGTTCGACGCCATGTTCCTTGATCAGCTTCGCCAGGAACGTACCGTTGTTGGCGTTGAATTCGGACATGGAGTAGGTGTGCTCCTCGCCGCAGGCCGCCTTGATGAGTTCCTGATCGTTCTTCGACAGGTCGGCCCACCACTTTTCGTTCATGCCGAGCGCCAGCGTCGAACCGGCTTCGTGCATGCCCGGATAGTAGTAGTACTTGGCGGCTTCGTAGAACTTCATGAAGAAGTCGTTCCACGGGCCGACCCACTCGGTGGCGTCGATGGCGCCGGAGACGAGGTTTTCGTAGATCTGGCCGCCCGGCAGGGACACCGGCGATGCGCCCAGCTTCGCCATGACGTCGCCGCCAAGGCCCGGGATACGCATCTTCAGGCCCTTGAGGTCGTCGGCTGTCTCGATTTCCTTGTTGAACCAGCCGCCCATCTGGACGCCGGTGCTGCCGGCCATGAGGCACTTGAGGCCGAAGCCCTTGGCGAGTTCGTCCCAGAGCTCCTGGCCGCCCATGTGCTGGATCCAGGCATTGTGCTCGACATGCGTGAGACCGAACGGAACCGACGTGAAGTAGGCCCAGCCCGGATGCTTGCCTTTCCAGTAGTAGTCCGCGGCGTGGTAAGCCTGCGCGTTTCCGGAAGCGACTTCGTCGAACGAGTCGAACGCGCCGACGCGTTCGCCGGCGGCGAAGTACTGAACCTTGATACGGCCTTCGGTCAGTTCTTCGATCCGGGCTGCGAGCCGCTGCGCGCCTGTGCCCAGACCCGGAAAGTCACGCGGCCAGGTGGCCACGACGACCATGTCCTTCGTGGCCTGCGCGATGGCCGGTGCCGCAAGCGTCGATGCTGCAGCAGCGGTCCCGGCGGCCACACCGGCCTTTGTGATGAATTTACGACGATCCATGTAACTTTTCTCCCTCAGAGTTCCCCGCCGGCAGCTGGCCGGACGGGTTGGATTCGTTTGTGACGGCACGCCAGCGGTTTCGCTTTTACGATGGCGAACCATGCCGCAGTCCCAATAAAGACCAACTCGGTCAAATTGACAACTCATTCAACGTCGCACCGCAACATATTGGCCGCTAACCCCCTTGCCGGGCCTCATTGTGCCGTGCGCAAACGACGAGTTGTGCCGTGCGCAAACGACGAGTTTGCAGTTTTCCGGCCATATGCCATGGGATATGGTGCGGCAGGGTGGTCGAGTCGCCTGAGGGCAGGAAATTCCCCGGCCCCGGCGGCCCGCCTGCAAACAACCAGATCGGATCATCGGCGGTACAAAGATGCAGAAGACAATTGTGCCAGTCGTCGGCCTTCCGGCCGACACCGTTTTCATAGACGGCCTTCCTTTCCACGCGGTCGGCGACAAGTATGTCCGCGCCGTTGCGGAGGTGAGCGAGGCCGCGCCCCTCATGATCCCGTCCCTGGGCAAACTCATCCATCTGCCAGGCCTGCTGGAACGGCTGGACGGCATCGTCGTGACCGGTTCGACGTCGAACGTCAGGCCGGACCGCTACGGCCAGGCGCCCCACGCTGACGCCGAGCCTTATGACGAACACCGCGACGCGACGACGCTCGACCTTATCCGCCAGACCCTGGCCATGGGCATCCCGATGTTCGCCATCTGCCGCGGCGTCCAGGAACTCAACGTGGCGCTCGGCGGAACGCTGCACACGGAGATCCAGAACCTGTCAGGCAAGTTCGACCACCGCGCGCCGCAGACCGACAACTTCGACGAACGCTACGGGCCCGTGCATTCCGTCACCTGTGCGAACGGCGGCATCCTGCGCCGGCTCCTGGGCAAGCGGGAGGCGTACGTGAACTCGCTGCACCGCCAGGCCATCGGCCGGCTCGCCGACAGCCTCTTCGTCGAAGCCACCGCTTCCGACGGGACCATCGAGGCCGTGTCCGTGAAGAACGCGAAGTCCTTCGCGCTCGGCGTGCAGTGGCACCCGGAATACAAGGCCGCCGAGAACCCGGATTCGGTGAAGCTCTTCGCCGCCTTTGGCGAAGCGGTACGCGAGCGTGCCGCCCGCAAGCGCATGGCGGCCTGAATCCGGCATCTTCTCGAGGGCAAGGACGAAAGACCGAGTCGCGATCGGACATGACCGCAAACGTCAGACGCGTATGACGAGCATGTCCTGGTAGTCCTCGGCCGTCAGGGACGAACCCTTTGCCTGGTCCTGTGTCTCCGACACGCCGAATACGTCTGTCGCGGTCTCCACGTCTTCGACGAAGACAGCGAGGCTTTCGGCAAAACGCCAGTACTCGAGCCCCGCGAGATGAATGTCGCGTGTCACGACGAGGGCGTCCGTTTCGGGATCGATCGCAATGCGGGTCCGTTCACCCTTCAGTTTGTCGGTGAAGCAAAGCGCCTCCCATGGCCTGTCCAGTGCATGGTGCCCGCCTGGTTGCAGGACATGGAGCATGAAACACTTGTTGTTGCTGCTGTCGAAGGCGAGCGCGATCGTAAGCCTGCCGTCGAGCTCGATCGGGATGATTCCGTTGTCGTTCGGAGCCAGCGATGCCAGGCCGTGATCCTTGGCCATGTCGGAAAGGAGCGCCTGGGCCTGCGGCGACAACTGATGGCTGTCCATTTCAGTCCTTTATCCTTCTGCAGCGTTTCCGCGACCTCAGTCTTCGTCCTTTGGCGGCAGGCCGAATATCCGACGCTCTTCGTCCGTGATCTCGTCCTCTGACGCCGCATGCGGATCGGCCATGCCCGATGTCATGCGGTCGACGAAGGACTGGCTTGCCAGTTTCTTCTTCTGCGGCTTGACCTCGTCAGCCTGTTTCTTTTCATTCTCGCTCATCTAGACTTCCCTCATCGTGAGATTGACCACGCCGGACGGGTTCCCTCCAAAATCCGGCGGATGCATGTGGCTAAACTCCTCTCGGCCCGACATGACCCTGCTCTCGACGTGGAACTGGGTCCCCGGCGGAAAGGCGACTTCCATTTCATGCGGCTTGTCGGAAAACATCGAAATATCCTTGCCGCCCGAATCCTGTTTGACCTCGATGACGATGTCGTAATTGATGTTCGGAAATTTCTGATCCTCGGCTGCTGTCGTCGAGTAGATACCGGTCGCGGTAATCGTGCTGCCTTCCTGGTGTTGAAGGCCCACCGCCTTGGGAAGATGGGAACCGCGATAGACCGTTCCCTCGAACGACGGCAGTTTGGACAGTCCGCTCGTGAACTTCTCACGCAGCTGGGCAACTTCCGGCGTTTCGCTCCCGGTCCTGATCTGGTCGTTGATAACGACATACGCCTGCGAGGTGTACATCGAGATCGCCACGGCCTCCTCCAGGGTAACCCCGTGGGCCTGCATCGCGGCCACGGCACCCGGCGTTTCCAGGAGCGAACGCGCTGCTGCCTCGAAATTCTCGGCGTTCACCATGGAAGACGTGGATTGAAGGAGTGCCGCGTAGAATTCCCCGCTCTTGGCGGTTTGCAGCATTTCCGCTTTCTGTTCGGTCGTCAGTCTGGTCTGTGTCGCCGTCGCGGTGGTTCCTCCGGCAGTCGCGGTGTTGCTCGCCAGATTGGCTATGGCTCTCCCGAAGGCGATGAACGGCTTGGCGATGGCAGATGCGAGGCTCTTGAAAAAGCTGGCGATCTTCTGGCCGATCGACTTGCCCTGTTGAGCCTGGTCGGGTTGGTCCGTCTGTCCCGAACTCTGGTCAAGCTGGATGGGATGCGCGCCACTCCCGACACCTTCTATACCGGCCATTAGTCTCAGCCTCCCTGTGCACTTCCGTCGGTCGACAGATATTCCTCTGTCAACTGCCCGATTTCGTCGCGTAATGCTGTTGCAGCGACAACCTGGTTGTATGCCAGGGATGCCAACTGATCAGGTGTCACCGCCGCCAGCGGCAAGGCGTTGGCGAGCTCAAGATAGTCCTGGTTCTGGCGCTTGCGCAGTATCGCCCCGGCCGTGTCGTTGCCGGGATAGTTCTTTCGCAGGAGTGCGCGGCAGATGGGGTCCGGCAGTCCGTCATGCGAGCCGGCAACCGGCGTGACGACATCGACCGCCTCGCCATCCCGCCCGAAACGTATCTCGAGCCGCTGTGTGTCGAAGACGTGAAGCACCACGAGTGCATCGTCGCTCGCCGCGACCTCCGCGTTGAATTGCGCTCCAAGTGCAGCGAGGTAGGGTTCGATCATTGTGTTACCCGATGTTTGTCAAAGGCGGTGTCCGTTATGCCGTGGCGGACACTCGCACGGGTTCGATTTTGTACCTGCGCTGAATAGTACACAAGTTCCACGAAAAACCGGCGCAGTCGTCTGGTGCGACTGTGCCGGTTCCGGTCCATGATCCTGCCCGACGACACATCGTCCGGCAACGCCTGCAGGCCGGTGTCCGAATGAGTCAGACGGCCAGTTTCCGGGTTCTGCCCGAAACCTTCACCGGTTCGCTTCGTGTTCCGCTGAACTCCGTGTGGATCAGCGATTTCGAGCCCATGTCCTCGCCCTGAACGATGTCGAGCGCGCCGCCGTCCAGCCATCCCAGGTCGCGAAGGTATCCGGAAAACGCCGCTGCGGCGGCGCCCGTGGCAGGGTCTTCCAGCACGCCGCCGGACGCAAAGGCGTTGCGCACGTGAAACAGCGTATCGGTCTCGCGCCAGGCAAGCATGATCGTCACGAGATCGTTCGTTCGCATGAAGCGGCGCCCGGCCTCGAGCGAATAGTCCATCTGTGCGAGCCGGCTGCGGTCCTTGAGGACGATCACGACGTGATTGGCGCCGCCGTGAATGAATGCCGGCGGGATGTCCGTGTCGAACGCGTCGGCGCTGAGGCTGAACAGGTCCAGCACACCGTCGAGCAGTCCGGGGTCCAGCGGCCGGCTGAATGTCTCCGGCGACCGGAGCGCCGCACGATAAGCGCCGCTCTCCTGCCACCCGTCGACGCTGATCCGGGCATCGTTGAGCTGAAGGGCGTATGAGCCCTCTCCCACCTGCTCGGCGAGTACGGCGCCCAGCGCGATCGTGGCATGACCGCAAAACGGGACCTCGGTCTCCGGCGAGAAATACCGCACCCTGTAGCCTTCGCCGCCGTCCGCGGGGACGGCGAAGGCCGTTTCGGAATAGCCCACTTCGGCGGCGATGCGCTGCATGTCCACCTCGGAGGGAAAGGCCTTCGCCAGGACGACCCCGGCCGGATTGCCGCCTGTCTCCCCATCGGAGAAAGCTGAAATTCTGAATAGCGCCATCGTCTGTCTCCTTTGCTGTCGCATGGAGGAAGAGATAATGGGTGCATCATCGGTTTACATTGCCATAAAACTGGCGATACGGCCCTTTCGAACACCATTTCAAAGGACAAACACGCAATGAGGCACCAAAACAAAGATGGATGACCACGACAGGCAGATTGTCCGGCTGCTGGAACAGGACGGCAGGATGACCGTGACCGAACTTGCCTCGCATGTCGGCCTGACACCGCCAAGCGTGCGCGACAGGATCAGGCGGATGGAGGACAGGGGCATCATCGCGGGATTCACCGTCACGGTCGATCCGGCAAGCCTGGGATTCCAGCTCGCCGCGGTGGTCCGGATCAAGCCGCGTCCGGGCAACCTTCATGTGGTCGAGAGGATGATCGTGGAGGAACCTCGCTTCGTCTCATGCGACAAGGTCACCGGCGATGACTGTTTCATCGCCCGTCTTCTCCTGAAAAACATCCAGGAACTCGATCCGCTGCTCGATCCCTTCCACGAAAAGGCCGAGACGAACACGGCAATCGTCAAGTCTTCGCCTGTCACCGCGCGGCTGCCGGCGGACATATAGAACGCGTTGCCCCCGTCGCAACGGTCAGCCCACGAGGTCCGGCAAAGCGTCCAGGCCTTCGATGATGTACTTCGGCCGCCCGGGCAGTCGTTCGACCTCGAGCCCGAACCGGTTCATCCAGACGACCGAAAACCCGAAATGGGCCGCACCCGCGGCGTCCCAGCCATTTGTCGAGACGAAACAGATTTCCGAAGGCTCACTGACCCCGAGCCTGTCGACCGCAAGATGGTAGACGCGGCTGTCGGGCTTGAAGACACCGACGTCTTCCACCGAGAGGCTCATGTCGAGCACGTCGCCGAGACCGGCCGACGTCACCGCCGCGGAGAGCATATCCGGACTGCCGTTAGACAGGACCGCCGTCTTCAGCCCGCCGGCCTTCAGGGCCCGCAGCGCCGGCAACGCATCCGGGTAGGCGTCGAGCGTCATGTAGAGCCCCATCATGCGGTCCGCGAGATCGGCATTCGCCACGCCATGGGCGGCCAGCGCGTAGTCGAGCGCGTCGCGTGTGACGACGCGGAAATCCGCGTGATCCTTCATGAGGCTGCGCAGCCAGGTGTATTCCAGTTGCTTCTGCCGCCACATGCGCGACACGGCATCCGCGTCCGCACCGATCTCAGAGGCGACCTTCGCCGTCGGCGAATGGACGTCGAAAAGCGTGCCGTAGGCGTCGAAGACGCACGCGGCGATGGGGCCGAGACTGTCTTGCGAAGGCATGGAACTGTCTCCATTCTTGCCGGAACCGATCGAACCGTCTTGGCACCCGGCGGGGGAATGCGCAAGACTGCGGTCTGCAAGGTTTCGTGAAACGGAAAAGCGGAGGCGACCGCATCATGCCCCACGACCATCCCCACGATCACGACGAAGGCTCCGCCCTGTCCGACGTGGCGCTTCGTGTGCGGGCGCTGGAGTCCCTCCTGGTCGAACGGGGTTATGTCGACCCCGAAGCCCTCGACCGCCTGATCGAGACCTACGAGACCAGGGTCGGGCCGCGCAACGGCGCGCGCGTCGTGGCCCGCGCCTGGAGCGACCCGGACTACCGGTCACGGCTTCTGGCGGACGGGACCGCGGCCATCGCCGAGCTCGGCTATTCGGGCCGCCAGGGCGAGCACCTCGTCGCCGTGGAGAACACGCCCGACACACACAACATGGTCGTGTGCACCCTGTGCTCATGTTATCCGTGGCCGGTGCTCGGCCTGCCGCCCGTCTGGTACAAGTCGCCGCCCTACCGTTCGCGCGCCGTCGCCGACCCGCGCGGCGTGCTGGAGGAGTTCGGCGTCCACCTCGACGAGGGCGCCTCCGTCAGGGTCTGGGACTCGACCGCCGAGATCCGCTATCTCGTCGTGCCCATGCGGCCGGACGGAACCCGCGACATGGACGAAACCGCGCTTGCGGATCTCGTGACCCGCGACTCCATGATCGGAACCGGACTGCCGCTGTCTCCCGGGGAGGCGGCGTCATGAGAGGCGGCCAGGATCTGGGCGGCATGCACGGGCTGGGACCCATCGTGCGCGAGGAGAACGAACCCGCCTTCCACAGCGACTGGGAGCGCCGCTGTTTCGCGCTGACGCTCGCCATGGGCGCCACCGGCGCGTGGAACATCGACGAGAGCCGCCACGCCCGCGAGAACCGCCATCCGGCGGACTACTTGAAAATGAGCTACTACGAGATCTGGCTTGCCGGCCTCGAAAAACTGCTCGACGCACACGGCCTCGGCGCAGCGCACGCGCCGGACCCGGACGCGGTCTCCCGACGGCTTGCCGCGGAAAACGTCGACCGTGTCCTGGCCGCAGGCGGACCGACCGAGCGCGACGCCCCGGCCCCTCCGGTGTTTTCCGAAGGCGATCTCGTGAAGGTCGGCATATTCGCGGGCCCCGGCCACACCCGGGCGCCGGGCTACGTCCAGGGCCGCCAGGGCATCGTGGAACACCATCACGGCGCGCACGTGTTCCCCGACACCAACGCCCATGGCCGGGGCGAGTCTCCCCGGCATCTCTACACGGTGTCCTTCAGCGCCACGGACCTGTTCGGAGAAACCGCCAGACAGGGCGACCGGGTCCAGGCCGACCTCTGGGAACCCTACCTGGAAGCGGCCCGGCCATGACCGGCCCGCCGTCCTCGCGCGACATCCTTGCCGCCTCACCCGCCATCCCCGCAGATGACGACGGTCCCGTGTTCGCCGAGCCCTGGCAGGCCCAGGCCTTCGCCATGGCGGTGAACCTGCACGAGAACGGATGTTTCACCTGGACCGAATGGGCACAGGCTCTGGGCGCCGAGATCGAGCGCGCCGGGCCGCAGGCCCCCGCGGAAGACTATTACCTGCACTGGCTCTCCGCCCTGGAACACCTCTCCGCGGCCAAGCACCTGGCGACCTCGCGGGAGCTGGCGGACCGAAAGGCCGCATGGGACCGCGCGGCCCGGGCAACCCCGCATGGAGAACCCATCGAACTCGGTCGCGAGAATCGCGGCTGAGGGGCTCACGAAACCGGTGCGGGCCATCACGATCACGCCAGCCGGTGGGAATAGGCGTTGTCCGACAGGGCATCTTGTGTAGTCTGCCGGGCGCAAGGACACGTCCGCCGAATCGACGGAGAGCACGAGACATGAGCCAGACGATCAGGGACCTTGGCCGCTTCGACACGCCCGTGCTCCTGTGCGGCGGCGCCTACGGCAACCTCGAAGCCCTCGATGCCCTCCTGGCGGAGGCCGGGCGGCGCGGCATTCCACCCGCCAACATCATCCATTCCGGCGATGCGATCGCCTACTGTTCGGATCCCGAAGCGGTCGCCCGTCGCCTTTCCGACCGCGGCATCGCGTCGATCAAGGGCAATGTCGAGGATCAGCTGGCCGCCAATGCCGGGGACTGCGCCTGCGGCTTCGAGGAGGGTTCGGCCTGCCAGGTCATGGCCGTCGAGTGGTATGCCTACGCGGATTCCGAGATTTCCGGCGAGACCCGCGACTGGTGCGCTGCCTTGCCCGACCAGCTCGCGTTCACCATGAAGTCGCGTCGCTTTCGCGTCGTCCATGGCAGTGTCACGACGATCAACAGGTTCATGTTCGGGTCTCTCGACGAGGACGAATTCGAGCTTGAACTGCGTGCCGCCGAAAGCGACGTCGTCGTCGCGGGACACACGGGGCTCCCCTTCACCCGCCACATCGATGCCCGCGTCTGGCACAATACGGGCGCGCTCGGCCTGCCCGCCAATGACGGGACCACGCGTGTCTGGTTCAGCGTCGTCACGCCGTTGAGCCACGGCGTGAGGTTCGAGCATTTTCCACTCGACTACGATCACGCGGCGGCGGCCGACAAGATGCGTCGGCGCGGCCTGAGCGAGGCCTATGCCCATGCCCTGGAAAGCGGCGTCTGGCCGTCTCTGGACATTCTCCCCGCCGCCGAACGCGCGGTGACGGGAAAAGCCCTTCATCCCGGCATGACGGTCTGGGCCGCCGTTCCCCGAAACGCCGCCTGAGACATCCCGTTCAGACGTCTTCGTTTGCGGTCTCCTCGCTGTTGACCAGCTTCGCGACCAGCGGCTTCATGGTGAGGCCCTGGACGATGATGGAAAACACGACCACGCCGTAAGTGCAGGCGAGGATGACGCCCTTGTACGGGCCCTCGGGAAGCGACAGCGCAAGCGCCACGGAGATCCCGCCGCGCAGGCCGCCCCATGTCAGGACGGTGATGGCGTTTTCGGTGAACGTTTCGCGGATGGACAGGAGCGTGATTGGCAGCGAGACGGCGATGAAGCGCGCGATCAGCACCACAGGGATCGCGACCGGGACGATCCAGGCGAACCCCGGTTCGAAGGCCACGACCAGCACCTCCAGGCCGATGAGCAGAAAGAGGATCGAATTGAGGATCTCGTCGCTCAGTTCCCAGAACTGGAACACATGCTCGCGCGTGTTCTGGCTCATGGCGAACTTCGCCCCGTGATTGCCGATGAAAAGCCCGGCGATCACCACCGCGATGGGACCGCTCGTATGGATATGCAGCGCGATGGCGTAGGTGCCGCTGACGAGCGCCAGCGTGATGAGCACTTCGAGGTTGTGCTCGTCGATGACCCGCATGGCGAGGTAGGCCACGTATCCGGCGACAAGCCCCAGCAGGGCGCCGCCAAAGGCCTCGAAGATGAAGAGCTCGGCGATCTCGGCAACGCCGATGTCGCCGTCCGGACCGCCGACCGCGATCGCCAGGACGATGGTGAAGACGACAACGCCGACGCCGTCGTTGAAAAGCGATTCACCGGCGATCTTGGCTTCCAGGAGACGCGGCACGCGTACGGTCTTGAGGATGCCGAGCACGGCCACCGGATCCGTCGGGCTGATCAGGGCGCCGAAGACCAGAGCCCAGACGAAGGGGATCTCGATGCCGAGCGCGTAGATCGCGTACCACATGACCCCGGCGACGAGGAAGGTGGAGACCAGAACGCCCATGGTCGCCATCAGCCCGATGGCCCACTTGCGGGCCGCCAGTTCCTCGAAGTCGACATGCACGGCGCCCGCGAAAAGAAGCACGCTCAGCATGCCGTTCATGACCGTGTCGTAGAAATCGATCTGCGACAGGGACCCGCGCACGACGACGCCGATGCCGTAGTCGGGAAAGACGTAGTCGGCCAGTACGATCACGCCGGACGCGGCGAGCGCAATGACCACGAGGCCGATCGTGTGGGGCAGACGCAGGTAGCGGTGGTTGAGAAAACCGAACAGCGCGGACAAACCGAGAAGTACGGCGATGATGTCGAATAGAGTCATGTGTTCGCCCCCCGCACGGCATGACCGCGATGTGGATTTGCAATCAAACTATTACACCGCTTCTAATGTGTGAACGGTGTCGATGCGCCGCATTGCGGATATTGTCGGCAGGGCAATACACACGCACAATGTAATGTGCTAGAGACACCGGGCTGACGGCCTCCGAGGCGGGCCGGTATGGGGATCTTTGGGAGACAAGTGTGTTGGGTAGCGCAGGCGACATCGTGTCGAGGGCCATGGCGGCGATCTGGCAGGGGGGGCCTGTCATGTTCATACTGGCCCTGATCTCGTTCGTGGCGCTGACGATCATCATCGCCAAGATCTGGCAGTTCCGCAACCGCCGGGTCGGACGGCGCAAGTTCATCGCCCCGGCCCTGCGCAACTGGCGCGACGGGGATCATTCGGCGGCGGCCGCGCTTGTCGCCCAGGAACGCAGTCCCATCGCCAAGGTGATGTACGCGGCGATGCAGTCGCTCAGCCGTACCAACCCCTCGACCGAGACGGTGGAAGCCGAAATCACCCGTTCCGCCATGGGGCAGATCGCGGCGCTCGACACCGGCTTCCGGGCCCTCGAGACGATCTCGATCCTCGCTCCCCTGATGGGCATTCTGGGCACCGCGCTTTCGCTGATGGGCATCGGCACGGGCGGCGCGCCGTCGCCGATGTCGGCGGCGCTGGTGGCCACGGTCACCGGGATCTGCATTTCGATGATCGTCGTTGTCTTCTACTACTGGCTGGACAACCGCGTGGAACGCGAGCGCCGCGCAATGGAAGCCGCTGCGTCCGCGATCATCGGCACAGCGGTCGAAGCGCCGGCCCCGCAGATGCCGTCGTCGCGTTATGAAGAGCGCGACGAGGAAGAGGAAATCGACGAGTACGAATACGAGTACGACGACGATGACGACGACGAGTATTACGAGCCCGAACTGAGATAGACCGATGCGATTTTACCGTCGACAGAGATCGCTCTGGCGCGCCGCAGTGCTGTCGGCCCTCAACGTTCTCATTCTCGTGGCCGTGCAGGGCGCGGGCGAGACCGGCGCCTCCGAGGACAAGGCGCCCGAGGTCACCTACATCATCAAGAGACCGTCGGACAACCGGCCTGAAGGTCTGCCGATCGTGGCGATAATCGAAGCCTCGGGCACGGTCTATCTCGACGGCATACCGGTCGGCGCGTCCGAGCTGCGCCGCAATTTCGAGGAAGCGATCGATACCACGGACGCAACACACGTCTCTCTCGAAGCCGAGCCGAACACGCCCTCCAGCCTGATATCCGACGTGCTGGCCGCCGCGACGCTTGCCGGCGCGAAGTCGATCGCCATCGTCACGAAGATCGACGGGGCGGAACAATGATCGCCATCGACCGGACACATCGCCGGAGATGGCCCCTCGTGGCGGCGTTTCTCTTCCATGCGGTGGTGCTCGTCATGCTGATGCCCGTGGTCGGCGGATCGAACGGCCCGCTCGGCTTCGCGTCCGCCGTCATGTCGCAGCTTCTCGGCCCGGCCTCGCGGACCGAGGCGGATTTCAACCTCCGTGTCGACACCCTGGGGGAAATCGAATACCGCGGCGAGAAGATCACCCTTGGCCAGATCGCCTCGGTGCTGGACCGCGACCTGCCGAGCACCGGGAATACCGTCGTCGGGATCAGCGTTTACGAAACGACCGATGCGGCGACGCTCGGACAGATCATCAGGGAAACGGAAAAAGCCGGCGTCACGCAGATTCGCCTTAGTGTCGCCAAGCTGAAACAGTAACGCTACAGTCGTTCAGGATTCCGAAAGCAGCGACGACCATGACCCGAGTTCGCATCTACGAGTGGCTTATCGCCGGATTTGTCGTTCTCCTCCTGCACGGAGCGGGCCTCGCGGCCTGGGCCCTGCTCGCCTCCGATCGCCCGCAGAGCGGCGTGGTTCTTCCGGGTAAGGCCACCGAGGACACCGCGGCCGGGAAGGAGACGACTGACCCGTCCGAAACGGTGACGCTGTCCGTACGCGTGATCGGGGCACCGGCGCTCGGACCGGGTGTGGCCGCGCCGCAGGCGGCCCAGGAAGGCCAGGCCATCGCCTCGATCTCGACAAGCCCAGATGGTTCCGACAAGGACACGTCGCAGATCCTGCCGACGATCACGACGGAACAGTCCTTCGAGCAGGATGCACTGGGCGGCGCCTCGACGGAGGGCAACACCTCGTCGGAAGACAGTGGCGTGTCCGCGGCCGTCGTCCCAGAAGCGCCAGTGAAGGCGGTGGACGGCACGACCGTCGGCGGCACCGACACCACGTCCGATGCAGCCCCCTCGGTCACGGAAACGTCGACCGCAGCCGCGACAGGCGAACGCCGCAAGATCCGCGGACCTGTTCCGGTCCCCAAGGCCCGCCCGGAAGCGGAAACCGGCACCGCGACGGTAGCCGCCCCGGAACCCCCGGCCGCCCCCGACGAATCGAAGGTCGCGGCCGTGACCCCGACGACACCTCCGGAATCGCAGTCCGGCGGCTCGTCTTCCGCCGGGTTCAGCGCCGCACAGTCGAACTACTACCGGGTTCTGATTGCGGAGTTGAAGAATGCCCTCGTCTACCCGGACTCTGCACGGTCCGAAGGTCTGGAAGGCACGGTGTATCTCAAGATCCTGGTCCAGCGCAGCGGACGCATAAAGTCGTACGACATCATCACGAGTTCCGGGCATCCCGAACTGGACGAAGCCGCCGTGGAAACGCTCAAGAAAGCGAACCCGGCCCCGGCCTTCCCCGACGAGATCCCGGAAAACGAGCTGAACTTCGGCGTCCCGATCCGGTTCCCCTGATCCACCGGTCTTGCAGGACACGGCCGCCCGGGATCATACTCCGGCCACAGTTTTCGGACAAAGACTGCGATTCGTTTCACTGAGTAGGGGCAGCGGACGTGACAATGCCGACAACCGGTATCTGGAGATCATGATGACGAGGCTGAAAGCATTCGGCCGTGCCGGGCTTTATCCCGTCATCGCGATTGCCGCGACACTGTTCGTGGGCGAGGCCGCCGCACACCCTCATGTCTGGATTACCTCTCGCAGCGACGCCGTGTTCAACGACGCGGGACAGATGACGGCCGTCAATGTCGAGTGGACGTTCGACGAGTATTACAGCGTCACGGCTGTCGAAGGGCTCGACACGAACGGCAATGGCACATACGAGCCGGACGAACTGAACGGTCTCGTTGCCGAGAACATCAAGGAACTGAAACCGTACCGCTACTTCACCCAGGTCACCTCGGACAAGACGCCGGTCGAATATGGCGACGTGACCGAGTTCGGATCCTACATGAAGGACGGAACGCTCACGATGTTTTTCCGGCTGCCCCTGGCCAAGTCTCTCGACCCGCGGGCATCGAAGATCGAGTACCGGATGTACGATCCGGAGTTCTATATCGCCATCGAGTATCCCGCCAAGGGCGGTGCGAACATCGTCGGCAAGGCGCCCGGCGATTGCCGCACGAAAGTGTTTCCCAGCGAAGCCGATGCCGAAGATGCGGCTGGCAACAGCGAGGAGTTCTGGGCGAAGTTGTCCGAGGGCGGCGACATGGGTGCGCTCTATGCCGAGCGCGTGATGATCGTTTGCGGCACGGAGACACAGTCCTAGGACAATGATTTCAGCACACGTGAAGTCCCTGTTCATCGGCATTTTCGCGATGCTGTTCATGCTCCAGTTCGCGGGCCTGTCTCCGGCAGACGCCTCGCTTGTGAAACAGCGGGAGACCGCGACGGAAGCCTCGGCGCCGACCGCGTCACCGGGGCTGTGGACGCGCACGGTTCACTACATTCAGGTGCAGCAACAGTCGTTCTACCGAAAGCTCGCGGGCGCGGTGAAGGAGGTCAAGGCGAACCGGTCTTTCGAGGCGGCATGGTCGCTCGTCTTCCTCAGCTTCATCTACGGCATATTCCATGCCGCGGGCCCGGGGCACGGCAAGACGGTGATCTCCGCCTACCTGCTCGCCAACGAATCGCAGGTCAGACGCGGCGTCGTTCTGGCGTTCCTGTCCTCGGCCATGCAGGCCGTCACGGCGATCCTCCTCGTCGGGATCGTCGTTATGATCCTCGGTTTTGCCGGACGGAGCGCACAGCGCAGCGTGCTCTATCTCGAGCAGACGAGCTACGCCATGATCTGCGCCGTCGGCCTTTACATGCTCTGGCGCGTCCTGTCTCCCCTCCTGCGGTCCGTTCACGTCCCCCAACTCGCCCCGGCCGGGCATGGGCATGGAGGTGATCACGTCCACGATCATGGTCACGGGCATGACCATGGGCATGATCACGATCACCACGACCATGCCCAAGGACACGTTCACGATCACGACGAACACGGCAATTGCGCCTGCGGCCACACGCACATTCCCGATGCGTCCTCGCTCGAGAAACCGCTCACATGGCAGCAGGGCGCCTCGATCGTATTCGCAATCGGAATCCGCCCCTGCAGCGGCGCGGTCCTCGTGCTGGTCTTCGCCAACGCGATCGGCATCTTCATGGCGGGAATGGTGGCGACGTTCGCCATGGCGCTCGGCACGGCCTTGACCGTGTCCGCCCTTGCGGTACTGACCCTCGTTTCCAAGAGTATCGCGACCCGCCTCCTCGGCCGCAACGCCCGCTGGCTTGACTGGACGGCCCGCGTCTTCGGCGTAACGGGCGCGGTGCTCGTGTTCCTGATCGGTGCGGTCCTGCTCGCAGGATCCTTCGGACCCCAGCGTCCCTTTATCTGATGCGGGCGACCCCGAGTGGAACGCCATACTTGCGGCACCAGACGTAGACCTCGTTGAAGTCCTGCGATCCGGCCGACCGGGGGACGGCGTAGTTCTGGGCGCCCGTGTTGGATTTCAGCCTGGCAAACCGCGAACGGCGCAGGAACCGGCCGTTCCTGCCGAACCCGAGCCAGGGATCTGGTGCGCCGTCATGAACGAAATCGCTCTCCAGCCGGACGCTGTAGCCCGAGCCGGTTTTCGTGACGGTCACGTTCCCTTTCGTCGAATGCCCGGATGCGCCGCGGAACGAACCCCGCCCCACGCGTTCCGCAGCGGCGACGCCCGGCAGGCCGGGAAACAACAGAAAAGCGGGCAGGCAGGCGATCAGGCCGCGCCGAGTGATGGACATGCCGGGCTCCTCCTTCATGACAGGGCAGGCAATAGCGTACCTGCCCGACAGTAGGACGATGCCCGCGGCCGCGCACCATGCGGACCGATCACATCGCAACACATGCGCGTGAATCGGTCCTGCCGTGTTCAGAGCAGCTTGCGCACCTGGCTCGACATGGCGATCTTGCCGGATTCGGCAAAATCCTCGTGATTGCGCTCGATCGTCTTGAGATCGTAGAGGTAGTTCACCAGCATACCGTAGGACTGACGCAGTCCGTTCGGCGACGGATCGCCCATCCAGTTGAGCTGTTCCAGACGCGCGCCATTGCCGATATGGAACCGGGTCACGGGGTCGGCGGGCCGGCCACGCGATTTGGCCGACGCGAGGTAACGCGCGCACAACTGCATGAGCAATGGCTTGAGACGCGCAACGGTCCGTTCGTCCTTTTCCCACCCCTCGATGTCGAGGGCCACGAGCTGTTCCGCGACCTGTGCTCCGACGAATTCAGAGGCGCCGTCGGCCAGCTCGGCTTCCAGCCATTTGCGGAATCCGGGGATCGGAGACAGTGTGGCGAACGTCTTGAGGCCCGGCAGGTCGCGCTTGAGTTCGTGGACCACCTGCTTGATCAGGAAGTTGCCGAAGGAGATGCCCGCGAGCCCTTCCTGGCAGTTGCTGATCGAATAGAAGATGGCGGTGTCCGCCGTGTGTGCGTCGCCCTGGTCAACGGTCCGGTCGAGCAGGGGCGTGACCGCTGTCGCGAGCCCGTTGACAAGCGCCACCTCGACGAAGATCAGCGGCTCGTCCGGCAGGGCCGGATGAAAGAACGCGAAACAGCGCCGGTCCGGCGCGAGACGCCGTCGCAGGTCGTCCCATCCGTCCATCCGGTGCACCGCCTCGTACTGGATCAGCCGCTCGAGTATGTCCGCCGGCGTATGCCAGTCGATCTGCCGCAGGGTGAGGAAGCCCCGGTTGAACCAGGATTTCAGGATGCCCTTCAGGTCCTCGTCGAGAGGCTTGAGGCCGGGGTTATCCCGTACGATCTGGCGCAGGTCCGCCCGCATGCCGACGATTGTCGCCGTTCCGCCCGGCGCCATGTTCAGGCGGCGGAAGAATTCCAGTCGTCTCGGCTCCACCGCCCGCCCCAGGCGGGCGTAGTTGTCCGCGCTGTCGTCCGTGCCATAGGCCTGCGCGGCTGCGGCGATATCCTCCCGGTCCACTGAGTACTCCTCAAGCAGAAGATTGAAGAGCGACAACCGGCCCTCGGCGTCGAGTTTGTCGTATGCATGCGCCACGTCGCGGGCCACGGCGATGCCGGACGCTTCGCCGCGCGTCGACAGGAGGTCGTCGCAGAGCGTTCTCAGCGTGTTCGGATGCTTGTCGTTCGTCCCGCGCGACCACAGTTCGCGGCCGGCATCTGCGATGGAATTGAGAAACTGATTGAGCATGTGGTGGATTCCGAAAGGGAGGCAACGGGCGAAAGTGTATTATAGTTCCGTGCCTTCGACAAAAAGATGACGCGTGAGCCGTTTCATCGTGCTTGCCGCCCGGGTGGCGTCGGCCTAACTTGGCATTCATGTCCACGCAGATGACCGAGCGCACCGGCCGGACCGGCGACGAACCCGACGCGGATGCCCTTGCGGGTTTCATGCGCAAGGTCGCGCAGGACCGCGACAGGGAGGCCTTCGCCGCCCTCTTCGACTATTACGCGCCGCGTCTCAAGGGCTTCCTGATGAAACGCGGGGCCGATGCCGAGACCGCCGAGGAAATCGTCCAGGAAACGCTCATCTCTGTCTGGGCGAAGGCGCCGTCTTTCGACGCCGGCAAGGGTTCTCCAAGCACCTGGGTCTTCACCATCGCCCGGAACCTGCGCATCGACCGTATCCGCCGCGAGATGTCGCGCCAGCCGCCGCCGGACTACGAGGATATCGAACCCCTCTACGAACCGCCGGCGGGCGACGAGGCGATGATCAGCAAGGAGGAAGGCCGGCTCGTGCAGGAAGCGATCTCCGAATTGCCCGCCGACCAGCTCGAGGTCATCCGGCTCGCCTATGTCGAGGACCGCAGCCAGAGCGAAATCGCCAGCCGCCTCGGCGTTCCGCTCGGAACCGTGAAGTCCCGCATGAGGCTCGCCTACCAGCGGCTTCGGGAAAAACTGGATTCACTGAAATGAAGATTCAACACCACCTGGACGCATCGACGCTGCTCTCCTATTCCGCCGGCGCCCTCCCGGCGTCCGTTCACCTCGTCACCGCCTGCCACATCGACTGGTGCCCTCAATGTCGCCGGACGGTGTCGAAAGCCGACGCCATCGGTGGTCACATGCTCGACGATACTGAGAGAGAGGATGTCTCGTCATCCTGCCGCGACGCGGTCCTGGCCCGTCTCGACACTGCCCTCCCGGACACGGCACAGGCGGAAAACGCGATCCACACCGGCGAACAGATGCGCCCCGCCCTGCCCGCGCCGCTGTTCTCGTTCCTGCGCCACGACCTGGATGCGGTTCCCTGGACCCGCAAGGGACCGGGCGTTCATTCCTGCAGGCTTGCCGAGGACCCGTGCGGCGCCAGTGCCCATCTTATCCGGGTCGCTCCCGGACGCGCCATTCCCGAGCACGGGCATGGCGGATCGGAACTCACGCTCGTGCTGCGCGGCTCCTATCATGACGGGATCGCCCACTACGCGACGGGCGACATCTCCGACCTCGATCCGGAAACCGATCACCGGCCTTTCGTGGATTCGAAGGACGACTGCATCTGCCTCATCGCGCTGGACGGCACGATGAAGTTCCGTGGAATATTCGGACGCCTGCTGCAGCCTTTCCTGCGGCTGTAGAGCCTATCTCGAGTTCATGTGAGCGAGATACGATCTAGCCTTTCTCGACCCGGTTTCGCAGGACGCCGATCCCCGACCATTCGATCTCGAGCTCGTCGCCGGGCACGAGGAACCGCTGCGGGTCGCGGCTTCCGCCGGAGCCTTCCGGCGATCCCGTGGCAATGACGTCGCCGGTCATGAGCTCGATGAATCCGGAGATGTAGTTCACGATCGTGGGGATGTCGAAGATCATCTCCGCCACGGTCGTGCGCTGCACCTCGTCCCCGTTGAGGCGGGTGGACAGGCGCATGGCGGAAACATCTTCGATCTCGTCGGCGGTGACGAACCACGGGCCGCAGGAACTGGAGTGGGTAAAGTTCTTCCCCGCCTGCAGGCTGTGCTTCTGCCACTCGCGCACCGACCCGTCATTCATGATCGTAAAGCCGGCAATATGGTCGAAGGCATGTTCCTTCGGAATGAAGCGGCCGGACTTGCCGATGACGAAGGCCAGTTCTCCTTCGTAGTCGAACGTCCTGCAGGCCGGTTCCGGCGGATAGACGAGCGGTTCGTCGTGCCCGACGAGAACTCCGTCGAACTTGCCGAACAGGATGATGTTCTCCGGCGGCGGGATGACGCCCTCGACCGGATGGCGCTTGGGATAATTGATCCCCACGCAGATGACTTTCCCTGCATCATGGACCGGCGGCAGGAAGTTGACGTCCTCGGGACGGCAATCCGGGGACCGGCCGTGCACGTGGTCGGCCAGTTCCTCGAGGCTGCTTTCCGCAAGCAGTGTCCGCAGACTCGGGTGATGCCTGCGGAACTCTGCATCTGCGGTGATCAGGCCACCGGAGGGATCGACCACACCGTAGACGGCCTCGCCGTCCCGGTCGCGATAGCTCGCTATTTTCACAGGCTGTCTCCTCTTCTGGCCGCGCCGGCCATGTTCAGCAGTATCGCTCCGCACCCGGCAATTGCTGCTCGGAATACCGGTCGCCATGGGCGAAACCGCACGGCAGGACCTCCTCGATGCGGCGCATCGCATCCTCGTCCAGCGTGATATCGGCGGCGTCGGCGAAATCGTCGAGACTCTCCGCCGACCTTGTGCCTGGAATGGGAATGTTGTGATCGCCCCGATGCAGCGTCCATGCGACCGCGAGAGCGGCCGGGCTCACACCCATGTCGGACGCGAGCGTCCGGAAGCCGTCGACGATCTTCACGTTGGCGGAGAAGTTCGGCTCCAGGAAACGCGGGTTGTTCTTGCGGAAGTCGTTCGCGGGAAACGACGCCGGGTCGAGTGGCCGCGACGTCAGCATGCCGCGCCCCAGCGGAGAAAACGGCACAAAGGCGACACCCAGTTCGCGGCAAGCCTGGATCATGCCCAGGTCCGGCATCCTGGTCCACAGGGAGTATTCGCTCTGCACGGCCGCCACGGGATGGACCGCATGCGCCCGCCGGAGCGAAGCAGGCGATATCTCCGAAAAGCCGATCCCGCCGATCTTGCCTTCTTCCTTGAAGCGGACGAGCGTCTCCATGACATCCTCGATCGGCCGTGCGGCTTCGCGACGGTGGATGTAGTAGAGCGCCACATGGTCGACACCCAGGTCGCGCAGGGACTTTTCGAGAGCCTCGCGAAGATGGTCCGGGCTGTTGTCGAAGACCCTTTCGTTGGTTTCCGGCAGCCTCCGGATCCCGCCTTTCGTGGCGATCGTGAACCGGTCCGGGTTATCACGGATGAAAGACCCGATCGCCTGTTCCGACACGCCGTTGCCATAGACGTTCGCGGTATCGAGGAAGTCGATGCCGCGGTCGAGCGCCTTCGCGAGGGTGGCGTGGCTTTCGGCCTCGGTCGTCGGCCCGTAGGCGCCGGCGAAACTCCAGCACCCAAGACCGATTTCGCTCACAAGGGGTCCGTCCCTGCCCAGCCGGCGTTTCTGCATGCGTCGTCCTCCCGTCCCGTTCTCTCGGTGACACCCATACTGCCCGGCGGAACGGACACCGTAAATCGCCCCGCGCCCGCTTTCCGCGATGCGGAGAGTGCTCAAGGTCAGGTGAAGATGGAAAGATCGAGGGGACGGGATTCGCCAAGCCAGATCGTGCGATCGCGATGATCCGCGAGTTCGTCACCCGTCTCGGGATGCACGAAGACGTTCAGACCGCGACGGTTGAGCGCCAGCCAGGGCACGATCCGGCCGAAAAGGTCGGCATCGAACGCGATCTGGAAACTGAAGTCCGGATGAGGCCCGACAGGCCTGTGATGCCACCGGCCGAGCACCGCCATGGGAAACAGCTTCGCGACACCGTCGCGGACCCGTTCCGCCGCCTCTACCGAGCCTTGGTCGAAATAGACGTGCGCATGGTAGCCCGCTATGCGCTCCGTCGATGTTTCGGGCTGTTCCCCGTCCATTCGCGGCCCCGCGGCTTTCTACTCCGCAGCTTCGAGGACGCCCCTGCGGATCTGGTCTTCCTCGATGGATTCGAACAGGGCCTTGAAGTTGCCTTCCCCGAATCCGTCATCGCCCTTGCGCTCAATGAACTCGAAAAAGATCGGCCCGACAACCGTCTTGGAGAAAATTTGCAGCAGCACCTTGGTCTCGCCACCGTCGACCACGCCTTCCCCGTCGATCAGGATGCCGTCCGCCTTGAGACGGTCCACGGGTTCGCCGTGCCCCGGGACCCGTTCGTCCACCCGGTCGTAATAGGTCTCGGGAGGGGCCGGCATGAAGTCCAGGCCGCGCGCACGCAACCGCTCGACGCTCGAATAGATGTCGCGGCTGCCGCAGGCGATGTGCTGGATGCCCTCGCCGCGGTAATCGCGCAGATACTCCTCGATCTGGCTTCTGTCGTCGGCGGATTCGTTGATCGGAATTCGGATCTTGCCGCACGGACTGGTCAGCGCCCGCGAGAACAGGCCGGTCATCTTGCCTTCGATGTCGAAGAAACGGATCTCGCGGAAATTGAAGAGCCGGGCATAGAACGAGAACCACGTGTCCATGTTGCCGCGCTTCACGTTGTGGGTGAGGTGGTCGATGTAGTAGAGGCCGGCGTCGTCATCCTTGGCCCCGCTGCCCGTTCCCACAGGCTCGAACTCGTAGCCGTACGGGTTGAAGCCGCAATTATTCCTGTCGATGAAGTAGAGAAGGCTGCCGCCAATCCCCTCGATCGCGGGCGCATCGAACGTCTTGTCGTCGCCCTCATAGGCGACCGCTCCGAGCGACAGGGCGTGGTCGAACGCGTGCGCGGCGTCGGCGACATACCATCCCATGGAAGGTGCGCAGGGGCCATGTTCGGCCGCGAAGTGGTCGGCGAACGATCCGGGCTCTCCGGTGACCACGTAATCGACCTCGCCCTGCCGCCAGACCGTTATGTCGCGGTCCCGGTGGCGCAGGACGGGAGCGAATCCCATGCGGGTGAAGAGCATCTCCAGTTCATCCGGATCCGGATGCGAAAACTCGACGAAGGCGAAGCCGTCGGTGCCCGCGGGATTGCTTTCACTGATCTGTGCCGGTTCGGCGTCGTGCGGATAGGGACCCATCTGTGTTCCTCCTGAAAACTGAAAAACTGATGCACCGAATATATGCATTGCAGGACGAATAATTTGTGCGATATTGGCTTCTGTAGCCCTTATTGCGCGCGAAGGACGCACGAAAGAACCATTCAATGCACGAAACCGTCTCCCTCGACTCTTTTGACCTCAAGTTGCTCGAGGCCCTGCAGGCGGACGGCACCCTGACGCAGCAGCAACTGTCGCGGCGCATCAATCTCTCGCCGTCGCAATGTTCGCGTCGCAAGCAGAGACTGGAGGAGACCGGCATCATCCGCCGCTACGCGGCCGTCCTCGACGCGAACCGCCTCGGACTGACCATCACGGTGTTCCTGCACGTCTCGCTGGCCACGCACACGCCGGACAACGACAGGCACTTCCGCCGCCTCGTCGCGACCAGCGACGCGATCCTCGAAGCGCACATGCTGACCGGCGAAGCGGACTATCTGCTGAAACTGGTTGTGTCCGATCTCGCGGAGCTCACCCGGCTGATCAACTCGGAGATCCTGCCCAATCCCGGCATCGACAAGATCAGGTCGGATATCGTTCTGGACACGCTCAAGACCGGCGGCGCGATCCCGTTGCGCGCACACGTTCCCTGAACACGCCGGCACGGCATCCCTGAACCGGACGCCGCCCTGAGCACCTTCAGTCCGACCAGGCCGGCGTCGCCCTGGAGCCGCCGGCGAACACCTCGTCGTGCATGATCTCCACGACGGTCGGCTCTCCGCTCTTGTGGGCCTTGCCGAGGATTTCCCGGAAATCGCCGAGCGAACCGGCGCGAACGAACGAAAACCCGAAGCCTTCGGAGATCTTCTCGAAGTCCGGCGTGAACAGGTCGACGCCTTCGGGCTCCACGCCGGCCTCGATCATGCCCTTCTTGATCTCGCCGTAACCATGGTTGTTCCACAGGACGACGATGACAGCAGCACCCGCTTCCTTCGCGGACGCCAGTTCGGGCAGGGTGAACTGGAGACCGCCATCGCCGATCACCGCGACCACCGGCCGCTCGGGCGCGGCGATCTTCGCGCCGATGGCGGCAGGCAGCGCGTAGCCGAGCGTTCCGAACCCGGTCGCAGCACTGAAAAACGAACGCGGGCGATCGCACTGGAAGAACTGGTTGGCCGCATAGCTGGGCTGGGTGGAATCGCCCACCACGACGACATCCGGCAGCGTGTCGCGGATCGCCCCGAGTATGGGCACGTAGGCTTCGCAGTCGTCCCACCATTCCGAACGCACCGCGTCGCGGATGCGCTGCGCGCGTTCACGGCCGTTCTCTGCCCGGTCGAGACGGTTGTTCCCGTCCACCCTGAGCACCTTGAGCAGTTCCGCCGCCGTACGGCCGGCGTCGGCAGCGACCGCGATGTCCGGTATCGCGTTCCTCACGAGTTGCTCGGGATCGATATCGATGCGGATCAGGGTACCGGGAAACTCGATCGGCTCGCGATTTGGAAAGTGCTCCGTCTCGCCGATCTCCGTACCGATCGCGAGGACGACGTCCGCGTCGCGGACGGCGCTCCGCAGCGCCGGATATCCCAGGTTCTCGCCGGCATAAAGCTCGTGCTCCGCTCCGAGTATGCCCTTGGCGTTCACCGTGTTGATGGTCGGGGCGTCGATGAACTCGATGAGTTGGCGCACGTCCGCCGACCCGTCCGCCGCACCGCCACCGATGATCACCAGAGGCCGTCTTGCCTCGTTCAGCACGTTCGCGGCCTTCTGCACGGCGTCCCGGTTGGGGCCCGGCGCAGACGGAATGTTCCACCGCGTCCGGTCAAGGCCGTCCGCCTCCATCGCCATGACGTCGAGGGGGATCTCGATATGCACCGGCCGCGGCCGCGCACCGGAGAAGACGGCGAATGCCCGCGCGATCACCTGCGGCAGTTCTTCAGGTCGCATCAGGGTATGCGAGAATGCCGACACATGGGAGATCAGGCCGCGCTGGGACGTCAGTTCGTGCAGACGGCCTTCGCCGAGGCCCAGGTGCTCGCTGCTGTTGACCGAAGAGATGACGAGCATCGGCACCGAGTCGCCGTAGGCCTGGCCCATCGCGGTCGCCACGTTGGTCATGCCCGGCCCGGTGATGATGAAACAGACGCCGGGCTGACCGGTCACGCGGGCGTACCCGTCGGCCATGAAGCCGGCGCCCTGCTCATGGCGCGGCGTCACGTGCCGGATGGAGGACCGCGCAAGACCGCGATAAAGCTCGATCGTGTGGACGCCGGGGATTCCGAACACCAGATCGACGCCGTAGGATTCCAGAATCTCGATCAGAACTTCGCCGCAGGTCGCCATGACCCCACCTCCGCACCCAGAAGAAAGAAGCGAAGCCGTATCAGCCCGCCGTCATGCGGGCAAGACCGGATAGACGGTTACAGATCGGTCGCCGCGATCCTACTGGGTCGCGACCACGCCGAGCGCCGTGGATGCGTCCAGTATGCCGAAACCGAAGGCGGGATCCCGACCCGCGGCACCCACGTCCCGGGCGGCGGCCTGCAAGGTGGCCATCACGCCGTCCGGGCTGAGATCCGGCAGCTTCTGGAGGATGAGCGCGATGGCTCCGGTGATGTGCGCCGCAGCCATGGACGTCCCCGAATTGAAGCCGTAGCCGTTCCGGCCCCCCGCGGTCAGGATCTCGACGCCGGGTGCGGAAATGACCACGTACTCGCCTTGGTTCGCGAACTTGTAGATCCGGTCGCGATCGTCCGTGGCCGAAGCCGCGATCACCATGTCATAGGCACCGGGATAGGCGGGCGGCGCGTCCGGCCCCAGGTTTCCGGCAGCCGCAACGGAGACGACCCCGGACTCGTAGGCACGGAACAAGATCCTTTCGAACGCATCGTCCTTCGGGCCGGCGAAGCTCAGGTTCAGCACCCGTGCCCCCCTGTCGACCGCCCAGTCGACGCCCCGCAGGAGGCTGTACGTGTCGCCCGTCGCCACCGCACCCTTTTCGACAGCCCCGAAAGCGCGCACCGAAAGCACGGTGGCACCGGGCGCCACGCCGGTCATCCCATTGCGCGCGGCGACGATGCTCGCCACGGCCGTGCCGTGACCGTCTGCCCGCAGGAGCGCCTTGCCGAGCGGGTCGAACTCGTCGAGCACCGCACCCGCAAGGGCGGGATGGTTGCGCGCCACGCCGCTGTCGATGACGGCGACCTTCACCCCGTCCCCCCGCGCGGTGGCGTGCGCGCGATCGACGCCCATCTTGGCCACCGCGTATTGCAGGCCCGCCGTGGCCGCCACGCCGTAGAGATAGTTGAACTGGCCGAACAGCGTGCGCGGGTCGGCGTCCATGTCGAGAACGGTCTGCGGGACCGGCGGTCCGTTGAAGCGGAACTTGACGATACGCGCCTCGAGAAGTGCGATTTCCGCGTCGTCGAGCCGCTGGACGCCATAGTCCGCCGCAACCTGATCGATCACCTGATCGGGCGTCGCCGGATCGAACGCGATCACGATTTCATTGGCGGAATAGATCGGCAGCCGCGGCGAAAGCCCCGGCGACGTGTATCTCCGGACCGTCTGCGTGTCGTTTGGCTTCTTGCGCGGCTTCGTCGTCTTGCGGATTTTCCTGGGCTTCTTGCGCTGGACCCTTTTCACCGGTTTGCGGGTCGCAGACGAACTCCAGTTCTGCCTGACGACGCCGTCGTCCCAGCCGGAGGTCGTCGGGTCGCCGTAGGCACTGCCCCCGTCGCCACCGCCGCTGCTGGCCAGGCTCTTGCCCGGCTGAACCAGAAGAAAGAAGGCACCGGCAGCCGCACACATTGTCAGCAAGCGCGCACCGTGGAAAACGGACCTGGAATTCATGTCGACCTCACAGTCCTTGCCCCGCCTGCGACAAAATATACCACGACTGCCCGTTTTTTGCGAAAAACCGGCCCCACCCGGGTTTCGCGACCCCGGGCCCGGACAAGCGGAACACCGGTTCCGGGCACACCGGTTTGAATTTTCACGGCCAGCCCCCTAGTGTGCGTTTTCCCGAAAGGCGTGGAACTTTCCGCGCCTTTTTTGTTTGTCCCCATGTCTCAATGTGTTTTCGACCAGAAGGAGTTGGCCCGCCGATATGTGTGGTATAGCCGGAGAAATTCGTTTCGATGGCGCTTTTGCTGACGTTTCAGCAGTTGCGAAAATGAACAACGCTCTCGCGCCGCGCGGTCCGGACGGCGGAGGCGTTCTTGCGAACGGCCCGACGGCGCTCGGGCACCGTCGACTCAAGATCATCGATCTGTCCGACAAGGCGTCACAGCCCATGACGGATCCCGAACTCGGTCTTTCGATCGTTTTCAACGGATGCATCTACAACTACCGCGAACTCCAGTCGGAGCTGCGCGAAGCCGGCTACCGGTTCTTCTCGGACGGCGATACGGAGGTGATCCTCAAGGCCTACCACCACTGGGGCGCCGGCTGTGTCGAGCGCCTGCACGGCATGTTCGCCTTCGTCATCGTCGAACGTGACACCGGCAGAACGATTCTCGCGCGAGACCGCTTCGGCATCAAGCCGCTCTACCTGGCGCAGCAGGGGGACAGGCTGCGGTTCGCCTCCACGCTCCCCGCCCTGCTCGCCGCCGGCGACATCGATCATGAGATCGACGCCGTCGCCCTTCATCACTACATGACGTTTCACGCCGTGGTCCCGGCGCCGCGCACGATCCTGAAGGCGGTGCGGAAACTGCCGCCGGCCACCGTCCGCCAGATCGACAGGGACGGCAACAGCTCCGACACGCGCTACTGGCGGCCGGACTACGTGCGAAACGGCGACAGCACGCGCTACGGCCGCGAAGATTGGCGCGACATGGTCCTGGACTCCCTGCGCACCGCCGTCAGGAGACGCATGGTCGCCGACGTGCCTGTCGGCGTCCTGCTTTCGGGCGGGGTCGATTCCAGCGTGATCGTCGGACTGCTTGCCGAGGAAGGCCAGCACGATCTCAACACCTTCTCGATCGGCTTCGAGGAGGCCAACGGCGAAAAGGGCGACGAATTCTTCTATTCCGACCTCATCGCGGAACGCTTCGACACGCGTCACCACAAGATCTTCGTGCCCGCCGAAGAACTCATGCAGCACCTGCCCGACACCATCGCCGCGCAGTCGGAGCCCATGGTGTCCTACGACAATATCGGCTTCTACCTGCTGTCGCGCGAAGTCTCGAAACACATCAAGGTCGTCCAGTCCGGACAGGGCGCGGACGAGGTGTTCGGCGGCTATCACTGGTATCCGCCGATGGCCAATTCGACGGACGTGGTCGGCACCTATTCGCAGGCGTTCTTCGACCGGGACGACGAGACGCTGTCCCGGCAGCTTGCGGACAAGTGGATGGCGCCCGGCAACCCGAGCCTGGAGTTCGTCCGGGACCATCTCACCGCACCGGGTGCGGACACCCCGGTGGACCGGGCGCTGCGCCTCGATTCGGAAATCATGCTGGTCGACGACCCGGTCAAGCGCGTCGACAACATGACCATGTCCTGGGGGCTGGAGGCCCGCGTCCCGTTCCTCGACCACGAACTGGTCGAACTGGCGGCCGCCATTCCGCCCCAATACAAGCTGGCAAGCGGCGGCAAGGGCGTTCTCAAGGACGCCGCGCGGCTGGTTGTCCCCTCCGAGGTGATCGACCGCGAGAAGGGATACTTCCCCGTTCCCCAGCTCAAGTACATCCAGGGCGAGTTTCTCGACTTCGTGCGCGATTCCCTCACGTCCCGGCCAGCCAGGGAGCGCGGGCTCTTCCGCCCCGAATGGCTGGACCGGCTGTTCGACGACCCGGCGGCGCATATCACCCCGCTGCGCGGATCCGAACTCTGGCAGGCGGCCCTCCTCGAGATGTGGCTGCAGACCAACGAGATACGGAACTAGACAGATGCCGGCAAACTCTTCGACACCGTCGCGCGATGCCCGCCGGCGCGACCGCCGCAGCCATCGCCTGAAGCGCATGCGGACCCATGGCATGAAACCCCCGATCACCGGGGACAGGGGGCCGACGCAGGACGCGGAAGCCGACTATGTGCTGGACTGCGGGTGGGGACGTCTCGTCTTCGCCCAGACATTCACCGCCCCGGACGCCGTCGCGGGCGCCCTGCGGGAGGAAAAAGCCGACTGCCGGGACATCGCGGTCTACGTGCGCGACCCGCATGTCCTTCTCGCCGCGGCGTCGCAGGAGCTGTTTCTCGACCCCTCCCACACCTTCCGCCTCGACCTCTCCGAATACCGGCCATCGAAGAAACTGCCCAAGGGTTTTTTCGTGCGCCGCCTGACCGGACGGGAAGATGCCGTCGCGATGAACCGCATCTACGCCTCGCGTGGCATGGTGCAGGTGCCCCTGGAGTTTTTCTGGTCCAGGCGCGACGCGCGCAAGATCACCTACTTCGTGGCGGAGGATGAACGCACCGGCGAAATCATCGGGACCGTGACCGGCGTAGACCATGCCCGGGCCTTCGAAGATCCGGAAAAGGGATCCTCGCTGTGGTGCCTTGCCGTCGATCCGCAGGCGAGGCACCCGGGCATCGGCGAGGCGCTCATCCGTCGGCTGGCCGAATATTTCGCGGCTCGCGGTGCGGCGTTTCTCGACCTCTCGGTGCTTCACGACAACAAGGAAGCCATCGCTCTCTACGGCAAGCTCAAGTTCAAGCGCGTCCCCTATTTCAGCGTCAAGCGGAAGAATTCCATAAACGAGGAACTCTTCACCGGGGGCGAGCAGGACAGCGATCTCAATCCCTATGCCCGCATCATCGTGAAGGAGGCCCGGCGCCGCGGCATCCACGTCGACATTCTCGATGCGGAAGGCGGCTTCTTCCGCCTGACCCATGGCGGCGTCTCCGTGCGCTGCCGCGAAAGCCTCTCGGAACACACGACCGCCGTGGCCATGTCGATCTGCGACGACAAGGCGGTGACGCGCCGCGTGGTCGAAGCCGCCGGCGTGAAGGTGCCGGCGCAGATGGATGCGGATGCCGGCGACGGGAAGCTCGAGGCCTTTCTGCAAGAACACGGCAACCTGGTGGTCAAGCCGGCGCGCGGCGAACAGGGCCGCGGCGTGTGTCTCGGGCTCCGGACCATGGACGAGGTCCGGACGGCGATCGAACAGGCGCGCAAGATCTCCGACGAGGTGCTCGTCGAGCAGTGCGTGGACGGCATGGACATGCGCCTGATCGTCATCAACTATCGCGTCGTCGCGGCCGCCATCCGCCGTCCGCCCGTGGTCATCGGAGACGGCCAGCGTTCGATCCGCGACCTGATCGCAGCCCAGAGCAGACGTCGGGCGTCGGCCACCGGTGGGGAGTCCACCATCCCCATGGACACGGAAACCGAGCGAACCATCGCCGCGGCGGGGTTCGACTACGACAGCGTTCTGCCGAAGGACCGGGAGATCAAGGTGCGGAGAACCGCCAACCTGCACACGGGCGGCACGATCCACGACGTGACGGATGCCTGCCATCCCGTGCTCGTCGAGGCTGCGCGGGCGGCCGCACAGGCGATCGACATCCCGGTCACCGGCATAGACTTCATCGTCGACTCCGCCAGGTCCGACCGCTACGTGTTCATCGAGGCGAACGAACGCCCGGGGCTCGCCAACCACGAGCCGCAGCCGACAGCCGAGAGATTCGTGGACCTGCTCTTCCCGCTCACCATGCCGGCGTCCGCGCGCCAGGTGCTCCAGGACGGCTCGATCGCGGACAGGCAGGCGACCGCGCCCTGACGGGCTTCGCGGGGGCGAGGCGTCAGCCGGAGATGGATGCGAACTTCACGATATCTGTGTTCTGCTTCAGCCTTTCCAGCAGGCCGTCGAGCCTGGCATCGCCCGGACGGGTGTCGGCGACCGAGAGTTCATAGAAGCCGCCCGCCTTCGGGCCGGCGACGATCTCGGCGTCGATGTCATTGAGCAGCCCGGCGATCTGTGCGGCTGTCGCTTGGTCGGCGAATGCCACAAGCAGGCGCCCGGTCTCCACGACGGCCTCTGTGCCCGGACCGCTCGCGGTCTGGTATCCGGTTCCCGGCGCCGGCGCCTCGAGCAGGCTTCCGATCACCGCGGCCTGGACGACGATGAGCAGGGCCGCACCGATCGCGGCATAACGCACCGCCGGCGTGGCGAGGCCGGGGAACAGCGCGAAGAGCCGTTCCATGAGGCCGGGTGCTGCCGCGCGTCGGATGGCCGGGCCATCTTCGGAATCGATTCGCGCCAGGAGCCGGTCAAGCGCACCGGCGCCCGGCACTTCTATGCGTTCGTTGACGTCCACCGCCGCTTCGGTTTCCTCGCCGATCAACGAAAGCTGCGCGGCCGTTTCCGGATGGGTCTCCAGGTAACGTTCGACCCGTTCCCGTTCGGTATCCGACAGCCGGCCCGTCGCATACCAGGGCAGCAGCATCTCGATTTCCTGCGACACAGACATCGTGTCCTCCGTCTTGTCCGTCATTACGGCCATCCGCGGTCGATCCCGCGCTCCTTCATGAGTTCCGACAGGCGCTTGCGCGCGTGAAACATTCTCGTCTTCACCGTGTTCTCCGGCGCATCCACGATCTCCGCCACCTCGGCCACCGACTTCTCGTGGTAATAGACGAGATCAATGACTTCGCGGTGTGCCGGCGAAAGCGCGTCCAGACAGGCCCTTATCGCGACGGCCTTGCTGTCCTTCATGGCGCTGTCCTCCGGCGTGTCCGCATCGTCCTCGATGCGCGACGCCGCCTCATCGTCCAGCTCGGCGTCGGACCGCTTTCGCAACAGGCTGATCGTCTTGTTGCGCGCGATGGCGAAGATCCATGTCGACGGGGCTGAACGGCCCTCGTAGCGGTGGGCTGACCGCCACACCTCCATGAACGTTTCATTCGCCAGTTCCTCGGCCACGGCCTCGTTTCGCGTCATCCGGACGATGAACCGGAAGACCCGAACGTGGTAACGCCCGAACAGGGCCTGCACCGCAAGCCTGTCCTTTTCGGCAATTCGCCTGATCAGGTCCGCATCGCCGGCATTGTCTGCGCCGGTCATGACACGCCCCGTTCAGCGACATTCCCCCGTCTGTCGCGCCTTATGCCGTTTCGGTTCAAAGAAAAATGCATGGCAGTTCCCCGAAGTCCCCCCGGAAATGCTACGATAAATGTGTTGTGTCCGTCACGCGGCAGCCGAAAGGCCGTGCCGGACCAAAAAAACGCCAGGCATGAACCTGTTGCCGTTTTGCCGCGACACATCCTTCACGAGGACGCCGAATTCGTCGGCCTCCGATCAGGAAGGAGTGACTCCAATGAAGAAAATTCTCATGACCGGCGTCGCAGCGGGGTGCCTGCTGGCGTTCGCCCAGGCGGCCGAGGCCAAGACCAACATGCTGTTCGTCCTGGATTCGTCCGGCTCCATGTGGGGCCAGCTCGACCAGGTCGCCAAGATCGACACCGCCAAGACCACGCTCAACCGCCTCATGGGCGACCTGCCGGACACCACCAGTGTCGGCCTGATGGTCTATGGCCACCGTGAAAAGGGCTGGTGCGAGGACGTCCAGCTCATCGCGCCCATCGGCGCGGCAAGCGACCAGTCCGCCGCCGCGGCCCTGCAGTCCATTTCACCGAAGGGCAAGACACCGATCGCCTTTGCCCTGTCCCAGACCAAACACGCATTCCAGAACACCGACCCCAAGGACAACAATCACGTGGTCCTGATTTCCGACGGCATCGAGACCTGCGGCGGCGACCCGTGCGCCGTGGCCGCGAGGCTTGCCAGGGAGAACATCAACGTGAAGGTCCACGTTGTCGGGTTCGACATTTCCGAGGAGGACCGCAAGCAGCTGCAGTGCATCGCCGACAATGGCAATGGACAGTATTTCTCGGCGGACAGCACCCAGGGGTTCTCGCAAGCCGTCGCCGAAGCGGTGGAGGTCGTCGCCCAGCAGGAGGTCGTCAAGCCCAAGCCCGATCCCACGCCGCAGAGCACGGACTACTTCTTCGACGACTTCAACGGCAACGAACTGGCCGCCCACTGGACAGCAGCCAATCCGGACTCCGAATCCTACCTTGTCGAGGACGGTCATCTGATTGCCGTCGCGTCGGGCGAAGCTTCTCTCGAGAAGGGCAATGTCCTCGACATCTTCAAGCTCGACAAGCCTCTGCCCAAAGGCGACTGGGTGGCCACGATCCAGTACCGCATGCCCTATCACACCGGCCGCGACACGCCGTTCTTCGGCATCTACGAAAACAAGGACAACCACATCGCCGCCTTCGCCAATGCCTGGAGCTACTACGAAGGCACCCGTGGTGCGCGGCTTTATCTCTCCGCGCACAAGATCGCAAAAGGCAAGAAGACGAGCTTCAACAAGGTCGTCTGGGGCGGCGCCTCGGGGGAGGCTTTCAGGATCGAGGACGCACCCAATCCGTTCGTCCTGCGGATCACCAAGAAGGGCCGCACCTACACACCGGCCGTGCGGATCGGCACCGGTTCGGAAGCCGTCTGGCACGAGCACGAGAAGGTGACCGCCTTGCGTGCGAAGGGCTCGCTCGCCTTCGGCATCTACCAGTCGCAGAAGGTCACCGGCGAGACGCCGATATTCGTCGATTACGTGAAGATCGAGAAGGCGAACTGACCCGGCAGGCCATGCCCCGGCGCACAAGCACCGGGGCATGGCGCGGCCCGCGCAAAAAACACCGGTTCCGATGAACCGGACGCGGGTCCGATACGACCAATCGACACAGCGGCCGCGAAGGCTCGTGGCCCGGCAAAAAACGGAGACAGATCAATGTTCAGTAAAACCACCATCAGCCTCGCCATCGCCACCCTCATCGGCATCAATGCCTCTGCGCAGGCCGGTTCCCAGCTCTTCGCCGACGAGTTCGACGGCGACGAACTCGGCGCCCACTGGGAAGTCCTCAACGAGGATCCCGATACCTACATCGTCGAGGACGGCAGCGTCCTGTCCGTCGCAACAGGCCAAGGCAATCTCGCCAAGGGCACCGCCACCAACATCTTCCGGCTGAAGAACGAGCTGCCGCAAGGCGACTGGGTCGCCACCATGCAGTTCCGCATGCCCTACCAGACCGGACGCGAAGCGGTCTATCTCGGCGTCTACGACGACAAGGACAACCACATCACCGCAACCTTCGGCGCGTGGAGCTACTATGAGGGAACGCGCGGCGCGCGGATGTACCTCTATGGCGGCAAGGTCCTCAAGGGCAAGGGCAACCACTCCTCCAACGTGGTCTGGGGCGGTGCCAGCGGTGTCGCCTTCAGCGAGGAAGAGGCGCCCAACCCGTTTGTCCTGCGCATCACCAAGAAGGGCCGCACCTACACGCCCGCCATACGGCTGGCAAACGGGTCGGAGCAAACCTGGCACGAGTACCAGACGGTAACCCTGCTGCGCCCCAAGGGCGGCCTCTCCTTCGGCATTCTCCAGCAGCAGAAGGTGAACGGAGAAACGCCCCTCATCGTGGACTATGTCAGGATCGAGAGCCTCGACGACTGACCCGTCGCCCTCCCCTTCGGGAAAAGCCGGCCCTCGAGGGCCGGCTTTTTTCGCGTCCGCAGCGCCGTTTGGCCGCGCAAGCCAACGGAACTCAATCCGGACTTGGAGTCCCCGGCAACTGCCTATAGATTGGTTTCACGAACTGGTGATCGATGCGGTACGCCCGCCGGGATGGTCGTCGGCTTCACGACAGCCGCGAAATGCTCCGATATGCCGGTCCCTGCAAGACATTGGGCGGAAACGAAATTGAGCGGCCAACAGGACAAAGCACCGACGCACGCAAATCTCAAGACCCAGACGCCGCGCGTGGCGGCGGCATGGGCCGTCCACGCCTTCACGGCGTCCGGCGTCGTGCTCGGGTTCCTCGCTCTCGTGGCCATCCTCGAAGGCGACAAGATCGCCGTCTTCATGTGGCTCGGCCTCGCGCTTTTCGTCGACGGGATCGACGGCTCGCTGGCGCGTCGGGCCAGGGTCGAGGAAATCACCCCGGCCTTCGACGGGCGCACCCTGGACAACGTGATCGACTATTTCACCTATGTGGTCGTGCCCGCGCTCATGATCTACTGGTTCGGCGTCGTTCCGCCGGGCTGGGAAACCGTGACGGCCGCGGGCATCATGGCGGTGTCCTGCTACACCTTCGCCAACATGAACATGAAGACCCACGACTATTACTTCGCCGGGTTCCCGGCGCTGTGGAACCTCGTCGTGCTCTATTTCCATGTCCTGCAGACCGATCCCTGGACCAATCTCGTGGTGCTCGGGATCCTCGGCATCCTGACGTTCGTCCCGATCAAGTTCGTCCACCCGCTGCGGGTGCAGAAGTTCCGCGTCATCACGATCCCGATGACGGTGCTCTGGGCGGCGACGTCCCTGCGCCTCGTGCTCATCCGACCGGAAGTACAGAAGGCGCAGGAAGCCTCGCCGACCATCTTCTGGCTCTGGGTCCTGGCGTCTCTCTATTTCGCCGGCATCTGCATCTGGCGTTCGATCAGTCCGCAGGAAGCCGAAGATGCCGCCCACGACCCCTGACGTCCGGGCCTCCGCGCAAAGCGCCCCGCAATGGCTGGCGGACCAGTACGCGGAAAACGGTCGCTTCATATCCGAACTCGGCATCGAACTGCTCGACTGGCTCCGGCCGGCCGCCGGCGAGCGCATTCTCGATGCGGGCTGTGGCGACGGCTACGTGACTGAACGCATCGCCGCATCCGGTGCGCGGACACTGGGCATCGACGCCAGCCCCGACATGGTGGCGGCGACGCGGGCGCGCGGACTCGACGCGGACGTCCACGACCTGACAGCCCTGCCCTTTGACGGTGAATTCGACGCCGTGTTCTCCAACTCCGTATTCCAGTGGATCCCGGATCCCGACGCCGCCGCCGCCGGCATCTCCCGCGCGCTGAAACCCGGCGGACGGTTTGTCTGCGACGTGGCCGCACTGGGCAACCTCGCCGCGGTGCTGACCGCGATGACGGCCGTGAGCGACGCGAACGACGGCGACGCGGCACTCGCCAACCCCTTTTACTCTCCTTCCGCCGCCGGGTTCGGCGACCTCCTCGCCCGCCATGCCCTGACGGTCGAGCGCATCGAGCTTCAACCGCGGTTCACGCCCATGCAATCGGACCTGTGGGGCTGGATCGAGACCATCTTCACGCCGTTCGTCGAACAGTTCGGACCGGACCGCAGGGCCGACATACGCCGCCAGGTCCTCGAACTGCTTGCACCGGTCCTCAGGGACGAGGCCGGCAACTGGTATGCCGATCATGTCCGCCTGAGAGTCCGCGCGATCCGCACCGGCTGATCCGGCGGGTCCTTGGACCCCTTCTATCCTGAATCCGGTCGGCGCATGGCTCTGCAGCGCGTGGTGAAAGCCGCCCGTGCGCAAGCCTCCCGACTTGCGCCAGGCCCCCGTGGAACCCCGAAACCCTTGAGTCGTCTGGGATTCTCCGCCGTGCAGGTTCCTGTGCACTGCACAATGAGTTTTGCAATTATCAAAAGTGTTTTCGTTATTGCAAATTCTGTTGCAATCCGCCGTTGTCCCGATATCCTAGAGTCAAAACAAGAATGCTCAGGGACGACACGACAGGACGCGCGGTCATGGCCGACATCGACGCCATTCATTCAGACGGACCCCGGACATCCGGCGCGCGCAGCGGCGGAAGCCGGACGGTGCAGTCCGTCGAGCGCGCTTTCGATGTGCTGGAGTTCCTCTCCGACGCCGGCCGCGAGATCCAGCTGCGCGAACTCGCGGACGCTACCGGGTTGAACATCTCGACCTGCCACCATCTCGTCTCGACGCTGGTCAAGCGCGGATACGCCGTGCAGAACCCGCGCGGCCGGACCTATTTTCTCGGCACCAAGATTCTCGAGATCGCCAACAGCCGCCTGAGCCGCATCGACCTGGTGGAACTGGCCATGCCGGAACTGCGGGACCTCAACGAGACCACCCGGGAAGCGGTGCACCTGGCGGTTCTGCAGGGATACGACCTGACCACCATCGCAAAGCTGGAATCGTCGCACCCCGTGCGCGTGGCCACCGACGGCGTCGGCAAGTCGAACGCCGCCCACGCGACGGCCACCGGCAAGGCGATTCTGGCCTGGCTTCCCGAACGCGAGATCAGGCGCGTCATCGACGAGAAGGGCCTCACCGCCTTCACACCCAACACGATCACCACGGTGAGCGGTCTGATGGAAGACCTGCGCCACGTACGCCGCAACGGTTACGCCGTCGAACGCGAGGAGTTCCAGCCCGGAGTGGTCTGTCTCGGCGGCGCCATCCGCAACCATACGGGTGCCGTGATCGGCTCGCTGAGCTGTTCGATGCCGGAGTCGCGAGCGACCGACGAACAGCTGGAAAAGATCCGCCAGGCGGTGCGGACCACCGCCACGAACATTTCGGAGTCTCTCGGAAGCCCGGAAGAAACCCAGCCGCCGCACAGCGACGCCGCGTGACGCGTCCGCCGTCCGGCGCTGAGATAACGATCCAGGAAAGGAAAAAGATATGGCGATGCCCGACAACGTGAAAACCAGCCCCGACTACCCCATTCCGGAAACCATGAAGGCGTGGGTTCTCGGCGATCCCGGCGAGCTGACCCTCGAGGACAAACCCGTCCCCGTTCCGAACCGTGCGGAAGTGCTGGTGCGCATCGACGCTGTCGCCATCTGCGCCACCGACCTCGAGATCATCCACAACGGTCCGCCCGCGCAGATCCGCGGCGGCGGCCCGCACAACAAGGGTTTCACGCCAGGCCACGAATACATGGGCACGGTCGTCGCCACCGGACCCGGCGTCGACGAATACAAGATCGGCGAGCGCGTGACGGTGGAAATTCACGCCGGCTGCGGCCAGTGCAAGCGTTGCCGCGAGGGCATGTACACCTCCTGCCACAACTACGGAAAGAACTACGGTGACGTCGACAAGGGACACCGCGCCAACGGCTTCACCACCGACGGTGGCTTCTGCGAATACCAGGTCAACAACATCAACACCCTCGTCCATGTCGACGATTCCATGAGCGACGAGGAGGCGACCCTTGTCGTGACCGCGGGCACGGCGATGTACGGCCTGACGGAACTGGGCGGGCTGATCGCCGGCGAAAGCGTTGTGGTCACCGGTCCCGGACCGATCGGTCTGCTCGGTGTCGCGGTGGCGAAGGCCCTCGGCGCCCAGCCCGTAATCCTGACCGGGACCCGCGACAACCGCCTGGAAATGGGCAAGCGTCTTGGCGCCGACCACGTCATCAACGTGCGCAAGGACGACCCGGTCGAAACCGTGCGCAAGATCACCGACGGCAAGGGCGTCGACTATGTCGTCGAGTGCTCGGGTGCCGCCAACGCGGTCAACGAAGCCGCGCAGATGGTCAATCGCGGCGGCAAGATCTGTCTCGCGGCGTTCCCCCACGAGCAGGTTCCCGTCGACGTGGCCCACCTGGTGCGCAACAATATCTACGTCTACGGCATTCGCGGCGAGGGCAAGACGGCAACTCATCGCGCGGAGGCCTTCATGCGCCAGAAGCGTTTCGACGCGACACTCATCCACACCCACACCTTCCCCATGACGGAACTGAAGGAAGCCCTGCGCTATGCCAAGGACCGGGTGGAAGACGCCATCAAGGTCGTCGTGAAGAACGATCACGCGACTGCAAAGAACGCCATCGCGGCGGAGTGAACCTCGAGACGGATCCGGAATCATGTTGACCTGCGACAGCTACCTCACGCCTGAAACACTCGCCGAAGCGCTCGAACTCTGGGCAGCGGCGCCCGAAGGCGCACGGCTCGTCGCGGGGGCGACGGACATCCTGCCCTGGGCCCGCGAGGGCCGGGCAGGAGATGTCCACCTGCCCCAGATGATCGACGTGACCCGGATCCCCGAGTTCAACTCGATAAAGATCGAGAATGGCCGCGTGCGCCTTGGCGCCAACGTGGTGTTCCAGCAATTCCTCACGGACGAGCGGCTGCGCAGGCACATGCCCTGCATGCCCTTCTGCGCCATCTGGTTCGCCGACGACCAGATCCGGGAACAGGCGACGCTCGCCGGCAATGTCGTCAACGCCTCGCCGGCCGCCGACGGCACCCCGCCGCTCGTGGCCATGGATGCCGAGATCGAGATCGCGACACTCGATGGCGCGAACATCTCCACGCGGACAACCCCGGTCACGGAATTCATCACCGGCCCCGGCCGCACCACGCTCCGGCCCGGAGAGATCGTCACCGGCATCAGCTGCCGGTCGATGGAAGGCTACGGCGGGTCGTTCGAAAAGGTCGGCCAGCGCCGGTCCCTCGTCATTTCGGTCGTCTGCGGGACCTGCCTCGTCAAGCCCGATGCCGTTTCCGGGACTTTCGAGGACGTCCGGCTCGCAATGGGCGGCATAGGTCCCGTCCCGATCAGGCTCACCGAAATCGAGACGTTTCTGAAGGGCCGGCCGATCACCGCTGAAACGATTTCCGAGGCCAGCCGGATGTGCGACGGCCTCGTCAACTCCCGCACCCGACGCGAGTATCGCCGCGACGTGGTCGAGGGATTCATCGCCCGGGCCATCGAGGATGCCCTGCACGACGCAGGCGTCCAGGTTCCCGGAGCCGAACGGAAGGACAATGCCCATGTCTGACATCAACATGGACCTCACGGTCAACGGACGCCGCGTGAAAAAATCCGCGCGTCCGCACATGCGTCTCCTGGACTACCTGCGCGACGAACTGAACCTGACCGGCACCAAGGAAGGCTGCGGCGCCGGCGAATGCGGAACCTGTTCCGTCTTCGTCGACGGCAAGCTCGTGAAATCCTGCCTCATGCCGGTCGCCAAGGCCGACGGCAAGACGATCGAGACCATCGAGGGCCTCGCCGGCGCCGGCGATCTGACACCGCTGCAGAAGGCTTTCCACAAGACGGGCGCCAGCCAGTGCGGCTACTGCATCCCGGGCATGGTGATGGCCGCGACCTCGGCCCTGCGCGAGAACCCGAAAGCGGACATCGAGGAGATCAAGGAACGCCTCGGCGGCAATATCTGCCGCTGCACGGGGTACTCCAAGATCTTCGAGGCCGTGGAGATTGCCCGGGACGTGATGTCGGGAACCCTGCCCGTCACGGCGCTCGACTCCGAAGGCGCCGGCAAGTCCTACATCGGCAACAACGTGCGCCGTCTCGATGCCCCGTCCAAGGTTTCCGGTCGCCTGCGCTATGCCGGCGACATGGTAATGCCCGGCATGCTGCACATGCAGGTGCTGCGTAGCCCTCTGGCGCACGCACGCATCGTCAGGCTCGACTCCAGCGCTGCCGAAGCCATGCCGGGCGTTGCCGCCGTCATCACGGCAGATGACATTCCCGGAGAGGACGGGTTCGGCGTGTTCGTTCATGACCAGCCGATCCTCGCCCACGACCGGGTCCGCTATGTCGGCGAAGCCGTCGCCGCGGTGATCGCCGACGATGTGGAAACCGCCCGTGCGGCCATGCGCGAAATCATCGTGGAATACGAGGAAATGCCGGCCGTCTTCGACCCCGAGGAAGCGCTCGGGGACGGCGCGCCGGTCCTGCATGACTACGCGCCCGACAACCTGGTCAAGCACATCCCCATCCGCAAGGGAGACATCGAGAAGGGTTTCGCCGAAGCCGACCTTGTCGTCGAGCAGACCTACGACACGCAACCGGTGGAGCACGCCTATCTCGAGCCTGAAGCGGGGCTCGCCTATGTCGATCACGACGACGTGGTCACGGTCGTGTCGCCCAGCCAGAACATCACCCATCACCGCCACATGCTCGCGAAGATCATCGACCGGCCGATCAACAAGGTGCGGTTCATCATGAGCCCCGTCGGCGGCGGCTTCGGCGGCAAGGAGGACATGATCTACCAGGGCATCCTCGCTGTCGGCGCCATGAAGACCGGCCAGCCGGTGCGCCTCGTCTATACCCGCGAGGAATCGATCATCTCGACCGCCAAGCGCCACCCGGCCCGCATCACCTATCGCATGGGCCTGAAGAACGACGGCCGCATCACCGCCATCGAGTTCCGCATGATCTCGGACGGCGGCGCCTACGGCATGTCGACCGAAGGCGTCATGCGCAAGGCCGCGATCCTGTCCTGCGGCCCCTACGACGTGGCCAACGTCAAGATCGACACCTATGGCGTCTACACCAACAACACGCCGTCCGGCGCCTTCCGCACGTTCGGCGCGATGCAGGCCCAGTTCGCCACCGAGTCCCATCTCGACATCTGCGCGGAAAAGCTCGGCCTCGATCCCTTCGAGATCAGGCGCATCAACATGATGAAGGCGGGCTCCCTCACCCATACGCGTCAGCCCCTCGCGTCGGCATCCATCGACCGGGTGCTCGACGCCGCCGAACAGGCCTCGGGATGGGAGACGGGAACGCCGAGCGTTCGCGGAGAGACCCGTCAGGACACCGGACGGGCCGGCAACCGGCCCCCCTGCACCCTCGGCGCGCGCATCCGCCGCGCCGACGAGCAGCCCAAGGAGGACGTGGCATGACCGATCACAAGAAACGTGGCCGCGGCATGGCCGCCTCCTGGTACGGCATCGCCCGGACCGCGACCATCGACCGCGCCGGCGCGTGGGCTGAGCTTGACGACGGCGGAACCGCCAAGGTGGTCACCGGCGTCACCGAGATCGGCGAGGGTATCCTCACCGTTCTCGCCCAGATCGCGGCCGAGGAACTCGGCATCCGCCCCGAAGACGTGACCCTCGGCGACAACGACACCGCCCGGTCGCCGGAAGCCGCCCATGCCGGCGCAACGCGCCAGACCTACATGATCGGCAATTCCGTGGCGCTTGCCTGCCGGGATGCCCGTGCGCGCCTGTTCGACGAGATCGCCGACCACTGGGGCGTGCCGGCCGACAGTCTGGAGGCCTTCGACGGCGAACTCTGGGCCACGGGCACAAACCTCAAGATGACCATGGAAGAGGCGGTCGACACCTGCAAGAAGCGCGGCGTCGTTCCCGTCGGATCCGGATCCTTCACCGCCCACGGAACGGGCCTCGACCCGGTCGACGGGTCGGGCAGCCCGTGGCAGGCCTATGTGTTCGGCACCCAGGTCGCCGAAGTGGAAGTCGACACGGTCACCGGCGAAGTCCAGGTCCTGGGTATCTGGGCCGCACACGACGTGGGCCGGGCCATCAACCCCCGCGGCGTCGAGGGCCAGATCGAGGGCGGCGTCGTCCAGGGTCTTGGCCAGGCGCTGATGGAAGACTACAAGCTCGACCAGGGCCATACGTCCACCCACGGGTTTGCCAAGTATATACTCCCGACCTCGCTCGACGTGCCGGAAATCACGTCGATCATCGTCGAGGATCCCGATCCCGAAAGCCCGCTGGGCGCCAAGGGGATCGGCGAACCAGCGCTGGTGCCGACGGCGCCGGCCATCATGAACGCGATTTACGATGCGATCGGTGTGCGCATCACGTCTCTTCCGGCCACCCCGGAAAAGATTCTCGAGGCCCTGCGCATGAAAAAGGCGCAAGGTGTTTCCACCGAAGAGATTCCGCAGGCTGCTGCGGAGTAACGACCAAAATGGGAGGAAGACAATGAGATCCTTTAAGAGAACCATTGCAACGATTGCCGCTGTCGCCGCACTCGCGACGACAGCCTCGACCGTTGCCCGTGCGGAATATCCGGAAAAACCCGTCGAGATGACGATCCTGTTCGGCGGCACCTCGAAAGCCATCGGTCAGCTGCTCGCCGACCAGATGTCCAAGATCATGTCCCAGCCCGTCGTGCCCGTGAGCCGGCCCGGCGGTGGCGGCGCCGTGGGGTACACCTATGTCAACGGCACGGCCCCCGACGGCTACAACATCGTATGGAATTCCAACTCCATCAGCACCGCCCACTACAAGGGCAATATGCCGCTCACCTACAAGGACTTCGTTCCGATCGCGCGTATTTCCATCGAGGCTCCGGTTCTCGCCGTGCGTTCCGACACCGGCTGGAAAACGATCGAGGACATGGTCAATGCGGCCAAGTCCGAGGGCAGAAAGCTGAAAGTCGGCATTTCCGGCAAGGGCGCCTTCACCCACGTCGTTTCCGCGTCCCTGTTCCAGAAACTCGATCTGCCGGTCATCTACATCCCCTACGGCAAGGGCAAGGCGCCTGCTGAACTGCTCGGCGGCCGCGTCGACGCCGCGCTTCAGTGGCCGGGCCAGTTCATCTCGCACGCCAAGGCCGGCAAGGTGAACCTCATCGCCGTGACCAGCGGTGACCGCGTCCCGGTCATTCCGGACGTCAAGACCGTCAAGGAACAGGGCGTCGACATGGAAATGACCATGTGGAGAGGCCTCGCGGCACCCGCGGGAACGCCCGAGGAAGCCGTCAACGCGCTTCAGGCGGCCGCCAAGAAGGCCGTGGAAAGCGACGCCTTCAAGGAAGCTTCGCAAAAGCTCGGTTTCAAGATCGACTATCTTCCTGCCGGACAGTTCGGTGAGCTCATCGAAAAGGACGACCAGGAAATCTCCAAGGTCATGGACGAAATCGGCCTGAAGAAGAAGTAAGGCATCCCGACAATGGCAAGCATCAAGACAGATCGCCTGGTCGGTCTCGGACTGCTCGCTTTTGCCATCGCCTGGACCGGGGTCGTCTACGTGACGATCCCGGCCCTGGGGGGGCCCGGCGAGTACGGCCCGCGCGCGTTTCCGCTGCTGTTCGGCATAGCGCTCGGCATCTGCGCCCTCCTGATGCTCGCCGGAACCTTCGTCGGACAGGAGACGCAAGACGAGCCTGACCCGAAGGCTCCCGACGACCGGAACGAATACATCGGCGTCATCGCCACCCTGTTCGCAATCCTGATTTACGGCTTCGCCATGGAGCGCATCGGATTCCTGATCTCGACCCCCATCTTCGTGGCCGCCCTCCTCTACTTCCTGCTCAAGGTCCGCAGGCCCGTCTTCATCGCCGCCTTCGCGATCGGCCTGACAGCAGGGACCTACATCGTATTCAACAAGCTTCTCGGCGCATATCTGCCGCCCGGAACCTGGATCACCGTGATTCTCTGATGAAAGGAGCGATCGGCTAATGGAATCGCTTCTCGCGGCGCTGCCGCTGGCGTTGAGTCCGGAAACCCTCATCGCCGTCGCCGGCGGAACCCTGCTCGGACTGATTTTCGGCTCGGTGCCGGGCCTGACCTTCACGGTGGCCCTTGCCCTCATCCTTCCGATGACGTTCTCCATGCCCGCGACACCCGCGATCGGCATGCTGCTCGGCACCTATATCGGCGGCATGACCGGCGGGTCGGTCTCGGCGATTCTTCTCGGCATTCCCGGCACACCCTCCGCCGCCGCCACGGCGATCGATGGATATGCCATGACCAGGGCGGGCAAGGCGTCACTCGCCCTCGGGACAGCCGTGATCGTGTCGAGCATCGGCGGCATCTTCAGCCTGCTCATCATGATCTTTTCCGTCGACTTCGTGGCCCGCATGGCGATCCGCTTCGGCCCGGCGGAGATCTTCGCACTCGTCCTGTTCGGACTTTCGACGATTTGCGGACTTGCGGAACGGTCGCTCCTGCGCGGCATCATTGCCGGCCTGATCGGCCTGATGCTGATGACGATCGGGCTGGATGCGCTCGAGGGCACGCCCCGGCTGACCTTCGGCTCCACGTCGATGCAGCAGGGTGTGAACCTCCTCGTCGCGATGATCGGTCTGTTCGCCGTGCCGCACATCATACGCGTCTTCGTCTCGCATCTTCGTGGCGAAAAGCCGCTGGTCAGCGAAGCGCATGTGCGCGCGGAGCTTCCCTCGCTGAAACTCCTGTTCAAGAATTCCTGGCTGATGACCAAATGCGCCGCGCTTGGTACGGGCATTGGCGCGATCCCCGGAACCGGTGGTCCCATCGCGGCCTTCATCGCCTATGACCATGCCGGCCGGACCACGAAGGACAAGGCCCGTTTCGGCAAGGGCTCGGTGGAAGGCGTCATCGCGCCCGAGACCGCCAACAATGCGGTGACCGGCGGCGCCATGATTCCGCTTCTGAGCCTTGGCATCCCCGGCGACCCCGCTACCGCGGTGATGCTGAGCGGCCTTCTCATCCATGGCCTGATCCCCGGACCGATGCTCTTCGTCGAACACCCCGTCCAGATCTATGCGGTCTACATCGCCATCATCGTCGCCTACCTGAGCGTGCTTGCCTTCCAGCTTTTCGGAATCCGGTTCTTCGTCCGCACCCTCAGCATCCCGGCTCATTACCTAGCCGTGGGCATTCTGGTCATGTGCGCGATCGGCGCCTTTTCGATCCGCAACTCGGTATTCGACGTATACGCCATGGCGATCATCGGACTCATGGCGTACCTGCTGCAGCGCGTCAGGATCCCGACGACGCCCATCATCCTCGGGCTCGTGCTCGGACCGACCCTGGAACGCGAGTTCCGCACCGCGATGATCATGGGAGAGGGCAAGGCCGAAGTGTTCTACACGTCAACGCCCGCGATGATCTTTTTCGCCCTCGCCCTGATCGTCTTCGCGATGCAGGGGCTCAAATCCTTCCGGGCCCGTTCGGCCAAAACGGGCACGCTGCGCCCGACCGGCGAGTGAACTGACATGACCGACAGCAAGAACGAAGATCTCTATTACATACTCTACGTGTCCCAAGCCAAGCGGCCGATGAGCGAGGATGAGCTTTCCGGGCTGCTCGAGGTCAGCCGCCGGAACAACATACGCGACGGGATTACCGGCCTTCTCCTCTACAAGCTGTGGCGCACGGAGAAGCGCGCGAACTTCCTTCAGTTGCTCGAAGGCCCCCGCCAGGCCGTGACGGACGCCTACGAGAAGATCAAGAAGGACAGCCGCCACCACACGATCATCTCCCTCGAACAGGGCGACTTGTCGGAGCGGAACTTCACCGAATGGGCCATGGGGTTCAAGAACCTCGAGTCGGAAGACCTGAAGTCGTTTCCCGGTGTCCGCGACGTCGATATCGAGAGTTTCGATCCGGACCACTTCCATGAACAGATCAAGCCGGCGCTCGAATCCATGAAGCTCTTCTACGAATTCGACGACTGACGACCGTTTCAGGCAACAACCGGCGCTCGAACGGAACTGAACTCGAAAACACGGAACACGGACTTATGGAAAAACTCAAGGTTGCGGTGCTGGGCATGGGATGGTGGTCCGACGTTCTGTCGGACGGGATCGGACGTGGCGACACGATCGAGATCGTTTCCTGCTTCACGCGATCGCCCGACAAGCGGGCCGCCTTTGCCGAGAAATACGGGTGCGAGGCCGCGGAGAGCTACCAGGAAATTCTGGACGACCCGCGTATCGAGGCGGTCATCAACACCACGCCCAACAACGTGCATCTCGAAACGACGCGCGAAGCCGCGGCTGCCGGGAAACATGTTTTTCTCGACAAGCCGATTGCCAATACCGTCGGCGAAGGCATGGAAATCGCCAGGGTCTGCCGCGAAGCCGGCGTTGTGCTTTCCCTCGGTTATCAGCGCCGCCGCCAGGCCCAGTTCCGCTGGATCAAGGAAAAGATAGACGAAGGCAGTTTTGGCAAACTGGTCCAGGCCGAAGCCAACATAAGCCGCGATCGGCTCGGAAAGATCGATCTCACGTCCTGGCGCTATCAGGCCTCAGGCATGCCGGGCGGCGTGATGCTGCAGATCGGCATCCATTATGTCGACGTCCTGGAATATCTCATGGGCCCCGTCGTGCGGGTGATGGGCCGATCCAACCAGCTCGTTCTGCCCGGCGACAATCCGGACGTCGCGAACCTCATACTCGAACACGAGTGCGGGGCGATCTCCAACCTGACCGCGAGCTACGCGTCGGCGTCCGAGTATTACATGATGAATATCTACGGCAAGGAGATGAGCGCCTATTACGACCTGTTCTCCGGCCTGCGCTACCTGAAGCGCCACGAGGATATCCCCCATGCCGTGTCGCTGGACAAGGTGGACGACATCCGGGCCGAACTGGACGAATTCGCGCACTGCATCCGCACCGGACAGCCACCCGAAACCGGCGGTGAATGGGCCTCGCACAACCTCGCCGTGATCAAGGCGGGCGTGAAGTCCGCCCAGGAGGGCCGGCTGGTCGAGGTGTCCGAGATCATCGAAAGCGGCGAGTGACGGAACGATTGGATGACGCGCGGAGCAGCCTTTCGATGAAGAGAATCGATATCGGAGCGATCAGTCTCAACGTATGCGACGAGGGCAGCGGGCCTGCCTTCGTGTTCATTCCCGGCCTCGTCGGACTTTACGACGCATGGCGATACCAGATCGAACACTTCTCCAAGCGGTTCCGGTGCGTCACGTTCGACCATCGCGGCGCCGGCGGCAGCGACAAGCCCGCCGAACCCGGCTCCTATTCCACGGCCATCCTTGCACGCGACACGATCGCGCTTCTCGACCGCCTCGGCATCGACGACGCGCATGTCGTCGGGACGTCCACGGGAGGATGCGTTCTCCAGAACCTCGCCCTCGATTATCCCGACCGCGTGAACGCCTGCATCTTCAACAACACCTGGGTGACCGCCGACGAATTCGTACGGCGCGTCCAGACGACACGCAAACGCATCGCCCTGCACTACGGGCCCGAGGAATATGTTCGCGTCTCGTCCATGTTCACCAGCGGCGCGCTTCAGTTTCGCAACAATCTGGACAAGGTCATGGAACTGGAAAACCGTGCCATCGAGACGGTCGCGCCGGTCGAGGTCCTGTCCCAGCGCATCGACATGACGCTCGCGCATGATCGCGAAGCCGAACTGAAGACCATCGCGAAACCGGCCCTTGTCATCGGCACGGTCGATGACGCGACGGTGCCGTACTACTTCACCGACGATCTCCACCAGGCAATTCCGGGCGCACGCAAGGCCGTGTTCGAGGAAGGCGGCCATTACTCCTATCGCCGCCATCCGCAACGGTGGAACCGGATCGTCGACGAGTTTCTCGATACCGTTTCGTAAGGCTTCCAGAAGCAGACATCTCAAGAACCCAAGGTCACAGAAATGAACAAGAGCACCCCGGAATCCGCCAGATCCGCCCAGATGCGAAGCAACGCAAAAGCCATAGCGAAGGCAGGCGGTCTGGCCGAGGCCATGGAAGCCGGCCAGTTGCCGAACCCGCTCGCGACGACATTGTCCGAGGCCCTGGTGCTCGGCCTGCTGCGGCAGGGCGTTTCGAAATACCTCGCGATCTTCGGCCACGGCTCCACCGATCTCGGTGAGGTCCTGCGCGTCTACGAGGAAGAAGGCGTGTGCCGGACTTGGAACTTCCGCAACGAGGTCGAGATGGCGCATGCGGCGACGGCACTGTCCTGGCAGTACGGAGAGGTTCCCGCCGTCGTCACGTCCATCGGCCCCGGCGCACTGCAGGCCATGGCGGGGTCGCTGGCCGCGGCGTCGAACGGTGTCGGCGTCTATCATCTCTACGGGGACGAGACCACGGGCGGCGAAGGCTACAACATGCAGCAGGTGCCGAAGGAAGAGCAGGGATTGTTCGGCCAGATCACCGCGCGGATGGGACAGTCCTACACGCTTCACACGCCCTCCGGGCTGCGGGAATGCCTGCGGCGCGGCGCCATGTGCGTCAACCACCCCTACAAGGCCGGTCCGTTCTACGTAATGCTGCCCCTGAACACCCAGCCCGAAGAGGTCGAGATCAACCTCGAAACGCTTCCCGACCGGCCTCACTTCGCTCCGGCCGCGCCGGCCAACGCGTCCGCCTTCTCGCCTGCCCTCGATCTCATCTCTCGGTACGAACGCATCGTGATCAAGGCCGGCGGCGGAACGCGCGGGCACGACGACGCGGTCCGGCGGCTGGCGGAGACATTTGGCGCGGCGGTCGCGCTGTCCCCCGGGTCGACGGGCGTCCTCCCCGACGATCATCCCCAGAACATGCATGTCGGCGGTTCGAAAGGCTCGATCTCGGGCAACCACGCCATGGAAAACGCCGAACTCCTGATCGCGATCGGCACCCGGGGCGTCTGCCAGGCCGATTGCTCCGGCATCGGATATCCCAACGCCCGCGCCGTCATAAACATCAACGGCGACCTGCACGACCTCATGCACTATGCGAATACGGTCGGCCTCGCCGGCGATATCACGGCGGTGATCGACCGTCTGCTCGCCGAAGCCGATGCCGCCGGCATGTCGAAACCTCCGGCATCCGCATGGCTTTCGTCCTGCGCCCAGCAGAAAGAGGCCTGGTCCCAGTTCAAGGCCGAGCGTTACGCCGCTTCCGCGCTGCCCGACGACGCCTGGGGCAGGCCCGTGCTGACGCAGCCGGCGGCCATCAAGCAGGTCGCGGACTTCGCCAAGAACGTCTCGGCGGTGAAGTACTTCGATGCGGGCGACGTCCAGGCCAACGGGTTCCAGATCGTCGAGGACGACCGGTCGGGCGAGACCTATACCGAGTCAGGCGCGTCCTACATGGGCTTTTCCGTGTCCGCCCTGCTGGCCGGCGCCATCGCGGACGCGCCGCGCTACGGCATCGCGTTCACCGGCGACGGTTCCTTCATGATGAATCCGCAGGTCCTGATCGACGGTGTCGAGCACGGCGTCAACGGCATGATCGTGCTGTTCGACAACCGGCGTATGGCCGCGATCACGGGGCTGCAGAAGGCGCAATACGACCACGGCTACCGGACCAACGACTCGGTTCCCGTCGACTACGTGGCGCTCGCTGGTGCCGTGGACGGCGTCAAGGCGGTGTACGGCGGCACCTCGCGGGAGGAACTTGCCGCCGCCCTGGAAACGGCGCATGCCCACAAGGGCCTCTCGCTGGTTCACGTGCCGGTCTATGCCGGTGACGACCCGCTGGGCGGCATGGGCGCCTACGGGTCCTGGAATGTCGGCAACTGGGTCGATGACGTCCAGTCGCGCTATCTCGAGCAGGCCATCTGACAGACTTGCGTTCCGCCCGGAACCGGTGCCCAATGAGGCACGGTTCGCGACGCGGGACCGGGACGGTGCTTCAGTCGGCACGCGCCTCGCCGGTCCGCGTGGACACCGGGTCCACTCGAGGCGGGGGATATGCCATGGGTTACGACAGGGAACTGATCTCGAACGGCAACCCGATGGAAGCCGTCGTGGGGTTCAGCCGCGCGGTCCGGGTGGGGCCATACATTTCGATCGGCGGCACCGCCCCGGTCGGCGAGGACGGCAGGACGGTCGGTGTCGGCGACGTTGCCGCGCAGACTCGCCAGTGCATCGAGATTATCAAGGCTGCGCTCGAACAGGCCGGCTCCGGTCTTCACGACGTCGTCCGCACCCGGGTGATCCTGACCGACATCGACAACTGGAAAGCGGCGATAGACGTCCGCAAGGAGTATTTCCGGGACGTCCGCCCCGTCGACACGATCATGGCGGTCGACCGGTTCGTGAACCCCGAATGGCTGGTCGAACTCGAGGCCGACGCCGTCATCGCGGACTGGACGCCCCGGGGCTGACCGGGCGAAACACGGATCAGGCGGCGAGGAAACGTCTCATTCGCTCAAGTGCGCGCTCGATGTTTTCCGCCGAGTTGGCATAGGAAAGCCGGATGTAGCCTTCACCGAGAATGCCGAAATCCGGTCCGCCGATGGTCGCAACGCCTTCCTTCTCGAGCAGGGCCGAGGCCAGTTCCTTCGCTTTCCACCCGGTCTCTCGGATGTTCGGAAACGCGTAGAACGCGCCTTTCGGGGTCCGGCAGGTCACCCCGGGCAGTGAATTGAGCCCGTCGACAACCAGCTTCCGCCGTTGGTCGAAAGCCGTCAGCATCTCGTCCACCGCGTCCTGGGGACCGTCGATCGCGGCGATTCCCGCGAACTGCGCCGGCGCGTTGACGCAGGACCAAGCATTGACCGCGAGCTTTCGTATCTTGTCGTAGAGGTCGTCGGGCCAGATTGACCACCCCATGCGCCACCCTGTCATCGCCCAGGTCTTGGACCAGCCGTTCAGCAGGATGAGCCGATCGCGAATCTCCGGGAAGGTGAGCAGCGAGACATGCTCTTCGCCGTCATAAGTCATCACGTCGTAGATCTCGTCCGACATGATGGCCGCGTCCGGCCACCCGGCAAGGCCCGCGACGAGCTTCTCGACTTCGCCGCGCGGCGTGACCCCGCCAGTGGGATTGGCGGGCGAGTTGATGATGACCAGCCGTGTGTCGGGGCCGATCAGCGACAGGGTCTCGTCCGCGGAAAAGGCGAAACCGTTCTCCTCGCGGATCGGGATGGGGACCGGCTTCGCCCCGGTGAACTCGATCATGGACCGGTAGATGGGGAACCCCGGATCCGGGTACATGATCTCGGTGCCCGGCTCTCCGAACATCAGGATCGCCGCGAACATGGTCACCTTGCCGCCCGGCATGATCATGACGTTTTCGGGCGAGACCTCGACGCCCATGGTCGACAGCGTGCGGCGGACGACCGCCTCGCGTACGGCAGGCAGGCCCGTGGCGGGGGTGTATCCGTGATGCCCGTCATGCAGCGCCTTGACCGCCGCATCCACGATATGGCCGGGCGTCTGGAAATCCGGCTGCCCGATGCCGAGATTGATGACGTCCATACCCTGCGCGGCGAGTTCGCCGGCGCGGGCAAGAACGGCGAAGGCGTTTTCCTCGCCGATACGGTCGAAACCGGAAATCGTGTGCATGGCAGTCCCCGTTTACGTGATCCGGGAACTTATACCGCCCCGGCCCCGTCGGGAGAATGCCGTCATACGGGAAAAGATCAACCCGGAACCGCCAGCAGCGGTCCGGCGGATTGTCCGATGCGCTCCATCGCGGTCGGGTCGAACGCGTCCTGTCGCTGCGGCTCCCGGCCAAGGCCCAGAAGCCGGCAGATGGACTCCACGAGACTGTGGCGATTGAGCGTGTAGAAATGAAACTCGTCGATGCCACCGGCCTGCAACGCCTGCACCTGTTCGGCGGCGACAGCGGCGGCCACCATCCCGTGGACCTCCGGGTCGTCCTCGAGCCCCTCGAAACGCCGGGCCAGTTCCACCGGAATGTCGGCGCCGCACTTGCTGGCGAACGAGGAAACCCGCTTGAAATTCACGATGGGTACGATGCCCGGCACGATCGGGATATCGATCCCGCGCGCCCGCACCGCGTCGAGATACCTGAAATAGCTGTCGTTCGAGAAGAAGAACTGGGTGATCGCCCGCGTCGCGCCGTTGTCGACCTTGCGCTTCAGCATGTCGAAATCGGTGTGCAGATCGGGCGACTCCGGATGTTTCTCCGGATAGGCCGACACGGAGATCTCGAATCCGCCAATGCGGCTGATGCCGGCCACGAGATCGGCCGCGTTCTCGTAACCCTCGGGATGCGGCCGGTAACGGCCACCGACGCCGCCCGGCGGATCGCCGCGCAGCGCCACGATATGCCGGACGCCGAGGTCGCGATAGCCGCGGACCACCGCATCGACGTCGTCCCGGCTGGCATCCACGCAGGTCAGGTGTGCCGCCGGGGTCAGATGCGTGCGCCGCAGAATGTGTTCGATCACCTTGTGGGTCCGTTCGCGGGTGCTTCCGCCCGCGCCATAGGTCACGGAAACGAATTCCGGCCCAAGGGGCTCCAGCCGTTCGATGCATTCGTAGAGCGCGTCCGACTTTGCCGGCGTATCCGGCGGAAAGAACTCGAAGGAGACCTTGGGCAGGCCCGTCGAGACCGGCTGCGTCGATCGGGTACTGGTCAGCGGCGAGTGGATCATGGAGGCCTCGGGATGATGAATCTAGATCGAATTACAATATAAACATATCTTTATGTCAATAAGTATTTATGGAAGCCCAAAGCGGGTTGATGGTGAGCGAGCGGCTCGTTTACCCCCCGCTAACCATGCGGCAGCCGGCCTAACCGTTCTTAATGATTTGTTTTTTCCTGCCCGGTTACCACAACCTATAAGGGAGAAACCGCGTCATGAACCAGGTGCTGAACTGCATCACCACCGAGCACGATCCGCTTTTGCTGCTACTTGCCGCGGCGATCTGTACTTTGGGGTCGATACTGACGATGCGCCTTTTCGCGCGCGTCCGGAATTCGGAGAATGACTGCCGAATCTACTGGATGCTGCTGACCGGCCTTCTCTCCGGCGGGACGATCTGGAGCACCCACTTCATCGCCATGCTCGGTTATCAGGGCATCGGGCAGAACTCATACGAGCCTGTGCTTACGGCTCTTTCGCTTTTTGTCGGTTTCGGTTTTGCCACCGTCGGGCTCTACATCTCCGCGCTCGGACGCAACGACATGCGGATCGAACTCGGCGGCGCGATTCTCGGTCTGGGCATCGCGGCCATGCACTTCACCGGCATGGCGGCCTATCGCTTCGCGGGCCATTTCGTCTGGGACGGCGACGTCGTCACGGCTTCGATCCTGTTCGGCGCGGTGTTCGGCGCCGTGGCGACCAACCGTGTGGCCCGCCCCGTCAGCCGTTTCTGCAAGTATGGCGGTGCCCTGGCGCTCGTCCTGGCGACCGTCAGCATGCACTTCACCGCGATGGGCGCATTGACGCCGGTCCCGGATCCGACCGTCGCCCCGCCTGAGATGTTGATCCCCGACAGCTATCTTGCCATCGTCGTGGTGCTCATCATCTCCGTCGTCATGGCCGCCGGGGCCGCGGCCTACATGATCGACGTGCACACGAACGCCGAGGCGACCGACCGCTACAAGCAGATGGCGCTGCATGATCCGATGACGGGGCTTCCCAACCGGACGCACCTTTTCTCCCGCCTCGACAGGGACATCCACGCCCGCAACGAAAGCGCGACGCGAACAGCGGTTGTCGCGTTCAACCTGAACAATTTCCGGATCGTGAACGACCTGCACGGCCACGCCTATGGCGACGACCTTCTGCGGCACTTCGCCAGCCGGCTGAGCGAGACGCTCTCGGGCAACGAGTTTCTCGCCCGGGTTGGCGGCGACGAGTTCGTGGTGATCCGGACCGATCTCATCTCCCAGCGTGACGTGAAGACCTATGCGGCCGAACTCTATGAACGGGCCAAGGCGCAGCTGCCGAAGGACGACAAGGCCGAGACGATAGGACTGCGCGCCGGTCTCTGCCTCTACCCGGACGACGCGGAGACCGTCGAAGAGCTCGTCAAGGGCGCCGACGTCGCCGCCGGTTGGGCGAAGTATGGCCGTGATGACGGTATCTGCCGTTTCGAGCGGGACATGGACATCGAGAAACGCGAACGCGTGCGGCTGGCGTCCGACCTCCGGCACTCCATCGAGCGCGACGAACTGGAACTGCATTACCAGCGCCAGAACGATACCGAGACGCGTGAAATCGTCGGGTTCGAGGTCCTCGTTCGCTGGCGGCACCCCGATCGCGGCATGGTTTCGCCGGCGGAGTTCATACCCATCGCCGAGGAGACGGGCTTCATCGTCGAACTTGGCGAGTGGGTCCTGAAACAGGCCTGCGCCGAAGCGGCATCCTGGCCCGTGCCCTACCGGATCGCCGTCAACGTGGCGCCCTCCCAGCTCACCCAGCCCGACCTCGCGGACATGATTCACGAGACACTCGTCGAAACCGGCCTGCCCGCGTCGAGGCTTGAAATCGAAATCACCGAAAGCGGCATCATCGCCGACCAGCAGCATGCGCTCCATCTCATGCGGCGCATGAAGCAGTACGGCATCAAGATCGCCATGGACGACTACGGAACCGGCTACTCGTCGCTGTCGACGCTCAAGAACTACCCGTTCGACAAGATCAAGATCGACCGTGAGTTCGTCGATGCGGTCAACACCGACGAACACAGCGCGGCCATCGTCAAGGCAACCATCCTGCTGGGTGCAAGTCTCGACATCCCGGTTCTCGCCGAGGGCGTCGAGACGGAAGAGCAGATGGCGTTCCTGGAGCGTGCTGGATGTTCCCAGGTCCAGGGATTCTTCTTCGGAAAACCCATGCCGCTCGACGAGTTGCGCAACGTCATCCTCACCGCGGCGGCTGAACAGCACGGCTCGCGCGTATCCGACTTCTCCCTCGCCCGCGCCAGGTCGAGGGGGTCTGCGGTGGCCTGAGGCACGGCTCAAACGCTTCGGCGTCAGCGCACGCCGTTTCTCCCCCGATACCGCATGACAGGCCGCCTCTGAATCCTGCTTGACCGGCCGAGGCGATTGCTCATATCTTTGTTAGTATACTAACGAAATATGTGCCGATGCAGTTCGCAAGACCGGAAACCATGGACGAGGCCCTTTCGCTACTTGCCGAAGGGGATTGGGATATTCTTGCCGGTGGAACGGACTACTATCCGGGTCTCCGGGACCAGGCGCCGCGAAGACCGGTTCTCGACATTACTTCTCTCGACGGGATACGCGGCATCCGCCAGGACGCCGACGGGTACCATATCGGCGCGCTGACCACCTGGTCCCAGGTCATTGCGGCGCAACTTCCGCCGGCTTTCGACAGCCTCAAGCAGGCCGGCCGCGAAGTCGGCTCCGTCCAGATCCAGAACCGGGCGACGGTCGCCGGCAATCTCTGCAACGCCTCGCCCGCGGCCGACGGCGTACCGCCCCTTTTGATCCTGGACGCGGTCGTTGTCGTCGCCGGTCCTTCCGGAGAACGCCGCGTCCCCCTGCCGGATTTCATCCTCGGCAACCGCCGCACGGGCCTGCGTCCCGGTGAACTCGTGACGGCCGTGTTCATTCCCGCGGGCGCCACGTCCGGCACGTCGCGGTTCCTCAAGCTCGGCGCACGGCGATACCTGGTCATTTCCATTTCGATGGTCGCTACGCGCATCGTGCTCGATGACTCGGGCCGTATCCGCGAAGCGTCCGTCGCCGTGGGCGCGTGTTCCGAGGTCGCGCAACGCTTGCCCGGGGTCGAAGCTGGACTGGTCGGCCTCGAACGCGGGCAAGACGTGACGTCGGCGATCCCGGCCGAGGCGCTGTCTCCCCTGTCTCCCATCGACGACGTGCGCGCGCCCGCCTCGTATCGGCTGGACGCCGCCAGGGAACTCGTGTGCCGCGCGGTCGCGGCTGCCATGGAGGAAGAAGGATGAGCAGGATCACCTGCACCGTGAACGGCACGCGGCGCGACTTCGACGCCTCCCCCGTCACCCGTCTCTCGGAGGCCCTTCGCACATCCTGCGGCCTGACCGGAACGAAATCCGGATGCGACGCGGGCGACTGCGGCGCCTGTTCGGTACTCATCGACGGCGATGTCGCCTGTGCCTGCCTGACCGCCGTCTCCCAGGTCCAGGACACGGACATCCGGACCGTCGAGGGGCTGGCGGACAATGGCCGCCTCGACCGCCTGCAGGAGAGTTTCCTCGCCTTCGGCGCTGCCCAGTGCGGGATCTGCACGCCCGGCATGCTGGTCTCGGCCCGCGCCCTCCTGGACCGAAATCCACGGCCCGCCCGCCAGGATGTCGAGGACGCGCTCGGCGGCGTCCTGTGCCGTTGCACGGGCTACCGCAAGATCGTCGATGCGGTTCTCGATGCCGCAGGCGGCAACGAACACCCCGGCGCCGCGAACGGATCCGCGCCGCCGCTGTCCGGCGAAGCCGTCGGACATCGCCTGCGCCATGTCGACGGCCTGCCCAAGGTCGACGGTTCGCTCCACTACGGCGCCGACACGCTGCCCGAAGACGCCGTTCTCGTGCGGGTCGTCCGGTCGCCGCATCATCACGCCCGCTTCCGTTTCGGCGACCTCGACGCCTGGACCGGCGAAACGCCCGGCATCCATCGTGTCTTCACCGCCGCGGACATCACCGGCACCAACGCCTTCGGCGTCATCGCACCGTTCGCCGACCAGCCGGTCTTCGCGGAAGGCACCGCCCGGTTCCGAGGCGAGGCCGTCGCGGCGATCGCCGGCGAACCCGAGGCGATCCGCCGCCTCCGGATCGAGGATTTCCCGGTCACCTGGGAGCCGCTCGATCACACGCTGTTGCCCGGCGACGCGCTTGCAGAAAACGCGCCTCAGGTACACGACGACCGCCCCGGCAACGTCCTCGTTCGCGGCCTCGTCGAGCGCGGGGACCCGGAGACGGCCATTGCGGGATCGGCCCACGTGGTCACCCTCAGGACCTCGACCCCCTTCATCGAGCACGCCTATATCGAGCCGGAGGCCGGTTATGCCAAGATGGACGGCGAGCGTTTCGTCATCCATGGCTGCACGCAATCGCCCCACATGGACCGCGAGGCGCTTGCCGGCGTCCTCGGGGTGGAGCAGTCGGAAATCCGCATCGTGCCGTCGGCCTGCGGCGGCGGGTTCGGCTCGAAGCTCGACCTGTCGATCCAGCCCTATATCGCGCTTGCGGCCCGCGCCCTCCGCCGGCCGGCCGTCATCTGCTACACGCGCAGCGAATCCATGCAGTCGACCACCAAACGCCATCCATCCGAAATCACGCTGACCGCCGGTTGCGACAAGACCGGCCGGCTCACGGGGTTCGATTTCAGCGGCCGTTTCAATACCGGCGCATATGCAAGCTGGGGCCCGACGGTGGCGAACCGCGTGCCCGTCCATGCATCCGGCCCCTACCTTGTGCCCGACTACCGGGCGAAGAGCCTCGCCGTGCACACCAACGCACCTCCATCCGGCGCCTTCCGCGGGTTCGGCGTCCCGCAATCCGCCGTGGCCCAGGAAAGCGCCTTCGACGAACTGGCCATCGCCTGCGGCATGGACAGGCTCGAGTTCAGGATCCGCAACGCGCTGCGCGACGGACAGCCCACCGTCACCGGCCAGGTCTTCGAAACCGGCATCGGCATCCACGCCTGTCTGGAAGCGCTGCGCCCCGCCTGGACGAGCGCCCTGGAACGGGTGAGGGACGCCAATCGTGGCGCCAACGGCGCGCCGTTGCGCCGCGGTATCGGCGTCGCATCGTGCTGGTACGGCTGCGGCAACACCTCGCTGCCCAACCCCTCGACCATCCTCATGGGCGTGACCGCCGACGGACGGCCGGTCATCCACCAGGGCGCGGTCGACATCGGCCAGGGATCGAACACGGTCATCCTGCAGATCGCCGCGGACGCGCTCGGCATTCCCGTCCACGCGCTGGAACGGTTGGGCGCGGACACCGACATCACGCCCGACGCGGGCAAGACCTCCGCGTCGCGGCAGACCTACGTGTCCGGCAAGGCCGCCATGAAGGCCGCGCAGTCGCTGCGCGCCGCAATCCTGCGTCACGCCAATGTGGGCGAAAACAGCCTCATCCGGTTCGAGAACGGCAGGATCCTTCTCGACGACGGCGAAGGCCGCGCCGAGATCGACACCACGGTCCTGCCGGCGGACGAGACGGGCTACGTCTTCAGCGCATGCGAATCCTACGACCCGCCCATCACGCCGCTTGACGCGAAGGGCCAGGGCAATCCCTACGCTGTCTACGGTTACGGCGCCCAGATGGTCGAACTCACCGTCGATACCGGCCTGGGCACCGTCCGGCTCGACCGGATCACCGCCGCCCATGACGTCGGCCGCGCGATAAACCCCCTTCTCGTTGAGGGCCAGGTCGAGGGCGGCATCGCGCAGGGCATCGGGCTTGCGCTCATGGAGGACTTTCGCCCGGGCGTCACGGAAAACCTGCACGACTACCTGATCCCGACCATGGGCGACGTGCCCGATATCGAGACGATCATCGTCGAGGTGGCCGACACCGAAGGCCCCTACGGCGCAAAGGGGCTGGGCGAGCACGTCCTCATCCCTACCGCGCCCGCGATACTCAACGCGATCCGCGACGCCACCGGCGCACGGATCTGCGACCTGCCCGCCACGCCGGACAAGGTCCTGTCCGCGATCCGGGCTGTGGACAGGGGAGCGTCGGCATGACCGAGAAACCCGCGAAACCCGAAAAGATCCGCTGCGATGCGTGTCCCGTCATGTGTTACATCGCCGACGGCCGGTCCGGAGCCTGCGACCGCTACGCCAACGAAGGCGGTCAACTCGTGCGGGTGGACCCGCTCACGGTGATCGAACGCAAGATCGACGAGGGAGGCAAGCTTGTCCCCTTCCTCGACAGCACGCCCGACTGGAACGGCGAGATCATCACGCCGGGCGACTCCTTCATCACGGCTGTGGGCGCCGGCACCACCTATCCCGACTACAAGCCCGCTCCCTTTATCGTCTCCAGCGAAGTCGAAGGCGTGGACATGGTGACCGTGGTCACCGAAGGCATCTTCAGCTATTGCGGCGCCAAGGTGAAGATCGACACGGACCGCCACCTGGGGCCCGAGCGCAATCTCGTCCGCGCCGACGGCGAACCGGTCGGCCATGTCACCACGGGCGAGTACGGCTCGCAGATGCTGTCGCTGGGCGGCGTGCATCACCTGACGGGCGGCGGCAAGAAAGAGGGCCGCGTCACCTGCGCCACGCTGCTTGCCCTGTGCAACGGGGAAGCCGTCGACCTGACGATCGACGAGGGTTCCGAGATCACGGTCCGGGCCGGCGCGGCGCCTGTCATCAACGGCACGGTCGAGGAGCGCATGCGTGTCGGCTGCGGCTCGGCGACAGTCGGCATGTTCGCCTCCCAGTGGAAGGGCCTCGTCGACGAGGTCGTCGTCGTCGACGACCACATCACCGGGGTAATGTCCGAACACCAGGCGGGCAAGGTGATCGGCTGGGCGCCGACGGGGATCAAGGTCAAGGGACGACGGTCGACGCCCGGGCGCTATTTCCAGGTCGCCGAACCCGGCACCGGCTGGGGCGGCACCGACCTCACGGATCCGCTCGCCATACTCGGCGACTTCGACGCCAGGACGGCAAAACCCGGCCAGTCCCTGCTCATGGTCTCTACGACGGGCGAGCACTTCGCCTACTTCGAACTCGACGAGAACCTGCAGCCGGTGGAAATGGACATGCCGGAACGGCTCCAACCCTCCATCATACGCATCGAGGAGAACTGCGAGCCCGCCTTGTGCTCGGTCGTCTTCATGGGCGGCGCCGGCGGCTCCCTGCGGGCCGGCGTGACGGAAAACCCGGTCCAGCTCACCCGGTCCGTCAAGAAGGCGCTGACCTACGTCACCTGCGGCGGCGCCCCGACCTATATCTGGCCGGGCGGTGGCATCACCGTCATGGCCGACGTCACGCGCATGCCGGAAAACGCGTTCGGATACGTGCCCACGCCGGCCCTCGTGGCCCCCATCGAATTCACCCTGCGCCGTTCGGACTACCAGGCGCTGGGCGGTCACATGGATCATGTGGTGCCCCTTTCGGAAGCCATGGAAGGCCGCACCGGCAAGCAGAACGATCACATACTCAAGGGCCGGAGAAACGTCTCCCACGCGGCGGACAACCCGTGGCCCACCGGTCCCGGCAACTACCGCTGGCCAGCCGGCCACGACGGGGAACAGGGGTGAGCGCCTTCGCCGACACCGGCCCGCAGGCGGCCCTGCTCGGTGACGGCCGCCGCATTCATCTCCAGCACGGCCCCATCGATCTGATCATCGAGGCGGACGGCCCCGGCGACGAGGTCGCAGACGCCTACCGCGATGCCTCCCGCACTTTCCGAACCGTCCTGACCGGCCTTGTCGGTGAGATCGGGCTTCTCAGGTCACCGGTCAGCGGCCGCAGCGGGAAACCTGACGGCGAGATCGCCAGGCGCATGTGGAACGCCGTCGCGCCCCATGCGGCCGCGCATTTCGTCACGCCAATGGCCGCCGTCGCCGGCGCCGTGGCGGATCATGTTCTCGGCCACCTTCTCACCGGGCGGAACCTGCGGCGGGCCTATGTGAACAATGGCGGCGACATTGCGATCTTCCTCGCACCCGGCGCGGTCTTCGATATCGCCGTGAGCGCCGGCGAGCGTGTGGGCGCGGACAGCCCGATGACGCGCTTGTGCCATGACGACGGTGTTGGCGGCATCGCCACGAGCGGCTGGCGCGGGCGAAGCCATTCACTCGGCATCGCCGACGCGGTGACCGTCCATGCCGCGAATGCCGCGTCTGCGGACGCCGCGGCGACGCTGATCGCCAATGCCGTGAATGTCGAGGCAGCCTCCGGGATCCGGCGCGTGCCCGCAAACGAGCTCAGCCCCGACAGCGATCTCGGCATGCGGCTCGTGACGGTGGATGTCCCGCCGCTCAGCCGGCCGGAGATCGCACACGCGCTGGGGCAAGGTGCGAAATGTGCCCGCCGGATGGCCGAGCAGGGCCTGATCGAAGCCGCGAGGATCGAACTCCAGGGTGAGGTCCTTGTCGTCGACGCTTCAACGTCGCCCACCGGGCACCGCGCCCGTCGCGGGCGGCTGGAATACGCCTGACTGAAGACAAAAAGGGAGAACCGGGATGTCCGCAGCAAAGATCCGCAAGATCGTCACCATCGTGGAGACTACGCACAGCGAAATCGGCAAGACCATCGAGCCGCCGACCCGTCGCGCAGCCTCGGTCGCGGTGATCGAGAACCCCTTTGCCGGACGGTATGTCGAGGATCTCGAGGAACTCATGGTCATCGGCGAGGAACTCGGCAAGGTGCTGGGCCGCAATTGCGTCGAGGCCCTCGGCATCGCGCCTTCGGAAGCCGAAAGCTACGGCAAGGCGGCCCTGGTCGGCGAGAACGGCGAACTCGAGCATGCCGCCGCCATCCTGCACCCGCGCATGGGCAAGCCCCTTCGCGCGGAGGTCGAGAAAGGCGCGGCCCTCGTCCCCTCGTCGAAGAAGCGGGGCCCGATGGGCCATCCGCTGGACATCCCGCTCGGCCACAAGGACGCGGCCTATGTGCGGTCCCATTTCGACGGCATGGAAGTCAGCGTCAACGACGCACCGCGCGCCGACGAAATCCTGGTGGCCATCGCCGTCACCGATTCCGGCCGCCCCCTGCCGCGCGTCGGCGGCCTCGAGGCAAAGGACGCCAAGGGCGAAGACGGCCTGCGGTAGCCCCTGCCTCTAGAGCGCATCTTGCTTACATGGAATCGTTTGATGGTTCCAAATCCGTTCGTTCGGCAAGGCGCGGTGCGCAGCGCGATGCGGGACATCTCGCAAGCGCCGCAACGTGGCCGACGGGCGGATTTGGCCCACCGAAGGCCGTGTTTTTTCGTCCGCCGGACAGCGTTGTGCACCCCTTGTGGTCAACCAGACCACGGCGGGTCGCACGCCTTGCCGGCAGACGCAAAAACGCGGTCAAAGCGCTTCCATGTAAGCAAGATGCGCTCTGGACCTACTCGACGACCTCGGGCAGCCGTGTCGCCGGTGGCGTGTTCCGGCTGCGGGCCGAGCGCACGATTCCGTCGATGATGGTCATGCCGACACCCGGCAGATTGCCCTGGTGCACGCTCTCCAGCATGTCCTTGCCCGGCGCGTGCTGGGCCTGGTCGATGAGAATGAAGTCGGCCGCCTTGCCGACTTCCACGATACCGGTATCGAGATCGCGCATGCGCGCGGTGTTGCCGGTGGCGAAACAGAAGGCGATCTCCGGGGGAATGTCGCCGAGGCTCGACAGCATGGCGACCATGCGGAGGATACCGAGCGGCTGGACGCCCGATCCCGCCGGCGCGTCCGTGCCCAGGATGATGCGCTCGGGCTGGCCGATCTCGAACGCCGTACGCATGGCCAGAAGGCCCGCACGTTCATTGCCGTTGTGGACGATCTCGATGCCGCGCTGGCAGCTTTCGCACAGGCAGGTGATCTGGTCGTCGGGAAGCGCGGTATGGCCTCCGTTGATATGACCGATGATGTCCGCATCGGCCTCCAGCACAACGTCCTTGTCGATCAGGCCCGAACCGGGAATGGACGGCCCGCCGGTATGGATGGTCGACTGGATGCCGTACTTGCGCGCCCACTTGACCATCTTCTGGGCGGTTTCCCCGGCCTTGACCGATCCCAGGCCGACTTCGCCGAGCAGCTTCACCCCGGCCTCGGCGAGATCCTTGAAATCCTCTTCTTCCATGCCCTCTTCGATGACCGGGGCACCGGCCAGCATCTTCACCCCCGAAGGCCGGAAATTCTCGTACCAGCGCTGCGACGCGATCGCCATGGCCTTCAACCCGACGATGTCCTTGGGCCGTCCGGGCGCATGCACCTCTCCGGCTGAGATCATGCACGTCACGCCACCATGCAGGCAGGAGTCGATCCAGTTGAGCTGCTGCTGCCGCGGCGTGTAGTCGCCGATCACCGGATGGACATGACTGTCGATCAGCCCCGGCGACAGCGTGACGCCGTTCGCGTTGACGACCGTGTCCGCCCGGTCGGTGTCCAGGTCACGCTCATACCCGATGGCCGTGATCCGGCCGCCTTCGCAGACGACGCAGTCGCCGTCCAGCAGCGGCGCCTCGAGCTTGCCTGAGAGGATCGCTCCGATGTTCCGGATGACGAGTTTCGAGGTGCTGTTTTCCGACATGCGACGCGCTCCCGGGTGCGTGATTGTTCATCTCATCGCTGGACATTGCGATTTGTTCGTATGCTAATGAAGAACAGGTGAAATCACAAACGAAGAAGACAGGCATTCATGGCGAGCCCAACCGACACCGCCGGCGGCGGGGAAACCGCATCAGAGGCCGGTGAGGACCTGCTCCAGGGATACTGCCTCACCGACCAGATCGGCCACATCCTGCGCCGCGTGTCCCAGCGCCACTCCTCGATCTTCGCCGACCGCATGACGGCCGATCTGACGCCCACGCGTTTCGCGGCCCTCGTCATGCTGGCCGAAAAGGACGTGCTGTCGCAGAACGAGCTGGGCCGTCTCACGGCCATGGACATCGCCACGATCAAGGGCGTGGTCGACCGGCTTGTCGGCAAGGGTCTGGTCGCCGTGAACACCGACCCCAAGGATGGCCGGCGCAACCTGATCACGCTGACCCGGGCCGGCCGCGACATCCTCCTCGAGGCGGTTCCCGCGGGCCTGCGCATCACGGAAGAAACGCTCGCCCCGCTCGATGCGGAGGAACAGCGGCTCCTCATCGGCCTCCTGCGGAAAATCGTCTGACAGCGCCGGCCGCGCTGCTATCGCAATTCAACATAACCGCACGCCATATTGCGATTTGCCGGCACCGGGCGCCCGGGACATGATGCGCAACGGGACCCACCGGAGAATGACCGCATGCGCCGCGAAGACACCCGGCTGGTGACGGGCCGGGGCCACTATGTATCCGACGTTCGCCTCGATAACTGTCTGCACGCCGCCTTCGTGCGCGCCGACGTCGCCGGTGGACGCATCGCGGACATCGATACGCGCGACGCCGCAAGTGCAGCCGGCGTGGCCGGCGTGTTCACCGGCGCGGACGTGGCCCACCTCGGCGGCCTGACCGTCAGCCCCGTGCTCGGGGAGTTCACCGGACGCCCCTTCGACGTCCTGGCGAAATCCCGTGTCGGCGCCGTCGGCCAGCCCGTGGCCGCGATCGTCGCGGAAAGCCCGCAGTCGGCCAGGGACGCGGCCGACCTCGTCTTCGTCGAACTGGATGACGGAGAACCGGACAAGAGCCGCGATGGCGCGGTGAGCGAACAACGCTGGCGGCAGGGTGATACGGCCACCGCTATGGCATCCGCGGCGCATATGGTCGACGTCGACACCCGCCACCCGCGTCTCGCGCCGGCGCCGTTGGAGCCGCGCGCGGTGGCCGCGGATTTCGACCCGGAAACCGGCACGGTCAAGGTCTGGCTGTCCACCCAGACGCCCCACCGTGCCAGAAGCGAACTGGCGCGCATGCTCGACGTCGAACCGGACCGCATTCGCGTCGTCGCGCCGGATGTGGGCGGCGCATTCGGAATGAAGGCATCGCTCTATCCCGAGGAGGTTTTCACCGTCTGGGCCGCCTTCACGCTGAGGCGCTCCGTGCGCTGGACCGCGACGCGGAGCGAGGATTTCGTCGCCGCGAGCCACGGTCGCGCCGCGACGGCCAGCGCCCGCCTCGGGATCGATGCGGACGGGCGTTTCCTCGCCCTCGAAGCCGACACCGCCTCGCCGGTCGGCCAGTGGCTGACCACCAGCGCCCTCGTGCCGGCCTGGAACGCGGGGCGCATACTTCCCGGTCCATACCGCGTCGGCAACGTCGACATTCGCACCAGGGTCGTGCCCGAAGCGACCGCACCCGTCGGCATCTATCGCGGCGCGGGCCGCCCGGAGGCGGCGTTCCTGATGGAACGTCTGGTCGAGGGAGCCGCCCGCGTCACCGGCCTTGACCCGATGGAGATCCGCCGCCGCAATTTCGTTTACCCGCAGGACATGCCCTGGACGGGCCCCACCGGCGTCACGCTCGACTCCGGCGATTTCGCAGCGACGCTGGGCATGTTGCAAGACGCCTGCGGCTACGACGACCTGCTGGCGACCCGCGACCGCGAACGGACCGATGGCAGGCTGTCGGGCATCGGCGTCAGCTTCTACGTCGAGCCCTGTGGCCAGGGCTGGGAGAGTGCCCGCGTCGAGATCCACGACAACGGCACGGTCACCGCGGCCACCGGGTCGAGCACGCAGGGCCAGGGCCGCGAGACCGCCTATGCGGGCCTTGTCGCGGCGGAACTCGGGATCGCCGCCGGAGACGTGACCGTGACGAGCGGAGATACCGGCACCTGCCCGGAGGGCATCGGCGCGCTCGCAAGCCGCAGCACGGCCATCGGCGGCAGCGCCCTCGTCCAGGCGGTCCGCGAGGCCCGCGCCAATGCACAGCGGGGCGAAGCCGCACGTGCGGAGGTTCGCTACGAAACCGAAGGCGAAGCCTGGGGACATGGAGCCTGTCTCGCCGTGGTCTCAGTCGACCGAGACACGGGCACGGTACGCGTGTCGGCGCTGCACTGCGCCGACGATGCCGGGACCATCGTCGACCCCGCCCTCTTTCACGACCAGGTCATTGGCGGTCTGGCGCAGGGTCTGGGCGAAGCCCTGCTCGAGCGGCTGGTCTATGACGCCGACGGCCAGCTCGTCACCGGATCGTTCACCGACTATGCGATGCCGAGGGCGGACGACATGCCTGCGGTGTCCGTTTCCTCACGCCAGACGCCGTCGCCTTTCAACCTGCTGGGTGCCAAGGGGATCGGCGAGGCCGGGACGATCGCGGCCCCCGCCGCCATCGTCAACGCGGTTCACGACGCGGTGGCCCCGCTGGGCATCACACGCCTCGATCTGCCATTGACAAGCGAAACCATCTGGCGCGCCATCAGGGCCGCACAATAAGGAACAGTCCATGAAGTACTCGAGAAACGACGCCAAGGATTATGCCCGCGAAAACATGAAAGGGATATGGGCTGCCGCCCTCAATCCCATGCGGCCGGACTATTCCATCGACGAGGACGGGCTCAGGCGCAATCTGGACCACTGGATCGACGAACTCGGTATCGACGGCGTCTTCATCGCCGGCAAGCAGGGCGAGTTCTTCGCCATGTCGCTGGAGGAACGCAAACGCAACTTCGAACTCGCCGTGGAGGCCTGCGACGGGCGCGCCGGAACGATCATGTCCTGTTCGGACCAGAACTTCGACACGGTGATCGAGCTTGCCCGGCATGCGCGCGACGTGGGCGCGGACTACATCGTCGTCCATGCACCGGTTCTCCACTTCATCCACGACCGCGACGACACGCTCTTCAACTATTACAGCGCCATCTGCGAGCAGGTGGACATCGGAATCGCCATGTGGAGCCACCCCGACTCCGGCTATCTGATGAGTCCCGAACTCTGCGCCCGCATCGCAGAGCTGCCGAACATCGTCGCCATAAAATATTCCGTGCCGCGCGACATGTACGCGCGCCTGACCGAACTGGCCGGTGACCGGCTGCTCGTCAGCACCGCTTCGGAAGACGAGTGGTTCGACAATATCGTCGAGCTTGGCTGGCGGCTCTACCTGTGTTCCTCCCCGCCCTATCTCATCCAGACGAAGGCCGACCGGCGCATGCGCGAATACACCGACCTCGCCTTCGCCGGAAAGGTCGACGAGGCCCGCCGCGTACGCGACAGCCTCGACCCGGTTCGCCACGCGCTCAAGTCGACCCGGCCCGGCGCCAAGCCCCAGGCACACCAGAAGTATTGGCAGGAACTGCTGGGACAGGCCGGTGGCCCGGTCCGTCCGCCGCTCCTGCAGCTCACCGACGAGGAGAAGGCCGCCACGAAGGAAGCCTTCGCCGGCTGCGGCCTGAAACTCTAAAGTTCCCGGGCCACCGACTTCCGGATCGGAATCGGGCCTGCCGGCAGGGCTGTCATATTTTTCACTGGAATCCCTATCGCACTGCAATATCCTGACAAAAACCGGGTGCGGAGCGTACCCCGCGCGAACCGGAACCAACGGACGGAGAAGCGACGAGATGTGCGGAATTGTGGGCCTCTATCTCAAGAATCCCGACCTGCGACCGCAGCTCGGCGCCATGTTCCGCCCGATGCTGTCCGAAATGACCAGCCGCGGACCGGACTCCGCCGGCGTCGCCATCTACAGGGACCGGGCCGCCGAGGGGTTCACGAAATTCTCGCTCGCCCATGACGACGAGAGCTTCGACTGGAAGAGCGTCGATGCCGGTCTGGAGAAAGCCCTCGATTGCGAGGCAAGCGTGAGGCCGGTCGCGACCCACTGCGTGCTGGTGACCGATGCCGACGAAAAAGCCGCGACGGGCTGGCTGCGGCGCGCCTTTCCGGATGTGCGCATCGTCGGATCGGGCGCCAGCGTGGAGATCTTCAAGGAGGTCGGGTTGCCCGATGCGGTCTATGACCGTTTCGGCCTCGACGCCGCCAACGGCACCCACATGATCGGCCATACCCGCATGGCGACGGAAAGCGCGGTCACCACCGCGGGCTCGCATCCCTTCGCGACGGGAGCGGATCTCTGCCTCGTGCACAACGGCTCGCTGTCCAACCACAACCGGCTGCGCGAGAACCTGCGCCGCGAAGGGCTCGAGTTCCAGACGGAGAACGACACGGAGGTCGCCGCGGCCTACATGACGTGGAAAATCCGCCAGGGAGCGTCGCTCCACGAGGCGCTCACCGACGGCATCCGCGACCTCGACGGCTTCTACACGTTCTGTGTCGGCACGAGCGACGGGTTCGCCGTCCTGCGCGATCCGATCGCCTGCAAGCATGCGGTCCTGGCCGAAACCGACGACTGGGTGGCCATGGCCACCGAGTACCGCGCCATCGCCCCGCTGCCCGGCTCGGACAAGGCCCATATCTGGGAACCCAGGCCCCAGACGATATACACCTGGGGCGGCGACGGCGCCGGGCTCCACTGACATGGAGACACTCGATCTCGACGAACTGGGCCTGCGCGCCGTCAACAGCCGCCTGAACGGACTGGGTCCCGAGACCAACGAGCGCGACTGGGCGATCCTCAACCCGATGGGCCGCCATGCCATCGCCTGCGGCCTGCAGGCGCCGCTCAACGTCGATATCCGGGGCCATGTCGGTTTCTACTGCGGCGGCATGAACAAGGACGCGAGCATCACCGTGCACGGTCATGCCGGGGTGGGGGTCGCGGAGAACATGATGTCGGGGCTCGTGCGGGTGAAGGGCAATGCCAGCCAGTCCGCGGGGGCGACCGGCCATGGCGGTCTGCTGGTGATCGAGGGCGACGCCTCGTCCCGTTGCGGGATCTCCATGAAGGGGATCGACATCGTCGTCGGCGGCTCCGCCGGCCACATGTCGGCCTTCATGGCGCAACTTGGCCATCTCGTGATCTGCGGCGATGCCGGCGAGGCGCTCGGCGATTCCATCTATGAGGCCCGGCTCTTCGTGCGCGGCGACGTCGAGAGCCTCGGTGCGGACTGCATCGAGAAGGAGATGCGGCCCGAGCATCTCGAGACGCTCAAGACCCTGCTCGCGCGGGCGGAGGTCGACGCCGATCCGGGGGACTTCCGCCGCTATGGTTCGGCCCGCAAGCTCTACAACTTCGACATCGACCACGCGGACGCATATTGAGGCGCAGGATGGACAACGACACCCCCCGGACGACGCCCCGAAAATCGGCGACCTTCGACGACTACACCCTGTCGGAGATCCGGCGTGCCGCGAGCACGGGCATCTACGACATTCGCGGCGGCGGCGCGAAGCGCCGGGTCCCGCATTTCGACGACCTGCTCTTCCTCGGCGCATCGATTTCGCGTTACCCGCTCGAGGGTTACCGCGAGAGATGCGGCACCGACGTGGTTCTCGGAACCCGCTTCGCCAGCAAGCCGGTGGAACTCAAGATCCCCATAACCATCGCCGGCATGAGCTTCGGATCCCTGTCGGGCCAGGCCAAGGAGGCGCTCGGGCGCGGCGCCACCATGGCCGGCACGTCGACCACGACCGGTGACGGCGGCATGACCAGGGAGGAGCGGGAACATTCCCGAACGCTGGTCTACCAGTACCTGCCCTCGCGCTACGGCATGAACCCCGACGACCTGCGCAAGGCCGACGCCATCGAGGTCGTGATCGGCCAGGGCGCCAAGCCCGGCGGGGGCGGCATGCTGCTCGGACAGAAGATATCCGACCGTGTGGCCGAGATGAGGTCGCTGCCCAGGGGCATCGACCAGCGTTCCGCCTGCCGCCATCCGGACTGGACCGGCCCGGACGATCTCGAGATCAAGATCCAGGAACTGCGCGAAATCACCAACTGGGAGAAACCGATCTACGTCAAGGTTGGCGGTGCGCGGCCCTACTACGACACCGCCCTCGCCGTGAAGTCGGGCGCGGACGTCATCGTCGTCGACGGCATGCAGGGCGGGACGGCGGCGACCCAGGAGGTCTTCATCGAACATGTCGGCCAGCCGACGCTCGCCTGCGTGCGGCCCGCCGTCGACGCGCTGCAGGAACTCGGCCTTCACCGCAAGGTGCAGCTGGTCGTCTCCGGCGGCATCCGCAACGGCGCGGACGTGGCCAAGGCGCTGGCCCTCGGCGCGGACGCCGTCTCGATCGGGACGGCAGCGCTCGTCGCCCTGGGCGACAACGACCCGCACTGGGAAGAGGAATACCGCGCGCTCGGCACGACCGCCGGCGCCTATGACGACTGGCACGAAGGGCGCGACCCTGCCGGCATCACCACGCAGGACCCCGACCTCGCCGCAAGACTCGATCCCACGGTCGCGGGCCGACGCCTCGCGAACTACCTCAAGGTGATGACCCTGGAGGCGCAGACCATCGCGCGGGCCTGCGGGAAGAGCCATGTCCACAACCTGGAACCCGACGACCTCGTGGCGCTCACCGTAGAGGCGGCGGCCATGGCCCGGGTGCCGCTGTCGGGGACCAGTTGGATCCCCGGCCAGACCCCGTACTGAGAGCAGAGCACACCGGATCGAGAGCAACCTGGAGGGAGAACATGGCAGTCAGTCTCGCAAAATTCGCAAAGGACAAGGGCGTAGAGTTCTTTCTGTTCAATTTCACCGACCTGTTCGGGGTCCAGCGCGCCAAGCTCGTGCCGGCGCAGGCGGTCGGGGACATGCAGAAGTCCGGTGCAGGTTTTGCGGGCTTTGCGTCCTGGCTCGACATGACGCCGGCTCATCCGGACATGTTCGTGATGCCCGATGCCGACAGCGTCATCCAGTTGCCGTGGAAACCGGAGGTCGCGTGGGTCGCCGGCGACCCCTGGATGGACGGCGCGCCGGTGGGCCAGGCCCCGCGCAACGTGCTGAAGGCCGTGGTCGAACAGGCTGGTGCGAAGGGCATGCGGATGAAGGCAGGCGTCGAGCCGGAGTTCCACCTCATCAACGCCGACGGTAGCGCCATCTCGGACGACCGCGACATCCAGGAAAAACCCTGTTACGACCAGTCGGCGGTCATGCGCAGGTTCGACGTGATTTCGGAAATCTGCTCGACCATGATCGGCCTGGGCTGGGGCCCGTACCAGAACGACCACGAGGACGCCAACGGCCAGTTCGAGATCAACTGGGACTACGACGACGCTCTGGTGACCGCCGACCGGCTCTGCTTCTTCAAGTTCATGGTCAAGTCGATCGCCGAGAAACACGGCCTGAGGGCGACTTTCATGCCCAAGCCGTTTTCAAATCTCACGGGCAATGGCTGCCACGTCCATATCTCGGTCTGGGACAAGCCCGGCAAGAAGAACCTGTTCCACGACGCCAGGGGCGAACTCGGCATTTCCGAGAAGGGTTACAGTTTTCTCGGCGGTCTCGTTCGCCACGCCGAAGGTTTCACCGCGATCACCAATCCGACCGTCAATTCCTACAAGCGGATCAACGCGCCGCGCACCTTGTCGGGCGCGACCTGGTCACCGAACTCGATCACCTATGGCGGCAACAACCGCACACACATGGTGCGCATCCCCGACGAAGGGCGCTTCGAACTGCGGCTCGCCGACGGTTCGGCGAACCCGTACCTGATGATGGCGGCAATCCTCGCCGCCGGGCTTCACGGCGTGGAAGACGGGCTCGACCCCGGCAAGCGCCTCGACGTCGACATGTATGCCGACGGCCACAAGCTGCGCGGCATCAAGAAGCTGCCGCTCAACCTGCTCGATGCCATCCGTCTCTTCGCCAGGGACAAGCACTTGCGCGCCGCCCTCGGCGAAGAGTTCGCGGATGCCTACGTCAAGCTCAAGACGGACGAGTGGAACGCCTATACCCACCACCTTACGCAATGGGAGCGTGACACCACACTCGACTGCTAGGAGGTATCCGGGCCTCAGGCCGCGACCTTGGCAGCGCGGCGCTTGCGGGCCCGGCGGCCCGGACGCGGCGCCTTGCCGGGTGCGAAGGATTTCGCCGCGAAGTTCGGTTTCCGCTTCGGTCCCCGGCGGGCGTTGTCGGCTGCCGCGAACGCCTCGATCGCTTCGGGCGACAACTCGCCGCCGACAACCTCGATCCGCGTGGCGATGAGTTTCTCGATATCGCGCAGCTGCCCCTGTTCCTCCGGCGAACAGAACGCGATCGCTTCGCCGTCCGCGCCCGCGCGCGCCGTGCGTCCGATACGGTGAACGTAGGTCTCCGCGACGTTCGGAAGGTCGAAGTTGTAGACATGGCTGACGCCGGGAATGTCGATCCCCCGCGCCGCGACATCCGTTGCCACCAGCACCCTCAGATTGCCGCTGCGGAACGCCTTGATGGCGCGGTCACGCTGGCCCTGGCTCTTGTTGCCGTGCACGGACCCGGCCGCAATCCCGGCCGCCACAAGCCGCTTCATGAGTTTCTCGGCGCCGTGTTTCGTCCGTGCGAACACCAGCGACAGGTCGTCCTGCCGCTCGAGCAGGCACGACTTGAGCAGGTCGAACTTGTCCGCTTGGCGCACGAGATGGACGCTCTGGCGTACCTTGTCCGCCGACCGGCCCGCCGGTACCGCCTCGATACGCACCGGGTCGTTCAGGTAGGTTCGGGACAGTTCACCGATATGTTTCGGCATGGTGGCCGAGAACAGCAGGGTCTGGCGCTCGGCGCCCAGATAGGTCGCGATCTTGCGCAGCGAATGGATGAACCCGAGGTCGAGCATCTGGTCGGCTTCGTCGAGCACCAGGAAGCGCACCTGGTCGAGATCGACAGCGCGTCGGTCGATAAGGTCGAGCAGGCGGCCCGGTGTCGCCACCAGGACATCCGTGCCCTTCTGCATCTCGCGCACCTGGTGCGGGATCGGCGCACCGCCCACGATCAGGCGGACGGTCAGCGGGGTGCCGCGCATGAAGGCGCGCAGGTTGGTGGCGATCTGGTTGGCGAGTTCCCGCGTCGGCGCGAGGATCAGCGAGCGTGCGGACTTCGGATCGGGCTTGCGGCCCCGGCCCGTCAGGTGCTGGACGAGCGGCAGGCCGAACGCCGCGGTCTTGCCGGTCCCGGTCTGGGCCAGGCCCATCACGTCGCGGCCCTGCAGCACGTGCGGGATCGCATCGCGCTGAATGTCTGTGGGGCTGTCGAAACCCAGTGCGCGCAGTGTCTTGAGAATGGTGTTGTTGAGCCCGAGGGCTTCGAATTCGGTCAAAATTGTCCTTTCGATGCCGTGGCCGCGGAGTTTCCCCGCAGCACCGGCATATGAATTTGCGACGCGACCGGCATGCTTCCGGCATGCCCGTCTCGCGCCGTGCGGTTACGACCGCAGCCTCTGCCGGCCCGTGAATTCGGGCAGGCCGCCGCGTCGTTCAAACCCCGCGTGATCTGGGAATGGAAGAAATCTGGAACCCGGATGGGTTCGGACCCGGCATTGCCTGTGCCGCCGTTCGGGCGGCTGGAGCCTCCGTGCCGGTCCTCGTTTGAGCGACGACAGTCGGAGGCGCGAGGCTGCTCACGCGGCAGCCAGGCTCATGCCTGACGCGTATATCTGCCTCCGCGCCCGTAATGTCAAGCGTAGTGAGCCGCCAGGATGAACGAAACGTGTCAGACCCAGCCGGCCGGCGGTTCCTTGCCGGGATGCACGTCGCCGCAGGACGGACAGGTGCGCTTCTCGACGTTACCGTAAAACGCGTCGTAGAGCGGCGGCAGGTCCTTGACGATGTCCGTCAGCTTCACCTCGATCCTGTGGACAAGGGCGCCGCACGAGAAGCAGTACCATTCGAAACCGTCGAGATCGTCCTCCCGGCGCGCCCCTTCCACCACCAGGCCAACCGAACCCTCGACCGGACGCTGCGGCGAGTGCCGCACATGCGGCGGGAGCACGAAGACATCGCCCTCCCTGATGGGCACGTCGTAGATCTCGCCGTTTTCCGCGATCTTGAGCACCATGTCACCCTGCAGCTGGTAGAAGAATTCCTCGGCGGGATCGTCATGGAAATCCACACGCTGGTTCGGCCCGCCGACGATCATGAAGATCATGTCGGTCTTGCTGTCGAATAACTTCTTATTGCCCACGGGCGGCTTCAGGTGATGCCTGTTCTCCTCGATCCAGGCCTGGAAATTGAAAGGCTTGAAACCGGAATGCACCGCCATGTCGAAATCTCCCTCTTCGCATACAGGCGACCATCGCCGTGCTTGACGCGACCGCCCACAAAACGCTAAGCGCAAGCAGATACCCGATCAAACGATTTCAATGCAAACGGGTATTCGATTTGAGGATATCGGCAAGGTGAACCGGCAGCATCGTCACACGCGCATCGCGGAGCGCGCCGCGACCCGCCTGAAGCTCAAGCAGATCCGGCTCCTCGCCGCCATCGCGGATCACGACAGCATTCTCCATGCCGCGCGCACGCTCAACATCTCGCAGCCGGTCGCCACGAAGCTGGTGAAGGACCTGGAGACGGATTTCGGCATAAAACTGTTCGACCGCACCAACCGCGGCGTCGTCCCCACGGTGTTCGGCGAGGCTCTCATCCGCCACAGCAAGCTTATCCTGGCGCAGATTTCCCATGCCGCCCAGGAACTCGACGACCTGAGCGAGGGCGCGGGCGGCCGTGTCGTTGTCGGCACGCTGCTGGCCGCCTCAGCCGCGCTCCTGCCTGCCGCAATCCGCAGCCTCCAGGAACAGCGCCCCAATGTCGCCGTCACCATACGGGAAGGCACGAACGACATCCTCATGCCGGCCCTGAGGTCGGGCGAGGTGGACATGGTGGTCGGCCGACTGCCGGAATACCGCCATCGCCGCGAACTCGTCCAGGAAAAGCTGCTCGAGGAATCCATCCGTGTCGTGGCCCGCGCGGGCCATGAACTCGCGGCCGGGAAAGACGTCTCCTTCGAGGAACTCGGCGCGTACCAGTGGATACTGCCGCCGACCGACACGACCCTGCGCCGCCAGATCGACAAGGAGTTTCTCGACCGCGGCCTGCCCGCGCCCACCGCAAGCCTCGAATCGGTATCCTTCCTCACCAACCGGGCGGTTCTCGAATCCACGAACATGATCGGTGTGTTCCCGGCCATGGTGGTCGATGGCGAAATCCACGCCGGACGCCTCGCCGGCATCGACTGCAGCCTGCGCATCCCGTCAGGCCCGGTGGGCGTCTCCTATCGCCGCGACGCCCGCCTGTCCCCGGCGGCGAACCTTTTTCTCGAGATCCTGCGCCAATGCGCCCAGGCAAACGGCACAACCTGACGTTTGGCTGAACCGGCCTCCCGCCCTCACCCCGTCTCGGCAAGCGCTCCGCTCAGTCGCTTGGCGGCTTTGACCGCGTCTTCCCCCAGAAGCGGCCAGCATTGCGTGAGGCCGTCGAGAATGAGCGTAATCTCCGCCTGCCGGTCCGGGAGACCGGCCGCGTCCGCAGCACATGCCGCGACCTCCGACTTGTGCCGCGCGAGAAGTGCGCGAAGCCTGCCATCATTGGGCGAGGCGGCGACGGCGGCATGGAACAGGCAGCCGTGCGATGCTTCGTTTGTCATCCATCCGGCGATGCGGTCGACGATGGCGGGCAGGACGCGGGCCTGCTCTTCGGGCAGGTCGCCGAAGATCTGCGCCATGTAGCGCCGGTGCCGGTGATCCAGCGCGCTGAGGATCATGTCGTCGCGCGACGGCGTGTACTTGTAGAGCGTTCGCAGACTGACGCCGGCAGAGTCGCGCAGCGTTTCGACATTCGGTTCCGCGAACCCGTGCCGGACGAAGGCACGTTCCAGTCCCGCGGCAATCCTGTCCATCGTATCGGTCATGGCTTGACTCGGTAGAATAGTCCCTCTACCCATGCAAGTAGAATGTTCATTCTACAATGGAGATCGGACGTGAACATCCCCGAGACCATGTATGGTGTGGTGCTGACCGGCCACGGTGGCCCTGAAATGCTCGAATGGCGCGATGACCTGCCCGTTCCCCGGCCCGGCAAGGGAGACGTTCTCATCGCGGTAGGCGCCGCCGGCGTCAACAACACCGACATCAACACCCGCACGGCCTGGTACTCGAAGGGCGATGCGGAGGCCGGCGACGGCACCTGGTCCGGCACGCCGCTTTCCTTTCCGCGCATCCAGGGGGCCGACGCATGCGGCAGGATCGTTGCCGTCGGCGAAGACGTCGATCCGGCGCGTATCGGCGAACGCGTGCTGGTCGATCCGTGCCTGAGGGAGGCCGACGGCAGCACGCTCGACGTGCCCTGGTACTTCGGCTCCGAGTGTGACGGCGGGTTCGCGCAGTTCGTGAAGGTTGCCTCGCGTCATGCCTGCGCGATCGACACCCCCTTGAGCGACATCGAACTGGCCTCCTTTCCGTGTTCCTATTCGACAGCGGAAAACATGCTCACGCGGGCCGCCGTCGCGGAGGGCGATACGGTACTCGTCACCGGCGCGTCGGGTGGCGTGGGGTCCGCGGCCGTCCAGCTCGCGCGCGCCCGCGGTGCCGAAGTGATCGCCGTGACAGGCCCGGCCAAGGCCGGCATGCTGCGGGAACTCGGCGCGGGCAGAACCGTCGGCCGAGACGACGATCTCGTCGCCAGGCTCGGCGCGGCCAGCGTCGACGTCGTCGTCGACCTCGTTGCAGGTCCGAACTGGCCCGCCCTGCCCGAGGTTCTTCGGCCCGGCGGCCGCTATGCGGTGGCCGGTGCGATCGGCGGCGCCATGGTCGAACTGGACGTGCGCACGCTCTATCTCAAGGATCTCAGTTTCTTCGGCTGCACGGTGCTCGAGCCGCAGGTCTTCGGCAATCTCGTGGGGCGGATCGAACGCGGCGAAATCCGGCCGCTGGTGGCAGAAACCTATCCGCTGCCGGACATCCACAAGGCACAGGAGTCCTTCCAGCGGAAAGGCCATGTCGGCAAGATCGTGCTCGAGATCGGCTAGAACAGTTCACGCCCGCAACCCGGCGGCAATCGTGCCGACAGGTCTCAGGCGTTGGTCTCCGAACGGTTCGCCGTCAGGCCGCGGTAGATGCTGACCGCCAGCGTGATCACGCCGCCGATGATCAGGACGGCGCTGATGGGACGGGCCATGTAGGCCATCAGGTCATAGTGCACCATCTGCATGCCCTGGGCGAAGTTCTGCTCGCCGATCTTGCCGAGGATCAGGCCCAGCACGATGCCCGCCACGGAGTACCCCGAGCGCCGCAGGAAGAACCCGATGATTCCCGCCGCGAACATCACCATGACGTCGAGCACCAGCCCGCGCCCGACATAGGCACCGACCGTGGCCAGCATGAGGATGAGCGGGGCCAGGAACTGGAACGGGATCTTGAGCAGGTAGAGGATCGTCTTGGTTTCCAGCAGGCCGACGAACAGGATCGACAGGTTGGCGAACAGCATGGCCGCGAAGACGACCCAGACGAGGTCGGGCGAGTTGTAGAAGACCAGCGGCCCGGGCTCCATGTCGTGCATCTGGAAGACCGCGACCATCATCGCGGTGAGCGCACCGCCCGGCAGGCCGAGCGCCAGAAGCGGGATCATCGCAGCACCCGTCGCCGCGTTGTTGGAGGTTTCCGAGGAGATCACGCCCTCGAGCTTTCCCTTGCCGAACTCTTCCTTCTTGCGTGACCAGCGCACCGCTTCGCCATACCCCATGAAGGCGGCGAGCGTGGCGCCGATGCCCGGCAGGATGCCGCAGAAAAACCCGATGAAGATCGAACGCACCACGGCGATCTTGTGGGCCCAGAGTTCCATCAGGGACGGGAAGGCGACGCTGAATTTCGGCGCCTTGTAGGTCCCCGTCGCCGTTTTTTCCGCTTGCACGAACACTTCCGAGACGGCGAAGAAGCCGAGGATGGCCGGCACGAAGGCAATGCCCGCAGCGAGATCCGAAAAGCCGAAATTGTACCGGTTGATGCCCCCCACCGGGTCCTGGCCGATGACGGCCACGAGAAGCCCCAGCAGGACCGAGAGCCAGCCTTTCCAGATCGTCGTGCCGCCCACGGACGACGCCACGGCGAGGCCGAAAAAGACCAGCGCGAAAATCTCGGGCGGGCCGAAATTGGAGATCGCCCAGTTGGCGATCGGCTCGGTCGCCGCCATCATGACCAGCGCGGACACGGTGCCGCCCAGCGCCGAGCACAACACGGCCGCGCCCACGGCCTTGCCCGCCTGCCCGTTTCGCGTCATCGGGTAGCCGTCGAAAGACGTCGGCGCGTTTTCGGGCGCGCCCGGTATGTTGAACAATATGGCCGTGATCGCCCCGCCATAGGTGCCGGTGCAGTAGATCACCGAGAACAGCATGATGCCCTGGGCGGCCGTGAGGCCCGCGGTGAAGGGCAGCAGGATCGCCGCCAGCGTGAGCATGCTGACGCCGGGTATGGCGCCGAACAGCATGCCGCCGACGACACCTGCGAAGAACAGGGCGATGGTCAGGGGGTCGCCGAAAAGCGCGGCGGTCCCGATGAGGAAATTCTCGATCATGTCAGCCGTTCCCCTTTGTCAGCCCAGCCATACCAGAATGATGTGGCTGAAATTGTAGAACGGCGAAACCGTGCCTTGGGGAAGATTGGCGTTCAGCAGCACGACAAAGAACATGAGCAGGAGCACATAGATGAACAGGGTGATCAAAACGACGCGCAACGGCCGCCATTCGCCGAGCAGGATGATCAGCAGCGCGATGAAGACCGGTGCGAGAGAATAGAAACCGATGGACTTGAGCAGGATGGCGAAGACGAAAGGCAGCAGCAGGATGGCGGCCGTGCGCGCGAACGCCGATGGCGACCAGACCTTCTTGATGCCGTCGTCTTCCGCCGCGACGCCGATCCGCCCCGCCTGGGTGGAATCGCCATGCCGCATGTGGAAATAGAGGTTGCCGATCGCCGTGAGGAAGAGCAGGACGATGATGACCCGCGGCCATCCGGTTGCCCCGAACTTGTAGATCTCGATCGGCCGGTCGAACTCGTAGGAATAGGCGAAGAAAATGACGCCAAGTGCGATCCAGACGCCCGTTTCGACGATATGCGAAGTCTTGAGTTTCCCCATGCCTTCCCCTCAGACAGTCGATCCGGCGGCCCTCCCGTGAGCCGCCGGATCCCGTTGTCGCTACAGGCAACCGTGTTCCGGAACGTGCCGGATCCCGGTTACTTAACGTCCAGTCCCATCTGCTTGTAGACGTCGCGGTACTGGGCGATCGTTTTCGTGATCAGGTCCTTGGAGCCTTCGGTGTCACGATAGCTGTCGATCAGCGTCATGAACTTCGACTCGTTGTACTTCTGGTAGCTGTCTTCGCAATAGGCGCGCTGGAAGGCCCAGGTCAGCCATTTCACCCGGTCCTCCGGGGTGCCGGCCTTGACGTAGAAGCCGCGGAAGCGCAGCAGCGGTTCGAAATCCAGTCCCGCATCGGTGAGCGACGGCGTGTCCGGGAAAGCGTCGACGCGGTCCTTGAGGATCGTGAGAATCGGCTTGAACTTCTTGGCGTCGAGGAAGTTCCGGACGTCGCCCGGCTGCTCGAACAGCGCATCCACCTGGCCGCCCAGCAGCGCGCCGTAACGTGGTGCGCCCTTGTCGAACGAGATCTGCTGGATCTTCATGCCGGTCGCGTCGGTGATGAACTTCATCGTGACGCGTTCCATGGATCCTTCCTTAGACACGTTGGCGATCGTCGCCTTGCCGTCCTGGGCCTTGACCCATTCGACGAACGAATTCCAGTCCGTGAAGCGGTCCTCGTTGGTGCGGATGTAGATCTGCGAGAACGTGATCTGGGACGTGACCAGCGGGATCAGGGCCTCCGCGGGGTTCGGCCTGCTGGAATCGAGCGCATGGGCGGAAGACGCGTCGTCAATGTGCTCTAGGACGGTGTAACCGTCCGCCGGTGCGGCCATGTAGGCCGTCATGCCCACCGTGCCCGAGCCGCCCGGCTTGTGGTCACGGTTGATGTTCACGCCGGTGAGTTCGGTCACGGCCTGCGCCATGGCGCGGGCCACCTGCCCCGAACCGCCGCCCGGGCCATAAGGCACGATCATGGTCAGGGCACGCTCCGGGAACCCGCCCGGTTTGTCCATGCTGGCCTCGGACCTCTTGCATTCGGCGGCCTGCGCCGCACCTGCGATCGCGGTCGCGGCCATGGCAACACCGGCAAAAAGCCCCAGTGTTCTGGATTTGCGTAAGATACTCATGTTTTCTTCTCCTCCCTTGGATCACCACCCGTTGAAACCGGGTGCATTCGGCTTTGTCGCCCATTGCATACATAATTCATATGGATAGCGGCATCGTCAATCCGTAACCTGACAATCCTCCCGGCGTATTTTCGCAGAACGGGCAGAATGGGGGCTCGAACGTCGCTTCCGGCGGCGTCAGCCCGGCTTGCGTCCGGACCTTTCGCGCGCGACCCTGTCCCTGTAGGCGCTGATCCGCGCCTTGAGCCCCGGGTTGGAGGCGGTGCGCACCAGTTCCGCCATGTCCCGGCCGCGACTGTCCTGCACCGTGATCCCCAGCATGTCGGCGACCGCGCCGGCTTCAAGCTTCACGGAGCGCTCGCGAAAATCCCGCGCGGTTTCGGGCCAGTCCTCGAGCGGGACGACGGCGCTGGCAAGCCCGAGCCCGAGCGCCTCCTCGGCGTTCACGCCCCTGGTATCGATCAGCATGTCGCGCGCATTGCCCTCGCCCACCAGCCTGGCCAGCCGCCCGGTGCCGAGCGCGATGCCGAAGTTCCAGCCGGGCATGCGCAGACGGGCGTCCGGCGCGGCGACCCTGCGCCAGCAGGCCGCGAACAGGTCGGCGCCTGCCCCGACCACGTGCCCCTGCGCCAGGGCCATGACGGGAAACGGCGCGTGATGGACGGCCTGAAGCAGGGTTTCGATGCGTACCAGCCTCAGCAACAGGTCGCCGTCGCTCAGGTCGTCGAGATCGGAAAGGTCGAACCCGGCGCAGAAGTTCCTGCCTTCCGCGGTAATGACACAGGAACGGCAGTCGCCCGGTTCGGCAAAGGTCTCGATCAGTCTTTCGACCATGTCCGCGGAGAGCGCATTCGACGTTTCGGGTCTGGCGAGTGTGACGGTGAGATGTCCGCCCGCCATGTCCGTACGTACGGACCCGGTCATGCCTCTTCCGCCTCACCCGCGGCGTGCAGGCCGAGCGATGCGAGCACCTCCGCGGTATGCTCGCCCAGCGCCGGCGGCCCCGCCTCGATCCGCGATGGCAGGTCGTCGAACCTGAGCGGCGATCCGAAGGTCCTGGTCGCGTGACCGCCCGGCAGGACCATCTCCTGGACCCAGCCCATGTGCTCCACCTGACGGTCGGCAAGCGCCTGCGAATAGGTGTTGATGGGGCTGCAGGGCACGCCCGCATCGGCGAAGGCCTGAAGCCAGTGGCTGGCCGGACGCGTCGTGAACACAGCCTCGAGGATCTCGCGAAGTTCGTCCTGGTTGGCGGCCCGGTCGGTCGGCGTCGAGAACCGGGGCTCGTTCTCGAGTTCCGGCAGGCCCGTCACCTGACAGACGCTCGCCCACAGGCGATTGTTGCCGGCCGCCATGCCGAAATACCCGTCCTCGGCCCTGAAAGCCTGGTAGGGCGCGTTTCGCGGGTGCGCCGACCCGAGCTTGCGCGGATCCCGCCCCGTCCCGAAATATTCGCTCGTCTGAAGCGCAGCGACGGCAAGCGTCGCGCCGAGCATCGAGACGTCGATATGGGTCCCCTTCCCGGTCGACTGGACTTCGCGCAGCGCGGCGCTGAGGGCGAACGCCCCGTAGAGACCGGACACGAAATCGCACAGCGGCACGCCGCATTTTACCGGGGCGCCGCCGGGTTCCCCCGTCACGCTCATGACACCGGCCATCGCCTGCATGGTGAGGTCGAACCCGCCTTCCGTCGCCCGCGGCCCGCTCTGGCCAAAGGCGGAAATGGAGCAGTAGACGATTGCGGGTTTCTCTTCCGCCATGGCTGCGTAGCCGATCCCGTTGCGGTCCATGACGCCGGGCCGGAAGTTCTCGACGACCGCGTCGGCGGACAGGATCAGGGCCTTCGCCGCGGCGATGCCCTCGTCGGATTTAAGGTCGAGGACGACGGACTTCTTGCCCCTGTTCACGGACGCGAAATTCTCGCTGTAGCCACCATTGATCGGCGGCCATGTCCGCATGGCGTCGCCCTGCGCGCGCTCGACCTTGATGACGTCCGCCCCCATGTCGGCCAGCAGCATGCCGCAGAACGGCCCCGCGGCGATCTCGCAGAACTCGACGATTTTCAATCCCGCGAGCGGTTTCATGGATGGTCTCCCTGTTGGTGCGTTGCAGACCCAGCACTTAGCGAATCTGCAGCCTAAACACCAGAAAAACCGGCTTTTTCGGCGATCCGCACAATGTTCCGCACCTGAAAACGGGAACAGTCGCGCCCGCCGGGCGTTTAGACGAAAAGTCGCCTTACGGAGACAGCAGATGCATATAAAGGAACCCCTTACGATTGCCGCAATGGTGGCCGCCGCAGCAGCCATCGCCGGTCTCGGCGCGATTGCCGTGATGCACACGCCCTGGGTCTACACGACGCCCAGTTCCTGGCTTCCCGTCGCCATCATCGTCGCGATGATCCTGGCCCCGTTCGTGAGTTCGCAGCTTATCGCGCACTACCGGAAACAGTACCGCCTGAACAGCTGATCAGGCGAGCGGCTTTCGCCCGCGGAAATGATGTGGGCAATGTTCGCCCGACCGGAGCACGGGCACCATCGCCGTCCAGGTGGCGATCTGGTCGGCGACTGCCTCGGCCCCGAGAATTTCTTCGAAGCGGGCACGCTCGCGCCCCTGCATGCGCGCAAGCTCCGCCTCCGCCTGGTCGCGGTACCACGCGTTTCGACTGACCAGGCTCACCTGCTCGAAACCGGCGGCCTCGAGCGCCCTCCGGTAGCTGTCCGGAGAGGCCATGGCGAAATCGAGGTCTTCGAGCTCGATGTAGCGCGCCATTTCAGGGCTGGGGTCGCCATCGTGAGAGATCAGCCAGTCCGACGCGGCGAACCAGCCGCCCGGGCGCAGCGCCCGGAAGGCTTCGGCCGCAAGCCACGCCTTGTCCGGAATATGGATGATCGAATCCTTGCTGAACACCACGTCGAAGGTCCCGTCGGCGAACGGCCATGGCCCGGGATCCACCCGGACGATGTCCACCTGTCCGGAAAGACCGCTTTCCGCGACCAGCCGGCGCGCCGCCGCGCAGCCCGTCTCCTCCACGTCGATGCCAGTGACATGGCCCGCACCGAGATCGCGGACCAGCTTGATCGTGCCCCCGCCCGCGCCGCAACCAATGTCCAGCACGCGTTTGCCGCCGAGGTCGAGCCCTTCCAGGACGCGGGCGATTTCGGCAGGACCGCCCGGCGACAGGAAGCCCTCGCCCCACAGTTCGCCGAGGAACCGTATGATCCCCTCGTCGTAGTGTTCACCCGTGCCGCTCATGCGATCGCTCCTCCCCGTGATCCGGCTCACGGGGAGAGGCTACGTCACGGGACCGGCGCGGACCAGCCGGTTCACGCGCTCATGTCAGGTACTTGTTGAACCAGCCGATGGTCCGGTCCCACGCGAGATTGGCGGCCGCCTCGTCGTATCTCGGGGTCGAATCGTTGTGGAACCCGTGGTTGGCGCCCTCGTAGATATGCGCTTCGTAGACCTTGCCGTGTTTCTTGAGGGCCGCCTCGTAGGCCGGCCAGCCGTCATTGATCCGCTTGTCCAGTTCGCCAAAGTGCAGCAGCAGCGGCGCTTCGATCTTCGGCACGTCGTCGGCACTGGCCTGCCGGCCATAGAAGGGGACGGAGGCATTGAGTTCCGGGTAGGCGACCGCCAGCGCGTTGCATACGCCGCCGCCATAGCAGAAACCGACACAGCCGACCTTGCCCGTGGAGTCGTCGCGCCCCGCCAGATGCTCGTAGGCGGCGAAGAAGTCGTTCATGAGCCTGGTGCGGTCGACCGTGCGCTGCAGCGCCTTGCCGTCGTCGTCATTGCCGGGGTAACCGCCCACCGAGGTCAGGCCGTCCGGCGCCAGCGCCATGAAGCCGGCCTTCGCCACGCGGCGCGCGACGTCCTTGATATAGGGATTAAGGCCGCGGTTCTCATGGATCACGAGGACGGCGGGAAGTTTCCCGTCCGCCTTGGCCGGGCGCACGAGATAACCGCGCACGTCGCCCGTGCCGTTCGGCGATGCGTAGGTTTCGTAGGTCGCCCGGATGTCCGGATCGTTGAAGGACACCTGCTCGGCGAGCGCATAGTCCGGCTTGAGCATGTCGAACAGCGCAAGCGCCGTGACGCCGCCAACGGCGAAACGCCCCGCACGGTCGAGAAACTCGCGTTTGTCGATCATGCCGTGGGCGTAATAGTCGTAGAGTTCGAGAAGTCCCTGGTCGAAGTCCTTTGCGGTGAGCCTTGTCATCTGGATCTCCTGTGATGGCATCCCCCGACACCAACGCCGGCAAGCTTATGTCGCCGCGCCAAACCTGCATAGCGGATATCGTCTGAACCTTTTGTGATGGCCGCGCCCGCCATTCTGCGAAATCAACCCGTGCGCTCGGCCTGTCCATCGCGTAAACCGGGACCACATCGTCCACATCACAACGGAAAGTCCGACACATGAATGACGCAACCGGTTACACGCCGCCCAAGGTCTGGAAATGGGAATCCGAGAGCGGCGGCGCGTTTGCCAACATAAACCGCCCGATTGCCGGACCGACGCACGACAAGGAACTGTCGGTCGGCAAGCATCCCCTGCAACTCTACTCGCTCGCCACGCCAAACGGCGTCAAGGTCACCGTCATGCTCGAGGAACTGCTGGCCCTCGGCCACGAGGGTGCGGAATACGACGCCTGGCTGATCAGGATCGGCGACGGCGACCAGTTCGGCAGCGGCTTTGTCGACGTCAATCCGAACTCCAAGATCCCCGCGCTCATGGACATGTCCACCAAGGCGCCGACCCGCGTTTTCGAATCCGGCGCCATCCTGCTCTATCTCGCCGAGAAGTTCGGCGCCCTGATGCCTCAGGATCCCGCCAGGCGCCCGGAATGCCTCTCCTGGCTGTTCTGGCAGATGGGCAGCGCGCCCTATCTCGGCGGCGGCTTCGGCCACTTCTACTGCTATGCGCCCGAGAAGATCGAGTACTGCATCGACCGTTTCGCCATGGAGGTGAAACGCCAGCTCGACGTGCTCGACCGCCATCTGGCCGACAACCGCTTCATGTGCGGGGAGGACTACACGATCGCCGACATCGCCATCTGGCCGTGGTACGGCGCGCTGGTCTCCAACAAGGTCTACGAGGCCGCCGAGTTCCTCGACGCGCCGTCCTACACACACGTGAACCGCTGGACCGCCGAAATCGGCGCCCGCACGCCCGTCCAGCGCGGCCGCATGGTAAACCGCGTCAACGGCCCGCTGGAGGAGCAACTCCACGAACGCCACGACGCCTCGGACTTCGAGACCCGGACCCAGGACAAGCTCGAACAGCCGGAGACCTGACACGCCGCTGCGGAGACCAGACACTCGGCTGCGGAACCCCGCCACGCGGCCCCGCAACCCCGAATTCCCGGGCGCAGACCCGGGATCCATGTCCACCGCGCGGCCGGCGCCTGACGCCCCTGGCCCCCGGGTCTGCGCCCGGGGGTTCGGATTATCGCGGGGTTTGCGGATCCTGGTTCGGTTTCCCGGTGCTTGCCGGTCTCCCAGGTACGTCTGGCCCCCCTATCCTCGTAGGACCGTCGGTTCAGGGCCCGAAGCTTCCGACTTAGACGGCCCTACGTTTCGGTGCATCCGGCCCGAAGCCCCCGCACGCCGAACCCCGCGCAACGCGCCACCAGCCCCGAATTCCCGGGCGAAGACCTGGGATCCATGCCCACCGCGCGGCCGGCGCCTGACGCCTCTGGGCCCCGGGTCTGCGCCCGGGGGTTCGGTTTCGGGCTCGACCTGCGGGTTCTGGCTCGGGATTCGGGACCCTGCCAGGACCTTCGGCACTGGGCCGGAGCTCCAGGACTCGACGACTCTACGGTTCGGTGCATCCAGCCCGAAGCCCCCGCACACCCAACCCCACGCAACGCGCCACACCACCCCCCGAATTCCCGGGCGAAGACCCGGGATCCATGCCCGCCCCACGGCCGGCGACCTACGCCTCTGGGCCCCCGGGTCCGCGCCCGGGGGTTCGGGTGTTGACCAGACGTTTGGGGCCCCTGGCCCGGCGGGCGTTTCCTGGCGGGGCCTTCCGCGGAGGTCGACGCAAGGCGCGAAGGTGGAGTGTCAGCCGGCCGGGAAGATCTCGCCGTCGAAGAGCTTGCGTGCGGTGCGCAGGATGGCAGCGCGGGTGACCTTGCCGTCCTCGAGCGTGGCGATGACGGTCATCTCGCCGGTCGGGTGTTCGATCGGCATGGTCTTGACGGCCCCCTCGGGAACGGCGGCATGGGCGGCGGCAGGACTGCCCGGCAACAGGCAGGCCGAGGCGACGCTGACCGCCCCTAATACGCCGATCGCCTTGTGGCAGCGGTGCGGGATGAAGGTCCGTGTCGACACGACACCGCCGGACCGGGGCCCCGAAACCATCGTCATCTTCGGCACGCTCTTCGCCGAGACGTCGCCGAGATTCATCATCGGGCCGGCCTTCAGACGGATGCTCTCCAGACGCGCCCGAAGCGCGGCGTCCGCCTCCAGTGCGTCGGGCTCCTCAGTGCCATGGATGCCCAGGTCGGCCGCGGAGATGACGACGCAGGGCATGCCATTATCGATGAGTGTACAGAGGACACCGTCGATCTCGTCGGCCTCGTTGCCGGTCGGCAGCAGCGCACCGCAGCTCGAGCCCGCGGTGTCCATGAAGGCGAGCGGCACGGGAGCGTGATGCCCGGGCACGCCGTCTATGCGGGCGTCCCCGCTGTAGGAAACGCGCCCGCCCGGCGTCGAAACCGTCGCTATGGCCGTCTGCCCGGTGTTCTCCATGAAGATGCGCACGTCGGTCTGCGGACCGCCCGGCACGACCAGGCCGCGCTCGATCGCGAACGGGCCGACACCGGCCAGGATGTTTCCGCAGTTCTGCGCATCGGTCACGACGGGCCGGTCCACCATGACCTGCAGGAAGAGATAGTCCACATCCGCGTCAGCACGGCCGGACGGCCTGACCACTGCGACCTTGGACGTCAGCGGATCGGCGCCGCCGACGCCGTCGATCTGGCGCGGGTCGGGGCTTCCAAGCGCACTGAGGAGAAAAGCGTCGCGCGCCGCGCGGTCCGCCGGCAGGTCTTCGGCCAGGAAGTAGACACCTTTGGACGTTCCCCCGCGCAGCCACATGGCGCGCACGCCCTCAGACATATTTCAGGCCCTTGTCGGCCAGCCGCCCGCGCATGTCGTAGAGATCGAGACCGAGTTCTCCGGCCTCCAGCCGGGCGCGCTTCTCGTCCTCGTTGGCCATCCGGGCCCGGGCCTTGTCGAGCACCTCCGGCACCTCGTCGCGCGCCACGACGCATACACCGTCGTCATCGGCCACGATCACGTCGCCCGGATTGACCAGCGCCCCGGCGCAGACCACCGGCACGTTGACCGACCCGATGCTCTCCTTGACCGTGCCCTGTGCGAAGATCGCCCTGGACCAGACCGGAAACTCCATCGCGGTCAGGTCGCGCACGTCGCGAACGCCGGCCTCTATCACCAGCCCCGCACAGCCGCGCGCCTTGGCGGAGGTGGCGATCAGGTCTCCGAAATAGCCGTCCTCGCAGGGCGAGGTCGGCGCCAGCACCAGGACGTCGCCGGCCCTGACCTGTTCAATCGCCACGTGCAGCATCCAGTTGTCGCCCGGCGGGGCGGAAATCGTGAGCGCCGAACCGGCGACCGCCGCGCCGGGAAAGATCGGCCGCATGTAGGAGGCGAGCAGCCCCTTGCGCCCCTGCGCCTCGTGCACCGTCGCGACACCGCAATCCTTCAGCCCGGCGATCACCGCGGCCTCCGCCCGCTCGATATTCTGAACCACCACGCCCATCACAATTCATCCACCGTTCGAGGAAACACCGACTGGAACCCTTCCGCGTAGCGGCAGTCGCGCCCTCCCGCCTGACCGCCGGAATTGCGCCGGAAATGGTTGCCGCGGTTCTGCGCCACGTTCGTGTAGTAGTCCCAGAGATGCTGCTGGCCTTCCATGCATTCGATAGCCGCGCGCTTGTCGTCCCAGACCGGCGTGATGTCGAGAAACGTGTCGGGTTTCCAGCCCATCTGCTCGGTCTGGTGCGGCTCGAAGAGATAGAGCTGCGGCGCACCCAGAACCTTTTCACCCGGATTGTGCCCCCAGGCCTGGGCGATCATGCGGGTCTCGAGCGCCACCGACGTCGTGTACATGTGATCGGTGTTGTAGGGATCGTAGGTCGAATGGCTGAGCATGAAGGCCGGCTGCACCTCGCGGATCACATCGACCAGCCGGTACTTGGCCTCGCGGTCCAGTTCCAGCGGATAATCGCCGAGATCGAAGAAGCGGATGTCATGGGCATTGAGCGCGGCGGCCGCGTTTTCCGCCTCGCGCCGGCGCTCGGTCTTGACCTTCTCCAGCGTCATGCCCTCTTGCTTCCAGAGTTTCGCGCTTTCGCCCCGCTCTCCGTAACTGAGGCAGACGATCGTCACCTCGTAGCCTTTCGACTGGTGCAGCGCGATCGCTCCGCCGCACCGCCAGACGAAGTCCGCGGAATGCGCGCTGATGACAAGGGCCGTCCTGCTCATGTGTCACTCTCCCACCGGCGGTGTGCCGTGCGTATGGAAACTTTCGATGGTCTTGAGGCCCCACGCCTGGCCTTTCCTGCGTTCCGCCTCGGTCCAGGTGACCGTCTCCCAGTCCGGCGCGAGGATCAGGCGCGCGCCTGCATTGGCGATTTCCACGCGGTTGCCCGCCGGCTCGTAGGCGTAGAGGAAGAACGTCCCCTGGATGGCGTGCTTGTGGGGGCCGGTCTCGATGAAGACGCCGTTTTCCAGATAGACGTCGGCGGCGCGCAGAATGTCGTCGCGGTGATCGGACGCGTAGGTCAGGTGATGAAAGCGCCCGCGCGTCCCCGTGTGATCGACGGTGCAGGCAAGATCGTACGACTTGTTGTTGACCGTGAACCAGCACCCCGCCAGCGTGCCGTCGTCGAGAACGATCTGCTCCGTGATCCGGCTGCCCAGGGCGCCCACCATGAAGTCCCTCAGGGCGGGCAGATCCGCCGCCAGCAGGTTGAGATGGTCGAGCCGGCGCACCGCACAGCCGCGGCCGTGAAACCGCTGGGCGACATTCTTCAGGGCCGGCCGTTCCTCGGGCGGAGCGACGTAGCGGTTCGTGTCCCAGTAGAGCTCGTAGAGATGACCGTCCGGCGACCGGAACTGGTAGGCCCTGCCGTGGCCGAGGTCCCCGTCCGTCCAGCCGACGCCGTAACCGAGCCGCTCGATCTCCGCCACCCGCCGTTCCAGGGCTTCCGGGGACGACGCGCGGTAGCCGATATGCCCGACCCCGGTCGTGTCGGCTGCGGTGAGTTTGAGCGTGTGGAACTCATAGTCGTCCCATGCTCTCAGATAGGACGAGCCGCCGTCCCGCGCGGTCTCCGTCAGGCCGTAGACCCGGACGAAAAAATCCAGGCTCTCGTCGAAGCGGTCGGTCAAGAGCTCGACATGCCCCAGGTGGGCGACGTCAAAACAGGGCTCGGTCATCGAATCTCCTCGCGGTCAATTTATCATCGAATTCGGCAGGAACAGCGACATCTGCGGAAAGGCGATCAGGAGTCCTAGACCGACGAGCATAGTCAACCAGAACGGAACGATGCCGGCAAATATCGTACCCAGGGGAACGTCCTCGGCGACCGACTTCACGATGAAGACGTTTATCCCGACCGGTGGCGAGATGAGCCCCATCTCCAGCGTCAGCACGACCAGGACCCCGAACCAGATCGGATCGATGCCGAGCGCGGTGACGACCGGAAAGAAGATCGGCAGCGACAGCACGAGCATCGCGAACCCTTCCATGAAACAGCCAAGAACGAGGTAGATGGCGAGGATCACGAGCAAGGTTCCGGTCACCGGCAGGTCGAGGACCGCCAGCAGGGCCCCGACCGCTTCGGGAATGTGGCTGAGCGCCAGGAACGGGTTGATCAGGTGGGCCGAGATCAGGATCAGCATGACCGTGGCCGTCGTCGTCACGGAGTCCTTGGTGGCCGCCCACAGGCCGCGGACCGACAGACGCCGCGTCACCGCACCATATGCGATCACCAGTCCCGCCCCGACGGCCGCCGCCTCGACCGGGGAGAACAGGCCGCCATAGATGCCGCCGATGGTCACCAGGATCACGCCGAGGATCGGGGCCGCGCCGCCCAGCGCCTGAAGCTTCAGGTCGAGCGACGTCCGCGGACCGGCCGGTCCGAGTTCGGGGCGCAGGCGGCACAACAGGGATATGGTGAGGACGAAGAGCACCAGCAGCATGAGGCCCGGGAGCACGCCGGCGAGGAAGAGACGACCGATCGACTGTTCCGTGAGGATCGCGTAGATCACGAAGCCGGTCGACGGGGGGATGAGGATGCCCAGCGTCCCGCCGGCGGCGACGACGCCGGTCGACAGGCGGGGGTCGTACCTGTAACGCCGCATTTCCGCGAGCGAGACCTTGCCCATGGTCAGCGCGGAGGCCACCGACGAACCGGACAGGGCGGCGAAACCGCCGCATCCGATGACGGTGGCCGATGCGAGGCCGCCGCGGACCGACCCGATCACCGCATAGGCCGCATCGTAGAGCTGGCGACTGAGCCCGGTGACCGACGCGACGTTGCCCATCAGGATGAAGAGCGGAATGACGACCAGTTCCGGCGACGTGGCGAGGGTGAAGGACTCCGATGCCAGGAGATTGACCGCGGACGCAGGCCCGTTGAGCGCAGTGATTCCGGCAAAGCCGACCGCGAACATGGCGAAGGCCACCGGCACCCGCAGCAGGAGCAGCACGACGAGCGCCGCGACCCCGATGCCGCCGATAATGGAAGCGCTCATCCCGCGTCGGCCCTTTCCTTGCGCACGTCATACCCGGTGACCGCGAGTTCCACCGCCCGCAGCAGCATGGCCAGCGCCGTCAGTCCGGCAAACCCGCACAGGCACCACTGGAACCAGGCTTTCGGCAACTGGATCAGGTTCGTCGACAGGTTGAGCATGAGCGAGAGCTTCGCGCTCTCGTAGACCGCCCAGGCCATCACGGCGAAGATCACCGCCCCCAGGGCCGCGGACAGGATGTCGACGAACCGGTTGAATTCCGCCGGCAGTCTGTCTTCCAGGATGTCGACCGCCACGTGGCCGCCGATGCGGTCGCACATCGCCATTCCGCCGAAGACGACGATCACCAGCATCATGGTCGTCAGGTCGAAGGACCCGAACAGGGGTGCGCCGAATGCCCGCCCGACCACATCGACGAGGATCACGAGCATCTCCGCCAGGAGACCGAGCGCACCGAGGACCGCGGACAGGCCGATCAGCCTGTCCGCGACCTTCCGAACCGGTTGCATCTGCGCCTATTTGCCCTGCATCGCGGCCACGACGGCTTCGGCTCCGAGTTCCTTCACGACACGGTCGCGCACGGGCAGCGTGATCTTGGCGAACGCTTCGGCCTCCGCACCGGACAGTTCGATCACGGTGTTGTCTCCCGCCGCCTTGGCCGCCTCGATGGTCTTGTCGGCCTTGGCGTTCCATGCATCTTCCGCACTCTTGGACAGGCCCCGGCCGCTGTGCTTGTCGATCGCGGCCTTCATCTCGTCGGACAGGCCGTCGTACTTCGCCTGGTTCATCACGACATAGAAGGAGATGCGGCCGAGCGGCGCACCGGTCGTGTAGCTGTTGGCCACCTCGTCCAGCTTGAAGTCGGCGACGGCGCTGGCGCCCGTGATCACGCCGTCGATGAGACCTGTCTGCAGGGCGTTGTAGACATGGGGGATCGGCATCTGCACAGGCGTCGCGCCAAGCGCCGTGACGACCTCAGCCGCAACGGCCCCGGCCACCCTGATCTTCAGGCCGGCCATGTCCTCCGGCTTGCGGATCTGATGGTCCTTCATGATCATGATGTTGGGTTCGGAAACCCACAGCGCGAGCGGCTTCGTGCCCGGGAACTCCGACTTGAGGTGCCCCTCGAAGGCGTTCCAGAGCATGTCGTAGCCGCTCATGCCGTCCGGAACCACCCCGGGCAGTTCCACGGTCATCGTCTTGGGGAACTGCGAGGACGTATACCCCTGCAGCCCCCAGGTGATGTCGGCCACGCCCTGCAGCGCGCGCACATACTGTTCCACCGGGCCCTTGCCCAGTTCGCCGCCCGGATAGGTGCGGATGGTGAGCGCGCCGTTCGTGTCCGCCTTCACCCCTTCCGAGAGCGGTGTGATCAGCGAAGCGGTGATGGTGTGTTGCGGCGGCACGAAATGGGCAAACTTCAGTTCCTCGGACATGGCCGGTGTCGTGACGGCAAGGGCGACCGCTGCCGCGGCCAGAGTGCTGGCAATCCTGTTCATCGTTTTCCTCCCTGGTTGAATCTCTGTCGGATCCCTGGATTTGCGGCGACACCTGCGTCGCGCGGCCCGGCGGGCCCGCAGGCGGCGCCATCCGGTCAGCTCGCGGGTTTCGTCCGCCAGCTGTCCGCATAGTTTTCGCGGGCCTCGCGCGAATAGGGCGTCGGCGCGACCCGGACCCTGATCTCGGCCTGCTTGTGTTTTTCCGTCGACGTCTTGCCGGTGGTCTCCGGTTCACCCCAGAGCATCACGAATTCGTCGCCCACCTCGACGTCCGCGTCGACGACGCCCAGCGACAGCATGCAGCGTTCGTTGTAGCTGTAGCCGTTGAACATCGACATGCCCACCATGCGGCCGTCCTTCATGATCATGTCGGCGCCCGTCGAGGCGTAGTTGGGCTGCGGGAAGTCGATCCACTTGTAGTGGTCCTGGCCCGGCTCGAAGGCCGACGCGATCACCTTGACCACATCCTCGGCGTTCCACTCGAAGGTCGCTTTCTTGCGGTTAGGTCCGCCCTTCATTTTCTCGACCGCATCCCGGCCGATGAAGTCGTGGTCGAACTTCACGTAGATGCCGTAGCCCAGTTCGTACGGGTTGGTGTAGTAGTCCCGGATGTCGTCGGAGACGAAGCTGCCGCCGATCGCCCCGCCCGCCTCGTAGCTCTTATCGGAGAGCCAGTCGCGGTAGTCCTGCATCAGCCCGTCACCGGTATAGATCGCCGGCAGGGGCGACGGGATCCAGCCCGATTCCAGCGTATTGGTGGAATAGGCGCGGCTGCCGACGATGTGCAGGTCGACACCGGCCTCCCGTGCGCACTCCATGATCGTGCCCTGGATGTAGCTCTTGTCGGCATAGGGCCCCCAGATTTCCAGACCCGGTGCCCCTGCCATGCCGTGACGCAGGGCGCGCACCAGGCGCGACCCGACGTTGATCCAGTCGGTATGGAAGAACTTGACGTCCGGAACCGGCCCGCCGTTCATCTTCTCGAAGACCTTGTTGGCCTCCGGCCCCTGGATCTGGAAACGGTAGTGGGTCCGGTAGATGGCCTTGCCGTCCGGCCGCGAATCCGACCGCGGGTCGCGGTGAAGCCTCACGTTGTGCTTGCCGACCGCCTGGTTGAACTCCACCCAGTTGGCCGTGGGCGCGCGGCCGACGAGAACGAACCGGTCCTCGCGTTCGCGGAAGATGATCATGTCGCCGATGACATAGCCTTCCGTCGAAACCGGGACGAAGTGCTTGGCGCGGTTCAGTTCGAAATTCGCGAAGCTGTTGATCGCCAGGCCCTGGAGGAACGCCGCGGCATCGGGTCCCTCGACGATCAGTTCATCCATGTGGTGGGTCTGGTCGAAAAGCACCGCCTCCTCGCGCCACGCCCTCTGCTCGTCGCGCCAGTTCGTGAACTCCGGTGCGACGACCGGATAGACATACATTCCGATCTTCGAGTTGCGCAGCATCTCGACCGGGTTGCGGTGCTTGGCCATGACGTCGGACAGGCTTCCCATTTTTTCCTCCAGTGTTCTGTTCTGTGGTTTTCAGGGTGACACGAGCGCCAGGCCGGGAACCTTCTGGACGAGGTTCGGCCTGGAGCGCATGACGAATTCGAGGTTCTGCCGGGCGAGCCGGGCATGTTCGCGCGCCTGGGCCTCCGCCCGCGCGCCCTCCCGGTTCATGATCGCGGAAAAGATCGCCCGGTGCTGATGCTGGGCGAGTTGCAGGGAGGCCTGAAACTCGGAGATCAGTTCCTGCTCCTGCAGGAAGGAACTGGGGGAGGCAAGCGGAAGGCGACTGATGCGATCGACCTCCCGGGCCACGACATCGCTGCCCGCAAGGCGAGAAACCAGGACGTGGAACCGCGCGTTCAGAGTCACGTAGGAATCGAAATCGACCTGGCCCGGATCCGCCAGTGCGGCGTCGAGGCCGTCAAGCACCAGACGGCACTCGGCGGCAAGCTCGGGGTCGGCGCCGCGTTCGGCCGCGAGGCGCGCGGCCGTGCCTTCGATCACGCCGCGGATCTCGATCGAGTCGATGATGTCCGCCATGCTGAGCGACGCGAGCCGGCACCCCCCGGTCTCGAGGCGCTCCAGCAGCCCCTCCTCCACCAGTTGCGCGATCGCCTGCCGAAGCGGCGTCCGCGAGACCTCGAGGCGTTCGGCGAGCGCTGTCTCGGGCAAACGCGCCTGCGATTCGAACTCGCCACTCATGACCAGCGAGCGCAGGCCGAAAAGGGCCTTGGTGAACTGGGAACTTCGTTCCGGTGACGACACCTGTTTCCTCCCGGCGGCTCCTCTTTTCCGGAACCGCACACGGCGCATTCTGTATACAGTTTTTACGATCTGCGCGCCTTTATCGCCGGATATTAGGCACAATCAGGCATTTCTGTATACAAGAATTCAATCGGGAGGATCCCGGCCGGGACATCACATTGGGATCGTTCGGAAAATTCCGCGCACGCCGGCGCGCCGGCAGGAGGCCTGCCGGCGCGGACACGGACCGGAATAAGGGGAAGGAACGCTGGGTTCAGTCGTCCTCGAAATGACCCGCGGCGGCAAAACCGCCGCCCTGGTAGCGGATCGCGGGGTCTTCGGGATCGGGTTCCGGCGTCGCCGCCATCACCTTGTCCCGGAAGGGTTCGGACGTGTCGCGGGGCGTCCAGCCGATGAAGCCCGCATGGCTGTTGTCCCACCATTGCTCGCGATTGTCAGATGCCCCGTAGATCATCGACGCGCCGACGCGGGAGGCTTCGAACACCGCCTTGACCAGCCGCGTGAAATCGTTCGGGCTCAGCCAGGTCGCCATCATCCGCCGGTCGCGGGGTTCGGGAAAGCAGGACCCGATCCGCACGCTGACGCTCTCCACGCCGAACTTGTCGTAGTAGTAGCGCGCGAGCGTTTCACCGAACGCCTTGGAGACACCGTAGATGCTGTCGGGGCGGAACGGCGAGTCGCCGTCGAGCTTGTCGGTACGCTCGTGGAATCCGATCGCGTGATTGGAACTCGCGAACAGGATCCGCTTGCCGCCATGCCGCCGGGCGGCTTCGAAGATGTGGTAGGTGCCGCGGAAATTCGCGTTGAGGATGTTCTCGAACTCGCCCTCGATCGACTTGCCCCCCAGGTGCACGATCCCGTCGACCCCGTCGACGAGATTCGTGACGGCATCGAGGTCGCCGAGTTCGCATGGCACCACTTCCTCGCCCTTGCCCGCTTCGCCCAGGTCGCCGATATCGCTCAGCCGGAGCACGGGACCCCATCCCTTGAGGCTCTCCCGCAGGAGCGATCCGAGACCGCCAGCGGCACCGGTGATCAGAATTCGTTGCATGTTCAGTGTCCTTCTCTACTCGAGCAGTCGCGGCAGGGTGAGCGAAATTGCCGGGATAAACGTTGTCATCATCAGCGCCGCCAGTATGGCGAAATAGAACGGAAAGATCGTCTTGACGGCCCGTTCGATCGGCACCTGCCCGATGGCGCAGCCGACGAAGAGGCACGCACCCACCGGCGGCGTGCACAGGCCAAGGCCCAGGTTCATCATCAGGATCATGCCGAACTGCAGCGGGTCCATGCCAAGCTGGGCGGCGACCGGCAGGAAGATCGGCGTGCAGATGAGAATGAGCGCGGCCATGTCCATGATCATGCCGAGGATGAGCAGCATGGCGTTGATCATCAGCAGGATGGCGATCGGGTTCTCGGAGATCCCCAGCAGGAAGCCGATCATCTTAGTCGGCACCTGGTAGAAGGTCAGCATGTAGGCGAAGGCCGCCGCGCACGCCACGAGGATCATCACCATGGACGTGGTCTTCACCGCCTTGGTGACCGCCGTGACGAACCCATCCCAACTCAGGCTGCGATAGACGATGAGCGTGACGAGGAAGGCGTAGATCGTGCCGAACGCCCCCGACTCGGTCACGGTGAAGATGCCGGTCAGAACGCCGCCCACGATGATGACGGCGGTGAAGAGCCCCGGGATTGCGGCGGCGAAATGAATCAGGAGAGCCGACCAGCCGGGAAAGGTCTCCGCTGAGTATCCCCGGCGCACGGCGACGATGTAGGCCGCGAGCGCGAGGCAGATGCACATCACCACGCCGGGAACGACACCTGCCAGAAAGAGCTGGGAAATCGAGATCCCGCCGCCGGCCGCCACCGCGAACAGGATCATGTTGTGGCTGGGCGGCACGAGAATGCCTGCGATGGAGGAGGTGACCGTCACGTTGACCGAATAGTCCTCGTCGTAGCCCTTTTCCTTCATGACGGGGATGAGGATCGACCCGAGTGCGGACACGTCCGCCACGGCCGAGCCTGATATGCCGCCGAACAGCATCGAGGAGAAGACGTTCACCACGCCCAGCCCGCCGCGCACCGCGCCCACCGCGCTCGACGCGAACCGCACCAGCCGCATGGCGATGCCGCCATGAAACATCAGCTCACCGGCGAATATGAAAAACGGAATGGCAAGCAGCGAGAAGATCGACACCCCGGAGGTGATCCTCTGGAAGGCCACAAGCAGCGGCAGCCCCTCGTACCAGAAGGCCGCCACGCCGGCGATGCCGAGCGCGAACGCGACCGGAAGGCCGATGATCACGCAGAAGAAGAACAGCCCCAGCAGAATCAGAAGTCCCATGTCCCCGCCCGCCTTTTCCTTGTTCCGGCTTTATTCCGTCAGGTCCGTCTGTTCTTCGACGCCGCGGAGAAGCAGGATGAGATGCCCGGCGGAAAACAGGAAAACGAGTCCGCCGCAAATGGTGATGGGAAGGGCCCTCAGGCCCTCCGGCACGTGGATGAGCGGAATGAGCGAGCCCCACTTGAAGATCATCAACTCGTAGCTCGCCGTCATCATCACCAGTCCGAAAATGCCGAGAAACACATGGCTCACGAACGCGAAAGCGCGCCGGACCGGCGCGGGGCTCAGTTCCCGGAAGTAGGAGACGCCCAGATGCGTGTTTTCATGAATGCCGACGGCAGCGCCGAGAAAGGTGATGAGCACCACCAGCAGCAGGGAAACCTGTTCGACCCATGTCGGCGTCGCGTTGAGCACATATCGTCCATAGACCAGCCATCCGAAGATCACCGTGAGGACGACGAGCGCGACGCCGGTCAGGACCTTGCATATCAGGGCAAGTCCGTCGAGCAGTCTGAAGAAGAGACCTGCCTGGGCAGGTTTGGGGGTGGCACCCGTCTGTGTCGCCATCTCGCATTGCCGCCTGTTGTGCCGCCAGGCGGATCACGCCGTGGCTCCCGGTCTGCGCCCGCACGCATTCCGGCCATTGTACGGGCCGGCGCTTCGATGTGAAGCGCCGGCCGCGTCCATCACTCGCTCATTCGGTCTTCTGGATGAGCTCGACCAGCGGCACGAGGTCGGCGTTGTCGGAGAGGTACTTGTCGTACACCGTCTTCATCGCATCCTGGAAGGCCGACTTGTCCGGGATATCGTTGAACTTGACGCCGGCCGCCATCACCTTCTCGCGGCTCGCCTTGGCGCGTTCGCTCCAGAGCTGGCGCTGCATTTCAGCCGATTCCCGGGCCGCGGACTTCACGAGGGCCTTGTCTTCGTCGGACAGGGCTTCGTAGACCTTGGCATTGATGCAGACACATTCAGGAATGATGAGGTGCTGCGAGAGGGAGTAGTACCCCGCAACCTCGAAATGTCCGGTCGACTCGTAGGACGGCCAGTTGTTTTCCGCACCGTCCACCACACCGGTCTTGAGCGACTGATAGACTTCCGAGAAGGCCATCGGCGACGGATTGCCGCCGAGCGCGGCAATCATGCCGGAATAGAGGTCGTTGTTCATGACCCGCACCTTCATGCCCTGAACGTCTTCGGGTTTCATGATGGGCTTCTTGGTATTGTAGAAGGACCGCGCACCGGAATCGTACCAGGCAAGCGCGATGAGGCCTTTCTTGGCCATGCCTTCGGAAATCATGTCGCCGGCCTTGCCGTCGAGCGCGCGGTGCATGTGTCCCATGTCCTTGAAGATGAAGGGCAGGGAAACGACGTTGGCCTCCGGTGCGATCGGGCCGATCGGACCGAGATTGAAGTTGCCGATCTCAAGGGCGCCGACACGCACCTGCTCGATGGCGTCGGGCTGGCTGCCGAGAACGCCGGAATGGAACATCTTCAGCGTGATCTTCCCGCCGGACTTCTCCTTGAGGATTTCCGCGAACTTGTCCATGGCCACCGTGTTCGGATAGCCTTCCTTGTGAATGTTCCAGCCCTTCCACTCGGCGCTCACCGCAGTGGTTGCCAACGCCAGCCCGGCGGCGGCCGTCAGCACGAAGAGCGATTTCAGGGACCTGTGTTTCATATGTTCCTCCCAGGTTGCTGGCCGGTATGGCCGGTTCAGTTATTATTGAAGTTATCATACAAGCAATTTTATTTGTATGGCAAGTGGGCATACAACTTGTTACAGTGGTTGCATTCGATCAGCAGCCGCCCGGCCAATCAGAAGGATTTTTCATGGCGACCAGAGCCCAACCGACCGGGGAACGGCAGGCGGCCGGCAACCTGACAGACCGGGTTGCCGGCGCGCTGCGCCGGAAGATCTCCGAAGGGGGATTGCAGGCCGGCGATCGCCTGCCCACCGAGCGGGAACTGATCGAGGAGTTCAACGTCTCAAGGACCGTGGTGCGCGAAGCCCTGTCGCGGCTGAGTGCCGAAGGGCTGGTCGAGTCGCGGCGCGGCGCCGGTGTGTTTCTTCGCCAGGCCTCGCCCGACCATACAGTCCCGGACCTGCGTCCCGGCCCCACCGACAAGATCTCCGAGATCCTTGAAATCCTGGAACTGAGGGCTGCTGTCGAGGTCGAGGCATCCGGCCTTGCCGCGCAACGCAGGACGTTCAGCCAGGAAGCGAAAATCCGGGAAGCCTACGATGCCATAACGCAGAGCATCGACAACAACGAGATCGCCGAAAGACAGGACTACGAGTTTCACCTCGCCATCGCGGAGGCCACCGGCAACAAGCTCTTCGTCGAATTCCTCGAGTTCCTCGGCAAGCGCACCATCCCCCGCAGCCAGCTCATGCAGGACAATGTCGAGCAGTCCGAGCGCGTCCGGCAGGTGCGCGAGATCCACACCGAGCATCTCGAGATCCTGCGCGCGATTTCCGCCCAGGACGTGAACTCGGCCCGGGAAGCCATGCGCAAGCACCTGGTGGGCAGCCGGGAACGCTACCGCAGCCTGATCCACAGGGAGCCGTGACACGAGGACGCCGGCCGCCGCGTTCCGGAACGGCAAAGTGATCATACTTATTCATCCAGAAATCATACATCACACGGACCGAACCAGAGGAAAGCAGACATAGATGCGCCATCCGGAAGAACTCAAGAAAACGCTGGGGTCGGGCCTCCTGTCCTTTCCCGTCACCCATTTCGACGGATCGGGGGCGTTCGACCGCGGCAACTACATGGATCACGTGGCCTGGCTGAGCGGCTATGACGCGGCCGGTCTCTTCGCGGCCGGGGGTACGGGCGAATTCTTCTCCCTGACGCCCGCGGAAGTGATCGAGGTCCTTTCGGCCGCCAAGGCCGCCGCCGGCGACACCCCGGTGGTGTGCGGGTGCGGCTACGGCACCGCCATGGCGGTGGACATGGCGAAGGCGGCGGAAGCGGCCGGCGCGGACGGCATCCTGCTCCTGCCGCACTACCTGATCGGCGCGACGCAGGAAGGCCTGGTGGCCCATGTCCGCGCGGTCTGCAGCGCGGTGTCCATCGGGGTCATCGTCTACAATCGCGACAACCTCGTGCTCAACGCCGATTCGCTTGTCCGGCTCACCGGCGAGTTCGACAATCTGGTGGGCTTCAAGGACGGCTCCGGCAAGGTGGACCTGGTGACCGAGATCGCCACCCGCCTTGGCGACCGTCTCGTCTATATCGGGGGCATGCCCACCGCCGAGCTTTTCGCGGACGCCTATGCGGGCGCCGGCATGACGACCTATTCGTCCGCCGTCTTCAACTTCATTCCCGAGGCCGCCCAGACCTTCTACAGGGCGCACCGCGCTGGCGACCGGGCGGTCACCGACGATCTGCTCAAGCGGTTCTTCTACCCCTATGCGGCAATCCGCGACCGGGCGGCCGGATACGCCGTTTCGATCGTCAAGGCAGGGCTTAGGTCCATCGGTCGCGACGCAGGGCCCGTCCGGCCCCCGCTGACAGACCTGACCGCGCAGGAACAGGAAATCCTCGACAGGCTCGTGTCGACCGTCGCGCCGGCACAGGACCGGGAGGCGGTCGCCCAATGACCGGACCCGCGTCCCCCGTCGATCCAGTCGAAAACCTCGCCGGCAAACCGCCGCGGCGCAGGGCGCCGGCCGGGACCGTCGACACCCACATGCATGTCTTCGAACCCGGCTTTCCGATCCATTCCAAGGAACCGCCGGTGCCGGACGTCAGTTCGCTGGCCGACTATCGCAAGCTTCAGCACCGCCTCGGCATGGACCGCGCCGTCATCGTGCAGCCCAATGCCTATGGCCGCGACAACGCCTGCCTGGAACACGCCTTGAAGGAAATGGGAGATGCCGCAAGGGGCATCGCGGCGGTCCCTCCGGACACGCCGGAAGCGGAGCTCGAGCGCCTCCACGGCCTGGGCGTTCGCGGTGCGCGCATCATGGATTTCGGGAACGGTGCGGTGTCCAGCGAACATGCCGCCGCGGTGGCCGACCTCATCGCCCCTCTCGGCTGGCACATCATCGTGCAATTCGACGGCGGACAGATGGAGGCCTATGAAGACAAACTCCGGGCCCTCACCCATCCCTACGTCATCGATCACGCGGGCAAGTTCCTCGAGCCCGTGGCGACGGACAGCCGCGCGTTCGCCAGCTTCCTTCGGCTGATCGATCGCGGAAACTGCCACGTGAAGATATCCGCGTGCTACGAGACCTCGCGCGTCGGCGCACCCGGCTATGACGATGTCGGCACGATTTCCCGCGCGCTCATCGCCCACGCGCCCGAGCGCATGCTGTGGGCCAGCAACTGGCCGCACGTCAGTGCCACGGCGGAAGGTTACCCGGACGATGCGGTCCTGCTCGACCGGTTCCACGAGTGGGCCGGCGACGAAAGGACGGCAAACACCATCCTGGTCGACACGCCTGCCCGGCTCTACGGTTTCTGAGGCGCGCGTTTCGCATCGAACCGGTTCAGCCGGTTTGCATGCGAAACTTCAGGAAACGGCGGCCATCGAAATCGGCTTCGCCCGCCGGTTCCGCACCCAACCGCGCGAGCGCCCCCAGGTGCCTGCGCGATGGCGGCAGGAGGAAGGTCACGCAGGCGATACGGTCATCGGCCCGGGCGAAAGCGAGCGCCTTCCTGGTGATCCGGAGACCGAGCCCGAAACTGCCCGGCCTGAGCACCAGACCATAGTCCCACGCGTCATCCTCTTTCTCGAAACCGCCCCATCCCGCGTAGACCCTGCCCTCGAGGATCGCCCAGTGCCCCAACCCGTCGCGGCGCCATCGTTCCTCCTTGGTCTCCACGAACTCTTCGCACCTTTTCAGGTCCCAGTCCCCGGTCGCCAGCGGCATATGCTCGGTGACCCTGGGGTCCGACATGTGCTCGGAGATTTCCCCCGGGAACACATCGGTCAGCCGCACGAATGAGATTTCGGTCCCGGACTTGCCCTTCAATTTCGCGTTCCTGAATGATGGTCCCGGCGCCGCATGGATTGACCGGCCCCTAAACAATGGTCCTGTTTGCGCGAAAACAAAGCGCGCGCCACACGGCTGATATCTGATGGTCGTTCAATCGCACGGCAAGAGGTGAAGGAGCAATCAGGATGAATGCCGAAAATGCCGCGGACGGCCAACGGCGCGGCGGCATACCGCGCGGCATCGCGACGCGAGGACCCGCAATACTGTCCTACGGTTTCCGGCCGTTCTTTCTGGCCGCCGGTGTGTGGGCGATCGTCTCCATGCTCGCCTGGCTCGGCACCGTCGCCCACGGCTGGCCGCTTGGCGGCGCGTACGGCGCGCTCAACTGGCACGCACACGAACTGCTCATCGGTTATACCAGCGCGGCCCTTGCCGGCTTCATGCTGACCGCCATCCCGAACTGGACCGGACGCCTGCCGGTGTCCGGGACGCCTCTCGGTCTTCTTGCCATCGTCTGGCTGGCGGGCCGGGTGGCGATGGCGGCGCCCGACACGATCGGCCTCGTGACGGCGGTATCGATCGATGCGGCCTTCTTTCCCCTGCTCGGCCTGATCGCCGCGCGGGAGATCGTCGCGGGCCGCAACTGGCGGAACCTGCATATCCTCGTCGCGCTCGCGCTGCTGACCGGGGCGAACATTTGGTTCCACGTGGCCGCACTCACCGATGGCGACACTTCCTACGCCTACCGGGCGCTCACGTCGGTCTGGATCATGCTGATCTCGCTCATCGGCGGCCGGCTCGCGGTGAGCTTCACGCGCAACTGGCTGGTGCGCCAGGGCACCGTCACCCTACCCGCCTCGCCCGGCCTCTTCGACCGGATCGCCCTTGCGTCTTCCGCGGCAGCCCTTCTTTTTTGGATCGTGAGCCCGGAAGGTTCCATGACGGGTCTGGTGTGCCTCACGGCAGCGGCGATACACGCGGTCCGGCTCATCCGCTGGCGCGGCTGGCACGCATGGCGCGAACCGCTGGTTCTCGTGCTGCATGTCGCCTATGCCTTCATACCGCTTGGCTTTGCCGTCGTCGGCGCGGCGGCGTTCGGGGTGCTGGGGCAGACATCCGCGCTCCATGTCCTCACCGTTGGCGCCATCGCCAACATGACGTTCGCGGTGATGACACGGGCAACGCGTGGCCATACGGGACGTCCGCTCACGGCAGGTCCGATGACGACCCTCGCTTACGCCACACTGGTGCTTGCCGCATTCCTGCGCCCCATGGCGGCCCTCTTCCCGGACTCCTACATGCTGACTATCAATCTCACGGGCGCCTTCTGGCTGCTTGCCTATATCCTCTTCGTCTGGGAGTACGCGCCCATGCTGGTTCTGCCGAAACCGGCAAAAGACTAGGCTCTCCGTCGCGCCAGATACCGGCCAACGGCGCGGCAAGCGCGCGGTAACCATCCGGAAAGGATGTCGCTGGCCGATCGCGCCGCAAAGCTTGCGCTCCGGCATCAGCCTCCCCACCTGACCCGAACACCGGAAGCGCCCACCCAGGCCAGCCGCGGCGCGGTCGGCGGGTGCCGCGTCGACCAGAGGAGTACGGAACATGGCTTCGAAAACGTCACGGACAACACTCGGATTCGCTGTGTTCGCCGGGCTCTTGGCGCTGAACGCCACGGCCGACGCGCGCCAGTCGAACGTGGAGATCGTCCTCGACGCGTCGGGATCGATGAACGGCCGGCTCGGGTCTGGCGAACGCAAGATCGATGCAGCGAAGCAGGCCGTGCGCACCTTCGTGTCGACCGTCGATCCGGACATAAGGCTCGCCCTGCGCGCCTATGGTCACCAGTCGCACCGGTCGAAGAAGGACTGCCGGGACACCGGCCTGCTCGTTGATTTCGGTCCTGCCGGGAAAACTGCCGGCAATGTCGCCGATCGCGCATCCGGGCTCGCGGCGCAGGGATATACGCCGATCACCTATGTCCTCGGGCTCGCCGCGGACGACCTCAAGCCGACCGAAGGCTCGCATACGATCGTGCTCGTTTCCGACGGCAAGGAGACCTGCGAGGGTGACCCGTGCCTGCTGGCCCGAAAGCTCGCCGAGGCCGATGCCGACCTCGTCATCCACACGATCGGCTTCGGTGTCGATCCGACCACCAGGAAACAGCTCGAATGCATCGCGCGCTTCGGCCGTGGCTCCTACTTCCCGGCTGACGGGATCGAGGCGTTGAGCGCATCTTTGACCCGAGCGGTGGTTACCGTACAGGCAGAACCCGTTCGCGAAGCCGCCGCCACGGAGGCTACCGCCAACGTCACCGGACAGCTTGAAATCGTCGGTGCGGACAAGCACGCGGTTCTGGATGCCGAGACCGGCGAGGAAGTGACCCGCATCAGTTACACAAAGACCGTCGAGAAGCTCGAGCCCGGCCTCTACAACGTGGTGTTCGACAACGGGCTCTGGAAAAGCGTCGAAGTCCGCGCCGGCGAAACCACGGTTCTCGAACCCGCGATACTGAGGATCGTCAACGGTTACAAGCACGACATCGTCGACCGGGAGACGGGCCTCGTGGTGAGCTCGGTCTCGAGCACGGCCGATGGCGGAAAGGCGGTTTTGGTGCCCGGCCGTTTCGATGTCCGTTTCGAGGATGCCGTGTGGACCGACGTCGTGCTCGAGGAAGGCCGCACCAGGGTACTGGCGGCCGCCCGGATCCGGATCAAGGGGGCCGGAATGAGCGGCGTCCCGATCCTCGACGCAAACGACCGCCAGGTCGCCAAGGTCCGGTCGACACGCGCCTATGCGGTGCTGCCGCCCGGAACCTACACCCTGGTTCTCAAGGACGGCAGCCGCAGGACGCTGGAACTGACGCAGGGCCGGACGATCGATGTCGACCTGAGGTAGGCGCCTAGAACATGCTCCGGATGTCCGCCGAGAAGGTGGGAAAGGCGAAGATGTCGTCGCGCAGACTGCTCGCCGGAATGGCGTATCTCATGGCCATGGCGAAGTGATGGATCAGATCTTCGCCATTGTGTCCGATCATATGAGCGCCGACGACAAGGTCCCGGTCCTGGTCGACGAGCACCTTGGCGAAGGCGGCCGTCTCGGCATAGGCCTTGCCTGAGAACCAGCCGGTCATGTCGCTGACCGTGACGTTGACGTTGAGACCCTTCTCCTTGGCTGTCCGTTCGGTCAGTCCGACGGTGGCGATCGCGGGCACGGTGTAGACACTGCTCGGGAGAACGCTGTAGTCGGGCGTGGCGACGAGGCCGGAAACGATGTTCCGGCCGACGATCCTGCCTTCGTATGTGGCGATCGGCGATAGCTGGGCGGATTGGGTGAGGGCATCGCCGCAGACCCAGACCGAAGGGTTCGACGTCGAGCGCAGGAATTCGTCCACTTCGATCGCGGGGCCTTCGTGACGGACATTGCCCGCCTCGAGGTCGAGATGCTCAACGTTGGCGACGCGGCCGGCACCGTTCACGACCCGGTCGGCCTCCACGCTGCCGGGTACGCCGTTCGCATGGAAATGCACCTCGAACCGGTCGCCTTTCCTTCGGATCTCGCGAACGTCGACGCCTGTCTTCACGCGGATCCCGATCCTCTCGCTCTCGGCCCGGGCCGCCGCGACGAGGTCTTCGTCGAGCTGCGGCAGCAGACGTGGCATGGCCTCCAGGATCGTCACTTTTGCGCCTGCGCGCGCGTAGACATGGCTGAATTCCATGGCGATCACGCCGCCACCGACAAAGACCACCTCGTCCGGGCGCGTCTCCTGCGACAGCACGTCGTCGGAGGTGATCAGGTGTTCTGCTCCCGGGATCGGGAGAACCCGTGGCGCGGAGCCGGTGGCGATCACGATATCCTCGCCTTCGAGAACGTGTCCGTCGACGCGAATTGTGTTCGGGCCGACGAATTTCGCATCGCCGCGATAGATGTCGCCACGCCGCGCGGCAAGATCCGACATGGCCCCGGGAACATGCGCGATCATGGACTTCTGTCGCCTGATCAGCCTGCCCCAGTCGAGTCTCGGGGCACCTGCCTCGATGCCGTGAACGCGAGCCCGCTCGATTTCGTGCAGGGACTGCGCGGCAGCGACGAGAAACTTCTTCGGCGTGCAGCCCCGGTTGGGGCAGGTCCCGCCGAAATCTCCTCTTTCGACGAAGGCGATGGACTTGCCCGCTTCATGGGCGACCGAGGAAACCCCGAAGCCCGCATTGCCGCCGCCGATAATGATCACATCGTATTTCGCGATCATCTCGCATCTCCTGTGTTTGGGTGTTTGGGTGTTTGGGTGTTTGGGTGTTTGACCGTCCTCCGGACCTGCCGGTCCGGCAGGCAGACGGCCCGCATTTTTGGTTCAGAGACCGAGTTCCGAGAGCTCCGGGTGCCCGTCGGGACGCCTGCCCTGTGGCCAGTGAAACAGTCGGTCGGACTCGGCAATGTCCAGGTCGTTGATGCTGGCGATCCGGCGCCGCATCAGGCCGTCGGCGTCGAACTCCCAGTTTTCGTTTCCGTAGGACCTGTGCCAGCCGCCGTCGGCGTCGTGCCACTCGTATGCGAAACGTACGGCGATTCGGTTGCCGTCAAAGGCCCAGAGCTCCTTGATCAGGCGGTACTCGCGTTCGCGTTTCCATTTCCGGTCGAGAAAGCGCTCGATCTCTTCCCGGCCGCGGATGAAGTCCGAGCGGTTTCTCCACTGGCTGTCGGCTGTGTAGGCCCGTGCGACGGTGGCAGGATCGCGCGAGTTCCAGCCGTCTTCGGCGGCGCGGACCTTCTGGATTGCGGTTTCTTCGGTAAAGGGGGGAAGCGGGGGACGGGTCATCGGTGTCTCCGGTCTGCGGGTTGTGTGCAATTGAAGTCGGGGGGTGCGGGGAGGCTTTGCGATTCCGGCGGAATGGGACCCGCACCATGCGGTGCGGGCCCATCCGGCGCTCAGGCGGCGCTTTTCACCGGGTCGGACCAGGCGTTCGGGGCGAACGCGTCGTCGAGACGGGTCTCGGCAATGTGGTTCGTGTAGTTGGACATCACCTTGAGACTGGTGCCGAGAATGACCTCGAGGACCGACTGTTGCGTGTAACCCGCCGCCAGGAAGGCGTCGATCTGGTCCTGTTCGGGCCAGCCATGCGTCTCGTTCACCACCGCGGCGAACCTGCGCAACGCCTCCAGGCGGGGATCGTCGATCGGCGTGTTGTTGCGCAGCGCGTCGACGACGTCGGACGGAACGCCCGCCATTTGCGAGATAGTCGTGTGGGCGGCCATGCAGTAGGTGCAGCCGTTCAGACGGTTGTTGGTCATGAGGACGATCTGACGTTCCGTCTCCGAAAGATCCGTCTTGTCGAAGATACCGGCCAGGGTCATGTAGCCTTCGAGCAGCGCCGGCGCGCCCGCCATCGTGCCGAGCAGGTTCGGCACGAAGGAATAGGCATTCTTCGCCGCCTTCATGAACGGCTTCGAAGCCTCGGGTGCGGTATCGATCGTATGGGTCGTGAATTCGGTCATGGTCTTGTCTCCTGTTGGGTTTGGGGGTGAAGGGTGTCCCCGGCCGGCTGGCCGGAGACGGCGTCGCCGCAGGGAGGAACGGCGAAAGCTTGCGTTGTCAGTTGACGGCCGAAGCCTTGATTGCCGCGACGGTGGACGCGGTGTCCGCCACGTGGCTGGCGATCATGCGGAAATTGGTCAGCGCGGCGGCATAGCCGTCATGGCCCGGAACCTGGGCCGCCGCCGTCGCGTCGGTGACCACCATGACTTCGAAGCCCTGCTCGACGAGTTCGCGCATATGGGACTCCGTGCACAGGTTCGCCGACATCCCGGCGATGATCACCTTGTCGATGCCCCGCTTGCGCAACTGCAGGACAAGGTCGTTGCTTTCCGGGCCGTAGACCTTGTGCGGGCTCGTCACGACCGTTTCGCCGTCGTCGATGTATTTCTTGTACTGGTCGAGCCAGTCGGCGCCTGACCCGTGCATGTCGCGCGTCTTCAGCGGTCCTTCGCGGTCGAACATGCCGATCTTGTGCATCAGGGATTCGAGCGCACCTTCGAACGACCATCCGTGATCGTGCGGATAGTAGTAGTGCGGCGACACGAAGACCGGGATGCCGGAACTCTTCGCCGCTTCGAAGAGCTGATCGATGTGCTTCACGGTGTCGTTGGCGACGACGTTCTTGCCGACGACGCCCCAGGAGACGCCGTCGGGGCTCAGAAAGTCGTTTTGCGGATCGGTGACGAGAAGCGCGGTGCGCTCCTTCACGATCTCGAATCCCGGATCCGGCAACCCGCTGTCGTCCGCATGGACCCGTCCGGCCGCCGAAAACGCGACCATGGCCGCGGCCGTGGCGAGCGAGATGAGGACTGCACGTGCATTTTGCCGGGTAATGAGAGGCAGAAACTGTTTCATGACGATCTCCGGTCGTAGGCGCTCATGGCGCTATGGGAAGGTTCACAAGAGTTACCGATCGGTACACCCTATGCCGCTATAGGTGTACAGATCGGTACATGATGTCAACCATAAAAATCCGGCCTTCGATCACAATCGAACGCGCCCATTATTTAAATTGCTGGTTTTAAAGCGAAAAATCTTTTACTCTTGCGCCGAATTGCCTGGTGCAATATGTACAGATCAGTCACTTATTGGAGTCAATATGAGACCGACAAAACGGGACGAGCTGGTTCAGAAAGCCCTGGAGGTGTTCTACCGGAACGGTTTTCACGCGACGGGCATGGACATGCTCGTGGCGGAATCGGGAATATCGAAGACGTCGATGTACAAGCACTTCCGCACCAAGGAAGAGCTCATCCTCGCGGCGCTCAGGCTGCGGGACGAACGCTTCCGGAACTGGCTCGTACGCCGGATGGAAGAGCTGGCGGACACGCCGGAGAAACAGCTGCTGGCAATGTTCGACGCGCTCGAAGAATGGTTCGCGGAGCCCGGCTTCAGGGGCTGCATGTTCATCAAGGCCTCCTCGGAGTACCAGGAGGCGGATCACCCGATCCACAAGCAGTCGGCGGACCACAAGCGCATGCTGGAAAGCCACATGACGAACCTCGCCGAACAGGCGGGCCTGACGGATCCCGGCGCGGTGGCGCGCCAGCTTCTGCTGTTGAAGGAAGGCGCGATTGTCACCGCGCACATGGGCCAGTCAGAACATCCCGCCCGCGACGGCAGGGCCGCAGCCCAGCGTCTGATCGAGGCTCACCGCCCCCGTTGACCCGTCCGCAGGCGGGGCGTCAGCGCCACTTGATCGAGCAGCCCATGCTGGGCGTCTGCTCGCGCGGCCCCTGACCGGTTTCCGCGATCATCCTCATGGCTTTGAGGAGTTCCGGTGTCCGTTCGCCGTCCGCCTTCATCCGCAGATCGTCGAGCCGGCCCCTGTACTGCAGTTCGCCGGCGGCGTTGAAGCCGAAGAAGTCCGGCGTGCAGACGGCGCCATAGGCCCGGCCGACCGACTGGTCCTCGTCGACAAGGTAGGGAAAGCGGAAACCGTGCTCCTGCGCGAAGGCCTTCATCCTGTCGGGCGCGTCGGCCGGCACGGAACGATAGTCGTTGGACATGATGGCAAGAACGCCGGTCCCCTCGTCCAGCAGCGCATTCGTGTCTTGCGCGAGACGGTCGGCGATGGCCTGCACATAGGGGCAGTGGTTGCAGATGAACGCGATGAGAAGGCCCTTGTCCGCCAGGTGGTCGGACATGCGGGCCGTCGCGCCGTCGGCGTCCTTCAGTTCGAATTCAGGCGCTTTCCAGCCGAAGTCGCAAACCGGTGAGTCGAGCAGCATGGTCCTTCCTTTCCTGCGTGCGCATCGGAAATGCGGTCGGACCGAAGTCTGGAAGATGCCGGCGCGACACTCAAGTCCCGCGCGCCGGCCGGGGCACATGTGAACGCGGTCAGTTGACCGCCGGTTCCTCTTCCACCAGTTCGGACAGGACTCCGTGTTTCTCGATCAGTTCGCGCAGGATGTTGGTGATCGTCGTCTCAATCTTGAGGCTCGCCATCGACACCGGGCGCGACCGCTTGCGCGTCAGATAGGCCGTCCTCACGAATGTCGAGTCCGCAACCCGCCCAAGGGCCAGTTTTCCGCTGCGCACCGCATCCGCCACCGGCGCGTGCGGCAGGAAGGTGTGGGCGCTCGCGCGACTGACCATCTCGACGATCTGCGACAGCGAATCGAGCTCCATCACCACGTCGAGTTCGATGTCCTTCTCGCGTGCGAAACGCTCTATCTCATGCCGTGCGCTGTGCGGCAGGCTCGGCATGGCAAGCGGCAGTTCCGCGAGTTGCGCGGCATCGATCACGAAATAGCCCGCCTCGTCCACAGGCGCGGGCACGTTGTCGCGCGCCGACACCAGGAACACTTCCTCGCGCAGGATGGGGTTGGTCTGGAAGTTGGAAGCCGGGAGCTTCATGTACACGAAACCGATGTCGATTTCCTCGCGGTCGACCCAGTCGAGAATGTGACCGGTCAGCCCTTCGGTGATGTGAAGCTTGATCTGGGGAAACTCGAGACGCACCGTTTCGGCCAGCGGAATACTGAGCACAGAGCTCAACGAGGGCGGCAACGCGATCGAAACCGTCCCGCTCAGATCGTTGCGCAGATGGTGCAGCCCGTCCGTGAGATTTCGCGCCGCCTCGATCAGTCCCTGCCCTTCGCGCGCCAGCAGGCGGCCGGCTTCGGTGAGCGTGATGCCCCGCGGACCGCGAATGGCGAGTTTCGTGTCGAGCTTTTTTTCCAGCCGGACGATATGCTCCGAAAGGGACGGTTGAGCCAGCCCCAGGGCGACGGCGGCTTTCGAGATGGTTCCGTGCTCCGCCAGCATCATGAAGTAGTGAACCTGTTTGACGTCTATCGAAGGCGCCAACTGTCGATCTCGTGACATGCTATTCCTCCCATGAAGCGGTTCTTTTTCGACCGCCCATGGGGAGGACTCATAGCGCAAAAAAGCGATCTGCACCAGACCTAACGAACGTTAGGCAGATTCGAGAAACCTGTCCCGCCGTCCCGTTTCGCCCTGCTTACAGGGGTATAGACAAGACCTATGGGCTTGCGAGGCCATTGCACAAACGACTGACGACAGAGCCCGAAATCCTCTAATAAAGTCGGGTCGTTCAAGAATGGAGCCGTGGCATGGATCTGCAGCTGAAGGGGAAAAGGGTCCTGATAACAGGGGCCTCCCAGGGCATCGGCGAAGGCCTTGCCGAGGTTTTCGCGGAAGAGGGCGCCGACCTTCACCTGGTCGCGCGTTCCGCCGACCGGCTGGATGCCCTGGCCGGGCGGCTGCGTGACGCCCACGGGATCGATGCGACGGTTCAGCAGGCCGATATCGCCGCACCCGGCGCGGTCGACGCCATAGCCGATGCCGCCGCCGATATCGACGTTCTCATCAACAATGCCGGCGCGATCCCGGGAGGCGACCTCTGGAGCGTCGACCGGCAGGCCTGGCGCGATGGCTGGGAACTCAAGGTCCTCGGTTACATCGATCTCTGCCGCGCCATCTATCCGGCGATGAAGGCCAGGGGACAGGGTGTCATCCTGAACAATATCGGCAATGGCGGCGAGAACTACGACGCCAGGTACATCGCCGGGTCCACCGGCAATGCCGCGCTGATGGCCTTCAGCCGGGCACTCGGCGGAAGCAGCCTCGACGACGGCATCCGCGTGGTCGGGATCAATCCCGGGCCGGTGGCCACCGACCGTATCGTCAAGGTCATGAAGGTCCGGGCGAAGGATCTCTACGACGATGAAAGCCGCTACACGGAACTCCTGGCCCAGTATCCCCTGGGCAGGCCGGCATCCGTGCGCGAGGTCGCGGACCTGTTCGCCTTCCTCGCATCGCCGCGCTCGGCCTACACGTCGGGCACGATCGTCACGATAGACGGCGGCATCACGTCCCGCCGGTCGATCTGAGGATCGCCCCGCACGCCATGTCCGCCCAAGAATACCCGAACCTGTTCACCCCGCTCACCATCGGCCATGTGACCCTGCGCAACCGCATCGCCATGATGCCCCATGCGGTGGTGTTCGCGGCCGGGTACGGGTCCGCGATCGACCGTACGATCGACTACCACGTCGAACGGGCCAAGGGCGGCGCCGGCCTGATCGTCATGTCGAACTTTCTCATGCCCGGGTCCTGGCTGAAGATGGGCCGCTGGGGCGGCGCGCTAGAGACGACGCCATTCGGCGGGCTCGACCTTGCCAACGACCGCAGTCTGCAGCCGCACTACCGGCGGATGATCGAGGCGATCCGGTCCCATGGCGGGCATTTCGTATCGCAACTCAACCTGAGCGGCCGCCAGCTTCGGTCGCCCGGAACCACCAATTTCGGTCTTCCGCTCTTTGCGCCCTCCCCCATCCCCTGTCCGCGCACCGCCGAAATCCCCACGGAAATGACGGTCGCCGACATCGAGGAATACGTGGAGACGATGGCCCAGGCCGCGGCCAACATGCAGGAGGCGGGTGCGGCCGGCGTCGAGCTTTTCGCCGCGCAGGGATACCTGCTGCACCAGTTCCTCTCCCCGGCGAGCAACAAGCGCACCGATGAATATGGCGGCCCGCTGGCGAACCGGTTGCGCTTTCTCCTGGAAGGCGTCCGCGCGATCCGGAAGACGGCCGGTGACGACTTCCTCGTCGGCGTCCGCATGAACTCCGGCGACTGGGTTCCGGGAGGCCTGGAGGTGGACGACGCCGTCGACATCGCCCGGGCCTTGCGCGACGAATCCGTCAGCTACCTCAACGTGAGCGGCATGACGTCGCTGAATTATCCCGGCTGGATCGCGGACATCACCGCACCGACCGCCCAGTTCGCACCGCGTGCGGGCAAGATCCGCGAGGCCGTCGACGGTCTGCCTGTCTGCGTCAGTTCGCGCATCGGCACGCCCGAGGACGCGGAAAGCGTCCTTGCCGAGGGCCAGGCGGACTTCGTCGGCATGGCGCGGGCGCTACTCTCCGACCCCCAGTTCCCCAACAAGGCCGCGAGGGGAGACCGGGAAGGAATCCGCATCTGCACCTACTCCAACCAGGCCTGCATCGTCGGACTCGATCGCGGCCGCGGCGTCGGCTGCGTGCACAATCCGGCAGTCGGCCGCGAGGCACAGCTGGGCGAAGGCACCATGCGCCCCGCGGAAAAGGCCAGGCGCGTGGCTGTCGTCGGCGGCGGCCCCGCCGGCATGGCGGCCGCCCGTGTCGCTGCGGAACGCGGCCACGATGTCGTTCTTTTCGAACGCGGTCCCGCCCTGGGCGGCCGCAACCTGATGACGGCCTCCGTCCGTTCGCGCAGCGGCTATGCCGAGATCCACCGCTGGCAGTCCGTCATGCTGGACCGGGTGGGCGTCGAGGTCTCGCTGAATGTCGAAGTCGACGACGACCTGCTGCGGCAGGGCGGCTACGACGCCATCATCGTCGCCACCGGCTCGACCCCTCGACGCGACGGCTACACGACCCTGCAGCCGGGCCGAAGCGGCATTGCCGGCGCCGACGACGCGCGGGTTTTCTCGGCCGAGGACGTGTTCAACAGGCCACAGTCGTTTTCGGGTCATGTGCTCGTGGTCGAGGACGATCCGCACCTCGCCGGCACCGCGGCGGCTGAAAAGCTCGTCGAGATCGGCGCGACGGCGGCGATCCTCACCCCGCATTTCCATGCCGGAGCCGACCTCCCGGTTCATCACGCACCCGCCCTCTACCGCCGGCTGGGGTCGCTCGGCATCACGGTCGAAACCTCCGTGTTCGTCACCGGGATCGGGCCGGACACGGTGACGTGCGAAGACCGCTTCACGGGAGAAACCCGCGTCATCGACCACGCAGGCCCCGTCGTCCTCGCCATGGGCAGCATCGCGAACGACACTCTCGCGCGCCGGCTCGGGGACGAATTCGCCGCGCTGCACGTCGTTGGCGACGCCCTCGCACCGCGCCAGGTCGACGCCGCCATTCTCGATGGCGAGCGCGCCGGATGGATGATCTGAGAAGCGAGCCCATGAACCAGCCCCTGCTCGAACCTTTCCAGCTCGGCGGACTGCGCCTGCCGAACCGTATCTGCATGGCTCCGATGACGCGATGCCGGGCAAACAACCCCGGAACCTGCCCGACGCCGCTCATGGCCGAATACTACAGCCAGCGCGCATCGGCCGGACTGCTGATCACGGAAGGTGCGTCCGTCAGCCCGCGGGGCGTGGGCTACGTTTACGTCCCCGGCATTTACTCTCGCGAACAGACCGAGGGCTGGAAGGGCGTCACCTCCGCCGTCCATGCCGCGGGCGGGCGCATCTTCTGCCAGTTGTGGCATGTCGGCGCCATGTCGCATCCCGATCTGCTGGGCGGCCGGCTGCCCCTGGCCCCCTCGGCGATCAATCCGCGCGACAAGGTCTTCGGGCCGAACGGGCATACCGACACGGTGGCCCCAAAGTCTATGTCCGGGTCCGAAATCGCGGACACCATCGAGGAGTTTCGCGCCGCAGCCGCCAATGCGGCGGCCGCCGGTTTCGACGGCGTCGAACTCCACGCCGCGAATGGCTACCTGTTCAACCAGTTCTTCGCCAACAGCATGAACCGGCGCACCGACGCCTTCGGCGGATCCATCCAGAACCGGGCCCGTTTTCTGTTCGAGGTGCTTGCCGCGGTCGCCCGCGAATTCAGCCTCGACCGGGTCGGCGTGCGGATCAATCCCAGCGTCCATGGACTGTCCGGCATCTCCGTCGATGAGGAAACCCTGCCGATGTTCGAACATGTCTGCGAGCGACTGACCCAGGAAGGCGTCGCCTACCTCCACGTGATGGAACCCTTCAACGACATCGCTGGCCTCGCCCTGCCGCAGAACGGGTCGATGTGTGCGCATTTCCGCAAGTTTTTCGGCGGCGCCGTCATCAGCGCGACGGATCACGGCCGGACCAGCGGCAACGCCACCATCGCGTCGGGCGACGCCGACCTCGTCGCCTACGGCCGTGCCTATATCGCCAACCCCGATCTTGTCGAACGCTTCGAGGCGGAAGCGGACCTCAACGTGCCGATCCGGGAGACCTTCTACACCGGGGGCGCCAGCGGCTACACCGATTACCCCCGCCTCGGCGAGGGAAACACGCCGGAGACCGCCCCCGGCGACGGGCGCGTCAGCAACAGTTACGGCGAAACCCGTCGTGAAATGAAATCCGGCCGGTCGAAGTGACATCCGGCCGAAATTAGTCCTCACCGCGTCCCGACAGAACGGGATCGCGTCAACCGGGAGTACAGGATCATGGGCAGGCTTGACTCGAAAGTGGCTTTCGTCACGGGCGCCGGCGGCGGCATCGGCAGCGAGATCTGCCGCCAGTTCGTCAAGGAAGGTGCCAGTGTCTTTGCCGGCGATATCAATGCCGGCATTGCGGCGGCCGCCGCGGAAAGCTGCAGCGACACGAGCCGGGCCGTTTCCGGGCGGCTTGACGTCACCTCTCCTGAAAGCGTCCAAGAGGGCATCGCGAAAACCGTCGAGGCCTTCGGGAAGATCGACATCCTGTGCAACGTCGCGGGCGGATCGACCCCCAATGACGGCCGCGTCACGGAAGTCGAGGACGAGGAATTCTGGCGCGCGATCAAGCTCGACCTCTACGGCACGTTTCTCGTCTGCAAGAACGGCATTCCCGAACTGCAGAAGGCCGGCGGCGGTTCCGTGATCAATTTCTCGTCCATGGTCGCGCTGATGTCCATGCCCGAACGCGACAGCTACACCGCGGCCAAGGGCGGAGTGTCCTCGATAACGCGATCGATGGCCCATGAATATGCAAAGGACCGGATCCGCGTGAATGCGATCGCCCCCGGCCTGACGCTGTCCGATCGCGTCCGCGGCCTGATCGAACAGCGGCCGGAAGCGCGCACCACCCTCGACCAGTGCCTGCTCGGCCCGTGCGAACCCATAGACATGGCATACATGGCGATCTATCTCGGCTCCGAGGAATCCTGCCGCGTCACCGGCCAGATCTTCCCGGTCGATAGCGGCGTGACGATCTACTAGGAACAGGCGAGGCGCCGTCGCAGAAACTCTACCGGACCCCGCTTTCGCCGGGTCCGCAGCATTTGGGAATGGCAAGTATGTCCGAAAGCAAATCCTGGCATCCGCAACTTCGGCACTTCGAAAGCGCCAACGTCCTGAAACTTGCCGACCACCTGGGCCTCGCCGATTTCGATGCCCTGCTGAAATACTCCGTAGACGAAACCGAGGCCTATTGGCGCGGCGCGATCGATTTCCTGAAGTTCAGGTGGGAGACCGAACCGACGGGTTATGTCGACCTGAGCCGCGGCAAGGAGTTTCCGGTCTGGTTTCCCGGGGGGAAGCTCAACTGGGTCAACACCATCCTCGCCCGGGCGGACGACCCCGAATCCGCGGGCCGGCTCGCCGTCGCCGCCGAAAACGAAAAGGGCAACGTGTCCCGGCTGACCTATGCCGAACTCGCCGTCGCCGTGAGACGGTTCGCGGCCGGGCTGCGCAGCCATGACATCGGCCGCGGAGACCGCGTCGGCCTTCTCATCGACAACGGGATGGAGGCGACCGTCTCGGTCCTTGGCCTCGCCTATGTCGGCGCCATATTCGTCCCCCTGTTCTCCGGCTTCGGCCACGAGGCGGTGATCTCCAGGCTCGACTCCAGCGGCGCCACCGCGCTCATCGCGAGCACCGGTTTCGACCGGCGGGGGAACCATGTCGATGTCGCCCAGGTCGTGCGCGACGTCTGTGCGCATTTGCCGGCCATCGAAAAGGTGATCTGGAAATGCGCCCCCGGGACGAAAACGCCCGACGGCGGGCTCGACTGGCACGACCTGGCGGCCACCGAAGACGACGGCACGACCGCCGAAATCATGTCGCCCATGGACCCGTTCATGGTCATCTACACGTCGGGCACGACCGGCAAGCCTAAGGGCGCGGTCCACACCCATGGCGGATTTCCCCTCCGGATCGCGCACGATTCCGCGGTTCATTTCAATGTCAGCGAAGGCGACGTCTTCTGCTGGCCCGCCGACATGGGCTGGATCGCGGGAACGCTTATCCTGAGCACCACGCTCCTGCGCGGCGCCAGCCTGATCCTCTATACCGGCGCGCCCGACTTTCCTGACTGGTCGCGCATGTCGAAGCTCATCGAGACCTACGGGGCGACGCATTTCGGATCCGCGCCCACCCTCATCCGGGGCATGGCCGCCAACGAGGAGGCCGCGCTGCGGCACGACCGGTCGACGCTCAAGGTCCTGATCACCGCCGGAGAGGTGATCGATGCCGAGCATTTCGTCTGGTTCCAGGATGTCTTCGCCGGCAATGGCAGCCCGGTGATCAACTATACCGGCGGCACCGAAGTGTCCGGCGGGTTGCTCTCGAGCGTTCAGGTCCGGCCGATCACGCCGGGCGGCTTCAACACGGCGACGCCGGCGATCGACGTGATCGTCGCCGGACCCGACGGCAACCCGGTCGTCGGCGAAGTCGGTGAACTGGTGATGCGCCAGCCCTTCATCGGCATGACCGCGTCCTTCTGGGAGGATGACGAGCGTTACATCGACACCTACTGGAGCCACATTCCGGGAATGTGGGTTCATGGGGACCTCGCCTACCAGGCCGCCGACGGCTCCTACCTGATCATGGGGCGTTCCGACGACACCCTCAAGGTGGCGGGCAAGCGGCTCGGACCCGCGGAAGTCGAGGAGGTCGTGATCGAATTCGACGAAGTCAGCGAAGCCGCGGCGGTCGGCATATCGGATCCCGTCAAGGGGCAGATCCTCGTCGTCTTCCTGGTTCTGGGACCCGGCCAGCAGGCCGGCGGCATCGAGAGGCGGGCCGCCGATGCCGTCGCCGAGCGACTCGGCAAGCCCTTCAGGCCGCGCGAAGTCCACGTCGTCCGGCAATTGCCGAAGACACGGTCGGGCAAGATCATGCGGCGGCTCGTCCGCCATGCCTATTCCGGGTCGCAGCTCGGTGACATCTCCTCGCTCGACAATCCGGCAGCTCTCGACGAAATCGCCGCGCTGGCCGCGTCCTGACATACCGGCATAAAAAATCGCCGGAACGTGGCCTTTGGCCCGTTCCGGCGCAAGGTGCATCCGCCGTGTCGAAGTCAGCCCTGGGGATGGAACTGCGGCGGACGCTTTTCCAGGTGGGAGGCCAAGCCCTCCTTGGCATCCGGCCCGCCGAACCCCAGCATCTCCAGCGCCAGTGACGCATCGAAGGTGGGCCCGGCGAGTCTCAACCAGTTGTTGAGGGCATATTTGGTCCAGGAAATTGCGGTGGTGGATCCCTGCGCCAGCCGATCCGCGACCTCGACCGCCTTGGCGTCAAGTTCCTCGTCGTCCACGGCAAGCGAGATCAGGCCGATTTCCTCCGCCTTCTCGCCCGTCAGCGGTTCGCAGGTCATGAGATAGTACTTCGCCTTGGCCATGCCGCAGAGCAATGGCCAGATGATCGCGCCGTGATCTCCGGCCGCCACGCCGAGACGCGTATGCCCGTCGAGGATCTTCGCCGTCTTCGAGGCGATCGACACATCGGCAAGGATACCGGCCACGAGGCCCGCACCGACAGCCGGTCCACGCATGGCCGAGATGACGGGTTTCGAACAGTTGATGACGTTGTAGACGAGGTCGCGGGCCTCGCGCCACATTTCGGCGCGTGCCTGGTGGTTGTTGTTCAGGTCTTCCACCACCTCGAAATCGCCGCCGGCGGAGAAGACCTTACCGGCACCTGTCAGGATGATCGTCCGTACGTCCGGATCCTTGTCGATGTCCTGCCAGACATAGGCGAGTTCCCTGTGGCCGATCGCATCAAGCGCGTTGAGCCGTTCGGGACGGTTCAGCGTGAGCCTCAGCACGCCTTCGGCAGGCCGGTCGAACGCAATCCGCTGATACTCGTCATATCTTGAAGACATTGAAGCTCCTTGTCCGCGAGAAGGGAGGTATGGCGCAGCCCGGCGGTCAGATTCCCAGATAGGCCTGCTGCACCAGTTCGCTGCTGGCCAGTTCCTCGCACGGGGCGTGGGTGACCACCGCGCCGTTTTCGAGGATGTAGCCATAGTCCGCGATGGCGAGTGCGGTCTCCGCGTTCTGCTCGACGAGCAGGACGTCCACGCCCGACTTGGCGATCGTCTCGATGATGCCGGCGATCGTCGCGACGATGGCAGGCGCGAGCCCGATCGTGGGTTCGTCGAGAAGAAGCACCTTGGGACTGCTCATCAGGGCCCGCGCGACCGCGACCATCTGCTGCTGCCCGCCGCTGAGCGAGCCGGCGCGTTCCGACAGCCGGCCCTTCAGGTCCGGGAAATAGTCAAGCACGCGCTCCAGGTCCTGTTTGACGGCCGACTGATCACGGCGCGAATAGGCCCCGAGTTCCAGGTTTTCACCGATGGTCATCGCCCCGAAAAGCCTGCGTCCTTCGGGGACGAGCGACAGCCCCTCCCCCACGATGAGGTCCGGTTTCATTCCGGAGATTTCCTTGCCGAACAGGGAGACCCGGCCCGAAGACGGCTTCACCAGTCCGCAGACGGATTTCATCAGCGTCGACTTGCCGGCACCGTTCGCGCCGATCATGGTGACGATCTGGCCGCGCCGCACCTCGAGGCTGACGCCGTTCAGAACCGGTGTCTGCCCGTAGCCTGCATACAGTTCCGAGACGGACAATACGACATTGTCAGCTTGCATCGTGGGTTCCCAGATATGCGGAGATTACGCTCTCGTTGCTTCGGATCTCGGCCGGCGTGCCTTCCGCCAGCTTGCGGCCGTGATGCAGCACCACGATGCGCTCGCAAATCTGCATGACCGCCTTCATGTTGTGCTCCACCAGCATGATCGTCATCTTGAACTTGTCCCGGATTTCCGAGAACGTCGCCAGCGTGGTGGCCACTTCCGTCTGGTTCAGTCCGGTCAGCGGTTCGTCGAGGCACAGGAGCCGCGACCGGGTGGCGAAAGCGATACCGATGCTCACAAGCCGCTGCATGCCGTGCGGCAGGTTGCCCGCCTTCTCGTCCAGGTACCGTGTCAGACCGAGGATCTCGGCCGTCTCCTCCACCCGTTTCATCCGTTCCGCATGGCCCTTGAGTGCGCCCGTCGCGCCGACCCTGATGTTGTCGCGGACCGTCAGTTCGCGCATCAGGCTGCCGTGCTGGAAGGTTCTCGCCATGCCGAGCCTGGCCATTCTCTCCGGGCCCAGTCCCGTGACGACCCTGCCATCGAAGGTCAGGGCACCGGAGGTCGGCTTGTAGAACCCCGAGATCAGGTTGAACGTGGTGCTCTTGCCCGCTCCGTTCGGCCCGATGAGGCCGAGTATTTCACCTTCGCGGATTTCCATCGAAAGGTCCGAGACGGCGACCAGGCCGCCGAAACGTTTCGTCGCGTTTTCGATCCTGTAGAGCGGAGTTTCGGTCGAGTTGCTCATGACTGGTTCTCCGCTGCGGCGGGTTTGCCCGGCGCATCCGTTGTCCTGGCGAAAAGCCTCGACCAGACCGCCGTGATGACGCCGACGATCCCCCGCGGCATGAAGAGCACGCCGAAGACGATGGCGCCGCCATAGATGACGAGTTCACCCGAACCGTAGGTCAACGCGATGCTGCCGATGAGAATGAGGATGATCGCGCCGATTACCGCCCCGAAGATCGAGTGTTCGCCGCCGATCTTGAGATAGGCCAGGGCGAAGACGGAAAGGAAGAACGTGAAGTCCCCGGGACTGATGACGTTGTTGGTATAGGCGTGCAGCGATCCAGCGATCCCGGCCACGAAGGAGGCCAGCGCAAAACAGGTCACCTTGACCATGTGCACGTTGATGCCGACCGTCTGCACCACGGCGTCGTTGTCCTTGATCGCCGCGAGCAGGTTGCCGTAGTCCGACTTCTCGAGGAGGTACATGCCGTAGAGGAAGGCGATGACGACCACCACCACGAATGTCGGGTAGAACTGCTCGAGATAGAGCGGCGGAAAGATGCCGATAATGCCCGAATTGCCGCCCAGGAAATGGCTCTGGGTGAAGGCGATGCGCACGATCTCCGCGAAGGCGAATCCGATCAGCTTGAAATAGGGTCCCTTGGTCTTCAGCGTCACGAACCCGAACGGGAGGCTGATGAGCGCGGCCATGACGCCGCCGATCAGCAGGGTGAGCAGGAAGGGCAGGTCGTAGATCGTCGTTGCGACGGCGGCCGAGTAGGCGCCGATGCCGACGAAGGCGGCCGTTGCGATGTTCAGCTCACCGAAGAGCAGGACGAGGCGCATGCTGGCGGCGATCAGGCCGCCGATGGCCATCCAGCTCATGAGGCTGAGCAGGTAGGGGTCGCCGGTGACGAACGTGGCCCCGACAGCCGCGACCACGAGAATGACGAGTGCGATCCTATGCATTGCCGAGCAGACCTTGAGGACGGACCAGCAGGACGAGCATCACCAGGACGAAGACGGCGATGCTGGCGCTGGAGGGGTCGAAGAAAAAGCCGCCTATGCTCTCGACAAAGGCGATGAAGAGGCTCCCCAGGATCGCGCCCGGCACACTGCCCAGGCCGCCCACGACGACCGCGATGAACCCCTTGATCAGGTAGTCGTTCCCGATTGTGGGAGACACCACGGCCACGGGGGAGATCAGTATGCCGGCGACCGAAGCCATCACCGAGGCGATGATGAAGCCTGTCATGGCGAGACGCTGGTAGGGAATTCCCTGGAGCTGGGCGGCTTCATGGTCGATGGCGATCGCCCGGAGCGCCTTCCCCAGCCGCGTCAGTGTCAGCGCGGCATAGAGCAAGGCGGTCAGAAGGATCGTTACCAGGCAAAGCAGAAGCCGCTGCGACGAAATCGGAGTATCGAGAATGGTGACCGTGCCTTCGATCAGCGGCGGAACCGAGCGGACCGCTCCTCCGAACGTCTCGAGGAAGATGCCCTCGATGAGTAGCAGGAACCCGAGAGAAAGGATGAACGAGCCGACGAACTCCCGCTGACGGTACCGGAAACCGAACTGGTACATCAGGAACCCGAAGATCGCCGACAGAAGGATGGCCAGCACCGCGGATGCGAGAAAGGCCCATCCGGTGGCCCAACCGAGGGCCACCAGATAAGGCACCGTGACAGCCACGATGAGCGCGGAAAGCGTGAAGAACTGCCCGTGGGCGAAGTTCACGATCCGCATCGACCCGAAGATCAGGGTCAGTCCCAAGGAAAACAGGACATATACGGCTCCGATTTGGAGAGCGACCGCGGTGAGCTGGATTGCGGTTTGCATGGTGTTTTCCTCGGGATCTTTCGTCGGTATCAGTTGGAACCAAGACGCTGCTTGAGTTCCTCCGGGATGAGGCGGCTCTGCTCAACCAGTTTTCCGTCCTGGATCTGGGTGACGATGACGGGAATGAGCATCTGCTGCGGCGAACCGTAGGTTGCTTCGCCGCCATAGGCCGCGTCGCCGTAGAACGACTTGAATACAATCGTCGGGATGGTCTTGGCTACCACCTTCGGATCGGTGCTCTGGGCTTTTTCCATGGCCGCCTTCAGGGCGAACGGAGCGTCGTATGCGCCCATGATCACCGCGTTGACCGGCTCGCCGGTGGCTTCGAGAAGCGCGGCGTTGAGCGCCTTCTGGGAATCCGTGACAGACGGACCTTCGGAGGGGACGGCCGCGCCCATGTAGACACCGTTGGCGGCTTCACCGCCCGTGGCGACGACCGCTTCGGCCGTCGTGCCGGTCAGGTTGACCTTGACGCCCTTCCAGCCCAGCAGTTCGAGCTCCTTGAAGATCGAGCCGGCCACGCCGGGAGGCGTTCCGCCGAGGTCGATCGCGTCCGGCTTGAGGGAGGCCAGCTTCGCCGCGATCGGCTGGAATTCCGTGGTGCCGCGTTCGTACCAGTCGCTCGTCAGCACCTCGACGCCCAGGTCGGTCCAGACCTTCCGGTTGACCGGCTCGAGTTCCTGGCCGCTGGCGTCGTTCGGGTTCAGAAGCACCACCGACTTGACGTCGGGATTCTGGTCCTTCACGTAGCGCAGCAGCGGCGCGAAGAGTTCGAACGGCGTGTTCATCTGCGTGAAGGTCAGCGGGAACTTCGGACCCTTGAGAGAGATGCCCCATGCGACCGTGAACATGATGACGCCCTTGCGCTCGCTGATCGACTGCAGCGCACGCACCGGGGCGGTGCCGATCGAATGGCTGATGAACTTGACCTGGTCGCGGTTGATCAGCGTCTGTGCGACTTTGGCGCCGTCCGCCGCGTTGTACTTGTTGTCGTAGACGATGCATTCGAAGTTGTAGGTCACGTCCCCAACCTTGACGCCGCCCTGTTCCTTGATCTCGCTGACGGCGCGATTGCACATCCATTCGGACTGCGTACCCCAGATCGCCGCGGCGCCGGACATCGGCGCCGATATGCCGAGCTTGATGGTCTCCTGCGCCGCGACCGGCGACGCCATCACCCCAAGCGTAAGGCCGAGCGACAGAACCCAGCTTGCCTTGTTCTTCATGTGTCTCTCCTTGAGTTTCGGGCGAGGGTCTTATCCAGCGCTTACGCCCTCATTAGGCGCTGGTTCGGATGCGGAGTTCCGGGGGCCCGCCACGAGTCCCGTTTCCGTCATCCGGTCAATCTGATCCGGGCTGTATCCGAGTGATGCCAGGAGCGCTCCGGTGTCCGCGCCCAGCTGCGGCGCGGGGGCCGGAGCTTGCGCAGGCTCGCTTGCGAAGCTGAACAGCGCGTTCGCAACCGGTACGTTCTGGTCCAGTCCGGGGCAGGGAATCCACTCCAGAAATCCGCCATCCACAACCTGGGGGTGCTGCAACGCCTCACCCGGGCTGAGAACCTTGCATCCGGGCACCCGTGCAGCCTTGAGCTTCTCGAGGCATTCGTCGGTGGAGTACTGGCGCGTCCATGTGCTCATCCGCTCACTGAGAAATTCCCCGTGGTCGCCGCGCGCCATGTCGTCGGCGAACCGCGGGTCGCCCCTCAGGTCGTCGGCGCCGACAAGATCGATCCAGCGCTCGAACATGACCTGGCCGATCACCTGGACGAGAATCCAGCCGTCGGCGGTGGGGAACGTGTCCGAAGGCGCCGCGATCGGTGTGCGGTTCCCGACGGGCTTGCGGCTGCGTGCGCCCGTCGCCTCTTCGATGAGCATCGTGTTCGTCGTCGTCAGTGCGGTGTTGAGAAGCGACGCCTCGACATGTTCGCCCTTGCCGGTCTGGCCCTTGCGCATAAGCGCGGCAAGCGTGCCCATGGCCAACGCCATGGCGGTGCCGTAGTCGACGTAGGACACGGCGGAACGGTAGGGCTGCCCCTCGACACCGGTGAGGTACATGGCGCCGCTGAGCGCCTGCCCGGTCCCGTCGAAACCAATCGTGTTGGCGTCCGCGCCCCTGGTTCCGAAAGCCGACACCGTGCACAGGATGATATCCGGCTTGATGCCGGAGAGTGTTTCGTAGTCGAGGCCGAGCTTCGCCCGGGCAGCGGGCGGCAGGTTTGCGATGACGACGTCCGAGGTTTCGATCAGACGACTGATGATCTCGCGGGATCCTTCGGCGGAGAGGTCGAGCGCCAGGCTCTTCTTGTTGCGGTTGACCTGGATATGGAGAGCACCTTCACCCTCGCTCGTGACCGGCATGACGTAACGGTCGTCATTTGCACCCGGCTTTTCGATCCGGATCACTTCGGCACCGAGATCCGCGAGCAGAGCGGCGCAGTACGGGCCGGCAATGTACCGTCCGAAATCCAGCACCCGCACATGCGAGAGCACGCCACCCGTCATACGTTTTCCTCCCGGCTGTCGACGCTTTTTGCGCCTTGGTTCTCCGCCCATGACGGACGGACACCAGAAATTTCAACCGCGCCATTCATCGGGCGGGAGCGGGTGGAAAGCAACCCGCTCTGACAAAGGGCTGCCTGCCCCATAGGGACTTGCTATGGTCTGAGCGCCGGAAGTTGCGGAGCCGGTTTTATTGTAGCAATGGAAGACACGAACTAACGTCAGACCCGACCCCGAGACTGCCAGCGAGGAGCCGCAGAATGTCACAAGACGCCGCACTTTTTTCCTGGAAAGACAGGCCCGTAGAACAGTTTCAGTCCGACATCTCCCGCAGTTTCATCACCAGCGAAAAGGCGATGCTCGGCCGGGTCGAATTCGCGAAGGGCGCGACCGTCGGCACCCACCATCATGAGCACGAGCAGTTCACCCATGTAGTGGAGGGCTGTCTCAGGTTCTTCCTCGGCGAGAATGGCGAACGGGACATCACCGTCCGCGCCGGCGAGGTGATCCTCATCCCGTCCAACATGCCTCACGGCGTGGAAGCGTTGGAGGATACGGTGGAGTATGATCTGTTCACGCCGCCGCGGCAGGACTGGATCGACGCGAGTCCCGAAGACTGATTCTCCCGAGGCGTCCCTGTTCGAGAGACCGTAAAAGCCCATGCAGAGGAAAACGGACACAATGGAGCCGAAGGCGGCGCCGAACACGGGGGACCGTGCTACGCGGGATGAAATACTCTACAGCGCGGCCAGACTGATCGCTTCGGAAGGCTATTACGCCTGCACCATGCGTTCGATCTCCAAGAAGATCCAGATGAAGGCGGGCAGCCTCTACCACCATTTCGATTCCAAGGACGACATTCTGCTCGAGATCATGAACGTCGGCGTGACGATGCTGCTCGAGGAAGTCGTCAAGCGCGTGAACGCGCTGCCGCCCACGGCGAGTTTCGAGGAAAAGCTGCGCACTGCTATCCACACCCACGCCGTATGCAAGGCCGACCAGTCGATTCCGTTCATGCAGGTCTATGAACACCTGCCGCCGATCATCAAGAGGCGCGCACGGGTGGCCCGGAAGAAATACGCGGATTTCTGGATTTCCTTTCTCGAGTCGGGGAAGGCATCCGGCGCGATCGACGAGACCCTCGATCTCGCGATCTTCGTTCCGTACCTGCTTACCGGCCTCAACCGGATATCCGACTGGCATCGGCCGGACCAGATGGACATCACCGAGGTCGCCGACCTCATAACGGACACCTGTCTGAGAGGCATCACCAAAGCGCCGCAGGCCTGAGGCATCGGCGGGACCCTGTCGTTCACGCACCGCGGCACGGAATGTCCGTGTCGCGGCGGATGGGAAAGATCACACCAGCAGCGCCAGGCGCAACACGGTTTCAATCACAGGAGGATCGCATGAGCTTTCAGTATGTCGGGCAATCGGAGCACCCTGAGCTCCGCGAGGCCCTGCGTCAGCTCTGCGCGGAATTCCCGCCCGAATATCACCAGAAGATCGACGAGGCCCGGGGCTATCCGGAGGAGTTCGTCGATGCGCTGACATCCGCCGGCTGGCTGGCGGCCCTTGTCCCGGAGGAGTACGGCGGATCCGGCCTTGGCCTGACGGAGGCCTCGATCATCATGGAGGAGATCAACCGATCGGGTGCCAATTCAGGAGCCTGCCACGGCCAGATGTACAACATGACGACGCTGATCCGTCACGGCTCGGACGCCCAGCGCAAGAAGTACCTGCCGGGGATTGCCGCCGGCGAGCTTCGTCTCCAGTCGATGGGCGTGACGGAACCGACCACCGGCACGGACACGACCAAGATCAAGACCACCGCGGTCAAGAAGGGCGACCGCTACGTCATCAACGGGCAGAAGGTATGGATCTCGCGCATCCAGCATTCCGACCTGATGATCCTGCTTGCGCGGACCACGCCGATCGACCAGGTGGCCAAGCCGTCGGAAGGCATGTCCATCTTCATCGTCGACCTCAAGGAAGCGACCGGGAACGGCCTGACGGTGCAGCCCATCCGCAACATGGTCAACCACGAGACGAACGAGCTGTTCTTCGACAACCTGGAGATTCCGGAAGAGAACCTCATCGGCGAGGAAGGCAAGGGCTTCAAGTACATCCTCACCGGTCTCAACGCGGAACGGGTGCTCATCGCTGCGGAGTGCATCGGTGACGGTTACTGGTTCATCGACAAGGTCTCGGAGTACACCAAGGACCGCGTGGTGTTCGGCAACCCGATCGGCCGCAACCAGGGCGTCCAGTTTCCCATCGCCAGCGATTTCGTGGAGGTCGAGGCCGCCAATCTCATGCGTTTCGAGGCCTGTCGCCTCTATGACGCGCAGCAGCCCTGCGGTGCACAGGCCAACATGGCGAAATACCTGGCGGCCAAGGCCTCCTGGGAAGCCGCGAACTCGTGCATACAGTTCCATGGCGGTTTCGGGTTCGCCTGCGAATACGACGTGGAGCGCAAGTTCCGCGAAACGCGCCTCTATCAGGTTGCTCCGATTTCCACCAACCTGATCCTCAGCTACGTCGCCGAGCACGTCCTCGGATTTCCCAAGTCGTTCTAGAGCGTATCTCGCCGCTTCCTCCCGACGGAAGCTCGCCGGGCGCCTGGTCTGGCGGGCTTCCGGCCTTGGGAAGTGTCCGGCCTACCCGCCGCGAAGATCTCGCTCGAGGGTCTCTCGATGATCCGGATGGGCGATGGCGATCAGGCTTCGCGCCCGATCCGAAAGCGACTTGCCGCGCAGATCCGCCGCCCCGTATTCCGTCACGACGATCAGGGGATCGCTGCGCGGCACCGTCACGGGTCCGTCGAGACGCGCCACGATCCGGCTTCTCCCGCGACTTGTCGACGGCAACGCGACGATCGGCCTGCCGCCCTCGCTGGCCCCGGCGGCCCGCAGGAAATCCAGTATGCCGCCCACGGCCCCCACGTAACGCCCTCCGGCCAGCTCGCTGTTGACCTGCCCGGTGAGATCGACCTCGATCGCCGAATTCAGGGCGACGAGACGGTCGAGCTGCCCGAGCACGCCGGGGGCGTGGGTGTATTCCGCACCACGCATTTCGAGCGCCGGATTGGCGTGCGCATAGGCCCGCAGACGCTTGCCGCCGATCAGTGATCCCGTCACGGTCTTTCCCCGGTCGACGGCCTTCCGGGCGTTGGTGATGACGCCGGCTTCGCACAACGCGGCGATCCCCTCGCCTATTCCGCCGGAGTGAACACCCAGGTCACGCCGGTCGTGAAGCTGGGCGAGCACGGCGTCCGGTATGCTGCCGATCCCCACCTGCAGGGTCGCCCCGTCCTCGATCAGCGCCGCGACATTGCGGCCGATCGCGGTTTCCACGTCGCCTATCTTCGATGCGCCGCTCTCCGCGAGGGGTTCGTCGGAGTCGACCAGCGCCGTGAAATCCTTCTCCGTGAGATAAGGGCCGCTATGGGTCCATGGAACGTCCGGGTGGACCTCCCCGATCACCGCCCTCGCCGAGGCGACGGCTTCGAGCAGGTACTCGCGCGCCATGCCCAGGGAATGGCGCCCCTGTCCGTCCGGCGGCGAGACCTGCAGCATGAGCACGTCGACACCATGCTCGCCTCGCGAAAGAAGTCGCGGCAATGACGAGTAGGGCGACGGCAGGATGTCGAGCACGCCGCCGTCGACCAGCTTCCGGTTGGTTCCGCTCCCGCAGTAGGACAGGAAGTCGAAGGCATCGGCATGTTCGGGCCCGAGATCGCCATAGAGGCCGATGCCGAGGAACAGCTTCGTGCGGCCGATCTCGTGGCGTTGCGCGATCAGCGTCTTGACGAGATGGCGGGGCTCGGCGTGGGACTGGCCCCACATGATCGTATCGCCGGCCCTGACGAAGCGCGATAGATCGACGGCCTGCGCCATGACGGGCGCGTCAGGCCCGCTCGAACACGGCCGCCATGCCCTGGCCACCGCCGATGCACATGCTTTCGAGACCGTAGCGGCCGCCCCGGCGCTTCAATTCGTGCAGGAGGGTCGTCATGATGCGCACGCCGGTGGCCCCGATCGGGTGACCGAGCGAAATTCCGGATCCGTTGACGTTCAGGATCTCCCGCCGGTCCCAGTCCATCTCCCGCAGGCAGGCCAGGACCTGGACGGCAAAGGCCTCGTTGATCTCGACAAGGTCCATGTCCTCCATCGAAAGGCCGGTCTTTTTCAGCACCTTGGCGATGGCCGGAACCGGTCCGATTCCCATTCTCGACGGGTCGCAACCGACCGCGGCCCAGCCGGACAGAAATGCGTCCGGCGTCAGGCCGAAATCTCCCAGCCGGTCTTCCGCCACGACAAGGCAGGCGGCCGCCGCGTCGTTCTGCTGGGCGGCATTGCCGGCCGTCACCGTCCCGTCCTTCGCAATCACGCGCAGGCTGGAGAGCTTCTCGACCGTGGTGTCCGGCCGGATACCCTCGTCGCGCTCGAACATGATCTCCCCGCCCTTGCGCTGCGGGACGGGAACCGGGACGACCTCGTCGTCGAACCGCCCCTCGTCCCAGGCCGCGGCCGCGCGCCGCTGGCTTTCCGCGGCATAGGCGTCAGCTTCTTCCCGGGTGATGCCGTAGTCAGAGGCAAGGTTCTCCGCCGTTTCGATCATGCCGGATATGTAGCCGAACCTGTGGACCGGCTGGGAGCGCTCCCGTCCCCGGTCAAGACGATCGTAGAGGTTGGTGCTCCCGGAACGTTTCCCCCAGCGCAGGTCGGTCGTGTAGTGCTCGATGTTCGACATGCTCTCCACGCCGCCCGCAAGTACCGCGTCGCAGGCACCGGTCTGGACCATCATCGCGGCCGTGACGATGGCCTGGAGGCCGCCGCCGCAGCGGCGGTCGGTCTGCAGGCCGGGGGTTTCCACCGGCAGGCCGGCGTCCAGCGCGATCCAGCGCCCGACGCAGGGCGTTTCCGAATTGGCGTAGGACTGCGCGAAGACCACGTCCTCGATCAGCGCGGGATCCAGACCGGCTTTCCCGATCACGGCATTCGCGACGATGCCGCCGAGTTTCTCGACGGAGACCGGGCGCAGCGACCCGCCGAAAGATCCCACTGGCGTCCGCATGGGACTGACGATGGCTGCACGGCGCATTGGTCTTCTCCTGTCTTCGTGTTCCGGTACGGGCGGATAGGCCGGGCCCTAGAACGGATCCCAGGTGAACACGTCCTGGCTGCGATCCAGCGGGTAAAAACCCGCCTTCAAAGCGGGTATGGCGCGGTCGCGCACCGTCTCGGGCGTCCAGTCATCCGCGGAATGGACCGACCGCAGGGGGCGGCTCTGGCCCATGAGCATGATCTCGTTCTTGCGCACTGCGAACACCTGTCCGTTGACGTCCCCGGCTTCGTCCGAGGCAAGGTACACCGCCAGCGGCGCGTTCTTTTCCGGCGTGATCTGTTTCAGGTTCTCCACCCGCGCCGCCTGGTCCGGCGTCGACGTCGGGATGTTGCTCGTCATCCGTCCCCAGGCGAAAGGCGCTATGCAGTTCGACCGGACGCCGTAGCGCTGCATGTCGAGCGCAATGGTCTTGGACAGCCCGACAATGCCCATCTTGGCCGCGGAGTAGTTCGCCTGTCCGAGATTGCCAACTAGGCCGGACGTCGATGTCATGTGCACGAAAGCGCCGGAATGCTGGGCGCGGAAGACTTCCGCCGCGGCCCGGCTCACGAAGAACGTTCCGTTGAGATGGACGTTGACGACGTCCAGCCAGTCTTCGGGGCTCATCTTGTGGAAGAACGCATCCCGGAGAATGCCGGCGTTGTTCACCACGATGTCGAGCCGGCCGAAGCTGTCCACGGCCGTCTGGACCATGCGCTGGGCCGCCTCCCAGTCCGAAACCGACTCGCGGCTGATGACGGCCTTGCCGCCGAAAGCTTCGATGTCCGCTTTCGTTTCGTCGGCCGGGCCGGCACTGCCGCCGGACCCGGAGAGCGAAACCCCGATGTCATTGATGACCACCGCGGCGCCCGCCCGGGCCATGGCGGTGACGATGGCCCGGCCTATGCCGCCGCCCGAGCCCGTGACCAGCGCGACCTTGCCTTCGAGAAGTTTCGTCATCTTTTCTGTCCTTGCTTTTCGTCGGGGAGCCCGAGCAGCGCCTTCGCCAGGATGTTCTTCTGCACCTGCGACGTACCGCCGTAGATCGTGGCCGCGCGCGAGTTGAGAAACTGGCTTGTCATCGCGAGGTCCCGATTGCCGTCCATGGGGTGCAGCAGGGCCGCATCCTCGGCCATGATTTCCAGCCCGTACTCGGTGATGCGCTGATAGAGGCTCGACTGGTTGAGCTTGAGGAACGACACTTCAGCTCCGAGCGTCTGGCCCTGGCGAAGCTTGTCGGCGACCTGGCTGAAAAGACACTGGTGGTCGTCGAGTTCCATCCGGAACCCGGTGATGCGCTCCACGAACTCGGGTTTCTCCATCAGTCCGTAGAACTCCCCCAGGCGGCGCAGTTTGGCCAGGGCATTCGCCGCCTGCCTCGGGGAGCCGAGGAAAATGCGCTCGAAACCGAGCAGGGCCTTGGCCATGGACCAGCCCTTGTTGACCTCGCCGACGATGTTGTCCCTCGGCACGCGCACGTCATCGAAGAAGACCTCCGAGAATTCGTCGTCCCTCTCGAGATTGACGATGGGCTTGATCGTGATGCCGTCGGTATCCATGGGAATCAGCAGGAAACTGATCCCGTCCTGCTTCTTTCCGCTCTTGTCGGTTCTCACCAGGCAGAAGATCCAGTCCGCATCCCCGGCGAGGGTCGTCCAGATCTTCTGGCCGTTCACGACCCATTCGTCGCCGTCGAGCACCGCTTCGGTGCGCAATGCCGCGAGATCCGACCCTGCGTTCGGTTCCGAGTAGCCCTGGCACCAGATGTCGTCTCCCGACAGGATGCGCGGGAGAAAACGGGATTTCTGTTCGTCCGAGCCGAAATTGATGAGCAGCGGGCCGAGCAGCATGATGCCGTGGTCGGGCGTGCGCGCAGCCCCGAAGACCTCGAATTCCTCGAGGTAGATCAGGTGCTTCGAGGCGTCGAGCCCCATGCCTCCATGTTCGCGCGGCCACGCCGGGGCCAGCCAGCCGGCCTGCGACAGGATGGTGTACCACGGTCGCGCCTCCTCCCAGCGCAGCCGCTTGGCGGGATGGCGCAGTTCGGGCGGATGATGTTCGGCGAGAAACCGCCTGACCAGCTCGCGGAACGCCTCGTCGTCGAGCGCGTTGTAGTCGGCCTTGAACTCGTCGAATGTCACGCGCGGGTCTCCCGTTGGATTGGGCGCAGGGCCGCGTAGTGCGCGGCGTGTTCCGATGCGCTGCCGAACTGGTTGGCGATCACCATCGACTTGCGCAGATAGAGGCTGATGTCGTGTTCGTCGGTGAACCCGATCCCGCCGTGCAACTGGATGCAGTTCCGCGTGACGGACATCGCCGCACGGGAGGCGCGTGCATAGGCTCGCGAGATGGCGGCGTACGCATCCGCCGTGGCCGGGGTGCGGTCCCAGCGAAGGGCCGCGTCCTCGATCGACGCCCGCGTCAGCGACGCCTCCAGCTTGAGATCGACGGCCATGTGCTGAAGCACCTGGAAACTGCCGATCTGCCGGCCGAACTGGACCCTCGTCTTGAGGTACTCGACCGTCATCTCCAGAGAGGCATCGACCACGCCCAGCAGATAGGCTGCCGTGGCAAGCGCGGCTTCGGCAAAGGCCGGCTTCGGATCGATGTCGACCCTTTCCGCCACAGCCCCGTCGAAGACCACCCTGGCGAAGTTTCCGCCATCCTGCAGCTGGGCGGAACTGAGACCGACACCGTCCGCACCGGCCTCGACCAACGCCGCACCCGTGCTTCCGATGACGAGAAACGCATCCGCCCCGGCAGCGAAGGGAACGTGAAGCTTGACCGCATTCAGGCCGTCCGCGCCAATGTCGAGGGGGTGTTCGGGCGCCAGTGCGCCACGACTGTCCTGCCACGCGGGCATGACCAGTGCCTCGCCGCTCAGGTGCCGGGCGAGCGCGTCCCGCGGCATCAGGGCCGCGGCGAGCGTTGCCGGCACCAGCGGTTCGGGCAGAAGACCACGGCCGAACTCCTCTGCCAGCGCGCAATAAAGGAGCATGCTCTGCATCGTGCCGTCGGACTCGTCCGGCAGACGCAGCGTAAGCCATCCCATGTCGCACATTTCACGCCATGTCGCGCGATCGAAACCGGGGTGCGCATAGCGCAGGTCGCGCACACGGCGCAGGTCGCCCGGCGTGACGATCCCGCGTGCGCTTTCGCGAACGAGATGCATCGACTCGCGGATATCGGGATCAATCATTGTTTGCTCCACACCTCATCACGCTGCGGCTTCGACTTCGGCGAAGCCGTCCTCCACCACGACCGTTTCGCGTCCCGGCACGAGGGCCCTAAACCTGCCGTCGTCCCAGATTTCCGTCCGGATGGTCTCGCCCGGATAGACGGGTGCCGCGAACCTGAGTTCCATGGCGCGAAGCCTGTCAGCGCGATAATCCGCGCGTGCGGCAAGCAGCGCATGCGTGACGACCCCCATCGTGCAGAGCCCGTGCAGGATGGGCGCCCGGAACCCCGCCTTCGCGGCAATTTCGGGATCGCTGTGCAGCGGGTTCAGATCGCCGTTCAACCGGTAGACGAGCGCCTGGGACGGATCGGTCTCCAGGTCGAGCATATGGTCCGGCGGTGTTGCGGGGCTTTCTCGCCGCTGTCGCGACGTCGATGCAGAACCACCGAAACCACCGCCACCCCGCACGAAGGTGACCCTGTCGAGACTGGCGAACTCACGTCCCTCCCCGTCCCGCAACCGGGTTTCCGTCATGACGAGACCAGGTTTACCTTCGCCCTTGTCGACGACTTCCGTGACCTGCGTGCGGCTTTCCACCTCTCCCGATACGGGCAGGTCGCCCGTGATCCGGAAGCTCTGCGAGGCATGGAGGACAGCCCTGGGATCGATGCCCGATGCAGGATCCGACATCCAGAAACCGGGATGGGCCATGACGAGAACCATCGACGGCATGACCGTGGGGCCTTGCAGGGGATCGACATAGGCCAACTGGGCAAGGTCGAGCGGGTCGCGACCCATCCCGACGGAGAGCGCGTAAAGGGCGATGGCGTTTGCCGTCAGACGTTGCCGCCCGACGGGGATCTCGAAACGCATCAGTCGGTCTATGTCTATCGGCATCGGCGATCCGTCATGCCGTCTCGACCGTGGCCCGGGCGGTCATGGCGGTATAACCACCGGGACCTTCCGCCCAGATCTCGTGCCCGCCCGGGGCGTCACCCGCCCGTCCGCAGATATCGAATGTCCTGTCGCCGAACAGCGGCGAACGCCCCCGGAAACTGAACGTCGACGGACGCCCACCGGTCCTGCGCAGGCAGGCGTCGAGCAGGAGCGTCGCCGTCATCGGCCCCTGCACGACGAGGCCCGGATAGGATTCGACGTTCATCGCATAGGGAAGATCGTAGTGGATGCGGTGCGCGTTGTAGGTCAGCGCCGAATAACGGAAAAGGGTCACCGTGTCGGGATGGAAGCTCTCCCGCCATTGCCCGTCGGAACGTCCTTCCTGCGGCTCGGGCAGCGTGACGGGAGCGGAGGGAGGCTCCCGGTAGACGATGTCCTGTTCCTCGTCCACCGCCACGCCTGCTTCGTTGGAAAGCACGTGGCGCACGGTCACGAAGACGAGTTTGCCCTGCCTGCCCTGCTTCGGTTCGACGGAAAGGATCTCGCTGCGCCGCGTCACCGCCTGTCCGATGTGCAACGGCGCGACGAACCTGACCCTGCTGCCTGCCCACATGCGACGCGGCAGGTGCACCGGGGGCAGGAAGTCCCCGCGTACCGGATGACCGTCGGTGTCGATCAGGGATTGCCGGGCATGAGGTGCGAAATAGGCCCAGTGCCAGAGCGGCGGAAGCTCGTCCCCTTCGCGGGGACCCTCGGGCCGATCGAGCAGGGCGGCCATGCGAAGAGCCTGTTCGCGTGTCAGGTCATCCTGCGCGTCCTCGGTTCTTCCGACCCAGGTCCGAAGCCGCTCCTCCGTCATTTCAGCCACACCGGTCTCTCGCAATTGCCTGTTCTTTCGCCCCTCGAGTGACCCGCCGGCATGCGCTGTCGGGCACGCCGCTGCCGGTCGATGGTCGGAAATGTCTCTCACAGCGCGCCTCGCGAAACCAGTGAATCCGGGCCGGCGGAATGCTCGGGGTTGCACAGGTTTTTCCTATGCCCCACCGGCCTTTGCACCGAAAATCACGGTCAAGGGGGCAGCAGATGCCGCATGCGTGTTGATCACGGGACCGGACGACCATATTCTCCCCGCCTGCTGCGAGAAGGGGTGTGCGGCCCCTCGCCGGAGAACGGGGACGACCCCGCTCCGATCACTTGCAATCCGGGACGGCCCGGCCCTTTTGGAAGGTTGTGCTGTGGCCTGGATCTGTCTTTTTCTTGCCGGTCTTCTGGAGATCGTCTGGGCGTTCTCGATGAAGCAGTCGGACGGTTTCACCCGCGCGGGCCCCGCCGCCGTGACACTCGTCGCGATCGTCGCGAGTTTCGCACTGCTGTCGGTCTCCATGAAGACGCTGCCGCTGGGAACCGCCTACACGATCTGGACGGGCATCGGGGCACTGGGCGCCTTTGCGGTCGGGATCGTGCTTCTCGGCGAAGCGCTCACGCCGATGAGATTGTCCGCCGCGTCCCTGATCCTCGTCGGCATCGTCATGATGAAGCTGTCCGGCCCGCAGTGACCTGCCTCCACCCTGCGGAATGGGTGGCCACGACGGTTTCGCGAACGGGCTCCGGCAGAGTAGAACAGGCTAACAGGATCAATTGACTGCGACCGGAACATGCGACCGATGCGACTCGACCAGTGCCACAATTTCCATGACTTCCGGGAACTCGCCCGGAGGCGACTGCCGGGCCCGATCTTCAACTACATCGACGGCGCCGCGGATGACGAGGTGACCTACCGGCGGAACACCGCCGCGTTCGACGATGTCGACCTGGTGCCCAGCGTGCTCGCCGGCGTGGAGGAGATCGACATGTCGGTGACGGTGATGGGCCAGAAGCTGGACATGCCCATCTACTGCTCCCCGACCGCGCTTCAGAGACTGTTCCACCATGACGGCGAACGGGCCGTCGCGGCCGCCGCCGCGCGGTTCGGCACCATGTTCGGCGTGTCGTCTCTCGGAACCGTCAGCCTCGAGGAGGTGCGCGCGAAACACGATACGCCGCAGGCCTATCAGTTCTACTTTCACAAGGACAAGGGCCTGAACAAGGTCATGCTCGAGAGGGCAAGGGACGCCGGCGTGAACGTTCTCATGCTGACCGTCGACAGCATCACCGGCGGCAATCGCGAACGCGATCTGCGGACCGGGTTCTCGATTCCCCTGCGGCTGACCGCCGGCGGCATCCTCCAGTTCATGCTCAAGCCCATGTGGGCGATCAACTACATGACCCACGAAGGGTTCAGGCTGCCGCAACTCGACGATCACGTCGACATGAGCGGCGGCGCCAAGTCCATCGGCAGCTATTTCACCGAGATGCTCGACCCGAGCATGAACTGGGACGACGTCGCCGAAATGGTGAAACTCTGGGACGGGCAGTTCTGCCTGAAAGGCATCATGTCGGTCGAGGACGCGAAACGCGCGATCGACATAGGCTGCACCGGCATCATCATTTCCAATCACGGCGGACGCCAGCTGGACGGCTCGCGCAGTTCGTTCGACCAGCTGGCGGAGATCGTGGACGCGGTCGGGGACCGGATCGACGTCATCATGGACAGCGGCATACAGCGCGGCACGCATGTCCTGAAGGCACTCGCCCTCGGCGCGAAGGCGGTCGGAGGCGGCCGTTTCTACCTCTATCCTCTCGCGGCCGCCGGTCAGCCCGGTGTGGAGCGGGCGCTCGGTCTGATGCGCGCCGAGATCGAACGCGGCATGCGCCTTATGGGCTGCAGAACGGTTTCCGACCTGGGCCGCCACCAGATCAGGATCCGCTGAGCAGTCCAGTGATCGCGCCTCCCCCGAATGCTCGGGGATAGGCTATTTTTCCCTGTATTTCAGTGCCTTATCACGACACCGTGAATTGCCGCACCGATGGTCTTCATCGGAAGCGCGGCCCGAGTCGCGACCGCCGACTCTGACCTGCAGACACCGCGTGCGGCGAATCCTGTGGAACCAAAAGCAGGGCTTGCGTGTTGGCATCGCATCGGATTGAAGCAGGAGAACGCACATGAACAAGACACTCGGAATTGCCTTCGCGGGACTCGCGGCCATCGCCGTCGTCGCGGTCGGATTCTACATGATCGACGTCGACCAGACCCAGGAGGCGCGCCTCCCTGACGTGGACGTGAAGGTTGAAGGTGGCCAGGCCCCGGCATTCAACGTCGAGACCGGCGAGGTGAAGATCACGGAAGAGAAGGCGACCGTCCCGGTTCCCGAAGTAAAGGTGGAACAGAAGGAAATCACGGTGCCCGGTCTCGAAGTGACGCCTCCGGAACAGGACGGCCCCGCCGACAACCGGTCCTGACAACGCGCCTAACGGAACAGAGGATCAAATCCATGCAAGACAATCAGACATTGTCCAAGCTTCTCACGCGCATCGTCGACAGCGCCGACGGCTACGAGCAATCGGCCGAGTCCGGCAAGTCGGGTGCCTTGAAGAACGTCTTCTCCAAACGGGCCCGGATGCGTCGGGAGTTCGCGGCGGAGCTTCGCGGCAAACTCGAGCAGCAGGGCATCAAGGCGGACGATGACGGCTCGCTTCTGGCATCGGCCCATCGCGTCTTCCTCGACCTAAAGTCGACCGTGATGTCGGACGACAACGAGAAGGTTCTGGCGGAAATCGAGCGCGGCGAAACCGCCCTGATCGAACAGTACGAAGAAGCGCTTGGAGAAACCGCGCCCGGTTCCGAACTGGCCGCGACCCTGAGCAAGCAGCTCTCGTGCGTCCGCGAGGACCTGCGGACCGCCCGCGAACTCGAGGATGCCGCCGGCTGACGGTTCAGGCTTTCCAGGACACAAGACGGCCGCGCAGTGTGCGCGGCCGTTTTTTTTGCCTCTCTCCGAAACACGGAGTTTTCGCCTTGCGTTCGATGTTTATATCAAATAATCATGATATATGGATTCACGTCAGGCCATATTCGCGTTTTCCGCGCTCAGCCAGCAAACCCGGCTCGAAGTCCTGCGCCTGCTGATCAGGGCAGGCACCGCGGGCATGCATGCCGGCGAGATCGGCGAGGCGCTTGACGTTCGCCAGAACACGATGTCGACAAACCTGAACATCCTCCTGCGCGCCGGCCTTGTCCGCAACGAACGCGAGGGTCGTTCCATCCGCTACTTCGCCGATCTCGAGGGCATTCGCGGTCTGCTCGGTTTCCTCATGGAGGACTGCTGCGGCGGACAACCGGACCTCTGCAACCAGGTTCTCGAGTCGATCGTCTGCGAGTGCTGAGACACCCATGAAGAACACCGCCGGAACAAATCCAACCGCATCCGATGCCCGCCACGGGCACAACCTCACCCGGAACACCCCTGGCAGAACCCTGCCGGGCATTTCCCCTTGCTGCTCCACCTACATCCGACAGGCACGAAAATGACCGCAACCGACCAGATCGAATCCTCAGCTTCCGGCATCAGCTTCTTCGAGAAGTGGCTGACCCTTTGGGTCGCCCTGTGCATATTTGCCGGCATTATTCTGGGGAAACTGTTCCCGGGCCTCTTCAACGCCCTTGCCGCCCTCGAGGTCGCCAAGGTCAACCTGCCGGTCGCCGTGCTCATCTGGCTGATGATCATCCCGATGCTCATGAAGATCGACTTTGCCGCCATGCGCCAGGTTGGCAATCACTGGCGCGGCATCAGCGTGACGCTGATCGCGAACTGGGCGATCAAGCCCTTCACGATGGCCGTGTTCGGGTGGCTCTTCCTGGGCTGGCTTTTCCGCCCGCTCCTGCCCGCCGAACAGATCGACAGCTACATCGCCGGCCTCATCCTGCTCGGCGCCGCGCCCTGCACGGCGATGGTTTTCGTCTGGAGCAACCTGACCCGCGGAGATCCGGCTTTCACCCTGAGTCAGGTCGCGCTGAACGACGCGGTCATGATCGTGCTCTTCGCACCGATCGTCGCCCTGCTGCTCGGCGTCTCCGCCATAACGGTGCCGTGGGAGACCCTGCTCATTTCCGTCGTGCTGTTCATCGTCGTTCCGGTGATCATCGCACAGGTGCTGAGATCGCTGCTCAATGGCGGCGACGGCAGCCGCCTTGCGGCGTTCACCCACGCTGTCCAGCCGTTCTCCATTTCCGCCCTGCTGCTCACGGTCGTGCTCCTGTTTGCCTTCCAGGGCAGCCAGATCCTCGAGCAGCCCGCCATCATCGGCCTGCTCGCGGTCCCCATCTTCATGCAGACGGTCTTCATTTTCGCATTCGCCTACTGGCTCAACCGCGTTCTGGGAGAAGCCCACTGCATCGCCGGGCCGTCGGCCCTGATCGGCGCGAGCAATTTCTTCGAACTGGCGGTCGCCACCGCGATCAGCCTCTTCGGCATCGAATCGGGCGCCGCCCTCGCAACCGTGGTCGGCGTGTTGATCGAGGTACCGGTGATGCTGGCGCTCGTGGGTGTCGTGAACCGGAGCCGGGGCTGGTACGAAACGCGGTTGGCGCGCACCTAGATCATCCCGCACCCTTGGGGCCGGAACCTGCAACCGGAGACCGGAACGTCATGACCGTCGTGATCCATCACAACCCTGACTGCGGCACCTCCCGGAACACGCTCGAAATGATCCGGGCGTCCGGCGAAGAGCCGGTCGTGATCGACTATCTGGGGGAAGGCTGGACGAAGCCGCAGTTGCTCGCCCTTTTCGCCGGTGCCGGGCTGACGCCGCGGACCGCCCTGAGGATCGGCAAGTCGCCGGCCGAGGATCTGGGGTTGACCGGTCCGGAGGTCGAGGAAGAAACCATCCTCGAGGCCATGCTGCAGCATCCGGTCCTGGTCAACCGGCCCATCGTGGTTTCGCCGAAGGGTATCCGGCTCTGCCGGCCGTCCGAACTTGTCCTCGACCTGCTCGACGATCCTGTCGCCGGTTTTCGCAAGGAAGATGGCGAGGTCGTCGCGGACCCCTCACGGTAACCGGACATACGGGCGTCTTGTGACGCCCCGACTGTGCCGGGAAAGCAAGGCCTGCCTCTTCGAGTCGAAACGCCCCGGAGGGGCAGGCCCCTTCGCGTGATCTGCGATGACGCGACCGGCGGCGGCCTATTCGGCCGGTACGGGCGCGCCGGTTTCGCCGGAGCTGCCGGCCAGCCGCCGGGGCAAGGCAAACGCGATGGCGACGAAGACGATCCCCATGACGATGCCCAGGATGTCACCGGATACCGCCCATAGGCCCTCGTAACCGGACCCGGGAACGGTCCCGAGGGTCACCTTGCCTCCTGCGATGCCGTCGAGCAGGCCCGAGGCTTTCCACCACGGATAGGTCGCCATGTAGGCTCCCGCCCCGAGCAGACCGCCGGCAATGTAGACAAGCGCGTCACGCCGTCCGGTTGCCGCGGCGCCGACGCCGGTCCCGGGGCAGTAGCCTGCGGCCGCCCAGCCGACTCCCAGCATCAGTCCGCCGATGAAAACACCGGCATAGGCCGCCTTCACGGACATGTGGCCCACGTCCACGAGGCCCAGCATCTGCCCGCCGAACATGAGGATCGATCCGACACCGATGGCCAGCAGGATCGTCTTCATCAGATTCAGCCGGCGCAGGGTCAGCATGCCTGCGATCACGTTGGGGTTCGTGGCGCCGATCCGGTCGAGAACGAAACCGAAGGCGACACCGAGGACGATGGCAAGAACGAGAGACATGTGTCAGCCCTCCCTGTACATGAGCATTGCGGTGGGCACGGCGGCGAGGAAGGCGCCGGCCGCGAAGATGAAGCCGGAAAGCGACGTCTGCATCATGCCGCTCATCATGTGACCCGAAGTGCAGCCACCGGCGAGGCGCGCGCCGTAGAGCACGACAAACCCGCCGGTGAAGGCAACCGCATATCGTTTCCAGGGTGTATCGCCATAATTTGCACGCCAGATGGCGGGCAATCGGCGCTCTTCACGGCCGATCCCGCCCTTGAGCATGGAGGACACGAACGCTCCCGCGGCCATCGCCAGCACGAAGACGAAACTGTAGTTGAGAGGGTTGGCTGCGTTTCCGGCATATTTGCCGCCCGACTTGGCCATGTAGGCGTTCGTCGAGGTATGGCCCTCCCCGGTCTGCGTGATGAAATCCGGCGAAACCAGATCCGCCACGATCCCGTTCAGAATGACAAACTGCGTGCTGACGCCGATCGGCTTGACCAGCAGCACGGCGGCAAAGAACACCATGCCGAGCAGCACGCCTCCAATTCTCCAGTCCCAGGTCATGTGGACATCTCCTTGTTGCGGCAGGGATGCATCCGGGCAAGGGCGCGAAACCTCGCGCCTGGCCCGGTTCTTTATCCTTGTAGGCTTCGCAACCGGACGCGTCGGTGACTAAGTCACCGTCGTGGCCACACGACCGGATCCAGGGAGGGACGGCTCACAACGGCCGGGCAAAAGCTTTGGGATCGGATCCCCGCAGCACGGCAGCGGACATCCATCGTCTCCCGGCAGGCCGACCGACACCGGCCGGACGCCCGCCGGTCAATCGATCAGCGATCTCAGCATCGCAACCGCCGAATCCGGTGCGGACAGGACCGGGACATCGACAACCCCGCTCACCGCGTCAGCCGCGCGGGAGGTCGAGAAATGGGCGAGCATGATCGCGTCGCACCCGGCAAGCTCGGGGGCCCGCTCCGCGACCAGCCTGTTGTGGGTTTCCGCGTCGCCCTTGCGCAACAGGTCAATGGCATCGTCGACCACCAGTGTGGTAAGGCGTGCGTCCGACCCGGCCTCCTCGGCAAACGCGTGGAACTCATCCTCCATCGTCACGACCGACGGGGCGAACGTCGCCAGCATGCCTATGTTTCCGCCCGCGGAAAGAGCGGACCGGAACATGGCCTCGTTCGGCTTGAGAACCGGGATGGTCAGTTCGGAGGCAAGTTGTTCTATGGCCGGACCGAACGCCGAGCAGGTGACGAGTATTGCGTCCGCACCCGTCCGGTATCCGTATTTGCCGAACGAGACAAATCGCTCGATGAGTTCGTCGGTGAGCAGGTGCTCCTTTGTCCGGTCCGAACTCAACGCATCGTCCAGGAGGTTCACCAGTTCCGCCTCGCGCCACGCGCGGTCGAACGCGGCCCGGATCGGTTCGATTGCCACGGGCGTCGCATGGAGGAGCACGATACGGGGGCGAAGATTCTTGGACTTCTCGGACATGTCTCTAACTCCATGCTGCCGGATCGAGCCGGGACATCAGACCACCTTCGGAATACGCGTGGTGGGCGTTTTCCGTGACGAGCGACGCAAGGAAACCGGCGGCATCCTCGGGGTTCGCAGCCTCACTGAACTGCGCGGCCGAAAAGTGCGTCGTTGCCTGGACGTCGTCGGGGAACGGTCCCACGACATCCGTCCCGTCGACGGAAATGAGTTCGCTGATCTGCTGGACGGCGAGTTCGGCCTCGCCCGTGATGAGCTTCTCTGCCGTGAGACCGGCCGGAATCGTGACGCCCTTGATGTCTGCGGCAATGCCCAGATCTTCGGCAAGACGCGCGAAGTAGATGCCGCTCGCTCCGGCCAGCGAATAAGCCACGCCGTCGGCGTCGACCAGCGCCTGCTTGAAACGTTCCACGTTCGAGATGTCCGGCCGGGGTCGCCCGGCCCGCACGCCGATGCCGAGCACCGCGTCCGCGATCTTTCGCCGGCTCGCGGGCAGGATGACACCCTCTTCCTCCAGCCTGTCCAGCGAATCGTCGATGGCCACGATGACGTCCGCCCTTTCGCCCGCGTCGATCCGCTTCATGATGACCGTGGTCGGTTCCCAGATGATCTCGAGTCCCGTCCCCGTGCGCGCTTCGAACTCGGGAACAAGGTGGCGGACGAATGCGACCTGAAGCGCGATACCGCTCATCACGCGCAGGCGTTTCCCTGTTTTTTCCGGATTGACGACCATGTGTGTCCTCCTAACGCCTGCACAAGATCTCGGCGGTGAGTTCTTCCAGCCTGTTTGTCCCCAGAAGGGCCATGTCGCGATGGATCTCCTCGCGCAACAGGGCAAAGGCATGTGTTACGCCACGGGCGCCGCCGACAGCCGCCGAGTACAGGAAAGGCCGGCCGACGAAGACGAACGCGGCACCGAGCGCCAGCGCCTTCACCACGTCGGTTCCGCGGCGAATGCCGCCATCGATCATGATCGTCATGTCACCCGATTCCGCGACGATATCGGCCAGCACCCTCAGGGGCGCGACGGAGTAGTCGAGCTGCCTGCCACCGTGGTTCGACACGATGACGCCGTCCACGCCCATTTCGCGCGCCCGGATGACGTCGTCGACCGACAGCAGGCCCTTGATGACGAGTCGTCCTTTCCAGTGATCGCGTATCGCCTCGACATGCTGCCAGGTCAGACGGTCGCGGTTGTTCATGTTGCGGACGAATTTCTGCGACATCATCGGCGGTCCCCTGACCGCGTCCATGTTCTCGAAATGCGGAACGCCCTGGGTGGCGAAGGTGCGGACGATGGTGCCAAGAAGCCAGCGCGGATGCAGCGCGGAATCGATCATCGTGCGCGGCGTGACGCGCATCGGCATGCTGAACCCGCTGCGGAGATTGTTCTCCCGATTGCCCGCGACCGGCGTGTCGGCGGTGACGACCAGGGTCGTGAAGCCGGCCCGCGCGACCCGGTCGATCATCGGTCGAATGCGGTCCGGGTCCCCGGCGATGTATGTCTGGAACCACGCATCGGGATTGATCCGCTGGATGTCTTCCAGTCGGGTGAGCGAGGACGCACTGAGGATGAACGGCACGTTCGCGTCCCGGGCCGCCCTCGCCAGCACCCTGTCTCCGTCATAGGCGACGAGCGCCGTGCCGCCCAACGGCGCCACGCCGAACGGGGCGTCGAACCGGTGTCCGAACAGCGCCCGCGACGTGTCGCGTCCGGAGACGTCGACCAGTTGCCTCGGCACGAGCGAATACTCGGCAAAGGACGAAGCGTTGTCATGCATGCCGGACCGGGTCTCGACGGCGCCGTCCACATAACCGAAGATCATGTTGGGCAGTCGACGCCGTGCCAGTTTCTCGAAGTCGTCGAGCGACAGAAGCCTGGTCTGGCTGGAGAGCCGCGCCGCGGCCTTGTGCTGACGCACGGCGGCAGGCGTGATCATGGGCTGGTCCGTTTCACGGGCATCGGTCGGCATGCTGAACTTCGCCCGTTATCCGTCCAGACGGATCGTGTGTTGCGGCAGCCAGCTCAGTCGAACCTGCGCGCCGGCCTGGAACTTCTCGATTTCCCGGTTCTGCTGAAAGACCGTGAACTCGCCGACCGCCGTGGTGACGTGATAGATGACCGAAGCGCCCATGAAGACCGGCTGCTTGACGGTCGCGGGAAGGTGATTCAACTGGCCGTCACCCACGCCTTCCGGCGCAGCATCCTGGCGGATCAGCACCTTTTCCGGCCTGACGGTCAGGCTGACGGCCTCTCCCGCCCCGGGCAATTCGTCCTTCGTGAAGATACGGCTGCCGTCAGCCAGTTCCACCGCGCTGGTGTCGCCCGCCGTTCCAAGCGACGTCCCGGTCAGGAAATTGGTCGAGCCGAAGAAATCCGCGGCAAAGGCGTCGCGGGGATTTTCGTAGACATCGTCCGGCACGCCGACCTGCACAACCTTGCCGTCCCGGAACACGGCGATCCTGTCGGACAGGGTCAGGGCCTCTTCCTGGTCGTGGGTCACAAGGATGGTCGTGATTCCGATCTCGCGCTGGATCTGCCTGAGCTCGATCTGCATCATCTGGCGAAGGTTCTTGTCGAGCGCGCCCAGCGGTTCATCGAGAAGCAGCACACGTGGGCGGGATACGAGCGCCCGGGCCAGAGCCACGCGCTGCTGCTGGCCGCCCGAGAGCTGGCTTGGCCGGCGTCCCCCGTATCCGCCCAGTTGAACCAGTTCCAGGATCTCCGAAACCCGTTTCCGGATCTCGTCGGACTTCGTCTTCCGCACCGACAGGGGGTAGGCGATATTTTCGTGGACCGTCATGTGCGGAAAGAGCGCGTAGTTCTGGAACACCATGCCGATGTCGCGCTTGTGCGTCGGCACCCGGCCGACATCCGCGCCGTCGATCAGGATTTCGCCTTCCGTCTGGGTCACGAAACCGGCAATGGAGCGGAGCAACGTCGTCTTGCCGCTGCCGCTGGGGCCCAGCAGGCCGAAGAATTCCCCGTCGGCAAAACTCAGCGATACGCCGTCGAGCGCATGCACCGTGCCGAAGGTCTTGCGGACATTTCGCACATCGACGCGGCTCATTTTGAACCTCCGAACTTGTAGAACCTGGAAACAGTGACGAGCAGGAGCATCGAGGTGATGATGATGATCGTCGAAATGGCGTTGATCTCCGGCGTGAAGCCCTTGCGGATCGATGAATAGATCTCGACCGGCAAGGTCGTCACCCCGGGTGGCGACAGGAAGTAGGACGTCACGAACTGGTCGAACGAAATTCCGAAGGCGAACAGTGCGGCCGCGGCGACCCCGGGGGCGATGATCGGCAGCGTGATCCGGAAGAACGTCTGCAGCGGCGTCGCACCAAGCGTGGCGGAAGCCTCTTCCAGGTCGCCCTGGAAACTCTTGAGCCGGGCCCCGACGACGATGATGACATAGGGCAGCGACAGGGCGACATGCGCCAGGAGCATGGAATGCAGGCCGCGACCGATCCCGGAATTGTAGAAAAAGATCAGCATGGACGTTGCCAGGATCAGCCATGGAACGGCGATCGGCGGAAACAGCAGGACCTGCAAGATCGTCAAGCCGCGCACCCGGTAGCGCGCCATCGCCAGCGCGGCCATGGTACCGATCACCGTCGAGACCATGGTGCTGACCACGGCGAGCAGAACGCTGTTCACGCCGGCCCGCCACAGGGTCTCGTTCTCGGAAAGATTCTGGTACCAGATCAGGTCGAACCGGAACGGCAACTCGTAGTCGCTGGACTCGTTGAAGCCCATCGCCATCATGACGAAGATCGGCACATAGATGAAACCGAGAATGGCGATCAGGTAGACGTAACCGAGCGTGCCGCGGAGCCGTTCCATCGCCGCCTACCCGCGTCCAGCGCCGTTCGGGACATCCGGGCTCCGCCTGTCTGAAGCGCGGCAGGCCGTGCCGCGCGGGGCAACGCATGGGAATGAGAGCATCTCAGGTTACCTTCAGGCTGTTTTTCAGGAACGGATAGGTGACCGCGAATATGACCGCCACGATGGCCAGCAGTATGAAGGAGAGCGCGGCGCCGAGCGGCCAGTTGAACACTTCCGTGAACTGGTCTTCGATGACCGTCCCGAGCATGATCCCGTCCGGGCCACCCAGGATCCGCGGCTCCATGAACGCCCCCACGACCGGCACGAATATCAGCACGATGCCGACCAGCAGGCCCGGCAGGCTCAACGGCAGGATGATCCGTCGGAAAACGTTGAAGCGGGACCCGCCAAGCGAATGGCCCGCTTCGATGAGGCTGTCGTCGATCGCCTGAAGCGAGATGTAGCAGGTCAGGATCATGTAGGGCAGGAAGGAATGCACCAGCCCGATGACGATGGCCGGGTAACTGTACAGGACATCGATGGACGGCGCCCACGGCAGAAGGGTCTTGAGCGTCTGGTCGATGAGCCCGTCCGTGCGCAGCACCATCGTCCACGCGAAGATACGGATCAGCGCGTTGCTCCAGAAGGGCAGGACCACCAGCAGCAGGATGGCTTCGCGCCACCGCCCCTTGACCGTGCGCGCCAGCACGTAGGCCGCCGGATATCCGATCAGTGCGCAGAACAGGGTGACATGGAATCCGAGCGTCAGGGACCGCCATGTCAGAAATCGGTAGAACTCGCGGTCGAAGAAGGTGGCGTATTGCTTGAGGCTGAGGACAGCCTCGACCTTGCCGAAAGGCATCTTCGCCAGGAAACTGAAATAGAGCATCCCGGCAAGCGGCAGAACGACGGTCACGCACAACCAGACGAAGGCCGGCGCGGACAGTCCGTATCCGATCCATTCGCGACGGAGTTTCATCGGGCCTGCTCCATTGCGCGGCACGTGTGGTCCGGGTTCACAGGCTGTTTGCCCATGCGGTCGTTTCCCGCGCCGCCTTGCGTCTTGCGACGGCAGACAGTTCGACGGCGCGCCTTCGCTGCGCCTCGCAGACGGCGTCCGACAGCTTGGCGACATGATGGAGCGAGTCTTCCGACATTCCGTCCAGAGCGCCGCAGATACCTGCGGCCATGCATCCGATCGTATCGGAATCCCGTCCGAAATTCGCGCTCAACGTCGCCGCTTTCCACGGGTCGCCACCGGCCAGCTTGACGATCGCCAGTGTCGCGGGGATCGTCTCGCGGCTGTCGCAGACGATCGCTCGGCGGAACCGCCGGTGATAGCTTTCGCAAAACTTGTCGAAGGATCCCGAGGTGTCGGCAAGTTCCAGCGCCTCGGCGACGAGCCCGTTCATCTCTTCCGCACTCCATCTCTTCAGGGCGCCGCTTGCGGCGGCGAGCACATCGGCAAGTCCGGCGCCGCGGGCCAGCGACGCGGCGATGGCCGCGGCCACGGCCGCCGCGCCATGCTGACAAAAGGCATTTTCGGTCACATGCATGAGGCTGGCGATTTCGCTCGCCTGCCGGGCAGCCGCGTCCGGATTACCGGCATTCACGATTCCCACCGGTGCGATGGACATGGCCGACGTCGAACTCGGCATCGTGCCGACCGCCAGAAGTTGCGGCGGGTAGTCGCGGGCGATCTTTTCCGCCATGTGAAGCGTTGAGGGAAAGAACCGGTCGGCTTTCTCGCCGAAGATCGTCGCCCGCCCAAGCTTCCATTCCATCGCCCAGTCGTCGGCGGTGGCATTGCCGTCGGTCTTCACGAGCGCATCCGCCAGGAGGTCGCGCATGATGACGTCGTCCGTGCCATCCCCCTCGAACGTGTCGACCCAACCGAAACGCTTCCTGATTTCCTCGGGTTCGAGAAACTCGGTCCGGGACCCCATGGCATCGCCGATGACGCCGAACGCCAGACAGGAGAATGCGTGGCGTTCCAGGTCTGAGAGAGAGTCCACGTAACCCATGGGAGGCACCGCGCGAAATCAACCGGAGGAGCATATTGAAGAATCCGGGGCGCCCCGGCAGGGACGCCCCGGGCGGGGAGGCACCTTAACGTGCGAAATGGGCTTTCGTTTCCTGCCAGAGATCGAGATAGGCCTGGCGCTGGTCTTCGCTGAGCGGACCCTTGAAGTTGATCCGGCCAACCGTTTCGGGATCGGACAGCATCTTGCGAGTCGGGGACGAGTCCGGCAGGTCGTTGACGGCCTCGGCATTGGCGGAAATCGGCGCGCCGCCTTTTTCGACCCAGAGCTGGTAGAAGCCGCGGCTGATCATGTAGTCGATGAACTTGTGGGCGGCATCCCTGTTGCTGGAATCCGCCGGGATGACCAGTCCGTCGCGGAATGCGATGGCGCCTTCATCGGCGACGAAATACGCGACCGGGAAACCGTCCTTGATCGCCTTGTTGGCGCTGCTGGTCCAGAAGATCGTCAGGTCGCATTCGTTCGCCGAGACGAGCTTTCGCCATTCGTCTTCGGATTTCCAGAACGCCTTGATTTGCGGCTTCAGCGACTTGAGCTTCTCGGTAATGGCGTCGAGGTCTTCCGGCTTGTCGGGATTCTGGCCAAGCGCCAGTGCGGCGAACCGCACCGAATCCTCGGGATTGTCGCGCCAGCAGACACGATCGGCGTATTTCGGGTCCCACAGCACGCTGAGCGATGACGGCGCTTCGGGGAAAACCTTCGTGTTGTAGGTCACCGACGTCGCACCCCAGATCCACGGCACGGCATAGACCTTGCCTTCCATCTTCATCTGCGGCGACTCGCGCATTTCGGGGAACACCTTGTCGTAGTTCTCCAGCTTGGAAGCGTCGATGGTGTCGAGCAGCCCCTCCTCCTGGGCCTGGCCGACAAAGGCCGCGTTCAGCACGACGACATCGTAGGTGCCGGGATTCGTCCGCAGCTTCGTGAAAACTTCCGGATAGGACGTGATGTAGTCATGCACCACCTTGAAACCCGTCATCTTTTCGAATTCTGCGACGGCCTCCGCTTCGTCGGTTCCCCATCCCTTCCAGTTCATCACATGGATTTCCTGGGCAAGAGCCGTCATTGGCGAACTTGCGACAACCGTCGCGACCGCAAGCCCGAGCGCCGCTGAGCGCGCAATGCCCTTGATGGAAAAATGTCTGTCAGTCATCTGCAATTCCTCACGCCCGTTTGAGTGTCGTTACCCCTTCGCAGGTAAACGTTTTCATATTATGTCCACACAGAACTGTCAACAGATACCCCCAATTCACCATAAACAAGAGAGTTCAGCGATATGGATATTGATTTTAAATGCAAAATCCTGAAACGCGATAGGACATGAAGGAGACGACCAGATATGAAAACGTTTCCTTTTTTGTTGACATCGCGGGCAAATTGCCGGAATTGAATGGCCGTGCACGGCACGGAACCGTGGCCAAAGATCGCGAGAGCGGCGGCATTGAATCGACAACGGGAGGACGGACGTGAACATCCTGATAACGGGCGCAGCGGGATCGATCGGAAAGGTGTTGCGCGCGGGACTGGCGAACCGCTACAGCCTCGTGCGCCTCGCGGACATTCAACCGCAGGAGGCCGCGGCCGACGGCGAGGAGACCGTAACGTTCGACATCACCGACCTCGACGCGACCACCCGCGCCTGCGAGGATATCGATTGCATCGTTCACCTGGCAGGCATCCCCGTCGAACCGCAGGAGAACGCCTGGGAGAGCCTCTTGCCGGCAAACATCGTCGGCACCTACAACCTGTTCGAAGCCGCCCGGCGGGCCGGCGTCAGGCGGGTCGTCTACGCATCGTCGAACCACGTGGTCGGATTCTACCGCCGCAGCCGGACCGTTGATGCAGATGTTCCGGTGCGCCCGGATTCGCTCTATGGCGTCAGCAAGGTGTTCGGTGAAGCGGTAGGCCGTCTTTACGCGGACAAACACGGGATGAGCGTCGGGTGCGTGCGCATCGGGTCGTTCCGGGAGAAACCCGAAGACAGGCGGCAACTGGCGACGTGGATCAGCTATGAGGACACGTCACATCTCTTCCGCGCCATCATCGACGCGCCGGCATTCCATTTCCTCACTGTCTATGGCGTTTCCGACAATGCTGGCGCATTCTGGAGCAATCGTGGCCTCGAATGGCTCGGCTACACCGCCGGGTCGCGGGCAGACGCAAGCGAAGAGCAGATCGCGCGATGGCCTGAGGAAAACCCCTTCGCCCTGATGTTCCACGGCGGCGAATTCTGCAATCAGGACTTTGACGGTGATCCCGGGAAAATCACGTAAGGCGGCGCTCGCAGGACGGGGAACGTGAAGGAAGACGGCAACAAGCCGCCGGGCAATCGCCCGAAGAAGGGCGGCAAGCATCGTGTCGGCGTCGTCGACGTCGCCAGGCGCGCGGGCGTGTCGAACGCGACCGTGTCGCGCGCGATCAATGGAACGGGCTTCGTCAGCGCATCGACACGCAAACGGATAGAAAAGGCCGTCGCCGAACTCGGATACATCCCGAACGCCGCCGCGCGGGCCCTCGTTTCGCACCGGTCCCGCGCCATCGGCATCGTCATCCCGACCCTGGAGAACGCCAACTTCGCGATCATGGTGGAAAGCGCGCAGATCTACCTGAATTCGCGGGGATACCATGCGCTTGTGTCCAGCTCGGGATACGAGCCGCAGCAGGAGTTCGAGCAGATCCAGTCGCTCGTGTCCCATGGCGTGGACGGCGTCATCCTGGTCGGTGAGAACCGGTCTCGGGCGGTCATCGACCTGCTTCGGGAAAAGTCCGTCCAGCATGTTCTGACCTGGACCCTTTCGGAAAAGGAGTCCCCCTGCGTCGGCTTTGACAACGCTGCCGCGGCCCGCCGGCTGGCCTCCCACCTGCTCGATCTCGGGCACACGCAGATTGGCGTGATCGCCGGGCTGACGCGGAACAACGATCGTGCCGCCGGCAGGTTGCAGGGGATTCGACAGGCCCTGCACGACCGCGGACTGACGTTCATTCGCGAGCAGCTGATCGAACGCCCCTACAAGATCTCCGAAGGCCAGTTCGCGCTGCGCACGCTCCTGAAAAACGAACCGCGTCCCACCGCCGTGATCTGCGGCAACGATCAGCTCGCATTCGGCGCGCTCATCGAATGCAGCAAGAAAGGGATCGATGTTCCGGCCGAACTGTCGATTGTGGGGTTCGACGATCTCGAGTTCGCCAGCCAGATCGTCCCCACGCTGACGACGATGCATGTGCCGGCCGAAGAGATCGGATCGCGTGCCGCGGAGTATCTCGTCTCAAGCCTGTCCGGCGAAACCGCACCCCAGGCGGTCGAAGTCGAGGTCCGGCTCGTCGTCCGCGACAGCAGCGGTGCCGCGCCCGGGTCGCGGCTGGCGGCGGCGCGAAAGGGCGAGGCACCGGTTTCCGCACCGGAAGCGCGATCGCTCGGAATGGAGGACTGATCATGTTTGCCGCGCCGCCCGACATTCAGGCCACGGTCTTCGCCCGCATTCCCGACCGGTTTCGAAACGGAGGACGCACCTCACCGTGGATCGACGCCCAACGCGCTGGCGTGCCGACCGACTGTTTCCTCGAGGGCCCGTCTTTTGACCGTCATGGAAACCTCTACGTTGTCGACGTGCCCTGGGGACGTATCTTCCGGATTTCCCCGTCAGGCGAGGTCGAGCTGGCCTTCGAGTATGACGGCGAACCGAACGGCCTGACGATCCACAGGAACGGCAGCATCTATATAGCCGATTTCCGCAACGGCATCCTGCGAATGGATCCCGGATGCACGGCGGTCGTTCCGGTGGTCGACCGGTTGGGCGTGGAACACTTCCGGGGCGTGAACGACCTTGTCTTTGCCGGCAATGGCGATCTCTACTTTACCGACCAGGGACATAGCGGACTTCATGATCCCACCGGCCGCGTCTTCAGGTACAGCGTCGAAGGCGCGCTTCAGATCGTGCTCGACGGCATCCCCAGCCCGAACGGACTGGCGTTCTCGCCCGACGAAAAGACCCTGTATGTGAACGTGACGCGGGACAACGCCGTCTGGCGACTGCCGATGATGGGCCCCGGCATGCCGTACAAGGTCGGCTCATTCATCCGCCTGTCCGGTGGAACGGGACCGGACGGCCTGGCGATCGATGACGGGGGCGGCCTCGCCGTCGCCCATATCGGCCTGGGGTGCGTATGGCTGTTCGACGTTCACGGCGAACCGGTCGCCAGGATTCGCACCGATGCGGGCCGGGCCATCACGAACGTCGCCTTCGGGCCGGAGGGCGAGAAGAAGCTCTACATGACCGAAGGCGACAGCGGTCAGGTTCTCGTCGCCGACGTGCCGGTGTCCGGCCATGTGCTCTACTCCCACAGATGAAAGCGATAACATGCCGCCCAGACCGCTGATCATAGACACCGACCCCGGCATGGATGACGCCGTCGCCATAATGACCGCGTTCGGAGCGCCCGACATCGTCGATATCAGGATGATCACCACTGTCGGCGGCAATGTCTCCCTGTCCATGTCCACCGGCAACGCGCTCAGGCTTTGCGAGTTCGCCGGGCGCCGGGACATCCCGGTCCATGAAGGCTGCCGCAAGGCGATCCTCCAGCCGAGCAATGCCGTGCCTCACATCCACGGGGAAACGGGCCTCGGACCCGTCACGCTGCCGGAACCGTCCATCGGGCCTGCCAAAGGCATGGGCGTAACCGCCCTGATCGATGCGATCAGGAGGTCGCAGGACAAGGTGACCATCGCCGCGATCGCGCCGATGACGAATATCGCGCTCGCCCTCGCCCTGGCGCCCGACATCGCGGACAATATCGAGCAGATCGTCGCCATGGGCGGATCGTTCAGCGGCGGCAACATCACGCCCTATGCGAGCTACAACTTTCACAGCGATCCGCATGCGGCCCGGATCGTCTTCGATTGCGGCGCACCTGTCGTCATGGTGGGTCTGGAGATCACCAGGCAGATGAAACCCGAACCGGACTGGCTCGACCGGCTCGGGCGTTCGGCATCCAGACGGGCGCAGTTCGTCTCAGAACTCTGGCGAGACAGCCCGCTCTGTTTCAACGACCCGTGCGTGATGCTGCATATCATCGACCCGGATCTGTTCACCTACGAAGACATGAGCATCGCCATCGAGACCGACGCCGTCGAACATATCGGCGAAACACGGCGAAGCGACGGCCCGGTGAACGCCCGCGTGGCAACGGACATTGATGTTTCCGCCGCGTTCAGGGTTCTCGAAAAGGCGCTTTCCGGTTAGTTGGTCGTCAATCGTGTCACCAAAAACAAAAACGCCGCCTCGGTCAGAGGCGGCGGGTATATCTGATTGGTTGCGGGGGCAGGATTTGAACCTGCGACCTTCAGGTTATGAGCCTGACGAGCTACCGGGCTGCTCCACCCCGCGCCAAGACATGTCCGAGAACGCGGCCACGCGCGGGCGGCGCATGAGAGATTGTCCCGGAATGTGAGGATCGTAAAGAAGGGAACCTGATGAATGTTCTGTGCTTTGCAGACCTGGCAACGACCTACTCTCCCGTGCCTTAAGACAAAGTACCATCGGCGCTGAGGAGTTTAACGGCCGAGTTCGGGATGGGATCGGGTTTGGGCTCCTCGCTATAATCACCAGGCCGGCAAAGAACAGAGCGACAATTCTGGAATTCTCCTCATCCGGCGTTCGGATGAACATTGATAAATGAGAGTGATCAAGCCGATCGAGCTATTAGTACTGGTAAGCTACATGCATTGCTGCACTTCCACACCCAGCCTATCAACGTGGTGGTCTTCCACGACTCTCAAGGGAGAAATAGTTTCGAGGGGGGCTTCCCGCTTAGATGCTTTCAGCGGTTATCCTGTCCGTACATAGCTACCCTGCAGTGCCGCTGGCGCGACAACAGGTCCACCAGAGGTACGTCCACCCCGGTCCTCTCGTACTAGGGGCAGCTCCTCTCAATTCTCCTACACCCACGGCAGATAGGGACCGAACTGTCTCACGACGTTCTAAACCCAGCTCACGTACCGCTTTAATTGGCGAACAGCCAAACCCTTGGGACCTGCTCCAGCCCCAGGATGCGATGAGCCGACATCGAGGTGCCAAACAACGCCGTCGATATGAGCTCTTGGGCGTCATCAGCCTGTTATCCCCGGAGTACCTTTTGTCCGTTGAGCGATGGCCCTTCCACGCGGGACCACCGGATCACTATGACCGACTTTCGTCTCTGCTCGACTTGTCAGTCTCGCAGTCAGGCAGGCTTATGCCATTGCACTCGACAGCTGATTTCCGACCAGCTTGAGCCTACCATCGCGCGCCTCCGTTACTCTTTGGGAGGCGACCGCCCCAGTCAAACTACCCACCACGCAGGGTCCCGGACCCGGTTTCACGGGCCGCGGTTAGACATCAATGCAGATAAGGGTGGTATTTCAAGGATGGCTCCACACGAGCTGGCGCCCATGCTTCAAAGCCTACCACCTATCCTACACATGCCGGCACTAATGCCAATGCGAAGCTGTAGTAAAGGTTCACGGGGTCTTTCCGTCTAACCGCAGGAACCCCGCATCTTCACGGGGAGTTCAATTTCACTGAGTCTGCGTTGGAGACAGCGGGGAAGTCGTTACGCCATTCGTGCAGGTCGGAACTTACCCGACAAGGAATTTCGCTACCTTAGGACCGTTATAGTTACGGCCGCCGTTTACCGGGGCTTCGATTCAGAGCTTGCACCCCTCCTCTTAACCTTCCGGCACCGGGCAGGCGTCAGACCCTATACGTCGCCTTGCGGCTTCGCAGAGCCCTGTGTTTTTACTAAACAGTCGCCACCCCCTGGTCTGTGCCACCTCCCAATGGTTGCCCAAAAGGAGGTCTCCCTTCTCGCGAACTTACGGGAGCATTTTGCCGAGTTCCTTCAACGCAGTTCTCTCAAGCGCCTTGGTATGCTCTACCATTCCACCTGTGTCGGTTTAGGGTACGGTCTGATGTGGGAGCTATTTCCTGGAACACCTTCACTGCACCCCCAATCCAATAAGGAGATACAGTTTACGGTATTCGTCACTACCCACTGGCCGAGGAATATTAACCTCGTTCCCATCGACTACGGCTTTCGCCCTCGCCTTAGGGGCCGGCTAACCCTGCGCAGATTAGCTTTACGCAGGAACCCTTGGAATTTCGGCGACAGAGTCTCTCACTCTGTTTATCGTTACTCATGTCAGCATTCTCACTTCCGATACCTCCAGGCGCCCTCGCGGGTCACCCTTCGCAGGCTTACGGAACGCTCCGCTACCACGCGTCATAGACGCATCCGCAGCTTCGGTACATGGCTTAAGCCCCGGTACATTTTCGGCGCAAAGACCCTTATTTAGACCAGTGAGCTGTTACGCTTTCTTTAAAGGATGGCTGCTTCTAAGCCAACCTCCTGGTTGTTTTGGGATCCTCACATCCTTTCCCACTTAGCACATGATTTAGGGACCTTAGCTGGCGGTCAGGGCTGTTTCCCTTTCCACTACGGACCTTAGCACCCGTAGTGTGTCTGCCGCGCAGTACTTCTCGGTATTCGGAGTTTGGTTAGGTTTGGTAAGACGGTGAGTCCCCCTAGCCCATCCAGTGCTCTACCCCCGAGAGTATTCACGCGACGCTCTACCTAAATAGATTTCGCGGAGAACCAGCTATCTCCAGGTTTGATTGGCCTTTCACCCCTAGGCACAGGTCATCCCCCGATTTTTCAACATCGGTGGGTTCGGTCCTCCAGTGCGTGTTACCGCACCTTCAACCTGCCCATGCCTAGATCACCTGGTTTCGGGTCTAATTCATCGAACTAGGTCGCCCTATTCAGACTCGCTTTCGCTGCGCATACACCTAACGGCTTAAGCTTGCTCGATAAATTAAGTCGCTGACCCATTATACAAAAGGTACGCCGTCACC
>OZ245783.1:1320000-5316571 GCA_965227875.1 Hyphomicrobiales bacterium
GGCAAGATCTCGAAGAACTTCTTCGCGTCGGCCAAGGCCAAGGGCGTTCCGCGCACGGTCATCGCGGAAATGATGCGCGTCCATTCCTTCGACGTCGACTTCCAGCGCGAGGTCCGTTCCGGCGACCGTTTCGACGTCTTCTTCGGCGAACCGCTGGCCGGCCCGCGCCGCAAGGGCCGCAAGGTCGTGCTCTACAGCGAACTCACGCTCAAGCGCGCGACGTCGAAAGGCTATTACCGCTTCACGACCCCCGACGACGGCATCACCGGCTATTATGACCGGGAAGGCCGCAGCGTCAGCGGCATGCTGATGCGCACCCCCGTCAGCGGTGCGCGCGTCTCGTCGCGGTTCGGCATGCGCAAGCATCCGATCCTCGGCTATTCCCGCATGCATACCGGCATCGACTTCGCCGCCCCGCGCGGCACGCCGATCAAGGCGGCCGGTGACGGCATCATCGAACGGGCCGGGCGTGCAGGCGCCTATGGCAAGTACATCCGCATCAAGCACGGCAAGGGGTACAAGACCGCCTACGCCCACATGCACCGCTTCGCGAAAGGCATGAAGCCCGGCAAGCGGGTGAGACAGGGTCAGGTGATCGGCTATGTCGGCACAACCGGCCGCTCGACCGGGCCGCACCTCCACTACGAGGTCCATCGCAACGGCAAGAAAGTGAACCCTTCCAAGGTTCACGTCGCCAAGGGCCGCGTGCTGAAGGGCAAGATCCTCGCGGAGTTCAAGAAGCAGCGCAACCAGATCGATGCGATGCGGGCCGAAGCCGGAAGCAGCACGAAAGTCGCCCAGGTCAGCCAGTAGCGCCCGGCGCAATCGACATCACCACGAAAAAACGGCCCGGTCACCCGGGCCGTTTTCGTTTCTGCCCGACCGGCGTCTGTCAGGCGGCCTTGCCGATCGCCTCGCCGTCGATCACCAGACCGTCGGTGCCGGCACTCACCTGGACGGTCGATCCGTCGACGATGCGCCCGGCGAGTATGAGGTCCGCGAGCGGATCCTGCAGATGCTTCTGGATCACTCTTTTCAGCGGCCGTGCACCATAGGCCGGATCGTATCCGCGGCCGGCCAGCCAGTCGCGGGCCGCCTCGTCGAGCTCGACGGTGATGTTGCGGTCGTCCAGCAGCGTCTGGAGCCGGCGGAGCTGGATGTCGACGATCGTGCCCATCTGTTCCCGGTGCAGGCGGTGAAACAGCAGGATCTCGTCCAGCCTGTTCAGGAATTCCGGACGGAAGCTCGCCCGCACCACGGCCATCACGTCTTCGCGCACCTCGTCCACCTCCGACCCGTCCGCCTGGGCAACGAGAATGTCGGAGCCGAGATTCGACGTCAGGATGATGAGCGTGTTGCGGAAATCGACGGTACGGCCCTGCCCGTCCGTCAGGCGTCCGTCGTCGAGCACCTGCAGCAGGACGTTGAAGACATCCGGATGAGCCTTTTCGACCTCGTCGAAGAGCACCACCTGGTAGGGCCTGCGCCGCACCGCTTCGGTTAGGGCGCCGCCTTCCTCGTATCCCACATAACCGGGCGGAGCGCCGATGAGACGGGACACCGCGTGCTTCTCCATGTACTCCGACATGTCCAGACGCACGATGGCGTTGTCGTCGTCGAACAGGAATCCTGCGAGCGCCTTCGTCAGCTCGGTCTTGCCGACACCGGTCGGTCCGAGGAACAGGAAACTGCCGATCGGGCGTGCGGGATCCTGCAGACCGGCACGCGCCCGGCGCACCGCTGCAGAAACCGCGTTGACCGCTTCGCGCTGCCCGACGACGCGCTTGCCCAGCGCCTCTTCCATGGCGAGCAGCTTCTCACGTTCGCCCTGCAGCATCTTGTCCACGGGTATGCCGGTCCACCTGGAGACCACCTGGGCGATGTGGTTCTCGTTGACGGCCTCGTCGACCATTACGCCCCCGCCCTCTTCGGCCTCTTCAGTTTCGGCCAGCTTGCGCTCGAGGTCGGGAATGACGCCGTAGGACAACTCGCTCGCCCGCTCGAGCCGGCCGTCGCGCTGGGCCGAGACCAATTCGTTACGGGCCGATTCCAGCTCTTCCTTGAGCTGCTGTGCGTTGAGCAGTTTCTGTTTCTCCGCCTGCCACCGCGCGGTCAGGCCCGACGCCTTGCCTTCGAGGTCGAGCAGATCCTTCTCCAGCCTTTCCAGACGGTCCCTGGAGGCCTGGTCCTCTTCCTTCTTGAGCGCCTCGCGCTCGATCTTCAGCTGGATGATCCGCCGGTCGAGCTCGTCCAGCTCCTCCGGCTTGGAGTCGACCTGCATGCGCAGGCGGCTCGCCGCCTCGTCCACGAGGTCGATGGCCTTGTCGGGCAGGAACCGGTCGGTGATGTAGCGGTTCGACAGGTTGGCGGCCGCGACGATGGCACTGTCCGTGACACGCACGCCGTGATGGAGTTCGTATTTCTCCTTGAGACCGCGCAGGATCGAGACGGTGTCTTCAACTGTCGGCTCCGCAATGAAGACGGGCTGGAACCGCCGTGCAAGCGCTGCGTCCTTTTCGACATGCTTGCGGTACTCGTCGAGCGTCGTCGCGCCAACGCAGTGAAGCTCGCCGCGCGCCAGCGCCGGCTTGAGCAGGTTGGACGCATCCATCGCGCCGTCAGCCTTGCCCGCGCCCACGAGCGTGTGCATCTCGTCGATGAAAAGCACGATCCGTCCGGCGGCGGCCGTCACTTCCTGCAGCACGGCCTTCAGCCGCTCCTCGAACTCGCCGCGGTATTTTGCGCCGGCGATGAGCGCGCCCATGTCGAGGGCCAGCAGCTTCTTGTCCTTAAGGCTCTCCGGCACGTCTCCATTGACGATCCTCAGCGCGAGGCCTTCCGCGATCGCCGTCTTGCCGACGCCGGGCTCGCCGATGAGGACCGGGTTGTTCTTGGTGCGCCGCGACAGCACCTGGATCGTGCGCCGGATCTCCTCGTCCCGGCCGATGACCGGGTCGAGCTTGCCGTTGCGCGCATCTTCCGTCAGGTCGCGGGCATACTTCTTCAGGGCGTCGTAGCGTTCCTCCGCCGAAGCCGTGTCGGCCGTGCGCCCCTGGCGCAGTTGGGAGATCGCGCTGTTGAGCCCGGCCGGCGTCACGCGCGCGTCACGCAGGATCTTTTCCGCGTCGGACTTCTCCGTGGCAAGCGCCAGCAGCAGGTACTCGGCCGTGACGAAACTGTCGCCGGCCTTCTCCGCCATCTTGAGCGCACTGTCGAAGACCCGGGCGGTCTCCGGCGCCAGGTAAAGCTGTCCGGCCCCGCTGCCTTCGACCTTCGGCATGCGGGCCAGCGCCATGTCGACGGCCTGTGCGGCCTGCCGGGCATCACCGCCCGCGGCCGTGATCAGACCTGCGCCCTGTCCCTGTTCGTCATCGAGCAGGACCTTTAGCAGGTGTTCGGGAACGAACCTCTGATGGCCTTCCCGGACCGCCACACCCTGGGCGGACTGAACGAACCCGCGGGCACGTTCCGTGAATTTTTCGAATTCCATTTCAACCTCTCACTTGGCCACGCCGGAACAGCCCTTGATCGGCACTGATTCCCCGTGCTCGGTTACCGGCGACCTTGCACCGGAACGACAACGCAGGCAAAACCCGTTAACGGCGTTCCGCCCGAGATTTACATAGTCAATATAGTGTTGCAAATGCGCAACACAAGGCGCAAATAGTCATTGGAAACAGAATGAATGACATCCTTTCGGCGAAGATCACGGGCCTCTACAGATATCCCGTCAAGGGACTGAGCGGCCAGCCTCTCGACACCGTCGCCATCGCTCCGGGAGAATGCATCGCGTTCGACCGGGCCTACGCGATCGAGAACGGCGCCCGCGACTTCGATCCGGCTCGTCCACGCCACATGCCCAAGAACAAGTTCCTCATGCTCATGTCGCACGAACGGCTGGCGGCGCTCGACACCCGGTTCGACGACCAGACCCGGGAACTCGTCATCGAGCGCGACGGCAAGCCCGTCGCCCGGGGGCAACTCGACCAGAAGATCGGGCGGCAGCTTATCGAGCAGTTCATCGCCGCCTACATGTCGGAAGAGCTGCGCGGCGCCCCGCGTATCGTCACCGCGTCAGGACACGCCTTCACGGACATAGAGCCGCGCTGGCTGTCTTTCATCAACCTGGCGTCCGTCCGCGATCTCGAACGCGTGTCGGGCCAGCCGGTCAACCCGTTGCGCTTTCGCGCCAACATCTATGTCGACGGACTTGAGCCCTGGCAGGAGTTCGATCATGTGGGATCGCGGATGACGGGTCCGGACGGAACGATACTGAAGGTCGAGGAACGGATCACCCGCTGCGCGGCGATCAATGTCGATCCTGCATCGGGTGCACGCGACGCGTCCTTCACGCGCACGCTCATGTCCGCCTTCGGTCACATGGATATGGGGCTGTATGTTTCCGTGGCGGCCGGTGGCACGCTACGGGTCGGGGACGACATCGCATTGGAGTCCTGAGAGGCCGTTCCGAAGGAAAGGCCCCGAAGGGTTCCAGCCCCGGATCGCCAGCCGCCTAGCCGGCCTCTGCGATAACCGGTCCGTCCGACGGGGAAGAGCCGTCGCCGCTGTTGTTGTTGCCGGCCTCGCTCACGGGAGCGGAAGCCTGGGGCGCACCATCATCGGAACCGGCACCGTCGGCCTGGGCCCCGTCGACGGAAACCACCTTCGGGCGACGCCGTCCGCGCGGACGCTTGGCACGGCCTTCATCGTCGCCGCCGGAATTTTCCTCGCGCGCCTGTCCGGACGCGGCCTTTTCAGACTTGTCGTCAGAGCTTTCCGCCTGCTGCGGTTGCGGCTTGTTCTGCTCGTCCTGGTCGGGCCGTCCGGCACCGTTGGCACCGTGCCCGGAGCCGGCGTTTTCCTGCGCCGCCTGCTGGGACTGCATCTGCGCCTGTGCGGCAGCGATGATGCGGGAATAGTGTTCCGCGTGCTGCATGTAGTTCTCGGCGGAAATGGGGTCGCCCGCCACCTGTGCGTCACGCGCGAGCGACTGGTACTTTTCCGCTATGTGCGCGGCCGTTCCGCGGATCTTCACGTCCGGCCCATTGCTGTCATAGGTCCGGTTTGCCGGGTTCTGGGGCTTTCTACCGCGTCCCCGCGCTCTCTTGTTGTGTTGACCTTGCCTCATAGGAAGTCCGCTTCGTACACCGTGTTTTCAAAGTTGCTACAGGGCACCGGAAATGCTCCGGCACCAATATGAACGAAAGATCAAGCGCGATCCCGCTCGCCAAGGACGCGTCGCCCACGATCCCCCAAGGCTATTCAGCCAACTCTCGTCGAATCGCATTCTGTCGACTTTGCGGTTCTTCACCGGCATCGGACAAAAAATGCGCTAGTCGTATCTGAACCAAACCTCTGTTCCGATAGTCACCACCCGAAAGTCCGCAGCTTCAATGAGCGCTGTAATCGGTGGCGCCGGGGCCCTGATCGGATCGGTGTGAACCGCTTGTGCCTCGCCCCTCAGGATCAAGTCAATTGTGGCCTAAGCCGGAATCCCTGCACGCAAACTAGCGCCTTAGACCGCCTTGTCCAACCATTTTTTTGATGTTTCCGTCAAATCGGCGGCACTGTTGCAAAGACGCATCGGACAATGCCGGACAGATCTTTCCTGAAAGATACCTTCTCCAGTCCGGACCTTTGCAGTATTTCGGCGACATCGTCGTGCTGCCCCTGTCCGATTTCGAACCCGAGATCACCCCCGGGCCGGAGCAGCCGGCGGGCATCCGCCGCGATCCGGCGGTAGGCATCCAGACCGTCGGAGCCTCCGTCGAGGGCCAGCCGCGGGTCGAATTCCCGGACTTCCGGTTCGAGCCCTTCGATCGCCTGCGACTTGATATAGGGCGGATTGGAGACAATGCAATCAAACGGTCCGCGCAGCGACGCCGTCCAGTCGCCGCAGACGAAGCCGCACCGGCTCGCCACCCCGTGCCGCCGCGCGTTGTCGCGCGCCACAGCGAGGGCTTCTTCCGCCCGGTCGAGGGCGACACCGGACGCCCCGGATGTTTCGCACAGGAGGGTCACGATCAGGCAGCCGCTGCCTGTCCCGATGTCGAGTATGGACGGGGCCGGGACCGGGTACGACGAAAGGTGTTCGAGCGCGGCCGCCACCAGGATTTCGCTGTCGGCTCTCGGATCGAGCACATCCGGGGTCACGCTGAACGTCCTGCTCCAGAATTCCCGTTCTCCCAGGACACGCGAGACCGGGCACCGGGCCAGCCGGGCCGACGTCATGTCCCGCAAGCGTTCCGCAGCATCGTCATCGACCGGTGTGTCAGGATAGGCGACGAGCGTTTCCAGCGAGGTGCCGGTGGCCGCGCAGACCAGGACGCGCGCATCGAGGGCCGCCCCCGGGATCCCGCCTTGCGTCAATGCCTCGCGGATCGCCCGGCAGGCGCTCGCCAGGGTAGGCCCTTTCCCGGCCGCGTCCCCGGCGACACCGTCGGACATGAAGGTGTCACTCATCGGCCTCGTCGGCGAGCAGGGCAGCCTGGTGCTCGGTGATCAGCGCGTCGATAACCTCCCCCAGTTCGTCGCCGGCAATGATCCGGTCGAGCTTATAGAGGGTCAGGCCGATGCGATGGTCGGTCACCCGGCCCTGGGGGTAGTTGTAGGTCCGGATGCGTTCGGACCGGTCGCCCGAGCCGACCTGGCCACGCCTGTCCGCCGCCCTCTCCGCGTCGCGTTTCTGGCGCTCGGCCTCGTAGAGCCGAGACCGCAGGACCGTCATGGCCTTGGCCCGGTTCTTGTGTTGCGACTTCTCGTCCTGCTGGGTGACGACGATGCCTGTGGGCAGGTGCGTGATCCGGACCGCGCTGTCGGTCGTGTTGACGGACTGCCCTCCGGGTCCGCTCGCCCGGTAGACGTCGATCCGCAGGTCCTTCTCGTCGATATGCAGGTCGACCTCTTCGGCCTCCGGCAGCACGGCCACGGTCGCGGCGGACGTGTGAATGCGCCCGCCCGATTCGGTTTCCGGGACGCGCTGGACCCGGTGCACGCCGGATTCGAACTTCAGTTTCGAGAACACGCCCTGCCCCGACACCCCGGCGATGATTTCCTTGTAGCCGCCGAGATCGGCTTCGCTGGCGGATATGATTTCCGTCTTCCAGCCCTGCAGGTCGGCATAGCGGTGGTACATGCGGAACAGGTCGCCGGCGAACAGCGCCGCCTCGTCCCCGCCCGTGCCGGCGCGCACTTCCAGGATGGCGTTCTTCGCGTCGGCCGCATCCTTCGGCAGCAGAAGGATCCGGATCTCCTTCTGCAGCGTCTCGATTCTATCGGAAAGGTCGGGGAGCTCCGCCTCGGCAAGTTCGCGCATCTCGGAATCGGACGAACTGTCGTCCAGGATCTCGACCAGGCCGTCGCGTTCGGCTTCCACTGCCTGGAGCGCGCGCACGGCTTCGACCACCGGGTTGAGTTCGGCATACTCCTTCGAAAGCCGGACGAACTTTTCCGGATCGGGTGCCGATGCCATTTCCGCCTGCACCGCATCGAAGCGTTCGACGACGCGTGCAAGTCTTTCCGTGTTGAACATGCCGGTAAGTTGCTGTTGGAGCGATCAGGGGACGACTCTTAGCCGAGATCGTCCTGCGGCGCTATCCCTGTGAAGCCGCGCCCAGCTTGCGCATTTCGCCCGGCGTCAGGGGCTGGCTCACGATGATCCCGCCGGGTTCGCCGAGGCTGCCGACGGACTTTCCGTCCACCATGGCCTCCAGCGCGCCGGCGTCGCGCACGATCAGCAGCAGGTCGTCCCGGTCCGGCACCTTGTAGATCTCGCCCTCGGCGAGAACCTGGTGAAGGATGACGTTGCCGCCCTTGTCCTCGATCCGCACCCACACATTGCCCAGCGCACGCAGCGAGATCCGGCTGGGCGGACTGTCCGTGGACACGACCTGCACCGGTTTCCCGGGTGCGGCAGCCTCCTCGACCGACGTCGTGTCGGGCGAACTGTTGTTCTGGGTTTCTCCGGCGGCGGACTCGTCAGGGCGCTTCGCCAGCGTTCCGCTGATGAGATCGGTCAGCGACATGCCGCTTTCGCCCTGCAAGCCGGCATCGCCGTTCGCGACGCGGGATTCAAGTTCGGATTCGCGCTGGAGCCGTGCCGGCGACGGACGCGGAACAGGGGCCTTGGTTTCGCCTTCGATGGGACTGCGGCGCACACGCACCGTCGGCAGCGCCGCATCGAGCACCGAGGTGTTTCCCACAGACCCCGTCATTTCCGGGGACGGCGCGATCGCCAGGTCGAGGCCGTTCCCGGCCGGGGGGCCCGTGGTCGGCGCTGGCGTCACCGCCCCCGTGGGCGCCGCCATGCGGACGCCGGAACTGGTGAAGCGGTCGGGATCGATGAACGCGAACAGTCCGAGCCCGAGCAGGAATGCAGCCGCCACCGCCGCGGCATCGAGCACGCCGCGGCCGTCCCAGTTGCGTTGCCGTCCGAGCTGTTCGCGCAGCGTCGGCTTGTGGACGAAGGAACGGTAGTGACGCACGAGCGGATCCGGCTCCAGGCCGAGAAACTTGGCGTAGCTCGCGACGATCCCCAGCACGTATGGCCAGCCGGGGAGCTTGTCGAGCGCACCGAGTTCGAGGGCGTGCAGGTAGGTGGCCTTGATATGGGTCTCGACGGCCGCGTCGGCCAGGCTCTCGCCGCGACGCTCACGCTCGTATTGCAGATACCAGCCGGCCTCGCCCGCGGGATCGGCCTGCCCGTCGGGACGCAAGCGGAAGGCAGCGCGGCGCCCGCCGGCGTCGCGTCCGTCTGCGACTGAAAAACTTTGAGCCATCTATGCCCGGTCCCAATAGAGACGCATCCCGGCCTCGTGCTTCGGTGCACTCCAGCGCCCCTGACGATCCGATCGGAAAAACAAAACGAATCACTCGGTACTCCAGCATTAGACCAGAATGTGGTGTTCCGGCAACACGCTAGAACGAGATGTTGTGATCCTGGGCAAAGCGCAGCAAATCGGGCCTCAGGCTGCGGGATGTATGGTCGAGCAGCGGAAGGATGTAGGATTCGAGCTCGCCGGCATCGACCTTGAGGATCATGTCCTTCACCGGGCCCACGGACGCCGGCGCCATCGAGATCGACCGGAAGCCCAGCCCGACCAGCGCCATCGCGTCCAGCGGACGGCCGGCCATCTCCCCGCACAGGTTGAGCGGGACATCCGCCTCCCCGGTCGCCTCGACCAGCTGACGCAGCAGCCGGAGCATGGCGGTATTGAGGGTGTCGTACCTGCCCGTGAGCCGCGGATGCGCCCGGTCGCTGGCGAACAGGAACTGGTGCAGGTCGTTGCTGCCCACCGAGACGAAGTCCACCGCCTTCAGGAGGCCGTCGAGTTGCCAGGCGAGGGACGGCACCTCGAACATGGAGCCGAGCAGGACCTCCGAAGGCACTTCGTGGCCGTGCCTGATGAGGAAATCCCGCTCCTGATCGACGAACTGCCGGGCCCGCCGGATCTCGTCGACCTCGGCCACCATCGGGAACATGACCCGCAGGGCACGCCCGCCCGCGGCACGCAACAGAGCCCGGATCTGCAGGCGGAAGAGTGCGGTCCGGTCGAGCGCCATCCGCATGGCCCGCCATCCCAGCGCCGGATTCTCCTCTTTCACATGCGCCATGTAGGGCAGCACCTTGTCGCTGCCGATATCCAGCGAACGGAACACCACCGGCTTGTCGCCCGCGGCTTCCAGCACCGAACGATAGAGAGCGGTCTGCTCGCGCATCCGGGGAAATGTCGACGCGATCATGAACTGCAGTTCCGTGCGGAACAGGCCGATGCCGTCCGCCCCGGCCTCCTCGAGGTGAGGCAGGTCGACCTGCAGGCCCGCATTGACCATGAGCTGTATCCGCCGGCCGTCGAGCGTCACCGCCGGGCGGTCGCGCAACTCGGCGAACTTCGCGAGGCGCTTGGCGAGGAACCGGACCTTGTCCGTATAGGCCTGCTCCACCTCCGCGGAAGGCCGGATGTAGATCTCGCCGGTCTGCCCGTCCGCAATCACCGGATCGTCCGGATCGACCAGGTCGAGCACCGGCCCCGCACGTCCGACAAGCGGGATGCCAAGTGCCCGGGCGACGATCGTCACGTGGCTGTTCGGGCTGCCTTCCTCGAGAATGAGCCCGCGCACGCGTCCGCGGTCGTAGTCCAGGAGTTCCGCCGGCCCCATGTTCCGCGCCATGATGACGGCGTCATCGGGGAGTTCCTCGGCCGATGCGGTGGAGGCGCGTCCGACAAGGATGCGCAGCAGGCGGTTCGCCAGGTCGTCGAAATCGTGAAGGCGCTCGCGCAGGTAGGCGTCGCGCTGGCGCAGCATCCGGGCGCGGTTGTCGTTCTGTACCCGCTCGACGGCGGCCTCGGCGGTCAGCCCCGACGCGACGGCCTCGTGCATGCGCTGCAGCCAGCCGCGGTCATGGGCGAACATCCTGTAGGCCTCGAGCACCTCGCGATGCTCGCCGCCGCGCGCCACGTCCGCGCGCGAGAGCATCCGGTCGACGGCGTCGCGAAGTTCGCCCGTCGCCACGTCGAGGCGCTCGTGTTCGGACCGTTCGTGTTCGGCGATGAGATTGGTCACGACCACGCGCGGCTCGTGCAGCACGACATGACCGAGCGCCAGGCCGTCGCTCAGGCCAAGCCCCTTGATGTGATGGCTCTGGATATGGGCGACCACGTCCGCAGTGGCGTTGTCGCTGCCGTCCAGATCGCTTGCCCCGGCAATCTCCGCCAGCACCATCGCGGTGGTCTGCAGCGCCTCGACTTCCTCGTCGCTGTATTCCCGATGGACGCGGTTCTGGACGACGAGCACGCCGATCGCGTTGCCGGCGCGCAGGATCGGAACGCCGACGAAGGACTGGAAATGTTCTTCGCCCGTTTCCGGCAGATATTCGAAGTGCGGATGGTTCTGGGCGTCGGATGTGGCCAGCGACTTGGCATCCGCCGCGATCTTGCCGACGAGGCCCTGGCCGATCGACAGAGACGCCTTCTGGACGGCTTCCCGGTTAAGTCCTTCGGTGGCGTAAAGCACGAGCCGGTCGCCGGTGCGCAGCAGATAGATCGAGCATACCTCGGCCACCATGTTGGCCGCGATCAGCACGGTTATCTTGTCCAGCCGCTTCTGTGTGCTTTCCGGCTCCGCCATGACCTCGCGCAGTTGCCGGAGAAGAACACGCGGGCCACCGGCGGAAGCAGGCATTACCCGGTATCCCTCGTCTGTTTGCACATCGCCGTTCGCCGCAGCGCGCCGCAGATGTTACGCCATCGATATGGTCCGTGCCGGGACGGCATGCCGCTATTCCCCGTCAAGGCCATACGCCGTGTGAAGCGCACGTATGGCCAGCTCCGTGTAGGCCGCATCGATCAGGATGCTGACCTTGATCTCCGACGTCGTGATGGCCTGGATGTTGATGCCCTTGTCCGCGAGCGCCTTGAACATCTGGGCGGCGACGCCGGCATGGCTCCGCATCCCGACGCCGATGACCGATACCTTCACCACTTCCGTCGATCCGACAAGATTTTGGTAGCCGATATGGTCCTTCGCGGACTCGATGACCTTGAGTGCGTTGGCGAGATCGTCGTTGGGGACCGTGAATGTCAGGTCCGTGTGCGACCCGTCGTCGGACACATTCTGCACGATCATGTCGACATTGATGTTGGCGTCGGCGAGCGGACCGAAGATATTGGCTGCCACGCCCGGCTGGTCTGCCACCTTGATCAGGGTGACCTTTGCCTCGTCCTTGGAATAGGCGATACCGCTGACGATCTGCTGTTCCACTATTTCGTCCTCGTCACAGACCAGTGTTCCGGGTCCGGTTACCGATAAGTCCGTCGGCGCCAGTTGGTCCGGCGCATCGAAGCTCGACCTCACCTGAAGCTGCACGCCATGCACCATGGCCGTCTCCACGGAGCGGGTCTGGAGCACCTTGGCGCCGAGCGACGCCATCTCCAGCATCTCCTCGTAGGAGATTCGGTCAAGTTTCCGCGCCTTGGCGACAATTCTCGGGTCTGTCGTGTAAACGCCATCCACGTCGGTGTAAATATCACAACGGTCGGCCTGGATCGCCGCCGCGAGCGCGACCGCGCTCGTATCCGACCCGCCGCGTCCCAGCGTCGTGACGCGGCCGTCCGGCCCGATGCCCTGGAAACCGGCCACCACCGCCACCTGCCCGCTCGACAGACGGTCGACCAGTTCCGGCGCGTCGATCGACAGGATGCGGGCCGATCCGTGCACCTCGTTGGTCTTGACCGGCAGCTGCCAGCCAAGCCAGGACCGTGCGGAAACCCCCATGCCCTGCAACGTGATCGCCAGCAGTCCCGACGTCACCTGCTCACCGCTGGCAACGACGACGTCGTACTCCCGTGCATCGTGGATGGTCGCCGCTTCACGAGTCCAGGCCACAAGCTGGTTCGTCGTCCCCGCCATCGCGGAAACCACGACGGCGACCTGGTGTCCCGCGTCGGTCTCGCGTTTGACGTGATGGGCGACATTCCGGATACGTTCGATGTCGGCAACCGATGTGCCGCCGAATTTCATCACAAGCCGGGCCATTCTTCGCCTCTTCCGGTCCGCCGGAAACGGCGCGGCCGGTCAATTGATCGCTTTTCGTGAATGCGTCAGGTTCCCGCCAGCGGGCGTGGCCGGAACCGTGTCGGACTCGGGCGTTTTCTTACTCTGAATCGATCCGCGAACGCAACCACGCCCCCTCGCGTAATTTCTCTCGCACGCCCCGAGCGAAGATGCCCTGGGGATCACGGCGAAATACAGCGACGAAGTTCCAACGCCAACCCTTTGAATTTCCGCAGGAACGCCACGAACTATTCACAATGAGCACTGGAGATTTTGATTTATCGTTCTAGAATAACGTGTGCTCATGCTGAATTGTCTTTTCGTTTCGCAACTGATCCAGACTAATGCGTAACACGTAAGACAGTCCGGCATTTCGCGAATTGCGCAGGAAATGGCCGGGGGTGTTTTTCGAACAGTTGTCGCTGTGGCTAAGAAACCGGATTCCGAATACGCGCCTGACCAGGCCAAAGTGCGATCTGCGATCGAGGAGATAATCGCTTCGACGCCACTGAGATCGTCACAGCAACTTCAGAAGATCTTGCGCTTCGTCGTGACGGAGGAGCTCGAGGGCCGCGGCAAACGTATAAAGGCATATTCCATCGCCGTTGACGCCCTGGGGCGTCCGGAGAGTTTCGACCCCCAGGCCGATCCGGCCGTCAGGGTTGACGTGCGACGTCTGCGCCGTGCCCTCGACGAGTACTATGAAGACGAAGGAAAGGACGCGGACCTGATCGTCGATATCCCCAAGGGGGGATACCGTCCTGTCTTCAGGACACGGCCGATCACGGCACCGCAAGCGGCAGTCGTCGAGGACGATGCCCCGGCGGCGCCGGCGCCCGGACCCGCGAACGCCGGCAAGGTGTCGACGTACCGAAAGTTCATGCCCGCGGCAGCGGTGCTGTTCGTCATCTTCGGACTCGTCGGCATCGCGGCGGCCATGCTGATCGGCAAGGACCGGTCAGACGGGACAGTTCCCGCGACGACGGGTCTCCAGCCGCCCATGCTCGAGGTGGCGGCCTTTTCATCGACCGAGGAAAGCGCGGCAGCGGAGCAGCTGGCGGGGTCGGTGCGCCAGCACATCCTGTCGGACCTGTCGCGGTTCAGGTCCCTGACCGTGCTGGATGCCGGAACGGCGGAGAACAATGAAGCGCTGCAGACCACCACATACCTCCTCCGCGGCACGATCCGTAAAGTGGATGCAGCGCTTCGCCTGACCCTGAACCTTCAGGACCGTTCCACCGGGAGGGTGGTCTGGAGCGGGTCGGTGACCGAGGAGGCTCCGGATGGAACAGGCTCGGCGGATTTCCCCACCGGTTCGCTCGAGGCGCTCGCCTACCAGATCGCCGGGCCTGGCGGCGCGCTCGAAAGCGACGGAATGCAACGCATCAGGTCGCGTTCGGGCGGGGAGATACTGCAAGCCTACACAGACTACGAGTGCCTGCTCCTCTTCCACGAATATGACCGGCGCAAGTCCGCCCGGAGCATGACCGCCGCAAAAGCATGTATCGATGAGAGACTGCGCAACGAAACCCTGAACGGGTCCATATGGGCGGCGCATGCCCTGATGGAGTATCTCGACTGGACGAAGACCAGTCATGCCGAACCGCAGGCGTTGAACCGTGCGCTTGGCGCCGCGCGTCAGGCTGTTCTTCTCGACCCGGCGGACGCGAACAGCCACGAGTATCTCGGAACGATCCTGCGGGCCCTGGGGCGGCTGGAAGGCGCGGAGATCGCTTATCGGCGCGCGCTCGACCGCAATCCTGCACGACCTGACGTCTACGTTTCGCTGGGCTGGATCGAGATCCTGAACGGCAACTGGAACGACGGCGTGGAAACCGTCAGGACGGGTCTGCGGCTCAGTCACGCGCCGGCGGGGTGGATGCGCATTCCGCTCACCATCGACGCGTTCCGCCAGATGGACTATCCGGCCGCGCTCAGCGAGGCGGAGAAGATCGTGCAGGCCGGTGACAAGCGGGGTATCGTGCTAGCCCTTGCCGCGGCCCACATGGCGGGCAATCGGGAGGCCATCGCCAGACATGCCAGGCTGCTTCGGGCCTATGAACAGTCCGGCCATGGAGATCCCCTGTCCGAAATTCGGGAATTTACGCAATTCCCTGACCTGATGACCCGGTACCGCAAGGCGGTGAGCGACGCCAGGTCGCAGGACTAGAGAGTCCATTATTCATCTATTAAAATCAAAGGGTTATTCGGAAACCGCGCCGCAAGTGTTTACAAGCGGTTAATGTGTTTTACATGTAAAATTTTCAGTTTACATATACATCGCGCTGCAGTTGAGGCATGTACGGCGCGAATATGCGGGCCGGCTGTTGTTACCGGCGAGTCCGGTATTTGTCCAGACTCAAAGACAACCCTTGCGACATACAAGATGATGCAGGATGGCCACGCGGTCGGTGTGCGGGACACCGGCATGTTTTTTGATTTTACCGAGCGGCGGAACAATGAAAAGTGCATGCAGACCAGTAGACGAGAGTTTCCATACGGAAACAGGTAAGTCCATCATGGATATGGAGCGCGATATCGCACTGGATGAAATCGCGACCCGGCTGCGCGAGTACCGGAACTTCGCCAATGCTCACCAGTTGCGATTTCTGTCCCATCTTCTCGGGATGACGGAAATGGAGGCCCGCGAAGTCCTCGACAACGCGACCTCCGGCGAACAGTCCTGACAGCAGACGGCGCGCCTTTGCGCGTGACGTCGGATGGGGCCTGTTTCGCGGCTTGCGCGGGCGGGAGGTCGACAAGACCCTCGCGCGGGGGCGATCACCGGCAAGCAAGCGAAACAGGCCCCGATTTCCTGCAGCGCCTTTACGGATGGCGCGAACGGCTTGACAAGGAAGCGTCCTAAGTCACATTGCAGTGACATGACGCATGAACCCGCCCAGCGCAAATCATCGGTCGACGACGCCGAGATCGCGAAATTTTCCGCCATGGCCGCGGAATGGTGGGACCCGCACGGCAAGTTCCGGCCGCTGCACAAGTTCAACCCGGTACGCCTCGAGTTCATCCGCGATACGGTCTGCGACCACTTCGGCCGGGACCGCCGCTCCATCAGACCCTTCAAAGGGCTCAGACTCCTCGACATCGGCTGCGGCGGCGGCCTCCTCTGCGAACCCATGCGACGGCTCGGTGCCGACGTGACCGGTGCGGACGCTTCGGAAAAGAACATCCGCACGGCTTCCGTCCATGCCGCCGAGCAGGGCCTCGACATCGACTACCGGGCCGAGACGGCCGAAGCCCTGGCCGCGGACGGCGAGACGTTCGATATCATCCTCAACATGGAGGTGGTGGAACACGTCGCGGACGTTCCGGGCTTCATCGCATCCTGCGGCGAGATGGTGCGTCCGGGCGGGCTCATGATCGTGGCTACGCTGAACAGGACCCTCAAGTCTTTTGCCCTCGCCATCGTGGGTGCGGAATACATCCTGCGCTGGCTTCCAAGAGGCACACATCAGTGGGAGAAGTTCGTCACGGTCGAGGAATTGCGCGACGCCCTGCACGGGGCGGGCCTCGACCCCGGCAAGCCGACGGGTGTGGTCTACAACCCAATCGGAGATGCCTGGTCCCTGTCGCGCGACCATGACGTGAACTACATGATGATAGGCGTGCGCCGGGCCTGACACCCCGCCCCGGCCGGCCAACGCCCGGTCAGTTCTTGTCTTCCGGCAGGACGGGGAGCGGAAACACCTCGATGCCTTCCTCGATCAGGGCCTTCGCATCGTCCGCGCTGGTTTCCCCGTATATGCCTCGCGGATCGGTTTCCTCGTAGTGGATCTTGCGCGCCTCCTCGGCGAACTTTTCACCGACATAATCGGCGTTGTTCTGGACGTATTTGCGCATCTGGCGCAGGAACTCCACCATTTCGCCGGTCGGCTTCGGATCGGCGGCCGCCTTCACGGAGCGGTTTTCCCGCACGCCGATATTGGGTGACATGAGTGTTTTGGAAACCTCCGGCGTACCGCAATGCGGACACGTCACGGTGCCGTCAGCCTTCTGCTGCTCGTACGCCGCCGAACTGCTGAACCAGCCTTCGAACTCGTGCCCGTCCCTGCAAACGAGGTTGAAACTGATCATGACACGGCCCGCAAGCTGTCCGGCTGGCCCGTCGCACCTGCGACCTCGAAGGGACGGTCGTGGTCGAGCGAGGGTATCCGGCTTCGCGCAGCAAGCACCTCACCCGGATCGATCTGCGCCAGCGTCACGCCCGTTTCCGTCCCACCGTCCGCAAGGACCTCTCCCCATGGCGAGACGACAAGGCTGTGGCCGTAGGTTTTGCGGCCATTCTCGTGTTCGCCGCTCTGCGCCGGTGCAACGACGAAGGCGGCGTTTTCGATCGCGCGTGCCCGCAAGAGCGTGTGCCAGTGCGCTTCTCCCGTGGGTCTGGTGAAGGCGGACGGGACGGCCAGAATCGTGGCCCCCTGCCGGGCAAGGCTGCGGTAGAGACCCGGAAACCTCAGGTCGTAACACACGCTCATGCCCAGCCGGCCCCACGGCAGGTCCGCGACGACCGCCCGGTCTCCCGGCGCGTAGGTCTTCGATTCGCGATAGGACTCCGTGTCCGACAGGGTCACGTCGAACATGTGTATCTTGTCGTAGCGCGCGGCGATCCCGCCGTCCGGAGCGACAAGGAAGGACCGGTTCGCGGCCTTGTCGTCCGCCACTCGGACGGCAAGCGACCCGATCAGCAGCCAGCATCCGAGTTCCGCGGCCAATTCGCGGAAACGGGCGAGAGCGACGTCATCTTTCTCCGTCGTGATCTGCGAGAAAAGCGCGCGCGACCCCAGTTCCATCAGCGACGTCATTTCCGGCGTCGCGACAAAATCGGCGCCCGCCGCGACGGCCTCCCGGATGAGTTCACTTGCCGCATCCACATTGCGCGCCAAGTCGCGCCCGGCGCAAAGCTGCACACATCCTATGGTCAGTCTGCTCATGTCCGTTGCCTTGTCCGGGACCTCTCGTCAGTCCCCCAGCATGGCGTCCAGGCGGCCCTCGCCGTCGAGGGCGTAGAGGTCGTCGCATCCGCCGACATGCGTGTCCCCGATGAATATCTGGGGAACAGACCGCCGGCCGTTGGCCCGCTCGGTCATGTCCTGGCGCGTGCCCGGACTGAAGGTGACGTCAATCTCCTCATAGTCCACTCCCTTTTCGGCAAGCAGGCGCTTTGCCGAGTGGCAGTAGGGACACAGGCGCGTTGTGTAGATCGTTACGTTTTTCATTGCCTTACAGATATATCATGTCCATCGGCCACATATAGACCAAGTTCATGATTTGTCGAACGGCCCGATCGCGGCCGGCAGGTCGCCTGTCGTACCGGGGATCAGATCCTCGCGCACCCGCGCGAAGGCGAGAAGGTCGACCGACCGCGCACCCGCGCGGAGCAAGGTCCTGGCGCAGGCCTCCATCGTCGACCCGGTTGTGATGACGTCGTCGACGAGAACGACACTGCGGCCGAACACGTCCGCCTTGCGGTGTTCAGGCACGCGAAACGCACCGCCGACATTGCGTCGCCGCTGCCCGGCGGTGAGACCGACCTGCGACCGGGTCGCCCGGACGCGGACCAGCGCATCGTGAAAAACCGGCACCTCGCAGCCATCGGCCACCAGCTTCGCCAGCAGGGCGGCCTGGTTGAACTTGCGTATCCTGTAGCGCCACTTGTTGAGCGGAACCGGCACGAGGAGCTGCGCATCCGCCAGAAGCCATTCGCCCGTCCTCGCCATCTGCGCCGACATGAACCGCGCGGCCTCGAAGCGCTCGGCGTATTTCAGGCCGTGCACCAGTTCACGGGCCACGCCGGTGTAGGCGCACACGAACGCCTCGTGACGGAACCCGGCCGTCTCGACGGAAATCGCTCGTCCGGCCTCGATACACAAGCGGCCCTGCGCCGGGTCCGAGGCGAACACGATGCCGTGCCAGCAGGCGGGGCACAGCTGCGCATGGTCGACAAGCGCCACCCCGCATCCCAGGCAGCGCGGCGGCAACAGGATGTCGCCGGCGAACCGCAGGGCTTTCGCAAGCAGTCCGTTGCGGGTATTAGCTCGGGTCATGATCGATCAGTCACCCAGCACCGCCTCACCCGCGAACGGGCCGTTCAGCAAGTCGGTTTTGCGCGGCCATCGCCGCCGTGCCGCGCCCGATGTGCGAGAGGCCGGTTTTCTCGTCAGCCTGGCCGCGCAGGGTCTGGCGGACCGGCTGGAGGACGTACAGCGCAGGTTCGAGACCGCATTGCTCTTTGGTTCCTTCAACGGGATCGCCACAGAAATCCTGTCGAAGAGCGACCGCATCGCAAGGCTGGTGGAAGCCGACAGCACCCCGGCAATGCTGTCGGGCATTGAAGGACCCGGGCTCGCGATGGACGAGGAATGCCTTCCCCTGCGGGAGGCCTGCCTCGATCTCTTTGTGAGCCCCCTCATGTTGCACTGGACGAACGACCTGCCCGGCGCGCTGATCCAGGTCCGCCGCGCCCTCAGGCCCGACGGGCTCATGATTTCAGCGCTTCTGGGCGGGGACAGCCTGCACGAGCTGCGCCAGAGTTTTTTGCGCGCCGAAGGCGAACTCGCCGGTGGCGTGTCGCCGCGGGTGGCGCCACTGGCCCATGTCCGGGAACTCGGCAGCCTCCTGATGCGTGCGGGCTACGCCCTTCCGGTCGCCGATTCCGACAGGTTTACGGTGCGCTACGGGGATGCGTTCGCCCTGCTCCATGACCTGAAACGCATGGGGCTTTCGAACGCGCTGCCCGCCGCCGGCCGGACCGGTTTGCGCCGGGATGTTCTGCACGGCATGGCCCGGCACTATGCCGAGGCGTTTTCGGATCCGGATGGCCGCATCCGTGCGACGTTCGAGATCGTCTACCTCACCGGCTGGGCACCCGACGAGTCGCAACCCAAACCCTTGCGGCCGGGCAGCGCAAGGACCCGTCTCGCCGACGCGCTCGGCACCGTGGAGCACCCCGCCGGTGACCCCGCACGCCTTGTCGAAAAACCTGAAGATTGACCGCACGAGCGGGCGTCAGAACATTCCCGCGACGAGTTCGAAGAAGTTGACGCGCACGCTGTCGCTGATGCTGCCGAGCACGACGAGAATTGAAATCGAGATGAAGCCGGCGACGAGGGCATATTCGATGACGGTGGCCCCGGAACGGCAGTCCCTGAAACGGTCAAGCTGCTTCCGCAACGCGCCTGGGTTGCGCCATTCTCGCGCTTTCATCCGGCCCACTCCCTGTCCACGGGACCGGTGCGCCGTCAGAGCAGGTCCCGCAATTGCGCCACGAGCGGAACGTCCGCAGGCGGCATTTCGTAGTCTCCCAGCCGGACCGGCCTGACCCAGGCGATCTCCTGACCTTCCTGGGGCACAACCCGTCCCGACCAGCGCCGGCAGACAAAAAGCGGCATGAGCAGGTGAAACGCCTCGTAGGCGTGACTCGCGAACGTGAACGGGGCAAGACAGGCTTCCGTCACGTCCACCGCGAGTTCCTCGTGCAACTCGCGGATCACCGTCTGCTCGGGCCGTTCGTGCGGCTCGACCTTGCCCCCGGGAAACTCCCAGAGACCCGCCATCGCCTTGCCTTCCGGCCGCTTCGCGATGAGCACGCGGCCATCCGGATCGATCAGGGCGCAGGCAGCCACCAGCAACACGCTTTTCGCTTCCGACTTGGACATGACGCTACCGGACAAAAGTTAACATAACGGTTAGAGATCGTTGCCCCCGAAACCCGAAAAACCCGTGTTTGCAGAGCGTTAACTGCGATAGTCCGCATTGATGTCGATATAGGCATGGGTCAGGTCGCAGGTCCAGACAGTGGCCTCGCCATCCCCTACCCCGACGTCCACTGCAAGGGCGATCTCCTGGCCGCGCATGTGGGCCTCGAGCGTCTCTTCGCGGTAGTCGGGGTCGATCATACCGTTTCTGGCAACCGAGACACCGCCGATCCGGATCGCCAGTCTGTCCCGATCCGCCGCTTCGCCCGATTTTCCGACCGCCATGACGATGCGGCCCCAGTTCGCGTCCTCGCCCGCGATCGCCGTCTTGACCAGCGGCGAGTTCGCGACCGCCAGCCCGATCCTGCGTGCCGCCGCGTCGTCTTCGGCGCCGCTTACCGCCACTTCGATGAATTTCTGCGCGCCCTCACCGTCACGCACCACCTGGTGCGCAAGGTCGAGCAGCACCTTGTGGATCGCACCGGCCAGTCTGGCGACGCGCGGGTCGGACCCGTCCGCGATATGCGGCCCGGTCTTGCCCGTGGCACAGAGCAGCACGGTGTCGCTGGTGGACGTGTCGCCGTCGACGGTGATGGCGTTGAAGCTGCGGTCGACGCTCTCCTTCAGGATGGCGTCAAGCAGTTCCCGAGAAACCGACGCATCGGTGAACACGAAAGCCAGCATCGTCGCCATGTCGGGCGCGATCATGCCGGATCCCTTCGCGATGCCGTTCACGGTCACCTGCACACCGTCGAGATCGGCCGTTGCCGTCGCAAGCTTGGGAAAGGTGTCTGTCGTCATGATGGCGGCAGCGGCGTCCTGCCACCCCTCCGCCGATGCGCTCGCGACCATGGCCGGCACGTGTCCGACGATCGGCTCGGGTGCGAGCGCTTCGCCGATGACCCCCGTCGAGGCACAGAACACTTCGCCTGGCGCGCAGCCCACGGCGCCGGCCACGCTGTCGACGATCGCCCGGACGGAGGCGATCCCCGCGGAACCTGTGAAGGCATTGGCGTTGCCGGCATTGACCACGATCGCCCGGGCCGTGCCGGCTTCCAGGTTCTGGCGGCACCAGTCGACCGGGGCGGAGCGGGTCCGCGATCTGGTCAGCGTACCGGCGATGGCCGTGCCCTCATCGAGCACGGCGACCATGGCATCGAGCCGACCCCTGTAGCGGCTTTCCGTCTGCGCGGCCCCCAGCTCAACACCGGCGAGCGGCGGCAGCCGGGGCACCGACGCAGGCGCCAGCGGGGACACTTTCAGACCCATCTCGACAGACCTTGTCCGGCCCACCCCGCAGGCATGATCCGTAGCCTACTGGGACTGGGTTTCGCGGGCCACCGGCTTGGCGTCCGGATCGACATACTCGATCTGTGCGGCGGCACGAAGCTTGTCGGCGGTCTCCGCCACCCTCTGGCGCAGGAGAACGTTGCGGATGCGCGTCTTCACCGCGTCGAAATCCTGGACCTGGTGCGGGCGACGGTCTTCCACCATCACGAGGTTCCAGAGATCTTCGTTGCCCACTCTCGACTTGAAGGGATTGGAGACCTGGCCCTTCTTGAGCTTGAAGGCAACTTCACTGATCGCGGGCACCATCTTGTCCTTGATGAAATAGCCCAGATCGCCGCCGGCCGGCGCGTTCTGGCTGAGAGAGCGGGCCTTGGCGAGGTCACCGAAGTTCGCGCCCTTCTTGACCGCCTGCAGGATGGTGTCGGCCTCTTCCTTGGTCTTGACGACGATCAGGCGGGCACGGATCTCGTCCTGCGGTTCGATCTTGGCCGACTCGGCCTTGTAGATTGCCTTGGCATCCTCGTCGGAGACGCGCGGTTCGATCTTGAGCTTGAAATATGCGTCACGCAGCGCCTTGGACCGGTAGTAGGACGCCCGGCGCTCGTATTCCTTGGTCGACGTGATCTTGGCGCGCTCCGCCGCCTGGGCGATGAGCTTGCGTTCGACGAGATAGCCGACGAGGAACCGGTAGCGGTGCTCGCCCGGTACCGCGGCCAGCTGGGCCAGGAGGTCTTCGGCGGCGTATTCCACGTCCTTCGAGGTGATCGGCTCGCCGTTCACCTTCGCCACGACCCTGACTTCTTCGTTCTGCTGGGCATGGGCCGGGACAACAGCTGCCCACAGGCCGACCAACAGCAATGCGAGGGAGAACGCAGCCGCCCTGCCAGTAAACTTACGCATCAAGCTCTCCAATTTAACAGTTTTCCGTTCTGCCCCTGCCACAAGATGGCCCCGGGGACGCGCCTGCGGGCGCATCGGGAAGAAGAATCCGGCACCCTGCGGCGGCCCTGCCCACGGCGGCGCATAATGATCGTAATGGCCTCGTGTTGCAACCCGATGGCAATGGTAAGGATAATCTCGGTTTTTGCCGGGAATTGTGTCCCGGTCATGGCGTTGACATTAACTGGGGCGAAGCTTATCTGTCCACAGGCATCAAGACTTGGGCCAAGCTGCATTTCACACTCTTTGCCGACCCCGGCAAGACCCCGTGACCGTGACGCTACGCACCTTCCGGGCCCAAAAGGATATGGAAAACCGCAATGGTCGGACTGGGCGCAATTGCCGCAAAACTGTTTGGGTCTTCGAACGATCGCAAGGTCAAGGTCTACCGGTCGACCGTCGACGCCATAAACGCGCTCGAGCCGGAGCTCGAGCGCCTGAGCGACGACGAGCTGCGCGCCAGAACCGACGAGTTCAAGGCGCAGGTGGCGGCAGGCACACCCCTTGGCGACCTTCTCGTACCCGCCTTCGCGACCGTGAGGGAAGCCGCCAAGCGCACCCTGGGACAGCGGCATTTCGACGTACAGCTGACCGGCGGCATGGTGCTCCACGAGGGCAACATCGCCGAGATGAAGACCGGTGAAGGCAAGACGCTCGTCGCCACCCTGCCGGTCTATCTCAACGCACTGGCCGGCAAGGGCGTGCATGTGGTCACCGTGAACGACTACCTGGCACAGCGCGACGCCGACTGGATGGGCCAGATCTACCGGTTTCTCGGTCTTACCGTGGGCTGCATCGTCCACGGCATGGACGACGAGGAACGCCGCACGGCCTACCGATCGGACGTGACCTACGGCACCAACAACGAACTCGGGTTCGACTACCTGCGCGACAACATGAAGTATCAGCTCGAGTCGATGGTGCAGCGCGGGCACTTCTACGCCATCGTCGACGAGGTCGACTCCATTCTCGTCGACGAGGCCCGTACGCCGCTCATCATATCCGGCGCCGTCGAGGACAAGACGGATCTCTATGTCGCCGTGGACAAGATCATTCCCCGTCTCGTGGCAGAAGACTACGAGATCGACGAGAAAATGCGCACCGTCACCCTGACCGAACAGGGCAACGACCATGTCGAGGAACTCCTGCGCGAAGCCGAACTGCTGCAGGGCGAGTCCTTCTACGACGTGGAGAACGTCACCATCGTGCACCACGTCAACCAGGCGCTGCGCGCCCACACGCTGTTCGCGCGGGACAAGGACTACATCGTCAAGGCCAACCAGGTCGTCATCATCGACGAGTTCACCGGCCGTATGATGGAAGGACGCCGCTATTCCGAAGGCCTCCACCAGGCGCTGGAAGCGAAGGAAGGAGTGGACATCCAGCCCGAGAACCAGACCCTCGCGTCGGTGACCTTCCAGAACTATTTCCGCCTCTACGACAAGCTCGCCGGCATGACCGGTACGGCCGCGACGGAAGCGGACGAATTCATGGACATCTACAAGCTCGACGTGATTGAGGTGCCGACTCATATGCCGGTCGCACGACACGACGACGACGACGAGGTCTACCGGACCGCGGGCGAGAAGTACAACGCCATCATCGATCTCGTCGAGGACTGCCGCACGCGCGGCCAGCCGATCCTCGTCGGAACGACCTCGATCGAGAAATCCGAACTGCTGTCGGAAATGCTCAAGGCCCGCAAGGTCGAGCACAACGTGCTCAATGCGCGCTATCACGAGCAGGAAGCCCAGATCATTGGCCAGGCGGGTGTGCCCGGCGCTGTGACGATCGCAACCAACATGGCCGGCCGCGGCACCGACATCCAGCTCGGCGGCAATCTGGAAATGCGCATCGCCGCGGAAACCGCCGACATGACCGACGACGCGGCCCGCGAGAAAAGGATCGCCGAGATCCGCGCGGACGTCGAAGCGAAGAAAAAGACCGCTCTCGAAGCCGGCGGCCTGTACGTGATCGGCACCGAGCGCCATGAAAGCCGCCGCATCGACAACCAGCTGCGCGGTCGCTCCGGACGCCAGGGCGATCCCGGGCATTCCAAGTTTTTCCTCAGCCTCGAAGACGACCTGATGCGCATCTTCGGTTCCGAGCGCATGGACACCATGCTCCAGAAACTCGGGCTCGAGGAAGGCGAGGCCATCGTGCATCCCTGGATCAACAAGGCGCTGGAAAAGGCCCAGCAGAAGGTCGAGGCGCGAAACTTCGACATCCGCAAGAACCTCCTGAAGTTCGACGACGTGATGAACGACCAGCGCAAGGTGATCTTCGAGCAGCGCATCGAGATCATGGCGGATCACGAGGTCAACGAGACCGTCACCGACATGCGCCACCAGGTGATCGACGACATCGTGTCGCGCAACATTCCCGAGAAGGCCTATGCCGAGCAGTGGGATGCGGACGGTCTAAAGGAAGATGCGCTCAACTTCCTCAATCTCGACCTGCCGGTGTCGGACTGGGTCGCGGAGGAAGGTATCGCCGACCAGGAGATCCGCGAACGTCTGATCGACCAGGCGGACCGGGCCGCCGCCGCGCGCGCCGCCCGGATCGGCCCGGACATCATGCGCCAGATCGAAAAGGCGGTGCTGCTGCAGACGCTGGACCACCTCTGGCGCGAACACCTCATCATGCTCGAGCATCTCCGTCAGGTCGTCGGCCTGCGCGGTTTCGGCCAGCGCGATCCGCTCAACGAGTACAAGACCGAGGGCTTCACGCTCTTCGAGGCATTGCTGACCAAGCTGCGCGAAGGCGTGACCGGACAGCTCATGCGCGTCGAACTCGCCGACAGCGTGCCGGACGAACTGACCGACGAGGACCTTCCGGAAATGGAAGCGTTCCACATCAATCCGCTCACCGGCGAGGACGAGATGTCGGAAGCCGACCTCGCGCTTGCCGAAATGCCCCGCGGCGGTGGCCGCAAGGCGCCGGTTGATGTCGACCCGAACGATCCGTCCACCTGGGGCAAGGTTCCACGCAACGCACCCTGCCCCTGCGGCTCGGGCAAGAAATACAAGCACTGCCACGGCCGCTTCGACTGATCCCTCCCCGGCGCGGGACATGGCCCCGGGTTTAGCCGGCGCACTCTGCGCTGTTCCCGCGGCGGGTCCGCCATGCGAGACTGCTCCTCGTGACGACCGTCATGCGGGACACGGCAAAGCGGGAACGGAAACATCATGACTGCAAGCGACGCCAAGGGCCTGCCGCGCGATCACGCGGCCCGCATGCGGCTCAACAACGAGGCCCATGCCCGGCCGCCGGAAGCCCTCGTCCCGCCCGTCCGTCTCAGCTACATCGTCCTGTTCGGGGACGACGACGTCCGGCCCGTCGCCGATCTCTGCAAGCGGTACGGCGTCGCGCCGCCACCCGCCGGCGACGTCCGCCACTTCAGCGCCGATCTCGGTCCCTTCCGGCTGAAGTGGGAACGCCACACCGAGTTCACGCGCTACTGGTTCACCGTCGCCGCCGGCGAAGGCGCGCTCTTCGAACGCACCGCGATCTCCGCGGTTCCCGCGGACTGGCTCGCCACCCTGGACGGCAGCATCATCCTCGCGGCACATGCGGAACTCGCCCGGCTGCCGGACATGACGCCGGACCCCGAGAACGTCGCCGACCTGCATTTCGGCGGCAACCCCGTCATTGGCGCTCACGTCGCCGGCGGACTCGGCATTGCGTTCACGGATTTCCGCATCCATGCCGACGGTTTCTCGCGTTTCCTCGTCTACGACAACGGCATGGCGCCGCGCCAGCGCGGAAGAACCATGCAGCGGCTTCTGGAAATCGACACCTACCGTGTCATGGCCCTTCTGACCTTGCCGGTGGCCCTCGAGCTGACCCCCGTCCTCGGCTATCTCGAAACGGATCTCGCCGCGATCACCGGGGCGATGCGCCAGGCCGGCGAAGAGGACGAGCCGGGACTGCTCGACCGGCTCACCCTGCTGCATGCCGATATCGTGCAGAGACACACCGACAGCCAGTTCCGGTTCTCCGCGGCGCTCGCCTATTCCGACCTCGTCGAACGGCGTATCGCCGAGTTGCGCGAGAAGCGGCTGCCGGGCTCCCAGACCTACCGCGAATTCATCGAACGCCGCCTCAACCCGGCGATGAAGACCTGCGAGGCCGCGGCCAGGCGCATGGCCACGCTGTCCGAACGGGTCGCCAGGGCGACGCAACTCCTGTCGACGCGCGTCGACATCAGCCGCGAACGCCAGAACCAGGCACTGCTCGAATCGATGAACCGCCGTGTCAGGCTGCAATTGCGCTTGCAGCAGACCGTCGAGGGCCTGTCCGCCGCCGCGATCACCTACTACATCGTCGGACTTGTGGGATACGCCATGAAGGGTCTCGACGACATCGGCATCCCGTTGCCGGCGAAACCTTCCGTCCTGACCGCCCTGTCGATCCCCCTCGTTCTCGCACTCGTCATCATGGGGGTGCGGCGGATTCACCGGCGCATCGGTCACGGATAGCGCCATCCGGCCGCTGCCGGGGAACCAGACGTTCCACGTCGGCACGAACGCGGCGCGCGGCATCTTCCTTGACCGGACCGCACCCGCGGATCTCCGCGGCCGCGACGAGCGCCTCGTACCAGGTCAGCAGATCGCTCGCCAGCCGGCGGTCCCGGCCAAGGCGGAACGGGTCGAGAGCCGTCCCGCGAACTCCGCATCCGAAAGCAGCCGGGCAACCTCGTATTCGTCCTTGCAGGCGGAAATCACCTTGCCGCGCCGCATGGTCTTGCTGTTATGTTGGCGTCGTCTCCCCGCCCAACCCAACCTGACGATATCCGGAGCTTGCCCTGGCGATGACCACTGACCAGATCTTCCTGTTTACGCTGCTCGCGGTCGTGTTCGCCCTGCTCCTCTGGGGTCGCTGGCGGTACGATCTCGTGGCCTTTGGCGCCCTCGTCGCCGCGTTGATCTACGGTGTCGTGCCAACCGACCAGGCCTTCAGCGGTTTTGGCCATCCGGCGACCGTCATCATCGCCCTCGTGCTCATCGTCAGCCGGGGCCTGTCCACGTCGGGCGCGATCGAGATCGTGACCCGTTACCTGATCGATGCGTCCCGGTCGATAAGCTCGCACATCGCCGTCATGTCCGGACTGGCCGCCGGGCTTTCCGCCATCATGAACAATGTCGGCGCGCTCGCCCTGCTCATGCCCGTCGATATCCAGGCAGCGGCCAAGGCCAAGCGCAGTCCGGCCATATCTCTGATGCCGCTCTCCTTCGCCTCCATTCTGGGCGGTCTTGTCACGCTGATCGGCACACCGCCGAACATCATCATTGCGTCCTATCGCGAGAAGGCCCTGGGGGAACCCTATGCGATGTTCGATTTCACGCCCGTGGGCCTCGCCTGCGCGGTTGCCGGGGTCATCTTCGTCGCGCTGATCGGCTGGCGGCTGATCCCGGCCTCCGCCACGGCCAAGGACCCGGGAAGCGATCTTGCCGACATCGAGGGGTATGTCGCCGAGGTCCGGGTCAAGGAGGACTCGCCCGTCATCGAGAAGCGCATAAGCGAACTCGATCCCGAGGCGGAGGAAAACGATGTCGCCATTCTCGGGCTGGTGCGCAACGGCCACCGCCAGCCGGGCTTCGGCCGCGGCGAGGTCCTGCGCAAGGGGGACATCCTGGTGGTCGAGGCGACCCCGGACAACATCGAACAGTTCGTCGGCGCACTCGGCCTCGAATATGTCGGCTCCGAAAAGCACAGCGGCACCCTGGGCAGCAATCTCGCCATGGCGGAGGTCGTCGTCACGGCGGAATCGCGCATCGCCGACCGCTCGGCCATGCAGCTGCGCCTGCTATACCGCCACGGCGTCACGCTGATCGGGGTATCGCGCCAGGGACAGCGGTTTCGCGAACGCGTGCGCAAGCTCAAGGTCCAGACCGGCGACATCCTCCTGCTGGTCGGACCCGAGGAACACCTCCCCGACGTCATCGGATGGCTCGGCTGCCTGCCGCTCGCGGACCGCGGCGTGCAGGTCATCCAGCGCGACAAGGCCTGGCTGGCCGTCGCCCTGTTTGTCGGCGCCGTGGCGCTCGCCAGTTTCGGCGTGCTCTACCTGGCCGTGGCCCTGGCGGCCTGCGCCGTCCTGATGGTGGCGCTCAAGATCGTGCCCCTGAGCCAGGTCTACGAGAGCATCGAATGGCCGGTCATCGTGCTCCTCGGATCGCTCATCCCCATAGGCGCGGCGCTGGAATCGAGCGGCGGCACAACGCTTATCGCAAGTGGAATTCTCGACCTCGCCGCAGGCCTGTCGCCCGCCATGGTGCTGCTGCTGCTCGTCGTCGTGACCATGACGCTCTCCGACATTCTCAACAACACCGCCACGACGCTCATCGCCGCGCCGATCGCGATCGACATGGCGAACCGGCTCGACGTGAATCCCGACGCCTTCCTCATGGGGGTCGCCGTCGCCGCCTCCTGCGCCTTCCTGACGCCCATCGGGCACAAGAACAACACGTTGATCATGGGCCCGGGGGGCTACCGTTTCGGCGACTACTGGCGCATGGGCCTGCCGCTGGAAATCATCGTCATCGCGATCGCGGTCCCGACACTGCTCTGGGTGTGGCCGCTTTAGGCCCCCCTTGTCAGAACGCCGGTTTTGGGGAACAAACAGGTTCTGTTCCAGGGAAGAGCGGGCATGGAAGCAGACAAACATCCCAGACAGGCCGACCGTCTCGCCGCGTTGCGTTCGTACCAAATCCTCGATACGCCACGCGAGAGCGATTACGACGAAGTCGCACAACTGGCGTCGGAGATATGCCGGACACCCATCTCGGTCATAAACCTGATCGACGATGACCGGCAGTGGTTCAAGGCCGAGGTCGGCCTCGGCGTGCGCGAAACGCCGCTGGCCACATCGATCTGCTCGCACGTGATCCTCGAGGACGACTTCACGGAAATTCCGGACACGCTCCGGGACCCGCGCATGGCGGACAATCCGCTGTGCACCGGCGAGCCGGGCCTGCGTTTCTATGCCGGTGCGATACTCCGGGATCCGGACGGGTTTCCCCTGGGCACCCTTTGCGCACTCGACTACGAGCCGAGGACGCTGAACGATCTCCAGAGGAAGACCCTGCGCATCCTCGCCGGCCAGGTGATGAAGATGCTCGACCTGCGCAAGACGCTCGCGACGCTCAAGCAGTCGAACCTGCAGCTCGAGGAGCGCAAGTCCGAACTTGAAGCATCCCTCGAACTGCAGGGCATTCTCGCGCGCGAGGTCGATCATAGGGTCAAGAATTCGCTGCAGATGGTGTCGTCCTACCTGCGCCTGCAAAGCCGGCAGAATGCGAACGAGGACACCCGCGAGGCGCTCGAGACCGCTCTCAACCGGATTGAAGTCATCGCGAGGCTCCACGAAAGACTGCACCGCAGCGATCCCGGCGGGCATGTCGACCTGCGCGCGTTCGCGAACAGCATCGTCGAGCAGCTTGCCGAGAACGCGCCCGGCAACGTGGCGATCTCGTGCGACGTGACGCCCGTGAGGGTGGAGACGGGACTGGCCATGGCGATCGGCGCGATCCTGAACGAGTTCGCGACCAATTCCCTGAAACACGCCTTCCCGGACAACCGGTCCGGCAGGATATCCGTCACCGGCGACGGGACCGCGGACGCTTACCGGATCGTTTTCACCGACGACGGTGTGGGTCTCCGCGATGCTCCCGACAACGGCCCGGCCGGCATCGGCATGCGGATCATCGAGGCGTCCGCCTTGCAGATCGGCGGGCAAGCCCGTTTCCCCGAAACCGGTGAAGGTGTCCGCCTGGAGATCGAGTTCAAGCCACGCTGACCGGCCGGGTCCGCGCCTCTAGCGCGTACGGGAAATCAGCACCGGCAACGACGTATCGATCTTGCGGGCGGAAGCGACTTTCTGGAACCGCGAGGGGACCTGCTTGGACGAGCGGAAGAAGACGTAGCGCCCGTTCTCGACACCGACCAGTGGCGGTCGCCTGGTCTTCTCGAAAATGTCGTGGCCGGTCTTGATGTTCTTCCAGAACGCGTACCACTTGCTGCCCTTGTGCGCGGCCAGGTTCTCGTCGGTCATGCGGAACGGAAAGGCCTGCACCGGAAACGCGCGCTGGCCGGCCAGGAAGGCGTTTCTCGCAAGCGCATAGATTTCCTCGACGGATTCGTTTGTCACGGCATAGCACCCCGCGGAACTGCAACCGCCGTGAACCATCAGGTGCCGTCCGGTGCGCTTGTGGGCCTTGTCATAGGCGTTGGGGTACCCGAGATTGAACGACAGATGATACTTGCTCTTGGGATTCATCTGAGCCTTGGTGATCTCGTAGAACCCTTCGGGCGCCTGCTTGTCGCCTTCCTTTTCCTTCGGACCGAGACCGCCGGACCAGCTGCAGATCTCGTAGGTCTTGAAATGCCGGTAGTCCCCGTCCGCACCCGCGAGCCAGACTTCCATCTCGGAGTCCTGCTTGTAGATCCGCACGAGCATGGACGCCCCGGGCTTCAGGCCCTTCTCCGTGAGCAGCGTCCGGGATTCCTCCGACAGCGGCTTGAGGTGTTTCGGCGTGCCGAAGCAGCCCGACAGCACCAGCGCCGACAGGCAGAGTGCGACCAGACGGATCAGATTTTCAATGCGCATTTCCTGCCCTCTTCGAAGGCGACTTCCGGTTGATCATCGACCAGCACACGATGGCCATGGTTACCAAATACCTAATGACAGAACAGTTTCCAGTCACGTCTGCGCTATTGCGCGAAGACGTAGGACCGCCCCTCCACCCGGACCTCCGGTACCCGGCCGGTCCGTTCGAAGATCTCGTAGCCTTCCCGAAGGTTCTGCCAGAAGCCGATCCACTCGGACCCCCCGTGGGCGTCCATGTTCGCCTGGGTCATGCGAAACGGAAAGATATGTACCGGCACGGTCGTCTGGCCAGCCTTGAGCGCCGACTCGACAAGTCCGTATATATCGTCGATTCCCGCATCCGTCATCGCGTAACAGCCGATCGACACGCAATTGCCATGGACCATGAGATAGGACCCCGTGCGCCCGTGAGCACGGTCGTAGCGGTTCGGGAAACCGAGATTGAACGACTTGTGGAACTGGCTGTTGGGGTTGAGCTGGCGCGCGCCGACCTCGTAGAAGCCTTCGGGGCTCTGCCTGTCGCCCTCTTTCAGTTTCGGTCCGAGATCACCGGAGAAATAGCAGATCGGGAAGGTCTCGAAGAGCCGGGGCGTGCCGTCTTTCTCCAGCCAGACCTCGAGCTCGGCGTCCTGCTTGAAAATCCGCACGAACATCGCCGCGCCACGGTTCATGCCCGCGGCCTGCAGACGGTCCGACAAGGGCGCGCGCGCCTGCGCCGCCGCGGGGAACGTCGCGGCCGTGGCCATCAGCAGGACAATGGCCAGAAACATGTGCCTCATCGAATGATCCATGGACGGTTGTGACGGCGCTCTATTGCACCCATGACTTTGGCCGAATTTTGTCGCCCGCGCCCGCGTCCCTGCCGACCGCCCGACCCGTGCCGTCAGAGGGAACGTCCGATTTGCAGGAACTTCTCCTGGCGCAGGCGGCGGATTTCCGCTCCCTCCAGTCCGGCGAACTTCTCCAGCGCGGCTTCGATTGCCGCACCGGTGTCGGCGACCGTCTGTCCCGGTTCCCGGTGGGCTCCGCCGACCGGCTCCGAGACGATGGTGTCGATCACCCCGAGCTTCTTGAGATCCTGCGCGGTGACCTTCATCGCGGTGGCCGCATCCTGGGCCTTGGAGGAGTCGCGCCACAGGATCGACGCGGAGGCCTCCGGAGAGGCCACCGTGTAGATCGCATGTTCCAGCATGATGATATGGTTGGCCGTGGCGATGGCCACGGCACCGCCGGAACCGCCCTCGCCGATCACAGCCGCCACGTAGGGGACGTTCAGGCCAAGGCAGCAGTCCGTCGACCGGGCGATCGCTTCGGACTGCCCGCGCTCCTCGGCCCCGATGCCCGGATAGGCGCCGGCGGTATCGATGAAACTCAGCACGGGAATCCCGAACCGGTCGGCCAGCTCCATGAGCCGTACCGCCTTGCGGTAGCCCTCCGGGCGCGCCATGCCGAAATTGTGGCGGATGCGCTGTTCGGTATCGCTGCCCTTCTCATGTCCCATCACCACCACGGAACGGCCGCGGAAACGGCCGATGCCGCCGACGATCGCATGGTCCTCGGAAAACTTCCGGTCGCCGGCCAGCGGCGTGAAATCCTCGATCAGCCCCTTGATGAAATCCGACAGGTGCGGCCGGCCCGGGTGCCGGGCGACCTGTGTCTTCTGCCAAGGCGTCAGGTTGAGATAGATTTCCTTGAGTTCGCGGGCCGCCTTCTTCTCGAGCTGGCGCACTTCTTCGGAGATCGCGCCCGATTCCTCATCCTCGCCGACGCTGCGAAGTTCGCCGATCTTGCCTTCGATCTCGGCAATGGGTTTTTCGAAATCGAGATAGGTGCGCATGCAAAACAGCCCGAAAATAACCAGCCCGCGCGCCGGCACTTCATCATAACAGGCATCATGGCGAAGGGAACCGGCGCAGACGGCGAGGAAACTGGCGTCGATACCCTGTACTGTCAACTAAAACCGGCGTCAGACGCCGTGCGACGGGACCTACGGCCCGGAGTCCCGTGCCAGCGGGTGGTGATCGAGCACCAGCCGCCGCAGACGTTCGTCGAGCACGTGGGTGTAGATCTGGGTCGTGGAGATGTCCGCGTGACCGAGCATCTGCTGGACGGCCCGCAGGTCGGCGCCGTTTGCGAGCAGGTGGCTGGCGAAGGCGTGCCGCAGCACGTGCGGAGAGACGGACTCCGGATCGAGCCCGGCGCCGGTCGCTGCGTCCTTGAGTTCCTGGCCGAAGCGCTGGCGCGTCAGGTGGCCCTGCCGGGCACCTGAGGGAAACAGCCAGGGAGTTTCCGGTTCTGCGGCCTTCCGGCTGCCTGCGAGGGCCTCCATGTACAGTTCGAGCACCTCGCGTGCGCGCCGGCTCAGCGGAACCATTCTCTCCCGCCCGCCCTTGCCGCGTACCGTGATGAAACGGTCGTCCGCCCTGGCGGCCATGCGGGTGAGCGACACGAGTTCCGACACCCGCAAGCCGGTCGCGTAAAGCAGCTGGACGAGGCAGTGCAACCGCAGCGCACGAAGTCTGCCGCCGCCGTCCGCCCGCGCGACATCCGTCTCCACCTTCTCGAGCAACCGGTCCACCTCTTCCTCGGACAGGACCTTCGGAAGGGGACGGCCCTGGCGCGGCGACTCGATCGACGTCACCGGATTGTCGGTGCGGATCCCCTCGGAAAACAGGAACTTGTGAAACTGCCGCAGCGCCGATAACCGGCGTGCCGACGTGCGCGCGGAAAGCCCCGCGCCTTCGAGGGCCGACAGATAGGCCCGCACATCGCTCTCGCCGGCCGAGGCCGCGTCCATGCCGCGCCGGGCCATGAACCCCGCGAAGTCGTTCAGGTCGCGGGCGTAGGCGTCGAGCGTATTGCGGGCCGCCCCGCGCTCGGCGCTGAGCATTTCCAGGAAGGATTCGACGAAACGGGACACCCCGGCCGGGCCGCCGGGTTCAGCGCGCGAGCTTGTCTTTGGGGACCGCATGCACGACTTCCCCGGTCGGCGGCTCGATGAGCCAGACGATCAGAAACGAACCGGCGTAGACCAGCCCTACCATGATGACGCAAAACACAATCAGTCGAACGATAGTCGGCATATGGGTACTCGGTTGTCACGGGCGGGCACGACCTCGCCGCATCTCGCCGCACGCCTAGACATTCTGTATGGCTATTCAAGGGCGACTCGTCCGTCAAGGGTTGCAGGCCACGAAAATTGTCGTTCGGGGATTCGTCCTTGAGTCGGGCAAGGCCGCCGATATAGAAGAACGCGGCATTGCGGCGACAGGGCCGCCGACCTGGACAACTGATTGTGAACATGACCGACGCCGCCGGCCAGACAGCACGCATCATCGCGAAGCTCGACACGCGCAGCATCGTGCTCGTCGGCCTCATGGGCGCCGGCAAGACCACGGTGGGCCGTCGGCTGGCCGGCGCCCTCAGCCTGGCATTCGTCGACGCGGATTCGGAGATCGAAGCGGCCGCCGGCCAGTCCATCCCAGAAATTTTCGCCCAGTACGGCGAAGCCTATTTCCGCGACGGCGAAAGGCGGGTGATCGCCCGGCTTCTCGAAGGCGGTCCGCAGGTGCTCGCCACCGGCGGCGGCGCGTTCATGGACGCAGACACGCGGGAGCGCATCGCCGAGAAAGGCGTGTCGGTCTGGCTGCGCGCGGACATCGACCTCTTGATGAAGCGGGTCTTGCGCAGGTCCCACCGTCCCCTGCTCATGCAGAAGGACCCGGAGGCCGTCATGCGCCGGCTCATCGACGAAAGATATCCGGTCTATGCGCAGGCCCAGATCGTCGTCGACAGCAGCGACGTGCCCCACGACGCCATCGTCGCGCGCATCGTCGACCAGCTCGACACGGAAATGCCCGACCGGGCAGCGGACGGAGAGAACTGATTTTCGTGACGCAATCGTCTATAAGAACCAATTGCCTGGCGCTCATGCCGGCACCGCCCCCAGAGACTGTCCGAGACACCTCCGAATGAACATCACGACACGAGACCGCGACATCGCCACTCGCAAGGTCAGCGTCGATATTGCCGGCCGGCCCTATCCCATACATATCGGGCCCGGGCTGCTTCCCCGCGCGAATACCTACATCTCGCCGCTCCTGCGCAACCGCCGCTGCGCCATCGTCACCGACGACGTCGTTGCCGGACATCACCTCGACACGCTGGTCGCCGCGCTGGAATCGGACGGCGTGGAGTGCCGGCCGGTCGTCCTGCCGAACGGCGAGCGCACGAAGAGTTTCGCCGAACTGGAAAAGCTCTGCAGTCGGCTGCTGTCCGCGGGCCTCGACCGGTCCGACGTCCTGGTCGCGCTCGGCGGCGGCGTGATCGGCGATCTCGCCGGCTTCGCCGCGGCGATCGCCCTGCGCGGCATCGCCTTCGTGCAGATCCCCACGACCCTCCTGGCCCAGGTCGACTCCTCCGTCGGCGGCAAGACCGGCATCAACACGCCGGAAGGGAAGAATCTCGTCGGCGCCTTTCATCAGCCGGCCCTGGTCCTTGCGGACACCGACGTCCTGGCGACCCTGCCCGAGCGTCACATGCGCGGCGGATACGCCGAGACCGTCAAGTACGGCCTGATCCGCGACCACAGCATGTTCGAGTGGCTCGAACGCGACGGTCCCGCCCTGCTCGCCGGCGATCCCGCATTGCTGGCGCGCGCCGTCGAGGCCAGTTGCCGCCACAAGGCGGAAATCGTGGCCGAGGACGAAACCGAAAAGGGCGTTCGCGCGCTGCTCAATCTGGGACATACCTTCGGTCACGCCTTCGAGGCCCAGACCGGATATTCGGACCGCCTCATCCACGGCGAGGCCGTGGCCCTCGGCATGGCCATGGCGTTCAGGCTGTCGGTCCGGCTCGGACTGTGTTCGGGACAGGACGCGGTACGGATGGAGAAACACCTGCGCGCCGTGGGCCTGCCGACCCGCGTCCCGGATATCGGCGGAGATGTCGGCACCGCCGACCGGCTGATCGCGCATATGGCGAAGGACAAGAAGGCCGTGGGCAATCGCCTGACCTTCATACTTGCCAGGGGGATCGGCGACGCCTTCGTGACGCGCGACGTGGACGCCGACGACCTGCACCAATTCATGACGGACGAACTGACGGAACGATGACCCTCGAACTCGGACTCACGATTGCGACGATTTTCGCAATGCTGTTGCTTTCTGCTTTCTTTTCCGGCTCGGAAACGGCCCTGACCGCCACGTCGCGGGCCCGGCTGCATGAACTGGAGCGCCGGGGAAACCGCAAGGCCACCCGCGTCCAGCAGCTGGTCAAGGCGCCGGAACGGCTCATCGGCGCGATCCTGCTCGGTAACAACCTCGCCAATATTCTCGCCTCCGTCATGGCGACCAGCGTCTTTCTCCAATTCTTCGGAGAAACCGGCGTGATCTACGCCACCCTCGTGATGACGACGCTGGTGCTGGTGTTTGCGGAAGTCCTGCCGAAGACCTATTCGATCACCAATCCGGACCGGGTCGCCCTCGTCGTGGCGCCGATACTCCGGCCGATGGTCATCATCCTCGCCCCGATCACCGCGGCGGTTCAGTTCATCGTCAGGCGCACCCTCATTCTTCTCGGCGCCAGGAGCGGCGACATCGACGACGGGCTGTCGGCACACGAGGAACTGCGCGGCGCCATCAATCTCCACCATCTCGAGGGCGGGGTGGTGAAGGACGACCGCGACATGCTCGGCGGCATCCTCGACCTCCAGGAACTCGCGGTGGAAGACGTGATGGTTCACCGCACCAAGATGGTGACGGTGGATTCGTCGGAGCCGAACGCCACGATCGTCGAGCACCTGCTGACCAGCGGCTACACCCGGCTGCCCGTCTGGACGGACGATCCCGACAACATCGTCGGCATCCTTCACGCCAAGGACGTGCTCAAGGGCCTGCTCGATGTCGGCGGAGACGTCAACAAGCTCGACATCATTTCCCTGTGCGCGAAGCCATGGTTCGTGCCCGACACCACCAATGCCCGCGACCAGCTCAACGCTTTCCTGAAACGCAAGACCCACTTCGCCATCGCCGTCGACGAGTATGGCGAGGTGATGGGGCTGTTCACGCTTGAGGACATCCTGGAGGAGATCGTCGGCGAGATCGACGACGAGCATGACACCACCACGGTCGGCGTCCGTCCCCAGCCCGACGGCGCGGTCAACGTGGACGGCACCGTCAATATCCGCGATCTCAACCGCGCCATGGACTGGAACCTGCCGGACGACGAGGCCACGACCATCGCGGGTCTCGTCATTCACGCCGCCCAGACCATCCCCGACGTGGGTCAGGCCTTCACGTTCTACGGCTTCCGCTTCGAGGTGCTGCGAAAGCGCAGGAACCAGCTCACGGCCATCCGCATCGTGCCTATCAAGTAGGGGCGTCGCGCCCGGCTATTCCGGCGCGTCCGCCTTTATGGCGAGCGCGTGCACCGGCCCGGCCAGTTCGTCCGCGAGGATCTCGTTGACCATGCGGTGGCGCTGGACCAGGGGCTTGTTCCTGAAGGCTTCCGACACCACCTTGACCCTGAAATGGGTTTCACCCTCGGGCCGGGCGCCGGCATGGCCCGCATGGAGATGCGACTCGTCGTCGACGTCCAGGGAGGCCGGCTCCAAAGCCGCCGTTAACTTCTCTATGATTGACTGTCTGACCTGTCCGTCCGCCATTCCTGCACCATGATTTGTTTGCACGGTCGAGAGCCGAATAGCCTTGTGAAAAACCGCCATGTCAACCCTTCAGACCGGACCGGGCGGCCTTGTGCCGGCCACGCCTTGTGGGCAATAGTGATTCCGTGAAACTCGAATCGAAATATTTCGACCGCATCAGGGTCAAGCCGGACGAGGATCGGCTGAACCGGCACAGGCATCCCGACTGCCAGTGGCCCGGCTGTTCGGCCGCGGGCACCCACAAGGCTCCCATGGGGCGCGGCCACGACGGCGAATATCTCATGTTCTGCCTGGATCACGTGCGCGACTACAACAAGTCGTACAACTATTTCGAGGGGATGAGCGACGAGGACGTCATCACCTACCAGAAATCCGCCATGACCGGCCACAGGCCGACCTGGTCCATGGGCATGAACTCGTGGCGCCAGGGCCATGTGGACGGCAAGACTTCGACAGGCGACGAGGCCGGCTTCAGGGATACGTTCGGTTTTTTCGGCGATCGCGATTTCGACCCGGACCCGGCTCCCCGGCGCACGATCCGCAACGCCGAACGCAAGGCATTTTCCACACTGGGCATTGACGAGACCGCGACGCCGGCCGAAATCAAGGCGCGGTACAAGACCCTCGTCAAACGCCACCACCCCGACGCCAATGGCGGCGGCAAGGCGGCGGAGGAAAAACTCCGCGAGATCATCCAGGCCCACGACTACCTGAAATCCGTGGGCTTCTGCTGAACCGCCAAATCCGGCGACGGACCGCCGCAGGCACTCGCCATGGGTTCCAAAGCGCCGAGGAATACACTAGTGTGACGCCACCTTGCGTGCCTTGCCTTTCGGACAACGGCGCATAATTCCTGATCAGAGAGAGACGACGCGCCGGCCGACGGCCCCGCCATGTTGAAAGAACGAAATGATGACTGCTCAAGTGAACGGTGAAATTCCGGGCGAACCGGACATGCAGGTTTCGGTGCGCCAGGTCTTCGGCATCGATTCCGACCTGGAAGTCCCCGCCTATTCGAGCCCGGACGATCACGTTCCCGATCTCGACGAGGATTATCTCTTCAATCCCGAGACGACGCTGGCCATCCTCGCAGGTTTCGCCCACAACCGCCGGGTGATGATCCAGGGTTATCACGGCACCGGCAAGTCGACCCATATCGAGCAGGTCGCGGCCCGCCTCAACTGGCCCTGCGTGCGCGTCAACCTCGACAGCCACATCAGCCGCATCGATCTCGTCGGCAAGGACGCCATCGTCATCAAGGACGGCCAGCAGGTCACCGAGTTCCGCGAAGGCATCCTCCCCTGGGCCCTGCAGACCAACACCGCGCTCGTCTTCGACGAGTACGACGCCGGCCGCCCCGACGTCATGTTCGTCATCCAGCGCGTTCTCGAAGTGTCCGGCAAGCTGACCCTCCTCGACCAGAACCGCGTGATACGTCCGCACAAGGCGTTCCGCCTCTTCGCGACCACCAACACGATCGGCCTGGGAGACACCAGCGGCCTCTACCATGGCACGCAGCAGATCAACCAGGGCCAGATGGACCGCTGGAGCATCGTGTGCACGCTCAACTACCTGCCGCACGATCGCGAGACCGACATCGTCGCCGCCAAGGTCAAGGCCTACCAGGACGACGCCGGCCGCAAGACCATCTCGAACATGGTCAGGGTCGCCGACCTGACGCGCAGCGCCTTCATGAACGGCGACCTGTCGACCGTCATGAGCCCGCGCACGGTCATCACCTGGGCGGAAAACGCCGACATCTTCAAGGATGTGGGTTTCGCCTTCCGGGTGACCTTCCTCAACAAGTGCGACGAACTGGAACGCGGCATGGTCGCCGAGTTCTACCAGCGCTGCTTCGGGGAAGACCTGCCGGAGTCGACCGCCAACGTCAGCCTGTCCTGACACCCGGCCACAGCGTGGAGATATCGGGATGAGTTCCGGCAAGGAAAGCCCGTCCGAACCGTTCAAGCGCGCGATCACCTTTGCGATGCGCTCGATCGCGCAGGACAATGAACTCACCGTCACCTTCGGCACGGACGCGCCGGGGGCACGCGACCACAAGGCGCGCCTGCCCCAGGTCGACCGTGATCTCTCCCCGGAAGTCGTTGCCGTCACCCGCGGCGTTGCCGACGCCCTGTCCCTGAGGCTCGCCTGCCACGACAACAAGGTCCACGCCCGCATGCTGCCCGAGGGCCGCAATGCCCGGGCGGTGTTCGACGCCGTCGAGCAGGCCCGCGTCGAGGCCATCGGCTCGCGGATGATGTCGGGCATGGCCGCCAATCTCGATGCCATGCTGGAAGACAAGTTCCGCAAGTCGGGCGCGGCGGACGCGAGCAAGCGCGAGGACGCGCCTCTGGAGGACGCCATCGCCCTGCTGGTGCGTGAACGTCTCACCGGTCGCGCGCCGCCCGAAGCCGCCCAGCAACTCGTTGACGCCTGGCGCCCGTGGATCGAGGACAAGGCGGGCAACCAGCTCGACACGCTGGGCGACTCCCTGGAGGACCAGGCCCATTTCGCGCGGATGATCCGCGACATCATCGCCTCGCTCGACATGGCCGACGAACTTGGCGAGGAATCCGAGGACAGCGAAAGCGAAGACGAGGACGGCGACCCGGAAAACAGCGAGCAGGAGTCCGGCTCCGAGGAATCGGCACAGGAAGCCGAGGGCACCACGTCGACCGAAACCGAACAGGGCGAGGGCGATTCCGAGGACGGCGAACAGCAGGCCGTCGAGATGGACGCCGACACCCTGCCCGAGGATGCCGACGCGACCGAGGAACCGGAAGGCACTCAGCCCTGGCGCCCGGAACTGCCCTTCTCGAACATGCCGACCGATCCGGCCTACAAGGTCTTCACGCCGAATTTCGACGAGGAGATCGCCGCCGAGGACCTGTGCGACGCCGAGGAACTTCAGCGGCTGCGGAACTACCTCGACAAGCAGCTCGCGAGCCTGCAGGGCGTTGTGGCGCGGCTTGCCAACAAGCTCCAGCGCCGGCTAATGGCGCAGCAGAACCGCGCCTGGGACTTCGACCTCGAGGAGGGGTTGCTCGACGCCGCACGCCTTTCGCGCGTCGTCATCGATCCCATGCACCCCCTGTCCTTCAAGCTGGAGCGCGACACGGATTTCCGCGACACGGTCGTCACCCTGCTGATCGACAATTCTGGTTCCATGCGCGGCCGGCCCATTTCGGTCGCGGCCACCTGCGCCGACGTGCTGGCCCGCACGCTCGAGCGTTGCGGCGTGAAAGTCGAGATCCTCGGCTTCACCACCCGCGCCTGGAAAGGCGGTCAGTCCCGCGAACAATGGCTTGCCTCCGGCAAGCCGGAGTCGCCGGGCCGCCTCAACGATCTGCGCCATATCATCTACAAGCCCGCGGACATGCCCTGGCGTCGCGCCCGGCGCAATCTCGGCCTGATGATGCGCGAAGGACTGCTCAAGGAAAACATCGACGGCGAGGCGCTGATCTGGGCGCACAACCGGCTTCTCGGCCGCCCCGAGCAGCGCCGCATCCTCATGGTGATCTCCGACGGCGCCCCGGTCGACGACTCGACCCTGTCGGTCAACTCGGGCAACTATCTCGAACGCCACCTGCGCGCCGTGATTTCCGAGATCGAGACGCGCTCGCCGGTCGAGCTCATCGCCATCGGCATCGGCCATGACGTCACGAGATACTATCGCCGGGCCGTGACGATCGTCGACGCGGAAGAACTTGGCGGCGCCATGACGGAAAAACTCGCGGAGCTGTTCGATGAGGATGTCGCTCGTGCCGCCGAAGCCCGCACCCGTCAGCGCAAGGTTCACTGAACGCTTGAAGCGGGGACTTCGCCCGGCCTGGCGCAGAACGGCGCTGCGGCGCCTCCTTCCCTCCAGTCTTGCCTGCCTTGCCGTACTGGCCTTTCTCTCCGATCGCGCCCTCTCGCAGTCGACGGGACCGCAAGTCGAGACGGAGGAGATCTCCTTCGACCGCTTCCGGCCCGGACGGACGAGGTTCGGCCTGCTCGAATGGACGGGTGGCATCGAGATCAACTCCCGCCTGCCCGGTTTTGGCGGCCTGTCCGGCCTCGTGCTGTCCGATGACGGAACGCGGATGGTAGCGGTCTCCGATGCCGGCCGCTGGTTCACCGCGGGACTGGTCTACCGGAACGGGCGGCTCGCCGGCATGCAGGCGCTCCGGTCCGGCAGAATGCGGAACACGAGCGGCCAGCCGATAAGGGGCAAGCGGCGCGGTGACGCTGAGTCGGTGGCGCTTTACGACGGCGGGTTCCCCGGCCGGCTGATCGTCGGCTTCGAGACCTATGCAAGAGCCCGCATCTACGACTTCGGCAGGCACGGTCCGAAGGCCCGCGCCCGGACCTTCAACCTGCCGAAGGATGTCGATCGCGGCCCCAACAACAAGGAACTCGAGGCCATAGGCCGCTTCCCCGGGCGATCGGCCTTTCGCGGCGCGGTCATCGCGATCAGCGAACACAACCTCGACCCCGCAGGCAACATCCGGGGGTGGATCGTCGGCGGTCCCCGCAACGGGTCGTTCGCCATCCGGCCGGTCCGCGATTTCATGATCACCGACCTGGCCGTTCTGCCGCCCCGCGGCGATCTTCTAACGCTGGAGCGCCGCTTCAGTCCGCTGACAGGCGTGGGCATGCTCATCCGCTGGTTTCCCGCCGACGCCATCCGCCCCGGGGCCGTGCTCAAGGGCCGGATCCTGATCGACGTCGGACAGGTTCACGCCATCGACAACATGGAAGGGCTGGCGGTGCATCGCGACCGCGAGGGCCGGCTGCGGCTCACGGTCGTCTCGGACGACAACTTCAATCCGCTGCAGCGCACGATCATGCACCAGTTCATCTGGGACGAGAAATCCTGAACCGGGCACCGGAAACGAAAAGCCGCCGGATCCCTGCGAGATCCGGCGGCTCGTCAATTCGAGAACGGTAGAGCCGTATCAGGCGGACGCGGCTTCCGCTTCCTGTGCCTTTTCGACCTTGCGCTTGATGCGCTGGGCGCGCAGCGACAGATCGTTGTCCCGGGCTTTCGCCAGGAACGCGTCGAGACCGCCACGGTGTTCGACAGAGCGCAGCGCATGGGCGCTGACACGCATCTTGAACGTCTGTCCGAGGCTGTCGCTCATCAGGCTGACATCACACAGGTTCGGCAGAAAACGGCGCCGGTTCTTGTTGTTCGCATGACTGACATTATTGCCGGTTAAAACCGCCTTGCCGGTCAATTCGCAGCGACGGGCCATAGGAGACTCCCGGGTTGCTGATAAAAGAAAATTCTTGCACACGCAAAACGGCGCGCCGCGGCGCGCCGTCCCGCAATTTCGCTGTTGCTATACTGCTGCAAGGCCGGTGCGTCAAGGCCCCCTTTCGGTCCGCATGTCTTGCCGCGGGCTCCACGGCGGCCCAGATTGGAAGCAGGTCCGGCGGACCGGGCCTCGCGCCCCTTAGGATTTGCATCGGGTGGTGATCCGAGTCAAGAATGTGGCCCTCACCCGGCGGACCTGAACCGACCGACGGACATATGGTTGCAGGAGAGCACGACATGACCGCTTCAACGCGATTTGCGATCGTTGGCGCGGCCGGCGCGGTTCTGGCCGCTGGCATGGTGTTGGGCGCGGCGCGGTCGTTCGCCGACGACCGCATCAGCCTCGACTACGATTTCTACGGCAACGGCATTCGCGTGCTCACGCTGGGTTTCGACGTCAGCCTGAGTGACGATGCCTATTCGGCGCGCTACGCGCTGAGGACCAAGGGACTGGCCAGCGTGTTCTCCAAGGGAACGACCTTGGCCACGGCGAAGGGCCGCCTGGACGACGGACGCCCCGACCCGCTCGAATACGGTGCCAGGATCCGCAATTCCGAAGGCAGGCGCGAGATCACCGTGACATGGCCGGGAGAGCAAGCCCTGCCCGTCACCAGGCGCTCCTACAGCCTGGGCAAGCGAAAGAGCGGATCGATCGCCAAGGCGCTCAAGCCGAGAACGGCCGATCCCATCAGCGCCATGCTCGGGACGATCCTCGGCATGGACGGCGAACCCTGCCGGTCGGCCGACGAGGTCTATGACGGCAAGGAGATCTTCAAGCTGAAATACGAATATCTCGGCATCGAGACCATACCGAAGAGCGCAAACGGCAGGTTTTACGGGCCGGCGCACAAGTGCCGGCTGACCTACGAACCGATTGCCGGCCTCTCCAAGAGCAAGCGTCGCCGCCTCGAGGACGATCCTATCCCTCCCTTCACCGTCTGGATGGCGCCGATCGAAGCCTCCAACGGCAAGGGGGCCTACATGTTGCCGGTCAGGGCGACGGGCAGGATGAAATGGGCAAATCTCGAGGTCTTCGTACGCAAGGGCAACATATCCGGCAACCCGCTCGTCCCCGCGCCGATCGCCGCAAACTGACCACCTCCGACCGGAACCCGACCGGCTGTCCCGCAATGAAACAAATCTCCTTAACACCGCTTCGCGGGCACGCGGAATTCACCCGGAAAACGCCCCGGCATGCCGGGCAACGCGCATCCGGCGCGGGTTTCAGTCAACATATGGCATGGAACCGATACGGAACATCGGCCGGGTCAGTGATTCGGTCATCGTTTGTTCACGAGGCATTCGCTTTGTTAACGAAACCGGCGCCGGGTTCCACGGCGCGGGAAACACACTGTTAACCTTCCGTCCCGAGCCGTTAACGAATGCACCTCGCCAAGGGTCCAGTCGGACAAGAAAAACCGCCCAGCCTGCGCACGGAGATCATGACGATCACAACATCTTGTAGGGAACAAATGCCGAATTTGGCGGAGTCAGTGATTCGGTCAGTGTTTGTTCCACTCCCGTTCCGCTTCGTTAACGCCCCGTCCGGACCTGTGCCGGAACGGGACAGGTTTCGCCTGCAGTGCCGTTGCGGTTCCCTGCCTGCGGAGACCACACAATGAATGGACCAGCCTTTCACCGCGGCCGCCGGGTCACGGCGGTACTCGGGCCGACCAACACCGGCAAGACCCATCTCGCGGTAGAACGCATGCTGGGCCACGAAACGGGCATGATCGGCCTGCCTCTCCGGTTACTTGCCCGCGAGGTCTATGACCGCGTCGTCGCCGCGCGCGGCCCGCACGCCGTCGCCTTGATCACCGGCGAAGAGAAGATCGTGCCGGAGAGCCCGCGTTATTACGTCTGCACCGTGGAATCCATGCCGGTCGAACGCGAGGTCGATTTCGTCGCCATCGACGAGATCCAGCTCGCCGCGGACGGTGACCGGGGCCACGTCTTCACCGACCGCCTGCTCCATTGCCGCGGGACGAGCGAAACCATGCTGCTCGGCGCCGACACCATGCGCCCGCTGGTGGAGAGGCTGCTGCCGGGTGCGAACTTCATATCCAGGCCGCGCTTCTCGCGTCTGGCCTATGCCGGCCAGAAAAAGATCACGCGGCTTCCGCGGCGCAGCGCCGTCGTGGCGTTCAGCGCCGACGCGGTCTACGGAATCGCGGAACTGATCCGTCGGCAGCGCGGCGGTGCGGCCGTTGTCATGGGCGCCCTGAGTCCCCGGACGCGCAACGCCCAGGTCGCGCTCTATCAGTCCGGCGAAGTCGACTACATCGTCGCGACCGACGCCATCGGCATGGGCCTCAACATGGACGTGGACCATGTGGCCTTCGCCGCCACCCGCAAGTTCGACGGCCACCGCTTCCGCGACCTCCATCCAGATGAGATGGCCCAGATCGCCGGGCGCGCGGGTCGTCACATGAACGACGGCACCTTCGGGGGCACCGCCGACGCGGCGCCTTTCGACCAGCCGGTGGTGGATGCCATCGAGAACCACACCTTCGAGGCCCTGCGCGCCATTCACTGGCGCAACCGCGACCTCGACTACTCCACGCTCGACAACCTGATGACGAGTCTCATCAGGCCGCCGACCGAAGGCGGCCTGATCCGCGCCCGCATCGCCGACGACGTGACGGCCCTGGAGTTTCTTTCGCGCGACGACGATGTCCGCCGCATCGCCACGACGCCCGCGGCGGTGGAAAAGCTGTGGGACGTCTGCCAGATCCCCGACTACAGGAACATCACGGGCGGCGAACATGCCGGCCTCGTCGGGCGCATTTTCGGCTACCTCACGTCCGGCAGCGGGCTCATTCCGGAGGACTGGTTCGACCGACAGCTTGCCTATGCCGATCGCACGGACGGTGATATAGACACGCTGGCAAATCGCATCGCCCACGTACGGACCTGGACATTCATCGCGAACCGGTCCTCGTGGCTGAAGGATGCGGCGGGCTGGCAGGATCGCACGCGGACTATCGAGGACCGTCTGTCCGATGCGCTCCATGAACAGTTGACACGGCGCTTCATCGACCGGCGCACAAGCGTCCTGATGAAACGCCTGAGGGAAAAGGAAGAATTCATGGCCTCAGTGTCGGGCCAGGGGGAGATTATCGTCGAGGGCGAGCACGCCGGCCGGTTGATCGGCTTTCACTTCGTCCCCGACAATCACGGCGAAGGTGCCGAGGGGCGGGCCGTCCGCTCCGCAACCCTGAAGGTCATCGCAAACGAAATCGCCCAGAGGGCGGAAGCTCTCGCCGCCGCCGCGGACGACGCGATCGCCATTGGCGACGGCGGGCGGCTGATATGGAACGGGGAACCGGTCGCACGTCTCCAGAAGGGCGACCACGTCCTGCGGCCGCGGGTCATTATCATCGCCGACGACCAGTTGACGGGCCCGGCCCGGCAGAACGTCCAGGACCGCCTCGACGCCTGGGTGCGCAAACATGTCGAGACCCTGCTCGAACCTCTCGTCGCCCTGGACACGACGCAGGACATCGAAGGCCTTGCCCGCGGACTGGCTTTCCGGCTCGTGGAAAGCCTCGGCGTGGTCTTCCGGGAGGATGTCGCCGACGACGTCAAGCAACTCGAACAGGACGCCCGGCGCGGACTCCGCAAGCACGGTGTGCGTTTCGGCGCTTTCCATGTCTTCATACCGGCCCTGCTCAAGCCCGCGCCCGCGCGCCTGCGGCTTCTGCTCTGGGCCCTCGACAAGGAACTGGACGCGGGCGAGGACGGTTCCGGCCTTCCGGCGCTGCCGCCGGACGGGCTGACATCCGTGGCCTTCGACAAGACCACGCCCGTCGGCTTCTACCAGGCCGCCGGGTACCGTGTGTGCGGACCGCGCGCGGTTCGCATTGACATGCTGGAACGGCTGGGCGACCTGATCCGCGACCGCGTCTTCTGGAAACCCGCGAAGGATGGCGACGTTCGTCCCGACGGCAGTGTCGAGGGTGGCGGCTTCACCGTCATCCCCGACATGATGTCGCTTGTCGGCTGCTCCGGCGAGGATTTCGGCGCAATCCTGCGTACGCTCGGCTTCCGCATGGAGCGCCGCAAGGTGAAACCGGGCCCGGTCTCGAACGGCGCGGACGTCGAGAGCCCGGCAGCGGATACAACCGGTGACGCCCCGGCCGCCTCCACCGATGACGTGCCGCAGGACGACCCTGCCGCCATTGCCGCATCCGACGAGACGCCACCCCCGCCGACAGATGCGGCCGGGGCGGCGGACGCGTCGCCGCAACCACCGGCAGACCACGCGGCCGCGGCGGTCGCGGCGGCCGCGCCTGATGGTGAGAGCCCCGCCGCTCCGGAAGAGCCGGTGGAAATCGAGGTCTGGAAACCCAAGGGCCGCGACCGCGCGGCCCGGCGGGACCGCGCAGGGCCGCCCCAGAGGTCCGGCGAGAAGCGTCAGACCGGCAAAAAACCGGGCGCGGGGCGCAAGGGATCCGGGAAACATCCGGGCCGGAAACAGGAAAACCGGCGCCCCCGGGAGAAACCCGTCGACAAGGACTCGCCCTTTGCCGCCCTCGGCGCGCTCAAGAAGGCGCTCGAGGACGAGGCGGGCGGCAAGACCTGACCGCCCATGGCGGAGTCCCAGCGTATCGACAAGTGGCTCTGGCATGCCCGCATGCTCAAGACCCGCACGGCCGCGGCGACCCTCGTCTCCTCCGGCAAGGTCCGCGTGAACGGGGACCGGGTCTCCAAGGCGAGCCACGCCGTGGCGCCCGAGGATGTGCTCACCTTCGCGCTCAACCGGCGCATACGCATCCTCAAGATACTCGCCATCGCCCAGCGGCGCGGGCCCTACGAGGAGGCACGGCTTCTCTACGAGGACCTCAGCCCGGAAGCGCCCGCCACGGACGCGGGCGAACCGGCCGGGGACGACCAGCACCCGAGCCGTCCCCGTGGCAGCGGCAGGCCGACGAAGAAGCAGAGGCGCGAACTCGACCAGTGGCGCGCCATGGACGAATGAAACCACGGCCGATGTTGCGCGGCACCATGCGGCGTTTGAGGCATGGTGCATCTGCTCAAAGGTGTGGTATAGGGGGCGGCCAAAACCTGCCCCGGCCCGGCCGCTCCAGGGATCTATCCGGTCCGGAGGCACCTTCCTGAAAACCGCTAGAGCTGTGCGGAGAACGAACCGACATGACCTATCTCGTGACCGACAACTGCATCAAGTGCAAGTACATGGACTGTGTGGAAGTCTGCCCGGTCGACTGCTTTTACGAAGGCGAGAACATGCTGGTCATACACCCCGACGAATGCATCGACTGCGGCGTGTGTGAACCGGAATGTCCCGCCGAAGCGATCAAGCCGGACACCGAGGATGGTCTCGAGAAATGGCTGACGATCAATACCGAGTACGCCGAGAAGTGGCCGAACATCACGATCAAGCGGGACCAGGAGCCCGACGCCGAGAAATACGACGGCGAAGAAGGCAAGTTCGAGAAGTATTTCTCCGAGAAACCCGGCCAGGGCGACTGATCGTTTCCGGAATCTTTCCGAAAATTTGAACGATTTCCTGCGCCAGAGGTTAACGCTGGAACGCAATGACTGGTCTGTGGCCATGTTTCTGCCGGTTTGGAGCTGTACTGGGGGTTCCAAACCGACGAAAACTGTGGTATATCAAACGTTAATAATCATGAGTGGCTGTTTTCGCTAAATATCGGCTCGCCCGGCCCGGAATGGTCCGGTCTTTTTTTTGCCGATGCGCCCCGTCCGGGGTGGCCAGAACGCCGGCAATGCCGGGTTCATGCGGAATACGGCACGTAAGCGGATAGTATCAGGACACCGGGTTCCTGTCGGTCCGTGTTGACGGGGTGGCGGCGCATCGTTTTCGGGACGCAGCCCGCCTAATTCGTGAAGACGGACGTCCGGTGACGTTTGCGTCAAGTAAAGAGGTACAGCACAAGCATGGCTGCTAAAAAGAAAACCGCGAAGAAGAAGCTCGCCTTCAAGGCATCCGAATATGTCGTTTATCCGGCCCACGGTGTCGGCAAGATCACCAGCATCGAGGAGCAGGAAATCGCCGGAGCCAAGCTTGAGCTCTACGTGATCGATTTCGAGAAGGACAAGATGACGCTTCGCGTTCCGACGGCGAAATCCGAAGCGGTCGGCATGCGCAAGCTTTCCGAGACCGCCGTCGTCGACCAGGCCATCAAGACGCTCAAGGGCAAGGCCCGCGTCAAGCGCACCATGTGGAGCCGCCGGGCGCAGGAATACGAAGCGAAGATCAATTCCGGGGACCTGGTCTCGATCGCCGAGGTCGTTCGCGACCTCTACAGGTCGGACCGCCAGCCGGAACAGTCCTACAGCGAACGGCAGCTTTACGAGGCGGCGCTCGACCGCATGGCCCGCGAAATCGCGGCCGTGAAGAAGATCGATGACGCCGCCGCGGTCAGCGAGATCGAGGACGTGCTGGAGAAAACCTCCCGCAAGGCCGAAAAAGCGGCCGAAAAGGAAGTGGAAGAAAAGGCCGCCTGAACCGGAAACAAGGCCTTTTCGCCGAATTGAAGCCCGGTTCACCTGAACCGGGCTTTTTTCGTTCTCGCAGAAGTGATCGCGACGGGCGATCCGATTTCTGTTGCAGTGCGTATATTAAACAGTGAAGCCCCTGTGCGCGCGTCGTTCGCGCCGTCGCGCATGAAATAGCAGGACGGAGATTTGACATGTCACAGAAAGTTGCTCGCAGCGACGCCACCGTGAGCCCGTCCCTCGTCAGGAAAGCCATGGCGGCCCCCTATCTCGATCGCGAGGAAGAACACGCGCTTGCCGTGCGCTGGCGCGATCACAAGGACCAGAAAGCCCTTCACCGGCTGACGACAGCCTACATGCGCCTGGTGATCTCCATAGCCGCGAAGTTCCGGAACTATGGCCTCCCCATGAGCGACCTCGTGCAGGAAGGCAATATCGGCCTCATGCAGGCCGCCGCGCGCTTCGACCCCGATCGCGAGGTCCGTTTCTCGACCTATGCCGTGTGGTGGATCCGCGCCCAGATCCAGGATTATATCCTGCGCAACTGGTCGATCGTGCGCACCGGCACGACGACGTCGCAGAAGTCGCTGTTCTTCAACCTCAGGCGCCTGCGGGCCATGCTCGACGACGGAGCCGGACCGCGCATGAGCATGGAATCCCGCAACAAGATCGCCACGGCTCTCAAGGTGAGCGCCGCCGACGTGGAATCCATGGAAGCCCGGCTGACCGGCGCGGACTTCTCGCTCAACGCCCCGATGGGCGGCGACGACGGCGAAGGTTCGGCCGAATGGATGGACCAGTTGTCCGACGAGAACCCGCTGCCCGACCAGAGCACCATGGAGTCGATCGACGGTGCGGAACGCCAGCGCTGGCTGACGGGCGCCATGTCGACCCTGAATGCCCGTGAGCGCGACATCATCAGGGCACGCAAGCTCAACGACGAGGGCCGGACCCTGGAGTCCATCGGCGACGAACTCGGCATTTCCAAGGAGCGGGTGCGCCAGATCGAGGCCCGCGCCATGGAGAAGCTCAAGGATGCGCTCATCGCCGGGGCCAACGGCGACCCGGCCAAGATGGGCCTCATTCCCTGATCGGCTTCGCCTCCGCCCGGGATGAACCGTCCGTCCGTCCGGCCACCTCGACACTTTCGGGGTGCCGGACGGAAATCGCCGGCCCGTTGCGCAGGACAATCCAGCCGCGCGTCCGCACATTCCGGCCTTCAAGCCCGGCGACCGGCCCGTGGACCGCCAGGAATTGCCGACGGTGCCGCGGGGCGACGATGACCGTGAAGTCCCGGCGCCAGTCTTCCCCGAAATTGACGTAGACCCGCCGACCGACCTCCGCGGCCGTCGCCACGCGGCCCTCCACGATCCGGAACCGGTCCCGCGACCCATAGAGTGCCGCGAGATCGTCAGCCCCAAGCACCGGCCCGGGGGTCATGCCCCACAATCCGGTGCCCGCGTTCTCAGCCAGCGCTTCCCTGTCCAGAAGACCCGTCAGGCAATCACCGCCGCCTGATGACGGCGCCACGAGAGCGAGGCCTTCTTCCACCAGGCGTCCCTGGAGCCAGATCCGTTCCGGACCTTGGCCGGCGAACACATGCGCAACCATGCGGGCGTGCCGGTCGCGCTCCTGCACGTCCTTGCCCCTGAAGAGCCGCACGGTCCGCTCCCCTGCAAGCGCCCGAAGCCTGTCCTCGGCTGCACCGGCGAGACCCAGCCCCGTCGGCGTGAAGTCTTCCCGGCCGGGAGAGACGATACCGGCCAGCCGCACAATCAGTCCGCTGTCGAGTTGCAGGGTCCGTCCGTCCACGATCCGCCTGACCTTGCCGGCACCCGAGGAAACGAGGTCGCATCCGGCGCGTACCGGCAGTGCCGCGGCCAGTCCGGCCGCCGCCAGGAAGATGTGGATGGCGATCCCGATGACAGGCCGGTTGATGTAGTCTGCGTGCATTCCATTGAAACGCACGTCGATGGCCGGACCCGACGGAAAGACGAGGGGCGCAAGGATGTATTTGGAGCGGGCTGTTGAAAACCAACACCGCCGGCGGCGGGAACGGTCGTCGTGACCCGACGCCTCATAGACGCCCACCAGCATTTCTGGGATCCGCAGAACGGCGACTATCCGTGGATGGTCGGTCCTTTCGAGCCCCTGCGCCGCGTCTTTGGACCCGAGGACCTGCGTCCCGAGCTGATCACAGCGGGTGTTACGGACACGATACTGGTTCAGACCATGTCGAGCCTTGACGAAACCGTGTCGTTTCTCGGGATCGCCGACCGGACCGACTTCGTTGGAGGCGTCATCGGCTGGGCGGACCTGACGTCGCCGGGGTTCGGGGACGACTTGCAACGGCTGTCGGACCGGCCGGACGGCCGGTGGCTGGTGGGGTTGCGACATCAGGTCCACGACGAGACCGATCCGCATTGGTTGTTGCGCGAGGATGTCCGGCAGGGTCTCGCGGAGATCGGCCGCGTCGGGCTAGCCTACGACCTTCTCATCCGGCCGCGTGAGCTTCCGGCCGCCCTCCAGACGGTCGCCGATTTCCCGGAAATCCGTTTCGTCATCGACCATATCGCCAAGCCGGACATCGCCGGCGGCGCATTCGCGACGTGGGCGGAACGGATGGAGGCTTTCGGTCCCCATCGTTCGCATGTCTGGTGCAAGCTCTCCGGCATGATCACCGAGGCGCGATGGACGTCATGGAGCCACGCCGATATCGCACCTTATGCACAGCACGTGCTCGACATATTCGGGGCCGACAGGTGCATGTTCGGTTCAGATTGGCCGGTCTGTCTGCTGGCGGGCGAATACGCCCGCGTTCACGAACTCGTGGACCGATGCACAGCAGAGCTTGCACCGGAGGAACGGGCGTGGATTTTCAGCGGATCCGCAATAGAGGCCTATCGCCTCGCGTTCTGACCGGTCCCCGTCAACCCAGTCCTCGCGCGTTCACATACACCGACCTGAGAGACGTCGTCGCGCAGATGAAGAGACGGTTCCGCTTGGGGCCGCCAAAGCAGAGGTTCGAGACCACCTCGTCGAGCGGGATCTTTCCGAGCAGCGCGCCGTCCGGCGCGAAACAGTGCACGCCGTCGCCCGCCGACGACCAGACATTGCCTTGCGTATCGAGACGGAAGCCGTCGAAGAGGCCCGCGTCGCAGGTCACGAAATCCTCGCCCGCGCCGACCGACCGCCCGTCTGCGGCCACAGGATAGCGGCGGATCACCGGAGCGCAGTCCGGAAAGTGCGTCTTGCCGGTATCGGCGACGTAAAGCAGGGATTCGTCTGCCGAGAAGGCAAGTCCGTTGGGCTGTCGCATGTCGTCTATGACACGGGTAATCCCGCCATCCGGGTCGATCCTGTAGACATGCCGACCGTCCTGTTCCATCGGCGCCGCGTCGCCTTCATAATCGCTGTCGATTCCGTAGGACGGATCGGAAAACCAGATCGACCCGTCCGACTTCACCACGGCGTCGTTGGGCGAATTGAGCCGCTTGCCCTCGAACCGGTCGGCCAGGACCGTACGGCTGCCGTCGAACTCGTACCGGCTGACGCAGCGTCCGCGATGCTCGCACGCGATCATCCTGCCTTGCAGGTCGACGGTGTGGCCATTGTGATTGCGGCAGGATTGCTCGAATACCGAGACCGAGCCGTCCGTCTCGTCCCACCGCATGATCCGGTCATTGGGAATGTCCGACCAGACGAGGTAGCGGCCCGCCGGGAAATAGGCCGGCCCCTCCGTCCAGCGCCCGCCGGACCAGAGCGTCTCCGGTCCTGCGTTCTCGTGGATCAGGCCCGCAAACCGCGGATCGTGGATTTCGTAGTCTCTCGCCGGCATGTGGTCTTCCTTCTCAGGAGGTGATGCGGACATTGCGCCCGTAGACGAGCAACATGCCGATGATCACGGTCCCGTAGATTATCTGCCGGCCCGCCTCCGGCATCTGCATGATGGAAAGGACGGAATTGAGCAGGACGATCAGGATCACGCCCACGAGCGTTCCGGCATAGCGTCCCCGACCCCCCAGGATATGCGTGCCGCCCAGCACGACCGCCGCAATCGACGGCAGCAGGAATGCGTTGCCCATGCCCTGGTAGGCCTTGGCCGAGTACCCGGTCAGCAGGAAACCGGCGATCGCCGCGCACACGCTGGAGGTCACGAAGGCCCCGATAATGACCTTCCTCGTCCGGATACCCGACAGGAACGCCGCCGCTTCCCGGGAGCCGGTCGCGTAGATCGAGCGCCCGAAGCCCGTGCGCGTGAGGATGACCGTGATCGCCACGGAAACCGCGGCCCAAACGAAAATCGCCACCGGGATTCCGAGGATCTTCTCCTTCGCCAGGAAAAGCATCAGCGGCGTCGCCTTGTCCTGGGGCGCGAACCCCCCGGTATGGGCCACCATGAGGCCACGCAGGACCGTGTCCATGCCCAGCGTGAAGATCATCGAGGGAATACGCAGGTACGCGACACCGAATCCGTTCACCAGTCCGACCGTCAGTCCGACAAGGAGTGCCGTGGGCAAGGCCATGTCGCCGCCCACCGCCGACGCCATCATGGCGGCGGCCGCCAGCGTCCACGGAACCGACAGGTCGATATGCCCGAGCAGGATCACCATCATCATGCCTGCCGCGCAGATGCCCAGGAACGAACCCGTCTGGAGCTGCTGGAGAAGGTAGGCCGGCGACATGAGCGGCATGGTTCCCGTCGTCGACAGCGTGTAGACCGTCCCCGCGACGAGGATCGCGAGAATGAAAAGCGATGCGATCACGATGGGTCTGTTTTCGGCCGATATCTGTTTGAGCATCACCTGGTCCTCACCGGAAAAGTTCCAGCTTGTTGCGCACCCGCAAGGTTCTGATGGCGCCGATCGACACAGCGATCAGCAGGACCACGCCTTCGATCAGCGGCTGCAGAAGCGGGTCGATCGACAGGATCCGGAAATAGAATGAGATCACGCGGAGGATGAGCGCCCCGACGAGGCTGCCGATCGCGCCGCCCACGCCGCCCAGCAGCGAGGTCCCGCCCAGCACCACCGCGGCGATGGAGTTGAGCGTATAGGCGCCCGCCTGCTGGATATCGGCATTGCCCGACGACGTCTGGATCGCGAGATAGAGACCGCCGCAGGAAGCAAAGAAACCGCCCAGCGTGAAAGCCGCGATCTTCGCGCGATTGATCGGGAGGCCCGACATGTAGGCGGCACCTTCCGCCGAACCGATCGCATAGACCGTCCGGCCCGTCACCGAGCGGCGAAACGGAATCCACACCAGCAGGGCGATGCCGACGAGAAGTATGAAGGGCACCGGAATGTCCGCGATCGGCCTGAGCCACGCCGCATCCGTATTGAACCCGTAGGTATCCGCGAAGTCCCAGACGGAGTTCGTCAGCGCCCAGTTCAAGTCGCCATCGACATCGCCGCCGGGCTTGGGCCTCACCCACAGGGCCAGCCCCATGGCGACCGCTCCCGTGGCCAGGGTCGCGATGATCGGCTGGATCCGCCCGTATACGACGATGAGGCCGTTCATCAGCCCGAAGGCGGTGCCCGACAGGACGGTGATCACCATGCCAAGGAGGATCTGCAGGGGCGACCCGGTGACGAGTTCGGACGCGATGCAACTGGTCAGCGTCATGATCGCGCCCACCGACAGATCGAGCCCGCCGATCAGGACCGGTACGGTCTGCGCCATGGCGACAAAGGCGAGCGCTACGGACTCGTTCGCGTTCTGTACGAACACGGCGGAGGAGAAGCCGCGCGGATGAAGAATGTTGTAGACCGCGTAGATCAGCAGAAAGAGGATCAGCGCGGTGGCGAAAGCGCGGTTCTGCCGGAACCACCTGGACAGCGACAACCCGGTATTCATGCGGCCTCGACATCCATGTTGAGGGAAGCCGCCACGATACCTTCTTCGGTGATCGCCTCGCCCTCCAGTTCGCTCGCCACCTTGCCGTCGTAGAGCACGTAGACCCTGTCGGAACAGCCGATGAGTTCCGCATAGTCCGATGAATAGAAGAGGATCGCCTTGCCTTCGTCGGCCAGCGCGCGCATGAGCCTGTAGATCTCCTGCTTCGTCCCCACGTCGATGCCGCGCGTGGGATCATTGAGCAGGATGATGTCGGGTTCGATCAGCAGCCACTTGGCGATCACGACTTTTTGCTGGTTTCCGCCCGAAAGGGTCATGACGGGATCGGACGCCGCGCCGATCTTGATCTGCAGCTTGGCGACGGCGTCTTCCACGGCCTTGCCGGCAGCAGCGGGGTCGATGACGGGTCCCCTGGAGATCCGGTCGAACGAGGCCGCGAGAAGGTTGTCCGCGATCGGCATGCCGAGCATCAGGCCTTCCGTCTTGCGGTCTTCCGGCACCAGCGCCATGCGGACCTTGCCGGACCGGGCATGGTAGGGCGACTTCGGCATGCCGTTCCGGCCGGCGACCGACATCGTGCCGGACACGCCTTTCAGTACGCCGAAAAGCGCCAGCAGGAGTTCCTTCTGGCCCTGGCCGTCAAGCCCGCCAAGACCGACGATTTCCCCGCGCCGGACGGAAAGGTCGATGCCCTTGAGCCTGTCCTGCCACCGCAGATTCGAAACCTCGAGGATCGGATCGCCGGCCTTCGTCTCCGGTTTCGGCGGAAACTGCGCATCCACGTCCCGGCCGATCATCAGGCGAACGATTTCCGCATCGGAATGCGCCCCCTTGGGAAACGTCTCGATATGCTGCCCGTTGCGGAAGACCGAGAGCGTATCGCAGAGCGCGTCCACTTCGTGCATGCGGTGAGAGATGAAGAGAATGGCGACGCCGCTGGCCTTCAGGTCGGCGAGCAGGTCGTAGACGGTGTCGACGTCGCGCGAGGTGAGTGCGGATGTCGCCTCGTCGAGGATCAGGACCTTCGGATCCCTGCCGAGCGCCTTGGCGATTTCCACCATCTGCCGGCGGGACAGGGAAAGTTCCCGGACATGGGCGTTCGGATCGACGTCCTCGCAGCGCACCCGCGCGAGAAGCTCTTCCGCACGGCGCACCTGCGCGCGCCGGTCGATGAGCCCGAAGCGGCGGGGCGGATCGGAGATGCTGATATTGTCCGCGACCGACAGGTCGGGAATGAGCGAAAGTTCCTGGAACATGCACACCACGCCCTGACGGGTGGCCTCGTCGGGCGAGGAGAAGGAGACGGGTCGCCCGTCGAGCAGCATCTCCCCTTCGTCAGGCGCCAGCACGCCGGACATGATCTTGATCAGGGTCGACTTTCCCGCGCCGTTTTCACCGAGGACGGCGTGGATGCTGCCCGGCCTGCAGGCGAAGTCCACATGTTCGAGCGCGCGAATGCCGGCGAAGTATTTGGAAATGCCGCGATATTCGACGATTGGAGAATCCAAGCCGAGTCCCCCATTGTGGCGCCGATGTCAGGCTAGCACCGACCATCGGACGGGAAAACGGCGGCTTCCGGCGGAAATGCCCGAAGCCGCCGCCATGTGTCATGGAGCTACTTCACGTCCGCTTCGGACTGCGACATGATCGCCGGCCCGGAGATGTTCACGCCGCAGGGCGGGAACTCGTTGACGGTGAAGAAGTTGTCCGGCAGGTCCGACCAGAAGTTCTTGCCGTCTTCCAGTTCCTTGTAGGTCGCGATCGGCAGCGGCACGGAAATGAGCTGCGGCATGACCTTACCCTCGAGCGCGGACACCGCGGCTTTCATCGCGATGGCCACCAGACCGGGCGACTGGCCGATCGATATGCCCTTCAGCCCGGCGTCGGCGTTCTGCGCCACCAGCTTGCGGAAGCCGTTTTCCGACTCGCCCGCGATCGGCACCATGGCGTGTTTTGCGTCCATCATCGCCTGCACGACACCGGTGGTGCCGCCCTGGACGAGGAAGCCGTCGAACTTGCCATGTACCGCGATGGCGTCGGCCGCCACTTTCTGTGCCGTGCCGTCGTCCCAGTTTCCGACGACCTGCACGACTTCCCAGTCACCGCCGGACTGGTCGAGAACCTCGTGGATGCCGACCGACCTGTCGCGGTCCACCGAGTTTCCGGGAAGACCGCGCACTTCGAGAAGCTTGCCGGATGTCTTGCCCTGCGACTTGAGTTCCGCCAGCACGAACTCGGCCCACCTGCGCCCCATCGCGAGCTGGTCCTCGTTGACCTGCATCACCTTGTCGGTATCCAGCACGTTGTCGAATGGCACGATGACGACATTGTTCTTGTCCGCCAGCCGGATCACGCGGTTGAAGCCGTCGGGCGATACGGCGATCGTCACGATGGCGTCGAAGCCCTGGTTGATGAAGTCCTCAATGGCGCCGAGCTGTGCCGGGGCGTCCGTGCCCGTGGACACCACCTTGAACTCCTTGATCTTGTCCTTGATCGCTGGATCCTCGGCGAAGGCCTTGGCGGTCTTGATCATCTGGATGCGCCACGTGTTGCCCACGAAGCCGTTGACGACCGCAACGCGGTATGGCCCGGGCCGTGCATCCCACTGGAAGTACTTCGTATCCGCGCTCCAGGGCTTGAAACACTCCGGATTTTCACCCGGCCCCGACACCGTCTTGGGCCCGGCAAAGGCAAGTTGCGCGGACATCACCGCGGCAGCCAGAAACGTGGTGCACTTGATCACTGTATTCATGAGACGTCCTCCCTTCATTCGCGCCTGTTTGAATCGATCTCGACGGGCCGGCGCTGCGTTCCTTCGAGTTCCTGCGGGAAGCTGGACGCATCCCGGCTTTCAGTCTTCCTGCGACATCTCCTCGGTGAAGTTCCTGAAGCCGATCATGAGATGGCTGCGCAGACGGTACTGAAAGGCCAGCCTGTCGCGCGCCTCCAGCGCGTCGAGCACGCTTTCATGTTCGGCGAAGGTTTCGGTCTTGAACGTCCTGCGCGTCTTGCCCTTCAGCATGATCCGCAGGATCACCGGTTTCATCACCTTGTAGACGTCGAGAATGGCGGCATTGTCGAGAATGGTGATGAGCCGGACGTGAAACGAATAGTCGGTCTCCGACGCGTCCTGCAGATCCCGGATCTTCGACAGGCGCATGTTGATCTCCCGCAGGTCCTGCAGGTCCCGGTCGGTCATGCGCTCGAGGATCTGTTCGGCCGATCCGACCTCGAGCAGGTCGCGGAAGGCCTGAACGTCGGAGAAGGTCTTGCGCGAGATCTCCATCGTGTTGAACGACAGGAGCTCGAAAGCCCGCGACATGCGGTTGTCGGTGATCGTGGCCCCGATCTTGGGCCGCACGTCGACCATGCCGTAGGCCTTGAGAATCCGCATGGCCTCGCGCACCGTGTTCCGACTGGCGCCGAAGCGCGTGCAGAGCTCCCGCTCGGTCGGCAGGTTGTCCCCCACCTTGAGCCCGCCTTCCGCGATCATCTGCCGGATCCGGCGCACCACCGTATCGACGGCGGACCCTTCTCCGCCTTCCCCGCCAGACCGCGTGCCGCTGCTTTTTTCCTCCAGAACCATTCCCCGGTCCCTATGGCAATACCCGTGCACTTTTCTTATTTGTTGGACCAGAAGTGATAATGTCAGCACCCCGGACTGTCAACAGGGAACCGAAAATCATCATCCTCTTAGGAAGAGTAGATTTAAATTATTGATATTTATCGTTTTATTTGAGAAACTCGAGAAATTGGGCCGGTTTGACGAAAAACGCCCACGGCCAATCCGCACTTATTCGTCATACCAGATACGCGGAGTCACCCCGCCATGCGTCGCCATAACCTCTCGATTTCGCATGCGCGAACCGGTATAAGCCCCTCGATGGCCCCGTAGCTCAGCAGGATAGAGCATCAGATTCCTAATCTGAGGGTCGCAGGTTCGAATCCTGCCGGGGTCACCAATAATATCAAAGAGTTACGTTTTTTGGGTATTGCCGTTTTTGCTGCTAGCAAGCACATAGCAAGCACGGGCGGCCCATTCGCACTGATTCTCATACACCAAGAAACTGCCCGTATCGCGCCTTCAGTGCGTCATCGATCCATTCATCAAGCGCCAGCCATCGCTCCAATTGCCGCTCGTATGTCCGCCAGTGCATGCGAGGTGGCTTCGGCGGGAAGTCGCTTCTGCGATGTCTTGCCTGCCACTCCGGCGGGCCAGCTGCCAGCATTCGGTCCGACAGCGCATGTTTTTTGTCAATCTGGCGGGATACGGGGTCTCGCTGTTGCGAGCAATATTGCATCCGATAAGCATAGCGAGACCGAAAGTGGAAAGCGCCAGCAGGCTTGTAGAGACATTGGCAACGCCTGTTGGTCGATGGGCAAAGAAAATACCAGCGATAGCCTCCAAACGGCTGCGAGAACCGCTCCAGGCGAATTGTTTCGTCTATCTGGTGAATGTCACCGTCCGATGTGGTCACAGTGTATTGGAGCCGTAACCAAGGCGATTCGCACCAGGAGTCGTAGCTGTATCCCACCGTGGCAATCTTCTCGCCCGTTCGCGTGTATGACCACGTAAGCGATCCGTTTCGGGCAACAACGTCTCTTTCGAAGTCGCCGCGTTGCCTGAGACGCCGCAGATCCAGCTTCAAACCGTCTTCCACAACAGGGAGCCAACCCTGCCGACCCGAACCATATCCACCCATTTATCGAAATCCTGTGGCAGGTGCTCCTATTGGCATTCATCCATTGTGGGATTTGGTGAGAGCGGCCAATAAGCTATTAGAAAAAATCTATGTTTGACGCGCAAGAAGAAAATATATCTGATTATTGATCCAGTCTTGGTTTCCGTTTCACGATGTTGCGGCGGCGGCGCATCCCGATGACATGCCGATACGAGGGGCATATGAAGAAAATTTTCGCACTAGTTACTTTCACATGCCTCTTTAATCCATTGGTGTTTGGGGAAATTGCAAAAGCGCAAAGCGTAGAAAGCATCGTTGAGAACTCACTTTCAAAAATGACCGGAACAATTAGCGTCGGGTTTGAGCCGGTGCTAACGAATGGCGCATTATCCGGTTGTACATTGGTTTACAACGCGCTTATTCGAGACAATATTTATCGCAATGGGGCCTATTTAAAGGTTTTTGGAAGCATCGGAATCGCGTTTGCCAAAAGGTCGATGGCAGGACTTCTCAAGGTCGTTGTGAACGAAGTCGACACCTCAAAAGTTCCGTTAGAACTGAAGCCATCCCCACCTTCCCGTGCCTACTTGATTGATCAAACTCTGAAGACGAACATTGCGTCTGTGGTCGATGGCGGGCCAACAGACACCCCTGGCGCATACTTCTCGGTATTCCGACTGAACCCAATGCTGGAAATGGTTCTGCAAGGTTTGGCGATGAATCAGATAACAATAGCATTCAACAGCAAAGGCGGATCGACTGATATCCGGTTAGGGTTAGAGCTAGATGTTACGGATACGGATGAATCTGGAACACGGACTCGGTCACCAAGGCATACGCTGAGATTTCTTGATTGTCTTAGAACGTTAAGCGCAACGCAGTAGGTCGCTCCGCTGAGAGTGCAGCTAGGCTCCAGACTCAATCACGAAGCGCTAGCCTCGTAAATGATCCAGCCGATCGCGGCTGCGGTTCCCATCCAGATAATTACTATTATTAGGGCTGCCGTCCTGCTGACTGGCCGTTCGGTGAGTTTCGTAGCTTGTACGCGGCAATCCTCAATCACGTCGTCAGGAACCATGCGCATTGCTATCCATAAGCCCATTGGGACGAGCAAAATATCATCGAGGTAGCCAATAATGGGAATGAAATCCGGAATAAGATCGATCGGCGAAAGCGCATAAGCCACGACCGATGATGCGATGGCCTTTGCGTACCATGGTGTTCGCGGATCACGCGCGGCAAGATAGAGACAGACCGTATCTCTCTTGACGGTTTGTGCCCACTGCCCGACTCGACTCCACATTCGGGTAGCTTACCAGAAACTCTCATGGCCCAGACCATTATTCATAGCCAGAATGCGACCAGTGTAGCCAGCGCGACCGCGGATAGGAAGTTTCTGGCGAGCTTATCGTAGCGGGTTGCGACACGCCGGAAGTCCTTCAGGCGGCAGAAGGCGTTCTCGATCAGGTGGCGGTCTCGGTATCGCCTCGTGTCGTAGGCGATGGCGCGTTTTCGATTGCGGCGCCCAGGGATGACGGGAACGACAGCAATGCTGCGGAGCATTTTACGCAGCGCATTGGCATCATAGCCCTTGTCAGCCAGGACATATCGCGCACCCTTGAGGCCTGCCAGCAACACCGGTGCGGCTTTCATGTCGGAGACGTTGCCGGCAGTCAGGTGAAGCGCGAAGGGTCTACCCAGAACGTCCGTCAGAGCATGTATTTTGCTGGTCTGTCCGCCGCGTGATGGACCGATCGCCTGCGCTTTCGCCCCCCTTTTCCTCCATGGGCGGAGCGTTGGGCTTTGACATACGTGCTGTCGATCGCAGTGCTCCTGCTCACCGCACCCGATGTCGCCAGGGCTTCCAGCAGGTCCACCCAGAAGCGCCTGCGTGACCAGCGATTGAAGCGGTTGTAGATTGTCGTCGAAGGGCCATAGTCCTGCGGGCAATCGCACCAACGGCATCCCGTCTTCAGCACGTGGATGATGCCGGAGATCACCCGGCGATCATCAACACGGCGAGCACCCGGTTGGTTCTTGGGCAGGTAGGGCTCTATCGCCGCCCATTGGGTGTCCGAAAGCCAAAACAGACGGGCCATCCACGCCTCCAATCTCATAATTGGACGCTGTGAATCTGATTTGCGGCAACAGATCAATAGGCTGATTGGGTTTCGACCCTAGTCACTGATTGACCCAATCTGGCATTACGACCGTGAAGAACGTATGGCTCAACGGTGCCGACCAAAAAGCCTTAGCCTCTCTCCAAAAGGTAGAGGCCATAAATGCCACATGCAGTCGCAATGAGCGAAACCAGCGTCACCAATGAAAACAGCACCCAGCCGTCCATAGCAGTCTCCGTCATCCTTCTCCCTTGGGTTCGATCCAACGTACCGCATTCCACAATGCTGTCGCCGGTGCTTTCGCCGCGCTTGCTTTAGCTCTAAAGTCGTTCATGTTTTGTTCCAAAACGGATGTGTTAGATGGCGAAAAGGCAATGGAGCCGTTGGCGAGGAGGACACGGCGGCGTTAAGGCCGAGACTCTCCGTCTAGGGCCTTTCGAAATATCAGTCATTCAGCGCGCTAGCGGAAAGTGGGAGGCCGTAGTTGCCGGTGGCGGCAGGTCTGTCCTTGGTGAGTTTGAATCCGCAGCAGAGGCGCGGTGTCGATGCATCGAGAGCATATCGCCAACGATCAACGATGCGTTCGGGGACCTGAAAGCCCATGAGGCATTTGTAGGGATAGGCAAAGGACACAAAGGACGACCGCTCGAGTGAAGGTTCGAAATGACCTCACGGTTCGTCTTTCTTTTCGCCCTTGTTAACAATTGTCATTCTGTCCGCAGGGAATGGTCTTGCGAGTTTGAAGGCATCATCAGCGGACCCCTCCAGCCAGAGATCCATTGCGTCCTCATCGGCGAGCATGACCGGCATGCGGTTAGGATGGATCGGTTTCACCACTTCATTCGGGCTTGTCGTGAGGAACGAATAGGTCTCCAATTCGACAACGTCGCCATCGGGCTTCAGTCGCCCCTTGAACGAGCGCCACAGTCCGGCAAAGGCGAAGGGCGTGCGCTCGTCGTCGAGCGCGAACCAGTGCCACACGGCGGGAGACTTGCCCTTCGGCTCTGAGAACGAGGAAACGGGAACGAGACAACGTCGCTCCTCGAATGACTTTGACCAGAACCGGCTATCCCGAACCTTGTCGTCGCGCGCGTTCGTGATGCGTTTCGCAGCCTTGCCTTTCTGCGGTAGGACAAACCCCCAAGACATTAGCACGAGTTCCCGTTCGCCATCCTCCGCGTATCGAATCACAGGCGCAGTATGGCCGGGAAATATCGCCGGCAAAGGTTTGATGCGGGCGGCGCGGTTGTCGCTTACCTTGAAGAGATTGCGAACCGCTTCCTGGTTGGTCGTGTGGCTGTAAAGATTGCACATTCATTTCTGTCTAAGAACGCTGCTGTCGCAAGTGAGCCTTACATAGAAATGCTCACAGAAGCCAAATGGAAATGACGCAATATCAAGAACCGCACCATGGCCTCGGTAGTTTCGGACAGCGCGTTCGTCCGCAATGGAAAGGCACAGCCAGCCCTTCGCTAATTAGAATGTCCGCCGCGTCACGACCGTTGATTTTCAAAGAGCCACATAATCGACCAAAGTTGCATCGTTTTGTGCCCTCAGTGTTGGGCTTGCAAGCACACCGTACGCGGGTAACGATAATGTCGCCGTTTCGTACCAAGTTTCGCAATCGGCGCGTCGCTTGAGCACCTAGCTGTCGCTCTCGTTCGCATTTCGCACGTCTTGTTTCCGGTGCATTCATGCCGACCAAACGGATATCTGGTTTGGACCTAAAGATCCGCACCGTGTCTCCATCGATAACTCGAATTTGGTCTGAGGGCACTGATACTGATTGTGCCTGAACACCTGGGGAAGAGACCGCGAATAACACTGCTGAAACAAAATGTCCGGCAACGCGCAAAAAAACTTTCATGACCCCTCCCTATCGACGGCAGCTAGGAATAGCGTTTCGCCATTAAACCGCGTTGCTCGATCTAACGTGTGAATAATGCACGTCCCGTTTGAGATAGCTCGAATATTCCCGCTCAGGATAAATTATCACTTAACCTAACGGCCCTGTAGGCAGTTGGTTCTAGTTCCCAGTCATCAATATCCCAAGCAAGCAATGCCTCCAACTCACCACCGGACGCCTGGCGTTCAGTTCCCGATCGTGCGAGTCGTATTTTCGATACTATAATGAGTGCAGTATCGCCCTTTTCCTTGCGGTGCAGATTTACCTCGTTTCGTGTCAGACAAATCGCATCAACGATATCACTAGTCGTGCCTTTGACCTCCACTTTGATAATTTCGCCATTCCGGGAGGCCGCGAAGTCGAACGGATTTGTCGCGGATGTATCTTGAACCTCGAATCCCTGGCGTTTAAGCCATTCTTCTGCGACTTCCATGGCCCGTAGTTCAACCCGCCTTTTGTCCTCAGCAGATAGGCCGAAACCTTGTCCGCCAGTTCTTCTTTGTGGATGGGACAGACGAGTAAGCTCCGCTTCAAACTGATCAGCTGGGGACAGGTCTCTCCCGACCACTTCGGCCGAATAGACCAATTGTAAGAAACGAGCGCTAGTCTGAAGCAGTTCGTCAATGTCCGTTTGGCCTAACTCGTCGATTGACACGCGCTTTGATAAAGCCGTCGCTCTTTCAAACGATTTTGGTAAAGGGCGGGAAGCTCCAAATTGTGCATCGTCGGTGAATGGTTCAGTACTTCCCAAGGCCTCGAGAATCACACTCCGCGCCCAAGCGGTTCTTCGGTCCAGTTGAGCATCATCTAGAGTGACAAATGATCCGTTTCGAAACTGAGATGAGCTGCAACCCAACGTAAAATGAACGGCCGAGCCGTCTGTAGAAAAATGAATGACTGCATAGTAACCGTCCCTTGGTGTGGGAGACATTCTTCGAGAGCAAAAACGAGCCCAAGGCAGTTCGGTCTTACGGCCGATTCCATCCGACGCTTCCACCAGGAAGTCATTTCCAAAGTCGCCCAACAAGGAAGATAGTTCAAACTTCCGTTGTAAAAGTTCGTTGACGAGGTCTCGTCGGACAAGCTGGCCACGTTCCTGCATCTCAGGCGTGTTGTCTGCTGAATAATGTGGCTGCAGTTCGCATATGCGTCGAAGTGTTTCGTGCATGCAGTGTGCCCTCCTGAAACCTCACCCCATGGTAATATATAGGCGTCCCGTATCGGTACCGAAGCAACGCCCGAAAAAGCGCCTGACGAGTACTGACACGGGACATGATTTAGGCGTTCGGTACTGTAGCGGGACCGTCAGATGGTGAATATATCCCGCCTGGGGACCGCGTTCTGTTTTTTGGTGGATCTGCGGTGGCACGTTTCTGCCAGTCGTTTGTTGCCAGATGACCGTTACAGCTGTGACTCGTCAGCCGCCATTCTGTCGCCTGTCGCCCGTACCATTGCCCTTGCTTCATCTTGACGATGAAGCCTGCCTTCTCCAGTTCCCGAAACGCTCTTTGCACGGACGACTTGCCAATGTGCAGGACTTTCGCGCCCTCATCCATGCTGACAGAGAGTTTGCCGTTGTTGCCGCCGTGAAACCGGGAATGCAGTTCGAGAAAGACCTTCACGGCATTGCCCGACAGGGAACGCCATGCAGGATGTCTGAGTGTTGTGTAGGGAAGGGCAACGAACTGCCCCTCCCGCTTGCTGCGGCCTTTCCGGTCCTGGCCGCGACCTTTCCGCGATGCGCTCATTAGGCAATCGCGTCCTCGGGCGTTTCGAGATGCACCTTCGAACGCAGGACGTATCGAGCATGTGTCCCGGCGAATGGACCAGTGTGCCGTTCGTGGATCGTCTCGATGTCGAAACCCATTTGCCGGAGGTTGAACACATAGCCGCTCCATCGCGGTCCAGGCGTGTCCAATGGCGTGCAGCCCTTCAGACCGGCATCGACAAGGCTCGACAATGCCCAAGCATCGCGTCCCTTGAGGTCGATGGTGCAGTCAGGGTCACGGTCCAGAATGGTTGCCTTGAGGGAGAACTTACTTGTCATCAGCGGTCCTCCCGAATGCCTAAACCGGCAAGCGGCGCGACGACTTCCGACAAGTTCGGCGGCAAGCCATAGAGACGTTCAAGGCGTCTCCCGGCAGAGGTGCGTCTGAAGACTGTTTGACGTTTCGCCCAGTCAAACAGCGGTAGGCCCTTGTTGAAAAGGGACCCGTTAGGACGTATCTTCCTCATCGTCTAGTTCCTTTCTTTGGTGAGTGAGGAGTGGACATTTCGAACCCCGGTCGCTGTTGGAGCAGCGCCGGGGTTTTTCGTTGTTTTCATGCTTCGCCCTCCGACGTGTTGTTCCGTCTGTGGCTTTCGATCCAGGCGTCGAAGGTTGCGACGTCGTAGAGAACACGACGACCGCACTTGAAATGGCTCGGCCCGCCGCCATAGACGCGCAATTTCGCCAGCCAGCTTGCAGACAGCCCATAGCGTTCTGCCGCTTGCCGGGTATTCAGGAAGTTATGAGTGGTCACACAGGTCACCTCAAGCAACGCAGGCCAACCGCCTGCCGGTGCTTCTAAATAAGACAGCAGTACGGTCCAAGAAAAGGTCGAATGGCGGGAAACCCGCAGATATACCCGCAATCCACAACAATCTGTGGATAAAATGTTGAGAGCATTTGAAAGAGGTAAGATATTGAAATTATTTAAAATATCTGATCAGATGACAATCCCGGCTCAGATATACACACAATATCAACAGTTTTTACCTCTTTGACAGCCTCAGATTTTCTGTGGAAAGCGCGAAACGGTATTCAATTTTGTTGGCCACGAACGCGCTGGCAGCCTTTAGTGGATCTGCGGAAAGATGCGCGTACCTTGCCGTCGTCTGGGGCTGAGAATGCCCGAGCAACGCACCGATCAATGGCAACGACATGCCACCTGCAACGGCCACACTCGCGAACGAATGCCGTAAGTCATGCAATCGCACATCGTCCAGACCGGCTTCCTTTCGGATGCGCCGCCATGGTTTTTGTAGGTTCACCAGATGCGCGCCTGGCTTGTCACCGCAAATCACGTGCGGGTTGTTTTCGAGCCTCGGGACATCGTTCAGCACCTGCAAAGCGGGCGGGTTGAGATAAATCGTCTTCGCACCTGTCTTGCTATCCGGCAGCCGGATCGTGCCAGAGTCGAAATCAACCCACTCCCAACGAAGCGTTAGAACCTCGTTCAACCGCGCGCCGGTGAGTGCGAGCAACCGCACAGCCGCAACCGCCCATGGCGTTGCCCGGTTTTCGCTTTCGATGGCGGCAAGCGTGTCGCCAAGCGTTGCCAACTCGGATTCGCTCAGGAACCGTTCGCGTTTCTTCTCAGGGTACTTCTCGACGTGACGGCAAGGATTCGAACCATCAGGCCGCAGCCCGACCATCTCACACCAGTTCATCATCTTGCTGAGAAAGGCCAACGTCCGGTTTGCTGCATAAGGACGGTCCGCAAGAGAATGGTGCAGTTTGGCTATATCTGCACGCTTCAGCTGGTCCAGCGGCTTATCTGCAAGCACCGGAAGCACGTACGCGGTAAGTGCATGCCGGTATTCAACAGCAGTACGCGGCTTCAGCTTCGCTTCGACATGCTGCTCGATGAATTGTTCGCCAACCTCCGCAACCGTGGGAACCTCGCGCGCTGCATCCTTTTCGGCGGCGGGGTCTTTGCCAGAGGCGGCGATACCTAGAAGCCGCTTCGCTTCCGATCGGGCTTCCTCTGGCGTAACCGTACCGTGCTGCCCGAGTGTAATCCGCCGGGTGCGCCTTTTGCGTCCAGCCAGATAGTATTGCGCTATGTAGACCTTGCGACCGGATGGCGTGACCTTAAGCCCGAAGCCGGTCAGGTCTTCATCCCACAGGAAGGCATCTTTCGATTGCGGTCTGACAGCATCCACGCTCCGCTTTGTGATCCGACCTGTCGCCATTCGTCCCCTCCGTGCTTGCTGAAACCGGCTCTAGCAAGCACATAGTAAGCAAAATTAAGGGAAACAAGGTACAATCCTGGGAAACGACCGGCAACCGCACGCTCAAAAATATCTTAAAAACAGGTATTTCTTATCTTCGTGGGAACGCGTCGGAAAATGTGAATTTCAGATTCCTAATCTGAGGGTCGCAGGTTCGAATCCTGCCGGGGTCACCATGCCGTTCATTGTCCATACCGCAGACGCAGGTCCGTTCCGCACTGACCTGGACACAAGGCGCACGGCCGCCGGTCATGCTTAACCGTTCGTTTCGGCGATACCGGTCACGTCCGAACCAGGAATTAACCCCGATATGAGACGCTCCTGACGTATTCGCAGGAGTTTCCGCCATGGCAACGGCTCGACCGGGCGCACGACGCTTCGATGCGGCGGACGGTCACGACTCCCCCGCCGAGGAAATCGCACGCCTGAAGGAACGCGCCGAGGAACTCGAACGCCAGCTGGCCGCTTTCGGGCAGTCCCGCGCCGCTTCGGACTATCACGCTCACCTTGACGAAATGGCCATCGCCATAAACGGCTGGTTCTGGGAAACCGACAACAGGCTCCGTTTCACCTACCTGTCGCCGAATGTCGAGAACATCTCCGGCGTCAGCGCGGAATGGCACTATGGAAAGTCACGATACGAGATGGGCATTCCCGGCTCGGTGAGCCGGGAGGACTGGGAGCTGCATCTCGGCCAGCTCGAACGCCGCGAACCGTTCAGCGATTTCATCTATCAGCGCCAGGGCCCGAACGGCGTAAAGTGGCTCAAGGTCAGCGGTGGACCATATTACGGGCGCGACGGCAAATTTCTCGGCTATCGCGGCAGCGCGACCGATGTAACCGACGAGATCGAGACGAGACGGACCGCGGACCTGCTGCTTGCCGCGATCGAGAACCACAACGAACCCATTGCCCTGTGGGGCGCCGACGACCGCCTGATACTCGGGAACCGGAAGTTCCGCGAAGCCACCGGCGGCGAAAGCAGCGGGATCGGACCGGGCACCAGGGTGGAGGACTTTTTCCGGCTCGGCCTGGCCCAGGGCAGGTATCCGGACGCCGACGGCGATCCGGACATATGGCTGGCGAACCGCCTCGAACAGTTCCGCAACCCGGCGGAACCCTACGAGATGCGCAAGCCTGACGGCCGCTGGATCCTCAAGACGGACCACAGGCTCGAAGACGGGACGACGGTCATGGTCTCGACCGACATCACCAGCCGCAAGAAGGCCGAGGCGGCACTTGCCGAAAAGACGAGGATTCTCGAAACCGCGCTCGCGACCATCCCGGACGGGGTCCAGGTCGTGGACAAGAACCTCAACCTGCTCGCCTGGAACGAACAGCTTTTCGAGGTCATGGGACTCAGCAAAAACGCCGTTCTCAACTCGCGGCACCCGGGCCGGGCCTTTTTCGAGGTCATCGCGAACCGGGGCGACTACGGGCAGGGTCGCCTGGAAGATCTGGTGGAAAGCCGCCTCGTCCCCATGCGCGAGCAACGGCCCGTCAGCTTCGAGCGTCAGCTGATCGACGGAAAATGGATCGAATGCCGGGGTGGCCCAATGGGCGACGGCGGTTATGTCGCCGTGTACAGGGACATCGACGAAAACAAGCGCCTGACCGAAAAGCTCAAGGATCTTGCTTCCGTCGACGAACTGACCCGGCTGTCCAACCGGCGTCATTTCATGGAACTCGCCAACAACGAGTTTGACCGCAGCCGGCGTTATGTCCGGCCCTTGTCCGTGGCGATGCTGGACATCGATCACTTCAAATCGGTCAATGACGAGTACGGCCACGCCGCCGGCGACCATGTCCTGCGCACCGTGTCCGCCGTCTGCCGGGAAATCATCCGTGACAGCGACCGGATGGGACGCATCGGCGGCGAGGAGTTCGCCTTGCTCATGCCGGAGACGGATGCGGCAAGCGCCACACGCCTCGCGGAACGCCTGCGCCAGGCGGTGGCCGATCTGGTCCAGAGGTTCAACATCGAGGAATTCCAGGTCACGGCGAGTCTCGGCGTCGAGGAAATGAGCACACGGCACCAATCCTTCGACGACCTCCTCGCCGATGCGGACAAGTCGCTTTACGAGGCCAAGAACAACGGCCGCAACAGGGTGGAATGTTCGGGCTCGGATATCTGGAAGACCCTCAAGGAGTCGAGCTCCTCCCTGTGACGCGGGCTAGCATGTGAGACGGGCGGCACGCCCGCTTCCGTCGCCACGCCTTCCACGATGCGAGAATCCTCCCCATTTCCGCCGCGGAAAGCGCCGTGTGACTATTCGCGTATTCGCCGCATCGTGAAACTGGACTGGCGAATTTGGAAATTCTGTGCAGGAATTCCTCCAGATACCTGATCTGGTATCCCACTGGACCACCAGCGGTCCGGTGAGCCAAGGGAGGAAAACATGGCTTCTGAAAAGACCAAACCCGCCGCCACGAGCCGGCGTAAATTCCTTAAATCCGCAGGCCTCACGGCAAGTGCGGTCGCGGCCGGTGCGGTCGCGGCGCCGAACATTGCGCGCGCGCAGCAGAAGGTGCTCAAGATGCAGGCCGCATGGGGCGGCGGCATCTTCCTTGAAAACGCCAAGTCCTATGTCGACCGTGTCCATGCCATGGCCGGCAACGACCTCAAGATCGACCTTCTGGCGGTGAACTCCGTCGTCAAGACCAGCCAGATGCAGGACGCCGTCCATCGCGGCGTGCTCGATGCCGCGCACTACGTGCCGGCCTACTGGTATTCCAAGTCGAAGACCGCATCGCTCTTCGGCACCGGCCCGTGCTTCGGGTGGTCGAGCCAGGAAGTGCTCGGCTGGGTGTACTACGGCGGTGGCCAGGAACTCTTCGACGAGCTCATGGCCAGCCTCGGCCTCAACGTCGTGAGTTTCTTCAACTCGCCCATGCCGGCCCAGCCGCTTGGCTGGTTCAAGGAAGAGATCAAGGACGCCTCGCAGATGAACGGCCTGAAGTACCGCACGGTCGGCCTCGCTGCGGACGTCCTGCTCGAGATGGGCATGTCGGTGGTGCAGTTGCCCGGTGGCGAAATCCAGCCGGCCATGAAGTCCGGCCTGATCGACGCGGCCGAGTTCAACAACCCGACATCCGACCGTGACTTCGGCATGCAGGACGTGTCCAAGCACTACCATCTCGCGAGCTTCCACCAGTCGCAGGAATTCTTCGAAATCACCTTCAACAAGCAGACCTACGAAGGCCTGCCCGGCGAGCTTCAGGCCATCCTGAAACACGCGTCCGAAGCTGAGAATTCCAACTTCTACTGGCACAACACCAAGCGCTACGCGGAAGACCTGGAGAAACTCAAGGGTCAGGGCGTCAACGTCTACCGCACGCCGGACTCCGTGATGGCCGCCCAGCTCAAGGCCTGGGACGTGGTGGTCGACCGCCTGTCTGCCGAAGACCCGTTCTTCAAGAAGGTCATCGATTCCCAGAAGGCCTACGCGAAGGAAGTGATGAACTATCTGAACCTGAACCAGCCCGACTACAAGCTGGCCTACAACCACCACTTCGGATAATCATCCCACCATTCGGTACAATCTTTGCCCGGGGGCCGCACTGGCGGTCCCCGGCGCTACGCGGGGATTGCGGGGAGGCAATATCGTGACCTCATTTGTTCATGCCATCGAAAGTCTCAGCATCTGGGTGGGCCGCGCCTTCGGCTGGTGCATCCTTATCCTGACGTTTTCCGTCTCCTACGAGGTCTTCGTCCGTTACGTCCTCAACGCACCGACGGTCTGGGCCTTCGACATGATGGTCCAGATGTATGGCGCGCTCTTCCTCATGGCCGGGCCCTATGCCCTTGCCCAGGACGCTCACGTGCGCGCGGACGTGCTCTACCGCTTCATGCCCGTGAAGGTGCAGGGCGGCATCGACTTCGTTCTTTATCTCGTCTTCTTCTTCCCCGGAATGCTGGCGCTTTTCTGGTACGGCGCGGAAATCGCCGCGGATTCTTGGCGCTACAAGGAAGTGAGCTGGAACAGCCCGGCCCGCATCCAGATCTATTTCTTTAAGACCCTCATTCCGCTCGCCGGCGGGCTCCTGATCATCCAGGGCATAGCCGAGCTGATCCGTTGCTGGAACGCCATGCGCACCGGCAAGTGGATGAAGCGCCTGGACGACGTCCAGGAGACGGAAAACCTGCTGACCGAACAGGCCGCGGCCGACAACCGCTGACCGCCCTCATTCGCGCCGGAGTGCACGCAACATGACCAATCCCGAAGTTGCCATCCTCATGCTGTCGCTGTTCATCGTGCTCGTGCTGCTGGGCTTCCCGGTGGCCTTCACGCTGCTCGCGATGGGTGTCGGGTTCGGCTATTACGCCTACTACAAGGCGGACTCGATCAACGCCATCGGCGACATCTTCAACAACCAGATCTTCTATCTGCTCAACCAGAACACCTACTCGGTGATGGAGAACGACACGCTCGTGGCCATCCCGCTCTTCCTGTTCATGGGGTATGTCGTCGAGCGCGCCAACATCGTCAACCGGCTGTTCTCCTCGCTCCAGCTCGCCGCCCGCAACCTGCCGGGTTCGATGGCGATCGCCGCGCTCATCACCTGTACGGTGTTTTCCACCGCGAGCGGCATCGTCGGCGCCGTGGTGACCCTCATGGGCCTGCTGGCCTTCCCGGCGATGGCCAATGCGGCATACCGGAAAGACTTCGCGTCAGGCGTCATCTGCGCCGGCGGCACGCTCGGTATCCTCATTCCGCCGTCGATCATGCTGATCGTCTATGCCGCGATCGCCGAGCTCTCGCCGCTGCGGCTCTACGCGGCCGCCATGTTCCCCGGCCTCCTGCTGGCCGGATCCTACATCGTCTACGTGATCATCCGTGTCTGGTTCAATCCGGCCATCGCGCCCAAGCCGCAGACCAACGACGAATATTCGCGCGGGCAGATCTACCTGCAGCTTCTCACGTCCTTCGTGCCGCTGACCGTGCTCATCATGCTGGTGCTCGGGTCCATCCTGGGCGGGCTGGCGACGCCGGCCGAAGCCGCCGCCATGGGCGCGCTCGGCGCTCTGGTGCTGGCCCTTCTCTACCGGTCGCTGACCTGGGAGAAGGTCAAGGAATCCGTGTTCCTCACCGCCAAGGCAACCGCGTTCGTCTGCTGGATGTTCGTCGGGTCCTGGACCTTCGCATCGGTCTTTTCCTATCTCGGCGGGCACGACATCATCGAACACTGGGTCCTGTCGCTGAACCTGGCGCCGTGGCAGTTCCTGATCCTGGTGCAGCTCATCATCTTCCTGCTCGGCTGGCCGCTGGAATGGTCGGAGATCCTCATCATCTTCGTGCCGATCTTCCTGCCCATGCTCGACAATTTCGGGGTCAACCCGTACTTCTTCGCCATGCTGGTCGCCCTCAACCTGCAGACCTCATTCCTGACGCCGCCAATGGCCATGTCGGCCTACTACCTGAAAGGGGTGCTGCAGCATCAGATCGAACTGATGCAGATCTTCCGGGGGATCATGCCCTATCTCGGCATCGTGATTTTCTGCATGTTCCTGATGTACATGTTCCCGGGCATCGCGCTCTGGCTGCCGGACTACCTGTTCGGTCCCTACCAGCCCTGACCCGGAACACGGCATGCCCTGGCAACTGACGGCAGAGGACGCGATCGCGCAGATCCGGGAAGGCCGGCTCACATCCGAAGAGCTGGTCGCGTCCTGCAACGAGCGCATTCGCGAAAGCGACCCGCAGATCGGCGCCTGGGCCTATCACGATGCCGATCAGGCGCTCGAGCAGGCCCGGGCCTGCGACGCGATGCGCCGCGCCGGCAAACCGCTGGGGTCCCTGCATGGCATCCCCGTCGGCATCAAGGATATCGTCGACACCGCGGACATGCCGACCGAATGCGGCTCGCCGCTCATGCAGGGCCGCCGGCCGGACGAGGATGCGACGCTGATCTCCAGACTCCGGGAAGCCGGCGCCGTCATCATGGGCAAGACGGTCAGCACGCAACTGGCCTTCATGCCGCCATCCGCCACGTCCAATCCCCATGATCCGTCGCGCACGCCCGGCGGGTCGTCGAGCGGCTCGGCGGCCGCCGTCGCCGCGGGACACGTGCCACTGGCCGTCGGCAGCCAGACCAACGGTTCGGTCGTTCGCCCGGCCTCCTTCTGCGGCATCGTGGGGTTCAAGCCGACCCGCGGCATGATCTCGCGCTACGGCGTGCTCCAGACGTCTTCGTCCCTGGACCAGATGGGAACCTTCGGACGCAGCATGGAAGACGTCGCCCGCCTGACGGACGCACTGACCGGCTACGACAGGGGCGACCCGGGCACCTATGCCCGGCCGAAACCCGAAATGAGAGCCGGATGCGGTGCCGAGGTGCCCGCAGAACCGGCGCTCGCCTGGTTCGAACTGCCCTACGCGGACCTCATGGACGAGGATGCCGTCGAGGGATTCGCGGAACTCGTCGACGTCTTCGGCGAACGGGTCGAACGCCTGCCTTCGCCGGACTTTTTTCCCCGCCTCATCGAGGTCCAGCACCTGATCCACCGGTGGGAGTTTTTCCACCATCTGGAGCCGGTCATCGCCGGGCGCCGCGAACCGCACGTGCATCCCATGATCCTCGAGGTCCTCGATCGCGTGGCGCAGGACAGCCATGCCGACTACGAGGCCGCCCTTTCGGACATGCGCGCCGCGCAGGACTATTTCGTCAGCTTCTTCAACGATTTCGATGCCGTGCTCTCGCCGTCGGCCACGGGGCAGGCGCCGCTGAAGACGAGCGGCGGTACCGGGGATCCGATCTTCTGCACCATCTGGACCCTGTGCGGCCACGCCTGTCTCTCCCTGCCCTGGCTCGACGGCGCCGACGGCCTGCCCGTCGGCGTGCAGCTGATCGGTCCCAGCGAAGGCGACGACAGGCTGTTCCGCACAGCGAAATGGCTCCGGGACCGACTGGAAGACGAACTTGCCGACGAGGCAGAATAGTTTCGAACGAAAGGAAACAGGCACCATGGAAGGCGATCGCGTCAAACCCGTCACCGGACTGATCGGCAGTCTCATTCTGGCGGTTTTCATTCTCGGGCTCGCCCACTCGATCTCTATCGGCTTTGCCGGCTTCTGGGGCGGCTTTCCCTTCTGGGTGATCGCGGTGTTCGTCCTTGCGCTCGTCTTCTACGACTACTGGGACGAATGCATCCGCAAGCCCGGGAAGACCTCGTCGCAGGCGGGCGATGAGTAGGCCCGTCGTCTGGATCACGCGAAAGCTCTCAGACAATACCGAGGCCCGCGCCGCCCGCGACTACGACGTCATCCTCAATCCCGAGGACAAGGTGGCGTCCGCCGACGAGATCGTCGCGATGAGCGAAAAGGTCGACGCCATCCTGCCCTGCCATTCCGAGATATTCAGTGCCGACGTGGTCGGGCGCCTCTCCCCGCGTGTGAAAATCATCGCCAACCATTCGGTGGGGGTCGACCATTGCGACCTTGCAGCACTCGGGCAAAAGGGCATCGTGGTCACCAACACGCCGGACGTGCTGTCCGACGCCACCGCGGAGATCGCCATGCTGCTGCTGCTCGGCGCCGCCCGGCGCGCGCCTGAAGGCGACAGCATGGTGCGTGGCGGCCAGTGGAAGAGTTGGAGCCCCAGCTTCATGGTCGGCACCCAGGTCACGGGAAAGAAGGTCGGCATTGTCGGCATGGGTCGCGTCGGCCGCGTCATGGCCGAACGCTGTCGCGGGTTCGGCATGACCGTGCACTATCACAATCGTACGAGGCTCGCCCCCGAGCTGGAAAAGGGCGCGGTGTTCCACGAAAATCTCGACACGCTGCTGGCCGAAGCGGAGTTCCTGTCCCTGCACTGTCCGGCAACGCCGGAGACAACGGGCGTGATCAACGCCGCGACGCTGGATCTGCTGCCGCGCGGCGCGATCGTCGTGAACTCCGCGCGAGGCGCACTTGTCGACGAGGAGGCCCTGATCGCGGCGCTGAAATCCGGCCAGGTGGGGGCTGCCGGTCTCGACTGTTTCGTGACCGAGCCGGGCGGCAACCCGGGCTTCTCCGAACTGCCGAACGTCTTCATGCTGCCTCATATCGGCAGCGCCACGCGCGAGACCCGCGACGCGATGGGTTTCCGCGCCCTCGACAATCTCGATGCCTTCTTTTCAGGCGGAGAGCCGCGCGACAGGCTGGTTTAGAGTCCGACCGTCCTGCAGACTGCAGAAAATGGACCGCGACTGGGAGACCGTCGGCACACGGGGTACCGACGGTCATGTCGTCGACCGGCCGACTGAGGGAAAATTCGACCGGTCGAACAAGTTCGATCCTGGCGCGGCCTACCGCCGGTATGGGCTGCGGCAGCGATGGTACCTTCCGTCATATCCACGATATCTGTCCGTACGCGGATTGTAGGAACGATACCTGCTGAGGCACCAGCGCACATGCGGACTGTAGCGACGCTGTTGCGGCACGGAATACATCCAGTACGGGAAGGAATACCAGAAGCCGTTGTAGAAGTGCCTGTGTCCGGGCCGGCTTCGACGGTACCTCCGCCCATGCGTACGCGGCCGATAGTGATGGCGGTGCCGCTGGGTGCGGTGGCGGTGTCGATGTACCCGTCCCCCGTGCCTATGGCGGTGCCGGACATTCTGAACCGGAGAAGCAATTCCGGCTTTCAGGGGCATCATCGCAGCACCCGCGGCGCCCAGCACCGCCGCTTCGCCGGTCCCGGGGCTTGCAACAACGAGCAGGCCTGACAAGGCCATTCCGCTCAGGGATGCGACGCGTTTGAACAATTTCATGTGTCCTGTCTCCGTTTCGTTTGCACCCCGCTTGTCGACAGCAAGCCCCGCATGGGCCGAACACGCATTGACGTGGATCAACAACCGGCCAGTCCGCCGGCGCCTGCCTGGTCTCCGCCAGTGCGGCTTGCGACCCGTTCAATACGACCTTTTCTGTCGGAGTGCTCCCGGCTAGGCTGTTGCGAGGACATCCAGCCGGAGAATTCAGGATGGCACCCTGTCTTGCCGATGCGGCGTTGCGCGAGTTCCGGGAACGGGGCTTTCTCGTACTTGAAGACGCGCTCGATGCGGACCAACTCGCCGCGCTGCGCGGCGAGGTCGACCGCTGGGTGGAGGAGAGCCGGGGTCATGACGGACCGTTCGGCCGGATGCTGGACGGGCGCGCCCGCTTCGACGTCGAGCCCGGGCATTGCGCGGAACGACCGGCGCTGAGGCGCGTCGCCTCGCCGACCGAGATCTCTCCGGCTTTCGACGCCGCCATGCGCGCAAACCGGGCTCTGGATGCGACCGGCGAGATATTCGGGACGGGGATCCGTTTCCACCACGCGAAGATCAACTCCAAGCTGCCGGGCGCGGAGACGAAAGTCAGGTACCATCAGGACTTCCTGTTCGATCCCCACACCAACGACGACCTGATGACGGTGCTCTTCTTCCTCGATGACGTGACACTCGAGAACGGCCCTCTCGAGGTCGTCCCGGGTAGCCACCTGGGAACGCTGCACCCGCTATGGCATGACGGCACGTTCACCGGGGCGGTCGCAAGCGATGTCGAGACCGGCTGCCGGGAAAACGCCGTGCCCTGCACAGGCCCCGCCGGATCAGCCTGCCTCATGCACGCGCGTCTTCTCCACGGATCGGCCGCCAACAGGTCCGGCAGGCCGCGCACTCTCTTCATCGTCGCCTATGCCGCCGCCGATGCCGTGCCGCTCGTGCCCAACCACGTCCCGTCCGTCCACGCCGGCGACATGGTCCTCGGACGGGAGCCGGGGACGGTTCGCACGGTGCCCTTCGAGATGCAGCTTCCGGACTACCCGAAGTCGGCAAGCTTCTTCGACCAGCAGGCCGCCCAGGCGTGAAGGCCACCCGCGACGAACGAAAATGCGCTGCACTCACGCGACCGTGATCGGATATCCGGCGATCCACTGATCCGCCTTGCGGTTCGGCGCGTAAACCCCAGCAACCATCCACGACGGCATGGTTTCGCCGGGTCCAAACCGGCGCCCCCCGCTACATCATCAATAGGAACGATCCCCATGCGTAAGACAGCATTCGGGGCAGCGATTGCGCTCGCCCTCACCTCCGCCACCGCCGCCCACTCCGCGAACATTGTCGAGACCGCCCAGTCCGCCGGCACCTTCGGCACGCTCATCGCCGCAGCAGAAGCAGCCGGCCTTGCGGGCGCCCTTGCAAGCGGCGAAAATCTCACCGTGTTCGCTCCGACCGACGAGGCCTTCGCGGCTCTTCCGGCCGGCACGGTCGAAACCCTCCTGAAGCCCGAGAACAAGGACAAGCTCGCAGCCATCCTGTCCTATCACGTGCTTCCGCGCGAACTGGCGTCCAACCAGCTTCCGGGCCGCACCATCCACGTGAAGACCATCAAGGCCGACGGTGACCGCCTGCTCGCCGTCACCAAGGGCAATGGCGGCGTGACGGTTGACGGCGCCAACGTGGTATCCGCCGACATTCGTGCCGAAAACGGCATCATCCACGTCATCGACAAGGTCATGCTGCCCGACAGCTGACCGAAACAGCGGCGGCTCCGTTTTCTGGGTTGCGGGGCCGCCCGCTTCATCTGTTGACCCGGCAGCGTTTCCCGTGCTGCCTTGTCGTCTGCGCGTGCTGACTATCGGTATCCCACGGCAAGATGACACCGACCCGCCCTCCCTATTCCTGCTTTTCTCCCGTCGAGCATCGGGCTCGACTCGACGTCGCTAGGCAACGGCTCGCCGATGCGGGCATCTCCGTGTGCATCTGCATCGCGCCCGAGAACCTCTATTACTATGGCGGCTACGACTCCTGGGTCAGCGTGAACAGTCCGCAGGCCCTCGTCTTTTCCGTCGGGGACGACGAACCGACCATCATCCTTCGCGACACCGACATCGCGCTCGCGACGGAAACGAGCTTGGTGCGCGATCTGCGACCTTACCGGCTCATGGCTGACGACATTCCGGGCCTTGTCGCAAATGTCGCGCGCGAAAAGGGAATGTCGGACGGCAGGGTGGGGGTCGAAATCAGGTCCTACGCGCTGCCCCATGCGCTGGGCCAGGCGCTCGGAGAAGCGGTCTCCCCGGCCCGCATCGTCGACGTGACCGACCTCCTCGGCGGCCCGCGCATGATCAAGTCACCTGCTGAAATCGACTGTCTTCGCGCGGCCGGGCGCTACGCGGCGCTCGGGATCGACGCTGCACGCCGTGCGCTGCGGCCGGGCATCACGGAAACCGGCCTCGCCGCCGCTGTCGAAGCCTCCATGAGGGCTGCCGGCAGCGACTACTGGGCAATCCCCACCGAACTGGCGAGCGGACCGCGGACCGCGGGTGGCCACGCGACGCCGCGCGACCGTGTCATTTCGCGGGGCGACCTTGTCCATCTCGAGTTTGCCGGCGTGGAAAAGCGCTATCACGCGGTTGCCATACACACCATGTGTCTCGGCGATCCCGGACCTCGCGCCAGGGAGGTCTACGAGATGACCCGCGCCTCGCTCGCCGCCGGCCTCGGCAAGATCCGCGCCGGGATGCCGGTCGCGGAAATCGAGGAGGCCTCGCTGGAGCCGATACGCGCGGCCGGCGCTGAACGGGCGGCGACCATGCGTTTCGGCTACGGGATCGGGATCGCCTATCCGCCAATCTGGCTGGAACCGCTGCAGATCGCGCGAGGGTCCGACCAGGTGCTCGAAACCGGAATGGTGTTCGTACTGCATGGCTACACGCAGTTCCCGGACGAAGGTCTCGGCGTGATCGTCGGCGGCACATGGCACCTGTCGGCGGACGGACCGGAAATGATCGCCGGCACCGGCGACCTCGAACTCGACGTTCTCTGAGTAGGGCGCAAGGCGGTTCAGGGTTTCGCTTCGACGCCGATGATGAAGAGCACGGCGTGATCCTGTTTCGCGCAGCCTTCTATGGCGGGCATTTCAGCTCCCGGCGAAACCGGAAACCTTGACGCATCGGCGCGCGTCGGCAGGCATGTCGCGCCGTCCTCGGCCGGCGTGTAAAGCGCCGACCTGCATCTCAGATGCGTCACGTCATACAGGTTGCCGCCGTCGAGTTCCCACTTCATGTCGCCCGACGCGTCCTTCGCGTGGATGGTGAGCACGGCCGTGATCCGGCGGTCTCCGGTCACGACGTACTTTCCGGGCGGGATGGGATAGTCCGGCTTTTCCATGATCCGGCCATATTCCTCCAGCCACCAGGCATTGCGGTCGAAACGCCATTGCGCCGGGGCTGTGCCGCCGGCGCGCTCGATCGTGTCGTACTCGCTCAAGCGCACCCCGCGGGGACCGGGATCCTCGCGCCAGATTCCCCAGTGCTGCGCTCCCGTTCCCGATGTCGCCTCCGGCGCGCCGAGGGCTGCGATGAACTGCACCGGGATCCTCCGGAAGACGGTCTCGGCCGGGGCCGGATGCGGAACGGCGACCAGCGCCGGCGCGAAGATGGCGAATGCCAGAACTGCGGCCATGAAGCGGGCGCGGACGCGCGGTACCGGGACTTCGGATATCCTGCTCATCACCGCATCATAGCAGAAAACGCGGCGGGTCCCCGTTCTCAACGGCCGGCAGGCGGCAGGTCGAGAGACGGGTTTTCGTCAAAGAACCCGTCGGGCATCCAGTGGAAGGTGGCGTAGACCACCGGTTGCACCGGCCAGTCCTCGGGACGGGGCAAGTGGGTGAAGTTGAGCGTGTACCACGCCACCACATTCGCGCCTTCGAGATTGCGGCCGGCCTTGATCCAGTCCGCGATGCCGTCACCGCCGGGATTCTGGTTCGGGTACCAGCCCGCGGGATAGAGTTCGTCGGGCGCATAGGCGGTCGCCCAGAAATGCTTGAACATGAACCCGGCCCGACGGGCCACCGGCGCCTCGGCATCGAGCAGCGGCAGAACGTTGGCGCCCGGAACGAGCTTGTAGGCAACGGGCTTGCCCAGCCTGTTGGTCTTCGACGGATTGACGATCTTCCAGTATCGCGAGCGCGCCGCGTCCAGTTCCCGGGCCGCGTCTGTCTCGCTTTCCAGCGCCCGCTCGATGATCTTCACCGCGTTGCCATGGGGGTTTTTCGGACCTACCGGCATCGCTTCGAACTCGACCTCCCGCACGGCGTTCTCGGGCCCGTCGACACAACAGTCGAAGCGGAAGCTGAACGCGTGCTGGTGAACGTGCGACGCGATGCCCGGCGCGACGAGCGCGCCGTATTCCGGTTCCTCTCCCTCGGCGATGGCGGAGGGAAACGGGATGCCGGTCGCCTTCACCTCGATACCGATCGTTCCGTCCTGGTAGAAATAATAGAAGAACCCGTAGACATAGTTGCCGATCGTGCAGAGCGTGGAGACCACCAGCCGGCGCGAGCGCACCGCCCGCGACTTGCCGGTCTGCACGTCGGTGTGTTTCCACAGCAGGCCGAAATCCTCTTCGTGCATGCACACCGCATTGACGATGCGTTTCGGAAGGCCCGTCCAGTCGTGCGACCACAGGTCGAAATAGTGGATGTGCCCCAGGCAGTCGCAGCCCAGCCGCAGGGAATCGAGCGCCTGGCCGATGCCGTACTCGCCGGTGTCGAATGCGTTGCGGCGGAAGTTGCCGGCCGACGGATCGCCATAGGGCACCACCATTTCCGCCATCGAAACGCGGTTCATGATCGGCCGCACCACACCACCGTCTTCGTAACCGATATCGTGAAGGACCAGGCCTTCGCGCAGGTTGAAGCCGATGCGCAACCGCCATTTCTGCCAGGCGACCCCGTAGCCGTCGACCGTGAAACTGGGTCCGTCCGGCTGCGTGATCTCGATTGGCCTGATGTCCTCCCGCAGCCCCGTCTCCGGGCGGATGGCGGCCGTGTCCGGCGGCAGGGGCACCGTGCCGTGATCCTCCACGCGGACGACGCGACCGCGCCGCAGGTCGACCACGGGGTGAAGACTGGCGATCGGCCGGCCATACCGGTTGTCGCCGGCCTCGTTGATCACCCAGCAATGGCAGTAGGCGAGGCGTTCGCCCTCCTCGTCGGCGATGCCGAAATTTCCCGCGCCCCAGGTCTCGACCAGGACAGTGTCGAGATCGGTGATGCCGCGCCGGGCGCACGCCTCGACGAAATTCGGATCCGCCTTGACGATCTTCTCCCCGGCCGCGAATTCATCCGGCACGATACGCGCCTGCACACCGGGAACATGTTCCCAGCTGACGATTTCCGGGCCGTCGAGGGCCACGATGCCTCTGTAGGTGCGGTTGCTGGCCGGTTCGTAGCAGCACACATAGGCGCGCCTTTCGGGCGGGGTTTCACTGGCGGCGAACTCCGCAAGGGCGGCCTTGTCGGGCTCTTCCAGGGTTATCGTCTCGAACCAGGCCGAAGCGTCGAGCCCCGCCTTTGCCCTGACCGTTTTCGCAACAGCTTTTATTTCCGACCCGTCAAGTGGATCCAGTGGATGCCGCGCCATGTCCGCCCCGTTCCTGTTTGCCGAAGCCGCAATCAATCACTTTCGCACGGCGGCCTCAACCGGGAACACGCCCCGGAGCGTCATTTCCAGCCGTCACGCCACGCATGGCCGGGCCGAAATCACTGCGATTGAAGTTCCGCCTCCATGCCGTCCAGGAAACAGTCGATCGTCGCCTTCACGATCCCGGGGCCGCCGTCCAGGGCATAGTCTTTCGCGACCCCCTTTGCCTCGACGGTCATTGTCCGGCTGGTACCGAGATTCCTTAGGAAATCTTCGGTGAATTCGAAGGGGACCATCAGCAGGCCCGGCGCGGTCACGTTGGCCTTGAGGGCGAAGGACCCGCCTCTTTCGAAATCGAGCTTCACATCCACGCCACGGGAGGGCACGGGCAACTTCGCCGGATGGGCCACGCCGAGCAGGCGTACCTTCGCGCCAAACATGATCTGCATGAACGGCTTGCCGGCGACGTCGCGCTGGCCCGCGCAATAGAGGAACGAACTGTCCTGGTCCCCGCGTGCGACGATCAGCTGCCACGAGTTGATCGAACCCAGCACGCGCTCTCCGGCGGAAGCCGCGCTGCTCATGATGGCCAGTAGCATGGCCAACGCCAGCCCTCTCTTCTTCATCGTCGTCGCCCTTTCAGATCGTTGGAACCCGTCTTGTACTATGAAAACGCTCCAACATCCGGGTTTCCGTCGCAGGGCACATCGTTTAGCTTCCCTTGCACCGATCTCGGGAAACAATCATCAGGGAACATCACCATGGATATTCACCGCGCCGCCAGCCGTTCAACCCTCCGCGCCAATGCCGACTGGTTCACCGGCGCGGTCTGGCAGGACCCCATCGTCGACACGTCCGAGCCCGCCCGCGTCCGCGGCGCCCGCGTGAGCTTCGAACCCGGCGCACGGACCAACTGGCACACCCACCCGCTGGGACAGACGCTCTACGTGACGGACGGTGTCGGCCGGGTCCAGACCTGGGACGGTCCGGTGCAGGAGATATTCCCCGGCGATACCGTCTGGATCCCGCCGCACGAGAAGCATTGGCACGGGGCCGCCCCCGACCACGGCATGGTGCACCTCGCCTTTCACGAAGCGCTTGACGGCAAGCACATCGACTGGCTCGAGCCGGTCACCGACGACCAGTACGCGGTCGAACCCTCAGCCTGAGTTCCGTTCACGCTGTTATTTCGAAGGACGGTTGAGGATGGCGTTATGCGCCATCCCTCCCGCCGCCATGACGGCCACGATGGCGTAGCCGAGAAGTTCCGCGCCGCCGCGCATGGTGAAACCGGCCGGTCCGGTCATGACCATCGTCACCAGTACGCCGATCGCCGCCCCCGACAACAGGGCCCGAACACCGCTCATCCGGCCCAGGAAACGCCTGTGGATCAGCCACCAGGGGAGCCACAGGAGCGCGCCCATCAGCAAGGCCCAGACCGGCATCACAAGGATGATGGCGGCGTTTCCGAACCCCGTCGTGCCGACCCCCAGGAATTTCGCCGTGACGACGAGCCAGGAGATCCCGACCACGAACCCGATGACGGGAAAGAGCAGGACGCCCAGCGCGTGACGCTTGGCGCTGCCGCGTGTTCTGCCGGCTTCGGTCATGTCATTCCCCTCCGGTAAGGCCTGCGGGCCGGGCTGCGACTCTAGTGCACTTCCGCTTCACCTGGAAATGTCCCGATCATGACCTCAAGTGTACCGGCAATGGTGGCATCGGCAACGCCGTCCCCACCGGCGGCACCCGCCTAGCCGAACCGGCTGGCGCCGTAGGGCGCAAGGTCGACGTTTGGCGCGTTCCCCGAAGCGAGCCCCGCGATGTAACGCCCGGTGATCCCGGACAGGGTCAGCCCCACATGCTGGTGCCCGAAAGCAAACAGCACCCTCTCGCTCGCCCCCGACCGCCCGATCACGGGCAATGCGTCCGGCATCGTCGGGCGGAAGCCGAGCCAGGTGGAGGACGGTTCCCCCAGCGGACCCAGCATCTCTTCCGCCTTGCGCCGCAGATAGGCGAGCCGCCGCGGATCGGGCGGGGCGTCGATGCCGGCGATTTCCACCGTTCCCGCGATACGCAGCCCGTGGCGCATTGGCGTGGCGTAGAAGCCGGCCTTCGCCCACCCGACCGGGCGGGAGACGAGATCACCGCGCGAACCGAACATCAGGTGATATCCCCGTTCGGTATCTAGCGGCAGGTCCTCCGCGCCGCTGCCCCGGATGTCGCACGACCATGCACCGGCCGCGATGGCGAGGTGACCGCATGTGATCTCGCCACCGTCGTCAAGGGTCACGCCGACCGCGCTCTCGCCGGGCGCACAGGACACGACCGCCCTGTTGACCCATTGGCCGCCGGCCTCGACGAACGCTCCATGCAGCCGCCGCATCAGTTCGCCGGGATCGGTAATGTGGCGCGCGCCGGTGAAATGGAGAGCCTTGTGGACCGGCATGGCGATGCCGGGTTCCATGGCCTTCACCTCCGCCCCGTCGATCACGTCGAACGCAACACCGTGGCGTCGCCGGGTCTGGACGTCTCCCGCCGCGGCGGCGAAATCGGCCTCTGTCGCGAAGAGATAGAGACATCCGTTGCGGACCACGAGATCGTCGGCGGCGATCCTGGCGAACAGGGGATCCAGACCACCGTCGGCCTCGTCGAGCAGGCGCGCCAGGTGTCCGGTGATCGTCTCGACCCTGCGCGGCGTGCAGTTCCTGAGAAAACCGAGCATCCAGGGCAGGTTGGCGAGCGCATGGCGCGGGCTGACCCGCAACGGGCTTTCCCGGTGGAACAGCAGCCGCGGCAGGCCCGTCAGGACCGACGGGCTGTTGACCGGCGCACAGGCATAGGTGGCGATCGTCCCCGCATTGCCGAAAGATGCACCGCCGCCCGGCTCGCCGCGATCGACGAGCGCCACTTTCAGGCCCATATCCTGGGCCCATAGCGCGATGGCGAGACCGACGGCGCCGGCGCCCACAACGGCAAGGTCGAATTCTGGTTCGCGCATCGCAGGCATGATCCGTTTCGAAGGACGGGCAGGGCCGAAGGCCCATTGGTAGGAAGCTTGCCCGCGCGTTGCAAGCCGCAAAGGCGGGAGAAAGCGCTCAGCCGGGTCGCTGGTCGCCCATCCAGTGATCCAGCGACGCGATGTCCTGCCCGCTCATGCGCAGGCCGAGCTTGGTCCGCCGCCAGGCGACGTCTTCCGCGGTGCGCGCCCACTCGTTCTCCATCAGCCAGCGCGCCTCGCCTTCGGTCAGGCCACCGCCGAATTCACGCGGCATGTCGGCAATGGCGTCGGCCACCGCGGACGCCTCGGTGCCGTAGGTGCGTACAAGGCGCCGGATGGCGGCGGGACCCAGGTCCGGGAAGGTGCGGTCCAGTTCCTCCGCGAGAAGGTGATCCGCCCCCACCTCCATGTCGCCGCCGGGCAGGTGCGAGCCCCGCGTCCACGGCGCGCCGTGCCCGGGCAGCCGGGAACCGAGCTTTTCGAGCGCTTCCTCGGCAAGATGCCGGAACGTGGTGATCTTCCCGCCGAACACGCTGAGCAACGCCGCGCCCGCGCTCTCGGGGGACAGTTCCAGCACATAGTCCCGCGTGACGTCCTTGGCGTCTTTGCCTTCTTCGTCGTAGAGCGGACGCACGCCTGAATAGGTGTGGACGACGTCGGCCGGGCCGATGGATCGCGCGAAATAGTCGTTCACCGCCTCGCACAGATAGGTCACCTCGTCGTCCGATATGGCGACGTCCGACGGATCGCCGTCGAAATCCACGTCCGTTGTGCCGATCAGCGTGAAGTCGTCTTCATAGGGGATGGCGAACACGATACGCCCGTCGCTATTCTGGAAGATGTAGGCGCGGTCGTGATCGAACAGGCGCGGCACGACGATATGGCTTCCCTTGACGAGGCGCACGGATGCCTGCGCGTTGGCGCGTATTCGCGAATTGAGAATATCCGCCACCCATGGTCCGCCGGCATTGACGAGGCTGCGGGCGAGGACGCTTTCCGTCTCGCCGCTCCCGTCGGCGGCGGAGAGCGTGACGCGCCACAACCCGTCCTCGCGCTGTGCCGACGTCATCTGCGTGCGCACCCTGATCTCCGCGCCGAGCCGTGCCGCATCCCGGGCGGTCAGGACCACCAGGCGCGCATCGTCGACCCAGCAGTCGGAATATTCGAAGGCACGAACGAATTCCGGCTTTAGGGGCCGCCCGGCCGCATGCGTGCGCAGGTCGACCGTCCGCGACGCCGGCAGCAATTCGCGGCCGCCCAGGTGGTCGTAGAGGAAGAGTCCGATCCGGATGAGCCAGGCCGGACGCAGCCCTGCATGGTGCGGCAGCACGAAACGCATCGGCCAGGCGATATGCGGCGCCATGCGCAGCAGCACTTCGCGTTCGCGCAGGCTGTGGCGCACGAGCCCGAAATCGTAGTGCTCAAGATATCGCAGGCCGCCGTGGATGAGCTTGGTCGACGCCGACGACGTGCCGGATGCGAGATCGCGGCTCTCGGCAAGGATCACCGACAGGCCCCGCCCGGCGGCGTCACGGGCTATGCCGCATCCGTTGATGCCGCCGCCGATCACCGCAATGTCGTAAATCCGTTCGTCCACGTTTCAGTGTTTCCTGCCCTGCCGAGAGGTGCGAAACAGCCGCCGCCGGCATCCGGCAGCGGTGCTCACATGACAGAAAGAACGTTAAACGAAAAAAAACGAACCTACAATCGAAACCCTGTCCTGTCGGCCGGCGTGCTTCAGATTTCCGGCGCCAGTTCGATTCGGACCTCGTGCTCGCGGCAGACCTCCACCATGCGCGGAGGCGGCATGCGGTCGGTGACCATGCAGTCGAGCTGGGTGATATGACCGATCCGCACCGGGGCGGACCGCTCGTACTTCATGCTGTCCGCGACAAGGATGGAATAGCGCGCGCAGTCCACGATCGCCTGGGCGACCTTGACCTCGCGATAGTCGTAGTCGAGCAGGGTTCCGTCCTCGTCTATGGCGGAGGCTCCGATGATGGCGTAGTCCACCTTGAACTGCCGGATGAAGTCGACCGCCGCCTCGCCGACCACCGCCCTGTCGACGGGCCGGACCACGCCGCCCGCGACAATCACTTCGATATCCGGAGATCCACACAAGATATTGACAACATTGATATTATTTGTAATCGCGAGCAGGTTCTTGCGGCCTCGCAAGGCCGTCGCGACCTGCTCCGTCGTCGTGCCGATATTGATCAGGATGGAACAGTCGTCGGGGATCAGCGCCGCCGCCTTGACGCCGATGCGCCGTTTTTCGTCGGCGGCCAGGCTGCGCCTCGCCTCGTAGCCGTAATTGGTCACGGTCGACGGCAGGACGGCGCCGCCGTGAACGCGCTGGAGCAGGCCTCGCCCGCAGAGATCGTTCAGGTCCTTGCGGATGGTCTGCGGCGTGACGTCGAGCCGGTTCGAAAGCTGCTCGACGTTCACCCTCCCGCTTTCGCGGGCGATTTCAAGTATATCCATGTGCCGCGGCGCGATCGGCTCCAGCATTGACGACCCCTTTTTGCATGGCCTGTCGGACGTGAGTCCCTCGTGCGATTGTACAGGAACGCGCGCACTTCGGCGTTTTCGATTGACGTTCGTTTTTTTTCGTTTAACAATTAGTCCGCCAAAAAATATGTCCTGGGAGGAACCAGAAATGAAACGACAATTATTGGCGGCTGCGGCCCTCGCCGCCGTGACCGCTTTTGCCGGACCGGCCTACGCCGGGATGGACGAGGCGAAGAAGTGGATCGACAGCGAATTCCAGCCCTCGACGCTCTCCAAGGAAGAGCAGATGAAGGAGATGGAATGGTTCATCAAGGCTGCCGAACCGTTCAAGGGCATGGAGATCAACGTCCTGTCGGAAGGCATCCCGACCCATGACTACGAATCCCAGACGCTGACCAAGGCGTTCGAGGAAATCACCGGCATCAAGGTCAACCACCAGATCCTCGGCGAAGGCGAGGTCGTGCAGGCGGTCCAGACCCAGATGCAGACCAAGCGCAATCTCTACGATGCCTACATCAACGACTCCGACCTCATCGGCACGCACTCGCGCCTCCAGCTTGCGGTCAACCTGACCGACTGGATGGCCGGCGAAGGCAAGGACGTCACCCTGCCGACGCTCGATGTCGAGGACTTCATCGGCAAGTCTTTCACCACTGGTCCGGACGGCAAGCTCTACCAGCTTCCCGACCAGCAGTTCGCGAACCTCTACTGGTTCCGCAAGGACTGGTTCGACCGTCCCGACCTGCAGAAGCGCTTCAAGGAAAAATACGGGTACGACCTCGGCGTGCCGGTCAACTGGTCGGCCTACGAGGACATCGCCGAATTCTTCACGAACGACGTGAAGGAAATCGACGGCGTCCGGGTCTACGGACACATGGACTACGGCAAGCGCGCGCCCGACCTGGGTTGGCGCATGACCGACGCCTGGCTGTCCATGGCCGGTGCCGGCTCCAAGGGCCTGCCCAACGGCGTGCCCGTGGACGAGTGGGGCATCCGCATGGAAGAAGGCTCGTGCAATCCCGTCGGCGCGTCCGTATCACGCGGCGGTGCGGCCAACGGCCCGGCAGCGGTCTACGCCATCCGCAAGTGGGACGAATGGCTGCGCAAATATGCCCCTCCGGGCGCGGCGAGCTATGACTTCTACCAGTCCCTTCCGGCCTTGAGCCAGGGCAACGTCGCCCAGCAGATCTTCTGGTACACGGCCTTCACCGCGGTGATGGTCGCCCCGAAGTCCGAGGGCAACAACACGGTCGACGACAGCGGCACGCCGCTGTGGCGCATGGCGCCGTCGCCGCATGGTCCCTACTGGGAAGAAGGCCAGAAACTCGGCTATCAGGACGCGGGCTCCTGGACGCTGTTCAAGTCCACCCCGGTCGACCGCCGCAAGGCAGCCTGGCTCTACGCCCAGTTCGTCGTCTCCAAGACCGTCTCGCTCAAGAAGAGCCATGTCGGCCTGACGATCATCCGCGACTCCGACATCCGTCACGAGTCCTTCACCGAGCGTGCGCCCAAGCTTGGCGGCCTGGTCGAGTTCTACCGCTCGCCGGACCGTGTCATGTGGTCGCCGACCGGCATCAACGTGCCCGATTATCCCAAGCTGGCCCAGATCTGGTGGCAGCAGATCGGTGACGTGAACTCCGGCGCCTTCACGCCGCAGGAAGCCATGGACCGGCTGGCCAGCGAGATGGACCAGGTGATGGCCCGCATGCAGTCGGCCGACGAGAAGGCCAATGTCTACGGCGGCTGCGGCCCGCGCCTGAACCCGGAAATGGATCCTGCCGAATGGCTCAACAAGCCCGGCTCCCCCAAGGCCAAACTCGACAACGAGAAGCCCCAGGGCGAGACCATCAAGTACGAAGAGCTCATCAAGCGCTGGCAGCAGGGCTGACCGGCCAATGACGGGGCACCGGACCGTCTCCGGACGGGCCGGCACCTGAAGGCTCCTCCTTGCGGCCCCGGAATCGACTCGTGCGGTTCCGGGGCTGTTTTCCGCGGGCACCCGGTTGGAGGCCAATCGGCGTTTCCCGGCTGCCGTTCGGCCCCGGGCAGGATAGAATAAGGCATGTCTCTCGCACTCAAAGGCATCGTCAAGCGCGTGGGCGCGGAAACGCACATCCATCCCACGACACTCGAGCTCAGCTCCGAGGGCTTCAATATCCTTCTGGGCACGACGCTTGCCGGCAAGACCACGCTCATGCAGCTCATGGCGGGCCTCGAGCGCCCGACGGAGGGCGAGGTCTGGTTCGACGGCAGGGACGTGACCGGCGTTGCCGTGCAGAAGCGCAACGTCTCGATGGTGTACCAGCAGTTCATCAACTACCCCAACATGTCGGTCTTCGAGAACATCGCCTCGCCGCTGAAGGTGGCCGGCATGGCGAAGGCCGCGATCTCCGAGCGGGTCGAGGGCATCGCCGACCTGCTGCGCCTCACGCCCTATCTCGGCCGGCGACCGAGCGAACTCTCCGGCGGACAGCAGCAGCGCACCGCGCTTGCCCGCGCGCTCGTCAAGGACGCGGATCTCGTCCTACTGGACGAACCGCTCGCCAATCTCGATTTCAAGCTGCGCGAGGAATTGCGCAACGAACTGCCGCGGCTCTTCGCAGACCGGGGCTGCACGGTCGTCTACGCGACCACCGAACCCACGGAGGCCCTGCTGCTCGGCGGGCATACGGCAACGCTCCATGAGGGCCGCGTGACGCAGTTCGGACCGACTTCGGAAATCTACCGCGCCCCGGCGGATCTCGTCAGCGCGCAGGTCTTCGCGGACCCGCCCATCAACAGCGCACCGGTCCGCAAGACCGGCGACACCGTGCGCCTCAGCGAGAACGTCAGCTGGACCGCGGGACCGCGCCTGGCGGGCGTGCCGGACGGAACCTACACCGTGGCCATCAGGCCCCATCATGTGACGCCGACGCCGCCCCATGACGGCGCGCTGGCCATCGAGGGCCGGGTGATCGTCACCGAGCTGTCCGGCTCGGAAAGCGTCGTCCACTTCGATCTCGACGGGCGCACCTGGGTTTCCCAGGCGCATGGCATCCACGCCTTCGAGATCGGCGAGACCGCACGCCTCTATGTCGACATCTCGCGCTGTCTCTACTTCGATTCCGCCGAAAAGCTGATCGGCACATGACCGCCCGGGCCCCATATCCCGGCCCAGCAGCCGCGTGCGGAACGGTCCCGGGTCAGGCCCGGGACACGTGGTCCCCGGGCACGCGCAATACACGTTCCCCGGACGCGCAAAGCGCGAGCCGGGGCCGTACCAGTCTCAGCCCTTCGTCCGGAACGGTCCCGGGTCTAGCCCGGGACACGCGAAATACTCGTTCCCCGGACGCGCGGAGCGCGAGCCGGGGCCGTACCGGTCTCAGGCCTGCGTACGGAACGGTCCCGGGTCAGGCCCGGGACACGCGGTCCCTGGACCCACGCTACACACGTTCCCCGGACGCGCAGAGCGCGAGCCGGGGCCGTACCGGTCTCAGGCTTGCGTGCGGAACGGTCCCGGGTCAGGCCCGGGACACACGGCCTCCGGGCGCGCGCGATACACGTTCCCCGGACGCGCGAAGCGCGAGCCGGGGCCGTATCGGTCTCGGGCCTGCGTGCGGAACGGTCCCGGGGCAGGCCCGGGACACGCGGCCCCTGGACACGCGCGATACACGTTCCCCGGACGCGCGAAGCGCGAGCCAGGGCCGTATCGGTCTCACGCCTATCGGTCTCGGGCCTATATGTGGCACCGGCCCGGAAACAGGAGGTCACGGCACATGGCCCGCATAGACCTGCGCAACCTGCGCCACAGCTATATGGCCAACCCCGCGGCGGATGCGGACTGGGCGCTGAAACAGCTCGACATCCAGTGGGACGACGGCGGCGCCTACGCCCTGCTCGGCCCGTCGGGCTGCGGCAAGACCACGCTGCTCAACATCATTTCCGGCCTGCTGACGCCCACCGAGGGCCAGGTGCTTTTCGACGGCAGCGACGTGACCGCGATGCCGCCGGACGAACGCAACATCGCCCAGGTCTTCCAGTTCCCGGTCGTCTACGACACCATGACCGTCTACGACAATCTCGCCTTTCCGCTGCGCAACCGCGGGCTCGGCGAAGCCGAGACGGATGCGCGGGTCCGCGAGATCGCCGACATGATCGACCTCACCGAGATGCTGCCGCGCCGGGCGGCCGGCCTCACTGCGGACGGCAAGCAGAAGATTTCGCTCGGGCGCGGTCTCGTGCGCGCCGACGTCAACGTGATCATGTTCGACGAACCGCTGACCGTGATCGACCCGCACCTGAAATGGATGCTGCGCTCCAAGCTCAAGGAGCTGCACCAGAAGGTCGGCTCGACCATGATCTACGTCACCCACGACCAGACCGAGGCGCTCACCTTCGCCGACCAGGTCATCGTCATGCACGAGGGCACGGTGGTGCAGATCGGCACGCCCGTCGACCTCTTCGAACGCCCCCAGCACACGTTCGTCGGCCACTTCATCGGTTCGCCCGGCATGAACGTCATTCCCTGCACCGTGGAGGGCGGGAAACCGGTGGTCGCCGGCCGGCAGATCGAGCTTGCCCACGCGATCACGCAGAAACCAGGCTCGGCCACGCTGGAGATCGGCGTGCGGCCGGAATTCGTGTCCTTCGCCGACAACGGCCTGCCCGTCGAGGTGGTCAAGGTGAGCGACGCCGGCCGCTACCAGGTCGTCGAGACCCGCCATGGCGAGACGACCGTCATGGCCCTACTGGCGGAAGGTGCGCCGATCCCGGCGGAGAACGCCCACCTGCGCTTCGATCCCGCACGCACGCAGCTCTATGCGGACGGCTGGATGGTCGCCTGAGGACACCGAGGGGAAAACGATGGCCGCGAAATCGACAAATCACAAAGCCTGGTTCTTCGTCCTGCCGGTGGTGGCGCTCGTCGCGTTCAACGCGCTCATCCCGCTGATGACGGTGGTGAACTATTCCGTGCAGGAAACCTTCGGCGACAACGTCTTCTTCTTCGAAGGCGTGAAATGGTACGAACAGGTTCTTCATTCCGAGCGCTTCCACGCGGCCCTGCTCCGTCAGCTCGCCTTCACCTTCATCATTCTGGCCATCGAGATCCCGCTCGGCATCGCCGTGGCGCTCGCCATGCCGCGCAAGGGGCCCTGGGTCTCCGTCTGCCTCGTGCTCATGGCCCTGCCGCTGCTCATCCCGTGGAACGTCGTCGGCGCCATGTGGAACATCTTCGCCCTGCCCGACATCGGCCTGCTCGGCCGCACGATCAACGCCATGGGCATCGACTACAACTTCACCCAGCAGCCCGTTGCCGCCTGGGTCACGACGGTCCTGATGGATGTCTGGCACTGGACGTCGCTGGTGGTGCTGCTCTCCTACGCCGGCCTCTGCTCGATTCCGGACGCCTACTACCAGGCCGCGAAGATCGACGGGGCCAGGCCGTGGGCGGTGTTCCGCCACATCCAGCTGCCGAAGATGAAGCGCGTCCTCACCATCGCGATCCTGCTGCGCTTCATGGATTCCTTCATGATCTACACCGAGCCATTCGTGCTCACGGGTGGCGGCCCGGGCAATGCCACGACCTTCCTGTCGATCGACCTGGTCAAGGTCGCGCTGGGCCAGTTCGACCTTGGTCCCGCGGCCGCCATGTCGCTGATCTACTTCCTGATCGTCCTGCTGGTCTGCTGGGTGTTCTACACCCTGATGATGCGCAACGAGGAGCAATAGCCATGACCGCACGCTTCAAGTGGCTGGTACCGGCCTTCTACATCCTCTTCCTCATCCTGCCGATCTACTGGCTCCTGAACATGTCGTTCAAGACCACCAACGAAATCCTCGGCACCTTCACCCTCTGGCCGCAGGAGTTCACGCTAGAGAACTACGTCAAGATCTTCACCGATCCGACCTGGTACAACGGCTATTTCAACTCCATCGCCTACGTGGTGATGAACACCGTCATCTCCGTCACCGTCGCCCTGCCCGCGGCCTACGCCTTTTCGCGCTACCGCTTTCTGGGCGACAAGCACCTCTTCTTCTGGCTTCTGACCAACCGCATGGCGCCGCCGGCGGTCTTCGCCCTGCCGTTCTTCCAGCTCTATTCGGCGATCGGCCTGTTCGATACCCATTTCGCCGTGGCGCTCGCCCACTGCCTGTTCAACATTCCGCTGGCGGTGTGGATCCTCGAGGGGTTCATGTCCGGCGTGCCGAAGGAACTCGACGAGACGGCCTATGTCGACGGGCACTCGTTCTGGAGCTTCTTCCTGAAGATCTTCATTCCCACGATCACCGCCGGCATCGGCGTGGCGGCGTTCTTCTGCTTCATGTTCTCCTGGGTGGAACTGCTGCTCGCCAAGACGCTCACGTCGGTGGCCGCCAAGCCGATCGCCGCGACCATGACGCGAACCGCCAGTACCTCCGGCTATGAACTGGGGCTCCTGGCCGCCGCCGGCACGCTCACGATCGTGCCCGGCGCCTTCGTCATCTACTTCGTGCGCAACTACATCGCCAAGGGCTTCGCCCTCGGGCGCGTGTGAGCCGGGGAGGTCCGCCAAATGTTTCTCTCATGGATGGCCTGGACAATACCCACCGCCGCGTTTTTCGGTTTCATCCTGCTCTGCCTCGTCGGCATGGCGGTCTGGGAATACTACGCGCCAGGCGGCGCGCCGCGCCGCGGCATACTCGGCCTCGACACCACTCGCGGCGACCGGCTCTTCATCTCGCTTCTGGGCAGCGCCTTCATCTTCCTCGCCTGGCTCGGCCTGATGGGCACCCCTCTGTGGGGCGGGCTGGCGATCTCGCTCGCCTGGTGCTTCGCCGTGTTCCGCTGGGTCTAGCCCGAGCGGCAACGCCGCCACCCCATCCTGATATCAGTTTCCTGCGGTATCCGCCGTGTGACGGGCACGTCGCAGGCGTTCGCGCGGCATTGACTTGCGACAGTGCCGCCGCCGCGCGGGTGTGAGCTGACTCACACTGGATTCACGGCGATGCGGCTATCTCTCCTCCAGGGCAAGAGACACAACGCGCTGCCCCCGGTTCTGCACAAACGATGCAGAACGCCACCTGCAAGGAGGAAGACATGCCCATCAACACGGATACCGCACGAAACATCATCCGGCTGGCCCGCCAGCACATCGGCGAGGAGTACGTCCTCGGCGCGGCCGTCGCCTACGACAACGCGGATCACAAGGGCCCGTGGGATTGCGCGGAGTTCGCCACCTGGGCGGTGTACCAGGGTGCCGGTGTCCTCCTGGGTTGCAAACCCAAGGATGCTTCGTCGGGCGAAGCCTATACCGGGTTCTGGGCCAACGACGCCGCGCAATACAACCTCAAGATTTCCATCGACGAGGCCCTGCGCACGCCGGGCGCGATGCTGTTCCGCAAGCCGCGCTCGAACCGGGTGGGGCATATCTCGATCTCCATCGGCGACGGGGCAAACGTGGTGGAGGCCGCCAGCCGCGCCCTCGGCGTGGTCGAGCGCGCCGGCACCGGCCGGCCATGGGACTATGGCATCGTGATCCCCACGCAGGCGGAGATCGACGCCGGCGGTCCCCGGTCGTCCACGGGAGGCATGCTGATTCTGCGCGCGCAGGACAATCCCCGCTACGACGCCCGCGTGGTCGCCCTTCAGGACGCCCTGCGGCAGCACGGCTTCGATCCCGGCGCCTCCGACGGGCTGTTCGGTGAAATGACGGAAAAGGCCGTCATCAACTACCAGATGTTCATCGGCGTGGTCGTGGACGGCATCGTGGGCCGCGAGACCGGGACGTCTCTCGGACTTCCTTTCTGGGACGCCGACCAGGCCGGAGGCGGCGGCGACGGCGGCGGCGGAGGTGCGGCTCCTGCGCCGGCGGCAGGCGGCGTCTTCAACCCGAAATACGGCGTGACCTTCCAGTCGCTCGTCCCCGGCGGAACCTTCAGCGCCGACCCTGACGATCTCCAGGTCAAGCGCGCGGTGCGGACCAACAATCCCGGCGCCCTCAACATCTCCAACTGGCAGAAGTCGTTTGCGGGATACGTGGGCGTGACGTTCGCCGACCACGCGGGCAACAAGACGACGATCTACCGCACGCCGGAACACGGGGTCGCCGCCTGGTACAACCTGCTCGCCAACCGCTACGGTTTCGGCATGAACGGCAGCTTCAAGCTTTCCAGGCTGGCACGGCGGTATGCCGGCGCGAACTCCGACGACGCCCCGGCGGTCAAGGCCTATCTCAAGGGCTGGAAGGCCTGGTCGAACGGCGACCTGAAAAAGAACACCGTCGTGCGGCTGGACAGCGCCAGCGAGGTCCTGAGGCTCGCCCGGGCCATGTTCGCACACGAGTCCGGCGACCCGTCGCCCCTGAAAGACGAGCAGATCGACTTTGCGGTGGCGCGCTTCCGCGACGGAACCTTGCCCGGCTGACACGGGCGTAAGGCACAGGGCAAGAGTGCGCATGAGGATAGGACGGTCGCGGCCATGCGCGCGCGAGGCCGACAGACGCGCCCTCGTCGACGCTTTGCGGGCGGCGGGAATTCCCGAGTAGAACCGGAAAAGTCCCGCCGGCGTCAGGAGCGCTGCGGCAGCGGGATGTATTCGTCGTCGTCGCCGGGCGGCAGCCGGAACTGGCCGTGCGTCCAGTCGCCCCGGGCCCAGGCCTCCTTCGCCGTCTCGATCCGGTCGCGGGACGAGGCGACGAAGTTCCACCAGATGTAGCGTGGACCGTTGAGGGTCTCGCCGCCGAGCAGCATGAGACGCGCGCCTTCGGGTCCGGCCTTCACGGTGATCGCGTCGCCGGGCCGGAAGACCATCATTCGGCCGGTCTCGAACCGATCTCCGGCAACCTCGATCTCGCCGTCGACCACGTAGAGGCCGCGATCCTCGTGATCGTCCGGCATCGGCAGGACCGCACCCGCGCCGAGGAGCGCATCGGCATAGAACATCTCGGTGAAGGTCCTCACCGGAGCGCGCTCGCCCCATGCGGAACCGATGATGAGCCGGACCTGCTTGCCCTCGCCATCGAGGACGGGAAGCGTGTCGCGGGGGTGGTGTTCGAAGGCCGGTACCGTGTCTTCGGCGCCGTCCGGCAGGGCGACCCAGGTCTGTATTCCGAAGAGCCCGTGGCGGCCTTCCCTCGTCGCCGCGCTGGTCCTTTCGGAATGCGTGATGCCCTTGCCCGCGATCATCCAGTTGACCGCGCCCGGGTAGATCATCTGGTCGGTCCCCAGGGAGTCCCTGTGCTGGAACTCGCCCTCGTAGAGGTAGGAGACGGTGGCCAGGCCGATATGCGGATGCGGGCGCACGTCGATGCCCTGGCCGGTGATGAATTCGGCAGGGCCCATCTGGTCGAAGAAGATGAACGGTCCCACCATCTGCCGCCGCGGGGCCGGCAAGGCGCGCCGCACCTCGAAACCGCCGATGTCCCGCGCCCGCGGCACGATCAGCGTCTCGATGGAGTCGATATCCCCGGCGGCAGGGCATTCGGGCTCGATGGAAGGGTTCCAGCTCATGTTTCCTCACTTCATGCGTTTATTGTCTCACCGGGATATCGGATACCGTCGACAGGAAACAATATGGTCCAAATCGGAAAAACTGTCCCTTTGTGACGGACAAAGCCGTTCGACATCCAGCGGACCGAACAAGGCCAACAAAAAAGGCGCCCCTGTGGGACGCCTTTTCCTGGATTGTTCCGGATGCCTACTTGCAGAGGCGGTACTGGCCGGAATGCGCAAGGTAATAACCGGTTTCCGGATTGAAGGACCGGTACTTGGCCGAGCAGTACTTGTACCACTCAGGCGACCAGGCCGCCGGCCGTGCACGGCTGTAGGTGCGCTGCTTGTTGCGGCGATAGTTCGCCCGGCGGGCACGCTCGCAGTCCCGGTAGGCCCGGTTGTAGGCCCGGCGCCAGCGGTTGCCGCCCTGGGCCGCACCGCCGATGACGCCCACGCCGCCGCCGATCAGGGCGCCGCGGCCGGCACCACGCCCGCCGTCGATCACGCCGCCGATCACCGCGCCGGTGAGCGCGCCGAGAATGCCGCCGCGCACGGCGTCTTCGCCGCCGCCGCCGGTCACGTCGTTCGCGTAGTGGCGGGCTTCGCGCTCGCAATAGCGCGACGCGTCAGCCGCCGTGCTCATGCCGCCGGCAACGACCGTGGCCATGGCGATGACGGCAAAAGTGTTTCGAATTCTGTTCTTGGACATGTTCATGATCTACCTCGCCTGCACTTGCCCTCGTCAACCCTACATAGGTGGGGGCGGTGTCAATTCCAAGGCATATAGCCGGATTTGCATGAACCCCGGCTGAACGCATTCCGGCCGGGCCGGTTTTTCAGAACCTCCAATACACTGATTTATCTATATTTTTCCAGGTTTCAGATTTAATCACCATAAAATTCCCGGACCCGGCGCCAAAAACAAAGGGGGCCACAGTGCTGCGGCCCCCCATGAGATCTGTGAGACAAGGAACCCGTTCGGGGTCCCCGAAAGAAGGTGTTACGAGGTCGACGGAGACTGCTCCATTGAACCTGCATGACATCCAAAGTCCCTCATCCTCACGGAAATCTCACTAGACATTGGATCACCTCCTTTCATTACGTTGAACCTGTTGCGAACTATCCGCCCGTTCGCGGGATTCGGCAAGCCTTTTTGCAGACGCATGATCCCGCTTGCCCGCCCGCGTGGTCTGCGGCCATAGTCTGCCCGGACGAACGAGACGGAGCATGAACCATGGCGCCCGCCGACACGCCGCCGCCGCGCGGCTTCGCTGCAGAGGAGTACGAACGCCGCCTCGCCAGGGCCCAGGCGCTCATGGCGGCGGACGACCTCGACGCCGTCGTCGTCACGACGCCCCACAACGTCCGCTATTTCACAGGGTTCGCCTCACAGTTCTGGGAAAGCCCCACGCGGCCATGGTTCGTCGTGCTCCCGCGCGAGGGCGAACCCGTCGCCGTCGTGCCGGAAATCGGCGGACCCGGTTTCGCCGCCACATGGGTTCGTGATGTCCGCACATGGCCGGCACCGCAGCCGGAGGACGACGGGCTCGGCCTGCTCGCTTCCGTCTTCTCGGCGCTGCCCCGCCGCGGCGGACGGATCGGCTGGGAGATGGGACGCGAGTCCGTCATCCGCATGCCCATCGCCGATTTCGACCGCCTGCGCGACATGGACCACGGCTTCGGGTTCGCCGACGCCTCGCCGCTCATCTGGAAGCTGCGCATGGTGAAGTCACCGGCCGAGATCGCCAAGATCGCCTGGAGCTGCCGTCTGGCCAGCCAGGGTTTCGAGGCCCTGCCGGCGCGCCTTGCGGTCGGCGACACAGAGCACGACGTCTCACGCAAGTTCCGCGTCGACCTCACCGAGCGTGGTGTCGACGCCATCCCTTTTATGGCGGTGTGTTCCGGCCCCGGCGGATACGACCAGATCATCGTCGGCCCGACGGAACGCAGGCTCGGCCCGGGCGACGTCCTCTTCATCGACCTCGGCGCGATCCATGACGGCTATTCCTGCGACTTCGACCGCAATTTCTCGATCGGTCCGCCTTCGGACGACCTGGCGCACGCCCACGATATCGTCTGGCGCGCGACCGAGGCCGGTATCGCGGCGGCGCGGCCCGGCGCGACCCCGGAGGATCTCCATCGCGCCATGATGTCGGTGCTCGCCCCGGACGGTGACAACGATCTCAATGTCGGCCGTCTCGGCCATGGCCTCGGCATGCAGCTGACGGAACCTCCCTCCAACATGCCGGGAGAACGGGTGAAGCTCGAACCCGGCATGGTCATGACCATCGAACCCGGCCTCGCCTATGGCGACGGTCGCATGATCGTGCACGAGGAAAACGTCGTCATCACCGAATACGGCTGCGAACTGCTTACCTCGCGGGCGCCGCGCGAACTGCCCGTCATCCCCGCCTGATGACGGCCAGTCGCAAGATCGCCGTCGTCGGCGCCGGCATCATCGGCTCGGCGGTCGCCTGGCGCCTTGCCGGTGCGGGCGCGGCGGTCACCGTGTTCGACAGCGCGTCTCCGGGCGCCGGCGTGACGGCCCGGGCCTTCGGCTGGATCAACGTGGCGCACGGCCTGCCCGACGACTATGCCCGGCTGCGTGCCGTCGCCATCGAGGACTGGAAGCAGGCCGACCGTGCGCTCGACGGCAGGCTCGCGCCCGACTGGTGCGGGGCGCTGACATGGTCGTCCGATCCCGCGCGGACGGAAACCTTCGTGCATGATCACGCCCGCCGTGGACACAATGTCCGCCTTGTGGATGCCGCCGAAGCCGCACGTCTCGAACCGGGCCTCAACGCCTGGCCGGACTGCGCCGCCTTCGCCGCGGACGAGGGCGCTGTCGCCCCGGACAGGGCCGCGCGGATCTTCTGCGAGGCAGCACGTGCCGAGGGCGCCGTCATCCATGCCGGAACCCCAGTCGAAGCGATAGAAGTCACCAACGGCCGCGTGAGAGGCGTCACGACCGGTGCTGGCTTCATGGAAGCCGACACGGTCGTGCTCGCCGCAGGCACGGGCAGCGCGGCACTGGCCTATGCGGTCGGTCTCGATCTCGGCGTCAGGCCCTCGCCGGCCATACTCGTGAGGCTCACCGCGCCGCAGGGCAGGTTGTCCCGCATCGTTTCGGGAACCGAGTTCGAAGCCCGGCCCGTCGGGCCCGGCCGGCTGGTCGCCGCCGAAGACTATGTCGACGACAGCCGGGAACACGGCCCCGACGCGATCGCGATCCGCGTGCGCGACGCCCTGCGCACCCGACTGGGCGACGGCGGAATCGAGGTAGAGCGCGTGACCGTGGGCTGGCGGCCCATGCCGCCCGACGGCCTGCCGGTGACCGGTTTCGCGGACGGACTGGACGGCCTCTATGTCGCGGCCGCGCATGCCGGCGTCACGCTTGGCCCCGCCATCGCCCGGATCGCCGCCGAGGAGATCCTCGACTGACGCCGTGAATCGGGTGCACCGGAACTCGCGGTGCGGCCACGTCAGTCTTTCGGGAAAGCGCGCTCGAGGAAGGCCGCGCCTTCGCGCAGGGACGCCTCGGCCTCCGGCAGCTCGTCGTAGAACTCGAACACGTGCCACAGCCCGTCGCGCACCGAAAGCTCGACGGCCACGCCCGCCTCCCGCAACACGCCCGCCAGCCGCCCGGCCTGGCTCAGCAGCAGGTCGCGCGTGCCCGTGGTGATCATCATAGGCGGGAAACGATCGTCGTAGCGGCCGTTGAGAGGCGAGATCTCCGGACGCGCCGTCTTGTTGTCGCCGGCATAGAGATGCGCGGCATCCTCGACATAGGACCGCGTCAGCGTCGGATCGCGGCCATCGTTGAAGTCGAGGCTGTCGCCGGAATTCGTCAGGTCGCACCATGGCGAGAGCAGTAGGGCGGCCACGGGAAGCGACAGCGACGCCTTGTGCGCATGCAGCATGGCGACCAGCGCGAGATTGCCGCCCGCCGACTCTCCGGCGATGGCGAAGGGGCCCGCCGCGGCGAGCGCGGTATAGACCGCCATGGCGTCGTCGACGGCCGCGGGCCAGGGCGCTTCGGGCGCGATCCGGTAGTCCACCGCGATCACGCGGGCCGAGGCGAGCGCGGCGAGCGGTGCGGCGATGATCATGTCCTCCTCCGCGCTGCCCGTCACGTATCCGCCGCCAAAACAGTAGAGGATGGTGCGGCCGGGGACGTGTTCCGGCGGCAGGATCTCGATGCAGGACACCCCGCCGATCTCCACCCGCGACCACGACACGCCCCAGCGCTCCACCGCGCGGTGCGCGCGCGGCAGGAAGTCCGCCTTGGCGTCGGCGCGGAAGCTGCCGACGGTGTCTGCGGTGATCTCGGGCGAGGGGACGGGCGGATTGTCCGTCAGGAAACGTACCGCTTCGTCACTGATGAGACCTCTGGTCAAACCGGTTCACTCCTTGGTCTTTCGGATTGTCCCGCACGAACCGCCGAAGAAATACAGTGGCCGACGCGCCGCGGAAGGCGGATTGTGCGTCTCCCTTGCCGTGTTGGCAATGCCGCCTGTCGGTCCCGCAAGAGAAAGATGGCCCCTATTCGCCCATCAGCGCAGGGTCGAACGGGTATGTCGTCAGGTTTTCATATCCGTCTTCCGTGACGAGCACCTGGTCTTCCAGCTTGATGGAGAAGTCGCCGCCTTCGGGCGTGACCAGGGCCTCGACGCACAGCACCATGCCGGGTTCCAGCACATAGTCGAATGCGCCTTCGGTCCAGCGGTCGGGATAGGGGATCGACGGCCACTCGTCGCACAGGCCGACCCCGTGCATCTTCACGCCGTACTTCCATTTCTGGTACCGGTCGTCGAGCTGGTGTCCGCCGAAGCAGATGTCCTTGATCGAGACGCCCGGCCGCAGCATGGCCATGTTCTCCATGATGTGGTCATGACCGTGGCGCATGGCGTAGATCATGTCCTCGCGCGGTTTCCGGTCGCCGATCCACCATGTCCGCGAGATGTCGATGCAGATGCCGTAGGAGCCGACGAGATCGGTGTCGAAGGCGAGGATCTCGTTGTTGCGCAGGAGCCGCTGGCCGCATTCCTGGAACCACGGGTTGGTGCGCGGCCCCGTCGCCAGCAGGCGCGTCTCGATCCATTCCCCGCCCCGGCGGATGTTCTCCGCGTGCAGCACCGCCCAGATGTCGTTTTCGCTCATGCCCGGCCGGGTGGCCACGTGCATGGCGGCGACGGCCTTCTCGCAGGCGTCATGGGCGCAGCGCATGGCGAGGATTTCGTCCTCGCCCTTGATGGAGCGCGCCTTTTCCGTCACCTCCTCGCCGTCCTTCACCTCGAACCCCTGCGCCTCCAGCGCCTTGAGCCCGTGGACCATGATCTTGTCGACGGCGAGCCGCATGTTGCCGCCGCCATGTTCGCGGACGAGGTCGCGCACTTCCGTAGCGAAAGCCTCCGCCACGTCCTCGCCCCGGTCGCCGGTGGAGAAGTAGAACATGCTCGCCCCCGACCGGCTCTCGCGCACCAGCGGGTTGTAGTCGGCCAGGAAAGGCGCGTTCTTGTAGTCCCAGATCACCATGTAGCCGTCGGCGCAGAGCAGCACCGCGCGGAACGGGTTGTGGGTGTTCCACAGCTGCATGTTGGTGGTGTCGGTCGCATAGCGGATGTTGAGCGGGTCGAACATCAGGAGCCCGCCATAGTCGCGATCGACAATGTGCTGCGTGAGTCGTTTCCAGCGGTATTCCCGCATGCGGGGCAGGTTGGGCAGGGTCAGCCCGGCTGCCTCCCACTCGCCGAGCGCCAGCCGGGTGGGGCCGATCTCGAGGCGGTCGTCATTGTTGGGAGATCCGTCCGCCAGATGGCTGCCGCGCGCCGGATCGATCTTGCGCGTGTCGGAATAGTGCTGGTCCATGGCCCGTGCGTCTCAAGAGGGTTGCACCGTCGGCATCAAGACTTGCAGAGAACGCCACACGCGGCGACCGAAAAGCATTCAACCGCCACCGGTGGGCCGGCCGGTTCGCGCAGGCCTCAGCGTCCCTTCCACTCGGGCTTGCGGCCCTCCGCGAAGGCGGTGGCGCCTTCCTTCAGGTCCTCGCTGCGGTAGACCTTCTGCACGGACTCCATGCCGAGGATGAAGTCGAAGGCCTGCTGTTCCGGCACCATTTCGGTGCGCCGCATCACGTCCTTGATCGCGGCATAGATGAGCGGCGGGCCTTCCGACAGCATGGTGGCGATCTCGCGGGCCCGGTCCATCAGCCGGTCGGCCGGCAGAACTTCGTTGACCAGCCCCCAGTGCTTGGCCTCGTCCACCTCCATCCAGCGCCCGGTCATCAGGAATTCCATGGTGACGTGGTAGGGGATGCGCCGGCGCAGCTTGATCGTCGCAGCGTCGGCGATGACGCCCACATTGATTTCAGGCAGGGCGAAGCGGGCATGTTCCGCCGCCAGGATGATGTCGGTCGAGATCATGATCTCGAAACCGCCGCCGCAGGCGATGCCGTTGATCGCGCCGATGACCGGCTTGTTGAGGTTCTTGAGTTCCTGCAGCCCGCCGAACCCGCCGACGCCGTAGTCGCTGTCGGCGCCTTCGCCCTCGCTCGCCGCCTTGAGGTCCCAGCCCGGGCAGAAGAACTTCTCGCCCGCACCCGTCAGGATGGCGACGCGCAGGTCCGGGTCGTCGCGGAAGTCCGCGAAGACCTCGCCCATGATCCGGCTCGTCGCCACGTCGATGGCGTTGGCCTTGGGCCGGTCGATGGTCACCTCGAGGATGGACCCGTTGCGCACCGTCTTGATGGGATCGGACATGTCTTGCTCGCTGGATTACGGATGTCGGACGTCAGGGCGCCACAATGCATGACGCGAAGAGAGGCTGCAACGCCGTTCGGAACGTCGGATTGCCAAAACCGTCCAACTGTATTATCGTGAATTGCCGTAAATTTACGGAAATGACCAAGATGACCGACCCGCTGTCGAAGGAAACGGTGCTCCAGAACCTCGAAGAGGCGCTTCAAAAGGCTACGTTCGCCAGGCCGCCGCTCGATGCGAAGCTCATTCGGCAACTTCAGGCGCTCACAGGTATCGTCGACGACGAAGAGCCCTCCGGCTCCGGCCTGACCATTTCCCTTCGCACGCTCTACGAAGGCCTCTTTCCCGGCAAAAAAGACACCAGTCGCAAGACCATGCACTCGGCATTTTCGAGAACACTGAACGAACTGCTTGAGCAGACTGGCCTCGATTGCCGTTACACAGTCGACAAATCGCGAAGTGCACCTGAACATCGCAGCATCTGGTTCGAAGGCACCGAGAGACTGCCGAGAGCGCTCGAGGACACAACGGAACGCAATACAGCGCCCATCGATCGGTCCCATCACATCAAATCCGCCGCCATCTCCCGCCCGTTCCGCGTTTTCGTGTCATACGCGGAAGCCAATGAAGAGCATGTGCTGGACCTTTTGGCCCGCATCAAGACGAATCTGAAAGCGCGCGGTTACCCCGAAAACGAGTTCGAGTTCTGGGTATTCAATGAACGCCTGCCCAAAGAGACACAGGCCAACTCTTCAATCCACAAGGACATTCAGGCGGCCGTCGAAAGATCGTCACTTGGGATCTGCTGCATTTCGAACGAGTACCTCGCCAGCGATTACGTCTGCACGGAGGAAATCCCGCATTTCGTCCCTCAAGACGCCGCCAATGCCGTTGCCCCCCACAAACCGGCGGTGTCCCTCCTGATCGCGCACACAAGCGAGAACGCTGACTATCGCAACCTCAGAATGCGCTGGGTGACATCCCAGGATAGGCGTGATTACGCCCGCCTGCGCGGCAACACGGCGAAAAGTGAATTCGCCGATGAGGTTACTGGCCGGATTCTCAACCATGCTGAGCCAGCCGCGCCAAAAGATCTATTGTCGCCGGAGACACCGCCCGACAAAGTCGAACCACTGCTGATCAGGCCTCCACTCGACGGGAAGGAAGTGCCGATAAAAGGATCGGCAAAGCTCAGGCTGATGGAGAGCCGGCACGAACGTAATGCATATGCTCAAACATCTGAAAGGTTGGCTGCCACGGTGGCGCGACCCGGTCGCGACGATGGAGAAGCACAGGTCCTAGCCGTCGATGCTATAATCAAGTGGGCGAACGACCGCAATGGACGGCCCTTCATGGCATTGATGGGCGAATACGGCTACGGCAAGACCACTGCGTGTCGAATGGCTGCGGAAGAAATCCGCCAATGCAGATCCGGTACCGACGACCTTGATGTCGTTCTTTTTGATCTGCGCGACCTGGTCGCGAGTTCCAGGAAGATCGAGCCAGATAGCAGAATTGGCGTTGCCGACATTCTCAGACACTGCGCACAAACCGAAAAAGGTGAAAAAGCCGACCTGACACCCGACCGTCTGCGCGACATGCTCAAGACGGGCAACCTGCTGGTGATGTTTGACGGTCTCGATGAAGTCCTTGTTCACCTTGACGCCAATGCAGGCACCGCTTTCATCGGTGAGCTTCTGAGCATCGCACCGAGAAAAGACCAAACGCCGGACACAAAACGTGAAAGCTCGTCTCGATACGTAGGCAAGATCCTTTTGTCCTGCCGCAGCCACTATTTCAAAACGCTGAGCGACGAGGCGTTACGGCTCTACGAGAGTGGCAGAAAAGACAAACAGGCGGGCGATTTCGAGGTACTGACATTGCTTCCGTTCAGTATCGAGCAGATCCGTGAATACATCGATTGCAATGTCGACGGCCTTTCGACAGACGACGCCATTTCAACGATTGAGAGCATCCACAACCTGACCGATCTCGCGAGCCGCCCTTATCACCTCAAGTTGATCAGCGAACGCATCGGCAGTCTTGAAAAGCTTCGGCAGGAAGGCCGGACGGTCAATGCCGCCGTGCTCTACGGTGAATTTGTCGGTGAATGGCTCGAAAGAGATCACGGCAAGCACCAGATCGACGAAAGTCACAAGCCGAAAATCATGGAAGAACTGGCTGCCGAACTCTGGCGGCGAGGCGCCCGCAGGGTCCCTTTCGAAACTATCGAAAACTGGTTCGATCGCATCCTGCTCAAAGATCCGATCCTGCTCGACCGTTATGGCGGGCCGCAATCGCGCGAGGTTTTCAAGGAGGACCTTCGAACCGCAACGTTCATCACGCGTGCTGCTGACAAATTCGGCTTTGCCCATACCTCCGTGCATGAATACTTCCTTGCCCGATATCTGTTCGCAGCGTTGACGGAACGCCAAATCGAAAAATGGAATCTGCCGAATCCTTCTCCGGAAACGCTCAATTTCGTGCGTCAGATATGGGAAAACGCAGACAGCTACGACTGTGAGTGCGCAGGACTGGGCCTGAAAAAAATCCTGGAACAGGACCCGACGGGCACACCGAAACGCACGTCCAATGCCTTTGATCTCTACGCAGACCTTTTCCTCGCTGGCTTCGACATCCCGCACCCTACGCCGTTCAACCTCACCGGAATCGATCTCACATTCCGAAAGTTCATCGGACACCGGGTCCGCAAACTGGACATGCGGGGCGCAATTCTCCGTAATGCCCAGCTGAACGGTAGCGAATGGCATAATACGGATTTTTCAGGTGCCGACCTAGAAGGGGCTGACCTGACACGCATAATTTTCAATCGCTGCGACCTAGGGTTTTCCCGCTCACCCACCCTTTGTCCTGGCGGCAAGATCCGAAAGTGCACTACTGCTGAAGTGAGCGGGTTAGCGTGTCTTGACGGCCGAGAGCATCATCCTCCCTCCGGCATCATCCCTGCAACTCTCGAAGGACATATGCGCGAGGTTCGAGCCCTCGCCGTCAGCCCGGAGGGAAACGCCATCTGGTCCGCCGGCTTCGACAAAACCGTCAGAAAATGGAACCCACAAACCGGCGAACTTGTCGCAACCCTGGAAGGACACACGCAAGAGGTTCGAGCCCTCGCCGTCAGCCTGGACGGAGACGCCATCTGGTCAGCTGGTGACGACCGAACCATCAGAAAATGGAACCCGCAAACCGGCGAACTTGTCGTAACCCTCGAAGGACACACCGGCTGGGTTCAAGCCCTCGCCGTAAGCCCCGACGGAAACGCCATCTGGTCCGCCGGTGACGACCGAACCGTCAGAAAATGGAACGCGCAAACCGGCGAACTTGTCGCAACCCTCGAAGGACACACCGGCTGGGTTCAAGCCCTCGCCGTAAGCCCCGACGGAAATGCCATCTGGTCAGCCGGTGCTGACCAAACCGTCAGAAAATGGAGCCCACAAACCGGCGAACTTGTCGCAACTCTCGATGGACATATGCGAAAAGTTCGAGCCCTCGCCATCAGCCCGGACGGAAACGCCATCTGGTCCGCCGGCTTCGACAAAACCGTCAGAAAATGGAACGCGCAAACCGGCGAACTTGTCGCAATCCTCGGAGGACACACGGGAGAAGTTCGAGCCCTCGCCATCAGCCCGGAGGGAAACGCCATCTGGTCCGCCGGTGACGATCGAACCGTCAGAAAATGGAACCCACAAACCGGCGAGCATGTCGCAACCCTCGAAGGACACACCGGCTGGATTCAAGCCCTCGCCGTAAGCCCCGACGGAAACGCTATCTGGTCGGCCGGTGACGACCGGTCCGTCAGAAAATGGAAGCGACAAACCGGCAAACTCGTCGCAACCCTTGAAGGACACACCGGCTGGGTTCAAACCCTCGCCGCAAGCCCCGACGGTAACGCCATCTGGTCCGCCGGTGACGACCGATCCCTCAGAAAATGGAACGCGCAAACCGGCGAACTTGTCGCAACCCTCGAAGGACACATCGGCTGGGTTCAAGTCCTCGCCGTATGCCCCGACGGAAACGCCATCTGGTCCGCCGGTGACGACCGAACCGTCAGGAAATGGAACTCGGAAACCGGGGAACTGGTCGCAACCCTCGAAGGACACACCGGCTGGGTTCAAGCCCTCGCCGTAAGCCCCGACGGAAACGCCATCTGGTCCGCCGGTGACGACCAAACCGTCAGAAAATGGAACCCACAAACCGGCGAGCTTGTGGCAATTCTCAAACGACACACTGGCCCGGTTCAAGCCCTCGCCGTAAGCCCCGACGGAAACGCCATTTGGTCAGCCGGTGCTGACCAAACCGTCAGAAAATGGAACCCGCAAACCGGCGAACTTGTCGCAACCCTCGGAGGACACTCGCGCCCGGTTCAAGCCCTCGCCGTAAGCCCCGACGGAAACGCCATCTGGTCAGCCGGTAACGACCGAACCGTCAAAAAATGGAACCCACGAACCGCCGAACTTGTCGCAACCCTCGAAGGACACGCTGGCTGGGTTCAAGCCCTCGCCGTCAGCCCCGATGGAAACGCCATCTGGTCCGCCGGTGGGGACCGAACCGTCAGAAAATGGAACCCGGAAACCGGGGAACTTGTCGCAACCCTCGAAGGACACACAGACTGGGTTCGAGCCCTCGCCGTCAACCCCGACGGAAACGCCATCTGGTCCGCCGGTGACGACAACACCGTCAGAAAATGGAACCCAGATACAGGCGAACTCGTTATTCGGTCACACTTGTTCAATGACGGCTGGTTGACTGTCGACACGAAGAAAAAGCGCTTCAGCCATGCCGGCGGGAATGCCTGGAAATACGGCCGCTATGTCGACCCGAATGCAGAAGGTTTCCCCAAACCGGTCTACCCGATGGAGGCACTTGGCCCGGTACCCGGTATGGACTGAGCGAACGCAATCTGTCGTTCGTGGCCTAGGAAATCTCCAGTTCCGCCGCGCCGAGGCCGCCGAAGTCCGCCACCAGTTTGACCGCGCCTTCCACGGGATAGATGTCCGTCGCCGTGCCGGTGTTGTGGATATGGCCCGCCCTCAGCCCGTCGCCGTCGCGGGCCCGGGCGTTGGCGAGCCAGACGAAGGCGTCGAACGGGTCGCCGAGCACGCGCGCGCCGGTGCCCTCGCGCACGACCTCGCCATTGGCCCTGAGCGTCACTTTCACTGCGCCGAGATCGAGTTCCGGCGTCCAGTCCACACCCTCGCCGTAGACCAGACCGCCGTCGGTGCCGTTGTCGGCGATGACGGAAAAGACGTCCTGTTCCGGCCAGTTCTCCAGATGCCCCGCCACCACCTCGATCGCCGGGTGCACCTTCGCCACCGCCTCGCCGACCTCCTCGCGCGTATAGGGCTCCTCGCGCGCCGGCAGGTCGCGGGCGAGCGTGAAGGCGAACTCGCACTCGATGATGATGGGCGGGAAGTCGCCTGCGCGCAGCCTGGCGGGCGAGGCATGGAGCAGATCCTCGAACAGCCGGGCATAATACGGCTCGTCGAGCCCGAGCATGGTCTGGATCGCCTCGTTGGTGCAGGCGCAGAACCAGCCGCCGACCTCCCAGCCGAGCAGCTCCGCCAGCCGGTCGCAGATGGCGTAGGCGTCCGCGATCGAGTGCGGACGGCAGTCGGGCGGCAGGTCCGGCAGGGTGATGTTCTGCAGCCGGGCGGTGCGCAGGAGCTGGGCCGCCCTGTCGATCTGTTCTTCTCTCAGCATGTGGGCCGCAAGCCCCCCTCTCGTGTCTCGGTCGCCGACCCTTATATCAAAGGAAGACCGTTTGAGCGGACGATGTTTTCGGTTATGAGTGCCCTTTCTGGACCGGCCCGCCCTCCGCGCCGAAGGAACCCCGCCCATGCCGCACAGCCCCGACGTCAACCCGCTCCTGCGCGACACCGCCACGCCGCCCATCCCCATGGCCCGCGACTGGCTCGCGCAATATGACGGCCGGCACGGCGATGTCGTCGACCTGTCCCAGGCCGTGCCCGGCTACCCGCCGCACGATGAATTGCTGACCCGTCTCGGCGCGGCGGCCGCCACGCGCGCGGCGGCGGAATACGGCGACATCCAGGGCGACGAGGATCTCCGCCAGGCACTGGCCGCGGACATCGACCGGCTCTACCGCGCCCGTGTCTCCCCCGACGATCTGGCGATCACGGCGGGCTGCAACCAGGCCTTCTACGTCGCCGTGACCGCGCTGGCGCGCGCCGGCGAGACGGTCATGCTGGCCGCGCCCTGGTACTTCAATCACGAGATGACACTCAACATGCTGGGCATCGGCACCCGCGCCCTGCCCGCGCGGGCCGAGGACGGGTTCGTGCCCGACCCCGCCCGCGCCGAGGCCCTGCTCGACGACAGCGTGCGGGCCATCGTCCTGGTCACGCCGAACAACCCGACGGGCGCGATCTACCCGCCGGAAACGCTCGCCGCCTTCGCCGATCTCTGCCGGCGCCGGGGCCTCTGGCTCATCGTCGACGAGACCTATCGCGACTTCCTGCCCGACCCGTCGGTCGCGCCGCACGGCCTGCTGGCCGACGACGAGGCCCGCGCGGTCACCATCCATCTCTACAGCTTCTCCAAGACCTACTGCGTGCCCGGCCATCGCGTTGGCGCCATGCTGATGCCCGCCGCCGCCGTGCCGGAGGTGTCGAAGGTGCTCGACTGCCTGCAGATCTGCGCCCCCCGCGCCGCCCAGACCGCCCTCGCCTGGGCGATCGGCGGCACCGCGGACTGGCGTGAAGAGAACCGCCAACGCATCCTCAGGCGCGCCGGCGCCTTCTCGCGGCTGATCGAGGGAACGCCGGGCTGGTCGGTCTCGTCCATCGGCGCCTACTTCGCCTATGTGCGCCACCCGCTCGAGACGGACTCAGTTACGGTCGCCCGCCGGCTGGCCGCGGAACGCGGCATCCTCACCCTGCCGGGATCGTTTTTCGGCGCGGGACAGGACGACCATCTGCGCATCGCCTTCGCCAATGCCGGCCACGACGTGATCCAAAACCTCGCCGGCCGCTTCGGCCTGGACGACTGACCACGGAACGCTGCACACGGACCGGCGCCCACCCGCAGGTCGCCGCCTGCACCCAGGTCGACGCCTGCACCCCGATTCCGCCTCACGCCCCGCATTCCTGACGCAAGTCAGGACCCAAACGTACCGTCCGATGGATGCCGGCTTTCGCCGGCAATTCGGAGGCCTTGTGAGTCGGTACCGAGTTCCGCCACACCCCCCGCATTCCTGACGAAAGTCAGGACCCAGACGCACCGCCCGATGGATGCCGGCTTTCGCCGGCAATTCGGGAGCATTGCGAATCTGAACCGAGTTCCCCCGTATCCGAATTCCTGACGGAAGTCAGGATCTAGTCATCAGGTTACGGCAGTGCCGGTTCGGGTTCAGATGCTTGGGAGATTTATTCGGCGCAGGGCCAGGATTTTGGTGTCTTGAGGCCGGCGGGGAGTTTGGTTTCCGCGTCGCCGCAGGCGGCGTCCACCTGCATCTGCGTCAGGCCCTTCGTGCCGCTGAGATCGACACCCTCGATCTGCGTGAGAAAGGTATAGGCGCCGTCGAGCTGGACCCCGTCGAGTTTCGCGCCGTGAAACGAGGCCCGGGAGACATTGGCGAAATGGAAGTTCGCGCTCGTGAGATCGGCATCGTCGAACTTCGCGCGCGAGAACTCGGCCTTGGACATGTCGACACCGGCGAGGTTGGCGCTCGAGAAGTTCGCCCTGTTGAACTCGCCCTTGGAAAGCGTGGCGCCGGCGAAGTTCGACTTCTCGAAATTCGCCCGGACGGCTTCGGCCTTGGACAGGTCCGCGCTGGTGAAATCGGCGCTTCGGAGCAGCGTGCGGCCGAGATTGACCTTCTGCAGGTTGGCACCCCCGAACTTCGTATCAGAGAGATCGGTCGCACCGAAGTTCGTGCTGACGAAGGTGCCGTTCGAGAAATCGTTGCCCGACATGATCTTGTTCTTCTTGTCGCACTCCGACCAGTCGACACCCGGTCCGGAATTGTCGCCACAGCCGGCAAGCGCCGGCTGACCGGCCGCAAAAAGCGCCGCAGCGGCAAGAATAAGCGTCTTGGTTTTCACGATCCCTCTCTCCCCGGACACGATCCGGCCGCCATACCGGCCCGGACGTCCGGACATTCACACATGTCTGTGGCGCGAGAACACCATTTCCGGCCGCCCCTGACGGGCCGGCGTTCGTCGGAGACGGTCAGCCCGTTCTCGCACACCCTTCTGAATAGGTAGGCATTCGCACCGCCGACTGCAATGGCGCAGCGGCAATTTTCACGGACGGCTCCGCGCACCGGCTGGGTGCGTTCAGCCTCCGAGGATTGAGATCGATTCCATGAGGGCGCGAACCTCGTGGGAGGCGTCTTTCCATTCGTGGACCTTGGGTTCGTCGAAACCGCCCGCGCCCTGCGTCCACCCCTTGCGTTCGGAATCGATCACGTTGTCGCGCGAAAACGTCCACAGCCGCCAGGCGATGCGCCGCATCTCGTCGCGGATGCCGGGGCGGAACTGCGACTGGACGAGGAAGGCACGCATGGCCTCCGCCTGGACCCACCACTCCTTCTTGAGATCCTTGAGGCCCCAGGCCGCGTTCCGGAACTCGCCCTCGTAGATGAAGGCACCGTCCGTCTCGTCGCGGAAATTGTCGAGGCAGCCGCCGACGATCGACCGGGAAATGCGTCCGCCCGTGCGACCGAGCTCATCGGGAAAGTCCGCTTCCATGCGCGCGAAGACGCAGGACACCTGCAAGTTGCCGCCGACGACGGATGCGGTGTTGGCCGGCGACCAGTCGAGGCCGTAGTCCCGGAACAGGATGCGCGAACTCTTGCGGGTCTTCGCGTCGGCGATCCCGGTGATCTCGCGGATCCGCGCCAGAACGTCTTCGCGACCCGTGGCCCGGTGGAGATCCACCAGCGCGTCGAACATGTCCATGATCGTGTTGCAGTCCTTGCGGTCGACCGCGGTGCCGAGAGGGTCGACCGGCCAGCGTTCGCTCGGCTCCAGGATCGGTGCGCCCTCCCGCGTCATGAACGAGAAATAGCCGCCCCGGTCCTTGTCGTGGGCGTGCTCGTCTGCCCAGTCGAAGGCCCGATTGGCGAGTTCGAGGCTTTCCGGATCGCCGGTCAGCTGGTTATGGAAGACGCAAGCCTGGATCGAATAGGCGATCCCGTGCAGGTGTTTCTCGGTATATTCCGGCGTCCCGTCGCGTTTCAGCATGTACCAGAAGCCGCCCGCCTCGCTGTCCCACATGGTGTCGCGAAGGTTTCTGTAGCCGTGCTCGGCCGCCTCGCGCGCCACGTCGAGGCTGCTGTCGGACAGCGCCGCATGCGCGGCGGCCCGCGTCTGCCGCGCCTGGAACTCGAGCCGCTTGTTGTGGGGCCCGGTCGCCTGCCAGTCCGCATCGAAATCGCTCAGGAACCCGCCATGGTCGCGGTCGAGCGTCCTCGGCCACCAAGCCCGCGCGCTTTCCCTCAGGTTGGTCCGCAGTTCCGCCCGGAAGGCGCCGTCACCCGGATAGTCGACATCCTCGACCAGCGCCCGCGCACCGCGCGGCGTCAGCATCAGTCCGGAGAACGCGGCGGTGCCGCCGACGACCTGCCGCCTGTCCATGACGCTCTCCTCCTGCCGCAGTTTGCCGTCTCAGTCCTGCGCGGCCTTCCACGCGGAATAGCCTCCGGCCACGGACGCGACATTCTCGAATCCCATGTCCAGCAGCGTCTTGGCCGCCAGCGCGGAGCGCCCACCGGTGCCGCAGTACAGCGCCAGCTTGGCGTCGGTCCGCAATTCGGGCTTGTAGGCCGGGCTTTCCGGATCGGCATGAAACTCCAGAAGACCGCGGGAAGCATGGATCGATCCCGGTATCCCGCCATCGGCATCCCGTTCCGCCTTGTCGCGCACGTCGACCAGCACCGCGTCGTCGTCGTCGAGATAATAGGGCAGATCCTGAACCGATATGGTCTCGATGGCCGCATTGGCCTCTGCAAGCATTGACTTGAATCCGCGTTTCAGCATCCGTCTGCTCCCTTTTGCCCTTCATGCTGGCGAGTGTGCAGGACATTTCAACCGCCAAACATGATCCTGATCAAGTCGCACCTGCCCGACGGCGGCGTCCGACAGGCGCATGCGCCGAGCGAATCCCGCCCGCGCCACCGGAACGGCGCACGCAAACGTGCAGCAGGATCGTGCGTTTACCTTGTCAAACGGGGGATGATCCCTTCAAATGGCATCCATTCTATAAATGGGAGACGGGACCCCAGGCTCCCGGAAACTGCAGGGAAAAAGATCATGACAACGCTCGACCGCCGCCGGTTCCTCCAGACCGGATCCGCAGGACTCGCCGCAGGCACGCTGCTGGCGCCCGGCCTGACATGGGCCGCCGAAGGCGACACGCTGACCATCGCCTACAATGTCAATCTGCCGTCGTGGGACCCCACCGTCGGACTGTCGGCCGTGAACCCGACCATCCAGTCGATCTACCGCAGCGTTTTCGACCAGTATGTCGGCCAGAAACCGACGCTGGAATTCGAAGCGGGCCTGCTGACCGACTGGGGCTGGAACGACGACCGCACCCAGGTCTGGATGGACGTTCGCGAGGGCGTCAAATGGCATGACGGTTCCGATTTCACGCCCGAGGACATCGTCTGGTCGCTCGAACGCGCCGGCAACAAGGATACCGGCAACCCGATCCAGTTCGTCTGGTCCAAGATCGGCAACTACAGGATCGAGGGCAATCGCGTAACCGCCGACGTCCTGTCCTTCGAACCCACGCTCTTCAAGTGGATGGCGTTCCTGACGGGCTACGTGATGCCCAAGGCCTATTACGAGAAGGTGGGCGCGGACGGCTTCGAGGCCAAGCCCGTGGGCACCGGCCCCTACATGGTCGACCAGTTCGAGCGCAACGCCTTCGTCCGCCTCAAGGCCAACCCGCACTACTGGGGCGGCAAGCCTGCCTTCGGGACCGTGATCTACAAGTTCGTGCCGGACGCCACCAGCCGCGTGGCCGAGGTCGAAAGCGGTGCGTCCGACCTCACGCTCGATATTCCCTACGAGGAGTTCGACCGCCTGAAGGAGAAGGATGGTTTCGCCGGCGTGACCACGCCGATTTCCGATATCGGCATGATATTCCTCAACGATATCGGCCCGATGGAAGACAGGAACGTCCGCCTCGCGGCCCACATGTCGATCAACAAGAAAGCGATCGTCGACCGGCTCCTGCGCGGGTATGGCGTGCCCATCGACACCCTCCAGACGCCCGAATACATCGCCTACGACCCCTCCATCAAGGTCGACTACGATCCGGACAAGGCGGCCGAACTGCTTGCCGCCAGCGGCTATTCCAGGGACAACCCGGTCAAGTTCAAGATCCAGACCACCCGCGGGTTCAAGCCCAAGGACTACGAGATGATCCAGGCCGTCGTCGGCATGTGGCGCAAGGTCGGCATCGAGGCGGAAATCGAGGTCTACGAGATCGCCAAGCACTACGAGCTGCGTGCCTCCGACACGCTGGCGCCGGCGGCCTTCTACAACTGGGGCAACGCGATCGGCGACCCGACGACGTCGACCGGTTTCGCCATGTTCGGCCCGTCGCCGCACTCGACCTGGGACACCGAGGATCTCGACGCCAAGATCGGCCCGCTCTGGGGCGAAGCCGACGAGGACAAACGCATCGCGGGATGGAAGGCGGTGGACAAGTACATTGCGGAGGAAGGTTATGTGATTCCCCTCCTGCAATATGTGCAGCCGATCGTCCATTCCACCCGGATCAAGATCGTGCCCAATGTCGCCGGCGCTCCCGAGCCCTCCGACATGAAGCCTGCCTGATCAAGACACTGATGGCGCCAGCCGGGAGGGCGGACCCGGCCGGCGCATGGACAGATGTGGTATCGCGTACTGTTGCATAGGCTTGCTCTTGCCGCCCTCACCCTGATCGGTGTCGCCATCGTGGTGTTCGTGCTCGTCCGCGTCGTGCCGGGCGATCCGGTCTCGATGATGATCGCGCCGGGCGCCAGCGAGGCCGACATCGCCGCGTTGCGGGCGCGTTATGGCCTGAACCTGTCGCTTGCCGAGCAGTTCGTGATCTGGGCCACAAGCGCGCTTGCCGGCGATTTCGGCACCTCGATCAGCCTGCGCCAGGACGTGACCGGCCTCGTTCTCGGGCGCCTGCCGGCAACCCTCGAGCTTGCCTTCATGGCGCTCGTCATCGCCGTGCTCGTCGGCGGCGCGATCGCCGTCTGCGGCACCATCTGGCGCGGCACCTGGTTCGAGAACCTGCTCGACAACGTGAACGGCATTTCGCTCGCCGTGCCCGATTTCATCTGGGCACTCACCTTCGTGCTGGTGTTCGGCGTGCTCGTTCCGCTGCTTCCCGTGTCGGGTCGCGCCGACCCGCGCGTGGCGCTCGACTTCGCCACGCAGTTCTACCTGGTCGAGAGCATCGTCACGGGGCGCCTCGCGGTGACCCTCGATCTCCTGCGGCACATGCTCATGCCCGCACTGGCGCTCGCCCTGCCGCTCGCCGCCGTCATCGCCCGTGTGCTCAAGGGCGCGCTGAAGGAAGCCATGGTGCAGGACTATGTCACGCTTGCCCGGATCAGGGGCCTGTCGGAACGGCGCATCGTCTTCCGCGAAGCCCTGCGTAACGCCATCGTGCCGACGCTGACCCTCACCGGCGTCCAGTTCGCCTTTCTCATCGGCGGCACCGTCATTGTGGAGCGCATCTTCTCCTATCCCGGCATCGGGAACATGGGCATCGACGCGGTGATCAACCGCGACCTGCCGCTGATCCAGGGACTGGTCCTCGCCTTCGGGGTGATTTTCATCCTGATCAACCTCGCCGTTGACCTTGCCGCGCAGCTTTTCAACCCGAGGCTGCGCCATGGCTGAGATCGTGGACAGCACCCTCCCCGCCCGCCCGGCACGAGCCGGAAGACATCCTGCCCGCCGGCTGCTGCGCCCCAGGGTCGTCCTGCCCGGCCTGGTCATCCTGACCGTAGTGATCTGTGCCCTCTTCGCGCCGCTCATCGCCCCTCTCGATCCGCTGGAACAGGACCTGCTGCTCGAGAAGACGCCGCCCGTGTGGCTCGACCGCGGCGAACCGGGATACCTGCTCGGCACGGACAGTCTCGGGCGCGACCTGCTCTCCCGCCTGATCTACGCCTGCCGGATCGCGCTGGCCGTCGCCTTCGTCGCCGCGACCCTCGCCGCGCTCATCGGCACGGTGCTCGGTCTTGCCGCCGGTTATTTCGGCGGCTGGCTCGACATGGTGATCTCGCGGCTCGTCGACCTCTGGATGTCGTTTCCGCCGGTGCTCCTGTCGATCCTCCTGGTTGCCGTCATGGGCAGCGGACTGCACTCGGTGATCCTGGCGATCGTCATCATCGACTGGACACGGTTCTGCCGCGTCGTCCGGGCGGAAACGCTTCAGCAGGTCCGCCAGGAATATGTCGACGCCGCCGTCATTCTCGGCATGCGCCGCTTTGCGATCCTGACCCGGGAGATCCTGCCCAACGTGCTGCCGACGGTGCTCGTCCTGCTCAGCCTCGAGATGGGCATCGCCGTGACGGTGGAAGCGATCCTGTCCTTCGTCGGCCTGTCGGTTTCGACGGACACGCCGACCTGGGGCGGCATGATCGCGGAAGGCCGTCAGGTCATCTATCACGCCTGGTGGATCCTGGTGTTCCCGCTCGGCGCCCTCTTTCTGACGGTGCTCGCCTTCAACCAGCTGGGTGACGGCCTGCGCCAGGCGCTCGACCCGGTTCTGCGCCGATGACCGGTTCCCTGCTCGACATATACGGCCTGACCGCACGAACGGCCGACGGCACGCCGATCCTCGACGATATCGCCCTGCGCGTCGACCGCGGCGAGGTCCATGGTCTCGTCGGAGAAAGCGGGGCCGGCAAGACCAGCATCGCGCGCGCCATTCTCGGCATCCTGCCCCCGGCGGTGCGCATCACAGGCGGCGTCATCCGCTATGACGGGGTCGATCTCCTGCGCGCCGGCCCGCGCTCTCTCGACCGCCTGCTGGGGACGGAGATCGCCCTGATTCCGCAGGACCCGCTCACCGCCCTCAACCCGTCGCGCCGCATCGCGCCGCAGATCACGGACGGGCTCGTCCTCAAGCGCGGCATGAGTCGCAAGAACGCGCGCTCGGTCGCCGCGGAAATGCTCGCCGAGGTCCACATCCCCGATCCGGAGAAGACGCTGCGCAGCTACCCGCATGAACTGTCGGGCGGCATGCGCCAGCGCGTGCTCATCGCCGCGGCCTTCGTCATGAACCCGCGCCTCGTCATCGCCGACGAACCGACCACCGCACTCGACGTGACCGTACAGAAACAGATCCTGCGGCTCATTCGCGGACTCCAGAGCGACCACGACACCTCCGTCATTTTCGTGACCCACGATCTCGGCGTCGTCGCCCAGATATGCGACCGAGTGACAGTGCTTTTCGGCGGTCGGGTGATGGAAAGCGCCCCGGTCGCGGATCTCTTCGCGAAGCCGGATCACCCCTATACCGAGGCCCTGATCAGGGCCGTGCCCCGGTACGACCGGCCGCAACAGTCCCTCAGGCCGATCCCCGGCGATCTGCTGGCCCGCCTTTCCGCCGAGACCGGCCGTCCGCGAGGCGGAGGCCGGAATGTCTGAGACCTTGCTGCTCGCCGAGGACGTCCGCCTCGAACTTCCCGACATGACGGTCCCCAGGCTCTTCGGCGCCCGGCCGACGGTCTCCATACTCAAGGGCATAGATATCGCGGTGAAACGCGGCGAGACCGTCGGCATTGTCGGTGAATCGGGCTCGGGCAAGACATCCCTCGGGCGCTGTCTGGTGCGCCTTCACGAGCCCACGGACGGAATCATCCGCTTCGCCGGCGCCGACATCACCCACCTGCCGGAAAGGGATCTGCGCCCGGTCCGCCGGCGCATGCAGATGATCTTCCAGGACCCCCAGTCGTCGCTCAATCCGCGGCAGACGATCGGACGCATTCTCGCCACGCCCCTCAGGTTCCACGGGCTGGTGCGCCGCAGGGAGCACATCTCCAAGCGCGTGGCCGGCCTGCTGGCCCGGGTCGGTCTGCCGGAAGAGTTCGCCGGGCGCTATCCCCATGAACTGTCCGGCGGCCAGCGCCAGAGGGCGGGTATCGCCCGCGCCATCGCGCTGGAACCGGAGTTCATCGTCGCCGACGAGATCGTTTCCGGACTCGACGTCTCCACCCAGGCCCAGGTGCTCGAACTTCTCGACGACCTGCGCCACAAGCTCGGCCTCGCCATGGCCTTCATCAGCCACGATCTGTCCGTGGTGCGGCACATATGCGACCGGGTCTACGTGATGCAGAATGGCACGGTTGTTGAATCCGGAGACTGCGAGTCCCTTTTTGAAACGCCGCGGAAGGACTACACGCGTGCGCTGATAGACGCGATTCCCCTGCCGAAGCCGGATCCGGCGTGGCTGGGCGATGCGAAAAAAGACCAACCTGCCGGGACGCCCGCAACGGACACCCGGCCGCAGGAACACACGGTAATGCCCGCAAAGGAGGCAGCACAGATGAAGATCGAGGGAGCCATCGCACTGATCACGGGCGCCAATCGCGGCGTCGGACGGTGCTTCGTGGAGGAACTGGCCAGCCGCGGCGCCGCGAAGGTCTACGTGACCGCACGCGACCTGGACGCGCTCGACTATCCCGGCATGATCGGCGAGACCCGCATCGTGCCGCTGCAGCTCGACGTGACGAAGGACAGTCACATTTCCGCCGCCCGCCGGGCCGCCGGCGACGCCACGCTGCTGATCAACAATGCGGGCGTCAACGCCAATGACAGGCTGCTCGACGCATCCGATACCGAAGCCGCCCGCATGGAGATGGACACCAACTATTTCGGCCTTGTCGCCATGTGCCGGGCGTTCGGCCCGGTGATCGCGGCGAACGGCGGCGGCGGCATCGTCAACATGCTGTCCATCCTCGCCAAGGTGAACCTGCCGATCATGGGATCGCTGTCGGCCTCCAAGGCGGCGGCCTACAACGCCACGCAGGGCATTCGCGCCGAGCTCGCCCGCAAGGGCGTCCACGTGCTCGCTGTGCTGCCGGGCGCGATCGACACCGACATGAGCCGCGACTTCCCGCCGCCAAAGACGCCGCCCCAGGAAGTTGCCGAAGCCGCGCTCGACGCCCTGGAGAAGGGCGAGAAGGAAGTCTACCCCGGTGACATGGCCCAGGCCCTGAAGGAACAGCTCGCGGCGGACCCGGGTGCCGTCGAGTCCCAGATGGCGCAGGTGCTGGATGCCGGCGCCGCATCCGGCGACAAGGGCGAATACATTTCCGTCGACGCCTCGGACGGAGGCAGCTTCCGCGCCTATGTCTCGCGCCCGGAAAAGGGGTCCGGCCCTGGCCTCGTTCTCCTGCAGGAGATCTTCGGCATCAACGACTACATGAAATCCATGGCGGACCATTTCGCGGAGGAAGGCTATGTCGCCATCGTGCCCGATCTATTCTGGCGCATGGAGCCGGGGGTCAGCCTGGGATACGGCGACGAGGACATGCAGAAGGCGTTCGGTTTTTACCAGAATTTCGATGTCGACCAGTCGATCAAGGACGTTCAGGACACGATCGACGCCCTGCGCAAGCTCGACGGCGTCAAGGGCAAGGTCGGCGCCATCGGCTATTGCCTCGGCGGCCTGCTGGCCTACCTGACGGCCACGCGGACCGATGTGGACGTGTCGGTCGGGTACTATGCCGTCGGTGTCGAGAACTATCTCGCCGAGGCGAACGACCTGCAGTGCCCGCTGGTGCTTCACTTCGCCGAGGAGGACAAGTTCTGCCCGCCGGAGGCCCGCGAGGCGATCACCGAAGCGCTCGGCGGCAAGAAGGACGTATCGCTCTATACCTATCCAGGCATGGACCACGCCTTCGCGACGCCGGGCCGCGACCACTACGACAAGCCGGCGACCATGATGGCCTATTCCCGTTCGCTCGCCGCCCTGCGCCGCGTGCTCGGGCCGATCTACGATCTCGAACACCTGTGGGATATGCACTGCTACTACGAGTTCGCCACCCGCAATGTCGACGACACCATGGCGACGATGGTTTCGGAGCCCTATGTCAACCACATCCCCACCATGACGGGCGGCGTCGGCCACGATCACCTGAAGCGGTTCTACAAGTACCACTTCGTCGATTCGAACCCGGAAGACACGAAGCTCATCCCGATCTCCCGCACCATCGGGGCGGACCGGCTGGTGGATGAAATGATCTTCTGCTTCACCCACACCCGCGAGATCGACTGGATGCTTCCCGGCGTCGCGCCCACGGGCAAGTACGTGGAGGTTCCGCTGCTCGCGGTGGTCAACTTCCGGGGCGACAAACTCTATCACGAGCACATCTACTGGGATCAGGCTTCGGTCCTCGTCCAGATCGGCAAGCTCGACCCGACGGGTCTCCCTGTGGCCGGTCAGGCGACGGCGAAAAAGCTGATCGACGAGACGCTGCCCTCGAACGAACTCATGGCCGGTCTCTGGGAGACCAGCGAGGGCAAGCCGCTCTGAAACACCGCACGGACAGGAAAACCCGGGGCCTGGTCAGGCTCCGGGTTTCTTTTTGGCTGATTTCCTTTGCCGGGCGCACCCGGCCAGCACCACGTCAAACGCGCGCCAGTTCCAGGATCTCGCCATTGTCGTTCACGACGCACTCGATGGAATCGTAGCTGGTCCGCATGTTCACCTGATAGGCGTTGGCCGCCACCGCACCCGACGATACCGGGATGATCGCGTTCTCGGCGATGTTGAAGCGCCGTGCCGCCGTCGCCGAGCACAGGAGCTGCAGGTCGGCCGGCGCCGTGGCCGCCGTCTGACGGATGACGGGACCATCGGCGAGATCGGGCGAGGGCCCGTTCGCCGCACAGCCGGCGATACCGGCCATCAGCAGGAAACAGGCGGGCACGCGGAGAAGACGTTTCATCACAGGACTCCCTCGAATTGCGCCGCATCCTGATGCAGGACGACCACCTTGGTGCCGATCTGCACGCGCGAATGAAGGTCGGTGATATCCTCGTTCAGGAGGCGGATGCACCCCGAGGACACGTTCAGGCCGATCGACCAGCGTTCGTTGGTGCCGTGAATGCGGTAGATCGTGTCGCGCCCGTTTTCATAGAGGTAGAGTGCCCTGGCCCCGAGCGGATTGTCGGGACCGCCCGGCATGCCGTCTTTCCATTTCGCGGCCTCGGGGTCGCGGGCGACCATGTCGGCGGGTGGCGTCCAGGTCGGCCATTCGGCCATACGGCCGACCTCCACGATGCCGGCCCAGCCGAAGCCCTGCCGCCCGACACCGATGCCGTAGCGGATGGCCTGCTGGTTTTCCTGGACGAGGTAAAGGAACCGCTTGTCGGAATCGATGACGATCGTGCCGGGATGTTCGAGAGACTTGAACGATACCAACTGCCGCTGGAAGGCCTGGGGAACCTCGCCGCGCATGTTGAAATATCGCCTGGCATATTCCGGCGTGTAGGACACCCAGCGCCGGGTTTCCGGGTCCAGAATGAGGGTCTGCGGCGCACGGGCCTGCAAGGCGTTCGCCGGCAGGGGCGCACCTGCAAGCACCCATGCGGAGCCGGCTGCAAGTCCGCTCAGGAATCTGCGTCTGTCACGCATCGGAATTTGTTCACGCTTGTCGATCATGGATCAAAACCCCCGCGTGCCCTCAAGGCACGCACTCTCCTTTGAACCTAAACTGTTGGACCATGTGTAAACGCCGTTGCGGGGAGAAGGTTCCCGCGCGGACAGTGTTTTGTCGGTCGCGCATGCCGGATGCCGGACGGGGGTTGCAGTGGCAGACGCACGAAGGCCCGGCATCCAGGGATACCGGGCCTTTGTCGGGAAAACCGCCGCTCAGCGGATGCGATGGCGGTTGATGATCCGTGCGTTGCGGGCGTTCACGCGCAGGCGGAAGAGCTTGCCGCGTTTGGCGCAGGTCACACGGTAGGCGTGGTGGCGCAGGCGCATGTTGCGGCAGCCGTGGTAGCCGCGGTGACGCAGGGACCGGCGAACCGCGCGGCGCGGCAGGATGTGGCGGCGCGGCGCGTAATAGGGCCGATGGGCGTGGTACGGGCGGTAATGCGGACGGTAGTGGGGGGCGTGATATCCGCCGACGCCGATGTGGATGCTGACGCTGGACTTGGCCTGGGCGCCGGTCATGGTGGCACCGAAAAGGGCGGCTGCGATGGCGAGAGCTGCGATGAGCGACTTGTACATTTTCAGTCTCCTTGACCTGAGGGACGATCTGTATTGCGATCCGAACGACACGAGAATTGCAGGGCGTGCCTGAGCCGAACCTGAAAGGCGCGTTAATCCAGCATTCATCAGGGCGGAACAGGGCAGGAAGGGGCGGGACATGGATGCTGGCGTGGCGAGACTTCTCGATCCCGGTGCGGATTACGGCACTTTGCGGCAGGAATTCTCGTGGTCGCTGCCCGGGCGGTTCAACATCGCCCATGCGGTGTGCGGCAAGTGGGCGAACGAGCCCGACAAGGTGGCGATCATCTACAAGCCGTCTGAAGGGCCCGCCCGCGAGGTCACCTTCGGCGAACTCGAGACCGCCTCGAATCGCGTCGCCGGCATGCTGCGGTCGGCGGGCGTCGGGCGCGGCGACAGGGTCGCGCTGCTTCTGACCCAGCGCCCGGAAACCGTCATCACCCACCTTGCCGTCTACAAGCTCGGCGCGGTCGCCCTGCCGCTCGCCACGCTCTTCGGTGCCGACGCGCTGGATTATCGACTGCGCGACAGCGGCGCGAAGGTTCTCGTGACGTCGGCGGCCGGCGTGGAGAAAACAGCCGGCATCGCCCCTCAGCCACCCGACCTGGAAACCGTTTTCTGCGTCGACGGCGCGGTCGGCGATGCCCTCGATTTCCACGCCGAGGCGGATCGCTATCCGTCGAGCTTCGAGCCGGAAAGCACCGCCCCGGACGATCCCGCCCTGATGATCTATACATCCGGCACGACCGGTCCGCCCAAGGGCGCGCTTCATGGCCACCGGGTGCTGATCGGTCACCTGCCCTGCACCGAATTCTGCCATGACGGGTTTCCCCGCCCGGGCGACATTTTCTGGACGCCGTCGGACTGGGCATGGGCGGGCGGACTTCTCAACGTGCTGCTTGTCAGTCTCTATTACGGTGTGCCCGTCGTTGCGCACACGTTCGAGAAATTCGACGCCGAGGCCGCGTTCGAATTGATGGAAGAGTTTGGCGTCCGCAACATGTTTTTGCCGGCGACCGCGCTCAAGCTGCTGCGCGCGGTCCCCTCGCCGGGTAGTCGGTTCGACCTGAAACTGCGGACCATCGGCAGCGGCGGGGAAGCGCTCGGCCGCCAGCTTGTCGACTGGGGCCGCCGGGAGCTTGGCGTCACCATTAACGAGTTCTTCGGCCAGACCGAATGCAATCTCGTCCTCGGGTCGAGCGTGGCCCGCGGCATTTCACGCCCCGGTGCCATCGGCAAACCGATTCCGGGCCATGACGTCGCGATCGTCGACGCCGAAGGCACGCCTCTGCCGCAGGGCGAGACCGGAACCATCGCCATCCGGCGGCCCGACCCGGTCATGTTTCTCGAATACTGGAACCGTCCGCAGGCCACGGTCGAGAAATTTGCAGGCGACTGGCTCCTCACCGGCGACCAGGGCTATGTCGACGAGGACGGCTATTTCTTCTTCGTCGGCCGCGACGACGATGTCATCACAAGCGCGGGCTACCGCATCGGACCTGGTGAAATAGAGGACTGCCTCATCGGCCACCCGGCGGTGGCCCTCGCCGCGGCCGTCGGCAAACCGGACCCGGAGCGTACCGAGATCGTGAAGGCGTTCGTGGTCCTCAACAGCGGCTACGAGGCCTCCGACGCCCTTGCCGACGACATCCGGACCTGGGTGCGCGAACGGCTTTCGGCCCACGAGTATCCTCGCGAAATTGCCTTCGAGACCGCCCTGCCGCTCACGACCACCGGCAAGGTGATCCGCCGCCTGCTTCGCGAAAAGGCCTGATCGGCGATGAGCAACGACGACATCAACACCGGTGCACAGCCGGATGCCGAACCCACCCCGCGCACGACTCGCAAGGCTCGCCATGTGCTGGACAACTACTATATCGGCCCGGCGCGCAACCCGGAGGTTCTCGAGATTTGGGCCTACACGGACCGGTTCAGCTATCGTCCCGGCGATACGGTGCACCTGCACGCCAGCACGACCGCGGACACCTGGTCCTTCGAGATCGGCCGCGACGGTCCGGACTACGAACCGGTGATGCAGGTCGCCGGCCTGCCGGGCGTCCACAGGGACACGCCCGCCGACTGTTCCGTCAACGGGTGCGGCTGGCCGGTGGCCCATGCGTTCGACATCCCGGCGGACTGGCGCCCGGGCGGTTACCTCGTCACCCTGACGGGACGACGCGGTGATCGGACGGTTGAGGAACATCACCTTTTCATCGTGCGACCGGCCCGTACTGCCGATCCCGCCCCGATCCTGCTGCTGTGTGCAACGGGAACCTGGGTGTCCTACAACTGCTGGGGCGGATCGAACGCCTATGAAGGCATCACCGGGCCCGACGGCAACCGCTTCTCGCCCGTGCTCTCGACCCAGAGGCCCTGGACCCGGGGGTTCTGCAAACTGCCCCGGGGCGCGCCGCGTTCCCTTCCCGAAAGACCTCCCGTACCCGGCGACATGGTGCGCTATCCCTACATGGAATGGGCCTACGCCTACGGGTACTCCAAGAAATACGCATCCGCGGGCTGGGCAAGCTACGAACGGCATTTCGCGCACTGGGCCGAACGCGCGGGCTATCGCCTCGACTACGCGACGCTGCACGACCTCCACGAGGACCCCGGTATCCTCGACGGCTACCGGTGCGCGGTCTTCGTCGGTCACGACGAATACTGGAGCGCCGCCATGCGGGACGCCGTCGACGCCTGGGTCGACAAAGGCGGCAGGGCGGCCCGGTTCGCCGGGAATTTCCTCTGGCAGATCCGCCTCGAGGACGAGGGCCGGAGGCAGGTCTGCTACAAGTATTTCGCCACCGACGAGGATCCCGTCATGGCGTCGGATGACCGGTCTTCGCTCTCCGGCGCCTGGGAGATCCCGGAGATCGGACGGCCGGGCGCCCTGACCTTCGGCGTCAACGCCATGAAGGGGGTCTATGCGGGCCTCGGAAATTGTGTGGGACGGGGCAGTGGCGGCTTCACGATCTACCGTCCGGAACATTGGGCGTTCGCCGGCGCGCATATCGGATACGGTGACGTGCTCGGCGCCGCGTCGCGCATCTACGGCTACGAGGTCGACGGTCTCGATTTCGAGCTCCGGGACGGGCTGCCCGTGCCGACACGGACCGACGGGGCGCCGGAAGGGCTCGAGATCCTCGGGGTCGGGCTCGGCACCAATCTCGAAGCCGACCACGGCGTCTGGGGAGAAACTCTCTACATCGGCGATGGTGGCGCGGAATGGAAGGCCATGGCGCTCTACGGCGAGATCACGCCCGAGATCATGGGCAGCGTGTCGCGCGGCAACGGCATGATCGTCAGTTTCCGGCGCGGCAGGGGCGAGGTCTTCACCGCCGCCACCTGCGAATGGGTCATGGGGCTGACCCGCGGCGACGTCCAGGTGGAAACCATGACCCGCAACGTGCTCGACAGGTTCAGCGGCGTCTAACCGGAACCCCGCGTACGCGCCTGCCCCGCGCGCACGTGGAAGGCCAGAAGTTCACCGTAGCGTCCGTTCCCGAGCGGCCAGTTCACTCTCTGCTCGATATCGATATCCGGGCTTGCGTTGCCTTCCACGATCGTCGGCCCGTTGTCGAGAATGCCGATGTCCCAGCCGACGAACGCCACCGGTCCCAGCGCCTCGTGGGCCCGGCAGGCGAGCGCCACCGCGTCGTGCCACATCGGCATGACGCGCCCCGTGATCCGCGCGCCCGTGACGGGGTGTTCGTCGAGCCGGCCAAGCCGGGCATCCACGCCGTCGTCGCCGGCCTGTCCCAGGGTCCCCGTTTCCGGATCGACGGGAACCGCCAGGCCGCCCGCGTGGTAGTTGTCGACAACCTTGGACGTCTCCCGGGCCACCCGGAAAATGCTGACCATGTGTTCCGGTTCTCCCTTTTCGTTGCGGCAGGTCACCATGCGGATCGTGTTGAGCGCATTGAGCGAGAGATCCTCCAGGTCCCGGTGGCAGACGCAGTGCTCGAGAACGATCCAGTTCTGTCCATCCATGCGCACGTAGCGCGCCAGCAGGCCATCCCCGTCAAGCCGCTCCCCCGCCTGGTTGACATAAGCACCGGTCTCGAAACGCCAGAGCTCCGCACCCCTGCCGCCCTTGCCCTTCAGCGGCTTGATGAAGAGATTGCCGTCCGGCAGCCGGGGTGAATCCGGATCCGGAAATCTCACCCGGCCGTGCTCGATGATGGCGTGGATCGCCGGCGTCGCGATGCCGTTTTCCCGGCACCAGTCGTGAAACCGCTCCTTGTTGCCGAGGTTGCGCGACTTCGTGAATGCGGCGTTTTCCGTGTAGACCAGCTGGTGCGCCGCATGGGGTTTCACCATCGCGCGGACGATATAGTCGAAGACGCGGTCGAGGTCGTCTTCCATGTAGATGTCGTACATGTAGTAGTAGAAGGGAAAGACCCCGTCGCGCAGCGCGAGCACGGTCTGTTCGCGCAATTGCCGCCACGCGCTTCGACCGGAGCGTTCCCTGACGACCCGTCCGTTGACGACGGTCAGCCTGACCGCCGCGGCGACCGCCAAGACCGGCCAGACCGCAAGAGCCGCCGCGCGGTGAAACGCCGTGATGCCGTGTCGTCCTTCCGCTGTTTCCCGGCGAAGCTCGCGGCACAGGAAGGACAGCGGCTTGTCGCGGCCGACCCTGTCGGCCGGATAGCGATAGACCGGATAGGCCCGGTGAATGAGTTTGTAGAAAAGCGGCAGGTCCATGCGCAACGCAGCGGAACGCCATCTGGCGCCGGGCCGGCATGAAGGCATGGCGGCGGTCCGCCGACCTCCTCGACACCGGTCACATCAAACGACGCTCGGTCTCCCCTCCAGACACCGCACTGCCCCCAGCCGGGTCATTATAGGACCGTCGGGCGGTTCCGCCATCGCATTTCCGGCCGCGCGGGGACTTTGCGCAAAGGGGGACCATCTATGCCTCGTAATAGTAGTTCGCCTTGCGGCCGAACAGCACCTGTCGGATGAAGCGGCGGGTGCGTTCCGATCTGCGCAGGGGATCGAGGACGGCATTGGCCGTGTCGTAGGCCAGGACCTTGGCATTGTCGTAGGCCGGATGCACGTCTGGCGCGGCCTGCGGCATGCCGATCCGGCGCAGGAACCCGTTCATGAAGCGGATCTTGTTGAGCCTGATGACCGTGGGTGTCTTCCAGGTGATCGCCAGCGAGATGCTGTAGCGGTTTCCGGTGCGCACCCAGTGCGGCCACATGTAAGGCAGGAACACCCCGTCGCCCTCGCGCATGGCGTAGACCTTGGCGCGCTCCTCGTAGCCGTCCTCGTAGTGCTGGTTGCGGTGCTTGGACGGAGAGATCTCCATCGCCTCCTCGCTGACCAGCGTGCGATCGGAGTTCTCGAACACGTGGAAGAACTTGTCGCCGTGGATCTGCACGAACATGTTGTGCTCCGCGTCGACGTGAAACGGCGTCACCGAATTGGCCGACGAGATGAAAAGAAAACCGCGGATGTCGTCCATGTCCTCCGGCACGGCACCCGCCTTCGTGGCGGCGTCTCGGACCTCGGCCAGGCACCCCTCGATGAAACGCCGGTATTCGGGATCCTCCTCCACGTTCTTGATGACCATCCAGGCATTGCACTCCTCGATGCGCCGGATGGTCTCCTCCGCCGTCATGTCGAGCTTGGGAACCGTTTCGGGATTCTGATTGGGCTTCACCTCGCCCGAGCTGTACTCGATCCGGTCCCGGTCGAGCCGGCGCGCCAGTTCGACGAGCCGGGGAAGCTGGAAGAGCGGGTGATCGTGGATGTCGTGTCCGATCGGAAAATGCCGCAGCGGAAAATCCGCCTTCATGTGCACACGGTCGAGTCTGAGATACTGGCTCATGCTGCAATTCCTTTCCTGAAGGAGCGGTAGATCTGCACCGCGCTGCCGCGCATGGTGCGCCGGGCCGATTCGAGCCGGCAGATGAATTCGAAGGGAACCGTCATGGAACGGCCCGAGATCAGAAGGTCCGAAACCGCGAAGCGGTCGCGCCAGACCCGGTCGATCATGGGGTGATCCGGCAAGGCGCAGGAGTCGACCCATGCGATCGTGGGGTCGCCGAGAAGGTCTTCGGTCACGTCGTGGATCAGGAGCACGCCGGGCGAATGGCGCGCCAGGGCTTCGTCATGGGCGATCTTGAGGAGCCAGGCCCGGCCGCCCCGGCGTATCGCGAACGTCATGGCAACGGGCCGGCCGCCTTGGGCGAGCTTCCAGAACAGCAGGTTCCCGCCGCGCGCCTCGGCGGCGAGCGCTTCGGGCAGGAAACGGTCGAGACCGTCGACCCGCGCGATGGCCGTTCCGCGCCGGCCCTTCCAGCCGGCGTCTTCCAGGGCCATGAAATCGGTACACCAGTCCACGGCCTCCTCCGGCGAGCACCCGCGACCGAGCGTCGAAAAGACGACCTCGCCGCCATCGGACAGGCGGTTGCGCTGCCTGCGCAATTCCTTGCGCTTCTTGGCCGGCACCGCCGACCGGAGATAGGCGTCCGCCGTCTCCCCGCCCTCGAGGACCGCCCGCCGGTGATGGTCGAAATGGCGGTAGGCGCGACCGGTGCCCACGAGATACTGCTCGAGCGCCGCGAAGAACTCGCCCTGTGCCGGGCATTTCTCGAGCAGCAGCGTCGCGTTGCCATCGGTCTCGTCGTCCATCCAGCGGATCAGGCCGTCGAACGCAGCATGGGCGTACTCCCTGTGGACCAGCGGCAGGCCCATGAAACAGAAGTCGTGATGCCAGGGGAGGAACACGGGCGCCGGCACGAGCCAGCGGCCGTGATGCCTCGTGAAGGGACAGAGCCCGATCAGGCGCCGGTCGCCACCCGGACCCTGCGTCCAGACAAGCACGAGTTCCAGCCGCGCTGCGTCTTGCCCGAAATTCGCGGTTGCCACGGCCATCAGGTCCGCGCCGAAGACCGGGCTGCCGTGCAGCGCTTCGGCCTCGAGGTCGCGCCAGGCCGTTCCGTGGGCCGCCAGTGCGGTCGCGGGGTCGCATCGTTGCGTGGTCACCGACAGGCTCATGGTCTCCTCGCCCCGGTTTCCGCAACGCGCCGCGGCACGATGAAGGCGTGCACCCCGACGCGGATCCGCGCGGCCGCATACTGGAGGCCGGCCACCAGGACCATCGACACCGTCGTCGCGATGGCCGCACCGGCGAGCCCGAATACGGGGATCAGCAGCAGGTTGAGTCCGATATTGACCGCCACCGCGCCGAACAGCACGCCCGCCACCAGGTTCTGGTGGCCCAGCATGTTCATCATGGACTCGACGGGACCGGTGGAAGCCCGGGCCAGCAGGCCGACGACAAGGATGAACATGAGCCCGTAGCCGGCGGTGAAATCGGGTCCGAAGAGCCAAAGCAGCGGCCAGCCGACGGCCAGGATGCCGCCTGCGGCCGCGAGCGAGGGCCAGAAGGTCCAGCGGATCGAACGCGCCATGAGTTCGTCGAATTCCGCCGTCTTGCCCGCCGCCTTGTACTCGGAGAACTTCGGCGCGCAGGACGCCGTCACGGCAAAATAGACGAAGGCGATCAGTCCCGTCGTCTTCACCACCGCGTAGTAGATGGCGATCTCGCTCGGCCCGACGAACAGGGTCAGCAGCATGATGTCCGCGTGGGCCATGATCAGGTAGAAACCGTCCATCAGGACGATCGGCAGCGAGACCCCGGTCCAGTGTCCGAGCCTGTAGCGCGCCGCGCCAGGGGGCACGTCGCGCCGCATGCGAAGGTGAACCATGGCCACCTGCGCGGCGCCGACCAGCCAGGTGGCGGCGATCGCCGATATCGCCGCCGTCGCGGCCGTGGCGGGAAAGCCCAGAGCGATGGCGAGCGCCATGAAGGCGAGGATGAGCACCGGGCGCACGATATAGGGCGGCCCGAGCGCCAGATCGATCCAAGACCGCGAACGGGCCAGCCCGTCGGACGTGTCCGACATGGCGAACATCGGCAGGCAGGCAAAGGCAAGGACGAACGGCAGCACGTAGAACGGTTGGACCCCGTCGCCGAGCCATATCACGGTGGCCGCCCCCGCCGCCGCGGTGAAGGTGCCGAGCACGAACGCGACGGCGTAGCCCGTACGCACGAACCCCCGGACCAGCGCCCACTCGCGCGTTTCGAGATACTCCGGCACGAAACGCAGGACGGACGTGTTGAATCCGGCCGTGACGATGGACCCGAGAATGATCACCCAGACCCACACATAGGCGAAGATGCCGAATTCGAACGTGCCCATCCAGCGGGCGAGAAGGATCTGGCTCAGATAGGCGATGCCCGCGCTCGCGACCCTGATGGCGAAGGCGAACAGCGCACCGCGTCCGACGCCGGCATGATCGCCCGATCCGTCCAGCACACGCTGCACGAGATCGTCGATTCTTGCCCGGACGCTTCGGGCGCGATCCTGCCCGATGGACACAAAACTCATGGACGCCACTCACCTGTCGCCGGAACGCCCCGGCGCTTTTCGGCCGCACAGAGATACGTGTGCCGCCTTGCCTCGATACTGAAAAGGCAGGTCCGGTATACCATCAATGTTTTAAGAATCCGTTCGCCCGGCACCCGGCAAATGGCGGAAAACAGCGATCCGCGGTCAGTGCAGCGCCGGATGCGCCTCGATGCGATGGCCGTTCAGAAGGTCCTCCGCAACCGCCCGGACGGCCTGCCAGGCCCACGCCCGCCGGGGGTCTCCCAGGTGGCGCTGCTCGGCGACGAAGTAGTCCGCGACCGACAGGGCCTCGGGACCGTGCCGGCCGACGAGTTGTCCCGCCATCTGACAGATTTCGTGCGCCTGCGCTGCGGTCATTCGCGGCTGAACTGTTTCATTTCTGGACATCTCGTGGCCTCGTCCGGTGGTTTTCCGTGTGATTGCAGGCCACGATGCAAGTCACGTACCGGTCGGGAGCCCCCTGTTCAGCCGGAGAACCCGCCTGTGGCAAGGAAATCCTCTTCCTCCTCGGTCGACACCCGTCCCAGCACCTTGTTGCGGTGTGGAAAACGTCCGAAGCGGCGGATGATGTCCGCATGCTCGATAGCCGACGGGAGGTTGCCGTCGAGACGGGACCGCTTGCACAGCTCAATGCACCTCTCCTGCATGGCGGGATCCTCGCTGTGCATGTAGGGCAGGTAGAACCACTGGCGCTCTTCCGGCGGAAAGGCCATGTCCCATCCCCGCTCCACGACCGCCTGCGAGGCATCGAGGGCCGTGGCGTCGGATGCATAGGCACGGGGGTCGTCGCGAAACACGTTGCGCGAGAACTGGTCCAGAACGATGACATAGGCCAGAACCGCGTCTCGGTCGTCACGCCAGGCCTCGAGCTTTCCCCGCCGCGCCAGGTCGAGGGTTGCCCCGAACCGGGCCTTGATCTCCTCGTCGAGCTTGGGGTCCTTCCGCCACCAGCGCTTCGGCCCGAGATCCATCCAGAAAGCCACAATATCCTGCGGTTTGGCGGCGTCGGTCATGGTGATCCTCCATGTGGGGAAGCCGGCGGAATGCCCAGCTCGCTGAACGGGATGTAGGACAACAGGTCGCCCTCGCGCACCTCGGTCACCTCTTCGGCGATTTCGATCAGCCCGTCCGCAGCACGCAACGAGGAGATAAGCCCGGAACCGTCGCGCGGGTACTTGCGCAGAACCGGGCCCGTGTCCGGGCCGTTGTCGATCCAGCCGCGCAGGAACTCGCGGCGATCGGTCTTCTTCTTGTCGATCCCGAAACCGGCAGGCAGCCGAAAACGCTGGGGTTCCGGCCAGTGGGCCCCCTGGAGCGCGGCGATCATCGGCCTGGCGTAGAGCAGAAAGCACACCATCACCGCGACCGGGTTTCCCGGCAGTCCGAGATAGACCGTATCGGCGATCTGGCCGAAGGCGAGCGGCCGGCCGGGCTTGACCGCCAGCTGCCACGCGTGAAGCGTGCCCAGCCTGTTGAGGATGTCGACCACGTGATCCTCCTCGCCGCGGCTGGCGCCGCCCGACGAAACGATCAGGTCGTGATGTTCCGCGCACTCCTCGATCGCCCGGTGGACCGCGTCGGCGCGGTCGGGGAGAACCCCCAGATCCGTCACCGCGCAACCGCTTCCCGCCAGCAGGGCCGATAGCAGGAAGTGATTGGAATCATAAACTTTTCCCGGGACGAAAGGTTCACCGGGGCGCAGCAGTTCGTCCCCCGTCGAGAGCAGGGCCACGCGCAGCGGCCTGAAGCACGAAATCCGGTCGACCCCCGTCGATGCGACCGCGGCGAGATCCTGCGCCCGCAGCCGGTCGCCGGGCCGCACGAGGGTGTCGCCCTCGCTCACGTCCTCGCCGGCCTTGCGGCGGTTGGCCCCGGCCCGGATGCCGGGCGGAATCGTGACGGTCTCCCGGCCGTCCCTTTCACCCGCCGAGCAGTCCTCCTGCATGAGAACCGTGTCCGTGCCCCGCGGCATGACGGCGCCGGTGAAGATGCGCACCGCGGTGCCGGCGGCGAACTCCCCCGGCAGGGGATGGCCGGCGGGCACCCGGCCGGACACGACGAGCTCGGTTTCTCCGTCCGGGGACAGATCGCTGTGCCGGACGGCATATCCGTCGACGGCGGCGTTGTCGAACGCGGGAATGTTGCGCGGCGCGACCACCGGGGCGGCGGCCACCCGTCCGCTCGCCGACGCCAGGCCGATGTCCTCGGCCTGCGCCACCGTCGACAGACGTTTCCGCAACAGGGCGAGGGCGTCGTCATGACGCAGACGGTCGCTGTCATGCAGGAAGCAGTCGTCCAGCAGGCGGCGGGGCCGGGCGTTCATGACCGGTCTCCAAGGCCGAGATGGCCGACGACGAAATCGGCGATGGCCGGGACGTCGTCGATGCCGAACACCGGCACGTTTGCCGGCCCGACCGGACCGTCGCTGGCGATCGCCACGATCGAGGGATCCTCCGGTGCGATTTCCGGGTGACCGAGGCCGGCCCGGCGCAGCTCGATCTTCGGATGCGCCTCGCGCTTGTAGCCTTCGATCAGCACGGCATCGCAGGGTGCGAGTTTTGCGAGGATCTCGCCGAGCGGGGGCTCGTCCTCGTCGCGCAGTTCGTGCACCAGCGCCCAGCGCGAACGCGAGACGATCGCAACTTCAGTAGCCCCTGCCTGCCGGTGGCGATAGCTGTCCCGTCCCTCGTGGTCGATGTCGAAGCGGTGATGGGCGTGTTTCACGGTGGACACCCGGTAGCCGCGTCCGGTGAGTTCCTCGACCAACCGCGCCGTCATCGTGGTCTTGCCCGAGTTCTTGAACCCGGCAATACCGAACACCGGCGTTCCCATCACCCGGCTCCGGCGAGATGCGCTTCGGCCTGCGCGAGATCGTCGGGCCGGTTGACGTTGAAGAACGGATCGATCGTGCCGAGCGCGAAGTCGACGGCGTCTAGGCGGTATCGTGCGGTCCAGATGTCGACCTTGCGGATGTCCTCCTCGACGAGGGCCCGGCACAGGTCGTCGGCGCGCGCCACAGGCCACAGGCCGAACACGGGGTGATGGCGACCGCCGGAGGCCGCACAGGCCATGTCGGCGCCGCCGTCGACCGCGGACCGGAGCCGCGCGACGAGATCGGCGGGGAAGAAGGGCGTGTCCGTGGCGATCGTGGCCACGTGGCTGCAGTCGGGCCGTTCCCGGGCCGCCCATTCGAGCCCGGTAAGCACGCCGGCCAGCGGCCCTGCGAACCCGTCCACGCTGTCCTTTTCGACCGGCAGGCCGAAGGCGGCGAAACGTCCCGGATCGCCGTTCGCGTTGATCATGAGGCAATCCACCTGCGGACGTGCACGGTCGATCACATGGGCGAGCAGCGGACGCCCGCCAAGCTCGAGCATGCACTTGTCGCCGCCGCCCATGCGGCGCGCCTGACCGCCGGCAAGCAGCACTCCGGCGACACCGGTGACGCTCATGCCGGTTCGTCCTCCCGGGTTCCCTTGCGGCGATGACGCCGGTCCTCGTCGCCGACCTGCGACATGTCGGCGTCGTATTCGAGCCGGTCCTCGCCGGCAAGCACGACGAAACGCTTGCCGCGCGCACGCCCCACCAGCGTCAACCCCGCCTCGCGGGCCAGGTCGACGCCCCACGCGGTGAAGCCGGAGCGCGAAACCAGGACCGGGATGCGCATCTGCACGCACTTGATGATCATCTCCGACGTCAGCCGCCCGGTGGTGTAGAAGATCTTGTCTTCCGGCCGGATGTCGTTGAGGAACATGTAACCTGCGATCTTGTCGACGGCATTGTGTCGGCCGACGTCCTCCATGTAGACCAGCGGACGGTCCTCCCCGCAGAGCACGCATCCGTGGATCGCGCCCGCCTTGAGATAGAGGCTCGGCGCGGTGTTGATCTTTTTCATCAGCGCATAGAGCCAGCTCGTCCTGAGCCGTGCGGTCGTGTCGAGGGCGACCTCGGCAAAACTTTCCATCACGTCGCCGAACACCGTGCCCTGCGCACAGCCCGAGGTGCGGATCTTCTTCTGCAGCTTTTCCTCGTAGTCGGTTTCGCGGGCCGTGCGCACCACGACCACCTCGAGATCCTCGTCATAGTCGATACCGGTGATCTCGTCGTCGCGGCGCAGCATGTTCTGGTTGAGCAGATAGCCCACCGCCAGCAGGTCGGGGTGATCGCCGATCGTCATCATAGTGACGATTTCCTGGCGGTTGAGGTAAAGCGTCAGCGGGCGTTCGTTGACCACCGAGATCTCGACCGGGTTGCCGTCCTGGTCGAGCCCCTTTACCGGCCGGCTCAGGCGGGGATCGTCCGGATCTGGAACAACGAGAAATTCTTGCGACATGTGACCAGCTTGGCGGAACGGTTACGGTTGTCCGTATAAAACACGCCCCGGCGATGATTTCAAAGCGATCGCTGCGACATCACGTCGACCGCGTTGACCGGCGGCCCCGGCTCCTGACGTTCTTCAGGAACTCGAAGACCCGATTCGCCGTCTCGGGCTCCGGGCCTGGACCCCAATCACCATGCGTCGGACCTCCAACGCTGTCGGGCTCCGCCTCGCCGAATTGCCGGCGAAATCCGGCATCCAGACCATGACGTGGCGTCAACGTTTCCCGCGAAGGGACGGAAGGCCGACGCCGGTGCTCTCGAAACCGCCGTCCGAAGCGATGACCTGGCCGGTGACATAGCTCGCCTTCTCGGAACACAGGAAGAAGATGACCTCGGCGATCTCGCGCTCCGAACCGTAGCGGTTGAGCGGGATGGCGTCGTGATAGGCGTCGATGATGTCCTGGGTGTGGACCGCCATGGCGAGTTTCGTGCGCACCGGCCCAGGGCACACGCAGTTCGCGCGGATTCCGAATTCACCAAGTTCGGCGGCCTGCTGCTTCGTCAGCTGGATCACGCCCGCCTTTGAGGTTCCGTAGGCCACCCTGAGCGTGGAGGCGCGCAGGCCGGATATGCTGGCGATGTTGACGATGGCGCCACGGCTTTCCCTGAGTGCGGGAATGGCCGCCTGCGCGCACAGGAAAACCCCGTCGAGATTGGTCGCCATCACGGTGCGCCAGCGCTGGAAATCGGTTTCCTCGATGGGGCCGAAATCCGCCACGCCGGCATTGTTGACGAGTGCATCGACCCGCCCGAAACTTCCCAGCGTCTCCGACATCATCCTGTCGACGTCTTCGGGAATGGAGACATCGCTGTCTATCGGCAGCACGCTGTTGAGGCCGCCGCTCGCCTTGGCCAGTTCTTCACTGTCCCGGTCGACCATGGCCACCCGCCAGCCTTCCTCGATGAAGACCTTCGTCGTGGCCAGACCGATGCCACGGGCGGCACCGGTCACGATAACGGTCTTTTCCTCCGTCATTCAGCCGCCTGCACGGCGGTCTCCGGCGACACCCGGGCCGCGCAGTACTTGAATTCGGGAATCTTGCCGAAGGGGTCGAGGGCCGGGTTGGTGAGCACGTTGGCCGACGCTTCCACATAGGCGAAGGGCACGAACACGACGCCGTCCGGGATTGCCGAATCCGCCCGCGCGTTGAGCACGATGGTGCCGCGGCGCGTTTCCACCCGCACCTGGTCTCCCGGCTGGAGGCCGAGCCTGCGGACGGTCCCCGGCGACAGGGATGCGCTGGGTTCGGGTTCGATCGCGTCGAGCTGGCTCGCCCGCCGCGTCATGGCGCCCGTATGCCAGTGCTCAAGCTGACGGCCCGTGGTGAGGATCATCGGATATTCCTCGTCCGGCTGCTCGTCAGGCGGTACGATGGCGGCCGGCACGAACTTGCCCAGACCGCTTTCCGTCGGGAAACGGTCGCCGAAGACGATGTCCTCTCCCGGCTGGTCGGGCGACAGGCACGGATAGGTGACCGAATCCTCGCGCTCGAGACGGTCCCAGGTGATGTTGTCGAGCGAAGGCATCGCGTGCTTCATTTCCGCGAAGACATCGCGCGGATGCTCGTAGTTCCAGTCGAGACCGATCCGGCGCGCGAGTTCCTGGGTGATCCACCAGTCCGGTTTCGCTTCGCCCGGCGCATCGACGGCCTTGCGGCCCATCTGGACCTGGCGGTTCGTGTTCGAGACCGTCCCGTCCTTTTCCGGCCATGCCGTCGCCGGCAGGACCACGTCGGCATACATGGCGGTTTCGGTCAGGAAGATGTCCTGGACCACGAGATGATCGAGCTTGGCCAGCGCCTCGCGGGCGTGGTTTGCGTCCGGGTCGGACATGGCCGGGTTTTCGCCCAGCACGTACATGCCCCTGACCTGGCCGGCATGGATCGCGTCCATGGTCTCCACCACCGTCAGGCCGGGCTCCGGATCGAGCTCGACCCCCCAGAGGTTCTCGAGATTGGTCCGGCTTTCCAGGTCGCCCGTCTTCTTGTAGTCGGGGAAAACCATCGGGATCAGGCCCGCGTCGGACGCGCCCTGCACGTTGTTCTGCCCGCGCAGCGGGTGAAGGCCGGTTCCCTTGCGGCCGGTCTGGCCGGCCATGAGCGCGAGCGAGATGAGGCAACGCGAATTGTCCGTGCCGTGCACGTGCTGGCTGACGCCCATGCCCCAGAAGATGATGGCGGCGTTGGCGGTGGCATACTTGCGCGCCACGGTCCGCAGCACGTCGGCCTCGATGCCGCAGATTTCCTGCATCTTTTCGGGCGCGTACTCGGCCAGGTGCGCCCGCAGCTTCTCGAAGCCTTCCGTGTGCGCCTGGATGTATTGCTCGTCGTAGAGCCCTTCCTCGACGATCACGTGCATGATCGCGTTGAGCATGGATACGTCGCCACCGGGCTTGAACTGCAGCATGTGCGTGGCGTGGCGCTTGAGCGCCTGGCCGCGCGGGTCCATGACGATGAGTTCCGCACCGCGCTTGGCCGCCTGCTTGAAATAGGTGGCCGCGACGGGGTGGTTCTCGGTCGGATTGGCGCCGATGACGATGATGACGTCGGAATCCTTGACCGCCATGAACGGTGCGGTCACCGCACCCGAACCGATGGTTTCCATGAGCGCTGCCACCGACGAGGCGTGGCACAGCCGCGTGCAGTGGTCCACGTTGTTCGACCCGAAGCCGGTCCGGACCAGCTTCTGGAAGAGATAGGCCTCCTCGTTCGAACACTTCGCCGACCCGAAGCCCGCAAGCGCGCGCTTGCCGTCGCGGTCACGGATGGCCTTGAGGCCCGAAGCCGCCCGCTCCAGCGCTTCTTCCCAGGTCGCTTCGCGGAAATGGGTCAGCGGGTTGGCCGGGTCCATGTCCGGGAAATCGGATTTCGGCGCATCCTCGCGCCGGATGAGCGGTCTGGTCAGCCGTTCGGGATTGTCCACGTAGTCGAAGCCGAACCGGCCCTTGACGCAGAGCCGGTTTTCGTTGGACGGACCGCCAGCACCCTCGACATAGGCGATCTTGCCGTCGCGGATGCGGTAGGAAATCTGGCAGCCGACCCCGCAATAGGGACACACGCTCTGCACTTCCTCGTCGTAGGCCCGGCTGCCGCGGCCGGCCTCGTCGACGAGCGTCGCGGGCATCAGAGCGCCGGTCGGGCACGCCTGGACACACTCGCCACACGCGACACAGGTGCTCGCGCCCATGGGGTCGTCGAAATCGAAGACGATCTTCGAATGGCTGCCCCGCCCGGCCATGCCGATCACGTCGTTGACCTGCACTTCCCGGCAGGCGCGGACGCACAGGTTGCAGTGAATGCAGGCGTCGAGGTTCACCCGCATGGCGGGGTGGGAACTGTCGGGTGCCGGGGCCGCGCGCTCGGGCAGACGGCTTTCGGTAACGTCCTGGCGGTCGGCCCAGATCCAGAGGGACGACCTGTCGTCGTGGGCGTCTTCCTTCTCGGGTTGGTCGGCGACGAGCATCTCCATGACCATCCGCCTGGCGGTCTTCGAACGCTCGTTCTGGCTGTTGACGACCATGCCGTCCGTCGGCTTGCGCAGACAGGACGCGGCGAGCACGCGTTCGCCTTCGATCTCGACCATGCAGGCGCGGCAGTTGCCGTCCGCGCGGTAGCCCGGCTCGTCACGGTAACAAAGGTGCGGAATGTCGGTCCCGACCCTCTTGGCCACCTGCCAGATGGTCTCGTCCGCGCCCGCGTCGACCTCTTTGCCGTCAAGGGTGAATGTGATCTTGTCGCTCATCGTCGGAAATCTCCGTCAGATCGCTGGGGCACACGGCCCCGATCGTAAATCGTTCCTGCCGCGCCGGGCAAATTCACAGCTCGTCGCGGAAATACTTCAGCACGGACTGCAGCGGGTTCGACGCCGCCTGTCCGAGCCCGCAGATCGATGCGTCCGCCATGGCGGTGGACACCTCCCTGAGCAGCGGCTCGTCCCAGGTCTCGGCCTGCATCAGCTTGACCGCCTTCTCGCAGCCGACCCGGCAGGGCGTGCACTGACCGCAGCTTTCATCCTCGAAGAACTTGACGAGATTGAGAGCGGCGTCCCTCATCGTATCCTTGTCGGACAGGATCACGACCGCGTGGGAGCCAACGAAACTGCCGTGTTTCTCCAGCTGTCCGAAGTCGAGAGGCAAGTCGGCCATGCTGGCGGGCAGGATGCCGCCCGACGCACCGCCCGGCAGATAGCCGTAGAAGGCGTGCCCGTCCGCCATGCCGCCGCAATAGTCGTCGATGAGTTCCTGGGCCGTCACGCCGGTTGGCGCGAGCTTGACGCCGGGTTCCTTGACGCGGCCCGAAACGGAATAGGACCGCACGCCCTTGAAGCCCGGCTTGCCCTGAGAGGCGAACCACTCCGCGCCCCTGGCGAGGATTTCGGGCATCCAGTAGACCGTCTCCACGTTGTGGACCAGCGTCGGCCGGCCGAAGACGCCGACCTGCGCCACGTAGGGCGGGCGGTGGCGCGGCAGCCCGCGCTTGCCCTCAATGCTTTCGATCATCGCCGACTCTTCGCCGCAGATATAGGCCCCGGCGCCGCGGCGCAGGTCTATATAGCCTGGTGCCGCGATCCCCGCCGCTTCGAGCGCCGCGATCTCCTTCAGCAAGATCTCGCGCGCCGCCGGATACTCGTCGCGCAGGTAGACGAAGACCCGTTCCGCCGCCACGCCCCAGGCGCCGATCAGCATGCCCTCGAGGAACTGATGCGGCCTGGTTTCGAGATAGAGCCGGTCCTTGAACGTGCCGGGCTCGCCCTCGTCGCCGTTGATGCACATGTAGCGCGGGCCTTTTTCGTTGCGCACGAACTGCCACTTGCGCCCCGACGGAAATCCCGCGCCGCCAAGCCCGCGCAACCCGGCCTCGCCAAGCGTTTCGATCACCTCGTCCACGGTCCGGCCGCCGGACCGGCAGGTTTCCAGCACATCGTATCCGCCGCGCGCCCGGTAGGTCTCCAGGGTCTCGTATTCCGGGACCACCGGCGCGAGTTCCCGGGCACCGGCCGTCGACAGAACCTTGTCGGCATCCGCATGGTCCACATGGCGCTGGCCGACCACGGCCACGGGGGCGAGGTCGCAGCGTCCCATGCAGGGCGCACGCAGGACACGGACATCCTTCGGCGCGCTGGCGCCCAGCTTCTCGATCAGGTCGTCGGCGCCGGCAAGCGCGCAGCTCAGGCTCTCGCAGACCCGGACCGTGACCTCGGCCGGGCGGTCGTCGCCTTCCTTCACCACGTCGAAATGGTGGTAGAAGGTCGCCACCTCGTAGACCTCGGCCTGCGCGAGGCCCATCTCGTGGGCGAGCGCACGCAGGTGATCAGCGGGAAGACAGCCTTGCGAATCCTGGATCAGATGCAGGAACTCGATCAGCAGGTCACGCCGGCGCGGCCGGTCGCCGAGCAACGCCTGCACCTCCTCCAGGGCGACCGGGTCGACCTGGCGTCCCTTCGGAAAGGCGCGGGCTCGCCGTCTGCCTTGTCCCGTGCCCTTGCCGGGCCGTGTCACTTTCGATCTGAGATCGATCTGGGATGAACTCATTGCTCCGTTTCCTCCATGCCGCAGGCTGCCGGATTCTTTGCCGTATCAATGCCACATGGTCCTTGTGGCTACCTGCCGCAAACGTCATATTGCGTCCAAAACCGCCGTCCGGCCTGTCGCCTTATGACCAATTCCGTCTTGTGGGATACCATATACCATGCCCGATTCCGATGAAATTCTCGACGTGCGCGGGCTACTCTGCCCACTGCCCGTCCTGAAGGCCCGAAAGCGCCTCATGTCCATGGATCCGGGCCGCGTCCTTCTCGTCCAGGCGACCGACCCCGCGTCGGTCATCGACGTGCCGCACTACTGTAACGAATCCGGAAACCAGCTTGTCGAACATTCGACCGACGGCGACACCCACAACTACTGGATCCGCCGCACCTGACCGACCCGCCGCCCGGCGCATCCACGACGGTCCGCGCGCCTGCCGGGACCGAAGAGACGCCCGCCTCTCCCCGTTCCCCGGACGCGCAACAGCGCGAGCCGGGGTCGTGCCGGGCCAAAGCCCAAATATGGAACGGTCCCGGATGATCCTGCCGGATCTCCGGGAAACGACAATCAGAAATCCTTCCCGTTCCCCGGACGCGCGACAGCGCGAGCCGGGGCCGTACCGGACCGAAGCCTGAATATGGAACGGTCCCGGATGATCCTCACGGATCTCCGGGAAACGACAATTGGAAATCATCCCGTTCCCCGGACGCGCGAAAGCGCGAGCCGGGGCCGTACAGAACCGAAGCCCGAATATGGAACGGTCCCGGATGATCCTCACGGATCTCCGGGAAACGACAATTGGAAATCATCCCGTTCCCCGGACGCGCGAAAGCGCGAGCCGGGGGCGTGCCGGATCGAAGCCTGAATGTGGAACGGTCCCGGATGATCCTCACGGATCTCCGGGAAACCCGTCAGGTGTTTATCTGCTCGAAGAGATCGTCCCACTGCGGATTCTGTTCCTCGATCAACTGGAACTTCCACGCCCGACGCCAGCGCTTGACTGCCGTTTCACGCGCCTGGGCAAGGAGAATGTCGTGATGGGCCTCCAGATGGACCAGCCGCCGGAGGCCATGTCGCGCGGCAAAACCGGTTCCGATGCCGAGCTTGTGTTGCCAGATCCGTTGTTTCAGATGCGTCGTCGAACCGACGTAGAGAACGCCGCGCCGGCAGTTCGAGAGTATGTAGATCCATGCCGTTCGATCCGTCATGCCTGATGGTACGCGCCACCGGGCCACAACCCGTTCCCCGGACGCGCGACAGCGCGAGCCGGGGGCGTACCGGATCGAAGTCGGAGTGTGGAACGGTCCCGGATGATCCTGGCGGATCTCCGGGAAGCGATGAGGAGACGCCTGCCGTTCCCCGGACGCGCAATTGCGCGAGCCGGGGCCGTACAGGATCGAAGCCTGAATTTGGAACGGTCCCGGATGATCCTGGCGGATCTCCGGGAAACGAGAATCGGAAACCTTGTCGTTCCCCGGACGCGTGACAGCGCGAGCCGGGGGCGTATCGGATCAAAGACAGAGTGTGGAACGGTCCCGGATGATCCTCACGGATCTCCGGGAAACGCCTGAGGAGACGCCTGCCGTTCCCCGGACGCGTGACAGCGCGAGCCGGGGGCGTACCGGATAGTAGCCTGAATGTGGAACGGTCCCGGATGATCCTGGCGGATCTCCGGGATGCGGGGAAGCCGAGGCGTTCCTCTCTTCGACGGGACGATCAGGCCAGAGCCTGGCGAACCTTTTCGTCGAAGCCGACGAGGACCCCGGTGTCCCGGTCGAACACCGGACGCTTCATCAGGGTCGGATGGCGCAGGATCAGTTCAACGGCCTTGCCGTCGTCAAGGCCCTCCCTCTCCGCGTCGTCCAGTTCGCGCCACGTGGTGCTGCGGCGGTTGAGAAGCGTTTCCCAGCCGGCTCCCGCCACCCAGTCGCGCAGGCGGTCCGCGGGAATCCCGTCCGCGCGGACATCCACATAATGGTGTTCGATGCCGTTGTCGCCGAGCCAGCGCACGGCCTTGCGGCAGGTATCGCAGGTTTTCAGGCCATAGACTTTCATCGTCATCCTTCCGCCCGGTCATTGCCGAACAGCCCGCCGCCCGGGCGAACCGACAGGGTTTCGTCGCCGCCGAAGGCCGCCAGCACGTCCTCGCGCGAAGGCGGCGTCGAGAAGGCCTTCAGAAGCCCCTCGATCTGCGTCTTCGGAATGTCGCGCGTGATGAACACGATCCGCGTGCGCCGGTCGCCGCCCGGCCAGGCGTCCAGCCTCACCGGCGGATGGAACACGTGCTGCACCCCGTGGATCACGACCGGGCGATCCGGTTCCTCGGCGATCTGCACGATGCCTTTCATGCGCAACAGGTCGGCCCCGTGATTGGCGCGCAGCAGATCCATGAAGAGTTCGAAATCGCCCGCCGTCACAGGCGCATCCTGCGTCACGCAGAACGCGGAAATCCGCGCATCGTGCCGGTTGACGTCATGCCCATGGTGATGGTGACCGTGGCCGTGGCCCCCGTCGCTGAAGGCTTCCTCGCAAAGCCAGCGCGCGACATCCGGCGACTTGGTGGCCGGATCGTAAAGCCCTGCTTCGAAGAGCCGGTCCCGGGTCGCTTCTCCGGCGGCGGCGGTTAGTTGCGGCGCGGACGGGTTGAGGGCCCGCAGACGCGCCCGGAGTTCCTCCGTCCGGGCGGGATCGGCGATGTCGGTTTTCGTGATCACGAGCCGGTCGGCGACCGCGGCCTGCTTGACGGCTTCTTCCTGCGCATCGAGGGTGCCGGCCCCGTTCACCGCGTCGACGGTCGTCACCACACCATCGAGGCGCGTGCGTACGAGCAGGCCGGGATGGTTCATGATCGTATGGAGGACGGGGGCGGGATCGGCCAGCCCGGTGGTCTCGATGACGATGCGGTCGAACGCCCTGATCTGTCCGGCGTCCCGTTTTTCGATCAGCCCGGCAATCGTGTCGATCAGGTCGCCGCGTATCGTGCAGCACAGGCATCCGCTCGACATCTCCATGATGCCTTCATCGGCCTTCTCGACCAGCAGGTGGTCTATGCCGACCTCACCGAACTCGTTGATGATGACGGCCGTTCCCGCCATGGCCGGGTCGCCGAGAAGCCGGTTGAGCAGGGTCGTCTTGCCGCTGCCGAGAAAGCCCGTGAGCACGGAAACGGGGATGGGGGATTGGTCTGGCACGGCCACGTGATCCGGAGTCGGTCAGCCTCGGGGCTGCGACTTCTTCCCTGTGCTTTTTTTCTTGCGGATGGTCGTTTTCTTGCGGCGCTTTTTCTTGGTCGTGCGTTTCTTGCCCGTCGCCTTCTTCTTCGCTTTTTTCGGCGGCTTGAAGACATTGGGTTCGAACGTCCTGCACCCCGTGCCGGACTTGGCGAAATAGGCGCAGATCTCGCGGGCCTGGGATTCAGGGAAGCCGTACATGACCGCGGCCAGATCCTTGGTCCGGTAATCCTTCACCACGCCGCCGCGCCCGGTGTAGATGACATTGCGCAGGGCCATCATGTTGTCGCGCAGCACGTCGTGCGCCCGCCCCCGGTCCGCGAACCGGCCGAATTCCACGCCCCAGCCGTGCACCCGCCACGGCGACGTGAGCGGCGCGTCGGACTTCTTCTTGCACACCACGGACTTCATGTCCTTGGGACCGGACGTGAACAGCCCCCCGTTGGTGTATTCGGTGATCGTCTTGCCGGTATAACCGTTTTTCCTGAAGCCTTTTTCGAGCAGGCTCTGGGTCAGCGTCGTGCGCGCCTTGGAGGATTTCGCACCGAGCACGACGGCCACCAGGCGACGTCCGCCGCGGGTGGCCGATCCGACGAGATTGAAACCCGACGAACAGATGAAACCGGTCTTCATGCCGTCGGCGCCGGGCATCTCCTTGAGCAGCTTGTTCCACGCCCTGAAGCGTCGCTTGCCGACCTTGACCTGCGTCTGCGTGAACAGGTCCTGATATTCCGGGAACTGGGTGATGATCGCCCGCGTCAGGATCGCAAGGTCGCGCGCGGTCGAAATCTGGCGCGGGTCGGGCAGCCCGTGCGGATTGGCGAAATAGGTCCCGGTCATGCCGAGCCGTCGCGCCCACGCGTTCATCAGCTTGACGAACCGCTCCTCGCTGCCGGCGACGCCTTCGGCGATCGTCACCGCCACATCGTTGGTGGACCGGACGATCAGCAGTTCGAGCGCCTTGCGGAGCGTCGGCGTCGCACCGACGGGAAAGCCGATCTTGCTTGGCGGCTGGCTCAGCGCATGGGCGGTCACCCGCAGTTTAGAAGACATCTTGAGCTTGCCGTCGCGCACCGCGTGGAACGCGAGATAGGCCGTCATGAGCTTCGTCAGCGATGCGGGATACCACGGTGCCCCGGCATTGTCCGAGAGGATCACCTTTCCGGACTCGGCTTCGAACACCATGAGCGGCCCGGCCTCGGCCGGCACGGCGCGCAGGCAGGCGAAGAGCAGCAGACCCAGATACGCAAACGTGTGTCGGACTCGCAAAACCGCAATTCCCCTGTTGAGCGACGCGCAGTATGCGTCGCGCAAAATAAAAGGTGAAGCCCCTCCCCTTTCTGCAAGAGAAAAAATCGCGCAAATTGGTCAACACTGTGACATTGCCGCCGCAATCGCCAATTCTGTCCGACACATAGCCGTATTTCTACTGGAGACCGACGATTTTTCTGGCTTCGCTTTCGATGTACGATCTACCCGAGGTGCGCCCCTGCACGGACGCCCTGTGGTCGGCAATTGCACACGCATTGATTCGCGAAGGGATGGACGGTGTGCCGGCCGGGCTCTGTCGCAGCACCGACAACCATGCGGTCTGGACCGACCCGGATCTGCTGCTCGCCCAGACCTGCGGCTATCCGCTCACCCATGCGCTCGCCGGCCGTGTCCGCTATGTCGCCACGCCGTGTTACACCGCACGCGGCTGCACGGGTGCGGACTATTGCAGCCTCGTCGTCGTCCGCGAGGACGACGCGGCGGCGGTCGGGCACTTCCGTGATCGTCGCGCCGCGATCAACGGGCGCGACTCCCAGTCTGGACATGCCGCGTTCCGCGCCATGATCGCCCCGTTTGCCGGCGGCAGCCGGTTCTTCTCCTCCGTCGTGGAAACCGGTGCGCATGTCGAGTCCGTCGCCGCGGTCCGTGACGGCCGGGCCGACATCTGCACGATCGACGCCGTGACCCACGCGCTGCTCGCCCGCCACCGCCCGGACGCGCTCGAGGGCACCGCCGTCATCGCGGAAACCCCGTCCGCCCCGGGCCTGCCCCTCATCACCTCGCTCGCCCGCAGCGATGACGACCTCGCCCGCCTCCGCCGCGCCCTGGCGGTCGTCGCCGCCGACAAAAGCCTGCGGCCGGTTCTCGATGCGTTGCTGATCTCGGATTTCGCGGTTCTCTCCGACGACGCCTACGACCGCATCACCGACATGGAGCAGGCCTGCCAGGACGCGGGTTATCCCGACCTTACGTGACACTCCGCTCCTGACCGACGTCACCGGATCCCCTGTCAATAGGGGGGCCGCAGTAGCTCTCCCCCGATCGTTCCCCGGCCGCGCTTCAGCGTGAGCCGGGGCCGTCCCGAGCGCTGGTGCCAAAGCATGGAACGATCCCGGGTCTCCGCCCGGGACACGAGGCTCTTCCCCGGCCACGCGCTGTACGCAGAAAGTCCGGATCCCCGTCGAAAGACGGGGTCCACAGGCGGCACACGCCGGAGCATGACGCAACTGGATCCCGTCTTTCGACGGGAATTCGATCGACTCCGACCAAACACGCTGCAAACATCGGAACACCGCACCCCGGCAAAGGCCGGCGTTTCGCATCCCTGTCCGTTCCCCGGCCGCGCTTCAGCACAAGCCGGGGCCGTCCCGGACGCTGGCGCCGGAGTATGGGACGATCCCGGGTCTGCGCCCGGGACACAGGACTTTTCCGGGCCTCGCGCTGTACGCAGCAAGCCCGAATCCCCGTCGAAAGACGGGGTCCACAGGCGGCACACGCTGGAGCCTGACGCCACTGGATCCCGTCTTTCGACGGGAATTCGATCGGCTCCGCCCCCGCCAACATCGAACAACTTGTCCCGGTATAGGTCGGCGTATTGTATCCCCAGCCGCGCTTCAGCGTGTGCCGGGGCCGTCCCGAGCGCTGGTGCCAAGGCATGGGACGATCCCGGGTCTCCGCCCGGGACACGAGGCTTTCCCCGGCCACGCCCCAGCACAACAGACCCGAATCCCCGTCGAAAGACGGGGTCCAGGGGCGGCGCACGCTGGAGCCTGACGCCACTGGATCCCGTCTTTCGACGGGAATTCGATCGGCTCCAACCAAACACGCCGCCACCATCAGAGCAACGTTACCTGGCGAAGGCCGAGGTATCACACCCCCGTTCGTTCCCCGGCCGCGCGTCAGCGTGAGCCGGGGCCGTAACGGACGCTGGGGCCAAAGCATGGGACGATCCCGGGTCTGCGCCCGGGACACGAGGCTCTTCCCTGGCCCCGCGCCTTGCGCAGCAAGTCCGAATCCCCGTCGAAAGACGGGGTCCACAAGGCGGCACACGCCGGAGCCCGACGCTACTGGATCCCGTCTTTCGACGGGATTTCGGCTTACTCCAACAACACGCGTCGCCACCATCGAAGCAATGTGTCCAGGCCACCCGCCTGCACAGCAGGGGCGCCTTACTCCACCGTCACGCTTTTGGCGAGGTTGCGTGGCTGGTCGACGTCGCGGCCGAGTTCGAGGGCGGCGTGGTAGGCCAGGAGCTGCAGGGGAATGCCGAGCAGGACCGGATCCAGTTCCGGCACGCTTTGCGGCACGTCGATGCGGGCGTCCACGTCGACGCCCAGGTCACCCGGGTGGGTGATCGCGACGACCGGCCCCTTGCGCGCGCGGACCTCCTCGACCGACGAGACGTTTTTCTCGAACAGGTCGTCATGGGGCAGCACGGCGACGGTGGGCGTTTCCGGGCAGATGAGCGCGAGCGGCCCGTGCTTGAGCTCCGACGCGGGATAGGCCTCCGCATGGATGTAGGACACCTCCTTGAGCTTCAGCGCACCTTCCAGCGCCACCGGATACCCCAGCGAGCGGCCGATGAAGAACATGTCGCGCGCTGCCGCGAGTTCCCTGGCCGCGGCGGCGATCCGGTCCTCGTTTGCGAGGATCTCGCCCACCTGTTCCGGCAGGGCCTGCAGCGCCTCCACGATGCGACGGCCGTGCGACGGCGAAAGGTCGCGGATGCGGCCGAGATAAAGCCCCAGCAGGGCGAAGGCCACCAGCGTGGAGGTGAAGGTCTTGGTGGACACGACCGCGATCTCGGGCCCGGCATGAAGGTAGATCCCGCCATCGCAGGCCCGCGCAATCGTGCTGCCGACCACATTGATGATGCCCAGCACGCGGCCGCCCTTGCGCTTGATCTCCTGGACCGCCATGAGCGTGTCGAGCGTCTCTCCGGACTGGCTGACGGCGATGTAGAGCGTGTCGCGCTCGATCACCGGATTGCGGTAGCGGAACTCCGACGCGGGTTCCGCCGCGGCCGGAATGCGCGCCATGCGCTCGATGACGTGGGCGCCGTTCAGCCCCGATATGAAGGCCGACCCGCAGCCGAGGATACGGATGCGCTTGATGTCGAGCAGTTCGCGCGGATCGAGATTGAGCCCGCCGAAATGGGCGCTCATGAAACGCTGGTCGATCCGGCCCTGAAGCATACGCCCGATCGCTTCGGGCTGTTCGGCGGTCTCCTTGCGCATGAAATGGTCGAACCCGCCCTTGTCGAGCAGGTCCGCGCCGGCTTCGACCGTCGCGGGCGTCTTGACCGTCGGCGTCGCGTCGAGCAGCGAGGTCCGGTAGCCGCCCTTGGTGACGACCGCCATCTCGCCGTCGTCGAGATAGACCACCTGCTGGGTGTGACGGACGATCGCGGAGGCGTCCGAGGCGACGAACATCTCGTTTGCGCCGACACCGATCACCACCGGGCTACCGTTTCGCGCCACCACGATGGTGTCCGGATCATCGGCCGCGACGACCGCGATGCCATAGGCGCCCTCCACCTGGCCAAGCACCTCGCGCACCGCGTCTTCCAGCGTGCCTGCCGTACTCCGGGCGATCATCTGGGCAAGCACCTCCGTGTCCGTCTCCGACCGGAAAACGACGCCGTCGGCCTCGAGTTTCGCGCGCAGCCGGGACGCGTTCTCCACGATGCCGTTGTGGACGACGGCGATCCGGTCCGCCTCGTCGCAATGGGGATGCGCATTGGTGTCGCTGGGTTCGCCGTGGGTCGCCCAGCGCGTGTGCGCGATGCCGATCGTGCCGGCCAGCCGCTTGGGCAGCGCGGCCTCGAGCGCGCGCACCTTGCCCTTGGCCTTGTGGACCCGCAGCGTGCCGCTCTTGGACAACGCGATGCCGGCCGAATCGTATCCGCGATATTCGAGCCTGTGCAGGCCCTCCAGCAGGATGGGCGCGGCGTCCTGGCGCCCGACATATCCGACAATGCCGCACATGGGCCTGTTCCTTTCGGTTTTCCTGGCGATTATCCGTAGATGATCCGCCTGATCTGGCGTTCGCTGAAGGAGGGGGCGGCGAACCTGCGCCGGGAAAGTTCGCCCGAGATCCGGGCGAATATGGCCGCATTGGTGAGGTTCTCGGCCTGAAGCTCCCCGTGACGGCGCACCACATAGGCCTCCGCCGTCTCACCGAAAAACGCCACCACGTCCGCCACCACCCGGGCGGCCTCGCCCCGGTCGAGCCGGCTGGTGTGGGCGAGATGGGAAATCAGGTCGTTGAGATCATCCATGGGTCGAAAATGCCGAGGAGAGAATGAAAAAGCAACGATCCTGCCCGATATCGGGCAAATATACTCGGGTCATGGCTAACAAAATAGCTTCTCGAGTAGCATTCCCTGCAATCGGTCCGGACAGGAGCCGAAGACCGGGACGGTCCCGGACAGCCCTTGCGGGCTTCCGGGAAACGCCGATGAGAACCCGAGCGACGAGACCCGCATATCTGTGCATCCTTCCGGATGCCGGCCTGCGCCGGCAATTCGGGCGAGATGGGAGGGAGCTGAAAAAACAAACCGAAGTCCTGACGAAAGTCAGGACCCAGGCCGCCGCACTCTCTCACGAGCCTGTGGACGCCGATCCACCGCCGTTCCCCGGACGCGCGCAGCGCGAGCCGGGGCCGTCCCGGACAGAAGCCGAAAACCGGGACGGTCCCGGACAGCCCTTGCGGGCTTCCGGGAAACGCCGATGAGAACCCGAGCGACGAGACCCGTACTCCTGTGCACCCCTCTGGATGCAGGCCTGCGCCGGCAATTCGGGGAGATGGGAGAGAGCTGAAAAAAACAAACCGAAGTCCTGACGAAAGTCAGGACCCAGGCCGCCGCACTCTCTCGCGCGCCTCTGGACGCCAATCCGCGGCCGTTCCCCGGACGCGCGCAGCGCGAGCCGGGGCCGTTCCGGACAGAAGCCGAAGATCGGGACGGTCCCGGACAGCCCTTGCGGGCTTCCGGGAAACGCCGATGAGAACCCGAGCGACGAGACCCGCATATCTGTGCATCCTTCCGGATGCCGGCCTGCGCCGGCAATTCGGGGAGATGGGGGAGAGCTGAAAAAACATACCGAAGTCCTGACGAAAGTCAGGACCCAGCGTCCCGCACGCCCGCGCGCCTGTGGACGCCGATCCCCCGTTCCCCGGACGCGCGCAGCGCGAGCCGGGGCCGTCCCGGACAGAAACCGAAGATCGGCACGGTCCCGGACAGCCCTTGCGGGCTTCCGGGAAACGACGGCCTAGAAGTCCGTCGGGGCGCCGCCTTCTTCCTTGCGGCGGGCGACGAAGGCGGCGAGTTCCTCGGCGATGGCGGCGTCGAGCGGCGGGGCCTCGTAGTCGGCGAGCAGGCGCTTGAAGACCTGGTTGGCCTTGCCGTAGGCCTCCGGCCGGCCCGCCTCGACCCAGCTTTCGTAGTTGCGCCAGTCGGACAGGATCGGCGCATAGAACGCGGTCTTGTAGCGGGCCTGCGTGTGGGCCGTGCCGAAATAGTGACCGCCGGGCCCCACTTCGCGCATGGCGTCCAGCGCCAGCGCCTCCTCGCTGATCTCGAGCGGCGTCAGGAAACTCGACACCATCTGCAGCAGGTCCGCGTCGAGGACCATCTTCTCGAAGGAGGCGTGCAGCCCGCCTTCCATCCACCCGGCCGCATGCTTGACGAGATTGACCCCGCCCATGATCGCGCCCCACAGCGAGAACACGGACTCGTAGGCTGCCTGGGCGTCCATCGCGTTCGCCGCGCAGACGTTGGACGACCGGTAGGGCAGCCCGTAGCGCCGGGCGAGCTGGCCGCCGAGCATCGCCGCCTTCATGCCCTCCGGCGTCCCGAAGGCCGGCGCGCCGGACTTCATGTCGACATTGGAGGTGAAGCCGCCATAGACGAACGGAGCGCCGGGCCGCACGATCTGCGTCATGACGAGACCGGCCAGCGCCTCCGCGTTCTGCTGCACGACCGCGCCGGCGATCGTCACCGGCGCCATTGCGCCGGCCAGCGTGAAGGGCGTGAGCACGACGATCTGGTTGCGCTTCGCCATCTCGATGATGCCCTGGAGCATCGGCACGTCGAGGCGCAACGGCGAATTGGAGTTGATGATGGTCATCAGGCTCGGCTCGCGGTCGAGCTGCTCGTCCGTGATGCCGCGCGCGATGCGCGTGATCTCCAGCGCGTCGAGATTGCGCTCCCGGCCCAGCGAATAGGCATGGAACGCCTTGTCCGTCAGCGTGACGAAATCGGACAGGCAGTCGAGATGCCGGACCGAGGGATGGATGTCCACCGGCTCGACCGGATACCCGCCGAACAGGTGGATGATGTTGAGCATCTGCCCGAGCTTGAGGAACTTCCGGTAGTCCTCGTGGTTTCCCGAACGCCGGCCGCCGTCCATGTCGGCGCAGTTCGGCGCGCTCGCCACCGCGGAATACATGATCCAGTTGCCGCCGAACCGCAGGTTGCGCTCCGGGTTGCGGGCATGGATCGTGAACTCGGACGGCGCCTTTTCAATGCACTCCGCGACCAGCCCCCGGTCCAGCCGGATGCGGTCGCTGCCGGTCGGCACGTCGACGCCGGCCTGCTTCAGCAGGTCGCGGGCTTCCGCATTGAGGAACTCGATGCCGATGTCCTCGAGCACCGTGAGAGACGCCTGGTGGATCTGCTCGAGTTCATCCTCCGACACCACCGGCACCGGCGGATAGACGAGGCGCGGCTGTCTCCACGGCATCTGCTCGAAACTTCCGCCTTCCCCTCCCTGCCGGGCCATCCGGCCGCGACGGCCGCCCGACCGAGTACGCCGTGCCTGATCTTCTGCACTGCCATCCATGTCGGCTGTTCCTTCTCCTGACGGACCTCAGGTCCGTTCCGGCCGCACGCGGCCGCCCCTCCCCGCGACGGCCTCGAGGACCGCCGCCATCTTTCCCAGGTGTTCGTCCGTGTGATCCGCGGTCGCGAAAATCGGCAGCACCGGTTCGTTTCCCGGGCAATGCGGTTGCGGCAGCAGGACATCCTCCGCGCCAGCGGCCTCCCCGAACGCGGCGGCGAGTTCGTCCGCCTCGACTGCGACGCGCACGACGGGATAGTTGCCCGGCCGGGTCGGGACACCCGCCGCTTCGCACATGCGCTCCAGCGCGGCCACGTTGTCGCCGAGCCGCGTCCTGCGGTCCGGTTCGCGGGCGAGAAGAATGAGCGCCTGCGCGAGCCCGGCCGCGGCGGTCGGTGCGAAACCCGGACCGCTTGCGCCGCCGGCACGCGACCGGACCGCATCGGCCACGTCGCGGTTGCCCGTCATGAGGCCGCCGCCGCAGCCCGGCAGTCCGAAACCGGTTTCTGCCACCACCACCGGCACCTGGTCGCCCAGCCCCTGGGCGTCCGCGGCGCCGCGTCCCCAGTCGCCAAGCACGCCGAGGCATCCGGTCTCGTCGACGATGAGCAGAGCGTTCCTTTCCGCGGCGAACGCGGCGCATCCCGTCAGGTCGCGCACCGCGAGCCGCGCACGGTCGAACGCGCTCGCGACGACGACCGAAAAACGCCCGCGATTCCCGTCCTCATCCGGGTCGGGAAGATCCGCCCTGGGCGAAAAGTCGACGGTCTGCGCCCCGCAGGCGCGTGCCCCGCGCGCCAGGCGCTGGTCGCAACCGTGCCACAGGTAGACCGTGTCGCGATCGTCCACGAGCGCACCGAAGAGATCCGTGCACAGGTCGGCGAACGACCCGCGGGAAACGGCCGCCTTGTGCCCCATGAAACGGGCGAACTCGTCTTCCATGTTGAGCACCGGATCGATGCGGCCGGGTCCACCGGACGACAGGCCGAATCGTTCAAGCGCCTCGCGGGCCGCACGCACCGTGTCATGGTGGCCCGCCAGCCCGAGCAGGTCGGTACTGGAGAAATTGACGAGCCTGGACTGGACCATGGGCAAGGCCGCCCGCGGCGGCGGCGTGTCGACCACCCCGCCGATCGAAAGGATCTGCTTGGCGTAGAGCCAGCCCTTGTTCTCGAGGCTGCCGCACTCGAGCAGGCCGAGACCGGTATAGGGCCGGTTGATCCGCACATCGGGACCGCGTTCGGAGACCACCGAGGTGTCCGAGAGCACGTCGCGGACCGGTCGGCGCGTCGCCTGCTTCGCCAGATAGTCGAGTATGGGAATGCCCATGGGGTCTCAGAAATCCTTTACCAGCCGCAAGGCGTCGTAGACCGCGGCGTGAATGTTGCGCGACGAGACCGCATCGCCGATCCGGTAGAGCGCATATGCGCCATCGCCATTGCGCACCACGTTCTGGCCATCCCCGGCGACGAGCGCTTCGTAGTCGACCGCGCCGAGATTGACCGATCCCGCCCTGAGCTCGTGGTAGAGGTCGTCGAGCGGCAACGTGCCGTGCTCCACCACCACCTGGTCGACCTCGCGCTCCTCGCGCATGTCCGAATAGTCGCTCCCGAGCACGGCGGTGAGCCCGTTGCCGGACCGGCGGACCTCGACGAGCCGCGTGTTGATCGTGATGCGGGCGCCGTGTTTCTGAAAGGCGCGGGCATAGGCGACATGGTTTATCCCGCCGACTTCCGGGGCGAAGAAGCGCTCCGGCGTGACGATCTCCAGCGAAGACCCCGCCGCGGCGATCATCTCGGCCGCCTGCATGCCGGGATGCGCACCGTTGTCGTCGTAGAGCAGCACGTTCGTGCCCGGCGCGACGTCGCCGGACAGGATATCCCAGGAGGTCACGGCCAGTTCGCCGCCCGGACCGAAGAAGGACGGTTCCGGCAGCCCGCCCGTGGCCACGAGAACGACATCGGGATCGAGCGGCGTGATGTCCTGCGCCTCGGCATAGGTGTTGTACCTGATCTCCACGCCGAGGCGGGCGCACTCCTCCACCCGCCAGTCGACAATGCCGATGAGTTCGCGCCGGCGCGGGCTCTGCGCCGCCAGCCGCACCTGGCCACCGGCCGACGGCGCGGCCTCCAGGACGGTCACGTCATGGCCGCGTTCCCCGGCGACCCTCGCCGCTTCCAGTCCGGCCGGCCCGGCGCCCGCGATGACGATGCGCCTTGGCGGCCCCGATGACCTTGCGATCACGTGCGGCATGGTCGCTTCGCGCCCCGTCGCCGCGTTGTGCACGCACAGGGCCTCGTGGCCCTCGTAGATGCGGTCGAGGCAATAGGTCGCCCCGACACAGGGCCGGATCCGGTGTTCCTCGCCAGCCGCCACCTTGTTGACGATGTGCGGGTCGGCGATATGGGGACGCGTCATGCCGACCATGTCGAGCTTGCCTTCGGCAATCGCGTGCCGCGCCGTCGCCACGTCGCTGATGCGGGCGGCATGGAAAACCGGGAACTTCGTCGCCGCGCGCACCTCGCCGGCGAAATCGAGATGCGGAGCTGACGGCGTGCCCTGGACGGGAATGACATCGCTGAGCGCGGCGTCTGAGTCGACATGCCCGCGAATGACGTTGAGAAAATCGACCATGCCCGAAGCCGCCAGCCGCCGGGCGATCTCCACCCCGTCTTCGCGGCTGAGCCCGATATCCCAGTCTTCGTCGGCCACCATGCGCGCACCGACGATGAAGCCGGGCCCGACGGCCTCGCGAATGGCCTCGAGCACCAGCATGGAGAAACGCATGCGGTTGTCGAGGCTGCCGCCATAGTCGTCTTCGCGCCGGTTGGTCGCCGGCGACCAGAACTGGTCGGCCAGATGTCCGTAGAGCTCGATCTCGATGCCGTCGAGACCGGCCGCCTGCATGCGCTGCGCCGCCGACGCATAGTCCGCGACGACCCGCTCCATGTCCCAGTCCTCGATGACCTTGGGGAAGGCCCGGTGGGCGGGTTCGCGCACCATGGACGGCGCCAGCACCGGCAGCCAGTCGGCCTTGTTCCAATTCGTCCGCCGGCCGAGATGCGTGAGCTGGATCATCACCGCGCTGCCATGGTCGTGGCATTCGTCGGCAAGTTGCTTCAGCCACGGCACGATTTCGTCGCGATAGGCCAGCAGATTGCCGAAAGCCGGGGCGCTGTCGCGCGACACGACCGCCGAACCCGCCGTCATGGTCAAGGCGATGCCACCTTTCGCCTTTTCCACGTGATAGAGCCGGTAACGGTCCTTCGGCATCCCGTCCTCGGAATAGGCCGGCTCGTGCGCCGTCGACATGAGCCGGTTGCGCAGCGTCAGGTGCTTGAGTTCATAGGGTTGCAGCAGCGGATCGTTGGACGTCATGAAAATTCCGGCTTTCCTTCACGCGAACCGCGACAGTGTGCAGCAATGCGCCGGCCGGAAAAAGCCTTCATGCGACGCCCGCAAGGGGTATTTGCGACAGGTCCGGCCGCTCGTGCCGTCCTAGCGGGAAAGGCGCAACAACGCGACCCCGCCGAGCGTGATCATGGTCGACACAACCTTGATCAGGTTGAGGCCTTCCTTCAGGAAGAACACGCCGATGAAGAGCGCGAAGACGATGCTGGTTTCCCTGAGCGCCGTCACCAGGGCGATCGGGGCCTGGGTGAAGGCCCAGATGACGATCGCGTATGCGGCATAGGAAAGCCCGCCGCCCACGAAGAACAGGCTCTTGTTCCGCGCCGCGAGCTCGACGAAGACCCCCGGCCGCCGCACCAGCACGAACACACAAAGCGCAAGCGCGTTGATCAGCGTGAGCCAGCCGTAGAAACCGACCGCCGTTCCCGCTTCGCGCGCCCCCAGCCCGTCGACCAGCGAATAACCGGCGATGAAGCAGCCGGTCACCAGCGCGGTGACGGCGGCCCGGGTGTTTTGCATGCCAGCCCCCGACCGCACGAAGACCAGGCTCATGATCCCCAGTCCGATGAACGCGACCGCGGCAAGTTCCATCGACGACAGCGAAACGCCGAGCGCGCCGGCGGAAACGGCCGCCACGATCATCGGCGCCGAGCCCCGCGCGATCGGGTAGACCTGCGTGAGGTCGCCGATGCGGTAGGACGCCATCAGGAACATCTGGTAGCCGAAGTGAAGACCGGCCCCCGCGGCGATGTATGGCCAGCTTTCAGCCGCCGGCATCGGCGTGACGGCAAGCGCCGCGATGCCGAAAGGCGCATGGCCGAGCACGACGGCGCTCATGCTGACCAGCTTGTCGCCGCTCCCCTTCACGAGAGCGTTCCAGGTGGCATGGAGCGCGGCGGCGAGCAGCACGGCTGCAAAGACGATGGGTTCCAATCCTGTGTCCTTCCTTTTGGGCCGCCAGCCTACAGTCTTTTCGCAAGCCCTGCGCAGAACTCACGAACGCATGCCAGCCATGCATGAAACGCATGGCTGCAATGCACCGGCCTGCGGGCGAATTCCATTGCCTTGCGCGGGACCATGCCGCCCAATCCCCCCATGACCGTCGACGACGCCAGCCGGGAACGGCCTTCCGACTCCGCCTTTTCCTACACGCTTCTGCTCGCGATGGGCGTCGGCTGGGGGCTTGCGGTGTCGCTGTCCAAGATCGGCGCGCTCAATGGCGGCCACCCCGTCGGGTTGGCCCTCTGGCAGGTGAGCGTCAGTTCGCTCCTCCTCCTCGCGATCACATTGATTGCGCGGCGGCCGCCCGTCCTGCGTGCCGACTACATCCGCTTCAGCCTGATCTGCGGTGTCGTCGGCGTCTCCTTTCCCGCCATGTCGCTGTTCTGGGCCGCACTGCATCTGCCGGCGGGCATCGTCGCGATCGCCTTCGCGAGCATGCCGCTATTCACCTATCTGCTGTCGGTCCTCCTCAAGGTCGAAGAGGCCGACCTGCGGCGCCTGGCCGGCGTCGTCATCGGGCTTGCCGCCATGCTGCTCATCATCCTGCCCGACTCCGCCCTGCCCGGGCCCGGACTTGCCGGCTGGGTAGCCCTGACGCTCCTGGCCAGCATCAGCATGTCGGTGGAAAACGTCTATGCGGGCGGCTTCAGGCCGGCTGGCCTGAAGTCCTACACGCTCAGCTTCGGACGCCAGTTCGGCGCGGTGGTCGTGCTCTTGCCCGCCGCCCTGCTGACCGGCACAGCCCTGCCGGTTGCCGGGGACTGGGGTCCTGTGCAGTGGGCGGCCACCGGCACGGGGATCATCAGCGGCCTCGCCTACACGGTCCTGCTCTTCGTCATCGCCCGTTCTGGGCCCGTGTTCGCCAGCCAGACGGCCTATGTCGTCACCCTGGCCGGGGTCGGCTGGGGCATGCTGATCTTCGGCGAACAGCATTCGGTCTGGATATGGGCTGCACTTGCCCTGACCGTTGCCGGGACCGCGCTCGTCCGCCCAAGGTTGCCGCGCGCCGTCGCGGGCAAGACGGTCACGGCGCCCGGAACCGACTGAGGCGCTTCACGCCCCCGCGCGGACACGGGGGCTTGCTCTCCGGCAGGCGACGGTGTTTTCTCCACGGCGAACCGAAGGAGTTTGCGATGCCCTCGTCCGACGCCCCACGCCCGCGTCCGGCGGTCCGCCGCGAAGACGTGACGCTCGCCAACTGGCGGACAAGTCCGCACAGCGCCTGGGCCTTTCACAATGTCCGCGAACTGATCCCGACAGCCGCAATCGCCAATGCCGCCGTTTCGCCGCCGCTGCCGGAATCCCCGCAGGACCTCGACGCCCTCGAAGCCCCTCTGCCCGGGGGAGGCACCGTCACCGTCGCCGACATGATCGGCGCTACGGATACGGACGGTTTTCTCGTGCTTCACGACGGACGCCTCGTCTACGAGCGCTACCGCAACGGAATGGACGCCGGCGCGCAACACATCCTGATGTCGGTCTCCAAGTCGGTCACAGGGCTCCTCGCCGGCATTCTCCAGGACGAGGGCCGCCTGGACCCGGGTGCCCTTGTGACAGACATCCTGCCGGAGCTTTCCGGCACCGCGTGGGACGGCGCGCGCATCCGCCACGTACTCGACATGCGCACCGGCGTCGCTTTCGACGAGGACTACCTGGCCACCGACGGGGCGATCATCTGCTACAGGCGCGCGACGGGCTGGAACCCGCCCGTGACCGGTGATCTGCGGTCCTTTCTCTCCGGCATGAACGAAACGCGGGACGCCCATGGCGGTGCGTTCCGGTACATATCGCCCAATTCGGACCTGCTGGGATGGATCGTCGAACGGGCCGCCGGCATGCGGTTCGCGGATCTCATGTCGGAGCGTCTGTGGATCCCCCTCGGCGCGGAACGGCCGGCCTCCGTCACGCTCGATCCCCTCGGCGCGCCGCGGACGGCCGGCGGCATCTCCATGTGCCTGCGCGACCTCGCGCGCATCGGGCAACTTTTGCTCGACGGGGGGACGTGCGGCGGCCGGCAGATCGTTTCGGCGGCCTGGATCCGGGACCTGGTCGAAGGTGGCGACCCGGACGCCTGGGCAAAGGGCAACTTCGCCGACAGCTATCCCGAACTCGACATGCGCTACCGCAGCCAGTGGTACGTCGCAGCGGGCGAAAGGCCATTGTTTTTCTGCAGCGGCATTCACGGCCAGACGCTGTTTGTCGATCCTGCGACACGCACGGTCGCGGCCAAGTTCGCCAGCCAGAACGCGCCCGTGGACGATCGCAACAAGATGCTGACCCGCGCCTGCATCCTCGCCATCGGCAGTTCGCTTGCCTCCTGAAGCCTTCCTCACGCCACCTAACATCAATCGCGCATTAAGCTTTTTCTGCTAGCAACGGAACCGTCGGATCGCCCCGCCGGACCTGCGGGAACCTGCCGGTCCGGCAGGCAAACACTCGGGATTCGGGATCACGTCGTGGCGTTGACAGAACAGATAGGGCGGCTGGAACAGACACGCGAAAGACAGATCGCGCCCGTGATCATCCAGCGGCTCGTGAAGCTCGCCGATTTCGGCTTCATCAACGTCACCGGCTTCGCACTGTTCATCCTTCTCGGCGTTCACCGGGACCCGTACCGCCTGACCGTCATCGCCTTCACCGTGCCCTTCATGGCCTATCTCGTGCTGTTCGGACTGCGCAGCGCGTGGCTCTACACCATTCGCGGGCTCTCGCAGCCGGCGACCTCCGTGCTGGCGTCCTGGTCGGTTGCCGCGATCACCGGCTTCATCATGTACCACTATGTCGACCGGCTTCTCTTTCCCGTCGACGCTTCATGGCTCAGGCTCTGGCTGCTGACGTCGTTCGTCTATTTTGCCGCCGTCCGCCTGCCGCTCGCCGGATGGGTCGCGGCGCGGGCCCGGGCGGGCTGTTTCCGCCAGCGCATCGCCATAGTGGGCAGCGACACCCACGCCGCAGAGGCCGTCGACCTTCTCCGGCAGACGGCCGACAACAGTTTCGAGATCGTCGGGTTATACGACGACCGCAACGATCCCGACCGCACGGTGGCGATCCCCGGCTATCGCAAGATCGGCTCGATCACCGACCTCGCCGAACATACCCGCCAGGACCGCATCGACCACATCATCGTGACCATTCCGCCCAAGGCGGAGTCGCGCCTGCTGCAGATGCTCAAGACGCTCTGGGTCCTGCCGGTCGATATCCGGATCGCCGGCCATACGAGCAAGCTGCGCCTCGCGCCGGGCTCCTATTCCTATCTCGGGCAGCTTCCCCTCCTGTCGGTCTTCAACCGGCCGCTGGAAAGCTGGGCGGCCTTCGTGAAGACGGCCTTCGACCGCGTCGTCGCAGCGATGTGCATCGTGGTCTTCGCGCCGGTCATGATCGCGACGGCGGTCGCGATCCGGCTCGAGTCGAAGGGTCCCGTGATCTTTCGCCAGAAGCGCTATGGCTTCAACAACGAGCTGATCGAGGTCTACAAGTTCCGCTCCATGTACACCGACCGGTGCGACGCCAACGCGACCCGCCTGGTCACAAGGGACGACCCCCGGGTCACGCGGGTCGGGCGTTTCATCCGCAAGACAAGCCTCGACGAACTCCCGCAACTGTTCAACGTGCTCAAGGGGGAACTGTCGCTCGTCGGCCCACGGCCCCATGCCACCCAGGCGAAGGCCGAGAACCAGCTCTACGAGGAGGTCGTCGAGGGCTACTTCGCGCGCCACAAGATCAAGCCCGGCATAACCGGCTGGGCCCAGATCAACGGCTGGCGCGGCGAAACCGACACCGCCGACAAGATCGCCAACCGCGTGAAATACGACCTCGAGTACATCGACCGCTGGTCGATCCTGTTCGACATCTACATCCTGGCGATGACGCCGGTTTCGCTGGTGGCGCGGAACGACAACGCCTTCTGAGACGCCACCGCCCGATTGACGCGGCCCCGATCCGCGCATTGCTGTATGCTGGCCCGCGGAACGCACCCATGCGAACAGGAAGCTGACGGGGGGGACGATGTCGTCGCTATCGCTGGAAGACCGGAAAACGCTGCTGCGCAACCATTTCCTGCTCTGCCACCTGCGCGACTGGGACCTGGAGCGCCTCGCCCGCCATTCACGCATCGCGTCGGCGGATGACGGCGACTATATCTTCCGCAAGGGCGACGCGGGCGACAGCATGATCGTCGTCATTTCCGGCCGTGTCGTCATCGGCTCCCGGGGCACGGACAACCGCGAGATCGTCTTCAACATCATCAATCCCGGTGAGGTCTTCGGCGAAATCGCCTTTCTCGACGAGGAACCCCGCACGGCGGACGCGCGCGCCCTCGAGGACACCGCCTATCTCATTCTCGAGCGCCGCCATTTCCTTCCCTTCCTGGAGGAAAACCCGAAAATCGCGATCAGCCTGATGACGGTGCTCTGCCAGCGCATCCGCAACACCACCGACCAGATCGAGGACGTGGCCTTTCACGAGCTTCACACGAGGCTCGCGCGCAAGCTCGTGGCCTTCGCCGACCACTACGGGAAACCCGTGGACGAGACACAGGATGCCACGCGGATCGGCCTTCAGCTCAGCCAGACAGAACTGGGGGCGATGCTCCAAGCCCGCCGCGAAACGGTCAACCGGCAGCTTCGTGCCTGGGTCAAGTCCGGCCTGATCGAGATGGACGACGGCTGGATCACCCTGCTCGACCGCGACGCGCTGGAAGACCTGGCGGCCGGAGACGACTGATGGCGCCGCGCCAGCGAGGGCCACGGGCCATGCCCGGCGGCGAGGCGGTCGGGCTGGCCCTGATTCTCGTCATTGCGCTGCTTTCCGCCGGCACGGTCGGACTGCTGCGCGAAACCGGCTGGATCGAGCGACTCGAACTCGTCGCCTACGACATCATGGTCCGCCAGCGCGCAGGCAAACTCGACCGCGCACCCCATACGGCGGTGATCACGCTCGACGACGCCTTCCTCGATGCCCGCGGCTCCCCGCTTCCCGACGCGGTCCTCAACGACCTCATCCTCGCGGCACGCCGGCACGGCGCGGCGGTCGTGGCGCTCGACGTCTATCGCGACGTCCCCGTGCCGCCGGGCACGCAACTCCTGGCCGAAACCTTCCGGTCGGTCCCCGAACTTGTCGGTGGATGGCGGTTCCCGACGCAGGGCCACGGCGGCGTGGCGCCGCCGCCGGCCATTCCAACGCCCCACCGCACGGGCGTGACCGACATGCCGCTCGATCCCGACGGGACTCTGCGCCGCGGGGCGCTCTACCTGCAGGGCGAGACGGGCGTGGCCGCCGGGCTGGCCATGCAGTCGGCGCGCCTCTGGCTGCACGCAAGGGCCATTTCACCGGCGGGCATCGCGGAACGGCCCAACGCCATGAAGCTCGGGGAGGCCGTGTTCGAACCCCTGCCCCCGGATTTTGGCGGCTACCAGAGCGCGGACACCCGCGGCTTCCAGTTCCTCGTCGACTTCCGGCGCAACATGACCGACATCCCGACGGTCGGGGCCGGGGACCTGCTGGCGGGCGAGGCCGGCGCCAGGGTGCTCGACGGCCGGGCCGTCTTCATCGGCAGCGTCAGCCGTGCGACGGAGGACCTGATCACGACGCCGCTCGTCGCATCGCCGGATCTCAAGCCGCTGTTCGGGGTCTTTGTCCATGCCATCGCCGCCGACCAGATCATACGGGCCGCCCTCGGCGCATCGTCCCTCGCGGCGGAACTGCCGCGCTGGGCCGAGTTCACGCTTCTCGTCGTCGTCGCCTTCGGCGCGGCGATCCTGTTCAGGCTGCGCACATGGCCGGTGCTGCAGGTGGTGGCCGGCCTTGCCGGCGGCGCGGTGGTCTGTGCGGCCGCCTACCTGTTCTTCATCCGCGACATATGGTTGCCCGTCACGGCGATGCTGTTCGCCTGGATGGTCGGTGGCGGGCTGACGGTCGCCTGGCGCGAGTGGCATGAACGACGGCGCCGCATCGCCCTTGCCGGACTTCTGGTCAACCAGATATCCCCGGCCGTCGCCGAGGACCTCTGGGCGCACAGGGCCGACATCCTCGACGGCCACCGGCCCCGTCCCGTCCGGCTGACGGCGACCGTCCTTTTTGTCGACCTTGCCGGGTCCACCAGCCGGGCCGACGAACTCGACCCTGAACGGCTCGTTGAATGGGTCAGCCGTTTTCTCGACCAGATGTCGGACGCCGTGGTGGAGAACGACGGCGTCATCGACAAGTTCACCGGGGACGGACTGATGGCCATCTACGGGGTGCCGGTGCCGCGCTTGTCGGAGGAAGAGATCGCCGCCGACGTCCGCCGTGCCCTCGAGACGGCGCGCTCCATGCGCCGCAGGCTGGCCGTCCTCAACCGGCCCGGGAACCTGAACGGCCTGCCGCACACCGAATGCCGGATCGGCATCCACACGGGCCCCGTCTCGGCGGGCAATGTGGGGTCGTCGGCCCGCATGCAGTACACGGTCATTGGCCAGGCCGCCAATCTCGCCGCCCGGCTCGAGGGCTACGGAAAGGACGACCCGGAGATCGCCCTGGATGACGAGGGCAACCGTCTCGATTGCCGCATCCTTGTCAGCGAAACGGCCGCGCGATATGTCATGGACGAATATGTTCTCGTGGCCAAGGGATCCGTCGCCCTGCGCGGCGCCCACGAACCGCTCGGGATCTATCGTCTCGAAGCGGAGGCTTCGGCAACGCAACGCCAACCTGTGGAAAACTGAGATGATCGAGACAGATGTTCGTCGTTTCCCGCACGGCCTGACCAGGACGGTCGCCGGGGTTCTCCTGTGTATCGCGGCAGCGCTTGCCGCGCCCGCCGGTCAGGCGAAAGCACAGACCGTCGCCGAAAACGAGATCGTCTTCGTACCCCCTGTTTTCGGAGCACCGGGCAACCGGGTCGGCGCCGGCACGCGGAGCACCCTTGATCCGGAAGCGCTCGTGGTCGCCGTGGCGCCGAAGGGCGGCGGAATGACGGCCACGCGGTCGCCCGTTCTCTACTGGTGGCTTGCCCGCGACACGGTCGGGCAGCTCAGCCTCGCCCTGCGGGCGCGCGGCGCCGACCGTCCGCTGCTCGAACTGACCCGCCAGGTCGACCTGAAAAAGGGCTTCCATGGCTGGTCGCTGGCCGATCTCGGGCTGAGACTGACCCCCGAAAAGGTCTACGAGTGGTCGATCAGCCTCCAGGCGACCGGGGATTCCTTCCCCGAATCAGCCGCCAGCCTGATCGAATACCGCGCGGCGGAATCGCTGGCGGGCACGTCGTCACCGGACCTCGAGACCCTCGCCGCGAAAGGCGTGTGGTACGACACGTTCGCGGCCGTCGCATCCGAGGAGAGCACCGCCGCCAGACGCGACGCACTGCTCGAACAGGCGAAGATCCGGCTGCCCGGGCGCTAGACCACCGGTCACTATTCCTTGGCGATCCGCACGACTTCGACGCGACGGTTGGCGTCCGCGTCGGGTTTCTCCCCTTCAAGGAGACGCTGCTCGCCATATCCCACGGCCGTGAGCCGGGTCTTTGCTATGCCCGACTTGACGAGGTAGGCGAAGACGGCCTCCGCGCGCTTCTTCGACAGCGAAAGATTGTAGGCGTCCGAACCCTTCGCGTCGGTGTGCCCCTCCACCAGGAACCTGTAGGCGGCGAGTTCGGAGGTCTTGAGCGCGGACGAGATGGTATCGAGCAGTTTGCTCGCATCTTCCGTGAGTTCGGCGCTGTTGAAGGCGAAGGTCACCGGGGCGGCGACGCTGACCTCCGTATCCGTGCCGACCCCGACCGGTGTAAGCGACCGGACCAGTTCATCCGCGGTGACGTCCTGGGGGACCATGGTGCGCATGCGGACCTTCTCCGCCGCGGACCCGCCATGCGAGACCGCCGTGCAGAGAAGGACCGCCACCGACAGGACCCTGAACACGTGTCGGTGTGTGTTCATCGGAAAAATACTCCGGCTCACTTCTTCTCGACGACGAAGGAAATGTCCTCGCTCGCCCATTCCATGTCCTTGGCCGGTTCGGCGATCACCGAACGCAGCTCGGCGGCGAGTTTCTCCGGCTTGCCTTCGTAGGAGCCGAACCCGTTGTTGAAGGCGAAAACGATGGCGTCCTCGAAGGACTTCTTCTTCGTGCTGGCCAGGACCTTGATCAGGTTGGTGCCTTCAGGTCCGCCCACCTTGAGCTGGAACTTGGCGTCCTTGGCCGGGATCGTCATCACCTTGTCGGCCTTGACCATGTTGTCCTTGGCGAACTCGTTGGGGAAGATCATCGTCGTCTTGCCCTTGGCGTCGACGTTGAACACGGTGACGTAGGCGTCCTTGCTGGTCCTGACATAGACCTCGACGGTGTCGCCCATCTGGTACTTGCCGCTCTTGCGGTCGACCCAGCCATCCACCGAGAGCTCCGATTTGGGCGTCTCGACGACCGAGATCTGGCGCTGCGCCTCCGAGAGATCCCCCTCGGCGAGAACCGGCGTTCCGCCGAACGCGAAAGCGCAGGCGGTCAGTGCGCCAAGTCCGAAGAGGGCATGCCTGCAGTGCCTGGTGGTGGTGAATTTGGTCATTAGCTCGTCTCCTGCGTTTCCGCCGGTCGCTGACCGGCACCCTGGATTTCCCTTTTTCCCGGGGAACGCCACATGGCGCCCCGTCTCATCTTATATAACCACGAACCGGCGCGATCCCTGTGACCTGCGTCACGGCCTGATCTCGTATTCGAGGACCGCCCGCGACCAGACCGGCCCCCGGTTGATCCGTGCCTGGGTCCAGGTCCGCGTCAGTTCGAAGACAAGCTCCGACAGGTAGGCCCTGGGATCCTTGACCGGATCGAATGCACCATTCTGCTCCAGCAGCGGCGTCACATCCACCGGATCCTCGGTCACGATGGCAAGCAGCGTTCCCTTGCCCGCCGGCCCGGAGGCGGAGACCGAGAACCCGTAATAGGCATCCGGCAGCGTGACCGGCCGTCCCGCGGAGATCTCGTTCCATTTCCCGTTCGCCTTCATGATGTCGTTGGGAACGAGTTGCGTGACCTCGCCCCGGGCGTTGACGTCGACGAGGATCAGCCAGCCCTTGCGTTTCGACGTCACCCTGAACTTCACCTCGTCGCCCACCCGCAACGGCGACTTCGCCACGATCTCGATGCTGATATCCGCACTGTTGTCGGCGACGACGAGATCCGTCGGCTCAGGCGGCGCGACGGGCTTGACCGGCGCGGTTTGCGTAACCGGCTTGACCGGCTTCACCGGCTGGCTTGGAAACCCGCCCCCCGGCGGCGTGCCGACCGATATGCGCGAGCCCATCTCGCTTGCGTCCGCTTCGAGCGTCGGCGTGAAGCCGAGCGTGCATCCGGCGTACCGGTCGCACCAGTCCTTCGTCCGGGCCCGAAGGAAGGCGAGCATCTCGGCGTTGGTGATCACGCCATTGCCGTTCCGGTCGGCGAGACCGCGGCCGGCCCCTTCGAGAAAGAAATTGGTGAAGATCCCGCCATTGGCATTGCCCCAGGCATACTGGTTCGCCGACGCGGCCGACCAGATGCGCAGGCCCGCCCCCGCCGGAACGAAACTCTCTTCCTTGCGGTGCGCCGCCACGTCGCCCTCGCCGCGCGTGCCGAAGGTCGGGAAATAGGTCCGCGGGCTGAATTCGCCGCCGGACGCCGGCGCGCTGCCCCGTGAAATCGTGCCCGAGTGGCAGGAGTCGAAGATCACCGTCACGTCCCGGTCGGACAGTCTGGCCAGAACCGCGGAAAATTCGTCGTCGGTGATCTGGTTTCCCTGGTTCTCGTCGGTATCGAACGGGGCGAGCGTCTCGTCGAGACCGTCCTGTTCGTCACCGTCGGTGTCCCTCACCTGCCCGCCATGGCCGGAATAATAGAAGACCACCTTGTCTCCCGGCTTGGTGGAACCCACCAGCCAGTGCTCGAGCGCCGTCAGGATGTTGGCCCGCGTCGCCCTCTCGTTCTGCAAGATGGAGATCTCGTCGCTGGCGAACCCTTCCCGTTCGATCAGAAACTTCTCGAAATTGCGGATATCCACATCCGGCCCCTGCAGGTCGTTCAGGTGCATGTACTTGCCGATGCCGACCAGCAGGGCGCGCTTCGCGGCCAGGGCCTCGCCCGCCACGGCCTGGGAAACGACCAGCCCCGCGATCACCGCGAGCGATGTCCGCCACGAGTTCAGCATGACCGGTTTCCTCCGCGGGTGGTGAACAGGCCGATCGTGCCGACCTGGGCCCGGACCCCTTGCAGGAGGCTGCGAAGCTCCCTGCGCAGGGTGCGCGCGTTCTTGCTGCCGTCGAGTTCCCGCAGGCGCCTGTTGAGCCGCGCCGTGCCGTCCGGCGTGACCAGGGCGATGGCATGGTCCGCCCCGAAAGGCGCGCTCACGCAGAAGGGAAACCGGAAGGCTTCGCCGGGCCTGACGCGGCCATGGTAGATCGGATTGCCCGAGGACGGCCAGGGGATGAGGAACTGCACGGTCCCGTCCACGCCCAGGTTGAAGAACGTCAGGTTGTCGTTGGTGTGGTTGCGCATCTCGATGGCCACGTGCGCGCCGGACTGGTGCACGCCATGGTCCGGCCACAGGCGCAGGTCGAGCGGCCGCGAGGCCCCCAGGTCCTGGACCATGCGCAGCAGAAGCCACTTGTCGACGATGGGCTGCACGGCGGCCGGCCCGGCATTCGGGCCAATGCGGGCCACGATATCCCCGGTGGCGTTGACGATCTCGCCCGACGGACGGTCCCAGACGAGGTCCGCCTTGCCGGCCCGTGCCGGGCGGACATCCTGCAGCGCACCGACGAGGCCGCTCGGATCCCGTACGCCGACAATGTGGAGCCCGACCTGCTCGGGGCTTTGCGGCGGCGTGCCCACCTCGATCCGCAGGGCGATTTCCGTCGGCCTGCCGCGCGGCGCCATTTGCGGGAACTGCCGGCCTTCGGACACCGAGCGCACGTTCTCCACCAGGTAGCGCTCGAGCTCGCGCGTGTTGACGACACTGTCGCCGTCCCCGTCCGCACCGCCGCGGATCGCCCGGGCGAAAGCCCAGGACAGGGCGCCGCGCGACTGGCCGTCTATGGAAAGCTCCAGCGCGAGTTCGTGGTCCTGCACCGCCCCGAAGAATATGACGTTGTCCAGAAGTTCGGGGTCGATCTGTGCGGCGTCGGGATCGGGCGGCGGAAGACCGTCGTCGACGATCTCCCCGTAGCCGCCAAGGCGGGTCTTGAGCGCGCCTGCCCGGGGATCGAAACTCCGCGTCATCGTGCCGGAATGGCAGGAATCCGCCACGAACACGATCTTCAGGTGACGCGCTGCGGCGAACATCGCGTTGATCTCGTCGTCGATGATGCGTTCCCGGTTGCCGCCGGGCGCCGTCGAGAACCCGGCGAGCTGGAAGACCTCGTCGCGTCCGTCCTTCTCACTGCCCGGGATCCGCTCCGGTTCCTGGCCGCCGTGCCCGGCATAGGAAAAGACCACCGTGTCGCCCGCGCGGGCCTGCGAGACGATGTCCTTCCAGGCCCCGAGGATCGCGTCGCGCGTCGCCTCGCGGTCGATGAACGTGTGGATTTTCCGCGCGCCGGCCTGCCGCAGGGCGGCTTCGATGTCGCGCGCGTCGTTGACCGCGCCGCCGAGCTTGGGAAGGTTGGCATAGTCGTCGATGCCGACCACGAGCCCGTATGTATCCGCGGCCGAGGGACGCACGGCGGACAGACAGGCGCAGACCAACGCCGCCAGCAGGAAACGCATCTTCATTTCAGCAGCTCCACCCGCCTGTTCATCCGGTCCCGCTCGTCCTGGCCGTAGGCCTTGGGGTCATCGGGGCTGAAGGGTTCGTTCTCGCCTCGGCCCTGGACGGCGATCTGCCCGCTGTAACCGGCCGACTTCAGGTAGTCGCGGACGGCGGCCGCTCGCTTCTGGGAAAGGCTGAGGTTGTAGCCCGCCTCGCCGCTTGCATCCGTATGCCCGACCAGCGTCACTTTCGGCGAGCCGCATGACCTGAGCTGTTCGATCAGGTCCTTTGCTGCCGGCACGCCCTTGGCGTCGAACTCGACCGAGTCGAACTTGAAGGTGATCGGAACCGCCACCTTCTTGACGACGAATCCCCGGGTCCGGCACGCACCGAGGCCGGTCGGCGCGCCGGCGCGGTTGCGCGGCGCCCGCACGTAGGTCGGCGCGAGCAGACGCTGGGTCTCCGCCTTCTTGAAGATCTTCCGGATCACCGCCGCGGGTGGCGGATTGGGGGTCAGCCGGTCGTCGTCGATCACGTTGAGCGCGTCCTGGTAGCGCGTCGTCGCCGCAACATTGTCCCGCACCTCGGCCTCGATGTCGCCCAGCATGGCGAGCACCTGCCAGTTTCGGAAATAGACGAGACTTTCCTCAAGTTGTCCCTTCTGGCTCGCGGCCGATGCCCCGCCGGCCAGGGCCTTCTCGATGCCGGCCACGATGCGTCCCGAAACCTTCCGGCCGAGGGCCGCCCGGAATGCGTCGTCGCAGTCGGCCGTGTGGAGCGACCGGTCATAATAGTCCTTCAGGACCGCGAGACTGGCGGCGTTTCCGGCGGCCTGCACCTCGTCATAGATCGCCCGGCAATCCGCCATCGCCGAAGCCGGAGCAAGCACGCCGGCCACGCCCAGCACCGCCAGGCAGCCCAAGAGCCTGTTTTTCATCGTCTTCCCGTTCCGTTTCACGTCTCCGATACCCTGTCGAATCTAAGTCTTCTTCGCGATGGCCCGTGTGACCCGCATCACCATGGGGCGCTTTTACGGCGACAAGACTAACCGCTGATTCCCCTTGCGTCATCCGCGCGCAGCGACCTCGCGCGGTCTATCTTCGCATTACAGCCCCGGCATCGAACCCGGCGGCTGGTCGAAGTAGATGTTGGACATGAGATTGTTCCAGGTCCGCGCCGGCAACCCGCCACCGGTGACACTCTGCATCGCCTTGTTGTCGTCATTGCCGAGCCACAGGGCGCAGACCAGATCGGTCGTGTAACCGACGAACCAGGCATCGCGGAACTCGTTGCTTGTACCGGTCTTTCCCGCCGCGTCGCGCACGAAGGCGGCCTGCTTGCCCGTGCCGGTGCGCAGCACTTCCCGCAGCATGCGGTTGACGGTTTTCACCAGCCCCTCGTCGAGCACCTGACGGCTGTCCGGCGGCCGCCGCCAGTAGACCACGCGCCCGTCGAGTTGCTGGGCGGCGAGGATGCCGTAGGGCTCCATGCTGCGCCCGCCATTGGGCAGCACCGCGTAGGCGCGGGCGAGATCGAGCATGGTGGTTTCGCCGGCCCCCAGCGCCATGCTCAGCTTGCGGGGCAGGTCGATCCTCATGCCGAGCCGTTCGGTCAGTTCCTCTATGCGCCGCGGACCGACCTTGAGCGCCAGCTGCACCGCCGCGGCGTTGCTCGACCGCGCCAGGGCATCCGTAAGCGTGAGGCTGCCCGCGTATCGGTTGTCGAAGTTGCGCGGATAAGGCCGCCCCTCGATCGAGACCGGCCGGTCGTCGATGACCGAGTGCGGCTGCCAGCCCGCCTCCAGCGCGGCGATATAGACGAACGGCTTGAAGGCGGACGCCGGCTGGCGCCTGGCCTGGGTGACGCGGTTGAACTGGTTGCGGCGATAGTCGGTGCTCCCCATCATGGCGCGCACCGCGCCGTCGGGCGACATGACCAGGATGGCGAGCTGTCCGGCATTGCGCTTGCGCGCCTCGGCGTGCATCCGCTGGGCGGCGTGCTGGGCGTAGAACTGGATCAACGGATCGAGCGTCAGCAGGATCCGGTAGCGCCCTCCGGGCTTCAGGCCTAGCCGGTGGACGCCGCTCCCCGCCAGCCAGTCGCGGTAGAACTGGTACTGGATCTTGCGGATGATGCGGTCGCCGGTCTTCAGCCCCTGCCCGCGCTTGCCCCGCCAGCGCCGCACCAGGGCATTGCGCTCCGAGGCCCGCAGTTCGCCCCGCCGCACCAGCATGTCGAGCACGATGAAGGCGCGCCGGTGCGCGGCCTTCGGCCGATCCGGGTTCCAGCGGCCCGGGTTGGGCAGGGCGCCGACGAGCATGGCGGCCTGGTAGAGATTGAGATGTTTAGCGCGCACGCCGAAATAGGCGCGCGAGGCCTGCTCGATCCCGTAATTGCCACGTCCGAAATAGACCCGGTTCAGGTAGAGCTCGAGGATTTCCTTCTTGGTCAGCGAAAATTCGAGCTTGAAGGCCAGGACCAGCTCCCTGATCTTGCGCATGATGGTCTTGTCGCCCGTCAGGAAGAGGTTGCGGGCGAGCTGCTGCGTAATCGTGCTGCCGCCGGGCCCGATGGACCGGCCGTTGGTCAGGTTGCGCAGATTGTGGTAGAGCGCCTTGAGCGCTCCGACCGGGTCCACGCCCGGGTGATACCAGAACCGCCGGTCCTCGCTCATCACCAGCATCTCGATGATGTTGGGCGGCACATCCTCGTACCGCACGGGAATCGGAAAGACCGGGCTTGTGAAGCTGTACTTGCCGTCGTCCGAGACGCTCACCTCGAGGCTGGGACGGCCGACAAGGTCGCGGATCTGGTTGATGTCCGGCAACCGGCTGTTGATGTAGAGCCCGGCGACGACCATGACGACCGCGATGGTGAGCGCCGCCCGGAACCAGGTCCGCGTGACCCGCACGGCGAGACCGTCCCGCGGATAGCGCGTGGCTTCCTCCAGGCACCTGGCGGAGATGCGCAGCTCTCTCGACGCATTCGGTTCGCGGCGCGGAAGCCCGAGCTGGCCACGAATCTTCGCACCGAGTTTCTTGATCTTGCGGTCGCCCAGCAGAGACACGCCGAGCACGACTTCGGCCAGCGGATTGGCGATGAAATCGTCGAGCACGGCGATCCCGCTGTAAAGATGCTCGTGATCGAGGTCGCGCGTGAAGAAGCGCCTCACGCTCGTGTTCTTGTCGACGAGTTCGCGGAAGGCCTCGCGGTCGAGACCGGTGATCCGGTAGAGAAGCGCCAGCCGCAGCATGGTGTCCACGTTGCAGGCGTTCTTGTCCGGCCGGTTGTGGCGCCACCACGGGATGAGCGGCCGGATTCTCCGCCGCTCCCGCCGCAGGATCCGGCGTGTCCGTGACGCGAGGGCGGATATGGGACTCTGGAAGATCATTTCGCCTGGGCACTGCCGATTGTCGCGGCGATGCTATCGGCTCGGCAGCCGGCCGACAACGCGGACATTCCTTCTCAGACCGAAATCACGGTCGGCAGGACGAAAAGCACCGCCGCGCCCGCGGCGATCAGGCCGGCGCGGAAAATGGTTCCCAGCGGCGCGATGAGGCCGTAGGAGATCGCGGCAAGCCCGATACCGATGCGCAGGAAGGCCACGAGGGCCCCGGCCGGGTCTTCGGCCAGGGCGATCACGGTCGGGTCGGCGATCATCGCCAGCGGCAGCAGATAGAGACCGACCCCGAGCGCCATTGCGTTGCCCGCGACCTTCAGCCAGTTCTCGTCCACCATTCCCGCGGCGATGAAGACCGGCCCGCAGACCGGCGGCGTGATGGTCGACAAGAGCGCGTACCAGAAGACGAAGAGATGGACGAGCAGGGGCGGCAGCCCGAGCTGCTGCAGCGCCGGTCCGGCCACCGACACGCAGATGACGTAGGCCGCCGTCGTCGGCACCTCCATGCCGAGCACGAGGCAGGCGAAGGCCGTCAGCAGCAGCGCCGGCCACAGCGCATCGCCGGAAACCGACAGGATGACCGAGGTGATCTTCACGCCGAGTCCGGTCTGGCCGAGAACCCCGATGACGATGCTCGCGCACAGGATGATGGCCGCGATCGTCGCGATCTGCCGGCCCGCGCCGAGCGCCGCCTCCTCGAGACGCGACAGGGTACGCCGCGCCGAAAAACTGAGCCTTGCATCCACGGGCAGGAGGATGGCGGCGGCGAGGATGGCGACGCAGGCGGCGTATTGCGGCGTATACCCGCCGACGAACATGCGCTCCAGCAGAACCGCGAACGGCACCGCGAAGAAGAGCGACGTGACGAAGACTTCCCGCGCGCCCGGCTGGTCCTTGGCCGCGAGACCGCGCAGGTCGTGGCGCCGCGCATAGGCATTGATGCCCATCCAGACGGTCGTGAAATAGAGCACCGCCGGCAGGAAGGCCGCCGCCATGATCCCGGTATAGGGAACGCCGGTGAGCTCGACCATGACGAAGGCGCCCGCGCCCATGAGCGGCGGCATGATCTGTCCGCCGGACGAAGCCACGGCCTCGACCGCGCCGGCCAGCGCACCCGGATAACCGAGCCGCCGCATGGCCGGCAGGGTCACCGCGCCGGTCGACGCCACGTTCGCCGACGCCGACCCGGATATCGACCCGAAGAGCGCCGACGACAGCACGGAAACCTTCGCCGCGCCGCCCTTGAGCCGGCCCGCGGCGGCGGCGGCCAGGTTCATGAATCCCTGGCCCGCCTCGCCGGCATTGAGCACCGCACCCATGATGACGAAGATCGAGACGATGCCGACCGAGATGCCGGTGAGAGACCCCCAGATGCCGCCTTCGGCGATGACGAGGGTGCCGAGGAAACTCGCGGCCGGCAGCCCCGGGTGCCCGAATTCCCCCGGCAGGTGTTCGCCGAACAGGCCGTAGGCGAGCGCGAGAGCGGCCACCAGGGGCAGCGGCCACCCGATGGCACGCCGCGCCATTTCGAGCACGCAGACCAGCAGGACGGCCGCGACCGCGTACTGGAACCAGCCGCTGAGCGCCCCGTACTGGTCGCCGAGCGCCGACTCGTTGGCGACGATGTAAAGACAGGCCGCCGTCCCGAGAACGGCGAGCGCCAGGCCGGATATGCGCAGGCCGCGTGTGTCTGCCGCGAGCACGAAGATCCACGGCAGCGCCAGGGCCATGTGCAGAGGCCGGGCAACGAGATTGGGCACCAGGCCGGAAAAGATCAGTCCGATGTGGAACGCGATGGAGACCGCGCCCAGAAGCGCGAACCCCAGACGCCAGGGCGTGGCCAGTTTGTCCGCAGCACGCTCCGGCGTGCCAGACCGCTCTTCCGTCATCCGGCCCTCATGCGCAGGTCACCGACCATGATAACGATCCGCCAAGCCTGCCATATGCCTCACCCGCACTGATGACGGCGTACGCGGGCCGGGCCCGCGTACGCCCCGCTGCGTGCGGAAGCTCAGCGTGCCGTGTCGGGCACCGTGACGCCGGCTTCTTCGTAATACTTGAGGGCGCCGGGATGGATCTTTCCGGTGATGTTCTCCAGCAGCGCCTCGGACACGCCGTTCCACCAGGCATTGTCGCCGCCCATGGCCTTCTTCTGGTCCCAGTAGGTCTTGGTCAGGGCGTAGGCGGTGTCGTCGTCCATGGCGGTGGTGGTATAGGCCACGACGGGAAGCGACGTGGTCACCGTGTCGCTGTCGACGCCGGCATAGGTGCCGCCGGGGATGACGAGCCGGGTACGCTTGGTCTGGGCGATCTGTTCGTCGTCGAGCGAGAGCAGCGTGACGCCGGTGCTGGCGGCCGCCTCGATGACGTTCGGCGCCGGCCAGGACCCGGCGGTCACGAAGCCGTCGATCTGCTTGTTCTTGAGCGCGTTGACCGCGGCGTTGAGCTCGACATTGGCCAGTTCGACCTTGCCCTCCAGGCCGAAGAGCTTCAGGTATTTCGCGCCCTCGCGCGCACCGAAGGACCCCTTGCCGATGAGCATGGTCTTGCCTTCGAGATCGGCGAAGCTCTTCACGCCGGCATCGGCCCGCAGCACGAAGTGCATCGTCAGCGACGGGATCGGGAAGAGCGCGCGGATCTCGTCGAACTTGGGATTGGCCTTGTCCTTGAACATGGCCTTGCCGCCCTGCGCGAGCTTCACCAGCACCGGCGGCGTCGTGAAGACGTAGTTGCCCGACCGGTTGGCCGATTCCACCACGTTCTGGACCGAGCCCTGGCTTTCCTCGACGGTGACGATGATCTCGCCGCCGGAGCCCTTCTTCATGGCTTCGGCGATCTGCACCGCCATCTGGTAGTAGGACGAGGTCGACTTCGCCGACTTGTAGGTCACCCGCGTCTCGGCATGGGCCGCCGTGGCGAGGGCGAGGCTGCCGCCCAGAATGCACAAGGTCCTGAAGAGTTTCATGACTGTCTCCCTGTATGTACGCGGGTGGATCCCGCAGGAAATTTCCGGCGCATGAATGGCATTCCCGCCCGTCCAGTGCAACGGAAAGCTTGCCTCACCGCACGAGGTAGCCGCCGTCCACGGGCAGGATGGCGCCGGTGACGAAACTCGACATGGACGAGGCGAGGAAGACGACGGCGTTCGCGACCTCTTCGGGCCTGCCCGCCCGGCCCATGGGCACATGGGTCAGGAAGCTGCCGATGGCCGCCGGGTCGGCCTCCGTCATCGCCGTCATCGGCGTCGAGATGAGACCCGGCGCCACCGCGTTGACGCGGATGCCGTCCGCCGCGAGGTCGTTCGCCATGCCCCGCGTCATCTGGGCAACCGCGCCCTTGGACACCGAATAGGCGATGCCGCCCTCCATGACGGTGGTCGAACGGATCGAGGCGAGGTTGACGATCCGGCCACCGCGCGACCGCAGCTGCCCGAGAAACGCGCGGGTCACGTCGCGGGTGCCGGTGACGTTGGTCCGCATCGCCGCGTCCCAGCTCTCCACGAAATCGGCATCGTCGATCCCGCAGCGCGCCAGACGCCCGGCATTGTTGACGAGCACGGAGGCCGCGCCGAGCGATGCCTCGACACCGCCGGCGAACGCCGCAACGGCGTCTGTGTCCGTGACGTCCATTCCCGTCGCCCATGCCCGCCGCCCGAGACCCTCGATCTCGCGCGCCGTCGCCTGCGCGTTTTCCGCGTCGAGATCGCCGATGGCTACGTCGGCGCCGTGTTGCGCCATGGCCAGCGCAATCGCCCGTCCGATGCCCTGTCCCGCGCCCGTGACCACCGCGATTTCGCCGTCCAGAAGTCCGCCTGCCATCCTGTCTCCCCGTTCGTTTCCCCGTTTCGGCCGGGCACTTTATCGCTTTCCATCGGCGGCGTCTTTTGCTACGTCCATCGACGGGCCTCTGTGGCGGAATTGGTAGACGCGCCGGACTCAAAATCCGGTTCCCGCGAGGGAGTGTCGGTTCGACTCCGACCGGAGGCACCAGTTCCCCGAACCGACCGACGCACGATCAGGAAAAGGCGGCATGCTGCGCAGCCTCTACGACTGGACCATGGCGCTCGCCGCCCGCAAGGGAGCCGTTCGCGCGCTTGCCGTCGTCTCCTTCATCGAAAGCTCGTTCTTCCCCATTCCACCGGATGTGCTGCTCATCCCCATGGTCGTCGCCGAGCGGCTCCGCGCCTGGTTCTTCGCCCTTGTCGCCACCGTGTCCTCGGTCCTCGGCGGCATCGCGGGCTACGCCATCGGCTTCTTTCTGTTCGAGGCGGTCGGCCAGCCCCTGCTCGACTTCTACGGCTACAGCGACAAGTTCGCGGACTTCGCCGCGCGGTACAACGATTACGGCGCCTGGATCGTCTTCATCGCCGGCATCACGCCCTTCCCCTACAAGGTGATCACCATCGCCAGCGGCGCGACGGCCCTCAACCCCCTCGTCTTCATGCTCGCCAGCGTCGCCGCGCGTGGCCTGCGTTTCTATCTGGTCGCGGGCCTGCTCTACTGGTTCGGCCCGCCCATCCGCGCCTTCATCGAGCGCTATCTGGGCCTTGTGACGGTGGTGTTCGTGATCCTTCTCGTCGGCGGTTTCGTGGCCGCCAGATATGTGCTCTAAATCCCGCCCATGAGCACGCAGCGCATCGCCGTCATCCTCGCCCTTGCGGTGTCCGTGGCCACCATCGCCGGGGCCTGGGCCTTCGAACTCCTGGGCGGCCTCGCGCCCTGCCCGCTGTGCCTGCAGCAGCGCTGGTCCTACTACGCCGCCATTCCGCTCCTGGTCGTGGCCCTCGCGATCATGCGCGCACCGTCGCCCGGCGGGCCGGCGCGCATCCTCGTCGGCTTGTCCGGGCTTGTCATGCTGGCGGGCGCGGGCCTTGCCGCCTTTCACGCCGGTGTCGAGTGGCAATGGTGGGACGGGCCGTCGGGCTGTTCGCCGCTGACCGATCTGGACGCCTCGGGGACGGGACTGTCCGACCTGTCCGACGTGCGCGTGGTGCGCTGCGACGTGGCCCCGTGGCGCCTCTTCGGCCTGTCGCTGGCGGGCTACAATGCGCTGATTTCGCTGGGCCTCGCCGCACTGCTGTTCTGGGCGGCGAAACCGCGGACCGATCAGGGCTCCAGCTCGGTATCCCAGTAGAGATAGTCCTGCCAGCTTTCGTGCAGGTAGTTCGGCGGGAACATCCGACCGTTGCTGTGCAACTGGTGCACCGACGGACGGAAGGGCTTCTGGGCCGGCCACATGCGGGCCTGCCTCGGCATCATGCCCCCCTTGCGCAGGTTGCACGGCGAGCACGCGGCGACGACGTTGTCCCACGTGGTCTGGCCGCCGCGCGACCGCGGGATGACGTGATCGAAGGTCAGGTCGTCCGTGGCGCCGCAATACTGGCAGGAGAACTTGTCGCGCAGGAAGACGTTGAAGCGCGTGAAGGCCGGCCATCTCGCGGGCTTCACGTAGTCCTTGAGAGAAACGACGCTCGGCAGCCGCATCTCGATGCTGGGGCTGTGAACCGCCGTGTCGTAATGAGAAACGATATTGACCCGGTCAAGGAACACCGCCTTGATCGCGTCCTGCCATCCCCAGAGGGACAGCGGGTAGTAGCTGAGCGGCCGGAAGTCGGCGTTCAGCACAAGTGCGGGGCAACTGTCGGGCGGAACGGCCTGCGCATCCACGAACTTTACTCCGTATCGATGTTGTCTCGCGGGCATCGCCGCTGGACGACGGAGAATACTATATCTTGTGTGACAAGCCGATGAAAAGCGTGAATACGCGGGCCGTTTCCGGCGCGGCCGAGAGCCTGTCCGCTCAGGCCATGTTGGTGGCGAACGCGGTGCGCAGGAACTCCCCGCCAAGTGCGAGGCCGGCACCGTCAATGCCGTGGCCGATACCCTGCGATATGTGCCACTGCACGCCGACCTCGACGGAACCGAGCGCCTGGGCCGCCTGGTGCAGGGCCTGCACCGGGATGACCTCGTCACGGTCGCCGTGGATCAGCATCACCGGCGGCCGCGAACGGATCTCGCCGGCAAGCTCCTCCGGCCCGGCGAGCGCGCCGGAATAACCGAGGATGGCGGCGAGCGGCCGTTCCCGCCTGAGACCGACATGCAGGGACATCATCGTGCCCTGGCTGAAACCCACGAGCGCCAGCGCGCTTTCGTCGAGACCCACGGCCTCGAGTTCGTCGTCGATGAATGCGTCGAGCAGCGGCGCGGCCGCCCGTACGCCCGTGCGGTACTCGTCGGGATCGAGGCGGGTGATCGGAAACCACTGGTAGCCCATGGGCGACATGCCGCAGGGTTCCGGTGCGTGGGGACTGACGAATGCCGCGTCCGGCAGGAGCGTCTGCCATTGGCCGCCAAGGCCGATCAGGTCATTGCCGTCGGCGCCGTAGCCGTGACAGAGGATGACGAGTTGCTTGGGGTCGCCGCCGGATGCGGGCGCAAGGCGCGGGCCATCGAGTCGATTGGTCATGGTCTGGAGATCAGTTCAGGAAATCGTCAGGTCAGGGTGCAGCGTCTCGCGAACGCGTCAGCGCATAGTAGGACCATAAGAGTCGGGCCGCCACCCCTCTCCACGGCGACCAGGGTTCGCTCAATTGTCGCAGGGCCTTCGCGTCGGGCCGCGATGCGAGCCTGAACGCCGTCCGGGCGGCCTCCTGGATGGCCAGGTCGCCGGCCGGCCACGCGTCGCTGCGCCCCAGGCAGGCCAGGAGATAGATCTCCGCCGTCCACGGTCCGATCCCCTTGACCGCCGTCAGTTCGCGGCGCACCTCCTCGTCGCCGAGCCATTCGAGACGGCGGAAGTCGAGCGTCCCGTCGAGGACAGCCCGGGTCACTGCCTGGACGGTGCGCACCTTCGGTCCCGAAAGCCCGACTCCGCGAAGGTCTTCTTCGCCGTACCGCCGGAAATTCTCGGGCGTTACCGGGGCAAGGCCGGCGGTCAGCCGCGCCCATATGGCGGCCGCGCTCGCCCGCGACACCTGTTGGGCGACCACGATGTCGAGCAGGCCGTAAAAACCGCCCGCCCGGCGCCGCAGCGGCGGCCGGCCCGTCCTGGTGCGGATCTCGCCGAAGCGCTCGTCGAGTGCGCAGAGCGCCGCAATTCCGCGGTCGAGGTCGGCCTCGCTGTCTATGGTCACGTGTTCCATCATCACTCCGCCCGGTACTTCATTTCGCCTCCCCCGGCAACACGGACCGTGTTGTCTGCGAGATCCGGGAGAACAAAAACCTGCCGAAGCCTCTGAACCGCCAATGGGCCCTGGATCAGGTCCAGGGCTTCGAAGGTACAGGGCTTCGAGGGTCCCGGACTTTCTGGATGCGTTCCGAACCCCCGGCAAAAGCCGGGGTCCAGCCCCATGCGCCGCACGCACAAATCCGCGCAACCGGAATCCATCCCGATGTAGAGTGCCCCCATGAGCGCCCGCCCCGTCTTCCGCCTCGCCCCCAGCCCCAACGGCCACCTCCATCTGGGACATGCCTATTCCGCCCTCTACACGCAGGCGCGCTGCCGCGAGGCCGGCGGACGGCTTCTGCTCCGGCTGGAGGACATCGACCTTGCGCGCTGTTCCGATGCCCTCGTCCGCGACATGATCGAGGACCTGCGCTGGCTCGGCCTGGACTGGGAAGAACCCGTCCGCCGCCAGTCGCGGCATCTCGATGACTATGCCGAACCGCTCGGCCGACTGGACGAGATGGGCCTGCTCTATCCGTGCTTCGCCACCCGGCGGGAAATCGCCGATGCGGTGGCAGACCTGCCCGACCATCCCCGCGACCCCGACGGTTCGCCGCTCTATCCCGGTCTCTGCCGGGCGATGGCCCCCGCCGAACGGGACAAACGCCTCGCCGCGGGAATACCCCATGCCCTGCGCCTCGACATGGCCGCAGCGATCGCGCGGGCGAAACATATGGATCCGTCGCCGCTCACCTTCACCGAGCCTCACGGCGCGGCCGAAGGCGGAAGCGACCGCGTGACCGCGCGCCCGGAGGCCTGGGGAGATGTCATCCTTGCCCGCAAGGACGTGCGCACGAGCTACCACATCGCGGTCGTCTGGGACGATGCCCTCCAGGGCGTCACCCATGTCACCCGCGGGAAAGATCTTTTTCACGCCACGTCCATCCACCGGCTGCTCCAGCGCCTGCTGGGCCTGCCGGAACCGCTTTACGACCACCACGATCTCGTGCGCGACGAAGACGGGCGCCGCCTGTCCAAGAGCGCGCGAGACAAGAGCATCCGCGCCCTGCGCGCCGAGGGATGTTCCCGCATGGAGGTCCTGCGGATGGCCGGTGCCGACGGTCTCGCAGCCCCGTAAGTGACGCCGGTCACACGTCCGACCGGTCCGCCCGCCCACATGAAACGGTAGCCGGCAGCTATGTGCCGGCCCTTGTCGCACGCCGGATCCGCAGAGCGTTCTGACCGTGAGAAGGCCTTTTTCCCGGACTACACCGCCTGGGTCGCCAGCAGGTACAGCACCAGCGACACCGTGACCACGGCGATCGCCGTGCCCAGCGCCACGGCCGAGGAGACGGCCGGTGCGGCGACGTCGTAGCGCACCGCGAAGAGATAGGCGTTGATCCCGGGTGGCGTGGCGGCGAAAACCGTCGCGACCCCGGTCCAGGCCGGGGGCAGGCCGAAGACCTGGCTCGCCAGGAACCAGACCGCCAGCGGATGGAAGACCAGCTTGAGGACGGTCACGAGACCGGCCGCCGGCAGATCCCCCGCGAAACCATAGCGCTTGATGGACAGTCCCATGGCAAACAGCGCGAAGGGAATCGCGCCATCCGCGATGCGGCCGATAATGTCTTCCACGGCACCCGGGACGGCTAGGCCCGTCTGACGGTAGGCAACACCCGCGAGCAGGCCGATGATGAGCGGCTGGCGCACCAGGCTCATCAGCGTCTCGCGCGCCAACTGGACCACCGAAACGGACGTGCCCTGGGCCGCGCTGACCAGCATGGTGGCGATGAACGTCATGACCGGAAGATGGACGGAAATGATCATGACGAGCGGCGGCGCGCCTGCGTCGCCATAGACCATCAGCACCAGCGGAATGCCGATCAGCACCGTGTTGGCGTAGGAACTGCCGAACCCGATCACGGCGGCCACGTCGCCCGGCCGCCCGAGAACCCGGCGGGAGACGAGTATGGCGATTGCCCAGGTCGCCGCACAACCGGCGAAATAGGCGCCCCACAGTCCCCAGGGCGAGACTTCCGGCATCTCGATCTTCACCATCGTCCGGAACAGAAGCATCGGGATCGCGACGTCGAAGACGATTCGCGTCAGGCCGTCGACCGCACCGTCCTTCACCCAGCCCGTGCGCGCGGCGAAATAGCCCAGCGCGATCAACCCGAAAACGGGGAGGATGATGTCGAATACCGCCTGCATATGGTCCTGTTTTAACTTCGTTTTCCGGGCGCTCGGTGACAGGAACACGCATTCCGGGCGTTCTGTCCACACCCGATTTCACGTTCCGGATTTAGCGTTCCGTTAAGCCGGGTCGGTCATGATCATGACGCGGGGGCTGAATTCTCAAAAAAGGTATTCACGGCGAGCTGCGGGGCGGGCCGGCACTTTCGAAAGAACCCACATGACTGACAGGAACCCCGATCCCGACCACGCCGGCGAGATTGCCGAACTGCACAGGAGACTGGCGGCTGCCGAGGCCGCGGCCAAGGCCAGCGCGGAGAGCCTCGCCGAGGTGAGCCACGAGATTCGCACGCCCATGGGAGCGATCATTTCCATGGCCGACCTGCTTCTCGACACCGGCCTCGACGAAACGCAGAAGACCTACGCGGAAACCCTGCGGCGGTCGGCGACGGGTCTGGTGTCCATCCTGAGCGACATCCTCGACAATTCGAAGCTTGAAGCGGGGCGTCTCGAACTCAACATGGCGGCGTTCTCGCCGCGCGACCTCATGCAGGACCTCAAGACCACCTATGCGGCCGCATGTTCGGAAAGCGGTCTCTATCTGGTCGTCCAGGCGGACCCGGCCATCCCGGATCAGGTGCACGGCGATGTGGCGCGCATCCGGCGGGTCCTCTCCAACATCATCGACAACGCCATCAAGTTCACCGAGGAGGGGTCCGTGATCGTCACCCTTGCCGGCGGCGGCGACCACGACGGCAAGACGGTTCTCGAGTTTTGCGTGCGCGACACCGGCATCGGCATGTCGGCGGAAGCCGTGGGCAAGCTTTACTCGTCCTATACCCAGGCAGACCCAACCATTTCGGAGCGTTTCGGCGGAACCGGCCTCGGCCTTTCCATCGCCCGGAAGCTCGTGCGAAAGATGGGTGGGGAGATCGACTGCGAGAGCACGCCGGGCCGCGGCACCACGTTCCGGGTCTCGCTTCCCCTTGACCCGGCGACGGGCGACACCGGCCGGCGGTCGGGCGACGCACCTCGTGCAGACGTGACGCGGACAAAACAGGATACCGGCCGGGTACGCATTCTCGTGGTCGAGGACAACCGCATCAACCAGATGCTCATCACGACCTATCTCGGCAAGTTCGGGTATGACTACGACGTCGCGCCGAACGGCGAGGAGGCGCTGAGAGCCATCGAGCGGACCGGCTACGACCTGATCCTCATGGACATCCAGATGCCGGGCATGGACGGCATGGAAGCCACCCGGCGGATCCGCAAGCTCGACAGCCCGGCCGCGCGGCTACCCATCATCGCGCTGACCGCCAACGCCATGCAGGGCGACCGGGAGTGCTATCTCGCCGCCGGGATGGACGACTACATCTCCAAGCCCATCATCGCGGCCACGCTCTATGGAAAGATCGACGCCGCACTCGCGGAAAGCGCCGCAAGGGACACCGGCACCGGCTAGAGCGTATCTCGCTTACATGGAAACGATTTGACCGCGTTTTTGCGTCTGCCGGCAAGGCGTGCGACCCGCCGTGGTCTGGTTGACCACAAGGGGAGCACAACGCAGTCCGGCGGGCGCAAAAACACGGCCTTCGGTGGGCCAAATCCGTCCGTCGGCCACGTTGCGGCGCTTGCGAGATGTCCCGCATCGCGCTGCGCACCGCGCCTTGCCGAACGAACGGATTTGGAACCATCAAACGATTCCATGTAAGCGAGATACGCTCTAGCGCGCGCCGGTTTGCACGGCAAGCCGTCAACGACGGTAGACGCCGAACCCTTCGAGTTGTTCCTGGGTCTTTTCCAGAGTCTCTATCGACTCGTCGCCGCCTTCGGAAAGCACCATCGTGGTGAGGATCTGCGCGATGGACATGGCCGGCACCAGCGTCGGAAAGAGCGAAACCGCGTTGTTGCTGACGATGATCGTCACGTCGCTCTCCCCGACGATGGGCGAGACCTCGCTGTCGGTGATGCAGATGATCCGCGCGCCGCGCTGGCGGGCGAAATCGGCGGCGACGATCGCATCGTTGGCATAGGGATACTGGCTGAAAATGACCATGACGTCGGTGTCCTGGACGCTGCGAAGGTCGTCCGCGAAGGCTCCCCCCAGTCCCGTCAGCAAGACGGTCCGCGTGTCGAACATGCGCCATGTGTAATGGAAGTAGTAGGCCAGGGCGAACATGCTGCGCACCCCCAGCACGTAGATCCTGCGCGCATCGCGCAGGTCGTCCACGGCGGTTTTCAGCAACCCGGCGATCTCCTTGCCGAAGGTGCGCTGCAGGTTCTCCGTCTCCTGCATGACATACTCGCCGACGATCTGGCTGTCCGAGCCGACGGGGAATCGTTCGCGGATGGTCCGCGCCCTTTCGAGCCAGTCCTCGTCTGATTCACGGATGACGAGATCCCGGAAGAGATCGCGGAACTGGTCGTAGCCGTCGAACCCGAACTCGCGCGCCAGCCTGACCATCGCATTGTGCTGGACACCGGCCTTTTTCGCGATCGAGCGCATCGAGCGCACGGCGACGTCTCCCGGATTGTCCACGACGTAGCGCGCCGCGCGCTGGAGTTGGGGACTGAGGTCGGCGTAGTGCGACTTCAGTCGGTCGATGACTTCCCGCGGACCGAGCGGTTCGGCGGCAGCGCCTTGCTGCCCTTGTGTTACTGCAGACTGGTCATCCGTTGGCGGCATGCCTTGTCCGGTCCGTTGAGGTCTGCATCATCGAGGCGAACTGAAACACCTGCGAGCCGACCGTCTCGAGCTGCTGCTTCACCGACGAATCGACGACTTCGCCCTCGGTATTGAAGACAGGCAGGGATGTGTTGAGCACCGCCCCGAATGGCGTCGGCCAGCCCCGCAGAGCATGGGCGACGGAGCGAAGGGATGCAAGCACCTGGGCGCCGCCTTGCCAGCCGCCGGCGCAGCAGATGCATCCGATGGCGCAGTTGTCCCAGTAGACCCGGCGGTCGAGACGCAGGTCTTCGGTATAGTCGATCGCGTTCTTGATGAGCCCGGAGATCGAACCGTGATAGGCCGGCGAACACAGGACGATGCCGTCGGCCCGCCGGAACAGTTCGACCAGCCGGCGCGCCGGGCCGGTCCGTTCGTCCTGGCCCGGCTGGTAGTGCGGCAGCATCAGGTCCCGGCCCGCGAAGACCTCGGTATCCGCGCCCAGTTCGCCGGCATGCTCGACGGCGATGCGCATGGCTCTTTCGCTTGACGAGCCGTCGCGGCCCGTACCGCCAAGCCCCAGAATGAACGGCCTCGACATGCTGTGTTCCTCCGCGCCGCAGTCAGACGGCCTTTGCCAGCGCGGGTTCCTCGCCCTGGCGGCTGGGGTCCGGATTGAGATCGGCGAGGGGGCCGAAGCGCTTTTCGAGCAGCGGCATGACCTCGGATCCGAAACGCTCCATGGACTTCAGGATGCTTTTCTGGTCGAGGCCCGGAATCGCCATGAAACAGCTGACATGGTTGGGCCCGAACGCCTCGATGTCTTTGGCCAGGCGCTCCGCCACCGTCTCCGGATCGCCGACCGGCAACCGGTCCACGATCTCGTCGAGGGGCGGTTCGCCCTCGGCCGGGATCTCCTTGAGAAACGCACCGTCCAGTTCGCCATAGTTGCCGCGCATCGACATGGCGATCCGCCGGATGTAGCGCGCGCCGTCGGCCGCCTTGCGCGCCTCGTCCTTGTCGTCCGTGACGTAGATGTAGCGCTGGGTGGCGAAAGGCATCTTCGCCGTGTCGCCGCCGGCCGTCTGCCAGGTCTCGCTCAACGCCTCGCGGATCGACCGGATGGTGTCGACGTCGTTCCAGCCCGTCGTGAAGAACGGCGAGTACCCGCGCTCGACCGCACGCTTCTGCGTGTCCACGTCGCGGTTCATGCCGGCCACGTAGACCTTGGGCCGCGACTGCACCGGCCGGACCGAGAAGGCCGTGTTCGGGAACCGGATGTGTTCGCCGTCGAACGGAAACTCGTCCTCGCTGAAATACTGGTCCATGAAATCCAGCGTCTCGAAAAGGATGTCACGCGCCTGCCCGAGATCGCGGCCGAACTTGTGGAACTCGTAGGCCTGGTATCCGGTACCGAAGCCCAGAACCAGGCGTCCGCCGCTCAACTGGTCGGCCATGCCGATGTCCTCGGCCAGCCGGACGGGTTCGTAGAGCGGTGCGACGATGACCGCCGGCCCGAGCTTGATGCGGCTCGTCTGCCCGGCCATGAAATTGACCATCGCCAGCGGAGACGGGCACAGGCAGTAGTTCGAGAAATGGTGCTCGGCGAACCACGCGATTTCCATGCCGATGTCCTCGGCCAGCTTCACGTGTTCGACCGTTTCGCGATAGATCTCGCCGGCTTGCTTGGACTTGTTGCGTTGGGTCATCAACGAGAACAGGCCAAAATGCATTTTCTACGTCCTTTCCTGGGATGAATTAGAATCCGACGATGGTCTCGCCGCCATTGGGGCTCATGGACTGTCCGGTCACGAAATCCCCGGTCGGGCCGGCAAAGTAGACGACCGCGTAGGAGATCTCCTCCGGCGCGGCCCAGCGGCCGATCGGAACCTTCTTTTCCTTCTCGCGGATCTTTTCCATGCCCTGCACGCGGATGGGCATTTCGGTCAGCACGCCGCCGGGGCACACTGCATTGACGAGGATGTTCCAGGGCGCCAGTTCCTTGGCCCACGCCTTCGTCAGTCCGAGCAGCGCGGTCTTCGCCGCGCAATAGTGCGACGCCGTGTGATGGCCGTTCATGCCCCAGATCGACGAGATGTTCACGATGCGACCGTAGCGGCGCTCCTTCATGCGCGGAATGACGGCCTGTCCGCAGAAGAACGAGCCGCGCACGTGGATATCGAACATGCGCTGGTAGAGCTCCGGCGTGATCTCCTCGATATTCGCGTGTTCGCCGATGCCGGCATTGTTGACGAGGATGTCGATCGGACCCAGCTCGTTCTCGGTCCGCGCGACCAGCGCCCGCATGGCACCGGCGTCCCGGATGTCGTCGGTGGAGACGATCGCCCTGCGGCCGAGCGTGCGGATGGCGTCGGCGGTTTCGTTCGCCTCGTCCTCGAGCACGTCGTGCACGACGATATCCGCGCCGCGCCGGGCCATGAGCTCGGCATGCGCCCGGCCCATGCCGCGGCCGCCGCCGGTGACCCAGGCGATACGGCCCTCGAAACTGTTGGGATCTTGTGTCTGCATGGGACCCTCCTAGTACCCGACGATGGTTTCGCCGCCATTGGGACTGATGACCTGTCCGGTCACGAAGTCCGCTTCCGGCGACGCGAGATAGGCGACGGCGTAGGAAATCTCGATCGGCTCGCAATAGCGCTTGAGCGGCACCTTCTCTTCCTTGGCGCGCAGCACCTCGGCATTGTCGAGCTTGGTCGGCCCGCCCGAGCGCACGCCGCCCGGCGCCACCGCGTTGACGTGGATGTTCCACGGCGCGAGTTCCTTTGCCCACGACTTGGTGAACCCGAGAAGCGCTGCCTTGGCCGCACAGTAGTGCGAGGCGACGGGCGCGCCGGTCATCCCCCACATGGACGAGATGTTGATGATCTTGCCGTACCGGGCCTCCTTCATGGCCGGCACCACGGCCTGCGTGCAGAAGAACGAACCCCGCACGTGAACGTCGAACATGCGGTCGAAATCCGCTTCCGATATCTCTTCGGTGGTCGAGCGCTGGCCGAAGCCGGCATTGTTGACGAGAACGCTGATCGGTCCGAGGTCCTCGGCCGCCTTGGCCGCCATGGCCATGACCGCCTCCGTGTCGCCCATGTCGGTGACATGGACGGACGCGCGGCGGCCCGCCTTGCGGACCATCTCGCCGGTCTCCTCCGCCTTGTCGCCGTCGATATCGCAGATCGCGATATCCGCCCCGCGTTCGGCCATCAGAAGCGCATGCGCGCGCCCCATGCCGTCACCGGCCCCGGTGATCAGCGCGATCCTGTTGTCCATCGTTCCCATTTCTATTCCTCCGGAATGATCAATGTCGCCTGTGCCGGCCAGCGCAGCACAACCCTGTCGCCCGTCCGCAGCATCTCGAGCTGGCGGACGGAACTGAGCCTGACCGAAAGCTGCAGCCCGTCACCGGCCTCGACCTGGTACCGGAACGTGCCCGCCGTATAGACCGCGTCGCTGACGACGCCCTCGACGCTGTTCTCCCCGTTGCCCGGCGCCTGCCATTCCGCACCGGCTTTCTCGATGAGGATCGACTCCGGGCGCACGCACAGCACCATGCCCGCCTCGGCGACCCCCGTGGACGGCTTCACCGCCCGCATCGGGCCCACGGGCGTTTCCACCTCGACCAGGTCGCCGGACCCGCCCTTGGCCTTGACCACGTCGAAAAGGTTGGCGCTGCCCAGGAAGCAGGCCACGAAACTGTTGCGCGGGTGCTCGTAGAGATCCCGCGGCGTGCCGTGCTGCACGATGCGGCCGTCGCGCATGATGGCGATGCGGTCCGACATGGCCGCCGCTTCGTCCTGGTCATGGGTCACGTAGAGCACGGTCGCGCCGATGCGCGCATGGAACGCCTTGATCTCGAGCTGCATGTCTTCGCGCAGGTTTTTGTCGAGCGCGCCGAGCGGCTCGTCCATGAGCAGGATGCGCGGTCCGTAGACCGCCGCCCTCGCCAGCGCGATACGCTGCTGCTGACCGCCCGAGAGCTGGCTCGGCATCCGATCGCCCATGTCGGGCAGCTGAACCGTCTCGAGCATGGCCTGGACCTGCCGGCGCACGTCGGCGTCCGACATCTTCCGCAGGCGCAGCGGGAACGCCACGTTCTCGAACACGGTGAGGTGCGGGAACAGCGCGTAGTTCTGGAACACCATGCCGACCTCGCGCCGGTATGGCGGCAGCCTGGCCATGTCCCTGCCGTCGACCTCGATCTCGCCCTGGCTCGGCGGCGTGAACCCGGCCACCGTGCCGAGCAGCGTCGTCTTGCCGGAGCCGCTCGGCCCGATCAGCGAGAAGAACTCGCCCCGCTCGATTTCCAGATCAGTCGGATGCAGCGCCTGGACATTGCCGTAACGCTTGGAGACCGACCGAAGCACCAGTTTTGCGCCCTTGTCATTCATGCGGCTGAGCCTGTCGTCTTTGGGCCTGCCATTGCAGCAGCACGACGATCAGCAGCAGGACGAGTGTCAGCACGAAGACGAGCGTCGCCACTGAGGCAATGGTGGGCGTGAGGTAATCGTTCATCTGCTCCCAGATCAGCCTGGGCAGGGTTCGGGTGCCGGCGCCGGTCAGGAAGAGCGCCAGCATCAGTTCGTCGATCGAGGTCGCGAAGGCGAGAATTCCCCCGATCAGCACGCTGATGCGCACTGTGGGGAAGGTCACCAGCCAGAAGGTCCGCCACGGCGTGGCGCCCAGCGTCATGGCCGCAAGTTCGAGCGAGAAATTGTGCCGGGCAAGTGCCGCGGTGACCGTGATGAAAACGAGCGGTACACCGATGACCGTATGGCCGATGATCGCGGCGAGGTGGCTTCCGAGCAAACCCATGTCGAGCAGCAGCGGATAGAGGCCGATGGCGAGAATGACGTGCGGCAGCATCATCGGCGCGACGATCAGCGCGGATATGGCGCCCGCCTTCGCGAATTCGCCCCTGGCCACCGCGAGCGCGGCCAGCGTACCCAGCGCCATGGACAGGACCGCCGCCGGTATGCCGATGATCAGCGAGTTGAACATCGCCTGCAGCCAGGCCGGGTTGTCCGCGATCTCGCGGTACCACCTTGTCGACCATCCCGTCGGCGGGAAGGAGAGGAAGCTCTTGTCCGAGAACGACAGCGGCACGACGATGAACTGGGGCAGGACGAGATAGACGAGTCCCAGCCAGGCGAAGGCGATCAGCAGGGCGCCGCCGATCCTGTAGCGCGCCGGCAAGGCGGCCTGGTTCTCAGCGTGCATGGCCGATGCTCCCGCCCGCGTGGCGCATGACGCGCAGGTAGACCAGGTAGATTGCCGTCGTCAGCAGGAGCAGGACGGTCGAGAGCGCGGCCGCCAGCCCCCAGTCGAGCAGGCGGTTGGCCTGCTGCTCGATGAGCACGGCCGCCATCATGTGGCGCGGGCCGCCAAGCAGGGCCGGTGTGATGAAGAAGCCCAGCGACATCATGAAGACCAGTGCCGAACCCGCCCCGACGCCGGGCAGCGAAAGCGGGAAGAACACCTTGTAGAAGGCCATCCACGGGTTGGCGCCCATGACCCCGGCGGCCGAGATGAGCGTCCGGTCGATCGAACGCATGGTCGCCAGCATCGGCAGCAGCATGAACGGCAGCATGATGTGGACCATGCCGATGTTCACCGCCAGCGTGCCGGGGAGAAAACTGATGGGTTTTTCAAGCAGGCCCGTGGTGACGAGAAACTCGTTCAGGACGCCGCGGCGCTGGAAGACGACCATCCACGCATAGGAGCGCACGACGACGCTCGTCCACAGGGACACCACCACGAAACCGACCATCAGGTTGGCGATGGTCCAGCGCGAGGTCGACATGACATAGGCGACCGGATAGGCCAGCAGCGCGCACAGGATGGTCACGATCCCCGCCGTCTCCACGGTGATCCAGAGCACCTTGAGATACGGACCACGGCTGAGGATGCGCTCGTAGTTCGCGATCCCGAGTTCCGGATCGGTGAACCCGCGCACGACCACCGTGGCGATCGGCCATAGGAAGAACAGTGCGATGAACAGCGCCGGCACCAGCAGCAGCCAGCGGTAATGGGCCGTTACGCTCCAGGCTTCCTGTTTTTTCGATCCGGGCAGGGGCAAGGGTTTAGACTCGCGATCTATTCAGACACGTCGGAAAATTGAATTTGTTCGGGCGGGCGCGCCGGGCGCCCCCGCCCGCAGGTCGTCCTAGCCGAGGACCCAGGTGTTGAACCGTTCGACGACCTCGGCGGAATTGTCCGCCCAGTAGCCGACGTCCAGCAGCACCGAGTTGTCGTTGAGAGACGGCAGCACCGCCTTCTCGGCGTCCGACAGCAGGTCGAGCGCCTTGCCGTTGACCGGACCGTAGGGAATTGTCCGCGAGAACGCGGCCTGCGCCTTTGCGGAAAGCGCATAGGCCATGAACTCGAAGGCTTCCTTCTTGTTCGGTGCGCCTTTCGGCACGCCCCAGGCATCAGACACGAGGATCGCCTGGTTGAAGTGGAAGTCGACGGGCGCGCCGTCGAGCTTCGGCTTGTGCACGCGGCCGTTCCAGGTCGCGCCGGCGTCGATTTCGCCGTCGAGAAGAAGCTGCGCGCTCTGCGCACCCTTCGACCACCAGACGAGCTTGTCCTTGATCTTGTCCATCGCGGCGAAGGCCCGGTCGACATCGAGCGGGTAGAGGTCCTTCAACGGCACGCCATCGGCCAGGAGAGCCGCTTCCATGGTCTGGAACGGACGTTTCCACAGGCCGATCCGGCCGTCATGGCCAAACAGGTCCGCCCAGTTCTGCGGGCCGTTTTCCTTGATGTTGCCGGTGTTCCAGGCGACGTGATAGGCGGCCAGGTCGGTGACCACGAAATGCTCGTGCGCCGTGCCCTGTGCCATCACCGACTTGTCCACCACGCTGTAGTCGATCGGCTCGAGCAGGCCCTGCTTGGCATAGACGACCAGCGCTTCGGCCGGCCCCTGCATCAGGTCCCATTCCACGTTGCCCTGCTCGACCATCGCCTTCAGGCGTGCGCCCTCGTTGGTGGTGGTCAGGACGTTGATACCGGATTCCGCGGTCCACGGATCGTAGGCCGTCTCGCGATACGCCTTCTCGAGCTTGCCGCCGCCGGTGGCCATGACGATCTGGCTCGGCTTGGCGCGAACGATCGAAGGCATCGCCAGCGCGAACGCGCTTGCACTGATTCCGCCGATGGCGGCGCGGCGCGACAGTTTTCCGTTCAGTAGTTTTGAGTCCCTCATTTATCGATCCTTCTCGATTTAACAGACAGGTATCATGCCGCCCTGTTGGTCTTTGTTCCGGTCGTCCCGCGGCTTGTGGACCGGTTGGATCTGTTTCCGACAGGCGGTCAGTTCATGAACAGGCCGCCGTTCGCCATGACCGTCTGGCCGACGACGAAGCGGTTTCGCCGGGAGCCGAGGAAGAGGATGACCTCCGCGATGTCTTCCGGCTCGGCCGCACGGCCGACGGGGATTGTCTTGATGCGTTTCTCGAACCAGTCCTGCTGCTTCGCCGTTTCCGTGGCGATGGCGCCCGGGCTGACCGCGTTCACGAGAATGTCGTGAGGCGCGAGTTCCTCGGCGAGCGAGCGGGTCAGACTGACGAGTGCGGACTTCGCGGCGGCATAGTGCGGCAGGGTGGGTTTCGCCCTGTGCGCATCGGTCGAGGCAACATTGACGATGCGGCCCGATCCCGTCGCGATCATCTGGTCCAGCACCGCCTTGGTCGTCAGGAAGGGCGCGGTCAGGTTGGTCCGGAACGTCCAGTCCCAGTCGGTCATGGAGATCTCGTTGAAGCGCGCATGGCGCCAGCCGCCCACGTTGTTCACCAGCAGGTCGAGCCGGCCTCCCGAGACCTTGTCGACGGCCGCCGGAAGCGCGGCGAGTTCTTCCTCGTTGCCGAGATCGACGGCGACGGGATGCGCCGCGATGCCCTTGTCCTTTAGTTTTGCGGCCGCGGCCTCGAGGCCCTCGCGGTCGAGATCCGCCATGATGACGGTGCCGCCGCGCTCCCCGATCAGTGTGGACACCGCATAACCGAGCCCGCGGGCTGCCCCGGTCACGATACAAGTCTGGCCTTCGAATTCCGCACTCATGCACGCGCTCCCTTGAACTTTCGTAGGAGAGTGTACCAAATGGTATTATCTGTCAACCGTGATCCAATTGTAACATTGCAGAAAATTTTCATGGTCCCGCACACGTGCCGGCGAAATGCACGTTCGCCGCTCTGTTCGCGGCGACCGGGATGCGTCTATACTCGCTGCCATGACCGCATCCGGAGACGACAGACCCCGCCCCGAAGACCTGCTCGACCGCGCCTACGCGCTGTCCGGCCGCGACGACATGCATGCGCTCTACAGGGACTGGGCCGACACCTACGACGAGCACCTCGTGGGGGACCTGCAGTATTCCGCACCGGGCCGCGTCGCCGTCCTCCTGCGCGACCATTGCGCCGACAACGATGCCCCGATCGTCGACATCGGATGCGGCACCGGGCTCACGGGCGAGGCGATCCACAAGCGCGGCTTCTCCACCATCGACGGCATCGACATCTCGCCGGAAATGCTGGTGCGGGCGCGGTCGAAAGGCATCTATCGCGCGCTCATGGAAGCCGATCTCACGGGCAGACTCGATATCGGGGACGGCACCTATGCTGTCGCGGCGTCGTCGGGCACGTTCACCCATGCCCATGTCGGGGCAGACGCGTTCGACGAGATCCTGCGCATCCTCCGGCCGGGCGGCTTGCTGGTCTGCTCGATCAACAAGGCCATCTTCGAACCGATGGGTTTTTCAAGGAAAGTCAACAGCCTGGAAGAGGCCGGCTCACTGCGTACGGTGACAATCCTCGAGGCCCCGCTCTTCGCACCGGGCGATGACGAAACCGGGCTCTATTGCGTTTTCGAACGGCCCTGAGGCCTTTTTGTTGCCCTTCAATTGAACCATTTCCGCCGTCACTGCGTTCTAAATGACAGGTGAGCGCAGGATCGTGCGTATTTTGCGGCTCCTCCGCAACGGGGGCTTGTTGTGGGAGATTGAAGATGAACTACGTCATCGTAACCAACCGCCGCAACGTTGTCGGCGATCCCTTCCCGAGCTTCGAAGAGGCCCTGTCCGCGGCGGAACGCCTGTTCGGCGGCGACATCGACACCTGGCTGGCCCTCAACCTGCGGGTCGAGCAGGAGCCCCGTCCCTCCCGAGTCCACTGAACGAGAAACCCGGACCGAATTCGCGCCGCGCCATGGCGCGGAACGCGGTCACGCTGCGATATCCGAGCCGGGCGGCCACCTGTGCGAACGGCTCGCCCGACCCCAGTTCCTCCACCGCCCTGAGAAGCTTGCGACGGCGCATCCATGCGCTGAGCGAGAGCCCCGTCTGTGCCCGGAAGGCGCGGGTCAGGGTGCGACGGCTCATGCCGGCCTCCTCCGCCCAGCCATCGAGGCCGGGATCGTGGCCGGGCCGGTCGAGCGATGTCTCGCACAGGGCCCGCAGCCGCCTGTCGGACGGCATAGGCAGGGCGAAAGGCGTCGCCGGGCTGCGGGCGACCTCGTCCACCACCAGCGCCGCGAGATGCCCGCCGCGGCCGTTTTCGTCGTAGAGCGCCGGCTCGTCGAGCAACGCCAGCAGTGTGGCGTTGAGCAGTTCGCTCACCGCCAGGACCCGGCAGCTGTCCGGCAGGCCGGAGACGCCCTCGTCCCGGATGTAGGCGGTCCGCATGGAAACCGCACCCTGCATGGCGACGTCGTGGCGGGTGCCCCCCGGGATCCAGAGCGCATAACCGCGCGGCACCACCCAGGAGCCGAGCGCGGTGTGCGCCGACATCAACCCCGAAATCGCGTAGAGAAGCTGACCGCGTTCATGCGCATGCAGACCGGTGCGGGAACCGGGCCCGAAATCTTTTGCCATGACCGCGACGGAGCGCGGCAGCCCCTGGTAGTCCTGTGGATCGGTCGAACGTGACATGTGGCTGGTGCGTGGAGGACTCGTGATTGGCCCGATCGATGCGATAATTGACCTGACATAGCGTCCGGGTCAACGCTACACTCTCCGCGACATCCTGCAGAACGACAACAGAAACGTCTTCACCCCCATGTTTTCCGCCGATCCCTCCCGCCGCACCATCGCCTTCATCAACATCGCCCACGCGGTCGACCACTTCGTGCTGCTGATCTACCCGACCGTGGTCATCGCCATCGCGCTCCAGCGCGACCTCGCCTATGGCGAACTCATCGGTCTGGCGACCGGAGCCTTCGTCGCCTTCGGCCTGTTCTCTCTGCCGGTGGGATGGATGGCCGACCGGGTCGGCCGCCGCAACATGATGATCGCGTTCTTCTTCGGCTGCGGCATCTCCTGCATCGGGCTCGCCTTCTCTTCCTCGACCCTCGCGTTCGCGGCCTGGCTCCTGGTGCTCGGCATCTTCTCCGCCATCTATCACCCCGTGGGCATGGCCATGTTGGCGAGCCACACCGACCGGCTCGGCCGCGATCTCGGCGTCAACGGCGTGTGGGGCAACATGGGAGCGGCGTCGGCGTCCGGTGTCAGTGCTTTCCTGGCCGCGACGCTCGGCTGGCAGGCGGGCTTTCTCGTGCCGGGCATCATCTGTGTCCTGATCGGCATCGCCTTTACCGCGCTCGTGCGCCCGGGACCGCAGGAGCCTCATGCGGCGACGAAGAAGAAGACGCAGGAAACGATCGCCGTTTCCCGGCCCTTCGTCCTGTTCATCCTCTTCGCGCTCGCCATCGTGGCCGGCGGCATGACGTTCAACGTCACCACCATTTCCCTGCCCAAGGTCATCGACGAGCGCCTCGGTCTCACCCTCCCGCTGGTCATCACGGGTTCGCTGGCGACCGCCGTTTTCGTCTTCGGCGCCATGACCCAGCTCCTCATGGGCTGGCTCGTCGACCGTTTCTCCCTGCCACAGCTCTTCGTCGGCCTGTCGATCCTCCAGCCCGCGGGCCTCGCCCTTGCCGCCATGACGACGGGCGTCCCCATGCTCGCCGGCATGGTGCTGGTGATGGCCGCGATCTACGGCCAGGTGGTCATCAACGACGCCATGGTCGCACGCTACGTGCCGGTCGAATACCGGGCAAAGGCGTTCGGCCTGCGCTATTTCCTCGGCTTCGCGGCGGCCGGTTTCGCCGTGCCGATGATCGCCTTTTTCCACGCCTCCCAGGGCTTCCCCCTGGTGCTCGGCATCACCGCCCTCTTCGGCGCCGCCATCTTCCTCTGCGCCGTCGGCTTCTGGTGGGTCTCCCAGACCAGCCACACCCCCAGCCCGGCCCCCGCCTCATCCGGCTGACGAACTCGCGTTCCCGACCGGGCGAGGATCGATACGCCCTTCCCCGAAATCCTGACGAAAGTCAGGATCCAGCCGGGACATCCCGCCGCGACCCGCCGCTTCTGGATGCCGGCTTGAAGCCGGCAGTTCGGGATAGAGTGGACCGTGGTGAAACCCGGGGCGAATGTCCCGCACGCCCCCGGTGTTCGGTGGGCAGACCGGGTAACCGGGCCACACGCCGTCAAGCACCCGCTCCCCGGACGCAGGAGCGAAGGCCACCACTCCCGGAACACAGAAGGAAAGACCCCACTCCTTGGAGACACGAGGAAAGACCCAACTCTCTGGAGGCATGAGAAAACGCCCCCGCTGCCCGAAAGCCACGAGAAACGCCCCGCTACCCGAAATCCTGACGAAAGTCAGGATCCAGCCGGGACCTCCCGCCGCGATCCGCCGCCTCTGGATGCCGGCTTGAAGCCGGCAGTTCGGGATAGAGTGGACCGTGGTGAAACCCGGGGCGAATGTCCCGCACGCCCCCGGTGTTCCTGTAGGTAGACCGGGTAACCGGGCCACACGCCGTCAAGCACCCGCTCCCGGGACACAAGCGCGAGAGCCACCACTCCCGGAACACAGAAGGGAATGCCCCACTCTAGGGAGACACGAGAGAACACCCCACGCCCGGGAGCCACGAGAAAACACCCCCACCCCCGAATTCCTGACGAAAGTCAGGATCCAGCCAGGACACCACGCCGCGACCCGCCGCCTCTGGATGCCGGCTTGAAGCCGGCAATGCGGGATAGACTGGGCCACGGTGAAATCCCCCGCGTTTGTCGGGTACGCCCCCGGTCTTTCCGTGCGGAACCTGAATAGTGGGAAACCCCGATAATACGGAACCCGCGTCTTGAACCGCGCGTTCCCCGGACGAGCGTCAGCGAGATACGGGGCCGTTCCGGGCTCGGACGTCAATGTGGGTCGGCCCCGGCCTTTCCTGACGGGAAACGGAGATCTACTGCGCGGCCTCCGCGGCCCGGTCCACGAGGTCGACGATGTCGCCCATGATGTCGGATATCTGGAAGTCCTTGGGCGTGTAGACCGCGGCCACCCCGCGGCTGCGCATCAGTTCGGCGTCCTCGGGCGGGATGATGCCGCCAACCACGACCGGTACGTCGTCGAGACCGGCCTGTCGCATCTGCTCCATCACGTCGCCCACCAGCGCCACGTGGCTGCCCGACAGGATCGACAGCCCCACCACATGCACACCTTCCTCCAGAGCCGCGTTGGCGATCTGGGCGGGCGTCAGGCGGATGCCCTCGTAGACCACTTCCATGCCCGCATCCCGCGCCCGGACCGCGATCTGCTCGGCCCCGTTGGAATGGCCGTCGAGGCCGGGCTTGCCGACGAGGAACTTGAGCCGCCGGCCGAGCCGGGACGACACCGCATCGACACGCGCCCGCAGGTCGGCGATTGAACCGTCACCGCCCTCTCGCGCCGCCTTGCCGACGCCCGTGGGCGCACGGTACTCGCCGAAGACCTCGCGCAGCACCTGGCCCCATTCACCCGTGGTCACGCCGGCGCGCGCCGCCGCGATCGACGGTTCCATGATATTGCGCTCTTCCTGTGCGGCGGACCTGAGTTCCGCCAGCGCGGCCTCGACGGCCGCCGCGTCGCGGCTTTCACGCCAGGCCTTCAGGCGGCCGACCTGCTCGTCCTCGACCTCCGCCGGCACCGTGAGAATCTCGCCGCCGGTCCCGGTGGCCAGCGGCGAAGGTTCCGTCTCCGTCCAGCGGTTGACCCCGACGACGATCTGCCCGCCCGCCTCGATGGAGCGCAGGCGCACGCTGTTCGACTCCACGAGCTGCTGTTTCATGTAGCTCGAATCGACGGCCGCCACCGCGCCGCCCATGCCCAGCACCCGGTCGAGTTCGGCCGTCGCCGCAGTCTTGATTTCCTCAACCTTGGCCTCGATCTCGTGCGAACCGGTGAAGAGGTCGCCGTATTCCAGCAGGTCCGTCTCGTAGGCCACGATCTGCTGGAGCCGGAGAGACCATTGCTGGTCCCACGGCCGCGGCAGGCCGAGCGCCTCGTTCCAGGCCGGAAGCTGCACCGCGCGGGCGCGTGCATCCTTCGACAGGACCACGGCGAGCATCTCGATCAGGATGCGGTAGACGTTGTTTTCCGGCTGCTGCTCCGTCAGACCAAGGCTGTTGACCTGCACGCCGTAGCGGAACCGCCGCAGCTTGGGATCCTCCACGCCGTATCGGGTGCGGCAGATGTTGTCCCACAGGTCCACGAAGGCGCGCATCTTGCAGAGCTCGGTGACGAAACGCACGCCGGCATTGACGAAAAAGCTGATACGCCCGACCACTTTCGGAAAGTCGTCTTCCGGCACCGCGCCGCTCGCGCGCACCGTGTCGAGGATCTCGATCGCGTTGGCCAGCGCATAGGCGATCTCCTGGACCGGCGTCGCGCCCGCTTCCTGCAGGTGGTAGGAGCAGACATTGACCGGGTTCCATTTCGGCACCTGGGAATAGGTATAGCAGATCGTGTCGCGGGTAAGCTTCATCGACGGCTTGGGCGGAAAGACGTAGGTGCCGCGCGAGAGGTATTCCTTGATGATGTCGTTCTGGGTTGTGCCCGTGAGCGCGGTCCGGTCGGCCCCCTGTTCGTCGGCGAGGGCGATGTAGAGCGACAGCAGCCATGCCGCGGTCGCGTTGATCGTCATCGACGTGTTCATCTTTTCCAGGGGGATGCCGTCGAAAAGCTCGCGCATGTCGCCGATATGCGAAACCGGCACGCCGACCTTCCCCACCTCGCCGCGCGCCAGCACGTGATCGCTGTCGTAACCCGTCTGGGTCGGCAGATCGAAGGCGACCGAAAGTCCCGTCTGGCCCTTTTCGAGATTGGATCGATAGAGCGCGTTGGATGCCCGCGCCGTCGAATGACCTGCATAGGTCCTGAAAATCCAGGGCCTGTCCTTCGCCTGCCCCGCCCCTGCACTGTCGCCGTTCATGGCGCCCTCACTCCCGCTTGATCATGTGCCCGGCATTCTATCGCCAATATATTGCGCGGCACAATCCATGATGCAGCGCAAAAAATTCCTTGAAATGCCCTGCGGCTTCCCCCAACATCCCCGCGGCCTCACGGAAACCGGGCACCTGAAGACCTGAGACCGGACGGCCCGGAGCGACAGCCATGATGCTCCGCACACTGGATTATGACTGTGGAGGGTAGCATGACACCGACATCCGTCGCGCCTGTCGAAGCCAACGACAACCATTCCGAAGCTGCGCCTGCCGCACCGCTGAAGGACCTTTACGAGATCGGCGAGATTCCGCCGCTCGGCCACGTGCCGGAAAAGATGTACGCGTGGTGCATCCGCCAGGACCGGCACGGCCCGCCCGACGAAGCCATGCAGGTGGAGGTCGTGGACGTGCCCGAACTCGACTCCAACGAGGTGCTGGTGCTCGTGATGGCCGCCGGCGTGAACTACAACGGGGTCTGGGCGGCCCTGGGCCAGCCTGTCACGCCCTTCAACATTCACAACGCCGAGTACCATATCGCCGGCTCCGACGCTTCCGGTGTCGTCTACGCGGTCGGCTCCAAGGTGCGTAACTGGAAGGTGGGCGACGAGGTCGTGATCCACTGCAACCAGGACGACGGCGACGACGAGGAATGCAACGGCGGCGATCCGATGCTGTCGCCGACCCAGCGCATCTGGGGCTACGAGACCCCGGACGGCTCCTTCGCCCAGTTCACAAGGGTCCAGGCCCAGCAGCTCCTGCCGCGTCCGCGCCACCTGACCTGGGAGGAATCCGGCTGCTACGTGCTGACGCTCGCAACCGCCTACCGCATGCTGTTCGGACATCGCCCGCACACCATCAAGCCTGGCCAGAACGCCCTCATCTGGGGCGCTTCGGGGGGCCTCGGCGTCTTCGGCATCCAGCTTTGCGCCACCGCCGGCGCCAACGCCATCGGCGTCATCTCCGACGAGACCAAGCGCGATTTCGTCATGTCGCTGGGCGCCCGCGCCGTTCTCAACCGCAAGGACTTCGACTGCTGGGGCCAGCTGCCGGAAGTCAACGGCGAAGGGTTCGGCGACTACATGAAGGAGGTCCGCAAGTTCGGCAAGGCGATCTGGGACATCACCGGCAAGGGCAACGACGTCGACCTCGTCTTCGAACACCCCGGCGAGGCGACCATTCCGGTCTCGGTAAACGTGGTCAAGCGCGGCGGCATGGTGGTCATCTGCGCAGGCACCACGGGCTACAACCTGACCATGGACGCCCGCTTCCTGTGGATGCGCCAGAAGCGCGTCCAGGGCAGCCATTTCGCCCATCTCAAGCAGGCGGCGGAAGCCAACAAGCTCGTCGTCAACCGCCGCATCGACCCGTGCATGTCGGAAGTCTACAGCTGGCAGGACATCCCCAAGGCCCACATGCGCATGTGGCGCAACGAGCACCAGCCCGGCAACATGGCCGTGCTCGTCAGCGCGCCGACGACGGGGCTGCGCACCATCGAGGACACGATCGAGGCTTCGCCGCGGGGCTGACACGCGGCACGGAACGTGGCATGACGATTGGACGGCCGGAACACTCCGTTCCGGCCGTTTCCTTTCCAGGCGCCGCTCCATGTCCCCTTCCCGTCCGCTCCTGCTCGCCGCAGCACCCGCCATCTTCGTCGTGCTCTGGGCCACGGGGTTCGTCGGCGCGAAATTCGGCCTGCCCCATGCCGAGCCCTTCACATTCCTCGTCTGGCGCTTCTGGTGCGTGGCCGCGATCTTTCTCGTTGTGGTCCTCGTGTCCCGGGCGCCCTGGCCGCGGTCCGTGCCGCAGGCCCTGCACAACGTCTTCGTGGGCGTGCTCCTGCACGGCGTCTATCTGGGCGGGGTCTTTGCCGCCATCGCCCAGGGCATGCCGGCCGGCCTGTCGGCGATCATCGTCGGCCTTCAGCCGGCCCTGACCGCGCTCGTCGCGCGGCTGTTCCTGAACGAAACCGTATCGGCCCGGCAATGGGCAGGCATCGGCCTCGGCTTCGCCGGCCTGGTCTTCGTCGTCGGCGCCGCCGGCGACGGACTGGACCTTGCGGCCGCTGGCGGAGCAGGCGCGCTCGCCCTGTGTATCGCCGCGCTCTTCGGCATCACCTTCGCCAGCCTCTGGCAAAAGACCTGGTGCGGCGGCGAGGACCTGCGGACGGGCGCCCTCTTCCAGTATGTCGGCGGCGCGATGGCGGTGTCGGCCGCCGCGTTCGCGACGGAGACCGGCAGGGTCGACTGGACCGGCGAGTTCGTCTTCGCCTTCGCCTGGCTGGTGCTCGTCCTGTCGGTGGGCGCGGTGACCCTCCTCATGCTGATGATCCGCCACGGTGACATTTCCCGCGTGGCGAGCCTGTTCTATCTCGTTCCGCCGGTCACCGCGCTGATGACATGGGCCCTGTTCGGCGAGACTCTTTCCACAAGCCAGTTGCTCGGCGTTTTTTTCGTCGCCTTCGGCGTGATGCTGGTGACCCGCGAAAAGCCGCGGAAACCCGCCGTCGACACGCCCTGACACGTACCTTCCAACCCGACAACAAGATTCAAATTTTAGCGATCGGGGAAAAAATATCTCAATGCCCCGCGCGTATCCTCCGCAACCAGTTGAGGAACGGACGAACTGGAACGGGGATCGGAGAGGGTCGCAATGGTACAACGGCTGGAAAACAAGAGCTTGATCCTGATCCCGATTCTCATTCTCTTCGGGGTCAACATGTTCCTGGCCGCCACCAACGTGTCCCGCTGGGTTGCCGAAGACAGCCTCGAATCCTTCACCCGGTCCACCGCCGAGAGTTGGGCCAAGGAACTCACGCCCCGGCTTTCGCAGACGTTCGCCACGGCCGGCGAGAACCTGCAGGACCGGGGAATCAAGGCGCTCATCGACCGCGAGGTGCTCTCCGCCCAGGCCATCGCCTGGCGCCTGTACGACGCCGACAACAAGGTGTGGCTCGTGTCCGACAGGATCGCCCTTGCCCGCGCGGAAGCCAGTCCCGCCTCCACCGCCACGCCGGAGGGCATCGAGACCTCCACCGAGGTCCGCCGCTATATCGACGTGAAGATCCCGCTTTCCGGCGAAGGCGCCGTGAACGGCACGCTCCAGGTCTATATCGACCAGACCGCGGCCCTTTCGCTCTTCTACACGTCGCACAAGAGCACCACGATCCTGTCGGCCGTGTTCCTTCTGGGCGCCGTCGCCATCATGATCTACGTGGTCTGGAACCGCATCCGCGAGCAGTGGTCCGCGGACGAGAAGATCCGCTACCTCGCCCACCATGACGGCCTGACGGGGCTGAAGAACCGCACCTATTTCGAGGAGCATCTCAACCACGCCATCACCCGGGCGGATGCCGGCGACGGCATCGTGGCGCTGCTCACCTTCGATATCGACAAGTTCAAGCAAATCAACGATTCCCTCGGACACGCGACCGGCGACGCCCTGCTCAAGGCCTTCGCCGACCGTCTGACCCGCAACGTGCGCAAGTCCGATCTGGTGTGCCGGCTCGGCGGCGACGAGTTCGCCATCGCCCTTCACCGCCTGAAATCAGTCGACCGGATCGTGCCCTTCGCCAACCGCCTGTGCCGGGTGCTCGCCGAGCCCTACGTTATCGACGGCAACAAGATCTCGACCAGCAGCAGCATCGGCATCGCGGTGGCGCCCGACGACGGCCTCGACGCCTCGACGCTGTTCGCCTGCGCGGACCTCGCGCTCTACCGCGCCAAGGAGGACGGCCGCAACACCGTGCGCCTTTTCGAGCCCGAGATGGACGAGTGTTTTCAGCGCCGGCGCGAACTCGAACGCGAGATCACCGAAGCTTTGGGCCTCGGCCAGTTCGAACTGCACTACCAGCCACAGTACGACATGATGACCGGCGAACTGCGCAGCCGCGAGGCGCTGGTGCGCTGGAACCACCCCGTACGGGGCATGCTGCAGCCGGACGAATTCCTGCCGATCGCCGAGGAAACCGGCCAGATCATCCCGCTCAGCCGGTGGATTCTCGACCGGGCCTGCCGGGACGCGATGAAATGGGAAGAGACCGCGGGTCTCGCCGTCAACCTGTCCGCCGTCCAGTTCCGCGCCGGCGGCGTGGCGGAACTTGTGCGCGACACGCTGAACAAGACCGGATTCCCCGCCAGCCGTCTCGAACTCGAGATCACCGAAACCGTGCTGCTCGACAATTCCGAGAGAGTGCGCACCGAACTCGCCCAGCTCAAGACCATGGGGGCGACGATCGTCATGGACGACTTCGGCACGGGCTATTCGAGCCTCAACTACCTGGCGAGCTTCCCCATCGACAAGCTCAAGATCGACCGTTCGTTCGTCCAGGAACTCAACGACAATCATATGGCCGAGGTCATCGTCAACACCATCATCAACCTCGGCCGGGACCTCGAGCTGGCGGTCACCGCCGAAGGCGTGGAAACCCTCGAGCAGGAAGCCAAGCTGCGCGCCATCGGCTGCAGCCTCGGCCAGGGTTTCCTCTATGGCCGGCCGGCCCCCATCGGCACCCGCACCGGCGCCGAGGATTTCGGACCTTCCGTCGTCTATCCCTGCTTCGGCGCGGAGAACGACCGCCGCGTCGACAACGCCCAGGAGCAGCATACCGCCTGACCGCGCCCGTCCCGCCCCCTCCTCCCGCATGCGCCCATTGGCCGCCGCAAGGCGCGTTGCGCTGGCCCGAGCCTTCCGCTAAGACTGCTTGTTGCAGCGCAACATCACATGTCGCGCTGAAGTCATCTGGCGGAGTGGGAGACACCGGGCATGAATCACATGGCAGCAGACGCGCAGGACGCCGCGACGCTCGACGGCCTGGCCGATCTGGCGCGCGACGCGGTCGCGGCATCCGAAACCCTGCTGGCGAAAGCCCGGGCGAGCCTGCGCGACAGGGTCGCGGAAGACGGGCGTGTTTCGGCGGCTGCCCTCGACCGCGAACAGCATGCCGCCCACGGATATGCCTGGTTCGCCACCTATGTCGAGGCGCTGCGGCAGATGTCCGCCTATGCCGACCGGCTTTCCGGAGAAGGCACGTTTGGCGAACTCGAGGCACTGATCGTCCAGTGCGCCTTCGGCGAGTATCTCGACCAGATCGCCGGCGGCATCCCGATGAACCAGACGGAATTCGCCCGTTGCGCCGACTATGGTCTCGCCTTCGCCGATGTCGCCGATTTCCGTGCCAGGCCCGCTGTCGCGACCCTGATCGAACGGGGCGCGACGCCCGCCGCCCGGGCCCGCCTCATCTCGCTCATCCTCGAACTGGACGGCGTCGCGACCTACGGCGCAAGCGGTCTCGACGAGATGCTGGAGACCATCCGCGAACAGATGCGCCGTTTCACCGAGGACCAGGTCGTCCCCCACGCGCACCGGTGGCATCTGGAAAACGAGTACATCCCGTTCGAGGTCGTCGACGCCATGAGCGAGCTCGGTGTCTTCGCGCTCACCCTGCCGGAGGAATACGGCGGCATGGGCCTGGGCAAGGAGAGCATGTGCGTGGTTTCCGAGGAACTGTCCCGCGGCTATATCGGCGTGGGCTCCATGGGTACGCGGGCCGAGATCGCGGCCGAACTCATTCTCCACGGCGGCACCGACGAGCAGAAGCGCAAGTGGCTTCCCCTGATCGCCGAGGGAAAGATCCTGCCGACCGCCGTCTTCACGGAACCCAACACCGGGTCCAACCTCGCGTCCCTGCGCACCCGCGCGGTGCGCGACGGCGACGTCTACCGGGTCACCGGCAACAAGACCTGGATCACCCATCCCGTGCGCGCTGACCTGATGACGCTGCTCGCGCGCACCAACCCCGACGAGCCAGGCTACAAGGGCCTGTCCATGTTCCTGGCCGAGAAGCCGCGCGGCACGGACGACGACCCGTTCCCGGCCCCCGGCATGTCCGGTACCGAGATCGAGGTGCTGGGCTATCGCGGCATGAAGGAATACGAGATCGGCTTCGACGGATTCGAGGTCAAAGCGGAAAACCTGCTCGGCAGCGAGGAGGGCGAGGGTTTCAAGCAGCTCATGCAGACCTTCGAGAGCGCCCGGATCCAGACCTCCGCACGCGCCGTGGGCGTCGCCCAGTCGGCCTTCGAGACCGGCTTGCGCTATGCGCGCGAGCGAATCCAGTTCGCCCGGCCGATCATCGAGTTCCCGAGGGTGTCGGACAAGCTCGCGATGATGGCCGTGGAGACCATGGTGGCGCGCCAGCTCACCTATTTCGCCGCCCGCGAGAAGGACCAGGGCCGGCGCTGCGACGTCGAGGCGGGCATGGCCAAACTGCTGGCCGCGCGCGTGGCCTGGAGTTCAGCGGACAACGCCCTGCAGATTCACGGCGGCAACGGGTTCGCCCTGGAGTATGATATCAGCCGGATCCTGTGCGACGCCCGTATTCTCAACATCTTCGAGGGCGCCGGCGAGATCCAGGCGCACGTGATCGCCCGCCGTCTGCTGGACGGCAAGAACTGACGGCATCCCTGCCGCGGCAGGGCGCAGCCGGAGACAAACCAATGAGCAGTTTCTTTTCCTTCCTGATCCCCATCGCCCTTGCCGCGGTGACCGTCGTCCTGCTGATGGGCCTGTGGAACATGATGCGCGGCGGAAGTTCGAACACCTCCCAGACCCTGATGCGCTGGCGCGTGCTGCTGCAGTTCGTCGCCATCATCATCGTCATGGCGGCGCTCTACTTCTCCGCTGCCTGACCGGGACAAGGCGTCGGGACCATCCGGCGGGACACCAAACCGCCGGAACGGTCGGGCAATCGCGCCTGAACCGGCAAACGTCTACGGACCGACGAGCGTCACGAAGCGCTTGATCAGGCTCTCCAGTCCCTTGAGAACCTCCGTCGCGTTGTCGATGGACTCCTGCAGGTCCCTGATCCTGGCCGCTTCGGCTGCGAGGTCCGCGTTGATCGCCTTGAAGTCCTCGATAAGTTGATCGAATTCCGGCATCGCTTCGAACTGTTTCATGATCTGCGCCATCAAACGGTTCACGTTCCGCGCACATCTACGCTGCACAGTTCTTGCACTCTTCACTTCGATCCAGAGCTGATGGCGCTCTTCTTCGTTCTCCTCGGGCGTTTCACCGTGTTTTTTCTTGAGGTCCCGCCATCGCTTCCGCGAACTCTTCTCCAGCTCGACGGTTGCATCCAGCGCCTCTTCCAGCTGTTCCAGCATGTCTTCATCGTTCATGTCAGGACGCTCCCTTCACTTTCCTGATCGCCGCAAGAAGCTCGCCGGCGACCTGTCCGAACTCCTCGAGTTCGGCAAACACGTCCTCGCTGTTGCCGGCCCCGTCGGCGAGTGCGTCACGCAACTTGGCGTGCGCCGATGTCATCTTCGAAAAGACAGCTGTAGGGTCCTTGGCCCGCAGGACCAGAAGAGCCTGTTCTTCCGCAAGAAGCCCGTTGAGGCGTGCCATGCGCCGCTCTCCATCGAGTCCTCGCAGTTCGTCGTTGTACAGCTCCGTTTTCGAGCTGATGACATGGTACCGGTTGTAGAGAATCCGGTAATGCAGGCCGAGTTGCTGCTGCGCGAGCAGGTCGGCGGCAAGAGCGACGCTCTCGTGCGCCTTCGCCGTCGCATCGCGCAGGACGAGGTAACGCTTGCGTTCCAGATATTTCGTCCCGACCCAGAGCGCCGCAGTCGACAGCGGATCGATGATCGCGCCGACACTGGGCGTGCCCGTCGCCTGTCCCGGAAACGCCTTGAGCAGGCTGGCGATCTGTGCAGACAGCTTCTTTCCCGAACTCTCGACGTCCTTCAGGTCCTTCGCGGTCGCCAGCTGGTGGAGCCCGCCGGCATAGCCGACGAGCAGCTTTGCGACCTTCCTGCCCTTGTCGACAATCGGAACGCCCGCGAGGCCTTCGTCCTGCGTCGCTATCCTGCAGTCGAGTTTCTGGAGTTTCTTGATCGCCGCCTTCTGGGCGGGGCTCACCGCAGCCGAGCGTTGTCGCCTGACAATGCGGATGAGTTCGAGATACTGACTCCGCATGGCGTCGGGAATCTGATCACAGACCTCCACCGGATCGACCTCGGCGCCTTCTTCGGCCGCGAAGGCCACCCTGCGGCGCTGATCCACGTCGGCATCGGTGTCGTTGTAGGACTCGAATGATGCCGCCATTGCGGTCACCGCGGTGCTGAACCCGCCTGTCTCCTTCTCGTAGGATCCGCTGCACGCCCCAGCAACTGCCGAAATCGATACGACAACCGAAATGCTGACGGCCTGTAGCGTGCGATTTCGTTCCATGTCTCCCCCCAGTTTTCCGGCTGCCTCACCGCCCTTGTTGACTTTTTTCGATTACTCCCCGTCACAAGACGCAAGAAACAGCAAACACGATGAAATCATTAAGCAAATGCAGATTTATACCCCGGCTTTCAGGCATGGTTATTCAGATTTATTTTTCGCCTACAATAACAATACTCATCGCAACGTGAATCCATCGTGACTCCCTCGAATTTGGGGAGTTCGAACGACGGGCCGTCGATTCACGCGGAAACCCGTCCTGCCCATGGTGACCCCGTCAGGCATCGGTGCTATCGAAGTCGAAACGATCAGCGCGGTTGAATCGGAGCCTCGGTCCCTGCATGAACCTGCCCCCCAAGAAACGATTGTCCGTGAACGGGCTGGAGATGGCCTACGCGGAAACGGGCGAAGGACCCGCCGTACTGTTCCTCCACGGCAACCCGACCTCGTCCTACCTCTGGCGGAACGTCATTCCGCATGTCAGCGGCGCGGCGAGATGCATCGCGCCCGACCTGATCGGCATGGGCGACTCCGACAAGCTGCCGGACAGCGGGCCGGACCGCTACACTTTCGTGGACCACCGCACCTATCTCGACAGGCTGATCGACGAACTCTGCCCTGAGGGCCGGATCGTTCTCGTCATCCACGACTGGGGGTCCGCGCTGGGGTTCGACTGGGCCAACCGCCACCGTGACCGCGTCCGCGGCATCGCCTACATGGAAGGCATCGTCAGGCCGATGGAATGGGACGAGTTCAACCAGCAGGCCCGCCCGGTCTTCGAGGGCTTCCGGTCCCCCGCCGGCGAGGAAATGGTGCTGGAGAAGAACACCTTCGTCGAGCGAGTGCTGCCGGGATCGATCCTGCGCAAGCTCACCGACGAGGAAATGAACGCCTATCGCGCGCCGTTTGCCGAGCCCGGCGAAAGCCGCCGCCCCACCCTCACCTGGCCACGCCAGATTCCGCTTGGCGGGGAACCCGCCGACGTCGTCGCCATCGTCGCGGACTATGCCGCCTGGATGGCGGAAAACGACCTGCCCAAGCTCTTCATCGATGCCGATCCGGGCGCCATCCTCATAGGCCCGCAGCGCGACTTCTGCCGGAGCTGGAAAAACCAGACGGAAGTCACCGTGAAGGGCTCTCATTTCATCCAGGAAGACAGCCCGGACGAAATCGGCGCCGCCATCGCCGGCTGGCTGGCGAAGCTGTCGGCCTGAACACGGAGTCCCTGTCATGGTCACGCTGAACAAGATCTACACGAAGACCGGCGATGCCGGCACCACGGCGCTGGGGACCGGCACCCGCGTCCCGAAGCACCACGTGCGCATCGCCGCCTACGGGACGGTGGACGAGACCAATGCCGTGATCGGCATCGTGCGCCTCCACACGGGCGGCACCGGGCCGCTCGACGCCATGCTGGCCCGTGTCCAGAACGACCTGTTCGATCTCGGGGCGGACCTGTGTACGCCGGACACCGGCGAAGAACTCGAATACGAACCTCTGCGCATCACCGCCGACCAGGTCACGCGCCTGGAGCGGGAGATCGACAGCCTCAACGCAGACCTGGAACCGCTGCGGTCCTTCGTCCTGCCGGGCGGCGCCCCGGCCGCCGCCTACCTCCACCAGGCCCGTACCGTCAGCAGGCGGGCCGAACGCAGCATGGTCGAACTGGCCGGCATGGACGGCGAAAAGGTCAGCGAGGAGGCCCTGCGCTACGTCAATCGCCTGTCCGACTTCCTGTTCGTCGCCAGCCGCTGGGTGAATGCGCGATCCGAAGGCGACGTCCTGTGGGTGCCCGGCGCCACGCGCGGCGAGTGACGGCCCCGGCGCGCCGGGCTCCGTCGCCGGAGGTTTCCCGCATTCCGGGTGCGCCTGCCGACAGGGCCGGAACCGTCCCGGTTCAGCCTTTCCCTTGAACGCCCGGGGAAAAAATCGGATAGACTGCATCCGGCTCCCGTCGCAGGAGCCGCGAACCGGAGCGCCTGACACATGCTGATCCCGATCAAGGACGACAATCCACTGGTCAGCGTCCGGTTCCAGTTCGTCACCGTCAGCATCATCGCCCTCAACATCTTCGTGTTTCTCTTCGTGCAGGGAGCGGTGCTCGGCGAGATCAGCAATGCCCAGGCGCTCGGCCTGGGTTACGTACCGGCCGTCTTCTTCGACCATGCCGAACTTGCACCGGACCTCTACATCCTGCCGTCGGGCGCGACGCTCGTGTCCTACATGTTCCTCCACGGCAGCTGGATGCACATCATCTCCAACATGCTGTTCCTGTGGGTCTTCGGCGACAATGTCGAGGACACGCTGGGGCACTTCCTCTTCCTGGTCTTCTACCTCTTCTGCGGCGTCACGTCGGCCCTGCTGCACGGCTGGGCGGTCTCCGAATCCCAGAACCCGCTCATCGGCGCGAGCGGCGCGATTGCCGGCGTCATCGGCGCCTACCTGATCCTGTTTCCCGACCGCAAGGTCTGGGTGCTGCTGTTCTTCGGCGTTCCACTGAAGATTCCGGCCCTCGTCGTGCTCGGGTTCTGGATCGCCACGCAGATTTTCTCGCTCGCCGCGGGAGCCTACGGAGACACGGAAGTGGCGTGGATCGCGCATATCGCCGGCTTCTTCGTCGGCGCGGTTCTGATCTTCGCCGTGCGCGGACGTGTGCGCCGCACAATGTCCGATCCGGAGGCATGATGTCGCGTTTCTCCGGAAAATGTCGGGGGCCACATTGACTCCGCATTTTCGCCAGACTAGGGTCTCGCACCGCGTCTCCGGAACATGGTCTGGAACGGCTGTTTTCCGCCCTTTGGAGGCATACCGGCGACGCAGGGTCCGTGACGCTCGAGGAGCGGATAGTCAAAACTGAAACCCACCCCGATCGCCTGACGCCGGAAACGGTCCGACCGACCGGTCCGGCATGAGGAGAATGAACGCATGAAAGTGCTTGTCCCCGTTAAGCGGGTCGTCGACTACAACGTCAAGATCCGTGTCAAAGCCGACGGCAGCGGCGTCGAACTCGCCAATGTCAAGATGTCGATGAACCCCTTCGACGAAATCTCCGTCGAGGAGGCCGTGCGGCTCAAGGAAGCCGGGACCGCGACCGAGGTCGTTGCCGTTTCCATCGGCCCGCAGCAGTCGCAGGAGACGATCCGCACCGCGCTCGCCATGGGGGCCGACCGCGGCATTCTCGTCAAGACGGACGAGCGGGTCGAACCGCTGGCCGTGGCCAAGCTGCTCAAGTCGATCGTCGACGAGGAGAAGCCCGACCTCGTGATCCTCGGCAAGCAGGCGATCGACGACGACTGCAACCAGACCGGACAGATGCTCGCCGCCCTTCTCGGCTGGCCCCAGGGCACCTACGCCTCGAAGATCACCATCGGCGACGGCACCATCGAGGTCGTCCGCGAAGTCGACGCCGGTCTCCAGACCATTGAACTGGACATGCCGGCGATCGTCACCACGGACCTGCGCCTCAACGAACCGCGTTATGCGTCCCTGCCCAACATCATGAAGGCGAAGAAGAAACCGATCGACGAAAAGACGCCGGAAGACCTCGGTGTCGACGTCGCGCCGCGGCTCAAGGTGATCAGCACGACGGAACCACCGGCCCGCGAAGCCGGGGTCATCGTGGAAAGCGTCGCCGAACTGGTGAACAAGCTCAAGAACGAAGCGGGGGTTATCTGATGGCCGTTCTTCTCATCGCCGAACACGACAATTCGGAACTCAAGGAAGCCACCGCGAAGGCCGCGAGCGCCGCGCTGGAGATCGGCTCCGACGTCCACGTCCTCGTCGCTGGCAACAATTGCGGCGACGTGGCCCAGGCAGCCGCCAGGCTCGAAGGCGTGTCGAAGGTCATCCATGTCGACGACCCCCAGTTCGAACGCCCCGTGGCGGAAAACATGGCCGGCCTCGTCGTCCCGATGATGGACGGCTATGACGCGCTCGTCACCGCCGCCAACACCGACGGCAAGGACTACACGCCGCGCATCGCCGCCCTGCTCGACGTCGCCCAGGTCTCCGACATCACGGGTGTCGTTTCCGCCGATACGTTCGAGCGCCCGATCTATGCCGGCAACGCCATCGAGACCGTCCAGGCCACCGACGCCAAGAAGATCGTCACCGTGCGCACCACCGCCTTCCCGGCAGTCGGCGACGGCGGATCGGCTGCCGTCGAGACCGCGTCCGCACCGGCATCGTCCGGTATCGCCCGCTACAAGGGCGAGGAACTGTCGGAGTCCGACCGCCCCGAACTGACATCGGCGAAGATCGTCATTTCCGGCGGCCGCGGCATGCAGTCGGGCGACAATTTCCCGATGCTGGAGAAGGTGGCCGACAAGCTCGGCGCCGCGGTCGGCGCCAGCCGTGCGGCCGTCGATGCCGGTTTCGTGCCCAACGAATACCAGGTCGGCCAGACCGGCAAGGTCGTCGCGCCCCAGCTCTACATCGCCGTGGGGATCTCCGGCGCCATCCAGCACCTTGCCGGCATGAAGGACTCCAAGGTCATCGTCGCCATCAACAAGGACGAGGAAGCCCCCATCTTCCAGGTCGCGGACTACGGCCTGGTGGCGGACCTCTTCCAGGCGGTGCCGGAACTGGAAAGCGAACTTGAAAAAGCCGGGTACTGATTTCAGGCAATCGGCTGTATATTGCCCCGGCGGCGGCGCCTGAAGCCGCCGCGCGCGGGATGGAGAAGGCATGCAGATCAAGAACGTTGGCGTGATCGGAGCGGGCCAGATGGGCAACGGAATTGCCCATGTCTGTGCCCTGGCCGGCTACGAAGTCGGACTTCACGATGTCAGCGAAGACCGGATCGAAGCCGGCCTTGCGACAATCAACGGCAACCTGGCCCGCCAGGTGTCGTCCGGCCGCATCAAGGAAGACGAAAGGGACGCCGCGCTGCAGCGCATCCGTGCCGTCCCCGCGATGGACGGGTTCTCGGACTCCGATCTGGTGATCGAATCCGCGGTCGAGGACGAGGACGTCAAGCGCCAGATCTTCGCCGCCCTGCGTCCGGTGATCAAGGAAACCGCGCTGCTCGCGAGCAACACCTCGTCCATCTCCATCACCCGGCTCGCCGCCGCGACCGACCGGCCTGAGCAGTTCATCGGCATCCATTTCATGAACCCGGTGCCGGTCATGGAACTGGTCGAACTGGTCCGCGGAATCGCCACCGACGACCAGACCTTCACCACGGTGCGCGAGTTCGTCGACACCCTCGGCAAGACCATCGCCGTGGCCGAGGACTTCCCTGCATTCATGGTCAACCGCATTCTGCTGCCGATGATCAACGAGGCAATCTACACGCTCTATGAGGGCGTAGGCACCGTGGACGCCATCGACACGGCCATGCGGCTCGGCGCCAACCATCCCATGGGACCGCTTCAGCTGGCCGACTTCATCGGCCTCGACACCTGCCTGTCGATCATGCAGGTGCTCTACGAAGGTCTCGCCGATTCCAAGTATCGCCCCTGCCCCCTTCTCGTGAAGTATGTCGAGGCGGGCTGGCTCGGACGCAAGACCCAGCGCGGCTTTTACGACTACCGCGGCGAAACCCCTGTCCCTACACGCTGAACCTGTAGCAAGCGGCTCTGGTGCGACCTACATCTGAAGCCGCAGCCAGAGCCTGACAAGTTCGCTCTGGCGGTGGGTGCCCGTTTTCACGAAGACCGATTTCAGCCGGTCGCGTGCGGTGTTTCGCGTGATCGCGAGAACCTCGCAGGCATCATCCAGCGAATGTCCGCTGCCGACGAGGTCCGCGAGCTGGCCTTCCGCCGGCGTCAGGCCGAACAGCGGCGCGAAGTCGGTCCTGCGGGCCGCCGGCGCCGGATCGACATCCGTCATGATCAGCACCGCCGTGGCCCCGCCGAAAGGATGATCGCTGAACATCGAGAGCGGCATCCCCTTGATGGCGTAGCTGCCGCCCGAAACCGAATTCACGATGATCTGGCGCGGCCCGGCCGACGTGCCGGAAAACAGGCCGGCCACGAAGTCCGCCAGCCGTTCATCGTCTTCCCGTACGCCCGCGACGAACCGGCGTGACCGCACCGCATAGGCCTCGCCATCGAGCGCCTCCGCCGCCGTATTTTGCTCAAGCACCATGGCATCACAGTCGATCGCAAGGGCGGCACGCCTGATCGACTGGAGACCATCGAGCGTCCCGTGGAGGCGCGCGCGCAGGGTTTCGTTGGCGATCAGCCCGATCATCGTCAGCGGACCTGTAAAGCGCTCGAGGCTCTCCTTCTCCGCGAGGGAGAACGGTTCGTTGTCGGTGCCCCTCTGGAAGGAGAGCGCCCACAGCCGTCCGCCCGCCTGGAACTTCACCGCCGCATGCCACGCATACCCGGCAGGTCCCATGAAGTCGGCATAGAATGGCGTCCGCACAAGATCCTCGAGCGCGCCGATGTCCTGGTCGACGATGACGGCCTGCCGGCGGAGCGACATCGCCGCGCGGGCCCGCACGTCTCGGATGGCCCACCCCTCTTCGTTGTAACGGTGCCCGAGTTCGACGATTTCCTCCGAGCCGACCGTCACCTCGCTGGTATCGTTGTAGGAGACCATGACGGCGGCTTCCGACCGGAAATGGCGTGCCGTCCGCTGAAGCGCTTCGGCCCAGCCCTGTCGACCGACGGCGGCCTCGAACAGGCCGTCGAGAACCGGCTGCGGCACATCGGAATACTGTTCGCTCAAGGTCCGGTTCCGGTTCGGGTCGCCTGTAGTCATCGGATTGGACGTCAGTGTGCGCTCATGTCTCCGAACCGATCAAGCCCGGCCGGGCACCATTGTGAATGCGGATCAGAACGTGGACCTGAGATTGGCGGCCAGCCAGAGGTCCGGGCTTTCGCCCTTGCTGGTGCCGTTCGCCATCATCGAAAGCACGGCACCGCCCAGCCTGGCTTCGAAACCGACGCCGCCCCGGACCCAGTCCCTGTCATAGGACGCCGCCGAGATGCTGAACGGCGCCAACCCGACGACGGACCCCGTGACATTTCCCGGGCCGCTGTCGAAACGGTGCACCCCCTCCAGCGTCGCGATGAGGCTGTAGGCCGGCGACAGCGGATAGGTCGTGTCGATCCCGTACCGGCCTTCGGTGACTTCGTTGCAGTACGTGTTGAAACGGGCCGGGAACGCACCGCCTGTCTCCGTGTACCCCGCCAGGCACACGTCCGACCATGACAGGTCTACGTAAGGCGATATCCATGGCAGGGCGTTCTCCCATTCGAGCCGTGCCCGGAGCGCCTGGCCGTCCAGTTCGGACGATCCTGTCGAGCGCGAGATCGCACCACCGTTCGCGACATAGTTGCGGCGGATCTTCGCATCCGTGCGCAGCACCGCCCCGCTGACCACCAGCCAGAGACCGCCGCGATCCGTGCGCGCCAGCGGCGCTATCGCCTGGAGGCGCGCAAAGTTGCCGGTCATTTCCGTATGTCCGCCGAGCTGCGTGTCCTGGTCGTGATGAAGGAACCCGGCGGAAACATCGAGCTGCACCGGGCCGAAATTGTACCCGAGACCGATTTCACCGGTCCCGAACCCGCCATCGCGAGCACCGTGATCGTCCGTCCCGATGTCGCCCGCTGTCCACATGATCGCCTTGCCGATATCCGCCCTGCGGTCGAGCGGACGGCTGCCCGCCGCGTTCATCACCACGGTGAAGCCCGTGACGGCGCCGGCGTTCGCTCCGGCTGCCGAGCCCAGACTGTCCGACAGGTCGTTTACCGTGATGAGGCCAGCCTGCTGCTGGGGCTGCCCGCCACCGTCGCCCTGGCCACCGCCGCCCTCGTTTCCGCCGCCGTCCTGGACCGTCGCCGGACCGCGCGCGATGAACATGTCGCCATCCTCGGTTTCGCCGACCACGACCGTGCCGTCGTCGTTGACGCCGTTGGCCGAGCGTGTCGTGTCCGCGGCGATAGTCGCGCCAGCGGCCCGGAGCCAGTCCTCGACCGTCTGCATGCCGCCGGCCTCAGTCCAGCGGAAGCCCCGCAGCGCAAGACCATCGGCGCCATTGTTCGCCGATCCCACCACGACCATCCCGTCCGCCGAGATGTCATGAGCCCGGGAACTCGAGCCGTTGTTGAGGGAGCCGAGGCTGACCAGCCCGCCGGCCGCGGTCCAGCGGAAAGCCCGCTGCGACTGGAAGGCATTGCCGTCGGCCGCCTGGCCGACGACGACACTGCCGTCCCGCGACACCGCCTTGGCTTCCGAGACATTTCCACCGTTCAGCTTCCCGAGCCCGACCATGCCACCGGCCTCGGTCCAGCGGAACGCCTCCTGCCCGACGCCCGAACCGGAATCGGAACTGCCGACGATCGTGCTGCCGTCGGCCGATATCCCGTAGGCGAACGAATCATTGCCGCCACTCAGGACACCGAGACTTTCGATCGCGGTCCCCACCCAGCGCACCGCCCGGCTCTGCAGGGTCGCGCCGTCGACCGAGGCGCCGACGATCACCGAGCCGTCCGCCGAAACGTCATGGGCCCGCGAGACATCCGTGAAGCCGCTTCCGTCGCTGTTGAGCACACCGAGATTCTCGATGCCGCCTGCCTGTGTCCACCGGAACGCCCGGTCGCGTCCGTTGCCGCCGAGCGCGGACGACCCGCCGACGATGACGCCGCCATTGGCGGAAACGCCGCGTGCGGACCCCGTCGTGCCGAGATCGGACTTCCCTGCCGCGTTGGTCCACTGGATCGCCTGGGTACCGTCCCCGCCGACGACGACGGTCCCGTCGGACGAAACGGCCTGGGCGGCGATTTCATCGGAATCCGAGATCTCGACGGTCGTAAGACTCGCCGGCTCGTCCGCACGCAGCCCGGCGGACGACGCCAGCAAGGCAAGAACGGATACCCAACACACAGACTTTGGCCTGTTACGCGCCATCTTGGCCCTCGCGGACATGACTTTTCCCTGCACCGTTTTCGGCAGCCATGACCCGGCACCGGCCGGGAACAGGCTTTCCCTTTTGGGTCAGGACGTTATGAAGACGTGAGGGGGGCCACAACACCCATATGGGGGGCGAGGACGTGGCGCGGTATACGGAAGGATAGCCGCACGACCTTCTTCCGAAGTTTACATCAAGCCGCAGTTCATGTGCTCAACACACCGCGGCATCGTTCCAGTGAGAACCGACGAAAGCCGGCCAGCGCTTGGGACGGCATGGCGCCATCGAATGGTCATTCGCGTTCAAAACATGACCGAACGATTTGCGCGTCGCGCGCAATCGTTAACCGGACAACATTCCCGGCCATGGCCACTCCTGGAGGCGGACGATTTCAGCTGTCGGTCGCCATTGCCGCCCGGATCAGCGCCAGCGCGTCGTCGGAATCCCATTCCGCCGGGCCCACGAGGCGGCCGCGCTCGCGCCCTTCGCGGTCGATCAGGATGGTCGCCGGCAGTCCGTGCGCCTTCAGGTCCGCATTCACCCTCAACGTCGGATCGACATAGAGCGCGAGGTTGTCAGATCCGGTGTCCTCAAGGAACGCCTTCGATGCGGGGATGCCCTTGCGATCGACGCTGATCGCCACGACCTCGAAATCGTCCCCGCCGAGTTTCGCCTGTAGCGCGTCGAGGGAAGGCATCTCGCGGCGGCACGGTGCACACCATGTCGCCCACAGGTTGATCAGGACCACCCGGCCTTTCCAGTCCCCGAGCGAAACCGGCCGGTCCTCGCCGTCGCGAAACGCGATGGCCGGAACCTCTCTCGGCTCGGGATGCAGCAGGAAGGCCGCCATCTCGCCGCTCACCAGCGACCTGTCGAGCACCGCGGCCGGGACGTCGGTGCCGGACCGGTCGCCCCACATGGCCCATCCCGCCGCCCCGGCGACCGCGAGCACAAGCACGGCGGCGGCAGCCTTTAGCCTATTGCCCCGTCTCCGACCATCTGCCATGACTGCTTCCTCGTCTCCTTCACGCCGAATTTTCTACGGACAAGCGAAAAATGAGCAACAAGATGTGGGGTGGCCGTTTCGCGACGGGCCCCAGTGAAATCATGGAGGAAATTAATGCCTCCATCGGATTCGACAAGCACCTCTATGCCCAGGACATCCGCGGCTCAAAGGCGCACTGCGCCATGCTGGCCGACACCGGCATCATCACCAGGGACGATGCGGACAGGATCAGTCACGGTCTAGACACGATCCTGTCAGAAATCGAGGACGGCCGTTTCACCTTCTCGCGCCGTCTCGAAGACATTCACATGAACATAGAATCCCGCCTTGCCGAACTGATCGGACCCGTCGCGGGCCGCCTCCACACCGCAAGGTCGCGCAACGACCAGGTCGCCACCGATTTCAAGCTCTATGTCCGCGACACCGTCGACACCATTGTCGAGCAGATCGACGGTCTCCAGGCCGCCTTCGCGCGAAAGGCGGCCGAGCATGCCGGGACCGTCATGCCGGGTTTCACCCACATGCAGTCCGCCCAGCCGGTCACGCTCGGGCATCACTGCCTCGCCTACGTGGAAATGCTGGACCGCGACCGCGGCCGCTTCCTCGACGCGCGGGCAAGGCTCAACGAGTGCCCGCTGGGAACCGCCGCGCTTGCGGGAACCTCCTTTCCCATCGACCGGCACGCAACCGCCGAGGCCCTCGGATTCGACAGGCCGTCCGCCAATTCCCTCGATACGGTTTCCGACCGCGACTTCGCGCTCGAAAGCCTTTCCGCCGCGTCCATCTGCGCCATGCACCTGTCGCGTTTCGCCGAAGAGCTGTGCTATTGGGCGTCGGCCCAGTTCCGGTTCGTGCGTCTCAGCGACAGTTTCTCCACCGGTTCGTCCATCATGCCCCAGAAGCGCAATCCTGACGCCGCGGAACTTGTCCGCGGCAAGGCCGGCCGCATCTTCGGCGCGCTGAACGGGCTTCTCGTGGTGATGAAGGGACTGCCGCTGACCTATTCAAAGGACATGCAGGAAGACAAGGAACCGGTCTTCGACGCATTCCAGAACCTGTCTCTCTGCCTCGCGGCGATGACGGGAATGGTCGACGACCTCTCCCCCGACGCCGAACGTCTCGAGGCGGCGGCCGGGGCAGGTTATTCGACCGCCACCGACCTCGCGGACTGGCTCGTGCGCGAACTGGGCATGCCCTTCCGCGACGCCCATCACGTGACTGGGCGCGTGGTCGCCCTGGCGGAGTCCCGCGGCTGCGGGCTGGAGGACCTCACGCTGGAGGACATGCAGGCGATCGAGCCCGACCTGCATGAGGGCGTGTTCGCGGTCCTGGGCGTTGAAAACTCCGTGAAGTCGCGTACCAGCTTTGGCGGAACGGCGCCGGACAGCGTCGCGGCCCGGGCCGACCACTGGCTGAATCAGCTTGAACAGCGGCGGGCGAGCCGCTAGGACAGAACCGGATACCGTCTGCGCTGACCCGCCGGCGGAACAGCGAAGGAGAAGGCAGCGTGCGCGCAGGGCATTTCATAGTGGTCGGGCTTTTGACGGCGATGCTTGCGCTGGCCGCATGCGGGCGGCGTGGCCCGCTCGAGGCGCCGCCCGGAGCAACCTCCAACGAAGACCGCGAAGTCGTTCTCGACACGATCATCTGACAGGACCGGGCCGCGATGCATCATTTTGCCTACCGCGGCGGCGTTCTGCATGCCGAAGACGTTGATCTGCGCAAGCTGGCCGACGAGGTCGGCACGCCGTTCTACTGTTATTCCGCGGCCACATTCGAACGCCACTACCGCCTCTTCGACGAGGCCTTTGCCGGCCATGACCACATGGTGTGCTACGGCATCAAGGCCAATTCCAACATCGCCATCCTGAAGCTGCTTGGCGACCTCGGCGCCGGCATGGATGTGGTGTCCGGCGGCGAGCTCAAGCGCGCCCGGGCGGCAGGCATTCCCGGCGAACGCATCGTCTTTTCCGGCGTCGGCAAGACCGAGGAGGAGATGGCGCTCGGGCTCGACGAGAACATCTACTGCTTCAACGTGGAGTCCGAACCCGAACTCGAGGCGCTGAGCCGGGTGGCCGTCGCCCGCAACACGGCCGCGCCCGTGTCCCTGCGCATCAACCCGGACGTGGACGCTGGCACACACGAGAAGATCTCCACCGGCAAGGCCGAGAACAAGTTCGGCGTGCCATGGCACCGGGCGAGCGAGATCTACGCCCGCGCCGCCGAGCTGCCGGGCATCGCCGTCTCCGGCATCGACATGCATATCGGCAGCCAGATCACCAGCCTCGATCCCTTCCGCACCGCTTTCGCGCGGCTCGGAGACCTCGTCCGGCGCCTGCGCGGCGAGGGCCATGAGATCGACCATATCGACTTCGGCGGCGGCCTTGGCATCCCCTACACCGGGCTGAACGACATCCCGCCGCATCCCGACGAGTACGCCGCCATGGTCACAGGGCTTGCGGGCGATCTCGGTTGCAAGCTGGTTTTCGAGCCGGGCCGTCTCATTGCCGGCAATGCGGGCATACTCGTGGCCCGGGTGATCTACGCGAAGTCCGGCGACGACAAGTCCTTCCTGATCGTCGACGCGGCCATGAACGATCTCATCCGCCCGACCCTTTACGATGCCTGGCACGACATCCAGCCGGTCGTCGAACCCGGCCCGGACGCAAGCGAACGCACCGTCGATGTCGTCGGACCGGTGTGCGAGACCGGAGATTTTCTCGCCCGTGGCCGCCGTCTCCCGGAAATGCACGACGGCGACCTGCTGGCGGTCATGTCGGCGGGCGCCTATGGCGCCGTGCAATCTGGAACCTACAACACCCGTGCACTGGTGCCGGAAGTTCTGGTGCGGGGCGGCGACTATGCCGTCATCCGTCCCCGCGTCGAACCCGAGGCGCTGATCGCGGCGGAACGCATCCCGGACTGGCTCTGAGACGATCTCGCGCGTCGCACGGACACGCACTCCCGGTTCGGGACGCCTTGCCGCGTCCAGAAATCGGCATAATTCAATGCAGAATTGCCCGTTGGACGGGTTCTCGCAGTCGTGAGCGCAACCGCCGGGAATTGTGTGGTATGCTCCTCGCCGCATGAGAAGCATACCGGCCTTTTCGCCGGCACGGATGAGACGGAATATGCCAATTTTCAGCACCGGACCGGACCACAATTTCGAACGCAGGATCCTGCTTGCGCGGCTCGTGCTGCTGTGGGAGGCGATCTGGCGCACTTCGCTGCCCCTGCTGGTATTCTGCGGCCTCGTCGCCATCGCGATGCTGCTCGGCCTCTTCCAGATGCTCTCACGGCCCCTGCACGTCGGCGCCATCGGCCTGACCGCGATCGGTTTCCTGTGGACCCTGCGCCCGCTTCTCCGGGTCGCCATGCCCGGCCGTGAGGCCGCCCTGCGGCGGCTCGAGACCCGCAGCGGCCTCGAACACCGTCCGGCCACATCCTACGAAGACACGCTCGAAGCCGCACCCGCGGACACGACCGGCCTCGCCCTGTGGCGGACCCACAAGGCGCGACTGCGGGAACGTATCGCGGGACTGAAGCCGGGCTGGCCAAGCCCGGGCCTGCCCGCCATCGATCCCAACGGCCTGCGCGTCATCGTCCTACTCGGCCTCGTGGTGGCGCTGACCTGGGCGGGCCCCGATGCCACCGACCGGGTGAGGGACGCGTTCAAGCCGCAGGCCTCCGCTGCAACCGGCGCCCGCACATGGGTCGACGCGTGGATCGCACCGCCTGGATATACCGGCCGCGCGCCCGTCTTCCTGTCCGGGGCGAACGTCACCGTGGCGGCCCAGGATCCGGACCGCGCTGTGGACGTGCCCGTGAACAGCGAACTGATCGTCAGGCTCACCGGTGCGGAGGATCCGGCCGCACGGATCGTCGGTGCGGACGCCGGCACGCAGACAGGCGAAAGCGGCACGGTCGATGAACCGGGCAAAAGCCACGCGTTCACCGACGACGGCAAGAACATCAAGTCCCTGCGGCTGAAGCTCCTCGAGTCGGGACGCGCCGTGATCGAGGATGGCGGCAAGGAACTGGCGGGCTGGCGCTTCAGCGTCATCCCCGACCGCGTGCCCAGCATCCGGCTCGACCGGGACGTCGCGCTGACCGGCGACCAGGCCGTCCGTTTCGGATACACCATTAACGACGATTACGGCGTCATTTCTGCGGCCGCCGCCTTCAAGCTGGCGCCTCCGGTGACCGGGGAAGACGACACGGCAAGCTTTGCACTGCCCGTCGCACCGCCCGATTTCGCGCTGGTCCTGCCCAAGGCGCGCGTCAAGTCCGCCGCCCAGAAGGTCTTTCGCGACCTTACCGCCCATCCCTGGGCGGGTCTCGACGTCGAACTGACGCTGACCGCGACGGACGAGGCCGACCAGACCGGGTCGAGCGAACCGGTCGTCTTTACCCTGCCGGAACGCAATTTCCGCCAGCCGCTCGCCCGCGCCTTCATCGAGCAGCGCAAGCATCTCGTGCTCGAGAAGGACGCCGCGCCGAGAGTCGCCCGCGCCTTGTCCGGCCTGATGCTCGTGTCGGACCGCCTCAAGGTCGAGTCTTCGGTCTATCTCGGCATGTCCATGATCCACCACCGCCTGCGTCGGATGGACGACATGGACTCGCGCATGCACGCCGTCGATCTCCTGTGGGAACTAGCGCTGCGCGTGGAGGACGGCAACCTGTCGCTTGCCGAGCGCGAGTTGCGTGCCGCCCAGGAGGCCCTGCGCCGGGCCATTGCCGAGAATGCGCCGCCCGAGGAGATCCAGCGTCTGATGGACGAACTGCGGCAGGCCCTCGACAAGTTCATGCAGGCCATGGCCGAGCAGATGCGCCGCAATGCCCAGAACGGGAAACAGCAGCCCCAGCAGCAGTTGCCGCCCAACGCGCAGATGATCAATCCCCAGGATCTCGCGAAGATGATGGACATGATCGAGCAGCTGGCCAAGAACGGCGCCATGGACGCCGCCCAGGAACTGCTGTCGCAGCTCAACGACATTCTCGAGAACCTGCAGACGGCCCAGCCCATGCCGGGCCAGCAGGGGCAGCAGTCGCAGATGTCCAAGATGCTCGAGGAACTCGGCGAACTCATGGGCAAGCAGCAGGGCCTGATGGACGAGACCTTCCAGTCCGGACCAGACCGCCCCGGCCAGTCCAACCGCCAGGGCCAGTCCGGACAGAACCTGCAGGGCAACCAGAACTCCGGCCTCGCCCAGCGCCAGGACGGCATTCGCGACATGCTGGGCCAGCTCATGCAGCAGTTCGGTCCGGGCAACCGCAACGCCCCCAACGCGCTCGACCGCGCGGGACGCGCCATGGAGGATGCCGCCGACGCCCTGCGGAGAAACGACAACCCGGAAGCCGTCCAGCGCCAGGCCGAAGCCATCGACCAGATGCGCCAGGGCGCCAACCAGATGGCGCGCGAGATGCTGCAGGGCATGGGACAGGCCGAGAACCCGGGCCAGATGGGCCAGCAGCGCGGACGCGGCGAGGTCGACCCTCTGGGCCGCTCCACGCGGACACGCGGACCGGATTTCGGCAACTCGACCAAGGTCCCCAGCGAGATCGAGGTCCAGCGGGCACGCGAGATCATGCGCGAGCTTCAGAAACGTCTCGGCGAACGCTTCAGACCCGACATCGAGCTGAAATACATCGAACGTCTGCTCGACCGGTTCTGATCGCCCGGGGCCCCACCTGACCGCTTTTTTCCGCGCGCGGACTGTGCGAAGGTCGCGATCCCCATTTCGTTCTCCGCGATTGCTCCACCATGTCCGACCAGACGGCGTCCGCCGACCTACACGATAGCCCGGAATCCTGGCGCCGCCTGTTCGTCGCCCTGCTGCTGAGCACCATCGGCGGCATCGGCCTGTGGTCGGTCGCGGTCTTCCTGCCCACCATAGAGGCCGAGTTCGGCGTCGACCGCGGCAGCGCCTCGCTGCCCTATACCGCGACGATGATCGGCTTCGCCATGGGCGGCATCCTCATGGGCCGACTGTCCGACCGATTCGGGATCTTCGTGCCCCTCGTCGTTGGCACCCTCGTGCTGGGCACCGGCTATATCGCCGCCTCGGCGGCCACCGAACTCTGGCAGTTCATTCTCGCCCAGGCTGTCCTGATCGGCATGTTCGGAAGCTCCGCCACCTTCGGTCCGCTGGTGGCGGACGTCTCGTTGTGGTTCAGGCGGAAACGAGGCATCGCCGTGGCCATCGTCGCCAGCGGCAACTACCTCGCCGGGACCATCTGGCCGCCCATCCTGCAGTTCGCCATCGAGACCCATGGCTGGCGCCAGACGCACATGGGCATCGGCGTGTTCTGCATCGTGACCATGCTGCCGCTGGCGGCCTTCCTGCGCCGCCGGGCCAACCTGGACGACGACGTCGAACCGGTCGCGGCGGCGGCCGGAAGCTTCGTGTCCGGCGCCAGGCCCGAGCGGCCCGCCGGACTGCAGATCATCCTCGTCATGGCCGGCATCGCGTGCTGCATCGCCATGGCCATGCCGCAGGTCCATATCGTCGCCTATTGCGGCGACCTCGGTTTCGGGCCGGCACGCGGCGCGGAAATGCTGTCGCTCATGCTCGGGCTCGGCGTCGTCAGCCGGCTCGTCTCGGGCATCATCGCCGACCGCATCGGCGGCATCGGCGTACTCATCCTCGGGTCCACGCTGCAATGCATGGCCCTGATGTTCTACATCCCGTTCGACGGGCTCGTTTCGCTTTATCTCGTCTCGGCCCTGTTCGGCCTGTCCCAGGGCGGCATCGTGCCGAGCTATGCGCTGATCGTGCGCGAGTATTTCCCCTCCCGCGAGGCGGGGACGCGGATATCGGTCGTCCTGATGGCGACGGTCGCCGGCATGGCGATCGGCGGTTGGATGTCCGGCGAGATCTACGATCTCACGGGATCCTACCGGATCGCCTTCCTCAACGGCATCGCCTTCAATCTCCTGAACATGGCGGTCGGATTCTGGCTGCTTTTCCGCCGTTCATCCTTGCGGCCGGCCCCCGCCTGACCGACGCGCGTCACCCCGGCCGGGTCATCCCGCCGGAACGACGTGGCCGACGAAGGGCAGTTCGCGGAAGGCGTGGGCCATGTCCATCCCGTATCCGACGACGAACAGGTCCGGACACTCGAAACCGACGAAGTCGGCATCGATTTCGGAGGCCCGCTTGCCCGGCTTGTCGAGCAGGACGCAGGTCTTGACCATACGCGCGCCGCGCGCGGCCATCAGGTCCTTCGCATAGGCGAGCGTACGGCCCGATTCCAGGATGTCGTCGATCAGCAGGACGCTTCGGCCCTTCACGTCGCTTTCGATGTCGCGCAGCACGGTGACATGTCCGCTCGAGACGGTCGCGTCACGGTAGCTCGACAGGCTGATGAACTCCACCTCCGGCGAAAGCCCCGCCCAGTGAAGCGCGCGAAGCAGGTCGGCGGTGAAGATGAAACTTCCCTTGAGCACCGCGACGACGAGCAGCTTCTCCATGTTCGCATCGCGAATCTGGGCCGCCAGTTCCTCGACGCGCTGGGCGATCTTCTCGGCATCGTGGAGGACCTCGATGCGATGGTTCTTGAGTTCAGGCGTCATGCTCAGAACACGGCGCCGGTGTCGGACTGGCGGGCGAACCGCACCTGAATGTCCTGGGCTTCGGATGGCGGCGACGCCAGCCTCGCGACAAAGGGCACGGCCTCATCCGGATTGAGCGGTTCTTTTCGCACGTTCATGCTCCAATGGTACAGTTCCTGGCGGGCGCCGTCGCGCAGGCTGAACCTCAGGCGCGGCACGGATTTCGGTTCAGGCGAAATATTCACGATTTCTCCCCTGATGGCCAGTACCGGCATGCCGTTTTCGAACTGCTGTTCCGTGGCGAGGTTGCGAAACTCCATTCCGCGCACGTTGACCGGCAGGCCGACCGCCGCATAGAGCGTCGCCACGGTCGGCAGGGTGCGCACCACCGGCACGCGGAACTGGACCGCAAGGACGATCGCCGCCGCCAGGCTGCCGGTGAGCAGGAGCCAGCCGCGCAGGTTGCCGCGGCGCTTGCGGGCGCGGGCGCGCAACCGGTCCGTCGTCCGCCGGGATGCCTTCAGGAGACGGGCCGCCTCCGTCTCCACGTCGATGGACCCGGTCCCGCCCGACGTCGGACGCACGTCATGCGATTCACCCGCGTTGTCCGGTCCCGGGCCGGGCGATGGCGCGTCGAGATCCAGCACGTCTTCGGGGATGTATTTCTGGAACCACGTATTGCTGCATTTCGTGCAGCGGACGGTCCGCCCGTTCGGGTTGAAACTGTCGGGTTTCACCGTGTAGCGTGTAGCGCACTCTGGACAGACGATTATCATTACGGTAGGCGCAGTGGAGGATGCCGTCGTCGCCGGCGCGGAATGAAAATTCCGGGGACACCCTTCTCCCTTGTTTAACGCTTCCTTACATAAAACCATGCACGGTTAAGGCGCAGTTAAATCGGGTGTCGAACGGAAACGGGAAACCCAAGGTGATTCACTTCGAAAATGTCGGTCTGCGCTACGGAATGGGCCCCGAGGTCCTGCGCGACGTCAGCTTCCATCTCGAGCCCGGCTCCTTTCATTTCCTGACCGGCGCCTCGGGTGCCGGCAAGACGTCCCTGCTCAAGCTCCTTTTTCTCGCGCTGAGGCCGACGCGCGGGCTGATCTCGCTCTTCGGCAAGGACGTGGCGACCCTGCCCCGGTCCCAGCTGCCCGACCTGCGCCGACGCATCGGCGTCGTCTTCCAGGAGTTCCGCCTGCTCGACCACCTGACCACGTTCGAGAATGTCGCCCTGCCCCTGCGCGTGCGCGGCAACGAACCGGTGAGCTATAGCGGCGACGTGTTCGAACTGCTCGACTGGGTCGGGCTCGGCGAACGGATCAACGCCTATCCGCCGGTTCTCTCCGGAGGGGAGAAGCAGCGCACGGCCATCGCCCGTGCCGTGATCGGCCGGCCACAGCTGCTTCTCGCCGACGAGCCGACGGGCAACGTCGATCCGAACCTCGCCCGCCGCCTGCTCAGGCTTTTCGTGGAACTGAACAAGCTGGGCACGACCGTCCTGATCGCCACCCACGATGTCGGCCTCATGGACCAGTTCCGCGCCCCGCGCCTCATCCTCAAAAAAGGCGAGCTGCATATCGAACAATGACGCAGTCCGCCGAAATACAGGCAGAAGCCCCCGAAAGGGAAGAGCCGGCCGGCGCCATACGGCCGACCGCGCCCGGTTCTCACGGGTCGCGCATCATGCCCCAGTCCACCACGGCGAGCCGCACGCTCATCATGGTCATGGCCGTGATGTGCTATCTCGCCTGCCTCGCGCTCGGCTCCGTCATCGTGATCACCAACGCGGTGAACACATGGACGTCGGACATCTCGAGCCAGATCACGATCCAGATCAAGCCCGTCGACGGCCGCCGGATGGAGAACGAGATCCGCCAGACCCTGGCCATCCTGCGCGAGACGCCCGGCGTGAAGGACGCCATCGTGCTCAGCGACGAGGACACCGCGGACCTGCTGGAACCCTGGCTCGGGCAGGGCGAGATCCTTGCCGAACTGCCCGTGCCCCGCATCATCACCGTCGGCATAGATCCGCGCAACCCGCCCGACACGGTGGCGCTGGACGCAGCGCTGAAGGACAAGGTGCCGGGGGCCACCGTCGACACGCACCGCCAGTGGCAGGCCCATCTCACCCGCACCGCGGGCACGTTGCGGCTTATCGGCTACGGGGTGCTGATCCTCATATCGGTGACGACAGTGGCCATCGTGATCTTCGCCACCCGGTCGGCGCTGGCCGCCAACCGGGACATCGTCGAGGTGCTGCATCTTGTCGGCGCCTACGACAACTTCATCGCCATACAGGTGCAGTGGCACTTCCTGCAGCTCGGCCTCAAGGCGGGCCTCATCGGCGGCGCGGCCGGCGTCGCCACATTCATCGCGCTCGGCCTTTACGCCAGCGGACAGTTCAGCGGCGGTTTCCCGCAGGGTTTCGCAGCGCTCGTATCGGGTCCTGCCGGAATCTCGGTCACCGGATACCTGCTCTTCCTCCTCGTGCCCGCCTTCGCCACCCTGATCAGCGTCCTGACCGCCCGCATGGCCGTCCTGCGCATTCTCTCCAGCGTTCTCTAGACAATACCGACGCCCGCACCCGGCTCCCCGCGAGATCAAAGCGCCAGCACGGTGCAGGTCTTCTGGATTCCGGCCTTCGCCGGAAATTCGTCAACCCCGAATTCCTGACGAAAGTCAGGATCCAGCAGCGGCCTCACCCCGCGCGATGTCAAACACGTCGACGCCGGGACCTCCTCATGGCTTCCGGCCTTCGCCGGAAAATCGACCCCCCCGAATTCCTGACGAAAGTCAGGATCCAGCAGCAGCCTCGCCCCGCGCGATGTCAAACATGTCGACGCCAAGCCCGTCTCATGGATTCCGGCTTTCGCCGGAAATCCGGTCGCCCCGCATTCCTGACGAAAGTCAGGACCCAGCAGCGGCCTCGCCGCGCGCGATCTGCAACACGTCGATGCCGGGTCTGCCTCATGGATTCCGGCCTTCGCCGGAAATTCGCTCGTCCCGCATGCCTGACGAAAGTCAGGACCCAGCAGCAGCCTCGCCACGCGCGATGCCCAACACGTCGACGCCGCGCCCGTCTCATGGATTCCGGCTTTCGCCGGAAATCCGGTCGCCCCGCATTCCTGACGAAAGTCAGGACCCAGCAGCGGCCTCGCCGCGCGCGATCTGCAACACGTCGATGCCGGGTCTGCCTCATGGATTCCGGCCTTCGCCGGAAATTCGCTCGTCCCGCATGCCTGACGAAAGTCAGGACCCAGCAGCAGCCTCGCCACGCGCGATGCCCAACACGTCGACGCCGCGCCCGCCTCATGGATTCCGGCTTTCGCCGGAAATTCGACCCCCCCGAATTCCTGACAAAAGTCAGGACCCAGCAGTCGCCTCGCCCCGCGCGATGTCCAACATGTCGACGCCGGGCCCGCCTCATGGATTCCGGCCTTCGCCGGAAATCCGGCCGTCCCGAATTCCTGACGAAAGTCAGGATCCAGACACGGCGTTGCCGCCCATGGCGGACCTCGAGGCCCGGCAGGCGCCTTCCCTGTCTTGGCAAATGGCGGGGCGGCGGTCATCATGGCGCCAGGGACAAGGGAGGATGGCCTGCCGTGATCTGGCTGAGATCACTGGTGTTCAACGTGGTGTTCTACGTCAACCTGATCGGGCAGATGCTCATCTATCTGCCCGTGCTCGCGTTGCCGCGCGCCTGGGGGTGGTGGATCGTGCCGAGTTGGGCGCGCTCGTCGATCTGGCTGCTCCGCGTCATCGCCGGCACCCGCATGGACATCCGCGGCCGGGAGAACCTGCCCCGGGGGAGCTTTCTCGTCGCCGCCAAGCACCAGTCACTGTGGGAGACCTTTGCCCTGATCCCGCTGTTCCCGCTGCCCGCCTTCGTGCTCAAGCGGGAACTCAACTGGATCCCCTTCTTCGGATGGTACGCGATGAAGTTCCGCATGATCGGCATCCGGCGCGGGTCCGGCGGACGCGGGGTCCGAAGCCTGCTGGAGGCCGCCCGCGAAGCGCTCGCCCGCGAGGACCGCCAGATCATCATCTTCCCCGAAGGCACCCGGCGTCCCGTCGGCGCGCCGCCGCACTACAGGGCCGGCATCGGCGCGCTTTATGCCGACACCGGCCTGCCCTGCGTTCCCGTCGCCCTCAATTCGGGTCTTTTCTGGCCGCGACGGCGGTTTCTGCGATATCCGGGCACGATCACGCTCGAGATCCTCGAACCGATCCCGCCGGGCCTCGACCAGGACGCGTTCATGCGCGAGCTGCAGACCCGCATCGAAGCCGCCTCCGACCGGCTGGTGAAGGAGGCCCGGGCGTTATCCGATCGGTAAGGTTTCGCGAGTACAAACTAAGAACATTTTTGACTCCACCGGGCGGCGGACGTATGCTTGCCGGCCTTCGTTCCTCCCGCTCAGGACCGGTTCCGTGACCCAAGACCTTTCGCTCGACAGAAGCCCCATCGCCGACCGCATCTGGGACATGAAGTACCGCTTCAAGGACGCGGACGGCACGCCCGTCGACGAGACCGTCGAGGACACATGGCGCCGCGTGGCCAACGCGCTGGCCGAGGCCGAAAGCCCGGAAATCCGGGAAAAATGGGCGGACGAGTTCTACCGGGCCATGGACGGTTTCCGGTTCCTTCCCGCCGGACGCATCATCGCGGGCGCAGGCACGGCGCGCACGGTGACGCTATTCAACTGCTTCGTGATGGGCACGGTGCCCGACGACATGGGCGGCATTTTCGCGAATCTCAGGGAAGCGGCCCTCACCATGCAGCAGGGCGGCGGCATCGGCTATGATTTCTCCACGCTGCGCCCGCGCGGCGCGCCTGTTCGCGGCGTCGGCGCGGACGCCTCCGGCCCTTTGAGTTTCATGGATGTGTGGGACGCCATGTGCCGCACCATCATGTCGGCCGGCTCGCGGCGCGGCGCCATGATGGCGACGCTGCGATGCGACCACCCCGATATCGAGGACTTCATCGCTGCAAAACAGGAGCCGGGCCGGCTGCGCATGTTCAACCTCTCCGTGCTGGTGACCGACGCCTTCGTCGAGGCGGTCCGTGCGGACGAGGACTGGCCCCTTGTTTTCGGCGGCGAGACCGTGCGCGCGGTCAGGGCCGCCGAGCTCTGGGACAGGATACTCCGCGCCACCTACGACTATGCCGAACCGGGCGTGATCTTCATCGACCGCATCAACGCACGCAACAATCTCGCCTATTGCGAGACCATCTCGGCTACGAATCCATGCGGCGAACAGCCCCTGCCGCCCTACGGCGCCTGCCTGCTCGGTTCGGTCAACCTGGCGCGCCTCGTGCGCAACCCTTTCGAGGACGACGCGGGCCTCGACGAGGACGAACTCGCCCGGCTCGTCGGCATCGCGGTCAGGGCAATGGACAACGTGGTCGACATTTCTCGCTTTCCGCTTGAGGCCCAGCAGGCCGAGGCAAAGGCCAAGCGCCGCATCGGGCTGGGCGTCACCGGCCTCGCGGACGCCCTCATCATGTGCCGCACGGTCTACGGCAGCGACGCCGCCGTCGCCCTCACGCGGCGCTGGATGGCACTCATCGAACGTGCAGCCTATCTGGCGAGCGCGGACCTCGCGCGCGAGAAGGGCCCCTTCCCGCTCTTCGACCGCGACGCCTATCTCGCACGGCCACAGGTCGCGTCCCTCGACGAGGACGTCCGCGCCGCCATTTCCGAACACGGCATACGCAACGCGCTCGTCACATCCATAGCGCCCACGGGCACCATCTCGCTTTATGCCGACAATGTCTCGAGCGGCGTCGAGCCGGTCTTTAGCTACACCTACACCCGCAAGGTTCTGGAACCGGACGGCACCCGGACGGAAGAGACCGTTTCCGACTACGCCTACCGCGCCTTCCGCGCCCGCTTCGGCGAAGAGGCCGAACTGCCGGATTATTTCGTCACCGCCCAGACGCTCGCGCCGCGCGACCACATCGTCATGCAGGCAGCGCTCCAGGAACACGTGGACAGTTCGATCTCCAAGACGGTCAACTGCCCGCAGGACATGAGCTTCGAGGACTTTCGCGAGGTCTACGACCTTGCCTACGACCTCGGCCTGAAGGGCTGCACCACCTACCGGCCCAATGACGTGACCGGTTCGGTGCTCTCCACGGGCGACGCTGAGGCTTCCGCCACGCCCGCCGCCGGCGATACCCAGCCGAGCCTGCCGCTCGCCGCCCCGCTGCCGCCGGCCGCCGACGCCCATGGCGACGTCGTCTACATGAAACAGCCGCTGGAACGCGAACAGGTGCTGCCCGGCTTCACCTACAAGGTCCGCTGGCCCGATTCGGACCATGCCATCTACATCACGCTCAACGACATCGTCCAGAACGGACGCCGGCGGCCGTTCGAGATCTTCATCAATTCCAAGAACATGGAGCACTACGCTTGGACGGTGGCGCTGACCCGCATGATCAGCGCCGTCTTCCGGCGCGGCGGCGACGTTTCCTTCGTGGTGGAGGAACTCAAGGCGGTGTTCGACCCGCGCGGCGGGCAGTGGATGAACGGCAAGTACGTGCCGAGCCTCCTGGCGGCCATCGGCGGGGTGATCGAGCGCCACATGATCGACACCGGTTTCCTCGTCGCCGACGATGCCGGCCCGATCGTGCCCGCCGCCGACGGGACCCCGCCAAAGGTGGAGACCGTCTCTTCCATGCGCTACTGCCCGAAGTGCGACGCGCCTTCGCTCGTTTACCAGGAAGGCTGCAACACCTGCATCAGCTGCGGGTATTCGAAATGCGGCTGATCGTCCGATTTCCGGCTTGACCTGTCCGGGATTTTTGTTCTACTTTTGTTCTCATGAACTGGGAACGTGAGACAATGGACAACATGCCCGCCGGCGTCACCCGGGACGGTATAGTTCCGGGAAAATATCACTACTGGATCGGCGCATCCGGGAAACGCTACCTACACACGGTCTTCGAGTTCGAAAAGCTTCCCGACATCGACAATGCCGTCTTCCTCGCCGTCCGGCGCGAAAGGAACGGCGGCCGGACGGTGCTCGGCGCGGGCGCGCTCGGCACGGCACCGGGACATTCACGCCACGCGTCCTGTCTCGGCGAAGCCCGCCGCAGGGGTGCGGACGAGGTCCATCTTCACCTGACCTGCGAAACAGCCGCCCAACGCCAGGGCGTGCTCGACGACCTCACGGTCCGCCACCCCGCCCTCCGCCCCGAACGCACGGCACCCGCCGCAAGAGCCGGCGCCCGCTAGCCTGCAACATGGATCCCGGCCTTCGCCGGGAATTCGTGGTTTTGACCGGCTAGTCCCCCCAGGGCAACTCGCCCTGCCCGCAACCCGAACCGACCCGGAAAATCCACCACCGCATCCCCGGCGAAAGCCGGGGCCCATTGGCCGCTCCGCAGTCGCATGACGCGCAGACCGACCCCGTACCGCTTCCTGCTACCCACCGATCATGAGCCGGAACCCCGAGCCAAAACCCCGACCTCCACCCCGAACGCACGGCACCCACCGCAAGAGCCGGCGCCCGCTAGCCTGCAGCATGGATCCCGGCCTTCGCCGGGAATTCGTGGTTCGGACCGGAAAATCCACACATGGCAACCCTCCTTGTTCGCGAGGTGAACCGGACCAAACCGGCAAGTCCCCCCACGCAACCCGCCCTGCCCACGGGCCGGACCGACCCGGAAAACCCACCCCCGCATCCCCGGCGAAAGCCGGGGTCCATGGGCGTCTGCTCTTGCCCTTCCCGGATCCGGTACCCGGCGTCTAGGCCTCTTCCACCAGACGGTAGAGTGCCTCGAGGTCGTCGTCGCGTATGCCGACCTCGCGCAGATGCAGGACCGTGTTGCGAAGATATTCAGGGTTCTCCCCCGACTGGCCGACACCCCCGCGTACGATCTCAGCCTGGGTCTCCAGGTCGAGCCGGCCGGCATACTGGTGATGCGCGCGATCGACGACGAAACAGGTCGCCTCGACCTCGTCCGTCCGCGCGCCCGACAGTCTCACCGGGTGCCGGCGCTCGAGATAGACCATGGTCGGCTGTTCGCGCGCGCGGAGATAGGCGCAGGTCTCCTCCCAGACGGCGTCTTCCACCCGGAATGCGGCGCCGTCGCAATGTCCGCCATCGTCGAGCGCCAGGACCAGCCCGGGCCGCTCGGGCGTTCCCCGGTGCACGTGGGAATAGACGCAGAGGCTGCGGTGCAGGCCCTCGAGCCGGGCCGGATGGCGCTCGGCAAACGGAAAACCGGGGCGCCACATCAGCGAGCCGTATCCGAACACCCAGTTCTCCGCCATGACATCCCTTCCCTTTTGCAGGCCCGGCCTGCAAATGCAGAAGCAGACGCCGCGGCCGCTTCCTTCGCGCCGGGAAACGATCTATATCTGCGACCGTTCGCAAAGACCAGCCCACCCCGCAACGGAAAGACCAGATGGCCGGAAACCGCCCGCGCGGCGCACTTAGGATGTCCCTGCCCCTTATGGCCGTCATTGCCGCGGGCCTTGTGTGGTGCGGTTACTGGTACTTCGCGTCCGCCGAGATCCGGCAGCGGATCGCCGAACGCGAGTCGATGGGCATCCCCCTCGTCTGCGGCGAGGAGGAATGGGCCGGGTTTCCGTTCCGGTTCACGCTGATCTGCAAGGACGCGGAACTCAGGCTCGACACGCCGGACGGCCCGGTTTCCCTTGCCACAGGGCGCCTCAGCCTGACCGCACTTGCCTATAGTCCCAACCACGTGATCGCCGAGGCGTCCTCGCCTGCCGACATCGCACTGCCCGGACTGCGCATCAGGAGCGAGGAGGCCCCTCTGCGCGCCGGGCTCAAGTTCGAGCTGGCAAGCGGCGAGCCGCGCGAGCTGAGCCTGTCGACCAGCGACTGGAGCGGCCGTTTCGAACTGCCCGTGGCAGGCGCCGGCAACCGCACGGTCAACGCAAGCGCGGACGCGTTTCTCCTGCACTGGCGGCCCGCGGACAACGGCAACGTCCAGAGTCTCGGCCTCCAGACGCAAGAGCTTGTCCTGCGCAACAGCGCACCCCTGCCCGGCGAGCCGGACGAGGTGACGCTCGACAGCCTTGCGGGCCTCGTCGACATTACCGCGTTCGACATCACCCGCCCGCCCGACACGCTGAAGGACTGGCAGGCGGCGGGGGGCCGCATCGAGATCCGGCACCTGGCCGGCAAGGCCTACGGCCAGGACGTGGTCGCGCAAGGCGACCTCGGCCTCGACGCAAGCGGCCTCGCGGACGGTCGCGTCGAAGCCGACATCCTCGACCTCGACGGCCTGCTCAAGACGTTCATCGCCAACGGCACCGTGAAGGAAAACGAGGCCGTGATGATCTCCACGGCCGTCAGGCTGCTGTCCGGCGGGGCGAAGGATCTCGAGGAAGGCCGCAGCCGCGTTCCGGTCATCTTCTCCAAGGGCAGGTTCTATGTCGGTCCCTTCAAGGTGACCACCCTGCCGTCGCTTTTCCGGTAGACCGCACTGCGGCGGATCAGGCCTTCGGCGTAGCCGCCCTGTCGGCGGCAAGGCGCCCGAAGTCCGGCAGGCTGGTGTCCTGGCCCGCATCGATGATGCCGCGGCGGATGTCCCGCGTCATGGTGAAGTGCTCGAACAGGAAGTCGCCGTCACCGCGGCGGATCGCCCGCTGCAGCGCGGTCAGGTCTTCCGTGAACCGTCCGAGCATTTCCAGGACCGCGTCCCGGTTGGTCAGGAACACATCCCGCCACATGGTCGGGTCCGACGCGGCGATGCGCGTGAAATCCCGGAATCCGCTGGCGGAGAACTTGATGACCTCCGAACTCGTCACTTCCTCCAGGTCCGCGGCCGTGCCGACGATGTTGTAGGCGATGAGATGCGGCAGGTGGCTGGTAATCGCCAGGACCAGGTCGTGGTGCTCCGGATCCATGCGCTCCACCGTCGAGCCGCAGGCCTGCCAGAACGCCTCCAGCCGGTCGACCGCATCCGGATCGGCCCGCTCGGGTGGTGTCAGGATCAGCCAGCGCCCGTCGAAGAGCGAGGCGAAACCGGAATCCGGGCCGGAATGTTCCGTGCCCGCGACGGGATGCCCGGGAACGAAGTGCACGCCCTTCGGGATATGCGGACCGAGATCGCGGATCACCGCGCCCTTGACCGAACCCACATCCGTGACGATCGCCCCCGGTTTGAGCGCCGGTCCGATCTCCGCGCCGATCCGCTTGAAGGCACCCACTGGTGCGCAGACGATCACGAGATCCGCGTCCGCCACAGCGTCGGCGGCGGTCTCGTGCATCTCGTCCACGAGGCCCAGCTCAAGGGCGCGCGCTCGCGTTTCAGCACTTCTCGCGGTCCCGGAGATGCGTCCCGCCAGCCCGCCGCGCCGCATGGCGTGGCACAATGACGAGCCGATCAGCCCCAACCCGACAAGGGCGGCTTTCTCGAACATGGGCTGCGGCATGAAGTCAGCCCCTGTGCCCCAGGTAGTCCGCAAGCGCGTCGATCACCGCGCGGTTCGCCTCTTCCGTCCCCACCGTCAGCCGCAGGCAGTTGGACAGGTGGTAGTTGTCGAGACGCCGCAGGATCAGGCCGCGCTCGCTGAGGAACGTGTCGGCCTCGGCCGCGCTCTTGCCGTCCTTGCCGTCGAAGTCGACGAGGATGAAATTACCCACGCTGGGCGTGATCCTGAGCCCGAGTTCCCCGAGCCGTTCGGTCAGCCAGGCGAGCCACGTGTCGTTGTGCGACACCGCCTGCTCGGTGAAGGCATCGTCGCCGATCGCGGCCACGCCGGCGGCGATCGCAGGCGCGTTGACGTTGAACGGGCCGCGAATGCGGTGCAGAACGTCCGCCACCTCTGGCGGGCAGTAGGCCCAGCCCAGACGCAGCGCCGCCAGGCCGTAGATCTTCGAGAAGGTGCGCGTCATCACCACGTTGTCCGACGTGGCGACAAGCTCGATTCCCGATTCATAGTCGTTCTTGCGGACATATTCCGCATAGGCCGCATCGAGAACCAGGAGCACATGCCCCGGCAGGCCCGCATGCAGGCGCCGCACCTCGTCATGGGGCATGTATGTGCCCGTGGGGTTGTTCGGGTTGGCCAGGAACACGACTTTCGTGCGCTCCGTGACCGCGGCGAGGATCGCGTCCGCATCGGCCCGGCGCTCGTTTTCCTCCACGACGACCGGCGTACCACCATTGGTGCGGATCGCGATCTCGTAGACCAGGAAACCGTGCCGCGTGAAGATCGCCTCGTCGCCCTCGCCGATATAGGCCTGGGAGAGCAGCGAAAGGATCTCGTCGGACCCCGACCCACAGACGATCCGGTCGGGACTGAGGCCGTAATGGGCCGCGATCGCATCGCGCAGGGCCGTGGCGCTGCCGTCGGGATAGAGCTCGAGCGTGCCCGCGGCGGCCTCGAAGGCTTCGCGTGCGGCGGGGCTCGGACCGAGGGGCGTTTCGTTCGACGAAAGCTTGAAGACGCGCCCGCTGCCCTTTGCGCCGCTCTTGCCGGGTACATAGGCGGCGATGTCGAGAATGCCCGCGCAGGGTTGTGGTTTCTGACTGGCCATGACTGCTGGAACACCGTTGGATGGATCGGCGGTATTCATACGGTTCCGCATGCGCAAAATCAAAGAAAACATTGACACATCGCGCGTCCGCGCCGCAGAACAGGCCCGCGCCGGCCGACACCCGAGACGCCCGCGCAACCCTCGCCAGGAACCCGGGAAAAGTGCCGCCGATGTCCGCAACCGTTGAGACGAACGAGGCTTCAGGAGCCGGACTCGTCGCCCGCTTCGGCGAAGACCGGCCTCTCGCGCTGGACTGTGGCGAAACTCTCGTGAACTTCGGCCTCGCCTACGAGACCGCGGGCAAGCTCAATGCGGAAAAGTCGAACGCCATACTCATCTGCCATGCGCTGACTGGCGACCACTACGTGACCACGACACACCCGCTCACCGGCAAGCCCGGCTGGTGGACCACCATGGTCGGCCCCGGAAAACCGGTCGACACAGACAGGTATTTCGTCATCTGCTCCAACGTCATCGGCGGTTGCCTCGGGAGCACGGGTCCGGCATCGCGGAACCCCGCCACCGGGGAACCGTTCGGCAGCGACTTTCCGGTGATCACCATTGCCGACATGGTGCGCGCCCAGGCCATGCTCGTCGATGAACTCGGCATCGACAAACTGTTCTGCGTTCTCGGCGGCTCCATGGGCGGCATGCAGGTTCTGCAATGGGCCGCGTCCTATCCCGACAGGGTGTTCAGCGCCATACCCATCGCCGCCGCGTTCAAGCACTCCGCCCAGAACATCGCCTTTCACGAGGTCGGGCGGCAGGCCATTCTCGCCGACCCGGACTGGCATTCCGGGCGTTACGCCATGCATGGCGCCAAGCCGCGAAAGGGCCTCGCCGTCGCCCGGATGGCCGCGCATATCACCTATCTTTCCGAACAGGCGCTGCACCGGAAGTTCGGTCGCAACCTTCAGGACCGCGACGCCCTCACCTTCGGCTTCGACGCCGACTTCCAAATCGAATCCTACCTGCGCCACCAGGGGTCGACGTTCGTCGATCGGTTCGACGCCAACAGCTACATGTACCTGACCCGGGCCATGGACTATTTCGACATTGCCGCCGACCATGGCGGGGTGGCCGCGAACGCCTATGTCGACACGCCGACGCGGTTCTGCATCGTCTCCTTCACCAGCGACTGGCTTTTCCCGACCTCCGAGAGCCGCGAGATCGTCCAGGCGCTGAACGCGGTCGCCGCCAATGTCAGTTTCGTCGAGGTGGAGACCGACAAGGGGCACGACGCCTTCCTGCTCGACGAGCCGGAACTCTTCCGCACGATTTCCGGCTTCCTTACCGGGGCCGCGCGAAGCCGGGGCCTGGAGGCGTGATCCGGTGAACCAACCCGCCGAAACCACCCGCACCAATCCCCGCGTCGACCTCGTCCTCATTTCTGAGATGGTCGAGAAGGGCACGCGCGTCCTCGATGTCGGCTGCGGCGACGGCGCGCTGCTCCGTCTCCTCACGGACGAGCGCCGCGTGGACGCCCGCGGCATCGAACTGAGCCAGCACGGCGTCAACCAGTGCGTCGCCCAGGGACTTTCGGTCATCCAGGGCGATGCGGACCGCGACCTCGTGAACTACCCCGACGACGCCTTCGACTATGTGATCCTGAGCCGCACCATCCAGGCCACGCTCAGGCCGCGTGACGTGCTCGAACAACTTCTGCGCATCGGCCGTCGCGCTATCGTGTCCTTCCCGAATTTCGGTCACTGGCGCGTGCGGCTCGACCTCTCCCTCCACGGCAGGATGCCGGTGACCGACTACCTGCCCGAGAAGTGGTACGAATCGCCGAACATCCATTTCTGCACGATCCGGGACTTCACCGATCTGTGCGCCGATCTCAATGCGGTCGTCGAACGACAGATCGCGCTCAACGCCCAGGGACGCCAGATGAGCCTGCAGTCGCTCGCCCTGGCCAACCTGTTCGGCGAACAGGCCGTTTTCGTTCTCCACCGCTGAACGCCGCGACCTCGGGCAACCGCGTTGAACCGGGTCCGATCACAGCGCTGTCAGCCGGTGAACGTGGCCTCGACCGCGCCGATGCCGGACACCTCGAAACGGTAGCGCTCGCCCGGCTGGGGGAACCGGGTCTTCACCAGGCTGCCGGTCATCACGAACTCGCCGCGTCCGAGGCTCCGGCCCCTGCGGCCGAGGTGGTCGGCGAGCCAGCGCACGGGCTCGAACGTATGGCCGAGTGCTGCCCGCCCGTATCCCGAGTCGACCGTCTCACCGTTCACGAGGACCGTGCCTTCCGCGTCCGCGAGATCGTCCGGAACGTCGGTGAACGAACCCAGGACCACGCCGGCGTTCCAGGAATTGTCCGCGACGAGGGAGTTGACGTCGAGGTCGGTATAGTCGGCACAGCGGTCGTCGATGATCTCGAAGGCCGCGCAGACGCCGTCGACGCTGGCCGCGACATCCTCGAGGGTGACCTTCGTTCCCGCGCCGCCCAGGTCGCGCCCGAGCCGCACCGCGATCTCGCACTCGATGCCGGCGCGCACATGGGACGAAAGCGGGACTTCCGCACCCGACGGGTGGATACGGCTCTCGAGCACGGCGCCCGCGATCGGCTGGTCGATGCCGCACATTTCCTGCATCGTCGCGGAGGTCAGGCCGATCTTGTAGCCACGGGCCGGGCCGCCGCCCGGCGCCATCAGGGCGACGAAACGATCCTGGATGTCGTAGGCGCCGCCGAGCGTGGCGACGCCGAATTCGCGGGCGACATTGTTGTAGACATTGCCGTCCGCGTGCGCCCTGAACAGGCTTTGCGCAGCCTCATCGACCGGATCGGCCATCGGCATCCTCCTCCACTGTGAATGTCGCCCGGGTGCGCGACGCCGCGGGCACCGGGGTCAGGGCGGGCTTGAGCGCCCCCTGCCAGCGTTCCTTGCGGCGGCGCGGCGACACCGCATAGACCTGCTTGGTCGCCTCCGCGATCAGCAGGCCCGAGAACGCCGGCCAGAGCCACAGCCCGAGCCTCTCCCAGGCCGTCGCCGAGCGCTTGAGAAAACCGCGATCGAACGGCGGCACGTAGAGCGCGTTCGACCAGCCCACGGGGCTCAGCAGCGCGTCGCGCAGGTAACTGGTGAGCTGCCCGCGGCTGAACGGCCGGCCATGTCCGAACGGCGTGGTGTCGAAGCGGGCCCACATGCCGCGGCGATTGGGCACCACGAGCAGAACACGGCCTTCCGGTGTCAGGATGCGCCAGATCTCCCGCAGCATGTCGGGCAGGCTTTCCGTCATCTCGAGGCCATGGACGACGATGACGCGATCGACGGAGGCATCCTCGAAGGGCAGTTCGGCCTCGTCCACCAGCGCGGTGGAATAGGGGCCCTGCTGCGGCCAGTGAATGACGCCCTGGCGGGCCGGCATCAGGCCGATCACCGTCCGGGCCTCGTCCCGCAGGACGCCCAGATAGGGCGTCGCGTATCCCAGTCCGACGACCGTCTGGCCGGCCACCGACGGCCAGCGCGTGCGGATGCGATGGCCGATCAGGCGCCGGGCCACGGCGCCGAGACCGCCGGAATAGAAAACCCTGAGATCGATTACGTCCATGAACAATCCGATGACGGCAGGCCGATTGCGCTCAACTGCCTGTTTTCCCTGCGCGCGCCGGTGTTATTGTTGTCCAAAGCCAACGGAGTTCCAATAGGTCAATGACAAAGCTCGAAATTCACCAGTTCCCCTGCCTGAACGACAATTACGGCGTCCTCGTCCACGATCCGTCCTCCGGGTCGACCGCCTCGATCGACGCGCCGGAAGCCGGCCCCATCGAGGCCGCTCTGGCCGAAAAGGGCTGGACGCTCACCCATATCATGAACACCCATCACCATCACGACCACACGGGCGCCAACCTGGAACTCAAGGAGCGCCACGGCTGCATCGTCGTCGGCCCCGCCGGCGAAGCCGACAGGATCCCCGGGATCGATGTCCGGCTTGCCGAGGGCGATACCTATGATTTCGCGGGCCATCCGGTCCATGTCCTGGAAACGCCCGGTCATACGGCCGGGCACATCGTGCTTCATTTTCCGGAAGACGGGGTGGTGTTCGCCGGCGATACGCTGTTCGCGCTGGGCTGCGGCCGCCTGTTCGAGGACGATGCCGCCGCCATGTGGAATTCCCTCGGCAAGCTCATCGCCCTGCCCGCCGACACGGTCGTCTATTGCGGCCACGAATACACCCAGGCCAACGCGCGCTTCGCGGTCACCGTCGACCCGGACAATGCCGATCTTGCCGAACGCAGGAACGACATCGACGTCCTGCGGTCCCGGGGCCAGCCCACCCTGCCGACGACCATGGCGGTGGAAATGGCGACCAATCCGTTTCTCCGGGCGAGCGATCCCGGCATCCGCCGGACGCTCGGCATGGAGAGCGCGCCTGACGCCGAGGTCTTCGCCGAGATCAGGCGCCGGAAGGACAATTTCTGAGACGGGAGCGGGAGGACACCCATGCAGGACGACGGACCGCCCGCCCCTCTTGGGGCCGACGAGGTGATCGGGCTGCTCGGCCTCGAACCGCATCCCGAAGGTGGCTGTTTCCGGGAGACCTTTCGTGACGCGAAGTCACGAGACGGCCGGTCGGTGGGGACGGCCATCTATTTCCTGCTGCGTCGCGGCGAGCGTTCCGCCTGGCACCGGGTCGATGCCAGCGAGATCTGGCACTGGTATGCCGGTGCGCCGCTCGCGCTCGACATCGCGATGGACGGAGATACGCAGCCTGACCGCATACGCCTCGGCAACGACCTGGCGGCCGGTGAACGGCCCCAGGCAGTCGTCCCCGCGGGGGCGTGGCAGAGCGCGGCCTGCGAAGGTGATTGGACCCTTGTCGGCTGTACCGTCAGCCCCGGCTTCGAATTCGCCGGGTTCGAACTGGCCGAACCCGGCTGGCGGCCCGGCGCGGGCCGCTGAGCCGGTCGGTATTCGTCAGCCCGTGACGTACTGGCCGCCATTGGCCGATATGGTCGCGCCCGTCACGAAACCCGCTTTCTCGTCACACAGGAACGTGACGCAGTGGGCGATCTCGTCGGCCTGGCCGAGACGGTTCACCGGGATGCCGGAGACGATGCTCTCGAGCACCTTTTCGGGCACCGCCGCGACCATGTCCGTGTCGATGTAGCCCGGCGCCACGCAGTTGACCGTGATGCCCTTTCGCGCGGTTTCCTGGGCGAGCGCCTTCGTGAAACCGATGACGCCGGCCTTGGCGGCGGAATAGTTCGTCTGGCCCATCTGGCCCTTCTGGCCGTTGATGGAGGAAATGTTGACGATCCGGCCGAAACCGCGTTCGCGCATGCCGTCGATCACGTGCCGCGACATGTTGAAGATCGAGTCGAGGTCGATCCGGATGACGTCGCGCCACATCTCCGGGGTCATCTTGTGCAGCATGCCGTCACGGGTGACGCCGGCATTGTTGACGACGATCGCCACCGGGCCGAGATCCTTTTCCACCTCGGCGATACCGGCGCCGCAGGCCTCGTAGTCGCCGACGTCCCACTTGTAGGCCTTGATGCCGGTTTCGTCGGTGAACTTGCGCGCGGCCTCGTCATTGCCGGCGTAGTTTGCCGCGACGGTGTAGCCCGCATTCTTGAGGGCGATGGAGATGGCCGCACCGATACCCCGCGTGCCGCCTGTTACGATTGCTACCTGAGTCATTCCTTTTCCCTTTCATTTGGTTCGCAGCCGACCGCTCGCGGGCGCGAACGCCCGCGAGTCCTCCGGCCGGAAACTGAAGTCGAGTGAGCGGTGTCAGTCCCGCTCGACGCACATGGCGATACCCATGCCGCCGCCGATGCACAGCGTTGCGAGGCCCTTCTTGGCATCGCGACGGCCCATTTCGTGCAACAGCGTGACCAGCACGCGGGCGCCCGACGCACCGATGGGATGGCCTATGGCGATCGCACCGCCATTGACGTTGACCTTGTCGGTATCCCAGCCGAGATCCTTGTTGACCGCACAGGCCTGTGCGGCGAAGGCCTCGTTGGCCTCGACGAGGTCGAGATCGTCGATCGACCAGCCGGCCTTCTCGAGCGCCTTGCGCGAGGCCGGAATGGGACCTGTGCCCATGATCGACGGATCGACGCCGGCCTGGGCCCACGACACGATCCGCGCAAGCGGCTTCTTGCCTTCCTTCTCCGCACGTTCGCGGGTCATCAGGACGACAGCTGCCGCACCGTCGTTGATGCCGCTGGCATTGCCGGCCGTCACCGAACCGCCTTCGCGCTGGAAGGCGGGGCGCAGCTTGGCCACGGAGTCCATCGTGACGCCGTGCTTGATGTATTCGTCCTCGTCGACCACGACCTCACCCTTGCGGGTCTTGATGGTCACCGGAACGATCTCGTCCTTGAAGCGGCCTTCCTTCTGGGCGGCCTCGGCCTTGTTCTGCGAGGCGACGGCGAAGGAGTCCTGCTCCTCGCGGGTGATCTGCCACTGCTGGGCGACATTCTCCGCGGTCTGGCCCATGTGGTAGCCGTTGAACGCGTCCCACAGACCGTCCTTGATCATGGAATCGATGAAGTTGAGGTCGCCCATCTTCTGGCCGTTGCGCATGTGGGCGACGTGCGGCGCCTGGCTCATGGATTCCTGGCCGCCGGCGACCACGATCTCCGAATCGCCGTTCACGATCGCCTGGTAGCCGAGTGCCACCGAGCGCAGGCCGGAGCCGCAAAGCTGGTTCACTGCCCAGGCCGGGGCTTCCACCGGAATGCCTGCGCCGATCGACGCCTGGCGGGCCGGGTTCTGGCCTTCGCCCGCCTGGAGGATCTGTCCCATGATGACTTCCGACACCTGCTCGGGATCGACGCCGGCGCGCTCCAGCGCACCGCGGATCGCGGTCTGTCCGAGGTAGTTCGCGGCGACCGTGCTGAGCGTGCCGTTGAAAGAGCCGACCGGTGTACGCGCGGCCGATACGATGACGACTTCCGTGCCTGACTGGGACATGTGTTTTTTCCTCCTGTCCTGGGCGTTCTCATGTTCGAAACTGAACGTACGCGCGCCGGGCCTGCACCTTGCCGCCGGCCTGTCCATGCGACAACGGTCGCTGGCTCTCTGAAATCGCGCAACGTTAACCGTGAATATAAGGACCGGCGTTTTATGTTGCAATGCACAAAAAGTCGAATGACCGTGCCTTCCGTTTGTCGAGAGGCATTTCGCATTGCGATATCGCACTTGAACAAGCCTCATTGCAGGTGCGAAACTGGCGACGCGGCCGAACATGACAGAACCGTGCGACACAAGGGGCCGCGGGAGGGATCGACTTGGCAAAGCAGAACGACTCCGGAAGCGAACCGGTCACGATAAAGAAATACGCCAACCGGCGGCTCTACAACACCGCGACCAGCACCTATGTCACGCTCGAGGATCTCGCCGAGATGGTGAAGGCCGGCGCGGACTTCGTCGTCTACGACGCCAAGACAGGCGAAGACATCACCCGTTCCGTTCTTACCCAGATCATCTTCGAGGAAGAGAACAAGGGCCAGAACCTGCTTCCCATCAAGTTCCTGCGCCAGCTCATCCGTTTCTACGGCGACAGCATGCAGGGCGTGGTGCCCAGCTACCTGGAGTTCAGCATCGATTCGCTGGCCCGCGAACAGGAAAAGTTCCGCCATCAGATGACCCAGGCCTTCGGTGCAGGCGCGTTCGACGCCGTCGAGGACCAGGTGCGCCAGAACATGAAGATGTTCGAAAAGGCCGTGGGGATGTTCTCGCCCTTCACCTCGCCCTTGCCGGAAACCGACAAGGCGCCCGAGAAGGACGAGCGCGCGTCCGCCGCGAGCGGGGAAAGCCGGGACTCGAAATCGGACATCGACGCGCTGCGCGAACAGCTTTCATCCATGCAGCGCCAGCTCGACTCGCTGACCAAGGACGGCGACTGAAGCCTGACAGCTTCGGCGGGCCGGCGGCTAGTTCACGGTCTTGGCGAGCACCGTTTTTAGCTTCTCGATGAACCGGGGCGTTCGAAGCCCTAGCCTCAGGATCAGCGTCGAGTCCTCGGAAACGATGTTGCCCTCGCGTCCCGCAGGGGTATCGCGGATTCCCGGCAATGCCGATACGCCCGGGATCCCGCCCGCGGCATCCACCCGGTCCTTCATCATGACGATCACGTCCGGCGCGAGCCCGACCATGGCCTCGCGGGACACCGGCTTGAAGCCCTCGAACACGACGGCATTGCGGGCCCCGGCGGCCGCGAACAGGCCGGCCGGTACGGTGCCGAGACCTGCGACGACTGGCGTTCCGTTCTTGATCCCCATGATGAAAAGGGCGCGCAGGCCCGACCCCTCGCTGGCCAGTACGGCTTTCAGGTCGCGCTCGTAGGATGCCACGAGCGCCTGCGAGTCCGCGGACATGCCAGTCTCCCGCGCGACGAAGTCGATCAGGACCGGCACCTCTTCAGGTTTGGATATTCGGGGCGAAACCGCCACGGGCAGACCGGCGCTCTTCAGGATGGTGAACACGTCGCGCGGTCCCGCGTCCGGTGTGGTGATCACCTTGTCCGGAGTGACCGAGAGCATCCCTTCCGCCGAAAGCGTACGAAAATACCCCAGGGTCGCCGTCTTTCGGGCCGCCTCCGGGTAGACCGAGTGGCGGTCGTTCGCCACCACCCTGTCTCCCGCGCCCAGCGCGTGCGCGATCTCCACAAGTTCCGCACCGATAACCGCCAGGCGTTCAGTCGCCACGGCCTGCAAGCCGGACAAGAGCAGGACGCCGGTCGCAAGGAGAACGCCGGTCAGGGCTCCACGCATTCGACGCTCCAGTTCAGGCAGTAGAGTTTCTCCCGGAAGGCGAAACGCACGATATGGTCCTCCACGATATAGCGGCCCTTCGTGAATTCCTTCAGGCGGTCGCTTCGAAGCTCGATCTCGAGCGTTTCGGGCGTCGCACGAAGCAGCAGCAGCGAGCCTGGAAGGTCCGCCCGGCCTTCCGTTTCGCTGAAGCTCGCCTCCACCTTGTGGGCGAAATGCTTGCACAGTTGCGCGATGTATCTGGACGCTTTCCCGGTCCGGAAAACAGCCGTGCCGACGAACGCTTCGCTTGGGTCTTTGCTGGTCAATGTCTTCCGCCCTAGAATTCCGCGACGACCTTGAACTTCGCGTTCAGCGGATCACCGTAATAGGTGCCCCTGGTCGTCTCGTTGATCCGGCGGATGTATTTCTTGTCGAACACGTTATAGACGTTCACCTGGGCCTTCACGTTTTCGGTGAAGGCATAGGCGGCGTAAAGATCGAAGATCGTGGCACCTGCCGCCTTGATCTTGGTCCCGCCCGCGACATTGTCCATCTTGCCGTGCACACGGACGCCCGCCCCCAGTTCCAGCCCGTCGAATGTGCCATCCTCGAAACTGTACTTGGAGAACAGCGAGAAGTTTTGCTCCGGCGTCGGATCGGAAAGAAGATCGGTTTCCACGATCGAGTAACCGCCGATGATCTCGAGCCCCTCGTAGACCTTGCCGGTCACGAGAAACTCCAGACCCTTGGTATCCGCTTCCCCGTTCGCGATGAAGAAACCAGCATTCGCCGGATCCGGGGAGGCCCGGTTCACGTCCTCGATGAGGTAGGCGGACGCCTGTGCGGTCAAGGCTCCGTCCATCCACTCTGTCTTCACGCCGGCTTCGTACTGCGTTCCCTGGCGCGGCTTGATCGGCGTGCCGCCTGACTTGAGTTCGATCTGCGGCTGGAAGATCGTCGCATAGCTCGCATAGAGCGTGACATTGTCCACGACGTCGAAAGTCACGCCGGCATAGGGCGCCAGGTTGGTAGCGTCGATCTTGTTGACGATGCCGCGCCCGATGTCGCGGGTCACGTTGTCGTAGATGCTGTATCGCGCACCGAGGTTCACCTTCAGCCGTTCCGTCAGTTCGACGCGGGCCTGCCCGTAGATGCCGACCTCCTTGATGTTGGAACGGGTGTTGAGGCGGAACCCGGGACCGACGCCCGGAAACCCGATCGCGGGCACCGGATAGGCGGTCGGGTCGAATGTGGCGACGTTCGTCGCGCCCGGCGAGAAATCGAAGTTCTGGTCGAAACCCTGTTTCGATTGGCGGTAATCGATGCCCGTGACCAGTTCGATCGGCAGCGAACTCACCACGATCGGCGAGGTCAGGTTGACGTCCGCGTAGTAGGACGTCTCATCATATTCGCGGGCGAACCAGAACACGCTGAAATTTCCGGTCGCGGGATCGACGGCGGTTGAAGCCAGCAGGTTGCGCAGGTCCGAATCGCGTTCATAGACGCGGCCCGTCGCCTTGAGGACCGAACCGTTGTCGAACGTGTGTTCCAGCTCTGCGAAATAGTCGAGCGTGTCGATGTGTGCGCTGTTGTCGGTCGAACCGATGAAAGTGTCCATCGAGAAGGGCACGAGCGTGCCGTCCGTGTAGGTCGGCAGGCCGCTGTGACGCAGCGGATCGGTCTTTTCGTAGATGCTGCCGATGGCGAGCGTGGTGTTCGGCGTGAGTTCGAATTCGAGCGTCCCGTAGACGCCGCCCGACTTGTAGTTCGTGTGGTCGACGAAGCTGTCTTCGCGATTGCCGTAGGCGACGATCCGGGCGAGAATCGTGCCGTCCTCGTTGAGCGCGCCGCTGAAGTCCGCTTCGCCGCGATATCCGCCGAACGTGTCGACCGAGGCCCCGACCTTCCCCTTGAACTCCCGTGTCGGCCGTTTGCGCACGAGATTCACCGTACCCACCGGCTCACCGGAGCCCTGGAACACACCCGACGGTCCGGACATCACTTCGACCCGGTCGAAGAAATGCAGGTCAGGCGCCGTTCCGTAGATGCTGAGGAACGGACGCGGCACGCCGTCGATATAGTACTGGAACACTTCCTGGCCGCGCGTGTAGAGCGAGCCGACGAAGCCGTCCCCCGTCGCTTCGCTGAGACTGGGCAGGACGCGTGTCAGTTCTTCGAGCGATGCCGAGCCGGAATCCTCGATCGTCTGCCGGGTGAGCACAGAGACCGTCTGCGGGATGTCGCGGATGTCCTGCGGCTGCCGCCCCCCGACCGTCGCGCGGTCCGCAGTATAGCGGTCCGTTCCCTCCGTCACGACCTGTGGGTCGCCCTCGACCAGTATCTGCCTGAGTTCTATTTCCTCCGACCGGGCATCGACCCCGCTCGTCAGCAACGCGCATATCCCCGAAACGCCCGCCAGCCAAAACGCCCTACTCGACCGGAAACCGACCATGCCTCGATACCCCTCATTACCCTGGTGACAAAACTTGACTAAATTAGTCAGAAATTAATATCACTAGTTTCCAATTGGTAAAGAAGCTGGCATTTGACGTTTCGCCAAACTGATATGAAAAATCGCCAAACACCCGCAAATCCTAGGAATCAGCCGCTCACGGCCGATCTGACACGCCAGAGGATCGAGAGCCTGTGTGACGAGTATCAACAGACGCTCAGCGGTTCCGCGGACGTGGTGGCGAGGGGACTCTTCTACCTCAAGAAGAGCCTTTCCGACATCGAGATCCACGCCACGGACATGATCGCGGAGAACGATTTCTGTGCGGAGTTCGTCAAGCCCCCGAGCTTCAGCCTGATGGTTTGCCTCTCCGGCACGCTCGAGGTCTGGCAGGACGGCCAGCAGCACACCTTCGAGGCCGACGCGTCACATCCTCTGCTCATCGTTCAGCGGAACAGGAATCCGGTGAACATCCTGCGCAAGAACCGGTCCGGCGAACGGCTCACGAAGGTCTCGCTCAGCCTGAACGAAAGCGTCATCGCGAAATGGATCGACAACGGTCTTCCCATTGACACTTTGTGGCCCGGCGACGCCTTCTCTCCGGTATCGACGCGGATAGAGGAAGCCGATTCGGTCGTCGCCGCTGCAAGCCGGTCGATCGTGGCACTTGCAGGCAGCGTATCCTTCGAGGACCGGCTGACCATCGAACAACTGTCCTTCCGGATCATCGAGCACCTCGTGCGGAAGGCATCGAACCCGGCGCGCTCCGTTGTCCAGACCCGGGCCAACAGGATTCAGGCCTATATCGACGGCGCACTGACGGAACCGATCGGCCTCGAAACGATCGCCGAACGGACCGGAATGTCCGTCAGCAACCTGCAGAGGACCTTCAAGGAAGCCTTCGGCATCACCGCGATCGGGTACCTGCGCCGGCAACGACTGATCCTGGCGCTTCACATGCTGCGTGACGAGGGCCGGTCGATCTCGGAAGTCGCGTCGAGCCTGCACTACGGGTCGAATTCCAATTTCTCGACAGCGTTCAAGCGTGAGTGGGGCCAGTCACCCGTGGAGGTCCTGAACAGACGCGCAAAACGGCAACTCTCCTGATCGGTTGCTTCGGCCTGCGTCGCTTTGGACTGGATTTATGGTTAACGCATCCTTAACGTGCCGGCTTGGCCGCATTCTTGCGGCGCGACACGCCAGTCGTATCAAAACCGGACACCGGCACGGGCATGCAGATCGCCAGCACATCGCCGAAGACGCAGAAGACACGCAACGCGCTCGTGCGCGTCGCCGCGATCGCCAACGGCCAGGCCGCCGACGGGGAAACCCGGCGCCGGGCCGGCCCTGCCCATGCCCCGCGCCCGTCCGCCGACGAGAAACCGTCGCAATTCACCAGCCGTCCCCGCACGTCCGTGCCGTTTCTCACCCAACTCGCCGCACAGGCCGCAGGACGTTTCTCCGCGAGACGCGAACAGCGCCGCAACCCGGGGCCCGCCCTTTCCGCCTACGACGCCGCGGATGCGCTCAGAACGACAATTCGCAAGACCAGGCCGCGTCCGGGTGCCAACCTGGAACTCTCCGAAATCTGAGAGCAAGGAAGGACGCTGCCGTCGGTTTCGCGCCCTTCGTGTCGATTCCGGGCTTCCCGCAAGCGCGACCGCGCGTCAGAATCGAAAACGGATACGCATGAACGGGACATGACGGACCATGACATTCAAGAGTGACATCGAGATCGCGCGCGCCGCGAAACTCCTGCCGATGGCGCAGATCGGCGCGAAGATCGGAATACCGGAAAGCGCGATCGAGCCCTACGGCCGCAACAAGGCGAAAATCTCGCGCAGCTTCGTCGAGGCCCATGGCGGGCCGGGCACCGGCAAGCTTGTGCTCGTGACCGCCATGACGCCCACCCCGGCGGGTGAAGGCAAGTCGACGACGACGGTCGGCCTTGGCGATGCCCTCAACCGCATCGGCAGGAAGACGGCGATCTGCCTGCGCGAACCTTCGCTTGGTCCCTGCTTCGGCATGAAGGGCGGCGCTGCCGGAGGCGGATACGCCCAGGTCGTGCCCATGGAGGATATCAACCTTCACTTCACCGGCGACTTCCACGCCATCTCGGCGGCCCACAACCTGCTTGCCGCCCTGATCGACAATCACATTTACTGGGGCAACGCGCGCAGGCTCGACGCCAGGCGGATCGTCTGGCGCCGCGTCGTGGACATGAACGACCGTTCCCTGCGGGATGTGGTCGCCTCCCTCGGCGGCGTGCCCAACGGCTTCCCCCGCCAGACCGGCTACGACATCACCGTGGCGTCCGAACTCATGGCGATCCTCTGCCTCGCCACCGGGCTGGAGGATCTTGAGCGCCGGCTCGGCAATATCGTCGTCGGATACTCCGTCGATCGCGAACCGGTCACCGCCCGGGACCTCAAGGCCGCGGGCGCCATGGCGGTGCTGCTCAAGGACGCCCTCCTGCCCAACCTCGTCCAGACGCTCGAGCACACGCCGGCCTTCATTCACGGCGGACCGTTCGCCAATATCGCCCATGGCTGCAATTCCGTCATGGCCACGCGGCTGGCCCTCTCCCTGGCGGATTTCGTCGTCACCGAAGCGGGATTCGGCGCCGACCTCGGGGCGGAGAAGTTCTTCAATATCAAGTGCCGAAAGGCGGGTCTGAAGCCCGACGCGGCGGTGGTCGTCGCCACCCTGCGCGCGCTGCGCCTGCATGGCGGCGCCGAACGCGAGAACCTGGCACAGCCCGATCCCGCTGCGGTGCGCGCCGGACTCGCCAATCTCGGACGCCATATCCGCAATGTCGGCCAGTTCGGGATCCCCGTGACCGTGGCCATAAACCGCTTCGACGGCGACACCGCCGAGGAGATCGAGGAGGTGAAGGCCTATTGCCGGGATTTCGGCGTCGAGGCCCATCTGTGCACCCACTGGGCGGATGGCGGCGCGGGCGCGGAGGAGCTTGCCAATGCCGTGGTCGAAATCGCCGAGACGGGCACGGACCGGTTCCGCACGCTCTATGATGACGATCTCGACCTCTGGGAGAAGACAAGCCTCGTCGCCCGGCAGGTCTACCACGCCGACGAGATCATCGCCGACCAGTCCGTGCGCAACCGTTACCGCGAATTCCAGGCGGCGGGATACGGGCACTTCCCCGTCTGCATGGCAAAGACGCAATACAGTTTCTCGACCGACCCCAACCTGAAAGGCGCGCCCAGCAGCCACGTGGTTCCGGTCCGCGAGATCCGGCTCGCGGCGGGCGCCGAATTCGTCGTCGCCATCTGCGGCGACATCATGACCATGCCCGGCCTGCCCAAGGTTCCGGCCGCCGAGGGCATAGGCCTCGACGGCGACGGCGAGATCGTCGGCCTGTTCTGACCGGGAATTGACTTGACCGCGGCGGATGTCGCGCCAGATTCTCTGCCATGTTCGGAACAGCGCGGAGGACCTTATGGCGAAACGTCTGACGATCGGGGCGCTCGTGCTCGTTGTTGCGGCGGGCGTGGCTCTCAGCGTGGTTCCCCTTCCGGTCAACGTCCCGCTTCTCGGAATGATCTTCGGCGAGGAACGCAGCTTCGCCGAGGACGCCAAGCTCCAGTCGCGAATCGCGTTGCCACCGGGATACCGGATCAACACATTCGCGGTCGGGCTCGGCAAGGCCCGGGTGCTTGTCCTGACCCGCGACGGCGACATTCTCGTCAGCGACCGGAGAGGCGCCATACGGCTCGTGAAGGCGGACGCGGACGGCGACGGCCGGACCGACGGCACCAGTGTTCTCGCCGATGGCCTCGGACAGACCCATGGCCTCTGGCTCGATGGCGACAATCTTTATGTCGGCCTTGAAGGCCGCGTCGTGCGCTACGCCTATGACGCCGGCGACGACCGGCTGTCCAACCCGCAGACCGTGCTCGACGGCCTGCCCGACGACGGCGGCCACACCACCCGCACGGTTGCCGGCGGCCCCGACGGCTGGATCTACGTGACGATCGGTTCCAGCTGCAATGCCTGCGTGGAGGACCACGACTGGCGCTCCGCCATGGTGCGTTTCAAACCCGGGGACGATGGAGCGGAGCTCTTCGCGACCGGCCTGCGCAACACAGTCGGCTTCGACTGGCACCCCGGGACCGGCGCGCTCTACGGCGTCGACAACGGCCGCGACTGGCTCGGGGACGACTTCCCTCCCGACGAACTCAACCTGATCGAGCAGGGGAAATTCTACGGCTGGCCCTATTTCCACGGCGACAACGTGCCGGACCCCGATCTCGGCGCGAGCCCGAAGGCCCCGGCCAGTGAAGCGGTCCCGCCCGTCCACGCCTTCCAGGCCCATGTCGCACCGCTCAGCATCCGCTTCCTGCGGCGGCAGCAGGGAACCTCTCTCGAAGGTGCGGCCCTCGTCACGCAGCACGGCTCATGGAACCGGTCGGAGAAGATAGGTTATCGCGTGGTCTCGCTTCACTGGGACGAAGACGGCCGGATCACCCAGAAACCCTTCGTCGAAGGGTTCGAGAAGGCCGGCGACGTGATCGGCGAACCGGTCGACACGGCCGAGGCCCCAGACGGCACGATCTTCATCTCCGACGACTTCACCGGGTCCATCTACCGCGTGACCCGCACATCGGCGGAATAGTACCTCACCCCCGCCCACAATCGCGTCGATGCCACGGGGCGGGAAGGACGGTTCAGGGCCGCACGATCAGGTTGGCGTCGGCGATGCCGGTCAGGACGAACTGGACGGCAAGCGCACCGAGGATGATGCCGAACACCCGCGTGATGACCGTCGTGAAGGTCTGGCCGGTCAGGCGCTCGAAATGGCTGGCGCCGAGGAACAGGATGAAGGTCACGGCAACGACGCTCAGCATGACGGCGAATATCGCTGCCTGGACCGCATAATCGCCGCTGTGCGAACTCATCAGCAGGATCATCGAGGCGATGGCGCCCGGCCCGGCGATCAGCGGTATGCCAAGGGGAAAGATCGAAACGTCGTCGCCGTGATGCGCGGGACCGGCCTCGTCCACCCCGCCGTCTTCGGCACCGTGCGCGCTCCGGGCCCGGCGTTCCGTGCGCTTCTCGAACAGCATTTCCAGCGCGATCAGGAAAAGCATCAAGCCGCCGGCGATGCGGAAGGCCGGCATGCCGATGCCGAGGAAACCCAGCACCGACTTGCCGAACGCCGCGAAGACCGCCAGCACGCAGATCGCGGTGACGCAGGCGCGGACGGCCGTCCGCCGGCGCTCCGCCTCGCTCTGTCCCCGGGTGAGACCAAGGAACAGCGGCGCAAGCCCGGGAGGGTCGATGACGACGAAAAGCGTCGTGAAGGCCGGGATCAGGATTTCCGTGATCATGACGACCGTCAGAAGGGCCCGTCGGCGGATCCCATGGTGAAGTCGCGGCGCGCGGAGCGGATCGTGACCGAGTAGCCCGCGACCACGTCGATCAGCACGATCAGCATGATGATGAAGAAGGTCGACGTCGCCGCCTCGCGGACGAGGAGGAACTCGACGAGGCAGATGATGAAGACCAGCGTGGACAGAAGGTGATCGAGGATCGATCCCGCGCCCGTCCGCGTCGACTTGAGGATCTCGATGAACAGGAAGAACAGGCTCACCGCGATGAACAGGTCGGACAGAGTAAACGACCAGAAGCCGCCCGAGACCATGGTCATGGAGAAGATCTCCGCACCGAGTTGGCCGCCGCCCAGGAAGACCACGGCGTTGTAGGCGATCACGACGATGATGAGGATGGGGAAACTCAGCAGCATGGTCCTGTCCCTGTTTTCAGGTCACGTCATTCAGTGGCGAGTTATAGCAACGAAAAAGGGCGATCCGAAATCTTTCGCATCGCCCTCGTGAATTCGACTGGAAGCCCTGCTCAGAAGTCGTCCTTGGGCTCCAGAACCTGACGCCCGCGGTACATGCCGCTCTTCAGGTCGATATGGTGCGGTCGGTGAAGCTCGCCGGTTTCCTTGTTTTCCACATAGGCCGGCTGCTTGAGCGCGTCGGTGGAACGGCGGTGTCCGCGTTTCGACCGCGACACTTTTTTCATTGGCACTGCCATGGTGCATACTCCGGTTGTGTTCAGGGTAAGTGGACACAAGGGCAAGGGTCTCGCGGCCCGCCCGGTCGCAATTCTGGCGGACATATACAGTCTGGCGACCGATATGGCCAGAAGAATCTGCCCGCCCCTTCGCAAAGCGGGTGTCGCCGCCTTTTCGGCCTTCAGATGCGCATCCCGGCAATCGCGCCCTTCGGCGTCGAGACGGCCTCGCGGTCGCGCACGAGATGCGCCATCCACTTTTTCTCGCACAGCCGGAAGATGCGCGTGATGCCGAAAACGAGGATCATGTAGAGCACCGCCGCCGTGATCAGGCCTTCATAGGCGAGGTAGTAACGCCCGTTGAGCCACTGCCCGACGCCCAGAATGTCCTGAAGCGTCACGGTGCTGGCCACCACCGAACCGTGCAGCATGAAGATGACTTCGTTGGAATAGGCGGGCAGCGCCAGGCGGAAGGCGCTCGGCAGCACGATGCGGCGAAGCTGCTGGCGCCCGGAGAAGCCGAACGCGCGGGCCGCCTCCACCTCGCCCTGCGGCACGGCCTCGATGGCCCCCTTGAGAAGTTCGGTCGTGTAGGCGGCCGTGTTCAGGCTGAAGGCGATGAAGGCGCACCACCAGGCCTTGGACAGGATGGGACCCCACAGGAAACTCTCGCGCACGGCGTCGAACTGGGCGAGCCCGTAATAGATCAGGTAGGTCTGCACCAGCAGAGGCGTGCCGCGGAACACGTAGGTGAACACCCAGACGGGACCGTTGAAGATCGGGTGGCGGTAGGCCCGCGCCACCGCCATGGGAATCGCGATCAGCCCGCCGACGAGCAGGGCGAGGAAGGTCAGTTCCAGCGTCACCCATACGCCCCACAGGAAGCGGTCGTAGTGCTGTGCGATCAGCACCACGTCGAGCGGCGAGTAGGTCTGCAGGAATTTGATGACGTCGTCCCACATGATCGCCGCCTAGCGCCGCGCCACGCCGCGGCTGTAGCGGCGCTCGAGCGCCCGCAGCCCGACATCGGATATGGCGGTGAGAATGAGGTAGATCACGAGGACGGCGAACATGAAGGTGAAGAGCTGGCGGGTCGACCGGCCCGCGATGAATGCGTTGTAGACCACGTCCTGCAGGCCGATGACGGACACCAGCGCCGTCGCCTTGACCAGCACCAGCCAGTTGTTGGTGAAGCCCGGCAGCGCGTAGCGCACGAGGTGCGGCCAGATGATCCGGCGAAAAATCGTGGACGGTCGCATGCCGCAGGCCTTGCCGGCCTCGATCTGCCCGGGCGGGATCGCGAGGATCGCCCCCCGGAACGTCTCCGTCATGTAGGCGCCGAAGATGAAGCCGATGGTGCTCAGGCCGGCGATGAACTGGTTGATTTCCACGTAGTCCCACCAGCCCGATATCTCGCCCAGGCTGTTGATGATGCGCTGACCGCCGAAAAACAGGAGCAGCATGAGCACGAGGTCGGGAACGCCGCGCACCAGGGTCGTGTAGGCATTGGCCGCTCGGGTGGCCGCCGGGTTGCCGGACAGCTTCGCCCAGGCTCCCAGCAGGCCCAAGACCACCGCGAGCATCAGCGAGAGAACAGCCAGCTGGACGGTGACCCAGGTGCCCAGGAGAAGCATCTCGCGATACTGGTAGATATAGTCCATCGCTCAGACGCGCCGCGGTGCCGCAAACGAAAAGGCGGCGCCCGGAGCTTTCGCCGGGACGCCGCCTTTCCGATGGTGTCTGGGCCTCATGCCGAGCCCGACCGCCCCGTCAGTAGATGTCGAAGTCGAAATACTTCGCGTTGATCTTCTGATAGGTGCCGTCCTCGCGGATTTCCTGGATGGCCTTGTTGAAGGCTTCGCGGAGCTCGTCCTCGCCCTTGCGGACGGCGATGCCCGCGCCTTCGCCGTAGCATTCCAGGTCGTCGGCATTTTCACCGAGGTAGGCGTAGTCCTTGCCCATGTCCTGAGAGAGGAAACCCTCGAGCGACTGGATCGAATCGGAAAGCTGGACGTCGATGCGGCCGGCGACCAGATCCTGGAAGACGTCTTCCTGGGTGGCGTAGGGCACGATTTCAGCGTCCTTGTGGAATTTCTCGAGATAGCACTGGTGCGTCGTGCCGCGTTGCACGCCGATGCGCTTGCCCGCAAGCCCTTCCGGCGTGGCCTTCAGGTCCGTGCCCTTCTTGGCGACGAACTTGGCCGGCGTGTTGTAGTATTTCTTGCTGAAGTCGACGACCTTCTTGCGCTCTTCGGTGATCGACATGGACGCGATGATGGCGTCGTATTTCTTCGCGACGAGGGCCGGGATGATACCGTCCCAGGCCTGTTCGACGAGCGTGCAGGACTTGCCCATCTTCTCGCACAGCGCCATGGCGATCTCGATGTCGAAGCCCTTGAGCGTTCCGTCCGGCTCTTTCCAGGAGAACGGCTTGTAGGCGCCTTCGACGCCGATCCGCAGATCCTCTGCGGCGGCCTGCCCCATGCCAAGGCCCAGCGACATCAAGGCAACGGCTGCCGCCAGTCTGAATTTCGTCAGCATTTCATACCCTCCATTGAAAAACGGTCTCCCCGCCGAAGATCTTGTATATCAGCCCGCAGGAAAGCTTGCCCACAAAAAACTTCCGGCGCCTTCCCAAGGCGACCCGGTCTTGCCTAGTCGCCGCCATTGCCCAGCATGCGCGACAGGAACTGCTTGAGCCTGTCGGTTTTCGGCGCCGTGAACAGCCCGGCTGGGGGGCCCTGTTCGGCGACCAGCCCCTGGTCGAGGAAAACGACCTCCGAGGACACGTCGCGCGCAAAGCCCATCTCGTGGGTGACCACGAGCATCGTGCGGCCCTCCTCCGCCAGGTCGCGCATGACGGTCAGGACCTCGCCGACGAGTTCCGGATCGAGCGCGGAAGTCGGCTCGTCGAACAGAAGCACGTCCGGGTCCATGGCCAGCGCGCGGGCGATCGCCGCACGCTGCTGCTGGCCGCCCGACAGGTGGAGCGGGTAGAAGTCCCGGCGTTCCGCGAGGCCGACTTTCTCGAGCAGCCCCTCGGCCCGCGCAATGGCTTCCTTCTTCGGCTGGCCGAGCACGTGAACCGGCGCCTCGATGATATTCTCGAGCACGGTCATGTGGGTCCACAGGTTGAAGTTCTGGAACACCATGCCGAGTTTCGAGCGGATGCGCTCGACCTGGCGCATGTCGGTGGGCTTGAGGTCGCCCCCCGCACCGGCCGTCATGCCGATGGTTTCACCGGACACCGTGACCCGCCCCGCAGTCGGCATCTCGAGCAGGTTGAGGCAGCGCAGGAACGTGCTCTTGCCCGAACCGGACGCGCCCAGAATGGAGATTACGTCACCCCTGCTGGCTTCGAGGGACACGCCCTTGAGCACCTCGATCGAACCGAAACTCTTGTGCAGATCCTCGACCTGAAGTGCCGTTTCCCCCGCCATGTGCCCCGCGTCTCCTCCCCGTGGTCCCGCAAAGCAAGACAGCATTCCTGTCCCGCGTCAATAGACCCGCCGCATGGCACGGGCCGGGCCGGGCGTTCAGAGACACGCGAGGAGTCCGCCGGCACCCCTCATGCGCGCAGCCACCGTGTTCGCCTTTCTGTGCAAATACCTGTTCGGTTTGCCCGGATTGCGCTTGGCGGGGTTGGGAAGGGCGGCCGCCAGAAGGGCCGACTGACGCGACGTCAGCTTGTCGGCGGACCGTCCGAAATAGGCCCTTGCCGCGGCCTCCGCCCCGTAGATGCCCGGCCCCCATTCCGCGATGTTGAGATAGATCTCGATGATTCGCCGCTTGGGCCAGACCGTGTCGATGGCGTAGGCCAGGGGAAGCTCCACCGCCTTTCGCACATAACTGCGCCACGGCCAGAGGAAGAGGTTCTTCACGGTCTGCATCGGGATCGTGCTCGCCCCGCGCGGCTTGCCATCGCCGGACAGGACGTCATCCCACACCGAGCCCAGCGCACCCCAGTCCACACCGTTGTGGTCGCAGAAACGGGAATCCTCCGAGACGATGACGGCGAGTTGCAGGGAACTGGGCAAGGCGTCGATCGATGTCCACCGGTAATCGAGCCCCTGCCCCTGGAGAAGCCGCCACAGCATGGTGGCGCTGGCGGGCGGCGCGACGGCGGTATAGGCGATGATGAGGACGCAGACGAGCGCGGTATAGGCGCCCGCGGCGATGCCGGCGATGCGCAGCCCCTTGCGGGCCACCGGCCACCAGCCTCTTTTCCCTGCGGGTTTCCTGTCCTTGCTCATCGGCCGGCCGGTTTCCGGTTGTCAGCGTGATTTTCGCCGCCACTCTATATCAGGAGACGCCCTGCCCCGTAACGTCTCTTGCACGGGGACACACAATCGGCCATGAGACGGGTGCGGATGGCCCGCCCTCGATGGATCACGAACGGACGCGACCGGAAAAGTACATGAGTTCAGGCACCGAGAGGTTCGACACCGCCCTGCAGCACGCGGCGCGCGACGTGGAGCGTCATCTTGCGGCACGCCTCCAGCCGGGCGACGGGCCGGCCCGGCGGGTCGTGGACGCCATGCGCCACGCGGCCCTCGGCGGCGGCAAGCGGCTTCGGCCCTTTCTCGTGATCGAAAGCACGCGCCTCGCCGGCGGCCGGCCGGGCAACGCCCTGCAGGTCGCCGCGGCACTCGAGTGCATTCACTGCTACTCGCTGGTTCACGACGACCTGCCGGCCATGGACGACGACGACCTGCGCCGCGGGCAGCCGACCGTGCACCGGGCCTATGACGAGGCGACCGCAATTCTCGCCGGCGACGGCCTCCTCACGCTGGCGTTCGAACTCGTGGCCGAGGACGCGACACACGACGACCCCGCCGTGCGCGTTGCGCTTGTCGCCGCGCTCGCCCGGGCCGCCGGCACCCACGGCATGGTCGGTGGCCAGATGCTCGACCTCCAGGGCGGGGAGACCCTGCGCACCGTCGACGACATCATCGCCATGCAGCGGCTCAAGACCGGGGCCCTGATCGAGTTCGCCTGCCGCGCCGGCCCCATGCTGGCGGGAGCCGGGCCGGACGTCGCCGACGCGCTCGGTCGCTATGCGGAAAACATCGGCCTCGCTTTCCAGATCGCCGACGACCTGCTCGACGCGGAAGGGACGGCTGAAACCGTCGGCAAGACCACAGGCAAGGACGCCGATGCCGGCAAGGCGACCTTCGTCGGCCTGCTCGGAGCTCCAGGGGCCCGCGCGATGGCACAGGACCTGGTTGACACGGCGGTGACCGCGCTCGCCCCGTTTGGCGACGACGCCGGGGTTCTGCGCGAGGCGGCCCGGTTCATCGTCACCCGGCAGAACTGAACCGCCCGGCCGCCGGCCACAAGCTTTCCCGACTAGACGGCACGGACCGGTGCGTTCGGACGTTGGCGTTCCCCGACGCCATCCGACGCGCCGACTTCGGCGTTTTCCGGCGCGAGAAGCGGACGTCCGGAGACGATGTCGGCGGCACGTTCGGCAAGCATGATCGTCGGAGCGTTGAGGTTGCCGTTGGGTTCGGACGGAAATACCGAACTGTCGATGACGCGCAGCCCCGCCAGACCGCGCACCCGCAGTTCGGGGTCGACGACGGCCATGTCGTCCCGGCCCATGCGGCACGTGCCGCAGGGGTGGTAGGTGCTCTCCAGGTTGGCGCGCACGAAGGCGTCCATTTCCGCGTCGGTCGTCACGTCCGGCCCCGGCGCGATCTCGCCGTCGTTGAACGGATCCATGGCCGGCTGCGCCACCACCTCGCGGGTCAGGCGGATGCACTCCCGGAAGCCCGCGCGGTCCTCCTCGCGGTCGAGATAGTTGAACAGGATGTGGGGATGCTCGTGCGGCTCCGCCGAGACCAGGCGCACATGGCCCCGGCTCTTGGGCTTGTTCGGACCCGTGAGGATCATGAAACCGTGCCCCTTCACCGGGGAATGGCCGTCATAGCGCACGGCGGCTGGCAGGAAGTGGTACTGGATATCGGGCCATTCCCTGCCCTTCGACGAGCGTATGAACCCGCCGGCCTCGAAGTGATTGGTCGCCCCTAGCCCCTTTTTCGTCAGCAGCCATTGGACACCGATCAGCCCCTTGGCGAACCAGTTCATCTTGTTGTTCAGCGTGATCGGCTGCTTGCAGGCGTACTGGATGTAGATTTCCGCGTGATCCTGCAGGTTCTCGCCGACGCCGGGCAGGTCGTGCAGGACCTCGACACCGGCGTCGCGCAGCACACCGCCCGGTCCGATCCCGGATCTCTGCAGCAAGTGCGGCGACCCTATGGGACCGCTGGCGACGATGACCTCGCGGCGCGCGCGCACCTCGCGAACGGCCCCACCCCGCTCGTATTCCACGCCCGTCGCGCGCCCGCCCTCAAGCAGGATACGGCGCGTCATGGCCTTCGTGCGCACCGAGAGATTGCTGCGGGTCATGGCCGGGCGCAGATAGGCCTTGGCCGCCGACCAGCGCACGCCGTTCTTTACGGTCATGTGCATCGGCCCGAAGCCTTCCTGCAGATACCCGTTCGGATCCTCGGTCCGGATGTACCCGGCCTCGACCCCCGCCTCGACAAAGGCGCGATAGAGCGGGTTCTTCATGCGGTTGCCGCTGGTGACGCTCAGCGGGCCGTCCTGGCCGCGATAGGTGGCGTCGCCGCCCTCCTGGAAACTTTCGGAACGCCTGAAATAGGGCAGGCAGCTCGCATGGCCCCAGCCCGTCGCGCCCATTTCGTCCCATTCGTCGAAATCGCGCGGATGTCCGCGGACATACACCAGCCCGTTGATGGAGGACGACCCGCCGAGCACCTTGCCGCGCGGGCAGTGCACCCGCCGCCCGTCGAGCCCGGGTTCGGGCTGGGTCTCGTATTTCCAGTTGTAGGTCTTCGTGTTCATCGGCATCGAAAAGGCCGACGGCATCTGGATGATGGGATTGAAGTCCGAGCCGCCGTATTCGAGCACCAGCACGCTGGTCCCCGGGTCTTCGGTCAGCCTGGCGGCGAGCACGCAGCCCGCCGAGCCCGCCCCGACGATGATATAGTCGAATTCCTCTGCCACGGCTCACTCCAGTTCGAGTGCCTTGCCGACCTCTTCGTGGAGGTTGGTCATGATGCGTCGCTTGAGGTCGATGAATTCGGGACTGGTGGTCACCGTGTAGTCGCGCGGCCGCTCGATCTCGACGGGGATCGTGTCGATGATCCGGCCCGGGCGCGCCGACATGACATAGACGACATCGCCGAGGAACACCGCCTCGTCGATGTCGTGGGTGATGAAAAGCACGGTCTTGCGCTCCTCCTGCCAGATCTTCAGCAGCAGTTCCTGCATCACCGACCGCGTCTGGCTGTCCAGCGCGCCGAAGGGTTCGTCCATGAGTAGCACGCCGGGATTTACGGCCAGCGCACGGGCGATGGCCACGCGCTGCTTCATGCCGCCGGAAAGCTGGGACGGATAGCTGCCGGCGAAGGAAGACAGGCCGACGGCGTTGACATAGTGACGCGCGCGCTCGGTACGCTCGCGTGCGCCCACCCCGTTCACCGACAGGCCGAACTCCACGTTTTTCTGGACGGTGAGCCACGGGAACAGCGTGTAGCTCTGCGGGACGAGACCGCGATCCGCACCGGGCTTTTCGATGGTCACGCCGTCGACCAGAGTGCGTCCCTCGCTCGCCTGGTTAAGCCCAGCGATGAGGTCGAGCGTGCTCGACTTGCCGCAGCCGGACGGTCCGACGATTACGGCGAACTGCTGGTCGGGAATTTCGAGGGTGAGGTTTTCCAGCGCCACCACCCAGGACTTCGGGTTGCTTCCGAAGCGCACGGTGACGTTGTCGAGCAATACTTCTGCCATCGTCCTGATCCCTAGCGTCCGAGGTTTTCCCAGGGCAGCGCCAGGCGCTTGAGCCACTTGAACACCATGTCCGTGGCAAGGCCCAGGATGCCGATCACGAAGATGCCGACGAAGATGCCGGCGGGGTCGAAGCCGCGCATGGACTGGAGGATCATGTATCCGAGCCCGGAACTCGCGGCGACGAGTTCGGCCACCACCAGGAAGGTCCAGGCCCAGCCCATGGTGACCCGGAGCGTGTCGAAGATGCCCGGCAGGGTCGCCGGAAGCAGCACGCGACGGACGATCTGCGCCTTGCTGGCCCCGAGCGTGTAGGAGACGTTGTAGAGATCCCCGTGCACGCCGCGGGCGACGTCCGAAACCATGACGATCTGCTGGAAGAAGGTGCCGAGGAAGATCACGGCGATCTTTTCCTCGATCCCGATGCCGATCCACAGGATGAGAAGCGGGATCAGCGACGTGACCGGCAGGTACCGCATGAAGTTGACGATCGGTTCTATGGCCGCAGCGACGATCCGGAAGCCCCCCATGAAGATTCCGATCGGGATCGCGATCAGCGAAGACAGCAAGAAGCCCAGGTAGATCTCCTGCAGGGAGACCGCCACGTGCCCCTTGAGGCTGCCGTCGCTGATCTTGCTGACGAACGACGCCCACACGGCGCCCGGCGATGGCAGGAAGTCGGGGCTGACCAGACCCGTCGCGGTGACGACGAACCATCCGCCGAGCACCGCGACGGCGACAACCAGGCCGGTCGAGACTTCGACGTGCCGCGGAATGGGCCGCTTCGGCGTGAAGTACCGGTCGGAAAAGCTGAGTCTGGCCATGACAGTCACGCGCCTGCGCTTCAGTTCAGGAAGCCGGTGTCGAGCAGGTCGCCGGACTTGAGATCGTCGACCTTGATCCGTCCAAGGCCGCTCCAGATGGCGATGGCGTCATTCACGGTCTGGCTCAGGACGCCGGGGTTTTCCGCCGTGCCGAACAGTTCCTTGTTGGCGTCGATGTCGAGATACTCGATGCCGGTCACGGCCGCCTTGAACTCGTCGGGGTCCTTGAGCCAGCCGCCGACGCCCTTGGCCATGATCCGGTAGCCCTCGTCCGGATTGGACTTCAGGAAGTCCAGCGCTCTCTGCCAGCCGCGAACGAAGGCCTTCAGTTCGGCCTCATGCTCTTTCGCCGTGCTTTCGAGCACTGCGATCACGTCGACGATCAGTCCAGGTGTCTCCGCGCTCGACAGGAGAACCTTGCCGTGATCGGTCGCCGCCCCCTGGCTGAGATGCGGTTCCCATGTCACCGCCGCGTCGACCCGTCCCGCGGTGAACGCGAGACCCGCGTCGGTGGCCGTCATGTTGACCATCTTGATGTCGCTCTGGTTCAGCCCGGCACGGCGCAGCAGGGCATTGATGAAGAACTGCGACACCGACCCTTCCTCGAAGGCGACCGTGCGGCCCTTGAGGTCGGCGACCGTGGCGATCTCCTTCCTCGACACCACGCCGTCGCCGCCTTTCGAATTGTCGACGGCGAGAATGTATTTCAGCGGCTTGCCCGGACGCATGTAGGTCGGGAACTCGTCGGCCGTGGACGCCACGATGTCGATCTGGCCGGCCATCAGCGCACCCATTTTCAGAGGCGTGTTCTCCATGATCGTCAGTTCGATCTCGACGCCTTCCTCGCTGAAGAAGCCCTTTTCCTTGGCGATGTAGAACGGCCCGTAGCCGACCCAGGTCGAGTGGGCCAGCTTCAGAGCCTCGGCCTGTGCGCCGAACGCCGTCACCGCCGTGACGGCCATGGCGACCGCCATGCCCTTGAGATTGCGCAATATGGTCATGTCTCTTCCCTCCATGTGCTGATCTGTGAATACCGACCGCCATTGCAGCCGTGTCCTGCCGCCCCCGCACTCGTCATCCGTCGACTGGCCTTGGGTCGATAATCGGTCCATCCGTCGCCCGGGCCTTCTGACCCGTCACCTAACCGGATGGTTTTTGTTTGAAAGCTATTGTTGTTTAAATTTTCACTTTGATTATTATCAAAGTATGTCCACGGGAGCGTTCAATCTGCAGGATGTCGACCTGCGCCTTCTGCGCGTGTTTCGCAATGTCGTGCGGCATGGCGGGTTCGCGGCAGCCCAGGACGACCTCGGTCTCACCGCATCGACCATTTCCAACCACATGACCGCCCTCGAGCAGCGCCTGGGCGTCAGGTTGTGCCGCCGCGGACGCGGCGGTTTCCGTCTCACCGAGCAGGGCAAGACCGTCCATGCGGCGATGCTCGACCTGTTCGGGTCGATCGAGACCTTTCACAGCGCCGTCGGCGCCGCCCGGCAGACGATCTCCGGGGTGGTGGAATTCGGAGCGGTGGACGCCATCCACACCAACAGCGAACTGCCCGTGTCGCAGGCCATAGGGGACTTCAGGAAAACCGCGCCGGGGGCACGCATAAACCTCCATGTCGCCTCGCCGCAGGAACTGTTCCAGGGCCTGATGACGGGGCGGTTCCACGTCATTCTCACCCCGACGCACAGCCCGGCGACCACGGTCGAATCGCACCGGATTTTCAGGGAATTCCAGGAACTTTATTGCGGCGCCGGGCATCCGCTGTTCGATATCGACGAGGACCGCATCACTCCGGATCTGGTGTCACGCTACCCGTTCGTCGGGCGCAGCTACGAGTCCCATCCCGACCCGGAAGGGCTGGAGATCCAGTGGCAGTCGGAAGTGGCCTACATGGAAAGCGCCCTCCTGATGATTTTTTCCGGGGAGTTTCTCGGGTTCCTTCCCGACCACTTCGCCGCCGCCCATGTTCGCGAGCGCAAGCTCCGCGCGCTGTCCGGCCTGAAGGCCGGCTTCCACGACGACTTCTACATCACCGTCCACAAGTCCCACCGGAACCGCGCCGCGGTGCATTTCCGGGACAGGCTGCTGGCGAATTGCGCCAAGGGTGTGCCGTGACCCGCAGTCGCTTGCGGCGAAGCGAAAACCCGAACCCCTCGATCTCCAGCCACCAACCCTACAGCCCAGCGAAAACGCCTTTCAGAAAATCCGTCTGACGCCCGACCGCTTGGTCGAACAGGGCCCCGGGATGCCAAAGCAGGCCGAAATGCCCGCCGTCAATCTCATGGAACTGCTTGGGCCCGGCGATCTCCGCGAAGACCGCGCGTTGCACATCCGGATTGCAATGCACCATTTCATCGTTCCGCCCCGCCATCATGAGAACCGGAGACCGCAGGTACCGTGCGGTGAGGTACGGGCTGAACGGCACGCGCGTCGGCGGAATGCCGCGTGTCACCCTGTTCTCCCAGTTCGATCCGTGGCGCCCGCCATGCTCCATGAACCACCGGAACGCCTGCGGCGGCGTGAGAAGAGAAGGTGCATTCAGCTGGTCCGGCGAGACGACGGGCAGCGGCCCCGTGGTGTGCTCCGGCCCGCCGCCGACGTCGCCGTTCGCGAAGATCGCCTGCAGCTCCGCGAAACGCGCGTCGCTCGGTTCCATGCCGGGAAGCTCGACGCCGCAAGCGGGGATCTGCGCCACGATCGCCTTGATGTCCTCGATCATCGCGCCGGCGACCAGGACGACCATCGCCGAGTAACTGTCGCCCCAAAGCGCGACATCGCCATGCTCCGGCCGGGCGCGAACGAATTCGACGGCATCGCGATAGCCTCGCGCCTGGATCCACGGATTGATCTCCTGACGCGGTTCGCCTCCGCTCATTCCGAAATTGGCGTGGTCGAAGAGGAGCACGTTGAAACCGGCCTCGTGGATCGCCTCGGCATACTTGTCGATGACCATTTCGATGGTCGCCGAGGTGCCATGGGTCATGACCACGCACGGCGTGCGCGAACGCGCATGCCTGTACATCCGTCCGCGCAGCGTGGCCGCCCCGGACTGGAACTCGACGGTCTCGAACATCGGCTATCTCCCTCTCTGTGCCGGGATACGCGCCATGCCCCGGATCGAAAGAAACCTAGACGCGGCGGAAATCCTTTGCCTGGAGAATTCCTTGATTTTACCTTGGGTTTTCCTGTGGACGCCGCATGTGACTGGATGATCTATCGATCCCGTTCCCTCGAAATCGATACCGACCGCCTGGAAGTCCGGGACGGCGATGCCGTCCTGTCCGTCGAGCCCCAGGTCTTCCGCCTACTTTTACACCTGATCGAGAACCGCGAGCGCGTGGTCTCGAAGGACGAGATGATCGACGCCGTCTGGCATGGCCGAATCGTCTCGGATGCAGCGCTTTCCAGCTGCATCAGTTCTGCCCGGCGCGCCATGAGCGACAGCGGCGCCGAGCAGCATTCGATCCGCACCATCGCCAAGAACGGCTACCGCTTCGTCGCCGAACTCGATATCGCCGAGGGCGCATCCGGGCGCAAGACGGGGCCCGGCGGAACCCTGCCCGGACAGACCATACGATATTGCACGGCCCCCGACGGGGTGAGACTGGCCTATGCCCTCACGGGCACAGGCCCCGCCGTGGTCAAAACCATGAGCTGGCTCAATCATCTCGAATTCGACTGGCAGAGCCCCGTGTTCCGCGACCTGTTCCGCACGCTTTCGACGGGACGCACGTTTCTTCGTTACGACTCAAGAGGCGTCGGACTTTCCGACAGGACGGTGCAGGACTTCTCCTTCGACGCGCTTGCCGGCGACCTTGAAGCCGCCGTCGACGCGTCGGATGTGGAGACGTTCGCCCTCCTGGGGATCTCGCAAGGTGCGGCGCTTGCCATCGACTATGCGGCGCGTCATCCCGACCGGGTCACCCACCTCGTCCTCTGGGGAGGATATGCCCGCGGCCGCAACCGGCGCGGCAGCCGGCAGGACGAAGAGAAGGCCGAAGCCTTCAGGACGCTCATGCGCCATGGATGGGGCAACGACTCGTCCACCTTTCGCCGGATGTTTTCGGCCCTGTACCTGCCCGAAGCGAACGAGGAACAGGTCCGCTGGTGGACGGAGCTCCAGCGCATCGCGACATCGCCCGAGACCGCCGTCAGCCTGCGCGACACGATCGACGACATCGATGTCTCGGACCGTCTCGCGGACGTGCGGGCGCCGACGCTTCTCCTGCATTCCGAACGCGACGAGGTCTCCCCCATTTCGGAGGCCCGCCACATGGCGGCGGCGATCGCCGGCGCCGAACTGGTTCCGCTCGACAGCGCAAACCATCTCGTGCTGCCCCAGGAGCCCGCCTGGCACCGCGCCGTCGATGCGATGAACCGCTTCCTCGAAGGCTGAGGGGACGCAGCGGAAAAAAGACCGGGCGCATATGGACTTGGCCGGGGCGTGAGCGTAGCGTGTGCGCCGGCCAGCCAAGGAGACCCGATGCCTGATTTTCAGCCCGGCGCCGTGTTCAGCGGCATCCTGACGGTCGTCCTCGTGATCGTCCTGCGCGTGCGTGCCGGCAAGCCGCGCCTTGCCTTCTGGAAACTTGTCCTGACCGGGGTCGCCGCGGCCTATGTCATTCCGCTGGCGATCTCCCTCCTGGTCGATGCCTGGCGCGCCGTACCTGCCCTGCCCGCGCTGCCGGTGGTCACGTTCGGTCAGGTGTTCATCGGTGCGCTCGTCCTGGTCGGCGCGCTCGCCTGCGGCCATCGTCCCGGCGGCCGCCCGCGCGTCCCCCTGTGGGGAGCGCTTCTTGCCGGGCTGGCGACCGCCGTTCTGCTGCCGCCTTTTCTCGATCTCGTCACCGGCAGCTACCAGCGCGCCTCACTGCATCCCGATCTCAACCGATGCACCCGGGGCATGACAGGCCAGGTGCAGCCCCGCGACGTGGCCAACTCCTGCGAAGAACCGATCGTCGTGGGCCTGTGCATGCCCGGTGAAATCAACCCGGCCCCCTGTGCGCAGACACGCACGATCGCGCCCGGACAGTCCGCCCGGCTCGACCCCGGCGGCGCGCGACTCTCGTCGCTGCCGTCCAATGCCAACGGCCTCACCGTCGTCGCCTGCCGTCCGCCGGCCCGTCCGTCGCGCATGCTCACCACCATTGGCCGCGGCTATGAGGGCGTCTGCCTGCCGCCCGAATGACCGCTCAGGAGGGCGGCGAACCGTCTCCCGGCCCGTAGCGGCGGTCGACATAGGTCTCGACGATGTCCTTGAACTGCTGTGCGATGTTTTCCCCGCGCAGGGTCATGGCTTTCTCGCCGTCGATGAAGACGGGCGCGGACGGCGTCTCGCCGGTACCCGGCAGGCTGATGCCGATATCGGCGTGCTTGCTCTCGCCCGGACCGTTGACGATGCAGCCCATGACCGCAAGCTGCAGGGTCTCGAAGCCCGCATGGGTCTCGCGCCAGACCGGCATGCGCGCGCGCACGTAGTCCTCGATATCACGTGCCAGTTCCTGGAACACGGTGGATGTCGTGCGCCCGCAACCCGGGCACGCGGTGACCGACGGCGCGAAGGATCGCAGCCCCATGGACTGGAGGATCTCCTGGGAAACGGCCACCTCCTTGGTCCGGTCGCCTCCCGGCTCCGGCGTCAGCGACACGCGGATCGTGTCGCCTATGCCTTCCTGAAGCAGCACCGCCATGCCGGCGGTGGAGGAAACGATGCCCTTGGTGCCCATGCCCGCTTCGGTGAGCCCCAGATGCAGGGCAAGGCCGCAGCGCGCACCGAGCGCCCGGTAAACCGCAATCAGGTCCTGCACCTGGCTGACCTTGGCCGACAGGATGATGCGGTCCGCACGAAGTCCGAGTTCCTGTGCCCGGTCCGCGCTCAACAGGGCCGACTGGACGATCGCCTCGTGCATGACGGCCTGGGCCGACACCGGTTCGGCGGCCCTGGCGTTCTCGTCCATCAGCCGGGTCAGCAATTCCTGGTCGAGGCTGCCCCAGTTCACGCCGATGCGCACAGGCCTGTCATAGCGCAGCGCCGTCTCGATCATGGACGAGAACTGGCGGTCCCGCTTCTCGCGGAAGCCGACATTGCCGGGATTGATCCGGTACTTCGCCAGCGCCTCCGCGCAGGCGGGATGATCCGTCAACAGCTTGTGGCCGATATAGTGGAAGTCGCCGACCAGGGGCACGTCGACGCCCGCCGCCGCCACGGCGTCACGGATGTGGGGCACGGCCGCGGCCGCCTCGGGCCGGTCGACGGTGATGCGCACGAGCTCGGAGCCGGCCCGAGCCAGGGCCACCACCTGTTCCGCCGTCGAGGTGACGTCGGCGGTGTCCGTATTCGTCATCGACTGCACGACGATCGGGGCGCCACCGCCCACCGTCACGCCGCCCACGTTCACGGCCGTGCTGGCACGCCGTTCAGACAGGTGATCCATCCGGGCCGAATTCCTTCGTTCAAGCGATCTCGACAGGTCCTGCGACCTGTGCTCAATTGAGTGTCTGTTTAGGGGCCGAGGCCCCCGCAATCAAGATACTCGAGGAGCATTCACAGCATGAGCATACAACGGATCGATTCCGGAGACCGCATGAGTCAGGCCGTCGTTCACGGCGGCATCGTCTACACGGCGGGCCAGGTTGCCCAGCGTGCGCCCGGCGCATCCGCGGCGGAACAGACGAAGGACATCCTCGCGCGCATCGACGAACTCCTCGCCGAGGCCGGGACCGACAAGTCCAAGGCGCTGACGGCCAACATCTGGCTGGCCAGCATGGACGATTTCGCCGCAATGAACGAAGTCTGGGACGCCTGGGTATCGCCCGGAAACGCGCCGTGCCGCGCCTGCGTGGAATCCAGGCTCGCCGCCCCCCAGTTCACCGTGGAAATCGCGGTGACGGCGGCGAAATGACCATGGCCTGACGCTCATGAAGGCGCTGGTCCTCGGTGGCGGGGTGGCGGGCGTCACCACCGCCTACGAGCTTCTCCGGGACGGCTGGGAAGTGACGCTTCTCGAACGCCTGGAGAAACCGGCGCTCTTCACGAGTCATGCCAATGCCGGCCTCGTCGCACCCGGCCACGCCTATGCGTGGTCGTCGCCGGCCGCGCCGGGGATTCTCCTGCGCTCTCTCTACCGCAACGACCAGGCCCTGCGCTTCCGCCCCAATCTCGACCCGGCACTGTGGCGCTGGATGTGGAAATTCGTCAGGAACTGCAACGCCGAGAGCGCGCGCACCAACACCATCCGCAAGCTGCGCCTTTGCCGCTATTCGCAGGATCGGCTCAAAACGGTGGTCGGCGAAACCGGCGTCGCCTATGACGGCCGCGACGGCGGTCTGATTTATTTCTACCGCACGCCGGAGAGCTTCGCCGCCGGCCGCGCCAAGGCCACGCTGCTCACCGACAACGGCATGAAGATCGAGATGCTGGACGCCGACCAGGCGGCGGCGATCGACCCGGCCCTCGCCCCGGTGCGGGACCAGATTGCCGGTGCGCTCTACGCGCCGTCCGACGAGAGCGGCGATGCCTGCATGTTCACCCAGAACCTGGCCGATGTCTGCGCGGAAAAAGGCGCGGCCCTGCAATTCGGGACCACGGTCACCGGCTTCGAGACCGAGGGCCGGCAGGTCACCGCGGTGACGACCGACAAGGGGACGTTCACCGCCGATGCCGTCGTCCTGTCGCTGGGCGTCTACAGTCCGCACCTGGGACGCAGGCTCGGTCTCGACCTGCCCGTCTACCCGGTGAAGGGCTATTCGGTCACCATCCCCGTCGCCGGCAGGAACAACCCGCCGCGCATCGGCGGTGTCGACGAGGACAATCTCGTCGCCTACTGTCCCATGGGCGACCGCATCCGCCTCACCGCGACGGCGGAATTCGCCGGATACGACACCTCGCACAAGCCCGCGGACTTCCGCTACATGCTCGACGTCGCCAGACGGCTCTTCCCCGAAGCGGGCGACTTCGACCAGCCGACCTACTGGGCCGGCCTGCGCCCCATGACCCCGGAGGGGTCGCCGATTTTCGGAAGGGGCAAGTACGAGAATCTGTGGTTGAATACCGGACACGGGCACATGGGCTGGACCATGTCCTGCGGCGCGGCCCGCATCTGCGCCGACCTCATGTCCACGCGCACGCCCGGGATCGATCTCGACGGCATGCTGTACGCGGCGTGACCGTCAACAGGGAGGAGAGCACCATGAACGACATGACACCGCCCGCCGACGGCGGACAGGACCGGCTTATCACCCGCTACCACCTGCCCTTCGAGATCGACGGCGGCATCGCCGAACGCGCGGCCATTGGCGTCATCGTGCTCGCCACCGACTTCACCATCGAGCACGAATTCCGCCAGATGCTCGACCTGCCCGGCGTCGCCTTCTACGAATCGCGCATCCGGAACGACGTCCAGATCACGCCGGAAACGCTCAAGGCGATGGAGGCCCGCATCGCCGACACGACCAGCCTGATCCTGCCCGGCGAGGACCTCGCCGTGGTCGCCTTCGGCTGCACCTCCGCCTCCATGGTGATCGGCGAGGAGAACGTCTTCGCCCAGATCCGCAAGGTCCAGCCGAATGCCAGGTGCACGACGCCGATCACGGCCGCCTTCGCCGCCTTCGACGCCTTCGAGGCCAGGCGCATCGCCGTGCTGACCCCCTATCGCGACGACGTCAACCAGGCCGTGCGCCGGTACATCGAGGGCCGCGGCTACGAGATCGCCGTCATGGGTTCCTTCAACGAGGAACACGACCCGACATCCGCGCGCATCACGGTGGATTCGCTGTCCCGGGCGGCCGAGGAGATCGCCGGCCTGGCCGATGTCGACGCGGTCTTCGTGTCCTGCACCAACCTGCGTTTCGCCAACGCCGCCCCGGTCATCGAGGAACGCATCGGCAAACCCGTGACCTCGTCCAACCACGCCCTCGGCTGGCACTGCCTGCGCCTCGCCGGCGTCGACGACAAACGCCCCGAATTCGGCCGCCTGTTCACCCTCTGACTGGCGCACCCGCGGGTCGAGCGCGGGATGTCGTTCCCTTGGCGTTCATTGGACAAGCACCGGCATCCTCGCCCGCATTCCTGACGAAAGTCAGGATCCACAGGCACCGCCCTGTTATCCCCCACCCGTCTATGGACCCCGGGTCAGGCCCGGGGTTTCGTTCCTTTGGCATTCTTTGGACATGCACCGGCATCCTCGCCCGAATTCCTGACGAAAGTCAGGATCCATCGGCACCGCCCCGGTCCCCCTCCCCGCCCATTAATGGACCCCGGGTCAGGCCCGGGGTTTCGACCTTCTCGTCATCCTTTGCACACGCACCGGCACAATCATGACCGGGTTCATTCCCCTCGCCGTGCCCCGGACGAGCGCAAGCGAGATCCGGGGCCGTTGCAGGGGCGGACGCCGATGGCCGGTACGGTCCCGGATGATCCTCCGGATCTCCGGGAAACGGACCTTGGCGGACCGCCCGCCATCTCCCGTCCTTGCCAGGCGCGCACCTGCAATCCAATGCGGGCCTGGTCTTGCCGCTGGATACGCGGGTCAAGCTCGCGCAAGACGCGCTGGAAAGACCGGCGGCATGCCCCCACCCGCACGCACGCCTTTGCCTGTGCCCGTGCCCGCAACCGCAACCACAGCCGAATTCCTGACGAAAGTCAGGATCCATCGGCACCGCCCCGGTCTCCCCCAACCGTCATTGGACCCCGGGTCAGGCCCGGGGTTTCGACCTTCTCGTCGTCCTTTGGACACGCGCGGGCACACTCATGACCGGGTTCATTCCCCTCGCCGTGCCCCGGACGAGCGCAAGCGAGATCCGGGGCCGTTTCAGGCGCAGACGCCAATGGCCGATACGGTCCCGGATGATCCTTCGGATCTCCGGGAAACGGATCTTTGCAGACCGCCCGCCTTCTCCCGTCCTTGCCGGGCGCGACCCGGCAATCCAATGGGGCCTAATCTCGCCGCTGGATACGCGGGTCAGGCCCGCGCAAAACGCGCTGGAAAGACCGGCGGCATGCTCCCATCCGCACGCCCGCCCGAAACCACAACCGCACTCGCAGCCGCACCCTCCCCTGTGCCCGCACCCGAAACCGAAACCACAGCCGAATCCCTGACGAAAGTCAGGACCCACCGGCACCGCCCCGGTCTCCCCCGCCCGTCAATGGACCCCGGGTCAGGCCCGGGGTTTCGACCTTCTCGTCGTCCTTTGGACACGCGCGGGCACAATCATGACCGGGTACATCCCCTCGCCGTGCCCCGGACGAGCGTAAGCGAGATCCGGGGCCGTTGCAGGGGCGGACCTCGATGTCCGATACTGTCCCGGATGATCCTCCGGATCTCCGGGAAACGGACCTCGGCGGACCGCCCGCCATCTCCCGTCCTTGCCGGGCGCGACCCGGCGATCCAATGCGGCCTAGTCTCGCCGCTGGATACGCGGGTCATGCCCGCGCAAGACGCGCTGGAAAGAGCGGCGGCATGCTCCCACCCGCACGCCCGCCTTTGCCTGCGCCCGCAGCCGCACCCTCCCCTAAGTCCGCACCCGCAACCGAAACCACAGTCGAATTCCTGACGAAAGTCAGGACCCACCGGCACCGCCCCGGTCTCCAACGCCCGCCCGTCTATGGACCCCGGGTCAGGCTCGGGGGTTCGACCTTCTCGCCGTCCTTTGCACATGCACCGGTACAGTATGACCGGGTTCTCACCGCGGCTTGGCCGTGCCCCGGACGAGCGCAAGCGAGATCCGGGGCCGTTTCAGGCGCAGACGCCAATGGCCGGTACGGTCCCGGATGATCCTTGGGATCTCCGGGAAACGTCACGGCGGAAGCGCGCTCAGGGTTTCTCGCCGCGCACGCCTTTCGTGGCGTTGAGCATGGCGACGATGAGGGCGTCGCGTTCGCGGGCGAGGTCGTCGAGCGAACGGCCGGCGGCGGCGGCGGAGAGACCGTCGACCAGGGCCCCGGCCGTCTCGTCATCAAGCGTCGGTGTCCCAAGATCGGCCCACCAGCGTTCGAAGCTCGGGCCGTAGCGTTCGCAAAAGGCGGTCATCCCCCCCGGACCGGCGGCGAGATTGAACAGCATGTGCGGACCCATGGCAGCCCACCGCAGGCCGGGGCCCGCCCAGATCGCCTTGTCCACGTCCTCGACCGACGCCACGCCGTTCGCCACCAGGTGGATCGCCTCGCGCCACAGGGCGGCCTGCAGGCGGTTGGCCACATGGGCGGGCACTTCCCGGTTGAGACGGATCGTGACCTTGCCGACGTCCCCGTAGAAGGCTTCCGCCGCTTCCAGCACGCCCGGTGCTGTACGATCGTTGGCGAGCAGTTCCACCAGCGGGATGAGATGCGGGGGATTGAACGGATGACCGAGCAGGAACCGCGACGGGTCCTTCCAGCCCTCCTGCATCTCGCGCACCATGAGCCCGGACGCGGACGAGGCGACGATCGCCTCCGGCATCAGCTTCGGTTCGATCTCGGCGAAAGTCGCATGCTTGATGTCGATCCGCTCGGGCACGTTTTCCTGGACGAACTGCGCGGCGCCGACCGCGTCTGCCGCCGAAGCATGGAACCGGACCCTGTCGGGATCGCCGCGATCCGTCAGGCCCAGTTCCTCGAGCGTCGGCCAAGCCCGCCGGACATAGTCCCGCACCGCCTGTTCGGCATCGTCGGCCGGGTCGAAAACATCGACCTCGAGGCCCGCGGCAAGAAAGAGAGCGGTCCAGCTGGCGCCGATGACGCCGGCGCCGAGCACTGCGGCGCGTTCGAATGTCTGCATCAGAACAATCCCGGATTGAGGGGGGAAGCGGACGTCATGCCGCCATCGACCACGTAGCACTGGCCGGTGACGAACCCGGCCTCGTCGCTGGCAAGCCAGACGGCGAGCCGGGCGACATCTTCCGGGGCGCCGAAACGCCCCGCCGGATGGCGCGCCAGCGCATCGCGCCGCGCGGCCTGCGGATCGTCCGCCACGTCGAAGGCGGCGTCGGCCATGCCGGTCATGATCCAGCCCGGCGCAATCGCGTTGCAGCGGATGGCCGGCCCGTGATCGACCGCGATCGATCGCGTCAGGCCATGGACGAAGGCCTTCGAGGCGTTGTAGAGGGCCATCGCCGGATCGGCCCGGTCGGCGGAGATCGACCCCATGTTGATGATGGCGCCGCCCTTCGCCATGACGGGTATGAAGGCGCGGCAGGCCAAGAAGACGCCGCGGGCGTTGGCGCCCATCAGGACATCCCAGTCCTCGTTGGTCGTCGCCACCGCCGTCTTCTCGATCTGGACGCCGGCATTGTTCACGAGAATGTCGACGCCGCCCATGGTTCCGAGCGCGGCCTGTTTCAGGCGCTCCACGTCGGGCTCCCTCGCCATGTCGGCCGTGCACCAGGACGCCGCGCCGGGCAGGTCGTCGGGACGCTCGCCGCGCCCGCAGGCGAGGACGTTCGCCCCTTCCCCGAGAAACGCGTCCACGATCGCGCGCCCGATCCCGCGACTGCCGCCGCTCACGACGGCTTTCCTGCCACCAAGCTTCATCGGCGCACCCCCTAGAGCCGCATCTGCTGGACCTGGGCCGTCAGTCCGCCGTCCATCACCCAGAGTTGCCCTGAGGCATAGCGTGCCTCGTCCGACGCCAGCCAGTTGACGAGATTGGCGATGTCGTCCGGCGTCCCGTAGGTCCGCAGGGGATGCACGTCGCGCACCGCCTGCTGGAGGCTCTCGATATCGCCCGCATCCCGGAAGAAACTCTGCAGCATCGGCGTGTCGACATACCCGGGGCAGACCGCGTTGACCCGGATGCCCTCCGGGCCGTAGTCGCAGGCCATGGCGCGGGTGAGGGCGTGGACCGCGCCCTTGGTCGCGCAATAGGCCGCGAGCCCCGGATCGGCGATGAAACCGTCATAGGACCCGAAATTGACGATGCTCGCGGCCCCCGACCTGCGCAATAGCGGCAGGGCGTGCTTCGACACCAGGAACGTCCCGGTGACGTTGATGGCGAAGATCCGGTTCCATTCCTTAAGCGAGGTGTCCTCGATCGTCTTCTCGATCTCGATGCCCGCGGCGTTGACGAGAATGTCGAGCCGGTCCCACGTCCGGCCGATATCGTCGAAGGCCTCCGCCACCGCCGCCTCGTCCGTGATGTCGCACGCCCTGAAGGACACGCCTTCGGGAAGGTCCGCCCCGTCGGCGATATCGGCGGCGATCACCTGCGCGCCCTCGCGGCCGAACCGGCTGCAGATGGCCCGGCCGATGCCGCCCGTGCCGCCCGTCACGAAGGCGGTCCTGCCGTCGAGCATGCCCATCAGGCGCCGGCCGCTTGGCGATAGGCGTCGAGCACGAGACCATGGAAATGATGGACCGCGTGCTCCGACTTGCCGGACCCGCCCGGGTCATGGACGATCCGTCCCTGCCGGAAGGCGGGCGTCGCCATGCCGCGCTGGACGCTCTCCACCAGCGCAATGTCCTCGGCCTGGAGCACGTCGTCGATATAGCGGATGGCCTCGACCTCGGCCGGGACCGGTTCGGCGGTTTCGAAGAAGAAGTCGTAGGTCTCCAGCGTGCGCCCCGGCCCCGCCGGCTTGATGTGCATGACAATGAAATTGCCCCGTCCGGGATAGCGCATCAGGCAGGTGTTCGGCCACAGCCACCACACGGCGTGATCCTTCACGGTCGCGTCGGCCACCTGGTAGGCGGTGTTCGCCGACTTGCCCGCTTCCGCCATGTGGCTGGAGTAGATGCCGTGGGTGGTCACCCTGTAGGTGTCCATGTCGACAAGGGTGCAGAAATCCTTGTGCGCCGTCGGGCAGTGATAGCACTCGAGGAAGTTGTCGACGACGTTCTTCCAGTTCGACGCAATGTCGTAGCTCAGCCGGTGGGCGAAGGTCAGCCGCTCCACGTCGGGCGCCCACTGCATGATCTCGTCCGCGAGACCGCCGCTCTGCTCTTTCAGCGGGGCGGCATCGGGATCGAGATTGACGAAGACGAAACCGCAGAACTCCTCGACACGGATCGTGTCGAGACATATGTCGCGCACCGAAAAACCCTCGAGCCTCTCGGTTTCCGGTGCACGCCGGAGCTGGCCGGTCAGGTCGTAGGTCCAGGCATGATAGGGGCACGTGATCCGGTTGGTCCGGCCTTCGCCGCGCAGCAGTTCATGCGCCCGGTGCTTGCACACGTTGTAGAAGGCCCGCAGCTCCCCGTCATTGTCCCGCACCACGCAGACCGGCTGGCCGGCCACGTCCGCCGCCACGTAGGCACCCGCCTCGCGCAGCTTTTCGGCGTGGCAGATCCATTGCCAGCTGCGGCGGAAGATCGCGTCGCGCTCCACCTCCGCCCAGGCGGCATCCGTATAGGCTTCCGCCGACAGCGAATAGGAGGCGGCGGGGTTTTCGTCGAACCCTTTCGAGATGCGCTCGAAATCGGCGTGTGACGGTCTTGCGGTCATGGCCTTGCCTCCTTGCGTCCCGGTGGTCGTTCAGTCGAGCGGCGGAAAGCGCGTCTTTTCCGCCGCCACGGTCCAGTCCATGTGATTGCGCACATATTCGTTCGACGCGTCGCGCGGCGGGTTGTAGTCCCATTTCGGATCCGGCCCCTTCTCCATCGCGGCATGTACCGCGCGGCGCTGTTTCTGGGTCCGGATGACGTCCTCGCGGATCGTCGCGCTGTCCCATCGATCGGCGACCTCCGCGGCAAAGGCCGCCGCCACGTCGGCGTGGGCCGGATCGTCCGCCAGGTTTTCGCCTTCCGCCGGGTCTGCCTCGAGGTCGAACAGCATGGGCGCGTCCGCATCGCAGTGGATGTACTTGTGGCGCCCGCGCCGGATCATGAAGACCGGGTGCGGGGTCATCTCCGCGCAGTACTCGCCGATCGCCTCGTCAACCTCGTCCGTTCCGCCGGCGGCCAGCGGCCACAGGGAACGGCCATCGATCGGCTGGCCGAGTTCCGGCGCCGACACCCCGCCCTGCGCGGCGATATCGAGCATGGTCGGCAGGATGTCGACGAGCGAGCAGGCGTTGGGAATGTCGCACCGTGCGACGCCCGGCCCCGACATCACCAGCGGCACGCGGGCGGAATGCTCGAAGAAGTTCATCTTGTACCAGAGCCCGCGCTCGCCCAGCATGTCGCCATGGTCGGCGGTCACCATGACCACGGTGTTTTCGCCCATGCCCGCCTCGTCGAGCGTCCGCACGATTTCGCCCACCTTGGAATCGAAATAGGACGTGTTGGCATAATAGGCGTGGCGCGCGTTGCGCACCTCCTCGTCCGTGACCGCGACCGTGCTGGCCTCGATCCCGTCCATCAGGCGCCGCGAGAACCCGTCCTGTTCCTCCCGGCCGAGCACATTCCGGGGCATGTCGATATCGTCGGACTCGTAGAGATCCCACCAGTCCTGCCGGGCGACATAGGGATCGTGCGGATGAATGAAGCTGGCGACGAGGCAGAAGGGTCCGGCCTTCTCGCGCGCGTAGTCGAAGATCTTGCGCTTGGCGAAAAAGGCCACCTCCTCGTCGTAGTCGATCTGGAAGGTGGCCGCGGCGATGCCGGCTTCGCGGACCGAATCCATGTTGTGGTACCACTTGTCGATCCGCTCGTCGGGCAGCTCCCAGTCGGGCGTCCAGGCGTAATCCGACGGATAGACATCCGTCGTCACCCTCTCCTCGAAACCGTGGAGCTGGTCGGGCCCGACGAAATGCATCTTGCCCGAGAGGCAGGTGCGATACCCCATGAGGCGCAGGTAGTGGGCGAAGGTCGGGATCGAGGACCGGAACTCCGCGCCGTTGTCATAGGCCGCGATCCGCGTCACGAGCTGACCGGACATGAAACTGAAGCGCGAGGGTGCACAGAGCGGCGAGTTGCAATAGGCGGCGTCGAACCGGGCCCCGGCCTGCGCCAGCGCATCGATGTTGGGGGTTTTCACGAGCGGATGCCCGTACGCACCCGTGAACTGCGGCGCGAGCTGGTCCGCCATGATGAGCACGATGTTCGGCGGTCCTGCAGTCATCGGTACGGCTCCCTCCCGTCAGCGATCTTTCACCAAGATCCACTCCTATCAACTCGGCTGCGTGCATGTTTGATGAAAATCGACAGATTTCATGCTTTGATCGACGCCCGATGAAGGACGACGTTTCGACCCATGTGAGCGGCGGCGCGGATGCCCCCACGACCTGCCGCATCGCCATGCTGCTTCTGCCGGGCTTCAACGCCTTCGCGGCGCAGGCTTTCGTCGACCCGTTCCGGGCGGCCAACTACCTGCGCGGCGCGCCGGTCTACGCCTGGCCGTTCGTGACCGTCGACGGCGGCCCGGTGGCGGCCAGCAACGGTCTGGCGGCCGTGGGAAACCTGTCCATCGGCGAGGCGGACGGTCCGTTCGATTTCGTCGTGGTCAATGCGAGCTGGTCGCCGGAACGCTTCCGGCAGAAGGCGATTCAGACCTGGCTGCGCCGCCAGGCCCGGTCCGGCGCCGTGCTCTGCGCCCTGGACACAGGCGCATTCGTGCTGGCCTTTGCCGGCCTGATGTCGGGCTACCGCGCGAGCCTGCATTACGAGCACGCGGCCTCCTACCGGGAACTGTTCCCCGCGAGCCCCATGGAGGAAACGCTCTTCGTCTTCGACCGCGACCGCCTGACCTGCTGCGGCGGTGCGGCCTCCGCGGACATGGCGCTGGAGATCGTGCGCATGCAACACGGCATCGACCTCGCCAACGCGGCGGCGCGCTACATCTTCCACGAACGCCTGCGGCCCGGTGAGGACGGCCAGTTGCCGTCCAACCACGAACCGGTCGGCTACGCGGCCCCCGACCGCCTGCGCGACGCCATCGTCATCATGGAGCGCAACCTTGAACACGCCCTGTCCCTGCCCGACATCGCGGGCGATCTCGGAATTTCGCAACGCCAGCTCGAACGCCTCTTCCGCCGCTACACCGGCGTGACGCCCGCCCGCTACTATCGCGACGTGCGCCTCGATCGTGCCCGCAGCCTGGTCACCCAGACGGAGATGCCCATCGTCGACGTGGCGGCAGCCTGCGGCTTCGGCGCCGCCGCCCAGTTCACCCGCGCCTACAAGGCCCGCTTCGGCCTCGCCCCGAGCCGCGACCGCACGCTCGGCCGCGTCCCCTTCCAGTTCCGCTCCTTCCCCAGCCACGCCGGCGTCTGACCGACCGGCCCTTTCCCGATCCTTCTGGAACCGCGCGAGGAAAGACGGCCGGCAACTTGATAGACCGACGCTCCCCCGGTTTTGCGCGGGCCCGGCACGACCGAGCCAGTTGGCTGGATCGCCGGGTCACGCCCGGCGAAGACGAGGAGTCAGAGGCATGGACGCCCTTATGCGACGGAACCACCAATCAGCCCCAGGGCACCGCGTTCCTCGAACGCATGCAAGTGCGACCTAGGGCCGTCGAGAAGCGGGACCGGGCACATCAAGCCCACCGGGCCGCGCAAGTTACCCCCCGAAGTCCTGACGAAAGTCAGGACCCATTACCCGCGAACCGCGCACCATGGATGCCGGCTTCCGCCGGCAATTCGGGAGATGAATAGCCGCAACCTGACCGGTCTTGTCGTCGGAGCCCTCACCCCCCGTATTGCGCCGGCTCGACCCGCGCATCCAGCCACATGACACCTGCCACGCCCGCGGCTGGATCGCCGGGTCACGCCCGGCGAAGACGAGGAGTCAGGGGTCATAAACCGGGCACATCAAGCCCCCCGGACCGCGCATATCACCCCCCGAAGTCCTGACGAAAGTCAGGACCCATCACCCTTAAACCGCCCACCCCGGATGCCGGTGTCCGCCGGCGGTACCGGAGGCGGGTGGCGAAACCGAAGGGCCTCGTGTCACATGCGCGCCTTGGCGATGGTTTCCGCCATGACGCAGACCAGTTCGAACATCATGGTGGCGCCGGCCAGCGCCGTGTAGCCGCTCGGGTCGAAGGGCGGGGAGACCTCGACCACGTCGGCGCCGACAATGTCGAGCCCGCGCAGGCCGCGCAGCATGGACTGCGCCTGGAAGGTCGTGAAACCGCCGATCTCCGGCGTGCCGGTGCCCGGCGCGTAGGTGGGATCGAGGCAGTCGATATCGAAGGACACGTAGGTCGGCCCGTCGCCGACGACCCGCCGGGCTTCCTCCATGATGGCCTCCGAACCCATCTCGAAGCACTCCTCGATCTCCATCACGCGGATCCCCTGCTCCAGCCCCCAGGCCATGTCCTGAGGCCCGTAGAGGCTGCCGCGGATGCCGATCTGGACCGTGCGTTTAGGGTCGAGCACACCGTCCTCGATCGCCCGCCGGAACGGCGTGCCGTGGGTGTATTTCGTTCCGTCGAAATAGGAGTCGTGGGTGTCCGCATGGGCGTCGAAATGGATCATGCCGACGGGCCGGCCCTCGCCGAGCGCCCGCAGGATCGGCAGCGAAACGAGGTGGTCCCCGCCGGCGGTAAGCGGCACCACGCCGGCCGCACGCACCTGCCGGTAGAACGCGGTCACCCGTTCCAGCGAATCCATCAGGTCGGCCGGGTTGACCGACGTGTCCCCCAGGTCGGCGCAGTTGGCGAGATCGAAGGGCGCCAGGTGAAGCGCGTGGTGATACTCGCGGATCATGGACGACATGTCGCGAATCTGGCGCGGTCCGTGCCGCGGTCCGGCGCGGTTCGTGGTCCCGCCGTCCCACGGGACGCCGATCATCCCGATATCGATGTCCCCGGCGTCCTCCAGCGCCACATGCGGCAGGCGCATGAATGTCGCGAGCCCCGCGAACCGTGGCGTAACCATACCTGACAATGGCTTATTGAAGCCGGTCCCTTCTGCCATGATATTTCCCTTGTTTGATGTACTCTGGCGCAAGCCCGCAGTTCGCGGCCCGACACTAGCCCAAGGCCGCGCACCGCGCGACCGATTCCGCAAGGAAAACCATGCCCGACCGCCAAAGAATCGAAGTTGTCCAGGGTGACATCACCGGCCTGGACGTCGAGGCGATCGTCAACGCCGCCAACAGCTCGCTGCTCGGCGGAGGGGGCGTCGACGGCGCCATCCATCGCGCGGCCGGTCCGGAGCTTCTCGCCGAGTGCCGGACCATCGGCGACTGCCCGACCGGCGAGGCCCGCCTGACGAAGGGTTATGCGCTGAAGGCCGGACACGTGATCCACACGGTCGGCCCTGTCTGGGAGGGCGGTACGGCGGACGAGGACCAGCTGCTCGCATCATGCTATCGCAGCGCCCTCGCCATCTGCGCGGAGAACGGGTTCTCCTCGGTCGCCTTTCCGGCGATTTCGACGGGCGTCTACGGGTTTCCCCGCGAGCGCGCGGCCGGGATCGCCGTCGACACGGTCTCCGGGTTCATCGCAACACACGAAATGCCGGAACGCGTCGTCCTGTGCTGTTTCGACCCCCGGGGCGCCGAACTGCATCGTGAAGCCCTTTCCGGCGGATCGTCTCCGCCGCACCCGGGCAGCCCCGCATAGGACACGGCGGGTTCATCCGCGAACCATCCGTTCGGCCCGCACGGCCGGCAAAGGAGAAAGTCAACGCATGATCGGTATTCTTCTGCGCCTGGCGCTCGTGCTGTTGGCCGCCGCCTCGGCGATCGGGTATGGCGGCGAATGGCACTACCTTTTCGACGTCGTCAGCCACTTCCGCGTCCATCTCGCGGCGGCGGCCGTCGTCATCGCCCTGTGTTTTTTCCTGCGGCGGCAGAAAGCGCTCGGTGCGGTCGGCCTTCTGCTCGTGGCCGCCAATCTCGCCGGGCTATGGACCACGGGCACCGCACCGGTCGTCGACAATGCCGACGGCAAGCGCACGATCAGCCTGATGACCTTCAACATCTGGGCGCGAAACATGGATGTGGACGCCATCGCCGCGGCCGTGCTCGAGGCCGATGCGGACTACGCGGTCCTGCAGGAATACTGGCCGCGCCAGAAACGCCTGCGGACCCTGCTCAAGGCGCGCTATCCGTGGCAGCTCGACTGCGTCGGCGTCGATTACTGCGACAGCGTCATCCTCTCCAAGGTCGCGCCCGTGACCTCGGGCCATCTCGTCCACACGAACGACATGCCGCCCGCGCTGTGGGCCACGTTCGGCACCGGGAACGAGGCCTTCACCCTCATGAGCGTGCATATGGACCGGCCGACATCCAGCCATCACATCGAGGAAACCGTCGGTCTCGCCCGGCACATCGCCACGCGCAAGGGGCCGTTCATCCTTGCCGGCGACTTCAACGCCGCCCCCTGGTCCCACGCCATGACCCGGTTGCGGGACCTGTCCGGCCTGCGCATTCTCGAGGGCTATCGCCCGACTTGGCCGGCGCATGTCGGGTTCCCCCAGCTTCCCATCGACCACGTGCTGGTCTCGGACGGCATTTCGAACCTGGGTGCGGAACGCGGGCGGTATGCCGGCTCCGACCACCTCGGTGTGATCGCACGGCTGGCCCTGCCGTAACCGCCGTCGGCCCGGACAGGGCAAAAGGCCGGACGCCGTTCAGCGGCCGTTGAGGGTCCAGTCGTACCGGTGGTCGTGGATCCGGTCGAAACCGGAAAGGGCCCTCGCCAGGTCTTTCGAGGCATATCGTTTGAGGTGGGCGATGACGCCCGCGTCATTTCCGCCGAAGTCGGACTTGTACCAATGGTAGATGCTCGACACCGTCAGACGACCGCGGGCGATCCGCACCCCCCGGTCGCTGTTCACGTAGTCCCGCGCCGCCCCGGTCATCTGGCGTGAAAGCCGGTCGGCCGTGAACGCCGAAGGCTGCAGGTCCGGACATCCCACCGAGGCGCAGTTGAGCGCGTAGTGGACGCGGGCGTCCCGCCAGATCGGCCTCAGGATGCGGTGTTCGATGTCGTTGAGCGAAACCGCCTCGCCCTCGACTCGAATCAGCTTCCGGTCCCACGGTCCGTCGGAGAACAGACCCGGCGAAATGTCGATGTCGCGGATGCTGCGCACGGGGAAATGATCGAGCACGAGGTCCACCGTGAGGGCATTATAGAGATTGATCCAGTAGGCCGCCTGCTCGTCGCGGGCATAGGAACTGACCGGTACGCCGGAAAGCTTCTTGAGAAACGCCTTCAGCCGGCCCCGGTCCGCCTGCGAGACGCGCCCGTAGCGCATTTCGTTCGCCCCGCCCCGGACGGGCTTCACGTAGGTTTTCAGGAAGCGGTCCCACGCGCCGTAGCCTATCGTCCCGGTCGCGCCGGGCTGGTGCGCGGTCCACCGTTTCCAGAGGTCGGCTTTCGGCGCGGACAGGGCGGTGTCCATGGTTCCGGGCAAAACCAGCGCGAGAACCAGAGCCAGTACGCCGGCCAGAAATTCGATACGCATTTTCAGGGTCATCCCGCGGTTGCAACTCGTCGACGGGATGTCGCCCATGACGGCCCTTCGATCAAATCACCCGCCTACACATGTCCGTGAAAGACGGTAGCGCGAAATTGACCCCGCGCCCCGTTCCCGGACATCGCCAAGCGCGTTGCCCACTGATAGACTTCGCATTATCGACTTCCCCTCGGACAGACCGACATGAACACCCGTTTCTTCGCTTTCCTGTTTCTTTTTCTGGCCGTCGCACACCCGGGCGTAAGTCTCGCGGCCGGTGACGCCACCGGCATCCTGTCCGCGGCCGACGCACGGCAGAAGGCGCTGCGCAAGGAAATCGTCCTCATCGACATCCGCCAACCCAGCGAATGGCGCGAAACGGGCATTCCCGCAGGAGGCCGCGCGCTCACCATGCACCGGCGAGACTTCCTCCAGGCTCTGCTTCAACTTCTGGGTGGAGACCGATCGACGCCGATTGCGATCATCTGTGCCACGGGCGGCCGCTCCGCGATGGTGCGCAAACTGCTCATCCGCCAGGGTTTCGCCAGCGTGATGGATGTCAGCGAGGGCATGCTCGGAAATTTCCGCGGCCCCGGCTGGCTGCGTCGCGGCCTGCCCGTATCGGCCTACGCCGAATAGCCACACGAGTGGTGTGACGCGCAGTGCGGCGCGGAGGCACCGCCTATGCGCAGTTCTTGCACATGGGTGTGTGCGGCAGCACGTCCAGCCGTTCTCTGGAAATGTCCTCGCCGCATTTCGCGCATGTTCCGTAGGTGCCGTCCCCGATCCGCTTCAGGGCCGCTTCGATCATCCGGATTTCCGTAAGGCCTGCGTTGCCGAGCTGTTCCAGGACTTCGTCGCTTTCCCGTTCCGTCGCCCGCTCCTCGGAATCGGCGTCCGCCGGTTCGTCGAGATCATGCTCGATCTCGTGCAGCCGTTCGTTGAGCTCCGCCAGTCGTTCCTGCAGCATTTTTTCGTACTTCTCGACATCGCTGGACTTCATGGTGCCGTCACCTCCGGTATTTTCACTGACTATACATGCAAACGGGCCCCGCCCCAGAGCACTTCTAGCCCGCAACGCCGAGCGCTGTCCTGAACCGCTGCTTGATGATCACCCCGTCGCGCTCGGGCAGCACGCGCGGGGGATCGTCCGTCCGTACGGAAATGTCGGCGAACAGCGGGCCCTCGCAGGCATGCATGGACCTGACGAAATCCCTGACGCCGTCGGCGTCGGACACCGGCCTGGCATCCGCGAAGCCTGCACCGGAGGCCATCTTGACGAGGTCCGTGCCGAGCGCCGTGTGCGCGCGCTGCATGCCCGTTTCGCCGTAGCGGCCATTGTTGAGCACCGCCACGGACAGGTTCCCCGGCGCACGGGCCGCCGCCGTGGCGAGGCTCCCGATACCCATCAGCATTTCGCCATCGCCGGTGATCACGAGCACAGTTCGTTCCGGTTGGGCGATCGCCAGGCCGAGACCGATGGGAACCGCCCCGCCCATGGCTCCCCACAGGTAGCAGTTGAGATCGTGATCGCCGGCCGCCGCCAGGTCCCAGGTCGCCGACCCGAGCCCGCTGACCACGAGAAGGTCCTTGCGGTCCTCGACAAGTTGCCTGACCACATCGCGCCGTGAAAGTGCATCCATGATCCTGTCCCCCCTTACCAGACCTTGCGCCCGATGAGACGCTGACCGAGCAGGACCGCGACCTGCTGTTCGGCATTGAACGCGAGATCGGCGGCCGCGGCGACCGTTTCGGAGACATCCTCTTCCCGATCAGCCCGGTAGCATTGTACGCCCATCAGTTCCAGCGAGGGCCGGGTCGCCCGCGACATCGGCACCTGCCACGGATTGAACTCCGCCCACTCGCCCCGCATCGTCACCAGCATGAGCAGCGGGAAACGGCCGTTCGACGCCAGGCTGAGCATGTTGATGCAATTGCCGACCCCGCTCGACTGCATGAGGAGGGCGGCCCGTGCGCCGCCGAGCCACGCGCCGGCGGCGACGCCGATCCCCTCCTCTTCGGTCGTCAGGGGAACCGCCGCCATCGTGTCGTCGGCATGGCACATGTCGATCAGCGCCTTGTGGCCGGCATCCGGCACATAGACCACCTGGCTGACGCCGGCATCCCGGAACCGGCGGTGGATTTCGGCCGGCCATGTCTTGGGCGCGAGATCGCTCGCGGTGTTTTCGTTCAACTTTCCTCTCCGTCCTTCTGTCGTGCGGGGCGCACGCTATTCGCAGATCCTGTACTTGCCCGACCGCCCGTGGCGTCCGAGATCGAGATGATAGTGCGTATCGTGCGCCGCATTCGAGCCCGGCCCGAGCACCGTGGTGAAATAGCCGCAGGCCGTTGTACGGACCGCGCGCAGGAAGCGTCGTTCCTGCGGCGTCAGGTCCGTCGACCCGATCGCCAGCCGTCTCTTGGTGCTGAGAGTGAACGAGGCGATGTCGATCGCATTGCCGTAGGCGTGCTCGCTGAGCTTGGCGCCCTTTTTCCGGTTGCGGGTCCGGCAATTGTATCCAGGCCCGGTCTGTATCCGCGTCAGGGACGCGCCCAGATGCTCGCGCGCCAGCGGCGACACGACATCCACGAGCCATGTGGCGAACGTGTCCGCAAACCGGCAGTCGAGCGTGAGCTTTTCCGAAAAGCGAACCTTCGCACCCGCGGAGGCAAACGTGGAGAAGACGACAGGGTTCCTCACCCCGCACCCCCTCGCCTTTCCGAACGGCGAAGACGGGCGGACATCCGGCACCCGGCGGGCCAGCCTCTTGAGGCAGGTCCTGTCGACCCTCTGGGCCGAGCCCGACGTGAAGGCGTTGTCACCCACGGGGCCGGTCGGCGCCTGGCTGGTGACGATGGGGTCGGGCGCAGGTGGTGTCACATAGGCCGGCCGCGGCCGGGGCTTCGGCACGGTCGGGCTGCTCGAGGCGGCAAACGAAGCCCCGGCCCATGCCGGCAGGGCGACAAACAGCATCGTTACGGCACGAACGCCACGCGGCAACGTCATGTGTGAACATCCTCTCCACCCCTGCGAGAAGCCCCAGGAAAAACAACCGCCCGGACGGGCGGCTCGGGAAGAGGGATTGTCCATGCTTTGGGCCGGATTACAACCGCCGATTCCGGTCATCCGCCGCCGTTTCGTCCTCGTCCTCGATCAGGATTCGTGCCGCCGCGCCGTCGAGATCCTCGAACTGTCCGCTGCGAAGGGCCCAGAGAAAGGCAGCGAGGCCGAGCCCGCCGAGAAAAAGGGCGGCGGGAATGAGAAAGAGAAGCCCGGTCATGCGGGAGCCTCCTGCGCCGGTGCGCGTGTCCTGTCCTCGGCCACGGTCCTGGCCTCATGGCGCCGGCCGGACAGGCGCAGGCGAAGCGCATTCGCCGTCACGACGATCGAAGAGCCGGACATGGCCAGGGCGGCGATGAGGGGGGTCACCTGCCCGGACGCTGCCAGCGGCACGGCCACGGCGTTATAGGCGGCGGCAAAGGCGAAGTTCTGCCACACCAGACGCCGTGCCCGGCAGGCCACGTCGACAGCGGCATGCACGGGGTCGAGCGACCGGCCGAGAAACACGAAGTCCGCCGCGGTGCGCCCGACGTCCGAGGCGCTCGACGGCGCCATCGACACGTGCGCGGCGGCCAGCGCCGGCCCGTCATTGATCCCGTCCCCGACCATGAGCGGCCGCCCGCCCGCAGCCCGGATGTCCGCCAGACGGGCAAGCTTGTCGGCCGGAGCCGCGTTCCCGGTGAAGGCGTCGATCCCGAGACGGCCTGCAACCCTCTCGACCTCCGAGAGTCGGTCGCCGGACAGCATCTCGAGCCGGTAGCTCTCGTCGCGAAGCGCGCCGAGCGTCGCCGCAGCGTCGTCGCGCAGGGTGTCCTCGAACCGCATCCGTTCCGGAGGCCTTCCGTCCACGGCGAGGCAGACCTCCATGCCCGTTTCGGCCGGGGCGAGACCGCACCACGTGGCGCTGCCCAGCTTCACGTGTTTCCCGTCGACGGTGCCTTCCAGCCCCATGCCGGCCGTCTCCGTGACGTCACCGACATCCGACGGTTCGAGCCCGGCGTTCCGGCATGCCCGGACGATCGCACGGGACAAAGGATGGCGGCTTTCGCGGGCAAGACCGGCGGCAAGAGAAAGCCCGGCGTCCGTCGGCCGGTCGTTCGGTGCAAGCGCCGGTTCGCCTGCGGTGAGCGTGCCCGTCTTGTCGAACACCACCATGTCGATTTCGCTCATGCGCTCCAGCGCGGAACCGTCCTTGACGAGGACGCCGCGCCTGAACAGAACCCCGCTGGCGACGACCTGCACGGCCGGCACGGCAAGTCCGAGGGCACACGGGCACGTGATGATGAGGACCGCGATCGCCGTCAGGAGCGAGACCCGCCAGTCGCCCGTGGCCAGGAACCAGCCGGCGAAGGTCAGGGCCGCGGCGAGATGCACTGCAGGCGCGTAGACCCTGGCGGCCCGGTCCGCCCAGCGCACCGCCCGCGTGCGGCTCGATTCCGCCCCCTCCATCAGCCGGACGACATCCGCGAGAAACGTGTCCCGTCCGGTCGCCGTCGTGCGGATTCGCAGGGGACTCGTGAGGTTTTCCGTACCCGCGTGGACGGCATCCCCGGGCACGGCCGTCTCCGGCATGCTTTCGCCTGTCACCATGGACCGGTCGATATCGCTCCGCCCCTGTGCCACGGTGCCGTCCACGGGCAGTCGCTCTCCGGCCGCGACGAGGACCATGTCGCCGGGCCGCACGGCGGAGACGGGGACCACCGACGTGGTGCCGTCCCTGGCCACCACCGTCGCCTGTGCGGACGAAAGCCCCATGAGCCGGGCCACGGCAGAGCGGGTCCGTGCCCGCATGGCGTGATCGAGATAACGGCCGATCAGCAGGAAGAACAGCAGGGTGACGGACGCGTCGAAATAGGCATGTTCGCCGTGCCGCGCGGTTTCCGCGATCGACATGCCCAGCGCAAGAAGAACCGCGAGGGAAATGGGCACGTCCATGTTGAGCTGCCGCGCCTTCAGGGCGCTCAATGCGGAGTCGAAGAACGGCCGGCCGCCATAGAAAACCGCCGGGATGGCGATCAGGGCCGAAATCCAGTGAAACAGGTCGCGGGTGGCGTCTTCCGCACCCGACCAGACCGAAACGGACAGCAGCATGATGTTGGCCGCCGCGAAGCCGGTCGCGCCGAGGCACCAGAGCAGCCGGCGCCCGGTATCGTCGCCGCTGTCGAGCGCCGGCTCCGACAGGTCGATCGGCCTGGCCTCGAAGCCAGTCGACGCCACGGCGGAACAGATGTCGTCGTCAGACAGCACCTCGTTGTCCCAGTCGACCGAGATCCGCTTGGCGGACAGGTTGACCCGGGCGGCACGGATGCCGTCCACCGCGCCGAGGGTCCGCTCCACGCGCGACATGCACCCCGCGCAGCTCATGCCGGGAGCGAGGAAGTCGAGATGGCGGCTGCCATCCTCGTTGATGCTGACGGGCAGGCCCGCTGCCGCGGCCCCAGGAGGCGGCGAGACCGCGTTCATCACGAACCGTCCTGCGGGACGTGGATGCGGAAGGTGCGGATCCAGTTGCGGCTATCCGCGAGCCGCGCATCGATGTCCACGTCCCAGACGCCGGGCTCCAGCACCACCTGGCCGGCGAGCCCGTCGGGCGATGCCTGCAGCAGGACCGACCTGTCGTCACGCTCGTGGATCGGCCGGCGTACCGCCGCGGTCGCTTCGATGGCATGGATGGCCTTTCCGTCGCGGTCCGCAAGCCTGAAGACCAGCCTGCCATTGTCGTAGGCGAGCGATCCGGTCCAGCCGAGCTTCGCCTGATCCTGGGCCGCCGTGAGCTTTTCGTTGAAATGCTGGCTCGCCACGTAGCTGTTCTTGACCACGAGGCCCGTCCAGCTGCGATTGGCGAGGACGGCCATCAGGAGATTGACCGCGATGATCGTACCGAAGAACCCGGCCAGCACGTAGATCATGTGCCGTCCGGTAAAGGGTTTTCCGTCCTGTTCTGGCACTGAGGTATTCATGGTCTTATCGGCCCTTCGAATACGGCGTCATAGGTGGCCTCCTCCGTGCCGTCGGTCTCGATCACGTGGAACGAGAAGTCCGTCTGCTTGCCTTTCAGCGATCCGGTCGGCGCACTGACGAAGACCTTGGCATTGCGCAGTGTATCGGCACCCACATCGAGCGTCAGCATGTCAGACGCCGGATCGTCGGAGCCGGAAACCTTCATCGTGGCGCCGGGCAGGCCCCGGATGGTCACGTTGAACGACCGCGGTTCGGCGATCATGTTGAGGATCTTCAGGGAGTATCCGTTGCGGATCGACCCGTCGGCCAGTTGCACGAAGACCGGATTGCGGTCGTGCAGGATGTTGACGCCCAGGCGGTCCCGGGTCAGCAGCGCATAGAGCATGGCCAGCCCGATCAACCCCCAGACACCCGTATAGATGATGGTGCGCGGACGAATGAAGGAGCGCCAGGTCGTCTTGCGGTCCTCTCCCCGTTCGTTGGCCGCACAGTCGTTGAGCGTCGCGTAGTCGATGAGACCGCGCGGCTTGCCCGTCTTTTCCATCACCGAATCGCAGGCGTCTATGCACAGCGCGCAGGTGATGCATTCGAGCTGCTGGCCGTCGCGGATGTCGATCCCCATCGGACACACGGCCACGCAGGCGTTGCAGTCCACGCAGTCGCCCAGCGGCGTGTCCTCCGCGTCCTTCTTCTTGCGGTGGCGGCCGCGGGGCTCGCCGCGCCAGTCCTTGTAGGTGACGACGAGCGAATCCTCGTCGAGCATGGCGGCCTGGATACGCGGCCAGGGACACATGTACGTGCAGACCTGTTCGCGCATGAACCCCGCGAAGGTGTAGGTCGTCGCCGTGAGGATGGCAACCGTGGAATAGGCCACGAATGGTGCGTCGAAAGTCAGGAAATCGAGCGCCAGTGTCGGAGCGTCGGCGAAATAGAAGATCCACGCCCCGCCGGTAGCCATAGCGATGACGATCCAGATGGCGTGCTTGACCAGCCGCTTGCGCCACTTGTCGAAGGTCCAGGGTCCGCCGTCGAGCTTGATGCGCGCATTGCGGTCGCCTTCCACCCAGCGCTCGACCACGAGGAAAAGATCCACCCAGACCGTTTGCGGGCAGGTATAGCCGCACCAGGCCCTGCCGACCGTGGACGTGACCAGGAAGAGCCCGATGCCCGCCATGATCAGCAGGCCCGCGATATAGTAGAACTCCTGCGGCCAGATCTCGATGAAGAAGAAGTAGAAGCGGCGGTTGGCGATGTCCACGAGCACCGCCTGGTCCGGCGCATGCGGGCCGCGGTCCCAGCGCAGCCAGGGCGTGACGTAGTAGATGCCCAGCGTGATCGCCATCACCCACCACTTCAGCGTGCGGAACGTGCCGTGGACACGCTTGGGAAAGATCTTCTCCCGCGCCTTGTAGAGGGAACGGTTTTCCTTGCTGTTTACCGCTTCGACATCGAACTGGTCGAACTGCTGCGACTTGGTGGCCATGGCCTGTCCCGCACTGTTTTGCCCGCCAGAGCGGAGGGCTACTGCCCTCCGCCGAGCGAGTGGACGTAAACTGTCAACTGTTTGATCGTGACGTCATCGAGCCGGTGCCCCCACGCCGGCATGACGCCCTGGCGCGAATTGCGGATCGTCTCGAGGATCGTCTGCCGGTCGCCGCCATAAAGCCAGATCGCATCGGTGAGCGACGGCGCACCGAGCTCCTGGTTGCCCGCGCCCGCCTCGCCGTGACAGGCCGCGCAATTGTCGGCGAAGACCGCGGCGCCGCGTGCGGCGGCTTCCGCGTCATGATCCTGGCCCGACAGCGACAGGACGTGCTCGGTGACGTCCCTGATCTGGTCTCTTTCGAGCAGTTCGTCGCGCCCGAAGGCTGGCATTTCGGACAGCCGTGTCTCGTCGTCGCCGTCGAACCTGATGCCGTGACGCAGGGTGATCAGGATGTCGGTGAGCGTGCCGCCCCAGAGCCACTCGTCGTCATTGAGATTGGGGTAACCTTTCCCGCCCGCGGCGCCGGAGCCGTGGCACTGGACGCAGTTGACCGAGTAGGCGGACTTGCCGCCGGCGACGGCAAACTGGAACAGCTCGGGATCCTTACGGATGTCCTCCAGTTCCATCGTCCGGATCTTCTCGAGCGTCGCGCCGCGGCCTTCGTCGACCGCCGCCATGACACTGGCGACCTCGCCGCGGCTGGAATAGCCCAGCAGACCCTTTGTCGCCGAGTTCACCAGGGGTATCGCGGGATAGAGAATGCAGTAGCCCACCGCCCAGATGATCGTGGCGTAGAACGTCCACAGCCACCAGCGCGGCATCGGCGTGTCGAGTTCGCGGATACCGTCCCATTCGTGCCCGGTCGTCTCGGTTCCGCTGATTTCGTCGATCTGTCTGTCGCTCATCGGTTCAGTCCTCTTTCAGCGGAATGCGTGCTGATTCTTCGTAGATCTTGGATGACCCCGGCCTGAAGACCACGGCCAGGACGATGACGAAGACACCGAAGAGGAAGACCAGTCCCCAGGTGTCGGCGAACTGGCGCATCGTGTCGTAGTCCATGCCGGTCACCTCAGGTTCTCTTGGGGTTTGTAGGCGGAGAAGTCGACCAGCGTGCCGAGCATCTGGAGATAGGCCACGAGGGCGTCCATCTCAGTCAGCTTGGCCGGGTTGCCGTCGAAATCGCGTACCTGCGCCTTCGGGTAGCGTGCCTGGAGATCGTCAACGCCGTCAGCGTCCGGATTGGCCTGGGCCATGAGGTCCGCCTTCGCGTTCTCGATCATCTCCTCGCTGTAGGGAACGCCGACCATGGTGTTTGCTTTCAGGTGGCCCGCGATGTTGCGCGTGTCCAGCTCGGTCCGGGCCAGGAAGGAGTAGCGCGGCATGACCGATTCCGGGACCACCGACTGCGGGTTGATCAGGTGCTGCACGTGCCATTCGTCGGAATAGCGTCCGCCCACGCGGGCGAGGTCGGGCCCGGTGCGCTTCGACCCCCACTGGAACGGATGGTCGTACATGCTCTCCGCCGCCAGGCTGTAATGGCCGTAGCGTTCGACCTCGTCGCGGAACGGCCGGATCATCTGGCTGTGGCACACGTAACATCCCTCGCGGATGTAGATGTTGCGCCCCTTGAGCTCGAGCGGCGTGTACGGCCGCATGCCCTGGACCTTCTCGATCGTGTTTTCCAGATAGAACAGCGGAACGATTTCGACGATGCCGCCGATCGTCACGACGATCAGGCTGAGTACAAGCAGCAGCGTTGCGTTGGTTTCGATGATTGCATGTTTGATCATGATGTCTTTCTCCCCGCTCAGGCCGCTGCCGGAACGCCCATCGGCCGTTCCGCTCGCTTGTCGCCCCGCACGGTGCGGATGAGGTTGTAGGCCATGATGATCGCGCCCACGAGGAACAGCAGTCCGCCGAAGCCGCGAATGACGTAGAACGGGTGCATGGCCGCGACGGTTTCCGCGAAGCTGTATTCGAGGAAGCCGAGCTGGTCATAGGCCCTCCACATCAGGCCCTGCATGATGCCGGAGACCCACATGGCCGCCGCGTAGACCACGATACCGAGCGTCGACAGCCAGAAATGCCAGTTCACCAGCCGCAGGCTGTAGAGGCCCTCGCGGTACCACAGGCGCGGCACCAGGTAGTAGACCGCGCCGAACGAGATCATGCCGACCCAGCCGAGCGCGCCGGAATGCACGTGGCCGATGGTCCAGTCGGTGTAGTGGCTGAGACTGTTGACCGCCTTGATCGACATCATCGGGCCCTCGAAGGTGGACATGCCGTAGAACGCGACGGCGATCACCATCATCCGGATGATCGGGTCAGTGCGCAGCTTGTCCCAGGCGCCCGAAAGCGTCATCAGCCCGTTGATCATTCCGCCCCAGCTCGGCATCCAGAGCATGATCGAGAACACCATGCCGAGCGTCTGCGCCCAGTCGGGCAGCGCCGTGTAGTGCAGGTGGTGGGGTCCGGCCCAGATGTAGAGAAAGATCAGGGACCAGAAGTGGATGATCGACAGGCGGTAGGAATAGACCGGGCGTTCGGCCTGCTTGGGCACAAAATAGTACATCATGCCGAGGAAGCCTGCCGTCAGGAAGAAGCCGACCGCGTTGTGGCCGTACCACCACTGGGTCAGCGCGTCCTGGACGCCCGCGAAGAGCGAATAGCTCTTTGAGCTGAACATGGATACGGGCACCGCCAGGTTGTTGACCACGTGCAGCATCGCGATGGTCACGATGAAGGCGAGGTAGAACCAGTTCGCCACGTAGATGTGCGGTTCCTTCCGCTTGAACAGCGTGAAGAGAAACACCAGCAGGTACACCACCCAGACGATGGTGATCCAGATATCCACGTACCATTCGGGCTCGGCGTATTCCCGGCTCTGGGTGATGCCGAGCAGGTAGCCTGTGGCCGCCAGCACGATGAAGGCCTGGTAGCCCCAGAACACGAACCATGCCGCGTTGCCGAGCGCCAGCCGCGTGGCGCAGGTGCGCTGGACGACGTAGAAGCTGGTGGCGATGAGTGCATTGCCGCCGAAGGCGAAGATCACCGCGGACGTGTGCAGCGGACGCATGCGCCCGAAGGTGAACCAGGGCAGATCCGGGTTGAGCTGCGGAAAGGCCAGCTGAAAGGCGATCACGACGCCGATCAGGAAGCCCGCGATCCCCCAGAACATCGTCGCGATCGCGCCCGCGCGCACCACGCCGTCCAGGTATTTCTCTTCCCGCAGCGGCGTCGCCGGCGCGCTGAAACTGAACGTCCTCGCCCTCACGATCATCGCCACGGCACTGACGATGACGACCAGCCACGCGTGCGCGGCGAAAAGGTCATCTTCCGCCTTGGCCGCAGCGAGCAGGCCGAGGAGCGCGATCACCCCCAATACGATCATTTGAATGGCAGCAGCCATGTTCCCCTCTCCTTCGGCGAATCGAAAACCCGGCGGACCGGCGGCATCGCAGCCGCAGTGCCCGTCGGAACGTTTCAAACGAACAGCGTTACGCGCAAACTAGAAAGCGATTGCGGGTGCAGCCTTGATTCAGATCAAGGATGTGTCGCGACAAGGTGTCATTCTCCCCCTCACCGCAGGACAGAATGGCCTTCAGATGACTGACAAGACGAACCCTATGGCAACGCGTGATTCCTGGAGATCCCCTGCACGCCTGGATTGCACCCCTTGCCTGAAACGCATCGTGGACCGGCCCGTGGGGCGTCTCGATCCCGTGGACGCCCTGCACCAGGCCCACGAGAAGATGGAAAACCTGTGCGATCTGCTCGAGGAAATCGCCGACGGACTGCCTGACAATGTCGAGCAGGACGCGCTCCGCGATGCCTGCGCCCGCCTGCGGAACGACCTGCCCCTGCATCATCGCGACGAGGAAGACGGGCTGTTTCCCCTGCTGCTCGGCCGGATGAACGAGGATCACGTCTTTTTCGATGTGTTCGGCGACCTGAGCCGCGAACACGCGTTCGACGAGGGATATGCCGAGGAGATCACGGTCACGCTCGAGTTGCTGTCACGCGACAGGGGCGCGCCCAACAGCGAGACGCTCGGTTACATGCTGCGCGGTTTCTTCGAGGGGTACCGGCGACACATAAGATGGGAGAAGACCGTACTTCTTCCGCTGGCTCGTCAGTTGCTCGACCAGTCGGACCTGCGCGAACTGACCCGTCGCATGACCGCGCACAGGCGTCACTGAAAGCCTTCCGCTTCACGATCCCGACCGCGCGGCCTGTCCATGCCCCAGAATTCCCATCCGTTCCGCGCGGGCCGACGCCCGTTCCGCCTCGTCCGGGGAAAACGGGCAGAGCAGACTTTCGAACCGCGCCGCCGATTCGTCCCAGGTGAACCCGAGTGCGAAGCTGCGGCAGCGGCGGGAGTCGCAGGCGAGTGCACGAGCGAGCGCCCGGCCCATGTCGTCGTCGAGCGCGCCGACGCCGGGGTCGGTCAGGATGTCGGCCGGTCCCGGCACGTCATGGGCGGCGACCGGGACCCCGCAGGCCAGCGCCTCGAGTATGACGAGGCCGAACGTATCCGTGCGGCTCGGGAACGCGAAGACATCCGCCGAGGAAACCGCGCGTGTCAGGTCGTCTCCCTCGAGATAGCCGGTGAACCGGACGTCGGGATACCGCGCCTCGAGATCCGCACGCTGCGGCCCGTCGCCGACAACCACCTTGCTGCCCGGGAAGGGCGAGTCGAGGAAGTCCTCTATGCCCTTTTCCACCGCGACCCGTCCCGCGCAGACCGCAACCGGCCGCGGCAGGCCGGGAAAGGCGTCCCCGCCCATGGGCCGGAAACGGGCCTGGTCGACCCCGCGGGTCCATACCGCGACATTGCGGAACCGGGCATTTTCGAGAATGCGGGCCATGGAGGGCGTCGGCGTCATCACCGCCCGGCTCGGCCCGTGAAACCAGCGCAGCAGGGCCCGGCAGGCGCGCGCCGTGCCGGGAACCGGTAGTCGGGCGCGCGCCATCTCGGGAAAGCGGCTGTGATATCCGGTCGTGAACGGCAGGTTCCGGCGCAGGCAGAAGGATCGCGCGGCGAGCCCCAGAGGCCCTTCCGTGGCAATGTGCACGGCCTGTGGCCGGGTTGCGGCGATCTCGCTGTCGAGGCCGTGCGGGAGGACGGCGGCGAGCCGGATTTCGGGATAGGTCGGCAGGCCGAAGGTCGTACGGCCTGCGGCCGTGACCACAGTGACCTCGTGCCCGCGGTCCCCGAGAATCCTGACGATCTGGCCCAGCGTGCGGACGACGCCGTTAATCTGCGGGTGCCAGGCGTCCGTGACGAGCGTCAGTCGCATGCTCGGCCTTTACAGGTGCGGCCGAACGGGCGGGTTCGGTCCAGTTGATCAGTTCCATTCTTCCGTCGAAATGCTCGACCAGCGCCGAGCAGCTTTCCACCCAGTCGCCGTCATTGCAGTAGTGTATGCCGCCGATCGTCTCGATCTGCGGGGTATGAATATGGCCGCAGATAACGCCGTCCGCCCCGCGTTTACGTGCCTCGCGGACCAGGGCCGTCTCAAAACTGGAGATGAATTGCACCGCATGCTTGACCTTGCGCTTGAGGAAAGCCGAGAGGGACCAGTAGGGAAGGCCGAGGCGCCGCCGAACGACGTTGACGACACGATTGAGATCCATCGCGCGCTCGTAGGCCCAGTCGCCGAGCAGCGATAGCCACCTGGCGTAGCGCACGACGCCGTCGAACTCGTCTCCGTGCAGGACGAGATAGCGCTTCCTGTCGGCCGTGATGTGGATCGCGTCCTGGAGAACCGCTACCCTGCCGAACCGCAGGCCGACGAAATCGCGGAAATTCTCGTCGTGATTGCCCGGGATGTAGATCACCCGTGTGCCCTTGCGCGCCTTTCGCAGGAGCTTCTGGATGACGTCGTTGTGGCTCTGGTCCCAGTACCAGTGCTTCTTGAGCGACCAGCTGTCTATGATGTCACCGACGAGATAGAGCGTGTCGGACTCCGTGTGCTTGAGAAAGTCGAGCAGCAGGTCGGCGCGGGCCCTTTTGGTGCCAAGGTGGAAATCCGAGATCCAGATCGTACGGTAGCGCAGCGGCCGTGCCATCTGCATGTTCATGCGCCGCGCTCCCCGGGCCGTTCGAGTATGAAATACGACATGTAGCCCTGACCCGGTTCGGCCCTGACGACCGTGAGGCCGTGGCGTTCGCAAACGCCGCGCACCGACCGGCCTATCGCCGTTCTCGGTTCCACATGGAAGGCCGCGAGCCAGCGGCGCAGGATCCAGCGGGCCGGCGCGGGGAGCCGGTCGAGGCTGCCGAAATCGACGATCAGCAGGCGGCCGCCCGGGGCCAGCGCAGCGGCGGCCGAGTCGAGCACCTTTCGCCAGGGCGGCACCATGGACAAGGTGTAGGACAGGACGATCCTGTCGAAACCCTCCCGGTTGAACGACCTTTGTCCGGAGAACGCGGCGGCATCCCCCTGCGCCAGGCGGATTCGTTTCTCCAGCCCCCTGCTCTGGATGTCGGCAGCGGCGGTGCGAAGCATCTGTTCGGAGATGTCGAGGCCATGGAGTTCGCATCCCGGGTAGCGCCTCGCGGCGGCGATCAGGTTTCGCGCCGTGCCGCACCCCAGTTCGAGGATGCTGTCTCCCGGCCGTGCATCGAGGTCGGCGACGAGCCGGTCCCGACCGAACAGGAAATATCGCCGGGTGGCATTGTAGAAATGCCTCTGGTGGCGATAGACCCTGTCCATCAGGTGACCGTGCGAGGCGTTTTCCAGATGGGTCATGATGCGTCGCCTGCAAGCCTGTAGAGATGAAACCCGCCATAGATCGCCGAACGGTCACGGGCATGCAGCGCGACGGAGCGTGCGCGATCGTAGTGCCACCGGTCGGCGAGATCCTTGCGCAGCCGGCCATCGAGCACGGTCTGCTCACCGGAGGTGCGGAAGATGACGCGGGCACCCGGTGCGGCGGCGTGCGTGATCGCCTCCCACAAGGCGTTGAGCCGGTCGTCCGACATCCAGTCCTGCGCGTCCAGGAGGACCACGGCGTCGACGCTTCTTGCGGGTTGCCGCGCCAGAACCTGGTCCACCAGCCCGTGGACGACCGAAAGGCCGGACACCCGTTCGCGCAGGGTTTCGAAATTGCGACGGCGCAGGTAGGGCGGCACGCAATCGGGAAGATATTCCGGGTAGCGGCGCGCGAAGGCCTGCCAGGCGAAATAGTTGGTCTCGAGGGAAAAACCGGCGGCCAGCCGGCGCAGGCGTGCGCGCAGCACGTCGGCCATCTCCTCGTCACCGCGCAGGGTTTCGAACTGGGCGGGCGGTATGCCGAGCCCGTAGAGGGCAGGCGGAGCGGCCGTGATCCGCCGCGTCAGCCATCTGTCGAAAGCCGGCGAAATGTGACTGTCGAAAAAGCGTTCCTGCTCGTCCTGCGTGGTGCACTCCAGCAGCCCTGTCAGATCCGCACCGAGAATCCGGGCAAGGAGGTGACCGGTGCCGATGAAACGGCCCAGGAGGCCGGTCCTGTAGATATTGCGGTTGAACGCGGACACCCTTCGCCGGCCCAGGCCATCCGCACCGTTCCAGTAGGCCCGCGTCCGCGGGTCAAGAAGTGGGGCGATTTTCCGGTCGAAGAGGGCGGCGTTGTCCGGCCGGTCCGCCAGGCGCAGGAACCGCGAGAAGTCGTCGTGACTGTCGAGCGCCCTGGCCGCGGCGATCTTGAGTTCGCAAAGCGCAACGTGGGCCGGATTGAGGTCGACCGCCGTCACCCGGACGGGGCCCGCGGACAGGTAGGACAGCACGTTGCAGCCGCCCGAGGCGATCGCCACCACGTGTTCCCCGGGGCTCAGTTGGAGCGCGTCGAGGTCGCACTCGGGATCCTCCCAGATCTGGGCGTAGACGAGCCGCCCGAAGGCCCGGGTGAACAGCCTTTCCATCAGGCCGTCGCGCGAGATGGCGCGGTGCCTGTGGGCGGCGTCTTTGAGGAAACTGTCGGCGGTCGGCGGCGCGGCGGCCGCCCGTGCGAGCTGGGTCAAGGCTTCATTCCGTATGATCGCCCGGGACCCGCCGAAACGAATCGCCGGGGCGTTGTCATACGAAGGTTTGCCTGTTGCGCTTTACACCGGCATGTCAGCCTTGTGACGGTCCCGTAACAGGACCCGCCGCCGCGCTCCCCCGACCCGTCAGTGCGACATGAGCACCGGCAGGGTCATCCTCTCGAGGATGCCGCGTGTCGCCCCGCCGAGGACATACTCGCGAATCCGCGAGTGGCCGAACCCGCCCATGACCAGAAGGTCACTGCCGAGATCGGCGGTGCGCGAGAGGATTTCATCGGCGATGCTGAGATCCTTCGCCACGGTCTGGCTGGCCTCGCACTTGACGCCGTGCCGCGCCAGGCACGATGCAAGCTCCGTCCCCGGAAGGCTCGACCCGCGCAGCTGTGTGCCCTGCGTGTTGACGGTGACGATCCGGACTTCCTCCGCCCGTTTCAGGAACGGCATCGCATCGCCCACGGCCCGCGCCGCTTCGCGGCTTCCGTCCCAGCCGACCACCGGGAACCGGCCGATGACCGGATATGTCCCCGCATAGGGCAACAGCAGGACCGGACGGCCGCATCCGAACATCACGTCCTCCGGGACGTTGTGCATGCCCTGGGCGCTGTTGTCGCGGTCTTCCTGACCGCAGATCACCAGGTCGGCGCAGCGACCGTGGCTCATGACGACGGTCGGGACCGTTTCGCCACCCGCCTCGACCGAGCGCCAGTCGATGTTCACGCCGCCCTTTCTCGCGGTATCCTCGAAGACCTGGCGGCATCCGGCCGCCTCTTCCTCGATGGCTTCCTTCTGCCGGTCCAGCAGGTCGAGGCCGACCGGGATCTCCGCGGCCACGTGGATGTCCAGCCTCGGGATGACGTGCAGGCCGATCAGATGCGCGTCATGCTGCTGCGCGAGGCGGACGGCCGCATCGGACAGCGCCTCGGCCCTTTGCGGATCGTTGAAGTGAACGAGGATCGTGCGGTAGCTCATGGGGAGTCCCTCCGGGAAGCATCAGTTGAGCAAATATTCCCTCGCGGTGGCCTCCATGCCTTGACCTGTGTCAACCGGGAACGATTCCGCTCCCGGCGTGGTTCAGGAGAGGAGCCAGCCGCCGTCGACGTCGATCGTGGTTCCGGTCACGAAGTCGTTCTGGATCATGAAGACGATCGCCATGGCGACTTCGTCCGCAGTGCCCGCGCGCGGAATCAGGTGTCCTGCCGTCATCTTGTCGTAGTGCGCCTTGCGGGCATCGCCCTCGAGCGAGACCATGGGCGTGTCGATCTGGCCGGGCGAGACCACGTTGAGCCGGCGCGGCGCGATCTCCGGAGCCACCGCCCGGACCAGCGCCTCGACCGCTCCGCCGACGGAACCGATGGCCACCTGCCCCGGCTTGGTCCTGCGCGCGGGCGATCCGCTGACCAGAACGATCGAACCGTCTTCGGAAAGGTGGCGTGTGCCGTAGCGGATCACGTTGGCGTAGCCCCAGAGCTTGGCGAACGACTTCTGGTAGCCGTCCATGTCCATGTCGAGGAACGGCCCGATCGCGCGTTCGCCGCCGGTTGCCGCGCTCACCAGGATGTCGAACGGACCCTCGTCCGCGAAAAGCTGTTCCAGGGCGTCCCGGTCCAGCGCGTCGCACTTCCGCAACGTGATGCCCTCGCCGACATCGCCGGCCTTGTCCGGGTTCCGGCTGATGGCGACCACCTGCGCGCCGAGTGCCGCGAGTTGCTTGGAGGTCGCCAGCCCGATCCCGGACGTTCCTCCGAAGACGAGCGCTTTCTTTCCTGAAATATCCACGTTCTTCCATCCCCGTTTTTTTGGCCGGCTGACCGGCGTCTGCGTTTTCGGAAATCATGATCGCGCGGCTCGTGCGCGGTTGCAAGAGGTAGCCCGCGCTGTTCCGCCTTCCGGCAAAGGTCGCCGTATATTCTAGAACTCGTCCTGCCCGGCGGCCCGCCTGAGGCGGTCCATGTCCGGCACGGAGAAAATCCGGTTGTCCGCCAGGCTGATGATCCCGGAGGACTTTAACTTGGTGATCTGCCGGCTCACCGTCTCGATGGTCAGGCCGAGATAATCGGCGATGTCCGCCCGCGTCAGGGGCAGGACGAATTGCGGGAAGAGGCCCGAGCTTCCGTGCGAGCAACCGGTCATGCCGGCACGGCGCGCAAGCAGGAGCAGGAAGCTCGCCACCTTCTCCTGCGCGGTCTTGCGCCCCAGGAGCACCATCCACTCCCGGGCCGAGTCGAGTTCGTCGAGGGTTTTCGCGAAGAGCCTGTGCTCCAGCCCGGGATAGGCTTTCAGGAGCCGCTCGAAACCGTCATGGGGAAAACAGCAGATCTCGACGTCGGTGGCCGCTTCGGCGAAATAGGGATTGTTCTCGCTGTAGGCGCGACCGAGAAAATCCGGCGGGAACAGAAGGCCGACGATCTGCTGGCGTCCGTCCGCCAGCGTCTTGGTGAGCTTGACCACGCCCGACACCACGTTGGCGAAGAACTCTGCCGGCTCCTCGTCCGACATGATCGTCTCGCCCGCCGTCACCAACTTGCGGTGGGCGATGCGGTTCATGTGGACCAGTTCTTCCTCGCTCAGCGCGCCGCACACCGCCTGGTGGCGCACCGCGCAATGGTCGCATCGTCCAAGTCCCAGTGACAGGTCTGTTTCCACCGCCGGCATGCTCCGGAATTCCTTCAGATGACGGAGTTCTTCCAGAACGGTTCACGCTCCGGCTCGTTCTATCGCACAACGCGACGGCGGTAGCATAGCGGCAATGCGGGCTTGCGGCAATTTGCCGGTACGCCCCCGAGGGCGGCCGGGCGCCGGGAGTCAGTCCCCCGGCGGTTCTTCCGGATAGCGTTCCGCATCCGGTGGAATGACGACGCCCGGCAGCTTGCTCCGTGTCCAGATGTGATAGGCCGCAGACAGATCCGGCGGCGCGTCGAGCAGCCCGCCCTTCACGCTCGCGGTCTCCGCATCGTCGCGGCCGACATGCCACAGCCGCGAACCGCAGTCGGGACAGAAATGGCAGTCGAGCGTGTCGCCGGTATGCGTCGGCCGCGACCATGCTTTCGGGGTGCCCTGCAGGACGCGGATCGCTGCGGCGGGGACGATGACGGAGATGCCGAAGGCCGACGACGACTGCCGCCGGCATTCGGTGCAATGGCAGACATAGATCCGGCGCGGCGGCGCGGCGATTTCGTAGCGGATGCCGCCGCACTGGCACCTGCCGCGCAAGGCGGGGTGTTCGCCCATGTCTCCTCCGGTTGCGGTCTAGCGGATACGGCTTTCCTCCCACTCATACAGTTCCGGAACCGAGAATGCATCCCTGCGATGGCAGGGAGCGAGCCCGATATCCCGGCGCAGGTGGTTGCTGAGCCGGCAGAGTTTCTCCCGGGCTTTCATGTGTTCCGATTCCGTGCGCAGGTAATCGCGCAACCGGGCGAACAGTCCCCGGGCGGAAAGGGTGCCGGACGCGCGGGTTTCCGCGCAGCAGGCGGGGGCTTCGATGACATGTTGCGTTGTGCTCATGGCTCGTCTCCGATGGTCGGTTCCCCTGAATATCGGAGTGTCTGCGGCCCGGAACAAACGCCTTTGTTTGACAGGCAGTGTTAGAAAAAGTCACATATCACCCATGCCCCGCCATCTCCCCCCGCTGAATGCTCTGCGCGCCTTCGAGGCGGCGGGCCGGCGCGAGAGTTTCTCCGGCGCCGCGGAGGAACTCAACGTCACCCACGCCGCCATCAGCCGGCATGTCCGCGGACTCGAGAAACGGCTCGGCGTCCAGCTCTTCCGCAACGTCCCGCGCGGCGTCGAACTGACCGAGCCGGGCCGGCGCTACCTGGCCGCCATCACCCCGGCCCTCGACGCCGTCGCGGAGGCGACAGAGGCGCTCACGGACCGTCTGTCGGGCAACATCACCGTGAGCTGCGAGCCGACCATCGCCTTCAAGTGGCTTGTGCCAAAGCTTGGCGGCTTTCGCGACCTGCATCCCGATATCGAGGTCGAGCTGGTGTCGACGCCAAAGCTCGCCGACCTCGCCCGGTACGAATGCGACCTCGCCCTGCGGTTCTGCCGCCTGGGCCCGGCCGACCTTGCCGCGGTCGTGATCAGCGTTTCCCCGGTCTATCCCTACGGTGCGCCGCACATCCCTGTGCCCGCCTCCCCGCGCGACCTGCTGCAGCACCGGCTGCTGCACGAGGACCGCGGCATGCTGTGGCGCCACTGGTTCGCGGCCGCCGGGGTCCCCGCCGAGGCGCTTCCCGCCACGGCCACGCCGATCGCGACCCTGCTGGCGGTGGAGGGTGCGCTGGCCGGCCAGGGGCTCGTGCTGACGTCGGCCGAGATCGTCGCCGGTGACGTGCGGGCCGGCCGCCTTCGGCGTCTCTCCGATATCGGCCTGGAATATGGCGGCTATTACCTCATCTACCTACCCGAAACCGTCCGCCGCCGCCCGGTCGCCGCCTTCCGCAACTGGCTCATCGACGCCTCCGCCGAACTCCGCCACCCCTGACCCGGCCCGTTTCCCGTAAGTCCGCAAGGACGGTCCGGGACCGTCCCAGACTCAGGCCTCGGTCCTAAACGCCCCCGGATCGCACTCACGCGCGTCCGGGGAACGCGGGAGTGGTGCCCCGGATCGCGCCACGGCTTGTCTGGGGAATGGAGGCGAGGTGGAGCCATCCGTTTCCCGGAAGTCCGTAAGGACTATCCGGGACCGTCCCAGACTCAGGGTTCAGGCCCGAACGGCCCCGGATCGCGCTCTCGCGCGTCCGGGGAACGCGGGAGTGATGCCCCGCATCGCGCCGCCTCACGTCCGGGGTACGGAGGAGAGGTGGAGCGCAAGGACAGGCCCAGCCACCCGTTTCCCGGAAGTCCGCAAGGACTGTCCGGGACCGTCCCAAACTCAGGCTTCAGGCCTAAACGACCCCGGATCGCGCTCACGCGTGTCCGGGGAACGCGGGAGTGGTGCCTGGAACGCACCGCCGCGTCCGGGGAACGGAGGAGTGGTGGAGCGCAAGAACAGGCCAAGCCTCCCGTTTCCCGGAAGTCCGACAGGACTGTCCGGGACCGTTCCAAACTCAGGCCTCAGGCCTCAGTCCGGAACGGCCCCGGATCGCGCTCACGCGCGTCCGGGGAACGCGGGAGTGGTGCCTGGGACGCGCCGACTCTCGTCCGGGGAACGGAGGAGTCGCCCCCGCAAGGTCTCAGCCCGCGCGGTGGACGGTGAGTTGCGGGAAGGGGATGGACCAGCGCTGTTCGGTGCAGATGTCGACCACGTGGGCGGCGAGGGCGCGTTCGACGTCCTCGCACAGGTGGGCGGAGCGGCCGCGGATGTCCGCCTCGACCTCGAAGTCGAGCGACGAGGCGCCGGCGCGCAGGAAGTCCACGTTGACGGCGACGAGATCCTGTTCCGGCACGAGCGACAGGAGCCGCCGCCCCATCTCCTCGCGGACCACCTCGCGCACGGTCGTCGTGGCGATCGCCTGGTGGGCGTAGTCGATGCCGAACTCGACCTCCACCCGGTAGTCATGGGACAGGTTGACCGGGTTCATGGTGAGGAAGGTTTCCGTCGTGTAGGTGATCACCGCCCCGCCGAAGAGCCGGATCTGCACCATTTCCGGGCTCTGGAACACGACCTCGCCGATATGTTCGTCGGACAGCTTCACCCATTCGCCCTCGCGCGAGGGGAACCATGCCTCGTCGGTGGCCAGAGGCCGCGAATGCAGCCCGATCAGTTCGCGCACCGGCAGGGTCACCGTGCCGGCGCTCAGCAGCGGGTTGACCAGCGTCGTGTAGTAGCTGAGGTCGGTCACCAGCCACGGCACGCCGTTGAAGACCACGCGCTCGCCCTCCTGCACCGCGCCCAGGTTGAGCAGGAGCGCGATCTGTTCGATCAGGTTGGGCAGCATCTTGATCATCACCCAGCCGGCGGCGAGCAGGAAGATGATGGCGAGTGTCATCAGCAGCCAGTCATTGCGGGCGTTGAAGACGTAGAGCATGGACCCGACCGCGAAGAGCACGGTAAGCACCTGGTAGAACAGGCCGAAGACCCGCCCCCGGAAGGACCGTCCGCCGGATAGGCGCACCGGGATCCGCGGGCCCAGGAACCGCCGGGCGAACTGCATGACGATGAACACGAGCGTGAAGATGCCGGTGCCGAGAAGGAAGTTCAGGCCCCGGTCGCGGATGAAGTCGGTGAACGCCGCCCCCGCCCGGCTCACCGCGGTTTCGCGCCCGTTCAGCCTGGTCTCGATCTGCCGGTCCAGCGAGGTGATGAAGTCGCGCGCATCGCCGCGGCGCGCCCGCCACTGGACGAGCAGCCGGTCGAGGCGCCCGGCGACTTCCGGGTCCTCGCTATCCCCGCGCAGGGCCTCGAGGCTGGCCACCGCCTCGCGGGCGGTCTCGAGCTGGCTCGCGGCGACGAACCGCTTGTGCCGCAGGGTCTCGATCTGCCGCGACTCCGCCGTCGCCATCTTGAGCATGATGACGAGCGGCTGGACCAGTTGCTGGAGTTCCTTCTGGATGTCGATCTCGCCCTGCTGCGAGAGCGCGAACTTGTCGGACGCGCCCCCGGTGGCCAGGGCGTCGAACTGGGACTGGAGCTGGGCGACTTCCTGCTGAAGCTGCTTGAGGTCTTCCTGCAGCGCCTTCTTCTCGTCGTCTCCGGCCGCCTCGATGCGCGCACGAAGGTCTTCCATGCGCTGCAACTTCTCCGCCTCGCTGCGGATCAGCGAGCGCATCGCGCCGCCGGCGGCCCCATCCGCCTGCACCCCCGCGGAGCCGGACTGCGCAAGGGCGGCCGGTGCGGCGACGGCGAGAAAAACGAGGCATGAGAGAAAGGCGAGGAAACTTGGCACGCGTGTCATCGAACGCTCCGGGCTGGACGCTGCAGGTGATAACGCGAACGCCCTGCCCGCGCCACCGGCATTTGCCGCCGTCCCGGCAGCACCGGCGCGAAGCCTCACCTGTCGCCGGCGATCTCTCCGGCCTTGGCCCAGGCGGCGGCATCGACCGTGACCCCGTCCTTTGCCGCGGCCCGCGCGGCCAGGCGGCGCGAGCCCGGCAGGCGCACGCCCTCCTGGCTTTCCATGGCGGCGACCAGGATCTCGAGACGGTCGGCGAACGCCTCGCCGCCGGCCATGACGTCCGGGTCGATGGCGATGACGAACTGGCCGACTCCCGGCGGTTCGCCTTCGCCGGTGAAGAAGGACGTCGCCTCGAAGCCGAAATTGGCCCCCGTGAGCCCGGCCGCGAGGATCTCGATCAGGAAGGCGAGCGCCGCCCCCTTCGCGCCGCCCAGCGGCTGCATCGTGCCCTGAAGCGCGGCCTCGGGATCGGTCGTCGGCCGTCCCTGCCTGTCGAGCGCCCAGCCTTCGGGAATGGACTCGCCCGCCTGCTGCGCCTTGAGGATCTGCCCGCGCGCGATCTGCGAGGTGGCCAGGTCGATCACCACCGGGTCCGTGTCCTTCCTCGGGGCGGACAGGGCGACCGGGTTGGTGCCGAAGACACCGGTCTTGCCGCCCCAGGGGGCGATGGCCTTCGGCGTGTTGGCGAAGATCAGCGCCAGTACGCCCGATCCGGCGAGCCGCTCGGCATGCCAGCCGATGACGCCGCAGTGATGGGACCGCTTGACCGCGGCCGCGGCGATGCCGTGCTCGCGCGCGAGCCCCGGCAGGCGGTCGACGACGAGGTCGAAGGCGGGAAAGGCGAAACCGTGGGCGGCGTCCACCGCGAGGCAGGACGGCCGCGGCAGTTCTGCCTCGGGAGACGCATGGCCGTCCACCTTGCCGCTCAGCGACTGGGCGCAATAGCTGGGGATGCGCGACAGGCCGTGTCCCTTGTGGCCGTCGATCTCGGCCGCCGCGAGCGCGCGGGCGACCGACGCCGCGACCGCGGGCGAGGTGTTGCTTTCCGCGATGGCGCGCGCCATGCGGTTCTCCAGGTCCTTCGCCGTGACGGTGACGGTGCCGCGTTCGCTCATGGCTGTCCTCCCAGGACGCGCAGCACGTTCTCGGCGGTGAGAGCGCTCACGCGCGTGTTGGCCTCATGCGTGATTCCGGCAATATGGGGCGTCAGGACGAGATTTGGAACATCCCTGAAACGCGCACCGGCCTCCGCGCCGAGCGGTTCCTCCTCGAACACGTCGAGGGCGGCGCCGCCGAGATGGCCGGAGACGAGCGCCGCGCAGAGGGCAGGCTCGTCGACGATGCCGCCGCGCGCGGTATCGATCAGCACCGCGCCCGGCTTCATCGCCGCCAGGGCCGTCTCGCCGATCAGCCCCCGCGTCGCCTCGATGAGGGGGACGTGCAGGCTGACGATGTCGGCGCGCGACAGCAGGTCCTCGAACCCGGCCGCTTCGACGCCGTCCATGGAAATGCCCGCCGGGTCGTGGGCGATCACGTCGAGCCCGAGCGCCATCGCCCGGGCCGCCGTCTCGCGGCCGATGGAGCCGAAGCCGACGAGTCCCAGGACCGCCCCCGCGACCTCGCGGCCCATGAGCGCCTCGCGCGGCCAGGTCCCCGCGATCACCTCGGCGTTCGCCGCATAGGCGCCGCGGCGCAGCATCATCGCCGTGGCGATGACGTATTCCGCCACCGCACCGGCATTGGCCCCGGTGGCGGGCAACACGGCCACGCCGCGTTGGGCGGCCGCGTCGAGATCGATATTGTCGAGCCCCACCCCGAGCCGGCCCACCGCCTTGAGCTTCGGCCCCGCGGCCAGTAGCCCCGCGGTCACCTGCGTCTTGTTGCGCACGATGATGGCCCGCGCCTCGCCCAGCAGCGCCGCGATGGCATCCGGCCGGTCCCACAGGTCCGGGTCGTGGTGGACGGAGGTGACGCCGCGCAGCCGGTCGACGGCGGCGGCGTCTATGAATTCGGTGATGATGATGTCGGCCATGCCGGCTCCGCTCGGTTCGGGGAAGGACCGGGCGAGCCGTGCGTCCCGGAGCCGGACGGGCCGGCCCCGGGCTGCGCCCCCCGGCGCGTTTCGTCAGGCGCTGCGGTAGAGCTTGGTCATCACGAATTCGCGGTGACCGAGCGCCTCGGCGGCCGTGTTGCGGCCGTTGGCGGTGCGCACGATCATGTCGATCAGCGAGTCGCCGGCCTGGTCGATGGTCTGGTCGCGGCGCAGGATGCCGGAGACATCGACGTCGATATGCTCCGACATGGTGCGGATGGTGCGCGGGTTGGCCGTGATCTTGATCACCGGCACGATCGGGTTGCCGATGATGTTGCCCTGGCCGGTCGGGAAGGTGTGGACCACGTAGCCCGCCGCCCCCATGAGCGTGACGCATTCCGCGGCCGCCGAGGAGGTGTCCATGAAATAGAGGCCCGGCCCCTTGGCCGGGGCCTCCGCGGGCTCCAGAACATCGATGTAGGTCGACTCGCGGCCGATCTTTTCCAGGTTGCCCAGCGCCTTTTCCTCGATGGTGGTCAGCCCACCCTCGATATTGCCCTTGGTCGGCTGGCTTTCCGACAGGTCGCTGGTCTTGAAGGGCTCGATCACCTCGTCCATGTAGGCCTGCCAGGTCGCCATGAACTTCTCACCGGCCTCGTCATTGGCCGCACGCGCCCTGCACAGGTGCTCCGCACCGGTGATTTCCGACGTCTCGCCGAAGCAGCCGTAGATGCCCTTGGGCAGCAGCTTGTCGTACATGTTGCCGACGGTGGGGCAGGAGCCCAGACCCGTCGTGGTGTCGGACTCGCCGCACTTGGTCGAGACCCAGAGCTCGGAGAGGTCGCATTCCTCGCGCTGCAGTTCGGTCGCCCAGTGGACGAATTCCTTGGCCTTGCGCGACGCCGCCGCGATCGTGGCGATGTCGCCGTGCTGCTCGATGGAGAAACCCGCCACCGGCTTGCCCGTCTTTGCGATGCCGTCGGTGATGACTTCCGTCCAGCCCGGCTCGATGCCGATGACGACCACGGCCGCCACGTTGGGATTGGCGCCGGTACCGATCATGGTGCGGAAATGCAGGTCGAGATCCTCGCCGAACTGCAGCCGGCCATAGGCGTGCGGCAGGGCCATGGTGCCCTTGATGTTGTTGGCCACCGCCTCGCAGGCGGCGTTGGAAATGTCGTCGACGGGAAGGATGATGACGTGGTTGCGCACGCCCACGCGTCCGTTCTCGCGCCGGTAGGCATGGATTTTCTGGTCGGTCATGTGTCTGTCTCCCTTACCAGCGCTTGGTCTTCAGGTTGTGGACATGGACGTGGCCGCCCTTCTCCACCCCGGCGACCGTCTTGCCGATGTCCTCGCCGTACTTGATGATGGTGTCGCCCTCGGCGAGGTCGGTCAGCGCCACCTTGTGGCCGATCGGCACGTCCGCCTTCGCGGTCAGCCGGAAGTCGGAATTGTCCTCGGTGACGACGCACAGCATGTCGGTGCCGGCCGTCAGGCCCTCGACCACGACCACGCCGACATTGTCGCCCTTGTGATGCACCAGAAGTTGGGGAACGCTCACTGGCCTTTTCTCCCTGAAATTTGAGTTGTCCGGTTTGTTCCTGTCCGCCGGCGCCGCGGGTCTTCCTGCCGCGCGTCCGACAGTCTTGTATAAGACATAAGACTGCACTAGAGTCAACCGGACATGACGGAAACAGGCGAGATACGGCGCGCGCGCGCGCCCACACCGGCGCAGGACCGCCCGGGCTTCCGCCCGCTCTATGCCCAGGTTAAGGACCTGCTGGTCGCCCGCCTGGTGGAGGGCGTGTGGAAACCGGGCGACGCGCTGCCGAGCGAGCAGCAGCTGGCCGCCGAGCTCGGCGTGAGCCCGGGCACGGTGCGCAAGGCGCTGGACGAGATGACGGCGGAGAACACGGTGGTGCGCCGCCAGGGTCGTGGCACCTACGTGGCCGAACACAGCGGCGACCAGGTGCTGTTCCGCTTCTACCGGCTGACCGGGGACGACGGCCGACGCTCCCTGCCCGAGAGCCGCCAGGTGCGCCTGCGCTCAGGGGTGGCGACCCGGGCCGAGCGCGACCGGCTCGGCCTCGGCGACCCCGGCGATGGGAACGCGCGGCCTAAGGTCTGGCGCATCGACCGCGACCGCCTCATCGACGGCCGGCCGCTCATCTGCGAACGCATCGTGCTGGGCGCGGACCGCTTCCCCGCGCTGGACCGCTTCAGCCCCCTGCCCAACAACGTCTACCAGCTCTACGCGCTGGAATACGGCGCCAGCGTCGCCCGCGCGGAAGAGAAACTGAAGGCCGTGGCGGCCACGCCGGACGAAGCCGCCCGTCTGGGCGTGGACGAAGGCACGCCGCTGCTCGAGATCGATCGCCTGGCCCACGGGCTGGACGGCACCGCGCTGGAATGGCGGCTGTCACGGTGCCTGACGGATGCGGTGCACTATGGGGCGGATCTGGTTTGATGCGACTAGGTCGGGGTTAAGCGGGAAGCGGACTTTCGCTGCGGAGTGAATGCACCATGGATGCATCACGAGAGCAGGCCTTCCAACAAATAGTGCGACCACGACTTGGACTACACAGTCTGGACGGTAGGTCGACTAGAATTGGTCACGTTCAAACACTCTTGTGTCGCTTTGAAACCCACCGGAAAAACACGATATTTTGTGGCTCAAATCTGAAAGCCACGCTAGTCTTGCGACAGCGGAGGATGTGCATGGCTCGTGGCGAACTAATGAAGAAACTGCTGCTCAATTATGGGCGGGACGATGAGTTCCGGTCCGTTGTCGAGCAGATCATTTCTGAAGAGGAAAAAAAGAACAATCGCGTGCTAGCGCGGGGCCTACGCAAAGCGCTCAACTCGGTCTCTAGCGGATCAGACCCAAAGAATCTCAGTAGGCTGGTCCCATTCCCAGATGACGCGAACGAGTTCATTCAACGCATTGAACCCCGGTATAGTCCAAAGGATATACAACTAAGTGCAGAGAATACCGGCCTCCTCCAAGGGCTGATCGATGAATTCCGCAGTTCCGACCTTATCAAGCGGCATGGTCTGCCGATCCGATCAAAGCTACTGTTTTGTGGTCCACCGGGCACAGGTAAGACGCTTTGTGCCGAGATATTCGCTGGCCAACTCGGGTTGCCTTTCTTCCATGTGAAGCTGGACCGCCTGATTTCTTCATTCCTCGGTGAAACTGCCACAAACCTCCGAAAGACCTTCGAGTTTGCGCGCCGACAACCGTGTGTTCTCTTCTTCGATGAGTTCGATGCCATCGCCCGTTCTCGCGAGGAAGGTAGCGACCACAGCGAACTGCGGCGCGTTGTCAATTCCCTTCTCATATTCATAGACCAGATTCAGCCTGGCGGTTTCTTAATTGCCGCAACCAATTTAGACGGGCAACTCGATGCAGCACTTTGGCGGCGCTTTGACGAAGTGGTTTGGTTTGACCATCCCGACGAGAAGATGACTCGCAAGTACCTCTTGAACGCGCTGAAGAATTCGACGCTCGATTTCGAGATCGAGGATATCGTGCAGAGCACAATGGATTACTCCTATGCTGAACTCGAAAAGATCTGCAATCAGGCAAAGAAGCTGTCCTTGCTAGACCGGCGAAAATCCATCTCCAAAAAGCACTTCCATAACGCTATTCGCTACGCCGACCGACGTAGAATGCGCATCCGAAAATTGACCAGTAAACCGTGAGATGAACTGTGCCCCGACACCAGCACCTACCTCTGGTGCGACTTCCGGAGAATTTTGAACGGCGTAAGACGGGACGGGCACCAGAAGCTCCGCGCCGTGGCAGCGGGCATGGCTCGCGCGTGCGCCAGGAAATTGACGCTGCCGTCCAACAGCAAAGGGCACAGCAGCGGCCTCCGCGTTTCGTAGACCCTGCGCTCATCCTTCGCGTTCAAATGAGCGGGCTAACGATGGAGCAAGATTGGGAAGGTCTCGGTCTCACCGTCCTATCTACCGATGATGACAACACCCTTGTGCTCTTTGCGTCAACAGACGATTTACAGGACTTCCGCGCACGGCTGGACGCATATGACGGTCCCGTCCCGGACGGGCAGCAGAACCGCAGATATGCCGGATTCATCGACCGAATCGGCGAGGTCTGCACGATTGAGCCAAGAGATCGCCTTGGTGTCCGCGCGAGGGAAGACGGGTTTGTTGAAGTCGAGGATTTCCAAGACGACACAGAATACGTTACTGATATCGAACTTTGGGAATTTGGGCCTCAGGCCGCCCGACGCGGGTTGGCTGAGCGTGTCATCGAATGGGTTGAAGAGCAGGACGGCGAAGTCTACGACCACTACAGCGGACCATCGATCACAATCATCCGCGTGAAGGCCCTTGGCCGGGCGATAAGGCCAATTCTCTCAATCCCTCAGGTTGCGTTCGTGGATTTTCCGCCGGAGCCTGACATCACAACCGACCCGTCCGAGACATTTGCCATTGGTGATTTGCCGCCTGTCGCGTCTCTGTCAGACGATCTGCCAGTTATTGCGGTTCTCGACACCGGTGTAAACGACCATCCCCTACTTGTTGGAGGCATTGTCGGGCGGGAAGCCTTTCCGGCAGAACTAGGGGTTGCGGACATGAACGGTCACGGAACGGCTGTTGCAGGTGTGGCCGTGTTCGGCGATCTCCGCAACCAGCTCGACCAGCTTGAGCTTCAGCCGGCCGCCCGTATCATTTCGGCCAAAGTCGTCACCGACCAAGCTCAATTCTATGATCGCCGAACCTTACCCACGCAGATGCGCATCGCGATTGAGCGGCTGAGCCAGGCCTACGGATGCCGGATCTATGTGCTGTCGCTTGGAGACACAAAATCAAAGTACGAGCGCGGGCGCGTCGGGCCATGGGCTGCGACTTTGGATGAACTGGCACAGGAGTTAGACATCCTCATCTTTGTATCTGCTGGCAACCGAGACCCGCGCAGCGGCACGCGCCTCGAACAGGCTGTCACCCAATATCCACAATACCTTTTCGAACCCGGCAATCGTGTTTACGAGCCAGCCGGGGCCGTGAACGCCCTTACCGTGGGATCAATCGCGCATTCGAATGGCCTTGGGCCACAGCACCAGTTAGATGTGCATACCCAATCCATCACCGAACGCGACGAGCCCTCGCCGTTTTCCAGAGCGGGACCTGGCGCTGGCGGCATCAAGAAGCCAGACTTCGTCGACTATGGCGGTACGCTTGTGTTCGATGGGGTGGCGGCGCGTCTTCAACGTGCCCCGACCCTGCCAAATGCCGGGGTACTGACGACCAATGCGGATTTCCTCAGGCAGGCGATTGTCAGCAAAACGGGAACATCATTCTCCGCTCCACATCTTGCCAACAAGGCGGCGCAGATCTTGCGGCATCACCCAGAAGCATCTGCCAATCTGGTCAAAGCACTGATGGCGAGTTCGGCACGTGTACCGGGGGCCGCTTTGCGCCGCCTGAATGGCGTCCCCGAGGCCGAACAGGATCAGGTCTGCGGCAATGGTCTTGTGGATCCATCTACTGCAGCGTTCTCCGATGACCACCGGGTAGTCCTCTACGCCGAAGACAATCTCGGCATGGACCAGTTCGCTGTTTTTCACGTGCCGATCCCTAGCGAATTTCAAGGCAATGGGCGACGTTGGATCCATGTATCTTTGGCGTTCGATCCTCCTGTAAAACGGACCCGGGCGGAATATACCGGGACTCGCATGAATTACCGTCTGATCCGGGGTTGTCCGGTCGACGAGGTGTTTGAGCATTTCCGATCGCACGCCGGGGAAGACACGGTCGCGCCGGACATGCAAAATCGGTTCAACTGTGCGTTAAAACCAGGACCCCAGCGCCGAGACCGCAACACTTTGCAGACCTCAAGCGTGAAGTTCACGCAAGATTCAGGGCTGTACGGGACAGACTACTATCTCGTAGTGCGATGCGTTGGAGGCTGGGCGGCGGAACAGCAACTCTCGCAGGACTACGCGATTGTCGTGGAGTTAGAGCACGAAGCACAAGTAGAACTCTACGCGCGGATACAGCAGCGTGCACGTATCCGCATCTAGCATTCTTGTCTATGCCTATGTGAGATACCAATTCGATCACGCGGTCCTGGCGAATGTCCAGATTACAGAATGCGACGCGACGTAGTGAAGGCATCATCAAAGGCTGCTAAGGGCCGATTCTAACGCCAGCCGCTGGCGGATCCGAACTGAGACGTCCGACACCACCTCACTGCTTGAAACAGTTCTCCCGGTGCCAGGCGACGAACTCGCGACGCGGGTGATCGCTCGGTCTTATCGGGGGAATCAGGGACCCCGTCGGATTGATCATCGTGCGGATGGCATCGGGGTCGTTGGCCTGCCGCGAGACCAGGATTTCGAACCGGTCCGACAGCCCGACGAGGCCCCGGTCGAACATCCAGTGCGCCGTTCCCGACAGGGCGAGGCCGTTGGTCACGATATCCGGGCCGTCGTGTTCCACCGGGCGGATGTGCGCCGCCTCGACCTCGGCGCGGCCGCCGCCGTTGATCAGCTTGATGCCGGTGATGGCGCATCGTTCGTCATAGGCGCGGATCACCGTCTTGCGGAAGTTCCGGTCGCGGCAGGCCCGGCTCGTCAGGACGTCGATGCGCGCGCGGGGCGGCATCTCATAGATATAGTCCTCGGGCGCCTCGCCGAACCCGGGCGGCGGATCGGTGCGGGGCAACTCGTCCTGCGTCATGCCCAGCCCGCGTTCGACGATGGCCGCGAAATCCGCCGGCGAGACCGGCCTGACCGCCGCCTGCGCCCGGCCCGATATGCGCCCCTTTGCGTTCAGCAGCCCGCTCTCGATGATCGTGTCCTCGGCGCGGAACGGAACCCGGTTTCCGAAGTCGAGATAGCTGCCGGGCTCGATCAGCGCGAGATACATCCCGTCGAGGCCGGGATCGGGAATGATGTCCATCACCCTGGCGACCGCGAAATACCCTTTCGTGTTCGGGACCTTGGAGGGCTCGAGATAAACGATCCAGTCGCCGATGAATTCCCTCGCCCGGCTCAGATACTGCCGCGGGAACTGGTACCGTTCGGACGGGATGTCCTCGTAGATCGAGTCGGTCCGGTGAATGAAGAGGCCGAATGCCATGCGTTGTCTTGTCTGGATTTGGGCCGGTTGAAGGTGGTCTCGCTGCGGATGACGCATCCCGGTTACTGCGCGACAACCGGAATGTCGAAGATGACGGATTTGACTACTGGTTCCCCGCAAGCGCAAGACTTAAGACGATGTGTCCACCGGTACGCCTGTACCGGATTTGTCTTCCGGCATTGTTTGCCCTACGCTTCACCACATCCAACCAGTGCCCCCGGGCTCCCGGCGGGGCGTGACGCGAGGACGACCGAATGACCCAGGACCAGAACATGCACCAGCATCCGACCTACGCGCTGACCATGTCGATGTTCGTGGCCGAGACCGTCTTCCGCCTCGTCTGCTGGGGCGAGGCGCTCTATCGGGCGATCCATCGCCGGGTGGATGTCGACGCCCTGCGCCGGGCGGCCCGGACGTTCGTCCGCCAGGCCATTCGCTAGGTCGTTCTCGACAGGACAGAGCCCCGGCGCGCCGCCGCGTCGCAGACGTTCCTGCAATCGAACCCCCGGGCCCGACCCGGGGTCCAGCGGCAGGCGCGGGGGTCACTGTGCGGCCAATGGATCCTGACTTTCGTCAGGAATTCGGGGGCGGGTAGGAGCTTGCCGCCGCACTGCAATGCGCCAAGGAAACCGAGCAGCGTTTCCCGGAGATGCGCCAGCATCATCCGGGACCGTTCCGAACGCAGGACTGTGCGGAAAGCGGCCTTGCCAGACGCATGACGGGGAAACCCGAACGGCCCCGGATCTCGCGAGCGCTCGTCCGGGGTACAAGCGCCCGGATCTCGCAAGCGCTCGTCCGGGGAAGGAAGCCTCTGCATCCCCAAAACCGAACCCCCGGGCCTGACCCGGGGTCCGGCGGCAGGCGCAGGGGTCGCTGCGCGGCCAATGGATCCTGACTTTCGTCAGGAATTCGGGGGTGGGTATGTGTGGGTGAGAGCTTCCCGCCGCACTGCCTCGCACGAATTGTGGGAAGGAGACCGGGACGATCCCCGGCCGGCATCACACCGCTCACGCGCTGCGAAGCGCCCGGGATACCGCTGGGCGTTTCCCGGAGATGCGCCAGCATCATCCGGGACCGGCCCGAACGCAGGGCCATGCGGACGCCGCCCTTGCCACACGCATGACGGGGAAACCCGTACGGCCCCGGATCTCGCAAGCGCTCGTCCGGGGTACAAAAGCCCCGGATCTCGCAAGCGCTCGTCCGGGGAACGAAGCCTCTGCATCCCGAGAACCGAACCCCCGGGCCTGACCCGGGGGCCAGCGGCGGTCAGTCGGCGTCGGCGTCCAGCGTCCGGAGATAGGCCAGCAGGTCCGCGAGGCCGGACGGCGGCAGGAACCTGAGCGACAGCATGTCCGCGGTGGGCACGCCGTTCGTGATCTTGTGGAGCGTCTGCGCCGGGCGGTGCCGGGCGATCCAGCCGAGCGAAGGCCGGTCCCCGTGCTCGCCCTGGATGTAGGCCTTGCCGTCGGCCTGGTGGCATGACACGCACGCCCCCTCGTAGATGTCCTTGCCCGCAAGCGGGACGCCGGCCGGCCGGCCGTCGGCGACCAGCTCGGAGACGTCGACCTGCCCGGACGCCACGAACCGCGCCAGGCTGCGGACCTGGCCGGCGGTGAGCCCCCGGAGGTTGTCCCCGTGTCCCGGCGCCGACATCGCCTCGACCAGTTGCGGGACCGGCTTGCCGGCGGCCGCCCGCAGGCTGTGGAAGGCCTCCGACCGGCTCAGTTCCCCCAGGTGGCCATCGAGGCCGGCATAGTCCCAGCCATGGCATGAGACGCACCGCCACGTGTTGCCCACGGCGGTCCGGACCTCCGCGGGATAACGCGGGTTGGGCGTCGACGGCGGCTGCCGGCCGCTGGCCAGCCAGTGATTGTCGTAAAGTTTTCCCCCGAGGCTGATTTCGGCCGCCTCGCCCGGTTCCGCGCCCACGGCGCACGGTGACGGGACGGCGAACAGCACCAGCGCCGCCGCAAGCCCCGAAAGAAGACGCGGCGGGCGGACCCGGGGAGAACGGGCGGGACTGACGGGCTCTGTGCGCATTTGCAGCCTCTCGGGTGGTCAGGGCATGCGCCGGGGACATTCCCCGACCCTTCCCTGATGCCATTTCGGCCGCCCCGGCGGAATGATCCATGTCAAGGCCCCTGCAGTTCCCCGCCGCCCTGCCGGCCGGAACCGCTTGCCCGCATGGCGGAACGCCGAGTCCTCGCATGGAACATCGACGGCGCGTGCGCGTTGGACAACGTCAATCCGCAACCCGAGGTTCCCACATGGCAAAGCAAAAGAAGACGCCCGCAACGACGACCGATGCCGGTATTCCCGTCCAGAGCGAGGAGCATTCACTGACGGTCGGCCGCGACGGCCCGATCGTTCTCCACGACCATCATCTGCTCGAGCAGATGGCCAACTTCAACCGCGAGCGCATCCCGGAGCGCCAGCCCCATGCCAAGGGCGGCGGCGCGTTCGGCTATTTCAAGGTGACCAAGGACGTCAGCAAGTACACCATGGCGAAGGTGTTCCAGCGCGGACGCAAGACCGACGCGCTGGTGCGGTTCTCCACCGTCGCCGGCGAGCGCGGCAGCCCGGACACCTGGCGTGACCCGCGCGGCTTCGCCGTCAAGATGTACACCGAGGAAGGCAATTTCGACATGGTCGGCAACAACACGCCGATCTTCTTCATCCGCGACCCCATCAAGTTCCAGCAGTTCATCCGCAGCCAGAAGCGCCGCGCGGACAACGACCTGCGCGACCACGACATGCAGTGGGATTTCTGGACCCTGTCGCCGGAAAGCGCCCACCAGGTGACCTATCTCATGGGCGACCGCGGCATCCCGCGCTCCTGGCGCGAGATGAACGGCTATTCGAGCCACACCTATTCGCTCGTCAACGCAAAGGGCGAGAAGTTCTGGGTCAAGTTCCACTTCCACACCGACCAGGGCGACGGCAACGCCCACCTGAGCCAGGACGAGGCCGACCGGCTCGCCGGCTCCGACGGCGACTACCACCGCCGCGACCTGTTCGACGCCATCAGCGAAGGCGATTTCCCGAGCTGGACCCTGAAGTGGCAGGTCATGCCCTACGAGGAGGCCAAGACCTACCGGATCAACCCGTTCGACCTGACCAAGGTCTGGCCCCACGCGGACTATCCGCTGATGGAGGTCGGCAAGCTGGTTCTCGACCGCAACCCCACCGATTTCCACGCCGAGATCGAGCAGGCGGCGTTCGAACCCAACAACATGGTGCCCGGCATCGGCCTGTCGCCCGACAAGATGCTGCTCGCGCGCGGGTTTTCCTACGCCGACGCGCACCGCGCCCGGCTCGGCGTCAACTACAAGCAGATCCCGGTCAACGCGCCGCAATGCCCCGTCCACAGCTACACCAAGGACGGCGCCATGCGCATCGAAAAGGTCGCCGATCCAGTCTACGCGCCGAACTCCTATGGCGGCCCGGCCGCGAAACCGGACCCGCGCGGGGAAGCCGGCCTTTGGCACGCCGACGGGGACATGGTCCGCGAGGCCTACACGCTGCGCGAGGATGACGACGACTGGAGCCAGGCCGGCGCCCTGGTGCGCGACGTCATGGACGACGACGCCCGCAGCCGGCTCGTCGAGAACGTCGTCGGCCACCTCAGCGACGGCGTCAGCGAAAAGATCCTCAAGCGCGCCTTCGAATACTGGCGCAACATCGACCAGGACGTCGGCAAGCGCATCGAGAAAGGCGTCCGCGACAAGATCGGCGGCAAGTCGAAAGCGCCGGGACTGGCCTCGGCCAAGTCCATCAGCGGATGAGCTAAAAGCGCGGGAAGATGCCGGCCCCATCGGCGGCCGGCATGCCCCCGCTTTCCGGCCACCACCGGATATCGAGCGGACGCGGCCTTGCGACGGGGCCGCTCTGTTTTTTTTCGGTCCGTCGCGCCACCCTGGTCGGGTTCCTTTTCCCCGCGTGACGGCCCGGCAGCCGCGTGCTAGCCTGAAACCACGACATTGATGCTGTTTGCGCGGCGGAGCCGGAGGGGTCTTCGTCCCGCGCGAATCCGGGGGGCTGGCATGAACGTTGAAACCGCCGTTTCGTCCGTCAACAACTGGCTGCAGACGATCGCCGCGGACACACCTATCACCATGGACGACGACCTTCAGTGCGCGGTGAAGTCCGAGACGGGAACGGACGTCCTGCTGCAGGTCATCGACGACAACCGGCTCCTCAACCTCTACGCCCCCGTGATGGACCTGGGCGGCGATCCCGACCCGCACATGCTGCAGAAGGCGCTGGAGCTCAATCTCTACCAGTTGAGCCTCAACGGTTTCGTCATGGCCTACGACCCCGTGGCGCAGGCGCTCGTGCTCAACAAGAACATCGAGATCGACGGCGGCCGCGACGTGGACCTCGGGGCCATCCTGACGATATTCGCCGGTACGGCGGAAGCGGCCAGGGCCACGTTCGGCGAAATGGGCTCCGGCCCGGCCCAACACCCGGCCGGGACCGAGGACGGCTCCTATCTTCTGAAGATCTAGCTCCGGGAGAATACGTCATGGCGTCAGTCGGCAAGGTGGGGACAACGGTGGTCAGGAGGCTGGCCGGCGGCGCGGCGAAGTCTGCTGCAAAGACCGCGGCACGGACCGCGGGCAGCCATGTGCACAAATTCTCCAAGTCGTCGCACACGATGCCGCACTCCAAGACCAGCCAGACATTCCGGTTGAGACCCCACACGGGATTGCGGACACATATGCGTTTCGATATGTCGAAGTCGCAGATGCGGTTCGCGTCGACGAAGGCCCTTCAGGTCCAACTGCCGAAGACGGCCCCCCATACGGAACCGACGAAAGGCAAACCGGTCTCCGGCGACACGACGAAACCGCTCGGGCCCTCGTCGAACGTGCCGACGTCGAAGCAGCTGGACACGGCCAGGAGCATCGGACTTCCCGACGGCCTGACGACGGTTTACGTCACCGAGTCCGGTGACATTCTGTGGCCGGAGGACGACGGGTTCGTGGAGGGCACCCGCCAGGGAACCACCCTCGAAGTCGGCAAGAAGCTCGAGCGCATCGGCGGCGACCGCGGCCGGTTCACCTCCGACGAGGGGACCTCGTTCGAGGAACGCTCGATCCTGCCCAAGCAGCAGCACGATCCGGTCAGGCTGCTGGAAGTCATGAAACCCTTCGATGTCGAGCAAGGCACGGTCGCACCGTGGTTCGGATACCCGGGCGGCGGCACGCAACAGTTCACCGGGGACCAGACCATCGGCGACCTCATCGAGCGCGGCTACCTTGTCGAGTTGATAGTACCGGAGGAGAAATGATGCTGCCCGAGCATCCGCAACATGAACCGGGGAGCCGGAAAGCGTGACCCTGCAAACCGATCTGGAAAAGAGCATCGCGCTTCTCGCCCATGCCCTCGAGGCCTCCGGCGTACCCTCCTCCCGCTATGCCCTGCCGGGACACGACCCCGACGAGGTCCTGGAAGACCGCCTCGTCCTCGAGCAGGCCGACGACGCGGCCTGGACGGTCTATTACGTCGAGCGCGGCGAACGAACGCAGACCGCGAGGTTCGACCGCTACCAGGACGCGACGAAATATCTCTTCTGGTCGCTCACGTCCGCGCCCAGCCAATGGGCCTTCCGTGTCGCCTGGGAACAGGAGACCGGCCTCACCTTCTGAGCGGCAGAAGACCGCGGCCGCATCTCTGCAATTGGAATTCACGCGCACTTGCTGGCACTATCGTGACGTCAAGCCGGGCAGGAGAAAGTGACCCATGCCGGAGAAGCCGGACGTTGTGCGCGCGGCACAGATCGACGTACGCTATGCGGAAGCGCTCGTGGCCAGCGGTCTCGTCGATGACGTGTCCGATATCGTCGCCCTCGATCCGCGCCCCTACAGATATGCCGAGGGCGAGTTCATCTGCCGCCACGGCGACCCGGTCGAGAGCCTCTGGGTCATCGTCAACGGTTCCGTCGCCGTGCGGCAGGACAACACGACCTATTTCGTCCGCCGGCGGAACGAAGTGGTCGGCGAGCAGCATATCGTCGGCAACGGATATCACCGCATCTACGACCTCGTGGCCGCGGAAAGCAGCGTCGAACTGCTCGTCATCACGAAAGCCGCGATCGAGGCCCATCCGGAAGCGGGCGCGCTCTGGCGGAACATCGCGAAGATCATCTCCCTGAAACTGCGCAACGCGAGCCGAAAGGCGGCGTCTCTGAGCCACCAGCTGGAGGACGACACCCGGATCCTCCACGCCTATACCAACGAGTATGCGCTGAGACGCCGCCTGCAGTCGGGCGGGGACCAGCTGGCGGAATACAAGGTGGACCGCGCCATCATCTGGTTCTCCGACGTCGTCGACTTCAGCCGCCACACGCTGTCCCTCGCCCCGGACCGCACAGCCGACATCGTCCAGCGCTTCTTCAACGCCCAGACCACCCCGATCGTGTCGCGCGGGGGGCATGTCGACAAGTTCATCGGCGACGGGCTCATGGCGTTCTGGGTGCTGCCCGAGCAAAGCGGGGGCGGCGAACGGGAGTTCACCGATGCCTTGCGGGCCGCGGAAGACGCGGTCCGGGCGGTGGGCGAGATCGCCATCGGTTCGACGCCGCTGCGGCTGCGTGTCGGCCTGCACGTGGGGCTCGTCCTGAGCGGCGACTTCGGCTCGGCCACGCGCCACCAGTTCACCCTCATCGGGACGGAGGTCAACAAGGCCGCGCGCCTCGAGCAGATCCATGCCGAAGACATCCGGGGAGCAGACGCCGCAAGCCTCGGCGACATCCGGCTGAGCGAGGAGTTCCGCGGCGAACTGGGCGACCCGATCAAACGCAAATACGCACACCGCTTCGTCGCGACCGCAAAAAACATCGGCGAGATGGTCGTCTACACCGGCTGAAACAGCCGCCATCGAAGAACCCGAAACAGACATCCCCCAAGCGGACACCACCCCCGAGGCCCCGATCGCTCCCCGACCCGCACCCGCACGCATGGGCGGAAAGCACAGCCCCCGAAGCCCCGGGCCCGCCCCAGGGTCCAACGGCGGTCCGGCGAATCGCCGCACGGCCAATGGGTCCCGGATCAGGGTCCGGGACTTCGGAGATGGCGGATGGTTTTCGGGCTGGGTCCGGGACTTCGGAGATTGTAGAAAGATTTCGGGCTGGGGGCAGTGACTTCGGGGGAGGCGATGGATGGTTTCCGGGTCGGCAACCGGGACTGCGGAGGCGGCGGTTACCCCGTTCGCGCAGCACCCGTGTCCCGGAAATCCGTCAGGATTGTCCGGGACCGTTCCGAACTCCGGAAACAACCCGCAATGCCGCGCGCGCAAGCCTCACGCGAACGCAAACAACCACGAAGCCCCGGGCTCGACCCGGGGCCCAATGGCAGTCCGGCGGATCGCGGCACGGCCAATAGGTCCCGGATCGGGGTCCGGGACTTCGGAAACAGGAAAATTCCGGGCCGGGGGCCGAGACTTCGGAGACGGCGGATGGTTTCCGGGCCGGCAACTAGGACCGCGGAAGTGGCGGGGGCCCGCGGGAGATGCATCCGAGATTGCTTGCGGTTGCTGGCAGGCGTAGACAGGGCGGATGTCTTCGTCGGTTCCCGACCGTTCCCGCAACAGGCTGATCCTCGGCGTCGCCTGCACCGCGCACATCGTCCAGGACGGCCTCAACGCCGCCCTCTACGTGCTGCTGCCGGTGCTCGCACAGGCGTTCGGGCTGACCTACGCCCAGGTCGGACTCGTGCGCGCGGTGAACACCGGCATCATGTGCGTGCTGGAACTGCCCTCGGGGATCCTCGCGGAACGCTTCGGGGAACGCCGGCTGCTCGTCTTCGGGCTCGCCTGCGCCGGCGCCGGCTACCTGCTGCTCTCGGCGGCCGGCGGGCTCGCCACCATCACCGCCTGCCTGGCGGTCGTTGGCATGGGCGCGGCCTTCCAGCACGCGCTTTCATCCTCGCTCGTCACGCAGGCCTTCCCCGTCGGACGGCGGCGCTCCGCGCTCGGGCTCTACAATTCCTCGGGCGACGCGGGCAAGCTCGTCTTCACCGGCCTCTTCAGTCTCGCCGCCGGGGCAGGCCTCACCTGGCAGGCGACCGTCGGCGTCTTCGGCATTGCCGCGCTGTGTGCCGCGGGGGCGACGGCCGTCATCCTCGCCCGCGTCGCCGCCGGCGCGCGGCCCGCCGCCTCCCGCGCTCCCGGGGACACGCCGGGCCCGGGCGGCTGGGGCATCACCGACCGCACCGGGTTCACCGCGCTCAACGTGGTCGTCTTCCTCGACACTGCGGTACAGGCCGGTTTCTTTACCTTCATCGCCTTTCTCGTCGCCGAACGCGGCGTCGGCACCGGGCTTGCCTCGACCGCGATCGCGCTCACCCTGGCCGGCGGCATGTTCGGCAAGGCCGGCTGCGGCTATCTCGCCGACCGGCTGGGCATCCGCATGTCCTTCGGCCTCGTCCAGGCGGCGACGGCGGCGGGCATCGCCGCCCTTCTCGTCGTTCCGACCGCGCTGGTGTTCTTCATGCTGCCGGTCCTCGGCGTTTTCCTGCAGGGGTCGACCTCGATCACCTATGGTGCGGTCAACGACTATCTCAGCGGCGAAAAGACCTCGCGGGGCTTCGCGCTCATCTATTCGCTGTCCGGCCTGTCGGGCGTCGCCGGCCCGGTCCTCTTCGGCGTGATCGGCGACGCTCATGGCCTGGAGGCCGCGATGGGCGCCATGATCGCCATCACCCTCCTTGCCGTGCCGCCCGTCCTGTGGATGCGGCGCGAGGCGGGCGCCGCCGCCGGCGCCCACGGCTGAACCGGACCATCTCGGAAATTTTTTTTCGCGCCGGGCGGCTTGCCCGGAGCCCAGGGATTCCGCGCGACCCGCCGCACCCTCGCCCCGGCAAACGAAGGCCTGCCCCGAGAAAAATTTGGCTTCCGATGAAACCGATCCGCCCGACGGCCCGTAAATCCCTCTGTCCCTCCCCAAGGACACACCCACATTCCGAAACAAGGGAGTACCCGAATGACCGTCATCAGGAAAACAGCAATCGCAGCAGCAACCGCTCTCGCCCTGGGCGCCGGCGCCGCTTTCGCCAGCAACCCCATGGTCGGCGGCGCGCCCATGTATGCCGACAAGAACATCGTCGAGAACGCCGTCAACTCCAAGGACCACGAAACGCTGGTCGCCGCCGTCAAGGCCGCCGGTCTCGTCGACACCCTGGCCGGCAAGGGTCCGTTCACGGTATTCGCGCCGACCGACGATGCGTTTGCCGCTCTTCCCGCGGGCACCGTCGAAAGCCTGCTGAAGCCGGAGAACAAGGACCAGCTCACCAAGATCCTGACCTGTCACGTGGTGGCGGCCGACGCCATGTCCGGTGCGATCAAGAAGATGATCGACGACGACAATGGCGCCCATCCGGTCAAGACGGTCGGCGGCTGTGAATTCACCGCCATGTACGAAGGTGACACCGTCAAGATCAAGGACGGCCAGGGCAACGTCGCCAACGTCACGATCGCCGATGTCGACCAGTCGAACGGCGTCATCCACGTGATCGACAAGGTGCTTCTGCCCGCGTCGTGATCACGGACAACGACGCATCCTCCGGATGACGTCGGGCCGGCGCTGCCTTGCGGAGCGGCGCCGGCTTTTTTTTCGCTGTGCCGCCCCCGGACCGTCAGCGGGCGAAGCCGGCGAGAGGCGCCATCGGCGTCGTGCCCAGGTCGGCAAGCGCCTTGCGCACCCGTTCGTCGGGCGCGCCGTAGGCGGTGATGCCCGTCGGCTTCGCGAGCGCGAACAGCCGGTCGATATAGCCGCCGCCCTTCACGTTGGAGAGATGGGTCAGCGTCGCGTCCGAATCCGCATAGCGCTCGTAGAGATGGCAGGTGGCGCCATCGTCGGAGAGGAACCATTCATAGGCAAGCGCGCCCGGCTCCCCTGCCCTGGTCACCTCGGACATTTCGGCGGCGAGCGCCTTGAATTCGTCCAGCTTGCCCTCGTTCACCGCAAGCTTCAGTACCCATTGCACATGGGTGCTCATGTCGTCTCCTCCCGTTCGGTCCGGCGGGTCTTTCGCTCCCGCGCATCGTTCGCGGCGGAACAGTATGGGCTTTGCCTCCTCCTGTCACCGCCGCCATGACGAAAGCGCCATGAGGATCAGCCCGTGAGATCGCCCGACGCGACGAGATCGACGCCGCAGCGGCGCAACGCCTTGCGAGCTTCCTCCGCCGTCCCGTTCATGTCTATGGCCCGGCAGGCGTCCTCGACGACGAACGTCTCGAACCCGCGCTGGCGCGCGTCCTCGGCCGAGAAGCGCACGCAGAAATCGAAGGCGAGCCCACAGCAGAACACCCGTTCGAAGCTCCGTTCGCGCAGGTACCCCGCAAGTCCCGTGGGGGTCTTGCGGTCGTTCTCGAAAAACGCCGAATAGCTGTCGATCTCCCGGCGAAACCCCTTGCGGATGACCAGCTCCGCGCTGCCGGCCTCGAGCTCGTCGTGGAAGGCCGCACCGGGTGTGCCCTGGATGCAATGATCCGGCCACAGCGTCTGGCGGCCATAGGCGACCGTGATCTCGCTGAACGGCGCCGCCCCGTCATGGCTCGACGCAAAGGACTCGTGCCCGGCCGGATGCCAGTCCTGGGTCAGGACGACATGGTCGAACGCCCGCGCCAGCTGGTTCACCACCGGTACCACCTCGTCCCCTCCAGGCACGGCAAGCGCCCCGCCCAGGCAAAAGTCGTTCTGTACGTCGATGATCAGGAGAACGTCCCGCTTGCGCGGTGTGAGTGTTGCCATGGTGCGGTCCTGCTTGTTGTCGTGTTCACGGTGCGCCCGACTATAAGCCCGCCCGCATCGACGGCGAAACCCGCATCTGCCGCACGGCATGCGTCCACCGTCTTCATCCGGCGAGCCAACCCCGATCGCACACGCCCTGTGGCAGAAGACCACTTGCCCCACCACGCCATTGCCGGGCCTGCCCCGGCAACCCAGCCCCAAACATACGCCCGCCGAACCGCTGGATACCCGGGTCAAGCCCGGGCAAAGCGAGTGAGGAGAACTCCACGCAGATACACCGGCACCACCAGACGCTCCAGCCTTACGAAAAGACACTTCGACCGCATCGTCTATTGGCTCCGCCCCCTACCCCCGCCTTTGCCGGGCCCGACCCGGCAACCCAGCCCCAAACACACGCGCCCGCCGAACTGCTGGATACCCGGATCACGCCCGGGCACGGCGATGAAGGGAAGTCCCGTGCGAATGCACCCGCACCCGTCGACGGCCCGTGTCTCATGAAAAGCTACCGCGGGCGCGGCGGCCACTGAACTCCACATCCCCACCCCGCATTTGCCGGGCGCGACCCGGCAATCCAGCCACAAACGCACACACCCGCCGAACTGCTGGATACCCGGGTCAAGCCCGGGCACGGCGATGAAGGGAAGTCCCGTGCGAATACACCCACACCCGTCGACAGCCCGTGTCTCACGAAAAGCCGCAGCGAGCGCAGCGGTCACTGAACCCCACATCCCCACCTCGCATTTGCCGGGCGCGACCCGGCAATCCAGCCACGAGCACACACCCGCCGAAACGCTGGATACCCGGGTCGAGCCCGGGCAAGACGAAGAAGAGAAGTCTCGTGCGGAGGCCCGGCGTCGACACGCACACACAGCGACGACGTCAGACATTTCGACGGCAGATGACCTGCAGGAACGTATCTGACTCGAAAGCGTACAAAACCACTGCGGGAGCGTCCCCGATGGCGACCGGCTACGTATACATCCTCGCCAGTCGCAGGGCCGGCACACTCTATGTCGGCATGACAGCAGATCTTGTCCGACGGGTGTTCGAGCACAAGACCGGCACCCCTGGCAGCTTCACGCAAAGATACCGTGTGGATCGCCTCGTGCATTTCGAGGTCTACGACGACATCGCCGACGCCAGGCAGCGAGAGAGAAACCTCAAGCACTGGCCGCGGCGCTGGAAGATCGCGCTCATCGAACGAACCAATCCCGAATGGCGCGACCAGCGGGAGAAGATCGCCTGACCATCCACCCCGTCTTTGCCGGGGCTTGTCCCGGCAATCCAGCCACGAACACATACGCCCGCCTAACCGCTGGATGCCCGGGTCAAGCCCGGGCAAGGTGAGGGAGGGAAACCCCGCGCGGATCCGCCGGCACCAGCAATTGGGCTGCATCTTCTGAAACTGATGCCGTAAATCCGGTAGCCAATGGCTCCGTCCCCCCACCCGCCTTTGCCGGGCTTGTCCCGGCAATCCAGCCTCAAACACACACCCGCCGAACCGCTGGATGCCCGGGTCAAGCCCGGGCAAAACGAGGGAGAGAAACCCCGCGCGGATCCGCCGGCACCAGCAATTGGCCTGCATCTTCTGAAACTGATGCCGTAAATCCGGTAGCCAATGGCTCCGTCCCCCCACCCGCCTTTGCCGGGCCTGACCCGGCAATCCAGCCACGAACACCTACGCCCGCCGAACCGCTGGATGCCCGGGTCAAGCCCGGGCAATACGAGAGAGGGAAGACCTGTGTGAGACTGCCTGCGCCAGTAGACGGTATGGATCTTGCGGTAAGCGGAGTGATAACCGGCCTTAACCGCCCACCCCCCGCCTTTGCCGGGCCTGACCCGGCAATCCAGCCACGAACACCTACGCCCGCCGAGCCACTGGGTCCCACGGTCAGGCCCGTGCAAGGCGAGGGAGCGAAACGCCGCGCGGATACGCCGGCGCACGCAGACGGCCTGCGTCAGGCCGTCCTGGCTTCGGTGAGGCCGAGTTCCTCGACCATCTGTTCGCGCATGATGAATTTCTGCGGTTTGCCGGTGACCGTCATCGGCAGGGCGTCCCTGAACCGCACGTGGCGCGGCACCTTGTAGTGGGCGATCTTGCCCTGGCAGTGGGCGCGGATTTCCTCCTCGCTCGAGGTCTCGCCGGGTCTCAGCACGATCCAGGCACAGATTTCCTCCCCGTACCGGTCGTCGGGAACGCCGAAGACCTGGACTTCCTGCACCTTCGGGTGCTGGAACAGGAACTCCTCGATCTCGCGCGGATAGACGTTTTCGCCGCCGCGGATGAGCATGTCCTTCACCCGCCCGACGATGTTGCAATAGCCGTCCGCGTCGATGGTCGCGAGATCGCCCGTATGCATCCAGCCGGCCTCATCGATGGCCTCCTGCGTGCGCGCCTCGTCGTTCCAGTAGCCGCGCATTACGGAATAGCCGCGCGTGCACAGTTCGCCCTCCTCGCCGATACCGACCGTGCGGCCATCCTTGTCGATGACCTTCACTTCCACGTGCGGATGGATGCGCCCGACCGTCGAGACCCGTTTTTCCAGCGTGTCGTCCACATGGCTCTGGAAGGACACCGGGCTCGTCTCCGTCATGCCGTAGGCGATCGTCACCTCGTTCATGTGCATGTCGGCCACGACCCGCTTCATCACCTCGATGGGACAGGGCGCGCCGGCCATGATTCCGGTGCGCAGCGTGGAAAGGTCCGTGGCCGGGAAACTGTCATGCTGCAGCATGGCCACGAACATGGTCGGCACGCCGTAGAGCGCGCTGCAGCGTTCGCGCGCGACGGTGGCGAGCGTGGCCGCCGGTTCGAAGGCCTCGCCGGGAAAGACCATGGCCGCCCCAGTGGTCGCGCAGCCGAGCGTGCCCATCACCATGCCGAAACAGTGATAGAGCGGCACCGGAATGCACAGCCGGTCGGTTTCGCCGAAGGCCATGGTCGCGACCACGAAACGGGCATTGTTGACGATGTTTGCATGCGTCAGGGTCGCGCCCTTGGGCGACCCCGTGGTGCCGCTGGTGAACTGGATGTTGATCGGATCGTCCGGATCGAGGCCGGCGGTGATGTCGTCGAGCCGCATGGCGTGCGCCGGTCCGCCCATCCCCATGACCGCCTCGAAGGAATGACAGCCCGCAGGCGCGTCGGCCCCCATGACGACGGCCGTCCTGAGCGCCGGCGCCCGGCTCGACCGGATGGCGCCGGGCTCCGACCCGTCGAGCTCCGGCACGACGGTGCGAAGCATCTCCACGTAGTCGCTGGACTTGAAGGACGAGGCCAGCACCAGCGCCTTGCACCCCACCTTGTTGAGGACGTATTCCAGTTCCGAGGTGCGGTAGGCGGGATTGATGTTGACCATTATGACGCCGATACGCGCCGTGGCGAACTGCACCAGCAGCCACTCCGGACGATTGGGTGCCCAGATGCCGAGGCGGTCGCCCTTTTCAAGCCCGAGCGCCAGCAGCCCCGCCGCCAGCCGGTCGACTTCGCGCGCGAACTGGCTCCACGTCCAGCGGATACCGTGCCCAGCGAACACCGCCGCCTCGCGCCCGCCATGCGCCCGCACCGTATCGGCCAGGACCCCGGCCACCGTCTTGCGCCAGAGCGGCTCGGTCGTCGGGCCGGCCACGTAGGACCTGCCGTCCCGAGGCGCATAGGTCGCCTCGTCGGCGGCAGGCGTGACGCCTGGGCCGTCGAGACTGGTCAGCGGCCTGGAGAGATCGAGATCGTCGAGACTGGTCATGGTCCTTGTCCCCCGGTTACGCAAGGTTACGGGCTGAAGCAAACCACACGCCCGGACGCCCGGCAAGCGATCCCGGCAGCGTGGCGCCGGCCGGCGCGCGGATCAGAAATTGCGCCAGTCGCCCTGCTGCTCGAAGGCGTGGGCGGCGCGGTAGATGGTCGATTCGTCGTAGTGCTTGCCGATCAGCTGCATGCCCACGGGAAGGCCCCGCACCAGCCCGCAGGGCACGCTCATGGCCGGATGCCCGGTCGCATCGAAGGGCGCCGTGTTGACGATCATCTCGAAGGCCCGCTGGATGATGAGCGCGATGGACGCGTCCGGCCCGGGCAGCGGCGGGGCGGTCATCGGCAGGGTCGGCGTCAGCAGCAGGTCGTAGGTCTTCAGGGCCTGGTCGTAGGCCCGCCGCACCCGCCGGCTGATGTTCTGCGCCTTGGCGTAATAATGGCCGCGGTGGTGGCGCAGCATGTACTCGCCCACGAACATGGAAATCTTCAGCGACGGAGAAAGCTCATCCGCCCGCGACCGCCAGTTGGCGTGCCTGTCGAGCAGGCTCGTCACGTAGAGCCCCTCCCATCCGGTGCCGAACCCGTTGCCGTGCATCATGGTGTCGGTCAGTCCCTCGAGCGCGATCGGGGTCCACACCGCGGCGGCCTCGAGATGGACGGGCAGCGAAAACTCCTCGACCTGCGCGCCCATCGCGCGCAGCCGTTCCGCCGCCTCGCGCACCTTGGCGTCGAGGTCCGCCTCGCTCACCGGCCAGCCGAAGCCCTCCCTCAGCACGCCGATGCGCAGGCCCGAGACCCCGCGGCCCAGCGCGGAGGTATACTTGTCCACCCGCGGCGCATACTGTCGCGGGTCGAGGCCGTCCTCGCCGGCGACCACCTCAAGAAGCAGCGCGTTGTCGGCGACCGTGGTCGTCATCGGACCGGTATGGTCGATGGTCGGCTCGATGGGCATGATGCCCGTATAGGGCACCAGGCCGTGGGTCGGTTTCATGCCGTAGCCGCCACAGAAGGCCGTCGGCATGCGGATCGACCCGCCCTGGTCGCCGCCGATGGCGAGGTCCACCTCGCCCGCGCCGACGAGCGCGCCGCAGCCCGACGACGACCCGCCGGCAGTGTGGCCGATCTTGTAGGGATTGTGCACCGGTCCGGTCGCATTGGTGTGGCTGCCGCCGGACAGGCAGAAATACTCGCAATGGGCCTTGCCGACGATCGTTCCGCCCGCATCCAGAATGCGGGTGACGACCGTCGCGTCGACGTCCGGCACGTAGCCCTCGAGCGTCGAGGCCCCGTTCATCATCGGTACGCCGGCAAGACATATATTGTCCTTGAGCACGATCCGCTTGCCCTCGAGAGGGCCGGACGCGGCCCCGCGCACATCGCACTTGTAGTACCAGGCGTTGAGCGGATTCTCCGAGGAGTCCGGGCGGCGTCCCGGCGTGCGCGCGTACTTCACCTGGGGCAGTTCGTCGGGCATCGCGTCGACGGCGTCATACGCCTTGAACGTGTCTTCCATCAACGACATGTATTCGCGCAGTTCGTCGTCGCCCATCGTCATACCGAGATCGGTGACGATGGCGCGCATCTGCTCGAAGGACGGGCGTCGAACGGTCATGTAGGCCTCCATGATGGGGCGGGGAATGTCTCTGGGGTCGGGCCGGCCCGAGGCCGGACGTGGCACCCTGCGGTCTTTCGCATCTGGCGATGCCGTGGTGGTGGTCCGTGCCGCGCCAAGACCCACGAATTCCTCGACGATGGCGGGGCTCGACAGGTCGTCCGCCCCGAGTTCGGCCGAAACCGAGCCGCGTTCGAGAACCAGCAGCCGGTCGCACAGTCCGGTGAGGAAATCGAGATTCTGTTCAACGACGAGAATCGTGAGCCCGCGGGCGGTCCGGATCTGCCCAAGCAGCTCGCCGATTTCGGCGATGATCGAAGGCTGTATGCCTTCCGTCGGCTCGTCGAGGAGAAGCAGCGCGGGTTCGGCGACGAGACAGCGGGCGATGGCCAGAATCTGCTGCTCGCCGCCGCTCAGCGCGCCGGCGGGCCGGTCGAGCAGGGGCTCGAGCCGCGGGAAATCGGCGAGGATGCGGTCGATGGCCTCGTCTTCGCTCGCGGCGTCGCCCTCGCCATGCCACGCGAACCGCAGGTTGTCCCGTGCGGTGAGCTGGGGGAAGATCCCGCGGCCCTGGGGGACGTAGCCAAGGCCCATGCGGCTGCGTTCATGGGGCGGTTCAGACGTGATCGTTTCCCCGTCGAACGACACCCGGCCCGCGGACACGGGAAGAAATCCCATCACGGTCTTGAGCAGGGTGGTCTTGCCCATGCCGTTGTGGCCGAGCAGGCCGACGACCTCGCCCTCGTCCACGTGGAAGGTGACGCCATGCAGCACGGGAATGCGGCCATAGCCGCCGCGCAGGCCTTCCACCTCGAGCAGGGGCGCGGAGCTGCTGCCGGTCATGTCCTTTTCCCCAGGTAGACGTCGCGCACCGTCTCGTCGTTGAGCACGGTTTCCGCCGGCGCCTCGATCAGGATCCGGCCCTGGTGGAAGACGGTCACCGTCTCCGCGATCATGCGGATGAAGTGCATGTCGTGCTCGACGATGATCAGCGCAGCCGACTCGTTCATCTCGCGGATGATGCCGACCATGCGCTCGACCTCTTCCGCCGTCAGGCCCGCCGCGGGTTCGTCGAGCAGGATCAGCCAGGGTTCGCCGGCCAGGACGATGCCCAGCTCCACGAGCTGGCGCTGGCCGTGGGCAAGGGTTCCGACGGTCTCGCGGCCGATATCGCCGAGCCGCAGCCTTTCGAGCGTGTCGGCCGTGATCCGGTCGGCGTCGCGGCCGCGCGTGCGCCGGCGGGCGGCGAGCCAGATGTTCTCGCGTGCGCTGAGGCCGTTCATCACGCTCGGCACCTGGGTCTTGATGCCCACGCCCAGCCGCGCGATGGCGTGAGGTTCGTACTCCGTGCAGTTTTCGCCGCGGATGAAAACCTCGCCCGCCGACGGCGCAAGCTGTCCCGTTACGCATTTGAAGAAGGTGCTCTTGCCGGCCCCGTTCGGACCGATGAGGCAGCGCAGTTCCCGCGGACCGAGCGAGAAGTCGACGGCATCCAGCGCCGTGACTCCGCCGAAATGCACGCTCAGGCCACGCGTCTCGACCGCCCGGTCACGCTGCATCGTTCTGCCTCCGCCGGGACGAACGCCGCCGGGACCGGCCGCTGCGTCTGGCGAGCCTGCGGCCGGCGGTGCGCATCCAGACCGCCGCGATGGTCGGGAATATGCCGCGCGGCAGGAGCAGGACCGCGAGCACGAGCACGGCACCCAGGATGAAGACATTGTCGATCAGGCTTTGCTGGCCGAGAAGAAACTTCAGGTATCCCAGAACCGCGGCCCCCAGCATCGGACCGACCAGCGTACCGGCGCCACCGACGATGACCCAGATGATGATCTCGGCCGACTGCCCGAGCGAGAAGAGGTTTGGCGTGACGATCTCCGCCCAGTTCGCGAAGAGGCAACCCGAGAGCCCCGCCATGCCGCCGCCCAGGGCGAAGGCGGCCGTCTTGTAGGCCCGCGCGTCATAGCCCATGAGCTCGGCGCGCTGCTCGTTCTCGCGGATGCCGACCACCACCCGCCCGAAGGGGCTCCGCAGCACCCAGCGCAGCAGCATGTAGCAGGCGATCAGAAGGCCGAAACTAAGATAGAAGAGCGCCTCGTCGAGGATGTACTCGTCCGGATTCCAGGGGAAGGTCAGGGTCTCGAAACCGGGAATGCCGTTGTAGCCCCCGAGCCGTGCCGTCCCCAGCTTGTACACCTCTCCCGCCGTCGAGTTCATGAACTTGTGCAGGATCAGCGTCACCACCAGGGTCACCACGGCGAGATAGACGTCGCTCAGGCGGCCGTAGAACAGCATGGCGCCGAGCACCGCGGCAAATATGGCGGGCACGACGATTGCGATGAAGAACGGTCCCCAGGGCGAGCCAAAGTTGATCGCCGATATGGCGTAGGCATAAGCGCCCAGTCCGAAAAACGCCGCCTGCCCGAAACACAGGATGCCGCCATAGCCCCAGACGAAGCCGAGACTCAGGCCAAGCATCGCGTAGACCGAGAGAACGGTCAGCGTATAGCTGTCGAGAAACACCGGCAGGATGGCCATGAGCAGGAGGGCGACCACGACCGTGACGAGGATTTCCTGGGCAGGCCGCATGCCGTCAGACCCGGCCCTTGAGGAAACGGCCGGTAATGCCCGTCGGCAACAGCCGCAGGAGGACGACCGCCGCCACCAGCAACGCGATCTCGCCGACCACCGACGTGCTCAACAGCGTGAAGACCTGCGAGACACTGCCGAACAGCGCAGCACTCGACAGGGTGCCGGAAACGACCGAGGCGCCGCCCGAGATGACCGTGATGAAGGCCTTGGCGATATAGTTCGCCCCGCTGGCCGGGTTGAGCCCGACGAGCGGCGCCATGACGCCGCCGGCGAGACCGGACAGCGCGGACCCCGCGGCGAAGGTCAGCATGTAGACCCGGGACGGATTGTAGCCGAAGGCGCTCGCCATTTCCGGGTTCTGCATCGCCCCGCGGGCGACGAGGCCGGTGCGCGTGGTCTTCAGCACGATGTAGAGGCCGGCGATTATGACGGCGGCCATGAAGATGACGAAGAGGTTGTAGCCGCTGATCTGGTAGGCGCCGAACGCGAACCCCGAGATCGGCGTCGGTATGCCGGTCGTGGTGTTGCCGAAGATCATCGTGAAGGCGCCGATCATCAGGAGGCTCAGCCCCCAGGTGGCGAGCATCGTGTTGATCAGCCGTCCATAAAGGAAGCGCACGATGCAGCGCTCGACGATCAGCCCGAACACCATGACCACGAGGGGCGCGACCACGAGCGTGGCTATGAAGATCGGCACGCCCAGCTGGTGCGACGTGATCGCCGCATAGCCGCCGAGGGTGAGGAATTCGCCATGGGCAAGGTTGATCACCCGCATCATCCCGAAGATGACCGCGAGCCCGGCGCTGATCAGCACCAGCACCGCCACCGCATAGAGGATCTCAACGACGATGACCGCAGCGAAATCCATCTCAACCCGCTCCCCGCATCGCCGGCCACACGGGAAATACGAAGGCACGTGATACCGCCCCACCCCGAATTCCCGGCGAACGCCGGGATCCAGACGCAATCCCCAGACCCCTCCGAACCGCCGTATGGCTCCCCGCCTGCGCGGAGAATGCGGGGGCGCGCGAAACCGCCCCACCCCGAATTCCCGGCGAACGCCGGGATCCAGATGCAACCGCCGCACCCCGCCGAACCGCCGCATGGGTCCCCGCCTGCGCGGGGAATGCGGAGGCACGCGACACCGCCCCACCCCGAATTCCCGGCGAACGCCGGGATCCAGATGCAACTCCCAGGACCCGCCGGACCGCCGCACGGCTCCCCGCCTGCACGGGGAATGCGGGGGCAAATGAGCAAACCCCACCCCGAATTCCCGGCGAACGCCGGGATCCAGATGCAACTCCCAGGACCCGCCGGACCGCCGCACGGGTCCCCGCCTGCGCGGGGAATGCCGGGGCAAATGAGAAAACCCCACCCCGAATTCCCGGCGAACGCCGGGATCCAGACGCACCCCCCAGACCACGCCGAACCGCCGCACGGGTCCCCGCCTGCGCGGGGAATGCGGAGGCACGCGAAACCGCCCCACCCCGAATTCCCGGCGAACGCCGGGATCCAGACGCAACCGACAGGCCCCGCCGAACCGCCGCATGGCTCCCCGCCTGCGCGGGGAATGCGGAGGCGCGCGAAACCGCCCCACCCCGAATTCCCGGCGAACGCCGGGATCCAGATGCAAGCGCCGGAGCCCGACGCACCACAGCGGTCCGGCGGACGCTCCCGGGATTTTCCGACTCCACCGAGGCTTCGGGATCACACGGGGGCGCCGTCTGGATGGGGGGCGGGTTCACCTTCGGCCGTCAGATCTTGATTTCGTACTGCTGGTTGTCGTCGGGATTCTTCGACAGGTCGCACACGAGCTGGGTGTCGACGGGCTGGCGCTCGCCGAAGCTCTTCTCCACGTTCATCTTCTGGTCCTTGACCTCGATCAGGTGCACCGACGTTATGGCGTGGTGGGTCTTGGGATCGATCGAGATGGGACCCGTGGGTCCTTCGAAACTGACACCGGACTCCAGCGCCTCGATCACCTTCATGCGGTCGACGGAGCCGGCCTTGCGCACGCCTTCCGCCCACAGGTGCATGCCCTGGTAGGTGGCCACGGCAAGTTCGTGAATGTCGTCGGTGGACCCGAACTTCGCCTGCCAGTCGGACAGGAACTTCCGGTTGGCCGGCGTGTCGAGTTCCTTGGAGAAACTGTAGACGAGCGCGATGCCGTCGCCTTCTTCCTTGGTGAGCACGACCTGCTCGTTGCCCGCGCCGAGCGTCGTCGACGCCATGGGGATCTTCGTGTTCATGCCGGCCGCAGCCCACTGGCGATAGAAGGACAGGTGGGCGCCGCCCACCAGAACCGACATGATCATGTCCGGCTTGGCTTCCTGGATCTTGGCGATGGTCGATCCGAAATCGGACACGTCGAGCGGGAAGAAATCCGTCTGGATCACTTCCGCGCCGGCCTTCTGGGCATAGTGCTGGATCCATTTCGCGGTGATCTGGCCGTAATTGTAGTCGGCGGCCAGCGTGTAGATCTTCTTGCCCCACTTGGCGACCGTTTCCGGCACCAGGATTTCCGCCTGCTGGGCCGGTGTGACGCCGGTGCAGAAGATGTTCCGGTCGCAGACGCCGCCCTCGTACTGGACATTGTAGAAGTACAGCGTCTTCGATTTGCGCAGGGTCGGGCGGATCGCCTCGCGAGAGGCCGAGAGAATGCCGCCATGGACGACATCGACCTTGTCCTTGCGGGTCAGGTTCTTCGCGTACTGCGTATAGAGCGCCATGTCCGACTGGGTGTCGTAGGCGACCTTCACGAGTTGCCGTCCCGCGAGGCCGCCAGCCGCGTTGATCTCGTCGATCGCCATGGTGACGGCCTTGTCCATCGGCTTGCCGTAGAGATCGAAGATGCCCGACGTGTCGATGATGCTGCCGACTTCGATGGCATCCGCGCCGAGCGTGACCTGCGGCATCGCCAGCACGGCGCCGCTTGCCGCCGTGCCCTTGAGAAGTGTGCGCCTGTTGATCGTCATAACCGTTCTCCCTTGCTTCGATACGAGTGTCGTGGAGTGTCGCGCCGCCAGATCCGGCACGGTTCAGGTGGTCTTGTCGTTCTTCCCGGATTTTTTCGGCGTGACGTCGACGGTGTTTCCGTCTTCGCCATAGTCGCCGAGATCGAGATTGAGGCCGAGCGACTGGCCGAGCTTCTGCATCGCCGGCAACTGGAAGGCGAGGTTGAGCACGCCGTCCACGGCGTTGCCGATGGGGCCGCCACTTCCGTCGCCCCCCTGTCCGCCGCCACCGCCCAGACCGCTGACCTGGTTGATGCGGATGGAATCGATCTTCTCGACCGGTTTCATCATGCGTTCGGCCAGTTCCGGCAGTCGGTCGATCTTGTGCATCTCGAGTTTCATGCGCACCTGTTCGGTGCTCCGGGTGTTTTCCGCCTCGATGAGCGCCGCCTTGCCTTCGGCTTCCGCCTTCAGTTCGTTGCGCCGCGCCGCCGCCTTGAGGTCCGTGGCCTTGGCCTCGGCCTGCACCCTTTCGAGCAGCGTCTCGACTTCCGCGCGGGCGCGTTCCGACGAGGTTTCGGATTCCTGCTTGGTGCGGATCTTCGCGGTCTCACGTTCACGCTCGGCGGCCAGGCGCTCCTTTTCGGCCTGCACTTCTTCCTGTGCCTCGATCACGTGCTTGCGGACCTTCTCGGCTTCCGCGGAGACTTCCGTTTCCTCGATCCGCTTGCGGGTCAGCGCGATCTGGCTGTCGACCTTGGCCGATTCCGCCGCCAGCAGCGCCTTGGCCTCGGTTTCGCGCAAGGTCCTGTCGCGGTCGATCTCCGACAGGCGCACGTCCATCTCGCGGGAGATCCGCGCCTGTTCGGACTGCCGCTGGGCCGCCTGCCGGGCGCTCTCGCCACGCGCCTGCGAATCCGCCTTCATTTCCTCGATGGACAGTCCCTGGGCGATCTCGGCTTCCTGCTGCTCGCGCTCGATCTCGAGCTTGCGCTTGAGGCCGTCGAGCTGCGTCTGCCTCACGGACACGTCCGCATCGGCCTCGATCTCGGCGCGCTTCTTCTTGTTGGTGGAGATGATCTCCGCCAGCCGGCGCATGCCGACCGCGTTGAAGGCGTTGTTCTCGTCGAGCGCGGAGAACGAGGCCTGGTCGAGCGTCGTCAGAGAGGCCGTTTCGAGTTTCAGCCCGTTCTGGGCAAGGCTTTCAGCAAGGCTCGTGCGGACGTCGGCGACGAATGCCGACCGGTTCTCGTGCAGTTCGTCCATGGTCTTCGAGGCGACCACGGCCTGGATGGCGTCTATGAAACGGCCCTCGAACAGGTTGCTCAGCTCGTCCGGGCTGAGCGCGCGGGCGCCGAGCGCCTGGGCTGCGGTCGACACGCCGTCGACCGTCGGGTCTACCCGCAGATAGAACTCCATGATCACGTCGAGCCTGAGGCGGTCCTCGGTCATCAGCGACTGCGCACCCGTGCGGCTGACCGACAGGCGCATGGTGCGCATGTTGATCTCCTCGACCCGGTGCAGGAACGGCAGCGCGATGAAACCGCCGTCGAGCACGACGCGCTTGCCGCCGGCGCCCGTCCGGATGAGCGCGCGCTCGCGGGTCGCCTTTCGGTAGAAGCGGTGGAGAAAGGCGACCACGATCGCCAGGACGACGACGATCGCCAGGATGGTGAGCAGATAACCCAATGCAAATCCCTCCCCCATTGGCCGCCTGGCCCTCCCGGCGACCGCATGCGGACCAATCCTAGACCGATTTCCGCACCCTGCACGAGTCTTATGTCGTTAATTTTTCCCCGTCAAATAATTATTTTCCATGGAAATAAAATTGGCTGAAAGCCCGCTGACCGGGCGGTTGCCGGTGTCGGACCCGGCGCCGGCCATGCGGTACGTGTCGGCAGAAAGGTTAATTTCCGGCCTTCAGACCGCCGCGACCGGCTTCGGGCCCGCGTTGTCCTCTCAAGCGGCATCGGCTTCCGAACCGGCTGTCCGGACCTCGCGATCGAGACGGGCCGCGAGTTCGCCGGACACGGGCAGCATGGGCAGGCGCACGTCCGCGCTGTCGATCAGGCCCGACCGGGCGAGCCAGTGCTTGACCGGTGACGGGCTCGGTTCGGCGAACAGCAGACCCGCGACCCGCGCAAGCGGCGTCCAGGCCTCGAGCGCGCCGTTGAGATCGTTGGCCCGCGCACGATCCAGCACTTCGGCGAATCGGCCGGTCAGCACGTGGGCACTGGCGAGAATGCCGCCATCCGCGCCATTGGCCAGCGCGGTGTGGAAAAACGCGTCCTCTCCGGTCAACACCGAGAAGCCCGGCGGCCGGCGGCGCAGGAGATCGAATGTCTGGGCGGGATCCGCGCAGCAGTCCTTCACCCCGACGATATTGTCCAGTCCGGCAAGTTCGAGCATGGCGTCATTGCCCAGATTGACGCCCGTCCGGTAGGGGATGTTGTAGATCATGACCGGACGCACCGTCGCCGCCGCGACTGCGGAAAAATGCGCCACGAGGCCGCTTTGCGACGGACGGGTGTAATAGGGACAGGCCACGAGATAGCCGTCGACCGGCCAGCCGGACGTGTCCCGGATGCGCCCGACAAGCTTGTCCGTCCAGCTCCCGGAGAGGCCGAGAAAGAGCGGAATCTCCCGTCCGCCCGCGGCGATCTCCTCGGCGACGACGGCGGCCACCCTCGCGGTTTCCGCCTCCGAGAGCGTCATGCCCTCGCCGGTCGTCGCCGCCGCGATGATCCCGTCGACGGGCAGGGCACGGTAATGCCGGACCAGGCGGCGCAACGACGTCTCGTCGACCTCGCCGTCTCGAAAGGGGGTGATCAGGGGCAGCCAGAGGCCGTTCGGTGTTCTTGTGCGTGAAGTCATGTCCGGTTTCCTTGTGATGTGCCGGAAACGGACATGAAAAAACCCCGTCCGGTCCGGCGGGGTCCAACAGGTTCGCAAATTTGCAGAGTCGATTATGGCGTGCGCAGCTGTCCGGTCCCCTTGAACAGGGTCCGTTTCGAAGATTTCCGCTTGGCGCAGGTCATGATCATGGACGCAATCTCTCCGCAATCGGGCGGCGAGTCAACCGGAGACCCGGCCCGGTCTCCATGCCCGTCACGCCGCCGCGCCCTGCCGGCAGAAGCAGGATGCCCGGATCGGCACCTCGGCGCGGGCAATCGCCTTGTCGAGCTGCAGCCTCACCTGGGCACGTTCGGCCTTCTCTCCGCGGCGGGCAAGGCACTCGTGCAGACCGTGCAGGCTCCACACGTTGCCGGGATGCTGGCAGGCCCGTGCAAGAGTGTCATCCAGCCCGAGGTCCGCCCGGTAGACGGCTTCGGCCTCGTCGTGCCGGCCCTGGTCCAGCAGCAGGGCGCCCAGCGCATGCCGTGCCGGCTGCATCCAGCCCCAGGGCTCGTCATAGGGCATGTTGTCGTCGAGCTCCACCGCGCGGCGCAGCCGGGCGAAGGCCTCGTCGTGCCGGCCCGCGTGGTAGGCGATTTCGCCCTGCATCATCTCCCGCGCGATACCGAGCACGTCCCGGCAGGTGTTGTTGAAGAGCATCCGGCTGTCGGGCACCGCCGCGGCCGCCGCCTCGAAACGGTCCGCCTCGTCCGCCGCGCCGGACGGGTCTCCGGCATTGGCCAGCGCCACCGCGCGGGCATAGCGCATCAGGGCCGTAGTGAAACAGTAGAGCTCCCGGTCCTCCGGCAGGTCCTGGGCGAGGATCTCCTCCCACCGGCCGAAACGGATCAGCGCATGCTGCTTCATGGGGATGAAGGACTCGAGCCAGTCCGCCAGCGGCCGCAGGACAGGTTCGGGAAGCGACGCGACGAGGGCATCCGCCGTCTCCAGCGCCGGTGTCGCCTGGCCGAGGAACATCGCACCGTAGATCTTGAAGTGATAGTTGTGGCAGCGATAGATCGTGTAGAAGTTGTCCGGTCCTTCCCGGTCGAGAAACTTCAGGTCGGCCACGATCGCCGCCGCATTGCGCGAGACCGTGTTCTGGTAGTCCCCGCACAGCACGTCGATATGGGTCGCCATGTGGACAAGGTGGCCCGCATCGGGCACCAGCGTCGCGAGCGCATCGCCGTGGCGCAGCGCCTTCTCCGGATGCGGCGACATCTCCATCAGGTGGATGTACATGTGCAGCAGGCCCGGGTTCTGCCAGGCGCCGGGGATCGTGTCGAAAGCGGTCTCCAGCACGCCGATCGCTTCCTCGGTGTCCGCACCCTCGGCGACCCGCCCGCCCGGCAGGTCCCAGAGTTGCCAGGGTGTGCGGTTCATCAGGGCTTCGGCGAAAAGCGCGCAGACCATGCCGTCGTCACCGTGTGCCCGGTGCACCTTGCGCATGGCGTCGGCATAGGCATCGTGCCAGGGCGCGTAGTCTTCCACGTCGGCCGTCTCGGGATAACGCCTGGCGACGGCGTCGATCAGGGCAGCCTCCAGGGGCGTGACCCTGTCACGAAGCGCCGCAGCGGCCGCGACCGCCGCGCGGGCGGTCTCGATCGCGGCGGGTTTTTCGTCGTCCTCGAAATCCGCCCAGCCCTTGTTGTAGTTGGGTCCGATCGCATAGGCGATGCCCCAGCGCGCCATGGCGCAGCCAGGATCGGCGTCGAGCGCCCTGCGAAAACACGCGATGGCTTCCTCGTGGTTGTAGCCGTAGGTCCAGACGAGCCCGCGGTCGAACCAGGTCTGCGCCTCCGCCGTTGCGGCCGTCACCTTCTGGCTGTGGGTTCCGAGATCGAAATACGCCATGACCTGCCACCTCCCCGTACCCGGCGAACCACCCCGCGGTCACTGACGCGATCCGGCCGGCTTGTTCGGAGGGAAAGTCTAGACCGTTTGCCCGGCTTGCGGAAAGGCCGTGCGTCAGTAGCCCATGCCGCGGGCCGTGACCGGCCACAGGCATTCGACCTTGCCGTCACGCACGCCGACATACCAGTCGTGTACGTTGCAGGTCGGGTCGCAGTGACCGGGAACGAGCCGGAGCTTCTCGTTGATCCGGAGTACGCCGTCGGGGTCGGAGATCACGCCGTGTTCGTCGGAGCACTGCACGTACTCCACGTCGTCGCGCCCGTAGATGACCGGAAGCCCGGAATCGACACTCTGGGCCTTGAGACCGGCGTCGCAGACAGCCTGCCCGGGCCTCGCCCGCGACATAACCGACGTGAGAATGAAGAGCGCGTTCTCGAACTCGGAAATCGGGCGGCCCGCCTCGTCCCTCACCCGCTGGTAGTCGGCATCCATGAACGCATAGGATCCGCACTGCAGCTCGTTGTAGACGCCCGATCCACCCTCGAAAGGATAACTGCCCGTCCCGCCGCCGCCGATGATGTCGCAGGTCAGGCCCGCCTGGCCCAGCATGCACCGCGTCGCGCGGACCTGGTCGACCGCCCTTTCGATCAGCGCCTTGCGTTCGTCATAGTCGCGGACGTGCTGTGCCGAGCCCTGGTAGGCCTGGAGGCCGGCGAACCTGAGGCCGGGCGCGGCCTCTATGGCCCGGGCCAGCGCCACCACGGGCTCGCCCCAGTCGACGCCGCAGCGCCCCGCGCCGCAGTCGATTTCCACGAGGCACTCGATCTCCGTCTCGTAGCGGCTCGCCGCCCGGGACAGTTCGCCGATGTTCTCCGCGTCGTCGACGCACACGATCGCCCGCGCGCCCAGCAGCGGCAGGCGCGCCAGCCGGTCGATCTTCGCCGGATCGCGGACCTGGTTGGTGATCAGCACATCGAGGATCCCGGCCCGCACGAAGGCCTCCGCCTCGGACACCTTCTGGCAGCAGACGCCCGTCGCCCCGCCGTGCTCGATCTGGTAGCGGGCCACGTCCGCGGACTTGTGCATCTTGCCGTGCACCCTGTGACGCACGCCTGCCTCAGCGCAGAAATCCCGCATCTTCGCAACGTTGCGTTCGAAGGCGTCGAGATCGATTACGAGACAGGGTGTCTGTATGTAGGTTTCGTCCATCCCCTCGGCGGCGGGAACGTTGTAGCCGACCTCGAACTCGCCCGCCCCGGAGATGATGTTCATCGCTGTCCCCCTGTTCCGGTCACTGCCCCGCACATGGGACGCGACCGGGATCGATGTTGCCGCCGGTGACAATGACACCGACGCGCTGTCCCGCAAACACTTCGCGGTGTTTCAGCACCGCCGCAAGCGGCACGGCCGCCGACGGTTCCACCACGATCTTCATACGCTGCCAGATAAGGTGCATCGCGTCGACGATTTCGTCCTTCTCCACCAGCAGGATATCCTCCACATGCCGCGAAACGAAAGGCATTGTCAGTGCCGTTAGCGGCACCTTCGGCCCGTCCGCGACGGTTGCCCCCGGATCGTCGCCGGCGTTTTGTCCGGCCCCGTGCGAACCGCAGGCGTCGTCCGCCGGGGCTGGTTCCGCCGCATAGACCTTCGTCGCGGGAGAGATCTCGGACAGGGAGAGGCAGGTGCCGGAGATCATGCCGCCTCCGCCGGTCGGCGCAATGACGGCATCCAGCTGGCCGAGGTCCTCGACGAGTTCCTTCGAGCATGTCGCATGGCCGGCGATAACCCGCGCATCATCCTGGGGATGCACGACTTCCGCGCCGGACCGCGCGACGACCTCCGCAAGGGCGGCCTCCCGCGACGAAGCACTGTGTTCACATTCCACGATCGTGCCGCCATAGCCGCGCACGGCGGCCTTGCCGGCCTCCGCCGCTTCGGACGACATGACCACCGTGACCGGGATGCCGCGCCGGGCCGCGGCATAACACAGCGAAAGCGCGTGATTGCCTGACCCGTGGGTCGCGACACCGCGCGCTGCTCTCGCCGCGCCCATGCCGAACACGGTGTTGACCGCCCCCCGCGCCCTGACCGTGCCCGCCTTCTGGAAGTTCTCGCACTTGAAGAACAGGACGGCGCCGGCGAGTTCGTTGAGGCACGCGCTCGTCAGGACCGGCGTACGGTGGACATGCGGCGCGATCCGGGACCTCGCGGCCAGCATGTCGTCGTAGGTCGGCAGGCACGGTCCCGGTTCGGCGACATACGCATCCATGGCATGTTCACGCCGCCCGGAGCGCCTTTCCGGCCGGCGCACACCGGTAATAGTCCTGCGCGGCCGCGACGCCCGACCCCAGTTCGATCGGGTAGTCGAGGTCCTTCATCGCCATCTCGATGGTGGACAGGCCCGACAGCATCATCACGTCCGTGAGCGACCCGAGATGCCCGATCCGGAAGGCCTTGCCGTCAAGTTCGCCGAGCCCGACACCGAAGGAGACGCCGTAGGCACGGTATGCATGGCCGGTCAGCGCATTGCTGTCATGGCCGTCCGGCACCAGGATCGTGCTTACCGTGTCGGAATGGAACTCCGGGCGTATCGCGCACAGGTCGAGCCCCCAGGCCGCGACCGCACGGCGGACCCCCTCGGCCAGGCGGTAATGGCGGGCGAAGACGTTCTCGAGACCTTCCTCGAACAGCATGGCGAGGCTTTCGCGCAGGCCCGTCAGCAGGGGCAGCGGCGGCGTGTACGGAAATCCGCCGCTGGCGTTAGAACCCGCCATGTCGCGGAAGTCGAAGAAACACCGCGCGCAGCGGGCGCTTTCTATCGCCTCCATGGCCTTCGGACTGACGCCGAGAATGGCCATGCCGGTGGCGAGCATGAAACCTTTCTGCGATCCCGACACGGCGATGTCGACGCCCCATTCGTCCATGCGGAAATCAATGGAGGCGAGTGAACTCACCGCGTCGACGAACAGCATTGCCGGATGGCCGGCCGCGTCCATTGCCCGCCGCACCGCGGCCACGTCGCTGGTGACGCCTGTCGCCGTCTCGTTGTGGGTGACGAGCACCGCCCTGATCTCGTGCCCGGTATCTGCCGCGAGCCTTTCGCCATAGCGGTCCGCCGGCGCGCCCTCGCCCCAGGTGCATTCGATGATTTCCACGTCGAGGCCGTGGCGCTCGCACAGGTCGATCCATCGATGCGAGAACGTGCCCAGACGCGCCACAAGCACCTTGTCGCCGGGAGAGAGCGTGTTCGTGATCGCGGCCTCCCAGCCTCCCGTACCGCTCGCGGGAAAGGTGATCATCGTGCCGTCGCGGGTCTTGAAGACCGTCTTCAGGTCTTCGAGCAGCGGCGTGAAGAAACTGACGAAATCCGGCGCCCGGTGGTCCAGCGTCTGCACGTTCATGGCATGACGCAGCCTGTCGGGAATGTTCGTAGGACCTGGAATGAAAGTCGGGTTCTGTCCGGTCATCAGCGTGCGCTCCTTTGATTGACCCGGTCAGAATAACCGGCTAGAACAATTACACAATTTTTTTGAAAATATTTTTCATTTTGAAATAGATTTTGTTAAGATGCGGAAATAATTGAGATATTCATTTTTCAGATTGGAACCTCTGTTTCTACCAGAAATATTTTCTGGTTCACGAGGATGCAGGCTGGACGGGCAGGGAGACGCCGGCGATGGCGGAACAGATACGCAAGAGACCCCGCGGGCGGCCGAAATCGGCGTTTCGCGAACCCCAGGGCGTGGTGCAGGCTCTGGACCGCGGTCTCGTGCTGCTGAAGGACCTGTCCGTGCGCGGCGGCGGAACCCTGTCGGACCTCTCCCTCCGGCTCGGCATGCCCGCGTCGACCGCCCATCGCCTGCTCGCGACCCTGCAGCGTCACGGTCTCGTCGAGCTTCAGGAAGACACCCAGGAATGGCTGATCGGCATCGAGGCCCTGCGGGTCGGCTCGGCCTATCTCAACCGCACCAACCTCGTCGAAGCGTCGCGCCCCGTCTTGCACCGGCTGATGGAGGACACCGGGGAGACGGCGAATCTCGGGATCGCCGACAAGGGCGACGTCGTCTTCGTCAGCCAGGTCGAGACCCACAAGCCGATCCGCGCTTTCTTCCGGCCGGGCACCCGCGGACACATGCACTGTTCCGGCATAGGCAAGGCGCTGCTGTCGGCGCTCGGTCGCAATGACGTGGAGAAGATCCTGCGGACCAAGGGGCTGCCGGCGTTCACCCCCAAGACCCTTGTCGACGCCGACGCCCTGTTTGCCGACCTTGAGGACATCCGGACACGCGGATGGTCGCTCGACGATGAGGAGCGCTATCTCGGCATGCGCTGCGTGGCTGCTCCCATATTCAACACCTTCGGCGAAGCGGTGGCGGGCGTGTCCATCTCCGGTCCCACCGTGCGCATGCCCGACATCGGCATTGGCGAACTCGGGCCCCAGGTGGCCCGGGCGGCCGCAGAGATCACCGCCGCGATCGGCGGCAGGCCCGGATCCCGCCCGGCTTGACATCGACCGCCCCGGCGCACTCGAATGGCGGGTCCGGAGTCTGACACCGGGCGACTGCGAGGTGAAACGTGAAAATCGCTGTAATGGGAGCCGGCGCGCTGGGGTGTTATTTCGGCGGGCGCATCGCCGCGTCGGGCGGGGACATCTCCTTCATCGCACGGGGTGCCCATCTCGAAGCCCTCAGGTCGAACGGCCTGCGCATCGAAAGCCCTTTCGGCGACCTGCACCTCAGGCACGTCGATGCGACGGACAGCCCGGGCGACGTCGGGCCCGTGGATCTCGTTCTCTTTCTCGTCAAGCTCTACGACACCGAGGACGCCGCCAGGGCGATGGCGCCGCTGCTGGGGCCTGAAACCGCCGTGCTCACCTTCCAGAACGGCGTCGACGCCGCGGCCCGCATCGGGTCCATCGCCGGCGCCGGGAGGGTGATCAGCGGTATTGCGCTCATCCCCGCCGACATCCGCGCCCCGGGGATCGTGCGCCACAGCGGCAATTTCGCCCGCCTCGTCTTCGGCGAGACCGACGGTCGCGACAGCGAGCGCTGCCGCGCCTTTCTCGACATCCTGCAGGAAGCCGGGGTCGAGGCGGACGTGGTTCCCGACATCACGGTGAAGGTGTGGGAGAAATTCATTCTCCTGAGTGCGCTCAGCGCGGTCACCGGCCTGACCAGGCTGTCCGTGGGACCCCTTTTCGCCAATCCCGACAGCACCGCGCTGTTTCGCGCCGCGGTCGACGAGACCGCCGCCGTCGGCCGCGCGGTCTGCCCGGACCTCGGCGACGGCGCCGCGGACAGGGCGTTCGAAACGCTCAGGGGCATGCCGCCCAACGTCCACGCATCCATGCTCGACGATCTCGAACGGGGCAAGCGCCTCGAACTGCGCAGTCTCAGCGGCGAGGTCGTGCGGCTCGGCGAGAAACACGGTATCGCCACCCCCACCCATCTTGTCGCGCTTCGGGCGCTGAGCCCCTATGCCGATGGTGCGGCGGAGCAAGCCGGGACTTGAACCCGCGCGCCAGTTGCGGGACCATCGCTTGAGCGAATTCCGCGGCGGACTGGCAAACGGACCGGTCGGATGGGATATGACGGCAGACGTCTCGTCGTTTTCATGGACGGCACAAGCAACACGCCGGAAGAACTGCGGCACACGGGCCGTCACGACCTGATGAACCCTCCGCCGATCACCAACGTCGTCCGCCTGCTGCGCGGCGTGGTGACCGACGATGCCGTCTGCGACAAGCCGCAGGTGATCGGCTATTTCCGCGGCGTCGCGACCGAGGGGTCCGGCGCCACGCGCCTCATCGACACGGTCTCCGGCCGGGGACTGGCCCGCAGCGTTCTCGACGCCTACCGCTTCATCTCGCACAATCTCGAGTGGACCGGACCGGATCACGCGAAGCTCAATCTGGACGAGATCTTCATTTTCGGCTTCAGCCGCGGGGCCTATGCGGCGCGCGCCCTCAACGGTTTCCTCAACCGGCTGGGGCTGATCAGGAAGGAAGGGCTTTGGCTCCTGCCGTTCTTCTTCGGCCAGTACCAGCGCCTCATGGCCGAGGGGAAGGAGTTCGATGCCCGTACCGAGAAGCTGTGGAACACCTATGTGAGCAAGGAGTACCGCTCGATCCGGGTGAAGTTCATTGGCGTCTGGGACACGGTCGGCGCGCTCGGGATACCGGTCAGGGGCCTGTCCTGGACGATACTGAAACACCGCACCTTCCACGACACCAACCTGACGCCGAACGTGACCCATGCCTGCCAGGCCCTGGCGATCCACGAAATGCGCAAGCCCTTCAGGCCCGTGTTCTGGACGCGCCGGTCCGATCCGTCGCAGTCGGTCGACCAGGTCTGGTTTGCGGGCGCCCATGCCAATGTCGGCGGCGGCTACGAGCGCACGGGCCTGTCCGGACATGCCCTCGACTGGATGGCTTGGAAGGCGCAGAAAGTCGGCCTCGTTCTCGATATGGCCTATTTCACGGACGAACTCCGGTCGCGCAACCATGACGAGGAAATCGCCTATTCAAGGCTGGTCGGCCACGGCGAAGCCGGCCTGCTGAACCGCCGCGTCATGTTTCCCGGCCGGCTCGAGCGGCCGATGTCCCACGACGCCATCGACGCCTACCTGGCGGCGCATTTCACGGATGGCCCCATGTCGCCGGACGTCTACCGCGCGATGGCGGTGCACTGGTCCGTCGAGGACCGCCTGAAATCGGCGCCCGCCTACTGGCGCGATGCCGACGCCATGGGCCGTCAGGACACCGGGTCGGCCTCCATGCCAGTACTTTCCAGGTCGGAGCGTCTCGTCTGAAAGGACGCAAGGTTCACTGAACGCCCGCCGGGCGCGACGGAAAGGTCGCCACCAGGTCGAGATGATGACCGGCGGCTTCTGCGAGATAGATGTCGGTGGCCGAAACGCCGCAGCTTTCATGGACGAGGTTCCTCACCCCGCCGCCGCTGGCGATAGACCGGTCCGGCCGGCGCCAGTCCATCCGCTCGGACGCACCGGCGAGCGCTTTGAGAAAATGCATGCCTTCATAGATCGATTGCCCGATGGCGTTGAGCGTCGGGGCCCGTTCGCCGAAACGCGCATGGTAGCGTTCCAGAAACCCGCCGTTCGCGCCGGAGCGCAACCCGGCGTGGTAACCGGACGAAACGAACAGCCCGCCCGTGCGCGCGGCCCCGATGGCCATCAGCGCGTTCTCCTCTATGGCGCAGGAGAACCGGAGGATCTTCTCCGACGCGGGATGCGCCCCGAACATCCGGTTGAACCGGACGGCATCGTCTCCCACCAGGGACAGCAGGACGGCGTCGGCGCCGCTTTCGACGATGGTCTCGATCGTATCCTCGAACCGTCGCGTCCCGAAAGGAACATAGCGCTCGCCGGCCACGTCGAGGTCGCGGCCCTTGGCGTGCCAGCGCAGCAGCCTATGGGTCCGGCGCGGCCAGACATAGTCGTTACCAAGGAGAAACCAGCGCCGCGCGCCGTACCGTTCCGCCAGCCAGTCGAGCGGTTGCAGCAGTTGCCGGGCAGGTGTCTCGCCGATGCAGTAGACGCCGGGGCGCCGTTCGCCGCCTTCGTAGAGCGGCGTATAGATATACGGGATCGTGCCCGCGACCGCATCGCCCAGGGCCACGCGGACGTCGCTCGTGTGCATGCCGACGATCGCGTCGATATCGCGATCCTCGATCAGCAGTTCGGCGTCCGACGCGATGTCCTCCGGCGTGCCACCCGCGTCGACGATCCGGAGCGCCACGTCACGGCCGAGCAGGCCGCCCCGGCTGTTGATTTCTTCCGCGGCGAGTTCCGCGCACGCCCGGCAGGACGGCCCCCACAGGCCGGCCGGTCCGCTCACCGGTATGAAGAGCCCGACCGTCAGCCGGTCGCGCCGTGCCGCGGCTATGGAATGCGTGCCCGTCATCACCCTTCCCCTCTCGTGTGCGTGACGTTGCTGCGGCGCCGATCATAACCGGTTTGTTTGCCGGGGAAAACATTCTGCTGTAAGACTCGTGGGATACCGTGAACAACAGGATATGGCGTGCGTGTCATGGCCCAGTCTCCGCTTGCAGACTCACTGCCCTTCCTGCTCGCCCAGGCCCACCGTCGGGTGCACGGCGATCTCGACGCCGTCCTGCGCCGCGAAGGTCTGCCGGTCGAACAGTGGCGGATCCTGACCATCCTCGGTGACGGCGACGGCCGGACCATGGGCGCCCTTGCCGCCGAGGTCGGGATGAACATGTCCGCCCTGTCGAAGACGGTCGACCGCATGGTGACGCGGGCGCTCGTGCACCGCAAGTCCGACCCGGAGGACAACCGCCGGGTCAGGGTCTTCGTCACCGAATTCGGCCTCGAACTGCTGGCGCGCTGCGGTTCGGAAGTCCGCGAATTCGAACGCTCCATGAGCCGCCAGCTCGGCGACTGGGAGACCGAGCGGCTGTGCCGTCTGCTCAGGACCCTGCTGGATCAGGATGCGGCGGGACACACATAAAGAAACTTTTTAGTTGTTTTATTATGGCCGCGGGTCTAGCTTCGGGAGACCGTTCCCGAACGCAGAGGAGCCCGTCATGGAAGCCCGTACGCCCAACGCCGAATGGACCGATGTCCTGTCGCTTGCGGACCTGGAGGACAGATCGCGCGCCGTGGTCAAGGCCCGTGGCAAGCAGATTCTCCTCTGGAAGAGCGGAGACCGGATACACGCCTGCAACAACCGCTGCCCCCACGAGGGATATCCGCTGGCGGAAGGCACGCTGACCGACGGCTGCATCCTCACCTGCAACTGGCACAACTGGAAGTTCGACCTGTCGAGCGGCGAAACCATCGTCGGCGGCGACCGGCTGCGCCTCTACCCGGTGCGAGTGGTTGACGGCCGCATTTCCCTCGACCTTCAGGATCCGCCGTCCGAGGCCGTCCGCGAGGCCGCCCTCGACGGGCTGCGCCAGGCCTTCGACGAACACGACTATGACCGCATGGCCCGAGAGATCGCCCGCTACGAACGCACCGGGGCCGACGCAGCCGAGGTCCTCCCCCATGCCTTCGCCTGGGGCCTGGACCGGCTCGAATACGGGATGACCCACGCCCAGGCGGCGGCTGCCGACTGGCTCGGCCTGCGAGACCGGCTCGGCGACGGCCGCGACGCCGACCGCATGGTGCCGGTGCTCGAAATCGTTGGGCACCTGTCCTGGGACTGCCTGACGCGGCCGGGCACCTTTCCCTATCCGGACGGCACCGCGCGACGCTACGACGCCGCACGCCTGGAGGACGCCATCGAGCGCGAGGACCAGGGCGAGGCCATCGCCCAGGTGCGCGCCGGTCTCGCGGAAGACGGCCCGCAGGTCCTGCGCCCGGCGCTCGAGCGCGCTGCGCTGCGCCACTACCAGAATTTCGGCCACACCCCCATCTATCTCGAGAAGACCTATGAACTGCTGGACCGCCTCGGGCCGGCGGCCGCACCCTCCCTTTTCCTTGCCCTCGTGCGCACGCTCTGCACCGGGGCCCGCGAGGACCTGATTCCGGAGTTCCGTGCCTACGGAACCGCGCTGGACGCGTGGACCGGCACGGGCCGCGAGATCCCCGCGGCCGGGGAGTTCCGCGGCAAAGGCGTCGCGGCCTGCCTCGGCCTGATCGCCGGCGGCGGCGGTGCGCCCGACGCGATGTTCGACGTCCTTATGGAAGCCGGCTGCGATGCCATGCTGCACTTCAACGAAGACTTCCGCGACCGGAACGACCGGCCCGTGCAGGACAATGTGGACTGGCTGGATTTCAGCCACACCATGACGCATCTGAACGCGGCCCGGAAGATCTGCCTGCGGCAGCCGGACCTGTGGGCCAACGCGCTCCTGCAGACGGGATGTTTCCTCGGCCGGAACAGCGGCTACATCGACTGGGACCGCGACGTGAGCGCCTGGCAGGTCGACGGCGACGCGGAGAGTTTCATCGAAGACGTCCTCGAGGGCATGCTGGATCACGGCGAGCCGCTCTACATCTATCCTGCCCATGTGCTCAAGCTGACCACGGTGATCCGCGAGGAACTCCGCCGCAATCCGGACGCCGCCTGGAAACCCGTTGCCCTGGCCGCTCTGAACCGTTTCGTGCACGAGCCGGCAAAGAAAAAACACGCCCGCCGCACCGCCGCCCAGGCCCTCAAGTTCGTCGCCGCCCAGGGGTAGACCCGGAAACTCCGCGTTCCCCGGGCGCGCGCGAGTGCGAGCCGGGGTCGTTCCGGACGCAGGTCGGTGCGCGGAACGGTCCCGGATCATCCTCGCGGATGTCCGGGAAACGGCGTTGGGGATTGGACACACGGAATCAGCCACCCGAAGTCCTTGCTCCCGACCCAACGCCAACCAATCCCCGAATCCCCAAACTCCCGCCCGGTGTCTCCACCCGCCGAAATCCCAAACCCCTGCCCAACGCCACCGCCCTCCGAAATCCCGGACAACGATCCGGGATCCATTCGCCGTGCATGCCTCCCTGCCCCACGCCCCCCGTGCCATACCCGCACCCCCGCGTTCCCCGGACGCGCGCGTGCGCGAGCCGGGGCCGTTCCGGACGCCGGCCGGTGCGTGGAACGGTCCCGGATCATCCTCGCGGATGTCCGGGAAACAGCGTTGGGAATTGGATACACGGAATCAGCCGCCCGAAGTCCCCGGCACTTCCCCAATGCCAACCAATCCCCGAAGCCCCAACCCCCTGCCCGGCGCCAACCACTCCTCAAATTCCGAACCCCCGCCCGGTGCCTTCACCCTCCGAAATCCCGGACACCTGCCCGGCACCACCGCCCTCCGAATTCCCGGACACCGATCCGGGATCCATTCGCCGTGCATGCCTCCCTGACCCACGCCCCCGTGCCATAACCGCACCCCCGCGTTCCCCGGACGCGCGCGTGCGCGAGCCGGGGCCGTACCGGACGCCGGCCGGTGTGCGGGAGGGTCCCGGATCATCCTCGCGGATGTCCGGGAAACGGCGTTGGGTATCGGACACACGGAATCAGCCGCCCGAAGTCCCTGCTCCCGACCCAACGCCAACCAATCCCCGAATCCCCAAACTCCCGCCCGGTATCTCCACCCGCCGAAATCCCAAACCCCTGCCCGGCGCCTCCGCCCTCCGAAATCCCGGACACCGATCCGGGATCCATCCCCCGCGCATGCCCCGCGGACTCAGCCTCCGTGCCATACCCGTGCCGCCGCGTTCCCCGGACGCGGGAAAGCGCGAGCCGGGGCCGTTCCGGACGCAGGTCGGTGCGCGGAACGGTCCCGGATCATCCTTGCGGATGTCCGGGAAACGGAGTTGGGGATTGGATAGACGGGATAAGATACCCGAAGTCCCGGACAGCGATCCGGGACCCATTGGCCGCACAGCCCGCCCCGCCGGTCTTGCACGCGCGGGAGGGGCCGGTATAGAGAGGGCCCGACAGACACGACCACCGCCGGAGCCCGCCCATGCGCCTCACCATCGCCGATATCGCGAACGACTTCCCGGACTACCGCGTCGGCCTCGTGATCGCTTCAGGCCTCCGGATCGCGGACGACCGCCCCGCCGCCCTCGACGCGGCGATCGCGGAAGCCGAAGCCCGCGTGACCGCGGACCTCGGCGGCCGCGACATCCCCTCCATCCCAGAACTCCATGACTGGCGGCGCGCCTATCGCGCCTTCGGCATCAAGAAAACGAGCTACCGGTCCTCCGTGGAACGGCTGGTGCGCTCGATCACCTCCGGACGCGGCCTGCCCCGCATCAACGCGCTGGTCGACACCTACAACCTGCTCTCCGTCAACCGGCTGGTGCCGGTGGGCGCGGACGATCTCGACCGCGTGGACGGCCCCCTCGCCTTCCGTTATTCCCGCGACGGCGACACCTTCCTGCCGCTGGGTGCGCAGGATCCGCAGAACGACCCGCCAAAGGCCGGCGAGGTGGTCTATGCCGATGCGACCAAGGTCCTGTGTCGTCGATGGAACTGGTACCAGGACGCCCGCAGCCCGGTGACCACGGCGACCAGCAACGCCGTGCTCACGGTGCAGGCCATGGGCGCGGCCGACGTGGACGCAGCCTGCGCGGAGCTGGCCGAACTCCTCCGGACTCACGTGGGCGCAACCGTCGACTACGCGATCGCCGACGCGGGCACACCGGAAGTCTCCGTCGGCGGGTGACCCTTCAGGCCACCTGCCGGACGGTGTCCGACGGGCAGACCGACAACAGCCACTCGCGGAACTGGCGCACCCCTTCGAACCCTTCGGAGCGCTCCGACGCCACGAGGAAATAGGCCAGCCCCGTGCTCACCGGGCGGTCGAGCGGCGCGACCAGCTGGCCGGTCGCCAGCGCATCGTCGATATAGGGATGCCGTCCCATGGCGATGCCCAGCCCTTCCTTGGCCGCCTGCAGCGCCTGGGCGCGGGTGTCGAGTTCGAGCCAGCTGCGCACGTTGCGCAGCGACATGCCCGCATCGCCGACCCAGGCCGGCCATTCGTCCCGCTCCCAGTTGCAGTAGATCAGCGTCTGCTCGATGAGGCCCGCCGCGCTGCGGATCGGTCCGTTGGCGGCGAGATAGTTCGGCGAGCAGACCGGCACGATGGTCTCCGCGAACAGGAAGGCAGACCGGGCGTTCTCCCTCAGCTCCGACGCGTTGGTGTACTGGATCGCGAGATCGACGCCGTCGGGCGTCGCCTCGTGGCACTTGCTTGTCCGCGACGCCAGGCGCACGGAGACATGCGGGTGCGCCTTGTGGAAGGCGCCCAGCCGCGGAATGAGCCAGAGTTCGGCCAGCGGGGCGACGAGACTGATGGTCAGCTCCGCGTGGCCGCGCGGCCGCATGATCGCCCCGGTGGACGCCTCGATCATGTCCAGCGCCTTTTCGAGGTCGCCGCGATAGGCGGCCCCCTCGGCGGTCAGCGTGAGGCGGTTGTTGTTGCGGAAGAAGAGCGCCATGCCGACGAAATCCTCCAGCGCCTTGATCTGGTGGCTGACGGCGGACGGCGAGATGCGCAACTCTTCGGCAGCCTGCTGGAAGTTGCAATAGCGGGCCGCAGCTTCGAAGGCTTTCACGGCCGCGAATGGAGGCAATCGTCTGCCCATGGGATCCACCCCGACTGTTCACGGCGCGTGCGAGCGCGCCTCTTCCGGGCAATTCTTCGAAACCGGTCCCGAACCTGTCAAGCGCTTTCCCCGGCCTGCGTCGGGAACCGCCATCCATTGTTCGGATTGCGACATTTGCATCCCCGCACGGCTTGCGCCCGCGGGCGTTCTGCGGGACAGTCGGGACGATCTCGACGCCGTGATCGACCGCAACCCCGGCCGCGCCGCGCCACACCGGAACACCGTCATGCCCCATCTCCCGCCCTGCCCCGCCTTCACCGGGAATGACCGCGACCGGAGGACCGCCCCATGAAGGGCCTTTCCACGGTCATCGTTGGCGGAGGGGCGGGCCTCGGCGCAGCGATCGTCCGCGCCGCGGCGGCGGACGGTGCGCGCGCGATCGGCATCATCGACATGAACGCCGACGCCGCCGAAGACGCGCTCGCTCCGGCCCGGGCGGCGGGTCTCGTCACCACCGTGGCCCGCGGCGACATCTCGACCCGACCGCAGGCCGCGGCGGCCTTCGACGAGATCCTCGGCGGACTGGGCCGCGTCGACACGCTGGTCAACTGCGCAGCCATCTATCCGCGCCTGCCCCTGCTCGAGATCGGCGACGACGACTGGGACGCCTCGAACGCGGTCAACGTCAAGGGCACCTACCACATGATGGTCGCCGCCGTGCGCCACATGCGCAATCGCGAGGCGGCCGACGGCGTGCGCGGGCGGATCGTCAACATCACCTCCGTCGACGCCTTCAAGGCCCATCCCCAGAACGCCCATTACGCCGCCACCAAGGCCGCCGTTGTGAGCCTGACGCGCTCGTTCGCCCACGAGTTCGCCTCCGCAGGCATCCTCGTCAATTCCGTCGCCCCCGCCGGCATGGCCACGGAGAAGGCGAAGGCCGCCGGCTTCCTCGGCGAACTCGCCGCCGCCAACCCCCTCGGCCGCGCCGCGACGCCCGAGGAAATCGCCGAATGGGTCATCATGGCCGGCGGCCCCCGCAACACCTACATGACCGGCGAAAACATCATCGTCTCCGGCGGCTACATCTACGCCTGACCCCCGGGTCGGGGCCCGGGGGTTCACCCCCCGTTCGTCCCCCGGACGCGCAGGCGCGAGCCGGGGGTGTTCCGGGCCAAGGCCGGTGCGTGGGACGGTCCCGGATCATCCCGGCGTATGTCCGGGAAACGGTGCGCACACCGCAGCACTCGCACCCAGCCACCCCGAAGTCCCGGGCACCGACCCGGGACCCAATGGCCGGGCAGTTACCCCCTGCACCCCCGCGCCCATCTGGACCCCGGGTCGAGCCCGGGGATTCGGACCTCGTTCGCTCCGCGAAAACCCCCGGCTGGACCCCGGCTCGGGCCCAAGGCCTCGCCTCCCGCACGTTCCCCGGACGCGCGCAGGCGCGAGCCGGAGGCGTTCCGGACCAAGATCGGTGCGCGGGACGGTCCCGGATCATCCTGGCGGATGTCCGGGAAACGGTGCGCGCGCCGCAGCACTCGTACCCAGCCACCCCGAAGTCCCGGGCACCGACCCGGGACCCAATGGCCGGGCAGCTATCCTCGCACCCTCGTCTGGACCCCGGGTCAAGCCCGGGGATTCGGACCTCGTTCGTTCCGCGGACACCTGGGACTGGACCCCGTCTCGGGCCCAAGGCCTCGCCTCCCCCACGTTCCCCGGACGCGCGCAGGCGCGAGCCGGGGGCGTTCCGGGCCGAGGCCGGTGCGTGGGACGGTCCCGGATCATCCTGGCGGATGTCCGGGAAACGGTGCGCGCGCCGCAGCACTCGTACCCAGCCACCCCGAAGTCCCGGGGCCGCGGTCAGAAGCGGGTGGCGGAGAAGGCGGTGAGGTCGATGGAAGGCTTGCCGGCCACGATCAGTTCCGCGACAAGGCGGCCGGTGAGCGGGCCGAGGGTGAGGCCGAGATGGCCGTGGCCGAAGGCGTAGGCGACATTGGCGACGTCACCGGCACGTCCGATGACGGGCATGGAATCGGGCGTGGCCGGGCGGTGACCGGCCCAGCGCGGCCCCCGCGTCGTGTCGAGCCCGGGCAGGAGCCGGCGCGCCTTCTCGACCAGTACGTCGGCACGGGCATAGTCCGGCGCGGCATCGAGCCCCGCGAGTTCCACGGAGCCGCCGACGCGCAGGCCCGCCGACATGGGTGTCAGGCCGAAGCCCTGGGGGGCATAGATGAGGCTACGGGTCACCTCCACCCCCGGTTCCGGGAGCATGGTGTGATAGCCGCGCTCGGATTCCAGCGGCACCCGGTCGCCCAGAAGGCGCGCCAGGCGGTGCGACCAGGCGCCCGCCGCCACCACCACGTGATCGGCCGCGATCCGTTCGCCGTTCGCCAGGACGACGGCCGTCACCCGCGCGCCGTCGCGCACGAACCCGGCCGCCTCACCGCGCCGGACGGTCCCGCCGTGGCGCGTATAATCCTCGGCGATGGCCAGAACGACCGCATGGGGGTCGGACACGTTGTGCCACCCCTCGTAGACCCGGCCGCCGGCGAGGTCCGGCGCGATGGCGGGCTCCAATTCGACCAGTTCGCCCGCGCTCACCGTGCGGCAGGGGAATCCGTTGCGCGCCCTGAGATCGTAGGCGTAGGCGTCGGCGGCCATCTCCGCCGCCGTGTCGTAGACCGCGATGCAGTCGCGGTCGCCCAGCAGTTCGGACCGGCCTACCTGCGCCAGAAGGCCGGCGAAATCCTCGTGCGCATGGACAAGCAGGCGGCCCAGGTCCCGCGCGATCTCCTCGACCCTCGATCGTCGTCCGGCAAGCAGGAACCGCACGAGCCATGGCGCGAGCCTCGGCAGGTGCGACCAGCGCACGGCGAGCGGGCCTTTCGGGTCGAGCAGCCACCCCGGCGCCTTCGACCACAGGCCCGGCAGCGAACCGGGCGCCACCTCCGTCACCGCCACCCCGCCGATATTGCCGAAGGAGCAGCCTTCCCCCGGGCCCAGCGGGTCGACCACGGTCACGTCCGCCCCGCGCCGGGCCAGATGCCAGGCGCAGCTCATGCCGACGACACCCGCCCCGATGACGACAACGGCCGTCATACCAGGCGAAATCCGTGGACGAACGGGTCGCGGTCGTCGACGAAGATCGTGTTGAATCCGGTGACGAAGGCGCGGCCCTCGACCGTGGGCACGACCGCATCGAACCTGCCGACCGTCGTGCGCGAAACCGCCCGCCCGGTGAAGAGCCCGCCGAGGATGCTTTCGTGCACGAAGGCCTCGCCGACGTCGAGCAGGCCCCGGGCGACGCGCTGGGCGACCCGGGCCGACGTCCCCGTGCCGCAGGGCGAGCGGTCGATGCCGGTCTCGCCGTAGATGACGGCGTTGCGCCCGTCGGCCCCGTCGACGGTGGCCGCGCCGGTCCACATGAAATGCATGAAGCCGCGGATCGTCGGGTCGTCGGGATGGACGGCCTCTATCTCGTCGTTGAGCTGGTCGCGCAGCTCTCGCCCGAGCGCCAGGATCTCCGCCACCGACAGGTCGGCCATGTCGCGGTAGTTCTCCTGGGCCTCGAGAATGGGATAGAAATTGCCGCCATAGGCGACATCGACCTTGAGCCGTCCGAAATGCCGGCTCTCGAACGCATGGTCGCGCACCAGCAGAAAGGACGGCACATTGGTGATCTCGACCGCCGCGATCCGTCCGGCGTCGTCGCGCCGGTAGCGTGCCTCGACCACGCCCGCCGGCGCCTCGAGGCGCACGATCCCGGGCGTGGCCGGCGTGATGTGGCCGTGTTCGATCGCGAAGGTGATCGTGCCGATCGTGCCGTGCCCGCACATGGGCAGGCAGCCCGAGGTTTCGATGAAGAGGACGGCGGCGTCGCAGTCGTCGCGCGTCGGCGGCATCAGGATCGCGCCCGACATGGCGTCGTGGCCGCGCGGCTCGTACATGAGCGCCCGACGGATCCAGTCGAACTCGGCCATGAAATGCGCCCGCCGCGCGCTCTGGTCCGCGCCCTCGAGCCGCGGCGCACCGCCGGTGACGAGACGCACGGGCGAGCCCAGCGTATGCCCGTCGATGCAGAAGAACGTGTGTGTGGCCATGGGTCGGGAACTATCGGACCGGCTGCCGTCGGCCGTCAAGAATCTTGGCGAGGTGCCGCGCGGCGCAATCGGTGTCTCACATCAGATTGAGCGCGGCTGGGCGGGCGAAGAGCAGGGCAAGGCCCATGACGAGCACGGCAAGCCTGGTCGCCGTGCCGAGAGGAACGCGCACATACCCCTCCATGGCGATGACGATCAGGGCGAGGCCCGCCGCCGCCAGCGCGGTCGCCGAGACGATTTCGAACATGCTGCCGTTCAGCAGCAGCGCCGGGTCGAAGATGAACGCGAACGGCAGGAGGAACGCGGCCAGTGCGATACGCACGGCGACGAGCGCGATGCGCAGCGGATTTTCCTCGGCTATGGCGCTGGCCGCATACGCGGCCACGGCAACGGGCGGCGTCAGCGCCGACATCACCGCAAAATAGAGCAGGAACAGGTGACCGGCCATGGGGTCGATCTGCAGGTTGGTCATGACCGGAGACACCAGTACGGCCGCGAGGATATACGCACTGGGTGTCGGCATTCCGAGCCCGAGCAGGACGGTCAGCCCTGCCGCAAGGAGAAGGGAAATGACCACGTTTTCGTCGGAGAGCAGGAACACCAGGTGACTGAACTTGGACGCGAGCCCCGTCATCGTAATGCCGCCGATGACGAGGCCGGCCGCGGCGCAGGCGCCGGCCACCGCCACCATCTTGGTGCTCGTCTCGTGCAGGATATCGAAGGCCACGCTCGGCGTGATGCGCGTCTTCTTCCGGAGCATGGCAACGCCGATGACCGCAATTGTCCCGTAGATGGCGGAGTAGGTCGGCGTATAGCCATCCAGCAGCGCCCAGGTGATCGCCACGAGGGGCAACAGGAACAGGCCGCCGTCCTTGAGGGTTTGCAGGAGCGGACGCAGCTGATCTCCGCTCAGACCCTGGAGATTTTCGCGATCGGCCGTCAGATGGACCTGGAGATAGATCGGCAGGTAATAAAGCAGTGCGGGGATGAGCGCTGCGAAGGCGATGTCGACATAGGCGATCCCGGTGTACTCGGCCATGATGAACGCGGCCGCCCCCATGACCGGGGGCACCAGGCTGCCACCGGTCGACGCCGCCACCTCCACCCCTCCGGCGAAGGCCGGACGGTAGCCGATCCGCTTCATGATCGGGATGGTCACCGAGCCGGTGGTCACCACGTCGGAGGTCGGACTGCCGGAGATCGTTCCGTAGAGACCAGACGAAATGACGGCGATCTTGGCCGGACCGCCCTTGCTGCGCCCCGTCAGCGAGGCGGCAAGGTCGAAGAAGAATTCCGCCCCGCCCGTCTTGGCCAGCGTCGTGCCGAACAGGACGAACAGGAAGGCGTAGGTCGCCGCCACGCGCAACGGCACGCCGAAGAGCCCGTCGGTGGTGAAGACCATGATGTCGAGGAAGTGCGGGACGGTGATCAGCCCGTGGGAAAGCGGCCCGGACAGGAGGTCGCCGAAAAGATTGTACACCATGAACAGCATGACGATCAGGGTCAGGCCGAGTCCCACGGTCCGGCGCATGGCTTCCAGACTGAGCACGACGATCGCACCGGCCACCAGCATGTCCGTCGTCGACAGTTCGTCGAGCAACGTGATGCGCTGGGCGATTTCCTCCGCGTGATAGATGAAGTAGCACCCGGTCGCGGCAGACGCTGCCGCGAGCAGCCAGTCGTGGACCGGAACGGTGTTCGTGGGCGAATTCGGCCCCGGCCCGATGAGGAGAAATGTCAGCACCAGCATGATGCTGAGAAAGATGATGGTCAGCAGCAGTGCATCCATCTGCGACCAGCCGGCGGCATAGACGGTCCAGACGGTTGCCGCCGCGGCGCAAGCCTTGACGAAGACGCCGGTTGCGTCGTCGGGCTTGCGCCGGGTTCCGGTATCGAATGCGAGCGCGAAAAGAGACACGTGCGTCGGGCCGCCTTTATGAAAAGACCCGGCTTTCGCAGCCGGGCCGGTTCTCTGGAGGTACGAAGGGTCGGGCGGGACCTACCGCAGACCCTTGGCCTTGTAGACCGCCTCGGCGGCCGGATGGTATGGCACGGCACTGGCGCTCGCCATCAGCTTGGCATCGAGCGGCGCCATGGCCTTGTGCACGCCCTGCACCTTCGCAACCTGCTCGACCAGGGCGGTCGTCAGGTCGGTGACCATTTTCTCGTCGGCGTCCTTGTGCACGAAAAGCTGCGCCGAAAGCGTGATGGTCGGCGTGTCGGCGGGCGCGAAATCGTAAGCCCCGGCCGGGATCGTGTACTTGCCGATGGACCATTCCTTGGTGACCGTGTCTGCCGTGGCATCGCTGACGGGCAGCAGTTTCAGTTCGAGCGCGGACGCCAGCTGGCGAATCGAGCGGTGGTTGACGAACAGCGAATTGAGAAGGGCGTCGGCGCGCCGGTCGCGCATCAGTTCACCCTGTTCCTTGGAGGCGGCGAAGGTGACGTTGCCGCCCCACTCCTTGATCATGTCCGGCGACGCGCCGGCCGCGGTCAGCATCGACGCACCGACACCACTCGCCACGTTCCCGCGCCTGTTGAGCAGGATGTTGATGGGCAGTTTCTTCGACGCGATGTCTTCCAGGGAGGTGATGCCGTGCTCTTCCGCGTAATCCTTGCGGATCAGCATCTGCATGGGCGCCCAGGTGTACAGCACCGCGACCGTGCGCAGGCTGTCGACGGGGGCCTTGAACGGATCCTCGCCGGCGACGGCGGCCTTCGCCTCCGCATCATGCACGATGGCCAGTTCGCACTTCTTCTGGTCGATCAGCGCGACGTTGGCATAGCCCCCGCCGGAGGTCTGATAGGTCACGGTCGAGCCGGGCCGGGCTTCCTTGAGCGCTGCATCGACACCCGCGCCGAGAAGCGACCACAGGCCGCCCGGGCTTGCACCGCATAGCGTGAGATTGTAATCGGCCTGGGCCGACATCGTGGATGTGGCGAGCAGTCCGGCAAATGCAGCGCCGACAGCAAGTTTCCGGATCGAATTCATGACTGGGTCCTCCCTGGACATCGCTAGGCGGATGTATTGCCGGTGATCATGCGAACCCGCCGTTTTTGTTTGGTCGGTGAGCGCCGTTGTGCAAAAACTTAGATCACTAAGTTTACGCTAGCCCCTACGTCGAACCGATGTCAATCGGGCTTTGACCGGGGTTTGAAGGAAGGCAGGCCAACATGAGCACCCATGATCACACAGCAAGTGCCGGACAGTCAGGCATCGCCGACCGCGGGGTGTCGGCGGGCGCTCCGGACAGCCAGTTGCTTGCCGACCTGGCCGTCGCGAACCGTATCCTGTTCAACCATGGTGTCGTGGATGGTTTCGGCCATGTAAGCGTGCGCCACGACAAGGCGGATGACCGGTTCCTCCTGTCCCGCAACCTTGCCCCCGCCCAGGTGCGCACGTCAGACATCGTCGAATTCGACCTGGACGGCCATCCGGTCAACGCTGAGGGTCGGCGGATCTATCTCGAGCGGTTTATCCACAGCGAGATCTACCGGGCCCGGCCCGACGTTATCGCCGTCGTCCACAGCCACGCCCATGCGGTCGTGCCTTTCGGCGTGGCGAAGGGTGCCGCGCTCAGGGCCCTCTGGCATATGAGCGGTTTCCTGGGCTCGGACGTCCCCGTTTTCGAGATCCGGGACGTTGCCGGCGATGCGACCGACCTTCTGATTTCCAGCCCGGAACTGGGTGTGGCGCTGGCCCGGAGCCTTGGCGCGGCGCCGGTCGTCCTGATGCGCGGCCACGGCGCGACCGTGGTAGGACCGTCGCTCAAGCTCGCTGTCTTCCGCGCAGTCTATACGCAGCTCAACGCGGAACTGCAGATGCGGGCGCAGTCTCTGGGAGACATCACGTTCCTGACCGAAGGCGAAGCGGCGGCGACGACCGAGACCAATAGCGGACAGGTGGACCGGGCGTGGAATCTCTGGGCGTCCGATGCCGGTGCCGGTCTGACATGACCGGACGGGCGAGAGGTCAGCCGGGGATCGCCGCACCGGACCTTGCCGACGAGCGCATCGCACACATCGTTCGCGGGGTCGCGCGGGCCTTTCAGACGTCCCTCGAGCGCCGGCTTGCGGCGCATGGGGTCGGTTTCGGCTTCTGGGTCTATCTGCGGGTGTTGTGGGCGGAAGACGGTCTCTCGCAGCGCACGCTCAGCGACCGCGTCGGGCTCACCGGACCGACGACGCATGCGGTCGTCAAGCGCATGGAGGCGGCGGGGCTCGTCGAGCTCAAGCCAGTCGTTGCGGGAAAACCGAGACGGGTTGTGCGGCTGTCCGAGGAAGGCCGGCGGCTGCAGCACGTGCTCGAACCGCTTGCCGAGGAAGTAAACGACCTCGCCCGACAGGGGCTGACGACCGCGGAACAGTCGGCACTGCGCGACAGTCTTCTCAGGCTCTACGACAACCTCACGAACGATGACGGGACACCGGGCTGACCCCGCCAGGGGTCTTCCCGACGATCATTCGGCAGCAATCACTTTCGGCCCCGACAATTCACGCCAGTCGGTTTCCTTCGACACCACGCCCTCGAAAGACGCTATGGCGGCGTGATCGATCTCGGGGTCTGTGCCGATGGCCTCTCCGCCGGCGGCGACGCGCATGGCCGCATCGACCATCAGGCGCCGGAACTCGACGATGGCAATGTCCGATGCGCCGAGAATGTCGTGGGTGCGGTCGACGATCCTCCCCATGGAGACCCACATCGCGATGTCCTGGTTGGGGATGCCCTCGATGCCGGTGAAGTTGCCGTCCTTCATGCGATCGCGGTTCTGCCGGAACCGGTTGTCCATGTTGCCGTAGGTCAGCCACGTGAGCGGATCGAGATCCTCGCCCGGCACGGCATGCGCGAAACTGCGCCAGGTTTCCGTGTCCGGCGTGGACTCCGGATTGCCCCACGCGATGAAGTGGAACATCGACGTTTCATCGTCCACGGGCACGATGACGGTGGCGACATTGTAGGAACTGTTCGGCGGAATCAGCGAGACATAAGGCGCGATATACTCGGTCACACGCACATAACTGTGGGTCGCCGCGTTCTTGATCGGACGCCGGATGGCCGCGTAGTGAAACCCGTAGGACGTCGTCTGCGTCTGCATGCGCGGTGACTTGTCGGTCGACGGCCGGTACCAGGACTTGTCGTCGGCGGCCGCCCCCTCCACGCGCGCCGGCACCATGTCCGAGGAGTGCAGCGAGGACGAGTGCGCGGAATCGATCTGGCCTTCGGTGATCTGCGCCCAGTTGGCCGGCACCCGGATCTTGAGGATTGAGACCCGTTCTTTGCCCGTCGGCGCGAATGCCGGCGGCTGAAACGGCCGGACCTTGTTCTCGTCGTCGCCGAGCCATGCCCAGACGAACCCGCCCCATTCCTCGGTCGGATAGGCCCTGTGGCGCACCTTGCTCATGAGCGGGCTGCCTTCGGGTTCCGAGGACATGGCGACGACCTTGCCGGTCACATCGAACTTCCAGCCGTGGTAGAGGCATCGCAGGCCGCAGTCCTCGTTTCGCCCCAGGACAAGGGAGGCCAGCCGGTGCGGGCAACGCTCGTCGAGAAGGCCCAGGCGGCCGTCCGTGTCGCGGAATGCCACAAGGCGCACGCCCAGCACTTCGATCAGGACCGGAGCGCCGTCCGGCTCGGCGACTTCTTCGCTGAGGCAGACCGGCGTCCAGTGGCAGCGCATCAGGTCGCCCATGGGCGTGCCCGGCCCTACCTCGGTCAGAATGGCGTTTTCTTCCGGTGTGAGCATGGCGAAACCTCGTATTTGCTGGTTTGATTGGTAGCGTAGCAGCCAATCGTTGACAACGAAAATTAGTAATCTAATTTTGCTGGATGCCTGAAGGAACCGCCAGTCTCATGCGTCTCAGAGTTGCCCGGAAACGAGCGCTCACGCCCGCCATTGCCGAGCTCACGCTGGTGCCCGAAGGCGGCGGTTCGTTGCCGGCCGCCGAGCCCGGTGCGCATATCACGGTCCAGACACCGTCGGGAGCGATGCGGCGGTATTCGCTGGTGCACCCGGACGCGAGCCCCGGCAGCTACACGATCGCGGTCAAGCGCGAGGCGGAGTCCCGCGGCGGGTCGGCGTCCATGCATGACGAAACCGAAGAAGGCACCGTCCTGCCGGCGGAAGACCCGAAGAACGATTTCCCGCTCAACGACAAGGGACCGGTTTGCCTGGTTGCGGGCGGCATCGGCGTGACGCCCATTCATGCCATGGCGCAGGCGCTGTCGGCCGCCGGCCGGCCCTTCCGGCTCATCTACTGCACCCGCTCGCGGGCTGAAACCGCCTATGCGGAAGAACTGGAGGCGCTGTGTGGCGAAAGCATGGTGCTGCACCACGACGAGGGCGACCCGGACCGGGCCTTCGATTTCTGGGACGCCTTTGCCGAACCGACGGCTGAGCACGTCTACTGCTGCGGACCTGCGGGGCTCATGGAAGAGGTCAGGGGCGTGACCGGCCACTGGCCGGAAGGGCGCATCCATTTCGAGGACTTCAAGCCGGTCGACGTTGTCCGTGCCGATGACCGGGCCTTCACGGTGGTCATGGCGCGGACCGGCACGGAAGTCACCGTGCCGGCCGACCGGAGCATCCTCGAAGCCCTGCGCGATGGAGGCCACGCAACATCCAGTTCATGTGAAAGCGGCACCTGCGGCACATGCAAGTGCAGCTATCTTGAGGGCGAGGTGGACCACCGGGACATGGTCCTGATGGATGACGAACGCGACAGCCGGATCATGATCTGCGTGTCGCGCGCCATGGGTGACCGCCTTGTCCTCGATCTCTGATCCCGTGCGCCTTGGCGCCGTCGGCCTCGGCCGTGCCTTTGCGCTCACCGCACCGGCGATTGCCGCCCATCCCGGCATCCGCCTGGTGGCGGCCGCCGCGCCGCGCGCGGAAAGCCGGGCGGCCTTCGAGGCGGCCTTTTCCGGCCGCGGCTTCGACACCGTCGAAGCCCTGTGTGCCGACGATGAGGTCGAGGCGGTCTACATCTCGACACCCCACGGGATGCATCGAGACCATGCGGAACTGGCGTTCTCCAGAGGCAAGCATGTCCTGGTGGAAAAGCCGATGACCGTCGGCCTCGAGGATGCCGGCGCCATGATCGCCCGCGCCGAGAGCGCGGGCCTTACACTGCTGGTCGGCCCGAGCCACAGCTTCGATGCACCCGTGGCGCTCGCAAGCCGGATGATCGCCCACGGCGCCATCGGCCGGGCGCGCATGATCCACGCTCTCTACGCCACCGACTTTCTCTACCGGCCCCGGCGCGCCGAGGAGCTCGACACCGACGAGGGCGGCGGGGTCGTGTTCAGCCAGGCCGTGCACCAGGTCGACGTGGTCCGCCGGCTGGCGGGTGTTCCCGCGACTTCGGTCACGGCGCGCACGGGCGGCCCCTGGGATCCCGACCGGCCGACGGAAGGCGCCTACACCATGCTGATCGATTTCGATTCCGGCCTTCACGCCAGCCTGACCTATTCCGGCCATGCCCATTTCGACGGCGACCGCCTGATGGAGAATGTCTCCGAATTGGGGGTGGCCAAGACCGATGACCACGGCGGCACGCGCCGGGCGCTCTCTGTCGCGGAAGACGAAGCGGCGGCGAAACGCGCACGGTCTTTCACCACGCTTGCCGAGTGCCCGCAGGCGCACACCCACGAGCATTTCGGCCAGGTGATCGTTTTCGGCGAGAGCGGAGACCTGCGGCTTACACCGTACGGCGTAGAGCTTTCGAGTGACACGGAACGTACCTTTCATACGGCACCTTTCCGCACGGCGCGGGCCGAAGTGTTCGATGCGCTCCATGCCGCGTTGCGCGGCGGTCCGCGTCCGCTGCAGGACGGGTACTGGGGCAGGGCGTCCCTCGAAATCTGCCATGCCCTGCTGGCGAGCAGCGCAAGCGGCGCAACCGTTCCCCTCAACCATCAAAGGATGCCGACATGACGCCTCTTCGTGTGTCCATCGCCATGGGCGATTACGACAGGACCCGTCCGATCCATGACGGACGCGTCCGGATCGACGGGGTCGAACCCGTCACGCTGCTTCAATCCCCGGAAGAGATGTTCTTCAACGCCTTCCGTCACGCGACCTGCGACGTCACAGAACTCTCGCTCAGCTCCTATTGCGTGTCCCTGACACGGGACGATCCGCCCTATATCGCGGCGCCGGTGTTCCTGAGCAGGGCCTTCCGGCATTCGTCGGTCTATGTGCGCGACGACCGGGGCATCGAAGGGCCGGACGATCTCAAGGGCCGGCGCATCGGGATCGCCGAGTACCAGCTCACGGCCAACGTCTGGGTACGCGCCATTCTTTCCGATGAGGGCGTCGAGCCCTCCGACATCGTCTGGATCCGCGGCGGCATGGACACGCCCGGCCGTCCCGAAAAGATGAAGCTCACCCTTCCCGACGATGTCACCATGAAACAGGCGCCGGACGGCGCGACGCTCAACGGCATGCTCGCCGACGGCGAAATCGACGGTTTCGTCGGGCCCCGCGCGCCGCGTTGTTTCCAGGAGGGGCACCCCCGGGTCCGGCGGCTCTGGCACGACGGGCTTGCGGCCGCACGCGGCTGGCACGAAAGGACCGGCATGTTTCCGATCATGCACGTGCTGGGGGTCCGCAGGTCCCTCGTCGAGCAGCACCCGTGGCTGCCCAATGCCCTCTACAAGGCCTTTTCGGAGGCCAAGGCCATGGCCCAGGCCGCTCTCTCCGACACGTCGGCCACCAAGGTGACCATGCCGTTCGTGGAGGACGTCCTGGCCATCGCCCGGACACTGTCCGACGACCTGTGGTCCTACGGCGTGGACGCCAACCGCACGACCCTCGACTATTTCCTCCGCCATCATCACGCTCAAGGCTTGAGCACACGGCAGCTCTCGGTCGACGAGCTTTTCTACGCTTCCACCAGAGAAAGCTTCTCGCTGTGAGGATAGCGGCGGGCGATGTCGTGGAGGTGGCGCTCGACGCCGGCTATGTCTATGGCCGCGTTTTGCTCGTGCCGCATGCCTATCCCCCCGCCATCGCCTTCGAGCCGCGCCTTCACGACCGCCCGCTCGACGAGGTCGGGCAAGACCGTTTCGGGCCAACGCCCATGACGGTGCTGTGCCCCCTCGAAAACGCCCTCGCCGAGGGTAAGGTGCGCATTGTCGGCAGGACGTCCGCCGGCAGATCCACCGGAGACACGCTTTTCAGCGTTCCCGTCCGCGACCGCGCCGGACGTGTACTCTACGCATGGACGTGGAACGGCGAAGAACTGGCCCTGCCCGAAGACGGCGATGCCCGAAATCTCCCCGTCCGCGAAATTGTCAATCTCGGCGACCTCGCCGCACGCCTGGAACGCCACGTCCGGCGGGACGCCCCCGCCCTGCCCTGACGGTCCGGCGGCACTGGGTCGGCGATCGATTGCCCACGGGAGACAATATCTTTCTGTCTGTCGCCCCGCCGCTTTGACGACGTTCAATCCTGTCACCACGGCCCCGCGCGGTTCGCGATGGTCCGCCGGAGATGTCCGGTTGATGCAGGTCAACGATCCGCGTGCCGATTCGGTTTGATATGGGGGACTTGGCCGGGACGAACAGGCCCAACATCACGAGCACCGTGAACACCGCATGAGGACGACGCTTTGCTGCCTGGGAGGAGGAGTGCTGCTGCCATGACCTGTCCGCCATGATGCAGCGCTTCTACCTGCCCGTCGCCATCGGTGCGCTGGTCTTCGCCTTCTGGCTCAGCCCGGAGTCGCAGCAAATCGCGGCGGGTGTCGCGATCTTCCTCTTCGGCATGATGATGCTCGAGGAAGGGTTCAAGCTCGTCGGCGGCGGCCTGCTTGAGCGCACGCTCGAACATGCCACCCGCACGACACCGAGGGCGCTTCTCTTCGGCGTGGCGACGACGACGGTTCTGCAATCGAGCTCGCTGGTCTCGGTCATCACCATCTCGTTCCTGGGTGCGGGCCTGATTTCGCTCGACAGCGGAATCGCCATTGTCTTCGGCGCCAACATCGGAACCACGACCGGCGCGTGGCTGGTGGCCGGATTCGGTCTCAAGGTCGAGCTCGCCACCTACGCCATGCCGATGATCGCCCTCAGCATCGTGCTCGTCTTTCAGAGGTCGAAGGCCTTGCGCGGCATCGGCTATGCGCTGGGCGGGATCGGATTCCTCTTCCTCGGCATCCACTACATGAAAGAGGGTTTCGACGCCTTCAAGGACCAGATAGACCTCGCGCGCTTCGCCCTTTCGGGCCTCGCCGGGCTTGTCGTCTACACCTTGATCGGGGCCGGTGCGACGGTCGTCATGCAGTCGAGCCATGCGGCGATGGTGCTTGTCATCACGGCCCTTGCCGCGGGACAGATCACCTACGAAAACGCGCTCGCGCTCGCCATCGGCGCGAACATCGGCACGACGGTCACCGCCATCATCGGCGCCTTCAGTTCCAACTTCCAGGGCAAGCGGCTCGCCCTGGCCCATCTCATCTTCAACACCGGCACCGCGGCCGTGGCCCTGGCGCTCATCCTTCCGCTACGCGAATCGGTGGACCTCGTCAGCGACGCGGTCGGGATCGCGTCGGACGACTACACGCTCAAGCTCGCCGTTTTCCACACGATCTTCAACATGCTCGGCGTGACGCTGATGATGCCCGTGTTCGGCCGCCTCATCGCGTTTCTCGAAAGGCGGATCGTGGAGCCCGAACCCGACGTCAGCCGTCCGCTCTATCTCAACATCGCGCTCGACGCGCTGCCGCAGACCCTGGAGACCGCGCTGCGCAAGGAGGTCCGGCACCTTCATGACAACGCGGTGGACCTCATCCTGCGCGGCCTCAACATCCATCCCGAGACACTCCGTGCCGCCGACAATATCGGCGACGCCGTCCGGCGGAGCCGCAGGCCCATCGACGTCGACCTCGACGAGGAGTACGAACGCCGCGTCAAGACGCTCTATTCGGCCATCGTCGACTTCACCACGCGTGTGGGAGACAAGCGGCTGCCGGCCGATATCGCCGAACAGGTCTATGCCCTGCGCGACGTTTCCAGCGACATCGTGCGCGCGGTAAAGTCGGTCAAGCACTTGCGCAAGAACGTGCTTCGTTATGCCAGCCGGCCGCAGGGCCGCGTGACCGAACTCTACGACGCCCTGCGTATCGGCATTGCGCGCATCATCGCCGGCATCCGCGATCTCGAGGACGCGGATCCCCGGGACCGCAGCACGCTCTGGCTCGACCACGAACGTGCGCAGATCGAGGAACACGCCCGCAGCACGACGCGCGAGCTCGAAAGCATGATCCGGCGCAACGAGCTGAGCGCGACGGCCGCGACATCGTTCCTCAACGATTCCGGTTATGCATACGGCGCCATGCGCCAGCTCGTCGATGCGGCCCGCAGCTATTACGCCGAACGCGACACGTCCATGGCCGAGGTCGAACGCATATTGCAACTCGAGGACGAGGAATTCGAGGACGCCGGTGCCGCCGGCGGCAGGACCGGAGACCGGCACGGGGAGGATGTCAAATAGATGTCACGAAACACGCCCACCATCGCTTCGCCATGCTGCACGACCGGGAAAGACCGATGGGCCTGAAGAAGCTTTCGGCCAAGGTCGCCGACTATTTCGAGCGCCTGGAACAGGGCCACGCGGCGAGGGTCAAGCCGTCCCACGTGCGCAAGGTCCTCGACAAGCTCCACAAGAAGGAAGCCTCCCTCGCCGCCGAGATCGCGGAGACCGGGGACGAGGCCAGGGCGGAGCGCCTGAAGCGCAAGCTGGAGATCGCGCGGGAACATATCGCGCGGGCGGAGTATCTGCTGGAGCGGATCGGGTGAGCCGGTCCAGGTCGGTTCTGCCTACCGCTGCGGCGCCGGGTCCTTCACCGCGAGCAGCGCGGCGGCCGCGATCATCATCAGGCCGCAGACCCGGTTGACCGCGCGAAACGATCCGCCGCGCACCAGCCCCACCGCCTGCGCGGCAAGCCAGCCCCACAGGACGAGAATGAGCCCGTCCACGATCAAATAGGTTCCGCCCAGCACGGCAAGCTGGGGCAGCACGGGCGCACCCGGATCGATGAATTGCGGGAAGAGCGCTGCAAAGAACATGACCGCAAAGGGATTGGCGGCCGAGGTGAAGAAACCCTGGCGGAACAGGGCCACCCGGGACGGACCGCCGGCGGCGACAGCCCGGCCGCCTCCCGGCCGAAGGATGAGCTGCATCCCGATCCACGCGAGATAGGCCACGCCCGCCCACTTGACCGCCTGGAACGCGGTGGCCGACGTTCCGATCACCGCGGCCAGCCCGAACGCCGCCGCCGTCATCTGGCACATATTTGCCGAAAGGTCCCCCGCGATCGTCCACCCGCTGCGCCTGAGCCCGTGGCGCACGCTGTTGGAGATGATGAGCAGCTGGCTCGTGTCCGGCGGGGTGGCGAAGAACACGGCGAGGGCGGCGAGATAAAGCAGGTAGGTGTCGATGGTCATGTGTGGTCGGCCGTCCTGGTTGAGCGTCCTGTCGTCGATGCCTCGTTGACCCCTTGCCAAAGCCACCCGGCGCGAAGATCAGTGTAGGATAGCGGAAGGCAGGCATGTGTCAGCATCGAGGCCCGGGAACGTGCGCGGCGGGTCGGCGTTGTCTTCAGGACAGGCCCGCCGCCTGCCGGGCGCGGATCTCCTTAGCCGGTCGCCGGATTGCAAACGCCCGCCCCCTGCCGCCATGGTGGATGAAACCGGAACGACGCTGTATGACTTCCGTCGCCGAACGACGCTGAACGAAAGGCCGCGCCATGACATTGCTGATTCTCTTCGTGCTGCTCGCCATCGGCGTGTCCTTTCTCTGTTCCATCCTCGAGGCGGTGCTTCTGTCGATCACGCCGTCCTTCGTGGAGGCGGCCGAGGATGAGCGCCCGAAACTTGCCGACAAGCTGAGAGGTTTGCGGGCCGATATCGAACGCCCGCTCGCCGCGATCCTTTCGCTCAACACGATCGCGCACACCGTGGGCGCGACCGGCGCCGGCGCCCAGGCCGCGCTGGTGTTCGACGACGCTGGCGTGGGCGTGTTTTCCGCCCTGCTGACCCTCGGCATTCTCGTGCTGTCCGAAATCATCCCCAAGACGTTGGGGGCGACCTACTGGCGTGCGCTGGCGCCGTTCGCCGTACGGGTGCTGCCCTGGCTGATCATCGTGCAGCTGCCGCTCGTCTGGATGAGCCAGGCGATCACGCGGGTTCTTACGCGCGGCGGGGGCGACACGGAAATCTCTCGCGAGGAGATCACGGCGCTGACCACCGCCGGCCAGCGTCTGGGCGTCGTGGAGGAGGACGAAAACCGCGTCGTCGCCAACCTGTTCCGCCTGCCGGAAATCGAGGCCCACGAGGTGATGACGCCGCGAACGGTGATCGAGCACGTGCCGGCCGACGCGACCGTGACGTCCGCCGTCGCGGGACGGGACTCCTTCCCGTTTTCGCGCATGCTGGTCAGCGGCGACTCCATCGACGATGTCCAGGGCTTCGTCCTGACCCGCGACCTGCTCTTCGCGGCCATTCGCGGCGAGAAGGACCGGCCGGTGTCCGAGTTCGCCCGCGATATCCTGCGCGTGGCCGAGTCGACGGACCTCGACTCGCTCTTCGACCTCCTCATGGAACGCGACGCCCATATCGCCCTGGTCGAGGACGAGTACGGCGGAACGGCCGGGCTCGTCACCATGGAAGACGTGCTCGAGACGCTGCTGGGCACCGAGATCGTGGACGAACTCGACGAGGCGGCGAACCTCAGGAAAGTGGCGCGGCTGCGGGCCCGTCAGCGTCGCGGGCCGACGGAAGATGCAGCGGCGGAGCCGTCGCCTGAAGCCGGGTGATCCGTTCCTCCGGGCGGCGTCGCGCGAACGACAGCCCGGCCTTGCATTCCCTCCTCCCTTTGGCGCCCCTGTAGCGACCCTTGTCCCGTTCCGGTTTCGACAGCCGGAAATCGGGGTGTGTCGCACGCTCCGAACCGGATAGTCTTCGACGCAAGCCGAACCCGGTTTCGGTCCCCTCAAGGAATGCGAGCAGGAGCCCCCATGACGCCACCCGCCGACAGCACGGACAGCCAACCCTGGGACGGGCCACGCTGGGCCACCAGCCGGCACAACTGCGATCCGGCGATCGCGGTGCCGCCCCACGCGGTCGAACTGCATGACCTGACGATCCGCGACGGCGAGGAGTCCGCGGACCTCGCCTTCACGACGGCGGACAAGGTGAAGATCGCCGAGGCGCTGGCCCGTCTCGGCATCAGGCGCACCGAGATATTCCTGACCGTGCCGGGCTGGCAGGAGGTCATCCGGGAAATCATGCGCCGGGACCTCGGCATGGATTTCTGGGTCACCTGGCAGCCGGGCCGCGTCGAACGGGCGCTCGACATGGGCGTCCGCCACGTCATGGTCTGGTACTTCGTCGGCGAGGATTTCCAGCAGCACGTCCTCAAGGTCGACCGCGGTGCGCAGATGGAGAAGATGATCGAGGAAGTGCGCAACGCCCGCGCCGCGGGCTGCGAGGTCAACCTCTTCATGCCGGAATCGACCCGCGCCGATCTCGGGCACCTCACCGCCGCCGCGCAGGCCGCGGAGAAGGAGGGTGCGGGCGCCGTCACGGTCGTCGACAGCCAGGGCATCGCCCGGCCCGCGGCCATGCGTTATCTCGTCGGCCATCTCAAGGAACACACCGGCCTCAAGGTCGAAGTTCATTGCCACAACGATTTCGGCCTCGCCGTCGCCAACGTTCTCGGCGGATACGAGGGCGGCGCCGACGTGCTTCAGGTCTCGGTCAACGGGATCGGCTACCGCGCCGGAAACGCCGCGATGGAATCCGTCGCCGCCGCGCTCGAGATGATCTACGGCGCCGACTCGGGCCTGCAGCTCGACCGTCTGCCGGAGGTCAGCCGGCTCGTCGAAACCATCAGCGGCCTGCCTGTCGACTACTACAAGCCGGTCACCGGCAAGGGCGCCTTCCGCTACGAGCAATGGCGCGCGATCCGCGAGTTCACCGATGCCGGCCACCGCCGTTTCGCGTTTCCCTTCGAGCCCGAGGTCGTCGGCCGGACGGCGGATCTCGTCATCGGCAAGTGGAGCGACAGCGGGGCCGTGGTCCAGAAACTGACGGAGTACGGCCTGACGGCGACCCCGGAACAGGTGGGCCGGATCCTCACGCGAAGCCAGCGCGCCGGGGCCGCCCGCCACCGTCCGCTTGAGGACGGCGAGTTCCTCGTCATCGCCGAATCGGAAGGCGCCCGCGACGTCGAATCCTGAGCCGCGCCGGACGGGCACGGGCCCCGCGGTCCGGCCGAACTGTCTGCCTCACCCACCCCACGGAGCCTTCTCCCATGCCAGCCACCAACTCCCGCATCCCGGGCTTCCACACCCTCGCGCGCACCGAACGGTTCGAAAAGGTCCGTGAGGCTGCGGGCCTCGACGCCGATACCGCCCGCGCCTTCCTCGCGGCCAGCGATCCACTTGGCGAAACGGCGGACCACCTGAGCGAGAACGTCATCGGCACGTTCAACCTGCCGCTCGGCATCGCCACCAACATGATCGTCGACGGCGCGGACGTGCTGGTGCCCATGGCGACGGAGGAGTCTTCCGTGATCGCCGCGGTGTGCAACGGCGCGCGCCAGTGCCGCGAAGCCGGCGGCTTCTTCACCGGCACCAGCGGGGCGAACATGATCGCCCAGATCCAGGTGACGGGCCTCCCCAACCCCTTTGCGGCCCGGGCCGCCGTGCTCGAGCGCGAGGACGAGATCGCCGGGATCTGCAACGCCCTCGACCCCATGCTGGTGAAGCTCGGCGGCGGGTTCCGCGGTGTCGAGGGCCGGGTGCTCGACGCGGGCGAGCCCATGCTGGTGATCCATCTCATCGTCGACACCCGGGACGCCATGGGCGCCAACGCCGTCAACACCATGGCCGAGGCGCTGGCGCCGAAAGTCGAGGGCTGGACCGGAGGCCGGGTTGGCCTGCGCATCCTCTCCAACCTCGCCGACCGCCGCCTCGCCCGTGCCCGTGCCATCTGGCCGGTCGAGTCCATCGGCGGCGAGGCGGTGCGCGACGGGATGCTGCGGGCCGCTGCCTTCGCCGTCGCCGATCCCTACCGGGCGGCCACCCACAACAAGGGCATCATGAACGGGATTTCCGCCGTGGTGCTCGCCACCGGCAACGACACCCGCGCGGTGGAAGCCGGTGCCCATGCCTACGCGGCCCGGTCGGGACAGTATTCCGCGCTCACCCGCTGGGAGGCGGACGGCGACGGCAACCTCGCGGGCTCGATCGAGCTGCCCATGCCCGTGGGGATCGTCGGCGGGGCGACGAAGGTCCACCCCACCGCGCGCATGTGCCTCGACATCATGGGCATCACGTCGGCCGACCGGCTCGCCCGCATCATCGCCGCCGTGGGTCTGGTCCAGAACTTCTCCGCCATGAAGGCGCTCGCCACCGAGGGCATCCAGCGCGGCCACATGGCGCTCCACGCCAAAAACGTCGCCATCGCCGCCGGGGCCACGGGCAACCAGATCGACGCCGTCGCCCGCGAAATGATCGCCCGCTCGAGCGTCCGCGCCGAAACGGCCGAGGAAATCCTCGCCAAACTCGGCAACTGAACCGCCCCGCGCAAAGCTGGGATCCGAAGCCCGGACGCAGGCTTTATCAAGCCTCCGCATTCCTGACGAAAGTCAGGATCCATGCGCCACACAGCGACCCCGCGACTGCCGCTGGATCCCGGATCAGATCCGGGATTTCGTCTTCCGGAACGAGGGGGAGTCGTTCCCCGGACGAGCACCCGCGAGATCCGGGGCCGGCCCGGATCGAAGCCTTGGTTCGGTATGGTCCCGGACGATCCCGGCGGATCTCCGGGAAACGGGCCGACGAATACCCTCCTACGTTCTGGCCGGACCTGCCCCCGGCAGACCACCCCCTCCGTCTTTGTCGGGCCTGACCCGGCAATCCAGCCACACGCCCCCGCCCGGTCCGCCGCTGGATACGCGGACCAAGCCCGCGCAAGGCGAAAGGCGGGCAAGGGCCCAGGTTTTATCAAGCCTCCGCATTTCTGACGAAAGTCAGGATCCATGCGCCACGCAGCGATCCCCGCGACTGCCGCTGGATCCCGGATCAGGTCCGGGATTTCGGAGACCATTGGCCCACCCCTCCGTCTTTGCCGGGCTCGACCCGGCAATCCAGCCACACGCCTCCGCCCGCACCCCGGAGCGCCGGCCGGCGGATTCGCGGAACACTGCAACCGTGCACAGGCCGATCACAAAGCTCGACATCGGCGACGATTCCGGTTTCAAATCGGGGGCAACTCAGTCCGAGGGATCTTCCATGACCACTCCGAAAATCGGCTGGCGCGGGTCGTTCGCCGTCATCGTCACGCCTTTTGACGCGGGCGGCGCCATCGACGAGGCCGCCTATCGCGATGTCGTCGACTTCGTCATCGACGCCGGCTGCCACGGGGTGATCGCGGCCGGCAGCACCGGCGAGTTCTTCCTCATGTCCGACGACGAACGCGCCCGCGTCTTCCGCCTCGCGGTCGACCAGGTTGCCGGGCGCGTGCCGGTCCTGGGCTGTCCGTCGGCCATTCGCACCGAGGACGTGGTCCGCCTGACCGTGGCCGCCCGCGAGGCCGGCTGCGACGGGGTGCTGGCGCTCACCCCGCTCTACGTGCCGCTCGGACCCCGCGAGATCACCGAGTTCTACCGCCGGGTCGCCGGCGAGGGCGGCCTGCCGGTCATGCTCTACAACTCGCCGAAATACGTGAACAGCGTGCTCGACGCGCCCCTCGTCGCCAGCCTGATGGAGATCGACAACATCGTCGCCATCAAGGACACGACCTGGGACCTCTACACCACCATGGACCTCATCCGGACCTGCGGGCCGGAGCTCTGCGTCTTCATCGGGCTGGAAGACATTCTCCTGCCGGCCGTCTCCATCGGGGTGCACGGTGTCGTCGCCATGTTCCCCCAGGTGGTCGGGCGCATGGCCGTCGACCTCTGGGACGCGGCCGTCGCCGGCGACACGGAACGTGCCCGGGACCTGCACTACAAGATGGTTCGGGCCTATCACATATTCGGCGTCGGCAGCGGCTACATGGGCATCAAGGAGGCGATGACCATGCTCGGCCGCCCCGCCGGCCACCCCCGCGCGCCGCTGCTCCCCTTCGATGACGGCCAGAAGGCCCGGATCCGCGAGATCCTCACCGACATCGGCCTCATGGACGCCCGATGATCACGCTGTCCCGGACCGGCAGTCCGGCCGGACGCCGCGGTCTCGCAGGCCGCCTGGAAATGCAGGCCGGCGCCGGTCGGATCGATGGATCCCGGATCAGGTCCGGGAATTCGGCTGGTACATACGACCCCGGTTCCCGCATGCGGTCGGAGATTGCGGCAAACACGTGCGGTCCCGTGCCCCGGATATGGCCCGTAGGTCCGGCAAACGCGAACCCGCCCGTTTCCCGGATATGGTCCGGAGGTCCGGCGAACGCGAACCTCCTCGTTTCCCGGAGCGCCGGAAGGCGCATCCGGGACCGTTCCGGCACGTGCCCCCGCTCGGCCCCGGCGGCGGCGAGGTGAGCGCATGACGGACACCACCGCCGAAAGCCGGGACACGGTACTGTCCGGCATCGTCATCATGCTGGTCGGGCTGTGCACGGCCGCGCTCAACGGCGCGGTGATGAAGTCGCTCACGCCCCACCTGCCGGAGGTCCAGATTGTCTGGGGACGCTACCTCGCCTATTTCGCGATCATGCTGCCCATCGCGCTTGCCCGCCACGGGCTCGCGACCTTCACGCCGCCCGCACCCGCACGCCAGATCGTGCGCGCACTGCTGCTCGTCGTCTCGACCGTGGCCTTCGCGGCGGGCGTGGCGGAACTGCGCTTCGCCGACGCCATCGCCATCCTTTACGTCTACCCGTTCGTGCTGACCCTGCTGTCGCCCTGGATGCTGGGCGAGAAAGTGCCCCGGGCAGCCTGGTTCGGCGTCGTAGGCGGTTTCATAGGGGTGCTCATCGTCATGCGCCCCGACCCGGCCAGTTTCAACTACCACGCCTTGCTGGTCTTCATCTGCGGCACGGTGCTCGCCGTCCATCTCGCCTTCACCCGCCAGCTGGCCTTGACCACGAGCCCCGTCATCACGTCCACGTACACCGCCTTCGTCTGCCTCGCGACGCTCAGCCTCGCCGTACCCTTTTTCTGGGAGCCCGTGCCGACGGACCTGCTGTGGCGCTTCGGCGTGCTCGGGATCACCAGCGCCGCCAGCCACGGCCTCATCCTCATGGCGTTCGCCAGAGCGCCTGCGCCCGTGCTCGCGCCCTTCGCCTATGGCGAGATCGTCGCCGCCGTCGGCATCGGCTTCGCCATCTTCGGCAACCTGCCCGACATGATCGCCTGGGCGGGGATTGCCGTCATCATCGCCAGTGGTCTAATAGTCGCCCGGGCACCCGCGCGCATCGGCCTGCCGCTCAGCCGCCGCCGCCCGCCCGCCCCCTGATCCGAACCGGAGTCAACGCCACCCATGTCCGCGTCCGCCCCCGCATCGCGCACCCCCTGCCGCCTCGCCGTCGATATCGGCGGGACCTTCACCGACGTGGTCCTCGAGAAGGACGGCGTCCAGACGACGGCCAAGGTGCTGACCACGCCGGCCCGCCCGGCCAACGGGTTCATGGCCGGCCTGCGCGAAGCCCTGAACGCGGCCGGCGTCACACCGGGCGAGATCACGCTCATCGTCCATGGCACGACCCTGGCCACCAACGCGCTCATCGAGCGCAAGGGCGCGCGCACCGCCCTCATCGCCACGCAAGGCCACCGCGACACCATCGAGATTGCCTACGAGAACCGCTTCGACCAGTACGACATCAATGCCGACCGGACCCGGCCCCTGGTCTCGCGGGACCTGCGGTTCACCGTTCCCGAACGGCTCGATCACAAGGGCAACGTCCGCACCCCCCTCGACGAGGCGGCGGTCGAGGCGCTGGCCGGAACCTTGCGTTCGGAAGGCATCGAGAGCGTCGCCGTCGGCCTTCTCCACGCCTATGCCAATCCGGTGCATGAACGGCGCATCGCAGAGATCCTGTCCGCCGCCCTGCCCGGCCTCACCATCTCGCTGTCGAGCGACGTCTGCCCGGAGATTCGCGAATACGAACGCCAGACGACAACCTGCGCGAACGCCTATGTGCGCCCTGTCATGGAGCGCTACCTCAACGACCTGCGCGAACGGCTCGAGGCCGAAGGGATCACCTGCCCCTGCCTGCTGATGACCTCGGGCGGCAACCTCGTCACCATCGACACCGCCGCGCGTTATCCCGTTCGGCTCGTGGAATCCGGACCCGCCGGCGGCGCCATCCTCGCCGCCCATATCGCCCGCAGCCTCGGCGAGGACCGCGTCGTCTCCTTCGACATGGGCGGCACGACGGCGAAGATCTGCATGATCGACAACGGCGAACCGTTGCTGAGCCGCACCTTCGAGGTCGACCGCGCACACCGCTTCATGAAGGGCAGCGGCTTTCCGGTGAAGATCCCCGTGGTCGAAATGGTCGAGATCGGCGCGGGCGGCGGTTCTCTCGCGCACGTGGACAATCTGGGACGCATCCGCGTCGGACCCGAAAGCGCGGGCGCCGACCCGGGACCGGCGTGCTACGGCCGTGGCGGCGAGCGGCCCGCCATCACCGACGCGAACCTACTCATGGGGCGCTTCGACCCGGACCGGTTTGCCGGCGGCGCCATGACGCTTGATGTTGCCGCGGCGACGAGGGCGGTGCAGACCCATGTCGGCGGACCGCTCGGCCAGGAGGCCACCGATGCGGCCCTCGCCATTGTCGAGATCGTCGACGAGAACATGGCCAGCGCCGCCCGCGTCCACGCGGTGGAACGCGGCATGGAGATCGCCGGGCGCACCATGATCGCCTTCGGCGGCGGCGCGCCTCTCCATGCCCTTCGCGTCGCCCAGAAACTCGGGATTTCGAAGGTGATCGTGCCCGCCAATGCGGGCGTCGGCTCCGCCGTCGGTTTCCTGCTGGCGCCCGTGGCCTACGAGGTGGTGCGCAGCCAGTACATGCGGCTCGACCGCTTCGAGGCCGCCGCACTCAATACCGTGTTCGACGAGATGATCGCGGAGGCGACGGACGTCGTGCGGCTCGGTGCGCCTTCGGGCGACCTGGAAATCCGCCGCCACGCCTATGCGCGCTATGTCGGACAGGGCCACGAGGTGAAGATCGCGCTCGCCGACCGCGCGTTCACCGACGCCGACGCCGACGGCCTGCGCGAGGCTTTCGAGGCCGAATACCGCCGCCAGTACGGCCGCACGGTGCCCGGCCTCGCGGTGGAGGTGCTCACCTGGTCCGCGACCGTTTCGGAATCCGGCGGCGACGCCAGCCGTATCGCTGCCGCGGACGAGATCACGGACGCGGGCGACGAAAGCCGCGCCGTGCACTTTCCCGGCGCAGCGGAGGCCGTCGGCACCGCGATCCGCCCGCGCGCGAGCCTGCGCGATAGCGAGATGCTCGCCGGGCCGGCCATCCTGACCGAGCCCCAGACCAGCACCGTCCTGCCGGAAGGATACACGGCCACCCGCAACGCCTTCGGCGACCTCGTCATGGACCGCGTCGACGCCACGCGCGAAACAGCGCCCGCCGTCGCCGCCAACGTGCGCAACCAGGTGCTGTGGGACCGCATCATCGCGGTGGTCGAGGAACAGGCCCAGGCCATCATCCGCACCGCATTCTCGACATCGGTACGAGAGGCGGGCGACCTCTCCGCCGGGGTCTACGACCTCAAGGGCCGCATGCTCGCCCAGGCAGTCACCGGCACGCCAGGCCATGTCAACGCCATGGCGGCGTCGGTGCGCTTCTTCCTCGAGAAGTTCCCGATCTCGTCGATGAAGGAAGGCGACGTCTACGTCACCAACGACCCGTGGCTGGGCACCGGCCACCTCTTCGACTTCACCGTCGTCAACCCGGTCTTCATGGACGGACGCTGCCGGGCGCTCTTCGCCTCCACCGTCCACGTGGTCGATATCGGCGGTCGCGGCTTCGGCCCCGACGCCGGCCAGGTCTACGAGGAAGGCATCAACATTCCCATCATGCACATGTTCCGCGAGGGCGAGGCCAATGAGACGCTGTTCTCCATCGTCGAGGCCAATGTGCGCGAACCCGTCCAGGTGATCGGTGACATGTACTGTCTCGCCACCAGCAACGATGTCGGCGCACGCCGTCTCATCGACCTGATGCGCGAGTTCGACCTGCCGGATCTCGAGGAGATCGGCGAACACATCATCGAGACCTCCCGCACGGCCATGTTGGAGGACATTGCCCGCCTGCCCCAGGGCGTCTACGAGAACGAGATGACCGTCGACGGCTACGACCGCCCGGTCCGGCTGCGGGCGCGGCTGACCGTCGGCAATGACGGCATCCATGTCGACTACGAAGGCACGTCGCCCGTCTCGCGCTTCGGCATCAACGTGCCCATGACCTACACCGAAGCCTACACGTCCTTCGGGATCCGCTGCATCGTCGGCAGCGAGGTGCCCAACAACACCGGATCGCTCGAGCCCATCCGCACGACGGCGCCGGAAGGCACGATCGTCAACGCCCCGCCACCCTGTGCGGTCACCGTGCGCCACGTCATCGGCCAGATGCTGCCCGACGTGGTGCTGGGGTGTCTCGACCAGGCCCTGCCCGGCGGCGTGCCGGCGGAAGGTAGCTCCAGCCTGTGGAATCCCATGCTTTCAGGCGGTCACGGCATCGTCGAGGACGACGAGGGCCGGGCGACGGATCCCTTCTCCGTCACCATTTTCCATTCCGGCGGCACCGGCGGCCGCCCGCTCAAGCCGGGCCTGTCGGCTACCGCCTTCCCATCGGGAGTGCGCAACACGCCGGTGGAGATCACCGAATCCATCGCGCCCGTCCTCTTCCGGCGCAAGGAACTGCGCGAGAATTCCGGCGGCGCGGGACGCAACCGGGGCGGCGACGGCCAGGTCATCGAGATTGAACACGCCGACGGCGCGCCCTTTGCCGTCTTCGCCCTGTTCGACCGCATCGACCATCCCGCCCGCGGACGTCAGGGCGGCGCCGACGGCAAGGCCGGCCGGGCCTATCTGGCCAGCGGCGGCGCCTTCCGCGGCAAGGGCAAGCAGACCGTACCCGCGGGCGACCGTCTGGTCATGGAACTGCCGGGCGGTGGCGGCCACGGCAAGCCCGACTGACTCCGGTCAGGCCGCAAGGCCCGGGCGGTCGTCCACGTCGGTCTTGGATATCGTGAAATGGAACGCGGTGCCCGTGGACGCGTCACGGCACCAGATCCGTCCCCCGTGGCGCTGCACGATCTTGCGGCAGGTGGCGAGCCCGATGCCGGAACCCTCGTACTCATCATACCCGTGCAACCTGTGGAGGGGTTCGAATATGTACTCCCGGAACTCGTCGGGAATCCCGATGCCGTTGTCCTCGATGACGAATTCCCAGGCGTCACGCGTGTCTGAACCGTAGACCTGGACCCTCGGCGAGGGCGCTTCGCAATACTTGATGGCGTTGGCGAACAGGTTCTGCAGAAGCTGCACCATGAGCGGCGGACAGGCGACGACGTCGGGCAGGTGGCCGATCACCATTTCCGCCCCGCGGGCCTCGATCACCGTATCGAGATTGGCGATGGCGTCCCGCGCCATGTCGTCCATGGCGACCGGCTTGAACTCGAACGTGCCTTCCGACGCCTTCTCGAACTTGCGCAACGTATCTATGAGCTCCGTCATGCGGCGGGCGGCCCGGTCGACCCGTTGCGACAGTTCCGGGATTTCGTCCGGCTCGTTCTCGCGGGCGGCTTCGGCGATGAGCCGGTTCATGCCACGGATGACGTTGAGCGGTTCCTTGAGGTCGTGCGCCATCATCCGGGCGAACGTCCGCCTGGCCTCCTGCTGCTCTTCGATCCGGCGCAGCATGCGTACCCGTTCCACGGTGTTGCACACGCTTCTGACCAGGGCTTCCGGCGTGAGGCTGCCTTTCGGCAGGTAGTCCTGGGCCCCGTTCTTCATGGCCTCGGTCGCGATCGCCTCGTTGCCCTGCCCTGTCAGGATGACGATCGGAACATGAAGGGATCCGCCCTTGAATTCGCGCAGGACTTCGAGCCCGTCCTGCCCGGGGAGCGAATAGTCGAGCAGAACGCAGTCGATGTCGTGGGACCGGTAGATCTCGAGGCCCTCGGCACCCGTTTCCGCTTCGAATATCCGCCAGTCGATGTCGGTTTCGGAGCTCATGAAACGCGAATAGAGCTCCCTATCGTCCTCGCTGTCGTCGACGATGAGAATGTCAAGCCGTCTGGACATCTTGGTCCTCCCTGGGAAGGATGGCGACACCGAACCAGTATTCCTTGAGGCTGCGTACGGCATCGACGAAGGCGCCGAGTTCGACCGGTTTCTTGATGTAGGTATTGGCCCCCTTGCGGTAGCACTCCTGCATGTCGACGCTGTCGTCCGACGTGGTCAGGATGATGACCGGAATGTCGCAAAGCTCCGGGCTCGATTTCACGAGGTCGAGCACGGCGCGTCCGTCGAGCCCGGGCATGTTGAGATCGAGCAGGATGATCCCGGGCCGGGGCGAGGTCGACGGATCGGCATAGGCCGCTTCGCGCTGCAGGTAGTCGATCGCGTCCTGACCGCTCTCGCAGCGGTAGATGGGATTGGCAAGATTGCCACTCCTCTTCAGCGCCCGTTCGGTCGCTTCGAAGTCGTCGTCGCTGTCCTCGACGATGAGAACTGGCTGACTGTGGTCCAGTGGATTCATGCTGCTCTCTTTTCTTCCCTGGCGTCCCGTCCCCGGAGCGTGAAGCAGAACACCGTGCCACCGCCCTCGGCGGGCTCTATCCATATCTTTCCGCCATGCTGTTCGACGATCTTCTTGACGAAAGTCAGCCCAGCACCCGTCCCTTCTCCATAGAGTTTCTGGCTGTGCAGGCGCTTGAAGAGGCGGAAGGCATCCTCACGGAACTTCTCGTCGATCCCGATGCCGTTGTCGCGAACGTAGAACACCTGCGGGTCGCCCTCGCGGACACCGATCTCGACACGTTTCGGTTCGCTGTCGTTGTACTTGATCGCATTGGTGATCAGGTTGCGGAAAAGCTCCGTCACGCGCACTGAATCGCAGACCACGACAGGCAGGTTCCGCGGCACCTCGATGCGGGCATTGCGGTCTTCGAGCGTGTCTTCGAGCGTGTCGCGGATGTCGGCGATCACCTCGTTGAAGTCTGTCTCCCGGATCGAAAGATCATTCTGTCCCAGCCTGGAGAAATACAGGAGATCGCTGATGAGCTTTTCCATCCGCGCTGTCAGCGCCTGCAACCGGTGCAGTCTCTTCACGCCGTCTGCGCCGAGGCGGTCCTCGTAGTCCTCGAGGAGGAAGCTCGAATGGTTGCTGATCGCCCTGAGCGGTTCCTTGAGGTCATGCGACGCGATATGGGCGAAGTTTTCCAGCTCTGCATTGGACCGGGACAGGCTGCTGATGAGAAACTCGCGTTCCGCGGCGAGTTCCATGCGCTCCGTGATATCCCGGTGCAGCCCGATGAAATAGGTGTCTCCATCGAGTTCCAGTTCCGTGATCACGGCTTCCATGGGAAAGGTCGAGCCGTCGCAGCGCCTGCCGACCGTCTCGTTGATCGTACGGATTGCCGGCGCCCCGTCGCCGTCACTTTCGTCTTCGGAACGCAGTTTACGCACGAGTGCCGGTCCCTGGGGCACGATGTCCAGGATCGTACGCCCGAGCATGTCCGACTCGCGTCCGTAACCGAACATGGCGAGAGCGGCCGGATTCACGCGTTTGATCGTTCCGCGCCTGTCGGTCATGACGAGACTGTCCAGCACGCTGTCCGCGATCCTGTTGGTCTTCAGTTCGCTGTCGATGAGGTCCGCCGCCGCCTTCTGGAAGGCCCGGGCGAACTCGCCGAACTCGTCGTCCCGGTCGACCGGCAGGTCGAGTTCCTCGCGTCTTTCTCGAAACCCGCGGATGTTCCGGATCATCGATTCGAGCGGCTCGGTCATCCGGCGGGCGGCCCCCGTCGCCAGCAGGACGGCCATGAACAGCAGAAAGGCCGTGAGATACAGGGTCTCGTAGCGCACCGTCCAGACGGGGCCCATGATCTCCGCCCTCGGCACCTGGGCCGCGACGCCGAGAAAGGCCTCCGAACTCTGCTGGCCGAAGGACGTGTGGACGAAGTACCCGATCCGGTCTTCGGAACGGAAGACGGTTTCCTCGCGGCCCGAGGCCAGGACCTCGGAGACGAACCCGGGGGGCGGTCTCGTGTAGTTCTGGTGGAACTCGAGATCGCGCACGGTGCCGTCAGCCAGGCGTTCCACATAGTCCCCGGCATGGTTGAGAACGAAGATGTGCTTGTCGTCCCTGATGGACGCCAGGGCATCCTTGACCAGCTTTCCGTAGTCCGCGTTGACGATGACGACGCCGAAGAGCAGGCCGTCGAAGAACACCGGCACAACGACCCTGATGACGGGGGGCTCGGTGGACGAGATCCGCCCGTGTTCGCGGTTGTACGTCACTTCGGAGAAATAGGTCTCGCCGGGATTCAGGCGAAGCGACCGGGGGTAATAGCTCTCTCCGCCCTTGCGCTGCAGTTCGTCGAAGGGAACGCGCTCGAATCCGCCCTCTGTCCGGTTGACCCGGACGAGTTCGCGCCCGCCGTCCATCACGCCGACATAGCGGAACTGGACATAGGAGGGCCGCGAAGACATGACCGAGATGAAGATGCGCTCGAGGCGTTTGCGCCACAGGGTAGTGGTCGACGCACCCTTCTTGTCGATGCCGAAATTGCGCAGGCTGCGATAGAGACCGTCGATCGGCGGTGTGCGGGACACGACGAAGGCGTCGTTCTGCATCTGCGTGAAGGCTTCCTTAAGGCGCTGGGCCATGAGCCTGGTCTTGCCCGCCAGTTCGTTCACGGCCATCTCTTCGGTGATCGCGGCCGTACGCTGGTAGTTCATGCTGCCGATCACGAGAGCCGTCAGGAAGGCGACCATGGCGCACATCACGACGATTTTCGTGCGCACGAGTCGCGGAAACACGTCTCCGACCGTTCTGGAAACCGGCATGCCCCACACCTTGCAACCATGACGGGCCGGAACACGGCCTGTCTTCATCGAAGGACCGGCACCGCAGCTGGCGTTTCGCCCGTGCCCTGCCCCCTCATCCCAAGGTCATGCAACCTAACGGCGAGTTCTTAAAATTCGGATAACGCGGGAATATTCGCGTTAACATTTTCCTGCCTGCCGAGGCGAATATTGGGATTTCGGTCAATGATTAGGAAAAAGGAGACAAGTTTCGCGAAAAAGACCGATCCATTATCGAAAGAACAACAAAATACACAGGAAGAATTCAACTGGTTAAGGAGACCTATTTCTCTTGCCTTAACCCACGGTTTCAAAAATACGGGAACGCCATCCGGCCTTCCACGCCCGTCTCATTGCGACGAATACATGCCGCCGGCGCGTGGCGCACCCGTTACTCGGCGGCGCTCGCGGCCTGTCCGGTGGTGAAATCGCGATCGTGCTCGAGCGAGGGAATGCGCCGGCGCGCCGAGGTCACCGCGGCGGTATCGATCTCCGCCATGCAGTAGCCCTCGTCCTCGCCGCCGTCGGCGAGCACCTCGCCCCAGGGATCGACGATGAGCGAATGGCCGAAGCATTCGCCGCCGCCATGCAGCGCCCCGGTCTGGCACGGCGCGATGACGAAGGCGCCGTTCTCGATCGCCCGCGCACGGTTGAGCACGTGCCAATGGGCCTCGCCCGTCACCTTCGTGAAGGCCGCGGGCACCGCGAGCAGGGAGGCCCCGGCATGGGCGAGCGCGCGATAGAGCGCGGGGAAGCGCAGGTCGTAACAGATGGACAGGCCGAGCCCGCCCCAGGGCGTGTCGGCGACGACCGCGTCCGCACCCGGCGAGATGGTCGCTGACTCGCGGTACTGCTGGCCCTCGCCGAGATCGACGTCGAACATGTGGATCTTGTCGTAGCGCGCGACCGTCGCCCCCGTCGGGTCGATGAGATAGGACCGGTTGTTGATGCGCCCGTCCGCGGTCCTAACCCCCAGCGATCCCAGCAGGAACCACGCGCCGAGGTCACGCGCCTGCGCCGCGAAGGCCGGGATGACCGGGTGGTCCGCCTCCTCGAAGGCGACCGGATGAACCGCACCGCCCTCGGTGCGCAGGCCGGAGAAATACTCCGCCGTGCAGATGAGCCTGGCGCCTTCGCCGGCCGCCGCACGCGCCAGCCCGATGCACCGCTCCATGTTCTCGTGCACGTCCGGTGTCGCGCGGTTCTGGATGCAGGCCACTTTCAGGGTCTGGGTCATGGGCGTCGGTCCTGGATCTTCGGTCACGTCCGGGCATCATAATACGGCCCGGCCGGCGTTTGAAGCCGGGCCTTGGCGCTCACGCCGGGACGGCGATGCGCGGCCGGCCCGTCGCGGTGGCGGCGACCAGCGACTCGATGAGGACGTCCTTGCCCTCCACCGTCGCCGTGCGGTCGCGGCGCGACACCTTGACCGTCACCTCGCCCGCGCCGGCCGACAGCGCGCGGGCCCGGGCTTCCGCGCGCAGGGTCTCTTCCGCCGCGCTCACCGCGTCGTCCAGCGAGCGGAAGTCCTGCGGCGCGGCACCGGCATGGACCCGGAAGAGGCCTTCCTGCGGCTGGGCGATGGAGGCCGACACGGTGACGCGCACCTGCCCCACCACGGCGCCCACCGCGTTGGCCACGCCGGCATGTTCGGGAATGAGCGCCTGCGTTCCGAGCTGGCCGGCCACATCAGGGTAGTAGGTCGGGGCGGACGCGCCGAGCCCCACCACCGGGATGGCGAGCCTGGCCGAGATGTCGGTGATGACGGCGGCCGGCCGGTTTCGAACCGTGCCGAACAGGCGCTCGGCGAAACCCGTGTCGGGCAGGCCGTCCTCGCGCAGGGCGGCTCCGAACAGCGTGCGGGCGGAGAGCTCCACCAGACGGTCGAGGATGGCCTGGCTGATCTCGTGGGCGCCCGCCGCGATGGACGTGCCGAGCGAGGTCTTGTGCCGGGCGAAAAGCCCCGCCCCCTTGCGGGCCGCCTCGACGTCCCAGCCTTCGTGGCGGCCGAGCACATGCGCGGCGTCGCTGGGCGTCATGCCGGAGACCAGGACGTGGCCGCGCGCGACGAGCCGGTTGAGCACGCTCGCCTGGGACCGGTTGCGCACCAGCAGGGAAAGCGCCATCGGGCCGTCCTCTAGCCGGGCGAGCAGGTCCGCTTCCGCGCCGTCGGGCGCGATCTGGTCCCGCCGTCCGACCGCGATGGCAAAACGGCCGTCGAGGTCGCTGCGGCGCGGCTGCCTCAACTGGATGTCGAGGGTCTCGTGGACGAGGGCGGGATGGTCCGTCGCCAGCAGGCTGAGCGGCACCAGGCGGCGCGGGCCGAGGTCGAGCACGACGCCGAGCCCGTCGGAACGCACCGTGACCTCGCTGTCGCCGCCAAGCCCCACGGTCTGCATGTCGACAGCCTCGACCATGGTCCGCCAGCCGCCCACCGTCGCCCCGTTTTCGTCGAGCGCCGGCAGCCCGCCGCGCAGCACCGCGAAGTCTGTGGTGGTGCCGCCGATGTCCGACACCATCGCGTCGGGTGCACCGGTGAGGTAGGACGCGCCGACGAGGCTCGCCGCGGGGCCGGACAGGATGGTCTCGATCGGCTTGACGCGGGCGACGTCGGCGGCGATCAGCGCCCCGTCGCCCCGCACCACCATGACGGGCGCGTCGATGCCCCGGGTGGAGAACAGCCGTTCCGCGGCGTCGATCAGGTGCCAGATGAGATTGATGAGCCGCGCGTTGAGCACGCAGGTGAGCGCCCGGCGCGGGCCGTCGAGCTTCGAGGAGAGCTCGTGGCTGCAGGTCACCGGCTTGGCGGTGCGGGCGATGATGGCGTCGCGCACCGCGGTCTCGTGGTCCGGGTTGCGCACGGCGAACTGGCCGGCGACGGCGAAACCGGTCACCGTATCGGCCACCCCCGCGAGGGCGGCTTCCAGCGCGGCCATGTCGAGCGGCGCGCGGGCATTGCCGTGGGCGTCGTGACCGCCGGTCAGATGGATCACCGGGTCGTCCTTGAGCGCCTCCGCCAGCCCAGCGCGCGACAGCGCCTCCTCGCCGAACCCGATGAGCACGAGGCAGATCCGGCCGCCCTGGCCTTCGACCAGCGCATTGGTGGCGAGTGTGGTGGAGAGCGAAACGAGGGCGACGTCGGCGGGGGCGACCGTGGCCTCGTCGAGCACCGCGCCGACCGCGCCGTCAATGCCGACGGCCAGGTCGTGGCGCGTGGTCAGCGCCTTGGCGGACGCGACGACGCCGCGCTCCTCGTCGAACAGCACGGCGTCGGTATAGGTTCCGCCCGTGTCGATGCCCAGCAAGACCGCCATGTTCCGCCCTTCCCGCTTCCGCGCGCCCGCGGCGGCGGACACGGTCCGCCTTTCGGACGCTTAGCGGAAACGGGGTTTGCCCACAACGACAATCGGCGGCGAGCGCAAAGGCTTGCGGAGGAGGCCTACTGGCCGCCTACCGGCTTCAGCGCGAGCCGCTTGGGCGCGAGGAAGGCATAGAGCTTGTTGAAGTCGCCCTTGTGCTTCTTGAGGACCGAGTTGACCTTCTGGCGGAGCGACACGCCGAGCCAGATGCCGTGCACGTTGACGTCGAGGATCTTGTAGCCGCTGCCGCGGTGCGACAGCCGGAAGATCACCGGGCGCACGCCATGGACGTCGGAATGCAGCTTGCTCGTCACGCTGGTCTGGTTGCCCTTGGAGGGGCAGCGGGTGATCTCGAAATGGCTGCCCTGGAACTGCTTGGCGTTCTCGGCCATCAGGTTGGCCACGAAGGAAGCCACGAGGTCGGCATAGTTGCTGGCGTCCCTGGACGGCAGCTGCTTGCGGTAGCGGCCGAGCGCGAACTGGCCGATCGTGTGCTTGTCGGCATAGCGGTCGACCACGCGCTTGAAGCTGCTCTGGGAGCCGCTCTTCGCCGCGGAGAAGAGGTCGGAACCGACCGAATTGATGAACTTGTCCGCCTTGCAGGGCGCGGCCTGCGCGCCCGCGATGCCGCTCATCGCGAACCCGGCCGCGAGTGCTGCCGCGACGACAGAATTCCGCAAACCGCGTGAAGAAAGGCGCATCCTTGCCATGTCTGATCTCCCGAGATGTTTCCGACGCTACCGAAATCACATATGAAGTGCCAGCGGCGAGTTCAACGTCACGGCATGGCCCCCGCCCCCTCAATACAGTATGAGAGTGAATCAAAACCTTCCCGGGCGCGGCGGATTCCGCATCGTGGAACGCGTTTCACTGGACGGCACGGACAACCCTTGCCATATGTCGCGCGCCCGCGGACGCGACGGATCGTCCGTGCACCCCGTTTCACCGCCATCTCCAGGAAGACCACATGCCCGACCGCATCACTCATGACGATCTCCGGATCGACGCCGGCCTCCACGCTTTCGTCAACGAACGGGTGATCCCGGGCACCGGCGTGGACGCGGACGCCTTCTGGTCGGGCCTCGCGGCCATCGTGCGCGATCTCGGCCCACGCAACGCCGAGCAGCTCGCCGAGCGCGACCGGCTGCAGGACAAGATCGACGCCTGGCACCGCGAACGCGGCCCCGGCGTACCGGACATGGCCGCCTACAAGGCGTTCCTCGAGGAAATCGGCTACCTGCTGCCCGAAGGCGGCGACTTCTCCATCGACACCGCGAACGTGGACGAGGAGATCGCCACCATCGCCGGCCCGCAGCTCGTCGTGCCGCTGACCAATGCGCGCTATTCGCTGAACGCCGCCAATGCCCGCTGGGGCAGCCTCTACGACGCGCTCTACGGCACCGACGCCATCCCCGAGGACGGCGGCGCGGAACGCGGCGGGGCCTTCAACCCCAAGCGCGGCGAAAAGGTGATCGCGCGGGCCCGCGCCTTCCTCGACGAGGCGGCCCCGCTCGACGGCGCCTCCCACGCCGACGCCGTGCACTATGGCGTCGCCGAAGATCGCCTCGCGGTGAAGCTCGCCGACGGCACGACCGCCGGCCTCGCCGACCCCGACGCCTTCCTCGGCTGGCGCGGCGACGCCGGTGATCCGGACACGGTCCTGCTGGCCAACAACAGCCTGCGTTTCGAGATCGCCATCGACCGCGGGCACTTCATCGGCAAGGACGACCCCGCGGGCGTCGCCGACGTCATCCTCGAAGCCGCCGTGACCACCATCATGGACTGCGAGGATTCCGTCGCCGCTGTCGACGCCGACGACAAGATCGAGGTCTACGCCAACTGGCTGGGCCTGATGAAGGGCGACCTCGAGGCGAGCTTCGCCAAGGGCGGCGAGACCGTCACCCGCCGGCTGGAGGACGACCGGACCTACACCGCGCCGGGCGGCGGCGAGCTGACCCTGCCCGGCCGCAGCCTGATGCTCGTGCGCAATGTCGGCCCGCTGATGATGACGGACGCGGTGCTCGACGCCGACGGCAACGAGATCCCGGAAGCCTTCCTCGAGGCCATGGTGACCTCGCTCGCCGCCCTGCACGACCTGCGCGCCGGCGGATCCCGCCGCAACTCCCGCACGGGCTCGGTCTACATCGTCAAGCCGAAGATGCACGGCCCCGCCGAGGTGGCGCTCGCCGACGAGCTCTTCGCCCGGGTGGAGGACGTGCTCGGCCTCGACCGCCACACGCTCAAGATGGGCATCATGGACGAGGAACGCCGCACCACGGTCAACCTCAAGGAATGCATCCGGGCGGCCCGCCACCGCACGGTCTTCATCAACACCGGCTTCCTCGACCGCACCGGCGACGAGATCCACACCTCCATGGAGGCCGGCCCGATGATCCGCAAGGGCGACATGAAGGCGTCGGCCTGGATCGCCGCCTACGAGGACTGGAACGTCGACATCGGCCTGGAATGCGGCCTCACCGGCCGGGCGCAGATCGGCAAGGGCATGTGGGCCATGCCCGACCGCATGGCCGACATGCTGGCCGCCAAGATCGACCATCCGCGTGCCGGCGCCAACACCGCCTGGGTGCCCTCGCCGACGGCGGCGACGCTGCACGCCATGCACTACCACCAGGTCGACGTCGCCGCGCGCCAGGCCGAGCTGAAATCCCGCCCGCGCGCCTCTCTCGACGACATCCTGTCGGTCCCCGTCGCGCCGAGGCCCAACTGGACGCCGGAAGACATCCAGGCCGAACTCGACAACAACGCCCAGGGGATCCTGGGCTACGTGGTGCGCTGGGTGGACCAGGGCGTCGGCTGCTCGAAGGTGCCCGACATCAACGACATCGGCCTGATGGAGGACCGCGCCACCCTGCGGATCTCCAGCCAGCACATCGCCAACTGGCTGCACCACGGCGTGTGCAGCCGCGACCAGGTCATGGAGACCATGCAGCGCATGGCCGCCGTGGTCGACGGCCAGAACGCCGGCGACCCGGACTACCGGCCCATGGCGGACAATTTCGGCCTCAGCGTCGCTTTCCAGGCGGCCTGCGACCTCGTCTTCGAGGGCCGCGCCCAGCCCAACGGCTATACCGAGCCTGTCCTCCACGCCCGGCGCGCGCAGGCCAAGGCCGAGCGCGCCGAATAGCCGCCCGACGACCTCACGATTCCGTGAAACCGCAGGGCGGGACGCCGCCTTGCCCGGCAACGTGCGCGTGTTAACCTTCGCCTCACCGATACGATGAAGCGAAAGGAAGGCAGGCCATGACGATCACCAAACGCGAATTCCTGATGACGGCGGCAGCCTTCGGGACGGTCACCCTGCTGCCCTTCCGCGCCGGCGCGGCGAAGGACGCGGTGCACAGCTTCAAGGGCAGCGGCGGCGACATCGCCGTGCACCCGGTGAGCCACGCCTCCTTCGTGATGACCACGCCGGCGGGCACGATCTATTCCGACCCCGTGGGCGGCGCCGCACTCTATGCCGACCTGCCACAACCCGACCTGATCACCGTCACCCACCGCCACGGCGACCACTACAACGCCGACACGCTGAACGCGTTCGGGGACACCCCCATCGTCACCAACGCGGACGTGCACGGCATGATGGACGACGGCCTCAAGGCCCGCACGACCGTCATCGCGCCGGGCGGCGACACAACGTGGAACGGCGTGCGCATCGACGCCATCCCGGCCTACAACCTCGCCCAGGACCGCCAGAACTTCCACCCGAAGGCGCGCGGCGACAACGGCTACGTGATGACGCTGGCGGGCCTGCGGGTCTACGTCTCGGGCGACACCGAGGACATCCCCGAGATGCGCGCCCTGAAGGACATCGACCTGGCGTTCGTGTGCATGAACCTGCCCTTCACCATGACAGCCGACGCCGCCGCCTCGGCCGTGGCCGAGTTCAAGCCGAAATTCGTCTACCCCTACCACTACCGCGGTCGCGACGGCGGCACCCAGGACCCCAAGGCCTTCGCCAAGATGGTCGGCGACGGCGTCGACGTGAAGCTGGTCGACTGGTATCCGGAGAATGATGATTTGTGAGGGGGAGTGGGGGTTTTGGAAGCGCAGAGTATTTGTTAGACGACAGCTAGGGGCGGGGATGCGGCCGTTCGCGATACATGCGAACATTCGGTACACGGGTCTTGAAGCGGACGTTCAGGTCAGTTCTCGATCGTCAATCTTGCTGCGCCACGGTAGTACTGCGCGGGGCCCACTGCGGTAGGGCAGAGTCCATCTGCTGTAGCAGGTACCCAATATGTAAGCACGCTCGTGCCGGCGGTCACCGACTTTTGCTAGACACGTCGTATCTCGATCGCTGTCTCACACAGAGAAATGCCTGACGCATGCGCAATGATTGTGCAAAGTCCTTCGGTCTCGAAGTAGGCTCCGATTGGAAAACTGAAGCTAGTAGTCATATACCGATCTTCTCGCTCGGCAGCCCCTACCGCCAACCGCGCTTTCTCCTCTCCGTCGAAGAACAAGCTGACGAAGTAACCGATCCTCTCGTCGGGTTGCTTCGTGACTGCCGTGAGCACGTTGAAAATGACCTCCGCCGGCAGATCGCTCACATCCATCGCACTTAAGGCAAATCGACTGACTGCGTGTGCTCCGTTCTCGATGGTCGCGCCTTCGACGACTGCGAGGCAGCAGACTCTTACGCCCCTCTGTATAGCGACGGCATCGATCTCCGGCATGTCTGCAGGTAGATAACTGTCGCCTGACAACCCTCCCCCGACCTTGGGTGTGACCAGCTTGGTGCTACCGTCAGGCGCGATCTTCGCCAAGTAGCTCGGTCCACCTATCTCGCCGGGCAGGCGTGCGCCTCGGCCGACTACGACGCGATATCTACCTGCATCCAAAGTACGGGTGCCGATATGGACATCGCCTCCGTCTCCACCTCTGCCACCAACGGCGTCACCGCCTATGGCAGGGGCTCCGCCCCCTCCGGAGCCGGGCGGGCGGCCGTCCGGGGTGCCGCGCCGCACTTCGCCCCATGATAAGAGTTCCAAGTCGCCCGCGAGTCTGCCGTCAGTAGTAATGCCTCCGCCATCTCCGCCTCTGCCCCCTTGGGCATTTGCCCCGATCGCGGGGCCACCACCGCCGCCGGCACCTGGAGCGGCGCCTCCCTCGCCGCCAAGGTTCACCGTATCTCCCGCGATGACCAAGACTGTTTCCGCGATTGCTTCCAGGTCGTCTGACGCGAGCGGGCTGCCTTGCTGCCTCTCCTGCTCGGCCTTCCACTCCTTCAGCATGTCTGGCGTGTAGTGTTTCTCGTTGCGGCGATCATCCACGACAGCGTGGTGTTTGCGGCACAGAAGCACGAGGTTACCGTCACCTCTGTTATCTTCTTCGCTTTGGGATGCGTCCCATCTCGGACCGTTCTCTCGCCGAGCGCGAATGTGGCATACCTCGCTATTGCAAACCTTTACTCCCGTATTCTTATCGACCTCGATGTGTGACTCCGTGCAACCGGGGAACGCGCAGTGCTGGCTGCTACCGAAAAGCTTGTAAACCGTTGAATCCGTCGGTTTTCGATGCTCCATTCACGTTCTCGCTTTCGCTCCCGTAGTTTGCCGGCGATCTTTTCAAGTGCTTGGGCCAGTGAGCATCATAGTGACAGCGGCAATTGACAGCCTAAAGCTAAACCCATCGCAACGCATTCTATGTGAAGCGGCCCTGGCCAGCAGGACTATATCTATTTGCGAGGGGCCGCACCGCACGCGCTTGGAACTAAAATCGTCGCAGGGCCGTCGTTTGGTGGAGCCATCCCACGCATTCGCGGCGAAAGTCCAGTTTGACGAGCCTCAGAGTGACGTTGAGTTCTGCATCGAACGACGGCCCCACTCCAGTAGGGATAGCGAATATCTGTTACGTGGAGTCGACGTTATCCTTCATGAATCGAGTGCAGGTCCTGCCCCATGGAAGATCCATGCATTGCCAGATAGCCGGCAATGTTGCCTGCCTGCTTCTCAAAGCGGATGCTGCGGAAAGCGGTGCGAGCCGGAGCATTCGTTGATCGATTCGCACAAGACCCGGGCCAGAGGCATCTGTTTCTGTGCACCGTTGTAGCGAAGCGTGAGGACCTGGTCGCCTTGCGGGCGCCAGTGGCACTGCGTGTAGCCGGGCTGGACCGTGATCGTGAACGACTTCTCACCGCTCCACCACGCCTCGTATTGCAACGGGTTCGCATTGCCGTTGCGGAAACAGGCGCCCTGCATGGCGACGGTTCCTTCCGATGGTAGGGTTTCCGTGCTGCCGGACGGATAGCCGACGAGTTCCGAGGCCGATTTGACCGGTCCGAACGGCTCAAGCCGGTAGCGCGCAAATTCCCGCATTGCCGTGCAGCGGTCGATCGCCTCGCAATTGACCCGTCCGAGCGTCACATTGCGATCCCTGCCTTTGTAGCCAACGGTCAGTGTCTGCCCGCCGATCGGCCGCCAGTGACACCAGTAGGAACCCGGATCGACGATGATCCGATAGCCTGGTTCACCGCTCCACTTCATTTCGTACGGTGCCTTTTGAGAGAGCGAGTTCAGCAGGCACGCCCCCTGCATCGCCACATATCCGGCCGGCGGCGGCGGCGCGGTCGAGGTCGATGGCTCGCGTATGACCCCCGATCCGCCGCCCGGAGCGGTCGTCCCGGGAGCGCCCCCTGCGAGCGCCAGGGCCTGTTTGGCGTACTCGGAGTCTGGAAACCGTCGGGCGAAGTCCAGGTAGATTTTAGGGTCGCCGAGATCCTTTATCGTCAGCCAGATGTCCCGGGCGGGCTCATATGGCTGCCCGACGGGCGCCTGTTCCGGAACGCGGCCTCCGGGGTAGGCGTTCGGTGCCGTGGGCAAGGACAAAATCTCATCGGACCCCGGGAAGACCGGCGACGGTCGTGACAGCAGGTTCTCGAGTTTCGCGGCATCCGCAGTGGAGAGATCAACCGCGGAAACTTCCGCCGGAACTACTGTCGACACGAGAAGGGCGCAGGCGATGAACAACAACCTGCCGGGATTCGGGGCTTTGCTCATTGGAGTGTCCATTCGGTTCCTGGACCGGTTCTCCGCCCGTACAACAGCGTCCCGGCGGGGGGTCCGCGGCGTCATTTCACCAGTTTCCTGTATTCATCGCAGACTGATTTTGTCCATTCCGGAAACCCCGCACTGCGCGTGACCAGTGCGGCAACGTCGAGCGCCGGCGATTTCGCAATCCAGTTCATGACCCGTCCGCCCCCCGAGGAGAGAAACGTCTGCGCCTGCTGCCTGGCACGGGTCATCCGACGGCGTGGCGCTTCACGTTCGGCCTTGGCCTCGAAGTCACGGAGCATGGTCAGCGTGATGGCGTTCAACTTCGTGCGGTCGAGACCGAGATTGACCACCTTGTCGAAGTGATCCGGTCCATAGATCGTGATCTTCTCTCCATCCGGAAGCATCAGATCGAGATAGGATTGCAGGATCTCGCGATGTTTCACCTTCATGCCGCTGTCGCGGTCCATCTTGATGACGTCCTGGACATACAGCCTTACGGCCTCCTGCGGATTCGTCGCCAATGCCTGCTGCATTTGCGGCCGATAGAGAAAGTCATAGAATCCGAGATCGACATTCAGCAGGTCTTCCTGGCGTTTGAGTTCGGCCTGCGACTGCATCGTGATATCGATCGCAGTCAGGATTTCACCTCCCAGCGGAATTCCAAGCGCCGCGAAAGCCTTTGGCGCGACGAAAGCCTCGGTCGCATCCTTGGCGGCGGACCACGCTGCGTCGCTGTCCCCGGCACCGAGGGCCTCGGCAATCCGCATGGCGGTTTTTATGTGATCGAGATTCTTGATGACGGCATCGATTTGGCTCACCGACATTCGTTCGAACTTGCCGGGCGACTTCGTCGATGGAACCTTCAGTTTGTAGACATTGGTCAGGTGTTTCTTGTAGACGCTTAGCAGGTGCTTCGGGATCGCGCCTTTGGTGAGGCCCACAGTGTCGAACACCTTCTCGAGAACGGCCTCGTCGAAATCCACGATATCGTCGCAATAGGGGCTCGCTGCGGGCTTGTCGGCAAGTGCCAGCTGATCGATGTCGGCAGCCGCGACGCGATAGGCCCCAAGGAAAGCGGATACGACCTTCACGGTTTCCTGGTTGGCCCGCTCCATCAGCGCCCGGTAGATCTTTTCGAACCCGGCCTTCGCCGCAGCATCGTTCGGTCGCGTGAAGTTGGGCGAGTAATACCGGAACGTGCAGTTCCCGAACAAGCGTCGAGAGGCGAAATAGACGCTCGCCGCCCGAAAGATCGCGGTGACATTCGGATCGCTGGAAAACTGCTGCGGAAGAAGTTCCGGCGTGTTGATGAAAAGAGCCGCCTCGTAACCCGAGAACGCAGGCCCATCGGATTTCAGCATGACATATCTGTCGGGCTTTGCCGCGGCCTTGCGTCTCTGGTCTATGGCATGCTCGACCCCGTCGGGAAAATCGGTTCCGAACGTGCGGATCGTGCAGTCGGCGAAAACGCCACCCGGTTTGATCTCATCACGAACCGATACGACGGCCCAGCCGGGAAAATCGCCGTCCGAGCTGTCGGTCCGTGTAGACTCCTTCACCTGGTGGCCCTGCTTGCGCCAGTAGTCGGCGATGAACATGCCGCGCTGTTCGGTGGCCAAGTCTTCGTCCGCCCAGGACAGCACAGGCATCGAAAACATCGCTGTGGCAAAAATCGCCGCGAGGCCAGGCAGTCTCCGGTACAGTCTTCCAACCAGGTTTGTCGTGTATTTCGATCCCCACACGACGAAATTGGTGTTGCTAAAACGGTCCGTCATCTGCATCCCCAGCATACGAGACAACATGACATCAACGCGGCGATAAAATCCCCGGTTGTCACTCCCATTTGCCGGCCATGCTACAAGTAATGCAGTAAAAAGCACACGTAGTTTTTCAGAAACTCAAAAAAATCCGCGCGAACAACTTTTCGACATTTCAGCGGACTCCGGTCTGCCAGACAACACCGGGCAATGGACCGGGTATACCCCTGTTCCGCAGCAGGTGACGAACCTGGCCCCCGTCGAATCACACTGAACAGTTTTTTATCGCCCCATCCACGCCCTCGGACTATCGTGCCCGCTCACTCCCGGGAGCGCGCCATGAAGATCACCGAGTTCAAGACATTCGTCGTCGGCAACCCGCCGCCGCATTTTGGCGGGCGGTATTTCATCTTTGTGAAACTCGTCACCGACAACGGTCTGACCGGCATCGGCGAGGTCTATGCCGCGACCTTCGGGCCGCACACGGTCGCGGCCATGGTCGAGGATGTCTGCGAGCGCCACGTGGTCGGCATGGACCCCTTCGCCATCGAGACCCTGTGGCGGCGCGTCTACGGCCGGGGCTACAGCCTGCGGCCGGACATCTCGCTCATGGGCGTGCTCAGCGGCATCGAGACCGCCCTGTGGGACATCAACGGCAAGGCGACCGGCAAACCCGTCTACGACCTGCTCGGCGGGCGCGTGCACGAGCGCCTGCGCGCCTACACCTATCTCTACCCCAAGGACGGCGACAAGACCGACGTCTACGCCGACGCCGACCTGGCTGCCGAGCGCGCCGCGGAGATGGTGGCGCTGGGCTTCACGGGCGTGAAGTTCGACCCCGCCGGGCCCTACACCGTCTTCGACCCGCACCAGCCCTCGCTGGAAGACCTCGACCGGTCGGAAAATTTCGTGCGCAGGATCCGCGAGGCGGTGGGCACGAAGGCCGATCTTCTGTTCGGCACCCACGGCCAGTTCACCACCTCGGGCGCCATAAGGCTCGCCCGGCGGATCGAGCCCTACGACCCGCTGTGGTTCGAGGAGCCGGTGCCGCCGGAAGTGCCCGAGGAGATGGCCCGCGTCGCCCGCCAGACGTCCATCCCCATCGCCACCGGCGAACGGCTGACCACCAAGTACGAGTTCTCCCGCGTGCTCGAATGCCAGGCCGCCTCCATCCTGCAGATGGCGCTGGGCCGCGTCGGCGGGCTGCTGGAGGGCAAGAAGATCGCCGGCATGGCCGAGGCGCATTACGCCCAGATCGCGCCGCACCTCTATTGCGGTCCGGTGGAGGGCGCGGCCAACATGCACCTGGCCGCCTGCAGCCCCAACTTCCTCATCCTCGAGAGCATCGGCACCTGGGGCGGCTTCCATGCCGAGATCCTGAAAGACCCGGTGCGCTGGGAAGAAGGCTACGTCATCCCCTCGCGCGAGCCGGGGCTGGGCATCGAGCTCGACGAGGACGTCGCACTCGCCCACCCCTACGAGGACGACGCGCTGCACCTCCACCCCGGGCAGGACCCCCTGTGAGCGGGCCCGCCCGCCACCGCTTCTACCTCAACTCGGCCAGCGTCGGGCTGACCTGCCCGGAGGGGCTCGCCCGCGCGGCGGAATATCTCACGCTCGAGGCCGAACTCGGCCCCGCCGCGGCGGCCTCCGCGACATCGGACGAGCTGGCCGGCGTGCGCCGCCGCGCCGCCCTTCTGCTGGGCGCGAAGGAAACCGAGGTCGCCTTCTCCACCAGCACCACCGCCGCCTGGCGCACGGTGGCCGACGCACTCAAGCTCGACGGCAAGCGCCTGCTCGCCGCCACCAACGAGTGGGGCTCAAACGCCGAGGCCCTGCGCCGCCTCGCCCACCGCACCAAGGGCCGGCTCGAGGTCATCCCCGAGCGCGAGGACGGCATGCCGGACCTCGACGCGCTGGCGGCCATGATCGACGGCAATGTCGGCGGCATCTTCGTGCCCAAGGTCTCCAGCCTCACCGGCCGGCGCTACCCCGTCGAGGCCATCGGCCGCATCCCGCGCCCCAACCACTGCGCCTACGTGGTCGACGCCGCCCAGGCCGTGGGCCAGATGCCCGTCGACTTCGCCAAGACCAACTGCGACGCCCTGGTCGCCACCGGCCGCAAGTGGCTGCGCGGCCCGCGCGGCACCGCGCTCGTCTGTCTGCGCGAGGGCTTCATGACCCACCTGCGGCCTCTGCCCTTCCCCGACATCGCCCTGATCGCCTCGCGCGAGGGGTCGGGCCGCGACGTTGCCGGCATCGCCCCGTTCGACCCGCTGGAGTTTTCCGCGCCCCTGCGCATCGCGCTCGGGAAGTCCATCGAGACCTATCTGCGCGAGGGCGCGGGCATCCACGCCCGGCTGCGCCTGCTGACCGAGCGCATCTACGTGCGCTCGGCGTCCGCCGGCCTCGCCCTGCTCGGCACCGACCGGCCCCAGTCGGGCATCTGCACGCTGTGCATCCCGGCCGCGGCGAAGGAGGCCGTCGACGGCGCGCTCAAGCGCCTGGGCGCCACCGTCAAGTGGCCCGGCCCGGCCTGCGAGCCGCTGTTCGAGAAGGTCCCCGCCGACACGGCCTTCCTGCGCCTCTCGCCCCATGCCCATGTCGCGCCGGAGGACATCGACGCGCTCTTCGACGAGATCGTGAAACATGTCTGAGCGCCCCTGAATTTAATTCGGTCGCGGCGGCGTCATCGTCCCGGCATATGACGCCTCCAGTCTCTCCCGTCCCACGGCTGGCAAGGAAGATCACATGCCCGTTCTCCGCCCCTTTTCGCGCCCCGGCCGGTTCCGGCGCGGCAACCTGCACACCCATTCCCAGCTCTCCGACGGCGCCCTGACGCCGCAGGCCGTGGTCGACGCCTATCGCGAGGCGGGCTACGACTTCATGATGCTGTCGGAGCATTTCATCGGGCTGTTCGATTGGCCGGTCGCCGATACCACGGCCATGCGCACGGAGAGCTTCACCACCGTCATCGGCGCGGAACTCCATGCCCCGAAGACGCAAGCCGGCGAGCTCTGGCACATCCTCACCGCCGGCCTGCCGCTCGATTTCGCCCCCTGCGGCGAGGACGAGACGGCCGAGGCGCTTGCCCACCGGGCGGCCGGGGCCGGCGCCTTCGTCGGCATCGCCCATCCCGCCTGGTCGCAGCTCACCATCGAAGACGGCCGCGCCATCGACGCCGCCCACGCGGTGGAGATCTACAATCACGGCTGCGCGGTCGAGTGCGACCGCGGCGAGGGCTGGTACCTGCTCGACCAGCTGCTCAACGAGGGCAAGCGCCTGACCGCCTTCGCCACCGACGACGCCCATTTCCACGACCATGACCGCGACGCCTTCGGCGGCTGGGTCCACGTGAAGTCCGAAAGCCTGGAGCCGGACGCGCTGGTCGCTGCGCTCAAGGCCGGCGACTACTATTCGAGCCAGGGCCCGCGCATCGAAGAGGTCGCCTGCGACGGCGAGACCGTCACGGTCGCCTGCTCGCCGGTCGACACCATCGCCGTCGTCTGCGGCAATTCCCGCACCGTCATCGAGAAGGGCCGCGCCATCACCGCCGCCACGCTCGACCTCTCGCGGCTCGACACGGGCTGGCTGCTCGAACGCCCCAGCGACTGGTTCCGCGTCACCGTCATCGACGCCGCCGGCCGGCGGGCCTGGACCAACCCGGTCTGGCGCGACGAACTCTGACCCACCGCCCCAGCCGAAGCCTTAACGCACAACCGAACCGCCGACACACAACCGGAGCCCTGACGCACACCCGAAGCCCTGACGAAAGTCAGGGCCCATTGCCCCATCGTCACATGACCTCGGCAGAAATCCGGACCGCCCATGGATTCCAGCTTTCGCTGGAAATTCGTCGGAAGAGCAGCATGCGCAGCGGCACCCTGATACGCCTGCCCGAACCTCCGACGTACACCCGCACCCCCGACGCACACCCCAACCCCCGACACACAACCGAACCCCTGACACACAACCGAAGTCCTGACGAAAGTCAGGACCCATTGCCCCATCACCACACGACCTCGGCAGAAATCCGGACCGCCCATGGATTCCAGCTTTCGCTGGAAATTCGTTGGAAGAATAGCGCGTGCAGCAGGCCCCGATACGCCTGCCCGAACCTCCGACGTACACCCCAACCCCCGACACACAACCGAACCCCTGACATACAACCGAAGTCCTGACGAAAGTCAGGACCCATTGCCCCATCGTCACACGACCTCGGCAGAAATCCGGACCGTCCATGGATTCCAGCTTCCGCTGGAAATTCGTCGCAAGACCAGCACGCGCAGCGGGACCCCGATACTCCTGCCCGCACACCCGAAGCCCCGACGCACACCCGATCCCCCCACGCACAACCGAAGCCCTGACGAAAGTCAGGACCCATTGCCCCATCGCCACACGAGCTCGGCAGAAATCCGGACCGCCCATGGATTCCAGCTTTCGCTGGAAATTCGTCGGGAGAGCATCACATGCAGCGGGACCCCGATACGCACAACCGAACCCCCGACGCACAACCGAAGCCCTGACGAAAGTCAGGGCCCATTACCCTATCGTCACACCATGCCGCCGGGGAAGCGCATGGGCGGCACTGACGAGAGCACGTCGAAGCGCTCCATGGTGCCGCTGATGGCGTCGGCCGGGGTCCGGCCGGCCGGGGCTTACGCGGGCGGCGGCACGCTCTGGGCGTGCCGGAAGACATTGTCCGGATCCCACGCCTTCTTGACCTGCTGCAGCCGCGGCAGGTTCACACCCCAGTAGGCCCGGGCCCAGTCGTGGAGTTCCGGGTCGGGATAGTTCACGTAGGCCCCGCCCGTCACATAGGGGCGCATGGCCTGCCAGTACTCCCGGATGCCGCGCTCCTGCTGGAGATAGAGCGGCAGCCGGAAGACGTCGCACTTGTAGTGAATAACGAAGCGCGCGTCGCGATGGGGATAGGCCGTGTCGTCGGGGCCCGTGTCGCCGACCGCACCCGCCAGCGCCTCCCACGTCGTCTTGACGCCGCCGACCGGGTATTTCGTCAGCACCTCCAGCATCTTTTCCACCGCGGCCACCGACATCGGGGTGGCGACGAAATCGGACTTGGAGATGAGGATCTCCGGCGTGATCAGGTGGTGCCAGTCATGCAGGTGCTCGATCGCCTGGTCCCAGGGATAGGTTGTCACCGCGCTTTCCGGCACATCACCGAACAGCTCCCGCAAGCTCTCCAGGACGCGCGCGCGCGGCGAGAGCGTCAATCCCGTCAGCGTTATGATAAAGTCGTTTGATAACGTGTAGCGGCTGAACTGCATGTGGGTGGTGGTGTCCCGGCCCATTCCCTCGGTCCAGTACTGCCACCCGGCGATGATGCGGGCGGCGCGGCGGAAGGGCACTCGCACCGTGACCGCGATGTGGCCCGCCGTCTCGACCGAGCTCGCCCGGAAGGTGAAATCGGTGACGACGCCGAAACTGCCGCCGCCGCCGCCCCGGCACGCCCAGAAGAGGTCAGGGTTCTCGTCCCTGGAGGCCGTCACCAGGCGTCCACCGGCATCCACAAGCGAGACAGACTCAAGCCGGTCGCACAGGAGCCCGTCCCGGCGCGACAGAAAACCGACCCCGCCGCCCAGCGTGTTGCCGGCGACGCCCACCGACGGATACGACCCGCCGGCAAGCGCCAGGCCATGCGGCGCAAGCGCCTTGTAGACCCAGCCGATCCAGGCACCGGCGCCGGCTGTAACCGTCTGTTTGTCCGGGTCGACACGGATGTCGGCGAAGGGCCGCGAATCGATGACCAGGCCGTCATGCTGGGAAAGACCGGCGAAACAGTGCCCCGCGGACCGCACGGCGAAGTCCCGCCCGGTGTCGCGTGCCCATTTCAGGACGTTGGCGACCCCCTCCGGCGTCCGGCACATGGCGCGCAGGGCCGGCGTTTTCTGGGTCACCATGTTGTAGGCGACCGAAAGATCCTTCGACGAGGCCATGTCCGGCGTCACGAACGAAACCCCGGGCAGCGAAGGCACGCCGGCCGTCCCCGCCCGCGCAAACCGCAACAGGCCCGGTGCGGCCAGCGACACGGCGGCAAGGCCCGTGATCACCTTGCGTCTCTTCATGTTCGGTCCCGCCTCGCCTGTTGCAAAATCAACACATGCACGGGCAAAATACCGCCATGGCCGTTGGGCGCTTCCAATAGCGCAAGATTCTGATAATCATGAGCAATAATGAACAAAGTGGGCCAGAGCAGGGGAATTCCATGTCAATCAACCGTATCACGGATATCGGTTTAACATTTCGGGGCTGTTTCGTCGCCGGTGCGGCGGTGTGTGCGGCATTTGGCGCGTTCCTGACCTCTGCTGAAGAGGCGCATGCAACCAACCAGCAGAACGTCACGTGCGCCCAGATCGATCCGTCCCAGGGCGGCGCGGCCCAGACGTTGAATGATTTCTTCGATTTGCAGGCTACGGTGGCGGCAGGCGACCGGTTGCTCTACACCTCCTCGCTCGGGCTGCCGATAAGCGGAGGTGGCGTAACCATCCAGTCCGGATCCTTTCTGGATGTTTCCACGGCAACCGCTGGAGCGATTTCCTTTGGCCGGCCGGGTGGCGGAGCGGGGACCTATACGATCCAGTGCATCGTCGGCGGCGCGACACAGGCCAACAACTCGCAGCAGAAGGCGCTGACCAACCTGGTCATGACAAGCCAGTCGAACACCATGTCCGACGCGGTGTTCGGCCAGATCGCGAATTCCTTCAACGGCGGCGGCGCCCCGCAGGTTTCCGCCAACGGCTTTTCCGCGACCACCGGCGGCACGGTCGCCTGGCTCAACGGCAAGAAGCAGGACAAGCGCGCCACCGCCGTGGCGGAGCTCGAGACGAAGGGCGACGGAACCACGGGTACATACGCGGTCCCCGTTGCCGGGCATTTCGCGCCGCAGTCGCCCTGGAACGCCTGGATCAAGGGCAGCTACAACCATTATGACGGCGACGGCAATTCCTTCGACGGCGGCACGTTCGACCTGCTGCTGGGTGCGGACTACAAGGTCAACCCGGACGTCATCGTCGGCGCCATGGTGGGCTACGGCAACACCGACTTCGACACCAACTCGAACGGCGCCAGCGGCTCCTTCGATGCCGACGGCTACACGTTCGGCCCCTACGTCGGCGTCCGCCTGACCGAGAACCTCCAGTGGGACGCGTTGATCGCCTACACCTTCTCCGACTACGACACCAAGTCGGGCACGACCTCGGGCGACTTCGACGCCGACCGCATCACCTTCGCCACACAGCTGACGGGCACCTGGAACCTCGAGGACGGCTGGTTCGTCTCGCCGAGCCTGCGCTTCGTCTATGCCGAGGAGGACCAGGAGGCCTACACCAACTCCGCGGGTGTCCGCCAGGGCAGCGTCGACGTGAACGCGGGCCGCATCTCGCTCGGACCGAAGATCGGCCGGTCGATCCCGATGGACGACGGCTCGGTGCTGACGCCCTGGGGTTCGGTCAAGGGCGAGTACGATTTCTCCAACCAGGGCAACGTGCCGGCCTCCGGCCTGCCGGATCTCGACGACATCCTGTCGGCACGCTTCAGCCTCGGCCTCGACGCGCAGATGACCAACGGCATGTCGGTCTCCGTGGAGGGCAGCATCTCGGGCGTCGGCTCGAGCGAATATACCGGCTACGGCGGCTCCGCCCGCATCGGCATCCCCTTCTGAGGATCGCCGCAGCAACACCGAAAAACCCCGCCTCTCCGGCGGGGTTTTTTGTTTCACTGCCCCACCATGAATATCCGAAGCCCTGGACCCAGATCCAAGGCCCCATTGCCCCTATCGTCAGACTATCCGCCGACGGACCGCACCGCCCGTGGATCCCAGCTTACGCTGGGAATTCGGGTGGAAGGGCATCACGCGGCGGGAATACGGTATCCCGCCCGAACCCCTGACCCCGCCCGAACCCTTGATCCCACCCGAACCCCTGAGCCGCCCGAACCCCTGATCCGCCCGAACCCCTGATCCCGCCCGAACCCCTGATCCGGCCCGAACCCCTGACGAAAGTCAGGGTCCATTGCCCCATCGTCACACCACGCCACTGACGATCCCCACCCTGCCGCATGGCGAAATCGGCGCCGACGGACGCCCGTACCTTGGTGCATACAAGACCAATTGCGGAGTGATCCGCCCGGCGCTGTGGGTTATGCCGTCGTGGCCGAAAGAGATCATCAAGATCCGGCTCCGTCCCGGGGAAACGTCATTCGAGGGGATAAGACGATGACAAACCGCCTTGCCTGCTTCTCTGTGCTTCTTGCCGTGTCCGTCCTGGCCGCCGCCAGCCCGGCGCTCGCGGCCGAGGGCGCGCTCAACGGCGCCAACACCGCCTGGATCCTGACCTCGACGGCGCTCGTGCTGTTCATGACCCTGCCCGGCCTCGCCCTCTTCTACGGCGGGCTCGTCCAGTCGACCAACATCCTGTCGGTGCTGATGCACTGTTTTGCAATCGCCTGCCTGTCGAGCGTGCTGTGGTATTTCGCCGGCTACAGCCTCGCCTTTTCCGACGGCGGCGCGCTCAACGGCGTGATCGGCGGCCTCGGCAAGGTGTTTCTCGCCGGCGTCGGCACCGACGCGCTGCAGGGCGACATCCCCGAGACGGTGTTTGTCATGTTCCAGATGACCTTCGCCATCATCACGCCGGCGCTGATCGTCGGGGCCTATGTCGAACGCATCCGCTTCCCCGCCGTGCTCATGTTCAGCGGCCTGTGGCTCTTTCTCGTCTACGTCCCCGTCTGCCACTGGATCTGGGGCGGCGGCTGGCTTGCCGACCTCGGCGTGATGGACTTCGCCGGCGGCTTGGTGGTGCACGCCACCGCCGGCACCTCCGCGCTCGTGATCGTCGCGGCCCTCGGCGCCCGCCAGGGTTTCCCGGCCCAGCTCAAGCCGCCGCACAGCCCCGGCATGACCATGATCGGCGCGTCCATGCTCTGGGTCGGCTGGTTCGGATTCAACGCCGGCAGCGCACTGGCGGCCGACGGCGGCGCGGCCATGGCGATGACGGCGACCCACATCTCCGCGGCCACCGCGTCGCTTGTGTGGATCGTCATCGAATGGAAGTCCTTCGGCAAACCGAGCCTCGTCGGCGTCGTCACCGGCATGGTCGCGGGGCTCGCCACGGTCACCCCGGCCTCCGGATATGTCGGGCCCTTCGGCGGGTTCTGCCTTGGCCTCCTCGGCGGCGTGATCTGTTTTGCAGCCGTCTCGATCGTCAAGGAGCGGTTCAATCTCGACGACTCGCTTGACGTCTTCGCCGTGCATGGCGTCGGCGGCATCCTCGGGACGCTTCTGGCCGCCATATTCGCCGTCGAGGCGCTGGGCGGCGGAGGCCTCGGCGAGGGCGGAACCGTCGGCGGCCAGCTGCTGGTGCAGGCCACGGGCATCGTCGCGACGGTTGTCTGGTCGGGGGTCGTGTCCTTCCTCATCGTCAAGCTGACCGGGGCGGTCTGCGGCCTGCGCGCCAGCGACGACGAGATGGTGGTGGGCCTCGACATTTCCCACCACGGCGAACGCGACTACAACCTCTGAAGCGGGGCGCTGATGGTGGATTCCCGCTTTCGCGGGAAATTTGGAACGGGGTTGGGAGCCGGGAACGGAGTTGAAATCCCGGAACGGAGTTGGAAGCCCTGAACGGAGTTGGAGGCCGGGGACGGAGTTGGAAGCCTGGAACGGAGTCGGAGGCCCGGAACGGAGTTGGAAGCCCGGAACGGAGCGGAAGCCCAATTCGGGTCCGAAATCAAAACAGAACCCCCGGACGCAGATCCGGGGACCACGGACGCCCGCACCGCGACGGAGAGAAACCGAGTGTACCTGCCGCGACCTAAAGCCGGTCGCGCAGGGCGTAGTAGGACATGGCCAGCACCAGCAGCGGCCAGCGCAGGGCGCGGCCGCCGGGGAAGCGCATGGACGGCACCGAAGACAGCACGTCGAACCGCTCCATGGTGCCGCCGATGGCGTCGGCGAGGATCTGGCCCGCCAGCGTCGCCATCGCGACACCGTTGCCGGAATAACCGCAGGCTGTGAACAGGTTCCCGTCGAGCCGCGTGAAAATCGGCATCCGGTTGGCCGTGATGCCGAGAGTCCCGCCCCAGCCATAGTCGATGCGCACGTCCTTCAGTTGCGGATAGACCTGCAGCATGGGCTTGCGCACGAAGGCCTTGATGTCGTCTGGGAAGCTGTAGCCGTAGTTCTCGCCGCCGCCGAAGAGCATCCGCCGGTCTTCCGAAAGCCGGTAGTAGTTGATGACGAACCGCGAATCCGACACCGCCACGTCGTCGCGGATCAGGCCGCGCGCCGTCGCCTCGTCCAGCGGCTCTGTGGCGATGATGAAATTGTTGATCGGCATGATCCGCCCGGCGATTCGATCATCGAGCCCGTCGAGATAGCCGTTGCAGGCATAGACCGCGAACTTCGCCCGCACGGTGCCGGCGCCGGCAATCGTCGCGATCCGCGTCCGTCCCGAACCGTCCGCAGGTTCGGCCGGCCGGGCCTGGGAGCGCTCGAAGATCCGCGCGCCCGCGTCCGCCGCCGCCCGTGCAAGGCCGAGCACGTAACGCAGCGGGTGGAGATGCCCCGCCCCCATGTCGAGCGTGCCGCCGAAATAGGTCTCGCTGCCGACGAGGTCGCCGATCTCGCTGCCGGGCACGAAGCGGATCCTGTCGTAGCCGTAGTCGCGCTGCAGCTTTTCGGCATGCGCCTGGCTGTGGGGCACGTAGCGCCGCTTGTGGTCGCAGTGGAGGCTGCCGTCCTTGTAGTGGCAGTCGATGGCGTGCTCAGCGATGAGGGATTTGACCAGCGCGTTGGCGTCCTGGGCGAGATCCCAGAGCCGGTGCGCATGGTCCCGGCCGACCATGGCCTCGAGATCTTCCTGGTCGCGCCGCTGGCCCGAGGCCACTTGGCCGCCGTTCCGCCCCGACGCGCCCCAGCCTACGCGGTGGGCTTCGAGCACCACCACGTCGAACCCGCGCTGCGCGAGATGCAGGGCGGCCGACAGGCCCGTGTAGCCCGCCCCGACGATGCAGACGTCGCAGTCCGTTTCGCCCTCGAGCGCCGGGAAGGGCGGCAGGGGATCGGCCGAAGCGGCGTAGTAGGAGGGCGGGTACTCACCCGCCCTGTCGTTGGAATGGAGGAACGACCCCGAGAATCCCATGCGATCCCGACCCCGGCTGCCCGTCAGAGGTGCCCGTCGCGGCGGGCATCCTCGAGCGTGGCGTCGAGCGCCACCCGGGCGGTGGCGACGAGCTGGTCGATCTCGTCGTGCGAGATCACCAGCGGCGGCGAAATGATCATGCAGTCGCGCACGCTGCGCATGATGAGCCCGTTGGCCATGGAGTGCTCGCGGCACATGAAGCCCACGTCGCCTTCCTCGCCCTTGAACTTCGCACGGGTCTCCTTGTCCGCCGTCAGCTCGAGCGCCCCCATCATGCCGCAGATGCGGACCTCGCCGACCAGCGGGTGATCCGCGAGCTCGCGCCAGCGTTTCTCCAGGTAGGGCGCGGTGTCCTTCGCGGCCTTCTCGACGAGATTCTCGTCCTGCATGATGCGCAGGTTTTCGAGCGCGGCCGCGCAACTCGCCGGATGGCCGGAATAGGTGTAGCCGTGGGCGAACTCCGCACCCTTCTCGGTCAGCACTTCGGCGATGCGATCATTGATCATCACCCCGCCGATGGGCAGGTAACCGGAGCTCAGCCCCTTGGCAATGGCGATGATGTCGGGCTCGAACCCGAAGGTCTGGTGGCCGAACCAGTTGCCCGTCCGCCCGAAGCCGCAGATGACCTCGTCGGAAATCAGGAGGATGTCGTGCTTGCGGCAGATGCGCTGGATCTCGGGCCAGTAGGTCTCCGGCGGCACGATCACGCCGCCCGCGCCCTGGACCGGCTCGCCGATGAAGGCGGCAACGTTCTCCGCGCCGAGACGCTCGATCTCCGCTTCCAGCGCGCGCGCGCACTCGAGACCGAATTCCTCCGGATCCCGGTCCCCGCCCTCGGCATACCAGTAGGGCTGGACGATATGCCTGATGCCCGGGATCGGAAGCCCGCCCTGGGCATGCATGCCGGACATGCCGCCGAGGCTCGCCCCGCCCATGGTCGAACCGTGATAGCCGTTGACCCGCGAGATGATGACGCTCTTGTTCGGCTTGCCGGCACTTGCCCAGTAGTGACGCACGAGGCGGATCACCGTGTCGTTCGATTCCGAGCCGGAATTGGTGAAGAACGTGTGGTTGAGGTCGCCGGGCGCCACGTCCGCCAGTTTCTCGGCCAGCTGCAGCGCCGGAGGATGGGAGGTCTGGAAGAAGGTGTTGTAGTAGGGCAGCTGCTCCATCTGGCGGGCCGCCGCCTCGACGATCTCCTTGCGTCCGTACCCCACGTTCACGCACCACAGCCCGGCCATGCCGTCGAGCAGGCGATTGCCGTCGGAATCGGTGACGAAGACACCGTTGGCACCGGTGACGATGCGCGCGCCCTTGGCGTTGAGCGCCTTCGTATCCGTGAACGGGTGGATGTGATGAGCCGCGTCCATGGCCTGCATCTCGGCGGTGGACGGCAGATTGGGGATGTAGGACATGGCCGTTTTCCTTCTCGTGGCCGCCGGTCGCGGCTGTTTCTGGCAAAGAGGCAATTTGTGATCACAAATTGCGTTTGTCAATCGCTTCCTTGGTCCGGGAAAGTGCCGCGATCCGCAGCGGCAGGGTCACAGCGCGCTTTCTCCGATAATGGTCATGCCCTGGTGTATGTCCGCCTCGATCGCCGCGCGCAGCCCGGCCTCGTCCCGCCGCTCCATCGCGTCCACGGCCTCCACGTGACGGTCGGCCAGGGTCGAGGTTCCCATGCGCCCGTAGACGAGCCGCATGAACGGCCCGAACTGCAGCCAGAGGCTCTCCACGAGCGCCCGGATGACGGGCGCGTCCGCGCGGTCGTAGATGCGGAAATGGAACGCGTAATTGCCGCGCATGTATCCCGGTATGTCCCCGGTCTCGATACTGGCGTCGATCGTATCGTCGATTTTGCGCAGTTCCCCGACGAAATCGGTATCGATGTGCGGGAAGGCGAGCGCGGCGAGTTCCGGTTCCAGTAGTGACCGCGCGCGCATGATCTCGCGGAAGCGCGTGCGGGTCATGTCCGGGATGGCGACCCGGCGGTTGTCGCGCCGCTCCAGCGCACGCTCCGCAATCAGGCGGCGCACCGCGTCGCGCACCGGCATCATGCTGACCCCGAGGTCCCCCGCCAGTCCCCGCAGGGTGACCGGCTTGCCGGGCAGGAAGCCGCCGAAGAGGATCTGTTCGCGGATCGCCTGGTAGGTCTGCTCGTGGACCGTCACGGAAGCGTCGGAGGCGCCCTGCGCTTCTCCCCTGGGATTGATCACGTCGGTATTCATGTGTCGTCCGGTTGTCCAGCTTGCGCCTTATAGCATTTTGTGATCAAAAGATGCAGCCATTTCAACTGCCGGACCTTCCGGGTCCGCCCGGCCCGGACTCCGCGACCATGACCGACAGCACGCCAGAACAGTTCGACGAGGAAGCCCGGCTTTTCCTCGAGGCCAACCCGGACATCGAGACGGTCGAGCTCATCTTTCCCGACATGAACGGCGTCGCCCGCGGCAAGTCGCTGCCCGCCGGCAGCCTCGCCAAGCTTTCGGGCGGCAAGGTCCGGCTGCCGCGGTCGACCTACGCGCTCGACATCTGGGGCGAGGACGTCGACGCCACCGGACTGGCCATCGCCATGGGCGACCCGGACGGCATCGGCCTGCCCGTGCCCGGCACCCTGAAGCGCACGCCCTGGCGGCGGCGTCCGACGGCCCAGGTTCTCATGAGCATGGTCGAGATCGACGGCACGACGCCCGTGCCCTACGATCCGCGCCACGTCCTGTCGGGCCTGCTGGCGAAGTTCGCCGGACGCGGCCTCACGCCGGTGGTGGCCACGGAACTGGAGTTCTATTTCGTCGATCCCGACCGCGCGCCCGGCGAGCGTCCGCTGCCGCCGCTGCATCCCGACGGGACGGGACGCCTGGAGGGCTCGCAGATCTACGACATCGACGTGGCCGGCCTGTTCGAGGACGTGCTCCAGGAGATCCGCGACGCCTGTGACCTCCAGGGCATCCCCGCCGACTCCACCATTTCCGAGTTCGGTCCGGGACAGTTCGAGATCAACCTGCTTCACGTGGACGACGCCCTTCACGCCGCCGACCAGAGCTATCTCTTCCGTCATGCCGTGCGCAATATCGCACGCCGGCATGGCCTCGAGGCGACCTTCATGGCCAAGCCCTACGAGGACCGGCCGGGCAACGGGCTGCACGTCCATGCCAGTATGCTCGACGCCGAGGGGAGGAACATCTTTTCCGGCGACGGCAGCGGCGTCTGCGCGGCCCTGCGCCACGCGGTGGGCGGACTGCTCGCCACCATGGAAGACGGGCTCGCGATCTTCGCCCCGCACGCCAACTCCTACCGCCGCCTGCGGCGCGAGTATTACGCGCCCGTGTCGCCGACCTGGGGCATCGACCACCGCGCGGTGGCCGTGCGCGTGCCCGCCTTCTCCGGGCCGGACGCCCGGTTCGAGCATCGCGTCGCCGGCGCCGACGCCAACCCGTGGCTCGCGCTGACCGCGATCCTCGCCGGGGCGCTCCACGGCATGGACGGCGAAATCGATCCCGGCGCGCCCATCGATGTCGGGAACCCCGACACCAGCGAGAACGTCTCGCCGGAATGGGCCCCGTCCCTGCGCCGTTTCGCCGAATCCGGTTTCATTACCGATGCGTTCGGCGAGGAGTATGCCCGCGTGTACCTCGCCTGCCGCACGGCGGAATACACACGCTTCGCCTGCCACGTCTCCGATTTCGACTACGCAACCTATCTCGGCCGCCTCTGAAGCGAAGCGCCCGGACGGTTTTCTTCCGCGGACCGAGCCGGTATCTTGCCCGTGCCGGCGGGCCCTCCGCCGCCAATGTTCGCGAAACAGGCACCATGACCGAATACCTCGTCGCCGCGCTCTACAAGTTCGTGCCCCTGGACGACATCCGGGACCTGCAGCCGCGCCTGCTTGAGAAATGCACGCGCGAAGGTGTCTTCGGCACCGTTCTGCTCGCCCCGGAGGGCATCAACGGCACCATCGCAGGCCCGCACGCGGGCGTGCGCAGCGTTCTCGCCTGGCTCAGGACCGACGATCGCCTGGCCGATCTCGAGCACAAGGAGTCCACGGCCGCGGACATGCCGTTCTACCGGATGAAGGTGCGGCTGAAGTCCGAGATCGTGACCATGGGGATCCCGGGCCTCGACCCGCAGAAGGAGGCCGGCACCTATGTCGCGCCGGAGGACTGGAACGACCTGATCCGCGATCCCGACGTGATCGTGGTCGACACCCGCAACGACTACGAGGTCTCCATCGGAACGTTCGAGGGCGCGGTCAATCCCGGCACGGCGTCCTTCCGCGAGTTTCCGGCCTGGGCCGACGGCGCGCCGGAACTTCGCGAAAAGCGCAAGGTGGCCATGTTCTGCACCGGCGGCATCCGCTGCGAAAAGGCGACCGCCTACCTGAAGCGCCAGGGATTCGGCGAGGTCTATCACCTGGAAGGCGGCATCCTGAAGTATCTGGAGACCGTGCCCGAGGCGGAGAGCCTGTGGCGGGGTGACTGTTTCGTCTTCGACCAGCGTGTGTCGGTGAGCCACGGCCTCGAGCCCGGCCACTACGACATGTGCCATGCCTGCCGCAGGCCGGTGAGTGCACAGGACAAGGCCCGTCCGGAATACGTCCCCGGCGTCAGCTGTCCCTATTGCCACGATTCATCGGACGAGCGGCAGAAGGAGCGCTACGCCGCGCGCCAGCGCCAGATGGACCTGGCCGAAGCCCGCCGCACCGCCCATCTCGGCCAGCGCCTGGCAAGGACCGGTACCGGAGACGCCGGGTGAGCCTGCCGGTGCTCTACAGTTTCCGGCGCTGTCCCTATGCCATGCGGGCCCGCCTCGCCCTGCGCTCCGCCGGTCTCGCCTGCGAGTTGCGCGAAGTCGTCCTGCGCGACAAGCCGCACGCCTTCCTGGAGGCCTCGCCCAAGGCGACGGTGCCCGTGCTCGTGGAGCCGGACGGTAAGGTCGTCGAGGAAAGCCTCGACATCATGCACCTGGCCCTCGGCCGCAACGATCCGGAAGGGCTTCTGGGCCACGACAGGCAGGCCGCCGACGCGCTAGTCGCCGGGTGCGACGGCGACTTCAAGCACCATCTCGACCGTTACAAGTACGCCACCCGCTATTCCGAAGCGGACCCCGCAGACCATTTCCGGCGGGCCGCCGTCTATCTCGGCGTTCTCGACGGCCATCTCTCGGGCGCGCCCTACCTCCTGGGGACCGCGCCGTCCATCGCCGACATCGCCATCGCCCCGTTCGTGCGCCAGTTCGCCAACAACGACCGTGCGGCTTTCGACGGGCTCGGGCTGCGTCACCTGCAGCGCTGGCTCGACGGCTTCCTCGCGTCGCAGGCGCTCGCCGCGGTCATGACGAAATACGCGCAATGGCGGCCCGGCGCCGAGCCGGTGGTCTTTCCCGATCCGGAGGCCCGGGCCGTCGCCAGCCGGTTCGCATTTTCCGATTGACGCTCGCGCCCGCATCGCGCTTTGTCTCCGACCGAGGAAACGGGCCGAGGCAAGGAACATGACGGGCGACAACACCGCGCCACGCACGCTCAACTACCCTGTCGGAATAGCCCTTGCCGTCACCGGCGCGGTCGCTCTCTCCAGCGGCGGCATTCTCCTGCGCTCTGTGGAATCGGCGTCGGGCTGGCAGATCATGATCTACCGCTCCGCCACCTTCATCCTGCTCCTGCTCGCCGTCATCGCGGTGCGCAATCGCGGCCGCGTCACCGAACCCTTCCGGGAGATGGGCGGCGACGGGCTGCTCGTGGCCGTCACGCTGGGTGTCGGTTTTATCGCCTACGTCTTCGCCATCCTCAACACCACCGTCGCCAACGTGATGTTCATTCTGTCGGGCGTGCCGGTATTCGCCGCCCTGCTCGGCCGCGTGATCCTGAAGGAACCCATTCGCGCCTTCACGTGGGCCCTAATCGCAGCCTCCGTCTGCGGCATCGGCATCATGGTGGCGAACGGCCTCGACGCCGGCCAGGCGACCGGCAATTTCTCAGCACTCGCCTGCGGGCTGAGCTTCGCCATCGCGATCACCATGTTCCGCCGCCGGGCCGACCACGACATGCTGCCCGCGACCTGTCTCGGCGGGCTGCTGGCGCTTCTCTGCGCCCTCGTCCTGGCCGAAGGCTACACCGTCTCCCCCCACGACCTACTCGTCTGCATCGCCCTTGGCGCCGTCCAGGTCGGGGTGGGCTTCATCTGCTACACCTATGCGCCGCGCTTCATTCCCGCCGCGGAGGTGGCCCTGCTCGGCCTGCTCGAAACCATCCTCTCCCCGCTCTGGGTCTGGATCGGCGTCGGCGAGGTGCCGACGCAGGCGACCCTCGTCGGCGGTCTCATGGTGTTCGGCTGCGTCGTCCTGTTCTCCCTGAAATCGCTGGCCGACCAGAAACGCGCGGCCGCCCGCGCACGGGCTGCCCCTTCCGCTTGACTTGCGGCACGAATGTGCCGAGCCTTGGCGCCTGTCCGTCCCCCGGGCGCCCCGCCCGCCAACGCCGTCTCTCGGGAGTTCCTTCATGTCAGCGTACGCCGGCAATCTGCGCGGCATCGTCGCCATCACCGCGGGAATGGCATCGCTCATCATCAACGACATCATCGCCAAGGTGGCCAGCGACGCCATGCCGCTCGGCCAGCTCATCTTCACCCGCGGACTGGCGGCGACCGCCTTCACCCTGGCACTGTGTTTCGTCATGGGCCAGCAGTCCCGCCTCCGGGAAGCCGGATCGCCCAACATCCTCGCCCGCGCCTTCGTCAACGTGCTGGCGACCTTCGCCTACCTGACCGCACTCTTCAACATGCCCATCGCCAACGTGAGCGCCATCACCCAGGCCGTCCCGCTCGTCCTGACCGCACTCGCCGCGCTGCTGCTGGGCGAACGCGTCGGGCCGCGCCGGTGGGCGGCCATCGTGGTCGGCCTGCTCGGCGTGCTCGTGGTCATGCGCCCGACGCCCGGCGCCTTCAACGTCTACGCCCTGAGCGCGCTGGCCGCCGTCGCCTTCGTCGCCATCCGCGACCTGCTCACCCGCGTGGCGGCCTCGAACCTGCCATCCATCATCATCACCTTCACAACCACCGTCTTCGTGACGGGCGCGGGCGCCCTGGTCGGGATTTTCGAGGACTGGGTGATGCTCGACGCGGCCACGATCGCCCTCATCGTCACGGCGGCGGCCTTCCTCGTGGGCGGCGTCCACCTGACCATCGTCGCCCTGCGCGTGGGCGAGGTGGCGGTCGTCTCGCTGTTCAGGTTCTCGGTCGTCGTCTGGTCCATCGTCGGCGGTTACGTGGTCTGGCGCGAAGTGCCGGACGGCTGGACCTTCGTCGGCATCGCCATGATCGTCGGCGCCGCCGTCTACACCCTGTGGCGCGAGCGCCGCGTCTCCGCCGACATCGCCGGGCCCCACCCGCCCACAATCGCCCGGTAATCCGGCACGTCGGGAAAACGGTCCGGTGCAATCGCCCGGTTTTCATCGCACCGGCAACCGCCTAGTCTTGTCCGCGACGACGGCCAAGACAGCGGGGGAACGACATGAAGGCGGTGGTGCTGGAGCAACGCGGGTCGGACGGCATACGGATCGGTGATTTTCCCGACCCCGAACCCGGGCCCGGCGACATCGTCCTCAAGGTCGAGGCCTCGTCCATCAACCGGGTCGACCTCTACATGCGCGACAACGGGGCGGGCATCAATCACGAGCTGCCGCTCGTCCTCGGCCTCGACGCGGTCGGCGAGATCGCGCACGCGCCCAGGGGCTCGGCCTTCCGGCCCGGCGACCGCGCCATCCTCTATCCCATGGCCTATTGCAACGCCTGCCGGTTCTGCCGTGCGGGCGACCATCCCATCTGCGTGAAGTTCGACGTCGCCGGCGAAACCCGGCACGGCGCCTTCGCGGAGTTCATCTCCATGCCCGAACGCTGCTTCCTGCCCCTGCCCGGCGGCATGGACACCCACGAGGCGGCGACGCTGTCCATCGCCTATCTCACCGCCTGGCGCATGATGTTCGGCAAGAAACCGCTCATGCCGCACGAAACCGTGCTGATCGTCGGTGTCGGCGGCGGCGTCGCGGCGGCCTGCCTGCAGATGGCGAAGATGGTCGGCGCACGCACCATCGTGACCTCGTCGACGGACGAGAAGCTCGCCTGGGCCAAGAGCCTGGGGGCCGACCACGGCATCAACTACACGACGGAAAACGTGCCCCGGGCCGTGCGTGAGATCACCGGCGGCGAAGGCGTCGACATGGCGGTCGACAGCGTCGGCGAGGCGAGCTGGGGCGGATCGCTGAGATCGCTGAGGCGCGGCGGGCGCATCGTCACCTGCGGCGCCACCACCGGCGGCAACCCGCCCACTGAGATCCAGCGGCTCTTCGCCTGGCAGATCGAGATCTACGGCTCGACCATGGGCAGCATGGAGGAGTTCCGCCAGCTCGTCGACGCAGCGTCGCGCGGCAAGATCAGGCCGGCCATCGATCGCGTCTACGCGCTCGACGACATCCGCGACGGTTTCGCCCGCATGTCGTCCGGCGAACAGTCCGGCAAGCTCGTGGTCCGCGTGCCGGGGTGACCCGTCAGGCACCGCCAACCCGGGTCCGGACATGAAAAAGCCGGCGGGCGGCACGAGGCCATCCGCCGGCTTTCGGGGGGTTGAAACTGCCTTACGACAGGATCACGAGACGTCCGGAGCGGATGTCGGCGATCTCGCCGGCGTCGTAGCCGATGGTCTGGAGCTGGCTGTCGCTGCAGCCCTGCAGGACGCGCAGGATTTCGCTGCGGGCGTGCCTGGTGCGCGATTCGACCATGGCCTTGAAGAAACCGGCAAAGATCGACTCCTCGCGTCCGGCCTTTTCCGCGCCTTCGGCAAAGCGGAAATCGGTTGTGTTGGCGATCGTCATGGAATGTTCCTTGTGTGTGTGATCATGAAACCTCGCCTAAGATAGGTATCGTCCGTGCATTGCAACAGGGCTGATATTGCGATGCAGCATTGCAATTTTTGCATGGCAAAAATAAACGAAACGTTAGCTTTATGGCGGATCGCCGCCGCATTGCCCGTCATCCGTGAGTACCCCCTTGGCCGCGGGGTGTTCCCGTGCAAGTCTGCCGGGCGCGCGATCAGGAGGGGAAAAGCACCGTGACCTATCATGCAAGTTGCTCCTGCGGAGCCGTGCAGCTGGAGGCGGAGGGTGAACCGGTCGTCCAGTGCTACTGCCACTGCAATTCATGCCGCAGCTTCACCGGAAGTCCGGTGAACACGCCGGTTCTGTGGCCCAGGGAAAATGTCCGCTTCGTGGCGGGCGAGGACAAGCTGAGGCGGTATTCGAAGAGCGGCCACCCGGAAGGCGGCACGTTTTCATGCAGCGTCTGCAACGGTTTTGTCGGGGTCTATCTGCCCGAGGCCGGCCTGTTCGACATTTTCGCCGGACTGATTTCCGACCTCGATTTCAAGCCAAGCGTCCACATAAACTACGAGAATTCCGTGCTGCCCATCCGGGACGGCCTGCCGAAGTTCAAGGACATGCCGGAGGACTGGGGCGGCAGCGGCGAGTTGATCGCCGAGTAGCAGCGCGACTCAGCCGGAGCCATCGCCTTCGGCCACCGCCGCGGCGTAGGCCGCATTCAGCCGTTCGCCGACGGTGGGCCGGCCCGACGGGCGGGGCGCACCCAGGTGAACGTGGCGCAGGTCCGCCATGAACTCCTCCCACAGCGCCGGCCCGCCATCCTCCAGCAGGCGCGCACGCACGCTCAGCTCGCGCGTGGCCGGCATGTGGCGGCGGCCCCAGCTTCCCAGGTGCGCCATCAGCGGGACAAGCTGGATCGCTTTTTCGGTGAGGCTGTAGATCCCCTTCTGCCGGTGATGCGGATCGGGCGCCCGGGTGAGCAGCCCTTCCTCGAGCAGCTTCTTCAGCCGGCTGGCGAGTATGTTGGACGCGATTCCCTCGAGCGAATTGGTCAGCAGGTCGCGATAGGTCCGGCGGTCGCCGAACATGATGTCGCGCAGGATGACCATGGTCCACCGGTCGCCGATGATCTCGACCGTCAGGTTGATGGGGCATCCCGATCGCATTTCCATGAAGCCTCTCCGATAAAACCAGTTGCATTATAAAATCAGATATGCAGGATACAACCGATTGCAATGTGCAATTGGATGAAGGGAGGACACCGATGTCATTTGTCGACGGATTCGTCGCCGCCGTGCCGACGGCGAACAAGGAGCTTTTTCTCGAGCATGCCCGCGCCGCGGCCGCGGTCCTGAAGGCGAACGGCGCGACCAGCGTCGTCGAGAACTGGGGCGTTGACGTGCCCGACGGCGAATTCACGTCCTTCCCCATGGCCGTCAGGTGCGGGGAGGACGAGACCGTGGTCTTCTCCTGGATCGTCTGGCCGTCGCGGGAGGCGCGCGACACGGGCATGAAGGCGGCCATGGCCGACCCCGCGCTGCAGCCCGAAAACAACCCCATGCCCTTCGACGGCAAGCGCGTCATCTTCGGCGGCTTCGAGACCCTCCTCGAGGCATGACCGGAGAGCCGACGCATGTCGTGCGGGCCTGTTCAATGGCACACAAGGACAGCGGCCGGGGGGTTTGGCGGCAAGCGCTGCCGGTTCAGGACAGCCCGGCGAGATAGGGTGAGCCTTCAGGCAGGCAGGTGCGCGGCACGTCCACCTCGAGTTCGCCCAGCAGCATGAACGACAGGCTCTTGCCGTGCCGGTCGAGACCGGGCGAGGCGTTGACCCCGCCCTGCAGGGCGTCCTCGATGACGAAGTTGAGCGCCATCAGGTTCGCCAGTTCGTAGCGCCGGACCGCCGTCGCGCCCAGGCGGGCGAAGAGCGCGAGCACCCGTGCCTCCGTGACCTGGTCGAGCAGCACCGGCCAGGCCTCCTCCCGGTAGGCGATGACGCTGATGTTCGACACGTTGCCCTTGTCGCCGGCCCGGCCATGCGCGACCGCGTGCAGCGGAAGCCTGAGAAGATCGCCGCCGCTCATGACGGCGCCACCAGTTGGGCCCGCACGTGGGGCATGACCGCGTCCGCGGGAAGCAGCACCGACGCCGTGGCCACCTGAGCGGTGACGTGGCAGCGGTATCCGCCGCCGCCCGCCGGGCCGCTGCAATAGAGGCTCTGCATCTCGTCCACCACCATCTGCGCCGTCTCGCGCCGGGTCGTCATCGCAGCGACCCGCGCACGGTATTCGCCGGATGCCGGATCCGCGACGACGGGGTCATCCGAGGACAGACCTGCCCCGTGGACCGCCCCTGTGCCCAGGACCTCGCAGCGCAGCGGGGCGTTGAGGCCGGCCATGGCCATGCGATCGCGCACCACCGACAGGGCCATCCGCGCCCGCGCCAGCGCGTTGGGGCCCGCATAGCTCATCTCCGCCTCGCCGAGCCAGCCATTGTCGAAGCAGACCGTGGCCTTGAGCGTCCCGGGCGGCGCATGCCCCCGCACGCCCCCGACCCGGATGCGGTCGTCGCCGTTCTCGTCGAGCCGGACCCTTGTGATGTCGGCGGTGACGTCCGGAACCAGATAGGCCGCCGGGTCGTGCATTTCGTAAAGCAGCTGTTCCGTCACCGTCGCCCGGGTGACGCAGCCACCCGTCCCGCCAGGCTTGCCGATCACCATCGCACCGCCTGCACGGACCTCCGCCACCGGGAAGCCGACACGTGCGAGATCGGGCACGTCCTTGAACCCCGGGTCGGCGAAATAGGCCCCGGAGACCTGGGCCCCGCATTCCAGCAGGTGGCCGCAGATCGTGCCCGCCGCCAGCCGGTCGAGATCGTCCTCCGCCCAGCCGAATTCATGGATCAGCGGTCCCAGCACGAGGGCGCTGTCGGTCGTGCGCCCGACCAGCACCACGTCCGGGTCGAGGGCGAGCGCACGGGCCACCGGACGGGCCCCCAGATAGGCGTTGGCGGCGATCGGTTCGCGGCCCTCGGCCTCCAGGCCCTCCATCGTCGGATAGGCCGTCACCTGGGCGGGCGTCATGTAGCCAAGCAGATCATCCCCCGTCACCACGGCGACCCGCAAAGGCCTGAGCCCCTGCTCGCGGGCGATCGCGTGGACCCGCCGCGCGGCCCCCGCCGGATTCGCCGCGCCCATGTTGGTGACGATGCGCACACCCGCCGCCACGGCGCCCTGGAGCGCGGGTCGCAGGTAGTGGTCGAGATAGGGCGAATACCCCGCCTCCGGGTCCGCGCGGCGCAGCCCCTGCGCGATCGCGAGCGTACGCTCCGCCAGCACCTCGTAGATCAGGTATCGCGGCCCGTCGCGGCGTGCCAATTCGGCGACCACCGGCAGCGCCGCGTCGAAGCGGTCGCCGGAAAACCCCGCTCCCGCGCCGATGTGAACGGTCGTCAACGGCTCACGCCCTCGCCGGCAGCGGCGCGCCCGCGCCCCGGCGCTCCGTGATCAGGCCGTAGCATTCCGGTCGTCGCCGGGTGTCGAAATCGAAGAAGGTCTTGTATTCCGCCGTGGCGTCGAGGTCGATCTCATGGGCCACCAGTTCGTCGCCAAGCGTGGATGACTGCGCCACGATTTCACCGGACGGCGCGATGATGCAGCTGTTTCCCATCATGTCGCACCCTTCCTCCCTCCCCGCTTTCGCGCTGGCGATGATCCATGTGCCGTTCTGGTAGGCCGCAGCCTGCATCGGCACGGTGTGATGCAGCGTCCGCAGCCCGTTCTGAAGCGGATTGTCGGGCAGCTGGGCGGGCGAGTTGTACCCCAGGCAGACCAGTTCCACGCCCTGGAGCCCGAGCACCCGATAGGCCTCCGGCCAGCGCCTGTCGTTGCAGATCAGCATGCCGACGCGCCCGCCGAGCGCCTCGAAGACACCGAAACCGAGATTGCCCGGGGTGAAGTACCACAGCTCGAGATGCTGCAGCATGAGCGCCGGGTCGTAGACGGCGTTGCCGGGCAGGTGCACCTTGCGGTACTTGCCCGCGATCCGCCCCTGGCCGTCGACGAGAACCGCGCTATTGTAGCGGACGGTTTCCCCGTCTTCCTGCGCCGCCTCGCAATAGCCCAGGTAGAACCCGACATCGAGCCGGGCCGCCATGTCGAAGAGCGCCTGTGTCTCGCGCCCGGGCATGTCCGTCTCGAAAAAGGAGGCCAGTTCCGTCTCGTCCTCGATCAGCCAGCGCGGAAAGAACGTGGTCAGCGCCATCTCCGGAAAGACCACGAACCGGCAACCCCGGCTGGCCGCCCGCTCGAGCAGTGCGCACAGCCGTCCAACGACGCTCGCCCTGCTTTCGGCCCGCCCGATCGGGCCGAGTTGCGCCGCCGCAGCGATGAATTGTCTGGACATGCCCGGCTCTCCAATCGATCTTTCGCCCGTCCCGCCGCCAGTTCACAATATCGCTCCGGAGAAATCCAATGAATCAGACACACGCGACGCCAGCAGCCCCCGGCCACAACAGCGGCACGGCGGCGGACCTGGAGGCCGCCTATCGCGCACGCACGCCTGGCTCCGCCCGGCTGTCCGGCGAAGCCCGCCGGCACCTGCCCAGCGGCGTGGTGCATGATTCGCGCTATTTCGCCCCGTACGCGCCCTATGTCGACCATGCCGAGGGTTCCCGGAAATGGGACGTCGACGGAAACTGCTACATCGACTATTTCGGCGGCCACGGCTCGCTCCTGCTGGGACACAACCATCCGAAGGTATTGGCCGCCATGCAGGCGGCGCTGGCCCGCGGCACCCATTTCGCGGCCAATCACGAACCCGAGGTGAAATGGGCCGAACGGGTTTGCGCCATGGTGCCGAGCGCGGAACGCGTGCGCTTCACGTCGTCCGGTACGGAGGCCGCCGCCATGGCCGTTCGCCTCGCCCGGGCCCATACCGGGCGCAACCGAATCCTGCGTTTCTTCAACCATTTCCATGGCTGGATCGACGACATGACCACCGGCTACGCCTCCCATTTCGACGGCAGCGCGCCCAATGGCGTGCCCGAGGCGGTGGCCCGCGGTTCGGTGGTGATCGAGGCGAACGACCCGGATGCCCTTGCGGGTGCCTTCGCGGGCGACCACGACATCGCCGCGATCTTCGTCGAATCCCTCGGCGCCGCCACCGGCCAGGTGCCGCTCGCCCCGGGCTTCCACGCCCTTCTGCGCGAGACCGCCGACCGCCACGGCGCCGTGCTGATCTTCGACGAGGTCATCACCGGGTTCCGCGTGTCCCCCGGCGGTGTTCAGGCCCGCGTCGGCGTCACCCCTGACCTGACGACGCTCGCCAAGATCCTCGCGGGCGGCCTGCCCGGTGGCGCCGTCGCCGGTCGCAGCGACATCATGGGCATTCTCGATTTCGAGGAATCCCGGTCGGCCGGACGCGAAAAGATGTACCACCCGGGCACCTTCAACGGGAATCCGCTGTCGGCGAGCGCCGGCGTGGCGGCCCTCGACATCATCCGCGACGGCGCACCTTGCGAAAAGGCCGAAGCGCTCGCCGGCGAACTGCGGCACGGCCTCAACGAGGTACTTGCCGCGGCGGGCGTTCCCTGGGCGGTCTACGGACAGTCGTCGGCCTTCCATTTTTTCATAGGTGCCGGCCTCGAAAGTGCACCCCACGACTTCGACCCGCTGTCGCTCCCGCGCCGGCAGCTTCTGCAAAAGGATGCCGCCGTCGTCCATGACCTGCGCCTCGCCCTGCTTGTCGAGGGGGTGGATTTTTCCGGCTGGCCGGGCGGCCTCGTGTCGGCCGCGCATACCCCGGAAGACATCGAAATGACGGTGGAGGCGTTCGCCAGGGCGCTGAAGTCGTTCGGCTGACTTTTCAGCAAGACAGGTCGTTTGCGTTCCCCCCGGTGTCGCGGGCGGGGATTTACACCTTTTGCGACCGTGTGCCATGCTGTCGCCAGCAGGACGGAAGGCACATAACAGCAAGGGGCGCCTTTCCGTCACATGCGAACCATATCGTTGAATCGTTTTGGAGGGAGAATGACCAAACGTATCATCACTGGGAACGACTGCGGAGAGGTTGGCTTCGGCGACCTCGGTTCCACGGACAGGAGTCTCGTCATCAGCGCGCTGCAGCGCGGCGCGACCCGACGTCAGGTCATGGCCTGGCTGATGGCGTCCGGCGCGACGATCGCCGCCGCCGGGTCCATCGTCACGTCGGCGACCGAAGCCATCGCCATGACCCCGAAAAAGGGCGGTCAGTTGCGCTTCGCGTGGGACCTTCACGGGCCTTCGGACACGCTCGACCCGATCCTGTTCACCTCGTCCATCGACTATGGCCGCGGCCGCCTGCTCTACAACAATCTCTGCCGGCTGCAGGAAGACCTCACCGCCGGACCTGAACTGGCGGAATCCTTCGAGGCCAACGCGGACGCCACGGAGTGGACGTTCAAGCTGCGGACCGACGTCGAATGGCATGACGGTTCGAAGTTCTCCGCTGACGACGTCATCTACTCGATGAACCGCCACCTCGGCGAGAAGTCGACCTCCAAGGCCAAGGTGCTCGTCGCCGATGTCAAGGAATGGGTCAAGGACGACGCCAGCACGGTCCGCGCTGTCCTCGGCGCACCGAACGCGGAACTGCCGGTGATTCTCGGCACCTTCCACTTCAAGATCGTGAAGAACGGCACGACCGACTTCCAGGCGCCGATCGGCACCGGGCCCTACACGCTCAAGGAATTCAAGCCCGGCGTGCGGTCGGTCCATGTCCGCAACGACAACTACTGGGGCAGCGGCGGTCCGTATGTGGACGAGTTCGAAGTCTTCGGCATCACCGACAACGTGGCCCGCGTGAACGCGCTCATCTCGGGCGACGTCCAGATGATGGGCAATCTCGACCCCAAGGCGATTCCGCAGGTCGAATCGGCCGAAGGCGTGGAAGTCTTCGCCGTGCCGTCGGGCGCCTACATGGACGTCATCTGCCGCCTCGACACCGATCCGGGCAACAATCCGGACTTCGTCATGGGGCTCAAGTACCTTCAGCGCCGCGACCGCGTGCTCAAGGTCATCCAGAAGGGCGTTGGCGACATCGGCAATGACCATCCGGTCGGGCCGGCCTATGGCGCGGCCTACTGCAAGGAGCAGGAGATCCGCGGCTACGACCCGGACAAGGCCAAGTTCCACCTCAAGAAATCCGGCATCACGTCGGCCAAGCTCGACGTCGCCGAGGTCGGCCCCGGCCTCACCGACATCTGCCTGCTGTTGCAGCGTGAGTGCGCCAAGATCGGTTTCGACCTCAAGATCAACAAGGTGCCCAACGACGGCTACTGGGGCGCGGTCTGGCTGAAGACCCCGATGCATGTCTCCTCGTGGAACATGCGCCCGAGCGCCAACATCATGATGACGCTCGCCTACAAGGGCGACGCCCCGTGGAACGAATCGGCGTGGAAGAACGACCGGTTCGACAGCCTGCTCGGACAGGCCCGCGCGGAACTCGACCCCAAGAAGCGTTACGACATGAACTGCGAGATGCAGAAACTCATCTCCGACGGCGCCGGCACGCTCATCGCGACGCACCGCGCCTATATCGACGCCAAGGCGTCGAACGTGAAGGGTTTCCCGCGCGTGCCCATCGCCGCCTTCGGCGGCATGGAATGGCCGGAGTTCATCTGGATCGACGCCTGACGTCCGGATACCGGAACCAAGCCCCGGCGCCAGAGCGCCGGGGCTGCCCTACGCTTTGAATTCGCCAGAAAGGATCCCGGCCCCGGCGTGCCGGACAACAAGATCCGGCGGTGAGGGGAAATCAGAGAGAGGGGTGCACGCTCATGTGGCCCATGGTGCTTCGGCGCGTCGGGATATGCCTTGTCCTGATCTGGATCGTATCGGTCCTCATATTCGCCGCGACGCAGATCCTTCCCGGCGACGCCGCGCAAATCAGGCTCGGCCAGACGGCCACGCCGGAATCGCTTGCCGCGCTGCGCGAACAGCTCGGCCTCGACCGTCATCCCATCGTCCAGTACTTCATCTGGATCGGCAATCTCGCCACCGGTGACCTCGGCATCTCGGCCGCCGGCGGCGCGACCATCACGAGCCTGATCGGCAACCGCATCGGCAACACGGTCTTCATGACCTCCATCGTGGCGCTGATCTCGGTCCCGCTCTCGGTTTTCCTCGGCCTGATCGCCGCCATGTATCCCGGCCGCACGCTCGACCGGGTCGTGACCTCGGGCACGCTCGGACTGATCGCCGTGCCGGACTTCCTGCTCGCCATCCTGCTGATCCTTTTCCTCGCCGTGCAGCTCGGGCTCGTGCCCTCGGTGTCCTACCTGAGCGGCAGCGAAGGCTTCTGGAAGAAACTCCAGATCCTCACCCTGCCGATCGCAACCCTGGTCATCGTGGTGTCCGCACAGATGATCCGCATGACGCGCGCCGGCGTGCTCAACGTCATGAGTTCGCCCTATATCGAGATGGCGATCCTGAAAGGCGTACCGCGCAAGCGCATCATCCTGCGCCATGCGCTGTTCAACGCCATCGGTCCCATCGTCAACGTGATCGCGCTCAACCTCGCCTATCTCGTCAGCGGCGTCGTGGTCATCGAGACCATCTTCTCCTATCCCGGGCTCGCCAAGCTCATGGTGGACGGCGTCCAGACCCGCGACATGGCGCTCGTGCAGGCCTGCGGCATGATCTTCTGCAGCACCTACGTGATCCTGATCCTGATCGCCGACATTGCGTCCATCGTTTCCAACCCGCGACTGAGGCATCCGAAATGACCAACACGGACTCTCCCGAACTGGCCGCCGAGACCGCCGTGGAGCCGGGGCTTGGAAAAACCATCTACGACGAGCTTCCCGACGCGCCGCCCAAGGCGAAGATGCGCCTGTCCATCGTCGGCAAGATCGCCTGCGCCGTGGTCGCCTTCTGGGTGGTGATCGCCTTCATCGGCCCCTATATCGCGCCCTACAACGAGGCCGAGTTCATCGAGGAGAACCTGCAGGGCGAGTATTACGACGACCCGAGCTTCCTCTCGCCCAACGCCCAGGTCTGGTTCGGCACGGACTATCTGGGACGCGACGTGTTTTCGCGCATCATCTGGGGCGCGCGCACGACGATCGGCATCTCCTTCGTGGCAACCTTGCTGGCCTATTTCATCGGAATCACCATGGGGATCGCGGCGGCCGTCGCCGGCGGCTGGACCGACACCCTGCTCAGCCGGTTCGTCGATGCCGTCCTGTCCTTCCCGAACATCATGCTCGGGCTGATCGTCATCGCCGCCTTCGGATCGTCCATCCCGCTTCTGATCGTGCTCGCCGGCGTCGTCTATGCCGCGAGCGTCTACCGCATCGCCCGGTCGCTCGGGCAGGACATCATGGTGCAGGACTATGTCGAGGCCGCCCGGGCCCGGGGCGAGGGCCTGTGGTGGATCATTTCGCGCGAGGTCCTGCCCAATGCGGCCATGCCGCTGGCCACCGATTTCGGCCTGCGGCTGATCTTCGTCATCCTCTTCATCTCGAGCCTGAGCTTCCTCGGTCTCGGCGTGCAGCCGCCGACTTCCGACTGGGGCAGCATGGTGCGCGAGAACATGCAGGGACTGGGCAACGGTTTCGGTTTCAGCGCCGAGCAGGGCGGTGCGCTGGCCTCCGTCGCGCCGGCGCTCGCCATCGCCACGCTCACGATCGCGATCAACCTGATCGTGGACGATATTTCAGCCCAGGCCGGCGGTAGCCTGGCAAAGAAGATGGTCTGACATGAGCAAGCTTCTGGAAGTCAGGGATCTGAAGATCCAGGCCCGCAAGGACGACGGCACGACCATTCCGATCGTCAAGGGCGTCTCCTTCGACATCGCGCCGGGCGAGGTCGTGGCCCTCATCGGCGAGTCCGGTTCCGGCAAGACCACGATATCGCTGTCATCGCTGGGCTACTGCAAGCCCGGTCTCGAGTTCAGCGGCGGCGAGGTCCTGCTGCACGGACGGGACGTGCTGACCATGACGCCGGACGAGCGCCGCGACATGCGCGGCCGCCAGGTCGCCTATCTCGCCCAGAGCGCGGCGGCGACCTTCAACCCCGCGATCACCATCGGCGAACAGGTGACCGAATCCGCCGTGCTCCACGGCATCCTCACCCAGGAGGAGGCGACCAGGCGGGCGGAGGAGCTCTACCGCGCCCTCGAGCTTCCCGATCCCGACCGGCTCGGCGGCCGCTATCCCCACCAGGTCTCGGGTGGCCAGCTCCAGCGTCTCATGGCCGCCATGGCGCTGTGCGGCAAACCCGACCTTCTGGTGCTCGACGAACCGACCACGGCGCTCGACGTGACGACCCAGATCGAGGTGCTCAAGGCCTTCAAGAAGGTCATCGCGGAGGAGGGGTCGGCCGCCATCTACGTCACCCATGACCTTGCCGTCGTCGCCCAGGTCGCCGACAAGATCGTCGTGCTCTATGGCGGCGAGGTGCAGGAGATGGGCACCGCCGACGAGATCATCAACAATCCGAAGCACATCTACACCAGGCGCCTCATGGCGGCCGTGCGCCCCTCGCCCGCCGCCGGCCAGGGCGAGGAACTCGACGACACCCACCAGACGGACGTGCCCAATCTCGAGGTGCGCGGCGTGACGGCGGGATATGGCGCGATCGTCGACGGCGAACCGCTCGTTCCCGTTCTCCGCGACATCAACGTCAAGGTGGAGAACGGCCATGTGGTCGGCGTGATCGGCGAATCCGGATGCGGCAAGTCGACCCTGGCGCGCGTGATGGCCGGCCTGCTGCCCGCCGCCCGGGGCGAGGTGATCCTCGACGGCGAGGCGCTGCAGCCCGACCTCCGGCAGCGGACGCGGGAGGAACTGCGCAAGGTGCAGTTCGTCTTCCAGATGGCGGACACCGCCCTCAACCCCAAGCAGACGATCGGCGAGATACTCGCCCGCCCGATGACCTTCTACCTCGGCCTGAAGGGCCAGGAACGCCGGCGCAAGGTGCTCGAACTGATGCAGATGGTCGAGTTGCCGCCGGAATTCGAGAACCGCTTTCCGCAGGAGCTGTCCGGCGGGCAGAAACAGCGTGTGAATCTCGCCCGCGCCCTGGCCGCGGATCCCGAAGTCCTGCTGTGCGACGAGGTGACGTCCGCGCTCGACACGATCGTCGGGGCGAACGTCATCGAGCTTCTCAAGGGGCTGCGCTCGCGCCTTGGCGTGTCGTTCGTCTTCATCAGCCACGACCTCTCGACCGTCGCGTCCTTCGCCGACGAGATCGTCGTGCTCTATGCCGGCCGGGTCGTCGAGCAGGGCCCGGTCAACACCGTGCTGTCGCCGCCCTTCCATCCCTATACGCGGCTTCTCATCACGTCGGTGCCGGAAATGCGCATCGGCTGGCTCGAGGATACGATGGAAACGCAGGAGGCCGCCGCCGGCATCGCCCGCGCCGTCGAGATCACCAGGATCGGCTGCCCGTTCTACAACCGGTGTCCCATCGCCATAGACGGCACCTGCGACACGGTCGATCCGCCGATCCGCAGCGACATCCCCGGCCACGAAATCGCCTGCCACCGGACCCTGGGTGAAATCGAGGAGTCGGATTCCCGGCCGCAGGAGGTCCTGCACAATTTCGACCGCCTGTCGGAAGAGGAAGAAAAGACGTCCCGCACCCCGGCCTGACCGCGAGGCGGGTTCACCGCACGGATTTTTCCTTGCCGCGGGCGGACAGTTCGTTCCAAGCTGGCGGCCGGTCGAAAATTTCCCAACGGTCTCCCCTGCCCCATGTCTTCAAGTGATCCGCTGCTCCAGCCTTTGCGCATTCGCCATCTCGAACTGAAAAACCGGATCATGAGCACGAGCCATGCCTGCGGCCTCGAGGAAGGCGGTATGCCGCTCGAACGTTACCAGGCCTATCACGAGGAGAAGGCCCGCGGCGGCCTGGCGCTGACCATGTTCGGCGGGTCGAGCAACGTCTCGCCGGATTCGCCCAACACGTTCCAGCAGCTCAATGTCGGCACCGACGAGATCATCCCCCACCTCCTGAACTTCTCCCGCAGGGTCCATGGCCAGGGCGCCGCGCTCATGTGCCAGATCACCCACCTTGGCCGCCGTGGCGAGAGTTACAAGGACAACTGGCTGCCCACCATCGCGCCGTCGGCCATCCGCGAAACCCTGCATCGCAGTTTCCCGCGCGAGATGGACGAGAATGACATCGCCCGCGTGGTGAAGGACTTCGGCGACGCCGCCTGGCGCTGCAAGGAAGGCGGTCTCGACGGCATCGAGACGCTGGCCGGCGCGCATCTGATCGGCCAGTTCCTCTCCCCGGCCACCAACAAGCGCACCGACGGGTTTGGCGGATCGGTCGAGAACCGCTGCCGTTTCGGCCTCATGGTCTACGAGGAAATCCGCCGGCGCGTTGGTGACGATTTCATCGTCGGTTTCCGCTACGTGGTCGACGAGGGCATGAAGGGTGGCCTGTCGTTCAACGACTGCGTGGAGATCGCCGGCATTTTCGAACGCTCCGGCACGCTCGATTTCTTCAACGCCGTCTATGGCCGCATGGACACCGAGATCGGTCTCGCGGTCGACAACATGCCGGGCATGGCGTCGCCAATCGCGCCCTGGCTCCAGAAGGCGGCGGCCTTCAGGAAGGAGGTCGGTCTGCCGGTCTTCCATGCCGCGCGCATCGCCGACATCTCCACCGCGCGCTATGCCATCTCAGAGGGCCTTCTCGACATGGTCGCGATGACGCGATCCCATATCGCCGACCCGCACATCGTCAACAAGATCATGCGCGGGGAAGAGGACCGCATCCGCCCGTGCGTCGGCGCGACCCACTGCATGAGCGAGCACCGCCCGCGCTGCGTCCACAATCCGGCGAGCGGCCATGAAGGCGCGCTCCCGCATGTCATCCGACCATCCGAAGGCCCCAGGCGCCGTGTCGCCGTGGTCGGCGGCGGCCCCGCGGGCCTCGAGGCCGCGCGCGTTTCCGCCGAACGCGGCCATGAGGTCGTCCTGTTCGAGGCGGCCAACGAGACCGGGGGCCAGGTGCGGCTGGCGAAGGAGGCGAGCTGGCGCGGCGACATCGTCGGCGTCGTCGACTGGCGGGCGGCGGAAATCGAGCGGCTCGGCGTCGACATCCGCCACAATGCCTATGCCCAGCCCGACGACGTACGCGCCGTCTCGCCCGACATTGTCGTCGTCGCCACGGGCGGCGTGCCGGACCTCGACTGGCTCGACGGCAACGAGCACGCGACCAGCGTCTGGGACGCCCTGACCGATCCGGTCCCCGGCGTCGACGACGTCATCGTCTATGACGGAACCGGCCGCCATGCCGCCCCGTCCTGCGCGGAACGTTTCGCGAAGGCCGGCTGCAACGTTTCCCTCGTCTGCATCGACGGATTCGCCGCCGCCGAGATGGCCTATGCGGAACGCACCTTGTGGAAGAAACATCTCTACGACGCGGGCATCGCCGTCACGCCGGACCACCGGCTGGTTGCGATCGAACCGGACGGCAACCGGCTGCGCGGAATATTCCTCAACGAATCCAACGGCGCGACCATGGAACGCAGCGCCGACCGGATCATCGTCGAACACGGAACCCGGGCGGTGACGGAAGTCTTCGACGGCCTGCGGTCGGGGTCCTCCAATGACGGGGTGACCGATCTCGATGCCCTGCTCGCCGGCCGACCCCAACCGGAGACAGGAACCGCCGAAGGCGATTTTGCGCTCTACCGCATCGGGGACGCGGTTGCCAGCCGCAACATCGCGGCCGCCGTTCTCGACGCCCTGCGCCTGTGCCGCACGTTCTGAGCCCCCGTCGTCAGAGCACGGTGTCTGGCGACGCGGTGTCCGCGGCCTCGCCGAGCGTGATCGGCTTGATTGGCGGGCGGATCCGGTAATAGCCCACCTCGTCGACTGGCACGCCGCGCGCCTCGGCGATCACTTCGGCCACCGTAAGCCCGCAGAAACGACCCTGGCACGGGCCCATGCCCGGACGCCCGAACGCCTTCGTCTGGTTGGGACCGAGGCATCCCAGCTTGACGAACCTGCGGATGTCCCCGGCGGTCACTTCCTCGCAACGGCAGACCGTCGTCGCGTCGTCAGGCACCACGAAACGGGGGTTCGGCGCGTAGAGCGCATCGATGAACGGCCGCGCGCCGAGGTGGCGGCGAAGTTCGCCCCGCACGTCCTTTTCGTCGGACTCCGCCCGGGCGGCCTTTCCCAGCCGGTCGAGAATGGCCCACCCTGCAATGCGACCCTGGAGCGCCGCGGCATCCGCACCGGATATGCCGCCGCCGTCGCCGGCGACGAAGATCCCATCGACGGACGTGCGGCCGGACCCGTCGGTCACCGGCCGCCAGCAGCGCTGCAGCGCGTCCCAGGCATGGTCGAGCCGCAGCGCGCGCGTTATCTGGACGTTGGGCACCACCCCCTGGTGGACGAAGAGCGTCCGGGCGGCGATCTCTTCCCATGCCCCGTCCTTGCGATAGCGCACTGTCGTCAGCCGGCCGTCCCCCGACGCGGCCAGCCCGTCGACATGGCGCACATGGCGAACGCCCGAACGCCTGAGGTCGCGCAGAAGGCCGAGGCCCTTCAGGCCATAGGCCGGCATGCGGGCGAACCCCGGCAGATGGCGCAACGCGCCGCGCAAAAGGCCGGGCGGGGTCGTCTCCAGGAGGGCCGCGATGTGCCCGCCCGCCCGAAGCACCTGGACGGCGAACAGGTAGAGCAGGGGCCCGCTGCCCGCGAGCACGGCCGGCTCCCGGGCGACGAGGCCGGATGTTTTCAGCAGGATCTGCCCCGCCCCCGCCGTCATGACGCCGGGCAGCGTCCAGCCTTCGAACGGCATGGGCCGCTCGATCGCCCCCGTGGCCACGAGAACCGCCTCCGCGGACAGCGCCGCGCCGGTCCCGCCACGGGTGAACTGCACCGCGCGGTCCTCGGTGACCTGCCAGACCATGGCGCCGGGCCGGTAGTCGACGCCGGGCCGGTCGAGCGCACCGAGAAGCGTCGCACCCTTGGCATAGTCCGGCCCGAGGATCTCCCTGGTCTTCGCGCCGGCGCCGGCGATCCCGCGATAGATCTGCCCGCCGGGCCCCGACTGTTCGTCGAGGAGCACCGCCCGGACGCCGGCCGAACCGAGCACGTCCGCCGCCGCGAGGCCGGCCGGCCCGGCTCCGATGATCGCCACCTCCACCCGTTCAGTCACCGGACGTCTCCTCGGGCCTCGTTCGCGCGCCGTGCATCGGCCGGAGTTCCATCCCCTCGGCGATTTCCGTCATGCAGGCCTGGCGGTTGGGCACCCCGTCGATCTCGACAAGGCAGTCGAAACACACGCCCATCATGCAGAAGGGGCCCCGCGAACGCCCGCTGACCGGGGTTTCGCGCAGCGTCACGACGCCGTTCGCCAGCAGTGCCGCCGCAACGGACACGCCTTCCGGCGCCGCCAGGTCGCGCCCGTCGAACCGGAACCGCACGGTCCCGCGCGCTTCGTCAATGAGCCGCTTGAAGGTCGAATCGTCGTGCACTCAGGCTCTCCACATGGTCGGGACGTTCGCCACCGCCGAGCCAGGGCGCCAGGACCAGGGCATGGACGGCGGCAAGGGTGATGCCGCTGTGACAGTTGACCACCGCCGCGCCGGGACAACTGTCGGAAAGATCGTAGATCGGGCAGCCGTCGGGGCTCAGCACCCTGAGCGCGCCCCACGTGCGCACCATCCGCACGTGTTCAAGCATGGGAAACATGTCGATGGCGCGACGCGCGATGGCCGATGTCACGTCGGGCGTCGTGCGGTCGTCGAACCCTGCATCTTCGTGGGAGTCCCCGATCTGGACCGCCCCGCTTCCCATCTGGCGCACGGTGACGGTGGGATAGTTCATGAACGCCCGCAGGCGTTCCGTGACCATCACCTGACCGCGCTGGGGCGAGATCGGCGCAGCGAGCCCGACCATAGGCGCCAGGCGCGCATTGCCATGACCCGCACACAGGAGCGCACGTTGCGACCGCCATTCCCCCTTCGCGGTCCGGATGCGGAACCCGTCCGCGACAGGAACCAGCTCGTCCACCGTGCCGCCATGTTCGACCTGTCCCCCCCGGGCCAGGTATGCGGCATAGAGCGACCGCAGCAGGGCAAGCGGGTTGACGTGTCCATCCTCGGGAAAATACGTCGCGCCAACGACCCGCGGACCGATCTCCGGAAGCATCTCGCGCACGGCATTGTGGCCGAGCCGCTCGTAGGGGTAGTCGCCGGCAAAGTCCTGCCGCAGCTTGTCCAGCACCCTCTCGTTTTGGTCCAGTTCGTCTTCGTCCAGCGCGAGCATGAGGCCGCCGGGCTGGTGCAGTTCGGCCGGGCAGCCGCTGGCCGCCTCGATTTCCCGGGCGAACTCGGGCCAGAGTTTCGCCGAAAGCCGGGTCCACCGGGCATAGTCGGTCAGGTTGGATCCCTTGGACTGGACCCAGACGAGACCAAAATTTCCGCGCGACGCCCTGAGTGCTGTGTCTTGCTCGTCGAACACCGTCACGTCATGACCGGTCCGGACAAGCCCGTAGGCCACCGCCATGCCGACGACCCCGCCTCCGACCACCGCTATGCCGATATCCTTCGTCACGCCCCGTGTATCGCTCCATTGCCCGGCGCGCAGTCTTGCGGCACGTCCTCTCCCGCGTCAAGCCGGAGGCCTGTTCCCGGCCCCGGACCGCCAGATCAGCTTCCCGGCCGCCGCGACCGGCTCATGAGCGGAATGCGCCGACCGCCCGAGGCGATGGCGATGGTGACGCCGCTGGCGATGATGATGGCGATGCCCGTCCATGTCGCCGAATCCGAAAGGTCGCGGAACAGGATCAGGCCGATGATCGTCGCCGCGACGATGTCGGAATAGCCGAACGGCGCCAGAACCGGCATTTCCACCTTGGCGCAGGCATACATGGTGAAGATCTGGCTGATGGCCGCGAGCCCGCCGACGATCGCCAGGATGAGGATCTGACGTTCATCGGGCATGACCCAGACGAACGGCATCGTCATCGAGAGGAGGATCAGCCCCACGGCCGATGCCCAGGTCGCCGTCACCGTCGGCGGCGCGGCCACCGACAGCCGCCGCGACAATATGAGGAAGAAGGCGTAACAGAGCCCTGTGCAGACCGCGAGCAGCACGTAGACGCTCACGACCTGGAAACCCGGCCGGACCACCACGAGCACCCCGAGAAACCCGGTCGCCACCGCGATCCAGCTTGCGCGGCCCACCCGCTCGCCCAGCAGAAAGGGCGACAGCCCGGTGACGATGAAGGGGAAGACGTAGACGATGGCCATCGTATCGGCGAGCGGCATGCGGCTCGTCGCCGTGACGAAGGTGACGGACGCCATCAGCAGGAACAGGGCCCGCAGGATGTGCAGCCATGGCCGCGCCGGCGTCACGGCCTTGCGACCGTACCGAAGCAGCGCATAGGGCACGACGATCGCGAACAGGCCGACATAGCGTCCCCAGATCACCTCGAGGATCGGCAGTTCACCCGTCATCAGTTTGGTGAGACCGCCCTGGAGCGCACCGCAGGTGAGCGCGAAGACGAACGCCGCGATCGCCAGACCGGCGCCTCCTGCCGACGCGCCTGCGTCCGCCGTCCCTGCTGTATCCGCCACCTGCTCGCTCCCGCGCCATTCGACCGCAATGGCATTGTCAGACTGGACCGCAGCAAGTCTCTGCGCCAGCGGATAAAATTCAACGCGACGGTCAGGACCGGACCGGGTCGCAAAACGGCAAAACCGAATTCCTGACGAAAGTCAGGATCCAGCCGGCCTGGCCTCGGTGTGCGGCCCTGGATGCCCGCGTACGCGGGCAATTCGGCACGCCGAAGCGGTCCTCCATCTCGCCAGGCGCCAGGATATCGGCCCCGCCCCGCCGCTGGACGCGCGGGTCCAGCCCGCGCAGGGCGGATGGAGGTGCGGAGCGGCGTAATCCTCACGACCGTTCCCCGGTTTTCCGCCAGGAAAAACCGGGGCCGTTCCGGTCGAACGCCGGCCAGCCGTGACGGGCTCCGGGCAGACAGGGGAGCAAGAGGAACCCGAACCGAATTCCTGACGAAAGTCAGGATCCAGCCAGCCCGGCTTCGGTATACGTCCCTGGATGCCCGCGTACGCGGGCAATTCGGCACGCCGAAGCGCTCCTCCACGTCGTCAGGCGCCAGGATATCGGCCCCGCCCCGCCGCTGGGTGCGCGGGTCCAGCCCGCGCAGGGCGGATGGAGGTGCGGGGCGGCGTAATCCTCACGACCGTTCCCCGGTTTTCCGCCGGGAAAGACCGGGGCCGTTCGGGACAATCACCAGAAAGCCGTGACGGGCTCCGGGCAGACAGGGCAGCAAGAGGAACCCGAAACCGAATTCCTGACGAAAGTCAGGATCCAGCCGGCCCGGCCCCCGGTATACGTCCCTGGATGCCCGCGTACGCGGACAATTCGGCACGCCGAAGCGGTCCTCCACGTCGCCAGGCGCCAAGACATCGACCCCGCCCCGCCGCTGGATGCCCGGGTCCAGCCCGCGCAGGGCGGATGGAGATGCGGAGCGGCGTTAGCCTCTCTCCCGTTCCCCGGTTTTCCGGGGCCGTTCCGGCTGAACGCCGGCCAGCCGTGACGGGCTCCGGGCAGACAGGGCAACACGAGAAACCCGAACCGAATTCCTGACGAACGTCAGGATCCAGCCAGCCCGGCCATCGGTATGCGGCTCTGGGTGCCCGCGTGCGCGGGCAATTCGGGAGATGTTTGGGGTGACTCCCGTCGAGCTTAAGCCCTAGCCGACCACGCCGCGGGCCTTGAGGGTTTCGATTTCGTCCGGGCGAAGACCGGCTTCGGCGAGCACCTGGTCGCTGTCCCGGCCCAGTTCGGGTGGCGGGGTCAGGAGTTCGGGGCCGTGTTCGCCGAACATGGCCGCCGCGACCGGCATCCGGAACGCCGATCCCGTCGTCGGGTTGACGATACCGTCCTGCAATACGCCGCGGGTCGCCACTTGCGGATGGGCGAGCGCCTCGTCGAGCGTGCGAACCCGGGCGGCGGGGACTTCCGCCTCGTTGAGGATGTCCTCCCACTCCGCCGCGGTCCTGACCGCCAGGAGCTCCGTCAGTTCCGCCGCGTGCTCCGCGACGCGCTCGCGCAGGCACTTGTGGCCGGCCCACATGATCTCCGCGCCCCGGTCGGGACATCCCAGCGCCGTCCACAGCCGCACGTGCTGCTTGACGGTGAACGCCCCGATCATCAGCAGTCCGTCGGCGGTCGGATAACACGCATAACCCGCGTTGGCCGGGTTGCCGTTGCCGGGCGGGACCGGGGCACTGCCGCGCGCCTGGGTGTCGACCACGGTCGAGCACATCAGCATCAGCGCGGCGTCCAGCATGGCGACGTCGATCCGTTGCCCCTTTCCGGTGCGCTCGCGCTGCAGGAGCGCGGCGGCGATGCTGAAGGCGGTTTGCGCGCCCGTGCCGTAGTCGAGCACCGGAGGGCCCACGCGCACCGGGGCCGATCCGGGCGTCCCCGTGGCCGCCATCAGCCCGGAGAACGCCTGGATGACATTGTCGTAGGCGGGGTGGTTGCGTTTCGGCCCGGTATGCCCGAAGCCGGTCACCGTGCAGTAGATGATGCGCGGGTTGACCTCACGCAGCACGTCGTAGCCGAGATCGAATCCCTCCATCACGTCGGCGCAGAAGTTCTCCACCACCACGTCCGCACCGGCCACCAGATTGAGAAAGATATCGCGCCCGTCCGGGTCGCGCAGGTCAAGGGCGAGCGAGCGCTTGTTCGACGCCTGCGCCATGAAATGCACGCCCATGCCGCGGTCGCCGAAATCCTCGAGCGCGCCTTCCGGCCGCATCATGTCGGGCTGGTGCGGCGGTTCGATCTTGATGACGTCGGCGCCCATGACGGCGAGTTGGAAGGCCGAGAACGGCCCCGCCAGAACGTGGGTCAGATCGAGGATCCGGTAGCCTTCGAACGGTTTCACGCGCCCACACTCCCCTGTCACCGGAAAAGTCTAGGCGTGGACCGGGCCGGGCCGCCAATGAATAAATTGCACACCCTTGCCCGGCGAAATCCTCACCGCCGCCGTGCCGGCAGGAGCAGCACGGCCGACAGCGCCATGAGGATCAGGACGAGGCCGGTGAAATCGCGCAGCCCGACCGTCTCGCCCAGCACCACGGCCCCGGAGAAGACCCCGAGCACCGGGATCATCAGCGTGCCGAAGGCGGCGATGCTCGCGGGGAAGATACGCACGACGTACATGTAGGCCCACTGGCAGAACAGGATCGGCAGGGCGAAGACATAGAGGATCGCGACCACGGTCGCGGGCTGGAGATCCGTGATCACCGGGAAGTCCTCCAGCAGCAGCGCGCCGATCGTCACCGGAATGGCGCCGCCCAGGAGCTGCCACCCGATCAGCGTCGTCGTACGCACGCTCCAGGTGAACTTTTTGATCAGCACCGTCCCGATCGCCCAGCTCACGGCCGCCCCGAGCATGTAGAGCGCACCCAGCGGTGACGCGCTGACGATGACCAGATCCGGCCCGATGAGAGCCCCCAGGCCCGCCAGTCCGAGTACGACCCCGACGATCTTGCCGCGCGTCAGCGGCTCGCCCAGAAAGTAGCTGCTCAGGATCGACGCCCAGACCGGCATGGTGAAGGCGATCACCGAGGCCCGTCCCGACGCGATGAGCGTCAGGCCATAGGCGGAGAAGAGCTGCCATCCGATCACGTTGAACACGGCGCAGAGCGCCAGCTTTCCGCGTTCCTGCGGCGGGACGTAGAACCCCGCGCCGGACAGCCGCGCGATAAGCAGCAGCCCGACCGCGCCGACGATCAGGCAGGCGCTGCGAAACCACCAGACCGGGATTTCGCCGACCACGATCTTCATGGCTGGCCAGTTGATCCCCCAGAAGACGGTGATGGCGATGAGCAGGATGTAACCCCGGAGCGGGAGGCCGGAGGATCCGGCGACGGACTGGTCTGATGTCATGGGCGGCGACGATAGAGACAGTCAGTCCGGCACGCCACCGCAATTTCACCCGGCGAAACGGGAAAACACGAAGAGCATCGCGACGCATACGCCATAGGCAAGGAGCGAGAACAGGCCGTTCCACCGCCATGACAGGGTTGTCCCGGGAATGCCGGTCGACCGCGTGAGGATGAGCGAACTCGCGCCGAAGGGCGACGCCGTCAGGTTGAGCGCCCAGCCCAGCGCAAGCGACGACCCGAGCAGCGTCGGATCGTAATCGAGCCCGGGCGTGGCCACCAGGGCGCCGCCGAGGAAGGTCACCGCGAACATCGGCGGCAGCGCGAAATTGGACAAGATGGGTATCACGGCGGCGATGCCGGCATAGACGAAGAAAGGTTCGACCCGCGCCAGGTCGAGAGCCGCCGCCAGGGTTTCCGCCGGCACGAGGGCGGCGGCCACGATGCCGCAGAACCCGGCGGCCGACAGCGTCAGTGCCTCCGGCGATACGTCGGGGACGGAACGGAAGACGATGGCATGGTACCGCGCGCCGAGGCGGCCTTCCGCCGGGCTGGTCAGGTGATGCTGCACGGCGATCCAGACGAAGGTCGTCACCGGGGCGGAGATCATCAGGCCCTGCACCAGCCCCATCCCGCTCACCTCGAACACCAGAAGGCCCAGGCCCGCCAGGAACAGGCACGCCGCGCCGAACTTCGCGAAGGCACGGGTCGGGAACACCGGCGCATGGCGCACCGGATTGATGCCCTGGGCATTGAGGCGCGCCCGCGCGTTGCGCCATCTTATCCGGTCTTCCGCCCAGGCCACGACGGAGACGACTGCGGCGACGGCGAGGCCGTAGCCGATGATCTTCAGCGGGTCGATCCCGGGCACGACCGCCGGCAGGACGGCCTGCGAGACCGAGGTCGGCGTCCATGCGATGATCCACGAGAAGCCCCGGTCGAGCGCCACGATCTGGCGGCGCTCGCGGATCGCCGCGACCGCATCGCCCTCCGACGAGGTCGCCCGCACGCCGCGCTGGATGAGCGGGCCGAGCAGGCTGAGCGTACCGAAATTGAGCAGGACGCCCATCACGTGTCCGCCGGAATGTATCGCCACGTAGCGCCGGCCCGGCGGCTGCTTGGTCAGGTAGGTGCCCACTGTCTGCACCGATTGCGACGTCATCGCCGCATCCTTGAGCAGCGACAGGAGGATCATGAAGCTCGCAAGGAAGGCGGCGCTGCCCAGAGCCCGGTCGAGCACCGGCCACGGATCCTCGCCGAACCGGAACAGCAGGAGCCCCGCGAGCATCGCCATCGCCAGCAGGAACCGTTCGCGCAGGCCGAAATGCGGCTGCCCGACCGCCGCAAACACGAGGAGGAATCCGGCCGACAGCCGGCCCGCCCAGTGGACGCCCGTGTAAATGTCGACAAGTTCCGCAAGGCACATGGCGACCAGAGCCAGCGCCGTGATCCGTTCCGACAGGGCCACCGGCCCGGGTGGTGCGGTCGCGTTTCCAGCAGTGTCCAAGGTCAAGCGCTTGCCCCCGGCAGCCGCGTCAGAACGGGCAGTCCTTGTCGAAGTTCGGCGGCCTCTTCTCCCTCAGCGAGGTGTAACCTTCCCGAACGTCCGGGCCGGAGAATCCGAGGAACTCGAGCGCGAGGGAGGCGTCGAACGTCGGGCCCGCGAGACGCAGCCAGTTGTTGAGCGCGTGTTTGGTGAGCCGGATCGCCGACTGCGAGCCTTCCGCGAGCTTGCGGCAGGTGTCGAGCGCGGTCTCCACCACCTTGTCGTCGTCGACGCACATGGAAACCAGTCCGTTGCGTTCGGCCTCCTCGCCCGACATCTTCTCGCACAGCAGGAGATAGTACTTCGCCTTGGCCATGCCGCAGAGAAGCGGCCAGACGATGGCGGAATGATCGCCCGCCGCGACGCCGAGCCGCGTATGACCGTCGATGATCCGCGCGGTGCGCCCGGCGATCGTGATGTCCGAGACGAGCGCCGCGGCAAGCCCCGCGCCCACGGCCGGCCCCTCGATCGCGGCCACGATCGGCTTGGAGCAGTTGATGACGTTGTAGACGAGGTCGCCCGCTTCCTTCCACACCCGCATGCGGGTCTCCCAGTCGTCGGCCATTTCCTCGACGAGGCCCAGATCCCCGCCGGCGGAATAGACGCCGCCCTCGCCGCGCAGCAGGACGACGGACGTCTCGCGGTCCTTGTCGATGTCGCGCCACACCTCCGCCAGTTCGCTGTGGCCGGCGTGGTCGAGGGCGTTGAGACGCCCGGGCTTGGACAGGATCACCTCGAGAATGCGCGGTTCGGGCCGGTTGAACTTGAGCGCGGAATATCCGCTGTAGTCGGTCGTCATCTGGGTCTCCTCTCGCTGCGGGCGCTTTGGATCTGTATCGCACCGAATTCGCCGGCTATCCACCCACATGGGAAAGTGGCCCGGATCGTAACCTGTTGCAATCAGGCAAGGAAACGGTCTCAGAAAACGCCCGCCTCGAGCCCGGCCGCCATGGCGAGGCCCAGTTCCTCGCACTGCGCGGCAAAGGCCTCGTCATAGGCACCGCGGCAGACCAGCGGTTCCTGAACCGCACGCCACCGCAGTCCGGTCACGATGGTCTCCACTGCCCGTCTCGTTCCCGTCCCGTCATGCCCCGCCCGGATGTAGAGCGCATAGGGCAGGGCCTGGGTGTGGTCCAGGCAGGGATAGTAGGACCGGTCGAAGAAGTCCTTGAGCGCCCCGCTCATGTAACCGAGGTTTTCGGTCGTGCCGAGAATGATGCCGTCGCACGCGAGCACGTCGTCCGGGCCCGCCTCGAACGGAGTGAGCGCCCTGACCTCGAGGTTGTCGATATCTTCCGAGGTCGCCCCCCGCACGACGGCGTCCCGCAGGACGGTCGTGTTCGGCGACGGCACGTGCGCGACGATCAGCAGTGTCTTTTTCTCCATGCCCCCATCTAAACGCGGCGGCCGGGACGACACAACTTTCCGCAGACTGAAACAAGGCCGGCGCGACGTCTCGCGGCCCGGCTGCTATGGTCTGCCCCGGGAGTTTGCCGACAGGAGAAATGGCCGTGACGCACCAGGATGTCTACGAGGTCCTCGCTTTCAAGTATGCCGAGCGCAGCGAACGCACGCGGCGCGAGTCCTTCATTTTCGCCGACGATCATGCCGCCCCGCACCAGATCGACTACTTCGTCTGGGTGATCCGCAACGAGGCTCGCACCATCGTCGTCGACACCGGGTTCGACGGGCCGGAAGCCGCGCGCCGGGGCCGATCCGTCCTGCGCACGCCGCGCGAGGCGCTCGCCATGATGGACATCGATTCGCATGCCATCGACGACGTCATCGTCACCCATCTGCACTACGACCACGCGGGCACGCTCGACCATTTCGGCAAGGCCCGGTTCCACCTCCAGGAAGCCGAGATGGCCTATGCGACGGGGCCGTGCATGTGCCATGGCGAACTGCAGGAGCCCTTCACCGTCGACCATGTCTGCGCGATGGTGAAGAACGTCTATTCCGGACGCGTCGAGTTCGTCGACGGCGACGCAGAGATCGCACCCAACGTCACGGTCCACCACATCGGCGGCCACTCGCAGGGACTGCAGTGCGTGCGGGTGCTGACCAAGCGCGGCTGGGTGGTCCTCGCCTCGGACGCCTCGCATTTCTACGAGAATTTCGAACTCGGCAAGAGATTTCCCATCGTCCTCGACTCCCGGGCCATGCTGGACGGCTTCAGGACCCTGATCCGGCTCGCGGGCGGCAAGGCGAACGTGGTCCCCGGTCACGACCCGCTGGTGCTCGAGCGCTATCCTGCGGTGAGCGCGGGACTTGAAGGCATCGTGCACCGTCTCGACGTCGCCCCGTCATGACCGCGGTTCGCGCCGGTTTCATCGGCATCGGCAACATGGGCCGCCCGATGGCGGGCCACGTCGCCGCCGCGGGCCACGCCCTGACCGTTTTCGACACCGATCCGGCCGCCGCCGCGGCGGTCGCCGGCGCACGGGTCGCGGCCTCTCCGGCCGCGCTTGGTCCGGACTGCGACGTGGTCATCACCATGCTGCCCGACGCCGACGTCGTGCGCCGCGTCGTCGTCGATGACGGACTCGCGGCGGCCCTGCCCGAAGGGGCCGTGATTGTCGACATGAGCTCGTCTGCGCCGCTGGCGACCCGCGAACTCGGCGACCACCTCGCCGGGCTCGGGATCCGCCTCGTCGACGCGCCGGTCTCCGGGGGCGTCGCTCGGGCCGTCGACGCCACGCTGACCATCATGGCCGGCGGCGATGCGGCCGACGTGGACGCCGTCGAACCGCTCCTGTCGGCCATGGGCAAGGTCCACCGCACCGGCCCGCTCGGGTCCGGCCACGCCATGAAGGCGCTGAACAACTACGTCTCCGCCGCGGGCCTCATGGCCACCTGCGAGGCACTGGTCATCGCCCGCGAATTCGGTCTCGATCCCGCCGTGCTCAACGACGTTCTCAACGTCTCCACCGGGCGCAACAACACCACCGAGCGCAAGGTCGACCGCTTCATCCTGAGCGGCGCGTTCGATTCCGGCTTCACCCTGGCCCTAATGCGCAAGGACGTGGGCATGGCCCAGGACCTCGCCGCGAAACTCGGTCTCGATGCGCCGACCCTCGCCGCATGCAGCGCCCGTCTCGGCGAGGCCCTGGCGCAACTCGGCGACGGCGCCGACCACACCGAAGCCTTCCGCTACGTGGAGACCCGGCTCAAGCCTCGCGACTGACCCGCCCCGCGGCCCCGCGCAACGCCCGACGCCACGGCGAGATCGTTCCGACTGCTGAGGCCCGTGTGCGTGGTCTGGGTCCCGGGTCTGCGCCCGGGACTTCGGGAATCTCTGTCCCGCCACCTCCACACCACCACCGAAGACCTGACGCCCCTCTTTTCCGACGCCCCCGTGTCCCGCCACCTCCACTTTCCTTACGCCCCCGAATTCCTGACGAAAGTCAGGATCCAGCGCCAAAGCCGTCCTCCCGAAAGCTCCCCCCGTTCCCCGGACGCGCACAAGCGCGAGCCGGGGCCGTCGCGGATCGAAGCCGGTTCCGGTACGGTCCCGGACAATCCTCACGGATTTCCGGGAAACGTCGTGGCCTTGGACACCTGCGGCAAAGCGCGCTCGTCGACCGAACACCAGACCGCCCTGCACAACGTCCGACGCTACGGTGAGATCTGTCTGATCGCTGAGGCCCGTGTGCGCGGTCTGGGTCCCGGGTCTGCGCCCGGGACTTCGGGGATCTCTGTTCCGCTACCTCCACACCACAACCGAATTCCTGACGAAAGTCAGGATCCAGCGCCAAAACGATCATCCCGAAAGAATCCCCCGTTCCCCGGACGCGCGCAAGCGCGAGCCGGGGCCGTTTCGGGCTCCGCGCGTCGTGGACCCCTAAGCCTATCTCAGACGGTTCAGCAGGGCGTGGGTCGGATAGGAATCCGCGGGGAAGCCGAGCTTGAGCTGGACGTCCTTGACGGCCGCGCGGGTGCCGGCGCCGAGAATGCCGTCGATGTCCCCGACATCGTAGCCCCGGCGCTGCAGGATCCGTTGCAGCTGCTTCATCTCGTTCAGCCCCAGGTGGACCACCTCGCCATTGCCGGTTCTCACGCGGGGCGCGCCGGCGAGCCGGGTGGCGAAATAGGCGGCGGTCGTCGTGTAGACGAAAGAATGGTTCCACTGCAGATAGACGTCGAAATTGCGATAGGCGAGGAAGGCCGGTCCCTTGTGGCCCATGGGCAGCACCAGCGATGCCGGCGCGCCGTCGCGCGGCAGCGGCTTTCCGTTCCGGCGCTTGACGCCCCAGGCCGCCCACTGGCTGCGCGGATGCTTGATCGCGATGTCCGCCTGCTCCCACGGCAGCCGTGCCGGGACGATCACCTCCTCGAGCCAAGGCTCCCCGGCCCGCCAGCCGAACTTGGTCGTGATCAGGTTGGCGGTCGAGGCGATGACGTCCGGAACGCTCGACCGCAGGTCGCGCCGTCCGTCGCCGTCGAAATCCACCGCGCTTTCCAAGTAGTCCGACGGCAGGAACTGGGTCTGGCCGATCTCGCCCGCCCAGGCGCCCGTCATCTCGCTCAGGCGCAACTCGCCCCGGTCAACGAGCCGCAGGGCGTCGAGAAGCTGGGCACGGAACTTCTCCGGCCGCCGGCAGTCATAGGCCAGGGTCGCCAGCGACCGGATGGTCGAGAAGTCTCCCATGAAGGCCCCGAAATCGGTTTCCAGCCCCCAGAAGGCCGTGATCACCGGACCGGGCACGCCGTAACGCTGCTGCACTTTCCGGAACAGGCTCCCGTGCCGCTTGAGAAGCTGGCGTCCCCGGGACAGCCGGCCTCCCGACACCATGCGGCCAGCGAACTTGAGGAAGCTCTGGGCGAACACGCCCTTCGCCCGGTCGCGCCGGATGACCTTCTGGTCGACCGACACGCGTCCGAGCGCGGACCTGATCGTCCCGCGGGAAATCCCGGCGGATGCGGCGTCTTTCCTGAAGTCGTTCAGCCACCGGTCGAAACTGTGGGTATTGCGGCAGGCGGCATCCGCCGGGCCCGCCTGGACCACGAGGAGGCCCGCCAAGCCGAGAATGACGGCGGCGGAGGCGCGTTTGATCGGTCTCATGAATTCTCCTTCATGATTCTCCCACCCCTCTGCGGCGCACTGTGCCAGAGGCGGACGTACAGTCAAGAGATGGCGCTCAGCTTTCCGCGACCACCGCCTCGGCTTCGATCTCGACCGCATAGCCGCCGATGAGACCGGCGACCTCGACGAGCGTGTTTGCGGGCCTGATGTCCGCGAAATAGCGTCCGTGCACCCGCGAGACCTCCTCCCAGCAGCCGGCGTCGGCGATGTAGATGCGGGTCCGCACAACATCCTCCAGGCGCGCGCCCAGGGCATGGAGCGAGGCCGCGATCTTGTCGAGAATGTAGACGCACTGACCCGCGGGGTCGTCGGGACAGACATCGTGCCCGTCGGTGTGGGTGGCGGTCGTTCCGCTCACCAGGATACGGTTGCCGTCCCGGACCGCCCGGCTGAAGCCGGCGATCTCCTCCCAGATGCTGCCCGTGTCGACCCGCGCGCGGTCCGCCCGCTCCGGAACCGCAGACGGCAGGTAGACCTGGCGCTCGCCGTCCAGATGATGGCTGAGGTCGCCGGACGCGGTGAGGTAGGGCGGTCTGCGATACTCGTCGCCGCAGTCGCCGGGCACCGGGTCGAGGTCTGCGGCGGCGGCCTCGAGCGCCGCGCGGTCGGCCTCGCCGAGGACAAGCGTCGAGACCGCGGCATTGTCGGCCCGGTGTTCGCTCTCGCCGAGCCGGGCGCCCACGATGACGGCCGCGACGTGGGGCTGATCCAGCACCCACCGGGTCGCGACGTTAGCGATCGAAGCGCCGTGCGACCGGGCGACCCGGTCGAGGACCTGGAGCAGGCCCTGGAAGGCGTCCCATCCGCCCGCGGTCTCGATGAACCGGCCGTATTTCATCCGGCTCCAGGTATCGGCGTCCCCGCCTTCGGGCCGCGGCTTGCCGAGCCATCGCTCGCCAAGAAAACCGCCGCACAGCGTGCCATAGGCGAGCAGACGAACACCTGTCCGGCTGCAGAACGCCGCCATGTCGTCCGCCGCGCGCCGGTCGACCAGCGAAAAGGACACCTGGTTGGTCAGGATGTCGATGCCTTCGCCCGCCAGGACACGCAGGTGGTCGGTATTGAAATTGGTGACGCCCAGATGCGCGACCAGCCCCTCATCGCGCAACGTCTGGAGGTGCCTCATGGCGTCGAGATAGGCGGGATCCTCATAGGCCCACCAGTGAAACTGGAGGAGGTCGATCTTCTCGGTCCCGAGACGGTGCCGGCGTTCCTCCACGCCTGCCCGCACGACATCCTCGGTCATGGCGCCGGGGTCCGGGCACCACTTGGTGAACATGACGGGCCTGTCGGCCGAACCGCCCCTGCGGGCGAGGCAGCGACCGGCGATCAGCTCCGCGCTGCCATAGTGATCCGCCATGTCGAAGGCGTCGAACCCGTCGCGCACATAGGCGTCGAGCACGTCGGCTGCGGCGTCCGCGTCCATGGGCCCGGTGCGCCGCTCGATGTCGGCGACCTGCCACAGGCCGGTCACGACACGTGGGATTTCGAGCCCGGGCGCCAGGACGATCCGTTCCGGCCCGCTCACTGGCCGAACTCCGCGGCGAGCAGTTCGTAGGACCGTCGGCGCACCGCCTGGTCGTGCGCCCAGGTCAGCACGGCGATCTCGTCAACGCCGTATTCCTCTGCCATTCCGCGCAGGCGATCACCGACCTCCGCCGCGTCGCCGAAAATCGTCTCGCTCTCCAGCTGCGCCAGCCGTACCGCGTCCGCACCGGAGCGCTCCAGTGCGCGCAGGTCGTCGGGCGCTTGCAAAGGTCCGACCGCACCCCTTTCCCGCGCCAGCTTCCAGTGGGTTCTCGACGCCACTTGGTCGCGGGCCGCCTCCCTGCTGTCCGCCGCCAGCGCCCACACGCAGATCGCGGCCTGGGGTTCGGGATGGCGCGCGCTCGGGCTGTAGCCCCGACGGTAGAGATCGAGGACTGGCCCCGTTCCGCGCCCGTCGGTGATGAAATGGGCAAAGCAGTAAGGCAGGCCGAGCACGGCCGCCACCCGCGCGCCGTAGTCCGACGTGCCCAGCATCCACACCTCCGGCGCCGTGTCGGCCATCGGGCGCGCGGCGAGCCCCGCGAACGGATGCCCCTCGAGCAGCGGCGCACCGGTCACCCAGGCGACCAGGTCGCGCACATTGGCGGGGAAGTTTTCCGCGTCCTGCGCGGCATTGGGATTGAGCGCATAGGCCGTCTTGCCGTCGGACCCGGGCGCCCGCCCCAGCCCGAGGTCGATCCGGCCCGGTGCGATGGCATCGAGCACCCTGAATTGTTCCGCCACCTTCAGCGGCGCGTAGTGGGGCAGCATGACCCCCGCTGAACCGATCCGGATGCGTTTTGTCGCCTGGGCGATGGCGGCCATCAGGATCTCCGGCGCCGTGCCGAGGATCGTCGGATGATTGTGGTGTTCGGCGACCCAGAACCGCGCATAGCCGAGGTCGTCGCACATCTGCGCCAGCGCGATCGTGTCGCGGATGGCCGCGTCTTCCGGCCGGCCGGCGGAGGCCGTCGATTGGTCGAGGACGGACAGTCTGAGTGTCATAGGCCGATATCCCGATAGCCGGCGATGTTGTCGCGGATCACTTTTGCCGGGTTGCCGACCACGACGCAATTGTCCGGCACGTCCCGGATGACCACGGCGCCGGCCCCCACCACGCTGTTGGCCCCGATGGAAACGCTTGGCGCGACGGTCGCCCCGGCCCCGATGAACGCGCCGCGTTCGATGGCGCAGTGCGAGGCGATGGTGACGCCCGGTCCCAGAGTGGTGAACTCCGCCATTCGCGAGTGATGCCCCAGCGAACAGTTGCGTCCCACCATCGCGAAGCGCCCCAGTTCGGCGTGCGACGCCACGACCGAAAGCGCGTTGACATAACAGCCGCGTTCGAGAATCGCCGAGGGCGAGACGATGCTCGACGGGTCGGCCAGGACCGGAAAGGTGTCGAAGCCCAGCTCCCTGGCGTCGCCGGCATGCTTCTTCCGCCAGCCCGGGACGATTTCGCAGCACAGTACGGGAAGGCCAAAGAGATCCTGGGGCATTTCCGCAACGGGAGAGAAGGTCGCGACGCCGGACACCTGGTACCTGGGCGGTGCCGTGAAGACGCCGGCGACCTCGCCCCAGCCGGCTCTCGCCGCACTCTCGGCGATGTCTGAGGCATAGCTGCTTTCCACCGCGAAAAGCACCAGCCTGTCGCCGGCGGCACCGTTCTGGTTCATCTATCTCGATCCGTCTCTGTTATACCGGTTTCCGAAACCCGAATCGCGCCGGCAGGATGCCCATGAATGCTTCGACTGACAATTACACCGTGCTGCACGCCATGTTCGACAGCCTGCTCACGTCGCAATACATGGACACGGACGCCTTCGACGCTCATTGCCGCAGCCTGCTGCCGCCGCTGATTGAACATGTGTCGGCCAACTCCCCCTATTACCGGAGCCTGCTCGCGCCGGCCGGCCTGCGCCGCCTTGCGTCGGAGATCGACATCTGGCCGGAACTGCCGGTGACCACGCGGGAGACGCTGGCCGAGAGTTATGACCGGTTCCTGGCCGACGACTACCCGGACAATCACGGCCGGGCGCGCATGGTCTGGACGCAGGAGGCGGCGGCCGCCCGCCTGCGCATCCCCAAGACCGTGATGGCGGACACGGCGGATCGTGCGGCGCTGCTGCGCCACTGGCACGATCACCGCTTCGACTGCTCCCGCCCCCTTGCCCGCCTCGTCGGCCCCGACGACGGGATCAGGCGGGACTTTCATGGCCAGATCGACCCGAACGCGTGGGGAAAGCCCTGGGAACCGGACCGCCGCAGGGGCCCGGTCGTCAGCCACAGCCACATGGACACCCTCGAGAACCAGCTCGGCTGGCTCGTCTCCCTCGACGCGCCCGTCCATCTCGAAGCCCCGGTCGAGGTTGTGCAGAGGCTTCTGGATGCGGACGGCGCCGGAGCGAGGCTCGAAGACAGGATCGCCGCGGTTCATATCCGCGGCGAGCATGTGAGCGGGGATTTCCGCAGGGCCTGCCGGCGCGTTCTCGGCTGTCCGGTCGTTGGCGTGGGCGAGAGGGCCGAGTGCGGGTTCTTCGCCGCCCAGTGCACCGATTGCGATGCCTATCACGCCCAGTCCGAGATCTGCCTTGTCGAGATCCTGCAGGATGACGGCACGCCGTGCGACATCGGCGAGGAAGGCTGGCTCACGGTCACGCCGTTCTACAACTACGCGCTGCCTCTTCTGCGCTACCGCACCGGCGAGCGGGCGCGATTCCTGAACCTGTGCCTGTGCGGCCGGTCGACGGCCTGTTTTGCGCCGGCGGCCTGATCTCCGTCAGTCCGTCGCGGTCACGCACGTCAGGTCGGACCTGGCGGCGGCGGTGGGGTTGGCGGTGGCGGCGATTTCACGGGTGCTGCCGGCACGGCCGCGTTGTTGTTGTTGCTGGGGTTGGAACTCAGCAGGTTGAAGATGCCCTTCGCCGACGGGTCGTCCTCGCGGTGACGCCGGATCAGGCTCTTGTCCGGTCCGCCGAAGTAGAACCGGATGCCCCCGAAGATCGTCTCGTAGCTCTTGCTGCCAACCGCCGCATTGGCGAACAGCGACACCGGCGTCCCGTGGCCCAGCAGGTCCGTCTGCCATTCGACGCCGAAGGCCGCGGCGTCCGTCTTGAAGAAGCGGTGATAGCCCACGCTCAGCCGCAGGTTGTCGTTGGCATAGTAGGCCACGTCCAGCGCGGCGAAGATGTCGTCCTTCGCCCCGTCCGTGTCCTCGTAGCCCAGCAGACCCTCGAGCGAGACGTTGTCGAGATATTTCTCGCCCTCGACCCCGATCCGGTAGACGTCGTTGCTGCCCACCGCGCCCCACTGGGCATAGAGGCCGACGAGATGCGAGCTGGGATCGCGGGTGAACAGGTGCCCGGCGATGCCGCCCGCCGTCTTGCCGTCGAGGTCACCGATGCCGGCGTCGATCTGGACACCGAATTCGCAGCCTATGGGGGCGGAGAAACTGCCCAGCACATGGCCGCGCCCGCCGTCCAGGCCCCGGTCGTCGATATAGCCCCCGGCGGCTTCCGCCTTGCCGTTGGGCCCCGACACCGCGCACAGCGCTTCGGGAGGATTGAAATAGAGATCGGCCGCCTTGACGCTCGTCGCCGGCAGTCCTGCCAGCGTCACGCAGGTCAGACCTCCCGCAAACATCCTGACTACACGCATGACCCCTCCGATGATTCGGTTGTGAACGCGCGAAGTCTAACAGGCTCCAGCCGCACGAGGCACCGCCCAAACGGCGAAATCGCGAGATTCTCGCCAAGCGTTGCATAATTGCAAATCCCGGCTATCGCACGAGCAGATAGACCAGAAGGGCGACCGGCTGCGATGGTCTTATCCCGTCGGACCTGGCGGCGGCGGTGGGGTTGGCGGTGGCGGCGACTTCACGGGTGCTGCCGGCGCGGCCGCGTTGTTGTTGTTGCTGGGGTTCGAGCTCAGCAGGTTGAAGATGCCCTTCGCCGACGGGTCGTCCTCGCGGTGACGCCGGATCAGGCTCTTGTCCGGTCCGCCGAAGTAGAACCGGATGCCCCCGAAGATCGTCTCGTAGCTCTTGCTGCCAACCGCCGCGTTGGCGAACAGCGACACCGGCGTCCCGTGGCCCAGCAGGTCCGTCTGCCATTCCACGCCGAAGGCCGCAGCGTCCGTCTTGAAGAAGCGATGGTAACCCACGCTCAGCCGCAGGTTGTCGTTGGCGTAGTAGGCCACGTCCAGTGCGGCGAAGATGTCGTCCTTCGCCCCGTCCGTGTCCTCATAGCCCAGCAGGCCCTCGAGCGAGACGTTGTCGAGATATTTCTCGCCCTCGACCCCGATGCGGTAGACGTCGTTGCTGCCCACCGCGCCCCACTGGGCGTAGAGGCCGACGAGATGCGAGCTGGGATCGCGGGTGAAAAAGTGCCCGGCGATGCCGCCCGCCGTCTTGCCGTCGAGGTCGCCGATGCCCGCGTCGATCTGGACACCGAATTCGCAGCCTATGGGGGCGGAGAAACTGCCCAGCACATGGCCGCGCCCGCCGTCCAGGCCCCGGTCGTCGATATAACCCCCGGCGGCTTCCGCCTTGCCGTTAAGGCCCGACACCGCGCAAAGCGCTTCGGGAGGATTGAAATAGAGATCGGCCGCCTTGACGCTCGTCGCCGGCAGTCCTGCCAGCGTCACGCAGGTCAGACCCCCCGCAAACATCCTGACTACACGCATGACCCCTCCAAAGGTGCAGTTAATGCTTCGTTAACCGTCCTCTCTCTAGCCGATTCAAAGTACAAAGACCACCCGCACATTGCGAATAGCATGTTTCATGGTTGCTATACCGGCATCGTACGAACACATGCCGTCACCAATATCGGCGGCCGATCCATTCAGATCTGGATCAGTCTTCAGGTGACGGCGGTAGCGGCGGTGGCGATTTCACGGGTGCTGCCGGCACGGCCGCGTTGTTGTTGTTGCTGGGGTTGGAACTCAGCAGGTTGAAGATGCCCTTCGCCGACGGGTCGTCCTCGCGGTGACGCCGGATCAGGCTCTTGTCCGGTCCGCCGAAGTAGAACCGGATGCCCCCGAAGATCGTCTCGTAGCTCTTGCTGCCAACCGCCGCATTGGCGAACAGCGACACCGGCGTCCCGTGGCCCAGCAGGTCCGTCTGCCATTCGACGCCGAAGGCCGCGGCGTCCGTCTTGAAGAAGCGGTGATAGCCCACGCTCAGCCGCAGGTTGTCGTTGGCATAGTAGGCCACGTCCAGCGCGGCGAAGATGTCGTCCTTCGCCCCGTCCGTGTCCTCGTAGCCCAGCAGACCCTCGAGCGAGACGTTGTCGAGATATTTCTCGCCCTCGACCCCGATCCGGTAGACGTCGTTGCTGCCCACCGCGCCCCACTGGGCATAGAGGCCGACGAGATGCGAGCTGGGATCGCGGGTGAACAGGTGCCCGGCGATGCCGCCCGCCGTCTTGCCGTCGAGGTCACCGATGCCGGCGTCGATCTGGACACCGAATTCGCAGCCTATGGGGGCGGAGAAACTGCCCAGCACATGGCCGCGCCCGCCGTCCAGGCCCCGGTCGTCGATATAGCCCCCGGCGGCTTCCGCCTTGCCGTTGAGGCCCGACACCGCGCAAAGCGCTTCGGGAGGATTGAAATAGAGATCGGCCGCCTTGACGCTCGTCGCCGGCAGTCCTGCCAGCGTCACGCAGGTCAGACCCCCCGCAAACATCCTGACTACACGCATGACCCCTCCGATGATTCGGTTGTGAACGCGCGAAGTCTAACAGGCTCCAGCCGCACGAGGCACCGCCCAAACGGCGAAATCGCGAGATTCCCGCCAGGCGTTGCATATTTGCAAATATCGGCTATCGCACGAGCAGATAGACCAGAAAGGCGACCGGGATGGCGATGAAGGCCGCCATGAGAATCAATGCGATGACGCGCTGGACGCCTGTCGGTGTCCTGCCGGCAGTACCGCGCGGCGTTCCGCGCCCCGCCGCGTCGAGGCTCTTTCTCGTTTCGTCGATCAGGTGTTTCCGGCGATGACGTGACTTTATGACGGGTCCAATTCCGACCGGACCGTCCGGCGCATGCGTACGGGAAAACTGTAGGCCGACGCCTTCGTGGCCGCAAACCGGGCCGGCTCAGACCATCGAGAGGACTTGCCCCCGCAGCCAGGCGTGGCCCGGATCCTCGTCGAAATCATGATGCCAGATCATGTGCCAGTGATGGGTCGGGCGTTCGACCGGCAGGTCGAAGACCTTGAGCCCGAGCGGGCCGGCGACCTTTTGCGCCATGTTCCGGGAGATGGCACCTGCGAGGTCCGAGTTTGCGACCAGATGGGGGATCGACCACAGCCGCGACACCGTGCAGACGATGTTGCGCTCGATCTTTCGGGCCCGCAGTTCGTGTTCGAGATTGGTGTGCCGGCGCACGTCGTCGATCAGGCCGACGAGCGGCACCTTCGACATGTCCTCGAGGGTGAAGACATCCCGTTCGCCGTAGACCGGATGATCCGCCCGCACGATGATGCAGGCGACCTCGTCGAAGAGATAGGCGGAGTTCAACGCCTGTTCGTGCAGCGGATTCGGCAGGAATCCGAGTTCGAGCCTCTTGTCGAGCAGTCCGTTGCGGACATCCGCGCCGGCGAGCGGCTGGGTCTGCACCCTGATGCCGAGACCTTTTCCGGTGATCAGCGCGGCGAGGCGGTCGAGGACCACCGGCTCGATGGCGTCGGGCAGCATCATCGTGAAGCACCGGTCGCTCTCGACCGGATCGAACCCGTCCTCCGCCCCGATACTCTGCTCCAGCGTCTGCAGGGCGGCGCGGATCGACGGCGCAAGCTGGTCCGCCCTGGCGGTCGGCACGAAACTCTGTCCGTCGCGCTGGAAAAGCGGGTCGTCGAGATGTTCCCTCAGCCTCTTCAGCGCATTGCTGACGGCGGACTGGGTCAGCCCGAGTTTCTCCGCCGCGCGCGTATTGCTGCGCAACGCGTAGACCGTGTCGAACACGACCAGCAGGTTCAGATCGAGCGATCTCAGGTTCATGGCTGCTTCGGGCTCGTTTCGGGAGGAACCTTGGCGGGCGGACGTGCGAAAGCTTACGTCAGGCGGTACCCGTGCTGTCAAATCGCGATTGCCGGGTCACGGTGCCTGCCGCCACCGTTCAGACCAGAGACATCAGGTCGCCGCGCAGACGGTCGGGTCCGCCGTCGGCAAGCAACCCGTCAACCGCGTCATGGGTGCGCCGCCACACGGGCACAGCATCGGCCAGAAGATCCCGCCCCGTCTCGGTCAGGTGCAGGCGGCGCGTCCGCCGGTCGTCCGGATCAGCACGCACCTCGACGAACCCGCGCCGCTCGAGCGGCTTGAGATTGGCGGTCAGCGTGGTGCGGTCCATGGCGAGCAGCGGCGCCACGTCTCCGATCCGGGGAGAATCGGGCCGGTTGAGGGACATGAGCAGCGAGAACTGGCCGTTGGTCAGCCCGAAGGGCCGCAGGGCGTCGTCGAAGCGCCTGGCGATCACGCGGGCCGCGCGCTGCAGGTGCAGGCACAGACATCTGTCGCGCACCTCGTGGGTGACGCCGAGGGGAAGATCGTTTCGCATGGCCATGAGAATAATTATGTTGATATCAACTTATTTTTCAAGTTAGATCGCGACCCGAAGCCGATTGATCCACCGAAAAATTCCCGCGGACCGGCCGGACGGGATCCCGGAGACCGTAGAGGAGGAACAGAGAATGACGACATCCATGAGCAATGCCGCACGAAAGGGAACCGAAAAAGGCGTTAGTCCGCTTTCTCCCTACCTGACCTGCACCGGCGCGGCCGAGGCGATCGCGTTCTACAAGGCCGCCTTCGGCGCTGAGGAACTCATCTGCATTCCCGGCCAAGACGGCCGCATCATGCATGCCTGCCTCAGCATTAATGGTGCATCCGTGATGCTGGGCGACGAGTTTCCGGAAATGGGTGCCGTGGGGCCGAACACACTCGGCGGCACGCCCGTCTCCATGCATCTCGTCGTCGACGATGTGGATGCCGGAATGGCGCGCGCCGAAAAGGCCGGCGCGACGGTCGTCATGCCGGCCGACGACCAGTTCTGGGGCGACAGGTTCGGCATGGTGAAGGACCCTTACGGCCACATGTGGTCCTTCGCTACCCCGATACGCGAAATGACCCGGGAAGAACTTATGGAAGCCGCGAAATCCGCGCAGTGCGGCTGAAACGGTTCGTTTCCAATCCATCGAGACCACGGCAAAGAGCGGGGCGCCGCAGCCTCAGGCGGCGCTCCGATCAATTTTTTCATATTGATTATCATGTCTCATATATCTATTAGTTCCTTCTGAACATGAATACTCACAGGTAGAACAGGGATGATCTCATCGGGACAGATGCGTGCGGCGCGCGCGCTTCTCGGAATCGACCAGAAGACTCTCGCGGAACTGTCGGGCCTCTCCGTGCCGACGATCCAGCGCATGGAGTCGAGCGACGGCAACGTGCGTGGCGTCGTCGACAGCCTGACCAAGGTCGTGCGGGCGCTCGACCTTGCCGGCATCGAGCTCATCGGCGAAGGCATGCCCAGCCCGGCCGGCGGGCGCGGCGTCCGGCTGAAATCCGGATCCTGACCCGCGTCCCGCCTCATCCCGACCCGGTAACGAAAGGCCAGAAAGCGACGGCGAACGCCGACGAAAGCCGACGATCCCGCCGCATACCCGAACGAGGTGCGGCAGACATGAAAGAACCAACGCCGTCAGCGGGCGAGACCCCGAGTTTCGCCGAACTGTTCACGCCCAAGCTGCTGACCGTTCTGCGCGAGGGCTACGGAGCGCAGCATTTCCGCACCGACGCGGTCGCCGGACTGACCGTCGCCATCGTCGCGTTGCCGCTCTCCATGGCCATCGCCATCGCGTCCGGAGCGACGCCGGCCCAGGGCCTCTACACGGCGATCGTCGGCGGCTTCCTGGTGTCCCTGCTCGGCGGATCGCGATTCCAGATCGGCGGGCCGGCCGGCGCGTTCATCGTCCTCGTTGCCGCCACCGTGGCCGCGCACGGGATGGACGGTCTCGTGCTCGCCACCTTCCTGTCCGGGCTGATGCTGGCCGCCACCGGTTTGCTCCGGCTGGGCACCTTCATCAAGTTCATTCCCTTCCCGGTGACCGTCGGCTTCACCGCCGGCATCGCGGTCATCATTTTCGCCAGCCAACTGAAGGAGCTTCTCGGCCTGGCGCTGGTCCACGAACCGGGCGAACTGGTCGACAAGATCGCCGCGCTCTGGGCCGCCCGGGCGAGCTTCACGCCGGCCGCCTTCGCGCTCTCCCTGGGCACCGTCGGCCTCATCCTGGCCCTGCGCCGCTGGCGGCCGCAATGGCCCGGCATGCTCGTCGCGGTCGGCGCGGCATCGGCGGCGACCGTCCTCTTCAGCCTGCCTGTCGAGACGATCGGGACGAAATTCGGCGGCATCCCGTCCGGCCTGCCGCGACCGGCCCTGCCGGAGGTCTCCGCGGAAAGGATCATCGAGGTTGTGCCCGCGGCGATGTCCTTCACGCTGCTCGGCGCCATCGAATCCCTGTTGTCGGCGGTCGTCGCCGACGGGATGACCGGCCGCCGGCACCGGTCGAACTGCGAACTGGTGGCGCAGGGCGCGGCCAACGTGGGCGCCGCGCTGTTCGGCGGCTTCTGCGTCACGGGCACCATCGCCAGGACCGCGACCAATGTGCGGTCGGGCGCGCACGGCCCCGTCGCCGGCATGCTGCACGCGGTCTTCCTGCTCATGTTCATGCTGGTGGCCGCACCCCTCGCCGCCTATATCCCGCTCGCCGCGCTGGCCGGCGTTCTCGCCATCGTCGCGTGGAACATGATCGAGAAATCCGCCATCTACACCCTCGTGCGGTCGGGCTGGGGCGAGGCCCTCGTGCTCGGGACGACCTTCGGCCTGACCGTCTTCCGCGACCTGACGGAAGCGATCGTGATCGGTTTCGCGCTCGGATCGGTTCTCTTCATCCACCGCATCGGCCGCACCACGGCCGTCGTCAGGGACACCCCCTTCGTGGGCCGGGACGAGGCCGACAGCGCCCGACCGCGCAAGACCTATGACGAGGAGGCGGCAGCCAACCCCGACGTTCTGGTCTACCGCATCACCGGCGCGCTGTTCTTCGGTGCCACGGCGTCCATCGGATCGGTGCTCGACCGCATACAGGACGGCCACAGGGTTCTGGTCGTCGACTTCTCGGCGGTGCCGTTTCTCGATTCCACCGGCGCCAACCTCATCGAGGGACTCGCCCACAAGGCGCACCGGCGCGGCGTCGAACTGTGGCTGACCGGGGCGAGCCGGGACATCCGCCGTGTCTTTCTCGCCCATCACCTGAGAAAACCGCTGGTGCGCTACGCATCCACCGTCGGGTCCGCGCTGGCGCGGGTCGAGGAGGAGCGCAGGCCGCCGGTCCCGCAGGCGGCCACGTCAGGCCGGCCCGGGCCGCAGGGTGAAGGCAAACCCGCCTGAAACAGAGGTTCGGGTGTGGGCAGTGGGAATCTGGCGGAGAGAGAGGGATTCGAACCCTCGGTACGCTTGCGCGTACAACGGTTTTCGAGACCGCCCCGTTCAACCACTCCGGCACCTCTCCGTCTGGCGATCGTCGGGCGTCTGGCGCAGCCCGGAACCCGGTCAACGGTTCCGGTTGGGTGCGGCGGCACGGCCGGCGACGGGATCGCGCGGGTCTTGTGACACAATTCGCGCCCGCCGTGAAGACGGTTTTGACATTTCGCAAGCTGCAGGGAGGACAGGCACCGGAGCATCGCCGATCATTTGATTGACACGCCCGTCCCGGTGAGTATAGTGCGCGCGAACCAGCCGGGGCGGCAACGCACCCGGCCCATTTTCTATGTACGATGGAACACATCATGTTCGCAGTCATCAAGACAGGCGGCAAGCAATACAAGGTTGCGCCGGAAGACGTCATCAAGGTTGAGAAGCTCGCAGCAGAGGCGGGTGACACGGTCGAGATCACCGACGTTCTCATGGTTGGCGGTGAAGGCGCGCCGACGGTGGGCACCCCGACGGTGGAAGGCGCGACGGTCGCGGCCGAAGTCGTCGAGCAGACCCGTGGCGACAAGATCATCATCTTCAAGAAGAAGCGCCGCCACACCTATCGCCGCAAGAAAGGCCATCGCCAGGACCTGACGGTGCTCAAGATCACCGACATCCTGACCGGCGGCAAGAAGGCCTCCAAGGCCAAGGCCGCTCCCAAGGCGGAAGAACCCGCCAAGGAAGCCGAAGCCGAAACGGCCGCGGAAGCACCGGCCGGTGCGGACGACCTGAAGAAAATCTCCGGCGTCGGCCCGGCGCTCGAAAAGAAGCTTCATGCGCTCGGCATCACCTCCTACCAGCAGATCGCCGATTTCACGCCCGAGCAGATCGCCGAAGTCGACGAGCAGCTCAACTTCAAGGGCCGCATCGAGCGCGAGGACTGGGTGAGCCAGGCGAAGAAGCTGGCGGCCGGCGAAGACAACGAATAACGGACAAGGACCACCGATATGGCACACAAGAAAGCAGGCGGCTCATCGCGCAACGGGCGCGACTCGGCAGGCCGGCGTCTCGGCGTCAAGAAGTTCGGCGGCGAGCACGTCATCCCCGGAAACATCATCCTGCGCCAGCGCGGCACGAAGTGGCATCCCGGCGAGAATGTCGGCATGGGCAAGGATCACACGATCTTCGCCGTGTCCGAAGGACGCGTCGCATTCCGCACCAGCCGCGGCGGCCGGACCTTCGTGTCCGTCGTTCCGCAGCCGTCGCCCGCAGAATAACGGCGGCACAGCGACCGCCGGCGTCCAGCTCCGGCGGCAGACACGGGTTTTGTCAAGGGAGATGGACCACCATCTCCCTTTTCTTTTTGGCCCGACCCCGATGCCCGATCTCCGAACCGACCAGACGCTCAGACTGACGACCGATCGCCTCGTCCTGCGCCGCTTCCGGCCGTCCGACGCCGCGCGGGTCCGCGACCTCTGCGACAACTGGGCGGTCGCCGGAACCCTGTCGCGCGTTCCCTTTCCCTACACCCTCGAGGACGCCGTGGCCTGGATCGGCGGCCAGGCGGACCGCCAGGACGAGGACCTCGCCTTGGCCGTGACCATCGACGGCGAGGTGGTCGGCTGCGCCGGGTTGCACGGCAGCGCCGGCCCGCTCGAACTGGGCTACTGGATCGGCGAGCCCTTCTGGGGCCGCGGCTACGCCACCGAAGCGGCACGGGCGCTGTGCGACTTCGCCTTCGAGCGCCTGGCAGCCGATCGTGTCGTCGCCGGGTATTATCACGGCAACGACGCCTCCGCCCGCGTGCTGGCCAAATGTGGCTTCATCGCCACCGGCAACGCGACCGAATACAGCCTGTCGCGGCAGAACAGGGTGGACCTCGTGCGTGTCGCCCTCGACCGGGCCGCATGGGAATCCGCACGACCGGGAGACGCAGCATGAAGTTCCTCGACCAGGCCAAGATATTCATCCGTTCGGGCAATGGCGGGGCCGGCAGCATCAGCTTCCGCCGCGAGAAGTACGTCGAGTTCGGTGGCCCGGACGGCGGCAATGGCGGCCGGGGCGGCGACGTCTGGGTCGAATGCACCGAGGGCCTCAACACACTGATCGACTACCGCTACCGCCAGCATTTCAAGGCCAAGACGGGCGGCCACGGCATGGGACGCAACCGCACCGGCGCGGACGGCGAGGACATCGTGCTGCCGGTGCCCGTGGGCACACAGGTCTTCGAGGAAGACAACGAGACGCTCATCGCCGACCTCACAGAAGTCGGCCAGCGCGTCTGCCTTGCCCGCGGCGGCAATGGCGGCTTCGGCAACGCCCATTTCAAGAGCGCCACCAACCAGGCGCCAAGGCGCGCCAACCCCGGCCTCGAGGGTGTGGAGCGCTGGGTCTGGCTGCGGCTCAAGCTCATCGCCGATGCCGGTCTTGTCGGGCTGCCCAATGCCGGCAAGTCCACCTTCCTCTCCGCCGTCAGCGCCGCCCGGCCCAAGATCGCCGACTACCCGTTCACCACGCTCAGTCCCAATCTCGGGGTCGTCCAGGTCGACACCCGTACCTTCGTCCTTGCTGACGTGCCGGGGCTGATCGAGGGCGCCCACGAGGGCCAGGGCCTCGGCGACAGGTTCCTCGGCCATGTCGAGCGCTGCTCGGTCATCCTCCATCTCGTCGACGGCACGTCGGAGGATGTGGCCGGCGACTATCGCACGATCCGCGGCGAGCTCGAGGCCTATGGCCACGGCCTGGGCGACAAGCCGGAACTGGTCGCGCTCAACAAGATCGACGCGCTGACCGGGGAGCAGGTGGAAGACCGCAAGGCCCTCCTCGAAGCCGCCTCGGGCGGCGAGGTGATGACCGTCTCCGGCGCGACCGGCAACAACGTGCGCGAGGTGCTCTGGCGTCTGCTCGCGGTGATCGACGACAACCGCAAGGCCGAAGACGGAGGCGACGAGGACAACGGGGAGTGGCGTCCGTGACCGGCCCCCTCGAAAGCGCGCGACGCATCGTCGTCAAGATCGGGTCATCGCTTCTCGTGGATCCGGCGACCGGCGCCCTCCACGCCACGTGGCTCGACGCGCTCGCGGACGATATCGCGGGGCTTGCCGGCGAAGGCCGCGAGGTGCTTATCGTGTCCTCCGGCGCGATCGCGCTCGGCCGGCGCAAGCTCGGGCTCGCCCCCGGCACCCTCAAGCTCGAGGAAAGCCAGGCCGCGGCCGCCGTCGGCCAGGTGGCGCTCGCCCACGCCTACGAACAGGTCCTGGCCGCACGCGGGCTCACGACCTCGCAGATCCTGCTCACCCTCACGGACACCGAGGAACGCCGGCGCTACCTCAACGCCCGCAACACCATCGCCACCCTCCTCAGGCTGCGCGCGGTGCCCGTCGTCAACGAGAACGACACAGTGGCCACCAGCGAGATCCGCTATGGCGACAACGATCGCCTCGCCGCCCGGGTCGCCAGCATGATCAGCGCCGACTGCCTGGTCCTGCTGTCCGACGTGGACGGGCTCTACACCGCCTCCCCGCGGCGCGACCCGGAGGCGCGGCGCATCGACGTGGTGGAGGCCATAACGCCCGAAATCGAGGCCATGGCCGGCGCTTCGGACAGCGACGTCGGCTCCGGCGGCATGATCACCAAGCTCGCGGCCGCGCGCATCGCGCTCGACGCCGGCACCAGCATGGCCATCGTCAACGGCCACGTGCAGCACCCCCTGAAGGCCCTGCGCGAAGGCGCGCCGTCGACCTGGTTCCGGTCGGCCGCCACGCCCGTCGCCTCGCGCAAGAAATGGATCGCCGGCACGCTCGAGCCGCGCGGCACGCTGGTCGTCGACGCCGGCGCGGCCCGTGCGCTTGGCCGCGGCAACAGCCTGCTTCCCGCGGGCGTCGTGCGCGTGGACGGACAGTTCGGGCGCGGCGATGCCGTGCTTGTCGCCGATGCGGACGGCACCGTGCTGGGCCGCGGCCTCAGCGCCTATGACTGCGGCGACGCCGCCCGGATCGCCGGATACAAAAGCGGTGATATCGAAAACGTTCTCGGCTACCGTGGCCGGGACGAGATGATCCACCGGGACGACCTGGTTCTGGCAAGGACCGCAACGACTGGAGGAAACGGAAAATGAGCCTCGCATTCGACGCGAAGAACGAAGAGACCGTCGAGGAGACCATGGCCCGCATCGGGCGTGACGCCCGCAAGGCAGCGTCGGAACTGGCGCTGGCGACGACCGCGCAGAAAAACGCCGCCCTTGCCGCCATGGCCCGTCATCTCCGCGAGTCCTCCGCCGGGATCCTCGAAGCGAACAAAGCGGACTGCGCGGAGGCCCGCGCCCGCGGCACCACGGGCGCGTTTCTCGACCGGCTGATGCTCGACGAAGACCGGATCGAGGCCATGGCGAGGGGGCTCGAGGACATTGCCGGTCTCGACGATCCCGTCGGCGGCACCATCGCCGAATGGACCCGGCCCAACGGCCTGCGGATCGAACGGGTGCGGGTGCCCATCGGCGTCATCGGCATCATCTACGAGAGCCGGCCCAATGTCACCGCGGACGCCGGCGCGCTCTGCATGAAATCCGGCAACGCCGCCATCCTGCGCGGCGGTTCGGAAAGCTTCCGCTCGAGCTCGGCCATCGTCGCCTGCCTGGCCAGCGGACTCGAGGAGGCGGGCCTGCCCGGCGCGGCCATCCAGATGGTCCCCACGCCCGACAGGGCCGCGGTCGGCGAGATGCTGCGCGGGCTCGGCGGCAACGTGGACGTCATCGTGCCGCGCGGCGGCAAGAACCTCATCGCGCGCGTCGAATCCGAGGCCCGCGTGCCGGTCTTCAGCCATCTCGAAGGCCTCTGCCACGTCTATGTGGACGGGGCCGCGGACCCCGGCATGGCGGTTGAGATCGCCGTCAACGCCAAGATGCGCCGCACCGGCATCTGCGGCGCGGCGGAAACCCTGCTGGTCGACCGGGCGGTCGCCCCCGGCCTGCTTCCGGCCCTGGCGGACGGCCTCGTGGCCGCCGGGTGCACCCTGCGCGGCGACGAGGCCGCGCGTGCGATCGACGCCCGCATCGAGCCCGCGTCCGAAGAGGACTGGGCGACGGAATATCTCGACGCGATCATGTCCGTCGCCATCGTCGACGGCGTCGACGGGGCCATCGCCCACATCGCGCAATACGGGTCGCAACACACCGACTCCATCGTCACCGAAGACGACGCCACCGCGAAACGTTTCCTCGAACGCGTCGACAGCGCCATTGTCCTGCACAACGCCTCGACCCAGTTCGCCGACGGCGGCGAGTTCGGCATGGGTGCGGAAATCGGCATCGCCACCGGCAAGATGCACGCCCGCGGCCCCGTCGGGCTGGAGCAGCTGACGAGTTTCAAGTATCTCGTCCATGGCAGCGGTCAGACCCGGCCCTGACCGGACGATCCCTCGGTTCATGACGCTTGCCAGACCGCCCCTCGCCCTGCCCGGTCAGCGTATCGGGCTCTACGGCGGCTCCTTCAACCCGCCCCATGCCGGGCACGAGGCGGTCTCCCGCGAAGCCCTCAAGAGGCTGCATCTCGACCGTGTCTGGTGGCTGGTCTCGCCCCAGAACCCGCTCAAGGATGCGCGCGAAACCGAGGCTCTGGCCACCCGCCTCGCAAAGGCCGAGGCGTGGACCGGCCACCCGAGGATCACCGCGACCGGCATCGAGACCGAGCTGGGCACGCAATACACGGTCGACACCCTGAAGGCGTTGCGCAGGCGTTGCCCGGACGTGCGGTTCGTCTGGCTGATGGGCGCGGACAACCTGGCCACCGTGCATCTCTGGCAGGAGTGGCAGACCCTGTTCGAACTCGTTCCCGTGGCCGTCGTCGACCGTCCGGGGTTCGGCCTCAGGGCCCTCCACGGACCTGCCGCCCGGCGCTACGCCGCCGGCCGCATCGACGAATCCGACGCAGCCGCGCTGCCCCACATGGCGCCGCCCGCCTGGGTTTTCCTCCACATCCCCCTGCGCAGCGAAAGCTCCACCGTGCTGCGCAACGGCTGAGACACGCGGCCGGGACGCCGCGACGCCTCAGAATTCCGGCCGGTGCTGCGCCCAGGGTCGCGCCTGCTCGAAGGCGCGGGCCCCGCGCAGGACCGCCATGTCGTCGAACATCGGCCCGACGATCTGCAGACCGGCCGGCAGTCCCGCCGCGGTGAAACCGCAGGGCACGGTCGCCGCCGGCTGCTGGGTGAGGTTGAACGGGAAGGAGAACGGCGTCCAGTTGGTCCATTTGCCCACCGGATCGTCCTCGGGCGACAGCCGGCCCGCCTCGAAGGCGGGGATCGGCAGGGTCGGGGTCAGCAGGAGGTCGTACTCGTCCATGAACAGCCGCATCCTGACGCCGAGTTCCGCCCGCGCCATGACGGCATCCTGGTAGTCCTCGAGCGACAGCCTGCTTGCCTGTTCCACCACAGAGGCCAGCCCGGGGTCGAGCATGTCGTGGACCTCCGGGCGGCGGCCCAGAAGCGTGCGCGCGCCCACCCACCAGATCGTCCGGAAACAGTCGCCCGGGTCGTCGATGTCCGGCGAGACCTCCTCGACATGCGCGCCGAGGTCCTCGAAGGCCCGCGCGGCCTTCTCGACAAGCGCCGCGATTTCGGGATCCACGTCCGGGATGTAGCCGAGGTTCGGGCTGTAGGCGATGCGCCAGCCCTCGACGCCGGCGTCGAGATCCTTCAGGTAGTCCGTCCCGTCGGGCGCCAGGGAATACCAGTCGCGGTCGTCCGGCTCGCAGATGACGTTCATCATCAGGGCCGCGTCGCCGACGGTCCGTGTCATCGGTCCCACATGGGCGACCGTGCCGAACGGGCTGATCGGCCAGGCCGGCACCCGGCCGAAACTCGGCTTGTGGCCGAAAATGCCCGCGAACCCGGCCGGAATCCGGATCGAACCGCCGCCGTCGGTGCCGAGCGCCAGCTGGCCCATGCCGGCGGCCACCGCCGCCGACGCACCCCCGCTCGAGCCGCCCGGCGTCTTCGAAAGATCCCAAGGGTTGCGCGTAATGCCGGACAGCGGACTGTCCGTGACGCCCTTCCAGCCGAATTCCGGTGTCGTGGTCTTGCCGATCATGACGCCGCCGTGCTCTCTCAGGCGCGCCACCGTCGGCGCATCTTCCTCCCACGGCCCGGACGGATCGACCGTCTTCGAGCCGCGCAGGGTGGGCCAGCCGCGGGTCAGCAGCAGGTCCTTGACGAGCACCGGCACGCCGTCCACCAGTCCGGCCGGCTGCTTCCTGTGCCACCGTTCCTGCGCGTCGCGCGCGGCTTCCATGGCGCTGTCGCCGTCGGCGAGCACGAACGCGTTCAGGGCGTCGTCCTTCTCCGAAATGCGGTCGAGGACGGCGCGTGTCACGTCGACCGGCGAAAAAGCGCCGCTGCGGTAGCCATCGACCAGCTCCGTCGCCGGTTTCCAGATCAGTTCGTCGGACATGTCGCCTCCAAAATTCGACTATTGCCGGTCTTGCCGGAAAGCTCTATTCTTAAGGGGTACTCGGTCGGGATGACCGTGTACCGTGTGCTGGATAAAATAGCGAACCGGTTATTGATGCAAAGCACAAGACGGCAGAAGGTTTTTTGCCGGATTTTTTGGAAAGGACTACACTCCTGTCATTGCAGCAGCATGGCGGATCCGCGAATGAGAGCGGATTCGGCGGTGGCGTGCTGCCGGATTTCGGCATGACGTCATCGAAACTACTGGCCGTCGTACTCGATTGCCTGGACGAGGCCAAAGCTGAAGACATCACCACGATCGATCTTCAGGGAAAAACTTCAATCGCCGATCACATGGTTGTTTCGTCAGGGCGCTCCCAGCGTCATGTCGGCGCCGTGGCCGATCAGCTTCTGTCCAGGATCAAGGACGAAGGGTTCGGCAAGGCACGTGTCGAGGGACTGCCCGGTTGCGACTGGGTGCTGATCGACGCGGGCGACGTGATCGTGCACATCTTCCGGCCCGAAGTGCGCAGCTTCTACAATCTCGAGAAGCTCTGGTCGGCCAACACGCCCGACGACCGTCTGGCCGTCTGACGTCCGCGCGCCGCGGTCGGTGGGATGAAACTTCTGCTTGCCGCGGTCGGGCGCATGAAATCCGGTCCCGCCCGGGACCTTTGCGACGACTATGCCGGCCGCGTCCGGCTCCAGGGACGCGGTATCGGCATTCGCGACCTCGCCATTCGCGAGTTCCCCGAATCCGCCCATCCCGACACCGACGCCCGCAGGCGCGACGAGGGCGAGAGAGTGCGTGCCGCGCTTGCGCCGCATTCCTGTGTCATAGCCCTCGACGAACGGGGGCGGACGCCGTCGAGCCGGGAGTTCGCCGGCTGGCTGTCGGACTGGCTCGATCAGGGCGTTTCCGATGTCGCCTTTCTGATCGGCGGACCGGACGGGCATGACGGAGAGTTGAAACGCGGGTGCGACCGGTTGCTGTCCTTCGGACCCATGACATGGCCCCACCAGATGGCGAGGGCCATGTTGTGCGAGCAGCTTTACCGGGCGGTAACCATATTGACCAAACATCCCTACCACCGAGACTGACACGAGGCGGACCGGACAAGGACATGAGGATGAAGCGCGCCGCGGCACCGATCCCGCACGCACCACGGCATACCGGGCGGATACTGCGCGCCGCGGCCATCGTCCTGCTCGCCGGGACCGTTCTGCATGTGCCCCCCGTAGTGGCGCAGGAAGGCGAGTCCAACAACTTCTCCGGCAAGCAGGAGAAGGCCGAGAAGGCCCCCGAAGAGCTCCAGAACATCGAAAGCGAGATCGACAGGTCGAAGGAGCGGACCGAGGCGCTCGAGGCCGAAGCCCGGTCTCTCGCCGCCGAAATGACGAAACTCAGCCGCCGGCTCGTCGCGACGGCCTCGCGGGTGCACGCACGCGAAGCCCAGATCAGCACCACCGAAAAGAGGCTGACGGACCTGTCCGGCCAGGAAAAGGGCCTTCGCGACCGCCTTGTCAGCCGCCGTGGCATATTGTCCGACCTGCTCGCCGGCCTGCAGCGGCTCGAGCGCAATCCGCCGCCCGCAATCGCGGTGAAACCGGCCGCCGCGCTCGACGCGGTGCGCAGCGCCATGCTGCTGGGCGTGATCGTGCCCGAGTTGCGCGTCGAGGCCAATGCGCTGGTCCAGGATCTGTCGCGCCTGAAGACGGTCCGCACCACGATCCTGCGCGAAAAGCGCTATCTCTCCCAGAACCTCGTCAGCCTCGAGGCCGAACAGAAGGACGTGCGCGAACTGCTCGATGCGAAGAACGCCGCCTCCAAGCTCAATTCCGCGGAAATCAAGGCAGAGCGCGAACGTATTGAAAAACTGGCGCAGAAGGCCAAATCCCTGAAGGACCTCATCGCGCAGATCGAGACCGAGAAGGCCAAGCGCAAGAAGGACGAGACGAAGACCCAGAAGGTCGTGGCCCGGGCCACGGCGCTCGTGCGCCCGACGGTGCGGTTCTCGCGCGCCAAGGGTCTGCTCGCCTACCCCGCGCAAGGCACACGCATACGTGAGTTTGGCGCCGAAGACGGCTATGGTAGCACGTCGAAAGGCCTGTCGATCGCCACCCGCGAGAAGGCACAGGTCACGGCGCCGTGCGACGGCTGGGTGGTCTACGCCGGACCGTTCCGCAGCTACGGTCAGCTATTGATCATCAATGCTGGCGAGGGATATCATGTCCTGCTGGCTGGTATGCGTAAGATCGACGTCGTCACCGATCAGTTCGTCCGGGCGGGAGAGCCCGTCGGGCTGATGGGAGAACAGGCCGTGGACGGCGCCGTGGTCGGCAGTGTTGCCGGAGACGACCGGCCCGTCCTATATGTTGAGTTCAGAAGGAAGGATCGCTCGATCGATCCAGGTCCGTGGTGGGCCGGCAATGATGAAAAGGTACGTGGATAATGCGTAAATCCATTTTCGCAGGTCTTGGCTGTGTCGCCGTCGGAATGGCGATCGCCACCTTCGCGCTTCAGAGCGTTGGTCCGCAGGGCGCGGCGAGCGCCGCCAACTCGGAAACCTACCGCCAACTCAATCTGTTCGGCGACGTTTTCGACCGCATCCGCTCGGACTACGTCGAGGTTCCCGACGACAGCAAGCTCATAGATTCGGCCATCAACGGAATGCTGGCCTCGCTCGACCCCCATTCGAGCTACATGAACGCCAAGATGTTCCGCGACATGCAGGTCCAGACCCGCGGCGAGTTCGGCGGCCTCGGGATCGAGGTCACGATGGAAAACGGCCTCGTGAAGGTCGTGACGCCCATGGACGACACGCCGGCGGCCCGCGCGGGCGTTCGCGCCGGTGACCTCATCACCCAGCTCAACGGTGAACAGGTCATGGGCCTGACGCTGAACCAGGCCGTCGAGAAGATGCGCGGCAAGGTCAACACGTCCATCACCCTGACCGTCCGACGCGACGGCGTGGACGATCCGTTCGACATCAAGATCGTGCGCGACATCATCCGGATCCGTTCCGTGCGGTCGCGCGACGAAGCCGACATTGGCTATATCCGCATCACCACGTTCAACGAACAGACCCAGACCGGTCTCGACAAGGCGATCAGGACGCTTTCCGAAAAGATCGGAAAGGACAAGATGAAAGGTTTCATCCTCGACCTGCGCAACAATCCCGGCGGTCTGCTCGACCAGGCGGTGTCGGTGTCCGACACCTTCCTCAAGCAAGGCGAGATCGTCTCGACACGCGGCCGTAACGCCGAGGAAACCCAGCGCTACAACGCCGACAACGGCGACGCGACCGACGGCATGAAGATCGCGGTGCTGATCAATGGCGGTTCCGCCTCGGCCTCCGAGATCGTCGCCGGTGCGCTGCAGGATCACAAGCGGGCGACCATCATCGGCACCAAGTCCTTCGGCAAGGGGTCGGTCCAGACGATCATACCGCTGAGCGGCAACGGCGCGATCCGCCTGACGACCGCGCGCTACTACACGCCGTCCGGCCGTTCCATCCAGGCCAAGGGCATCGACCCCGACATCGTCGTCGAACAGGAGATTCCCGACGATCAGAAGAAGACCAAGCCCCGTGGCGAGTCCAACCTTCGCGGCCACCTCAAAGGTGAAGGCGAAGACGAGAAGGACGGCGAGGAACAGTCCGGTTCGGCCTCCTACGTCCCGGCAGAGAAGAAGGACGACAAGCAGCTGCTCTTCGCCCTCGACTTCCTGCGCGGCGTGAAGGTCGACAGCACCAGCAACAAGACGGACAAGCCCACGACCGTCCCGAACTGACCCGACGGCGGCCAACCGGCCCCAGAAAGAGATCATGGCGGCGGACGATCTCGAAAGACCACTGAAGCGGCGCGGATTTCTCCGGCGGATTGCCGGGTTCCGCCCGTCCGGTCTCGGAATTGCCATGGCGGCCGTGCTGCTTGCCGGTGCCGGAGGCGTTGTCTTGCTCAACATGAAAGCGAACCCGCTTGGCGGAGAACCCGTTGCGGTGCTCCCGCTGGAGGGCTTCGACAAGACAGGCGGCGAGGACGTCGCCGCGTCGGATCTCGGCATACGCGAAGGCCTCAAGGGCGATGACGCCGCGTCTGACCTGCGCACGGAAGTATCTGCCGACGGCGAGACCGCCGGCGACGTGGGGGTCTCGATCAAGAACAAGCCGGGTGGTCTTCCCCCTGTCCCCGTCAAGGCGCTCACCGAACACGGCCGCCACGGCCTGCTCCCCAAGATCGCCTCCGACGGCCGCAGGCCCAGCCAGGTCTATGCACGGCACAGTTCCCGCAAGGCGGCCGCCTCGACCGGCAAGGCGCGCATCGCCATACTCGTCGGGGGCATGGGCCTGAGCGCCGAGGGGACCACAGATGCGATCGACCGTCTGCCGGCCGAGGTGACGCTCGCTTTTGCGCCCTACCCCGACGATCTTCAGCGCTGGGTGGGCAAGGCGCGGCAGAATGGCCATGAGGTCATGCTGCAGCTTCCCATGGAACCGTTCGACTATCCCAACAACGACCCCGGTCCCTACACGCTTCTGACCCGCGTGTCGCCCAAGGAGAACATCGAGCGCCTCGAATGGCTCCTGAGCCGTTTCACCGGGTATTTCGGCGTCACCAACTACATGGGGGCGAAGTTCACCTCCATGCCGGACGCCATGCGCCCGACCCTCAAGCAGATCAGCGCCCGTGGCCTGGCCTATGTCGACGATGGCACGTCGGCCCGCAGCCAGACCGAACATGTCGCCGACGAGGTCGGGCTGGGATATGCGGCGGGCAATATCGTGATCGACGCCGAACAGACCGCGGAAGCAATCGACGCCGCGCTGGATTCCCTGGAGGAGATCGCCCTCGAGCGCGGTCTTGCCATCGGGGTCGCGTCGGGCCTGCCGGTCACCATCGACCGCATTTCCGAATGGGCCCGCGCCCTGGAGTCCCGCAACATCGTGCTGGTTCCCGTGAGCGCGACCATTCCTGCCGGCCAGTCCTGAAGGATGTCGAGATGAGCAGGAAACGCGACCTTCCCTACAGGCCGTGTGTCGGCATCATGCTCCTCAACCCGTCCGGTCTCGTCTGGGTCGGCCGCCGTATTCCCAAGTGGGACCGGGACGCCTCGTCCCACCGCTGGCAGATGCCGCAGGGCGGGATCGACAAGGGCGAATCCCCGATCGAGGCGGCCTACCGCGAATTGCACGAGGAAACCGGAACCCGCAACGCGACGGTGGTGGGCGAGATTTCCCGCTGGCTGACCTACGACCTGCCCACCGAAGCGCTCGGCAAGGCGCTCAAGGGCAAGTATCGCGGCCAGAAACAGAAATGGTTCGCGATGCGCTTCGAGGGAAACGACGGCGAAATCGACATCGCGCCGGACAACGGGGAAGTCCCCGAGTTCGACGAGTGGAAGTGGACGGACATGGACGGCCTTGCCGACCTTGTCGTGCCCTTCAAGCGGGACGTCTACGTCGACGTGATTTCCGAGTTCCGCGACTTCGCCCGCGGCTGAATCCCGCCTTCACCGGTGCTGCAGATCCTTGAGTGCCGCGTCGTGCTTGCTTGCCGTGTCACGCCAGACGGGCAGCTTTTGCCGCGCTCTTATGGCGCCTTCGCGCAACCGCGAATAGGTGTTTCGGTCAGCGAGGATATCTCGGATCGAATCCGACAATGCGGAATGCGTATCTGCGCCGGCGACGATCCCGGCGTCCGGGTCGAGCCATGTCGCGACCGCGCCCGCCGGCGTCGTCACCACGGGCACCCCGCGGGCGATGGCGTCGGCCACCGCCATGCCGTACCCCTCGTGTCGTGACCCGGATACGTAGAGATGGGCTTGGCGCCATTCCCCCGCGAGCGCGGTTTGGTCGAGACGACCTGTCAATCTCACGCGCGACTCCAGCCCGGCGCGTTGAATGTCGGTTCTGACCCGCCTGGCAAATTGCGGATCGCGCCGGTCATCTCCTGCAATCGTCAGCCGCCAGTTTCCCGCATCAAGACCGGCGAGGGCGTGGATCAGCCGGTCCTGTCCCTTGCGCGGAATGACCGCGCCGACACAGAGAACGTTCCAGTCGCCTGAGTCATGGGCGGGCGATAGCGGTACGGGATCGGTTCCCGGCGGCGCCATCACGATGCGCGATTCTGGGACGCCATAGCATCGTCTGAGAACCTCCGCCGTCGCGTCGGACGTGACCACCGCGCAGGCCACGTGCCGCAGGGTTTCGCGTTCCCGGTCGAACCACGGCGCTCCGTGCTCGAGGCGCTCGCCATATTCGCTGGCGACCGGATGATGCACGAGGATCATCAGTTTCAGTCGACGGCCTGCAACGGCGGCCACATCCGGCATGGCGGAAAGACAGATCTGGTCGATGAGGACGGTCCGTCCGTCGGGAAGGGCTTCGAGGACTTTCCGGGCCTCGGCGACCGCGTCATCGCCCGGTTGCGGAAACCCCGCCGGCAGGGTGACACGGTCTATGGTCCATCCCAGGTCGGCAAGGCCGTCGAGAACACGCTGCGCGTAGATCCAGCCGCCTGTTTCGCGGGCATAGTCGGCGGAAATGCAGAAGCTCAGGATCCGGTCGGTCATCTTGGAATGGGGATGTCTCCGACCATGGACGGGCTGGTGTCAGATGGCCGAGCGTTCGAGCCGCCAATGCTTGAAGGACAGCACATGCCAGGCCAGCGTGCTGATGGCGCGGGTGAGCAGGCCGTGGGGCTTGAGGCCGCCGGCCTTGGCGACCATCGAGATCAGCCGGTCGATATGTTGGCGCTTGTAGACCCGGAGTGCGCGTTTCTCGTAGGCCGCGGCGAAGGTCTTGCGGTGATAGGCGACCGGGCTGTCGTCGGGATAGTTGGCGCAATAGAAGGCGCCCGAGAGTTCGTCATCGTCGGCTTCGTTGACCCGGCTCACGGCAATTTTCAGGCGCTGGACAACGGAAGGGAGTTCGCCTTCGTATTTCTTGAAGCTTTCGTAAAAGAGCCGGTAGTGAGCGAACTCGTCAGCCGCGAGGTAGATCGCGATCTGGCGCAGGACGGGTTCTTCCGTATCGTCCTTTATCGCCGTGTAGAACGAAGAGGTGCCGCTTTCGACCACGCATCGCGCGATCATTTCGCCGGCGCGGCTGCCGCGGACCGATTCGATAGCGTCGGTCTGGATGCCCTGGATCTTGCGGAATCTCTCGAAGGAGCGCTCGAAATCGAAGGACGGGTCGGCGAGCTTTGCCCATTTAGCCAGGGCGCGCCCGTGCTGGGCTTCTTCCTTGCCCCACTGGCGAATGTCGTTCTGGATCTGCTCGCTGTCGGCGAACACGCTGCAGAGGTAACTGACATAGTCCGGGGCGTTGAACTCTACCAGGGCCGCGGCTTTCACGGCCTCGAGGGTGGACGGATCGACCTTGTCCCGGTCGAACGCCTCCCAGTTTATGTCGTCCATTGTCCAGCGCACGAGTGCGATCCCCGATGCCGTTGTTACAGGATCGTTATATCAAACCGACCCGGACTGTACATGGTGCGGGTTCCGGACGCGCCGCACAGTCAGGCGTAACGGGGCGGATCGTTCGATGGCACGAAGAAGGGTCCGGCGCCAGGGACCGCGCTGAACGACCGCGGAATCGCCCTCAGAGTGCGCCCTGGAGCTGCTTCAGCTGGTCAAGGTCGTGCTGGGCGCGCTGGCGCTTCGCGTCGTCGGTCGCATCCGCGACGTCCTCTTCGGCGTTGGCGATCTGCTGTGCAAGCGCCTCGGCGTCGAGTTCCGCCATCGGGATGGCCTGCTCGGCAAGGATCGTCAGGCCCGCATCGTTCACCTCGGCGAAACCGCCGCGGATGAAGACCCGTTCTTCCCTGGAATCCTCGCCCGTGACCGCGATCACGCCGGGGCGCACCGTGGACAGCACCGGGGCATGCCCGGCAAGCACCGTGAATTCGCCTTCCGTGCCCGGCACCGTGACCTGCCGCACGTCTCCCGACATCAGCAGGCGTTCCGGTGACACGAGTTCGAAATTGAACGTATCGGCCATGTCTCGCTTCTACCTTTCCGGCGACTTGCCAGTTCGTCAGGCCGCCTCGGCCGCCAGACGCTCGGCTTTCTCGATCGCTTCGTCGATATTGCCGACCATGTAGAACGCGGCTTCCGGCAGGTGGTCGTAGTCGCCGTTGCAAAGGCCCTTGAAGCCCTTGATCGTGTCGGCCAGGTCGACCAGCTTGCCCGGCGAACCGGTGAAGACTTCGGCCACGAAGAAGGGCTGGCTGAGGAAACGCTCGATCTTGCGTGCGCGGGCAACCGCCAGCTTGTCCTCTTCGGAGAGTTCGTCCATGCCCAGGATGGCGATGATGTCCTGCAGGGCCTTGTAGCGCTGAAGGATTTCCTGGACCTGACGGGCGACCGCGTAGTGCTCTTCACCAACCGTGCGCGGCTCAAGGACGCGGCTCGTGGAGTCGAGCGGGTCCACGGCGGGGTAGATGCCCTTTTCCGCGATCGAACGCGAAAGCACCGTCGTGGCGTCGAGGTGGGCGAACGAGGTCGCCGGCGCCGGGTCGGTAAGGTCGTCCGCCGGCACGTAGATGGCCTGCACCGAGGTCACCGAACCCTTGTTCGTCGTGGTGATGCGTTCCTGCATCTGGCCCATGTCGGTGGCGAGCGTCGGCTGGTAGCCCACGGCCGAGGGAATGCGGCCGAGCAGGGCCGACACTTCGGAACCGGCCTGGGTGAAGCGGAAGATGTTGTCCACGAAGAACAGCACGTCCTGACCCTGGTCGCGGAAGTGTTCGGCCACCGTCAGGCCGCTCAGCGCGACACGTGCACGGGCTCCGGGCGGCTCGTTCATCTGGCCGTACACGAGCGAACACTTGGAGTTTCCGCCGCCGCCAATCTGGTTCACGCCGGATTCGATCATCTCGTGATAGAGGTCGTTGCCCTCGCGGGTACGTTCGCCCACGCCGGCGAAGACCGAGTAGCCGCCGTGCGCCTTCGCGATGTTGTTGATCAGTTCCATGATCAGCACGGTCTTGCCGACGCCAGCGCCGCCGAACAGGCCGATCTTGCCGCCCTTGGAATACGGAGCCAGCAGGTCGACAACCTTGATGCCCGTCACGAGGATTTCGGTTTCCGTCGACTGGTCGACCAGTTCCGGGGCTTCCTGGTGGATGGCGCGGGTCGCGGAGGCCTCGATCGGCCCGGCTTCGTCCACCGGCTCGCCGATCACGTTCATGATGCGGCCCAGCGTCTCGTCGCCGACCGGCACCGCGATCGGTGCGCCCGTGTCCTTCACTTCCTGACCGCGGACCAGACCTTCGGTCGTGTCCATGGCGATGGTGCGCACGGTGTTCTCGCCCAGGTGCTGGGCCACTTCCAGAACCAGGCGGTTGCCGCCGTTGTCCGTTTCGAGACTGTTGAGGATCTCGGGAAGATGGTCGTCAAACTGCACGTCGACGACAGCGCCGATAACCTGCGAAACCCGTCCGATCTTGTTGTCTGCCATCTCGACCTTCCTTGTACTTCGTCCTTAAAGCGCTTCAGCGCCGGATATAATTTCGATCAGTTCCTTGGTGATCATTGCCTGGCGCGAACGGTTGTAGGTGATCGTCAGCTTGTCGATCATCTCGCCTGCATTGCGCGTCGCGTTGTCCATGGCCGACATGCGTGCGCCCTGTTCGCTGGCGCCGTTTTCAAGCAATGCCCGGAAAATCTGCACGCTGATGTTGCGCGGCAGGAGGGTTTCCAGGATTTCGTCTTCTTCCGGCTCGTATTCGTAAGCCGCGCCGCCGCTTGCGTCGGCGACGTCTTCGCCGCCCGTTTCCAGCTGTGCGGGAATGAGCTGCTGTCGTGTCGGGACCTGGCTGATCACCGACTTGAATTCCGAGTAGAACAACGAGCACACGTCGAACTCGCCGGCCTCGAACATCTCGATGACCTTGCGGCCGATCGCGTTGGCTTCCGTGAAGCCCACCTGGCGCACCGACTTGAGATCGATGAGGTCCACGATATCCCTCTGGAACTGGCGCTTGAGGGCGTCATGTCCCTTTTTGCCGACGCAGATGATCTTGACGGTCTTGCCCTGGGCCTTCAGCGAATTCGCGTGCTCGCGGGCGAGTTTCGCGATCGAGGCGTTGAAGCCGCCGCACAGGCCGCGTTCGGCCGTCGCGACGACCAGCAGGTGCACGTCGTCCTTGCCGGTTCCCACCAGCAGGGGCGATGCGCCGTCACGGCCGTTCATGGCGCCCGACAGGTTGGCGAGAACCGCTTCCATGCGCTCCGCATAGGGACGCGCGGCCTCGGCCGCTTCCTGCGCACGACGCAGTTTCGCGGCCGCGACCATCTGCATGGCCTTGGTGATCTTCTGCGTCGCCTTGACGCTGGCGATCCGGTTTCTCAGGTCCTTGAGGCTAGGCATAAGGAGCCGTTCCTTTCAGAGTCTTCGGAACCGATCAGGCGAATGCCTTGGCGAAAGCGTCCACGGCCGCCTTGAGCTTCTCGCCCGTCGCGTCGGAGATTTCCTTCTCCGTGCGGATCGCTTCGAGAATGTCGGCGTGCTTGTCGCGCATGGTGCGCAGCAGTTCGTCCTCGAAGCGCCCGACGTCGCTGACCGGGAGAGGATCGAGATAGCCGTTCACGCCGGCATAGATGCTCACCACCTGCTCCTCGACCTTCAGCGGCGAGAACTGCGGCTGTTTCAGGAGTTCGGTCAGGCGGGCGCCGCGGTTGAGCAGGCGCTGCGTCGCGGCGTCCAGGTCGGAGCCGAACTGCGCGAAGGCCGCCATTTCGCGGTACTGGGCCAACTCGCCCTTGATCGCACCGGCGACCTGTTTCATCGCCTTGATCTGGGCCGAGGACCCCACGCGGGAAACCGAAAGACCGACGTTCACGGCCGGACGGATGCCCTGGTAGAAGAGATCGGTTTCCAGAAAGATCTGGCCGTCGGTGATCGAGATCACGTTGGTCGGAATATAGGCCGACACGTCGTTGGCCTGGGTTTCGATGACCGGCAGCGCCGTCAGCGAACCCGCGCCGTTGTCCTCGTTCAGCTTCGCCGCGCGTTCCAGCAGCCGGCTGTGGAGGTAGAAGACGTCGCCCGGGAAAGCTTCGCGTCCCGGCGGGCGGCGAAGAAGAAGGGACATCTGGCGGTACGACACGGCCTGCTTGGACAGGTCATCGTAGGTGATCATGGCGTGCATGCCGTTGTCGCGGAAATACTCGCCCATGGTGCAACCGGTGAACGGCGCCAGGAACTGCATCGGCGCCGCGTCGGAGGCGGTCGCCGCCACGACGATCGAATATTCGAGCGCACCGTTTTCTTCCAGCACCTTGACGAACTGGGCCACGGTCGAACGCTTCTGGCCGACAGCGACGTAGACGCAGTAGAGCTTCGCGCTCTCGTCGTCGCCTTCGTTGATCGACTTCTGGTTCAGGATCGCGTCGAGCGCGACGGCGGTCTTGCCGGTCTGGCGGTCGCCGATGATGAGCTCGCGCTGGCCGCGGCCGATCGGGATCAGCGAGTCGATGGCCTTGAGGCCGGTCTGCATCGGCTCGTGCACGGATTTGCGCGGGATGATGCCCGGCGCCTTGACGTCCACGCGGCGGCGTTCGTCGCTCTGGATGGGGCCCTTGCCGTCGATCGGGTTGCCGAGCGCGTCGACCACGCGGCCGAGAAGGCCCTTGCCGACCGGGGCATCGACGATGGCGCCGGTCCGCTTGACGGTGTCGCCTTCCTTGATGTCGCGGTCGGAACCGAAGATCACGATGCCGACATTGTCGACTTCGAGGTTCAGCGCCATGCCACGGATGCCGCCCGGAAATTCGACCATCTCGCCGGCCTGGACGTTGTCGAGGCCGTAGACGCGCGCGATGCCGTCACCGACGGACAGCACCTGGCCTACTTCGGTGACCTCGGCTTCCTTGCCGAAGTCCTTGATCTGTTCCTTGAGGATTGCGGAGATTTCCGCGGCCCGGATTTCCATCAGCCGACCTCTTTCATAGCTATTTTAAGACTTTGAAGTTTTGTTTTGAGCGAGCTGTCCACCATGCGGCTGCCGACCTTCACGACCAGGCCGCCAAGCAGGCTCTCGTCAACATGCGTGTTGAGCTGTACGTCCTTGCCGACCGCGGCCTTGAGGCTCTCCTTGAGCGCCGACACCTGGGCGTCGCTCAGCGAGGTCGCGGAGGTGACGTCCGCCGTCACCTCGCCGCGATGGGCGGCAAGCAGGGCCCGGAAGGCCCTGACCATGTCCCTGACGGCAAAAAGCCGGCGGTTCTTGGCCACCAGCGATACGAAATTCGTCGTCAGGGTCGAAAAATCTGTCTTGGCGAGGATCGCGCTGATCGCGCGCACCTGTTCGGCCGCGGTGAAGACCGGACTGCGCACCAGGCGCTGCAGGTCTTCACTCTCGTTGAGCATCGTCTCGAACCCGGCGAGATCCTTCTCGACCGCTTCGAGCTCTCCTGCATCCTGGGCCAGTTCGAACAGGGCGGTCGCATAGCGACCGGGCATACCTGCTACACTGGAATCTTGGCGTGACACGGACAATCGCTCTCTGATGTGGATTGGTTATCGGCGCAACGCCCGTTGCGGTTACGCCAACCCTTTGAAATTCGACAGCTTTTTTTAGGGAGGATCAGTCGTCGAGCGCTGTCCCCCCGGCAGCCGCGCTTCCCTATAACAAAAGACCCCATGGCATGCAACACATTGCGGAAAACAGGCCGCAGCCCGGCCAATTTGCCGCACTGCACAAAGGCGCCCCCCGCATCAGCCGAGCAATTCGACCGCCCCGGAATAGACGAGACGCACGGCCAGCAGGAGAATGACGGCGCGAAAGACGAACACGAACTTCTGCTCGGGAATCCGGCCGAGCATGAACCGGCCGAGATAGCTGCCGAAGAACCCGGTGACGAGCATGGCGACGAGAAATCCCGCCCAGGGCAGGAAAGCGAAACCCAGCAGGCCGAAGAAGACGATCTTCAGCAGGTGCTGAAGAACCATGCAGGCGCCGTGGGTGGCCACGACCTCGTGCTTCGACATGTCCCGATAGGGCAGGATCGCGGCCACGAGAGGGCCGGTTGCCCCGACGAAGAAGGTCGCGAAGGTGGTCAGCGCTCCGCCGATCACCGTGCCGGTCCGCCCGAACGAGAGTTTCGTCGGCTTGGGGCCGAACACGGAGTAGAGCACGAACACCCCGAGCGCCAGCTGAAGCACCGGGCGCGGCAGGGTCACCACGACCGAAGCCGCGACGACACCGCCCGCGAGGGCGCCGAGGGTGAACCAGCCGACCAGTTTCCACAGCACATGGGACCGGTTGAGAATGGTCCGGCTCGAGTTGTTCGAGAGCTGGACGACCGCGTGTATGGGAATGATGGCCGCCACCGGCAGGAGATTGGCGAGGACCGCGAGAATCGCCACGCCGCCGCCCAGACCGACCGTTGCGGTAAAGGCCGAGGTGATGAAGTTGACCACCAGCAGGACGGCGACGCTCAATGGCGAGAGGTCCGGCGGCACAAGCGGGCCAAGGAGGGTTTCGGTCATGTGTTCGCAGATCGGCGAGCCGGACGGCCCGCGCAGGTTCCCATCACGAGGATCGGCGCTGTCCGCGCCGCTGTTGTCTTATACCGCGCTTTTTGCCGGCTCAGTCAAATATGTCCCGTGCCGCCCCGCCGGGCGCGCTGCTCCGGCCGAGCAGGTAGACCCACCAGAACAGGTTGACTACGGGAACGGTGATCAGGACGTTCCACCAGCGCGACAGGCCGGCGTCGTTGGTCCGGTGGACCGACCAGATCACGTGGAATACGGCCGCAACGACCAGCACCGCCGCGACCGCGGACAGGGCCCCGATACCGGACAGGCGGCTCATGAACATGTTCACGGCGACGAGCAGCGCCATGAGTGGCACCGTACGGAACGCATAGGCCCGGCGGTCCTTCTTCTTTGCCGCGCTGGCAAGAACCACCGGCAGCAGGGTAACGCTCAGCGCAGCCGCCAGCATCGCGAGTTGCCAGATGCCGATTATCATGTTCCGCAGGCTCCTTCGGACGGCGCTGCACCGTGAGGCAAGCCGGTTCGCGCGTTGCGGCAGACTACCGGAAACCGGCTTTCACTGGAAACATGCCTCTGCGGACCGCCTGTGGCACGCACCGAACGGCGGGCCGGCGGGAACGTGCTGAGGCGCGGCGTGCGGCACGCGGGTTGATCTGCGTTCAAGGTCCCGTCCGGTCCCTGGACGTCAGAATGGCATGCCGACGCGCGCGGAACCGCCGTAGCTGGTGTAGTCACCTGACCCGAGCCCGCCGACGTCGCCCTTTACGGTGATGCTGAGCCCCTTTGCGGTGTGGGCATCGAGGCCCAGCGATATGCGTGCGGAGAGAATGTCGCCGAAGTCGGGCAGGCCGCTCGAAGGCGCGTTCGCCCGGTTGGAGAAGTCATACTCGCCCTTGACCGAGATCCATGGCGTAATCGTGTCCCCGTTTTCCGCGCGAAGGACGTATCCGACCCTGGGCCCGAGCGAGACGCGGCCCGCTTTCACCGTGCGGCCCGAATGGCGCACGCCGGCCGTGTCCGTGTAGGCGTCCTGGTCCTCATGGGCATAGAAGACGCCCAGCGCGGGCTCGACGAAGTACCCGTCCACGTCCCAGCGCCCCTTCAGCCGGGCCGCGAGCGTGATGCGGTCGGCGGAAAATGTGCCCCTGGTTCCGCCGGACCTGTTGTCATAGTCGGAATAGGTATAGGCGGCGAGCACGTCGAGGCGGGCACTTTCTCCGAGTTTCACCCCGGCATAGGGCCCCACCGTGTAACCGTCGGCATCGAAACCGCCCGTCGTGCCGGCCATGTCCGTGTCGAAGTCGGCAAGCCCGTACCCTGCGAGGACGCCGATCACGACGGTCTCGCCGACCCGCAGGTCCGCCCCCGCGAGCAGGTTGCCCGTATGCCCGTCGAATGACGATCCATCACCGTCGTAGAAGGTCCAGTCTCCCTTGAGCCAGACGTTCCAGTCCGGGTCGCTGCCGTCCGCGGAGACCGGCACGGCATGGACCGGACTGCCGTTCCCGTCGCGCGGCAGGTCCGCGAGACGCGACCGCAATGCCTCGGCGCGGCGGGCCATCAGCCAGTTCCGCGTCCCCCGTGCCGAAACGGAAAACCCGGCCGCCGTGACCAGCGGCCCCTCGCCGTCCGAAAACGCCTCGTCCAGCGCACCGAAGGCGCCGTCGGTAATGGCGGTCGACTGCGCGCGAATGACGAGGTCGGTGAAGGCCGACTGCTGCCCCTCGAGATCGCCGTTGCCCTGTTCGGAGCCGAACACGCCGCCGGTTATGGTGATCGACTGGATCTCCTGCGTGGCCGGCGACTGCCTGAAGGTCCCGACAACGGTGATCTTGTAGGTCACGCCGGCCTTTACGATGGTCATGACATAGGTCTGGGCACCCGCGTCCGCGGCGGAAAAATTGATCCGGTGGACACCGAAGCCCACATCGTCCGACGACGCGATATTGCCTCCGGCGGAAGGCGAGATGTCGACGCTCGTCACCAGATGAGGTCCGTAATCGCCGGCATTTCCCGCGCCCCCGACACCCTGGCCGGGCGTGATGAAGTCCCCGTGCGTCAGAAAACCGTTGTCGGTTTCGATGTCGATGCCGTTGGTCGCGAAGCCTGTCGACCCCAGGGCCCGGTTCCGGCAGATGCCCAGGTCGATGTCGAATTCCCAGTGCACGTCGGACGAGCCGAGGCTCGCTGGAGTGAAGGGGCAAGACACCATCGCCTGAGCCGATTGCGGTGCTGCCAGCAGTGCGGCTAGCGCCCCGAAGACCGCGATCAAGGCGCACGTTGCCTTGACCGCGCCGAAAACGCCGCCGGGCCCAGCCCGCCCGGTTGCCTGGTGGCATGTCCTGTATGTCATGATCAGGCCGATCATCGCTCCCCGATGCCCCGTCTGTTGCCTCAGGTCCGGTTGCTCCGGATCCGTTGTTCTTGACTGCCGGAAAATCTAGTCCGCCGGTTTCACCAAGGGAAATTCGAATATCCCATATGTCATATGAACATTGTGAATTTGACTTGCGCGACAGGCTGGCTACTTAGATGTGATATCAAAACTGTTCATACCTGATTCCATTTTGCGGGGGAGGCTGGGCATGAATCTCAAGGGTATCGATCTCAACCTGTTTCTGGTGTTCAACGCGGTCTACGAAACCAGGAACACGAGCCGCGCGGCCGAACTTCTCGGCACGAGCCAGCCTGCGGTCAGCCACGCGCTCGGGCGGCTGCGCGACAGACTGGACGATCCGCTTTTCAAGCGGGGAAGGCGGGGCGTCGAGCCGACCCAGCTTGCGGACTCGCTGGCGCCGTCGGTCCGGCTCGCCCTCGATACCCTCGACAAGTCACTGGGGCTCAACCGCGAGTTCGCGCCCGCCGAAACCTCGCGGCGGTTCAGGTTGATGCTCATGGATGTGCTCGAGCCGCTGATCACGCCGGGCCTGTTCGCGACCCTGGCTACGCAGGCACCCGACATTTCCATCGATCTGATCGGCCTGGAACCGACGACCCTGGAACACAGCCTGAAGTCGAAGGAGATCGACGTCGGGCTCTACACCCATCCTCTCGAGGCGGCCGAACTTCGCGTACGCCATATTCACGAGGAAAAGGTCGTGCTCATCGCGCGCAGGGACAACGCCTTGATTGGCGGCCTGCGAAAGCTCGATCTCGAAACCTACAGCAAGCTGAGATTCGCGCTACTCGAGGAATCGAAGGCAAGGTTGACCCACGTCACGCAGAAACTGTCGAGCACCGGAATCCAGCGCAAGACCGTCTGCCGCGTACCGCGGGTCGGACACCTGGCGCATATCGTCGCGACGAGCGACCTCGTCGGCCACGTCACCGCCTCTTACGCCCGGATCTTTGCCGAAAAGTTCGACCTCGACGTGTTCGACCTTCCCATCGAGGTCAAGCATCAGCAGTTCTACATGATGTGGCACTCCGATTTCGACCGGGATCCGGGACATCGATGGATCCGCGAGCTTCTGGCCGAGATCCTGGGCGACGCGAATTCGGACGGCTAGGCCGCGCCCGTCCCGGCGAACCGGCCCCACGGACACGCCCTCACATGAAACTCTGCGGATCGATGTCGATGGCGAGCCGTACGCTGCCGCGCGGCCTGGTGGCCTCGCCCAGCCATGTGCGGATGTAGTCCTGGATGTTGAAGTCGCGGACGGACTTGATCAGCAGCCTGACCCGGTGACGTCCGCGCAGGAGGGCGATCGGCGCCGGCGCGGGACCGAGCACGCGCACGCCCGTGGTGTGCGGCGCGGTCCGCGCGAGCATCTCGGCATATCGCATGGCGTCGGCGGCGTCCGCCGCCGAGACGACCATGGCCGCCAGCCTGCCGTAGGGCGGCAGCCCCGCCTGTTCGCGCGCCCGTGTCTCGCAGTCGTAGAATCGGTCGCGGTCGCCGCTGATCAGGGCCTCCATGAGCGGATGGTCGGGCTGGTAGGTCTGGAGAAGCGCGCGGCCGGGCCGGTCGCCTCGCCCCGCGCGGCCGGCAACCTGGCGCAGCAGCTGGTAGGTGCGCTCCGCCGCCCGCGGATCGCCCGTGCCGAGGCCGATATCCGCGTCGACGACCCCGACCAGCGTGAGCTGGGGAAAGTTGTGGCCCTTGGCGACAAGCTGCGTCCCGATGACAAGATCGTATTCACCTTCCGCGATCGCCGTCAGCGTATCGCGCAGGGCCTCGCCGCGCAGGAGGTCGCTGGAGAGGATGGTGACGCGCGCGTCGGGGAAGGTGTCCGCGACCTCTTCCGCGAGACGTTCGACACCGGGGCCGCAGGCGACGAGCGAGTCCGCCGTGCCGCATTCCGGACAAGAGCCCGGCACGTCCGCCTGGTGGCCGCAATGATGGCACAGCAGGTGCCGGCGGAACCTGTGCTCGACCAGCCAGGTGTCGCAATTGGGACACTGGAGACGGTGGCCGCAGGTCCGGCAGAGCGTCAGCGGGGCATAGCCGCGGCGATTGAGAAACAGGAGCACCTGCTCGCCGGCGCCCAGGGTCTGCGCGACGGCCTCGCGCATGCGCGGCGCGAGCCATTTCCCGCGCTCCGGCCCCTCGCTGCGCATGTCGATGGCCGAGACCACGGGCATGGTCGCCCCGCCGTGGCGCCGGTCGAGCTCAACGCAGCCATAGCGGCCGCGCTCGACGTTGTGGAGCGTCTCCAGCGACGGGGTGGCGCTGCTGAGGACCGCCGGGATCTTGCCCAGCGCGGCCCGCACCACCGCCATGTCCCGGGCGTGGTAGGTCACGCCGTCTTCCTGCTTGAAGGCCGGGTCGTGCTCTTCGTCGACGACGATGAGGCCGAGGTCGCTGAACGGCAGGAAGAGCGCGGAGCGCGCGCCCACCACGATACGCGCGCTGCCATCCGCGACCCCGCGCCAGACCCGTTCGCGCTCGCGCGACCTGATGGCCGAATGCCACTCCGCCGGCCGGACGCCGAAGCGCCGTTCGAAACGGTCGAGAAACTGGCCGGTCAGGGCGATCTCCGGCAGCAGGACCAGGGTCTGCGCCCCGCGCGCCAGCGCCGCGGACAGCGCCTCGAGATAGACCTCCGTCTTGCCCGACCCGGTGACCCCGTCGAGCACGGTGACGCTGTACCCGCCCGAGGCGACGAGCCGGGTCATCTCCGCCGCCGCGTCCTGCTGGAGGTCCGACAGCGTAACGTCGCTCGCATCCGTGCGGGGCTCCTCGAACGGGACGAAGGCCGGCAGGGGGGCTTCCGCCAGCGCACCCGTCCCCACCAGTCCGTGCACCACGCCGGGACTGACCCCCGCCTCGCGGGCCAGTTCGGCGGGTGGCCACACCGCAAGGGACACGGCCATGTCGAGGACCCGCCTCCTTTGCGGCGTCATCCGTTCGGGCTCCCGGCCCGTCAGCGTGACCCCGGTCCTCGCGCGCGGCGGGCCCAGTGCTTCGGGAACCCGCATGGCCATGCGCAGCACCGCGCCCGGCGGCGACAGCGTATAGTCGGCGATCCAGTCGATGAAGCGACGCTGGAGCGCGCTCATCGGAGCGGCGTCGAACCGTCCGGACACGTCGCGCAGTTTCGCGTCCGGCAGATCGTCTCCCGCCACCGCCCAAACGACCCCGGCCATCTGCCGCGGGCCGAGCGGCACCTGCACGAAATCGCCCGGTTCCGCGTCGATGTGCGGCGGACAGCGGTAGGTATAGGCCTCCGGCAGGGCGAGCGGCAGCAGCACCCGGAGGTTGCGGCCCTTGCCCGCGATCTTGTCCTGTTTCGTCATCGGTCCGGGCCCGCGCCACGCGATTCGTTCACGCCGCCATCTTAGCCTCCCGGGACACCGGGGGAAGGCATGCGGCGTGTCCGGCCGGACTGGCGGCATTGATATTGTCGAGGCTTCGTGACAGTTTGCGCCTCAGCCATGGCGGAGCGCGCTCCGCCTGATTCGATGAATGCCGAGCCCACCGGAAAACGCACCATGAAATTCTTTGTCGACACGGCGGAAATCAGCGAAATCCGCGAACTGAATGAAACCGGGATGGTCGACGGCGTAACCACCAATCCGTCGCTGGTGGCCAAGTCCGGCCGCGACTTCAAGGAAGTCATCGCCGAGATCTGCGCCGAAGTCGCCGGACCGGTCAGCGCGGAAGTCACGGCGACCGACGCCGCGGCCATGATCGAGGAAGGCCGCATTCTCGCCGACATCGCCGAGAACGTCGCCGTCAAGGTCCCGCTCACCTGGGACGGGCTGAAGGCTTGCCGCGCGCTTTCCTCCTCGAACATCATGGTCAACGTGACCCTGTGCTTCAGCGCCAACCAGGCGCTGCTCGCCGCGAAGGCCGGCGCAACGTTCATTTCCCCCTTCATCGGGCGGCTCGACGATCTCGGCCTGGACGGCATGGAACTGATCGACGAGATCCGCACCATCTACGACAATTACGACGCGATCGACACGGAGATCCTCGCCGCCTCGATACGCTCGGCAAACCACGTCAAGCTGTCCGCGCTTTCCGGGGCCGATGTCGCCACGGTTCCCCCGGGCGTCCTGCGCGGGCTCGTCAAACATGTGCTGACCGACAAGGGCCTCGATGCCTTCCTCAGCGACTGGAACAAGACTGGCCAGAGCATCGGCTGACGCCACGTCCGGCCGGATCACCGATACTGCCAAGGCCTTCGCCGACGAGGGCGCGGCCCGCGCGCTCGACGGGTGGCTCGACTACCTGGTTTCCGAAAAACGGGCGTCCGCCAACACGGTCGACGCCTATGTCCGCGACCTCGAGGTTTTCTTTTCTTTTCTTTCGGGCCATCTCGGCGGTCATGTGACCCTTAATGCCCTGCGGGACCTGCGGACGGTCGATTTCCGCGCTTTTCTGGCAGCCCGGCGCAACGATGACCTTTCGAGCCGTTCGCTTGCCCGCGCGCTTTCGGCCTTGCGTTCTTTTTTCCGTTTTCTCGAAAGAAAGAACATTCTCGCAAATCCGCACCTGAGCGCCCTGAGATCGCCGAAAATCCCCCGCGCCCTGCCGCGTTCGGTTGCCCCGGACGCGGCGCGCGCCATGACGGACGGCGATGCCGTGGCCTCCGTCTCCAGGGGCGTCACCTGGATCGATACCCGGGATTCCGCCGTGCTCCTCCTGCTCTACGGCTGCGGGCTCCGGATCTCCGAGGCCCTCGGCCTGAACCGCCGGGACATACCGGGAAACGGCGGGCCGGACACCCTGCGCATCACCGGCAAGGGCGGCAAGACCCGGGTCGTCCCGGTGATCCCGCTCGCCGCCGACGCCATCCGCCGCTATCTCGAACTCTGTCCATGGCAACCCGGTCCGGACGGCCCGCTTTTTGTCGGCGAGAAGGGTGGGCGGCTCAATGCCCGCAACATCCAGCTCCTCGTCCAGCGCCTGCGCGGTGCGCTCGGCCTGCCGGAAAAGACCACGCCGCATGCGCTGCGGCACAGCTTCGCGACCCACCTGCTGGGCGCCGGCGGCGACCTCCGCACCATCCAGGAGCTGCTCGGTCACGCCAGCCTCTCGAGCACCCAGATCTACACGGAGATGGATCGCCGGCACCTTCTCGACGTCTACGACAGGGCCCATCCCGGCGCGCGCCGGTAGTCGGACGTCACGCCCGGGACGCCGCCCGCTGAACTATATGTGATCGGAGTTTAATTTCCGCGCCGCCGCAGCGCCGCTAGAACCTCTCGACATCGGCACTCGACGAGACGGCGGTCATGGATCTGGTTTTCGGTTATCTGGCGGGCATTCTGACGCTTCTGAACCCGTGCGTCCTCCCCGTCCTCCCCATCGTGCTGCTCGCGGCCCTGAACCGGCATCCGGCCGGCCCTGTGGTGCTTGCCGCCGGCATGGGAGCGAGTTTCGTGGTGCTCGGGACAGCCGTGGCCGCGCTGGGGCCTGCGCTCGGCATCGACGAGACCACGGTCTCGAAGACCGCCGCCGCCTTCATGATGGCGTTCGGCGCCGCCCTACTCATCCCGCGGGTCGGCGCGGCCTTTTCCGCCGCCGCGGCCGGCGCATCGGGCTCCGCCTCCGCCACCCTCGACGGGCTGGAGAACGCGGACAGCCGGGGTGGCCTCCTGACCCAGGCCCTGACCGGTGTCCTGCTGGGCGCCGTCTGGTCGCCCTGCATCGGCCCGACCCTGGGCGGCGCCATTTCCCTGGCGGCGGAGGGCCGGAACGTGCCCTGGGCCGCGGCCATCATGACGGCCTTCGCCCTGGGCATCGGCAGCGTCATCGTGCTGCTGGCCTATGGCACGCGCGAAGCCATCATGCGCCGGCGCACGCGGCTCCAGTCCCTCGCCGAACGTGCCCGGCCGGTGACGGGTATCGTCCTGCTCGGTCTCGGCGCCGTGCTCTTCTTCGGCCTGCATCACCCGCTCGAAATCTGGCTTCTCGACAACCTGCCGCACTGGTTCCAGGACCTGTCGGTGAAATTCTGAAACGAACCCCGAAAAGGAGACCCCCATGAACAGAAGAACCTTTGTCCCCGCGATCGCCGCCGTCGGCTTCGCCCTGGCGATCGGCTCCGGCGCTGCAATGGCTGGCGCCGGCGCGAAACACGTCAACTTCGACATGGCGAAGTTCGAAAGGCTCAAGGCCTCCGGCAAACCCGTCATGCTCGATTTCTACGCCAGCTGGTGCAGCACCTGCCGCACCCAAGACCGGGTGCTCGGCGAATTGCAGCGCGAAAACGCGCGCTATGGCGGCATCACCGTGATGCGGGTGGACTGGGATACCCATCGCGGCGGCGACTTCGTCAGGCAGCTGAAGGTCCCGCGCCGCTCGACCCTCGTGCTCTTCAGGGGCGGCAAGGAAGTCGGACGGGTCATCGCCCAGACGTCGCGCTCGGCCATCAGGACGCTGCTCGACAAGGGCGTCTGAGACAGGTATTCGACCGGACCTTTCGGCCGGACAGCCCGTCAACGCCCCCGCGAAATGGGCTTGTCCGCCGCCACGGTCCGGCCGTGCCGCGTTTCCCGGTAGAAGACGAACAGCCCGCTTCCGGCGATCAGCGCGATCCCGACGACCGCCGCGGCGTCCGGCAGGTCGTGCCACAGGAGATATCCCCAGAGCACGGCCATCGGCAGCGCGACATATTCGAACGGGGCGACCATGGTCGCCTCGCCGATGCGGTAGGCCTGGGTCATGAGAAAGTTCCCCATGCCGATCAGGACGCCGCAGGCCGCGAACAGGCCCAGGTCGAAAAGCGTCGGCCAGGCCCAGGACCGGAACAGGAATCGCAGGGACGGGTCTTCGGAACCGGCGAACCGGCCGTCGCCGAAGCCCAGCCCGGCGGCGACCCCGGCGACCACGAAGCAGGCCTGCAGGTAGAAGGACATGGTCGAGGCCTTTTCCGTCGCGCCGAGCCTTCGGGTCATCAGCACGACGCAGGAATAAGCGCATGCGGCGAGAATCGGCAACGCCGAGGCGAACCCGGTGAGTCCGCTACCCGGGCGCAACATCACGATCACGCCGGCGAACCCGACGCAGACGGCGAGCCAGCGCTGCCAGCCGACCTTTTCGCCCAGGATCGGCACCGACAGCAGCGTGACGATGAGCGGCGAGACAAAGAGGATGGCGATCGCTTCCGCCAGCGGCATCGCCACGACGGCGAGAAAAAACAGCACGTTCGCCACCACCATGATGCAGCCGCGCCCGATGCACCACCGCACCCGCCCGTTGCGGATCGTCGAGAGCGTGCCCTCCAGCGCCATGATCGCCAGGATCAGAAGGATCGCCACGCAGGCGCGCGAAAAGATGATCTCGTAGAGCGGGTAGCTCGCCGACAGCCACTTGACCGTGACGTCCTGCAGCGTGATCAGCGTCATGCCCGAAACGACGCAGGCAACGGCCTTTGCCGTGGTGTTCATCTCAAGCGCCCCCGCGTTCCCGCCTCACGGCCGGAGTATGTGTGCAAGCCTCGCCGCGTACAAGCCGTTTCGAAGAAAACCGCAAGCCCGACGAGGGCTTAGACCATCCCCACGCCCCGGACCGCGACCCCGGCTCCCGCAAACCGGATCCCGGGTCAGCGCCCGGGACTTCGGGTGTGCCGCCTCCACCGTACCCCGCATGGACCAGAAGCCGCGCTACTGTGCCCCGGAGTGGATCCCGGGTCGGGCCCGGGAATTCGGGTATACAGCCACACCGTTCCCCGGACGCGCGGAAGCGCGAGCCGGGGCCGTTCCGGATCGAAGCCGGAGGATGGAACGATCCCGGATGCCCCTCGCGGGGCTCCGGGACACGGATTGTGGCGATGAAACGGGGAGTCCGTGGCAAATGACCCAAGCCCCGGCAGGTGCCGTGGCGCGCATGCGTCGAAGCCCGCGCCACTGCGTCCCGGTGTGGGTCCCGGGTCGAGCCCGGGAATTCGGAGTGTTAAAGCCCCCACCGCAGTCCTGACGAAAGTCAGGACCCATGGCCACATACACCGCAGGTGAAACGACCCGTCGTGCACACACCGTTCCCCGGACGCGCGGCGGCGCGAGCCGGGGCCGTTCCGGATCGAAGCCGGAGCATGGAACGATCCCGGATGCCCCTCGCGGGGCTCCGGGACACGGATTGTGGCGACGAAACGGGGAGCCCGTGATGAATGACCCAAGCCCCGGCAGGCGCCGTGGTCCGCATGCGTCGAAGGCCGCGCCACCGTTTCCCGGAGTGGGTCCCGGGTCGGGGCCCGGGAATTCGGAGTGTTAAAGCCCCCACCGCAGTCCTGACGAAAGTCAGGACCCATGGCCACGCGCCCCGTAGGTGAAGCGCCCCGTCGGACACACACCGTTCCCCGGACGCGCGGCGGTGCGAGCCGGGGCCGTACCGGATCGAAGCGGAAGCATGGAACGATCCCGGATGCCCCTCGCGGGGCTCCGGGACACGGATTGTGGCGACGAAACGGGGAGCCCGTGATGAATGACCCAAGCCCCGGCAGGCGCCGTGGTCCGCATGCGTCGAAGGCCGCGCCACCGTTTCCCGGAGTGGGTCCCGGGTCGGGGCCCGGGAATTCGGAGTGTTAAAGCCCCCACCGCAGTCCTGACGAAAGTCAGGACCCATGGCCACATGCACCGCAGGTGAAGCGACCCGTCGGACACACACCGTTCCCCGGACGCGCGGAAGCGCGAGCCGGGGCCGTTCCGGATCGAAGCCGGAGCATGAGACGATCCCGGATGCCCCTCGCGGAACTCCGGGACACGGATTGTGGCAATGACACGGGGAGTCCGTGGCGAATGACCCAAGCCCCGGCAGGTGCCGTGGTCCGCATGCGTCGAAGCCCGCACCGCCGTGTCCCGGAGTGGGTCCCGGGTCAGGCCCGGGAATTCGGAGTGCTAAAGCCCCCACCGCAGTCCTGACGAAAGTCAGGACCCATAGCCACGCGCCCCGTAGGTGAAGCGACCCGTCGGAAACACACCGTCCCCCGGACGCGCGGCAGCGCGGGCCGGGGCCGTTCCGGATCGACGCCGGAGCTGGAACGATCCCGGATGCGCCGCGCGGTACCCCGGGAATATGCGGATCACATGTGGATGGTGCGCTTGTCCACCGCCATGGCGGCTTCCTTGACGGCTTCGCTCAGGGTCGGGTGCGCGTGGCAGGTGCGGGCGATGTCTTCGGCTGATCCGCCGAACTCCATCACCACCACCGCTTCGGCGATCATTTCGCCCACGCTCGGGCCGATCATGTGGACCCCCAGCACCTTGTCGGTCTTCGCGTCGGCCAGGATTTTCACGAACCCGTCGGTCGTCCGGTTGACCTTGGCGCGGCCATTGGCGGTGAAGGGGAACTTGCCGACCGAATACTCGATCCCCGCGTCCTTCAGCTGCTCCTCGGTCTGGCCGACCGTGGCGACCTCAGGCGCGGTGTAGATTACGCCCGGGATCGCGCCGTAGTTCACGTGGCCCGGTTTGCCGGCGAGGATCTCGGCCACCGCGACGCCTTCGTCTTCCGCCTTGTGGGCGAGCATCGGGCCGGCGATCACGTCGCCGATGGCATAGATGCCGTCCACGTTGGTCTTGAAATGCCCGTCGGTCTTCACCCGTCCACGGTCGTCGAGTTCGACACCGGCGGCATCGAGCCCCAGCCCCTCCGTATAGGGCCTGCGGCCGATGGCCACGAGCACGACATCGGCGTCGAGCACGGTCGCATCGCCGCCGGCGGAGGGCTCCGTGGTGACCTTGAGCATGGTGAAGGAGGTCTTCACTTCCGTCACCTTTGTGGAGAGCATGAACTTCATGCCCTGCTTCTTGAGGATGCGCTGGTAGTTCTTCGAGATCTCCGCGTCCATGCCCGGCGTGATGTGATCAAGGAACTCAACCACGGTGACCTCGGCGCCGAGCCGGCGCCAGACCGAGCCCAGTTCGAGGCCGATCACCCCCGCGCCCACCACGACCATGTGGCGCGGCACGTGCGGCAGCGACAGCGCGCCCGTCGACGAGACGACGTTCTTCTCGTCAATGTCCACGCCCGGCAGCGGCGTGACGTCGGATCCCGTCGCGATGACGATGTTCTTGGTCTCGAGGACACGGGGCTCGCCTTCGGACGGCGTGACCTTGACCTTGCCCGGGGCCTCGATGCTGCCGGTGCCGAAATAGCTGTCGACCTTGTTCTTCTTCAGCAGGAACTCGACACCCTTGACGTTGCCGTCGATGCCTTCGTCCTTGTAGGCGAGCATGGCCTTGAGGTCGACGCGGGGACGGCCGACCTGGATGCCCATGGCCGGAAAGCCATGGCTCGCCTCCGCAAAGAGTTCCGAGGCATGCAGCAGCGCCTTCGACGGAATGCAGCCGACATTGAGGCAGGTCCCGCCATGGGTCGCCCGCTTCTCGACCACGGCGACCGACAGGCCGAGCTGGGCCGCCCTGATGGCGCACACGTAGCCCCCCGGTCCGGTTCCGATGACGACAAGATCGTACTGATCCGCCATGTTATCCTCTTGTGTCTGTTGGGTTTATCGAAGATGCCGTCGCGACGTCCGGCACGGTCGTCGGCTGTCAGATGTCGAGGATCATGCGCTGGGGATCTTCCAGGCTTTCCTTGATCCGCACCAGGAAGGTCACCGCTTCCTTGCCGTCGACGATCCGGTGATCGTAGGACAACGCCAGGTACATCATCGGCCTGATCCTGATCTCGCCATCGACCACCATGGGCCTCTGCTGGATCTTGTGCATGCCGAGAATGCCCGACTGGGGAGCGTTCAGGATCGGCGTCGACATGAGCGAACCGTAGACCCCGCCATTGGAGATCGTGAACGTCCCGCCCTGCATCTCCTCGATCTTGAGCGAGCCCTCGCGCGCCTTGCGGCCGAAATCGGCGATCGTGGTCTCGATCTGCGCGAGATTCATCCGGTCCGCGTCGCGCACCACCGGCACCACGAGACCCTTGTCGGTCCCGACGGCCACGCCGATGTGGTAGTAGTTCTTGTAGACCAGATCGTCGCCGTCGATTTCGGCATTGACCGCTGGCACGTCGTGGAGCGCGGTGATGCAGGCCTTCACGAAAAAGCTCATGAAACCGAGCTTCGCGCCGTGCTTCTTCTCGAACAGTTCCTTGTACTGGCTGCGCACGTCCATGACCGCCGTCATGTCGACCTCGTTGAAGGTCGTGAGCATGGCCGCGGTGTTCTGCGCGTCCTTCAGGCGCCGGGCGATGGTCTGGCGCAGGCGCGTCATGCGCACCCTTTCCTCGCGCGCACTGTCGTCGTCGGCGGCAGGCGCGGAGACGGGCGGCGGCGGAGGCGAGGCTTCGGCCTTCGCCGGAGCGGCGGATGCTGCAGGAGCGGCCTCCGCGGCCCTGGCGGGCGCAGGCGGCGAGGACGGTTGCGGTGCAGCGGGAGCGGCGGCGGGCGGCGAGGACGGTGCCGCCGTTCCGGAGGCCGCCGCCAGGACATCGCCTTTCAGGATCCGGCCGTCCTTGCCGGTTCCCTCGACGGTGGACGGGTCGATGCCTTTTTCCTCGACGATCCGGCGGACCGCAGGCGACAGCGCCTCGTCGCCGTCGCTGCCGCCGGCATCTTCCGCAGAAGCAGCACTCGCGGTGGCAGGGTCCGCGGCCTGTTCGCCGTCGCTGCCGGCATCGGCCTCGGGCGCGGCCGGCGCGGCTGCACCGGCCCCCTCGCCGATGGATCCCAACAGGGCCCCGACCTCGACCGTGTCTCCGCTCTTGGCGACGATTTCGGACAGCACGCCCGCCGAAGGCGCCGGCACTTCGATCGTGACCTTGTCGGTTTCAAGCTCGACCAGCGGTTCGTCGGCGGAAATGGAGTCGCCTTCTTTCTTGAACCACTGGGCGATCGTCGCCTCGGTGACCGATTCGCCCAGGGTAGGAACCCGGATTTCCGTTGCCATTGTGACCTCTCTAAGGTGTGATTTCTTGAAAGCGGATCAGGCTTCCTCGCGCAGGGCCTTGTCCAGGAATGCCTGCAGTTCCTTGACATGCTTGGCCATGAGCCCGGTCGCGGTCGACGCCGACGCCTTGCGTCCCACATAGGCCGGCCGCTTGTGCTTGGCATCGATCGTCGTCAGGACGTCTTCCAGAAGCGGCTCGACGAAGGACCACGATCCCATGTTCTTGGGTTCCTCCTGGCACCAGACCATTTCCGCATGCGTGAAACGGGCGAGCTCCTCGGTGAGCGCTTTTTCCGGGAAAGGATAGAGCTGCTCGATGCGCATCAGGTAGACGTCGTTGATGCCGCGTTTCTCGCGTTCCTCGAACAGGTCGTAATAGACCTTGCCGGAACACAGGACGACCCGGCGGATGTCCTTGTCCTCCACGAGGCGGATCTTCGATTCGATATCTTCCAACTGGGCATCGTCCCAGAGGATCCGGTGGAACGTCGAGTCCGGCCCCAGTTCGTCGAGCCGGGAGACGACCCGCTTGTGCCGCAGCAGCGACTTGGGCGTCATCAGGATCAGCGGCTTGCGGAAGTCGCGCTTGAGCTGCCGGCGCAGGATGTGGAAATAGTTCATCGGGCTGGTGCAGTTGGCGACCTGCATGTTGTCTTCCGCGCACATCTGCAGATAGCGCTCGAGGCGTGCGGAGGAATGTTCCGGCCCCTGGCCTTCGTAGCCGTGCGGCAGCAGCAGAACAAGACCGGACATCCGCAACCACTTGCGCTCGCCGCTCGACAGGAACTGGTCGACCACGACCTGGGCGCCGTTGGCGAAATCGCCGAACTGGGCTTCCCACAGCACGAGGGCGTTGGGCTCTGCCAGGCTGTAGCCGTATTCGAACCCGAGCACCGCTTCCTCGGAAAGCATGGAGTTGATGACCTCGAACATCGCCTGGTCTTCGGAGACGTGCTGAAGCGGCGTGTACTTCGCCTCGGTTTCCTGGTCGTTGAGCACCGAATGGCGCTGGCTGAACGTACCGCGTTCGCAGTCCTGGCCCGACAGGCGGACCGGATAGCCTTCGCGGACGAGCGTGCCGAAAGCCAGCGCCTCCGCCATGGCCCAGTCCACGCCCTTGCCCTCGTCCACCATCTTGCGGCGGTTGGTCATGATGCGCTGGATGGTGCGGTGGGCGTGGAAACCGTCGGGAACGGTCGCGATCGCGTGTCCGACGCTTTTCAGAACATCGATGTCGACCCCGGTCTGACCCCGCCGCGGACCTTCCTCGGCCTGGCTGAGGCCCGACCAGGCGCCATCGAGCCAGTCCGCCTTGTTGGGCCGGAAGGATTCGCCGGCGTCGAACTCCTCATCCAGGTAAGACCGCATTTCGGCCTTCAGGCCGTCGACTTCCGCTTTCGTCAGAAGTCCGTCGGCGATGAGCCTTTCCGCATAGATGTCGACGACCGAGGGGTGCCCCTTGATCTTCTTGTACATCAGCGGCTGGGTGAACATGGGCTCGTCGCCCTCGTTGTGCCCGAACCGGCGGTAGCAGAACATGTCGATCACGACCGGCTTGCCGAACTTCTGGCGGAATTCGGTCGCCACCTTGGCGGCGAAGACGACGGCTTCGGGGTCGTCCCCGTTCACATGGAAGATCGGCGCCTCGATCATCTTCGCGCCGTCAGAGGGATAGGGCGAGGACCGCGAGTTGTGCGGACTGGTGGTGAAACCGATCTGGTTGTTGACGATGAAGTGAACCGAACCGCCCGTGCGGTGCCCCTTGAGGCCGGAGAGGCCGAAGCATTCCGTGATCACGCCCTGGCCCGCAAACGCCGCATCGCCATGCAGGAGCAGTGGCAGCACCTTGGTGCGGTCCCGGTCCTTCTTCTGGTCCTGCTTGGCGCGGACCTTGCCGAGCACCACCGGCACCACGATTTCCAGGTGCGACGGATTGGCGGTGAGCGACAGGTGAACCTTGTTGCCGTCGAACTCCCGGTCGGACGACGTACCCAGGTGGTACTTGACGTCCCCGGACCCCTCGACATCCTCGGGATTTGCGGACCCGCCGCGGAATTCGTTGAAGATCGCGCGGAACGGCTTGCCCATGACGTTGGCAAGCACGTTGAGGCGGCCGCGGTGGGGCATGCCGAGCACGATTTCCTCGACCCCCAGATTGCCGCCGCGCTTGATGATCTGTTCCAGAGCCGGAACCATGGCTTCGCCGCCGTCGAGGCCGAAACGCTTGGTGCCGGTGTACTTGACGTCGAGGAACTTCTCGAAGCCTTCCGTCTCGATCAGCTTGCGCAGGATGGCGATGCGGCCTTCCGGCGTGAAGGAGACTTCCTTGTCCGGCCCCTCGATCCGGGCCTGCAGCCAGCCCTTCTCCTCCGGGTCGGTGATGTGCATGAACTCGATGCCGACCGTGGAGCAGTAGGTCCGCCGGAGAATTTCCAGCATTTCGCGGACGGTGGCGCTTTCGAGGCCGAGCACGTGGTCGATGAAGATCGGCCGGTCGAGATCCTCTTCCGCGAAGCCGTAGGTCGACGGCTCCAGCTCGGGATGGTAGGTCCGCTCCTCCAGCTTGAGCGGATCGAGATCGGCGTCGAGATGTCCGCGGATGCGGTAGGCGCGGATCATCATCAGCGCACGCACGGAGTCGAGCGTCGCCGCCCTCAGTGCGTCCTGGGAGATATCCGTGCCGGCGGCCTTCGCACGGCCGTCGATCTTGTCGGCGATCGCGCTCTCGACCGGCATCCAGTTGCCGTCGAGAACGCTGACCATTTCGCCGTTCGCGGGTATGGGCCAGTCGGACCGTTCCCAGGATGCGCCGCGGGCTTCGGCCAGCACCTGGTCACGATCGTCGTCGAGTTGCGAGAAGAAGGTCTGCCAGGCCTGATCGACCGACCCCGGCTCCTGCTGATATCTGGCGTAAAGCTGTTCTATGAACGTCGCATTGCCGCCGTACAGGAACGACGTTCCGGACGGCCCTGCGTCCGTTGGGTCTTTCGCCATCTATCCCGCATCAGACGGGCGCACCGCACCCGATCCGCCTTTCCTCGCGTTAGTTGCCCAGTGGTCCGCCCGTCACTGCCGGGCGCGACTCAACCATTTAAGACCTTAACTAGCGTCGTGCCAAGAGACGCCGGTGAATCGGCCACGGTTATGCCTGCGGATTTCATCGCCTCGATCTTGCTGTCGGCGCCGCCCTTGCCGCCGGAGATGATCGCCCCGGCATGGCCCATGCGCCGTCCGGGAGGCGCGGTGACGCCGGCGATGAAACCGACGACGGGCTTCTTCACCTTCGACTGCTTGATGAAATCGGCCGCGTCCTCTTCCGCCGAACCGCCGATTTCACCGATCATGATGATCGATTCCGTCGCGTCGTCGCCGAGGAACATGTCAAGGCAGTCGATAAAGTTGGTGCCGTTGACCGGGTCGCCGCCAATGCCGATGCAGGTCGACTGGCCGAGGCCCGCCGCGGTCGTCTGCGCCACCGCCTCGTAGGTCAGGGTGCCCGACCGGGACACGATGCCGACCTTGCCGGCCTTGTGGATATGGCCCGGCATGATGCCGATCTTGCACTGGTCGGGCGTGATCACGCCCGGGCAGTTCGGCCCCACCAGCCGCGTTCCCGAGCCGGTAAGCGCGCGCTTGACCTTGACCATGTCGGCGACCGGTATGCCTTCGGTGATGCAGACGGCAAGCTCGATGCCGCCGTCGATGGCCTCGAGGATGGCGTCAGCCGCAAACGGCGGCGGGACGTAGATTGCGCTCGCCGTCGCACCCGTCGCGTTGACCGCGTCGGCCACGGTGTCGAAGACCGGCAGGCCGAGATGCTCCGTGCCGCCCTTGCCCGGCGTCACGCCGCCGACCATCTTCGTGCCGTAGGCGATGGCCTGTTCGGAGTGGAAGGTGCCCTGGCTTCCGGTGAAGCCCTGGCAGATGACCTTGGTGTTCGAATCGATAAGGACTGACATCACGCCGCCTCCTTCACTGCAGCGACGATCTTCTGTGCCGCGTCCGCGAGATCGTCGGCGGCCACGATCGGGAGACCCGAATCGCCGAGGATCTGCTTGCCTTTTTCCACGTTGGTTCCTTCGAGCCGCACCACCAGGGGCACGTGCAGCTTTACGTCGCGCGCCGCCGCGACCACGCCTTCGGCGATGACGTCGCAGCGCATGATGCCGCCGAAGATGTTGACCAGGATGCCTTTCACGTTCTCGTCCGACAGGATGAGCTTGAAGGCTTCCGTCACCTTTTCGGTCGTGGCGCCGCCGCCCACGTCGAGGAAGTTGGCCGGTTCGGAACCGTAGAGCTTGATGATGTCCATCGTCGCCATGGCCAGGCCTGCGCCGTTCACCATGCAGCCGATTTCACCGTCCAGCTTGATGTAGTTGAGGTCGAATTCCGACGCCTTGATTTCCGCCGGATCCTCTTCGTCGAGATCGCGCAGTTCCATGATCTCGGGATGGCGGTAGAGCGCGTTGGAATCGAAGTTCATCTTCGCGTCGAGGCAGATGAGGTCGCCGGCCTCGGTCACCACGAGCGGGTTGACCTCCAGGAGGCTCGCATCCTTCGTCATGAAGCAGCGGTAGAGATTGTTGATCAGGCGCACGCACTGCTTCACCTGGTCGCCTTCGAGCTTGAGGCCGTAGGCAATGCGCCGGCCGTGGAAGCCGCTGATGCCGCTGGCCGGGTCGACGGTCACCGTGAGGATCTTCTCGGGCGTCTTGGCCGCCACTTCCTCGATGTCCATGCCGCCTTCGGTCGAGGCGATGAAAGCGATGCGGGACGTGTCCCGGTCGACCAGGATCGAGAGATAAAGCTCGCGCGCGATGGCCGAACCATCCTCGATGTAGAGCCGCTTGACCTCCTTGCCCTCGGGGCCGGTCTGGTGCGTGACCAGTTGCATGCCGAGAATGTTGGAGGCCTGCTCGCGCACCTCGTCGATGGACTTGACCACCTTTACGCCGCCGCCCTTGCCGCGTCCGCCGGCATGGATCTGCGCCTTGACGACCCAGACCGGACCGCCGAGGCGTTCGGCCGCCGCAACCGCGTCGTCGACACTGAACGCCACCTCCCCGCGGGGCACGGCGACGCCGAACTCCTGCAGGACCTTCTTTGCCTGATATTCGTGAATATTCATGAGAAGTCTCTTCTTGTCTAACCCTCACACCAGCCGCTTCTTACGGACGGATGGAGAGGAACTAGCGGCTTTTCGGCCCGTCGACACAATCGGCAGCGTCCCGAATGTTCCAATTACGACTTGCCGAGGTCCGGGGCGATCTTCTTGCAGGCATCCACGAGCCCTTCGACCGACTTGACCGACTTGGCGAACTTGCTCTTTTCGGAGCGGTCGAGCTTGACCTCGATGATCTTCTCCACGCCCTTGGCGCCGATGATCACGGGCACGCCGACATAGAGGCCCTTCACGCCGTACTGGCCGTTGAGATGCGCGGCACAGGGCAGGACCCGCTTCTTGTCCCTGAGGTAGGATTCCGCCATGGCGATGGCCGAACTCGCCGGCGCGTAGTAGGCGGACCCGGATTTCAGAAGGCCGACGATTTCCGCGCCGCCGTCGCGGGTGCGCTGCACGATTTCGTCGAGGCGCTGCTGGGTCGTCCACTTCATCTTCACGAGGTCGGGAAGGGAAATGCCGCCGACCGTGGAGTAGCGCGGAAGCGGCACCATCGTGTCGCCGTGGCCGCCCATGACGAAAGCGCTCACGTCCTCCACCGACACGCCGAATTCCTCGGCGAGGAAATAGCGGAAACGTGCGGAATCGAGCACGCCGGCCATGCCGACCACCATGTTCTTCGGCAGGCCGCAAGCCTTCTGCAGCGCCCACACCATGGCGTCGAGCGGGTTGGTGATGCAGATGACGAAGGCGTCGGCTGCGTATTTCCGGATGCCCGCGCCGACCTGGCTCATGACCTTGAGGTTGATGTCGAGGAGGTCGTCGCGGCTCATGCCCGGCTTGCGCGGCACGCCGGCGGTGACGATCACCACGTCGGCGCCCTTGATGCCGGAATAGCGGTTGGTGCCGGTCAGTTGCGCATCGAACCCTTCGACCGGCGAGGACTCGACGAGATCGAGCGCCTTGCCCTGGGGAAGCCCGTCGAGAATGTCGAAGATGACGATGTCGCCGAGTTCCTTGAGACCTGCAAGATGCGCCAGCGTACCGCCGATCATGCCGCCGCCGATGAGTGCGATTTTGTTTCGAGCCATGATGCCCCCGATGAAGACGAAGAGGTTGGAAAGGAGTGATCAGGGGCGGTTTATCGCGAATGTCGCGCATAAGCAACATCGACCAAGGTTTCATGCCCCCTGCCGCCCCCATCGCCTCGCACGATCCGTGCCCTGCGCGGGGATCAGCCCGACGATCAGGACCCATGACCCGGCCTCCCCCGCCGCTGGATGCACGGGTCGCGCCCGCGCAAGACGGGATTGGCAGGGAGGGCGCAGGAAACAGACGAGCACACCCCCGTTTCCCGGATTGCCGCAAGGCAAGTCCGGGACCGTAAAGAACACAGGCCTGAGCCCCAAACGGCCCCGGATTGTCCTCACGGACATCCGGGGAACGGACACGCACAGACCGCGTCCGGCCCGAACTCGGGCATTGCGGGACGACGCGGAGGAGCGGCTCGCGATCAGGGCCTACTACACCGCCTCCCCCGCCGCTGGATGCGCGGGTCACGCCCCGCGCAAGACGGGAATGGCAGGGAAGGAACAGAAAACAGACGAGCACACCCGTTTCCCGGATTGCCGCAAGGCAAGTCCGGGACCGTACCATACGCCGACCGAGCCGCGTACCGAACACAAGCCGAGCCCCGCACAGAACACAGGCCGAACCCCGAACGGCCCCGGATTGTCCTTACGGACATCCGGGGAACGGACATGCGCAAGCGTCGGGACGGGCACCGGGGCCAAGCCGGATTGTGCGGGCGGGTTGGTTTCAGCCGCCGTGGCCGGCGGCGAGATAGTCGCGCGATTGCATCTCGATGAGGCGGGAGGCCGTGCGGGCGAACTCGAAGCTGCCGTCGCCATCGACATAGAGCGCGCCCGGCTCGGCTTCGGCCGACGCGATGAGCTTGACCTTCTTCTCGTAGAGCGCGTCGACAAGGGTCACGAACCGCTTGGCCTCGTTGCGCTGCGCGGGACCCATGACCGGGATGTCGTCGATGACCACGGTATGGTAGGTCGACGCGATCTTGAGGAAATCCGCCGGCCCGAGCGGCGCCGCGCAGAGATCGGCGAAACCGAACCGCGCCACGCCGCGCACCGCTTCGGGCACCGTGATGCTGCGGCCTTTCAGGGAGAGCTCTTCGGGCGTCCCGCGCTCGCAGTCGGTGAGACGCTGCCAGGCCTTGTCGAGGATTGCCCCGCCATCGCCGTCTTCGGGCGTGTAGTAGACCGGCGCGCCGGCGATGCGCTGGAGCCGGTAGTCGGTCTCGCCTTCGAGTTCGAGCACGTCGAGCCGCTCCTTCAGGAGCTTGATGAAGGGCAGGAAGAGCGCCCGGTTGAGACCGTTCTCGTAAAGCGTGTCCGGGGCGCGGTTGGACGTGGCGACCACCACCACGCCGTGGGAGAACAGCGCGGTGAACAGCCGGCCGAGGATCATGGCGTCGGTGATGTCGGTGACCTGGAACTCGTCGAAACACAGCAGTGTCGCCGACGCCGCGATCCGTTCGGCCACCGGCTCGATCGGGTCGTCCCCCTTGACCTCGCCGCGCTTGTGCTTCTGGCGCCATTCGTGGATGTCGCCGTGCACGTCCTGCATGAATTCGTGGAAATGCACCCGCCGCTTCGGCTCCACCGGCGCGGTATCGTAGAATATGTCCATGAGCATGGACTTGCCCCGGCCCACGTCGCCGTAGATGTAGAGTCCCACAGGCGCGGGGTCCGGCCGCCCGATGCGCAGGAGGCCCCTCAGGCCGCCTTTCGTGCGGCCGGGTTCGTAACCGTCCAGCCGGTTGTGCAGGAGCTGGAGTTTCTCGGCGGCGAGCGCCTGGACCCTGTCGGGGTCGAGCGCGCCGGACGACACCAGTGCGCGATATGTTTCGATCGGGCCGGTCATGCGGCGGCGTCCCCGGTCTCCTGAAGCAGACGTCGTTCCAGACTATACGGGCCCGACGTCAAAGAAAGACATCGTCCACGGGCACCCGCAGCCCCGAGACCAGCCGGTTGGTCTCGTTGGCCATGCCGACGATGGAGAGCAGTTCCATCAGCATCTCGTCGCTCATGCCCTTGGCGCGCGCGGCCGCGGTGTGCGAATGGATGCAGTATTCGCAGTCGTTCGTCATGCTGACGGCGACGTAGATCATCTCCTTCACCAGCGGGTCGATCGTGCCCGGCCCCATGACCTGCTTCAGGCTTTCCCACGTGCGCTTGAGCGACGTCGGGTCGTTAGCCAGCGCTTTCCAGAAATTGTTGATCCAGTCGATCTTGCGGGTGCGCATGATGTCGTCATAGACCGCGCGCACCTCGTCGTTGGCGTCCTCGTATTCGATGAGCTTCACAAGAGCCATTTGCCGTTTCCCCGTTCAGAAGCGAAAACGCCCCGCCAGCTCGGCGGGGCGCTCGGTAAGTGATATCCGGTGCGAAGGTCCGGTCAGGACATGGTCGGGATGACGAAGGACGAGCCTTCCTTGATGCCCGACGGCCAGCGCGAGGTCACCGTCTTGGTCCGCGTGTAGAAGCGGATCGAGTCCGGTCCGTGCTGGTTGAGGTCACCGAAGACCGACCGCTTCCATCCGCCGAACGTATGGTAGGCGAGCGGCACCGGGATCGGCACGTTCACGCCGACCATGCCGACGTTGATCCGCGAGGCGAAGTCCCGCGCGGTGTCGCCGTCGCGCGTGTAGATCGCGACGCCGTTGCCGTATTCGTGCTTGTCGGGAAGCGCGATCGCGTCCTCGTAGGTCTTCGCACGCACGACCGACAGGACGGGACCGAAGATCTCTTCCTTGTAGATCCGCATGTCGTCGGTGACGTTGTCGAACAGGCAGCCGCCCATGAAGTAGCCGTTTTCGTACCCCTGCATGGTGAAGTCGCGGCCGTCGACGACGAGGTCGGCGCCTTCCTGGACGCCGAGATCCACATAGCCGCGGATCTTTTCCAGCGCCTGGGCGGTCACCACCGGACCGTAGTCGGCCTCGCGGTCCGTCGACGGGCCGATCTTGAGGGACTCGACGCGCGGGATCAGTTTCTCGACCAGCGTATTGGCGGTTTCCTCGCCGACGGGCACGGCCACCGAGATCGCCATGCAACGCTCGCCGGCCGAGCCGTAACCGGCCCCGATCAGGGCGTCCACGGCCTGGTCCATGTCCGCGTCGGGCATGATGATCATGTGGTTCTTGGCGCCGCCGAAGCACTGCACGCGTTTTCCGTGCGCCGTGCCGGTCGTGTAGACATATTCCGCGATCGCCGTCGAACCGACGAACCCGACGCCGCTGATGGTGGGATCGGTCAGGATCGCGTCGACCGATTCCTTGTCGCCGTTGACAACGTTGAGTATGCCTTCGGGAAGCCCCGCCTCGATCATCAGCTCGGCCAGGCGCATCGGCACCGAGGGGTCGCGCTCCGACGGCTTGAGGATGAAGGCGTTGCCGCAGGCGATCGCCGGGGCGAACTTCCACATCGGGATCATCGCCGGGAAGTTGAACGGCGTGATGCCCGCCGCCACGCCGAGCGGCTGGCGCAGGGAATACATGTCGATGCCGGGGCCCGCGCCGTCGGTGTATTCGCCTTTCAGCAGGTGGGGAATGCCGCAAGCGAACTCGACCACTTCGAGGCCGCGCTGGATGTCGCCGTGGGAGTCGGGAACCGTCTTGCCATGCTCGCTCGACAGGAGCTGCGCCAGGCTTTCCTTTTCCTGCTGCACGAGGTCGAGAAACTTGAACATCACCCGGGCGCGCACCTGCGGGTTCTTCGCCGCCCAGGCCGGCTGCGCCTCCGCCGCGTTGGCCACCGCCGCACGCACCTCGTCGGTGCTCGCAAGGGCCACTTTCGCCTGAACCTCGCCGGTGTTCGGATCGTAGACATCCGCGAAGCGGCCGCTCTTGCCCGCAACGTTCTTGCCGCCGATGAAGTGGCCGATTTCTTTTGTCATTGCTGATTACATCCGCCGCACCCGGCTGCGGACGCTCCCTGATTGTCGTGATGCCGAGGCGGCACGCTAGCAGAGTGCGTCCCGCCGGGAAACACCGGGAATAGACGATGGCGCGAAGCCGCGCAATGGCCAGTTTGCCGGATTCGGGGGTGCCACATGCCCCGGGGGCGTTAACCCGTTTCGCCGATGCGCGGAGATAAACGTTGCCTGGCCGCGACGGATGCCGGAAGCTTCTGGCGTTGCAGACTTTGATCGGCCCTGGCACGCCGCCGGCCGCAACCGGGGACACTCTTCAGCCGGGGTCCCTCTTCAGAAAGCGGATCGCCATGAACACCGAACACGCGCACGCCCGGACATCGGCCGCGACAGGCCGGAAGGCCGGAGCCGGCCTGCTCCATGTGCTTTGCCTCCTCGCCGCCGTCTGCGCCTTCGCCATCCCGGCCGCACGGGCCCAGTCCGGCGAAGATGTCGTGGTGAGCATCGAGGACGAAGGTCCGGAGATGGCCGCGGCCATGAACAAGGCGCGCGGATCGATAACGGTTTTCTGGACCGAGCTCGCGAACCCGGGACCGGGCGTCGAGGGCTTTGCCGTCAAGGTCGGCATCCGTGACGAGAACGGTCACGAGTTCTTTTGGATCGGCGACCTCGAGCGCTCGGGCGCCACGGTGTCGGGACGCATCAACAACGCGCCGCGGACCGTGGCCAACGTCGAACACGGGCAGAACTACACCTTTCACCAGGACCGCATCGTCGACTGGATGTTTTTCCGCCGCGGCAAAATCGTCGGCAACGAGACCATGCGCCCGCTTCTGGCCCACATGCCGGCCGACCAGGCCGCCTATTACAGGTCGATGCTGGAAAAACCCTGACGGACCGGCACGTCCGCTCCGGCGGTCGGCACGCGCTCAGGCGACCCGGGCCATCTGTCTGCCGGACCTGCCCGGCAGGTCGAGCAGAAGCGCGTCCACCATCATCCGGATGTCGGAAAACACCTCGAGGAAATCCTGCAGACGCTGGCCGTCGCTCGCCGTCGGCGTGAACATGTCCTGCTGCGGCCAGGTCACCCGGGCCGGCCGGCCATGCACGGCGACCGGGCCGAGCGGATTGCCCGACCGGGGCATGTCAACCACCATGTCGATGGCGGGAGCGCCGGCGATACCGAATATGGAGGCCGATTTTGCGTGCAGGCCCGATGGCCTCAGCCCCACCGCCTGCAGGGTCCGCAGCGTCATCGGGTGAACCGGACCTTCGGGCCGGACCCCGGCGCTGTAACCGCGCGCGATTCCGCGCCCCGCATGGGCGACATAGGCTTCCGCCATAATCGAGTAGACGGCGTTGTCCTGACACAAAAACAGAATGTTTTTCAAAGACATGACCACACCTCGTCTGTTTCCTGATGTTCCGGTGCGCAGCGGTCGTCACGGACGCGCATGCCAGTCACCGGATTGCCGAATCAAGTATCCCGACAATGGAACGGCATTGTGACGGCACGGCGGATTTTTTCGGAACCGGCACCGCCGTCCCGTGACGGCGTACCGAACGTCATGCCGGGTTGGCCGGGAACCCGGAAGTCCGGGAAAGCCCGTCAGCACGCATCACCGGCGAAAGCCGGATATGCCACCGCAAGGAAGAGTTTTCGCGCCACGGCCGGCCGCGACGGACACGACGCGCAGATGCCGTCCCGGGAGCCGGCGGCGGACCGCCGGGTTCAGACCCGGCGTTCGACCATCATCTTCTTGATTTCGGCGATCGCGCGGGCCGGGTTGAGGCCCTTGGGGCAGGCTTTCGCGCAGTTCATGATGGTGTGGCAGCGGTAGAGCCGGAAGGGGTCCTCCAGGTTGTCGAGCCGCTCGCCCGTCGCCTCGTCACGGCTGTCGATGAGCCAGCGGTAGGCCTGGAGCAGGACGGCCGGGCCGAGATAGCGGTCGCCGTTCCACCAGTAGCTCGGGCACGAGGTCGAACAGCAGGCACACAGGATGCACTCGTAGAGTCCGTCGATCTTCTCGCGGTCCTCGTGGCTCTGCAGCCATTCGCGCTGGGGTTCCGGCGTGACCGTCTGCAGCCACGGCTCGATTGAGGCATGCTGGGCGTAGAAGCGCGTGAGGTCGGGCACCAGATCCTTGACCACCGGCATGTGCGGCAGCGGGTAGATTTTCACCGGACCGTCGACCTCGTCGATGCCGCGGGTACAGGCCAGCGTGTTCGTGCCGTCGATGTTCATGGCGCACGACCCGCAGATGCCCTCGCGGCAGGACCGCCGGAAGGTCAGCGTGGAATCGATCTCGTTCTTGATCTTGATCAGACCGTCGAGGACCATCGGGCCGCAGCTGTCGAGATCGACGTAATAGGTGTCGATGCGCGGGTTGGCCCCGTCGTCCGGGTTCCAGCGGTAGACCCGGAACTCGCGGGCGTTCTTGGCCCCTTTCTGGGCGTCCCAGGTCTTGCCTTCGCCGATCTTCGAATTCTTCGGCAATGTAAACTGCACCATGCCTCTTCGTTCCTCGCTTGGTGGCGCCGCCGTTCAGTACACCCGGGCCTTGGGCTCGATATACTGCACGTCGTTGGTCAGCGTGTAGGTATGCACCGGCCGGTAGTCCAGCCGGACGGACTTTTTCGCCTCGTCGGCAAAGGCCAGCGTGTGTTTCATCCAGTTCTCGTCGTCGCGGTCGGGATAATCCTCGCGGGCATGTCCGCCGCGGCTCTCCTTGCGGTTCACCGCGCCTTCCATGGTCACGACGGCCTGGGAAATGAGGTTGTCGTATTCCAGTGTCTCGATGAGGTCGGAGTTCCAGATCAGCGATTGGTCGGTGACGCGAATGTCGTCGGCCTTCCAGATCTCGTTGATCTGCTGCTGGCCTTCTTCCAGGACCTCCCCGGTCCGGAACACCGCGCAGTTGCTCTGCATCACGCGCTGCATGCGCAGGCGCAGGTCCGCCGTCGGCGTTCCGCCGGACGCATGGCGGAAACGGTCGAGGCGTGCGACCGCCTGTTCCCCGGCGTCCGACAGGAGGTCGGCATGGCCCTGGCCGGCCTCCACCGTCTCGGCGGCCCGCAGGCCGGCCGCGCGGCCGAAGACCACGAGGTCGATGAGCGAGTTGGAGCCGAGCCGGTTGGCGCCGTGCACCGAGACGCAGGCCGCCTCGCCGATCGCCATCAGCCCCGGCACCACCGCGTCCGGATCGCCGTTCTTCGGACACATGACCTCGCCGTGATAGTTGGTCGGGATGCCGCCCATGTTGTAGTGCACCGTCGGCAGCACCGGGATCGGTTCCTTGGTGACGTCGACGCCGGCGAAGATCCGCGCCGATTCCGAAATGCCGGGAAGGCGTTCGGCCAAGACGTCGGGATCGAGATGGTCGAGATGGAGGTGGATATGGTCGCCTTCGCCGCCGACCCCGCGCCCCTCGCGGATTTCCATCGTCATCGAGCGGCTCACCACGTCGCGCGAGGCGAGGTCCTTGGCCGACGGCGCGTAGCGCTCCATGAAACGCTCGCCCTCGGAATTGACGAGGTAGCCGCCCTCGCCGCGCGCGCCCTCGGTGATCAGGCAGCCCGCGCCGTAGATGCCGGTCGGGTGGAACTGGACGAATTCCATGTCCTGCAGCGGCAGGCCGGCGCGCAGCACCATGGCGTTGCCGTCGCCGGTGCAGGTGTGCGCCGACGTGCACGAGAAATAGGTCCGGCCGTAGCCCCCCGTCGCCAGGATCGTCTTGTGCGCCCGGAACCGGTGCAGCGTGCCGTCCTCGAGGCAGAGCGCCACCACGCCGCGGCAGGCCCCGTCCTCCATGATCAGGTCGATGGCGAAATACTCGATGAAGAATTCCGCCGTATGGCGCAGCGACTGTCCGTAGAGCGTATGCAGGATCGCGTGGCCCGTGCGGTCGGCCGCGGCGCACGTGCGCTGGGCGGTGCCCTCGCCGTAGTTCGTCGTCATGCCGCCGAAGGGCCGCTGATAGATCTTGCCTTCCTCGGTGCGGCTGAACGGCACGCCGAAATGCTCGAGTTCGTAGACCGCCGCCGGCGCTTCGCGGCACAGGTACTCGATCGCATCCTGGTCGCCCAGCCAGTCGGATCCCTTGACGGTGTCGTACATGTGCCAGCGCCAGTCGTCCGCGCCCATGTTGCCGAGCGCCGCCGAGATTCCCCCCTGGGCGGCGACCGTGTGGCTTCGCGTCGGGAAGACCTTGGAAATGCAGGCCGTGCGCAGGCCCGCCTGCGAGCAGCCGAGCGTGGCGCGCAGGCCGGCGCCGCCGGCCCCCACCACGATGACGTCATAGGTGTGATCCGTGAACGGGTAGGCGCGTCCGCCGATCTCGAAGGACGAGGGCCGTCCCGCTCCGTTTGCTTTGGCGTTGGCCATGACCGCGATCAGCCTCCCAGGCCCAGTTTGAGTATCGCGAAACCGCAGGCGAGCGCGATCGCGACGGAAAAGAAGGTCGACGCCATGAGGCACAGGATTTTCGCACCTTCCCCATGGACGTAATCCTCGATGATCACCTGCATGCCGAGGCGCATGTGCCACACGCCGCTGCCGATCAGCAGCAGCATGGCGATGGCGACCAGCGGATGGCCGAGATAGGCGACGACGGCGGCATGGTCGTCACCCGCCATGACCACGAGCGAGACGAGGAAGAACAGCACCAGCGGAACATTGGCCACCGCCGTAACCCGCTGAAACCAGAAATGATCCGATCCGGACTTGGCGGAGCCGAGGCCGCGAACCTTGCTCAGGGGCGTACGCATGCTCATGGGTCAGCCTCCCATCATCATATAGCCGACGACCCAGACGAGTATCGTCAGGACGATGGAGCCCCCGAGCGTCAGCCGGGCGAACAGTTCGACGGTCGGCAGCTCGAAGCCCCGGCCCGTGTCCCAGACCAGGTGGCGCAGCCCGCCGAGCATGTGATGGATGAGCGCCCAGGTGTAGCCCAGCAGGATGAGCTGGCCGATGATCGACCCCATGAACCACTGCACCGTCGCGAACGCCTCCGGCCCGCTCGCCGCGGCGAGCAGCCACCAGGCGAGGAGCGCCGTGCCGAAGAAGAGCGCCGCGCCCGTGATGCGATGGACGATGGACATCATCATCGTCAGCATGAGCCGGTAGACCTGCAGATGCGGGGATAGCGGCCGGTTGTCCGCGGCCTTCATGTCCGTCATCGGGTTGCCTCGTACACTGTGAATATCGGAGCCGTTGTTCCTGTCAGCATTTCTATCCGCTCGGACAGGCCATGGCAAACCGGCCACGGACGCTGTCGCCCAATGGCTATCTGGGTAGAAGCGCCCAATAGTCAAATTCGAGAATCACGCCCTCGTCGAAGCCCTCGCCGGCCCGCCCCGGGAAGGATCCGCAGGGCACGTCCGTGGTTGCCGTCGTGACGATCCGCAGTGCGCCGACATCGTCGCGGCCCGGCACGTCCGCCTTGTCCCTGATCCGCGACCACGCGTGAACCGTGCCGCCCGCGAACAGGGGCGCGACATGCCGTCCGCCGTTGATTGCGGCGATATGAAGCGCATTGCCCAGGCCGTTGAAGGATAGCGCCCGCGCCAGGCTGATCACGTGTCCGCCGTAGATCAGCCTGCGGCCGAAGCGGCCCTGGCCTTCGGTGAACTGGTTGAAATGAACCTTCGCGGTGTTCTGGTAGAGCCTGGTCGCAAGCATGTGCTCGGCTTCCTCGACCGTCATCCCGTCCACATGGTCGATCCGCTCGCCGACCTGGTAGTCCGACCAGCGATGAGGACTGCCCGAGAGGTCCGTGTCGTAGTCCTGCGTCCGGAGGACCGGCAGGGACTCGCCGAGCCGCGCCGGATCGACCGCGTCCGGCAGGTCGGGCACCACCGGTTCGGGCGCGTGCTCGGCCTCGTCGCGCTTGCGCACCATGACCCAGCGGACATAGTCGAGCACCGCCTGCCCGTCCTGGTTGTGCCCGGTCGAGCGCACGTAGACCACGCCGGTCTTGCCGCTGGAATTCTCCTTGAGGCCAATGACCTCCGAGCGCGCCGAAAGCGTGTCGCCCGGGAAGACAGGGTGCAGGAACCGGCCGTCGGCATATCCCAGGTTGGCCACCGCGTTGAGCGAGATGTCGGGAACCGTCTTGCCGAACACCACGTGGAAGACCAGCAGGTCGTCCACCGGCGCCTGCGGCAGACCGAGGTCCTGCGCAAAGGCGTCGGACGATTGCAGGGCGAACCGCGAACCGTAGAGCGCGGTGTAGAGCGCGACGTCGCCCTCCGTCAGGGTGCGCGGCGTCGCGTGGACGATCTGCTGGCCGAGGACGAAATCCTCGAAGTAGTTTCCGGCGCTGGTCTTGCCCCCGCTCACCGGCCCGCCTCTTCCGCCGCCGCGATCATCTCCGCCATGGCGACCGTCCGCCGCGCGATGTCCGCATGCAGGCGTTCCACCATCCGCCCGTCGACCTGGACGACGCCCTTGTCGGCGTTCTCCGGCAGGTCGAAGACGGCGACGATTTCACGCGCCCTCGCGAGTTCGTCCTCGTCCGGCCCGAAGGCCCCGTTGCACGGTCCGATCTGGCCCGGATGGATGAGCGTCTTGCCGTCGAAACCCAGTTCCCGGCCCGCGGCGCACTCCTCAGCAAACCCCTCCGCGTCGCGAAAGTCGTTGTAGACGCCGTCGAGGATCGCGATGCCATGGGCGCGCGCGGCGAGCACGCAGGTCGCCAGCATGCCGAGGAAGGGCCGCCGTCCCGGCTTGAGCAGCGCGCCGGTGTCCTTTGCGATGTCGTTGGTTCCCATGACGAAGGCGCAGAGCCGCGTACGGCCCGCCGCGTCCGCAATCCGTTCGGCATTGAGGATGGCAAGCGGCGTTTCCATCATCGCCCACAGGCCGACATCGTCGGCGCCGCCGGCCCGGTCCATGCGTTGGGAGACGCCCTCGACGTCCTGGGAGCCGTTGACCTTCGGGATCAGGACCGCGTCGGGCCCGGCGGCGCAGGCCGCCTCGAAATCCGCCTCGCCCCATTCGGTGTCGAAACCGTTGATCCGGATCACAACCTCCCGGTGGCCATAGCCGCCCTCGGCGACCGCGGCACAGACCTGTTCGCGGGCCAGGCCCTTCGCATCCGGCGCGACGGCATCCTCGAGGTCGAGGATCAGGCCGTCGGCGGGCAGGCTTCGCGCCTTTTCGAGCGCCCGCGCATTCGACCCCGGCATGTAAAGGACACTGCGGCGTGGACGAACGGACATGAGACTGCGTTTCTCCCTCGGGTCTGCTAACGTGGATGCTGGTCGCGCACGAATGTGACTGAAGTTTCATAGTGTATTGCAATGCACAATTCCATAAGACTTTTGCAGTGTCCGGCCCCCGCGGCCGGTTCCCGGGTGCCTTCCGCATGACCACCGTCCTCTCGATGTCCTCCCAGGTCGTTCGCGGACATGTGGGCAATTCCGCCGCCGTGTATGCGCTGCAGTGCCAGGGTTTCGAGGTCTGGCCTGTGCCCACCATCGTATTGTCCAATCACCCCGGCCATGGCACGGCGGCGGGGACCCGCATGCCCGCGGATACGATCGCCAATATGCTGGAGACGCTCGGCGCCCTGGACCGGATGCGTGAGATCGACGCGGTTCTCACCGGCTATTTCGCGGATGCCGATCAGGTCGCCATCGCCGCGGAGGCGATCGCAGGCCTCAGGTCGGAGCGCCCGGACATCGTCTATCTCTGCGACCCCGTCCTCGGCGACACCGGCAAGGGTCTTTACGTCGACCCGGCTGTGGCCGCCGCGGTGCGCGACCGGCTGGTGCCCCTCGCCGACATCGTCACCCCGAACCTCTTCGAGTTGGGGTTCCTCGCCGGCCGGCCGGTCGAACGCCGCGACGAGGCGGTTTTCGCCGCCCGGCGCCTCGATCCCGCCACGGTGGTGGTCACCTCCGCCCCTTCGGCGCCCGGTACCGTCGCTACGCTGCTCGTGGCCGCCGACGAGGTCTGCGAACATGACAGCACGCGCCTCGAGAACGTCCCCAACGGGACCGGCGACCTCATGGCCGCGCTCGTCCTCGCCGCCAGCCTGCGCGGCCTGGGCCATACGGCACTTCTGGCGGCAGCCGGCCGGGCTCTCGATCATGTCGTCGGGGCATCGGTGGCGGCCGGTTCGGACGAATTGCGTCTCATCGGCGAAAGCGATGCGCTCCGCATCGCCCCGGGCCGTGAATTCGTTGCAGGGGTCGACGGCTGCCCTGGCGGCTGGCTCGCCGTGATCGCCGAGGCCGGCCGGTTCGCGACCGCCCGCGTCGAGCTCCTCGAGCGCTTCGAGGACGTGCTCGACCTGCCCGAAGCCCCCCGCACGATCGCCGTGGACATTCCCATCGGCCTGGCGGATGTGACTGGACCAGGCGGGCGTCGGTGTGACGCGGAAACCCGAAAGCGTCTCGGACCTCGCCAGAGCAGCGTGTTTTCGATCCCGGCCCGTGCTGCGGTGTTTGCAGAAACTTACGACGAAGCGCGTCGACAGGCGCTTGCCAACTCCAACCCGCCGCGTTCGGTCGCCAGGCAGGCTTTCGCGATCTTCCCGAAGATCCGCGAAATGGACCTGTTCATGACGCCCGCCCTTCAGAACCGCATTTTCGAATGCCACCCCGAGCTTTCGTTTCGGGAACTCAACGGGGGCGCTCCCATGTCTTTGCCCAAACACGTCAAGAGCGCCGCCTCGCGCCCGGGCCTCGACCAGCGGTGTGAACTTCTGGAACGGGTTGGCTTCGACCCCGGTCTTCTGCGCCATAATCCCTGGCCGCGAAAGCTGGTCGGGCCCGACGACGTGGTCGATGCCTGCGTGCTGGCCTGGAGTGCGGCGCGGATCCATGCCGGACGCCATATCCGCCTCCCCGCCGACCCCCCGGTCGACGCCAGGGGCCTCCGGATGGAAATCAACGCCTGAACCCGGAGGCGCTATCCGGGCCGCCTGTCCACAAGCCCTGCCGCCGGCAGTCATCCGATTGTCAAACGGCGGCGCAAGAGTCGGGTTCCGCTTGCGGACGGCTTGCCCGCAACCCGCAGTTCACATGGTTGGAACATGGCGCGATCCGACATTTCCGGAAAGACGGTCTGGGTGTTGCTCGGTCATCGGCTGGGCGACAACAGGCAGGCGCTCGCCATCGCCGACGGCCTCGGGGCGGCATGCGAGACACGGCGCATGCACTACACGCGCGGCTGCGTCGTCCCCAACCTCCTGCTCCGGTCGAGCCTCGTTTCCCTCGACAGGGCGGCCTCCGACAGTCTTGCACCGCCCTGGCCCGATCTCGTGATCAGCACCGGGCGGCGTCACGTGCCGGTGGCGAGGTGGATCCGGCGCCGGTCCGGCGGCCGGACGAGGATCGTCCAGGTGGGCCGTCCCCGGGCGCCGCTTTCCTGGTTCGATCTCGTGATCACCACGCCCCAGTACGGCCTGCCGCGCGAACCCAACGTTCTCGAGCTTCCGCTGCCCGTCGTCCCGCCGCTTGCCGCAGCCCCCGACGAAGCGCACTGGGCCTCGGCCTTCGCGTCCTTTCCGCGTCCGCATGTCGGCGTGCTGGTGGGCGGCGCGGCCTTTCCCTACCGCTTCGACGAGACGGACGCCTCGAGGCTGATGGCCGGGGCCACCGCCGAGATCCGTCCGCTCGGCGGTTCCCTCCTCGTCGCGACTTCGCCGCGAACCCCGAAACCCGTGTGTCACCGGATCGCCCGCGAGGCCGGTCCCGGCGACCATGTGCATGTCTGGAGCCCGCGGTCGCCCAACCCCTATCCGGCCATCCTCGCGACAGCCGACCGGTTCATCGTCACCTCGGAGAGCGTCTCCATGATCGCGGATGCCGTGTCCACGGGACGCCCGGTGCAGCTTTTCCGCCAGAAGCGCCATCCCGCCCTGCCGCGCTGGAACCCGGACCATCCTCTCGTCCGGAGCCTTGTCCGGCACGGACTGGTGACACCGCCACGTCACGTGGGCACCGTTCATCACAGACTGGTGGACATGGGCCTGGTCGGTTGGCTGGGAGACCGGCCGCCGGCGCGCAGCCATGCCGAAACGGCACGAGAAACCGCCGTCACCGCTGTTCGCGCGCTCCTCGAAACCGGGAAGCTACCCGAAAGCCCGGCCCGTCCCGCCGCCGCCCTCGAATGCGGCCACCCCGGAGAACACCCGCGGCTGGACCCATCGCCGGAAACCACCGCCGCCTGAAAACGAACCGGCGATACGAAACTCCCGGCCCGCACTTGGCGTTGCCCGGCGAAAGCACCTGACGGTCCCGGCTCACAGCCTGTGCTGCAGCACCACATCTCACGAACTGCAGAAATCGCCGCGAACTGCAGAAAATCCCCCGAATTGCCGGCGAAAGCCGGTATCCAGAACTGTCGGAAACCATGGATCCTGACTTTCGTCAGGAATTCGCAGTGGTCAGGGGTTCACGGTCGTCAGGAGTTCGCAATCCCATGCGTGACCCGTGGCGAGTGCGATCTCGACCCAATCCCAACAAATCCCCCGAACTGCCGGCGAAAGCCGGCATCCAGAACTGTCGGAGGCCATGGATCCTGACTTTCGTCAGGAATGCGCAGTGGTCAGGGGTTCACAGCCATCAGGATCTCGTAAAGGTCAGGAGTTCGCAATCGAACGCGTGACCTGTGGCACATGCGATCACGGTGCGATCCCAACAGAACTCCCGAATTGCCGGCGAAAGCCGGCATCCAGAAGCGTTGGTGACCGTGGATCCTGACTTTCGTCAGGAATGCGCGGTGGTCAGGCGTTCACGGTCGTCAGGAGTTCGCAATCGAACGCATGACCCGCGGCAGGTACAATCCCGGCGCGGGGGCCGGGATGGCGACGGGGTTGTTGCGCAAAAAAACCGGAATCCCGGGCGCGGTGCGGCACGTCAGTGCCGCTCCGCAGACCCGGGGCCGGCACGCGGTCAGACGGCTCAGGCCGCCTGCCTGATGAGGTTGCGGTTGATCAGCGTTTCGGCGATCTGCACCGTGTTCAGCGCCGCGCCCTTGCGCAGGTTGTCCGACACCACCCACATGTTGATGCCGTTCTCGACGGTGATGTCCTCGCGAATGCGGCTGATATAGGTGGCATAGTCGCCGACGCATTCGACCGGCGTCACGTACCCGCCGTCCTCCTGCTTGTCGACGACGAGACAGCCCGGCGCCTCGCGCAGGATGTCGCGGACGTCGTCGGCGGAGATCATGTCCTCGAACTCGATGTTGACCGCCTCGGAGTGGCCGACGAACACCGGCACCCGCACGCAGGTCGCGGTCAGCTTGATCTTCGGATCGAGGATCTTCTTTGTCTCCGCCACCATCTTCCACTCTTCCTTGGTGGAGCCGTCCTCCATGAAGACGTCGATATGCGGAATGACGTTGAAGGCGATCTGCTTGGTGAACTTCGACGGTTCGAGTTTCTCGTTCACGTAGATCGACTTGGTCTGGTTGAACAGCTCGTCCATGGCCTCGAGCCCGGCGCCGGACACGGACTGGTAGGTGGACACGACGACACGCTTGATCTTCGCCTCGTCATGCAGCGGCTTCAGGGCAACCACGAGCTGCGCGGTCGAGCAGTTCGGGTTGGCGATGATGTTGCGGCGGTCGTTGCGCGCCATGTAGTCGTTCAGCACGTCGGCATTGACTTCCGGCACGATCAGCGGGACGTCCGGGCTCATGCGGAACTGGGACGAATTGTCGATGACGATGCAGCCGGTCTCGCCGACTTTCGGGCCGTACTCCTTGGAAACGCCCGAGCCCGCGGAAAACAGCGCCAGATCTGTGCCGGTGAAATCGTAAGTCTCCAGCGCTTTGACCTTGAGTGTAGTGTCGCCGTAGGAAACCTCTTTGCCGACGCTTTTCCGCGACGCAAGCGCCACGACTTCGCTCGCGGGAAACTCCCGCTCCGACAGGATGTTCAGCATTTCGCGGCCCACGTTGCCCGTGGCGCCGACCACAGCGACCTTGTAACTCATGTCTCCGTTTCCTGTTTTGAGAATGCAGCGCTAACCCGGCCCATGCCGGTGCGCGCGGGCGTTGACTTACGCGGAAATGCCCGAAAAAGCAAGAATTCGCGGCTCGACCCGCGAATGCCGGCGCTATCGCGACCGGTCCATGGGGACGGTGATGTCGAGAAGCAGCAGTGTCGCGCAGACAATGACGAGAACGTCCGCGGCATCCGGCGCCTGTGCGAAGCGCGCCACCCAGTCGCGCGGCACGACAAGCGACTTGAGCTTTCCGAACATGCCGCCGCTGGGTTCGCGGCCGGGACGGACCTCCCGCGAGATGCTGCCGGTCACGCCGCCCGCCGTCGAATAGACATAGGAATCGGGAAAATCCCCGAGACCGTCGAGCATTTTCGCCGGCAGCGACCGCGGATCGCCGAGGCGGACCCGTTCCCCGCCGGCGCCGTCGCACCCGATCCAGCCGCCATCGGCACGGATTTCGCCGAGGCGATCGTCTTCGTCACCACCGATCAACCATCGCTTGTTGAGAAGCTTGCGCTCCGGCATGAGCGAGACCGCCCCGCCCGAGGCAGACGCAAGCCTGCAGGCGCCCGAGCGGTTCGACCGCGCGAAGTCGCAGCGATACAACCAGTCCGCGCCTTCGCCGTCGTACACGTCATATCTCTTGGCGACACCGCCGGGCAGTTCGCCGCCCGGTGTCTCGAAAAAGCGCAGGTTCACCGTCTTCGCCTCCGGCCGATGTGACATTGGTGATGCCTCGACACTGGCGCCCGCGGGTAAATTCCGCCTTAATCGGGAGATGACGAGCGAACGCTTCGACACATACGAGGAGTTCTGGCCGCACTACCTGCGTGAACATGGCAGACCGGCCACCCGCAACCTGCATTTCTTCGGAACGGCGCTGGCGATCGTGCTTCTGGTGATGGGGATCGTGACGCTGAGCCTCTGGCTCATTCTCGCCGCCATCGTCTCGGGATACGCGTTCGCCTGGATCGGTCACGCCTTCGTCGAGCGTAACCGCCCGGCGACCTTCACCCACCCGGTCTGGTCACTGGTGAGCGACTTCCGCATGTTCGCGCTTTGGATCGGCGGCAGGCTCGCGACGGAACTGGACCGCGCCGGTGTGGAGCCTGAAGCCTGACGTGCCGTCAGGCGGCGGCGTCAAGCTCCGCGATAATCGCGTCGCCCATCTCCGTCGTCGAGATATGCGACTGGCCGGACTGGGCAATGTCCGCCGTGCGCTTGCCGCTCGCCAGAACCCGTTCGATGGCGCCGTCGACCATGTCGGCCTCCGTCCCCATGTCGAAGGAATAGCGCAGCGCCATGCTGAAGCTCAGGATCGTGGCGATCGGGTTGGCGAGCCCCTTTCCGGTGATGTCCGGCGCGGAACCGTGGACCGGCTCGTAGAGCGCCTTGCGCTTGCCGTCCTTGTCGGCTTCCCCGAGCGAGGCCGAGGGCAGCATGCCGAGCGAACCGGTAAGCATGGCGGCGACGTCGGACAGCATGTCGCCGAACAGATTGTCGGTGACGAGCACGTCGAACTGCTTGGGATTGCGCACGAGCTGCATGCCGCAATTGTCCGCCAGCATGTGGTCGAGGGTGACGTCGGAATACTCCCGTGCGTGCAATGCGGTGACGTCCTCGTTCCACAGCAGCCCGGACTCCATGACGTTGCGCTTCTCGACCGAGGTCACGCGATTGTCGCGCTTGCGGGCGAGATCGAAGGCCACCCGCGCCACCCGTTCGATCTCGAACGTGTCGTAGACTTGGGTGTTGATGCCGCGGCGCTGACCGTTGCCGAGGTCGGTGATGCCGCGCGGCTCGCCGAAATAGACCCCGCCGGTGAGCTCGCGGACGATCATGATGTCGAGCCCCTCGATCAGCTCGCGCTTGAGCGAGGAGGCGTCCGCCAGCGCGTCGAAGCAGATTGCCGGGCGGAGATTGGCGAAAAGGGCGAGGTCCTTGCGCAGGCGCAGGAGGCCCGCCTCCGGGCGCACGTCGTAGCCGACACCGTCCCACTTCGGGCCGCCCACCGCGCCCAGAACCACGGCGTCCGCGGCCAGCGCCTTGTCGACGGTCGCATCGGACACCGCCTGGCCGTGCGCATCGTAGGCGCAGCCGCCGACGAGATCGTCTTCCGTCGAGAACGTGTGGCCGCCGCGGGCGTTGATCCAGCCTATGATGCGTTTCACTTCCCCCATGACCTCGGGGCCGATACCGTCGCCTGGAAGCAGAAGAAGATCGTAGTTTGCCATGATGAACTGTCCGGATGAGTTGAATTCGGCGCCGGTCGGCGCGTCCCGCCCGTTGCATAGCTTTGCCGGCCCGCCAAGGCAAGGGAAAGGTCTGCGGCGGACCCGGTTCGCGGTCCTGCTGGCCGTCACCTGCCTTGCGGCCGGCCTTGCGACCGGCCAGGCCGCGGCGGCCGACGGTCCGCGTCTCGGGCTGCCGGTCGCCTGCGCCTATGGCGAGACCTGTTTCATCCAGCAGTATGTCGACACCGATCCCGGCCGCGGACACCAGGACCACATGTGCGGCACGGCCACCTATGACGGCCACAAGGGCACCGACTTCCGGGTAAGGATCGCCGATGCGCAAGAGGGCGTTCCCGTTCTCGCGGCCGCGACGGGCGCCGTGCAGGCGGTCCGTGACGGCGAGCCGGACCGGATCGTGCGGACCGACGACGACCGCCGGGCGCTGTCCGGCCGGGAATGCGGCAACGGCGTGCTCCTGGACCACGGCGGGGGCTGGCAGACCCAGTACTGCCACCTGCGCCGCGGATCCGTCACGGTATCCCCCGGCGACCGGATCGCCGCGGGCACGCAGATCGGGCTCGTCGGCTATTCCGGCGACGCCGCCTTTGCCCATGTCCATCTCGCGGTGCGCCGGGACGGCCGGACCATCGACCCGTTTACCGCGCGCATGCCCGACGGCGCGTGTTCTTCGAAACCGGGCGCCAAGGGTCTCTGGGATGCCGGCGCGGCCTCGCTGCTCGACCATCCGGGCGACCGCATCGCGGGCCTCGGCTTTGCCCGCACGCCGTTGTCTTCCGACGCGCTCGAAACCCTGCCGCCCGCCGACCCCGCACGGGTCGCCGGCTGGCCCTCCCTCGTCGGCTGGCTGTGGATCGTCAACGGGCGCAAGGGCGACCGGCTCCGGCTGGCCTTCCACGGCCCGACGGAGAGCCTGCGCGTACACCGCGAGATCGTGCTCGACCGCAACCGGGCCCAGTACATCCAATCGCTGGGCAAGAAGCGTCCCCAGGCAGGCTGGCCGGCGGGCCCCTACCGCATCCGCGCCGCCGTCCTGCGCAACGGCCGCATCATCCACAGCCGCGAAACCTCCATCACCCTCGACTGACACCGCCCCCGCAATCACGGCCCCCGCCGCACTGGATCCTGACTTGCGTCAGGATTTCGGTCGTGGGGAGTGTCCGCCGCTCTTTGCCCGATACTTCCGTCTTTGCCGGGCCTGACCCGGCAATCCAGCCGCCGGCACCGCAGCTCGCCGCTGGATGCGCGGGTCGAGCCCGCGCACGACGGTGTGTTGGGGCGGACGGATGTCCACTCGAAATGGTGGGGGATGTGGGTGATGCTCGCGCAGAATGGTGTTTTGGGCGAACGAACATCCACGCAAGGCGGAGTCGTCTCGCACCCGGCGGTCCAAGTGATCGACCTGCACTGCCGGATCGAGGTCCCTCGTCACGCACATCCCGAATTGCCCGCGCACGCGGGCATCCAGGGCCGCATTGGACGGAATCGACGCTGGATCCTGACTTTCGTCAGGATTTCGATCGTGGGGATTGTCCACCGCTCTTTGCCCGATACTCCCGTCTTTGCCGGCCCTGCTCCGGCCCATCCAGCCGCAGACGCCGCAACTCGCCGCTGGATGCGCGGGTCGAGCCCGCGCACGACGGTGTGTTGGGGCGGACGGATATCCACTCGAAACGGTGGGAGATGTGGGTGACGCTCGCGCAAAATGGTGCGTTGGGCGAACGAACAACCACGCAACGCGGAGTCGTCTCGCGCTCTCTGGTCCAGGTGATCGACCGGCACTCCCGGATCGAGCTCCCTCCTCACACGCCTCCCGAATTGCCCGCGCACGCGGGCATCCAGGGCCGCACATGACGAAGTCGACGCTGGATCCTGACTTTCGTCAGGATTTCGATCGTGGGGATGGTCCACCGCTCTTTGCCCGATACTTCCGTCTTTGCAGGGCCTGCCCCGGCAATCCAGCCGCAGGCGCCGCAGTTCGCCGCTGGATGCGCGGGTCAGGCCCGCGCACGCTGGAGTGGTGGGGCGGACGGATGTCCACTCGAAACGGTGGAAGATGTGGGTGACGCTCGCGCAAAATGGTGCGTTGGGCGAACGAACATCCACGCAAGGCGGAGTCGTCTCGCTCCCGCCGGTCCAGGTGATCGAGCATGGCTCCCGGATCGAGCTCCCTCCTCACACGCACATCCCGAATTGCCCGCGTATGCGGGCATCCAGAGGCGTCCACAGCGGCCGGGAGCTGGATCCTGACTTTCGTCAGGATTTCGGTTTCGGAGAGGCTTCGTTGCCCGGTGTCCCGGGGGCCGGTGCCGGGTCAGGCCCAGGGGCGGTTTTCGGCGGCTTTGGCTTCGTAGGTTTCGATGGAGGAGGCCTTCTGCATGGTCAGGCCCACATCGTCGAGGCCTTCCAGCAGGCAATGCTTGCGGAAGGGATCGATGTCGAAGGAGATCTTTCCGCCGTCCGGGCCGGTGATTTCCTGGTTTTCCAGGTCCACCGTGACCGTCGCGTTGGCGCCGCGCTCGGCGTCTTCCATGAGCTTGTCGACATCTTCCTGCGGCAGCACGATGGGCAGGATGCCGTTCTTGAAGCAGTTGTTGTAGAAGATGTCGGCGAAGCTCGTCGAGATCACGCACCGGATGCCGAAATCGAGCAGCGCCCAGGGCGCGTGCTCGCGGCTCGAGCCGCAGCCGAAATTGTCGCCCGCCACGAGGATCTTCGCGTTCCGGTAGGCTGGCTTGTTGAGCACGAAGCTGTCGATTTCCTCGCCTTCGGTCGTGTAGCGCATCTCGTCGAAGAGGTTCTTGCCGAGACCGGTGCGCTTGATGGTCTTGAGGAACTGCTTGGGGATGATCATGTCGGTGTCGACATTGATCATGTCCAGCGGCGCGGCGACGCCGGTCAGTGTATCGAACTTGTCCATGCTACCCTCGTCCTTTCCGGCCTCAGCCGTTGTGGCCCAGTTCGCGCACGTCGACGAAACGCCCCGCGATCGCGGCGCCCGCGGCCATGGCCGGGCTGACCAGATGGGTGCGTCCGCCGCGGCCCTGCCGGCCCTCGAAATTGCGGTTCGAGGTCGACGCGCAGCGTTCGCCCGGCGACAGCTTGTCGGCGTTCATCGCCAGGCACATGGAGCACCCCGGCTCGCGCCAGTCGAAACCGGCCTCCACGAGGATCTTGTCGAGACCTTCGGCCTCCGCCTGTTCCTTGACGATGCCGGAACCCGGAACCACCATCGCATGCACGCTTTCCGCCACCTTGCGGCCCTTGGCCACCGCGGCCACCGCCCGCAGGTCCTCGATCCGGCCATTGGTGCACGAGCCGATGAAGACACGGTCGACCGGGATCTCCTTGATCGGCGTGCCCGGCGTCAGGCCCATGTAGGCCAGCGAGCGCTCGATCGCCTGGCGCTTGCCGTCGTCGGCGGCGTCGGACGGGTCGGGAATGCGGCCGTCGATGGTGATGACGTCTTCCGGGCTCGTGCCCCAGGTGACGATGGGCGGCAGGTTGCCGGCATCGAGCGTGACCACCTTGTCGAATTCGGCGTCGTCGTCCGACCGCAGGGTTTCCCAGTAGGCCACCGCGCGATCCCAGTCCTCGCCCTTGGGGGCCATGGGCCGGTCCGCGATATAGGCGAAGGTCTTCTCGTCGGGCGCGATCAGGCCGGCGCGCGCGCCGCCCTCGATCGACATGTTGCAGACCGTCATGCGGCCTTCCATCGACAACGCCCGGATCGCGTCGCCGGTGTATTCCATGACGTGCCCGGTGCCGCCGGCCGTCCCGATCTGGCCGATGATGGCGAGGATGATATCCTTTGCCGTCACCCCGTCATGCAACTCGCCGTTGACCTCGATGCGCATGTTCTTCGCCTTGCGCTGGATCAGCGTCTGGGTGGCGAGCACATGCTCGACTTCCGAGGTGCCGATGCCGTGGGCCAGCGCCCCGAAGGCACCGTGGGTGGAGGTGTGGCTGTCGCCGCAGACGATGGTCGTGCCCGGCAGGGTGAAGCCCTGTTCCGGTCCGATGATGTGGACGATGCCCTGGCGCCTGTCGGAAGTATCGAAATAGGGCACGCCGAAGTCGCGGCAATTCTGCTCCAGGGTTTCCACCTGGATGCGCGATTCCGGATCGTCGATGCCCTTGCTGCGGTCCGTCGTCGGCACGTTGTGGTCGGCCACGGCCATGGTCTTGGACGGCGCGCGGACCTTGCGGCCGGCCATGCGCAGGCCCTCGAACGCTTGCGGGCTCGTCACCTCGTGCACGAGATGGCGGTCGATATAGATCAGGCAGGTCCCGTCTTCCTGGGTTTCGACCAGGTGATCGTTCCAGATCTTGTCGTAAAGCGTCGTCGGCGCCGCCATGGCCATGTCTCCATACTGTGCCGAAGGCGCCTCAGCCTTCGGCCTTTTCGGTCTTCTTTGCCTTGAAATCCTGCTTTTCGGCGATACGGGCGGACTTGCCGCGGCGTTCGCGCAGGTAATAGAGCTTCGCGCGGCGCACGCGGCCACGGCGCACCAGCTTGATCGAGTCGATCAGCGGGCTGTACACGGGGAAGACGCGCTCCACGCCTTCGCCGTAGGAAATCTTGCGCACCGTGAAGTTTTCGTTCAGGCCCGACCCCGCACGGGCGATGCACACGCCTTCATAGGCCTGCACGCGCTCGCGCTGTCCTTCGCGCACCTTCACGTTGACCTGCACCGTGTCGCCCGGGGCGAATTCCGGGACCGGACGCTGGCCGGCAATCGTTTCGGCCTGTTCCTTTTCGATTTCTTCGATGATGTTCATGGCTCTCGAACCTTTCCTCGATACTGGTCCGCAGGGCGCGACGCCCCGCGGGGTTGTCCTTCTGTTCCCGTTCGCCGCTCTCGCGGCGCTCAATCCTCTTCTCCGTCCCCGCCGCCGGGCGCGCCGTGGCGCCGCCACAGGTCCGGCCGGCGAAGCCGGGTCGTCTCCTCGGCCTTCTGCCTGCGCCACCGGGCGATCCTGCCGTGATCGCCGGATGTCAGCACCTCGGGTATCTCGCGTCCCTGCCAGACCCTCGGCCGTGTGTAATGCGGGTATTCCAGCAACCCGCCCTCGAAACTCTCGTCCTCGCCCGACGCGATCTTTCCCATCACGCCCGGCAGCAGCCTCACAGCCGCGTCGATCACCGCCATGGCAGCGATCTCGCCGCCGGACAGCACGAAATCGCCGAGGCTGATCTCCTCGGCCCGCCGCGCCTCGAGCACGCGCTCGTCGACACCTTCGAACCGTCCGCACAGCAGCACCGCACCGGGCCCGTCGCTCAGCCGTCTCACCCGCTCCTGGGTGAGTGGCGCGCCGCGCGGCGACAGATAGATCAGCGGTCTGTCGTCCGTGCCTGCCGTTGCTGCCTCGAGCGCCGCATCGACGATGTCGGCCCTCAGCACCATTCCGGGGCCGCCGCCCGCCGGCGTGTCGTCTACGGAGCGGTGTTTATCGCGCGCAAAGTCGCGAATGTCCACCGTTTCCAGCGTCCACAGCCCGGTGTCGAGCCCCTTGCCGCTGAGGCTCTGGCCAAGCGGTCCGGGGAACATGTCCGGCAGGATGGTGACCACTGTCGCGCGCCAGGGCCGATCCGCCCGGTCCGCCGTCATGATCCGCCTGTCCCCCGGCCGCGTTCCGCGGCGCTGTCCTCGTCCTTGTCTCCTTCGTCCACCACGGGCAGTTCGATCACGATCCACCCGCCTTTCACGTTCACCTCGGGCACGCAGGCCTGCGTAAAGGGCAGGAAAAGCGTGTCCCCGTCGTCCCGGTCCGCGATCTCGAGCACGTCGCCCGCGCCGAAATCGTGAACCGCTCTTATCGTGCCCGCCGGCGTCCCGTCCGCTGTCCGGCACGCCAGCCCGAGGAGGTCGGCGTGATACCATTCCTCCTCGTCCGGGTCCGGAAGGGCCGTGCGCGCCACATAGAGCCGCATGCCCTTCAGGGCCTCTGCCGCGGTGCGGTCATCCACGCCGGACAACCGGGCGACGACCTTGCCGCCGGACACCCTGACCTTGCCGACCCTGAACGACCGTTGCCCGTCCTCGCTCGAAAGCGGTCCGTAGGCGCCCACGTCGGCCGGATCTTCGGTAAAGGCCTTCAGCCTCACCTCGCCGCCGATGCCGTGTGCGCCGGTCACGGCGCAGAGGCAGACGCGGTCGGCGCCGTCCATCGCCGCGGCGATCAGGATTCGGCCGCTGCGGCCTCTTCAGCGCCGGCGTCCGCTGCCTCTTCCGGAGCGGCCGCGGCTTCGGCGGCGGCAGCCTTGGCGTCTTCCTCGGCCTGGCGCGCTTCCTCGATGCGCTCCTGCGCCTTCTTGCCCGGCAACGCCTTCTTCGGATTGTTGCGCGGATCCCGCTTCATGATGCCCGCGGCGTCGAGGAAACGGTTGACCCGGTCGGTCGGGCGTGCGCCGTGGCCGATCCAGTGACGGATACGGTCCTCGTTCAGCGTTACCCGGTTTTCCGAGTCGCGCGGAAGAAGCGGGTTGTAGGAGCCCACCTTCTCGATGAAGCGGCCGTCGCGCGGCATGCGCGAGTCTGCGACGACGATGCGGTAATACGGACGCTTCTTCGCCCCGCCCCGGGCCAGTCTGATCTTGAGTGCCATTTCGATGCTTTCTCCTGAAGTCTCTGATGTCGGTTGTCTGTTCCGGCAGGCGATGCGCGAACGCCGGCGCCTGCCGCATGTCCTGTCGCTATTTCTTCTTGACCTTGAACCCTGGCAGTCCCTTCGGCATGCCGCCGCCGAGACCGGGAAGTCCGCCCGGCGCACCGGGGCCGCCGAGGCCCGGAAGGCCGCCCGGCGGCATCGGCGGGAGTTCGCCCGCGGGCGGCATGTCGCCCGCCGCCATGTCCGGCATGGCCGGCGCGCCGCCGCCGAAGAGGCCCGCGAGACCGCCCTTGCGCTTGCCGAGCTTCTTCATCATGTCGGCCATCTGGCGGTGCATCTTCAGGAGCTTGTTGATCTCCTGCACGCTGGTGCCGGAGCCGGCCGCCACCCGCTTCTTGCGCGAAGCGTTGAGCACTTTCGGGTTGCGCCGTTCCTTGCGCGTCATGGAACTGATGATCGCGGCCTGGTGTTTGAACACGCTGTCGTCGATGTTGGAGTCCGCGATCTGCTTCTTGACCTTGCCGATGCCCGGCAGCATGCCCAGAACGCCACCCATGCCGCCGATCCTCTGCATCTGGGCAAGCTGTTCGGCCAGGTCTTCCAGGTCGAACGTGCCCTTCTGCATCTTCTTGGCGATCCGGTTCGCCTTTTCGGCGTCGATCGTCTCCGCGGCCTTCTCCACCAGACCGACGACGTCGCCCATGCCGAGAATGCGGTTGGCGATGCGTTCGGGATGGAAGCCTTCGAGCGCGTCGATCTTCTCGCCGGTCCCGATGAGCTTGATCGGCTTGCCGGTGACCGCGCGCATGGACAGGGCCGCGCCACCGCGGCCGTCGCCGTCCACGCGGGTCAGCACGATGCCGGTGACCCCGATGCGGCCGTCGAAGGACTTGGCGACATTGACCGCGTCCTGTCCGGTCAGCGCGTCGGCGACCAGCAGGGTCTCGTGCGGTTTCGCCACGTCGCGGACCTGCTCGGTCTCGCGCATCAGCTCGTCGTCGATATGCAGCCGGCCGGCGGTGTCGAGCATGACGACGTCGTAGCCGCCCAGCCGCGCGGCCTCCATGGCCCGGCGCGCGATGTCGACCGGCATCTGGCCGGCGACGATCGGCAGGGTCGCGACGCCGGTCTGCTCGCCCAGTACCCTGAGCTGTTCCTGGGCGGCGGGCCGGCGCACGTCGAGCGAGGCCATCAGGACCTTCCGCTTCTCGCGCTCGGTCAGCCGCTTGGCGATCTTCGCCGTGCTTGTCGTCTTGCCCGAGCCCTGCAGGCCCACCATCATGATGGCCACGGGCGACGGCGCGTTGAGATCGATGTCGGAGGCGTCCGACCCCAGTGTTTCGGCGAGCTGGTCGCTGACGATCTTGATGACCATCTGGCCCGGCGTCACCGACTTGATGACCTCCTGGCCGACGGCACGCTCCCGCACCGTCTCGACGAATTCCTTGACCACCTCGAGCGCCACGTCCGCCTCGATCAGCGCCCGGCGCACCTCGCGCATGGCGGTGTTCACGTCGGACTCCGTCAGCGCGCCGCGCCGTGTCAGCGCGTCGAATATGCCGGAGAGGCGATCTGAGAGTGAATCGAACATGCGTGTGTCGCGATCCGTGGTTTACGTGCCTTGCCGCCCAACGCAAAACGCACCCGCGGGCGAACCTTCGCTGACGGGTGTTGACCCCCTTGGCTCTCGGGCCAGGCGGCGGCTAGACGTTTTGCGCCTTAGCAGAATGGCCGCTGTGATACGCGCAAGGGCGCGCGGTGTCAATAAGAGACCATATCTGACGGACCAACCCATGCGTTCGTCGCAAACACCCAGATGATGCGCTTAACGGCAATTATGTTCCGGCATACAAAGTATCGATAGACAGGAAAAAGAACCGGGAATTATTCGCTATTCGTCAAATGGAACACAAAAACCTAGCCCCATTGAAGTAGTAGTAATACTATTTTTCGGACGTTTATAAGACGATAAAAAGTTGAGACAGATGAGCATTTGGAAAAAAACGTTCACGGAAAACGAGATTAGAAAAATTCTTGAAATTATAAATCGTAACAGATTTGTTATAGATAATAAAGTAACAATAAAAAACGATCTCGCGTTTACAGAATATTGCATAATGATATTAACTTCAGCTATCAATATAGAAACGGAAACTGAAGCATTTAAAAGAAAAATACTGAGAAAATCAATATTTTCAAACAATACCAATGGCACGCTAACAATAGAAAACCTGTCAAAAGAAATATACAAAAATATAAATAATGCAAATTCAACAAAGATTTTATATAGGATTGCTTTTCCTGTTTGGAATAAACCAGATTTTTTATTTGGTAAACGACGTATAAATAATGTTTTTGTTAATTTTTCACCGTCAAAAAACACAAAAATTTTTAAGCGGATTTTTGAGAACCGGACTAGCCAAAGGAAACAGTGGCATTTGCGAAGCTTCTTTACGAGTGAAATATCAGAGAAATTAGATGAATGCGCGATATGCCTTGCTCGCGTACACGCCAGCAGCCCCGAAGATGCCAATGAACAAGCATCCGAAGCAATCTACAGCATTCTGGGACTTGTAAATTTGGCCATAGACAAAAACACGCTGTGGCGACGTTCCTCTGGGATAGATGGAAAACACCCGGTATCAAATGTTCTTATTGCGCCTCACACTACCACACATTTTGAGGACGGCAGTCTTACTCATGATGGTTTTTGGTACGAAGATTGGGTCGATGTTTCTAAGGCCCCCAAACTGCCGGAGAAAAAAACTGACGCGTGGTCAAGACGCTACAATCGTCTCGCTCAACATGCATCGCGTTCTCCATGGCGTGAAAAATGCCGAGTTGCGACGGCACAATACTACAAAGCTTTCGCGAACCCCAATCTGGAAAAGGCGTTTCTGGACGGTTGGCGACTATTTGAGACTGTCGCCGGGCCCGAGAACGAAAAAACTGAAAAGAAGATCGATAGAGTATCCAAGATTTATGAAAGTTCACTAGAGTACAAAATTTATGGTAAATATTTGTATCAGATAAGGAATAAATTAACTCACGGAAATGCGATAGGAATTGACGAGTATGAGAATTTCGCGTATTTGATATTGCAATTTTTGGGCCCATTCATCGAGTATTATATTTGGAATGGATTGTCTTTCTCTTCTGAGCAGGAATTCTGGGAATTTTTGGACCTACCCAGAGAAGAAAAAGACAGAGAACAAATCAAAATCAACATAAACAAACAGAAAAAACTTCTGGATATTGCCGCTAAATTTCGAAGAGAGATAGAGTAAATCGGAAATATTGATGAAAATTATACACTAATTTATGCGTATGTGCATTTCACAACCAAATTTGGTATGAGCTAGCCAAAGGGGCCAATCTGACTACAGAGCATGAATTGGGCAGTCTAAGGCGGTGGCCTCGGCGGCCGCGACGCTCACAGGCCGGACACGAACCGGCAGCTAAACCGGCCGCTGGTCACCGGCAGTTTCGTGTTCCTGTAGCGCCCCGGGCTTGACCTGAGCACGAACCAGTTCGCCTCGAAGCCGCCATTCGCGGTCAGGCGCAGATCGGTGATGCGCCCTTTCCTCCCGACCGCGTTTTCGCTCCACGTGCCGTTGCGTTTCGGCACGTCGAGAACGATCGAGCCGGGCTTCTTCTTGTTGTAGGTCGACGAATAGGTCCCCCGGGCAACTCCGCCGCGCGCCCTCAGGACGACGCGGCTGAAACCGCCCGAACAGCCGTAACGCCCTGACCGGAGCGACGGGGAACCCGCCGAGGCCGTTGAGGACGTCCGTGTGCAAAGCAGGTTGCGATAGGGCTTGTAGGGTGGCGATTGCATATTTCGCCGCAGGATCTGTGCAGCCTGCGAAAACGGGATGTTTCTGCAGAAACGGAAGGTCCCGTCCCTGATCTTGGTGATCATGGCGTTCAGACGGCCCGCATAGGCCTCGGCTTCCGCCGAATTGGCATGGGACTGGGTGATCCGCAGGAGTTCCGACCCGACGGAACGGCCCGCCCTGTAAGTGACCGCCGCCGTCGCCGCGACGACCATGACCTTTGCAAGGGCGGCCGGATTGACGCTGCCGGCCCTCAGACCCCGGTAGGTCCGGCCGTTCCGCAGCGCCTGCGCCAGCCTCGGTCCGCGCAGCCCGAGATTGTGCGCAAGATAATGAACCCGTCTCGCAACGGCCTGCCGCAACTGCGGATTGTTTCGCAGGATGTCCTCGATGACGATCCGGGATCCTTCGGCGGCCGTGTGCAGCTTGAGCGCAAGATCTGGATCCCGTCTGGCCATTTCCCAGGCATGACGGCCGACACCGGTGACGATCATGTCGAAGCCTTGGACAAAGCTCACGCCGGCATGTTCAAGGACGGCGACCAGGCTCTGGGCCTTTGCCCGCGACGGAGCCAGGTTGAACAAAAGGGACAGTACGACGGCTGCGATGAGCGTACGCATCGGCTCTTCCTCCTTCCGGGACGATGCAGGACGCTTTCAATCCCGTCAGGCGCATCGTCATTCTCGTCAAAGAGAGGGCAAGGCAGTCTAGCGAGTCCGCCGAAACACCGCAATTCTGGCGGTTCTCAGGACGCAAGCCGTCCGAACACGTCCCGCGCCTCCTCCACCAGCCGTTCCACCAGGTCCTGCGCCGGAAGCGCACGGTTGAGGGCCGCGGACTGGCCGTAGAGAAGGAACGAGACCGCGTCGCTTTCCTGCGCCGCGGCCGCATCCAGCAGCGGCCGCGTCAGGCCGTAGAGCAACGGGAAGTCGGGCAGGCGGCCCGCCACCGGTGCCAGCGTCTCCGCAAACCGGCTTCGCGCGCCCCGCGCGCAACGGCCGCTGACCGCATCCGTCACCATCGTGTCCGCATCGCTTGCACTCGCAAGCAGGTCCCGCCGGGCGCCGTCCGTGGAGGCCTCCGGGCAGCTGAGGAAGCCCGTCCCGATCTGCACGCCGCTCGCCCCCAGCGCGAACGCCGCGGCGATCCCGCGCCCGTCGCCGATGCCGCCGGCGGCGACCACGGGCACCGAGACCGCGTCCGCCACCTGGGGCACCAGCGCAAGCGTGCCCACGCCGTCGCCCGGCAGGTTTGGCGCGTGGGATCCGCGGTGCCCGCCGGCTTCCCAGCCCTGCGCGATGATCACGTCGACGCCGGCTGCTTCGAGAGACCGCGCCTCCGCGACGGTGGTGGCGGAACACATCAGCACGATGCCAGCGTCCCTGAGCAGCGCAACGGAAGCCGAGTCCGGCATGCCGAAATGGAAACTGACGACCGCGGGCCGGAGTTCGGCGACGAGTTCGGCCTTTTCCATGGTGAAGCCGAGGGTCGGCTCCGGCAGTTCTTCGGGAACGGTGCCAAGCCCCAGGTCGTCGTAGAACGGCTGAAGCATTTGCCGTGCGGTCGCCATCGCGTCGGGTCCGGCCGACGGCAACTGGTTGCGCACGAAGAAATTCATCGAGAAGGGCCGGTTCGACAGGCCGCCCATCTCCTCGGCGAGCGCGCGCACGTCCGCTGCCGGCAACTCGCCGCAGGCCACCGAGCCGAGGCCGCCCGCATTGCTCACGCAGGCCGCAAGCGCCGGGTGGGCGGAGCCGAGCATCGGGGCCTGGATGATCGGGTGCTCGATCTCCAGCAGATCGATCAGTCTTGTGTCCGGCCACATGGTTTTGTTCCTTTGTCTTTCGGGCTGCCTCCGGGTCTCGGAGCCGCATCTACGAAAACTCTGGTCTTTCGGCCAATTCTCGCCATATAACGCCCATCATGGACCACACCGGCGACAGCATACCGTTCCGCAAGATGAACGGCCTCGGAAACGACTTCGTCGTGCTCGACGCGCGCATGCGCGAACTCGGGATCGGCGACGACGAGGCGCGCACCATCGCCGACCGCGCGAACGGTGTCGGTTGCGACCAGCTTATCATCCTCGAACCGTCTGAAAACGCCGATCTTTTCATGCGCATCCGCAACAATGACGGGGGCGAGGTGGGGGCCTGTGGCAACGCCACGCGCTGCATCGCCGACCTGGTTGGCCGGGCGGAAAGCCGTGACGAGCTCGTGGTCGAGACCAATGCCGGTCTGCTCCGCTGCACCTTGCGGCCCGACGGCCAGGTGACGGTCGACATCGGCCCGCCCAGGCTGGCCTGGCACGAGATCCCGATCGCCGAAGAGATGGACACCCGCTACATCGAACTGCAGGTGGGGCCGATCGACAACCCGGTGCTGCACAGCCCGAGCGTCGTCAATGTCGGCAATCCCCACTGCATCTTCTGGGTGGACGACCTCGATGCCCACGACCTCGGACGCATCGGGCCGATCCTCGAATACCACCCGATGTTCCCCGAACGCGCGAACATCTCGCTCGCGAAAGCGACGGCGCGCGACGCCGTGACGCTCCGGACCTGGGAGCGCGGCGTGGGCCTGACCCGCGCCTGCGGCACCGCCGCCTGCGCCACGGGCGTCGCCGGCGTGCGCAAGCGGCTCACCGACCGGGTCGTGACCGTGACCCTGCCCGGCGGCCCGCTGGTCATCGAGTGGCGCGAGAGCGACAGCCACGTGCTGATGACCGGGCCCGTGTCCTATGATTTCGAGGGCCTGCTGGACCCGGCGACCTGGAAGCAGGTGGCGTCATGAGCGGACCCGAGATCGTCACCTTCGGCTGCCGGCTCAATGCCTACGAATCCGAGGTGATGCGCGACCACGCCCAGGCCGGCGGCCTGGACGACGCCATCGTCTTCAACACCTGCGCGGTGACCGCGGAAGCGACCCGCCAGGCCCGCCAGGCGATCCGCCGCGCGCGCCGCCGGAACCCCGACGCCCGCATCATCGTCACCGGCTGTGCGGCACAGGTCGACCCGGACGCGTTCGCCGCCATGGACGAGGTGGACGTGGTGCTCGGCAACGACGAAAAGCTCAAGGCGGAAAGCTGGCGGGTGCCGGACTTCGGCCTGTCGGGCGAGGAAAAGGTCCGCGTCAACGACATCATGTCGGTGACGGAGACGGCCGGCCACCTGATCGACGGTTTCCAGGCCCGCGCCCGCGCCTTCGTGCAGATCCAGAACGGCTGCAACCATCGCTGCACCTTCTGCATCATCCCCTATGGCCGCGGCAACTCGCGTTCCGTGCCCGCCGGCGACGTCGTGCGCCAGATCGAACGGCTGGTCGAGAACGGTTACCGCGAGGTCGTGCTCACCGGCGTCGACATCACCGCCTACGGCGCCGACCTGCCGGGAGACTGGACCCTTGGCCGGCTCACACGAAGCGTGCTTGCCCGCGTGCCGCAACTGGAGCGGCTGCGCATATCGTCCATCGATTCCATCGAGACCGACGACGACCTGATGGCCGCCATCGCCGACGAGAAGCGCCTCATGCCGCACCTTCATCTTTCGGTGCAGGCGGGCGACGACCTCACCCTGAAGCGCATGAAGCGACGTCACCTGCGGGCCGACACGATCCGCTTCTGCGAGGACGTGCGCGCCCTGCGTCCCGACATGGTCTTCGGCGCAGACCTCATCGCCGGCTTCCCGACCGAGACGGAGGACATGTTCGCAAACACCCTCGACCTCGTGGGCGAATGCGGCCTGACCTATCTGCACGTCTTTCCGTTTTCCGCCCGCCCCGGAACCCCGGCCGCCCGCATGCCGGCGGTCGACGGCGCGGTGGTCAAGGAACGCGCGGCCCGCCTGCGCGCACGGGCCGACGAGGCCCTCGACGCCTATCTCGACGCTAACCTGGGCACACGCCGCAACGTTCTCATGGAAACCGAGACGACCGGGCGCAGCGAACATTTCGCGCCGGTCCGGTTCGACGCGCCGCAGACCGTCGGCGACGTCGTGAGCGCGCGCATCGAAACCCGCACAGCAACCGAACTCACGGCCCGGCCCGACATATGAGCGAAGAAAAGACCGGCCTCTTCGGCAAGCTCTTCCGGCGGGACAAGCCGTCGGAAACGTCCGCCGACGCCTCCACGCAACCCGATGCTGAACCGGTGCCCGAGCCCGCCGAATCCGCTCCGGAACCATCCGGCGACGCGGAAAGCGGCGGCGAGAAGAAGTCCTGGTTCAGCCGTCTCAAGTCCGGTCTCGCGCGATCCTCGGAAAGCCTCACCGGCGGGATCACCGGGCTCTTCACCAAGCGCAAACTCGACGAGGAGGCGCTGCAGGACCTCGAGGACATCCTCATCCAGGCCGACCTCGGGCTCGATACCGCGACCCGGATCACCGACGCCCTCGCCTCGACCCGCTATGACAAGGAGATCTCGCCGCAGGAGATCCGCGAGGTCATGGCGACCGAGATCGCCGGCGTGCTCGCGCCCGTCACCGTTCCGCTCGATGTCGACCGGGGGCTGAAGCCCCATGTCATTCTCATGGTCGGGGTCAACGGATCTGGCAAGACGACCACCATCGGCAAGCTCGCCGCCCAGTTCCACGCCGCCGGCAAGTCGGTCATGCTGGCCGCCGGGGACACGTTCCGCGCCGCGGCGATCGAGCAGCTCGGAGTGTGGGGCGAACGGGTCGGCGTTCCCGTGATCTCGAGCGCAGTGGGTGCGGACGCGTCGGGGCTGGCCTACGACGCCTACGACCGGGCGAAGGAAGCGGGCGCGGACATCCTGATCATCGACACCGCCGGCCGGCTCCAGAACAAGGCCGACCTGATGGCGGAACTGGAAAAGGTCGTGCGCGTGATCCGCAAGAAGGACGAGACCGCGCCCCACGACATCCTGCTCGTGCTCGATGCGACCACGGGCCAGAACGCCGTAAACCAGGTCGAGACCTTCCGCTCCATCGCCGGCGTGACCGGCCTCGTCATGACCAAGCTCGACGGCACGGCCCGCGGCGGCATTCTCGTCGCCGTCGCCGCGAAGTTCGGCCTGCCCGTCCATGCCATCGGCGTCGGCGAGGGCATCGGCGACCTCCAGCCGTTCGACGCAAACCAGTTCGCCCGCGCCGTCGCGGGTCTCGAGGACTGACATGGAAACAGGCACATCCGCCGCGCCGCGCCGCGAAATGCACCCCCTCGTCAAGATCGTGGTCGAGATCGGCCCGCTGGCGCTCTTCTTCTTCGCCAACGCCAAGTTCGGCATCTTCGCCGCCACCGCGACCTTCATGGTGGCCACGGTGATCTCGCTGGCGGTGTCCTACGCCCTCACCCGCCACATCGCCACCCTTCCCCTGGTGACCGGCGTCTTCGTCCTCGTCTTCGGCGGGCTCACCGTCTGGCTCAACGACGAGCTCTTCATCAAGCTCAAGCCGACCATCGTCAACACGCTGTTCGGTGTCATCCTGGTCGGCGGCCTCCTGATGGGCCGTTCGCTCCTGAGAATTGTCTTCGATTCCGTCTTCCGGCTGGACGCCGAGGGCTGGCGCCAGCTCACCTGGCGCTGGGCGATCTTCTTCTTCGTGCTCGCCGCCCTCAACGAGATCGTCTGGCGGAATTTTTCCACCGACACCTGGGTCAGCTTCAAGGTCTTCGGCATCATGCCGTTGACCATGGTCTTCGCCCTGTCGCAGATGCCCCTGCTGCAGCGCCACGCCCTGCCCGAGGAAGACGGCGACGCCGGGCCCGGCGCCTGACAGCCGGCTCCTTCCGCCTCGATGACGCCGCCCCCTACTCCGGGGCGGACGCAACACGCGCCGGCATCATGTCCCCGGTCTCGCCTTCAGGGTTGGTGAAGGGGGCGAAATCCGTGCGCCCGCGCAAGGAGCGGTACTGGTTCAGGGCCCAGTGCACGCTGGGGAACGCGAGCTCCGGCCAGGGAATCTCGTCCCATTGGAAAAGCCTCACATCAAGGCTTTCCTCGCCCGCGGAAATCGCCGGGTCGAGCAGGCGGGCGAGATAGATCAGCTGGACCTGGCTTATTCGCGGGATCGAATAGACCGCAAGCAGCGCCTCTATGCCAATGTCCGCCTGCGCCTCCTCGAAAGCTTCCCGGCGAGCGGCGTCCTGCGTGGTCTCGTTGAGTTCCATGTACCCCGCCGGCAAGGTCCAGAAACCCCGTCTCGGCATGATGGCCCGGCGGCACAACAGAATGCGCTCGCCGTGGCGCACCACGGCGCCGGCCACCACTTTCGGGTTCTCGTAGCTGACGAAGCCGCAGGTGTCGCAGACGTCCCGTTCGAGCGTGTCGCCCGCAGGAATCCGCCGCGAGAACCCCGTCGTGTCCCGTTCGTCGCCCACGCTTTTCATCCATCTCTCTTGCGGATTTCGTCCCACATCAAGCAACAGCCGCGGCAATGGCGCAAGCACTCCGCAAAAATTGAACTCTTCGGTCCAAAATTACCCTTGAGTGTCACCTCGGAATTGCAATTAAATTGCAGCCTCACTTCCCACCTTTCGCGCCGTGGCTTGCCAGGGTCCGTCGGACGCGCGGAAAAGCCGGAGCGGGCCCGCCTCCCCAACAGGGCCCGCCGAAGACAGACGAGGAAACGCCCGCCCATGAGTTCAGCCGTCGAGATCAGGGACCTCAACCGGTCCATACACCACCTGCTGCGCCGCGCCGGCCAGTTCGCCGCCGATCTCTATGTCGAGGAAGTCGGCCCCCGGGGCCTGACCCAGCGCCAGTTCGCCGTGCTGCTGACGGTCGCCCAGAACGAGAACCTTTCCCAGGCCCGGCTCGTCGAACTGACCGGAATCGATCGCAGCACCCTGGCCGACCTCGTCGCCCGCATGATCGGCAAGGGCCTGCTCCTGCGCCGCGCCGCCAAGGACGATGCCCGCGCCAAGTCCGTCAGGATCTCCGCTGCGGGCCGACGGGCCCTGCAGAGCGCCCAGCCGGGCGCCGCCAGCGCGGACAAGCGCCTGCTTGGCCTGCTGCCCTCGCCCCAGCGCAAGGAACTGCTGGGGGCCCTCCGGCAACTGTCCGAAGCCCTGGACCGGCACGAGGGGGACGGCGCCAGCGGCGCAGCCGCCACTCCGGCCCCCGCCCGCCGCCCGAAACGGAGCTGACCGGGCACGACCTGCCTCTATGTTCGCTTGCAGGTATCCGCCCGGTTCAGGGCTGGCGCGCCGCTTTCGCGATGACGGGAAGGATATCCTCGGCGACCACCGCCTCGGTGAGAGGACCCACATGCTTGTGCACGATATGTCCGCGCCCGTCGACGATGAAGGTTTCCGGGACCCCGTAGACACCCCAGTCGACGGCGGTCCGCCCCGTGCCGTCGACACCGACGGCTTCGTAGGGATTGCCCAGAACGCCGAGAAAGCGGCGGGCGTTTTCCGGCTCGTCCTTGTAGTTGATGCCGAGCATCCTGATGCCGTCGTTTTCCGCCAGCTTCATCAGCAGCGGATGTTCGACCCGGCAGGGCGCGCACCAGGACGCCCACACGTTGACGACCTTGATGCCGGGCGACGTGATCAGCGCCATGTCGATCCCGGGCACGGCCGCACCGTCCCGCGTCAGGTCATCGAGGGCGGCGAGTTCGGTGCGGGGCACCGGCTTGCCGATCAGGGCGGAGGGGATGTCCGAGGGATCGCCGCTCCTGAGCGCAATTAGGAAAAACCCGGCCAGTACGGCAAAGACCAGGACGGGCACCAGGGCGAAGGCCAGCCGCCGCCGCCCGTCCGGGGACGCCACGCCGTCGTCGCCCCCGCTCACGGCGCGCCCGCTCCGCCGGCGGGTCCGGATGCCCGGCGCCGCCGCGGGCCGCCATCCGCTTCCAGGCTTTCGACGAGGTGTTTCTGCCGCCGCGCATCGAACAGGATGAAGCCGGCCAGCCCGGCAAGCACCAGCGCGCTCACCGCGTAGGAGACGATCACGTAACCCCAGTGCGGATCGAGCCCGGCCATGCCTAGCCCTCCACCCGCGCCAGGCGCATGGTCCGCACCCGCCGCCGGGCGATCTCGGTCCGCATGGCGACGAGATGGAGCGTCAGGAACAGAAACGTGTAGCCCACCGCCATGACGAGCAGCGGAACGAGGATCGAACTGTGGATGGTCGGCCCGTCGAGGCGCATGACGCTCGCGGGCTGGTGAAGCGAGTTCCACCAGTCGACAGAGAACTTGATGATGGGCACGTTGACGAACCCCACCAGGGCCAGGATGGCGGCGATGCGCCCGGCGAGCACCGGTTCCTCGATCGCCCGCCATACGGCGATGTAGCCGAGATAGAGCAGGAAGAGCACCAGAACGGACGTCAGGCGGGCGTCCCAGACCCACCATGTGCCCCACATGGGCTTGCCCCACAGCGAACCGGTGAAGAGGGCGAGAAACGTGAAACAGGCGCCGATGGGCGCGGCCGTCTTCGCCGCGACGTCCGCCAAGGGATGCTTCCAGATCAGGCCCACGGCGCTGGCCACCGCCATCACCGAGTAGACGAAGAGCGCCATCCATGCCGACGGCACGTGGATGAACATGATGCGCACCGTCTCGCCCTGCTGGTAGTCGCGCGGGGCTTCGAAGAAGGCGAGGTAGAGCCCCGCGGCCAGCAGGACCAGCGTGATCCCGAGACACCACGGCAGCATCCTGCCGGAGAGCGCCATGAAGCGGGTCGGGTTCGCATATCTCAACATGGGGCGTGAATTAGTCTTTTCGCCGGTTCATGGCAATACAAAGCCCTGTGACCTATCGCCCGACCTTGCCGCACGGTCCGGATCAGCGGAAATGCATGCGCAGCGCGGCCGCCGCCGCGACCGGGCACAGGACGACGGCGGCAAGCGACAGGGCGGTGAGGATGAGCGCGGGCACGCCGAAAGGCAGGGGTCCGGAAATCGCGGCATTGGCGGCCGACACGCCGAAGATCAGCACCGGCACGTAGAGCGGCAGGACCAGGACCGACAGGAGAAGGCCGCCGCGCCGGATCCCCACCGTGAGCGCTGCCCCGACGCCCGCCAGCAGGCTGAGCGCGGGCGCTCCGATCATGGTCGTCGCGACGAGGGCGGGAAAGGCGCCCGGCGGCAGGTTGAGCAGCACGCCGAGCAGAGGCGCGGCCAGCGCCAGGGGCACGCCGGTGCTGAGCCAGTGGGCGACCGTCTTGGCGAGCACGATCATTTCCGCGGGCAACGGGCCGAGCAGCATGACCTCGAGCGAACCGTCCTCGTAGTCGGCCTGGAAAATGCGGTCGGCCGACAGCAGCACCGCAAGCAGCAGCGCCACCCACAGCGTTCCCGGCGCGATGCGCTGGAGCATGTTCGGATCCGCGCCGATGCCCAGAGGCACCACCGTCACCACGACGAGCAGGAAGGCAAGCGCCATCCCCGCACCGCCGCCCAGGCGGACGGCCAGCAGCAGGTCGCGGCGGACCAGCGCCAGGAACAGCTTCATGACGCGCCCCCGTTCCCGAAGGTCAGCCTGTGGGCGAAGTCGATGCCGAGTTCGCTGTGCGTCGACGCGGCGACCATGCCGCCCTCCGCGACGTGGCGCGACACCAGGCCCGCGAGCGTCGCGACGGACTCGCGGTCGAGCGAGACCGACGGTTCGTCGAGCAGCCAGATCGGCCGCGGCACCAGCGCAAGCCGGCTGAGCGACAGCCGCCGTTTCTGGCCCGCCGACAGGAGCCCCGCCGGCACGTCGCCGAGATGCGACAGCCCGAAGGCGTCGAGGGCCGCGCCGACATCGCCGCCGCCCAGGAAGTCCCGCCAGAAGGCCAGGTTCTCCTCCACGGTCAGGGCGGTCTTCACCGCGTCGAGATGGCCGATGAAATGGGCATGCTGGCCGATGGCGAGATCCGGCGATCCTCCCTCGAGTTCGAGCCGGCCTTCCACTGCGGAAAGAAGCCCGGCGACGAGCCGCAACAGGCTGGTCTTCCCTGACCCGTTGGGACCGGTGAGCAGCAGCCCCTCGCCCGAGGCGAGCGCGAAGGATACGCCGGAAAAGACCGTACGCTCGCCGCGCTGGCAGGTCAGCGATATGCCCGAAAGTTTCATGTCCCGCGCCGGTCGTTCACGAAAGGCTGTCACATCTAGAGCAATTCACCGCCTGTTTGAACCACCTCATTGCCGCGCCCGCCCCAGCATCGCCGGACGGCCAGGACCGATCGCCGATGCCCCTGCCCCTCGCCCCCGTCTTTGCCGGGCCTGACCCGGCAATACAGCCATAAAACTCCGCGTAGCCACAGGCGTGGCCCATGGATCCTGACTACCGTCAGGAATTCGGTCGTATGAACCGCGCGGGGGCCGGACACGCGGACTGAACGTGACACCGCGCCGTGTCCCACTGAAACACGGGCACGGTCCATGGATCCTGACGTGCGTCAGGAATTCGGAGGTGTGAAACGCGGGCGGCAGGGCATCTCATCCGTACCTCAGCAGGGCGTTGGTCCGGGCGTCCGCCGGGGTCTCCTGCGCGAGCCACAGCCTCACACGTGCGCGGATGCGGAAGACTGGACTGCCGATGCCTCTGCCCGCCCGCCCCCGTCTTTGCCGGGCCAGACCCGGCAATCCAGCCACAAAACTCCGAGTAGCCGCAGGCGCGGCCCATGGATCCTGACTTCCGTCAGGAATTCGGTCGTATGAACCGCGCGGGGGCCGGACACGCGGACTGACCGTGACACCGCGTCGTGTTTCGCCAAAATACGAGCGCGGCCCTTGGATCCTGACTTTCGTCAGGAATTCGGAGGTGTGAAACGCGGGAGGCAGGGCATCGCATCCGCATCTCAGGAGCTCCTTTATCCGGGCGTCTGCCGGGGCCTTCTACTCGAGCCACAGCCCCCACGCATGCGCAGATGCGCAAGACCGGATCGCCGATACCCCTGCCCGCCCGCCCCCGTCTTTGCCGGGCTTGACCCGGCAATCCAGCCACGCACCTCGGCCTTGCGCACCACATTCGCCGGCGCTCACCCGGCGAGGACGATGAGCAGGATGGCGGCGATGACGAGCAGGATGCCGACGGCTTCAAGGCGGTTGACGCTTTCCCGGAAGATGAAGACCGACGCGAGGAAGGTGAACACCAGTTCGATCTGGCCGAGCGCCCGCACGTGGGCGGCGTTCTGCAGGGTGAAGGCGGTGAACCAGCCGACCGAGGCGAGCGTACCGGCCACCCCGACAGCGCCCGCCCAGCGCCAGTTGGCGAGGACCCGCCCGATCTCGCCGGGCTCGCGGACGAGCAGGTAGAGGCCCATGATGACCGTCTGGATGACCACCGCGACGGTCAGCGCAAAGGCCGCGGCCATGACGTGTTCGTCGTGACCGAGCGACAGCGAGGCGCCGCGGAAGAACACCACGGAGGCCCCCAGGAACCCCGCGGAGGCGAAGCCGATCAGCGTCGGTTTCTCCACGAGCCCCGCGGCGAGGGCCTCGAGCGCGAGGCCCGTCTGGCCCGCCGTCAGCACGACGACGCCCACGGCGCTGAGCGCGATGGCGACCACGGCCGTGGCCGAGAGTCCGTCGCCGAGAATGAGCGCGCCCAGGGCCGCCACCATGACGACCTCGAGCTTGGAGAATGTCGTGCCCACCGCGAAGTTGCGATAGGAGAACATCCACAGGAGCAGCGCCGTGAACAGGATCTGCGACACCCCGCCCAGGACGCAAAACACGAGGAAGCGCAGATTGGGCTCGGGAAAGGCGTAACCGCCGAGGCTGTGGAGGCCCCACAGGTAGAGGGCCGCGAGCGGCCATGCGTAGAAGAAGCGCGCGTAGGCCGCCCCGGCCGTCGACAGCCGTCCCTTGAGATATTTCTGCAGGGCCGAGCGCAGGTTCTGGAAGAACGCTGCGGCGATGGTCACCGGGATCCAGAGTTCGATCATGGAAAAGTCGTCCGTATGCGACGGGCAGGATGCGGACGGCCGCCCGCGTCTGCGATAGGGCGGCAACGCGCCTTCCGCGTCAAGCCCCGCCCGTGCGTCTTTTGACCAACTGGCGCGGCGCGGAAAAACGGATTATACAAGCGCCCATCACGTCCGGACGCGCACGGCCATCGGCTTCCCGGCAAATGCGGCACGGTCTCCCCGCAGCCAAGGGGACACGACGGGAAGCTGGAAGGGTTAAGGCTGCGTGGCGCGTTCAGCCCAATCAACATCGCCCGGTGCGATCCGTGCCTCGGGCCAAACACGGAACAGGATGAACGTGACAAAGTCCACCGCCACTTCGCTAGACAGCTTCAAATGCCGGCGCAAACTCAAGGTCGGCAACAAATCCTATGACTACTTCAGCCTCAAGCAGGCCGAGAAGAACGGGCTCGAGGGCATTTCCAGCCTGCCCTTCTCGCTCAAGGTCCTTCTCGAGAACCTGCTCAGGCACGAGGACGGACGCTCCGTCACCGCCGACGACATCAAGGCGATCGCGGCCTGGCTGAAGCGCCGCCGCAGCACCCGCGAGATCGCCTACCGGCCGGCGCGGGTCCTGATGCAGGACTTCACCGGGGTGCCCGCCGTGGTCGATCTCGCCGCCATGCGCGCGGCGATGGAGGCGATGGGCCAGAACCCGAAGAAGATCAATCCTCTCGCCCCCGTCGACCTCGTCATCGACCACTCGGTCATGGTCGACAATTTCGGCAACGCCAAGGCCTTCAAGGCCAATGTCGAGCGCGAGTACGAGCGCAACGGCGAGCGCTACGAGTTCCTGCGCTGGGGTTCGGAGGCCTTCGACAATTTCCGCGTCGTTCCGCCGGGCACCGGCATCTGCCACCAGGTAAACCTCGAATATCTCGCCCAGACGGTCTGGACCAAGAAGGAAAAGACCGACAAGGGAACGGTCGAGGTCGCTTTCCCCGACACGCTTGTAGGCACCGACAGCCACACCACCATGGTCAACGGCCTGTCCGTCCTCGGGTGGGGCGTGGGCGGCATCGAGGCCGAGGCGGCCATGCTCGGGCAGCCGATCTCCATGCTCATCCCGGAAGTCGTCGGGTTCAAGCTGACGGGCAAGCTGCCCAACGGCGTGACCGCCACCGACATGGTCCTGACCGTGACGGAAATGCTGCGCGCCAAGGGCGTGGTCGGCAAGTTCGTCGAGTTCTACGGCCCCGGCCTCGATCACCTGTCGCTCGAGGACCAGGCGACCATCGCCAACATGGCCCCCGAATACGGGGCGACCTGCGGTTTCTTCCCCGTCGACAAGGACACGATCGCCTATCTCAACGCTACCGGGCGCTCCAAGGCGCGTGTCGAGCTGGTCGAGAAATACGCCAGGGCCCAGGGCATGTATCGCACCAGCCGGTCGGAAGACCCGGTGTTCACCGCCTCCCTGACGCTCGATCTGGGCACGGTCGTGCCGAGCATGGCCGGCCCCAAGCGGCCGCAGGATCGCGTCGCGCTCGACACCGCCGCCAAGGCCTTCGAGAAGACCCTCTCCGACGAGTTCGAGAAGGTGAGCGACGCCTTCGAACGCCACGGCGTGCCGGGCACCAATTTCGACCTCGGCCACGGCGATGTCGTGATCGCGGCGATCACCTCGTGCACCAACACCTCCAACCCGTCGGTGATGCTGGGCGCCGGCCTGCTCGCCCGCAAGGCGATCGAGAAGGGCCTCTCGGTCAAGCCGTGGGTCAAGACCTCGCTCGCGCCCGGCAGCCAGGTGGTGACCGAGTATCTCAAGAAGTCCGGCCTGCAGAAGGATCTCAACAAGCTCGGCTTCGATCTGGTGGGCTATGGCTGCACCACCTGCATCGGCAATTCCGGGCCGCTGCCCGACGCCGTGTCCAAGACCATCCATCAGAACGACCTCGTGGCCTGCTCGGTGCTCTCCGGCAACCGCAACTTCGAGGGCCGGGTGAACCCGGACGTCAAGGCAAACTACCTCGCCTCACCGCCGCTCGTGGTCGCCTATGCCCTGGCTGGCAGCCTGCGCATCGACATCACCCGCGATCCCATCGGCAAGGACAAGAAGGGCAACAACGTCTATCTCAAGGACATCTGGCCCTCGTCCAAGGAAATCGCCGAACTGGTCCGGACCTCCGTGACCAAGGCCATGTTCCGCGAACGCTACAAGGACGTCTTCAAGGGCGATGCCAAGTGGCGCAAGATCAAGGTCGAGGGCGGACTGACCTATGACTGGAACGCCAAGTCGACCTACGTCCAGCATCCGCCCTACTTCCAGGACATGGCCGCGGAACCGGATCCCGTGACGAACGTGGAAGGCGCGCGCGTCCTCGGTCTCTTCCTCGACTCGATCACCACCGACCACATCAGCCCGGCCGGTTCCATCGCCAAGGCGAGCCCGGCCGGCAAGTACCTGTCCGCCCGCAAGGTGCCGATCGCGGAATTCAATTCCTACGGCGCGCGGCGCGGCAACCACGAGGTGATGATGCGCGGCACGTTCGCCAATATCCGCATCAAGAACCAGATGGTGCCGGGCGTCGAGGGCGGCGTGACGATCCATCACCCGTCCGGCAAGCAGATGGCGATCTACGACGCCGCCATGCAGTACCAGAAGGAGGGCGTGCCGCTGGTGGTCTTCGCCGGCAAGGAGTACGGCACCGGCTCGAGCCGCGACTGGGCCGCCAAGGGCACCAGGCTGCTCGGTGTCCGCGCCGTCATCGCCCAGTCCTTCGAGCGCATCCACCGCTCGAACCTGATCGGCATGGGCGTCCTGCCGCTCGTGTTCAAGGGCGACTCGTCCTGGCAGTCGCTCGGGCTCAAGGGCGACGAGAAGGTGAGCCTGCGGGGTCTTGAGGGCAAGCTCAAGCCGCGGATGACGCTCGAGGCGGAGATCGAGTTCGCCAATGGCAGCAAGATCGCCGTCCCGCTCACCTGCCGCATCGATACGGTCGACGAGCTCGACTACTACCGCAATGGCGGCATCCTGCAATACGTCCTGCGCAACCTCGCCGCCTGACGACGTCCGGGACAACGCGAACAGCATCAGGCCGCCGGACACCCCGGCGGCCTTTTTGCTTCGCCAACCGCACCGCCTGCCGCTCTGGATGCCGGCCTGCGCCGGCAATTCGGTGGGCTGTATGGCTCCCCGTTCCGGTCTCCCCTGAAACTGCCCGCGGGCGTGGTCCACAGACTGGAGCCACCCGCGCCCGAACAACCCGCACCCGAAATCCTGACGAAAGTCAGGATCCATCGTCCACCCGCATCGCGTGCCGCTCTGGATGCCGGCTTTCGCCGGCAATTCGGTGGGCTGTGGTGGGCTGTATGGATCATCCCCATTCCGGTCCCCATTGAACCCGCCCCCAGACGTGGGACGCAGGCTAGAGCCATCCGCGCCCGAACACCCTGCACCCGAATTCCTGACGAAAGTCAGGATCCACCGGCCAAGCGCACCGCGCGCCGCTCTGGATGCCGGCTTTCGCCGGCAATTCGGTGGGCTGTATGGCCCCCGTTCCGGTCCCCCCTGAACCCATCCGCCGGCGTGGTCCACAGACTGGAGCCACCCGCGCCCGAACAACCCGCACCCGAATTCCTGACGAAAGTCAGGATCCAGCGGCCAGGCGTTTGTTTCTGATCACGCGGGCGGCCTGCGGGGCTTTTTCGTTGTGCGGAGCCGACGGTCTTGATCGGACATCGGCGAGCAGCCAAGATGCCGCTGGCTCATTCTCCGTACAGGGACACCCAATAACATGATCTTCATCGACGCGAACGGCGCGAACATTCCCGCCATCGGTTTCGGCACCTGGCCGCTCAAGGGCGCGCAGGCCACCGACCAGGTCGCCAACGCACTCGGTTCGGGCTATCGCCATATCGACACGGCGGCCTTCTACGAGAACGAGGAGGCGGTGGGCGAGGGGCTGCGCAAGTCGGGCGTCGCCCGTGGCGACATCTTCCTCACCACGAAAGTCTGGCCCACGAACATCGCCGAGGGCGACCTGCAGGCGTCCGTGGAGGCGAGCCTGAAACGCCTCGGCACCGATTATCTCGACCTCGCCCTCATTCACTGGCCGTCGAAGACCATTCCCATGGCCGACTCCATCGGCGCGCTCAACGAGGTTCACGACCGCGGCCTCGCCCGCAATATCGGCGTCTCGAATTTCACCCTGTCCCACATCGAGGAGGCCGTGAAGCTGACGAAAACGCCGCTCGCCTGCAACCAGGTCGAGAACCACCCGTTCATCGACCAGTCGCATATTCTCGGCGCCTGCCGCAGCCACAACATGGCGCTCGTCTCCTACTGTCCGCTCAGCCGCGCGACCGAGGCCTTCGTCAACCCGGTGATTGCCGGCCTTGCCGAGAAATACGGGAAGACGGCGGCGCAGATCATCCTGCGCTGGCAGGTGCAGGAGCCGGGCCGGGCCGCCATCCCGCGGTCATCCGACCCCGGCCGCGCGGCCCAGAACCTGAATGTGTTCGATTTCGAGCTCGAACCGGAAGACTTCGAGGCCGTCAACGGTCTGCGGTCGGGCAACCTGCGCATCTGCGACTTCGACTTCTCCCCTGAATGGGATGCACCGCCGGCCTGAAGGCCGGGCAGTCACCCCCTTGTTACTCGCCAGTGAAGGGCCCGGAACCGTATTGTCCGGTTCCGCCCTCCCCAACGGACGAGAAACCCATGAAACAGTCCATCGCCGCGATCGCCTTCATCCTGTCAGCCTTGCTGGGGACAGGTCTGTCGTCGGCGGGGAACGCCGATCGGCCGGTCGTGGTCGAGCTGTTCACGAGCCAGGGATGCTCGTCCTGCCCGCCGGCCGACGCTTATCTTGGTGACCTTGCCGCCCGCGACGACGTGATCGCGCTCACCTTCGCGGTGGACTACTGGGACTACCTGGGCTGGAAGGACACGTTCGCCAACCCGGAATTCAGCCTGCGCCAGCGCGATTACGCCCAGCGCCGTGGCGACCGGCAGGTCTACACGCCGCAGATGGTGATCGACGGACGCGTGCATGCCGTCGGCAGCCGGCGCGCGCAGGTCGAGGCGGCCATCCAGCAGGTCCGCGAGTCGGCAGCCGACGAATGGATCGACGTCGGCATCCATGCCCGTGGCGACGCGCTTGTCGTCCATGCGCCGGGCACCGCCGGGTCGGACGACCGCATGGCGACCCTCTGGCTCGCTTTCTTCACCCGCAAGGAATCGGTCAGCATCCGGCGTGGAGAGAACGGCGGCCGCAAGATCGAATATCACAACGTGGTGCGCAAGCTCATGCCCATCGGCAAGTGGTCGGGAAAGCCGGTCGAGATCAGCCTGCCGAAGACCGATATCGTCAGCCAGGGTTACGACGGCTGTGCGGTGTTTCTCCAGATGAACGGCACTGGTCCGATCATCGGCTCCGCCGCCATCGACGACTGGATGGTGAACTAGGCTCCGGTGGCGCGATCGCTCGAGTCACGCGGAACGAGGCGCTCCGGACTGGTCCGGTCGCGTCGGTCCATCCGCGATGTTGTCTTGTCCCTCTTCGTTTACGAGCCTGTGACGGTCCGGTCATGCTTGGCTCGATCACCAGCATGCCGAGTTCGATATGCCACGGGTGTCATGCCCTGGCGCCGCTTGAACTGAGTGTAGAAGTTGGACTTCGATCCGAACCCCGCGGCGTACATGATGTCGAGCAGCGCGCGGTCCGGATCCTCGTCCATGAGACGTACCGCCTGTGCGACCCTTCGGTCATTGAGCAGTTCGGAAAAGCTGCGCCCGGTCACCCTGTTCACGGCGACACTGACCGCGCGCGCCGGCAGGCTCAGGCGTTTGCCGACGCGGCTGAGGGTCAGGGTATCGTCAGCGAGCACGTCCGGGTTGCCGAGGAAGTTTTCAAGACGCTGGACAAGCGCGTGTTCGGCGGGTCCGGGTTCAGGTCTCGCTCCCGTGCCGTCCGGCGGTGGGTCCCGGTCGGCGACCATGTCAAACACATGCTCGAAAAGGGAAGGACGACCCATTGCCCCGAGCAGGGCATAGGCCACGAGGCCAAGAAAGAGCGCCGTGGAGAGCAGAAGCGGTAACGATGTCTCGATTGCGCCGCCCCGCACCAGTTCGGCAAAGATCGCCATCTCGAGTGCCAGACTGGCGCAAAGCACGCCAATAACAACACGCAACCAGAAGAGCGTCGTTGCCACGTCGGTGCCGGGACCGCGGAAGTTGTGTCCGCCGTCACGATGCAGGCGCAGCAATGCCCAGAGATACCCGCCGTAGGTCATGAGCAATATCGGATCGATTGCCCACAACATGCCGCCCAGGACGCAGGCCGCGACCGCCAGCATCGGGACCATGTGCCAGCAATATTCAGGTCCCGGGCGACGGCGGGGGTGCGATCCCAGGGCAAAATGCAGGTAGAGCGCGGGCAGGGCCGCCGCCCCAAGGACAGCACGCCATTGCCGCAGGGCAGTGTCCGGCCACAGTAGCGTTGCAACGAGAAGACCAGCAGAGATGGTTGTGAGTCCGAAAAAGACGCCGAGCGCAGCGGACGAAGCACCATAGCGCCCAACCATGGCGACGCGGGCCATGTACAGCGTCATCACGGCACTCAGGGATATCGTGGCTGCAAGGATGGCGATGTGCAGCACCAGAAGCCCTCCTTTCGTTCCGGCCCGCCCCGCCGTGTCCCGGATCGCGTCTCCGAACCCTCATCTGCGGTCCTTGATCGCGTTTCAGGACGCCGGACGATCTGAGTCCTTGTTAGGTCAATGGTGTTTCAAATGAAAGGACTCCGGTTATGAAACGCCTCCATGCAATTGTTGCTCTGACCCTTGGCCTCGCCGCTGTTGTCGTCCAGGCACACGCGGCTGGTCCGGACCCGACAGGGAAGTTTGAAGCCGGATTGAGCACGCTCACCGTCCTCGACGAGCGAAGCGACCGGAAACTCGAAGGGCTGATCTGGTATCCGACCAACGCCGATGGCCCAGTTCGTCCGGACTTCGAGAGCGCGGTCTGGATCGGCTCGGACGTCATCCGGGATGCGGACGCGGCCAAGGGTCCTTTCCCGTTCATCGTTGTGTCGCACGGCATGTTCGGAAACTCCCGAAACCAGGCGTGGTTCGGGGCGGAGATGGCGAGGCGAGGATTCGTCGTGGCCGCAATCGATCACCCGGGAACGTCGACCTGGTTGCGTGACCCGGAACAGCGGCGAGCGCTCTGGGACCGCGCAAGGGATATCACTCGCGTGATCGATTTCGCGGTCTCGCCGGACGCACTTCAGGTGCAGGTCGATCCTGACCGGATATTCATGGCGGGGCATTCCCTTGGCGGGTTCACCGCGATGATGCTGGCCGGCGCGCGCTATGACGCGGAACGCATCGAGCGGTTCTGCGCGGCAACGCCGGGCGAGTTGGTGTGCGGGATCTTCGCGGACTGGGAGATTGCACGAACACCTGAAGACCGCGACCGGATGCAGGCCAATCTGTCTGACGACAGAATCCGCGCCTTCGCGATCTTCGACCTCGGCGGAACCCAGAGTTTGTCCGACGCAAGTCTTCTCGAGATCGACAGGCCGTTGCTCGTTTTCGGGGCCCCGGTCATGAATTCAGGTTTGACTCTCGATATCGAGTCCCGTGCGCTGGTTGCAGCGCTGTCGCTTGGGACCGTCCGATACATCGAGCCCGCCACGCTCACCCATTTCGATTTCTTCAACCTCTGCAAGCCCCAAGGATATGAAATTCTCGCCGAAAAACTCCCGGGCGATGAGATCGTTTGCGAAGATGGCAGTGCCCACAGGATAACCATGCATGGTTTGATCCTCGATGAGGTGACGGCATTCCTTTTGGAGAGCCGTCATTGAGCCAGGCTTTGAGGACTGGCGGCATCGAGGGCGCGCATCCGGAACGAACCTGGTCTAGACTGGACATCCGATTGACACCCGGGTCGGGGAGGATGCCGTGATGTCGGATGGCTTCGAAGTTCACCACATGGTCCGGGCCGACCTCGACCTCGCGGTCGAGTGGGCGGCGGACGAGGGATGGAACCCGGGCCTGCGTGATGCGGACTGTTTCTGGTCCGCGGATCCGGGCGGCTATTTCATCGGCAGGATCGCGGGAGAACCGGTCTCGAGCATCTCCGCTGTGCGCTATGGCAACCGGTTCGCCTTTGTCGGCTTCTATCTCTGCCGGCCGGACCGGCGCGGCCGGGGATACGGCCTGCGCACCTGGGCCCACGCCTTCGACACGCTGCGTGCGCCGACGGTCGGCCTCGACGGTGTCGTCGACCAGCAGGACAACTACGCCCGATCGGGCTTCAGGCTTGCCCATCGCAACGTGCGCTATGGCGGCACGGTCGCGACCGACGGCTCCGGGCGCGGGGATGTGCGCGTCCTCGGGCGCGATCATCTCAAGGAACTCAACGCCTATGACCGCAAGGTCTTCGGCTGCGAACGCCTGGCCTTTCTCGAAGCCTGGTCCGGTGCGCAGGGCCACGTGGTCGTCGGCGCCCACGCGGACGGCGTTCTGTCCGGATACGGGATCGCCCGGTCCTGCCGGGACGGCACCAAGATCGGCCCGCTCTTCGCCGACAGCCGCGCCACGGCGGAAGCGCTCTTCGATGCGCTCGCGGTGAAATCGGGCAGCGGGCCCGTCTATCTCGACGTGCCCGAACCCAACCGCGAGGCGGCCGCCCTGGCGGAGGCCCGCGGACTTTCGCCCGTCTTCGAAACCGCCCGCATGTACCGCGGTGCGGACTGGCCCCTGCCGCTCGACCGGACTTTCGGGATCACCACCTTCGAACTCGGATGACCGTCCGGCGCAGACCTCAGGCCAGGCCGGACGCCAGAAGCCTGGAGAGGCGCGCGGAGAACCCGGCGGGGTCCGGCACGGTTTCCCCTTCGAGAATCAGCGCCTGGTCATAGAGCAGCCGGGCGGCATCCTCGATGTCGTCGCTGACGCCCGCCTTGGCCCGCGAGGCCAGGGCCTTGATCGTCTTGTGGCCGGCATTGAGCTCGAGAATGCGCGCCACCTGCGGCAGGTTCGAATCGGCCCTGTGGGCGAGGATCTTCTCCAGCCCGCGGTCGAGTCCCTTCTCGTCGGCGACGAGACACACCGGGCTGCTGGTCAGGCGCGACGAGCGGCGCACGTCGGAGACCGTGTCGCCCAGGGTCTGCTTGATCGCCGCCACGAGGGTTCCGAACGCAGCGTCGTCGTCCGGTTCGTCCGTGGCATCCGCACCCTCTTCCTCCGTTTTCGTGGCCGGGATGGACTCGAGGTCGTCCGCGCCCTGGGTGATCGACTTGAACGGCTTGCCCTCGTAGCCCAGCACCGAAGTGGTCCAGAAACTGTCCACCGGATCCGTCAGCAGCAGGACCTCGAGTCCGCGCGCCCGGTAGCCTTCGATCTGCGGGCTGTTGGCGATCTGGTCGGCCTTCTCTCCGGTGACGTAGTAGATCGCCGTCTGGTTCTCCTTCATGTCCGCCACGTAGTCCTTGAGACTGCGGAACGCGCCGTCTTCCGCGGTGCTGCGGAACCGCAGGAGCTCCAGCAGGTCGTCCCGGCGCTCCATGTCCTCGTAGAGCCCTTCCTTGATCACGGGACCGAACGCGTCCCAGATCTCGCGGTAGACGTCGGTCTTCTTGTCGGCGGTCTTCTTCAGTTCCGACAGCACCCTGTTGGTCACCGCCCGGCGGATGGCCGCCACGATCGGGTTGTTCTGGAGCATCTCCCGGCTGATGTTGAGCGGCATGTCCTCCGAATCGACCACCCCGCGCATGAAGCGGAGGTAGCTCGGCATGAGATCCGCGTCGTCTGTGATGAACACGCGGCGGACATAGAGCCTGATCCGCCCCTGCCGCGACGGGTCGAAGAGGTCGAACGGCCGCTGACCCGGCACGAAGAGCAGCACCGTGTATTCGTTGCGGCCCTCGGCCCGGTAGTGGATCGTCAGGGCGGGGTCGTCGAAGGCGCCGGCCACGTGGCCGTAGAACTCCTTGTACTGCTCCTCGTCGATCTCGCTCTTCGGGCGGGACCAGAGCGCGCTTGCCGTGTTGATCTGGCGGGCGTCCTCTTCCTTGCCCTCGGTGTCGCGGGTGACCAGCCGGATGGGGATCGCCACGTGGTCCGAGTACGTCTTGACGACGTTCTCCAGCCGGTAGGCTTCGAGGAACTCGGACGCGCTGTCCTTGAGCGTCAGGACGATGTCCGTCCCGCGCCCGGCATCGGCGCGGTCTTCGCCGGCCGGCAGGACGGTGAAGGAGTCCGTGCCGTCCGAAGACCATTGCCATACCTCCTCGCCGCCGGCGCGGCGCGAGTAGACATCGACCCGGTCGGCGACGATGAAGGCGGAATAGAAACCGACGCCGAACTGCCCGATCAGGGCAACGTCGCCCGAGGATTTCTTGTCCGCCATGTGTTCCATGAAGGCCCGGGTCCCGGACCGTGCGATGGTTCCGAGGTTCCCGATGAGTTCGTCCCGGTCCATGCCGATACCGTTGTCGCGGATGGCGAGCGTGCCGGCTTTCTTGTCCGCCGTGATCGTGATCGCGAGCTCCGGGTCCTCTCCGAGAAGCTCCGGCGCCGTGATCGCCTCGTAGCGCAGCTTGTCGCAGGCATCCGCGGCATTGGAGATCAGTTCGCGCAGGAAGACTTCCGGTTCGGAATAGACCGAATGCACCATGAGGTGCAGGAGACGCGAGACCTCCGCCTGAAACTCATGGGGCCGGGATTCTTCTGTATCGGGTGTGTCCTTGTCGCTCACGATGTACCTCTGCCGTTTCCCTGTGGCGGGCGGGCCGCCGGCGCGAAGGCCGACCTGGGCGCGTGCCGACCCGTTTGAGGATCGCGACGCCGTCGGCTTCCAAAGCGCGGGTGCGCGGACGCGCCTCGCCCATCTTACTGATTTTCGCGGCAGATATTGGACAGTCGGGGCGTGAAATCAAGCCCCGTCGGCAATCCGGAGGAGAGGCACGGGCCGTGGCCCGTTCACGCTGGGGACCGGACGGTCCGGCTGATTGTCGTTGAGAATGCCCTTGACGATCTGTCGGTAGTCGACGTCCCAGATGCAACGATCGAAGTCGAGAAGTTCCGCGTTCATTTCAAGGTCCTCGCCGGCGACTGATTCGGGGTACGCACAACGACTGGGAACGCTGGACTGACAGGTGGCCTTAAAAATCGGCCCGGTTCGATTAACGGGTCTCGGGGGGCTGGGGGGCTGAGATTTCCGAGACCGGATGTCGAACCGGGCCTTAGAGGCAACGATGACAAGATCGCTTTCGTTTTCGGCGGGCTAAGGGCCGAACTACGGCGAAAATGTGATTTTTTTACCCCCGGTCACGGCCCGTTTTTGCCCGTCCGGGACCGCCGTTCCGGCCCTCGCGAATCGGCAGCCTGCCCTTGCCAATCCGGCGGCGGTAGGTGAACATGTCGTCATGTCGTCCTTGTGACGGCGGCAACAGGAGGCGCCATGAGCGAAACAGAACCCATAGACTTGTTCGGGCCCGGATCGTCCCGGTCTGCGGCCCGCGGTAAGCGCAGCCAGTCCAATGCTCAGGAGCCGGATCGGATCGCGGATTTCCGGCCGCCGTCGCAAACGGTGTTCAACCGACGCGAACTCAACGAAATACTGAAAGTCTACGGACGCAAGGTCGCCGACGGCGAATGGCGGGACTACGCCATCGACATGGGCAGGGACCGTGCGGTCTTTTCCATCTTCCGCCGCTCGAGCGAAATGCCGCTCTACCGGATCGAGAAACTGCCGAAACTGGCCCGCCGTCAGGGCATGTACTCGGTGGTGGCGGCCACGGGGCTCATCCTCAAGCGCGGCCAGGATCTCGCACAGGTGCTGCGGGTCATCGACCGCAAGCCGAAGCTCGTCGCCATGCTCGACTGACGGCTCTGGCCCGACGGTTGCGCGGCACTGAGGCCCGTCCGGACAAAGAAAAACCCCGGCACTCGAAAGAGGCCGGGGTTTTCCGTCTTGGCGTTCAGGCCGCCTATTCGCGGTTCCCGAAGAACTGAAGCAGGAACATGAACAGGTTGATGAAGTCGAGGTAGAGACGCAGGGCGCCCATGATCGCCTTCCGGCCGGCGACGAGCGTGCTGTCGCCTTCATAGTACATTTCCTTGATCTGCTGGGTGTCGTAGGCCGTTAGACCCGCGAAGACCAGCACGCCGATCACCGAGATGGCGAACTGCAGCGCCGAGCTGCCAAGGAAGATGTTCACGATCGACGCCAGGATGATGCCGATCAGGCCCATGAAGAGGAACGAACCCCAGCCCGACAGGTCCTTCTTGGTGGTGTAGCCGAACAGGCTCAGCGCACCGAAGGAGGCCGCCGTGATGAAGAACACGCGCGTGATGCTCGCACCCGTGAAGACGAGGAAGATCGACGACAGCGAAATGCCCATCAGGGCCGCGAAGATCCAGAAGGTCAGTTGCGCGCCGCCGACGCTCATCTTGTTGACGCGGGCGCTGAGGAAAAACACCATGCCGAGCGGTGCCAGCATGACCACCCACTTGAGCGGGCTCATGTAGATCGCCTGGGCGAAGGCCGGCGAGTTCACCGCCATCAGGTGCGTACCCATGGCCGCGATACCCGTGATCGCCAGCCCGAGCGCCATGTAGTTGTATACCCGGAGCATGTAGCTGCGCAGGCCTTCGTCGATACCGGCTTCAGCCCGGCCGACGGCACCGTGCGCGATGCCCCGATTGTCATAATTTGCCATTGCAGTTTCCTTTTCCCTCAAAAAAACGGACTTGTCCCCAATATGGGAACTAACATCCCCCATTGCAAGGCATTCACGATTTCGGGTTAACGGTTTTTTGCCGCCGCGTCAGTCGCGTCCGCGCAGCACCTGCGCGGGTCTCTTGCCCAGTATCCGCCACGTTCCGGCGAGCCCGAGGACCACCGTGAGCACGGTCGCACCGGCAACCGTCCAGAGGGCGATTCCGGGCATGAACGTCCAGTTGATCTCCATGGCGAACCGCGCCACGGCCCACGAGGCGACCGCGCCCGCGAATACCGCGAAAACGGCCGTCGCGAGGCCGAGCACGGCGAATTCGAACATGTAGGAAACCGTCAGGCGCCGGCGGGTCGCTCCGACCGTCTTGAGCACCACCGCATCGTAGATGCGTGCCCGGTGTCCGGCGGCCATGGCGCCGGCCAGCACCAGCACACCCGCGACCAGCGCCACGAGGCTCGCGCCGCGGATCGCCAGCAGCAGCTTGCCCATGAGATCGTTGATCGTGTCGAGCACGTCCTTGATCCGCACCGCCGTCACGTTGGGAAACGCGTCGTTGACGCGCCGCAGCAGATCGAGCTCGCCGGCCTCGTCCATCGTCACCGTCGCCAGGTGCGTATGCGGCGCGCCGCGCAGCGTGTTCGGCGAAAACACCATGACCGTGTTGATCTGGAGCGAACCCCACTCCACCGCCCGTGTGTTGGCGATGCGGGCGGTGATCTCGCGCCCCAGGACGTTGACCGTGATCTCGTCGCCGAGATCGAGGCCCAGCCCCCTGGCAAGCTCGTCGACGAAGGAGACCAGCGGCGGGCCGTCATAGTCCGCCGGCCACCATTCCCCGCGCATCAGGGTCGAATTGTCCGGCAGCACCTCGGCATAGGTGACCGCACGCGCGCCACGGACCACCCAGCGGGCGCCCGGATCGGGCTCGATCTGGTCGACGGGCGTTCCGTTGAGCCGGATGATGCGGCCGCGCAGCATCGGCACGCGATTGGTGCTGCTGACGTCGGGCGTGTCCGCCACGATCTTCTCGAACTCCGGGAGCTGGTCGGGCTGGATGTCGACGAAGAAGAAGGACGGTGAACGGTCCGACATCTGGCTGCCCAGTTCCCGCGTCATGTTGGCGTCCGTCAGCGACAGCGCGACCAGCAGGGTCAGGCCGAGGCCGAGAGACAGGACCACGCTCGGCGTCGGCGCCCCCGGCCTGTGCAGGTTGGCCAGGCCGAGGCGGAATTCCGGGCGTTTCAGCCTGCCGATCCGGCGCGCACCCGCCATCAGCAGGCGGGCGATCAGGGCCAGCAGCACGAAGGCGCCGGCCGCGCCCGCCACGTAGAAGAGCGTGATGCGCCGGTCGTCGGACAGCATGACGGCGAGGCCCGCAAGCAGGCCCAGCGTGGCCGCGATGGACACCAGGTAGACCGGCCGGGGCCAGGCGCGCGCCGGCGCCACGATGTCGCGGAAGAGCGCGCTCGCCGGGATTTCCCGGGCCCGCCCGAGCGGCCAGAGCGAAAAGGCGAGCGTGGTCAGCAGCCCGAACGCCGTCGCCAACAGGAGCGGTTCGGGAAACAGGCCGAATGCGATCGGCACGGGAAGGATGTCCTCGACCGCCTTGCCGACGATCATCGGCAGAACCGCGCCGATGGCGATGCCGGCGGCGATGGCCAGGCAGGCCAGCAGCATGACCTGGCACAGGAAGATCCGGAAAATGAGCCCGCCGGTCGCCCCGAGGCTCTTATAGGTGGCGATCGTGTCGCGCTTGGTGTCGAGATAGCTTCGCACACCGTTGCCGACACCGACGCCGCCCACGAGCAGCGAGGTCAGCCCCACAAGGGTGAGGAACACTGTAAGGCGTTCCACGAAGCGCCGCATGCCGGGTGCGCCGTTGGCCCGGTCCCGGATCCGCCAGCCGGCGTCGGGAAAGGCCTGTTTCGCCGCTTCGTTGACCGCGGTGACGTCTTCCGCCGTCGCGTTGTCGAGGGCGAGCCGGTAGCGCCAGCGCACCAGGCTGCCCGGCAGCACGAGGCCGCTCGCGGTGAGCGCCTCGTGGGAGATCATGACTCGCGGCCCAATGGACATTCCCGACGCGATGCGGTCGGGCTCGGTCCGGATCACGTCCGTCACCCGCAGGGTGATGTCGCCGGTCCTGAGCTCGTCGCCCACCGAAATGCCGAAACGCGCCAGCGCAGTCGGCTCGACCAGCGCGCCATAGGCATCGCCGGTCCGCGCGAGCTTGTTCGCGGCCGCGCCGCCGCTTTCCAGTTGGAGCTGGCCATAGAGCGGGTAGGCCCCGTCGACGGCCTTGAGTTCCACGAGCGCGCGCGAAGCGCCGTCGGGCGTCCGCGCCATGGCGCGCATGGTGGCGACGCGCGAGACCTTGCCCCGCGCTTCGATGAAACTCTTCTGTGCCGGAGACAGGTCCTCGTGGACCAGTGCGAATTCCAGATCGCCGCCGAGAATCGAGCGGCCTTCGCGCGCGAGCCCGCCCTGCAGCGCGGCGGAAAACGTGCCCACCGCGGCGATCGCCGTGACACCGAGAAGGAGGCAGACGAGGAAAATGCGGAAACCGCTCAGCCCCGCGCGCAGTTCCCGCAACGCCAGACGCACCGAGAGCATGTGCCGCCCCATGGCCCGGCTCACACGACGACCGTTTCGCGAACGGCTTCGACGGCGCGTTCGTCTCCGGCGATCCTGCCGTCGGCCATCGAGATCATCCGCCCGCAGCGCCGAGCCAGGACCGGGTCGTGGGTGATGAGCAGGAGCGTCGTGCCGCTCTCGTCATGCATCCGGAAGATGAGGTCCATGATCTGCTCGCCGGTCGACTGGTCGAGATTGCCGGTCGGTTCGTCGGCCAGCAGGATGTCCGCACCCGACGAAAGAGCGCGCGCCAGCGCGACGCGCTGCTGCTCGCCGCCCGAAAGCTGGCCCGGATAGTGTTCGAGCCGGTGAGACAGCCCGACCCGCTCGAGGCCCGACCGCGCCCGGTCGAGCGCGTCGGCGACACCGTTGAGCTCCAGCGGTATGGCCACGTTCTCCAGCGCCGTCATGGTCGGAATCAGATGGAAGGACTGGAACACGATGCCCACGTGGTCCCGGCGGAACCGGGCGAGCGCGTCCTCGTCGAGACCGGTCATTTCCTGCCCGGCCACGCGGACGCTGCCGCTGGTGACGGTCTCGAGGCCGGAAATCGCCATGAGAAGCGTCGATTTTCCCGAACCGCTCGGACCCACCAGCCCCACGGATTCGCCGCGGGCGATGGAAAGATCGATCCCGCGCAATATATTGACTGGACCAGCGCTGCTGGGCAGGGTCAGGTGAACGTCGTCGAGGAGTATGATGGGATCGGACAAGTTCAGGGATTTCCGCTTTGAGGAACGCCGGCCACGCCGGCGCGCAGTTCAGAAGGCATATGGCGAAAGCATCATGAAATTCAAGCACCGGTTGTCGCGCGCCGTCGCCGGCGTCCTTTTCGCGGTCATCTGCCTGGCCGCTGCGGGGACCACGGCCTCCGCCGCGCAAATCACGCTGGTCGCCCTGGGCGACAGCCTGACGGCGGGATACGGCCTCGCCAACGAGGAGGTCTTCCCGGTCCGCCTCGAAAAGGCGCTTCGCGCACGCGGACACGACGTTCGCGTGCACAATGCCGGCGTCTCCGGAGACACGAGCTCGGGCGCCTTGTCGCGGCTCGACTGGGCCCTGCCGGCAGAAGCCGACGCCGTGATCGTCGAACTCGGCGCCAATGACGCGCTGCGCGGGACCGATCCCGGGACCACCCGGCGCGACCTCTCCCGTATCCTGGAGAAACTGGAGGAGCGCGACCTGCCGGTCCTGCTTGCGGGCATGCTCGCCCCGCCGAACATGGGCAGCGAGTATGCCGAGGACTTCAACGGCATCTATCCCGAACTGGCGCAACGGCACGGCGCCATTCTCTATCCGTTCTTTCTCGACGGGGTCGCCGCGGACATGTCGCTCAACCAGGGCGACGGCATGCATCCCAACGCCAGGGGCGTCGACGTAATCGTCGAGCGCATCCTGCCCTTCGCCGAACAGCTCATCGCGCGCGTCAAGTCGGGTGGCGGCGCTTCGTGACCCTCCGTCGCCCGACCGACATGAACAGGTAACGAATCAATGGAATACCGTCCTCTGGGGCGCACGGACGTCAAGGTCAGTGCCCTTTGTCTCGGCACCATGACCTGGGGCCAGCAGAATACCGAAGCCGAGGGCCACGCCCAGATGGATTTCGCCCGCGACCGCGGCATAAACTTCTTCGACACGGCCGAAGCCTACGCCGTGCCGCCCAGAGCGGAAACCTATGGCCGCACCGAGGAAATCATCGGCTCCTGGTTTGCCGCCCGCGGCAGCCGGAGCGACGTGGTGCTGGCGACCAAGATCATCGGGCGGTCGGAAATGAACTGGTCGCGGCGCGACGGGAGCAACCCGCGGCTGACGCGGGCGCAGATCTTCGAGGCGGTGGACGGTAGCCTGCGGCGCCTGCGCACCGACTATATCGACCTCTACCAGCTGCATTGGCCCGACCGGCCCATGAGCCTCTTCGGCGGCGTGGAGAACACGCCCAGGGAGCAGGATTACGTGCCGTTCGAGGAAACCCTGGGCGCCCTGGACGATCTCGTCCGGGCCGGCAAGATCCGTCATGTCGGGCTGTCCAACGAGACACCCTGGGGAACGATGAAGTTCCTGTCCCTCTCGGACACTGCGGACATGCCGCGTATCCAGTCGGTGCAGAACGCCTACAGTCTCGTCAACCGCACCTACGAGTACGGGATGGCCGAGATCGCCTTCCACGAAGATGTCGGCCTGCTCGCCTATTCGCCGCTTGCCCAGGGATACCTGACAGGCAAGTACCGCGACGGCGCGTTGCCCGAAGGCGCCCGCAAGACGCTGTTCGACCGCATGCAGCGCTACGAGAAACCGGGCGCGGAAGAGGCCATCGACGCCTATGTCGACCTCGCCCGCCGCCATGGGCTCGACCCGGCGCAGATGGCCCTGCAGTTCGTCACGACCCGGCCCTTCGTGACGTCGAACATCATCGGTGCGACGACCATGGAGCAGCTCGAGATGGACGTCGCCAGCATCGATCTCGATCTGACCGACGAGATCCTGGAGGACATCGAAGATCTTCATATCCGCCATGCCAACCCCTGTCCGTGAGGTGCGCAGCCCATGGCAAGACTGTTCAGCGCGATCGAACTGCCCCGGGAAATCGCCCAGGACCTGGAGATGATGCGCGGCGGCATCGAGGGCGCCCGCTGGATCGACCGGGAGAACTATCACATCACCCTGTCGTTTTTCGGTGAGGTGACCAATGGCGCCGTGCGGGACTTGCACGACGCCCTGGACAGCGTCAGCGTCTACCCGTTCTCGCTGCGGCTCGAAGGCGTGGGCCAGTTCGGCAAGAGTCGTCCGCACTCGGTCTGGGCGGGCGTCAGGCCGAGCCCCCAACTCGGCAACCTGCAGGCCATCCAGGACAGGCTGGCCCGCCGTGCCGGAATCCCGACCGAGAACCGGAAATACACCCCCCACGTCACCATCGCCCGGGTCCGCGGCGCCCGGCCGGAAGACGTCGAACGGTATGTCGCCGACCACTCCGGCTATCGCAGCGCGGAGTTCCCGGTCCCGCGCTTCGTTCTCCTGTCCTCGCGCCCGTCGCGCGGCGGCGGCCCCTATGCGACCGAGGAGGTCTTTCCGCTGGTCGCGTGACCTCTCAGTCTCCGGCGAGTTCGCGTGTAATACGGTCCGCGAGGCCGGCTGTCGCGGCCTCGATCAGGTCGAGGGCATGGGTGTAGTCGGTCTCATCGCCGTAATAGGGATCCGGCACTTCCTCGAAAGCCGCCTCCGGCGCGAAGGCCGAGAACAGGTCGACCCGCGCCGTGCTGCCCGTGGGCGCCATGGCCCGAAGATCCTCCAGGTTCGATCTGTCCATCGCGACGATGAAGTCGAACCGGCCGAAATCCGCCCCGCCGACCTGGCGGCCGCGCAGCCCCGAGATGTCGATGCCGCGGCGCCCGGCTTCCGTGACCGCCCGCGCGCTCGGCGCCTCTCCCACGTGCCAGGCTCCGGTACCGGCGGAATCGACGCTCACATGCCCCAGGCCCCGCCGGTCCAGTTCGGCCCGCAGCGCGCCTTCGGCCATGGGAGAGCGACAGATGTTGCCGAGACACACGAAGAGGACGGAGAACGGTCTGCCGGATTGCGCACTCATGATAGGGTTCCCTGCTTTTGGATGGAATCGCCAGACGGAGGATCATCATGGCCGAGAAACTTGCCGGTGCCGAACGCAGCGAGGCGATCGCCGGGCTGGACGGATGGCGCGAGGTCGACGGGCGCGACGCCATTGCCAAGACCTTCACGTTCGCCAACTTCAATGCCGCGTTCGGCTGGATGAGCCGTGTCGCCATGATGGCCGAAAAGATGGATCATCATCCCGAATGGTCCAACGTCTACCGCACCGTCGACGTCACGCTGGCGACCCACGACGCCGGCGGCGTGACGGAGAAGGACATCCGGCTGGCCAGGGCGATGGATCGCTTCGCCGCCTGACGTCCCCTCCGGCGGGGATCAGCGCGGCGCCAGCCGCACCGCGCCGTCGAGCCGGATGTTCTCGCCATTGAGCATGTCATTCTCGCAGATCTGGCGGACCATCAGCGCATATTCCTCCGGTTTGCCCAGCCGTGTCGGGAAGGGCACGGAATTGCCGAGCGCCTCGCGCATCTCCGGCGGCAGGTTGTCGAACATCGGCGTGTAGAACAGGCCGGGCATGATCGCCATGACCCGGATGCCGTCGCGCGACAGGTCCCGCGCCATGGGCAGGGTCATGCTGGCGACACCGCCCTTGGACGCTGAGTAGGCGACCTGGCCGATCTGGCCGTCCTGGGCGGCGACCGACGAGGTGTTCACCATGACGCCGCGGCCGCCATCTTCGGTGATCGGCTCGAGATCCATCATCCCGGCGGCACTGCGCGAGCACATGTGGAACGTGCCGATGAGGTTGACCGTCACCACGCGGGTGAAGGCGCCGAAATCGTGCGGCTTGACCTGTCCGGTCTCGCGGTCGCGCGACGCGATCTTGGAACCGATAGCGATGCCGGCGCAGTTGACGAGAATGCGCTCCTGGCCGTTTGCCGACCGCGCCTTCTCGAGGGCTGCATCCACGCTCGCGGGATCGGTCACGTCCGCCGCGCAGAAGACACCGCCGGTTTCGGACGCGACCTGTTCGCCGCGCTCGGCGTTCATGTCGAAGATCGAGACCGAAACCCCCTGGTCCGCCAGCATGCGCGCGGTTGCCTCACCAAGCCCGGAGGCGCCGCCGGTCACGATTGCGCTCATTCCCGATTCTAGCTTCATGTCCTTGATTCCCTGATATTTTCCATGACAGACATGGGTTCCGCACTTGTAACCCGTCCCGCCTCACCCCATCTCGAAAGCAGGTATGTTCAAACGGGAGAACGGCTTCACGATGCGATCGGATGCCGAAAAAGCCGGGCCGGACCTTAGCGGGCCGGAGGTGCAATTGCCAGAAACCATTGCGCGCAACAAGCAGCATGTCGACGAGGGATTCTGGACAAAAGTCGCGCGCTATGCGGGCTACGTTCCGTTTTCGGAGGACGTCGTCGCAACGTGGTATTGCGCCCGTGATCCGGAGACGCCGCTGCGTGTGCGTGCGATCCTGTTCGCGGCCATGGGATATTTCGTGGTGCCCACCGACCTGATCCCCGACTTCATCCTCGGCCTTGGCTTCACCGACGACGCGACCGTGATCGCCACGGCGATCGGCCTCGTCTCCGGCCACATCAACGAGACCCATCGCAAGCTCGCCCGCATCACCTTGCAGAAGACCCCGCCCGAACCCGTCGAATAGGCCTCTAGGGTTCGACGATCACCTTGCCCTTGACCTTCCGGTTGGCGAGTTCGTCGAGCGCGTCGGACGCGGTTTCCAGCGTATAGAGCCCGTGCAGGTGCGGGACGATCTTCTTTTCCGCGCACCACGACAGCAGCTGCGCCACATGGGCGCGATGGCGGTCGGGGTCGCGCTTGATGAATTCGCCCCAGAAGACACCGACGATCTGGCAGCCCTTGAGCAGGACGAGGTTGAGCGGCATGTGCGGGATGTCCCCGGCCGCGAAACCGATGACGAGGAACCTGCCCTGCCAGGCCGTCGCCCTGAGCGCCTGTTCGGCGAAGGCGCCGCCGACGGGATCGTAGACCACGTCCGCGCCCTTGCCGCCGGTGAGTTCCTTGATCCGGTCCTTGAGGTTTTCCGTCGAGTAGTTGATCGTCTCGTCGGCGCCCAGGCTGCGACAGAAGTCAAGCTTGTCGTCCGAAGACGCCGCGGCGATCACCCGTGCGCCCATGATCTTGCCCAGTTCGACGGCCGCCTGGCCCACGCCGCCGGAGGCGCCGAGCACGACGAGCGTCTCTCCGGGCTGGAGGGCCGCCCGGTCGGCCAGGGCATGGATCGTCGTGCCGTAGGTGACGGTCAGACCCGCCGCGGTGACGAAGTCGACGTCCGACGGCAGGTGAACGACGTGCGCGGCCTCCACGGCCACCTCCTGCCGGCAGGCGCCCCATACCGTGTAGGCCATGACGCGGTCGCCCGGGGTGAAATCCGAGACGCCCTCGCCCACCTCCTTGACGACACCGGCCATCTCGGCGCCCGGGGAGAACGGCCGCTCGGGCTTGAACTGGTACCTGTTCTCGATGATCAGCGTGTCGAAGAAATTGAGCGCCGCGGCCCTGACGGTCACCACGACCTCGCCCGGCCCGGCGGACGGAGACGCCACGTCTTCCACCACCAGCGTGTCCGGCGGTCCGAATTCCTTGCACAACAGGGCTTTCACGGTTGGATTCCTTCCCGGCTCAACATCGACATGGGCTGCCGCATAGCATCTGCCGCGGCCTTTGAAAACCGCGCGTCTTGGCACGCCGTCCCGGGTTCACTATAAGACCGCGGTCGCGCAACGACGGAGAGAACGAGGCTGATGCGGGGATATTTCGCCATCGGTGTGGAACGGGTGAGCAAGCCGATGAACGTCGGCAACCTGATGCGTTCCGCCCATGCCTTCGGCGCCAGCTTCGTGTTCACCGTGGATGCCTATTACAGGGTCTCCGACGCCTATTCGGACACGTCGCGCACGCCGGGCCAGATTCCCTATTACGGCTGGAAGTCGATCGACGAGATGGTCCTGCCCCGCGGCTGCAGCCTCGTGGGTATCGAACTGCTCGACTCCGCGGTCAACCTGCCGAGCTTCCGGCACCCGGGCCAGGCGGCCTACGTGCTCGGGCCCGAACGCGGCTCGCTGTCGGGCGAAATGCTCGAGCGGTGCGACCATGTCATCCGCATCCCGACCGCGTTCTGCATCAACGTCGCGACCGCCGGCGCCATCGTCATGTATGATCGCATCCGCTCGGTCGGTCGATTCGCCGACCGGCCCGTGGTGCCGGGCGGCACGGGCGAGCCGCCGCCGGAACATCTGCATGGTCGTCCTAAGGTGCGTCGTGTGCTCGAATGACGCGGCCCCTTGCCGTCGTCGTAAACAAATCCTTAATGTGTCGTATTGCAATCTGCGACGCGACGGTCCATAGGTCTGCACTGTGGACGGCTGCTAACCAGAGGGTCGAACGGGTAAATCTTGTCATGAAATCCGCTAGATACAGTTACACCTCGATGGTCTTGGCGTTCCTCGTGACGGTCGCGGTCTCGCTGCCGATTCGCGGCGCGTGGGCGGCGGATCCGGAATTGCTGAGCGAACACACCGACTGGGCGGTCTATACGTTCGACGACCCCAATGTCGGGAAAGTGTGCTTCGCGGTGAGCCAGCCGACCTCGTGGGAACCGCAGAACCTGCGCCGCGACCCGATCTTTTTCCTGGTGACCAACTGGAAGTCGAAGAAGGTCCAGGAAGAGGTCAGCGTCATCACCGGCTACCCCTACAAGAAGAACAGCACCACCTCGATCCGCATCGGTTCGGACAAGTTCAGCCTGTTCACGAAGGACGACAGCGCCTGGGTCGAGACCCGCGCTCAGGAAGACAAACTCGTCAGCGCGATGCGCCGCGGCGCGACCATGACCGTGGTCGGAACTTCCTGGCGCGGCAACGTGACGACCGACCAGTACTCGCTGAAGGGCGTTTCCGCCGCCCTTGACGCCAGCCGCGACGCCTGCAATTAAGTCAGCAGACAGTTTCCGCGGCAGCGATGAGCGCCGCGGCAGGACGGGCCGCTGTGCGGCGCCGGAACCGGATCACCGATGACCCATTCGATCGACATCGCGCGCGGCAACGCCAATGCGCCGCGCATGGACGCCGTCAGGCCCGCACCCGCCCGGGTTCCCGCACGTTCGCTGATCGGCCTGACCCGCGACGGGATCGCCGACGAACTGCGGACGCTCGGACTTGCCGAAAAGACCCTGCGCATGCGCGCCAACCAGATCTGGAACTGGGCGTATGTCGGCGGCGTCACCGGCTTCGACGCGATGACGAACATCGCCAAGCCCCTGCGCGCCGAACTCGCGGACAGGTTTTCCCTCGCACGCCCGGAGATCGTCACCGAGCAGGTCTCGAACGACGGCACGCGCAAGTGGCTGCTGCGCCTCGCGCCCGGCCCCAACGGCGAACCCGGCCCCGAGGTCGAGACGGTCTACATTCCCGAAGAGACCCGCGGCACGCTCTGCGTGTCGAGCCAGGTCGGCTGCACGCTGACCTGCACGTTCTGCCATACCGGCACGCAGACCCTGGTGCGCAACCTCACCCCGGGCGAGATCGTCGGCCAGTTCCTCGTCGCCCGTGACGCCCTCGGCGAATGGCCCGGCGGCACCGCGCCGCACGACCGCAACCTGCCGCGCGAGGGACGCATGATTTCCAACGTGGTCATGATGGGCATGGGCGAGCCGCTCTACAATTTCGACAACGTGAAGACCGCGCTCGACATCGTCGCCGACAACGAGGGCCTGTCGCTGTCCCGGCGGCGCATCACTCTTTCGACCTCCGGCGTGGTGCCGATGATCGAGCGCTGCGGCGAGGAAATCGGCGTCATGCTCGCGATCTCGCTCCACGCGGTGCGCGACGACATCCGCAACGAACTCGTGCCGCTCAACAAAAAATACCCCATCGCGCAGCTCCTCGACGCGTGCCGGACCTATCCCGGCGTCTCGAATGCGCGTCGGATCACCTTCGAGTATGTCATGCTCAAGGGCGTGAACGACTCCATCGCCGACGCCCGCGAACTGGTGCGCCTGCTCAAGGGCATTCCCGCCAAGATCAATCTCATCCCGTTCAACCCCTGGCCCGGAACCCGCTACGAATGCTCCGACTGGGAACAGATCGAGGCCTTCGCCGAGGTGGTGAACCGCGCGGGATACGCAAGCCCGGTGCGCACCCCCCGCGGCCGCGACATCATGGCGGCCTGCGGCCAGCTCAAGTCCGAGACCCAGCGCCAGCGCGCCCGCAACCGCAAGGCCGCCGCCCGCTGAGCCGGGGGCACAGCATGTCATTCGGCCGACCGGGAACAGACAGGCCTCGCGCCTCTGGATCCTGACTTCCGTCAGGATTTCGCCGTGGCCATCAGGATAAAATCCCGAGCCCATCCCCTTCGCCCGTGAGCCAGGCGACCCGCCCTTCCCTCTCCCCCGCCTTCCACCCTACACAACCTAATTCCCCACCCCCGCATCACCCGGACCCGCTCCGACCTTGCCCCGACCCGCTCCGACCTTCCCCAACCCCGTATTTGCCGGACCCGCTCCGATCTTCCCCCATCACCGCATTTGCCGGGCTTGACCCGGCAATCCAGCCACATACCCCGCCCGTGCTCCGCCGCTGGATACGCGGGTCAAGCCCGCGTACACAGGTGAACCGGCGAACCGACCAGATGCCTCGCCTTGTCCGCGGCTAACCAAACTCTCCCACGCCGCATTTGCTGTGCCCGATCCGACCTTGCCCCGACCCCGCATTCACCGGACCCGCTCCGACCTTCTCCCACCACCGCATTTGCCGGGCTTGACCCGGCAATCCAGCCAAATACCCCGCCCGTGCTCCGCCGCTGGATACGCGGGTCAAGCCCGCGTACACAGGTGAACAGGCGAACCGACCAGATGCCTCGCCTTGTCCGCGGCTAACCAAACTCTCGCACGCCGCATTTGCTGTGTCCGATCCGACCTTGCCCCGACCCGCTCCGACCTTCCCCCACCACCGTATTTGCCGGGCCTGACCCGGCAATCCAGCCACATACCCCGCCCGTGCTCCGCCGCTGGATACGCGGGTCAAGCCCGCGTGCACAGGTGAACAGGTGAACCGTCCAGATGCCTCGCCTTGTTCGCGGCTAACCAAACTCCTCCAACCCGCATTTGCCGGACCCATTCCGATTTTCCCACAACACCGCATTTGCCGGGCTTGACCCGGCAATCCAGGCACACGCCCCGCCCGCGCCCCGCCGCTGGAAAAGTGGGTCAAGCCCGCGTACACGAGTGGTTCGCGCGTCGCGCGTGCTTTTCTCGGGGTCAGGTGTCCGGCGTGGCGGCCGCCCATTCCAGCGCCTGTTCGAGGCGGTCGTTGCCCCAGAACAGTTCGTCGCCGACCAGGAAGGTCGGCGCGCCGAAGATGCCGAGGTCCATGGCCTCCTGGGTCTGGGCCTTGAGCGCGTCCTTGATGTTGCTGTCCTGCGCGGTCCGCAGCCAGACCCGGCGGTCGAGCCCGAGCCCGGTCAGCACGCCGCCGAGCACGTCGACCACGGAGATGTCCTCGCCGCGGGCGAACTCCGCCTCGAACACGCTCCGGCAGAAGGCCGGCTGCCACGGTTCGTCCCGCGCGGCGAGCGCGATCCGGGCGGCGACGAGGCTGAATTGCGGAAACGGACGCGGCCGCGTGAAGGCGAGGCCCTGGGCGCGGCACAGGCGTTCCACGTCGCGCCACATGTTCCGCCCCTTGGCCTCGTTGACGTTGAAGGGCGAGGTGTCGAGCCCCTGCCGGGCGAAGATCGGACCCAGCAGGAACGGGCGCCACTCCACCGAAACGCCGGACCGGGCCGCCAGGGTCTCGATGCGCATGGCGGAGACATAGGAATAGGTGCTCGCGAAATCGAACCAGAACTGCATTGTCATGCTGACGTCGAAACTCCCTCCGGCGGCGCCGCCGGACCGGAAACCGGACCCGGCCCGGCCTGCGCGGAAAATCCGCAGCCGCCGGGCTTGCGGGCGCGCCGTACATGCCTATAGTGCGCGACGAATTTGTCACCCTCATTTATGGACAATCCCCGCCATGGCACAACACGATTCGGTCAACAAGGTGGTGCTCGCCTATTCGGGCGGCCTCGACACTTCCATCATCCTCAAGTGGCTGCAGACGACCTACGAATGCGAGGTCGTGACCTTCACCGCCGATCTCGGCCAGGGCGAGGAGCTCGAGCCGGCGCGCAAGAAGGCCGAGATGCTGGGGATCAAGGAGATCTACATCGAGGACCTGCGCGAGGAGTTCGTCCGCGACTTCGTCTTCCCGATGTTCCGGGCCAACGCCCTCTATGAGGGTGTCTACCTGCTGGGCACGTCGATCGCCCGGCCGCTGATCGCGAAGCGCCAGATCGAGATCGCCGCGGAAACCGGCGCGGACGCCGTCTGCCACGGCGCCACCGGCAAGGGCAACGACCAGGTCCGCTTCGAGCTCGGCTACTATGCCCTCAATCCCGACATCAAGGTCATCGCGCCGTGGCGGGAGTGGGACCTGAACAGCCGCACCAAGCTCATCGACTTCGCGGAGAAGAACCAGATCCCCATCGCCAAGGACAAGCGCGGGGAGGCCCCGTTCTCGGTGGACGCGAACCTGCTGCACACCTCGTCCGAGGGCAAGGCCCTGGAGGATCCGGCGGAAGAAGCGCCGGACTACGTCTACCAGCGCACGGTCTCGCCCGAGGAGGCGCCCGACAGGCCGACCTATGTCGAGATCGGTTTCGAGAAAGGCGACGCGGTGTCCATCGACGGCCAGGCCATGAGCCCGGCGACGATCCTCACCAGGCTCAACGAGCTCGGGGGGGCCAATGGCATCGGGCGCCTCGACCTCGTCGAGAACCGCTTCGTCGGCATGAAGTCGCGCGGCATCTACGAGACCCCCGGCGGCACCGTCCTGCTCGCCGCCCATCGCGGCATCGAGTCGATCACCCTCGACCGCGGCGCCATGCACCTGAAGGACGAGCTCATGCCGCGCTACGCGGAGCTCATCTACAACGGCTTCTGGTTCGCGCCCGAGCGCGAAATGATCCAGGCCGCCGTCGACAAGGCGTCGGAATCCGTGACCGGCACGGTGCGCCTCAAGCTCTACAAGGGTTCGGCTTCGGTCGTCGGGCGCTCCTCGCCCAATTCGCTCTACTCGATGGAGCACGTGACCTTCGAGGAGGACACGGTCTACGACCAGCGCGACGCCGAGGGCTTCATCAAGCTCAACGCCCTGCGCCTGCGCCTTCTCAACCGCCGCGACGCGAAGCTCTGATCCGCGGCGTTCGCGGTCAAAGCGCTTCCATGCAAGCGAGATAAGCTCTAGGGGCAGGCCCCGCCACTGCCCGGCAGGTTCTCCCGGCTGACCCCGTCCGGGCCGTAGACGAATGCCGCGTCCTGGCGGCAGTCGAAGGTCGCGGCATAGGTGTCGGCGGCCTCGCGGGCCAGCAGGTTCGCATTGCCGCCGGCGCGGACGTCCACATAGGCCATGTGGCAGGCCTCGGACCCGTCGAGCCGCGTCACCACGAGATACTCGCCGGTCCTGCCGTCGCTATCGGTGCGGTATCGCAGGATGGTCGCGATCGGTTTCGGGCGTCCCGAGACATGCCGGCCGAGACGCCACTCGAGGGTCGTCCCGATGGTGTTGAACGCCGACAGCGTCTGGGTCGCCGAGCACTGCGCATCGGCATCCGTGCCGTAACCGAGGAAGAACCTCAGGTCGCCTTCGGAGACCCGGACATCCGTGCCGTCGTACCCCGGACAGGTCCAGGTGGCGCCGGATGCCGGCTCGTCGGCCGCGCCCGTCGCCGGATCGATGGTGCAGTCGCGTTCGAGATCGACGGAAGTGTAGGCGCTCTCGAAGGCCCGGGCGGTGGAAACCGGAGCGGAGAACGCAACCACGGCCGCGCAAAGGCTGCAACATGCCAGCAGGCGGCGTTTCAGTCGCATCAGGGTCCGCCGTTCCGCAACGAGGGCCTACTTGAGCAGTTCACCGAGGCTGTAGTTGACCGACAGCCTGAGCGCCCAGGCATCTTCGAATACGACCCGGTCGCCGGGATCGGCGTCGGGCGTGAGGTTCGCCGCGGAACGCCTGTCGTCAAACATGAAATAGAGCCCTTCGCCCCGTATGCTCCAGGGGCCGCCCTTGATGGCTTTTTCCACGCCCGCGCCGATGACAAATCCCACGTCGTTGAAATCGAGGCCGCCTTTGACCCCGCTGGCGTCGTCACGATGGGCGAAATCGGCATTTGCGAAGGCCAGACCCGCCGTGCCGTAGAACAGGAAGTCCTCATGAACGACGCCCGCCCGGCCCCGGACGGTCACCAGGAGATCCGTATCGCCGTACTGCGTGTCGGGAGGAGGCGCGGCGCCGCCGTCCGGCACGGCCGCGACGTCCCTGTCCGACCAGTCGACGAACGAGATGTCGCCTTCGACACCGAAGACCCAGTATCCCGACTGGACATTGTAACCCGCCTGCACTCCGCCAAGCACCCCGTTCATGTTCAGGTCGCCCGGATCCTCGACGGGGTTGGTCGACGAACTCGTGTCGATCGCGCCGCTATAGTCCTGGCCGCCAAAGCCGAAGTGACCGCCGACATAAAAACCGGACCACATGCCCGGCGCCGCCATTCCGTCGAACGCCAAGGCCGGCCCGCCTGTCGCCGAACCTGCCGCAAGCATTGCCGCCAGCAGAACTTTCCTGAGTACCGGGTGTGCGAATCTGGTCATGCCGTAAAGCCCCCTGCGAACGGAATACGTTTCGCTGCAAACTCTATAGGCGTGTCGTCCGCAGGACAAACACCATTTGCGTCGTTGCGAAGGCGTTGCACTCGGGGCGCGGCCGCCCTGCCGAATGCGGTCAGATCTCCGGCATCGCGACGCCGGTGCGCGCACAGGCCGCCCGCACCGTGTTGTAGAGCAGGCAGGCGATCGTCATCGGCCCGACGCCGCCCGGCACCGGCGTGATCGATCCGGCCGTCCCGACCGCCTCGTCGAAGGCCACATCGCCGACGAGGCCCGTGCCCCCGCCGTCCTTCTCGACCCGGTTGATGCCCACGTCGATGACGCAGGCGCCCGGCTTGATCCAGTCGCCGCGCACCATCTCGGGCCGGCCGACGGCGGCGATCAGGATATCGGCGCGCCGGCAGACCTCCGGCAGGTCCTTCGTGCGCGAATGGGCGATGGTGACCGTGCAGTTTTCCTGCAGCAGCAGTTGCGCGACGGGCTTGCCCACGATGTTGGACCGCCCCACGACCACCGCTTCGAGACCCGAGAGCGAGCCCAGCCGGTCCTTGGCGAGCATGACGCTGCCCACCGGCGTGCAGGGCACGAGGCTGTCCTGGCCTGTCGCCAGGCGGCCGGCGTTGATGACGTGGAACCCGTCCACGTCCTTTGCCGGGTCGATGGTGTTGATCACCTTGTCGGCGTCGATCTGGTCGGGCAGCGGAAGCTGCACGAGAATGCCGTGGACCGCGTCGTCCTCGTTGAGTTCGCGCACCTTGGCCAGCACCGCCTCTTCCGTGGCGGTCGCGTCCATGCGGTGCTCCCAGGAATTCATGCCGGCCTCGACCGTCTGCTTGCCCTTGTTGCGGACATAGACCTGGCTGGCGGGATCCTCTCCCACCAGGACGACGGCCAGACCGGGCGTCAGGCCGTGCTCTTCCTTGAGGCTGGCCACGCCGGCGGCGATGCGTTCCCGCAACCCGGCGGCAAACGCCTTGCCGTCGATGATCTTGTCCTGATGGGGCCGTTCGGTCATTGCTCCTGCATCCTCCCGAGGATCGTTATTCTGCGTTGCGTCTCGTCCGCCGCTTCCGGATCGGCCGCGCGGACGAGCACGGTCTTGTTGCGGCTGATCTGCCCGCTCACCACGTCGAGTTCGCTTTTCGGCACCGAGAGCGCCTTCGACAGGAGCTTGATAAGCGCTTTGTTGGCCTGGCCCTTTTCCGGTTGCGCCCTGACGCGGGCCTTTAGCGACGTCCTGCCGTCATCGGCCAGATGCAGGCCGCCGACCGCATCGCACGACGCGCCCGGCTGCAGGCGAATGTCGACGAGCAGACCGTCGCGGCCGCGCCGGCACGGCCCGCTCAACGGACGAAGGAACTGCCGAGGAAGAGTTCGAAGAGCAGGTTGCGCAGGAACCACAGGCCGAGGATCAGCACGACGGGCGACAGGTCGATCCCGCCGAGATTGGGCAAGATGCGCCTGATCGGGGCGAGGGCCGGCTCGGTCAGCTTGTAGAGCGTGTCGACGACCGTGTAGACGAAACGGTTGCTCGTGTTGATGACGTTGAACGCGATCAGCCAGCTCAGCACCGCACTGATGATGAGAATCCAGATGTAGATGGTGATGATCGTGCTGATGAGGGAAAGAATCGAAATCATGATCGCCTGCCGCTGCCTCCGCTCGCGTTGCGCCGATATGGGAACGCAACATGTACTTCAGCGGCCCGCCTTTCCGCAAGCCGGACGATGCCCGCAGCCTTGCGATTCGGATCGCTTGACAGGGCAGCCGCCCGGCGCATAAATGCCCCCCGTCGGGGCCGTAGCTCAGTTGGGAGAGCGCGTCGTTCGCAATGACGAGGTCAGGGGTTCGATTCCCCTCGGCTCCACCATTCCCGCAATCCCGCGACTTTCCCGCCCGTAGGCCTGCCCGGGCGTGTCCCGTACACGGCCTTGCGACGGGGCCTCCGGAGATGCAGCCCCCTTCGGCCGGGCATCTCCCCGCTGGACAACCGCTGCGTGCATCCGGATACTGCCACCGATCACGATCGCCCATGCGGGCGCCCTCGTCCGCACGGGCCGGCCAAGAAACGGAACCCTCTCCGTGACCGTCAGACGCACACTCGCGGTATTGCCCGCCGCACGCGATGTCCGGGCCAGGCGCCGGCTTCGGCCGGGGACCGGCCATGACTGACCTCGCCGCGGACACACCGCCCGTCCCCGCCGCCGAGGCGTCCGCCGGGCCGCCGCGCTGGCGGCCGGGCCTGCTGGTGCACTACATCCTCATCCTCGCCGCCCTGCTCGTGCCGATGCTGGCGGTCCTCGCGATCGTCGGCGTGGAGCTGCAGGACGCCTACCGCAAGTCCGTCGACCGCCGGCTGGAAACCACCGCGCAATCGCTGGCCGTGGCGATCAAGCGCTCCTTCCTGCGCCATATCGGGGCGCTCGAGGCGCTGGCAGATTCGCCGGCCTTCGGGCAGGACGACGCCAGCCGAGACCTGCCGCTTCTCTACGCCCACGCGAAACGCACCGGCCAGAGCCTCGGCACGAACATCGTCGTCATCCGGCCGGACCTGAGCCAGTTGCTCAACACGCTCCAGCCGCTCGGCACGAACCTGCCTAGGACCGGCGGAACGAAAGTGGCCCTGCGAACCTTCGAGACCGGCACACGCCAGTTCAGCAACCTGGTCTACGGCCGCGTGGCCAAACGCTACGCCGTCGGGGCGATCGTGCCCGTGCGCAATGCGGCGGGCGACGTCGTCATGGCGATCGCCGCGCCGTTCGATCCGGAGATCATGTCCGAGGTGCTTGCCGCCGGCCTCGGCGATTTCGAAGGATTCTCGACCCTGGTCGACGCCAACAACAAGGTGATCGCGAGATCGAACCGGCATGACGACTTCGTCGGCAAGGACGTGCCCGGCTGGTGGATCGAGGCGACCGCCGGCCAGAAACGCGGCATGGTCGTCGGGCCGAACCTGCTCGGCCGCGACGTGCTCATCTACCATCTGCCGGTGCCCGGCGTTCCCAACTGGACGCTTGCGGTCGCCCTGCCGAAGTCGATCTACGAGGACTACTGGCGGCAACCGCTGCTCGTCTTCTTCACCGGCCTTCTCGGCGCCCTGACACTTGCCGCCGGCCTCGCCTTTGTCCTGGCCCGCCGCGTCCAGCGCCCGCTCACGACGATCACCAGGACCGCGAGCGAACATGCGCGGCTGGTCGAGTCTGGCGCCCCGCTCAGGCCGGTGGAATGGCCCGCGGCGAACCCGCCGGTGCGTGAAATCGCCGAACTGCGCAACAGCCTCGAGTTTTTCGAACGGGAGGTGGCGCGCCGCGACACGTTGCAGCGCGAAACGCTCGCCAAACTCGAAACCGCCCTCGCCGACCGCGAACTGCTGCTGGGCGAGGTCTATCACCGGGTCAAGAACAACCTCCAGCAGATCGCCGCGATGATCGCGCTCCAGTCCCGGAATCTCGACGACGAAGATGCGAAAACCGCCATGTCCTCGATCGCGGGCCGGGTGCGCGCGCTCGGCCTGATCCACGAGATGCTGCTCAAGTCCGCCCACCCCTCGCGCCTCGATGTCCGGGAATTCCTCGGGCAGCTCTGCCGCCATATCGTGGCGAGCCATGACCTGGAGACCCGCAAGGTGACCATTGACGTCACCGCGGCTAGCGAGCAGATTGAGCTGGACGCGGCAATTCCGGTCGGGCTGCTCGTGACCGAACTCGTGGTGAATTCGGTCAAGCACGCCTTTTCCGGCCGCGACGGCGGCACAATCCGCGTGGCCTACGAGGCACCGGCCGGGGGACCGGCCCGGCTGAGCGTCGCGGACGACGGAACGGGCATCCGGGAGGGAGCCACGTCCGGCACGCCCGGTTCGGGGTCCCGCATCGCCGAAGGCCTCGCCAGGCAACTTGGCGGGACGCTCGAAATCACGACCGGCAGCGCCGGAACCACGGCCACGGTGGCATTCCCCGCCCCTGGCGCGAAGGAGAACGACAATGGCTGATCGGACCACAGCGGTGATCGTCGACGACGAATTCGTGATCGCCGACTACATGGAGATGATCTGCGAGGATCTCGGGATCGCCGTACTCGGCAAGGCGCACAGCGCCGAGGAAGCCGAACGCGTGATCATCGACACGGCACCCGACTATGTGCTGATGGACGTCCGGCTGGGCGGCACGCGGGACGGCGTGGACGTCGCCAACACCGTCAATGCCAGACATCCCGACACCAGGGTCATCTACATCACCGGGTCGGCCGAACCCTCCACCATGGCCCGGATCATGACCGACCATCCCCACAGGGTGCTCATCAAGCCGGTCAGCGAACCGGACCTCCGGGAGGCCTTCGCGGCCTGACGAAGCGCCGGCCGGTCCCGTCTTTCGCGAGACGAATTGTCCACGAGCGGATGCTGACGACCGGGCGAAACTGACTGGAGCCTTGCATGCAGGACTGGACGCCGCCCGCGACACTGCCGGTCTTCGACGCCTTCGAGGTCCGCCGGCTGTCGGGCGCCTGCGGCGGCGAGGTCACCGGGCTCGATGTCTCGGCGGAGCTTTCCGACGAAACCGTGAGCGAACTCAGGCGCGCGCTCGATTTCCACGGCGTGCTCTTCTTCCGCGACCAGGTCCTCCCGCCCGAACGCCAGGCCGCCTTCGCCGCGCGCTTCGGGCCACTCGTGAAGTATCCCATGGTGAGCGGGCTGGACGGTGTGCCGGAGGTCGTGCCGGTGATCAAGCGGGCGGGAGAACGCAACAATTTCGGCGGGCTTTGGCATGCCGACACGACCTATCTCGAAAAGCCGCCGCTGGGCGCCATGCTCTATGCCGTGGAGGTCCCGCCGTTCGGCGGCGACACGCTTTTCGCCAATGCCCAGCTTGCCTTCGAGACCCTTTCGCCCGCGCTGCAGTCGTTTCTCGAAGGACTGACCGTGGTCCAGAACTCCGCCAAGGCCGATGTCACCAGGACCCGGGAGGACCGGGTGAAGGAAGACGGGGCGGTTCCCAAACCGCCGCTGGTCGCCGAACATCCCGCCGTCATCCGCCATCCGAGCAACGGCCGCAGGACGCTCTACGTCAATTTCGGGCACACCGAGCGCTTCGCCGAACTGAGCGTCGAGGAGAGCGGCCCGCTGCTCGACTATCTCTTCGGGCACATTTGCCGGCCGGAGTTCACCTGTCGTTTCACATGGAGCGAGGGTGCGCTCGCCTTCTGGGACAATGCCGCCGTCCAGCACAATCCGATAAACGATTATCACGGCTTCGACCGGGTCATGCACCGGGTCATCATCGGCGGCGAGGCACCGCACCGCGCCTGAAGCCGGTCCGCCGTGCACCGGCGTTTCCAATTCAGAGATGCTGGCGGATCGTCAGCCAGTCCGTCATCTGCTCGAAAGGCAGTGGTTCGGCGACCACGTAGCCCTGGGCCGAGCCGTAGCCGAATTCCATGAGGTGGCGGAGCTGTTCTTTCGTTTCCACGCCCTCGACGACCACGTCGAACCCGATCTGCTGCGCCATCGTCATCAGGGCCTCGACGACGACGGCGGACATCTTCTCGCTCAGCATGGTGCGAGTGAAGCCCTGGTCGATCTTGAAGCCGCCGATGGGCAGCGACGTGAGATGGGAAAGCGAGGCGAACCCGGTTCCGAAATCGTCGAGTTCGACATGCACGCCCAGGCCGTGCAACGCCTTCATGAGTTCGATGCAGCCGCCGCCATGGTCTTCCATGAATACGGACTCGAGGATCTCGGCGGTGACCAGATCGGCCTCGATGTCGTGTTTGCTCATCGCCCAGGTGAAGTCGTCGTAAAGCGCGCCGATCTGCATGTGCCGGGGCGAGAGGTTAATGGCGATCCGGCCGAACCCGATGCCCCGGTCGAGCCAGTGGCGCGCCGTGGCGAAGGCATGGTCGAAGATGTAGCGCCCCAGCGCCGGCGCCAGGCGCGACGACTCCGCAACGTCGACGAAATCCGTGGGCGAGACGAGGCCGCGTTCGGGATGCTGCCAGCGCACGAGGCATTCCGCCCCGGTGACCTCGCCGGACCTGAGACTGATCTGGGGATGGAAATACAGCATCAGCTCGTCTTCCTCGAGCGCCCGGCGCAACTCGTGCTCGATGTCGGCGGACCGCTGGATCTCGCGGCGCATTTCCGGCGCGAAGAAGTGATAGCCGTCGCGTCCCTGCCGGCGCGCCTTGAAGAGCGCGATGCTGGCGTCCACCGTCAGGGCGTCCGCCGTCTCCCCGTCCTCGGGGAAGAGCGCCACGCCGACGCTCACGGTCGGGTGAAGCGTCACCGAACCGGACTTTACCGGTATGCTCAGGATGTCCGTCAGCTCGCCGCACAGGTCTTCCAGGTCGCGGCCGCAGCGGTCGACGAAGAGGATGAACTCGTCGCCGCCCCAGCGGTAGGCGCGGTCGATGTGCGGCGACACGATCATGCTGCGCAGCCGCCAGCCGACCTCGATCAGCAGATCGTCGGCGACCTCGTGACCATGGACATCGTTGATCCGGCTGAACGTGTCGATTCCCAGGTGGATCAGGGCGAAACGGTCATCCGGTCCCGCCTTTTCGATGCGCGCGGTCAGTTCCTCGAGGCAGCAGGCGCGGTTCGGGAGACCGGTGAGGAGATCGTGGTGTTTCAGCCGCTCAATTTCGGCGTGGGCCTCCTCGAGCGCCTTCTCGAGATCCGCGATGCGCGCACGGAGCCGGTCCGGCGTGTTGCTGCGCGCCGCCGGTGCGATGTCATGGCCGTCAATGCCAGGATCGATGAATGGCATCGCCAATCCTTGTCCTGTCCGGCGCCGGGGAACAACGGTCAATCGCGCGGCCGGCTTGCCTCAGTCTCCCTGGAAACTAGCGGCAAAGTCTGAAATTTTCATTGCACCGGGCGGATGAGCGTCCAAACTCGTGTCTGTCGACGCACAAGTTCGGAGGAAAACCTGCCCATGCCCTTGCCGATCCATCACATGATCCAGTCCGGCCCGCGTCCGGTCGCCCCCTTCTCCCATGCGGTGGAAGCCGACGGATGGGTGTTCGTCACCGGCCAGATGCCGACCGACCCGGACGATCCCGACGCCCCCCTGCCCGACGGCGTCGCGGCCCAGACCAGGCGGGTTATGGACAATCTCGTCATCGTGCTTGAGGGGGTCGGCCTGACGCTGGAGAATGTCACCTTCGCGCGGGTCTATCTCACTGAATTCAAACGCGATTACGCGGCCATGAACGAGACCTACCGGTCCTATTTCGAAGCCGGGAAACTGCCCGGACGCACCTGCGTCGGCGTCACCGGCCTCGCGGTCGACGCCCTGGTCGAGATCGATCTCATCGCCCGCCGTCCGTGACCCCTTCCGCCCCGCGGCCCGGGCGCGGCACGAGCAGCATCGCGGCGAGACCGGCGGAGGAACAGGCGAGCATGATGCCGACGAGCTGGAATGCGCCCGCCGCGGGCGTGAGCACCGCGCCTGTCAGTGTCGTGAACACCGCGCCGATCCCGACGGTAAGCGCTCCCAGCAGGCCGGACGCGCTGCCGGCTAGCCGCGAATCGATCGACATGACGCCCGCACTGCAGCCGGGAAGGGTGAGGCCGTTGCCGATGCCGACGAATATGGTCGCCCCGAACACCGTGAAGACCGTGACATGGCCGGCGGCGATGAAGACCAGTCCCGCCGCGAGCCCCGTACAGGCCAGCAGGCGGCCGGCGACCATCACGCCTGCAAGCGGGTAGCGCGTGGCGAACCGCCCGGCGAGGAAGCTTCCGAAGAAGAAGCCGCCCGTGATCGATCCCATGTAGAACCCGAGTTCGGCTGCCGGCAGCGAAAGCGTCGCCTGCGCGACGAACGGCACCCCGCTGAGGAAGGCGTAGAACGCGGAGGTCGAGAACGCACCGCACAGGCTGTACCCCCAGAAGGCGGGAGATCTCAGGAGGGCGGGGTAGCCCTTCATCTGGCCGGCGAGCGTTTCGGCGCGCTGACGGTTCGTTTCCGGTATGGCGAACATGCACAGGACGAGCAGGGCCGCGCCCAGGCCGACATAGATGTAGAAATTCGCCCGCCAGCCGAACATCGCGTCGACCGCGCCGCCGACCATGGGAGCCAGCATGGGCGCGATGGCCATGGCCATGCTGACATAACCGATGCGCCCGGCCGCCTCTCGCTCGGACGCGGTGTCGCGGATCATGGCGAGCGCGATCACCCAGCCGGCGATCGCTGTGCCCTGCAGAACCCTGAAGGCGAGAAAGACATGAATGTCTTCGGCCACCGCGCACCCGGCCGACCCGGCGGCGAAGACCACGAGCGCGCCGAGCAGAACCGGGCGGCGTCCGTACCGGTCGGACAACGGGCCGATGGCGAGCTGCAGGAAGGCCGTGGCCGCGAGATAGCCTCCGATCGCCAGACTGACCGTGCCATAGTCGGTGCCGAAATCGACGCTCATCGCCGAAAGCGACGGCAGGAACATGTTGAGGGAAAGCACCGACAGCGCAGTCAGCAGAACCAGCGGGAGCAGTCCCGGCGTCGGGGCGTACGGCGCCATGATCTGACTCCTCGGATCGCGGGAGACACGCCTTGGACAGGCCCTGCGGACGGGCGGCTGAACGAGCTCCTGATGCGGCAAAGGCCGCGACCCTAACGGCCCCGCATGCGCAGGTCAATGCGCATTGGCAATTTTCGGCACAATACAAGGAAGAAATTGTAATTATTTGTCAGTCTTGCCTGACATTCATCAAATTAGTTACCCAAAATCCTCATTTGGCCCGCGCATTGATATCGTCGTGCCGGGCCCGAACTTCGGCCGGCCAGGTGCTCTTGATAAAGGACAGCACGGCGATGATTTCCTCGTCCGACAGGACGTCTTCGTAAGCCTGCATGTCCGTCTCGTAGTCTGGGCCGGCGAATTTCTTGAGTCCGTATTTCGTAAGATCGAACAGCACCTGGTCGGGATGATGCCAGGTATGGCCCGTGGCGTCGTGAGGCGGCGCCGGCAGCTTGCCGTCCGGCTTTCTCGTACGCCAGTCGGACTCTCCTTCGAGGTTCTTGCCATGGCATGACGCGCAGTGCTCGGTATAGACCTGCGCCCCGAGAGACGTCACCGCGTCATCGTCGGGCTTGAACAGCCCGGATCCGGCCCGCCCTGGAATCGCCGCCAGCAGAAGGGCTGCAAGGAAGACACCGCCCGCTTGAATATTCCGTTTCACGCCTGGTTTTCTCCATGCCGGATATGGACGGAGAAGTCATGGAGGCTCCCGCTACTGGAAGGTCAACAGGCTTCGGGCCGGTGGTCCGTGAAATTCGCGGGGGTCGGTTCAGCGCACCATGTCGATCGCGGCCCGTTCGAGCCGGTCCGCGGCCTGGATCACCTTGATCATCGCCTTGTAGCTGGTCTCGGCCTGCTGCATGTCGATGATCGGCGAGATGAAGTCGCTGTTGCCCAAGGACAGCCCGGACACCCGAGGCGGCGCGCCGGTTCCGGACGCCGCGGTGCCGGCCGGCCCGGCCCTTTCGGATGGCGCATTGCCTTCCGGACCCGCCGGGTCGCTGGTCAGCGTCCCCGTGGCCACGATGTCGCGAGCGGCCTGTTCGAACTGGCGCACGGCCGCGTGGAGGCCACCGGAAGCTATGGACATTGCGGAGAACATATCGCGGCGAGCATCCCACGATCGCGTTAAGACGGAATTAAGATCCCCTGCCGCAGGGCGCCCCGACCGGGCGATTCGTCATGCAGCGGCGTCGTCGCTGCGGGGCCGCGAGTCCATGATCAGCCGTCCCAGTTCCTCGAAGTCTCGGCCGCGGGGCGACGTCGACCGCCATGCCAGACCCAGCTTTCGGCTGGGTTCCGGGTCGTCGAAACGCAGCACCTTGATGCGGCTGCGCTGGGCTTCGGTCTCCAGGCTCATCTCCGGAAGCAGCGTCAGCCCCATGCCGTTGGCGACCATCTGCACGATGGTGGACAGGCTCGACGCACCGAACATGTTGATATTGTCGACCTGGCGCAGGTTGCAGAACATGAGGGCCTGGTCCCGCAGACAGTGGCCCTCCTCCAGCAGGAGCAGGCGATCGCCCTCGAAGAGATCCGGCGTAGCCGCGAGACGTCCATGGACGGGGTGCCAGAGCGGTGCGGCCAGGAAGAACCTGTCCTCGAAGAGTTCCAGCGTGGTGATGTCGGGATGGTCGACGGGCAACGCGAGAAACAGCAGGTCGAGACTGCCGTCGAGCAGAAACTCTATGAGCGTTTCCGTCTGGGTCTCGCGAATGTTGAGTTCGAGATCGGGATAGGCTTTCGCCAGCCGGGGGAGAAGCGGCGGCAGGGCATAGGGCGCGACCGTGGGAATGAGGCCGAGCCGCAGGGTTCCGGTCAGCGTGCCGCCATGGTGGCTGGCAAAGTCGGCGAGGTCGTCGACTTCCGCCAGGACCCGTTCCGCCCGTTTCGCGATCTCGCGGCCGCCATCCGTGAGCAGCACCCCCTTCGAGGTGCGTTCCACCAGTTGCATGCCCAGTTCCTTTTCCAGCGTCTGGATCTGCATGGACAGCGCGGGCTGGGTCACGGCGCAGTTTTCGGCGGCCCGGCCGAAATGGCCAGACTGGACAAGCGCCTGAAAGTAGCGGAGCTGTTTGATCGAGACCATGACCATCAACTTTTCTGATCGAAAGTCGACTTTACGGCAAATTCATCCAATCGGGAAGCGGGCATCCGGTTCCCGAAAAGCAGACGGCGTCCCGGCTGTCAGGCCGGAACGCCGTCTCATTGTCTGAAGGTGTCTGGCGAACCGCGGGCCCTGCCGGCCCGCGGCTGCATTTGACCTCAGGCGAGATCGAACCTGTCGAGGTTCATCACCTTGTTCCAGGCCGCGACGAACTCGGAGACGAACTTCGCTTCCGAATCCGCGCACGCGTAGACTTCCGCCAGGGCCCGCAGCTGGGAATTCGATCCGAAGATCAGGTCGACCCGGGTACCGGTCCACTTCAGTTCACCGGACTTGCGGTCGCGCCCGATGAAGACGTCCTCGTCGTCCGACCCGGCTTCCCACGTCGTGCCCATGTCGAGCAGGTTGACGAAGAAGTCGTTGGTGAGCTTGCCCGGACGATTGGTGAAGACACCGTGCTTCGCGCCGCCGACATTGGCGTCGAGCGCCCGCATGCCGCCGACGAGAACCGTCATTTCCGGCGCCGTCAGGGTCATCAGGTTGGCCCGGTCCACCAGGAGTTCTTCCGCGGAAACCGCGAACTTCGCCTTCTGGTAGTTGCGGAAACCGTCCGCGGCCGGCTCGAGAACCTCGAAGGCCTCGACGTCGGTCTGTTCCTGGGACGCATCCGTCCGGCCCGGCGTGAAGGGCACGGTGACGTCATGACCAGCGTCCTTCGCGGCCTTCTCGACCGCGGCGCAACCGCCCAGCACGATCAGGTCGGCCAACGAAACGGCCTTGTCGCCGCTCTGTGCACCGTTGAAATCGCTCTGGATGCCTTCCAGCGTTTCCAGGACCTTGGCCAGCTGGGCCGGCTGGTTCGCCTCCCAGTCCTTCTGCGGGGCAAGACGGATGCGCGCACCGTTTGCACCGCCACGCATGTCGGAACCGCGGAACGTGGACGCCGAGGCCCAGGCCGTCGCCACAAGTTCGGACACCGACAGGCCGGAGGCGAGGATCTTCGCCTTGAGATCGGCAATGTCGCCGTCGCTCACCAGTTCGTGGTTGACCTCGGGAACGGGATCCTGCCAGATCAGCTCTTCCGACGGCACTTCCTTGCCGAGGTAGCGCGAGACCGGCCCCATGTCACGGTGGGTCAGCTTGTACCAGGCGCGGGCGAACGCGTCGGCGAACTGGTCCGGGTTCTCGTGGAACCGGCGGGAGATCGGCTCGTAGATCGGGTCCATGCGCATGGCCATGTCGGCCGTTGTCATGATCGGCGCATAGCGCTTGGACGGGTCGTGTGCGCCCGGCGCCATGTCCTTCTCGGCCACGTCCTTTGCGACCCACTGGTTGGCGCCGGCGGGGCTCTTGGTCAGCTCCCACTCGTAGCCGAACAGCATGTCGAAATAGCCATTGTCCCATTTCGTCGGGTTGGGCGTCCAGGCGCCCTCGATGCCGCTGGTGATGGTGTCGTCGCCCATGCCGCTGGCATAGGAACTCTTCCAGCCCATGCCCTGGTCGACGATGTCCGCGCCTTCGGGCTCGGGACCGACGAGGGCGGCGTCACCGGCCCCGTGGCACTTGCCGAACGTGTGACCGCCCGCGACCAGCGCGACGGTTTCCTCGTCGTTCATGGCCATGCGGGCGAATGTTTCGCGAATGTCGTGGGCCGAGGCCAGCGGGTCGGGATTTCCGTCTGGGCCTTCCGGGTTGACGTAGATCAGGCCCATCTGCACGGCGGCCAGCGGGTTTTCCAGTTCGCGGTCGCCCTCGTAACGGCTGTTTTCCTTGTCGCTGGTGGCAAGCCATTCCGTCTCGCTGCCCCAGTAGACGTCTTCTTCCGGTTCCCAGACGTCCTTGCGGCCGCCGGCGAAACCGAAGGTCTTGCCGCCCATGGATTCGATGGCGCAGTTTCCGGCCAGCACGAGAAGGTCGGCCCAGGAGATCTTGCGGCCGTATTTCTGCTTGACCGGCCACAGCAGCATGCGGGCCTTGTCGAGATTGGCGTTGTCCGGCCAGCTGTTGAGCGGCGCGAAACGCTGGCTGCCGGACCCGGCGCCGCCGCGACCGTCACCGGTGCGGTAGGTGCCGGCGCTGTGCCAGGCCATGCGGATGAAGAGCGGGCCGTAATGGCCGTAGTCCGCCGGCCACCAGTCCTGCGACGTGGTCATCAGGTCGAAAATGTCCTGCTTGACCGCGTCGAGATCAAGCGACTTGAATTCCGCGGCATAGTCGAAATCGTCACCCATCGGATCGATGAGGGGGGAGTTCTGGTTCAGGACCTTGAGGTTGAGCTGGTTCGGCCACCAGTCCGTGTTCCGTGTGCCGCCGCCGGGTCCACGCCGGCCGGCTCCGCCCGTGAAAGGGCACTTGCTTGTGCTATCCATGTTCCGCTCTCCGATGGTGTTTTGGGGTGGGTGCGTTGTGTTTTCGACTTATACGTCCCGTGGGACGTTATGCACCGACTGGCATTTGGTAGCAAAATCGCACAATCAGGTGAAATTGTATTTTTTGATTAGAACAATAAAAAAAACTGATTTGCGGATAGCCACCTTCGTTGCCGTGTCCATGGCGTCTCCCAGGCACCGCGCGAGAGGAAACGTCGGCACGGGCAAAGGGAGGTACATACGACCGTTGAAGCAACGTATTTCGGGAGGCGGGATTGTCGGAGAAAGATGGGACCGGCCGGGGCCGGTCGGGAGGGAAAGGACCTCCAGGTCAGGTCCTTCCCCTCTCGGAACCATGGCTGGCTACGCAATACCCCAGGCCAGCACACACAAGAGAGAGCAAGCGCTGTGCCAAAGCTGGAATCCGCAGTTTTCCGGCAAAAAGCGAGGTGAATGCACCGGTCAGAAAGTGCCGCCCGGCAAGAGATGCCGGCCTGGCCCGGCAAAATCTGCCGGCTCGAGGCGAGGTCAGGCCGTCGGCGCGTCGACCGGTTCGAGGCTCGTCCAGTGCGTCATGAAACTGTCGAGCCAGGCCCTCAGCGGCGGGTCGTGCCGCAGGCGGCCCGCGAAGTGCAGGTCGCGGTGCTGGGCCCCGCGAAGTTCGAACCTGTGCCGGCCGTGGATGGTCCACCGGTGCATCATCGCGAGCGTCAGCTCGGAATGGAACTGGATGCCGTAGGCCTTGCGTCCGTAGACGAAGGCCTGGTTCTCGAAATGCTCGCTGGTGGCGAGCAGGGTCGCGTCTCCCGGCAGCGTGGCGCCTTCCCGGTGCCACTGGTAGACGTGTTCAGGCCAGTCGATCAGGGCCTTCCCGGCCTGGGTGGGCGTGATCGGGTAGTAGCCGATCTCCACATGGCCTTCAGGATGTTCGGAGACCTCACCGCCGAGGGTCTTCACCATCATCTGCGCGCCGAGGCACACCCCGATGAAGGGCTTGTCCTCCGCGAGCGGAACGTTGATCCAGTCGATTTCCCGCTTGATGTAGTCGTCGGGGTCGTTGGCGCTCATCGGTCCGCCGAAAATGACGGCGCCGTAATGCGCGTCGAGCGTGTCGGGCAGATCGTCGCCCAGCGGCGGCCGCCGGATGTCGAGTTCGAACCCTGCGGCCCTGAGCCAGTTGCCGATGCGGCCGGGCGTGGACCGTTCCTGGTGCAGCACGATCAGGACCCGGCGGGGCGCGTTTGCGCACCGCGTGCCGTTCATGGAAACCGCCGTGTCCTCCCCGGCCACCTTATTGAGCACTGAGACCCCCGTCGAGTTTGAGTTCCGCACCAGTCATAAACCGGGATTCATCGCTTGCCAAATAGACCACCGCATAGGCCACATCATCGGCCGTCCCGATCCGGCCGAGCGGAACCTGTGCCGCGAGCTTCTTCCTGGTTTCGTCGGGCGCCTTCCCGCCGACGATCTCGTCCAGCATCCCGGTATCCACGAAGGCCGGGTGAACCGTGTTCGCGCGCACGTCCATGCCTTCGCGTGCGGCCTGAAGCGCGACCGACTTCGTCATCAGCCAGACCCCCGCCTTCGCGGCGTTGTAGGCCGCAAGGTTGTGGCCGGCGACGAGACCGGAGATGGACGAGATGTTCACGATCGAGCCCGGCGCGTGGCCGCGCATGCGCTCGAGCGCCGCACGGCAACCGAGGAAGACCGACGTGAGGTCCGTGTCGATCACCTGACGGAAGGTGTCCGGATCCGTCTCCGTCACCGTGCCGAGCCGGCAGATGCCCGCGCTGTTGACCAGCACGTTCAAACCCTCCATGGCGTTTTCGGCATAGGCGACCGCGTCGGTCCACTGGTCTTCCCGCGTCACATCGTGGCGGCAGAAGAAAACGCGCCCGGGATGATCCTTCTTCAGGCTCGCCGCCTGATCCGAAACCAGCGTTTCGTTGATGTCGCTGAGCGTGACCGCGGCGCCTTCACGGGCCATCATCCGGGCGCAGGCGAGACCGATCCCCGAGGCTGCGCCGGTGACCAGCGCCTTCTTGCCGTCGAGACGTCCCATGGCCACTCCCCGCTATTTCCGGCGCGACTGGATGAAAGCGACGACCGGCAGCAGCACGCTGCGCGGCACCAGCGGGGCGACCAGCTTGGTCAGCTTGTTCGCGAACCCGGGCACCACCGTGCGGCGGCCCTTGAGAAATCCCTCGTAGCCCATCTCGGCCACCGCCTGCGCCGTCATCGCGGGCGCCGAACCGAGCAGCCGCGTCTCGTTGATACCGGCCGCAGCCTGGAAACCGGTGCGCACCGGCCCCGGACACACCGCGGTCGCCGTGACGCCGGTCCCCTTCAACTCGGTGGCGAGCGCTTCGGTGAAGGAGAGGACATAGGCCTTGGTGGCGTAGTAGACCGCCATGTTCGGTCCCGGCAGGAAGGCCGCGGTGGAGGCGACGTTGATGATTCCGCCCCGGCCGGCCTCGACCATGCCGTCGAGATAGCGCAGCGAGAGTTCCGTCAGCACACGGATGTTGAGGTCGATCATCTGGAGCTGTCTGTCGCGATCGAGGGACGCCGACGCACCGACGAGGCCGAAGCCCGCATTGTTGACGATGACCTCCGGCCGTACGCCGATGCGTTCGAGTTCCCGGTCGATCTCGTCGACCGCGTCCGGCTGCGAAAGGTCGAGATTGATCGTTGCCACCGGCAGGTCGTGACGCGCGGTGATGAGGCCCGACACGCGCGACAGCTCGGAATTGTTCCGCGCCACCAGAACGAGAGAATAGCCGTCGGCCGCCAGGCGCACGGCGAAGGCTTCGCCGATGCCGCCGGAACCGCCGGTGACCAGCGCGACCTTGCGCTCGGGTTTGCCGTCCTCTCCGGACGTGTTCTCGTCGCTCATTGCCGCGTTACTGCCTTGCCTGCAGGTCCGCTTCCACGGCCTTGCGGAGGATTACCCTGTCCCGGGTGGAAACCCCCAGGAGTTCCGCCACCCGCCAGACGAGGTTCGACTCGTACTCGTCGAGCTCACCGTCGGCCAGCACCACTTCCCACAGCATGCGCACGACGCCGCAGCGCCCCGGATGGTCGAGTTCCTGGGCGATGGTCGACGTGTAGCGGTAGAGATCGACAGCCTCCGCATCGCTCTTCTCGGCTTCGCGCACGAGCCATTCCGTCTCGAAGTCGGAAAGTTCGAAACGCTTCTGCAGGAGATTGCGCAGCCTGTTGTTTTCCACGTTCTGCCGCTCGCCATCGATACGGCAGGCATGGACCAGCAGGGCGGCGAGCGCCGTCTTGAAGTCCATCTGCTCTTCCGGCTCGCCGGTCGTAAAGACGGAATTGAAGACTTCGGCGAGCTTGTCGAACATGGTGGCTGTCTGTCCGGAAATTTGCGGGATGATGATTGAAGATTAGGCAGTGACGTGACGCGCTTCAAGCGGTCATTGTCCGGAAGGGCGTGCCCGGGCGGCTTTTTCCGGCTCTCGGCGGTAGATGTCGTACCAGGCGCCGGCCCCGGATTTGCGGTACTGCGACCACAGCCGGGCGAATTCCGGATCCTCGCGGAGAAATTCGACATAGTCGAACCGGGTCCCTCCGAAATAGCTCTTGTGCCGCCGCGTATCGACGATCACCGTGTCCGGACGCGCCCGCTCGAAATCCTCGAGCACGGTCCGCCGCATATAGGCCTCGATGGCCGCGAGGCGCGCGTCCCCGGCCCGTTCCCGCGCCGGATGCTGGGCAAGGCCCGGAAGGAGCCAGAGGGCGGGGAAGCGCGAGGCCCACTGTGCCCCGACCATGTCGACGAGCGGAAAGCCGGCCCACACGTGCGCGGAAAAGACGTAGAGCGACTTGACCTGTCCCGTGGCCGCGAGGCTGCGTGCGATCTCGTCCTGCCTCCTGGTGTCGTAGAGCCCCGACGCCGACCCGGCTGCGGCGATGACGACCATGGTCGCGGCGGCCGCACAGGACGCCAGCCCGGACAATCCGGATTTCTGTTCACCGCGGAGGTACCTGTCGACGGCGGCCGTCAGGACCATGGCGGCCGCGAGCCCCATGGCCGGATACATCTGGTATTGCCAGCCCTTCATCTGGACGAGGTAGGCCACGGCGAACCCCGTGCCCGCGACGGCGCAGACGCGGCCGAACGCTGTCAGATGCCCGCGCCAGGCAAACACCAGGCCGGCCCCGAGGACCAGGGCGGCGACCGGAAAGGGCAGACGCGTGAACACGGTCGCCGCAGGATGACCGTAGGACTGGTTGTAGACCGCCGAGGCATAGGGAACGATCACGTCCGGATAGGCCGGCGTGAACCGGAAGATGACCGCCACGTAAGCCAGCGTTCCTGCCGCGATCGCCAGGTTTTCCGTCCGGAACGCCGCCCGGATCCTCCGGTTGTGCAGAAGGAAAGTGCATTCCAGGAGCAGCGGGACGGCATAAAAGTGCGGTTTGAGCGCAAGCCCCAGGACGGCGGCGAGCCCTGCGACCGCCGCCTCCATCCTGCCCACCGGTGCGCCGGCCCATCGCAGCCCCGTGAGCGCGAGATAGGGCATGAGGAAGATGAGCGCCATGTGCTCGCGCTGACCGAAATCCGCGCCGGGCAGAACCGTCACCACGAAAAGCAGACCCGCGAGCAGGCCCTGGTAGGCCGGGCCCGAATACCCGAGGCGGCTCAGGAAGCGCCCGCTCGCAAGGATGGAGGCGCCGGCGAGCACCAGCATCCAGGCGACGAAGGCAGACGAAGCGGCGATGCCGGCAAGCCGTGCGAACGCCACCGGCGGAACGGTCAGGTAGAACGCGAGCGGCGGGTTGACCTCGACAATGTCGATGTAGAGCGCCGCCCCGTCGAGCATCCTTTCAGTGGCATTGAGATACCAGGATGTGTCGTGGTTGAGGGGGGCGTCGAACCGGACCGCGAAGACCGCAAGGAGCAAGAGGAGCACGAACCCCGCGAAACCCGTCGATACGGCAGGCCGCCCGGCCGCACGCAGCACATCTCCGGCGTCGGTCGCGGTCATTTCGCTCAGGCCTCCCGGCTGGCGGTCCCCGCCGCCGGGGCAAAGGCCCAGGCCCGGGCGGCGACGAAGTTGGCCACCGGTACGATGAAGACGACGCCCGCCATGGACACCGCGAAGGGCAGGCCGAAATGGCCCGTCATCACATGGACGATGCTCTGGGTGAGCGCCAGACCGAAGAGCGAAACGGCGAGAAACCGTCCTAGCGTCTGGCGGTGCGGGGCGCGGCTTTCGAAGGTCCATCCCCGGTTGCCCATGTAGGAGACCACGAACCCGCCGGCGAAACCGGTCATGTTGGCCAGGGCCGGCGTGGCACCGAAAAGCCCGTGTGCGGCCAGCGCCAGGATCACGTGCGTGGCCGTGGCGGCGATGCCGACCGCGCCGAATCGCATGATCGAGAGGCCCAGCGGCACGCTCATGCCGGGTTTTCCGCAACCGCGATCAGGGACACGCCGATCGGGAAGGAAACCCGGGCGAGCAGTCTGTGTTCGAGGGAAAACAGCCAGGTCAGCGCCCGGTTCACCACGGGACCGGGCATGCTGTCGTCGGCGGCGTCTTCCCGCCCGGCCAGTTTCTTGAGCACCCGGACGCCGGCGATGAGCGGAAAGAGCAGCGTGTTGAAGTAGCTCATCCGGACGATCCGGAACCCCGCGGCCTCGAGGACGGACGAAAGCCCGGTGCGGGTGTAGCGCCGGAAATGATGGTGCACCTCGTCGTGGCGGCTCCACAGCCAGGGCAGCGCCGGCACGGTGATCAGGATCCGCCCGCCGGGCGCCAGCCGGCGTCGCAGCGCCTCGAGACTTTCCAGGTCCCGTTCGACGTGCTCCAGCACGTCGAGCATGACCACCACGTCGAACCGGGTGTCGCCGAAGGGAATGCCATCCGGCAGGTGTCCCTGCGATATCGCCCCGTCATGTTTAGCGGCCGCCGAGGCGCGCGCGCCCTCCGACGGCTCGAAGGCGTGGACGTCGCCGAAGCCCGCCAGCATGGCGAGATTCCCACCGGTACCGCACCCCGCCTCGAGGATCGAGGGACGGGCGGCGTCCGGGCAGCTTTGCTTCAGGAAGGCGCTGACGATCCGCCGCCTCGCCACGAACCACCAGTGGCCCGCTTCCAGCGCGTTCATGCGGCTGTAGACGTTTTCTTCCATTCGTCCTCCGGGCGGGCGGGTTCGCCGATACCGTAGTTGCGGTTGATCAGATAGAGCGGGCGGTTCTGCACCTCGGCGAAGATCCGGCCGAGATATTCGCCAAGGATGCCGAGCGCGAAGATGTTTATGCCGCCGAGCAGGAGCACGGCGACCATGATCGAGGCATAGCCCGGCACGTCGACGCCGTAGACGGCCGTGCGGACGACGAGAAAGCCGGCATAGAGAAAGGCCAGAAGCGCGATGGTCGACCCGGCATAGGTCCAGATCCGCAGCGGCACCGAGCTTCCCGAGACGATGCCGTCGATGGCGAAGTTCCAGAGTTTCCAGTAGTTCCACTTTGTTTCGCCCGCCGCGCGCGCCGGACGGCTGTATTCGACGCCGGTCTGGCGGAAGCCGACCCAGGCGAACATGCCCTTCATGAAGCGGTTGCGCTCGGGCATCTGGCGCAGCACGTCGACCACCTTGCGGTCCATGAGCCGGAAGTCGCCGGTGTTCTGCGGAATGTGCACGTCGGCGATCGCGTTGTGGAACCGGTAGAAGAGGCCGGCGGTGAGGCGCTTGGCGAAACTGTCCGCATCCCGCGCCGAACGCTGAGCGTAGACCACCTCGTAGCCTTCCTGCCACCGCGCATGAAGATCCGCGATGACTTCCGGCGGGTCCTGCAGGTCGGCATCCATGGGCACCACGGCGCGGCCGGAGGCGTGGTCGAGACCTGCGGTCAGCGCCACGTCCTTCCCGAAATTGCGCGACAGGACGATGATCTTGACGCGTTCGTCCCGCTGCCGTTCGACGATGAGGCCGGCCAGCGTCGCGTCGGTGCTGCCGTCGTCGACGCAGACGATCTCGTAGTCGGACGTGATGTCCTCGAGCACCGGCTTCAGGCGGTCGAAGAGGACCGCCAGCCCGTTCTGCTCGTTATGCATCGGAATGACGACCGACAACTCGGGACCACCGGCGCCGTCTTTCGCAGCCGACCGGGACAGATGACGCATGACAGACTCCCCGCGCACTAGAAGAAACGAGGATAGTCGCAGCGCCTTAAGATTGCGTTTCAGCGGAATTCGGGCGAATTGATTCGCAAAACGGCCATTCGTGTCGTATTATATTTATCATGACGATCATCAGGGCTGAATGATAAATAAATTTAGCGTCCGGACGCTTCCCGCCCCCAATATCTAGTGTGCACGTACCGCGTAGGAGTCTGTAACAGCGATGAACCGGGAAAGTACGGCCATGTCCGGAACCGGCGAGAACCACCTTACGGCCGGGGAGTTCCTGCGCCAGGAGATGACCCGGCTCGGGCTGGACCAGATCAAGCTCGCCGCCACGGTCAAGGTGTCCCGCCAGACGGTCAACAACATCATCAACGGACGCCAGAGCATATCGCGCGCCATGGCGGCGAAACTCGCCGACCTGACCGGACGCACCTCCGACTTCTGGCTGATGTCGCGCTTTCCCGCCGCCGGTGATCCGTCATGGGCCCATGGCACGGATGCCCCGTCAGGCCCGGTCAGGCTCGAAGCCCGGCGCCCCGCCCCGGCGGAAGGCCCCTCCGTGCTGGTCGACTGGCAGATCACGGACGCCGTGGACCGGGATGTCATTGGCATCGACCCCTTCGATCCGGCGAATGTCAGGTCGGCGTCCGTCGACCTCACGCTCGACGACTTCGTGCTCGTGGCCGACGGCTCCACCCGCGACATTTCCGGCGAGGGCAGCGTCTACATGCTCCCGGCCGGCCAGACGGTCTATGTCAACACGGTCGAGGAGATCAGCTTTCCCGACCATGTCATCGGCCGCGTCGGCGCGATGACGGAACTTGCGCGCTACGGCATCTTTCTCGCCCACGGGTTCCAGATCGACCCCGGATTCCGCGGACAACTGCAGTTCTGCCTGTTCAATGCCGGATCGGGCGATTTCCCCCTGTCGGCGGGCCAGCGTATCATCAGCCTCGAGATATGCCCGCTCGCGGCGCCGCCGAAACAGCCCTGGCACGGGGAGGGCGCGAAGATTTCCGACCAGCGCGACGAGGTGCACCAGTTCTTCCGGCTGTCGCGCGCCGGCAATGTCTGCGCGGGCGCCCTGCGCGAAAGGCTGCTCGCTGCGGTGGAAACCGAACGCACCGGCGATCGCGTCGTCGCGCGGGTTCCCGCCCTGAAGATAGAGCTCGTGGGCCACGAGACCGGCCAACTCGCCGAAAACGCCGTCGACATGGCCTTCGACATGCTCTCCGCCGCGGATCTCGTCAACGATACCGGCGACCGCCATGTCTCCATGATCCGCAGTTTTTTCGAGGATACGCTGGGCGCGGTCCTGTTCGACGCCGACCAGGTCTCCGCGGCCCTGGCGCTGCTTGGCGCCAAACCCGCGAAGGAGGGGCGTTCGGCCTACAGGTTCAGCGACGGATCGACCACGATCGTCGCGCTGCCCGGCGCGGGCGCACAGGTGCCGTTCGGCAATTTCGCCCTTCAGGTCGGCCTCGATGTCGCCGGCCTCGCGGCCGCACTGACCCGGCCGTCGGTCATGGCGTGACGCCGGCAAGCGGTTATCCACAGGTGTAAAGTTATTCTGGTAGTGTGTCAAAAATAATTTGACACGTCGCGTTTTCATTAACAGACTGTAAAAGAAGCCGGCAGGAGCCGGCGGGTAATCCAGTCAGGAAACAGCGATCATGTCCCAGGCCTCCCCCCTCGCACGCCGCCGGCAAGGCATCCGGCACGCACCGCTCACCCGGACCGACTTCAGCGTGACACGGGACGGCCGCCCGCTCGATACACTCGCAGGCGCCGCGGGATTGCCCGCCGACGCCGACCCCGATCGCGGGATGTCCCGCGAAGGTTTTGCACGACTGGGCCAGGCGCTGCGGACCACGCTCGACGCGAGGCAGGAGGCCATTGTCGAGCGCTTCGTCCAGGCGAAGGTCGCGACACTCCATGTGGGCGGCTTCGCGCCAGCAGACGCGTCTCTCGCCGCCCTGGCACTGATGGCGGCATGCGGCCTCGATCCGATGACCTATGACGACAGCCCGGTCCCGGCAATGGTCACGTCGCTTGGAAACGAAAGTGCCGGCGGACCGCTGCGCCCTCACCTCGGGTTTCGGACGGAAGGCCCCTATTTCGGCATCAACGCCATGGCGCAGGGCCATGCGGCCGCCCCGTCCACGGTCGCCTACGCAGCCGTCGAGGCGGACGCCTCGCAGGCCATTTCCCTGCTGCCGCTCGCCGACCTGCTCGGAGACCTCGACGACGACACGCAAGCCGCGCTGCACGCCCCGGATTTCAGGTACGTGCGGGCCGGGCGCCGACAGGCGCGTCACATCCCCGTTCTCGGAACGGGAGCGGAGGGCACGTGCCATGTCCGGTTCGACTGGCAGGCCTTCGACACCGAACCCGATGCGCCGAAATCCGCGCACGAGGCGCTCGAGGCATTTCGGCTCGCAATCATCGCGGCGGCGCATCGCAGCGTCTGCCTCGGTCCCGGCGAAGTGCTACTCCTCAACAACCGCCTCGCCCTGCATGCGACCGACCGCCTGATCGGCGGCCCGGGACGCTATGTCCGTCTGCTCGGACGCGACGCCGACTGGCAGGGGCGTCTCGCCTGCCGCTGGCCGGTGGTCGCCATCACCTGACCGCTCTCGAACGCACTCATAGGCCTGCAGCGCAGGCCGTCGGCACCTACAACCACAACCTGGCTCGATCAGATGTCTCTCGAACAGCACCTCGCCGGGCGCGCACCGCTTTCGCGCCACGTCCACCGCCAACCCGACAACCGGGAAATAGATCCCCGCACCGGCCGCGGCACGATCATGCGCATCGATGCGCCCGGCCTCGCAATGGCCGAAACCGTCGCCTGTCCGCCCCCGGACATGCCCGACCGCAAGTCCATCCAGTGCCAGGCCCTGACCCATACGCTCCTGGCCGCGCTGCGCTGGGCGCTTCCCGACGTCGGGCCGGTTGAAGCCTCCTTCTGCCGGACGGCGCGCGAGTGCGCCGTCACGTTCATACCGACCCCGGCATGGCGGGAAGCGACGCTCTCGCGCATCCACAGGTACGGAAGAAGCATCGTCGCGATGAATTGCGACGTCTATACCGGCCCGCTGACGGCGGGACCGCTCGTGCCGCGGCCGCCCGCGGTCGATACGTCGGCGACGATTCCCGTCAGTGAATGGATGATGCGGTCGGATTTCGCCGCGGTCGGGCGGTCGGTCGGCACGACGGCCCTCATCGGCGCCTTTTCCCTGCGCCTGCAGGGCGTCCCGGCCGGCGGACACCGTGTGCGCCTCGTGGCGCGGACCGAAAAGACGGCCCTCTACTGGTATTGCGGCTGACGACGAATTTGCGCCGCCGGTGATCCGGCACGCGACCCGAAACGTAATCTCCGGCATATCTGATCAACCACCCGCGCCTCCGGGCGCGGATCCGGAGAGCCTTGTTTCCATGTCTGACCGTCATCACGCCGATCCGGCGACCCTCCTGGGGTTCGCGTCCGGTACGCTTGAGGATCCTTTCCGTACCGTCGTCGCGTGTCACCTCGAAGCCTGCGAGATCTGCAGGACGGCGTTGAGCCGCCTGGAGCATGTCGGCGGCGCGGAACTCGAGAAGATCGAGCCGCAGGCCCTGACCGAGGAAATACGCCGGCTGACGCTTGACCGCGCCGCCCGGACCCCCGCATCGATCCTGCCGGCCAAAAACTCTGCGCCACGCCCCGACGGACTGCCCCGCGCCCTCGCGCGGCGTATCGACGTCGACATCGACACGATACCGTGGCGCACAGTGGGTCCGCGCGTCGGGTACTGGCGGGCGCCCGAACGGCCCGGCGACAGCGGCGCGCTGACGTTCTTCCGCATTGCCAATGGCGGCCACATCCCCGAACACGGGCATGGCGGCCGGGAGATGACCTACATATTGCGGGGATCCTACAGCGACCGGTTCGGCCGCTTCGGCCCGGGCGACATCGCCGACTTCGACGAGGACGTCGAACATGATCCGGTCGCGGATTCCGAGATGCCCTGCATCTGCGTCGCCGCGACCGAGGCACCGACGAAATTCAAGGGAGTGATCGGACGCATCCTGCAGCCGCTTGTCGGCATCTGACGCTCATCGAACGGACAACTCCGGAGCGGGGCGGCTGCGACCACCGTTCATCGGTACAATTCACGAGACGCTGCACGGCGGCGAGGGGAGACCTATGCATATCGCAATCATCGGATCTGGCATTTCGGGCCTGTCATGCGCCTGGCTTCTGTCGGCCGCCCACGAGGTGACGGTCTACGAGGAGGCGGGCTGGTATGGCGGGCACGCCAACACCCGCGACGTGGAGCTGCCCGGCGGGACGGTTCCGGTCGACACGGGATTCCTCGTCTACAACGAGCCGAGCTACCCCAACTTCACCGCCTTCATGGATCACCTGGACGTGGCCACGGAAGCCTCCGACATGTCCTTCGCGGTGTCGCTCGACCGCGGAAGGCTCGAATATAACGGCACGGACCTCGCCGGCCTGTTCGCGCAGAAACGCAACGTCGTGCGGCCGCGCTACTGGACCATGCTGCGGGACATTCTCCGCTTCTACCGCCAGGGCCGGGAGTATCTCGCCACGGGCTCCGTTCCCGACGTGAGCCTCGGCGAGCATCTTTCTGCGCAGGGCTACTCGCAAGGGTTCATCCGCGATCACCTGCTGCCCATGGGCGCGGCGATCTGGTCGGTGCCGTCCGACACCATGCTGTCCTTCCCGCTCGAGGCGTTCCTTCGCTTCTGCGGCAACCATGGCCTACTCCAGGTCGAGGGCCGGCCGCAATGGCGCACCGTTTCGGGCCGCAGCCGCACATATGTCGACAGCGTGCTGCGCGCCATGGGCGAGCGCCTTTCGCTCCGGCCGGGCGCCGTGGCGCTCGACCGCAGCGCGGACCGTCCCGTCGTCATCGACGCGTCCGGCGAACGGTCCGCCTATGACGCCATCATGCTCGCCTGCCATGCCGACCAGGCGCTCGGGCTTCTCGACGACGCCGACGACATGGAGCGCGGGCTCCTCGGCGCCTTCGGCTACCAGCCCAACAGCGCCTATCTCCACACCGACCCCGCCCTGATGCCGCAGCGTCACGCCTGCTGGGCGGCCTGGAACTATCTGCGCGAGGGCGACGACGAGGACAGTGTCTGCATCACCTACTGGCTCAACCGGCTGCAGAACCTGGACGTCGAACAGGACATCTTCGTCACCCTCAATCCCGGCCGCCTGCCGGATCCCGCCCACGTGGTCGACGTGATCGAGTACACCCATCCGGTCTTCGACCGCGCCGCGATCGATGCCCAGGCCGATCTCTGGTCGCTCCAGTCCCATCGCGACACCTGGTACTGCGGCGCCTATTTCGGGTACGGTTTTCACGAAGACGGCCTGCAGTCCGGTCTCGCCGTCGCCGAAGACCTTGGCGGCGTGCGTCGTCCCTGGCGCGTCGCTGGCGAGTCCGGCCGCATCAGCCGTCATCCCGTGGCGAAGCTTCCGATCAGCATGCAGGCCGCCGAATGACATTGCCCCAGACCTGCCTCTACAGCGGCACCGTGGTCCATCGCCGGATGAAGAAGGCCGTGCACGCTTTCTCCTATTCGGTGTTCTCGGCCTTCCTCGATCTCGAGCGGCTGGACGAGGCGGACCGGGCGAGCCGCCTGTTCTCCGTCAATCGCGCCAACCTGTTCAGCTTCCACGAAAGCGATCACGGCACCGGGGAAGACGCCCCGCTTGCCACGCAGATCCGCAACAGGATCGCCGCGTCCGGCATCGTGCCCGGCGACGGGCCCGTCTTCCTGATGTGTTATCCGCGGGTCCTGGGTTACGTCTTCAATCCCATCAGCACGTTCTTTTCCTACCGCCGCGACGGTGGCCTGGCGGCCATCGTCTACCAGGTGAACAACACCTTCCACGACTGCCATTTCTATGTGGTGCCGGTTGGTGCGGAGCAAGGCGAGAGCGACGTGCTCCGGCACAGTTGCCCGAAGCGCATGTACGTGTCGCCCTTCATCGGGATGGACGCGTCCTACGGGTTCGCCCTGCGCCCGCCCGCCGAGGGTTTCCGGCTCGTGATCCGCGAACACGAGGAAGGCAGCACCGTGCTTCACGCCTCCTTCGCGGCCGAACGCCGGGCGTTCGACAACGCGACCCTGCTGCGCTTTGCAACTTCCTATGCCTTAATGACGTTCAAGGTCATGACGGCAATTCACTGGGAAGCCGCCCGGCTCTGGCTCAAGCGGGTTCCGTTCCACCGGCACCCCGAGCCGCCGAAGGACACCGTGACGATCGCGGCGGCACCGACACGACAACACCTGGATGGTACAGCATGACAGACGAAACCAACATTTCCCGGACACAGGCGCGAACGGCGGTCGGCACGGCCGAACACGGCCTGCTCGCCCGCATGGCGATCCGCGCGCTGGACGGTCTCGTCAACGGCAGGCTCACGATCACCATGCCCGGAGGCCAGAGCTACGTGTTCGGCGGAACCCGCTCGCGCGAACCGCACGGCGTGGTGGCGATCCACGACACCCGCGTCTTCCGCCGCATGCTGCTCGGCGGCGACATGGGTCTCGCCGCCGCCTATCTCGACGGCGACTGGTCGACGCCCGATCTGTCCGCCGTTTTCGATCTGGCCATCGCCAACGAGCATTGCGATGCTATGTGGGATCACGGCCAGTGGTTCCACAGTGCGTTCAACCGCATCGCCCATCGCCTGCGATCCAACACGCGGCGCGGCAGCCGGCGCAACATCGCCCATCACTACGACCTCGGTAACGACTTCTATGCCGCGTGGCTCGACCCGTCCATGACCTACTCGTCGGCGATCTTCGAGTCGCAGGACGAGGACTTGGGCGTGGCCCAGGCCCGCAAGTACCGCCGGATCCTCGACATGGCCGGCATCGAGAGCGGTGACAGCGTCCTGGAGATCGGATGCGGATGGGGAAGCTTCGCACAGGCCGCCACCGAGCGCGGCGCCAGCGTCCGCGGCATCACCCTGTCCCGGGAACAGCTCGCCTGGTGCCGGGACCGCGGGGACATCGCGCCGGACCTCGCCCGCTTCGACTACTGCGACTACCGCGACGCGGAAGGCACCTACGACCATATCGTGTCCATCGAGATGATCGAGGCCGTCGGCGTCGAGAACTGGCCGGTCTATTTCGAGACCATCCGCGAGCGCCTGCGCCCCGGCGGCACGGCGGTCATCCAGGCGATTCTCATCGAGGACGAACGCTTCGAGGAATACAGCCGCGGCACGGATTTCATCCAGCGCTACATTTTCCCCGGCGGTGTTCTGCTGTCACAGAAGGTTCTCGCCGAGCATGTCGAAAAGGCGGGACTCGCCCTGGACGGGGTGGAGACCTTCGGCCAGTCATACGAGCAGACGCTCATGCACTGGCATCGCGCCTTCCAGGATGCCTGGCCGCAGATTTCCCGCATGGGCATGGACGATCGCTTCAAGCGCATGTGGGAATATTACCTGTGCTACTGCGCGGCCGGCTTCAGGGCGGGGAACATCGATGTCGGCCTCTTCCGCATCGAACGCCCGGCCTGACCGGCGCACGCTCGCGCTCTACGCCGCTCCGGCCTTCGCCACGGCGCTGCCGACCATCCCGGTCTACGTGCTGCTGCCCGAACACTATGCTTCGGCGACGGGCCTGAGCGTCGCCGCCATCGGCCTCGCTTTCATGCTGTCGCGTCTCCTCGACGTGGTGACCGACCCGGCGATCGGCTGGCTCATCGACCGCGTGGCGACCCCGTGGGGCCGCAGGCGGCCCTGGATTGTGCTCGGCGGCCTCGTCTGCGTGCCTGCCCTGCTGTTCGTCACCGCACCGCCGGAGGATGCCGGCATGATCTATCTCATGGGCTGGCTGGGTCTGCTCTATCTCGGATGGAGCCTCTTCCAGATTCCCTATTACGCCCTCGGCGCGGAACTGACGTCCGACCGCGCGGGACGCACCCGCGTCACCGCCGTGCGCGAGGCCATGGTGCTCGCCGGGATTCTCAGCGCCGCCGTGCTGCCCGTGCTCTTCACCGCCGCGGGCCTGCCCGGGGCACGGCACACGCTCGCCATCGCCGTCGTCACGCTGGCCTTCGGCGCGGTCTCGCTGTTCGCGCTCGTCGCCTTCCTGCGCGAAGGCAATGCGCCTGCACGACTCTCCCACGCGGGATGGAGGGAGTTCCTGGAAGCGGCCCGCAACCGGCTCTTCCTCAGGCTCTACGGCGCCTGGATCGTCAACGGCATTGCCAACGGCGTCGCCTCGGTGCTCTTCCCGTTCTACATCGTCTACGTCCTGGACGCGTCGGAGACGGCCAAGGGGCTGCTTATCCTGGCCTATTTCGCGTCCGCGGTAATCACGCTGCCGGTCTGGCTCCGGCTGTCGGAACGTCTCGACAAGTCCCGGACGTGGCTTCTGGCGATCCTCCTGTGCTGCGCCGTCTTCGTCTGGGTGCCGTTCATCTCCCAGGGCGCGATCCTGCCCTTCGCCATCGTGTGCCTGCTCACGGGCGCCACGCTCGGCGCCGACCTGGCGATCCCGCCGTCGCTGCTCGCCGACGTCACCGACTGGGAGCGTTACCGCACCGGCCGCCCGCGCACGGGAACCTTCTTCGGGCTCTGGACCATGGCGGCGAAACTCTCCCTCGCGATCTCGGCGGGGGCCGCGCTCTACGCAGTCGGCCTGTTCGGTTTCGAGAAAGGGCCCGGCAACCCGTCTTCGGCCCTCCTTGCGGTGGCCGTTGTCTACGCGGTCGTGCCGGTCGTGCTGAAACTCGCCGTCGCCGGGCTGTTGTGGACCTACCCGTTCGGCGACCGGGCGCACGAGGCCGTCAGGCAGCGTCTCGACCGCAGGGGCATCGCGACAGCCTGACGCTCCACCCGCGACGGGTCGGATTACGCCTTAAACGAAAGCGGCCTGCGGCCTAGACTGTGCGCTTCTCGAGCCGCGAAAGGAGCGCCATGACCTGGTCCATTCACCACGTGAACCTGCCCGCCAACGATGTCCGCGAGTCGGCGACGTTCTATTCCGACATCATCGGCATGACAGAAGGCCGCTGGATCTATCCACCGAGCGAGCAGACCGGGGAGATCAGCCAGGATCCCGCGCGGCTCACCATCTTTCCCTGCGGTACGGACTCGGAAGGCGAGAACAGCGGCCTCCACCTGATCAGGCCCCAGCCATCCTTCGCCCGTCTGAACGGACTCGACCACAACCCCACCATCGGTGGCCATGTGGCGCTCCAGGTCCGGGACCTCGATGCGGTGATCGCCCGGCTCGAGGCTGCCGGCATCCCCTATTCGAAGACCGGCACGTTCGCCATCCCGCACATGCGCCATATCTATCTCTACGACCCGTCCATGAACCTGCTGGAGATCAACCAGATCCTGTGATCCGGCCGGCGTTCAGGCGGCGATGCGGCCCGACCGCGCCGCGGCGACGAAGTTCCCGATGATCCGCGCGCCGTGTCCGGTTTCCCGGTAACGCTGCGCGTATTCGGGATGAGTGGCCCGCCAGCTCGCGCCCAGTGTCTCGACCGTGGCCTCGGGATGGAACTGGGTCGAGTACCACCCGTTTCCGTAGTCGAGCGCGGCGACGGGCACGAGCGGATGCCGCGCCAGCAGAACCGCCCCGTCCGGCGGCGCGGTGACGTGTTCCTGATTGGCGAAATGCACCTCCGGGTCTCCGGCAAACCCGTCGAACAGCGGCGAGGACCGTCCGGCCGCGGTCAGGTCCACCGGGTCGGTCGCGGCGACGAACCCGCCGGGCAGCATCTCCACGTCGGAACCGGCGTGAAGCGCCATGAGCTGGTGCCCGCCGCAGATACCGAGCAGGGGCTTGCCGGTGCCGCGCAGCCGGTCGAACCAGTCACGCACCTCGGCCTGCCAGGCATAACCGTCATGGACCGAATTGTAGCTTCCGCCGAGGATGAACCCGTCCGCGTCCGCCGGATCGGGAACGGCTTCGCCGTGCGACACCGCCACCGCCGAGAGGCGCACCCCGTCGAGGCCGCCGAACGTGTTCAGGATCCACGCGCGCTCGTCCGCCCCGCCGGGAATGTTGTCGTAGACGCTGGGGTCGAACGTTCCCGGCTCGCCGAGAATGGACAGGAAACAAACCCGGATTTCATCCATTCAGGTCAACGCCTCCGAAAGGTCTGCCGAAAGGACACCGATCCGTGTCCGCCTGTGATGCGTATCAATTTCTTTGACCGACACCAAGCAGGAAAACAGGATGTCCTCGTCAGGACCGGAGCGGCTCGTGCTCATTCTCGGAGACCAGCTCTCGCCGCGCATATCGTCCCTGGCGGCGGCCGACAGGAAGACCGACCGTGTGCTCATGGTCGAGGTCGCCGAAGAGACCACCTATGTGCGCCATCACAAGAAGAAGATCGCCTTCATCCTGTCCGCCATGCGTCACTTCGCCGAGCACCTGCGCGAAGACGGCTGGACGGTCGACTACGTGAAGCTCGACGACGACGGCAACAGCGGCTCGTTTCGCGGCGAGATCGAACGGGCCGTGGAACGGCTCGAACCCGGGCGCGTGGTCGTCACCGAACCGGGCGAATGGCGTGTCCGCAACGACATGGAAAGCTGGCCGGAGCGGCTCGGTTGCCCGCTCGATATTCTCGACGACGACCGGTTCGTCTGTTCGAGGGAGGAATTCGCCGAATGGGCGGACGGACGCAAGCAGTTGCGCATGGAATATTTCTACCGCGACATGCGCCGCCGCACCGGCCTCCTGATGGACGGCGACGAGCCGGAAGGCGGCAAGTGGAACTTCGATGCCGAGAACCGCAAGCCCGCCGATTCGGATCTGTTCATGCCGGAGCCGGTGCAGGTCGAACCCGACGCGATCACCCGCGAGGTGCTCGATCTCGTCGCAGAAAAATTCGCCGACCACATTGGCGACCTGGAACCGTTCGAATATGCGGTGACGCCGGGCGACGCCGGGAAGGCCCGCGACGCGTTCATCGAGCACGCATTGCCGCGCTTCGGCGATTTCCAGGACGCCATGATCTCCGGCGAGCCCTATCTCTATCACTCCGTGCTGTCCGCCTACATAAACGCCGGGCTGCTCGACCCGCTGGACCTGTGCCGCCGGGTCGAACGCGCCTATGATGACGGCGACGTGCCGCTCAATTCGGCCGAGGGGTTCATTCGCCAGATCATCGGCTGGCGCGAATATGTGCGCGGCATCTACTGGCTGAAGATGCCGGACTATGCGCAGTCGAACCATTTCGGGGCGGACCGCCCGCTTCCCGGATTCTACTGGACCGGCGACACGGACATGGCCTGCCTTCGCGCCGCCATCACCCAGACCGTCGAGACCGCCTACGCCCACCATATCCAGAGGCTCATGATCACCGGCAATTTCGCCATGCTGGCCGGCGTCGACCCGCACCAGGTGCATGAATGGTACCTGATGGTCTATGCGGATGCCTATGAATGGGTCGAACTGCCCAACACCCTGGGCATGAGCCAGTTCGCCGACGGCGGTCTGCTCGCGAGCAAGCCCTATGCGGCAGGCGGCAACTACATCAACCGCATGTCCGACTACTGTTCCGGCTGCGCATATGACGTGAAGAAGAAGACGGGCGAGGGCGCCTGCCCGTTCAACGCGCTCTACTGGGATTTCCTCGACCGTCACGAAGACACCCTGCGCGGCAATCCCCGCCTCGGCCCGGTCTACAGCACCTGGGACCGCATGGACGACGACCGCAAAGACGACTACAGGGAAAGCGCGGCGGCCTTCCTGAAGACGCTCGACGACTGAGCGGGACCGCCGCCGCTACCAGACGACCGGCGACCCGTCATAGGCGAAGAACCCGCCGCTGTCTGCCGGCTCCGCCCGGTCGAGCACGCCAAGCATCCGCGCCGCGGCATCGTCGGGTGCGAGCCGGTCGCGGCCGGACGAGAACGGATCCGACAGGCCGGTGGCCACGGTTCCGGGATGGAGCGCGAGGCTGACGTGATCCGGCCGCTTGCGGGCGATTTCGATGGCCGCGGTCCGCACGAACATGTTGAGCGCGGCCTTCGACGCACGATAGCCGTACCAGCCGCCGAGCCGGTTGTCCCCGATGCTTCCCACCCGCGCCGACAGCGTGCCGAAGAGCGAACGCCCGCGCCTCGGCATCAGGCGGTGGAAATGTTTCAGGAGAAGCGCCGGACCGGACGCGTTGACCGCGAACAGCCGTGCCAGATGGGCCCCGTCGAGCGCCTCGAGCGACTTCTCCGGCTGGAGCGCCCCGTCGTGGAGAAGCCCGGTCGCGTCGACAAGAAGGTGGATCTCCCCGCCGCGGCCCGCGGCCTCCGCGCACGCGGCGATGCTTTCCTCGTCCGTCACGTCGAGCGCCGGCATGGAGCCGCGCGCAAGACCCGTCACCTCGCCGCAACGCGGGTCGGCGTCGAGCAGGTCGCGGAAAGCGCGGCCGATCCCGCCCGTCGCACCGGCCACCACGGCCCGGTATCCGTCGGGAAGCGACGTCATCGTCGTCATGTTCTGCATCGTCCTTCTGTCGGTGCCCCTCTGTCGGTACCCGAACGGACTCTACGGCCCCGGGGCGGACCCGGATCATGTCGCGATGAAGAGATCCCCGGTTGCCACGCCCGCCCGACCGTGTTCTGAATCGGTAAAACCACCGCGGGAGACCACCTTGACGTCGTTCGATTCAGACAAGGTCGCGGAGATCCACCGGCATCTCCACAGCCACCTGCCGTCGGAACCCGCCCTGCGGGTCAAGGCGCTGGAATCGCTCCTCGTGGAAAAGGGTCTGGTCGACAGCCGCACGATCGACGCCTGGGTCGAGGCCTATACCGAGGAGATCGGCCCGCGGCGCGGCGCGCACGTGATCGCGCGGGCCTGGTGCGATCCGGACTTCAAGGCCCGTCTCATGGCCGACGCCACCGCCGCCATCGACGAACTCGGGTTCAACGGCAACGCGACCGCGCATCTGAAGGCCGTCGAGAACACCGACGACGTGCACAACGTCGTCGTCTGCACGTTGTGTTCCTGCTACCCGTTCTCGATCCTCGGCGTGGCCCCCAACTGGTACAAGACCGCCGCCTACCGCTCCCGCGTTGTGCGCGACCCGCGCGGCGTGCTGGCCGAGTTCGGCGTCCACATCGCCGACGATATCGAGGTGCGGGTGTGGGACAGCACCGCCGAACTGCGCTACCTCGTCGTGCCCCAGCGGCCCGCCGGCACGGACGGTCTCGACGAAGACGCCCTGGCCGCGCTGGTGACCCGCAACGCGATGATCGGGACCCGGCGCGATCTTGCCCCGAAAGGAGCGGACTGATGGACGGACCGCACGATCTGGGCGGCAGGCAGGGGTTCGGTCCCGTCGCGGTGGACGAGCCGGAGATCGCCTTTCATCACGAGTGGGAGGGCCGGATGTGGGGTCTTTCGCGCAGCAGCGGGGTCAGCGACTGGACCATCGACTGGTGGCGTCACGTGCGCGAACTGATCGCGCCGGCCGATTATCTCGAAAGGCCCTATTTCGATTCCTGGGCCCAGACGGATCTCGCCGCCTATATCGATTCTGGCGTCATCACGCTCGAGGAGGTCGCCTCGGGAAAATCCGCGACACCTCCGCAAGATGTGTCGAATGTCATCGACAAGGCCGGGGCGATCACCCTCAACGCCGGTGAAGCGACCCGCTACGACCGCGACGTCGCGACGCCGCCCGCCTTCGCCGTCGGCGATCCGGTCCGCACCCGCGCGCGTTCCGTGCCGGGCCACACCCGTCTGCCCGCCTATGTGCGCGGGCACCGCGGCCTCGTGCATGCCCACCATGGCGCCCATCTCATCCCCGACGAGGGCGCGAAGGGCCGCGAAGTGGCCGGCCATCTCTACTCCGTCGTCTTCCAGGCCGGCGACCTATGGGAAGACGCCGTCGGACGCCGCGACCGCGTCTTTCTCGATCTCTGGGAATGTTACCTTGACCCCGCCTGACGGGCGGGCGCTCCGTCCGCGCGAGCCCGATGGAGAGGGGCCGGTGTTCGACGAGCCCTGGCAGGCCCAGATCCTCGCCATCGCGGACGCGCTCGTCGAACGCGGGATCGTCACCCCGGTGGAATGGTCCGAACGTCTCGGCGCCGCCCTTGCCGACGCCGCGCGGCAGGGAGCGCCGGACACCGCGGAGACCTACTACCGCGCCGTGACGGCCGCCGTCGAAGCTGTTCTCGACGCACGCGGAGAGATCGACGCGGACAGCCTCGCCGCGCGCATCGGTGCCTGGACGCGCGCCTACGAGCGCACGCCCCACGGCCGTCCGGTCGAGCTCGAAGCGGGTGTGGACGACAACTGCGAGGCCGGCTGAAACGCCTACTCCCGGAACCAGACGATCTGGGTGCCCGTCGCCAGGAGCCGGCCGTCGCCGCCCCAGAGCTGCATCTGCTGGTCGTGGAAATGGGCATGGACGCGGCTCGTCCACGCCACCCCCAGGAGCGGTGCGGCACCCTGTGCGGCGACTTCGTCGTGCGGGGCATGAAACTGAGTGGTCAGGGAAACCGTCCCCATCGGGGACAGCGCGCCGCGCATGTGCACCAGCCGCAGGAAAAAACTGTCGGAGAAGGCGGCAAGCCCGGGATAATCGAGCGGACGGCCCTGCCTGTCGTCGACCCACACCACCGACCGCGAATCGCCAAGCTCCTCCCATGGCGCGTCCGAGAAGGCGGGCGCACCCTCGCTGAACCTGAACCGGTAGCGCTGCACCCAGTTCATCAGGGCCGAGGTTTCGAGTTCAGCACAATCTTCCGGGGCGGCCGCCCGCGGCATCCGCGCCTCATGGTGCGACAGGGTGTCGTTGCGCATGCCGAAGATCAGCGTCGCCGTGGTGCAGACCTCGTCGCCCTGGGTGAGCCGCAGCGACCAGTGCTGGACATACTTGCCCCCACGCTCGAGCCACGTCACCACCTCGAAAGGCCCGTCCGCGATGCCCTTGCAGAAATTGACGGTGAAGGAAACCGGATCGCCGCGACGCCGCTCGTCGTCCAGCGCGGCCTTCATCAGGAGCGCTGCCGTGATGCCCCCGAAAGGCCCCGCGAGATTCCCGTAGGCATCCGAGGTCTCGCCGCGAAACCGCTCGTCGCCGAGCGGTTCGAGCAGGGTCGCGGTGTCGAAAGGATGGGGATCGGACATCTGGCGCGCCCGCGTGCGATGGCCCTGGGACGGCCGGCAGGAAAATGGTGCCGCTAGGGTGACTCGAACACCCGACCCACGCATTACGAATGCGTTGCTCTACCAACTGAGCTATAGCGGCACAGATTGCGAACGTCTGATACTCTTTCTCACCGGGATTTGCAACACGATTGGCCGACTTTTCGATCCCATCGCCCGGGGACGGATGCCTGCCAAACCGCCGGGCCACTCGATCACATTGCGCGGTGGAGGCAGCCTGCCGTACTCGCCCTTTCAATCACCCTGCGCAGGGAATGCCACCTGAACTACCGGGTCCCTCTATCGCCTTACGCGGAGAAGGCCGCCGGAAGTACCGGACCCCTCTATCGCCTTGCGCAAGGGAAAGTCGCCTGAAGGACCGGGCTCCTCTATCGCCGTGCGCGGGCTTGACCCGTGCAGCCAGATGCAAACGCCGGAGGCCGGGACGGTCCCGGATTGCGCTGGCGCGCATCCGGGAAACGTGCTGTGCGAGGCGCGTCGCGGGCGATTGGGGAAATGCAGCATTCCGTTCCCCGGTTTTCCGCAAGGAAAGACCGGGGCCGTCCGGGGCTCAGGGGTGTCTTCGGGTCCGGCGTGATTCGGCTGGATTGCCGGGTCGGGCCCGGCAAAGACGGGGATGAACCTGTCGCGGCGGCGCCGAGTTTCCGCTGGAGACCCCCGGGGCGTGCGCAGCGTCCCCTATCGTCGCCCCCGCAGGCCATAAGCATGATCACCCCCGAAGTCCCGGACCTGATCCGGGACCCATTGGCGGTTGCCGGCGTCACGGAGTCGCCGGGTTCCGGGTCTGCGCCCTACGTTCCGCAGCGTTTGAACGAGGGCGCCCAATGTCGCAACTGCTTGCCACACCCTCAGATCGCCGTGCGCGGGCTTGACCGGCGCATCCAAATGCCGACACCGGAGGCCGGAACGGTCCCGGATTGCGCTGGCGCGCATCCGGGAAACGCGGTGGGCGAGGCGCGTCGCGGGCGATTGGGGAAATGCAGCCTTCCGTTCCCCGGTTTTCCGCAAGGAAAGACCGGGGCCGTCCGGGGCTCAGGGGTATTTTCCCCTCAGCATGATGCGGCTGGATTCCGGGTCTGCGCCCGGAATTTCGGGGGCGTGCGCAGCGTCCCCCATCGTCGGCCCCGGAGGCCACAAGCATGAAACCCCGAAGTCCCGGACTTGATCCGGGACCCATTGGCGGTGGCGAGTGTCACGGAGACGCCGTGTGCCGGGTCTGCGCCCGGAACGCCGGCGTTCTTCCCACGACTTTCCTGAATGCGGACGGCGGTCCGTCAGTCGTACCAGTTGCGGGTGCCGTTTTTCTGGGGTGCGGGGCCGGGATCGTCGGGAGCGCGTGGCGGGACGAAGGCGGGGTCGTCGCCGGGCTCGTCATCGTCGGCCGCCAGGACCGGTCCGCCGTCCTTGTCCGGCCCGGCGTCCGTCTTCGATTCGGCGTCTGTTTTCGGTTCGGGGGCCGCCGCAGCCTCGTCCGCCTTGCCGGTTTTCCCGTCCTCTGCCGTGTCCGCCATCCCGTCGGCGCCGTCGCCGGCCGCGGCCGCATCGGTTGCGTCCTTGTCCGCCTCGTCGGACGCCTCTGTCTCAGCACCGCTGGAGGCCTCCGTTTCGCCGGCCCCGGCATCGTCCGCCTTTTCGGCGTTCCCGGTTTCGGCCGCCGCACCGCGCGCGGCGTTCGCTTCGGCCTCTTCGACGACAACCGCGTCATCGGCGGGTTCGACAGTTTCCACGGCCGTCGCCATCAGGATCGGCGCGGCCGGTTCGTCCTCGCGGCGCATCTGTTCGAGCTGTTCGATCTCGTGTTCGACCGCCTCGAGAATGTTCGCAGGCGCCTGGTACCCGATTCCTTCCAGCGGCACTTTCCAGACATAGGCGTCGAGGCGTCCGGAGACCGGCGAGACCGGTTCCCATTCCGCCGACACGTGCCCGTCCGCGACCCAGGCCGGGTCACGCGGCGCGCGCACCGCCCGCGCGAGCCATTCGCGGACGCGGCCCCGGTCCCCGCTCTCGCCGTCCTCGATTTCCGCCATCAGGATGCAGACCCGCGACTGGCGCTGCTCGTCGGTCAGCGGATCGAGCGCCAGGCGCGCCTCCTTCCAGTCCTGCGCCTCGACGGCGGCACGGGCGATCGCGATCGGGCTCTCCATGCTGGACGTGTTCTTCTGCGCCAGGGTCTTGACGCGTTTCAGCCGGTCGCGCGGCGAGTCGCCCGCGCGGGCATGGGCATAGACTTCCGCCAGGTCGGGATGCGGGGCGAGCTTCCAGGTCTTCTCGACGACCCGGGCCGACTTGCGCGTGTTTCCCTGCGAGGCCAGGATGCGGCCGGCGATCACCGCCGCCTGTTCGAGATCGGGGGCAAGCTTGTGGGCATCGAGCGCCAGGTCGAGCGCCCGGTCGGTCTCGCTGTCCTCGATTTCCATGGCTTCGGCCGTCAGCAACACCGCCTTCTGCCGGTTGACCTCGTCCTTTTCCATCAGGCCGTTCATGCGCGCCGTCTCGAGGGTCCGCATGGCGCCCTGCCAGTCGCCCTCGACGGACTGCATGGTCAGCAGTGCCTTGGCGGCCCACGGCAGGTCGGACTTCATCTTCATGGCGCGCTCGGCGTATCCGCGCGCCGCCGCCATGTCGTTGGCCCGGCTCGCCTGGACGAAAAGCCCGTGCAGCCCGAGAACCTCGGTTTCCCGCTTCTGCAGCATGGCGTGGAAGACGCGGTTGGCGGTCTCCTCGTCACCGCCGAGCTGGGCGGCCTGGGCCTTCAGCAGGAGCGTCATCGGCTCGTCGTTGATCAGCCGGTCGGCCTGGGCGGAAAGCTTCGAGGCCGTGTGGGCGTCGCCCGCACCCAGGGCGATCATGCCCTGGCTCAGCGCGGCATATCCCTTGTGACGCCGCCGCGAGCGGAAGAACCCGGTAATCGATCCCGGCACCCCGAGGATGCGTTTCACCAGCCACCAGACGAACAGGATGAAGGCCACGATCGCGGCCACGACACCGGCGCCGAACATGACGCTGGTCTCGATTTCGTAGCCGAGCCACGTGAGCGTGAGGGACCCGGGACGGTCCGCGAACCAGGCGAGCACCGCAGCAATCGCGGCGACGAACGCAAAGATGAAGATGGCGCGCCACATGTGATCAGTCTCCCGTCCGGGCCAGAGCGGCCATCATCCGCCGGTCCGCTTCGTCGAGGGCACGATCGGCCGAGAGCCGGGCCTCGGCGCGTGCCAGCCAGGAAGCCGCCGCCGGCGACGGCTCGCCGTCCATCCTCGAGGCTTCCGCCAGCGCTTCCTCGAGCGCCCCGGCCTTGACCAGCCCCACCATGCGCGCCAGCACCGACGCCTCGTCGGTCGCGCCGTCATCGCCCGTCCTGCGGACCTTCACGACCTTCTCCAGCCGCGTCATCACGTTGTCCATGAAACCGCCGCCGGCCGGCGCTCCGCCGCCGGTCCGAGCGGCCTTGACCACTTGCGGAAACTCCGCCGCCAGCACGCTGCGCGTGGCGATGCCGGACTGCGCATGGGGTTCGAGTATCGTGACCGCCGCCTCGTCCGGGACGAGCGACTTGAGCGCACCAAGCTCGGTGACGAACGGTCCACCCGTATCCACCGCGCGGCGCAAGCCGGCCAGCGCGATCGCCGCCGCGGCCCCGCGGGTTTCGCCCGGACCGCCGAGACGCGCGTCGATCGCATCGAGGCGTTTCGTTACGCTGTCGGCGAGTTCGGAAATGCGTGCGCTGTTGGCGGACACCGGAAGCGACTTGACCGCCGAATCGAGACTGTCGAGCGCGGTCCGGACCGTGCCCACGGCATTGGAAAGATCGCTCACCTGACGCGCGATTTCATCGACCCGGCCCTGGAGGTCACCGCCGGGCCCTGCCCTCAGGCTTTCGGCGAGCCGGTCGACGCGGGACGACAGCGTCGAGACCTGGAGCGCGAGGGCCTCGCCATTGACAGTCCCGGTGCCGTCGGCACCGCTTTCCGCGGCGGCCTTGACGGCGCCCTCGATGTCCTTGAGGCCTTGCGCGGCGCGGCTCGCTTCGGCACTCGCCGCCTCGATCCGCTGGCCAAGAGCGGCAATGGTCTCACCCTGGTCCTGGAGGCCTTCCGACAAGCTCTGGCGGATCTCCTCCACCGACCCGACCGCGCCTTCGAGGGCCGTGACACGTGCGGTGAGCGCTTCGTCGGTCGCGCCGGGCGCGTTCGACAGATCCGCGACGGAACTCTCCAGCGCGGCGACCCGCGCCCGCAGTGCGTCCGTATCCGGCGCGTCGCCGCCCCACGGAGACAGGCCCGCGAACTGGAGCGCGGCCAGAACCACGAAACACAGGAATGCGCCGGCCGCACCGGCACCCGCGAAGGCGATGTAGTTCGCCTTGTCCTCGGTGCTGCCGTCTGTCCTGCCGTCGCCGGATGCCGGCTTGCCCGTACCGGAGCCCCCCGTACCGGAGGCCTCCGCCCCCGCCGCGGTGGCGGCCGATGACGCCGCGGATACCCCCCCGGCGGAACTCTTCGGGTCGGCCGTCGTCGATTTCGTGCCGCTTGCAGGCGTGGCCGGCTTGTCCGGTTTTTTTTCGTCCGGCTTGGCAGCCGATGCGCCCGAGGCGGCTTTCGCCGGACCCTTCTGCTCTTCCTTCGCCGAGGTGTCGGCGGCGCCGGCGGCGGATTTCGCACCGGCCGCCGTAGTTGATGCGGTCGACGTCTCGGACGGCTTTTCGGAAGATGTCTTGCTGTCCGCCTCGTCCGCACCGGACGCGCCTTTTTCGCCTTCCACCTCGGTCGCTTTCAGGTCGAGAATTGGCGCGCGCGACGCCTTCTTCCGGCCGCCCGTCGTCGATGCGCCTGGACGCTTGGGCTTGTCCTGATCGGCCACGTTGGGAAACTCCTTGCACCGCGGTCGGCATGTCGCCGACGGTCTCCATGATCTGCTCTTATCTATAAAGCGACTTTGCCCGTCGCGCCAGCGCACTGCGCCGTCATGTCTCGTGTTCGACGAGCGCCAGCATGCTGTCGAAATCGGGATGAACCGCCGTTTTCAGCCGTTCCGGCGGCACCGCCAAAGCGGCCCGGATCCTGTCCGCGACCGCCGCCGACAGGCAGAAATGGACGAGCCGTCCGGCTTCGGCCTCCAGGCCCGCCGCGGCGACAAGCCTCGCCCAGACCGCCGCCGTGCGCGGTGAAAACAGCAGCACGCCGCCACCCGTCCGGACAGTGTCGCAGGCCGCCTCCGACAGCCCGTCCGCCGGCACCGCGTCATAGAGCACGGCCCGGTCCACCTCGAACCCGTCCGCGGCCAGAAGCCCGGCGAGATCGCCCGAAACGGTTGCCCCCGTTACGTAAAGCAGCCGCCCGGCGGCAGGGTCGACCTGCGCCCGGATCTGCGCCACGAGTGCGGAAAGATCACCGTCCGCGCTGATGACAGTCCTGAACCCGGCATCCCTGGCCGCTGCCGCGGACGCCCGCCCGACAGCATGAAGCGGCAATCGGGCAAGCGACGCCGCGTCGTCCTGTCTTTCCAGCGCACGGATGCCGTTGGCGCTGGTGGCCACGACCGCCTGCACCCCCTCCGTCGAGAAGGACACATCGCGCCGGAAAGCGATTCCGATAAGCGGTTCGACGACCGGTTCGTGGCCGCGTTCCCCGAGTTTCGCGGCCAGCGGGCCGGCATCCTCGAGGGGGCGGGTGACGATCAGCCGCATGGCTCAGTCGAAAAACCCGGGCCCGCCGCGTTCCTTGAGCAGGGCGCCGGCGGACCGGCCCATCTCCACCGCGTCGGCGACCAGCCCCGTATCGTCCGTGGTGTGCACCACCGCGCCGTCGGGCGAAAGGATCATGCCGCGCAGCCTGAGCCCGCCCGTGCCGACGAGTTCAGCGAAACCCGCGATCGGCGTCCGGCAGGACCCGTCCAGCGCGGCCAGGAGGGCCCGTTCGGCGGAAACACAGGTCTCCGTGTCGGCATCGTTGAGCGGCAGCAGCAGGGGCTCGACCCGTTCGTCGCCGGCCCTCGTCTCGACCCCGATCGCACCCTGCGCCACCGCGGGCAGCATGATGTCCGGCGACACGCGGTCGGTGATTTCGTCTTCAAGGCCCATACGCTTCAGGCCGGCGCAGGCGAGGATCGTCGCGTCGACCTCGCCGTTCTCCAGCTTGCGCAACCGGGTTTCCACGTTGCCGCGATACATGACCACGTTGATGTCGGGCCTCTGGTGCTTGATCTGTGCCTGCCGGCGAAGCGAGGACGACCCCACGACCGCACCTTCGGGAAGTTCGGTCAGTTTCGGGCAGACCGGGCTCACGAAGGCATCCAGGGGATCGGCGCGTTCCAGCAGGCAGTTGATCGCCAGGCCGTCGGGCAGCACGGTCGGCATGTCCTTCATCGAATGCACGGCGAGATCTATGCCGCCGTCGAGAAGCGCATCCTCGATTTCCTTCGTGAACAGCCCCTTGCCGCCGACTTCCGACAGCGGCCGGTCACGGATCCGGTCGCCGGTGGTGCGGATGACGACGATCTCGAGCGCGTCCGGTTCGAGATCATGGGCGGCGATCAGCCGGTCGCGCACTTCTTCCGCCTGGATCATCGCCAGGGGACTGCCGCGCGTTCCGATACGAAGGAGAGGAGATTGCAATGTTGTTCCCTTGAGTGATAGAGCGGCACCTGCCGCGCGACTATAACCTGCCAAACGAGGAGGCAAGGAAAATCTTGGACCGGACCCGATCCGAGCCCCCTGACGCCGTGCAGGACACCGTAACGGTGCTCGGCCTGGAATCGAGCTGCGACGAAACCGCCGCCGCCGTGGTGCGGCGCGCACCGGACGGTTCCGCGGAGATCCTGTCCAACGTGGTGCTGTCCCAACTCGACGACCATGCGCCCTATGGCGGCGTGGTGCCCGAGATCGCCGCCCGCGCCCATGTCGAGCACATGGACGGCGTTGCCGCACGCGCCCTTGCGGATGCGGGCCTGGAGAGTGCGGACATGGACGCGTTCGCCGCCACCGCCGGACCCGGTCTCATCGGCGGCGTGATCGTCGCACTCATGACCGCCAAGTCGCTCGCCCTGGTTCATGGCCGGCCCCTCTTCGGCATAAACCACCTGGAAGGCCACGCGCTCACCTGCCGGATGACCGACGGGCTTGCCTTTCCCTATCTGCTGCTGCTCGTGTCCGGCGGCCACACCCAGCTCGTGATGGTGGAGGGCGTGGGCCGCTACAGGCGGCTCGGCACGACGATCGACGATGCGCTCGGCGAGGCGTTCGACAAGACGGCGAAGCTGCTCGGCCTGGGATATCCCGGCGGGCCCGCCGTGGAGACCGCCGCGCGCACGGGAGACCCGGCGCGCTTTGCGTTTCCGCACCCGCTGTCCGGACGGCCCGGGTTCGACTTCTCGTTTTCCGGCCTCAAGACCGCAGTCAGGCGCGCCGCCGAATCGATCGCCCCGGTCAGCGACAAGGACATCGCCGACATCTGCGCGGCGTTCCAGCAGGCCGTCTCCGAGTCCGTGCGCGACCGCACCGCCGGCGCCCTGAGGCATTTCAGGGAAGCTTTTTCCGGTCTTGCCCGGCCGCATCTCGTCGTGGCCGGGGGCGTGGCCGCGAACCGCGCATTGCGCGCAGTGCTCGAAGACCTGTGTGCGGAACAAGGCTTCACGCTGGTGGCCCCCGACCTTCACCTGTGCACGGACAACGGGGCCATGATCGCCTGGGCGGGGGCGGAGCGGCTTGTGCTCGGTCCGGGCGACCCGCTCGACATCTCGCCGCGCGCCCGCTGGCCGCTGGACGAGACCCCGCCTCCGCCGTCGGTCCAGCATTCGGGTGACAAACCCGGCCTGTCGCGCTAGCCATTGAACGCAACGGATCGACGGGGAGCCTGAGAGTTGGGCATCACAAGCATCGGAATAGTCGGCGGCGGCTCCTGGGGCACGGCCCTGGCGACGGTCGCGGTGAAGGCCGGCCGCCGTGCGCTGCTCTGGACCCGCAACCGCGAGGTGGTCCGCGCGATCGCCGGGTCCCGCGAGAACACGGTCTACCTTCCCGACATCGCGCTGCCCGACGGGCTCGACGCGACCGACGACCCCGCCGGACTCGCGGACTGCGACGCCGTGCTTCTTGTGCCGCCCGCCCAGCACCTCGGCGAAACCTGCCGGACCCTCCTGCCCGCCCTCGGCGGAAACCGCCCGATGGTCATCTGCGCCAAGGGGATCGAGCGCGGGACCTCGCGGCTCATGAGCGAGGTGCTTGCCGAAGTCCTGCCCGAAGCGGACATCATGGTCCTTTCGGGACCCTCCTTTGCCGCTGACGTCGCCCGCGGACTGCCGACGGCGGTCACGCTTGCCGGCGCGGGGGAAGAGACGCTCGCGAACATGGCCGCCGCCCTGCAGGCGCCCTCCTTCCGCCCCTATACCAGCACCGATCTCGTCGGCGCCCAGATCGGCGGTGCGGTGAAGAACGTGCTCGCCATCGCCTGCGGCGTGTCCGACGGCCGTGAACTGGGGGCGAGCGCCAGGGCGGCGCTGATCACGCGCGGCTTTGCGGAGCTTGTGCGCTTCGCCCGGGCCCGCGGCGCCCGCACGCAGACACTGAGCGGACTGTCGGGCATGGGAGACCTCGTTCTGACCTGTTCCAGCGCGCAATCGCGCAACATGTCGCTCGGCATCGAACTCGGCCGCGGACGGCCCCTGGACGAGATCCTCGCCGGACGCAACAGCGTGAGCGAAGGGGTGTGGACCGCCGGCGCGCTTGCGACGATGGCCGGCAGGGAGGGCATAGACATGCCGATCTGCCAGGCGGTCGACGCGATCCTCAACCGCGGCGCGGATATAGACGAAACCATGGCCGGGCTTCTGGCCCGTCCGCTCAAGTCCGAGACAAACTGAAGGAGACGCAATTCATGGCCTATTGGCTGTTCAAGTCGGAGCCGGGCACCTGGGGCTGGGAAGACCAGGTCAAGGCGGGGAAGAAGGGGGCCGAGTGGGACGGGGTCCGCAACCACCAGGCCAACAACAACATGAAGGAGATGAAGAAAGGGGATCTCGGTTTCTTCTATCACTCCGTGAACGAGAAACGGGTCGTCGGCATCGTCAAGGTGGTGCGCGAACACTACCCGGACGGGACGGATGCCTCGGGCCGTTTCGGCATGGTCGACGTGGCGGCCGTGGAGGAGATGCCGGAACCGGTGACCCTCGCCGACATCAAGGGCGAGCCGGAGCTCCACGAAATGATCCTCGTCAAGAATTCCCGCCTGTCGGTCCAGCCCGTGACCGAGGCGGAATGGAAGACCATCTGCCGCATGGGCGGCCTCAAGAAAGCGCCCTGAGACATGCCCCCCGGCGGTGAGATCAGGCTTTGCCCGACCGGCGACATTCCCGACGGTACGGCGCGGGGCTTCGAGTTCGACCATGGCGGCACCCGCCGCGACGTGCTGGTCTATCGCGCCGGGACATGCCTTCGCGCCTTCGTCAATGCCTGTCCGCACAGCCATACGCCGCTCGAGACCTTCCCCGACCGGTTCATGAGCCGCGACGGCCGCCACCTCCTGTGCTCGACGCACGGCGCACGGTTTCGCACCGACGACGGCCTTTGCGTGGCGGGCCCGTGCAAGGGCAAATACCTCACCGCGCTGGACACGCGCGACGATGACGGCCATGTCGCCGTCCGTCCCGATCCCGCTCCCCGAAAGGAGACCGCCTGATGTTTCCCCCTGTCGAAACAGCCATCGTGGCCAAGGGCGCGCTGGCCGGATTCGCCGTCGCCGTCCTGTGGTTCGGCCTTCTCGACCGCTGGTGGAAGGGCAGCGACACCCTCGCGCTCGCAACCTTGTTCCCGCTCAGGCTCGTGGTCGCCGCGGCCGGTTCCGCGGTCACGTCCTATTTCCTCTACCAGTTCCTGCTCGAGGTCGTCGGCGCGGAGGATCCCCGGGCCGGCATTTTCGTAGGCGGTCTTCTCTGGGGCGGCTTCCTGCTGCCGGTCATCCTGCTCGGCGGGGTCTCCGGCGCACACTCCATCAGGCGCATCGCGACGGACCTCTGCGGCGCGTTCCTGTTCATCGTCGTCATCGGCGGCACCCTGGGCCTGTTCGCCGGACCGTACCGGTGATGACTTTCCATGACGCCCTGTCGTCCCTCGACTGACCAAACCGGCTGATGTTTTCCGACACCGATCTCGCATTCGCCGCCACCGACGTGCTCGACATCGGCTATTTCGAACCGCCGACGGGCGGCGCGGGCAAGCCCGTGGCGATGCTGCTCCACGGATGGCCGGATGATCCGCACAGCCTGCACCCGGTCGCCGAACAGCTTGTGGCCTCGGGCTGGCGCGTGATCGTTCCCTTCCTGCGCGGTTACGGCCCCACCGTCTTCCGGCACGGCGACACCGAACGCACCGGCGATCCGGCGACGCTTGCCGACGACGCCCGCGACCTGGCCGACGCGCTCGGAATCGACCGGTTCGCGATCGTCGGACACGACTGGGGGGCGAGGGCCGCCTATGCGCTGGCCTGCGCCGCACCCGGGAGAGTGTCCGCCTGCGCCGCGCTCGCCGTCGGATGGGGACCGGTCGATCCGTCACGCAGCCCCGACCCGGCCCAGATCCAGGCCTTCTGGTACCAGTGGTTCATGGGCCTCGAACGCGGCGGCGACCTGCTGCGCGATCCCCGCGCGCTGGCCGGTCACATCTGGAACGAATGGTGCGTCGGGAGACATCCTGACCCGGCGTTCCTCGACCGGCTGTCGGAATCCTTTCGCAACCCGGACTGGAGCGCGGTCGTGCTTCACTACTACCGGACACGCTGGGGGCTCGCACGGCCGTCCGGGCGCAACTGCGAGACCGCCGACCGCATCGCCGCCGACCCGGTGATCCGGGTACCGGCGCTTTGCCTGCATGGCGGTGCCGATCCCTGCGTGCTGCCGGAAACATCGGAAAGCAGCGCGGACTGGTTTTCGGGTCCCTATCGCCGGGAACTGCTTGACGGCATCGGCCATTTCCCCCAGTTCGAAGCCCCGCGGGAAACAAGCCGGCTCGTTGCGGATTTTCTCGACGCCGCGAGGCGGTAACGGCGCTAAGACAGGAAGGCCTCAGCGTGCAGGAACTGGTCAATGTGATCCTCCCGGTCTTCGGCGTCATCGCGGCCGGTTATCTCTGCGGACGCGGCCGGCTTCTCGGCCAGGACAGCAGCGAAGCGCTCAACAGCTTCGTCTACTGGGTCGCCCTGCCGGCACTTCTCTTCAAGGCGATGTCCGGGGTCGACCTCGCGGAGGTCTACGACTGGGCCTTCATCGCTGCGTTCGGGGGGGCGTCGGTCGCAACCTGGATCGTCACCAGCCTCGCCGGTCGGGTCTTCTTCCGCCTTGATGCGTCGGAATCAGCCCTGTGCGGTCTCAACGGGGCCTATCCGAACACCGGCTACATGGGCATTCCGCTGGCCATCGCGGCTTTCGGCGAGGACGCCGCGCTGCCGGCGATCGTGGCCACGGTCATATCTGTGCTCTCCGTCGCGCTTGCGATCGTGCCGATCGAACTCGGCCGGCAGGAGAGGTCCGATCCCCTGCGCCTCTTCGGGCGCGTTGGCGGTGCGCTGGCGAAAAACCCGATGATCGTCGCCCCCTGCGCCGGCCTCCTGTGGGCCTGGACGGGTATCGGCCTGCCGACGTCGATCGGAACCTTCGCCGGCATCCTCGGCGGGGCGGCCGGGCCGTGCGCCCTGTTTTCCATCGGCCTCTTCCTCGTCGGCAAGCCCATAACGGAAGGCAGCATGGAGGTCGCCACCATGACCCTCGCCAAGCTGGTGCTGCATCCGGTTCTCACGGCGGCGGCGTTCTTCATGCTCTTCCCCACGGACCCGCTGTGGATGACGGTCGGGATCCTGCTGGCGGCCCTGCCGATCGGATCGGGGCCCTTCGTGCTCGCCCAGGCGCAGGGCATCTACGTGCGCCGGACGTCCACGGTCATGCTCATCACCACCGTGCTGTCGATCGTCACGCTGTCCGTCTTTTTCGTGTTCTTTCCGGCGGCGTCCTGAGACGGGCGAGTGGCGGCGGCAGCGTCTGTGCCCTGCCCGGATGCGCAGGTTTGTCGCGCGACGAAAGTAGAAGCGGTGCCCGGTTGCCGAGGGCCGGGCAGGGACGCATAATGCCGCGCAAAATCAACCAGCCGTCCTGGGAGGAATTCCAATGTTCGAAGTGCATGTACATCCCGTCAGCGATGAATGGGCCGCGCGGGCCCATGTCGACAATGACAAGTATCTCGAGATGTACAAGGCGAGCATCGACGACCCGGAAGCGTTCTGGGGCGAACACGGCAAGCGGGTCGACTGGATCAAGCCCTTCTCGAAGGTCAAGAACACCTCCTTCGACTACGACAACGTCTCCATCAAGTGGTACGAGGACGGCACGCTGAACGTCGCCGCCAACTGCATCGACCGGCACCTCGCCACCCGGGGCGACCAGGTCGCCATCATCTGGGAAGGGGACGAGCCGACCGACGACAAGACCATCACCTACCGCGAACTGCACGCGGAGGTCTGCCGGTTCTCCAACGTGCTCAAGTCCATGGGCGCGAAGAAGGGCGACCGCATCACCATCTACATGCCGATGATCCCCGAGGCCGCCTACGCCATGCTGGCCTGCGCGCGGATCGGGGCGGTCCATTCCATCGTCTTCGGCGGGTTTTCTCCGGATGCGCTGGCCGGCCGGATCACCGACTGCGAGTCCAAGTTCGTCATCACGGCGGACGAGGGCGTTCGCGGCGGCCGCGTAATCCCGCTCAAGGCCAACACCGACAAGGCCCTGGAAAACTGCCCCGGCGGCGAGAAGGTGCTCGTCGTCCGCCGGACCGGCAACGACGTCAACATGCAGGACGACCGCGACATCTGGTACCACGAGGCCCGCGAGAGCGTGTCGGACGACTGCCCGCCGGAAGAGATGAACGCGGAAGACCCGCTTTTCATCCTCTATACCTCCGGCTCGACCGGCAAGCCGAAGGGCGTGCTCCACACCACCGGCGGATACCTGGTGTTCGCCTCCATGACCCACCAGTACGTGTTCGACTATCACGACGGTGACATCTACTGGTGCACGGCCGATGTCGGCTGGGTCACCGGCCACAGCTACATCGTCTACGGACCGCTCGCCAACGGCGCCACGACGCTGATGTTCGAGGGCGTGCCCAACTACCCCACCGTCTCGCGGTTCTGGGAGGTGTGCGACAAGCACAAGGTCAACATCTTCTATACCGCACCGACCGCGATCCGTGCGCTCATGGGCGCCGGCGAGGACCCGGTCAAGAAAACCAGCCGCTCGAGCCTGCGCCTGCTCGGCAGCGTCGGCGAGCCGATCAACCCGGAAGCCTGGGAGTGGTACCACAAGGTCGTCGGCGACAGCCGCTGCCCGATCGTGGACACGTGGTGGCAGACGGAGACCGGCGGCATCATGATCACGCCCCTGCCCGGCGCGACCGCCTTGAAGCCGGGCTCCGCCACGCGGCCCTTCTTCGGCGTCACCCCCTGCCTCGTCGACAACGAGGGCGGCGAACTGGACGGCGCCACGGAAGGCAATCTCTGCATCACCGACTCCTGGCCCGGCCAGATGCGCACGGTCTACGGCGACCACGACCGTTTCGTTCAGACCTACTTCTCCACCTATAAGGGCAAGTATTTCACCGGCGACGGCTGCCGGCGCGACGAAGACGGCTACTACTGGATCACCGGCCGCGTGGACGACGTGATCAACGTCTCCGGCCATCGCATGGGGACGGCCGAGGTGGAGTCCGCGCTCGTCGCCCACGACGCCGTGTCCGAGGCCGCCGTGGTGGGGTATCCGCACGACATCAAGGGCCAGGGCATCTATGCCTACGTCACGCTCATGTCGGGAACCGAGTCCTCCGAGGATCTGCGCAAGGAACTCGTCCAGTGGGTGCGCAAGGAAATCGGTCCGATCGCCTCGCCCGACAAGATCCAGTTCGCCCCGGGCCTCCCCAAGACGCGGTCGGGCAAGATCATGCGCCGGATCCTGCGCAAGATCGCGGAGGACGATTTCGGCAGCCTCGGCGATACCTCGACCCTGGCAGAACCCGCCGTCGTCGACGACCTGATCGAGAACCGCCAGAACAAGCGGGCCTGAGTCACTCTCCGGGGCGGCGTCCGCGCCTCACTCCGGGCGGGAGGCCTCCAGGCGCCCGACGATCCGCCGGGCGGGTTCCTTTCCGGCGATTTCCAGTATCAGCTTGCGCCTTACGGCGGAGGCGAAGGTCTGCGCGTTCTCGGCGGTGACGACGAAGGCGCCGGGACCGCCGATGATCTCGTCGCGAAAGGCCGCCTCGAGATCGTAGTAGACCGGCTGGCCGCTGCAGCTTCGGCAGAGAACGGCAAGGCCGTTTATGGTGATGCCCGCCGCGAGGACGGCGGCGCGGGCTTCGGGTATGCCCGGGCCGTTCCAGTTGTTCGCGGAATCGGCGGAGAGATCGATCACCTTCCGTAGTCCCTTGTAGGCATTGGTCTCGATCAGGCGCTTTCCGGCCAGCAGCGCCGCCCCGATCGCGTTGCGTCCATAGGCCTGCCTGGGAGGGATCTGCAGGGCATCGGCGAAGGCGCGGGCGCTGGCCTCACCGTCGATCACCGTCCACGGCACGACGACATGCTGGGACCGGGCGTCGGCCCATTCGACGTAGGTTACGGCGATGTTGCCGTATCCACTATGGATGATGGCGTCGACGACGGATGGATGGGTGATCGCGGTGGCGTATCCCGACCGCTGAAAGCGGATTTCGTTGTCGTCGATCGAGCCCGTGGCATCGGCCATGAGGACAAGTTCCAGCGACACGGGCGTCTGGGCCAGGACCTTGACCGGCAGGGCGGCCGCGACAAAAGCTGCGGCAATGATCCAGAGGAGGCGTTGGATGGGCATGGCGACACCGGGTCCAATCGTCGTTGTCCGTCCACTCTACCAACAATATTGCCGCCTGTACCGTCCCGATCTGCAAGGCGGAACGAGTCGTCCGTCACCACACACGAGCCATATGCGCCATGGCTGTCGCCTCCGCCGACCTGGCCTTCGCTTGCCCTGGCGTCGATCCATGCCAGATCGGATGGAGAATTTGAAAGGAAAAATTGACGCGAACGTTAGCTTACGTATTTTTATGGGCTTACGCGAACGTCAATTAATACGGATTCGCTCCGTGCGCGGCTCAGACAGGATGCATTCCAATAATCTGACGTTGACGTAAATATAATGCGTGAAAATCAGCTAGAAATCGCTGAGGATACCCTTGTTTTCCCAGTCACCGTAACGCACCGGATCCGGGCCCTCGCGACCGTTGATTTCCCTGGGACGCGCATCCTCCGACATCGCCGCTGCGTTCTCCCGGCGCTTCGCTTCCTCGAGTGCCCGCCGGGCCGCGGCGCGGATGTATTCCTGCCGTGTGTCCTGCCCCGGTTCCGTGTCTTCCGCCATCTGGTCCTGCCTTGAAAATCGTCCGTTTCACCCCATCATATAGGGGCCGGCGACGATGTTGAACACCGCCGGACGAGGGTGCTGTGTGCACCATCGGGCTGATTGACCTGCCGGCAGGGCAGAGAGGACCACAAACCGATGAACATGATGAAGACAGCCGTTTTGCTGGCGGGCATGACCGGGCTGTTTCTGGCCGTGGGTTTCATGCTTGGCGGAGAGGCCGGCATGATCATCGCCTTCGCGATCGCCGTCGGGCTCAACGTGTTCAGCTACTGGAACTCTGACAAGATGGTCCTGCGCATGCACGGCGCCCAGGAGGTCGACGAACGCAGCGCCCCGGAATACTACGAGATCGTGCGTCGGCTGGCCGCCAATGCGGACCTGCCAATGCCGCGCGTCTACGTCATGCACAATGACCAGCCCAACGCCTTCGCCACGGGCCGCAACCCCGAGAACGCCGCCGTCGCCGCGACCACCGGCCTGATCGAGCGCATGACGCCCGAGGAGGTGGCCGGCGTCATGGCGCACGAACTGGCCCACATCAAGAACCGCGACACGCTCATCATGACGGTCACGGCGACGCTGGCCGGCGCGATCTCGATGCTCGCGAATTTCGCAATGTTCTTCGGCGGCAGCCGGCGCGACAACCCGCTCGGCCTGGTCGGCACGATCGCCATGATGTTCCTCGCGCCCATGGCCGCCATGATCGTCCAGATGGCGATCAGCCGGACCCGCGAATATGCCGCCGACCGGCTCGGGGCCGAGATCTGCCGGCGGCCGCTGTGGCTCGCCTCCGCGCTCGCGCGCCTGGAGAGCGGCGCCCGCCGCCACGAGAACATCGCCGCGGAGCGGAACCCGGCCACCGCGCACATGTTCATCATCAATCCCCTGTCGGGCGCGCGCATGGACAATCTGTTCTCCACCCACCCCGACACCGCAAACCGCATCGCCGCGCTCGAGGACCTTGCCCGGCAGTGGAACACCCCCGACGCCGACAAGGGCGTCGCCGGCGTGTGCACTGGACCGTGGGGCTGATCGGGTCTATCAGAAGCCCGAACCTCGCCTCCCCGGCCGAAAAGGACGTCGCCAGGCCCGTGAACACTTCCCGAAACGGTCTCCCGGCGCGTCATGCCGCCGTGACCGCCCTGCAGGCCATCGTCGAACGGAACATGCCGCTCGACGAGGCCCTCGAACTTCCGGAAGCCCGGTTCTCACGGCTCGACGGCCGCGACCGGGCGTTCGCCAGGGCCATCGTCATGTGCGCGTTGCGGCGCAGGGGCCAGATCGACGCCTTGCTGTCGTCTTTCATGAAGAAACCGCTGCCGAGGAAATCAGGGCCGGCCCGCCAGATTCTCGCCGCCGGCGCCGCCCAGCTCGTTTTCATGGAGACGCCCCCTCATGCCGCGATCGACCTGTCCGTCCGGCTGGCGGCCAAGGACCGGAACTCCGCCGGGTTCAAGGGCCTGATCAACGCCGTGCTGCGGCGCGTGTCCCGCGAGGGCAGGGCGCTCGTCGCCGAGCAGGACGCGGCACGCCTGAACACGCCCGACTGGTTGTGGCATCGCTGGTCCGCGGCCTATGGCGAGGAAGCCGCACGCCGCATCGCGGCTCAGCATCTTCTCGAGCCCCCGGTAGACGTGACGGTCAGGGCGGAGCAACAGGACTGGGCGGACCGGCTCGGGGCCACACGGCTCGCATCCGGGTCCCTGCGCCTCGCCAGTGCGGGCCGAATCGAGAACCTGCCCGGCTATGACGAGGGCGCCTGGTGGATACAGGATGCCGCAGCCGCACTTCCCGCCCGCCTTCTGGGCGACGTCGCCAGAAAGCACGTGCTCGACCTGTGCGCCGCACCGGGCGGCAAAACCCTGCAGCTCGCCGCGGCGGGCGCGAACGTGACCGCGGTCGACAGGTCCGCGCAGCGCCTGGAACGCCTCCACGCCAACCTGGCCCGCACCGGACTGTCGGCGACCGTCGTCACCGCCGATGCCGCCGCTTTTGCGCCGGAGACACCCCCGGACGCCATCCTGCTCGACGCACCGTGCAGCGCGACCGGAACGATCCGGCGTCATCCCGACATTGCCTGCCTGCGCCGCGAGGACGCGATCGAAAGCCTGTCCGTGCTGCAGACCCGTCTTCTGGATCATGCCGCCTCGCTGCTGGCCCCGGGCGGCCGGCTGGTCTACTGCACCTGTTCCCTCGAGCCGGAGGAAGGCGAGGCGCGTGTGGCCGACCTGCTGGACCGCCATGCGGAGCTGCGCCGCGTTCCAATCCTGCCCGGCGAGGTGCCGGGTTTCGAAGCTGCCGTCTGCGAATCGGGCGATCTGCGCATCCTGCCCTTTCACCTGGCCGTTCCGGACGGCGTGCCGCCCGGCAATGACGGTTTTTTTGTCGCCCGGCTGGAGCGCCTTGCCGTGCCGCCGAACCGCTGATATGCACAGCCCCATGAGCACGCCCGTAAAGATCGCACCGTCCATCCTCGCCGCCGATTTCGCCCGTCTGGGAGAAGAGGTCCGCGCCATAGACGAGGCCGGCGCCGACTACATCCATCTCGACGTGATGGACGGCCATTTCGTGCCGAACATCAGTTTCGGCCCCGCCGTTATCAAATCATTAAGGATGCACTCCGATAAGATATTCGACGTGCATCTGATGATCGCACCGGTAGACCCATATGTGGAGGCATTCGCGGACGCAGGCGCAGACATCATCACGTTCCACCCGGAAGCCGGCCCCCACAGCCATCGCACGGTTCAGGCGATCAAGGCCTGTGGCTGCAAGGCGGGGCTTTCGCTCAATCCCGGAACGCCGATCGATGTCGTGGAGCCGTTGATCGAGGATATCGATCTCGTTCTCGTCATGTCCGTCAATCCCGGTTTCGGCGGCCAGGGCTTCATCGACAGCCAGCTCGCCAGGATCGAAAGACTGCGCGAACGGATAGACCGGGTCGGTCGCCGGATCGACCTCGAAGTGGATGGCGGAATAAATTTTGAAACTGCGCCCAAAGCCATATCGGCCGGAGCCGACGTTCTCGTTGCGGGAACGGCGACCTTCACGGGCGGGCAGGACAAATACGCCGCGAACATCGCCCGCCTGCGCGGCGAAGACTGATCCCCTATCTGCGGCCGGGGCGCAGGAGTGCGCACCGTGACCGCCGCGTCCGCCACAGGGGGCGCCGCCGCCCTCGCCCGGCCGGCACGCGGGCTCGCCCGCAGCATCCGGCGCGCCGTCGCCGGTCCCGCCTTCCGGCATGTTCCCGCTGGCCTCCTGATCGCCGGCCCCCAGCCGACGCGTCTCATCGCATCCCCCGTGCCCCTGATCGAAGGCGATGCGCGCCTCGCCCAGGCCTTCTACAAGGGTCACGTCACGCTCGAGGGCCGCACCGTGGATGTCGGGGCGGAGTCGGTCTTCTCCGTCGTACCGCCCGATGCCGCCTGGGAACGTGCGCTCCATGGCTTTGGCTGGCTCCACAATCACCGTCGCAGCCGCAGCGCGATCGCGACCGCCAATGCCCATGCCTGCATCTCCGACTGGCTCGAAAGCCATGGCCGCTGGCATGAAACCGCGTGGACGGTCGAAGTGGCGGCACGGCGTCTGGCCTCCTGGCTCTACAACTCCGAAATCGTCATCCGCGAGACCCCTCCGGCCCTGCGGCAGGAGGTCATGGCCTCCATCGGGCGACACCTGCGCTTCGTCATCCTGGCCGCAGACGGCATTCGCGATCCGGTCGAACGCCTTTCGGTACGTATCGCCGTCACGCTGGCGGCGCTCAGCCTCGATGACTGCGAGCGCCTCCTGGCGCGCAGCGTACGCGCGCTTGCCCGCGAACTTGAAGCCCAGATCCTGCCCGACGGCGGACATCTTTCGCGCAACCCGTCCAGGCTTGTGCGCCTGCTGGGAGAACTGGTTCCCCTGCGCAACCTTTTCGCCGCCCGATCGCTGGAACAGCCCCAGAGCCTGATCTTCTCCATCGAGCGCATGCTACCCATGCTGCGCATGATGTGTCACGGCGACGGCGGGCTTGCGCTCTTCAACGGCGCGGGCGATCCGGAGTTCGACGCTGTCTCGCGCCTTCTCGACACCGACCGGACCCGCGGGCGCGCCCTGTCGCAGGCCCGCCACAGCGGCTATCACCGCCTCGCGGCAGGCGCTTCGGTGGTGGTTTTCGACACCGGAATGCAGCAAGCACACCCCGCGGCGCCGCGACAGAACGGCCCCGCCGCGTTCGAACTCAGCGACGGCGCCCACCGGATCGTCGTGAACTGCGGCTGCCCCGGCGACGATGCACAGGGCGACTGGCAGGACGTGGCGCGCAGCACGGCGGCCCATTCCACCGTCACCCTGAACGACCGCACGGTCGGTGATCCCGCGATCTTCCGTCTGGGGCGAACTCTGTCGCGCCTGCTTGGCCGCGGGCCCGGAGAGGCCCCTCATCCGGAACGCCGCGACGGCGCGGCGGGGAGCATTGTCGAGGCGGCCAACGACGGATACCTGAGACGCTACGGCATCACCCACGACCGCCGCCTGTTCCTCAACCAGGCCGGTGACGACCTGCGCGGCGAGGACATTCTCGCCCGGCAGGGCGAGACGCTGTTTGCCGGGCGCGGCGACGGCGACCGGTTCACGATCCGGTTCCATCTCCACCCGTCGGTACGGGCGACGCGCGCGAAGGACGGGACGAGCGTGCTGCTCGGCCTGCCGAACCATGTCGGCTGGCGCTTCAACGCCGCCGGCGCGGAAACCGACCTCGAGGACAGCATCTATTTCGGCGACGGCGATACACCCCGCCGCACAAAGCAGATCGTGGTGCACGGCGACGTCGGCGACCGCGCCGTCATCAAGTGGGCTTTCAAGAAACTTGGCCGTCAGGCCCGCAGGCCGGGCGACGGCAAGGCGGCCGGACCGGAACTTCCCCTCGAAACGCCCGCCTGATCTTCAGGCGGAACGCGTGCTCGGACGGGATATCCTGGTGCGACGCAAAAGAAAAGGCGCGCCGGGGAGGGCGGCGCGCCTGAAGAATGACCGTCTTGGGGGGATTAACGGCCAGTCTGGGGAAGCGGGGAAGCGCTGTGATTGGCGAAAATTTTCTTAACTTCCGTGGCAGCCCGGCGAAACACGCTGCGGAAGAACAGAGCACGTTCGACACGGCCGCGTTGAACCAGCCGCTCGATGTCCTGGGTGGTATACTCGACCTTGGTCATGGAAAACTCCTTGTTTTTTGTATGTGTGCACATCGGAACCGCCATACGGGATGTATTGGGGAGGAACAGCCCCGATGTCGTTGATAGGAAAATAGGGGCTTGATGCCTTGTCGACAAACGAGTTATTTTGGCGGTTCAATTCAAGAAATTTTAATTGGCGATGATTTCCCGACTTCCACCTTTGAACAGTTTGCGCGCTTTTGATGCTGCGGTGCGGCATATGAGCTTCCAGAAAGCGGCGGAGGAACTGTTCGTCACGCCCGCGGCCCTCAGCTACCAGATCCGGCAACTGGAGGATCATCTGGGGGTTCGCCTGTTTCATCGCGGCAACCGTTCAGTCTCGTTGACCGAGCACGGCGCACTGATCGCACCGGGAATCCGCGCCGCCTTCGACCGGCTCGTGCAGACCATGCGCCAGCTCGAGAACCGGCGGCAGGGCAATGTTCTCACCATTTCGGCCGGGCCCGCCTTCACTGCAAAATGGCTTACCCCGCGGCTCTACCGCTTCATGGCGCGGCATCCGGACATCGACACGCGAATCGCCGCGAGCATACGGCTGTCGGACCTGGAGACGGACGATATTGACGTGGCCATCCGCTACGGACGGGGCAACTACCCGAACTGCTATTCCGTCAAGCTGCTCGATGAATATGTGACCCCGCTCTGCGCGCCGCGGCTTCTCGAGGGGCCGGACGCCATTCGCGAACCGGCGGACCTGAAACACGCGTCGCTGATCCACGACGAAACCCATGTCGGGGTCTTCTACCTGCCGGACTGGCAGGACTGGCTCGACGCCGCCGGCGTCGAAGGGGTCGATCCCAAGTCGAGCGGCCTGCACTTCAACGTGGCGGACCATGCCATCGACGCGGCCATCGCCGGCGCCGGCGTCGTGCTCGGCCGCATGGTGCTCGCCCAGAACGACCTCGATGCCGGACGGCTTGTCGCGCCGTTCGACCTGAAGCTCAAGGCCGACTATTCCTTCTACGCGGTCAGCCTCAACAGCCGCGCCGACACGCCGAACATCGTGGCCTTTCGCGAATGGCTGCTCGAGGAATGCGCCGGCGTCGCCGACGACAGCACCCCGGGCCCGGCCGTCTGAACCCGTCCGCTTTTTTCACCGATGACATTGTCTTCCGCGACCGCATGACGCAAAGTCGTCTCACCGGCAGCGTACCGTCAGAGTCGCGCCATACATATAGCTAGGGGGTAACGATGCGGGCGGATCAGAATCTTCAGGCGTTGATCAAAAAGACCGTCGCCAGGCTTTCCGCGGGCAAGAAGAAGGACGAGAAGCTTCTTGCGTTCGCCAGGGTCTTTCTCGCCCGCGGCGTGGCCGACGACATGGCCGCGATCGAGACCGCCGCCCTCGCGCAACTCGTGCGCCACGCCTACAAGTTCGCCTCCGACCGCCGGCCCGGACGCCCCAAGATCGAGATCCGCCAGGACGACGCGCTGGGCGCGGGCTCGACCGTCATCGAGATCATCAACGACGACATGCCCTTCCTCGTCGACTCGGTGCTCGGCCTGCTGAACGAACGCGGCCTGGAGATCGATCTCGTCCTTCATCCCCTCATCACGGTGGAACGCAACAACAAGGGCGGTCTGAAGGCGATACTGCCGGACGAGGAACGCCACGCCGACGGCGCGGCCGTCGAGAGTTTCATTCACCTGCACGTGCGGCGGCTTGAGGCGGACATGGTGGCCGGCCTGAAGGACGAGCTTGTCGCCGTGCTCAAGGACGTCCGCACCGCCGTTCTCGACTGGCGGCCCATGCTCGACCGGCTCCACGCGGTGGTCAGCCACTTCAAGACCGACCCGCCGCCGGTCCCGGTGGCCGAACTCGCCGAGTCGGTCGCCTTCCTCGAATGGCTGGCGGACAACAACTTCACGCTTCTGGGCGTCCGGGAATACCGGTTCACCGACGGCAAGAAAGCCACCGACTTCAAGCCCGTTCCCAATTCCGGCCTCGGCATCCTCAGCGACCCGGACGTGCACGTCCTGCGCCGCGCCGGCAAGCTGGTGTCCATGACGCCCGAGCTGCGCGAGTTCCTCATGCTGCCCGCGCCGCTCATCATCACCAAGGCCAACGTCAAGGCCAACGTCCACCGCCGGGTCTACATGGACTATGTCGGCGTGAAGCAATTCGACTCGGATGGCAACGTCACGGGCGAGATCCGTTTCATCGGGCTCTTCACCTCGGGCGCCTATACGCGCAGTCCGCGCTACATCCCGCTTCTGCGCAAGAAGATCGACCGGGCCATGGAGCTCAGCGGGTTCAATCCCGAGAGCCACAGCGGCAAGGCGCTGATGAACACGCTGGAGAACTTCCCCCGGGACGAGCTGTTCCAGATCGACGCCGAGAACCTCTTCGAGATCGCCAACGGCATCCTTCAGCTCGACGAGCGGCCCCGGACACGGGTCTTCGTCCGGCGCGACCGCTTCGACAGGTTCGTCTCCCTTCTGGTCTTCGTGCCTCGGGACAGGTTCAACACGTCCGTGCGTATGCGCATCGGCGACCACCTGGCCGAGGTCTTCGACGGACGGCAATCGGCCTTCTATCCGGCCTTCCCCGAAGGTGCGCTCGTGCGCATCCACTATATCATCGGCCGCAACGAGACGAAGACGCCGACGCCCGACCTCGCCGAACTCGAGGCGACCGTCGCCAGCATTGTCCAGACCTGGGACGATCATCTCGACGAGGCGGTCCTGGAGGCCTACGGCGATGCCGAGGCGCCGGTCGTGTCGCGGCGCTACCGGTCGGCCTTTTCCGCCGCCTATCAGGATGCCTTCGCCCCCGACCAGGCCCTCGCCGACATCGCCCACATGGAAAGCCTCGCCGACGGGCGTAACCTGGCCATCGACTTCTACCGCAAGGACGATGACGACACGTCCACCATCCGGCTGAAGCTCTACCACCCGTCCGATCCCATCGCCCTCAGCGACCGGCTTCCCATCCTCCAGAACATGGGCATGCGGGCCATCGCGGAGCGCTCCTACCAGGTGCGCCCGACCGCCCGGGAGGGCGGCGAAAGCGTGGTGTGGATCCACGATATCGTGCTGGAGAGCGTGTTCGGGACGAAGGTCGATCTCGCCACGCTGAAGGATCTGCTCGAGGACTGTTTCGCCGCCGTGTGGAACGGCCGCGCCGAAAGCGACGGGTACAACGCGCTCGTGCTGGGCCAGAGCATCGCCTGGCGCGACATCTCCATTCTCCGGACCATCGGCAAGTACCTCGTCCAGACCGCGATCCCCTATTCGAACCAGTTCATGGCGGAGACACTCGTCAAGCATGCCGCCATCGCGCGGACTCTCGTCGAGATGTTCCACGTCCGATTCGGTCTCGACGGCGGCTCGACGCGCGACGCCAGGACCAGGCGACTGGTGCGCAAGATCGAATCCGCCCTCGACGACGTGGCCAGCCTCAACGAGGACCGGGTGCTGCGGCGTTTCTCGAATGTCGTGATGGCGACCCTGCGCACGAACTTCTTCCAGACCGGGGAAGACGGCGGGGCGAGACCCGCCATCGCCATCAAGCTGCGCTCCCGCGACGTCGAGGAACTGCCCGAACCGAAGCCCTTCGCCGAGATCTTCGTCTACGCGCCGGACGTGGAGGGCATTCACCTGCGCGGCGGCGCCATCGCGCGCGGCGGCCTGCGCTGGTCGGACCGGCCGGAGGATTTCCGCACTGAAGTCCTCGGGCTCGCGAAGGCCCAGCAGGTCAAGAACGCGGTGATCGTGCCGGTCGGCGCCAAGGGCGGCTTCGTGCCCAAGCGTCTCGACCCGCAGGCGGGCCGCGAGGAGATCCAGGCCGAGGCCATCCGCTGCTACCGGATCTTCATTTCCAGCCTTCTCGACGTGACCGACAACCTGTCCGGCGACAAGGTCGTGCCGCCCCTCGAGGTCATCCGGCACGACGGCGACGATCCCTATCTGGTCGTCGCGGCGGACAAGGGAACCGCCACGTTCTCGGATATCGCCAACGGCATCTCGGAAGAACGCGGCTTCTGGCTCGCCGATGCCTTCGCGTCCGGGGGCTCTGCCGGGTACGACCACAAGAAGATGGGCATCACCGCGCGCGGGGCGTGGGAAGCGGTCAAGCGGCACTTCCGCGAAATGGAGCATGACATCCAGACAGAGCCCTTCACCGCCGTCGGTTGCGGCGACATGTCGGGCGATGTCTTCGGCAACGGCATGCTGCTTTCCACCCAGACCAGGCTGCTCGCCGCCTTCGACCACCGTGACATCTTCTTCGACCCCGATCCCGATCCGGCCACCAGCTATGCGGAACGCAAACGGCTGTTCGAGCTTCCGCGCTCGAGCTGGCAGGACTATTCGTCCAAGCTGATCAGCAAGGGCGGGGGCGTCTTCAGCCGGTCCGTCAAGTCGATCGAACTCACGCCCGAGATCCGCGAGCTGACCGGGCTGACCGCCAAGTCCGTGCCGCCCAACGAGCTTATCCGGGCCATTCTCAAGATGCCGGCGGATCTGCTCTGGTTCGGCGGCATCGGCACCTATGTCCGGGCCACGGCCGAGACCGACGAACAGGTCGGCGACCGGGCGACCGATGCCCTGCGCATCACCGCCCGCGACGTCGGTGCGAAGGTCGTCGGCGAAGGCGCCAATCTCGGATTCACCCAGCGCGCCCGGATCGAGTTCGCCCAGGCCGGCGGCCGGGTGAACACCGACGCGGTAGACAATTCAGCCGGCGTCAACTCGTCCGACGTCGAGGTCAACATCAAGATCGCGCTCGGCGCCGCCGAGGCGTCCGGCAAGCTGACGCGCAAGGCCCGCAACAAGCTGCTCGCCGACATGACCGACGAAGTGGCGGAGCTCGTCCTGCGCAACAACTACCAGCAGACGCTCAGTCTTTCGCTCGCCCGGAGGAACGGAATCAGCGATCTCGGGTACCAGGTCCGCTTCATGCAGGAACTGGAACACCGCGGCCTGCTCGACCGCGAGATCGAGTTCCTCCCGGACGACGTCCAGATCGCCGAACGCATGGAAGCCGGCAAACCGCTCGTCCGGCCGGAACTTGCGGTCATCATGGCCTACGCCAAGATCACGCTTTTTGACGAATTGCTGCGGAGCAAGGTTCCCGACGAACCGTATTTCGACCGTGAACTGATGGAATATTTCCCCGTCCGCATGCGGAAGAAATACGCGTCCGAGATCGCCGGCCATCGCCTGCGCCGCGAGATCGTGGCGACCCTGCTCGCGAACTCCATGATCAACCGTGGCGGCCCGACGCTGGTTGGCCGGCTGTCGGACGAAACCGGCGCCACGGTGTCGGAGATCGCGACCGCCTACGCCCTGGCGCGCGACTGCTTCGACATCCGCGCCATGAACGCAGCGGTCGACGGGCTCGACAACAAGGTGGCCAGCGAGACCCAGATGGCGCTCTACGCCGAACTTCAGGACCTGCTCCACCGCGAGACCGTGTGGTTCCTAAAAAACGCGGACCCCGCGTCCGGACTGGCCGGACAGGTCGATCATTTCCGCACCGGCATCGGGACGCTGGCGGACGCCCTCGACAAGGTTCTGCCCGAAAGGGCGAGGGAGAGGGTCGCACGGGCGGAAAAGACCCTTCTCGACCGCAAGGTGCCCAAGGACATCGCCGCGCGCATCGCCCGGCTGCGCTACCTCTCGCGCGGTCCCGACATCGTGCTGATCGCGGCCCAGACAAAACGTCCCGTGGCCGACGTGGCCGCTGTCTTCTTCACCATCGGCGTGCGGCTTGGCGTCGACCGGCTGGCCGCGCGGGCCGCCGAGATCGACCCGACGGACTATTTCGACCGCCTCGCGCTCGGCAAGTCGGTAGAGAGCATCTTCACCACCCAGCGCGCGCTGGTTGCCGAGATTCTCAGGTCGGCCAAGTCCAGGCCTCTCGACGCATGGTCCAAGAAGAATGGCGACAATCTCGAAAGGACCGAGGCCGCCGTGAACGAAATGATCGACGGCGGAGAGTTCACGCTGGCGAAGGCCGCCGTCGCCGGCAGCTACCTGCAGGATCTCCTGACCGCCTGACCCGGCGTCCGGGGACAGGCCACCCGGCGGCCGCCGCGCTCAGTGGCGGAAGTGACGCATGCCGGTGAAGACCATGGCGAGACCGGCCTCGTCCGCCGCCGCGATGACATCCTCGTCCCGCATGGAACCGCCCGGCTGGATGACCGCCGTGGCGCCCGCTTCGGCCGCGCTCAGCAGACCGTCCGCGAACGGAAAGAATGCATCGGACGCGACGACCGATCCATGGGCGAGCGGCGCATCCGCTCCGCAGGCTTCGGCGGCGTCGGCCGACTTGCGCGCCGCGATGCGCGAGGAATCGACACGGCTCATCTGGCCGGCCCCGATCCCCACGGTGGCCCTGTCCTTCGCATAGACGATGGCATTGGACTTGACGTGCTTGGCCACCCTGAAGGCGAACAGCAGGTCCTCGAACTCGTGGGCCGTCGGTTTGCGCCTGGTCACGACCCTCAGTTCGTCGGCGGCAACCGCCCCGGCGTCGCGCGACTGGACGAGCAGGCCGCCGGCGACGGACCTGACCGCAAGCCCGGCCGCCCTCGGGTCGGGCAGGCCGCCGGTCAGCAGCAGGCGGAGGTTCTTCTTCTCGGCCAGGATGCGGCGGGCCTCGTCGTCGGCGTCCGGCGCGACGATGACCTCGGTGAATATCTCGGCGATCTCGCGCGCGGCCGCCCCGTCGAGGGTGCGGTTGAGCGCGACGATCCCGCCGAAGGCGCTCACCGGGTCGCAGCGCAGGGCTTTCCGGTAGGCGTCCTGGAGGTCGCTGCCGGTCGCCACGCCGCAGGGATTGGCATGTTTCACGATGACGACGGCGGCATGGTCGCCGGGATCAAATTCGGCGACGCACTCGAAGGCCGCGTCGGTGTCGTTGATGTTGTTGTAGCTGAGCTCCTTGCCCTGGACCTGGGTGGCCGTGGCGACGCCCGGGCGGGCCTCCCCGGAAACATAGAAGGCCGCAGACTGGTGCGGATTCTCGCCGTAGCGCAGGACCTGCGCACGGAGGCCGCCGAAGGCCCGGTAGGCCGGTGCGGCATCGTCAAGCTCGGTCGCGAACCAGTTGCTGATTGCCGCGTCGTAACACGCTGTCCGGGCATAGGCCTTGGCGGCGAGCCTCCGGCGCAGGTCCGGTGTCGTTGCACCGTCATTGGCGTCGAGCGCCGCGATGACGTCGTCGTAGTCCTCGTGCCCGACAAGGACGGTGACATAGGCGTGGTTCTTTGCGGCCGCCCTGATCATCGCCGGACCGCCGATGTCGATGTTCTCGATGCAGGTGTCGAAGTCCGCGCCGCCCGCGACCGTCTGCTCGAAGGGATAGAGATTGACCGCCAGAAGGTCGATGTCCGCGATCCCGTGCGCTTCCTGCGCCGACCTGTGATCCGCGTTGTCGCGGACCGAAAGCAGCCCGCCATGGACGCTCGGGTGCAGCGTCTTGATTCGGCCATCCATCATTTCCGGGAATCCTGTCAGGTCGGACACGTCGAGGACCGCGAGCCCCGCGTCCTTGAGCGTGGCCGCCGTCCCGCCGGTCGACACCAGCTCGACATTGCGCTGCGACAGGCTGCGGGCGAATTCGACGACGCCGGTCTTGTCCGATACGGAGAGAAGGGCGCGACGGACCGGGCGGTTCGTTTGGGCGGTCATGGGAATTCCTCGTCAGGTTGGCTGGCCTGCCGATACCATGAAACCGCGCGGGCTTGAACGGCCAAAGACCCCGCTGCGCGCTATTGACGCCGCGCGGCGGCGGCGGCAGTCGCCGGCACCTCAGCCTTCGAGAACGATGAGATGGTCGGGCAGGGAATTGTCTTCCGCGCCGTCCGGGGGAAACTCCGCCGCCAGAACGTCGCCGCAGGTCTCGATGGCGGAGACGAAACCGTCCACGATCGAGCCCGCACGCGCGGCCGACGTGATGGACGCCACGGCGTCGTCCCAGACATCCGGTGCGACACGCGCGTGAATGCCCTCGTCCGCAATCACCTCGCAATAGTGTTCCAGCACGGAAATGAATATGAGAACGCCGGTCCGCCCGGGCGTCGTGTGCAGGTTCTGGGCGAGGAACTGGTCGAGCGCGACCCGGTGCGCGCGCTGCCGCTTCACCGAAGCGGGGATGATATGGGGCATGATCGCCGGCAGTCGCAGCACCAGGGCGACCGCGATGAACACGAAAAGCTGGCCGGCGTAGATTTCCGGGAACGAGAAGACCGGGAACCAGATGGCGGGCAGGGGCACGGACAGTGCGGCCAGCGCCGCCCACAATGTCGGGATGTAGGAATAGTCGTCGCTGCGTTCGGTGACGACCGCGACGATCTCGCCGCGTGTGCGGGCTTCCTGCGTCTTGATCGCCTGCGAAATGCGCCGCCGGCCGGCTTCGTCGATGAAGGAGTTCCGCGCCATTCTACCAGCTCCCCGACGACCCGCCGCCGCCAAAACTTCCGCCGCCGCCGGAAAAGCCGCCCCCTCCGGAGAAGCCCCCGCCCGACGACCCGCTGCCCCAGGATGATCCGGAACGCCGCCGCCCGCCCCGTCCGGACTTGGCATTGAAAATGATGATGATGACCATGATGAAGATGAACACGTGGACCAGGGTGGCGATGACCGCTTCCCGGCTCTCTGATTTCTTTTTCGCCTTCGCCCGCGCCGCGACCTGCTCGGGATCTCCCGACACCACCTTGACGATGTCGTTGAACCCGGCTTCGATTCCGCCCGCCATGTCGCCCGCCCTGAAGCGCGGCAGGATGCTCGTCTCGATGATGATCTTCGTCAGCGCGTCGGTGAGTGTGCCCTCGAGCCCGTACCCCACCTCGATCGCCACCTTGCGCTCGTTGGGCGCGACGATCAGCAGGGCGCCATTGTCGAGCTCCTTCTGGCCGATCCCCCAGTGGCGCCCGAGGCGTACGCCGAAGTCGCGAATCTCGTAGCCCTGCAGCGACGGCAGGGTGACCACGACGACCTGCGCGGACGTCTTGTCCTCCAGCGCTTTCGACGCGTCCTCGATCCGGATTTCCGCGTTGCTGTCGAGAAGCTGCGCGTCGTCGACGACACGGCCGGTCAGCTTCGGGAAGACCGGATCGGCCGCCGGCGCCGGCAGGTTGGCGGCAGCCAGGACGGCCGCGGCGGCCAGTGCCACGAAGATTGCGCGAACCGCGAATGTCATGGGCGCTGTCGCTCCGCCGTCATTCGAAGCTGACCGTTGGCGCTTCCTTGGCCTTGTCGTCTATGTCGAAGGTCTGCATGGGCTTGTTTTCCGGGTAGACGAAGGCCGCCCACCAGCGTCCGGGAATCGTCCTGAGTTCCGTGTTGTAGACCCGAACCGCCTCGATATAGTCCCGACGGGCCACCGAGATGCGGTTCTCGGTGCCTTCGAGCTGGGACTGCAGCGCCAGGAAGTTCTGGTTCGACTTGAGATCCGGGTAGTTCTCGACCACGGCCAGCAGCCGGGAGAGCGCCGACGTGAGCTGGCCCTGGCTGTCCTGGAACGCCTTGAAGGCGGCGGGATCGGACAACATTTCCGGCGGCAGCGTCACCTGGGTTGCCCTCGAGCGCGCGTTCACGACGGCGGTGAGCGTCTCGCGCTCCTGGGCGGCATAGCCCTTCACCGTATTGACGAGATTGGGAATCAGGTCGGTGCGGCGCTGGTACTGGTTGAGGACCTGGCTCCAGGCCGCCTTCGCCTGTTCCTCGTAGGTCGGGATGTTGTTGATCCCGCAAGCGGTCAACAGAACGCCCATGAGGGCGAGAAGTACAAGATTTCGCAGGTTGCGTATCACGGTCGGTCTCCATCCGGGCTTTCGGAATGCCGGATCCATTGCTAACCGATTTGGCACAGGGGAAAAAGCTGCATCTGGCCTCCCCGTTTACCATCCGGCGCGTTTTGCATTTTCCTCCACTCGTCTAACCGTCTGTTTCTGCTAATATTATCCAATGTACACGCGCCCCAGACAGCCTGAGAGACAAACAGAAACGGTTAACGCCCGGCCGGACGATTCATCCGCCTATCCGACCGCCGGCGCGCGGACGCTGGCGGACCTCGCGGGCCTCGTTCGCCAGCAGGACGACCTGCGTGCGCAGTTGCGCAGCGTCGAGCGCAAGATCTCGGTCCTCCGGCCGCTTGCGGCGGGGCTTCTCTCGCAGTGCACGCCGGAGGAAAGGGAGAGCCTCGCGCGCGACTTCGAGCTCCCGGGCCTTCTCGGCGAACAGACCGCGTGTCGCGGCGGCAATCTCCTGCGCGAGGTCCTCGGCACGTTCCGGTCGGGCGCCCCGGCCCCCTTCGGCGCGGGCGACGTGATCGCGGCGCTCGAGGACCGCGGCGTGGCCTGTTCGAGCAAGGCCGTCTACAACGCCATCCAGCGTCTGGCGCTCAACGGCCAACTCGTCCGCGTCTCGCGCGGCCGCTACCTGGCGCCGGGTTACGGTTTTGCCGTCGACGCGCCGGACGGCCTGCAGGACTGACCTGCGCGCTATTTCACCTCGAAGGTGATCTTGCAGTTCACGCGGTAGGCCTTGATCTTGCCGCTCGGCCCGACCTCCGCCGACATGTCCTTGACCCAGACCGAGCGGATGCCCTTCACGCTCTTCGCGGCTTCGGCGACGGCCTTCTGCGTCGCCTCTTCCCAACCCTTCGGGGATTCGGCGAGAATCTCGATTACCTTGTGTACGGCCATTTCTTTCTCCTTCGCGTATTGGTCGCGACCGAACACTGCGACGCGAATGCGCCGAAACCGCGGCGGTGAAACCGTACGCCCGCCCGGTACGTACAAGTCCTGAAAGAGGGAGAGTCGCCATGACCTTTTTCGACGCCGTCGCCCTGCAGCCCGGCTGGGTCCGGATCTGGGTCGTCTACCTGACGATCGTCATCGTGCCCACAGGGTTCATCCTGCTGCTCAACCGCCGGACACGCCCGGACGGTCTGGCGATCATCGCCGCCAATACGGCGGTCATCGTCACGGTGGGATGGATGTTCGACCGGATGGGCTACGTGCGCCTGTTCGGCCTGCCCCATCTGGTGTTCTGGGGTCCGCTGATCGTCTTCCTGTGGCGGCGCCTCCGTCAGGATCCGCCCGCAGCGCCCTACCGGCAGCTGCTCTATGTGTTCATCCTGTCCGTCGCCGCCTCGCTGGCCTTCGACACGGTGGACGTGATCCGCTATGCGCTGGGCGAACGCGCGCCGATCCCCTGACCGGCGGACCGGACGTCAGGCCCCGCCTTCCAGTTCCGCCATGTAGGCGTCGTCCGCCTGCTGGGCGCGCTGCAGCGCGGGGCGCTCGATAAGACGGGCATGGTAGGCTTCGAACGAGGGCCGCCTTTCCATGGTACCGAACTGCATGCCCCAGCCGATATGCGACCCGACATAGACGTCCGCGGCGGTGAACGTGTCCCCGGCGATATAGTCTCTCCGGGCGAGCTCCGCGTCGAGGACGTCGAGCACGAGTTCCGGCGAGCCGTAACCCACCATGCCTAGCTTGTCCTCGGGTACGGTGAACTGCATCGCCTTGTTGGTCATCGCGGCCTCGACAGGACCTGCGGCGAAGAACAGCCAGCGGTAATAGGGCCCCCGCGCCCGCGACCCCGAGGCAGGCGCCAGGCCGGCGGCCGGGAAGGCGTCGGCGAGATAGGCGCAGATCGCCGCGCATTCGGTGATCACCGTTTCCCCGTGCACGACCGCAGGCACCTTTCCCATCGGGTTGATCGCCAGATAGTCCGGCGACTTCATGTCCGGCCCGTACCCGACGACCACCGTGTCGTATGCCGCGCCGGTTTCCTCGAGCATCCACCGCCCGATTCGTCCGCGGGACATGGGATTGGTGTAGAAGGTCAGTGCATCTGTCATGATTTGCTCCGGCTTACCGAATCTGGCGGCGAATCATATGGCCGGGCCGCGATTCCGCAAGTGACAATCCGTTGTTCGGTTTGAGTTTTCTGGCGACTCGGACCGTAGGCACGGCGCCTGCTTTCGTTTCCGTTCGAAAGTTTTCCCATTTTTTTGTTTCGGCCGCATGGCCGGGGCGGGCGCGGGCGGTTAGGTTGTTCCCGAATTGAATCGGGCGGGCGGTGCACATGACCGGTGTCGAGAAAAAGTCGGAGAACCGGTACGTCAACGACCTGCGGCGTCTCGGCTTCATCCAGGAACAGGTTCTGAAAGTCCGCGGCGCGGCCGTGCCGGTCGGCGTGTCCGTCCTGTTTCTCGGCTTCGTCGCCGCCTATGTGGGCGGTGGTTTCATCAACGTGGGCGATGAGACCGTCGTCGTCGTGGCCGCCGCAATCATCGGCGGCTACATGGCGATAAACATTGGCGCCAACGATGTCGCGAACAACATGGGGCCTGCGGTTGGGGGCAAGGTCCTGACCATCGCCGCAGCCGTCCTTATTGCGGCGGTCTGCGAGGCCGCCGGGGCCCTGTTGGCCGGAGGCGATGTCGTGCGCACGGTGTCCAAGGGCATCATCGCACCGGACAACCGGATAGATGTTGGGCAGTTTCGCGACCTCATGCTGAGCGCGCTGCTCGCGGCGGCCCTCTGGATCAACCTGGCGACGGTGCTCAGTGCGCCCGTGTCGACCACCCACTCGATCGTCGGCGGTGTCCTCGGCGCGGGCATCGCGGCAGCCGGACTCGGCCTCGTGAACTGGGCGACCATGGGCGCGATCGCCGCAAGCTGGGTCATTTCGCCCGTCTTCGGCGCCGCCATCGCGGCCGCACTCCTTCTCTTCATCAAGGTCAACGTCCTCAACGTCAAGGACCGCCTCGACGCCGCACGGCGCTGGGTGCCCTTGCTCATCGCCCTCATGGCCGCGGCTTTCGCCGCCTACATGGCGATGAAGGGGCTGAAACGAATATGGAAACCGTCCATTCCGGAAATCATGGCCGTGTCCGGATTCAGCTTTCTGATCGCTTTTCTGCTCGCACGGCCCCACGTCGCCCGGCGTGTGACCCGGCTGGAGAACACCAAGAAGGATGTCAGCAAGCTGTTCGACGTTCCGCTCATCATGGGCGCCGCCCTGCTGTCCTTCGCCCATGGCGCCAACGACGTCGCCAACGCGGTCGGGCCACTCGCCGCCATCGTTTCCACGATCGGGACCGGGTCGGGCGTGGCCGCGACGGTTTCGATTCCGCTCTGGGTCATGGTCGTCGGCGCGTTCGGGATCGCGCTCGGTCTCGGCCTGTTCGGCCCGAGACTGATCGCCGTCGTCGGCCAGAAGATCACCCGGCTCAACTCGCCGCGGGCCTATTGCGTCGCCCTTTCCTCGGCGGTGACGGTGCTGATCGCCACGACGCTCGGCCTGCCGGTCAGTTCGACCCATATCGCCGTGGGCGCGGTCTTCGGGGTCGGTTTCCTCCGTGAATTCGTGGAAGACCCCAACAAGCGCAAGCTGCGCCCGGGACACCGTCTCAACGCGACCGCGCAGGACGCCTTCGACAGCCGCAGCCTGCGCGGCAAGCGCATGCTGGTCCGCCGCCGGTTCGTCTATTCGATCGTCGCGGCCTGGGTGATCACCGTGCCGGCGTCAGCGCTTCTTGCGGCTGCGCTTTATGGTGCTCTGCAATTTCTCTGAGCCACGGCCGCAGCGCATCGACCTGGCGAATCAGACCCAGGAAATCGTTCCGGTAGGCGACCTTGGGCGCGTCCTCGATCAGCGCCCAGTGCCTCTGCCGGCAATGGCATTCCGGCCACTCGTCTTCCTGCATCTGCACGAAGTAGGGGTAATAGGTCACCGGTATCTGGCGGATGCCCTTGTTCGTCTGTTTCCCGATGACCACGGTGATCGGAAAATCCTGCAGAACCACGCCCCGCACGCCGGCTTCCTCAAAACCTTCGCGGTGACAGGTCTCGACATGGCTCTCGTCCACCTTTGCCTTGCCCTTGGGCAGGATCCAGCGGCCGCGGGTCTGGGAGGTGATGAACAGCAACGCCATCGCATCGTCGCGGACGTCGAAGGGAACGATACCGACCCTGTGATTGCGTTTCGACATGGTTCTCCCGGCTGTTCGCGAATCGCGTGTCCAAGTCCTATCCGATTTCCGGCGAAGTACAAAACGAGTGAACCCGCCGGTTGATGCAGGTCAAGGCGCGATGAAGACCTTTCTTCGACAATATCGTCATCGGAAGCGCGCAGGCTTTGCGCATCCTTACTCGGGATATAGGAGGACGAACATGTCTTTCAAACGGTTCGGCGCGGTTGCGCTGTCAGCGGGACTCCTCTTGTCTGCCGCGGCTACGGTCGCCGCGCACGACGGACGTGGCGGCGGATGGCATGGCTGGGGCATGGGCGGCATGATGCACAACTGGAGTGACGGGCCGAGGATGGACTCGGACCGTGACGACTGGCGGGTTGGCCGGATCAAGGGTCGTCTCGCCTATATCAAGGCCGAGATCGGCATCACCGGTGACCAGGAAACCGCGTGGAAGTCCTTCGCCGAGACCGTGCGGACGAACGCGGAAACCCATGTCGCACTCATGCGAAGCATGATGCAGGAGATGATGGACGGAGACTTTTCCCGCAAATCGCCGCAGGACCGGCTCGAAACCCGCATCACGCACATGGAGGCGCGCATCGAGCAGTTGAAGGACCTCAAGACGGCGTTTGCCGCGCTCTACGACGTGCTCGACGACAAGCAGAAGGCCACGGCAGACGAGATCGCCCTGCCGATGATGGGCATGGGCATGGGTATGGGCCGTGGACGCGGCCATCGCATGATGCACTGATTCCGGGTGTCGGCGCTTACGTCGGCACGTACATGTGGCATGATGCCCGCGCGTCTGCGGGAGACGGGATGTACCTGAGGACCTCGTGCCGATGCCGGAAGCGGTTTTCGAGATTTCGGACCTGACGAAGGTCTACGTCACCGGGGATGTGGAGGTCTACGCCCTTCGCGGGGCTTCCGCGGAGCTTTACGCCGGCGAACTGACCGTGATGCTCGGCCCGTCCGGCAGCGGCAAGTCCACCTTCCTCAACATCATCGGGGGGCTCGACACCCCGACGTCCGGCCAGGTGAGGTTCCGCGGCGTGGACCTGTCCGGGCTCGGCGAGGCGGGCCTTACCCGTTTTCGCCGCGACAAGGTGGGTTTCGTCTTCCAGTTCTACAATCTCATTCCGAGCCTCACCGCCCGGGAGAACGTCAGCCTCGTCACCGAGATCGCCGCCGACCCGATGCCGCCGGAAGAGGCGCTCGGTCTGGTCGGCCTCGCCGACCGGCTCGATCACTTCCCGGCGCAGATGTCGGGCGGCGAGCAGCAACGGGTCGCCATCGCCCGCGCCATCGCCAAGCGGCCGGAGGTGCTGCTGTGCGACGAGCCCACAGGTGCGCTCGATTCCAAGACCGGCATCCTGGTGCTGGAGGCACTGGTGCGCATCAACGAGGAACTCGGCACCACCACCGCGATCATCACGCACAATGCGGCCATCCGGAAACTGGCGCACCGGACCTTCTACTTCGTCGACGGCGCGATCACGCGCACCGAGACCAACGACGCCCGCCTCGAGCCGGCGGACATCGACTGGTGATCCCGTGCGCGCCCTCGATGTCAAGATGCTCCGCGATCTCCGCCGTCTCTGGGCACAGTCGCTCGCCATCGCCATGGTGCTGGCCTGCGGCGTCGCCACGCTGATTCTCGCCGTCGGCGCCTCGCGGTCCCTCGACGAGACGCGCGAGGCCTATTACGAGCGCTATCGCTTTGCCGACGTCTTCGCCACCGCGTCCCGCGCGCCACGCCAGCTCGTGCCCACCATCAGGCATATCGACGGCGTGCTGGCTGCCGAGGCCCGCGTGTCCCAGGGCGCCATCCTCGACATCGAGGGCATGCCGGAGCCGGCGACCGGCATCGTGCTTTCCCTGCCCGAAGCCGGCGAACCGGCGCTCAACCGTCTCTACCTGCGGTCGGGCCGCCTCCCGGACGCCGACCGGACCGGCGAAGTCGCTGTCAGTGCCGGATTCGCCGAAGCCCACGGTTTTCGCATCGGCGCGCGGTTCCGCGCCGTGATCAACGGCAAGCGCCGCGACCTCGAGATCACCGCGATCGTCCTGTCCCCGGAATTCGTCTACTCGATCGGACCGGGCGACATGGTGCCCGACAACCGCCGGTTCGCCGTCATCTGGATGCCGCAACGCGCGCTCGAAGCGCTTGGCGACCTCGAGGGGGCGTTCAATTCGGTCTCCGTCGGGCTGACCCGGGGCGCCGACGAACGCGCCGTCATCGCCGAACTCGACCGGATACTCCGTCCCTACGGTTCGACCGGCGCCTATGGCCGCCGGGACCAGATGTCCCACGCCTTCCTCGACAGCGAACTGCAGCAGTTGCGCGCCATGGCGAAGGTGATCCCGCCCATATTCCTCTTCGTCTCCGCTTTCCTGATCAACATGATCCTGACACGCCTCATATCGCTCGAGCGCGAACAGATCGGCCTGCTGAAGGCGCTGGGTTACGGACGCGCCGTCATCGCGTGGCACTACCTGAAGCTCGTCGTCGCCATTTCCCTCATCGGAATCGCGATCGGCATCGGGGCGGGCATGTGGCTCGGCAACGGCCTGACCAGGCTCTATGCGGAGTTCTTCAGTTTTCCCTTCCTGCTGTTCGTCCTGCAGCCGGACATCTACGTCATCGCCGCGACCGCGGGTGTCGCCGCTGCCGTCGCCGGCGCGCTCAAGGCGGTCATGGCGGCGGTGCGCCTGCCCGCGGCCGTGGCCATGCGGCCGCCGGCCCCGGAACGCTACCGGCGCTCGCTCGTCGCCCGCCTCGGGCTTGGCCGGTATGTCTCCCAGCTCACCATCATGGCGATGCGGCATCTCGTGCGCTGGCCGGTGCGCAGCGCGCTGACGTCGCTCGGCACCGCCCTGTCGGTCTCGATCCTGATCCTGGCTCTGTTCACGACGGGATCGATCAACTTCATGATCGACACGATCTTCTTCCGCACCGACCGCCAGCACGCCACGGTGACCTTCGCCGACCGCAAGGGCCCCGACGCCCTGGAGGCCGTCCGCCGCCTGCCGGGCGTGTTGCGTGCGGAACCTTTCCGGGCGGAAGCGGTGCGTCTCACCAACGGGCATCTGAGCCGGCGTCTGAGCATCGTCGGCAAGACGCCGGACGCCCGCCTCAGCCGCGTTCTGGACGCCGGGCTCGCACCCATGACCGTGCCCGAAACCGGACTCGCCGTCAGCGAGCGCGTCGCCAGCCTGCTCGGTCTCAGGCGCGGCGACCTCGTCGAAGTGGCCTTCCTCGAACAGGACGGCCGCACCGGACACCTGCCGGTGACGGAAATCATCAGCAGCTATATCGGGCTGTCCGTCTTCATGAATATCGACAGCCTCGACCGCGCCGCCGGCGAGGGGCCACGCATATCGGGCGCCTACATCGCGGCGGACGCGGCCCGCCTCGAAGAGCTCTACGACGCGGTGAAGGCCACGCCGGCGCTCGCCGGGATCGCCCTGCAGCGGGTGTCGCAGGAGAAGTTCCGCGAGACCATCGAGCAGAACATCACCATCATGACGTCGGTCTATCTGGTGCTCGCGGTCATCATCGCCTTCGGCGTGGTCTACAACTCCGCCCGCATCCAGCTTTCTGAGAGGGGCCGCGAACTGGCCAGTCTTCGCGTCTTCGGCTTTACCCGCAACGAGGTCGCCAGGGTTCTCATCCTCGAGATGAGCGTCATCACCCTGGCCGCCCAGCCGCTCGGCTGGCTGCTGGGCTACGGCTTCACCTTCGCGGTGGTGAGGGGGTTCGACAGCGATCTCTTCCGCATCCCCCACGTGACGGAACCCGCCGCCTTCGCCAAGGCCAGCCTGATCGTGCTGGCCGCGGCGGCAGCTTCCGCCTTCATTGTTCACCGCCGGGTCAACCGGCTCGACCTCATAAGGGTCCTCAAGACACGGGAGTAGTCTGATGGTGGTCACATGGCTCAAGCGTCTCGGGCTCGGCATCGTCGCGGCGGCGGTCATCGTCGCGGCCTATGTCGCGCTCAAGCCCCTGCCGGTGCCGGTCGACGTGGCGCGGATCTCGACCGGGCCCATGGAGGTCACCGTCGACGAGGACGGCGTGGCCAAGATCCGCGAGGTCTACAAGGTCTCCGCCCCCATCACCGGAAAGCTCGAACGCCTGGTGCTCGAGGTCGGGGACCTGGTGGAGAAGGGCCGGCGCATCGCCGTCGTCCGCCCCGTCGACCCGCCGATCCGCGACGCGCGCACCATGCGCGAGCTCGAGGCGGCCCTGCGTGCGGCACAGGCGGGTGTCGGCCTCGGCGAGGCGGAAGTGACCCGTGCCGAGGCGGCCCTGAGGTTCGCCGAGGCCGAACTCACGCGCCAGCAGGAACTCTCGCGCCGGCGCATCAGTTCCGACCGGGCCCTGCAGCAGGCCGAGCTCGACGTGGACACCCGCAAAGCCCAGGTGCGCCAGGCCCGGGCCAATCTCGATCTGCGGGTCCGCGAGCGTGAAGCCGCGGAGGCCCGCCTGCTCCAGCCTGATGCCGCGGAGACGCTGGAAAACGCCAATCAGTGCTGCATCGACATCACCGCCCCGGCCGCCGGATCGGTGCTCAAGCTCTACACGGAATCCGAACAGGTGGTGCAGGCGGGTGCCGCCCTCCTGGAGATCGGCGACAAGTCCGACATCGAGATCGTCGTCGACCTCCTGTCGGCCGACGCCGTCAGCGTCGGCGCCGGATACGACGCCTGGATCGAACGGTGGGGCGGGGAAGGCCGGCTGAAGGCGAAGGTGCGCCGCATCGATCCGGTCGGCTTCACCAAGGTGTCCGCCCTGGGCGTCGAGGAGCAGCGGGTCAACACGACGCTCGACATCACCGACCCGCGCGAGACATGGGCCCGGTTGGGCCATGACTACCGGGTCTTCGTGCGCATCGTCGTCTGGCGCGGCGACGCGGTGTTGCGCGTGCCGCTGGGCGCCCTGTTCCGCAAGGGAACGGAATGGGCGGTCTTCCAGGTGGTCGACGGCGTCGCGGTGGAGAGGATCGTCAGCATCGGCAGGAGGAACGCCCACCATGCGCAGGTTCTCGAAGGGCTCGCGAAGGACGACACCGTCATCCTCTATCCCAGCGACCGGGTAAGCGGCGGAACCGAGGTGGAGGTGAGGGCGGAGGAAAGCTGAGGCGAAGACGGACAGGCGTCACGGACAGCGTATAATGCAAGGCCACCTGTCCGACACACACGACGACCAGAGACATGATCGACCTCATTGCCTTCGACGCCGACGACACGCTCTGGCAGAACGAGAAGTTCTTCCGCCTGACCGAGGAGATGTTCGAGGACCTGCTGTCCGGACATACCGAGACCGAGGGCCTGTCCGGCCGGCTCCTGGAGGCGGAGAAGCGCAATCTCGAGATCTACGGCTTCGGCATCAAGGGCTTCATGCTCTCCATGGTGGAGACGGCCATCGAGGTTTCCGACGACACCCTGCCGCCCGCTGTCATCCAGAAGATCCTCGACATCGGCCGCGAGATGCTGGCCCATCCGGTGGAGTTGCTGCCGCACGCGCGCGAGACCGTCGAACAGGTGTCGGGCCGCTACCGCACCGCGCTCATCACCAAGGGCGACCTCTTCGACCAGGAGCGCAAGATCGCCCTGTCCGGACTCGCCGATCTGTTCGACCATATCGAGATCGTCACCGAGAAGACCGAGACCACCTACCGGCGCATCTTTTCCGGCCATGGGTCCGGACCCGATGCGGGCCTGATGATCGGTAATTCGCTCAAGTCCGACATCCTTCCGATGCTCGAGGCGGGCGGCTGGGGCGTCTACGTGCCCCACGACCTCACATGGTCGTTCGAACATGCCGACGAGCCCGAGGGCCACGACCGCTACCGCAGGATCGAGCATCTGGGCGATCTGCCGGACATCCTCGCCGGGTTCGCCCGCCCCTGAAACGTACCTGAATCCCCCTGTTAACGTTCCGCAAACCCTGAAAACGGGCGCGGTGTCCTTTTTGATACTGCAGGGCCCGCACGATGGCTTACGTTTGGACATGGAAACCACGCCGCGGCGTGCAGCAACAACTGGTCGGACGGAGGAACACATGGACAAGAGCGAACTGGCGGCCGAGCTTCTGGCCGGTCTCGGCGAGACACTGACGGTCCCCGATCTCAGGTTCGATCCCGACACCGGAAGCAGCGTCCTCGTGTTCGACGGCGACCTGGTGGTCAATGTCGAGTTCGATTCCGTCACCGGGCGCATCGTGCTGTCCGCCTATCTCGGCGAACTGCCGGAAGAGGGTAGCGAACCCGCCTTGCGCGAGTTCATGGCGGCCAACCTCTACTGGCATCGCACGCGCGGTGCGACCCTGTGCCTGGAGGAAGGCACCGGCGGCATCATCCTGGTCTACGGCCACGCGGTCACCGACCTCGACGCCGCCCGGTTCGAGGCCGTTGTGGAGAACTTCGTGAACCAGGCCGAGAAGTGGTCCGCGCAGCTCGCCACGCTGAAGACCGAAGCCGCCGCGCCCGTCGCCGCCGATCCCGGCGACGACGGGGCCGTCATGATGCGTATCTGAAGAACCTTTTCCGGAGACAGCCATGTCCATCGAACAGTTTTCCCGCGCAGCCCAGGGGCCGAGCCCGGCCCAGGACGCCGTATTCGGCCAGACCGACCAGGGCGGCATTGAACTGCAGGAACCCCTCAAGGCGCCCGGCAAGTGGACGATGTTCAAGGCGGCCCTGAGCCACGTGCCCCTGCTGGGCAGGATCGGCGCGCTCCAGGAGGCCCGCAGCGCCGTCGCGGACTACCCGGTCAAGCTCGAGCAGTACCAGGTGACCAATCGCCAGATTCTCGCGGGCTTCGTCCAGGACCTGCAGGCGAGATACGGCGACCATATTGCCGACATGGCCATGCGGGACGCCACCCCGACGGACGGCGCACCGCTCAGCCAGCGGGCGGTGACCACGATCCTGGAGCAGGCGGGCCGGGCGGAAATGAGCCAGAAGGCGCGCAACAACATGGAGATCACGCGCTTCATGGAAAGTCCTCTCCAGGGCGGCATGCGACTGCGCGGTGAAACCGACATGAACGGCGTTTTCCTCGACAAGGACTTTTCGCTTGCCGGCGCGGGCGGATGGCGGGAGGCCGTCGGGGACGGCGCGGCGGATTTCGTCACCGCCTATGTGATGAAGTCGGCCGCCGCATTGCCGGACCATGGCAAGGGACCGATCGCCAACGAGACCATCGCCCGCCTCGCCGGCGAGGCGCTCGACATCTATTCGGAACTCAAGGCGTCGCCGGACATGACGACCGACCGTCTGGATACCATTCTTTCCGCCGCCAGCACCCGGGGCAGCGCGGCGCAGATCGTGGACACGGCCCGCGAAAAGACCATCGTCGCGCGGCTGGAAACCCAGCTCGACCGGCGCGACCCGGAGTCCATGCTGCGGCAGGCCGCCGCGCGCATCGCAGACGAAATGGGCATGCCGCCTCTGACGGACGCCGTGCTCAAGACGATTTCCAACAACATCGTCGACAAGCTGACCTACGTGACCAAGGGTCTTCCGGAGGTGCTGGACTGCGATCCCGAGATGACGGCGCTGATGGAAGCCATCGACGAAAAACTCACCACCAATGTCGAACGCGCCATCACCGAGCACCTGGAAGCCCAGCAGCTCATCGCCGGCTCCGAAACGATGACGGAGGATCAGCAGGCCTTCATGACCGAACTGGCCGGCCGGCGTCGCATCGATCCGGTGCAGGTGGAACAGTACGCCCTGATCGGCGGATCGGTCCGGTCGGCCATGGACGGCGTCTCGGATTTCGCCGGCGGCGGCTCCGTCGAGGACCTCCTCGAAAGCCTGCGCGGCGGCCTCCGGAGTTTCGAGGAAGGCCTGCCCCTGATGAAGGAGCATGGCGACGGCATGTGGGAAGCCGGCAGCCTCGATGGCGGCGACATGACCAACCAGCTCATGGAGGAGTTCGCGAAGTTCGCCGCCGCCGGCATGACCCGTGAAGAGGCACAGGAACTGCTCGGGCACCTGACGGGCGACCGCGTCTCCATGCTCCTGTCCGCCATGCGCGAATCCGGCGACATGACCATAGCCGCCCAGCTCCCGATCCTGCTGTCGACCATGGTCTCGGCCGTGGCCGAACGGGCGGGCCAGACACCGGAACAAGCGGTGCAGACCGCCCGGGACCAGTTCGACCGCGATCCGATCGACCTGGCCGACATGCCCCCGAGCATCGTCATGGCCGTCCTGACCGCGGCCCCCGAGGAGTTCGACGATCGCTCCGTTTTCGCCGGGGCGCGGCACGGAGACCTGGTGTCGCCGGACTACTCACCCGAAACGGTCCTGGAGACCAACCGGGAACTGATCGTGAGCTACGTGGAAGACGCCGGCGTCGACGAGGCCGAGGTCCTGCCCGCCGTCACGCTCAGGGACATGGGCCGGGCCACGTTCCAGGTCGACGGTGTGCGGATCGGCACCGCCGGGTCCGACAAGCAGGAGGTCAAGGACGCCTTCATGAGCGCGTTCGAGGATGAACCCGAAGGGATGGCCGAGGCCGTCGGGCGCTGCATGAACCAGCAGGGCATCAACGCCTTCGTGGAACTCAACAACCGCGGCGCGTTCGGCGAAGGGTCGTTCATCGCGGCCCAGCCGGGCGGCGGCACGGAGCACGAGGCCTGGCGCCAGGAAGACGGCAGCTGGATCGTGCGCAGCACGTTCTCGCAACGCCCGGTGGTGCTCAGCCGGCCGGAGGGCGACACCCATATCGAGACCGACGGGCTCGATGTCTTTTCGATCACCTACCGCGTCACCCCGCCGGTTGGCGAGGGCAAGCCGGTCATCACCATCGAGGACAGCCAGGTCATGTTCGGCCTGTAGGGGGCTCCGGCGACGCGGTTCTTCGGTGGCCGCTTCAGGGCAGGGTGTCGAGGATGCGCTCGAGACGCGTCAGGTCCTCGGCCGCGACATCCTGGTTGTTCGACCATGTCTTGATCAGGGCGTTCAGGTTGCGGTGAAACAGACCGCTCGTGTCGGTGTACACGGTCCGGATCCGGGCATCGCGGAAATAGACCCGGTCCGTCGTTTCGGTCAGTTCGCGCATGAGCTGCTTCTCGCAATACCAGTTCTCGAGCAACTGGCCGAATGCGAGCGCACGCGCGTCACCGCTCAGGCTTGACTGGTGAGTGGCGATGAGTTCGGCGATGATCCGGTCCTGCGTGTCGAGATTGCCGCGATGCCGGGGCACGCCGGAGGCATCGATGTGGTATTCGGCAAGTTCGAGATGAAGCGGCCGGGCCAGCGAGAGCGCCGAGCGAAGCCCGTCCCATGTTTCCCGCCCGACCCGCTCGCGCGATGCGCGCAGTTCGTGCATGCCCGCCTGGAGCGCCTCCATGAAGGTGACCAGAGGTTCGTAACCGCGGGGGACGGGCGTGAATTCGGCCTCGTTCCGGGACCAGTCTCCCGAGTGGTATTCGAAAAGGAAATCTCCGCACCCGTCTCTCATGGCGATCGGGTCGGTGCGCACGTAGGTCATGCCCCGGTCGGCATCGGCAAACGGCAACGCATTGCCGACCCGCACGACCTCCGATCTGTGCGCGCTCAGGCATTCGCGCGCATCATATGCATCCGTGTAGCGATCGATCACGCGCTGGATGGCCAGATGCAGTTCGAAGAGTATGGCCGCCCGGGCCACGGCCTTGCGTTGCGCCGCCGGCAGGTAGCCCGCGCGGAACTTCGAGACCTTCTCCATGAGGCTTGCGCCGGTCACCGTTGCGGAGCCATTGATGGCCGGCCACACCCGCCGCCGCGCGCTGTAGAAGGCATCGTCGAAAGCGCCGGCGAACAGAATCCAGAGCCCGGATGCATTTTCCGGAGCGGACGGATCGCAGGCCGGGACGGAATTCAGGCCCGGACCGGCGGTGTTTCCGTCCCCGTCGCGCCCGGGTCGCGCGGACGGTTCACCGATCTCAAGCTCGAGTTCGCAGCGATTGACACGAACCTCGCTATGCCGGCGAACATCTGCGCGAAAATCGCGAAACGCCTCTCGAGCAGCCTGTTCTGCGGCCGCCGCACCGTCTCTGGCCCGGTTCCGGGCATCCCTAAAACCGGCGCGCTGTTCTCTCAACTCGATGACGCTTTCGAACGAACAGGCCGCCTTCGCCGGCATCGCCACCACGATCATGGCAACGGCCGCGAGAAAGGGCAAAGCCGCGCGACCGGCTGCGGAGTTCGGTCCCGGGAATTTGCGAGTTAGTTTCATTCGAAGTATCCATCGCGGACTTCAGACAGAAACCTGGCCGATCCTAGTGTTTATCAGGGAAGACTGTCAAATCCTCCAGTTCATTCCAAATACGGACGAGGTTCGATCCCGCCGCAGACACACCGAATTGGACATATGCAACCAGGTCATACTGCGACCGGTTGCCTCAGGTGAGTCTTTTTATTGATCGTCATCAAGAATTCGGCCGGAGAAGCCAAGTCGTCGCGCCTCTCGCGGCGATCGTTTAGCACCCGGTTAACCATGCGGGCGCACCGTGGACGCAGTTGGCAAGCAGTATCCACGAAAGAGAGTGATCGCCATGTTTTTGCGTATTTTCGACCCCAAACCGACAATCGCCGGCCTTGCCGCGCTTCTGCTGACCGCCGCGGCCGGGACCGCAGCCGATCTCGACACGGACATCCCCGGGTTCAGGCCCGCCATCCACCAGTGGACGGGCCCCTATGCCGGTGTCGTCGCCGGGGGCGGGTTCCTCGAGACGTTCTACCTGCCGTCGGGCAATCCCGACCCGGAACTTGCCGGGGACGGTTACCTTCTGGGCGGGCTGGTCGGCTACAACCTGCAGGTCGACAACATCGTCCTTGGCGTCGAGAGCGACCTGTCCGCGGGCAAGGTCAGCGCGACCAACTCGCTGGACCAGGTCAACTACAAGGTGCCGATGCTGGCCACCGCACGCCTGCGCGCGGGCTATGCCTTCGACGACACGATGGTCTTCGCCACCGGCGGCCTCGCGATCGCCCGCGGCGACATGTACCTGCCCGGTTTCGGCGAAAGCGACGAGAAGACCCATTACGGCTACACGGTCGGCGGCGGCATGGAGCATGCCGTGACGGAAAACCTCAACATCCGCCTGGAATATCTGTACGCCAGTCTCGGCAAGAAAACCTACGACTTCTCCGCCGGCACGGTGCGCATGGGCCTCGACGACCTCCACAACATCCGCGCCGGCCTCACCTGGAACTTCCTTCCCGGCGGGTTCTGACCGCTGGCGGACTCCTGTGCACGTTGCCGCCGCGTCGGGTCGTGCTTCTGATCGTCGGCTTCATGAACCGGATTTCCAGCGAATGCTGGAATCCACGCGATCGCCGATAGGCCGGGGCTCGAGTTCAGCTGCTGGCCCACGCCCCGGCCGCCCGTATGGGAACCTGTCACGAGCCACAACGGAACAATGGCGTCCGCCGATGGTTCGGCGCACGAGGCAAAGATCCGGTCAGGTGTTCAGAAAATGGCAGAAAGTTTGGAGCGGGCGATGAGATTCGAACTCACGACTTCAACCTTGGCAAGGTTGCGCTCTACCCCTGAGCTACGCCCGCTTTGAGCCGGTCCGGCTTTGCGACGCGTGTTATTGCGCAACGCGGCGACAAATGCAATAGAGATTTGCCGCAAAAACCGAGATGGCCCCCACGCGCGCGATCCCGCCCTGAAGCCCGGACCCGAACATTCATGCCGCACAGCCCGGAAGACCTCTATTCCCGCCTCGACGGCCTCGGCATAAACGTGCGCAGGCACAGCCACCCGCCACTCTACACGGTGGAGGACTCCCGCAACCTGCGCGGCGAGATCCCGGGCGGGCACTGCAAGAACCTCTTTCTGAAGGACAAGAAGGACGCACTCTGGCTCGTCGTCACCCTGGAGGACGCCGAGGTCGAGATGAAGCGCCTGCACGCCGTCATCGGGTCGGCGCGGCTGAGTTTCGGCAAGCCCGACCTGTTGCTCGAGGCCCTCGGGGTGACGCCCGGCGCGGTGACGCCGCTCGCACTGATCAACGACGCGGCCCGCCGCGTGAACGTGGTGCTCGACGCCGCCATGATGGCGCACGAGGAGCTCAACTTCCATCCGCTCACCAACGATGCCACGGTGACGATCGGCTCGGCCGACCTTGTCCGTTTCATCGAGGCCTGCGGCCACGAGCCTGCGATTCTGCCCGTCGACACGTCGCGTCCGCAGGCCTGAAACCGGCGCCGGAATTCCCCCCAATCCCGCATTGCCTTTTGAGCGTCCACGGTCCATGTATTGGCCATTGAGCCAATTGCACAGTGCGGAGTTCGGGAGGAAATATGGAGAGTCCCCTCATCGGCGGCGCGGACGGCGCCAATGGCGCCGGCGGTCCTGACGCGGCGATCAAGGACGCGACCACGGCCACCTTCATGGCCGACGTGATCGAGGCCTCCATGGCCACGCCCGTGCTGGTGGATTTCTGGGCGCCGTGGTGCGGCCCCTGCAAGCAGTTGACACCGGTGCTCGAGAAGGCGGTGAAAGGCTCCGGCGGCGCGGTCCGGCTCGTCAAGATCAACATCGACGAGAACCCCGAGATCGCGCAGCAGATGCGCATCCAGTCCATCCCCGCGGTCTTCGCCTTCAAGGAAGGCCGTCCCGTGGATGGCTTCATGGGGGCCCTGCCCGAGAGCCAGATCAACCAGTTCATCGAGCGCCTGACCGGCCAGGCCGTGGGTGTGGAAACCCAGGAGATCCTCGACGCCGCCCAGGCCGCCCTCGACGAGGGCGACGTGGAGTCCGCCGCCCAAGCCTTCGGCCACGTGCTGCAGGAAGACCGCGAGAACACCGGCGCCATCGCCGGCCTCGCGCGCTGCCAGCTCGCCAACGGCGACCTCGACGGCGCCCGCGCCACGCTCGCGCTCACGCCGCCGGCCAAGCAGAACGACCCCGAGATCGCCGCGGCCAGGGCCTCGGTCGAACTCGCCGGATCGCCCGTCGACGACGAGGACGTGACGCACCTGCGGGCGGCCGTGGAGGCCAACCCGAAGGACTACGAGTCGCGGATCGAACTCGCCGTGGCGCTGAACGCCGCCGGCCAGCGCGAGGAAGCGGTCGACGAACTCATGCACATCATCCAGGCCGACCGCGACTGGAACGACGGCGCGGCCCGCAAGCAGCTCCTGCAGTTCTTCGAGGCCTGGGGCCCGACCGACGAGCTCACCATCGCCAGCCGCCGGCGCCTGTCATCGGTCCTGTTTTCGTGATGCAGCATTTTTCCGACAAGGGTGAATGCGCCAGCCCGTGCAGCCGCTACAAGCGGCCATCGGACCTGCCCGACGTCATGCCGGTTTTCCCGCTGGGCGGCGCGCTCCTGCTGCCGCGCGGCCAGCTGCCGCTCAACATCTTCGAACCGCGCTACCTCGCCATGGTCGATGCCGCCCTGTCCGGCAGCCGGCTGGTGGGCATGCTACAGCCGTCGAGCGAGGCAGACCTTGCGCTGCAGGACGATCCCGCCGCCCGGCCCGAACTCTACCGTGTCGGCTGTGCGGGGCGCATCACCGCCTATTCAGAATGCGACGACGGGCGCATCCTGATCACGCTGACCGGGATCTGCCGGTTCCGGACGGTCGAGGAGGTCACCTCGGGTGAACCCTACCGTTCGTTCCGCGTCGACGCGCTCGACTATGCCGAGGATTTTCACGCCGGCGCCGGCCAGGCCGACGTCGACCGGGCACGGCTCCTCGAGGTCTTCCGCAACTATCTTGACGCCCACGAGCTGGAAGCCGACTGGGAGTCGGTGCACGAGTCCTCCAACGAGGCCCTCGTCAACGCACTCGCCATGATCAGCCCCTACGGCCCGAAGGAAAAGCAGGCCATGCTCGAGGCGCCGGACCTGCACACCCGCAACGAGATCCTCATCGCGCTGACCGAGATGGCGCTTGCCCAGCAGGACGGGGATTCGCCCACCAGCGGGAAACTCCAATGACCGGCGAAGACAGGACGCAGCAGACCGGCGACGCCGGGCCGCAGGACGTCGACCGCAAGCTCCTGGAGATGCTGGTCTGCCCCGTCACCAAGGGGCCGCTGGAATATGACCGCGACGCGGGCGAGCTGATCAGCCGCCAGGCGCGGCTCGCCTACCCGATCCGGGACGGCATCCCGATCATGCTGCCGGAAGAAGCCCGGCATATCGAAGACGATTGAGATGAAGGTCTGGCCGACGGAACTGCGTCTCAGGGCGGACAAGCGCTGCCTGCATGTCGCCTTCGACAATGGCGAGGCCTTCGACCTCGACGCCGAATACCTGCGTGTCGAAAGCCCCAGCGCGGAGGTCAAGGGCCACGGTCCGGGCCAGGAAGTGACCGTTGCCGGCAAGCGCGACATCACGATCACCGGCGTCGAACCGGTCGGCAACTACGCCGTGCGCATCGTCTTCGCGGACGGCCACGACACAGGACTCTATTCCTGGGACTATCTCCACAAGCTCGGCGCGGAACATGCCGACCTCTGGGCGGCCTACCTCGACAAGCTCGAGGCGGAAGGCAAGTCGCGGGGAGGCTGACGCAGTTTCTACGTTAACCTTCCTTAACCGGCCTTCTTGAAAAGATTAATTTTAATTTTACCGAATTTGTCTATCCCGGAGAAAGAATACTCTCTGCGGGGCAAGACACATGACAATTCGTGCAAAATTAGACTCCATCGCTTTCAAGATACCGGCACTCATCCTCGGCGTCGGGCTGGCCGCGGCCATCGGCACCGCGCAATACAGCTATGTCGGGGCGCGCCATGCGGTTGTCGAGGGCGAGGAGGCCAAACTTGCCGCCGTCGTGGAGAACAAGACGACCGCGCTCGCCCAGTGGCTGGCCGGCATCGAGGGAGACCTGAAGACACAGGCGCAGAACCCGCTCATCGGCGATGCGCTGGAGGCATTTTCCACCGCCTGGAACGGGATGGGCGAAAACCAGACGCGGACGCTTCAGAAAGCCTACATCGAAGACAACCCGCACCCCACAGGCCAGAAGGAAAACCTCGACGCGGCCACTGACGGCTCGGCCTACAGCACCGCACACGGGAAATACCATCCCTACTTGCGCGCTTTTCTCCGCGACCGGGGGTATTACGACATCTTCCTGTTCGATGCGGACGGCAATCTTGTCTACACCGTCTTCAAGGAACTGGACTACGCGACCAACCTCGTGACGGGCAAGTGGGCCAAGTCGGATCTCGGCAAGGCCTTCCGGGCTGCTCGGGACAATCCGGCGGCCGGTGGCGTTCATTTCTTCGACTTCAAGCCCTACGCACCGAGCCACGGAGCTCCCGCAAGTTTCATTTCCACGCCGCTTCTCGATAATGCCGGCAAGGTGAGAGGCGTGCTCGTTTTCCAGATGCCGATCGGCAGGCTCAACGAGATCATGCAGCAGTCGGCCGGCCTCGGCACAACCGGTGAAGCCTACATCGTCGGGGCCGACCTCCTCGTGCGCAACGACTCCAGGTTCGTGAAGGAATCGACGATCCTCAAGAGCAAGGTGGACACCGGACCCGTCGCGGCGGCACTGGATGGCAAGGCGGGCGTCGCGGAGGCCACGGGCTTCAACCACGCCAACGTTGTCGCGGCCTATCGCCCCTTCAGCTTTCATGACACGAAGTTCGCCGTCGTGGCCGAACAGGACGTGAGCGAAGCTTTCGCCGCGGTGGCGACGATGCGCAACAATCTCGTCATGGGAATCGCCGGTGGCTGCCTCGTCATCGGTATGGTCGGACTTTTTGTCGGCCGGCGGCTTTCACGCCCCATCGGCGTCATGACGGCGGCCATGTCTCATCTCGCCGAAGGCGATACCAAAACCGAGATCACGGGCGGGGACCGCAGGGACGAAATCGGCGACATGGCGCGTGCGGTCGAGGTCTTCAAGCGCAACGCCATCCGGACCGCGGAACTGGAAGCCGAAAGCGAACGGGAGAAGGCCGAGGCCGAACGCCAGAAGGCTGCCCTTCTCCAGAAGCTTGCGGATGACTTCGATCTCAGCGTGGGGTCCATCGTCGAGGTCGTGGCCGGTGCGTCGAGCGAACTTCGCGCAACCGCCCGGTCCATGGCGGGCGTCTCGGAGGATGCGAGCAGCCGGGCCGATTCCGTCGCCTATTCTTCGGAAGAAGCATCGGCGAATGTCCAGACGGTGGCCGCGGCGGCGGAAGAGCTTCACGCCTCGATCGCCGAAATCTCGGCGCGCGTGACGGAGGCCGCAACCGCTTCGCGGCAAGCCGTGGACGAGGCGAACCGCACCGGGCAACAGATGAACGAACTGTCGGAAGTCTCCGACAAGGTTGGCGCCGTCATCCAGATGATCTCGGACATCGCCGAACAGACGAACCTCCTGGCGCTGAACGCCACCATCGAGGCGGCGCGCGCCGGCGAGATGGGCAAGGGTTTCGCGGTGGTCGCCAGCGAAGTCAAGTCGCTCGCCAATCAGACGGCGAAAGCGACCGAGGAGATCCGCACCCAGATCGAGGACATCCAGGTCGCGGTGAACAATGCCTCGGTCTCGATGGGCTCCATCGGTGAAATCATCTCGCGTGTCGACGAGGCCTCCTCGGCCATCGCGGCCGCCATGGAGGAACAGGGTTCCGTGACGCAGGATATCGCCCGCAGCGTACAGGATGCCGCGCGGGGCACGTCGGACGTCTCGGAGAACATCCAGGCCGTCACCGCCGCGTCGCGCGACGTGGGTGCGGCGTCGGGACAGGTCGATGCCAAGGCGGGCGAACTCAACCAGCAGTCGGAGCAACTGAAGGCCGAAGTCCGCAAGTTCGTGGAGAACATCCGCGCGGCGTGATCCGGGGCGCCGGCGCGAAACCCCGTCAGATCGGCTTTCCCTGCATCAGGCGCGGGGCGTCGGAGCCCAGGCCGGCCGCTTCACCGATGAACATCGATTTCAGCGGCTCGATCCGGTCGACCATGCCAAGGCCTGCGTCCCGCAGCGCCTTGAGCGCCGGGTTGTCGTTGGAGAACAGGCGGTTCATACCGTCCATGGCAAGCGCGGTCGCCACGTTGTCCGGCCGCCGCCAGGCCGTGTAGCGTTCAAGCACCGCGACGCTCCCCGGATCCATCCCGATGCGCATGGCCTCGACGACCGTTTCGGCAAGGGCCGCGACATCGCGCAGTCCGAGGTTGAAACCGAGACCCGCCAGGGGATGGACCACATGCGCCGCGTCGCCCACCAGCGCCACCCGCGGTGCGGCATAGTCCGTGGCGAGTTGCATGGACAGCGGATAACACCAGCGTGGACCGACCACCTCGAACGTTCCGAGATGGCGGGAGAACCGCCGTGCGAGCTCGCGCGCGAAACCGGCGTCGTCGAGGTCGGTGATCCGGCGCGCTTCCGCGGTTTCCTCCGTCCAGACCAGGGACGACCGGTTGCCGGGAAGCGGGAGAATGGCGAAGGGTCCCGCAGGCATGAAATGCTCTTCGGCGATCCCGCGATGCGATCTTTCATGGGCGACCGTGGCGACGATGCCCGACTGGTCGTAAGCCCAGCCCACGGTCCGGATCCCGGCCTGGCCCCGCAGCCATGAGACACGCCCGTCCGCGGCGATGGCGACCGGCGCCTCGAGCATGCGCCCGTCGTCGAGCGTGAGGCGCGCGCAGGCCGCGTCGCAGTCGAATGCTGCCGCACGCGCGGGCGCCTTCACGTCGATGCCGCCGCAGGCGAGCACCCGTTCGGCCAGTGCCGCGCCCAGGTGCCGGTTCTCGATCATGTGCGCCGCGGCCCGCCCGTCCGGCGTCCTGGCGTCGAAGCGCAGGAGCACCGGCCGGCCCGCCGCGTCGGGGCGGGTGTCGGTCACCTTGATGTCGGCCATGGTCTGGGTCCGCCCCGCCAGGAGCGGCCAGACCCCGAGCCAGTCGAGCACGGCCTCGCTGGTGGCGGTGATGGCAGACGCCCGGCCGTCGAAGCCGGCGTTGCGCCACTTGTCCAGGCCGTCCGCGTCGACGAGCACGACCCTCAGGCCGCCACCCGCGTCCCGGTCCGCCAGGGCCAGCGCAGTCGCTAGCCCCGCAAGCCCGCCGCCCAGGACGATCGCATCGTATCGCCCGCTTCGGTCGCTCTCCTGCCGGTCCGTGTTCATGATCCTATGCCTACCCCAGTCGGCCAGCATTGACCATGCGGTATCCTGATCCCCCAACCAACTCGACCGCCCGGTCAACATCCAAATTCCTGACGAAAGTCAGGATCCACTGCCCACCCTCTTGGATGCCCGCCTTCGCGGGCAATTCGGTGTGGTGTTGCATGCCCGGGCCAATCTCCACCGTGAGGCGCCCGCCTCACTTAGCGTTCCCGCCACCCCCGAATTCCTGACGAAAGTCAGGATCCACAACACAACCCTCATGGATGCCCACCTTCGCGGGCAATTCGGTGTGGTTTTGCATGCCCGGGCCGAAACCCGCCTCGCCGAAACGCCACCCCAGCCGCACGGAGGATTTCTGCAGATGGCGATCTCATCGTCTCCCGAATTCCTGACAAAAGTCAGGATCCACTGTCACTTCAGAATGTCGTCGTAGAGATCGCGCCAGTCTGGATTGGTTTCCTCGATGAGGGCAATTTTCCAGGCGCGCCGCCAGCGTTTGAGGCGTCTTTCCCGCTCGAAGGCATCGTTGATCCGGTCGAATTCCTCCACGTGAACGAGCCTGTCGACATCGTACCGGCTCGTGAAACCCTCCCGCACACGGGCCTTGTGATCCGCGACACGCCGGGCGAGATCGGTGGTCGCTCCGATATAGAGCGTGCCGTTGCGACGGCTGGCGAGGATATAGACGCAAGGTGCCCGTGCCATTCCTGTCCTACGAGACCGGAAAGGTTCTTCTGTCGCACTCGGTACCGGCATGCGTCTGCACTCCTGTGCCCATCCCCGAATTCCTGACGAAAGTCAGGATCCAAAACACAACCCTCATGGATGCCCGCCTTCGCGGGCAATTCGGACCGGTTTTGAGGACCCGCGCAAAAACCTCTCGGAAGTCCCGCCCCACGCGGCGGCCCCATCGCCCCGAATTCCTGACGAAAGTCAGGATCCATTGCACACGGCGCACGGATGCCCGGCTTTTCGGGCACTCCGGCTGGGGGGCGGTGGGGTTGGCGGATTGTCCGGCTTTCGGGGTCGGGCGAATGGCGCTATTGTCCCGCCTCCGTTCGGCAATCAATTCCGGAGACCGCCATGGCGTCGGCCATAGACACCCTGATCGACACGCTCGATCTCGAACAGCTGGAGGAAAACCTCTACCGCGGCCGCAGCCCCCAGGTCGGGTGGCAGCGGGTCTTCGGCGGACAGGTGATCGGCCAGTCGCTCGTCGCCGCGACCCGGACCGTCGAGGACAGGGCGGTGCATTCGCTGCACGGCTATTTCATCCGGCCCGGCGATCCGGAAGTGCCGATCATCTACGAGGTCGACCGCTACAGGGACGGCCGCAGCTTCACCACGCGGCGCGTCGTGGCGATCCAGCATGGCAAGGCGATCTTCACCATGGCGGCGTCCTTCCATGTGCGCGAGGACGGATTCGATCACCAGATCGCCATGCCGGACGTCCCCATGCCCGAGGATCTGCCGAGCGAGGCCGAACTCGTGGCGCGGCTCGGTGACGACGTGCCGAAGAACATCAAGCGCTACTGGGAAAGGGCCCGGCCCATCGAGCTCCGGCCCGCCAAGCTGCGCAACTACGTGGATCCGGAAGTGGACGAACCGGCCCAGAATGTCTGGATCAGGGCCTCCGGCAGCCTGCCCGACGACGCCGAACTGCACCAGTGCGTGCTTGCCTATGCTTCGGATTTCACCCTGCTCGACACGTCGCTGATCGCCCACGGCCGCACGCTCTTCGACCGCGACCTCCAGATGGCGAGCCTCGATCATGCCCTGTGGTTTCATCGTGACTTCCGGGCCGACGACTGGCTGCTCTACGCCCAGGACAGCCCGAGCGCCTCGCGCGCGCTGGGCTTCAACCGCGGCAGCATCTTCACCCGCGACGGCCTCCTCGTGGCCTCCGTCGCCCAGGAAGGCCTGATTCGCCAGCGCACGCCTGACTAATTTTTAATCACTGCTATATTTTTGCCTGTATTTTGTGCAGTTCTGCGCTGCACAAAATGCCTCCCTTTTTCCCGCATCTTGAATCGTGTCCGCAAATCAAGCCGTTGCGGGATTCGCGCCGAATTGGCACGCGAGTTGAAAAGACCCCTGTCGAACGGGACGGCCATGGCCGCCCCGGCATGTTCCAGTAACCCGCACCGCTCCGAGGCAACCAGAAGCGGACCGGTGCCGACAGGCAGGGGATAAGTCATGAAAATGATTATGGCGGTCATCAAGCCGTTCATGCTCGACGAAACCCGGGCGGCCTTGACCGAATTGGGGATTCACGGCCTGACCGTGACCGAGGTCAAGGGCTACGGCCGGCAGAAAGGACACACGGAGATCTATCGCGGCGCCGAATATGCCGTGAACTTTCTTCCCAAGCTCAAGATCGAGGTGGTGACGTCCGACGAACTCGCGGACTCCGCCGTCGAGGCCATCGCCACGACCGCCAACAGCGGCCAGATCGGCGACGGCAAGATTTTCGTCCACTCGATCGACAACGCAGTGCGCATCAGAACCGGCGAGACCGGCGAAGCAGCCCTCTAGGAGACGTCATAATGACTATTGCAAACAAGACACTTGTAAAGGCGGCGGGACTTGCCGCCGGCCTGTCGGTCCTCGGTGCGGGAGCGGCTTTCGCGCAGGACGCGGAAATGGTGGCACCCGCGGAAACCGCGTTCATCTTCAACACCCTGCTGTTCCTGATCGGCGGCTTCCTGGTCATGTGGATGGCCGCGGGTTTCGCCATGCTGGAGTCCGGCATGGTGCGCTCGAAGAACGTCGCAACGATCTGCCTGAAGAACATCTCGCTGTTCTCCATCGCCGGCCTGATGTACTGGCTCGTCGGCTACAACCTGATGTACGGCGTCTCCGAAGGCGGCTACATCGGCACTTTCTCCTGGTGGTCCTATCCGGAAAACGAGGATCCCAAGACCTACGCCGCGGCATCCGACTGGTTTTTCCAGATGATGTTCTGCGCCACCACCGCCTCGATCGTGTCCGGCACCCTCGCCGAGCGCATCAAGCTGTGGCCATTCCTGATTTTCGTCGCCGTTCTCACCGGGATCATCTACCCGATCGAGGGTGCGTGGAAATGGGGCGGCGGATGGCTGCAGGTGGCCAACTTCCAGGATTTCGCCGGTTCGACCATCGTGCACTCGGTCGGCGGCTGGGCGGCTCTCATGGGCGCGATCGTGCTCGGAGCGCGTAAGGGCAAGTATGCCAGCGACGGCAAGGTTACGGCCATGCCCGGTTCGAGCATGCCGCTGGCCACGCTCGGCACCTTCATCCTGTGGCTCGGCTGGTTCGGCTTCAACGGCGGCTCGCAGCTCGCCATGGGCACCCTGAGCGACGCCACGTCCGTCGCCCGCATCTTCGCGAACACCAACAACGCCGCTGCCGGCGGTGTGGTCGCGGCGATGCTGCTCAACTACATCATCTACAAGAAGACCGACCTGACCATGGCGCTCAACGGCGCACTCGCCGGCCTCGTGTCGATCACCGCGGAACCGCTCACGCCGACCCTCGGCATGGCGGCCCTGATCGGTGCCGTCGGCGGCGTGATCGTCGTGCTCGTCGTACCGGTCCTCGACAAGCTGAAGATCGACGATGTCGTAGGCGCCATCCCGGTCCACCTCGTGGCCGGCATCTGGGGCACGCTGGCCGTTCCGATCACCAACGAGGGTGCGACCTTCGGTGCGCAGCTTCTCGGGATCGTCTCGATCGGCATCTTCGTGAGCGCCGCGAGCCTGGTCCTGTGGCTGGTGCTCAAGTTCATCATCGGGATCCGCGTGACGGAGGAAGAGGAATTCCTCGGCCTCGACCAGGTGGAACTCGGACTGGAAGCCTATCCGGAATTCGGACAGGGCAGCCAGCGCATATAACGTCGCGTAGACGTTCCTCCCGAACCCCCGGCCTTGACTGGTCGGGGGTTTTTTTGTCGAGTGGCCCGGCCGGAACCCATCGCGACCGGCAACCGGCAGCCAGCGCCCGAGGGGAGCACGCATGGACACGACCCCGACCCCGGATCAGTCGCCGTCCTGCGCGGACATCAGGGACTGGCTTCTGCGGTCCGGTCTCGAAGGCATGTCCCGCGACGCGATGCTTGAGGGATACTGCGACCGCCTGGTGGCGGCCGGCGTGCCTCTGGCGAGGCTTCATCTGGCCCAGCGCACCCTGCATCCGGAATATGGCAGCCTCGGGTTCAACTGGCACCGCGGCAGGGGCATCCTGCGCGAGCAGTACGGACATACGAATCTTCCCAACGAACGCTGGGCGCGCAGCACGTTCTATTTCATGCTCGAGGAGGGGCTCGATGAGTTCCGTGAGCGCCTCTTCGAAAACGGCCCGCGCCTCTCGCGGTTTCCCCTCCTGGAGGACCTGCGGGCCAGCGGCGCGACGGACTACCTTGCCCTGGCGCTGGGATTTACCGAAAGCCTGAAGATCCGGCCCGTCGATCCCGTCAACCCGCCCGAGGGCATGATCGTGTCATGGACCGGGGACGCGCCGGGGGGGTTCACCGGCGCCCATGTAGCGCTGATCCGCGAGAGCCTGCCCGCGCTCGGCCTGGCGCTCAAGTCGGTCTCCAACCGCCAGATGGCCGAAGATCTCGTTTCGGTCTATCTCGGCCCGGATGCCGGCAGGCGCGTCATGTCCGGAGAGATCATGCGCGGTTCGCTCGAAACGATCCACGCGGTGGTCTGGTATTTCGACCTCAAGGGGTTCACCCGCATGGCCGAGGCGAGGCCGGGCGAGGACATCGTCGCCATGCTGAACGACTATTTCGGCGCCGTCTCGCGGGTGATCGCACGCCATGGCGGCAACATCCTCAAGTTCATGGGCGATGGCCTGCTCGCCATCTTCAGCGAAGGTGCGGGGCAGGAGCCGGCGCGGGCCGCGATCGACGCCGCCAACGGCCTTCTTGCGGACTTTTCCGCCGTGAACGCCCGCCGGTCGGCGGCCGGCCTGCCCGTAACGGACTACTGCCTGGCGATCCACGCCGGCGATCTCATGTACGGCAATATCGGCGCGGAGGACCGGCTCGACTTCACGGTCATCGGCCCCGCGGTCAACGCCGCCTCACGCATTCTCGGCATGTGCCAGCCGCTGGAACAGCAGGTGCTGATCTCGTCGGCGGCCCTCGCCGGCCTCGAGACGCAACGCGACGACATCGTGTCGCTCGGCCGCTACATGCTGCGCGGCATTCCGGTGCCCCAGAACCTGTTCACGCTGCTCGGGGCGCAGCCGGAATAGGACCCGGCCGGCCGTCAGTCCGTCTTGCGGTCGTCGACGATGTTCATGTGCGCGGTCCCGCTCTCCCCCAGGGGGACTTTAGCGAAGACGCCGCCGACGCATGTCTGCCCGGGATCCGAGGCATCGACCGGCGGGGCCTCGGCCAGGATGCTTTCGGCATAGACTTCCGCGTTGTCCCTGGGACGGTAGCCCAGGAAAGCGGCCTTCGCGTTGTCGACCGGCGCCCGGTCGTTGTTCGAGACGCCATAGGCCACCGTGAATCCGACATGCGGCGTGTCGATGGACCTGGTCACGAGCTGGATCAGGTCGTCATAGCTGAGCCATGTGCCGAGCGCCCGCTCGTTGGTCACCTGGGCGCAGGAGAGAATCCGCAGACAGACGGACTCGAGCCCGCGCTTTTCCCAGTAGAGACGCGCCAGGTCTTCGGAGAAACATTTCGACAGCCCGTAGAACGTGTCGGGGCGGTGGGGCACGTCTGTGCCGATCATGTCGGTGCGCGGATACATGCCCACCGCATGGATGGAGCTTGCGTAGACGACCCGCCTGACGCCCTGCCGCCACGCGGCCTCCCAGACATTGTAGGATCCGACGATGTTGGGCCCGACAATCTCGTCGAAGGGGGATTCGTCCGACACCGCACCGAAATGGACCACGACGTCGGCACCGTCGAGCAACCGGTCGACCTCCTCGAAATTCGCCACGTCGGCCCGCATGTAGGTCTCGCCGGGATAGAGCCTGCCGATATCCTCCGCCAGGTCCGAGGACACCAGGCTTGTCGCCATGGCGGCAAGCGGTTCGCGGAGATAAGAACCCAGACGCCCGTTGGCGCCGGTGAGCACGATCACAGTCATGTAGATTTCCGTCCGGTTGAGCCTGCCCGCGATGGATCGTGGCAGGACGATTCTCCGTCGGACACTAGCCGCAATCGCGCGAGCGCGAAACTCTTGTGAACGGTGACGGGATCACGAACCGGTCGGCGGTACGAGGGCCTGGCCGTCGGCGAAGACCCGCCGCCATTCGAGAATTCTGACTTTCTTTCTCAGGCCGGTCGGCCAGAACGGATCCTCGCGGACGAGATCCTCGGCGATTTCCCGCCCGGCGGCGGAAACCAGCCACAAACCGCCCTCCACGCGCCTGTCGTCGCCGACCAGTGGGCCGGCCGAAAGGATCTTTTTCTCGTTTCTTTTGAGAAATTCGAGATGCTGCGGCATCAGCTTTTTCCGGATGTCGGTCGGGGCGTCCGGATCATCCTCGAACAGAATGGCGAAATGCATGTCGGTCACTCCTCTCTGTGTGTTTTGCAGAACGGCACGGTCACCATGCATCCGGCAAAAATGCCGTGCATAGGAGAGTTTTCGCAGTCTAGACTGCGAAAATGCAGAAGACGGACTGGGAAGATCTCCGCAGCCTCGCCGCCGTGATGACGACCGGCAGGATCGCGGCGGCCGCGCGCGTCCTTGGTGTCGATCCAACAACGGTGTCGCGCCGGATCGCCCGCCTGGAAGCGGGCCTCGGGGAAACGCTGCTCCGCCGGCGGGCGGATGGTTCGGTCGAACTCACGCCTGCCGGCCTGAAGCTCGCTGACCTTGCGGACGGGTTCGGGCGTGCCCTGGAGGACATCCTCGGTCCGCAGCCCCGGACCGGCGGGAACGGCATTTCCGGAACGGTGCGGCTTACCGCGGTCCCCTTCATCGCCAACCGTATCATCGCGCCTGCCGCGGGAGCACTGCTCGAGCGCCACGAGGGACTGCGTCTCGACATCGTGGCGGAGGCGCGCGATCTCGACCTCGCCCGCCGCGAGGCCGACATGGCGCTGCGCATGGCGCGGCCGGACGCCGGCGGGTACAGGCTTAAGACACGCAGGATCGCCACGCTGGCCCATGGCGTCTACGGATCGCGAAATCCGGAGAAATCCGAAAGCGCGGCATGGGTGGGATATGATGACGTCATGGCCCATCTGCCGCATGCGAGGTGGATCCGCGCCCGGGCGCGCGAAGAGGGCGGCGCGCCGGTCAGGCTGCAGGTGAGGGACATGGAAACCGCCCTCGAATGCGTCGCGGTGGGCGGCGGGCGATCCGTCTTCCCCGTGATCGTGGCCGCGCGGGACCCGCGTCTCGCGGAGATGGAATGCCCCACGTCGGTGCCGTCCCGGGACGTCTGGCTGATCGTGCATGCCGACCTCGCCGGCCTGCCCCGGATTGCCGGGGTCGCGAACTGGCTGGAGACCCTCTTCGATCCCCGGCGCCTTTGACGCTTCGATACGCATCGAAACATCCGCGCGGAAAACCCTTCACAGTGCGGGTCGTTCGACATCCCAAGGAGCGTTGCCATGATCACTTGTTTCATCCGTTACCACATCGACCCCGCGAAACACGACGCGTTCGCGCAGTACGCCAGCAACTGGGGAGAAGCGATCCCGCGCTGCGGCGCCGACCTTTTCGGGTATTTCGCACCCCACGAAGGTTCCTCGACCCTCGCCTACGGGGTCTATTCGGTGGAAAGCCTGGCCGCCTACGAGGCCTACCGGGAACGTCTCGCCGCGGATCCGCTCGGCCGTGAAAACTATGCCTTCGCCCGGAAGGAAAGGTTCCTGCTCCGCGAAGACCGTACCTTTCTCAAATGCGTGTCGGCACAAAGGCCCGCATAAAAGTGTCACGGGAGAACGAGAAACCAGGTCTTCCCGTCTTGACCGGACGTCCGGTGTGTCTATCGTTCGCGGCGTGTTCACCTTTGCCCGCCACCCAGGAGATCCCAGGCCATGACGACCGACATTTTCAAGGGCTGCATTCCGGCACTCATGACCCCCTGCACCGCCGGTCGGGAACCGGATTTCGATGCGCTGGTGCGCAAGGGCGAGGAACTCGTCGCCGCCGGCATGTCGGCCGTGGTCTATTGCGGGTCCATGGGCGACTGGCCGCTTCTGACCGATGCCCAGCGCCAGGAAGGCGTCGCCCGCCTGGTCGCCGCCGGCATCCCGGTGATCGTCGGGACCGGCGCCCAGAACCCGAAGATCGCCGCCGCCCATGCCGCCCATGCCCGCGAGGTCGGCGCCCAGGGCCTGATGGTGATCCCCCGGGTCCTGTCGCGCGGCACGGCGCCTGCGGCGCAGCGGGCGCATTTCGCGGGCATTCTCGAGGCCGGGGGAGACCTGCCGGCCGTCATCTACAACAGCCCCTATTACGGGTTCGAGACCAAGGCCGATCTCTTCTTCGACCTGCGCCAAGAGTTCCCCAGCCTGATCGGGTTCAAGGAATTCGGCGGCGCGGCCGCGCTGCGCTATGCGGCCGAGAACATCACCAGCGGCGATCCCGACCTCACCTTGATGGTGGGCGTCGACACCCAGGTCTTTCACGGCTATGTCAATTGCGGGGCGGGCGGCGCCATCACCGGCATCGGCAACGTTCTGCCACGCGAGATCCTGCATCTCGTCGACCTCTGCGAGAAAGCCGCGGCCGGCGATCCGGCATCGCGCCGGCAGGCGCTCGAACTGGAAGCGGCTCTCGGCGTGCTTTCCTCCTATGACGAGGGCCCGGATCTTGTTCTCTACTACAAGTTCCTCATGGTGCTCGAGGGCAACCCGGAATACGAACGCCACTTCAACGCGACCGACGCCCTGTCGCCGAGCCAGCGCGCCTATGCCGAGGACCAGCTCCGCCTGTTCAAGGACTGGTACGCCGCCTGGCCCGGTACCGCGACCTGACGGGCACTGGCGATGCACGTCATCGATTCCCATACGGAGGGCGAGCCGACCCGTGTCGTGATCGACGGCGGCCCGGACCTGGGAACCGGCTCCATGGCGGAGCGCCGGGCACGGTTCGCCCGCGACCACGACCATGTCCGCCGGATGCTGATCCTCGAGCCGCGCGGCTCCGACGCGCTTGTCGGCGCGCTGCTGTGCGAACCGGTGGACCCAACCTGCGTGTGCGGCCTGATCTTCTTCAACAATGCCGGGTATCTCGGCATGTGCGGTCACGCCACGATCGGGACCGCGGTCACGCTCGCCCGGCTCGGCCGCATCGGGCCCGGACGTCACCGGTTCGAAACGCCGGTTGGCGCCGTGAGCGTCGAGCTGCTGTCCGAAAACCTGGCCCGCATAGAGAACGTGGAGAGTTACCGCTACCGGAAGGACGCAACCGTCCGGACCGAAAGCATGGGAACGGTAACAGGTGATATCGCCTGGGGCGGCAACTGGTTTTTCCTCGTTGCCGAATCCCCCTTTGCCCTCACGATGGCACATATCCCGGACCTGACACGGGCCGCACGCGACGTGAAGGCCGCTCTTGCCCGAGAGGGCCTGACTGGCGACGACGGCGGCGAGATCGACCACATCGAGTTTTTCGGACCGCCGGCGGACGCAACCGCGCATAGCCGGAACTTCGTCCTGTGTCCCGGCGGTGCCTATGACCGTTCGCCCTGCGGCACGGGAACCAGCGCCAAGCTCGCCTGCCTCGCCGCCGACGGAAAGCTGGCGCCGGGCGAGACCTGGATCCAGGAAAGCATCGTCGGCAGCCGTTTCGAGTCGTCCTATCGTCAGGATACGGATGATCGGGTCGTTCCCATGATCACCGGGCGGGCTTTCATTTACGGCGAGACGACACTGACCAGCCATCCGGACGACCCCTTCGCAACCGGTATCTCCGGCTATGACAACTGAAGTGGCTTGCTCTTGCCAACCTGCTTCACTGCATGCAATTTATATGCATGATGCATGCATTATTATTGGCCAATAAGATTGACGCCCTTGTCACCGCGCTCGGCGACCTTGGCCAGAGCGCTTCGGGAATGGCCCCGTCACGATATTCCGCACTGGTCAGCCTGCGGCATCGCCAGCCCATGACCGTTACCGCGCTCGCGACCATTCTCGGGCTCTCACAGCCGGCGACGACGCGACTTGTGCAGTCCCTGCGCAGCGACGGACTTGTTGCGCAGGCCCGCAGGTCGGGCCGGCAAATGGAACTGCGGCTGACCCGGGCGGGAACGCGGAAGGCGGAGACAATCCAGCGGCGTCGCCTCGAGGCGCTCGAAGAAACCCTCAGGTCCTTCGACCGGGCGGATCGAAAGGCCTTCGACAAACTCCTCTCCCGTCTACTGGCCGGGATCGTCAGCGATCCCGAACACGCCCGGCACATGTGCCGCAACTGCAACCACGCGATCTGCGACGGCAAGGAATGTCCCGTCGGCGAGGAGATCCGCAATAATCCGGAGAAAGGACCATGATCCTTGAACATGATGGCACGCGGCCGCGCATTGACCCGACCGCGCGCATCGCGCCCAACGCCGTCATCTGCGGTGACGTGCGGATCGGCGCCAACTGTTCTGTCGGATTCGGCGCCGTTGTCTCCGCGGAAAGCGGTCCCGTCGTTCTGGGAAGCAATGTGGTTGTCATGGACACCGCGGTCATTCGCGGCGTTCGGACAAACCCGGCAACCATCGGCGACAATGTGCTCGTCGGGCCGCGGGCGTCCCTGAGCGGCTGTTCCATCGGCGATAATGCCTTCATTGCGACGGGTGCCGCCATTTTCAACGGGGCGGTGATCGGCCCCCGCGCCGAGGTGCGCATCAATGCAACGGTCCATATCCGGACACGCCTTGCCAAGGACGCAACCGTTCCGATCGGTTGGGTGGCGGTGGGCGACCCGGCGCGGATCTTTCCACCGGACGCACACGACGAAATCTGGGCGGTGCAGCGTGACCTCGATTTCCCCGGTTACGTGTTCGGCGCGGAACGGCCCGGAGATGGCGGAACCTTCATGCCAGACGTCATGGCGCGGTATGCAGCGTCGCTTGTCCGCCGCCATGCGGACGACAGGATCGTCCCCGCCGAGGGGTCATCTCCCGGACCGGCAGGCGCCTGATTCCCTGCGAATCGTCTATTGTCCGTTGTTTCGGGGTTTCGTGCCTCTCGCCGGAGTGCTCCTGATCCGGGTCAGCGCGCGGCACCTCAACCATTCTCAGGGCAGGAACGTCAATGAGCACGAACTTCCAGACCGGTGTCTGCCGGTGCGGCGCGACGCAATTTGAGGTATCGGGACCGCCTCTCATGACCGCTGCGTGTCATTGCAGGGAGTGCCGGAAGATGAGTTCGAGTGCATTCTCGCTGACCGCCATGGTGGACGCGAACGCATTCCGCGTGGTGTCGGGCGCGCCGGTCCGGGGCGGGCTGCGCGGACCGAACCTCGAGCACTACTGTTGCCCCGAATGCATGTCGTGGATGTTCACGCGCATCGTGGGCGTCGAGTTCTATTCCGGTTTCGTCAGTATACGTCCTACCATGCTCGAGGACACCCGCTGGACGTGGCCGTTCATCGAGACGATGACGGAAGAGAAACTGCCCTGGGTGCACACGCCGGCGCCGCATGCTTTCGCGCAATATCCCGACCCGGAAACGTTCAGGGGTCTCCTCGACGAGTTCCCTGCGGCCTGGTCCGCCACCGCTTCGCGGGACTCGGGCTAGACCGCCGGCGGTCACGCCTCCAACAGGATCCGTACCGGAGCGTCGAGGTCGCGTTCCTCGAGATTGTCGCCCGGCCCTTCCCGGTCGACGATCAGGAAGTCCTGCTGGGGAACCAGGACGAGCAGCGGGTGATGCCAGACATTGACCCCGTACTGGACGCCTTCGTTCCCCCGGGCGCGGAAACATTTCAGCGCGGCGGCCTCCGGCCTGTCGGCGACCACCACGAGCCAGTCGTCGTCCGACAGCGGCATGAACGCCTGGGTTGCCAGGGGATGGCGCTCCAGCATCGTCAGTTCTATCGGATCGGGACGGCGCGTGCCGCGAAAGATGGACAGGATGGCCCGTCCGTCCAGACCCGGGTCGCACGTCGCCAGCGCATGAAAGCGGGTCGTCGTGCCCTCGTTGATCGGATAGCTGTTCGCGCCTTCCGTACGGATCACGGTGCCGTACGGTGCGAAAGCTTCCGGCGTCAGGGGTTGAGGAGTAAGGGTCATGTTGTCTGTGTCCCGATTTGTGCACGCACCCGCACCAGAAACATGTGAAGAGCCGTGCCCGTCAAGCTGCCCGGCGTGGAATTGCGGGCATGGTTCGACCCGTGTCGAAACGATTCTCCGTCAGACGTGAGAAGCTTGCACGAGGTTTCAGTGCCGGATATCCCGCCATGATGGAAAACAGGTCCCGCAATTACGTCGTCGAACTCGGGCTGCTCGGGCTGCTGGCCCTCTTGTGGGGGTCGTCCTATCCGCTGATCAGGATAGCGCTCGAGACCATTCCCCCGGTCACCTTGATGGCAGGACGGGTGGTTGTGGCGATGATTGTCCTTCTGGTCGTGCTGCGTTTGCGTCGGCTGACCCTGCCGCGCCGGCCCGATGACTGGTTGAGGCTCCCGCCCCTCGCCATCTGCAATTCCATCGGAGCCTGGACCCTGCTTGCCTGGGGACAACAATTTGTCGACAGCGGGCTCGCCAGCGTACTCAACTCCACATCACCGATTTTCGTCTTCCTGATCACGATCCTCTTCACACGCCACGAGGTGATCGGGGTTCGGCGCATCGCCGGTGCACTGATCGGCATGGCGGGAGTGGTGCTGATTGTCGGCACGGACGTTCTGGCCGGCCTCGGCCGCGAGGTGGTCGCCCAACTTGCGATCCTGGCCGGCGCCGTCCTCTATGCCTGCGCGGCCATTTACGGAAAACGGTTCTCGCGTTTGCCGTCCACGGTGACCGCGGCGGCGACCATGGTGTGGGCGGCGCTCGTTCTCGTTCCCGCGGCCGTTCTGATGGAGGACCCCTGGGCGACCCGTCCCTCGATGCCGTCTCTGGCGGCTGCACTTGGCCTGGCCGTCGCCTGCACCGGGATTGCGCTCCTGATCTACTTCCGCCTTCTGCGCACGCTCGGTTCCCTCAACGTGGCAAGCCAGGCATACCTGCGCGCGGGGATCGGCGTCGCTCTGGGGGTGGTTTTCCTTGGTGAAACCCTTACAGCGGCCGTCGCCACCGGTCTCTTCGCTGCGATTTTCGGTGTCGCCCTCATCAATTCAACGCGCCTGCCCGCCATTCTTCTGCGGCGCTCGACCTGACTGCGCGAGGCAGACCACCCGCCCGAATCCCTCCGCGTTTAACCCCAATTTAACCCTGTTGCGGCCAAAATTAAGTTACTGATTGTTCACCATAATCGTTTCGGGCAGGGAAAATGCGGCATGTCACCGCGCGTCCCCTGCGGGTTCCAGGTAGCGTAATGTTTTCAAGCCGTTTCGATTCCCTGCCGCCGTCTCCCTTCCCCCGGCTGGCCGATCTCGTCGACGGCATCGAACCCGGCGCCGAACCCGTGAACCTGTCCATCGGCGAACCGGGCCATCCCATTCCCGACTTCGTGCGCGACATCCTCGCCCAGCAGAACGCCGATTTTTCGCGATATCCGCCCGCGCAGGGGACCGAGAGCCTGCGCATGGCCATATCCTCGTGGATCGGCCGGCGCTACGGGGTCGGCGACTACATCGATCCGGCGCGCAACGTGATCCCCGTGTGTGGCAGCCGCGAGGCCCTGTTCAGCATCGCCCTGGTGGCCGTGGCGGAAGTCCGCGAAGGCCCCCGCCCGCTGGCGCTCATGCCCAATCCGTTCTACCAGACCTACGCCACGGCCGCGGTTGCTGCCGGGGCCGAGCCCTACATGCTCGCCGCGACGCCGGAGACCGGGCATCTTCCCGACCTCGACGCCATTCCCGAGGACGTCCTCTCCCGAACGGCGATCTTCTACCTCTGCACCCCGGCTAACCCCCAGGGCGCGGTCGCCACGCGGGCCTATCTGGAAGAGGCCATCGGGCTTGCCCGGGCGTACGGCTTCACGCTCGTCTCGGATGAATGTTACTCCGAGGTCTACGACGACGTGCCGCCTCCGGGCGCCATCGAGGCGGCCCATGCCTTGGGCGAGGGACTGTCCAATCTCATCGTGCTCAATTCGCTGTCCAAGCGCTCCAACCTTGCCGGGCTCCGCTCCGGCTTCTGTGCGGGCGACGGCGAGATCATGGCCAGCTTCGTGAAGTTCCGGAACCTGTCTGCGCCGCAACTGGCCTTCCCGATCCAGTCCGCATCCGAAGTGGTCTGGGGCGACGAGGACCACGTGAAGGCAAGCCGCGCGCTTTACCGGGAAAAATACGCCATCGCGCGGGACTGCCTCGGCCGGTACCCGGGCTTCGAGGCCCCCCGTGCCGGCATGTTCCTGTGGCTCGACGTGGCCGGCGCCGGCGGCAGCATCGAAGCGACGAAGACCTTGTGGAAGGAGTGCGGGCTCCGGGTGCTGCCCGGCGCGTTCCTGTCCGCCCCCATGCCCGACGGTTCGCTGCCGGGCGAGAATCACATCCGCATCGCGCTGGTGCGTGATGCGAAGACGACCCGCATGGCCTTGTCGAGGATCGCCGAGGCCCTGGGCTGAAGACAAACGAGAGTGAGTATGTCCGCGCAAGGTTGGCGGACGCGAGTGAAGGTTCGAGAGTAGCGTATCATGGCGGTTTCCAAGTCCCGTTCGTCCCAGGTCTCCGTATTGCCCAAGGGCATGCGCACCTACCTGCGCAACAAGATGCTGGAACTGGCGGGGCTGGGCGTTCTGGCTGCGGCCGCCGCGGTGGCGCTCGCGCTGGTCACCTGGTCGGTCAAGGACCCCAGCTTCAACCACGCCACCGGCGATGCCCCGAACAACCTGCTCGGTTATCCCGGTGCGGTCGTCGCCGACCTCCTCATGCAGCTTTTCGGCCTCGGCGCGATCGGCCTGATGGCTCCGGTCTGCGTGTGGGGTGCGAAACTCCTCTCCCACACGGTCGTTTCGCGCATGCGCCGGCGCCTGCCCGTCTGGTTCATCGCGGGATTTCTGGTCTCCGGGGCACTGGCGGTCTATCCCACGCCATCCGGCTGGCCGCTGCCGACCGGGCTCGGCGGCGTGACGGGAGACTTCATGCTCTCGCCTTTCGTCTGGGTCTTCGGCGGTTTCCTCGACAACATGATGGCCCTGATCGTCGCCGGCGTGATCCTCGGCGTCCTGGCGCTCATCGCGCTTGCCTATTCCGCATCCGTCACACCCTCCGAATTCGTGCTGCCGCTGCGCCTCGTTCGCGAGGAAGGCGCCGACCTCGCGCTGCGTGTGCTGGGCGGCGCAATCCACACGGTTCTCAGCCTGCGGTCGGCCGTTGCCCGCAGGTCGGCGAACGCCAGGTCCATCGTCAAGCGCCCGCCGGAAGCCGAATTCGACGACGCCGAAGACGACCGTGAGGCAGACGATGACGACGGCCGCACCCGCAGGCGTGAACTTCTCGACGTGGGCCTCGACGATGACGGGGACGACGAGGAAGAACAGTCCGACAAAAAGCGCCGCAACTGGGGCATTTCCGATCTGACGGCGGTGCTTTCGCGGCAGTTCGCCAAGGCCGAGGAAGTTGAACCGGATGCGCGCATAGAGCCGGGATTCCGCACCGAACCCGCTTTCGCCGAAGGCCCGGCGCCGCATCTGGAGGACGGCCCGGCCTACGCACCGGCGAATGACGAAGACGACCACATGGACGATGGCCACGCCGGGGACCCGGACGTCCACGATCCGCAACCGAGCCGCGTGAGCGCCCCCGCGCCGCAGATCAAGCCGGGGCGACGCATCCGCACCGAGGCCCAGCCATCCCTGCCGCTCGCAAGGAACGGGCCCTACGAACTGCCGCCGCTCAACCTGCTGGCGACACCGAAGTCGAAGGGCGGGCGCAAGAGTCTCTCCAATGCCGTCCTCGAGGAGAATGCCCGCATGCTGGAAGGCGTGCTGGAGGATTTCGGCGTGCGCGGCGAGATCATCAATGTGCGCCCTGGCCCCGTCGTCACCCTCTACGAACTGGAACCCGCCCCGGGCATCAAGTCATCCCGGGTCATCGGCCTCGCCGACGACATCGCCCGGTCCATGAGCGCGATCTCGGCCCGCGTCGCGGTCGTGCCGGGCCGTAACGTGATCGGCATCGAACTGCCGAACCAGGACCGCGAAATGGTCTTCCTGCGCGAGCTGCTCGCCTCGCAGGACTACGAGGAAAGCGGCTTCGACCTGTCGCTGGCGCTCGGCAAGACCATCGGCGGCGAACCGGTGATTTCCGACCTTGCCCGCATGCCCCACCTGCTCATCGCCGGCACCACCGGCTCGGGCAAGTCGGTGGGCATCAACACCATGATCCTCTCGCTCCTGTTCCGCATGCCGCCCGACAAGTGCAAGCTGATCATGATCGATCCGAAAATGCTCGAACTGTCCGTCTATGACGGCATTCCGCATCTTCTGGCCCCCGTCGTGACCGACCCGAAGAAGGCGGTCGTCGCGCTCAAGTGGACCGTCAAGGAGATGGAGGACCGCTACCGCAAGATGTCCAAGGTAGGCGTGCGCAACATCGACGGTTTCAACGACCGGGTGGCGCAGGCCAACGCCAAGGGCGAGGTCATCGTGCGCACGGTGCAGACCGGTTTCGACAAGGAAACCGGCCAGCCGGTCTACGAGCAGGAGGAGATGGATCTCGAGCCCATGCCCTACATCGTCGTCATCGTCGACGAGATGGCCGACCTGATGATGGTCGCGGGCAAGGACATCGAGGGCACGGTGCAGCGCCTGGCGCAGATGGCGCGCGCGGCCGGCATCCACATGATCACCGCCACCCAGCGGCCGAGCGTCGACGTCATCACCGGCACGATCAAGGCCAACTTCCCGACCCGCATCAGCTTCATGGTGACGTCGAAGATCGACAGCCGCACGATCCTCGGCGAACAGGGCGCCGAACAGCTTCTGGGCCAGGGCGACATGCTCTACATGGCCGGCGGCGGGCGCATCAGCCGCGTGCACGGCGCTTTCGTGTCCGACCAGGAAGTCGAGAAGATCGTCAAGCACCTGAAAAAGCAGGGCATTCCGGAATATCTCGAGGCCGTGACCGAGGAACCCGAGGACGGCGGGTACGAACTGCCGGGCATGGGAGGCGACGATTCCAGCGAATCCGACGACCTCTACGACCGTGCCGTGGCCATCGTCGGCCGCGACAAGAAGGCCTCCACCAGCTACATCCAGCGCCGTCTTTCCATCGGCTACAACCGCGCCGCGACGATCATCGAACGGATGGAAGCCGAAGGTGTCGTCGGTCCGGCCAACCACGCCGGCAAGCGCGAGATTCTCATCGGCGAGCCGGGCGAGGGGGTCAATGCCTGACCGGGTTTCCGGCGATTGTCCCTTGCACTGCGGCCTTCTATGGTCGATATCTTGCAGCAACCAGTAACGTACCGACTCGTCCACGGGTCGGAGTCCGTGGGCCATGAAGGAGGCCGGGACCGGGCGGTCCGGGTCGTCGCCGACGGAAACCATCCGCCTGCATATGCGTTAGCCTCTTGTGGCAGGCGGTACGCCACACCATTGTTTTGTCATAATGCCCGGATAACTCTCCCATGATTCCTATGCCGATTTTTCGTACCAGACCGAGCAGACCCATGACGTTCAAAGCCTTTTTCGCGACAATTGCGACCATCGCGGTTTTCGCCGCTGCAGCGCCCGCACCGGTGCTGGCCGCCACGTCGAACCAGGAAGCCCCGCTGAACGACAAGCAGGTCAAGGCCGTGCGGACCGTCGGCGCCTATTTCAACAACCTGAAGAGCCTTCGCGGCGAATTCGTCCAGGTCGGACCCCGCGGCCACATTTCCAGCGGCACGTTCTACCTCAACAAGCCCGGCCGGCTGCGCTTCGAGTATTCCCCGCCCAACCCGTTCCTCATCGTGACCGACGGCACCTGGCTCGTCGTCAACAACCGCAAGAAGAACAAGGCGGACTACTATCCCCTGAGCCAGACCCCGCTTCGTCTCGTGCTCGCAGACGAGGTCAACCTGCTCAAGGAAGCCAAGATCCTGCACGTCAACGAGAGCTCCGACGAGATCACGGTGACGCTCGAGGATCGCGACCAGCTCGTGTCCGGCCAGCTCACCGTTGTCTACGACCACAAGTCGAAGAACCTGAAACAGTGGGTCATCATCGACGGCCAGGGCCTGCGCACGACGATTTCCCTCAAGAGCCTCACCAACGACGTCGCCATGGACCCGTCACTCTTCAAGGTCAGGCTGCGCAAGGAAATCAAGAACATCGACCGCAAGTAGACCGCGCGCGGGCGCACCGCCCGCCGCATTCTCCGCGTTTCTGTTTGATCCGGATTGGGGTATACCCGTTGGCGCGGCCGCTCCGGCCAGGTGCGGCCGCCGCGCAATCTGGAATCCAACGGAGGCAACATGTCCCCAGGGGCGAGTGACGACCTCAAGGCCTGGCTCCGGGACCGCAAGGTTTCGGAAGTCGAATGCATCCTGCCCGACATGTCGGGCATAGCCCGCGGCAAGATCCTGCCGACATCGAAGTTTCTCGAAACGCTGGACGGCGACACCCTGCGTGTGCCGGAGTCGATCTTCGCGCAGACCGTGACCGGCAGTTTCATCGAGAGCAGGGCCCTCGACGTCACCGAACCCGACGTCATCCTGAAGCCGGACGAAAAGTCCATCCGGGTCGTGCCGTGGTACGCCGAGCCGACAGCGCAGGTCATCTGCGACGCCGTCTATGCGGACGGATCGGTCGTGTCGGTCAGCCCGCGCGCGGTGCTGCGCCGCGTCGTCGACCTCTATGCGAAGAAGGGCTGGCAGCCTGTCGTCGCTCCGGAACTGGAATTCTACCTTGCGGCCAAGAACATAGATCCCGACTACCCGCTCGAGCCCCCGGTGGGGGCCAGCGGCCGTCCCGAGACCGGGCGCCAGTCCTTCGGCATCGACGCGGTCAACGAATTCGATCCGCTCTTCGAGGACATGTACGATTACTGCGAGGCCCAGGAGATCGACATCGACACGCTGGTCCACGAGGCCGGCGCGGCGCAGGTCGAGATCAACTTCAATCACGGCGATCCGGTGCACCTGGCCGACCAGGCCTTCATGTTCAAGCGCACCGTGCGTCAGACCGCGATCCGCAAGGGGGTCTACGTCACCTTCATGGCGAAGCCCTACGAAGGCGAACCGGGCAGCGCCATGCACATCCACCAGAGCGTGGTCGACCGCAAGTCCGGCAAGAACCTCTTCGCCACCAAGACGGGCGGAAACTCCAAGCTTTTCCTGAACCACATCGGCGGCATGCAGCAACATCTCGCCGGCGCCATGGCGCTCATCGCGCCCAACGTGAATTCCTACCGGCGAATCATCAAGTACATGTCCGCGCCCATAAACACCCACTGGGGCGAGGAGAACCGCACCGTCGGGCTCCGGGTTCCCAAGTCGGGCCAGGCCGGTCGGCGTCTTGAAAACCGTGTCCCGGGGGCGGACGCGAACCCCTATCTCGCCATAGCCGCATCGCTTGCCTGCGGATATCTCGGCATGGTCAACAAGTGCGAACCGACCGCCCAGATGACGGGCAACGCCTATGAATCCAAGCGTTACGTGCTGCCGCGGCACATGCTGGATGCGCTTGCGAAATTCGAACGCGCACGGGACCTCCACGAAATACTCGGTGAGCCGTTCTCGATCGTGTTCGCCGAAGTGAAACACGAAGAACACAATGCATATCAACAGGTTATCAGCGCCTGGGAGCGCGAGCACCTGTTGCTCAACGTCTGAAATTATTTTTATCGGGCCTATTGAAAAGGGAAATTGACGACCCCATTTCAGTTCTATCGCGGTTGACCAGACTGACGATGCCCCAATCGCCCCCCGCTTGCCCGGGCATCATGGTCAGCCGCCCGGTGTCGGTTTCCCCTCCCGGCACCACCCGCATGTAATGCGTGGCGACGCCCGGTTCCCCCAAACCGGGCGTCGTTTTTTTTTGCGCCGGTTTTCGCGAAATCCTGTTCAGTCCGATCCTTCGAGCCAGTCGCGCACGGTTTCGAACTTGTTGTCGATATGGCGCTTGAGGATCCGGCCCAGGCCGTCGGCGTCGCGGGCGCGCAGCGCGGCCATGATGGCCTCGTGTTCTTCGACCGCCTGCTGCCAGCGGGCCGGCGACATGTTCGCCACGTAACGCGCCCGCCGTGCCCTCAAAGCCAGCGAATGGTATTGCGCGCTCAGGGTCTCGTTTCGCGCCGCCGCAAGGATGCTTGCGTGAATCTGCTGGTTCGCCCGGAAATAGCCGTCGAGGTCACGGGCAAGATAGTGTTCGACCATCGTGTCGTGCAGTTCGGAGATCTCCTCGGTCTCCTCGTCGGTAACATGCTGGCAGGCAAGTTCGCCCGAAAGGGCTTCCAGGGCGGCCATTACCGGAAACACTTCCTCCAGCTCCTCCAGGGTCAGCCGGCTCACCCATGCGCCGCGGTTCTGTTCGAGCACCACGAGATTGTCGGCCGCCAGGACCTTCATCGCCTCGCGCATCGGCGTGCGCGAGACACCGAACTGTTCGCAAAGCTCCTTCTCGGGAAACTTTGTCCCCGGCGCCAGCGCGCCCGTGAGAATCATGTCCTGTAGGCGTTCGACCAGTTCCGCATGCAGAGGTTTCCTGGCGATTGCCTCAATGGGCTGTCGAATGCTCATCGTCTCTCCGATGCGTCATGAGTGCCATGTCGAGTACCTTCGCAACGTGAACCGCCGGACGGCCTGTACCATCCGCGATATGGTGGCGGCAAGACGTGCCGTCCGCCACCACCAGCGTTTCGTCCGGGGCGGAGCGGACGGCCGGGAAGAGATCCAGTTCCCCCATGGCCATCGATTGCGCCACCGTATCCTTGCCGTATCCGAACGCGCCCGCCATGCCGCAGCAGCTCGTCGCGACGGTGCTGACCTCCGTTTCAGGGAGCAGGCGCAACGTCCTCTCCACCGCGGGCATGACGTCGAACGCCTTCTGGTGGCAATGCCCATGGAGCAGGATGCGCGGGGCGGGCGACGCAAGATCGGCCGCGAACCGTCCCTCGTCGGCACGCTCGGCGACGTATTCCTCGAACATCCGCGCGGCATCGGCCACGGCGCGGGCCTCTTCGCCGGGCAGCAGGCCGGGGATCTCGTCGCGCAGGGTCAGTAGGCAGCTCGGCTCGAGACCGACAACCGCCCGGCCGGCACGCACGTGCGGCATCAGGGCGTCCACCAGCCGGCGGGCCTCGGTGCGGGCTTCTTCGACGAGCCCGGCGGTCAGGTAGGTTCGCCCGCAGCACAGGGGACGCTTGCCGTCTTCCGCAAGGGCGGCAGTCGGCTCCAGCCCTCCCGCCCGCAGGACGCGTACGGCCGCACGCAGGTTCTCCGGTTCGAAATAGCGGTTGAACGTGTCGGCGATGAGAACGGCGTCCGCCGTGTCGGGCCGGCCCGTCTCCCGGTCGTCATACGGCCTGTGGTGCCAGGAGGGCAGGGGCCGGGACGCGGCGAAGCCCGTGGGGGCTTCCATCAGGCGCGCCAGGCCGGGAAGGCGGTCGCGGAGGTTCATCAGCCACGGGACACGTGCCGCCCAGGGGGCGTAGCGCGGCAGGTGCGCCACCAGGCGGTCGTGCAACCCGATCCCGCGGGTGCGGGCGCGGGCGGCGAGCACCTCGATCTTCATGCGCGCCATGTCGACGCCGGTCGGGCATTCCCGCCGGCAGCCCTTGCAGGAGACGCACAGCTTGAGGGTGTCCATCATCTCGTCGGACGTGAAGGCGTCCGGGCCGAGCTGGCCGGATATGGCCAGCCGCAGGGTGTTGGCGCGGCCCCGCGTGACGTCGCGTTCCTCGCCGGTCAGCCGGAAGGAGGGGCACATGACGCCGCCGGCCCGCTTGCGGCAGGCGCCGTTGTTGTTGCACATCTCGACCGCGCCCTGGAAACCGCCTGCGGCACCTGTCCAGGCCGACCAGTCGAAGGCGGTGTCGAAGTCCTCGACCGCATAGTCCGGTCCGTAGCGGAAAAGGGTCCGGTCGTCCATTTTGGGCGGGTCGACGATTTTTCCCGGGTTCATCAGACCGGAGGGATCGAACCGGGCCTTGACCGCACCGAAACCCGCATTGATGCGTTCCCCGAACATCTTCTCGTGGAACTCGGACCTGACGATCCCGTCGCCGTGCTCGCCCGAATGGGAGCCCTTGTAGGACTTCACCATCTCGAAACATTCCTCGGCGATGGCCCGCATGGCGCGCACGTCGCTGTCGAGTTTGACGTTGAGGACGGGACGGACGTGCAGGCAGCCGACCGAGGCATGGGCATACCAGGTGCCGCGGGTGCCGTGCTTTTCGAAGATCCCGGTCAGACGCTCGGTATAGTCGGCGAGGTCGCCCAGTCCGACGGCGCAGTCCTCGACGAAGGAGACCGGTTTTCCGGCTTCCTTCATGGACATCATGATGTTGAGGCCGGACTTGCGTACCTCGGCGATGTCGTTCTGCAGGGCCGGGTCACTGACGCGCACCACGCCCCCCCAGCCGCGGCCTTCTCCCTGCCAGGAAAACCCGAGGCCCGCCATGACGTCGTCGAGCGCCTCGAGCTTTCGCGTATTTTCCGCGTCGTCTCCCTCGTCGAATTCCACCAGAAGGAGGGCTGCCGGATCGCCTTCGACGAACCGGTCCATGGTCTGGCGGAACAGCGGGATATCGCGGGCCAGGCCGATCATGGTCTCGTCGACCAGTTCGACCGCCTGCGGCTTGAGCCCGACGATGTGCTGGGGCGCCTCCATGGCCTGGTAGAAGGTCGGAAAATGGCACACGCCGAGGGCTTTCCGCCCGGGCAGCGGCCACAGCTTGAGTTCGATCGCCGTCGACCAGGCGAGCGTGCCTTCCGAGCCGACAAGCAGATGCGCCATGTTGTTCGGGCCGTTACGCGGTGTCAGCGCGTCGAGATTATAGCCGCCCACCCGGCGCTGCACCTTTGGAAAGGTCCGCTCGATCTCCTCCGCTTCGCGGCGGCCCAGATCGATCATGTCCCGGAAAAGCGGCGTCAGCGGGTCGGCATCGTCGAGATCGGCGGGGTGAACCGGGCCGAAATGCGCGGCCGCCCCGTCGGCCATGAGGGCGTCGATCGACATCACGTTGTCGCGCATCGTGCCGTAGCGCAGGGAACGCCCGCCGCAGGAATTGTTGCCGGCCATACCGCCGATTGTTGCCCGCGACGCGGTCGAGACGTCCACCGGATACCACAGGCCATGGGGCTTGAGGCTGCGGTTCAGGTCGTCGAGCACGATGCCCGGTTCGACCACGCAGCGCCGGTTCTCCACGTCCAGTTCGAGGATCCGGTTGAGATGACGCGACGTGTCGACCACGATCGCCTCGTTCACCGTCTGCCCGCATTGCGACGTGCCGCCGCCGCGCGCGAGCACCGGAACGCCCTCTTCCCGCGCGATCGACAGCACTGCCGACATGTCGTTCACCGATCTCGGGACGACCACGCCGAGCGGCATCATCTGGTAGATCGAGGCGTCGGTCGCGTACCGGCCGCGGCTGAAGCGGTCGAACAGGCATTCGCCCTCGACGGCCCGCGCCAGCTTGCGTTCCAGTCCCGGTCGCGACAGCGATGACACCATTTTGCTCCGATTACGCTTGATTTAATTTTGAATTCAAAATTAAATCTGGACAACGGGAGAGGCCGATGCAACGCTTTTTTGCATCGCAGGCCTGAACAAACCGCTCCAAGCCTAATGGGGCGGAAGATGAAAAACGAGGCACGATGAGGCGTCCGGGACGACATTTTCTGCAGATTCCGGGACCGAGCGCGGTCCCCGATCGCATATTGAGCGCCATTTCCAGCCAGACGATCGACCACCGGGGACCGGATTTCGCCCGGGTCGGCGCGGAAGCCCTGGCCGGCATGAAATCGATATTCAAGACCGAGGCCCGCGTTTTCATCTATCCCGCGTCGGGCACCGGGGCATGGGAAGCCGCCCTCGTGAACACGCTTTCGCCCGGCGACAGGGTGCTGATGTACGAGACCGGGCACTTTTCCACCATGTGGAAGACCATGGCCGAGAAGATCGGCCTGAAACCGGAATTCATAGAAGGCGACTGGCGCGGCGGCGCCGACCCCGAACGCATCGAGGCGGCGCTTTCCGAAGACCGCGGCCACGAGATCAAGGCGGTCTGCGTCGTTCACAACGAGACATCCACCGGATCGGTCTCGCCCATCGCGGAGGTCCGGCGCGCCATCGACCGGGCCGGCCACCCCGCCCTGTTCATGGTCGACACGATTTCCGGCCTGGCCTCCATCGACTACCGCCACGACGAATGGGGCGTGGACGTCACCGTGTCGGGGTCGCAAAAGGGTCTCATGCTGCCGCCCGGGCTGTCGTTCAACGCGGTGAGCGACAAGGCGTTCGCCGCAAACGCGACCGCCCGCCTGCAACGCTCATACTGGGACTGGGCCGACATGGACGGTCCGAACAGGACCGGCTATTTCCCCTACACCCCCGGCACCAACCTGCTCTACGGCCTCAACGAAGCCATAAAGATGCTACACGAGGAAGGTCTGGAAAACGTCTTCGCCCGCCACGCCCGCCACGGTGCCGCCACGCGCGCGGCCGTCAGGGCCTGGGGTCTTGACGTCCTGTGTGCCACCCAGGGCCAGGAAAGCGGCGTGCTGACCGCGGTTCTCATGCCCGAGGGTCACAGTGCCGACGCCTTCCGTGCGACAGCGCTGGAGCATTACGACATCTCGCTCGGAAACGGGCTGTCCAAGGTGGCCGACAAGGTCTTCCGGATCGGCCATCTCGGTGATTTCAACGATCTCATGCTGATGGCGACCCTGTCCGGTGTCGAAATGGGGCTGGCCCGCGCCGGCGTGCCCCACCAGACGGGAGGCGTCATGGCCGCCATGGAACATCTCAAGCAGTAACCGGACCAATAAACCGACAACCGCGAGAAACGCGGGAGCAGTTTCTGTCTAAAGGAGGAAAAACGATGAAACTCAGACATGCCTTCATGGGGCTCGCAACCGCGGCCCTTCTCGCAACGCCGGCGACGTCCGCCGAACTCACGCTCAAGTTCGGCCACGTCGGGAAGCCGGGCTCGCTCTTCGAGGCGAGCGTCAACGAGTTCGCCAGCTGCGCCAACAAGGCGCTTGGCGACAAGGCCGAAGTGCAGACCTTCGGGTCGTCCCAGCTCGGCAAGGACAAGGAGCTTCTCCAGAAACTCAAGCTCGGCCAGATCACCTTCTCGCTGCCGTCGTCCGTCATGTCCTCGGTCTCCGACGAGTTCGGTGTCTTCGAGATGCCCTACATCATCAAGGACCGCGAGCACATGAAGCGCGTCCAGGCGGAACTCGGCGACACGTTCCAGAAGGCCGTGCAGGCCAAAGGCTACCGTATCCTCGGGTATTTCGAGAACGGCTTCCGCCACATCACCAACAACACCCGCCCGATCGTCAAGCCGGAAGACCTGGCGGGCGTCAAGCTGCGCACGCCGAAGGGCGCATGGCGCGTGAAGATGTTCAAGCTCTACGGCGCGAACCCCACGCCGATGGCCTTCTCCGAAGTGTTCACCGCACTTCAGACCGGCGTCATCGACGGCCAGGAAAACCCTTACGCGCAGATCGCCTCGGCCAAGTTTCAGGAAGTGCAGAAGTATCTGTCGATCACCGGCCACGTCTACACGCCGGCCTACGTGCTCGTCTCCGACAAGCACTACGCCAAGCTTCCTGAAGACGTCCGGGCGGGCCTCGAGAAATGTGCCGGCGACTCCCAGAAATTTGTCTACGAGACGGCCGCACGCCTCGAGACCGAACTTCTCGACGTGATCAAGAAGGCCGGCGTCGAGGTCAACAATGCCGACAATGATGCCTTCATCAAGGCCTCCAAGCCGATCTACGACGAGTTCGCCGGAAGCGTTGACGGTGGCGCCGAACTCATCGAAAAAGTGCAGTCGCTGGCCGCCGGTTCCTGACCGACGCCCGCACTGACACCGCATCCAGGTTCCCCGGACGCCTTCCAGGCGCCCGGGGACCTTCAAAAGCCCTGAACTCCTGATCCGGCACCGACGACCATGATCCGCTCTTTCGCCCGCCTTCTCGAAGCGCTGCTCGAATGGGCGGTGATTCTCCTGATGGTGTCCCTGACGGTCGTCGTCATCGTCGCCGTCTGTTTCCGCATCGCCGGCGATTCGCTGTCCTGGTACGACGAGGTCGCCGCGATCCAGCTCTCCTGGGTGACCTATTTTGGCGCCGGCCTCGCGGCCCTGAAGCGCCGGCATATCGGCTTCGACAGCGTACTCCTGTCCATACCGATGCCCGCGCGCATGGTGGCCGTCGCGCTCGCCGAGGTCATCGTGATCGGATTTTTCGTCATTCTCACCTGGACCGGGCTCGAAGTGCTCGAGGTTCTCGAGGGCGAGCGGCTGGTGTCGCTGACCTGGGTCCCGATCCAGCTCACACAGTCCATCATTCCCATCGGCGGCGTCCTGTTCGTTCTCTGCGAGCTGCTCAGCCTGCCGGACTACTGGCGCACGACCGCCCGCGGCATCTCGCTGGAGCACGCCGAGATAGAGGAAGAAGTCGAAACCGAGATGCGCAAGGCGCAAGGATCCCGCTGATGCTCATTTTCCTCATCTTCGTCGCGCTCGTGGTCATGATCTGCCTCAACGTGCCGATCGCCGTCGCCCTGGCCGTGGCCGCCATCATGGGCCTCGTGGCCAACGAGGGTACGGACAGCCTCGTTTCCGTGGCGCTCGACATGTATGACGGATCCACCAAGTTCTCGCTGATCGCCATCCCGATGTTCGTCCTCGCCGGCGCGATCATGAACGCCGGCGGCATCACCGACCGCCTGATCAATTTCGTGACGGCCATCATCGGGTTCGTGCGCGGCGGCCTCGCCATGGTGAATATCGGCGTGTCGCTGTTCTTCGCGGAAATTTCCGGATCCGCCGTGGCCGACGTCGCCGCCATGGGCTCGATCCTGATCCCACAGATGAAGAAGCGCGGGTACAGCGGCGCCCTGTCCGCCGCGGTCACGTCGTCCTCCGCGTCGCTCGCCATCATCATCCCGCCGTCCATCCCGATGATCCTCTACGCGACCTCGGCCAACACCTCCGTGGAGCAGCTTTTCGTCGCCGGCATCGTGCCGGGCCTCATGGGCGCGGCGGGGCTGATGGGCGTCGCCTACATCTTCGCCCGGCGCTACAACCTTCCCGTCGAGGAAGCCTTCGAATGGGGCCGGCTGCGCACGACCTTCATGGCGGCCCTGCCGGCCTTCACCCTGCCGGTGATCATTCTCGGCGGCATCTTCGGCGGCTTCGTGACCGCCACCGAGGCCGCGGGCCTCGCGGTGATCGCCGCGCTCCTCGTCGGGCTCTGGTACAACCAGATCGACTTCCGCCACCTCAAGCGCGCCATGCTCGATGGCGGCATCCAGACCGCCGTGGTCATGCTGCTCGTCGCGGCATCCGTAGTCATGGGCGGGTTTCTCACGCGCGCCCAGATGCCCCAGCAGCTCGCCGCGGGCATTCTCGAGATCACCGAGAACAAGTGGCTGATCCTGCTGATCCTGAATTTCTTCTTCCTGATCATCGGCTTCTTCCTGCATTCCGCCGCCGCGATCATCCTCGTCGTCCCGATCGTCATTCCGCTTATCCAGGCCGCCGGCATCGACCCGGTCCATTTCGGCCTTGTGGTGACGCTGAACCTCGCCATCGGCCAGCAGACGCCGCCCGTGGCCAGTGTGTTGATCACCTCCTGTGCGGTGGCGCGGGCGAACATCTGGGACGTGTCGAAGGTCAACGTCTACTTCGTCGCGGTGCTGCTCGTCGTGCTGCTGATCTGCACCTACGTGCCCTCGATCCCGCTCTTCCTCGTCGAAACGTTCTACCGGTGAGCTTCGGGCGGCCCGCGCACTCCTGACAGGACCTGTCCGCATCATCGGGGATTAGTCGCAGTTTGCGGGTGGTGCTGACGCGCCGTACGGATAGTATGGCGCCTCCCATTCCGAATTCGTGGATCCGCTCATGAAACTCAGACTCGTCACGTGGAACATCAATTCCGTGCGCCTGCGTATGCCGCTCATCGAACAGCTCGCCGCCACCCACGCGCCCGACGTCATCTGCCTGCAGGAAACCAAGTGCCCCGACGGCAAGTTTCCCTCCGGCGCCATCCGCAAGCTCGGTTACGAGCACATCGCCATGAACGGTCAGAGCGGCTACCACGGCGTCGCCATCCTGTCGCGCGTCCCGCTGGTGGACATCGACAAGAAGCCCTTTTGCGACATGGGGGATTCTCGCCATGTCTCCGCCCGCCTCGACATCGCCGGCGCGTCCGGCGTCCGGCCGGTCGTCCACAATTTCTACGTGCCGGCGGGCGGTGACGAACCGAACCCCGCGGTCAATCCGAAGTTCGATCACAAGCTGAAATTCCTCGACGAGATGACGGACTGGTTCTCGGACGGCGCCTCGGGACACGGCGAGCACATGGTGCTCGTCGGGGACCTCAACATCGCGCCGCTTGAGCACGACGTCTGGTCGCACAAGCAGTTGCTGAAAGTGGTGTCCCATACCCCGGTGGAGGTGGACAGCCTCGCCCGCGTCCAGGCCTCGGGCGGCTGGATCGACCTGATGCGCGAGGACGTGCCCCACGACGAGAAACTCTACACGTGGTGGAGTTACCGCGCGCGGGACTGGAGCGCCGCCGACAAGGGCCGCCGGCTCGACCACATCTGGATTTCACCCGGTCTCAAGGAACATTGCGGCCGTACGCAGGTGCTCCGCGAGGCGCGGGGCTGGGAGCGTCCCTCGGATCATGCGCCCGTTCTCGTCGACATGACGCTCTGACGCCGCCACGGGGGCTTGGGGCAGGAACGTACGGGGTGCGGACTATTCCGGCACGTCGAGCATCTGCCGCACGCGGTGGAGATCGTTCAGCGTGCCGGTCAGCCGCGAGTTGATCACCCGGAAGACTTCGACCGCCATGTCGGGAAACTCGTCGATGACGCGAAAGAACAGGTCCTTGGTGATCTTGATCGCCTCAAGGCGCGTCGTCGCCTTGACGGTGGCGGCATAGGGCTGGCTGCCCAGCATCGCCATTTCACCGATGAAGGAGTTGGGGCTCAGGGAAGTGATGATTTCCTTGCCGTTCTGGTCCTCGGAAACGGCTTCCGCCTCGCCTTCGATGATCAGGAAGGCGGCCTTGGCTTCCTCGCCGCGCTTGACGAGGGTCTGGCCGTTGAGCAGCACGACATGTTCCGTTGCGAAGGCAAGCACCTTCAGATGCGAATCGTCGACATTCGCAAACAACGGAATCTGACGCAGGAGCGCTGCCTGGTCGTGGATACTCATGACCCCCCTTCATCTGGTCCGGTCCAGTATTAAACCCGCACCGAGCCATGGAAAAGGGCAAAAAAGCGCGATGGTGAATGTCAGGGGACGAGTTTGTATCCGCCTGTTTCCGTCACCAGTATCTCCGCATTCGACGGGTCGCGCTCGATTTTCTGGCGCAGCCGGTAGATATGCGTTTCCAGGGTATGGGTCGTTACACCCGTATTATAGCCCCAGACCTCATGCAGCAAGACATCGCGTCCGATAACCTGCTCACCGGCGCGGTAGAGAAACTTGAGAATTGCGGTTTCCTTTTCGGTGAGCCGCACCTTCGACTCCTGGGCATCGACCATCATCTTGGCGCTCGGACGGAACGTGTAGGGCCCGATGGTGAAGACCGCGTCCTCGCTCTGTTCGTGCTGGCGAAGGTGGGCCCGCACCCGTGCCAGCAGCACGCCGAAACGGAAGGGCTTGGTCACGTAGTCGTTGGCGCCCGATTCCAGTCCGAGGATCGTATCTGAGTCCGTGTCATGTCCGGTCAGCATGATGACCGGGCTCTTGAGGCCGTTCTTGCGCATGAGCTTGCAGGCTTCCCTGCCGTCCATGTCGGGCAGGCCGACATCGAGGATCACGAGGTCGACGTGCTCTTCCTTCACGGCCTTGAGACCTTCGCAGGCCGTGCCGACGGCGACCGGCGCGAACTCCTCATGCAGCGCGAACTGCTCGACGAGGGACTCCCGCAGGGTTTCGTCGTCGTCGATGAGGAAGATTTTCTTTGCAGTACTCATGTCGTCTTTTCCATTTCCGTACCGGCCCGCGCGCGGTTCATCCGCCGGCGTCGGACCATTGTCAGCCATCTGACGAAACACCCGGCACGCACTTCGAACGCGGTCATGCCGGATGCGGAAAAGGACCCCTGTGTGTCCAATTGTATTGCCGACGACGGCCAATGATCGTTACAAACACGAAATGATCAGGCAATCGCTGGATACAATCAAGGTTACGAGCCCCGAACCGTCAGCCCACATCGGAAAAATGGGGGTAGGCGGACATATGTACAAGTGCGCGCTCGGGCGTTCCGGCTTCAGATTACGCAAATGTGAAGGGGACGGAGCGAGCCCGGTCGGAACATGGGCGCTGCGTCACGTGCTTTATCGCGCCGACCGGATCATGCGGCCGCGCACCGCGCTGCCCGTGGCGGCGATCCGCCCCGACGACGGCTGGTGCGACGATCCCGCCGACAGCCGATACAACCGCCCCGTCGCCTTGCCCTACCCTGCAAGCTGCGAAACCATGTGGCGCGAGGACGGCCTCTACGATGTCGTTGTCGTGCTCGGCCACAATGACGATCCCCCGGTTCCGGGCGCGGGCAGTGCGATTTTCTGGCATATCGCCCGGCCGGACTTCGGCGCCACCGAGGGATGCGTGGCGGTAAGCATGACGGACATGATGCGTATCCTGCCCGCCTGCGGACCGCACACGCGGATCCGGTTCGGCGCCTGATCGTCAATCGAGGTTGCCGGAAAATGTCACGCCGCGACGATGCCCTTGAAGAGTTTCTCGCCTGCGCCCGCGCCGCATTCGACGAGGCGGCGACGAACCCGGCCTCGCGCGCCTCGCTTACGCGGATATTCGGCGCGCTCGACACACCGGGTCCGGCTGGCTCCGCGGCGCCGGGGCGGTTGCCCGTCTGCGAATGCCTGAACGCCGCCGCCAACCCAACCGCCGCACACCTTGCCTCACACGCCAGGTTTCTCGAGGCGTTCCTGCGCATCGAGCCGGGCCTGGCCTGGTCCACCCGTGACGGGTCGCACGACACGGCCGGCCCGGGGTTCGAGAACGGTCACGCCAACGCCATGATCGCAGGCCCCGGCGGGCTGGAACGCCGGAGCGATGTCTGGTTCGGGGTCTCGCTCATGGCGCCGCACATGCGCTATCCCGACCACACCCACCCGCCGGAGGAAACCTATCTCGTACTCTCCGACGGAGAGTTCAGCCAGGAGGGCGGACCGTGGTTCAGGCCGGGCATCGGCGGTTCGTTCTACAACCGGCCGGGCATCGTGCACGCCATGCGGTCCCTCGGCACGCCGCTTCTTGCGTTCTGGGCGCTCTGGGCGGCGCCTCACGCGCGCGGTGGAAAGTCCGGCGCCTAGCCGCGTGCGCCGAAGATCGCGCTGCCGACACGGACATAGGTCGCGCCGAACGCGATGGCGGTCTCGAAGTCCGCGCTCATGCCCATGCTGAGTTCGTTGAGCCCGTTGCGTTCCGCGATCCTGGCCAGCAGGGCGAAATGAAGGGACGGTTCCTCGTCGATGGGCGGAATGCACATCAGGCCCTCGATCGCGAGACCGAACTCCTCGCGGCACTGTTTCAAAAAGCCGTCTACATCTTCGGGAAGAATTCCCGCTTTCTGCGGTTCCTCGCCCGTATTCACCTGGACGAAGAGCCGGACGGTGCGCCCTGTCTTGTCGAACGTATCCGCCAGCACCCGGGCGAGTTTCGGCCGGTCGAGCGTCTGGATGCAGTCGAACAGGTCGACCGCGTCACCTGCCTTGTTGGACTGGAGCGGCCCGATGAGATGGAGATCGGTGTCGGGAAACTCGTCCTTGAGACCGGGCCATTTCGACTGGGATTCCTGGACGCGGTTCTCGCCGAAGATCCTCTGACCCGCGTCGAGCACGGGCCGGATATCGTCGGCCATGAAGGTCTTGGAGACCGCGACCAGGCGGGCGCTGCCTTCCCTGCGGCCGGCCTTTTTCTCCGCCGCCCGCAGGCGATCCAGGACCTCGGCCAGTCTCGTTCGGCTGTCATTGTCGGCCATGTCGGAGGCCCGGTTCCGGTCGCTCATGTATCTGATGCCCCGGCGGCGATGCGTGTGCGGCAAGACCCGCCTTGCAGGCGCCAGAGTTCCCGTGTAAGTGCTGCTGTCGGCTCAAGTGACTGGCATACAGCAAATTCCCGGCAAAGAACAATCCCATGGAACGTTACAACCCCCGTGAATGCGAATCCCGCTGGCAGGCGGTCTGGGAAGACCGTGAAACCTTCAGGACGCGTGAGGATCCGGACCGCCCCAAGTACTATGTGCTTGAGATGTTTCCCTATCCGTCCGGGCGGATCCACATGGGCCATGTGCGCAACTACACCATGGGCGATGTCGTGGCCCGCTACCGCCGGGCCAACGGCTACAACGTGCTCCATCCCATGGGCTGGGACGCCTTCGGCATGCCGGCGGAAAACGCCGCGATGGAGAACCGCATCCATCCCGCCAAGTGGACCTACGAGAACATCGCCACCATGCGGACCCAGCTCAAGTCCATGGGCCTGTCGCTCGACTGGAGCCGGGAATTCGCGACCTGCGATCCCGAGTATTATCGCCACCAGCAATCCATGTTCATCGACTTCATGGAGAAGGACCTCGCCTATCGGCGCAAGAGCAAGGTGAACTGGGACCCGGTGGACCAGACCGTTCTGGCCAACGAACAGGTCATCGACGGATGCGGCTGGCGTTCGGGCGCTCCGGTCGAGAAGCGCGAGCTGACCCAGTGGTTTTTCCGCATCACGAAATACGCCGATGAGCTGCTCGAAGCCATCGACACGCTCGACCGCTGGCCGGACAAGGTCCGTCTCATGCAGCGCAACTGGATCGGCCGGTCCGAAGGCGCGCAAATGGTCTTCGAACTGGAAAACCTGCCGGAGGGCGCCGGTTCAAACGAACTCGAGGTCTACACAACCCGCCCGGATACGCTCTACGGCGCCGGGTTCTGCGCGCTCGCGCCCGACCACCCGCTCGCCAGGGCACTGGCGAAGGACAACTCGGACCTGCAGGCTTTCATCGACGAGTGCCAGAAAATGGGCACGAGCGAGGAAGCCATTGAAAAAGCCGAGAAAAAGGGTTTCGACACGGGCGTGACCGCACGCCATCCCTTCGAGGACCGCTCCCTGCCCGTCTACGTCGCCAACTTCGTGCTGATGGAGTACGGCACCGGAGCCATCTTCGGCTGTGCCGCACACGACCAGCGCGACCTTGACTTCGCGCGCAAGTACGACCTCCTGGTCAAGCCGGTGGTCCTGCCGCCGGACGCCGATCCGGCCACGTTCGAGATCGGCGACGAGGCTTATGTGGGAGACGGCAGGATCTACAATTCGGGATTCCTTGACGGCATGGCGGTCGACGAGGCGATCAGCGCGGCCATCGCCAGGCTCGAGAGCCAGACGGTGAACGGCCATCCCCAGGGCCGCGGCACGGTGAATTTCCGCCTCCGCGACTGGGGCGTTTCCCGCCAGCGCTACTGGGGCTGTCCGATCCCCGTCATTCATTGTCCCGAGTGCGGTACGATCCCGGTGCGCAAGGAAGACCTTCCGGTGGCGCTTCCCGACGATGTTTCCTTCGATATCCCGGGCAATCCGCTCAACCGGCATCCGACCTGGCGTCACGTGACCTGCCACAAGTGCGGTGCGGACGCCGAACGGGAAACCGACACGTTCGACACATTCGTCGATTCGTCCTGGTATTTCGCGCGCTTCTGCTGTCCGCACGCGGAACGACCGACCGACCCGGAGGCCGTGGACTACTGGCTGCCGGTGGACCAGTATATCGGTGGCGTCGAACACGCGATCCTGCACCTGCTCTATTCGCGTTTCTTCACGCGCGCGATGCGCGCATGCGGCCACGCCGACCTCGATGAACCCTTCGCCGGCCTGTTCACCCAGGGCATGGTCAACCACGAAACCTACCGTTCGGCGGACGGAAGCTGGGTCGCTCCCGCCAACGTCCAGCTATCCGGCGACGGCGACAGCCGCAGCGCGGTGCATGCCGAAACCGGCGAGAAGCTGAAGATCGGCAGCATCGAGAAGATGTCCAAGTCGAAACGCAACACGATCGACCCGGACGACATTCTTGATCAGTACGGCGCGGACACCGCCCGCTGGTTCATGCTGTCGGACTCGCCCCCCGAGCGGGATGTGATCTGGACCGAAGCGGGCGTCGAAGGCGCCCATCGGTTCGTGCAACGGCTCTGGCGGCTCGTCGGAGAGGTCGCCGCGAGTCTGGACGGCGCCGGTTCGACCGCGCCGGCCGCGGCGGACGGTCCGGCGCTCGAGCTGCGTAAGGCCGCGCACAAGTGCCTTGCCGCCATCAACGCGGACATAGAACATCTTCGCTTCAACCGCGCCGTTGCTCACATCTATGAGTTCACCAATGTCTTTTCCGCCGTGAAGGACAAGCTGGACGCGGCGCGTGCGGAGGACGCCGTCGTGCTGCGCGAGGCCGTGGAAATGCTGGTGCGCATGATTTCGCCGATGATGCCGCATCTGGCAGAGGAATGCTGGACGCGGCTCGGGCACGACGATCTGGTGTCCGACAGTTCCTGGCCGGTGGTTGAGGACGCCCTTCTCGTGGAGTCCACCGTCACGATTGCGGTTCAGGTCAACGGAAAGCGTCGCGACGAACTCACGATCGCGCGTGACGCCAGCAAGGAAGAGGTTGAAGCGGCCGCCCTGCAGTTGGATAATGTGGTCCGAGCGATTGACGGGCGCGATATCCGCAAGGTGATCGTCGTGCCGGAAAGGATTGTCAATGTGGTTGCCTGAGCGCGCCCGTCGGAATGTTGTCCGGGCATCACTGCTGCTGGTCATGGCCGGACCGGCCCTGGTTCTGGGGGGGTGTCAGTTCCGCCCCCTGTACGGCACGGCCAGTCCGTCCGGGTCGGTGGCGACGGACCTGAGTACGATCAGGGTCGCGGAAACCGGCCATCGTGTGGCGCAACTCGTGCGCAACCGCCTGATCTCCACCATGTCGCCGCCCGGCAGCCGCACCGAGTCCCGTTATCGTCTTGAATTGTCTACGGATTCCGATCAGCGCGACGTCTTCGTGCGCTCCAATACGGATGTGACGCGGCAGAACTATACGCTTTCGGTCGAGTATCATCTCTACGAGATCGGGTCGAACCGGCTGGTATACCGCGGGTCGACCTTCTCGATCGTGTCCTATGACCGGGTCACGTCGCAGTTCGCCAATGTCCGTGCGCTCAAGGATGCGGAGCAACGGGCCTCCCGCCAGGTCGCTGACGACATTCGCACCGATCTGGCCGCCCGGGTCGCCACGCTCTGAACGCCGGGTAAAACGACGGGACCTTCCCAGTGGTCGCCCTGAAGGGTTCAAAAATCACGGGTTTTCTGTCTTCACCGGATCCGTCGATCCGGGGAGTGCTGGTCTACGGGCCGGATGCGGGACTCGTTTCGGAGCGGTCGCGGCATCTCGGTCGCAAGGTTGTGGACGACCTCGACGACCCCTTCAATGTTTCACGGCTTTCGGAAGCCGATGTTGCGGCGGATCCCGGGCGGATGGCAGACGAAATTGGCGCCCGCTCGCTCATGGGAGGTGAACGTCTGGTTTTCGTCGAAGGCGCCGGCACGTCAAGCGCGGCTGCGCTGGAACCTTTACTCGACGGCTTGAGCAAGGACGTTATGCTTGTAGTCACCGCGGGCGATCTCAAACCGTCGGCGCGACTCAGGAAGATTTTCGAGTCCGGGTCCGGGGTCGCGGCTTTGCCATGTTACGCGGACAATGCCAGGTCCATAGACGCGCTGATCGGTGAGGAGATGCGGGCCGCCGGACTGGAAATTTCCGGTCCGGCCCGATCCTATCTCGCGTCGATTCTCGGCGCGGACCGCATGGTCAGTCTGTCCGAGATCCGCAAGCTGTGCCTCTATTGCGCGGACCGGGGAAAGATTGAACTCGAGGATATCGAGACCATCTGCGCGGACGCTTCGGCCTCGACCTTCGACGAAATCGTCGACGCGGCGTGTGAAGGACGCCCGGACGCTCTCGAAACAACCTATCGCCGCGCGATCGAGGCTGGCGTTTCGGAGACCGCGATCCTGATCGTGTTCATGAGGCATTTAGTCCGTATACAGAACTTCGTGGGAATGACCGACCTTGGACGCTCGGTCGATCAGGCCATCAGGACGGCGCGCCCGCCCATTCACTTCAGGCGGCAGGACACCGTCAAGAGGCAAATTCGTCTGTGGACGGACGATCTTGTGCGCAAGGCGATACGCCGCAGTGCGGAAACGGAAGCGGAGATGCGTCTTCAGGCCGACCTGTCGCCCATCGTCGTCTGGCGGACGCTGCTGGCGGTGGCACAACAGATTTCCAGGCGGCGTCTTCGTACCGCGTGAATCATTCACGAAAGATTGGATAGCCGGCGGCAGATGTCGTCGAGCTGTTCGAGGGTCGAGTATCTTATCCTGATCTCTCCGCCCTTGTCGCCCTTGTGTTCGACCGTCACCGCGAGGCCGAGCGTGTCGGTCAGGCTTTTTTCCAGGGCGAGCGTATCCGCATCCTTTTCCTTCGAGGCCGACGCGCGTTTCTTGCCGTTCGGTTTCGCCGCCCCGGCGAGCCGTTCGGTCTCTCTCACGCTCAGACCTTCGCCGACGATACGTTCGGCGAGGGCTTCCGCGGATACCCCGTTGGCAAGCAGCGCCCGCGCGTGGCCGGCGGTCAGGCTTCCCTTGCGCAGGTGATCGATGACGGTGTCGGGCAGGTTCGTCAGCCGCATCGTGTTGGCGATGTGGCTGCGGCTCTTGCCGATGACCTTTGCGAGCTGTTCCTGGGTGTAGTCGTAATGGGAAATGAGTTCGCGGTAGCCTTCCGCCTCTTCGATCGGATTCAGATCCGATCTCTGCACGTTTTCCACGATGGCGATCTCGAGCGCTTCACCGTCATCGAGATCCTTGACGAGGACCGGCACTTCATGGAGCGAGGCACGTTGCGCCGCGCGCCAGCGACGTTCGCCGGCGACGATCTCGAACCGCCCCTCATGCACCGGACTCGGCCGGACCACGATCGGCTGCAATACGCCTTTCTCCCGCACCGAATTGGCAAGTTCGTCGATTTCGTCGCTGGAGAACGACTTGCGGGGATTCCTGTCGTTCGCCTCAATGAACTCGATCGGCACCTGCCTGTAGGTACGCGCGGTTTCGACGGCATTGTCTTCCGCGAGGTCGTCGCCGATCAGGGCGGCAAGGCCGCGGCCAAGCCGTTTTTTTGTCTGTTCCTTGGCCATGTCGCCTGTTGCCTCAGCCGTAGATATGTTTCGGTTATGAATCGATATGCTATCTGCTTTACGCAGCTTTGAGTTTGCGTTCCCGACGGATTATTTCGGATGCGAGCCGAATATAGGCCTGGCTCCCACTGCACTTGCTGTCGTAGAGCAGGGCGGGCTTTCCGTAGGACGGTGCCTCCGAGATCCGGACGTTGCGGGGGATGACCGTCTGATAGACCTTGTCCCCGAGATGTTCCCGGACGTCCTCCGCCACCTGGCCGGACAGGCTGTTGCGGCGGTCGAACATGGTGAGGATCACCCCGTGAATGGACAATGCCGGGTTCAGGGTCGACTTGACCCGCTCGACGGTGGCGAGAAGCTGGCTCAGCCCTTCCAGGGCGAAGAATTCGCACTGAAGCGGCACGAGGATCGAATCGGCCGCTGCCATGGCATTGATCGTCAGCAGGTTCAGGGAAGGCGGACAGTCGAGAAGGATGTAGCTGTAGCCGCCTTCGGCGCCGGGATTGTCGGCAAGCGTCCCTAGGGCGTCCCGCAGTCGGTAGTTCCGACGTTCGAATTCTGCCAGTTCGAGTTCCGCGCCGAGCAGGTCCATGGTGGAGGGCACGATATGCAGCCTCGGAACCTTGGTTTCTACGATCGCGTCCGAGATCGAACTTGAGCCGACGAGAACGTCATAGGTCGAGGCGCTGCGCTGGCTTCGGTCGATCCCGAGGCCCGTGCTCGCATTGCCCTGCGGATCGAGGTCGACGATCAGGACCCGTTCGCCTACTGCCGCCAGTGCGGTCGCGAGATTGATTGCGGTCGTGGTCTTGCCAACCCCGCCCTTCTGATTGGCGAGAACCAGGACACGTGGTTTCGACGACACCGGTTCGATAGGGTCTGTTGCGCTTGGTTCAGACACGGGTGGCCTCTTCGATGATGAGAATGCAGCCATCGGGGTAAATGAAACTCCGCTCCCGACGGGCCGCAATATTCCAATATTTAGCGGCTTCGGTCAATTCATCATCAACATCTTGTCCCTTGAAAAAAACACCCGGCGTTCCGTTTTCAAGGAAAGGGGAGGCGAGGTGCAGCAGTTTTCCCACCGGTGCGAGAGCCCTTGCGGTGACCGCCTGAGGTGTCGGGTCCAGGGATTCCGGTTCGAGGTTTTCGATCCTGCCGTCATGCACCCGGGCCGGCGCGCCGGTCTCCCGGATGGCGGTTCGCAGGAACGCGGTCTTCTTGCCGTTGCTTTCCGCGAGATGGACGAAGCCGCCGGTCACGTCACGTTTGAGGATTGCCAGGGGAATCCCGGGCAGGCCGGCGCCGCTCCCCAGATCGAGCCAGACGTCGTAGGCGTCGAAAGGCGCGAATGCGAGCTGCGCTGCGTCCGCGATGTGCCGGGACCAGATCTGCTCGACGGTGGACGGACCGATGAGGTTGATCCGCTTCTGCCAGTGAATCAGGAGATCCACATAAATCTGCAGCCGGTCGAGCGTTTCACGTGAAACATCGAACGTGGCGGCGAACGTCTCGCTATCGACAATCGGACGGCTTGCCTGTTCTGTGGTCACGCGGATTTCCGGGTCTCAAGCCGGCGAATGGCGTGCAGGAGGACGGTGAGCGCCGCCGGCGTCACGCCCTCGAGCCGCGACGCCTGTCCGAGCGTGAACGGCCGGGCGGCCGTAAGTTTCTGTTTCATCTCCGTCGACAGGCCGGCCAGGGATCCATAGTCCAGGTCCTCCGGAATACGCCTGTTCTCGTCCTTGCGGAACGCAGCAATGTCGGCACTCTGCCGCTCGAGATAGACCGCGTACTTGGCATCGATCTCGATCTGTTCCGCCGTAAGGTCGTCGATATCCCCCAGTTCGGGCCAGACTCGCGTGAGGTCCGAAAACCGGACATCGGGATAGGCAAGCAATTCGCCCGCGCTCCGGCGCACGCCATCGAGGTTCACCTTGAAACCTTTGGCAACGGCTTCGTTCGGCGTCAGGGACAGCCCGGCCATGCGACCGCGTGCGCTTTCCAGCCGGTCCATCTTTTTGAGATGGCTCGCAAGACGCTCGTTTCCGACACACCCGATGCGATGGCCGAGTTCCGTCAGTCTCTGGTCCGCATTGTCCGCCCGCAGCAGCAAACGGAATTCCGCCCGCGAGGTGAACATCCGGTAGGGTTCCGCAACCCCCTTGGTCACGAGATCATCGATCATGACACCGATATAGGCGGACGCACGGTCCAGGACGACTGGTTCTCCGCCAGACACGGCAAGGGCCGCATTCAGCCCCGCCATCAGGCCCTGGCCGGCCGCTTCCTCATAACCGGTCGTGCCGTTGATCTGACCGGCCAGATAGAGACCCGGAACCTTCTTCAGTTCCAGGGACGGAAGGAGTTCACGCGGGTCCACGTAGTCATATTCGATGGCGTAGCCGGGGCGAATGATACCGACCTTTTCGAGACCGGGTATGGTTTCGAGAAAGGCACGCTGTATGTCTACGGGAAGCGATGTCGAGATCCCGTTGGGATAGACGGTATGGTCGTCCAGTCCTTCCGGTTCAAGAAAGATCTGATGGCTCGTACGATCCGCGAAACGCACCACCTTGTCTTCGATCGACGGACAATACCGAGGGCCAATTCCGTCTATTTGCCCGGAATATATCGGAGCCGAATCGAGGTTCTCGGAGATGACCTTATGCGTCTCTTCCGTCGTCTCGGTCAGGTAACAGCTGATTTGGGGAACGTCGATCTTCTCATTGAGAAACGAGAACGGAACCGGAGGCACGTCTCCCTTCTGTTCCTCGAGCCTGTCCCAACCGATGGTCCGTCCGTCGAGCCGGGCGGGAGTGCCGGTCTTGAGCCGCCCCATCCTGAGTCCGAGTTCATAAAGACGATCCGCAAGCCGGACCGAGGGTTTTTCGCCGACGCGTCCCGCTGGCGTCCGGTCACGGCCGATGTGAATCTCTCCGCGGAGAAACGTCCCGGTCGTGAGAACCACGGCCCCACAGGTCACACGACGGCCGTCGTCGAGCACGACTCCCTCGGCCTTGCCATCGACACAAAGAATGTCGTCAACCGCACCCTCTAGGACGGACAGGCCATGTGTTCCATTCACTTCGTCCTGCATGGCGGCCCTGTAGAGACTCCGGTCGGTCTGGGCCCGAGGACCACGTACTGCAGGGCCTTTACGCCTGTTCAGCATGCGAAACTGGATACCGGCCTTGTCCGTCACACGGCCCATGACGCCATCGAGGGCATCTATTTCCCTCACGAGGTGTCCCTTGCCCAGCCCGCCAATGGCAGGGTTGCAGGACATCTCTCCAATCTTCTTTCGCTCGTGGGTCACGAGAATCGTGTGGGCACCCATACGGGCGGCGGCACACGCCGCTTCGCATCCGGCATGTCCACCTCCAATCACGACAACGTCACACGAAAGTTCGGTCATAGATGCCGGCTCCTTGGAAATCATGCCGTTGGATACTCCCGGTTCGCCCCGAGGTCAAAGACCCATCTCAGCGAAGGTTATTACGGAATCGAATCGGCTATTGTTTCACGTGAAACACAGGACTCATTTTCCGATACAGAAATCGCCAAAAACAACGTCGAGGACATCCTCGACGTCAACTCGTCCGGTAATCCGCCCGAGCATGAACACAGCCCGTCTCAGATCCTCGGCCATGAGTTCCGGCATGCCCTCTTCACCCTGCAGAACCGCCTCGAGGGCCGCGGCACATTCGGTCAAGGCCGCCCGATGCCTTTCCCGGGTCAGAACCGGGCTCTCGCCAACCGGCGTCAGGGACTCGACGAGAACCTTCAACCGATCGAGAAAAGCGTCCAGCCCTTCACCGGACCGCACCGAAAGACCTATCTCTCCCTCCGAAATCTGGTTGCGAACACCCGGCAAATCAACCTTGTTGCAGATTGATAACGTCGCCGAATCGACCAAAACCAGGTCATCCCGAAACGATGAGCTTCCGTCACGCATTCTTACGACAACGTCCGCACTCGCAATCTGTTCGAGCGCCCGCCGTATGCCTTCCTGTTCGATCGCACCTTCAGAGGCCCTCAAACCGGCCGTATCCGTAAGAATGACCGGAACACCTCCCAGATCTATCCTGGTTTCAAGTACATCCCGTGTTGTTCCCGCTTCATCCGACACGATCGCGACGTCACGCCTCGCAAGTGCATTCAACAAGCTCGACTTCCCCACATTCGGCGCACCCGCGATCACCACACGCACACCTTCCCTCAGCCGTTCCCCCCGTCCGTCGTCGCTAAGATGAACCTTGATCTCGGACAGGATCCCGGAAACCTCTGGCAGACACCGCGCAATATGACCCTCCCCCACATCACCCTCGTCCGGGAAATCGATCTCCGCCTCGAAATAGGCCAGAAGAGAAACGAGCCGCTCTCTCCACCCGTCATAAAGTGAACCGAGAGATCCTTCCATTTGCCTGAGCGCGAGTTTTCTCTGGCCTTCCGTTTCAGCATCGATAAGGTCCGCCAGACCTTCGATTTCCGTTAGGTCGAGCTTTCCGTTGCCGAACGCGCGCCTTGCGAACTCCCCCGGCTCGGCGGGACGGAGCCCCTCCTGTCGCGCCAAACTCGACAGAAGGCGATCTATCACCGCGAGGCTGCCGTGAACCTGGAACTCGGCACAGTCTTCTCCCGTAAAACTCCTGGGCCCACCGAAATACAGGACGACCCCGCGATCGATGACCGAATCGTCCTCCGGACAGATGATCGTTTTCAACGACGCGTAGCGTTCTTCCGGACATTCGCCGCACATGTCATTCAGGACTTCGGAAACATGCGGACCGGACAACCTCACGACGGCAACACCACTTCGCGCCCGCCCCGACGACAGGGCAAATATCGTATCTCCGGACTCACTCATCATTGCACCCTTCATCCGTGCACGTTTCGCCCCATCTGGAGACGGGACCCACATCCGTCTATGGTGACGCCACACGCCCCCAGGAAAGGCCCCGTATGTCCCGCAACCGACTCGACCAGACCACCAGCCCCTATCTACTCCAACACAAGGACAACCCTGTCCACTGGTATCCATGGGGCGAGGAGGCCCTGGAGGCCGCACGGTCCGCAAACAAACCGATCCTGCTGTCCGTCGGTTACGCGGCCTGCCACTGGTGCCACGTCATGGCGCACGAGAGCTTCGAGGACCCGGCGACGGCCGACGTCATGAACGACCTCTTCATCAATATCAAGGTCGATCGGGAAGAACGACCGGATATCGACCGCATCTACATGAACGCCATCCATCACTTGGGCGAGCAGGGCGGTTGGCCCCTCACCATGTTCCTCACCCCGGACGGACGTCCCTTCTGGGGCGGAACCTATTTTCCGAAAACCTCCCAATATGGACGTCCCTCCTTCATTGCCGTCATGCGGGAAGTCGCGCGGGTCTATTCCGACGAACCCGAAAAAATCTCCACCAACGCCACAGCCCTTCACGAGGCGCTTTCCGCCGATCTTCCCACAGAGGATCCGTTCTCGGTCACCCAACCACTGGTAGACGAATTCGCGAACCGCCTTGTCCAGGCCATCGACATGGGACATGGCGGCCTCAGGGGCGCCCCCAAGTTTCCCCAGACCGTCATGCTCACTTCTCTCTGGCTCGCCTGGCTGAGGACGGGAACACCGCATTTCCGCGACGCCGTCACCACAAGCCTCCGAAACATGGCGCAAGGGGGGATTTATGACCATATCGCCGGCGGCTTCTCCCGCTACTCGGTCGATGCCATATGGCTTGTGCCCCACTTCGAAAAAATGCTCTACGACAATGCCCTGCTGATAGACCTGATGACCCTCGTCTGGCAGGACACCGGGGACGATCTTCTCCAAACCCGTATCGCGGAGACGGCCGAATGGACCTTGTCGGAAATGCTCGCCCCGGATGGCGGATTCGCCGCGAGCCTTGACGCCGATTCCGAGGGAGAAGAGGGCAGGTACTACGTCTGGACCGAAGCCGAAATCGATACACTCCTCGGAGCCGACGCCGAGTTCTTCAAGACGGTCTACGACGTCAAACCCGGCGGAAACTGGGAAGGAAAGACAATCCTGAACCGACTGGCCAATCAGGACCTGCTCACCCCGGCCGACGAAGAGAAATTGAAGACCTGCCGCGAACGTCTGCACGAAGCCCGCGACCGGCGCATCCGTCCCGGATGGGACGACAAGGTCCTCTCCGACTGGAACGGCCTGATGATTGCCGCCCTCGCCAATGCCGGGCGCGTGTTCGGACACCCCGAATGGCACGACGCCGCTGTTTCGGCATTTCGTTTCGTCTGTGAATCGATGACCGACGACGGACGCCTTCTGCACAGCTACCGCGCCGGCAAGGCAGACCATCCGGCCACCGCAGACGGTTATGCCAACATGATCCGCGCCGCCCTGGTGCTCTACGACACCACGTTCGAGAGCCGATACATCGACACAGCCCTCGCGTGGCTCGACGATTTCAACCGTCATTACTGGGACCAGACGTCCGGCGGCTACTTCTTCACCGCTGATGACGCGCCTGCGCTGATCGTACGCACGAAGACCGCCACCGACGATGCCCAACCGAACGGCAACGCCACCATGATCGCCAACCTTGTCAGCCTTTCCATGCTGACCGGCAACAGCGACCACAAGGCGCGCGCGGACGCCCTGCTCGCCGCATTCGCCGGGCCGACCCGTACGAATCTCTTCGGACATGCAGGACTGATCAACGGATACGATGCCCTCGCGCGATCCCTGCAGATCGTGATTGCCATCCCGGCCGATCAACAGCCACCGGACAATGTGCTCGAGATCATCCGCACACAGTCCCTACCAGAACGCTGCCTTCAGATCGTTCGCGACGGCGAGGATCTCCCGCAATTGCATCCCGCGCACGGCAAGACATCCGTCGACGGACGGCCCGCCGTCTACATCTGCCGTGGACAGACTTGTTCTCTGCCCGTTACGGACATGAATCGATTGAGAGAGGAACTCGAGCTGGGAACCTCCTGACCTCCGTCAGGTGTTCATGGAATCGAAGAACTCGTCGTTGTCCTTGGTCTGCCGGAGCTTGTCGAGGAGGAACTCGATCCCGTCAACCGTGCCCATCGGATTGAGAATCCGGCGCAGGACATACATCTTCTTGAGCGTCTCGGGCTTGACGAGAAGCTCTTCCTTCCGCGTCCCGGACCGCGTGATGTCGATCGCCGGGAAGACCCGCTTGTCGGCCACCTTCCGGTCCAGGATGATCTCGGAGTTGCCCGTACCCTTGAACTCCTCGAAGATCACTTCGTCCATGCGGCTGCCGGTATCGATCAGCGCGGTCGCGATGATGGTCAGCGATCCGCCTTCCTCGATGTTGCGCGCGGCGCCGAAGAACCTCTTGGGACGCTGCAGGGCATTGGCGTCCACGCCACCCGTCAGGACCTTGCCCGAAGACGGCACCACCGTGTTGTAGGCGCGACCGAGACGCGTGATCGAATCGAGCAGGATCACCACGTCGCGGCCATGCTCGACGAGGCGCTTGGCCTTTTCGATCACCATTTCCGCCACCTGAACGTGCCGGGCCGCTGGTTCGTCGAAGGTCGAGCTCACGACCTCGCCGTTCACCGACCGCTGCATGTCCGTCACTTCTTCCGGGCGCTCGTCGATGAGGAGGACGATCAGGTAACACTCGGGATGATTGCTGGTGATGCTGTGCGCGATGTTCTGCAGGAGCACCGTCTTGCCGGTCCGCGGCGGCGCCACGATCAGTCCACGCTGCCCCTTGCCCAGCGGCGCCACCAGGTCGATCACCCGGGCGCTGCGGTCCTTCACGGTCGGATCGTGTATCTCCATCTCCAGGCGCTGTTCGGGATAGAGCGGCGTCAGGTTGTCGAAATGGACCTTGTGGCGGACCTTCTCGGGATCCTCGAAATTGATCGTGTTGACCTTGAGCAGGGCGAAATACCGCTCGCCGTCCTTGGGGCTGCGAATGTCGCCTTCCACCGTATCGCCGGTGCGCAGGCTGAAGCGCCTGATCTGGCTCGGGCTCACGTAGATGTCGTCCGGTCCCGGCAGGTAGTTCGCGTCGGGAGACCTGAGAAATCCGAATCCGTCCTGCAGGACCTCGACCACCCCTTCGCCGATGATGTCGACATCCCGTTCCGCCAGGCTTTTCAGGATCGCGAACATGAGCTCCTGCTTGCGCATGGTGCTCGCGCCCTCGACGTCGAGTTCTTCGGCAAGCGAAAGCAGCTCTGTCGGCGATTTGATCTTGAGGTCGTGGAGTTTGATTTTCTTGAGCTCGGAAATTTCGGTCATGACTGGAGTATCCGCAGGAAACGGGAGGTGTCCGCTTGGGACAGATGATGCGACTTGATCACGAGGGACGTACCCATTGATCGAACGCTGTCTCTCTAAATGAAGTGTGCCGAAGGGACGGTGCGCGCGTCTTTCGCGGCGCGTTTGGTCACCGGCACGCGTGGTGCACGATCCCAAGGACGGTGAGATGACGTAATTCTAGCAGGATCGGACCCGCAGGAAAACAGTCTTCGATGCGAAAACCCGACTTCAGCTAGAAGGGCTTTACCACCACTAGGATGACCACCGCAACCAAAATAATCGTCGGAACTTCGTTGAGAATGCGGAAAAACCGCGGAGAAAGAGTATTTCGGTCGAGCGCGAAGTCCGCGACATATCGTGACAGCAATCCCTGGTACCCCGAAAGCGCCACCACCAGGGCAAGCTTTACGTAGAACCAGTTGAACGATCCCCAGTCGACAATGCCCGGCGTGAAGGCCAGCAGCCCGCCCAGCACCCATACCGCCAGCATCGCCGGGGTCATGATCGCCTTGAGCAGCCGCCGTTCCATGACCTTGAAGGTCTCCGACTGCACCGACCCGTTCTCCGCGTCGCAGTGATACACCATCAGGCGCGGCAGATAGAACAGCCCGGCCATCCACGCCACCACCGCGATGATGTGTGCGGCCTTCAACCAGAGATAAAGATCCATTTTTGCGTCCTACGAATGCCTCGCGCCCCGGGCTCTCACCCGTTCGATGACCCGTGCCACATTGTCCACCGGCGTCTCGGGAATGAGGCCGTGCCCGAGATTGAACACGAAGGCCCGTCCCTCCATCGCCTCAAGGATACAGTCTACCGCATGATCGAGCTCCCGGCCGCCGGCGACAACCGCGAGGGGATCCAGGTTGCCCTGCAGCACCACGTCGGCGGGAATTGACGACGACGCCCAGGCCATGTCCACCGACGTATCCAGACTGACGGCGTCCACGCCGGTGGCGCCGGCGAACTCGGCATAGGCCGCTCCGCATCCTCTGGGAAATCCGATGACCGGAACATCCGGGACCCTCGACTTCAGGGCATCCACCATGTCGCGCACCGGTTCCACGCACCAGCGCTGATATTCGCCCGGCGCCAGATTTCCCGCCCAGGTATCGAAGATCTGCAGGGCCTGCGCCCCGGCCTCCACCTGCCGGACCAGATACTCGACGGATGCCTCGACCAAGAGATCAATCAACCCGCCGAACCAGGTCTCCCGGCGATAGGCGGCAAGCCGTGCCGCTTTCTGGTCCGGCGAACCGCGGCCACCGACCATGTATGTCGCAACCGTCCATGGTGCACCGCAAAAACCGATCAGTGCGGTTTCCGGGGGCAGGGCCTTACGCGTCAGGCGAAGCGTTTCGTAGACCGGGCCCACCGTTTCGTGCACGCGGTCCATCGAAAGACCTGCGAAGGCTTTTGCACTGTCCACCGGGGACAGCACCGGACCCTCTCCTTCCTTGAAGGCCACGTCCTGGCCGAGACCGTCGGGAATGAGCAGGATGTCCGCGAAGACGATGGCCGCATCGAATCCGTATCGCCTGATCGGCTGCAACGTCACCTCGCAGGCGAGAGCCGGGTCATAACAGAGATCAAGAAAGGACCCCGCATTCTTGCGCACTTTCCGGTACTCAGGCAGATACCGGCCAGCCTGACGCATCATCCAGACCGGTGGCAGGTCGATGGCCTCGCCCTTGAGCGTCCGGATGAATGCAGGTTCCGATATGGGCGGGGCCGTCGTCGTTGGGCTGTCGGGATTGTTGTTCACGCGTCCGTCCAGAAAACAAAACAATAAATAAGGGAATCTATTTGTTGTTGTTATTGGCCTGTGGACAGCGGGGATTCAATCTTTTTCACAGCTTGTCCGCAGCCCCGGTTGTCCACAGATGATTCTTGTGGACTTGAAAAACAAGCAAGGTGACAAAATAACTCAAAATTAACAAATAGTTACCAAGCCGCATACGGGACAAGAGCGGGATAACTCCGGCACAAGTGCCGGTTCTCCAGACATGATTAACAAATCGTAAACGCGCCGGATTACATCCACAGCGGTTTTTCTCTTGGATAAGATCGGGGCGATCTGAAACAGTGTTCCCCGACCGGGCCGGTCTTGCCGGCTTGCCAACAATCATCCACAGGCATGGGGACAAATGCCGCACCGAAACCGGGAAAAGAAGTTTTTTCACTTGCATCTCGTATCCGACGCCACCGGCGAAACGCTGAACGCGGTCGCCAAGGCGGCGACCGTTCAGTACGCGGACTTCCAGCCCGTGGAGCACAGCCATTCATTGGTGCGCAACGCCGCCCAGCTCGACGCGGTCGTCGCCGATATCGAGCAGAATCCGGGCATCGTTCTCTATACGATGGTCAACTCGAAGATGCGCCAGACCCTGGAGGACAAGTGCGCCGGGATCGGCGTGCCCATCGTTTCCGTGCTCGATCCGGTGACCGCCTGCCTGAGCACCTATCTCAACGCCAAGTCGACGCCGCAGGTCGGCGGGCAGCACGCGCTCAATGCGGAATATTTCAAACGGATCGACGCCCTGAACTTCACAATGATGCATGATGACGGTCAGCTCGCCGACGGTCTTGCGGACGCCGACGTCGTCCTCGTGGGCATCAGCCGCACGTCGAAGACACCGACCAGCATCTATCTCGCCAACCGGGGGATCAAGACGGCGAATGTGCCCCTTGTCCTGGGCGTGCCGCTGCCCACCCAGCTCGACAATATCGGCAATGCGCTCGTGGTGGGCCTCGTCGCGTCCGCCGAGCGGATCGTCCAGATCCGCCGCAACAGGCTGCTTTCCCTCAATGAACGCGACGAGACAGACTACGTGGACAAGAAGAAGATCGCCGAAGAACTCACCTTCGCCAGGAAGATCTGTTCGAGCAGGGGCTGGCCGGTCATCGACGTCACCAGGAAGTCGATCGAGGAAACCGCAGCATCCGTCCTCAACCTCTACCATCAGGGCTACAGCACAGTATGACCACGCCATTGCACGATGATTCCAGGCAGCCGCTGGTTCTCGCTTCGGCGAGCAGGATCCGGGCGGACCTGCTGCGTGCCGCCGGTCTCGAGATCGAGGTTCTCCCGGCCGAGATCGACGAGGCCGCGGTCAAGGCCGTGCTGACCCGCGAAAACCCGGACTTTTCAGGCGCTGACATGGCCGAGATCCTGGCCCGGACCAAGGCCTCCACCATGTCCGAGACCCGTCCCGACGCCATGGTCATCGGCGCCGACCAGGTCCTCGATTGCGAGGGACGCGTCTTCGACAAACCCGAGGACATGGACGAGGCCAGGCGGCATCTCGTAAGCCTCCGCGGCCGCGCGCACCGGCTCTTGTCGTCCGTCGCCTGCGCGCGCGGCGGCGAGGTCGTCTGGCATCACCAGTCCACGGTCACGATGCATATGCGAGACTTTTCCAACGCGTTCCTGGGAACCTATCTCGGCACGGTCGGAGAAGACGCCCTGACGAGCGTGGGCGCCTACAAGCTCGAAGGCCTCGGTTCCCATCTCTTCGAGAGAATCGAGGGCGACTATTTTGCCGTCCTTGGACTGCCCTTGCTCGAACTTCTCGCTTTCCTGCGGACCGAGAACGTCGTCGCGGCATGAGGGAAAGACGGGGAGGGGACGCGACGTGATCGTTCTCGGACTCACCGGTTCCATCGGCATGGGGAAGTCGACGACCGCGTGCATGTTCGCCGAACAGGGCATACCGGTCTTCGATGCCGACGCGGCCGTCCACGCCATGTACGAGAAAGGCGGCGAGGCGGTACCGGCCATCGCGGAGTTCTGCCCCGAAGCGGTCGTCGACGGAACGGTGAACCGCGCCCGGCTGTCGGCCCATGTCGTTGGAAACTCCGAACGCATCTCGAGGCTGGAAGCGATCGTGCATCCGCTGGTGCGCGCCCGTGAAAGGTCGTTTCTCGACGATTGCCGCGCCGACGGACACGACATCGTCGTCCTCGACATCCCCCTGCTCTACGAAACCGGCGGGGCGGACAGGGTGGATCGCGTGGTCGTGGTCTCGGCGGACGCGGACATCCAGCGCGAAAGGGTTCTGGCGCGGCCGGGCATGACGGAAGAAAAGTTCCGCGCCATTCTCGCCAAGCAGGTTCCGGATGAGGAAAAACGCAGCCGCGCGGACTACATTGTGGATAGCGGCCTGGGAATGGAACACGCCCGTTCGCAGGTCGCCGCGATCGTGGCAGACTTGCGCGAATCGCTGGCAAGACCGGAAACGTGAAACAGACCCATGCGGGAAATCGTACTCGATACCGAAACGACCGGTTTCAAACCTGCCGAAGGCGACCGGATCGTGGAAATCGGTTGTGTCGAACTCGTCAACCACGTCGCGACGGGCCGGACGTGGCATCAGTACATCAATCCCCAGAGGGACATGCCGGTCGAGGCGTTCAACGTCCATGGCCTGTCGGAGGAATTCCTGTCCGACAAACCGCTTTTTGCCGATATCGCCGATGACTTTCTGGCCTTCGTGGAAGACGCACCGCTCGTCATCCACAACGCGTCCTTCGACATGGCGTTCCTGAATCACGAACTCACCATGGTCGGACGGCCCAACCTGCCGTCAGAGCAGGCCGTGGACACGCTTCTGATCGCGCGCCGGAAACATCCCTCGGGCCCCAATTCGCTGGATGCCCTGTGCCGGCGCTACAATGTCGACAATTCGGGCCGCACCAAGCACGGCGCGCTTCTCGATTCGGAGATCCTGGCCGAGGTCTATCTCGAGCTGATCGGCGGCCGCCAGCCCCACCTCACCCTTGTCGGGCACGAATCGGCGGAAAACGGGTCGTCCGGACCTGCGGCCCGGACCTCGAGACAGCGGCCCCAGCCCTTGCCCTCGCGTCTGACCGACGCGGAACGCAGTGCTCACGAGGCCTTCGTCGCCACGCTGGGCGAGGACGCAATCTGGAACAGATACTCCGGATCGTAGCCGGCAGGAGGCGTCAGGCGTCCGCGTTTTCCTGGCTCACCCTTTGCTGGTACATGCCGGCGAAATCGATCGGATCGATCATCAGCGGCGGGAATCCGCCGTTTCGGGTGGCATCGGCGAGGATCTGCCGGGCGAAGGGAAAGAGCATCCGCGGGCATTCGATCAGCACCACGGGATGCAGGTTCTCCTGCGGAATGTTCTCCAGCCGGAAGATGCCAGCATATTGCAGCTCGGCGACGAAGACCGTTTCGTCATTGTCGCGGGCCTTCGCCTGGAGGTCGAGTTCGACCTCGTAGTCGGTCTGGCTCATCGCCTTGGCGTTGACGTTGACGGAAATGTCGATGGCCGGGCTGGCGTCCTGTTTCATGAGCGACTGGGGCGCGCCGGGGTTCTCGAACGAGAAATCCTTCAGGTACTGCGCCAGTATCCGCATGGACGGGGACGCGTTTTCCGCCGCTGCCGCCTCAGGCGCACCGTTGCCCACCGCCGCGCCATTGCCCCCGTTGCCGTCCTGTTCGGATCCGTTTTCGTCGCTCATGTCCTGTTTCCTCAACTCTCGGCACCGCCCGGGATGCCCGAACCTCCTGCAATGGGCACACGGGCTATCACGGAAGCCCGCCTGCCACAATAGCGATGCTGCTGGCCGCGGTTACTTTCGCCAGGGCGAGGAGGGGTCCGGTTCGCCGCCTTCGGGCGGGTCAGTGATCTCGACGGCTTCGCCATCGATGACCGGACCGCTTCCGCGGCCGCCGCCATGGCCGTTTCCGTCCGGCCGCATGCCGCCGCTGGAGAACGAATGGACCTCGAAACGGCCTGAGGCCCTGATTTTCTCGAACACCGTCTTCGCGATCGTCCTCCGGAAGCCCGGAACGAGGAGTATGAAACCCACCGCATCGGTCAGGAAGCCCGGCGTCAGCAGCAACAGCCCGGCGACGAGCAGGAACACCGCGTCGACCACGGAATCGAGGGGCAGGCGTCCGTCGTTCAGGGTGGACTGCGCACGCGACAGCGTGGCCAGCCCCTGGTGCCGCAGTATGGCCGTACCGATCAGCGCGGTCAGCACGATGGTCAGCAGCGTCGGCCACAGCCCGATCAGGCCGCCAACCTGGATGAACGCGGCGATTTCGGCGATCGGCACGCCGATGAACAGGGCCGGAAGCAGAAATTTCAGCACCGGGTCGTCTCCTCGGGGTCGAAGGATTGAATTTGCGCGCCCGGATCGGCTAAATCGCCCGGTTACCCTCGCACGGCGCGTCAACATGAGCTATATAGGTGTTAGAGGGCGCAATTGAAATGCCGGACCCGGCCGAAGGCCGTTGATCCAGAGTGTGTCCGGAAACGCTGGCGCTTGTCGACGCTGCCAGGTTTCGGACCGCAAAACCATAACCGACAGGTCGCCATGAGTGATGCATTCGATCTTTCCACGCTGTTCTTTCTGGCGGTAGCCGTGATCATCTTCCTGCGGCTGCGCAACGTGCTCGGGCGACGGACCGGCAACGAACGCCCGCCATACGATCCCTACGAGGCGAAGGAACCGACACCGGCGCGGCCCGACAACGACAATCGCGACGGCAAGGTCATTTCCATGCCGGGTGTTCCGAAGATCGACGACGACCCGGTCCGCGACGCGGATGCGTCCCGTGACGAGGACGAGGAACGCGAACCCTACTGGCCCGGCATCGCCGAAGCGAACTCGCCGCTGGAAAACGCGCTCGTCGAGATCGCCGAACGCGACGCCAATTTCGATCCGGAGTCCTTCCTCGAGGGCGCCAAGTCCGCCTATGAACTGATCGTCACCGCGTTTGCCGATGGTGATCGCAGGGTTCTCAAGGATCTTCTGAGCCGGGAGGTCTTCGCCGGGTTCGACGCCGCGATCACCCAGCGGCAGAAGGCCGGGGAAACCGTCGAATCCAGTTTCGTGGGCATCGACAAGGCGACCCTCATCGAGGCCTCCCTCAAGAACCGCAAGGCATCCGTCACGGTCAAGTTCGTCAGCGAACTCATATCGGCCACGAAGGATGCGGATGGCAACGTCATCGACGGCGACCCGCGCCGGGTCCGCGAAGTCGTCGACATCTGGACCTTCATGCGCGACGTCGGATCGTCCGATCCGAACTGGCAACTGGTGGCCACCGAAGCGGCCAACTAGACGGTCGTGACACCGCGCGGCGAATACCGGGGGCGGGGCAACCGGCCTGGCCTGTCATCCATCACCTTTGTGTCTCTGGGCCTGCTGCTCGCCGGCTGCAGGGCCGGACTGCTGGAATCGCCTCCGGTCGGTTCCGACACCGCCCGCGCATCTTCCGGAGGCGAGGTCACCGCATCGGCCGTGGCCCCGACCGATCCCGTGACGACCGCGTCCGTACCCGCCTTCGCCGATCTCGACGGCTGGCGCGACGACGACCACCGCGATGCTTTCGCGGCGTTTGTCCGGTCCTGCCGGAAACTCAAGTCCAGGAGCGACAGCCATGCGATGGGTAAGTCCGGAGGCCGTTTGTCGCAATGGCGCCCGGCCTGCGCGGCTGCGACCACGCTCGGGGCGAGACCCGGCCGGGACGCCGCGCGGACCTTCTTCGAACGCCATTTCAGGCCGGTTCCGGTCTACGGCGGCGGCGACCGCAACGGTCTCTTCACCGGTTACTTCGAGCCTGAACTCTCGGGGTCCCTGACCCGAAACGCGGTCTACTCGGTCCCGCTCTATCCCCGGCCGCCCGACCTTGTCGCCTTCCCCGCCGGCCTGCCGCGGCATCCGGACGCGCGCGGGCTGCCCCGGGGACGTATCGTCAACGGCCGCGGCCTGCCGTACTACACACGCCGGCAGATCGACCAGGGCGCGCTGCGCGGCAAGGTCGAACCCGTGCTCTATCTGCGCAGCAAGGTGGACGCGTTCTTTCTGCACATCCAGGGATCGGGGCGTGTCCGTCTCCCCGACGGGCGCGTCACGCGGGTCGCGTTTGCCGGTAAGACCGGCCTGCCCTACACGGCGATCGGCGGTGTGCTTGCGAAGAACGGTGCGCTCGCCCGTGACCGCATCTCGATGCAGACGATACGCCAGTGGCTGGAAAACAATCCGGCCCGGGCCGACGAGGTCATGTGGCACAACCGGTCCTACATCTTCTTCCGGCGTCTCGACGGGTCGGATCCGTCCCTCGGGCCGCCCGGCGCGCAGGGCGTTGCGCTGACGCCCGGTCGCAGCCTCGCCGTCGACGGAAAGGTCCATGGCTACGGCACGCCGGTCTGGCTGGAAACGACCGCGCCATCTGCGGCGGGTGGCGCGGTAGAACCGTTCCGGCGCCTGATGATCGCCCAGGATACCGGCACCGCGATCCGCGGCGCGGTGCGCGGCGATGTGTTCTGGGGGTCCGGGCAGGCCGCCGGCGAGATCGCCGGGCGCATGCAGAACAGGGGACGGATGCACGTCCTCCTTCCGGTCTCGGTTGCGCGCAAGGTCTCGGCGGTCAGAGCCGGGCGCGGCGGATGAGCCGGAAATCCGGCCGCAAGCCGCCGCGGTCGCTTTCGGGAGAGGAAGCCGAACTGTGGAACCGGGTCACGGAGTCCGTTGAACCGCTGCGCCACGACACGTCGTCCGCCGCCATGACGCCGGACGCGAGTCCTGACATCGATACCAGCGCCTTCGAAGCCGCCCTGCAGCAGGAGGCCCCGCCCGCACCTGCGCCGAAGCACCGGCCGAAATCGAAAACGCGCGCAACGCCGGCGCCGCCGGCTGGCACGCCGCCACCGGTCAACGGGCTCGACCGCCGCACGAGCCAGCGGCTGACTCGCGGCAAGACCGAGATCGACGCCCGGCTGGACCTGCACGGCCACACCCGGGCCGAGGCCCACGTCGCCCTGCGCGGGTTTCTCCATTCGGCCCATGCCCGCGGCCACCGGCTCGTTCTCGTCATTACCGGCAAGGGGGCGACGCCGTACAGCCGGCACACCCTCCATGGCCGCGACATGTTTCACGACCCGGAACGTCCCGGCATCCTCCGCCAGGCCGTGCCGGGGTGGCTCGACGAACCCGACATGCGTCAGCTCGTGGCCGGGTATCAGCCCGCTCATCCGCGGCACGGCGGCGGGGGCGCGTTTTACGTGCGGCTGCGCCGCAAGCGCACAGTCCGCCAATGACCCCGTTCGGCCGGCGGATACGCGAATTGCGCGCGGAGCACGGGGTCACCCTGAAGGACATGGCGGAAGCCGTCGGTGTGTCGAGCGCCTATCTGTCGGCGCTGGAACACGGCCGCAGAAGCCGGCCGAGCTGGTATCTCGTCCAGCGCATGATCACCTATTTCAATCTGATCTGGGACGAGGCGGAGGAACTCGTCCGGCTCGCCAACAGGTCTCATCCGCGCATCACCATCGACACCGCCGGTCTGGCGCCCGAAGCGACCGAACTCGCCCACCTTTTGTCCGAACGTATCGCCGATCTCGACCATGATCGCCTGCAGGCGCTTATCCACATGCTGCGTGGAGAAGATGTGGATAAGCGTGGGACGAAACGTGGAGACTCTTGAGGCCGAACGGGACCGTCTCATCCTGTTTCGCTGGATGCCCGCTTCCGCTGGCAATTCGCGAAGGCAGGCGTGGAAAGAGCGGCACCACCCCCCGCATTCCTGACGAAGGTCAGGATCCATCCCGATGCCCCTGCGTCTGTTTCTGGATCCCGTCTTTCGACGGGAATCCGGTCCTCATCGCTCCCCACCCCCCGCATTCCTGAGACCCGAACGGAGATTCCTGAGGCCGAACGGGACCTACTTATCCTGTTTCCCTGGATGCCGGCTCCTGCTGGCAGTTCGCGGAGGCAGGCATGGACAGAGCGGCACCACCCCCCGCATTCCTGACGAACGTCAGGATCCATCCCGATGCCCCTGCGTCTGTTTCTGGATCCCGTCTTTCGACGGGAATTCGGTCCTCATCGCTCCCCACCCCCCGAATTCCTGACGAACGTCAGGACCCAAATGGAGATTCCTGAGGCCGAACGGGACATTCTCATTCTGTTTTCCTGGATGCCGGCTTCCGCTGGCAATTCGCGAAGGCAGGCGTGGACAGAGCGGCACCACCCCCCGCAGTCCTGACGAACGTCAGGATCCATCCCGATGCCCCTGCCCCTGCGTCTGTTTCTGGATCCCGTCTTTCGACGGGAATTCGGTCCTCATCGCTCCCCACCCCCCGAAGTCCTGACGAACGTCAGGACCCAAACGGAAATTCCTGATGCCGAACGGAACCTTCTCACCCTGTTTCGCTGGATGCCAGCTTCCGCTGGGAAGTCGCGAAGGCAGGCGTGGACAGAGCGGCACCACCCCCCGTATTCCTGACGAACGTCAGGATCCATCCCGATGCCCCTGCCCCTGCGTCTGTTTCTGGATCCCGTCTTTCGACGGGAATTCGGTCCTCATCGCTCCCCACTCCCCGAATTCCTGACGAACGTCAGGACCCAAATGGAGATTCCTGAGGCCGAACGGGACATTCTCATTCTGTTTTCCTGGATGCCGGCTTCCGCTGGCAATTCGCGAAGGCAGGCGCGGACAGAGCGGCATCACCCCCCGCATTCCTGACGAACGTCAGGATCCATCCCGATGCCCCTGCGTCTGTTTCTGGATCCCGTCTTTCGACGGGAATTCGGTCCTCATCGCTCCCCACCCCCCGAATTCCTGACGAACGTCAGGACCCATTGGCCGTGCCGCAATCGGGACGGTTCGGATGACCCGTTCCATGTTCACAGGCTGTGACAAACTTGTGGAGATCCTGTGGATGCAGCCGGGAAAAGTATCAAAACCTAACCGCGACAGAGGATAGCGGATTCTGACTTTTGGCGGGGGTTCGTTCGTGGGGTGTCGCTCGCTGGATAGAGCTGCGCCGCGTGACCTGATCCGCGTTAACGAGTCAAGGCGAACCAGTGGAAAAGCTGTCGACAGTCAGAGGATGAATTTTGAAAGGTCGGCGTTGCGCGCCAGGTCGCCGATGTGATCCTCGACATACTGCGCGTCGATGGTCAGCGTCTCCCCGGCCTGGTCCGTGGCCTCGAAGCTGATGTCATCGAGCACCCGTTCCATGACCGTGTGCAGCCTGCGGGCGCCGATATTCTCCACGGTGGCGTTGATTTCTGCAGCCAGGCTCGCGATCCGGTCGATCCCGTCCTCGGTGAACTCGAGCGTGACGTCTTCGGTCGCCATCAGCGCCTTGTACTGCTTGATCAGGCTGGCTTCCGGTTCCGTCAGGATACGGAGGAAATCCTCTCGGGTGAGGGCGCGGAGCTCGACGCGGATAGGCAGCCGACCCTGGAGTTCGGGCAGAAGATCCGACGGCTTGGCGATGTGGAACGCGCCCGACGCGATGAACAGCACGTGGTCGGTCTTGACCGGTCCGTACTTGGTGCTGACGGTCGTGCCCTCGATGAGCGGCAGGAGATCGCGCTGCACGCCCTCGCGGCTCACGTCGCCGCCGGTCCGCTCGGACCGGGCGCTGATCTTGTCGATTTCGTCGAGGAAGACGATCCCGTTGTTTTCGGCGAGCTCGACCGCCTCGGTCATGAGCGCTTCCTCGTCGAGCAGCTTGTCGGACTCCTCGGCGATCAGCACGTCGTAGCTTTCGCGCACGGTCAGCCGGCGCTGCTTGGTGCGCTCGCCGAACGCCTTGCCGAACATGTCGGACAGGTTGATCATCCCCATCTGCGCACCGGGCATGCCGGGGATCTCGAAGCTCGGCATGCCCGAGCTCGTATCGGCGACCTGGACCTCGATTTCCTTGTCGTCGAGTTCGCCGTCGCGGAGCTTGCGGCGGAAAGAGTCGCGCGTCGACTGGCTCGCGTTCTCTCCGACCAGGGCGTTCAGCACCCGTTCTTCCGCGTTGATGTGGGCGGCCGCCTCGACCTCCTTGCGTCGGGCCGTGCGCACCAGGCCGATGGCGACCTCGACCAGGTCGCGGATCATCTGTTCCACGTCGCGGCCGACATAACCGACCTCGGTGAACTTCGTCGCCTCGACCTTGATGAAGGGCGCATTGGCGAGTTTCGCCAGCCGCCGTGAGATCTCCGTCTTGCCGACGCCGGTCGGTCCGATCATGAGAATGTTCTTCGGCAGGACTTCCTCGCGCAGGGACTCGTCGAGCTGCTTGCGCCGCCACCGGTTGCGCAGCGCGATGGCGACGGCCCGCTTTGCGTCCTTCTGGCCGATAATGTGCCGGTCGAGTTCGGAAACGATCTCACGGGGAGAGAAGTCGGTCATTCGGGGTCTTTCGGATGATTGCCCGCCGGGCCTCGCGAGGCCGTCACTCGCTGAGGATTTCGACGGTGAGGTTTTCGTTCGTATAGACGCAGATGTCGGCGGCGATCTTCATGGCGCGCCGCGCGATGGATTCCGCGTCCAGGTCCGTATCGGCGAGGGCGCGGGCCGCGGCCAGCGCGTAGTTTCCGCCCGACCCGATCCCGATCACGCCGCCTTCCGGCTCGAGCACGTCGCCGGTTCCGGTCAGCACCAGGCTTGCCGATCTGTCGGCGACGATCATCATCGCCTCGAGCCGGCGCAGGTACCGGTCGGTCCGCCAGTCCTTGGCGAGTTCGACGCAGGCCCGCGTGAGCTGGCCCGGATATTGTTCGAGCTTGCCTTCAAGGCGTTCGAACAGCGTCATCGCGTCGGCGGTTGCCCCGGCAAAACCCGCGATCACGCCGCCGTCGCCCAGCGGGCGCACCTTGCGCGCGTTGCCCTTGAGCACCGTGTCGCCGAAGCTCACCTGACCGTCTCCGGCGATGACCACCTTGCCGTTCTTGCGCACGGTGAGAATGGTCGTGCCGTGCCAGGGCGCCTGGGGATCGATCTGTGATCTGTTCACGCGTGTCTCTTTCCGTTTACCGTCGCCAGCCGCGACCCGAGACATGTATGAAACCTCATGCCAAAAGAAAAGGGCTGAATCGTCCGCCCGCTCGTCCCGGGTGCGTCTTTCGGGCGGCTGGTCAGCCCGCGGTCGACCTGATAAGAAGACCCGCGTTTGATGGATCGGCCGCGCGAGCAGCGGCCTCTGGAGGCTTTGGCGCATGCGCAAGGCGGAACTGGAACGCCGGACCAACGAGACCGAGATCGCCGTCGCGATCGACCTCGACGGAACGGGTGCCTACGACATCGAGACCGGAATCGGGTTTCTCGATCACATGCTCGAACAGCTGTCGCGGCACTCGCTGATCGACATCACCATACGGGCGCAGGGCGACCTGCACATCGACATGCATCACACGACCGAGGACACCGGGATCGCTCTCGGCCTCGCGGTCCGCAAGGCGCTCGGTGAGATGCGCGGCATTCGCCGGTATGCCCATTGCTATCTTCCCATGGACGAGACCCTGAGCCGCGTCGCGCTCGACATCTCCGGCCGCCCCTTCCTCGTGTGGTCGGTCGAGTTCACGCGGCCCAAGATCGGCGACATGGACACGGAGCTCTTCCGGGAGTTCTTCCAGGCCTTCGCCCAGAACGCCGGCATCACGCTGCACGTGGATACGCTCTACGGCGAGAACAACCATCACATCGCCGAGTCCTGTTTCAAGGCTCTTGCCCGCGCGCTGCGCGAGGCGATCGAAATCGACGCGCGCAAGGCCGAAGACATCCCCTCGACGAAGGGCCGTCTCGGCGACTGAGATCCATGGCGCCATGAAAACCTATACCGTGCATCTTCCCGCCGGCACGACCGGCATGAGCGACATTGCAGAGCGCGCGATCTTCATTCGCGACGGACTGGCCTGGTGGGCGCTGTTCTTTCCGTTGATCTGGCTCGTCTGGCACCGGCTCTGGATCGCGCTCGCGATCTTCGTTTCGCTCTCGGTGGTGATCGCCGTCGCGAGAGAAGCATTGCCCAATGGCGGATCAATCGCCCTGGTGCTGGGTCTCGTGGTGAACTTTGCCGTCGCCTTCGAAGGCAACGACATGCGCCGCTGGAAGCTGGCGCGTCACGGTTACGAAATCGCCCGGATCGTCAGTGGACGGAACATCGCCGAGGCCGAACTTCGTTTCTTCGACGAAATTGCCGGGACGTCCGTCTCGCCGTCCGGGCGATCCGGCCCGCGTGCGGGCGAAGTCCCCGCCGCGCCGCGACGGCCCGCTCCGACCGGATTTGCACCGGGCGATACCGACGTGATCGGCCTGTTCCCGAGACCGGAAAAGACCCGATGACCGTCGCCATCATCGATTACGGCTCCGGCAACCTGCGGTCCGCCGCCAAGGCGTTCGAACGGTCCGCCCGCGAACTCGCCCTGCAAGAGACGATCCAAGTCACGGCCGACCCGGATCTCATCGCACGCGCCGACCGCATCGTTCTGCCCGGCGTGGGCGCGTTTGCCGACTGCCGGTCGGGTGTCATGGCCGTCGACGGGCTGTGGCCGGCGCTTGAGGACGCCGTGCGCCGGCGCGCCGTGCCCTTTCTCGGCATCTGCGTGGGCATGCAGCTGATGGCGAGCCGCGGCCTCGAATTCGGCGTGACCGAAGGGTTCGGCTGGTTGCCCGGCGAGGTCCGGGCGATCGAACCCGAGGATCCGCATCTCAAGGTTCCCCACATGGGCTGGAACACGCTCGATCTCGTAAACCCGCATCCGCTGCTCGAAGGCATCGAGACCGGACCGGACGGCCTTCACGCCTATTTCGTGCACGGGTTCCATTTCGTGCCGGAAGATCCCGCCCGCGTCGTGGCGACGACCGGGTATGGCGGCACGGTCACCGCAGCCGTCGCCGCCGACAATCTCTTCGGCACCCAGTTTCATCCCGAAAAGAGCCAGCGCCTCGGCCTGGCCCTCATCTCGAACTTCCTGCGCTGGTCACCGTGACATGATTCTCTTTCCCGCCATCGACCTGAAGGACGGCAACTGCGTGCGGCTCGTGCGCGGTGACATGGACCAGGCGACCGTCTTCAACGACGATCCCGCCGCACAGGCCCGGGCCTTCGCGTCCCAGGGGTTCGAATGGCTCCATCTCGTCGATCTCAACGGGGCGTTCGAAGGCCGGCCGGTGAACGGCGATGCGGTCGATGCAATTCTCGCCGCGGTCGATCTTCCCACCCAGCTGGGCGGCGGTATCCGTGACCTCGAGACGATCGGCATGTGGCTCGACAAGGGTATCCGGCGCGTCATTCTCGGCACCGCGGCGGTCCGCGACCCGGACCTCGTCCGGCGGGCCTGCAGGGAGTATCCCGGACGCATTGCCGTCGGTCTCGACGCCCGCGGCGGCCGTGTCGCGGTGGAGGGCTGGGCGGAGACCTCGGACCTGACCGCCTCGGAAATGGTCGCCCGGTTCGAGGATGCCGGCGTCGCCGCCGTCATCTATACCGACATCGACCGCGACGGCGTGCTCCAGGGCCTCAACATGGAGGCGACCGTCGCGCTCGCCCGGCAGACGTCGGTTCCCGTGATCGCCAGCGGTGGGCTCTCGTCCATGGCAGACATCGACCGTCTGCTCGAACCGGAAAGCGCCCTTCTCGAGGGCGCCATCTCGGGCCGTGCGCTCTATGACGGACGCATCGACCCGGCCGAAGCCCTGGCCCGGCTGAAAGCCGCGCGCCGCGAGGTCCGAGATGCTTAAGGCCCGCGTCATCCCCTGTCTCGACGTCAAGGACGGCCGCGTCGTCAAGGGCGTCAACTTCGTCGACCTGCGCGACGCCGGTGACCCGGTCGAGAGCGCCCGGGCCTATGACGCGGCGGGTGCGGACGAGCTCTGTTTCCTCGACATCACGGCGAGTCACGAAAAACGCGACATCATTTTCGACGTGGTCCGCCGCACCGCCGAACATTGTTTCATGCCGCTCACCGTGGGTGGCGGCGTCCGTACCGTCGAAGACGTCCGCAACCTTTTGCTGGCCGGCGCCGACAAGGTCTCAATCAACACCGCCGCCGTGCGCGACCGCGACTTTGTCAACCGGGCCTCGGAAAAGTTCGGCAGCCAGTGCATCGTCGTCGCCATCGACGCCAAGCGAGTGTCCGGCGCGGGCGAACCGGACCGTTGGGAGATCTTCACCCATGGCGGGCGTGAACCGACCGGCATCGATGCCATCGAGTTCGCCCGCGACGTGGTGGCGCGCGGGGCAGGGGAGATCCTGCTTACCTCCATGGACCGGGACGGCACCAAGGCGGGCTTCGACCTCGCGCTGACGCGGGCCATCAGCGACGCAGTGCCCGTGCCCGTCATCGCCAGCGGCGGCGTCGGCACGCTCGATCATCTGGTCGACGGTATCCGCGACGGCCGCGCCAGCGCCGTGCTGGCCGCGTCGATCTTTCATTTCGGCGAGTTCTCGATCGGCGAGGCGAAGCAACACATGGCCGCGGCGGGTATTCCCGTCCGGCACGATCCCTCCGACCAGGAGTAGACGGCGGGGATCCCGGTCCTTGCGGCCGGGGTTTACCCTAGGGAAAACGTCGTATGGTTCTGCCCGCATGACGGGTATAAGACAGCGTATCGGGGCGCGAACATGACGGATGGGGATATGGCGGACGAGCCCGGACAGGCCGGTCCAGAGGTGCTGAGCCAGCTGGCCGCGACCATTGCCGAACGTGCTGCCGACGCGTCGGCGGGGACGTCCTACACGGCGAAGCTGCTCCATGCGGGCACGCCCAAATGCGCGCAGAAGCTGGGCGAGGAAGCCGTGGAGACGGTCATTGCTGCTTGTTCCGGCGACCGCCGCGCGGTGGTGACGGAAACCGCCGACCTGCTCTATCACCTGCTCGTGCTCTACCGGTCTCTCGACCTCGACATCGACGACGCCTTCGCCGAACTGAGACGCCGCGAAGGCACGGGCGGACTTGAGGAGAAAGCCGCGCGCAAGCGGTCATAGGCCATGTTTTCCGCAGACGAACTGAACAAGACTGACCTGAACGGGGCGCTTTCGCCCTACCGCATCTTCAACCGCGAAGACTGGGCCAACCTCCGCGCCGACACACCGCTGACCCTGTCGGAGGACGAGGTCGACCGTCTCCAGGGCCTGAACGAGCCGGTCTCCATGGACGAAGTCATCCGCGTCTACCTGCCCATGTCGCGCCTGCTCAACCTCTATGTCGCCGCCACCCAGAAGCTGTTTTCCGCGACCCAGGAGTTCCTCGGTTACGCCGACCAGAAGGTGCCCTATATCATCGGGCTCGCGGGATCGGTCGCCGTCGGCAAGAGCACGACCGCACGCCTGTTGCGTGCGTTGCTGGCCCGCTGGCCGGACCATCCCAAGGTCGATCTCGTCACCACGGACGGGTTTCTCCTGCCCAACGAGGTCCTGATTGAACAGGATCTCATGGACCGCAAGGGGTTCCCGGAAAGCTACGACCTGCCGCGCCTTCTGCGCTTCCTGTCCGACATCAAGGCGGGACGCCGAAATGTCGAGGCGCCGGTCTACTCGCACCTCACCTACAACGTCCTGCCCGACGTCACGGTCAAGGTCGACCGTCCCGACATCCTCATCGTCGAGGGCCTCAACGTGCTGCAGACCGGCCGGCCGCCGAAGGACGGCAAGGCGATTCCCTACGTCTCGGACTTCTTCGACTTTTCGGTCTATATCGATGCCGACGAGGACGTGCTGCGCCGCTGGTACGTGGAACGTTTCTTCCGCCTGCGCGACACCGCCTTCCAGGATCCCAAGTCCTTCTTCCGGCGCTATGCCGACCTGACCGACGAGGAGACGGAGGCGACGGCCAATGACATCTGGACACGCATCAACCTGAAGAACCTGCGCGAAAACGTCCTCCCTACCCGCCAGCGCGCCGACCTCATCGTGCGCAAGGGCGCCGACCACGACACCGAAGCCGTCGCCCTGCGCAAGCTCTGACCGGCCACCCGCCGCCGTGCGGCTTGCCCCTGGATCCCGTCTTTCGACGGGAATTCGGCCCCGGCCGCTCACCACCACCCGCATTCCTGACGAAAGTCAGGATCCATCCCGACGCCTCTGCGGCCTGCCTCTGGATCCCGTCCTGCGACGGGACTTCGGTGCCCACCGCTCCCCACCTGCCGAATTCCTGACGAACGTCAGGACCCACCCCGACGCGCTGCGGTTTGCCTCTGGATCCCGTCTTTCGACGGGAATTCGACTCCACCACTCACCACCCCCGAATTCCTGACGAACGTCAGGATCCATCTCTGCGTCGTACCGCGGATGTTGCATCGGTCTGCGTCCGGTGCGAGGGTTTGCGCTCTGTGTCGACTGCATCGCGATCGGGGAGGCGCGAAGGATGTCCGGGAAGTTCGCCATGCTGCGCTCCGCCGCGGTTCTCGAAGTGAGCGACGTGCTCGCGTCGCGGGCCTTCTACACCGAACGCCTCGGCTTCACGTCCGGCAACCTGTGGGGAGAGCCGCCCTGTTTCTGCATCGTTGGTCACGGGCCGGTCACGCTCTTCCTCGACCAGTCCCGCGAGATGCGCGACGTGCCGCTCAACCAGTACTGGGCGGCCTATATCTATGTCGAGGATGTGGAGGCGGTGCGCCGGTGTTTCGAGACGAACGGCGTCGAGATCCATCGCGGACCCGAGGACATGCCGCATGGCTGCCGCGAGATCGACATTCGCGACCCCGACGGCCACATCGTCTGTTTCGGCCAGGACCTGTCGCCCGGTCCGGACGGCCCGGGTCTTTGAGGGTGGCGATGCTCAGGGCCGCTGCCGCCACGCTCGCCGGCATCGTCGCCGCCGTCGCCCTCGTGGCGGTGGTCGAGGCGGTCGGTCACGTGGTCTTTCCGCCGCCCGCCGAGATCGATCTCGACGACCCCGCCGCCGTGGCCGGGATCATTGCGGAGCTTCCCGCGGGCGCACTCGTCTTCGTGGTGCTCGGCTGGGCCTGCGGGGCGTTCGGCGGCGGTTATGTCGCCACGAAGGTGGCGCGCGGCACGACCCGTGTGCCCGCCGTCCTCGTCGCGCTCCTGCTGCTGGCTGCCACCGGCTGGACGCTCCATGCGATCCCCCATCCGCTTTGGATGGCGGTTGCCGGAATCGTCATCCCCGTGCCCTTCGCGCTCATCGGCGCAGCGGTCGCCGGCCGGCCAGACGCCGGATGAGGCTCAGGCAAGCCCCGCGTCCCTGGCGAGCTCGGCCAGCGAGGTCTCCGGCCGGGCGCCCATGTGGCTGATGATCTCCGCCGCGGCGATCACGCCGAGCCGGCCGCATTCGGCGAGCGGCCGCCCGCGCGTCAGGCCGTGCAGGAAACCCGCGGCGAAGAGATCGCCCGCGCCGGTTGCGTCCACCACCTTTTCCACCGGTTCGGCGTCGACGACATGCACTTCGTCGGCGCTGGCGATCACGCAGCCCTTTTCGCTGCGGGTCAGCGCGGCCATGCGGCAGTCCCTGCGCACGTGCTGAAGGGCTTCGTCGAACGTGTCCGTCTCGTAGAGCGAGCAGATTTCCGCCTCGTTTGCGAACAGGATGTCGATGTCCTCGGTCACGAGCTTGCGGAACTCGTCGCGGTAGCGGTCGACGCAGAAGGCGTCCGACAGGGTGAGCGACACCTGGCGGTTTGCGTCATGGGCGATCTGCGCGGCCTTGAGAAACGCCTTCTTGGCCTCCGCCGGATCCCAAAGGTAACCTTCCATGTAGGTCACCTTGGCGGTCCGGATGCGGTCCTCGTCGACATCGTCGGGGCCCAGCCCGACGCAGGCGCCGAGAAAGGTGTTCATCGTGCGTTCGCCGTCCGGGCTGACCAGGATCATGCTGCGCGCCGTCGCCGGCCCTTCGGTCGCCGCCGGCACGGAGAAGTCGACACCGGCCGCGCGGATGTCGTGGCTGAAGACGTCGCCGAGCTGGTCGTCGCGGACCTTGCCGATATACGCGCCTTTGCCGGCGAAGGATGCGACGCCGGCAATGGTGTTGGCCGCCGAACCCCCGGAAATCTCGACGGCCGGTCCCATGGCGGCGTAGAGCGACGTCGCCCGGTCTTCGTCGATCAGGTGCATGGCGCCCTTGGCGATGCCCTGCTCGTCGAGAAAGCTGTCCTCGATCCGGGAAATCACGTCGACGATCGCGTTGCCGATGCCGACAACGTCGACTTCTTCATATGCCATGGGATGGGTACTCCGGAGGGGTGGGTTCCTGTTTGGCGGTGGTTTTACAGGCCCCGGGCCGCAAGTGGCAATGCCAATCAGCGGAAATCCGCCATACCGCACCGCGTCACCTTGTTTCCCGGCGCCCGACACCCTACCTCATGTACAAATCGTCCATTCATACAGGGAATGCACCGGCCCATGGTCTCCGCAGCCTTCCGGGCGGTCGAGCAGATGTTCTCGCCGCCCTTCCGCATGGTTCTCCTCAAGGCGCTCGGCCTCACCGTTCTGCTGTTTGTGGTGGTCGGCGCCGCCATTCAGGCCGTGCTCGCCCAGTTCACCATTTCCGATCTGCCCTATGTCGACGCTATGCTCGCGGTCATCGCGGGGCTCGGCGTCATCATCGGTCTGGTGTTCCTGATCGGCCCGATCACCGGTCTCTTCGCCGGCGTGTTCCTCGACGAGGTCGCCGAGGCCGTGGAGGGCAAGTACTACCCGTCCGACCCGCCCGGCCGCGAAATGCCGATCCTCCAGTCCATGGGCGTGGCGCTCAAGTTCACCACCGTGCTCATCCTGGTGAACATATTCGTCCTGCTCGTGTCCTGGGTCCCGGTGGTCAACATCGTCGCCTTCATCCTCGGCAACGGGTACCTGCTCGGCCGTGAGTATTTCGAGATGGTCGGCATGCGGCACATGCCGCCCGAGGACGCCAAGGCGCTGCGCAAGGAAAACGCGTCCCGGGTCCTGATGGCCGGGATGTTCCTCGCCGCCCTTGTCATGGTGCCCTTCGCCAACCTCCTCGTGCCGCTCTTCGCCACGGCCTTCATGGTCCACATCTTCAAGACCATCCACGCCCCGGCCGGCCGCCGCCTCATCGAGGCGCACTGAGGCACTGCTGCCGCTGCGATCTGGTTCCTGGGTCCCGTCTTTCGACGGGAATTCGGTCCCCGGCCCTCTAGTTACCCCGAATTCCTGACGCAAGTCAGGATCCATCACTCGGCCCTTCGATCTGTCTCCTGGATCCCGTCTTTCGACGGGAATTCGGTCCCCGGCTCTCTAGTTACCCCGAATTCCTGACGCACGTCAGGATCCATCTCTCGACCCTTCGATCTGTCTCCTGGATCCCGTCTTTCGACGGGAATTCGGTTCCTGGCGTCCAACTCGCCCGCATTCCTGACGCACGTCAGGATCCATCACTCGGCCCTGCGATCTGTTTCCTGGATCCCGTCTTTCGACGGGAATTCGGACCCCGGCATCCAACACGCCGCATTCCTGACGCAAGTCAGGATCCATCACTCAGCCCTGCGATCGGCCTCCTGGATCCCGTCTTTCGACGGGAATTCGGTGCTCGGCATCCAACACGCCGCATTCCTGACGCAAGTCAGGATCCATCACTCGGCCCTGCGATCCGTCTCCTGGATCCCGTCTTCCAACGGGAATTCGGTCCCCGGCGTCCAACTCGCCCGAATTCCTGACGCACGTCAGGATCCATCACTCGGCCCTGCGATCGGCCTCCTGGATCCCGTCTTTCGACGGGAATTCGGTGCTCGGCATCCAACTCCTCCGAATTCCTGACGCACGTCAGGATCCATCTCTCGACCCTTCGATCTGTCTCCTGGATCCCGTCTTTCGACGGGAATTCGGTCCCCGGCATCCAACACGCCCGAATTCCTGTCGTATGTCAGGATCCATCGCCGTGCCCCGACTTGCGTGCCGTCCCTGCATCCCCCCGTCCTAAACCGTCTTGCCCTTGAATGGGCAGAGGTCGAGCAGGATGCACCGGGGGCAGTCGGGCTTGCGGGCCTTGCAGACGTAGCGTCCGTGCAGGATGAGCCAGTGATGGGCGTGGAGGCGGAATTCCTCCGGCACCTTTTTCTCCAGCTTGCGCTCCACCTCGAGCGGGGTCTTGCCGCGGGCGATGCCGAGCCGGTTGCCGAGGCGGAAGATATGCGTGTCCACGGCGATGGTCGGCACGCCGAAGGCGATGTTCAGCACCACGTTCGCCGTCTTGCGGCCGACGCCGGGGAGCGCTTCGAGCGCCTCGCGGTCGCGCGGCACCTCGCTGCCGTGGTCCCGGATCAGCTTCTCGCACAGCCCGATCACGTTCTTGGCCTTGTTGCGGTAAAGCCCGATGGTCTTGATATGCTCGCGCACGCCGGCCTCCCCGAGCGCCAGCATCTTCTCCGGCGTGTCGGCGATCCGGAAGAGCTCTTTGGTCGCCCGGTTGACGCCTACATCCGTGGCCTGTGCCGAGAGCACCACGGCGACGAGCAGCGTGAACGGGTTCACGTAGTCGAGTTCGCCCTCGGGCTCCGGATCGGCCTCCGCCAGCCGGCGGAACATTTCGTGGATATTCTCCTTGTTCACGGGTGTGACCTCGATGCCGTTCGGCGTGGTTGGCGGAAATCCGGTCTTGGCCTGGACGGCCAGATCCGCCAATATCAGTGTTCCGGCGGCATAAGCCAAGACCTGTTCGTGCCGGAAGGAGACAGATGACGACCGTCCCGCGGGTCGCGACAGCGCCCGATCCCAAGTTCTCGGCCGTATTGACGCCGCACCGCTCCCTCGGACCCACGGGCTTCCTCGTGGTCATGGGGCTGATCGGCGGCATCAGCTTCATTTCCGGCTGCCTCTTCCTCTTCCTGGGCGCCTGGCCCGTGTTGGGCTTTCTCGGCCTCGACGTGCTCCTGGTCTACTGGGCCTTCAAGGTGAACTACCGGTCCGCGCTGATGCACGAGACCGTGGACGTCACCGACGAGACCGTCACGGTGCGCCGCGTGGACCGCAAGGGCGGCGTCCGCGAGTGGACGTTCCAGCCATACTGGCTGCGCATCGAGATGGAGGAGGGCGAGGACGATTGCGGCCCGCTCTATCTCGCCTCCCATGGCCGCAGGCTCGCCGTCGGCACCTTTCTGTCGGCGGATGAGCGGCGTGATTTCGCCCGCGCCCTGCGCGCCGCCATCGCTTCTGCCTGAGCAACTCCCTCCGGTCTCGCCCCGCCGGCGCGGCCCTCGCGGGCGAGGGCCTTCTCCTCCGAAAAGCCGAACATGAAACGGGTGGTTGCACCCTTGCCGCGCGCCTAGTGTGGCATAATGAACTTCAGCAACGGATCGAGATCATGATGTCCATGCCCGCCCTGGAAAACACTGTCATCCTCGACAGGCCCGAGCCGCCACGTTCCGACTATGCGTGCGTCGCCGGCGCGGTCGAGTACCTCACGCAGAACTGGCGCGACCATCCGCCGCTCGAGGACGTGGCCCGCCATGTCGGCCTGAGCCCGGCGCATTTCCAGAAGCTCTTCAGCCGCTGGGCGGGCATCAGTCCCAAGCAGTTCGTGCAGGCGATCACCATCGAGAACGCCCGGGCCATGCTGCGCCAGTCCGCCAGCGTGCTCGACGCCACCTACGAGGTCGGCCTGTCGGGGCCGGGCCGGCTGCACGATCTCTTCGTGTCCTACGAGGCCATGACGCCCGGCGACTACAAGACCGGCGGGGAAGGGCTCGAGATGGCCTACGGCTTTCACGACTCGCCCTTCGGCACGGTGGTCGCGATCGTAACCGATCGCGGCCTTGCCGGCATCGGCTTCGCCGAGGAGACCGGCGATGGTGACACCCGCGCGGCGGCGCTGGCCGACATGACCGCCCGCTGGCCGCGGGCCCGGTTCGTCGAGGCGCCGGACCGCACGGGTCCCTACGTGACAAAGGCGTTCGATCCGGCCGGCTGGTCGCGCGACAAGCCGCTCAAGATCGTCCTGATCGGCTCCGACTTCGAGGTGTCCGTCTGGCAGACCCTGCTCAGGATTCCCGTGGGCGCGGTCGCCTCCTATGGCGACGTCGCCAACCACATCGGCAACCCCCGTGCAGTGCGCGCGGTGGGCAGCGCGGTCGGCCGCAACCCGATCCCCTTCGTCGTCCCCTGCCACCGCGTCTTCCGCAAGTCGGGCGCCCTCGGCGGCTATCACTGGGGGCTCACCCGCAAGCAGGCGATCATCGGCTGGGAATCCGGCCTCCTCCCGCAACCGTCCTGAAACCGGGGCCGCCGGGGGGCGGGGCCGGAGTTTGGAACGGTCCCGGACGAGCCTCGCGGCTCTCCGGGAAACGTGTGATGAAAACGTCCCCGCGTCCCTGGACACAGCTTCGGCTAACGTGGGCTGACCGGCTATGAACTTCCCGAAGTCCCGGACACCGCTCCGGGACCCATGGGCCGAAGACTCTGCCGATACCTTCGTCTTGCGCGGGCTCGACCCGCGCATCCAGTGGGAAGCGCTCCCGATGATGGCAGCTGCTCGATCATTTCGCCGGCGAAACGGTAGAATCCCGTTCCCCGGTTTGCCGCAAGGCAAGACCGGGGCCGCCAGAAGCGGGGCCGCAGTTTGGAACGGTCCCGGATGAGCCTCGGGGCTCTCCGGGAAACGTGTGATGAATACGTCCCCGCGTCCCTGGACACAGCTTCGGCTAACGTGGGATGACCGGCTATGAACTTCCCGAAGTCCCGGACACCGATCCGGGACCCATGGGCCGGAAACTCTGCCGGTGCCTTCGTCTTGCGCGAGCTCGACCCGCGCATCCAGCAGCAGGCGTTCCGGGTGAAGTCAGGTTTGCGATCAATTCGCCGCCGAATCGGTAGAAGCCCCTTCCCCAGTTTGCCGCGAGGCAAGACCGGGGTCGTCGGAAGCGGGCGCCGTAGTTTGGAACGGTCCCGGATGAGCCTCGCGGCTCTCCGGGAAACGTAAGATCGATAGAATGTGAACTTCCCGAAGTCCCGGACACAGATCCGGGACCCATGGGCCGAAGACTCTGCCGATACCTTCGTCTTGCGCGGGCTCAACCCGCGCATCCAGCGGGAAGCGCTCCGGCTGATGGCAGCTGCGCGATCGTTTCGCCGGCGAATCGGTAGAATCCCGTTCCCCGGTTTGCCGCAAGGCAAGACCGGGGTCGTTGGAAGCGGGCGCCGCAGTTTGGATCGGTCCCGGATGAGCCTCGCAGCTCTCCGGGAAACGTAAGATCGATGGAATGTGAACTTCCCGAAGTCCCGGACATCGATCCGGGACCCATGGGCCGGAAACTCTGCCGACATCTCCGTCTTGCGCGGGCTCGACCCGCGCATCCAGCAGCAAGCGCTCCGGATGGTGGCAGCTGCACGATCGTTTCGCCCCCGAATCGGTAGAACCCCGTTCCCCGGTTTGCCGCGAGGCAAGACCGGGGCCGTTCCGGACGGGGGCCCGTGCCGGATGGACCCTGCGCGGCGCCGTGGTGTTCCCTGTGTTCCCGATCAGTGCGCGTCGGTGCGGTCGGCGCCGAGGTCGACTTTCTCCGTCACCTTGCCGTCCGCATCGAGCGTGTAGATCATCGGCGCACCGGTGGCGATGTTCACCTTGACGATCTCGTCCGGTCCGAGCCCGTCCAGTTCCATGACGAGCGCGCGCAGCGAATTGCCGTGCGCGGAGACGAGGATCGTCCGACCGGCCCTGATCTCCGGCAGGATGTCGGAGCGGTAGTAGGGCAGGACGCGCTCCGCCGTGTCCTTCAGGCTTTCGCCGCCGGGCGGGTTGGTGTCGAAGGACCGGCGCCAGATGTGCACCTGCTCCTCGCCCCATTTCGCCCGCGCGTCGTCCTTGTTGAGGCCGGTCAGGTCACCGTAGTCGCGTTCGTTGAGCGCCAGGTTCTCGCGCGTCTCGAGCCCGGTCTGCCCCAGTTGCTCGAGCATGATGTCGAGGGTGCGCTGGGCGCGTTCGAGCTTGCTGGTGAAGGCGATGTCGAACACGAGGCCGCGCTCCTTGAGCGCCTGTCCGGCCTCGGTGGCCTCGGCCACGCCCTTGTCTGTCAGGCCCACGTCCTTCCAGCCCGTGAACAGGTTCTTGAGGTTCCATTCGCTCTGTCCGTGCCGGACGAGTACCAGTGTGCTGGTCATGCCGCGTCGTGATCCCTTGTCTTCGCTTGCTTCAGAAATTGTCGAGACCGAGCACGTCGGTCATGGAGAAGAGCCCCGGCCCGCGCCCGCGCGCCCACAGGGCCGCCCGCACCGCGCCGTGGCCGAACAGGTCCCGGTTGCCGGCCCGGTGGGTCAGCTCGATGCGTTCGGCCTCGCCGGAGAACATCACCGTGTGCTCGCCCACCACGGAACCGCCGCGCAGGGTCGCGAAGCCGATGTCGCCCGGCCGCCGCGCGCCGGTATGCCCGTCGCGCGTCCGCACGGAATGTTCGTCCAGGTCGATGTCGCGTCCCTCGGCCGCCGCTTCGCCGAGAAGAAGCGCGGTGCCCGACGGGGCGTCGACCTTGTGGCGGTGGTGCATCTCGAGCACCTCGATGTCGAATTCCTCGCCGAGCGTCGCCGCCACCTTGCGTGTCAGCGCGGCCAGCAGGTTGACGCCGAGGCTCATGTTGCCGGACTTGACGATGGTCGCGTGCCGGCTCGCCGCCCTGATGCGCGCGTCGTCGTCGGCGCTGCAACCGGTCGTTCCGATGACGTGGACGATGCGCGCCTGCGCCGCGATATCCGCGAAACCCACCGTCGCCGCCGGCCGGGTGAAGTCGAGCACACCGTCGGCCTTGACGAAGACCTCCAGCGGGTCGTCCGAAACCGCAAGCCCGAGGCTGCCGACGCCGGCGAGCTCGCCCATGTCCTTGCCGAGAAAGACCGAACCCTCCGCCTCGACGCCGCCGATCACGGCGCACCCGTCGGTCTCGTGCACGATGCGCGTCAGCACCCGCCCCATGCGCCCGCCCGCGCCCACGATCGCCAGTTTCATGTCCGTCATTGTCCGCAGGTCCTCACGGTGTCCAGCATGGCGCCGGATATACCAGCCCCGGCTCCGCAGGAAAAGCAAAAGCCCCTTCCTGTCGTGTCCCCGGTCTGGCCGAGCGGCTAGGCCGCGGCGGGCAGGCGTTCAGGCCTGAGTATGGAACGGTCCCGGACAGCCCTGCAGGCTTCCGGGACACGTGACGCCGATGAGTTGTGAACGTCCCCCAGTCCCGGGCACTCATTCGTGAAACGTGGGGCTGATTGGTTTGAACGCCTCGAAGTCCCCGACACCGATCCGGGACCCATCGACCGGACACTCCGCCGACATCTCCGCCTTGCGCGGGCTTGACCCGCGTATCCAGCGGCAGGCGGCAAGGTCACGCTCGTTGCGCCGGCGTATCAATGGAACCTCGGTGTTCAGTTCACCGTCGTGAGAGCCGCAAAACAACGTCCATCAGGAACTCAAGCCCGAGTATGGAACGGTCCCGGACAGCCCTGCGGGCTTCCGGGATACGTGAGGTCGACGGGATGTGAACGCCTCGAAGTCCCGGACACCGATCCGGGACCCATGGACCGGACACTCCGTCGATGTCTTCGCCTTGCGCGGGCTTGACCCGCGTATCCAGCGGCAGGCGGCAAGGTCACGCTCGTTGCGCCGGCGTATAAGTGGAACCTCGGTGTTCAGTTCACCGTCGTGAGAGCTGCAAGTCCACGTCCATCAGGAACTCAGGCCCGAGTATGGAACGGTCCCGGACAGCCCTGCGGGCTTCCGGGACACGTGAGGTCGATCAGCTGTGAACGCCTCGAAGTCCCGGACACCGATCCGGGACCCGTTGGCCGGACACTCTGCCGATGTCTTCGCCTTGCGCGGGCGTGACCCGCGTATCCAGCAGCAGACGCAGCGGGTGAAGGCAGGCTCACGCTCGTTCCGCTGGCAAATGAGGGGAACGCTGGCGCTCAGTTCACCGTCGTGAGGACGAGCGGGCCGCGCCGGGTCGCCACAAGCGTGTGTTCGTACTGGACCGTGAGGTGGCCGGTATCGCTGAAGAGCGTCCAGCCGTCGTCGGCCTGTTCGACCCATTCGGCACCGGTCGACAGGAAGGGTTCGACCGTGAACACCGAACCTTCCCGGATGATGCGCGTGTCGCCCGGTTCGTCCCAGGTGGCGATCTCCTTGGGTTCCTCGTGCAGGGAGCGTCCGACGCCGTGGCTTGCGAGGTTACGGATCAGCGAATAGTCGCGGCGGCGCGCGAAGGTCTCGATCCGCCGCCCGATCTCATTGAGGCGCCCGCCCGGCTTGACGCCGCGAATGCCTTCCCACATGGCGCGCTTGCCGTCGCGGCACAGGGCCTCGATGCGGTTGGACACCGGCGGCACGGCGAAACTGGCCCCGGTGTCGGAATAGAAGCCGTCCTTCTCCGCCGACACGTCGATATTGACGAGGTCGCCCGCCTCGATCACCCGGTCGCCCGGGATGCCGTGGGCGACTTCCTCGTTGACGCTGATGCAGGTCGCCCCGGGAAAATCGTACATCACCCGCGGTGCGGAGCGTGCGCCCTGGTCTTCCAGCAGGCGCTCGCCGAGCTGGTCCAGTTCCAGCGTGGTCATTCCGGGCTCGATGGCCTTGCCCATGGACTCCAGCACCCGCGCGACGATCCGGCCAATCGCCTTCAGCTGCTCCAGCTCCGCGGCGTTCGAGACCGTCATGCGGGATCGTATCCCTCGATGAGCACGAAATCGGCGTCCGCCGCGCCCAGCCGGTGTTCCCGCGCCGCCTGGTAGCCCGGCGAGTGGTAGCAGGCCTTGGCGGTTTCGAAATCCCTGAAGCCGATCAACACGTGGCGGGACCGGGTGGAGCCCTCGACGCATTCGAAGCGACCGCCGCGCACCAGGAACTCCGCGTCGTACTCGGCGAGCGGGGCGGCATCGGCGGCCACATAGTCCTTGTATTTTTCCGGGTCGTGCACGTCCATGCGGCCGATCCAGTAGCCCATGTTCTCCCGCCCGCCGGCGCCGTCCATGCCCTCGATGATCACGAGGTCGCCGTCACCGGCCACGGTGCGCAGGGCCTTGGCCTTCTGGTAGCCGTCCGACCGGTAGCAGGCCAGCGCGGTGTCGTAGTCTGCGAATTCGAGCACCACGTTGCGCTGGCGCGCCGTGCCTTCCGGGGCCTCGAACGCACCGCCGCGCACCAGAAACCGGGCGCCGAACGCCGCGAAGGGTTCCGCGTTGGCGTCGACATAGTCCTTGTAGGCTTCCGGGTCGTGCACGTCGACCCGGGCAATCCAGTAACCTTTCAAGCTGAAACCCTCCTCGGGATTGGCTGCGGCCGGTCCTGCCGGACTGGCGCAGCGCGTTCGGTTCAGACGCCTTCGACGATCACGATGCTTGCGATGCCGTTGCCGTCGCGGTGTTTCTTCGCCGCCTGATACTCATCCGAATTGTAGCAGGCCAGCGCGTCCGCATAGGACGGAAACTCGATGACCACGTTTCTCGCGTGCCCCTCGCCCTCCAGCTGGGTGCACTGTCCGCCGCGGGCGAGCACCTTGGCGTTGAACTTCCGGAACGCCTCGGACGCGCCGTCGGCGTAAAGCTTGTAGGGGTCCGGATTGGTGACCGTCACATGTGCGACCCAGTAGCCTTTCATCGTGTTTCCCTCCCGTTTCTCATTCTCGTTCACGTGCGCGCTGTGCCCAGCGATTCCGCGGCCCGGACCAGCGCCTCGACCGTATTGCCGAGCAGCTTGCGCGGCATTTCGTCGACCAGCAAGTCATTGTCGTCGAAGGCGTCGGCCGCCCGCGAGACCGCGACCTGGTGCGGGACGACATGGACCAGCAGATTGTTGAGCAGCATGCGCACCGTGACAAGCCCGCGTATGCCGCCGAGCGCGCCGGGGGAGGCCGCCCCAAGACCGGCTGCCTTGTCGCGAAGGGGTGCCGTACCCTCCGCACCCGGACGGGTGAGCCAGTCGATCGTGTTCTTGAGGAGCGGGGTGATCAGCCCGTTATATTCCGGGCAGGCGATGAAGAACCCGTCATGTTCGGTGAACATATGCTGGAGCTTCGCGGCGTTCTCGGGAAGGCCGTGCGCCTTTTCGAGGTCGCCGTCATAGAGCGGGATGGGGTAGTCCGCGAGATTGAGCCGCGTCACCTCGGCGCCCGCCTCCTTCAGCATACGGGCGGCGTTCTCGGCCAGTTTCCTGTTGTAGGACCCGGTTCGCGTACTGCCCGAGAAGACCAGTATCCTGGCGGGTGAACCCATGTCGCACTCCTTTTGTCTGGCGGAAGGTTACTCGCCGAGGCCGTCCCAGAACTCCTTGACGCGTGAGAAGAAACTCGACGACTCGGGATTGTTGCGGTCCTCCGACGCCTGCTCGAATTCCTTGAGCAGCTGCTTCTGCTTCTTCGACAGGTTGACCGGCGTTTCCACCGTGACCTGGATGAAAAGGTCGCCCTGCTGCTTGGACCGCAGCACCGGCATGCCCTTGCCGCGCAGGCGAAACTGGCGCCCGGACTGGGTGCCGTCCGGCACCTTCACCCTGGCCCGCCCGCCGTCGATCGTGGGGACCTCGATATCGCCGCCGAGCGCGGCCGTTGTCATCGACAGCGGCACGCGGCAGAACAGGTCCGCGCCGTCGCGCTGGAAGAACTCGTTGGGCTGGATGGACAGGAAGATGTAGAGATCGCCCGCCGGCCCGCCCCGGCCGCCGGCCTCGCCTTCGCCCGCGAGCCTGATGCGGGTGCCTTCCTCGACGCCGGCGGGGATGTTCACCGACAGCGTGCGCTCCCGGGTCACCCGGCCGATGCCGCCGCAGGACCCGCAGGGATCGGTGATCACCTCGCCGCGTCCCTGGCAGGTCGGGCAGGTCCGTTCTATGGTGAAGAAGCCCTGGCTGGCGCGAACCTTCCCGACGCCGCCGCAGGTGCTGCAGTTGTCGGGCGTGGTGCCGGCCTTGGCGCCGGAGCCGTCGCAGTCCTCGCAGGTCACGCTCGTGGGAACGCGGATCTGCGCGGACTTGCCCTGGTAGGCCTCCTCGAGCGTGATCTCCATGTTGTAGCGCAGGTCCGCGCCGCGCTCGCGCCGGTTTCCGCCGCCGCCCCGGCGGCCCATGAAGTCGCCGAAGAGGTCGTCGAAAATGTCCGACATGGAGCTCGAGAAGTCCGGACCGAAGCCCGGTCCGCCGCGCCCGCCGCCGAAACCGCCCTGTTCGAAGGCGGCATGGCCGAACTGGTCGTAGGCCGCCCGCGTCTGCGGGTCTTTCAGCGCGTCGTAGGCTTCGTTGATTTCCTTGAACTTGCGCTCGGCTTCCTCGTCCCCGGGATTTCGGTCCGGGTGGAACTGCATGGCGAGCTTCCGGAAAGCGCTCTTGAGCGCCTTGTCGTCCGCACCCCTGTCGACGCCGAGGACTTCGTAGAAGTCGCGCTTGGACATGGCTCAGCGCCCCCCGTGCGCAAACGCGACCCGGGACCGCAAGCGATCCCGGGCCGTTTCGTTGTCATTGTCGAAAGACCGATTCACTGCCCGTTCCCTTCGAAGATCCGTCGGGAAGGGGTCAAGCGGACTTCTTGCTGTCGTCGTCCACTTCCTCGAAATCGGCATCCACGACATCGTCGTCGCCGGAGGAGGCCTGGCCGTCCTCGCCGCCGGTTTCGCCCTCGGCGCCATCGGCGTTCTGGTACATGGCCTCGCCGAGTTTCATCGAGGCCTGCGCCAGTGTTTCGGACTTGGCCTTGATGGCGTCGGCGTCCTCGCCCTCGAGCGCGGTCTTGAGGTCGGCCACTGCCGATTCGATCACGCTCTTGTCGGCGTCCGCCACCTTGTCGCCGAGTTCGGACAGCGTCTTCTCGGTGGAATGGACGAGAGCCTCGCCCTGGTTTTTCGCTTCCACCAGTTCACGGCGCTTCTTGTCGTCTTCGGCGTGGGACTCGGCGTCCTTGACCATCTTCTCGATGTCGTCGTCGCTCAGCCCGCCCGAGGCCTGGATGCGGATGTTCTGCTCCTTGCCCGTGGCCTTGTCGGTGGCCGACACGTTGACGATGCCGTTGGCGTCGATGTCGAAGGCGACCTCGATCTGCGGCACGCCGCGCGGCGCGGGCGGAATGCCCACGAGGTCGAACTGGCCGAGCAGCTTGTTGTCCGCCGCCATTTCGCGCTCGCCCTGGAAGACCCGGATCGTCACGGCGTTCTGGTTGTCCTCCGCCGTGGAGAAGACCTGGGACTTCTTGGTCGGGATCGTCGTGTTGCGGTCGATCAGGCGGGTGAACACCCCGCCGAGCGTCTCGATGCCCAGCGAGAGCGGGGTCACGTCGAGCAGCAGCACGTCCTTGACGTCGCCCTGCAGCACACCGGCCTGGATCGCCGCGCCCATGGCGACGACCTCGTCCGGGTTGACGCTCATGTTCGGCTCCTTGCCGAAGAAGTTCTGCACCGTCTCGCGGATCTTGGGCATGCGGGTCATGCCGCCGACGAGAACGACCTCGTCGATCTCGCCCGCCTGCAGGCCGGCGTCCTTGAGTGCGGCCTTGCACGGGCCGACGGTGCGCGCGATCAGGTCTTCCACCAGGCTTTCCAGCTTGGACCGGGTCAGCTTCATCGTCAGGTGCTTGGGACCGGACTGGTCGGCGGTGATGAACGGCAGGTTGACTTCCGTCTGCTGGGCCGAGGACAGCTCGATCTTGGCTTTTTCCGCGGCTTCCTTCAGGCGTTGCAGGGCGAGCTTGTCGCCGCGCAGATCGATGCCGTTATCCTTCTTGAACTCGTCGGCCAGGTAGTCGACCAGGCGAATATCGAAGTCCTCGCCGCCGAGGAAGGTGTCGCCGTTGGTGGACTTCACCTCGAAGACGCCGTCGCCGATCTCGAGGATCGAGACGTCGAACGTGCCGCCGCCAAGGTCATAGACGGCGATGGTCTTGCCGTCGTTCTTGTCGAGGCCGTAGGCGAGGGCGGCCGCCGTCGGTTCGTTGATGATGCGCAAGACCTCGAGGCCGGCGATCTTGCCGGCGTCCTTGGTGGCCTGGCGCTGGGCGTCGTTGAAGTAGGCCGGCACGGTGATCACGGCCTGCGTCACCTGCGAGCCGAGGAACGACTCGGCCGTTTCCTTCATCTTCTGCAGGATGAAGGCAGAAATCTGCGAAGGAGAATATTTTTCGCCGCGGGCTTCGACCCACGCGTCGCCGCTGTCGGCCTTGACGATCTGGTAAGGAACCATGTCCTTGTCCTTCTTCGTCGTCGGGTCGTCGAACGACCGGCCGATGAGGCGCTTGATGGCGAAAAACGTGTTTTCGGGGTTGGTGACCGCCTGGCGCTTGGCCGGCTGTCCGACGAGGCGTTCGCCGTCCTCGGTAAAGGCCACCATGGAGGGCGTGGTGCGCACGCCTTCGGAGTTTTCGATGACTTTGGGAGTGGAGCCATCCATGACCGCGACACAGGAGTTGGTCGTGCCAAGGTCAATGCCAATGACTTTTGACATGTTATATACCTCTCTTTGCGGCAAACCGTTCCGGGCCCCCGGATGGAGCACCCTTTACTTCCCGCAAGCCTGTGGGCCGGGGGATCGGTTTCCTGAATGAGAACATTGATGTTCGCCGCTTATATAGGTCCCGTAGTCCGAAGCTGCAAGGCAATCGGGACATAAATTGGGCCGATTCGTGCGCGAAATCGCGGATCTCGCGTAGGTACGGCCTGTCAGGTGCGATCAATGGACGATAGCGTTAACAAATCGTTAAGGCTGGCGCCGGCGTGGTTCGATGCCGGCGCCCAGCGCGCCATCGTCGGCCTCCTGCGCGACGCCGTGGCACAGGCGCCGTTCTTCCGGCCGGTCATGCCGCGCACGGGCAAGCCGTTCTCGGTGCAGATGACGAGCCTCGGCCCGCTGGGCTGGGTATCCGACAGGCAGGGCTACCGCTATCAGGCCGAACACCCCGAAACAGGCCGCCCGTGGCCGCCGATTCCGGACATGCTGCTCACTGCCTGGTCGGACCTGACGGGCTGGACGGATCCGCCCCAATGCTGCCTCGTCAATCTCTATCGCGGCCGCGCCCGCATGGGATTGCATCGCGACGAGGACGAGGAGGACCTCACGCCGCCGGTCCTGTCCGTCTCGCTCGGAGACACCGCCGTCTTCCGTATCGGCGGCCTCTCGCGCCGCGACCCGACGCGGTCCTTCCGCCTCGCCTCGGGCGACGCGCTGGTGCTCCAGGGCGCCTCGCGCAACGCCTATCACGGCATCGACCGCGTTCTGGAAGGCTCCTCGACCCTGCTCGACGGCGGCGGACGCATCAACCTCACCTTCCGCCGCGTCACCGCCCCCGGCAACCCGCCAGGGCGCGGCGTGACCGGAAGTTCTGACGACCAACCGAAGTCCTGAGGATCTTACCGAATTCCTGACGAAAGTCAGGACCCAGCCCCATGTCGCAGCATAGGGCGTGGTTCTGGATGCCGGCTTTCGCCGGCAATTCGGGTGTTCCCGGAGGTGCTGACGACTCCCCCTAGTGCCTGCCGGTTCTCACCGAAGTCCTGACGAAAGTCAGGACCCAGCTGCGTGGTGCAGCCTGGGATGTGGCTCTGGATACCGGCTTTCGCCGGCAATTCGGGGGTTCTTGGTGGGGCTGGCGGTTCCCCCTAATTCCTGCCGGTTCTCTCCGAAGTCCTGACGAAAGTCACGACCCAGCTTCCTCGAACTGCCCACTCCGGGTGGCAGTCCACGCTGGCAGTTCGGGAGATGATTGACCGGGCGCCGACCGGATCCATTTTCGACTGACCTTCAGCTGCTTTGCGCGGGCTCGACCCGCGTATCCAAGCCACACAGCGCCACCGTACCCGTGGCTGGATCGCCGGGTCACGCCCGGCGAAAACGATGGACCGGGAACATCGAGCCCCCGAATCCCTGACCGTTCCCACCGAATTCCTGACGAATGTGAGGACTCAGAGATCTCGGGCTTCTATTGTGTGGTCTTCCGCCACAACCGTCCGGTATCAGGGACACTGCATTTCTTTGATGTAGTTCGTGCCAAGTTCTGTTCCGTCAGCGTTGAAGAACCGGATACCCAGCGTGTACCCAGCCTTCAGGGCAGCTCGCATAGGTGGGAAACCGCAGAACTTCCGCCGCTCGTTGTCACGTTGGCTTGAAGAGATGTACCTGTACTTCTTCCGGCTCCAGTTACCGCCGGTGTTCATACGGAAAACGATCGTTTTTCCATCGAGCGTAAGACGCTCCGCGATGATCCCGCCATTGTCCCACGGCATCGTCTTGTTGAGTTCCTTGAGCAGGGCTTGAACCTGAGCCTTAGAGGACGCGATGGCGGCGTCGATTGTACCCAAAGAGAAAACGACCGCGAGACATGCGAAGGACACTGGCTTGTGGAAAGCAATTCTCATCTCTGGAGAACCTCGCGCTTACGAATGCGTCGGGCGCCCAGTCTAGATGAACGCGACCTGCGATCCAGAGTTTTCCGAAATCGCCGGAAAAGCACTCACGGTTCCGTATCCGTGTGCCACTACCACCAGAGGCTCGCGTGCCGACGATGAACTTGACAACCCTACGCTGGATGCCGGCTTTCGCCGGCAATTCGGGGGGTCTTGGTGGGGCTGGCGATTCTCGGACGTCCAGTCGGCTCGCCGGAGTCCTGAGAGCTACCGGAGCCCTGAGGATCCTACCGCGACAACGACTCTTCCCTGAAGCGCAGGCTCTCCGCCGAAGTCCGGAGCGCCATACCAAACTCTTCACTCTCCCCCGAAATCCTGACGAAAGTCAGGATCCAGCGCGTCAGGCGCTTTTGTCGACGGTGTGGCCGGAGGAGGTCTCGGGCTGCGTGGTCTCCGCGGACTCCGAGTAGGCCTGGGCGTCCGGGGCGGTGTCGGTTTCCGCGTCTGCATCCGGCCTGGCGGGCGCGGCCTTCGCGCCGCCCTTGGAGACGCCCACGAGCGCCGGCCTCAGGCAGCGTTCCGCGATGACGTATCCCGCCTGGACCACCTCGACCACCGTGCCGGAGGGGACGTCGGGATTCTCGATCTCGAACATCGCCTGGTGCACGTTGGGGTCGAACTTCTCGCCCTTGGGATCGAGCCGGGCGATGCCATGGCGCGACAGCACGTTCTGCAGCTCGCGCTCGGTCATTTCCACGCCCTCGATCAGGGTCTTCAGGCTCTCGCCGCCTTCCGCGCGGGCTTCGTCGTTGATGCTGGCCAGGGCCCGCGTCAGGTTGTCGCCGACCGACAGCACGTCGCCGGCGAACTTGCTGATGGCGTATTTGCCCGTGTCCTGCTTTTCCCGGTCCGTGCGCCGGCGCAGGTTCTCCATTTCCGCCACGGTGCGCAGCAGCTTGTCGCGCAGGTCGGCGTTTTCCGCCTTCAGGGCCTCGATTTCCTCGCTGGCGTCGCCGCCCTCGGAGGCCTGTTCCGCCGCGGCGGTTTCAGCCGACGCATCGTCCGTGTTCTGAGGACCCGCATCGGTTCCGGAGGCGTTCGTTTCGGGCTCGGCCCATGGCGTTTCTTCGGTCGTCTTGCCGTTCTCGTTCATGGTCGCACTGTCTTCGTGATGAATGGGTTTGGCTTGGATATCAGCCCTTGGCGTCAAAAAATCAAGTCAGGATGCGCCCGACGACCCGTGCGGTGTAGTCCACCATGGGAATGATCCGGGCGTAGTTGAGCCGCGTCGGCCCGATGACGCCGAGCACGCCGACGATCTTCTTCTGCGAATCCCGGTAGGGCGAAAGGATGAGCGAGGACCCTGACAGGGAGAAGAGCTTGTTCTCCGAACCGATGAAGATGCGCACGCCTTCCGCGTCTTCCGCCAGGCCGAGCAGGCGGATCAGCTCGCGCTTGCTCTCGAGGTCGTCGAACAGGTGCCGGATGCGTTCCAGGTCCTCCACGGCGCTGACGTCTTCCAGGAGGTTCGACCGGCCGCGCACGATCAGCGTCTTGGCGTCGTCCTCCTCGCTCGACCACGTGGCGAGACCGGCCTCGACGACCTTGCTGGCCAGTTCGTCGAGCTCGTTGCTCTTCATCTCCACTTCCTTGCGCACCAGCGTCTGGAGCTCGTCGATGGTCCGCCCGGCGAGCCTGGCATTGACGTAGTTGGAGGCCTCGACCAGGGTCGACGGCGGCAGGCCGGGCGGCAGTTCGAGCACGCGGTTCTCCACCGTGCCGTCCTCGCCGACCATGATGACCAGCGCCTTGGTCGGCTCCAGCGACACGAACTCGATATGCTTGAGCCGCATGTTGACCTTGGGCGTCACCACGACGCCCGCGCACTGGCTCAGGCCGGACAGCATGTTGGACGCTTCCGTCAGCACCTCCTCGAGGCTCCGGTCGCGGTTGCTCGCCGCGATCTGGCTCTCGATGTGCGAACGTTCCCCGTCCGCAAGGTCGCCCACTTGCATCATCCCGTCGACGAACAGGCGCAGGCCGGTTTCCGTCGGCAGGCGCCCGGCGGAGGTATGCGGCGAATAGATGAGGCCGAGCGCCTCGAGGTCTGACATGACGTTGCGCACCGAAGCCGGCGACAGGCTGTTCGGCAGCAGCCGGCTGATCGAGCGCGAGCCCACCGGCGCCCCGGAATCGAGATAACACTCGACGAGGCTCTGGAAGATGTCTCTCGACCGCAGGTCGAGCTGGCTCAATGCCGAAATTCTGTCGTCCATCGATCGGTAAACCCGGAGTTCTGGAGCGTCTGTCGAAGCAGATATTCGTCACGTCCCCCGACAGTTGCGAATTTAGGTTCGCGGTCCCGTGTCGTCAATCTGGCTGCGGCGCGGAGAAACGTGCTGTCAGTGCGCGACCAGCAATCGTCGCGCGACGCTCTGCATTTCCTCCACATAGGCCTCCTGGGTCCAGCCGCACCCGGCCGTGAGCTGTTCCCAGACCTGCACCGACAGCAGGGTGCAGAGAAGGTCGGTCGCCTGCACGGCCGTGTAGGCCGGCGAAAGATCCCCGTCCTTCTCCAGCGCTTCGATGGCCGCCCGGCAGCCGTCCCGGACCGCCCGCAGCCGGTCGGCCCAGGCCTCCCGCGCCGCATCGTCGTCCGGACTCAGCCTGATGAGCGCCGTCGCGACGCCGTGGATCTCGGGGAGGTAGTTGCCCCAGGCCTCGATGAAGGCGGACAGCCGCTGCCGGCCCGTCGCGGCCGTGCGGCTTTCGACGAGGCGGCCCTCCACGTCCTTGACCTCGTCGATATGACGTGTCGTGGCGGCGAGCAGCTCGGCCCGCGCGGGAAAATGCAGGTAGATCGCCTGGCGGCTCACGCCTGCCTCCCGCGCGATGTCGCTCATGCGCACGTCGCCCCCGCCTGCCGCCTCGAGCAGCGTCCACGCGGCATCGAGAATTTTCTTCCGGGTTTCCGGATTGCCACTTGACACAGTGTAAACCTCTTCCTATCTCCGGTATGAACTTGACACGGTGTCAAGCGACATGCAAGCGCCGAGGCGGCGGTCCCACTGCGCCCGGGCTTGTCAGATCGAGGAGAAACATCATGAAAGATCGCCCCATACTGGTCATCGGATCGACCGGCAAGACCGGCCGCCGCGTCGCCGAACGTCTCGAGGCGCAGGGCCGCACCGTCCGCCGGGGCGCCCGCCGGTCCGCGATCCCCTTCGACTGGGACCGTCCGGACACATGGGCCGAAGCGCTTGACGGTGTCGGCGCCGCCTATGTCTCCTTCTTTCCCGACCTCGCCTTTCCGGGCGCCTCCGAAAAGATCGAGGCGCTTGTGGACATGGCGCGGGCCAAGGATATCGGTCGCCTCGTCCTGCTTTCGGGCCGCGGCGAATCCCATGCGCAGGCCTGCGAGGAGACCGTCCGGACGTCCGGGCTCGACCACACGCTGGTGCGGGCGTCCTGGTTTGCCCAGAACTTCAGTGAAGGTTACCTCCGCGACCCGGTCCTCCAGGGCGTCGTGGCCATGCCGGCCGGTGACGTGCGCGAACCCATCGTCGATATCGAAGATCTGGCGGATGTCGCGGTCGCGGCCCTCACCGACGACCGTCATTCCGGCGCGCTCTACGAAATCACCGGGCCGGAGCTTCTGGGCTTCGCGGACATGACGGACGCACTTTCGGCGGCCACCGGTCGGGCCGTGCGCTATCAGTCCATTTCGCTCGACGCGTTCCACGCCGCGATGTCCGCCATGGCGGGAACGTTCATCGCCGATGTCTTCACCGGTGTCTGCCGCGAGACCCTCGACCGCCACAATGCCTGGCTGGGTGACGGCGTCCAGCGGGCCCTCGGCCGCGAGCCGCGCAGCTTCGCCGAGTTCTGCCGGAGGGCCGCCGCCGCGGGCGCCTGGACCGAAGCGGCGTGAGCGACAGGCGGGAGGCGGGGGTGCCCCGCTTCCCGGCGGACCGTCCCGTCTTGCGCCGGTCTTCGCCGACCGGAATCCTGTCAGGCCGGCTCCCGCGAAATCACGCGGCCGCGCACCGAGAAAGACATGGTCGCGCCGGTCGGGCCGATCCGAGGCGGGTCGATCCACAGTTTGCCGCGCCGCGCCTCGATGAGATCGCGGGTCGTCGTGAGCCCGAATCCGCTGCTCGCGCCGGGCTTGCGTTCACTGGGCGGGGCCTCCCCGATCTCGCAGGCCGGATCGGCGAAACCGGGGCCGTCATCCGCCACTGAAATGACGAGGCCGTCCTGCCTTTCCTCGATCTCGAGGCGAACTTCCGAGCGCGCGTGTTTCGTCGCATTGTCGATCAGGTTGCGAAGCCCGATGTCGAGTACGAATTTCTCGCACTCGATCGTCATTTCCGGATAGCTGAACCGCAGCTTCGCCAGCGGGTCGAGAATCGCGATGATGTCGGAACACCAGTGTCCGATGTCGACCGTCGAGGCGCTGTTGTCGAGATCGAAGGTCCTGGACACATGGCTCAGCTGCGTGTCGATCAGCGCCAGCGCCTTGTCCACGACAGACTGGCCCGTCCGGATCAGTTCGAGCTTGTTGTCTCCCAGGTCCTGGAAGTCCTCCGATATCAGGTCGTAGATCAATTTCGCCTGCCGCAAGGGGCCGCGCAGGTCGTGAGCCGTGGTTGACGTCAGGAGCTTGAGGTCCTTGTTGATGCGGCTGAATTCGCGGATGACGTCGGCGAGGTTCGTTTCGACCTGTTTTGATGCGGTCTTGTCGAGCGCAATGCCGACGATGCCCTCCACGACGCCATCTTCGATCACCGGCGACAACGTGGTTTCCCACCAGATCTCGCCCTTGTTCAGTTCGAGCACTTCCTCGTAGTGATAGGCTTGGCGCGTATTGATGCAGTGCAAGTGGTTGCGCGTGATCGTGGCCGCGACCCGCTCCGGAAAAACCTCGTGCAGGGTCTTGCCGACGACGTCCTCGGATTTCATGTCGGTCGTCCGCTCGTGCGCCTGATTGAGTTTCGCAAACCGCAACACGTTGTCGTTTTCGACCGCGAGGATGAACATCGGAACATGAATCTCATCCGCGATATCGATGAATTTTTCTAATGGTTTTTTCAACTTTAGATGCCCTTAACGACTACGAATATATAGTCATGCGTGCATATTACGACGGTCGCTGCGCTTCAGATTGCCATAATTTCCATTGCACAGTAAGCAGGCCGCGATTCGACACGCGAATCAACGACTTGATCACCTTGGCAATCCAGTCTGCGGGGAACGCCAGCCATGAAGACCATACTTCTCATCGACGACGATCCGAACGAGCACAGCCTGTTCGCGTATTACCTGCGCAAGACGCTCGGGCAGGAATGCCGGCTTGACGTCGCCACGAGCCTGGACGAGGGCGTGGCGGCCCTGTCCGGGAGCGCGTACGATGCGATCTTTCTCGACAACCGCCTGAAACCCCATGCCGATTTCAGGGAAACCCTTCCCGCGGTGCTGGCGCATTCAAAGGACGCGCGGACGTATATCATTTCCGCCAGTGTCGACGATGACTGTTTCGATCAGGCGGATGAATTCCCGATCGCCGGCGTGCTCGACAAGTTCGACATCAGGAAGAGCCTCGAGGCCGGTCTCCTGAACTGACGGGCGGGCCGCCGCGTCGTCGGGAACGGGGAACCCGGGTCTGAGCGCTTTACCCTGCGGGTGCGGCGCGCTATCAAGCGGCCTTGCGAATTCGAACCCCTTCCGCGCCGCCCGAGGAGTGCCCCATGCGCCCGTCCAACCGCCAGCCCGATGAAATCCGCGCCGTCTCGCTCGAGCGCGGGTTTTCCAAACATGCCGAAGGATCCTGCTTCATCAAGTGCGGGGACACCCATGTCCTGTGCACGGCCAGCCTCGAGGAACGTGTCCCGCCATGGATGCGCAATTCTGGCAAGGGCTGGGTGACCGCCGAGTACGGCATGCTGCCGCGCTCTACCGGCGACCGCATGCGCCGCGAGGCGTCCGCCGGCAAGCAGTCCGGCCGCACCCAGGAGATCCAGCGCCTCATCGGCCGCAGCCTGCGCGCGGTCGTCGACATGGAGAAACTCGGCGAACGCCAGATCTCCATCGACTGCGACGTCATCCAGGCCGACGGCGGCACGCGCACCGCCTCCATCACGGGGGCCTGGGTCGCCCTGCATGACTGCATCGCCTGGATGAAGGCCCGCGACATGCTCACCGCCGAGCCGCTCATCGATCACGTGGCGGCGATCTCCTGCGGCATCTACAGGGGCACGCCCGTGGCCGACCTCGACTATGCCGAGGATTCCGACGCCGACACCGACGCCAATTTCGTCATGACGGGGTCCGGCGGCATCGTCGAGATCCAGGGCACGGCGGAAGGCGCGCCTTTCTCCGAAGACAACTTCGCCGAACTCATGCGGCTCGCCAAGCAGGGCATTTCCGAGCTGGTGGGCCTGCAGAAAATGGCGGTCGGCTGATGGCGCGCAGCCTGCGGGGCGCGGGCCGCATCGTCGTCGCCACCCACAATCCGGGCAAGGTCCGCGAGATCGCCGATCTCGTCGAGCCCTTCGGCCTCGACACCGTTTCAGCCGGCGAACTCGGCCTGCCCGAGCCGGAGGAAACCGGCACGACCTTCGCCGCCAACGCCCGGCTGAAGGCCGAAGCCGCCGCGCAGGCCTCCGGCCTGGTGGCCCTTTCCGACGATTCCGGCCTCGCGGTCGATGCGCTCGGCGGTGAACCCGGGATCTATTCCGCCCGCTGGGCCGGCCCGGAAAAGGATTTCGGTCTCGCCATGCAAAAGGTGGAAGACCTGCTTTCGGCTGCCGGCGCCGGCACGGCCGACAAGCGGGGCGCCCATTTCGTCTGCGCCCTCTGCCTCGCCTGGCCCGACGGCCATGCGGAAGTTTTCGAGGGCACGGTCGAAGGCACGATGGTCTGGCCGCCGCGCGGCGACAGGGGTTTCGGATACGATCCGGCGTTCCAGCCTCACGGCCACGACGTCACGTTCGGCGAGATGGAGCCGGCGGACAAGCACGCCATGTCCCACCGGGCACGCGCCTTCGCGCTCATGGTGGAGGCCTGTCTCCGCGACGCCGGGGAAGATGCCTGAAGCGCCGGCACGTCGTACGCCATCCCCCGGTTCAGCCCTGGCCGTCCCGGCGTTCGGGGTCTACGTCCACTGGCCGTTCTGCAAGGCCAAGTGTCCCTATTGCGACTTCAATTCCCATGTCCGCCACGAAGCCCCCGACCAGGGCGCTTGGGCGGACGCTCTTGCGCGTGAACTGGAACATTTCGCGGAGCTTGCGCCCGGCAGGACCGTCGAGAGCGTCTTCTTCGGTGGCGGCACGCCGTCTCTCATGGAGCCGGAAACGGTCGCCCGCGTCCTGGAGGCGATCGGCAGCCTTTGGGCATGCGCCCCGGACACGGAAGTGACACTCGAGGCCAACCCGACAAGCGTCGAGGCCGGCCGGTTCGCCGGCTACCGCGCCGCCGGTGTCAATCGCGTCTCCATGGGCGTCCAGTCGCTCAATGACCGGGCGCTCGCCTTTCTCGGCCGCACCCACACCGCAGACGAGGCGAGGGCGGCCTTCGACATCGCGCGTAAGCAGTTCGACCGGGTGTCCTTCGACCTCATCTATGCCCGCCCTGGCCAGGAAACGGCCGCGTGGCAGACGGAACTGGCGGCGGCCCTCGACATGGCGATCGATCACCTGTCGCTCTACCAGCTCACCATCGAACCCGGCACCCGCTTCGCCGATCTGCATCGCATGGGCCGTCTCGCGGTCCCCGACGACGACCGTGCCCGCGAGCTCTATGACGTCACCCGGGACATCTGTGCACGGGCCGGGCTGCCGGCCTACGAGATCTCCAACCACGCACGGCCCGGGGCGGAATGCCGCCACAACCTGGTCTACTGGGCCTATGGCGAATATGCCGGCGTCGGGCCCGGGGCCCATGCCCGCATCGACCGCGACGGCGCGCGCCACGCCATCGTCGCCGAACGCAGTCCCGAAGCCTGGCTCGACCGGGTCGCCCGAACCGGCAGCGGGACCGTGGCGCAGGAGACGCTGTCGGCGCGCGAACAGGCCGACGAATGCCTGCTCATGGGCCTGCGCCTGCGCGACGGTGTCGATCTCGTTCGCTACGAAGCGCTGGCCGGGCACATGCCGGACGCGGGCAGGGTGGCCGCCCTCGAGGATGCGGGCCTGGTCGAGCGTCTCGGCAACACCCGCCTGCGCGCGACCCCCGAAGGCTGGCCGGTCCTCAACGCTATCGTCGCCGAACTCGCGTCGGATCCCGCGTAACCGCCGCCGGGCTGGGAGCCAAACTTCGCCGGTGCGCCGGTCCTGGAGCGCGGTGGATCACCCGGGCGTGAGCAGGGACGAGATGCAGTCGTCGAGAAACGCCGCGAAGGCGGGTTCGTTGCCGGGGCTCGCGACGCAGTGCCCCCACGGTGACTCGAACACCTTCAGTTCCGCATTCGGCATGTGCTCGGCTTCCAGCGCGTTGTCCTCGGGCGGGAAGTAGAGATCGTCGCTGCACGGCAGCAGGATCGCACGGGCGGTGATCGCACCGAGCGCCTTGTGGAAGTCGCCGCTGTAGAGCGGGTTCGCGCTGATGTCGCCGAGTTGCCAGGTCCTGAGCTTGGCGAGCAGGTTATTGGCGTCCCAGTTCTCCGCGTGGTCTCGCGCCCAGTCGTCGAGCAGGTCGTCGGAGCTCCCGTAGCCGAGCCGGCGGTAGAGCCCGTCGCGGTAGAATGTCTGCGAGAACGCCCATCCGGCATAGACCCGGCCGAACGCCTTCAGGCCCGCCACCGGCGGCGTGTCGTAGTCCCCGTCCCGGAAATTGCCGTCTGCGAGCAGCGCCGCCTTCACGCCTTCGAGGAAGACGTGATTGTGCGGCGAGGTTTTCGCCGAGGCGCAGAACGGCAGAATGGCGTCCACCATGTCGGGGAACTGTGCCGCCCACTGGTAGGCCTGGCACCCGGCCATGGACCAGCCCACGACGAGGGCGACGCGCCTCACGCCAAGCCGTTCGGTGACCAGCCGGTGCTGGCAGGCGACGTTGTCCCAGAGCGTGACCTCGGGAAACCTGGGCCCGTCGGCCGGCGCGGCCGTGTTCGACGGCGACGAGGACAGCCCGTTGCCGAACATGTTGATTGAGACGACGAAGTGGCGGTTCGGATCGATCGCCCGTCCCGGGCCGAAGAAGCCTTCGTTGCGGACATGGGTGCCGGTGTAGAATGTCGGCAGGATAACGGCGTTGTCGCCGGCCCGGTTGAGCCTGCCGTAGGTCTTGTAGGCAAGCCGCGCCGCCGTGAGCATGGCGCCGGACAGGAGCGTGACGTCGCCCAGTTCGAATGTCTCGTGGTCCGTCATCCGTCAGTAAAGCCGCAGATACTCCTCGACCTCCCACTCCGAGATCGTGACGGAGTAGCGTTCCCATTCGTCCGTCTTGTAGGCGCAGTACGAGTCGTGCATCTGGTCGCCCATGACGTCGCGCAGGAGTTCGTCGCGGCGCAGCATGTCGGTGGCTTCCGAAAGGGTGCGCGGCAGCCGCTGGATGCCGGCCTTGTCGAGGTCCTCTTCGCTCATCAGGTAGAGGTCCTTGCCGAGCGGTGTTCCGGGATCGAGCCGTTCTTCCAGCCCCCTGACCGTGGCGGCCGTCGTCCCGGCAAGGGCGAGATAGGCGTTCATGCACATGTCGGTCGCCCGGTTCTCGATGCAGTAGCGGTTCTGGGGCAGGCGCAGCATGGCGGAGCGGTTGTTCGGCCCGTAGGTGACATGGGTCGGCGCCCAGGTGAAGACGCCGCCCTCGAAGCCCGGGACGCGGGCGACGAGGCCCTTGTAGGAGTTCACCGTCGAGCAGGTGATGCCGCACAGCGCGCCGCCATGCTGGAGCAGGCCCGCGACCGCATGGCCGCACTGGTCGGAGAAACCGGACGCCTTGTCGCCGAACAGGTTCCGGCCAGAGGCGATATCCTGGATCGAGAAGTTGATGTGCGCGCCCGAACGCCAGTCGCCGATGGTGACCTTGGGCATGAAGGTAACGAACATGCCGTGCCGCTTGGCGACCTCCTTGAGCAGGACACGCAGGAAGGTCAGCCGGTCGGCCATCTCGACCACGTCGGTATAGCCGAAGTCGAGCTCGAACTGCGAGTAGGCGCCCTCCGCCACCACGTCATGCAGGTCCCAGTCGAGCTCCCCCAGGATGTCGATCAGCTCTCCGAGAAACCCCATGGAGTCGATGGACGCCTCCACGTCGTAGCCCCAGGCCTGGCGACGCGGCTTGCCGCCGCTGGGCAGCACCGGGTCGTTGTCGAAGGCCTTCACCGGACGGCCATCCTCGTCGTAGCGCAGCACGATGAACTCCGGCTCGACGCCCGCCATCGGCCGGTAACCGGCGTCGGCCGCGCGTGCGACCTGGCGCTTGAGCGCCATGCGCGGGCAGACCTTGTAGGGGGCGCCCTGCCAGTAGAGGTCGGCGAAGATCCACGCCTGCGTCCGGTCCCACGGGCAGATATACACCGCGTCGAGATCGGGGATCATGATCTGGTCGGGATCGGCAGGCCCCAGTTCCGGCACGTAGGAAATCGAATGAACCGCGAATTGCGGCCCCTTGCCCAGGCACAGTTCCTCGAAGTCCCACATCGGCACCGGCTTGGTCTTGGGGATGCCCAGAAGGTCTATCCAGCAGGACAGCAGGTATTTCACGCCGGCCTCTTCGAGCCGTTTCTTGACTTCCGGTATCCTGGCGCGGTTGCGCTCGATGGCCTCGTCCATGGACTCGAGATAGACCTTGCTCATGCCTGGCGCTCCTATTTCCAGTTTTGTTTCAGGAGGAACTGGTTCTTGAAGTTCTTCAGACCGGTCATGATCTCCACGCCGGCGATGTCGCTCTGGCTGTGCAGTTCGGTCTCCATGAAGTGCAGGAACCCCTCGGGATCGTCGCTGACGACCTCGGCCAGAAGGTCGTAGCGCCCGGACACCCACAGGATATAGACGACATCGGGCAGCGCCGAGAGCCGCTCCGCCACCTGCTGCGGCGTGAAACCCGGTGCGACGTTAATGCCGAGCATGGCATCGGTGGAGTATTCCACGGCGACCGGGTCCGCGATGGCGACGATCCGCAGCATGCCCGCCTGTTTCATGCCGTTCACCCGGTTGCGGATGGTTCCCTCCGATACATCCAGCGCCTGGGCGATCTCCGCGAACGGCATGCGCCCGTCCTGCTGCAGCATGGCGATGATCGACGTGTTGAGCCGGTCGTAGGGCGAAGCGATGTCGCTCGAGCGTCTCGCCCGGTCCGTCAGCTTGCGTTCATCGATGCTGGTGAGCGTGCGCGGCAGTCGTCCCATGGCATCCTTCGGCGATTGACTCTGCGGTACTATGCGGAATTCGCAGTGTATTTCAGTTTAGCTACGAATTTCGCAGCATTTTAGGATTGACGTGCGGATTACGCAACTATCAAATTGTTCCGGTGCCGATCGGGCAATACGGATGGGAGGATCGCGATGAACTATTGCGGTTATGCGCAGGCCCTGGAACCGCCGGGTTTCGACGAGGAACTGGCCCGGACGGGCCCCGCGACCCCGGGCGGCGAGTTCTTTCGCCGGTTCTGGCACCCGGTGGCGATTGCCGACGAGGTCGGCGACCTGCCGCGGACGGTCACGATCCTCGGCGAACATCTGGTGCTCTTCCGCACGCCGCGGGGGGAGTTCGGCCTCGTCCACAGGCACTGCCCGCACCGGCGCGCCTCGCTCGAATTCGGCAAGTGCGAGGATCGCGGGATTCGCTGCTGCTACCACGGCTGGCTCTTCGCCCCCGACGGCGAGATCCTGGAGACGCCCGGCGAAGACGACGATGCGCAGCCGGCGATCGACGTGCGGCAACGCACGCGCCTGGGCGCCTATCCCGTCCGCGAATATGGCGGGCTGGTCTTCGCCTACATGGGCCCGCCCGACGAGCAGCCGCCCTTCCCGGAATACGACGCGAGCCACGTTCCAGGCCTTGTCCGGCGCAACTACAGGATCGACTACGCCTGCAACTGGCTCCAGGTCCTCGACGCCATCATGGATCCGATCCACACGTCCTTCCTGCATTCCCAGAACGCCGGCGCGCAGTTCTCCGAAGGCATGGCCGAAATCGGCGTGCTCGAGGTCTTCGAACGCGGCGGCCTCCAGTTTCTCGGCTCGAATACGAGGCGCGTCGGCGAGCATGTCTGGGTGCGGGTGAACGAAATCATCCTGCCCAACTTCACCCAGGCCGGGGCCGCCTATCAGGCCGACGGGACGCGGCCGCACTATTTCGGCCGTTCGTCGTTCACGCGCTGGGTCGTCCCCGTCGACGACGAGCGCTGCATGGTCCTGGCATGGGCGAGTTTCGGCGACCGGGGCGACCCTCCGGAATACAACACGAAGGAAGGCTGCGAGATGATCGAGCAGGGCGAGATCGTCGACCGGTCCCGGGAGGAACGCCAGCGCCGTCCCGCCGATGCCGAGGCGGTCGAGGGCATGGGGCCCATCACCGCCCACCACGGCGAACACCTGATGCCGACGGATCGCGGGGTTTCCCTCTACCGCCGACGGGTGCGCCGCCTGATCCGCGGTCTCGCCGACGGCAGGCCGATGCCGCAACCGCAGCAGGTCCCGGATTCGCCGGTGCGGACCTACGGGCAGGACAGTGTCCTGCATGTCCCGGAGCGGCCCGGGACCGACGACCGGAAGCTGCTGAAGGAACTCGGTCGCAGGGTGCTGAACATGCAGTTCGAAGCCGAAGCCATGCCGCTCGACGAGCGCGACCGCACGATCATCGAAAACCTGAAAACGCTCGAAGCGGAGGCCCGATGACGACGCCAACGAGAATTCACGTAAAGAACAACCGCTGGGCCGAAGGCTCCTTTCCCAACACGCCCGAGGGCGAGGAGGTCTTCACGATCACCCGGGCGCGGTTCGACGAGGCGCTCGCCGCGTGGCCGGCCCTGCGCGACGGCATAGAGGTCTTCGTGGACTGGGACGAGGATAATTTCGAAACCTCGATGGCCGGGACCGACGTCCTGCTGACCTGGAACCTGCCCACCGGGAATCTCGAGGCGGTTGCGCCGCGGCTGAAATGGATCCACTGCATCGGCGCCGGCGTGGAGCACATGCTGCCGCTCGACTGGCTGCCGTCGGGAGTCACCCTGACCAACAACAAGGGCGTGCATGCCGACAAGGCCGGCGAGTTCGGGCTGATGGCCGCGCTCATGCTGCACAACCACATGACGCGGATCGTGACCAACCAGCGCGCGCACCGGTTCGACTCGCTTTATTCCACGCCGCTGGCGGGCAAGACCGTGGTGATCTGCGGGACCGGGTCTCTCGGCGGCGCCGCGGCCCGCAAGCTGGCCCTGCTCGGCCCACGTATCATCGGCGTCAACAGGCGGGGCCGGCCGGCCGACGGCTGCGACGAGATCGTCACCCTGGACCGGCTGGACGAGGTGCTGCCGCGCGCCGACTATCTCTATCTGGCGCTGCCCGATACGCCCGAGACGGCGGGCCTGATGGACAGACGCCGCCTCGACCTCCTGAAACCGGGATGCGGCGTCGCCAATGTCGGCCGCGAGTCGGTCATGGATTACCGGTATCTCGCGAGGAAGCTGGAGGACGGTTCGATCGCCGGCGCGATCCTTGACGTGTTCTCGCCCGAACCGGTCGCGGAAGACAGCTATCTCTGGGACGTCCCGAACCTGATCGTCACGCCGCATGTCTCCGCCGACGACGGCGACAGCTACATCCCCCTGACGCTGGATCTCTTCTTCCGCAATCTCGACCGCTGGACCAGGGGCGAACCCCTCCTGAACCAGGTCGACCGGGTGCACGGATACTAGGGTCTGCACCCACAGGCACAGAGCCGTGGTCTGGTTGCCGTGAGGCCGGCGCAAGGAAGGACGTGTCCATGGCGCGCGAGGCAAGGTTCATCCGGGTTTTGATCGCATTCGCCCCTTGATGGCGCGGGCCGCGCCGGATGTTCGGCCTTGGCGGCAAAACAGAAGTCTTACAATTGGCCCAGATACCATGGAAAATCACCCCGGGCAGACAGCAGGAGGATTGACATGAGGATCGGTGTGCTTGGTTGTGGAACGATCGCGAGCGCAACGGTTCACGGTATCGCCGGAGACGGGCACCGGATCACCGTGTCGGAAAGAAGCGCAAGTCATGCCGGGGCGCTGGCCAGGACTTACGAGAACGTTGCCATCGCTGACAATCAGGGCGTGATCAATGCCAGCGAAGTCATTTTTCTCGGCCTGATGGCGGACGTTGCGCCCGCGGTTCTGGGAAAGCTGACGTTTCGCGAAGGCCAAAGGGTCATCACCTTCATGGCGGGCGCGACACTGGAGCAGGCCGACGCTCTGGTGCGTCCGGCGAGGGCGGTGGCGATCATGATGCCGTTTCCCGGAATCGCACGTGGCGGAACGTCGGTGATGATGCAGGGCGACGCTAAGCTGGTGCGTGAGCTGTTCGGCGAGCGAAACAGTGTTTATGACCTGCAAGGCGCCGACGAGATGGCTGCCTATCTGTGTGCGCAGGCCGTGTTGTCACCGGTGACGAGGATGGTCGCTGACGCGGCCGAGTGGCTGGGAGAGCGGGTCGCCGACAAGGAACAGGGCGAGGCGTTCTTGAGACAGCTTGTCGCGTCAAGTCTTTCGGACAGCCGATGCGGCCCGTTGATCGACGCGCTGAACGCACCCGGAGGGTACAACCAGCGGCTGCGACTTCACATGGAGGCCAGCGGGATGGGAGAGACACTGAAAACCGGGCTGAACGAGTTGGAGTGAACAGCCGTCTCTATGAATACGCAACCGGGTTTTTGATCCTGCACACGGCAAGCGCCCTCGGCGCCGGTCAGAAGCCCGCGCCGGAGAACCGGGCCGGAGGCTGGCTGACGACGCGCGGTCCGGTGGGCGTGACTTCCATCACCGCGAGGCCGCGCTGGTTCAGCCCGTTTGGCATGAAGCGGAAAAGGCCGTCGACGCCGGAAAAGCCCTCGGGATTGGTCAGGATTTCCGGGGTGAACCGCGCGCCCTGGGGGCCGTTCTTGGCCAGCGCCACGGAGAGGCTCACGCTGTCATAGGCGAGACTGGCGATGCGCGGCGGCTGCCGGCCGTAGGCGCTCTTGAAGCGCCGTTCGAACGCGCCCTTGGCCGACGGCGACGGCCCGGCATACCAGCCGCCGTGGAGGACGGCGATGTTGCTCACCTCCGGCTGGTCCCAAAGGCCGGTGCCGAGCAGCTGGAGGCGCCGGTTGTCGATGCCGGACGTCTGCATGGCGTCCGCGATGGCCCTGAGCGTCTCGCCGCCTTCTGCGATCAGCAGGCCGTCGAGACCGTTGGCGCCCCTGTCGGCCGCCGCGATCTTGGCGACGGACTGTTCGACGCCGGTCTTGGACCGTCCGAACTTCTCCACGAGGGCAAGCTTGATGCCGTGGCGCGGCGCGGTCTTGACCATGGCCTCCTGGACGAGTGACCCGTAGGGCGAACCCGGCAGCAGTGCCGCGAGGCGTTTCTTGCTGCGGCTCGCTGCGTAGGACATGACGCGCTGGATCTCCTGGCCGGGCAGGAAGCTCAGCAGGTAGACGCCCTTGCCGGCGACGGTCCGGTCGGTCGAATAGGCGATGACCGGCACGTTGGCCGCGTTGGCGACCGGTGCGACCGCCTTGACCGAGCCCGCGAAGAGGGGACCGAGAATCAGTTCCGCACCTTCCGCGATGGCTTCCTCGGCGGCGGCCTGGGCGCCGCCCGGCGTGCCGCGCGTGTCCTTCGGGATGAGCACGATCGACGGGTCGTTGGTATCGAACAGCGCCAGTTCGCCGGCTTCCTTGATGCCGCGCGCGATTTCCCCGGCCTCGCCGCGTGCCGAGAGCGGAAGCAGCAGCGCGACCTTGGCGCCGCCGCCCTGCTTGATCGCGTCGACCTGGTTCTGTACGTCGGGGGTTCCGCTCAGCGTGCCGCCCGGGTTTCCGGGCCGTCCGCCGAGATTGATGCCGCTGCACGACGCCAGCGCCAGGGCGGCGGCGGCGACGAGGGCATGTTTCAGCAAACGGACGCCGGGCAGGCCGCTCCGCTCATACGCGTTGATTCCGGATACACTCATAGATGCGTGGCCCCTGGTAAATCCATCCCGTACACGCTCCGGTACGTCCCGCGAACCTTGCGGAGACGGCCCATCAACCGGAAAAATGCGCACGCAGGAAGGCTAATGGATTAGGACGGTCAAGTAAAATCAGTGCCTCGAAAAACGGCAAACAAGGTAAACGTGGTCCGTGCCGTTCCTGTGCTGGTTCGGGACATAAACAGCAACTTCTGGCGGAATCATGACGGACAGGGCTCGAAAGACCGGGGAAAATCAGGGCGAAGCACCGCCGGCAAGCACCGCGACGTTTACCATGGACGGCGCCGTGCTGGCCGCTCCCGCCCTGCAGCCCGGCCTCTACGTGGTGGCGACGCCGATTGGCAATCTCGCCGACATCACCCTGCGCGCCCTGCGGACCCTGGCGGCGGCCGACACGGTGCTGTGCGAAGACACCCGCGTCACGTCCCGGCTCATGGCGCGCTACGGCATGAAGACGCCGCTGAAGCCCTATCATGACCACAATGCCGCGAAGGTCCGGCCGCGAATCCTCGACGACCTCGAGGCCGGCGCGGCCATCGCGCTCGTCAGCGACGCGGGCACCCCGCTGGTTTCCGACCCCGGTTACCGTCTCGTGGCCGACGCGGTCGCGCGCGGCATTCCGGTCACGCCGCTGCCCGGGCCGTCCGCCCTGCTGGCCGCGCTCGCGGCCGCGGGCCTGCCGACCGACCGCTTCCAGTTCGCCGGCTTTCTGTCCGCCCGGCAGGGACAGCGCCGGCGCGAGCTCGAAGCCCTCGCCGGCGTCGACGCCACGCTCGTCTTCTACGAATCGCCCCGCCGTCTCGCCGATGCGCTTGCCGACATGAGCGCCCTGCTCGGGGACCGCGCGGCTGTGGTCGGGCGCGAACTGACCAAGGTGCACGAGGAGTTCGCCCGCGGTTCGCTCGCCGACCTGGCCGCGCGTTATGCCGGCGACGGCGCGCCGCGCGGTGAAATCGTCATCGCCGTCGGCCCGCCGGACGCTCCCGAACCGCCCGGTGCGGATGAGCTCGACGCCCTGGTGTTGGATGCCCTGAAAACCGAATCCGTGCGCGGCGCCGCCGACCTCGTTTCGCGAAACACCGGCCTGCCGCGACGGGAGGTCTATGCCCGCGCCGTTGCATTGAAGGACAGGGGCGCCACGGGACCGGACTGATGACGGCACGACCGCGGCCGCGCGGCAGCACCGCGGACCGGCATGACAGGAAGACCAACCGCCGCGGCCTCGCCGGCGAATGGCGGGCCGGCCTCTATCTCGCCGCGCGCGGTTTCGCCATTCTCGGCCGCCGCGTACGGACCTCGGCCGGCGAGATCGATCTCATCGCCCGGCGCGGGTCGACCGTGGTGTTCCTCGAGGTCAAGGTGCGCCGGATCCGTGACGAGGCGCTCGCCGCCGTGTCGCCGCGCCAGCAGGCCCGGATCGCGGCCGCCGCCGCGGCCTGGCTCTCCGCCCGCCCGGACCTTGCCGGCTGCGACATGCGCTTCGACGTCATCGCCATGACGCCGCGCGGATTGCCGCTGCACATACGTCATGCCTTTACGGCGGACGCGTTTTAGCGCACACATTCGGCCACGTTGTAGTTTCTCGGCAAGGAGCCAGGTCCCGCATGACGCTCAGGACGGCCATCCAGATGGACCCGATCGATTCCATCGACATCAAGGGCGATTCCTCGTTCGCGCTTGCGCTCGAGGCGCGCCGCCGCGGCCACGAGATCTTCTACTACCTGCCGTCGGCGCTCAGTTTCCGCGACGGCAGGCTCACCGCCTTCGGGGCGACGCTTGACGTCCGCGACGTCGAGGGCGACCACTTCACCGTGAGCGACCAGCGCACGGAGAACCTGGCCGACCTGGACGTGGTGCTGCTGCGTCAGGATCCGCCCTTCGACATGGGCTACATCACGACCACCCACCTGCTTGAACGCATCCACCCCGGAACACTCGTTGTCAACAACCCCGTCGAGGTCCGCAACGCACCGGAAAAGGTCTTCGTCCTCGACTATCCGCAATTCATGCCGCCGACCCTCGTCACCCGCGATGCGTCCGAGATCCGGGCCTTCCGCAAGGAATTCGACGACATCATCATCAAGCCGCTCTACGGCAATGGCGGGGCAGGCGTCTTCCGCCTCGGCGCCCATGACGAGAATCTGGCCTCCCTGCTGGAGATCTTCGAGCAGGCGTTCCCCGAACCCTTCATGGTGCAGCAATACGTGCCCGCCGTCCGCCAGGGCGACAAACGCATCATCCTCGTCGACGGCGAGATCGCCGGCGCCATCAACCGCGTGCCGGCGGCGGGCGAAAGCCGGTCGAACATGCATGTGGGCGGCCGGCCCGAACCCGTCGGCCTGACCGAGCGCGACCGCGAGATCTGTGCCGAACTCGGCCCCGAACTGAAGAAGCGGGGGCTCATCTTCGTCGGTATCGACGTCATCGGCGACGTGTTGACCGAAATCAACGTCACCTCGCCCACCGGCATCCGCGAGGTCAAGCGGTTCGGCGGCAACGACATCGCCGCCATGATCTGGGACGCCATCGAGGCGAAACGCTGACCCGGCGTCCGGGTCGAACGTGAGGGAGAACTGCGCCGTGAATGACATCAGGCCCGGACTGAAAGGTGAGGCCCGCATGGTGGTGGGCACCAACGACACCGCCCCGCGCGTCGGCTCCGGCAAGATCGCCGTACTGGCGACGCCGATGATGATCAATCTCATGGAGGAGGCCGCCCTTGCCGCGGCCGAGCACCTGCTGCCCGAGGGCAAGCAGTCGCTGGGCACCCGCATGGACATCACCCATGTCGCCGCCACGCCCATCGGCATGGCGGTGGACGCCACCGCGACCCTGGTCGAGGTCGACGGACGCAAGCTCGTCTTCGCCGTGGAGGCCCGCGACGAGCAGGAACTCATCGGCGAGGGCACCCACGAACGCGTCGTCGTCACTGCCGCCCCCTTCCAGTCCCGCATCGACGAAAAAGCCGGCAAGACCTGACCGGCAGGACCCGGGAGCCGTCCCCCGCCAAATCCGTTTCCCGGAACACCGCCAGGCACCCCCTAACCCGTTTCCCGGATTGCCGCCAGGCAAGTCCGGGACCGTCCCAGTCTCTGGACTTCCCCGCTCCGTGTTTTCGCACGTCCGGGAAATCGGCACCCAGCCCCGTTTCCCGGATTGCCGCCAGGCAAGTCCGGGACCGTCCAAGTCTCTGGACTTTCCCTCCGGCAGCCCCGCTCCGTGTTTTCGCACGTCCGGGAAATCGGCACCCAGCCCCGTTTCCCGGATTGCCGTAAGGCAAGTCCGGGACCGTTCCGGTCGCAGGCTCCCGCTCGTCAGCAGGCTTCACCCCGCGACGGGCGCACGGTCGCTGCCGCGTTCAAGACCATGGGAGAGCGCTCATGGTCGCACATGTCACAACCGTATCCTTTCGCGGCATCGAGGCCGTCCCGGTCGACGTTCAGGTCCAGATGGCCTCGGGCCTGCCCGCCTTCACCATCGTCGGCCTCCCGGACAAGGCCGTCGGTGAAAGCCGCGAGCGGGTGCGCGCCGCGCTGACCGCCCTCGGCCTCGGCCTGCCGCCCAAGCGCATCACTGTCAATCTCGCCCCGGCCGACCTGCCCAAAGAGGGCAGTCACTACGACCTGCCGCTGGCGCTCGGTCTCATGGCCGCCATGGGCATCATCGAGCCGGCGCGCCTCGAGCGCTATCTCATCCTCGGTGAACTGTCCCTCGACGGTTCGGTGTCACCGGTGACCGGCGTCCTGCCCGCGGCCATCGCCGCCAACGCGGCCGGCCTCGGCCTGATCTGCCCGCAGGCGCAAGGGCCGGAAGCGGCCTGGGCCGGCGCCGACTTCGAGATCCTGGCCCCCGCCGATCTCATCCAGGCCGTGAACCATTTCAAGGGCACGCAGTTTCTCGAGCGCCCCGAACCCGGCGAGGTCGCAGACCAGGGCACGGGCCCCGACCTGAGGGACATCAAGGGCCAGGAAACCGCCAAGCGCGTGCTCGAGATCGCCGCGGCGGGCGGCCACAACCTGTTGATGACCGGGCCGCCGGGCGCGGGAAAGTCCATGCTCGCCCAGCGCATGCCGTCGATCCTCCCTCCGCTCGCCCCCGCCGAGATGCTGGAGGTGTCCATGGTGGCCAGCCTCGCCGGCGAACTGGCCGGCGGCCGCATCAGCCGCGCGCGGCCCTTTCGCAGCCCGCATCATTCCGCAAGCCAGGCAGCACTGGTGGGCGGCGGCGTCAAGGCGAGGCCGGGCGAGATCTCGCTCGCCCATCTCGGCGTTCTCTTTCTTGACGAGTTGCCGGAATTCGCGCCGCGGGTGCTCGACGCCCTGCGCCAGCCTCTGGAGACGGGCGAGACGGCGATCGCGCGGGCCAACCATCACGTCACCTACCCCTCGCGTGTCCAGCTCGTCGCCGCGATGAACCCGTGCCGCTGCGGACATTTCGGGACGCCGGGCCACACCTGCCGGAGAGGGCCGCGATGCGCCACCGACTATCAGGCCCGGCTCTCCGGGCCCCTGCTCGACCGCATCGACCTGCGCATCGAGGTGGCCGCCGCCAGCGTCGCCGACCTCGTCCTGCCGCCGCCGGCGGAGGGCAGCCGCGACGTGGCCGCCCGCGTCGCCCGCGCCCGCGCGACCGCGGCGGAACGCTATGCCCGGCTCGGTCACGGAGGTATCCGCACCAATGCCCAGGCCGACGGCGCATTGCTCGAGGAAGTCGGCCGCCCGGATGCGGACGGCACCGGCCTCCTGCGCGAGGCCGCGGACGCCATGGCGCTGTCCGCCCGGGGGTTCCACCGCATCCTGCGCGTCGCCCGCACCCTTGCCGATCTCGACGGTGCCGAAACCGTCTCGCGCATCCACGTCGCCGAGGCCCTGGCCTATCGCGGCCGGTCTCCCGCCGGCCTCGTCGCCGAGACCCGAGGTGTCTCCTAGACGGCTGCCGCCGCCGCGATGACCCTTGGCAGGGCGCGGTCAGTCCTCGAGGGCCTTCGTCATCCAGTCTTTGAGCGCGTCGACTTCCGCCGCGCAGTCGCTTAGCGGCGGGTGCACCAGATGGTAGGCGTATCCGGGCAGTTCGGGCCCGAATGGTTGCACGATGTAGCCGGCGGAAAGTTCATCGCCGATGAGAACGGGGCTGAGCAGGGCGACGCCCTGGCCGGCGACCGCTGCCTGAATCAGGTGGCTGTCGTCCAGGAAGACCGGACCGGCCGTGGTATCCAGGCCCTCGAGCCCGGCTGTTTCGCACCACCGTGCCCAGCTCGGCGTCATCGCATCGACATTGCGCCACTCGCTGTGTAGCAGCGTCTGGTGCCTCAGGTCCTCGGGCCGTTGCACGTCGAGGCCGGGGCTGCAGACGGGCGCAAAGCGTTCTTCGAAAAGCAGCACCGACGTGAGCCCGGGGAAAGGGCCGGGCCCGTAACGCACGGCGACATCGGCGCGGCCCGGCCCGAGTTCCGCGACCTCGTCGGAAGCATGGAGTCGCAGAGCGATGTCCGGATGGGCCTCGGCAAAGCGGGACAGCCTCGGCACGAGCCACTTTGCCGTAAAGGCCGTTGTCGCCGACAGAGTGAGGCTGCGCCGGCGTTTGCTCCCGGCAACGCGATCGACCGCTTCGCGCATCGCGGTGAATGCGCCATTGATCGGCTGGAAAAGCGCGGTGCCGGCGGACGTCAGGGTGACCCGGCGCGGACGCCGCTCGAAGAGGCGAACGCCCAGAATGTCCTCGAGCAGGCGAATCTGGTGGCTGATCGCGGTCGGTGTGACCGCCAGTTCTTCGGCGGCTCTCTTGAAGCTCAGGTGGCGCGCGGCGGCCTCGAAGGCGCGCAGGGCCGACAGTGGCGGCAAAGGTGTCATGGCTGAGTGCAGCTCACCTATCGGATGAGGGATTCGATTTTGAACGATCCCGTTAAGCCTATTATCTAAGCACAATCGCCGCTAACGGGAAGAGCCGGTCCCGGCGACAGACAAGTTCAGATCAGCTTACGTCAACGCACCCGCAGGAGTCACGATCGTGAAAACCCTTCTCCACATCGATGCCAGCGCCAGACCCGGGAGTTCCTCGGATACCCGTTTCGGGTCGCACAGCCGCCGCCTTACCGCGCGTTTTGTCCGGCGCTGGAAGAGCCTCCAACCACGCGGAAAGGTGGTCTACCGTGACGTCGGGCAATCGCCGCCTCAACCCGTGACAGGCCGTTGGATTCATGCCGCTTTCACCAGACCCGAGGAGCGCGAGCCCTGGATGACTGCGGTTCTCGCCGAAAGCGATCGACTGGTCGACGAGCTTCTTGCAGCCGACGTCATCGTCGCCGGCGTGCCCATGTACAATTTCGGCATGCCTGCGCCGTTCAAGGCCTACATCGACAACATCGTGCGCGTCGGACGGACCTTCGGCTTCGACCGGACCCGCGAGGGCGAGCCCTACTGGCCCCTGGTCACCGATGGCAAGACCCTGGTCATTCTCTCCTCGCGGGGCGACTACGGCTATGATCCGGGCGAACGGCTCGAACACATGAACCACGTGGAAGGTGGGGTTTCGGTCCCCTTCGGTTACATCGGGATCACCGACGTGAGCAGCATCGCCATCGAGTACGACGAGTTCGCCGACGCGCGCTTGCAGGCGTCGATAAGCGCGGCGGAAGAAAGGGTCGATGCCCTGGTGTCGAACCTGGTGCAGGGATCTGACCACGACAAGGTCGCTTGAGTGCGGCCTGGATCCCGAATCGGACCGATGGAAGGTTGAAATCCCATGAGCACTGCAATCGAAAACGGGATGCTTGACCGATTGGTCGCCGAGGCCGTCGCGCTGTCGACGCGACAGGCAGAGGCGGGCGGGATTCCTTTTGCCGCCCTGGTCGTCGGCCGCGAGGGCGAGATCCTGGGCACGGGCGTCAACCGGGTAAGCGAATGCCTCGACCCGATCGCCCATGCAGAAGTGATCGCCATCCGCGACGCTTGCCGAAATCACCAGAGCGTCAACCTTGCGGACACCGTCCTGGTCGCCTCGAGCGAACCTTGTGCACTCTGCTACCTGACGGCGTCTTATGCCGGCATCCGCGATGTGGTCTATGCGGTCGACCGCGACGACGCCGCGCGATGGGGCTTCGACTACCGTGCGGGCTATCGCCTGCTGAGCCGGGATCCGGTGGCATGGAGACAACAACGACGACATCACCATCACGCGAATTCGCGCAGGCCCTTCGACGTCTGGCGCCAGAACCGAAGCTAGCGGACGTGGCCGCAGCCCGTGGTTTCCGCTGGACGGGTGCCGCCGCCGGTGCGAACGTGGGCCGCCTTGCCGGTCGGCGGAAGTGGCCCGGCCGCCAGATTCAACCGGTCGGGAGCCGTCATGGGAAAGCGCACCTTCGTTCCGTTCGATGTCTTCGCCATGGCGGTCGACGTGCCGGTCTCGACACTGGTGCGCGACGCCGGCCTTGGCTGGACCTGCGGCCAGTGTCCCCTTGACCGGGAGGCCCGGGTCGTCGCGCCGGACGATCTCGCGGCCCAGAGCCGCTTCGTCTGCGACATGATCGAAACGGTCGCCGGGCGTGGCGGTTTCGCTGCACGCGACGTGGCCGCCCTTCATGTCTATTACGCCGAAACGGCGCCGGGCGAGGGCGAGGCGGCGCTTGAGATATTCGCCGGTCGCTTTCCCCACGGCCCTGTCGTCGTCCCGATTCCCGTGCCGCACTTCTATTACGAAGGCATGCTGATCGAGGTCGATGTCTTCCTCGCCGAAGACATGGATCCGCCCGTGTCCATGGCACACGGGCCCATCGGCCTGCGGATCGCTTCCGCTGAATACTGCATACACGTGGGCGTCGAAGGGCCGGTCTCGCATCTGGAGGGTATTCCGCGTGCCCTCGAAGCGAACGGTTTCACGGCCGCCGCCCTGCTCGCCGATCACTGGTTCCTGCCGCAGGAGACCGCCGCGGGCTGTGTGACGGGCCTGCGCGACAGCCCTTATGCGACCTCGCCCGATGCGGCCGTCGTCATCGGCCCCGGAGGGCCGGACCGGATCGCCGCCTCGCTCGTGTTCGCCGCGGCCGGCGGGGCATCGCGGCTGAAGAGCATCGCCACCGAGGAAGACCTGCGCGTCCGCCTGCGCCGCCACGGGCAGGCCTGCTGGATAAGCGGTGTCGCACCGGATGCGGCGAACGATCTCGTCGGCCAGACGCGCGCCATCATGGACGCCATCGCGCGCGCCCTCGACGGGGAGGGCTTGTCCTTCGGCGACGTGGTCAAGCTGACCGCGCACTATGTCGGCGGCGCCACGCCCGAAGAGCTGCACGGCAACATGAAGGTCCGGCATGGTTACCACGCGAGCCCCGGTCCCGCGTCCACCGGCCTTCCCGTCACCGCGCTTGCCTGCCCCGACGCGCGCATCGCCATCGACGTCCACGCCCGCGGCTAGAGTGTATCTTGCTCACATGGGATCGTTTGATGGTTCCAAATCCGTTCGTTCGGCAAGGCGCGGTGCGCAGCGCGATGCGGGACATCTCGCAAGCGCCGCAACGTGGCCGACGGGCGGATTTGGCCCACCAGAGGCCGTGTTTTTGCGCCCGCCGGACTGCGTTGTGCTCCCCTTGTGGTCAACCAGACCACGGCGGGTCGCACGCCTTGCCGGCACACGCAAAAACGCGGTCAAAGCGTTTCCATGTGAGCAAGATACACTCTGGGCCCCGTCGGTCGCGACAGGACACGGCCTGTCCCGGGGTTTTCCGGCGATCTCGCCTTCTCCCTGATCCGGCAGTGTTTTTCCGCCGCGCGCCGGAAATTGAAAAACTTATGGTAAACAAAGCGTTATGCGTGGACGGTAAGCTTTTTTAAGCAAGTTCGATCTAAAGTGTCGCCAAATCAGAAGACGTCTTACGGGGTCAGGCATGAACGATCGAATGGCGGAAACGGGAGCACGGCCCAGGACGGTGCTCTCGGGCAGGGTCCTGCCGGACGTCAATCCGTGGCGGCTCGCGTCCGTCGCCGCGATCGTGGTCGGCGTGACCGCCGGCATCATCGTCCTCCTTGAGCTCGCCTTTGCTGGCCATGTCTTCAGTTTCAGTGCCGAACTCATCGCCACCATGGCGATCCTCGCCGCCAGCGGCGCGATCTATGCGTGGCTGAATGCCCGCCAGCGCATCGAGAACCTGCGCGAGGCCGAACGCGAACTTGCCAAGGCCCGCGACGAGGCGGAGGAGGCCAACCGCACGAAGTCCATGTTCCTGGCCACCATGAGCCACGAGATCCGCACGCCGATGAACGGCGTCCTCGGCATGCTGCGCCTGCTGACCGAGACCCGGCTCGACCAGGAACAGGATTCCTACGCCCGTGCGGCGCGTCATTCCGGCGAGGTCCTGCTGTCGCTCATCGACGAGATCCTCGACTTTTCCAAGATCGAGGCCGGCCGCCTCGACCTCAACATCGCGCCCTTCGATCTCTCGCAGCTGGCGGAGAACGTCGCCGAACTGCTGGCGCCGCGGGCCCATGCCAAGGGCATTACCGTATCGTGTTATGTCGATCCCCGGCTTGCCGGCAGCTACAGCGGTGATGTGGCCCGCCTGCGCCAGATCCTGCTCAATCTCGCCGGCAATGCGGTGAAGTTCACCGACACCGGGGGCGTGACGCTCACCGTGCGCCCGGCGCCCGCCGACGTGACCGGCGATGCCGTCCGTTTCTCCATCGCCGATACCGGCATCGGCATGAACCCGGAGGATCTCGACGCCATTTTCGACGAGTTCCGCCAGGCGGACTCCCGCCGGTCGCGCCGCCATGGCGGAACCGGTCTCGGTCTGGCGATCACGCGCCGGCTCGTCGAACGCATGGAGGGCACCATCTCGGTGACCAGTTCGCCCGGCGAAGGGTCCCGCTTCGACGTCGACCTTGCGCTCGAGCCTGTCGGTGTGAAATCGCCGTCCGCGAACGGCATCCTGGCCGGCCTGTCCATCGACCTCGTCGGCCTCGACGAGATCACCCGCGACACCGCCATGTCCTACCTCGGGGACTTCGGGGCGACGGTCGCCTCGGCGCGCGATGCGGAGGAGGCGATCAAGGCGCTGCGTCTCGCGCCCGCCTGCCCGGACATCATGGTCGTCGACGCCGGTCTCGGCATCGAAGAGGCCCTGTCGGTGCCCAACCTCGTGCGCGAGTTCTGCGATGTCCCGCCGCCCAGGCTGGCGGTCCTGCTGGCGCCGGAGGACCGCAAGGCCCTGCCGCAGCTCAAGGACGCAGGCTATGACGGGTACCTGATCAAGCCCCTGCGCCGGAAATCCCTGGTCGAGCGCCTGGCCGCCATGGGTGCGGTCCACGGCGAGGATGCCGCCGATCTCATGACGTCGCCCGACTACGACCACGAGTTCGACGTGCCCCATGTCGAACCGCTCAACGTGCTCCTGGCCGAAGACAACAAGGTCAACGCCATGCTGTCGCGTTCGGTTCTCGAGAAGGCCGGCCATCGCGTCCAGGTCGCCGCCAATGGCGACGAGGCGGTGGAGACGCATTTCGCCGCGCCGCCGGAACGTCCCTTCGATGTCATTCTCATGGACGTGCACATGCCGGACGTGGACGGGCTGGAAGCCGCACGGCGCATCAGGTCGCGCGAAGCGGCGGGATGCCGCGTGCCGATCATCGCGCTGACGGCCAACGCCTTCGAGGAAGACCGTCAGGAGTGCCTTGCGAGCGGCATGGACGACTATCTCTCCAAGCCCTTCGAGCCCGAGGACATGGCGCGTGCGCTGTACAGGCACTGCATCGCGCGCCCGCTCTGACCGCGCCGTCGCCGGTTCGCGACCCGAAAAGCCGCGCCCGTCATCGAACTTTCACAAGCCTGCGCTTTATGACATTCTGTGAGGGTTGATCGGGCAGGCAATTTCCCGCGTCATCCCCGTGAACCGGAATGACGCGAAAGGCATGCCATGTACGCACCGGCAGTTGAGAACCGAGAAGGGTCCGGCCATTTGACGCCAAAACCGACCGGAGCGCCGCCCGCACTGCGCGACGGCCCCATGCCGGATGCCGTCGGCGGAACAGGCGAGCCACTGGGACGCAAGGGGACGCTTGCGGTCCGGCTTGCCGATTCGCGCGAGGAAATCGCCGCCGCGCAACGGCTTCGCTACAAGGTGTTCTACGAGGAAATGGCGGCGCGGCCGGACGAGGCCATGCGGGTCGCGGCCCGCGATTTCGATGCGTTCGACGATATCTGCGACCATCTTCTTGTCATCGAGCAGAAGGGCGAATCGGTCGACGATGACGACCTTTCGGTGGCCGGCGGTATCGTTGTGGGCACCTACCGCCTGTTGCGGGACGAGGTCGCCCGCGCCCATGGCGGGTTCTACACCGCCGACGAGTTCGACATCGGCCCGCTCATGGCGGCCAAGGGCGACGAGCTTCGTTTTCTCGAACTGGGCCGGTCCTGCGTGCTGAAACCCTACCGCACGAAACCCACGGTGGAGCTCCTGTGGCAGGGCATCTGGAACTACGTGCGCCTCCACAAGATGGATGTGATGTTCGGCTGCGCGAGCCTCGAGGGCACCGATCCCGACGAACTGGCCTTGCCGCTCAGCTTCCTCCACCATCACTGTCTGGCCCCCGAGGAGTGGCGGGTCAGGGCGTTGCCCGGGCGCGGTGTCGACATGGACCGGATCCCGCTGGACGACCTCGACCCCAAGGACGCGCTGCGTGCCCTGCCGCCGCTGATCAAGGGCTATCTCAGGCTCGGCGCGCATTTCGGGGAAGGTGCGGTGGTGGACCACCAGTTCAACACCACCGATGTGCTCATCGTGCTTCCGGTTTCGGCCATCAACGAGCGCTACTTCAGCCATTTCGGCGCCCCGGACGAACGCCCCGGCGCCTGACCCTCCCGCCTGGACACGCCTGCACCCCGGCAACACTCGCACCCGCGCATCAAGTGCGACCCCGCATCACCTGCGACACCCCCCGCATTCCTGACGAAAGTCAGGACCCACGACGCAGGCCTCTGGACGCCCGCCTTCGCGGGCAATTCGGGACGGGTTTCGGTTGGTCCCCGCGGCGACGCCCCGGATCGCCGAAAGTGCCGCAGTGGCTGTCCCATGGAAGGGCCCGCCACACATGACAGCGCCACCAACCCCCGAATTCCTGACGAAAGTCAGGATCCACGGCGCAGGCCTCTGGATGCCCGCCTTCGCGGGCAATTCGGGACGGGTTTCGGTTGGTACCGGCGGCAAACGTGCGGCCTGCCGAAAGCGCCCCACGTGGCTGGCCCAAGGAAAGCCCCGCCTCGCACGGCGCGCCACCAACCTCCGCATTCCTGACGAAAGTCAGGATCCACGACGCAGGGCTGCTGGATGCCCGCCAACGCGGGCAATTCGGGAGGGCTTCGGTTGGCCCCCGCGGCGACGCCCCGGCTCGCCGAAAAAGCCCCATGTGACTGGCCCACGGCAAAGCTCGCCGCACATGGCCGCGCCACCGACTCGCGAATTCCTGACGAAAGTCAGGATCCACGGCGCAGGCCTCTGGATGCCCGCCTTCGCGGGCAATTCGGGAGGGTCTCGGTTGGCCCCCGCGGCGACGCCCCAGCTTGCCGAAAGCGCCCCAAGTGGCTGTCCCATGGAAGGGCCCGCCAAACATGACCGCGCCATCAACCTCCGCATTCCTGACGAAAGTCAGGATCCACGGCGCAGGCCTCTGGATGCCCGCCTTCGCGGGCAATTCGGGAGGGTCTCGGTTGGCCCCCGCGGCGGCGACGTCCCGGATCGCCGTAGGCATCCCACGTGCCTGGCCCAGGGAACTGCCCACCACGCATGATCGCCCCACCGAACCCCGAAATCCTGACGAAAGTCAGGATCCAGGTGATCGTTCAGCGGGTCCGTCAGCCGTTCAGGTTGTAGGCGGCGATGGCGGCCATGTTGACGAGGTCGGAGGCGGTCGCGCTCATGGGGGCGATCTGCACGGACTTCTCGAAACCGACCATCAGAGGACCGATCACCGTGATGCCACCCAGCTCCTGCAGCATCTTCGTGGAAATGCTGGCGCTGTGGAAGGCCGGCATGACGAGGACGTTGGCCGGCCCGCTCAGCCTGCAGAAGGGATAGAGCGCCATGGCGTCCGGGTTGAGCGCCACGTCCGCGCCCATCTCGCCGTCATACTCGAAATCGACCTTGCGGCCGTCGAGAATCTGCACCGCTTCGCGGACCCGCTCGGAACGTTCGCCCTCCGGGTGGCCGAAGGTCGAGTAGGCCAGCATGGCGACCCGCGGCTCCTGGCCGAAACGCCGCGCGACGCCGGCGGCTTCCTCCGCGATATCGGCAAGCTCGTCTGCCGTCGGCATGTCGTGGATGGTGGTGTCGGCGATGAAGACCGTGCGGGATTCGCACAGGGCGAGCGAAATGCCGATCGGCCGGTGGCCCGGCGCGGCGTCGAGCACCTTGCGCACGTCGTCGAGCGCGATGGAATAGTTCCTCGTGACCCCGGTGATCATGGCGTCGGCGTCGCCGAGCGCCACCATGCAGGCCGCGAAGATGTTGCGGTCGGTGTTGACCATGCGCTGGCAGTCACGGAAAAGATATCCCTGCCGCTGCAGCCTCGCGTAGAGATACTCGGCATACTCGCGGTTGCGCTCGGTCTTTCCGGCATTGTTGATCTCGATGTCGTCGCGGACCTCGAGCCCGTTCTGGCGCACGGTCTCGCGGATATGTTCCTCGCGGCCGACGAGCACGGCCTGGCCGAAACCTTCGCTCGTGTACATGTTCGCCGCACGGATGATCTGCTCCTCCTCGCCCTCGGCGAAGACGACACGCTTGGGCTTCTGGCGCACGCGCGAGAAGATGTACTGCAGCGACCCGGCGACCGGATTGAGCCGTGCGCTCAGTTCCGCGACATACCCGTCCATGTCGACGATGGTCTTGCGCGCGACGCCGGAGTCCATCGCCGCCTTGGCGACGGCCGGCGGCACGTGGCTGATCAGCCGCGGGTCGAACGGCGTGGGAATGATGTAGTCGGGACCGTATTGCGGCCGGCTGCCCTTGTAGGCGGCCACCACCTCGTCGGCCACGTCCTTTCGGGCGAGATCCGCCAGCGCTTCCGCCGCGGCGATCTTCATCTGGTCGTTGATGGTGCTTGCGTGGACGTCCAGGGCGCCGCGGAAGATGTAGGGGAAGCCCAGCACATTGTTGATCTGGTTGGGATAGTCGGACCGGCCCGTCGCCATGATCGCGTCGTCGCGGATTTCCGCGACTTCCTCGGGCGTGATTTCCGGGTCGGGGTTCGCCATGGCGAAGATGATCGGCTTGTCCGCCATGCTGCGCACCATGTCGGCATTGATCGCGCCTTTCACCGACAGACCGAAGAAGACGTCCGCGCCCTTCATGGCGTCCTCCAGGGTCCGCGCGTCGGTCTCCGCGGCATGCGCGGCTTTCCACTGGTTCATGCCTTCCTCGCGGCCGGCATAGATCACGCCCTTGGTGTCGCACAGGATGGCGTTCTCGGCCGGCAGGCCCATGGCCTTGAGCAGTTCGAGGCACGCGATGCCCGCGGAACCGGCGCCGTTGCACACCAGCCTGGTCGACTTGATGTCGCGGCCGGTCAGGTGCAGCGCATTGAGGAACCCGGCCGCCACGATGATGGCGGTGCCGTGCTGGTCGTCGTGGAAAACCGGGATGTTGAGGATCTCGCGCAGCTGCTGTTCGATGATGAAGCAGTCCGGCGCCTTGATGTCCTCCAGGTTGATGCCGCCGAAGGCCGGCTCGAGGTAACGCACGCAGTTGATGAAGGCATCGACGTCGAGCGTGTCCACCTCGAGGTCGAACGCGTCCACGTCGGCGAAGCGCTTGAACAGCACCGACTTGCCTTCCATCACCGGCTTCGCCGCCAGCGGCCCGAGGTTGCCCAGGCCGAGGATCGCCGATCCGTTGGAGATCACCGCCACCATGTTGCCCTTGGCGGTGTAGTCGTAGGCGCTCGCGGGATCCTCGGCGAGCTTCAGCACGGGTACTGCGACACCCGGCGAATAGGCGAGGCTGAGATCGCGCTGCGTCGCCATCGGCTTCGTCGCCTTGACTTCGAGCTTGCCGGGCTTGCCCATCTGGTGGAACTGGAGCGCCTCGGTATCGGTGAACTGGGGTTTGTTCGAACGTGCGGAATTGTCTGTCATGCCGGTATTTTTGTTGCTTCAATGTTGGGAAAAGAGCACGAACTGTAAAGGAACGGACCGGAAAACGAAATCTAAATAAACGCACCACAAGCGATTTTGAGACTTCCGGGACCGTCTTTACCGCATCGTGCAACAGGGTTCTCGTTGAAATTCGTGGGAAACGGGGCCGTTCGGGATGAGACAGGCCGGGCCATCTGATACCGTCGCCACCATGACAGGTCAGGCGCAAGGGGCGGACTCCGGCAAGGCGGAGCATACGCCCGCTCAAACCACGTCGGCGATGACGCCGATGATGCAGCAGTATCACGAGATAAAGTCGGCGAATCCCGGCAGTCTTCTCTTCTATCGCATGGGCGACTTCTACGAGCTGTTCTTCGACGACGCCATCGAGGCCTCGCGCGCCCTCGGCATCACGCTGACCAAGCGCGGCAAGCATCTGGGCGAGGACATTCCCATGTGCGGCGTGCCGGTGCACGCCGCCGACGACTATCTCCAGCGCCTCATCCAGCAGGGCTTCCGGGTGGCCGTCTGCGAACAGGTCGAGGACCCGGCCGAAGCCAGGAAGCGCGGTGCGAAATCGGTGGTCCGTCGCGATATCGTGCGTCACGTGACGCCCGGCACGCTGACCGAGGACAGCCTGCTCGACACCCGCGCGAACAATTACCTGGCCTCGGTGGTGCGTGTGCGCTCCGACGAGCGTCCCTATGCCGTGGCCTGGGTCGACATCTCGACCGGCGAACTGGCGGTCGCCCAGAGCGATGCGGGCGCCCTCGCGGCGGACCTTGCCCGCCTCATGCCCAGCGAACTGATCATGGCGGAGGCGCTGGCGGAGGACCGGGGCCTTGCGGAAACCTGGGCGGGCACCGGCGCCGCGCTCACCGCTCTCCCGGCCGGCCGGTTCGACAGCCAGACCGCCGAAAAGCGGCTGAAGGACCACTACGGGGTTGCCGCACTTGAAGGCTTCGGTGAATTTTCCCGAGCGGAGATCTCCGCCTGCGGCGCCCTCATCGACTACGTGTCCATCACCCAGGTGGGCAACATGCCGGCCATCCGGCCGCCGGAACGCGAACGCCGCGGCGGGACCATGATCATCGATGCGGCCACCCGCGCCAATCTCGAGATCTCGCGCACCCTTGGCGGCGAACGCAAGGGCAGCCTGCTCGCCGCCATCGACCGGACGGTCACCGGGGCGGGCGCGCGCCGGCTCGCGGCCCGGCTGGCCGCACCGCTGACCGACGCCGCGGCCATTGCAGCGCGGCTCGACGCCGTGTCCTATCTCGTCGACAACTACCGGGTCCGGTCGGCCCTGCGCGAGACCCTGCGCAGCTGTCCCGACATCGGCCGCGCCCTGTCGCGCCTGACCGTCGGCCGAGGCGGCCCGCGCGACCTGGGCGCCATCCGCGATGCGCTCCGCGTGGCCCGGACCCTGCCGGAGGTCGCCGGCGACGCCGGTCTCGTCCCGGCGCCGGGCGAGGTGGCGGCGGCTTTCGAAACCCTGCAGGCGCTCGACGGCAGGCTGGAGGCACGGCTTGGCGAAAGCCTCGCCGACGATCTGCCGCTGCTGGCCCGCGACGGCGGTTTCGTGGCTCCGGGCTGTGATGCGGGCCTCGATGAGCAGCGCACCCTGCGGGACGAGAGCCGCAAGATCATCGCCGGTCTGCAGAGCGACTACGCCCAGGCGACGGACATCAAGAGCCTCAAGATCCGGCACAACAACGTGCTGGGATACTTCATCGAGGTCAACGCCCAGAACGGCGCCCTCCTCATGAAACCGCCGCACGACGCGACCTTCATCCACCGTCAGACCCTGGCCAGCGCGATGCGTTTCACCACGTCGGAACTGGCCGGGCTCCAGTCGCGCATCTCGGAAGCCGCCGACCGGGCGCTTGCCATCGAACTGGACATCTTCGACCGGCTGCTGGCGGCGGTTTCGGACGAAGCCGACGCCCTCGCGGCCGTGGCGGAAGCGCTGGCCGCGCTCGATGTCCACGCCGCCCTCGCGGAGCTGGCGGAAAAGCAACGCTACGTGCGGCCGCAGGTCGACGGGTCGATCGCCTTCGACATCAAGGGCGGGCGGCACCCGGTCGTCGAGGCGGCCCTGTCGGCGGGCGGCGAGGGCAGCTTCATTCCCAACGACTGCAATCTCGGGGCCGGGTCCCGCGAGGCTGGCGCCATCTGGCTTCTGACGGGCCCGAACATGGCGGGCAAGTCCACCTTCCTGCGTCAGAACGCACTCATCGCGATCCTCGCCCAGATGGGGTCCTTCGTGCCGGCCGATGCCGCCAAGATCGGCGTGGTCGACCGTGTCTTCAGCCGGGTGGGCGCGGCCGACGACCTGGCGCGGGGGCGCTCCACCTTCATGGTCGAGATGGTCGAGACCGCCACCATCCTCAACCAGGCCGGCCCGCGTTCGCTGGTGATCCTCGACGAGATCGGCCGCGGCACCGCGACCTTCGACGGCCTGTCGATCGCCTGGGCCTGCGTCGAGCATCTCCACGAGGTCAATCGCTGCCGGTCGCTCTTCGCAACCCATTTCCACGAACTCACCGCGCTGTCGGACACGCTCGACCGCCTGTCCAACGCGACCATGCGCGTCAAGGAATGGCAGAACGAGATCGTGTTCCTGCACGAGGTCGCCAAGGGGTCCGCGGACCGGTCCTACGGGATTCACGTCGCCCGGCTGGCGGGCCTGCCCGATCCGGTCATCTCGCGGGCCGGCGCGGTGCTCGATATCCTCGAACGAAACGAACATGCCGGCGCCAAGGTCGACCTCGTGGAGGATCTTCCCCTCTTCTCGGCATCGCAGCCGACCTCGGGCGCACAGTCGACCCGGTCCGGCGATCCCGACCCGGTCGAGACGGAACTCGATGCGATCTTTCCCGACGACATGACGCCCCGCGAAGCGCTCGACGCGCTTTACAGGCTCAAGGCCCTGAAGGACGGCGGCCCTAGGTCCTGAACAGCTCGTTCCAGATCAGTCCGCCGGCGATCGACCACATGACGATCCAGACGAAGGCGTCGAGCCCGCGCTGGGCCCGCGGAGTGGCCAGCAGCGGGGCAAGCAGGCGCGCACCGTAGCCCAGGGCGAAGAACCAGACGAAGGAGGCCGTCGTCGCACCGGCAGCGAAGCCGGTCCGGTCGTCCGGCGGATATTGCGCGCCGATGCCGCCGAGGATCACCACCGTGTCGAGATAGACGTGGGGGTTGAGCAGCGAAAACGCGGCGACCGCCGCAAGCGCCCGGCGCAGGCTGCCATCAGCGGTCCCGCCGAGTTCGAGCGCCGCGACGTCGCGTTTGAGAGCGGATTTCAGGGCGAGTGCGCCGTAGACCAGGAGAAAGATCGCGCCGCCCCACGCCGCAAGCTGCGTGAGCAGCGGGCTCTTTGCGATCATCGTCCCCGCGCCCGCCACGCCGGCGACGATCAGCAAGGCGTCGATCGCCGCGCAGGCGAGCGCGACGGGAAAGACGTGCTGGCGGCGCAACCCCTGTCGCAGGACGTAGAGGTTTTGCGCGCCGATCGCCAGGATGAGCCCGGCGCCCAGCACGAAGCCCTGCGAAAACGCCTCAGGCACGGGCCGCGGGCCGGAATGGTTCGCCGCGCCTACTGGAAGGCATGAAGCCGGGTCCTGAAGGCGATGCCGATGCCCGCGCCCGGATACCAGTGGGCGTCCGGCTGTTCGCGGAAGAACACGAAGTTTCGTCCGGTATCTCGTGCAAACCGCGGAAGTTTGTCTGTCACGTGACTGTTGTCGCCCAGGATGACGGCGTGTTCGGAGAGTTTTCCGTCGACGGTGAGATACTCGTCGTACTCGTAGTCGGCGCTGTGGTCGCTGTCGTTGATGAACAGGTCGATCTCGCCGTCGAACGCCTTGAGGGATTCGATGGAATCGCCGTAGATGATCTCGCCCTCGGCCGAATAGGGCTCCGTGAGAAGGGCACCGGCTTCCGTGCGGATTTCCGTGCCGTAGTACCGTCCGGGGGCGCCGTCGCGCCGGTTCCGCATGAGCGCCGAGCAAAGGACACAACTGCCGACGCCCATGTCGACGCCGGTTTCGATGACGACCCGCGGCTTGAGCAGCCTCGTCAGCGCATACCAGCCCAGTCGCCGTCCGAAAGCAAAGCGGATGTCGCGGCCGTATCCCGCTTCCCGGTTGTACTTCTCGAGATGCGCAACAAGTTCGCGGTCGTTGTCGAGTTCGGCGAACACGGCCTCGATCGCATCGATCGTTTCGCCGGTCATGGCGCTGATGAGGGAGGCAAGGTGAAACCGGTTCAGTTCCGTGAGCTCGTAGTAGAAATTCGAGTCCTCGGTCTCAAGCGGCACCCAGGCCTCGATCTGGTCGAGTTTGGGCTGGTAGTACCGCATGGCGAAGCGCCGCCGCTTCCGCAGCTTCTTCCGGCGTTTGAGCATCGAGGTCAGTCCGGTCATCGGGTGCCTTTCGCAAGGTTTCTGTCCGTTGCCGCTTCATAGGGCATTTATGCGCTCACGGAAACCGTCGCGGACCCGAGCGGTCCGGGTGCGTCATGGCGGGAGGCGACAGGCACGGCGAACCGCGTTAGAAAGAGCGCGACGGGGGCCCTGCCATAAGGCGGGCCGCCCGCCGACAATTCTGGAAACGGCCGGCGGAGCATCCATGACAGCGCGCAGAAAACGGGAGCCGAAGGAAATCCTCATCGATGCGGACCTGTTGCGCGCCGACCTGACGTCGATTTTCCGCGAGCAGGGGTCAAGCCCGACCGAAATGCGAGCCGCCGTGCTCGAACGCGTGCGCGAGGCGCTCGTGGCCGGCCGCGAGACCGCGGAACGCCTCCTGCGCAAGGACGGGCACGGAACCAGATGCGCGGAGCGCCTGTCCAAGCTCCAGGACGAGATCGTGCGGGTGCTCTACGATTTCACGGTCACCCATATCTACATGGCTAAGAACCCGTCCGCGGCCGAACGCATCGGCGTGGTCGCGGTGGGAGGCTACGGCCGGCGGACGCTGGCGCCGGGATCGGATATCGACCTGCTGTTCCTGCTTCCCTACAAGCAGACGCCTTGGGGCGAGAGCGTCATCGAGTACATCCTCTATGTTCTCTGGGACCTCGGCTTCAAGGTCGGCCACGCGACCCGCAGCGTCGACGAGTGCATTCGCCTGTCGAAGTCGGATTCGACGATCCGCACCTCGGTGCTCGAAGCGCGGTACCTGTGGGGCGACCGCGAGCTTTTCGACGAACTCGTCACGCGGTTCGACGAGGAGGTGGTCGCCGGCACGTCCATGGAGTTCATCGAGACCAAGCTTGCCGAACGCGACCTGCGCCACAGCCGGTCTGGCGAGTCGCGCTACCTCGTCGAGCCCAACGTGAAGGACGGGAAGGGCGGCCTGCGGGACCTTCACACCCTGTTCTGGATCGCCAAGTACCACTACCGCGTCCAGAGTGGCAGCGACCTCGTCAAGGCCGGCGTTTTCACGGCCCAGGAGTACCGGCGTTTCCGCAAGTGCGAGGATTTCCTCTGGGCCGTGCGCTGCAACCTGCACTTCATGACCGGCCGCGGCGAGGATCGCCTGACCTTCAACCATCAGGCCGAACTGGCCGAACGGCTCGGATATACCGGCCATGGCGGCCTGCGCCATGTCGAGCGCTTCATGAAGCACTATTTCCTGGTCGCCAAGGACGTGGGCGACCTGACGCGCATCTTCTGCGCCGTGCTCGAGGCCGAGGAGGTCAAGAAGGCGCCGGTCATGAGCCGGGTGCTGGCGCGCCTGCGCCGCCGCAAGGTCTCGGCCATTTCGGATTCCGAACATTTCACCCTCGATGCGGGACGCCTCGCCGTCACGTCGGAGGATGTCTTCCGCAAGAACCCGGTGGAGCTCATCCGAATTTTCCAGCTTGCCGACAAGCACAACCTGGCGATCCATCCGCGCACGCTGCAACTCGTCACCCGATCTCTTCGGCTCGTCGGCCGCACGCTGCGCGAAGACCCGGACGCGAATGCTCTGTTCCTCGAGACGCTCACCTCACGGCACGATCCCGAAGCGATCCTGCGGCGCATGAGCGAGGCCGGCCTGCTCGGCAAGTTCGTTCTCGAGTTCGGGCGCATCGTCGCGCTCATGCAGTTCAACATGTACCACCATTACACGGTGGACGAGCACCTGCTGCGCTCCGTCGGCATCCTGTCGGAGATCGAGCGCGGCGAACTGGCCGAGGAACATCCCCTGGCCAACGAGATCATCCACACCATCACCAACCGCCGCGCCCTTTTCGTCGCGGTGTTCCTTCACGACATCGCCAAGGGGCGCAAGGAGGACCACTCCATCGCAGGCGCGCGGATCGCCCGCAAGCTCGGCCCGCGGCTGGGGCTCACGTCGGCGGAGACCGAAACCGCCGCCTGGCTCGTGGAGCATCATCTCGTAATGAGCAGCTTCGCGCAGATGCGCGACCTCAACGACTTCAAGACCATCCTCGACTTCTGCGCGATCGTGCAGAGCCCCGAACGCCTCAAGCTCCTGCTCATTCTCACCGTCGCCGACATCAAGGCGGTTGGTCCCGGTGTCTGGAACGGCTGGAAGGGCCAGTTGCTGCGGACGCTCTACCACGAGGCCGAGCCGGTCCTGGCCGGCGGGCACACGGCCGTAAGCCGCGAGACACGGGTCGCGGCCGCACAGGAGGCCTTTCTCGAAAACCTCGAGGACTGGCCGGCGCGGCGCAAGAACGCCTATCTCAAGATGCACTATGCGCCTTACTGGCTCAACGTGCCGCTCGACCGCCAGCTCGCCCACGCCCGGCTCATCGGTGCGGGGAAGGACGGCGACGACACGATGCGCACGGAGGTCACCACCGACCGCTTTCAGGAGATCACCGAGCTCACGATCTATGCGCCGGACCACCCGCGCCTGCTTTCGGCGCTCACCGGAGCCTGCGCCGTCGCCGGCGCCAATATCGCCGATGCGCAGTTCTTCACCACCTCCACCGGCATGTCGCTCAACATGATCTTCATCCAGCGCGAATTCGAGCATGGAGAGGATGAGGAACGCCGCGCCGCGCGTATCGTCGACACCATGCGCAAGGCGCTGGGCGGCAAGATCCGCCTGCCGGACGCCATCGCCCGCCAGGCCAAGCCGCAGCCGCGCATCAAGGCGTTCTCCGTCGAGCCCCAGGTTCACATCGACAACGAAAGCTCCAACCTCTTTACGGTCGTGGAGGTCAACGGTCTCGACAGGCCCGGCCTGCTCTACGATCTGGTGGGAACCTTCCTGCGCCTCAACCTCAGCATCGGTTCGGCCCACATCGCCACCTTCGGCGAACGCGCCGTCGATGTCTTCTACGTCAAGGACCTTACCGGACAGAAGATCACCAATGGCAACCGCCAGGCGGCGATCCGCCGTCACCTGCTCGCCGCGCTCGGCCAGGAAGCGGCGGACAAGCCGGCCCGCGAAAAGGCCCGCCCGCGACGCCGTGCGGAGCCGGTGAAATGATTCTGGCGGCCCGTCCCGGACGGGAGACGCGGCAGCCATGAACCTGTTCCGTTCAGCGGCCACCGTCGGCGGCCTGACCATGATCAGCCGCGTGCTCGGGTTCGTGCGCGACATGGCCATCGCCGCGATCCTCGGGACAGGCCCCGTCGCGGACGCTTTTGTCGTCGCCTTCCGGTTCCCGAACTTCTTCCGGAGATTCTTCGGGGAGGGGGCGTTCAACGCCGCCTTCGTCCCGCTGTTCGCCAAGCGCCTGGAGACCGAAGGCGAGGAGTCCGCCCGCAATTTCGCCGTCGAGGCGCTGTCCGTCCTGTTCGTGGCCCTGCTGGTCTTCACCGCGCTCGCCGAGATCTCGATGCCCTTTCTCATCCACCTCATCGCGCCGGGGTTCGCGGACACGCCCGACAAGCTCGCCATCACGCTCACCTTCACCGCGGTGGCGTTTCCCTATCTCATGTTCATGTCCCTGGTGGCGCTCTACAGCGGCCTGCTGAACTCGCTGGGCCGGTTCGCCGCCGCCGCCGCCGCGCCGATCGTGCTGAACATCGTGCTGGTCGGCGTCCTCCTGGCCGCGAGGCTGGCCGGTGTGGCGCCGGTCGAGAAGATCGGTCTCGCCCTGTGCTGGGGCGTGTCCGCGGCCGGTTTCCTGCAACTCGGCCTGCTGCTCGTCGCCGCCCGGCGCGCCGGCTTCGTCCTCGCCTTGAAGCGGCCGCGTCTGACGCCGGGCGTGCGCCGTCTCGTCCGCCTCGGCGTGCCGGGGGTGATCGCCGGCGGCATCACCCAGGTCAACCTGCTGGTGGGCACCATCATCGCGACGTTCAAGGACGGGGCGGTTTCCTATCTCTACTACGCCGACCGCATCTACCAGTTGCCGCTCGGTGTGGTCGGCATCGCCATCGGCGTTGCCCTGCTGCCGGATCTTTCCCGCAAGCTGGCCGGGCGCGACATGGCGGGCGCCGCCGACAGCCAGAATCGGGCATTCGAGTATTCCATGCTGCTGACCCTGCCCGCCGCCGCCGCGCTTGTCGCCATGCCGCAGCCCGTGATCCAGGTTCTGTTCGAGCGTGGAGCGTTTTCCGCGGACGCCACGTCGCAGACCGCACAGGCACTGGCGGCCTTTGCGCTCGGTCTGCCCGCGTTCGTGCTGATCAAGGTTTTCTCGCCGGGCTTCTTCGCTCGCGAGGACACGAAAACGCCGATGATCTTCGCCGGCATCGCCGTCGTCGCCAACATTGCGGGAAGTCTCCTGCTGTTCCCGCTGATCGCCCATGTCGGCATCGCCGCGGCGACCACGTTCGCGGGCTGGCTCAACGCCGGGCTCCTCTGGGCCACCCTCACGCGCCGCGGCCAGTTCGCCTTCGACGCGCGCAGCCTGCGGCGCGTGCCCTTCATTCTCCTCGCCTCCGTGGTCATGGGGCTGGGCGTCTGGTACGGCGCGGCATTGCTTGCGCCCCAGTTCACGGGCGCCACCCCGCTGGGCGTCCGGGCCGCGGTCCTCGCCGGGCTCGTCGCGGCAGGGGCGGCGGTGTTTTTTGCCGTCGCGCAGTTCACCGGGGCCGCCCGTCTGGGAGAGCTGCTGGGGGCGCTCAGGCGACCCTCCCGGGCCGGCGGGACGACATAGCGACAGCGATAATCCACTGGGGACTTGCAAGACCTGCCGCGTTCGGGCCATAAACCGCCGCGCAAAACAGGAGACAAGAACATGGCGGCGATCGAGTCGCGGATATTTTCAGGCGTTCAGCCGACCGGCAACCTTCATCTGGGCAACTATCTGGGCGCGATCACGCGTTTCGTGGCGCTCCAGGAAACCCACGAGTGCATCTATTGCGTGGTCGACCTGCACGCGATCACGGTCTACCAGGACCCTCTGGAACTGACCCGGACCACCCGCGAGGTGACGGCGGCCTTTATCGCCAGCGGCATCGACCCGTCGCGCCACATCGTCTTCAACCAGAGCCAGGTCGAGCAGCATGCGGAACTTGCCTGGGTCTTCAACTGCGTCGCCCGCATGGGCTGGCTGAGCCGCATGACCCAGTTCAAGGAAAAGGCCGGCAAGCACCGCGAGAACGCATCCGTCGGCCTGTTCGCCTATCCCAGCCTCATGGCCGCGGACATCCTGGCCTACAAGGCGACGCATGTCCCCGTCGGCGAGGACCAGAAGCAGCATCTCGAGCTGACCCGCGACATCGCGCAGAAGTTCAACACGGATTTCGCCGAGTCGATCGCGCGCTGCGGCCTCGACCCGGAATTCTTCCCGCTGACCGAACCGATCATCGCCGGACCGGCGACACGCGTGATGTCCCTGCGCGACGGCTCGAAGAAGATGAGCAAGTCGGACCCGTCCGACCTGTCCCGCATCAACCTGACCGATGACGCGGACACCATCGCCAAGAAGATCCGCAAGGCAAAGACGGACCCCGAGCCCCTGCCGTCCGAACCCGGCGGGCTGGAGGGCCGCCCCGAGGCCGACAATCTCGTCGGCATCTTTGCCGCCCTGCGCGACCAGACGGTGGAGGATACCCTGTCGGAATATGGCGGCGGTCCGTTCTCGTCGTTCAAGTCCGACCTTGCGAACGTCGCCGTCGAACGCCTCGCGCCGATTGCCACGGAAATGTCGAAACTGCTCGACGATCCGGGGCATATCGATTCGATTCTCGGCGACGGCTCGGAACGGGCGTCGGTGATCGCCCGGCCGGTGCTGGCCGACGTGCGCCGCATCCTCGGCCTCATCCGCCGGGAAAACGGCTGAGAAAGGCCTGACACCGCCTGGCTGGCAGGCCCGCTTTAGGTCTTGCCGCATGCTGGGGCGGGTGGCAGCATGCGCCCATGATCAAGAATCGCAAACGCGCGAGCACGCAGGAAGGCCATCGCCGCAAGTTTCTCGTCGTCGTCGACGGGACCCCTGAAAGCGAGCGCGCCCTGCATTTCGCCGCCAAGCGGGCCGAGCATACCGGCGGCGGCGTCATCCTGCTCGCCGTGATCTCGCCGGCCGACTTCCAGCACTGGCTGGGCGTCGAGAACATCATGCGCGAGGAAGCCGAGGAAGAGGCCCAGCAGATCCTGCTCAAGCGGGTGGCGGAAGCCGAAGCCTGTTCGGGCATCACGCCGGAAATGGTGATTCGCGAAGGGGAGGTCGCCGAGGAGATCCTCCATCTCATCGACGAGGACGAGGATATCGCCATTCTCGTGCTCGGCGCGTCCATCGAAAACGACGGTCCGGGACCGCTCGTCAGCAGGATCGCCGGCGGCGGGGCGGGAACCTTTCCGATTCCGGTCACGATCGTCCCGGGCGATCTCGACGACGAACTTATTGATTCGCTGGCCTGATCCAGCATTCGGCCGGCCTGTGCACCGGGAGTCCGTGCAACAGTTTGCGTTTTGCCATGGACTTACTTTAGAATAAATCCAACTTACCAAGCGAGATCCCGTGCGGGGATCGTTCTGACGGAGAGAGCGATGTTCATCCAGACCGAAGCCACACCCAACCCGGCGACCCTCAAGTTTCTGCCCGGGCGTTCCGTCCTCGGCGACGCCACCAGGGACTACCGCGACGAGGAAAGCACCGCGGATTCCCCGCTGGCTTCGCGCCTCTTCCGCATCGACGGCGTGACGGGCGTTTTCTTCGGGTCGGACTTCATCACCGTCACCAAGGATGCCACCGACTGGCAGCATCTCAAGCCCGCCATTCTCGGCGCCATCATGGAGCATTTCATGTCCGGCGCCCCGGTCGTCGAGGCCACCGGCGGCGAAGCGCCTGCCGCGGCGTCGGACGCTGGCGACTATGACGAGGCCGACGAATCCGTGGTCGGCACCATCAAGGAACTGCTCGACACCCGCGTGCGCCCGGCCGTCGCCCAGGATGGCGGCGACATCACGTTCCACGGGTTCCGCGAAGGCGTGGTTTACCTGCACATGCAGGGTGCCTGCGCCGGCTGCCCGAGCTCCACGGCGACGCTCAAGCACGGCATCGAGAACCTGCTGCGCCATTTCGTTCCCGAGGTCGAGGAAGTCCGCCCGGTCTGAACCGCCGCGCTGACGGTTCCGGACCGTCGCGTGCCGCCGGCGGACCCTGCACCCTGAACGAGGCCGCCCGTGACCCTGCTGCTTGCCCTTGATACCGCGCTCGGCGGCTGTTCCGCCGCGCTCGTTGCCAACGGTGACGGCGGCGCGCGCGTGCTGTCGCACCGTTTCGAGGCCCGTGCGAAAGGACATGCCGAACGGCTCGTGCCGATGGTATCCGAGGTGCTGGCCGAAGCGTCCGTGACGTTCGGCGATATCGACCGCCTCGGCGTGACGGTCGGGCCGGGCACATTCACCGGCCTGCGTGTCGGCGTGTCGGCGGTCCGCGGCCTCAGGCTGGCGACGGCTTGCCCGGTCGTTCCGGTCAATACCCTCGACGCCATCCGCGCCAACCTGGCGGCGGATGAGGCCGTCCGTGGGGAAACCGTCGCCATCGCCATCGACGCGCGGCGAAACGAGATCTATCTCCAGCTGTTCGACGTGGAAGGCGGGGCCCTGACCGGCCCGATGCTGGCCGCTCTCGACGACCTTGCGGCACTCGTCCCGGAAGGCCCGGTCCTCGCCGCGGGGACGGGTGCGGCCCTGCTGGCCGAAAATCTCGGACCGGAGCATGCCGCGAGGGTGTCGCCGGCATCGCCCCAGCCGGATGCGGCGAAGTTCGGCCTCGTGCTGCTGGGACGCGAGGCGTCGACGGAGCCGCCCGCACCGCTCTACCTGCGCCGCCCGGACGCCAAGCTGCCGTCGCGCATGGGCGTCGAGCGCCGTTGATGGCGGACCTGCCGGCGATAACCCGCGCCGGCCCCGCGCATGCGGGCCTTCTCGCCGCACTCCACGGGCTCTCCTTCGAACGCGGCTGGACGGAAGACGAATTCCTTTCCCTCATGAACAGCCCCGGGACCTGGGTTCTGGTCGCGTCCGGAACCGCCGGTGCGGGAGGCGGCGACCCGCTCGGTTTCATCATGATGCGCACCGCCGGCGGAGAAGCCGAATGCCTGACCCTGTGCACCGTGCCTCAAGCCCGGCGCCGGGGGGTCGCACGGCGCCTGCTCGATGCGGCCCTCGTCGATCCCGCATGCGCCGGGCAGCGTGTGTTTCTCGAAGTGGCCGCCGACAACAAGGCGGCGCGCGCGCTTTATCTCGGTGCCGGATTCGCCCAGGTCGGCCGTCGCAAGGCATATTACGAAGGTCCGGCGGGACGCACGGATGCGCTTGTTCTGGCCCGTGATGTCCGGTCTCCCGGATGATGGTGGGATGTGGCGACTTGCAGATTGCATGACACAACGCGCGCACCTATAACGGGGCCAGTTTTTCGGACAGCTGCACGGCGGGACAGTGACAAGCCAGTTGGAAGACCTCTGCATCGAAAAGGGCATGCGCATGACCGACCAGCGTCGGGTCATCGCGCAGGTGCTGTCGGATGCCGAAGACCATCCCGACGTGGAGGAGGTCTACCGCCGGGCATCGCGGATCGACGACCGGATCTCGATCGCCACAGTCTACCGGACGGTGCGGCTCTTCGAGGATGCCGGCATTCTCGAGCGCCACGATTTCCGCGACGGCCGCTCGCGATACGAGCAGGTGACGGACGAGCACCACGACCACCTGATCAACCTGCAGACGGGAGAAGTCGTGGAGTTCCGCAACGAGCAGATCGAGCGCCTGCAGGAGCACATCGCGCGCGAACTGGGGTACCGGCTCGTCGACCACCGTCTCGAGCTTTACGCGGTGCCGCTGCGGAACCGCAAGGACTGACGCAAGGCCATGGCGACGCCCGACGATTTCCCCCGTCGCAAGAACCGGTTTGCGGGCTCCCGATGGCAGGTGCGCACATGCCTCTGAGGACCCTGCGCGGCGCCATGATCCTCACCGGCGTGGCGGCCTACACGCTGCCCCTCATGCCGCTTCAGGCCCTGCTCCGCAGGTTCTGGCGCCCGGGCGCGGTGCGCCTGCCCCACCACTTCCACCGCGGCCTTTGCCGGCTGCTCGGCGTCCGCGTCATCGTCGAAGGCGAACCGATCCGCGACATGCCGTGTCTCATCGCCGCCAACCACGCGTCCTGGCTCGACATTCCGGTTCTGAGCGCCTGCGCCCCGGTGTCGTTCGTCTCCAAGCAGGAGGTGGGGACGTGGCCTTTCTTCGGGACCCTGGCCCGCCTCCAGCGCACGCTGTTCGTCGACCGCGACCGCCGTTCGGGCACAGGAGCCTTCCGGGATGCCATGCAGGCGCGCCTGGCCCAGGGCGACCGGCTCGTGCTTTTTCCCGAAGGCACCAGCGGAACCGGCAATGTCGTCCTGCCGTTCAAGAGCGCGCTCATGGGGGCCGCGGACTGCAAGGTCCCCGGACGCAAGGGACAGGACCCCACCCACGTCCTCGTCCAGCCCGTATCGGTCGCCTATACCCACCTGCACGGCGTCCCCATGGGCCGCCAGTTCCGGCCGCATTATGCGTGGTACGGCGACATGGATCTGCCGCCCCACCTCTGGGGGGTGCTGCGCAATGGCCCCGTCGATGTGATCGTGCGTTTTCACGAGCCCGTCACCATCGACGATTTCGGAAACCGCAAGGCCCTCACCCGGCACTGTGAGGAGACTGTGTCCACCGGCGTCGTGAACGCCCTGAGCGGTCGCGAACAGGACTGAACCGGTCGCCCGCCGGAGGCAATTTTCTTTGCCTTTGAGGCAAAAAGCGCTAGGTACACGCCGGACCCGGCGGTCCGCACCGGACATTCCGGCACGGAAGAGGGCGGCTGCACCGGAGCGGCCCTACAGGACAGGCGATGACCACGAACGCGCGAAAGCTCTACATCAAGACCTACGGGTGCCAGATGAACGTCTATGACTCCGAAAGGATGACGGACGTGCTTGCGCCGCACGGGTTCACCGCCGCGGCGTCGCCGGAGGAAGCCGACCTGGTCATTCTCAATACCTGTCACATCCGCGAGAAGGCGGCCGAGAAGGTCTACTCGGAGCTTGGCCGCATACGCCGGCTGAAAGACGACCGGGCGGCCTCGGGTGGCCGCATGCTGGTCGGCGTGGCGGGGTGCGTCGCCCAGGCCGAGGGCGAGGAGATGATGCGCCGGGCTCCCGCGGTGGACCTGGTGTTCGGACCGCAGACCTATCACCGCCTGCCCGAACTGGTGGCGCGCGCCGAGCGCGAGGATGGCGGCGTGCTCGACACGGATTTTCCCGTCGAGGACAAGTTCGATCACATGGCGCCCGTTTCGCCCGGCGCGGCGCGGTCGCGCGGACCGTCGGCTTTCGTCACCATCCAGGAAGGCTGCGACAAGTTCTGCACGTTCTGCGTCGTGCCCTATACCCGCGGCGCTGAGTTCTCGCGGCCCGTCGCGCGCATCGCCGAGGACGTCACCCGGCTCGCGGAGGCGGGCGTGCGGGAATTCACCCTGCTCGGCCAGAACGTGAACGCCTATCACGGCGAGTCGGAAACCGGCCAGACCTCGAACCTGGCCGGCCTCCTGGAACACCTTGCGGGCATTCCGGGCGTGGAGCGGCTGCGCTACACGACAAGTCATCCGCGAGACGTCGACGATCACCTGATCGCCGTGCACCGGGACGTTCCCGCGGTCATGCCCTATCTGCATCTTCCGGTGCAGTCCGGGTCCGACCGCATCCTCGCGGCGATGAACCGCAGGCATACCGCGGCGCATTATGTCGAGATCGTCGCCCGGCTGCGCGAGGCCCGCCCGGATCTGGCGCTTTCCTCGGACTTCATCGTCGGATTTCCCGGCGAGACCGACGCGGATTTCGAGGACACGCTCGCGCTCGTTCGCGAGGTCACCTACGCCCAGGCCTATTCCTTCAAGTACAGCGCCCGTCCGGGCACGCCGGCCGCCGAAATGGACGGCCAGGTGCCCGAAGACGTGCGCAAGGAGAGGCTGGCGGTCCTCCAGTCCCTGCTCGGCGAACAGCAGGACGCCTTCAACCGGTCCTGTGTCGGGCGCAGGCTTCCCGTCCTTCTCGAGCGCGCCGGCCGCCGGGACGGCCAGCTCGTGGGGCGTTCACCCTATCTCCAGGCGGTTCATCTTGATGCCCAAAACGCGCGGATAGGTGATATTGTCGAAGTCGAGATTGTCGGGGCCGGCCCGAATTCACTGGCGGGAGCCCTGCCGGGGACGACGGCCGGACAGGGGCGTCCGGATGGACAGAACATGGCGCGCGAGGCGGAACACATATCGTGAGTAGCGACATGGCAATGCGTGACGACGGCGCCGAAGAGGCCGCCGAACCGCTTATCGTCGCGTTCGAGGACAACCGGCTCCTCTCCCAGCTGTTCGGAGAACACGACCAGCATCTGGCCCTCATCGAGGACCGGCTGGGCATTGAGGCCACGCCGCGCGGCAATCACGTCGCCCTGAGCGGACCCGTGGATGCCTGCCGCAACGCGCGCCGCATTCTCGACGAGCTCTACGAACGCATCAAGCAGGGCGACGACATCGGTCCCGGCGAGGTCGATGGCGCCATCCGCATGAACACCGCGCCAGAGGTGCGCACGGGCACTGCCGCGCGCGACAATGTCGTCGTTCGGACCCGCCGCAAGCTGATCACGCCGCGCTCGCCCGCCCAGCACGACTACATCAGCGCCCTGCAGCGCCATGAGCTCTCCTTCGGCATCGGTCCGGCCGGCACAGGCAAGACCTATCTGGCCGTCGCCGTGGCCGCCGCCGCGCTGGCGGCCGGCCATGTGGACCGCATCGTCCTCTCGCGTCCCGCGGTCGAGGCCGGCGAGCGGCTGGGTTTCCTGCCCGGCGACATGCGCGAAAAGGTCGATCCCTACCTGCGCCCTCTTTATGACGCGCTTTACGACATGCTGCCCGGCAACCAGGTCCAGCGCGGGCTGGAGGACGGCACGATCGAGATCGCGCCCCTGGCCTTCATGCGCGGGCGCACGCTCGCCAACGCCTTCGTCATTCTCGACGAGGCCCAGAACTGCACGTCGATGCAGATGAAGATGTTCCTGACGCGGCTCGGCGAAAACAGCCGCATGGCGGTCACCGGCGATCCCAGCCAGGTCGACCTCCCGGCAGGCCAGACGTCGGGGCTCATGGAAGCCTTTCGGATTCTCGAAAATGTCGACGGCATCGGCCGCGTGGTCTTCACCCATGTCGATGTCGTCCGCCACCCGCTTGTCGCGCGGATCATCCGGGCCTATGACGCCGCGGGCGGCGGCGGGGCCAGTTAACCGGGGTTGTGACCGGCCATGATGGTCGACATCGGCATCGAACATGCGCAATGGCGGGAGGTCGACGGCCTCGAGGGCCATGTCCGTTCGGCCCTGGCCGCGGTCGAGGCGGCGGTGAACGTGCCCGACCGTGCCGAACTGAGCATTGTGTTCGTGGACGACGCCACGATCGCCGGGCTCAACCGGGACCATCTCGGCAAGGACGGCCCGACCAACGTACTCTCGTTTCCGGTTCCCGCGGCCCCCGCCGCTGCCGGCGCCGGCGGACGGCCGGTGCTGCTCGGCGACGTGGTGCTGGCCTACGAGACCGTCTTGCGGGAAGCGCACGAACAGGACAAGCTGGTGGCCGACCACCTCCGTCATCTCGTCGTCCACGGCGCGCTTCATGTGCTCGGGTACGATCACGAAACGGCCGAAGAGGCCGAAGACATGGAACAGCTCGAAATCAGCATACTCGCCGGGCTCGGCGTGCCTGATCCCTATCGGTCCAACTTAGAACGGAGTGCACCATGAGCGGCGAAGCGGCCGACTCTGAACCAGTCCAGTCCAATGGCAGCGATGCCCGGACACCGGCCCTGGGTCTGAGCCGGGTCTGGAACAGGTTGCGTGCGGTGTTTTCCGACAGCTCCGACCAGTCCCTGCGCGAAAGCCTCGAAGACGTCATCGTGCAGCATGAATCCGGTCGCGAAACGCTCACGCCCGAAGAGCGCCTGATGCTGCACAACCTCCTCGAGTTCGGCGCCCTGCGGGTCGACGACGTCATGGTGCCGCGGGCCGACATCGTCGCGGTCGACCGGAACACGCCGATCGCCGATCTGCTGGGCATCTTCAGGGATGCGGGTCATTCGCGCCTGCCGATCTACAACGAGACTCTCGACGATCCTGTCGGCATGATCCACAGCAAGGACATCATGGGCTGGATCACCACCGCCGCCATGCGCAAGCCGCGCACGCGCAAGAGCGCCAAGGCCGGCGATGCCGCCGAGGCGCCGGCCCGCAGTCCGGCCAAGGGGCCGGACATGAGCCGGGTGGATTTCTCGCAGACGATCACGGACGCCAAGATCAGCCGCGAAGTGCTGTTCGTGCCGCCGTCCATGCCCGCGATCGACCTGCTCGTGAAGATGCAGTCGACGCGTATTCACATGGCCGTGGTCATCGACGAGTATGGCGGGACCGACGGCCTCGTCACGATCGAGGACCTCGTCGAGGAAATCGTCGGCGACATCGAGGATGAACACGACAGCTCCGAAGGGCCCATGATCGTGGAGACCGAACAGGGCTACGACGCGGACGCGCGTGTCTCCATCGAGGAGTTCGAGGAACAGATATCCTTCAAGCTGCTCGAATCCGAGGACGAGGAAGATATCGACACGCTCGGCGGTCTCGTCGTATCCATGGTCGGCCGGGTCCCGATCCGGGGCGAACTGGTCCGGCACGATTCCGGTATCGAGTTCGAGGTGCTCGAGGGCGATCCGCGGCGGCTGAAGAAGCTTCGTGTCCATCTCGGGACGTCGGGTGTGCCGGGCGATGGCGTCGAGGACGACGCGGACGAGGACGGGTCCGAACAGACCGAAAAGCCCGAGGAGACGTCCCGGACCTCCGGCTAGTCCGCAAACCGTCCGGCGCGCCAAGCGCCGCGACCTCTGCTATTAAGGCGTCGGTGCAATGATTCGCGCTGCCGGGAGGCGGCGGCGCGAAGTGGAGCTTCAGGCGAGGCGCGGCGCGGCGGATGCGGTCACTTGCTCTTCGAATCGTGATCCTGTGGGGGTGGCGGCGTGTGGTCGTGGCGATTCTCGCCGGGGCGCTGGCCGCGCTGTCCATGCCGCCTGTCGGTGCGTTTCCCGTTCTTTTCGTCGCGTTTCCCGTGCTGGTCTGGCTTCTCGACGGCGCGCCGGGCGAACGCGGCGGTCTCATGCCCGGGGCATTAACGGCCGCCCTGATCGGCTGGTGTTTCGGTTTCGGCTATTTCGCCGTCGGGCTCCACTGGGTCGGCGAGGCATTCCTCGTGGACGCCGAGACGTTCGGCTGGATGCTGCCCCTTGTGCTGCTCGGGTTTCCGGCAGGCCTTGCGATCTTCACAGCCCTTGCCTGCGCGCTGACGATGATCGCCTGGTCTCCCGGCTTCGGGCGCATACTGGCCCTTTCGGCCGTCTGGGCGGCGGCGGAGTGGCTGCGCGGCACGGTGCTGACGGGGTTTCCGTGGAACGCGGTCGGATATGCCTTTGCGCCGTCCGACATGATGATCCAGACCGCGTCCCTGTGGGGCCTGTACGGACTGTCTTTCCTTGTCGTCTTCGTCGTCTCGTCGCCGGCGACGCTCGCCGACGAATACGAGGGCGGCCAGAGCGAAACCGCGCGGCGCTGGCTCGGCCCGGCCGCCATGCTGGCCGCTGTCCTGGCCGCGGCGGTATTCGGGTATCTGCGTCTCGGGAGCGCTTCGGTGACGGCCGTCGAGGGCGTCCACCTGCGCATCGTCCAGCCCAACATCCCCCAGGCGGAGAAGTGGAAACCGGAAAACCGCAACCCGATCTTCGCGCGCTATCTCGAACTCAGCAATCGCGCGACCTCGCCCGAGACCATGGGCATCGAGGACGTCACGCACCTGATCTGGCCGGAAAGCGCGGTACCATTCCTGCTCGCCCGCACGCCCGACGCCATGGCGTCGATCGCGGCCCTCCTGCCCGAGGGAAGCCGGCTGCTCACCGGGGCGCTGCGGCGTCCCGACGGCGCCGCCGCACGGGTCTACAACAGCCTCTTCGTCATCGATGCGGACGGCAGGATCGAGTCGGTCTACGACAAGTCGCATCTCGTCCCCTTTGGCGAATACCTGCCGCTGGAAGACGTTCTCAAGCCGCTGGGCCTGCGCAAGCTGGTGGCCATGCCCCTCGGTTTCGCCGCGGGGCCGGGGCGTGCGAGCGTGCCCGCGGGCAAGGCGCCGGCGTTCAGTCCGCTGATCTGCTACGAGGCGATCTTTCCCGGCAAGACCGTCCTGCGCGACGATCGTCCGGGCTGGCTCCTCAACGTGACCAACGACGCGTGGTTCGGCGAAAGCATCGGTCCCCACCAGCACTACCAGCAGGCGCGGCTCAGGGCCGTGGAAGAGGGGCTGCCCCTCGTGCGGGCTGCGAACACCGGCATATCCGCGGTCATCGATCCCTACGGCCGGATGATGAAAAGGCTCGAGCTCGGCACCTCGGGGGTGCTCGATTCCCGCCTGCCGCAGGCGCTCGAACCCACGCTCTACGCCCGCTACGGCGACCTCGTGGCCTTCGTCCTGATGGCGATCGGCCTGGTCTTCGGCATGATCGCGCGGCTCTCCGGGCGCTGACGGCGGCTCAGGCCGCCTGCACGCTCTCGATGAACCTGCGGACCTCCTCCTTCATGATCTCCGCCTGTTCCAGAAGCTGGCCGGCGGAAGCCATGACCTGATTCGATGCCGCGCCGGCCTCCTGCGAGGCCTCGGAAACGACTTCGATGCTGGACGAAACGTCCTGCGTGCCCGACGAGGCTTCGTTGATGCTGTGCGCCACCTCCTGGGTGGTGGCGTCCTGCTCTTCCATGGCCGCGGCGATGGCGACGGAAATTTCCTCGAGGCGCTTGATCACGCTGCCGATGCCGTCGACCGAGGCTACAGCCGAATTGGTCTCGCTCTGGACCTCCAGGATCAGCTGGGAGATGTTCTCCGTCGCCTTTGCGGTCTGGTTGGCGAGTGCCTTGACCTCGCTGGCGACCACCGCGAATCCCTTCCCGGCCTCGCCGGCGCGCGCCGCCTCGATCGTCGCGTTGAGCGCCAGCAGGTTGGTCTGCTCGGCGATGTCGGAGATCATCGAGATCACCTCGCCGATCTTGTCCGCGGTGCTCGCCAGCGTCTCGATCTGGTGCGCGGTCGTCTGGACGTCCTCGACGGCCTTTTTCGACATTTCCGCGGCGTCCGAGACCTGCTGGTTGATCTCCGCGATCGAGCTCGACAGCTCTTCCGTGGCGGCCGCGACCGTCTGGACATTGGCGGCGGTCTGCTCCTGCACCGCCGCGACCGCGCTCGCCTTGTGGCTCGTCTCCTCGGAGATGCCGGCCATGGACTGTGCCGTGGCGTTGAGCTGGGACGCGGCCGAGGAGACGGTCCCGACCACGTTACCGATGCTGGCGTCGAACTCTTCGGCGATCTGGGCCATCATGCGGCGCTTTTCGGCTTCCGCGTTGGCGGCCTGCTGCGCCTGTTCGGCTTCGAGCTCGCGGGTGCGTATGGCGTTCTGCCGGAAGACCTCCACGGCGCGGGCCATTTCGCCGATTTCGTTGCGCTCGCCGGTCCCGGCGATGTCGAGCTGCGTATTGCCATCGGCGAGGTCGCGCATGTTCGACGTCATCGACCGGATCGGCCCGGTGATGCTCCGCCCGATCAGCAGCCCGAGCAGCGCAGCGACGATGAGGACGGCGAGGGCCGAAATGATGAAGGCTGTCCGGATCTGCTCGCGGGCCGCCTGGAGTTCCGCCGTCGCCGCGGCCTTGCCGGCCTGCGAGGCTTCGAACACGGCCTCGAAATCCGGAACCAGTTCGGCGAAGATCGTGCTCAGTTTGGCGGTTTCGCCATCAAGGTTCACCGATGCCTGCGCATAGGACCGGAATCCGGCCTGGTAGGCATCCATGAGTTTCGCGATTTCGGTTTTTTCGTCCGCCGCAAACGAGGTCTCTGCCAGAAGGGCGTCGAACTCCTGCCGCCGGGTGTCGATCCGCCCGATATACTTCTCGTGGCCGCGCAGCATGAAGTCCTTTTCATGTCGCCGCATCATCAGCATCTTCACGGTAAGGGGGTCCTGACCCTTGGCCTTCAGTTTTTCTTCCACGGCATGGACCGCACCCCGCAGCTCGCCTCTCAGCCCCTTTTCTTCGTCGAGGCCGATTTTCTCCTGGATTTTCGCCACGTTGAGGAACTGTTCGGTCAGGCGCGGAATGCCGGCGGACAGGCGTGCAATGGCGGCGCGGGTTTCCGCGGCAAGCGCCAGCGCTTCCATTTCGCCGAGCATGGTGCGGACCTTCCCGGCCTCGGCCTCGTACTTGCCGATATAGGCGGCGTCCTTGCGCAGCAGAAAATCCTTCTCCCGGCGGCGCATCTGGAGCGTGCCCGTCTCGACGTTCTGGGCGAGCTCGGCAAGCTGCGAGAAGCGGTACGCCCGGTCCAGTTCGCTGTTGAGGATACGGTCGCCGTTGAAATAGACCGCGGCCATGACAGCCGTGGCGAGAACCGCAAGTGCGGCCAGCAGGTTGACCCGCATTGAAATCTTGAGCGCAGTGAATAGCTGGCCGGTCCGCATGCCCATGTCCCCTTGTTTCCGTGAAGTGCCCAGGAGCGGGGACAGTGACGCAGATTGGTAAACGAACCGCTATCAATGCGTGCAAAATCGGGGATCATGCACCGATAAATTGCAGGACCTGGGCCGGGTCCGCGAAATCGAACGCCCGTTCGGGCGATTTTTTACGGCTTGTAAGGCTTATTCCACCGTTCGGGCGTGGGAAAACCCGTTGACGCATTGACCTCGACCGCGAGGCAAACTAAACACCTTGGCTGTCGTGTTTCAAAGGTAGTCGGAGACCTTCACGGCAGACCGGGGGCGGTCGCGTTCTGGGGAGGACGTAGATGCTTCAAAAACTGCCTGACCCGGTCGACGTCCACGTCGGCTCCAGGGTACGAATGAGGCGCATTCTCTTGGGAATGAGCCAGGAAAAACTCGGTGAGGAACTCGGCCTCACTTTCCAGCAGATCCAGAAATACGAAAAAGGCACCAACCGGATCAGTGCGAGCCGTTTGTTCCATATTTCGCGGATCCTGAATGTGCCGGTGCAGTTTTTCTTCGATGAACTGGCCGTCGGTTCGGAAGGTGTCATGGGCCCGGGCGGGCCGGGTGGCGCCAACGGGCCGGATCACGTCGAGTTTGCCAGGGACGTCGAGGGCCTGCAGCTCAACAAGGCCTTCGCCGCCATAGACGACCCCGCCGTCAGGCGAAAAGTCGTCGACCTTCTCAAATCTCTGGCCGGTCGCGAACCGGCCGACGGAACGGACGGCTAGCACCGCGTTTTTCGTCTCTTGACCGGTCGGTAAATCCTTGCAAGAACAACGCGGATTTACGATCGGCCATACCGGGCCGCGACAATGGGGAGTGAAGGCCCGTGCCAAGAAAGAATTATCTGTTCACCAGTGAATCGGTTTCGGAAGGACACCCCGACAAGGTGTGCGACCGTATCTCCGATGCGGTTGTCGACGCCTATCTTTCCGGCGACCCCTATTCCCGCGTGGCCGTCGAAACCCTGACCACAACGAACCGGATCGTCCTCGCCGGCGAGGTGCGCGGTCCCGACATTTCCCACGACCGCCTGGAAGAGATCGCGCGCAACTGCGTCCGCGATATCGGCTATGAGCAGGACGGCTTCCATTGGCAGAATGCCGAGGTTTCCGTCTACGTCCATTCCCAGTCCTCGGACATCGCCATGGGCGTGGACGCCGCCGGGAACAAGGACGAGGGGGCCGGCGATCAGGGCATCATGTTCGGTTACGCCTGCCGCGAGACCAGGGACCTCATGCCGGCGCCGATCCATCTGTCTCACCGGATCCTGCGCGACATGGCCGCCGCCCGCCATTCCGGCGAACGGCCCGAGTTCGGCCCCGATTCCAAGAGCCAGGTGACGCTGGCCTATGAGAACGGCCAGCCCGTGCGCGCGACGTCGGTCGTGGTCTCGACCCAGCACTCGGAGGATGTCGACCAGGCGAAAGTGCGCGAACTGGTGCGTCCTTTCGTGGAAGCGGCCCTGCCTGACGGCTGGATGTGCCCGGAGGAGGATTTCTACGTCAACCCGACCGGCCAGTTCATCATCGGCGGTCCGGACGGCGACGCCGGCCTGACCGGACGCAAGATCATCGTCGACACCTATGGCGGTGCGGCCCCCCATGGCGGCGGCGCCTTCTCGGGCAAGGACCCGACCAAGGTGGACCGCTCGGCCGCCTATGCCGCGCGCTACCTGGCGAAGAACGTCGTGCACGCGGGGCTCTCGGAGCGGTGCACCATCCAGCTTTCCTACGCGATCGGCGTGTCCAAGCCACTCTCGATCTATGTCGATCTTCACGGCACCGGCAACGGCGTCGACGAAAGCCGGCTCGAAGGTGCGCTCGGCGAGGTCATGGATCTCAGCCCGCGCGGCATTCGCGAACATCTCGGCCTCAGCCGCCCGATCTACGAACGCACCTCGGCCTACGGTCACTTCGGCCGCGAACCGAGCGAGGACGGCGGGTTCTCCTGGGAGCGCACCGACCTGGCGGCGAGCATTTCCGACGCCCTTACCTGACCCGACCGTTGCCCGAGGCCATGGCGAAGCCCGAAAGCCGCCGTCGCGGCCTGATCTACGGACGGCGCCAGGGCCACGCCCTGAGCCCGCGCCAGCAGGCGCTGACCGACGAACTCCTGCCGAAGATCAGTGTCGATCTCGACCGGCCGGCGGTGGACCAGCTCGATGCGGCGCGTCCGCTCTGGCTCGAGATCGGTTTCGGGGGCGGCGAACATCTCGCCTGGCAGGCCGAACGTCGCCCGGACGTGCTGTTTCTGGGATGCGAGCCCTTCGTCAACGGCGTCGCCAAGCTGCTCGTGGCGGTCGAAGAGGTTCCGCTGGCAAACGTGCGGATCCGTGACGACGACGCCCGGGCGGTTCTGGACTGGCTGCCGGCGGACTCGGTCGACCGGTGTTTCATTCTCTACCCGGATCCCTGGCACAAGAAGCGCCACAACAAGCGCCGTTTCATCGGGCCCGAGAACCTCGAGCGCCTCGCCCGTGTCATGAAGCCCGGCGCGGAACTGCGTGTCGCTTCCGATATCCCGGATTACGTGCGCTGGTCGCTTGAGCACATCGTGCGGGACAGGCGGTTCGAGTGGACCGCGCGGCGGCCGGCGGACTGGCGCGACCGTCCCGACGACTGGCCCCCGACACGCTACGAACAGAAAGCCGTTCGCGAGGGCCGCACGCCGGCCTATCTCATCTTCCGCCGGGTTTGAAGAACCGGCCGACGGCCTCGCCGTAGACCGGCCGGTCGTAGAGCGGCATGGAGACCCGGCGAGGGGTGTATTCACCGCTTTCGGTCACCTTGCGGACATGTGCCGCAATCTCCTCCATCGGCGCGAACCAGACATCCCCGGCTTCGACTTCGCGTTCGAGGAAGTCGGCCACCACGGCCCAGCGGGCCAGACGGCCGGTGGCGAAGGGATGGACCACCGCGACCCAGAGACCGCCATACCGTTTCATGGCGTCGAATTCCTGGACATAGGGCTCGAACCCGACGCTCGGCGGGTGGATGTTGCCGAAATATCCAAGGTCCTCCGACTGGACGAACTGGGGCCAGTCGTCGAGCCCCCAATGGGTCGGCAGTTCGACGAGGCTGCCCTGTGGCGTGTCGAGCATGTAGGGCACGTCGTCGCCCATCATCGAGGCGTCATAGCTGAAACCGCGCTCGGCGAGCAGGGCGCAGGAGACCTCGGAGAGATTGTAGAGCGGCGCGCGCCATCCGCGCGGCGCCTTGCCCGTGGCGCGTTTGATGATGTCGATCCCCACGTCCAGCCAGCGGGCTTCCTCCTCGGGCGGAAGCTCGTTGGGGTGCTCGTGGATATAGCCGTGATGGCCGATCTCGTTGCCGCCTTCGAGGATGGTCTCGACCGCGGACGGATAGCGTTCGATGCACCACGCCGGGATGAAGAAGGACTGCCGGATGCCGAGCCGCCGGTAGGTCTCGACGATGCGCGGGATGGCGACCTCCGGGCCGTATTGCAGCATGGATGTGGTCGCGACCTTACGGTGGCTGTCGTCCGGATGCGCGATATGGACGAGGCTGTCCGCATCCATGTCGAACGTGACGCAGGCGGCGCATTTCGCGCCATTGGGCCAGGGGACCGGGTTCGCGATCATGGCATCACACTCCCTCCGTTCACACCGATGCCCTGACCGGTGATGTACGCTGCATTGGGCCCGGCGAGAAACAGGGCCATTTCCGCGATCTCCCCGGGCTGGCCGAAACGGGCCAGCGGAATGGCCAGCTCCTTCTCCCGCCACTCCGGGGTCATGTTGTCCGCCGCCAGCATGGCGGTGTCGATGGGTCCAGGGCACAGGGCGTTGACGAGGATGTCGGGCGCGAACTCTTTCGCCCAGGACCGCATCAGACCGAGCACCCCGTGTTTGGAGGCGACGTAGGGCGAAAAGGTCTCGCGGCCGTAATAGGCCAGGTCCGACGCGGTCAGGATCAGCCGGCCCTTGCGGCCGTGCATGGCGCGGATGGCCTCGCGGCCGACCAGGAAGGTTCCGCGCAGGTTGATCGAGACGACACGGTCGAAATCGTCGACCGGGGTGTCCAGAAGCGGCGCCTCGTGAATGATGCCGGCACAGTGCACCACCGCGCCCAGCGGCGGCAGGTCCGAACTCACCGCCTCGAAAAGCGCCGTGACGGATGCCTCGTCGGCGACATCGCATCGATAGCCGGTGGCCTGCCCGCCGTCCTCGTCGCGGATCGACTGGACGGTCTCCGCCGGATCCTGCAGGTCCGCGCAGGCGACCCTGGCGCCGGCCCGGGCGAAGGTCCGCGCGCAGGCGGCCCCTATGCCGCGGGCTGCGCCGGTCACCAGAACCGGCATGTCCTCGTAGGCGCTGCTCATGCCATGACCTCGCCGCGGTCGAGTCCGTAGGCCTGTCCGGTGATGTCCCGGGCGGCGTCGGACGCGAGAAACAGGTAGAGCGACGCCATGTCGTCCGGCTCCATGAGCCCGCCGATGACCTGGGCGGACACGATCTCGTCCAGCAGCTCGTCCTCGCTGCGGCCGGAGCGTTTCGACATGTTGGCCAGCGACAGCATCGCGGCCTCGGTCTTGACCCATCCCGGGCAGACGGCGTTCACGTTGATCCCTTTCGGCCCCAGTTCATGGGCGATCGAACGCATGAATCCAATGTTGGCGTGCTTGGTGGCGCAATAGGCCGAGAACTCGCCGACCGCGGTGCGGCCCCAGATCGACGACGTGAGGATGATGCGGCCGCCGCGCGGAATCTTCGGCAGGGCGTGGCGGGTCACCAGGAAGGTGCCGTTGACGTTGATGTCGACGATGCGCCGGAAGGTCTCCTCGACGGCGTCGTCGGGATCCGCGAGCGGCGTGATGCGTTCGAGGCCCGCATTGTTGATCAGGACATCGAGCCTGTCGAACCCCGACATCGCCTGGCGGACCTGCCCGGCGTCGGTGATGTCGCAGCGCAGCCCCCGCACCTCGGCGCCGGTTTCGTCGGCGAGCCGTTCCGCGGCCTCGGTCACCCCGTCTCCGCTGGCGAGGATGCTCACCGCCGCGCCGGCCCTGGCGAAGCCCCGGGCGATGCCGTAGCCGATGCCCCGGCTGGCGCCGGTGACGAGCACGGTCTTGCCGCCGAAATCGTAGGTGACGTCGCTCATTCCGCAGTCCCCGCGTCGCGGTTGTGCATGATCCGGCCGATCGCGTTCATCAGGATCTGCGCAGCGAGGATGGCGGTGGTTCCGGTGTGGTCGTAGTCCGGGGCCACCTCGACGAGGTCCATGCCGACGATGTCGCCGCGCTTCGTCAGCCCGTCGAGCAGCTCGAGCACCTCGTAGTAGAGAAAGCCGCCATGGCTGGGGGTGCCGGTGCCCGGCGCGATCGAGGGGTCGAACCCGTCGATGTCGATGGTGACGTAGTAGCGCACGCCCTCGGGAATGCGCTCGAGCACGCTGTCGACGCCGAGCTTGCGGAACTGGCGGACCGACAGGATGTCCGACCCCATGGCGCGGGCATCGTCATAGCCTTCCTTGGCCGTGGAACTGACGTTCCGGATACCGATCTGGCTGAGACCCGTCACGTAGTCCTTTTCGGCCGCACGCCGCATCGGATTGCCGTGGCCGTAACGCACCCCGTGACGTTCGTCCACGAAGTCCAGGTGGGCATCGATCTGCACCACGTGCACCGGGTCCTGGCCCTCGAAGGCGTTGATGCAGGGAATGTTGATCGAATGGTCCCCGCCCAGCACGATCGGGATCGCACCCGCCTGAAGGATCTGGCGCACGCCATGTTCGATATTGGCATGGCTCTTGATCGTGTCGGTATGGACGATGTCGGCGTCGCCGATATCGACGATCTTCACGCGTCCCGCCGGCAGGTAGGTCACGTCGTCCTCGTGGTCGTAGGCCCCGCCGTGACCGAAGGAGAAGAGCGTCGACGCCTCGCGGATCGCCCGCGGGCCAAACCGTGCGCCGGCCCGCCACTGGGTGCCGAAATCGAAAGGCGCGCCGAGAATGGCGACGTCGGCGTCGATCTGCGACCAGTCCTGGACGTATGGATTCTTGCCGAAGGTCGATATGCCGACGAACGGCAGGTTCAGCCTGCCCGATTCATACCCGTGCTCGCTCATTTTTGGTCCCCCGTTTCATGGCAATCCTTTTTGGCGGCGAAGATCGCCCAGACATCGCGGCGAAAGACGCGGTCCGCTGCCGCCTCGCCCTGGTCGTCGTCCGCCACGAACTTGAAGAAGCGGATGTTCTGCATCTCGAAAAGCGTGTCGGCGAAGCCCGCCGCATCGATCTCGCGCGAAAGGGCGCCGCGCTGCTGATAGGTCTCGATCAGCTCCGCCATGATCCCGATCAGCACCCTGTCGAGCGCTTCGTAGGTCTGGCCGAACTGCCGCCCGCCCTGCTGGATGCTCGCGGCGACGATTTCCCGCCAGGTCCTCTTGGTCAGGTAGGTCATGGCATGGCGGCGCATGATGCAGCCGAAGTCCGCCACGGCTTCGCGGACGTCGTCGGGAGGGTTCTCCGTGAGCGCCCTGAGCTGTTCGATCAGGCGCTCGTCGCTTTCCTTGACCAGGGCCAGAAGCAGGTTCGCCTTGGTCCCGTAGTAATTGTAGACGGTCACGGCCGACAGGTTCGCCTCCGCCGCGATGCTTTCGATGGTGACGGAGTCGTAGCCCTCGCTCTGGAACCGTGAACGGGCGACGTCCAGTATCCGGTTCGAACGGTCGATCTTCTGTCGCTCGCGCAGTCCTGCTCCCATTCGGTGCAACTCTTTTTTTCGGATCGTCGGATGCCCGTGGCCCGGTCGCATCCGGCACGCGCAAGTTTTCTGTAGACAGTTTTTATTTTTAGTGAGTAAACTTTCTTAGTCAATAAAATTAAATCCGCACCTCGTACCCATGGGAGACTGGAAAATGATCGACAGACTGAAGCTTGCCGGAGCCGCGCTGGCGCTGGCATTGGCGCTGCCGGCGGCCGCGACGGCCAAGGAGCAGATCAATATCGGTGTTTGCGTCTCGTGGCCGGGTTACGCCATGCACGAGATCGCCAAGCAGAAGGGGCTGGCCGAGGATTACGACATCAACATGGTCATCTTCGACGATCCGCTTGGCGGGCACGCCGCCCTGGCCGCGGGTCAGCTCGACGTCTACGAATGCACCGGCGACTACACGCCGCTCGCCATCGAGCGCGGGTCGGGCGTCGTCAACGTGGCGTTCGCCAACCCGTCCTACGGCGTCGACCACATCATCCTCGCACCGAACGTCGACACAAACGACATGAAGGGCAAGCGCATCGGCGCACCGCAGGCCTATATCGGCCAGCTCCTGATGGGCGTCTGGCTGGACAGCAAGGGCGTGTCGCTCGAAGAGGTCGAATGGGTCAACCTGCTCGCCGACGAAGCGGTCGGACCCATGCTCTCCGGCGACCTCGCCGCGGCATATCTCTACGAACCCTGGATCACCAAGGTGATGGAGAACCTGCCCGGTTCGTCCTCCGCGGTGCACACCGCCGACCCGGCCATGCTCAAGACGGGCATCTTCATGGACGTGGTCTACATGAACGGCGATTTCGTCTCAAAGCGCCGCAAGGCGGCCATCGACATGCTCAAGGCGCGGTTCGATGCCCTGGGCTGGTGGCATGAGAACACTGCCGAAGGCAACGAGATCCTCTCCAAGTTCCTGAAATGGCCGCTGGCGGACGTCGAGTCGGTCATCGGCACGAACGGCAAGTATCTCGACGGCGGCATCTACATGTACGACTTCGACGAATCCGCGCAGGTCTGCGGCGTGCTGGACGGCGAGCCGCCCTTCGGCATCGGCAACGGCTCGATGAAGCAGGTGGTGTCCAACGTCAACGAGTGGTGGGTCCGGCTGGGCCTCATGACCAAGGTCCACGATCCCGCACCGGGCGTCGACTGCTCCCTGATGGAGGAGCTCGTCAAGAGCGGCTACCGCCAGTCGATCGAAGCGCGCAAGTAACAGCCGTGCAATAATCGGGGACGGGGGATCGCGCGCGCGGTTCCCCGTCTTTTGCAACACGTGAACTCGAGGGGAGGTTCATGACCGGTCCCGTTCAATCCGCCACACGGCATCCGTGGCTGCAGCTGCGCAAGCCGGTGTCCCGCAAGCAGGGCCTCCTGTCGGCGATCTTCATCTGGACGCTTTTCTTCACCGTCTGGGAAAGCGTGTCGCTCGCCGGCCTCGTCAACGACCTGCTCGTGCCCGCTCCCCACGCCATCGTCGCCACCCTGTACGACATGCTGGTGAACCGCGGCTTCGTGTCCGACATCCTCATCAGCATCTGGCGGGTCGTCCTGAGTTTCGGCATTGCCTGTGCCGTGGCCATCCCGCTCGGCATCGCCATGGGCTCCTTCCCGGCGATCGAGGCGGTGGCCAATCCCTTCGTGTCGGCCTGGCGCTACCTGCCCGCGCCGTCCTTCATCCCGGTGCTGCTCATGTGGTTCGGCACCGGCGAGACGCCGAAGCTGGCCCTGCTCGTCATCGGCGTGATCTTCTTCCTCATCACGCTCATCATGGACCACACGAGGCAGGTGCGCAGCGAACTGGTCGAGACCGGCCTGACCCTTGGCGGAGACCGCTGGACCATCGTGCGCACGATCATCCTGCCCGCCGTCATGCCGAACGTCCTCATCGCCATGCGGCAGATGCTGGCGGTGACCTGGACCTACCTGGTGATCGCCGAGATCGTCGCCTCCACCACCGGGATCGGTGCGATGATGATGCGGGCGCGCCGCTTCCTGCACACCGACGAGATCATGGCCGGCATCATCGTCATCGGCGCGCTGGGGCTGACCTTCGATATCCTGTTCCGCAAGCTGCACCGCTGGCTGTTCCCCTATCTGCACGTCCGGGAGGGCTGACATGACACAACCGTCTCCCACGACCTCGCCGTCCGGCGATCCCGCCGCCAAACTGGCGATCGAAGACGTCTCGAAGAAGTTCCCCCTGCCCGACGGCCGCGAGATCGAGGCCATCCGCGAGGTAAGCTTCGGCGTGAACGAGAACGAGATATGCGTGATTCTCGGGCCCTCGGGCTGCGGCAAGTCCACCGTCTTGCGCATGATCGCCGGTCTCGAGACGCCGTCGGCGGGCACGCTCATGCTCGACGGCCACGCGATCAGCGGGCCTGACCGCGAACGCGGCATGGTCTTCCAGGCCTATACCTCGTTCGACTGGCTCAGCGTGCGCGGCAATGTCGAATACGGCATGCGGATCAACGGGGTGCGGGCCGCCGAAAGACGGGAACGCGCCCAGAAGTTCATCGACCTGGTGCAGCTGAGCAAGTTCGCGGAGGTCTATCCCTCGCAGCTCTCGGGCGGCATGAAACAGCGGGTCGCCATCGCCCGTACCCTGGCCAACGACCCCGCACTCCTGCTCATGGACGAACCCTTCGGCGCCCTCGATGCCGAGACGAGATGGCACATGCAGGAATTGCTCGTCGACATCGCCGAGAACGCCAACACGACCATCGTCATGGTGACCCACGACATAGAGGAGGCCATATTCCTGGCCGACAAGATCGTCTTCCTCTCCAGCCATCCGGGCCGCGTCCACGAGATCATCGTGCCCGAGTTCAAGCAGGGCCGGCGCTTCACCAGCAAGGAAGACGTCATCGCCATGGACGGCTACGGCGAACTGGAGCGCAGGATCATGCGTCTCATGCGCGAGCAGGGTGGCTCCGGCACGCATTGAAGCGGTCCTGCCGACATGCGTCCCTTGCGCCGGATTCAGGCAAGGCGGACCGCGGATTCCGCTTGCCTTTTGGCCGGTCTTGCGTATGATCCGTCGCAATTACAACGTCATTCTCACATAGCCGGTTATCCGGAACGTATGAGAGTGGGCTCCGCGGGGCCCGCTTTTTTTGTTATCTGCCGCCGGGTGCGGCGGTGAACACCGAACAGCGAGAATTGCCGGGACCCTCATGGATACGGCCACCGAAACCGCCAACGAACTGAGCAGCCTGCCGGAAGAACGGCTGGTTCGCGAAACCGGCCTCGCGCTCCGTATCGCGAGGATCGCCGAACCGGTGCTCGCCGACCTCGACCTGCGCCTCGTGCGGGTGCGCCTGACCGGCCAGAGCGGCACCACGGTGCAGATCATGGCCGAACGGTCCGACGGCACGATGACGATAGACGATTGCGAACGCGTCAGCCGGGCGCTCTCGCCGGTCTTCGACGTCGAGGACCCGCTGCCGGGAGGCTACGTGCTCGAGGTGTCCTCGCCGGGGATCGACCGTCCGCTGGTGCGGCCGACGGATTTCGAACGCTGGGCGGGATACGACGCCAAGATCGAACTGACGGAAATGCTCGCGGGGCGCAAGCGCTATCGCGGCGTCCTCGAAGGGTTCGACGACGGCGAGGTGAGGATCTATTTTTCGGAGAAGGACGGAGACGAACCGGTTCTCATCGGTCTTCCCTTCTCCCTGATCGACAATGCGAAGCTGGTCATGACCGACCGGCTTCTGGAGGATGCGGCGCGCGGACGGACGGCTCCGGACACGCCCGGTGACAACTGACGAAAGGCTACGGGAGTAGAACCATGTCGCAGACAGCGGTAAGTGCCAACCGGCTCGAATTGTTGCAGATCGCCGACGCGGTGGCGCGGGAGAAATCGATCGAGCGCGAAGTCGTGATCGGCGCGATGGAGGACGCAATCCAGCGCGCGGCCCGTTCGCGTTATGGCAGCGAGAACGACATCCGGGCGGAAATCGATCCCAAGACCGGCGAGATCCGCCTCGTGCGGCTTCTCGAGGTGGTCGAGGAAATCGACATGGAAGCCACCCAGATCGAGCTCGCCGACGCCCGCAAGCGCAACCCCGCGGCCCAGGTCGGCGACTTCATCGCCGAGTCCCTGCCGCCGGTCGACTTCGGCCGGATCGCCGCCCAGAACGCCAAGCAGGTCATCGTCCAGAAGGTCCGCGACGCCGAGCGCGAGCGCCAGTACGAGGAATACAAGGACCGCATCGGCGACATCGTGCACGGTATCGTCAAGCGGGTGGAATACGGCAACGTCATCGTCGACCTCGGTCGCGGCGAGGCCATCGTGCGCCGCGACGAATCCCTGCCGCGCGAGAGTTTCCGCAACGGCGACCGTATCCGCGCCTATGTCTACGACGTCCGCCGCGAACCGCGCGGTCCGCAGATCTTCCTGTCGCGCACCCATCCGGAATTCATGGCCAAGCTCTTCGGTCAGGAGGTTCCCGAGATCTACGACAACATCATCGAGATCATGGCGGTCGCCCGAGATCCCGGCAGCCGCGCCAAGATCGCGGTTCTGTCCAAGGACAGCTCGATCGATCCCGTGGGCGCCTGCGTCGGCATGCGCGGCAGCCGCGTCCAGGCCGTCGTGAACGAGCTCCAGGGCGAGAAGATCGACATCATCCAGTGGTCGCCCGACGCGGCCACCTTCATCGTCAATGCGCTGGCGCCCGCCGAAGTCGTCAAGGTCGTCCTCGACGAGGACGCCGAACGCATCGAGGTCGTGGTGCCCGACGACCAGCTCTCGCTCGCCATCGGCCGGCGCGGCCAGAACGTCCGCCTCGCATCCCAGCTGACCGGCTGGGACATCGACATCATGACCGAGGCCGAGGAGTCCGAACGCCGCCAGGCCGAGTTCGTCCACCGCAGCGAAATGTTCGCCGGCGCCCTTGACGTGGACGAGGTCATCGCCCAGTTGCTCGCTTCGGAGGGGTTCAGTTCGATCGATGAAATCGCCTATGTCCCGATCGAGGAGATCGCCGACATCGAAGGCTTCGACGAGGATACCGCCCAGGAGATCCAGGTCCGCGCCCAGGAGCATCTCGAAAAGGTCGATGCGGAATTGACCGAGAAGCGCAAGGCGCTCGGCGTGGCCGACGAACTGGCCGAGGTCGGCGGCGTCACCACGGCGATGCTCGTGGCCTTCGGCGAGAACGATGTCAAGACCATGGAAGATCTGGCCGGTTGCGCCACCGACGACCTGACCGGCTGGACGGAGCGCAAGGACGGCGAGGTCGAGCGCTTCGCCGGCATTCTCGACGGCATGGACGTGAGTGCCGCCGATGCCGAGGCCATGGTCATGGATGCGCGGCTGCGCGCAGGCTGGATCACCCAGGAAGATCTCGACCGCATGGCCGCGGAAGAGGCGGGTGAGGACGAGCAGGAAGGCGAAGAGGCCGCCGAAGGCGAAGCCTCGGCCGATGCCGGCGACACGTCCGGCGAAAACGTCCTGCCGTCCTGACGGAACACGGGGGCGGACCGACTGAGTCGTGACTGAGCCGGAACGCACCTGCATAGTGACGCGCCGCGCCCAGCCTGTTGACGGGCTGGTGAGGTTCGTGCTTGGACCGGACGACGCGGTCGTGCCGGATCTCAAGTCCGAACTGCCCGGACGCGGGGTGTGGGTAGGCGCCGGCGAGGCGCTTGTCCGCAAGGCCGTCGACAAGGGCCTGTTCGCCCGGGCGTTCCGGTCGCGGGCCCGGGCCGACGAGGGATTGCCGGAACTTGTCGGCGATCTTCTCCGGCGGCGGGCGCTCGAGTACCTGGCGCTGGCCAACCGGGCGGGCTTGGTCGTGTCGGGATTTGCGAAGGTCGAGACCGTGCTGGCACGCGGCGCGGTATCGGTGCTTGTCGAGGCGGCTGACGGTTCGCAGGACGGTCACCGCAAGCTGCGCGGCCGCTACCTGGCCCTGCCGGGTGCTGCGGAGGCGCGGATCGTGTCCTGTTTCATGTCCGAGCAATTGAGCTTGGCATTGGGGCGTACAAATGTGGTACATGCTGCGGTGGCGCAGGGCCCGTTGGCCGATGCGTTTTTGCTCGCGGCGCGCAGATATGGAAATTATCGGGACCGCCGCGACTGAGCGGGTCCGGAAAACCGGCCGTGGGCCGGGGTTGGGAAAGTAGACGGTATGAGCGACACCAAGGACACTGACGAAAACAAGTCGAGAGAATCGGGTGGTAAGACACTGAGTCTTCGGCGCACGGTGGAGTCAGGTCACGTTCGCCAGAATTTCTCCCACGGACGCTCCAAGTCGGTGCTCGTGGAGAAGAAGCGCAAGCGCACGATTACGCCCGGCGGCGGCGCAGCCTCCGGACAGCAGGAAGCGCCCAAGGTCGAGGTGCGCACGTCGCGCAAGCCGGCCCCGCGTCCTGCCGCGCCGAAAAAGGAGGAACCCGCGCAGAAGCCGGCTTCCTCCGGCGTCGTGTTGCGGACGCTGACCGAAGAGGAAAAGGACGCCCGCGCGAGGGCCGTGGCCGATGCGCGTGTGCGCGAGGCCGAGGAGCGTCGCCAGGCGGAAGAGGATCGCAAGCGCCGCGAAGTCGAGGAAGAAGCCGCGCGGCTCGAGCGCGAGGCCGCTGAAGCCCGGCAGGCGGAGGAAGAGGCACGCCGCAAGGCCGAGGAAGAGGCCAAGCGCAAGTCCGAGGAAAGTGCCGAGGCGCGCCGTACCGAAACCCCCGGCGATGCCGGCGATGCCGCCAAGACGGCAAAACCCGGCGACGCACCGCGCGGCCGCCGCAAGGAAGAGCCAAAGGCCGCTCCCGTCCGCAAGGGCGAGAAACCGCGCCGCCAGGGCAAGCTCACGATCGCCAACGCGCTCAACGACGCGCCGCGCCAGCGCAGCCTCGCGTCGATCCGCCGCCGCCGGGAACGCGAGCGCCAGGCCGCGTCCGGTTCCGGCGAGCCGCAGCAGAAGATTTCCCGCGAGGTGATCATCCCCGAGGTGATCACCATCCAGGAGCTTGCCAACCGCATGGCCGAACGTTCCGTCGACGTGATCAAGCTGCTGATGAAGCAGGGTCAGATGTACAAGATCAACGACATCATCGACGCCGACACCGCCCAGCTCGTCACCGAGGAGATGGGCCATACCGTCAAGCGCGTGGCCGAGGCCGACGTCGAGGAGGGCCTCATGGGCGAAGAGGACACCGACGAGGAAATGGTGTCCCGGGCCCCGGTCGTCACAGTCATGGGCCATGTCGACCACGGCAAGACGTCGCTGCTGGACGCCATGCGCGATGCCAATGTCGTCGCCGGCGAAGCGGGCGGCATCACGCAGCATATCGGCGCCTACCAGGTGAAGCTCGACGACGGCAACAAGATCACCTTCCTCGATACGCCGGGCCACGAGGCCTTCACGGCCATGCGCGCCCGCGGCGCCAAGGCGACGGACATCGTCGTTCTCGTCGTGGCCGCGGACGACGGCGTCATGCCGCAGACCATCGAGGCGATCAACCACGCCAAGGCCGCCGAGGTGCCCCTGATCATCGCCATCAACAAGATGGACAAGCCGGACGTGGATCCGAGCCGGGTGCGCAACGAGCTTCTCCAGCACGAGGTCTTCCCCGAAAGCATGGGCGGCGACGTGCTCGAGGTCGAGGTGTCCGCCCTCAAGGGCATGAATCTCGACAAGCTCCGCGAGGCCATCGCCCTGCAGGCGGAATTGCTCGAGCTCAAGGCCAATCCCGAACGCACGGCCGACGGCATCGTCATCGAGGCCAAGCTCGACCGCGGCCGCGGCCCGGTCGCCACGGTTCTCGTCCAGCGCGGCACGCTGCGCGTCGGCGACGTCTTCGTGGCCGGTGCCGAATGGGGCCGTGTGCGCGCCCTGATCGACGATCACGGCGAGAATGTCGACGAGGCCGGCCCTTCTGTCCCCGTCGAGGTGCTCGGCCTGAACGGCGCGCCGGAAGCCGGCGACCAGTTCGCCGTGGTGGAGAACGAGGCCCGCGCCCGCGAGATCACCGAATACCGTCAGCGCAAGCGCCGCGAGATGCGCGGCGCGCCGGTGGCCCGCAGCTCGCTCGAGCAGATGATGACCCAGCTCCAGGATTCCGGACGCAAGGAGTTCCCGATCCTGGTCAAGTCGGACGTGCAGGGTTCGGCGGAAGCCATTATCGGTGCGCTGGAGAAACTCGGCACCGACGAGGTCGCTGCCCGGGTCGTGCATTCCGGGGTCGGCGGCATCACCGAGTCGGACGTGGCCCTCGCGGAAGCGTCGAACGCGCCGATCATCGGGTTCAATGTCCGCGCCAACCAGCAGGCCCGCCAGGCGGCCGAACAGGCCGGCATCGAGATCCGCTACTACAACGTGATCTACAATCTCGTCGACGACGTGAAGGCGGCCATGTCCGGCCTGCTCGACCCGACACTGCGCGAGGACTTCCTCGGCAATGCCGAGATCCTCGAGGTCTTCAACGTGTCGAAGGTCGGCAAGGTGGCCGGTTGCCGTGTCACGGAGGGCAATGTCCGCCGCGGTGCGCAGGTCCGCCTCATCCGCGACGACGTGGTGATACATGAAGGAAAGCTGTCCACGCTGAAGCGCTTCAAGGACGAGGTCCGCGAAGTCACGGCCGGGCAGGAATGCGGCATGGCGTTCGAGAACTACCAGGACATGCGTCCCGGCGATGTCATCGAGTGCTTCGATGTCGAGGAGGTTGCGCGCACGCTCTGACGGCGCCGGCCCGAACGGATGGAACCCTGCGGCGGGCGGCCTGCCCGCGCCGGGCCTCCTGTTCAGGTGCGGGTTGCACGGGTGTCTCGCTGATCCGGTGAAACGGCATGTCTCAACGAAAGAACCGCGGGCCGAGCCAGCGGCAACTGCGCGTCGGCGAGTTGTTGCGCCATGCCCTCTCCGAGATCCTCGCCCGGGGCGACATTCGCGAGCCGGCCCTCGAGAAGACGGCCGTCACGGTGCTCGAGGTCGCCGCCAGCCCTGACCTGCGCAACGCGACCGCCTATGTGATGCCGCTCGGCGGCGAGAATGCCGACGCCGTTCTGGAGGCGCTCGACCGCTCGAGCCGCTACATCCGCGGCCAGCTCTCCCGCGCCGTCGACCTCAAGTACATGCCGCGTCTGAGTTTCCGCCTGGATTCCTCCTTCGACTATTCCGCCAACGTCGACCGTCTGCTCAACGACCCGAGGGTCCGCCGCGACATCGAAAGCGGCGACGACGATACCGGCGCCCCGTCGCCGGACGGCACGGACTAGCCGGACATGGGACGCAAGCGCAAGGGAGGACGGCCGGTCCACGGCTGGCTGCTGCTCGACAAGCCGGTCGGCATGACGTCCACCCGGGCGGTGAGCGTGGTGCGCCGGCTCTTCGACGCCCGCAAGGCGGGCCATGGCGGCACGCTCGATCCGCTCGCCTCCGGGCTCCTGCCCATCGCGCTGGGCGAGGCGACCAAGACCGTTTCCTTCGTCATGGACGGCGCCAAGACCTACCGGTTCACGGTGTCCTGGGGCGTGGAGACCGCGACCGACGATCGCGAGGGGCCGCCGACGGCGACCTCCGACGACCGCCCGGACCGGGCGGCGATAGAGGCCCTGCTGCCGCGCTTCACCGGTACGATCGAGCAGGTGCCGCCGAAATATTCAGCGATAAAGGTCGAGGGCCAGCGCGCCTACGATCTCGCGCGCGACGGCGAGGAGGTCGAGCTTGCGGCGCGCCGGGTCGAGATAGACGCTCTCAGGCTGGTCGACATGCCCGGGCCCGGCGAAGCGGTCTTCGAGACCGACTGCGGCAAGGGCACCTATGTCCGTGCGCTCGCGCGCGACATGGGCCGCGCCCTCGGCTGCTTCGGGCACGTGAGCGACCTGCGGCGCACCCGCGTCGGCCCCTTTCGCGAAGGCGATATGATTTCTCTGGAAAAACTGGAGGACTTGAGCCATATTGCCGCCGGCCAGAGCGATCTGGACGAAATTCTCTGGTCCGTGGAGACCGCGCTGGACGACATCCCGGCGCTGGCCGTAAGCGGATCCGAGGCGGCCCGTCTCGTAAACGGACAGGCCATTATCCTGCGTGGGCGGGATGCACCCATTCTTCACGGAACCGTACTCGTGGCGTCAGGAGGAAATCCGGTCGCCCTTGTCGAAGTGAAAGAAGGCGCACTCCATCCCAGGCGCGTTTTCAACCTCACCGGCTGAGCCGGCAAGAAACGGAGTACACGATGTCGATTACCGCCGAGCGCAAGAACGAGCTCATCAAGGAATATGGCACGACGCCCGGAGACACCGGATCTCCCGAAGTCCAGGTCGCCGTCCTGACCGAACGCATCAGAAATCTGACAGAGCACTTCAAGGAGCACGCCAAGGACAATCACTCCCGGCGTGGTCTTCTGAAAATGGTGAGCCAGCGTCGCCGCCTGCTCGACTACGTGAAGTCCCGGGACGTTGCCCGTTACCAGGACCTCATCAAGCGGCTGGGAATCCGTCGCTGACACGACTTGTGCCGGTGCGGTCGCACGCGGCCGCATCCGCACACCGCCAACGGATGCCGGACAATGGGGTCCGGTGTCTTGCATGCGCCCCGCAATGCATATCGCCGCCGTAGACACGCGTCCGGCCGGCCGGGGCAGTACAGGATACGAAAATGTTCAATATACATCGCGAAGAAATCGAATGGGGCGGAAGGCCGCTCGTCATTGAAACAGGCAAGATCGCCCGACAGGCCGACGGGGCCGTAATCGTCTCGTATGGAGACACCACGGTTCTGGCCACGGCCGTCGCGGAGCGTCAGCCCAAGCCCGGTCTCGACTTCTTTCCGCTCACGGTGAATTACCAGGAAAAGACGTACGCCGCCGGCAAGATCCCCGGCGGTTTTTTCAAACGGGAAGGCCGCCCGTCCGAAAAGGAAACGCTGGTCTGCCGGCTGATCGACCGTCCCATCCGCCCGCTGTTCGTCAAGGGTTTCAAGAACGAGACCCAGATCATCGCGACGGTACTCAGCCACGACATGGAAAACGATCCCGATATCGTCGCCATGGTCGCGGTTTCCGCGGCGCTCACCATTTCCGGAATTCCGTTCATGGGGCCCATCGGGGCTGCACGCGTCGGCTATATCGACGGCGAATACGTGCTCAATCCCACCCTCGACCGCATGGATGACACCCAGCTCGATCTCGTTGTCGCCGGAACCGGCGATGCGGTCCTCATGGTCGAATCGGAAGCCTCCGAGCTCACCGAGGAAGTCATGCTTGGGGCGGTCACGTTCGGCCACGAGCAGTTCCAGCCGGTCGTTCAGGCAATCATTGCGCTCGCCGAGAAATGCGCGCGCGAACCGCGCGAAGTCATCGTGCCGGATCTTTCCGAACTCGAAACCCGCGCCCGCGGCATCGTCGAGGCGGATCTGCGCGCGGCCTACGGCGAGGCCGACAAGGCGACCCGCCACGACCGTATCGCGGAAGCCCGCGACCGGCTCATGGCCGAACTCTGCCCCGAAGACGACGAGAACGCCGCCAACCCGCAGCAGGTGGGCGAGGTCTTCAAGACCATCGAGAAGGACATCGTCCGCAACAGCATTCTCGACACAAGCGGTCGCATCGACGGACGCGACCTGAAGACGGTGCGGCCCATCGTCAGCGAGGTCGGTCTGCTTCCGCGCGCGCATGGATCCGCACTGTTCACCCGCGGCGAGACCCAGGCGCTGGTGGTTGCCACGCTTGGCACCGGCGAGGACGAGCAGTTCGTCGATGCGCTCGAGGGCACCTACAAGGAGTCCTTCCTGCTGCACTACAACTTCCCGCCTTATTCGGTGGGTGAAACCGGCCGCGTCGGCTTCACCGGCCGCCGCGAAGTCGGCCATGGCAAGCTGGCATGGCGGGCCATCCGCCCGGTTCTCCCGGCCAAGGACGAGTTCCCCTACACGCTCCGCGTGGTCTCCGAGATCACCGAGTCCAACGGATCGTCCTCCATGGCCACGGTTTGCGGCACCTCGCTGTCGCTGATGGATGCCGGTGTTCCGCTCCGCCGTCCGGTCGCCGGTATCGCCATGGGCCTCATCAAGGAGGGCGACCGCTTCGCGGTCCTGTCCGATATCCTCGGCGACGAGGATCATCTCGGCGACATGGACTTCAAGGTGGCGGGCACCGAGAACGGCATCACCTCGCTGCAGATGGACATCAAGATCACCGGTATCACCGAGGAGATCATGGGCATCGCGCTGGACCAGGCCAAGGGCGGCCGGATGCACATCCTCGGTGAAATGGCGAAGGCGCTCAACGAGGCCCGTCCGGAAATGGGCGAGTACGCCCCGCGCATCGAGCAGATCAGCATCCCGGTCGACAAGATCCGCGACGTGATCGGGTCCGGCGGCAAGATCATCCGCCAGATCGTCGAGGAAACCGGCGCCAAGGTCGATATCTCCGACGATGGCACGATCAAGGTGGCCTCGAGCGACGGAGCCTCGATCAAGGCCGCGCTCGACTGGATCCACTCCATCGTCGCCGAACCCGAGGTCGGCCAGATCTACACCGGCAAGGTGGTGAAGGTCATGGACTTCGGCGCCTTCGTGAACTTCTTCGGCCAGCGCGACGGCCTCGTCCACATCTCGCAGCTCGCCGACCATCGCGTCGGCAAGGTGACCGACGTGGTCAACGAGGGCGACGAGGTGAAGGTCAAGCTCATGGGCTTCGACGACCGCGGCAAGGTCCGCCTGTCCATGAAGGTCGTCGACCAGGAAACCGGCGAAGAAATCAAGAACGAGAAGGAAGCGAGCTGACCGCCCGCTTCATGACAGAGACCAAGGCGCGTCCCCCGGGACGCGCCTCTTTCTTTGCCCGCCGCCGTTTCCCGGTCCCGCTTTTTGGAAGCCGAGCCTCCGACCCGCTCTGGAAACTGTTTCCCGGTCGCCCGCAGGACGAACCGGGACCGTACCGAACGCAGGCGATCGGGATCAGGCGACGGCGCGGGCGAAAGCGTCCGGCAGGCCGCCGAGATCGGTAATCTCGTCATAACCGTAGGCGGGGTTGCCCGGTCCGTGGCCACGGTCGACGAAGACCCGCCGCGCGATGCCGAGATCGTGCGCCGACATCAGGTCGTAGCGCAGGCTGGACGACACGTGCAGGAAATGCTCCGGTCCGCAGCCGAGCGTGTCGAACATGTACTCGAAGGCCCTGAATCTGGGCTTGTAGGCCTGCGCCTGTTCCGCCGTGAAGACAGCGTGAAACGGCGCGCCGAGCAGGTCGACATTCGCGCCGATCTGGGAATCCGAGGCATTCGACAGGATGACCAGCGGCACGCGCTCCGCGAGCTTCGCCAGGGGCTTGGGCACGTCCGGATGCGGTCCCCATCCGGGAATGGCGTCGACGATCGCGCGGGCGTCCGCCGGATCGAACGGCACCTGCCAGCGGCGGCAGGTCCGCTCCAGGGCCTGCGCCATGACGTCAGGATAGGGCTTCCAGTCACCGAGGATCTCGTCGTAGCGATAAGCGGTGAAATCCCGCAGGAAGGCGTCGGTCTTTTCCGGCGCAAGCCGTCCCGCCAGCCGTTCCCGGGTCACGTCGCCGACGCGGAAGTGCGTCAGCGTGCCGTAACAGTCGAACGACACGTAGCGGATGTCGGGTCGCGCCATGTCCCCCTACTGGGCGGCGTCGCGCAGGCCGGCGTCGTCGCCGTCCTCGCGCAGGTCCTCCGGACGCGGCGTCGAGATGATGTTGTAGCCGGAATCGACGAAATGCACCTCGCCCGTCACCCCGCCGGACAGGTCGCTGAGCAGGTAGAGCCCCGAGCCGCCGATCTCGTCGAGCGTCACTGTCCGCCGCAGCGGCGAGTGGCGTTTCTGGAAGGCGAACATGGCGCGCGCGTCGCCGATGCCGGCCCCCGCGAGCGTCCGCATCGGGCCCGCCGAGATCGCGTTGACGCGGATGCCGGCCGAACCAAAGTCGGCGGCGAGATAGCGCACGCTCGATTCGAGCGCGGCCTTGGCCACGCCCATGACGTTGTAGTTCGGCATCACGCGTGTGGCGCCGCCATAGGTCAGCGTCACCAGCGAACCGCCATTCGGCATCATCGCCGCGGCGCGCCGCGCGACCTCGGTGAACGAGAAGCACGAAATGATCATTGTACGGACGAAATTCTCGCGCGACGTGTCCGCGTACTTGCCCTTCAGTTCCGTCTTTTCGGAATAGGCGACCGCATGCACCAGAAAGTCGAGGCTGCCCCATTCCTCCTGGAGCTTTTCGAACACGGCATCGACGCTGCTTTCGTCCTCGACGTCGCATGGCAGGACGATGTTTCCCCCCACCGACTGTGCGAGCGGCGTCACCCGGCGGCCGAAGGCCTCGCCCTGGTAGGTGAAGGCGAGCTCGGCGCCGTGCGCGGCGAGCGTACGGGCGATGCCCCATGCGATCGAGTGGTCGTTCGCGACACCCATGATGAGCCCGCGCTTGCCCCCCATGAGGCCTTCCTTGGGAAATTCTGCAATATCCGACATATCGTTAACTCGACTGTTCCACCGGTTACTGTTTTCTGCCGGTCATTGCCGGATCCCCTCGACCCGACGATATCCGTCAGGCGTCGTGTTTCTTCATGACAAGCGTTGCGTTTGTTCCGCCGAATCCGAAGCTGTTGGACATGACGCAGTTCAGGTCCACGTTGTCGCGACGTTCCCGCACGATGGGCAGGTCGTCGAGTTCCGGGTCGACGGTCTCGATATTGGCCGACTCGCAGATGAAGCCGTTGTTCATCATCAGAAGCGAATAGATCGCTTCCTGTACGCCGGCCGCACCGAGCGAATGTCCGGTAAGCGATTTGGTCGCGCTGAGCGGCGGGATCCCGTCGCCGAACACTTCCCTCAGCGCTTCCGCCTCCCGCAGGTCGCCGATCGGCGTCGACGTGGCATGCGGGTTCACGTAGTCGATCGGGCAGTCGACCGTGTCCATCGCCATGCGCATGCACCGCACCGCGCCTTCGCCCGAGGGCTGGACCATGTCGAAGCCGTCCGACGTCGCGCCGTAGCCGGCGATCTCCCCGTAGATGCGTGCACCGCGCGCCATGGCGCGTTCGCGTTCTTCGAGAACCAGGACGCCGGCGCCGCCGGCGATGATGAAGCCGTCGCGGTTGGCGTCATAGGCCCGGCTGGCCACCTCGGGCGTGTCGTTGAAATGGGTCGACATGGCGCCCATGGCGTCGAACAGGACGGAGAGCGTCCAGTCGAGCTCTTCGCCGCCGCCGGCGAACATCACGTCCTGCTTGCCCCACTGGATCATCTCCGCGGCATTCCCGATGCAGTGGTTGGACGTCGCGCAGGCCGAGGAGATCGAGTAGTTGATGCCCTTGATCTTGAACGGGGTTGCGAGTGTTGCAGAATTGGTGCTCGACATCGCCTTCGGCACCGCGAACGGTCCGACGCGCTTGGGGCCCTTTTCGCGGGTCGTGTCCGCGCTCTCGACGATGGCCCGGGTTGAGGGGCCGCCCGATCCCATGATCAGGCCCGTGCGCTCGTGGGAGATCTCGTTCTCCTCGAGGCCGGAATCCGAGATCGCCTGCTGCATGGCGATGTAGTTCCACGCCGCTCCGGCGCCCATGAACCGGCGTTCCTTCCGGTCCAGCACTTCCTCCGGGTCGAGCGACGGCGCGCCGTGCACCTGGCACTTGAACCCGAGGCGTTCGTAATCGTCCGCCTTCACGAGGCCGGACTTGGCTTCCCGCAACGAGGCCAGCACCTCCTGGGCATTGTTGCCAATGCTGGATACGATCCCCATCCCGGTTATCACTACGCGCCGCATGGCGTCCTCGCTTTGCTGTGTCGTTGGTCTCGCAAGGGTCTGATGCTCAGCCCTCGCCGTCGGTGAACAGGCCGACCCTGAGATCGGTCGCCCGATACATAACTTCGCCGTCCGCCTTGAGCAATCCGTCGCCTATGCCGAGCACGAGGCGCCGGTTGATGACCCGCTTGAGATCGACAACGTACTCGACGAGCGTGACGTCCGGTGTGATCATGCCGGTGAACTTGACCTCGCCCGTGGCGAGCGCCCGCCCGCGGCCGGGCAGTCCCAGCCAGCCGAGGAAAAAGCCGGTCATCTGCCAGAGCGCGTCGAGGCCGAGGCAGCCCGGCATGACGGGATCGCCCTGGAAATGGCAGGGGAAGAACCAGAGGTCGGGCTTGATGTCGAGTTCCGCACGGATCTGTCCCTTGCCGTGCTCGCCGCCGTCTTCGCTGACATGGGTGATCCGGTCGAACATGAGCATCGGCGGCAGCGGCAGCTGGGCGTTGCCCGGTCCGAAAAGCTCGCCGCGCCCGCAGGCGAGCAGGTCCTCGTAATCAAAGCTTGATTTGCGTTCGTCCATGCAGCGGGAATCCCCGTATCGGTTTGTGTCGTGACCGGACGGATCCCGGCGCCAGGGGCACCGGCCTGTCCGGCGGTGTTCACTCGCTTCCTAACATATAGAACGCGACCGACAAAGCACAGCCGCGCCTGATAAACATGAGGGAAAAAGCCCGAATTAACGCCGTTGCGACATTTTGGATCATCTAATTGCGAAACGTTTGCAAAAAGGCTATAGTTCTGTCGTGCGGAGTCGTCTGGATGTTGTCCGGGCGGCGTTTCGTCATGAAGTATGGATCAGGTTACCAGGCTATGAGCACAGTGGATGTATCGCAATTGCTGCGCGGTGCCGGGCTTCGCCCGACGCGTCAGCGCGTTGCCCTGGCGGAAATTCTCTATCGCAACGGAGACCGGCACGTCACGGCCGAACGCCTCCACGAAGAGGCCGTCGGCGAGCAGGTTCGTGTGTCCCTCGCCACCGTCTACAATACGCTGAACCAGTTCACCCAGGCCGGGCTTCTGCGGGAAGTCGCGATCGAGGGGTCGAAGACCTATTTCGACACCAACACGAGTTCGCACCATCACTTCTACATCGAGAGCGAAGGCCGCCTGTTCGACATTCCGGGTGGCGTCGACGTCGTCGGCGTGCCGGAAGCCCCGTCGGGCATGGAAGTGTCGCGGATCGACGTCATCGTCCGTCTGGCCGAGAAACCCCGGTCCGCCTGACCGTTTTCTGAAAATGACGTGAATTGCGTTCCGGCGCATGCGTGTCCTTGCGCCATGGGCCCTTGCGACTGGCGCGCGGTTCCGCTTGCTCAACCCAGCTTTTCGTTGGGATAGACGCCCCACAGGAACTCCTGCTGGATCCAGCCGGTATAGCCTGCCGCGGAAAAACGGCACCACGTGCCGTCGCATTCCAGGATGCGCCCGAGCACGCCCGCTTCCATGACCGCTTTCGGCCGTCCGTCCGGAGATCCGCTGTCGAGCAGCGTCAGCCGCGTGCCCTTGCGCCACGGCGCGATAAGCGCGGTCCGCCGGCCCTGCAGCATGCTGTGGTAGACCCAGCCTTCGGTGCCGTCGCTGTCGCGCACCCGCCGCCAGTGCTCGAATTCTGCGACCACTTCCACCGGCAGGTTCTTGCGTGAATAGACCCACATGACCTGATGCTTTGTGCTCGGACCGATGCGCACGTTGACCCGGTCCGCCTTCAGGCTCACGAAACGCGGAACGGGGAGCCCGCTCGCACCGACGAGGCGGATGCCGTCATCCTCCGCCTCAGACTGGCCGGCGCCGTTGCTGGCGGTGGCGTTGTCGCGCGGCCAGAAGACCGCCGCGACCATGGCCGCCACGACAACCGCGAAAAAACCTGGAAACAAGAATCTTCTCAACACCGCTGCCCTGTCACGCATCTTGCCGGCGCCGCATGTCAGCCCCGTTCAGGCCGATCGCGCCGCCGGATACCCCTCGCGCGGATGTACCGCAGTCCGCGCGAACAATGTCCCTTTGTGTTCCACTGTCCGTCTGTTACAGAAGACGAAACGAGTTTACTACCCCCGGGCGAACACTTAAAGAGTGTCCGACTTTTGGGTTAAGCGAGCCTTAAACAGGGCGTTTTGGAGGACAGATGCCGACCAGCAAGCCTTTGGTCATCGTCACGCGCAAGCTGCCGGACATCGTCGAGACCCGCATGCGCGAGCTCTTCGACACCCGTCTCAACGTGGACGACGAGCCCATGGACCAGGCTGCCCTGACGGAGGCCGTGTCCAAGGCCGTGGTGCTGGTCCCGACGGTCACCGACCGCATCGACGCGAAAGTGCTCAGCCAGGCCGGCCCGCAGCTCAAGCTCATCGCCAATTTCGGCACCGGCGTTGACAATATCGACGTGGAAACCGCGCGCACCCGCGGGATCACGGTCACCAACACGCCCGGCGTCCTGACCGAGGACACCGCCGATATGACCATGGCGCTCATCCTCGCCGTGCCGCGCCGGCTCACCGAAGGCGCGCGTTTCCTGACCGAGAGCGAGGGCAAGTGGCCGGGCTGGTCGCCAACCTGGATGCTCGGACACCGGATTTTCGGCAAGCGCCTCGGCATCATCGGCATGGGCCGCATCGGCCAGGCGGTCGCGCGGCGCGCCCGCGCCTTCGGCCTGCAGATCCACTATCACAACCGGCACCGGGTCAACGAGGCCATCGAGGAGGAACTCGAGGCGACCTACTGGGAAAGCCTCGACCAGATGCTCGCGCGCATGGACATCGTCTCGGTCAACTGCCCGCACACGCCGGCCACCTATCACCTGCTGTCGGCCCGCCGCCTCAAGCTGCTGCGCCCCGACGCCTATGTCGTCAACACCGCGCGCGGCGAGGTCATCGACGAGAACGCGCTGGCCCGCATGCTCGAGGCGGGCGAACTCGCCGGGGCCGGCCTCGACGTGTTCGAGCACGAACCCGCGGTGAATCCCAAGCTCGTGAAGAGCGACCGTGTCGTCCTCCTGCCCCACATGGGCTCGGCGACCATCGAGGGCCGCATCGACATGGGCGAGAAGGTCATCATCAACATCAAGACCTTCGTCGACGGCCACACCCCGCCCGACCGCGTCCTGCCCGCCATGCTCTGACCCCGCCGGACCGGAGCCCAACCCACCGGCTTTCTCCCGTTCCCACTCCCGACCACCGGCTCCGCTGCCCGCCCTCCGGTCCGACGCCCGCCCGGTACGTTCGACCGTCGTCCCCCTCCTCCGGCCTTTGCTTCCCTGCCCCCGAATTGCCGGCGAACGCCGGTATCCAGGAGCGTCAGGCGGAGTGGGGGATGGATCCTGCCTTTCGTCAGGAATTCGGGCGGGACTTGGCGTGCCCAGGAGCCCGCCGTTCTCCCGCGCACCTGACTGTCGATCCGGTGACCGCCTGCTCGAATTGCCAGCGAAAGCCGGCATCCAGGGCGTCAGGCGGTGCGGGTGGTGGATCCTGACTTTCGTCAGGAATTCGGGAGGGGGCCTTTGGGAATAGCGGGGGCGTTGGGCATGGCGGGGGTGTTTGGGACGCATCGGGGTCGTTTTGTTAGGGCCGTTGGCCCGCCGTCCGCCCAGCATTCGACCGCCGTTCCTTAGTCAGGCCTTTTGCTTCCCTGCTCCCCGAATCGCCGGCGAAAGCCGGTATCCAGGGCGTCAGGCGGTGTGGGTGCTGGATCCTGACTTCCGTCAGGAATACGGGAGGGACTTGGCACGTCCGAGATCCCGCCGTTCTCCCGCGTACCTGACTGTCGATCCGGTGCCCGCCTGCTCGAATTGCCGCCGAAAGCCGGTATCCAGGGCGTCAGGCGGTGTGGGTGCTGGATCCTGACTTTCGTCAGGAATTCGGAAGGAGACTTGGCGCGCCCGAGAGCCCGCCGTTCTCCCGCACACGTGACTGTTGATCCGGTTACCGCTTACTTGAATTGCCGGCGCAGGCCGGCATCCAGGGCGGCAGGCGGTGCGGGGGATGGATCCTGACTTTCGTCAGGAATTCGAGGGCCTAAGGATACATTGGGGTTGGGTCGGCAGGGGACGGCGGTTGTTGGGTCAGGCGGTGCGGTGGGCGGACAGGTCCGTGATGGTGGGGTTGCGGCCGTTGAGCGGGTTGTCCGGGTCCCAGGGCAGGCGGATGGTGCGGCAGTCGGCCGCGAGCGCGTCGTACATGAGCAGCCGCCCCACCAGCGAGTCGCCGATGCCGAGGATTTCCTTGATCACCTCGATCGCCTGGATGGAGCCGATGATCCCCGTCAGCGCCCCGATGATGCCCGCCTCCTCGCAGGTCGGCACCGTTCCCGGCGGCGGGGCCTCGGGCAGAAGGCAGCGATAGCTCGGCCGCGGCGTGCCGTCCGCGTCGGTCTCGAAGGCGCGATAGGTGGAGATCTGGCCGTCGAATTGGCCCACGGCCGCCGAGACCAGCGGGACGCGGGCGAAATAGCACGCGTCGTTGACCAGGAAACGGGTCGCGAAATTGTCGCATCCGTCGGCGACGATGTCGTAGTCGCCGATCACGTCCATGGCGTTGTCGGCCGTCAGACGGGTCTCGTGGCCCCGCAGCGACACATGCGGGTTGATCGCCGCGACCGTTTCGCCCGCGCTGCGTGTTTTCGGCACGCCGATGCGGTCGCTGCGATGCAGGATCTGGCGCTGCAGGTTGGACAGGGCCACCGTGTCGTCGTCGATGACCCCGAGCGTGCCGACCCCGGCGGCGGCGAGATACATCAGCACCGGCGAACCGAGCCCGCCCGCACCGATCACCAGAACCCGTGCGGCCTTGAGCTTCTGCTGGCCCGGTCCGCCCACGTCGCGCAGGATGATGTGGCGCTGATAGCGCTCGATCTCCTCGTCGCTCAGCATCCCGCTCCTCCTGCGGACGGTCCCGTGCCCGAGGACCCGAAGCCGCCGTCCCCGCGTTCCGTCTCGTCCAGAGTTCCGGTTTCGAGCACCTTCATCCGGGCGACCGGCGCCACGATCATCTGCGCGATGCGCATGCCGCGCGTCACCGTGAAGGGTTCGTCCCCGTGGTTGATCAGGATCACCTTCACCTCGCCGCGATAATCCTCGTCGATCGTGCCGGGCGTGTTGAGCACCGTCACGCCGTTGCGCGCGGCAAGCCCCGACCGCGGACGCACCTGCGCTTCGTGGGCCGCGGGCAGGGCGACGGCGAATCCGGTCGGCACCAGCGCGCGGGCCCCGGCGGCGATGGTGAGCGGTGCGTCGGCGGGCACCGCGGCGGGTAGGTCGAGCCCGGCCGCCCCGGCGCTTTCGTAAGCCGGCAGGGCAAGGCCGTCGCCATGGGCGAGCCGGAGGATCCGCAGTTCGGTCATCCCCGTCATGCTCCGTCCGCGCCGCCGCCGAGGGTCCGGGCGATCCGGTCCACGAGGCGGGCCGCGACATCCGCCTTGGCGAGGTCGGGCCAGCTTTCGGTTTCGTCCGCGGTGATGACGTGGACCGTGTTGCGGTCGCCGCCCATGATGCCGGTCTGCGGCGACACGTCGTTGGCGACGATCCAGTCGCATCCCTTGCGCGCGCGCTTGGCGCGGGCGTTGGCGATGACGTCGTCGGTTTCCGCGGCGAATCCGACCACGAGACCCGGACGCCCCGACGCGAGATTGGCGACGGTCCTGAGGATGTCCGGATTCTCCGAAAGCGCGAGTTCCGGCGGCGCGCCGCCGGTCTTCTTGATCTTGGAGTCCGTCGGCACCGCCGCTTTCCAGTCCGCCACGGCGGCAGCGAAGATCCCGGCATCGGCGGGAAGCGCCGCCCGGCAGGCCTCCAGCATCTGGTCGGCGGTCTCGACGGCAACCACGTTCACGCCGGCCGGCGGGTCAAGCGTGACCGGCCCCGAGACGAGCGTCACCCGCGCCCCGGCCGCCGCCGCCGCGCCGGCAATGGCGTAACCCTGTTTTCCCGACGACCGGTTGGCGATATAGCGCACCGGATCGATCGGTTCGTGGGTCGGTCCGGCGGTCACCAGAACATGGCGGCCGGCGAGCGGGCCGTCGGCAGGCGCGAGGGCCGCCTCGATGGCCGCCAGGATCTCGTGCGGTTCGGCCATGCGTCCCGGACCGTATTCGCCGCAGGCCATGTCGCCCTCGTTGGGCCCGACGAAGGCGATACCGTCGGCGGCCAGTCCGGCCATGTTGCGGCGTGTGGCCGCGTGCTCCCACATGCGCACGTTCATGGCCGGGGCTGCGAGCACCGGCTTGTCGGTGGCAAGCAGCAGGGTGGTCGCGAGGTCGTCCGCGAGGCCGGCGTGCATGCGCGCCAGGATGTCGGCTGTGGCCGGGGCGACCACCACAAGGTCGGCGTCCCGGGAATGCTGGATGTGCCCCATCTCCGCCTCGCGGGTCAGGTCGAAGAGTTCCGTGTGCACCGGCTCTCCGGTCAGCGCGGCCACCGAAAGCGGCGTCACGAACTGCGCGCCGCCCTCGGTGAGGACGCAGGAGACGGTCGCGCCGCGTTCGCGCAGCCGGCGGATGAGTTCGAGCGTCTTGTAGGCGGCGATCCCGCCGCTGATGATCAGGAGTATCCGTCTGCCGTTCAGCATGTGCCGCCTCCCGCCCGAACCCGGACCTTTTCGATTGTGCAGATCGGGATCATGGTCAGAACACCTGCGCCAGCGCAATGACCACGAGGGCCGCGGCGCCGATCCACAAAGCGGCCCGGGCGGGCCGGTTCTGGCGCGCCTGCGCGGCGCCGATGGCGTCGGCCGTCTCCGCGTCGAGGCGCAGACCCTGGCCGGCGGCGGCCTCGTTCAGTGTCTGTGCGGCGCGTTCGGCCACCGCGAGAAACTCCGGCAGGCCGCCGACCAGGCGGCCCAGCACGGCCGCGCCTTCCGCGGCGTCCTGGATGCGCGCTTCCGGGCCGATGCGTGACCGCATCCACTCCTCAACGACCGGCTCGGCCGTGGTCCACATGTTGAGCACCGGGTCGAGCGTGCGCGCCACTCCCTCCACCACCACCATCGTCTTCTGCAGAAGCAGAAGCTGCGGCTGCGTCACCATGTCGAACTGTTCGGTCACGTGGAACAACTGGCCCAGCAGCCGCGCCATCGATATCTCGCTGGCGTCCTTGTCCATGAGAGGCTCCCCGATCGCCCGCAGGGCCTGGGCGAAGGTGGAGACCGGATGATGCGGCGGCACGTACCCCGCATCGTAGTGCACCTGCGCAACGCGCATGTAGTCGCGGGTGATGAATCCGTGGAGGATCTCGGCCAGGAAGCGCCTGTCCTTGTGCGACAGCCGGCCGGTAATGCCGAAATCGACCGCGACCAGCGTGCCGTCGGGCTCGACGAAGAGGTTGCCCTGGTGCATGTCGGCGTGAAAGAACCCGTCGCGCATGGCGTGCCGCAGGAAGGACTGGATGACGGTTCGGCCCAGGCGCTTGAGGTCGTGGCCTTCCGCTTCGAGGCGGGCGACGTCGTTGAGCGGTATGCCGTCGATCCATTCGAGCGTGAGCACGCGCCGCGCCGTCCGGCTCCAGTCGACCCGTGGAACCCGGAAGCCGGAATCCGAAGCGATGTTCTCCGCCATTTCCGAAAGGGCGGCGGCCTCCATGCGAAGGTCCATTTCCAGCTCGACTGACCGGGCGAGCGTGTCCACGGCATCGACGGGCCTCAGGCGCCGCGTCGGCTTGTGAAAGCGTTCGGCCAGCCTCGCGACGAAGAAGAAGGCGTCGAGGTCGCGGGCGAAACGCTTCTCGATCCCTGGCCGGAGGATCTTCACCGCGACCGGGCTTTCCCGGGTCTCTCCTTCGCCGGCTTCCCCGGCCACGGTCGCGTAGTGGACCTGGGCGATCGAGGCTGCGGCCACCGATGTGCCGAAACTGGCGTAGAGGCCCCGACAGGGCGCGCCGAGCTGGCTTTCTATCGTGGCCTCGGCCTCTGCCTGGTCGAAGGACGGCATGCGGTCCTGCAGCGCGGCCAGGGCGGTGGCCATTTCCGGGCCGACGAGGTCGGGCCGCGTCGCCAGGAACTGGCCGAGCTTGATGTGGCTCGGGCCGAGGGCCTCGAGCGCCGAGGTGACCCGAAGGCTGCGGGCGGCTGCGTCTTCGGCCGGGCCCTCGCCGCCCAGCGCGAGCATCCGGTAGGCGAGGCGCGCGGGCGCCGGCAGGTCGGCAAGGAAATCCTCCGGCAGGATCCCGTGCCGGGCGAAGGTCCGGCCCGCGCGGAACAGGTGGCTCATATGGCGCAAAGCGGCGATCATGGTGCGGTGTTCAGATCCGCCAACCCGAGTGCAGCGCGGCGATGCCGCCGCTCAGGTTGCGGAAGGAGACCTGGGAAAACCCCGCGTCCGATATCATCGACGCGAACCGGTCCTGGTCGGGAAACCGGCGGATGCTCTCCACGAGGTAGCGATAGGCCGAACCGTCTCCGGTCACCGCCTTGCCGATCGCCGGGATCGCTGCAAAGGAATACCCGTCATAGATGGCGTCGAGACCGGGCACGTCGACGCTCGAGAATTCCAGGCACAGGAAGCGTCCGCCCGGCCGCAGCACCCGGTAGGCTTCCGCGAGCGCCCGGTCTATGGCGGTCACGTTGCGAATGCCGAAGGCGATCGTGTAGGCGTCGAAGGAACGATCGGGAAAACCGAGCGCCTCCGCGTTCCCGGCCACGAAGCGGCAGGTCGCGTCATGGCCGTTCTCCCGGGCCCGCCTGCGGCCGACGCCGAGCATGGCGGGATTGATGTCGCACACGGTGATGTCCGTGCCCGGGCCGGCCGCGTCCGCGATCCGGAAGGCGACGTCGCCGGTGCCGCCGGCGACGTCGAGGACCCGAAACGGCCTGGCGTTTCGCGGCGGTGCGAGCCAGTCGACCATGGCGATTTTCCAGGCCCGGTGGATACCGCCTGACATCAGGTCGTTCATCAGGTCGTAACGCTCGGCAACGCTGTCGAAAACGGCGTTGACCATGCCCTGCTTGGCCCCGCTTTCGACCTCGCTGAAGCCGAAATGCGTGGTTTGACCGTCCGCTCCGCCTGGGCGGCCGGACCGTGTCGAGGAGTTGCCTGTCATATTGCCCGACACCTTATCCCACCGCGCGCGCGGGCGCCATGATCGAAGCTGTCGCGGGCGCCGGATTTCATGATACTGGTTAGCGCGCCAGACGCCTGTAACCGGACCCCGCGCCCGATGCCCGAATTGCCCGAAGTCGAGACCGTCTGCCGTGGCCTTGCCCCGGTCATGGAGGGACGGTGCTTCGCCGGCGTCGAGCAGAACCGCCCGGATCTCCGCATTCCCTTCCCGCCCGGCTTCGCCGACCGTCTCGCCGGCCGCCGCGTCGTCTCGGTCGGCCGCCGCGCCAAGTATATTCTCGTGCGGCTGGAGGGCGGCGAGGTGCTGGTGATCCATCTGGGCATGTCCGGCCGCATTACCATCCGTCCCCCGGGAAACGGCGGCGAGACCGCCACGGCCGCGTTCGTGCACGCGGGCGGCGAGGCCGGCGGGCCCCACGATCACGTGGTGTTCCGTCTCGATGACGGCACCGTGCTGGTGTACTCCGATCCCCGGCGGTTCGGGCTCATGACCATCATGGGGGACGGCGATTTCGACAGTCATGCGCTTTTCCGGCATCTCGGCGTCGAACCTCTTGGCAACCTGCTGACCGCGGCGCACCTCAACGCCGCCCTGCGCGGCCGGCGCACGCCGCTCAAGGCGGCGCTGCTCGACCAGAAGATCGTGGTCGGCGTGGGCAACATATATGCCTGCGAGGCGCTCTATCGCGCCGGGCTGTCGCCCCGCCGAAGTGCGGCGAGCATCGCGACGAAGGGCGACATGCCGGGCACGAGGGTCGAACGGCTGGTGGCCGCGGTCCGCCAGGTGCTGGCGGAGGCGATCGAGGCCGGCGGGTCGAGCCTGCGCGACTATGTGCATACCGACGGCGAACTCGGTTATTTCCAGCACCGTTTCGCCGTATACGACCGCGAAGGCCAGCCCTGCCGGCGCGAAGGCTGCGGCGGCACCGTACGGCGCATCGTCCAGTCGGGCCGCTCCACCTTCTTCTGTCCATCTTGCCAAAAATAGCAAATCGCGACACATATTGAGCCGGTTTCGCGGGCGGTCGGCGCCAACGAGGGAGACGGACAACGCATGGCTTACGAATTCATCAACGTCGAGACGAGGGGACGTGTCGGGTTGATCACCCTCAACCGCCCCAAGGCGCTCAATGCGCTCAATTCCGGTCTCATGGACGAGGTTTCCTCCGCTCTCGACGGTTTCGAGGCCGACGACAAGATCGGCTGTGTCGTCCTGACCGGCAACGAGAAGGCTTTCGCGGCCGGTGCCGACATCAAGGAAATGCAGTCCAAGACCTATCAGGACGCCTACCGCGAGGATTTCATCACCAGCTGGGAACGGGTGTCGCGTTGCCGCAAGCCGGTGGTCGCCGCGGTTGCCGGCTACGCCCTGGGAGGCGGCTGCGAACTCGCCATGATGTGCGACTTCATCATCGCGGCCGACACGGCCCGGTTCGGCCAGCCGGAAATCACCCTCGGCGTCATGCCGGGCGCGGGCGGCACCCAGCGTCTGACCCGCTTCGTCGGCAAGTCCAAAGCCATGGAAATGTGCCTCACCGGCCGCATGATGGATGCCGAGGAGGCAGAACGGTCGGGTCTTGTGAGCAGGATCGTGCCGGCCGACAAGCTCGTCGAGGAAGCGGTTTCGACGGCGGCCAAGATCGCGTCCTTCTCCCTGAACGCGGTGATGATGACGAAAGAGACCGTGAACAGGGCCTACGAGACGACGCTCGCCGAGGGCGTGCGCTTCGAACGCCGGGTCTTCCACTCGATGTTCGGCACCGAAGACCAGCAGGAAGGCATGACCGCCTTCGTCGAGAAACGCGAGCCCCGGTTCAACAAGCGCTGACCTTCGTCGCAATCCTGTTGACGCCGGTTTGCGCGCTGGCTATAACGCCGCGAACCGCAGGGCCTATGGGTGCTGCGGCGTCCGGTATTGGCTGGATGCCCGCCCCTGTTCCCCGCAAGTGACTTTCGAACGTAAAGTTCCAGAATTCTGACAGCGAAAAGGTCGAACCGACATGGCCAACACCGCCTCGGCAAAAAAGGCGATCCGACAGATCGATCGCCGCACCAAGGTCAACCGCATGCGGCGCAGCCGTATCCGTTCCTACATCCGCAAGGTCGAAGAAGCGATCGCCAGCGGTGATGCGGTCGCGGCCGCGGAAGCCCTGAAGGCGGCGCAGCCGGAAATCATGCGTGGCGCCCAGAAGGGGCTCTTCCACAGCAACATGGCCTCGCGCAAGGTGTCCCGCCTTTCGCGCCGCATCAAGGCGATCAGCGCCTGAGCGCCTAGGCGAAAACGCCCCTCCGGGCCACAGGATCCATTGGGCCGTTCCGCATTGCGGGACGGCCTTCTTTTTTGCAACAGATGTTCCGTATGCTGATGGTGTCACGGATAATGAATTGCAAAACAACGCCTTAGGCGTCGTGGTCACGAACCTGTCACACAGGGCGCGTCATGTGCGGTGCAATATTGTCACAAAGCGTCAAAAATCGGCTGATTTCAGGCCAATTTAGGGCACGCCGGAACGTTAAAGATTCATTACGATTCGTCAATGGTTTGCGCCCTGAACCTAAATTTCCGCCTCTGGCGAATCGGTCTGGGATTCGGTTTTCGGATCGCTTCAGTCGCGATTCAGCTATTGCCACCGAAAGCGCCTCGCGGTACATTCCGACCGTGCCCAGCGTTAATACCGGGCACCACTCAGTAAAGCGGCTTCGACGCAACAAATTCCGGCGTATATCACTGAAATCGCCGAGGTGACGAAAAATAAGTCATCCGGCAAAGGGATATTTTTGCGCTTTTTTTGTTTCGTCAATACTTGTGAGACTCGTCTCGATTTCATATGAGCGAGGCTGCGGGCGTCCGTGACACTGAACTAACATTTGGGGGGCAGTCCGGACTGGCCAATTCTCCTGGCATCCGGGTTACCTATGAGCGCAACCGGTTCACCGGTCCGAAATCTGCCGTTTCTCGAAATCGGCGGAGCGGACAAGCTCGTCCCAAAGCAGGGAAACCGGGTCGTGCCCTCGGGCAGGCCCATGTGCGGCAGACAGAACGGAGACGGACACGAAGATGGCGATTATGCATCCGGAAAATCAGGCGTCGGCAAAGCCGATTTTGGCACGTGACACGCGTGGCGCGAGGCTTCCGGATTCCACGGAGCGGCGGAACCACCGCCCGGTCGCGCTTGTGCCGTCTGCCGGAAGAGCAGGGGACACTTTCGTGGATGACGACATTCGCAAGCTCAAGGACATCTGGAATCGTGTTGCGAAACGGCTGCGTGCCGAACTGGGCGAGGACCTCTATTCGAGCTGGTTCGCCCGCATGGAGCCCGTCTCGGCGGAAGGAGGGACCGTCGTCGTGTCCGTTCCGACCCGCTTCCTGCGCAACTGGATCCAGGGTCACTATCGCGAGAAGCTGATCGCGACCTGGGCGGCGGAACGTCGGGAAACCGACGAGGTGGACATCCGTGTGCGCACCCGCGGCACGCCGATCGCGGCGAAGAAGGCCGGCGCGCGGCGCCCCGCCGCGGCAAGCCGCCCGGCGGAGACCCCTGTGCCCGCGGCCCCCGCAGGAGACCTGTCCGCCGAGCGCGGGTCGCCTCTCGACCGCACCATGACCTTCGACACTTTCGTGGCCGGCAATTCGAACGGCCTGGCCCATGCCGCCGCCACCCGCGTCGCGGAGGCGGGCAGCGATGCGCCGGTGTCCTTCAACCCGCTCTACATCCACAGCCAGGCCGGCCTCGGCAAGACCCACCTTCTCCACGCCATCGCCTGGCGCGTGCGCGAGCTCAACCCGGAACGCAAGGTCCTCTACCTCACCGCGGAGCGCTTCATGTACCACTTCGTGGTCGCGCTCAAGTCCAAGGACATGATGGGGTTCAAGGACTTCTTCCAGAGCGTGGACGTGCTGCTCATCGACGATTTCCAGTTCCTCCAGGGCCGCACCATGCAGCAGGAGTTCTGCCACACGTTCAATTCGCTGGTGGACAGCAAGCGGCAGGTGATCATCGCCGCCGACCTGCCGCCCGCGCAGCTCGACAGCATCGACAACCGCATGCGGTCCCGCCTCGCCGGAGGACTGGTGGTGGACATCGCCCCCGCGGAACTGGACCTGCGGCGGTCGATCCTCGAGATGCGGCTGGCCGCCGCGCGCAGCCGCGACGCCTCCATCGACATTTCCGAGGAAGTGCTCGACTACGTCGCCAACCGCATCCAGGGCGGTGGCCGTGAACTCGACGGCGCCCTTACGCGCATCGTCGTCAGCCAGCAGCTCGCCCGCGGCCCCATAACGGTCGAGATGGCCGCCGCCGCGCTGCGCGACCTCGTCCGGCCGACGGAACCCCGGCGCATCAAGATCGACGACATCCTGCGGGTCGTCGGCAAGCACTACAATGTGTCCAAGGCCGACCTTCTCTCCCCGCGCCGCGCCCGCTCCATCGTGCGTCCGCGGCAGGTGGGCATGTTTCTCGCCAAGGCGCTGACCACCCGGTCGCTGCCCGAGATTGGCCGGCGGTTCGGCGGCAGAGACCATTCCACCGTGCTTCACGCCATTCGCAAGATCGAGGAGCTCAAGCAGTCCGACGACAAGCTCTCGCGTGAAATCGAACTGCTGACCAAGCTCCTCGACTGAGCCAGGAGCATTACCGGGGCTTCCTCCCGCACCCGGGGCGCGGAAAACCGAGAAATTTCCCGCTCCGGGCTTGCGCCGGGCCCCCGGAAGGTACACATTCTCCCGACTAATGGAGGGACGATTCTCCGGCCGCTTCCGCGCGCCGTGACTTCCGTTCACGCTGACGACCAGCGCGCGGCACCGGACAGGGCCGGCACGGTCGGACCGTCGTGCCCGCCCAGTCGCAGGCCAGGGATTCTTCTGTTCGGGAATACGCATGAAAATAACCATAGAACGTGCTGCACTCTTGAAGTCACTCAACCACGTGCAGAGCGTCGTCGAACGGCGCAACACCATCCCGATCCTTTCCAACGTCCTCATCAACGCGAGTCCGGACGGCATGCGCCTGAGCGCGACCGATCTCGACATCGAGATCGTGGAGAATGTCCAGGCCGATGTGGGGCAGCCCGGCAACACCACCGTGTCCGCGCACATGATGTACGACATCGTGCGCAAGCTTCCGGACGGGGCCCAGCTCGAGATCGAGCAGGGGCCCGACGACGGCCGCCTGACGGTGTTCGCCGGCCGGTCGCAGTTTTCGCTCCAGTCCCTGCCCGCGGAAGACTTTCCCGATCTCGCCGCCGGGGCCATGAGCCATCGGTTCGCCATTGCCGCGAGCGAACTCAAGCTTCTCATCGAGAAGACGAGGTTCGCCATTTCCACCGAGGAGACCCGCTACTATCTCAACGGGATCTATCTGCACGAGGTGGAAACCGGCGGCATCGCCATGCTGCGCGCCGTGGCCACCGACGGCCACCGCCTCGCCCAGGTCCAGTTTCCCCTGCCCGAAGGCGCGGCCGGCATGCCCGGCATCATCGTGCCTCGCAAGACCGTCTTCGAGCTGCACAAGCTGATCGAGGACCGTGACGGTTCTGTCGACGTCTCCCTGTCGGAGAGCAAGATCCGTTTCGAATGCGGCAACGCGGTGCTCACGTCGAAGCTCATCGACGGCACATTCCCGGATTACGAGCGCGTCATTCCCAAGGACAACGACAAGCAGCTCGAGGTGGACGCGAAACTCTTCGCCCAGGCCGTCGACCGGGTCTCGACCATATCCAGCGAGAAGGGCCGTGCGGTCAAGCTCAACATCGACAACGAGCGCATCGCCCTTTCGGTCAACAATCCCGACAGCGGCAGCGCGTCCGAGGAAGTCGCCGCGACCTACGGGTCCGATCCGCTGGAAATCGGCTTCAACGCCCGCTACCTGCTCGACATCACGGCCCAGCTCCAGGGCGCGAACGCCCGGTTCATGCTGGCAGATTCCGGATCACCGACCATCGTCAGCGATGCCGAAGACGAATCCGCGCTCTACGTCATCATGCCGATGCGGGTGTGACGGTCGTCCTCGCGGCGGCCGGACCTCCCGTGCGTGAACCGTCGGCGGGCCCGCAGGCGCAAGCCAGGCTCCGTGTCGACCGGCTCCGGGTGACCGGTTTCCGCAATTACGTCCAGGCAGAGCTGTCGCCGTCCGCGGCGATGATCGTCCTCACCGGAGAGAACGGCGCGGGCAAGACCAACCTGCTCGAGGCCCTCTCGCTCCTGTCGCCGGGCCGCGGTCTGCGCGGCGTGCCGTTTCCCGATCTCGCGCACAAGGCGCGGCCGGAAGCAGGGTGGAGCGTTTCCGCCCGCGTCGTCGGCCCGATGGGCGAAACGGATATCGGCACCGGCCTGGCGGCCGGCCAGGACTCCGCCGGCGCGACGGCCCGCATCGTCCGGGTCGACGGGGTGACGCAGCGCGGCTCCGGCGTGCTCTCCGATCATCTCCGGCTGCTCTGGCTGACACCGGCCATGGACCGTCTCTTCACCGGTCCGCCCGGCGACCGCCGCCGGTTTCTCGATCGCCTCGTCGCCGCCTTCGACCCCGCCCACGGCACCCGCGTCAACGCGTTCGAGAAGGCCATGCGCGAGCGCAACCGCCTGCTCGACGCCTCGCCGGGCCAGGCCGTCTGGCTGGACGGGCTGGAGACCCAGATGGCGGAACTGGGCGTCGCGGTCGCCGCGGCGCGCTGCGAGACCCTCGGGGCGCTGTCGGCCATAGCCGAAGACCGGCGCATCCGTCACGCGGAGTCGCCCTTTCCCTGGGTGGGCCTGTCGCTCGACGGCAGCCTGGAAGCCCGCGTCGGCCATGACGCCGCAGTGGAGATCGAGGACGAATATCGTAGAATGCTGCGTGATTCGCGCGGTCGCGACGCGGCTGCGGGGCGCACGCTCGAAGGTCCGCACCGGACGGACCTGGAGGTGCTGCACGGTCCCAAGGACATGGCCGCACGGCTGTGCTCGACGGGTGAACAGAAGGCTTTGCTGATCGGTATGGTGCTCGCCCACGCTAGAGTGATAGAACAGACCTTCGACGGATATCCGCCCGTGCTCCTGCTCGACGAAATTGCCGCCCATCTCGACCGCGGACGCCGCGATGCCCTGTTCGGCGAACTGGCCGACCTGGGGGCCCAGGTCTGGATGACGGGCACGGAAGCGGCCCTGTTCGCTGGCCTCGGGAGCGCTGCGGACTATTTTTCAATCGAGGACGGCGCGGTGCGTCCGTCCGCGCCCTGAGCGCGCCAACGCCAACGGAAAGACAGCCCATGTCCGATACCGACAACACCCCCGCCGACGATTACGGCGCCGACTCCATCAAGGTCCTGAAGGGTCTCGATGCGGTTCGCAAGCGCCCGGGCATGTATATCGGCGACACCGACGACGGTTCGGGCCTGCACCACATGGTCTACGAGGTCGTGGACAATGCCATCGACGAGGCCCTGGCCGGTCATTGCGACACGGTGACCGTGATCCTCAATCCGGACGGCTCGGCCACCATTTCCGACAACGGCCGCGGCATCCCCACGGACATGCACACAGAGGAGGGCGTCTCGGCCGCCGAGGTCATCATGACCCAGCTCCATGCGGGCGGTAAGTTCGACCAGAACTCCTACAAGGTGTCCGGCGGGCTGCACGGCGTCGGCGTGTCGGTCGTCAACGCGTTGTCCGAGGAACTCGTGCTCAACATCTGGCGCGGCGGCCAGGCGCATTCGATGACCTTCCGTCACGGCGTGGCCGAGACGCCGCTCGAGGTCGTCGGTCCGGCAGACGGCCGCACGGGCACGGAGATCACCTTCAAGCCGTCCGCCGACACGTTCACCATGGTGGAGTTCGACTACAACACCCTCGAACACCGCCTGCGCGAACTGGCCTTCCTCAATTCCGGCGTCCGCATCACGCTCACCGACAATCGCGGCGTCGAGCCCAAGGTCGAGGAGATGCTGTACGACGGCGGGCTCGAAGCCTTCGTGCGCTATCTCGACCGGACCAAGCAGGCGCTCATCGACACGCCGATCTCGATCTCGGTCGAGCGTGACGGCATCGCGCTGGACGCGGCCATGTGGTGGAACGACAGCTACCACGAGAACGTGATGTGCTTCACCAACAACATTCCCCAGCGCGACGGCGGCACTCACCTGGCCGGATTCCGCGCGGCCCTGACGCGCACGGTCAACGCCTATGCCAACGAGTCCGGCATCGCCAAGAAGGAGAAGGTGTCGCTGACCGGCGACGATGCCCGCGAGGGCCTCACCTGCGTGCTCTCGGTCAAGGTGCCGGATCCGAAATTCTCCAGCCAGACGAAAGACAAGCTGGTCTCCTCCGAGGTCCGGCCGGTCGTCGAGAGCGTGGTGAACGAAGCGCTCGGCCAGTGGTTCGAGGAACATCCCGCCGAGGCGAAGCAGATCGTCGGCAAGGTGGTCGAGGCCGCCGCCGCCCGCGAGGCCGCACGCAAGGCACGCGAACTGACCCGCCGCAAGGGTGCGCTCGACGTCTCCAGCCTGCCGGGCAAGCTGGCGGACTGCCAGGAACGCGATCCGGCGAAATCCGAACTCTTCCTGGTGGAGGGCGACTCCGCCGGCGGTTCGGCGAAGCAGGCCCGCAATCGCGAGAACCAGGCCGTGCTGCCCCTGCGCGGCAAGATCCTCAATGTCGAGCGCGCACGCTTCGACAAGATGCTTTCGTCCAACGAGATCGGCACGCTGATTACGGCGCTGGGAACCGGCATCGGGCGCGAGGACTTCAATGTCGAGAAGCTGCGCTACCACAAGATCATCATCATGACCGACGCCGATGTGGACGGTGCGCATATCCGCACGCTGCTGCTGACGTTCTTCTACAGGCAGATGCCTGAGCTCATCGAGCGGGGCCATCTCTACATCGCCCAGCCGCCGCTCTACAAGGTGCGCCGCGGGCAGTCGGAGCAGTATCTCAAGGACGAGCTGGCGCTCACCGAGTATCTCGTGGATTCCGGCCTCGAGGAAGCGGTGCTGACCCTGGGCAACGGCGAAGAGGTCGCCGGCGAGGACCTGCGCTACGTCGTCCGCGAAGCCCGCGTTGTCGTGGCGGGCCTGGAATCCCTGCACAGCCGATACCCCCGTTTCATCGTCGAGCAGACGGCCATCGCCGGCGCGCTGAGCCCGGAAGTGCTGAGTGACATGGGCGACGCCCAGAACGCGGCCGAATATGTCGCGCGGCGGCTCGACGTGCTGTCCGAGGAAACCGAGCGCGGCTGGGTCGGCAAGGCGACCGAGGACGGCGGACTGATGTTCGAGCGCGAGGTGCGCGGGGTGCGCGAGGTCCACTCCATTGACGCGCCGCTGATCTCCTCGAGCGATGCCCGCCGCCTCGACCAGAAGGCCGATCATCTGCAACTGGTCTACGGGGTTCCCGCCACCCTGCGCCGCAAGGAGTCGAGCACGCCGATCTACGGGCCGAGCGGCCTGCTGGAAGCGGTGCTCAACGCCGGGCGCAAGGGTATCTCCATGCAGCGGTACAAGGGGCTGGGCGAGATGAACCCCGACCAGCTCTGGGAAACCACGCTCGACGTGAACGAGCGTTCGCTCCTGCAGGTCAAGGTGCGCGAGTCCGACCAGGCCGACGACATGTTCAGCCGCCTGATGGGCGATGTGGTCGAACCCCGCCGGGACTTCATCCGCGAAAACGCGCTCGCCGTGGCCAATCTCGACGTGTGACGCGGATCATCCCGGTCCCGCGTCGTCAGTCTTTCTCCGGACCGCTCTCCTCGCCCCGGGCGGGCAGGTTTGACGGCGTGCCGTGTTGCGCGGTCGCCGCCCGGCGGGCGAGGCGGTCTTCCGTCAGCACGGAATAGTAGTTGGCCGCGAAGATGAATGCCGCGCCGACGAAGACGAAGACGTCGAGCGCCTCGTTGTAGAGCAGGAAGCCCACGATCGCGATCAGCGGCAGGCGCAGGAAATCGACCGGCAGGATCATCGTCGCGTCGACCAGCACGAGCGCGCGCGCCATGGCGTAGTGGGCGGTCAGGGCGGTCACGCCGACGATCAGGAACCACGGGACATGGGCGAGCGAAGGCGGCGTCCAGTCGAGCAGGGCCGGCACCAGGCCCATGGGAAGCTGCATCAGCGCCATGTAGAAGACGATGGTGAGCGCCCCGTCGTGCCGGGTCAGCCGCTTGACCATGATCACCGAGGCGGCAAAGCCGAGCGCGGCCCCCAGAACGATGAACGACGCCGGGTCGAACACGTCGCCGCCCGGCCGCACCACGAAGAGCACGCCGACGAAGCCGCCCAGGATGGCGATCAGCCGGTGCCGCGAGAGCCGTTCGCCGAGAAACATCCACGCCAGCAGCGCTGCCCATATGGGCATGGTGAACTCCAGCGCGAACACCTCCGCCAGCGGCAGGAGGGCGACGCCGAGCACCCAGCAGTACTGGCCGAAGAAGTGGACGCAGTTGCGCAGCACCTGGAGGCGCGGGTGCGCGGTCCTGAGCGCCGATCCGCCGTTCCGCAGAACGAAGGGCAGCAGAACGAGGATGCCGATGACGCTGCGGAAGAAGAGGATCTCGAACGTGCCGTAGCTGAAGGACAGCTGGCGCGCGCTGACGGCCATGCTGATGAAGGAGACCACTGAGACGGTCATCCACAGGCTCGCGCGCAGGGTCGGCGAGTAGGCGTTGTCGGACATGGAGACACCGGAAGTCGGAGGGCGGGGAGCCTCGGGAGCGAGCGCCTACATATCACGGCGTTTCCGCTTCGTTAAGCGCACCTTAAAGAAGCGCCTCTAGAGTCGGCGCAGAACGGGCTGGCCGGTGCCGGCCGGTTCCAGATCGACCAGGGGACGATCCGAAGAGCCATGGCGCGCAGCAGGAAAAAAGCCGACACGTCCGACGCCGGCAACGGGAAGGCCGAAGGCGGCAAGGCCGCGCCGCGCCGCAAGCCGAAGTCCGGCGGCGGGTCTGCCGGCAAGACCGCGTCCAGGAAACCGGCCCGCAAGGCCAAGGCGCCGCCGCCCGGGCTGCTGCCCGGCTGGCGCAAGATCGCGTACTGGGGCACGGTCGCCGGCCTGTGGTGCCTTATCGCCGTCGCCGCCGTCGTCGGCTACGTGGTGCTCGACGTCACCGGGACGGAGGACATCCGCCTGCCGCAGCGCACGACCGGGGTCACCGTGCTCGCGGCCAACGGCGACCTCCTCGCCCATCGCGGCACGTTCCGCGGCGACGAGATCCGCCTCGACGAACTTCCCGCCTACCTGCCGCAGGCCGTCATCGCGACGGAGGACCGGCGCTACTACTACCATTTCGGGGTCGATCCCATCGGGCTGGTGCGCGCGTTCTACGTCAATTTCCGCGCCGGGCAGGTGACCCAGGGCGGCAGCACAATCACCCAGCAGCTCGCCAAGAACCTCTTCCTCAGTCCCGACCGCACCATACGTCGGAAGGTGCAGGAGGCCGCGCTCGCCCTCTGGCTCGAGCTCCGTTTCACCAAGGACGAGATCCTTCAGCTCTACCTCAACCGGGTCTATCTCGGTGCCGGCGCCTATGGCGTCGACGCCGCCGCCCATCGCTATTTCGGCAAGTCCGCCCGCGCGCTGACTTTGCCCGAGGCGGCGATCATCGCCGGTCTGCTCAAGGCCCCGACCCGCTATTCTCCGGCCCGCAATCCCCGTCGCGCGCGCGCCCGGGCGCGTCTCGTGCTCGACAGCATGGTCGACGCCGGCTACATCGACGCCGAGGATCGCCAGTTCGCCCTCAACAACCCGGCCAGCATATCAGGCATCGCCCGACTGCCCGCCGTTCACTACGTGGTCGACTGGGTCGCCGAACTCCTGCCCGGCTACACCGGGGCGCAGAAGACCGATCTCATCGTCGAGACCACCATCGACCCGCACCTGCAGAAGCTCGCCGACAGCGCAATATCGAACTGGATGGACGAGGACAGCGCGCGGCGCGGCGCCGAGCAGGCGGCGCTCGTCATGCTCGACACGAACGGCGCGATCAAGGCGATGGTGGGCGGCCGCTCCTATGCCCAGAGCCAGTTCAACCGGGCGGTCAAGGCCCGCCGCCAGCCGGGCTCCGCCTTCAAGCCCTTCGTCTATCTCGCGGCGCTGGAAAGCGGCGCCACGCCCGAAACCGTCATGAACGACTCGCCGGTCCGTTTCGGGTCGTGGTCTCCGGCGAACTATGGCGGCAAGTACCAGGGGCCCATCCCCTTGCGCACCGCCCTGGCCCGGTCGTCCAACGTCATCGCCGCCCGGCTCATCCGCGATGTCGGTCCCTCGAGCGTGGTCCGCGCCGCCCGCCGCCTTGGCGTACGCTCCAAGCTGTCCGGGAACCTGTCGCTGGCGCTGGGGACATCGGAGGTCACGCCGCTCGAACTCACCGCCGCCTACGTGCCCTTCGCCAATGGCGGCTTCGGCGTCATCCCCTACATCATCCACAAGGTCCGTCTTCGCGACGGCACCGTGTTGTTCCGCCGCGACGGCTCGGGGCCGGGCCGCATCATCCGGCCCGACGTGCTGAGCGACCTCAACTCCATGCTCACCGAGGTGATCCGTTCCGGCACCGGGCGGGCCGCACAGCTCGAACGCCACCGTGCCGCCGGCAAGACCGGCACTAGCCAGGAATCCCGCGATGCCTGGTTCGTGGGCTACACCTCGTCGCTGGTCACGGGCATCTGGGTGGGCAACGACAAGGCCCGTTCCATGGACAAGGTGACGGGCGGCAACCTGCCGGCGCGCATCTGGCATGACGTCATGGCGCCGGCCCATGCGAGACTTCCCGCCGACGGCGGCTACGTGCCGGACGAACAGCTTGAGCAGGGGGCGATGGACCGGCTGCTCAGCAATCTCGTCCCCGCGAACGAAAACGAAAACGCGCCGCGGCCGGGCACCGGCCGGTCGTTCTGGCAACGCATCTTCGGCGACGGTTGACCGTACCGCGCGCTCGCGCCCGACAAGATTTCCGTCACTGCGCCCGGCAACCCGCTCCGTAACGGGTCAGCCACCGAAACGGTGGAGACCGGCGCCTTCCGCCTTGAGCCAGGCCATGGAAGCCTCCATGTGCGGGCAGATGTCGCGCACGTGGGCCCAGAAGCGTGGACCGTGGTTCATCTCGCGCAGGTGCGCGACCTCGTGCGCGCAGACATAGTCGAGAATGTCGGGTGGCGCCAGCACGAGGCGCCAGGAGAAGGAGAGCGCCCCCCGGGCCGAACACGACCCCCAGCGGCTCGTCTGGTCGCGCACCGAGATTTTCCCGGCGCGCACGCCGAGGGCTGCCGTGTGAACCGCGACCCGGTCCTCGAAGTCGCGGCGTGCTTCGCGCTTGAACCAGTCGGTCAGGCGCCGCGCCAGATGGGCTTCCCCGCCACAGACCCGCAGGACCGCGCGGCCGTCGACGTCGGTCGCCCGGATGCGGCCGCGCGGGGTGTCGTCATGGACGATGACGTGCTCCACGCCGCGCAAGGGGACGCGGGCCCCGGGCCGGAACGCGGTCGGGCCGGTGTCGCCGAGCCGCTGGCCGATCCAGTCCGCGTGCCGCCGGACGAAGTCAAGCGCATCCGCGTCGCGGGCTGATCCCGGGAGGGTGACGACGACGCCGTCGCCGCGCTTGTCGAGCCGGAGAATGAACCGCCTTGCCTGGGCATTGCGGCGCAGGCGCACGGGCACGCTGCGCCCGGCAAGGTCGATCCGCGAAACCTCCGCCATCGCCGCCGGTGAGACGGTTCAGGCGCGGCCGGCGCGCGCCAGGGCGGGACGGCGGCTCCGCGGCTTCTTCTTCGCCGCCCGGTTCGACTGGATGAAGTCGGTGATGCGCGGCGCGATTTCCGCGCTGAAGCGCTTGCCGTTGAAGACGCCGTAATGGCCGACCTTGGCCTGCACGTAGTGGGCCCGTTTGCTCTCGGGCAGACCGGTACAAAGGCGATGGGCGGCTTCCGTCTGGCCGACGCCGGAAATGTCGTCGCGTTCCCCCTCGACCGTCATCAGCGCCGTGCCCTTGATCTTGGACGGGTCGACGCGGCGGCCCCGGTGCATCATCCGGCCTTCCGGCAGGTCGTGGTCGACGAACACGGTGGCCACGGTCTGCAGGTAGAATTCCGCGGTCAGGTCCATGACCGAGAGATACTCGTCGTAGAATTCGCGGTGCTTGTCCGCGGAGTCGCCGTCGCCCTCGATCAGGTGCATGAAAAGATCCGCATGGGCGGTCAGGTGACGATCGAGGTTCATGCTCATGAACCCGGTGAGTTGCAGGAACCCCGGGTAGACGTCCCGCATGGTGCCGGGATGGGGGAAGGGCACCTTGACGATGACGTTCCGGGCGAACCAGTCGACGCCGCGTTCCATCGCCAGGTTGTTGACCGCGGTGGGATTGACCCGCGTGTCGATCGGCCCACCCATGAGGGTCATGGAGGCCGGAGACAGCGGGTCGCCGTCCTCCTCCATCAGGGAGACGGCCGCGAGCACGGGCACCGACGGCTGGCAAACCGCCATGATGTGGGTGTCCGGTCCCAGGAAATGCAGCATTTCGATGAGGTAGTCGACATAGTCGTCGAGGTCGAACCGGCCCGCCGAAAGCGGCACCTGCCGCGCATCCACCCAGTCCGTAATATAGACGTCATGGTCCGGCAGCATTGTTTCCACCGTGCCTCGCAGCAGGGTGGCGTAGTGGCCCGACAGCGGCGCCACGATCAGGAGCTTGGCATCGTTTCTCGGGCCGGTCGTGATCGTGCGGTGGAAGTGCAGCAGGTTGCAGAAGGGCTTTTGCCAGACGACTTCCTCGTGGACCTGGGTGCGGACGCCGTCGACGAGGGTCTCGGTCAGGCCGAACTCGGGTTTTCCATAGCGCCGGGTTACCCGTTCGAAGAGCTCGAAACTCGCTGCCATTCCCTTGCCGAAGGCGGTCTGGGAAACCGGGTTCACCGGGTTCTTGAAAAAAAGCCGCCCGAAATCAGCCGCCGCGCGTGCAGGCGCCATTGCGGCGTGATTGAGTTCGTAAAGGTAATAGAGCAATGAGCGTCCCCAACCCCTCATCATAAAGCGAACGAATTCGCGACGGCCGGTAGCCTAGCAGTGCGGTTGTTGCAGAGCAACATGGCTGACGGGCAAATTCCGCATTGCGAACGGCTGTTGAAAACGCTGGATAAATCGGCTTTCCGGGCAAGGGAAACCTAGCTTTTCCGGCCGAGCGCCTCTTTCAGGCCGGCGACGAACTTGCCTGAATCGGTGGTGTAGGGGAAATGCGAGACGAAGCTGCCGTCGGGCCCCATGAGGTAGGCGATGCTCGAGTGATCCATCAGATAATCCTCGCCGCCGCCCTCGGCATCCACCTTCCTGTAGTAGACGCGATAGGCTTTCGCCATGTCCGCCACCTGCGCGGCGGTGCCCGTCAGGCCGACGAGCGTGGGGTGGAAGTTCTCGACATACTGGGCAAGGATGTCGCTCGTGTCGCGCTCGGGGTCCACGCTGACGAACAGGAATTGCAGGTCCTTCGCGGTGTCGCCGAGCTGGTCGATCGCCGCGCTCATGACCTGGAGCTCGGTCGGGCACACGTCCGGGCAATAGGTGTACCCGAAGAAGATCAGGCTGTAGCGGCCCTCGAGGTTCTTCTCGGTGAACGTGTTGCCCCTGTGATCGGTGAGCGTGAAAGGCCCGCCCACCAGCGCCTCGCCCGACGTGCGGACCTGCCCCGAAAGCCCGCCCGAACCGCCGCTGAGCAGCCACGGCCCGAGCAGGAGCGCGGCGCTGCCGAGAAGCACGAAGACGACGAAGGCGAGGATCCAGCGGTGCATGCCCCGCACAATGGGTGAGCGGGCGCCGGGATTCAAGCGGTCGCGCGCCTGCCCGCCATGCGCCATGTTGCCGCCGGTTCAAATGCGCTATGAAGTCGGGAACGGGCCCCGTTCGTCTCGGGCCGGACAGGGACACGACGCACATGGCTGAAGCGGCACGGACTGTGGAGAGGGACTTCCTGCGCGAGAGGCGCGTATCTATGCCCTTCTCGCCCTCGCGTCAGCGCCCCGGCGCAAGCCGGCTGCGGCTGCAGACCCTCGTGCGCCTTCGCTGGCTGGCGGTGGCCGGGCAGACCGCCGCCGTCGTCGGCGTCTATGCCGGGCTCGGGTTTCCCGTCCCCATGGGGCCGTGCCTCGCGGTCATCGCGCTGTCGGCGTGGCTCAACATCATCCTGTCCGTGCGCTACCGCGCCAACCTGCGCCTGCGCAACCGCTATGCGGTGCTGCTCCTGTCCTATGACGTGGTGCAGCTAGCCGTCCTGCTCTATTTCACCGGCGGACTGCAGAACCCCTTCTCGTTCCTCTTCCTCGTGCCGTCGACCGTATCCGCGTCGACGCTTCCCCTCAGGCGGACGCTGATCATCGCCTGCCTGACGCTGGGCTGCATCACGCTGCTGGCCTTCTATCACCTGCCCCTGCCCTGGACGCCGGAGGCGCCGCTCGACCTGCCGCGCATCTACATCATCGGCATGTGGACCGCGCTCGTCTGCGGGCTCATCTTCAACGGCATCTATGCCTGGCGCGTGGCTGAGGAGACGCGCCGGATGTCGAACGCGCTCACCGCCACCGAAATGGTGCTCGCCCGCGAGCAGCAGTTGTCCGCGCTCGACGGTCTCGCCGCCGCCGCCGCCCACGAGTTGGGCACGCCCCTGGCGACCATCGCGCTGGTGTCCAAGGAACTGCGCCGCGAACTGCCCAATGCCGCCGACTACGAGGAAGATCTAGACCTGCTGAACAGCCAGGCCGAACGCTGCCGCACCATTCTGTCCACGCTCACCCAGCGCGACGACGAAGGCGACATCGCCTTCGCGCGCATGAAGCTGACGGTCATGATCGAGGAGATCGCGGCACCCCTGCGCACGGCCGGTGTGAGGATCGACATCTCCCGCGAGGAGAATGCCGACCCGCAGGACGAACCGCTGATCCACCGGAATCCGGGTATCCTCTACGGGCTCGGCAACATCGTCGACAACGCCGCCGACTTCGCCGGGGATGCTGTCGGTATCTCGCTCGGCTGGACCGACGAGAAGGTCACGGTGACGGTCGAGGACGACGGGCCCGGTTTCGCCCAGGATATCATGGACAAGCTGGGCGAGCCCTATGTCACCACGAGACCTTCGGCCGGCCCCGGACGGCGCCACGACGGCAGCCCGGAAGGCATGGGGCTGGGCTTCTTCATTGCCAAGACGCTGCTCGAACGCACCGGTGCGGGCGTCACGCTCGCCAACCGGCCGGCCCCCGAACATGGCGCCGTCGTGCGCATCCGCTGGCCGCGATCGGCTATCGACGCCGGTGTCTGAGCGGCCTATTTACCGATTGATCTTTGGTTGAGTGGCATTCTGCCGCACTTCGTTATAATGGAATGGTTCCAAATCGCTCACGCGGAGACACATGATGACCGACAGTGCGGGTCCGGAAATCCCAGAAGACGCCACCCTGCTGATTGTCGATGACGACCGTCCTTTCCTGAACCGCCTCGGGCGGGCGATGGAAACCCGCGGGTTCACGGTCGAACTCGCGGATACGGTGGCCGCAGGCGTCGCGTTCGCAAGGCGCTCGCCGCCCGCCTATGCCGTGGTCGACATGCGTCTGGAAGACGGAAACGGGCTCGACGTCATCCAGGCCCTGCACGCGGCGCGGCCCGATGCACGCGCCATCGTGCTCACCGGATACGGCAACATTGCGACGGCCGTGAACGCGGTGAAACTCGGCGCGGTGGACTATCTCTCCAAACCCGCCGACGCGGACGACGTGCTGGCGGCCCTGCTTGCGCCGGAAGGCGAGAAGGCCGATCCGCCGGAGAACCCGATGTCGGCGGACAGGGTCCGCTGGGAACACATCCAGCGCATCTACGAACTGTGCGACCGCAACGTGTCGGAAACCGCCCGGCGCCTCAACATGCACCGCCGCACCCTCCAGCGCATCCTCGCCAAACGCGCCCCCCGCTGATCCGAGGCTTGCCCGGAACCCCCGGGCTTGACCCGAACCCCCGAGGCTCCACCCGAACGCCGAGTCTTCACCCGAACACCGGCCCTGACCCGACCCCCTAGACTCCACCCGAACCCCCGGCCTCCATCCGAACCCCCGGGCTTGACCCGGGGTCCATCCATGGGCGTGTCTGCCCTCACCGCCAATGGGTCCTGACCTGCGTCAGGACTTCGGAGATGGGCGGATGGACTTGAGCCTCAGGACATCACCTTAACTCCCCAGCCCTGACCCAAACGCGAACCCACGACACTCGTCCCGGACCTCCAGCCTCCACCCGAACCCACGACGCTCGCCTCGAACCTCCACACTCCATCCGAACCCCCGGGCTTGACCCGGGGTCCATCTGCGGGCGTGTCTGCCGTCACCGCCAATGGGTCCTGACCTGCGTCAGGACTTCGGAGACTGGCGGGCGGCCCGCGTGGCTTCGGTCCTGTGTCATGGCGAACGGTGACCGTAGGATGACGACGGCCGTTTCCCGGACGTCCGCAGGGCGATCCGGGACCGTTCCGGATGCCCGTACGCGCCGCACGGCCCCTGGTTCTACATGTCCGGCAGCGGGCTCGACGGGTCGAGCGTCACCTGCAGGCGGTGGGCGGCGGCGCGGGCGAAGCGCAGGAGCATGGCCTTGCGCCTCGCCGCGGCAAGCGGGTGGGCGAGGCCGTGGCGCAGGATCTCGGCGTCATAGCGGTCGGCGACGATCAGTCCCGCCTCGTCGGGGATCAGGTCTTCGGGAACGCTTTCCGGAATCGCGAAATAGAGCCCGTCGCAGAAGTCCCTGTACTCCGGCCATTTCGAATCGCTCCGGAAATCCTCGATGCTCGACTTGATCTCGACGATGACCAGCGCGCCCTTGGCGTCGAGCGACACGATGTCGGCGCGGCGACCATTGGCGAGCGGCAGTTCGGTGACGGTGGCCTGTCCGAGCGCGCGCAGCATGCGGCAGGTGCCGCGTTGCACGGCGGCGGCCGTTTCCGATTGGCGTCCGTCGGTGATCAGCAGCGGGTCGGCGAGTTCCGGGTTCATCGCCGGACTATAGGACCGCGGGCGCCCGTCCTGTCAACGGCCGGGCTCGCCGTCCGATCACACAGTTTTGAGCGCCGGGCATATTCAAGCGCCGGCTGCCGCGCGCTAGGTTTCGGTCAGTCAACGGAGTAGTGCGTGAGATGAAGTTCAAGCCCCGGTTCGAGGACCTGCCCCGCGAGCGTCTCGAGGAGATGCGAGACGCCGCCGTACAGATCGAGGAAAGCTACCGTTTGCTGCGCAAGGTCGACCGCAACGTGGTCGGCCAGGTGCTCGAGCATCACGGGACGTTCTTCGAGTTCGACCACTACCCGCCGGGTGACGTCTATGACGGCGAGACCTTCAGCCAGTACTACTATCACGCCCATCGCGGCGAGACCGGTGAGCACGGCCATTTCCACACGTTCCTCAGGCGCAAGGGCATGCCCGACGGCATCGCCCCGGCCCCCTATGACGGAGACGGCGAACGGCCCACGGGCAGCGAGGAACTCACGCATTTCGTCGCCATATCGATGAACCGCCCCGGATACCCGATCGCCATGTTCACGACCAACCGCTGGGTGACGGGGGAATCCTACTACTCGGCCGAGGACGTCATCGCCATGATGGACCGGTTCTGCATCGATCACGCCTATCCCTGCCTTGCGGTCAACCGCTGGATCACCGCCATGATCCGGCTGTTCCGGCCCCAGGCCGAAGCCCTGCTCCGCGAGCGTGACCGGTCGATCGCGGCCTGGCAGGCCCGCAAGCCCGATGTGGACGTGTTCGAGGACCGCGATCTCGAGATCACGTCGATCATGCCGATCGACGTCGCCAGGCAGAAGGCCGGCGTGGAGCGCGCACTCGACCGGGTGGCGGCCTGAGTCGCAGGCCAACCGTGCCGGTTCCGGGAATCCGGAAATCGGTCTAGCCTGAAGGCCCGTTTGCGCGACGCGAACCACCTGGCCGGATTTCTGCCCATGACGCTCGACGGTTTTCTCGACCGGGGCTGGTGCCTGTTCCCCGAAGACGCCGAACTCGGCCGCTGGATCGCGCACGCGCTCCCCGTGGCCCGCGCATGCGTCGCCGATCCGGCGAACCGCCGCTGGCTTCGCTGCGGAGATACCTGGTTCGCCGGTGTCAACGTGCTCGAGGTCTCCCCCGCGGGCGCCCTTGCGGACGGACCGCCGCTCGCCGGCCAGGCGGTCTCGTTCATTGCCGACCGGCTCGGCCTGTCGGGATTTTCCTGGGGGCCCGGACAGGTGTCGGTCTGTTATCCGGGCTACCCGCGACCCATGAACGGCGAATCCGAAAAGGCGTTCGGTTACCGCAGGAACCGTGACGCCGCCCATGTGGACGGGCTGCATGCGGAGGGTCCGGAACGCCGGCGGCACCTGCGGGAGCACCACGCGTTTCTTCTCGGCATACCGATGGTGCCCGCCGGCGAGGGCGCATCGCCTTTTGTCGTCTACGAAGGCTCCCACCACCTCTTCCGCGAGACCTTCGCGTCCGTCTATGGGCAACTCGCTCCGCACGACTGGGGAAACGTGGACGTCACGCAGGCCTATCAGGAGACGCGCCGTCAAGTCTTCGCTCGCTGCCGCCGGGTGGAGGTGGCCGCCCGCCCGGGCCAGGCCTATCTCGTGCACCGCCTTGCCCTTCACGGTATGGCGCCGTGGAGGCCGGGTGCCGCGGCGGGCCCCGACGGGCGCATGATCGTCTATTTCCGGCCCGAGACCGGCGACCCGGAACACTGGCTTGACGCGTCCTGACGCAGGTTCCGTGAGGCCGGTAACGCAGGCGACACAAACACGTGTCTGTCCGTGAACGGTTGTGACAGGCATTTTCGCAGCCGCCGTCCTAACGTCTTGCTCGTGGCGAGGGGGCCAGCCACTAACCCAACGGTGAGGACAAAAATCCAATGCGCAAGACAACCAGACAGCTTCTTTCTTCGACCGCGACGCTTCCGATCGTTCTCGGTCTGGCCGTCGCCGTGCCCGCGTTCACGGCCGGCGTAGTGCTCGATGCCGGCCAGGCCTACGCATCGTGCAGCGCCTGCAATCCCTGCAACCCGTGCAAGGCGGCAAAGGCCTGCAACCCGTGCAATCCCTGTGCGGCGGCCAAGGCCTGCAATCCGTGCAACCCGTGTGCGGCCGCCAAGGCCTGCAACCCCTGCAACCCGTGCGCGGCCGCCAAGGACTGACGCGGACGCCCTGCGGCTTCCGATTCCATCCTGCGACGCCGGCCGCGCACGGCCGGGCCGGCGTCGCTGCCGTGCTCTCCCGAGGCACGGAACAAGTGTTTCATTCTCCACCCGTTTTGCTCTAAAACGTCGGATCGACAGGCGACCGTCCAGGGAGATCCGCGATGAGCCAGACGCAAGAAGAACAGGCCGGCGAGCACGCCTGGCCGCCGGAGAACCGGGTTGCGGACTGGACGGACCACTATTTCCTGAGATCCAAGGGCATCGTCGAGAAGTTCGGCGACGTCCGCGTCACCTATGCGATCTTCATGCGCCGTCCCGTGGTCTCCGCGCCCCGCCTGATGATCGCCTGGCTCCGGGACATGGCGCGCGCGCGCGGCACGGAGTTCGATATCGAGCTCAATTACGACGAGGGCCGCTGGGTCGGTGCGGGTGAGCCGCTCATCTACCTTTCCGGCCCGTTTCGGCATCTGGTCGACCTGGAGACGCTCTTTCTCCAGAAACTCGGCGCGGCCTGCGTCGCCGCCTACAATGCCTTCACGATCTGTGTCGACCTGCCCAAGGTCGCGTTTCTCGCCTTCGACGCGCGCCACTGCGCGGGCACCGAAATGGCCGAACTCATGGCCTATGCCGCGAGCGTCGGCTCGAACCGGGCGCGCAGCAAGGCCGATGCGATCGGCTTCGTCGGCAACGCGACCGAGGCGACCGCGCATTATTTCGACCAGCCCGGCGGGCTGGGGACCATGCCGCACGCCATCATCGGCTATGCCGGCTCGACGGTTCGCGCCGCCGAGATGTTTCACGAGACCTATCCCGAAACGCCGATGACCGTCCTGGTCGACTATTACGGCCGCGAGATCTCGGACTCCATCGCCGTGTGCCGGCGCTTCCCGGAACTTGCCCGCGAGGGCCAGCTTTCCGTGCGTATCGACACCCCCGGTGGACGTTACATCGAAGGGCTCGACCCTCCCGGTTCCTATGCCGTCCTCGAGCGTCATGAACCCGACGCCATCCGCGGCTACCGCACCGAGGCGCAGCTTCGCCATCTCATCGGCACCGGGGTTTCCGCGGCGGCCATCTGGTACATGCGGGAAAGCCTCGACGCGGCCGGCTTCGGCAACGTCAAGATCGTGGCGTCGTCCGGCTTCGGACCGGAAAAGTGCAAGGTCATGGCCGAGGCGCGCGCGCCGGTCGACGTCATCGGCACGGGGTCCTTCCTGCCCAGCAAGTGGTCCGAAACCTACGCCACGGCCGACATCATCGAGTATGACGGCACGTCGAGCGTGAAGGTCGGACGCGAGTTCCTGCTGCGCAAGGACTGAAGCCCGCGTTTGCCTTTCGTTAGCATTCAGCGCGCACACTGGACGATGACTGGCGTTCCTCGACAAATGCGTCGCCAACAAGACGCATCGGACGCTCATCGGGACGGGGCAAGGCTGACAGGGTGACGACCGGTTCGCAGAAGGCGGACAGGGGAGCCTCCGACATTGTTGAGGAGTATGCCCATGTCACGCCCGGCGGCCGCCAGAATCGAGCAGCCCGAAGCCCCCACCGTCCGCAGGATCGATCCCGAGATCAGCGAAGTGATGAACCTCATCGGCGCCATGGAGCGGCTGGCGAACGAAATGTCCGCCGCCCGGGGCGAGCTTGCGGCCGACGAAGCGCCCGCCGCGGAGGAAGAAGCACCCGCTTCGCAGGACGCGCAGCCCGTCCAAACCGGTGAAACACCCGCCGAAGACTGAGTCCCTTTCGCCGGCCTGACCGGCGTCAGCGGCGCGCAGGCGGGCCCGTCGATCCGCGGACGACAAGGTCCGCGCCGATCTCGATCCGCGTCGGCGCGCCCGTGCGATTGCCGGAGATGGCCTCCAGGATCTCGTCCGCGGCGATCGTGCCGATGCGTTCAGCCGGAATGCGGACGGTGGTCAGCCCCGGTTCCGCCTCCGCCGAACCCGCAAAATCCCCGATCCCGGTCACCGAGACGTCCTTCGGGATGGTAAGGCCGGCCGCGGCGCAGGCATAGTAGACGCCGCGCGCGATGATGTCGTTGCCGCAGACCATGGCGCCCGGCCGGACGGGCCGCGCGAGGATCTCGCCTGCGATGCGCTTGGCTGCGGCGATGTCGTAGGGGCAGGCGACGACCCGGCTGCGCGGATCGCCGATCCCGGCCTTGCGCGCGGCGTCAAGCGCGCCCGACAGCCGGTCGCCGGCCCTGTCGTTGGACGCCGTCTCCGGAAAGAGAAAGACCGGGTCCCGGTGTCCCAGTTCCGCGAGGTGGCGCACCACGAGGCGTCCGGCCGCGCGGTTGCTTGGGCCGATGCAGGATACTGCGGCGTTCCTGCGGTGGTTCCACAGGGTGACCGCCGGTACGCCTCGGCGCTCCAGGAGGGCATAGGTGGCCGCGTTGTGTTCCAGCCCGATGAGCGCCACGCCGTCCGCACGGTGTTCGAGCATGGCGCGCACGAGCAGCGTCTCGAGGTCGAGATCGTATCCGTGCGGCGAGACCAGCAGCGTCACGCCGCAGTCGAGCAGCCGGCGTGCGAAGGCCTGGATGAGTTCCGCGAAGATCGCGTTGTCGACCGTCGGCACGACAAGCCCAACCGCGCCGCTCGCTCCGCCGTGAAGCGCGCTGGCCTGGCGGTTGCGGATGTACCCGAGGCTCTCGGCGGCATCGAGAATGCGCCGGCGGGTGTCGCCGCGCACGATGTCCGGCGTCGTGTAGCATCTCGACACGGTGGCGGGCGACACGCCGGCGAGATTGGCGACGTCGACGATGTTTGCGGGTTTGGGCCTGCGGGACATGGCGTCATGATACGCAAAATGAAAACGTTTGCATATTTTGTTTCATCGATTAGCGTGCCCCCTGACGTCACGACGGAGCAACGGGAAAGACACATGTCATCACGCGCGCAGAACACGGACCCCTCACGCGGCGAGGAAGCCGAAGTCGACGAGATCATGGTACGCGCCCGCGCCGCCCAGAAACGGTTCGAGGCCGGCGCCGACCAGGCCCGCTATGATCGTGCCGCGCTCGCCGCGGCCTGGACGCTCATGGAACCCGGCCGCAACCGGGAGCTTGCCGAACTTGCCGTGGCCGGTACGGGGCTCGGCAATGTCGCCGACAAGATCACCAAGAACCATCGCAAGACGCTGGGTCTGTTGCGCGACATACGCGACGCGAAGACCTGCGGTGTCATTGCCGAGATCCCTGAAAAGGGCCTCACCGAGATCGCCCGCCCGATCGGTGTCGTCGGCGCGGTCGTGCCGTCGACCAACCCCGTGGCCACGCCGGTCAACAATGTCGTCAACGCGCTGAAATGCGGCAACGCCATCATCCTGTCGCCGTCGCCCAAGGGCGTCGAGGTCTGCGTCCGGCTGCTTGAGCACATGTACCGCGAGTTCGACCGGGCCGGCATCGACCGGGATCTCGTCCAGATGGTGCCGTCGCCCTCCAGCAAGGTGAAGACACAACGCCTCATGGAAACCGCCGACCTGCTGGTCGTGACCGGCAGCCAGGACAATGTGCGCCGCGCCTATTCTTCCGGTACGCCGGCCATCGGCGTGGGAGCGGGCAACGTGACGGTCATCGTCGACGAAACCGCCGACCTCGATGCCGCGGTCGGCAAGATCGCGGCGTCGAAATGTTTCGACAACGCCACGTCGTGCTCGTCGGAGAACGCCCTGGTCGTCGTCGACGCCGTCTACGACGATTTCGTTGCCGCGCTCGCGCGCCACGGCGGCGCGCTGGTCGAGGGCGAGGACGCCGACGGACTTGTCGAACGGCTGTGGCCGGACGGCCGGCTGAGCCGTCACGCGATCGCCCGCGATGCCGACGTGCTCGTGGAGGCGCTGGGCCTCGAGGGCCGCGTGCCGGACGGCACGCAGTTCCTCGTCGTGCCGACAGAGGGCATCGGTCCCGGGTATCCGCTTTCCGGCGAGAAGCTTTCGCGCGTGGTCGCGCTCTACCGCGCGCCAGATTACGACGCGGCCTGCCGGACCGCAGGGCAGGTTCTGGCCCACCAGGGGGCGGGGCATTCGGTCGGTCTTCACACGGCCGATCCCGCGCGTCCCGTCGAACTCGGCCGGACGTTGCCGACCTGCCGGGTCATCGTCAACCAGGCGCACTGTTTCGCCACCGGCGGCTCCTTCGACAACGGCCTGCCGTTCTCGCTTTCGATGGGATGCGGCAGCTGGGGCGGCAACTCCATCGACAGCAATCTGCACTGGCGTCACTTTATGAACGTGACCCGGGTCGCCAGGCCCATCCCGCCCGACGAACCGGCGGTCGAGGAGATCTTCGCCGACTACTGGGCGGACGTGGGGCGATGAACGTCATGGCGCGCATCGGCGCGGACGCTCCGCCAGGCGGCAGCGTGCGCGACTGGGTCGATCTTCATGCCGCGGAACGGCCCGACGCGGTCAGCCATGTGGTCTGCGAGACGGGCGAGCGGATCACCTGGGCGGGATTGCGCGACATGGCGCGGGACTTCGCCGGCCGCTCCGCCGGGTCGGGTGCCCGGCCGGGCGAGAGCTTGGCCATCATGCTGCCCAACGGCAAGGCGGCGATCGCCTGCGTGTTCGGCGCGCTCTATGGCGGCTTTCGCGTCACGCCGATCAATCTCGTGGCCGGTCCGGCCGGCGTCGGGTATGCGCTTTGGCACAGCGAGGCCCGGCTGGTCTTCGTCTCCGACGCCAACCGCGCCCTGCTGGACGAGGCGCTGGCGTGCCATCCGGCCAACCCGCAGGTCGTACCGGTGCCCGATGGCGGCATGCCCGACTGGTCGGGATACCCGTCTGGGGATTGTCCACCGGCGCCGTCCGCGCAGGCCGACGGCCTGCTGATGTACACCTCCGGCACCACCGGCACGCCCAAGGGCGTCCTGCACACCCACGCGAGCCTTCTGGCGGGCGGGTGGACACCGGCCATCGCCCACGAGCTCGGACCCGACGACCGGGCGCTCTGCATCCTGCCGCATTATCACATCAACGGGCTTTGCGTGACGCTCATGGGCCCGCTCGTCTCGGGCGGGTCGTCCGCGCTGGTCGCCAGGTTCTCCGCCAGCCGCTTCTGGCAGCAGGCGCGCGACGCGGAAGTCACGTGGTTTTCCGCCGTCCCGACCATCATCTCGCACCTGTTGCACGGCGACGAGGCCAACGGACCGGACGCTGAAACGGTGGCCCGCATCCGCTTCGGACGTTCCGCTTCCGCGCCGCTCGCCCCGGACGTCCAGCAGGCCTTCGAGAACCGCTTCTCGATTCCCATCGTCGAGACGATGGGCCTGACCGAGACCGCCGCCCAGATCCTGTCCAACCCGCTGCCACCGGGGGACCGGCGGATCGGGTCTCCGGGTGTGGCGGTCGGCAACGAGGTTTGCGTCCGCAATGCGGGCGGCGGCGAATGCGCCCGCGGCGAGGTCGGCGAGGTCATGGTGCGCGGGCCCAACGTCATGCGCGGTTATCTCAAGAACCCCGAGGCGACTGCCGAGGCGCTGACGGCGGACGGCTGGTTCCACACCGGCGATCTCGGCCGCATGGACGAGGACGGTTATGTCTTCATCACCGGGCGGCTGAAGGAGCTCATCATCAAGGGCGGGGAGAACATCGCGCCGCGCGAGATCGACGAGGCGCTCTACAGCCATCCCGACGTGATCGAGGCGGCGGCCTTCGCCCGGCCCTGCACACGCTACGGCCAGACGGTCGAGGCGGCCGTGCGCCTGCGGCCGGAAAGCGCGATGGACGCTGCCGCGCTCGTCGATCTCTGCCGCACCCGCGTTGGCCCCTTCAAGGCGCCCGACTGCGTCCATCTCCTCGACAGCCTGCCCAAGGGCCCGTCCGGCAAGATCCAGCGTCTCAAGCTCGCCGAGATGACGACCCCCGGTTCGTAAGAGCCCGCATATCTCAACCCCACGAGACCCGCGCTGGGCAATCGCCAATACCCGGCTGGCGCAAGCGCAACCCGCGCACCCACCCGCCGGCCCCCGGGACGTGGGGCCCATCGCCTCCCCCGAAGCTCGCCCGGGGCTGGATTGCCGGACCACGCCCGGCAAAGACGTGAGGGGGAACGAGAGCCAGGTGCACACCCGTTCCCCGGCCGCGCGGCAGCGCGAGCCGGGGGCGTTCCGGATCGCAGCCTGGCGTGTGGAACGGTCCCGGATGATCCTGGCGGATCTCCGGGACACGTGGAGGCGACGATCCCCCCGAAGTCCCGGACACCGATCCGGGACCCAACAGCAACACCGCGACCTCCGCCGGTCACCGCCATGGTATCGCCAAAGTCCGACTTGCGCGGGCGCGACCCGCGCATCCAGTCGGCGACCCGAATCGGGTTCCCTGCTGGATTGCGGGATCAAGGCCCGGCAATGACGTGAGGGGGAACGAGAGCCAGGTGCATACTCGTTCCCTGGCCGCGCGTCAGCGTGAGCCGGGGCCTTTCCGGATCGCAGCCTGGCGTGTGGAACGGTCCCGGATGATCCCGGCGGATCTCCGGGACACGTGGAGGCGACGATCCCCCCGAAGTCCCGGACACCGATTCGGGACCTGGCAGTGGCACCGCGACCTCCGCCGGTCATCGCCATGGTATCGCCAAAGTCCGACTTGCGCGGGCGCGACCCGCGCATCCAGCCGGCGACCCGAATCGGGTTCCCTGCTGGATTGCCGGGTCAGGCGCGGCAAAGACGTGAGGGGGAACGAGAGCCAGGTGCATACTCGTTCCCCGGCCGCGCTTCAGCGTGAGCCGGGGCCGTCGCGGATCGCAGACTTGCGGGTGGAACGGTCCCGGATGATCCTGGCGGATCTCCGGGACACGTGGAGAAGACGATCCCCCCGAAGTCCCGGACCCCGATCCGGGGCACAGCAGCACCGCGACCTCTGTCGGTCATCGCCATGGGATCGCCAAAGCCCGTCCTGCGCGGGCGCGACTCGCGCATCCAGCCGGCGGCCCGAATCGGGTTCCCTGCCGGATTGCCGGGTCAGGCCCGGCAATGACGTGAGGGGGAACGAGAGCCAGATGCATATCCGTTCCCCGGCCGCGCGGCCGCGTGAGCCGGGGCCGTTCCGGATCGCACCCTGGCGTGTGGAACGGTCCCGGACGATCCTGGCGGATCTCCGGGACACGTGGAGGCGACGATCCCCCGAAGTCCCGGACCCCGATCCGGGACCCACCAATGGCACCGCGACCTCTGTGGGTCACCGCCATGGTATCGCCAAAGTCCGACTTGCGCGGGCGCGACCCGCGCACCCAGCCGGCGACCCGAATCGGGTTCCCTGCTGGATTGCCGGGTCAGGCCCGGCAAAGACGTGAGGGGGAACGAGAGCCAGGTGCACACCCGTTCCCCGGCCGCGCGGCAGCGTGAGCCGGGGCCGTCGCGGATCGCAGCCTGGCGTGTGGAACGGTCCCGTATGATCCTGGCGGATTTCCGGGACACGTGGAGGCGACAATCCCCCGAAGTCCCGGACCCCGATCCGGGGCACAGCAGCGGTACTGCGACCTCCGCCGGTCATCGCCATGGTATCGCCAAAGTCCGACTTTCGCGGGCGCGACCCGCGCATCCAGCCGGCGACCCGACTCGGGTTCCTTGCTGGATTGCCGGGTCAGGCCCGGCAAAGACGCGAGAGGGAACGAGAGCCAGGTGCATATCCGTTCCCCGGCCGCGCGGCAGCGTGAGCCGGGGGCGTTCCGGATCGCAGACTTGCGGGTGGAACGGTCCCGGATGATCCTGGCGGATCTCCGGGACACGTGGAGGCGACGATCCCCTGAAGTCCCGGACGCCGATCCGGGACCCAACAGCAGCACCGCTACCTCCCCCGCCCGCCGCTGGACCCCGGGTCGAGCCCGGGGCTGCGTACTCTTGCTTTGCGACCGAGGCACTTGAGCGGACGTCGGGCCCGGGAGTTCATGCATATCCGTTCCCTGGCCGCGCGGCAGCGCGAGCCGGGGCCTTTCCGGATCGCAGCCTGGCGTTTGGAACGGTCCCGGATGATCCTGTCGGATCTCCGGGACACGTGGAGGCGACAATCCCCCCGAAGTCCCGGACGCCGATCCGGGACCCAGCAGCCGTACTGCGACCTCCGTGGTCACCGCTGGACCCCGGATCAGGCCCGGGGCTTCGCGTTTTGCTTTGCGCCCGGATGCAACCTGCGCAATTGCGGGAGACGGGTTTTGCCCTCCGTCCGATCGTGTATGCTTGCACCATGAGCGACACGATTGCCCAGACGGAGGTCCTTGCCGCGAACGAGGCGTTCTACGCCGCCTTTCGCGCCGGTGACTACGAGACCATGAACAGCCTGTGGTCTCCGCGTGTCGACGTGGCGGTCTTCCATCCGGGCTGGCCAGGCATCGTCGGGCGGGAGGACGTCATGGATTCTTGGCATCGCATCATGCATCTGGGCGCGCCGCCGGATGTGTTTCCGCGCCGCCAGAAGGTCATCCTCAACGGCTCAACGGCGATCGTGTTCTGCATCGAGGACATGCTGGCGGCCCGGACGGTCGCCTCCAATGTGTTCGTGCGCGAGGACGGCGCCTGGCGGATGACCCACCACCAGGCCGCCGCGCTGCCCGACTCCGCCTGATACGGGGCGGCCCCTCTCTGTTCATGCCGGTTCGAGACGCAAGAGCCCCGCGCGGTGAGCGGCCGCGCGGGGGAAGTTGCAGGGGCGGGGAGCCTACTCGGCCATCATCCCGTGGCCGCGATGGCCCCGGTGCCGCCTGTGGTGGCGACGGTGCCGGTCTGCCTCCAGGGCGATGGCCGCGCCGGTCATGAGCAGGTTCAGGAACTGGGCCCCTGCCGGGTTGCGTTCTTCGGGGACATGGGCGGTTTCCGGAGCCGGGGCGCGGTGGGCCGGACGCCGCACTTTGATCGTGCCGCAGGCGTTCAGGCCGTCCGCACGGGCCGGAAGGTTCGGCATGAGCTGCGTCAGCAGGTCCCGCAGGCTGCCCTGGCCGGGGAGGAGGCCGGCATCGTTGCGTGCGGCGGCAAGGGCGCGTCGCGTCGCCGGACCGACGACCCCGTCGACCGGACCGGGGCGGTACCCGGCCTGCGTCAGCGCGAACTGGACCAGGTGCGGTGTTGCCGTCGCCATCGAGGCGAGCGACCAGCAGGCCTGTCCGCGCGACCGCGATCCGCGGCGCGGGCCGCCCGGAATGCGCACCGAAACGGTTTCGCCCGGCTGCAGCGTGTTTACCGCGAGGCTGCACACGACGCCCGCGCCCGCACCGCGGCAGACCGCGTCGTTCGCGTCGTGCCGGACGGACGTCCAGCGCATGCCGTCGAAGGCACCCTGCAGGACGAGCGTCCGCGTCAGCGCCGCCGTGCCGCGGTTGGTGAGCCTGACGGTCATGGGGCAGGCGCGCCCGGTGCGGCAGTGCGCGGGGTGGGCAAAGGACAGCGATACGGCCTGGCCGGGATCGGTCCGCGGGGTATCTTCGTTTTCGTCATCGCCGCGGGCCACGCCGGTCGCGTCGTTCGCCGGGCCGCCGTCGAGCATGGAATGGCTGTCGCCGGAGCCGCAGGGCTTGTGGTCCAGTTCGAGGATCTTGCGGAACGTCCGCTCGGCCTTGCGTTCGGCATCGCGCCGGGTCCCGTATTCGGTCGCCGCTGCATCGACATCGGCCTGCGTCACGCCGGGTTTGCCGTCCGACAGGGCGGTTTCCAGGCGGGCCTTGTGCTTGCGCGCCTCGATCCTGTTGTAGATCGCGTTCGCCCGTGCGTTGGCGGCGGCTTCGATCAGCTTCTCGAGATCCCTGGAGCACAGCTTGCCGGTCGGAATGGCCGGCACCTTGACCGGCAGGTAACCCGGAGCGGGCACGCCGTGGGCCGGTGTTTTCGGTGTCTTCGGCGTCTTGGTCACCGGCGTGGGCGGTGTGGAGACCGCGGGCGTCGGCTTGCCGGGAACCTGCGTCCAGCTGCTCGCCGGGCCGGTCGTGTAGGTCTGGCCGCAGCAATTGGCGGACACGGCAAGCTTGCGGACCGATCCAACCCTGAAGCGAACCATCGTCTTGTTCTTCAGCCCGGCATAGACCTCGGGCGTGATCGACCCGCCCCCGGTCACGGTCCACTTGGCCAGCTTCACTTCCGCGCGCTCGCCCAGAAAGCACTTCACCCGGTTGCATCTGCAGTCGCCGGCGATGAGAAACCGGTACTCGCTGGTCTTCTTGATCCAGACCACGCGGATCTGGACGTTGCAGGGTCCGATCGTGCGGGCATTGGTATAGTCCTCGGGATCGCTCTTGCGGATCTGGTCGTAGGCCCAGGCTTCCGCCTTCTTGGCCGTTTCGCCTGCCGCGTATTTGAGGAGCCCGCCGGGAACGTTGATCGCGGCCGACAGGGAGTCGATGCCGACGGCGCCGCCACCGCGCAGGATGCGCGACCGGGCGGCATCGCTGGCGATGGTGCTGGCCTTGTTGACCGCCGCCATGCCGCAGCGCCCGTGTCTGCGTCCGGGCTTGATGATCGTGCCCGTTTCCGCGGACAGCCTGGCGTTGATCCGCTGCAGGATCTTGCCCATTTCCTCGCTCACCTGGCGGCCGACGATGAGGTCGGAGGGGGCGTTGAGCACCGAATCGATGATCCTCGGCGTGCGGCCGATCTGCTTCTTGACCCAGGTGTTGGCGTGTTCGGAGGGGGTCCGGGGTGCCGCGCGGGCGCCGTCGGACCCGGCTGATATAGCGAATACGCAGGCGAGCGCGAGACCGGCTGCTGCGAAACTTGCGAAACGTGTTTTGCGGTTTTCCCTGTGCCCTGCCATTTTTCCCTCCGTCGGATAAGGGACCGGCGGCCTGTGCGCCGTTCCTGATCCGTTAGTCGCTTCGGCCGCGAATTCGGTTCAAATCCGGCAACCGTGGACCGGGAGGGGACGCAAGGTGATGATCGTCTCCGGCGTGCCCGCCCGGCAAGCCGGCGAAAGCCCGCTCAGTCGTCCTGCGCCGGGGTCTCCACCTTGTTGGCCAGAATGGCGGCCTGGGTGCGGTTGTTGACCTCGAGTTTCTGCAGGATGGCCGTCACGTGGGCCTTGGCGGTGGCTTCGGTGATCGACAGGAGCTGGCCGATCTCGCGGTTCGACCGGCCCTCTCCGATCATCTTGAGGACCCTGACCTGCTGCGGCGTTAGCCGTGCGAGCCGCTCCATCTGCTGCTTTTCCGCCTCGTCGCGGCGCGGGGAGGGATCGAAGCCCTCCGGCGTCCAGACGCCGCCATCCAGCACGGTCGCGGCGGCCTCGCGGATGTGTTCGACGGCGCTAGACTTGGGGATGAACCCCGAGGCGCCAAGCTCGAGCGCGGTGCGGATGACGTTGGTGTCGTCGAACGCGGACACCACCATCACCGGTACGTCCGGATGGTTCGCACGCAGGTCCGCCAGTCCGGAAAACCCCTTGACGCCGGGAAACTTGAGGTCCAGCAGCACGAGATCGTAGTCCGTGCTTTCGGCGAGCAGCCCGGTCAGCTCCTCGTAGGTCGCGGCTTCGTCCACCAGGAGCCCGTCAAAGGCGCTGGCGAGCGTGTGCCGGAAGGCGTCGCGAATGAGGGGATGGTCGTCCGCGACGATGAATTTCAGTTCGGACATGTGCGGGTGCACTCCCTGGGCCGGCGTCGGTCGCAGCCGTGATCGGCGGAATTTTATCATCCGTAAGTTGTACGCCTTAAGATTTAGATACAAGGTCTTAGCCCGAACGTCCAACTATTATCGTACAAAGTCTCTCGCTAGGGTCACGCTACCTAATGCCTGGTCGCCCTGGCGGGTATCACAGTGTGTGTGTTGCGATGTCCGAGGAGGCCGATGCGGTTCGCAGAAGGTGATCTACCGAAAACGAAGATTGAGGGAGTGAAATGAGCTCAAGGAAAGAAATTAGCCGCAGGTCCATACTCAAGACCGGCGCTGCCGGTGCGGCCCTGATGGCAACGCCGTATTTCTTCACGCGTGGCGCGCTTGCCGCGGGTGAAAACTACCGCAACGCGCCCAAGGGCGGCGAAGTCATTCTCGGCTTCAACGTACCGCAGACCGGCGCCTATGCCGACGAGGGCGCCGACGAACTGCGCGCCTACCAGCTTGCCGTCAAGCACCTGAACGGTGAAGGCGACGGCGGCATGCTGAACACGTTCTCGTCCAAGGCCCTGGAAGGCAAGGGCGTGAACGGCAAGAAGGTCACCTTCGTGACCGGCGACACGCAGACCAAGTCGGACGCTGCGCGCGCATCGGCCAAGCGCATGATCGAGAACGACGGCGCCATCATGATCACCGGCGGGTCTTCGTCGGGCGTGGCGATCGCCGTGCAGAGCCTCTGCCAGGAAGCCGGTGTCATCTTCATGGCCGGCCTGACCCACTCCAACGACACCACCGGCAAGGACCGGCGGGCTAACGGTTTCCGTCACTTCTTCAACACCGAAATGACCGGCGCCGCGCTGGCTCCGGTGCTGCAGAACGCGTTCGGTTCCGACCGCACCGCCTATCACCTCACCGCCGACTATACCTGGGGCTGGTCGCAGGAAGGTTCGATCAAGAAGTATACCGAACAGCTTGGCTGGAAGACGGCGTCCGCCGTCCGCACCCCGCTCGGCGCCGGCGACTTCTCGCAGTACATCACGCCGGTTCTCAACTCCGGTGCCGACGTGCTGGTCCTGAACCACTACGGCAAGGACATGGTCAACTCCCTGACCCAGGCGGTCCAGTTCGGTCTGCGCGACAAGCAGGTCAACGGCAAGGACTTCGCCATCGTCGTTCCGCTCTACTCGCGTCTGATGGCGCAGGGTGCGGGCAAGAACGTCCAGGGCATCTTCGGGTCCACGAACTGGCACTGGTCGCTGCAGGACGAAGGCTCCAAGGCTTTCGTCAAGTCGTTCGGCACCGAATACGGCTTCCCGCCGTCGCAGGCTGCTCACACGACGTACTGCCAGGCCATTCTCTATGCTGATGCCTGCCAGCGTGCCGGCACCTTCCGCCCGAGCGCGGTCGGCAAGCAGCTCGAGGGCTTCAAGTTCGACGGTCTCGGCAACGGCCCGACCGAATACCGTGCTGGCGACCACCAGTGCTTCAAGGACGTCCTGGTCGTGAAGGGTAAGGAAAACCCGTCCTCCAAGTTCGACGTTCTCGAGGTCGTGGAAGTCACGCCGCGTGCGAAGGTCGAGTACCCGGTCGACATGCTCGGTGGCGAGCTCGGCCCGTACAACGACGGCGAAGCCTGATATAGTCGTAGCCGCAACATTACCGACCGGTCGCCTTCGGGCGGCCGGTCATCCATCCGGTACAGGTCGATAGCGGTGCCGGAGGAGGGGGCGTAGGGCGAGGGGATGACCGCCTTACGGACAAAAGCGCTGGGTAGCCATCATGGATGCAATTTTTCTTCAGATCCTCAACGGGCTCGACAAGGGGGGCGCCTACGCATTGATTGCGCTGGGTCTCACCCTCGTTTTCGGCACGCTGGGCGTCGTCAACTTCGCGCATGGCGCGTTGTTCATGCTGGGCGCGTTCTGCGCCGTGTCGCTGCAGCGACTGCTGTCGATATCGTACGAACGTGTGAGCGAGACCGAGAAGGACTTTCTCGGCAATCCGCTGGTCGAACAGGTTCCCTATCTCCAGGATATCGTGGGCCAGAACACCGCCGCCTTTCTGCAGGACTGGTCCGTTCCGATATCCATTCTTGTCGCCATGGTCGTGATGGGCCTGGTCGGGATCATCATGGAGCGGGGCCTCATCAAGCATTTCTACAAGCGTGAGCACTCCGACCAGATCCTGGTGACGTTCGGGCTTGCGATCATCCTTCAGGAGATCGTTAAGCATTACTACGGCGCGAATCCGCTGCCCCAGTCCGCACCCGAGATGTTTGCCGGCGCCGCAAATGTCGGCTCCTGGATCGGGCTCGGCGAGAACGTCGTCTACCCATGGTGGCGCCTGATCTATTTCATGTTTTCCGGTGTCGTCATCTTCGCCGTGTTCGCATTCCTGCAGTTCACCACGTTCGGCATGGTCGTGCGCGCCGGCATGCAGGACCGGGAAACGGTCGGCCTGCTCGGCATCAACATTCAGCGGCGGTTCACGATCGTCTTCGGCCTGGCCGCGATCGTCGCCGGCATGGCGGGCGCCATGTACACCCCGATCCTGCCGCCCGATTACCACATGGGCATGGACTTCCTTGTCCTGTCCTTCGTCGTCGTGGTGGTCGGCGGAATGGGATCTCTCGGCGGCGCTGTCGCGGCGGGCTTCCTGCTCGGCATCCTGCAGAGTTTCGCATCGATGAACCAGATCAAGAACTTCCTGCCCGGGATCGACCAGATCATCATCTATCTCGTGGCCGTGGTCATTCTGCTCACGCTGCCGCGTGGGTTGCTGGGCCGCAAGGGCGTGATGGAGGAATAAGACCGTGTTCAATCAGAGTGCCAGGGACTGGCTCCTCTTCATCGTGTTCTCGGCTGTCATTCTGTGTCTGCCGATACTGCTGATACCCTTCGGAGCGGATTACCCCGACCTGATGCAGAAGATCGCGATCTTCGGGATCTTCGCTGTCGGCTTCAATATCCTCTTCGGCCTCACGGGATATCTCTCCTTCGGCCATGCCGCGTTCATCGGCGTCGGGTCCTATACGGCGGTGTGGAGCTTCAAGCTCCTGACCATGAACGCCCTGCCTGCGATCGTCTTTTCCATGGCGCTTGCCGGGCTGTTCGCGTTCGCCATCGGTTTCGTGTCCTTGCGCCGGTCGGGCATCTACTTCTCGATCCTGACGCTGGCCTTCGCGCAGATGTGTTACGCGCTGGCCTATTCGGTTCTCGGTAACTCCGACTTCATCAACGTGACCAACGGGGAGACCGGTCTGCAGACCCGGGCGATCTGCACGGATCCGACGGTCAGTCTCCTCGACTGTGACGTGCGCGTCATCGACCAGGCGCTGGGGATCGTCGAGACGGCGGTGCCGACACCCAGCCTTTTCGGCCATGCCCTGCAGGGCTACCCCGGTTTCTACTTCTGTGCGGTACTGCTGGTCATCTGCTTCTTCGTCGCCCAGTGCATCACCAATTCGAATTTCGGCATGATGCTGAAGGCCATCAAGTCGAATCAGAACCGGCTCAACTACACCGGCGTGCACACCCGGCCCTACCTGATCGCGGCTTTCGTGATCTCCGGCATGTATGCCGGTCTCGCGGGCGCGCTGATGGCCGTGACCGATCCCATCGCCGGTGCCGAGCGCATGCAGTGGACGGCTTCCGGTGAAGTCGTGCTCATGACGATCCTCGGTGGTGTCGGAACCCTGGTGGGGCCGGTTCTGGGCGCAGGTCTGATCAAGTACGCCGAACAGAAGGTGTCGTCGTGGAACGAAGGCATTCTCTCGGACTTCTTCTCCTTCCTCCCAGACGGGCTGCAGCACATTGTCGTCGACGTGACGTCGCTGTTCGTCGGTGAGGGCTGGCACCTCACGCTCGGCCTCATGTTCATGATCATCGTCATCTTCCTGCCCGGCGGCCTGATGGAAGGCTTCCGCCGGATCGGGAAGCTGTTTGGCGGAAACAAGACCGGCAAGTCGGCAGGGTCTTCTGTCGCGCAACCGGCTGAGTGAGGGAGGCGATATGTCTGCAGCGGAACAGATCAGCGACGCCGGCGAAACCGGCTTCCGGCCGGGCACGGCGAATACCGTCCTGCACATCAACGACGTGCACAAGAGCTTCGCCGGCCTGCATGCCCTGAGCGATGTCGACCTCGCCGTCACGGAAGGCGAGACCCACGCCATCATCGGCCCCAACGGGGCGGGCAAGTCGACCCTTCTCAACGTGTGCGTCGGCAGGCTCAAGCCCGACCGGGGCGCCGTCGTGTTCGACGGCGACGTGCTGACCGGCAAGCAGCCCCACGAGATCAACCAGCTCGGCGTTGCGCGCGTCTTCCAGACGCCGGAGGTCTTTCCCGACCTGACCGTGATCGAGAATGTCATGGTGCCTGCGCTGTCGAAGCGCGACGGTCATTTCCGCCTCAATCCCTTCAAGCGTTTCTCCTCCGAGAAGGCGATCCGCGAAGAGGCCGAAAGCGTCCTGGAAAGCGTCGGTCTCAAGGGCCAGATTACCTCCGTCGCCTCCAGCATGTCGCGTGGCGACAAGCGACGGCTGGAGCTCGCCATGGGCCTCATCCAGCACCCGCGCCTGCTTCTGCTCGACGAGCCGACGGCCGGCATGGCCCGGCACGACACGAACGCCACCATCGATCTTCTCAAGGAGATCAAGGAAGGCGGCATGACGAAAGTGATCATCGAGCACGACATGCACGTCGTGTTCTCGCTGGCCGACCGCATCAGCGTGCTGGCCGGCGGACGCATCATCGCCCAGGGCACGCCCGACGAAATCAAGGGCGACCCGCGGGTGATCGAGGCCTATCTCGGCGAGGAACAGGTATGAGCGTTGAAACCCAGGAACGCCCGCAGGACGCGGCCGCGACCGAGGCCTCGGCGGCGAAGGGCCCCGCCTTTCTGTCCTGCCGGGGACTGCAGTCCTTCTACGGCGACAGCTACATCGTGCAGAACGTCTCGTTCGAACTGAACGAGGGCGAGATTCTGGCACTGCTCGGCCGCAACGGGGCCGGCAAGACCTCCACCCTGCGCACCATCGCCAGGGCGTCGACGCCGGAGCTGCGCGGCGGCGAGATCCTGCTCGGCGGCACGACCCTCCACGACAAGCAGAACTACCAGGCCGCTCTCCTGGGCGTGCAGCTCGTCCAGGAAGACCGCCGGATCATCCCGGGCCTGACCGTGGCCGAGAACCTCGAACTGGCCCAGATCTCCGGCAAAAAGGGCTGGTCCTTCGAGCGCATCTTCGAACTCTTTCCCCGTCTTGCCGAGCGGCGCAAGCAGCAGGGCACGACCCTGTCCGGCGGCGAGCAGCAGATGCTGGCCATCGGCCGCGCGCTCGCCCGCGACGTGAGACTTCTCCTTCTCGACGAACCCTACGAGGGGCTCGCCCCGGTGGTTCGTCAGGACATCGCGAAGGCGCTGGTGGAGGTCCGGAGTTCCGGCATCACCAGCATCATCGTTGAACAGAATGCGGTGGCCGCGCTGACCCTGTCCGACCGCGCGGTCATCCTCGATACGGGCGAGGTCGTTTATGACGGCACCGCCCAGGAAGTGCTCGACGACGAGGATCTTCGGCACAAGTATCTGGCGATCTAAGAAAACGGACAATTTGGGACGGCCCCGGCCGGCGGAGACCAGACCCTCCGCCGGGACGCAATCGCGCGCGCCCTGCGCACGCGATACGCGATGCCGCGCGCCTCCCCGTAAACCTGGAAAGGACCCTGTCATGAAACGGAAAAGCGATGCGGAACGAATTGCGTTTTTCCCCGATGAACAGATCATGGAGGTGGATTTCTCCGACATGACCTTCGAGGTGTCGTCGCGTGCGAATGCCTTCTACGACGAGATGGACCGGCAGATCGTCGCGTCCGGCAAGAAGTGGTTCTTTCTCGTCAACTACTTCAACACCAGGATCATGGCCGAGGGCTGGATCACGTTTGCCCACCGCGGCAAGAAATCAAACATCGCCTATTCGCTGGGGTCGGCACGCTATGCGGTCAGCCCGGATGTCGGCGAGGCGGTGCTCCGCCGCGCCGAAGTGGAGGACTTCGACCCGAGCCTGTTCGCGAGCCGCGAGGCGGCCGTCGAGCATCTTTATGGCCTGCGCGCCAAGATGACGCCGGAGGAGTTCGGCAAGGCGGTCGTCCTCACCGAACCCGAACCCCGGCTCCCGATGGAGAACCGGGTGACCTTCCACCCCGAGTTGCAGATCATGGAGGTGGATTTCACCGACGTCAGCTTCGAGCGTTCCGACGACGTGAACGCCTTCTACGACCTGGTCGAGTCGCGCCTCGCCGAAACCGGGGAGAAGTGGTACTTCCTCGTCAATTACCGGAACTGCGAGATCATGCCGGAAGCCTGGATGGCGTTTGCCACGCGCGGCAAGAAGATCAACCTGTCCCATTCTCTCGGCACGGTGCGCTGCGAGGCGCGCGAGACGACGGGCCGCCAGATCGTGCGCGAGTCCGAGAGCCAGAACTTCGACCCGAACATCGTCCCCGACCGCGACGCCGCCATCGACCGCATCGCCGCCCTCCGCGCCGCCGCCGGCAAGACCTGAGCCTCTTCGAGCGGAAGTCGGGCCGGAGCGCTTGCGCATTCAAGTTCCCCGGACGCGCGGAAGCGCGAGCCGGGGCCGTACAGGATAGATGCCTGAATGTGGAACGGTCCCGGATGATCCTGTCGGACCTCCGGGACACGAGACGTGGGACGCGGCAACCATCCCCCGAAGTCCCGGACACCGATCCGGGACCCAGCAGCGGCCTCGCGGCGGGCGCGACCCACGCGCCTCCAGCCGCAGGCACGGCCATGGTGCGGGGCTGGATTGCCGGGTCGCGCCCGGCAGGGACGGATGAAAATTATAGGCGCCTCTGCCTTCGCATTGCCCGTCCGCAGCTGGGCCCCGGGTCCGGCCTGGGGATTCGTGCTCTTGTCTTGCGAGTTAAGCATTGGAGCGTAAATCGCGCCGGGAAGCTGACCATCCCCGTTCCCCGGACGCGCAGAAGCGCGAGCCGGGGCCGTACAGGATAGAAGCCTGAATGTGGAACGGTCCCGGATGATCCTGTCGGATCTCCGGGATACGAAACGCCGACCGTGGCAACAATCCTCCCGAAGTCCCGGACCCCGATCCGGGACCCAGGGGCGGCCTCGTGGCGGGCACGACCCGCGCCTCCAGCCGCAGGCACGGCCATGGTGCGAGGCTGGATTGCCGGGTCGGGCCCGGCAAGGTCGGATGAAAATTATAGGCGCCTGTGCATTCGCATTGCCCGGCCGCAGCTGGGCCCCGGGTCAGGCCCGGCTAAGACGGATGAAATTCATAGGCGCCTGTGCATTAGCATTGCTCGGCCGCAGTTGGGCCCCGGGCCAGGCCCGGGGCTTCGAGCTCTTGTTTTGCGACGGGGGGCCCTTGAGCGGAAGTCGGGCCAGGGAGCTTGTGCATCCCCGTTCCCCGGACGCCTGTCAGCGCGAGCCGGGGCCGTGCAGGATAGAAGCCTGAATGTGGAACGGTCCCGGATGATCCTGGCGGATCTCCGGGAGACGAAGCGCCAACCGTGGCAACCATCCCCCGAAGTCCCGGACACCGATCCGGGGCCCACCGGCGGCCCGGTGCGCTAGCCGCCTTGTCCGGGAGTGAGGGCGCGCACGGCGGCGGCCTGGGATCGGGCGCCGGCCATCATGAAGGAGAAGTCGTTGCCCGAGAGGATGAGCCGGGCGCCGATGTCGATATAGACCTTCATGAGATCCGGCGCGTAGACGCCGCCCATGCCGGGGTGCTTGCCGTGGGCGCGGCAGGCGTCGACGACGGTGCGGTAGGCGTCGGCCACGCTCGGGTGATCGAACTGCCCGGGAATGCCCATTTCCATGCACAGGTCGTTCGTCCCGATGAGCAGCGCGTCGATCCCCGGCACGGCGGCGATTTCGTGCGCGTTCTCCAGCGCCTGCGGCGATTCGATCATCACCACGATCAGGGTCGCGGCGTTGACCGCGGTGGCGACCTCGCCGAACGGATGGCTCTCGAAGGCCAGTTGCGGCAGCGCGCCGGTCATCGACCGGTGCCCGTCCGGAGGGTAGCGGCAGAAGGCGGCGATGCGCGCCGCCGTGGCCGCGTCGTCGACATGCGGCACGACGATCCCCTGGGCGCCCGCATCGAGCGCCCGGGTCGCGTGGTGATGTTCGAAGCCGGGAACGCGAACGATGGGCGTTATGCCGGCATCCTGCGCGGCCACCGAGATCTGCGCTGCGGTGTCCATATCCATGGAATTGTGTTCCATGTCGATGAACAGCCAGTCGAAACCGGCCGTCATCATCGCCTTGCCTATGTCGACTGTCCGGTTCTGCCGCAGGCCCACGCCGAGCGACAGTTGCCCCGCCTCCAGCCGTGCCTTGGCCCGGTTCTCGATCCTGATCATGTCTGGGTCTTTCCCTTCTTTGCGTGTGAACCGTCGTCTCTGCGAAACCTCAGAGTCTCTTCAGGTGGAAGGACTTCGGGCGGGTGAGCGCATGGTAGCCGAGTTCTGAAAGCGCCGCGCCGCGGCCGGTCTCCTTGCAGCCGGTCCAGCAGAGCGCCGGGTCGAGATAGTCGCACCGGTTCATGAACACGGTTCCGGTCTCGATCCGGCGGCCCAGCGCAAGCGCGCGGTCCGCATCGCCCGTCCAGACGGACGCCGTCAGCCCGTAGTCGCTGTCGTTCATCAGCGCGAGGGCCTCGTCGTCCGATGCGACTTTCATGATGCCGACCACCGGTCCGAAGCTCTCCTCCCGCATGACCCGCATCTCGTGACTGACCCCTGTGAGCACCTGCGGCGCGAGATAGGCGCCGCCGTCGTCGGCGGGAAAACGGCCGGGATCGATATGCGCGGTGGCCCCCATCGCAAGGGCCTCTTCGGTCTGCGACCGCACCTCGGCCGCGAACCGGCGATGCGCCATCGGTCCCAGCGTCGTCCCTGCGTCGAGCGGGTTGCCGAGCGTGTAGGACGACACCAGCGCCACGGCTTTTTCCACGAAATCGTCGTAGAGCGGCGCGGCGACATAGATGCGCTCGATGCCGCAGCAGCACTGGCCGGAGTTGAAGAACGCGCCGTCGATCAGCGTGTCCACCGCCGCATCGAGATCGGCGTCCTCCATCACGTAGCCCGGATCCTTGCCGCCGAGCTCGAGCCCCATGGGTGTGAAGGTTCCCGCGGCCGCGCGTTCCATCGTCTTTCCGCCACCCACCGAGCCAGTGAAGTTGACGAAGTCGAAGGCCCGCGCCGCGAGCAGCTCGCCGGTCGTGGCATGGTCGAGAAAGATGTTCTGGAAGACATCTTCGGGCACGCCCGCTTCCGTGAATGCGCGGACCATGCGCTCGCCGGCGAGCAGGGTCTGGGTCGCGTGCTTGAGCACGACCGCATTGCCCGCGATGAGCGCCGGCACCACGGTGTTGACGGCCGTGAGATAGGGGTAGTTCCACGGCGCCACCACAAACACGACGCCGTGCGGCTGGCGTTCTATGCGCCGCACGAAGGACGGGCTGTCCTCGATGTCCAGCGGCGCGAGCCCCTTCGGCGCGATCTTCGCCATGTGAGAGGCGCGTTCCTCGACGCCGCCGAACTCGCCGCCATAGCGCACGGGCCTGCCCATCATCCAGGCGATCTCGACGGCGGTTTCGTCCTTCATTTCGCCGAGCCTGGCGATCCCGCCCATGACCAGGTCCGTGCGTTCCTCCAGCGGGCGCCGGGCCCAGTCCGCCTGGGCCTTGCGGGCCGTCGCGACGATGCCGTTTGCCGAGGCAAGGTCGGACGTGGGCCGTTCGGCGAACACGCTTCCGTCCACCGGCGAGATACATTGCAGCATTTCTTTTTTCTCCTATCTGCGTGACCCCGGAGGGGCGGGGTCGAGAGTCATGTCATGAAAACTTGCGGAAGAAACGCGTCTTGTCGAACATCGATTCGAGCGCTTCCATCCGGCTTCTCGTCTTGCCCCAGTGGCGTTCCTGGACCTCCGCGATCACGATCTCCACCAGAAGCATGCAGGTGACGTTCGAGTCCCAGGCCGACGGTACGGCGATCCGGCTGCTGAAACACAGGTCTGCGTGGGCGTTGACCGGGGAGAGCCACTGGTCGGTGAACAGTATGATCCTGGCGCCCTTCTGCCGCGCCATTTCAGCCAGTCGCAGGGTTCCGTTTTCGTAGCGCCGCACATCGAAGATGACGACCACGTCCCCTTCTCCGACATCGAGCAGGTAGTGCGGCCACGCGTTCGTGCTCGATCCGATCAGCGTCACCCTGGGGCGGATCACCTGCAGGTGGAGGAAGAAATAGTCTGCCAGCGTCCGGGTGATGCGGCCACCGAAGACATGGACCGATCTTTCCTTGTCGCTCAGGAGCGAGCAGGCGTCGTCGAACAGGGACGTGTCGATCGCCGCCAGGGACTGGCCGATATTGTCGATCACCGCTTCGGTGAACCGGTTGAGGATATGGCCGTCGGGCACGCCGCTGACCCAGCGGTCGCGCTTGGCGATGGGGCCGGAAATCGTCTCGTTCAGCTCCTGTCGCAACTGCGCCTGGAAGTCGGGAAACCCGGTGAAGCCGAGTTTCTGCACGAGGCGGGCGACCGTCGGCGTTGAGACGCCCGCTTCGCCGGCCACCGTCGTGATGGTGCCCAGGCCGGACGCCGGATAGTTCCGCAGGATGGTGTCGGCGAGCTGGTGCTCGGCGCGGGTCAGGTCGTCGTGTTTCTCGCGCAGCCTGTCTGCAATGGTCTTGACGGACAACTCCGTACCCTCTGTTCACGGCCGTCGCCGGCCGGCATCCGGAATAATTATTGACAAGTTCGGTCGATATGAAAAGAATTTTACAAACACAATACGCGCATGCGAGGGGTCATACGCTTGAACACGGCATCGGATTCGCCAGTGTCCGTCCTGGACGGAAGCCCGACGGCGCCGTTCCTCTTCGTGTGCGAGCACGCCAGCGCGCATATTCCCGACCGCTATGGCGGGCTCGGTCTCGACGACGGGACGCGCAGGAGCCATGTCGCCTGGGATCCGGGCGCGGAAACCGTCACCCGCGCACTGGCCCGTGCCTTCGATGCGCCGGCCGTCCTGGGCCGGGTGTCGCGCCTGGTCTACGATTGCAACCGCCCGCCGGAGTCTCCCGGGGCGATGCCGCCGCGAAGCGAGATTTTCGACATCCCGGGAAATGCCGGCCTCAGCGAGGCGGAGAAGGCCGAACGGGTCGACACGGTCTACCGTCCGTTCGAAGCCGCGCTCGCCGGGGCGATCGACGCCCGGCGATCCGCCCCCGCCCTCGTCACGATCCACAGTTTCACGCCCGTCTATTTCGGGCAGCGCAGAGATGTCGAACTGGGCATACTGCACGACGAGGACGCCCGGTTCGCCGACGCCGTTCTGGCCGTTGCCGCCCGCCACACGACACTCGACGTGCGCCGGAACGAACCCTATGGTCCAGCGGACGGGGTGACCCACACCCTTCGCCGCCACGGACTGAGCCGGAACCTCCTGAACGTCATGATCGAAGTGCGCAACGACCTGCTGGCCTCCGAAAGCGAGTGCGCCGCGATCGCCGCCATGCTGGCCGGGCTTCTGCGTGACGCTCTGGCCACGCTGTCGCCGTCGACGCCGGCGCAGGGGGCGACCGCATGAATGCGGCCCGCGCCTATATCCGCGTGGTCGACTCGATCAACCGGCGCGTGGGCCGGATCATGATGTACGGCATTTTCGTCATGATCCTGATTCTCCTCTGGTCGTCGGTCTCCAAGACCTTCTTGCTGCCGTCCCTGTGGACGCTCGAGATGGCCCAGTTCGCCATGGTGACCTATTACATCATCGGCGGGCCCTACTCGATCCAGCTCGGCTCGAACGTGCGCATGGATCTCTTCTACAGCGACTGGTCCCTGCGCCGCAAAGCCCAGGTCGACGCCATCACGGTCTTCTTCCTGATGTTCTATCTCGGCGTCCTGCTCTATGGCGGTCTTCACTCGACCGCCTATTCCTTCGGCCATTACGGCGACGAACCCCTGGGCTTCCTCGCCAGCCTCGTGACCGGCCAGGAGGACCCGGGGCGGCTGGAGCGCAGCCCGACCGCGTGGCGGCCCTATCTCTGGCCGATCAAGGTCATCATGTGCACCGGCATCTTTCTCATGCTGCTGCAGGCGGTGTCCGAACTGCTCAAGGACATCATCAGGTTGCGGGAGGGCGACGTCTGATGTCCTACGAGATGATTGCGCTCCTCATGTTCGCGTCGATGATGCTGATGCTGTTCACCGGCCAGCGGGTCTTCGGCGCCATCGGCGCGGTGGCCTGCGCCGCGTCGCTCGCCCTGTGGGGGACCGGCGGGTCCGACATCGCCTTCGCCTCGGCCATGAAGCTCATGAAGTGGTATCCGCTTCTGACCCTGCCCATGTTCATCTTCATGGGCTATGTGCTGTCGGAATCGCGCATCGCCGACGATCTCTACAAGATGTTCCACGTGTGGATGGGGCCCGTCCGCGGCGGGCTCGCCATCGGGACCATCGGCCTCATGGTGCTGATCTCCGCCATGAACGGCCTGTCCGTCGCCGGCATGGCCATCGGCGCGACGATCGCCCTGCCCGAACTCCTCAAGCGAAACTACGACAAGCGCATGGTGACCGGGGTGATCCAGGCGGGATCGTCGCTCGGCATTCTTGTCCCGCCGTCGGTCGTGCTTGTACTCTACGCCATGATCGCCCGCCAGCCGGTGGGCCAGCTCTGGCTCGCCGGGGTCTTCCCGGGCCTGATGATGGCCGCCATGTTCATGCTCTTCATCTATGTGCGCTGCCGCATCCAGCCCAGTCTCGGGCCGGCCCTGCCGCCGGAGGAACGCGACATTCCGATGCGCGAGAAGCTGCGCCTGCTGTCGGCGGGCCTGCTGCCGCTCTTCATTTTCGCGGTCATGATGGTGCCCTTCGTCAACGGCTGGACCTCGCTGGTGGAGAGTTCCGCCGTCGGCGCGACGACCGCGTTTCTCGCAGCCGTGCTTAAGGGCCGCATGACCCGGGAGGTCTTCGAGACCTCCGTCCGCCAGACGCTGGCGATCTCCTGCATGTTCATGTGGATCATCCTGGCCGCGCTGGCCTTCGGCGCCGTTTTCGACGGTCTTGGCGCCGTGCGCGCGATCGAGGACCTGTTCACCGACAGGCTCGGTCTCAATCCGTGGATGATCCTCATCCTGATGCAGCTGTCCTTCCTCATCATGGGGACATTCCTCGACGACACCGCCATGCTCGTCATCGTCGCGCCGCTCTACGTGCCTCTCGTGGGCCTGCTCGGCTTCGACCTCATCTGGTACGGCGTGCTCTACACGATCACGACCCAGATCGCATACATGACGCCACCCTTCGGCTACAATCTGTTCCTCATGCGCGCCATGGCGCCGCCGGAGATCACGCTCAGGGACATCTACAGCTCCATCACGCCCTTCGTACTCGTCATGGTGCTGGCACTGAGCCTGGTTATGATCTTCCCGGAAATCGCCATGTGGCTGCCGAACTACGTTTACGGAAAATAACGAGAACCGCAGAAGCGGACGCGAAACCAACCCAAGGGAGCAACAAAGGAGAAGTCCAATGACCACAAGACGTAATTTCGTGAAGGGCGCCGCCATTGCCGCACCTGCCGCCGCATTGGCCACGCCCGCCATTGCCCAGTCCAAGATCAAGTGGCGCCTGCAGACCTATGCCGGCGCGGCGCTCGCCGAGCATGTCATCAAGCCGGCCATCGACAGCTTCAACAAGATCGCCGGCGACCGGATGGAGATCGAACTCTATTTCGCCGATCAGCTCGTGCCGACCAGCGAACTCTTCCGCGCCATGCAGAAGGGCACCATCGACGCCGTGCAGTCCGACGACGACTCCATGGCCTCGCCGACCGAAGTCACCGTTTTCGGCGGCTACTTCCCCTTCGGCAGCCGCTACTCCCTCGACGTGCCGGTGCTGTTCAACCAGTACGGCCTGAAGGAGATCTGGGCGAAGGAATACGAAGCCGTCGGTGTGAAGCACATCTCCGCTGGTTCGTGGGACCCGTGCCACTTCGCCACCAAGGATCCGATCAACTCGCTCGAGGACCTGAAAGGCAAGCGCGTCTTCACGTTCCCGACCGCCGGTCGCTTCCTCACCCAGTTCGGCGTCGTTCCGGTGACGCTGCCGTGGGAAGACATCGAGACCGCCGTCCAGACAGGCGAACTCGACGGCATCGCCTGGTCGGGCATCACCGAGGACTACACGGTGGGCTGGGCCGACGTGACCAACTACTTCCTGACCAACAACATCTCCGGCGCCTGGATCGGGTCCTTCTTCGCCAACATGGACCGCTGGAACGAGCTTCCCGACGATCTGAAGGAACTGCTGACGGTCTGCATGGAGCAGAGCCACTATTACCGCCAGTGGTGGTACTGGGGCGGCGAAGCCAGCCTGCGCGTCAACGGCACCAAGATGAAGCTGACCACCATTCCCGACGAGGAATGGGCCCAGGTCGAGGCCGCGGCCGTGAAGTTCTGGGACGAGATCGCCTCGGAATCCGAGACCAAGAAGAAGGTCGTGGACATCTTCCGCAAGTACAACGAGGACATGGCGAAGGCCGGCCGGCCCTATCGCTACGGCTGATCTTTTCCACGCACGAAAAACGGACAGGCGCCGCCATGCGGCGCCTGTTTGCGTTTGGGCGCGAGGAGGCACGGGTCGGGCGTCCGGTTCCCGACGCGGGAACGGATTCGCCGGTCGGGCGTTGTCGTTTCGATACACCCGAAACAGACAGCAAGGACCGGAAAGACACCGCCATGAGCCCGATCACTTTCAGACTGGTTGCCAACGTCGTCCTGTCAGCGGCCATCCTGTCCGTAGGTCTGGCATTTGCCGCCAGCGGCGCCCGGGCAGAGGGCGCGAACTTCTTCACCACCACCCATGTGAACATGCGCACCGGCCCCGGCACCGACCACCGCGTCATGGACACCGTGCCGGACAAGCAGATCGTCACCGTCACCGGATGCATCGCGGAACAGGACTGGTGCCTCGTCGAGTGGGACGGCAGGTCGGGTTGGCTGAGTTCCAAATTCATCACCCGGCCGGCGCCAATCGGCAGCTTCGCGTTGCAGGCGAAAATCCTCGACATTCCCGTGGTGGATTTCGAGCGCGGCATGGTGATCGAACCGGCAGCTTCGAACCGGACGCCTGGCGCGTCCTCGGCTCCGGCAGTTGCCGAAAATGCTCCGGACGGAGAGATCTTCGTCATCTACGCCGACCGCTCGGGCAACGGACTTGCCCAGGGCAACCGCATCGTGATCCCCGAGCGCACCGCACTTCCGGCGGCGTCCGTGCCGGAGGAGACGCTCCTCACGAATGACGACCTTCTCGGCGCCGATCTAAGCTGACGTCCCGACCCGGCTGCCGCGCGCGAAGGGCTACCGCGCGTGCGGCGTGTGGGTCACCGAAATGTTCAGTTTTTCGATCAGCAGCTCCGGCTGGCTGTTCGCGACCATGAAGGAATTGAGCGGCATGGGAAACGCCGGTGCGACGGCCAGCTTGAGTGTGCCGGAATTGAGGATGAACGCCTCGATGGCGTCCCGATAGGGTTTCGTCGACGGCGGCAGGGCGAGCATTACCCCGGTCGCGTCGTCGGCGGCCTTGCGGCGCAACGCTTCGGGCGTCATGCCTTCCTCGCTGGAGATCGCCACGACGGCGGCCTCGGCGAGCTTGCCGGTCGTGACGCTGATCTCCGCGCCGGCCAGCGACATGTTCAGCAGCATCTGCATGCTCAGTTCCGGGTTCATCATCGACGCGGGATCCTTGTCGATGGCCGTGCTCAGGAACTGCCAGCTGGCGATCGGCAATTGCAGGCCGATATCGAGATTGAGCCTGTCGCCGGTCTGGAGTTTCGCTTCCGTCCGCGTGTCGATCGTGAAGTTCGCCCCTTGCGGCGCCATGCTGGAAACCGAGTCGACCTGCAGCTTGAGGCCCGCCTCGCCGATGATCTCGAACATTTCGCGGAAGTCCGGGTCGGGTTCCGGTCCGGGCTGTATCGTCAGGTCCCGCAGCGCCAGCTTCTGGCGTTCGGGATAAGTCGTGCCGTCCTGCAGGGTGCCCACCGACTGGACGAGCTCGAGAGACGCGAGCGCTGCGTGGACCTCGTCGCTCAATACCGAGAGGCTCTCGAACCTGAGCCCCGGGTAGAAACGCGGATCGAGCGATATGTTGGTGATCTGGCCAGAACGCAGGCTTGCCGTGATGTTTTCCGACCGGTCGTTGATCAGGACGTTGTCGATCTCGACGAGTCCGATCCGTGCCTCCCCGACCTCGCGAATCGCAGCGCGCCGCACGGAGGCATTCAGGGCCCCGTCCTCGACCGCAATGCCGCGCAGGGTCAGGGACCCGAGCGAGATCCGGCGAAGCAGTCCGAGAAGCTGCGGCGGCGCCATGTCGTCGCCGTGGCGCTCCATTTCCATCGCGATGAGCCGGAGCGACCCGATAGGCACGTCACGGCCGGTGACCTCCTCGACCTTCGCCTTGCCGTCTCCCGAGACGACGTCGAAGGCTTCCAGCGTCAGGATCGTGAAGTCGGAATCGATCAGCGCCCCCCGCGTATCGAGACGCAGGCGTCCCATCGCGGCGGCGGGATAATTGTCGACGAAAAGCCGGACGTCCTCGGCCGATCCCGCGAGCGTGACCGGGTCGAGGTCGCCGGACTGGTATTCGAGCTTGAGGCCGTTGCCCAGTCCGATGACCTGCTGTGCGGCGGCATCACGGGAAGGCAGGACGAGGAGGACCGCGGCGAAAAACCCGAACAGGACCTGGCGCTTTGCGTCGGGGAGACTGAAGACGGAACGGCGGCGGGGTGTCACGGGGCAATCCTCCTGCAGGCAATGGCGAAAAGCCGCCAAGCTTACCCCAACCTGGCATCCTGCCGCCAGCCTCACGGGAGACCCCGTCCCGAGAGCCGCAAAATGCCCAAGGTAGGACGAATCCGCGCAGGGGCGTGGTCTTGCTCTCGTCATGCCGAGCGGCTAGACCGGGGCCAATTCGTCAATCCGCTGCCTCCGGTGTCCTCCGGGATGCGTTCGCAGCCGGCAAAACCGGGAACTCTCCTCCATGGTCAAACCCAATCTCCTGATCGTCGGCGCCGGGGGTGTCGGCGCGGTGGCCGCCCACAAGGCGGCCCAGTTCGCCGACCGGTTCGGCACGATCGCACTGTTGAGCCGCACGCCGGGCAAGCTCGAGGCCATTCGCGATGACGTCGCGGCGCGCCGCGGCGGTTTCGAACTCGAAATCATCGCCGCGGACGCCACCGATACCGGTGCGGTCACCGCCATTCTCGAGGCCCGCGACATCGCCATCGTGCTCAACGTCGCCTCGCCCTACTGCAACAATTCTCTCATGGACGCCTGCATCGCGACCGGCGCCCACTACATCGACACCGCCGTGGCGGAGGACGAGTTCGTGGAGAACGCGCCCGCACCGTGGTACGCCAACAACGAGTGGCCCCGGCGGCCGGCCTTCGCGGAGAGGAATCTCACGGCCCTTCTCGGAATCGGTTTCGATCCGGGCGTGGTCAACGTCTTCTGCGCCCATGCGAAGAAACACCTGCTCGACGAAATCGACAGCATCGACATCATCGACGTGAACGGCGGCGATCACGGTCGCTATTTCGCCACCAATTTCGACCCGGACACCAACCTGCGCGAAATCCGCGAGGACGTGCTCTACTGGGAAGACGGCGAGTTCAGGAAGATTCCCGCCCACTCGCGGAAGATGGACGTGACCCTGCCGCATGTGGGGACGCATACTGTCTACTCCATGGGGCATGACGAACTGCACTCCCTGCCCAGGGCCTTTCCGGAGGCCAGGCGAATCGAATTCTGGATGGGATTCGGGGAGCGTTATCTCCAGGTCTTCGAGGTGCTCGACCGGCTCGGGCTCATTTCCTCGATACCCGTCGAGGTCGACGGCATGAACGTCGCGCCCATCCGCGTGGTCAAGGCGCTGCTGCCCGATCCGGCCACGCTGGCCGAGGGATACACCGGCGAATGTTGCATCGGGTGCGACATTCGCGGAACGAAGGACGGCAAGCCGCGCCGGGTCTTCATCTGGTCCACCTGCGACCACGAGAAGTGTTTTGCCGAGGTCGGCTCCCAGGCGATCTCCTATACCACGGCCGTTCCCGCCATCGCCGCGGCCCTGGCGCTGGCGGCCGGAGACTGGAACCCGGGCACCATGGTCAACGTGGAGGAACTCGACCCCGACCCGTTCCTCGCCCTGATGCCCGAGGTGGGCATTTCCTGGCAGGCCGCCGACCTGCCTCTCGACGGCAGGTGGCCGTCGGAGATCGCCTGACGGGCGGTGACCGCGGCCATGGACAGTTTCGCCCGCTTCGACCCCGCCCGCGTGCCGAGCCCGTGCCACGTGCTCGATCTCGCCCGGATCGAGGCCAATCTCGAGAAACTGGCGTACGTGCGGCGCGAGGCGGGGGTGAAGGTGCTCCTGGCGCTCAAGGCGTTTTCCTGTTTTCCCGTGGCCGGGCTCGTGGACAAATATCTCGACGGTTGCGCGGCGAGCGGCCTGTGGGAGGCGAAACTCGCCGCGACCCGGTTTGCCGGCGAGGTTCACACCTACGCGCCTGGCCTCAAACCGGTTGAACTCGACGAGATATGCGTCCTGTCCGACCACCTCATCTTCAACTCGCTGAGCCAGTTCGGCCGCTTTCGCGACGCTTTGCCCGAAGCCGGCGGGCCACATCTCGGGCTGCGCATCAACCCAGAGCACAGCGAGGTCGAAACCCCGCTTTACGACCCCTGCGCGGCCGGTTCGCGCCTGGGCGTCCCGGTCAGCCGCCTCGAGACGGCCGATCTGGAGCCGTTCGCCGGCCTCCATGTCCATGCGCTTTGCGACCAGATGTTCGAGCCGTTCGACAGGCTCCTGGGCGCGGTCGAGACGCGGGCCTCGCATCTCTTCGAGGCGGTCGACTGGCTCAATCTCGGCGGCGGCCAGCTGCTGACGGCCGACGATTATCCGCTCGGGGATCTCGTCACCCGTCTGCATCTTGCCCGCGACCGCACGGGCCTCGATCTCGTTCTCGAACCCGGCACCGCCGTCGCGCTCGATGCCGGCGTGCTGGTGGCCGAGGTCCTGGACACCGGATGGAACCGTGGACACTTCGCCGTCATGGACGTGTCCGCCACCTGCCACATGCCCGACGTCATCGAGGCGCCCTACACGCCGGACATCGCCGGCGCGGCGCCTGTCAACGCTGCGGCCGTGGACCCCGACGACCCGTGCACGGTGCGTCTCGGCGGCCCCACCTGCCTCGCCGGGGACGTGACCGGCACCTACCGTTTCCCCAGGCCGCCCGTCGCCGGCGACCGCCTGATGATCCGCGACCAGGCCTATTACACCATGGTGAAGGCGACCACGTTCAACGGCACGCCGCTGCCGGCGCTGGCGCTGTGGGACAGCCGCACGGATGCGCTCGAGGTCGTCAAGACCTTCGGTTATGCCGAGTTCGAGGGACGCTTGGGCTAGCTGACGTCCGCGCTCTCCACGCTGCCTTCCTCCATGACATGAATCAATGTCCACGCCCGTGATCTGCGCCATCATGACTGCCTTGCCCCGGTGATCCCGGGTCAAGGCAAACGGAACGAACGGACCGATGACATGGACACTGAAGTGAGACTGGCCCATCAGGACTGGGTTATGGCCTGCGACGGCCGGAAGATGCTGCTAATGCGCAACAGGGGCAGCGCGGTCCTGCCCGAACTGGAGGTCAGCGAGACCCTCGAGGCGGCGTCCAACCCGTCGACCGGGGAACAGGGAAACGACAGGCCCGGCCGCGCCTTTCACCCGGGTGGCCGCAGCGCCATGGAAGAGACGGATCGGCATGAGGCCGGCGAGCAGGCTTTCGCTGGCGAGGTGGCCGGGGCCGTAGCGGCCGCGCTTGCGTCCGCCAGGTCCGGGGGGCTGGTGGTTGCCGCACCGCCGCGCATGATGGGATACCTGCGCAACGAACTGCCGGGGGAGGTCAGGTCCCGCGTGAAGGCGGAGGTGACGAAGGAACTGGTCAACCTGCCGCCGGCCGAGATCCTCAGGCACGTGACCGGAGGTTAGGGCGGATCCGCCCTACGCGGGTCATTCGCCCGTGCCGACGATCATCCGCCACAGGCCTGTGAACCGGGCCGAGCCGTCGCCGCGGTTCGTCACGAAATCCGCGTGGGCGTCAGGTGCGGCTCCGGGATCGAGCGCGATCCACCAGAGGGGGCGGATTTCGTTGGGCACCAGCGAGTAGCGCATGTCGATGATCCGGTTCGGATGGGTCTCGTCCTGCGAGATGAAATCGTCGCTGAACCAGCGGAACCGTTCGATGTCCCGCGCCTGCTGCGACGCGGGGTCGAGCCAGGGCAGGTCGCGTCCGATGTCGAGCTTGCGCGTCGATCTGCCGGGAAACACCCTCGGCGCCACGGTTGCCCTGACCGCATCGACGTGGTAGCGCCCGTCCGCCTCGTAGATGATCTTCCACACCAGCAGGTTGCCGAAGCTGGGCTTGGCTTCCAGCCGCACGGGCGCATGGCCGCGTTCCGCCGCGATCTCGCGGCCCATGGCCAGCGCCGACTGCTGCTGCATGAACCCCAGGCTCAGATAGACCGCCCCCCAGGCGAGCGCCACCCGGGCGAGCGCCGGCCGGCCCGTGAGTGCCGCCGCCAGAACGAGACCCAGCATGGGGAGGGTAAAGAGGGGATCGATGATCGAGATGATGTTCCAGGCCACCCGGTAGTCGGTGAAGGGCCACAGAAGCTGCGTGCCGTAGGAGGTCGCGCTATCGAGCAGGGCGTGGGTCGCGTAGCCGAGAGTGCAGAACAGGACCGTGCGCCCGAAGCCGAGCCCCCACCTCCGCCCGAGGATCCAGTGCAGCACGGCGGCCATGATCAGTCCGCCCACCGGGATGAACACCAGCGAATGGGTGAACTGCCGGTGGTACTCGAGATAGATCAGCGGGTCGGACTCGGACCGGATCAGGATGTCGAGATCCGCGGCCATGCCGGAGAAGAAACCGAGCGCCCCGGCGACGCCGGCCTGGGTCCGGCGCCGCACCGCCTGGGGCAGGGCCGCCCCGAGCACGCCTTGGGTCAGTGGGTCCATGAGTGGGTCACAGTCCTTGTTTTCAGGGGGAGCGGGCCCGGTCGGCAACCCGCGGTTCATGGGATGCTAAGATGGCGAAATTTTCCCGGCGGGCAAGTCGCAAGGCGCATTCTTCTTTCGCCAGACCGGGCATGGGATCGCGTGAGACCGCGGACGCAACGCCAGGCCGACAAAGGCGTTATAAGGGGACGAAGGCGCGGCGAAGAAACCGCGGCCGGGCGAATGAGGATATCTCCCGATGAGACGTTTTTACTGCACATGCGGCAATCCGGTTTTTTTCGAGAACACGCAATGCGTTGCGTGTCTCAAGGAGGTTGGATGGTGTCCGGTGTGCGCCACGATGACCGCGCTGGAGCAGACCGGCGAGCAGAACTGGCGTTGCGGTCATGCAAACTGTGGCGCGGCACTTGTCAAATGCCACAACTATGCCGTCGAGCAGGTGTGCAACCGGTGTTGCGCGGCGGGCGAGGACACCCCGCCGCCCGCACCCCTGTGCGACTATTGCCGCTTCAACGAAACCATTCCCGACCTCGCCATTGACGGCAATCGCGAGAAATGGGCGCGGCTCGAAACCGGGAAGCGCCGCCTCCTCTACACCCTCGACCTCATCGGCCTTCCCTACGGCACGCAGGAGGACGGGTGCTCACCGCCGCTGTCTTTCGATTTCAAGGCCGATGTCGGCCCGCAGACCAGCCGGCGGTGGTCGCTGGGCGAGGAGGAAGAGGTCTTCACCGGCCACGCCGGCGGCAAGATCACCATCAACATCCGGGAGGCCGACCCCGTCGAACTGGAAAAGTCACGCGTCAGGTTCGACGAGGCGCACCGCACGGTCATCGGTCACTTCCGCCACGAGATCGCCCATTACTATTGGGAGATGCTGGTTGCCGGTCGCTGCGAGGACCGGTTCAGGGAGGTTTTCGGAGACCACGAGAACCCGACCTATGCGGACGCCATGCAGCGCTACTACGACGAGGGACCGCAGTCCGGCTGGCAGTCGTCCTATATCAGCGCCTACGCGACCATGCATCCCTGGGAGGATTTCGCGGAAACCTTCGCCACCTATCTCGACATGCTGAGCGTGCTCGACAGCGCCCGCAACATGGGCGTCGTCGGAAACATCGACCCGCGTCATGCCGACCTGCAGGACATGGTCGACTGCTACGTGAACCTGGGGATCGTGCTGAACGAGATGAACCGGACCATGGGGCTGATCGATCTGGTGCCGGAGGTCTTCCAGCCCGCGATTGTGGAGAAGATGGACTTCGTGCACCGGCTGGTGCGCGATGCGGCACGGCCCGCATGAGAGCGTCGGCAGGAGTATCCATGAAGGAACATGACATCGACCTCGCGGAAATCGTCCGGGCCATCGCGGAACGGTACGCCGCCTGCGACGACCGTGGCGAGGTCGCGACTTACATCCCCGAGCTTGCCGCGGTCGATCCCGGACAGTTCGGCATCGCCGTGATCCTCGCCGACGGCACCGAGATCGTCGCGGGAGATGCGGATGTGCCGTTCTCGATCCAGAGCGTGTCCAAGGTCTTCACCCTGACCATGGCGCTGGAGCGGGTCGGCGATGATCTCTGGGGCCGCGTCGGCCGCGAGCCGTCCGGGGATCCCTTCAATTCGATCATCCAGCTCGAGCACGAGCAGGGCGTGCCGCGCAACCCGTTCATCAATGCCGGGGCCATCGTGGTGGCCGACGTCCTGCTCGACCGCGGTCCCGCCGGCGCCGTCGTCGACGAAGTCCTGGGTTTCCTGCGCCGCGTCGGGGATGCGGACGGCATCTCCGTCGATGCGGCGGTCGCCGCCTCCGAATCCGACCATGGCTACCGTAACGCCGCCCTCGCCAACTTCATGAAGGCCAACGGCAATCTCGTGAACGAGCCGGAAGCCGCGCTGGAGGTCTATTTCAACTGCTGCGCCGTTGCCATGTCGTGCCGCCAGTTGTGCCGGGCCGGGCGCTACCTCGCCTGGGACGGCCGCCTCGGCCCCGCCGGGCCGGTCGTCACCGCGGAACGCCGGGCACGGCGCATCAATGCACTCATGCTGACCTGCGGCCATTATGACGGTTCCGGCGAGTTCGCCTTCCGGGTCGGCTTTCCCGGAAAGAGCGGCGTCGGTGGCGGCATCCTGGCCGTGGTGCCGGGGCGCGCCACGGTCGCCTGCTGGTCGCCGGGTCTGAACGAGATCGGCAACTCCTTTCTCGCCACCAGGGCGCTCGAGGATCTCGCCACGGAAACCGGCTGGTCCGTCTTCGGCGCATAGCGCGAGGACGCGCGGGATCGATTGTCCGTCCCGCCGGCGTGGCCTATGGTGCCGCGATGAAAATCAGATCAATCGAGATTCTCCGCGTCGGTCTCCCCTTCGGAACCGACGGGCCGCGCCAGGGTATGAGGCCGGGCATGAAGTCCGAAGCCTGGACCATCAAGGAAGCCCTCATCCTGCGGGTGACCGACGATGACGGTGTCGAGGCGTGGGGCGAGGCCTTCGGGCATTTCTGCAACCCGGGGACGCTTGCCCTGCTGAAGGATCTCGTTGGTCCCTGGTTCATCGGGCGCGATGCGTCTGATCCTGCGGGGCTTGTCGGCGAGGCCCAGCGCGCTTTCCATGGGTTCGGCCGGCAGGGGCCGTGCATGTACGCCCTGTCGGGCATGGATATCGCGCTGTGGGACCTTGCCGCGCAGCGCGCGGGCACGCCGCTCTACAGGATGCTGGGCGGGCCCGACGGCGATGTCGAGATCACTCGTTATGCGTCCCTCATGAGCTATGGCGGCGATCACGGGGCGATTGCCCGCAACACGGAACGCGCGGTGGCGCTCGGGTTTCCGATGGTCAAGCTGCACGAGCGCGCCATGGGTCCCTTCATGGCCGCCCGCGAGGCGGTGCCCGAGGGCGTCGACATCACGCTCGACGTGAACTGCCCGTGGACGGTGGCCGAAGCGCGCGAGATCGCCCGCGGCCTCAAGCAGAACGAGGGGGTGAACGGAGGTTTCCTGTGGCTGGAGGAACCGGTCTGGCCGCCGGAGGACTTTCCGGGCCTCGCCGAGGTCCGCCGCGAAGGCACCGCCGTTTCGGGCGGCGAGAACGTCGGCACGGTGACCGAGTTCCGGCGCGCCATCGCCTCGGGGGCGTTCGACGTGGTCCAGCCCTCGATCGCCAAGGTCGGTGGCGTGTCGGCGGTCCGCGAGATCTTTCCCATGGTGCGCGAGGCCGGCTTGCGCTGCGTGCCGCACGCGTTCTACTGGGGCCCGGCCTACGTGGCGACCGCACACCTCATCGCCGCCCAGCCCGAAGCCGCCGCCGGCCGGCCCGAATGGCTGGAGACCGCTTTCATCGACTATGCCGACATTCCCCACGACCTTATCGACCCCTTCAACCCGAAACTCCTGCTGAGCGCCGACCGTCCGGGCCTCGGGTTCAGGCCCGACCGGGACGTGCTGGAACGCCACCTGATCTCCCGGACTCAGGTGGAGGGGTAGGGTCGGGACGCGAGAGAAATTGGGCCTGGTTTCGAGGCTCCACCGGAGGCTTTTTCCCGTTCCGGCAGCGTCCGGTTGCCGCGGCCGGGCCCGAGCGGAAAATCTAGAGAGAGCTCGCGGCCTCTCCGGATGTCCGATTGCGGGCCGCGAGGGCCCGGTCCACCTGCCAGGCGAGCAGTTCGCCGAACCGGGCCGATCCCAGCGGGTCGCAGGTCACCCGCTGGATGATGTCGACGCAGGGCGCGCCATTGCCCTCCACGACGACCGGCCCCTTGTCCGTGATCGCGATGTCCCACCCCACCATCACCTTGTGCGGCAGCATGGCATGGGCCTTGAGCGCGAGGGCGCGGGTCTCTGGCCAATGGGGGAGGGTCCGCCCGGCGATGGGCACGCCGGTGCCGGGATTGTGGGTGCACCAGCCCACGTCGGGCGTCAGTCCGAGATTCGTGGCCGGGCCGAGAACGCCGGTTTCGATGTCGACATTGGCGGCGATGCCGCCGCGGTGAAGGCCGTCCACCGTGGTATCGCTTCTGAGCGCCATGCGGAAGGCCACGTTGGTCAGTTCGGGCGCGTCGGACTCGTTCCTGCAGGTGAGGACCCGGACGCAGCACAGGGCGTTGGCGCACATGTCGACCATGTCGGGATGGTTCGACAGGCGGCGTTGGACAAGCAGCGGCTTTTCGAGTGACAGCGTCTCCAGATAACGGGCCAGTTCGCTGCCGGTCAGCGTCTGGCCGTCGCTTAGCGCGTAGCGGCCGTCCGCGGTCCGGCTGGCCCGCAGGGTCCCGCGCCCGCCCTTGCCCTTGCGCGGTTTGATGAAGAGGTCGTCGTCGACGAACCGGACGGGCGTCGCGTCCCCGCCTTTCGCGTGAAGGGGCCGGCGGGTCGCGCCGTTCTCGACGACGGCGACCAGCGGCGGCGCGGCGACGCCGTGTTCTGCGCACAGGGCGGCGAAGCGCTCCTTGTCGGCGAGCAGCCGCCCGTCGGTGCCTTCGAGTTCGGTCTTTATGATCGTGTAGAGGTTGTACTTGGTCTCGAACCGGTGGAGATACTCCCCGGCCCGCGCCATGTTCTCCGGCCTGTGCAGTTCGAACATGTAGTACCAGGGCGGCAGGATGCCGTGGCGCACGGCGACCGAAATCTGGTCGGCGATCTGCTGCGGCACGCTGCGGCCGGTCCGCCGGGCGATGGCGGCGCCGTTGCGCCAGGTCATGCAGGCCACCGCTCCGCCGACGATGATCGGCCAGCCGAGAAAGCGCAGTGCCAGCACGACGCGGCCGGCCACGCCGCGGGCGCGCCACATTTCGCGCGCATAGGCCGCGTGCAGCGACGCGGCCGGCGTGTCCGCCCGTTTCCGGCCCGCCCACCACAAGGGCAAGGGAGGGCAATACAGACTGTCGTCACCGATATTCATGACAAGACAATCCGGCATCAGTGAACGCGATGCCGGCTCGCAACAACCATCGATGTTCGGCTGATGCGCAATCATATCATGTGCGGCAGGTGCTTGCACGTCGTCCGCAAGGCCGGGATCTCCTGCCGGTCCAAGCGGCTGCGGACCGTGACGGCCGCTGGTCAGGAAACTGGGAAGAACCAGAATGAGAACCGCCGCCCCGATGACCGAACTCGATCGTCACCAGGCACCTGTGCCGAGGAATGCTTTCGATCGTTCCGGATATGAAACGTGAAGTTCAGGACCCGAAGTCGAACGACACCTCGCACTTGATACCGGCGGGGATCTTGCCGTCCGGATTGGGCAGGTCGAGACGCACGCCGACCGTGCCGCTGGCCGCGTCGTAGACCCTGTCGACCACCGCGACCACCGCCTTGTGCGTGCCGCCGACGGGTTCCTCCGGACGCACGACCGCAGCCATGCCCTCGGCGACCGAGCCGTGTGCGGAAATATCGACGAAGGTCTCCACGTGCAACGGGTCGACGGTCGCTATGGTGACGATGGGCTTGTCCTCGTTCCAGTATTCGCCGGGCTCGATGTTGCGCTCGACCACGTACCCGCTGACCGGGCTTCGCACCTGGCGCCGTTCGACCTCCGCGCGGGCGGCTTCCAGTTCCGCGGCGGCGATGTCGAGGTTGAGTTGCGCCTTTTCGATGTCGTTCTGCGCCACCTCGAGTTCCGTTTCGATTTCCTCCACCGATGCGGTGGCGACATATTTCTTGGTTTTCAGTTCCCGGTTCCGCTTCAGCCTTTTCTCGAGCATCTTCACCCGGGCCCGAGCGGCCCTCAGTTCCGCCTGGGCGCCCGAACGCACCTCGGCGGCCTTCACGGCCGCCCGCTGGATGACGCTTTCCAGCCGCGCGACCACAGCGCCGGCCTCGACCCTGTCGCCCCGTTCGACCGTCACATCGGCCACCACGCCGCTCACCGGCGCGCCCAGCCTGACCGTCTGCGACGGCCTGATCAGGCATTCATAGGATCCCGTTCCGGCAGCGAGGGATTCCGTTTCGGTAGCGAAATCTGTCATGAAAGCCGCCGTGAACAACAGGGCGAGCAGAGAGGGTGCATAAATTTTATTCATATCGCGCCTCCCCGGTACCGGGCCGAAAACCAAGTCGTGTCGCGGCAGATTACAGGATCCGGCGGGAAACCGTGAAACAAAATGGTTCTAACCTTAAATGCCGCCGCGCGAAGACTCTCCCGGAATCCCGTTTTTTGGCTCTCGACTCTGTTCGACTCGCAGCAATCGGTCCGAAGCATGCTTAACCGTTAATAAAACATGAAAATTCGGTTTGAATACTTACATCCGATTAGGTAGCGTAATGGTGTGCTCCGAACGCGGTCTGGAGGGCGGATCGGAACGGGCCGGGCACCACGGAAAACGATAAGCCGAACGAATACATACAACCGTCAATCAGGTCGGTTACAGGGTGATGGGTTTTCAGAGGCTGCACGATTGCCGAAGCCGCCTCTTGAGTTCGGGGTCCTTGATCGGACTCGGATTAGGGAGGTTCGCCGGGACCAGACCTCGGGACAAGGGGACTCTGCCCGATTCGACCCCCGCCTCCACAGATCTTTCCAGGCGCGTCCATTTCGAAACCTACGAACCGCGTGTCCTCCTGTCGGCGGATATCCTGCCGATCCAGGGCGCGCTCGACGTGCCGGGAGACGAGCAGGCGTATCGCTTCACCGTCAGTGAAGAAACCTCCATCGTATTCGACGCCCTGACCAGCAACCCGTCGCTGTCCTGGTCGCTCAGCGGACCGCGCGGCGACGAGGTCGTTGACCGAAGCTTCACCCAGAGCGATTCCGTGAACCGGTCCGGCGACCCCGTGTTGCGTCTGGTGCCCGGGGAATACACCCTGACCGTCGACGGCGAAGGCGACGAGACGGGGGATTTCAGTTTTCGTCTCATCGATCTCGACACCGCGTCCCGGCCGGTCGGTTTCGGCGAAACCGTCGATGACAGCCTGTCCCATCCCAACGCAACCTCCGCCTACAGGTTCGAGGCGACCGCCGGCGACGTGCTGAACATCGACTTCGACAGGCTGGAAGGCGACAACACCTACCTGTCCCTGCTCGACCCCAACGGCACCGCCATGTTCGGGCCGCTCTACGACGGAACCGACCCCCAGAACCTTTTGCTGGAGCGCACCGGGACCTACACGCTGCTGGTCGAGGGCACGATCTCGAACGATGACGAGACACGCTTCATCTTCAGCCTCAACCTCGCCGAGGACACCGAAACCGCCCTCGATATCGGCGAGAGCTACAGCGGCCGGATCGGTCATTCCGACAGCAGGGACATCTTCACCTTCTCGCTCGGCAGCGCGCGCAACGTGTTCTTCGATGCGCTCACGGGTGGCAGCGAGGTCCGGTTCGACCTCTTCGGACCCCAGGGACGCATCGTGGCGGACCAGCGCTTCGACAGCGCGGACGGTTCGGTGCTTTCCGGCTACTGGCTCGGCGCGGGTGACTATCGGCTCGTGGTCAAGCGCGAGGACAGCGGCACGGGCGATTACGGTTTCCGGCTGCTCGACCATACGCAGGCACAGGACGTGGCGCTCGGGGCGGATGTCACCGCGCAGTTCGGCAGCGACGGCGCGCAGTCCGCCAACATCGCCAGCGACGACGTGCCGCCCGTCATCCCGGCGGCCGGCGCGGGACCGCAGGGTTCGGCGAACCTGTGGAGCCGCTATCTCGGCTACACGGTTGACGCGGACCCGGCCCTGCAGCCGGACAGTTTCACCCTCGAAGCCTGGATCAAGCCCAATGTCGGCTCCTTGTCAGGCGACGGCGTGATCGTCTCGACGTCGGGCAATGGCAACTACGAGGATGGTTACGGGCTCTATTGGTTCCGCCAGGGCACGGTCCGTTTCTACGTCGAGTCGCTCTACGGCGTCTTTGGCGACGACGAGAGCTTCCAGGAGACCTATGTCGACGTGGACATTCCCATAGGGACCTGGACCCATGTTTCGGGCACCTATGCCGACGGCGCGCTGCACGTCTATGTGAATGGCCAGCTGGCCGGCACGCTGGAGGACGCACGGCTCCCCGAAGACCCGGTGCCCTATTCGGACGGTCCGTTGAGAATCGGGACCGGCGCAGGTTTCGAGGGCTATGACGGTTTTGTCGGCGGTCTCGACGAGGTGCGGCTGTGGAGCGGCGCGCGGGCCGCCGGCCAGATTGCGGGAGACTACGAGGCCGGTCTGCTGGGCAGCGAAGCCGGCCTGCTCGGGTACTGGGCGTTCGACGGTGCGGATCCGTCGTCCGTCGCCGACCTCAGCGGCAACGGCCATGCGGGCGCGCTCACCCAGGACTGGGCACGGGAGGCGCGGCTGTTCACCGTCGATCTCCAGAGCGGCCGCAAGGTGCTGTTCGACGTCCTCGCGGCGCCGGTCGAGGACCTCTACCTGACGGTCTACGGACCGGACGGAAACCTCGTCGTCCCGACCCGCTTCTTCAGCGACATGGACCCGTTCGAGATTGCGCAGGACGGGACGTACACCTTCCTCGTCGGTGCGGCCCACTACAACAACCAGCCCGCCGAAGCCACGTTCCGCATCACCGAGGTGACAGACCGCAGCGAAGCCCTGACCGTCGGCGCGACGGTCGACGAAGGCTTCGACATGGCGGGGCAGACCGTCACCTACAGCTTCACGCTGGCATCCGACGCCCTCCTGTATCTCGACACACTGGCGCCGTCCGGCGCCTGGTATTCGCTCGTCGGTCCGGCCGGTACGGTAGAATCGCAGCGCCGTCTGGACTTCGCGGACTATTCGGACAGTGTCCCGCTGTTCGATTTGCGGGCCGGTGTCTATTCCCTCATTTTCCGGGACAGCGACAATGTCGGTGGGGACTTCTCCTTCAGGTTGCTCGACCTGGCGGCCGCGACGGCGGCGACCCTGGGTGCCGCGGTCTCCGGAACGCTGTCGCCGTCGACCGGCACGCGCATGTTCAGGTTCGCGGTCAACGCCGGTGACGAACTTCTGTTCTCGAGGCCCGCGACGTGGAGTGCCACCCGCTGGCGGGCCTTCACCCCGGCGGGTAACGAGATCGTCGACCAGACCTTCTTCGTCGGCGACGTCGCCTACCAGGCGCCGGTCGGCGGCGACTACTATGTCCTCGTCGAACCCGCGTCCACCGCAACGGCCGAGACGGCCTTCGAGTTTACGGTCTCGCGGACCGGCAACACGCCCGTCGCGCCACTGACGGGAACGGCCGTGTCTGTCGGAGACAGCGTGACCGCATCGATCGATGCGGCCGGGGAAACGGACACGTTCATCTTCACGCTGGCCCAGCGCAGCAGTATCCGCATCGAGCCCGCCGTCGGCGACTTCCGTTTCCGCTGGGACCTCACCGGTCCCGAAGGGCCCGTCGTCACGAACAGGTCCTTCACGTCCGTGGTCGTAACCGAACCGTTCCTGGACCTGCGGGCCGGCACGTACCAGATCGCCGTTCACAACAGCTCGAACCTCACCGGCGACTACGGTTTCCGCCTGATGTCGGACACGCCCGACGAGACGGTCGATCTCGACGAGGAAGTGGACATCGTTCTGTCGCCGCGCGGGCAGGGCCGGCTCATCGGAGTCGATCTCACCGCCGGAACCGAGTTCTACTTCGACCTCGTGCAATCGACGCTGTCGACCAGTTCGACCGCCTTCGCGTTGCTGACGCCGGGTGGCGAGCGCATCGACTCCAGTTCGTCGACCTTCGATCGTGGACCTTACGTCGCGGAGACGACAGGTCTCTACAAGGTGCTCTTCGCCGGCGACGCATCGACACTGACCACGGACAACACGCTCACGATCGCGATCCGGGAAGTCGTGCCTCAGGCCGACGAGGCGCTCACCCTGGGCGCGCGCGTCGACGGAGAAATCGCAAGCCCGACGGCAAGCCAGCGCTACACGTTCTCGCTCGCACAGGCCGGCCTGTTCTATTTCGACAGTTTCACCAATGACAGCACCGCGCGCTGGGACCTCACCGGGCCCGGCGGCACGGTCATATCCAACCGCACCTTCCAGTCGAGCGACGAGAACCGGATCATCGGCAGCGGCATTTTCGGGCTTGCCGAAGGCGACTACGTCCTCGAGGTCTACCGGTCGGGTGCGTCCACCGGCACCTTCGCATTCGCGTTGCACGATCTGCGGCCTGTCGAGAACGACATCGCCATCGGCGGGACCGTGACCGGCCAGCTCGATCCGTCGAACGGCTTCGCTGTCCACACCTTCGACGCAGTGGCCGGACAGAAGCTGGCCTTCAATCCGCTGTCCCTGACCGATATCTCCACCTCGCGCGCGGGCATCCAGCTCATCGGGCCCGACGGGGTCGCCCTGATCGACTTCTCGGATTATGTCGCCCAGGACCTGCCCGTGCTGGAGCAGGCCGGCCGCTACATCCTCTTGGTCGAGGGCGCGATCGAAAATACGCCGGCCACGGCCGACTACAGTTTCCAGCTGGTCGACATCGCCGCTGCGCCGCCACAGGGGCTCATCCCCGGCGAAACGGTTTCGGATACGCTTGCGGGCGTCGGTGTCGTTCACTCATACACCTTCACGCTCGACGCCGCGTCGCAGATCTACTTCGACTCCCTGACCGGCAACAGCAATCTTCGCTGGTCTCTTGACGGGCCGCTTGGCCCACTGGTCGCCGACCGCTCCTTCTATTCTTCAGATTCCTACGAACTGGGCGCCAATCCGGTGATGGAGGCGCCCGCGGGAGACTATTTGCTGACGGTCTGGACCAACAGCGCTTCGGTTCTCGACTACGACTTCAGGCTGCTCGATCTTGCGGACGCGACGCCGGTGGCGCTCGGCGAGACCATCGAACACCAGTCCTCGCCTGCCCGGTCCACCGGCATGTTCCGCTTCGAAGCCGAAGCCGGCCGCAGCTATTTCTTCAACGCCGTGGACTTTGACGCGATCAACTCGTTCTACGTTCCCGTCCGTATCATCGATCCTTTCGGCAGTGTCGTCGACGGACTCTACAATTTCGCTGACCGCGATTTCTTCCAGGCGGCCTTCGACGGGACCTACACGGTGCTCGTCGAAGGCCGGGTGTTCGATGCCAACGCGACCAGCCGTGTCGAGTTTTCGATCAGCCCGGCCGACGACCGGGACTTCGAACCCGACCTGTCGGGCACGAACGGCGAGACGGCCGCGCAGTCACGTGCGGGCCGCATCGCGGACAGTCTCGTCTTCTCCGGGCACAATCCTGTCCGGATCGACGATCCCGCCACGAACGTCTCCGGCGATCTGACGATCGAGTTCTGGATCAATCCTGACCGTTACGCCAACACCTGGATGCCCCTCGTCTACAAGGGCGATGGCGGCAGCACCCGGTCCTACTCAGTCTGGCTGAATTCCAACGGCTCGATCTGGGCCGGCGCGCGCGACTCGAGCGGCGAACAGAGCCTGCAGACCGGTGCGGGAGAAGTGGTGGTCGGCCGCTGGACCCATGTCGCGGCCGTGTTCTCCCGGACCGACGGCAGCATACGCATCCTGGTCGACGGCGAGGAGGTGTCGAGCGGCGCCTTGCGCCAGACCGCCAATGTCGCGCTGGACGGCGCGCTGATGATCGGCGACACGACCGAGACCAACGGCTCCTACAGCCGGTACGAAGGCCTCATCGACGACTTGAGGATCTGGTCGTCGGCGCGGACGCAGCCTGAGATCGACGGCGCGAAGGACAGCGCGCTCACCGGTGCGGAAAGCGGCCTCGTGCTCTACCTGCCCATGGATGACGCCACGGGGTCTGCCGCACTGGCCGATCTCGGCCCCAACGGTTTCGACGCGACGGTCGACCAGCGCCTGGCGGGGCTTGGCGGGCTCATTGCCGGGCGCGTCGACGGGCCCGGCAGCGTGCATCGCTACAACTTCACGCTCGACGGCGACACGCGACTCTATCTCGACACGCTGACCGACAACGCCCGGATCACCATCCGGATCGAGGGCCCGGAGGGACTGACCATCCTCCGGGATCTCGACGACCTCGACGGCACGAGACTGGGAAGCGGCAACGCGATACTCGACCTCACGGCGGGAGACTACACGATCGTCGTCGATCCGGACGAAGGCGACACCACGTCCTACGCGTTCCGGGTCTTCGATCTCGCCAACCTGCCCGAGCTCGGTTTCGGCATCGTGCAGACGGGCACGCTGCGGCCGGATTCAGGCAGTGCCGTCTTTGGCTTCGACGCCGTGGCCGGCGACCGGATCTACATCGACAACCAGTCGGCGTTTTCCACGTCCGAGGCCGGGTTCCGGGTCTTCGGCCCCTCGGGCGAACAGCTGCTCTACACCACGACCATTGCCGATATCGAGGAACTCGTGTTGCCCGGCACCGGGCGCTACGCGCTGGTGCTGGAGCGCGACGTGCAGGTTGGGCCGCGAACCTCGGCGGACTATCGCTTCGTTGTCTACAAGCACGCCGAGACGCCCGAAACCATCGCGCTCGATGGAACGAATCCGGCGCCAGGCCCGCAATGGACCGCAGGCCGGGGAAATGGCGGCGTGGCGCTCACCGGGGCGGATGTGCTCGTCGTCGACGGCGCGGATGCGCCGGACCTCACCGGTGACGTGACCTTCGAGGCGTGGTTCCGGATCGACCGTTTCGAGAACACGTGGACGCCACTGGTCTACAAGGGCGACCTCGACGGCTCGCCGCGCACCTTCTCGGTCTGGCTGCGCAGCAACGGCGCCGTGCACCTGAGCACTCATGACGCGTCCGGCAACCAGACGCTCGAAACGTCGGGCGGTCTCGTCACGCCCGGCGAATGGATGCATGTGGCGGTGATCTCCGACCGTGCCAACGGGCAAAGCCGGATCTACGTCAACGGCGCCGAGCAGGCGGCGGGCACGCTGAGGGCCAATCCATCGGCAGATGTCGGCGGCGATATCGTCATCGGCTACACGGCCGAGAACTCGACCTCCTACAGCATGTTCGAGGGCGAGATCGACCGCATGGCCTTCTGGGGCCGCGTGCGCGATGCGTCGGAGATATCCAACGCGGCGGCCGGCGGCGCGGATGCCGACGTCTCGGATCTGCTGGCGCTCTACGAGTTCTCGACAGGGACGGGCGAAACTGCGGCGGACACGTCAGGCAACGGCCATGACGCGAGCTTCCTGCGGCTGAACGCGGATGGCGTGACGGGCCGGATCTCCCAGCCCGGCGAGATCGACGCCTATACGTTCGAGGTCACGCAGGCCGGCACGTATCGCATCGACAGCCTGACCTACAACACCAGCCTGAACATGAAACTCGACGCACCGTTCGGCACGGTCTTCGAGGACGAGATCGACGATGTCTCGCGGGCCAGCGCGTTCAACTACAACGTCTTCCATCTGCAACCGGGCACATACACCATAGAGATCTCCGGCGACGGGACGACGACGGGCTTCTACAATTTCGAGATCGAGAACCTCGGCGGGGCAACACCCGTGACGCCGGGGGTGAGCGTATCGGGTGAACTCAACCCGGGTTCCAGCGCCCAGGCCTACCGTTTTGCCGGAGTTGGGGGGCAGCGCTACTTCTTCGACGTCACCCTGGACACATCCCACGTCGGCTGGGGACTGTACGACGCCTTCGGGAACCAGGTCTTCACCGCCGGCCTCGCCGACCGGGCCGACGTCGTCCTGCCCGCCGACGGGGAATACTATCTCATCGTCGACGGCGACCTCACCTATCTCGACTATGAACTGCCTTACGCCTTCACGATCCATGCCCATCCGGTGACGTCGGTTCCGCTGGCGCTCGGTTCGACCTTCAACGGCAACGTGGCCACTCCGGGCGAGCAGGATCGCTTCACGTTCAGCCTCTCCGGCCAGACGCGGCTCTATTTCGACTCCCTCGTCGACGACAACAACGTGCGCTGGATGCTGAGCGGTCCCGAGGGCACGCTCGTCGCGGACCGCGGTTTCGGCGCGAGCGACGGTTCGGGTTTCACGTCCAACCCCGTCCTGAACGCAGCGGCGGGCGATTATGTCCTCACGGTCTACCGGCAGAACGACGATACTGGCGGCTACCAGTTCAGGCTGCTGGATCTCGATGCTGAAGGCCGGCCCCTGCTTTTCGACACGCCGGTCATCGGCACCCTGGAGACTTCGGGGCGCGAGACCGTCGTGTACGCCTTCGATGCCGCGGCGAACGAACGGATCCGGTTCGACATCACCTCCGTCGACAATGGCAACACGCGGTTCCGCCTGCTCGACCCCCTGGGCCGGCAGGTGTTCGGCCCGACGTCGCCAAGCAGCGTCGACAATCCCATCTACACCCTGGCGGATGCAGGGACGTACACCCTGCTCCTTGAAGGGCCGGACAACGCCGGCGACGATATTACCTACAACTTCCAGATCGTGCAGATCGCGCAGCCGGATGGCCAGGGTCTGACGGAACAGGATTTCGACACGCCCGGCGGCATACCCTTCACGCTGGTGAACCTCGCCGGCACGCCCGGCGAAATTCGCGACGACGGACCCGACGGAGACTACGCGCGACTGGCCGACGCGACGGCCTTCCATTCTCGCAATGCGCTGGTGTTCTCGTCGACCTCGACCGGCCGGCTCGACAGCGTCGACGTCGAATTCGATTTCCGCATCACCGGGAACCCGTCCCGGACCAATGTCGGCGAAGGACTGGGTTTTGTCCTGCTGGACAACGCCGTCTACGGCACCGGCGGCACGATCCTCGAAAATCCGGGCGTCGAGCCGAACCTCCCCGGTGCCTTCGGGATCAGCTTCGACATCAACGACAATACGGGCGGTTCCAACGACAACCACGTGTCCGTCCATTACGACGGCCAGGAACTGGCGAACCTTCCGGACCTGCCGTTCACGCTCGCCAACGGGCAATTCAACACCGCGCGCATCCTGCTGACGCGCACGGCCGGTGGTGCGCTGCTGACCCTGCAACTCACGGAGGCCGGCGACGGCACGACCAACGTGCTGACGGATTTCTTCATCGGTGGATACGACCTGCCGAGCAGCCGGATGGCGTTTTTCGGAACGACCGCCAGCGAAGTGGCGGACCAGGACATCGACAACGTGTCCATCGCCACGACCCCGGCCGCCCAGCCCCTGCCGACGCTCGCCTTCGACGTCACCCGGGACGGGAACATCTCCAGCGTCGGCGCCGTCGACCGCTACGTCTTCACCGTCACGGAAACCGGCACATTCGTCTTCGATTCGCGCACCGACAACGGCAATCTGCGCTGGTCGCTCGAGGGACCGATCGAACCTGTCTCGAACGTCTCCTTCCAGGGAAGCGACAGCTTCGACAGCAGCAACAACGCGCTTCGCCTGCCGCCCGGCACCTATACGATCTCTATCAGGGGAATCAACGGGTTCACCGGGTCATACGGATTTGCCCTCAAGGACCTGTCCGCGGGTACCGTCATCGTCCCGGGCACCTCCGTCAGCGGCACGCTCGATCCGGGCAGCGAAACCCAGGTCTTCAATTTCGAGGCCTCTGCCGGCGCGACCTACTATTTCGACAGGATCACCGCCACCACGTCCAACCTGACCTGGCGCCTGGTCGATCCCTTCGGGACCCAGGTCTTCGGGCCGACGGGATTCAACTCGAACTCCGGTCCGACCGTCCTCGGTTTCGACGGAACCTACGCCCTCGTGCTCGAGGGCCGGCGCAACCAGAGCACTCCCGTCGGATTCGAGTTCACCGTCCACCAGCTGGAGGACGTCCGCACGTCCGCGACCGTCGGCCAGACCGTCGCCGGAACGGTTTCGGTCCCGACCCAGCGCCATGTTTTCGACTTCACGCTGGACAGCGCGACACTCTTGTATGTGGACAGCCTGACCCACAGTTCCGCATTCACCTGGGAAATCGCGGGCGTGAACGGGGTACTCGCCTCGCGACGGTTCGACCAGACGGATTCGCAGCATATCAGCGGCAGCGGCGTCTATCTGATGCCGGCGGGCGAATACACGTTCACGGTCATTCCGTCGTCCGAGAATGTCGGCGACTTCTCCTTCCGGCTCCTCGATCTGGAAAGTGCCGCGGAGATCACGCCCGGTAGCGACGTGTCCGGAACGATGGACCCGGGCAACGCGACGCGTCTCTATGCGTTCGAGGCACAGGCGGGTGACCGGTTCTATCTCGACAGCCGCATGACCGGTTCGAACGCGGACTGGAAGATCGTCGGTCCCGACGGCGGCCTCGTGGTCGACCTGTCCACCTACAGCAACAACTACGGTCCCTTCACGACGGAAACCGGAGGCACGTTCACGATCCTGCTCGAGGGCAGGGGACCGACATCGTCGTCCTGGGACATCGATTTCGTTCTGCGACAGATTGATCCCGTCGGCACGCCCTATGCCATCGGCGATCTCGTCGACAGCGCGATCGCGTTTCCCGGCATCGAAGACCGCTACAATTTCACGCTGGCCGAAGACGGCGTGCTTTATGTCGATGCGCTTTCTCCGGCGAGTTCCACCTTCAACTGGCGCATCGAGGGACCCAACGGCACGATCGCGTCGCGCGTCTTCACCTCGAGCGACGGCACGGATGCGGCAACCGTTCCCCTCGTAGACCTGGCGGCCGGGACCTATGCGCTCGTCGTCGACGCGGATGGCGAGGTCACCGGGGATTACGCGATCCGGCTGATCGACACCGCGGCCGCCACCCCCATCGTCTTCGGCTCGCCCGTGGCGGGCACCATCGGCCCGGGCAGCGAGACGGAGATATACTCCTTGTCCGGCACCGCGGGCGACCGCTTCTATTTCGACCGCCAGGACCTTACCGGCACCACGCCATACTGGCGACTGATCGACCCCTATGGCCGCGCCGTCTTCGAAGGGAACTTCAATGACGTCGATACGACGACGCTGCCGGTAACCGGCGATTATCTCCTGGTCGTCGAAGGCCGGATCTATTCGTCCGCCGGAATCACGACCGTGGATTTCGCGATCTACGCCAATCCCCAGGAGGAGCCGGTCCCGATCCGGTTCACCGACGAGCCCGCCCCGGACCTTGTCGTCACCGGCGTCGGTGTCTCCGCCGACGGTGCGGTGACTTCAGACAAGACCGTGACGATCTCCTGGACCACGGAAAACATCGGGGCGCTGCCGGCCGATGCCGCGTTCAGTGAGCGCGTGCTGGTGCGCAATCTCGATACAGGCGCGATCATCGCGGAGACGATTGTCGCCTACGACCCGCTGACCAGCGGGCCGATACCGGCCGACGGTGGCGTGGCGCGCCAGGTCCAGGTCACGCTTCCGCAGGGGCTCGCCGGCGCCGGTAACCTGCGCGTTACCGTGAGCACCGATATCGGCAACGCCGTGGAGGAACTGAGCCTCGACGGGCAGGCGGAACTCAACAACGCCACATCACTTTCATTCACCTCCGCACTCGCGCCCTATCCCGACCTGCTCGTGGAGAACATCGGCCCGGTGCCCCCGGCCGGCTGGCAGGCCGGCCAGAATGTCACGGTCGCCTGGGTCACCCGCAACGCCGGTACCGCGGACGCCACGGGCGGATGGAGCGAGCGTCTCAGGATCATCAACCGCACCACCAACCGGGTCATCTACGAGGCCGACGTTCCGGTCGCGTCAGGCGAAACGATCGCGGCCGGCCAGACGCGCGCCGGCAGCCACAGTTTCACATGGCCGTCGGGGCAGAATGCCACCGGCCGTTTCGACTTCATCGTCACCTCCGACATTTTCGACGCGCTCTTCGAGGAGAACCCGAACGGCACCGGGGAGACCAACAACACGACCACCGCGACCATCTCGTCGGCGCCCGACCTGGTCGTGGAGAACCTCGCCGTGACCGACGGTGCCGTGTCACCCGGAACGGCCTTCACCATCACCTGGGACGACGTCAACGAGGGTGCTGCGGCGACGCCGTCGGGCTGGTTCGACCGTATACAGATCATCAATCGGGACACCGGCGAGACGCTGGTCAACCAGGCGATCTCGATCGCCGCGCACGGTGGCCTGCTGGGCGCCGGGGAACGGGCGACCAGGAGCTTCACGACCAGTCTGCCGCATGGCATACGCGGCACGGGCCAGATCGACATCATCGTCACCGCCGACCGCAACGCGTCCAACCAGGGTGCGCTCATCGAGGATAACGGCGTCACGAATGCCGAGTCCAACAACGCGATGACGATCACTGAGCAGTCGGAACCGCGACCCTATCCCGATCTTCGGATCAGCGGGTTCGCGGCGCCCGGCGTGGGGGACGGGGGCGATCCAGTCACCATCTCCTACACGGTGGAGAATGTCGGCTCGGTCGCCACCGGGGCCGCACTCTGGCAGGACCTCGTCATCCTGTCTGCCGACGATGTGATCGGCAATGAAGACGACGTGGTCATCGGTTCGATCGAGCGCAGCGGGGCGCTCGGCGCGGGCCAGACCTATTCCTTCAGCGGCGAGGTGACGCTGCCCGCAGGATTTGACGGCACGCACTACCTCTCCGTCATCGTCGACGGAAACGAACTCGTGACCGAACCGGACACGCGGGGCGACAATGTCGCCAGTGCTGTCGCGATCGACCTCGCCTCGCCCTATGCCGACCTTGCCGTGGAGGTCGTGACCGGTCCCGCCAATACGGTCAACAGCGGCGATGATGTCACGGTCGCATGGCGCGTGCGCAACACCGGCCCCGATCCCGCCACCGGGACCTGGACCGACCGGGTTCTCCTGTCGACGGACGGAACGCCGGACGGCGGCGACATCGTGATCGGCGAGTTCAACCGGTCCGGCCCGCTCGCCAGCGGCGCGGCCTATTCGGTGTCCCGCACGATCACCCTTCCCGACGGCGTCAGCGGCACCTACACGATCCTCGTGGTTTCCGACGTCGCCGGATCCGTTTACGAGCGCACGCTGGAGGCCAACAACGTCGGCGCGTCCCTGACGCCGCTCGCGATATCGGCGTCGCCGGCCGCCGATCTCGTCGCCGAGGTTCTGGCCAGTCCGACGACGGGCGTTCCCGGCGAAACGGTCGAGGTCACCTTCCGCGTGACCAATAACGGGGCTGCCACGGCGCGCGCCTCATGGTTCGACCGTCTCTATCTGACGTCGAGCGGCACCACGTCCGGCGCGTCCATTCTCGCGACGGTCGGGCGTGACTTCGACCTGGCCGTCGGCGCGTTCTACGACGTCACGGTGAACGTCGTCATTCCCGAACGCGGTATCGGGGATCACACCTTCCTGGTCGTCTCAGACTACAGCGGACGGGTCTACGAAGGCGGACTCGAAGCCAACAACGCCGCCCTGTCCGACGATTTCGACCTTCTCCATCCCAATCTCGTTGTCGACGAAGTGACCTTCCCGGTCACCGAGATCGTGTCCGGGCAAACGCTCTCGGTGACCTATACGGTGTCGAACCCGGGTGGAGGCCCGGCGGTCGGAGACTGGACGGACCGGATCTACCTGTCCCGCGACGGAGAACTCGACGACAACGACGTCCTGATCGGGACGGTCGGCCATGCGGGCGGGCTTCTCAGCGCGGCCGACTACACGAAGACGGTCGACCTCACCATCCCCATCGATGCCTCCGGCAACTACCAGGTTCTCGTCGTCACCGACGACGATGACGACGTGGTCGAGCCCGACGGCGAAGGGGACAACGCGGGCGCTTCGCCGCTGACGGTCACGCTGGCGCCCTATGCCGATCTCGCTGTGACGCAGGTCGACGCGCCTGCCCTGACAATCGACGATCCCGCCACCGTGACCGTGAGCTGGACGGTCGCTAATCTTGGCACCGGGACGGGCATCACCGACAGCTGGACCGACACGATCATCGCGTCGACGGACGCGATACTCGGCGACCAGGACGACATCGTCCTCGGCACTTTCACGCATTCCGGATTCGTCGCCGCGAACGGGACCTACCAGCGCAGCGAAAACATCCTGCTGCCGCCCGCCTTCAATGGCCGCTACACGCTCTTCGTGACCACGGACAGCGGAGGCGAGGTGTTCGAGAACGGCAGCGAGTCCAACAATACCGCGTCGCTCGCCACGCCCTTCGACGTCATGCCCATCGCCAATGCCGATCTGGTCATCGAGAACGTCGAGGTCATCGGCGACGCGTCGAGCGGCCGGCCGCTGGAAATCACCTGGACGGTGCGCAATGACGGCATCGGCATCACCAACGCGGCGGCGTGGACGGACAGGGTCTATCTCGCGACGAATCCGGACGGCACCGGCCGCGTGTCCCTCGGCGGCTTCACGCATCTCGGTTATCTCGACCCCGGCGACGCCTACACCCGCACCGCGACGGCGGTGCTGCCGCAGGGCATCTCCGGCACCTACTACATCGTCGTCGAGGTCCCTGGCACATCCAATCCGAATTCCGGCGGGACGCCGTTCGAGTTCATCTACACAGACAACAACAGCCTCGTCTCGCAGGCATTCGAGGTCGAGCTCTCGCCCGCGCCGGATCTCCGCGTCACGGCGGTGACCGTGCCGGCGTCCGTCCCGGAAGGCTCTGCCATCGACATCGAGTGGACGGTCAGGAACGAGGGCCAGGCCGCGGCGGAAGGCACGTGGACGGACAGGATTTTCCTGCGCAAGGCCGGGGAGACGGGAAGCGGAACGTCGATCGGCTCCTACAGTTTCACCGGTCCGCTCGCCGCCGGCACGTCGTACTCGCGCCGTGAACAGGTGACGCTGCCGTCGTCGATCAACGACCGCTACGAGATCGTCATCGTCACCGACCAGACCGACTCGGTCTACGAAGGCGCCGGAGAGACCAACAACACGTCGACGGCGGACGCGGAAATTCTGGTCTCGATCCTCCCGCGCCCCGACCTGCAGGTCGATTCGATCATCGGTCCGGACGTTGTGGACGCCGGCGGCACCGCGTCGATCGAGTTTGTCGTCATCAACCAGGGGCCGGTCGCCACGACCGTGCCCAACTGGTCCGACGCCGTCTACCTGTCCCTCGACGACAAGATCACGTCCGACGACATACGCGTCTCCACCCACGCCAACCAGGCCGCCCTTGGCTCCGGTGAGCAGTACCGCACGCTGTCCGGCACGTTCAAGATTCCCGAGCGGTTCAGGGGCACCGTCTATGTCATCGCCGCCGCGGATGTCGGCAATGCCGTCGGTGAATGGCCCAACGACAACAACAATACCCGCCTGCACGAACTGTTCGTGAACCCGTGGCCCTTTGCCGACCTCGTCGTGTCCGACGTGGTCACGCCGGCCCAGGCGTTCGAGGGTAACCAGATCGAGGTCCGCTACACCGTGACCAATCTCGGCAGCGGGCCCACCAATCTCGGCAACTGGGCCGAGCAGATCTGGCTGACGAAGGACAAGAACCGGCCCCATCCGGGCCAGGGCGACATCCTGCTGACCACTTTCCAGTACAGCGGCGGTGTCCTCGAAAAGGACGCCGGGTACGATCGCGTGGTCACCGTACAGCTTCCCGACACCCTGGTTTCGGGCGAGTACTACATCACGCCCTGGGTCGATCCCTACGCGACGGTGCTCGAGGACACCCTTGCGATCAACGTCAATCCGGACGATCCAAACGAGGTCAACAACAACAACTACAAGGCCGGTGGCGGCGACCTGATCGGCAAGCAGGCGATCGCCCTCATCGGCACGCCGCCAGCGGTGAAGTATCCCGACCTCAGGGCCGTCTCCGTCACCCCGGATGCGACCGGCGAGGCGACTGGGGAGTTCACCGTATCCTGGACGGTGGAGAATATCGGCGAGGCGGCGGCGGCCAGTTGGGTCGACTACATCATCCTGTCGGACAACCCGGCGATCGACGATTCGTCCGCCACCACGCTCGAACTGGGGCGTTTCCAGTCGACCGCGAGCCTCGCGGTCGGCGAGAGCAGGACACGTAGCGCGACATTCACCCTCTCTCCCGCCGCGCAGGGCCAGTATGTGCATGTCGTGACGGCGGGGAACCTGCCCGGCGATTCGAACAGCCTCAACAACACTGTCCGGGCCGACACCGACGTCACCCGCCGGCTTCCGGACCTGCAGCTTGTCGAGATCGTGCCGGAAGACATTGTCTATTCCGGTGAATCGACGACCGTCACCTACACGGTCCGGAACAACAGCGACACGACGATCTGGTCGGGCACCGAATACTGGCGCGACATGGTCTGGATCTCGCGGGATCCAACGTTCATCCGCGGCCGCGCGGAGGCCGTCGCCACCGTTTCCGTCGCACCGGACGAGGACCTCGGGCCCGGCGACAGCTACACCCGCTCGGTGACGTTCGACCTGCCGCCGGGGACGTCGGGACCGTATTTCATCTACGTGTTCACCAACGTGCAGAACACGCGGACACCGGAAGTCCGCACCCAGAACAACGGATCGGGCACCAACGACGCCCAGAGCAGCTACTACAGCCGGGTCGCCTATGAGGACATCACCGGCAATGACGGCAGCGTCCCGATTTCCGTCATTTACCGGGAGCCGGACCTGCGGGTGACCGATCTCGTGGTGCCGTCCGAACTCGAGGCCGGCACGACGGCCAACATATCCTTCACGGTCACCAATGTGGGAACGCGGACCACGCGCGAGGATCACTGGACGGACCGGGTCTATCTCTCCATCGACGAGTCGCTCGACGTCAGCGATTACCTTCTGACGCGCGAGGAGAACGGTCGTCTGATCGCCGCCGAGTTCGAACGCTCCGGCGCGCTCGCGCCCGGGGAGTCCTACACGGCCACGATCGCCGTCACGATCCCCTTCGACATCGAGGGGGACTTCAACATCCTGGCCGTCACCGACTCGCCCTTCACGGCCAGCGGGTACACGACGAGCACGATCTCCAGCCGCCTCAACGGCGTCGGCGCGAATTTCCTCGGCGGCAAGGTCCGGGAGTTCGACGGCGAAGGCAACAACACCACCGGCGCTCCGATCCACATCGGACCCTTCACCGGATCGGACCTTCAGGTCACGAGCCTGATCGCGCCGGAACGCGTGTTGCGGGGCAAGACCTTCGACGTCACCTACACGGTGACCAATGCCGGCGGTGCGACGCCCACCCTCCAGTCGACCTGGGACGACCTCGTCTATCTGTCCCGCGATCCCTATCTCGACCTGCGCGCCGACCGCTATCTCGGCAGCATACGGCATACGGGCGGCCTGGGCGCGGGCGAGGAATATACCGTGACCCGGTCCTACCAGGTGCCGGTCGACCTGCCGACGAGCGCCTACTACGTCTTCGTGGTCACCGACCCCGCCAGGTCTTCGCCCACCGGGTCGGTCTATGAGGGGGCCAACGAACGCAACAACAACCGCGCCAGCGACGTGCCGATGGTGCTGGAGCTTCCGCCTGCGAGCGATCTGCAGGTTCGCGACATCACGGTGCCGGTGACGGCCACCATCGGCGAGCCGCTCACATTTTCTTGGACCGTCGGCAACGAAAGCGACCAGACGATAGACGGCGCGTGGACGGATTCGCTCTTCCTGTCCGCGGACGCCACCTGGGACATCGGCGACCGCCCGCTCGGCCGCGCCGGCTTCAGCGGCACGCTTGCGCCGGGCGAGACCTATACGCTCGATCTCGAAGCCCTGATGCCGGCCGCCACACCCGGCGAATACCGCATCATCGTGCGCACCGACATCCTCAACCAGGTCAACGAGGGCGTCAACGACGCCAACAACACGACCGCTTCCGCGGACGCGCTGTCCTTCGGCGTCGAGGAGATCCAGGTCGGCGTCCCGAAAACCGCGTCGCTCCTCCCGGGCACCGAGCGGCTCTACAAGATCGAGGTGCCGCCCGAGCAGACCCTCAGGGTACGGATATCTTCCGACGACGATGCTGCGATCAACGAGGTCTTCATCCGCCACGACGCGGTTCCGGGTTCGTCGGCTTTCGACGCGACCTATGAGGGTCCGCTGTCGAGCGATCTGGTCGCCATCGTTCCCGATACGGAACCGGGCACCTACTATGTGCTCGTGCGCGGTTTCAGCGGTCCGGCGGAAGGGTCCAACATCACGGTTCTCGCCGATCTCCTGCCGCTCGTGATCACCGGCATCGCGACCGACCGCGGCGGCGACAGCCGCTACGTCACGACGGAAATCGAGGGGGCTCGCTTCCACGAGAACGCGATCGTCAAGCTGGTGCGCCCGGGCATTGCCGAGTTCGAACCGATTGACTGGTTGGTGGTCGATTCGACGCGCATCATCGCGACCTTCGATTTCACGGATGCGCCACACGGTCTCTACGACGTTGCCGTCATCAACCCGAACGGCGCGACCGCGACCCTGCCTTACCGGTTCCAGGTGGAACGCGCGATCGAGCCCGACGTGACCATTGGCATCGGCGGCGACCGCGTGATCCTTGCGGGCGACCAGTCGACCTACTCGGTAGCCTTGCAGAACCTCTCGAACATCGACGCGCCCTACACCTTCTTCCAGGTCGGCGTGCCGCAGCTCAATCTCAACGAGATCGTCTACGGACTGCCGTTCCTCGAGTTCGCGACCAATGTGCGCGGCACCCCGGAAGGCGCCGAGGGATCCGCGAACGAAAACGTGCCCTGGGCGAACCTGGAGTCCATCACCAACACCAACGGCCAGCTTCTCACCTCCGGATTCCTCTACGATCATCCGGCCGACGGTTTTGCCGGTTTCTCCTTCAACGTCGCCACCTATCCCGGCCTCGCGGCGATGCACGAACGGGCCTTCGACGCGTTCCGGCAACAGATGGCCGGGATCTATCCCGACCTTGACGAGGAACTGGCCGACGGTCCCGGCGGACTGGAGAACTGGTGGGAGAAGGTCAAGGAGAAGGCCGAGGAAGCCCAGCAGGGCCTTGGCGCGGCTCTCGACCAGCTCGACTTCGTCGGCCTCTACAACGACAACAGGGCGGTTCCCGACGACTGCGTCATCCCCTTCATCCCGTTCCGCTTCCATATGATGGCGAGCGCGACCACCATGACGCGCGCGGAATTCGTCGCCTACCAGTCCGGCCAGGCCGTCACCCTGCGCGAAGCGATCCTGGCGGCCGATCCCGGGGAGGTGAACGGCGCGCTTCTCGCGCTTGCGGCGAATGAACAAGACTGGGTCGACCTCTATCTCGCCGCCCTCGAGGATGCGGGGCTGTTGCGTCCCGACGGCGTCCAGCCGCCGGTTCGCGAGCAGCAGCACATCGTCAGCCTGATGGCGACGATCAGTTCCGGCATTCTCTTCGGTCCGGCCGGCGGGGAGATCCGGGGGTCCGCCGACATCCTCGGTTTCTTCGACGAACTCCGCACGCTCTACGGTCACGAACAGAACATGATGGCCGAACTCGAGTATCTCGAGACGCGCCAGAGCGACTGCTATATCTGGGATGTGCCGATCCCCGCACTCCCGGACTTCGCGGATTACGACCTCGGCCTCGAGCAGCAGACCCATTTCGAAGCCTTCCGGGTCTACGTGCCGTGGATCCCGTTCGAGGACCGCGGCACGGGGCTTCCCCCGGATTTCGAGATCACCGCGCAGGCCGCCGTCGGCGGCGAGGATTTCGTTCCCCTCGATTTCTCGAGCTACTTCCGCAACGCCGCCGAGTCGAGCCGCGTCGCCTCGCTCACCGGCCCGGAAACCGTGGATACCGACGGCTGGGTGCCCGCCGAAGAGGCGCTGCCCTATTCCGTCAATTTCGTCAACGACCCGTCCTCGTCGACCTATGTCAACGAGGTCCGGGTGGTCACGCAGTTCGACACCGACCTCGACCCGCGGACATTCGAACTCGGCGACATCAAGATCGGCGACATCACCATCGACGTTCCCGACGGCCGCTGGAACTACCAGACCGAAATCGACTTCACGGCGACACGCGGGTTTGTCCTGCGCGTATCGGGCGGCGTCGATCTCTACCAGGATCCCGCCGGCGCGTCGTGGCTCATCCAGGCCATCGATCCGCTGACCGGCGAGGTTCTGCAGGACACCACCCGCGGCCTGCTCAAGCCCAATGACGCGCTCGGAAACGGCGCTGGGTTCGTCAGCTACTCGATCGAGACGGCGAAGGACGTCGCCACCGGCAGGGAAATCGTCTCCTCCGCCCGGGTGCTTTTCGACACCCAGGCGCCGGAAGACACCAACGTCGTCATCAACACGGCCGATGGTGTCGCACCGACGAGCAGCGTGACGGTGGAGCGTATCGGGACGACGCCCAATTTCGATGTGTCGTGGAGTGTGGAGGACGACTTCGGCGGATCCGGATTCCGCCATGTCACGCTCTACGTCGCGACCGACGGAGGCGATTTCAAGATCTGGCAACGCCGGCTCGAAACCGGCGCCGGCACGCTCGTGTTCGAGGGCGAGGCCGGCCGCAGCTACGAGTTCCTTGCGCTCGCGACCGACGTGGCCGGCAACCAGGAAGTCCCCGATCTCGAGGCCAACGTCGCAACCGACGGGTCCGGGCTCAACTTCGGCGGTCTGCCGAGCGTTGGCCAGACCACGGCTCCCAATTTCGGCGTCGCTCCCGAGCCGCTGCCGCAACCGTCGACCAATCCGCTCTTCACCGAGGCGCTCGACGGCATCCCCAACGCCGATCCGCTCTCCGGGCCAAGCGAGTTCGGCGAGGTCATCGCGCCATTTATCGGCCAGGCTTTCGCCACCGGTATCTCTGGCAGTTTCTCGGGGATCGGCCCGATGGCGATCGTCGAGGCGCCGGACGGCAGCTTCCTCGTCTCCGGCGGCGCCAATCGCGGCAGCCTGTGGCGCGTGGGAACGGACGGCGGCGAGGTCGGCAGTCCGCTTGCCACGCTCGACGTGCCGATCTACCAGATGGCGTTCGACAATGACGGGCGCCTGTGGGGGACGACCGGGGGCGGCGAACTCGTCGAACTCGATCCGCTGACCGGCCAGATCATCGGCCGCCACGGCGACGGCGTGACGATCGCGCTGGCGGTCGAGGAGGAGACCGGGCGGATTTTCGTGTCGACCCAGAACGGCGTCGAGATCTTCGATACCGCGACACGCGCGTTTACCCAGTTCAGCCGGGACAGGAACCTGCGCGTGGCGAGCCTGGCCTTCGCCGACGACGGCACGCTGTGGGGCGTCACCTGGCCGGATCGCGCCCAGGTGGTGTCGTTCACGGAGCGCGGGCGCGCGGAAATCAAGCTCAAGTTCGACAGCCTCGTCGACTCCATCGCCTTCGGCCGCAAGGGGACCGAACTGGAGAACCTGCTGTTCGTCTCGCACAACAGCGGCACGGTCCAGGATACCGGTCTGGCGACGCCGGACTCCGAACTCACCATGGTCGACGTGGCGACGCTGCAGAAGGTGGCCGTCGCGCGCGACGGCACAAGGGGCGACACCGTCATCACGACCTCGGACGGCCGCGTGCTCCTGTCCCAGTCCGGGCAGGTGGATCAGCTCAACCCGATCCTGGCGCCCATCGTCGTGGCCACCAACCCGCCCAACGAAGCCTCCGCGGCTTTGCCATTGCCCTTCGTTCGCGTGACCTTCGACCAGGACATGTATGTCGGGGACGCGGGCGAGTCCGCCAGCGTGATCAACGCGGCGAACTACACGCTCGACGGCGAACTTGGGGACCCGCGCACGGCCGATGCCGTCATCTACGACCCGTCGAGCCGGACCGCCTTCGTCATGTTCGGCGCGATGGTCGCCGACACCTACGATCTGACGATTTCGAGCGACGTCACCAGCGTCTATGGCAAGCGGCTGGGCGCGAACTACGTCACCGCCTTCACCGCGCTCAGCGATCTCACCCAGGCGCTGGAGATTCGGTTCGAACAGACCCGTCTCGACCGTTCGACCGGTCTGCTGAGCTACGAGGTGTCGCTCTTCAACAAGGGCAGCAACCCGATCATTCTCCCGGTCCTGCTGGCGCTCGACCCCTCGCAGATCGGTATCGGGCTGCCGGCGGACGCCACCGGCCAGACCGAGGACGGGCGTTTCCTCATCGATCTCTCCGCGGATCTTCCCGAGGGCGGCCAACTCGATCCTGGCGAAAGCACCATCGGGCGCACCGTGTCCGTCGCCGCCGACGGTCAGCTCCGTCCGGAGTACGATTTCGGCGTCATCGCCGGCACCGCGCCCAACCGGGCGCCGGTCTTCACGTCCACGCCGCCCGAAAGCGCCACCGTCGGTGAGACGCTCACCTATCTGCCGGAGGTTCTCGACGCCGATGGCGACATTCTCGCCTTCGCCCTCCTGTCCGCGCCGTCGACCATGTCGATCGATGCGCAGACGGGCGAGGTCACCTGGGTGCCGACGGTCAACGCGAACGCCAACACACAGGTCTCGGTACAGGTGTTCGACGAGCACGGCGCGACCGCGGTGCAGGTCTTCGACCTCGCCGTGGCGGGAGGTAACCGGCCGCCGGAATTCCTCGATATTCCCAAGGAGATTCTTGCCGACGAGGGCGCACGGATCGCATTGCAGATCGTCGCGACCGATCCCGACGACGACACGGTCACGGTCTGGGCCGACGGGCTGCCCGCAGGTGCCGCGTTCGACCCGGTGACCCGGACATTCACCTGGACCCCCGGGTATGACCAGGCGGGCATCTACCAGAATGTCCGCTTCATGGCGAGCGACGGACGGACGGAAACCGTCCACACGGTCACGTTCGGCATTCTCGACCTGCCAAGGCCGGTGACCATCAGGGCGCCCGAGACGGTCACGCTGACGGAAGGCGACCGCATCCGCTTGACCTTGCAGGCGGACGCCGACGAAAACGCCAGCCTTACCTTTGCCGCCCTCGGCGGATCGTTGCCCTACGGCGCGTTCCTGAACCCGTCGACCGGCGTCTTCGACTGGATGCCGGGCTATATTCAGGCCGGGACCTACGACGTCACCTTCGGCGTGACGGACGGAAGCAGCGTCGCGACTCAGGTCACCCGCGTCATCGTGCTCGACGGCAATGCCGAACCGGTCTTCGATTCGCTCGACGGTTGGCAGGTCTACGAAGGCCAGAACCTGTCCTTCACCGCCTTCGCCTTCGATCCCGACAATCCCTTCTACGAGCCACCAAGCCGCGATCCCCTGGGCAATCTCATCGAGGCGTCGACGGACGGCCGCACCGTCAGCGTAGTGGTGGAGGGCGGTCTGCCCGAGGGTGCGAGTTTCGACGAGGAAACCTGGCGCCTCGACTGGACGCCCGACGGAAGCCAGGCGGGCACATACGAAGTGACGTTCGTCGCGACCGACGACGGCGGCGGCACCGGGACACCGACCACCGTGCGGCAGACCGCCACCATCGTCGTTCACAACCTCAATTACGGTCCGACGATCGAGACGGTCGAAACCGTGGTCGTCGCGCGCGACACCGTTACCGAGGTGACGCTGACCGCCAGCGACCCCGAAGGCAATCCGATCACCTTCGAGGCGCGGAGCGAGAAACCCGGCTTCCCGCTGCCCGATTTCATGTCGCTGACCGACAACGGAAACGGCACTGTGACCCTGCGCATCGCGCCGGGCGTCGGGGATCGCGGAGAGCATGCCATCGAAGTGCTGGCCACCGATGACGGTGACGCCGGCGCCGGCTCCCCGCTCACGGCATCGTCGGTCTTCGTCGTCAAGGTCGAGAGCGACAACGAACCGCCGACAATCGATTTCCTTCCCGATGTGGTCGCCGTGGCGGGTCAGCCGCTCGAACTCATCGTGCCGGTCGGCGACCTCGACGGCGACGTTCTCACCTTCGGCCTGGCCGGCCTTCCCGCCGGTGCGGTCGTCGAGCCGACGGCCGTCTATGGCCAGGCCCGCATACGCTGGACGCCCGGTGCCGGCGACATCGGCCTTCATAACGCGACCCTGACGGTGACAGACACCGGCGCGGACGGCCTCACGGCGCCGGCCGAGGCGACGGCGAATTTCGCCATCCGCGTGCGTGCGGCGAATACCGCACCGCTCATACTGCCGGTCGGCGACAGGACCGGAACGGAAGGCGAGCCGATCGCATTCACGGTCAGCGCCTCCGACCCCGACGGAGATCCGGTCTTCTTTACCGCGGTGGGCCTGCCGGACGGTGCGGAGTTCGACCGGTCCACGGGCGAATTCAGCTGGACGCCGGGCCGCGTGCAGTCGGGTACCTACGAAATCGGGTTCACCGCCTCCGACGGCACCGCGACATCGGAAGACAGCATCACGATCGTCGTCGAGAACGCCAACCGGCCGCCGGTCTTCATAGCCAACTTCACCCAGCTCGGCCGCGAAGGTGCGGAGGTTCGCACCAGCGTCGTGGCCGGCGATCCCGACGGCGACCCTGTGGTCTACCGCATCCTGTCGGATATTCCCGACGGACTGGAATTCAACGAGGCCACGGGCCAGTTCTCGTGGTTCCCGGATTACGACCAGGCAGGCGTCTACGAGGTCGAGATCCAGGCGACCGACACCCTTGGCGCGTCCGCCACCCACACTGTCGTCTTCGACATCGCGAACACCAACCAGGCGCCTGTGCTGGTGGCGTCCGACCGCAGCTTCATCGTCGGAGAGGAAACCGTCTTTACCCTCGAAGCGTCCGATCCGGATGCGGGAGACAGCCTCGAATTCACCGCCCTCAACCTGCCCGACGGTGCGGTTCTCGATGCCGCGACCGGGGAGGTCACGTGGACGCCGTCTCCCGGGCAGATCGGCGACCACTACGTGACGTTCATTGCCAGCGACGGCGTACTCAGCTCGCGTCAGACCATCGTGATGCGGGCAAGCCTCCATCCGGTGGAGCCGACGGTGCGCATCGAACTGACGCCCAGTTTCGCCGTCGTGCCCGGCACGTCCGTTCTAATCAATCCGGTCGCCGACAGCCTGTCGGACATCGTGTCGCTCAAGCTCTTCGTCAACGGCGCCGAATGGCCGCTCGACAGTACCGGCCGGGCAACGGTTGTCGCGGGTGCACCGGGCAAGCTTTCGATCCGTGCGGTAGCCGTCGACGCCGATGGCGTCGAGGGTGTCGCGGAAACGGTGCTCAAGGTCCGCGACCCGCAGGATACCAAGGCACCCGTCGTCGCGTTCCAGGTCGGACTCGATGGCAGCCGCATCGAGAATATCGCCGAGGTGCGGGGAAGCGTCGCGGACGCCAATCTGGACGAATGGCGCCTCGAGATTCGCCGCGGCTTCGACACTGCGTTCACGACCCTGTCCGAGGGTGACGAACTGCCGGGCAACGTGCTCGGTACGCTCGATCCGGCGCAGTTCGAGAACGGCTTCTACACATTGCGCCTGACGGCATCCGACCTCTCCGGCCGCGTGTCCCGGGTAAGCGTCGACATCGAGATCAACAGCGCAGACAAGACCGGCCGTTTCGCGGAGACATGGACGGACGTGACGACGGAACTGGGCGGCGTGACGTTCGATCTCGTCCGGTCCTATGATTCGCTGGCCGACCGCGTATCGAACCGTGGCGGACTCGGGCCCAACTGGTCCATGCTGGGTTTCGACCCGAGGCTGGAAACCAACATCCGGCCGACGGGCCGCGAGGCGTTCGGCATCTATCCCGGTCTTCGCCAGGGGAGCAGGATGTTCGTCACCCTGCCCAGCGGCGAGCGGACCGGATACACGTTCCGGCCGACGGAGTTCACCATCGGCACGTCGACCTATTACCGCCCGGCCTGGGTTGCCGACGATGAGACCGGCTGGACCCTCGAATCGAAGAACGCGCAGCTTCTCAAGGCCGGCAACGGTTTCTACTGGGCGCATACCGGTCTCGGCTACAACCCGGCGGCGGGCGACGCGCCCGGTGGCGGCTGGGACTATCGTCTCGTCAATGCGGGTGGCGAGGAATACCTGATCGATGCCGCTGCCGGCATCACCGAGTACAGGACCGCCGCTGGCCAGCGCTTTTTCGTCAGCGCCAACGGCATCATCGCCGAGAACAGCAGCACGATCGGGTTCGTGCGAAATTCCGCCGGTGCCATTTCGCGGGTCTCGACACCTGATGGCGAGGCCATCGTCTACAGTTATGACGACGAGGGCCGGCTCGTCCTGGTCCGCAACCTGTCCGACGGGTCCGGCACCCGGTACGGCTATGCCGACGGCAGGCTCGTCACCATCGTCGGCGTCGACGGGACCGGCTCGAGCATTTCCTATCCGGATGGCGAAGCGCCGGTCGTCAGCTCCATCCAGGGTGATCTCGGGACGATGGCGGAGTTCACCGGCCAGCAGACCGATGGCGAGATCGGTGCCGGGGAGGCCATATACGCGTTCACCATCCGCGAAAGCGAGATCGCCGGCACATCCGGCGACCTGTATCTCCTGCGGGTCGCGTTGACCGGACCGGACACCCTTTCGGTCGGGGTGCCCGGGCTGACGCCCGTATCCGTGGAAAGGAGCGGCGGCACCACGGTCGCCCTGTTCGCCATCGAGCGTGCCGGGCTTCATCAGCTCGTCGTGTCGGGAACCGGGGCCTACACTCTCGCGCTGGCGGCCGCGGGCGACGGCAACCTCGACGGCATCGTCGACGGCGCCGACAGCCAGCTCGTGCAGGTCGCGGACGCGGCGGGCGACGCCACCGGTGACGGTGTCGTCGACGCGGCCGACCGCGGCGTCGTCAACGCCAACTTCGGCCTGCGCGCAAACCGCGGACCGGAAATCGCCGACGAATTGCCGGCCCCGCTCACGCACGAGGATCTGCCGGTCAACATCTTCGTCGGATCGATTGCGTCCGACCCGGATGGCGACCCGGTCTATTACCGCATCGTCGACTCAGAGAACGGCGTTGCCCGGCTGTCGGGCGACGGGGGCTACATCACCTTCACACCCGACGCGGACTTTGCCGGCGAAGCATCCTTCTCCGTCATCGCCGATGACGGTTACAGCCAGTCCGAAGTCGCCGTCATCGAGGTCGAGGTCAGCGACGCCCCGCTCGTTTCCCTCGACTTCACGTCGCGGGACATCCAGTTCGCCGACGAGGACGGCGCGCTTTCCATCGGCGTCGTCGGAGATTTCGCCGACCAGGAAAACGTGCTCCTGCCGCTCTGGTACGTGAACGCCGGCGTGGAGGATACCGGGATCGCCCGGTTGACGCCGGACGGCATCCTCAACGCCATCGGGACGGGCTACACGGTGCTGAACGCGTCCCGCGACGCTGTCGCCGCGGCCACCGTGGTCGGTGTGGGCACACCGGAGGACGACGTCGACTTCATCTCCTATCTCTTCGGTATCGACGCCTATCCGGACGCCGTGACCATCGTGCCCGAAGGAGGCACACGCTCGGTTGTGACCACCCTCGGTACGGACCGGACGAACTTCATAAACGGAGCGGATGCCGGCACGCGGTACTTCAGCACCAATGCCGGGGTCGTGACCGTCGACCAGGATGGTCTGATCGAGGCGGTCGGCGAAGGTGAAACCACGGTCACCGTCATTCACAAGTATGGCGAGGAAGTCATCACCGTGCGCGTCGAACCGCCGGTCGAGGCGACCAGCACCACGGTCGGGGCGGATGGCGTCATCCTGAGCACGCCCGACGGCATCCAGGTCGCGATCGGGCCCGGCCAGGTATCCGGTGGCGAAGGCGTCGTGACCGTCGAGGCGGTCTCGGAAAACGATCTCGCCCTGCCGCTGCCGGAGGTCTTCGACTATGTGGCCGGCTTCGAGTTCGACTTCACCGGGGCGACCCTGACCGGTCCCGTGCAACTCGCCGCGCAGGTCGCACCGTCGACGGCCGCTCCCGGCGACGAGGTCTACTTCTTCCAGAAGCAGTCGCTCGTGATCTCGGACGACGGTATCCCGACCGACGTATGGACGGTCGTCGACAACGGCTTCGTCGATGCGAACGGCGTCGCACGGTCGGCATCGCCGCCCTTCCCGGGTTTGACGGACCGCGGCCAGGTGCTGGTGGCGAAAGCGAACAAGCCGGTCATCAACACCTCGATCAATCTCGGCCTCGTCGCCGGGTCCACGGCGGCCTTCCTGCCGGCAATCGGCATCGCCGCCGCAACCGGCACGATCGTGGGGGCGATCACCGCGGTCGGGCTCACGGCGCTGTACCACCTGACGCTCACGCTCCCGATGCTGGCGGAAAAGGCGAAGATGAAGATCTGGAATCACTACGCGGACCAGACCGCGAGTGCCGAGATCGAGATCACGCCGTCCGACGAGCTCTCGACGTTCGAAGTCGAGTTCCCGGACCGTTCCGCCGCGACGGTCGGCGGCCTTCCACGGCCCCAGATCGACAGCGTGAACGCGGTGATTGGCGATGACCGTGAAGTCAAGCTGCTGATCAAGGGGCGGGATTTCTGGGACACGGGCGGATGGGATCCCAGCCGCACGAAAGTCGTGTTCAACATGCCCGGCGAGGACATCACGATCTGGGGAGAGGACTACAGGTCTTCCGGCCTGACCGGTCTGAACCAGTACCAGATCGAAATCGATGTGCCCACCACGGTGCTGGTCGGGCTCTCCGAGATCACGGTGGAGCGGGCGAGCTCTACGACCCTTGTCGACAGCGACGGCGTATGGCAGGACGAAACCGCACGGTCGAGCCTGCCCGTCGAACTGGACAACGAGGAAGGCTACGGGTTCGTCAGCGGTCACAACGAGGACTACGAGAACGTCGTCAACGTCATCAGCCTCGTCGCCTATGACGAGGAAGGCGTCGCCACCGCCGGCGACGACAATGACGAACTGGTCGTCAAGCAGATCCTGATCCCCGAGAACAAGGCGGCTTACGACATCGTCTCCGCACCGGACCTGTCGCGCGTGTTCGTCGGCACCTACGGGTCGGGCGTCATGATCATCGATGCGTTCACCCTGCAGCCGTTCGACATCGATCCCGAGACCCCGCAGATCGACACGATTTCCGTCGGCGGGGACGAGATCATCCGCGCCCTCGCGATCGATCCGGACGGCAACTATCTCTATGCGGCCGGGACCGGCAAGATCTACGTCATCGACCTTAACCCCGGCTCGTCCAAGTTCCACCAGGTATCTTCCACGATCGAGGTGTTCGCACCGAACTACGGCATGATCCGGAGCCTGGCCGTCAATGCGGACGGCACCCGCCTGTTCGCGGCCGTGCCCGGCTCTGTCGCGTTTGGCGGACCGCCGGGCTACCAGGGCTGGGCGCGCGGCGTTAATCCCGTCGACGGCAGCATCGTCGTCATCAATGTCGACGAGGCCGACCGCACCGACGACGGACAGCCCGGCGGGACGAACGACTGGCGCGAGGTCATCACCGAACTCGATGGCGGCATGGACCCGCGTGAAGTCCAGGCCACGTCCGATCCGGACCTGATGGTCTTTTCGTCCCTTGGCGACAGGCGCAACGGGTTCCATACGATCGAGATCGTCAACAACACCGTCAACCAGTTCGACGCGATCATCGGTACGGTTTCCACGCAGATCAACAAGGAGCCGATCGGGATCGACTACTCGCCGGCCTTCACCGACTTCTTCGGGTTGCCGCGCGGGTTCTTCGCCGAGCCGGCCAGTTCCCAGACCCATGACCTGGATATCCGCAACCCGTACGGCATGGCGGTCACTCCGGATCTCGAATATGCCTTCGTGGGCGACTGGAGCGTTTCGCGGTTCCTGACCCAGGGCGACTCGCAGTGGGCGCTGGACATCGAGAAGTTCTTCAACACCGGTTCAAAGATCGGCATCATCCGGGATCCGTTCGGGCGGCACGGCGATCCCGAGCACTTTGCCTCGACGACACCGATTCCGGGCGGCTTCCTTGAAGATCTCGTGCTCGACGGCGCCACCAAGAAGCTTTACGCCAACTATCGCAGCGCCTCCAACATACTGGTCTTCGATGTCGACGAGCTGATCGCCAAGGCCGAACGGCTCTATGACGAAGAACCGGATTATCTCAAGCGGCTTCCCGTCGACTATGTGATCCGCGAACCCAGCAATCCGACCGAGACCCGCCCGCACAGATACCCGGACATTCAGGTCAATCTCCCGGGCATCGACGTCGAGAGGTATGCGCGTGGCCTCTCGATCCAGCAGCTTGCGACGCTGGAGCTTCTCGAGCCGCTCGGCAACGTCAATATTCACAACGAGGATCCCGACGAGCTCAAGTTCGCCTGGTTCGTCGACCTGCAGAATCTTGGCGTGGAGGAATACGAGGCGGAGCTCTATGTCAGCGTCCAACCCGCGAACAACGGCCTGTTCGACGACGACTACTGGCGCAACCGGGTCTACAAGGACTCCTTCTTCCTGCCGCAGGCGTTCGAGGACAAGAATCCGGACATCTCGCCGCCGGCCGGTCAGGAGGATGAAGACGACCAGAACGGCGAACGCGATACCAACCGGAATCGCATTCTGACCGCCGGCCTCGTGGACGGCCAGCTCAAGTCGGGCAAGAAATACAAGGTACAGGCCGACGGAACCCTGCAGGAAGACGGCAACTCGGAAGACGCCTCGACGATCGAAGTCGTGGTCGATCACGCCTTCGCCAAGCTCCTGACGGCCGGCCAGCGCTATTACTGGGGCGTCAAGATCAAGGATCACGGCGCACTGCGAGCGTCCGCCTCCTTCGACGTCGATCCGATCGAGGTCACCGGCAAGTATTCCTCCGTGACGGTCCTCACGCACGGCTTCCAGCTCGATCCGCTGTTCGACCTGCAGAACCGGTCATTCAACCAGCCGGAAATGTTCAAGTTGCTCGGCAAGGAGATCAGCAGGGCCGGCGGCGGCGGCGTTGTCCTGCTTTACGACCGCAACAGCGGCGGCTGGTTCGAGATGGACCAGGAGACGCTGGAGTTCAACGGCGTCGCCGATCCGGTCTTCCTGATGGATGACGGCAAGCCGGTGGTGCTGGTGTCGGAATGGTACCGCGAATCCGACTTCTCCGATTCCGGTTTCTCCGAAGCCGCGGCCGACGCGATCTTCGCATCGCTGGTCAACCTGAACCAGAAGACCGGCGGCAAGCTGTTCGCTTCGGACATGCACTTCATCGGCCACAGCCGCGGCACGGTGGTCAACAGCGAAATCATCCAGCGTCTGGGAACCCATTTCCCGAGCGGCAGCGGCGGGGTGCGCAGCGACCTCCACATGACGACGCTGGACCCGCACGACTTCGATCAGAAATCCCTGAACATCCCGCTCAAGCAGTATGCTGAAAGCGTGGTGACGCTCACCAACATCGCGGCAGGCGCGGCCGCCATCGGCGGCATCATCTCGGGCAATTTTGCAGCGCTTCTCTGGGCGAACCGGCTCCGCAGCCTGGCGTCCGGCGTCGACAAGCTCCTCAACCTCGCGCTTTATCTCGGCCTCCAGATCAAGCCGATCCCGTACGGCGATTTCAAGGACCCGGACGTCAAGGTCTGGAACAACGTCACCTTTTCCGACAACTACTACCAGAAGAGCGCGTTTGAGACGCCGGAGCCGTCGATCTTCTTCCAGGACTTCACCGCGACGCCGAACGGGCGGAGTTACGGCAACCCGTCGATCGATCTGAACCTCACCGGCCTCGGCGGTTTCAACCAGGACGACTTTGCGAATTTCCTGAGCATCGACGCAGGGTTCGGCGGACCGCACACGCGGGTCACGACCTACTACGCGGGCACGGTCAATGTCGGCAACCAGTTCTTCGTCGGCGACGCGATCTGGCGTGACCGGGGCGACGAGGGGCTTCTGGTCAACGTCCTCGGCAAACCCGCTCCCGATTTCAGGCTGACCAACCAGGCCTGGTACTATGCCAATCCGGCGCTCTACGGCGTGGGCACGACATCGACCTCGTACCTGGACAATCCGCTCGGCGAATCGGGGTCCCGGATTGCCGCCTACAACAGCGGACGGGGCGGCTTCGATCCCGCACAGCGCCTCGTTCAGGCCGGCGAGATCACCGAAGGCATCGGCTGGGGCTGGTATTTCTCCGTCCTCGGCGGCGGCAAGGACTACCGCCCGCCCGCCTCGTCGCAGACGACGACGCAGATCACCACAGACAACACGGAAGTCACGAAGTCTCCGGGGGATCCGGCGGTCCAGACGGTATTCAACGGCAATTTCGAGAACGGCACGCGTCAGTCTCTGATGCAGTACATCCTGTTCTATGCGTCGGACGTCTTCTTGAAAGGCGTCTTCAACGAGGCGACCAAGAGCTATGTGAAGAAGATCACGGGCCGAGATGTCGACCAGATCTTCGATCTGACGCAGCCCGCCTTCACGCCGCCGTCGCTTGGCCGGTTCCCGTTCTCCTACGAGCTGCCGGGCTGGTCCAACCATGGCGGATCGGGGTACCGCATCGACGCGCCGTCGATACCATTCCTGGATGACGGCACGCCCAGCATCGGCAATTCCCGCATCGACTTCAGCGGGCTGTTCGTCGTCGAGACGTCGCCGTCGGAGGTCTTCAAGAATTTCCTCAACCAGCTGCTCGACGTCGCCTTCAGCGCGCTCATCGCGGCTGCCAGCCAGGAGGCGATCGCGCGCTTCTACGTGGGCGACTCGACGATCAACGGCGGCGAGCCCCGCCAGAGCGGCATCTACAAGTATCTGAGCGAAAAGATATTCATCGAACATGCGCCGCCGGGAGGTTACACGCCGGAGCAGTTCACCGAGATCGGCCAGCGCCTGGAACTGATCGAAGGTCTGGTCGGGACGCTCCCCGGGCTCCTCAACACGTTCACGAAATACGTTTCGGAGAACACGCAGGGCCTCGGCAACCCGCCCGACCTGACCCAGATCGCCAAGGACAAGCCGGTGGGTATCCCGGTCGGCTTCGACCAGTTGAAGGGTTTCCTCCAGTCCGCCGTGAACGCGATCGCCTCCTGGCTTGGCTCGGGAAGCGACTACGCGTTCATGATGGGCGCCGGCAACGTGATGAAGAACCTGATCGAGCTGATCATTCCCGAAGAGTTCGAGGGCGTGAAAGGCTGGATCGAGGATGCGCTCGGCGTGGCGTCCGACTTCTGGGGCGTGAGCGATGAGTTCAATTCGCTTACCCACAACCGGATGTATTTCCCCGACGGCATGAACTATCTGCGGTTCAACATGTGGGCGCCGCTCAACATCGTTCCCAGTGCCCATCTGGAGATACAGTTCAGGGACGCCGACGGCGAAGTGCTTGCAGTGCCCGGCTCGGTCGACGGCTGGTACCAGGAAAAGATCGAGTCCCAGATCCTCGGGATCGGCGGCTCGGCGTCCGGCGGCGATGCGCCCGGTTTCGCCAGCGGAACGTCCCACGCCATCCCGATCCCCGACGCCCTGAAAGGCAAGGTTGGATCCTTCACGATCAGGCACCTCGACGCCGGCGTCGACAACGAGACGACCGAGGCGTTCGAATACATCAACGGAATCCTGGAAAACGCCAATGCCGGAGTCCAGTTTGCCGGCGAAACCCTGATCGACGTGCTCAAGGTCGCCGGCCAGGTTCTGTTCCTCGACGATTTCATGCTGAGCGCGACGACCACCGGGACGCCGATCCTCGTCGGATCACCGCACCAGGGGGCCGGCGCCGAGCGATCGCTGGCCCTTCACGAGGCCAAGGCCCTCGCCGAAGTGGCGGCCGGCATGTGGGCCGACAGCGGCCTCATAGACGGCGCATCCGTGCTCGACGGTCTCACGTTCGAGATCCGCGACCTCGGTGACGACGCGCTTGCCCTTTACGACCTCGGCCGCATCGTGATCGACGACGATGCCGCCGGATTCGGATGGTTCGTCGACGAGACGCCCCAGACAAGCGAAGAGTTCGGCGCGGGCGGGGAGGACTGGCTGTTGACGGCGTCCGGCGGCGAGGCCGCGCAGGGCATCGATCTCCTGACCGTCATCGCCCACGAAATGGGCCATGCGCTTGGCCTGCCGGATGTGCTCGACGGGATCGATCCCGTCCGGCTCATGACCGGCGTCATTTTCGCAGGCGAGCGCCGCCTGCCGTCACAGGCCGATGTTCCCGAGCATCTGCGCCCCGTGGCCACTCCGGACGCGGTCTCGGACGAGGCCGCCGTGCCCACGGTCCAGGTCGTCGCCACGACGCCCGCCCAACTCGCCACGTCGTCCTTGCCAGCCTATGCGCTCGGGCCAAACGCCACGCTGCTGAACGGGAATTTCGACATCGCCGACACCGGCGATGCGGGCTTTGGCTGGGACATCACGGGCACCGTGAACGTCACCGGCGGAGAGGCGGTCCTCGACGAGAACAGCCGCTTCCTTTCGGAACTGGCGCAGAGCTTCTTCGTTCCCGCCGATGCCACCGAGTTGCGCTTCACCATCGACAATCTCGCCCTCGGCACCACCACCGGTCAGCCGCCCGACGCCTTCGAGGTTGCGCTGATAAACCAGGCCGACGGTTCCCTGCCGGCCGGATCCCTGTCCGGCCTGACCGGAACGGACGCGTTCCTCAACATCCAGGCCGACGGCACCGTCTTCTTCGCCGATGGCGTGAGTGTCGCGGGCGTCGCCGCATCGGGTGATTCATTGCCGGCCGGCGGCGGTCCGATCCAGGTCACGGTCGATCTTTCGGCGGTCGACCGCACCGATGCACATCTCCTGTCCTTCGACCTTCTCGGCCTCGGTGCTCTCGACTCCTCGGTCACGATCGACAATGTCGGCTTCGATCTGGGAACCCTGCCGGTGCTCGATCCGGTGCCTCCGCAGACCGTCGACGAAGGCGATACGGTCACCGTCCAGCTGACGGCGTCCGACGAGGAAGACGATCCGGCGGACCTTCGCTTCGGCCTCCTGGACGGCCCGGCCGGTGCGTCCGTCGATCCCGTGACCGGTCTGTTCACCTGGACCTCGAGCGACGGTCCGGCCAGTTTCACGGCGACGGTCTCCGTCACCGACACGTCCGGGCTCGCCTCGACACGCACCTTCACCATCGACGTCCTGGACGTTCCCGCCGTGGCGACGCTCGCCGGGGTCGCGACGGTCGATACCGGCGCGGTCTACACGGTCTCGCTTTCCGTGGACGACCCGGGCGACGACACGCTCCAGTTCTGGACGGTCGACTGGGGCGACGGCAGCGACCCGCAGGTCGTCTCCGGGACGCGCCTCACCGCGAACCATGTCTACCAGGCGCCCGGGGACTACGCGGTCTCCGCGACACTGACGACCGAGGAAGGCACCTTCGCCGCCCAGCCGGTGTCCGTCACCGCGTTCGCGCCGGGCGATCTGCGTGTCTCGAGCGTCGTGCCGGCGGCCGACCGTATCGACATCCGCTTCAACGCGGTCTTCGATGCGGCCCTCATCGAAGCGGTTGCAGGCCAGGGCGGAAGCGACCTTGTCCTGTCCGGGGCGACGACCGGCGAGATTGCGGGAACCATCGCCTTCGACAGCGACGGGCGTGGCCTCCGCTTCACGCCCGACGGCGGCCTCCTGCCACTCGACACCTACACGCTCACACTCGTCAGCGGCGATGCCGCGTTCCGCATCTCGGGCGGCGCCGCACTCGACGGCAACAGTGACGGCACGCCCGGCGACGACTTCGTCACGACTTTCCAGGTCACGTCGAGCAACCGCCGCCCGGTTGCCGTCGACGATGCGGAGGACACGCCGAGAAACGTGCCGGCGACGATCGACATCCTGGCCAACGACAACGACCCCGACGGTGATGCCGTGACGGTCACCGTGGTGACGCCGCCGATCCAGGGTACGCTCGTGTTCAATGCCGACGGCACCGTGACCTACACGCCGCGGAGCGGCTTCTTCGGGACAGACACCTTCACCTACAGGCTGTCCGACGGCACGCTGGCGAGCGATCCGGCCAGGGTCACCGTGACCGTGCGGGAGAACAACGCCGCGCCGGGCGGCACGGCGGACACGGCCGCGACCGACCAGGGTGTGGCGGTCACCATCCCCGTCCTCGACAATGACAGCGACCCCGACGGAGACCCGATCACGCCGGTCATCGCGAGCCAGCCGTCGGGCGGCACGGTCGAGGTCAACGAGGACGGCACGGTCACCTATACGCCGGACTCGAACTTTGTCGGCAATGACAGCTTCACCTATCGCGTGACCGACGGTGCGCTCTCGAGCGATCCCATCCTGGTCGCGATCAATGTGCGCGTCGACGACGAGAACAACACCCCGCCGGTCCTCGATCCTATCGGTGACGTGACCGTGAACGAGGGAACCACCGTCGCCCTCACGGCCGTCGGCCGGGACAACGAGGACGCTGCTTCGGACCTGCGGTACAGCCTTCTCGCCGCGCCCGACGGCGCCAGCATCGACCCGCTGACCGGGGAGTTCAGCTTCACCCCGGTCGACGGTCCGGCGAGCCTCGACGTAATCGTGGTGGTGACCGACACCAACGGCGCCATCGACACCGAGGCGTTCTCCATCACCGTGAACGACGTCGCCATGTCGGCGATCCTCGCCGGTCCAGCGACCGTGAGGGAGGGCGAGACCTTCTCGCTCTCGCTCAATGTCACCGATCCTGGCGACGACGAACTCCTGTCCTGGATCATCGACTGGGGCGACGGCACCGGGCCCCAGACGGTGTCCGGCACGAACCTGACGGCGACCCACACGTTCGACACGGCGGGCGACGTCCGGATTTCCGTGACGCTGCGAACCGAGGAAGGCGATATAGACGGCGGCACCCTCGACCTTGAAGTGCTGGTGCCGGCCGCCCTGCAGGTGTCGTCCTTCGTGCCGGACGCCACGGGGTTCGCGGTGCGCTTCAACACACGGTTCCAGGCCGACCTGATCGCCTCGGAAGGCGGGTCGCCGGGCGCGACCGTCACGGTCGAGAGCACCACCATCGGTACGGTGGAGGGCACCGTCTTCTACGACGCGGACGGGCGCGGTTTCTCCTTCGTGCGCAGCGGCGGGGCGGCCCTGCCCAATGGCACCTACACGGTCACGCTGACGAGCGGAGAACAGGCTTTCCGGATAGAAGGTGGCGTGCTTCTCGACGGCAATGGCGACGGCACCGGGGGCGACGATTTCGTCGAGAGCTTCAACGTCACGACCGGCAACACCGTCCCCGTGGCCCGCGACGACGAGGTGGAAACCGCCGCGGTCGAGCCGATCGTCATCGAGGTCCTGTCGAATGACGAGGATGGCGACGGCGATCCGGTTACACCGCAGATCGTGACCCAGCCGGCTGGCGGGACGGCGACGGTCCAGTCAGACGGTACGATCCTGTTCGAGCCCGATGACGGGTTCTCTGGCCGCATCTCCTTTACCTACCGTCTGTCCGACGGCAAGGACCAGTCCGGCCCCGCGACCGTATTCGTCGAACTGGTCGTGTCGGCCGCGGGCGCGTCGTCATCGCCACGCAGTTTCGGTTCGGGCGGCGGTGGCGTCCCGTCGGCCTTGCAGAACGTTCTGGTCGTTCCGGACACGCAGGCTTTCGCTTTCTTCACGCCGGCGAACCTCGTGGCGGGGGCATCGGACTTCGGGGCCGACCTGTTCGAAGCCACCGCTCCGGGGTCTTCCGGGTCGCCCGACACCACTGGTTCGATCGGCGGCCCGCGCGCCTGCCAGACCGACCGTGTACAACCCTTCCTATTCGGCAATCTCATCGTTCCCGGCCTCGCTGCCGTGGATGGCGAGGTGGTCGTCAAGCTCGACCTTCATGACGACGCCCCCGAAATTCTGGGCTGGACGGTCGACTGGGGCGACGGCAGCGAACCGACCGGGAAAGGCGGATCCGACCGGCAGGCGGAGCACGTGTTCACCGATACCGCGGTGCGGACGGTCAAGGTGATCGTCACGACGGCGGAGGGTGAAACCGAGCTGCAGGTCGTCGTCATCGTCGCGGATCGCCCGACCTTCGTCGTCGAGGGAATCGAACCGGCGACCGACGGCGTGACGGTCATCTTCAATCGTCCGGTCGACCCGCAGTCGCTGGAAAGGGCGCTGCGCGACGGCGAGTTCGGACCCGTGCTGCTGTACAGCTACATGGACGGCATGATCGCCGGACATGCCGTCCCGCTGCCGGACGGCAAGGGCATCCGGTTCCTTCCCGCCGACGGCGAAATCGGCAAGGGTATCCACCGGCTTTCGATCAAGAGCCTGCCCGACGGTGTTCGCGACACGCTCGGGTGCTATCTCGACGGGGACATGGACGGTGCGGAAGGCGGCAGCTACAACCGTTCGTTCAAGATCGAGGAGGGCCGCAAGGCCATGCTCGAGACGTCGCCGCCGCAGGCGACGCTTCCGGTCACCGTCGAAAGCACGGGCGAAACCCGCGATCTCAGTTTCGACCTGACCTTCGATCGCGGGCGGTTCTCGGTCGACGGGGTGATGCCCGGCGGCAACCTGCCCGACGGCGCGGAAATCTCCGTTGACCGCGATTCCGAGGGTGAAGAGGGCAGGATGCGCGTCCATATCAGGTCCGAGATCCCGGTCCCGCAGGGGATCCAGGAACTCGTCCGGCTCCAGATGCGTGCCCACGCAGCCGCCGGACAGGAACCGGCGGGAGAAGATAGCGGCGGCGGCCTGTCGCTGACCTACGTGCGGCCCGAAAATGAGGTCCGCAACATCGAAGCCGCGCCGGCGCCGGACAAGCAGGACGCCGGACGGGACAACAACCGGCTGTCCTCCACCATCCTGTTCGACGAAAGGGACCCGGCACCGGGAGCCTCCTCTGACGATGACGGTTTCCCTGTCACCGTGGACATGGCGATGACGGTGGCGGCGAGCGTGGCGGCGCGGCGCGGATGGGCCGCTGACTTCGTGGGCGAAGGCGCGCTATCCTCGATCCCGGACAATACCCGGCGGGCGTTCGACGGCCTTGGCACGGATCCTGAATAGGTTCACCCTGTCGGACGGCGGATGCCGCGCGGGCCGGCGTCCGGGAAAGCGATGCGGAGGAACCAATGGAAAAGCAGCGGGCTGGAAACACGACGAAAACCGAAACGGAAAAGGCCGAAGCGGAGGCCGGGGGAAACGGGACTGGAGCCGGGGAGGCGAAGTCCGGTGTGCATCATGCGGGACCGAAAGTCTCCTTCGAGACGTCGGAACTCAAGAGCAGCTACTGCAATGTCTGCAACGCCACGAGCACCCGCGAGGAAGTCGTTCTCAATTTCGGCATCAACGAAAGCTGGGATCGCGACCTGGGCGACATGATCGTTCGCCTGCAGCACAGGATCATCGTAAGTCCTTATGCTGCAAAGCGTCTTCTGGACCTTCTGCAGAAGCTGATCAGGGAGCACGAGACCAGATACGGCGAACTGAAATAGGAAAAGGTCCGGTTCGTCCGCGGACCGGCGGCATCGCAACATGAACGTCAATCCGCATCTGTCGCCCGGCCGGGGCGCGTCCCCGGACGGGGATGCTGCGGGCGATGCAGAGCTCTGGCGGCGTTTCGCCGATCCGGCCGGCGACGAGGAATTCTACGCCGCGTGGATCACCATCCTCTGCCGCCAGGCGGGAGGCGTGCGGTCGGCGGTCCTGCTGGTGTCCGATTCTGAAACAGGCGGCATGGCGCCGCTCGCCGTCTATCCGCACCCGGCCGCAGATGTGTCCCATTTGCGCGAAGCGGCCGCATCGGCGTTGCGCTCGGGCTCGGGCGTGCTGCACCGTCCCGAGGGGGGCGATAGCGCCCACCTGGCCTATCCCATACGTATCGGCGACGAGGTGACCGGTATCGCCGTTCTCGAACTCGGCGCCGCGGCTGACGACGTACTGGTCGAAGCCCGGCGTTCGGTCCTGTGGGGCGTGGGGTGGCTCGAGGCCGCCGTGTGGCGCCGGCGCGCGGAAAGCGACAGCGCCCGTGTCGAACGCGCCGCCCGCGCTCTCGATCTGCTGGGCGTGGCCGAGGAACATCCGCGGCTCGAAGCTGCTGCCATGGCCGTGGCGAACGAACTCGCCGGCCGGCTGGATCTCGCTCGGGTCGCCATCGGACTCTACCCCCGTGCCCGTCGCGGCAATCGCCCGATCCGGATCTGCGGGCTGTCCTCCACTGCCTGGTTTCCCAAGAAGTCGCCCACCGTGCGGCTCATCACCAACGCCATGGAAGAGGCGCTGGACCAGAACGCGTCGGTCGTTTTCCCCGCCCCCGAATCCGGACGCGGGCCCATCGTCGTCGCCCATGCGGAGCTTTCGCGCAACGAGAAGGGCCGCTCCGTCGCCTCCATCGTGATGCTCGACCGGAACGCACCCGTCGGTGCGATCCTGATCGAGAAGGACGGCGACAATCCCGTCGATGCGGAGACCCTGCGCGTCTGCGAGGCGATCGCCGCGTTGCTCGGCCCCGTCCTTTCCCTCAAAGCGCGCCAGCAGCGCTGGGTTTCGGGCAGGGTCGTCGACGCGCTCGGCGACGGCCTGAAGGCCGTACTGGGACCGCGCCGTCCAAGCCTCAAGATCGCCACCGCAGCCGTGCTCGGTGCGGCGCTCTTCATCTGCCTCTATCACAAGGATTTCGAAGTCTCCGCGGAGGCCGCCGTCGAGGGGCTCGTCCAGCGCAACGCGGTCGCTCCCTTCGCCGGCTACATCGCCGATGCCGCGGTGCGCGCCGGAGACCGGGTCGCGAAGGACCAGATCATCGCCACGCTCGACGACCGCGACCTGCGGCTCGAGGAACTGAAATGGCAGAGCGAGGAAGCCCAGTTGCAGCGCCAGCGGCGGCGCGCTCTGGCCGGTCTCGACCGCGCGGAGGCTGCGCTGCTTTCCGCCCAGATCCGCCAGGCACAGGCCCAGATCCGCCTTGCGGCCGAGAAGCGCCGCCGTACCGTCATCCGCGCGCCCCTCGACGGCGTGGTGCTGACCGGTGATCTTTCCCAGAAACTCGGCGCGCCCGTCGAGCAGGGCGAAACGCTTTTCGTCATCGCACCGCTCGACCGGTTCCGCGTCATCGCCCAGGTGGCGGAAGGCGATCTGCGCCACGTCCGCGAAGGCCAGCCGGGCAGGCTGAGGCTGTCCGGGATCGCCGACCGCGAGTTTCCCGTCGAGGTGCGCAAGGTGACCTCCGTCGCCGGGGTGGTCGACGGTCAGAACACCTTTAGGGTCGAGGCTTCGATCGGCGACACCGGCAATCTCGTCCGCCCGGGCATGGAAGGCGTGGCCAAGATCGCCGTCGACGAGCGCCCGCTGATCTGGATCTGGACGCGCGGCCTCGTCGAATGGCTGCGCTACTTCGTCTGGAAATGGGTCCCGTGAGGCGGGAGGCGCACTGATGTCGGGCCCGTTCCTCAGTGATTCCTGGTACCGGGTGGAGAAGCTGCGTCCCCGGCTGAAGGAACATCTGGAGCTCAGCCGGCATCGCTACTGGGGCGCGAGCTGGTATGTCGTGCGCGATCCCGTGGCGGGCAAGGTGCACCGGTTCACGCCAGGCGCCTGGCTGTTCATCGGCCGGCTCGACGGCCGGCGGACGGTGGACCAGGCGTGGCGGGAGGCGGCGGAGATTCTCGGCGAGGACGCGCCGTCGCAGTCCGACGTGCTCACCATCCTGGGCCAGCTCCATTCCGTGGACATCGTGTCCGGCGCGGCGACACCCGACGTCAGCGAACTGGTCGAGCGCCAGCGCAAGCAGTCGCGCCAGCTCGCCAAGAGCAACCTGCTGGGGCCGCTGTCCTTCCGCATCCCGCTGTTCAATCCCGACCGGTTTCTCGAGGCGACCGTGCCGCTGGTGCGTCCCCTTGTCGGCTGGATCGGCCTGCTCCTGGTGCTGGCCCTGGTGGTTCCCGCGGTGATGCTCGCCGGCCGGCACTGGGACGAGTTGACCTTCAATCTCTCGGACCGGGTCCTGTCCGCCGACAATCTCCTGATGCTCGCCATCGTCTATCCTCTGGTCAAGATCGTGCACGAACTTGCCCACGGCTATGTCGCCAAGGCCTATGGCGCGGGCGTGCGCGAGTTCGGGATCATGTTCCTGGTCTTCTTCCCCGTGCCTTATGTCGATGCGAGTGCCGCTTCCTCCCTGCCTGGCAAGTACCAGCGTGCGGCGGTGAGCGCGGCCGGCATCATCGCCGAGGTGTCCCTGGCCTCCATCGCCATGTTTGCCTGGACCGCACTCGAGCCCGGCGTGGAACGCGCCATCGCCTTCAACGTCATGGCGATCGGAGGCATTTCCACGGTACTGGTCAACGGCAATCCGCTGCTGCGCTTCGACGGCTACTTCATCTTCACCGACCTCGCCGAGATCCCGAACCTGGGCAACCGCGCCAACCGGTTCCTCGGGCATCTCGTCGAGAAGTACGCCTTCGGTGTCGAAAAGAGCCACCCCTATGAAGCGACGACCGCGGAGAAGGCGATCTTCCTCTTCTACGCGCCGGCGGCCTTCATCTACCGTATCGTCGTGCTCTTCGGCATCGCGCTCTTCATCTCCCAGCGTTTCTTCTTCGTCGGCGTGGCGCTCGCCATATGGTCGGCGATCCTTTCGCTTGGCAAGCCCGCGGGAAAGGGCCTGTGGCATGTGTTTGTCAGCGCGCGCATGCGCCGTGACCGCCGCCAGGCCATGGCGGTGACCTCTGCCGCCATCGCCACGATCGCGGGTCTGCTGTTTCTCGTGCCGGTGCCCGACATGGGGTTTGCGCGCGGCGTCGTATGGCTGCCCGAGTCGGCCTATGTGCGCACGGGTGCGGACGGCTTCGCGGACGACGTCCTGGTCGGGCCCGGTGCCCGGGTCGAGGCCGGAACGCCGGTGGCGAAGATGAGCCTGCCCGCCCTCAACGCCAGGGCGGAGGGCCTGCGATGGCGCGTCGCGGAGTTCGAGCAGCGTCTGCAGAAGGCGCGCACCGAGGCCGCCGTCACGGTCCAGATCGTCAGGGAGGAGTTGAAGGAAGCCCGCGCCCAGCTCGCCCGCACGCTCGAGGTCATGAGCGCCATGACCGTCGTTACCGCGGCGTCCGGCACCTTCGTTCCCGCGGTCCCGCTGACCGATCTCGCCGGCAGCTACCTGCCCAAAGGCTCCGTCATCGGTTATGCCGTTCCGGACGAGGCCAGGACATTGAGGATCGCCGTCACGCAGGATCTCATCGAACGCGTGCGCGGCCGCCTGCGCACCGTCGTCATCCGTCCCGTGCTCGCCGGCGGCGCCACCTACGAGACGACGCTCCTGCGCGAGGTGCCCGCCGCGCAGTACCAGCTCCCGAGCCCGGCCCTCGGACGCGCCGCGGGCGGCGCCATCGCCACCGACCCGCGCGACACCAACGGGACGACCGCGCTCAACCGGGTCTTCCAGTTCGACGCCGCCTTGCCGGACGAGCTTGCCGATGCGGGGTTCGGCGCACGCATGGACGTGCGCTTCCGCTTCGAGGATACGCCGGCCGGACTCCAGGCCGCGCGCTGGTTCCGCCGCGTCCTGCTCACCCAGCTGGGGACCTGACGCCATGCTGGCGCTCACCGCACGCGGCCCGCGCAAGTTCTGGTCCACCCGCGAGGAACTGGCCACCGCGCCTTACCCCGAGCGGGACCGCCGCAAGATCCCCGCCTTCGACCGCATCCTGCGCGGCTGGATCGGTGCGGTGCATGCCCGCAATCCGCTGGGGCCGCTGGATGCCGCGCGTTTCGCCGACAGCGTGATCGCCTGCGAGGCGGACTATGCGGGGCTCGATGACACGGCCCTGCGCGAAGCCGCCGCCGCCCTGCGCGCGGGCCTTCTGCGTCACGGCTTTCGCGCCGATCTCGTGCGCGCCGCCTTCGCCATCGTGCGCGAGGCGACCTCGAGGCATCTCGGCATGCGCCACCGCCGGGTCCAGATCGCCGGCGGATACGCCATGCTGCACGGTTCGATGATCGAGATGGCGACGGGCGAGGGCAAGACCATCACCGCTCTCCTGCCCGCGATCACGGCGGCGCTGAGCGGCCTGCCGGTCCATGTCATCACCTCGAACGACTATCTTGCCGACCGCGACTGCCGCGAGCTCAGGCCGGTCTACGAGGCGCTGGGTCTCTCCGTCGCCGTCATGGAACACGATCTCCAGCCACACCAGCGGCGCGCCGTCTACCGCCATGACGTCGTGCACGTGAGCAACAAGGAAATCACCTTCGACTACCTGCGCGACCGGGTGAGCGTGCCCGCGGACGTCGGTCCCGTCCGGGCTCGGCTGAGCCGCATCCTCACACCCCTCGAGCGCCGCGACGGGCTCTCGCAGCTCGTCATGCGCGGGCTCCATTTCGCCATAGTCGACGAGGCCGACAACGTGCTCATCGACGATGCCCGCACCCCGCTCATCCTGTCGCGCGACATGCCCGACGAGGAGGAAGAGGAGCTCTACCGCCGCACGCTGGAGATCGGCCGCGCCATGACCGAGGGCGAGGACTTCACCTATTCCCGCCGCGAGCGCCACGTGCGCCTCACCGCGCGGGGAAAGCGGCGCGCCGCCGCCATGGTGCCGGCCCGCCGCGGCCTGCTGCACATCACGCCGGCGCGCGAACACCTCGTGCGCCAGGCCCTCATGGCGCTGCATGTCTTCGAACTCGATCGCGAGTACATCCTGCGCGACGGCACGGTGCAGATCGTCGACGAGAGCACCGGGCGCATCATGGAGGACCGCACCTGGCAGGGCGGCCTGCACCAGCTCATCGAGATCAAGGAAGGCTGCCCGCTGTCGAGCAACCGGGAGACCATCGCGCGGATCTCCTACCGCAAGTTCTTCGAGCGCTACCGCCGTCTCGCGGGCATGAGCGGCACGCTGCTCGAGGTGGCCGGCGAGCTCTATGCCGACTACGACACGCGCACCGTGCGCATTCCCACGAACAGTCCCCTGCAGCGGGTCGAATGGCCCTTCCGGCTGTTCCGCTCGAGCGATGTGCGCTGGGCGGCGATCGCGGACAGCGCCGTCGATCTCGCGCGCCGGGGCCGGCCTGTGCTCGTCGGCACGCGCTCGGTCGAGGCGGCCGACCTGCTGTCGGGCCTGCTGGAGGCACGCGGTGTGCCCCACCGGGTCCTGAGCGCGCGGCAGGATGCCGGGGAGGCCGAGGCGGTGGCGGAGGCCGGCATCGCCGGGCGCATCACCATTGCCACCAACATGGCCGGCCGCGGCACCGACATCAAACCGGACGCGGCGGCCCTCGCCGCCGGCGGCCTGCACGTCATCCTCACCGAGATCCACGAATCCCTGCGAGTCGACCGCCAGCTCTTCGGCCGGTCCGGCCGCATGGGCCAGCCCGGAACGTGCCAGGCGCTGGTGGCCATCGAGGACGAGATATTCGAACGCTTCGTGCCGCGCCTTGCCCGCCGTGTTGCCCGGCTGCCCGTGCGCGCCGACGGCACCTATCCGGGCCTCGCCGCCCGGTTGCTCCGGCGGGCGGCCCAGAATGCCGCCGAGCGCCACAACGCCGCCGTGCGCCGCGAGAACGCCCATGTCGACGAGCAACTCGACAGGATGCTCGCCGTCAGCGGCCGCGGGGAATAAGGCCGAAACCAGACATGTTGAGGCGGAGAAATGGCGGATATGCTTGCCTTCCGCGTTCATATATGGAATTCTGAATTCAATAATTCGATTACGCGATAAGCGCGCAAGATAACGGAGGAACCCCGTGCTCGATCCGGTCCGGACGGAGCCCGCCCTCATCGACCAGGTGCACGACCAGTTGGTGGAAGCGATCTCGGTCGGCCGCCTGGCGCCGGGCGAACGCCTGACCCAGGCCCGCGTCGCCGCGCTGCTCGACGTATCGCGCCAGCCGGTCAGCCATGCGCTGCAGCTTCTCAAGCACCGCGGGCTCGTCATCGAGCACGGCCGGCGCGGCCTGGCGGTCGCCCCGCTCGACGGCACGCGCATCTGGCAGCTCTACCAGGTCCGAGAGGCGCTGGACGGCCTCGCCGCGCGCCTCGCCGCGGAACGGGTGGCCGCTGGGCAGGCGGGCCGCCGCGAGACCGCCCGGCTCGCCAAGGTGCTCGACGCCGGCATCGCGCTCGACCCCGCCGACGAAACCATCGCGCTGGTGCGCGCCGACGTGGCGTTCCACCGCGCGCTCTACGAATTGTCCGGCAACCCGGAGATCGCCGCCACCGTGGCGGAGCAATGGCCGCTCTTCATGCGCTCCATGGCCGCCGTGCTCGACGCGCCGGAGCGCGAGGTCGCCGTGTGGGCCGAGCACGCGGGCATCGTCGACGCGGTGCTCGCCGGCGATGCGGAGACCGCCGGCCGTCTGGCCGGAGACCACGCCCGGCGCGCCGGGCGCGAAACCCGCGCGCGTCTCGCCGGTCCGCAGGCGGGCGCCGGTACCGGTACCGGCTGAAACAAATCAACGGAAAACGACAGGTCCAGGAGGAAACACCCATGAAACTCACCGATGCCCAGATCGCGCAATTCGAGGAAGAGGGCTGGATTTTCCTGCCCGAGTGCTTCTCGCCCGAGGAGGTGGCCGTGCTCAAGGCCGAGGCGGAGAACATCTATGCCGAGGACCGCGAGGAGGTCTGGCGCGAGAAGTCCGGCGCCCCGCGCACCGCCTTCGCCGCCCACACCTACAACGAGGCCTTCGCCATTCTCGGCCGCCATCCCCGGCTGATCGAGCCGCTCGAGCAGGTCTTTGGCGAGAAGGTCTACATGCACCAGTACAAGATCAACGCCAAGGCCAAGTTCGCCGGCGAGGTGTGGCAGTGGCACCAGGACTACGGCACCTGGGCGCGCGACGACGGCATGCCCGAGCCCCGCGCCATGAACATCTCGGTCTTCCTCGACGAGGTCTATTCGTTCAACGGCCCGCTCATGCTGATCCCGAAGAGCCACAAGAAAGGCGTCCTGAAGGCCGGCCACGACACCTCGACCACCAGCTACCCCCTGTGGACGCTCGACGAGGACACGGTGGAGCGCATCGTCGACGAGGGCGGCCTCGTCGTGCCCACGGGCAAGCCCGGCGGGGTGCTCATGTTCCACGGCAATCTCGTGCACGGGTCGGCGGGCAACATCACGCCCTTCCCCCGCAAGATCGTCTACCTGACGCTCAACGCGGTCTCCAACTACATCCGCAAGCCCACCCGCCCGGAGTGGATCGCCCACCAGGACTTCACCCCGATCGAGGCCTGCAGCGACGACGCCCTCCTGGAATACGCCCGCAGCTACACGCAGGCGGCGGAGTGAGGCGCCGCTTACTCGCAGCCTGACGCGCGTCAACCCGATTGCCAGCAATCGGCTGCGAGCAGCAGTTCGACGAGGTCGTGGTGGCGCTGGCCGTCCAGTCCGGTCAGGTCCCGTATGCGCTCGAGCCGGGCATAGACCGTGTTGGGGTGGACGCCCAGCCGGCGTCCCGCCTTCTGCACGTTGAGATCCGCGTCGGCGAGCCCGCGCAGGGTCGCCAGGAGCGTGCCCTTGTTCCGGGCGTCGGCGTCGACGAGCAGGCCGATCCAGCCAGGCGCGGCGGAGCGGACATAGTCTCCGGCGCTATGCAGCATCAGGCTTCTGAGCGGCAGGTCCGCGAACTGCACGACCCGTCTGGTGACGGTCGCGAATTCCAGCGCGATCATCGCCTCGTTCAGCGCCCGGGGCAGGAAGGCCGTGGACGGATGGTCGGTGCTGGTGCCGACCAGCACGGCGGGACCCAGGCCGAGAAAGAGCGTGCGCAGGCGCTCCGCGAGGTTGGTTTGCGGCGCCGTCCAGCCCGACTGCCGCCGCGCGTCCGACAGGACAGCGGTCACGACGTTGTTGCGGATCCCCGAGAGGATGCGGATCGGCGTCGCGGCCACGGCCTGCGACATGGCGTTGGCGATCCGCTGGGCACGGTCGGGGTTCTCCATCTCCGACGGATTGGTCGGCTGGGCGACGGCCACGCAGTAGGTTTGCCGGCGGTCCAGGTAGCCGGACCGCTTCAGCAGCCCCGAGACATGTCCGTCGGATTCGTCGTAGCCGCTGAGCAGTATGGCCAGCAGTTCGGTCCGGCGGTCGCTTTCGGCTTCGGCGAGCATGCGCGTGTGCGACACGTATTCGGAGGCGAGGATCGTGCTGGCCGTGTTGAAATACGCCAGCGCGAAACCGGCCGCGCTGGCCGCTGAGGTCTCGCGGTCGTCGGCGCGCGCGGCAGCGGCGGCCACCACATCGCACAGCCAGTCCGCCACAATTACATGATGGCACTGATAGCAGTGCAACGCCGCCTCCAGCGGAAAGCGCTGCTCCGCGCATGTGCGGGCATAGGCCGCGACGAACGCGAAATCGCTGGGCTCGCCGCCCTGGCACAATCTGGCGATCTCCTCGAGGTGCTCTTCGATATGGGCATCGAGGGCGGGCAGGATGTCCGGGTTGCCCGACCCGGAATAGGCCCGGACCTGCGCGCGGACCGCCTGGCGAAGCCTGCCGTCCACCCCATGCCCGCGGAAGTCCGGCGCCGGTGGAGCGAGCGGGAGGACGCCCGACCGTGCCAGCCTCGACAAGGCCGTTCGCAAGGGTTCATGGCGCGTGTTGGCGGCGGTCATCATATGTGAACTTTACACAATGATGCGTCTCGGAGAACCGGCATTCTTGCCATGGTGGCGGGGACAGACATGGTGATAATCGACAATGCAACGGCCTGACGGCCAGTCAAGCGAAGGAGAGGCGAAAATGGCGAAATATCTGTTCATCTATCACGGCGGCGAGGAGCCGGCCCCGGAAGACGTGGAGAAGGTGATGGACGCATGGGGCGCCTGGTTCGGCTCCATGGGCGCGGCAGTCATTGACGGGGGGAACCCGGTCGGCCCGTCGAGCACGGTCAGGTCCGACGGCTCGCTCGTCGAGGGAGGCGGCGCCAATCCGGCCTCGGGCTACAGCCTTATCGAGGCCTCGAGCCTGCAGGACGCGCACGAGAAAGCCAGGGGCTGCCCGCTGCTCGACGCCGGCGGGACGATCGAGATCGCCGAAGCGATGGACATGTAGCCTCAAGGCTCCCCGGCCAATCGCAGGGCCGCATCGGTTATCGATGGTGACGCCGGACGATTTCCGGAGCTGGCCCCGCGAGGACGGCAGTCTCTCTCGAATCCGGGGCGCCGCGTGAAAGCGGAGTTGCCAGAAAGGCCGTTTTCGTTCGAAGCTTGCGGCTGAACCTCCAGAAAGCGGAAAGGGACAGCCTGTGCGAGTGAACCTGATCGATCCCGACGACATCGTCGCTCTCGGCGTTCCGAACTACAGCCACGGGGTTCATGTCGAAGGCGCACATCGCTGGGTGCAACTGTCCGGCCAGGTCGGGGTCGCTCCGGACGGGACGGTCGCTCCCGGGTTCGAGGCCCAGTGCCGGCAGGCATTCGCGAACATCGAAGCCTGCCTGCGCGATGCCCGCATGGGGTTCGATGACGTGGTGATGCTGCGTATTTTCCTCATCGATCGCGAAGACCTCGCGCAGCTTCGCGAGATCCGGGCCGCGTTTTTCGGCGCCCGCCGCTTCCCGTCGACGCTCGTTTTCGTAAGCGGCCTCGTCAATCCGGCCTGGAAAGTCGAACTCGAGGTGACGGCAGCCGCCGCGGGATGATCGTCCCGGCCGGTGCAATTTTGGGTGTCGGATTATCGGGGCTACGATGAAATGAGGGTCATTCAGCACCTGAGAAACCGCTGGTTCGGGCCGCGCGGGATGGTGCTTGTCACCGCGGGCCAGTGCGGCAGCACCTGGCTCCTCGACCTGCTCTCCGGCCAGCCTGATCTTGCCGTCCACGCCGAGCTTCAGAACACCTATCGCCTTGCCGGCGCGCAGGAAACGGTCATCTCAGAGACGCTGGCCGAGGCCCGCCGAGCGGGGCGGACGGCGGTCGTGCGCATCCGGCCGCGCCGCGCGGCGGATCCCGATGCGCTTGCCCGGATCCTTGCGCGCCACCGGCCCCGCGTGGTGCGTCTCATCCGCCGCAATACCGTCAAGCAGACAGTGTCGCGCCTGCGTGCGGGCCCGCTCGCCGATGCCGCCCAGGTGCTGACCGGGCGGCGCATTCCCCATCTCTACGACTGGCTCGTCGCCGAGCATCCAGGCCTGCTGGAAACCGCGCGTGCGCCGTCCGAGATCGCCCCGGACGTCCTTGTCGACGCCCTCGCCAAAACGCGCGCCCGCGAAGACGAGGCCGACCGGTTCGCCGCCCGGCTTGGCGCGGCCGACATCCTCTCCTGCGCATACGAAGACCTGCAGGCCGATCCGGGGCGTTTCGTCGCCGGGTTGTGCACGAAGATCGGCGTGGCGCCACCCGGCCCCGCCGGGCTGCACACGGGTATCCTGAAGAGAACGCCGGACGACCTGCGTGCGGTCATCGGCAATTTCGAGGCCTGCCGGGTGGCACTCGGCGACACCGCCGAACGGGCCATGCTGGAAGACAATGGGCCCGGGACAGGTGGCTAAGGCTCGCCACACTGTTGCATAATGGCAACGAAATGTTGAAAAACGCGCAATTTCGGGGCTTTAGGCGTGCGCATGGTAAAATTCGGGTTCACGCGCGGCGAGTCATCTGTGTAAATTTGACGCAATTGTCCAATAGAGCGCTTGCCGTCCCGGCGGGCGCGGGGGGAGCTGTCGTGAGCAATCGAGCCGTCGAGTCGAATCCACGTACCGAAAGTCAGCGTATCGAACTGCGTGAGGCCCTGGCCGGGTTTCTCGGCAGCCGTCCGACACATATCTTCTTCTGCGCCGTCGACACTGCCGGCAGGACGCCGAAGGTGACGGCCCATGTCAGCGCCCGGTACCGCAACAGTGCGCTGCAGGGTGACCTCGATGCCCATCTCCGGTCGGCCGGCGTGGTCGCCGACAGCGAGATCCGTCTGCATGCCGACGATTACGGATCTGCCACGTCGCTCGAACAACTCACCCGCAAGACCCGCGAAGGGGACATCAATTTCGATCCGACGGGTTGCGTCGGCCGCTCGATCGTCCTCGTCGACGCCGCCCGTACGCTCCGCAAGGACCTTGGCGGCCGGGTGCAGGGGCTCTATCTCGCGCCCTTCGACAGGGACCTCTATCTGGTGCTCGATGCCGAGGCCGTGTCCGCGGCGGGCGAAGATCACGACATGATGCTGCGCGAGGCCGGCAAGGCGCTCGCCGCCGCGCTGTCACAGTCCATGGCGCGCATGGGCCTCAGGCTCGACCTGCATGTCATGTACCGGATGCCGGAGGCCGAGGTCATCCCGGTCGACCGTCTCTCCGCGGGCGGCCGCTTCGAGACGCTGCGGCGGAAAGCGGGCCTCAAGGGACGTGCGGCTGCCGCGGCCATTGCGGCCATGGTTGGCATGGGTGTCTCCGCCCCCGCGCTGGCCGGCGATACCGCCGTCGCGCAAAACAATTCGAAATTCTCCTTCAGGGGCGGCAGCATCGACGACAACGAGGCGTTTCTCGCCGACGGCAGCATCTCCACCAACCTGCACGGCAATTACGGTATCCAGATCGACGGCGGCATCGGCGATGTCGACGGGTCCGGCATCTACGGTGCCGGCGCGCACGTGTTCTGGCGCGATTCCGATGTCGGTCTTCTCGGCATCCAGGGTGCCTACGCGGAAGCCGAGAAGAGAGGCCCGAATGTCGACGTCGGCCGCATCGGTGCGGAAGGCGAATGGTATCTCGGTGACTTCACCATGAAGGCGTCGGGCGGTTACCAGTTCTCCAACGAGGACACGATCGACGGCGGTTACCTCGCCGGCCAGATCGCCTATTACCCGCTCGAGGACCTCGTGGTGAAACTCGGCGGCGGCTTCGCCGGCGGCACCGACAACTATGAAGCCAATGTCGGCCTCGAGTACCAGACGACCGCGCTGGGAATGTCCGGCCTTTCGGTCTTCGCGGACAGTTCAGTCGGCAAGGACGACTATTATTCCGTGCTTGTCGGCCTGCGGTTCTATTTCGGCAACGAGGACAAGTCGCTCAAGCGCCGCCACCGCGAGGACGATCCCGACGGTATTTTCGACGGATTCTCCGGGCTCGTGTCAACGTCGACTTACTTCAAGTAGTCACGCCGCGACCTGTTTTCCGGCCGCATCCGTTCGCGTCTGACCGCCCGCCAACGGCTCCGCGCAAACGGTGCGTGCGTGAATGTCCACAGTTCTGTTCTGCTCAACCCGCAATGTTCCCGGATGGGAGGACAGCGTAACCGGTCCGCTGGCGGAAGCGCTGCGAAGCCGCGATTTGTCTGTGGCGCATCTCCAGCTGCCCGCTGACGCGGCCGAAGCCGGCGAGGGCCGTCGACGCGGCAGTCTGCGCGCAGAGGCCGAAACCCGCGCCGCCGCTTTCCTCGTTCTCGACGATCCGGCTCTCGAACCTGCCGCCGAAGAAGCCGGCATGCCGTTCGCTACCCTGTGTCATGGTTGGTACGTGCCGACCAGCGGCATGTCTCGAGCCGGTCCCCGCAAAGCCGGGGAGGCCGAGAGGATCGTCTGCACGCTGCCTGAGTTCGACCCCTGTTCCGCTATGCGTCCCGAGCCCGTCCCGGGACCGCTCGCAGCACTTCCGCAACCGGCCGACATGCCCACGGAGCCGTTTGCGGTCTGCGTGTTCTCCGACGAGGCCCCGATGGTTCACGCCGTTCTGCTCGAACTCGTCGAGCAGGGGATCGGCACGGCACTCTTCGGCCGGATCGGCGAAACCGGGTTCGGCCGGCAGCTTGCCCGCGAAGCGATCGGCATCTACCGGGAGGGCGCGCCGTCGGCCGACGACATCATCCGGTCGGTCCTGGTGATCCACGACGGCAACATCCACGCCGCCCAGATGGCCCTGCACGCCGGACGGCCTCAACTCGTTCTTCCGTTCAATGACCTCGGTGCGTTTCATTTCCGGGTGCTGTCGGAACGTAAGCTCGCCGCGGGGCTCGGCGGCCGGCCGGAGCCGGGCAGCACGGCGGCAACCGTAAGCGCCCTCGTTTCGCCCGGTCGTCACAGGGACCGGGCGATGGCCTGGGCACAGTGCATCGCCGGCGACACCGACGCCGGGATGTGCGGTGAACTGGCCGACAGGATCTGCCGGCATGTCCGCTGAAGACAAGCCTGACTGGCACGGCGCTGGCGCTGGCGACGTCCTGTTCTCCGTCGTCATCCCGACATTCGCCAGGCCGGACCTGCTTTCCAGACTTCTGGAACGGCTGTTGCCCCAGGTGCGACGCGCCGCCGACCGCGAGATCGTCGTGGTGAACGACGCCTCGCATGACGCGCGCTACGAGGAGGTCGTTTCTCGCGCATCGGACGGCATCGCCTACATTGTCCTGGAGCAAAACGGCGGCCCGGCCATTGCGCGCAATGCGGGTGCCGCGCGTGCGCAAGGGCGGTTCCTCGTGTTCACCGACGATGACTGTGTCGTCCCCGTCGATTGGCTCGACACGCTGCAGGCCATCGTGGACGCCGACCCGCACGCCGCGGCGGTCGCCGGCCGGGCGCTGCCCCTGCACCTGCGCAACGGCGCGGGTATGCTGGAGGCCTATCTCGCCGCACGGGCGCAAGCCAATCCCGGCCCGCATCTCGACCGGGGCAGGCTCGTCTGCATGCCGACCAACACGCTTGCCGTGCGCCGCGACTGGTTCGACCGTGTCGGCGGTTTCGACGACTTTTTCACCGTCGACGGTGTTGGCCGCAGCGCCATGACCGGATCCGAGGACACCTCGCTGACCCTGCGTCTCAAGGCGGCCGGCGCGCCAATCCGCTATCGCCCGCAATGGTTCGTGCTTCATGACCTCGGACTCGGCTGGCGCACGTTCCTGAACCGGTATTATCGTTACGGGATCGGGTCAGGCCTGCTGCGGCGCCGTCTCGGGGATCGCCAGTACGGAGAGGCGGGCGCCATCTCCCCGCCTGCGGAGCGGCTCGCGCATTCTGGCGCGCTGGTTGGCGCCGTGTGGCGTGCGCCGGCCGTCGCCGGCCGCACGGGGACGGAGTTCTGGCGCAACGCTGCACTCCAGGGCGTCGCGGACGCGGCATGGGCTCTCGGCGAACGCAAGGCCCGGCGCATGGCAGGCCCGGAGCTACGCCCCGGCCAGTCCGGAACCGGCACCGGTGGGCCGGTGCGGCGGAGCCAGACCGCCGACGGGTTCCGCGTCGCCATGGTCGCGCCGCTGAACGAACCGGTGCCCCCGCGTCTCAGCGGCGGTGTGAATCGCGTTGTCGCCTGTCTTTGCGACGGGCTCGTGGAAGCCGGCCACACGGTGGATCTTTGGGCGAGCGGGGACACGCGGACCGGTGCGACGCTTAACCCGCTGATCCGGAAGGCGGACCGGCGTGCCTCCAGGCTTCACCATCTAGCTGGCCTCTACCAGAAAGCCGTCGACGAGATCTGCACCCGTCCGAACAGTTTCGACGTCCTCCATCTCCACTGGTTCGGCCAGCCTTTGTCCGTGCCGGACCATGTCGCGGACCGCTGCGTGGTCACCCTGCACTGGCGCACCGACCAGCCGCACCTAGCGGACCGTCTCCAGGGGGCGGGCTCGTCCCGTCTCGTTTGCCTGTCGCAGGCGCACGCCGCTCCCCTTGGCGGTCCGGCCAAAGTCGACATCGTTCCGAACGGGATCGACGCGGATCTTTATGAACCTGTGCCGCATCCCGATGACTACCTCGTCTATCTCGGGCGGCTGTCCGAGGAGAAGCGGCCCGACCGTGCGGTCAGGCTCGCCCGGTTGACCGGGAGGCAGCTTCGCATCGCCGGACATTTCGACAAGGAGGATCGTGCCTTTGTCGAGACGCGTCTGCAGCACATGATATCGAGCGACCTTGTAACGGTGCTCGGCGAGATCGACGATGCAGGCAAGCAGGAGCAGCTTGCAAATGCGGGCGCCCTCGTCCTGCCGCTTGACTGGCCGGAACCCTTCGGTCTGGTCTTGGCCGAGGCGATGGCCTGCGGCACCCCGGTGATCGCCTTCGACAGGGGCGCGGTCCGCGAGGTGGTGGAGCACGGCGTGACCGGTTTCGTGGTCGGGGACATACAGGAAGCCGCTCTCGCGGTCGCACGCCTGGCGGAACTGGATCGTGCGGCCATCAGAAGGCGCTTCGAGCAGCGCTTCACATCGCGCGCGATGGTGGAGCACTATCTCGGCCTCTACCGGGACATGACGGGAACCGGAACAAGGGCATGAATCTCTGCGAGCTTGTCGAACGTCACGCGGAATGCATCCCGGACCACCCGGCGATCGAGGACCGTGGACGGACGATCTCCTATGCCGAACTTTCTCGACTTGTCCGCGCTGCCGATGCGTGGCTCCGGGCACGGGGCGCGCGCCCCGGCGGGCGGGTCGGCGTGGCGTTGAAGGACACCTCCGACTTCGTGATCCTGTCGCTCGCGGTGGCTCGTGCGGGATGTACTCTCCTGCCGCTCGACTGGAAGGCCCGGCCTGCTGAGAAAGCCCGGCTTGTCGACGCCTTCGTCCCGGACATCGTCGTGTGCGAGCCGGGTGCGGCCATGCCTGCATCGGTGCCGCGCGTCGAAAGGCCCGACGACTGGGCAGCCGCCGCGGCGCCGGAGGCAACCTCGCGAACTCCCGTTGCGGTCACGGACCAGCCGTTCAGTCTCCAGCTCTCCTCCGGTTCGACGGGCCGACCCAAGGCAATGCCGGTGACCCACCATCAATACGTCTCCCGTCTGCGTGTCCATTGCATCGAGGTCGGGATGCGCCCCGACGACCGCATCATGTCGGTGTTGCCCCTGTGTTTCGGTATGGGACGCCAGTCGGTTTATGCGACCCTAATGTTCGGTGCGACGTTGGTGCTTCATCCACCGATGTTCACACCTGCCTCGCTTCTGGAGACGATCGAAGACAAGGCGGCGACCGGCATCATGCTCGTGCCTGCGACGATACGAGCCCTGATCGAGGCCACGGGTGGCCGGGCCCGCGTGCTGACCGGCATGCGCTGCCTGATGGTGGGAGGGGCCCCGCTGTCGGGCGCAGAGAAGGACCAGGTCGCCGATCAGCTCACACCCAACCTGTTCGATCTCTACGGCACGGCCGGGATCGGAACGGCCACATATCTCAAGCCGGCGGACCTGTCCGCCCACGCAGACACCGTCGGCCGGGCGGCGGCCAACGTGGAGATCGAGATCGTCGATGATCGGGACGTGCCGGTAGCCGCGGGCAAGGCGGGTCGACTCCGGTGTCGCGGACCCGGCATGGCGACCGGCGTGATCGGAGATTCCTTCGACGATGAGGGCCTGCGGTCCGGTTGGTGCTACACCGGCGAAATCGCGCGCGTGGACGAAGAAGGTTTCGTCACGCTTCTCGGGCGGCGGGCCGGTCTCATTCTCAAGAACGGCATCAGCATCTACCCGGAGGAGATCGAGCGCGTGCTTCGTTCGCACGAGGCGGTCGTGGAGTGTTGTGTCGTCGGGGTCAGTGAAAGCACAGGCGAAGACCGGATCTGGGCCTTCGTGACGCGCCGGAGCCCTGGTACCGCAGGTGATATCGAGGTCATGTGCCGCCGCGAACTTTCCGCCTTCAAGTCCCCGGACAGGATCGTCGCGCTGGACTCCATGCCCCGTCTGGCGTCGGGCAAGCCGGACCGGAAGGCGCTGATCGAAAGTATCCGGAGCGGCGGGTTCGCAGGGGATTGAGCTTCATCGCGCGTCGGGACCGGCCGGGTTCGCCGCCGTGCGAACCTGCCGTGCGTAGATCAGCGCCCCCAGGCACATACCGGCGACCGTGAGCACTGCTTTCCAACTCATGTCCGCCACCGGCCACAAGACCGCCGCACCCGCGACGAGGCAGACGGCTCTTAGGGGCAGGGACATCGCGTCGCGGAGAATGCCTGCGAGCGCCACCGACACGAGCCCGATCCCCGCCACGGCCTTGAACCCGGACAGCGCCGCCGCCGCCATGCCGCTGCGGAACAGGAGGTCCGGGTCGGCGACGAAGATGAGGGGCACGAGATAGGCGGACCAAGCGATCCGCATGCTCGAGAGGCTGGTCTGCCAGGGCGGCGCGCTTGCCAGGCTGGCCGCTGCATAGGAGGCGATGGCCACCGGAGGCGTGATCATCGACAGCATGCCGAAATAGAAGACGAATAGATGGGCTTCCATCGCCCCGACGCCCGATGCCACGAGATGAGGTGCGGCAATCGCCGCCAGGAGAACGTAGATCGCCGAGGTCGGCATGCCGAGCCCGAGGACGATGCAGGCGAGCGCGGTGCAGAAAAGCAGCACAGGTATGCTGTCGCGGCCGATGTCGAGCAATACCAGTCCAAGGCTGAAGCCCAGGCCGGTCCGCTGTACGACGCCGATGACGAGCCCCGCCACGGTGCAGATCAGGATGATTTCGACGGAGGCCCTGCCGCAGGCCGGGAGGATTCCGAGAAGGTCGCCGGGCCGAATCCGCTGTGCCCTGGCGGCGAAAACGAGATTGCACGCGACGAGTGTTGCCGCACCGAAGAACGCAGCGGCCGCCGGCTGGAAGTTGAGCGGGCCAAGGCATGCGAAGATGACCGCCAGCGGGACCGCAAAGACGAAACCGGACGCCATCGGCACGGAGCTTTCGCCCGGGGCGTCGTCGTGCGCCGGTTCGGTCTCGAAGCGGCGTGCGTGCAGGTCGACATGGATGAAGATCGCGGCGTAGTAGATCGCGGCCGGAACCAGTGCGGCAGAAACGACGGAGAGATAGGGAATACCCAGATACTCCGCCATGAGGAACGCCGTCGCCCCCATCACAGGGGGTGCGAGTTGACCGCCCGTGGAGGCCACGGCCTCGATGGCGGCCGCCTTGTGCGCGGGATAGCCGGCGCGGCGCATCAGGGGAATCGTTATGACACCCGTCGACGCGACGTTCGAGACCGCACTGCCGGACATGGAACTGAAAAGCCCGGACGCCACCACGGAGATCTTGGCCGACCGGCCGCGTGCGTTACGAAGGATCCGGTCGGACAGGTGGGCCACATAGCGCCCGCCGCCCGCCGCAGCGAAGGTCTGGCCGAACAGCACGAATGCCACCACGACCGTGGCGGAAATGGTCAGCGGCAAGCCAAGGATGCCGTTCGGATCGAAGGCGAGATAGACGCTGAGCCTCTCGAACGGGACATAGCGGGCAGCGAAGGATCCGCTGAGGAGATGGCCCGCAAGGCCGTAGGCGACGGCGATCACCGAGAGAACGAAGAGCGGAAGTCCGGCGCGCCGCCGCAGCGCTTCGAGGCCGGTGGAAATCAGCAATACCGACAGAACGGGGAGGTAGAGGCCGGGTTCGTAAAAGCGGTCGAAGAGATCCGGGTAGCGGTAGGCCGCGTGGAGATGGAGAATGGCGACGCCTGCCGCGACAGCGGCATTGACCGTCCGCCGGGCGCCACCTGTCGCCGCGGCATCGGTAAGGAACGACCATGTCACGGCCAGGCCGAGCACGGTCAGAAGCATCTGCTCGCGGAACAGCGGCAGCCCCGCTATCCGGTGGAGGTCGACCGACCATGCGAACACGGTCAGGGGAATGAGGGCCGCCGTGACCGTGCCTGCCGCCGAAAGGAACCGTGTGGTGCTTTGTGTTGCGTGGTCCATCCCGGCGGCGGGGAACGGCTATTCCGGAACCATCAGTCCGACGTCTCGGACAGGCCGGCTTCCTCGAAGAAACGTTTGGCTCCTTCGTGGTAGTCGACGTCGGCTGCGCGGTACATGCGGGCCGGCACGAAGCCCTTGAAAGCGCCCTGGATCTTCGCCAGGTCGGACTGGCCTTCGTAGAGCGCCTTGGTCAACGCGTACACGTCTTCGTCCGACGTGTCGGTCGACGCGAAGACGGCATAGTCATAGGCCATGACGTAGGTCGGCTCCGATACGCCGGCGAGTCCATCACGGGGCTCGATCTCCTTGACGTAGGACGTCGGGAAATGCGTCCGCATGCGGTCAACCGCGGCCTTGTCCGGATCGAGCGAGATGAACCGGATCCTGATCTTGCTGTCCACTTCCGCGGTCTTGCCCGAACCGACGACACCGGTCGCGGCCACAACCCGTCCGCGCACGAGGTCTTCGCGCGCCTGCCCGGGACCGGCGACGGGAACTTCGGTGATGTCGCCCAGTTCGAGCCCGGCATTCGCCAGCATGGCCACCGTGGTCGTATGCGCGGCCTTGAACGCCTTGAAGCGGGTCGGGACCGCCTTGCCTTTCAGGTCTGCCATGGACCGGATATCGGAATCGTCGCGCACCATGTAGCCGATGAGAAACGGATGCAATACGCCAACGAGGCGGAGGTTCTTCGACGGACGTCCGTCGAACGGCCCGGTGCCCTTGAGCGCCTGGGTCACCTGGAAGACATTCGTTACGCCGAACTGGATCTCGCCGTTGCCGACCAGTGGAATGACCTGCGATGCGCCGCCATGTGGCTCGACCCGAATATCCTTGCCGCTGGCCCGAGCCGTGACCGTGGCGATGGCGGCCGCGAGGCGGTAGTTCGTGGTCTGCTGTCCGCCGGAGCCGATGCTGATCGGGTTGGCGAGGGCCGATCCGGCCGCGAATGTGCCGACCACCCCCGCGATGACGAAGCTCTTGATACTACGCAATTTAAATCTCCTCAGGGCTTGCGAATTCATGAACCGGTTTCACCGAAGTCCTACATCATCAGTGCACGTTCGAACAGGCCTGCGATCTCTTTTGGGTTACCGTGCATCAGGTCCTGGTGGAGGTCTGCACCGGGCTCCAGGACGTCAAGCGAACCTGCGGCGATGTACTGCCTCCATGCCGAATGCGGATCGCGGATGAGGCGCGCGCGCGTGGTGTTGCTGATCATGCGGATCGGCACCTCCGTCCGGCGCGGCTTGTGCCTGACGAGCGCCGCCCGGATTGCCCGGCTCGCGGCGTACATGTTTTCGCGCATCCGGCTGAGCATCATGTTTTTGGGTTCGATGCCCCGCCTGCCGGCATATTCCGCAAGCGCTGTATCGAGCCTGGAATTCCACAGAGAGACATCCTCCTCGCTGCCCATCTCGTCAGGGTCGACATCGCCGAAAATGCCCCACGGCGCCGCCGGCGGATCGATGAGGACGATAACCTGGGTGGCATCGCCTTCGCGCCGCAGAATGTCGGCCATCTCGATGGCGATCATGCCCCCGGCGCAATAGCCGCCGAACCGGTAGGGACCCTGTGGCTGAACGGAACGGATCTCTTCCACATAGTCCCGGGCGATGTCGTCCATGGCGTGATTGGGTGCACTCTCTCCGTTCATGCCGCGCGCCTGAATGCCGTAGACCGGATACCCTTCACTGAAGTGATCGACGAGTTTCCTGGCATAGGTGCACTGGCCGTGAAGGCCATGCAGGATGAAGAGCGGCCGGCCGGAACCATCGCGTCTGATGGGGACCAGCATTGCCTTCAGCCCCGCGCCGCCAGGTCTGCGATGCGGCGGTCGAGAACAGCAACGGTCGCGCCCTCGAAAAGGATCTCGATGGGCAGGGAGACGTCGAAACTCTGCTGGATATCCAGGAGAAGGATCGTGCCCGACATGGAGTCTCCTCCCAGTTCGAAAAAGTCGTCGTGAAGGCCGGCCCTGTCGATGCAAAGAAGATCTCGGAACATCCCGGCGAGGGTGCACTGGCGCTCGGAAACCGGTGCGGCATAGGGTGTGGCGAGGCCGAGATCGTCCCGTCTGACGACGTCGGTCCGACCCGCGACGGGGAGATCGTATTCCGGCTGGCTTGACACTCTCAACTCTTCGATGACAACTCTTCCACGCATGTTCTAGCGCATCGCGAGCTTGCTTAGGAGTCTGTTGTGTCTACGATAATCTGTCTGCTGGCCCTTTCGGCGAAACGTGGCGACCGTCATGGAGGCACGGAGTGACGGACTTCCTCGACCGGGCCCGGGAACTGGCGCCGCGCATCGCCGAACGGGCCCAGTCCTGCGAGGCGGCGAGACGTGTGCCGTCGGAAACCATTGCCGAATTCCGTCAGGCGGGTTTTTTCGAAATGCTGAAACCCCGGACCTACGGCGGTGCTGAATGCGACCCGCGGGATTTTTTCGACGTGGTGACCGAGATCTCGCGGGCCTGCGGGTCGAGCGGATGGGTCTTGAGCCTGCTTGGCGTCCACGTCTGGCGTCTGGCGAGTTTCCCGCAACAAGCCGCGAATGAAGTCTGGCGATCGAACGGTGGCGGGCAGAGCGAGTTGATCGCGACCGGGCATCCGGCACAAGGAGATGCCGAGGAAACCGAAAACGGATACCGCATCGCCGGACGGTGGAGTTTTTCGTCCGGGGTGGATCATTGCGGCTGGGCCTATCTCGCGGTCAACCTGCCGGCGACGTCCGACGGCGGATTGGCCGTCGAGCACATGGCGCTCGTCGAACGCGCTCAGTTCCGGGTCGAGGACACCTGGCATGCGGCGGGACTCGCCGGAACCGGCACCAACACGGTCGTCGTCGAGGACGCCATCGTTCCGAAACACAGGTTTGCTTCCGGCTTCGATTCCTTTCTTCTGCGCCGGCCCGTGGATGCGGCATCCGCCTCCCCGGTCTACCGGTATCCAACAGGACTGATGACCTCGCTCGCCGTGTCGGTGCCGGCAATAGGCCTCGCGGAAGCGGCGCGTGATGTCCTGCGGGATTTCATTCGGTCGAAGACCTCGTCCGGACCGCGCAACCAGGCCGGCAACACATTTGCCCACGAAAGACTGGCGGAAACCGGGAACCGTATACTGATCGCCCGTCTGCTGCTCGACAGCACCTGTGCGGACCTGAAGAGGATCCACGAGGAGGACCGGGCGATCACCATGGAGGAGCGAGCCCGCCTGCGCATGAACGCGTCCCTGATCGCGGAGACCTGCACCGCTGCGGTGACCGGCGCCTTCCAGTTCATCGGCGGCACGGGGCTGAGAACCGGTCACCCGATCCAGCGTATCTTCCGCGACGCCCAGGCCGTGCTCGCCCACGACCTCAACAACGCGCAACGTGCGGCGGAGAATCTCGGCCGTGTCTCTTCGGGACTGACCAACAAGCTGTTCTTCCTCTGAGACGGCGGTGAGGATCACGCGTCGGCGGTTTCCCTATCGTCCGTTCAACGCCCGCCAGATCCGTTCCGCGGTGAAGGGGGGCTCCGGTTCCCCGGCCCCGGCACGGGCCAGGGCGTCCCGGACCGCGCCGGTCACGGCCGCCAGCGCGCCGGTGGTGCCGGACTCGCCCGCCCCCTTGGCGCCGAGTGGATTTGTCTGGCACCGGGTCGGCCGCGAGACGGCATGCAGGCCAGGCATGTCTGTCGCCCGGGGTACGGCATAGTCGAGCAGGGACCCGTTGAGCATCTGCCCCGAGTGCGGGTCGAAGATGACCTGCTCCAGCAGCGCATGACCGGCGCCCTGGGCGATGCCGCCGTGCATCTGTCCCTCTACGATGGCGTGGTCGATGACGGTTCCGTTGTCGTCGACGGCGCAGTAACGGTCCAGCATGACGGCGCCGGTGTCCGGGTCGACTTCCACTTCCGCCACGTGGCATCCGTTGGGAAAGGTCAGTGCCGTGTCCGCCCGCACGGTCATCGAAAGCCTGCGTCGCGCCTCTTCGCTGCCATTGGCGAGGTCGCAAAGGCCGACGGCGACATTGCTGCCAACGATGCGAAAAACACCCTCGTCATAGGTGATCTTGTCGAGGCTCGCCGCGTACATTTCTGACAGGATCTCGCGGCCCGTTTCGACGATGCGCTCGGCCAGTGCCACCAGCGCTCCGCCAGCGGCGACGAGGCTTCGGGACCCGATCGTGCCGCCCCCCTGGAGAAGCGACATGCTGCTACGGTTGCCGAGAGTGATGTCCTCTTCCGCGATGCCCAGTTGCCGGGCGAATATCCGCGGAAAGACCGTGCGGTGTCCCTGGCCGGAGTCCTGGCTTCCGGTGTCGATCGTGACGGTGCGGTCTTCATTGAACCGGCAGGCCGCCCATTCGGTGGGCACGCCTCCGGCGACTTCGACGAAACCGGCCACGCCCACGCCGCGCAGCCTGCCCTCCAGCCGCGAGCGTTCGATCCGCCCCATCACGCCGTCGAGGTCGGACTCGCGGCGGGCCACGTCGAAAAGGGCGGCAAAATCCCCGCTATCGAGAACATGACCGTTCGCCGCCTTGTGCGGCATCTGCCCTTTCGTGACGAGATTGGCCTGCCGGAACGCGATCGGCGCAGTGCCCGTCTGCCGGGCGGCCGCGTCCATCAGGGCCTCGAGCAGGGCGGTACCCTCCGGCCGGCCCGCCCCACGGAAGGGTCCTACGGGGACCGTGTTGGTGAACACGCATTCGACTTCGACATCGAGGACCGGCGTGACGTACATGCCGGCGAGGCTGCGGGCGAAGTTCACGCAGGCCGTATAGGCTCCGGCCGGTGTCAGGAAGGCGCCCATGTTGACCGTCGCACGCGCCCGCAGGCCCAGGATTCTTTTCCGCTCGTCCAGGGCGAGTTCCCCGCTGGCCTCGCAGTCGCGCCCCTGGTTGTCGCTCAGGAATGCCTCGCTGCGTGACGAAACCCAGGCGACCGGCCGTCCGCTTGCCCTGGCGGCGAGGAGCAGTGCGGGATACTCGGGATAGGCCGGCGTCTTGGATCCGAAGGCGCCGCCGACATGGTCGCAGCTGACGACGATCGCCTCCGGCCGCAGCCTCATGACCTGGCAGAGGGCTGTTCTCAGGCGCGAGACACCCTGGCATCCCACGTGAAGATGATATTGCGTCCGCTCCGCGTCGTACCGCGCGATTGCCGCGCGCGGCTCCAGCGTCACCGGCGCGATCCGTGGTTGGGCGACATTTGTCCTGACCACGTAACGTGCACTTGCGAGCGCTTCGGCGACACGATCACCGTCTCCGAACGTCCAGCGGATCGCCCGGTTGCCGTCCGCTTCGGGCCACAGCCGTTGAGCGTCTTCGCTGGTGGCGTCCCGGGGTGAAACGACCGCGGGCAGCGGGTCGTAGTCCACCCTGATCCGCTCGGCGCCGTCGAGGGCCGCTGCCGCGGTTTCTGCGACAACGAGCACCACCGGTTGGCCCACATGCATGACGCGTCCATCCGCAAGCGCCGGCCAGTGCGGGATAATCGGCCGGCTGCCCGTCTCGTCGGTGAGATGCGCGGGTCCGGGAATGCCCCCGATGCGCGCGGCCCGGATATCGTCGTGGGTAAACACATGTTCGACCCCGCTCTGTGCCAGTGCCTGGGCGCGGTCGATGGTCAGGATACGCGCATGGGCATGGGGCGAGCGGACGAACACCGCGTGGAGGGAGCCGTCCGGCAGGGTATCGGCCGTGAAGTTGCCGCGGCCGGTGACGAGGTCGTGATCTTCCCGCCGTGTCATTGGACCATCGACATTGGTCGTGTTCCGCGGCCGCGATGTGCTATCTGGATGGTTGGAGCATGCGAGGGAAATGCGGTCCGGAAAAATGTCATCCGTTCATCCGTTTAACAGCGAGGCGCTTGATTTTGCCCCGGCGGGCACGCCGACGCAATTCGTCATGATCTGCGCCACCCCGCGGTCGGGCAGCACGTTTCTGTGTGCTGAACTCTGGAAGACGGGCGCGTTCGGCGCACCGCACGAATACTACAACTTCCATTCCGTGATGTTGCAGATGTGCACCCGTCTCGGCGCACGGAATCTCGTCGAGTATCGCGAGTGCCTGCTGGCCTCCAGAACCGGGCCAAACGGCGTCTTCGCGCTCAAGCTGCATTTCGATCACATGGTCTTTCTGTCCCGTCTCGCAGGCGGGTTGTCCGGTTTCGAGCCGGCCCGGTTCATCGAGGTCTACCGCGAGGATGAGGTCGCGCAGGCGGTCTCCTGGGAGATCGCCGAACAGACGGGCGGCTGGACCAGCCTTCACGGTGCATCGCATGCGCAGCGCGAACCTGCATACGACCGCGAGAAAATCGAACTCAGGCTCCGGCGCCTTCGCGATCAGCGCCGGTCCTGGGACCGGTTCTTCGTTTCCCTGGGTGTCGTGCCGAAAAGGGTGCGTTACGAAAGCCTTGTCGAGGACCCCGGTGCGGCTGTCGGAGACGTTGCGCGGCATCTTCAGGTCGGCCCGGATGCGGTCCCGGTTGCCGTACCGGCGCTCGATCGCCAGTCGACGCCGGAAAAACGCCAATGGGTGGCGCGTTACCGCGACGAGACAGGCTCGTGAGGAGGCATCGGAATGAGGTCATCCTCGTCCTCCCTGTGTCTGGGTGCGAGCAGGGACGCCTCGATGTCGAGTCCGCCTGACTTCACCTCCAGGAAATGCCGGTTGAGCCGGCGCAGGATCGCGCGCCGCACCGGCGAGCGCAGGCCGGTCTCCGTCGCGCCCGAGAGCGACGTCGAGGCGGTCTTCCGGACATAGAGAAACGCGTCCGCATTGCCGATCCTGAGGTCGAAATGCGCCCGCAGGAGGAATTGCGTGTCGTGCCCGTAGCGGCGCGTCGTGCCGAACCCGCCGACCTGCCGGTATTTCGCCGCACGCACTGCCGAGGTGGGATGGAGGAGCGGAAAGCCGGCGTCCAAATCGAGGGCGGCGTTGACGTCGAGCGGATACCGTACCGGGAAGACCCGCAGGGCGGTCGCATCCACGCGCAATTCGTGCGAGCCGGCAAGGTCGAGGCCGCGGTCTTGCATATGGCCGAGAAGCCGCCGGAGCCGGTCCCGGGTCGGCACGTCGTCGGAATCCTGGAACACGAAGAATTCCGCGTCGTCGTGTTCAAGCAGGCCGCGGACCACGCGATATGGACCGCCCGGCGGCGACGGGTTGCGGTAGAAGCGGACCGCCTCGTGTTCCGCGGCAAGGGCCGACATTGGGGCGCCCCAGTCCTCGTCGATGCCGACGAGGACGCGGCCCTGGTCCGACTTCGCCGCCGCCACATGGTCGAGACAGGCGGCGAGATCCGCGCCGTCGCCGCGATGGGGGATGGCGATCGCGTGCTGGGGAACGGCGGCCGGTTCGGCGCTGGTCTTGGTGGCCCGATCGCCCGCCGCCCCGCGTCTGCCGATGACATGGACTTCCGCCGTGCACCGGGGAGCCATGTCCCACAGGCCCGTGACCGTCGCATGGAAGACAAGCTCGGCCAGTTGGCAGGCCGCGTGCCGCGGCGCGAGCGCCCGCACGAGAGCGCCCGGCATGAAGATGGATTTCACGGGTGCGTCGACCCGTTCGGACACATCCGGGGGAGGCCGCCAGGGGACGTACAGGTAAATGGATTGGCCCGCATGCGGTCCACGGACAGCGGAAAACGCGTGGTCGAGCGCGACCTCGAACTCCGCACCAACCGTCCACAACACGCCAAGGTCCGCCGAGGCAACAGCTTCGGCAGGCGAACAAGCCCGGACGCCGTCGGAAAAGTGCTTGCGCAGGATCCGCGACAGGACCGGAGCCGGCGGAGACATTGCCATGCCCACACAGACCACCTGGGCAGGTGTCACGCGCGACACCATGGCCTTCAACGCGACGGACGATGTCCTGTTCATATCAACGAGGAAAGCGTGCGCGGGTCTGAAAGCGGTTGGCATGCGTCACGGTATCGCCGGGCAATGCCGTTCGCCACTCCAAAGCTTGTCTCTTGGAAAGGGCGTTTGCAGTGGAGCCAGGTGATAATCAGGGCGTCTCTGGTGATTGGTGGCGCAAACCAGCCAACCAATCAAAATCTATCAGTATTTGAATTTATTGGCGCACCCGACAGGATTCGAACCTGTGACCTCTGCCTTCGGAGGGCGGTAATAGGGGGTTCCGCTCGTGATATCTGGTAACTCAAACTCATAAAAATCAATGGCTTACAGAATAGGTATTTCCGCTCGTTGCCGCTGGATTGATTGCTGGTGATTGCTATATGATTGCTAGCAATCACTTCGGAGGTGCCGGACGTGAATGCAAAGATAACGAAAAGGGTGGTCGATGCCGCCAGTGCGAGCGATCGGGACACCTTCATCTGGGATACCGAGACGAAGGGATTCGGCCTGAAGATCACGCGCGGCGGGAAGAAGGTCTACATCTTCCAGTATCGCTGGCCTGGCCGTCGCTCGCCTTCGCGCGTCACGATTGGCAACCACGGTGACCCCTGGACGCCTGACAGAGCCCGGACCCAGGCCGAACGACTTCGAGGCGACGTAAAGTACGGGCGGGATCCAGCGGCCGAGAAGCGCAATCAGATAGACGAGGAACGCAAGGCGATCACGGTCGCGCAGCTTTGCGATCGCTACCTTGAGGATGGGTGTGCGTCGAAGAAGGCATCCACGATCGCTACGGACCGCGGCCGCATCGATCGCCACATAAAACCGCTGTTGGGCAAGAAGAAGGTCAAGGACCTGACCTCTAACGACGTCCGGCGTTTTCTTCGCGACGTGGCGACCGGCAAGTCGGCTGCAAAAGTGAAGACCGTAAAACATGGCCTCGCCCGTGTGACTGGCGGCCAGGGGACCGCGACGCGAACTGTGGGATTGCTGGGAGGAATTCTCTCGTTTGCCGTTTCGGAAGGATTGCGAGACGACAATCCGGTGCGCGGCGTCAAACGTTTTCCTGATCGCAAGGGCGATCGTTTCCTGTCGGAAGCGGAACTGGCGCGGCTCGGTGAGCAACTGGCTCTGGCAGAAGCCGCTGGCGCCAATCCTATGGCGGTGGCTGCATTGCGCCTGTTGGTTTTTACCGGATGCCGAAAATCCGAGGTTCTCACTCTGAAGTGGCGCCACGTCGACTTCGAGCGATGCTGCCTTCGCCTCGAAGACTCCAAGACGGGAGAGAAGACGATCCCCCTCGGTGCACCCGCGCTCAAGCTTCTCGAAGAGCTCCCGCGCTATCAGCCCGACGGGTATGTGTTCATCGGGCGCAAGCCGGGAAGCCATCTTGTCGGGCTACCGAAATTCTGGGAACGCATTCGTGCGCGTGCCGGTCTCGATGACGTACGGCTTCATGATCTCCGGCATTCGTTCGCGAGTGTGGGCGCCGGCGCAGGCATGGGCCTCTTGATCGTGGGCAAGTTGCTTGGTCACCGGGACCCCAAGACAACCTCGCGATATGCACACCTGGCCGATGATCCGGCAAAGGTCGCAGCAGACCGCATTTCAAGTCAGATCGAGGCCGTCATGAGTTCGCGCGCATGCTTATCCGTGGTGGAGCCTGATGAGCCCGCTCAGCTCAGTGCGGAGCCAAAAAATCAGCGGCAGCAGACGTAGAATGTAATCTTCCAGCAGCGAGGCTTTAGTGAACGATGGGTGACAAATCGGACCCTTCCCCGGTGGATCAGCGCAAACGTGAAAGGAGTGGTTCACAACCGGATGATGAGGAGAAGCATCGCACACCCAGCGACGAAGAATTTACGGAGTTCCTGAGGCAACTTGCATACGCGAAACTTGTCTATGACGCGGCAGGGCAAACAGACGACGAACGTACGAAAACCGGCGCTGATGGGGGGGTTGAATGGCCACCCACAGATCATGATGGCGGTCGAAAAGGCGTAGCAATCGCGTGTATTGCCTTGGCTCGGTTGCTCCACGATTGCAATGTTTCGCCAGAGTATGCCGTGCCGTTTCAGCACCTTCGTGTCGCATTGATGGATTTCGAACGAGGAATCACCCCGCACCTTCTGAGCAAGGATCCAAACTCGCAGAAGCGAGGTCGCTCGACACTACACAGTTGGCAGACGATGTTTGCTGCAGTCTGCCTTGAGGTGCTTAGGGAACTTGGCGATCGCCGCGACGACGCGGCGACTCAAATCGCTAGACATGTAAACCGTTGGCCTGGCTTTGGCATTGCCGACGTTAGTGCGCAAACTATTATCAACTGGCGAAACAGCTACCGGCGAGAACCAGCGAGCGCACAGAAATCCCGGGAATTTCAGATGCTGAAAGCGCAATTTCTGTCGGAAAAGAGCCCAAGGGCACGGGTGGAGGAGTTCTTGAAAAAGGGGCCACAATAAAAAGAGTAGTTTTGTCGGCTACTTTCTACTCACGATCTGATCTCCGTTGATGTCCTCTCAGTGCAGGCAATTGCCGAGGACATCATGAATAAGGAACATGACAGCCCCAACAGTGTCGTCGAATTCACGAAGGTGAAAGCGGGCCCCGTCGAGGTCGCAGATCAGGCGCCGAATGCCGAGTCCGGCAGTCAGATCGATCACAATCAGTCTTTGTCCGCGCTTTGGTTGCGACCGAAGGAGGCGGAGGCGCACAGCAAGATCGCGAGTTCCACGCTCGCAAAGATGCGGCTCACCGGCAACGGTCCGCCGTTCACGAAGCTTGGCAGCATCGTCCTCTATAACCGCGAACTGCTCGACGAGTGGCTCCTGGCACGGACGCGCACGAGCACGTCAGAGCCGACCTGATGGGAACGAGGTTCGACGGCCAAACACCGGATGCCTTAGACCGGAGTGAATTCTATCGGATGCGGCACAAGTTTCTCGCCGCCGCTGTTCGTGACAAGAAGATCAGGAAGGCATTCGCTTGCCTTTACGTGCTAGCCGGATTTTTCAATAGCGAAAAAGGAGGGGCAGCCTGGCCGTCTCTGCAAACGTTGGCTGACGCACTGGACTGCACCGAAAGGGCCGTAAGCAACTACATCCGGCTGTTGGAGAAAGAGGGGTGGATTGCAATTCGGTCGGGCAAGGGACGGCAGATCTCGAATCTCTATCGGCCGATTTGGAGCCGGGCAGACACCCATGAGCGGTCGGAAACCGAAATAATCGATACGGAAGTGAGCGCCGAAAAACCTGAACGTTCGTTCCAGGAAAACCGGAACGCTTGTTCCTCAGGTTTGGAGAAAAACCTGAATGAGCGTTCCAAAAGCCTGAACGTTTGTTCCGAGGATACAACTGAAGAATCTAAGAAAAAGAATCTAACCTCCAACATCCAACCTGTTCGTCTGCATGAAAATTCCACATCCAACGCTGGGACGAACACGCCCCTCGGCCCCAAACCCGATTGGGACAAATCAAATCCGCAATCGGAAGCAGCGCTCAATCGGATCAGGCTCGCGGCAAGACAAGAGGCACAGCGTAAGATTGTTGGACGTTTTCAGAATGAAGAAGAGGCATGGCGTTGCCTTTGCGATCTTGGAGAGGAGATTACCGACAAGCTTATCGATCAGGAACTGCGGGGGACATCCGTCATGCCTGAGGATGTGATCCGGGAACTCGAGCGGCTGCGGGCTGCTCGTCACAAAGCTGAGCGTAGCGAGGCTGCGGAATGACCAATCAGGTTGAATCCAAATCTGTCAGCACTCAGCCGCTGAACTCGAACGGACGGCAGTCGATTGTCGATGCCAGCTCTGCAACGGACTGCAATGAACGGAGTTGCTATGGCACCGCCCCGAGACTGGCTTTCAAGGAAGGTTCGCTGGACCAGGATTTCATGCTGGTGCCTTCGAGCCAGCACGCAGCCGACTGGAACGCACGATTGCGGGACGTGTTCGGTGTCGATGAGCCGGTTGCCGCCGACGTGCTGCTCCAAGACCTGATCAAGGCTCTGCAGTCCGGCGCCCGGGAGGATCTCTTAAACATCAATGGCGCACTTGCACTTGTTAGGGAGATGAAGCCACGCGGATCCGTGGAGGCGCTACTCGCCGTCCAGATCGCCGTCGCCCACTTTCACACGATCCGCCAGTTGCGCATGTCGTCGCATTCCGGGTGCGCGCCATACGCCATTGAGCGTACGAAGTTCGTTCTCAAGTTCATGGACATGACCGGCCGGCTCACGAGCCGGTTTCAGAAGCTGCGCCAAGGCGGCAAGCAGACCGTCACGGTTGAACATGTCACCGTGCAGGCTGGTGGTGCGGCCATGGTTGGTAATATCGACGCTGGAGGACGAAAAAGGGGGGAGTAATGAAAAATACGATCAACCCCATGCAAAGCGACGAATGCGACACCTATGCCATGCACAGGTCGCCCAGGTGCGGGGCGAGGACGAGGCGCGGGACTGCTTGCCTGGCGCCGGCAATGGCCAACGGTCGATGCCGCATGCATGGAGGGCGTTCTACTGGCGCACCAAGGGGCGAGGATAACGGTCGATATAGGTACGGCACCTGGACACGCATTGCGATTGCCGAGAGGGCTCAGTTGCGGAAAATGCTGCAAACAATGCGTACAATCATTAGCGAAACGTGAACTGCTTGCGCTTGGCTCAAAAATTATAAAATTGACCGGCATGTTCTCGCTAACCTGCTCCCCAGTTTGACCGTGTCTATAAGTTAGTCCTGTTCCCGGGTGCAGTGATGAGGCTGGGGTCGTGAACTCACACAAGGCGGGATGAAGCGGCCCCTCGCCGCGTTGACTCTGAGAACAGACAGCACAAACTGAACTGGCGGGGTGTTCAGCAAATAGCGAGGCCTCAGAGGGGACTGTCGATGTTTAGGCGAGAAGACGATGATTTCAGGTGAATTTCAGAACGTATCAATTGACAACATTCAGCTTGATACAAGCAACCCGAGGATCCGCCGATTTCTGGAGATCTACGATGAAACCGAAATTGGTGATCATCACATTGGGTTGGCCTTAAACGCGCCTTCGAGCGATTCGCCGTCTGCGCTGGCTGACACAACCACGCCATCGCGCCTGCGTGAGTCCATTATCGCAAACAGAGGCATCAGGCAGCCCATCATTGTGGACAAACGGGCCGATGGTTCGCTGGTTTGCATCGAGGGCAATACACGCCTTTGGATCTATCGTGATCTTCACAAGAAAGGAGCGAAAGGAGACTGGTCCAGGATTCCGGCGCTCGTACACACTGGCTTGGAGAACGAGAGCATTGATGCCATCAGGTTACAGGCTCATCTGGTTGGCCCGAGACCGTGGGACGCTTACTCCAAGGCACGCTATCTGCATGAGCTTCAGAACAAGGAACTCATGCCGCTTGACAGGATCGTTGCCCTCTGTGGCGGGAACCAACGCGATGTTACCCGGTCAATCCAGGCCTATGCGGATATGGAGGAGCTCTATCGGCCGCTTTGCGAGCCCGGCGAATTTGATGCCGAGCGGTTTTCAGGTTTTGTTGAGTACCAGAGCCCGCGTGTGCAGGAAGCCATTCTGACAAATGGCTTCTCCGGGATCGACTTCGCCGAATGGATAAAGGACAGACGCATAAACACGCTGCAGGAGGTCAGACAGCTTCCCGCCGTGCTGAAGGACAAGAACGCGAAGGCGATTTTCCTGAAAGACGGTATAAAGATGGCCATCAAAGCGCTCGATCGTGAAACCGAGAATGTTGAACTGCAAAAAGCAACGATCGGTCAACTGGCTGCCGCGCTCGAAAGCAAGGCAAACCAGACCTCCATGGCCGAGCTGAGATCCTTCAAGGAAGATGACGGATCGACATTGCGCCACATCGAAGCTGCTATGGATGCGCTTCGTTTCCTTCAGGCACAGATTACTGGCGATGTCTGATGTCGGGCGAATCCAACGAACATGCATTCCTAGTCACGCACCTGACTGACTTTGTAACAAGGAAGCATGGGTGTGGTGGAAATCTTGCGCTCTATTTTGATGATCAGATGTGCGGCCGGGAACGCCCTCAGAGGATCGGCAATTATCTACCGGACCTCTATGCAGAGGACGTACCGCGCACCTTCGTGGTGATCGGGGAAGCCAAGACGCACCGTGATCTGATATCGGCCAGGTCCCGCCGTCAACTTGGGACCTTCTTGCGCTACCTCGCGCTCTATGACGCCGCGTTTTTCTATCTCGTGGTCCCGACCCTGGCAAAGCCTGCAGCCACGACACTGGTACGGGAGCTGGGATGTCATCACGAAGGCGTTAAGGTGCAGATACTGACAACAGATATCGAATACTGAGATGCTTCGCCCGGATCCACGCCTCAACCTCTCGGCCAGATTTGACGCCTTCCCCTATCAGTTGGATGCTGTGGAGGCCGTGAAAGACCTGGAGTACGCCGCGCTGTTTCACGAGCAGGGCCTTGGCAAGACCAAGATCGCGGTCGACCTGCTGTTGCACTGGCTGACCGAGCAGTCTCTCGACACGGTGATGATCGTAACGAAGCGTGCTCTGGTCGAGAATTGGAGACAGGAATTCGTTGCACACACACACCTTAAACCAAGCGTTCTGAGCCAGGATCGGAAGCACAATTTCTTCGTTCTGAATTCTCCTGCCCGAGTAATTCTCGGTCACTTTGAAGTGGTCAGGTCCGAGCAAAAAAGGCTCGAGATGTTCCTGAAGACGCGACGAGTTGGCGTGATTCTCGATGAGGCGCAGAAAATCAAGAACCCCTCGGCGGCGCTCACCCGCGCCTTCCATGATCTCAGGGACGGATTTCAGCGCCGGGTCATCATGACAGGAACGCCTGTTGCCAATCGCCCCGAGGACATCTGGTCACAGGTATATTTTCTCGATGGAGGTCAGGCACTTGGCGAAGATTTCGAGGCCTTCAGATCAGACCTGTCCCTCGACAATGAACTGCATTTGGATGTTGAGCGGCAGAAAGACCTCGCCGAAGCTCTGGGTTCTGTCTTCGCCAGGTTGAGAGAGTTCTCAATTCGCGAAACCAAAAGCTCGACCGGCATCGAACTTCCGGACAAGATCGTCCGCACGGTCTCGACCTACATGTCCCCCCTTCAGGCAAAGCTTTACGACACCTATCGTGAAGAAGCGCGCGCAGAAGTCACGCAGGACGATATCCTGACCGAGGATGATGCCGAGGCCGTCCTGAAGCGGCTTCTTCGCCTGGTGCAGGTGACATCGAACCCCGCGCTGGTGGATGACAGTTACAAGGAGGTGCCTGGAAAATTCTCGGAGTTGTATCGATTGGTAAGTGACGCGACCGAGGATGGGAGCAAAGTCATCGTCTGGACCTCGTTTGTTCAGAATGCAGAATGGCTCTGCCTGCGGCTGGGCGAGTTTGGAGCGGTCAGAGTCCATGGTGAGCTGCCCATCGAGACGCGAAACCGCGCTATCGATGACTTCAAGAACAAGGACAGTGTTTACGTTCTGGTTGCGACGCCCGGCGCTGCCAAAGAAGGGTTGACGCTAACGGTGGCCAATCACGCGATATACTATGACAGGACATTCAGCTTGGACGATTACCTTCAATCGCAGGATCGGATCCACCGGATCTCCCAGAAAAAAGATTGCTACATCTGGAACCTCATCTGCGCAGACACAATCGATTCCTGGGTCGACAGCCTTTTGCGGGCAAAGCGGCTCGCGGCACAGCTGATGCAGTCAGATGTAACGCAGGAAGAGTATGAAAGCACCGCAAGCTATGATTTTGGCCGCGTGGTAACCGAAATTCTGAATCCGACGACGGCAGATAGATGAGCCAGGACGAAGACTACATACTGATCCGCCAGAAAAAGATTCCTGCGGTCTCGCGGGATATCCCGAACGAAGAACTGAAGTTCTGGCCAGACAATCCCCGCGTCTACTCGCTGCTGGACCGGAGTACCGCAGAACCTGATCAGGACGCGATATTCCGTTCGATGTTGAAACTCGAGCATGTCCGCGCACTCCGACACGACATCCTGGACAACGGGGGACTGATCGACCCGATCATTGTTCGCGATGGCGATTTCGTTGTTATCGAGGGCAACAGTCGGCTGGCAGCCTATCGGTCACTGGCTTCAGACGATCCGGCGAAGTGGAACACGGTTCGCTGCCGTGTTTTGCCGGCCGGCATCCAGGACGCGGACGTGTACGCGATGCTCGGCCAGTACCACGTCAAGGGTAAGAAGGACTGGGCACCATATGAGAAAGCCGGATTCGTCTATCGGCGCCACACTGACCAGAAAGTTGATGTCCCCGACCTGGCTCGCGAGTTGGGCGTAAGCCCTCAGCAGATACGGCACCTCGTCGATGTTTTTCAGTTCATGAAGGACAACGGCGACGACAACCGTGAGCGATGGAGTCACTACGACGAATTCCTGAAGTCCCGGAAGATAAAGAAGGCCCGGGAGGAGATAGCTGACTTCGAGGGCAAGATGGTCGGGCTGATCAAGTCCGGGGCGGTGCGGGCGGTCGACATTCGAGATCAGTTACCGACGATCTGTCAGGCTCCGAAGATCGTGAAGAAATTCGCCAAAGGAGACATGGACATCGAGGAGGCCTTCACCGACGCGAAGCACGCCGGCGGGGACAGCGTCGAGCTGAGCAAGGTGAAGCGCTTCAGAACATGGATTTCCGAGCCCGATGTCTTGGATGAAATGGCGGATCACAATCCTGGCGTGAGGCAGAAAATCGATTTCGAGCTCAAGAAGATTGAAGCCAGGATATCAACAATACGCGAGCAGCTTGGGAAGTCGAAGTCGCATTGACGGCGCCGCTTCCGGCTACGAGCGATCGAGAAATAGCTCAGAAATGTAAGCCTGAGCCGACCACGGCGGCAGGGGCGTCAGCGCGAGTTTGCTGTAGATCGGCGGGTCGACCTGTTCTATGGTGTGGCGCAAGAACTGAATCGAGACAGTGAATGGCGAATAAGAACATCCTTCTGGTCGAACCGGGGTACCGCAACAAGTATCCGCCTCTCGGGCTGATGAAAATTGCGCAGTACCATGGGCCCGCAGGCAAGAAGGATCACGTTCGATTTGTGAAGGGCGAAGATTCTTCAGCCTACGAAACCGCCTGGGACCGAGTCTACATCACAACCCTGTTTTCTTTCGAGTGGGACCGGACCGCGCGCAGCATCGACTACGCGCTCGACCTGGTCGGCGGGCAGGCTCATCGCGTGTTTGTCGGGGGCATCGCGGCCTCGCTCATGCATGACAAGTATATCTCGGAACCAAAGTGGCGCGGGGTCCGGTTCATCAAGGGGCTTCTGGGCGAGGCGCCGGCAACCTCGCTTCAACTCGACCCCTTCGACGAAGAGCTCTATGCCGAAGACACAAACGGCAAGCCGATTGAGGACCTCGTCCCTGACTACAGTATTCTGGACCAGATTGAATACGAGTATCCTGTTTCAGATGCCTACTTCACCTATGCCTCACGAGGCTGCGTCCGCAAGTGTGCGTTCTGCGGCGTGCCAGCGCTCGAAGGCATGCAGCGCGACACCAACTCGCTGACGGAGGTCGTTGAAGGCGTTAGCCAGCTCTATGGTGAGAAGCGCGACTTGATCCTCATGGACAACAATGTCGTTGCCTCGGCCAACTTCAAGGAGATTATTGCTGAGATCATCGATCTGGGTTTCGAACGCGGCGCAAAACTAAAGCGCGGGCGATACGAGCTGCAGCGCCGCGTGGATTTCAACCAGGGCGTTGATGCACGCATCCTGTGCAAAGACCCGATGTATCTGCAGCAACTCGCCCTTATTGCGCTCAAGCCGCTGCGCATCGCTTTTGACCATCTCGGGGTCAAGAAGCCATATTCACAGGCCATCCGGTATTCCGCAGAGGCCGGGCTGACCGAGCTGTCAAATTATATGCTATATAATTTCAAGGACAGCCCGCAGGATCTGTTTGAGCGCATGCGGCTCAATGTTGATCTGAACGAAGAGCTGAATATCCGCATCTTCTCATTCCCGATGCGTTATCAGCCTGTCAGCCGGCCGGACCGTGGCCATATCGGCGATAAGTGGAATCCCTATTACCTGCGCTCCATGCAGGTCATCCTTCAGGCCACGCATGGTATTGTCAGTGGCGCTCCGGATTTCTTCCGGAAAGCCTTCGGTGACACTTATGAAGAGTTCGAGAGTATCCTGCTCCGCCCGCACCACTTCATTTTCAATCGCTACTGGTATGAGCAGTTTGACGGTCGCGCGGAATTCGACTCGTTCCAATCGGTCATGTCCTCGCTCTCCAGCGGCGAGCGTACAGAACTGACGGGCTATCTCTGCGAGCGAGATAAGAATGATTACGAGCGCGGTCTCAACGACCTCGCGCCAGGTAATCTTCGAGAAGCCGCGCGTTTCTTTGTGCCTATGTCCAAAGCCGAAGAGGCGAAAATCTGGGAAGCACAAAAGCGGCGGCGCGTTGAAGATATCAGCGCATATCTGGTCCCTGAAGATGAGCGCGTTGAAGATGCAGCGCTCACAGACGAGGACATACAACCCAGTGCCGGCTCAAAGAAGAGCATTTCGAAAATAAATCAAATATTTGCGTGAGTGATTGGGGATCGGCAGATGATGGGCCAAGCTGAAAAAGTTGAAGAACGGCAGTTCGACGAGCCGGAGGTGTTTGTCGGCAAGGATGTTCTCGAGCTGCTGAGCAGCTCCATGTATGTCAATCCACTCGCGATCTATCGCGAGTATGTGCAGAACGCGACAGACGCCATCGACGACGCGGTTGCCCAAGGCCTTCTGCATTCGGTTGCTGACGGGCGCATCGAAGTCAATCTGGACCATATCGACCGCCGGGTCGTCATCAGAGACAATGGTGTTGGCTTGTCCAACGCTGACTTTGCGCTGCGAATGATGTCGTTCGGTGCCAGCAGGAAGCGCGGAACTGATGCTCGAGGGTTTCGGGGGGTTGGACGGCTTTCGGCGCTGGGATATGTCCAGCAGCTGATCTTCCGCACGCGCTCCAAAGGGGAAGCCAAGGTACTGGAGGCCCGCTGGGATGGGCGAATCGTGAAAAAGCTCCTCGCCTCCACGGACGACGAAACTGACTTGCAGTCGATTGTAAGGGAGGCCGTATCTCTGAAGCAGCTTGAGTCGGACGACTACCCGGCACATTTCTTCGAGGTCGAGCTCGTCAAGCCGCGGCGGATTGCAAACGACCGTCTGCTAAACGAGGTGGAGATCGAAACCTTCATCGGCCAAGTATGCCCATGCCCGTTTTCTCCGGAGTTTTCTTACTGGAGGGAGATAGCCGATCTTCTGGCAAACCATGGACGAGCCGGGCGAACCTACCACATCCACATCAACGGGTCTGAAACACCGGTCTACCGACCTCACCGCGACGAGGTCGCATTCTCGGATTCCAAGAAATCGGCGTTTCACAGCCTGAAGCCGTTTTCGATTGAAGGCATTGACGGTGAAATGGCGGCCGTCGGTTGGTTGATCCATCATGACTACCAAGGCGCGATACCGGTCTCGCAAGGGGTACGGGGACTTCGCGCCCGAGTTGGCAATATTCAGATCGGCCATGACCGACTTTTCGCTGAGATCTTCCCTGAAGATCGCTTCTGCTCATGGTCGGTTGGAGAGGTGCATATTCTTGATCCGCGCATCGTACCGAACGGCCGCCGCGATGAATTTGAAAGCAATGCTCATCTGGACAATATCGTGGCTCACCTTCGGCCGATCGGCGCGGAAGTGGCGCGCGAGTGCCGTGTGTCGTCCCAGAAGCGAAATCGCATAAAGCTCTTCGAATTGGCTGCGGACAAGGTTTACGAAAGGCTCGATGTCCTGAAGCAGGGCGCAGTCTCTGAACGCTATGCCAAGACAATCAAGGCCGAAACAGGCACGCTGCTTTCGGAGATGCGCAAGGCAACGGAATTTGACCTCTTCGAGGAGCAGGAGAGAGGCGCCCTGCGACAACAGCTGCGCAAGATCGAGAAGGCGGTGGACTTGCAGGCCACCAGGGCCGAGGGTGACATCTTGGAAGGGCTGCCGAAACAAAAGCGAGCCGCATACAAGGAAGTCATCGACCTTATCTACGACTGCTCTGTGAACCAGGTGGCCGCCAAGAGCTTGATCGACCGCATGCTGGATCGGCTTTCAAGGTCCTAATTTGCACGAGGCTTCGCTCCGGTTCACATGCGCGAAAAGCGGACTCTTGGCCACGATAGATCAATCTCAGTTCCATCGTTCAAAGGCATGAGATTTTGGATGGAATTGGACATGAGGTCGTGAACTTCCGCCATAGATTTCGGCGACAACTGTTCTTCCTAACAAGCCGCATGAAAACAGGCTGCACGCATAGCGATATCGTGGGCAAAAAATTCTCATGATGCATTGCATCCGCCGTACCCGACTCGTTTTGGTTCGGTGACAAGGGCTGACATTTCTGGCGCTCATTGGTCGTGCCACGAAAAGGCCCGGGTCGTTCAAGTCCGTTCAAACGGGATCAAGATCACCTGCCACACCCTCCTCTCGATCGGCTTCTCCTCGCCCAAGATCCTCTCGAGCCGTCGCGATGCTAAAGCCGCCAGCGCCTCGGCCTCGCGCTCTACACGCATGGCGCGTGCCTCGGCGAGGCGGGCCTGCCGTTCGTCGGACGAAATCTGTGCCCGGAAAGCAGCAGCGCGCGCGCGGGCTTCGCTTTGCGCGCGCTGCGCCTCCGCTGTCACCAGTTCGGTCCTGCGTGCGACGTGCCCGGGATCGGGTTGACGCGGTTCGATGGCATAGGCCTTGAGGCGCCTGCGTGCTGCGGCTTCCCGTAGTCGTGAGACGGCATCCGGCAGCGTCACGGGTTGACGCGCGACCAAACGTCCCGTCTCGGCTCGTGGGTCCAGAACTGCTTTGATGTGGGACGTCGGTAGCCGCTCGAGGTTGCCCCCCTTAGGGTCGACGGCCAGTCCTTCCAGGATCAACCGGGTGGGCGCGGCGAGGCGGAGCCAGCGATCGTCGGCTTGCAACGCGGCGCGGGCGTGGCGGCGCAAATGACGCGCGTCGCGGGCATTAAGGCCCTCCAACAGCCCGTCCCCGAAGGCATCGTCGTTGGCTCGGAGCGACAGGCTGCACGCCGCTGCCGTCAAGAGGACCGGGCGAAGGTCGGACAGGGCGGAATGACCAGGCGGATATCCCACCGAGTTCACCGGTGTTCTGTCCCGCCCGACCGCGGCGTCCGCCAGGTTCAGGAACGTTGTGCAAAGTTGTTCGTGGAGCGCGTCGCCGTGGTCGATGAAGTGGAGGGGACGAGCGTGACCTTCGCGGTCTGTCGCCATCCTGAGCGGAGGGTCCGAGAGATGCCTTCGGTGATGTAGGAACGCGACCTGACCGGATCGTGGATTGGCGCGGCGGTCGCCCTCGCTGCGACGCTCGAACAGCTCCAGATAGAATGGTCGCGTGGCGCCAGACATCCCCGCGCCGAAGTCTGCGTACCAAGCACTGCCATAGCGGGCGCCGTCGACCGATTGGTCCTTCTGCCCCGTCCTCACGTCCAAAAGGCTCGACGCTCGGAGCGCCTCTAGCCAGGCGAGAAGTTCGGCTTCTTCGGGGCCGCGCGCACCGTATTCAGGTCGCGATGGCGGCAACCCGCCTGGCAGGCTCTTGCGTTCCGACATAGCGAGATGGCGTGCCCTGGCCGCATCGGCTGTGTAAGGGTCGTACTGCGCGAGGCGGGAGACCGCCAGTTCGCCTGTTCCGTCCCCACCCATCAGCGCTAGGTCGGTCAATGCGGCCTGTGTTTCCTGACCCGCTGCCAGTGCGCCCAGGTGTGATTCGATCCTTTCGGCGCGCTCCACGCTCATCGGAGGCGTTGGACGTTCGAAGACTCCTAGTCGTTCGAGACCATCGACGACGTTAGCTTCGGGCGAACCGGCCCACGTGATGGCGTGGATGCGGATGCGCCCCTGATCCTTTCGTGCTTCCGCCGCCAGAGCCGCACCCGGCCGTAGCCGGTCCAGACGGCCGACGAGCTGATCGATGCTGCGCACAGTCCATGGGCAGGAAAAGAGGACGAGGTTCTGGCACCCATGATGGAGATTCAGCCCGGATTCAGCCCAGTCGCCGAGCAGCAGGATGTCGTCGGAGCCGTTCACGAAATCGCCGATCGAGTCGACGTTGCGCCGTATCGCCGCCTCGGCATCGGCCGCGGTCTGTTCGCTGCGCGCCAGACGACCGATACTTGGCTGCTCGCCCTCTGAGGGCCCTTGGAGGTAAGCCGGCAGGGTGCGCTCTAGACGTGTCATCGTGTCGTTGTCTCCAGCGACCACTAGTATGCGCGCGTCGGGCTCTTCCGCGCGGACCGTCGCAAGGAAGTCGAGCAGCGCATCCAGCCGAGAGTCTCCAATGGTCGCATCGGCACCCTCGGGCATCTGGTGGAAACCGTCAGGCAGTGCGGCAAGCGCATCGCGAGACGCCCGGCCTAGACGATGGAGCGCCCGCGCCCGGCTTGTAGGATCGCTTCCGACGGCGTTCGCCAGCACCTTCCGCGCGGCGGCAGCAAGGCTCGCTTCGCGGGAGAAAGTCGGGACGTCGGCGCGCGTATAGTAGCGGCATGGCATGTAATCCGGCCAATCCGCCCGCGACCACCGGCAAATACGGCGGCCGAACGCGTCCCGCTCGAATGCTGTCCGGGCTTCGTCTGCCGACTGAATTGCGGCAGTGGCCATAGTCTCGTCTCGCTTGATGATCTCCAGCGGATCGTCCTCGGTGGCGGTGCGAAGGGGCTCCAGCATGGAGACGAACCAGTGCAGCATATCCGACCGGCCAAGCTCCGGCGTCGCCGTCAGTGCCAAAAATTGGGCGAAGGGTCGGGCGCGGACCAGCGCATCACGCTGTGCGACCGTCAGGCTCTGCGGCTCGTCGACGACAAGAAGATCGTAGAGTTCCGATCCGTGCGGCAGATGGGCAGACAGCATCGACGGCTTGACAATCCTGACCGGGGCGTCGTCCTCGTCTGCGGGGGCGTCCCCGTCGACGAAGGCGGCGCCACAGTGGCCGCGGGTGGCCAGCTCCTGCAGCCACTGCCCTATCAAGTGGTCGGGAACCACGAGCAGCGTCCTGTGGTTTGGGTCCTGAAGTCGCAAAGCATTCAGAATCATCAGAGTCTGCACGGTCTTACCAAGCCCTACGCCGTCGGCCAGCAGATGCCGTAGCTCGGGCGCTTCGAGAAGGCGCGTGACGTTGGCCATCTGGTGAGGCAGGGGGTCGGCGGCGACTCCCAGCGCGCCCAAGAGCGAGCGATCGCGTTCCACCCGCCGGCGAAGCGCCTGAATCCCGTGAGCCATCGCAAGGTAGGCGTTCATCGTCATTCGGCCTCCCATCGCGCGGTTCTGAGACGCAGGGAGGCATAGCGGATCGCGCGGGCGGTCATCCGGTCCTCTAGTAGCGCGGTTATGAGGTGATACCAGTCGGTCATTGCGAAGGCCGACGGGTCGACCCAGAGCGCCAGCGCCGTCCGGAGATCGCTTCCGGAGAGCCGTCGCGCCTGTCGGGCAAGACCGCCGCGATCAGTTCTGAAGTCTGTGATGACGCGGGCGACGTCGAGGGTGTCGACAGTCCGGTAGTTGATGTCACGAAGTGCAGAGGCGAGGCGCGGCGGGAGTATCATCCCGGCGAGGCTATGACGGTCGCTGCTTCGGACCGCGTGGGCGACGGCGCCCTGCCAGGCGTTCGGCGCGTTGTAGGCCTCGAAGTCGATCGGAGGGGCCGACCTCTCCGAACGTGCCGGTGCCAGGGATTGCCAAGCTTCAACGATGAGTTCGTCAGCCCTCTCCGCCCATTGTTCATCGAGCGTCGTCTTGAGACCGTTGGGGGGTGCGATGTCGACGAAAGCGGCGGCCAGCGCTGTAGGCAAGGCATCGAGGTCCGCCTTGCAGACTTCTTGTCCGACCTCTCGCAGTTCCGAGACCCCAGCCAGGTCAAAGCGGATCACCGCCTCGGCGAGGCTGTCACGGAACGGTCTGCCGTCCGACGGCCGCGATTCCTCTTTCAACCAAACCGGCCCACACATCGTGGTCACCATGGCGCGTTCGGCAGCCGCGGCCGCCCCGTAGGCCTGCAATCTAGCCACGGCGTGGACAGGGCGGGCACAGCTCCATCCCAGCCAGGCTTTGGTTTCGGCGCGTAGCCCCGGACATCCATCCGAACGATCGAGTTGCCGATGAACGTCCGGCGCCGCGGGCCGCGCATCGGTTATTCGCATTCGCCTTGGCCCTACGACGATGAAGTTCGATGCGGTAACCCCGTCCACGACGAGGAGATGGGCCACCGTGCCATCAACATTTACAGCCGGAGCTGCGAAGGGATCGTCGGCGGGCACGCGGCAAACGAGAAAGTCTTTGGATCCGTCGGGCGCGGCGGCGCCCCATCCGTCCTCGGTCTCGTACCACCGGATATCGGGTTCGGGGTGGGCGAGTGGAAACGACCGACAATCACCATCCCATCGGATGGTCAATGTTGCCGCCCGTACCACCTCGCCCTGGTCCTCATATCCGCGCAGGGCTGCCGAGAGGACGGAGAGACCGGGGCCACCTGCGGCAAGCCGACCGGGGATGGTCGGCACAGTTTCGCGGGAGAGAATGGCGGGAGCGCCCGGGATACGCAGTTCCAGACAGATCTCGACATCCAGAAGCTCCTGCGGCCATCTCCGAGCGCGGTCGTCGTCGGGCGGTGGCGAAAGCGCGGCGAAGACTGAGAGACGATCTTTCCGTAGGTCCGCGAGCTCGGGGATGCCTGGCTCTAGGCGCACCGAGATTAGGGAAGAGGGGCGGTCGGGACGGGTGAACCTCACGCTGGTGCTGCGCCGCCCGTTGCGTTCATCTTGGTACTCCAGGACGAGCTGCGCACCGTTGTCGACAACGAGGCGCGCGGTCTCACCGGCGAGAAGGTGGTCGCGCTCGGGTGCGTCGGGTCGCGTAACGCGAAGCGACCGGTGAGCATGGAGTACGACAGGAAGGTCCGCCGCATAGATCCGGGCGCCGAGGCGAAGTCCACCACGAAGTTCGAATGGCACCGCGGCCGCGCTATCGTCGTTTTCGGGCCCACGCGGCTCGACCTCTCCTGCGGAGCGGGATCGTTCCCTCTGGCGTTGCCGGCGTTGCACCCTTGCGCGAACGAGGGTGTCGCGGACATGCGCCGCGGACATCATGTCCTGCTGGAGTCGGTCGACGATCGAACGGGACAATCGCGAGTCGGGTGCGTCGAGCAACGCGGTGGCAACGGTATCCACGCGTGCCTCGCCGGCGGCCCAGTCGGCGAGTGCAAGCAGGCCGCTCCTCCGGCAGCCTTGCTGCACTGCCCGGACTAGGGCGGAATCCGCTGGGTCCAGCATGGCAGCCTCCAGGAGTGCTTCGCTCAAGCCGGCGTGGATCTGGCGGGGGGCCAGCGCATTGGCGAGCGGCCAGGCGATATGGCGAAATACCCGCGAAAACGGAGTGTCGTCCGGGCGGGCGAGACCGACAGCGTGGTGCGCGCGACCGTGATGGTCGCTGAGCGTTTGACGCTCACGGGCGGGCAGGGGCAGACCGAGTGCGGCTTCCAAATGTGGCCAGTAACCGGAGAGCAGACCTCTGTAAGCGTAGCCAATCTCGGCCGTCAGCGCGAGCAGCGGCCAGGCGATGCCAGGGCCGATCGTTCTCGTGGCGCGAAGCCGTTGCGCGACCGTGGAGGTGAGAGCGCGTGCATCGTCCAGGTCGAGCCCGTGTTCGATAGCGTAGACCGGCGCTCCCTCCCGCTCTTCCGCGAGAGCGCGGTAGCGCGCTTCCAGATGTGCGCCGAGTTCATCGTAGTCTTGCACGTCGATTGCCGATACTATCGATACACGGAATTTGATTACAGCATCGCAGAGCAGGACTGGGAAAGCCCTTATTTTGTCTAAAGTTTATTCCGACGATACCTTCGACATGACAACCGCGACACATGGCGTTGTCGACCGACCAGCAGAGGAGCCGCCGCTCCAGGCCGACATTGTCACTGCGCTCGAGTGGGCTGGCGTCTCTACCGGTCCCGATCTGGCCGAGATGGTCGGCGTGGAGGTGGACGATGCCTTCGAGGAGGCGCTCGCGGCGCTGCTTGGGTATGGACTGGTCGTTCGCTACACCACACCCCATGCGCCGACCTATGTCATCGCACAGGTGCCAGACTGCGTTCTCGCAGGGAGGCGCCTTGCCGATGCATCTGCGGACGTGGACGACGATCTTAAGGACGACGTAGAAACGCTCGAAGATCTTCTGGGATCGCCGTCCTGGCGGTACGAGGCTCCCACGCTCGAACAGTTCGTTCGGAAGACGGAGAACGTGCTGTCCGACGACGCCTCGGCCTGGCGCGCGATAATCGAACGCGGAGAAGAAGCGCTGGTGCTGGGCGGCGACTTGGGCCGCGCGCCCGCTCAGGTCCGACGCTTGTCAGCCCTGACGCGGCACTGGTCAGAGGAGGCGAGGACAGCCTTGAACACACCGTTGCGGATATGGGCGGGTCTGACGAAGTCCACTCGGACGGATTTCTCTCAGGACCGTATCGTCGCCCTTCCGTCCGACGCTCGCGCGATTGTCGTCGCAGGGCCCGGCGCCGGCAAGACCTTCACGATCCAGCAACGCGTCGCCCGTCTGCTGGAGACCGGGCTCCCTCCAGCTGCCATCTCGGTCATCGCGTATTCGCGGACGGCGGTTGCGGAACTCCTCGGGCGTGTGCCAGTCATCGACGGGGAAGTGGTGGACGTTCGCACGCTCGACTCGATCGCTGGTCTTTTCGTTACCCATGCGACGGAAGACATCGGCAGAACGGACTACGAAGGAACGGTACGGCAGGCAACAACGCTAATCGCGCGGGACGACCGTATCGCGCGGCGGTGGATCGATGGCCGTCGGCACCTGATCGTAGACGAAGCCCAGGACGTGGTCGGCTCGCGGCGCGAGATGTTGACGACACTCATCGGGGCTTTACCCCGGGATTGCGGCGTCACCGTCTTCGGCGATCCCGCGCAGGCGATCTACGACTACCGCGCGCGAGAGTCCGGCGGCGAGGGGCCGGCTGCGATGGACGCGGTCCTCAAGGCGTCCGGATTCGAACATTATGAGCTCAGAGGGAACCACCGGACGAGTCGATCCACGCTTCGGCGTCTCGCCTACGAGGGGCGCGGGATCGTCCTCGATTCTGCGTCCGGTCATGCGGCCCTGTCGGAGATGCACGGCCTTCTCCAAGAGACCAGTGATGGGCCGCCGCCCGCGCCTGCGGAGGTCCGGCCTGTTGCCGAACTGGCGCTGTTCCGGTCGCACGCCGCAGCGGCGCGTCATGCGGCGCGCATGGGCGAGGTCGGGGTGCGCGTGCTCCTTTCCGACGCCGACATCCAGCTGGCGCCCGCGTGGCTGGGATGTGCGATGGAGCTGCTGCACGGTCGTGGTCCCGACGCGGTTGCGGAGGTCGTCCGGAGCGACCCGACCCTTCCCGCAGCGGCGAACGTCGCAGAGGCGCTTGCGGTAGCGCTAGTTGATGGGCGCTACGATGCCGCGCGTATGGCCGAGGCGGTGCGAGCGGGGCGGGGCCCCGTCCCTGAACGGTCCATCGGACAGGTCGCATCCACAATCCACGCGGCGAAGGGGAGAGAGGCGCAGGACGTCGAGTTGCACCTGCCGGGGCCTCGCGACGAGCTGTCTGATGCTGAGGCTGCCGAGGAGGCGCGGGTCCTGTATGTCGGGGCGACGCGCGCCACACGCCGACTCTACGTCGCGCCCGAGACCGGCACGATGCGCGTTACTAAAGGACGTCATTGGCGGGCCGCCGGAACCGGTGTGCAGGTACAGCTGAGGCCCTCCGACACCCTTGGGATGACGGTCTTTTCGCGGCCAGATGGACCTGTCCGGGCACAGCTACTCCGCTGGCGAAGAGAGGGCGGATGGGGACTTTTTTCGGAAGATGACGAAGAGTTCGAGCTCGCGCGCTTCTCCGAGACCTTCGATCGAGACATCGCATCGATCTGTGCCGGCGTGCGGGCAGCTCCCTTCGTTCCGGTCGCCAGAGGCCACTTCCGGGTGGCCTGGTGCACGATTGCCCGCGACGATACCCTCGAAGTGGCACCCGTTACCGATGGTTTCATTTGGATCAACTTTAAGCGACAGAGGCATCCGTGACCAATCTTCATGCGCCTGGCGAAGCCGATGCGCCCTTCCGTGTGCTGCTCGACCGGCTGGCCGAGGATCTGATTGGACCGGCGCCGATGGCTGGTCCCCTGCCGGACATCCCCTCCGAAGCATTCATGACCGGCATTCTGTTTCCGAAGGCGTCCAGGACTGGGGATGAGGATCGGTCGACCACACTGGATGTCTTGACCGAAATTGGCGGGAAGGAGGAAAAGTCCGACACCGACACTGCCGCAAGGATCGACGCCGCGGCGCGGCCGGCCGCCGCGGGGCTGTCCTTCGCGCTCGCGACGCGGAACGGGGATATTCCCTCCGTCGTGGTAGAGGTGACCGGCGCGCGATATGCGGATGAACAGGACCCGCTCGAGGACGACGACGATGGCGCGACGCGAACGCGGCGCGTATGGCGAAGGCGGTCCGTTTCCACGGACTTGCTTCTCTCGGTAGATGAAAACGACGAATTGAACCTCTCCGAGAATGGATCGGAGGGCTTTGACGGCTTGCATTTGACTGTCGTGCAGTCGCAGTTTGATCACGGCAATTCGGGTGAAAGCGCGCGCCTCGTGACCATCGTGGTGCACAACGAGGGCTCGGAGCCGGGCAAGTCGCTCGACCGGTACGACCAGAACCGCCAAGCGCTGTTCGAATTCCGCATGTCGATCCGGGCGGACGACGGTTCGCGGTTGATCGGGCGCCCCTTGCACAGTCGGCCGGAGGCAGACGATACCGACGAGCGGTCGTCCGACCTGCTATGGCGCGACACAGTCGAATATGCGGTGGGGCACACCTGTGCGGCGACATGGAGCCCACGGAACGACGTGGCCGCGGAGGTCTCGACCGCGTGGCTTCCAGCGACCCGCGTCCCGGATACGAGTGCTGCTGGTCACGCCTGTTTCGAAGGTGTCCGTGACCGTCTTGCGGCGGGCGTGCTGGCAGAGGGAGGGCCGGAGGCGCTGAAGGTCTGTGATGCGCTAGTCGATGCATATGAACTCTGGATAGACGCTACGGCGAAGCGCCTCGAGAATTTGGACCTGTCCGCGGCAAGAGCGAAACAAGCGAAGAACCATCTCGACACTTGTTGGGTTGCAGCGAAGAGAATGCGCGGCGGGATTGATGCCCTTCGCGGCGATGCCGCCCTGATGTCGGCGTTCGAGCTCGCAAACGCGGCCATGGCGCGTCAACAGGATTGGAAGAACCGCAAAAAGCCAGAGGACCAGCGCCACCCGTTGGTTTGGCGTCCGTTCCAGCTTGGCTTCATCCTTCTCTCGGCGGCCTCATCCGTTGTCCCGGATCATGTGGACCGGCGCGTCATGGACCTGATTTGGTTTCCGACCGGTGGCGGCAAGACGGAAGCATACCTTCTGCTGACCGCCTTCACCATTTTCGCGCGCCGGCTGAAACGCGGCGAGGAAGGGGGGGGTGTATCGGCGATCATGCGCTACACATTACGTCTCCTGACGCTACAGCAATTCGAACGCGCGGCAGCGATGACCTGCGCGGCTAATCTCGAATGGGCTGCGCGGGGATTCGACACCGTTCGCACGCCAATATCCTTGGGGCTCTGGTTAGGAGAGTCCACGACACCCAACAGGCGACAGGATGCGGCAAAGCTCCTCGATGGAGAGACTTTGAGAGATGTCGGGCGTCCCGACCGTCTGCGCAACTGTCCAGCGTGCGGCGGAGATCTGGACTGGCACTCGGTCGGCGACGGCGTGGAGGTCACTTGCGGGACGGACGGTTGCGAGGTTGGCGAGGCGGGGCCCCTGCCGATCTACACGAACGACGATGACGTCTACGATGAACGTCCGTCACTGATTATCGGCACAGCGGACAAGTTCGCGCAGGTGGCGCGGAATTACAAGACCGCAGCCCTATTCGGTACCGGAATATACGATCCGCCGGACCTGATCGTGCAGGACGAGCTTCATCTGATTTCAGGGCCGCTCGGCACGTTGAGTGGTCTGTATGAGACTGCAATCGACATCCTGGCTACCCACGCCGGCTGCCCGGCCAAGGTCATCGGCTCGACCGCTACCATCCGGAGCGCCGCATCGCAGGTTCGTGCGCTTTTCGCCCGAAAGACGATGCAATTCCCGCCGCCGGGCATCGACGCCGACGACTCCGCCTTCGCCGTCGTCGAGACCGACCCGAATAAGCGTGGGCGCCTGTACGTCGGTGCATCGACCATCGGGCACTCCAAGCCCGAGATGCTACAGGCCGTGTGCGCATCCCTGCTGCAGTCAGCCTCCGTCCTGCACGGCCGCGAACGCGATGCCGCGTGGTCTCTTCTAGGGTACTTCAACTCGCTCAAGGAACTAGGTGGGTCAGTTTCGCTTATGCAAGTCATCACCCCAGAGACGATGCGGCGGCTAGCATCGTATCGGGACGAAACGCCCCGACCGATCGACACCCAGATCGAGATCACAAGTCGCATTGGCTCCGAACAGATCGGGCAGACGCTGGGCAAACTGGAGCAGCGACACGACGCAGACGGGGCCATTGATGTTGCGCTTGCCACGAACATGATCTCTGTCGGTGTTGACGTCGGGCGGTTGGGCCTGATGGTGGTCGACGGTCAGCCCAAAGGTATCTCCGAGTACATTCAAGCCACCAGTCGGGTCGGACGCGACCGGACCGACGGGCTGGTCTTAGGCCTTTTCACTGCCTACCGGCCTCGTGACAGGAGTCGCTTCGAGACGCATGCGACCTGGCATTCCGCTCTATACCGCGACGTGGAGGCGACCTCGGTCACGCCCTTCGCGCCGCGTGCGCGCGGCCGCGCCCTGCATGCGCCTTTCGTCGCCATCGCCGCTCATCGACATCCCGAGCTCTGGCAGGCTCCAGGCAGGGCGGAGGCACTGCGTCCAGAACTGGAACGCATCATTGATGAAATTGTGTCGCGGGTCGGCGAACTCGGTGAGCAGGAAGCCTGCGAAGCCGCTGCGACCCGTGCGGAACTGACCAAGTACCTTGACGGCTGGTGCCACCGTGACGGCTTGTCGATTTGGTGGAGCGACAAGGGTGACGCTGCGCTTCTGATGTCTATGGAGCAAGCCGCGCAACGCCGCGCCGCAGGACAAGCTGCCCGCAGGCCGACGCCCACGCCGAACACGCTCCGCGGCGTGGAGGCGACGGTGCGCATCGATCTAGAAGGAAATTAAAATGCCGACAGGAAACGGTCCTAAGATGGGTGAATTGCGGCGAGCACAGTTGGTCTCGACCCACGGCCCCGGCGCGGTAGTGGACTATCTTGCCGCGAACAATGCGCCGGTCTCTGGTGTCACTCTTGGCCTGGATTCTTGGGATCGGGAGGAATGTCGCCGACTAGTGGACCCCGTTCTTGAACGGTTACTTGGTGTGAGTGCGCTATATGAACCCCCCGTGAGCCTTGGACGCGGAAACGGCGAGCGCGTCCACGCTCTGCCGGCTGCGCGCTTCCCGACATGGCAGGAATGTCCCGAGTGTCATAGCCTACGGCATCAGAGTGGATGGTCGTCAGAAACAAGCGGTGCAGGACTTTTCTGTCAAGCCTGCAGCCGCAGGATCGGGCGGACGGTATATGTCGTCCCGGCACGCCTGATGATGATCTGCCAACGCGGACACCTGGACGATTTTCCGTGGCTGGACTGGATCGAAGACAAGCATGCGGACGGCTGTCGTCGAAGCGGTAGGCTAAAGTTGCGGTCACGCGGTGCCGGCCTTCGCAATCTTTTTGTGGATTGCGCCGACTGCGGAAAGGGAAGCAGTCTTCGCGATGCTTTCACCAAGGCGCAGCAGCTCCTCGGAGGCTGTCATGGCAGGCGGCCTTGGCTTGGCGATGACGCAAGTGAGATCTGCGGTGCGCCCTCGAAGGAGGTTGCGACGGCGCTACGTGGCAGCAGCAATCTCTACTTCCCCCATGTCGCCTCCGTGCTTACGATACCGCCTTGGTCGGACACCTTCCGGGTCGTTCTAGAAGAGCAAGACCTGTGGGGCCGGATTCAGATCGCCCTCGAAGACTTCGCAGAGGATGCAGATGAACGGGGGCTCGAGCGCGCCGTGGACAGAGTTGCCAAGCGTCTTGCGGAGCTGACGGAGATGCCTGTTTCGGAGGCCCGCGACCGCCTCGACGCTATGCTCGACCTTCTGGATCGCCTGCCGGACGCCAAGACACCTGGCGCGGACGTCGCGCTCAGACGTGAAGAATGGCGGCAATTCCGCGATGCATCCGCCCCACCGAGCGAGACGTTCGAAGTTCGCGAGGAGGCCGTTCCCACCGCGCTGACCCCGTGGTTCTCCGCCGTCGTTCGCGTGCCGCGCCTGCGCGAGGTCCGCGCCCTCAAGGGGTTTACGCGGCGTTATCCGCCCGACGGGACAGACGACCAGACCATCGCGTCCCTGTCTCGAAGGTCCAATTGGCGACCGGCCATCGCCAACTCGGGGGAGGGACTCTTTTTGGCGCTGGACGAGGGCAAGGTGGCCGCCTGGGAAGCAGAAGACGCGGTGGAGGCGCGCGCGCGGCAATTACATGACGAATGGGTCGCAGACTGGCGGAAGCGGTTCGACCGTCCTGACGACACACCGCCGCAATCGGTCACCGCGCGCGGCCTTCTGGTCCATGCCTTGTCCCATGCACTGATGCTGGAGCTGTCGATCACGTCCGGTTACGGCTCGGCCTCCCTGCTGGAGAGGCTCTATGCGGACGCGGAGGGCGAGCCCATGGCGGGCGTTCTGCTTTACACCGCGACTTCGGACAACGAGGGGACGCTTGGTGGCCTAGAACGCGAAGGGTTGTCGGACCGCATTGCGGGAACCGTTCAGCGGGCCCTCGGGCGACTGAAGTGGTGTTCGTCCGATCCGCTCTGCATGTCTGGGGTCAGCACGACGAGCGACCCCCTGAATGGGGCTGCCTGCCACTCCTGCCTCTTTGTCCCCGAGACAGCATGCGAATTGTTCAATCGGTCGCTGGATCGGGCCGTGCTGGTCGGCGGCGCCGGCGTGCCGGGGTTCTTCGAGGGAATAGCCTCGATCTCGAGTGGGGCGTGAACCGAACTGCCTTCGGCGTTTCGGCCCTTCGGGCTTCAATCCCTGGCGCTTGTCCTCTGTCGCGGGCTGGAACGGCAGCGTGAGTCAACTGCGAATCGCGTGCCGCAGGGGAGCGCGGCGGTGGCTTCGGAAAGGGCGGCAGAGAGCAACTGCCCACGCTCCGAAAGGCGGGTGGTGAACTGCCTTGCGCTTTTTGAGCGAACAAACCGAACAGTCACTGCAATAATTGGACGGTCTGGCCCAAAACACTATTTGTGAAGGCTGCCGTGGTGGTCTGCACGTTGCCCATGCCACCGCACGGGAATAGAGCAAGAATTGACAGTTGCGCCAATTATCGGCCCGCGCAGGTATGAAAACACAATGCCGGACGTCGCCTTTTCGCTGTTTGAGATTGTGTTCGCCAGTTATTGTGATTGCTATGTGATTGCTGGGCCGTTGTCTGCACCAGATCCAAAAACTTAACTCATTGATATTATTGGCGCACCCGACAGGATTCGAACCTGTGACCTCTGCCTTCGGAGGGCAGCGCTCTATCCAGCTGAGCTACGGGTGCCTCTGCGCCGGAAGCCCCTAGATAGCGTAAGGCGCGCGGAAGGGCAACGGCGCATGTGGGCGGCGCGGGGGAGCGAGGCCTGAGTGTGGAACGGCCCCGGATAACCCTTCGGGTTTCCGGGGAACGATGGGGATGCCTTCGGGTTTCCGGGGAACGATGTGGACGGGTGAGCGTGAGCGGGCGTGCCGCCGGGTGCCCGGGGCGTTGCCCGGGCACGGCCTCCAGATGCGCGCGGCGCATCGAGGCCGCCTCCCGCCACATCCTGTCAGCAGACCCCTGCCGGCGCCACACGCGCTGTAGCGCTCCGCCCGCCCCGGTGGCATAGTGCGCCCCATGAACGAGACCGCTTCCGCCACTGCCGCCGCCCCCGATGGCCAGAGCCCCTGTGCCGCCGAGCACGTGCCCGATGTCGCCCCGCGTCCCGTGCGCGAAGGCGACCACATTTTCCTCATCGACGGGTCGACCTACATCTTCCGCGCCTATCACGCGTTGCCGCCTTTGACCCGCAAGTCCGACGGCCTGCCGGTGGGCGCGGTGTCGGGCTTCTGCAACATGCTCGACAAGCTCATGCGCGACGCCCGCGACGGCACCGCCATCAGCCATCTCGCCGTCATCTTCGACTATTCCGGCAAGTCCTTCCGCAACGAGCTCTACGCCGATTACAAGGCCAACCGCCCGCCGCCGCCGGAGGATCTCGTGCCCCAGTTCGGGCTCATCCGCGAGGCCGTGCGCGCCTTCAACGTCGCCTGCATCGAGCAGGAGGGCTTCGAGGCCGACGACCTCATCGCCACCTATGCCCGCCAGGCCGAGGCCGCCGGCGCGGAAGTCACCATCGTCTCCTCCGACAAGGACCTGATGCAGCTCATAGGTCCGCGCGTGTGGATGCTCGACACCATGAAAAACCGCGAGATCCGCGAGCCGGAAGTGGTCGAGAAGTTCGGCGTCGGTCCGGCAAAGGTGGTGGACGTCCAGTCGCTCGCCGGCGATTCCGTCGACAACGTGCCGGGCGTGCCGGGCATCGGGGTGAAGACCGGCGCCCAGCTCATCGAGGAATATGGCGATCTCGACACGCTGCTGTCGCGCGCCGAGGAGATCAAGCAGAAGAAGCGCCGCGAGAACCTCATCGAGTTCGCCGACCAGGCGAGGCTCTCGCGCGACCTTGTCACGCTGAAGGCCGACGTGCCGGTCGAGCACCCGGTCGAGACCTTCGCGCTCGCCGATCCCGATCCCGACACCCTCATCGGCTTCCTCAAGGCCATGGGGTTCAACACCATCACCGCCCGGGTCTCGGGCGTGTTGGGGGTCGAGGCGGGCGAGATCGAGGCAGCCGACGTCGCCGTGCCGACCTCGAAGCGCGGTCCCGATTCCGTCGACGACGACGGGAAGGGCGCAGACGCCAAGGACGGCGGCAAGGCTGCGGGCACGGCGAAGAACACGCCGGCCGCCCGCGCGGCCGAGGCGCTGGCCGAGATGGCGAAGATCCCCGTCGATGTCTCCGGCTACGAAACCGTGACCGATGCGGATGCGCTGCGGGCCTGGGTCGACGAGGCCATGGTGGCCGGCCGCGTCGCCTTCGACACCGAGACCACCTCGCTCGTTGCCATGTCGGCCGATCTCGTCGGTGTGTCCATGGCCGTCGTGCCGGGCCGGGCCTGCTACGTGCCGCTCGGCCATCGCGCGGGCGACGGCCTCCAGTTCGAGGGCGGCGAGATCGACCAGATGGACCGCGCCGAGGCCATCGGGATCCTCAAGCCCATGCTCGAACATCCCGGCGTGCTCAAGATCGGCCAGAACCTAAAATACGACTGGCTGGTGCTGGCCCGTTACGGCATCGAAATGGTCGCCATGGACGACACCATGCTGATCTCCTATGCCCTCGACGCGGGCACCGGCGGCCACGGCATGGATGAGCTTTCCCAGCGCCATCTGGGCCATGCCCCCATCCCGTTCAAGGAGATCGCCGGCTCGGGCAAGAAAATGCTCACCTTCGATCTCATCCCCGTCGACAAGGCCACCGAATACGCCGCAGAGGATGCCGACATCACCCTGCGCCTCTGGCATGTGCTCAAGCCCCGGCTCGTCGCCGAACGCATGACCACGGTCTACGAGACGCTGGAGCGCCCGCTCATCGACGTGCTCGCGCGCACCGAGAAGAACGGCATCCATGTCGACCGCCAGGTGCTCTCGCGCCTGTCGGGCGAGTTCGCGCAGAACATGGGCGCGCTCGAGGCGGAAGCCCGCGAGCTGGCCGGCGAGGAGTTCAACCTCGGCTCGCCCAAGCAGCTTGGCGAGATCCTCTTCGACAAGATGAGCCTGCCCGGCGGCAAGAAGACCAAGACCGGGGCTTGGGGCACCGGCGCCGACGTGCTCGAGACGCTTGCCGCGGAAGGCCACGAATTGCCGCAGAAGGTGCTCGACTGGCGCCAGATGTCGAAGCTCAAGAGCACCTATACCGACGCGCTGCCCTCCTTCATCAACGAGGAGACAGACCGCATCCACACGTCCTACTCGATGGCGGCGACGTCCACCGGGCGCCTGTCCTCGTCCGACCCCAACCTGCAGAACATCCCCGTGCGGACCGAGGCCGGCCGGCGCATCCGCACCGCCTTCGTCGCCGAGCCGGGCAACCTGCTCGTCTCTGCCGACTATTCCCAGATCGAGCTGCGCGTGCTTGCCCATGTGGCCGATCTCGCCTCGCTCCGCCAGGCCTTCGCCGACGGGCTCGACATTCACGCCATGACCGCCTCGGAGATGTTCGGCGTACCCATCGAGGGCATGGACCCCATGGTCCGCCGCCGCGCCAAGGCCATCAATTTCGGCATCATCTACGGCATCTCGGCCTTCGGGCTCGCCAACCAGCTCGCCATCCCCCGGGGCGAGGCGCGCGACTATATCGAGACCTATTTCAAGCGTTTCCCCGGCATCCGCGATTACATGGAGGAGACCAAGGCCGCCTGCCGGCGGGACGGCTACGTGGAGACCGTGTTCGGCCGCAAGATTCACATCCGCGGCATCAACTCGAAGAACCCGTCCGAGCGCGGTTTTTCCGAACGCGCCGCCATCAACGCGCCCATCCAGGGCTCGGCCGCCGACATCATCCGCCGCGCCATGATCCGCATGGAGGACGCACAGGCGAAACGCAAGACCGGCGCGCGCATGCTGCTCCAGGTCCATGACGAACTCATCTTCGAATGTGCAGAGGACAAGGCCGACGACACTATGAAGACCGCCGTGGAAATCATGGAAGCCGCCCCGGGGCCGGCCCTCGAACTGGCCGTACCCCTGAAGGTCGACGCCCGCGCCGCGAAGAACTGGGACGAGGCCCACTGAGGCTTTTCCTCGCAACGGAGATCGGTTTGGCAATTGGCTCTGTGCACTGTGCTCTGTGCTCCGGTCGCGGTCCCGCAGCCCGATGGCCTGCGATACAGGCATCCATGTCGATTGGGTCCCGGATCAGGTCCGGGACGACGGCTGCAACGCCTGTTTCCGGTTCCCCTCCCTCGTCATCCCGGGCGCGGTGCGGCACGAAGTGACGCATTGCAGACCCGGGACCACTCCGGCATTCGGTAGCAAACGCACCAAGTGCTGGCGCTACCGATGCAATGGAGCATCGGAGATGAAAACTACCCATTGCGCGAAATCGCGGACAGTTATCTACTATCTGGACAGAAAAAGTGCGGACTGCGATATATTCAACGCATGCGAGACAAAATTAACAAACTTCTCAGCACTTTTGAGTGGCGGCTGTCACTTTCACAACAGGTTCTGTACATCACCGGCCTTATTGCCAGTGTCAGTTTACCTGCTTGGGCGGTCAGTGTGATGGAGACATTTACTGAGTACGCGCCGCTTTCGTGGGTTGTCGCTGGTTTCAGCGGTGCCTTTCTGTTCCTGTTTTTGGTACTGCTTTATCAGGGTTTTGTTCGCGTCAAGCTACGGAACGATCTTTTTACTCGGTTGAGTAGGTCGACTGATGCCGTCAATCCGTTGGATCGAGCGTTCCATGAAAAACGTATTCAGATACGTGATATTTTGCCGCCTGTGGGCAAGCGAATTACTGGCCGTTCGTTTTTGGACTGTGACATTGTAGGGCCTGCAAATTTGGTTATTTGGAGTGGAAATTCTATAAACAACCCAGGCGGGGAATGTGTGGATGCTGTTCTTCTAAAAGAGGATGTAACACCACTAAATGGTATTGTTTTGCATGACTGTGATTTCAGGAACTGCAAATTCTACAATATAACTTTTCTGGTCTACCCCGGTCAGTATGAGGGGTTTGATTCGCACTTGAGAGTTCCGTGGGTGACGGAGATCCCTGCTGAATTAGCCGGTCAAGGCGACCTGATGCTAGAAGAACCAAGCCCGCACAAAAAACCAGATGCCCCGGACGGCGGCTGATTTATCGCAAGTGGACAACATCCACTCCAATTGCCACTAGACACTGGATCATGAACGCAGCGGGGAATTTGCCCCGCGCCAGCTTGTTCCGGATGTTCACTTCCTTTTCGGCGACACCGATATCCGCCAGTCTTTCGACCAGTTTGGCATAGGTCACACCTTTACGTTTCAATTCGGCTTTCAGGAGGTTTGCCGCATGGGCTTCCCAGTCTGTCTTTTCGGGCATTGTATCGCTCATAGCTAAAAAAGTAACAAAAACGATACATATGCCCTTGTAGGAGATACGTCAATGCACTATATTCGTTACATAGGTAACGGAAATAGTGACAAATGGCCCAACATTTTCTCCTCTCTGCCAAAGCCCGCACCCTGAGCCTCAAGTCCATCTACCAGATGGGCGAAGACAAGGCTTATGAGACGTTCTGTGCGATCCGCTGGCAGGACACGGAAGGGGAAGCCGTTTGCCCGCGTTGCGGGTGCCTGGACAGCTACAACATCACCACACGGCGCAAGTTCAAGTGCAAGGCGTGCCATCACCAGTTTTCGGTTACGTCCGGGACAATCTTCGCGTCCCGCAAGATGTCTTTCACGGACCTGCTTGCCGCGATCTGCCTGTTCGTGAACGCGGCCAAGGGTGTTTCGGCCCTGCAAATGTCCCGCGATCTGGACTGCCAGCACAAGACCGCATTCGTTCTCTGCCACAAGCTGCGCGAAGCCATGGCAGCGGAAACGCAAGACACCGAACTGGACGGCGAAGTCGAGATTGATGGTGCCTATTTCGGCGGTCATATCCGCCCGGCCAACTATGAAGCCAAGCGCGTCGACCGTCGTCTGGCCAAGCACCAGACCGGCGAGCGCCGTGTTGTCGTCGCCATGCGCCAGCGCGGTGGACGCACCCTGTCATTCGTGACCAAGCAGGAAGCCGATGGCGTCTACTACGCGAACACCTGCGCGGCCATGTCGGCCCGGTTCCATGCCGACGAAGCCTCGCATTGGGATGGACTGCATGCCCGTTTCGAGACGTACCGGATCAATCACTCCGTCGCATACAGCCATGACGGCATCTGCACGAACCAAGTTGAGAGCTATTTCAGCCGTCTGCGCCGCATGGTGCGCGGCCAGCACCACCACGTAAGCCCGCGTTACCTTCACCAGTACGCGGCACACTCAGCATGGCTTGAAGACCATCGCCGGGAGTCGAATGGCGATCTGGCAGGCCGCGCGCTTGGTCTGGCCATGGCGCATCCGGTCAGCCGGAATTGGAAGGGGTACTGGCAGCGGGCTACTGTGTGATGGCAAATATATTGTCTCTGTTTGGCTCTAATAGTTTCTGTTGTATGGTTGGTTGCAATAATTTGGGGAATTATATACTTGACATAGCACAATGGCGACATCATCTGAAACCCGACAGGCCAGCGCTGAAATTGAGATAACACCCGAGATGATCGAAGCGGGGTGCGATGCGTTCTACAGCGAGTATGGTGATGACTGCCACGGCGATTGGTTGGTGCGCGATACGGTGAGATCGATTTTCGCTGCTATGGTGTCCCGATCTGGTTCGCTTCCATTAGTTCAAGCGCACAATTCCTGACTTTTTCGGCGTGTTGTTCCAGTTCGTGGGCTTTGATTGGTTTTCGTCTTCCCGTGGAGTGGGGTAATTCGCGGTGGTCAAAAATTACGGTTTCATCGCCACCCCACCTTCGCGACCAAACGCCGTGCACAAGGTCATTGCGTCTCTTTGATAGTTTGTTGAGTTTTCCAAGCGCCTTCTTTATGGCCGCGACACGTTCTGGGTCTTTGTCAAACTCGGCACACATTCGGTTGATCATACTAACCCGCCCCCTGAAGTTGGGGACCGTGTGGAACAATGACGACGCTTTCACATGTTCTGTATCTAGCGCCCGCCGTAACACATCAACCATGAAGCCTTCCGCGAACGACCAAGCAACGATAACATTACCGAGCGCCTGGGATATGTCGGGTGCATGGTTCAGGTCACGCAATGGCGTGTAGGCTACGATAGGTTTTTGAGATTCCGCCATGCCAAAGCCCCCAAAAATAGAAACCGGGTTCACCGATGAAGAGATCGCCAAACGGCGCGACAAGGGCTTGCTCAATCTCTTGAGAACGCCCCCGAAGCCGCATGACGAGATCACCGGCAAAAAGAAACCGAACAAACCTACAGGAAAGAGGAAGCCCGCCAAATAGGCGGGATTTGTCGCTATCCGCGAGTCCCCTGAATTAACTCAGCCATGTTGTTTGACGTGCAGGCCGTGCTGGTCCCGCAGGCGGCGCAATCCCATGCCCTATGGTGAATGTTTTGACTTCCATTGCATTGCAAAATCGACTTGACGCCCTTCTGGTAGCAGTTTGTACACAGGGCATGCGGTGGTTCTCCACCCTCTTCACCTACTTTCGGAATGTAGGCGAAGAATCCCCGTTTGAGGTCTTTCAACTCATAGCGGGATTTCTCAGCTTGCCATGTTTCAAAGCCAGCCACCTGTTCTTCAAGTTGGCGTACCTGTTCAATAAGCGCCGTCTGTTGCGCTTGTGCTCCGAGGATTTTTTCCTGAAGTTCTATGACCGCCGCGTTTCGGACGGCAGCATCGTTAGTGTCCTTCAGTCCCTTCGCGATATCGAACATGGTCTTAAACGCGCCGAGGCCAGTGAGGAATTCAGCGGCTACCATCGTGTTTCCTCCAGATTGTGAAGCGAATCGCCTTCTGCTTAGGCGTGTGAGGATACACCAGCCCGCCGATAGGTGAGACGTTTGCCGACGATACCTTTCATGGCTTCCACGGTGCGCTCGCCGTCGCTGATGCCACGGGTGTTGTAGCGGAAATCGAACTCGCCAAGATAGCGCTTCAAATGCTGCTGAGAGACATGCTGGTATGTGCCGGTAATGCCGCGTTTCAGGATGGAGAAATAGCCTTCGACGGTGTTTGTGTGCCAGTAGGTGCCACGCACGTATTCATCAATCGAGTGGTTCACGGAGCCATGCCCGGAGAACTCTTTGCCGGTCGATTTGTAGACACCGGCTTCGTCGGTCATCAGGTAGGACTTGCGGTCGATCTGGGTAACGAGAACGGTGCGCAGGTTCTGGCGGTTGACGGACGGGACATGCGTTGAACGGACTTTGCCGTCACGCTCGACAAGCGAAACCACGGCTTCCTTTGTCGGGATTGGCGCGCCGCGCTTTGCGTTCTTCGCCTTGCCGCCGACATAGGTTTCGTCGGCTTCAACGGTCTTGTTCTGACCGCCAAGCGGGCCGGGATTGAATTCGCGCATGGCTTCACGAATGCGGTGGGCCATGAACCACGCAGTTTTGTACGTCACGCCAAGCATACGGTGAAGCTGGTGAGCGGAAACACCTTTCTTGCTGGCAGCCATAAGGTGCATGGCAAAGACCCACTTGTTCAATGGGATCTTCGAACGTTCCAGAACGGTGCCGACCGTGACGGTGAAATGACCACGGCATTCGTTGCACTGGTGAAGGCCGGGGCGGTGAGACTTGCCGGTCAGTTTCTTGATGTTTTCGATTGAACCGCAATGCGGGCAAACGGGACCATCCGGCCACAGGATGCTTTCAAGATGCTCGCGGGCTTTGTCTTTGTCGCTGAAAATTGGGTTTGTAAGGTCGATCATGGCCGTGTTCCCGTATCGTGTTGATACTGATATGGGAATTGGCCATAGCTATGTCAAGTATATAATTCCCAGAATTTTGCTATTGTGCCTTCGAATGTGATTCCGATAACGTGATTGATAAAACGGACGTTGAGTCGTCTCTATTTTCTGAGAACGGAGCATTTGACCAACTAGGAAGAAAATATTTCAATCAATATTACACTTCTCCATCATCTGATGATTATAGAAAAGTGCTTGATACGATGGCGCCACATTTGCATGACTGGATTAGTCGCGCCGATATTATTTCTGAAAGCGGAATAAAGGCTTCAACAGTTGACAATGCCCTCAGAGCGTTGAAAGCAAAACATGTAATTTTGCAGGATGAATCTAGGAGTGGCTTTTACAGATTGCCGACAACATCGTTTGCGGTCTGGATCAATGCCCAGAGATTTGCAAGAGCGCGAGCTTCCGAAGAGAACGAATCCCCGTCATTGTTCGAACGAAATTGAACCAATTGGCTGGCGTCAGTCGAAATTTACAAACCGCTACAGATCGCTACAAACAGCTACAGAGAGCTACAAAACTGGCTCGGCTTGCATGCGCCGTGCCCGAAGCGAAGCGAGTTAAATCAAACTCCTACCGGGCAACCCGCCAACGATTGCGCCGGTCAGCCCCTATTGCATGAGCCTCTGACACGGCAAGCCCGCGCTTTCGTAGCCGTTCAAGAATGTTCCGAATACGGTTCTTGAGTAGCTTTCGCAGCTTCTCATCTGTACCGATCCACGCCTTGCGGTGAATGACGATATTCGCAATGTCGTCTGTCGTGAACGGACCTTGTTCCGTTCTCAGGAGTTCCATGATCGTGCGGGATAGTTCGCCATGTGCAAACAGATCCGCCGTGGTCTGGTTGCGCTTGCTTTCGATGAGCGCCAGATCGCCCTGATAGCCCAAGACTCGGAGCGTCGCGTCTACATGGACGATATCAGCACGGACTCTGACCAGCTTCCTCTGGAGTGTGTCGGCATAGCCTGACAACTCCGACCGGCGCTCTATCAGCGCGTCTATAACCCTGGGATCAGCCATGCCCAAGCATACGAAAACGGCGGGAAACCGCCACTCAAGGCTTGGTGCTCTCGCTACCTAATGCCGGACCACTCACACCACCGCGAAAACGCCCTCCCGCCGCGGGTCGCCGGCGCCGTCGAACGAACCGTCCGCCCGGCGGGTGACCATGTGCACGCCGCCGAAGAACAGGTTGCGCGCGGGCCATGCCCGATGGTCGGGGAAGCGGGCGACGAGTTCTTCACGGTCCGCAAGGCCCGCCACGTCCTCGAAATCGAGATGGCCGTCCTCCACGTGCAGCCGCGGCGCTTTAACGGCCGCCGCCGCATCCAGCCCGTCCCCGGCATGGCGCGCGATGACCTGGTAGACGGCCGAACGGATCCGGTTCGATCCGCCCGAGCCGAGCACGCTCACGCGGCCGTCCCCGAAACGCATCAGGGTCGGCGCCATCATCGAGGCGAGCCGTCGGTCCGGCCGCCAGTTGTGGAAACCGTCGGGCATCAGGTCGGCCTCGCCCAGCAGGTTGTTGACCATGAAGCCGCAGCCTGACGCCACGTGCCCGTTGCCCTCGCCGTTGGACACCGTGGCGGCCGCGGCATTGCCCTGCGCGTCGATCACGCTCACATGGGTGGTGCCGCGTGGTGCTGCGAGGCCTGCAGGCTCGTGTTCCGCCGCGTGGCCGATCGCGGCGAGGATCGCGGCCGGGTCGGCCCGGTGCACGGCCTTCAGCCGGTCGGCCTCCGCCAGCGCGCGGGCGGTGCCGCCGTCGACGCTGGCCTCGATCATCGCGGCGATGAGCGCCCCGCCGGCCGAAGGTGGAGGGTTGAGGAAGACTTGCGCTCCGTTGAAGCCGAATGCGAGCGGCGTGCGATCGGCCACCGCGTAGGCGGCGAAGTCTTCGGGCGCCAGGTGGCCGGCCCCGGCCTGGCCCTCGAGCATCGCGTCTGCGCAGGCGCCGGACAGGAAATCGTCGAATCCTTCCCCGGCCAGCCGTTCGAAGAACCCGCCCAGATCCGGGTTGCGAAAGGTCTCGCCCTCGCGTGGCAGCCGGCCCGGTGCCGCGAAGAGATCCCGCGCGCTCTGCGAGTGCGCGAGGATCGGTTCAACCACTTTGGCAAGGAAAGCCTGGAACGGCGTCACCGCGAGGCCGTCCCGCGCGGCCCGGATAGCAGGCGCGAGAAGATCAGCGGCCGGACGTGAACAGTAGCGCGCGTGGATGTGGGCGAGGCCGGGCAGCATGCCGGGCGTGGCGGACGCGCCGTAGCCCACGTGAAATTCCTGGCGCGCCGTCCCGAAATCGGCGAAGACGCTGCGGAACTCCGTCGCGTCCACCGCCCGCTTCCTGCGCGGCGTCTGGCCAAAGAAATCGACGAGATGAGGCCGGTCCTCGTCTGCCCGGAGCGCCATCAGGAAACCGCCGCCGCCGGGCGACGCGAGCACCGGTTCCGCCACGCAGGCCATGGCCAGCCCGGCCACAACGGCGTCGAACGCGTTGCCGCCCGCCCGCAGGATCCCGGCCGCCGCCGCCGCCGTGGCCTCGTGTCCGGCGGCGACCGCTCCGCTTGCCTCTGTCCCCGTCACGCGGCGTCGCCCTCTACCCCGCGTGCCTTTTTCACCAGCGCGACAAGGCAGTGGCGCGCGCCCGCCGGGCTGTCCAGCGGGTGCTCGAAGTCGAGCCGCACGGTGCGCCCGTCAAGCGCCAGGTCGCAGCCCTCCGCATCGAGCCCCGTCATGCGCCAGGGCCCGCGTGCCTCGCCCAGCAGCGCGGTGGCGTAGAGCGCGACGGCGTCGTCGTGATCCTCGTTCATGTGGCCGACGATACCGGGCTCGGCCTGCGCGAACGCGTCCGAACGCGCTTCTTCGATCATGAAGTCGCCGCCGCCTATCGTTTCTATGCGGCCGAATCCGCCGATGAAGTGGGCCTGGTCCACGTCGATCCGGTAGAACGAGAAGTCGGCGAACCCGGCATAACCTTCCGCTTCCGGGTGGCGCGCGAGGAACCTCGCGCGGGCCAATGGCGTTTCATCCTCTACAATGGTGCCGATCAGCGTCACCCGTGCGCCTTCCAGCGGGTCGCCGCGTTCTCCGGACGCGTCGAGCAGCAGCGAGACCCGGTTTGAGGCTTCGAGGTTGCGCGTGTGCCGGGCCAGGCGCGAAAGCAGCAGGACGGGCCGTGCGTCGGCGAGGGTTGCAACCGTCACGAGCGAGGCATAGGGTGCGCCCGTATCGACATCGGTCGTGGCCAGAGCGGCCTTGGAAACCCGCCTCGCCACGGCGCGCGCAGCGCGCGCGGTGCCGGAAGAGTCCGGCAGGCCGGATGGCCCGAAACCGGGTGTTTCATTGTTCATGGTGTTTCGGACCCCATTTCAGGCGTGAACCCGCCGCCCGCAGCGGGCGGCGACATTTATGGTAATGCACTTTGTGACGGTTTAGAATGACTGCCACAATTTGCCCCAGATCACGGAATAAAGAGCAAATGAGCGGGGGAAAACCAGTTCACGGGAAAAAAATGGCTACGATTGCTCTCGTTGATGACGATCGCAATATCCTGACGTCGGTGTCGATGGCACTGGAATCGGAAGGCTATTCGATAAACACGTACACCGACGGCGTGTCAGCCCTCGCGGGCCTGCAGGATCTGCCGCCGGATATCGCCATTCTCGACATCAAGATGCCGCGCATGGACGGCATGGAGCTTCTCCGCCGGCTGCGCCAGAAGTCGGAAATGCCCGTCATCTTCCTCACCTCCAAGGACGACGAGATCGACGAGCTTTTCGGCCTGAAGATGGGCGCGGACGATTTCATCAAGAAGCCGTTTTCCCAGCGCCTCCTCGTCGAGCGGGTCAAGGCCGTGCTGCGGCGCGCCCAGGTGCGCGATCCCCAGTCTGCACGAACCGAGGCCGTGAAGGTGATCGAGCGCGGCAAGCTCGTCATGGACCCCGACCGCCATTCCTGCACCTGGGACGGCAGGCCGGTCGTGCTCACCGTCACCGAGTTCCTGATCCTGCAGGCGCTGGCCCAGCGCCCCGGCATCGTCAAGAGCCGCGATGCGCTCATGGACGCCGCCTATGACGATCAGGTCTATGTCGACGACCGCACGATCGACAGTCATATCAAGCGGCTGAGAAAGAAGTTCAAGGCGGTCGACGACAGTTTCGACGTCATCGAAACCCTGTACGGCGTGGGGTACCGGTTCAAGGAGATCTAGATGCCGGATGGCCGTTGAGACCCGCAACAACTCGTCCTCCGGGCCTCGACTCGGTGCTGTCCTGCTCCGCACGGTGGGCAATTCCGCACGTGCCGTCGGGCGCGGTCTCTCCTCCGCGTTCATGGCGTTCAGGCGTCTCCTTGGCCATGTCCCGGAGGCCGATCTCGACGATCTGAGCAAGGCCTCGGCGCGCGCCGCCGACACGCACATGCCGGCGCAAGCCGAGGACGATGCGGAAGACGCCGCGCCGCCGCGCGAAGGTGGCCTCAGGGCCCGACTCCTGCAGGGAATGCGCCGGCTCCTGTCGTCGAGCCTCACCCGGCGTATCGTGTTTCTCAACGCCGCCGCGCTTTTCCTGCTCGCCTCCGGCATACTCTATCTCAACCAGTTTCGCGCCGGCCTGATCGATGCGCGTGTCCAGAGCCTGCTGACCCAGGGAGAGATCATCGCCGGCGCCATCGCGTCCTCGGCGAGCATCGACACCGAGTCGATCACCATCGATGCCGACCGCCTGCTCGATCTTCAGCCAGGCGAGACCATCTCGCCAGTCGAGGACGACAGCTCGCTGGAGTTTCCCATAAACCCCGAGCGCGCCGCGCCCATCCTGCGCCGCCTCGTCCTCCCGACGAAGTCCTGGGCGCGCATTTACGACACGGACGGCGAGCTCATCGTCGACTCGCGCAACCTGGCCGCCCGCGGCCAGATCCTGAGTTTCGACCTGCCGGTGAACGAGCCCGAGGCACCAGGCTTCTTCACCGCGCTCTGGGACCGGGCCGTGGCGCTCCTGTTCTCCAGCGACCTGCCGCTGCTCGATGAATCCCTGTCCACCAACGGCCGCAGTTTTCCCGAGGTGGTGGCGGCCCTGAACGGCGCGTCCGTGAGCATCGTGCGCGCGAACGAAAAACACGAGCTCATCGTCAGCGTGTCGGTTCCGGTGCAGCGCTTCCGGGCCATCCTCGGCGCGCTCGTCCTGTCCACCCAGGGCGGCGACATCGACGCCATCGTGCATGCGGAGCGGTGGGCCATCCTGCGTGTCTTCCTCGTGGCGCTCGCGGTCACGGTCCTGCTCTCCATCCTGCTGGCGGGCACCATCGCCGAGCCCATGCGGCGCCTGGCGCGTGCCGCCGAGCGAGTGAGGGTCGGCAGCAACAAGCGTGTCGAGATCCCCGATTTCTCCGCCCGCGGCGACGAGATCGGGCACCTGTCCACGGCCCTGCGCGACATGACGAATGCGCTCTACAACCGTATCGACGCCATCGAGAGCTTCGCTGCGGACGTCGCCCACGAACTCAAGAACCCGCTCACCTCGCTGCGCAGTGCGGTCGAGACGCTGCCGCTCGCCCGCGACGACGAAGCGCGCGAGCGGCTGGTGGCCATCGTGCAGGACGACGTCAAGCGGCTCGACCGGCTGATCAGCGACATCTCCGACGCGTCGCGGCTCGACGCCGAACTGGCGCGCGCGGAGGCCGGCCCCGTGGATATCGCGGAACTGCTCGACGCGGTCGTCGCCATTTCGACCGAAACCCGCAAATGGAACGATCCGCGCTACCGCCTGACCATCGACCGGACGGGCGGCGGCGCGCGCGATTTCGTCGTCGATGGCCACGACAGCCGGCTCGGCCAGGTCATCCGCAACCTGCTCGCCAATGCCAGGTCCTTCTCGCCGGCTAACGGAGAGGTCGTCGTCCATGCCCGCCGGCTCGGCGACAATATCGAGATCCGCGTCGAGGACGACGGCCCCGGGATCCGGCCGGAGAACCTCTCCAAGATCTTCGACCGGTTCCATACCGACCGTCCGGGTGCCGACCAGTTCGGCAAGAACTCCGGGCTCGGCCTCAGCATTTCGCGCCAGATCGTGGAGGCCCATGGCGGCCGCATCTGGGCGGAAAACCGTCATGGCGACCGCGACCGCCATCTGCCCGGCGCCCACCGCGAGGTGCTCGGCGCCCGGTTCGTCGTCAGCCTTCCGTCCGCGGACGGAAACAGGGCCAAGCCGCGGGAGTCCGAAGACACCGGGGATTACGCCACCCTCGGCGATCGCAGCCGCGGCTGGATGCGCCGGGCCTGGGGGCTAGTCAGGTCGACCTTCGGCCGCATTCCCTTCGGCCGCGCCGTGGACGCGGTCAGGCGGTTCGTCAATCCGCACGGACATGACTGAACAGGTCCACGGAACCGCCGTGCGCCTGTCGCGCACCGGCGTGCTGTTTCGCGGCGCGCCGGGGAGCGGAAAGTCCGACCTCGCCCTGCGCCTCCTGGATGACGGAGCCCTCGACGCCGTGCTCGTCGGGGATGACAGGCTGGAGATGTCCGCCGATGCGGGACGGCTCGTCGCCCGGGTGCCGGCGACCATTGCCGGGCGGCTGGAGATCCGGGGTATCGGCATAGTCCGCAAACCCTATGTCGGATCCTGCGGGATCGGGCTGGTCGTCGACCTTGTGCCGCAAGGCCAGGTGCCGCGATGGCCGGACCGGGACGCCGACCGGGTGACGATTTGCGAAATCGGGATCGGGCGGATATGTCTTGCGCCGTTCGAGGCGTCCGCGCCGGCCAAGGTCCGGGCGCTCGTCATCGCGCTCGAACAGGACGGATTCGCCGAGAACCTGTGAAAAGGGACGTTCGGAAAACCGTCACAAACGGTCTTTGGCGCAGGTGCGCCGGATGGTATGGTTCGCGCCTGTTGAGGGTGCTTGAAGGGGAGATTGCGGCAGGTGATCAGCACAACCGGCGAAATGCCTGAACCGCTTCCGGTTCGAAAGGAAACAGCCCGGTGATCGGCCTTGTGCTGGTGACCCATGGGCAGCTGGCCGCCGAGTTCCGGTCCGCCATGGAGCATGTGGTCGGTCCGCAGGAACAAGTCGAGACCGTCTCCATCGGTCCCGACGACGACATGGAACAGCGGCGGACGGAAATCCTCGAGGCGGTCTCGCGCGTCAATTCCGGCGCCGGCGTCATCCTGCTCACCGACATGTTCGGCGGCACGCCGTCAAACCTGGCGATTTCCGTCATGGAGGACGCCAATGTCGAAGTGCTGGCCGGGGTGAACCTGCCCATGCTGATAAAGCTGGCGAGCGTGCGTGCGGAAGTCGGCCTCGAGGAGGCCGTCGACCAGGCCCAGGAGTCGGGCCGCAAGTACATCAATGTCGCGAGCCGGGTCCTGCAGGGGTAGTTCGCATGGACCACGTCTCGCGAGATACGTCCGGCGACCGGCTCGAGCGCACGTTCACAATCGTCAACGCCAAGGGGCTCCATGCTCGCGCGTCCGCCAAGTTCGTGCGCTGCGCCGAGCGGTTCCGGGCCTCCGTGGAGGTCACCCGCGACGGCCAGACCGTGGGCGGCACGTCCATCATGGGGCTTATGATGCTCGCCGCCTGCTGCGGCTCGACGATCCGGGTATCCGCCTCCGGCCGTGACGCGGGAGAGGCCCTCGACGCCCTCGAGGCCCTGGTCGCGGCGAAGTTCGACGAGGAGTAGCCGCTTCTCCCGCTTCGGCGCTGTTTTACGCCTCCGCCTCCGCCAGTTCGTCCTTCAGTTCTGCCGCCACGAAGTCGATGAACGTGCGCACCCGCGCCGGCACGTGGCGGGTCGAGGGGTACAGCGCGTGGACGTCCAGCGGCTCGGGGGCGAAGCCGGCGAGGATCTCCTCGAGCCGGCCCGCGGCGATGGCGTCGCCGGCGATGAAGCAGGGCTGGATGATGATCCCCATGCCGGCTTCGGCGTAGACGCTGATGGCATCCCCGTTATTGCACCGGATTCGCGGCTTGACCCGGATCGAGACCGGTTTGCCCTCGCGCCGGAAATGCCATGTGTCGCCGGCCGCGGCATAGGTGTATCCCAGACACTCATGTCCGGTCAGGTCTTCGGGCGTCTCTGGCCGGCCCGCCTTGTCCAGGTAGGACGGTGCGGCGCAGGTCACCAGCCGGATCCGCCCGAGCTTGCGCGCGATCAGGCTCGAATCCCCGAGCCGCCCGATCCGGATGACGAGATCGAACCCGTCCTCGACGAGATCGACGGTACGGTCGCTGAGGTCGAGATCCACGGTGACGTCGGGATACTGCGCGGCATAGGGCGCCATGAGCGGTGCGATTCGCCTGGTCCCGTAGGAGACCGGGGCGCTGATCCTCAACCGTCCGCGCGGGCTCACCGTTTCCGCGGCCGCTTCGCCGTCGGCTTCCTCCACCTGTTCGAGGATCGAGCGCACCCGCCTGAGATAGGCGGCGCCGGCGCCCGTCAGGCTGAGCCGGCGGGTCGTTCGGCTGAAGAGACGCGTGCCCAGATCCTGTTCGAGGTCCATGACGTATTTCGACACCATGGTCTTCGACATGTCGAGCACGCGGGCCGCGCCGGTGAAGCTGGATTCCTCGGCGACGCTCACGAAAACCGTCAGGGCGCGAAACTTGTCCATTTATTGTCCTGCCATGGCTTACAATATGTCAATCATTCGAAGTATTGTGCATTTTTTCGGACAATCTAGATATGTCCCATCGAAGTCATTCAACCGGGGCGCGATCGGATGGTCGGCCCTCCACGGGAGATTATCCAGATGAACCAGCACGCATTGAACGATCACGCCGCTTTCCTACTGCGCATCAGCCTCGGCGTCATGGCGATCGCCCATGGCGCTCTCAAGGTCTTCGTCTTCACCATACCGGGTACGGTCGCCTTTTTCGGGTCCCTGGGTTACCCCGCCATTCTCGCCTATGCGGTCATATTTGCAGAGATCGTCGGCGGCGCGGCGCTCATCGCCGGTGTCTGGACGCGGATCGTGTCCCTGGCGCTTGTTCCCATCATGATCGGCGCCACCCTCGTCCATGCAGGCAATGGCTGGGTTTTCTCCGCCGAAAACGGTGGCTGGGAGTATCCTGCCTTCCTGACGGTGGCCTTCGTCATCCAGGCCATGCTGGGCGGCGGCGCCTACGCGCTGCGGCGTGACCCTGTCGGGGCACGCCTCGCCACCGCCTGACCTGGCACCCGCTACCCTTTCAACCGGCACCCGGAGAACCGACACATGACACCGACACAGCCAACCGCCTTCGTTTCCCACGGTTCTCCGATGCTGGTCCTCGAGGATGGCGCGGCACACCGTTTCCTCAAGGGGTTCGGGGACATCATGCCCGAACCCCGCGCCATCCTCGCCGTCTCCGCGCACTGGGAAACCGATCGCCCGGCGCTGTCGCGGGCGGCGAAGCCCGACACCATCCACGATTTCGGCGGCTTTCCGCGCGAACTGTTCGAGATGCGCTACCCCGCCCCCGGTGCGCCCGACGTTGCCGAAACCGCCGCCCGTCTGCTGGCCGAAGCCGGGTTCGATCCCGAACTGTCGCCGGACAGGGGCCTCGACCATGGCGCCTGGGTGCCGCTCAAGCTCGCTTACCCCGATGCCGACGTTCCGGTGACCCAGTTGTCCATCCAGCCGCGCCGCGACCCGGAATGGCATTTCCGTCTCGGGCGGGCCTTGCGGCCGCTGCGCGACGAGGGCGTCCTGATCCTCGGATCCGGTGCGGTCACCCACAATCTCGAAGCGTTCTTCCGGGGCGGTTTCGAACACGATTCCAGCGTGCCCGACTGGGTGAACGCCTTTTCCCGCTGGCTCGCTGCGGCGATCGAGGAAGGCCGGCTCGACGACCTGCTGGCCTACCGGGAACGCGCGCCGTTCGGTGCGGAGAACCATCCCACGCCCGACCACATCCTGCCGCTCTTCGTCGCTCTCGGCGCAGCGGGCGACTCGTTTGCGGCGAAACGCGTCCATGACAGTTTCACATACGGCATTCTCGCCATGGACGCCTACGTGATGCAGTAGCGGCAAGCGGGCAGGCGCACCGCCGCGTGGCCGTGCCCTGCCGCCCGTTGGTCAGATTCCGGCGCCGTCCAGCGCAAGCCGCATCCGCCTGTTGTGCCGGCCCTTGTTCTCGACCTTCGTCACGCGAACCCGCCGCGAGAGCCCCGTCGACGCCAGGTGCGTGCCGCCGCAGGCCTGCCGGTCGAGACCTTCAATTTCCACGATTCTCACCTTGCCGTCCGCCTGCACCGGCGGGGCCACCGCCTTGCTGCGGAAAAGCCCCGGCTGGGATTGAGCCACGGCAAAGTCCATCATGTGGTCACGTACACGCAGGTCCTGCGCGATGGCCTCGTTGATCGGCCCCTCGAGCGCGCGCAGCCTGTCATTGTCGGTGTCGGGCAGGTCGAGGTCGATACGCAGGGTGCCGTTTTCCGCCAGCTGTGCGCCCGTCAGCAGGGCCCCGTCGAACGCCTGGAAGGCGACCGCGTTGGCGATATGCGCCACCGTGTGCAACTCGCACATGAGCGCCCGTAATCCGCCATCCACGACCAGCCGGACATCGCCTTCAGGGGGCAGGTCGCAATTCACTGTATGCCACACGAGATCGCCGTCGACCCCGACGGCCGTGACTTCGGCCCGTCCGCCCTCCCATTCGACGCAGCCGCGGTCCGCGACCTGCCCGCCGCCGCCGGGGAAGAAGGGCGACCGTCTGACGGCGAGGGCGCCAGGCCGGGTGTCCGCCACCTGGGTCTCGAGAACCAGCCGGTCCGGACAGTCGTGATAGAAGGCGCGTTCCATGGGGGCCTGTTATGAATGACGGGCGCGGTCGCCGCAACCGGCCCGCGGCAACGGGGTCGGAAAAATATAAAGAAATCTTTATATGCGACTTGCCTCCGCAGGGGGGCGCTGTTATATGGTCGCCCAAGGCATGGCCAAGATGCCAGGGAACCGGCTGCCGGCACGGGAAGCCTCTCCCGGATGCCGGGCAGACACCAATCTCGAATTTCACCAATCGCACATTTTCAAGGACGAGATCAGATGAGCGAGTTCACCGACTACAAGGTCGCGGACATGTCCCTGGCGGACTGGGGCCGTAAGGAAATCAGCATCGCCGAAACCGAAATGCCGGGCCTCATGGCGCTGCGCGACGAGTATGGGGCGGATCAGCCTCTCAAGGGCGCCCGGATCGCCGGCTGCCTGCACATGACCATCCAGACCGCGGTCCTCATCGAGACCCTGACCGCGCTCGGCGCCACGGTGCGCTGGTCGTCCTGCAACATCTTCTCCACCCAGGACCAGGCGGCCGCGGCCATCGCGGCCACGGGCGTGCCGGTTTTCGCCTGGAAGGGCGAGACCGAAGAGGAATACTGGTGGTGCGTCGAGCAGACCATCAACGGCCCGGACGGCTGGCAGCCCAACATGATCCTCGATGACGGTGGCGACCTGACCCAGCTCATGCACGAGAAGTACGGTCACATTCTCGACAATTGCCGCGGCATCTCCGAGGAGACCACCACGGGCGTCCTGCGTCTCTACGACATGGCCAAGGCCGGCACGCTCAAGGTGCCCGCCATCAACGTCAACGACTCCGTGACGAAATCGAAGTTCGACAATCTCTATGGTTGCCGCGAGAGCCTCGTCGACGGCATCAAGCGCGCCACCGACGTCATGCTCGCCGGCAAGCGCGCCGTCGTGGCCGGCTTCGGCGATGTCGGCAAGGGATCGGCCGAGAGCCTCCGCAGCCAGGGCGCCCGCGTCATGGTCACCGAGATCGACCCGATCTGCGCCCTGCAGGCCGCCATGGAAGGCTACGAGGTGGTCACCATGGACGATGCCGCGCCGCAGGCCGACATCTTCGTCACCGCCACGGGCAACAAGGACATCATCACGGTCGACCACATGCGCCAGATGAAGGACCGCGCCATCGTCTGCAACATCGGGCACTTCGATTCCGAGATCCAGATCGCCGGTCTGCGCAATTTCAAGTGGCACAACGTCAAGCCGCAGGTCGATGAAGTCGAGTTTCCCGACGGCAAGCGCCTGATCGTCCTCGCCGAGGGCCGCCTGGTCAATCTCGGCTGCGCGACCGGTCATCCGAGCTTTGTCATGAGCGCCTCCTTCACCAACCAGGTGCTCGCCCAGATCGAGCTGTGGAACAACCACGAAAACTACGACCGCCAGGTCTACGTGCTTCCCAAGCATCTCGACGAAAAGGTCGCCGCGCTGCACCTTGAGCGGCTCGGCGCCAGCCTGACCGTCCTGAGCGACGACCAGTCCGAGTATCTTGGCGTGCCCAAGGAAGGCCCGTTCAAGCCGGAACACTACCGCTACTGACGATCCTCGTGCGCCGGACAAGCCCGTCCGGCGCACGTTCACGCCGCCGCACGCTCCGCGTCGGTGCGCGACGGCCCTTGTTTTCCCCCGCAATTTTCCCGGTATGTGAAAACGGGCCCGCCACGCCGGATCGCTTTTGCCCCGGCTTTGTACGGTTTTCAGGTTCCGCTTAAGTGTTTTTTTGCGACAGGTGGACGCACGGCTGTCACATTCGCGCGGCATTGTGTATAAGAACACTATTCATAAGGCGCGACGAAATTCCCTGCGGCACCCGCTGACGCTGCTTCGTCCGTTCGTCCGCATGAAAACTTGCATGACGAATGACGCGCCCTGCCCAAGAAGCGAATAATACGAGGTATTTGACCGTCATGACTGTTTCTGCATCTACGCTTTCCTCGCGCATTACCGAGGCGCGTGAAGCGAAGGATCTCCAGCTCCCCGCCGTTGCCCGCCTCATCGGCGTCAAGACGGCCACGCTCAAGAACTGGGAAGAAGGCCGCAGCGAACCTCGTCCCAACCGTCTGTGCATGCTTGCCGGCGTTCTCGACGTGTCCGTGACCTGGCTCATCGGCGGCGACGAAGGGCACGCGCCCGGACCGGTGTCCAACACCAAGGCCGATCTTCTCGCCCAGAAGCTCGAGCGCGTCAGCATGATGCAGGTCGAACTGTCCCGCCTGATCGCCGAGATCTCCCGCGACGTGGCCGAAATCCGCCAGCTCGAAGCACAACTCGAAGAACTGGCCGCCTGACTTCTGTCCGGCCCGGACCGGCTTCCGCCGGTGCCGGTCCCCCAATAGACTGTGGGCAGAATCACCGATTGCCTGTATAGGATTCCGCAGGCGTCAGCCGTTGTGATTCGTTTGTTTCCAGACAGTTTTGGCCTCCGGCCGCGAGTATTCCGGAGGCGTCGGCCGAAAGGGGGAGAGGCCTGGCGGATATGGTGGCTTGCCCCGTCAAACACACAGCCTTGACGCGTGGCGCGGCAAGGGCAGGGGCAGCAGCCATGCTGGCTCTTGTGCCGTGCCGGGCGTCCGCCGAGGTTTTCGGCCTCGAACTCGGCCCGCTCGACTTCAGTTCCACCGATCCCGTCCTCGTCGCCGTCTGCTTTTTCGGCGGCCTCTTGTCGGGTGGTTTCTTCTTCGCATGGATGTCCGCCCGCCGCCGCGCCGCACACGCCCTCGTGCTGGTCGACGAGCTTCAGTCCGATCTCGACGAGGCGGCGTCGATCATCGCTGCGGAACCCCATTTTCTTTTCGTCTGGCGCGGACGCGAACTGCACCCCTCCCAGATCGCCGGCGATCTCCGGGGCATGAAGGGCATCCCGGGGGACTACGAAGGCCGCATCAATTTCGGCGGCTGGATGGAGAACCGGTCCCATCATCGCCTGCAGGAGGCGATCTCGGAACTCCGCATGCATGGAACGCCGTTCAACATGGTCGTGCGGACGCTGGCAGGCGAACTGCTCGAGGCCGACGGCCGCGCCGCGGCGGGGCTGGCCACGCTGCGCCTGCGGATGCTGACGGGCGAACGGCTCGAGATGTCCAAGCTGGCGGAGGACTACGCCCAGCTCGAGCGGCAGGCGGATGCGCTCACCGCCATCCTCGACCGCGCGCCCATGCCCATCTGGTTCCGCGACGCGGAAGGCCGCATGACCTGGGCAAACGCCGCTTTCGCACAGGCCGTCGACATGCCCGACGCGCGCACCGCCATGGCATCGGGCGCCGAACTCGTCGATGCCGAGGACCGCAAGCGCGCGCTCAAGGCCACCGCCGACGGACGGAGCCTGCGCAGCCGCCTTCACGGCGTCATCAACGGCGAGCGCCGCGCCCTCGATGTCGTCGAAATGCCCATCGCCCAGGGCAGCGCCGGCCTCGTGTTCGACGTCACCGAGCTCGAACAGGCCGAGAACGAGCTGAGCCGGCACACCAAGGCCCACGCCAGCACCCTCGACAAGATCGCCACGGCCGTCGCGATCTTCGGGCCCGACCAGCGCCTGCGCTTCTTCAACACGTCTTACGCCCAGCTCTGGCAGCTCGAGCCGTCATGGCTCAACGAGAAACCCACGGAAGGCGAGATTCTCGATCGCCTGCGTGCCGAGCGCAAGCTGCCCGAACAGGCCGACTACAGGGCCTGGAAGAACGGCTGGCTGCAGGCCCTGCAGAACAGCGAGGATCGCGAGGACCTCTGGCACCTGCCGGACGGCCGCACGCTGCGCGTCATCACCGAACAGCATTCCTTCGGCGGGGTGACCAATCTCTACGAGAACGTCACCGAACTGATCAGCCTCGAGAGCCGCTACAACTCCCTCATCAGCGTCCAGCGCGAGACCCTGGACAACCTGCACGAAGGCGTGGCCCTGTTCGGCAGCGACGGGCGTCTCAAGCTCTACAACCCGGCCTATGCCGAGATCTGGCAGCTCGACGAGGAACTGCTGGGCTCCGAGCCGCACGTCACCAAGGTGATCGCCGCCTGCCGCAAGTCCTTCGACGACGATATCGTCTGGGACGAACTCAAGATCGGCGTGACCTCGCTGGACGACGCGCGGCACCCGCAGTCCGCGCGGCTCAACCGGCCCGACGACACCATCGTCGATTTCTCCAGCGTGCCGCTGCCCGACGGCGCGACGCTGCTGATCTATGTCGACGTCACCGACACCACCCGCATCGAACGCGCCCTGCGCGAGCGCAATGACGCCCTCGAGACCGCGGACCGGCTCAAGAGCGAGTTCATCTCGCACGTGTCCTACGAGCTGCGGACCCCGCTCACCAACATCATCGGATTCACCGAGTCGCTCACACTGGGCATGGTCGGCGACCTGACGCAGCGCCAGGGCGAATACACCAACCACATCCTCTCCTCGAGCCGGACCCTGCTTGCCATCATCGATGACATTCTAGACCTGGCCACGATCGATGCCGGCGTCATGGAACTCGACATGGGCCCCGTCAGCGTCGCCGGAATGCTCAAGGCCGCCGCCGGTCTCGTGCAGGATCGCATCTCCAGCCGCGGGCTCATTCTTGAGATCGAGGTCGCGGCCAATGCCGGCACCTTCTGCGCCGACGAACGCCGCATGAAGCAGATCCTCTTCAATCTCCTGTCCAACGCGGTCGGGTTCTCCCCGCCCGGCGGCCGCATCGGCATGGGTGCGCGCCGCGAGGGAGAGGAGATCGTCGTCTGGGTCAGCGACACCGGGGTCGGCATCGACCCCGAGCTGCAGCCCAGCGTCTTCGACCGTTTCGAGTCCCGCAGCGGCGGCTCGCGCCATCGCGGGGCCGGCCTCGGCCTGTCCGTGGTGAAGAGTTTCGTCGAACTGCATGGCGGCTCGGTCGATCTCCGCTCGACGCCGGGGGAGGGAACGACCGTGGTCTGCCGCTTCCCCGTGGACGGCCCCGCACTGCCGAAACCGGATGGCACCGACGCTGAACCCGCAACCGACGAAGCCGATAGCGACCCCGCGCAGACCGACGCGCCCGCTCTCAAGGCCGCGGGCGCCTGACGGCCGGGCCATGACCGGGACGACCGAAGATCATACGCCGGACGGTGCGCGCTGGACCGTTTCCCTGGCGGACGAACGCGAAACGATCGCGTTCGCGCAGGAACTCTCGCTTTTCCTGAAAACCGGCGATGTGCTTGCGCTTCGTGGCGATCTGGGGGCCGGTAAGACGACCCTCGCCCGCGCGATCGTCCGCGCGGTTGCCGGCGACGGAACGGTCGAGGTGCCGAGCCCCACGTTCACCCTCGTGCAGACCTACGAAACGCCGCGCGCCGACATCGCCCATTTCGATCTCTACCGTGTGAGCGATCCCGCAGAGACCGACGAATTGGCATTCGACGAAGCCTGCGAGACCTCCATCGTGCTGGTGGAATGGCCGGACCGCCTCGGCGGGTCCCTTCCCGCCCGGCGGCTGGACGTCACCCTGCTCGAAAGCGCGGGAGGCGGACGGGAGGTCGCGCTCGAAGGGACGGAGGACTGGCCCGCGCGCATTGCGAGAATGCGCGACGCCCGGGCCTTTCTCGACAGGGCCGGCTGGTCGTCGGCCGCACGGACGTTTTTCCAGGGAGACGCCTCGTCGCGTCGCTACGAGCGCCTCGACGGCGACAGCGGACCGGCCATATTCATGGACATGCCGGCGATGCCGGACGGGCCGCCCGTGCGTGACGGCAAGCCCTATTCGCGTATCGCCCATATCGCGGAGGATGTCCGGCCCTTCGTCGCCGTCGCCGGTGAACTCTCGCGGATCGGGCTGAGCGCGCCGGAGATCCTTGCGGCCGATCTCGGTCGCGGTTTCCTCGTCACGGAGGATTTCGGCGATCTCGTCTATGGCCGGCTGATCGCGGAAGGCGCCGACATGACCGGGCCCTACGCCGCCGCGGTGGCTGCGCTGCTGGAGATCCGCGCTTCCGGTCTTCCCGACGAAGTGCCCCTCGACGACGGCACGGTCTGCACCATCCCGGCCTACGACCGCGACGCACTCGCCATCGAAACCCAGCTCCTTCTCGACTGGATGTGGCCCCAGGTGACAGGCGGCCCGTGTCCGGGGGAGGCGAGAGTTTCGTTCGACGGCATCTGGACCGACCTTTTCGATCATCTGCAGCGAGATGCCGCGGTCTGGTGCCTGCGCGACTTTCACTCACCCAATCTCATGTGGCTGCCCGACCGCGAAGGGGCGCGCCGCGCGGGGCTTCTCGACTTCCAGGACACGGTGCGCGGCCATCCGGCCTACGATCTCGTGTCCATGCTGCAGGATGCGCGCACCGACCGGACGGCCGGGTTCGAGCGGAAGTGGTTGGACGTCTACCTGGAAGGGGCCCGGGGCCAGACGGGCGGCATCGACGAGGAGGCCTTCAGGCTCGCCTATGCGATTCTGGGCGCCCAGCGTGCGACCAAGATCCTCGGTATCTTCGTGAGGCTTGCCCGGCGTGACGGTAAACCGCAATATCTCCGTCACATTCCGCGCGTATCGGGCTATCTGGAAAGAAACCTGTCCCACCCCGGTCTCGAAGACCTCCGGGCCTGGTATGACAGGCATCTCCCCGAAACGAAAAGATCGATGAGCGAAGCGCAGTACACATGACCGCGACCAGTCCCCATATGCACACCGCCCCCGAAACCGCGATTTCCGCGCCCAACGCCATGGTGATGGCGGCGGGGCTCGGCACCCGCATGCGCCCGCTCACCGAGTCCGTTCCCAAGCCGCTCATCGAACTGCAGGGCAAGGCGCTCATAGACTATGCGCTCGACCGCCTGCGCGATGCCGGCGTGCGCAAGGTTGTGGTCAACATGCACTATTTGGCGGACGCCATCGAAGACCACCTGAAGGATATCGACGACCTCGAAATCGTGACCTCCGACGAACGGGCCCGTCTGCTCGACACGGGCGGCGGCGCGGCCCGCATGCTCGACGAACTGGGGCCGGGTCCGTTTTTCGTGATCAACGCGGATTCGGTTTGGCTCGAAGGTGTCGGGCACAGCCTGCGCCGGATGCTCCAGCAGTGGGACGACGAGATCATGGACTGCATGATCCTCAACGCCTCCACCGTGACCAGTGTGGGGTACGAGGGCAAGGGCGATTTCCTCATGGACGAGGAGGGCCGCATCACCCGTCGCGACGAACTCGACGTGGCGCCCTTCGTCAATACCGGCGCCTACCTGATTCATCCGCGGCTGTTCGAGAACTGCCCGGAGGGCCCGTTTTCCATGAACGTGCTGTGGGATCGCGCCATCGAGAACGGGCGGCTGTACGGCCTCCGTCATGAAGGCGTGTGGATGCACGTCGGCACGCCCGACGCGCTTGACGAGGCCGAGTATCTTCTCTCCGACCATGATTCCGTGGAATGAGGCATGCCGGACAAGTTCGAAAGTGGTTGACCTCGAAGACTACGACTATGTGATCGTCGGCGCCGGGTCCGCCGGCTGCGTGCTCGCCAACCGGCTGAGCGCCGACCCGTCGGTGCGCGTTCTGGTCGTCGAAGCCGGCCCGATGGACCGCGACCTGATGATCCACGTCCCGGCGGGCGTCTACCGCGCGTTCCGCGACCCCCGCATCAACTGGAACTACGTGACGGAATCGGAGCCGGAACTGTTCGGCCGCACGGTCGAGATGCCGCGTGGCAAGGTCGTCGGCGGATCCTCGTCGATCAATTCCATGGTCTACATGCGGGGCCATCCGCTCGACTACGACCGCTGGGCGGAAGAGCATGGCCTGCCCGAGTGGCGCTACGAGAACTGCCTTCCCTATTTCAAGGCCGGTGAGTCGAGCGACCGCGGTGCTGACGACTGGCGCGGCGGCGACGGTCCGCTTGGCGTGTCGAAGGGCAGTTTCGAGAACCCGCTGTTCGACGCCTTTCTCGAAGCCGGCCGCCAGGCGGGGCAGGGATATTCCGATGACCTCAACGGCTACCGGCCCGAAGGCGTCGCGCGGCTCGATGCCACCAAGCGCCACGGCCGGCGCTGCAGTGCGGCCGTCGCCCACCTCCGCCCGGCGCTGCGGCGCCCGAACCTGACCCTGAAGACCCGCGTGATGGTGCATCGTGTCGTCATCGAGAACGGCCGCGCGACCGGTATCGCCTGCGTCCGGGCCGGCCGACAGGTGACCTACCGCGCCGCCCGCGAGGTCATCCTGTGCGGCGGCGCCATCAATTCGCCGCAGACGCTCATGCTGTCCGGGATCGGTCCTGGAGACCATCTTCGCGCGCACGGCATAGAACCCGTCGCCGACCTGCCCGGCGTCGGCCGCAACCTCCAGGACCATGCCAGCGTCATCGTCCAGTACGCCTGCACCAGGTCGTTCCCCATCCATCGGGCCGCGTCGCCCCTGAACAAGGCGGCCATCGGCCTGCGCTGGCTGCTCGGCCGCTCTGGCATCGGCGCTTCGAACATCTGGGAGGCGGGCGGCCTCATCAGGGGCAATCCGGACGTGGCCTATCCCAATCTCCAGTATCACTTCGGCCCGGTCGGGTTCGAATACGAGGACGACGAGATCCGCCTTCGCCAGGCCTTCGCCCTGCATATCGACCAGCTCCGGCCGCGCAGCCGCGGGCGCATCGACCTGCGCTCCGCCGATCCGGAGGAGAAGCCGGCATTGCATTTCCGGTATTTCGACCATCCGGAGGATCTGCGCGAACTGGTCGAGGGGGTTCACAAGGCGCGCGACCTGATCGCGCAGCCGGCCTTCGATGCCTTCAGGGGTGCGGAACTCGATCCGGGACCTGACGTCCGCAGCGACGCCGAGATCGAGGCCGCCATCCGGCAGATGACGATCACCGACTATCATCCCTGCGGGACCTGCCGGATGGGCCACGGACCGGATGCCGTCGTCGACGACCGGATGCGGGTTCACGGCATCGAACGGTTGCGGGTGGTCGATGCATCGGTCATGCCGGACATCATCAGCGCAAATCTCAACGCGCCGACCCAGATGATCGCCGCGCGCGCCGCCGACTATATTCTCGGACACCCCCAACTGGCGCCGTTCCGCGCCCGTTTCTCGTTTCGCGAAGAGGCGTGACCTCGACCGCCAAACCTGATTTTCTTGGCGCCATGGATTCGCGGAAAGAACCCCGGCTGTTCACGGTGCCCGCCGGCGCGCCGTTCCTGAGCGTGCTGGCCGGACACATTCTCGCCGGCGGGTTTCCCGAAGCCGGCCGCCCGCCTCCCGGCCCGTTCGATCTCAGCACCTATACGGTCCTCGTTCCGACCCGCCGTGCGGCGCGTGCGCTGGCTGACGCCTTTCTCGACATCAGCGATGGCGCCGCACTCATGCTGCCGCACATCCGCCCGATCGGGGATATCGACGAGGACGAACTGGATGCCGGAGAGCTGGTGGGGACGGGTGACGCCGACCGGCTTCCCGAAGCCGCAGGCTCCCTTGCGCGGCGTCTCTCGGTGGCCGCCGACCTGCTCGATCTGGCCCGCTCGCCCGGTCACGACGGCCTGCGCATCGACAACCCGGTCCAGGCGCTTCTGCTCGCCGGTGAACTGGTCGGCCTGGTCGACTTGCTGGACACCGAGGATATCGACTATGCCGCCATCGCCGGGCTGATCCCCGAGGAGTATGCCGCGCACTGGGCCGTCACCCGCGAGGTGCTGCAGATCGTTCTCGAGCGCCTCCCCCGCCGCCTGGACGCGAGTGGCGAGGTCGGACCCATGCAGCGGCGCAACATGCTGCTGCGGCGTGAAGCGGATGCGCTCGCGCAAAACCCTCCGGAGGGGCCGGTCATCGTCGCCGGGTCGACGGGCAGCATCCCGGCGACCGCACGGCTTCTCTCCGTCGTCGCCCGGCTGGACAACGGCGCGGTCGTCCTGCCCGGTCTCGACCTGGGGCTCGACGAGGAAAGCTGGGCGAACCTTGCGCCCGGTCACCCCCAGTACGGCATGAAGCAGCTTCTGGCGTCCATCGGTGCGGAGAAGATGGCCGTTCTGCCCCTGCTGCCGGCAGGGCCCGTCCCCGATACCGGCGCCCGGTTCCGGCTTCTCGGCGAGGTCATGCGGCCGATAGAGACCACCGACCGCTGGGCCAATCTGCAGGACAACATCTCCGACAGCGAACTCGACAGGGCGCTCGACGGCCTTACGCTCCTTACCGCGCCCGGACCACGCGAGGAGGCGCTCGCGATCACCCTTGTGCTGCGCCACGCGCTGGAGCAGGAGGGCCGCACCGCGGCGCTCGTCACCCCGGACCGCGGGCTGGCCCGGCGGGTCATCTCCGAACTTCAGCGCTGGGGCGTCGAGGCTGACGACTCAGCCGGCATTCCGTTGTCCCATTGTCCCGTCGGCCGGCTGGCGCTGCTTGTCGCCGAGCTCGCCGCCGACGGTTTCGCACCGGTGCCGCTCCTGGCCTTTCTCAAGCATCCGCTGGTCCGTCTCGGGGCCGGTCGCGCCGCCGTTCGCCGGGCCGCCCGTGCGCTCGAACTGGTGGCCCTGCGGGGCCTGCGCCGACTGGGCGGTCTCGACGGGATCCGCCGGGCCGCCGCGGACTGCCGGGCCGCACAGGCCGAAAAAGCCTATCTGCACCAGGCCGTGCGCCGGTTGAGCGATCGCGACTGGGCCGCGGTTTCGGACCTCGTCGACCGGCTGGAGACCTGCTTCGCACCGCTGACGGCGCTGTTCGACGGTTCATCGGGGGCGGGCCTGGAGGAACTCGTGCGAGCGCATCTCGACGTGCTCGAAGCCGTGATGGAGCCGGGACCCGATGACGACACGGAGGCATCGGCCGGCCCCTGGTCCGGCGATGCGGGCGAGGCGCTGGCCGGGATGTTCACGGAAATCCTGCAGGCGTCTGGCCATGCGCCGGTGCTGGCGCCGGGCGACTACCCTGCCTTCATGCGCCCCCTGGCCGATGCCGTGGCCGTCCGGCCCCGCTATCGCCGGCATCCCCGCATCAGCATTCTCGGCCTGCTGGAAGCCCGCATGATGCAGGCCGACGTCATGGTGCTCGGCGGGCTCAACGAAACCGTATGGCCGCCGGTGGCCAATGTCGACGCCTGGCTCAACCGGCCCATGCGCACCGCAATCGGCCTGCCGCCGCCCGAGCGCAGGATCGGGCTCGCCGCCCATGACTTCGTGCAGGCGGCCGCCTCGCCGCGCGTCTATCTCACCCGTGCGATCAAGGCCGACAATGCGCCCACCGTACCGTCGCGCTGGCTGCTGCGGCTCGAGGCCATTCTCGCCGGAACGGGCCGGCGCAATGCACTGCTTCCGGGCGAGGATGAGCCCTGGCTTGCCTGGGCGGCCGGGCTCGACCGTCCGGCGGCCGACATGCCGGTGGTAAAGCCGAGGCCGGCGCCGCCGGTGGAGGCCCGCCCGGCGGCGCTCAGCGTGACCCGGATCGAAGTTCTTGTCCGCGATCCGTACGAAATCTTCGCGCGCAATATCCTCAGGCTGGAGGAAATCGACCCGATCGACGCGCAGCCGTCTCCTGCGGACCGCGGCAACCTCGTCCATGAGGCCATGCACAGGTTCACCATGGCCCATCCCGGCCTGCTCGGGACCGACGCCCTCGACAAGCTGATGGAGATCGGGGAAGAGGTCTTCGCCCGCTTCGACGACCGGCCGGCGGTCCGGGCGTTCTGGTGGCCGCGCTTCGTGCGCGCCGCCCGCTGGTTCATCGCGCTTGAGGAGAAACTGCGCGAGAACGTGGCCGGCCAGCACACCGAGGTCGATGGTCGGCGCACCGTGGAGCATGAGGCCGGCAGTTTCACGCTGACCGCCCGCGCGGACAGGATCGACCGCCTTTCGGATGGAACCCTGCGCATCGTGGACTACAAGACCGGCGCCCTGCCGACCATGGCGCAGGTCGAACGCGGCTTCTCGCCGCAATTGCCGCTCGAGGCGCTGATCGCCGCGAAAGGCGGTTTTGCCGGGGTCGATGCGGCCGGGACAGCGCAACTCGTCTACCTGTCGCTTGCGGGGGGCCGCAAGCCCGGTGAGGCGCGCTTCCTTTCCGAGCCCGACCGCCTCGTCGAGGAGGCCCATGCCGGCCTGAAGGCCCTGCTGCAGCGCTACGCCGATCCGCGGACCGTATACACGCCGCGACGGGCGGTGGAGCAGGAAAGGTTCGCCCGGCCCTACGATCATCTCTCCCGGCTGGCCGAATGGGCCCTGCGGGATACCCTGGAAGGCACGCGGTGACGGAACGGCCCACACCGGTGGCGGCGGCGACCGACGTGCAGCGCCGCGCGTCCGATCCGGCGGTGTCCGCCTGGGTCTCGGCCAATGCCGGTTCCGGGAAGACATACGTTCTCGTCAACCGCGTGATCCGGCTTCTGCGGTCGGGCTGCCGGCCGGATCAGATCCTCTGCCTGACCTTCACCAAGGCGGCCGCCGCCGAAATGTCGAACCGGCTGTTCCGGGTCCTTGGCGAATGGACCACCCTGGACAGTGACGAACTGGCGCGCCGGCTCGAGAGCGTCGAAGGCCGCCGGCCTGCCGATGAGGACGACCTGAAGGAGGCCCGAAAGCTGTTTGCCAGTGCGGTGGAAACACCCGGCGGGTTGAAGATCCAGACCATCCACGCCTTCTGCGAAAGCGTCCTCCAGCGTTTTCCGCTCGAGGCCGGCGTGCCGCCAGGGTTCACGATCCTCGACGAGCGCGCCGCGCGCGAGCGTCTTGCCGACATCCGCGACCGGATGCTTGTCGCCGCACGAAGCGGAGGCGCGCTCGGCGAGGCCTTTGCCCGGCTGGAGGATAACATCGCCGAAAGCGGCCTCGACAGCCTGCTGAAGGAAGCGCTGCTCAACAGGACCGACCTTGTCCGCGCGCTTGACGGCGAGAACGCGTTGGCCTTCATCGACGCCTGGCTGAGGGCACGCTTCGAACTGGCGCCGGATGCAACCCCGGAGAGCCTTCTCACCGAAGCGGCAAGTCTGGATGATGAAGGCCGGCAGGTTCTCGAGCGGGTCGCGCACAGGGCGGCGCAGGGCGGGAAGAAGGACGGCGAGCTCGCCGAAAGGATCGTGTCGGTTCTCGATGCGGTGGATGACGGGACGCGGTTCGAGGCGCTCGAAGACCTTTACCTGACCACGCAGGGCAAACCCAGAAAATCCCTGATGACCAAATCGCTTGCCGCCGATCTCGCTCCCGAGGCGGAATGGCTGGAGGCGGCGTTCGCCCGTTTCCTGGATCTGCGCGAGGCCCGCTGGTCGGCGACGCTGGTCGTGACGACCCTCGCCCTGATGGAAATCGTGCGTTTCATGCTGGAGGGGTACGGCAGGCTCAAGGCGGCGCGGGGAGAACTCGACTACGAGGACCTGATCACGGGCACGGTCAGGCTCTTTTCGCGCAGCAGTGCCGCCTGGGTCCTGTACAAGCTCGACAACGGCATCGACCATGTCCTCGTCGACGAGGCCCAGGACACAAGTCCCGAGCAGTGGGCGGTCATCCAGGCGCTGACCTCGGAGTTCTTCGCCGGTGAGGGCGCCCGGTCCGGACCGCGGACTGTGTTCGCGGTGGGCGACGAGAAACAGTCCATCTACAGCTTCCAGGGCGCCCGGCCCGAAGAGTTCGAAGCCATGCGAAGCTTCTTTGGCCGGAGGGCCGAGCGTGCCCGGATGGACTTCACGAATGTGCCGCTGACCGTATCCTTCAGGTCGGTCGCGCGGGTGCTCGAGGCCGTCGATCTGGTGTTCGCCGATCCGGACGCCGCGCGCGGTCTCGGCGCGGACGCGGACCGTATCGTGCACCAGGCGGTCCGCGGCAGCGGGGCGGGACGCGTCGAGCTCTGGCCTCCGGTGGTGCCCGAGGATGATGACGACGAGGGCCGGGCCTGGGACGAACCGCTCGACCGGCCGGGCCCGCTCAGCCCGCGTGTGCGGCTCGCCGAGACCATAGCCCGGCGGATACGCGGGTGGATCGGCACGGAGGAACTGGCCTCGCGCGGCCGGCCTGTCGCCGCCGGCGACATCCTGATTCTCGTGCGCCGGCGCGACGCGTTCGCCGATGCCATGGTGCGCGCGCTCAAGCGCCATGGTGTGGCCGTGGCCGGCGCCGACCGGCTCGTGCTGACCGATCACATCGCCGTGCTCGACCTCATCGCGCTGGCCCGTTTTGTCCTGCTGCCCGACGACGACCTGTCGCTGGCGACGGTGCTCAAGAGTCCGCTCGTCTGCGCACCGGACGGCGGCTGGCTCGACGACAATGACCTATTCGCCCTTGCCTACGGCCGGCAGGGAAGCCTGTGGGCGGCGCTCGCGGCCCGGGCAGACGGGCCGGGCAGCCGTTTTGCCGATGCGTATCGCAGGCTATCGTCCTGGCTCAATCGGGCCGACCGCGTCCCGCCCTACGAGTTCTTCGCTGCCGTGCTCGGTGCCGACGGCGGCCGCGAGCGGTTCAAGGCCCGGCTCGGCGAGGAAGCAGACGATCCGCTCGACGCGTTTCTCGACCTGGCGCTCGACTATGAGCGCAACCGCGTTCCGTCGCTCGAGGACTTCGTGCACTGGATCGGCGCCGCGCAGACCGAGATCAAGCGCGACATGGAGCATGGCCGCGACGAGGTCCGGATCATGACGGTCCATGGCGCCAAGGGACTGGAGGCGAACATTGTCATCCTGCCGGACACCTGTTCCGTGCCCGGTCACCATCACGACCCGGGATTCCTGTTCCTCGAACGCGAGGGAGGCGGTGCCCGCGTACCGGTCTGGTCGGGCCGGGCTCCGGAGGACAACGAGGCTCTGGCCGAGGCACGCCTGAGATCGCGCAACGTGCGCGAGGCGGAGTACAACCGCCTGCTCTACGTGGCGCTCACCCGGGCGAGCGACCGTCTCTATGTCTGCGGTTACGAGGGCAAGCGCGGACGGCCGGAAAACTGTTGGTACGACCTCGTGTCCCGCGCTCTCCGGGACCATTGCCGGCCGGTCGTCCTCGACGATGGCGAGGAAGTCCTGCGGATGGACGCACCGGGCGATGGTGACGCCGACCCGGATGGAGGCGCGGCCTCGGCGGTCGAGGCCTGTCGCCCGCCGCCCGCCTGGGCATTGCGCGATGCGCCGCCCGAGCCGCCGCTTCTAAGGCCCTTGTCGCCGTCCCGGCTCGAGGCCTACGAAGCGGGAGACGCGGCAGGGGGCGGACAGGCGGTGCTCTCTCCGCTCGAGGATCTGGACGGGCGGCGCTTCCTGCGCGGCAGGCTCATTCACCGCCTTTTGCAGTATCTTCCCGACTGGCCGCCCGGAAGCAGGTTCGAAAGGGCGCGTGAATTCGCAAGCCGGTTCGCCCCCGATCTGGAAGCGGGTGTCCGCGAACAGGCCGTCGACGAGGTTCTGGCCATCGTCGGAAACGAGGCTTTCGCCCCGCTGTTTTCCCCGCTGAGCCGGGCCGAGGTGCCGCTCACCGCCCGGCTGCCGGTCCGCGGGCCGGACGGCCGCCCCCTCGTCATCTCGGGCCAGGTCGACCGAATCGCCGCGGCTGGCGATTCGGTTCTCGTCGTCGACTACAAGACCAACCGTCCGCCACCCCTGGACGTTGAGGACGTAGCCCCCCTCTACCTGAGGCAGATGGCCGCCTACCGCCTAGCAATCAGTGAGGTTTTTCCGGGAAAAACAGTGACTTGCTTTCTTCTCTGGACCGACGGTCCGCGCCTCATGGAGCTGCCTTCGCCCCTGCTGGAGGACGTGTTCGCGAGGCTCGGCGCCGGTTGACGAACAGGTGATACGGGCGAGGCTTGACCGGCCTTGGGGCAGTCACTACCTTTTCTGGAAAGTGGAAGCGGCTGCCCCTGTGGCGCCGCGTTTTTTGGTCCGTTCGGGCAGAGGCCCGGCGGACGTCAGAAAGGTTCAGCTCCCATGGCAACTGAGAATGTGTCCGACGACAGCTTCGAAAACGACGTGCTCAAGGCCTCCGGCCCTGTCGTCGTCGATTACTGGGCGGAATGGTGCGGCCCGTGCAAGCAGATCGGCCCGGCCCTCGAGGAGATTTCCGGCGAGATGGCCGACCAGGTGAAGGTCGTGAAGCTCAATGTCGACGAAAACCCCGCCACGGCCTCGAAATACGGCGTGCGCGGCATCCCCACGCTGATGATCTTCAAGGACGGCCAGGTGGCCGACACCCAGGTCGGCGCCCTGCCCAAGGGCAAGATCGTCGAGTGGATCGAACGCTCCATCTGATCCCGCCACGGTCGCCATCCCCAATCCGAATTGCGCGGGCTTGACCCGCGTATCCAGCGGCGGGCTCCGTCGGCGTTCGGAGCTGGATTGCCGGGTCACGCCCGGCAAGGACGGTGGAGGAGGGATGGAGGCCGGGACTGAACTCGGCGCGCCCCTCCGCTCTTGATGCCCGCGCGAGTCACGTCGAAACCGGCCGTCGCGCCACTGGGCCCCGGGTCAAGCCCGGGGCTTCGGTATTTTTGCGTTTCCTGGTTTGCCATCTGACGGTGCCGGGGACGTCCTCCCCATGCTTGAGCGAGCAGTTCGACCATCATCCGAATTGCGCGGGCTTGACCCGCGTATCCAGCGGCGGGTTCCGTCGGCGTTTGAGGCTGGATTGCCGGGTCGCGCCCGGCAAGGACGGGGGAGGAGGGACGCAGGGCGGGACTGATATGGGTGCGCTCTTGTGTTTTTAACGCCCGCGCGAGTCTCGTCGGAAGCTGACGTCGCGTAACTGGGCCCCGGGTCAAGCCCGGGGCTTCGGTGTTTTGGCGTTTCCCGGTTTGACTTCAGGCAGTGCCGGCGACGTCCTCCCCATGCTTGAGCGAGCAGTTCGACCATCATCCGAATTGCGCGGGCTTGACCCGCGTATCCAGCGGCTGGCTCCGTCGTCGTTCGGGGCTGGATTGCCGGGTCGCGCCCGGCAAGGACGGGGGAGGAGGGACGGAGGGTGAACCTCGTCAGTTCGCGCCTCTGTGCGGTCGGGGGCCCATCCATGTGTTTCTATGGCCGCCATCCCCAATCCCGAATTGCGCGGGCTTGACCCGCGTATCCAGCAGCAGGTTCCGTCGGCGTTCGAGGCTGGATTGCCGGGTCACGCCCAGCAAAGAAGGGAGGAGGGACAGAGGCCGGGACTGATATGGGTGCGCTCTGATGTTTTTGACGCCCGCGCGAGTTACGTCGAGAGTTGACGCCCCGCCACTGGGCCCCGGGTCAAGCCCGGGGCTTCGGTTTTTTGGCATTTCCCGGTTTGCCATCTGATGATGCCGGGGACGTTTTCCCCATGCTTGAGCGAGCAGTTCGACCATCATCCGAATTGCGCGGGCTTGGTCCGCGTATCCAGCGGCGGGCTCCGCCGGCGTTTGGAACTGGATTGCCGGGTTGCGCCCGGCAAAGACGGGGGAGGAGGCGCGGAGGGCGAACCTCTTCAGTTCGCGCCCATGTGCAGTCGCAGGCCATCCATGTGTTTCTACGGCCACCATCCCCAATCCCGAATTGCGCGGGCTTGACCCGCGTATCCAGCGGTTGGCTCCGTCGTCGTTCGGGGCTGGATTGCCGGGTCGCGCGCGGCAAAGACGGGGGGAAGAGGAACGGGAGCCGGGACTGATCGCCTCATGCTTGCCAGGGGCGGGGCGGAGGGCATGTCCGCTGAACCTCGCGCCTCGCACCTCGCGGTGGTTGCGGCCGGGTCAGGGGTCGCCGTCGCCGATCTGTTCGCGTCGGCGGGTGACGTAGGCGTCGAGTTCCTCGCGCACCGCAACGTCCATTGCCGGTTCCTCGTATTCCTTGAGCGCCTGCCGCCAGATCGCCGTGGCGCGTTGAGTCGCGTCCTGTGCGCCGGCCAGTTCCCAGTTCTCGTAGTTCTGCCAGTCGGAAACCAGCGGCTGGTAGAAAGCCGTCTCGTACCGCTCGAGCGTGTGCGCCTCGCCGAAGAAATGCCCGCCCGTGGGCACGCCGGCGATGGCGTCGAAGCCCAGTTCCGTCTCGTCCGTGGCGATCGGGCGGAGGAACTCGGCCATGTGCTGCAGAAGTTCCACGTCGAGCACCAGTTTCTCGAACGACGCGGTCAGCCCGCCTTCCAGCCAGCCCGCCGCGTGATAGACGAGGTTGGTGTGCCCGAGCACCGATCCCCACAGCGACATCTCGGTTTCATAGATCGCCTGCGCATCGGCCGTGTTCGACGCATTGGTGTTGGACGACCTGTAGGGCAGGCCGTAGCGCCGCGCGAGCTGCCCGCTCGCCACGTTCGCCTTGGTGTTCTCCGGTGTCCCGAAAGCCGGCGCACCCGAGCGCATGTCCACGTTCGACGTATAGGCGCCGTAGATGACGGGCGCACCGGGATTGACGATCTGGGTCAGCGTTATGCCGAACAGCGCCTCGGCGTTCTGCTGGACGAGACCGGCGGCGAGGCTCACGGGCGTCATCGCTCCCATGAGCGTGAACGGCGTCACCACCGCCGCCTGGCCAAACTCGGCCATGGTCATCAGTCCGTCCGCCATGGCCTCGTCGAACCGCCGCGGGCTGTTGACCGAGATGATGGTCGCAAGGCCCGGGTCCGCGGCCAGTTCGTCCAGCGTCAGCCCCCGGCTGATGGCCAGCATCTCGATCGCGTCGAGCGTACGTCCGCGGCCGATGGCCGAGCAGTGGAAGACCAGATCGCACAGGGTGAGATTGGCCAGGTAGGTGTCGAGGTGGCGGCTGTTGGCGGGAAGCTCGACGGGCGCCACGACCTGGTTGCCGAGCAGGTGAATGATATTGAAATACTGCGCCAGCCGGACGAAATCGCAATAGTCGTCGAAGTTTCCCGTCCGGCGGCCCCGGATGCGGTCGTGAACGTTGGGCGGTCCCGCCACCAGGCCGAAGTTCAGGTGCCGCCCGCCCATGGTCAGGCGACGGCCGGGATTGCGTGGCGTGAGCGTGAAGCGCTCGGGTGCGGTCTCGAGAGCGTCCTCGACCATGCCCCGGTCGATGCGCACGGTCATCGTGTCCCGGTCCACGATGGCGCCGGCCCGGCGGAACAGGTCGAGAGCACGCGCGCTCATGACCTCGATCCCGAGGTCCTCGAGGACCCGGAGCGATGTCGCGTGGATCGCCTCGACCTGGTCCGCGCTCAGGATCTCCATGGGCGCATACGGGTTCTCTATGGTGCGCCAGGGCAGCTGGGGGAGGCCCTGCTGGCCCGCGCTGCGCTGCTTGAGGGATGATCGCCTGCGTCGTGCGCCTGGCATTGCGTGCGCTCCGGTCTGCATGAAAGGATCCGGCACTGCGCCGGGACGTTCAGACTATGCGCTCGTATGCGACCGATTTGCAGAAATGCGACATGGCGCGCGTGGAATTGGTCAGCCGGGGGATGGTTCGCCCGGTTGGCTGCGGCGGACCATGCGCTGGTCCTGCGACGGCGTGCGCCCGTATTTCTCGCGGTAGCTGCGGGCGAAGTGGGACTGGGAACCGAATCCCGCGGCCAGGGCGATTTCCGACATGGACAGGTTGGTGTAGAGCAGCAGTTCCCGGGCGCGTTTCAGGCGTTCCGTCCTGTAGTAGGCGATGGGCGATGCGCCCATGTGGATCTTGAACAGCCTCTCGAGCTGGCGCACCGTCAGGCCGATCTGCTGGGCCAGTTCCCGGATCGGCAGCGGGCTTTCGATGTTTTCCTTGATCAGCGTGATCGCCTTGGTGACATGGGTGGAATTCACGCCGAGCGCACCGACCGCCGAATGGCTCTGTTCGTCATCGGCCTCGCGGATGCGCGGATGCTGGAACCAGCTCGAGATCTCGTTGCTGACGACGCGGCCGAGTTCGTCGGACATGACCGTCAGCATGAGATCGAGCGATGCCGTACCGCCCGCGCAGGTCAGCCGGTCCCGGTCGATTTCGAAAAGTCCCTGGGTCGCGATCACGTTGGGGAACTCTTCGCGAAACGCGTGGGCGTAGTACCAGTGCACGCTGCACCGGTAGCCGTCGAGAAGCCCCGCCCGCGCCAGCGGCAGGACACCCCCGCTCAATGCGCCGAGCCGCGTGCCGTGGCGTGCCAGCGCGCGCAGGGTGCGCGAGATCGTCCGTTCGTTGGCCGCGCCCGTGTCCATGCCCGAGACGAGGAAGAGGTAGTCGAAATCGCTGGCCTGGCCGAACCGGGCGTCGGGCGTGACCCGGACATGGGAACTGGACCGGGCCGCCTCACCGGTTTCCGTCAGCAGGAGCCACTCGTAGCGCCGCCGTCCGGTGATCTCGTTGGCCGCGCGAAACGGTTCGATGGCCGCCGACAGGGTGACCATCGGAAATCCGTCGAAGAGCAGATAGCCGATTCGGGTGACCTGTTGCTTGCGCGTCTCCATGAGCGGACGTCACGTTGCCACGGTCTGTCCGTGCGCCGCAAGCACGTGCCCGGCGAGATAGAGAGACCCGCACACGAGGATGCGCGGCGGGGCTTCGTCGTCGCGCACGCCCGCCGCGATCGCCGCCGTCAGGCTGTCGACCGGGTCCGCCCTGAGGCCTGCGGCCCTCGCCTTCTCGGCCAGGTCGGCGGCCGGAATCGTGTTCGCTTCGCCCGGTATGTCGACGGTGTAGACATGTGCGGCGAGCCCGGCGAAGGACGCCAGGAACAGGCCGGCGTCCTTGGTGTTGAGCATGCCGCAGACCATGACCAGGCGCCGGGGCAGCCTTTCCTCGAGTTCCGCCATGGCCGTCGCGACCGCCCGTCCGGCCGCCGGGTTGTGACCTCCGTCGAGCCAGATTTCCGTTCCCTCGGGCAGAAGGTCGTGGAGCTTGCCCGGTCCCAGCAGCTGCAGCCGGGCCGGCCATTCCGCCCCCTGCAGGCCGGTTTCCACGTCGCGGTCCCCGAGCCCGTCGGCATCAAGGGCACGCAGGGCCGCCACCGCGGTGCCGGCATTGTCGATCTGGTGATGGCCGGGCAGGCGCGGCAGGGGCAGGTCGAGAAGGCCCGCGGCGTCCTGGTAGACCAGCCGGCCGTGCTGCTCGAAAGCCTGCCAGTCCTGGCCGGCGACCAGCAGGGGCGCATCGCGTTTCGCCGCCCTCGCCTCGATCGTCTCGCGCACCGCATCCACCTGCGGGGCGACGATGCAGGGAACGCCGGGCTTAAGGATCCCCGCCTTTTCGCCGGCGATTTCCTCGATGGTCTCCCCGAGGAACTGCTGGTGATCGAGCGCGATGGAGGTGATGACGCACAGAGCGGGGCGGTCGACCACGTTGGTTGCGTCGAGCCGGCCCCCGAGGCCGACCTCGAGGATGAGATAGTCCGCGGGCTCCCGGGCGAAAGCGAGCAGGGCGGCTGCGGTGGTGATCTCGAAATAGGTTATGGGCGCGCCGCCATTGGCCTCCTCGCATTCCTCCAGCAGGGCCGTGAGACGGTCTTCCGCGATGAGTTCGCCGGCCAGGCGGATCCTTTCGTGAAAGCGCACCAGGTGCGGCGAGGTATAGACGTGAACGCGCTTTCCGGCCGCCTCCAGCGCCGCGCGCAGGTAGGCGATGACCGAGCCCTTGCCGTTGGTCCCGGCCACGTGGATCACGGGCGGCAGGCGGTTCTCGGGATGGTCCAGGGCGGCCAGTATCCGCTCCATACGATCAAGCGAAAGGTCGATGATCTTGGGATGAAGCGTAAGCAGGCGATCGAGAATGACGTCGCTTCGAGCCATCTTGGTATTCCCGGTGTCCGGCCTCTCGTGCCGAAAGGTTTCAGGACGACGCCGTTTCGGCCGTGTCTGTGGGCTTGTCCGCCGCCGCGTCGGCGGCGTCCTTGTCGCCGGCCGTTTCCTCCGCGGCCGCGCCCTCGACCGGTTCGCCCCGCGGTTCGATGGCGGGCGAGTGGGCGAGAATGCGCACGATCCGACTCAGCGTGTCGCGCAGGTCATGGCGATGGACGACCATGTCGACCATGCCGTGCTCGAGCAGGTACTCCGCGCGCTGGAAGCCTTCCGGCAGCTTCTCGCGGATCGTCTGCTCGATCACTCTCGGGCCGGCGAAGCCGATCAGCGCGCCGGGTTCGGCGATATGGATGTCGCCAAGCATGGCGTAGGAGGCGGTGACGCCCCCCGTCGTCGGGTGTGTCAGCACGACGATGTAGGGCAGGCGCGCTTCACGCAGGCGCTGGACGGCGACCGTGGTCCGCGGCATCTGCATCAGCGACAGGATGCCTTCCTGCATGCGTGCGCCGCCGGCCGCGGCGAACATGATGAAAGGTGCCGAACGGGCCACCGCGTCCAGCATGCCGGTGATGATCGCTTCGCCCGCGGCCATGCCGAGGGACCCGCCCATGAACGAGAAATCCTGGACCGCCGCGACCGTCTCGATCCCGCCGAGCTTGCCGACGCCGACCATGACGGCATCGTCCATTCCGGTCTTGGTGCGGGCCTCCTTGAGGCGGTCCGTATATTTGCGTTCGTCGCGGAACTTGAGCGGATCGGTCGGGACGGACGGCAGTTTGACCTTCTCGAACTTGCCGTCGTCGAAGACCGACTTCAGCCGGACATCCGCGGCCATTCGCATGTGGTAGCCACTGCCCGGAATCACGAACTGGTTGGCCTCGAGGTCCCGGTGGAACACCATCTGCCCGGTTTCCGGACACTTGATCCACATGTTGTCGGGCACGTCCCGCTTGCGGAGAATGCCCTGAATCTTGGGCCGGACAACGTTCTTGATCCAGTTCACGCCTGTCACCTCCCGGTGGGTCTTGGTGTTCTACTCGGCGGCGCTTCTTGCCGCACTCGCCACGCCGCCGGCGATTTCCGCCACGAGGGACGCCACGTCGTCGGCCAGTCCGGGCCGGGCCTTGCCGTTCTCGTCGAGACCGGACGCGATCCGCTCGACGATGGCCGAGCCGACGACCACGCCGTCTGCCGCCGAGGCGATGGCCGCCGCCTGTTCGGGACTGCGGACCCCGAAACCCACGGCGACCGGCAGGTCCGTATTGGCCTTGATCCGTCCGACCGCGGCGGCGACGGAGCCGGTGTCCGGTTTCGCCGTGCCGGTGATCCCGGCGATGGACACATAATAGACGAAGCCGCTGGTATTGCGCAGCACCGCGGGCAGGCGCCTGTCGTCGGTGGTCGGCGTGGCCAGGCGGATGAAGCTGAGGCCGGACCCGAGTGCGGGAATGCACAGCTCCTCGTCCTCTTCCGGCGGCAGGTCGACGACGATAAGCCCGTCGACACCGGCCTCGACCGCGTCCTCGAGGAACCGGTCCACGCCGTAGATGTAGATCGGGTTGTAGTAGCCCATCAGCACGATCGGGGTGTCGGCGTCGTCCGCACGGAAGCGCCGCACCATGTCGAGCGTTCGGATCATGTTCTGTCCCGCCGCCAAGGCGCGCTGGGAGGATGCCTGGATGGACGGTCCGTCCGCCATGGGGTCGGTGAAGGGCATGCCAAGTTCGATCACGTCGGCGCCCGCCCCGGGCAGGTGCTTCACGATTTCGAGCGATGTGTCGAAGTCCGGGTCGCCGGCGGTGACGAAGGTCACGAAAGCGGCGCGGCCCTCTTCCGCGAGCCTTGCGAAACGACGTTCGATGCGTGCGTTCGATTGTGTGCTCATGAGACTTACATCTCCACGCCGAGATGGCCGGCGACGGCGAAGACGTCCTTGTCGCCGCGCCCGCACATGTTCATGACCATGATGTGCGAGGACGGCAGGTCGCCCGCGATCTTCGACACGTAGGCCAGGGCATGGGCCGGTTCGAGCGCCGGGATGATGCCCTCCTTGCTCGTGCACAGCTGAAACGCCTCGAGCGCTTCCGCGTCCGTGGCCGAGACGTAGGTCACCCGGCCGGAATCCCTGAGCCAGGCATGTTCGGGCCCGATGCCGGGATAGTCGAGGCCGGCTGAAATCGAGTGGCCTTCGAGGATCTGCCCGTCGTCGTTCTGCAGCAGGTAGGTGCGGTTGCCGTGCAACACGCCGGGCTTGCCGCCGGCAAGCGACGCGCAATGCTCGTCGGTGTCGATGCCGCGCCCGGCCGCCTCGACGCCGAAGATCTGGACGCTCTCGTCATCGAGGAAGGGATGAAACAGGCCGATCGCGTTGGAACCGCCACCGATACAGGCGACGACGCTGTCCGGCAGGCGGCCTTCCGCCGCCATCATCTGTTCGCGCACCTCGTTGCCGATGACCGACTGGAAGTTGCGCACCATCTCCGGATAGGGATGCGGGCCGGCCGCCGTGCCGATGATGTAGAACGTGTCGTCCACGTTGGCGACCCAGTCGCGCAGGGCCTCGTTCATGGCGTCCTTGAGCGTGCCCGAGCCCGACGTGACCGGTTTGACTTCCGCGCCCAGCAGCTTCATGCGGAAGACGTTGGGTTTCTGGCGCTCGATGTCCGTGGCCCCCATGTAGACCACGCAGGGCAGGCCGAAGCGCGCGCAGACCGTGGCCACCGCCACGCCGTGCTGTCCGGCCCCCGTCTCGGCGATGATGCGCGTCTTGCCCATGCGGCGGGCCAGCTGCATCTGGCCGAGGCAGTTGTTGATCTTGTGCGAGCCCGTGTGGTTGAGTTCGTCGCGCTTGAAGTAGATCTTCGCGCCGCCGAAGTGCTCGGTCAGCCGCTCCGCGTGATAGAGCGGGCTCGGCCGGCCGGTATAGTGCGTGTTGAGGGCGGCGAGCTCTTCATGAAAGGCCGGGTCTTCCTTGGCCTCGTCATAGGCTTTCTCCACCTCTAGAATGAGCGGCATGAGGGTCTCGGCGACGAAACGCCCCCCGTAGATGCCGAAATGGCCGGCTTCGTCGGGACCGGCCCGGAGGGTATTGGGTTTTGCGGCGGACACGTGCTGGACTTTCCGATCTTTGCGTTGCTGGTCTTGTCTCTAGGTCATAGCGCTTTGGCAGCGTCGAGAAAACGTCTTATTTTGGCGCTGTCCTTGACCCCGGGCGCGCTTTCGACCCCCGACGAGACGTCGAGCAGGGTTATTCCCGTCGCCGCGACGGCGCGGGCGACATTGTCCGCGTCGAGCCCGCCGGACAGCATCGTCGGACAGCGGGCGGTGACGCCCTCGAGCAGCGTCCAGTCGAAGGCCCGGCCATTGCCGCCGGGAAGCGCGGCGGTATCGTCGTCCGGGGCTTTCGCGTCGAAAAGCACGATGTCGGCCACGGTGTCGTAGCGGCCGATCTCCGTGACATCATCCTGGTCGCGCAGCTTTATCGCCTTTATGACCGCAATCCCGAAACGGCTCCGGAAACGCTCGATGAGGTCCGGCGTTTCGTGGCCGTGGAACTGCACGTAGTCGGGCCGCAGCACCGTGGCGATCTCTTCCAGCAGCGCATCGTCCGGGTCGACCACGAGCGCGACGGTCTTCACGCCGTCGGGCAGCCGGTCGGCGAGCGTGCGGGCCTCGGCGGGCGTCAGGTAGCGCGGGCTCGGTTCGTAGAACACGAACCCGACGAGGTCGGCACCGCCGGCAATGGCGGCGTCGACATGTTCCGGTGCGCGCAGACCGCAGATCTTGACAGTCGTCGTCATGCGGGAACCAGGCCGGACAGGCCGTCGGCGATCGCCCGCGCGGCGGCGGCCGGATCGTCGGCCCGCGTGATCGGCCGGCCGATGACCAGCACGTCCGCGCCTGCCGCACAGGCCTCGGCGGGCGTCATGGTGCGCTTCTGGTCGTTGGCAGCACTGCCCTCCGGGCGGATGCCGGGCACCACGAGACGGAAGTCCGGTCCGCGGCTTTCGCGCAATGCGGCGATTTCGAGCGGGCTGCAGACCACGCCGTCGACGCCACAATCGTCGACCAGCGAGGCCATTTTCGACACCTGGCCAAGCGCGGTGTCCGCGCCATAGCCGACTTCCTGGAGGTCGCCGATGTCGAGACTGGTGAGTACCGTGACCGCGATTAGCCAGACCGGACGGGTGGCATGCTCGCGCACGGTCTCGGCTGCGGCCGTCATCATCCGGCGCCCGCCGGCGGCGTGGATGTTGACGATGGCGGGTTCCAGCGGCAGCACCGCCCTGAGGCCGCCGGCGACCGTATTGGGAATGTCGTGCAGCTTCAGGTCGAGAAAGATCGGCAGGCCCGCCGCGGCGACGCGGCCATAGCCCTCGTGTCCGTGGCGGTAGAAAAACTCCATGCCCAGTTTCAACCCGCCCACATCGTCGCGCAGCTCGTGGGCGAGCGTCACCGCGTGGTCGAGGTCCGTGGTGTCGAGGGCGCAGAAGATCGGGTTTCTGAAGTCGGTCATGGTCGTCATCCGGATATATGGCGGGCGAGCGCGTTATATCAAACGTCGGGGTCGCGCGACAGGGGGACGGCGCACGACGAAAGACTGCTGCAACATACTGTCACGGCCGCGGTGCAGACTGGGCCGTCGACATGGAAAGGGAGCCCCCGAATGACCGATCTTGCAGAATACCGGGCCAAGTCCGGCCGCTTCGTGCCGGTCTGGACCATCGAGATCCAGACCCTGCCGGAGGACACCGACCGCATTCTCGACGCCGTCATGAAGGTCTACCCGCTGCGTTACGGGCGATACCGGCGCAACGCGAGCATTTCCGCGGTCGGCAAGGAAACCGCGCAGCCCGAACCGGGGTCGACCACCACCGCCCATGTCGAGGGATTCGAGGCCGGCGCGACCGAGACCTACCCCATGGTCGAGCTCAAGATCTCCATCGAGAGGGATCCGGCGGTGCTTGAGATGGTCATGGACGCCATCATCTACACGCACCACTACGAGGAACCGGTGATCTTCCTGCGCGAGGACTGGGCGAGCCGCGCCGCCTACGATCCCGACAGCGCCAACCCCAACAGGTGGTGGAACAACGGCCGCGGGCTTCCCGAGCGCCTCGAGTGACGGGCGTCGACGGCCCCGGCCGGCGCTATCCGCCGATCTCCGCCACCAGTTCCGCCGTGGTGACCTGCCGGCAATAGCCCTGGATGGTGCGCAGCGAGTGGTCGTGGCGTTCCTGGGTATAGGTCAGGCAGGCGTCCGTGACCTGGGTGACCAGGTAGCCAAGGTCGCAGGCGTCGCGGATGGCGCTTTCCACGCACTGGTCGGTGACGAGACCCGAAATGACGAGCTGCCGCACGCCCAGATTGCGCAGGATGTAGTCGATATGGGTCGAGATGAAGACGGACGACGAGGACTTGGGCAGAACGATCTCGTCGTCGCCCGGCGCGATGGCGTCGAGCACCTTGCCGTCCCATGACCCCCTGGGCACGTTGAAGCCGGTGATCTTGTAGTCGAGGCTGCGGTCGCGCCCGTCCTTGGTCAGGCTTTCGATGGTGGTGTACATGACCTCAATTCCCGCGTCCCGGAAAGCCGCCTGCAGGGCCTGCATGTTGGGCAGGGTCTCCGCCTCGAACCGCTCGAAGAACCAGCCGTATTTCTCGGCGAACTCGTCGGCCGGCACGTCCTTGAACTCGCCGCCGTCGCGCCGGGCGCAGAAATTCTGCACGTCGACGAAAAGCAGCGCCGACTGGCCCGGATCGAGCGGGACTTCACGCGTGTCGGTCATCGAATTCCTCCATGAAAACCCCGATCAGCCGCTCCAGGCGCCCGGCCCAGGTCTCGCAGCCGTCGGCGGTGAGCAGATGGTCGTTCCTGATCTCGATCAGGCTGTGGGGGATGCCGCGCGGTTCGGCGCAGGCGGGAATGAACCAGTCGGTCGGATCCTCGATGCTGTAGGGCTGGTTGTGCCCGACGGTGAGTTCCGGCCACATCGACCGGCAGAGATCGACCAGACGCTCGCCGCCGCTTGCCGGGTGGCGGAAGAGGAACCCGATGTCCCAGGGCCGGGAGATCCCGTTCATGCGCGGGGTGAAACTGTGCACGGAAAAAGCGAACCTGACGTCGGACCGGCCGGTCTGTTCCTCGCAGGTCCGGGCATAGGGGGCGAAAATCTCGTCTTCGCGCGCCGCGCGCTCGGCCGCGGACAGGTTCGCGTTGCCCGGCACGGCCACGAAATCGCTCACCGCGGGGATCGATTGCTCCGTGCCGGGAGGGCGGTTGCAGTCGATGACGAGCCGGCTGTAGCGCTGGCGCACGAGCGTGCAGCCGAAACGTTCGGCAAGCCTGTTGGCGACATCTTCCGCGCCGATGTCATAGGCGATGTGCAGCGCCAGTTCATCGGCGGAAAGACCGAGGTTCCCGAGTCTGTGCGGTATGGCGCGGCCGGCATGTTCGCACACGAGGAGCACCGGAGACGCCGCATCGGGATTGACCGTTTCGACCGGTGCGGGATCCGTGCCCGACCGCAGGAGACCCTGCGTGGAGTGCTCTGACCTCGTCTCGCTCACGGCTTTTTCGATCCTGTGTGGCAAATCACCGGCGGCAGATGTTCGGAAAATAATTCGTCATTATCAAGCCAGAATTATCGATTGACACATTTTTTTCAATGGGCCTATCCTTGTCGCCGCAAGTGGGAAATCAGGTGGGGTCCATGCAGATCCGGAAGGTGATGGAGGACAAGGCGGAGCAGTTCACGCCGGCGGAACGCAAGCTCGCGTCCGTCCTGCTCGCCGACTACCCCTTCGCCGGCCTCGAGCCCATCCAGGATCTTTCCCGCCGGGCGCAGATATCCGCGCCGTCCATCTCGCGCTTCGTCGCCAAGCTCGGCTGCGCGGGTTTCCAGGAATTCCAGCAGCATCTCGTCCAGGAGCTCAAGCAGAGCCGCCGGTCGCCGATCGACCTGCGCGAGGACAGGGCGATCGACGAGCGCGCGCCGCTGACCTCCTATCTCGACCGGGTCGACGCCCTCAACGCCGAGCTCACGGAACGCGTGACGCCGGCCCAGTTCGACCGGATCTGCGACATGCTGGGGGATCCCCGCCGGCGCGTCTACATGATCGGCGGGCGCATGAGCGACTCCATTGCGGGCTTTTTCGCGCTTCACCTGCGCCAGATTCGCAGCGGCGTCTTCCATGTGCCGACCGATCCCGAGCACTGGCCGGAATACCTGCTGCGCCTGCGGCCCAAGGACGTGCTCCTCGTCATCGATTTCCGGCGCTATCAGGAAAGCCTCGCCCGCCTGGCCGAGAAGGCGAGGGCCTGCAAGGCCCAGACCATCGTCATCACCGACCAGTGGATCAGCCCCGCGGCCAAGGGCGCGGCCGAGCTGGTGGCGGTGCCCATCGACTCCGGAACACTGTGGGACAGCTACCTGCCGGCCTTCGCGCTGGTCGAGGCATTGCTCGTGCCGCTCGCGGAACGGGACTGGAATGCGACTCGCGCCCGGATCGCGGCCTGGGACGGACTGCGCGACGTGCACGCGCCGCCACTTGCGGAGACCTTGTCATGACGGCCCCCGACAGACTCGTATTCGTCGGCACGTCCGATCTCGCCGGCATCGTGCGCGGAAAGTCCTTTCCCGCCTCGGAATGGGAGAAGCGCCTGCGCCGCGGCGTCGGCTGGACACCGACCAATGTGCAGATCACCTGTTTCGACACGATCGCCGAAAGCCCGTTCGGCTCCTTCGGTGACCTCGCGCTGGTGCCCGATCCCGACACCCGTTTCACGATCGAGGATGGCGACGACGTCTTCGACTTTCTCCTGGGCGACATTCGCGATCTCGACGGCGCGCCCTGGGACTACTGCACGCGTTCGCTGGCGAAACGCGCGATCGCGGAACTTCGCGAAGCCTGCGGCGCCACGCCGCTTGCCGCCTTCGAGCACGAGTTCGAACTCAAGAAACCCGACCCCCGGCCCGGCGACGCGTTCGGCCTCAAGGGCTTCCGCGATGCCCAGCCATGGGCCGAGGCTCTGCTGTCCGCGCTTGCCCGGACCTCCTGCAGGCCGGATACCTTCATGAAGGAGTTCGGGCCGTCGAAATACGAGATCACCAACAAGCCGGACGAGGGGGTGACGGCCGCGGACAACGCGGTGATTCTCCGTGTGCTGACGGATGACGTGCTCCGCGGTTTCGGGATCGAACCGAGCTTTTCGCCCATTCTCGATCCGGACGGCGTCGGCAACGGAGTGCATGTCCATTTCAGCTTTCTCGACGATGCCGGCGCGCCGCTGACCCATGACGAGAGCGACCCCCATGGCATGAGCCGGCTGACGCGGCATTTCATCGGCGGCATCCTGAAGCATCTCGACCAGATCCTCGCCTTCCTGGCGCCCTCCGAGATCAGTTACCTCCGCCTCACGCCCCACCGCTGGAGCGCAGCCTACAACAATCTGGGCTACCGCGACCGCGAAGCGGCCGTGCGCATCTGCCCGGTCACCTCCCGCGACGAAGAAGCGATCGCGCGCCAGTTCAACTTCGAGGTTCGCGCCGTGGACTCCGCGGCGAGCCCGCATCTGGCGCTCGCGGCCCTCGTCTTCGCCGGGACCCAGGGCGTGCGGGACGAAACCGAACCGCCGGCGCCGACCGAGGAGGACCTCTCGCTTCTTTCCGCCGACGAGCTTGGCGCGCGCGGTTTCCGCCGCCTGCCCGAAAGCCTCGGAGCGGCGCTCGATCTGCTGTCGGCGTCCGATGCGGCGCGAGCCTGGTTCGGCGGCGATTTCGTCGACGTCTATGTCGCCCACAAGCGCGCCGAACTCGACCATCTGTCCGGCCTCGACTGGGCCGGCAAGTGCGACCTCTACAAGGGTGTCTATTGAGATGCTTGAAGTGCGGGGGGTCTCGAAGAACTTCGGCGGCATCCAGGCGGTCAACGACGTCAGTTTCGTCGTGGAGGACAACGAGATCCACGGGCTCATCGGACCGAACGGAGCCGGCAAGACGACGATGATCAACCTGATCTCCGGCCTGCTCTCCGTGAGCGGCGGCGAGATCGCCGTCGACGGCACGCGCATCGAAAAGCTGCCGGCCGAGAACCGGGCGCGCATGGGGGTCGCCCGCACGTTCCAGAACCTGCGCCTCTTCCGCAACCTGTCGGTTCGCCGCAATATCGAGGTGGCGGAAATCCAGGTCGGCGGCGCCACCGCCGATGGCAGCCTCGTCGAAGACGCCATAGACCTGTTCGGCCTGCGCGACGTGCTCGACGAACTGCCGGGAAGCCTTCCCTACGGCCAGATGCGCCGCCTAGAGATCGTGCGTGCCCTGGCGTTGCGCCCGAAACTTCTGATGCTGGACGAACCTGCCGCGGGCATGAACCCAGAGGAGACGGACCGGCTCTTCGAAAACCTGACTTGGCTGCGGAAGCGTCACCCCTGTGCCATCGTCCTCATTGACCACGATCTGAAATTCATCATGTCGGCCTGCGAGAAGCTGACCGTCATGAACATGGGCAGCCTACTGGCCTCGGGATTGCCCCAGGACGTTACCAAGAACAAGGAGGTCATCAACGCCTATCTCGGACAGGGCGAAAACTTCTGACAGGAGAGTCAAGACATGCAGAACCCCAAGACCCTACGCACCCTCTTTCTGAGCACCGTGGCCGGTGTCGGCCTCATGGCCGGTGCGGCCGTGGCCGAAGACACCATCAAGATCGGTCTGCCCGTACCGCTGACCGGCGACTTCGCGCCCTATAACGAAGTCGACGGCGCCAAGTGCATGGCCGAGATGATCAACCGCGACGGCGGCATCGACGGCAAGAAGATCGAACTGCTGATCCAGGACACGGGCGCCGACACGCAGTCGGCCATCTCGCTCACCGAGAAGTTCCTCGGCGAAGGCATCGTGGCGCTCGGCACCATTCCGTTCTCCGACACGATGATCCCCGTCGCCCAGGTTGCGGCCACGAAGGACGTGACCATCGTCCAGTCCCAGAGCACCCAGGTCGAAATGCACACCGGTGTCGTCGACAACTTCATCACCAACGTGGCGCCTGATCCCTACACCGCCGCCGCGGCCGCCAACTACGCCCTGTCCCAGGGCGTGAAGAACGTCGCGATCTTCACCACCGACGAAGGCGGCTCATGGTCGGCGCGCACGCCGAAATGGTTTGCCGAGGTGATCGAGGCCAATGGCGGCAAGCTGCAGGCCACCCTCAACTACACGTCCGGCACGACCGACTGGAGCCCGCAGATCGCCGAGCTGAAGAAGCTCGATCCCGCACCCGACGCGGTCTACATCTCCTGGGCGATGCCGGATATCGGCATCCTGATCCGCCAGATGCGTTCGGCGGGCCTCGACGCCTGGGTAGTCGGCTCGGACGGCTTCGACGACCCGTCCCTTGATGCTCTCGCGAAGGAAGACGCGAAGATCCTCGACAAGGTGTTCTTCGGCACGCTCGCCCCGGCCGTGCCGGGCAGCCGGATCGACGACTTTCAGAAGGAATGCGCCAAGGTCGGTGTCGAGGTGAACGGCCTCTTTCCCTCGCTCGGCGGCGACATGATCAAGATCATCGAGTACGGCATCAAGGCCGCCGGTTCGACCGATCCCAAGGCCATCCGCGAGGCCATCCGGGCCGCCGACAGCATCCCGGTGATGTCCGTGGAGTCGATCTCCTTCAAGGACACCAAGAGCTACGCCCTGCGCAAGATCCCCGTCATCGGGTTCAAGGACGGCCAGCGCGTGATCCTCACCCAGGACATCCCGGCCAACGTGCCGTCCTGGCCGTAAGCAACGACACGCTCCTCCCGGGCCTCAACCCGGGAGGAGCCCCTTTCGCATCGGTCGCTCCATGCTTCAGATTTCCGATCTCAGGGTGTTCCACGGCCCCATCGAGGCCGTCCACGGTGTCGGCCTGTCGGTGGAGCAGGGCCAGTGCGTGACGCTTCTGGGACCCAACGGCGCGGGCAAGACATCGACGCTGTCCGCCATCACCGGAACCGCGCGGTCAACCGGGTCCGTCAGGCTGGACGGCCAGGAGATCGGCCGTCTCGCCGTGGAGGAGAGGTGCCGCCGGGGGGTGGCGATCTCGCCGGAAGGCCGCCGCGTCTTTTCCAATCTCTCGGTCCGCGACAACCTCGTCATGGGAGGCGCGCTGCGTCGCGACAAGGACGGATTGGCGCGGGACATCGACGGCTGGTTCGAACAGTTCCCCGTACTCGGCGAGAGGCGTGACCAGCCGGCGGGCACGCTGTCGGGCGGCGAGCAGCAGATGCTGGCCATCGCCCGCGCCCTCCTGTCCAATCCGCGCATCCTGCTGCTCGACGAACCGTCGCTCGGCCTCGCGCCGCAGATCGTCGCCCGGATCTTCGGGATCATCCGCGACCTCAAGAGCCGGGGCGTGACGATCCTGCTGGTCGAACAGAACGCGGGTGCGGCGATGCGCGTGTCGGACTATGTCTACGTGCTGAACAACGGCATCATTTCGAGCCACGGGAACGCCGAGACTTTCGGCGACGGGACCGAACTGATGGACGAACTGACGGGGGTTCACGGCTGATGGACTACGCGATACAGCAAAGCCTCAATGCCCTCAGCTTCGGCGCCGAATACGCGCTCATCGCGCTGGGGCTCGCCATCGTCTTCTCCATCATGGGGCTGGTGAACTTCGCCCATGGCGAGGTCGTCGCGTTCGGCGGCTACTCGATGGTCGTGGTGGCGACGCTGGTCACCGGCAATCCCTGGATCCTCATGGTCGCCGTCGTTGCGGCCTGCGTGCTCGCCTCGATCCTGCTCGAACGCGTCGCCTTCCGCACCGTTCGCGGGGCGGATCTCACGACCGGCCTGCTCACCGCCTTCGGCGTCAGCATCATCCTCCAGAACCTGTTCCTGCTTCTCGGCTCGCCGCGGCCGATCGCGGCGACGCAGTTCATCTTTCTCGACACCAATCTCACCATCGGAACGGTCCGTGTGTCGTCCCTGCAGATTTACGAGACGCTGGCGACCTTCGCCGCCATCGGCTTTCTGCTCGCCTTCCTGCGAAAGACCACGCTCGGCATGGCGATGCGCGCCGCCGCCCTCGATTTCGAGATGGTCCGCCTGTGCGGCATCCGTGCGAACCGCGTGATCGCCGGGGCCTTCGCCATCTCCGGCCTGCTCGCGGGCATCGCCTGTATCTTCATCATGGCGCGGCGCGGCAGCGTCCAGCCGCACATGGGCTTCGACCCGGTTCTCGTCGCCTTCGTGGCGTGCGTGATCGGCGGCTTCGGCAGTCTCACCGGTGCGGTCCTCGGCGGATTCCTGCTCGGCATCGCGGAGGTCGCCGTTCTCATCCTCCTGCCGCAGAGCGCGGGCGGCCTTGCCCATGCGGCGGTTTTCGCCATGGTAGCGCTGATCCTCATCTGGCGGCCCGACGGCATCCTGTCGCCGGCGCGGGAAAAAGGGGACAAGCTCTGATGCGCCTCGCCTTGTCCTCCCACCAGCGCCAGGGTCTCGTCGGCAGCGTGCTCCTCAGCGTGCTCGTACTGGCCATTGTCGGCGCCTATTATTTCTGGGGCGAGAGTTACCAGGCGCGCATCCTCTACGCCACGTTCGTCAACCTGCTGGTGGTGATCGGTCTCCAGACCTTCATGGGCAACGCCAACATCACCAGCTTCTCCCACGCCGCGTTCATGGGGATCGCCGCCTATGTCGCCGCCATCTGCGTCACGCCTGCGGCGATGAAGGCCATCTCCCTTCCCGACGCGCCCTGGGGGCTCAACGCCTTCGCGCTGTCGCCGCTCGTGTCGGCGGGGCTGGCGGTGCTGATCACCGGCCTTCTCGGGCTGCTGACGGGCCTCTTCATGGCAAGGCTCGGCGGGGTCGGCGTGACCATCACCAGCATCGCCATTCTCGTCATCGTCCATTCGATCTTCCTGCACCGCACGGACATCTTCAAGGGCAACCAGGCGTTCTTCGGGATTCCCAAGATCTTCGAGCTGCACCACATCACCATCCTGGTCATCGTGGCGATCTTCGCGGCCCGGCTGTTTCGCGAGAGCCCCATCGGACTCAAGCTGCGCGCCTGTGCAGACGACGAGGTCGGCGCGCGCGCCATGGGGGTGGACGTCTATCGCGTGCGGCTCATCGCCTGGGTGCTGAGCACGCTCTTCTTCGCCGCCGCCGGCATCGCCTACGCGTTTTTCCTCGGCACGATCTCAGCGCGGCCGTTCTACTTCAACTTCGTCTTTCTGACCGTGGCGATGCTGATCCTCGGCGGGCTGCGGAGCGTGTCGGGAGCGGTCTTCGGCACGCTCATGGTGTCGATCGGGCTCGAGGTCGTGCGCTGGCTCGAGACCGGGCCGACGCTCGCCGGCGTCAAGCTGCCGCAGATGCTGGGCCTGTCGGGGCTTTTGCTGGGCGTCGTCATCGTTGCCGTCATGGCTTTCCTGCCAACGGCATCATGGGCAACCGGGAAATCGAGGATGTCTTCCGGCGCAAGAGAAACAAGGGAGTGAATAGCGATGGCCTGCAATCACACGATCCACAAACACAGCCATCATCTGGGCTGGGACAACAGCGTTGAGCCGGTTCTCTCCGTAAGCCCCGGAGAGACCATCGCCGTCGAGACCATCGATGCGTCGGGCGGCCAGCTTCACGCCGGGTCGACGCTCGACGATCTCAAGGCGCTCGATTTCGAGAAGGTCAATCCCGTGACGGGACCGGTCTTCGTCGAAGGGGCCGAACCGGGCGACGCGGTGGCGATCACGTTTCTCGAGTTTCATCCGTCCGGCTGGGGCTGGACGGCCAACATTCCCGGTTTCGGTCTGCTTGCCGACGATTTTCCCGACCCGGCCCTGCACGTCTGGACCTACGACACGGGGCTGTCGAGCCCGGCCGCGTTCTCTCCCGCGGGAAAAGTGCCCCTGAAGCCCTTCGCCGGAACGGTCGGTCTCGCACTCGCGGAGGACGGGCACCACAGCGTCGTGCCGCCGCGCCGGGTCGGCGGCAACATGGACATCCGCGACAATTGCGCGGGCACCACGCTCTATCTGCCCGTCGAGGTGACGGGCGCGCTGCTTTCCCTCGGCGACACCCATGCCGCCCAGGGTGACGGCGAGATCTGCGGTACGGCGATCGAGAGCCCGATGGACGTGGAGATCAGGGTGGACCTCGTGAAGGACGCGCAGTTCGCCTTTCCCCGGCTCGAGACGTCGGGGCCCGTCACCCGCCATGCCGACGCGGCCGGCTACCGGGTGACCACGGGGATCGGCCCGGATCTCATGGAGGCCGCCCGCAACGCGGTGCGCCAGATGATCGAGTGGCTCTGCAAGACGAACGGCATGTCGGAGGTGGACGCCTACATGCTGTGCAGCGTGTCGGGCGACCTGCGTATCTCGGAAATCGTCGACATGCCGAACTGGGTGGTGAGCTTCTACTTCCCCAAGACGGTCCTCGCGTAGACCGCGCCGGTCCAGGCAGGTCCGAGCCGGTCCCGAGCCGGACAATTGTGCATGGCCGGCAGGCGGGGCTTTGCCCGGACCCCTGAAGTGAACTACCCTGTGATGGCCTGTCGCAGCGCGGGAACCATCGCATGGATGCCTCTGTTCCGGATATTGTCGCGGACGCCGTTCAGCGAACTGATTTCTATCTTCAGCTCCTGGCGATCGTCGTCACGACGCTATTTTCCTGGCTGATATCCCGCCTGGTCAGGCAGCGGCTGAAACGTCCGGATCCCGACGGAACCGGCACCGGTGGACCCGCCGGCATCCGGTCGCGGGTCGGGGCGGCCACCTTCAACCTGCGCAACCTCCTCTTCCCGGTCACCAACGTCATCCTTCTGGGCATCGCCGTCTCGTTGTCGCGCGAGTTCTTCAACGAGAAATGGCTGGTCCAGCTCGCGCAGGGACTGAACTTCCTGACCATCCTGTTTGTCGCCGCGACCCACCTGTCCACCAGCGCGACCGTCCGGTACTTCGTGCTGATCGTGCTCGTGCCCGTCGTCCTGCTCTACGCGGTCGGCCTGCTCGATGAACTCATCGCGATCCTCGAAAGCGTCAGCTTCGAAATCGGCAACATCAAGTTCACGCTTTACGTGATCACCCGGACCGTGGTTTTCGGTTTTGTCCTGTTCTGGCTCGGACGCATCTCGAACCAGCGCGGCGCCGATTTCATCAGGCGCCGGCAGAATCTCACCGATACCACCCGGGAAATCCTGCTCAAGACCCTCCAGATCGGCCTGTTCACGCTGATCGCGCTGATCATCCTGCAGATCGCGGGGATCGATCTCACGGCGCTGGTCGTGTTCGGCGGCGCGATCGGCGTCGGGCTGGGGTTCGGGCTCCAGCAGATCGCCGCCAACTTCATTTCCGGGATCATCATCCTGCTCGACCGCTCCATCGCGGTCGGCGACTACATCGAACTCGAGGATGGCCGGTCCGGCATCCTGCGCGAACTCACGATGCGCTCCGCGACCCTGGAGACCTTCGACGGCAAGGACATCATGGTCCCGAACGAGCGCTTCATCACCACCGCGTTCGTGAACTGGACCCACCGCCACCGCAAGCAGCGGTATCCCATCGTGTTCGAGGTCGCCTACGGAACCGACCTGGACAGGCTGTTCGACATCCTGCGCGCCGTCGTCTCGTCCCATCCGCAGGTGCTGAGCGGGGACGATGTCCCGGTCGAGGAGCGCCCGGATGCGGAAGTCCAGGCCTTCAAGGACAGTGGCATAGAGATACTCGTGGAGTTCTGGATGATCGGGGTCGACGACGGCCGCAACCGGGTCGGGGGAGACCTGTTGCTGATGATCTACAAGGCCTTGCAGGAAAACGAGATCGAGATCCCGTTCCCGCAGCGTGAGGTCGTCATCAAGGAGGACCGCCGGAGGAAGGACGGTTAGAGTTTATCTAGCCGCCGCAGCCGCAGACCAGAGGCTGTTCGATCTCGCCATTGCGCAGGTGAACCACCTGCCAGGCGTCGCCGAAATAGAAGGAGCTGTAGAGGACGATCTCCATGGTGCCGTCGCCGTTCAGGTCGACGATGCCCGCGATCACGTTCTCCCACAGCGAACTCGGTTCGCCGGAGTCCTCCAGCGTGACGTCCGACATGACCTCGAGCACGTCGGAATTCTCCTCCGCGCCGGTGCGCAGCAGCACCAGCGAATATTCGCCCTTGCGCGCGGTTTCCCTGAGCGTCTCCACGGCATTGATGAGCGTTTCGTCCCGCCCGTCGCCGTCGAGGTCCGCGCGCACGACCTGCCGGATCGAGATCCGGTCCGTCTCGAGGCCCAGTTCCTTGAGGTAGGATGCGATCACGCCTTCGGCGTCGGCCCGGCGTCCCTGGGTCAGTTCGATCCGCGCGGGCATCGCGCGGCGCACGTCGTCGCGCTCGCCGAGCACGGCCACCTGGTATTCCCCGACCTGCCGCGCGCTGAGGCTGAGTTCCTGCTGGAAGGTGCCTTCGCAACCGCTGTCGCTGAGCGACTCCTCGCGCGGACGGCCGATCGACACCACCTCGTCGCGGATCCCCGTCAGGTCGATCAGGGAGTAGGTCTGGTTGTGGGTCATGAGGGGCGTGACGATGCGGGAATCGACGAGTTCGCCGTCGAGGCCGCCGCCGAGCACGCAGGTCAGGCCTTCCGGCGAGACGGCGATGGCCGGCCGGAACCCCTCGCCGGCCTGGCTTTTCGAGGCGGCCTGGGCCAGCAGGGTACAGGCGGCGAAAAGGCCGAGCATCGCCGCCCGGCCGGAAACATGCCGCGGCGCTCTCGAGTCCGGCATTTTCGAAAGCAGCCGCATGCCTGCACCGTCGCCAAGAGTTGCCATTTCGCGACGTTATACACCAATTCCGGCACAGGCATATCCATGCCGTGAAGATTGACGCGGGTCAGCGCGGCTCGGGCGCGGAGAGGCGGTGGGTTTCCGGGGTCTCGGGCCGGGCCGGGGGTGTGGTTGCGTCGCCCGGCGCGGGCCGGGTCGCTTCCTTGCGCCAGTGCGCGGCCTCGTTGAGGCCCTGCCGCGCCGCGCGGCGCCACTTGCCCTGATTCAGCCAGGATGCGATGCCGCCGATGACGAGACCGAGCAGCATTGCCGCGAAGAGGAGGGTGAACAGCGGCAGTTCGACGGCGAACAGCGGATCGTCCGACGCGATCGGATCGAGCGAAAATGTCACCCAGTGCCTGTTGGCAACGGCGATGTAGATGAGCACGATGGCGACGGGCGCCCAGAACAGCCAGCCAAGAAATCTTTTCAAAGGTCCGCTCTCCGGTAAACGCCGAGACCGTTCCGCCGGCCTCAGGCGCTCGGATTGTAGTTTTCGTTGAGCCTCTCGCGCAGCTCCTTGCCCGTCTTGAAGAAGGGCACGCGTTTGGCGGCCACGAAGACCGGGTCGCCGGTTCGCGGGTTTCGTCCGGTTCGTGCCGGACGGTCCTTGATCGAGAACGCGCCGAATCCGCGCAGCTCGACCCTGTCCCCGCGCGCAAGCGCAGCACCGATTTCGTCGAATATCGTGTTTATTATGCGCTCCACATCTCTTTGATATAAGTGTGGATTTTCCTGCGAAATGATCTGGATCAGTTCCGACTTGATCATAGCCCCCCCTCCATCCGCGTTATTATTGTTTTTCGGACGATTTATCTGGTTCTGGCCCTATTCAGGGTGCCAAACCGAAACCAGACCGTCAAGTTTAACCCGTTCAGCCAGCAATGCTTTCTCGGACACGCCGACCGCCCTCGCGAGGCCGTCGAGACCGGCCCACCGGGCAAGTCCGGCCAGTATGCTCGCCCCGAGGTCGAAGTCTTCCAGCGTCGAATGGGTCCAGTCGACGATGTCGAGCTTGGCGTCGATGCCTTTCTCGGTCTCGAGCCACGCCACGGCGGCGTCCTCTCCGCCGATCGTGTCGACCAGCCCGTTGCTCTTGGCCTGCCGGCCGGTATAGACGCGCCCGTCCGCCAGCCGCAGCGCCTTCTCCCTGTCGAAGGGGCGGCGCTCCGCGACGAGGTCGACGAACCACTCGTAGGAATCCGTGACCATCGACCGGGTCGCTTCCAGCGCGGCCTGGTTGGTGGCCCCGAAGGGCGAGGGTTCGGCCTTGAGCGGACTGCTCTTGACCTCTTCCATGCGCACGCCGATCTTTTCGAGCAACTCGCCCACCTTCGCCCATTGCACTATGACGCCGATGGATCCGGTGATCGTGTTGCCGCGGGCGACGATGTGATCGCCGGCGAGCGCCACCGCGTAGCCTCCGGATGCGGCGACCGTACCCATGACGGACACCACCGGCTTCTTCTTCGCGATATCGCGGATTTCGGCGAAAAGCGCTTCCGCGCCCGTCGTCGTGCCGCCCGGGCTGTTGATGCTGAGAATGAGGGCCTTGACGTGGTCCGCCCTGGCGATGGAGCGCAGGGCTTCACGTTGCTTCTTGTCGTCGACGATCAGGCCGCTGAGGTCGAACCGCGCGATCTGATCGCGCCCGGGCCACAGGTTTCCGGCATTGATCGCGACGACAGCCGCCACCGCGACCGCCGCCACGGCGACGAGGCGCCAGAACCTGAGTTTGCGTTTCTGCCGCCTGCGGTCGGCGAGTATGTCGGCGGATACGGCCATGGTCGTCCGGTGTCGGGCCCGGCCTCCGCCACGCGGGCGGCGGAGGCCGGAGCCGGATTACTTGTCGTCGTCCTGGTCGTCCTGCTGGGCCTTGTTGAGGGCCGCACCCAGGATGTCGCCGAGCGACGCGCCGCTGTCCGTCGACCCGTACTGTGCGACGGCTTCCTTCTCCTCGGCGATTTCCAGCGCCTTGATGGAGACGGCGATCTTGCGGCTGCCACGGTCGAAATTGGTGACGCGGGCGTCCACCTTGTCGCCGACGGCGAACCGTTCCGGCCGCTGTTCGGAGCGGTCGCGGCTGAGGTCGGAGCGGCGCACGAAGGTCGTCAGCCCCTGGTCGCCGATGGCGACCTCGATGCCGTTGTCGCGGACTTCGGTCACTTCGCAGGTGACCACCGCCCCGCGGCGCAGGTCGCCGGCGCTGTCCATCGGATCGCCTTCGAGCTGCTTGATGCCGAGGCTGATGCGTTCCTTCTCGGTGTCCACGTCGAGGACGACCGCCTTGACGACGTCGCCCTTCTTGTAGTCCGCGATGGCATCCTCGCCCGACCGGTTCCAGTCGAGGTCGGACAGGTGCACCATGCCGTCCACATCGCCGTCGAGGCCGATGAAGAGGCCGAACTCGGTGACGTTCTTGATTTCGCCCTCGACCTCGGTTCCCTGCGGGAAGCGGTCAGCGAAGGTGAGCCACGGATTGTCGGCGCACTGCTTGAGGCCGAGCGAGATGCGCCGCTTGTTGCGGTCGACCTCGAGGACCATGACTTCCACTTCCTGGCTCGTCGAGACGATCTTGCCGGGATGGACGTTCTTCTTGGTCCAGCTCATTTCGGACACGTGGACAAGGCCCTCGATGCCTTCTTCCAGCTCCACGAAGGCACCGTAGTCGGTGATGTTCGTGACCGTGCCCTTGAACTTCGCGCCGACCGGATACTTGGCGTCGACGCCGTCCCAAGGATCGGCTTCGAGCTGCTTGATGCCGAGGCTGATGCGCTGGGTTTCCGGGTTGATCTTGATGATCTGGACGTTGACGGTCTGTCCGATGGACAGGACGTCGCTCGGGTGGTTGACGCGGCGCCATGCGATGTCGGTGACGTGCAGCAGGCCGTCAATGCCGCCCAGGTCGACGAACGCGCCATAGTCGGTGATGTTCTTGACCACGCCTTCGACCACCTGGCCTTCCTGGAGGTTGGCGACGATTTCGTGGCGCTGTTCCGCACGGGTCTCTTCGAGAACCGCCCGGCGCGACACGACGATATTGCCGCGGCGCTTGTCCATCTTCAGGATCTGGAAGGGCTGCGGGATGTTCATCAGCGGCTGGACGTCGCGGATCGGACGAATGTCGACCTGGCTGCCCGGCAGGAACGCCACGGCGCCGTCGAGGTCGACGGTGAAGCCGCCCTTGACGCGGCCGAAGATCACTCCTTCGACGCGTTCGTTGTCTTCGAAGGATTTCTCCAGGCGGATCCAGCTTTCCTCGCGGCGGGCCTTCTCGCGGCTCAGAACCGCTTCGCCCATCGCGTTTTCGATACGGTCGAGATAGACCTCGACTTCGTCACCGACGACCAGCTTGTTCTCCTGGCCGGGGGACGTGAATTCCTTGAGCGGGACGCGGCCTTCGGTTTTCAGGCCGACGTCGATAATGGCGAGATCGTTTTCGATGCCGACGATCGTGCCTTTGACAACCGTGCCTTCCTGCGCATCGCTGCCGGACGTCTCGTCGAGCAGGGCGGCAAAGTCTTCACGGGTCGGGTTGAGTGTTTCCATATGGGTTTCAGACATTTAGGCTCCTAAGGGTCGATCGGGTGATTCAGGCCAGCGGTTGGATCCGCAGGTCTTCCCGTCTGCTCCGGTTCCGTTTCGTCCGGATGCGTGCGGGCGATTGATGTCGTGCAGCCGCGCGAAAGTCTGCTTTCGGAGTCCGAAAGCAGCGCCTTGTCGTTCGGAAAGCACAAAAACAGGCGCGCAGCCGAAATGGGCCCGCTCCTGTCCGGGTGTTCAATGGCCGTCGACCAAGGCGACAGCCTGCTGGAACGCCGCTTCTATATCCAAATTTGTCGTGTCGAGCAAGTGGGCATCTTCAGCCCGGACCATGGGCGAGACCGTGCGTTCCCGGTCGCGGCGGTCGCGTTCGACGAGGTCGGCGAGCACATCCTCCTCGCGCACAGAACTGTCGGCCGCCGACAGTTCGAGAAAACGCCTGCGCGCTCTCGCCGCCGGGCTTGCCGTCACGAAGAGCTTCACGTCGGCATCGGGACAGACAACCGTGCCGATGTCGCGTCCGTCGAGCACCGCGCCGGGCGGGCTGGAGGCGAAATCGCGCTGGAATGCGAGGATCGCCTCGCGGACCGCGGGAATCGCGGCCACCACGGAGGCCGCGGCGGCGACTTCGGGCGTGCGCAGTTCCGCGTCGGCGAGCCGGTCGGGGTCGATGTCGGCGGCCAGCCGCACCGCGGTGTCCTCGTCCTTCGGATCGGCCCCGGCCTTGAGCACGGCAAGCGCCACGGCCCTGTAGAGCGATCCCGTATCGAGATATCTCAGCCCCAGGTGGGTGGCCAGCCGCCGGGCGAGCGTTCCCTTGCCTGACGCCGCCGGCCCGTCGATTGCGATGATCATGTGTCGGAATCTCCGGAAGTGAAGCGCGCGCCCGCGCCTTCGAGAAGCGGCAGGAAGGCCGGGAAACTGGTGGCGATCATGCGCGTGTCGTCGACGGTGACCGGCTTTTGCGCGGCGAGCCCGAGCACGAGGAAGGCCATGGCGATGCGATGGTCGAGATGGGTCTCGACCGTTCCGCCGCCCGGGACCATGCGGGAACCGTCGACCGCGAGGCTGTCGGGCCCCTCTTCGTGCGGAATGCCGCAGGCGGCGAGGCCTGCCGCGACTGCGCTCAGGCGGTCGCTTTCCTTCACCCGCAGCTCGTCGAGCCCGAGCATGGTCGTGCGCCCCTCCGCAAAGGCCGCGGCTGCGGCGAGCACGGGATATTCGTCGATCATCGAGGGCGCACGTTCCGCCGGCACGGTCACGCCGTGCAGGGCCGACGAGCGCACCCGCAGGTCCGCGAGCGGTTCGCCGTTTTCCTCGCGCGCATTCATCAGGTCGATCCGCCCGCCCATCTCGACCAGCGTGTCCACCAGGCCGCGGCGGGTGTCGTTCATCATGATATGGGGCAGGGTGATGTCCGATCCCTCGGTAATGAGGGCGGCGACGATGGCGAAGGCGGCGGAACTGGGATCCGACGGCACCCGTACCGGGCCGGGCGTGAGCTCGGTCTGGCCGCGCAGGAGGATGATGCGGCCTTCATCCGTGTCCTCGACCGTCAGGTCGGCCCCGAAATGGCGCAGCATGCGCTCGGTGTGGTCGCGGGTCGCCACCGGTTCGATCACCCGGGTGATGCCAGCGGCATTGAGGCCGGCCAGAAGGATGGCGGATTTGACCTGGGCCGACGCGACCGGCAGGCGATAGGAGACGGGCATGGCGATCCTGGCGCCTTCGATCCTGACCGGCAGCCTGCCGCCTTCGGCCGCCTCGATCTGCGCGCCGGTTTCCCTCAGGGGTTCGAGCACCCGCGCCATGGGCCGCCGGCTGAGGGACTCGTCGCCGATGAATTCGGAGACCAGATGATGGCTCGCCGCCAGCCCCATGGTCAGCCGGGCGCCGGTGCCGGAATTGCCGAAATCGAGCGGCCCGTCCGGCTGCCTGAGCGCGCCCGCGCCGCGTCCCAGGATTGTCCAGAAGCCGTCCGGCGACTGTTCGGTCTGCGCGCCGTAGGCCCGCATGGCCGCGGCCGTGGCCATCACGTCGTCGGAGGCGAGCAGGCCGTGAACGGTCGTCTCGCCGGCGCTCAGGGCGCCGAAGATCAGGGCGCGGTGGGAAATCGACTTGTCGCCGGGTATGGCAAGCGTCCCGGTCAGGCCGTCGGAGCGGTGGGCGGTGCAACTTGTGGCTTTGGTCACGCGGGCGAAGTCCGGTTTGAGGGGCCGGCCGGGCCGGGCGGTCGGTTTCGTAGCACAGGCCGATAGCCAAGTCACGGTCCCGCGGCGCTCGGGAAACCGGCGGATTCGCCATGTTCACGCGGTCTCATTTTGTTTTTGACAGCGCCTTCCCGGCATGGCAAGGGGTTGCCCGTTTTACTGACCGGAGATGATGGCGTGGCCAGACCAGAACTTGGAACCAAGCGGCTGTGTGACAGTTGCGAAGCAAAGTTTTACGATCTCAACAGGGATCCCATCGTCTGTCCGAGCTGCGGGGCCCAGTTCGTGCTGGATGGCGAAGCCAAGCCGGAGAGCAAGCCGGCGGTCGCCAAGCCGGCGGAAAAGCCAGCAGCGAAGGACGACGAGGAAGACGACGACGATGATGTCGAGATCGTCTCGCTCGAAGACGTCGAGGAAGATGACGACGACGACGAAGACATCCCCGAGATCGAGGATGTCGAGATCGACGACGAGGACGAAACCAAACTCGAGGGCGAAGACGACACCTTCCTCGAGGACGACGAGGAGGACGGCGACGTGTCCGGCATCCTCGGCGGCGGACTGTCCGAAAAGGAAGACGACAGCTAGGCGTGAAGCAGGGCGATTTTGTCGCGGACGCGGCGCAAGTTTTGCTTGATCATCGCCGCGCATCGCCCTAGTTTCCCGCCACCGCGCCGGGCGACCGCAGCGCGAACGGGGCCATAGCTCAGTTGGGAGAGCGCTTGAATGGCATTCAAGAGGTCAGGGGTTCGACTCCCCTTGGCTCCACCAAGATTTCGAACGGGCTGGCAGAGAACCTCTGCCGGCCCGTTTTCTTTTTGACCCTCGATATCTGCGTGTTCCCGGCCCGCGAGAAGCGGGTCGCCCCCGATACACGAATGACGTCGTGTGATTAGTCCCCGCGCGATGTCCACGTTTCCGAACGTCAATGTTTCCCAGTGTGCCGGTAGAGCACGCGGAGGCACTTGACCCGGCCCCGGGGGCCGGGCCCATAAAGGCCCATCGAGCAGGAGCGGGGGTGAGTCGTGAACGCAGAGGCAAGATATCTGAACCCGTCCGAGGCCGCCGGCCGGATCGGGCTTTCCGTCAAGGCCCTGCGCGTGTGGGAGCGGCACGGCCTGCTGGCGCCGTCGCGCACGGCAACGGGCTGGCGCGCCTACAGCCCCGCCGACATGGACCGCGCGCGCGACATCGCCGCCCTGCGGCAGCTCGGATTCAGCCTGTCGCAGGTCGCCCGCCTGCTCGACGGCGACATGCGCGACCTGGATCCCGAACTCTCCGCCCACCAGGCCGCGCTCGAACGGCAGATGGCGAGGCTCGGCGAAACGGTGGCCCGCGTCCGGGAGTTGCGCGAGGCCCTCGCCGGGGGAGACGTTTCGGGCATCGGGGCGTTCACCCGTCTTGCCGGCCGGGACGGGGGAACCGGGATCTCCTTCGACCTGCCCTGGCCCTGGGGCGGCGAACGGTTCGAACTGCGCCGCATCCGCCCGCTCAACTACATCATCGGCCCGCTCGGCAGCGGCAAGACGCGTTTCGCGCAAAAACTGGCCGAAACGCTTCCCGACGCGGCCTTTCTCGGCCTGGAACGGGACATGGCGGCCGCGCCGGCCGTGGCCGGTCCGGGCCATGCGGCCCGCGTGGCGCGAACGCTCGACTGGATCGCCGGCGATGGGGGGACGCCTGGCGACGAACTCGCGGCGCTCGTGGCCCATATCGAGGCCGACCGCCCCGCAGCTCTCGTCATCGACATGATCGAGCAGGGGCTCGACCAGGCCACCCAGGAAGCGCTGATCGCACGGCTCCGGGCCCGCGGCCCCGATGCCCGTCCGCTCTTCATGCTGACGCGGTCGAGCGCCATTCTCGACCTGGCGGCGGTCGGCCCGGACGAGGCCATCGTCTACTGTCCGGCGAACCATAGCCCGCCGATCGACGTGCCGCCGCACGCAGGCGCGGCGGGATATGAATCCGTTCGGTCCTGTCTCGCGCCGCCCGACGTGCGTGCGCGCACCGAAGGGGTCGTCGCGATGCGCCCGGCGGCGAACACTTGAGAGGCGTCATAAAACTCCGTTAATCCCGGTCTGCTACCGTCGAACGATGATCTGGAAATTCGACAATGCTTGAAGCCGTATTCGACGGGCTGCGGACGGCCGCCGGCGTCGACACGGTCGCCGACCTTGGCGCCGTCTATCGCGAAAATCTCGGACACAACGACTGCATCATCGCCGCCGGTGTGGAATGCTGGCGCGAGGCCTATTACTTCCGTCTCGCGGTGACCTATAGCCGGGGCCGCAGCTTCCGGAAGACCCGGGTGATCAAGTGGCCCTACAGCTTGGATGCGGCCTGCGATATCGAAGCCGTGCTCGCGGACCTCGAAGCTGTGGAGAACGCAAAGACGTCCGGAACCCTCGTCGACCGCCGCGGCGGGCTCGGCCGGTTCTTCGACAATCTCACCGGCCGTGCCTATTACGGCGGGTATGACTTCACCTCCGTCATCGGACATGAAAAGCCTGTCGAGGTGTCGGCGGAAATCGCGCAGTCCGGCGAACTGACGCTGGTTACGTTGACCGAACGGCGCAAGGGGAGCGGCTTCACCATGGCCCACGTGCCGCACCAGGCCTTCGCCGCCATCCGCAGTTCAGCGGAATACCTTCGCCGTGGAGCGTCCGTCCCCCGGCCTTGAACTGAATTCGCCGGTTGCCCATATTACGTGTGTACCGTCCGGTGCCTCCGAGAGGGCCGGAAGCAGGTGGAATGCCGTCGCGCGTTCCCGGGCCGCTTATGAAAAGGGCTGGAAATATGTCACGTGTCTCCTATTTCAATTCTCCGTTTCTCCTGGGATTCGACGAGCTCGAGCGCTTGCTCGACCGCGCCACGAAGACCTCCGGAGAAGGATATCCGCCCTATAATATCGAGCGCATTCCCGGCGGTGACGAACCCGGCGAAATGCTGCAGATCACGCTTGCGGTGGCAGGGTTTTCGCAGGACGAACTGGAAATCACCGTCGAAGAAAACCAATTGTTCATCCGTGGCCGTCAGAATGACGACACGGAGCGCAGTTATCTCCACCGCGGCATCGCGGCGCGCCAGTTCCAGAGGGCCTTCGTGCTGGCAGACGGCATCGAGATCAAGGATGCCCAGCTCGCCAACGGGCTTCTGTCGATCCGGCTCTTCCGGCCGGAACCGGAACGCATTGTGCGCAAGATCGAGATATCGGCTTCGGATGACTGACGACGGCATCCGTTTATCGGGGTTTGTCAATCGGGTTTGCGGGGCAGGAGTACCAGACGATGAATGAATTCGACACCGACCATGAACATGATGCAGCTGCCCTGCTGAGCACGCAGGAATTCGCCCATCTGGGCGGCGGCCAGGTCGCCTATGTGCGCGAACTGGGTGACGAGCAGGCCGTCCATGTCTATGAAAGCCTGCCGGATCTGCCCCAGGACGCGCGGCTCTTCGGACTCTACGCCGCCGACGGCACCTGCATGGCCATCACCGACAGCCGGGACGCCGCCCGCGCGAGCGCCCTGGAAAACGACCTCCAGCCGCTGAGCGTGCACTGAACCCCTGCGTTCCCCGCCCCGGCGATACCAACCGTTACCCGCTCCCCGGACGCGCACAAGCGCGAGCCGGGGGCATTGCGGACCGAAGCCGGTGTCTGGAACGGTCCCGGACAATCCTCGCGGATTTCCGGGAAACGGCGGCGGATTGTGGAGCCTGTCGTAAGGCCCCCTCTTCCTCCGAATTCCTGACGAAAGTCAGGATCCACCCCCAACGCCGCCAATCCGAAAGAGCCCCGTGCCCCGGACGCGCGTGAGCGCGAGCCGGGGGCGTTGCGGATCGAAGCCGGTGTTTGGAACGGTCCCGGACAATCCTCACGGATTTCCGGGAAACGGCGTGGGAGGGGGGGACCTGTAACGTAAGCTGCTCGTCCGAATTCCTGACGAAAGTCAGGATCCACCCCCAACGCAGTCAATCCGAAAGAGCCCCGTTCCCCAGACGCGCGTGAGCGCGAGCCGGGGGCGTTACGGATCGAAGTGGGTGTGTTGCGGATCGAAGCGGGTGTCTGGAACGGTCCCGGACAATCCTCGCGGATTTCCGGGAAACGGCGTGGGGGGGCGACCCGTAACGTAAGCTGTTCATGCGAATTCCTGACGAAAGTCAGGATCCACCCCCAATGCCGTCAATCCGAAAGAGCCCCGTTCCCCGGACGCGCGTGAGCGCGAGCCGGGGGCGTTGCGGATCGAAGCCGGTGTCTGGAACGGTCCCGGACAATCCTTGCGGATTTCCGGGAAACGGTGTGGGAGGGGGCCCCGTGACGTACGCTGCTCCTCCGAATTCCTGACGAAAGTCAGGATCCAGGGAAACGTGCGATGAGCGTGTGAAGGACCGGTGCCGGAGGGCCGTCAGGCTGCGTGGGATGCGGCGGGTTCGGTCAGGATGGCGTAGAGGGCGGACGCGTCCGTGGAGGCGCGCAGCTTGTTGACCGTGGAGCGGTCGCGCAGCAGCCGGGAGACCCGTGCCAGCGCCTTGAGATGGTCGGCACCGGCGGATTCGGGCGCGACCAGGAGAAAGATGAGATCGACGGGCTGGTCGTCCATGGCGTCGAAATCGATCGGCGTCGAAAGCCGGGCGAAAACGCCGTGGAGGCGGTCGACGCCCGCCATCTTGCCATGCGGAATGGCAATCCCCTGGCCGACGCCGGTCGACCCCAGGCGCTCGCGCTGCAGGAGCGTGTCGAACACGTCGCGCGCGGGAAGCCCGGTGAGCCTGGAGGCCACCTGGGAGAGTTCCTTCAGGGCCTGCTTCTTGCTGCCGGCCTTGAGATTGCTGATGACACCGTCCGTGCCGATAATGTCAGAAAACTGCATGGTCTGGTCCTTTTGTGCGGACGAACTTACGCGCGGGGCCGTCTTCAGGCCCCGGTCTCAGGCGCCGGGATCGATCCAGCCGAAATTGCCGTCTTCGCGTCGATAGACGACGTTCAGGCCGCCGTGCTTGGCGTTCCTGAAGAACAGGAAGGGCGACTCCGAGACGTCGAGACGCATCACCGCATCGCCGACGGTCAGCTCGTCGACGCGCTTGGTGTTTTCCGCCACGATCGCCGGGTTGAGGTCGTCGTGTCCCGGATCTTCCTCGTCTTCCGCGGTGGCGATGACGAAGTAGGGAGCTTCCACGCTGCGACCGCGTTCCGCGTTGCGGCTGTGATAGTCCTTCAGACGCCGCTTGTAGCGCCGCAGGCGTTTCTCCAGGCGCTCGGCGGCCTGGTCGAAGCTGGCATAGGCGTCAGGCGACTGCCCCTTGGACTGCAGCGTGATGCCGGAACTGAGATGGATCACGCACTCCGCCCGGAAGTCGTTGCCCTCGCGGGTCATGGTGATGTGCCCGTCGGAGGTTCCGTCGAAATACTTCGTCACGCTCTGTTCGAGACGCTCGAGAATATGGCTGCGCAGCGCGTCGCCGATATCGATGTTCTTGCCTGAGATCTGTACCTGCATTGCCGCAATCCGTGTCCTCCCCTGTCGCGGACAGGGGTCAGGGGGCCTAAGGCCTTGGGTCGAGTATTCGTCGTTCTGTGTTTCTAGTCGTCCGGGTCGAAGTCTACATGATGGACCGCCCGGCCAAAATACCGCCGCACCGGATATGAACTTCCCCGACTGGGGCCTGGCGCGCTTGCGAGCGGGAACCTAGTGGCGCTGGATTGGGAAGTCAACTCTTGCAATGCGGCTATTTTCGTGCCGCGACAAACCGTCCGAATCACGGGATTTTTGTCTGAAAACCGGTGCATTTCCCCGGGATAAGCCGTGGAAAACCGGCGGACAGTACTCAGGCGATCGCGCGTTTTTCCCGGCGCCTCTGGATCGAGGAGGGGATATGCATGGCCTCGCGATACTTCGCGACCGTGCGCCTGGCGATGTCGATTCCGGCCTCGTTCAGGATTTCCACGATCTTGTCGTCGGACAGGATCCGGTCGGCCTTTTCGCCTTCGATGAGCTCCTTGATGCGGTGGCGCACGGCCTCCGCCGAGTGGGCGTCGCCGCCCTCTGTCGAGGCGATCGACGAGGAAAAGAAGTACTTGAGCTCGAAGAGCCCGCGCGGTGTCGACATGTACTTGTTCGAGGTGACGCGGCTGACGGTGGACTCGTGCATGGAGATCGCGTCGGCCACGGTCCGCAGGTTGAGCGGACGCAGGTGCTGCACGCCGTAGGCGAGGAAGGCGTCCTGCTGCCGGACGATCTCGCGGGACACCTTGAGGATCGTGCGTGCGCGCTGGTCGAGGCTCTTGACCAGCCAGTTGGCGTTGGCGAAGCACTCGGAGATATAGGTCTTGTCTTCGCTCGAGCGCGCCGAGGTGCTGACGGTCGCATGGTACTGGCGGTTGACGAGGACCCTCGGCAGGGTCTCGCTGTTCAGTTCGACCAGCCAGGTGCCGTCGGCCTGTTCGCGCACGTGAACGTCGGGAATGACCGGCTGCACGATCATCGGTTCGAAGGCGAGTCCCGGTTTCGGGTCGAGCGCCTTGATCTCCTGGAACATCTCGGCAAGGTCCTCGCGGTCGACGCCGCAGACGGACATCAGGCCGGCATAGTCCCGCCTCGCGAGAAGGTCGATATTGTCGAGAAGCGCCTGCATGGCCGGGTCGCAGCGGTCGCGTTCCACGAGCTGGAGCCTGAGGCATTCCACCAGCGACCGCGCCATGACGCCGGTCGGCTCGAAGGCCTGCATCTTGACGAGCGTCGCCTCCACCAGCGTTTCCTCGGCTCCCAGGCGCTCGGCCAGTTCGGCCAGGTCGCCGGTGACGTAGCCCGTGTCGTCCACCATGTCGATGAGGTGAACGCCGATCATGCGTTCGACCGGGTCCTGCACCGTCATGTTGAGCTGTTCGAGAAGATGCTCGCCGAGCGTCGGCGCTTCGCTCAGGTTCGATTCGAAGTCCAGATCCTCACCGAGCGGTGCGCCCGCCCCGGACTGGAGCGACGACCAGCCGGAGTCCGTTTCGCCGGGCGTCGCGGCCTGCTGGGCGATTTCCGATGCGGTGTCGTCCTGGTAGATGTTCTCAGGATCCGTGTCGAGCTGGCTCAGAGGCTCGTCGCCCGCGGGCGGCGCGGCGAAATCCATGTCGTGGCTCTCCGCCGGCCCGTCGTCGACGTCGCCCGAGGAGCCGTCGTCATCGCCGAACAGGCTGCTGTCGCCGTCGCCTTCGCGAGCTTCGGGTGTGTCCGGCGAGGAGTCGTCGTCGGACTTCTCCAGCAGCGGATTGCGCTCCAGCTCTTCCTCGATATAGGCGGACAGCTCGACATTGGAGAGCTGCAGCAGCTTGATCGCCTGCTGCAGTTGCGGCGTCATGACCAGGGCTTGCCCCTGGCGCATTTCCAACCTGGGCGCCAGCACCATGTCCGTTCACGCTGTTACGGGACTGCTCCGGATCGCACCGTTTTCGGTAGCGGTATTCCGCGCCTGTCCCTCGGAATCAGAGACTGAATTTGTCCCCGAGATATAACCTGCGAACGTCGGGGTTGCCCACGATTTCTTCGGGAGTGCCTTCCATGAGGACCTGGCCGTCATGGATTATGAGAGCGCGGTCGATGAGTTCGAGGGTTTCTCGTACGTTGTGATCCGTAATAAGCACCCCGATCCCTCGATCAGTAAGATGTCGCACCAGGTCGCGGATATCACCGATTGCAATCGGGTCAATTCCGGCGAAGGGTTCGTCGAGGAGCATGAAGGAAGGTCGTGTGGCCAGTGCTCTCGCGATTTCCACGCGTCGCCGTTCCCCACCAGAGAGTGCAATAGCCGGCGTACGCCTGAGATGCTCGATTGCAAACTCCTCGAGTAACGCATTTAACAAACCCTCACGCTCTTCACGGCTGCGCTCGGTGATCTCGAGCACGGCGCGAATATTCTCCTCGACCGTCAGGCCCCGGAAAATGGACGCTTCCTGCGGAAGGTATCCGATCCCCAGTCTGGCCCGCCGGTACATCGGCAGGTGCGTGAGTTCTATGCCGTCGAGCTCGATGGCCCCGTAGTCCGCGGCGATCAGGCCGGTGATCATGTAGAACACCGTGGTTTTCCCCGCGCCGTTGGGGCCGAGCAGGCCGACAGCCTCCCCACGCTTCACGGAGAGAGAGACCCCTCTTACGACGGGTCTGCGCTTGTAGCTCTTGCCTATGGCCCGTACCGCCAGACCGTCGGTCTGCACCACCGGCCGGAAGCCTGACTGCCTGTCCCGGTCCTCGCCGCCCTCGTCCTCGAGGTCGACGTCGGCGCCGGGAAATCTGAACAGCTTGCCCAAGTCGCTCCGTGCCCCCTATTGAGCCGCACTGTGATTAAAAATTGATGAAACTGCCGCGCAATTCCGGAACAACCCGTTTACCGAAAACGCCGGCCGACCGCGGAAACACGGGAAACCGCAGGCGGACGAACGCACCGCGTCATGGGCTCCGGTTCGTTTTTCTTGCCCCATTTTCCCTCCTGTCTACTTGCGGGCGGGAAGGAAGACACCTTTCACGCGCCCGCCCGATGACTTGCCGCCGAAAAGCTTGCTGCGGCCGGTATTCAGGTCGAGTTCCAGCTTGTTACCCTTTATCACGGTTTTGCCTTCGGTCAGCACAACATTTCCGCCCATGGTAACCTTGCCGGTCTGCACCATCATGATGGCCCAGTCGGACGTCGCCCGCTGGCCCTTGCTGGTCACGACGACCTTGCCGCGCGCATCGAGCTTGGTCAGCTCCGTTCGCGACTTCGCGCCCTCTCCGGCCTCCCGGTAGAAGACCGTGAGCTTTGCGCTGCGCAGGCGCACTCCGCCGCGGCGCGCGTCCACCCGCCCGGTGAACGTGGCCCGGTTCTTCTTCTGCTCCACTTCCATGACGTCGGATTCGATCTGGATCTCCGCGTTCTTCCCGCCGGAGAATGCGCCCGAAACGTTCTGCGCCGCCGCCGGCCCGCTCCACGCGAGCGCCGATGCCAGAACGGCCGCCACGGCCATGTGTCTCAGCCGACCGGTCATCCTGCATTGTCCTGTTTCGCGGGCAGGATCATGCGCGCGCGGTTGAGGAAGCGGATATTGTCGCCGTCATTGAGCAATTCCACGCCGTTGGCCTCGATCGTTCCTCCGGGCATCTCCACCCGAACCGGTTCGCCGGAGAGCACCTTGCCCTCCTTGAGGAACACGTCGGCGGCCGACAGGTAGGCCGTGTAGCCGTTGGTCGACGAAATCTTGATGTTGTCCATGAGAATGAGGGTTTCGCGCTCGCTGTTGTAGGTGCCCGTGTCTGCCACGACGTTCACCACGTCGCCCTCCTTCTTCATGTTGAGGTTGGCGTTGACCTTTTCAAGCAGCACGGTCGCCGGGTCGTTCGGATCCTGCCGGGCGCTGTCTGCGGTGAGCTGGTAGGCCTGCGACTTGCGGTCGAAGCCGGTCACCGTCGGCTGCACCATCTTGACCGACTTGCGCGACACCTGGACTTCGGGTGCGGGCGGGTCGATTCGCTCCTGCACCGACTCGACCATGCCCGATTCGATGACGAAGACGCCGATGAGACCGATGCACATCAGGGCCAGCACGCTCATCATGGCGATGGTGAAGTAGCGGTGCAGACCGGCGCGCCGGCGCGCCGCCCGGCTTGGCCGGGTGGGTTGGAGTGGACTGGGAACGCCCTGTCCCCGGCCGGTCTTCCGTCTCTGGTCTGTCATCGTCTTGTCTTCGTCGCCCGCAGTGCCGCAGACGGGCGAAAGCGCACCAGCCGCGATTCGCTAGGCCGGGCCGCGTCCGGCCTTGCTTCGCAAAGTATGTTTATCCTTTTGAACCGCGTCAATATTTGGGCACAGTGGCGAATCCGCCGGGGCCGCCCTCAGTGGGCGAAGATGTCCTCGTCCGGCCAGCCGGCGAGATCGAGCGCGGCGCGCGCCGGCAGGAAGGAGAAACACGCATTGGCGATCGCGGTGCGGCCTTCGCGCTCGAGCATCGCGTCGAGCTGGGTCTTGAGCGCGTGGAGGTGCAGCACGTCGGAGGCGGCGTATTCCATTTGCGCGTCCGAGAGCCGGTCCGCGCCCCAGTCCGAGCTCTGCTGCTGCTTCGACAGCTCGACGCCGATCAGTTCGCGGCAGAGGTCCTTGAGGCTGTGCCGGTCGGTATAGGTGCGCACGAGCTTCGAAGCGATCTTGGTGCAGTAGACGGGCGAGGGAAGGATGCGCAGGTAGTGCTGCAGCACGGCGACGTCGAACCGGGCGAAATGGAACAGTTTCAGCACCTGGCCGTCGGCCATGAGTTTCTGCAGGTTCGGCGCGTTGTAGGACGTGCGGTCGAGCTGCACGAGATGGGCGTTGCCGTCGCCGGTCGAAAGCTGCACCAGGCACAGCTTGTCGCGGTGCGGATTGAGTCCCAGCGTCTCGGTGTCGACCGCGACCACGGACCCCAGGTTCAGGTTGTCGGGCAGATCGCCCCGGTGAAGCGTGACTGTCATGAGGTCCTGCCTTTGTCCTTGTCCTTGCGATTCCGGCGTTCCGCGTTGATGGCCGACCCCTGCCGGTTGCGCAACGAAACACCTGAATTGTCGGGAGTGAATCTCTGAAATACCGGCGCGGAGACTAACAGGCGCACGGCGGGCGTTCAACCGAACCGAGCACTCCGGCGGGCGAAGTGCATGGAAATCCGGAATGCGGTCCAGGCCACGCCGGACCACGCGCCTGGAGAGGAGATTTCCAGGACGCGCCTCGACCGGTTCCGGGGCGACGGGTGTCAGGCAGAGCGTTCCGCGTCGCCGGCCTCACCAGCCTGTCCGGGGCCATCTGTTTCCGACAGCCGTCCCACGTCCAGTTGGCGGTCCGACTGGAAGTTTTTCAGGATTGCCGCGGCGAGGTGTGTCTGCGGCATGGGACGGCCGAGATGGAATCCCTGCAGGTGGTCGCAGGACAGCATCGTCAGCAGTCGCGCCTGTGTCGGGGTCTCGACACCCTCGGCGGTGACCGTCATGCCCATGGAATGGCCGAGCGTCACGATGGTCTGGAGAATGTTCCTGACATTGGGATCCTCTTGTGACGACTCGGTGAGGAAGGAACGGTCGATCTTCAGCTTGTCGAAGGGGAACCGCCACAGATAGCTGAGGCTCGAATAACCGGTGCCGAAGTCGTCCATGACGATGGAGATGCCGCGCTGTTTCAGATCCGAGAGCTGGTGCAGCACGGCGCCCGTGTCGTGCATCAGCAGGCTCTCGGTAATCTCGAGTTCCAGGCGCCGGGGATCGAGCCCGCTGGCCGCGAGAGCTTTCGAAACGCTTTCGACCACGCCGTTTTCCCGAAACTGCTGGGGCGACAGGTTGACCGCGATCCGGAGCGGAGTTGGCCACTGGGCGGCGACCGTACACGCTTCCACGAGCACCCATTCGCCGATCTGCGAGATGAGCCCCATTTCCTCGGCGACCGGAACGAACTCCGTTGGAGGAACCGGGCCGAGTTTGTCGTCCGTCAGCCGCAGAAGGGCTTCGAAGCCGGTGAGATTGACCTGGTCGGAATCGAAAAGCGGTTGGTAGTGAAGTTCGAACCGGCCGGTTTCGATGGCGTTGCGCAGCGAGATTTCCAGCCGCCGTCGGCGTGCAAGGCTCTCGTTCATCTCGGGCGTGAAGGACACGAAGCGGTTTCTTCCGTTCGCCTTCGCCTCGTAGAGTGCGATGTCGGCGCACTTGAACAGTTGGTGAGCAGTGGTGCCGTCTTTCGGCGCGACGGAAATCCCGATGCTGGCCGTTGACGAAACCTCGTGGTTTTCGGTTGCCACGGGCCTGGCGAGGCTTCGGAGAAGCTTTTCTGCGTAGGCCTCGGCGGCTTCGGCGCTGTCTATGCCGAACCGGACCAGGGCGAACTCGTCGCCGCCGAACCGCGCCACAAGATCATTGCCGGACGTGAATGCGCGAAGGCGTTCCCCGGTCTCGAAGATCAGTTCGTCGCCGACGTCATGGCCGAGGCTGTCGTTGACTTCCTTGAAGTGGTCTATGTCCACATAGAGCACAGCGGCGGACGTGTCCGCACCGTCGGCCTCCGCAAGGCGCGCGGTCAGGGTATCGGCGAAATTCGCGCGGTTCATCAGTCCCGTCATCGAATCGTGATGGGCGAGAAAATGCACTTTCTCGTCCGCGCGCATCTTCTGCCGGGTTCGCCGGTAGAACGCCGCACCCGGGATCAGGAACGCGGTCAGCGTGATCCCCATCAGCGCCAGTCCCACCCAGGTGAATTCCGTCCTTGCGAGAGACTGCGCCGCGGTCTGGTCCACGTAGACTTCCACCACGGCGATCGTCCGGCCGTCGCTGCGAACCGGGATGTAGGACTCCGCGTAGAAATGGGGGCGCTTGGGCGGCTGGCCCGACTTGACCTTGGTGTAGGCTTCGTTGTTTGCGAGCACGTTCGCCGCCGTCGGATTGTGTTGGCGAAGCGAGCCGCCGACGCTTTCCGCCGCGCCTTTTTCGAGCTCGTCCGAGACCAGTCGCAGAATGCCGTTGTGGTCGAACAGCTTGAAACGGAAGACGTTGCCCACGTTCGCCGCCTCGCGGATGAAAGAGAGGCTCTCCTCGGACGGTGCGTTCCCTGATGCGATCTCCGCCAGGTCGGGCAGGTGCTCGGAGAAATAGACGCCCCAGGAATGCGCCTGCCGTTCGGCATCCCGGATCACGTAACGGTCGACGGCAAAATTGAAAAGAAGGACGGTGCCCACGGCAAGCGCCGCGGCGCTTGCGGCCAGGATGCAGCCCAGCCAGCGCAGTGAAACGAATGAACGCATGAACGATCTCCCCAAAACGGGGTGCATCATGCGCCGCAACACGTAAAAAAGACGTGTACGGGGGCTTTGTCGTTCGGGCCGCGGGCGGAACACGCCCGTCGTCGGATGTCGCTCGAACAGCGAGAGTCGTAGATGATGTGTGGTTCGGCCGTTCCGGCTCGTTTTCGAGCGTTCGAAACGACGATTGGTGCCCAGGAGAAGACTCGAACTTCCACGCCCGTACGGGCACTAGCACCTGAAGCTAGCGCGTCTACCAATTCCGCCACCTGGGCCTTGATGGCCGGAGACTTATACGGCGGGCCGGGACCTTGTCAACGGAATTGATCGGTCACCATATGCCGCGGGGCGTGGCGGGAGACAAAATCTTCCGTTCGCGGTTGAATTGCTCTAAGAAAACCCCGAGGCGCCGTGATGCGGCGTACGGGTGGAAGATCTCTATCGGAGGGGTGAAGTGGCGGCGCACGGCAAGGCAAAACTGGTCACGGTGTTCGGCGGCTCGGGCTTTCTCGGACGCCATGTGGTGCGCGCCCTGGCGGCGCGCGGCTGGCGCGTCCGGGTGGCGGTGCGACGGCCTGATCTGGCCGGGCATCTGCAACCGCTCGGCGGCGTGGGGCAGATCCACGCGGTCCAGGCGAACCTGAGGTATCCGGAATCGGTCGCCGCCGCCGTCGCGGGCTGCGACGCCGTGGTCAATCTCGTGGGCCTCCTCTACGAATCCGGCCGCCAGACCTTCGACGCGGTGCACGTGTTCGGCGCCCGCGCCGTGGCCGAGGCCGCGGCGGAAGCCGGCGTGTCTTCGCTCGTGCACATGTCCTCCATCGGCACGGCCGCCGACTCCGAAGCGGAATATGCCGCTTCCAAGGCGGCCGGCGAGCAGGCCGTGCTCGCCGCTTTCCCGAATGCACGGATCTTCCGCGCCTCGGTGATGTTCGGGCAGGGCGACGATTTCTTCAACCGCTTCGCCGCCATGGCGCGGATCGCCCCGATCCTGCCGCTCATCGGCGGTGGCGAGACCAGGTTCCAGCCGGTTTTCGCCGGTGATGTCGCCGAGGCCGTCGCCCGGGCGCTGGACGGCGCCGGCGAACCCGGCAAGGTCTACGAGCTCGGCGGGCCCGAGGTGCTCACCTTCCGTGAGATCCTGGAGTTCATCCTGGAGGAAACCGGCCGCAAGCGCTTTCTCGTGCCCGTCCCGTTCGCGCTGATGCGAATGAAGGCGTCCGTTCTCCAGCTGCTGCCCAAGCCGCTGCTCACCGTCGACCAGGTCAAGATGCTCGAGCAGGACAACGTGGTCAGCGAGGAGGCCAGGGCCGAAGGACGCACGCTTGCGGCGTTTGGCGTCGAGCCGCACACGATCGAGGCCATCGTGCCGGACTACCTGGAGCGTTTCCGCAAGGCGGGCCAGTTCGGGCGAAACACGGCGCAGGGCAGCGACGCCTGAAAGGCGGACGCCGGGCCCGGGCTCACGCTCCGTCTTGCTGAGCGCCGACCGGCCCGTTCGCCAGTTCGCGCCACCCGCGCGCGATCAGCACCATGGGGATCGCGCCTTCCAGGCCGATGATCCAGAGCGCATTTGACGCGCCGAACCATTCCGCCATCAGCCCGACATTGGCGAAGCCGACGAGGCCTGTCCCGATGCACAGGGTCAGCAGGCCGAGGAACCGTCCGCGCATGTCCGGCGGCGCGCAGGCATAGATCAGCGTCGACTGCATGGTGGCGAGACAGGCCGCCGCCAGCCCCGCGGCGCACATCCCCACGGCGAGCGTCGCCGTGGCAGGCGCGATGCCGATGAAAAAGACCGCACCCAGGTGGGCAAACGTCCCGAAAAAGTAGATCCGCCTGTAGGTCTCCGGCCGCGCCAGTCGGGCCAGCGCGATCGCGCCGACCAGGGCGAAACCGCCCTCGAGCGCGCTGACCGCGCCGATCGTCTCGGGAGAGAGCATCAGCTCGTCCGCACCGATCACGGGGATCATCGCCAGGAACGGAAACCCCCAGATGTTGAAGACAACGGTGACGAGAAGTATGCGCAGGATGTCGCCGTCCTTGCGGGCATAGGCAAGGGCGCGCATGGCGCCCCTGACCGGCCGCAGCAGCCCGTGGCCGTCGGCCGTCCCGTCATGGGCGGACGAGAAGGCGAGGCCGGCGACGAGGGCGAGCGACAGGGCATGCAGGACCACCGACAGGGCGAACACGCCCGTCATCCCGATGCCCGCATAGAGCGTGCCGCCGATGAGCGGTCCGATCATGCGCGTGCCGTTGCTCGTCGCGTTGTCCAGCGCCATGGCTTCCGCAAGGCGATTCCCGTCGACGAGATCGCCGACGATGCGCCGGCGTATGGGCAGGTCGCCGGTCCAGAACAGGCCCGAGAACAGCGTCGCCAGTGCGATATGCCAGTAGGCCGGCGTCCCCCAAAGAAAGAGCGCCAGCATCGCGCAGTTCACGCCGAGGATCATCACGAGGCCGCCGATGAGGAGCCGGCGGGCGTCGATCAGGTCGGCCAGCGCGCCGATCACGATGCCGAACAGCGCCAGTGGCGTGAACCGCAGGAGCGCGAGGAGGGCGACCAGCGCCGGAGACTGCGTCACGTCCCAGGCGAACAGGCCAAAGGCGAGCAGTTCCAGCCACCGTACGACGCCCGTCAGGCAGCCGACCAGCCAGACCCTGAGATAGCGCCTGTCGCGAAAGAGAGAGGAGCGGCGTTGCGCCGCGAATGGGGAAGTGACGCGGTCTGCCATTGACGTCCCGTCCGGTGGAGGCAGAGCCTTACCAGCAATTTACCGCCGCCGCCAAGAATTCAGCCCCCCGGGGCCCCCACAGCCCCGACGGCCCCGGCGGCGATCCCGGCGGCAGAGGCGACGAGCAGGCCGCCCATGGCCCAGCCGAAAACCGCGGCGGGTCCTGGCCTGGACAGCACCCGGGACAGGGCCGAGCCCGCCGCCGCCCACAAGGACAGAAACATCGCCGGGAGGACGATCATGATCGCGGCAAGTGCGGCAAACGCGGCCATGCCGGACGGCCACGCCGCGAGCACCGTGAGGATCAGCGCCCAGCCCTTGGGATTGAGGAACTGGAAGGCGAAGACCCCGAATGGCCGGTCCGGCAGGCCGGACACCGCGCCGGAACCGCCGTTTCCGCGCATGGCGCCCAGGATGAGCCGCAGGCCGAGCCACGCGAGGTAGGCGGCGCCGGCAAGGGCGATGAGCGGACGCAGGACGGGATAGGCGGAAAAGGCGGCGCCTGCGCCGGCCTTCAGCAGGACGAGCATGACGAACGAACCGGCCACCATGCCGGCGATCAGCGCCGCCGCCGCCAGGTAGCCGCCGCGCGCGGCCGCAGCGAAGGCGATGAAATTGTTGGGTCCCGGGGAGACGAGCGCGGCCACCAGGGCCGCGAGGGCGGGCAGGACGGCGTCTGTCACGGGACGGTCTCCGGCAGTTCGAGCGTCTCCGGGGTGACGTGGATGGCGCGCCCGTCCGTCAGGGCCGCCATGGCCGGGCCAAGCCGGTCGCGCCCGTGCGGTGCGCTCCAGCCGGCGTCGGGCAGCACGCCGACGATGCCGTGCGGATTGTTGTCGCCATCGTTCACGTAATAGCCCTCGCGGATTGCGTCGAAGTCGACCGTGGCGCCGACACCCCGCCAGCCCATGAGATCGCGGGCATAGGCCCACAGCGCCGGATAGTCCACAAGTCTTCGCCGCGAGCAACGGAAATGCGTGAAATTGACGGCGTCGAAGCGCACGAGAACGGCTAAGAGCCGCCAGTCGGTCTGCGTGCGGACGAGGCCCGCGCGGATGACGACAAGGCCAGGGTCGCGGCGGGTGAGGTGTGCAATGTCTTTCGGGGGAACGTCTTCTGGACCAGGCGGCCGCGGACGGGATGTGACGGTTGTGGGTCAGAAGATCGGGATGCTGTCCCAACTGTAGATCCAGCCGAGCAGGAATCCGCCAAGCACGAAACGGTAGAGCACGAAGGGCATCAGGCTCGTGCGCGCGGCGATCCACATCATGAACCAGATGGAAATGAGCGCGGTGACAAAGGCCAGGCCGCCGGCCAGCACGGCGTCGTGCTGCAGCTTGAGGTCGCCCGTGCCGTAGAGTTCGTAGCCGGTGGCGAGGCCGAGGCCGAGAATCGTGGGCACGGACAGCAGCATTGAGATGCGGGCCGCTTCGGGCCGTTCGTATCCCAGGTAGCGCGCCATGGAGATGGTGACCCCGGCGCGGCTGGCGCCCGGGATGATGGACAGCACCTGGGCGAAGCCGATCAGGATCGCATCGCTGAGCGTGGTGTGTTCGAGGCGCTGCACGGTCAACCCGATGCGGTCGGTCACCAGCAGAACCACCGCGAACAGGATGTTCGACCATGCGATCACCTTGGCCGTCCGCAGGTCGTTGATCAGGCCGGTCTTGACGACGAAATAGCCGACCACGAATATCGGCAGGGTTGCGACGATCATGTAGATGAGCAGCCGCAGTTCAGGTGTCGTCCTGCCGCGCAACGCGAGCAGGCCGGCGCGCAGGAACATCCACAGGTCGCGCCAGAAATAGATCATGACCGCGAAGAGGCTGCCGACATGCACGGCCACGTCCATCAGCGGTCCCTGGTCTTCCCAGCGGGTGAGCAGGTGAACCAGATTGAGATGCCCCGAGGAACTGATCGGCAGGAATTCGGTCACACCCTGAATGACCGCTAGAACGATGAGTTGGTCTATAGGCACGAGGGCCGTCCTTTATGTTCTAGGGGTCCGCAACGAATGAACTTGCCGTGAATTAAAGCAGGTTCTATATCGGAACCGGCCAAATACGCAATACGGGCCATTTCGCCCCGATTCGGGGCCCTGGGCCGGATTTCCATTCGACAGATTTCAACTGAAGGGATCGGCGTTTCGACACCATGGCGAAGCTTTACCATTTTCCGCTTTGTGTCTTCTCGCGGCGCGCGCGGCTGACGCTGGGCGAATTCGTGCGCGAGGCGGATCTGGTCGAGGAAAGACCCTGGGAGCGCAGGGACGATTTCTTCGCCCTCAATCCCGCCGGTGCCGTGCCGGTCTTCGTCGACGACGACGAGACCGTCGTCGCCGGCATCGAGCCGCTGGCGGACTATCTCGACGAAACCCGCACGCCGGCCGACCGGCCGTCGCTGTTCGGCGAAACCCCCGTCGAGCGGGCCGAGGCGCGCCGCCTGGTGGCGTGGTTCGACCTCAAGTTCCACAGCGAGGTGACGCTAAACCTGGTCTACGAGAAGATAGACCGGCGGTATATGCGCGCCAGCCATGGCGGAGGCTCTCCGGACATGCCGACCGTCAGGGCGGGCAAGGAGAACGTCAAGTATCACCTCGACTATATCGGTCACCTGATCGAGGACCGCAACTGGCTCGGCGGGGATCGCCTGAGCCAGGCCGACCTGGCCGCCGCGGCCCACCTGTCCTGCATCGACTATCTCGGCGACGTGCCGTGGTCGGTGAACGACGCGGCACGGTCCTGGTACCAGCGCATCAAGTCGCGCCCCGCGTTCAGGCCCCTGCTGGCCGATCACCTCACCGGCATGCCGCCGCCGGCCTCCTACGCCGATCTGGATTTCTAGAGCGTATCTTGCTTACGTGGAAGCGCTTTGACCGCGTTTTTGCGTTCGCCGGCAAGGCGTGCGACCCGCCGTGGTCTGGTTGACCACAAGGGGCGCACAACGCTGTCCGGTGGGCGCAAAAACACGGCCTTCGGTGGGCCAAATCCGCCCGTCGGCCACGTTGCGGCGCTTGCGAGATGTCCCGCATCGCGCTCCGCACCGCGCCTTGCCGAACGAACGGATTTGGAACCATCAAACGATTCCACGTAAGCAAGATACGCTCTAGGACGCGCAGGCCGTCGGGACGGATTTTGCCCCCGACAGCAATCCCGGTCAGGAAACCTCTTCCGGTAAGGTGCAGGATCGAGCCACCTTGCTGAGGACAGGCGATGAACCCGGTAGAAAAAGCGCTCTGGTATATCGAGAACCACCGCGACGAGGAGATTTCCCTCGAGACGGTCGCCGAGATGGCCGGCTGCTCGCGGTTCCATCTTGTCCGGGCGTTCACGACCGCCACCGGGTTTTCCGTCATGCGTTATGTCCGCGGGCGGCGGCTGAGCGAGGCCGCGAAGACGCTCTGCGGCGGCTCATGCTCCGTGCTGGAAGCGGCGCTGGAGGCTGGCTACGGTTCTCACGAGGCTTTCACCCGGGCGTTCTCGGACTGGTTCGGCACGAGTCCCGACCGACTCCGGAGGTCCGGTTCGCTTGAAACCCTGAACCTCGTGGAGCCTCGTCTCATGAATGGCGATTTTCTCGACACTCTCGGCGATCCGCGGATCGTTGCGCGCGACGCACTTCTGGTTGCCGGTCTTAAACGGAGATACAGCGAGCCGACATGCGCCGGAATCCCGGACCAGTGGCGGCAGTTCGTCCCGCTCATCGACACGCTCGGCGGCGGCGTCGCCGGCGTGACCTACGGGGTCCTGTGCAACGGCGACGACGAGGGCAATATCGACTATGTCTCGGGCGTCGAGGTGCGCGACTTTTCTGACCTGCCGCCCGGGATCGACGGCGCGAGACTCCCCGCCCGGACCTATGCCGTATTCCACCACGGCGGACACGTCTCCGATATCCGGAAGGTATGGCACACCATATTTGCCCGATGGGCCCCGTCCTCGGGCCGGCGCCTGCAGGATGCGCCCCAGTTCGAGCGCTACGGCGAGGCATTCGATCCGCGCACGGGGGCGGGCGGTTTCGAAATCTGGGTGCCGGTCGAAGATTGACTTTGAAGGTGTTCTTCGAACAGGCGAACCGGCCGCAATCGCGGCCCGCGGCGCAGCGATTCACGACCCGCCGGCCGCCTCGTGTTCATGGCACAACTGTTCCGTTTCCGCAGACTTAAGACTGACCTTGAGAAGGGCGCACCACGCGTCTCCGCCCTTGCGGCCCACGCCGCCCGGCGCGCCGGCCGGCACGTGATGCCGGCAGCTCCGGCAGACACCGAAGGACCTGCCGCCCCGCAGGACGAGTGCGGCGCGCACAAGATCGCCGAGGCCGTTCGCAAGCCCGTCGGCCTCGGCGGCGGGAAGGTTGCCGATCGCCTCGTCGACGGCGGTCTGCCCGCGGGCGAGTTTCCGTCCGTCGGGCGTCGTCTCGTAGCTGATCGACCGGCCGTCCGTCTCGGACCGAAGCTCGGTGACCAGCCCCTTGCGTGCTAGCGCCTTCAAGGTTTGCGAAACGGTTCCGCGGGTGGCGGCGAGATAGTCCGCAACATGGCTCGGTGCACGGGAGAAACGGTTGGCGCGGCAAAGGTAGGCGAGGGCCGCGCGTTGCGTCGGGTTGAGGTCGTCGCCCCAGCCGTCGGCTGCGGTGATCCTGACGAGCCGGTCGACGAGTTCTCTCAGGCGAATGTGCTGTTCCGTCATGGCAGCCGGGGATACGAGGATTGACGCCCGTCTCCGCCGGGCGCAGTGAATGACCCGCACCTTACCGGACCGGACCGGCACCCGACAGCCCCAAGGGAACAGATGGCCGGGTTTTGCGAGCGCCGGTCCGGGCTGGTGCCGGACGTCTACCTGATACGCCCCGGCAGGCTGAGATCGCCGGAGGCCACGTCGAACACGTCGGTGACGCAGAGCAGAGGTGCATGCACGTTTGCGTTCACCCTGAGGGCGGACGTGACACCGTCATAGGACGACCCGGCAATCGCTTCGGCATCAGCGAAGGCGACGCTTACGGAGATTTCCGGACCGTCGAACAGCGGCGTATAGCCGGGGCTGTCGATATAGAGGGGCAGGCCCGGCCACGTGGCCGGCAATGCGGGCGTCTGGCCTTCGGGGATGTCCCGCACACCCAGCGCACCCGGGCCGCAGTCCTCGTTCGGGGCGAGCACGACCCAGTGGCTGTGCCATTTCTTGCCGTCATTGGCCGGGTCGCCGTCTCCGTCCTCGTCGAAAAGGGGCGTGTCGTCGAAGTCGGGATGGCTCGTGGCGGCGAGCGCCAGGATGCCCGACTTGCCTTCGAATCCGACCGTGGCCGGATCGAGGGAGGTCGGCCACACGTAAGCGTGTACGGGCGCACCGGCAAGCTGGCCTGCGGGCGTGGGCCTGTCGGCCCCGGCGGCGCCGTTCGTCGTCATGTGAAAGGTGACCACCCGGCCGTTCCTGTGAACATGTGCGGCGAGTATGTCGAAGGAAGCGGTCTTGGATGCGTCGGCCGGCGACGTGACGGCGTCGTGCATGTCCTTGGCGTGTGTTCCGCCGGCCGGCGCCTGTGATGTCAGTCCGGCCAGAAGCATCAGGGACAGTGCGATCGGTTTCATGAATTTGTCCTCGTCAGGTTGCGATGGGCCAACAATAGTAGCGAGTCGAAACTGATGCAATAAAATATCGACTCGCTATCATATAGTTCGACGCAGTGTAACCACAGGACCGAGAGGCTCATGTATAGTCGCGCCCGATGCCGCAGGATCTCAAGAGCCGTCTCGTCGCCGAAGCCCGTGAAGCGGGCTTCGATGCCGTGCGCGTGACCGCGCCGGACGTTCTGGCGAATACCGGCGCGGACGAACGTTTCGCCGCGTTTCTCGAGGCAGGCTTTCACGGCAGCATGTCGTGGATGGAGGACAAGCGCGACCGCAGGGCGGACCCGCGCACCCTCTGGCCGGAGGTGCGTAGCATCGTCATGCTGGCCATGAACTACGGCCCCGAGGATGATCCGCTCGCCCTGCTGGAGAGGACCGGCCGCGGCGGCATTTCCGTCTATGCCCGCGGCGACGATTATCACGATGTGGTCAAGAAGCGGCTCAAGCGCGTGGCGCGCTGGCTCAATGCGGAGACGGGCGAGCCCGTGAAAGTCTTCGTGGACACCGCTCCCGTCATGGAAAAGCCGCTCGCCGCGGCGGCGGGCATCGGCTGGCAGGGCAAGCACACCAATCTGGTCAGCCGGGAATACGGCTCCTGGCTTTTCCTCGGCTCGATATTCTCCGCAGTGGCGATTCCCGCCGACGGGGCCCATGCCGACCGCTGCGGCGACTGCCGCCGCTGCCTCGACATCTGTCCGACGAACGCCTTCCCCGCCCCGTACCGCCTCGATGCGCGGCGCTGCATCTCCTATCTCACCATCGAGCATAAGGGGCATGTTCCCGCCGGGTTCCGCCATGCCATGGGCAACCGCATCTACGGCTGCGACGATTGCCTCGCGGTCTGTCCGTGGAACAAGTTCGCGCGCCGGGCCGGGGAGCAGAAACTGTCCGCGCGCGAGGAACTGAAGGCGCCGGCCCTGGCCGACCTGCTCGTGCTTGACGACGCCGCCTTTCGTGCGCTCTTCGCCCGGTCGCCGGTCAAGCGAACCGGGCGTGACCGCTTCCTGCGCAACGTTCTCATCGCCGCGGGCAATTCCGGCGACTCCGGGCTTCTGCCCCTGATCGAGCCTCTGTTGACGGACCCGTCGCCGCTGGTGCGGGCCATGGCGGTCTGGGCGACGGGACGACTTGCCGAATCCGCCAGAGTCGTCCATCTGAGGGAAAAAATGCGTCCCGGCGAGAGCGACCCGCAGGTCGCCTCCGAATGGGCCGCCGCCGTCCAGCCCGGAGCTTCTTCCTGATGCCGCACCTGTTCTGCTTTGGCCTCGGCTTCACCGCCGAAACGCTCGCCCGCCGCCTGATCTCCCGGGGCTGGCAGGTCTCCGGCACCAGCCGGTCGCTCGCCCATCCCGGAACCCCGTCCGCGGACGGCATCGTGCGCCTCGAATATGACGGCAAGGGCCCCGACCCCATGGTCGCCCGCGTGCTCGGCACGGCCACCCATGTACTTGTGTCCATCCCGCCGTCGGACACGGGCGACCGCGTGGTCGACGATTACGGGCACGCCATCGCCACGCTGGGCGACCGCATCGAGTGGATCGGATACCTGTCCACCACGGGCGTCTATGGCGACCGCGACGGCGGGCGCGTCGACGAAGCCTCGCCGCTCAAGCCCACCACGGAGCGCGGCGCGCGGCGGCTGGCCGCCGAACGGGCCTGGCTCGACCTCGGCCGGCGCACCGGCCAGCCCGTGCATCTCTTCCGGCTCGCGGGCATCTACGGCCCGGGCCGCAACGCTTTCGTATCCCTGCGCACCGGTAAGGCGCGACGGGTGATCAAGCCCGGGCAGGTCTTCAGCCGCATCCATGTCGAAGACATCGCGTCGGTGCTCGAAGCCTCGATCGCCAGTCCCGACCCGGGCGCGGCCTATAATGTCTGCGACGACGAGGCCTGCCCGCCCCAGGACGTGATCACCCATGCGGCCGGTCTCATCGGCGTGGAGCCGCCGCCGGAAATCCCCTTCGAGGAGGCGGACCTCAGCCCCATGGCGCGCAGTTTCTATTCGGAGAGCAAGGTCGTCGAGAACACCCTCATCAAGACTGCACTCGGCGTCACGCTCGCCTACCCCACCTATCGCGAGGGTCTTGCCGCCCTGCTGGAGAGCGACGGAAGCGGGGCCTGATCACCGCTCCGGCGTTTCCTCCGGCACCGCGGCCGGGCCTCCCGCGGGCGCCGGCATGGGTGTGCTCGCGGCGGTTTCCGGGTCATCCTGCCAGTCCGACGTGAGATAGGTGCGTTCCGCGAGCGGAACCGCGCCGATGGTCTCGCGCAGGCTTTCCAGAAATCCCGTCTCCGCCCGGTTCTTGCGCTTGCTGGGGTTGGTGACGAGATAGATGTCGATGGCCGGCGGCGCCTTGTAGGGCGGCAGGCGCCAGAGCAGGCCATCGCGCACGTCGCGCTCCACCACGTGCACCGGCAGGGGCCCGATGCCAAGCCCGCAGAGGATCATCCGCCGGACCTCCTCCAGGTGCGGCGACCATCCCACGATGGGCTGTTCGAGATCGTGCTGTTCGCGCAGCATGGCGACCGGCCTCAGCGCGTCGGAAATGTCGTCGGTGTTGAACGAAACCGCCGAATGGCCGTGCAGGTCGCTCATCTGCAGGTTCCGCCGCCCGAAAAGCGGATGGGAGGGCCCGCAGTAGAAACCGAAGAACTCGCGGTAGAAGAGCAGGTAGTCGAGTTGCGGCAGCCGGCGCGAGACGAGGCAGATGCCGCAGGATGCGGACCGGTCCTGCACGGCGAGCGCCACGTCGGCGCTGGTCCGGATGGTGAACTTGAAGGTGACGCCAGGGTGGCGGGCATGGAAGTCGGACAGCGCCCGGTCGAAGAGCGGCGTCGTCACATGGCTCGCCAGGCAGATGTTGATGTTTCCGGTGATCTCGCTGAGCGCCGAACTGGCGACGTCGCCCAGCCGGGACACGCTGCCATAGATGTCCGCGCATTCCCGGTAGAGCTCGCGTCCCACCGCCGTGAGCTGGAACGTTCCGGAGGTGCGCTCGATCAGCCGGTTGCCGATCTGGTTCTCGAGGCGCTGCAGCGCGAGGCTGATGGCGGGCTGGCGCCGCCGCAGGCGGTCGGCCGCCGCCGTGATGCTGCCCGCGTCGACGATCACGACGAAGGTGCGCAGCAGGTTCCAGTCGAGGTCGTTGACGAAACGTTCGGGCTGGGGCACGCGCATGACGGATCATCCATTAACAAGATCAATTCAATTCATTTACCTTATCAATTTGAATAATCATAGCGCGGGCTGACATACTCCTGTCGCGCGTCGTGGGGGCGGCGCATGCCAACAGGGAGGTTCAGGACAGGCGCAATGGCCGATTTTCGGGAGACTGCCCCGCAGCCATGGATCCTGCTGTCGCCGGCACTGATCGCCATCACCCTTCTGGTGATCGTGCCCATGTCGTTCATCCTGATCTATTCGTTCTATATCAACATCGACCTTGCGGTGGACGAGGTGGCCTTCCAGTTCGGCAACTGGCGGGAACTGCTGGGCGACAGCTACTATCACAACGCCATCTGGAAGACCTTCCGGCTCGCCGTGATCGTGACGGTGCTCGCCGCCGTGCTCGGCTACATCCCTGCTTATTACATCGCCAACACCACCTTCCGTCACAAGTGGCTGCTGCTCCTGCTGCTCATCCTGCCCTTCTGGGTCAGCTTTATCATCAGGACGCTGTCCTGGATCCACATCATGGGCAACCAGGGGGCGATCAACGGGATCCTGCTCTGGCTCGGCGTCATCGACGAACCGGTGCAGATGATGTTCAACGAGTTTTCCGTCATCGTCGGCTTCATCCACGTCTTCCTGCCCTACATGATCCTCAACATCTACGTCTGTCTCGACGGGATCGACCGGAACCTCGAACCGGCCGCGCGCACGCTCGGCTGCACGCCCTGGCAGGCCTTTCGCGAGGTCACGTTGCCGCTCTCGCTGCCCGGGCTCGCGGCAGGATCCCTGCTCGTTTTCGTGCTGACCGCGGGCTCCTACGTCACGCCGCTCATTCTCGGCGGACCGGGCGACTTCCTCTTCGGCAACCTGATCTACGACGCGGTGATCTCCGAGCTCAACTGGCCCATGGGCGCGACGCTTTCCTTCGCGCTGCTCGTGCTTCTGGGCATCGTCGTCGTGATCTACAGCCGGTTCATGGGCCTGAACCAGCTCTCCAAGGCCTTCAGCTAGGACGGCGGCATGCGAGCCTGGACCCTCATAAGATCCTACACCGTCCTCGTGTACATCTTCATGTTCGCGCCCGTGGCCGTGGTCCTGCTCCTGGCGTTCAACTCGTCGCAGTTCGGCGGGTTCCCCATCGAGGGGGTCAGCCTGCGCTGGTTCGTGAAACTGTTCGAAAACGACGCCATCGTGCGCGCCTTCAAGACCTCCTTCCTGCTCGGCATCATGACCGCGGCGCTGGCGACGACGCTCGGCGTGCTCGCCTCGCTGGCGCTGGTGCGCTACCGGTTCCGCGGCAAGGAGATGATCACCACGGTGCTCATCATGCCGGTTCTGGTGCCGGAAACCGTGCTCGCGGTCGGGTTGCTGATCTTCCTGCGCTGGCTGTCCATGCCCCGGTCCTTCGCGCTCCTGCTGCTCGGCCACACGATGATCGCGCTGCCCTTCGTGGTGCTCGTGGTCCAGGCGCGTCTCGTCGGCATCCGCAAGGACTACGAGGAGGCCGCCAAGAGCCTCGGCGCGAGCCCGGTGCAGACGTTCTTCCAGATCACCCTGCCGCTGCTTCTGCCGGCCGTGTTCGCCGGCGCGCTCTTCGCCTTCACCATCTCGTTCGACAACATTACCGCGACGATCTTCTGGCGCCCGTCGGGCTCGGAGACCGTCCCGACCCAGATTTTCGGAATGCTGCGCAACTCGGTCAGCCCGGAAATCAACGCCCTCGGGTTCGTGATGATTGTCATCACCGTGGGCGTGCCGCTGCTCGCCGGCGGCCTCGCCCGCTATTTCGCCCGCAACAAGACCTGAACCGTTCAACAAGGAGAGAGACCATGAAGAAAGATTCCATCACCAGATACGAAAAGCTGCGCGAACGCGTCGGCAATGGCGACATCGACCGCCGGTCCTTCGTCGGACTTCTCGGCTGCGCCGGCATCGTCGCCGGTGTTTCCGGCGGCGCCATGTCCATGTTCTCGCGCCAGGCCATGGCCATGGGCAAGGAACTTCACTTCGAAGGCTGGGGCGGCGTCGTCTCCGAGGCGCTTCGCAAGCATGCCTTCGACCCCTACGAGAAGGAAACCGGCAACAAGGTCATCGACGCCACGTTCGGCGGCGAGGAGGAAGTCCTCACCAAGATCAAGGCCGCCGGCGGCACCGACGGTCACAACGTCCTGCACTCGTCCGGCGTGAGCTGGTACAAGCGCTGGGTCGACAACGGCTACGCGAGCGAGCTCAACGAGGCCAATATCTCGAACCTGTCCAACGTGATGGAAGCGATCATCAAGCCCTTCCGCGACATCACGCCGGACAGTCTCTCGGCCGTGCCCTACGACTACGGGACCACGGGCATCGCCTACAACACCAAACACGTCTCCAAGGAAGATGCCGAGAAGCTCGGTGCGGACCTTCTCCTGCAGAAGGATCTCAAGGGCAAGATCGGCGGCTGGGGCGGCGACTGGGCCAACCGCGCCTGGTACGGCGCGCTGCAGTCCGGCCAGGACCCCAACAACATCACCGACTGGGACGCGGTCTGGGACAAGGCCCGCGAGCACCGCGGCCTCGTGCTGAAATACTGGAGCTCCGGCGCGGAACTGATGGACCTCCTGGCCAAGGAGGAGATCTACGTCACCGAGGCCTGGTCGGGCCGTGTGGCCGCACTTCAGGCCCAGGGGCACCCGATCGGTTATCTCGACCCGAAGAACGGGCTCGCCTGGATGGAAAGCATGTTCGTGCTCAAGGGCTCGCCCATGGCCGAGGCTGAGGCGCTGCTCAACTTCATGCTCGAGCCTGCAACCGCGATCGCCGTGGCCGAAGGCCAGAAGTACCCGCCGTCGCTTGATCCGACCAAGGTCAAGATGACCGAAATCATCAACAACCTGCCGGCCTTCGATCCGACCGGCAAGCTCGAGGGCCTCGTCTTCCGCGATCCCGCCAAATGGAACCCGCACGAGAAGGAACAGAAGAAGGCCTGGAACCGGATCAAGAAGGGCGCCTGAGCCCCTCCGGTCCGTTCCTCCCCGAAACCGCGGTCCGGGCGTTCGCGCCCGGGCCGCACCCCTGTCGCCCAAAGCCGGAAACCGAAAGCATGGCCCGTGTCGAACTCAAGAGCGTGACGAAATCCTACGGTCCGGTCGTCGCCGTGCGTGGCGCGGACATCACCTTCGAGGAAGGATCGTTCACCACGCTGCTCGGCCCGTCGGGCTGCGGCAAGACGACGATCCTGCGCATGATCTCCGGGCTCGAGGTGCCTACAGGCGGCGACATCCTGATCGCCGGAAACCGCGTCAACGACGTGCCCATCCACAAGCGCAATCTCGGGCTCGTTTTCCAGAACTACGCGCTGTTTCCCCACAAGACCATCGGCGAGAACATCGCCTTCGGCCTCAAGTATCGCGGCGTCGCCAAGGCGGACGCGCGGGCCAAGGTCAGCGAGGCGCTCGATATCGTCCGCCTGCCCGGCGTCGAGGACCGCTATCCCTCGCAGCTCTCCGGCGGCCAGCAGCAGCGCATCGCGCTCGCCCGCGCCATCGTCATCGAACCCGATGTCCTGCTGCTCGACGAGCCCCTGTCCGCGCTCGACGCGAACCTGCGCGAGGAGATGCGCGTCGAGCTCAAGTCGATCCAGAACCGCATCGGCGTGACGACCATCTTCGTCACCCACGACCAGTCCGAAGCGCTGGCCATGTCAGACCGGATCATCGTCATGAGCGCCGGCCATGTGGAACAGATCGGCTCGCCCGAAGAGGTCTACAACGCGCCGCGCAGCGAGTTCGTCGCCGGATTTCTCGGCGCGTCCAACATCGTCGACGCGACGGTCAAGAGCGCCGACGATCGCGCCGTCCTCCTGGACGCACCACCGTTCGGAGAGATCGTCATCGACCGCGAGCGTGCCGTCGGTGTCGAGGCCGGCCATGCGGCGCGTCTCGTGGTGCGCGCCGAAAAGATCAGGCTGTCGCCTGCGGGCGGCACCGCGGGTGCAACCGGCACGACCGGCACCATCGAGGCCGTGGACTATCAGGGCCAGCTTGCCCGATACTTCGTCCAGAGCGGCGGGGTGAAGCTCCAGGTCATGGCCATGATCGACGGCAAGCCCTTCGCCATGGGGGCGGAGGTCGCGGTGGAGATCAATCCGGACGATTGCGTCGCCCTGCCGAAAGAGGGCGGCTGACTGCCGGGAATTGCGCATGACGAAGATCATCATCACCTGTGCCGTCACCGGCTCGATCCACACGCCCTCCATGACGCCGCACCTGCCCGTCACCGCCGACGAGATCGCCTCCCAGGCCGTGGGTGCGGCGGAAGCCGGCGCGGCCATTCTCCATCTCCATGCCCGCGATCCGGCGAACGGCCGCCCGTCCGCCCGCGCCGAACACTTCATGGGCTTCCTGCCGCGCATCAAGCAGGCGACGTCCGCGGTCGCCAACCTGACCACGGGCGGCAGCGCCACCATGACCCTCGGAGAAAGGCTCGAGGCGCCGATGGCCGCCGAACCCGAGATGTGCTCGCTCAACATGGGCTCGATGAACTTTGCCCTTTATCCCGCCGCCGGCCGCATCACCGACTGGAAGCATGACTGGGAAAAGCCGTTTCTGGAAAACTCCGACGATCTCGTCTTCAAGAACACGCCGCGCGACATCGCCCATGTCATCGGCGAGATGGGCGCCAAGCGCGGCGCGCGGTTCGAATTCGAATGTTATGACGTGAGCCATCTCTACATGCTCAGACACTTCGCCGACCGGGGGCTCGCCGAGCCGCCGTTCTTCATCCAGTTCGTGTTCGGCGTGCTCGGCGGAATCGGGGCTGACCCGGAGAATCTCGATCACATGAAACGGATCGCCGACAAGCTGTTCGGCGACGACTACCGCTGGTCGGTGCTGGCGGCCGGGCGCCACCAGATCCCGTTCGCCACCATGGCCGCGGCCATGGGCGGGCATGTCCGGGTCGGTCTCGAGGACAGCATCTATATCGCCCGCGGCAAGCTTGCCGAGTCCAACGCGGAGCAGGTGACCGTCATTCGCGAAATCGTCGAGCGGCTCGGCCGGACGGTCGCGAGCCCCGACGACGCGCGCGACCTGCTCGGTCTCAAGGGCGCGGACAAGACTGCGTTCTGAACCATGGACCCGGTCACCTACCGCTGCGCCACGGCCGCCGATGCCGCCGCCCTCAACGCGGCGCTCGCGGCCCTCTCGGACGATCTCGGCGATGTCCACAAGGCGCGGGACGAGGATATTCTGAACGCGGGTTTCGGCCCGTCTCCGAGTTTCCGGGCCGTGCTGGCCGAGGCCGGCGGCGCCGTGGTCGGCGCGGCCGTGTTCTCCCCGCTCTTCTCGACCACCCGCGGCGCGCCGGGCGCCTACGTGTCCGATCTCTGGGTCGCCGGTTCGCAGCGCGGGGCGGGCGTCGGGCGGCGGCTTCTTGCCGAGGTCGCCCGCGAAGCGGCGGCGGCCTGGGGCGCGGCCTTCGTCAAGCTCAGCGTCTATCACAGCAACGCGGCCGCCCTGGCCGCCTATGACCGGATCGGCTTTGCAGCCATGCCGGACGAAGGCAACATGATCCTCGAGGGCTCGGCCCTCCAGAACCTGAAAGCGGAAAAATGAAGGCAGTTTTCGACGACCGTCAGCGTACCCATGACCCCAGGCACTTCATGGCCAATGGTGTCCGGCTTCCCAACCCGGAACAGCCCGAGCGCATCAACCGGCTGCACACAGGCGCGCTCGAGGCGGGCTGCACGTTCACCGCTCCGGAGGACCACGGCCTCGGGCCCGTAGCAGCGGTTCATTCCGCGGAGTACCTCGCCTTCCTGCAGACGATCCACGAACGCTGGCAGCGCATTCCCGACGCCGGCGAGGAGGTCATCCCCAACGTCCATCCCGACCGCCGGACGGCCAGCTATCCGAAATCGGCCGTGGGCCAGGCCGGCTTCCACCAGGCCGACACCGCCTGCCCCATCGGCGCCGGCACCTGGCAAAGCGCCTATTGGTCCGCCCAGACCGCGCTCAGCGCCGTGGATCTCTTGACGGCGGGCGAGAGGCAGGTCTACGCGCTCTGCCGGCCGCCGGGTCACCATGCCTTCGGCGACCTCGCCGGCGGTTTCTGTTTCCTGAGCAATTCCGCCATCGCCGCGGAGTACCTTCTGCGGCAGGGCCGCCGCCCGGCGGTGCTGGACATCGACGTGCACCACGGCAACGGTACGCAGGGCATCTTCTACGAGCGCCCCGATGTCCTGACGGTCTCGATCCATGCCGATCCCGTCCGCTTCTATCCGTTCTTCTGGGGGCACGCCCATGAACGCGGCGCGGGCGCGGGGCTCGGCGCCAACCTCAACCTGCCGCTCCCGCGCGGGACCGGCGACGACGACTACATGAAGACCCTGGACGCCGCCCGCAGACGCATAGAGGCCTTCGGGACCGATACGCTCGTAGTGGCGCTGGGGCTCGATGCCCACGAGAACGACCCCTTCCAGGGGCTCGCGGTGACGACGCCGGGCTTCGAGCGCATCTGCCGCGAGATCTCCGGCTGGGGCCTGCCGGTCCTGGCGATCCAGGAGGGCGGTTATCTCTCCGACGACCTCGGGCCCAATCTCACCGCGTGCCTGTCCGGATTCTCGTCCTGACGGCCTTGATGTGAGGGGGCCGCAATCGGGCCTTGCATGAACCGAATTGCGCTGGACGCCGCCCGGCCTTCCGCGCGAACGTGGTCCTCGCGACAAGAGTGGAGGCTGCGGTCCGATGACCAGGTTCCTGACCCCGGAACAGGTTGCGTCCTACCACCGGGACGGATTTCTCTCGCCGATCCGCGTGATGACGGAGGCGGAGGCCGCACGCGTGCGCGCCGAGTTCGAGGAGGCCGAACGGCGATGGCCGGACGCCACGCAAGGGGCGAACCGAAACAACGCCCACCTCAATCTCATGTGTCTCGACCGGCTTGTGCATGACGCGAACGTGCTCGACGCGGTCGAAGACATCATCGGTCCCGACATTCTCGTCTGCGCCACGGTGCTTTTCATAAAGGAGCCCGGCGATCCGGGTTTCGTGAGCTGGCACCAGGACGCGACCTACATGGGGCTCGAACCGCATGACGGCGTGACGGTCTGGATTGCCCTGTCGCCCAGCAACCGGGAAACCGGCTGCATGCGCATGTTGCCGGGAAGTCATCGCGAGGAAATCCGTCCGCACGAGGACACTTTCGGCGAAACCAACATCCTGACCCGCGGTCAGACGATTGCCGATGTGGACGAGGACGCGATTGTCGATCTCGAACTCGGCCCCGGCGAAATGTCGTTCCATCATCCGCGCGTGATACACGGGTCCCGGCCCAACCGGGGGCGGGACCGGCGCATCGGTTTCACGATCCAGAGCTATCTCCCGCCGGACGTGCGCCAGACCAGGGGCACCACCTACGCCCAGGTGGCACGCGGCGAAAACCGGACCGGCTTCCTGCCAAGTCTGCCGCGCCCCGCCGGCGACATGAACCCGGAAGACGTCTCGCGCCGGGATCGTGTCAATGCCCTGTGGTCGGACATCCTCTACCAGGGCGCCCGGCAAAGGCGTGACTACTGACAGGCATGGTCACGGACCCTCGCGGCACGTGTCCGTCTATGAGGACCGATCCGCCGAAGGTCTGTGAACGGCCACCCCGGCCATGACGAGGCCGACCCCGGTGGCATCCTGGAGGCTCGGGATCTGTGCCAGGACCAGGGCTGCGATTACCGTCGCGGTCGCAGGCAGCAGCGCAAGAAGAAGTGCGAAGCTCGCCCGCGGAAGCCGCGACATCGCGAACTGGTCGCAGACGTAAGGGATCACCGACGAGCAGACGCCGACGCCGATGCCCGCCAGCACGATGAGTGGCGTGCCGAAGGCGCGTGCCGCTTCCACGATGCCGATCGGCATCACGATGACGAAGGCGATGGCCATTGCCGCTCCGAGGCGCGCCACGCCGTTGCGCGCACCCTCCGCCGCCGCGCGGTGGCCGAGCAGGATGTAACCGACGAAGAGCGCGGCGTTCAGGCCGGCCCAGAACAGGCCGAGAGGGTCCGTCACCCACTTCACGTCGATCAGCAGGAACACGCCAAGCACCGCGAGGGCCAGGGCCAGAAGGTTGCGCCGCGTCCGCAGCCCGTAGAGCGCAACACCGATCGTGCCGACGAATTCCATTGCGGCGACGAGGCTCATCGGCAGCCGGTCGAGGGCGAGATAGAAGGACGTGTTCATCGTCGCCAGACAGACGCCGAGCCCGGCGAGCAGCAGGCGTGTGCGACCATCGGCATCCCTGAGCGTCCGCCACGGCCTTGTCAGCGGGGCGAAGAAGGCAGCCGCGGCCGCGATGCGGAACCACGCGATCCCGAGGACGCCGACGGCGGGAAACAGCAGGACCGCGAAGGATGGCCCCAGATAGTGAAAGACCGCGCTGACGCCGAACCACGCATGGGGCGGCACCGCTCGGGCAACCCGGTTGATGGTATCTGTGGGAGGAGAATCGAGGGACATGCATCGCCTTTCAGTTCTGAGTATTATGAAGGCGAGTGGATGCGTGTATATGCAGATTGAATGGTATAAATGGCAATACTAAAGGGAGATATAAGGTGTAATCGATGAAACGCCTGAATTATCAAAAAGGGACTCTCGACGGGACCGACAGGACGATCCTCGAGGCCCTGGCGGAGAATGCGAGAACCACGACCGCGGAACTGTCCCGCAAGGTCGGCTTGTCGTCTCCGAGTGCGGGTGAGCGCGTGAAGCGTCTTGAGGAGGCAGGTGTGATAACAGGCTATCGCGCCGAGCTGTCGCCCGCGGCCGTCGGCCTGCCCGTCGCGGCGTGGATTCGCATTCGGCCGGTGCCCGGGGCGCTGGAGAAGGTCGCCGAGATCATACGGTCGATCCCGGAGATCACCGAGTGTGACCGCATCACGGGCGAGGACTGTTTCCTCGCGAAGGCCCATGTCCGCTCGGTGGGCGACATCGAGCGGGTCATCGACCGGATCATTCCCCATGCGATGACCAACACGTCGATCATCCAGTCGTCGACGGTGCCCAAGCGCCTGCCACCCATTTCGGGCGGCGACGGGTGACCGATGCGTTCAGGGCAGCTGGGCCAGCGCGTCGAAAACGTGCTTGAGCTGATCCGGCGTCGAAAGCCGGTGGTCGCCGTCCTTCACCAGGGTGATGGAGAGATCGTCGCTGGCGAGCGTTTCCGCGATCTCGAGCGAGAGCTGCCACGGCACGTCCGGATCTTCCAGTCCGTGGACGATGCGCACGGGACACGGCGTGTCCAGCGGCGTGCCGAGCAGAAGATGGTTGCGGCCATCCTCGATCAGCGACCGGGTGATCGGATAGTCGCCGTCGCCATAGGCCGACGGGCGCATGTAGACGCCGTCCACGGCGATCGCACGACGGACCTCGTCGCTCGCATTTGCCCAGATCAGCCGTTCGGTCATGTCGGCGGCCGGTGCGATCAGCAGCAGGCCCGCGATCCGCATGTCCCGCCGGCCGACCGCCGCGAGGTGCGCGCGCAGCATCAGCAAGGCGATCCAGCCGCCCATGCTCGAGCCGACGAGGATTTGCGGGCCCGCAGTCAACGCGTCGAACACCGCCATGGACTGTGCGAGCCACCGCCCGATCGTGCCGTCCTCGAAAGTCCCGCTCGAGGCGCCGTGGCCGGAATAGTCGAACCTGAGGCAGGCGCGGCCCTCGGCCCTGGCCTGACCGGCAAGCGCCCTCGCTTTCGTCCCCGTCATGTCCGACCGGAACCCCCCGAGCCATATGAAGCCCGGCCGGTCGGAGGCCGGGTCTCCATCCCGGAGCCAGGCGATGTCCTCGCCGTCGGCAGACAGGGTTCCCTGTTCGGACTCAATCATGTGTCCACGTTCGGCCGGTTCTGGTAGATCATCGCCATCGTCGAAACCCGAGAGTGCAGGATCTCAATGTCCTCAACCTTGTCAACCGTTCCCCTGATCGCCGCGGTCGTGATTGCCGCCGTCGTCTGGCTTGTCGCCGCATGGTCCTTTTTCTGCATGCTTCGCCATGTCCGCAACGGCCCATGGTATTCGCTCGCGATGCGCTGGGGATGGTATTCCCCGTCCCGGGTCCACGAGCATATCGAACCCGCGGGCCTGCCGCATTACCGGCGGTTCATGAAGGCCTTCGTGGCGTTCTTCGCCGTCTTCGTGTTCATCATGGTCTACAGTGTCTTCCTTGCCCTGAGCCGGCATCCCTGAAACCGTTACCGCCCGTCGGACCGGACGTCCCGCAACAGCGCCTCGACGGCCCGCTGCCCGCGTGTACGGGCGTGGTCGAGCGGGGTGCGGCCGTCATTGTCGGCGATCTGGCGGTCCGCGCCCACCTCGAGGAGCTGTCTCACGATATCCTGGTAGACCGGGCCGCCATCCCCGAGGATGACCGCCTCGAGCAGGGCCGTCCAGCCGAGGTGGTTCACGTGATCGATGTCGATATCCGTCGTCAGGAGATAGGCGACGGTGTCCGGGTGGCCGTGATGGGCTGCCGGAATGAGCGCGGTGCCGCCATAGCGGTTGGTGTCGGCGAGGTTCGCGCCGGCCCCGACCGTCATCCGGAGGATTTCCAGCCGGCCCTCCGCGCCGGCATAGAGAAACGGCGTATCCTGGATGTCGTCCTTGGCGTTCACGTCCGCGCCGGCCGCGATCAGCGCTTGCGCGGCGGCGACGGCATTGGCGCGGGTGGCGATCAGGAGGGCCGTCCGCCCGTTCCCGTCCCGGCTGTCGACGGGCGTGCCACCGTCCAGAAAACGCCGGAGGGAATCGGCGTCGTTGCGGCTGGCGGCCTCGAGAAATCTTTCCACGGTCATGTCGTTCTCGGTCTGTGCGTTTGCCAACGATACGGTACTCACCCAAAGGACAACCGCACCGATGACGGTGAGGAAAGCCCTTGTGCCGCTCATCGGCAAAGCCGCGGTGCACCCGCGTCGGTGCCTCCGGGTCCGTGCACCATGCGCGATATCCCGGCCCAGTAGGCGGCGGCCTCGCACATCGGGCAGGGCCGCGACGACGCGTACAGGACGGCGCCGGCGAGGTCCCGCCGCCCCGTGCGACGGGCGGCATCGCGAATGGCGGAGATTTCTGCGTGGCCGGTCGGGTCGGTGTCGAGGATGACCCGGCTCCACGACTGGCCGATGATCCGCGCGCCGCGCACCACGACCGCGCCATAGGGCTGGTCGCCTTTCGCCGAGGCCAGGTCGCGCATCTCGAAGGCGCGCGCGAGGAATGCGGCCTCGCCCGCATCCGCCGGCTGGTCTATCTCGGGCGAGGCGGCTGCGACATCCGCAAGCACCGGAGACAGGGCGGCGGCGCTGCCGACACCCGCCAGGAAGCGCCTGCGGCCTCGGCGCCTCGTCCCGCGAGGCGTGCCGGTTACGTCGTCCTTTTCCATGTTGCCGAGACTAGCTTCGCACGGACGGGTTTGCCACACCGGCGTCGTGGCGGGAACGCAAACCGTCGGACCGGTGCAACCCTCGGGCCTCCTCTGCGCTACGATTCTTCTCCATGACCTGATGCCGGATCCGCAGAGAGCCGCGTCGCAGCGAGGGAGAAGCGCATGAAATCGCAATACCGGGTCGTCATTATCGGCGGGGGTGTGGTCGGGGCCTCGATCGCCTATCACCTGACCGGCCTCGGCTGGTCGGACGTTGCCATCCTCGAGCGAAGCGTCCTGACCGCGGGATCGTCCTGGCATGCCGCCGGCGGCATCCACGCGCTCAATGCCGATCCCAATATCGCGGCACTCCAGGCCTACACGATCGACGTGCTTTCCAAGCTCGAGGAGGAGACCGGCCAGGCGACCGGCCTGCACATGACCGGCGGCGTGACCTTCGCCTGCACCCCGGACCGTTGGGAATGGCTGCAGGCGGCCTATCGCGTCTTCCAGACCATGGGCATCGAGGACGTCCACCTGATGACGCCCGACGAGATCCGCACGGCCTGTCCCATTATCCAGACCGACGGCGTCATCGGCGGCATGTGGGCCGACCGCGAAGGTTATGTCGATACCACCGGCGTCGTTCATGCCTATGCGAAAGGCGCGAAATCGCGCGGGGCCGACGTGATCGAACACAACCGCGTGGTCGAGCTCGACCCGCGCGGCGACGGCACCTGGAACGTGGTGACCGAGAAGGGCACCATCATCGCGGAACATGTGGTCAATGCCGGCGGGCTCTGGGCCAAGCAGGTGGGCCGCATGGCGGGCCTCGACTTGCCGGTGTCGCCGCTCGAGCACCACTACCTCGTGACCGACTCCGTGCCCGAGATCGAGGCGCTCGACTTCGAGGTCCCGATGATGGTCGACCTCGACGGGTTCACCTATGCCCGGCAGGATCAGAAGGGCATGCTCGTCGGCATCTACGAGATCAGGCACAAGCACTGGAACATGGACGGGGCGCCCTGGGATTACGGCTTCGAACTCATCCAGGAGGATCTCGACCGGATCGAGAACGAGCTCGAGATCGGTTTCGCCCGGTACCCGGCCCTTGCGCGGGTCGGCATCAAGACCTGGGTGAACGGCGCCTTCACCTTCACGCCCGACGGGAATCCGCTCGTCGGCCCGGTTCACGGCGTGCCCGGCTACTGGTGCGCCTGCGGCGTGATGGCGGGCTTCCTCCAGGGCGGCGGGGTCGGCAAGGCACTTGCCGAATGGATCGTCGAGGGTGAGCCGCAGGAGGATATCTACGGCATGGACGTGGCGCGCTACGGCCCCTTCGCGTCCAACCGGGAATACATCCGCCAGATGACGGGCCAGTTCTATTCCCGCCGTTTCGTCATGACCTATCCCAACGAGCAGCTCTGGGCCGGCCGGCCCTTGCGCACCTCGCCCGCCTATGACGCCATGACGCGCAACGGCGCGCGCTGGGGCGAGAGCTGGGGGCTGGAGGTGCCGATCTACTTCGCGCCGAAGGAGTTCGAGGAGACCCCGACGCTCAAGCGCTCCAATGCCTTCGACCTCGTCGGCGAGGAATGCCGCCGCACGCGTGACGGTGTCGGTCTCATCGACATCACCGGCTTCTCCCGCTACGAGGTCACCGGGCCGAAGGCGCAGGCCTGGCTCGACCGGCTCGTGTCGAGCCGCCTGCCGGGCCCCGGCCGCTGCCGCCTGGCCCCCATGCTGAGCCCGTCCGGCCGCCTGAAGGGCGACCTCACCATATTCAACTGGGGTGACGGCTCATGGTGGATCATGGGGTCCTACTACCTTCGCCAGTGGCACATGCGCTGGTTCCTCGATCACCTGGAGGACGGGGTCGACGTGCGCGACATTTCCGACGCGACGGTCGGATTCGGCATCGCCGGCCCGCGGTCGCGCGAAGTCCTGGCGAGCCTGACGCACCAGGACGTTTCCGGCGACGCTTTGCCCTTCATGGGGTGCGCCACGGTCGATGTCGGTCTGATCAGGACCAGGGTCGGACGCCTCTCCGTGGTCGGCGAACTGGGCTACGAGATCAATTGCGGCTCCGGCGAGCACATCACGCTCTACAACATGCTCAAGGCCGCCGGGGCGGACTTCGGAATGGTCGAGTTCGGGTTCAACGCGATGAACGCCATGCGCCTGGAGAAAAGCTTCGGCGTGTGGTCGCGCGAATTCATGCAGGGATATACGCCCGCGATGACGGGCATGGACCGCTGGATCGCCTGGCAGAAGGAGGACTTTATCGGCCGCGACGCTGCCCTGGGCGAACGCGACGCGAATGCTGGAGGCCTGCGGCTCGTCACCCTGGAAATCGACGCGGAGGATGCCGACGCATCGGGCTACGAACCGGTCTGGGCGAACGGGACCCGCGTCGGCTACGTCACGTCGGGCGGATATGGCTATTGCGTCGGCAAGTCGCTCGCCTTGGCGCTCGTCGACCGCGAACAGACCGCTGTCGGAACCGAGCTCACGGCCCATATCGTCGGTGTCGAACGCGGTGCCCGCGTCATCGCCGATTCGCCCTTCGACCCGGGCGGCGAACGCATGCGCTCCTGAGGCCGGTCGCCCGATCGGGGTGGTATGGCGGAGCGGTCTGTTGACCGGTTCCGGGTAGCAATATATGACAGGCTTATAACTGGCATACGCACTGTTTATGGTGATCCGGAACCGGATCGCGTCTTGAAATGGCTAGGGTGGCGCGGGATCGTTGAAGGTCGAGGAACCAGTGGAAGCGCCGGCAGCCGGCGGGGACGGTCCGGCAGATGAGGACGGTCTCGCGTCGGTGGAGACCACGTCGTCCGAGTTTCGGGAAATCGAGCTCAAGCTCGTCGGTTCGAAGGCGGCGCTGTCGAAGATCTTCGACGGTCTCGACAGCAGCGCCGAGGACACGGCACGCCTGTCCAGCACCTACTACGACACCGAAGACGGGTATCTCTGGGACCGCGGGTTCACCCTGCGGCTGAGAAGCAAGAAGGGCGGATATGAGCTGACCCTGAAGCGCGCCGAAGGCGGGCTCGGCCGCGACGAATGGTCGGCGATGATCGATGAGCCCGTCGTCGACCTGGGCCTTTTGCCGGGGTCGGTTCCGCGCCATGAAATCGGACTGCTCCTTCCCGAGGAACTGAAGCCCATCTTCACGACGGAACTCGACCGCAGGCGCAAGGAAGCCGACCTTGGCGGCGCCCGGGTCGAGATCGCCTTCGACGAGGGGCATGTCGTCGCCGGCAAGCGGCAGAAGCCCCTGCTGGAGCTCGAGTTCGAACTGCTCGACGGCAGGCTCGGCCCGATGCTGCGGTCCGTCGTCGAGGCTGTCGCCGGCAGCCTGATTCGCATCGGCACCCTGTCGAAGGCCGAGCGCGGGGCGGAGCTCGCCGCCGGTTACGTTCAGCAACCGGTGCGCGCGAAGATCCCGGAACTCACGAGGCAGGACACCGAAGCGGCCGGCGTGGTGAGGATCGTCACCTCGGCGGTCATGCAGATACTGGGAAACATCGCCGCCGCCGAAAACGGCTCGGACCCGGAAGGCGTTCACCAGCTTCGCGTGGGGCTGAGGCGCCTGCGATCCGCATTCACCCTGTTCAGGCGCGATCTGAGCGAAGAGGGGCGGGCCTGCGCAGTGGTGATCCGCGAGTCCCTCAAGTCGCTGGGCGATGCCCGCGATCTCGACGTCTTTCTCGACGAGACCCTGCCGCCGGTCCTGGCGGCGTCCGGGTCCGACGAGGGGCTGCGGGCCCTTGAGCAATGCGCCCTCGAGGCACGCAAGGAGGCCTACGGCCAGGTGCGGCGCCTGGTTCGCTCGCCCCGGTTCAACATCACGCTGCTGCGTGTGCTGGCCGCCGCGGAAGCGGGAGAACTCGTGGTCCGGCACCGTTCCAGTCCGATGCACGAGGTTGCGGCCGGCCTGCTGCAGAAACGCCATCGCAAGGTTCTCAAGAAGGGCCGGAAATTCGACGACCTCGAGGAGCCCGCCCGCCACGAGGTGCGTATCGCGGTCAAGAAACTGAGATACGCCTGCGATTTTTTCCGCACCCTGTTTCCCGGCGACCGGACCCGAAGTTACGTCAAGCGCCTGTCCCGGCTTCAGGACGACCTCGGGCATCTCAACGATCTCGCCGTGGCCGAGGACCTTGTCGACCGTCTCGCGGAAGGCGACGAACGGGCCCGTCTCGGGGCGGCGCACGTGAAGGGCTGGTACCGCCACAGGCTCGTCGTGATCGAGCCGCACATGTGCAGGATGTGGGCCGCCTTCGCGCGTGCCCGCCCGTTCTGGAAAGACTGACGGCATGCTCTCGATCATGGTTGCAAACGCCAAGGGCGGAAGCGGCAAGACGACGATCGCCACGAACCTGGCCTCGGCGTTCGCCAGCGCCGGGCTGCGCACGGGCCTCGCCGACAGCGACCGCCAGAAATCCTCCCTGTCCTGGCTCAAGCAGCGTCCGGCCAAGGCGAACGTCATCATCCCGGTCGACTGGCGAAAGGCCATTGACGATCCCCCGAAGAAACTCGACAGGCTCGTCATCGACACAGGTGCCGGGCTCGGGTCCGGGCAGGCCGGCGAACTGCTCCGGCACGCCGACCTGATCGTGATGCCGGTCATGCAATCCTTTTTCGACGAAAAGGCCACGCGCCGGTTTCTCGCCAAGGTCGAGGCGCTCAAGCCGGTGCGCAAGGGCGTGAAGAACGTCGCCCTGGTCGCCAACCGGGTCCGCGGCGGCGTCCGGGCCGCCGAAGAACTGAAGCAGATGTTCGACCGTCTCGGGCACGACCCGGCCGCCGTCCTGAAGGAGCGCGTGGTCTACCGCACCGTCGCCGAGCAGGGGCTGGGGATTTTCGATCTTCCGCCGTCCCGCCGGGCCGCCGCCGTTGAAGACTGGCTGCCCCTGATCCGTCTCGTGGAGCAGCGCGACAGGATCTGACGCGGCACTGTCGTTGCCGGGGAATGCACCCGGCTACGCATATTCGGACGTTTCCACCAGCCAGGAGCAGGTCTCCTGCACCCGCATGTCGCTGAGGGCATTGGCAACCTGCTGTGCGAACTTGATCGAGGCGACGGGAAGTGCCCGACCGCGCAACTGGCCCACGAGAAGTTCGCCGCCCGGGACGTCCTTGCGGGAAAGTCTCACATACGCCATGTCGGGCCGCATCACGGGGTTCAGGCCCACCGGGATCTGGAAACCGATGGTCTGTCCGTATGCCGCATAGTGACGGACCATCTCGAAAGACTCGGTTTCGAGTACGGGCTCGAGCTTCCGGTCCATGCGTTTCGCCGCCTGTTCCAGAAGACCCCGCACACCGTACTGGTGTCCGGGGAGAACCAGTCCGTACTCGAGGCACTGGCGCAGGCGCAGTTCTTCTTCGCCGGCGAGGGGATGGGTCTTCGACATGACCGCGTAGATCGGTTGTTCGGCAGCGAAGAGCACGTCGAAGTCGACCATGTGCGCAGGCTCGAAGACCATGGCCAGGTCACTCTCGAAATTGACGAGGTCCTGTTCCGCCTGCACCCGGTCGCGCACGTGGACGGAGAAGGTCACGCCGGGGTGCTCGCTGCGATAGAGCGCGATCTGCCTCGGCAGGAAATAGGGCAGCAGCGCCTGCGACGAGGCGACCGAGACATGGCCCCGGCGGGCACCGGAAAGGTCGGAAACCTGCGAATGAACCCGCGCAAGGTCGATTCGCTGGGCGCGGATGTGATGGAGGAGGAGTTCTCCGGCGGGATTGAGCCGCATGCCGCGCGACAGCCGCTCGAAGACCTTGGACCCGAATTCCTGCTCGAACGCCTGGATCCGGCGGTTCAGGGCAGACGCCGTGATGTTCATGTCTTCGGCGGCCTTGCGGATCGAGCCGGCGCGATGGACGGCTTCGATCATCTCGTAGACTTTCAGGTGGCGCATCGACCCGCTTAGTGTTGCGAAAAATGCATCGGATATCTGAAATCATAGCACTGGATGCGAACACTTTGTAAGTCCACAGTCTGGCCAATTCTCTTCTCCCGGTCTTCGACGGAAAGGATTGCCCGATGACAAAAAGCGCTTCCCGCAGAGATTTCCTGAAGTTCACGGGCGGCACGATCGCCGCCTCGATGCTGCCGTTCCTGAAGGCCGTGCCGGCCTCGGCCGCGGGAGGCGATGTGCTCGTCGCGGTGACGGGCCAGACCATCAACAGTCTCGATCTGCATCGCACCGGGACGAACCGGGCGTCCTACCAGGTCGCCGTGAACTGCTACGACCGCCTGGTCAGTTTCGGCACCAAGCAGGCGCCGGGTGGCGGTCTCTCCTACGACTATTCGGTGATCGAACCCGAACTCGCGGCAAGCTGGTCGGTTAGCGAAGACGGCCTGACCATCACCTTCAAGCTCAAGCCCGACGCGAAGTTCTGGGACGGCCGCAAGGTGACCGCGGCCGACGTCAAGTGGTCCTTCGACCGGGCGGTTTCCGTGGGTGGGTTCCCGTCCGTGCAGATGAAGGCCGGTGGCCTCGTGCGCCCCGATCAGTTCGTGGCGGTCGATGAGGAAACCTTCGTGATCAAGCTCGACAGGGCGTCGAAGCTGACCTTGCCGGATCTCGCCGTGCCGGTGCCGTTCATCATCAATGCCGAGGTGGCCAAGGCCAACGCCACGGAAAAGGACCCGTGGGCGATGGAGTACCTGCACAAGACACCGGCGGGGTCCGGGGCCTACAAGGTGGCCGCCTGGCAGCAGGGCCAGCAACTCGTCTACGAACGCAACGACGCCTGGGTGGGTGGGCCCCTGCCGGCGTACAAGCGGATCGTGCTGCGGGAGGTGCCCAGCCCCGCGACCCGCCGGGCCCTCATCGAACGCGGCGACGTGCAGATGTCCTTCAACATCCCGAACAAGGACGCATCCGAACTGGATTCAAAGCCCGGCGTGGAGGTCTTTTCGACGCCCATCGAAAACTGCATCCACTGCCTGTGTCCCAACACCAGCTTCGAGCCGTTCCGGGATGCCGACGTGCGCAAGGCGCTCGCCTACGCCATACCCTACGAGGCGATTTTCCAGACGGCGGCCTATGGCCGGGGCGTGCCGATGTGGGGCGGCGAAGCGGAAATCACGGATACGGCCTGGCCCCGCAAGTCGCCCTACATGACCGACATGCAAAAGGCCAAGGCACACATGGCCAGGTCCGGCTTCGCCAGCGGCTTCGAAGTCCCCCTGTCCATCAGCCTGGGGCTTGCGGACTGGATGGAGCCGACCGCGCTTCTCCTGCAGGAGGCGTTCGGCAAGCTGGGCATCAAGACGGAGATCGAGAAGATTCCCGGCGCGAACTGGCGCACCGCGGCGCTCGTCGAGAAGCGCCTGCCCCTTCACCTGGAGAACTTCGGCGGCTGGCTCAATACGCCCGACTACTATTTCTTCTGGGCGTACAAGAAAGGCCATCTCTTCAACTCCTCGAACTATCTCAATCCGGAAGTCGAGAAGCTGGTGGACGATACGCTCCACATGCCGATGGACGATCCGGCCTATGCGCCCAACATCAAGCGCATGTTCGAGATCGCCTTCGAGGACCTGCCGCGGATCCCGCTCTGGCAGCCCGCGCTCAACGTGGCAATGAACGGCGCATCGGGTTACGAGTTCTGGTTCCACCGGCAGCTCGACATCCGGCCGCTGAAACAGGCCACCACGTGAAGATGTCCGCACGCACCGCGATGATCCTGGGCCGGGTGGCCCAGGCCATCCCGGTCGTGATCGGCGTCGTGGTGATTTCCTTCGTATTGACCCGCGCGCTTCCCGGCGACCCGGCGGCGTATTTCGCCGGGCCGGCGGCGGACGCCGCCTCTATCGCCCAGGTCCGGCAGGCCCTCGGCCTCGACAAGCCTCTCCTCCAGCAATTCTTCGTCTATGTCGGCGATCTCGCCACCGGCAATTTCGGAACCTCCATCTCGACGGGCCAGCCCGTGGCGACGGACCTGGCGAGCAGGCTTCCCGCCTCCCTTGAACTGACGCTCTTCGCCCTGGTCCTGTCCTGCGCCATCGCGCTGCCGCTGGGCGTGGTCGCCGCGACGCGGCCCGGCACCTGGGTCGACCACCTGTGTCGGATCGTCGTGACGGCCGGCGTCTCGATGCCGACCTTCTTCACCGGCATCGTCCTCATCTACGTCTTCTACTATCTCGCCGGCATTGCGCCTTCGCCGCTCGGCCGGCTTGATTTCATCTACATTCCGCCGCCCCGCGTAACCGGTTTCTACCTCGTCGATACCGCGCTCGCCGGGGACGGCGCCACGTTCCTCGGTGCGCTCAAGCAACTGGTCCTGCCCGGGCTGACGCTGGCGCTTTTCACTCTTGCGCCCATCGCGCGCATGACCCGCGCGGCCATGCTGGCCGCCCTGTCGTCCGACTTCGTCCGCACCGCCCGCGCCGCCGGGCTCGGACGCGGGAAGGTTCTCTACGGATATGCCCTGCGAAACGCTCTGCTGCCGGTCGTGACCACGCTGGGCATGGTCTTCTCTTTCACGCTGGGCGCAAACGTGCTCGTCGAGAAGGTATTCGCCTGGCCCGGCATCGGATCCTATGCGGTCGAGGCGCTCGTGGTTTCCGACTATGCCGCCGTCCAGGGTTTCGTCCTCGCAATGGCGCTCCTCTTCGTCCTACTCAATCTGCTGATCGACATCGCTTATGCGCTCATCGATCCCCGGATCGGGCTGTCCTGAGGGGAATGCTCGAATGGCAAGCACCCATTTCGTCGGCACCGACAGCGCACTGGCCCATGTCGTCTACGTGCTGCGTTCCAACCCGGTGACGCTGCTTGCCTTTGCGATGTTCGGCTTTTTCGTCGCATGTGCGTTCGTCGGGCCATCGCTGGTCCCCTACGGCCCGCTCGCCACCAACACCGACATGGCCCTGAAGCCGCCGTCTCTGGACCACTGGTTCGGTACCGACAGTCTGGGGCGTGATGTCTTCAGCAGGGTGATCGTCGCGACGCGGCTCGATCTCATGATCTCGGTCGCGGCCGTAGCCATCAGTTTCGCCGTTGGATCGCTGCTGGGGGCGGTTGCCGGTTACTGGGGCGGTTGGCTGGATGCCGTCCTGAACCGCATCCTCGACACCATCATGGCTTTTCCCCTGTTCGTGCTCGCCATGGGTGTGGTCGCAGCGCTCGGGAACACCATCGAGAACATCATTTACGCGACCGCGATCATCAACGTTCCCTTCTATGCCCGGCTCGTGCGGGCGGAGGTCAATATCCGGCGTGACGCCGGCTTCGCGCAGGCGGCCCTGCTTTCGGGCAACAGCAACCTGCGGGTCCTGGCGTTCCATATCTTTCCCAACGCGCTGCCTCCGATGATGGTGCAGGTCTCCCTCAATCTCGGCTGGGCGATCCTCAATGCGGCCGGCCTGTCCTTCATCGGTCTCGGGGTCCGGCCCCCGACCCCGGAGTGGGGAATCATGGTGGCCGAAGGCGCCAACTTCATAGTCTCGGGCGAATGGTGGCTGGCACTCTTTCCCGGTCTCTGGCTGATGCTCGCCGTATTCACCTTCAATCTCCTGGGCGACGGCCTGCGCGACATCGTCGACCCGCGCAAGAGGACGTGAGCCATGCTGACGATCAGGAACCTCTGTGTCTCGTTCAACACCCGCCAGGGCGTGGTGGATGCCGTCCGGGACGTCAGCCTCGATGTCGCTGAAGGCGAAACGCTCGGCATTGTCGGCGAAAGCGGGTCGGGCAAGTCGGTCACGTCCTACGCGCTCATGCGCATTCTCGACGCCGGCGGCACCATAAAGTGCAACGAGGTGACCTATAGCGGCGTCGACCTGCGCCGGGCCTCGGAACGCGAGATGCGTGACATTCGCGGACGCGAGATCTCGATGATCTTCCAGAATCCCCGTGCCGCGCTGAACCCGATCCGCAAGGTCGGCCATCAACTGGAGGATGTTCTCGTCCGCCATGTCCAGGCATCGCGGCAGGATGCACGCGAAAAGGCCATAGCGGCACTGGAGGCCGTTCGTATCAACGAGCCGGAGGCCCGATACGAAGCCTATCCTTTCGAGCTGTCCGGCGGCATGTGCCAGCGCGTCGTGATCGCCATCGCTCTGGCCTGCAACCCGCGCCTGCTGATTGCCGACGAACCGACGACCGGCCTCGACATCACGACCCAGAAAGCGGTCATGGACCTGGTTCGCGATCTGATCCGGGAGCGGGGCATGAGCTCCATCCTCATCACCCATGACCTGGGTCTCGCATCGCAGTATTGCGACCGCATCGTCGTCATGAAGGATGGCCGCATCGTCGAAGAAGGCAGGCCGGACATGCTGTTTGCCAGCCCGGTCCACGACTACACCCGCCGCCTCGTCGACGCGACACCGCGCATCGGCACGTCGATCCGCGGGCTTCTCCCCATGGCGGACCGCACCCCGGAGCCGACCCGTGAAATCGCCGATCGTCCGATTCTCGAGGTCAGCGATCTGGTCAGGACCTATCAGGGCAAGTCCGGTCCGGTGCAGGCGGTCAAGGGCATATCCTTCAGATTGCTCGCCGGGCAGAGCATGGGGCTCGTCGGTGAGTCCGGATGCGGCAAGTCCACCACGTCTGAAATGATCGTCCGCCTGCAGGACCCGACCAGCGGGCGCATCGTATTCGACGGCGAGGACATCGCCGCCGCACCCGCCGCAGGGTTTTCACGCCATCGCAGGCGCCGCGACATACAGATGGTTTTCCAGGATGCCACCGACAGCCTTAATCCGCGCCATACCGCCCGCCAGTCGATCGGAGATCCGCTCGCCCGAATAGATCGGTTGCGCGGCGCCAGGCTGAGCGCCCGGGTCGACGAACTTGCCGACCTGGTCGGCCTGCCGCGCCCGCTTCTGACCCGTTTTCCGCATCAGCTGTCCGGCGGTCAGAAGGCGCGGGTCGGCATCGCGCGCGCCATTGCCCTCGAGCCGAGATTGCTGATCCTCGACGAGCCCACTGCGGCGCTGGACGTTTCGATCCAGGCGATCGTGCTCAATCTCCTGGTCGACCTTCGGGCCCGGCTGGGCATGAGCTACCTCTTCGTCAGTCACGACCTGAACGTTGTGCGTCTTCTCTGTGACGAAGTGCTCGTGATGAAAGCCGGAGAAATCATCGAGCGCGGCCCCTCGGAACGGGTCATGTCGCAACCACAGCACGACTACACGCGGTCGCTCGTAACCGCGGCCCCGCAGCCCCCCGACAGAGCCGCCGCGGCCTGACAATCCGGAGACCACGCCATGTTTTCAGACCTGCCGTTCACGCTTTCGGCAATCTCGGACAGCTATGACGCCGGTGCCTCGCCTGCCGACATCGTCGACGAGGTCTACCGCCGGATCGAATCGACGGGCGATCCTGCGATCTTCATACATTTGCGCCCCCGCGAGGATGTTCTGGCCGAGGCGGACCAACTCGGCCCGCGTGGCGAAAAGACACCGCTATGGGGCATCCCCTTTGTCGTGAAGGACAATATCGATGCGGAAGGCATGCCGACCACGGCGGCCTGCCCCGCCTTCGCATATGACGCCGAGGCGGACGCCTGCGTGGTGGAACGCCTGAAGGACGCCGGTGCGCTGCTGGTCGGAAAAACCAATCTCGATCAGTTCGCCACCGGGCTCGTCGGCGTGCGCTCGCCGTTCGGCGTCCCGAGAAACGCGGTCGACCCCGAGATCGTGCCCGGCGGTTCGTCCAGCGGCTCTGCAGTGGCGGTCGCCGGAGGGATCGTGGCGTTTTCGCTTGGGACCGACACGGCGGGATCGGGCAGGGTGCCGGCCGCGCTCAATAATATCGTCGGGCTGAAACCCAGTCTCGGCACTCTTTCCTCGCGCGGCGTCGTGCCGGCATGCCGGACGCTGGACACGGTTTCGGTGTTCGCCCTGACGGTCTCCGATGCCCATGCGGTGTACGCGGCGGCGGCCGGTTTCGATCCCGGCGACCCCTTTTCCCGAAAGATCGCGATCCAGGATATCGCCGCGCCTCCCGCAGCGTTCCGTCTGGGTGTCCCGGACGACGCCTCCATCGAGTTCTTCGGCGACGATGCCCAGCGCACCATGTTCGAAAGCGCGCTCGCACACCTCGCGGATGCCGGTGCCGAGGTGGTCCCGCTCGACTTCACCCCCTTCTACGACGTTGCGGAGATGCTCTACCACGGTGCCTGGGTTGCCGAACGTTATACGGTCATCGAACACCTCATGAAGTCGGATCCTGCGGCGGTTCATCCCGTCACGCGTGCGATCGTGGGAGCTGCCGAGAGCCTCTCCGCTGCGGACGCCTTTCGCGGACTCTACCGGCTGCGGGAACTTGCGCGGGCGGCGGAAGCCGCGATGGACGGGCTCGACGCGCTATGTGTGCCGACGATCCCCACGTTCTACACCTGTGCCGACCTGGAGGCCGATCCGGTGACGCCGAACTCCAACCTGGGGACCTACACGAACTTCGTCAATTTGCTCGACATGTGCGGCATCGCGGTGCCGACCGCGCAACGCATCGATGGCCGGCCCGGTTCGGTCACCTTCCTCGCCCGGGCGGGACAGGACGGAGACTGTGCGGCGCTGGCCCGGCTCTTCGAAACCGGCGTGAACCGCAATCTCGGCGCGACCGGTCATGCGCTCGTCTCGAATCAGCCCCGTGCCGCGGCGCGCCCGAGACCGGTGTCCGACGAAATGGAACTCGTGGTCTGCGGCGCGCACATGTCCGGCATGGCCCTCAATCACGAACTGACGTCGCGCGGCGCGAGGCTTCTGGAGAGGACGGCGACCGCGGCGTGTTACCGGCTGTTCGCGCTGGCCGGCGGGCCGCCTGCCCGCCCGGGGTTGCTGAGGTCACAGGACGGCGGCGCGATCGAAGTGGAGAAATGGTCGGTTCCGGTTTCCGTATTCGGTGATTTCATGCGCGGCGTTCCGGCGCCGCTCACCATCGGTACGGTGGAACTCGAGGACGGAGGGTCCGCGCACGGTTTTCTCGTCGAGGCCTGCAGCGTGGAAGGCGCCCGCGACATCACGCACCTGGGGAGCTGGAGACATTTCCGGACCGATGGGTTGCTCGCCGGGGAATGACCGGCCGGCTTTCTCTGCGGATGTCGCCGGACCCTGGGCGGGTCCGGCGGCCGGTCCGTCGGGCCGGGGAGAGATCAGGCCCTGCGGATGATGATTTCCGCATATTCGGAGGGCACGCGCATGGTGCCGTCGGTGGCCGTGTTGAAACGGGCGATCGTGTCGAGCAGGTCGCGCTCGAGCCCGTCCCCGTTCTCGCCGAGCGCCAGGAAGGCCTTGTGCACCGGGCCGTAATAGGTGCGGAAGATGTCCACGAAATGCTCCGGCGACCGGTAGCGGAAGACAAAATCCTTCGGCGTGAAGGAGATTTCCGCGGCACCTGCCCCGAAATGTTCGTCGATCCAGTCGCGGGTTCCCCACAGGGCCGGTGACTTCACGCCGGCGGGCGGGGCGACATGGCCGCCCAGCGTCTTGAACACCTGGCCGATGAAGCCGGAGGGCGTCCAGTTCGCCATGGCGATGGTACCGCCGCTGCGGCAGACCCGCTGCATCTCGCGCGCCGCGTTCGCCTGGTCCGGCGCGAACATGATGCCGAACGTCGACACGGCCGCATCGAAGCTGTTGTCGGCGAACTGCAGCGCTTCGGCGTCGGCGATCTCGAAGGCGATGTCGAGACCTTCCGCTTCGGCCCGGGTCCGGCCGCGGGCGAGAAGCGAGTCCACGTAGTCGGTGGAGGTGACGCGGTTCCATCGCCGCGCGAAGGCGAGCGTGGCGTTGCCGTTGCCTGCCGCGATGTCGATGACGCGTGCGTCGGGCGGAAGGTCGGCGGCCTCGGCGAGATCTTCGCCGACCACCTGGAGGGTGACGCCGATCCGGGCGTAGTCGCCGGAAGACCACGCGGCGTTCTGCTTGCTCTTGATGGCGGCGTAGTCGGGGGCCTCTGCGGGCGTTGTCACGATGTTCATGTCGAATGTCCTCGTTCGGTGATGTCTCGTGCCAGTGCGGCGAACCCTATATGGGCCACCGCCCGCCCGGCCGCTTGGCGGTTCCCGGGGGATTGCGTGGGGATTTCATGGGGACTTGCCGGGGATTGCCCCGGCCTTTTTGTTTGACATGCAACCAAAAGGTTGCATATTAGGCGAATGACCGATGTGTTTCAGGCCCTTGCAGATCCCAGCCGTCGCGAGATCCTCGACCGGCTCTTCGCCCGTGGAGGCCGGACGCTGACCGAACTGGCGGATGGTTTGCCGATGTCGCGACAGGCGGTGGCCAAGCACCTGGCCGTGCTCGAAGCCGCGAACCTGGTTTCGGTGCACCGCCGCGGGCGCGAAAAGCTTCACTACCTCAACCCGGTTCCCATCGGTGAAATCGTCAGCCGCTGGGTCGGCAAGTTCGAGGACGCCAGAATTGAATCCCTGACCGGGCTCAAGACCCGGATCGAAAGCGCGAAGGAGAAACGCCGTGCCCGAGAAAGCACCTGATTTTGTTTATGTCGTCTATATCGCCGCGGCCGTGGAGGCGGTCTGGAACGGTCTCGTCGATCCGGAGGTCACGCGATCGTACTGGGGCCACACGAATGAATCGCAATGGAAGAAGGGCGCGCCATGGAAGCATGTCCGCGCGGACGGCTCGGGCAAGGTCGACATCGCCGGCGAGGTGATCGAGATCGACCCGCCCAGGAGGCTCGTCGTCTCCTGGGCATCGCCGGACGATGCCGGAAACCCGGACAAGATCTCGCGTGTGACCTACGAGCTGGTCGGCCTGGGGCCGGACACGCGCCTGACCGTGACCCACGCCGATCTCGAGGCCGGCTCGGAAATGCATGTTGGCGTGACCGCCGGATGGCCGGCCGTGCTCAGCAACCTCAAGACGAGGCTCGAGACCGGCCGGACGCTGTCCGACGAATTGTGGGGCGGGGTCTGCGACGCCTGATCAGACCACGGTGACCGTGATGCTGCCGAGACCTTCGATGGACGCCTCGATCCGGTCGCCCTTGGTGACAGGGCCGACGCCGGACGGCGTGCCGGACAGGATGACGTCGCCCGCGGCGAGTTCGAAATACTCCGACAGGTAGGAGATCATTTCCGGCACCTTCCAGATCATCTGGTCGAGATCGCCTTCCTGCCGGACCTCGCCATTGACCTTGAGTTCGACGCGCCCCTTGTCGGGGTGGCCGACCGCGGAGACCGGATGCAGCGGTCCGGCCGGGGCCGACCGCTCGAAGGCCTTGCCGATTTCCCACGGACGGCCCGTCTTCTTGGCCTCGCCCTGAAGGTCGCGCCGCGTCATGTCGATCGATACGCCGTAGCCGTAGACATGGTCGAGTGCCTGGTCGAGGGATATGTTCGTGCCGCCCGACTTGAGCGCCACCGCCATCTCGACCTCGTGATGGACGTCGGACGAATGGGGCGGGTAGGGGAACTCGCCGGACGTGTCGAAATTGTCCGGGTTCTTCTGGAAGAAGAAGGGTGCCTCCCGGTTCGGGTCGCCTCCCATCTCGATCGTGTGCGCCGCGTAGTTGCGCCCGATGCAATAGATCCGGCGCACCGGGAAAGCCGCGTCCGTGCCGGACACCGGCAGGGTTGCGGCCGCAGGCCTTTCGATCACGTAATCCGTCATGACACCCTCTGCATATGTATTGGTTCCAGCGTCTTTTAGACCGGACTGACGATAAGATCAATCACAACCAATACGATGCAAGGCGGTCGGCCGGCGCAATTCTTGTTGAATTCATCCCCATTGGCGCATATGGTCGGGTGATTGATCGAAATTGGTCAACCAATTTGAGGTGCAGACTTGCTGAGCAGGCCGGAAATATCGGATCGCGAGGACGCCATCGTGCGTGTCCGCGCGATGATTTCCGCGGGAGACTATGCGCCCGGCGACCGGCTGCCGCCTGAACGCGAGCTGATCGACCAGCTCGGCATGACCCGCACCACCCTGCGCCGTGCGCTGGAGGCGCTGGAGCGCGAGGGGGCCATCTGGCGCCATGTCGGCAAGGGCACCTTCGTCGCCGGTCATGACGAGCCGCACAACGGCGGACTGAACAACGGCATCGCCGAACTGAGCCGGCAGCTGACCCCGGTGCGCATCATGCGCGCCCGAATCTGCATCGAACCCGCAATCGCCCGCGAAGCGGCGATCAACGCGTCGGGCGAGGCGATCATCCGCATGAAACTCGCCAAGGAGCGCGCCGTGTCGGCGAGCAACTGGACCGACTACGAGACCCAGGACGATCTCTTTCACCGCGCCGTCGCGGAGGCGGCCGACAACATCCTGCTCCTGGCGCTGTTCGACCAGCTCAACCAGGTGCGCCGGGCGGTGGCATGGGGCACGGTGGTGCGCCAGTCGGAGCGACCGCCTGCAGGGCATTCGAGCTTCACGGAACATGACCGGATCGCGAGGGCGATCGAGGACCGCGACCCGACGGCGGCGCATGACGCCATGCGCCATCACATCCGTTCGGTGTCCACGCGGCTTTTCGAGGAGGTCTGAAACAAGGGCAAGACCAAGAAGGCACGAGAAGACCGAACAAGGTCCACGCGAGTGCACGAGACGAGACACGAACTCTGTTCCCAGGGAGGAAACCAATGAAATCGTTTCTAAGACCACTGACAACGTTCTTTGCCGCCGTGTTCATGCTCGGCGGTGCGGCTTTCTCAAGCGCCGATGCCGCCGGCAAGATCCGTATCGCGCTGGCGGAAACGCCGTCCGATGAACTCGCGGCCTTCTTTGTCGCCCTCGACCGCGCCAAGGCCATGGGCCTCGACTACGAATGGACGGCCTTCTCCGACGAGGAACTCGCCATCCAGGCGGTCCTCAGCGGGCAGATGGATATCGGTTTCGGCACGCCCTACGCGGCCATGCAGAAATCCAAGGCGCCGATCCGCATCGTCTTCCAGCTCTCGAAGCTGAAGTTCTTCCCCGTCACCTCGCAGAAATACAGCAAGCTCGAGGATCTCGACGGCGAGCCCATCATGCTGCATTCGCGCGGCGGCGGCACGGACTCGATCGCCAACGTCATCGAGGACCGTCTCAACATCAAGTTCGGGACACGGTCCTACGTGCCGGGTTCGGCCAACCGCATCGTCGCCCTGATCGCGGGTCAGACGGACGCGACCATCGTCGACCTGTCCAACAAGAACAAGCTGGTGAAGCAGCAGGGCGACAAGTTCAACGTCCTGCCCATGTTCGAGGTCGATGCCAGTGACGAGGCCCTGTTCGCCAATCTCGACTGGATCAAGGCCAACGAGAAGGACGTCGGCATCTTCGTCAAGGCCCTGCTCAGCGTCTGGCGCGACATGGCCAAGGACCCGACGATCATCAGCCGGGAAACCAATCCCGACGGTCCGATCGGCCAGCTGCCCAAGGAGATTCTCGACGGGCTCGACGGCTTCTACAAGGACGCCGTTGAAGGCGGTCTCTACGATCCCGATGGCGGCGGACGCAAGGCGGCCAAGGCCGACATGGAATGGTATTCGGCGGCCGGCCAGCTGACGGGCGATCCCGCGTCGCTCAACATCGAGGACTTCTGGTACCTGAAGCCGCTCGACGACGCCATGTAAGGCAATCGCAGGCGCCGTCTGCCTGCCCTCGGGCGGGGAGGCGGCGTCCGCACCATTCCTGAATTCCGGAGCGGCGACCGATGCCCAACAGGTCACTATTACTGAAACTGCTGTCCGCCGTGCTCGTCTTCGGTGCGTGGGAGATCGCGGGCCGGATTCCGGTGAGTTACGCCTTTCCGACATTCCTCGAGTCCATGTCCGCGATGGTGGCGCTCACCCTCGACGGAACCATGTTCACCGCCTATGCCGAGACCCTGAGACCGCTCGCGGTGGGCATCGCCATTTCCGCGGTTTTCGGTATCGGGCTCGGTCTGTGGATCGGGCTCGACTCGCGGTTCGACTGGCTGTTCTCGCCGATTTTCATCGTCATGCAGTCCGCCCCGCTTGCCGCGCTGATCCCCCTTCTCGTCATGGCCTACGGAATCGGCCTGACGTCCAAGGTCTTCGTGGTGTGCATCATGGCCATGCCGGTCATCGTGCTGAACACCGGGGGCGCGGTGCGCAACACGCCGGTCAACCTCAAGGAGATGGGCCGCTCGTTCCTCGGGTCCGAGCGCGACATCATCCTCAAGGTCGTCATTCCTGCCGCATCGCCCGTCATCTTCGCCGGCCTCAGGCTCGGCATCTCGGCGGGCTTCATCGGCGCCATCCTGGCGGAGCTCAAGATCACGCCGACCGGGGTCGGCGACATCATCACCTATAGCCGGTCCATCGCCGACTATCCCAGCATGTACGCCGCCATCTTTTCGATCATCCTGCTCGCGGTCCTGTTCCTGAACCTGCTCGAGAAGGTTGAAAACGTCCTCTTCAAGGGAAGCCATCGTGGATATGCCTCTGACTGAAAAGGCCACAGCCGCACTCGCCGGCACGGCCGTCGACAACGCCGTTACGGCCCGCAACGTTTCGAAGAACTACGGGGACGTCGAAGCGCTCAAGAACCTGTCGCTCGATTTCCCGCGCGGCCAGCTCACCTCGCTGCTGGGGCCGTCGGGCTGCGGCAAGACCACCCTTCTCAAGATCATCGCCGGTCTCCTGGAGCCGAGTTCGGGCGAGGTCGAGGTCAACGGCAAGAAGGTCACGGGACCGGGGCCGGACCGGGCCTTCGTCTTCCAGGACTTCGCCCTGCTGCCCTGGGCGAGTGTCATCCGCAACGTGGCCTTCGGTCTGGAGCTGCGCGGCGTGGCGAAGTCCGAGCGCGAGGACATCGCCCGCAAGTACATCGCCAATGTCGGCCTGAGCGGGTTCGAGAACAGCTATCCGCACGAGCTCTCCGGCGGCATGCGCCAGCGTGTGGGCCTCGCCCGGGCACTCTCGGTCGACGCCAAGGTCCTGCTCATGGACGAGCCCTTCTCGGCCGTCGACGAGCAGACCAGGCGCAAGTTCCAGGAGGACCTGCTTTCCCTCGTCGCCGACGAGAACAAGACGTTCATCTTCGTGACCCACTCGATCGAGGAGGCCGTCTACGTCTCCGACCAGATCGCCATCCTTCTGCCGCGCCCGAGCCGGGTGTCGGAGATCATCCGGCCGTCCGGGTTCCGCGACAAGGGCGTGGACAATATCCGGCGCGATTCGGAGTATCTCGACATCGTCGACCGGATCTGGGCGTCCCTGCGCAGCTACGTGGAGTAACCGATGACCCTGTTCGGTTACCGCCTTCCCGGCATGTCCTCCCTCATCCTGTGGGGGCTGCTGTGGGAAATCGTCGGCCAGCTCGGCGTCACGTTTTTCGTGCCGCCGCTGTCCGAGGTCGTCGCCACGCTGGTGTCCGTCATCGGCACGCCGGCCTTCAGCAAGGCACTGTCGGAAACCGCATATGCCTTCTGCATGGGCGTGTTCTTCGCCGTCGCCATCGGCGTGCCGCTGGGCATCCTGATGGGCAAGAACCGGCTCCTGGACGAGTTGCTGCTGCCCTGGGTCAACATATTCCTGAGCGCTCCGCTGACGGCGCTGGTTCCCGTGCTGATGGTGCTCTTCGGGTTCGGCATGAAGTCGATCATCATCACCACCACGCTCTTCGCGATCTGGATCATCATCCTCAATGCCCGCGCCGGCGTGCTGCAGATCAACCGGTCGCTCGTGGAGATGGCGCGTTCCTTCGGCGCATCTCCCATGGACGCATTCGTGAAGATCTATTTCTGGGCGGCCTTGCCCGAAATTCTCGGCGGCGTGCGCATCGGCATCATCCGCGCGGTCAAGGGCGTGATCATCGGCCAGCTGCTGATCTCGATCGTCGGCTTCGGCGCGCTGTTCGAGCTCTACTCGGCCAACTTCCTCATGTCCCACTTCTGGGCCGTGCTGATCGTCCTGTTCGCCATGGCCTTCACGATTTCCGAGTTCCTCGCCTATCTCGAACGCCGCGTGTCCTATTACGCCGCGAGCCGCTGAACCGGCGGTGTCTCGCCGCCGCCGCGGTCAGTCCCGGTACTCGATGTAGCGACGTGTCGGCGACCCGCCGGGATTGTCCGTGCTGAGCAAGCTGATCCAGTCGCCGCGATCGTTTGTCTCGATCTCGTAGCGTTCATCGAACAAGCGGCCTGCCCCAGGCAGGCGACGAGCCAGATCGCCATGACCGGCAATGTCTTGCGGGGGGCGGTGCGACGGATCGATCGCATCGGGTGAATCCTCTGCCGAACGGACCCGTCAGCGTAGTCCGGGCGCGCTGTCCGGTCGACCGTCACGCAGGGCGTCTGTTGCGCTACCGGTTTTTCGCGTGCCCGTCCACGCAAACCGGGTTCTTCAGCACTTTTTACATTCGTTGCAGACATAGCCCGCGTTGACGGGAGCTGTGTTCTTGCAGCACCAGCCGCTGTTGGCGCTGCCGCAGTCGCTGTTGACGGTACACTGCCCGCAGAAGGCGAAACTCCGCGAAGTCCACACCAGAAGCGGCACGCTCGCTGCCGCGGTCACGGTTCCCGCCCGCACCATCACGCCGAGCAACCTGCGCCGCGACGGCGCATGTAGCCCGCTCATCGGTCCGTCGGCGTCGCTGCGGTGTATCTCAGCGGCCTGGCGCACGGCGAAAGTCGCCACGTGAAGCACCCAGAGCAGTGTCAGGACGCCCGCTGCGGCTGCCACCAGGCTCAGGCCCGGCAGCACCGGCCACGCCCATACCCCGACACAATAGGCGCCCCACATGGCGAGGGCCGCCGCCATAGACTGCCTCATGCAGGTGGCGCATCGGCCGAACGTCGATCCGTAGGTTTTCTTCAGGCTCGAAACGAGATTTTTCATGGGTGTTCTCCTTCCACTGGAATCCTCGCAGGATTTCGGCTGCGTGGTCGGGCACGGTCCATTCTACGCCCGGGGCCGGAAGCGCACAAACCGTTCGGATCGCGCGTGATCGCCCGGCACGGTCAAGCAAATGGGATCGGCAGTTCATTCGGTTGCGGTTCTGGACTAGGTTTTGTCCATGTGAACCTCGCGACGGGTTGCGGCATGCTTTATCGCTTCGGCGACTTCGAACTCGACATCGGGCGGTACGAACTGCGGGGCCCGGACGGCCTGCGCCATGTCGAGCCGCTGGTCTTCGACCTGCTGGCCTTTCTGGCCGCCAATCCGGGGCGCATCGTCGGCCGCGGTGAAATGGTCGATGCGGTCTGGGACGGCCGCATCGTGTCGGACGCGACCATCTCGAGCTGCATCAAGTCGGCGCGAAAGGCGTTGGACGACAGCGGCAACAGCCAGCGCTTCATCGAGACGGTAAGGGGGCGGGGCCTGCGCTTCCGTGCGTCCGTCGAAGCAAGCGATGGCGAGGAAACGCCAGCCGTCACGCTGCCCCGGTCCGGTCCCGGCGGCAATCCGGCCAGCCGTTCGGAAAAGCCGCTGATCGCTGTCCTGCCGTTCGAGAACCTCAGCGCCGACGTCGACGAGTATTTCGCCGACGGACTGACCGAAGACATCATCACCAACCTGTCCCGGTTCCGCGACCTGCTCGTGGTGGGCAGGAGCTCGACCTTCGGGCTCAAGGGGTCGACCGCCGATACCGCGGAAATCTGCGCCCGGCTCGGCGCGGGCTATCTCGTGGAGGGCAGCGTGCGCCGTGCCGCAGGCCGGGTGCGCATCACCGCCCAGCTCATCGACGGGGCCAACGGCGTCCATCTCTGGGCCGACCGTTACGACAGGAACATGGAGGACATCTTCGCCCTCCAGGACGAGGTGACGCGGACCATCGCGGCGACCCTGGGGGTCAAGGTCCAGGACGTGGCGTTGCAGCGGGCGATGAAGAAGAATCGCGCCGAGCTCGACGCCTATGACTGCGTGCTGCGCGCCAGGCGCTACACCGCCACGCTCAGCGCGGAGATGCATGCCGATGCGCGCGACCTGCTGGAGACCGCCATCGTGCGCGACCCGTCTTCGGCGGACGCCCACGCGCTGCTCGCCAATGTCTATCTTGCCGAGCACCGGTTCGACGCGAACCCCCGGCCGGATCCCATCGGGCGGGCACTGGCCATGGCGGAACGCGCGGTGGATCTCGACCCGCAGAACGCCTATGCCCGCTGCTGGCTGGCAATCGTGCATTTTTTCCGCAAGGAGAACGACAAGTTCCGCACGGAGGCCGACCGCGCGCTGGCGCTCAATCCCAACGATCCCGAGACCCTTGCCGATATCGGACATTTCTATGCCTTCATGGGCGACTTCGAACGCGGCCACGACCTCTCCTGCCGGGCCCGCGCGCTCAACCCCCTGCATCCCGGCTGGTATCATTTCGCGTCCGTCCGTTTTCATTTTTCACGCAGGGAATATGACGAGGCCCTTGTCGAACTCGAGCGCATATCGATGCCGGATTTCTACTGGACCTGGATTTTCCGTGCCGCCGTACTCGGTGCGATGGGTCAGACGGACCGGGCCGGTGCGGCTTTCCGGCGCCTATACGAACTGAGGCCCGGTGTAGACCCGCGAGCCCAGCTCGAGAAATGGAACGCCGCCCCCGGCGATCTTTCCAGGCTCCTCGACGGCCTCCGCGCCGCCGGATGGGCAGGGTGAAAAATTCGCGCCAGCGATATGACAAATTTCGTTGTATTTATCTAATCAATTCATTTGTGACATGACATGTCCGGAGTTTAATCCTGCGATATCGGAAACGCGGGAGCACTCCCATGGAAAACCTCGTCAATGAACATGCACTGGTCAACGCGAACCGGATCGCTCACGGCGTCCATGGTGACGGAAGGCCGGTCGTCCTGATTCATGGAACTCCGTCATCCTCGTACATTTGGCGCAATGTCCTGCCAGCCCTCGTGGAGTCCGGCCACAAGGTCCACATATACGACCTTCTCGGATTCGGCTTGTCGGAGCGGCCGTGGGATACGTCCGTCGACACATCCGTTACAGGCCAGGTCTCCATTCTCGAGGGCCTGTTTTCACATTGGGGACTGACGGGCGCCCATGTCATTTCGCACGACATTGGCGGCGGGATTGCTCAGCGCTTTACGCTACTTTCGCAGCCTCAGGTCCTGTCCCTCACCATGATCGACACAGTGAGTTTCGACAGCTGGCCATCACGGCGGACCCGTAAGCAGATTCAGGATGGGCTCGCATCCCTCGCACAAGCCTCGGCCGCGGATCACGAGGCGCATTTCCGCGACTGGTTGCTGTCGGCGGTTCATAACAAGGAGCGGTTCGCCCGCTCTTCTCTCGAAAAATTTCTCGGCTACATCTGCAATCCGGTTGGTCAGGCCAGCCTTCTGGAGCATCAGGTGAGGCACTATGACTCCCGGCACACCGAGGAGTTGGCCCCGCGGATGGCGGAGCTCGGCAGGATTCCCGTTCAGCTCATCTGGGGTGCCGACGATTCGTGGCAGATCGTCGACTGGGCCTACAGGTTGCAAGCGGCAATTCCCCGTTCGGAACTCCATGTCCTCGAGGACTGCGGCCATTTCGCGATGGAAGACCAGCCTCGAAAAATCTCGCATCTCCTCATTGATTTTCTCAAACGGCAGGCGTGAACATGACGAGAGGGTCTGTCACTCAAAATGGTCACACGGCCTCGCGCAAAAAGACCGCTTTGTTCGAGATCACGGGTTCTCTGCTTGCCATGGCCTACGCCCTTCTCATTGCGTCGAAAGTTGGTGCGGAAATCCTCGGATTTTCCCTGCTGTTGGCGTCGTCCGGTCTGTTTGCGGCATGGGCTATAGTCGACCGACGCTGGACCTTCCTGTTTTTGCAGGGTTTTTACGCTCTTTCAGCCGTGATCGGGCTGATCCGCTGGTCTTGAGCGCTACGCATGACAGTTCCCGCAGTCTGATTCGGATGATATCGATAATCGTGAAGATTTATGATGACTGATCGGATTTTGTCATGGATTCAAGACCTCTTCAAAGGCTGGATATCGATTCGCTGCGGGCATTGTGCGCGATCGAGGACCAGGGCGGCGTCACTCGGGCCGCCGAATTTCTCGGCCTGTCCCAGTCCGCCGTCAGTCACAAGATCAGGCGTCTTGAAACAAGTTTGGGCAGCGATCTCCTGACCCGGCGCCCCAATGCGCCGGTCTTCACGGAATCGGGCCGCGATCTTTTGGGCTATGCCAGACGTATTCTGGGTATCCACGATGAAGCCCTTGTCAGTCTATCGAAGACGCCCCTCCAGGGTAAAATCAGCCTTGGACTTACCGAGGATACGACCTGCAGCGATTTGAGCCGTATTCTCGGACGGTTTTCGCGCTTGCATCCCGGCGTCTCCGTGCGCACCCACGTGCATCAGAGCCTGACGCTGCAGGCGAGGCTTGTGGCAGGTACTACGGATATCGCCATCATGCAGGTGTTTGAGCATGATGTGCGCCCGGCCGATCTCGAGCTGTATCGCGAGAGCCTCTACTGGGTGAAGTCACCCGATCTCGCTCTCGAAATGGCAAAGCCGGTGCCTTTCCTGTCATTCGACGCCGACTGTTTCTACCGCCGGTGGATAATGGACTTTGCACAGGACGACGGTACGGCCTTCGAGACCGTTCTGGAATGCCCAAGCGCGTCCGGAATCGTCCAGGCGGTACGGAGCGGATTGGGAGTGGCGGTGATAAACGAGCGACATCTGACGCCGGATATGGACATCCTTGGCAGTACCTTCCCCGGCCTCCCCGGCATCGCCTATGTCGTGCGAAAAGCGCGATCGTCTCGCAACCCGGCCATCGACGCGCTGATTAGGGAGATTCGGCGTGAGATCGGTGATCACAGGCCGTTGCGCATCGCCTGACCGGCCGCAACCTCAAGTAATACTTCGTGTTAACCATGTCCGGCTAGGTTGAGGGTTTGGAATGGTCGGCATGAGCGAAGCAATGGCCCGGGAACAAACGTTCGAAGACGGGCGCGTCGCCAAGGCGCTCGAGAACTCGGATCTGATGTATCGGCTGCTGAGGATCGGTGCGTGTGCCGGTCCGCTCGAGGTGCATCTCGAGAGCGCGCTTGACGAACTGCTGAAGGTCAGCTGGCTGTCCCTGCTGCCCAAGGGCGGCATTTTCCTCACCGACGAGACGGGCTGCGGCCTGCGCCTTGTCGCAAGCCGCAATCTCCACGAAGAGCTTCTGACGCTGTGCGCACGCGTCCCGTTCGGTCATTGCCTGTGCGGCCGCGCGGCGCAGGAGGGCCGCACGCAGCACGCAAGATGTATCGACGAACGCCATGAAACGCACTTCGACGGCATGGCGCCACACGGCCATTACAACGTGCCGATCCTCGCGGCCGGCGAGGTGATCGGCGTGCTGGTGGTCTATCTGACCCACGGACATGAGCGCGACGAGGACGAGGTGAGTTTCCTCGAGAGTTTCGCGGATGCGCTCGGGCTGCTGATCCAGCTCAAGCAGCGCGAGGAAGACCATCTCGCGACCCAGCAGAGGCTCCGGATCGCGCTCAACGAGGATCGCAACCTGATGGGCGCCATCGAGGATCACGCGATCTGCAGCCAGGCCACGCCCGACGGCGTCATCTCCAAGGTCAGCAGCTCGTTCTGCGATGTCAGCGGTTACGGGCCCGATGAACTGGTGGGGTCGCGCTGTTCCATCGTCAACTCGGGCGTTCACCCGCCGGAGTTCTGGCGTGATTTCTGGGCCACCATTTCATCCGGCAAGGCCTGGCGGGGAGAAGTCTGCAACCGCTCGCGATGCGGCGAACTCTACTGGGTCGACAATATCGTCATCCCGCTTTTCGACGCGGCGGGAACAATCGAGCGCTACGTGTCGATCTCCTTCGACGTGACCGGCCGCAAGTCCGCCGAGCAACGCCTGCTCGAAAAGGAGAAGGAGCGCAAGCGTGTCTTCGACCGCCTGGAGGCGGTGACGGAACTCGGCGGTATCGGGTGCTGGGAAGTCGAGATCGCGACGAAGAAACTGATCTGGGACGAAACCACGCGGAAGATCCACGAAGTCGGCCCGGATTTCGTTCCCGACGTCGAAAGTGCCATCGACTTCTATGCACCCGAAGCGCGCGACACCGTCACCAAGGTGGTGGAGGCCGGCATGGCGACGGGTGAGCCCTGGAACGTGGAGTTGCCATTGATCACCGCTAGGGGACGCCGCATCTGGGTCCGCGCGGTGGGACGGGCCGTGATCGAGAACGGCGAACCGACGAAAATGATCGGGTCCTTCGAGGACGTGACCGAACGGCTGGAGACACAGCAGCGCCTGAGCACCGCACTCAATGATCTCCAGGGGCTGCTGAACGTCATTCAGGAACACACGATCTTCAGCCAGTCGAACACCGACGGTTCCATCGTCGATGTCAACCAGGCGTTCTGCGACGTCAGCGGATACACCCGCGCCGAGCTTGTCGGCACCAAACACGGCATCGTGAAGTCGAGAATGTTTTCGCCGGAAAACTGGGAGGCGTTCTGCGACGCGCTCTCGTCGGGCCGGGCCTGGCGCGGCGAGGTCTGCAACCGTGCGAAAGACGGCGGACAATATTGGACGGACAGCATCATCGCGCCCCTGGCGGGCGCTGACGGCGAAACGGAACGCTACATCTCCATCTGTTTCGACATCAGCGAACGCAAGAAGGCCGAGACCACCGTGTCCCGCCTCGGCCGGATTCTCGACAACTCGTCGAACGAGATCTACGTGTTCGATACCGAGACGCTGAAATTCGGACAGGTCAATCGCGGCGCGCAGCTCAACATCGGCTACACGCCGGAGGAACTCGAACAGCTCACGCCGCTCGACATCAAGCCCGAACTCGACCGGGAGGCCTTCGAGGAACTCATCGGCCCCTTGCGCCGCGGCGAACGAGACATGATCGGATTCGAAACCGTGCACCGTCGCAAGGACGGCAGCGACTATCCGGTGGAGGTGAAACTCCAGCTGGCCGTCAACGAGAATCCGCCGGTCTTCGTCGCCATTCTGCAGGATATCACCAAGCGCAGGGATACCGCCGCCAGGATCGAGAAGCTAGCGTTTTACGATTCGCTGACCGGCCTGCCCAACCGCGCCATGTGCATGGACCGTCTCGAAACGGCGCTGGCGCGTGCGGATGACCAGGGCCGGCCCCTGACGCTGTTTTTCCTCGATATCGACCGGTTCAAGGAGATCAACGACACGCGCGGTCACGCCACGGGGGACCGTGTCCTGGTCGAGGTCGCCGACCGTTTTCTCGGCGTCCTGCGCGAGTCCGAGACGCTCGGGCGGATCGGCGGCGACGAATTCGTCGTCATCGCCGAGGATGCCGACCGGGAGGATGCGGTCTCGATCGCCGAGCGCCTGCAGGAGGTCATGTGCAGGCCGGTGAACGTGGGGCCGGAAGCCTACACCCTCGGCGTGAGCATCGGCATCTCCTTCTATCCCGCAAACGGGAGAACACCCGAGGAATTGCTCAAATACGCCGACATCGCCATGTACCAGGCCAAGTACAAGGGCGGCGGCTACAGGTTCTACCTGTCGAGAATGGGCGCTGAGCTCCAGCACAACCTGGACGTCGCCCGTCGCCTGGAAAAGGCGCTCGAGACCGAGGCGTTGGAGCTTTATTACCAGCCGCAGTTCGATTTGCGGTCGGGCAGGCTGTGCGGCGCGGAAGCGTTGCTGCGCTGGCAGGATGTGGAGTGGGGCTGGATGAGCCCCGCGGAATTCATACCCATCGCCTGCGAACGGCACATGATGATCCCGCTTGGCGAATGGGTCATGGACCAGGCCTTCCGTCAGGTTCGCGACTGGCTGGCGTCGGGGCTGCGTCTCGAGGCGCGGATCGCCATCAACATCGACACGCAGCAACTCGAGGACGGCGGTTTCGTCGCCCGGATCCGGAAGCAGCTCGACGCCCATGGCGTCGAGGCGGCGATGTTCCAGCTCGAACTGACTGAAAGCGGCATGATGTCGGACCCCGACCGCGCCATGTCGGTGATGTCTGAACTCCACGAAATGGGGCTGGAGGTTGCCGTGGATGACTTCGGCACCGGCTATTCCTCACTGTCCTATCTGAAGCGATTCGCCGTCGACAAGCTCAAGATCGACATTTCCTTCATCCGCGACATGCTGGAAAACCAGAACGACCTGGCCATCGTCTCGGCGACCATCGCCATGGCCCGCTCCCTGGGACTGAAGACGATTGCGGAAGGCGTCGAAACCCTGCCGCAGGCTGCCACGTTGCTCGAACTGGGCTGTGACGAGGCCCAGGGCTACCACTTCGGCCGTCCGCGGCCCGCCAGGGCGTTCGCGCGCGAGTGGCTGGACACGCCCGGACGCCATCCGGGCGCGCCGTCCGTGACACGGACCTCGGCTCCCATGCTCGAACAGCACCGCCGCAGCGCCTGACGGGACCATGTAATTCACATGCGCCGTCGGTTCGTTAACTCGATTTTGCCGTGGAATGGTGTAATGTTCCGGGTATGTCCTGCCGAATAGCGGGCATGTTTCAAGTTGACGCCGCACGAATGTGGTGTTTACTGACTTGCGTGAAGCCGGTCGGCAGGTGTCGCCCGGTGATTATCGACAACGAGTGAAAGGAACCTAGAGATAGCAAGAAGACCGATGAGGGAAGCACCGGTTCGCGAGGGACCGCGTGTAAACCAGCTGATCGACGAGCCTGAAGTGGTCGTCATCGGCGAAGATGGAGAAAATCACGGCACAGTCGGGATCGACGATGCGATCGCCATGGCCGAAGAGGCCGGGCTCGATCTCGTCGAGGTTTCGCCCAACATGAAACCGCCCGTCTGCAAGATCCTCGATTACGGCAAGTACAAGTACCAGGCCCAGAAGAAGGCCAACGAAGCCCGCAAGAAACAGAAGACGGTCGACGTCAAGGAAATCAAGATGCGGCCCAACATCGACACGCACGACTACGACGTGAAGATGCGCAACATGGCCCGCTTCTTCGACGACGGCGACAAGGTCAAGGTGACCTTGCGCTTCCGCGGCCGCGAGATGGCCCACCAGGAGCTCGGCATGCAGCTTCTGCAGAAGGTCAAGGCCGAAACCGAGGAAATCGCCAAGGTCGAGTCCGAGCCCCGTCTCGAGGGCCGCCAGATGATCATGATCCTGGCCCCGAGGTAAGGCCCGGCCGCCCCATACGGGGCTTGCCAAGCTTCGCCGATATCCTTATAACGCGCTGGTTCTGAGCCGCCCGGCCATGTAGGGCATGCCGTGGCGGCTCTTAATGCATTGATCCGGCGGCCGTTCAGCGGGCCGCCTTCCAAACCGAAAGAGAGCAAAATGCCCAAGTTGAAGTCGAAAAGCGGCGCCAAGAAGCGATTCCGCCTCACCGCAACCGGAAAGGTCCGTGGAAATCAGGCCGGCAAGCGCCATGGCATGATCAAGCGCACCAACAAGCAGATCCGCAATCTGCGCGGCACCACCATCCTCGCCGACGAGGACGCGAAGGTGGTGAAGAAGTTCCTGCCTTACGGCTGAACCGACCGCCCTTTCCGCATCGCATCATATTTCTGAGAGGTTATCGCCATGGCACGCGTCAAGAGGGGTGTGACGACACACGCCCGCCACCGCAAGATCATCAAGCAGGCCAAGGGTTACTACGGCCGGCGCAAGAACACCTTCCGGGTGGCCAACCAGGCCGTCGAGAAGGCCGGGCAGTACGCCTACCGTGACCGCCGCGCCCGCAAGCGCAACTTCCGCTCCCTGTGGATCCAGCGCATCAACGCCGCCGCCCGTGAGCACGGTCTCACCTACGGACGATTTATCGACGGGCTGAACAAGGCCGGTGTCGAGGTCGATCGCAAGGTCCTTTCCGACCTTGCCGTCCACGAGCCGGAAGCGTTCAAGGCCTTGGTGGATCAGGCCCAGGGCGCGTTGCAGTAACAGCCCGCTGCGATCAGTTGTGACCCCGGCCGCGATATACGCGGCCGGCCAGATTTCCCGTCCCTGGCAGGCAGTTCCCGCTTCGATCCGCGCAAGGACGGGCGAGACCGTGGGGTGAAACCCCGAAAGGCAAGGATGGGATGTCCGACCTCGAACGCATCGAACAGGATCTGAACGCCGAGATTGCCGGCGCTGGCGACGCCCAGGCGCTGGAAGCCGTGCGCGTGTCCGCACTCGGCAAGAAGGGCCGCGTCAGCGAACTGATGAAGGGCCTGGGCGCCATGTCGCCCGAAGAACGCAAGACCATGGGGCCGGCCCTGAACGGCCTCAAGGACCGGGTCGCCACCGCCGTCGCCGACCGCAAGGCGCAGCTCGAGGATGCGGCGCTGGAGGCGCGGCTTGCCACGGAGCGCACCGACGTCACCCTGCCGGTGCGGGAAAGTCCCCTGGCTGCCGGGCGCATTCACCCGGTGAGCCAGGTGATGGACGAACTCACCGCCGTCTTCGCCGACATGGGTTTCTCCGTGGCCGAGGGCCCGGACATCGAGGACGACTTCCACAACTTCAACGCCCTCAACATCCCGCCGGAACACCCCGCGCGGCAGATGCACGACACGTTCTACTTCGGCGAGCAGGAAGACGGCTCGCGCATGCTGCTGCGCACCCACACCAGCCCGGTGCAGATCCGCACCATGCTGGCCGGCCCGCCGCCCCATCGCGTCATCGTTCCGGGGCGGACCTACCGCTGCGATTCCGACCAGACGCACACGCCCATGTTCCACCAGGTCGAGGGCCTGGTCATCGACCGCGAGACCCATCTGGGCCACCTCAAGTGGTGCCTGGAGGAGTTCTGCAAGGCGTTCTTCGAGGTCGAGCGTGTGAAGATGCGCTTCCGCCCGTCCTACTTCCCCTTCACGGAACCCTCGCTCGAGGTCGATGTTGGCTGCGCGCGGCTCGGCAACGAGATCCGCATCGGCGAAGGTGACGACTGGCTCGAGATTCTCGGCTGCGGCGTGGTTCACCCCCAGGTGCTGCGCAATGTCGGGCTCGATCCCGACGAGTACCAGGGTTTCGCCTTCGGCATGGGCATCGACCGCATCGCCATGCTGAAATACGGCATTCCCGACCTGCGCGCTTTCTTCGACGCCGATCTGCGCTGGCTCAGGCATTACGGGTTCCGCGCCTTCGACATACCCACCCTGGCGGGAGGGCTCAGCCGATGAAGTTCACCCTGTCCTGGCTCAAGGACCACCTCGACACAGACGCCACCCTCGACGAGATCGTCGACAAGCTCACGATGATCGGGCTCGAGGTCGAAGATGTCGTCGACGCCGCGAAGGACCTGGCGCCCTTCACGGTCGCCTACGTGGTCTCCGCCGAACAGCACCCCGATGCCGACCGCCTGCGCGTGTGCATGGTCGACACCGGAAGCGAAACCGTGCAGGTGGTGTGCGGCGCGCCCAACGCGCGGACCGGAATGAAGGGTGTCTTCGCCCCCTCCGGCACGCATATTCCGGGCACCGGCCTCGATCTCAAGCCCACCAGGATCCGCGGCGTCGAATCGAACGGCATGCTCTGCTCGGAACGCGAGATGGGCATGTCGGACGAGCATGACGGCATTATCGATCTCGACGCCGACGCGCCTGTCGGGGCGCCGTTCGCGTCCATCGCCGGTCTCGACGATCCGGTCATCGAGATCGCCATCACGCCCAACCGCCCGGACTGCCTCGGCGTGCGCGGCGTCGCACGCGACCTGGCCGCGGCGGGACTGGGTACGCTCAGGCCCGATACGCTGGAACCTGTGAAAGGGACCTTCGACAGCCCCATCTCCGTGACCGTTTCCTCCGACGCGCCGGATGCCCCGTGCCCGGCCTTCGCCGGATGCTACGTACGCGGGCTCACCAACGGGCCGTCGCCCGACTGGATGCAGCGCCGCCTCAAGGCGATCGGCCTCAGGCCCATCAATACGCTGGTCGACATCACCAACTACGTCACCTACGACCGCGGCCGTCCGCTCCACGTCTACGATGCCGACCGGGTCTCCGGCGACATCGAGGCCCGTCCGGGCCGCGAGGGCGAGTCCTTTCTGGCCCTCGACGGGCGCACCTATGAGGGCGACCCGGAGATCTGCGTGATCGCCGACGGGTCCGGCATGATCGGCCTCGGCGGGATCATGGGCGGCGAGGACACCGGCTCGACGCCTGAGACCGTTAACGTCTTCATCGAGTCCGCCCTGTTCGACCCCATCCGCACGGCCGCGACCGGCCGCCGGCTCGGCATCGAATCCGACGCGCGGTACCGGTTCGAGCGCGGCGTCGACCCGGCCTTCATGGAACCCGGCGCCCATCTTGCCGCGCGCATGGTCCTGGACCTGTGCGGCGGGGAGGCCAGCCACGTCATCGTTGCCGGGAAGGTGCCGGATGCAGGCCTCGAGATCGCCTTCGATCCGCGCGAGGTCGAGCGTCTGACCGGCGTCGCCATCGAGGCGGGCCGGGTCCGCGGGATCCTCGAGAGTCTCGGGTTCGGCGTGACGGAGAACGGCGACGCCTTCACCGTTATGGCGCCGACATGGCGTCCGGACGTCCACGGCAAGGCGGACCTCGTCGAGGAGGTCATGCGCATCCACGGCATCGACGCGTTTCCCGCCGTGCCCATGAAGCGCGGCGACGAGGTTGCGCGCCCGGTGCTGACCGTGTCGCAGACCCGTGTCCGGCAGGCGCGCCGCACCCTGGCCGCCCGCGGCATGGTGGAGGCCGTCACATGGTCCTTCATCCCGCAGGTGGATGCAGACCTGTTCGGCGGCGGTGCCGACGAGCTTTGCCTCGCCAACCCGATTTCCTCGGAAATGACGCACATGCGCCCCGGTCTGCTGCCCGGCCTGCTGGCCGCGGCCAGGCGCAACAACGACCGTGGTTTTGCCGACGTCGCCCTGTTCGAGGTCGGCCAGAGCTATCGCGACGCGACGCCCGATGGCCAGTACGATTCCGCGTCCGGCGTGCGCACCAACCTGCAGCGTCTTGCGGGCGGCGGCCGCCACTGGGAGGATGCCGCGCAGCGCGTGGGCGTGTTCGATGCCAAGGCCGACGCCGTCGACGTGCTCGCCGCTCTCGGTGCGCCGGTCGACCGGCTCCAGACCGCCGCCGAAGCGCCGGCCTGGTATCATCCGGGCCGTTCCGGCGTGCTGCGCCTGGGGCCGAAGAACGTGCTGGCGAATTTCGGCGAGGTCCATCCGCGTATCCTCAAGGCGCTCGACATTTCGGGCGCCGTGGTCGCCTTCGAGGTCTTCGTCGGCAACGTGCCCGAGCCCAAGGCGAAGCCCGGCCGCGCACGGCCGCCGCTCGATGCCTCCGACCTCCAGCCCGTCCGCCGCGACTTCGCGTTTGTCGTGGACAGCGACGTGGCCGCCGAGGATCTCCTGCGTGCCGCGAAGGGGGCTGACAAGGCGCTCGTCACCGGCGTGTCGCTGTTCGACGTCTTCTCCGGCGGTTCGCTGGCCGAGAACGAGAAGTCGCTCGCCATCGAGGTCACCCTCCAGCCGCGCGATCGCACGCTCACCGACGAGGAGATCGACGAGGTCGGCAAACGTGTCGTGGCCCAGGTGGGAAAAGCCACCGGCGGCCGCCTGCGCGGGTGAGGCGATGACGGCTGCGGGCACAGATGCGCGCGGCCCCCGCTTTCGCGGGGATGATGAAGTGCACACGGTCATCCCGTGCGTGCCGCGTCACGTCCTGATGCGGTGCAGACACGGGACCGCGTACGGCAAACTCCAGAGTGACTCAGTCCAATGATCGAGCTCGACCATATCCGCAACTTCTCCATCGTGGCCCATATCGACCACGGCAAGTCGACCCTCGCCGACCGTCTGATCCAGGTCTGCGGAGGCCTGACCGACCGCGAGATGAAGGAGCAGGTGCTCGACAACATGGAGCTCGAGCGCGAGCGCGGCATCACCATCAAGGCGCAGACCGTGCGGTTGGAATACAAGGCCGCCGACGGCGAGACCTATGTCCTGAACCTCATCGATACGCCCGGTCATGTCGACTTCGCCTACGAGGTCAACCGGTCGCTGGCGGCCTGCGAGGGGTCCCTGCTCGTGGTCGACGCCAGCCAGGGCGTGGAGGCCCAGACGCTCGCCAATGTCTACCAGGCGATCGACAACGACCATGAGATCGTGTCCGTTCTCAACAAGGTCGACCTGCCGGCGGCGGAGCCCGACCGGGTGCGCCAGCAGATCGAGGACGTGATCGGCCTCGATGCCACCGACGCGCTCGAGATCTCCGCCAAGACAGGTATCGGGATCGATGCGGTGCTCCAGGCGATCGTCGACCGCCTGCCGCCGCCGAAGGGCGACCGGACCGCGCCGCTCAAGGCGCTGCTCGTCGATTCCTGGTACGATGCCTATCTGGGCGTGGTGGTGCTGGTGCGCATCGTCGACGGCACCCTGAAGAAGGGCCAGAAGATCCGCATGGTCTCGACCGACGCGATCTACCAGGTCGACCGCATCGGCACCTTCCGGCCCAAGCAGACCAGGGCGGACGAACTCGGCCCCGGCGAGATCGGGTTCCTGACCGCCGCCATCAAGGAGGTGGCCGACACCCGCGTCGGCGACACCATCGCCGACGAGCGCAACCGTGACGTCAAGCCGCTGGCCGGATTCCAGCCGGCCCAGCCGGTCGTCTTCTGCGGTTTCTTCCCCGTCGATTCCGCCCAGTTCGAGGCCATGCGCGAGGCCATGGGCAAGCTGCGCCTCAACGACGCGAGCTTCCAGTACGAGATGGAGACGAGCGCAGCCCTCGGGTTCGGGTTCCGCTGCGGCTTCCTCGGCCTGCTGCACCTGGAGATCATCCGCGAGCGCATCGAGCGCGAGTTCTCCATCGATCTCATTACCACCGCGCCGAGCGTGATCTACAACGTCTATCTCACCGACGGCGGGATGGAGGAACTGCACAACCCGGCCGACATGCCCGACATGGTCAAGATCGACCATATCGAGGAGCCGTGGATCAAGGCCACGATACTCGTGCCCGACGACTACCTGGGTGCGGTGCTCAAGCTCTGCGAGGACCGCCGCGGCCGCCAGGTCGAGCTCACCTATGCCGGCGCACGCGCCATGGTCGTCTACGAACTGCCGCTCAACGAGGTCGTGTTCGATTTCTACGACCGCCTGAAATCGCTCAGCCGGGGCTACGCCAGCTTCGACTACCAGATCCTCGGCTACGAACAGGGCGACCTTGTGCGCATGTCGATCCTCGTCAACGAGGAGCCGGTCGACGCGCTTTCCGTCATCGTGCACCGCGGCCGGGCGGAACAGCGCGGCCGGGCCATGTGCGAGAAGCTCAAGGAACTCATCCCGCGGCATCTCTTCAAGATCCCGATCCAGGCCGCCATCGGCGGGCGCATCGTCGCCCGCGAGACGCTTTCGGCCATGCGCAAGGACGTCACCGCCAAGTGCTATGGCGGCGACATCACGCGAAAGCGCAAGCTGCTGGAGAAGCAGAAGGCGGGCAAGAAGAAGATGCGCCAGTTCGGCCGCGTCGAGATCCCCCAGGAAGCCTTCATCGCCGCCCTCAAGATGGATGACAACTGAGAAATTCCCCCTGAAGGAATTTGGCGAGTTTGTCTTTCTTTTCTTCTGTGAAATGCCGTGCACCCGACCAGTGCGGCGTTACCGCCCAGGGACGTGTGCCGTCGGTGAAGACTTCGCCAATGCGGGTTTTCTTTTCTTCCTCAAGATAGAGCGTCTCCAGGTGCTTCAGTCCATATTCGTAGAAGATCACGTGCATGGAACTGAAGCCGGGGCAGACGACCCCCTTGGGATTTCTGACCTCGAGCAGCCTCTTGTTTAGTCTGGTGCAAAACGGCAGGTGGGGGCTGAACATCAGCGGTCCATACCGTTCATGGAAATGATGGAGGTTACGTGAACTCCAGAAGAAGAGTTCGGTCTGGATCAGCGGCGTATCGTTTCCGAGGAAATCCTTGCAGAGTTTGGTCTAGCGAACGGCCCCGCGTCCGCCGGGATTCTTGTCGTGAAAATCCTCCTTGCTTGTCTCCTGGTTTATGGTCGTGTGATCGCGCTTCTCCTCGGGACCCTCGCCAGGATTGATGCCCATGATGACATAGGGCCGTTCAATGTCGTAATCAGCGGCCTTGTCGAGAGGGAGGTCGTACAGGAAGTGATGCGATCGCATGAGTTCGTCATGGGCCTTCGAGTATGCCTCGATCTCGCGGATTTCCTTAAGAAGGGGACTGTTCATCGGTGCTCCGATATTTTTGATCGTGATGTATTCTGGTGTGACAGGATGTGCGAAGCGATTGTCTTTGGATATCCCGCAACGGGCCAATAGAATTTGGCATTCACGAGACGAGCGGGACGTCTGGCTCACCCGTGAATGGCTTCTTCCGTTTTGGTGCGGGAGGGGACTCTGTCGAAGCGAGGTGCGGGGATGGCGGACAAGAGTGTGCTTTTCAGGGATCGCGGATCCGAGCATGACAGCAAGGTGAGTTTCGCCGAGCTGTTCTACGATCTCGTGTTCGTCTTCACGATCATCCAGCTCTCCCACACCATGGCGCATCATTTCACGCCGCTTGGCGTGGCCGAGACCATGATCCTGGTGCTCGCCGTGTGGTGGGTCTGGAACTTCACTGCCTGGGTGATGAACTGGCTGCATCCCGAATGCGGCCGGGTCCGCATCATGCTCTTCGTCCTGATGTTTCTCGGTCTGCTGCTGTCGACGTCGATCCCTGAGGCCTTTGGCGACAAGGGGCTGGCCTTCGCCGGCGCCTATGTGGCCATGCAGGTGGGGCGGTCGGCCTTCATGGTCTGGGCCGCGCGCGGCCACGACGAGAGCGCACGTCTCAATTTCCTGCGGATGACGTGCTGGCTTGCCGTGTCCGGCGTCTTCTGGATCTCCGGCGCGCTCGTCGAACACGAATGGCGGCTCGGGCTCTGGGCGGTGGCCATCTGCATCGAGTATGTCTCGCCGGCGGCGGGTTTCGCGGTGCCGGGCCTCGGCCGGTCGAAGGAGCGCGACTGGAACATTTCCGGCGAGCACATGGCCGAGCGCGCCGCGCTCTTCATCATCCTCTGTCTCGGAGAAACCATCCTCGCCACGGGACGCAGCTTCAGCGAGGCAAGCTGGGACCAGCCCGCCTTCACCTCATTCGCCGTCGCGTTCATGGTGACGCTTTCCATGTGGTGGATCTATTTCCGCTTCGGCCACCGGCGCGCGGCCGACCTGATCGAGCACACCGACAATCCCGGCGGCGTCGGGCGGTCCGCCTTCACCTATGCCCACATCCCCATCGTGGTCGGCATCATCGTCACCGCGGTCGGCCTCGAATTCCTGCTCGACTCCCAGGAACGCTACGCGGGCGAGGCCACGGTCGCCGCGCTCGTCGGCGGGCCGATGATCTATCTCGCCGGCAATGGCTGGTTCAAGACACTGGTGTCCGGGCGTATCCCGCTCTCACATGTGGCGGGGCTGGCCCTGCTGGCGGGCCTCTTCATCGTCGGCTCCGGTTTTTCCGGCGTCGCCGTCGGGGCATCCGTCGTGGCCGTGCTGGTGCTCGTGGCATTCTGGGAACTGGTCGCCTTGCACCGGACCGTCATGGCGGTCTGACCGGGGCCGGCTCAGATGACCCGGTCGGAGAACCGGTCGGCTTCCTCGGGGATCCACCCATGGGCCTCGAGGCTCGCGGTGCGCCAGACGAGGTAGAGCGGGCGCGAGAACGAAGGCGAGCCGTCGACCTCGAACAGCCGACCTGCGGCGATGTGATCGCGCACCATTCGCAGCGGCAGGTAGGCCGAACCACCGCGTGCCAGGAGTTCGTCCAGCGCCCAGCGACTCGCGCCGAAGGTGATGCGGGCGGTTTCCTCGCCGGGCCAGGCGAGGGCGTGGCGGACGCGGAAACCCGACCCCATGTCCACGTAGATGTAGTCCGGGTCCCAGGCCTGCGCCGCGCGGGAAACGGTGGCCACTTGCACGAGGCTTTCCTGTCCCAGTTCCTGGGTCTCCACGCCGCTTGCGCTCACCGGGTCGGGGACGAGGGCGGCGTCGCACAACCCGCTCGACAGCCAGCCTTCGATCTCGCCGGCCGTCCCCGGCCAGGCTTCCACGGCGAGATCCGGGCGGGTGCCGCGCACGACCTCGATCCACGCCGCACCCGCGCCCTCCCACAGGTCGAAATGGCAGGCGAAGCTGAACAGGCCGGCAAATCCCTTCGGCAGGCTCAGCTCGCGGCGCGCCAGCTCCCACGACCGCACCATCACCTCGGCATGGCGCTGGAAGGCGAAGCCCGCCCGGGTCAGCTGTGCGCCGCGGCGCGATCGCACCAGCAGGGTCTGGCCGACCGCATCTTCAAGGGCGTCGAGCCGCGTGGAGACCGTGGACTGGGTGACGTTCAGCCGCTCGGCCGCCTTGTTGAGATTGCCGGTCTCGACCACTTCGAGGAACGTCCTGACATGGGAGATGTTCAAGACCGGTCTCCCGCCGGCGCGGGTTGGCGTGCGCGACCTACCATGTGTCGTCGCGGCGATACTGGCGCAGCATCTTCTCGCCGATGAGGCAGTCGTATTTCTCCTCTCCCGGCGAGTGTTGCGCACGGATGACTTTCGCCTGTGGCGGGGACGGTGCGCGGCCCGCGATCTCGAGCAGCAGCTTCTTGCGGATCGCCGTGGCGAACTCGTGCATGGCCCGGATGGAAAGCACGAAGGCGCCAGGCCCGCCGATCACGCAGTCGTGGTAGTAGCGATCGAGGTCGGGCAGGTCGAAATAGGTATATGGCCCGCGGCGGTCGCCGAGCTGGATCGCCAGCCCGTTCACGACCGTGCCCTCCGCGACGACCCGGTCGCGCGCCACCTCCACCGGAACGCCGCTGTTGTTGGGTCCGTCCCCGGAAATGTCGATGACCCGCCTCAGGCCGCGCACCGGCGACGCGGCGAAGAGCATGTGGGCGGACGACGTCGCGCCGGAAATCGACGTGTAGAGGGCGCGGGAGACCGGCCGACTGTCGAGCGCGTCGGCGAACCCGTTGGCCTCGTCGGCCGAACCGACCACGTGCCACGGCACGACCACCGTCTGGATGCCGTTGCCCGCCCATTCCACGTAGGTCACCGCGATGCGCCCGTTGGGACCCTTGCGGATGGCCCGCAGGAGCTCCGGGTCGCGAAAGGCGGCGACGTATCCGTCGCGCTGGAGGTGCTGCTCGTCGGGGTCCATCGACATCGAGACGTCGACGGCAAGCACCAGTTCGAGGTCGACGAAATCGGTGTTGGCGGCGCCCGGCAAGGGGAGGCACACGGCCCAGATCGCCGCGGCGAGGGCTGCGAGACTGCGACACATGGCGGCCATGGCCTGCCTCCTCTGACCCGGCGTCGCCATGGTCCGGACCTGTACCGGACGGACTGACGGGCCGGGAGTTAATTCAGGAATATCAATTCATAGCATAAATAAAATTCGTTATCGCAAACTATTCTTTTGGGCGACCATGCCCCGTCCGACCTTGCAACGGAGCGCCGCCGATGGAATTCAGTCTTCAACTGTCCGCCTACTACCCCGACAAGTCCTATGGCGGGGACCGGCTCTATGCCGATATGATCGAACAGGCCGTCCTGGCCGATCGCCTGGGATACGATGCGGTCTCGCTCACCGAGCACCATCTGGTGAACATTCTCATGATGCCGGCGCCGCTCCAGTTCGCGGTGAAGATCGCCGACGCCACGCGGCGGCTGAAGATCATGACCTCGGTGGTCGTCCTGCCGCTCCATGACATGCGCATCTATGCCGGCGAGGTCGTCTGCGCGGACATCTTCACCGGCGGCCGCCTCATGCTGGGCGTGGGGCGGGGCGCCTTCGGTTTCGAGATGGAGAGGCTGGGCGTACCGCTCGAGACCAGCCGCGAGAAGTTCGACGAATCGCTCGATGTGCTCCAGGCCCTGCTCGACCGCGAGGAGGTCGCCTGGGACGGCAAGTACTACCGCTTCGACCCGCTCACGATCATGCCGCGACCGGTCAACCCGGGTGGCCCGCCCATCATGATGGCGGTGCTGGCGCCGGAGGGGATCTATCACAGCACCAGACGCGGCTTTCACATCCAGACGACGCCCCTGTCCGGCGACCATGCCCATATGCTGGCCCAGGTGGATGCGTTCAATCGCGGCAAGGCGGAGCTCGGCGATGCCGGGCGCGACCTGACGCTGTCGCTGTCGCGCGTGGCGCATGTCTCGCGCGACGCCACCGAGGCCCGGGCGCGGGTCGAACAGGCGTACGACTATTACAGCCGGTTCGACAACGTCTTCGGCGGGCCGGGCATCGTCGAGCACGGCATGATCGCGCCGCTGCCGCGCAAGCAGAGCGCGGAGGAGCTGGGCCGCAGCCTGCTGATCTGCCCGCCGGCCGAAATGATCGACCGGCTGGCGCCCTATGCGGAGGCGGGCGTCGACCGCGTCATTCTCAATGTCAATTTCGGTGTGGGTCAGGCCGAGACCCTGGAATGCATCGAGTGTTTCGCCCGCGAGGTGATGCCGCATTTCACCGGCCGGCCGATCGAAGAGGAGGCCGCCCAGTGAACACCGCGAGCAAAGCGATCGATTGCGCCTATACAATCGAAGGCGAGGGGCCGCCTCTGTTTCTCATCCACGGCATCGGCGCGGCCCGCGACGCCTGGCGGTTCATCGTGCCCCTGTTGCGCGACCGGTTCACGCTGGTGACCTACGACCTTCGCGGTCACGGCGACTCGCCCCTGCCCGGCGGCGAATTCGGCCTCGACGAACTGGTCGCCGATCTCGAGTGCGTGCGCGAGCGCACCGGCATTGCCCGGGCCCATTTCGCCGGCCACTCGCTCGGCGGCATGATCGGGCCGGCCTATGCCCGCGCCTTTCCCGAACGGGTCGTCTCGCTGGGTCTGCTGTCCACAGCGGCCGGGCGCACCGAGGAGGACAGCGCCAAGGTGTGGGGCGTGGTGCGCGCGATGGAGGAGCGCGGCATCGCGGACGTTCTGGCCACGCTGATGGACCGCTGGTTCACCGACGCCTATATCGCCGAGAACCGCGACGTGGTCGACCGCCGCCTGCGGCAGGTGATCGAGACCGACCCGGACGTCTTTCTCAATGTCTTCCGCATCTATGCGGGCACCGAGATGATGCCCTGGCTCCACGAGGTCGCCCATCCCGCGCTGGTGCTCACGGGCGAAAACGACGGTGGTTGCAACCCGCGGCTCAACCGGGGCATCGCCGAGGCCATGCCGGACGCCGAACTGGTCGTGCTGCCCGGTTACAAGCATTCCATCCTCGTGGAGGCCGCCGGGGAGGTCGCCGCCCACCTGGCCCGCTTCATGCTGCCGCGCGGCTGAAGCGTTTTCCGAGGAAGGCGCCGGATCGCCCCGGCCGGCGTCAGTGCGGGTCCGGCTTCGGCACCGCCCGGCCCGCCGACACGACCTCGCGGTGGGCGATGTAGGTCGCCGCGCCGACGATCACCGCGCCGCCGAGTATGACCATGGGGTCGAGCCCCTCGCCGAAGATGAACAGCCCCACCAGCGAAGCCCAGACGAGCTGAAGAAACGACATGGGCTGGGTCACCGTAATCGGCGCGGCGTTGAACGCCCGCGTCAGGGTGTAGTGTCCGGCGGTGGCGAATGCGGCGGTCAGGGTCAGCCACCCGATCTCCGTCATGGTCGGCGTGCGCCACTGCATGAGCGCGCCGGGAAGCAGGGCGATCGTGCAGAAGATCGACAGCATGGCGACGATCTCGGCCGAATCGCGCGTGTCTGTCAGCCGTTTCGCCAGCAGGAAGGACGTGGCGAAGAGCGGCGCGGCGGCGAGCTGGGCCAGCGCGCCGGGCTTGATGGTCTCCAGCCCCGGCCGGATGATGATCATGGCGCCCGCGAAACCGATGATGACGGCCGCGATCCGGCGCGCCTGCAGCTTCTCCCCAAGGAACAGGGCGGCCCCGATGGTCGTGAAGATCGGCGCGGTATATCCGATGGCCGTCACCTCCGCGATCGGGATGCGCGCCATGGCGAAGAACCACAGCATCACCGCGCAGCCGTGCACCAGCCCGCGCGCGACGTAGAGTTTCATGTCGCGGCCGTCCGGCCTGCGGAAGTTCCGGCGCAGGAAAACCGGTGCGATCATCACCAGCCCGATGGCGTAGCGGATGAAGGCGGCTTCCACGGCCGGCAGGTCCGAGCCGAGATGGCGCACGATCGCGGTGACGCAGACGAAGAGCAGGCCGGTGACGGCCATCCAGCCAATTCCGGCAAGCGTGCTGCGCCGCGGCGGCGGGAGTTCGGGCATGAGGACGGGTCCGGTGCGGCCGCGCCGGAGACGCGGCGGGAAGGGTGTGTCGCCACAGTAGGATACATGCCGGACCGTTGGTATAAGAGATTTGGCCGGCGTGCCGGAATTGTGATCGCGGACGGAGGGTTGTGTATGAGGTGTCTGGTTCAGCGCGTGTCCGGGGCGAGCGTCGACATCGCCGGCGAGCGGGTGGGCGAGATCGGCGAGGGGCTGCTGGTCCTGGTCTGCGCCATGCAGGGCGACACCGCGGCGAATGCCGCCCAGCTCGCCCGCAAGGTCGCCGCCCTGCGCATTTTCCGCGACAACGACGGCCGCATGAACCGGTCGCTCGCCGACATTGGCGGCAAGGCGCTCGTCGTCAGCCAGTTCACGCTCGCCGCCGACACCTCCCGCGGCAACCGCCCCGGCTTCTCGTCCGCCGCCGCGCCCGCCGACGGTGAGGCGCTCTACGAAGAATTCTGCGACCTGATGCGCGAACAGGGCATCCCGGTCGAAACCGGCCGCTTCGGCGCCGACATGCAGGTCAGCCTCGTCAACGACGGCCCGGTCACCATCTGGATGGATATCTAGGTCCGGGCGACGTCGGACGCCAACGCCTCTGCCGGGCGCACCCCGGCAACCCACTTTCATGCCGCGCCTTGCTGCTGGATACGCAAGTCGCCCCCACGCAAGACGCGCCGGTAAAAGCAGCGGCAAGCTCTCCCCCGCACCCGAATTCCTGACGAAAGTCAGGACCCACGGACCCCGCAGCGACCCTCGGGCTTGCCGCTGGACCCCGGGTCAAGCCCGGGGCTTCGGCTTTGGGCGGCCCGGAAAGAAACATACCCCGTATCCCTGACGAACGTCAGGGTCCACGGCCCGTGCCCGGGGTTTCGGCTTCGGGCAATCCGGAAAGAAACATGCCCACCGCATCCCTGACGAACGTCAGGGCCCACGGACCGCGCAGCGTCCCTCGGGCTTGCCGCTGGACCCCTGGTCAAGCCCGGGGCTTCGGATGGCGGAATGATACAGATTCGTTCCCCGGACGAGCACCGGCGAGATCCGGGGCCGTTCCGGACCGAAGTCTGGAGCCGTTCCGGACCAAACACTGCGGCTGTTCCAGATCTATGCCTCGGACCATTACGGTCCCGGAAGATCCTTTGGATCTCCGGGAAACGGGCCTCAGCGCTACGTCGACCGTCTCACGCCCGCCTGGCTCGATCCGGCCTTCCGGCCACACGCCCCCTTCCTGTCCGTCGCGGGATGCGCGGGTCGCGCCCGTGCAAGACCCGCCGGCAAGAGCAGCGGTGAGCTTTCCCCTGCGCCCGAATTCCTGACGAAAGTCAGGACCCACGGACCCCGCAGCGACCTCCGTACCTGCCGCTGGACCCCGGGTCGCGCCCGGGGTTTCGGTTTCACGCTAGACGGAAAGAAATACGCCGGTCGCATCCCTGACGAACGTCAGGGTCCACGGACCGCGCAGCGACCCTCGGGCTTGCCGCTGGACTCCGGGTCAAGCCCGGGGCTTCGGTTGGCGGAATGATGCAGGTTCGTTCCCCGGACGAGCACCGGCGAGATCCGGGGCCGTTCCAGACCGGAGCCTGGAGCCGTTCCAGACCGGAGCCTGGAGCCGTTCCGGACCAAAGACTGCGGCCGTTCCGGATCCAAGCCCCGGACCGGTACGGTCCCGGATGATCCTTTGGATCTCCGGGAAACAGGCCTCGGCGGAACGTCGACCGTCTCACGCCCACCTGGCTCGATCCGGCCTTCCGGCCACGCGCCCCCTTCCTGTCCGTCGCTGGATGCGCGGGTCACGCCCGTGCAAGACGTATCGGTGAGAGCAGCGGCAAGCTTTCCCCCGCACCCGAATTCCTGACGAAAGTCAGGACCCACGGACCCCGCAGCGACCTCCGTACCTGCCGCTGGACCCCGGGTCGTGCCCGGGGTTTCGGCTTCGGGCAACCCGGCAAGAAACATGCCCGCCGCATCCCTGATGAACGTCAGGGTCCACGGGCGGCGCAGAGGTTCCCGTGGCTGCCGCTGGACCCCGGGTCAGGCCCGGGGATTCGTGTTTCTGAATTATGCGGGTTCGTTCCCCGGACGAGCACCGGCGAGATCCGGGGCCGTTCCGGATCGAAGCCTGTAGCCGTTTCGGATCAAAGACTGCGGCCGTTCCGGACCAAAGTTACCGGCCGTTCCTGACCATAAGCCTGCCGAAGTCCCGGACCAAGGTCTGTGCCGTTCCGGCTCGGCGCCTCGGACCCGTACGGTCCCTGTCGATCCAGCTGCACCTTGGCGAAACGCGAGGAGGTTCGTCAGAGAACGCCGGCGGTGGCGGGTTTCTCGGCGGGGTAGTCGACGCGCCAGGCTTCTTCCTCGAACCGGCCCATGACCAGGTGGCGCCGGGCGCCGGACCAGTAGAGTTCGAGCGCGCGCTCCGACGGCTGGTAGAGGGCGGTGAAGAGGGTGCCGAAACCCTGGTCGAAGGCGAGGCTGTAGAGCGGCGGGCGCAGGAAGGCGGAGATGAACTCCGCCCGCGACGGCCGGTGGAGCGACAGCTTGTGCAGCAGGAGTCGTTCCCGCTCGACGGACTTCGTCGCGCGGGCGTGGCTGTCCCATTCGACCCGCTTCTGGTGATTGGTCGCCACCGAGGCATGGGTCAGCACGGGCTTGCGGTCGGGCGCCAGGTAGACCGTGGCGAACTGGCCGTCCGCGTCGAGCACGGTCACGTTGTAGCTCATGTGGCTCGGGATCCGCATCAGCGCGGCCGTCGCCTCCTTCACGGTCTCGCAGGTCTCCAGCACGTAGCGCAGAATGATCGGCACGCCGAAGCCCTCGCCATAGGCCTGCCGCCCGCCGAAGGTGAGCGAGACCGCCAGCCCGGCGTCGTTTATGCCGTCGGTGAGCCCGATCAGGCAGTCGCTCATGCCGAGCACCGTGCGTCCCGTCCAGGCGGTCTCGAGCGCGATCGCGTCGAAGGCCGCCGGGCTGTAGTCGTAATTGCGGATCAGGAACGGCTTGCGGCCGGTCCACACCGCCTGCGAGCAGCCCGACAGGTAGGGCGGCGGGCAATAGAGGCTGAGAAACCGGGCCGCGATATCGCCGCCGCCGGCCAGTTCGCACAGGGCTTCGTAGGTCACCGCCAGTTCCGGCATGTGATGCCGGAGCTGCTTGCGGCACTCGACATAGGTCGGGCGTTCCTCGATGCCGCGCCGCACGTACCATGCCTTGTAGGCCGGCCACAGGCGCTGGAATACGGATTGCCACTGATGTCCCGGCTCGCGCTCGCGCACGGCCTCGAAGAGTATTTCCATGTTCCGGTATCGTCCGGTGCCGGCCGCCGCGAACGGCGCGCCGGCGGGGTTGCCAGGTGTCTACATGATCTTGAACGCCGGCTCCGAAACCTCCGGAACGGGCTCGACCGGCGCCAGCGGCTTGGCCTTGAAATGACCCTTGATGCCGTCGATCCAGGCCTTCGAGCGTTTCGTCAGGCCGAACCGGTTGGTCATCGACCGGCCCCGCGTCACTAGGATGCCGAGGTCCGCGCCCTCGTACCGGTATTCGCCCGGTTTCAGGATACGCAGGAAAAAGGCTTCCTTCTCGCTTTCCACCGCACGGCGGTGATAGTCGAACCGGTCGTACTCGATCGACCCGTCGTCCTTCATCCGCCAGATGCCGGTTTCCGGCGCGTCGGTCAGGATATCGAGCGAGTCGTCGGTGTGCTTGATGACCATCTGCGACCAGGAGTCGATGTTGTCCGGCTCCGACCAGCGCGCGTTCAGCTCCTCGATGTCGAGATCGAAGTCGATGTCCGAAAACTCCAGCAGGTGGAACAGGAAAAGCGGCGCGTCCGCATGGGCGAAGGCGGCGTGGTTGGTCATCGAGCTCGCGCCGGTGATGCGTGGGTTGAGCTCGCCGAGGTAGATGTCGTCCGACTTCAGGTCGATCAGGAAGTCGAGCTCGAAATACCCCCGGTAGCCTTCCTCCTTGAGCTGTTCGCCGAACTGGAACGTGTACTGGCGCGCCTTGTCGCGGATCGACTGGGTGAAGGCGCCCGCGAAGATCTCGTTGCCGCACCAGCCGCCGCGATAGGGCGTGAGCTCCTTGAATCCGACGAGTTCCGTCATCAGCGGGCCGACGATGGTGCCCTGCTTTGTGGCGCAGGCCTCGATGGCCGAGCCGCGGCAGGTGATCCGCTTCATGATCTTGATCTCGCCCTCACCGATGATCTCGTGCTCGTGCTGGCGGAAGTCGGCTTCCGACTTGATGAAGAACGTGGTGTGCCCGCTGTCGCCGAAGGCCGACTGCAGCACGAGGTCCTTGCCGACGCCCGCGTCCTGGGCGACTTCCATGAGCTGTTCGTAGCTCGTCACTTCGCTCAGGACGTTGGGCACGCTCGGCACGCCGGCCTTGTTGCCGATGCGCACGGTCTCGATCTTGTTGTCGACCTTGGTGCGGAGCTTGGCGCGCGGGAACCAGACCTTCGCCTTGAGGTCCTTGGCGCGCTTTTCGGTCTCCTCGTCGAACATCAGGAAGACGAGTTTCGGACGGCCCCCGCGCCGCGCCATCATGTCCGCGACTTCCTTGTGTCCGAGCAGGTAGTTGTTGATGTCCTCGATCGACTGGAACTCCGCATGGGGAAGCTCGGACGGGCAGAAGACATTCGGGTGCCGCCCGTCGTAACAGTCTATGTAGTTGATATATTTGAAATTTTTCACCCACTCGTCGAGGCCGAGAAGGTTGAAGTTCGTGGCGCTGACGAAATAAATCGGTTCTTCGTTGCGGTGGAAATAGCGGCGGATCTCGGAAATGTTCTTCAGTTTCTTCTTCTTCCGTGCAGCCATATCGCGTCTCCTCCCGTTGGTGATTGGTGTGTATCTGCGCCTATTCGGCCGCCGCGCGGGTTCCCCCCTCGAGAGCCCGCAGGGCGTCGTCGGTGAATATCCTCAGACCCAGGTCCGGATCGTATCCGTGGATCTCCTTGACGTCGAGTTCGCGCATGAAGGACAGGATCTCGCGCGAGATGACCTGGCCGGGAACGAGTATGGGGAAACCCGGCGGGTAGGGGATCACGAAGGACGTCGAGACCAGTTCGCGGCCGCCGCCCATCGCGTCCTCGAGGTCGGACCCTTCCAGCGGCAGGTATTCGCACTTCGACTCGTCATAGGCGAGGAAGAAGGCCGACCGGATGTCGCCCTCCGCCGTTTCGGTTCCGTCATTGCTTCGGAAGGCGGTGTGGAAGCGGCTGAAGTCGGGCAGCGGCGGCAGCTCGTGCTGCAGGCGGTGCACCCGCTTCTCGAACGCCTTCGTCTCCATCGGGCTTGCGTCTTCCATGCGGCTGTCGAGATCGCGCGCGATCTGCACCAGCACTTCGATCAGGTAGGCGACCGAGGACCGCGTCGTGCCGATATTGGTCATGAAGAGAACGGAATTGCGCGACGTCTTGTTGATCTGGATGCCGTGCTTGTCCATCAGCACCTTGTTCTTGAAGCTGTCGCCGTCGAACCCGGTGCCGGCGACCGCCAGCGTCACCCGCGTGGCGTCGAGGGCGAACTCGTCCTCCGCCCAGGCCTCCCAGATATCGTTCCAGCCGTGCTCGGGATCGTAATAGGACTCGATGCCCGACGTTCGGAACTCCGGCGGAATCATGTCGCCCACCGTCAGCACCTTGAAGTACTTCTGCAGCAGCGGATGTGTGAGGATCGCCTTGCGCATGGACATGGCCGCCTCGACCTGCTTCTGCACCAGCTCGAAGCCTTCCAGCTCGACCTGCCGCCGCCCCACGTCCAGCGAGGCGATGATCTGGTAGTTGGGCGAGGTCGACGTATGGGTCATGTAGGCCTCGTGGAACGACTGCGCCACCTCGCCTTTGAAGTTCTGGTCGTGCACGTGGATCATCGATCCCTGGCGCAGCGACGTCAGCGTCTTGTGCGTCGACTGCGTGGCGTAGGCGCGCACGCGCACCTTTTCCGGGTCCGGCATGAGCCGCGTCGAGAGGAGCGTCTCCTCGTCGGCATCCGCGATCTCCTCGCTGTGGGCCGCATACCGCTTGGCATATTCGGGAGACTTGAATCGCTCGCGCAGGGTCTGCGCCACGTGCATGGCGGTGCGCTGGCGGTAGGTCGGGCCGAAGCGCGCGAAGCCGAACCACGCCTCGTCCCAGAGGAACACGAGGTCGGGCTTGATGGCGAGGCATTCCTCCATCACCCGCTCAACGTTGTAGACGACCCCGTCGAACGTGCAGTTGGTGAGCAGCAGCATGCGCACCCGGTCGAGCTTGCCCGCCGCCTTGAGCCTGAGCAGCGTGTGCTTGATCTCTCGCAGCGGCACCGCGCCGTACATGGAATAGTTGTGCAGCGGATAGCTGTCGAGATAGACCACCTGCGCGCCCGCCAGCACCATGCCGTAGTGGTGTGACTTGTGGCAGTCGCGGTCGACGAGGACGATGTCTCCCGGCCGCACGATCGCCTGCACAACGATCTTGTTGCAGGTCGACGTGCCGTTGGTGGCGAAGAACGTGTGCTTGGCGCCGAAGGCGCGCGCCGCCAGTTCCTGGGCTTCCTTGATCGGTCCCTGCGGTTCGAGCAGGCTGTCAAGGCCTCCCGATGTGGCGGAGGTCTCGGCGAGGAAGATGTTCATGCCGTAGAAGTCGCCCATGTCGCGGATCCAGTGCGACCGCGAGATCGACTTGCCGCGGCTGATCGGCATGGCGTGGAAGACGCCGGTGGGCTGGCGCGAGTAGTCCTTGAGCGCGGTGAAGAACGGCGTCTTGTAGCGTGAGCCGACGCCGCGCAGGATGTTGAGGTGGAGCTCTAGGTAGTCTTCCTGGTTGTAGAACACCCGGCGGCAGCCGCCCAGGTCGCGCCCGGCGATGTCCTCCACCGACTGGTCGGTGATGAGGAACACGTCGATCTCCGAGCGCACCTTGTGGATCAGCCGGCACAGTTCAGGCCCGAAGTCGTCCGGTTCGATGTCGGTGATGTCCTCGCGCCCGATCCGGTTGAGGTAGCGCTTGAGGACCGGCAGGTCGTGGTTGGACTCCAGCACGAGCCCGGGCCGGATCACCACGCTCTGGATGTTGTGGTTGAACAGCACCGCGATCAGCGCGTCCTCGATGCTCGGCACGACGACGGTTTCGTACACGAACCGGTCGTCGGGCTTGCGCATGCGCGCAAGGGCGTGGCGCTGCATTTCCTCCTGTTCGACAGACATGGTGTCGACGACCAGGACTTCGAAATAGGGCCGGTCGGGATCGAGATACTCCGCGATTTCCTCGCGCAGGTCGGCTTCCTCGGTGTCGTTCCGCTCGTGGTGCAGCGTCGCGCGCCGGCGATAACTCCCGCTCTGCAGCGAGCGGACGACCGTCTTGACCAGTCTCGCGAAGTCGCCGTAGCGGGTGTCGTTCAGGGCTATGCGCAGGTCGTCGAAAAGATGACGGCCGGGATAGGCCCAGTACATTTCGATAGGGCCGAGCGCCGTGATGAGTTCGCGCGCCCGCGCGGCCCGTTTCTCCGCGCTGGGCCCGTCGGGATGGCTCGCAAGCTGTCCCGACACCGACTTGAGCGCCGTCCACCGGTCGAGCCTGAGCTGGTTGCCGCTGTAGTAATCGGACAGGGAAACGCCCGACTTCGATTTTCTGGTCATACGGATCACTAACGCTCGCGCGTCCCCTCACATAGGTGATCCGTATTGTTATACGTCCTGCCCCGTGCGTCTAGATCGCGTCTTTGACGTGCACGACCTGAAGATCGGGTGCGCCGGTGTCCGGCGTGTCCGCTTCCGGCGTCTCACGCTGGGGCATGCGCAACGGGCCGAGCCCGTCCAGGTAGGTGTTCGGACCACCTCGACCCGTATAAACGTCGAAGTCGACGTTTCGTTCCCGAAAACTTTTCAGAGGTTGCCCGAGGCCGTTCAGGCCGCGTTCGCGCTGGCGCTTGACGCGGGCGATGTCGACCTCGATCGGGATGATCTCGTCGCCGGCGCCGGCCTGGTGCAGCACGGTGCCTGCCGGGTCGACGACGACGGAACGCCCGACCCCGCCGGCGCCGAGCCCGTTGATGTCGAATACGTAGCACTGGAACTGGGCCGCCGTGGCCCGGGCGATGGCGAGCTCCACGTCGCGGTCGACCGTACCCGTGAGAACCGGGTGGAGCAGCACTTCCGCGCCCATGGACACCAGCGTCCGCGTGGTTTCGGGAAACCAGATGTCGTAGCAGATCGAAAGGCCGAAGCGGGCGACGCCCGGCACGTCGAATACGCAGAACTCGCTGCCCGATTCCACGCCCTGCTCGTAGGGCAGGAAGGGAAACATCTTGCGGTAACGTGCGACGACCTCGCCCTGCGGGTTGATCACCGGTGCGGTGTTGTAGATCTTCCCGTCCTCGGTCTTTTCGAAGATGGAGCCCGGGGCGAGCCACACCTTGTGGCGGGCGGCGGCGGCCTGCAGGGCCTCCTCCTCCTTGCCGGGAAGGGTGACGGGTTTGTTGTGCACCGGCCCGCACAGCGCGAGCTCGGAGAACAGGATCATCTGCACCCAGGGGAACCGGGCCGCGACGATATCGATTCTGTGGAGGACCGCCTCGAGGTTGGAGTGATAGGCGGGAACGGGCATCTGCACGCCGGCTATGGCGAAGGGAATCATCTGATTCTCCGAATGACGACAATATCAGGGGCGATGATCTACCACATCAGGTGGTTCGACAGCCAGCCGCATCGCGCATGGGTGGTATGCGCGAAGTCAGTCCGTTCCGGCCGCGAGAGCCGACTGTTTCGCCGGCCCGGCGGCGAAGAGCGGGACGGTCGAGATCGACATCTTCGCCGACCCGTCCTGGACCTGGCGCGAGTGCGCCAGATAGATCAGCGTATTGTTCTTGCGGTCGAAGATCCGGTTGATGACGAGCTTCTTCCAGATCAGCGAGCGCCGGTTCTTGAAGATTTCCTCGCCATCCTTGCCCATGTCGATCTCGCCGATCTCGATTGGGCCGGTCTGGCGGCAGTCGATGGAGGCATTGGACGGGTCCTCGAACCAGTTGCCTTTCTGCAGGCGGTCGATCACGCCGCGTTCGAAATAGGCCACGTGGCAGGTCACTCCCTTGACGTCCGGGTCGGACACCGCCTCGATCACGATGTCGTTGCCCAGCCAGTCGACGCCCACCTGGCCCACCTCTTCCGCGAACGCAAGCGGGACGGACGCGAGAACGAGACCGCACGCGACGGCCAGACGGCGAAAGCTTTTCATGGGAAACTCCACGGATTCAGGACCGGTTGCCACGTAGGAAACGACGACGCCCATGAGAAGGTTCCGCGCGCAATTGCCGCAACGCTCACCGGCAACGCCCGCCCGGACATCCCCGGATCCCGGCCTTCGCCGGGAATTCGTGCTGCGGGGCCGGCTGACCATGGCCTCGAACTCCTCCGAATTCCTGACGCAAGTCAGGATCCATCAGCGCAGGCCCGTTGTGGGCTCTGGCTCCCGGCCTTCGCCGGGAATTCGTGCTGCGGGGCCGGCTGAGCATGGCCTCGAACTTCTCCGAATTCCTGACGCAAGTCAGGATCCATCAGCGCAGGCCCGTTGTGGGCTCTGGATCCCGGCCTTCGCCGGGAATTCGTGCTGCGGGGCCGGCTGAGCATGGCCTCGAACTTCTCCGAATTCCTGACGCAAGTCAGGATCCACCAGCGCAGTCCCGTGGTGCGTTCTGGATCCCGTCTTCCGACGGGAATTCGTGCTGCGGGGCCGGCTGGCGATGGCCTCGAACTCCTCCGAATTCCTGACGGAAGTCAGGATCCACCGGCGCAGGGCCGTGGTGGGCTCTGGATCCCGGCTTTCGCCGGGAATTCGGTGCCTCGTGGGGGGGTGCCGTGTCTCCCGCCCCACCCCGAATTCCTGACGCAAGTCAGGATCCATCAGCGCGGGCCCGTGGTGGGTTCTGGATCCCGGCTTTCGCCGGGAATTCGGTGCCTCGTGGGGGGGTGCCGTGTCTCCCGCCCCACCCCGAATTCCTGACGAAAGTCAGGATCCATCAGCGCAGGCTCGCGGTGGGCTCTGGATCCCGGCCTTCGCCGGGAATTCGTGCTGCGGGGCCGGCTGAGCATGGCCTCGAACTTCTCCGAATTCCTGACGAAAGTCAGGATCCACTCAACCCGTACCCATGCGAATCCCCGGCTCAGGCCGCCGGGTAGAAGGTCTTGGCGGGGCGTGCGCGGGCCAGCCGGCCGTCCAGGCGTTCGCCGGGCAGCCAGTCGGTGAGATGCGCGCGGACCTCGAGCAGTGCGTCGAGGTCGATGCCCGTGTCGAGGCCGACGCTTTCGAGCATGTAGACGCAGTCCTCCGTCGCGATGTTGCCCGTGGCGCCCGGTGCGAAGGGACAGCCGCCGAGACCGCCCAGAGACGCGTCGAAACGCCGGACGCCGGCGTCGAGCGCGGCCATCACGTTGGCGAGCCCCATGCCGCGCGTATCGTGGAAATGCGCCGCGAGCGGCAGGTCCGGAAGGTCGCGGCGGATCGCCTTGAAGACGCGGGCGACCTGTACCGGGTTCGCATAGCCGACCGTGTCGGCCACGTTGAGTTCGTCCGTGCCCGCGTCCGCCAGTTGCGCGGCGATGTCGTAGACCCGCGATTCGGCGACCTCGCCCTGGATCGAACAGCCGAACGAGGTCGACAGCGCCACCGACAGCGTAATCTCGTCGTCGAGGCCGCGGTCCGCGCGGGCCGCCACGAGGCCGGCGAATTCCGCGATCGAGGCGTCGGTCGGCTTGCGCACGTTGGACAGGTTGTGGGCCTCGCTGGCCGACAGCACGAAGGTGATCTTCCTCGCACCCCGGTCGAGCGCCCGTTCGCCGCCCTTGAGGTTGGGCACGAGAACGGCGGCCGTCAGGCCCGCGATCGCCTGCGCGCCGGCCAGCACCTCGGCGGCATCCGCGAACTGGGGCAGGATCGACGGCGGCACGAAGGACGTCACCTCGATCTCGCGGAAGCCCGCGGCGGCCTGCTGCCGGCACCAGTCGAGCTTGGTTTCGGCGGGAAGCATCGTGTCGACCAGTTGCAGGCCGTCCCGTAACCCGACTTCTCTCACGCTGGCCTTATCTCTCATGTTCTCCGTCCCGCTTGCGACCCCGGGTGCCCTAGCGCCCCTTGAAGTCCGGTTTGCGTTTTTCGTTGAAGGCGCGCACGCCCTCGCGGCGGTCCTGGGTCGGCACCGTCCGGTTGTACGCCTCGATCTCGAAGGCGAGGCCGTCGGCGAGCGACATCTGCAGGCCGCGGTGGATCGACTGCTTGGCCTGGCGCACGGCGACCGGGGCATTGGCGGCGATCTCCTCGGCCGCGTCCAGGGCACGGTCGAGCAGTTCGCCGGCCGGGAAAACCCGGTTGACGAGCCCCCAGGACAGGGCGTCCGCCGCGCTGAACGGGCGGCTTGCGAGGATATGCTCCTTGGCCCGCCTCTCCCCGATGGCGCGGGCGAGCGTCTGGGTGCCGCCCGCGCCGGGGATGATGCCGATGCGCGTTTCCGTCTGCGCGAACTTCGCGTGTTCCGCGGCGTAGAGGAAATCGAGCGCACAGGCGATCTCGCATCCGCCCGCATAGGCCGCCCCGTTGATCGCGCCGATGGCGGGCACGGGACAGTCGATGACGGCGCGCACCATGCGTTCGAAGACCAGGTGCTGCCGGCCCCAGGCGTCGTCGGTCATGCCGTCGCGCTCCTTGAGGTCGCCGCCGGCACAGAACGCCCGTTCCCCGGCGCCGGTGACGACGAGGCAGCGCACGTCTTCCGGGTCGAGGGCGAGCCCTTCGAACAGCGTGATGATGTCCCGCGCCATCTGCGTGTTGAAGGCATTGGCCACGTCAGGGCGATTGAGGGTCACCAGCAGCACGTGCGGGCGCTTCATCTCCGTGAGAAGCGTTTCGGACCGGTTTTCCTGGATCGCCATGTCAGCCTGCCGTCCGGTTGGAAGGATACAGTCCCCGTTCTCTACGACATGTCCGGCCCGTGGTCGACCATGCGATGTCTTGCCCGGACGCCCCGCCTGCGCTAATCGCCGGAAGCAGACAAGAGGAGCGAGACGGACATGGCCCTTGGCGGTGAACTCGACGGCGCGCTGGTGGTTTCCCTGGAACAGGCGGTGGCCGCCCCCTATTGCGGCCTGCTGCTGGCGGACGCGGGCGCGAGGGTGATCAAGGTCGAACGGCCCGGCGGCGATTTCGCCCGTGCCTACGACCGGGGCGTCGACGGCAACAGCGTCTTTTTCGCCTGGCTCAACCGTGGCAAGGAATCCCTCTGCCTCGATCTCGACAGGGCGGACGACGCCAACCTTCTCCACGCGATGCTGGATCGGGCGGACGTGTTTCTCAGCAACCTGGCGCCCGGGGCGCTCGAGAAACGCGGGTTCGGCCACGAAGCCCTCGGCCGCCGCAATCCCGGCCTCGTCTCCTGTGAGATCACCGGCTACGGCACCGGAGGCGAGGCGGCGTCGAAAAAGGCCTATGACTTTCTCGTCCAGGGCGAAACCGGGCTGTGCGCCGTCACCGGAACGCCAGCGGAGCCCGCCCGCGTGGGCATCTCCATCACCGATCTGTCCACCGGCCTCACGGCCTATTCCGCCATCCTGCGGGCGCTGATCGGGCGAGGCCGGCATGGCCGCGGCGCCGCCATCTCGGTCTCCATGTTCGACGTGCTCGCCGACTGGATGAACATGCCTCTGCTCGGCCACCGCTATCTGGGCGGTGCGCCGGCGCGCCTCGGCCTCACCCATGCGCTCATCTGCCCCTATGGCGCTTTCGCGACCGGCGACGGCGGCCAGGTGCTGATCGCGGTGCAGAACGACCGTGAATGGCGCGCCCTGTGCACCAGGGTGCTGGAGCGGCCGGACCTCGCCGACGATCCAAGGTTCGAGGGCAATGCCGCGCGGCTGGAGAATCGCGAGGCGGTCCATGGGGCGGTGGATGCGGTGTTTTCGGGGCTTCCCCGCGCGGAAATCGTGGGCCGTCTTGATGCGGCGCGTATCGCCTGCGCCCAGTTGAGCAGCGTCGCCGACCTCGCCGGTCACCGTTTTCTGCGCGAGACCCGGGCGCGCTTCGGCGACGTCGACCTTGCGATGGCGGACCTGCCGGTTCAAATAGAGGGCGAGCGTATCCGGGACGTGCCTTTTCTCGACGAACACGGGGCGCGCATCCGCAAAGAATTCGGCGCCTGAGAGAACACCAGGGAGACAAGCGGCAGATGGAAAAATACCGGCACTACATCAACGGCCAGTGGAGCGATCCCTCTTCGGGCGAATGGTTCAACACGGAAAATCCCTATACCGGCGAGGTCTGGGCCCAGGTGGCGAAGGGCAATGCGGCCGACGTGGACGCGGCGGTGTCGGCGGCGAAAGCGGCCTTCGAGGGCGGTTGGGCGGACATGCACCCCACCCAGCGCGGCAAGCTGCTGGTGAAATTGTCCGAACTGATCGAGCGCGACGCCGCCAGGCTTGGCGAGATCGAGGTCACCGACAACGGCAAGCTGATTGCCGAGATGGGCGGCCAGACGAGATACATGGCCGAGTGGTACCGCTATTACGGCGGGCTCGCCGACAAGGTCGAGGGCGCGGTCATCCCGTCCGACAAGCCCGGTGTCTTCAACTTCACGCGTCACGAACCGCTCGGCGTCGTCGGCATCATCACGCCGTGGAACTCGCCCCTCCTGCTGTTGTCGTGGAAACTGCCGGCCGCCCTGGCGGCCGGCAACACCGCCGTCATCAAGCCTTCGGAATTCACCTCCGCCTCGACGCTGGAGTTCATGAAGCTCGTCGAGGAGGCCGGTATCCCGCCGGGCGTCGTCAACGTGGTGACGGGTTTCGGTCTCGATGTCGGCGCGCCGCTCGTCGAGCATCCTGACGTGACCAAGATCGCCTTCACGGGCTCCGACATGTCCGGCCAGAAGATCTACGAATCCGCTGCCCGCCAGATCAAGCCGGTCACCCTCGAACTCGGCGGCAAGTCGCCGAACATCGTCTTCGAGGACGCCGACATGGAAGCTGCCGTCATGGGCGCGGTTTCGGGAATCTTCGCGGCCACCGGCCAGACCTGCATTGCCGGTTCACGACTTCTTCTGCAGAAGTCGATCCACAACGAATTCGTCGACCGCCTCGTGGAGGTGGCGAAGAGCGCGACGATCGGCGATCCCATGTCCATGGACACCCATGTGGGGCCGGTGACGACGCCGCCGCAGTACCAGAAGATCCTCGACTATATCGAGGTGGCGAGGCAGGACGGGGCGGAATGCGTGCTCGGCGGCGGCCCCTATAGCGGTCCCGGCGCGAAAGGCCGCCAGTTCGTCGAGCCGACCATCTTCACCGGCGTCGACAACTCCATGCGCATTGCCCAGGAAGAGGTCTTTGGTCCGGTCCTCGGCGTCATCCCCTTCGATACCGAGGAGGATGCGATCCGCATCGGCAACGACGTGAATTTCGGCCTGGCCGCGGGCGTCTGGACCCGCGACATCGGCCGGGCGATCCGCATGTCGGAGAAACTGCGGGTCGGCACCGTCTGGGTGAACACCTACCGCGCGGTGAGCTACACCTCTCCCTTCGGCGGCTACAAGCGTTCAGGCCTGGGACGGGAAAGCGGCATGGACGCCATCAAGCAGTTCATGCAGGTGAAGTCAGTGTGGATCGCCCAGGAAACCAGCGTCGCCAATCCCTTTATCATGCGGTGAGGGGACTGTCCGCGAAACTGGCGGCATGATCTAGAAAAGGAAAAGACCGATGGACGGCAGTCCGGCAATGGAAACCGAAGCCCGGGCGGTGGGCGCGACCGTTCGACTGGCCCGCTTCGCCGCCGAAACCGCCAGCGACGCCCTTCCGGCGTCGGTGCTGCATGTCCTGCGCCTCTCGATGCTCGACTGGATCGCGGTGGGGGTGCGCGGGTGCGAGGAACCGGTCAGCGGCATCGTGCGCGACATGGTCGCCGCCGAAGGGGGCGCGCCGGAAGCGACCGTGTTCGGCCTCGACCGGAAACTGCCCGCACGCGCGGCCGCGCTCGTCAACGGGACCACGTCCCATGCGCTCGACTACGACGACACGCATTTCATCTATATCGGTCATCCGAGCGTCGCCGTTCTGCCGGCCGCGTTCGCCATGGTGGAACGGACCGGCGCGTCCGGTGCTGAAACCCTGGCCGCTGCGCTGATCGGCATGGAAACCGCCTGCCGGACCGGTGCATGGATGGGCCGGGACCATTACCAGAAAGGCTTCCATCAGACGGCCACCTCTGGCTCTGTCGGGGCGGCGGCCGCCGCCGGCCGGCTGTTGGGGCTCGGTGCGGACCGCATGGCGCACGCCCTCGGGCTCGCCGCGACCATGGCCGCCGGCCTCAAGTCCCAGTTCGGCACCATGGGCAAGCCGTTTCATGCCGGACGCGCGGCGTCGGCCGGCGTCGAGGCGGCACTGCTGGCCGCGTCAGGCTTCGTCTCCCGTCCCGACGGTCTGGAATGCGAACAGGGGCTGGCCGCGACCCATGCGGGCGAAATGAAGGAGGGCGCGCTCGGCGAACCGCCGCTCGGCAAAGCCTTCGTCTTCGAGACCGTGCAGCACAAGTTTCACGCCTGTTGCCACGGCACCCACGCCGTCCTCGAGGCGCTGGGCGAGCTTCGCGCGGCCCACGGCCTTGCGGCGGAGGATGTTGCGGGAGTAACGGTGGCGGTGCCTCCGCGTTTCCTGAGTGTCTGCAACATCCCCACGCCCGTGACCGGGCTGGAGGCCAAGTTCAGCTACAGGCATACCGCGGCCATGGTGCTTGCCGGCGAGGATACAGGCGCACTGGACAGCTATTCCGACGAGAGCTGCACTGAGCCGGGGCTCGCCGCCCTGCGCGAAACCGTCCGGGTCGAGGCCGACCCGGAGCTGCCGGAGACCGCCGCCCGCGTCACGGTCGAACGCCGCGACGGAAGTACGGTGGACGGGTTTCATGACATCGAGACACCGCTTGGCGCCGATGTCCGGGAAGGCAAGGTCCGCGCCAAGGCGGCCGCGCTGCTCGGCGAGGCCCGGGCGGACGCCTGCTGGTCGGCCCTCGCGGGGCTTGGCGCTGCGGCCGTGTCGACCGACCTTTCGCGGCTGATCGATCCCTGAAGGTCCGGCCAGGTCTCGAGAGGACGCTTCAGGCGCCGTCGCAGACGATCTCGCCGGTCTTGTGGGCCTCGATGAAGCCGCGGTCGTAGCTCACGCCGAGGCCAGGCCCGTCCGGCACCGGGACGCAGCCGTCGTCGCCGAGCGCTTCGGTCTGGTCGGAATAGCCGCATGTGTAGACCGGTGCGATGACGTTCGCCATGCCGGGTCCCACCAGCGCCATCTCGTAGAGATGGGTGTTCCGGATCGCCGACATGCACACCCGGTGGGCCGGCCCGGCGGCGTGCAGTTGGATGTCCGTTCCCATGGCCTCGCACAGATGGGCGAGCTTCATCGCCCCCGTGATGCCCATGTCGTACTCCGGGTCGGCGTGGATCATGTCGCAGCCGCCGCCGGCGAGAAATGCGGCCTTCAGCTCGATCCCGCGCACGTGCTCGGTGACCAGGAGCGGCGTGGCGAGTTTCTCGCGCAGCCGCCGGTGACCCTCGAGTGATGTCGAGGCGTCGCGATAGGGATCTTCGTACCAGAAGGCGCCGATCTCGTCGCAGACGCGGCCCACCGCAAGGGCGTCCATCCAGGTGTGAAGCGTGCTGGCCGGATCGAGCATGATGCGCCAGCCGTCGCCGACGCGCGCCCGCACGCCACGCAGGTTGGCGCACTCGCGGTCGGTGTCACCATCGATCCAGCCGTGGATCTTGAAGCCGTGGAAACCGCGTGCCTTGCAGGCCTCGGCATAGTCGGCGAAGGCCTCGGGCGTATCGAGGCCGCCCGGCGTTTCCTGGCCGTGATAGGTGCTGGCATAGGCAGGCAGCCTGTCGCGCCAGCCGCCCAGCATGGCCTTGACCGAAAGGCCAGAGAGCCTGCCGCACAGGTCCCACAGCGCGATGTCGAGCACCCCGTGGCCCATGTGGTCATAGGCGCGCACCTCGCGCTTCATGTCATCCCAGATCTTCTCGCGGGTGAACGGGTCGCGGCCCACCATCATGGGCGCCAGCATGCCGGCCTGCGCCATGGCCGACGGCGTGCCGACCCAGTTGGCGACATACTCTCCGGCGATGCTCTCGTCGGTGTCGATCCTGACCGCGAAGCGTTTCGCCTCGAGAGTGGCGCCTCGGGTGTAGGCCATGTTGCCGACGCCGGCCGCTGCGGCCGAAAGCGCCATGTCGGGCACGCCGAAAGTGAACTCGGTGAGTGTGACTCGGGTGATTTTCGTCATTGCTGGCGGTCCGGTCTCCGGTTCTACATCATGCCGCCCGACGACTTGTCCTCGCCGGCCTGCGCTGCATAGATCGACGTGTAGCCTTTGGACCAGTCCGGCGGAATCTGGCAGGGGCGCGGATCGTGGTGGGCCCAGGCGACGGGTTCCTCGCGCACGAGCCTGTATGTGTTTCGGGTCGGCGAGGGGTGCGCGGTGTAGGGCTTGGCGTCCGCCGACGTATAGCAGTTCAGCAGCAGCGGCCGCGGCACGGGCGATTTGGACGATGGCGAATAGTGCAGGGTGCGGGCGTTGTGGATGGTGAGCGTGCCGGCCGGGCCCGTCATGTACTCGACCCGGGACATGTCCACGCCGGCCGCGTCTTCGTCCGACAGCATCCCGGTCCAGTTTCCCTCTCCGTCATACTGGTCGTAGAGGTCCTCGTTGTGGGATCCGCGCACGGCCGCCAGCGGGCCGTTGGACATGTCCGTATCCGCCAGGTAGCAGCCGATGGTCAGCACGTTGTAGTTCGTGTGCGGGAAGAACTGGATGTCCTGGTGCCACTTGACCGTGTCCGAGGCGTCGAACCACTTGAAGTTCAGCTTCGCGTGGTGGAACACCACGTTGGGGCCGACGAGGTCTGCCGCGACATCCGCCATCAGTCCCGTGGCGAAGTCCCAGTAGGCCGCGTGCCGGGCATCGGGGCTCTTGAGCCGGCGCAGGACGGGCCGCTCCGCGGTATGTTCCGGGGCCACGTCGAACGTGTCGTCCGACGCCGTCACCGACCGGCTTTTCTCGAAGAAGTCATTCGTGACGTCCTGCAGCGTTCTCAGCGTGTCCTGCGGAACCAGGCCGGGCACGCTGACGAACCCGTTTTCGAAATAGCGTTCGCGCTGCTCCGCGGTCAGCACCCTCGGTTCGTGTGCGAGGATTTCCTCTGGTGTCATGTCGGCGCCTCTCCTGGTGTCCACCGCACGTTCGCCGCCTTGCACGGTCCCCGCGTCGTTCCTCATGCTGGGATACTAACGCCCGATTCGGTATGTGGGAACGGCGGTCGGGGACCGCCGGCGGCATGCCCTGCCCTTGGCAAGGGCCGCGCGCGACACATATTGCACCGCGTGCATCCGTCGGACGAAAGGGAGGTATGCGGATGATCTTCTTGCCACGCGGGCTGGTTTCATTCACCGCCGTCATCATTTTCGGGATGACGGTTCTTGCCGTCAACGGCCACCAGGCGAGGGCCGCCGGAGAGGCCGGCGTCTGGGCGGCGCTTCGCGGTGGCGGGCATGTCGCGCTCCTGCGACACGCGCTTGCGCCCGGGACCGGCGATCCGGCGGAATTCGCGATCGGCGACTGCAGCACCCAGCGCAACCTCTCGGACGAAGGCCGCGCCCAGGCGCGCCGGATCGGCGAACGCCTGCGCGCCAACGGCATTACGGCGGCGAGGGTGTTCACCAGCAAGTGGTGCCGCTGCCGCGACACCGCGGCCGAACTCGGTTTCGGAGCGGCACGCGACCTGCCCGCCCTCAATTCCTTCTTCCGCCGCACCGAGCGCCGCGCACCGCAGACGCGCGCCCTGAAGGACTGGCTCGCCGCGCAGGATCTCTCGACCCCGGTGGTGCTCGTCACCCACCAGGTCAACATCAGCGCCCTTGCCGGGACATACGCCGCCTCGGGCGAACTGGTGATCGTGCGCCCGGACGCGGACGGAGAAGTCGAGGTGGTGGGGCGCATCGCGACGCAGTGACGGCCCGAGCCGGCTGCAACCGCGTAGTGGCGGACCGGGAACGAAACCGGGCCCCGAAACGTTGCCTTGACGGCAGGCAACAATCGGGAGACCGGGCATGAACAATTATCTGCGCTTCGCGGCGATGCTTCTGACGTCGGCGGTGGTGATGTACGCCATCACCTATCTCAACAGCAAAGAGATCTTCAATCACATGCTCTTCAGCGAGACACGGTTGTTCATGACCATGCTCATGATGTCGGCCATGGCCGGCGTCATGCTCCTGTGGATGCTCGACATGTATCCGGACGCCCGCATCAACGCAGGCATTCTTGCCGGCGCGGCGGTGCTGTTTGTCTCGGCGCTTGCCCTCGTGCGGAGCCAGGCGACCGTGGACGACGTCGATTACATGCAAGCCATGATTCCCCACCATTCGATCGCGATCCTGACCAGCGAGAACGCGAAGATCTCCGATCCGCGCGTGCGTAAACTGGCCGATGAAATCATCAAGGCGCAGCGCCGCGAGATCGCGGAGATGAAGGCGCTGATCGCGGATCTCGAAGGCCAATCCACCAACACCGCCACTCTCGCGAGCAAGTAGGCCAGCGGGGGCAGGTCCGGTCCCTGAGGCTGGTCTTCAGGACCGGCCCGGTCTAAACCCTCCACGAACCGTGTGACCCCCGATGGCGCCGGCCCGGCCCGGCCCGGTTGCGACCGTCTCTCACGTGGAGTGGAGCCGATGACTTCTCCCGACAGACCCACGCTGCATGTCCTTGCCGGCAGGATATGTGCCGGCAAGTCGACGCTGGCGGACCGGCTCGTCCGGTCCCCGGCGACGGTCGTCGTGCGGGAGGACGAATGGCTCGGCACGCTCTTCGGCGACGACATGAAATCGGTCGCCGACTTCGTCCGCTGCTCGGCCCGCCTGCGCGCGGCGATGACCCCGCATCTGGTGGATCTCCTGCAGTCGGGCCTCTCCGTGGTCCTCGATTTTCAGGCCAACACCGTGGCGGCGAGACAATGGATGCGGGACGTGGCCGGGACGGCCGGCAGCGCGTGCCGTCTGCATTTCCTCGATGTGTCCGAAGACGAATGCCGGGCCCGGCTGCGCCGGCGCAATGCCGAAGGGCGCCATCCTTTCACGGTGACGGACGAACAGTTCGACGCGATCTCCGCCCACTTCGTGGCGCCGGGATCGGAAGAGGGGTTCGAGATCGTGGTGTACGGCGAAGACGACAACGGCGCGGGCCCGCTGCCCGGCGGGTGAGCGTCAGGCCAGGGCGAGCGCCAGTTCGCGTGCCGGTGAGCCGGCATCTTCGGAGCCGCCGCGAAGAAGCCCGGCCGCGTGTTCCGCGAGCATGATGGTCGCCGCGTTGGTGTTGGCGCTGACGATGGACGGCATGATGCTGGCGTCGATCACGTGAAGTCCGTCGAGCCCGCGGACCCGGCACGTCGGGTCCACGACGGCGCCGGGATCGTCGGCGGCCCCCATGCGGCAGGTGCCCACCGGGTGATAGCAGGTCTCCATCGTCTCCGCGATCCACGCGTCCAGTGCACCGTCGTCCGTCAACCCGGCCCCGGGATAGATCTCACCCTCCGCGAAACCTGCGAGCGCCGGCTGTGCGATCACCTCGCGCAACAGGGCGACCGCGCGCCGGAAGGTGGCGCGGTCCTGCGGGTCGGCGAGATAGTTGAAGGTGATCGCCGGCGCCTCGAGCGGATCGGACGAGCGGGGACGGACATGGCCGCGGCTCGACGGCCGCAGGAGATCGATATGCACCTGGAAGGCGTGCGACCGCAGGATCTCGGTGCCCCCCGGCACCACCGCCAGCGGCATGAAGGTGAATTGCAGGTCCGGATGTTCGACGTCCGGGCGGCTCCTGATGAAAGCGCCGGCCTCGAAATGGTTCGTCGCCGCCGGCCCGGTGCCGCGCAGCAGCCACTCCGCCCCGGCGATCCAGTTCCGTGGCGCCCGCGTGACGGGAAAGAGCGTTACCGGCTTGCGACAGGCCCATTGCAGGACGATGTCGGGATGGTCGTTGAGGTCCTCGCCGACGCCCGGCAGGTCGTGTTGCACGGCGATCCCGGCCTTCTCGAGCGTCCGGGCCGGACCGATGCCGGAGACCTGCAGGAGATGCGGCGACCCTATGGCGCCCGCCGCCACGATCACGCCCGCGTCCGCCCGGACCTCGCGGACCTGTCCGTCTTCGAGATACCGCACGCCGGTGGCCCGGCCATGGTCGAGAATCAGTTCGAGGGCCTGCGCGCCCGTCTTCACCGTCAGGTTCTCCCGCGCCCGCACGTCGCGCGGCAGGTAGGCCCGCGAAGCGCTCCAGCGCCGGCCTTCATGGGTCGACCGCTCGAAAACGCCGAAGCCTTCCGGATCCGGACCGTTGAAGTCTTCGGCCAGCGGATAGCCCGCCTGCTGTCCGGCATCGAGAAATGCCCGCGTCAGGGGCGTATCGTCGCGCGGCCGCGTCAGGCGCATTGGGCCGTTCCGGCCGCGGCCCGGCCCGTCCACCGGCGCCGTCTCCGCCTTGCGGAACGCGGGAAGCACGTCGTCATGGCTCCAGCCCGTGGCGCCCATCTGCGCCCAGCGGTCGAAGTCCAGGGGGTGTCCTCTCAGCCAGACCATGCCGTTGATCGACGACGAGCCGCCGAGCACCCGGCCGCGCGGATGGCCGAGCACCCGTCCGCCCAGGTGCGGCTCGGGCTCCGACCGGTAGGCCCAGGAATACGTCGTGCCCCACACGACGCGGGAGATCCCGCCGGGCATTCTGAGCCAGAACGAGCGGTCGGGCGGGCCCGCCTCGAGCAGCAGTACGCGGCGGTCCGGGTCTTCCGACAGCCGTGAGGCCAGTACGCAGCCGGCCGACCCGCCGCCGACGATCACATGGTCCGCGGTGCGGGCGCTCATTCCCGGATGGCCTGGTAGCACAGCCGGTGGAAGTGGTGGACGAGGTGCTCGCTTTCGTGCGGCCGGTCGGGGTCGATCAGGTAGCGTCCGCTGCCGAAACCGAAACTGTGCAGTCCCTTCTGGTTGGAAACGTTGAGCTCGATGTCCTCCGGGCCGAGCTGGGTGTTCATCCAGTGGATTGCGGCCCTGGTGACATCCGGCACGGCCCGACCCTTCGGTGCGTAGTAGCCGAACCGCAGCAGGGACTTCTCGGGTTCCAGCGGGATCATGATGAAGGTTCCGATCATGTCCGTATACGGAAAGCTGTAGAAGGTCGTGTTGGGGAAGAACCCGATATTGAAGAATGAGTCCGTCTGCCACGTGGCCCCCTCGAGCGGCACGCCGTAGGCCTCGGTCGCGCCAGAAGCCGGCGGCCCGATATAGGTCCACCACTGCCCGTAGGGCGTCAGCCGGTAGCCGGTGAAGTCGATCAGGGCGGCGAGGTCCTTGTGCACCGGGCCGGAAAGGTCGAAATGATAGCCCTCGATCGAGTTCTCGTGGATCACCTTCCAGTTGGCCTCGACGATGACGTCGGTCTCCTCGACCAGTTCGACATTGTCGAGATCGGGCAGGTAGCGCCGCATCTGCTCTTCCGCGCCGTCGGCGATCTCGCTGAGCGGCTTCGCCTCTTCGTCGAGGGTCACGAAGACCCAGCCCGCGAATATCTCCATGCGCACCGGCTTGAGGCCCCACTCGGCTTTTTCGAAACCGGGCAATGCCTCGGTGCGCGGTGCGGCGCGCAGGCCGCCGTCGAGGTTGTAGCACCAGGAATGATAGGGACAGCGCAGGACGCCGCCGAGCTTGCCGCGGCGTTCGGTGAGCAGGCGGTTGCCGCGGTGGCGGCAGGCATTGTGCATCGCCTGGATGCCGCCCTCCTGACCGGCCATCACGATCACGGACTGCTCGAAAATGTCCTGCACGATGTAGCTGCCCGGCTCGGCGAACTCGTTGACATGGCCCACGAGATGCCACGAGCGCAGGAAGATGCGCGCGCGTTCCTCGGCGAACACGCCCGGGTCGAAGAAAAACGGTGCGGGCATCGTTTCGCCCGAGATGGGGTCGCTGTGATCCCAGGTCAGATTGTGTTCGTTCATGGCGTCCTCCCGTTTCGAGATGCGAAAGCCTATCCGGAAAGCAACCCGTATGTCTGATCATGCGCGACACGCCGGTGGTTCGCACTGGCCGGCTAACTCCATATGCAAAGGACAAAAAAGCAGAACGCCGGATTTCATATGCCGCTGAGTATGATAGTAAACGACAGATCATGCAGAACAGGACAAGACGATGACGCGTTCTGACATCTCCAGGTCTGGAACAGCAGCCGTGCCGGAACGCCATGAGGTCGCCATCGTGCTCAGTCCGGGCTTCTCGCACCTGTCCCTGCCGGCCGTCACCGAACCGCTTTTCATCGCCAACTGGCTGCTCGGCGAGCAGACCTTCGGCTGGCGCACCCTGTCCGTGGACGGGCTGGCCGTGCCCACGAGTTCCGGCGTGTCCGTTCCGGTGGACGCCCCTCTCGGGCCGGACGACGGGCCCGACACGGTCCTCCTCCTGGCAAGCTTCGACACCCGCCGAACCGGGACGGACGAGCGGCTCCTCGGGTGGCTTCGCCGGGTCGCGCGCTCCGATGCGGTGATCGGCGGAATCGAAACCGGGAGCGAGGTGCTCGCCGCCGCCGGCCTGCTCGACGGACGGCGTGTCGCCGTGCACTGGTACAATGCCGACGGCTTTCGCGAGCGCTTCCCCCGCGTCATCGCCGAGCCGGCCCGCACCCTGACCGATGGCCGTTTCGTCTCTTCCGCCGGGGCATCCGCCACCCTGGATCTCATGCTCGCGCTGATCGCCCGGCATGCGACGGATACCATCGCGGGGGAGGTGGCCCGGCACCTTCTGGCGCCGCATCCGGCGACGGGGCCGCGAACCGCTGGGTACACGGGCCGCCGGCCGGGCGACCCAGTCGTGCAGCGGGCCCTCGCCCTGATCGGAGAACGTCTCGACGAGACCGGGGACTGCGCGGCTCTTGCGCATGAACTCGGGATCTCCTTGCGGCAATTGCAGCGACGGTTCCGCGCCGTCGAGGGCCGCCCGCTGGGAGGCGCCTGGCGCGAGGCCCGTTTCGCCCGGGCCCACCAGCTGGTGCAGCAGACGGAACTCACCTTGACGGAAATCTCCGTCGCCACCGGATACGGCTCCGTCGAGGCCTTCTCCCGCGCCTACCGCAGGCGCTTCGGCATCCCGCCCAGCCAGGACCGGAACCAGACGACGGCCACAAGCGTCTACCGGCCGACGCCGGATACGCACATGCGTGGGGAGGCAAGCTAGCCGGCCGCGTCGGCCCGGGCGTAGCGCAGGATCACGCCGCCCGTTCGGAGCGCCCGCGTGTCGAGCAGGGTGAAATCCTTGCGGATGCCGTCGTTCCTGAACAGGGGACTGCCGGCGCCAAGCACGACGGGCGCGATGCAGAGGCGGTATTCGTCGACGAGCCCGTCGGCCAGAAGCGAGCCGAGCAGGTCCGCGCTGCCGAAGACGAAGACGTCCTTCCCGCCATCCTCGGACTTGAGAGCCCGGACATGCTCCGCGGCGTCCCCGGCGAGCAGTCGCGTATTGTGCCAGTCGGCCTCCGACAGGGTCCTGGACGCGACGGCCTTTTCGATCGAGTTCATCATCTCCGCGATCGGTCCGGTCTCCGAGCGCCAGTAGTCGCGCATGCCCTCATAGGTCCGCCGCCCGAAGAGCAGGGTGCCGATTTCCTCGCCCTGGCGCAGGGAGAACGCCTCCAGTTCGTCGCCCCATGCCGTGAGGTGGAAGTCCAGCGACCACGGCGACGTGCCTTCGAAATACCCGTCGAGCGACATCAGGTTCCACGCGACCAGCCGTCTCATTCCGATTCCTCACATCTGCTTGCGTTATGAAATCGGTTGGTGTGATCGCATATCCGCTTGCCGGTTGCAATCGGATTCCGCCCCGTGATCGCACCGACACGCGCCAGCAAAAGCCCGCTCCCGTGGCGGGGCGCTGACCGTGACAGGTTTTGATGAAAGGGATGCTGGCGGAGAGAGAGGGATTCGAACCCTCGAGACGGTTGCCCGCCTACACGCGTTCCAGGCGTGCGCCTTCGACCACTCGGCCACCTCTCCTTGATCCGAGCGGCACTATACTCATGCGCCCCCGGGGCGCAAGCGATGAATTTGCATGGCCGGACATGGCCGTCGCGCGCACGGGGCCTTACGAAATTGTCATGCCGGGGGACTTGCTCATTCGGCGGTAAATGCCCATGTTCTGCCCCGATGGGGCGTATGTTCAGGGTAATCGGCCCGATGCTGGCTCAATTGCGCCAGATTGGACCGCCAATGTCTCCGGCCGGGACGAAGGGCCGGTTGCGGAAAGGAACCTGATGATCGTATTTCGACTCCTGGGGGCGGTCGCCCTCATCGTCGCCATCGTCGCCGGTGCACGTGACGCCGTCCTGACCACCTCGGCGGAAAAACTGGTGCTGACGCCGCTCGGCAAGGACTGGTTCACGATCGACGCGGAAAGCCTCAACCTCACCCAGGCCGTGATCGAACGCTATCTTCTGCCCGGTCTCTGGGACCCCGTCTTCCTGACCATCCTGCAATGGCCGACCTGGGTCGGTTTCGCCGGCCTCGGCCTGCTGCTCATCCTGGTCGGCAACCTGCGCCGGTCCTGACCGCGCGATTGCGCGCGTCCGCCGGGCTGCTATCATCGCCGCGACAGGCCCCGCGGCCACATCTACGGAGCGAAATCCGATGTTCTCCCTGTTCACCAAGAAAACCGAAATGCCCGCAGCCGGCGAAGCCTTGCCCGGCCGCGGCGAAGCTCTTGCCACCGCCGAAACCCATTTCGTCAGCGGTGTCCCGCTCAAGGGCCCCTATCCCGAGGGGCTTGAGACGATCATCTTCGGGCTCGGGTGTTTCTGGGGCGCGGAACGCAAGTTCTGGAGCCTTGACGGCGTCCACGTGACCGCCGTGGGGTATACCGCCGGCCAGACGCCCAACCCGACATACGAGGAAGTCTGTTCCGGGCGCACCGGCCACAACGAGGTGGTGCTCGTGGTCTACGATCCCGCGAAGGTGTCCGTGCAGGATCTCCTGAAGGTGTTCTGGGAAAGCCATGACCCGACGCAGGGCATGCGCCAGGGCAACGACGTCGGCACGCAGTACCGGTCCGGCGTCTACGTTACCACGCCGGCCCAGCGCCATGCCGCCGAAGCGTCCCGAGCCGCCTATGCCGACGCGCTTGCCCGCCAGGGCTATCCCGCGATCACCACCGAGATCCTCGACGCGCCCGAATTCTACTTCGCCGAGGACTATCACCAGCAGTACCTGGCGAAGAACCCGGCCGGCTATTGCGGTCTGGGCGGAACGGGCGTGACCTGCCCGGTGGGCCTCGAGGTTCCGGCGGAATAGGACCGTCATGGACAAGGGGCGTGAGGACGACGGCTTCGGGCCGCGGGAGGGAGAGCGTGCCCTCGACGCCGACCCCGCCCTGGCCGCGCCCGACGCGGGCGTCGTCTTCATCGGCCGCATCCGCACGCCCTGGAAGACCCGTGCCGACTGCCCGAAGAATCTTGCCAGGGCCCGCGAACGCGGGCGGCCGGCCACGGTCGAGGTCGATGCCGCCTACCGGGCGGGCCTCGACGGGCTGCGCGCCGGCGACCGTATAGTTCTTCTCTACTGGATGCATGCCGCGCGCCGCGACCTGATCGTGCAGGCCCCGCGACACCGCCCCGAACCGACCGGCGTCTTCGCCCTGCGCTCGCCCGTGCGGCCCAATCCGGTCGCCATGGCCGTGGTGGATCTCGTCGCGGTGGACGAGGCCGGAGGCCGCCTCACGGTCGACGCCATGGACTGCATCGACGGGACCCCACTGGTCGACATCAAGCCCTGGATCGCCACGGTCGACAATCCCTGAGCGAGCCCTGGGGTCCGCCGGCGCGATAGGTTTCAGCGGCGCATGACCCATTTCTCGAGGACGTCGCGGCGGACTTCGATGCCGAGTCCGGGCCCGTCCGGCACGTAGGCGATGCCGTCCTCGACCCGGATCGGGTCCGCTAGCAGATCCTGCCGGAACGGGTGCGGCGTCGAATCGTATTCCAGCAGAGGCTGGTGTGCGCCGAAACCGGGCGCGGTCGTCGGCAGGACGGCGTGATAGTGCAGGGCGGCGGCAAGCCCGATGCCGGTCCCCCAGGTGTGCGGGTTGACGCGCACGCCATGCGCCCAGGCGTAGTCGGCGATGCGTTTGGCCTCGGTCAGCCCGCCGCACATGCCGGTGTCGGGCTGCAGGATGTCCATCGCGCCCGCCGCGATGACCTGCCGGAAGTCGTGTCGTGTGTAGCAGGTCTCCCCGCCGGCGATCGGGATGGTCGTCGAGGCGCGCACCTCGGCATATCCTTCAAGGTTCTCCGGTGCCACCGGTTCCTCGAACCACCCGATGTCGAAGGCCTCCATGGCGAGCGCCAGCTTCTTCGCCTGCACGACGTCGCACCCGTGATTGGCGTCGACATAAAGCTCGCAGTCCGGCCCGATGGTCTCGCGGAGCATCTCGACCAGTGCCATGTCGTCGGCGAAGCCGAAGCCGAGCTTCGTCTTCATCGCCGTCATGCCGGCGTCGAGATAACCCAGCGCCTCGTCCCGCAGCATGGCGTGGTTCTCCGCCCGGTCGTCCGACCGCCGGTAGAGTCCGGTCGCGTAGGCGCGCACCCTGTCGCGCACCGGTCCGCCCATGAGCTGGTGAACAGGCGCGCCGAAATGCTTGCCGCGAATGTCCCACAGCGCGATGTCCACGGCCGAGAGCGCCTCGATTGCCAGGCCGCGCTGGCCATGGTCGCGCAGGGCGTTGTGCAGATCCTCCCAGATCGCGTCTCCCGCCAGCGGGTCGCGGTCCAGCAGCCGCGGGGCGTAGGCGGTCTCCACGATCGCGGCATTGGGCAGAGGCGGCCCGATGCAGTCGCCCCAGCCCGTCAGCCCCGCATCGGTGCCGATTTCCACGACGAGGCCGACCCGCCGGTCGACCCAGGCCTGCGAAAAGGCAAAAGGAGCGTCTATCGGCGCCTCGAGGGGCCACGCGCGTACAGAGGTGATCTTCATCGTGTCCCGTTCTCCCGCCGGTTGTCCGGGCGACACGATGCAGGCTCCGGGCCCGGCTGTCCATGCCGGGCCGCCGGATCAGCCGGCCGCGGTCTCTCGCAGCCGGCGGTTCTCCTCGCGCAGGCGCTCGTTCTCCTGCATGAGCCCGTTCACCCCGGCATCGAACTCCTCGATCGTGAAGCGCTGGGGAATATGCGCGGGGCAGTTCCAGTCGAGCGCGGCAACCGAGATCACCACCGCACGCTCGGGCCTTGCCCGGTAGGACGGGTCATGCAGGGCCTCGACCAGTTCACGGTCGTCGTCGACGCCGACGCTGCGGGCGCGGCCCCAGAGCTTGAGCCGGCGGCGGTTCGGATAGTCCATCGCGATGATGGCGACGCGGTCATTGTCCGCGAGGTTCCCGACGCTGAGATACTGCCGGTTGCCGCGAAAGTCGGCATAGGCGAGCGAGGTTTCGTCGAGGACCTTGAGAAAACCGCGCGGGCCGCCGCGGAACTGGACATAGGGCCAGCCACCCGCGGTTACCGTGGACAGATAGAACCCGTCGCGCTGGCGCAGGAATGCCGCCTCGTCGGAGCCGAGGCGGTCGCGCGCGTCGGCGTCCGGGTCGAGAAACCCGCCATAGGCCTCGGCGGATCCCATGCGCGCCTGCTCGGCGCGAACGGAGGGAGTAAAGGCGATCTCGGCGAAAGCGCGGGCCATTGTCGGCTGTCCTTTTCGTTCTAGTTAAACAGATCGGTCAACATTGAGATTGAATATGGACAGATCGGTCAATATATTCAAGGCAACGAAAGAAAGAATCACGGCAGGCGCGCCGGATCCGCATCCCGTTTCCGCCATGCCGTTGATTTCAGGTGGATTTTCCGAACTGGAAGGAGCTGGCCATGCGCCCGTCTGTTCGTGACGAACTTGTCAGCAAGGCGCTCGACGCCTTCTACAGCAACGGGTTTCACGCCACGGGCATGGACCGTCTCGCCGAGGAGACCGGCATTTCCAAGACCTCCATGTACAATCACTTTCGCACCAAGGAGGATCTTATCGCGGCGACGCTGCAGCTGCGTAACGAGCGGTTCCGGGACTGGCTGGTTCGCCGTGTGGAAAGCGCGGCCGACGATCCGCGGGACCGGTTGCTCGCCATATTCGACGCGCTCGGAGAGTGGTTCCGCGCACCGGAGTTCTGCGGATGCATGTTCATGAAGGCGGCCGCGGAATATCCGGCCATGGCGCATCCGATTCACGTCCAGGCGACCGAGCACAAGCAGGACCTGGCGGATTTCGTCGCCGCCATTGCCCGCCAGGCCGGCGCACAGGGGCCGGATGCGCTCGCGCGGCGTCTCGTCCTGCTGATGGAGGGCGCCATCGTGACGACCCATATCGGGCGGGCCGGAGACCACGCCGAGGACGCCAAGGTGGCCGCGGGCGTCCTGATCGACGACGCGTTTCCTCCAGCCTGAGGGGACCGAATGAAATTTTAGCTGTTGTATTCCCGCCCGGTCGTTGGAAAGAGTGATCGGAGAAACTTCAACCGGCGAGGACATCATGGACAGGGCCGAGATCATCGACGGCGGACGCGCGCTCGCGGTCGACACCGCATTTCTCAAGGCGCGGTTTCACGCCATCTGGCTGCGTGACAACGCCCCCGATCCCGAAACGCGCGACCCGGGCAACGGGCAGCGGCTGATCGCACTGGGCGACATCCCGGTCGACACCTGCATCTCGGAAGCCGTCGTCCGCGACGGGACCGTGCAGGTCGTGTTCGCGCCGGAAGGCAAGGCCGTCTCCTTCAGCCTCGACTGGCTGGCCGCGCACGCCTATGACCGCGAAACCGATGGGTCGCACGGATGGCTGCCGCAGGAGGTGGAAACATGGGACGCCGGGAGCGGCGTTCTGCCCGATGCGCGGTTCGACGACGTGAGCGACGACGGTCAGGCGCTGTGCCGCTGGCTCGGCGACGTGCGCCGATACGGCTTCGGCAGGCTGCTCGGCGGGCCCGTCGAGAGCGGTGCGCTGATGAAGGTGGCCGGGTTGTTCGGCTATGTCCGGGAAACCAATTACGGGCGCTGGTTCGAGGTGCGCACGGAGGTCAACCCGGAGAACCTCGCCTATACCGGGCTGGGACTCCAGGCCCACACCGACAATCCCTACCGCGATCCCGTGCCGACGCTCCAGGTGCTCTACTGTCTCGAGAGCTCCGCGAAAGGCGGGGAAAACATGGTGGTCGACGGCTTCCGGGCCGCCCGACGGCTGCGGGACGAGGACCCGGACGGTTTCGACCTCCTCGCGAACCACTGCGCCCGCTTCGAATATGCGGGACGAGGCGACGTCCATCTGTCCTCCCGCCGTCCCATGATCGAACTGGCGCCGGACGGCGAACTGATCGGGATCCGGTTCAACAACCGGTCCGCCGCCGCCATCACGGACGTGCCCTACGATCACATGCAGGCCTATTACGCAGCCTACCGCCGGTTCGCCGAAATCATCGACGATCCGGACATGCAGGTGACTTTCCGGCTCGACCCGGGCGACAGTTTCATCGTCGACAACACCCGCGTTCTGCATGCCCGCAAGGGATACTCCGGCAGCGGATCGCGCTGGCTCCAGGGGTGTTACGCCGACCGGGACGGTCTGCTGTCCACGCTCTCCGTTCTGGGTTCCCGCTACGCCGAGGCCGCTGAATGACCGGAAACGACTTCGCCACGCTGACGCCGGACAACATCGTCGCCTTCATCGCGGACATCTTCGAACGCCGCGGTGCGGATTCCTATCTCGGCGAGCAGGTCACCATGTCGCAGCACATGCTGCAGGGTGCCCAACTCGCCGAACAGGCCGGCGCGGACGACGAGATCGTCGCCGCCGCGCTGCTCCACGATATCGGCCATTACACCAACGAGTTTCCCGACGACGCGCTGGAACGCGGTATCGACAACCGGCACGACGAAGCCGGCGCGCGGGTGCTGGAACGGTTCTTTCCCGACATCGTCACCGACTGCGTGCGCCATCATGTGGCGGCGAAACGCTATCTGTGCGCAACGGATCCCGACTACTTCGCCCGGCTTTCCGAAGCATCGGTCCACACGCTCGCCCTGCAGGGCGGTCCCATGAACCCGGACGAGGTTGCGTCCTTTTCCCGTCACGCGAACCTGCCGGCGATCCTCCAGGTCCGTCACTGGGACGACGAAGGCAAGGACCCCGGCGTCACGACGCCCGCGTTTTCTCACTACGCGCCGCTTCTGCAGCGTGTCGTCGACGCCCACGTGGCCGCCGTCTGAATATCGTCACATCACCGTAATCGGCCTGTCGTGGATGTGCGCGAGCGTTTCCGTCAGGATAAAATCGGGAGACGTTCGATGACCGGACACGACGCACGAGAGCTTTCCTTCGACGAGTTCGACGAAGTCCGCGCACCGCGTCCCGAGCCCACCGGGTTCGAGGAACTGGTGGAGCGGTCCCTGTCGCGCCGTGACGTGCTGCGCGGAACGGTTGCCTGGGGCGCCGCCGCGTTCATCGCCGGCGCCGGTGGCCTGCGCCCGGCCCGGGCAAGCTCCAGCCGGCTCTCGTTTGCGCCCGTGCCGGCAAGCACCGCCGACACGGTCACGCTTCCGGAGGGATACTCCTGGCATGTGGTTACGCGCTGGGGGGATCCCCTGTGGTCCGAGGTCCCTGAATTCGACCAGGCCAGCCGCGGGACCGGAGCGAGCCAGGAACGATCCTTCGGCGACAACAATGACGGCATGGTCCTGTTCTCCCGCGGCAACCGGCACGTGCTTCTCGTCAACAACGAGTACGCCAACCGGGATATCCTCCACGGCAACCGTGCGTCGAAGAAGGCCGAGACGCCCGACGACATCCGCAAGTCCAAGGCCGCGCACGGCGTGACGGTGGTCGAGGTCGCCCGCCGCCAGGGCCGCTGGCGCACGCTCAAGGATTCGCCGCTGAACCGGCGGATCACCGCCGACACGCCGATCGCGATCTCAGGTCCGGCGCGCGGCCATGACCTTGTGAAGACAGCCGCCGACGGTGCGGGCGCCCTCGCGCGCGGGACCTTCAACAACTGCGGCAGCGGCCGCACGCCCTGGGGCACCTACCTGGCCTGCGAGGAAAACTTCAACGGCTATTTCTCGTCCTCCGACCCGCAATTGGCGCTTTCGCCGGACCAGAAGCGATACGGTGTCGGCCACAAGGACTGGGGGTACGGCTGGGCGGCCGCAGACGAGCGTTTCGATATCGCCAGGCATCCCAACGAACCCAACCGTGCAGGCTACGTCGTCGAGATCGACCCGTGGGATCCCTCCGCCACGCCGCGCAAGCTGACGGCGCTGGGACGCTTCAAGCACGAAAACGCCGAAGTGGTGCTTTCCCGGTCCGGCCGTGTCGTCGTCTACATGGGCGACGACGAACGCGGCGAGTTCCTCTACCGCTATGTCAGCGATCAGGCTTATGTCCCGGGCGGAGACCCGTCCGGTCTGCTCGACAACGGCACGCTCTACGCGGCCAGATTCACGGACGACGGGCGCGGCGAATGGATCGCGCTCACGCCTGCGGCGACGGGCATGGCGACGGAGGCCGAAATCCGGATCCGGACCCGGATGGCCGCGTCGTCTGTCGGGGCGACGACGATGGACCGGCCTGAATGGGTTGCCGCCAATCCCCTGCGCAACGAGGTCTATTGCTGCCTCACCAACAACAAGAACCGCGGCGTGAAGCCCAATGCGGGCGGCGACGCCACACCGGTCAACGGCGCCAATCCCCGAAAGGTGAACCACTACGGGCAGATCGTCCGGTGGATTCCCGACGGCGGCGATCACACGGCGGCCGGTTTCGCCTGGAACCTGTTCGTGCTCGCCGGCAACCCGACCGTTCACCAGGATGAATATGCCGGTTCCGCGAATGTCGACGCAGGCAACATGTTCAATTCGCCCGACGGTCTCGCCTTCGACAGCAACGGGCTCCTGTGGATCCAGACCGACGGGAACTACGGGAACGAGAAGGACTTCGCCGGAATGGGCAACAACCAGATGCTGGTCGCCGACCCGGAAACGGCGGAGATCCGGCGCTTCATGGTGGGGCCGCGACAGGCCGAAGTGACGGGGTTCGCCTGGTCGCCGGACCGCGCGACCCTCTTCGTGGGCATCCAGCACCCCGGAGAAAAGGGCGGCGACAGCCATTTCCCCGACGGAGGCGAAAACGTGCCCCGGTCTTGCGCCATCGCGATCTCCCGGGACGACGGCCTGCCGATCGGATGAACCGCTTGCGGGATGGCGCCGTTCAGGCTCTATTCCCGCGATGACCAGCGAAACACAGACCGACCCTGCATGGACGGAAGAGGACAGCGAGGTCTACCGCGAGCTGTCGTCCGTCGCCGTGCCTGACCGCGAACGCCAGATCGCGATCGTCACCGAACTTGTCGCCGGAGCGCAGGCCGACGGCCCGATCCTCGAACTGTGCAGCGGCGAGGGCCTGTGGACCAGGGCCCTCCTCGACGCCCTGCCGGGCGCAACCGTGATCGCGTGCGACGGATCCGAAAGCATGCTCGAGGAAACCCGCCGGACCGCGGGCGATCCGGCCCGCCTCGAGACTAGGCTCTTCGACCTCGCGGCAGATGACTGGCGCACCTATGACGGCGAATTGCGCGCGGTCGTCTCATCCCTTGCCGTTCACCATCTCGACGGGGGCGGAAAACGCACCCTCTTCGCCGACATTCACCGGGCACTGCGCCCGGGCGGCGTGTTCGTCCTGGCGGATGTCATCCGTCCGGCGACACGCCTCGGCGACGGGATCGCCGCGCGCATGTGGGACGAGGAGACCAGGCGCCGGTCGCAGGCGCGGGACGGGACGCTGGCGGCGTACGAACGGTTCTCCGCGGCCGGGTGGAATCATTTTCACGACGAGGCGCCCGATCCGGTGGACAAGCCCTCCGCCGTGCGCGAGCATTTCGACTGGCTGGGCGAAGCGGGCTTCACCGATGTCGACATGCACTGGATGCTCGCAGGCCAGGCCCTGTTCAGTGCGTGGAAGCGCTGATCCGGATCGATGTCGCGTTTTCCGGCAGTTGACGGAAACCTGTGGCCCGAGGCGATTGTTGCAATCGGCCCGGCGGGCCCCTACAAGACGGACAGGACGATGAGCGCAAGCCGGGGCGTGACCAGCCGATGACGCAAGAAGATTCCAGCAAGATCCGGGTCACCGGCCTTCACAAGCGGTTCGGTGACAAGGAAGTTCTGCGCGGTGTCGATCTCGACGTGCCGCGCGACCGCAAGTCGGTGCTGATCGGGCCGGCCGCGTCCGGCAAGACCGTCCTGATGAAATGCCTGGCGGGTCTCTACCGGCCGGACGCCGGCAGGATCGAGATCGATGGCGCGCCAGTGCCGGTCACCGGCCACGCAGACCACTCCACGTTCATGGAATCCGTCGGGATGCTGTTCCAGCAGGGCGGGCTTTTCGACAGCCTCACCGTCTGGGAGAACGTCGCGTTCAAGCTCATCCAGGTCCAGGGCATGGACCGGGACGAAGCCCGCGAGATCGCCATATCCAAGCTCGCGATGGTCCACCTGCCGCCGAGCACCGGAGACCTGCTGCCTTCCGAAATCTCGGGCGGCATGCAGAAGCGCGTGGGAATCGCGCGGGCCCTGGCGGGCGGGCCGTCGCTCTTGCTATTTGACGAACCCACCGCCGGGCTCGATCCCATCACAACGGCGACGATCAACCGCCTCATCGACGATTCGATCCGGGATATCGGCGCCACCGTCCTGTCGATCACCAGCGACATGGCTGCCGCGACCCAGGCCTACGACTATCTGTTCATGCTGAACGAAGGCGAAATCGTCTGGAGCGGACCGGTCGACGAGATCGAGGAGTCGGGCAATCCCTATGTGCTCCAGCTCGTGCATGGCCATGGCGAAGGTCCCATCAAGATGCGCCTGCGCGCCCGCGCCTGACGGGAACAGCCCGCGGACGATGCTGCCGTGTGACCGGCGGTCGGGCGGACTTTTGGGAGACCTGCATGCATGCGGATGATGCCGCCGACGGGCGACTGCTCGACGCCATACTGGCCCATGTCGCCGGCAGCCGGGATCCCGCCGTCGCGCGCTTTGCCGATGCGGTCACCACGTGGGGGCAGGAGCATGTTCCGGTCCCGCCGTTTCACCGTCCGGTCAGCGACGCTCTTCCGGGCCTGCTCGATCTCACCGTGCCCGGGACGCGGGGTCTGCTCGCGGCGTTCGCGCGCGAACGGCAGTCCCGCAAGTGGGAACAAAGCTACACGCGGGCGGACAACCTCGTCGGAGAGGACATGCTGTCCGGCTACGGGTTCGCCGAGGTCATCGGGAAATGGGGCCCGTTCGTCAGCGAGAAGGTTCGTGCGGGGATCGGGATCTGGGGGCCCGACATCGATTATCCACCCCACCGCCATGGTGCCGAGGAGGTCTACGTGGTTCTCGCGGGTGCGGCGGAATTCAGGCTCGCCGGCGAGCCACCCCGGGTCCGCAAGCCCGGCGAGGCGGTTCATGTGACCTCGATGCGGACCCACGGTTTCCGCACCGCGGATCTGCCGCTTGCGGTCTTCTACATCTGGCAGTCCGGCGATCTTCGCGAAACGTCGCGTTTCGACTGAAACGGATACGCGCAAACGCAAACGCCCGGCCGAGGGGATTGGCCGGGCGTTCGTTGCGTATCGCGGATGGTCGTGATTGCGGGGGCAGCGTGGTGAGCCGTCCGCGATACCTCCGCAGGGGGGACCGGCCCCCCTCCCGGGGCCGTTATGTCCCCCCTGACTGCGGAACTATTCGGCGATGACGAAGGCGCCGTCGCGAATGATCACGTTCTCGTCACCGGCGAAATCCTGTTCAGCACCGGTGTTGAGGCGAAGGGTGCAGCCGTCTTCGCAAAGGCCTTCCAGGCTCTGCTCGGCTTCGAGTTCCATCATGTCGGCCGACTGGCCGCCCTGGCCCTGAACGACTTCCACTTCATAGGTGGCGGCGTCTTCGTTGGTCAGGGTGAGCGCCTGGGCCGGAACGGCGAAGAGGGCCGTGGCGGCAAGGGCGGAAAGAAAGACATTGGTACGCATCGTTTGGTTCCTGTGTGCGGTTCGGGTGTCCGAATCCGGGTTGGTCATTTGGATTTGGGGGCCGTGCGCCTGGCGGGCGACGCGGGTTTGTGGGGCTGGGCGGATTTCGCCGGCGCCTTGGCTGCGGCTGCCGGTTTGTCCGGGTTCCAGCTCTTGCCGGATTTGCTCGTTTTCATGGGGTTCGTCCTGTTCTCTCGACGTCTTCGACATCGACGAACGCATATGTAGGACCGATTTATCTCTTCGTATAGCGAATATTATTGTATTTTAATATCGACAAAGCCGATAAATAGGCCGGACATGACAAACGCCGCGCGAGTCGGCCAACGGGAGATGATCCGATGGATGTCGACCTAGCCCGCACCTTTCTTGCGGTGGTGGAAACCGGCAGTTTTCTGGAAGCGGCCAACAGGGTGTTCGTGACCCAGTCGACGGTGTCCGCGCGCATCCGGACGCTGGAGGAACGGCTGGGAACCCGCCTTTTCGACCGCAGCAAGGCCGGCGCGGCACCCACCCGCGCGGGTCTGAGGTTCCAGAAACATGCCCAGGCCATGGTGCGCATCTGGTCGCATGCGCGGCTGGAATCCGCACTGCCGGAGGGCCACGAGGCCGCGCTGACCATCGGCGCGCAGTACAGTCTCTGGGACGGCTTTCTCGTGCGCTGGCTGGCCGGCATGCGGCGCGACGCGCCCGAATTCGCGATGCGCGCCCAGATGGGGTTTTCCGACAGCCTGATGCAGGGACTGATCGACGGCGTGCTCGACCTCGGCGTGATGTACACCCCCCAGGGCCGGCCCGGTTTCCAGGTCGAAATGCTCTTCGAGGACGAGATCGTGCTCGTGTCCGGCAATCCGCAGGACAGGGGCGGGCCCGGGGAGAACTACGTCCTGATCGACTGGGGTCCCGAGTTCCGGGCCGACCACGCGCTCAATTTCCCCGACATATCCATGCCCGGAACCTATCTGGAACTGGGATCGCTCTCCCTCCAGTACCTCGCGGAAACCGGCGCGTCGGGCTACGTGCCGCGGCGGCTGCTGTCGCCCGACGGGGCGGCGGAAAGCCTCCGGCCCGTGCCGGGCGCGCCGGTCTTCTCCTACCCGGCCTACGTGGTCTATCCCGACGACGCGGAGCTGGAGATCGTCCACAGCCTGCTGACACACATGCGCGACGCCGCACGCCGGCTCGTCGCCTGACCGGCCGGCTGGGCCCTTGCCCCGCTTGACGGGTCGCGCGAAGCGGGGTTCCATCCCGGACCCCCAAGAGCCAGGACCACATGCCATGACCTCTCCAGCACCCCGCGCGCTCCTCTTCGACGTTTTCGGCACCGTGGTCAACTGGCGCAGTGGCGTCATTCGCGAATTGCGGGATTTCGGGGCGCGGAACGGCCTCGCCGCCGACTGGCCGGAATTCGCCGACGCCTGGCGGGGGCTTTACCAGCCATCGCTCGAGCAGGTGAGATCCGGCGCGCGGCCGTGGACCATCCTCGACACGCTCCATCGCGAAAGCCTCGACGAATTGCTTGCGCGTCAAGGCTTCCCGGAGCTCGCGGAAGACGAGGTCGCGCACCTGTCGCGGGCGTGGCACAGGCTCGACCCGTGGCCCGATTCGGTCCCCGGCCTGACGCGCCTCAGGGCAGACCGGATCATCGCGACCATGTCGAACGGCAACATCGCGCTCATGGTCAACATGGCGAAACGTGCCGGATTGCCCTGGGACGCCATCCTCGGCGCCGAAACGGCAAGGGCCTACAAGCCGCAGCCGCAATCCTATCTCGCCACCGCCGCGCACCTGGGGCTCGAGCCTGCCGACTGCATGATGGTCGCGGCCCACAACAGTGACCTGGAGGCGGCGGCGGCACTCGGCTTCCGCACCGCGTTCATTCTCAGGCCCCACGAGTTCGGGCCCGGTCACGAGGAAAACCTCGCACCGTCCGGGGACTGGGATATCTGCACCGACGGTCTCGTCGGTCTTGCCGACGCGCTCGGCGACTGAACGCGGCCGGCGTTTGCGTCATTCGGTGGTGTCGAAGAAGTCCAGCAGGGCGTCGACGGTCGCTGCCGGCTGCTCCTGCTGCACCCAGTGACCGGCGCCGTCTATCAGCCGGAGAAACCTGAAATCGCTGCACGCGGTGTCCTGCATCGCCTCTAGCGCGCCGGGAACCTGGTACGTGCCCCAGTCGGCCTTGCCAGCCACGAAAGCGCAGGGGACGTCGATGGTGCGGCCGCCGAACAGCCTGAGCGGTGCGGTCAGCGCGGGATCCGTCATGCAGCGGTACCAGTTGAGCCCGCCCTGGAACCCCGTCTGCCCGAAACAGTCCGCATAGACGCCGATTTCGAGGTCCGTGAGCCATGGACACGCCGCCTCCTCCGCCCGGTCCGGCATGAACGGCGCGACGGTTTCGGCCATGTCCGCTCCGGCGTCCATGATGTAGTAGGTCGGCATCTTCGCGAGCTCCGGCGCTGTCCACCCGGCAAGGGGAAAAGGCCTGTTGCCGGGCCAGTCCGCGCTCTTGACGTGGTAATAGGCGCGCAGGAAATCCCGCAGTCCCTGAGGGCAGCCCGTCATGTCCGCGTCCGCTTCGCGGGTGCTGTAGTACCACTGGTAGTGCTTGCGCGGCCGTTCCAGCGCCGCGAGCGCGGCGTGAATGTCCGGGCCGGTCGGCGACGCGGGAGCACCATCCTGCCTGCGGGGGAACGCGGGCGGTCCCGCGAAGGGAGCGCTCATGAGGGCGGCCGCCCGGAACACGTCCGGCCGGGCCAGCGCGCACCAGGCCGCGAGCGGTGATCCGAAATCGTGTCCTGCGAGCCGTGCAGTCTCATATCCCAGGGCCGCGGTGAGGGCGAGGACGTCACGCACCAGGTTGAGCATGCCGAAGGAACCCACGTCGCCGTCATAGCGCCCGTCCCAGCCCGTCGTGCGGCCATATCCGCGATGGTCCGGAGCCACCACGTGAAAACCGGCATCCGCCAACGGAACGATCACCTTTCTCCAGCTGTAGGCGAGCTCCGGGAAGCCGTGTAGCAGAAGGAGGAGACCGCGGGGCGCTTCGCGGTTTCCGGCCTCGAGCACGAACATGTCGAGGCCGTTCACGTCGGCGATCGTGCGGGTGTCGATGCCCGGTGGCAGTCCTGGAATTTCGGTCACGCGGTAATCTCCGGAAAGTGGCGTCCGGGGCGCAGACTAGCGGGTTTTGCCCGGCGGACGAAACCGTCCTTGAGACGGTCGGAGGGCGGAAAACCGCGATGAGCCGGTTGCGGAAGCCGGCCGTATCGGGCACTGACAGGGCATGAACGGGCCAAGACTCCGCGCCTTGCAGATCTACGAGGAACTGCGCGAGCGCATCTGCATGCTGGATTATCCCCCGGGAGAGATCGTCAAGGAACGCGACCTTGCGGACGAGTTCGGCATCAGCCGGACGCCCATGCGTCGTGTCCTCCAGTGGCTCGAAAGGGACGGTTTGCTGGTGTCCCGCCAGGGGCACGGCACGGTGATCACCCGGATCGACCTGCACAGCCTGAAGGACATCTACTTCCTGCGCATGAAGCTGGCGGAGATGCTTGGCGCGTCCGACCCGCACCAGCCCGACCGGGACTGCATCGAGGCGGTGAGCGCCGTGCGCGAACGCTGCGAGCGCGCCTTGCGCCGGCCGGACTTTCGCGAGTTCGGCGAAATCAACATCGCGCTGCACCGGCAACTGCAGTCTCTCATACGCAACGTGCCCATGCGCGAGACCTCCGACCGCCTTTTCTATCTCGCCTCCCGCATGTGGTTTCACCTCCTGCCGAAGGCGGACTGGGAGAAGGAGATCAACGACCTGTTCCAGGAGGCGACGGAACTCGAGCGCTATCTGCTGATCGGCGACGTGGAGTCCGCCGGCTACGTGCGGCGCAACCATCTCTCGTTCGCTTTCCGGCGTCTCGAAGCCCTCGTCTGATCCGGCCGGCGGCCTGTTCGGTCAAATCGATTTGTCATCGCCGCGATTGGCATTAGTCTGACCGGGTCATGAACGAAACTCACTCGCCATTCGCATCTCCGAAGACCCTCAAGCGGGCGCGCGCGGACGGGGGCATCGAGCTTTCGTCGGCCATCGAACCCGAGGACTGCGTGGCCCATCTCGGCCTGTATCTGGAGCGATGGGCGCAGGACGCACCGGAGCGCACCTTCCTTGCCGAGCGCCCGGACGGCGAGGGCGAATGGGTGCACCTGACCTTCCGGCAGGCCCGGGATGCGGCGCGGCGCGTGGCCCAGGCCCTTTTCGATCTCGGTGCGGACCGGGAACGGCCCGTCATGATCCTGTCGGACAATTCCCTCGCCAGCGCCCGGCTGCTGCTCGGCGCGGTGTATGCCGGCGTGCCCGTGTGTCCCGTATCGCCGGCCTATTCGCTGATGTCGGCCGACCACGAGAAGCTGCGGCACATTTTTTCCGAAACCACGCCGTCGGTGGTGTTCGCCGACGACGGCGTCAAGTATGGCGCGGCGCTGGACGCCCTCGATCTCGACGGCGTGTCGGTGCTCTGGTCGGCGCGCCCGCCCGCCGGCCTGGAGGCCACGGCCCTCGCGGACCTCGAACAGACCGAACCGGGCGACGCCGCGGCGGCGGCCTTTGCCGGCATCGGCCCCGACACGGTGGCGAAGATCCTCTACACCTCGGGGTCGACCGGCATTCCGAAAGGCGTCATCAACACCCACCGCATGCTGTGTTCCAACCAGCAGGCCATTCGGCAGATCTGGCCTTTCGTGACCCGGCGGCCGCCGGTGCTCGTCGACTGGCTGCCCTGGAACCACACGTTCGGCGGCAATCACAACTTCAACATGATCCTGGCGAACGGCGGCACGCTTTACATCGACGGGGGCAAGCCGGCACCGCCGCTGATCGGCCGCACGGTCGCCAACCTGCGTGAAAAGTCCGCCACCATGAGCTTCAACGTGCCGCGCGGCTACGACATGCTCCTGCCGCACCTCGAGGCCGACGCGGAGCTCTGCGAAAGGTTTTTCGCCGACCTCGACATCATCTTCTACGCCGCCGCGGCCCTGCCGCAGTCGACCTGGGAACGGCTGGAGAAGCTCTCCGAGCGTACGCTCGGCCGCGTCGTGCCGATGACCTCATCCTGGGGCTCGACGGAAACCGCCCCGCTCGCCACGGCGGCGCATTTCCCGCTCGAACGCGCCGGTGTCATCGGCGTTCCGGTGCCGGGCGTCGAGATCGCCATGGTGCCGAATGGCGGCAAGCGCGAACTGCGTGTCCGGGGTCCGAACGTCACCCCCGGGTACTGGCGGAGGCCCGACCTGACCGAAGAGGCGTTCGACGCCGACGGGTTCTACCGCATCGGCGACGCGGGATATCTCGAAGACGAGAACGACCCGGACCGCGGCATCGTGTTCGATGGCCGCATCGCGGAGGATTTCAAGCTCCTCACCGGCACATGGGTGAGCACGGGGGCGCTCCGTGTCGCGGTGCTGGCCGCCTGCGCCCCGCTCGTCCAGGATGCGGTCGTCACCGGGCATGACCGGAACGAGGTCGGGCTGCTGATTTTCCCCAACCTCGCGGCCTGCGCGGAAAGGGCTGGGCTGGCGCCGGACGCGCCGCCGGGCGAGATCGTGTCCCACCCCGCCGTTCGCGAGGCGATAACGGGGGGGCTGCGCCGCCACAACGCGGACAACCCGGCCGCGACCATGTCGGTCGGCCGGGCGCTCATGCAGCAGACGCCGCCCGATATCGACGCCAACGAGATCACCGACAAGGGATACATCAACCAGCGCGCGGTGCTTGCCTGCCGTGCCGGCGAGGTCGAGCGGCTCCACGCGAACCAGCCCGCCGCGGACATCATGGTCCCCTGAGCGTACCCTTCCGGCTCCGCCCGTCGCGGGCGAAGCAGATCAGCCCGGAACTGACGCAGGCGATCGCGATCCAGACGGCAGGCGGAAGCGCGGCATCCAGGAACAGGTAGGACAGCGCTGCGGCCGCGATCGGACTCAGCGACAGGAAGCCCGTGACATGGGCCGCGGCCAGCTTCGAGATGGCGTGGAACCATGTGAGGTAGCCCGCGCCAGACGAGAGCCCGACCCCCAGAACCAGCCACCATGTCAGGGCCGGCCACGCCTGAACCTCGCTCGCCGGCGGCATGAGAGCACCGAGCACGGCCAGAATGGGAAGCGAGGTCGACAGCGCGATGACGATCGTCGTCGGGCCGCCATACCGCTCGATGTAGGGGCCGTAGAACGCCGAGCATACGGCGACCGTAAGCGTGCCTGCGAAGGCCGCCGCCATGCCCAGGATATCGGTCGGCCCGAGCCTGCCGTCCAGCGCATCGGCACCGATCAGGGCGATGATCCCCGCGACGCAGAGCAGTGCGCCGTTGCGGGCCATCGGTCCGATCGCCCGGCCGTTGAAGGCCCGGTCGACGAGAAGCGTGCAGATCGGCAGCGTTGCGAATATGACCGCGACCCGGGCCGACGACGTGTAGAGCACCGCGATGTTGAGAAAGCCGATCATGACCCCGGTCTGGCCGGCGCCCAGCAGCAGGAGCGCGGGAAGGTCGGCCGCCGATGGCCGCCTGAGGCCGGTGCGGGCCAGAACCGGCAGCACGAAGGCGAGCGCGATGGCATAGCGCAGCAGGCCGAGCAGGCCGGGCCCGGTGTCCGCCACCGCGATCTGGCTCGCGACAAACGCGGCGCCGACCTGGATGCCGGTGAACAGCCCGGCGGCTATGCCGCTGTTCACAATTCGAGCATCCAGGTCTGGCCGGTCAATTCAGGACCGAAGTCGCTGTGCGGCTTTTCCGCAACCAGTTCGAAGCCCTCGGCTTCGTAGATCTTTCGCGCCGCCGTCAGAACCGAGTTCGTCCAGAGCACGACGCGGCCGTATCCCGCCTTGCGCGAAAAGCGGATACATTCCTCGACGAGCCGGCGCCCCACGCCGAGGCCGCGGGCGGAGGGCTCGACATAGAGAAGGCGCAGCCTCGCGGTGGTCTCGTCCTCTCGAACGATGAAGACGGAGCCGACGATGTCGCCTTCGCGTTCCGCGATCCAGCATCGCTCGCCCGCGGGATCGTTGGTTTCGGCGTACTCCGCGACGATTTTCGCGACCAGCGCTTCGAAGCGCGCGTCCCATCCGTATTCCCGGCTGTAGAGCACGCCGTGGCGATGGATGATCCAGCCATAGTCGCCCGCTTCCGGTGCGCGCAACACGAACGTCCTGTCCGCGTCGCGTTCCGGACCGAGCAGCCGTTCGATGCGACCCATGGCCCCGGTGAGCCGGCGGCGTTCGGCTGCGTCGAGCGGTGCGATGAGGTCTTCAACTTCCCGGCTGGAGGCCCGGTCGAGCCTGGCGAAGGTCTCGCGGCCATCCGGGGTCAGCGTCAGCACGAGACGCCTGGCATTGGCCGGGTCGGGGGTCTTGCGGATGAGGCCGCGCGTCTCGAGTTCGCCGAGCATGCGGCTGAGGTACCCCCTGTCGGTGCCGAGCCGGGCCGCAAGATCCGCCGCGGCAAGGGTTTCGTCATGGGCGAGTTCGTAGATGATCCGCACCTGCACCAGGGGGAATTCCGATGCCAGGAGGTGTTCGTTGAGCGCGCCGACGATGCGCGTGTGGAAACGGTTGAATCGGCGTACGGCGGTGACGGTGTCGTTGTCGGGTGAAATGGTCATGTTGAATGTTCATGCCTGTAGCATCATATATGTTGACTAAAGCAACATAACAGGCCGGCAGTTGCAATCCCAAATCGGCCTGCGCAAGATCGCGCCGGAGTTCGATGACCGTGAAGAGAGAGGGCCGCGCATGACGCACTACACGCTCTACGGCGGCGGGGTCTCGCGGTCGGCCGGCGTCGAGGCGGTTCTGCGGGAACTCGGCCTGCCCTACAGGCTCGAATCCGTCGACATCACCCGGGGCGAGCACCGTTCCGACGCATTCCGGCAGATCAACCCGGTCGGTCTTGTTCCGGTTCTGGAAACGCCCGAAGGCGAGATCCTGCACGAGACCTCCGGCCTCATGCTCTATCTCGCCGACCGCCACTGCGCAGCCGGGCTTGCGCCTGCCGCGGATGCGCCGGCGCGCGGGCGCTTCCTGACGCGTTTCTTCTATCTCGTGAACGAGATCGAGGGTCCCGCGAAAGCGGTCTTCTATACCCACCGGATCGCGCCGCGCGCGGAAGACGTGCCCGTTGTGCGGCAGCGCCTGATCGAAACGCTCCTCAAGCGTTGGGAAACCTGTGACGCCTGGCTTGCCGAAGGCGGGCCCTGGGTGCTTGGGCCGGACATGTCCATCGCCGACATTCTCCTTGCCCTCTGGGCAGGTTACGGGTTCGAAACGTTGGACGATATCATCGGCCGTTTCCCGGCGGTCCGGCGGTGCTGGATCGCGACGGTGCGGGATCTCCGATCCGTGCCGCGCATGAACTCCTGCGGTCCGTGCGGGCGTCCCTGCCGCCCGACTGACGTTCACGTCGTCCGCCGGTAGAAGGCCAGCGCCGCGCCCATGGCGATGAGCAACCCGCCGGCTGCGCCCTCGATCCAGTCCACGGTTCTTGCCGTCATCCAGCGTGCGCTTCGCGAGGAGGCCATTCCGTAGAAGACGAGGATCGGGAGTTCCAGCAGGACCGACGCGATCCCCAGCACGACCAGCTGGCCGGCGACATTCTCGCCCGGCGTCACGAACTGCGGCAGGATGGCCACGAAGAACGCGATGTTCTTCGGGTTCGAGGCCTGGAGCACGACGCCCCTGGCGAAGCTCTTGCGCGCGTCCGGTTCGAAACGGTCCGCCTGTCGCGCCGCGACGGGCACGTCGATGAGGGGGCCGTCGCGGCGCAGGCCGTCCCGGACACGCCGGAGGAGCGGGCGCAGCATGCCGAGGCCGATCCACGCGAGATAGAGCGCGCCGGCCCACTTGATCACGGTGAAGAGGGTCGCCGATGCGAGGATGGCGGCCCCGACGCCGAGTGCGGAAAGGGTGAAATAGAAGCCGTTGGTGGCGATGATGCCCAGCGTCGCGCCGAACCCGATGCGAAACCCGTGGCGGACGGAAAGTCCCAGCACAAGCAGGACCGCCGGCCCGGGCGTCAGCGACATCAGGCTTTCGGCGAGAATGAAAAGTCCGAGTGTTTCGAGAGACATGCCCTTCCCGCCTTCACGGTTTCGCTCCATGCCCTATGATGGGCGACGCGCGGCCCATTGCGCCGACACGCGCGGCCACCACGAAAGGTACGGGTGATCCATGGACGAGACAATCCCCTCGGGACGACCGGCCCCGCGCACCGGGGCGCTGTGCCCTCGGGGGCGTCGTTCGCGCTCGACGAAGCGCACGGCGGATGGGCGCGACGTCATCGACATCGACAACTACATTCCCTACTTCCTCGTCTCGGTGAACAACCCTCTGTCGCGCGGCGCGTCGCAGTATTATCTGCGTGCGTTCGGGATCGGCATCGTCGAATGGCGTGTGCTGTCCATGCTGGCGGACAAGCCCGGCATCCCAGCATCGACGATCTGCTCGGTCATTTCCCTCGACAAGGGCGCCACCAGCCGCGCGCTGAACCGGCTCGACAGGGCGGGCTACCTGGTTCACGAGGCCCGTGGTCGCGACCCGCGCAAGAAGGTCTGGTGGCTCAACCGGGCCGGGTACGATCTGCACGACCGGGTGCTCGAAGTCGCCCTGGAACGCGAACGCGACCTCATTTCCGGTGTCGACCCGGACGATCTGGAAGCCTTCCTGCGCGTCATGCGCATCATGCGCCGCAACGTCGACCATTTGTGAATGCGGCTCCGGCCCTGTCTTGGCAATTCGAACAGAATGTTCTATATAACGAACGTTCTTTTATGCGAACGATGCGTTCGATCGCTCTTGCTTCACAGGAGAATTGCCATGTCCCGTCCTTTCCCGGCGTCCGCGGCCCCCAAGGTCTATGTCATTCACGAGAACGAGGAATGGCTGGCGCCCCTGCGTGAAGGTTTCGCGGCCTTCGGCACGCCTTACGAGGAATGGCTGCTCGACACGCGCAAGATCGATCTTCGCGAAGCCCCGCCGGAAGGCGTTTTCTTCAGCCGGATGAGCGCCTCCAACTATACCCGCGGCCACGTCCACGCCACCCGCAGCACGGATATCGTCCTGCGCTGGCTGGAGGCCCATGGCCGCAGGGTCGTCAACGGACATTCGGTCCTTGCCCTGGAGGTGAACAAGCCGGCACAGCAGATCCTGCTCGACGCGGCGGGGATTGCGACGCCGGAGACCGTGGTCGCCGTCGGCCGCGAGCACATCATGGGGGCTGCCGAATCCCTCGGACGCACCCCCTTCATCGTCAAGCCCGGCCAAGGCGGTAAGGGTGCGGGCGTACAGCTCTTCGAGTCTCTTGCGCAGCTCGAAGCCGCGCTCGAGGACAGGACGGTGTCGGGTTCCGTCGACGGCGTATGGCTGGTGCAGGAAAAGATCGCGACCGACGACGACTACATCACCCGTGCGGAATTCGTGGATGGCCGCTTCCTCTATGCGGTCCGGGTCTATAGCGGCGGCTCCTTCGAACTGTGCCCGGCCGACGTCTGCAATGTCGACTTCGAGACCTTCTGCCCGGCGGGCTCCAACGATCAGCCGGTGGCCGACACCGGGGCGCAGGCCGGTCCGCGTTTCGAGATCGACAAGGGGTTCGACAGCCCGCTGGTCGCACGGCTGGAAGGATTTCTCGCGAGCAACGGCATCGAGGTCGCGGGCGTGGAGTTCATCCGCAGGCCGGACGGAACCGAGGTCGTCTACGACATCAACACCAACACCAACTACAACGCCGGTGCGGAAGCCGACGCCGGCCTCGACACCGGCGGCATGAAGGCGATCGCCGCGTTCCTCGACCGGGAACTGGCCGAACTCAATCGTCTGGCGAAGACCGGCTGACGGCGACAAGGCGGCCGTTTTCCAGGGCCGTCAGGAAGATCGGTCCGTGAAGGACGGCGATGTTTTCGCGCAGCCTTCCCGGCAAACGGACGCGGCCGATTTCGGTCAGGCGCCCGTCGGTCATCGTCATCATGCGAAGCGACCCTCGGCTGTCGTCGGGCACGACGAGGTCTGTCCGCCCGTCGCCGTTCACGTCGGCCGTCGCCGACAGGGCGAGATTGCGTGACCCGATGGCGTGGTTGGAAAAGCCCTGGCTCGCGGCGACGCGCCTCAGGCCGCCTTTGTCGAAAGACCAGACCTCCAGCGTCCCGCCGATATGCGGCGTCGTCACGATGGCGATGTCCTTGCGGCCGTCGCCCGTGAGGTCGGCGATGCCGGCCACGTTGAGCCAACGGTTCGCCCGGCCGATCGGCGGTGTCCCGGCGACAAGGCGGAGCCCGCCCTGCCGCAGGCCGTAGACGGCGATCGATGCGCCGCGGTCGAGAAACGCCCTGATGGTGATTATCTCGGCGCGCCCGTCGCCGTCGAGGTCGACAAGGCGCGGCGTGAGATCCTCGAAGACCTCCGTCTCTGCCAGGTCCAGCCGGTGACGCTCGCCCCGTCCGGTTGCCGCAACGATCGCGCCCGCCTCGATACGGTCGCCGAGAATGCCGTGGCCGTACCGTTCTGTCGGGGCGGCATACCAGGCGCGCCGGACATCGAGCCCGGATGCCATGGCCTCCTCCCCGTCCGGCAGCCCGCCTTCCGGCGCCCCGAACGGCAGCGGCACCCGGTTGCGCGGCAGGATGAGGCACACGAGCGACCCGCACCGCGTGGCGAGCGTCCAGTATTTGCCCCTGACCGCAACCCGGCCGTCCGCGAGCGCGAGAACCCCGGTCACCGGTGCGTCCGTCGGGATTTCGGTCACCTTCCACTCCGCCGCGCCGGCGGAAGCCGCCGACAGGATCAGCCACATGAGAGCGACAGCGGAGCCAAGTCTAGTCATTCGCCGCGTAGTCCTTGCGTTCGAGCAGCCACGATGCGGCGAAGCCGAACACGAGCCCCCAGAAGGGCGCCCCGATGTTGAAGAGGCTGACGCCGGACACGGTGACGAGAAACGTGATCAGGGCGCTGACCGCGAAACGGTCGCGAAACGCGGTGGTGAACGCGCCCTGCAGCACGCGAAGCATGGCCAGACCGGCAAGCGTGGCGATGAAGGCGGGCGGTGTGGCCAGCATGAAGCCCGTGAACGTGGGTGCGAGTAGCCCGAAGACCAGCGCCATCAGGCCGACGAGAATCCCGGCGGTATACTGCTCGTGACGCGCGCCGCCGGCCGCGATGATTGCGTTGGTGGGGCCGGTCAGGCAGGTCGAGACCGTGCCGACCGTCGCGCAGACCATCGAGACCGCCCCGCAGGCCGCGGTGATGAAATTGACCGGCGGATTGTGGCCCGATGCCCTCAGGATGACGATGCCCTGTCCGTTCTGGACCACGAGTACCGTGATGGCGAGCGGCACCACGAGCTCGATCATGGCGGCGACCGAAAAGGACGGTGTCTGGAAGACCGGTTCCGCCAGCCTGAACGAAAGATCCGACCCGTCGGCTACGCCGCCGGTGACCGCGATGGCGATCACGCCGGCGGCGAGCGCGGCGATCACGGGCGGAAGAAGACGTCCGAGTGCGGCCCAGACGGATGCCAGGAGAAAGGCGCCGGTCATCGCCGCGGCAATCGCGACGTCCTGCCGGAAGGCGAGAATCCAGTCGAGGCCGAACTGGAGAAAGACGCCCGCCACCATGCCCATGACGATGGGCATGGGAATCGCCTGCATGCCGCGGCGCATCCAGCCGCTCAGGCCCAGCACGAGCATGAGCGCTCCCGTGGCGTAGTAGGCGCCGATCACCTCCGCGAAACTGAGATGCTCGAGAGCCGGGCCGACGAGAACCGTTCCGGGGATCGTCCAGAAGAAAGCGAGCGGCTGCCGGTAGTAGAGGCTGGCGACGATGGTCAGAAGCCCGTTGATGAAGAACGCCCCGAAGATCCAGGACGAGAGCTCCGCTTCCGAAAGCCCGCCCCGTGTGCCGGCGGCGAGAATGATCGCGGCCGGGCCCGAAGCGGCGAAGATGAAGGCGACGAAGGCATTGCCGACATGGACGGGCCCCGAATCGCCCAGCAGGGTGCCCGGCCCGGCAAGCGAATGGGGCGAACGTTCCACCTGCATGGTCACGTGAGCGCGGCCCGGCGGCCGGAGCGGCGCGGCTGGACGAGGGCCAGACCGGCAAAAAGAACGGCGACCGCCGCCCAGATCCACATCGAATGCCGTTCGCCGAAGATCAGCATGCCCCAGGCGATTCCCGACACCGTCACCACATAGGCCATCTGGCTGGCGAACACGGGTCCCGCAAGCGACACCAGGTAGACGAAGAGACCGTAGGACAGGACGTTGATCGCCGACATTGCGACGATCGACAGCGTGGCCCCGTCGAGATCGGCGCCGAGCGGCGTGAAGGTGCCGGTCGCAAGCACGAGCGGGGTCAGGACGGCGCTTGCGACGCAGAGCATTCCCGCCAGCGCCGAGCCCGCGCCGGTGCCGCGCGGCAGACGCACGGCGATGAAGATGTTCTCGGCCGCATAACACAGCGACGCGGCGATGGCCGCCAGTACCCAGGGTGCGGCGCCCGGATCGGGCAGGCTCGTCTCCGGCGCGATCAGCATGACGATCGCGGCGATGCCCAGCAGCACGCCCGTAAAGCGCAGCACCACGAAGCGTTCGATGCGTATGACGAGGGCGATGAGAAACGTCGCCAGCGGCACCGTCGCGATGGCGATGGACAGAACGCCGGCCGGCAGGAAAGGCGCGGCGTAGAAGAACAGGATGCTGGGAATGACCGTGCCCAGAAAACCGCAGACCACGTAGAAGATCAGGTGCGCGCGGTCGATCGGGATTCCTCGCCGGCGCGCCGCCAGGAAAACGATCAGCAGGGCCGCACCTATGACCGCCTGCCAATGGGTGATGCCGGCCGGGTGAGCGCCCGCCTCCGTGGCGATCTTGGCCAGCGAGAACGTGGCGCCCCACATCCAGCCGCCGAACAGAAGGACGAACCAGGCCCAGTAGCCCGGTTGGCCGTCGGCAGGTCTCGCGGGGGTGTCGGTGGGCGGGGTGTCGGGCATCGGGGCAGGCGGGTTCTCTCGTCGGATCCGGAACGCGGACCGGCCCCTGTGCCGGCAGGATCCGTTCATACCCGAATATACGAAGGCGCCCGGCGGGTCCAGCACCGTGACCGTGCCGGCGGACTCAGGCGCCCGCCCGGGTCTGTGCGCGCAGGAGCGCGGCCACGTGCTCGGCGATCGCGAGCGACGAGGTGAGCCCGGGCGACTCGATGCCGAAGAGGTTGACGAGCCCGTCCACGCCGTGCACCTGCGACCCGTGGATCGTGAAGTCGCCCGCGGCCTCGCCCGGCCCCGAGACCTTCGGCCTGATTCCGCTGTAGTCCGGCAGCAGGGCGCCGTCGGGCAGAGCCGGCCACCATGCCCGCACGCCGGCGTAGAAGCCCGGCGCCCGCGACGGGTCGACGTCGTAGGTCAGGTCGTCCGTCCATTCCACGTCCGGGCCGAACCGGGCCCGCCCGGCAAGGTCGAGCGTGAGGTGGTGGCCAAGACCGCCTTCGACGGGGATCGGATAGATGAGGTGCGTGAAAGGCGCCTTGCCGGCGAGCGAGAAATAGTTGCCGCGCGCGGTATGGAGGCGCGGGACGGTTTCGTGATCGTAGCCCGCGATCGCCCTGGCCACCGCCTGGGCGCCGAGCCCCGCCGAGTTGACCACGCTGCGCGCCCCGATGCGCATCGGCGCGTCTCCGCCCGTATCGAGGGCGATCAGGCCGTCGGCCTGCACCGCACCGCTCGTGACGGGTGCGTTGAAGACCGCCATGCCACCGGCATTTTCCAGGTCACCCAGGAGCGACAGCATGAAGGAGTGGCTGTCGACGATCCCGGTCGACGGCGAGAGCAGTGCGGCGGTGCAGGCGAGTTCGGGTTCCAGGCTCCGGACATCGGTCGGGCCGAGGCGCTCCAGGTTGCCGACGCCCGAACGCGACGCGTTTTCGGCGATGCCCTCCAGCCGGTCTGTCTCCGCGGGCGTCACCGCGACGATCAGCTTGCCGAGCTGCTTGTGGGCGATTCCGCGCTCCCGGCAATAGGCGTAGAGAAGGTCCCGGCCGTGAATGCAGAACCGTGCCTTCAGGCTGTCGGGCGGGTAGTAGATGCCGGCATGGACGACCTCGGAATTCCGGGCGGAGGTCTGCGAGCCGAAGATCGGTTCGGCCTCCAGCACCATGACCTCGCGGCCGTCGAGCGCGAGCGCGCGCGCCACGGCCAGTCCGACCACGCCGGCGCCGATCACGATGCAGTCGACGGTTTCCATGAGATGATTTCAGCCTTTCCTGGCGGGCCGCAAGGCCAGGAGCACGGATCTCGCGTTGGCGGAGAGTTTGCTCAGCATGTCCGCGAGCGTCGATGTCCGGTTTTGGGGCACTTGCGTTGTGAGCGAATCGAGAATGTTGTCATCCAGCCTGTACACAGTCGCCGCAATGTCGCCGACCTGGTCGATGTGTTCCGCGATCCGATCCGTTTCAAGGTCTGCCGGCAGAGCGATATGGTCCTCGGCGGCGTCAGTCACCATGACATAGCGGTGTCCCTGTACGGTATTCTTCATTATCCGGTGCAACACGATCACGTCGGTGCCGAAGTGGTCGACGGATCCACGAAATCGAAAGCGCGCCGCCTCTCCTCTGTGAACGAATATCTTGAGATCCAGGTCCTTGATATGTGTGCAAGCCCGGCAAGGGCAGAGATTGGAGTCCATGAGCCTCTGTCGTTCCGAAAAGAACGCAGCGAAAATATCCATGACTGTCCGTCCGACCTGGTCTCGGTCGAGGGCCTTGGCATCCACGAAAAAAAGCGCTGCGTCGCCTTCCAGTTTTGACAGCTCGATCGTCCGGGTCGCGGTCGCGATCATGGCGTTGATAAGGGTGAATATGATGTGCTGCGCGTGTCCGAACGCGAAATGGGTTCCGGTCATGAACCGCGTGTAGTTGCTGATGTCGGGCAAAATGAAAAGCGTGTCGTGGGTGGTCGCCTGAGCCTGTCCGGCGTCGGACTCCAGTCCTCCCGTCGAGGTTGAAAACGATCGAGAATTCGGCGCGAGTTCGGACACGAGAAGGTTGTCGGCCGGCGCACGGCGCAGGAAGAAGAGGACCAGCGCGGCGAAAGCGGCGATGACGACAAGCAGGAGCCCCCACATCGGAAGCATGTGGAACTGCCCGTCGGAAGTCATGTGCCCGTCCATCATGTCGCGATAGCCCCGTCACCGATTTGACCGTCCCATCGATGCCACAGACGTGGTCTGCGGTCGATCTCTGTGAATGTCAGATAGGGTCGGATATCGGGCGTACTAAGATTTTCTCCCCTTGCCCAGTTCCGAGAACCGCACGAGCCGGCGTTGGGACTCGTCCCAAAGCACCAGTCCCACGCACTTGAAACTGTCCCGCAGCGACAGTCGCCCGATATCCGCCAGTTCGGGCCGGTCGCGCAAGACATTCGGCAAACGGTAGAAGGGAATGCGGCTGGAAAGATGATGGATATGATGGATGCCGATGTTTGCGCTGAACCATTGAAGCACGGCAGGAAGTTTGTAATGGGAACTTCCGTGCAGTGCGAGATCGTGCATGTCCCAGCTCTCGCCGGATTCCCAGGCGGTCTCCTCGAACTGGTGCTGGACATAGAACAGCCACACGCCGGCGGACGAGGCCAGCAGGACGACAGGCACATGTATGACGAGGAAGTCGGTCACCCCGACGGCCCAGATCATTGCCGCCACCACCGACGCGATGGCCAGGTTCGTTGCCATGGTGCTGACCCACGGACGCCATCCCTTGAACATCATGCCCCGCGGAAGGCGGTATTGCAGGATGAAGATGTAGGCCGGACCGAGACCGAACATGATCAGCGGATGACGATAGAGGCGATATTTCAGCCGGCGCCACCATGGGCTGGCGAGATATTCGCGCACGGTCAGGGTGTCGATGTCGCCAATGCCGCGGCTGTCGAGATTGCCGGACGTTGCATGATGTATGGCGTGGGAACGGCGCCAGTAGTCGTAGGGCGTCAGGGTTAGAATTCCAAGCACGCGTCCCAGCCAGTCGTTCGAACCGCGCCGCCGCAGGAAGGAACCGTGGCCGCAATCGTGTTGAATGATGAACAGTCTCAAGAGGAAGCCCGCGGCCGGGATCGTCAGCACCAGACTGAACCAGTACCCGTTCTCGATCCCAATCCACATCGTCAGCCAAAGCAGCGCGAAGGGTATTGCCGTGATCGCGAGTTCGACCAGACTGCGACCCGGATCGGGGTCGCGGTAGCGCATGAGATCATGCGCGATCGATCTGGAATTGGATGGCCTCGCGCGGGACTCGGCTTCGCCGCAGCCCGCAGACGTTTCGGAGGGGTCAGAAGAGGTCAATGTCCGTGTGTCGTCCCGGTTCGCTCCCGCTTGTCCACATGCGAAGCCGGATCATGGCGCATCAGTAACCGGTCGAAGCCGCATTCACAAGGTCGGATGCCGTGAGCGCGTTTCCGGAGTTCGGAAAGGATTGACAGTTCCGCGGGACGGGGGCGACTGTCGGCGGCGGAACATTGGCGACACGGGAGCGTGCGGTGACGGACGAGGCGATTGTGGTTGTGGGCGCGGGACAGGCCGGATTCTATGCGGTCCAGACCCTGCGCGAGAAGGGGTTCGAAGGCACACTCACCCTGATCGGGACGGAAAACCATCCCCCCTACGAGCGCCCGCCCTTGTCCAAGGCGGTCCTCGCCGGCTCGGAGGACATCGAGAGCACGTATTTCACGACGGAGGACCGGCTCGCGGACATCGGGGTGACGTTCGTCAAGGGACATACGGTGAGCGCAATCGCCCGCGAGGATCACGAGGTGGTTCTCGACGACGGCAGCCGCATCCCCTACGCCAAGCTCCTGATCGCGACGGGAACCCGTGTGCGGCGCCTGGACGTGCCGGGTCAGGAGGGAGCCCCGATACACTATCTCCGCGATATCGACGAATGCCTCGCGCTCAAGGCGGTGCTCGGGCCCGGCCGGCGCCTCGTCGTGGTCGGCGGCGGACTGATCGGCCTGGAGATCGCGGCAACAGCATGCGAACTCGGCTGCGACGTCACGGTGCTCGAGTATGCCGACCGGCTCATGGCCCGGGTCGTCGGGCCGGAGGTCAGCGAGGCGTTCCGGCGGCTCCATGCCGGCCACGGGGTCGACATACGGACCGGGGTGGCGCTCGAGCGATTCGAACCCGGCGGCGACGGTACCCGCGTCGTCTGCGCGGACGGAACGTCTTTCGAAGCCGACATCGTCGTCGTCGGTATCGGCGCCATTCCCAATGTCGAACTGGCAGCCGACGCGGGCCTCGAGGTGGAGAACGGTATCGTGGTCGACGAGTACACCCGCACGTCGGATCCTGACATCTTCGCCGCCGGCGACGTGACCAGTCATTTCCATCCCCGCTACGGCCGGGCGCTGCGGCTCGAGACCTGGAAGAACGCACAGGACCAGGGGGCGGCCGCGGCGCGCACCATGCTGGGCGAACTCGTCCCCTACAACGAAACGCCATGGGGCTGGTCGAACCAGTTCAGCGTCAATCTCCAGTTTCTCGGTCTGCCCGAGAGCTGGGAGGGCGGCGTGTTGCGCGGGGAACCGGACTCCGGTTCCTTCAGCGTGTTCTATCTCAAGGACGGCGCGGTCGACGCGGTCACCTCCATGGCGTCTCCCAAGGACATCGCCGTCGCCCGTCGCCTGATGATGACCGGCAAGACCGTCGATCCGGCGGTGCTGGCGAATCCCGATGCCGATCTGAGAACGTTGATCAGGTGATGGCTGTCTTTCCCGCAACGGTAGTCCGTCCCGCATGGGGAGGCCGTCGATGCTGTTGAATGACGCCGAGTTCCTGCCACGTGCGGCAATCGATGCGCACAGGGCGGAGGCCTGGAGGCGTCAGCGCGAACACGTCGCGGCGCATTCGGCCTTCTACAGGGAATTGTGGCAAGGGGTCGCGCCGCCGGAAGATCTGCGCGACCTGCCGTGCCTGCCCCTGTCGGACAAGGCGCAACTCCGTGTTTCGCAGGCCGCGCGGCCGCCCTTCGGCGACTATCTCGCGGCCTCCGTCGAGGACGCGGTCCGCCTGCACCGCACGTCGGGCACCACGGGCCAGGCCATGAATCTCGCCATGTCCGCCCGCGACTGCGCGATCACGCAGGCGGTGGGCGGCCGCTGCCACCGCGCCGCCGGACTGACGCCGTCCGATCGTGTCGTCCACTGTCTCAACTACCGTATGTGGATGGGCGGGGTGACCGATCACCTGACGCTCGAGGCAACAGGCGCGCTCGTCATACCCTTCGGTGTCGGGGATTCCGAGCTGCTGGTCCGCACGATCAGGGAGGTCGGTGTTACGGCGATCTCGTGCACGCCGTCCTACCCGGCGGTGCTCGAACGTGTCCTGGATGAGAGGTTTCCCGGCCTGAAGCCGCGGGATCTCGGTCTCCGGATCGGTCTGTTCGGCGGCGAGCCGGGCCTTGACGACCCCGCCCTGCGCGACAGGCTGAAAGAGGTCTGGGGGATGGAGCCCCGCAACGCCAATTACGGCGTGTCGGACGTCTTCTCCAACTTCGCCGCCCAATGTGTCCACGACACCCGCCTGCATTTCATGGCCGGAGACGTGCTCTACCCCGAGCTTGTCGATCCCGATACCGGCGATCATCGAGAGCTTGCCGCCGGCGCCGCCGGGGAACTGGTCCTCACGCACCTCGTGCGGGACTGCCAGCCGCTGGTCAGGTTCAGGACGGGCGACATCGTTTCGGTGGACGAAGACGGGCCGTGCGCCTGCGGCCGCAGCGGGTTCCGGTTCCGCGTCGTCGGGCGCAGCGACGACATGGTCGTCGTCCGTGGCCTCAATCTCTTCCCCACCATGGTGGCGGCGGTCCTCTCCGGGTTCCCCGAACTCTCGGGCGACTACCGCATCGTGCTTGCCGGGCCCCCGCCATACGATGTCCTTCCGGTGCACGCCGAACGCGCCGCGTCCGGTCCCGAGCCGGAGCGACTCGCCGGCGCGGTGGAGCAGGCGATCAAGGCCGAACTCGGCGCGACGGCGAAAGTGAAGATCGTTCCGGCGGGACATTTCCCCCTGACCGAGGGCAAGACGAGGCGGGTGATAAGGACGGACCGATGACGGACAGGACATACGACACCGTAAAGAGCAGGCTCGACGGCGACGGTGTGCGGACGATTACGCTCAATCGGCCGGACAGTCTCAATGCCATGAACCGGGCCCTGATCGACGACGTCGCGCGGGCCTTCGACGATGCCAACGCCGACCCGGCGACGCGGGCGATCGTGTTTACCGGCGCCGGTCGTGCATTCTGCGCCGGCGACGACCGGAACGAACACATTCATCCTGACTCCGAGGAGGAGGCCCGCGACCTGGTCGAGGCGATACAGCGTGCCACCCGCGCCATCGTCTTCGGCGCCAAGCCGGTTGTCGGAGCGATCAACGGCTGGGCGGTCGGCGGCGGGTTCGAGTGGGCGATTAATTGCGATTTCCCGATCTGGGCGGCAGGGGCGCGGGGCTTTTTCCCGGAGGTCTCTCTCAACCTGTTCGTGACCGGTGCCGTGACCTCGACGCTCCCGGCCATGGTCGGCCTCAACAAGGCGCGCGAAATGCTCTTCCTCGGCGAGCGCTACACGGCGGCGGAGCTGGCGGAGGCCGGCGTCGCCTGGCGCGTCGTGCCGGACGCCGATCTGATGAACGAGGCCCTCGGGACCGCCCGTCGGCTCGCGGCGGCGCCGCCGCTGTCCGTGCGGGCCATGAAACGCGTGCTCAACGCCGTGGCCATGGCCGATCTCAACCGGGCGCTGCAACTCGAGACCGACGCCACGGTCGCGGGTTTCATGGATCCGGAGACGACCGAACGCCTCAAGGACTTCTGAACCGGACTTGCCGGCCCGGCAGCGAAACGGGGAAGGGGATCAAATCCGCGGACCCTCGGTGCGGATCTCAGCTGTCGACCTTCTGACCGATCTCGTCGAGGCGCGTCTGCAGCGTCAGCCGGTCGATGCTGGCGAGCGGCAGGTTGGTGAAGATCGAAATCCTGTTGTCCAACATGCGGTAGGTGTCGGCGAAAGCCAGGCGCTTTTCCGCATCGGTGCCGGTCGCGGCCGCCGGATCGGGCACGCCCCAGTGAGCCGACATGGGCTGGCCGGGCCAGACCGGGCAGACCTCGTTGGCGGCGTTGTCGCAGACCGTGAAGACGAAATCGAGTTTCGGCGCGTCGGGGCCGGCAAACTCGTCCCAGGATTTCGACCGCGCGAAATCGACGGGATGGTTCATCCGCTTGAGAAGATCGAGCGTGAACGGGTGAACCTCGTCCTTGGGACTGGACCCGGCGGACCACGCCTTGAAGCGGCCGGTGCCGCTGCGGTTCATGATCGCTTCGGCAATGATCGATCGTGCGGAATTTCCGGTGCACAGGAAAAGCACGTTGTAGACGGTCTCGCTCACGACAGGCGCTCCTCGGCAAACGACAGGCGGGTACGGCGCGCGGGCAATGGTGCTTGCGCCGCGCGTACACGGCCATTTTGCACCGGAAGATTACGGTCTTGTGACGGTCGGGCGTGCCCTGTCTCCGATCGCGACGACCGCCGGAGCGGGCCCTTGCGGGTCGCATGCTGACATGTCGTTTTTTGCCTAACCTGTCGTTTTTTGACGTCTTGTCGTCGTTCGTGCCACAAGATGCTGACATCCGCCTCGGCCAGAATCCGGGGGCAAGGGAAAGTCTCAGAAGGGAGTGAACGATGACAACCTACCGCAGTCTCAGACGGCTCTATTCGAATGGCCGCATCAGCCGCCGCGAATTCATGCAGGGCGCTCTGGCCACCGGGGTGACGATTGCCGCCGCCGACGCGTTCGTCAGCGAAGTCGCGGCGATGGCGCCGAAAAAGGGCGGACATTTCAGGGTCGGCATGGGCCACGGATCCACCACGGACACCATGGATCCGGCGACCGCCGAGAACGGCTTCACGCTCGCCATGCTGTTTTCGCTGCACAACTACCTCACCGAGGTCGGCGTCGACGGCAGCCTGCAGTCGGAACTGGCCGAAAGCTGGGACGCGTCGGACGACGCGACGGAATGGGTCTTCAATCTTCGCAAGGGAGTCACCTTTCACAACGGCAAGGATGTCACATCCGAGGACGTCATCGCCTCTTTCAACCATCACCGGGGCGAGGACACCAAGTCGGCGGCCAAGCCGATCGTCGCGCCGATCAAGGAAATCAAGGCAGACGGCAAGGACAAGGTGGTCTTCACGCTCGAGGCCGGGAACGCCGATTTCCCGTTCATCGTCAGCGACTACCATCTGCCCATCATGCCCGCCAAGGACGGCAAGGCCGACTGGCAGTCCGGCGTCGGCGCGGGCGGATATTCTCTCGAGGAGTTCAATGCCGGCGTCACACTCAAGGTCAAGCGCAACCCGAATTACTGGAAGGACGGCAAGGCGAATTTCGACAGCGCGGAGATCCTGTCGATCATAGACGTGGCCGCCCGCCTGAACGCGCTGAGGTCCGACGAGATCGACCTTGCCGACCGGGCCGACCTCAAGACGCTCCACCTCCTGGCGCGAGACGACAGCATCGTCATCGAGGAAACGTCGGGCACGCTGCACTACACCTTCCCGATGCGGACCGACACCGCGCCCTTCGACAACAACGACCTGCGCCTGGCGCTGAAATACGCCATGGACCGGCAGGCCATTCTCGACACGGTGCTCAAGGGACATGGCGTCCTCGGCAATGATCATCCGATCGGCCGGTCGAACCGCTACCATGCCGGCGACCTTCCCCAGCGCGGCTACGATCCCGACAAGGCGAAGTTCCACCTCAAGAAAGCAGGCATGGAAAACGCCAGGATCCAGCTGAGTTCCGCCGACGCGGCCTTCGCGGGCGCGGTCGACGCTGCCGTGCTCTATCGCGAGCATGCCAAGGCGGCCGGAATCGACCTCGAGATCGTGCGCGAGCCCAATGACGGCTACTGGTCCAACGTCTGGATGAAGAAGCCGTTCTGCGCCTGCTACTGGGGCGGCCGGCCGACCGAGGACTGGATGTTCTCGACCGCCTATTCGGACGGCGCCAACTGGAACGACACCTTCTGGAAGCATGACCGCTTCAACAAGCTCCTGCTTGAGGCGAGGGCGGAACTCGACGAGACCAGGCGCCGGGACATGTATGTGGAGATGCAGACCATTCTCCACAACGAGGGCGGGGTCATCGTGCCGATGTTCGCCAACTACGTCTTCGCACGGTCCAAGAAGGTCACGCACAGCGGCACGCTTGCGGCCAACTGGGACCTCGACGGGTCCCGCGCCATCGAGCGCTGGTGGATGGCCTGACCGCCGGCCTGAACCACAGTCGAAAGGCGACCCCCGTCCCGCAGCCGCGGGGCGAGGGTTTTCGTCAGGGCCGCATTCCGCCGGTCTCAGCCGTTGCGGTAGGTATAGGCGTAGCCGTTGAGGGCCGGCGCGCCGCCGAGATGGGCATAGAGGATGCGCGATCCGTCCGGGAAGAAACCTTTCCGGGTGAGGTCGATGAGACCCTGCATGGATTTTCCTTCGTAGACCGGGTCGGTGATCATCGCTTCCGTGCGCGCCGCCAGACGGATGGCATCGTTGGTCTCCGCGCTCGGCACGCCGTATGCGGGGTAGGCGTAGTCGGGATTGATGACGATTTCGTCCTCTCGCACCTCGCGGCCCAACTCCACGAGTTCGGCCGTGTTGTCGACGATGCCGCGCACCTGTGCCCGAGTCTGTTCCGGCGTGCCGGAGGCATCGATGCCGATCACCCGGTCGGCCCTGTCGTCGTCGGCGAAACCCACGATCATGCCGGCCTGGGTCGAACCGGTGACGACGCAGACGATGACGTAGTCGAAGCTGAAGCCCAGGTCCTTTTCCTGTGCCCGCACCTCTTCGGCAAAGCCGACATAACCGAGGCCGCCATACTTGTGGACGGAGGCGCCCGCGGGAATGCCGTAGGGATTTCCGCCGGCGTCCTTCACGGACTGGATCGCGTCCTCCCAGCTCTTGCGGATGCCGATGTCGAAGCCGTCCTCGACGATGCGGCTGTCCGCGCCCATGAGACGCGTCAGCAGGATGTTTCCCACACGGTCGTAGACCGCGTCCTCGTGCGGGACCCAGCTTTCCTGGACGACGACGCATTTCATGCCGATCTTCGCCGCGGTGGCCGCGACCATGCGCGTATGGTTCGACTGGACGCCGCCGATAGACACCAGCGTATCGGCATTGGAGGCGATGGCGTCCGGCACGATGTATTCGAGCTTGCGCAGCTTGTTGCCGCCCATGGCGAGCCCGGAGTTGCAGTCGTCGCGCTTGGCCCAGATCTCGACCTTGCCGCCGAGCGCGTCCGAAAGCCTGGGCAGGTGTTCGATCGGTGTCGGACCGAAGGTGAGAGGGTAGCGTTCGAACTTGTCGAGATTCATGGCCGGGCTCCTGGGCAGGTGAAAAACCGGGAGAAAACTATCACCGGACACGGGAAAGGTGCTCTCGAATGTAAGCCAATTCATGATATTGAATGTTCGGGTTCTGGTTTAGATTTATCATTTGAGATCGCAAGTGTGATGAAAAAGAAAGATTCTTCCGTTGAGCGATAGCCTCGACCGCATCGACAGGGCCTTGTTGCGCCTGCTTCAGGTCGACGGCCGGATGACGAATGCCGAATTGGCCCGCAAGGCGAATGTCAGCCCGGCCACGTGCCACCGCCGCACCCAGCGCCTGTTCGACGAGGGATACATCACGGCCGTGCGCGCCCATGTGGACTGCCAGCGGGTCGAGCGCGGCACGCTTGTCATGGTCGGCGTTGTGCTCGACCGTTCCACGCCGGAGAGTTTCGCGGAATTCGAGGAGGCGGTCTCCGGCCTGCCCTTCATTCTCGACTGCCATCTCGTCGCCGGCGATTTCGACTACTTCCTCAAGATCCGGGTACGCGACATCGCGGGTTTCAACCGCCTTCACGGCGAGCAACTCATCGCCCTGCCGGGCGTGCGCCAGACCCGCACCTTCTTCGCCATGAAAGAGGTCATCGACAACGCGCCGCTTGATTTCTAGATTCAGGAGTCCCGCGCGTTACTTCTCTTCGCACGCGACGCGGGGCGGATATATTGTATGAATAACGCGTGGATACGGGTTCAGAAGGCATAACGGACAGAGTTTGAAACAGGGCGTGCAGGACAACACTCAGCTACAGCAGTTTATCGACGCCATGCCGGATGGCATCGCGGTCATCGCGCGTGACGGCACGGTCCGCCATGTGAACGAGGCCTGGCGGCAGTTCAGCCGCGACAACCAGGGCAATACCGAAACCTTCAACGTGGGCGAAAATTACCTGCACACCGGCGCCAACGTTACGGGAGAGATCTCCGGAGAGGGACAGGCGATCCGGGACGGCATAGCCGGTGTGCTTGAAGGCGATGAGGAATTCAGAGCGGAATACACCTGCAGCAGCCCCTCGAAGAAGCGCTGGTTTCTCGTGACCGCACGGCCGATGGAACTCGATGGGGAACGCCATGCGCTGATTTCCCACCGGAATATCACCCGGGACAAGCTCAGTGAGATCGAGGCCACGGATATCGGACAGAAGGCGAAGAACCTGGCCGCGATCGTCGCCACCATGCCGGATGCGGTCATCGGTTTCGATCTTGCGGGCCGGATCACGAGCTGGAACGCGGCGGCCGAGAGGCTCTACGGTTACGACGCGGCAGAAGTGATCGGCCAGTCCATAGAGATCATCTTTCCACCCGACTGGCCCGTGCCGGTCGGCGAGTACATCCGTGACATCGTCGAAAACGGCCGCCAGAACTTCGAGGTGATCAGGCGCACCCGCGAGGGCCGGCTGAGGATGATCGAGGTGACGGCCGCGCCCGTGAAATCGGTGTCCGGACGGATCGTCGGTGTGTCCAACGTCAATCGCGACGTGACCGACCAGCGCGAGTCCGAACGCCGGCTTCGCAACGTGCTCGACAATCTCTTCGCCTTCGTCGGCGTGCTGACCCCCGACGGCACCCTGGTGGAGGCCAACCGCGCGCCGCTCGAGGCGGCCGGGCTCGAGGCGGCCGACGTGATCGGCAAGAAGTTCTGGGACTGCTACTGGTGGAACTATTCCCCCGACGCGCAGAAGCAGCTGCAGCAGGCCTGCCGACGGGCGCTTGCCGGAGAGCAGGTCCGCTATGACGTCGAGGTCCGGGTCGCCGGAGACGAACTCCTCTGGATAGACTTCCAGGTCGCCCCGCTCCTGGGCTCCGACGGCGAGGTGATCAACCTCATACCGTCCGGCATCGACATCTCCGAACGCAAGGCCGCCGTCGACGCGCTGCGAGCCTCGCACGACACGTTCCGCAATCTTGTGGAACAGTCCCCTTTCGGCATCTACACGGTCGATGCCGACTTTCGTCTGGCGCACGTGAGCAAGGGCGCGCTGCCGGCTTTCGAGAATGTGAACCCGTTGATCGGTCGCGATTTCGACGAGGCGCTGCACATCCTGTGGCCCGAGCCTTTCGCAAACGACGCCATTGCCCGCTTCAGGCATACGCTTGAAACCGGGGAGTCCTACCGGTCTCCCGCGACCACCGAACGCCGCCGCGACATCGACGAGGTCGAGTCCTATGACTGGATGATCGAGCGCATCGTCATGCCGGACGGAAGCCCGGGCGTCGTCTGCAACTTCTACGACCTGTCCGAGCGGCAGCGCCACGAAGAGCAGATCCGGCTGCTCATGCGCGAGGTGAACCATCGCTCCAAGAACCTGCTGACCGTGGTCATGTCCATGGCGCGCCAGACCCAGAGGAGCAGTTCACCCGATGATTTCGTCGAGAAGTTCGCCCAGCGCCTGCTCGGTCTGTCCGCATCGCAGGACCTGATCGTCCAGAGCGACTGGCACGGCGTGACGGTGAGGGACCTCGTCACGTCGCAGGTCAAGCACCTCTGGGACAAGGCGGACAGCCAGCGTGTCACGCTGGTTGGCCCCGACCTCCTGCTCACGCCGGCGGCGGCCCAGGGCATAGGAATGGCGATACACGAACTTGCCACCAACGCCGTCAAGTATGGTGCGCTGTCGGTCCCCGACGGGGCCGTCTCCATCGTCTGGGGAACCGACGCCGGCAACGCGACATTCGACATGCAGTGGCGGGAAAGGGACGGCCCGGTCGTCGTGCCTCCGGATCGAACCGGTTTCGGACGGACCGTGATCGAGAAGATGGCGGCCCTGTCCGTCGGCGGCACCGTATCGATCGACTATCCGCCGTCCGGCTTGCAATGGACGCTGCACGCGCCCCTCGAAAACGTGCTCGTCGGCGCACCCGCGCAATCGCGGAAAACCTCCGCCTGACGCGTTTGCCCCGTCTGGGGCGGCGGCGAAATTCTGCGGCGCCGTGAGACTACCGGCGCCGACGGGCTGTCTTTTGCGCGACGTACCGGCGGGTTGCGCCCGCCGTTATCCGCGTGTCCACCGCCCTTTCGGGCGGTATCATCCCGGCACTGGTTGGTTGGGCCAACCGCTCCGTAGCGAACGATGCTTCTCCCGGGAACCCTGGCCGTGCTGGGGTGCGCGCCCCAAGGCGGCCGGATCGTACCGGAAACCGTTTCGGCTTGCGGCCTCCGCGGCTCCATGTTCCCCGAAGGGCATGGACTTAAGTGCCTTTCACATCGTCCCGGCCAGCGCTTTGCATTTTGGAGGCAAATGCGGGAATCGAACCCGCAGCCACCCGATTAGCAGTCGGATGCTCTACCGCTTGAGCTAATTTGCAAACCTGCGACGACGAGGCTGGCCGGTGCCTTCGACCTCTTTTGAAGGCCGAAATCGCACTCGCCGTCTGTGTCCAGGGCGTGGGCCCTCGGCACCGTTCTTCGGGACGTTTCCGCCCCTGGAACTGCGATCCGCCCTCGGCCCACGTGCCTCGGACTGAAACCGCTACCGCTTGTCGATAGACTGCCCGGCGGTTGACCATCGGCGAGGCTGTCAGACCTCTTTTCGCACCCCACTTTCAGGTTGCTCATCCCTTCAGGGACCGACCCGCCGTTCAGGTTACCTCCCTCGACGGAAGGCCCCTCACGGGCTCGACTGCGGCCTGGTTGGACGGACCGGAAACCGAAATTTCCGGCGCTGCTGCGCAGGCTTCACAGCTTTGCGGCAGTCGCCTGCCGTTATCCTCGAACCGGTCCCAACCGACCGGGAGGCGGCTTATAGGGCTAGGCGGACCGGTCTGTCAACATTTATTGTGCAGTGCAACATAAAAGGTTTTCCACCGGTCGCCCATAAGGTCCCGGAAGTCCGCAGGTCCCGTCCGGACGAGTGCCGCTCACACGAGCCCGCCGTTGACGTGGAAGGTCTGGCCTGTGATGTAGCCCGCCTCGGGGTCGAGGAGATGGGCGATGGTGGCCGCGATCTCGTCCGGTTTGCCGAGGCGCCCGAGCGGGATCTTGGCGGCGATCTCGTCCAGCTTGTGCCGCGATATGCCGTCGCCGGTGCCCGGGTCCTTTTCGATGTAGCCGGGTGCGACGCAGTTGACCGTGATCCCCTCCGGCGCCAGCTCCGCCGCCAGCGAGCGGACCATGGTGTCGAGCGCGCCCTTCGACGCCGCCGATAGCGGGAAGGTCGGCATGTCGTTGCGGAAGAGGTAGGCCGTGAAACTGCCCACCGCCACGATGCGCGGGGCGGGAGACGCCCGCAGGGCGGGCCGCGCGGCCTGGCACAGTTCGAAGAAGCTGAAGAGATTGGCGCCGAACGCGTAGTCCATGTCCTCGCGGGTGCCTTCGTCCAGCCCCTTCAGGATCGGCAGGCCGGCATTGGCCACGAGGCCGTCGAGGCGGCCGAACCTGTCGAGCGCCGTCTCCACGATGCGTTTCGCCGTGCCGGTCTCCGTCAGGTCGCCGAGTATGACCGCCGCTTCGCCGCCCACCGCGCGGACGGCTTCGGCGGTCGCCTGCGCGCCGTCCTCGTTGTGCCTGGCGTGCACGACGATGCCGGTGCCGAATTCCGCCAGCCGTTTCGCGAGCGCGGCCCCGATGCCGCTCGAGGATCCGGTGATGATGACACTGCGGGTTACGTCCTTGTTCATTCTGCTCCCTCCGCGGCTGCGGCGCTGGCCGCGATATAGTCGTCCACCGGGGGCAGTCGGCGCCCTCCGGCGAGATACTCGTCGATGATGGTGATCAGGCGTTCGCGGCCGAAGGACTGTGCATGGCCGCCGTGAACCGCCGTGACGGGAAGTTCCCGCAGGCGCAGCAGCGACGCGCGGTAGTCGTCCCGGTTGGAGTGGTAGAGCGTGTCGAACAGGCCGCCGTCATAGACCACGTCGCCGCTGAAGAGAATGCCCGTCGCCTGCTCGTAGAGCGCGATCGAGCCGGGAGAGTGCCCCGGCAGGTGAAAGACGCCGAACACACGGTCGCCAAGGTCGACCACGTCGCCCTCGTCGAGATAGCCCGTCAGCGGGGCCGGCCGGACCGCGTAGTCCTCGGGCCGAAACCCCTCCCAGGGCAGGGCCGTGAAGGTTTCCGCGCGGATCCATCCGTCCGAGACGGTGTTCCGCGGCGTGGGGTTTTCCATGATATGGGCTTCGAGACGGTGTCCGAGACGGCACTCGAACTCGTGCGAACCGCCGATATGATCGAAATGGCAGTGGGATGCAATGGCCGTGAGCGGCCGTTCCGTCAGCCGCGGCACTTCCGTCTTCAGCGGCCGCACGCCCATCCCCGCGTCAATGAGGATGTCCCGGTCGCGGCCGCGCACGTGCCAGATGTTGCAGCGCAGCCATCCAGCCACGTATTTCTCGCGGATAAGCGTTATCCCGTCGCCGACCGGCAGTGTTTCGTACCAGTCTGGTGTAAGTGTTCCGGCCATGTCCGATCCGGTGTGTTGCCTCCGGCGTCCGGCGATCAGCCTGTCGTGAATCGCCCAGGCGCGCAAGGCCCGTTCAGGGCGAGGCGATCCGCGAGAGATGGTCGTGCATGATGGCCCGTGCCCGCGCCCCGTCGATGCCGCTCTCCATCACCGTCCCCTTCAGCCAGAGACCGTCGATCAGCGACGCGATGGTGTCGACGGTCAGGTCGAGGCGGTCCGCCGCGACGAGCGGCCGGGCGGCAGAGCGCAGGTTGCTGCGCAGGCGCCTCTCGTAGATGGTCTGGAACCGCTGGATGCCCGGAAGATCGTGCAGGTTGCCCCACAGGGCGAACCACGCGCTCACGAGCTGGGGCGTGAATTCCTTTTCGTCGAACTGCCCGACGGCAACGGCCTCGAGCCGGTCGAGAGGCGAGGTGGCCATGCGCAGGCGTCTCACGGTCGCCGCCGAAAGCCGCCGGTTGAGTTCGCGCAAGGTCGCCACGAGCAACCCGTGCTTGTCCTCGAAATAGTGCGTCACCAGCCCCGGCGAGAGGTGGGCCCGTTTGGCCACCCGGCTGACGGTCGTGCGGTTGAACCCTTCGGCATGCAGGCAGTGAATCGTCGCGTCGATGAGCTGTTTGCGGCGCACCGGCGCCATTCCGACTTTCGGCATGGGTTCAAGCCTCTTGCCATAGCATCTGCATCACCTATGATCCGGGCAGCACGCGATACTTGCGGTATTTTATAATATGACCGTACAATAAAAAACGGACCGTGCAGAGATTACAGGGACTTCACGGTTTGCGTCAAACCATGCCGGCTGAAGGCTGAGGGATCCACAGAAACCAAGAACGGGAGTGTGACCATGTCGCATAAAATCATGAAAACCTTGAAGGGTGTCGCATCTGCGTGTGCCCTCTTCGGCCTTTTTGCAGGCGGCGCCCAGGCGGCTGCCCCGGAATCGGCCGACCCCATCAAGATCGCCATCAACGAGTGGACGGGCCAGCATGTGTCCGCCCACATCACCGGCGAGATCCTCAAGAAGATGGGCTACAACGTCGAATACGTGACCGCCGGTGCGGTCCCGCAGTTCGCCGCCATCGCCCAGGGCAACCTGCACCTGCAGCCCGAAGTCTGGGACAACAATGTCGGCGACATCTATCCCAAGGCTGTCGAGGCCGGAGACATCGTCCAGGTCGGATCGCTCGGCCTGGAGCCGCGCGAAGGCTGGATCTATCCGCCCTACATGAAGGAAAAATGCCCGGGCCTGCCGGCGGCCGATGCGCTGATCGAGTGCGCCCAGGCGTTCGGCACCCCGGAAACCTTCCCCAAGGGCCGTCTCGTGACCTATCCGGCCGACTGGGGCACCCGGTCCAAGGACCTGGTCAACAATGCCGGTCTGCCGCTGCAGCCGGTCCCCGGCGGTTCGGAAGGCGCCATGATCGCCGAACTGAAGAGCGCCTATGCCGCCAAGCAGCCCATGCTCATGATGTTCTGGGCCCCGCACTGGATCTTCGCGGAACTGGAGTTTGATTGGGTCGACCTTCCCGCCGCCGCACCTGATTGCGACACCAATCCCGAGCCCGGCTTCAAGAAGGACGCCACCGGCGACTGCGGGTTCGCCCAGGCAAATATCGGCAAGATCGTCTGGAAGGGTTTCAAGGACAAGTGGCCGGCCGCCTACAAGCTGGTCGAGCAGGTCAAGATCGACAACGACACCCAGAACCGGATGATGCTCGAGATCGACAACAAGGGCCGCAAGCTCGAGGAAGTCGTCGGCGAGTGGATGACCAAGAACGAGTCCACCTGGAAGGAATGGGTCGGCGCCGCCAGTAGCTGACGGCTGACCGGCGTCCGGACGCCGTAAACGCAAACCGGAACCGGGGCCGTCAACGTCTTGTGGCGGCCCCGGTTTCGTTGACGGGCCCGGTCGGGGGCAAGGGGCCCGTCGGAACCATCGTTAAAAGCTGGGGGAGCCCAATGGCTGCAAACGGGCAGGCGGAAACAGGAACGGCGGGGCAGGTCAAGCTGTCGTGCCGGCATGTCTGGAAGGTCTACGGCGCCGAGCCGGACCGGTTCTTCGAAAACCGTCAGGGCAATGTGCCCGATGCCGCGGCCCACGCCGACAGGATCCGCGCGGACGGCCACATCGTTGCGGCGGGCAATGTCAGCTTCGACGTCCATGTCGGCGAGATCTTCGTCATCATGGGGCTTTCCGGGTCGGGAAAGTCCACGATCGTGCGCTGTCTTTCGCGCCTGGTGGAGGCGACGGCCGGAGAAATCCTCCTGGACGGCCAGAACCTGCTCGCGGTTTCCGACAAGGAACTGATCGAGTTCCGGCGCCACAAGATGGGCATGGTGTTCCAGAATTTCGGCCTGATGCCCCACCTCAACGTCATCGACAACATCTCCTTTCCCCTCAAGCTGCAGGGCATAGGCCTCGCCGAGCGGCGCAAGGCCGCCGAACGGGTGATCGAGCTCGTCGGGCTCGAGGGCCGCGAGGCGAGTTATCCGCACCAGCTTTCCGGCGGCCAGCAGCAGCGCGTCGGGATCGCGCGCTCGCTCGCAGTGGAGCCCGAACTGTGGTTCCTCGACGAGCCTTTCTCCGCGCTGGACCCGCTGATCCGGCGGCAGATGCAGGACGAGTTCCTGCGCATCCAGCAGGTGCTGCGCAAGTCGATCGTCTTCATCACCCACGACTTTCTCGAGGCCCTGCGCATTGCCGACCGTATGGCGATCATGCGCGACGGCATGGTCGTGCAAATGGGGACGCCCGCAGAACTCATCGTCAATCCCGCCGACGACTACGTGGCGGAATTCACCTCCGACGTGCCGCTGAGCCGGGTGCTGACCGCCGGCGAGGTCGCGGAAAAGCCCGAAGGACCGGTCGACGGCCTGGCGCGCGTTCCCGCCGGCCGGTCGGTGGAGAGCCTGCTGCCGGAACTGGCCAGCCATCGCGACGGCGTGGCGGTCGAGGACGAGAACGGCATGGTCATCGGCGTGGCGAGCGCCCAGTCCGTCATCGCCGCGCTGGCCCACGAGGCCGAACGCCGCGCGGAAAAGGAGTCGGCCGATGGCTGACCGGATCGACCGCAACGTCCTGCACTGGCTGATCGTTCTCGCCCTGACGCTTGTCTGCATCGCCGTACGCGGCAAGGCCGACTGGCTGGCCGTCTACCCCGAAGGCTGGGTCCTGCCGGTCAAGGAGGGGCTCAACGTCGCCATGCAATGGTTCGTCGACGTGTTCGGCTGGTTCTTCCGGGGCTTTGCCGCCGTGCTCGACATTCCCATCAGCGCGGTCCGCGCAACGCTCCACTGGCTGCCCTGGTCGGTAATCGTCGCCCTCTGCGCGGTCGTCGCCCATGCCGCATCGGGCTGGAAGCTTGCCGTATTCACCGTCCTCAGCCTGCTCTACATGCTGGTTGTCGGCTATTGGGAAGAGAGCATGAACTCCGTGGCCCTGGTCGCGGTCTCCGTGCCGCTCGCCATCCTCGTCGGCTTCGGGTTCGGCGTCTGGGGGTTTTTCTCGAGCCGGGCGGAACGGATCATAAATCCCACGCTCGATCTGCTGCAGACCATTCCAGCTTTCGCCTATCTCCTGCCGATCCTGCTTCTCTTCGGATTCGGACCGGTCGTCGGCCTGATCGCGAGCCTGCTCTATTCGTTTCCGCCCATGGTGCGCAACACGATGCTCGGCCTGCGGCGGGTGCCCGCCGAGATCATCGAGTCGGGCATGATGTCCGGCGCGACGCCCTGGCAGCTGTTCTGGCAGGTCCAGGTTCCGTCGGCATCCCGCCAGATCCTGCTTGGCGTCAACCAGGCGACGATGGCGTCGCTGAGCATGGTGATCATCGCCTCCATCATCGGCGGCACCAACGACATCGGCTGGGAGGTCCTCAGCACCATGCGCAAGGCCGCTTTCGGCGAAAGCCTGCTCGCGGGCATCGTCATCGCGCTCATCGCGATGGTGCTCGACCGGGTGACCGCGGGGCTGGCGGCCAAGGACACCGCGGAAGCCGAGGCCGGTCTCTCCTTTGCCGAACGCCATCCCCATCTCGTCGCGGCCGCGGGCGCGGCGGTCGTGCTTTATGTTGCGTCCCTCTTCATCGAGATCCTGAGGGCCTATCCCGAGAGCTGGGAAGTCTACCCCGCCCGCTACCTCAATGACGCCATCACCTACGTGATCGTCAACTACCGCGAGGCGATCGAGACCATAAAGACGCTGAGCTTCTTCTACATCATGCTGCCGACGAAGATCGGCTTGGCCGGGACCGTGAGCCCCTATACCTGGGGATTCGAACTGACCATGGTGCACAGCGCGGCCTATGCCGTCGCCGTCATCGCCTTCGCCGGCTGGCTCTGGTGGCGGGGCCGGGTGAACGCCGCGCTCGCCGTGCTGTTCTTCGGCCTGATTTTCTATTTCGGCCTGACCAACATGCCCTGGCCCGCGCTGCTTGCCGCGACGACCCTGCTCGCCTACCAGATCGGCGGCCGCGCACTGGCGGCCGGCACCGCGCTCGGGCTCGGCTTCCTGCTCGTCACCGGCGTCTGGCCGCAGGCCATGCTCTCGGTCTATCTCTGCGCGATCGCCGTCGTGATCTCGTTCCTCTTCGGGACCGCCGTGGGCATCTGGGCGGCCCACAGCAACCGGGTTTCGGCATTCGTCCGGCCCATCAACGACACGCTGCAGACCATGCCGCTCTTCGTCATCCTCATTCCCATCGTCATGATCTTCAAGATCGGCGAGTTCACCGCCCTGATCGCGATCGTCGCCTATGCCTTCGTGCCGGCGATCCGCTATGCCGAGCACGGCCTGCGAAATCTGCCCGAGCACGTCCTCGAGGCGGCGAACGCCATGGGCTGCACGCCCGGCCAGCTGCTCTGGCAGGTGAAGCTTCCCTTGGCGCTGCCGGTCATCATGCTGGGCCTCAACCAGACGATCATGTATGCCATCGCCATGCTGGTGATCGCCGCTGTCGTCGGCACCAACGGGCTCGGGCAGACGGTCTATATCGGTCTCGGCGACGGCGATTTCGGCGTCGGCATGATCGCCGGCATCGGGATGGCCATCATCGCCATGATCGCCGACCGCATGACCCAGGCCTGGAGCCGTTCCCGCCAGATGGCCTTCGGACTGGCCTGACGCCGGACCGGCCCTCACCTAGGAGAGACTGACCGCAAATGAGCGTGGACGCCTGGTTGCAGCCGCTCGAGCGCTGGCGCGCCGCGCCGAGCGTCATCGTCTTCCTCGGCGCCTCGGTCTGGGGCCTGTTCTGGCTGCCCCTGCGGGCGATCGACGAGGCGGGGCTGTCCGGTCCCTGGGCAATCGTCGCCATCAACGTCATCCCCGCGCTGTTCCTGCTGCCCGTCGCGCTGCGCCGCCGCGCGGCACTGCACGCCGAGGGCCGTGCCGTCGTCCTGATCGGCCTGTTCATCGGCGCGGGCCTGGTGTTCTATTCGCTCGGGCTGATCTACACGTCCATCGTGCGCGCCACCCTGCTGTATTACCTCACACCGATCTGGTCGACACTGTTCGCCCGCGTGATCCTCGGGGAGCGGGTCACGTTCTGGCGCTGGCTCGCCATCGTGATCGGGTTCGTCGGGCTCTTTGTCATTCTCGGGCTCGAGGACATCGGACAGGCCGACATCAACCGCGGCGACGTGATGGGGTTCCTGTCCGGCATACTCTGGGGGATCGGTGCGACATACATGCGCAAGTACGACCATATTCCGGTGGTCGACACCGCGTTCACCCAATATGTCTGTTCCGCGATTGTCGGCCTCGGGCTGGTTCTGCTTCTGCTGGGACCTGAAACCCGGATGCCCGGAATGGATGAATGGCGTGCGGCCGCGCCGGCGGCCGTGAGTTTCGCCATGCTCGTCCTCCTGCCTTCGGTCTTCATGATCTTCTGGGGCGCGCAACGCCTGTCTCCCGGCCGGGTCGGGATCCTGATGATGTCGGAAGTGCTGGTCGCCTGTCTCAGCGCGCCGCTGCTGGCGGGCGAGGCGCTTGGCGTGCGCGAGCTTGCCGGCGCGGTCCTGATCCTGGGCGCGGGCGCCATCGAACTGATGTCGCCCGCACCGAAGGACGCCTGAGGACCGTCAGTCGTCTTCCGCCTCCGACAGGTTCTTCACCCCGTCGGTCGAGACCTCGACCCCGAGATAGATGCTCTGGTCGAAGGTGGCATAGGTATCGTCGTCGATTGTGGTGCCCCCTGCGGTCGGGTAGCGCCAGTAGGGCGCGTCGCTCTCGTAGAGCACATTGCCTGTCAGGCCGACGGTGACCGCCCGGTTGACGTGATAGAGCAGCCCCGCGCCGGCACCGCCGCGGAAGGACAGGTGATCGCTGGACTTCCGGACCACGCCCGTCGGCAAAGCCGTGCCGCCCTGGGTGTATTTGAGATCCGAGGACCAGTGTCCGGGATTGATCATGAACCTGCCCCTCAGGCTCCAGCGCTCGCCCAGCCTCTTGCGCAGATCCAGCGCGAGTTCCGGGCCGATGAAAAACGCGTCCGTCCTGATCTCGTTGGTATACGGAAAGAACGGCCCGCCGCCGCTGACCTGCATCGCATAGTCGTGTTTCTGGTCGCGGGATTCCATGTAGAGCCCGGTGGACGCGATGATCTGGAGTTCGCGCGCCGAGAGTCCCAGCCCGTGGAAATGCTCGGTGATGTCGAACCGTGCGCCGATCCTGCCGCTGAAGCTTTCGACCTCCTGTTTCGTCGTGAGGTTGTTTATGGCCGTTATGGGCGTTCCCGCCCCGTTGACGCCGGTTCCGTCGAAGATGATCCCGTTGCGGACGATGTTGCCCGGCGTGTCGCGGTCCGTGCCCTTTTCGTGCGTCAGCCCGCCATAGATCCGGAAACCGTTGATCGGAAGCTCGCCCGTGATCGCCGTGCGCCACAGCGCGAGGTCGTTGTCGATATCCTGGTAGCTGTCCGTATTGGTTGCATTGCGACCGAATTCGACATCCCTGGTGTTGCGCAGGACAGGCCCGCTTTCGAGGGTGAGCCGGGGCGAGTTCCGCCGCCAGATGGAATAGTCGAAGGAGGTGACGACGCCGTCCGTGTTGAAATCGCCGGAAGCCGGTACACCACAAACCCCGCCTTCGTCGATGAAGCCGTCGGCGTCGTTGTCCCGGTTGTCGCAGACCTCCCGGCGGTCGCCCTTCAGGTCGCGGGACGTGGACACCCGCGGCGAGAAGTCGTCGTCCAGGCTGAACGGGTCGAGCACCTCCTCAAGGCCGAGTTCGGCGAGTTCCTTGTATCCCTCTTCGGTCTCGCTCAGGGTCGCCCGGTCGCCGGCCGAGAAGACGCATCCGCCAAAGCCGGACGCGTCGCCTTCCGGCCGTGATGTGAACTGCAGGGAATACGGGCCACCGTCGAGTGCGGGGCAGGTGCTCTTCCCGGTGCCGGCGGCACCGAAGATGCCGGTCAGGGTCGCGTTGTCGGCTTCGGCGAAGGGACAGGACGTCCCGCTGCCGCCGGTCTCGTAGGTGAATGTGCCCGTTCCGCTGGCATAGGGGCAGTCGCCTCCGGAATGATACAGTTGGCCTGACACGGAGCACGTGCTGGTGCCCGGCACCCGGACAGGAGCGCTGCCGCCCGTCACCAGTGTCAGCGTCGAGGTCGCGTTGCGGGCCCGCACCGTGAGCGACCCGCCAGCGCCGCAGGTTCCCCGCCAGCGATGGCCGCCCGGCGTGATCACCGGTTTCAGGCGCTTGCGCTTGATCTTGTCCGGCGACTTGATCTTGATTTTCCGGAGCTTGCGCTTGAACTGCCGCTTGTTCGGCGGACAATTCGGCTCGCGGACCACCCTGGTGATCGATCGACTGATCCGGTGGATCCGCGTGCGCGAGCTGGTCCAGCGCCTGACCGTTTCGTTGAGGTCCGAATAGAGTTTCTCGAGCTGTTCGTCCCCGTCCCGCAGGGCTTTGGCTTCGATGTTCTCGAGCGCGTCGTCCGCACCGGTTCCCGCCGTCTTGTGCAGTTCGGCGAGGCGCCGAAGGATGCCGAGTTGCTGCGTTTCCTTTCGGCAGCCATGATACCTTCTGCCCTTGCGGACGAGGTCAGCCCATCGGGTGATTTCCTCCCAGCGGCATTCGTCGATCTGCTTCCTGGAAACCCGACGGGCCGTCGTACCTTCCTGTCTGTTGATATTGGACGTTCTCGAACAGTCGCTCTTCGAGATCATGATGCTGCAGCGCGTGATGTCGTTTTCCAGCGCCGAAAGCGTCGCGATCTCTCCGCCCCTGTAGGCGTTCAGAAGTTCCGAAGCACAGCTTGGAGGCGGTTCGTCAGCCAGCGTTGTTCGCGGCCATCCTGCCAGAAAAAGAAAAGAAAAAACGAGCGCACAGGCGCCTGGTATCCCCCCGAATACACGCATGACCCTTCCCCCGAACTCCACGAGATGCCGCGGGTCTGTTGATCATGTTGCTCGCGCGCGGCAACGACCTTCGCAGCTTTACGCGGCCGAGGTTAGTACATTCTGGGATATTGGGGAAGTCGGACGCTGGCAGGCCCTGGTTTCAGGACGCGGCCCGGCCGTTGTGCATCCGCGCGGAGAGCCCGGAGATCGCCGCGCACGCTCGTTCGAGTTCGGACCGTTCGGCGCACAGGCTCATGCGCACGAGATGCCCGGACCGGTCCCCGAAACCGCCGCAGGGAAGGACCGCGATCCCTGTGTCGTCGAGCAGCCGCTGGCAGAAATCATGGGCGTCCTCGACGATTGCGCTGACGTCCAGAATGACGAACATGCCGGCACTCGGTCGTGTTGCGGTCAGGCCGGCCGTGTTTGCGAGACGGTCGTGCACCACCGCCGCCCGTTCGCCGTACTCGGCGACCATGCGCGAGGTTTCCTCCTGCGGCCCGGCAAGGGCGGCGACCGCGGCGTCCTGCGTGAATGCCGGCAGCCCGTACTGCATGCACAGCGACAGGTCGGCCAGGGCGAGGCTGAAGTCATCCGGTCCGATCGCCCAGCCGATGCGCCATCCGGACATGCGGTGGGACTTCGAAAGGCTGGACACGACCACGAGTTTTTCGTCCGCCTCCATGACCGACGCCGGACTGACATGCCGGCCGTCGAAAACGAAATCCGCGTAGACCTCGTCGCTCAGCAGCCACACGTCGCGGTCACGGCACAGTTCGGCGATCTCCCGGATAAGGGGCTCGGGGTAGACCGCGCCGGCCGGGTTGCTCGGCGAATTGATGACGAGCAGCTTGGTGGCGGGCGTCATCGCCGCTTCGATGTCTTCGATTCGCGGCGCGAAACCGTTCTCCTGTTCCGCGACGACGGTGACGAGCCGCGCCCCGCTGGCGCTGAACGTCGCGGGGTAGGTCGAATAATACGGTTCGATCACGATGACGTCGTCGCTCGGGTCGAGCAGGGTGATGGCGGTCGCGAACAGCGCGTTCTGGGCGCCGGAATATATGCAGCAGCGGTCGGGACCCACCGTCCGGCCGGTGCGCCGTGAATGGCGCGCCGCGATCGCCTCGCGCAGGCGGGATTCGCCTTCGATGGCTGTGTAATGGTGGCGTCCCGCGCGGATGCTGTCGATGCCAGCCTCCACGATGTGGTCCGGTGTGCGCGCGGCCACGTCCTCGCCGATGCTCAGGATCAGGATGTCCTCGCCCCTGGCGCGGCGTTCCAGCGCCTGGCGATGGATTTCCCACGCGTTCGCACCCTTGCCGCCGACCCGGCGGGCAAGTCCGCTGAAACCCCGGTTTTCAGGAGAATTTGTCGTCATGGCGGGTTGTATACAGGGCCGCGAAACCGCTGTCGCGGGCAATTATTTCAATCGGTGCCGGTGCATGGACCCGCCGCGCTTTACATCCGGGAAGATGCGTAGAGCGCCAGCAGGTCATAACCGATCTGGGCGCCGGCCAGCGCGGTGATGCCTGCGGTGTCGTAGGGCGGCGCCACCTCCACCACGTCCATGCCGACCAGATGGATGCCGGACAGTCCCTTCAGGATGGTCTGGGCCTGGTAGGGCGTCAGCCCGCCGATGACCGGTGTGCCCGTGCCCGGCGCATAGGCCGGGTCGAGACCGTCGATGTCGAAGGTGATGTAGGCCGCATGGCTGCCGACGATCTCCCGGATATGTTCGAAGGTCCGTTCCGGGCCTTCGCGGTGGACCTGCGGCGCATCGATGATGTTGACCCCCATCGTGTCCTTGTTGACCGTGCGGATGCCGACCTGAACCGACCGTTCCGGCACCACGACGCCGTTCTTCACGGCCTGGTAGAACATCGTGCCGTGATCGACCCGGCCCTCCTCGTCGTCCGCGTGCCACGTGTCCGTGTGGGCGTCGAACTGGATCAGGGAGATCGGGCCGAACCGCTCTGCATAGGCTCTGAGGATCGGGTAGGAAATGTAGTGGTCGCCGCCCAGCACCAGTGTCGCGGCGCCGGCATCGAGGATTCCTCCGATGTGCGATTCGATCGCGCCGGGGATGCGGTCGGGCCGGCCGTGGTCGAAGGCGCAGTCGCCATAGTCGATGACCGACAGGACGTCGAAAGGATCGAAGTCCCAGTAATAGGGGCCTTCGTGGGAGGGCACCGACGACATTTCCCGGATGCCGCGCGGCCCCAGCCGCGTGCCGGACCGGTTCGTGGTCGCGGTGTCCAAGGGGATTCCGGTGACGGCGACGTCGACGCCCGCGAGATCCTTCGTGTATTTGCGGCGAAAGAAACTGAGCGCGCCGGCGAAGGTGTTCTCTGTCTCGATTCCCTTTAGGGACTCCCGTGTGAATGCGGCGTCGCCGCCCCTGTTGTCTCCCATCCGCTCGGTCCTCCCGGATATCAGAAGATTTCGAAATATTCCCTGTGTTCCCAGTCCGTGACCTCGCCCAGGAAGCGTCCGATTTCGGCTTCCTTCAGGGTCACCATGTAGTCGACGAAATCGTCGCCGAGCGCCGACCTGTAGAAGGCACTCTCGCGCAGCGCCGCAACCGCTTCCATCAGGCTGCGGGGCAGGCGCGGCGCGTCCGCACTGTAGGGCTCGTCCGTGGCCGGCCCGGGGTCGCGCCGGTGGTCCAGGCCGTCGAGACCGCAAAGAATCTGGGAGGCCATGTAGAGATAGGGGTTGGCGGCGGGTTCGCCCGCACGGTTCTCGACCCGCGTGGCCGGATCTCCCGGCGCGCCGATTGCGCGGATCATCGCGCCCTTGTTGTCCCGGCCCCAGACCACCCGGTCGGGCGCCAGGGTATGCGGCCGGTAGCGCTTGTACCCGTTGACGGTTGGCGTGGTGAACACCGCGCTTTCGCGGGCATGGGCGAGAAGCCCGCCGACATAGTGCCGGCCGTCCTCCGAAAGCAGCTGGTTGTCTTCGTCCGAGACGAAGACCCCGTCACCGGTTTTCGTGTCGAAGAGCGACTGGTGGAGATGCCAGCCGCTGGAGAAGATGTTCGGCAGGCCCGGCCGGCACATGAACGTCGCGTGGAAACCGTTGCGCCGGCAGATCTGCTTGACCGCGCTCCGGAACAGGACGACGCAGTCCGCCGGGTCGAGCCCTTCGCCCGCCCGGAACGTGAACTCGAACTGGCTCGGTCCGAATTCGACCTCCATCGACCGGAGCGGAAGTTCGAGGCCCTCCATCTCGCTGCGCAGGAGCTCGATGACGGGCTCGATCTCGTCGAGGCGCTGTTCGGTCAGATACTGGAACCCGTGGGCCAGGAGTCCGACTTCGGGCGGGGTCGCGGGTTGGCCGGCGTCGACCGGGTCGAGCTTCGCGTCGACCAGTTCAAAGACGTGGAACTCCATCTCCACGCCCGCCCTGAAGCCCAGCCCCCTGTCGCCGAGGCGGCCGAGCGCGTCGCGCAGGATGCTCCGGGTGCAGAAGGGTACGGGCCTCCCGTCGGCCAGGACGATGTCGCTCTGCATCCATCCCGTCGATGGCGCCCAGGGCAGGATACGGAAGGTCGAGGGATCGGGAACCATGACGAAATCGCCCGCCCCGGTCAGCCGGTCGTCGCCGAGCCCCGCGCCGGACTGCCAGACGGGGTAGACGGTCCGGTGCGACGTGTCCTTCAGCAGCAGCGTCGTCGTCATCGTGACGCCGTTGGCGAAAGCGCTGTCCAGTTCGTCCGCCACCAGCGACTTGCCGCGCAGGATCCCGTGCTGGTCGGCGAAGGAAAAGCGGATCGTGTCGAGCCCCTCCGAGTTGACCCGGTCCGCGACCTCGCGCGCCATCTGCGCCTGCTCGTCGGACCACAGTCCGCACCTTTCGATCAGTCCCGCCACGCTCGTACTCCCCCGGGCGACGTTCAGGCCGAAGCCCACGGATCGGGCGCCCAGCCCGATTGCGCGCGGCGGGCGAGGTCACGCTCCTTCCAGGCGTCCTCCCAGTCGTCGTGGCCGGCGATGGCGTCGATCGCCACGGGCCCCCTGATCGCCTCCGCCGCGCCGTTGGAAAGCACCAGCGGCAGGTCGCCGCCGTTGTCCGCGGCCGCGATCGCCTGACGCAGCATGCGACGGTAGGCGATGATCGCCACATCGGATTTGCCGAGATGTTCCTTCGTCCGGTCCTGGATGGGGCCGGGAGATTCAACCGCCCACTGGTCGTGGACATTGATGTCCATGCCCATGCCGGTATAGGTCCGCGTCGCCTGTTCGTAGGGGTCGAACCCGTAATTGTTCGTCTTGTTGAGCCGGGGCCGGTAGTCGGGCAGTTCGTAGAGTTCGAGCCGCTGTTCGCGCATCACCTTCTTGTCCACCGGCGTGCCGAAGCTGGTGAAGATGGCGTACCAGTAGCAGGTCTCGTCGTCGACGGGCACATGCCACTGGGTGATCGTCATCTCGTTGCTCATCGGGATGACGATGGCGTGGGGGAAGACCTGGTTGGTGACCCGGACATGCATGCCGTGATTGCCGAGGTCGCGCAGCGAGACGATGCGCAGGCCGTAGTCGGTGGCCTCCACCCGGATTTCCGGGCGCGGGAATTCGCGCAGGATCTGCGTCATCGGGATGGCGGTGTCCGCCGCCTTGTCGCGGAACTGCTTGCCGTAGCCCTTGTCAGGGTCCTCGTCCTCCAGGAAGCGGTGCAAAAAGGAGGCGTGCGCGGGGTCGATGCCGACCTCAAGGGCCTGCAGCCAGTTGCACTCGATCAGGCCCTTGAAGGCGAAGGTCTGGGTTTCCGGCGCAACGAAGCAGTCGAGGGCCGGCAGGTCCGGAGGCGTGCCCGGGCCCATGTAGGCGAAGACGATCCCGTGCCGCTCCATGCAGGGATAGGCCTCGACGGAAATGTTCTCGTGCGCCCGGCTGCCTTCGGGTTCCGCCGGCTGCTCGAGGCACCGTCCGTCCCCGTCGAAGAGCCAGCCATGAAACGGGCAGCGCAGGCCGCCATCCTCCAGCCGTCCGAAACACAGGTCCGCGCCGCGATGCGGGCAGTGCCGCCCGATCATCCGGTAGGTGCCGTCCGCCTCGCGATAGACCACGAGGTCCTCGCCCAGCAGGCGCACCGCGCGCACCGGGCGTTCGTCGGGCAGTTCGTCGACGAGGCAGGCCGGCTGCCAGTAGCGGCGCATGAGTTTTCCCGCCGGCGCGCCCGGCCCGATCCTGGTGATCAGATCGTTCTGTTCGCGACTCATCATGGCGTTGATTCTCCGGCTGAATTCTGGGCCGGACGTTCGGTCGTCCGGCGAGCGGAGGAGCAGGATAACCTGTTGCGGCCCGGGGGTGAACCGGCAACCGACGCCCCCCTGCGCAACGGCCGGCGAAGCCCGGTATTGGCAAGCACTTCGGCCTCCGGGCAACCGCCGCATGGGTCCTGACTTCCGTCAGGACTTCGGGAGACGAAAGTCTGTCCCATATCCCCGAATTGCCGGCGAAAGCCGGCATCCAGCAGCACCCCCGACCCCGGGGCAACCGCCATATGGATCCTGACTTTCGTCAGGACTGCGGGAAGGGAGGGGCTGTCTCCAAACACGGCGTATTTCCGCGAATTGCCGGCGAAAGCCGGCATCCAGCAGCACCCTCGATCCCGGAGCAACCGCCATATGGGTCCTGACTTCCGTCAGGACTTCGGGAGTCGAAAGTCTGTCCCATCTCCCCGAGTTGCCGGCGAAGGCCGGCATCCAGCAGCACCCCGATCCCGGGGCAACCGCCATATGGGTCCTGACTTCCGTCAGGACTTCGGGAGGGGACAGTCTGTCTCCAAACACGGCGTATCTCCCCGAATTGCCGGCAAAGGCCGGCATCCAGGGCGGGCTGTCACTTGGTGCCGTACATCCGGTCGCCGGCGTCGCCGAGCCCGGGCACGATGTAGCCGTGGCTGTTCAGTCGTTCGTCGAGGGCCGCGGTGAAGATCTTCACATCCGGATGGGCGTTCTGGAGCGCTTCCACGCCCTCGGGGGCGGCCAGGAGGGAGACGAACTTGATGTCCTTGCCGCCGGCCTCTTTCACCTGGGTGATGGCGGATGCCGCCGAGTTGGCCGTCGCCAGCATCGGGTCGACCACGATGCACCGGCGCTCGCCCATGTAGTCCGGTACTTTCATGTAGTACTGCACGGCCTGGAGCGTCTCGGGATCCCGGTAGAGGCCGATGTGCCCCACCCGCGCCGACGGCACCAGGTCGAGCATGCCGTCGAGCAGGCCGTTGCCGGCGCGCAGGATGGAGATGAAGACGAGCTTGCGGCCCTTGAGGATCGGCGCCTCCATTTCCGAGAGCGGCGTCTCGATCGTCTTCGTCGTGGTCGGCAGGTCGCGCAGCACCTCGTAGGCCAGCAGCATGCTGATCTCGCGCAGGAGCTGGCGGAACACGGCCGACGGCGTGTCGCGGTCACGCATCAGGGTGAGCTTGTGCTGGATCAGCGGATGATTGACGACGGTGAGATTCTGGGTCACGGGGCTCGGGCCTCCCGGCTGGACGTGAGATAGGAATTCAATAGACCGCCCGACCCGAAGCGGCAAGGTGCGCTGCCCGGTTATGCCTATGGTTTTTGCGCGTTCGGTGGGCAGGCCGGTGCAGGGCCTTCTGCCACCGTTTCCCGGAAATCCGGCAGGATTATCCGGGACCGTTCGGGGCTCAGGCCTCCGCCAGGGCGCTTACCTTGTCGAAGAGGGCCCTGTTCACCGCGACGCCGTCGCTCAACGAGCGTGCCCGTGCGCCGCTGCGCCCCTGGCCGGGATAGCGCGCGCCGTCCTGGGCGGAGACCGCACCGGTCAGCGCGGCGATGCGCTCGCCCATCGCGCCGCCGGAAAACAGGTCGCCGTCGATGGCGATGAAGAACTGGCCGGTCCTGGGTGGGCCGCCGGCGGTTCCGGAAAACGGGCTGGCATCCTTGCCGAGCGTGGCGCCGCTCGCCGCCGCCGCCATGATTTCCACGAACATGGCGACCCCGACGCCCTTGTAACCGCCGCTTGGCGCCATCGTGCCCTTGAGGCCGACATTCGGATCGGTCGTCGCCTCGCCGTCCGGTCCCAGCGCCCAGCCTTCGGGAATCGCGTCGCCTTCGCGCGCCCGTTTCATCAGTTCGCTCTTGGCGATGACGCTGGCGCTCTGGTCGATCAGGATGGCCGCGCCGCCCTTGCCGTCGGGGACCGCCACCGCGAAGGGGTTTGTGCCCACCACCGGCCTGGTTCCGCCCGACGGGGCGATGGAGGCGGGCGCATTGGTGAAGCCGATGCCGATCAGGCCCGCTTCGGCGAGCTTTTCCACATGGTGCCCGAGCACGCCGCAATTGTAGGAATTGCGGATCGAAAGGCCGGCGATCCCGTTGTCCCGGGCCGCCGGGACGAGCCTGTCGAACCCAGCGGCAATCGCGGGGTGGGCGAAGCCGGTCGCCGCGTCGACCGTGATGCTGCCGGGCCGCGGCGTTTCGACCACGGGCGTCGCCTGGCCGTCGACCTTCCCGCATTGCACGTGTTCGCAGTAGATCGGGATGTAGGCGAGGCCGTGCGAGGAGATGCCGTCGATCTCGGCGAGCCGGGCCGCAACGGCCAGTGGCCTGGCGTTGTCCTCTCTCGTGCCCGAGGCGACAAGCGCCTTGAGGGCGAGCGCCTCGATCTGGTCGGCGGTGAGCGTAACGGTATCGGCCATGGCGGATCTTCCCTCGGTGTTCAGTCGTTGTCGGTGAGCCCGGCGCCGGCGCCGCGTAGGCGCGAATCGTCGGTGGCCGGGACATATGTGCGATGGGCGAGCGCGGCGAGGCGCTCGACGGTGTCGGCATCGAGTTCGAGGCCAGAGGCCATGTCGGCGGCCAGGTGCAGCGCAGCCGCCGGTTCGTCGCGCCAGGTCCGGATCGAAACCGTGACAGGACCCCGCACCGCCACCAGGGCCGCGACGTCTCCGTCGATCCGCCCGTCCGGGCAGGCGATCAGGCGCAGAGGGTCGGAGTCGGCATCCCCGGCGGTGAGCAGCAGGCCGCCCCCGGTCTGTGTGGCACGGTTCGCGGCATGGGCCAGGAGAAGCCCCGGGCAGGCGCAGGCGTCCATGTGTACGGTGGCCTTTCCGGTCACGAGATCCGTCGCGCCCGCGCCGATGAGCGCGGCGGAAACGGCCCGTGCTCCGTCGGTCGCCCGCCATGCCCAGTCGCCGTCGAGGCATGTCGCTTCGCCGTAGCTGTCTTCGCCGGCATCGACGCGGCCGAGCGCGGCGGCGAGGAGTCCGGCGCCGTCGAAGCCCCGTGCCGCGAGCCAGCCGACCGAAACGGCCGCGTCTTCCGACGTGCCGTGGGTCGCACCCGCGCCGAGAGCCGCCTTGAGCGCAAGGCTGCCGGTCTCGTTAAGCGACATGTGCATGGGCGCCGCCGTCCTGGGAGAGGGTCACGGGGAATAGCCAGTCGTCGGCGTCGCCGCCGGCCAGTTCGTCCGGCAGCGGCGCGCCCTGGAACAGGGTGATGCGCGTCCAGCGGTCGGATTTCGGATCGAAACGCGAGGCGCCGAAGAACGACAGCTTGCAGCGCAGCAGGTCGATCGCCAGGCAGGTCTCGGCCACGAGATTGTCGCGGATCTCTCCATAGGCGTGGTCGCGCGAAAGCTGGACGCGGCGCACCGTGTGCCGGTGCTCGGGATGACGGGCGAGAAACGCCCCGGTCGTTTCGTCGCCGGGCCGCGCCGAGAGCGCTTTGGCGAGCATCGCGGCGTCGCGGGCCGTCGCCAGGGGAGACTCAAGGTCCCCGCCCGGTTCCTCGAAACGCCACCCGAGCCTCGGTTCGAGCTTTTCTTCCGACACGTACCAGAACTGCGCCTGCTCGCGCGGGTCGTCGAAGTCGAGCCGGAGGGCCCAGTCGTAGTTCTGCGCGAGCAATCCCGAAAGTTCACCCACCGGCATATCGGGATCGATGGTCATGACCTCGCGGGCATGCATCGTGTCGGCGAGATCGTCGACCAGGCTGCCGTGCGGTTCGAGCATGAGGCTCACCAGCATTTCCACGGCTTCGGGGTCCAGTTCCCGCGCGGCCCACCGGTAGAGGCGGTCCCACGGCCTTGCGGTGCGCGCCGGATCGGCGTCGCCGGTCTCGAGGTGGCTGGCGAGCCGGCCGAGGTCGCGCGCGAGCCCGGCGATGCGCGCCGCCTGGCGTTCGTCGGGAACGGTCCAACCGTCGACGTGGCGGCGGGCGCGCGCCAGCAAACCGGCGAACCGTTCGGCCGTGCGCGGGTCCGTGCTCTCCAGCGCCCGCACCCGCGCGAGCGCGGTCTCGCGGGCCTTCATCCACCGGTCGATGAGAACGGGATGGCGGTTGAGGAACGGCGCCATGCCGAGCCCGGTCGAATTGCCGATGCCAAGGTCGCGCTTCAGGCGCGGATCGAGCGGCACGAAACGCTCCGGCGAACGCGCCCGTGCGACGTGTTCGACGAGGTCGTGGGTGAAGGCCCGGATGAGGTAGACGGTCAGCATCTCGGCCTGGAACGGGCCGCGGAACTCCGGACGCTCGGCGATGCGTGCGCGGTCGGCGATGCCGAACTTGCCGTTGCCGTACACCGCCGTGGTGCGCATCAGGTATCCGGTTGCCGCGATCATGCCCGCGTCGGGCTGACGGCCCGAGGCCAGGCAGTCGACGACGGCGTCGAACAGGCGAACGCTCTTGTTCGCCCGGCTGAGCACCAGTTCGCGCGCGCTGCAGCGGCCGGCCTCCTGGCGCGGGACCTCCGACTTCAGGCGTTCGATGTCGTCGTCGCCCGGGACGCCGTCGAACAGCGTGAACGTGGCGTCCCATTCCTCGGCGATCACCCGGTCGGTGCGGCGTGCGGGATCGAGGTCGTTGGAATAGGCGATGAGGCTGTAGGTGTGTTCCGGCCCGCGCGCCTCGTAGACCGCGACGCCGAAGCCCTTGTCGTCGAGATCCCAGCGGCTGCGGCGGATCGGCCAGCCCTCCGACGCGAGCCGGCGGACGAGAACGCGCGTGAAGCTGAGCCGGGTGGAATGGAACGTGCCCATGCGGTCGAGGCGCAGGACTTCGTCGGGCCTGCGCATCAGCGGTGCGATCGAAGCGTCTGTCATCATCCGGCGGTTCCCCCTGCGCGCCGCCTGTCAGCCGGCGCCCTGCGGTCCGAAGGACGTTTCATAGAACCGCATCCAGTTGCCGCCCATGATCGCGGTCACGTCCGTGTCGGAAAAGCCCGCCTTTTCCAGCCCGCGCTCGATGTTGCGCAGGCCCAGGTTGTTCTCGAACCACTCCGGCTGTGGCGGAAAGCCGGCGGCATCCTTCGAGCCCTCGCCATAGTCGATCTCCTTGGTCCAGCGGCCCACCCGCATCCATTCCACGACGCTGTCGGGCTGGTCCTGGCACAGGTCGGAGCCGATGCCGATGCGGTCGATGCCCATCAGCTCCGCGGTACGCGCGACCATCTCGCAGAAGCTCTCGATCGTGCAGGCGGACTTGCCCTTTAGGTGGTGCGGATAGAGGCTGAAGCCGAGCATGCCGCCGCTTTCCGCCAGAGCCTTAAGGACGGTGTCGGACTTGTTGCGCAGGCCGGGGTGCCAGGCGGCGGGGTTGGCGTGGGTGATGGCGATCGGCCGCTCCGAAAGCTCGATGGCCTCGAGCGTGGAGCGCTCGGCGGAATGGGACATGTCGATGACCAGCCCGACGCGGTTCATCTCCCGGATGACCTGTTTGCCCATGCGCGTGACGCCTGGGTCCTCGGCCTCGTAGCAGCCGGTCGCCAGCAGGCTCTGGTTGTTGTAGGTGAGCTGCATGAAGCGGATGCCGAGCGTGTGGAGGATTTCCACCAGACCGATATCGTCCTCGATGGGCGAACAGTTCTGCAGCCCGAAGAAAATCGCCGTGCGGTTCTCGCGCTTCGCCTTGCGGATGTCGTCCGCCGTGCGTCCGTGGAAGATCAGGTCGCCATGGCGCTCGAACCAGCGGTTCCAGGTCTCGATATTGGCAACGGTCTCGCGGAAGTTCTCGTGGTAGCAGATGGTGGCGTGAACCGCGTGGACCCCGCCCTCGTTCATCTGCCGGAAGATCCTTTCCGACCAGTTGCAGTATTGCAGGCAGTCGACGATATGGCGGTCCGGTCCGGTCACGTGAGCTTTCCTGTCCCTGTCTTTCCCTCGTGTCTTAGGCGCGGCGCGTTGGCCTGTCCAGAGGCTTGCATCCGGTTTCCGGCATGAGCAGCGTACAGCCGAGCGCCACGAAACCGAAACCGATCAGGAGCCCGAAAGCGGCGTGGTATGTGCCCACCTCGTAGATGCGCGCACCTTCCGACATGCCGCCCGCCCACCACAGGTCGAGAAGCCCGCCGATGGCCGGCTGGAACAGCGCGCCAGCTGCCACCGTCGATCCGTTGACGAATCCGATGACCGTGCCGTGGATGTCCGGCGCGGTGATTTCGCGCACCAGGGCGAAACACACGACCATCATCGAGGAGCACAGCCCGGTGATGAAGAACAGCGTCCCGGTCGCGGCCAGGGGAAGCCCCGGCACGTAGAACGCCGCCGCAAGGCTGGCGAGGGCGAGGGCGGCCGCGGCCACCATAGGCAGCTTGCGCCGCCTGATCCGGTCGGACAGCCAGCCCGACGTCGGCGCGCCGACCGCCCAGCCCACGAACATCAGCGAGGCGATGAACGCGGCCTGTGGCCGGTCGATGCCGTAGCGGGCGATCAGGTAGGGGACTCCCCACAGGCCGCCCACCGCAAGCATCGGCCCGGACAGCGAAAGCGCGGCCAGCGCGATGTTGCAGACCCTGAGGTCGGTCAGCGTTTCCTTCAGGTCGCGCAGCATGTGGCCGCCGGACTTGCGGGCGGGTTCCGGGGCGGCGTGGTCGGGCGTGTTGCGCACGACGAGCCAGACCATCGCGGCCAGCACGAAGCCGAAAACGCCCGCCGCCACCATCGTCGCGCGCCAGCCCGCGGTTTCGACCACGGCGGCGAGCGGCGCCTGGCCGCCAATGCCCGCCATCATCGCCACGAACATGGTGAGGCCCGAAAGGAAAGCGAACCGATGGGGCGGGAACCAACGGCTGATCAGCGAAAGCGTGCCCACGAAACCGAACGCCGATCCGATGCCGATCATCAGCCGGCCCGCATAGGCGAGGCCGATGTTCTCGGCCATGCCGAAAAGCAGGCTGCCCACGGCGGCGAGGGTCAGGGCGGACGCGATCATGCGCCGCGCGCCCCAGCGGTCCACCATGACGCCCACGGGGATCTGCAGGCCGGCATAGGCGTAGAAATAAAGCGCCGACAGGTTCCCGAGGACGGCCGCCCCGACGGCGAAGTCGCGCATCAGGTCTGACACCATGACGCTCGGCGTCACCCGCTGAAAGAAGGCGTATCCGAAGGACAGGGCTCCAAGGGCCCAGACGAACCAGGCTCTCGACCCGCCAATTGCAGACGCTGCCGTTGCGCGAGGCGCTTCGGTCATAGGATTTTTGCCCCGGCATGGAAGAGACGAAGGGGAAGACGTGCGCCCATATAAGAGCACATGCGACGGCGGCGCAATGCACGATCGGTCGTTCGTGACAGGTCGCCCGCTGATTTGCTAGCTTCACGCAACGGGGTACGAATCGGGCCGCCCGGCGGCCGGGGGATATGGCGATGAAACCGTTTCTTGCGATGGTGTTCGGTGTGGCCTTCATGCTCGCCGCAAGCGGTGCGGGCGCCCAGGTCGTTGTCGGGCCACCGGGGGGCGGCGGCGGTGCTGCCCCGGGCGGCAGTCCAGCACCGGGTGCGGGCAGCCTGTTCGGCGCCCACGGTCTCGAGGACCTCGTGGTCGTCGGCCCCGACAGGGATGTTTCCAAGGAAATCGGCGCGAACGCCTTCGCCGATGGCGACGCGGTCTTCAGCGCCCGCGAAGAGCTGGAAACCGTCCGCCAAGAAGTCGTTCATCGGCTGCAGGACGACAACAAGCCGCCAAAGGACCTCAAGGACAAGGAAGCCGCGGCCGAGCGCGTCGCACGGCTGATCATGCGAATCGAGTCGCTGGAAATGCTCGAGGCGGACATGGTGGCCCAGTTGAGCCGCAAGACACGGGACGACCCGGCCTTGAAGAAGAGGCTGTCCGACAACCGGGAACTGCAGGGCACGCTCAACCAGTCGCTCGCCCAGCAGAAGACCAAGCGGCGCAAGCTGCTGGGCCCGTCCGAATAGGAACGCCGCAGGAAATCGATCATGTGCCGCTGGACCAACGTGACCTGGAGACACCCGCAGATGACTTCACCGAGGCCACATCGCCGCAGGTTCACCGGTGTTCCCCGCGTCGTCGCGCTGGCGACGGCGGCCGTTCTGGCGGCCGCCACGGCCGGATCGCCCGCCGGTGCACAGGACGGGGCGTCCCCGACATACTCGGACTACGTCCAGCAGATCATCGCCACCGGGTCCGCGAGCTTCACCCGTTTCGACAGCGACAAGGCCGGCCAGGCTTTCGATGGCTGGCAGGTGGGCGCAAGCCTGATGCGCGTCGACAGGCTTTACACGCCCGACATCTCCCTTGGCCTCGGCATCGGCTACGAGCACCAGGAAATAGACACCAAGGCCAATAGCGGCGAGACCGAAAGCGACGGTATCTCGATCGCGCCAGGCGTCGACATCCGCATCATGGGCGAGGACACCAGGATCTCGCTCGGCGGAGACCTGGCGTACTTCTGGAACCGCAGCCGCCGCGGCAACGGAGCGGCGCGTGGCAACTATTCGTCCTACCGGGCGACGGGGTCGGTGGGCCTGCATCACCGCGAGACCTACACACTGTCCTACGACAAGCTCGTCTTCGTGGAGGGCAGTGCGCGCTACGCACATATGTGGTTCTACAGCGACGACTATTTCGAGAACGCCGGGACCTACGTCAAGGACCAGTCGATCGACCGGGGCACGCTGTCCTTCGGCGGCCGGGCGGGGCTGACCCACTACGACCCAATGAGCGACCGCACGCTCACCCTGTACGGGCTCGCGCGCTACGATTGGGACGTGACGTCGTCGGGCGGCACCTTCGCGCCGAGCGCGTCGACGGTCGAACGGGACGGCCTGCATCTGGGGGGCGGCCTGCAGGCGCAGTTCGGCCCGGCCTGGTTCGCCACTGTCCAGGGGACAGCGACGGTCATTACCGAGGATGTCGACATCTGGTCCGTCTCGGGGAACCTCGGCTACCGCTTCTGAGCCGGAAGCGGGCATCATGAAAATGGAAGGCCCGGCCTGCTTTCGCAGGCCGGGCCGTCGTTTCGCGGAGCTGCCGGATCGCGCGCCCGTGGCCTCTATTCGCGCGAGATCTGCTGGGTCCGCCGCGGTCTCAGGTAGAACGTGTCGGTCAGCGTGTAACCGTCCTGGATGAAGTGGTTCAGGATGGAATCGTAGCTGTAGGACACTTCGGTCAGTATCAGGCTTTCGCCGGGGCTGAGCAGCCCGTTGGGAATCGTCACGGCAGAGCCCGGCGAACGGGCCGAACCGTTATGCGCGTCGCTCCAGTCGACGGAGATCGATCCGTCGCCGGGGTCCGAGACGACGCTCGAGACGACGATCTGGGTGGGCGCCGCCTCGTAGGGCACGATCATCGAACTCGCGGCCGTGAAGATGTCCGTCATCATGTCGTCGTCGATGGCGGTTTCCTGCGTCACGAGGTCGGCGGTGGCGCTGGCGATGTTGGTGAGCTTGCGGTTCAGCGTCAGGACCTGACCGATCTCGACCGCCCCGAAATAGATGATGATCATCACCGGGAAAATGAGCGCGAACTCCACCGCGGCCATGCCGCGCGTGTTGCGCAGAAGCTTGAGAAGACGCCGCCGGACCGGCCGCACAATATGCATGTGATCGAGTTTCATGCCGGGCCTCCTCAGAACGGCTCGTTGCGGAACGAGGCGCTGGCGGCGAGCAGGCGGCGGCCGCCGGGCATGTTCGAAAGACCCGTGATGCCTTCCGGAATCGGCAGGTCGAAGGCGTAGAACGCGCGGAACACGACCACTTCGCTGCCGGCACCGGGACTGAACGTCGTCGATTCGTTGAGTTCGCCGTCAGGCTGCAGGGGATCGGGAACGTTGATGTCCTGGAAGCTCGGGAAGTTGCGCACGTCGACCACGAGGCCGTTGTCGCAATCGATGAACGCATAGACGTTGCTGCAGATGAGCTCGCGAATGTCCGCTTCGGTCATCCCGCCACCCTGGACCTGGCCGGTCCGCACCATTCGCGCCGCCTCGGCCACGCCGGTTTCCATCATCGACTGGGCGAAATAGATGACGGTCACCTGGAATATGCCCATGAGCAACGCGAAGAAGGGCGCTGCGACAATGCCGAACTCGATCGCCGCCACGCCGTCCCGATCTCGACGGAAGCGTCGCAGCAGACGCGCCAGCCGGGTTCTCTTCCGGTGCGTAGAGCGTGCCGGTTTCCGTGTGTCCGGCAAACATGTGAGGGATCTCATGACACCTTCCTGAAACATATCTCGTGTTTTGCCAAACGATAGTCAGGAAGGTATTACAATTGAGTTTATGCGTGTATAGCCCAAGTAAAATCAAGGTTAAGCGGACGTAAATCAAAACCCAAAAAATTGCCCTAAATGTTCATCTATCGATAACTCTCATTTTTTCGAGAAATTTAACATGTTCGGCGCATGATGCCTGACAACAAGAAAGCCGAATGGTGAATTCCGTCGCCCATCGACAGACGTCGGAGGGCCTTCGGACATGACAGGTTGGGTCGAACGCGATGCTGAAGACAGTCACCGGGTTTATTGCGCGATTTCTGAAGGACAGGCGGGCCAATGTGGCCATGACCTTCGGGCTTCTGGCCGTGCCGATGATCGGCGCGGCGGGTCTCGGGATCGACATGTCCCGGGGGTTCATGACCAAGCAGCGCATCAGTCATGCCATCGATGCGGCCGCGCTCGCCGTCGCGCGGGCGGGCAACCTTCCCCAGGAAGAACTTCAGGAACTCGCCCAGAACTACTTTAACGCCAACTATGACAACGAAGTCGGCGGCGGCGCGCCCTCCATCCAGCTTTCGATCGAAGGACAGACGGTCCGGATCACGGCAGAGAAAGAGGTCCCGACCACGCTCATGGGCGCGATCGGCATCGACTCGATGAGCGTCGGTGCTGCCACGGAGGTGACCAAGCAGGTGTCCGGTGTCGAGGTCGTCATGGTGCTCGACAATACCGGGTCCATGCGCTCCAACGGCAAGATCGACGCGCTCAAGGAAGCCGCCCGCGACCTCGTCAACGTGCTGCACGGCGAGGATGGCGACAATCCGCATGTGAAGATCGGGCTGGTCCCGTTCTCGGCGGCCGTGAATGTCGGCACCCAGTACGAGGACGAGTTCTGGATCGACACCGAAGGCCGTTCCAGCTTGAACGGCCAGCATTTCTCCGACGGCAAGCATGCTTCTCAGATGTACGCCGCGCTCAGCAACAAGGACTGGAACGGTTGCGTCGAGGCCCGTCCCAACCCGCTCGACGTCAATGACACCGTTCCCACACTTGCCGACGGCGACACGCTGTGGGTCCCTTATTTCGCGCCGGACGAGCCGGATGACGACATCGCGCGTTTGCTTGGCGTGTCCTACACCAACAATTATCTGGAAGATAACCCGCAGCAGGCCGAAGGACGCGGACGGGGTCAGAACCGGGGTCGCGGACATGCCTATGGTCGAGGTCGCGGAGGAGACGATGATGATGATGACGACGATCGTCGTCGCGGAAACTCCTTGCCGGACACCCACGAAGCCCACCAGCAGAATGCGGCCAAATACGAAAACGCGACCGCATCGGGCGACGGGCCGCATTTCAACTGCGACATCACGCCTCTGACACCCCTGACGGGCAACCGGGAAACGGTCCTTGACGCCATCAACGCGATGCGGACCGACGGCAGCACCAACATTCCCTTCGGCATGGTCTGGGGCTGGCGTGTGCTCTCCCCGGAACTGCCGTTTACCGAAGGCGTGGCCTACGACCATCCGGCGACGCGCAAGGTTGTGATCCTGCTGACCGACGGCGAGAACTCCATCGGCAGCCTCTCGAACCCGAACCGGTCCTACTACAACGCCCACGGCTACGTGAACGACAGCAGGCTCGGAACGCGCAATGCCAATCAGGCCCATGACGTCCTCGACGATCGGCTCGAGGCGGTCTGCGGCAACATCAAGAGTGTGAGCCCGGACCGCCCGGTGCTCGTCTACACGATCACCTTCCAGGTCAACAGCCGAAGCACGCGGCGCATGATGGAGCGCTGCGCGTCGCAACCCGAGATGTATTTCGACTCCCCGTCGAACGCGGAACTCAAGCGAAACTTCGAAGCGATTGCGGGTCAGCTCAGCAATCTCAGGATCAGCCGGTAAGACCGTCGCCGGGGCAGTGCCCCGGCGCCACCAATTATCAAGCACAGGAAGAAGACATGTTGAAATCGATGCGCCGCATGACCGGAAAAATCTGGAAGCTCGGCCGTGACAGGCGCGGAAACGTCAGCATGATATTCGGCCTCGCGGTCGTGCCGCTCGTTGCCGCCGCCGGTGTCGGCATCGACCTGTCCCGCGGATTCATGGTCAAGCAGCGTCTCGCGCATGCGCTCGATGCGGCCGCCCTCGCAGTCGGGCGGGCGACGGACAAATCGGAGTCCGAGCTGGAGGCGGTGGCTCAGGCATACTTCAATGCCAATTACCCGGCCTCTGAACTCGGTGTGCCCGGGAGCCTCTCCATGACCGTGACGGACGGCATGGTGTCCATGTCCGCCTCGGCCCATGTCGACACCGCGATCATGAACATCGTCGGTTACGACCAGATCGACGTCTCGGCTGTGACGGAGGTGACGCGCAAGGTGACCGGTCTCGACGTCGTCTTCGTGCTCGACAACACCGGGTCCATGGGAAGCAACGGCAAGCTGAGCGCCTTGAAGACCGCGGCGACCGATCTCGTCGACATCCTCTTCGGGGGTGACGAGACGTCCGAGGACCTGCGTGTCGGCCTCGTGCCCTTCGCCGCGGCCGTGAATGTCGGCAGCCAGTATGCCAACGCCGACTGGATGGACACCAAGGGCAAGTCCAGCGTGCATGGCCTCAACTTCAACTACGGCAAGGGCAACATGAACGCCTTCCACATGTACGACAAGCTCACGAACAAGAGCTGGAACGGCTGTGTCGAAGCGCGGCCCCATCCGTATGATGTCCAGGACACCGCGCCGGACGCGTCTGACGCCGACACGCTCTTCGTGCCCTACTTCGCGCCGGACGAGCCCGACATCGGCTATTACTACGGCTACTACTACCCCAACAGCTATCTCTACGATAATCCCAAGGGCAACTGGTCACTTGAAAAACGCCAGGCCAACCCGGGGAAATATGCCAACAAGTGGGTCAACAGCGCAGGGCCGCACTACAATTGCGCGACCCCGGCCATTACGCCGCTGACCGGCACCAAACAGACCGTGCTCGATGCCATCGACGACATGATCGCGTCCGGCACCACGAACATTCCCTTCGGCCTGGCCTGGGGCTGGCGGGTGATCTCGCCTGGCGCACCGTTTACGCAGGGCGCCGAGTATGACGACGAGAAGTTCCGCAAGGTCGTCATTCTGCTGACCGATGGCGAGAACTACATCGGCAGCTACAACAACCACAACAAGAGCCAGTACAACGCCTATGGATACGTGAAGGACGGCCGCCTCGGCACAACCTACAGTGCCAACAGCGCGCTCGACGAGCTCAACGATCGCACGGCGGAAGTCTGTGAGAACATCAAGAATGCCTCCACCGATCCCGAGCGCCCGATCATGGTCTACACGATCACGTTCCAGCTCTACGACCACGACATCAAGACGCTCATGCGCAATTGCGCCTCGGATCCGGAAAAATATTTCGACTCTCCGTCGAATTCTCAGCTCAAGGCCAATTTCAAGCTGATCGCCGGTGAACTGAGTCAGCTCCGGATCTCCAAGTAGTTTTCGACACTTGCAGCCGGCGGTGAGAATTGAGTCTTGATATATGCAAATTTTAGGGTCTGGTTAAGGAGTTGATTGACCGCGTTTGTTGCCGAAACTTTCACGAGTGACGCCTATCGTGCATTCATGACCTTGGGGATATCGGGGTTGGGGTTGATGCTGTCGCGTTTCTCTGCGGAAGGAATTAACGGCAATGATCCAGGCTCTACTGACCGGCGTCGTGCGGACACGCGCCAAGCTCGATCGTTTCACTGGTTCCCTCGTCCGGGCACTCTTTCGCTTCACCTACCGGACATCCGGCAATGTCGGGATGACGTTCGGCCTGGTGGTCATTCCTCTGGTTGCCGCCGCCGGCACCGGTATCGACCTTTCCCGCGGCTTCATGGTGCAGCAGAGACTAAGCCACGCGATCGATGCGGCGGCTCTCGCGGTGGGCGGCGCGACCAACAAGAGTGAAGAAGAACTCACCGCCCTCGCCCAGGCCTACTTCAATGCGAACTACCCCGCCTCCGAACTTGGCGTGCCGGGAACCCTGGGCGTGACCATCGAGGGCAACGTGATCTCCATCTCCGCCCAGGCCCATCTCGACACCGCCGTGATGGGGGTCATGGGGTACGACGTCCTCAACGTCTCCGCCAATACCGAGGTGACCCGCAAGATCACGGGCCTCGAAGTCGTCATGGTGCTGGACAACACCGGGTCGATGGGAAGTTACGGCAAGCTGTCCGCCCTGAAAACGGCTGCGAACGACCTCGTCGACATCCTGTTCGGCGAGGACGAGACCTCCGACACCGTGAAGGTGGGGCTCGTGCCTTTCGCCGCTGCCGTCAACGTGGGCACCGGAAACCTGAATTCGGGCTGGATCGACACCACGGGCGCCTCGAGCGTCAACGGCCTGAACTTCCATGACGGCGAACACGCCCTCCAGGTCTTCGACATGATCTCCAACAAGAGCTGGAACGGTTGCGTGGAGGCCCGTCCGCATCCCCACGACGTCCAGGACACCGCACCTGTCTCGACCGACGGCGATACGCTCTGGGTGCCCTATTTCTCGCCGGACGAGCCGGATGTGGGCTACTATTACGGCTACTATTATCCCAACAACTACATCAACGATAACGCCTACAGCAGCTGGAGCCTCCAGAAGCGCCAGGCAAAAACCGGGAAGTACAACAGCTACATCTATTATTCCGGACCGCACAGCAATTGCTCGACCCAGCCGATCACGCCGCTCACCGGCGTCAAGGCGACCGTCGTCGACGCCATCGACGACATGAACGCCACCGGCACGACCAACATTCCCTTCGGCATGGCCTGGGGCTGGCGCGTGATCTCGCCGGGTGCGCCGTTCACCGAAGGGACGTCCTACTCCGACGACAAGTTCAAGAAGGTGATCATCCTGCTCACCGATGGCGAGAACTACATCGGCGGTTATTCGAACCACAACAAGAGCCAGTACAACGCCTATGGCTACGTCAAGGACGGACGGCTCGGCACCACGTCGAGTGCCAACAGTGCACTCAACGAGATGAACGACCGGACCGCCGAGGTCTGCGAGAACATCAAGGATGCCTCGACCGACCCGGACCGCCCGGTCATCGTCTACACGATCACCTTCCAGCTCTACGACAACGACATCAAGGACCTGATGCGCAATTGCGCGTCGAGCCCGGAGAAATATTTCGACTCGCCCTCGAACGCCGTTCTCAAACAGCACTTCCAGCAGATCGGCGCGGAACTGAGCGAATTGCGCATCAGCCGGTAGGCCCGGGCTCAAGCAGTCCGGCCCATGCAAGAACGCCCCGGGATGCCGTCTGGCACTCCGGGGCGTTCCGATTCCGGTCCGTAACGATGTGTAAGGCGGTTCTACTCCGCGCTGGCCGCGGCGTCCACGTTGCCCTGGGCCATGCCCGCCTTGCCGTTCATCTGTTTCTGCAGGTCGTTGAAGACGCCCGGCGTGTCGCCCACGCTCAGCGTGTGATCGCAATAGGGCGCGCAATTGTAGGAGGTCCGGCCGGCGCCGCGGAAGAGCGTCAGCTTGCGGTTGCCCGAATTGCGGACATGAATGCTGACATTGTCAATCTCGCTGCCCTTGCGATCGAGCGCAATGATGTTGGTGTTGCCGGGGTTCTTGCCGGTGACGATCAGCATAGAGCCGCTCTGGACGTTGACATCCGCCATCGAGGGATTGCCGACGATGATGGTCGCCGCCGCGGCGTGAAGCCGGAAGATCGACGCTTCGTCCACATTGACGATCAGGTCGGCGGCCGTCGCGGGGAGGGCGGCGAGCATGCACACCGCAACGCCTGCTGCGGCGCCCGTGGCCCTGAGTCTGGAGAACGCGGATCTGATCGGCATGGTCGGCCTCGCTTACGCAAATGAAAACCCGGAAATTTCGATCATTAAGCGTGAGAATGGTGAATGAACGGTTACGGATGCCCCGTACGCCTGCGCCCGACGCCCTCCTGGGGTTCCCGGCCCGGCCGAAAAATCAGAAAGATCAGGGGGAAGCGATTTTTTTTCCGCCATTCCGGTCATGATTGGCACCCGCCGGTTCGGTGCCAGACGGCTATCGTTCCGGTATCTCCATGATGCTCGCCGCGGTTCGCTTCGACAGTGTCGTAAAGCGTGTGTATAAAATCGAACATTAAAGCAAAACATCCAAAAATGACGGCAGAAAATATCTTTATACGCAAAAATACAAATCATATTCCGTGGAATTATCGAATGCATAACAAATATACGTTCAAAAGATAGGAATATGACTTGAGAATTTAACCAATTTGCTCAAAATAAGTATGGTTAATCACTGTTAATCGAAAAATTAATATCGTTTAACTATAGATTTTTGGCCGCGTTAACTTGATCGTAAGACCCCACACGTAGATTGGCATCAGTTCAGAACTGCAGACGGCCGGACGGCTCGCAGTCGGAACTGGTGCTGTCAAAACTGTGTACCTAGGAGACATAAAATGAAAAAGCTTTTCGAACGTTTCGCAAATGACGAGTCTGGTGCAACGGCCATCGAATACGGCCTCATCGCCGCCGGCATCTCCGTCGCGATCGTCACCGTTGTCGGAAGCATCGGCGGAAGCCTGAGCTCGACCTTCGGTGAAGTTGACACGGGCCTGCAATAAGATAGCAGACCGTTACTCCCGGGTTGTCCTGGTTTAGTCCGGCCAATCAGGGAGGCGTCAAAAAGAAAAAGAAGACCGCCGGTTGTCGCCAGACAGCCGGCGGTTCAATTTTTGGGGCCGACAGTCCCGCCCAAATTTTTCCTTGTCTCTTTACGCCGACTTTACTTCGCCGCGCTAAGACTCGAACCAGAAAGCCGGCGGCCCGTCGAAGGGACAACAGCCGGCCGCGAGGTCCGCAGATGTTCGAGCTTCTTGTCTTACTGGTCTTCCCCTGGGCGATGACCTACGCCGCGGCGAGCGATCTCCTTTCCATGACGATCTCCAACCGGGTTTCCCTGGCGCTCGTGGCCGGTTTCGCCGTCATGGCGGTCTGGGCCGGGCTCGACATCAAGACGATCGGCCTTCACCTGTCCGCCGGCGGCGCCATGCTGGTCGTCGCGTTCACGATGTTCGCGCTCGGCTGGATCGGCGGCGGAGACGCCAAGCTTTTCGCAGCCACCGCCCTGTGGCTCGGCTGGACCCATCTGCTGGAATATGTCGTCGCCGTCGGAATCTGGGGCGGTCTTCTGACCCTGGCCTTCATTCTCGTCCGGCGCCAGCCGCTTCCCGAGTTCGCCATCAGGCAATCCTGGGTTGCGCGCCTGCATGACAGTCACGGCGGCATCCCCTACGGCATCGCGCTCGCCGCCGCGGGCCTCATGGTCTACCCGCACACCGGATGGATGACGTCCCTGCTCTGAAAACGCGACGCCCGCGGGTGCCGTCGCCGCATGGCCACGGAATCGACATGCTTGCGGCACGGTTAACCATAATTTGACCATTCCCGGCTCAAATAGCCCTGGCTGCGTTGGTTTGGCGCGTAACTCATTGTTGTCAGGGTATCTGTCATGAAGCTTATCCGTATTGCACTTGTGGCCGTCGCACTCGTCGCGGCTGTCGGGGCGGCGTTGCTCGCACGGGGTTTCATGGGCGATGACAAGAAGCAGGTCGTCGTCGACAAGGGTCCCGACCTCGATACCGTCGAAGTCCTCGTCGCCTCGCGGGAAATGAAGGTCGGACAGAAGGTCAGCGCCAGCATGCTCAAGTGGCATCCGTGGCCGAAGGCGGCTCTCTCGCCCGATTACATCATCAAGGAAACCAATCCAAAGGCCCTGAAGAGCTACACGAACGCGACCGCCCGCTCGCCGCTCGTGGCCAACGAACCCGTGCTCGCCGACAAGCTGGTGAAGTCCGGCGACGGCGGTTTCATGGCCGCCGTGCTGCCCAAGGGCCTGCGCGCGATCAGCGTGAAGATCTCTCCCGAGACCGGCGCCGGCGGCTTCATCCTGCCCAATGACCGGGTCGACGTGATCCTCACGCGCAGGCAGCGCTCGAAGCGCTCCGGAGAAGATCACGTGAGCGAAACGATCCTGACCAATGTTCGGGTTCTTGCGATCGACCAGGCGCTCAAGGGCAAGAAGGAAGGCAAGGACGGGCAGGTGGCGATCGGCAAGACCGCCACGCTCGCCCTGCGCGGCCACCAGGCCGAACAGCTCGCGCTCGCCGAGGCCAGCGGCGACATCTCTCTCGCCCTGCGGAGCATGGAAGATTCCGATCCCTCCGGCGAGACCGAAGACGACATGGAAGATTTCGCCCGCCGCAGCGGATCGATCACGGTTCTGCGCTACGGCATCCCCTCGCAAGTCAGCGCCAGGCAGTAGGAAAAGCATGATGGCAAACTCGATTGTGAACCTGCCCGGACTGCACCGGCTCCCGAAATTCCTCCTTGCGGTCATCGCGCTCGCCGTCGCCGCGACGGCCCAGCCGGGTCACCGGGCATCCGCCGCGGATCTCGACATATATGTCGACGAACTGGGCACCAAGCGCTTCGTCAAGATCGGACTCGGCAAGTCGCTCATCGTGCGGCTGCCGCGGCCGGCCAGCGACGTTCTCGTCGCGGACCCCGAAACGGTGGACGCGGTCACCCGTACGACGCGCACCACGTACCTGATCGGCAAGAAGGTGGGCCAGACCAACACTTTCTTCTTCGACCGGAGCGGGCGCGAGATCCTCAACCTCGAAATCCAGGTCGAGCGCGACATCGCCGTCCTGAGGCGGATGCTGCGCAAGCTCATTCCGGGCAACGAGATCAAGATCGAGTCGATCAACGACAATGTCGTGCTGTCGGGGACCGTGCGCAACCTGTCGGAATCCAAGCGCGCCTCCGATCTTGCCGCGCGCTTCGCCGGCAAGCCCGAGGCCGTGCTGAACCTCCTGTCCATTTCCGGCAACCAGCAGGTCACACTCAAGGTCACCGTCGCGGAAATGCAGCGTACCGTGCTCAAGCAGCTCGGCGTCGACCTGACGGCGGCCTTCGACATCAGCCGGACCGTCGTCAATCTCGCCTCGCTCAATCCCTTCACGCTGAACACGGCCGGCGCCCTCAGCGGCACGAACGCCACCGGCACCTACACCAAGGGCAGCACGTCCGTCACCGGCATCCTGCGGACGCTGGAACGCAACGGCCTGTTGCACACCCTGGCCGAGCCGACCCTGACGGCCGTCTCCGGCGAGTCCGCCAAGTTCCTGGCGGGCGGCGAGTTTCCCGTCCCTGTCGGCGGTGACGACGGCGGCATCGAGATCGAATACAAGCCCTTCGGCGTCGGCCTCGGCTTCACGCCGATCGTGCTGACCGACGGCCTCATCAGCCTCAAGGTCTCCACCGAAGTCAGCGAGATCACCAACGAGAACGCGCTGCAGCTCACGGCGAGCAACACCAGTTCGTCCCTCGTCGTGCCGGGCCTCATCACGCGGCGCGCCGAGACGGTCGTGGAAATGCCGAGCGGCGGATCCCTCGTCATGGCCGGCCTGATCAAGGAACAGAACAAGCAGGAACTGAACGGCATTCCCGGCATCAAGGATCTGCCGATCCTGGGCGCGCTTTTCCGCAGCCGCGACTACGAGCGCTCGGACACCGAGCTCGTGGTCATCGTCACGCCCTACATCGTCAAGTCCGTGGCGCGCAGCAAGCTGTCCCGTCCGGACCGTTCGATGAACATCGCCCACGATGTCGAGACCATGCTGTTCGGCAGGCTGAACAAGGTCTACGGCGCTTCGGGGCGGCCCCTTCCCGAGGGCAAGTATCACGGAAACTACGGATTCATCGTCGAGTAGGCGGAGTTGGAGTTGGTTATATGAGTAAGACATGCGTAACCGTTGCGTCCCCGCGTTCTGCACGGAGAACCGGCGTTCCGGGGGTGATCGCGGCACTGGCTTCGGCGCTGGTCCTGTCCGCCTGCCAGATGAACCACGAGAAGCACTATTTCGAGTACAAGCCCATCGCGCTTGAACAGCGTCATCCGATCCGCGTCGAGCAGGGCGAAACCCGTCTTGCCATCCACGTGCCGGACCGCGGAGGCCGGCTGCCCGACGAGGACAAGGCCCGCGTCCAGAAATTCGCGATGGACCACAAGGCCGAAGCCCATGGCGCGCTGATCGTGGCCCGTCCGCTGGGCGGCCCGAACGAGGTGTCCGCCGCCGGTGCGGTCGCGTCCATCCAGCGCGTGCTGCGCCGGGCGGGCGTCCCGGCGAGGGCGGTGTCCTACCGGGCCTACCAGGTGGCGTCCGCGGAGGCCCCCGCACCGGTCGTCCTGAGCTACGAGCGTTTCCAGGCGACCGTCGAGGATTGCGACACGTGGAACAAGAACCTCGCGGTGACCTACAGCAATCACGCCTATCCGAGCTTCGGCTGTGCCTATCAGAAGAACCTCGCGGCGATGGTCGCCAATCCGAACGACTTCGTCACGCCGCGCACGCCGACGGCGCCGGATGCGATCCGCCGCGACAACGTGGCCGAAGCCTATCGCAAGGGCGAATCGACGATTTCCGAACGCAATGCGGACGAAACCGGTCGTGTGAGCCAACAGGAACAGTCGAGATAACGGGAGTCGCATGATGAGTGACGCAGCATTTCACGAAGAGGCGGTCGCCCAGGACACCTCGACCCAGGCGATTTCGGTTCCGAGGATTTCCATTTTCGGGTTCTTCGAGGACCCCTCGGTCGCCCAGACCCTGCAGACCGCCGCTGCCGACCGGCGCCTGTCCAAGGCTCATGTCACCCTTCAGATGGGTGGAATAACGGCCGCCGTCGAACAGTTCGCCAACGCCCCTTCGCCCAATCTCCTGATCATCGAGAGCCGGGCCGACCGCGAGGGCATCCTTGCCGAGCTCGAGCGCCTCGCCAGCGTCTGCGACAGCGGCACAAAGGTGATCGTGATCGGGCATCTCAACGACGTGATCCTCTACCGCGAGCTGATCCGCCAGGGTGTCAGCGAATACATGGTCGCCCCCTTCGGCCAGATGCAGATCATCGAGACCATCGCCTCGCTCTACAACGACCCGGACGTTTCGCCCGTCGGGCGGATTTTTGCGTTCGTCGGCGCCAAGGGTGGTGTCGGATCGAGCACGCTCGCCCACAATATCGGCTGGATCCTGTCCTCCTCGCTCGCCCAGGACACCGTGATCGCGGATCTCGATATCCCGTTCGGCACCGCGGGCCTGAACTTCAACCAGGACCCGCCCCAGGGCATCGCCGAGGCACTGACCTCGCCGGACCGGCTGGACGAGGTCTTTCTCGAGCGCCTTCTGGCCAAGTGCACCGACCGTCTCAGCCTGTTCGCCGCGCCGGCCGTGATCGACCGTGACTACGAGTGGGACGAGCGCGCGCTGGATGCCGTCATCGACGTCGTCCGCCGTCAGGTGCCGTGTTTCGTCCTCGACATCCCGCATGTCTGGACACCCTGGGCCCGGCAGTCGCTGCTCATGGCCGACGAGATCGTGATCACCTGCGAGCCCGATCTCGCCAACCTGCGCAATGCCAAGAACCTCGTCGACCTGCTCAAGTCGACCCGCAAGAACGATCACCCGCCGCACATCGTGCTCAACAGGGTGGGCGTCGCGAAGCGGCCCGAGATCGCGCCCGAGGATTTCGCCAGTGCGCTCGAAATCGTGCCCAGTGCGATCATCCCCTACGAACCGCAGCTTTTCGGCACGGCGGCCAACAACGGTCAGATGATCGACGAAATGGAACGGGCCGACCGGATAACCGAGATCCTGCATGACTTCGCCGCCGTCGTGAGCGGCCGCAGCGAGGCGCCGAAGGAGAGGAAGTCTCTGCTTTCGCCGCTTCTCGGCAGGTTCTCAAAGAAGAAGGACGCTAGGTAATGTTCGGCAAACGCAACGGTGGATCCGGTTCCGCGACGCCACCGCCGCGCCCGCAGACGCCGCCGCCCCAGGCCGCGCCCGAGCCTCCTGCCGCGCCGCCGGTCGCGCGCGAGCACGCCGTGCCGGACCTGCCGCCCATGGACCCCTCCCATGCGGCGGGCGTCCCTGAACCGGTGGTCCAGACCCCGGCAGCGCCGCCGGTAGCGGCTCCCGAGGCCCCGGCAGCGCCGGCTCCCGCACCGAAGGCCGCGCCGACGCCGCCGCCCGCCCCCAAGGCCGCGGCGGAACGTATCGCGCCACCCCGGTCGGACGAGTACTACGCCGTCAAGACGACGATCTTCAACGCGCTGATCGACACGATCGACCTGACGCAGCTTGCGCAGCTCGACCGCGACGCCGCGCGGGACGAGATCCGCGACATCGTCAACGAGATCATCGCCATCAAGGACGTGGTGATGAGCATCGCCGAGCAGGAGGAACTGCTCGAGGACATCTGCAACGACGTTCTGGGTTACGGCCCCCTCGAACCGCTGCTTGCCCGCGACGACATCGCCGACATCATGGTCAACGGGGCTCACCGGACCTTCATCGAGGTGGACGGCAAGGTCAAGGAAACCGGCATCCGGTTCCGTGACAACGGCCAGCTTATGAACATCTGCCAGCGGATCGTGAGCCAGGTCGGCCGCCGCGTCGACGAATCGAGCCCGATCTGCGACGCCCGTCTTCCCGACGGCAGCCGCGTGAACGTCATCGCGCCGCCGCTGGCCATCGACGGCCCCGCGCTGACCATTCGTAAGTTCAAGAAAGACAAGCTGACCATGGACAAGCTGGTCAGCTACAACTCGATCACGCCGGAAGGCGCGAAAATTCTCAGCATCATCGGCAAGTGCCGCTGTAACGTGCTGATCTCCGGCGGTACGGGTTCGGGCAAGACTACGCTGCTGAACTGTCTCACCGGTTTCATCGAGCTCGATGAACGCGTCATCACCTGCGAGGACTCCGCGGAACTCCAGCTCCAGCAGCCCCACGTGGTCCGCCTGGAGACCCGTCCGCCGAACCTCGAGGGCGAGGGCGAGATCACCATGCGCGATCTCGTGAAGAACTGTCTCCGCATGCGTCCCGAGCGGATCATCGTCGGCGAGGTCCGCGGACCTGAGGCCTTCGACCTGCTCCAGGCGATGAACACGGGCCATGACGGCTCCATGGGAACGCTGCACTCCAACAGCCCGCGCGAATGCCTGAGCCGTCTGGAAAGCATGATCACCATGGGCGGGTTCGGCCTGCCGTCGAAGACCATCCGCGACATGATCGTCGGTTCGGTCGACATCATCGTCCAGGCGGCCCGCCTGCGCGACGGTTCGCGGCGGATCACCCACATCACCGAGGTGCTCGGTTCCGAGGGCGACGTGATCACGACGCAGGATCTCTTCCTCTACGACATCGAGGGCGAGGACGCCAACGGCAAGATCATCGGCCGCCACCGGTCGACCGGGATCGCCCGTCCGAAGTTCTGGGAACGGGCCCGCTACTTCAACGAGGAAGTGGCCCTGGCGCGGGCGCTCGAGGAGGCGGAGCAGAGCACGGAAGCATTGGGCCTGAACGGATAGGGGAACTGGCGTGTTTTCATCGACTCTCAGTCTGGTCGCCGTGGCCTTTATGGTTGTCCTGTCCGTGGGCGGCCTGATCGTCGCGCTGTTTTTCCCGCAACTGTCCAACAAGGCCAAGGCCAACAAGCGCGTCGGTGCGATCTCGCAGCGGCAGGGCAAGGCGCGCGGAACCTCCGCCAAGGGCGACGCCATAAACCAGAACCAGCGGCGCAAGCAGGTCCAGGAGACGCTGAAGCAACTCGAGGAACGCCAGAAGAAGAACCGGAAGCGCGTGCCGCTTTCGGTCCAGATCCAGCAGGCGGGCCTGTCCATGTCGCTCAAGGCGTTCTGGATCATGAGTTTCGGCGCCGGCGTGGTGGTCGGCCTGATCGTCTTCGTCACCGGGTCCGCCGCCTGGATGGCCGCGGCCGCCGCCTTCGCGGCCGCCCTCGGTCTGCCGCGCTGGATGTTGTCGATCATGCGCAAGCGCCGGCAGGACAAGTTCCTCGACGAGTTCGCGAACGCGATCGACATCGTCGTGCGCGGCATCAAGTCCGGCCTCCCGCTCCACGATTGCCTGAAGATCGTGGCGACCGAGATTCCCGAACCGGTGGGCCCCGAATTCAACGAGATCGTCGACGCCCAGAAGCTCGGCGTTCCCATGGAACAGTGCCTCGAGCGCATGCACGACCGCATGCCGCTGGCCGAGGTCAACTTTCTCACCATCGTCATCACGATCCAGCAGAAAACCGGCGGCAACCTTGCCGAAGCACTGGCCAATCTCTCTCACGTCCTGCGCGACAGGAAGAAGATGAAGGCCAAGGTGCAGGCGATGAGCCAGGAGGCCAAGGCCTCGGCCGCCATTATCGGCGCGCTGCCCGTCGGCGTCATGAGTATCCTCTACCTCACCAGCCCCAACTACATCTCCCTGCTCTGGACCACGTCGACCGGCCACGGCCTGCTCGTGGGCAGCGCCGTCTGGATGCTGATCGGGGTGCTGGTGATGAAGAAGATGATCAACTTCAACATCTGAGTGTCAGGCCGAAGCCATGATCGAGTACCTGAGTGATCCGCAGTTTGTCCTGACAGCCCTTATCGGCATCGCGGTCTTCGCGACGCTGATGACGCTGGCGACGCCCTTCCTGTCGCCCGACAAGCTCGACTCGCGCATCAAGTACGTGGCCACCGAACGTGCCGCCCTGAGGGCGGAACAGCGCGAACGGCTCATGCAGGAACAGCAGAAGAAGGGCTCGCTGCGCGACAAGAAATCCGAGGGCGGTTTTGTCCAGGACGTCGTGAAGACGCTCAACCTGCGAAAGCTTCTGGAGACCCAGGACACCCGCAACCAGCTCAAGATGGCGGGCCTGCGCAGCGAATCCCACGTGATCACGTTCCTGTTCGCCCGCGCCGTGCTGCCTTTCCTGCTCGGCGGGACGACATTCGTCTACCTGAAACTCGTCAACGATTTCGGCGTGCCGCCCTTCATGCACCTGCTGATCGCCATGGGCGGCGCCTATCTCGGCTTCTACCTGCCGAACATCTTCATCTCCAACATCATCCAGCGCCGCCAGGACTCGATGAAGCTCGCCTTCTCGGACGCGCTCGACCTGCTCCTGATCTGCGTGGAATCGGGCATGTCGATCGAAGCGGGCTTCAACCGCGTCTCCCAGGAGATCGGCTCCCAGTCCATCGCGCTGGCCGAGGAGATGACGCTGACCACCGCCGAGCTTTCCTACCTGCAGGAGCGGCGTCAGGCCTATGAGAATTTCGGCAAGCGGACGGGACTCGCCATCGTCAAGGCGGTCGGCACCAGCCTGATCCAGGCCGAGAGATACGGTACGCCGCTCGGCCAGGCCCTGCGTGTCCTGGCCCAGGAAAACCGCGACATGCGCATGTCGGAAGCCGAGAAGAAGGCCGCCGGCCTGCCGCCGAAGCTCACGGTCCCGATGATCATGTTCTTCCTGCCGGTGCTCTTCGTCGTCATCCTCGGCCCGGCCGCCATCAAGCTGATGGCCACCGGCTGACACCTGCCGGGATCGAAAAGCCGATCCATTCACCGCAAAACGTGGAAGATGCGTCCGCAAGGGCCGGGCACGGTGTGCCCGTGCCCCAGTCCTGACGTGCCCGACTTGCGGGGGACGCCCGGAATGGCAACTGTGTCGGGTGATCTGGTGTGGTTGGGCCGGCGGGCGCGTCGTAGTCAGGTTCTCATGCGAAGCGGACCTTCGATCCGCAGGATGTGGTCAGCCTGATTTCTTCTTCTTCAGCTTGTCCCAGACATTCTGCTGGGAAAGCATGGTGCGCAGGAACTGCATGTTCGCCGCGACGAGATTGGGCGGCAGATCCTTGCTGGCGACGTCCTCGGCTTCGTCGAAACGCCCCTGCAGCCCGATGACGAGCGCCAGGTTCTGGCGCGCCGTGGGATTCTTCGAATCCCGGTCCACCGCCGACTTGAGGGTCTTTTCCGCCGACTTCAGATCACCGGCCAGCGCATAGGACATGCCCAGGTTGTTGAGTATCGTGGTCTTGCCGGGATTGAGCTTGAGCGCGTGGGCGTAATGGCTCTGCGCACGCTTGTGCTCGCCCATGCGGTCGTAGACGGTGCCCTGGGCCGAGTAGAGCCGCCAGTCTGGCCGGCCCATTGCCTGCGCCTTCGCCAGGACTTCCGATGCCGCGGGCAATTCTCCGGAGGTGGCGAGCTGCTTGCCGTAGGCCGCGGCGATCGCCTGGTTGCGCGGGTTGCGCGCGTAGGTTTCCTTGAGAACGCGAAGCGCTTCGGTACCGGACCCGATGGCGTTGAGATTGGCGGCGTAATTGAGTGCCACCCCGACATTCGCGCTGTCCTTCTCCCAGGCCTTGGCCCATTTCTGGGTGGCGGAGAGGGACGGCTGCTGTACGCCGATGCTTCCGGTGATTTCCGGCGAGGAGGACGATCCGCCGAACAGGGCGCCCCTGGTCGACGAGCCGGTCTGGCAGGCGCCGAGCACGAGGGCGCTCGCGAGCGCGGCGACAAGCTTTACGTTGGGATTCGTCCGATCGGAACGGGTGTCTTCTTGCGAAGGCATTGGGTGTACTCCGGATACGCAAACTAACTGTCGCGATAGTGGGCGAAAGAGGTCTACAAACGATTAACCTTAACGGAATCACACCGTGCCGGCCGCTGATGCCGGACGGGTCCGGAAAAGCCCCCGTTCGTGCCCCGTTCGCGGACAGAACGATTCCGTAGCGCAGCGAACCGATTTATAGTGCAGCCATGAAAAAGCCCGAACAGTCTCCCTATCTGAAACGCCCCAAACTCTCCCGGGCGCAGGCCGCCAGTCTCGAGAGAGTGCGCCGGCAACTGGTCATGGGGCGGCGCTTTTTCATGATGAAATACGTGCTGGCCGGACTTGCCATAGTTGCCGCCGTCACCGCGGTCCTGCTGACCCAGGGACCGTCGATCACGCCGGCCGAAGAGGCCGATGCGCGCTTCTTCCGGATCAGCACCGCGTCGGCGGGCGGCACCTATTTCCCCGTGGGGCGGACACTGGGATCCATCATCTCGCATCCACCCGGTGCGGAGCCCTGCCAGGTCGGCGGCCGCTGCGGCGTGCCCGGACTGATCGCCATCGCAAAGGCCTCGCCGGGGTCGATCGCGAACGTGCGCAACGTCAATTCCGGCCGGGTCGATTCCGCGCTCGCACAGTCCGACATCGTATCCTGGGCCTATGAGGGCGAGCGCATGTTCGAGCGCGACGGCATCGCCATCAACCTGCGTGCCATCGCCTCGCTCTATTCGGAATCCGTGCAGGTCGTGGCCTCGAAGGACTCCGGCATAACCCGGCTCACCGACCTGCCCGGCAAGCGGGTGTCGATCGGCCGCGTCGGCTCCGGGACCCGGGCGGATGCCCTGCTTATTCTCGACGCCTACGGTATCGAACTGGGCGACATGCAGCTCGTCGAAGTCGACGAACTCGAAGCCTCGGACCTGATCCGCCGGGGCGAGCTCGACGCGTTTTTCATCGTCTCCGGAACGCCAGCCCTCGCGGTCGCCGACCTGATCGAGCGCACGCCCGTCACTCTGGTTCCGATCGACGGCGGGGAGGTCGACGCGCTCATTAGCAAGAACCGGTTCTTCGCCCGCGACCGGATACCCGCGGATGTCTATGCCGGGATCCCCGAAACGCCGACCGTTTCGGTGCGCGCCCTCTGGATCACCCATGCCGGCGTCAGCCGCAAACTGATCCGCAACATCACCCTCGCGCTGTGGAGCGAAAACAACCGTGCAGCCCTCGATGCCGGCCATCCCAAGGGCCGGGACGTGCAGCTGAAAACCGCGCTGGACGGCATTCCCATTCCGCTGCACCGCGGGGCCCGCGACGCCTACGAGCAACTGGGTGTCGACATTCCCGACGGTTACTGAAGCTCGCCCCACTCCTCGAGCTGGGCCCGTGCCTCCGCGAACCACGTCTTCATGGCCGGAAGATCGAGCAGGGTGTCCACGTAGGACTGCGCCGTGCCGTCGTCCCCGAACGTCCCCAGGTCGATGGAATAGGTCCGGAACCGGCTGGTAACCGGCGCATACATCGCATCGGCCACCGAAAACCTGCCGAAGAGAAACGGTCCGTCTGTCGCCGCGTTCAGGCAATGCGTCCAGATCGCCACGATCCGGGCGATGTCCTGCCGGGTGCCGTCCGAGAGGTCCGGCGGTGTGAGCGACCGGTTGCAGTCCATCGGCAACTGGTCGCGAAGCGGGGCGAAACCCGAATGCATCTCGCAGGACACCGCCCGCGCCATGGCCCTCAGGCGGGTGTCCGCCGGCCAGAGCCCCCGGTCCGGATAGAGGTCAGACAGGTACTCGGCGATCGCCAGCGAGTCCCAGATCGGCCCGTCCGGACCCTTGAGCAGCGGAACCTTGCCCGACGGTGAATGCTCGAGGATGGCGTCCCGGGTTTCGGGCTTTCGCAATACCACGTGGGTTTCCGAAAACGGGATGTCGAACATCCGCATGAGCAGCCAGGGCCGCAGGCTCCAGGAGGAGTAGTTCTTGTCCCCGATCACGAGGTTGAAAAGCGGGTCGGTCATTCGGCTTCCTCCGGACGGAAATCTCGCAGATGTTGCTGCAGCGGTGCGGCGCACCGTGCCTGTCTGCTATAGTCCGTTCCGATTTTCAGACCAAGAGGAAGAGGCTCCATCTTGACCACAAAACTGATCGACCGGCCGGGCGCGCGAACGACGCCCGTCCCGGTGCATTTCGTCGCCAGTGCGGATTTCGAGACCGTCACCGGCGCGCTGAATCCCGCCCAGAAGAAATGGCTTGAGTCGTCCGGTTTCAGCGCGGCCGCGGGCCGTCATGTTCTCGTGCCGGGACAGGATGGCGCGGTCTCCGCAGTGATTTTCTGCGTCGAAGACCCGCAGTCGCGCAAATACGATCCCTTCCTTGCGGGAAAACTCGCAAAAGCCTTGCCCAAAGGGGTTTACGCGTTGGCCGGAGAGCCCGACCGCGCGGATCTGGCGGCCCTGGGCTGGCTGCTCGCGGGATACGAGTTCACCCGGTATTCCGGCAAGGCGTCGCCCGCGAAGACGCTCGTTTCCCCCTCGGGTACGAAAGCGGCAGGTCTGAAGCGCATCGCCGACGGTGTCTTCCTTGCGCGCGATCTCATCAACACGCCGGCCAACGACATGGGACCGGCGGAAATCGAAAAGGCCGTCCGCGACCTCGCCGCCAAGCACAAGGCCAAGGTCCGCGTGACGAAAGGCGACGCGCTTCTGAAGAACGGCTTTCCGCTCATCCATGCGGTCGGCCGGGCGAGCACCAGCGCGCCGCGTCTGATCGACATGACCTGGGGGCGTGCCGGCGACCCCAGGGTGACGCTCGTCGGCAAGGGTGTCAGCTTCGACACCGGCGGCCTCAACCTCAAGCCGGGATCGTCCATGTCTCTGATGAAGAAGGACATGGGCGGGGCGGCGAACGTGATCGGGCTGGCGTCCATGATCATGGCGGCGAAACTGAAGGTGCGCCTGCGGCTGCTTGTGCCCGCGGTCGAGAACGCGGTGGCCGGCAATGCGTTCCGCCCCGGGGACGTCTATCCCAGCCGCAAGGGGCTGACCGTGGAGATCGGCAACACGGACGCCGAGGGCCGGCTCGTCCTGGCCGATGCGCTGACGCTCGCCGATGACGAAAAACCGGACCTGCTGGTGGACATGGCGACCCTGACCGGTGCCGCGCGGGTGGCGCTCGGCCCGGACCTTCCACCCTACTACACCGACGACGAGGATCTCGCCGCGGCCATCGCGGCGCACAGCGCAAAAGTCCACGACCCGCTCTGGCGCATGCCGTTCTGGAACCCCTACGACGGCTGGCTTTCGAGCCAGATCGCCGACGTCAACCACATCACCGAAGGTGGCTTCGCGGGATCGGTCACTGCCGCGCTCTTCCTTCGGCGGTTCGTCGAGAGAACCCGGGCCTACGTCCATTTCGACATCTTCGGCTGGACGCCCAAGGCGCTGCCCGCCCGCCCGCGCGGCGGCGCCGCCCAGGGCATCAGGGCGCTCTATTCCATGCTGGAGGAAAAGCACGGTTAGTCGCCACCGTGCGGGGCCGGCCCCGTCGCGAGGCGGACGGGCCGGCCGCGCGCGGTTCACGCAAGAATCACGCGCAGGGCGATTGTATTGCGCCTGACGATCCGGGGCCGTTGCGAATGGGTGCCGGAAATCGCGGGAGAAGGTTGTGTGAACGACGGGTTCGTGATTCCCAAGACCTATTCCGGGCTGCTCGACGACGTGGTCGACCGTCATCGGATCACGCCGGAAGTGGATGGCACGTTCTTCAACCGCTCCTTGATCCGAAACCTGTTCTTCTCGGGGCCGGTGTTTCTGAACGACGGTTATCTGGTCAACCATCCCGCTGCGCTGGAGCAGGTTCTCGACGAGGACAGTCTGCTCCGGTCGCTGATCAAGAACCGCTTCGTGGAACTGCTTGTTCGCCAGCCCGACGCGGAGGCGTTCGCCCGCAATCCCGAGCGCATGGCCGCGCGGGGCGTGATCTCGTTTCGTCGTCTCGTCGACCGACGGGACTGGCCGGACATCCGCCGCAAGCTTGAACGTTGGGCTGATGGGTACTACAGCGAAAACCGGCTGGTCCCCTGGCCGAACTTCCAGATGCACGTGGGCTTCCGCAGGCTGTTTCACAGGATTTTCGACAAGGATCTCGACGATCTGGGGCTTGCCCACATTCCGGAATTCCGGATGGACGAGTTCCGGGCGCTCTACGAGGCGCACGAGTCCTTCACGTTTGCACCACGCACGGCGGTCGAGGAGTCACTGCTTGCACTCCAGGTGGAGGGAAAGCTGAAGCCTGGGGATGTGGCCGATGTCATGAACATCGCGAACCAGTGTTACCACTACAATTTCGCCATGTGCCTTACGCACGCAGAGAACCATCCGGTCGTGGCCGACACCACGATCGGCAAGGCTTTCGAGGACATTCTGGATCTCGACCAGGCCGTTGAGGCGGATGTGAGTTCCGTGCCGGTTCTGTCCGTGCCGCGCGGATTTCCCATGGACAAGGGCAGCTTCTTCGAGGTGTTCCTCGATCCGGGCAGCGACGTGAACATCGCAAAACGCGAGTTCCTCACAGAGATGGAAAGGGTCTTCCGCCCCGGCGGTAATCAAGATGCCCGCCAGCAGGTTGAAATGGCGTCGGAGGCGTCGCGGGCCTATCGCGAGGCGCTTGCGGGATACTTTTCCGGCAAGGTCGGCCTGTCCGACTGGGCACCGCGCCGCGGCGCGCTCGTGACCTTCGGTCTGGGAAAGCTCGGCAGCGCGTTCGGTGCCAATCTGGAATACGCCATGCTCGCCGCGAATCTCGCACTCGGCTCCCGCGCGGCGTCATTCGTCCACCGCATGACCCGCCCGCTCAACAAGCGCATACTCGACGTCGCATTCAACCCGGACGCCGGCGACGAGAACAAGATCGATTTCACCGTCGGGGAAATCCGCCCCCGGTTTGCATCGCTCGCTTTCGACCGCGTCGCGGTCGAAAACCACACCGCCGCACTGCCCCCCATGACGTGAGCCGCGCCGTGACCTGTCGACGCAATTAACCTTCCCGGCGGGCTTTGTTCAACCGCAGGCGATTTTGCACTAGACTAGTACGGTTCCGAAACGAAAGACACACGCGGCGGAATTGAGGATGGCTTTGGCCGGTCATCTGGGGTTGGGCGTATGGCAATAGAACTGACGACAGCGCAGGCGCTGCAATTGTGGCACGACGCGTCCCTGGACCTCGTCCGCGACGAGCATCCCGACCTGACCACGCGCCAGATGACCATTCTTCTCACGGTCTACCTCAATGCACCGCCCCATACGGTGCGCGGTCTCGCCGCCAAGCTGGGCGTGTCCAAGCCGGTCATCACCCGCGCGCTGGACGCCATGGGCCAGCAGGACCTGCTGCGGCGCAGGCGGGACGAAAAGGACAAGCGCAACGTGCTCATTCAGCGTACAGTAACCGGATCGCTCTACCTTGAAGCGATGGCGGAACTGATCACCAAGCGCGCGGCGGAACTGACATTTTGAGCGAACGGCCCGACACCAGACTTCATCCCTATCGCGACGATATTGCCGCCGCCGGCCTGCGGGACCGGGTCGACGTGCCCCGCTATGTCGAGGGCGTTGCGCGCCAGGTGACGGCACCCGCTGCCGGAGTTCACGCCGCGCCGGACGAAAGCTCCATGATGGTGACGGAGGCGCTCTTCGGCGAGACGGTCACCGTATTCGACGAGGCGGCGGGCTGGGCCTGGGGCCAGATATCGACCGACGGATATGTCGGCTATTTGCGCGCCGGCACCCTGAGCGAGGAGATCATCCCGGCCAACCGCCGCGTGACCGTCCTGCGCACGCCGCTCTATCCCCGCGCCGACCTGAAATCGACGCCGGCGCGGCTCGTCAGCATGAACGCGCTGCTGCCGGTGACGGGCACGTCGGGCGATTTCCTCGAACTCGCCGGCGGACGCGGCTTTGTGTTCGCCGCGCATACCGCGACGGCGCCCGATCCGGGTCTGGATTACGTCGAGGTCGCCCGCGCCTTTCTCGGTACGCCCTATCTGTGGGGTGGCCGGCAGAGCCTCGGGCTCGACTGTTCCGGGCTCGTCCAGAACGCGCTCGCCGCCTGCGGCATAGACTGCCTGCGCGACAGCGACATGCAGGAGACGAGCCTCGGCGCGCCGCTCGACGGACCCGACCCCGCGAACATCCGCCGGGGAGACTTCCTCTTCTGGGCGGGGCACGTCGCCATCGCCGTTGACGCAACCTCCATGATCCACGCCAGCGGCCACCACATGGCTGTCGCCATCGAGCCGACCGCCGAGGCGGTCGCGCGCATCGAGGCGACGGGCAAGCCCCTGCGGACCATCCGCCGTCTGTAGGCGTGTCAGGTGGCGACGACGCCTTCCGGTGCTGTCGCGATCTCGAACGCGGCCGCGATGAGCGCCTTCGTGTAGTCGGTCTGCGGCGTCTCGAAAATCCGTGAGGCCGGGCCTTCCTCCACCACCTTGCCGTGCCGCATGACGATCACGTCGTTGGCCAGCGCCCGCACCACCTTGAGATCGTGGCTGATGAACAGATAGGCGAGATCGTGGCGTTTCTGCAGGTCGCGAAGCAGGTCGACGATCTGGGCCTGCACCGACATGTCGAGCGCGCTCGTCGGTTCGTCCAGCATGACGAACTTGGGTTCGAGCGCCATCGCGCGGGCGATGGCGATGCGCTGGCGCTGGCCGCCGGAAAACTCGTGCGGGTAGCGATCCTGGGCCTCGGGTTCCAGCCCGACTTCCGAAAGCGCCTGGCCGACCCTCTCGCGCTTTTCGTCTGCCGAGATCGCCATGCCCTGGACTTCCAGGCCTTCCGCGACGATCTGTCCGACCGAGAGCCGCGGGCTCAGCGAGCCGTACGGGTCCTGGAAGACGATCTGCATCTCCCGGCGCAGCGGCCGCATCTGCTTGGAGTTGTAGGTCGAGATGTCCCGGCCGAGATAGGCGATGCGGCCCTTGCTCGAGATGAGCCGTAGGAGAGCCAGTCCCAGCGTCGTCTTGCCCGAACCCGACTCGCCGACGACACCGAGGGTCTGCCCGGCGCGCAGTTCGATGTCGACCCCGTCGACCGCCTTGATGTGGTCCACCGTCCGGCGCAGCAATCCCTTCTGGATCGGGAACCAGACCTTCAGGTCATCCGCCTCGAGCACGGTCGGCGCGCTGTGGTCGGCGACCGGCGGATCGCCTTTCGGTTCCGCGGCAAGCAGGTGGCGGGTGTAGTCGTGTTCGGGTTCGGTGAACACGCGTTCGGTGTCGCCCTGTTCGACGATTTTTCCCCCGGTCATCACGCAGACCCGGTCGGCCACCTTGCGCACGATCCCCAGATCATGGGTGATCAGCAGCATCGCCATGCCGAGTTCCGTCTGCAGGTCCTTGAGCAGCGCCAGAATCTGCGCCTGGATGGTCACGTCGAGCGCGGTGGTCGGTTCGTCGGCAATCAGCAGGTCGGGTTCGTTGGCGAGCGCCATCGCGATCATGACGCGCTGGCGCTGGCCGCCGGAGAGCTGATGCGGGTAGCTCGACAGCCTCTTTACCGGCTCGACGATGCCCACCTTGTCAAGCAGTTCCACCACGCGCTCGCGGGCGGCCCGGTCGCTCATGCCGCGATGGAGCTTGAGGATCTCGCCCACCTGTTTCTCGATCGTGTGAAGCGGATTGAGCGAGGTCATCGGCTCCTGGAAGATGATCGAGATCTGGTTGCCGCGTATCCGCCTCAGCGCGCGGTCGTCCGCGCCCATGAGGTCGTCGCCGTTGAAGCGCACGCGCCCCGACGGGTGGCTGGCGGACGGGTAGGGCAGGAGTTGCAGGACCGAGAGCGCGGTGACCGACTTTCCCGACCCCGACTCGCCCACCAGGGCCACCGTCTCGCCCTTGGCGATATCGAAGGACACCCGGTCGACCGCAAGGGTGTCGCGGCCGCCCGAACGGAAGGCGACCGACAGGTCCTCGATCCGGAGCAGCGGCGCTTCGCTCATTGAAAGGTCTTTCGCGGATCGAGCGCGTCGCGCGTGGCCTCGCCGACGAAGATCAGCAGGCTGAGCATGACCGCTATCGAACAGAAGCCGGCAATCCCGAGCCACGGCGCCTGCAGGTTGTTCTTGCCCTGGGCGAGCAGTTCGCCGAGCGACGGCGACCCGGCCGGCAGGCCGAACCCGAGGAAGTCGAGCGAGGTCAGCGTCGTGATCGAACCGTTGAGGATGAAGGGCATGAAGGTGATCGTCGCCACGACGGCGTTGGGCAGCAGGTGCTTGAACATGATGGTGAGGTTGCTGACACCAAGGGCCCGCGCCGCATTGACATACTCGAAGTTCCTGCCACGCAGGAATTCCGCGCGCACCACGCCGACGAGCGCGACCCAGCTGAAGAGCAGCAGGATGCCGAGCAGCACCCAGAAGGTCGGCGTGATGATCGCCGCGATGATGATCAGCAGGTAGAGCGAGGGCACGCTCGTCCAGATCTCGATCAGGCGCTGGGAGATGAGGTCGACCCAGCCGCCGAAATAGCCCTGCATGGCGCCGGCGAATACGCCGATGATCGACGAAATGATCGTCAGCGTCAGGCCGAACAGGACCGAGATGCGGAACCCGTAGAGCAGGCGGGCCACGACGTCGCGCCCCTGGTCGTCCGTGCCGAGCCAGTTCTCCGCCGAGGGCGGCGCGGGGGCGGGCACGGGCAGGTCGAAATTGATCGTCTGGTAGCTGTAGCGGATCGGCGGCCACAGCATCCAGCCGCCTTTTTCCGCGATCAGTTCCTGGACGAACTCGTCGCGGTAGACGGCCTCCGTCGGGAACTCGCCGCCGAACTCCGTTTCCGCGTAGAAATTGAAGATCGGCGTGTAGTAGGCGCCGTCATACTTGATGAGCAGCGGCTTGTCGTTGGCGATGAACTCCGAGAACAGGCTGACGAAGAACAGCGCGAGGAAGATCCACAGGCTCCAGTAGCCCCGCCGGTTGGCCTTGAAGTTCTGCAGGCGCCGCCGGTTGATCGGCGACAGCCAGCCCTTGCGCGTGCCCGTTTCGGGCAATGTCGTGTCGGTCGTTCCCGCGGCGTCCATGCGCTCAGACCTCCCGGCTCTCGAAATCGATCCGCGGATCGATCCAGGTATAGGTCAGGTCGCTGATCAGGTTGATCACCAGCCCGAGCAGGCCGAAGATGTAGAGCGTGGCGAAAACCACCGGATAGTCCCGGTTGACGATCGACTCGAACGACAGGAGCCCCAGACCGTCCAGCGAGAAGATCTGCTCGATCAGCAGCGAGCCGGCGAAGAAGGCGCCGATGAAGGCGCCGGGGAAACCGGCGATCACAATCAGCATGGCATTGCGGAAGACGTGGCCGTAAAGCACTTCGCGTTCGGTCAGCCCCTTGGCGCGCGCCGTCATCACGTACTGCTTCTTGATCTCGTCGAGGAACGAGTTCTTGGTCAGGAACGTGGTCGTCGCGAATGCGCCCACGGCCATGGAGATGATCGGCAGCGTCAGGTGCCAGAAATAGTCGACGATCTTTTCGTACCACGGCAACTGGTCGAAATTGTCTGAAACGAGCCCCCGCAACGGAAACAGATCGAGAAAACTGCCGCCGGCGAACAGCACGATCAGAAGCACGGCGAACAGGAAGCCGGGAATGGCATAGCCGATCACGACCACGCCACTCGTCCAGATGTCGAACCGGCTGCCGTCGCGCACCGCCTTGGCGATGCCGAGCGGAATCGAGATCCCGTAGGACAGCAGCGTCATCCACAGTCCGAGTGATATGGAGACCGGCATCTTCTCCTTGATCAGTTCGAGCACGCTGACGCTGCGGAAATAGCTCTCTCCGAAATCGAACCGGAGATAGTCCCACAGCATTTTGAAGAACCGTTCGTGGGCCGGCCTGTCGAAGCCGAACTGCTGCTCGAGTTTCTTGATGAACTCCGGGTCGAGGCCCTGCGCGCCGCGATAGCGTGACTGGGTGCCGCCCGCCGAGGATGCCGCGTTGTTCGAGGAGGAACCGCTGAAGTCCGTCCCCTCGCCGCCGCCGAACCTGTTGGTCGCCGAAATGTCTGTGCCCTGAAGCTGCGCGATGACGCGTTCCACCGGCCCGCCCGGCGCGAACTGGATGATGATGAAACTGATCAGCAGCATCCCGAAGAGGGTCGGGATGATGAGCAGCAGGCGTCTGAGAATATAGGCGGCCATGGACTGGGGCTTATCTCGTCTCGGTCACGGGGGCAACGTCATTGCTGCGATAAAAGTTTCGCAGCCTTCGCCTCGTCATACCACCAGGTTTCGATGACGCCCCGGTTGTAGGCCGGTTTTTTCTCCGGTCTGGAAAACTTGTTCCAGTAGGCGATCATGTGGCTCGCCTTGTACCAGTGGGGGACCCAGTAATGGCCCGCCCGCAGGACGCGGTCCAGCGCCCGCGCCGCGGTCACCAGTTCGTCCCGCGACTTCGCCCCGATCACCTTTTCGATGAGGGCGTCGACGGCCGGGTTCTTGATCCCGGCGAGATTCAGGCTGCCGGGAACGTCGGCCGAGGCGGACCCCAGATAGGTGCGCAATTCCACCCCGGGCGTGACGCTGAGCACGAAACGCTGGACGAGAACGTCATAATCGAAGCTCTCGAGACGGCGCTGGAACTGTGCCGCGTCCACGAGACGGATCCGCGCGTCGATGCCGAGGCGTTTGAGGTTGTTGACGTAAGGCGCGATCACGCGCTCGAAAGTCGGCGCAAAGATCAGAAACTCGATCTCGAGAACCTCGCCGGCGGCGTTCTTGCGCTTGCCGTCCTGGACGGTCCAGCCCGCTTCCTTCAGAAGCCGCGACGCCTGCCGGAGCAGCTTGCGATCCTGGCCGGACCCGTCCGTGACGGGAGGAGTCTGGGCGTCTGCGAACACGGACGGCGGAAGATCGTCGCGGTACGGCTCGAGCAGCGCGAGTTCCTCGCCCTCAGGCGACCCGGTCGCCTTCATCTCGGAGTTCTCGAAATAGCTGTGGGTCCGTTTGTAGAGCCCGTAGAAGAGGTTCTTGTTGGTCCACTCGAAGTCGAACGCGAGGCCGAGGGCCTCCCGCACGCGGATGTCAGCAAACTTGTCGCGACGCGTGTTGAGGAAAAACCCCTGCGCCCCCGACGGGCTGCCGTCCGGGAGAACATCGCGCACGATTCGGCCGTCGCGCACGGGCGGGATGTCGTATTCCGTGGCCCAGGTCTTCGACGTGAATTCCTCGCGCAGGTCGAACTCGCCTGACTTGAAGCCCTCGAAACCGGCCGTCCGGTCCCGGAAATACTCGTAGCGCAGCGTGTCGAAATTGTACCTGCCGACATTCACCGGCAGATCCTTCGCCCAGTAGTCGTCCCGGCGCTCGTAGTTGATGAACCGGCCCTGGCGGAACTTCCCGACCCTGTAGGGGCCGCTGCCGAGCGGCGGTTTCAATGAGGTCTCGGCGAAATCGTTTGTCGTGTAATAGGCCTTTGAGAGGATCGGAAGAACCGCGACGAGCCGCGGCAGGTCGCGCGTCTGTTCGCCCTGGAACGTGTAGTGCACGGTCAGCTTGTCGATCGCTTCCGCGCTCGCCACGTCGCGCAGGGGCAGCGCCAGGGACGGGTGGCCCTTTTCCTTGATGATCTCGAAACTGAAGGCGACGTCCTCCGCGGTGACCTGGCTGCCGTCGGCGAACCGGGCCTCGGGCCGCAGGCGGAAGGTGATGCCCTGTCCGTCCTCGTCCATCTCGGCGGAGCGTGCCACGAGACCGTAGACCGCGTCCGGCTCGTCATAGGCGCGCACCATGAGCGTGTCGAACAGGTAGGTCAGGCCCTGGGCGGGGTCGCCCTTGAGGATGAAGGCGTTGAGGCTGTCGAAGGTGATCACCGACGAGGTGCCGATCATCGACAGGGTGCCGCCCTTGGGGGCATCCGGGTTCACGTAGTCGAAATGGGGAAAGTCGGCCGCGTACTTGAGTTCGCCGAACGTCGACACACCGTGGGTTTCGGCCGCGTCCGCCGCGAGGTTGCCAAGCACCGCGAACCCGGCTGCGGCGACCACGCCGGCCAGCCGCCGCATCATTTGGCCCCTTTCACGGTGGCGGCCTTCTCCGGGTCGTACCACCAGGTATCGGGATACCCGTAGCCGTACTCGGGACCGTTTTCGGGCTTGCCGAAGCGGTTCCAGTAGGCCAGCCGGATTCCCTTGAAGAACCATTGCGGCACGACGAAGTGGTTCCACAGCAGGACTCGGTCGAGTGCCCGGGAGGCGGCGACCAGTTCCTCGCGGTCCTTCGCGAGGATGATGGTGTCGATCAGCTTGTCGATCGCGGGGTCCTTGATGCCGACCAGGTTGCGGCTGCCGGCCCGGTCGGCCGCGGCGCTGCCCCAGTAGTCCCGTTGTTCGTTGCCGGGCGACAGGGACTGCCCCCAGCCCGTGATCACCACGTCGAAATCAAACTGTTCGACCCGGTTCTGATACTGGGCGCTGTCGATCGTGCGCACCCGCGCGTCGATGCCGAGCCTCTTGAGGTTCTGGATGTAGGGCAGGACGACGCGTTCGAAGGCCGGCGATACCAGGAGGAACTCCACGGTCATCGGCTGCCCGCTCTTGTCGTTGACCAGTTTGCCCTGCTTCACCGACCAGCCCGCGTCGAGCAGCAACTGGCGTGCCGTGCGCAAGTTCCGGCGAACTGCGCGCTGGTCGCCGCCGACGGGGTTCTTGTACTCCGTCGTGAAGACCTCTTCCGGCACCTGTCCGCGCACCGTTTCGAGGATCTCCAGTTCGCGCCCCTCCGGCAGTCCCGTCGCGGCCAGTTCGGAATTGGCAAAATAGCTGTCGACACGCGTGTACTGGCCGTAGAAGAGGTTCTTGTTTGCCCATTCGAAGTCGAAGGCGTAGTTGAAGGCGAGGCGAACCCGGGCATCGGCGAATTTCGCGCGCCGGCTGTTGAAGATGAAGGCCTGCATCGGCTCGGCCCTCTGCGCGGTCAGCACTTCCTGGATGACGTCGCCGCGCTTCACCGCGTCGAAAGTGTAGGCGGTCGCCCAGTTCTTGGCCGAGTTCTCGAGCCGGACGTCGAACTGGTCGGCCTTGAAGGCTTCCAGCGCGATGGTGGAATCGCGGAAATATTCCGTCTGGATCGCATCGAAATTGTACCGGCCCACGTTCACCGGCAGGTCCTTGCCCCAGTAGTCTTCGACGCGCAGCACGGAAATCGACTTGCCGGGCTTGACCTCGCCGATCCTGTAGGGCCCGCTTCCCAGCGGCGGTTCGAGCGTCGACGCGAAGAAGTCGCGCTTGTTGCCCTCGGCGTCCGTTCCCTCCCAGTAGTGTTTGGGCAGCACCGGCAACTGTCCGGTGATCTGGGGAAGCTCGCGATTGCCCTTCTGGTTGAAGAGGAATTTCACCTTGTGGGGGCCGACCTTTTCCGCCTTCTCGATGTTGGCGTAGTAGTAGGCGTATTGCGGGTGTCCCTTTTTCAGGGACTCGAAGCTGAAGATGACGTCTTCAGGCGTGATCGGTTTGCCGTCGTGCCAGCGCGCTTCCTCACGCAGCGTGTAGGTCACCGAAGAGAAATCGTCCGGGTGCGAAACGCTCCTGGCGACAAGGCCGTATTCCGTGCTGGGTTCGTCGGCCGTGCTGGTCATCAACGTGTCGTAGATATACCCCACGAGGCCCGCTGACTGGCCCTTGACGATGAAGGGGTTGAGACTGTCGAAGGTCCCGATGCCGGCCTGGCGCAGCGTGCCGCCCTTTGGGGCATCCGGGTTCACATAGCCGAAGTGCTTGAAATCGGGGGGCAGCTGGACTTCGCCCATGAGCGAAAGACCGTGGCGTTCGACGTCTTCCGCGCCCGCGCCCTGAAGAGCCGCGAGCGTGAAGAGGGCAGCGAGGCACGTCCTGACCGTTTTCCGCATATTCGGTATCCTGACCTTTTCTGTTCCGTCACGAATGAAGAAGCGCGCAGCAACGTAACATGGCGCGCGCGATGCGAACACGGGGGCCGATATTGCGGATGTCCCTTCGCCCTGTCACATGAAACTTTCGTAAGGCCCCGGACATGCAGATAGTCAAAACAAAGGCGCCGGCAACGGGTGCCGGCGCCTTGTCTGGTGTTTTCAGGGGCGAACCGCCCGTCCGTCCGGTTTATTCGGCGGTTGGAACGGGCGGCTGCGTGCTGGTCGTGCCCGTGGCGGCGTCGCCCGCGTTTTCGGTTGCCTCGCCGGCGGCGTCCTTCATCGTTTCGGTCGCGCTGTTGGCGGCATCACCGGCCTGACCCGCGGCATCATTCATGGTTTCGCTGGCGCCGTTGGCCGCATCGCCGGCCTTTTCGGCGGCATTCTTGGCGTCTTCCGCGGCATCCTTGGCCTCGTCAGCGGCTTCCTGGGCCTTGTCGGCCGCTTCGCTCGCCTTGTCGGCGGCCTCGTCGGCCTTCTCGGCTGCGTCGCCGGCCGCATCCTTCGCGGCGCCGTCGGCTTTGTCCGTCGCCTCGCCGGCAGCGTCCTTCATGGCGTCATCGGCCTTCTCGGTGGCCTCGCCCGCGGCGTCCTTCATCGCGTCGGTGGCCTCGTCGGTCTTTTCCTGCATGGTCTCGCCGGAAGACTGCGACGCTTCACCGGACTGGCCGGTTGATTCGCCCGATGCCTCGGTGCTCTCGCCTTCGGTCGTGGCGGCGGCTTCCTCGGGTTTCGGCAGGTCGACGGGCGAGGCGCTCAGCGACCTCAGGTAGACCAGAAGGTGCGCGCGATCCGTTTCCTTGGAAATGCCCTTGTAGGCCATCTTCGTGCCGGGCATCCAGTCCTTGGGCGCGTTGATGAAACCGTCAAGTTCCGCGAAGGTCCAGGGCTTGTTCCAGCCTGCCATCACGTCGGAGTAGGAGAAGCCGTCGACGGTACCGGCGGTGCGTCCGACCACGCCGTAGAGATTGGGGCCGGTGCCGTTCTTGCCGCCTTCGTTAAACGTATGGCATGCCGAGCATTTCTTGGCGACGCGTTCGCCCTTTTCGACGTCCGCCGAGGCAAGCAGAACGGCCAGGGGCACGCGTTCTTCCGTGGCCTCGGTCTCGCCCGCGGCTCCGGTGTCTTCGGCGATCTCGACCTTGTAACCGGGCTGTTCCGGCTTTTCTGCGTGGTAGATGATCCCCGCCAGGTTCTGCAGGCCCAGAACGACAAGGCACGTGAAAAGGATCGCGCCGGCGATTTTGTTCAGCTCGAATGTGTCCATATGATGATAGGCTCCGACCGGACTGTTTGGGCAGGTTTCGCCTGATTTTCTGCGAGTCCCCCGATTGCGCGCGGAGACTAGTTCTTTCTGTCAGGCCATGCAACACGTATAAGCGGGTGCGCACATTTGACGCGGTATTGCAATGATTTGCAACGCGGGCCTGACCGGAAAAGGAGTTGGCATGGCGCAGAGGGTTATCACCGTCATCCCGGCACGCATGGCGTCCACGCGGTTGCCCGGCAAGCCGCTGGCGGAAATCGCTGGCCTGCCGATGATCGTCCAGGTCTGGAAACGCGCGCTCGAAGCCGATGTGGGCCCGGTCCTGGTCACGGCGCCGGACCGGGAGGTGCTCGAGGAGGTGCGGGCCCGCGGCGGCCGGACCGTTCTCACCGACGAGGACTGCCCCAGCGGTTCGGACCGAATCGCGGCCGCGCTCGCCAGGTTCGATCCCGACCGCGCCTACGGCACGGTGATCAACCTGCAGGGCGACCTGCCGACGATGGATCCCGCGTCCATCCGGGCGAGCCTCGAACCGCTCGCCGAGCCTGCCGTGGATATCGCCACCCTCGCGGTGGCCGTCGACGACACGGAGGAGGCCGCGGATCCGAACGTCGTCAAGGTGATCGGCGACTTCGCAGCCGGCGCCCGAATCGTGCGGGCGCGAGATTTCGTGCGTGTGCTGCCGGACGGGCACTCGGGCCCGCACCACCACCATGTCGGCCTCTACACCTACAGGCGGTCGGCGCTCGAGAATTTCGTGAGATGCCCGGTCAGCGTGCGCGAGCGCGAGCACCGGCTCGAGCAGCTGCGCGCGCTCGATGCCGGCATGCGGATCGATGCCGTGTGCGTTGACACCGTGCCGCTGGGTGTCGATACTCCTGCCGATCTCGAGCGCGCCCGGGCTATTCTCGGGTAAGCGTTTGAATTCCCAAACTTAAATCAACCCCGCCGACCAGAGTTTCTCACATGACCGTCACCGCTGCCGACAAGATCGTCTACCAGGGCGTTCCAGGGGCGAACTCCCATATCGCCTGCCTCGAAGTTTATCCTGACATGGAGCCGCTCGCCTGCCGCACTTTCGAGGATGCGTTTTCGGCCGTGTCGGACGGCAGCGCCGCGCTCGCCATGATCCCGATCGAGAACTCCGTCGCCGGCCGGGTCGCCGACATCCATCACCTGATGCCCGAATCGGGGCTCAACATCATCGGCGAACATTTTCTCCGTGTGCGCCACCAGCTCCTCGCGGTCGACGGTGCGTCGCTCGACACGATCGAGCGCGTCCGCAGCCATCCCATGGCCCTCGGCCAGTGCCGCAACATCATCCGCGACCTTGGTCTTCACGCGGTGGCCGCGGCCGATACCGCGGGCGCGGCGGAGGAGATCGCCGCGCTCGGCAGTGTGCACGAGGCCGCCATCGCGACCAGCCTGGCGGGCGAGATCTACGGTCTGCGCACCCTGCGCGAGGATGTCGAGGATGCCGATCACAACACGACCCGCTTCGTCATCATGTCGAAGGAAGCCCGCCGCGCGCGCGCCGGCAACGGCCCGGTCATCACCAGCTTCGTCTTCCGGGTGCGCAACGTGCCGGCCGCCCTCTACAAGGCCATGGGCGGTTTCGCCACCAACGGCGTCAACATGACGAAGCTGGAATCCTACCAGCTCGACGGCGAGTTCTTCGCCACCCAGTTCTATGCCGACATCGAGGGCCATCCGGACGACCGGCTCGTCAACCTGGCGCTTGAGGAACTCGGCTTCTTCACAACGCACCTGACGATCCTGGGGGTCTATCCCGCCAGCGCGTTCCGCGGCAACCTGCCCGTCCAGGGCGGCGGCTCCTGAACCTCACGTCGCGCCGTAGAAACTCTTGATCATCTGGTGTGCGATGGAGATCGACGGCGGCGTGACGAGCCCGTCCGGATGCGTGCGCGCCACCATGGAAAGCGCTTCCTCGCGGGTGAACCAGCGGGCATCCTCGATCTCGTCGTAATCGATGTCGAGCGTCCGGTCGAGCGCCTCGCCGACAAGCCCGATCATCAGGTTCGACAGAAACGGCCAAGGCTGGCTCGAATGATAGGTGATCTTGCCGACACGAACGCCCGCTTCCTCGAAGATCTCGCGCCGCGCCGCCTCCTCGATGGTCTCGCCCTGCTCGATGAAGCCGGCCAGCGCGGAATAGGATCCCGGCGGGAAATGCGGCTGGCGGCCAAGCAGGCAGTCGGTGCCGTGATGCACCACCATGATGGCCACCGGGTCGGTCCGCGGGAAGTGCTCGGCCGAACATGACCCGCAGATCCGCTTGTATCCGGCGTCCGCCGAATCCGTCGTGGCGCCGCAGTTCGCGCAGAACATGTGCCGGGCATGCCAGCCGCTGAGCGAGCGTGCATGGGCCAGCAGGCCGAGCTGGTCGCCGGGCAGCAGCCCCTGCACGGCCAGGCTGCGCAGGTCGATGAACGAGCCGCGGTCCGTCAGGCTCGCCGGCGCCATGCCGTCCGCATCGAGGGCGAGGCGACAGGCGAAGTGCGGTGCGCCGGTTTCGTCGGTTCCCAGGAAAACAAGCGGCGCAGGCCCGTCGCGCAGCGACAGCGCCTCGTCCGTTCCGAGCCAGGAAATGTCCATGCGGCTTCCGTCGCCGGACACGGCGATCAGCGGCCGGTCGTTCGCGAACACCGCGACCCGCGCGTCCGCCCTTGCCTGCAGGGCGTCGACGGCATCCGCGTCCATGCGCAGCCGCGCCTCGCGGTCGAGCCGGTTGCCGGCAAAGGCATGCACGATCCGATCGTAACCTGGGGTCATCCTGGAGTATCCGGCAGGAACCGCAAAATTGCGGCGTTGGGGAGAGCCGGAGAATTGCATGCCCGTTCACCGGACGCAATCGAATCGGGACCGCGACCGGGTTGGGGCGTGTCGCCGGCACCGGGACGCGCTTCCGTGCGCATCACCCCCTTGCCAACCCGCCGTCGATGTCTGATATAGTCGTCCCGGGAGGTTGGCGGCAGACGAGTCTCTCGCCAACCGGGTCAGGTCCGGAAGGAAGCAGCCCTAACGAGTCCGACGCGGGTTGTTGTCCAGCCTCCCACCCTTCAAGGCCCGGTCCAGGCGCAAGGGCGCCGGTTCGAGAACGAGAAAACGGGTCCGGGAACAGGGCATGGGCCTCGTGACGGACCGTTCATTCGAGGCAGGATCCGGGGCGGCAGGTCTTTGGCGGAATCAGGCGAAACCACGGCTTTGGACTTAGGCGATGCGGCCCAGGCGGGCTATCGCGTGCTCGCCCGCAAGTACCGTCCGCGGCGTTTCGAGGACCTGATCGGCCAGGATGCCGTGGTGCAGACCCTCAGGAACGCCTTCGAGACCGGCCGCATCGCGCAGGCCTACATGCTCACCGGGGTCCGCGGTGTCGGCAAGACCACGACGGCGCGCCTCATCGCCCGTGCCCTCAACTATCACGTGCCGGGAGGACAGGACGGCCCGACCGTGCATATGGACCAACTCGGCGAGCACTGTGCGGCGATCATGGAGTCGCGTCATGTGGACGTGATGGAAATGGACGCCGCCTCCCACACCGGGATCGACGACATCCGCGAGATCATCGAGGCGGTGCGCTACCAGCCGGCCTCCGCGCGTTACAAGGTCTACATCGTCGACGAGGTTCACATGCTTTCTAAGGCCGCGTTCAACGGCCTTCTGAAGACGCTCGAAGAACCGCCGCCCCACGTGAAGTTCATCTTCGCCACGACCGAGATCCGCAAGGTCCCGGTGACGGTCCTCTCGCGCTGCCAGCGGTTCGACCTGCGCCGCGTCGACGCCGGACTTCTGGTCGACTACTTCGCCGACATCGCCGGGCGCGAGAACGCAAATGTCGACCGCGAGGCGCTTGTCCATATCGCCCGTGCGTCCGAGGGCTCGGTGCGCGACGGGCTGTCGCTTCTCGACCAGGCGCTCGCGCGGGGCGGGGAGACCGTGACCGGCGACGACGTGCGTTCCATGCTGGGCCTCGTCGACCGCTCGCGCACCATCGAACTCTTCGAAGCCGTCATGCGTGGCGACATGCCCGGCGCCCTGGCCGAACTCAAGGACCAGTACGATTCGGGTGCGGACCCGGCCGTCGTCCTGTCCGACCTTGCCGAGCTGGTTCACTGGGTCACCCGGCTGAAAGTTGTGCCCGACGCCGCAGGCGACGATACCGTGTCCCAGGCCGAGCGGGAACGCGGTGCCGAACTGGCCGGGAAACTGGGCATGCGCGTCCTGGCGCGGGCGTGGCAGATGCTGCTCAAGGGGATCGACGAGGTCCGCGGTGCGGCCAATGCGCTGGCGGCCGCCGACATGGTCATTGTGCGCCTGGCCCATGCCGCCGACCTGCCGACGCCCGACGAGATCATCCGTTCGCTCGAGGATGGCGGCGGCCAGGCGCCCGCCCGCGCACCGTCGAACGTGTCTTCGGCCGCCCCGCCGCCCGCCGCTCCGGTTCAGGCCGGCGTTCCGGTGGAGCGCAGCATCACGGCGGCACAGGCCGTGCCGAAGTCCGCCGAACGCGATGGACCGCCCGCCGCACCGGATGCGCCCGTGCTGTCGTCTTTCGAGGATGTGGTTGAGCTTGTCGGAAAGAAGCGCGACATCCTTCTCAAGCGCGCCCTGGAGCACGATGTGCGGCTCGTCCGGTTCCGGCCCGGTCAGATCGATCTCGCGCTGGCCTCCACCGCTCACGCCGGGCTGGCCAACGAACTCGGACGCAAGCTCGGCCAGTGGACCGGCGAACGCTGGGTGGTCGCCGTGTCTCGCGAGGAAGGCGAGAAGCCGCTTGCGGAGAAGGCCCGGGAGCAGGCCGACCAGCGCCGTCGCGAGGCGGCAGGCTATCCGCTGGTCAAGGCGATACTGGAGAAATTCCCGGACGCGAAGATCACGTCGGTCACCGACATGAAGGATCTCGTCGCGGATCACGTGGAAGACGCGCCGCCGCCGGAGGACGACGACGCGGATGATTTTGATTTCTGACGGCGCCCGGCGCGCCATGCACCAGGAGAGATGAGTGCCACGATGAAGAATATCGGCAATCTGATGAAGCAGGCCCAGGAAATGCAGGCCAGGCTGGCCGACGTGCAGGCCGAGCTCGAGAACCTGGAGATCACCGGCCAGTCCGGCGGCGGACTGGTGGCCATCACCCTCTCGGGCAAGGGCGACATGCGCAGCCTTAAGGTGGACGACAGCCTCGTGGTCGCGGATGAAAAGGAGATCCTCGAGGACCTGATCGTCGCGGCCCATGCGGACGCCAAGGCGCGCATGGAGCAGGCCGTGGCCGAGAAGATGAAACAGGTTACGGGCGGGCTTCCCCTGCCGCCCGGGCTGAACCTGGGCATGTAGGCGCAGCCGCACGGGAAACGTCCTGATGAGCAAGAGGGTTGCCGGGCCGGAGATTGAGCGCCTGATCCAGTTGCTTGCGCGCCTTCCGGGCCTGGGGCCGCGCTCAGCGCGCCGCGCAGCGCTGCACCTGATCAAGCGCAAGGATCAGCTCTTTGCGCCGCTGACGGCGGCTTTCGCCGAAGCGCTGGAGCGGGTCGTCGTCTGCACCAATTGCGGCAATGTCGACACGACCGACCCCTGCACGATCTGTTCCGATCCGCGACGGGATCTGTCGGTCATCTGCGTGGTGGAGGAGGTGGGCGACCTCTGGGCGCTCGAACGGGCGTCCGCGATCAACGGCCAGTATCATATCATTGGCGGCACGCTGTCCGCCCTGGACGGGATCGGACCGGACGATCTCAACATCGCCGGACTTGTCGAGCGCGCGCGCGGCGAGGAGGTGACCGAAGTGCTGCTCGCGCTCAATGCGACCGTCGACGGCCAGACCACGGCGCACTACATCACCGATCGCCTGGAGGACTGCAATGTGCGGATATCCCGGCTCGCCCACGGCGTGCCGGTGGGCGGCGAACTCGACTATCTGGATGACGGAACGCTCGCGGCGGCCGTCAAGGCGCGCCGCCCGTTCTGATCGTCCGGGCGCACCGCGCCCGCGGACCAGGACGTTCCGCTGTTCCGGTTCATCTGAGACTTGCGAGGAATATCGGGAAAGCCGAGCCCTTGGCGGCATTCCCGGGCTCCGGCCGTCAGGCCCCGCGTCGCATATCGAACGCATGGGCGCAGCCAGAGACGTCAGCGCTTGCCGCGGTCGAGACAGACGCGCGAGGTCGGGTTGACGGCGCAGGCGTCGGTGGGTTTGCGGCAGTCGGCAACACCGACGTAGCAGGCGAGTACAATGGCAGTGATCATGGCATTTTTCCTTCAATCGTTTACGCGCGTACCTGGACGTCCAACGCCGTCCGCGCAGGTTTGTTCCTGTTTGTTTCCCTGGGATCTGCCGAGCCCGCATGCGGCGCCGGTTTCCGGCTGCCGCGACTCCGCAGAGATTTTCGTTGATCCGCGCCATGCGGAAAATTCCGGGACGGGTCGTGTTCGCCCGTCGAGGGGCGTTCATATCACGCCAAAGGTTGACGGAAATTGGGCAGGTCGTTAACGCCGGTGCGACACGCTGCCGCCCCCGGACAGAATGCCGCGCATCACGGCGGGGTCATTCGCCGGCAAGCAGTTCGGGGTTGTCCGCCGGCCCGTCGTCGTCGAGTTCCACCTGCTCGATGCGGTTGCCCCGGCTGGTGATCTTCTCCGCCGAGATGAGGATCTTGTCGATGTCCTTGCCGGCCTGTCCGAAGTGCTTCTGGAGGTCGAGCACCCGGTCGCGCAGGCGGTAGACATCCTGCATCAGCTTGCCCACCTCGGCCTGGATGAGGCCGGCCTGTTCGCGCATCTGCGCATCTTTGAGGATGGCCTGCATCGTCTGCACCGCCAGCATGAGCATGTTCGGCGACACGATGACCACCCGCGCCCGGTAGGCTTTCTGGATCAGGTCCTCGAACATTTCGTGCAGGTCGGCATAGACCGATTCCGATGGCACGAACATGATCGCCGTGTCCTGGGTCTCGCCGGGGATGAGATACTTGCTCGAGATGTCCTGGATGTGCCGGGTGACGTCGCCGCGCAGGCGCTGGGCCCATGCCCGAACCTCGTCGGGCGCGCTCGCCTCGCGATAGGCGTTGAAGGCCTCCAGCGGAAACTTCGCGTCGATGACGATGCCGCCGGTCATGTCGGGCAGGTGAACCAGGCAGTCCGGCCGCTTGCCGTTGGAAAGCGTCGCCTGGAAGCTGTAGGACCCCCTCGCCAGGCCGTCCATCACGATGGCTTCCATGCGGCCCTGGCCGAAGGCGCCGCGCGACTGCTTGTTGGCGAGGATGTCCTGCAGGCCGACCACCTGGCTCGACAGTTCGGTGATGTTCTTCTGCGCCGTGTCGATCACCGCCAGGCGCTCCTGCAGCTTGGACAGGCTGTCGGTCGTCCGCTTGGTGTTGGTCTCGAGGTTCTGGCCGAGGCGGTGGCCGAGATTGTCGAGACGCTGGTTGAGCGTGCGCGCCATGTGGGCCTCGCGGGTCGCCGCGGTCTCGGCGATGGTCTGCAGTCGCCCCGCCATCTCCGCCAGCCTGGTCTCCAGTTCGGAGGCCCGCTTGCGGTCGTCCTCGATCATCTGCCGGCGCTGTCGTCCGCCGCGAACCAGCGCCGCGACGATCACGAGGAGAACGGCGAAGACGACCGCGGCCACGCCCAGAAGCGCCTGGCCGAGCGTTACGGTCGTCTGGCCCAGCTGGAAGGCCGTCGCAGTGAGATCGAGCAACATGGGCCGACCTTATCCTGATTCGCCCCCGGGGAACCCGCGCCATGTGGCGCTATCCCGCAGGCCCCGCACCGTCTTGCGCGAGTTGACTGGACAGCCCGGTTCGCCTATCTCAAGCCGCAGATCAACCCGTTGCAGGTCCGCCGTGAAACGCCCGCTTGTCATATTGCCGGATGCCCGCCTGAAGACCGTCTCCGAACCGGTGGAGACGGTGGACGACGAGGTGCGTGTGCTCATGGACGACATGCTCGAGACCATGTACGCCGCGCCGGGGATCGGCCTTGCCGCCATCCAGATCGGTGTCCCCCGCCGGGTCGTCGTGCTCGATGTCGCGCGTGAGGAGGAAAGCCCCGCGCCGATTTTCTTCGCCAACCCGGAGATCGTCTGGACGTCGGAGGAAACCTCGGTCTACGAGGAAGGCTGCCTGTCGATCCCGGAATACTACGAGGAGGTCGAGCGTCCCGCCGAATGCCGGGTCGCCTATCTCGACCGTGACGGCAAGCAAGCGGAGATCGAGTGTTCCGGCCTGCTGTCGACCTGCATCCAGCACGAGATCGACCACCTCAACGGCGTGCTCTTCATCGACCACATATCCAAGCTCAAGCGCGACCGGGTCATTCGCAAGTTCGCCAAGGCCCAGAGGCTGGACGCCAGCGCCTGACCCCGCTGGCCGGGCGCACCGGAGAAAGGTCATGGACCGCATCGTCTTCATGGGTACGCCGGACTTCGCCGTGCCTGCGCTCACCGCGCTGGTCGAAGCGGGACGCACCCCTGTCGCCGTCTATAGCCAGCCGCCCCGCCGCGCCGGGCGCGGCATGAAGGAACGCCCTTCTCCGGTCCACGCCCTGGCCGAACGTCACGGCATCAAGGTCCGCACGCCGGTTTCGCTGCGCAGCCCCGAGGAACACGAGACCCTCAAGACCCTGGCGCCGGACACGATCGTCGTGGCGGCCTACGGGCTGATCCTGCCGACGGACGTGCTGGCGATCCCGCGCCACGGCTGCCTCAATATCCATCCTTCCCTGCTGCCGCGCTGGCGCGGTGCAGCCCCGCTCCAGCGCACGCTCATGGCGGGGGATGCGCGGACCGGAGTGTGCATCATGCGCATGGAACAGGGGCTCGACACGGGCCCCATCTGCCTGCGAGAGGAGTTTCCGGTTCCCGGAAGCATGACGGCCGGCGAGCTCCACGATGCGCTCGCCGAACGGGGCGCCCGCTTGCTCGTCGAGGCGCTCGACGAACTCGACAGGGGAGCTCTCGACTGCCGGCCCCAGCCGGAAGACGGAGTCACCTACGCGGAGAAAATCGACAAGGCGGAGGCCCGCATCGACTGGTCGCGCGACGCTGGCCGGGTGCACGACCATATCCGCGGCCTGTCGCCGTTTCCCGGCGCCTGGTTCCACCTCGGTGCGAGCGAGAGTGGTGAGGGCGAGCGCATCAAGGTGCTGAGAAGCGAGACCGTCGAGGGAAGCGGCCGGGCGGGAACGACGCTCGACGACGGCCTCACCGTGGCCTGCGGATCGGGCGCGGTGCGCCTTCTCGAGGTCCAGCGGCAGGGCAAGGGCGCGATGGACGCCGAAGCCTTCCTGCGCGGCCACCCGGTGCCCGCCGGGACGCTTCTGGACTGAAGCCGTGCCCCGCTACCGCCTCACCATCGAATATGACGGCGCGCCCTTCGTCGGCTGGCAGATTCAGGACAACGGCCCGTCCGTCCAGGGCGCGCTCGTGCGCGCCGTCGAGGCGTTCAGCGGCGAGCGTGTGCAGGTGCAGGGCGCGGGACGCACGGACACCGGTGTTCATGCGCTGGGCCAGGCCGCCCATATCGACCTGTCGCGCGTCTGGCCGGACGACACGGTGCGCGATGCGCTCAACCACCACCTCAAGCCCGATCCCGTGGCGGTTCTCGAGGCCCGGGCCGTCGGCGACGATTTCCACGCCAGGTTCTCGGCCACCGGCCGCCACTATCTCTACCGCATCCTCAACCGGCGCAGCCGTCCCGCCCTCGACGAGGGCCGCGTCTGGCATGTCCCCAGGCCGCTCGACGCCGGCGCCATGCATGCCGCTGCGCAGAGTTTCGTCGGCCATCACGATTTCACCACCTTCCGGTCGGTGCAATGTCAGTCGCGGTCCCCGGTGAAGACGCTCGACCGTTTCGAGGTGAGCCGCAGTGGCGATCTGATCGAGATGCGGGTCAGCGCCCGGTCCTTTCTTCATCGCCAGGTCCGGTCCATGGCCGGCACCCTCAAGCGGGTCGGCGAAGGCGCCTGGAGCACCGCCGACCTCGAAACCGCCCTGGCCGCCGCCGACCGCAAGGCCTGCGGCCCCGTCGCCCCGCCCGACGGGCTCTATCTCGTGCGCGTGGATTACTGAAGACCCCGTCCCGGCCGTTCCCCCCGGAATTCGGTCCCGTCAGGCCGCCTCGGTTGTTCGCTTTCCCGCATTCTACGTCGGCTATTCTCTCTCCCGTATTCCTGACGCAATTCAGGACCCAGCCGCACGGCCTTGCCAAGCTCTCCTGGATCCCGCCTTCCGACGGGAATTCGGTCCGGGCCGGGTGGTAACGGTTTTCCAACTTCACCCGAATTCCTGACGCAAGTCAGGATCCAACCGCACGGCCCCGCCCCGCTCTGCTGGATCCCTTCTTGCGACGGGAATTCGGTGCGGGCGAGATCGGCAACGGTTTTCCCGCTTCACCCGAATTCCTTACGCATGTCAGGATCCAGCCGCACGGCCTTGCCATGCCCTCCTGGATCCCGTCTTTCGACGGGAATTCGGTGCGGGCGGGCTGGCGATGGGTTACTCGCTTCGCCCGAATTCCTGACGCAAGTCAGGACCCAGCCGGCCGGCCCCGCCACACTCTCCTGGATCCCGTCTTTCGACGGGAATTCGGTGCGGGCGGATCGGCGACGGTTTACCCGCTTCACCCGAATTCCTGACGCAAGTCAGGATCCAGCCGCACGGCCCCGCCACGCTCTGCTGGATCCCGTCTTCCGACGGGAATTCGGTGCGGGCGGGCTGGCGATGGGTTACTCGCTTCGCCCGAATTCCTGACGCAAGTCAGGACCCAGCCGGCCGGCCCCGCCACACTCTCCTGGATCCCGTCTTTCGACGGGAATTCGGTGCGGGCGGGGTGGTGACGGGTCTTCCGCTTCACCCGAATTCATGACGCAAGTCAGGACCCAGCCGCACGGCCCTGCCACGCTCTGCTGGATCCCGTCTTTCGACGGGAATTCGGTCCGGGCGGGCTGGCAACGGTTTCCCGCTTCGCCCGAATTCCTGACGAAGGTCAGGATCCAGGCTGCCGCCGGGCGCGGCCGGTCCGGGCGTCAGGCGCCGAGCAGTCGTTCGACGCCCAGTTCGACGACGAAACTCAGCGCGATGTCGAAGACGACGAGTGTCGCCGCCGTGACGGAGGTTGTCTGGAGGGCCGTGCGGGCCACGAACCACAGGTAGTAGATCACCGCCACCAGCAGGAACATGTAGAAGAACCCCGCGACGCTGGCCCCGATCAGACCCGTGGCGACGGCGATCAGCACCGGTGCGCGGATGGCGGCGGCGGGCACGGCGCACCAGTTGTAGGCGATGATGTAGACGACATATCGATGCGACAGGCCGAGCAGCTTGGCGATGAAGACCATGGCCAGCGGATAGGCGATCCATCCGGCCAGCAGACCGACGGTCAGCGTGGCGGCGGACGTTGCCTTTCCGTCTGAAGGGGTTTCGAGCGCAAGCAGAAGGTAGAAGAGCGGTGCGATCAGGACGATTGCGAAGAACGACCGCCAGAACCCTTCGACGCTCTGGTTGAAATAGTCGACACCGTCGGGATCGAGCCGGGCCAGACGGAGGGAGCCGGCGAGAGACTGGACGATTTCCGAAAGCGGGGGCACCACGGCTTTCGCGCGCCTCCTACGCCGGTTGCGCGAAATAGAGGTCCAGCATGCGTGCGTAGATATCCGTTAGCGACCGGAGATCCGCCACGGCGACGCGTTCGTCCGCCTTGTGCATGGTCTGGCCGACCAGGCCGAACTCGACCACCGGACAGTGGTCCTTGATGAACCGCGCGTCCGACGTGCCGCCGTTCGTATTGAGTTCCGGCGCACGTCCGGTCACGTCCTGCACCGCCTGTCGGACGACGTCGGTTAGCGGGCCGGATTCCGTCAGGAAACAGTCTCCGGCACTGGGAAACGCCAGCGCATACCCGTCCGGACGTTCCGAGGTCGCCTCCCGGCAGATCCCCTCGATCCAGTCCTTCAGGCTGTCGACCGTATGATTGGTGTTGAACCGGATGTTGAGCGCCGCGCGGGCTTCCGCCGGAATGACGTTGGTCGCGCTGTTGCCGATATCGATGGAGGTGATCTCCAGGTTCGACGGCTCGAAGGCGTCGGTGCCCTGGTCGAGTGGGTCGGCGGTGAGGCCGTTGAGAATCCGGAGAAGACGCGGCACCGGATTGTCCGCCAGGTGCGGATAGGCGACATGGCCCTGCGTGCCGTAGACGGTGATGGCGGCTGACAGCGTTCCCCGGCGGCCGATCTTGATCGTATCGCCGAGCGCGTTCGGATTGGTCGGTTCACCGACGACGCAGTGATCGAGCGTCTCGCCATTCGCCGCCAGCCAGTCGAGCATTCGAACGGTGCCGTTCACGGAAGGGCCTTCCTCGTCGCCGGTGATGAGCAGGCTGATCGAGCCCCGGTCCGGCCCGTGGCGCGCCGCGTGGTCGATGGCCGCCGCGACGAAACAGGCGACGGCACCCTTCATGTCCACCGCCCCGCGTCCGTAAAGCTCGCCGTCCCGGATTTCGGCCGCGAAAGGCGGGCTCGACCACAGGGCGTCGGCGCCCGGCGGCACCACGTCCGTGTGGCCGGCGAAACAGAAGTTCGGCGAACTCCGGCCAAAACGCGCATAAAGGTTGTCGACGTCGGGCGTGCCTTCGGCGCTGAACGGCAGCCGCGTGCACACGAAGCCGGCGCCGGAAAGCAGCTTCTCGAGATAGTCGAGCGCGCCGCCCTCGGCCGGTGTCACGCTCGGGCAGCGAATGAGCGCCTGGGCGATTTCGACCGGATCGGGCCGTGTCGGGGCTGCGCCGTCGTCCATGGCCGTCAGTCGCGCAGCAGGTCGTTGATCGAGGTCTTGGACCGGGTACCTTCGTCGACTGTCTTGAGAATGACCGCGCAATAGAGAGACGGTCCGGGAGAACCGTCGGGCAGCGGCTTGCCGGGCAGGCTGCCGGGGACGACCACGGAATAGGGCGGCACCCGGCCCTTGGTGATCTCGCCGGTTTCGCGATTGACGATCTTGGTCGACGCGCCGATGAACACGCCCATGGAGATGACCGCACCCTCGCCGACGACGACGCCTTCGACGACCTCCGAGCGGGCGCCGATGAAACAGTTGTCCTCGATGATGACCGGTCCGGCCTGGAGCGGTTCGAGCACGCCGCCGATGCCGGCCCCGCCGGACAGGTGCACGTTCTTGCCGATCTGTGCGCAGGACCCGACCGTGGCCCAGGTGTCCACCATGGTGCCGGAATCCACGTAGGCGCCGAGATTGACGAAACTCGGCATGAGGATCACGCCGGGCGCGATGAAGGCCGACTTGCGGACGACGCAATTGGGGACCGCGCGGAACCCGGCGGCACCGAATTCGGAGGCTGTCCAGCCCTTGAACTTGCTGTCGACCTTGTCCCACCAGGTCGCGCCGCCCGGGCCGCCCTCGATCGTTTCCATGTCGTTGAGGCGGAAGGACAGCAGCACGGCTTTCTTGAGCCACTGGTTGACCTGCCAGCCGTCGGCCGTCTTCTCGGCTACGCGTGCCTCGCCGCGGTCCAGCAGGTCGAGCGCCTGCTCCACCGCATCGCGGACCTCTCCCCGGGTCGACGGGCTCACCTGATCGCGGTTGTCGAAGGCCGCATCGATTTGTGCGGCGAGGGTGTCATGGCTCATTCTGTGCTGTCCGTCATCTCGATTGGTCATAAGGCGCGCGGGAGAGTACCCGGCGGTGAAGCCCTGTCAACCGGCGGGTTTGTTCCCGCCGTCGCCGCCGAGTTCCTTCAGGAAGGCCGCAAGATCCTCGGCGATATGGTGCACGTGCGGGTCGTCCGCGCCCGCCCCGTCCCATTCGACCGCATGCGCCGGTTTCTTGTCCGCGGGCGAGCGAACGAGGACAGTGCGCATGCCCAGCGCATGGGCCTCCCTCAGGTTGACCGCGATGTCCTCGAACATGGCCGCCGTTCCGGGCGCGATCTGCGTCGCCCTGACGAAGCGCTCGTAGGTGGCGGCCTGGGGCTTGGGCACGTAGTCGGCCGCCACGATGTCGAAAATGTCGTCGAAATGGTGCGTCACGCCGATCTTGCCGAGCACCGCCTCGGCATGGCGAACCGATCCGTTGGTGAACACGAGCTTTCGGCCGGGCAGGCGTGTCAGCGCCTCGTCCAGCATGGCGTCGGCGGCGAGCACGCTGTGGTCGATGTCGTGCACGTAGTCCAGAAAAGGGGCGGGATCCATGCCGTGCTGCGACATCAGCCCGTGCAGGGTCGTCCCGTAGGTATGGTAGTAATGCTTCTGGATCCGCTTGGCTTCGGTCCGGTCCGTCCCCAGGAAATCGGAAATGAATTCGCCCATGCGGATGTCGATCTGCGCAAACAGGTCGCAATGCGCGGGATAGAGCGTGTTGTCGAGGTCGAAGATCCACGTGTCGACATGCGCGAAGTCTGATCTGAAGTCCGATTTGAGGTCCTGGGTCATGTTTCCCGCCGGAATGTGCCTGTTCCGCCTTTATGCCTGACGCCCCTGTCGGGGACAATGGCCGTGAGTCTTGGTTAATCGCGTATTAACGATCCCCGTGCATACATGCCCGCTTGGGTTGAACGGGTGGAGACGGCACCAGGGGCTGAGATGGCGGAACACCTGACATTGGGCGCGCACGACAGTGCGCAGGCCCTGGTCCTGGGATTTCCCGGTCCTGCTTTGGTGGCATCGGCCGAAGGCGACATCCTGTGCGCCAACGCCTCTGCTTCGGGTGTTCTCACCTATAGCGGGCCTCTGGGAGTCCGGATACGCGACGAGCTTCTTTCGCGGACCTGCGCGGTGGTGGAACGGCGCCTGCCCGATCGCTGGTCCTTTTCGCTCGACGACGCGAGCCAGGGACGCAGCCGGACTTTCCTCATGGCCGGCGTGCCCATCGCCCGCGGGCCGGACGGCAAGCCGTGCGCAACGGTGCTGGCCTGGGAAACGACCGTGGAATCTCACCTGCGCGCTGCGCTTGCCGAAAGCCGCGCCTTCTACCGGGATCTTTCCGAATCGTGCGGTGAGTTCGTCTGGTCGATCGATCGCGCGGGCGTGTTCAATTACGCCACGGAAGAGGGCATCGCCGGCATTTCGGGGCGCGATATCTACGGCACGCACTGGCCTTCCCTGTTCGCCGACAACGGACAGCACGCCGCCGCGGCCGCGGTCTTTCAGGCGCGCGCGCCGCTGGACGACGTGGAGCTCTGGCTCGATCGCGGCGGTCAGCGCTACTGCCTGAATTTTTCGGTCCGCCCCAAGTTCGGTGCGGCCGGCGACTGGCTGGGCTGCAGAGGCGTGGCGCGTGACGTCACCCGGCTCAAGCAGCGCGAGGCCGACGCTGGCAAGTGGCGCGATGCCGAAAAGCGTCTCAACACGGTCTTCCGGCATTTCCGGGAACGGGTCGAACCCCGGGACATGCTCGAGTCGGCGGCGAAAGCCGCCGTGGACGCGGCCAGGCTCACCAGCTGCTGGATCTTTCAGCGCAAGTTCGGCAGGCCGTTTTCCCTCACCGATCTCGTGACCACGCACATCGTGCCCCGCCGTCTGGCAGAGGAATCCCTGGCCCAGACGACGACGGCGATCCGCGCCCTGGTCGAAAAGGCCGCGGCGGACCCCGCCGGCGCCGACCATTCGGGACGGGAAGGGGCCTGGCAGTTCCTCGTCCGGCCCGTGGTGTTCGGCGGGCAGCTCATGGGGGTTCTGTGTTTCGGCCGGTACGGTGGCGGCGAGGGCGGAGACCTTGCTTCGGACGATGAATGGGACGAAGTGGACCGTCACTTCCTCGCCCAGTTCGGAGACCAGGTCGCGGTTGCGATCGCCCAGATCGAGCAGCACGAGAAACTGCGCCGGCTTTCCCATACCGACAGCCTTACCGGACTGGTGAACCGCCGCGCGTTCATGACGGAAGCCAGACGTCGCCTGGAGCATCACAGACGCAAGCATTGCCGCTCCGCGATCCTGTTCATCGACGTCGACAACTTCAAGCATATCAACGACACCGGCGGCAATCGGCTCGGAGACGAGGTGCTCAAGGGGCTGTCGTCGATGATCGTCTCGAAAACGCGGGGAAGCGACATTCCCGTCCGTTTTGGCGGCGACGAGTTCGGACTGTGGCTGGAAGAAGCGGACGAAACGGTCGCCGCCCTCAAGGCTGCCGACCTGATCGAAGGCTGCCACGCCCTCAACGACGCGATTGCGGCGGCCCGGGGCGAACCCGTACCCGAGGTCGGTATCTCGATCGGCATCGCGGTGTTCGATCCCGATCGTCCCGATACGCTCGACGAGCTGATCGGCCGGGCCGACAAGGCGCTCTACGCCGCGAAGTCGGCGGGCAAGAACGCCTACCGTACGGCACCGCCCGACGACGGCCTGGAGGTGCGGGCGGGATGACCGGGGACAATACCGAGGTCGGCGCCCATCCGGACTACCGCGAGGTGATCGACATCCTGGAAAGTGGAGACAAGAAGGCCTGCGGCCGGCTCGCCGCGGACCCGCACACCGCGCCGGAAGTTCTCTATTTCCTCGCGGGTGCCGACGAGCCGGACATCCGGGCGAGTGTCGCGCTCAACGAACGCACGCCGCATCAGGCCGACTGGGTGCTGTGCGACGACCCCGCCGAAGAGGTACGCGGCGGGCTTGTCGGCAAGACCGTCTCCCGCCTTGCGGAGCTCGACCCGCACAGCGCGGACCGTATCGTCGAAACGGCGCGCAGCGTGTTGCGCCGCCTGGCCGAGGATCAGTCCGTCGCCATACGCCGGCTTCTTGCCGAAGAGGTGAAAGCCAGCACGTCCGTGCCCGTCGACGTGGTGGAGCGGCTGGCCCGCGACACCGATTCTCGCGTGGCGTGCCCGGTCCTGCAGCACTCGCCGCTTCTCGACGACAGTTTCCTGATCGGGCTGATCGGGGAACATCTGACCGCCCCCGCGCTGGTATCGATCTCGTCGCGCCCGGAGGTCGGCCCCGACCTATCCGCGAGGATCGTCGACACGATGGACCGGCGCGCCGTGACGGCACTGCTGAGCAACGACAATGCACAGATCCGCGAAGACACGCTCGATCTCATCGCGAAGTCCGCCGAGCGGGTCACCGAGTGGCATGAGCCTCTGGTGTCACGGCCGGGGCTGACGGTTTCCGCGATCCGGATCATTTCCGAGTTCGTCGCGGACAACCTGCTGACGCGCCTTGCCGAGCATGAAGGGCTGGACGGCGACACGATGACCCTGTTGCGCGAGCGCATGCAGCAGCGTCTGGTGGAGGTCACCGTGGCCGAACAGGACCGCGAAAGGGTCGTGTCGGAGGTCCTGCGCGAACTCAGGCGACTGAAGGAACAGGGCCGCCTCAACGCCAATTACGTCGAGGATGCGATCGAGGACGGTCGGCGCATGCATGTCTGGATCGCACTCGGTCTCCTGTCGGAGACGACCACCGAGTTCGCCTACCGAGTCTTCTCCAGCAACAACGCGAAAGCCATCGTCGCCCTGGCCTGGCTGGCGCACATGCCCGCCTGGATGGTGCTCGATCTCCAGGAAAAGGTGGCAGGGCTGGAAAAGGAAGACTGCATCAAGCCGCCCAGCCGCTACGATTTTCCCATGAGCGAAGCCGAGATGCGCTGGCAGCTTCGCGCGCTCGGCCACGACGGCGACGACGCCCGACAGTCGGCCTGAGCCTTCTGACAGGGCAAGCCCGCCCGTTTTCAAGCCTTCCTGGGACTGTTAGTCTTGGTATTCCGCGCGAATGCGGCAAGCCTGGCGATGGAGGAGGTGGTGCGGGCCACGAGGTACGTCCACGCGCTGCTGCCGGTGCTGGCGGCAGCCATTCTGACTTTAGCCGGTCTGATGACGGCGAAGGCCGCGTCCGACACGGGCGTATTCGGTCTCAGGAACTTCTCCGTACCCAGCCAGTCCAATGCGCCGACCTTGCGCAAGGGCGAGTTTTTCCTTGCGAACACGGCAGCTTACGCCTCGGCCGCTCCCCGGCGCGGTGACATGGTGGTGTTCACGGCGCCGTCCGGAGGTGACGTCATCTACGTCAAGCGTGTGATCGGTCTGCCCGGCGAAACCGTCCAGCTGATCGCAGGCGTGCCGCATGTCGACGGGACCGCGATGGGACACAGGCCCGCCGGCACGTACCAGGGCGAAAGAGGTCCTGTCAGGCAGATCGAGGAAACCCTGCCCGACGGTCGCTCCTACCTGACCCTGGATGAGCTTGCGAACGGACCGTTCGACGATACCCCGCCCCGAACCGTTCCCGAGGGGCATTATTTTGTCCTGGGAGACAACAGGGACAATTCCGTCGACAGCCGCTTCCCCGCGCAGATCGGTTACGTGCCGCGCGAGAACATCATCGGCAAGGCGTCGCGGATCGTGTTTTCCAGCGAGATCGGCCGGATCGGCCAGAGCCTCGAATAGATGTCAGGCCGCGCCCCCGGCGCTGACGCGGGTGCCCACGCCACCCTCCATGAACAGCTCGAGCAGCACGCAGTGCGGTACCCGCCCGTCCATGATGATCACGCCCTCGACGCCCTGTTCCACGGTGTCGATGCAGGTCTCCATTTTCGGGATCATGCCCCCGGAAATCGTGCCGTCGGAAATCAGGGCGCGGGCGCCGTCCACGCTCAGTTCCGTGACGAGCGCACCGTCCCCGTCGAGGACGCCGGCGACGTCGGTGAGCAGCAGCAGCCGCTTGGCCTGCAGGGCGGCCGCGAGCGCACCCGCCACCGTGTCCGCGTTGATGTTGTAGGTCTCTCCCGATACAGAGACGCCGATCGGCGCGATGACCGGGATGACGTCGCTGTCCAGAAAGGTGTCGAGGATCTCCGGGTTGATCTTCTCCGGTTCGCCGACGAACCCGAGATCAAGAACCTGTTCGATGCGCGATTCGGGGTCCTGTTTCGTCCGCGTGAGCTTCCGGGCGACCACGAGGTTACCGTCCTTGCCGGAGAGCCCGGCCGCCCGGCCGCCGGCCTGGTTGAGCGCCGTCACGATTTCCTTGTTGATCGAGCCCGCGAGCACCATTTCCACCACGTCGACCGTGGCCTTGTCCGTGATCCGCAGGCCGTCAGCGAACGTGCTCGTGATCTTGAGCCTTTCGAGCATCGCGCCGATCTGCGGGCCGCCGCCATGGACCACCACCGGGTTCACGCCGCTCTGCTTGAGCAGCACGATGTCCTTGGCGAATTTTTCTGCCAGCGCAGGGTCGCCCATGGCGTGCCCGCCATACTTCACTACCACGGTCGCGCCGTCGTATTTCTGCATGAAAGGCAGGGCTTCCGACAGGATGCGTGCCTTGTCCTCCAGCGAGAAGCCGTCGTGCTGTTTTGTCGTCGTATCGCTGCTCATCGTCCTGTCCGGTCGTGTGTGCCTGCTGCGCAGGGCTTATAGAGCAGAAAGGCCGTCAGTTGAATGCCCGTGTCGCGCCGGCGATCAGGCGCGGCCGGCAAGCATGGCGATTTCCGCGCGCAGTTCCGGGATGCCGAACCCTTTCGCGCTTGACGTCATGTGCAGCACGGGGTGTGCGGCCGGGTGTCGGGCTGCGACTTCGCGGGTCCGCGCGATCACCTTTTCGAGCTCCTCCGCCTTGGGCTTGTCGGTCTTGGTGAGCACGATCTGGTAGGACACGGCCGCGCTGTCGAGCATGGCCATGATCTCGGTGTCGTTGTCCTTGATGCCGTGCCGGGCATCAATCAGCAGGAAGACCCGCCGCAGTTCGACCCGGCCCATGAGGTATGTGCGGATCAGCTTGTTCCAGGCGGCGACGAGTTTCTTTTCCACCCTGGCATATCCGTAGCCCGGCATGTCGACGATATAGGCGGCGTCCCCCAGCGCGAAATAGTTGAGCTCCCGGGTGCGGCCCGGCGTGTTGGAGGTGCGCGCGAGCGAGGAACGGTTGGTGAGCGCGTTAAGCAGGCTGGACTTGCCGACATTCGAGCGTCCGGCAAAGGCCACTTCGGCGCGGTCCGAGTGAGGCAGTTGCGACAGCTGCGCCACGCCCATGACGAAATCGCAGGGGCCGGCGAAGAGCACGCGGCCCGCTTCGAGGGTCTCCTCGTCGAATTCGGCGATCGCGTCGCCGCCGTCCTTGTCTTGCGAAGGTGCGGTCATGGCGCGGCGGAACCGGCCGGAGGCATCCGCCTCAGCCCGCTTCTTCCTCTTTTTTCTTGCCCTTGCCGAACATGCTCTTGAGGTTGTCCCAGAGCTCGATCTTGACCCCCTGGCGGCGCATGATCACCGCCTGCTGGATGATCGACAGCAGGTTGTTCCAGGCCCAGTAGATCACCAGGCCGGCCGGGAAACTGGCTAGCAGGAAGGTGAAGAAGAGCGGCATCCAGGTGAAGATCTGCGCCTGCACCGGGTCGGGCGGTGTCGGGTTGAGGCGCATCTGGATGAACATGGTGACGCCCATGATGATCGGCCATATGCCGATCAGGAGGAAACTCGGCGGATCCCACGGGATCAGGCCGAACAGGTTGAACAGCGACGTGGGGTCGGGCGCGGCGAGGTCCTGGATCCAGCCGAAAAACGGCGCGTGCCGCATCTCTATCGTGCCGAACAGCACCTTGTAGAGCGCGAAGAAGACGGGGATCTGGATGACGATCGGCAGACAGCCGGCCATCGGATTCACCTTCTCCTTCTTGTAGAGCTCCATCATCGCCTGTTGCTGCTTGACCCGGTCGTCGGAGTACCGCTCCCGGATCTTCACCATTTCAGGCTGCAGCAGCTTCATCCGGCTCATCGAGACGTAGGACTTGTTGGCGAGCGGGAAGAGGGCGAGCTTGATGAGGACGGTGGCGAGCAGGATGGCCACACCGAAATTGCCAACCAGCCGGTAGAGCCAGTCGAGCAGCTGGAACATCGGCTTGGTGATGAAATAGAACCAGCCCCAGTCGATCAGCAGACCGAAGCTCTTGATGCCGAGGTTCTCTTCGTACTGGTCGATGATCGAGACGACCTTGGCTCCGGCAAACAGCCGGCCCGTGGTTTCCGCGGTGGCGCCGGACGGGATCGTCTGGGCGTCGAGCAGGTAGTCGGACTGGAAGATTTCCCTGGCGCCGACGGGCGTGTTGGAGAAGCGCGCGGTCATGGCGCGCGCCTGGTCGGGTACGATCACCGCCGCCCAGTACTTGTCGACGAAACCGAGCCAGCCTCCGCTGGACTTGAAGGTCTGGCGTCTTTCCCCCTCATCCTCGAGGTCGGAGTAGTCGACTTCCGTCGATCCGCCATCTTCGCTGAAACTGCCGATCAGGCCTTCGTGGAGGACGAAGAAATCCTCGATATCCGGCCGGCCGTGACGCGAGATGAGCGCGTAGGGGTGCAGCGTGACCGCGTCGCCGGAATTGTTGCGCACGCTCTGGCGGATGGTGAAGAGAAAGTCTTCGTCCAGGCTGATCGTGCGTTCGAAGACCAGGCCCTCGCCATTGTCGTAGGTCAGCGTCACCGGCGTTTGCGGCGTCAGCCGCGCGCCATCGGGCGCGGTCCAGACCGTGGTGGCGTTCGGCAGCTTGAGGTCGTCGCCCGGCGTGCCGGACCAGCCGTACTCGGCGTAATAGGGGTTGGCGCTGCCCGACGGCGAAAGCAGGGCGATGGACGGGCTGCCCTTCTTGACCGAGACCTTGTAGTTCTTGAGCGAAAGGTCGTCGATCCGCCCGCCCTTCAGGTTGATCGAACCCTTGAGTTCGGGGGAATCGAGAGGAATGCGCGGCGTCGCGGCCACAGCCTGCTCGCGGCCGAGAACCGTCGCGGGAAGGCTGCCCGGCACGGATGGCTGGACACCGCCGGCCGACGGGGCGGGCGCGCCCTGCTGCGGCACGGGCGGCGCACCGGCCGTGCCCTGCTGCTGGGCCTGTTGAGTCTGCTGCTGCTGTGTCTGTTCGACCTGCGGCACGCCGATATAGAGCTGCCAGCCGACCAGAACCAGGATCGACAGCGTGATCGCGAGCAGGAGTTCCCGGTTTTCACCCATGAATCGTCACCGTTTCGACGCGTTGTCCCCGGCAGACGCGGCGGGCCGCCGGCCCGTCCGGGCATGAACTTGTTTCAGAGCCTTCGAGAGATCGGCCAGAAGATCGGAATAGGGCCGTGCGATCGTGCCCTGCCGTCCGATGAGGACGTAGTCGAACCCGCACTGTCCCGATTTGCCGATCATTTCCCTGGCGGCCTCCCTGAGCCGGCGTTTGACCCGGTTGCGGATGACGGCATTGCCGACCTTCCGCGTTACCGTGAAGCCGACCCTGGGGTCGTCGTCATCGCTGCGCCTGTATGCCTGCAGCACCACGCCGGGCATTGCGCAACGGCGGCCTCGGGCGGCACGCAGGAACTCCGACCTTTGCCGCAGACGGTTCATCGCGGCAGGTCTTTGCACCCGGCTTTGGCGGGGTCAGGCCGAGAGCCGCTTGCGGCCGCGCGCGCGGCGTGCGGCGAGGACTTTCTGTCCGCCCTTGGTGGCCTTGCGGGCGCGAAAGCCGTGGCGGCGCTTGCGCACGAGTTTGCTCGGTTGATAGGTCCGTTTCACAGTCTTACTCCGCTATGTCTGGTTCGCCCGCCGGCGCCTGAAAACAGGCCATCGCACGCTCGCGCGATGCATCGCGTCCGGGCGCGGATGTCTCTATTGGTTCGATCGTGCGGGCTTATAAGCTTAGACGGCAGTCAAGTCAACGCAGGTCGCGCTTTTCCGCGCCGCACTGCCGCGGCGGCAGGTTCTCGAATTTCGGCGGAATCGTACTATAATGTGTTCCGGGTCGCGGCATCGTGAATGCCGGCGGGCAAGGCCCTGCGGGTCACTGGAGCGCGAGAACATGACGCAAGACCGTCAGTCGCGGGAGGAACGGGGCGAGGACAGGACCGCCGAGCCGGCGCGTCCGCGTGTCGCACGCGGGCTGTCCGCCAAGCTCCTGCTGCTGACCATCGTCTTCGTGATGGTGGGCGAAGTGCTCATCTACGTGCCCTCGATCTCGAACTTCCGCGTGACCTGGCTGCGCGAGCGCCTTGCCGCCGCACAGATCGCCTCGCTCGTGCTCGAGGCGACCCCGGACCAGATGGTCTCCGACGAACTCAAGAGCGAACTGCTCGACAACGCCCAGGCCAAGGCCGTCGCCCTGCGGCGCGGCGAGGCCCGCCGACTGGTGCTGCGCACCAGCGAACCGCTCGACATCGACCGTCACTTCGACCTGCGCAACACCATGCGCGTGGAATGGGTCTGGGATGCCTTCGAGACGCTGGCCGCGGGCGACGGTCGCACCATCCGTGTGATCGACAACACTCGGCACGGCGCGGGCGAGTTCATCGACGTCGTCATCGACGAGACGCCCCTGCGCGCAGCGATGATCGTCTATTCCACCAACATCCTGAAACTCTCGATCATACTCTCGGTGCTGGTGGCGGCCCTCGTCTTCTTCACCCTGCAATGGTTCCTCGTCCGGCCCATGCGCCGGTTCACGCGCAACATGATCGGCTTCAGCCGCAACCCCGAGGATCCCGACCGTATCGTCAGGCCGTCGGGGCGCCAGGACGAACTGGGCCTCGCCGAACAGGAACTTGCCAGGATGCAACGCGAACTGGCCGATACGCTGCACCAGAAGAACCGGCTCGCCGCGCTCGGCCTCGCGGTCTCGAAGATCAGCCATGACCTGCGCAACATGCTCACCAACGCCCAGCTCATCTCCGACCGGCTGAGCGCGTCGGAGGATCCGACCGTCAAGCGGCTTGCGCCCAAGCTCCTGTCGTCCATCGACCGGGCGATCGACTTCTGCGCCCAGACCCTGAAATACGGCCGGGCGGAGGAAGCTCCGCCGCGCCGCGAACATGTCGGGCTCGGCGACGTGGTAACCGAGGTCTTCGAGACGGTCGGCGCCATGGGCGACACGCCGACCGGCACGATCTGGACGAATGCCGTACCGGCCGACCTCACCGTCGACGCCGACCGCGAGCATCTTTTCCGCGTGCTCATGAACCTCTGCCGCAACGCCGCCCAGGCGCTGGAGGCCGGCCCCGCCGACGGCGAGCGCACGGGCCGCGTGACCGTGACCGGCCGCCGCGAGGGCCACGTGGTCACCATCGCGGTAAGCGACAACGGTCCCGGCGTTCCCGACCGCGCCCGCGAACATCTCTTCCAGGCCTTCCAGGGATCCGTGCGTCCCGGCGGCACCGGGCTCGGCCTCGCCATCGCCGCGGAACTGACCATGGCCCATGGCGGCGAGATCCGCCTGGCCGACGGCGGCGTCGGCGCCACCTTCCAGGTGACGTTCCCCGACCGCGCCGTTGGCGTCGACACGCGGGAAAAACCCCTCAAGTCCGCCTGATCCTGGCCGGGGGCGGGACCGTATCAGCCGCCGCCGGAACCCAGCACCAGTCCCTCGCGGCGCTTGTCCGCACCGCCGTCGAGACCGCGTTCCGTGCGCCTGATGCCGTGCAGTCCGCTGGTCAGCTCGCGCACCAGCACCTCGTGGCCAAGCGCCGTCAGGGCGTCCTGCCGCGTCGCCAGCGGCACGGCGGATTCCAGTTCGGTGCGCCCGTTGCGGTTGACGTGGCGCGGCAGGTCGATGGCCGCCTGCATGTCCATGTCCCAGTCGAGCAGCGCGATCAGGCTCTGGGTGACGAAGCCGATGATCCGGCTGCCGCCCGGCGAGCCGACGGCGGCGTGGAACCGGCCCTCGGCGTCGAAGACCAGTGTCGGCGACATCGACGAGCGCGGCCGCTTGCCCGCGTCCACCCGGTTGGCCACCGGCCGGCCGTCGACTTCCGCGCGGAAGGAAAAGTCGGTGAGCTGGTTGTTCAGGATGAAGCCGCCGGCCATGACATGGGACCCGAACGGCCCTTCCACCGATGTGGTCATGGAGACCGCGTTGCCCCGCGCGTCCACGATGGCGAGATGGCTGGTCGAGGGCAGCGAGATGTCCACATTGTCTTCCAGTTCCGCCGTCCGCCCGGGCGGCAGTCCCGCCTGCGCCTTGCCCATGGAGGCACCCGGGTCGATGAGGCGGGCGCGGTCGCGCAGGTAGGCCCGGTCGAGCAGGCCGTCCACGGGAACGTCGACGAAATCCGCGTCGGCCATGTAGCGGCCCCGGTCGGCGAAGGCGAGCCGGCTGGCCTCGCTGATCAGGTGCACGGCCATGGGCGAGCCCGGCCGCAGCCTGTCGAGGGCGAAAGGCTCCAGCATTCCGAGGATCATCAGGGTCGTCAGCCCGCCCGACGTCGGCGGCGGCATGCCGCAGACCCGGTAGTCCCGGTAGGGCCGGCAGACCGGCGTGCGTTTGCGCGCGACATAGCCCGCCAGATCCTTCTTCGAGATCAGCCCGGCATTGGCGTGGCTCTGCGCGGCCGCCACGATGCGGTCGGCGACCGGCCCCTCGTAGAACGCCGCCGCGCCGCCCGTGGCGACGACGCGCAGGGTCTCGGCATAGGCGGGGTTGCGCAAAAGGTGGCCGGCGGGCAGCGGCTTGATCCCGCCCGCGCCGTCGTCGAGGAAGAAATAGCCGCGCGTGGTCGGATGCTCGGAAAGCCGTTCGAAGGCCTCGATCATCCGGTTGAGGCGAGGGCTCACCTCGAACCCGTTCTCGGCAAGGTCGATGGCCGGGCCGAAGAGCTCCGCCCAGTCGAGCCGGCCGTGGTCCTCGTGGGCACGCGCCAGCATGGCGATGACGCCCGGCACGCCCACCGCGCGGCCCCCCACGACGGCCTCCATGAACTTCATCGGCGTGCCGTCCGCATCGAGGAAAAGACCGGGCGTGGCGGAGGCGGGCGCGGTCTCGCGGCCGTCATAGGCCTCGACTTCTGCCGCGCTTTCATTCCAGTGCAACAGGAAGGCGCCGCCGCCGATGCCGGAGGACTGCGGTTCGACGAGGCCGAGCACGAGCTGGGCCGCGATGGCGGCGTCGACCGCCGAGCCTCCCTTCTCGAGCATGGCGAGCGCCGCGCGCGAGGCGTGGCCGTTCGCCGTGGAGACCATGTGTTCGCCGCCGGTGTCCCGGCAACCGCCGAGCGCGGCCAGGAAAACTGCGGCGAGGGTGAGAAGAACCAGACGCGGGAAGGACATACGCGGATACTCTTGAAGGACAGGGGCAAAGACTAGCCCGGCTTTCCCGCCGGTTCAAATCGCCGGTTCGAATCGTCGATGAACATTGCACCGCGGCCGTTCCCCATCGCCGTCCGGTCCTGATACTGTGCCGGTCGAGTTCAGCCCGACCACAGGCAGGTCCGACCATGCGCAATCTCATCACCGACGTTCCCGGCCTCCTCGTGGGCAATGCCGCCGACACGTCCGTCCTGTCCGGGGTCACCGTCGTCCTCGCCGAAGACCGGGCCGTCTGCGCCGTCGACACCGCGGGCGGCGCCCCCGGCACCCGCGAGACGGACGCGCTCGACCCCTCCTGCCTGGTCGACGCGGTCGACGCCGTTGTGCTGTCGGGCGGATCGGTCTACGGGCTCGACGCGGCCTCCGGCGTCGTCGCCTGGCTCGGCGCGCGCGGGCGCGGCTTTTCGCTGGTCGACGGCGTGCCGCCGAGCCCGGTCGTGCCGGCGGCCATCCTGTTCGACCTTGCCAATGGCGGCGACAAGGCCTGGGGCGAGGACCCGCCCTACCGCGCGCTGGCCCGCCGGGCCTGCGAGGCCGCGGGCGAAGACTTCGTGCTCGGCAACGAGGGCGCGGGCGCCGGCGCCACAACAGGCTGCCTCAAGGGCGGGCTCGGCAGCGCCTCGGCGGCCCTGCCCGGCGGCGGCATTGTCGGCGCCCTCATCGCGGTCAATTCCGTTGGCTCGGTCACCGTGCCCGGCAGCGGCCGTTTCTGGGCAGCCCCCTTCGAGCGCGACGCGGAGTTCGGTGGCCTCGGCGCGGGCGTGCCCGACCCGGAGGCCGACATCTGGGCCGACACCAAGCTCGCCGGCGCCGGCGCGGCGGCCGCTCCCGGGGGCAATACCACCATCGGCGTGGTGGCCACCGACGTCGCCCTCACGCCCGCCCAGGCCCGCCGGGTCGCCATCATGGCGCAGGACGGTCTCGCCCGCGCCATCCGCCCGGTCCACACCCCGGTCGATGGCGATGCGCTTTTCGTGCTCTCCACCGGCCGCATCCCCCTGGCGGACCCGGCGCACCTGACGCTCGCCACGCTCGGCGCCCATGCCGCCGACACGGTCGCCCGCGCGACGGCGCGCGGCGTCTACGAGGCCGGTCCGGTGGCCGGCCACACCGCCTGGCGCGAGCGCTGGGGCGGATAGGCGACCGGTCAAAAAATCGTCACGCCGGGCAAATCTTCGGCTTGCGTTTGGCGCTGCAAAACAGTAGGACTGTCCAGCCTTCGGCGGCCAGACCGCCCGCGCGCGTGCCCGCCACGCCGCCCGTACCAAGGCAACGGATGCGCCGGTAGCTCAGCTGGATAGAGCACCAGACTACGAATCTGGGGGTCGGGAGTTCGAATCTTCCCCGGCGCGCCATCTTTCTCCGCGACGCTCGAACGGCAACTTTTCCATATCATCGCCTCGTTTCGCCCCAACTCCTGGCCCCGGCCCGCATCCACGCATTCTTCCGAAGCCCCGGTGAAAACCGGGGCCCAGCAAGCGTCATACGCTTGAGCCTGCCGCCCCTGGGTCCCGTCTTCCGACGGGAATTCGGGAAGTTGCATCGGGTGCGAGGGCGAAAGGGAAGCCATCCGGAAAGCGTCGATAGAAAAGCAGTGCGGCATCCGGTTTCAAGAGGTAACTCCTCCTGAAAAATCCCAAACGAGGCGCAACCGTCATAAGACTCAAGTGCTTTAGGAAGCCCCACCGTCAGTACGTTTCCATTTTTCGGCACGAACGTTGCCTCGGCAAGTTCACGCTCTTTGCAGACAGTACATTGTATACGGGCCTGACGTGCTCCCCTGCCTGGACCCACGCATAGTTCCGAAGCCCCGGTGAAAACCGGGGTCCATCAAGCGTCATACGCCTGAGCCTGCCGCCCCTGGGTCCCGTCTTTCGACGGGACTTCGGTGGGCTGCATCGAGGGCGAGCGGCGCGGGTAGAAAGACCGTGTCCCGGGCGAAGACCCGGGACCGTTCCGGGCCCTGCGCCAGCCATCATGCGCCCCGTGCGTTTCTCGCGGAAATACGGGTCGCGGGGCTTGCGGATCCCGGCCCCCCCTCGCGACATTGCCGCGCCGGACCGTTTTCCATCTGTCACATTCATCCTCTAGCCATCTCCTGAATCAAGAGGGAACCCAAGATGGCACTGGTGAGATACAGGAATGTCCGCAAGTCGTTCGGCGCGCACGAGATCATACGCGGCGTGGACCTCGATATCGTCGACGGCGAGTTCATCGTGTTCGTCGGCCCCTCGGGCTGCGGCAAGACCACGCTGCTGCGCCTGCTCGCCGGCCTCGAGCACCTGACGTCGGGCGAGATCTTCATCGGCGGCAACGAGGTCTCCGATGTGCCCGCCCGTAACCGCAACATCGCCATGGTGTTCCAGAACTACGCGCTCTATCCCCACATGACCGTGGCCGGGAACATGGCTTTCGGCCTCAAGCTGCGAGGCGTGCCGCGGGCGGAGCGCGACGAGAAGGTGCGGGCCGCGGCGCGCCTGCTCAACCTGCAGGACCTGCTCGACCGCAAGCCGCGCCAGCTTTCCGGCGGCCAGCGCCAGCGCGTCGCCATGGGCCGGGCCATCGTGCGCGAACCCGATGTCTTCCTGATGGACGAACCCCTGTCCAATCTCGACGCCCAGCTGCGCGCCCAGATGCGCAAGGAGATCAAGGACCTGCAGCACCGACTCGGCACCACCATGATCTACGTCACCCACGACCAGGTCGAGGCCATGACCATGGCCGACCGCATCGTGGTCATCAAGGACGGCGAGATACAGCAGTTCGGCGCACCGGCGGAACTCTTCGAGCGGCCGGCCAACCGGTTCGTGGCGGGCTTCATCGGCTCGCCCGCCATGAATTTCGTCGACCTCACCCGCAGGGACGGGCGCACCTTCGCCTCCCGCGCGGGACACCTGCTGCCGCTCGACGGCAGCCTCGACGGTGTGTTGGGATCCGCCGACCGCATCACGCTGGGTGTCCGTCCGAAGGACCTGGCGCTTGCCGGCGGCACCGGAGCGGGCCTCGCCTGGCCGGGCACGGTGCGGACCGTCGAGCCGCTCGGCGGCGAGACCCTCGTCCATGCCGACCTCGGCGGCGAGATGCTCACCGTCCAGCTCGACGGAACCGTGCCGCTCCAGCCGGGAGAGACGATCGAACTCGGGTTCGACCCGGCGCGCTCGCCCATTCACCTCTTCGAACAGGCAAGCGGCCGCCGGCTCGCGTAAAGCTTACGCCGGCACGGGTTCCCTGTAGGCCGGGTAGTCGGGATCGAGCTCGAAGGGCCACGGACCGTCGAAATCCCCCACATAGGCCTGGTGGCTGATCACGCCGGCTTCGGGCGACCACTGGTGCAGGGCGAACGCCGGCGGTTCCATCTTGATCCGGGCCTCGGCCTCGGCGCCGTCCAGGTCGAGCATGACCTGATGCGCGGGCGACGGCACGACCATGCCGATCGTCCCGCCCCAGCGCACCTGCACCGGCCGGTGATGATGGCCCGCGACCACCCGCTCGACATTGGGATAGGCCAATACGAGGCGCACCATCTCCGCGCCGTTGCGGCAGTTGATGGCATCCATGTGCACGATGCCCGTGGGGAAGGGCGGATGGTGCATGAAGATGACGGTCGGCCTGTCGCCGCCGGCCGCCAGCGCGGCGTCGAGCCACGCGAGGCGCTCGGCGTCCATCTCGCCATGGCCCTCGCCGGGCACGACCGTGTCGAGGCCGATCAGGCGGACCGGGTGGTCCTCGACGACATAATGCAGGAACGTGCCGTCCACCGGCAGGTAGCCGTCGCCGGCGAACGCCTCGCGCAGGGTCTCGCGGCGGTCGTGGTTGCCGGGGATGACGTAGACCGGCATGGCGAGCGGGGCGATGATCTCGCGCAGCAAGGCGTATTCCGCCGCGAGGCCGCAGTCGGTGAGGTCGCCGGAAATCAGCAGGACATCGGGCTGCGGCCGAAGCTTCCGGATCGTGTCGACGCAGGCCTGCGCCATGGCGTTGGTGTCGACATGCACATAGGCCTTGCGGCCCTCGGGACGGACGTGGAGATCGGTGATCTGGGCAATCAGCATGGCTGTGGCTCCTTGAAATGAAAAACCCGGCCGCGTGTGCGGCCGGGCAGGAGGGGAACGTGGCGTCGTGATCAGTTGATCAGGGCGCCGGCCGTCTTCTCGATGTACGGCTTCATGAGTTCGTCGGCGTCCAGCTGCGCCTTGGCGGCCGCGTCGTCGATGGACAGGCCGGGATCGGACAGCAGCGCCTGCATCTGGTCTTCCACCGCCTTGCGCACGCCCACGGTGTTGTAGGTGGCGATCCAGGGCTGGGCGTATTTCAGCTGGTCGACCGCCCGCAGCGCATCCGGGTTCTTCTGGATGAACTCTTTCATCTCGGGCAGGTCGTAGGCGGTCTGGCGCGGCGAGAAATAGCCGGTGAAACGCGACCAGTGGCCGATCTTCTCGGGTGCGGTCAGCCAGGAGATGAACGACCATGCGGCCTTTTTCTGGGCGTCCGTCGTGCCCTTGAAGGAGACCAGCGACGCGCCGCCGATCGGCACCGCGTGGCGCACGTTGCGCGGGATGAAGGCGACGTCATACGCGAATTTTGCGTTCTCGCGCACGAAGGACAGCGCGCCCGTCGAGAGCACGATCATCGACGACTTGCCGGAGAAGAACGACGTGGAGACCTGCTTGGAATTGGTCACGCCCGTCGGCATCACCTTGTGCTCGTGGGCGAGATCACGCCAGAACTTGAGGGCGCCCTTGGTGGAGGCGTGGTCGTAGTAGATCTCGCCGGGATAGGCCGTGTTGTAGAACTGGCCGCCATTGGCCATGACCAGCGCCTGCACCAGCCAGCCGTTGTAGTCGTAGTTCGACGGCATCATGAGGCCCCAGCGGTCGCCGTCCGCCCTGGTCAGTTTCTTCGCGACCTCGATCCACTCCGCCCAGGTTTCCGGCGCCTTGGTGATGCCGGCCTCGGCGAAATGTTCCTTGTTGTAGTACAGGATCGGCGTGGAGTTCTGGAACGGCACCGCGTAGAGCTTTCCGTTGAAATAGGAATTCGGTCGAACGGCCGGCCAGAATTCGCCGATGAACTTCTCCGGGTCGACGCCGGCCGGCTCCATGAGCTCGGACATGGGAACGATCAGGTCGTTCATGGCGAGTTCGGCGGCGAAGTTGGCCGACATCAGCACCACTGCCGGCGGCTTGCCGGCTTCGGCCGAGGCCTGCGACTTCACCTTGGTGTTGTCGTAGGACCCGGTGAACACGCCGACGACTTCGACGTCGTCCTGGGAGCCGTTGAACTCCTTCACCAGCTTCTGCATTTCGCGCGAAAGCTTGCCCTGTACCGGGGCGGGGAACATGAACTCGATACGTTCCGCCGCGATCGCCGTGCCGGCGATGACGGTGGAGAGGGCGAGTGCCGCGGCACCCGCCAGGATATTTCTCGTGCGCATGAAGGTCCTCCTATTTGACGCCTGAGAACATGAAACTGTTGACGAACTGCCGCTGGAACAGAACGAATGCGATGAACAGCGGGGCCGTCACGAGAAGCGTCCCGGCGGCGATGAGCCCCCAGTCCGACGCTCCCTCCGCGCCAAGCGCGAAGCTTACGAGGCCGACGGTGAGAACCTGCTTGTCAGGATCGTTGATCACCATCAGCGGCCAGAGATATTCGTTCCAGTGGAAGACCACGGAAACGACCGAGAACGCGATCAGGCCGGGCTTTGCCAAGGGGATCAGCACGTGCACCAGAAGCTGCCACCAGTTGCATCCGTCGATGATCGCCGCATCCTCGAAATCGCGCGGAATGGTGCGAAAGACCTGCCGCATCAGGAAGGTGCCGAAGGCCGAACCCCAGTAGGGCGCCATGACGCCGACCAGGCTGTCGTAGAGACCAAGCTTCACCAGGGTGGAGAGGTTGGGCACGATGAGCACCGGCGGGACGAGCATGAGCTGGAGAAGGAAGACGTAGAAGAGCGTGTCCTTGCCGGGGAATTCGAGCCGCGCGAAGGCGTAGCCGGCCATGGAGACCGTCACGAGCTGCACGGCCAGCGTGCCGGTCACCAGGATGAAGGAATTCAGGTACCAGAGCGGGAAGTTCCCGTCCTCCCAGGCATAGGCGAAGTGCTGGAAGGTCGGCACGAAATCCGGGACGAGCGAGGCCATGTTCAGCCCGCCGAAACTGTCCGGCCGGACGCTCGCGATCACCATCCACAGGAAGGGCGCGGACCAGACCAGCGCAACCGCGCCGAGCAGGACGGCCGCCGAGCGCCTGTGCGCAAGTTGCCGGGTGCGGAGGTTATTTCTCATAGTGGATCCGCCGTTCCATGCTGCGCAGGGAGAACACCGAGATGAGGAGCAGAAGGCCGAGCGTGACCACGGTCGCCGCGGTCGCCTTGCCGAGGTCGAAATATTCGTGCGCCTGCTGGTAGATGTAGAACAGGAGCAGGCTGGTGGCGTTGTTCGGCCCGCCCTGGGTCATGACGATCACGTGGTCCACCTGGGTGATCGAGTTGATCAGCGCGATGACCACCACGAAGGCGATCGTGGGCCCGAGCAGGGGCAGCGTCACGTACCAGATGCGCTGGAACAGGTTGGCGCCCTCGATGATCGCGGCTTCCTCGGCGTCCTTCGAGATGCCCTGCAGGCCGGCGAGGAAGAACAGCATGTAGTAACCCGCGTTCTTCCAGACCGACATGCCGATGAGCGAGGCGAGTGCGATGGACGGGTCGCCGACCCAGTTGACCGACGAAGCGCCGAGTTTCCCGAGGTAATGGTCGAGCAGCCCGATGTCGGGAAGGAAGATGAAGATGAACAGCGCCGACGCCGCCACGAGCGGGATCAGCGTGGGAAAGAACAGTGCCGACCGCATGAAGGCGCTGAAGCGTGTGCTTTCCCGCAGCATGAGCGCGAAGACGAGCGCCAGCACGATGCTCGGGACCACCGTGCCGACGGCATAGACCAGGTTGTTGAGCGCGGCGGCCTGGAAATCCGTGTCGGCGAAAAGTCGCCGGTAGTTCTCGAGACCCGCGAAGCTGTCGGGATCGTTGACCCGCCGCTTTGCCGACAGCGACGAGAGCATTGCCTGCGCCAGCGGCCAGTAGGTGAACAGGGTGAGGAAGAAGAGGGCGGGCAGGAGCAGCAGGTAAGGCAGTTTCGTGCCTGCCTTTCTCCGCAGCGGAGTCCGGAAAACGGCCACGCTGTCCGTCGTGGCGGTGTTCGTCGCTGTCATGTCGCCTCCTCGAAAGAGGCAACAGAAAACAGAGTTGGATGACCGCTGCGCGACAGTTTCGCTACGGGTCTGTGACGACGCGCGCCGTCCCCGTCAGGCCGTGGCTGATCTCGGGGTGTGGGCGGGCTCGCTGTCGCCGGTCTCGATCGGTACCGCCAGGCCGTGCTTGACGCGGTCCATCACGACCATGGTGTGAAACCGGCGGATGTTCGGATTGTCGAAGAAGAACTGCTGCGTGAAACTCTCGTAGTGCTGCATGTCGCGGGCGGTGAGGATGAGGATGAAGTCGACTTCGCCGGTGACGTAGTAGCACTGCATCACTTCCGGCGTGGCCTTCATCGAGCGTTTGAATTCCGACATGATGTTGGGATGCTCGCGCTCGAGCGTGACCTCCACCACCATCATCAGCTGGCGTCCCACGGTTTCCGGCGCGATGACCGAGATTTCCCGTTCGATGGTGCCGCTTTCGCGCAATTTGGTCAGCCGCCGCTGGCACGCCGAGGGTGAGAGCCCCACCTCGCGGCTCAACTGATCCGCCGTCAGCCGGCTGTTGTGCTGGACCTGGTTGAGGATCGCGTAATCGAATTCGTCCATTGGCAGTGCTCGCGGAAATTCTGCGTCAGATCGGATAGTCTGCCGGAATTTCCCGTTGAATGCCAGTGATGAGCGGAATTTCCCTTTCGAACGACTGTTAGACTGATCTTCGGGGCGCAGGAGAATTCAGGGAGCCAACGCGAATGACGGCTGGTGCTGCAGACAGCCCGTTTTCCGTCGACACGATCGTCGAGGCGCAGCGCGCCCTCTCCCAGGGCAAGGGGCTGCCCCACTGGATGATCGGCCATTCCGGCTCCCACCGGCTGGATCTCGAGGCCATCTACCGGACGAGCTGGCAGGCCGTTTGCCCTTCCGAAGCGGTGCGCAAGCCCGGCTCGGCGTTCACCGCGCGCCTTGCCGATGTTCCCATCGTCGTGGTGCGGGACAAGGACAATGTACTGCGCGGTTTCGTCAATGTCTGCCGTCACCGTGGTTACCCGGTCGTGCGCGAGGACGGGCCGGTCAACAGGCTCACCTGCCGCTATCACAGCTGGACCTACGGTCTTGACGGCCGCCTCGTCAACGCGCCGGAATCCAGCGCCGAGGAACTGGCGGAGTTCCGTTGCCTGTCTCTGCTGAACATCGCGGTTACGGACTGGCGGGGCTGCATATTCGCCAATCTCGATCCGGATGCCCCCTCGCTCGAAGACTCCTTTCCGGGTCTCGACGGGATCGCCGACGACTGCAGTTTCGACCTTTCCCGCTACACCTGGATCAGGCGGTTCGACCGCGACATCCCCACCGACTGGAAGCTCGTCTACGACAATGTGGTGGAGTGTTATCACTGCCCGACCATGCATGCCCGCACGCTCAACACGCTCTACGAGGCCGGCGGCTTCGGCGACGTGACGTGGCACGGCCGGATCCGCAAGGTCGAGGCGCGGATGAAGGCGTCCGACAAGCTGCACCACACGATCCAGCTGTTTCCGGGCACCTACCTCGTCATGGACCCGGCCATAGGCATCGTCGGGCGCTTCTATCCCACCGGTCCCGGCCGGACGAAACTCGAGTTCCACTTCCTGGCCCCGCCGGACAGCCCTGCGGAAGAGGCCGAGCACTATGCCGACATGTGGAGCCGGACCATGCAGGAGGACGGCGAGATCCTCGAGGCACAGGCGGAAGGGATCATGGCGCTCGAACACGGTTATCTGGTGTCCGGCCCCGAGTCGTCCGTCATCGGCGTGCAGCGCCTGATTCTCGATGCCTATCTGAACGCGTTCGATCAACACCCAAGCAACAATGGAGACGCTGATGCAATTGTCTCGTGAGGACCTGCTCACGGCCTACCGGACCATGCGGACGATTCGCATGTTCGAAGACCGGGTGAACCAGGAAATGGGGACCGGGGATGTTCCCGGCGCCGTCCATCTCTATGCCGGCCAGGAGGCATCCGCCGTGGGCGTCTGCATGCATCTGAACGACGCGGACCGCATCGCGTCCACCCATCGCGGCCATGGCCACTGCATCGCCAAGGGCTGCGACGTGGACGGCATGATGGCCGAGATATTCGGCCGGGCGAACGGCATCTGCCACGGAAAGGGCGGCTCGATGCACATCGCCGATCTCGACAAGGGCATGATGGGCGCCAACGGCATCGTCGGGGGCGGCCCGCCGCTCATCTGCGGTGCGGCGATGACGGCCAAGTATCGCAAGACGGGTGGGGTGGCCGTCGCCTTTGCCGGTGACGGCGCCTTCAACCAGGGCACGACACAGGAGTCCCTCAATCTCGCATCGATCTGGAAGCTGCCGGTCATCTTCGCCATCGAGGACAACGGTTTCGCCGAGGCGACGAGTTCGGAATACGCATCCGCGGGAGACGTCGTGAGGCGCGCGGCGGCCTATGACATCCCCGCCGAACGCGTCGACGGTCTCGATTTCTTCGCCGTCCACGAGGCGACCGAAAAGGCCGTCGCGCGCGGCCGCGCTGGCGAGGGGCCGAGTGTGTTGCACATCATGACGCCGCGTTATTACGGCCACTTCTCCGGCGACGCCGACACCTACCGCACGCCCGAGGAAAAGGAGGCCATGCGCCGCGACCAGGATTGCCTGAAACGGTTCCGGGAGCGTGTCACCGAGGCCGCCCTGCTCGAAGCCGGCCAGCTCGACCAGGTCGACGAGGAGGTCGCCGCGGCCATCGACGCCGCGGTCGACTTCGCCCGGGCCGGGCCGATGCCCGACCGCAGTGCCGTCGCAACCGATGTCTATGTTGAATATTAGGGGCTGAACCCGATGCCAAGAAAATCATACCGTCAGGCCCTGAACGAGGCGCTCCGGGCAGAAATGGCGCGCGACGACAGTGTCATCGTGCTGGGCGAAGACGTCTGCGGCGGGACCGGTGCGTCCGGCGAAAAGGATGCCTGGGGTGGCGCGTTCGGCGTCACCAAGGGCCTCCTCGCCGAGTTCGGCTCCGACCGGATCATGGATACGCCAATCACCGAAAGCGCCTTCGTCGGCGCGGCCGCCGGTGCGGCCATGACCGGGCTGCGCCCGGTCGCGGAAATCATGTTCGTCGACTTCCTCGGCGTGTGTTTCGACCAGATCTTCAACCAGGCGGCGAAGGTCCGCTACATGTTCGGCGGCAAGGCGGTCACGCCGCTGGTCATCCGGGCGAGCTTCGGTGCCGGGGCACGCTCCGCCAGCCAGCACAGCCAGGCGCTCTATCCGCTCTTCGCCCACATCCCCGGGCTGAAGGTCGTGATCCCGTCCAATCCCTACGACGCCAAGGGTCTGCTCATCGAGGCCATCCGCGATGACGACCCGGTGATCTTCCTCGAAAACAAGATGCTCTACGACATGGAAGGCGAGGTGCCCGACGGCGCCTACACCGTGCCTTTCGGAGAGGCGGGCATCCTGCGCGAGGGCGACGACGCCACCATCGTCGCGATCGGGCGTATGACGGGGGTCGCGGAGGCGGCCGCCGACAAGCTGGCCGCGGACGGCATCAACTGCACCATCATCGATCCCCGCACGGTCTCGCCCCTGGACGAGGAAACCATCATCGACTTCGTCGAGGAAACCGGGCGGCTCGTCATCGTCGACGAGGCCTACCCGCGCTGCGGCACCGCGGCCGACATCTCCTCGATTGTCGCCGAGAAGGCGTTCGACTCGCTCGAGGCTCCGATCATCAAGGTCACGCCGCCCCACGCGCCGGTTCCCTATGCGCCGCAGCTGGAGGAGGCGTACCTGCCGGATGCCGGCAAGGTCGAGGCCGCGGTGCGCAAGGTCATGGGGGCGTCGTGATGGCAAGAGCGATACATCCCGTCGCCATGCCCAAGTGGGGCATGACCATGACCGAAGGTACGGTCGCGAGCTGGCTCGCCGAGGAAGGCGAGGAAATCCGCGAAGGCCATGACTTTCTCGAGATCGAGACGACCAAGATCACCAACGTGGTCGAGGCCCAGGTCACCGGGAAACTGCGCCGGCGGCTGATCGCGGAAGGCAGTACCGTGCCGGTGGGCTCGCTGCTGGCGGTCATCGCCGGCGACGAGGTGAGCGATTCCGAACTGGACGAGTTCATCGCGTCCTATGCGCCCGTTGACGCTGGAGGCGACGACGCGGAAGGCTCCGGCCCGGTGTCGCGCACCGTCGATGCCGCAGGCCGTCCCGTCAACGTGGCCACCCTCGGGGATGCCGGCGACGACATGATCCTGTTGCACGGGTTCGGGGGCGATCTCAACAGCTGGATATTCAACCAGCCGGACCTCGCCGCCTCCTTCCGCACCCATGCGGTCGACCTGCCGGGCCACGGCCAGTCGACACTCGATGTGGACGGCGGATCGGTGCCTGATCTCGCCGGAGCCATTCTCGCGGTCATGGATGCCGAAGACATCCCGCGGGCGCATCTGGTCGGCCACTCCCTGGGCGGCGCCATCGCGCTCTACATGGCCATCAAGCACCCCGACAGGGTTCTCTCCGCCACGCTCGTGTGTCCCGGCGGGCTTGGAACGGAAATCAACCTCGATTTCATCGACGGGTTCATTGCCGCGGAACGGCGCAAGGAGATGAAGTCCGTTCTCGGTCACCTGTTCGCCGACCCGGGCGTCGTCACCCGCAAGATGATCGAGGAGAGCCTGAAATACAAACGCCTCGACGGCGTTCCCGCGGCACTCGAGACCATACGCCGCGCGAACTTCACCGACACCGGTCAGGCGGGCGGCATGCGCAGCGGCCTCCAGTCGGCAAAAGTGCCGGTCCAGGTTATCTGGGGTGAAGACGACCGGATCATACCGGCCACGCACATGGAGGACCTTGCCGGGGCAAGGGTAACCTTCCTGGTCGACGGCGCCGGCCACATGCCGCACATGGAACAGCCGGACACCGTCAACCGGCTGATTGCCGATTTCGCCGGCGGCGCGGGAGTGGCATCGGATGGGTAAGGGAATTCCGGGGCTCGCCGGGCCGGAGCATATCGGCATCACCGTGCCGGACCTCGACGCCGCGATGAACTTCTTCATCAACGTGATCGGGTGCGAACTCGTGTTCGACGGCGGGGCGTCGGGGCGTGACCCGGACCTCATGCGCGACAGCCTGAGCGTGCATCCCGATTCCCAGCTCCGGTACTGTTTCCTGCGCTGCGGACATGGCGCGAATTTCGAGGTGTTCGAGTATTCAGCGCCGGACCAGAACCCGTCACCGCCGAAGAACAGCGACGTCGGCGGCCATCACGTGGCGTTCTACGTCGACGATATCGAGGCCGCGGTGGCGCACCTCCGTAACAACGGCGTTCGCGTGCAGGGAGAGATCAACCGTATCCCCGACGGCCCGGCGGGCGGATCGGCCTGGGTCTATTTCCTCGCGCCCTGGGGGCTGCAGCTCGAACTCGTGAGCTATCCCTCGGGCAAGGCCTACGAAGCGGGCGCCTCGGTGCGCCTCTGGCATCCGGGCCACCCGGAGCGCTGAATGAATGAACGAACGGGTCGGGCATAAGTAGCATGGACTGGTCGGTCATCAGCAATTTCGACTTCGCGGTCATCTGGCGCTACCTGCCGGCACTGCTGACCGGGCTGTGGACCAACATCCTGCTCACCGTGCTCGGCTTCATCGCCGGCGGCGTCGTTCTCGGTACGCTGCTCGCCATCGGCAACATGTCGCGCATGGCCCTGGTGCGCTGGCCGTGTTTCATCTTCGTGGAATTCTGGCGCTCGACGCCGTTGCTGGTGCAGGCGATCTGGATGCATTTCGCCTTCCCGGTCCTGTCCGGGCTCCAGACCACGCCCTTCCAGAGCGGCCTGCTGGCGCTGGTCTTCAACGTTTCGGCCTATTGCAGCGAGATCATCCGGGCCGGGATCATGGGCGTGCCGAGAGGCCAGTTCGAGGCGGCGCGGTCGCTCGGGCTGAAGACCCGGATCATGTGGCTGAAGGTCATCCTGCCCCAGGCGGTGAAGATCGTGATCCCGCCTCTCATCGGGACCGTGATCTCCATATTCAAGGCCACCGCGATCCTGTCCATCCTGGCCCTGAACGACGTGATGCGTGCCGCCCAGCGCATCAGTTCCTACACCTTCAAGCCGGTGGAGATCTACACCACGGCCGCCGTCATCGCGTTCGCTGTCGGGCTCGTCATCACAATCGCAGGCTCGAAGCTCGAAGCCCGCTTCCGGCAGGACGGGAGGTAGGCATGGAGTTCCACTACAAGGTCGTCCTGCAGAATTATCCCCTGCTGATCGAGGGCTTCTGGATAACCGTCCAGATCACGCTGATCGCGCTGGCGGTCGGCATTTCCCTCGGCGCGGCCATCTGCGCCATGCGCCTGTCGGGCAGACGCCGGCTCGACCGGATCGCGGCGGCCTACATCCTTTTCTTCCGGGCCACCCCGGAAATGGTGCTGATTTTCTGGGGCTATTTCTGCCTGCCGCTGATCTTCCAGTCGCGCGTATCCGGCCTGTGGACCGGCAGCATCGTCCTCGGGCTGGTGACTGCGGCCTACCTCGCCGAGATCTTCCGGGCGGGCATCGGTGCGGTGCCCCGGGGACAGGTGGAGGCGGCCACGGCGCTCGGCCTCAAGTTCCGTCCGAGATGGCGTTTCGTCATCCTGCCGCCCGCGATGCGCCTGATGGTGCCGCCGCTGGTCAACTACTTCACCGAACTGCTCAAGAACACGACCCTGCTGTCGGGCATCGGCGTCGCCGAACTGGCCATGCAGGCCTACATCCTCGGCGGTGAGACCTACCGCTACGTCGAGTTTCTCAGCGCGATCGCGCTGATCTATTTCGCCATCATCTTTCCTTTGAGCGTGCTGTCGCGGCGGCTCGAACACCGCGAGGTGCACAGATGAACCGGCGAAACCGTTCCTGCGCCGCCGGACGGCGGACGGGCAGGAAGAACCATGTCAGCCGGGCCCCCGCGGTCGAGAGGCCGCACCGGAAGGCATTCGACAACCTCAGGAGAGAAGGGGAGACACTATGAGCATCTCCAGACTGTTCAAGACGGCAATCGCAACTTTTGCGGCCGTGTGCGCCATGGCCGGCGTGGCATCGGCCGACCTGATCAAGGAAATCCAGGACAGGGGCGTATTCAAGGTCGGCATGGCGGAGAGCCCGCCCTGGCAGGCGCCACATCCCTCGTCCGGCGAGTACGAAGGCTTCAACGTCGATCTCGCGCAGCGTGCGGCAGATCTGATGGGCGTGAAGCTGGAAGTCGTGCCGGCGACATGGTCGACGCTGATTCCCGGTCTCACCGCGAAGCAGTACGATGTCGTCTTCGCCAACCTGTTCGCCACGCCGAAGCGCGCGCTGGTGGTCAACTTCACCGAGCCCTACTCGACCTACGGCTTTCATATCGTCGTGAACGCCAACTCGAGCGTCAAGACGATGGACGATCTCAATTCTTCGGACGTCACCTTCGTCGGCATGTCCGGTTCCGTCGAGGAAACCTATCCCAAGGAAGTCTACCCGGAAGCCAAGGTGAAGAGCATCGCGACCAATGACATCGCCGCCTGGATCGGCGAGGTGGCTTCCGGTCAGGCCGATGCCGCGTTCCTGGATCCCGGAACCATGCGGATCCTGACGACGCGGAACCCTGCGCTGGGTGAAAGGCTTCGCGTACTGAACACCGAGGACAGCCTCGTCAAGCCGGTCGGCCTCGCCTACGCCGTGCGCCCGGACGACATGCACATGCTGCAGTTCCTGAACACCTTCATCAAGGACTTCGTCCGCAATGGGGAACACATCACCCTGCGCGACAAGTGGTTCGAGATTCTCGGCAAACGCGACTGAGCGGGACACGCGTTCCAACCCTTCGATCCCGGCCGGCCCTGTGCCGGCCGGGACCGGAGACCCACATCCTCTCGCTCCAACATGGTCGAACAATGCAGCTGAAGAAGTTCCCGGCCCGGCATGTCCATAACGCACGAGCCGATTCCCGAAACGGATATGGCGAGGAAGAGCGGGCGGTCCTGAACCTGGATGCCTACCAGGTGGCTCACGACGAGATCCGCACTTGGCCCGGTTACGCCCCGACGCCACTGGTCCCGCTGCCCGGACTGGCCGGCGCACTCGATCTGGGATCGCTCTACCAGAAGGACGAGGGCCAGCGCTTCGACCTCATGAGTTTCAAGGCGCTCGGAGGCGCCTACGCCGTGGTTCGCCTGCTGCAGCAGATCCTGCGCGAAGAACACGGCCTGGACGACGTTTCATCCGCGGACCTGCTCCGCGGCGATCATCGCGACCTGACCGCGCATGTAGTGGTCGCCGCGGCCACCGACGGCAATCATGGCCGCTCCGTTGCCTGGGGCGCGCAGATATTCGGCTGCACGGCGAAGATCTACCTGCACAGTCATGTCGGCAGGACCCGCGAGCGCGAAATAGCGAAATACGGCGCGGACATCGTCCGGGTCGAAGGCTCGTACGACGAATCCGTGCGCCGGTGCGCGGCGGATGCCGCAGCCAACGGCTGGCACCTCGTGGCCGATACGACGGCCGGCGGCGGCCGGGAAGACCTGCCGCGGCTCGTCATGCAGGGCTACACGGTCATGGTCCAGGAACTGCTGGACGCGATGCCGGGCGGCCGTCCCCCGACGCATGTCTTTGTGCCGGGCGGCGTGGGGGGTGTCGCCGCCGCCGTGGCCGCGCATGTGGGCGAGACGTTCCGGACATCGCGGCCGCGCGTGGTCGTGGTCGAACCGGATCAGGCCGACTGCATCCTGAAAAGCGTGGCCGCCGACCGGCTGACGGCAATCGAAGGCGAACTGGATACGTTCATGGCCTGCCTGTCCGCGGGAGAGGTGTCGCCTCTTGCCTGGCCGGTCATCCGTCACCAGGTCGACGACGTCCTGTCGATCCCGGACGAGGCCGCGGTGGAGACCATGCGCGTTCTCGCGCGCGGCGTGGCCGGTGACCCGGCCGTCGTCGCGGGGGAATCGGGTGTGGCTGCGATGGCCGGTATCGTTGCCGCATCACTCGACGCCGGCCTGCGTAATGCGCTCGGCCTCGACGCGTCATCGTCGGTGGTCGCCATCGGAACCGAAGGCGCCACCGACGCTGACACCTACGAGCGGGTGGTGGGCAGGGCGGCGGAACTGGTCGGGGCGCCCTGAAATGTCAGCCGATCTGCCAGCCGCCGTCCACGGTGATCGACTGCCCCGTCACGTAGCGCGCCAGGTCGCTGGCGAGATAGACATAGGTGCCGGCCAGTTCGTCCAGCGGTCCGAGATGACCGACCGGGATCCGGCTTTCCAGAGTCTGCCTCACATCGGATTCCGTCTTGCCCGTCAGTTCCGCGCGGTCGCGGAAAAGCTGGCGGATCATGTCGGTGTCCATCTGGCCGGGACATACGCAGTTGACCAGGATGTCGTGGCCCGCAAGCTCCGCGGCCATGCACTGCATCAGGCCGACGACGCCGAACTTCGACGCCGAGTAGGCCCCGTTCTCGCGTCCGCCTCTCAGCCCGAAGAGCGAGGAGGTCAGGATGATGCGCCCGCCGCTGCCCTGGTCCATGAGCCTTTTTCCGAACACCTTGGCCGTGATGAAAGCGCCGGTCAGGTTCACGTCCACGACCTTCCGGAAGGCCGCGGTGTCGGTGTCCACCGCATGACGGAGCACCAGGATGCCGGCGTTGGGAACGACGATGTCGACCTTGCCGAACGCATCGACCACCCGGGCGAGGGCCGCCTCGGTCTGGCTTTCGTCGGTCACGTCGAGGGCAAGGCCGAGCGTATCGCCGCCGATCTCGCCGGCCGCCGCCTGCACCTTGTCTGCGTCGATATCGGCAAGGGCGATACGGGCGCCCTGTTCGGCATAGGCCCGTGCAACCGCAAGCCCGATGCCCTGGGCGCCGCCGGTGATGAAGGCGACCTTGCCGTCGAGAAGTTTCTCTTTTCCCATCTTCCGTCTCCTTGGGTTTTTCCGCGATCACTATTCGATCCCGGCGGTACGATGTCAAGACAAAAAACTCATATATTTCAATAACTTAGATGATTCTGAGAGCATGACTGGTCTGTCCGAAAACACGTCCCGAAACGCCCTTGCCGAGGAGATACGCGGCTTCGTCGAGGAGCGACGGGACCGTCTCCACTGCCTGTGCGGGGATCTCGTCGCGGCCCGAAGCGTGAACCCGCCCGGGCGGACCATCGAGGCGATGGCCGTGATCGAGGCCTTCCTCAACGAAAACGACATCGTCTGCGAAACTCTCGCCAGCGTCAGCGAGAAACCCAACCTGGTGGCCGCGGCAGAAGGCGCGGCGAGCGGACTCCATCTCGTGCTGAACGGCCATCTCGACACCGTCAGCCCGGGACGCGAGGAGGACTGGTCCGTACCGCTTTACGAGATGCGCGAGAGTGACGGGAAACTCACCGGGCTCGGCATGGGCAACATGAAGGCGGGTACGGCCGCGCTCGCGCTCGCGTTCGTGTGGCTGGCCAGGAACCGGGATCGCTGGCCGGGCCGGATCACCTACACCGCCGTCGCCGACGAAACGGTCTTCGGACCCGACGGGGCGGGATGGCTTCTGGGCCAGCGCCCGGATCTCGTCGGCGATGCCGTCATCTGCGGCGAGGGGCCGGGCAACATGAGCCTTGCGCTGGCGGAAAAGGGCCTGCTGTGGATCAGGCTCGAGGCCACCGCACCGTCCGCGCAGGGCATGCTCGCCCGCACCGGAAGTTCCGCCGTCACCCGCCTGACGACGGCGATTACGGAAATCGACACATGGAACTCGATCCGGACCGAGCCGCCGGCCGACCTGTCGGTCGTCGGGCCGCATGCCGGTGAGGAAGGGCTGCGCCTCTCGGTGAACACCGGCACGATCACCGGCGGGCATTTCGTCAGCCAGTCCGCCACGACGGCCGCGGCGGAGATCGATTTCCGAATTCCCCCCGGCATGACCACGGCCGATATCCAGGACAGGCTTGCTGCATTGTGCGCCGGGTCGGAGGGGCTCGCCTGGCACCGCATCAAGGGATGGGAACCCAACTGGACCGGACCCGATACGGCGATCGCCAGGGCGGTCAGCGCATCGGCGGAACTTGTCCGCGCGCAACCGCCCGCCCCCGTGGTGCGCCTGCCGGCCAGCGATGCGAGCCGGTGGCGCGGCCTCGGCGTGCCCTCGGTCTGTTTCGGACCCCAGCCGACGCTCGCCTCCGGCATAGACGACTATGTGCTGGCCGACGACGTGTCCGCATGCGCCGCCATCTATGCACTGAGCGCGGTCGCCTATCTCGACGGCGCGGACTGATCCACCTCCCCCTCGACACCACGAGACGATGACCCTGCCTGTGGCGGTCCGCGGACGTGGCCGCTAGACTGCGGCCCGGCATGCGGACAGGAGGAGGGTTGCAATGGCAGGTCACGCGGTATTCACACCGGGCAATGTCGCCGTCATCACCGGAGCGGCGCTTGGCATCGGGCGGGCCATGGCGCGACGGCTGGCGGCCGACGGCATGCGCGTCGTGCTCGCCGATCTGGCCGGCCCCGATCTCGAGGCGACTGCCGAGGACGTCCGCACGCGGCATGCGCGCGAACCGTCCAGCGTGCTCGCCGTTCCCACCGACGTTTCCCGCGAACACGACATCGCGAATTTGCATGAAGCGGCGACGGCGGCGTTCGGCCGTGTCGACTTCCTCGCCAACAACGCCGCGTCGCGAGGCGGGCGCGGCATGGACGCGGACATCGCGGACTGGCGCCACGCCATGGACGTCAACCTCTGGGGGCCGGTCTATGCGGCCAGGGCCTTTCTGCCCGGCATGCTGGCCTCCGGAGGACCCGGCGTCATCGTCAATACCGGCTCCAAGCAGGGCATCACCAACCCGCCCGGCCACCCGGTCTACAACATGACCAAGTCCGCCCTGAAGACCTATACCGAAGCCCTCGAACACGAGCTGCGCTCCTCGCAGGAGGGCAACGACGGCGCGCGCCGCGTGTCCGCGCATCTCCTGGTGCCCGGCTGGACGACGACCGGCCGGGCCGAGCACAAGCCGGGCGCCTGGCGTCCCGAACAGGTGGTGGATTTCATGCTCGAGGCGCTCGGACGCGGGGACTTCTACATCATCTGTCCCGACGACGAGGTCTCGTCCGACATGGACCGCCGACGCATCCTCTGGGGCGCGCAGGACATCACCGAAAACCGCCCCCCGCTCTCGCGCTGGCATCCCGACTTCGCCGAACTGGCCCGCCAGGCCTGTTCGTAACCCCCTGAACCGCGGGTAGGGTTCACCAGCAGACCGAACCCGAAACGCTCCCGGATCTCGCTTCCGCTCGTCCGGGAAACGGGTGGGTGAGAGCCTCGTGTCCCGGCCTTCGCGCCGGGACCGTTCCGGTCTCAGGTCTTGCGTGCGACGATGACCCAGCCGTTGAGGCCGTGGCCGGGGAGGTGGTCGCCATATTCCCGGGACACGACCTCGATCCTGCCGCCGGTCTCCAGCCGGTCGAGTTCGGCGGCGAGGTCGCCCTTGTCCCAGTATTTTTCGTTGAGCGCGATGACCAGCCAGCCGCCCGGCTTCGTCACCCGCAGCAGTTGCCGGCAGGCCTCCGGTGCGACATGGCCGAAGGAGAAGACGCCCACTGCCGTCACCGCGTCATAGGCGCCGTCGGCAATGGTCCGGAGCGGCTGGTTCAGGTCGGCTTCCCACAACTCGCGGTAGATCCCCTTGGCACGGGCGAGCTCGAGCATTTCGGGCGAGAAGTCGCAGCCGTCGACCGGCCCGAACCCCGCCGCGACCAGCGCCAGGCCGGAAAGGCCCGAGCCGCAGCCCGCATCGAGCACCGCGGTCTGCGAAGGCGTGACGTGCCGCGCCAGCGCCTCGGCGGTGCGTGCGGGCTGGGCGTAGCCGTTCTCCTCGCCGACTTCGCGGTCATAGGTCTGAGCCCAGGCCCGGTAATGGGCCAGCGTCTGTTCCGCCGTCTCCAGTTCGTAGGCGTTGTCGAGGCCGGGCTTGTCGCTCATTGCGCGTTCTCCGTCGTCCGCGGCGGCGCGGCCAGCGCCGCCTCCGCCCGGGCCATGTAGTCGCGCGTGATCGGCAGCGTGTTCACGTCCCGGGTCATCTGGAGCTGGAAGACCATGTGGTTGCCGTGCGTGAACGCGATCTCGGAGATGATCAGGTAGAACTCCCACATCCGGCAGAAGCGTTCGTCGAACATCGACGCCACCTCGCCGCGCCTGGCCTGGAAACGCCGGTCCCACTCCTGCAGGGTCTTCGCGTAGTGCAAACGAAGGATCTCGATGTCGGTCGCCCAGAGCCCCGCACGCTCCACCGCGGCGAGCGTTTCCGAAAGCGCCGGCGAATAGCCGCCGGGAAAGATGTACTTGCGCAGCCACGCCGCCGTCGAGCCCGGCCCCGCGGCCCGGCCGATCGAATGCACGAGCGCCACCCCGTCCTCCGCGAGCAGACCGGAAATCGCGCCGAAATACTCGTCGAAATGGGTGACGCCCACATGCTCGAACATGCCGATGGAGACCACGCGGTCGAAGCGCTCCGTGACTTCGCGATAGTCGACCAAATCGAAGCGCACGCGCCCGTCGAGGCCGCGGTCCTTCGCCCGCTGCGTGGCCAGCGCCTGTTGCTCCTGCGAAAGCGTGACGCCGACCACTTCCACGTCCGCATGGGCGGCCAGGAAGAGCGCCATGCCGCCCCAGCCGCAACCGATGTCGAGCACCCGCTGGCCAGGCTCCAGCGCCAGCTTGGCCGCGACATGCCGCAGCTTGTTTTGTTGCGCGACCTCCAGGCCGTCGTCCGGTGACGCGAAATAGGCGCACGAATAGTGCAGGTCGTCGTCGAGGAAGAGCCGGTAGAAATCGTTCGAGATGTCGTAGTGGTGCGCGACGTTCTCCCTGGAGCGGCCGAGCACGTTGCGCTGGTGGAAGTTGCGCACCGCCTTGTAGGCCCTGCGCAACCTGCGCTGCAGCGGATGGCCGCGCAGGTTCTCCCGGTTGAGCGCGAACAGCATCAGGAGGTCCCGGATCGTGCCGTCCTCGACCACCAGCGTGCCGTCCATGTAGGCTTCGCCGGCCTTCAGCTCCGGGTTGAGCGCAAGCGCGACATGAAGCTTCGGGTCGGTCAGCCGCACCGTGACGGAAGGCCCGTCGGTTTGCCCGCCGTGGACATGTGAAGCACCTCCTGCATCGACGATGCGCAGGGTGCCGGTCTTCACGAACCGGCTCATCAGGGCGTTGAGAAGTCGCATGCGGTCTCCCGTCTGTCTGGCGGGCCGGTTCTATTCCCTCGGCGCGTGGGTGTCGAGCAGGTCGGTCTGCTGGTCGGAGCGGGCACGTTCCTCCTCGACCTTTTCCACCACGTCGTCTTCCGCCGAGGCGTCCGTCGATGCGGCGTCTTCGGCCAGTTCCTCCGGCGTGCCCGTGGGTTTCGGCTCGGGCGCCTTGCGCGGCGTGTGTTCGGTGACCGAAGCCAGTCCGAGCGCGTCGCCGTCGAAGCGCAGGCGATAGATCGGTTCGGGAAGCGAGAAGCCCGCGCTTTCGAGCGCGCGCTTGCTGAGCCGGATCGCCTCGCTGCGCGCCTTCACGTAGCTCGTGTTGCGCTGGTTCACCCAGCAGGTGAAGGTCATCACCACGTTTGAATCGCCCAGATCCTCGATCCACCCGTTGGGCTCGGGGTCGGACAGCGTGAAGTCGAACGCCTTCAGCGTGTCGATCACCAGGTCGAGCGCGTCGCGCAGGTTGCAGTCCGGGTCGACGCCGAGCTTGAAGGTGAAGCGCCGGTCGGGATTGAGCGTGTAGTTGGTGATCACGCCCTTGAACACGGTCGCGTTAGGGATGCGCACGTGGTTGCCGTCGAACGTCAGCAGGATCGTGGCCCGCGACGTCAGGCGGATCACGTACCCCTCGAAGGAGTCGATCTGGACGTGGTCGTTGGGCCGGAAGGGCTGGCGGATCGACAGCATGATACTGGCGATGTAGTTCTCCACCGTGTCGCGCACGGCGAAACCGACGGCGAGGCCGGCGATGCCCGCCGCGCCGAGCATGGTGCCGAGCAGGGCGGTGGCGCCGAGAATGTCGAGCGCGACGACAAGTCCGCCCGCAGCGAAGGCGATGCGCACGATCTGGCGGTAGAGCCCGGCGACGAAACCGTTGGGCGCGATCCGGTCCCACGGCCAGGACAGCCGCGCGATGGCGAAGCCCGCCAGCACCATCAAGGCGAAGGCGATCAGCGCCACAGCCAGGAGCGGCCCCAGCGCGATGACCTGTTTCATGCGCGCGACGAAACGCTCCCAGGCGGGCATCAGCCGTTCGCGCAGGGAGGTGACCTGGACGATGTCGTTCTTGACAGTCACCACGCCCTCGACGCGCGCGGCCAGGGCCGCCGCCTCGTCGATGGCCTCCGCGTCGAGCACGGTGCCCGTCAGGTGCACGACGCCGGCCACGACGTCGACGCGCACCCGCTGGAGCGCCTTGATCTCGATAAAGATCTTGTCGATGCGCCGTTCGATCGCCGTGTCGGTGGTCTGGTCGTTCTCGACCGCGATGGTGGTCTTGGTCTCGCCTGCCGGCGTATCCCCGTTCTGCGCTTGCGCCGTCGCGACGGGAGCGAAAAACAGGGCCAGGACAAAGGCGAGGAGAAGGCCCGCTGCGCGACCGGATCGCGGCCGGGCGGGGAGGGCGGAGAGGCTGGCGGTCAAGGGCGTGTTCCGTCACGGATACCAGGAATCGCCATTGACGATAGCCGCATGCGCGCCATTTCGCTACTGTCGGCCGACAACAAAACGGAGGATGCCGTGCGAAAGCTTCAGACCCAGGGCGTACACCACATCACGCTGAACGGCGCGGACCGCCAGACCTCCATCGACTTCTGGGAAGGCGTGCTCGGCATGCCGTTCGTCTTCGAGCAGCCCAATCTCGACGACAAGGACGTCAACCACCTCTATTTCGATCCCGGCGACGGCCGTCTGATCACCATATTCACCGACGAGAACCGCGAACCCGACCCCGAACCCAATCCCAACGGCATCGGCAACCTGCACCACCTGGCGTTCAACGTCTCGCGCGCGACCTACACACAGGCCGTGGCGCGGCTCGAGGAGCGCGGCATCGACAATTCCGGCGAGATCGACCGGGGCTTCATGTACTCGATCTATTTCCGTGACCCGCTCGGGCAGCTCATCGAACTCGCCAACTACAAGTTCGAACCGCCGGAAGGCTACACCCATGCCGATGTGCTGCACGAGGCCCACCTGATCCGCACGTCGCGCGGCGACTACAACATCGCCGACGAGCATCTGGCCGACGCGATCGAGACCCTCGTCACGGCCGCCACCGGCAGCCTCTCCCGCCCCGACGACGACTGACCGCCGCCCTATCCCGGCCTCGGCCCGGCCGACACAGCCCTGCCGCCCGCTGGATTCTGGCTTTCGCCGGAAATTCCGGCAAGGCTACGTTCGCACCGTACCCCCGGGGCGAAAGCCGGGGCCCACGCCACCTCAATCCTCCCGCATCCCCGGCGCAGGCCGGGCCTACGCGGCCTCAATCCTCCCGCATCCTCGGCGCAGGCCGGGGCCCACGCGGCCTCACTCCTCCCGCACCCCCGGCGAAAGCCGGGGTCCATGCGGCCCCACGTTTTGGCGAGCCGGGAGATGCCAGCACACGACCTCGCTGCACCCGCCCCGGCTGCCGCTGGATTCCGGCTTTCGCCGGAAATTCGGCATGGCCTTTAAACGCTCTGCACCCCCGGCAAAAGCCACAACTTCGGGCAAGGGATCAATCGTACCGCAACCCGGCGAAAGCCGGCCCCCACGCGCCGTCAATCCTCCCGCATCCCCAGCGCAGGCCGGGGTCCACGTGGCCTCAAACCGCCCGCATCCTCGGCGCAGGCCGTTGCCCACGCGGCCTCAATCGCCCCGCATCCCCATCACGGGCCGGGGCCCACGCGGCCTTAAACCGCCCGCATCACCGGCGCAGGCCGGGGTCCACGCGGCCTCAACCCACCCGCATCCCCGGCGAAGGCCGGGGTCCAGGTGGTGTCCCGGCTCACGCATGGCTGCCATGTGCGGGGCGGGCTTGGCGGGTAGCCTTGCGGTTCCCGACCTGCAGGCAAGATCCTGACTGTGAAGATCCTCATAGAGCGGTGGCGAACCATTGCGCCCGTGCGCCGCGGCATCGTGCTCATGGCGCTGTCGACGGTGTTCATCGGCCTGATGCACGTGCTCATCCGCTATGTCTCCGCCGAGCTGCATCCCTTCCAGATCGCCTTCTTCCGCAACCTGTTCGGCCTTGCGCTCTTCCTGCCCTTCTTCGTCCGTTACGGGCTCGAGCCGCTGCGCACGACGCGCCTGCCCATGCATGCCCTGCGCGGCGCGCTCAACATCGGCGCCATGCTGATGTACTTCATGGCGCTCGCCATCGCCCCGATCGCTGAGGTGACGGCACTGGGTTTCACCGCGCCCATCTTCGCCGCGCTCCTCGGTATTCTCATTCTCGGCGAGAAGGTCCGTTTCAGGCGCTGGGCGGCGATCGTGCTGGGGTTCGCCGGCACGCTGATCATTCTCAGGCCGGGCTTCCAGGAGATCGGCCTTGGCCAGCTCCTGGTGGTCGGCTCCACGTTCCTGTGGGGGATCACGCTCATCGTCATCAAGCAGCTCGGGCGCACCGAGTCGAGCATCACCATCACGATCTACATGAACCTGCTGCTGTCGGTCTTCTCGCTCGTGCCCGCCATACTCGTGTGGCGCATGCCGACCATGGAGGCCTGGGGACTCCTGTTCCTTCTCGGTATCCTCGGCACGCTGGGCCAGGTCGCCATCGCGCAGTCGCTCAAGGAGGCCGACGCCGGCGTCGTCATGCCGCTCGATTTCCTCAAGCTCGTCTGGGTCTCGATCTTCGGCTGGTTCCTCTTCGGCGAGGGGCTCGACATCTTCGTATGGGTGGGCGCCGGCATCGTGCTCGGCAGCGCCTCCTACATCGCCTACCGCGAAAGCCGGCTGGGCAAGCCGACAGTGAGGCCCCAGGAAGGCTAGCGCAGGTCGTCCCTCACGAAGCCGTGAACGCGCCACCCGACGTCATTGGCCGTCCGGCCCTACGCATTTGCGCCGAAGTGCCCTATCTTCTCTTCCATGTTCATCCGCGCCGGTCCGGCCGGCCGCGCAGACAGCCTGATCGAAAAGGAGAACGCACCCATGTCAGCCGTTTTCTTCACCCGCCGCTCCCTTCTCGCCGCCGGCGGCGCACTCGTTGCGGCCGGGGCTTCGCAGCGGATCGTCCCCGCCGTCGCCAGCGTGGCGCCGACGCCCTCCATGCGCGGCGGGTCCAACAATTACATCCCCGGCGCACCGGTCGTGCAACGGATCGGCGGCGGTGGCTTCTGGATGACCGGCACCGTGCGCCGCGCGGGCGACGGCGCTCCGCTGGCCGGCCAGCGCATCCAGATCTGGGCCCACACGACCGAGGGCTACGAGAGCGATCCGCACAGCCACGGTGCCACGCTCACCGACGCCAATGGCGAGTTCCGTCTGGAAATGCCGCAGATCGTGCCGACGTTCGGGCAGCCGCATGGCCATCTCGCCTATGACAGCGGCGACTTCAAGACCGTCTTCCTGCGGCCCGTCATGCCGAGCGCGAAGGACAAGACCCTGAGCGCCCATTTCGTCCTTGAGCCTGCCTGACCGCAGCCAAGCCGGACAGGGGGCTCCGGCGGACCGGTCGCGCGCCCGCGCGGTTCTCGTCTGGACCGCGCTCGTAGCCGCGATCGCCGTGCCGATCGCCTTTGCGGCGACCAGCCCTCAGCTGGCCTGGCGCGGACCCGTCTACATCGTGGCGGGTCTTGCGGGCGTTGCCGCCATGGCGCTGCTGCTCGTCCAGCCCCTGCTCATCGCCAATGTTCTGCCGGGTCTTTCGGCCCTCAGGAGCCGCCGCCTCCACCGGTGGACCGGCGGCTTTCTCGTCGCCGCGGTGGTCGTCCACCTCGCAGGACTGTGGATCACCAGCCCGCCCGACGTTATCGATGCGCTTGTTTTCAATTCGCCCACGCCGTTTTCGCCCTGGGGCGTCGTCGCCATGTGGGCCGTCTTCGCCGCGGCCCTCCTCGCCGTGCTCCGGCGCCGTTTGCGGTTGAGCCCGCGGACCTGGCGCCTCGGCCACGTGGCCCTGGTGACGGTCACCGTCATCGGCAGTACCGTCCACGCCCTGCTGATCGTGGGGACCATGGAGACCCTGTCGAAGGCCGTTCTCTGCGCCCTGGTCGTTGCGGCGACGGCATGGGCCGTCTACGGGCTGTGGCGGCGGTAGGGCGTCACGCGGCGCCGATCCGCGCGCACCCGTGTCAATGATCGAAGCTCTGGATCTCGATCACGTAGCCGTTCGGGTCGCGGGAGAAGAAGCTGTAGATGCCGAATTTCTCCAGCCGTTCCGGCGGGCCGCGCAGTTCCGCCCCGCGCGCCTTCAACAACGTGTACCACCCGTCGACATCATCCGTGACCAGCGTGATCATGCCCCCGGCCGGTTCCACGACCCGGTCCTCGAACGCCAGACAGACCCCGATGGACGCCCGCCCGCCGGTGAGGAATATCCGCGCCGCGCCCTCGTCGCGCTCAAGCTCGAGGCCGAGCACGTCGCGGTAATAGGCGCAGGTTCCCTCCAGGTCGTGCGTATAGACCCAGGTGATCTGCTGTTTGAGTTCGGGGCGAAGGGTCATGGACTGAACCAGCGTCGATCCTACCGCCTTTCGCAGGTGCCGCACGCGCCACGCAGCTCGATCGTCGTCTTCCGCAGGGCGAATTCCGCGTCGCGGGCGAGCACGTTGAGGCGTTGCGTCAGCTTGTCGTCGGAGATCTCGTCGACCTGCCCGCAGGCCTCGCAGATCATGAAGGCGGTGAACTGATGGGTCTCGCAGTCCGGTTGGCGGCAGGCGACGAAGGCGTTCAGGCTCTCCAGCCTGTGGACGAGCCCGAACTCCACCAGCTTGTCGAGCGCGCGATAGACCTGGAGCGGCGCCCTGAACCCGTGCTCCCTCAACTGATCGAGGATTGTGTAGGCGCTCAACGGGCCGTCGGCCTTGGACAGTTGCCCCATGACGAGCGACTGGTTTTTGGTCAGGTCGGTTGTCGCGTGGACGTGCTCGTTCATGACCGCGTTCCTTTCAGGGCTTCGGTGTTTCTGTCGTCGCCGCGCTTGCGCAACCCGCCCGACAGCCGCGCCAGGGGGAGGAGAGAGACGACGAAGAGCAGGAGTGCTGCGACGACGATGCTCGGACCGGCCGGCGTATCCCATTCGAGCGAGCCGAACAGGCCGCCCAGCACCCCCAGGGCGCCGATGACGGACGCCAGCACGGCCATCTGTTCCGGGCCGCTGGCGAACCGGCGCGCGGCCGCAGCCGGAATGATCAGCAACGCGGTGATCAGCAGGACGCCGACGATCTTCATCGAGATCGCGATGACCGCGGCCAGCAGCAGCATGAAGACGAAATTGGCCCGTTCCGGATTGACGCCTTCGGCCTGGGCCAGTTCGTGGTTCACGGTCCCCGCGAAGAGCGGCCGCCAGATCGCCGCGAGGAGGGCGAGCACGGCAATGCCGCCCGCCCAGATCACGACGATATCGGTCTTCGTCACCGCCAGAATGTCACCGAACAGGAATCCCATCAGGTCTATCCGTATCCATGTCATGAACGCCAGGACGACCAGCCCGATCGCCAGCGCGGAATGCGACAGGAGGCCGAGCAGGGCATCGGACGACAGCGCCGCCCGTCGCTGCAGCAGGAGAAGGGCGATCGATATGCAGCCCGATACCGCGAACACCGCAATCATGATGTTGACTTCGAAGAGAAAGGCAAGGGCCACGCCCAGCAATCCGGCATGCGCGAGCGTATCGCCGAAATAGGCCAGCCGCCGCCAGACGATGAAGCAGCCCAGGGGGCCGGCGACCACGGCGACGCCGACGCCCGCCAGTATCGCCCTGGTGAAGAAGTCGTCAAACATCCCGTTTCTCCCCGCTGCCCCCGGCGGCGTCTGAAATGTCCTCCCGGCCTTCGTGACCGTGACCATGATCGTGGTCATGATCATGATCGTGGGCGCCGTCGCCGGGGTGACAGTGGTCGGTGATCGTGCCGTCCGCGTGCCGGACCCGTCCGTCCGGCAAGTGCGTATGGTCGTGGTTGTGCTCGTAGACCGCAAGTGCGGAGGCTGCCCGGGGGCCGAAGAGCGCCTTGTACTCGGGACTTTCCGCAACGGTCGTGGGCGCCCCCGAGCAGCACACATGCCCGTTCAGGCAGATCACGCGGTCCGTTGCCGCCATCACCACGTGCAGGTCGTGGGAGATGAGCAGGATGCCGCAACGCAGCCGGTCGCGTATGCTCCTGATTAGGTCGTAGAGTTCGATCTCGCCGGTGAAGTCGACACCCTGGACCGGTTCGTCGAGAACCAGGACGTCGGGTTTGAGCGCAATGGCCCGCGCCAGCAGGACACGCTGGAACTCTCCGCCCGACAGGGTCCGGACTTCCGAGCCCGCCAGGTGAAGCGTGCCCGTCCGGGTCATCGCGTCCACGGCCTCGCTGTCGGACACGGGCCGGGTGAGCGAAAGGAAGCGGCGAACCGAAAGCGGCAGCGTCCAGTCGATCGAGAGCTTCTGCGGCACATAGGCGATGCGAAGCGCCGGATTGCGGCTCACCGAACCTTCGGACGGTTTCATGATGCCGAGCGCCAGCTTGGCGGTCGTCGTCTTGCCCGAACCGTTCGGCCCGATCAGGGTCACGATCTCGCCTGCGTCGATGGTCATGGAGACGCCGCGAACCAGCCATCGGCCGGCCCGTGACACGCCGACGTCGTTCAGCGTGATGAGCGGTTCAATACGTTTCAGCATGGTTCGAAGCACCCGCCTGTCGGATACCGGAATATGTGGTTGCGCATGCTTATTGCACACGTTATACCGTAACACAATAACAGCAACTGTATAACGTCACACTCCAGAACCTCTCGAAAAACCGGAGATCGAAATGCGTCTCGTCAAGTCCCTTTTCCTTGCCTCCACCCTGCTCGCATCGACCGCGCTTGCCGCGCGGGCCGACGTCAACGTGGTGGCATCGATCAAGCCTGTGCACTCCCTTGTCGCGGCGGTCATGAAGGGGATCGGCGAACCCGGTCTGATCGTCGACGGGGCCGGCTCGCCGCATACTTACGCGATGAAGCCGTCCCAGGCGGCCATGCTGCAGAAGGCCGACGTGGTCTTCTGGATCGGGCACGAACTGGAGGCGTTTCTCGAAAAGCCGCTGGAGGCGATCGCCTCGAAGGCGAAGACCGTCGAACTGATCGATTCGCACGGCCTGGTGAAGCTGAAGCTGCGCGAAGGCGGGGCGTTCGAGGCCCATGCTCATGACGACCACGACGACCACGGGCATGACGATCACGACAAGAAGGCCGAGAAAGACCACGACGACCACGGGCATGACGATCACGACAAGAAGGCCGAGAAGGACCACGACGGCCACGGGCACGACGATCACGACAAGAAGGCCGAGAAGGATCACGACGACCACGGGCACGACGATCACGACAAGAAGGCCGAGAAGGATCATGACGGCGAAGGGCACGACGATCATGACAAGAAGGCCGAGAACGACCACGGCGACCACGATCATGACGACCACGCGCACGGCGCGTTCGATGTCCATGTCTGGCTCGACCCCGTGAACGCCAAGGCGCTCGTTCACGAAATCGAGGAAACCCTCGCAGGGGCGGATCCCGCGAATGCGGCGGCCTATGAGGCCAATGCGAAGGAGGTCATGAGCCGCCTCGACGCGCTGACCGGGCAGGTCGCCGCCGAGCTCGAGCCCGTAAAGGGCAAGGGGTTCATCGTTTTCCATGACGCGTACCGGAGTTTCGAGAACCGCTTCGGCCTCACCGCGTCGGGCTCGATCACGGTGTCGCCCGAAGTCATGCCCGGCGCGGAGCGTGTCAGGGAACTGCGCGCGAAGGTGAAGGAACTTGGGGCAACCTGTGTCTTCTCCGAACCGCAATTCGAGCCCAAGTTGATCTCGACCGTCACGGAAGGCACGTCCGCCAGGGCCGGCGTCCTCGATCCCCTCGGGGCGTCGATCGAGAACGGGCCGGATCTCTATTTCACGCTGATCCGGAACATGGCCACGTCCTTCCGCACCTGCATGGCGGAAGCCAGCTGAGCGCCAGGGCCCGCACGCAACGCGATATCGGCAAGCGCCCGGTCGCTGCATCGGCGGACAGGTCCGGCTGCCTGAGGTACACTGCGCGGCCGCAACCCGGAGGACTTGAGCATGTACAGGTTGTTCTATGCGCCCGAGAGCGCGTCGATGGGGGTCCGGGTGATGCTGGAGGAAATCGGCGTCGCCTACGAACTGATCGACACGACCATCGACAGGACGATGCCGCGTCCGCCGGAGCAGCTCGCCGTCAATCCCAACGGTTGGGTGCCGGTGCTCCTCTGGGACGAAGGCGCGATGTACGAGTGTGCCGCGATCGCCATGTTCCTCGGCGACCGGCACCCCGAGGCGAACCTGGCGCCGGGAGTGAACGATCCCGCCCGGGCGCTCTTCCTGCAGACCCTGGTCTATTTCTCCAGCTCGGTGCAGAACGCCTATCAACTCACCTATTATCCGGACCGCTTCGTGGATTCTCCCGCCGACGAGGCGAGCGCGGTGCGGCGCGGCAACCGCCGCCTGCGGGAAACCTTGAAAGTCGTCGACGACCAGATCGGTGGCGGCGAATGGGTGCTCGGTGACAGGTTCAGCGCCGCGGACATCTACCTTTACATGCTCACGACCTGGTTGGACCCCGGCATGGAGCATCCGTCCCTGGACGAGTTCCCCGACGTGGCGCGGATCGCCAGTGCGGTGGAGAAGCGCCCGAGCGTCCGGAAGGTCTACCAAGACTGGATCGCCGATCCGAAATAGCGAACGCAAGCCCCGGCGCGCCGGCGCCCCGCGCACGGCCGCATCGATGGACTTGCCTCGCGTTCGCTTATAGCCTTCCTGACCCATGAACCGGTTGCTGCGTCTCCTGCGAGGCGAGTTGGCGCTTGAAGACGCCTTTTGGAACTGGGCCGTTCTTGGCGGCCTTCTCGTCAACGTCGCGTCCAGCGCGTTCTTTCTCTTTCTGATCGTCGCCGACCGCCCGGTCGCGGCACTCGTCGTCGGCTACGCGTTGTCCGTGCCCTACAATGTCATCGTCACGGTGGGCGTATGGCGGTCTGCGGCAAGATACGACGGCGAACGCCGCTGGGCCGACCTTGCACGTATCGTGACCGTGGCCGGGATGTTCCTCCTGAGTGTCACGTGACACGGTGAAGGTTTTGCCGGATGCGGCCGGTCGACAAGGAAACGGAGTTGATGATGGGTGATGCTGTAAATCTGGCGCAGAAGCTCTCGACGTTTTCGGATCACTGGAGCCCCAGGATCGTGTCCCGTTTCAACGAGTGCGATGTCATGGTCGTGAAGGCGAAGGGAGAGTTCACCTGGCATCATCATGACGACACGGACGATTTCTTTCTCGTGCTGAGCGGCACGTTGCGCATCGAGATGCCGGACCGTGACGTCGTTCTGGAGCCCGGAGAGCTTTTCGTGGTCCCCAGGGGCGTGGAGCATCGGCCTGTCGCCGGAGAAGAGGTTCACCTCCTGCTGATCGAGCCGCGAGGCGTCCCGAACACGGGCGACGAGGTCACGGCCGCGAAGAAGGTGCCGATCTAGCGGACCGTCACGCCCCGCGCGGCGTCGGGCCCGGTCAGGCGCGCGTCGCGGCGGCGGCGAAGCACCCGGGCCGGGCGTTGTGCAGGTGGACATACGCGACCCGCCCGTCCTCGAATGTCGCGTGCAGGGCGTCCGCGAGCGCCGCGCCTTTCAGCACGTCTGCGGCGATCATCATGTGCTCGGCGTCGAAGGCGCGCAGGGAAAGAAGCCGCGACCGCAGGGCCGGCGGCACCTCGCCGGGCTTCGGCTGCGCGCGTGCCGCCCCTTCGCGCACGAAGATGGCATGGGAGGCCCGGTAGGGGCTGTCGGCAGGCTGGTGCTCGAAGTGCGTCAGGATCACGGTTTCCCCGACCTCCGCATCGACAAGGCTGACGCGGCACGGCGTGCCGGGGCTGGTCGCCACGATTTCCCGGCGGGCATTGAGCCGGCGCAAGCGCTCGTCGGACATCTCGAAGAGCGGCGCGAACGCCTCCGGATCGAGCGCGTGAATCTGAAACGACATCGGCATCACCTCGCAGTCTTTGACCTGCGCGGAGACTGCGCGATGGAAACCCCACGCGCGACCCGATTCGTGCGGTGTTTTTGGAACGACGTTTTCCAGGCCGCTTTGACGGCAGTGAGCAAGCGCGGCCGCATTCGAAAAGGATCAAAAAGGTGGTTCAGGGTTGTGTGACGCGCGAAAGAATTCGGTAACGGGCATGGCTCCAATTCAAAACTGTCTGCCGTCCGAGCAAACTCGTTCTCACAGGCAAGAGTCTGCTTCTGGCCCATTGCTGCCATTGAGCTTTGATAGAATTCGCTGCGGTGCGGCCCGCGAGACCTGACTTTCGCCGACAGGGCGAACAGGGGAGATCCATGGAAGTTGGCAACGCGTACGAACTGAGCACTCCCAATGTCGGGAATCGTGATTATTGTGATCGGCAAGGCATGGTTAGGGCTTTGTCACTTCTCTTTGTTTAGTCCGTTTCGGAATTTTTCGAGCAAGATGTTTAGGAGTGGGTGAGGGACCTTACCTTCGGGAATATCCTTTGACGGTGTCAGCTTATCGGCAGGGTTAAAGGCGAGTTGTTCAAGAACCAGTGCAGCAATTTCACTTTCGTAACCTGTGGCTTGCTTTCGGAACCCTTCGACGGAGACGGCCATTGAATACTTGTAGGCGTAGTGTTCCCGCAGTCTGAAAAGCGATGAGTGGCGTATTGCCGAGAACGATACGAGCCACGCCGCTGGAAGAAGGATAATGAATCGCGCTAAGACCTGCCCCAAATATTGCCACCCACTCATCTCTCCTTGCGTGTCGAGTGCAGGAGCAACGCTGGCTAACTCTGGGTAGCGGGTTTGCAGAAAAAGGGCCAGTATGGGGAGAAACACATAGAGCATAAGAGGAATTGCTGAGACAAATAAGAAAGTGATCCCTACATAAAAACTTACTCTCGCCCAGAATAGCTGATTGCCTAGCTTTTTTTGTGCATCTGAGAAGCTGCTCGCTAGGCCAGCAACAGTTGCGCCTTTGAGCATGCTCTCGCTACTCTCGATTAGGCTTTCTACTTCTTGTTCCTTATTTTCAAAATTTGTAAAAAGATTTGCCTGTTTTTCTTTTCCCTGCTCAAATTCTTTGTTTCGGTTTTCTAGCTGCCGGTCGAATGATTCAAATTTCTCTCTATATTCTTCCACCTCATTTTCCAGTGAAGTTGCTTCGGTGTGTGCAGTCTCAATGGCAGTTTTCTTTTCGGTAGCGTCAGCGAGATATTCGCCTATAGTCTTTCGGTCCTTAGCGCCCTCATCTCTTGTGCGGTGTGTTTCTTCAGCGGCTTGCTTAGCCTTTTTTGCTTGGGCTTCTGCGGCTGACACCTGATCTACGGCCGCCGCAACTGCCTGCCTTAGAGCTTTGTTTTCTTCATGTAGGTTGTGGATTTGTTCGCTGGACGACTCAATAAGGGATGACAGGGCATTTGCAGCCGCCTGAAAACTGTAAGTGGAACGAGTTGGCCTAAGGATAGTCAGGACCGAGTAGAACGCATCCAGCAATGTTTCGGTAATGTCACCGATATTTTTAAATTGAGATCTGAAGTTGTGACTTTGTCCATCCTTAGTCTGAATATGGAAATTGTCATAATTAAATGAATCAATCCCGCCACCATCTTTTATAACTTGTTGAAACTGGCTTTTTAGTGTTTCTATGTGTTGATTAGTTTCGTCAATCCTCTGTTTTAGATTGGTTATTCTATTGGATGGAACCATCAAGAAGTGTTTAGAGTTTCCAAATTTGTCCGCAAGCTCCGCTATTGACGTAATGCGGCTCACACAATCAGCGTATGAGATGTCGGTCCCATAAATCGCCTTGGATACATCAAAATTGGGCGATCCGTCTTCTCCAGATTTGTTAAACATATCAAGTAAGTCAATTGCCGCTATCGCTAAATCATTTGCGCCAAGGCCAATATCATCAATTCTTGTCTTACGCATAAATGCTCCACACGGTTTGAATGGTTTTAAAATTGAAACTTCTCTTTCCTAGCGCGACTTTCTGCCGAATCGAGAAGTATCGTACCAATATACCAGAGGTTGAAGATTCGATAAGAACCAATTCAAGCCTGTAGATTGAGGCGAGTCATTTGGCAATGACTGCTAATACCGGCCTGTCATAGTCTGTTCGCGCAAGCGGCGAACAACCGCTTTCCGCCCACTTTTCCCAACCAAACAAATGCTGCCTTCCCGCCGCAATCTTCGAGCCGCCGGAGGCTCACCCCCTCGCTACCCAATTGCACCCGCAATCACAAACCGGCATCCTGTCGCCCGGTCAAAAACGGAGTGACGTCCGCGACGCGCGGCGCACCGGAAAGGGAGAGAGCAGATGGCATCCGATACGCAGGAAAAGACGAAAGACCCGCAATCCACCTATGTCGACGTGGACTCCATTCCCTGGCAGAAGACGCGCTGGCCGGGGATCGAGGTCAAGGTGCTGATGGAGGACAAGGAAACCGGCCTCCTGACCTCCATGACGCGGATGGCGCCCGGCGCGCGGCTGCCCGACCACATGCATGTGGGCATCGAGCAGAGCTACGTCATCGAGGGCTCGCTCGTCGATCACGAAGGTGCCTGCACGGCGGGCAACTACGTCTGGCGCAATGCCGGAAGCCGCCACACCGCCCATTCGCCGGACGGCTGCCTCGCGATCGGATTTTTCCAGAGCCCGAACAAGTTTTTCGACGAAGACGACTGATCCCGGGGATCGCGCGGGCACCCGGACACCAGGTGACCAGAGCGTGATTTTTGTCGACGGATCATTGTCCTGGGAGACACTGGCCGGCCGGCGCCATGCCGTGCCCGACCGTCTGCAGATACATCGGGAATTGACTCGCCGATCAATCGGTGCTCTTTTTGGAACAGTGTTCCGGAACGCTGTTCCAATTTTGTGGCGGTGCCATGTCATTGCAGATCGATCGAACCCTGGACGTGCTCGAGCTTCATGTCGGCCATCCTGAAGGATTGCAGCTCAGCGAGACCGCGTCGCGGCTCAACATGGCCAAGGGCGCGACCCACCGGCTGCTAACCCAGCTCACCCAGCGCGGCTATCTCGAACAGGACGAACAGAGCCAGCGCTACCGCCTGACGCTGCGCCTCGTCGTGCTCGGTTTCCGCCACCTCACCAATACCGGCCTGACCGACGTCTGCCAGCCGGAAGTCGACAAGATGGCCCACATGACCGGGGAACTGGTCAGGCTGACCGTCGTCGACGGCGACCACCTGATCTGGGCCGCCCAGGCCCAGGGCGCGCGCCACGGCCTGCGCTATGACGGCAATTACGGCCGGCCCGTCAACCTGACGGCGACGGCCACGGGCAAGTGCTGGCTGTCCAGCCTCGACGCCGACCGGGTCCGGCAGATCGTCGCCAGCCAGGGCTATGGCGATCCCGAGGAAGTCGGCCCGCAGGCCCTGCGCGACCTCGACAAGGTGTTCGCCGAACTCGAGCGGACGAGAGAGCAGGGCTACGGCATCGCCTACGAGGAGGGCGAGCCGGGCATGTGCGCCGTCGCCGCCCTCATCGCCGGTGCGACGCCCGACGCGCCCGCGGTCGGCACGATCAGCATCGCTGCGCCGACGGTCCGCACGCCGCTCGAGAAACTCCATGAATGGGCGCCCCACGTGGTGGCCGCCGCCGAACGCCTTTGCGAACTGTGGCCCATCCGGGATTTCCAGTCCGGGAGCCTTTCGAGGTTGAGCGCATGAGCACCACCGAGGAAACCGGAGACCGCAAGCCGTCCGCGCTCGTGTCCTTCTACCGCAACGCGACGGGCCTGCGTCAGTTCGTCATAAGTTTCGTCGTGCTCTTCGTGATCTGGGAGGCCGGCGTCAGGTTCTTCGGCGTGGCCACATACCTGCTGCCGCCGCCCTCGCTGATCTGGACGGAGTTCGCCTCGCGCTGGGAACACGTACTGGCCAACACCTGGATCACCACCAGCGAAATCCTCGTCGGCTATCTGGTCGCGGTGGCCGTCAGCGTTCCGCTCGCCGTCTTCGTCGCCTACTTTCCGACCATGGAACGCATGTTCTACCCGATCATCGTGTTCCTGCAGATCGTGCCCAAGATCGCCATCGCCCCGCTGTTCATCATCTGGTTCGGCTTCGGGTTCACGCCCAAGATCCTCCTGGTGTTCCTGCTGTCCTTCTTTCCGATCGTCGTCTCGAGCATCGCCGGCTTCAAGTCGATCGACGACGAGACCATGGAGCTCGCCAGGTCGACCGGCGCCAGCGCCTGGATGATCTTCCGCAAGATCCGCCTGCCGCATGCCTTGCCGAGCATCTTCACCGGTCTGAAGGTCGCTGCCGCGCTGTCGTCCACCGCCGCCGTGGTGGCCGAGTTCGTCGCCTCGGACAAGGGGCTCGGATACCTGCTGCTGCGCTACAATGGCGACCTCGAGACACCGATGGTTTTCGCCACCATCATCGTCCTGTCGATCGTCGGCCTGATCGTCTACTACGCCGTCGAACTCCTCGAAAAATTCGCCATCCCCTGGCACGTCTCGCAACGCAAGGAGACCGGAATCCAGATCGGCGCCTGAACCGGTCCGGGACGGCCGGAGAAGGTCCGACACGGTCCGGGGGGCGCCTGCCGACATTACAAGCCTGCCAACCAACCAAACCAACCCACAGGGAGGAATCAATGAACAAGATAAGGCTGTTTGCCGTTTTCACCGCCATCTGCGTGGCGCTTCTGGGGACCGCCCCCGCCCGGGCCGCCGATGACGTCTCGCTCAGGCTCAACTGGTACCTGCTCGGATTCCACGCCCCGATCTATCTCGGCAAGGACAAGGGTTTCTTCTCCGAGGAAGGCATCAACCTGACCATCAACGAAGGCCGCGGTTCCGGTGTCGCCACCCAGGTCATCGGCGCCAAGAGCGATACGTTCGGCATCGCCGATGCCGGCACCATGATCATCGCCGCCTCCAAGGGCATTCCCATCCAGGCGGTCATGGCGCCCATGAACATCTCGCCCTTCGGGATCATTTCGCGCGCTGACGCGAACATCAAGGAGCCCAAGGACCTCGAAGGCAAGAAGATCGCCGTCACCGCCGGCGACGCGCTGACGCAGCTCTTCCCCGCCGTCGTGAAGGCCAACAACCTCGACGCCGGCAAGATCGACATGGTCTTCGTCGACCCGGCCGCCAAGGTCGTCTCCGTCCTGGAGAAAAAGGCGGACGCCCTGCTCGGCAGCGCCGACGCGCAGTTCTTCCAGATCGAGGCCAAGGGCGTGAAGGCCGCGGCCATGAACTTCGCCGATGTCGGCGTGAACACGGTCGGCCTCAGCCTGATCGCCCACCGCGACACGGTTGCCGAAAACCCCGACCTCGTGCGCCGTTTCGTCAAGGCCATGCGCCGGTCCTATGAAGCCGCCATCGCCGATCCCGACGCCGCCGTCGCCGCGGCCCTGGCCGCCAAGGCGGATCTCGATGCCGGCGTCGTGAAGGACCAGCTGCTGGTCGACCTCGATCTGCTCATCTCGCCCAACGCAAAGGGCAAGGGCATCGGCTATTGCGCCCCCGAGGACTGGGAGCACACGGTCGCCCTGCTCAAGGAATATCGCGGGCTGAAGACCGACAAGGACGCATCGCACTTCTACACCAATGCGTTTCTGCCCAAGCAGTGACATGCGTAACCAGACGCAATCATGAAACCTAACCTGAAAGTCGTGGCCCAGACCCCGGAACCGTCCGGGGCCTGGGCACCGCATGCGGGCGAGGAGAGCATCAGGATCGATGGCGTCTCCAAGGTCTTCCGGCGGGGCAAGACCGAGACCGTGGCCCTCGAAGGGGTCGACCTGTCGATCGGCAAGTCCGAGTTCGTGGCCATTGTCGGCCCCTCGGGGTGCGGCAAGTCGACCTTGATGCGCCTCATCGCGGGCCTCACGCAGCCCACCACGGGGGCCGTGTCGGTCGACGGCGACAGGGTCGAGGGCGCCATCACCAATCTGGGCGTGGTGTTTCAGAAGGCGGTCCTGCTCGAATGGCGCAACGTTCTCCGGAACGTGCTGCTCCAGGTCGAGATGCGCGGCCTGAAGCCGGCCGACTACGAACAGCAGGCGAGAAACCTGCTGGCCTCCGTCGGTCTCGGCGGTTTCGAGGACCGGTTCCCGCACGAGCTGTCCGGCGGCATGCAGCAGCGCGCCGGCATCGTCCGCGCGCTGATCCACGACCCGCCGCTCCTGATGATGGACGAGCCCTTCGGTGCGCTCGATGCGCTGACCCGCGAGCAGATGCGGATCGACCTCGAAGAGCTCTGGATGGCGTCACAGAAGACCGTCCTCTTCATCACCCATTCGATCGACGAGGCCGTGCTTCTCGCGGACCGGGTCGTGGTGATGACGCCGAGGCCCGGCCGGGTGGAGACCATCATCCCGATCGACCTGCCGCGACCGCGCGGCCTGGCGGCCCGCAAGTCGCCCGTGTTCGAGGCGGCGGTCGACCAGATCACCGGCATTTTCCTCGACAAGGGTGTGTTGCAGGGCGGCCGGAAGACCGGCCTCTGAGCGCACCGCAACACCGAACAACTGGAAACGACATGAGTCTAGCAGGCAAAGCCGTCGTCTCGATCTGGCATGACATCGCCGACGAGGGACGCGACGAATTCTACTGGTGGCACCTCCACGAGCACATGCCCGAGCGTGCCGCCGTCGAGGGCTTCATCCGCGGGCGGCGCTATATCGCCGAGGAGGGGACGCCCGAGTTCTTCACCCTCTACGAGGCGGAGAACCTGGATGCGGTGGCCGGTCCCGACTACCTCCAGCGGCTGAACAACCCAACGCCGTGGACCCTGAGCACCGTCAAGCACTTTCGCAACGTCGCCAGGTCGATCCAGCAGGTCCGCCATTCCCGGGGCCCGGGTATGGGAGGCTACCTGCTGACGCTGCGTTTCGAGGCGGGCGATCCCGAAAGGTTCGCGAAGGATGTCGTCAAGGCCGCGCTCGACCCGGCAGCCGGGATCAGGGGCATTACCGGCGTTCACCTGTGCGAGACCGACCTGTCGGTCAGCGACACGCCGACGAAGGAGCGCAAGCAGCGCGACGGGGGCACCGACATGCCGGGCTGGGCGATCCTCGTCGAAGCCGCCCGCCGCGACGAAATCGACAGGGTACGCGCCGGTCTTCTGTCGGATGACGCATTGAAGGCCGTCGGCGTTGAGGGCGCGCCGGTGGCGACCGTCTACCGCCTGGAATATATCTGCACGGAAACTTGATGCGCTCCCGAGCGGAGCAAGAATGGGAGAAAGACATGAAATTCCTGCGTTTTGGCGCGGCCGGTGAAGAAAAGCCCGGCTGCATTGGATCCGACGGCACCCTCCGCGATATCTCGGGCCTCGTCGCCGATATCGATCCCGCGGCGATCGCGTCCGGCGCCCTGGCGGGCATTGGCCAGGACGCGGTCGACGCCGCGCCGGCCGTGTCCGGCGAGCCGCGCATCGGCGCCTGCATGGCCCGTACCGGAAACTTCATCGCCGTGGGGCTGAACTATGTCCAGCACGCAAACGAGACCAATTCCCCCATCCCCGAAGAGCCGATCCTCTTCAACAAGGCGTCTTCGTGCATCTGCGGCCCGAACGACGATGTGATCCAGCCGAAAGGCTCCACCAAGCTCGACTGGGAGGTCGAACTCGCCTTTGTCATGGGCAAGCGCACGTCCTACGTCAGCGAGGAAGACGCGCTGGGATGCGTGTTCGGCTACATGATCTGCAACGACGTGTCCGAACGCGCGTTCCAGATCGAGCGCGGCGGCCAGTGGATGAAGGGCAAGTGCTGCCCGACCTTCGGCCCCCTCGGCCCCTGGCTCGTGACCTCCGACGAGGTCGGCGACCCGCAGAAGCTGAGGCTCTGGCTCGAGGTCAACGGCGATCGGGTCCAGGACAGTAATACGGACGACATGATCTTCTCCATCGCGAAGATCGTCTCCTACACCAGCCAGTTCATGGTGCTCGAACCCGGCGACATCATCACCACGGGCACGCCCCAGGGCGTCGGCCTCGGCATGACGCCGAACCGGTTTCTCAAGCCCGGCGACACCATGCGGCTTGGGATCGAAGGCCTCGGCGAGCAGGAGCAGCGGGTGTCCGCCATGTGACGCGCGCCATCCCGTCGGACGGTGGGCCAGTCCTAGAGCCGTTTCCTGACCGCTTCCTCCAGCGCCTGCAGGAACGTCGACCGGTCTTGCCGGGTGAACGCCTTGCCGCCGCCGGCGCCCATGTCGCCGGTTTCGCGCAATTGCGCGTTGAGGTCGCGCATGGCCATGGCCATGCCGATATTGTCCGCCGTGAAGGCCTTGCCCGTCGGCCCCAGCGCAAGGGCGCCGCGGTCAAGGCAGCGGGCGGCCAGCGGAATGTCGGCCGTGATCACGATGTCCCCGGCCGTGGCGTGCTCCGCGATCCAGTCGTCGGCAACGTCCGGCCCAGCCTCCACGATGACGCGGTGGATGGTGTCCGCCCGGGGGAGGCGGAACCACGCATTGCTCACGAAATGGATGTGGAGCCCGTGCCGGCCCGCCACCCGCATGGCCTCGTCCTTGACCGGGCAGGCATCCGCGTCGACATAGATCGCCGGTCCCGGCACGCCTGTCTCCGTCCCGTCCTCGCCGCCCGTCATGTGCGTCCTCCCGGCCAGGGATAGGTCGAGGCAAGCCGCATGACCGCGCGCATCGACGCCGTGAGCTCGCGCCCCGCGACGTTGACCAGCGAGATGGTGCGCGTTACCGCGGGCTCGGTCATCGGCCGGGTGACGATGCCCGGCACCGTCGGCAGGAGCTCCGGCATGACGCTGCAGCCGTGCCCGGCCAGCACGAGGGCCTGGACCCAGTCCTCGCGCTCGCTGGTGTAGCGCAGGTTGGCCTTCCACGTACGCTCCGCCCCCGTGGCGCGGAAAAACTCCGCGAACTCGCAATGGGCCCGCTGCAGGTAGGGCTCGCCGTCGAGCGCGGCGCAGGGGACCGCGTCCAGATCCTCGAACGGATGGCCCTTGGCGAAGGCGACCGAATAGCGCTCCGCATAGAGCGGGATGGCGCGCAGGCGCTCGGGCAGGTCCGGCAGGCCGATCAGCGCCAGGTCGAGGCGGCCGTCCATCAGCATCTCGGTGAGCGCGCGGCCCGGCGCCTCCTCGATCTCCACGTCCAGCGTCGGCAGTTCGTCGCGCAGGGTGCCGAGATAGCCGATCATCTGCCCCGGTCCGATGGTCGACATCATGCCCAGCCGCAGCGTCTCATGGTCGGGCGCGAGAAATCGGTCCGCTTCGGTGCGCACCGACTCGCTCGCCCGCGCCACCGTCTCGATATGCGGGCGCACCAGCCGGCCCAGGTCGGTCAGGTGCGTCCGGTTGCGTTCGCGCCGGAAGAGCGGGCCGCCCAGTTCCTCCTCGAGGTTCTTGATCGCCCGCGTCAGCGAGGGCTGCGCCACGTTGCAGCGCTGGGCCGCACGGGTGAAGTTCAGCGTCTCGCACAGGGCGAGGAAATATCGGACCTGATGCATTTCCATAGCTTGTGGCTCACGAAAAAGGCGATATGCCTCACAGAACTGTGAGTTTAACCGGTGAATCTCCCTCTTATATAGCCTCTGTCTATTGAAATGGGAGCCAAATTATATTTCAAGGCCGGTCCTGCGGGGCGTAAATCTAGCTGGTACAGGGCGAGAGTGCTCTGGCTTCATCGAGACTTCAGGAGGATGAAATGAAGAAATTCGGATGGACGGCCATCGTCGCCGCCGCAATCATGCAGACCTTTTCCACCGGCGCTTCCGCCGAGGATGCCAAGGTCATCGAACTCACCCAGACGGCCTGCCAGTTCGTCGAGGCAGAAGGTACCGACCGCGGCTACAGCTCGACCAGCAAGGCCGACTGCGAGGCCATCAACGCCAAGGACGGCGCGGACCGCCTGGCAAAGTCCAAGACCATCAGCCTCAAGCCCGGCAAGTACATTTTCCGGGTGACCAACAAGAACGTGCCCTACGGTCTGGGTTTCTATCTGCGTGGCGACGGCCTCGTGAACCGGGCGAGCCTGCCGAGCGTCTCCGGCGGCGGCCTCAACAAGGGCGTGACGAAGGACTACGAGATCACGCTCAAGCCGGGCGAGTATGTCTATTCCTGCCCGCTCAACCCGACGCCCGACTACAAGATCAAGGTCGAGGGCTGACGCCGCACCTGCGGTACACTCCAGCGAACCGGCACGGTCAGGGGATGACAAGAAGATGAAAAGCAATGGTCAGACCGAACTCGACGTGGACATCGCCGTCATCGGCGGCGGGTCCGGCGGGCTTTCGGTGGCGGCCGGCGCCGTCCAGATGGGCGCCTCGGTCGTGCTGGTTGAAAAAGCCAAGATGGGCGGTGACTGCCTGAACTACGGTTGCGTGCCCTCCAAGGCGCTCATCGCGGCGGGCGAGGCGGCGGAGACCGCCCGCACCACGGCGAAGTTCGGCGTCGACGCCGGTGAGCCGGAGATCGACTTCGCCCGCGTCAACGCCCATGTCCATGACGTCATCGCCTCCATCGCGCCGCACGATTCCGTCGAACGGTTCGAGGGGCTGGGCGTCAAGGTCATCCAGGCCGCGGGACGGTTTGCCGACAGGTCCACCCTGATCGCGGGCGACTACCGCATCCGGGCCCGGCGTTTCGTCGTCGCCACCGGTTCGTCGCCCTTCGTGCCGCCGATCCCCGGCATTGACGACGTGCCGTACCTGACCAACGAGACCGTCTTCGATCTTACCGAGCGTCCCGCTCACCTCGTCGTGGTCGGCGGCGGGCCCATCGGCATCGAGATGGCCCAGGCGCATCGCCGGCTGGGGTCCAGGGTCACCGTCATCGAGGGGTTCTCGATCATGGGCAAGGACGACCCGGACGCCGTCGACGTGGTGCGCAAGCGGCTGGTGGCCGAAGGCATCGAGATCCTCGAGAACGCCAAGGCCGAGAACGTCGCCGCCGGCGGGCCGGGCGTCGTGGTCACGGTATCGTCCGACGGCGAGGAGCGCACCATAGAAGGCACGCACCTCCTCATGGCGGTCGGCCGCCGCGCCAATCTCTCCGGCCTCGGCCTCGAGGAAGCGGGGATCGAATACAAGCCCCAGGGTATCGAGGTCGACGACCGTCTGCGCACATCCAACCGCAAGGTCTTCGCCATCGGCGACGCCGCGGGCGGCTACCAGTTCACGCACATGGCCGGCTATCATGCCGGCATCGTCATCCGCAACGCGCTGTTCAACCTGCCGTCGAAGGTCGACTACAAGGCGGTGCCGTGGGTCACCTACACCGATCCCGAACTCGCCCACGTCGGCAAGACCGAGGCCGAGGCGAAAAAGGACAGCGGCGACGCATCGGCCGTGACCTTCGATTTCGCGGAGAACGATCGCGCCCGGGCCGAACGCGCGACCGAAGGTTTCATCAAGGCCGTTGTCGGCAAGCGCGGCCGGATCCTAGGGGCCACGATCGTCGGCCGCCATGCGGGCGAGCTCATCCTGCCCTGGGTGCTGGCGGTCCAGAAGGGGCTGAAGATGTCCGACATGGCGGGGATCATCGCGCCCTATCCGACACTCGGCGAAGTGTCGAAGCGCGTCGCCGGCGCCTACTATACGCCGTCGCTTTTTTCCGACCGCACGAAGATGGTGGTCGGCTGGATGCAGAAACTGCCATGAGCGAAAGGGATTTTCCGATGAACTCCGCAACCGGCGCCGAGAAGACCGGCCTCGTGGCGAACCTGCGCCGCTATGCACCCCTGATCGTGATCGCCGCGGCCATGGTCCTCTTTTTCGCCTTCGACCTGCACAAGCTCCTGTCGTTCGAGACGCTCAAGGCGCACCGCGAATATCTCACGCAGCTCGTCGCCGACCACGCGGTGCTGACCGCGTTCGGGTTCGTCGCCGTCTATGCCCTGGCGGTCGCCGTATCCGCCCCCGTCGGCGCCGCGCTCTCGATCGCCGGAGGTTTCCTGTTCGGCACGCTCTTCGGCACGTTGTGGATCGTCATCGGTGCGACGCTCGGCGCCACCGCGATTTTCGTCGCCGCCAGCACAGCGCTCGGCGACAGCCTGCGCTCGAAGGCCGGTCCCTGGCTCCGCAAGATGGAGGATGGCTTCCGGGAGAACGCGTTCAACTATCTCCTGGTGCTGCGCCTCGTGCCGATCTTTCCCTTCTTCGTCGTCAACCTCGTGCCGGCGTTCCTCGGCGTCACGCTGAGAACCTACGTGCTGGCGACCTTCATCGGCATCATCCCCGGCGCCTTTGTCTTCGCGTCCGTCGGGGCGGGGCTGGGCAGCGTCTTCGAGTCGGGCGACGAATTCACACCTTCCTCGGTCTTGACGACACAGGTTATCGTCGCGCTCGTGGGACTGTCCGTGCTCTCGCTCGTGCCCGTGATCTACAAGAAGTTCAGGGCGCGCGGGGCGGACAAGCTTCCCGAGGCCTGATCCGTCCGCCACCTCCCGCGGACGCCCGGGCCGGGCGAACGCGAGCGAGGTGGCGATGAAACTTGAACACGATCACAGCGTCGAGGGCATCAGCCGCAGGCTGGCCGCGGAGAACCGGCCGAGTTACGTACGGGACTGGGTCTATGGCGGAATAGACGGCGCGGTGACCACGTTCGCCATCGTCGCCGGTGTCGTCGGCGCCCAGCTCTCCGCAGGCGTCATCCTGGTCCTCGGACTGGCCAACCTGCTCGCCGACGGCTTCTCCATGGCGGCCGGAAACTATTCGGGGACCAAGACAGAAACCGACGACGCCGAGCGGTTGCGGGCCGTGGAAAAGCGCCATATCGCCGTCACGCCCGAAGGCGAACGCGAGGAGGTGCGGCAGATCCTGCGCGCCAAGGGCCTCGAGGGCGACGTGCTCGAGAAAGCCGTCGACGCCATCGCATCGGACGAGAAGGTATGGATCGACACCATGCTGTCCGAGGAATACGGCGTCTCGCCCGTCCAGCGCAGCCCGATGCATGCGGCCCTGGCCACCTTCGCCGCCTTCATCATCTGCGGGGCGGTGCCCCTGCTGCCCTTCACCGTCGGCATGGATGCGCCCTTCCTCGCCGCGTGTCTCGCGACCGGCGCCGTCTTTTTCGGTATCGGTGCGGTCAAGAGCAAATGGTCGCTGTCTCCGTGGTGGCGTTCGGGCCTGGAGACGCTTTTCATCGGCGCCGCCGCCGCCGGTGTCGCCTATTGCGTCGGCGCCCTTCTGAGCGATCTCGCCTGACCCCGTTGGCGGACGGTGGGAGAGCCTCAGGTCTTCTGCAAGCCCAGATCCGCCATCACGGCGGCGAGCGCGCGGCCTTCCGCGCCCCCGGCCTCAACCGGCGTCCAGGCGACCGGACCCGTGCCGCGCGAGATCTGCCGGTCGACGACCTCGACCGTGGCGTCGGACGCGTCGCCCCGTCGGTTGGCCACCCGCTCGCGCATGGTGTCCGCGTCCGCGTGAAGCCAGTAACCGTGAAACGCGGCACCGGCGCGCTCGGCCGTGCGTTCGATCTGGCGGCGTTCACCGGCCGTGGAATAGACCGCGTCGCAGATCACGCCATGACCCGATTTCAGCACGATGCCGGCCTTGTGGGCGAGGCGGCTGTAAACTTCCGCCGTGATCGCCGGGTCGTAGGCGGCCTCGCCCAGCTTCTCCGTCTCCGCCACGCCGTAGAGCGCCTTGCGCTCGACGTCGCTGCGCAGGACCACCGCGCCGGGGCAGCCCCCGAGGTGGGGGGCGAGCGCCCGGGCGAGGGTCGACTTGCCGGTCCCCGACAGCCCGCCGATGGCCACGAGCCGTGGCGCCGGCGGCGAAAGATATCCAAGCGCTGAACGGAAATATACCGCAGCGTCGCCGGCCGGCCCGCCGGACTGTTCGGCGCGCGTGAGCTCGACCATGGCGCGGATCGCCGCGCGGCAGGCGAGGAAGAGCGGCATCGCCTTGAGACCCAGCAGGTCGATGGTCTCTCCGCCGCTGGCGATATACCGGTTGAAGACCGTGTTGGCGGCCGCGCGGTTGCCGTTCTCGTCGAGGTCCATCAGGAGGAAGGCGAGGTCGTAGAGCACGTCGGTGGTGGCGAGCTCCTCGTCGAACTCGAGCGCATCGAAAAGCGTGGGGCGTCCGTCCACCAGCACGATGTTGCGCAGGTGGAGGTCGCCGTGGCAGTGGCGGACCCGGCCGCGGCGCCCCCTGAGGTTCAGGCATTTTTTCGCCGCCGCGAAGTGCTCGTCGAGCAGCGTCCGGAACCTTTTGGCGTCTTCCGCCGAGCAGGCCGGGCCTTCGCCGACGAACACGTCCTGCAGCTGGCGCACGATCCGCAGCGTACGTGCCGCCGCATCCGGGTCCGTCAGGACGGGGGCTTTCCTGTGGCTTGCGGCCACGGTATCCGCTAGGGCGGCGGCGAGATCGCCGGTCAGGCCGCCGGCGGCGTTGACGGCGCTCAGCATGTCGGACTGGGCGAACCGGTTCATCCTCAGCACCCAGTCGACCGCTTCGCCGTCGCCACCAAGCCCGAGTCCTCCGTTCGCGGCCCGGGTGACGGGGACCACGTCGATGTACAGGCCGGGCGCGTTGATCCGGTTGATCTCCAGTTCGCGCTCCAGCGCCGCGCGGCGTTTGTCGGCGGTGGAGAAGTCCATGTAGTCGAAGCGGACCGGCTTCTTGATCTTGTAGGCCCGTTCGCCCGCCAGGTAGACGTCGGCGCCATGGGTTTCGAAGTGCTCCACCGTGGCGTCCTCAAGGCCATAGACGGACGGTTCCGCGAGAAAGCGGCGTACGCTTTCCTCTTCGTCATGCGTTCTGGCGGGAAGACCCATGTCGTGCTCCGAATACACGGTTGCAGCATGCCAGCCTAAACCTCGCGCGATGCGCGGCGTTGATCTGCGTCAACGAAAAGGCATGCTTCCTATCTATAGTGTCTTTCAAAGGAGTGATTCGCATGAAACCCACCTATTTGGCCGGTCTCGCGCTCGCGGGGCTCTTCCTCCTGCCCGCACAAGTGACTTTGGCCAGCGGGCAGGCCGGAACGGTGGAAGAGGGCCGCAAGATCGCGGAAGAACGATGCGGGCGCTGCCACGCCGTCGGTGCGGAAGGGCAGAGCGCGCTGCCGATCGCGCCGCCCTTCAGGACACTGCACGAGAAATACCCGGTCGAGTCGCTCGAGGAAGCGCTGGCGGAGGGAATCACCGTCGGTCACCAGGCCATGCCGGAATTCGAGTTCACGCCGGAGGAGATCACGGCATTGCTCGGATACATCGAAACCCTGTCCGAATAGCGCGGACCGCCTCGCGTCCGCCATTAACCGGACGCCGGCTGCAGGCTCGACAGGCGGCCGCCCGGTGCATAATGATAAGCGCCATTCACAGTGCGCGCGGGGAGGGTGAGCCATGAGAGTGATCATTGTCGGCGGCGGGATCGGAGGGCTGGCGACCGCGCTCTACCTGCATCGCAGCGGCATCGAGTGTGACGTCTACGAGCGGTCCGGCGGCATTCGCGAGCTTGGCGTCGGCATCAATACGCTTCCCCACGCCATCAAGGAACTTGCCGAACTCGGCCTCTTGGACGAACTCGACCGGGTCGGTATCCGGACGAAAGAGCTCATCTACCAGAACCGCTTCGGACAGACCGTCTGGCAGGAACCGCGCGGCACGGATGCGGGCTACGACTTTCCCCAGTTCTCCATCCACCGGGGTAAGCTCCAGGGCGTGCTTCACCAGGCGGTCTGCGACAGGATCGGCGAAAATCGCGTCCACACCTCCCACGAACTCGTCGACTTCCGCGAAGCCGACGAGCGGGTCACCGCGACCTTCCAGTTCCGCGACGGCGACGGCGGCACGGTGGAGACCGAGGGTGACATCCTCGTCGGCGCCGACGGTATCCACTCGTTCGTCCGCAAGCGCTTCTATCCCAAGGAGGGTCCGCCGTCGTGGAACGGCATCATGCTGTGGCGCGGCGCGGTCGAACGCGAGCCCTTCCTCTCCGGCCGTTCGATGATCATTGCCGGCGGCATGTCGGCGAAATTCGTCCTTTACCCGATTTCGAACGAGACCGAGGAAGAGGGCCACCAGCTCATCAACTGGGCTGTCGCGGTCAAGCTGGGCGACGGCTCCGCACCTCCTCCGCGCCGGGAAGACTGGAACCGCACGGGCAATCTCGACGAGCTTCTGGGACACGTGCGCGGACTGTTCCGCCTCGACGTGCTCGATCCGATCGAACTGATCCGGTCCACTCCGGAGTTCTTCGAGTATCCCATGTGCGACAGGGACCCGCTGCCGCGCTGGACCTTCGGCCGCGTCACGCTGCTGGGCGATGCGGCCCATCCCATGTATCCCGTGGGCTCCAACGGCGCCTCACAGGCGATCCTGGATGCACGCTGCTTGTCGGACATGCTCAAGGAGCGTCCCTCCGCGTGGGAAGCCTTGCAATATTACGAGAGCGAGCGGCTTCCGGCGACGACCGAAATCGTGCGCCAGAACCGCGGCGGCGGCCCCGAGCGCGTCATCGACGTGATCGAGCAGCGGGCGCCGGACGGCTTCTCCTCGATCGACGACGTCGCCAGCCAGACCGAGCTCGAGGCGATCGTGCGCGGCTACTCCCAGCTCGCCGGCTTCGACCGCGAACAGGTCAACCGCTAAACGTTCACGCCGGCGGCGGCAGGAACTCGATTTCGTGTTCCGCGGCCAGCCGCACCACTTCCTCGGGATCGGGCACGTTGTGGATCTTCTGGAAGAGATCGTAGAGCTTGCCGGTCGGCGACACCCAGAACAGACAGGTCACCGGAGCGTCGGACTTGTTGAAGATGCCATGCGGGATGCCGCGCGGCAGCCGGATCAGGTCGCCGTTCGTGGCGTTCGCCTCGCTCCCGCCGAGGACCAGGTCGAAGCGCCCGTCCAGCACATAGATGAACTCGTCCTGGTTGGCATGGATGTGCGGCGGAACGAAGGTTCCCGGAGGGAATGTCGCGTGCCAGGAAAAGGACGATTCGGAGATCTGCTTGGGGACGTAGGTCTGTCCCAGGATGTTCCAGACCGATCCTTCCACGCTTTCGCCTGACGGCGTCACGCCCGCTGTCATTTCCATCATCTTGCTTTTCCTTTCGGTGCGAACCGTTTTTTGTCGCGGCATTTCCTCGCCGGAACGAAAGATTGGCCGATCCGGATGATGCAGTCAAAACCTCTGTTGTCAGCACTTCTGTTTCATGTAGAATTCTCATAATACGAGAATAAAGAATATCCTGACCTTGGGACGGAAACGACGGGAGATCGGCAATGGCCGCACTGAAGAACGCTCAGGGTGCGCGACTGCATCATATCCAGATCACGGCGGAAGACCCTGAAACGGTGGCCGGCTTCCATGCCCGGACGCTCGGCCTTGACCTGGGCCGCGCCGGGGAGGGCTTCCTGTGCAGTGCGCCGCGCCGCAGGGTCCTTTTCGGCAAGGGGGCCAGGCGCGGCCTCGGGTTCGCCGCTTTCGTCTTTCCCGACGCGACGGCCCTCGACGGGCTCCGTGGCCGCCTTGACGACAGCGATACGCCCGTGGGCCCGTCCCCGAGCCCGCTGACGGGAAAGGATGCCTTTTCCGTCACCGATACCGATGGCAATGTCCTGATCTTCGATGTCGACGACGGCGCCGACGCACAGGCGCCCGAAGCGGAATTGCCCGGACGCCTCCAGCACATCACCCTGCGCTCGACGAACCTCGCCCCCGTGACGCCGTTCTACCAGGACCGGCTGGGTTTTTTCCTCGCGGACACGGTCAACGATGACGAGAACAAGGTGAGGACCGTGTTCTTTGCCTCCGACCCGGAGCATCATTCCCTCGCCGTTTTCGAGTCCGATGCGGTGATGCTCGATCACCATGCCTATGAACTCGACAGCTGGGACGGGATCAAGATCTGGGCCGATCACTTCTCCCGCATCGGCGTACCCCTGCGCTGGGGACCCGGCCGACACGGGCCCGGCAACAACCTCTTCATCTTCATCGAGGATCCGGAAGGCAACTGGGTCGAATTCTCCGCCGAACTCGAAGTGCTCGACGCGGAACGCGAACTCAATGTCTGGCCGCATACGCCGCATTCCCTCAACATGTGGGGAAGCGGCGCCATCATGCGCAGCTGACCGGGAGGCGGGGTCTTGAGCAGCGCCGACCGCCTGCTGGCGATACTCGGGCTCTTCGACGAGGAGCGCCCGGAATGGACCGTCGAAGACATTGCCTCCGTTCTCGACGTGTCGACGAGCACGGCCTACCGGTACGTGCGCAGCCTTTGCGGCGCGGGCCTGCTCGACCCCGTGCATGGGGACGGCTACCGGCTCGGTCCCGCAATCATCGAGTATGACCGCCTGATCCGTGTCGGCGATCCGCTCATGTCGGCGGCGCAGGCCGTGACCACGCAGTTGCAGGCCGATGCCGGGCCGCACACCATGGCGTTCCTGAGCCGGCTCTACCGCGACAAGGTCATGTGCGTGCTCGACGTGATCGGCGGCGAATTCGCACCCCGCATGAGCTACGAACGGGGCCGGCCCATGTCGCTCTATCGCGGCGCGACGTCGAAGATCATTCTTGCGCACCTGCCCCGACGCACCCTTCGCCGTCTCTACGACCGCCACGAGGCGGAGATAAGGGCGGGCGTGCAGGTCCAGGACTGGTCCTTCTTCCTCACCGCGCTCAAGGAGCTTCGTCGCCGCGGTCATTGCATCGCGGAGGCCGAAATCGATCCCGGATGCGTAGGCATCGCCGCACCCGTGTTCGATCCCGGCGGCAATGTGCTTGGCAGCCTGAGCGTGGTGACGCCGTCGGAGGCGACCAGCTACGCGACCGTGAGCCGCCTTGCGGCCCTGACAATGGCGGCCGCGTCGTCCCTGAGCGAACGGCTTTCCGCGTCCGGCCGCGGCGCGTCGTGGTCCCCGCGGATCGTCGCATGAGCCTGGCGGCGGAATCCCGCAAGGCTCCGTGCCCGTTAACTTATGGTGGCTTCCGGATTCCGAATACCGGAAATGACCGTGTTATGTTACCAATCGGTGTTCCGGTCGAGGGGGTAGCTGGAATACTGTTGAATTCGGCAGGCGAGTGCGGCCGGTGGTGCTGTCCGCCTCAACAGAAGCGAGGCGCCCGCGGGCGCCGGACCAGACGAATTGCGACGTGAACCTATTGGGAGGTAGACAAATGAAATTCCGCAACCTGGCAGTCGCCGTGGCCTCGGCCGCGACGCTCTTTGCCGGCAGTGCCGCGGCCGAAACGGTCAAGGTCGGTGTCGTGCTGACCTATTCCGGCGGTGCCGCACAGTTCGGCGAGCAGATCGACCGTGGCATGGACCTGTTCATCAAGCAGAATCCTGACGCCTTCGGCGGTCACAAGGTCGAACTGATCAAGCGTGACTCCAAGCGCCCCGGCGGCGACATTGCGAAGAACGCGGTCAAGGAACTGATCACCCGGGAAAAAGTCAGCATCCTGACCGGTTTCGTGTTCTCGCCGAACGCCATCGCCAGCGCGCCGCTGGCCACCCAGGGCAAGGTTCCCATGGTCATCATGAACGCGGGCACCGCGTGGATCCCGAAACTCTCGCCCTATATCACGCGCGTTTCCTTCACCATGTGGCACTCGGGTTATCCCATGGGCAAGTACGCCCATGACAAGCTGGGCTGCAAAACCGCCGCGGTCGGCTTCACCGACTATCCGCCCGGCAAGGACAGCCGTGACGCCTTCACGACCGGGTTCGAGGAAGTCGGCGGCAAGATGGTCGAGAGCATTCCCATGGGCGGCCCGCGCGAAGTGCCGGACTTCACGCCCTTCTTCCAGCGTGTGAAGAACGCCAAGCCGGACTGCTTCTATGTCTTCGTGCCGGCCGGCAACCATTCCGTGGCGGTGGTCAAGACGTTCGCGACGCTCGGCATGAAGGGCGAGGGCATCAAGCTCATCGGCCCGGGCGACATCACCCAGGACACCAAGCTCCAGGACATGGGGTCCGATGCCGACGGCATGATCACCATGCACCACTACGCCGCCGACTATCAGTCGGAAACCAACAAGGCGTTCGTGAAGGCCTGGAAGGCAGCCTATGGCGAGGACACCACGCCGGACTTCATGTCCGTGGCGGGCTATGACGGCATGGCCGCGATCGCTCATGCGATCAAGGCGCAGGACGGCAAGGTGACCGCCGAAGGCACGATGGCGGCGCTCAAGGGCTGGACGTTCGAAAGCCCGCGCGGAAAGATCATGATCGATCCCGATACCCGCGACATCGTCCACAATGCCAATGTCCACAGGATCGTCTCGAAGGACGGCCGGCTGTCGGTCGAGGTGATCGACACGGTCGAGCAGGTCAAGGATCCCTGCAAGGCCCTGCAGATCGGCAAGTGCAAGTGACACGACACTGACCGCCGGCCGGTTCTCCAGAAACCGGAGGGGCCGGCGGTCGTATTTCCGCGGCGTTCCGATGCGCCGCGCGTGAGGGGAAACGTACTGGCCTGCAAGGGCCGTCGTCGGGAAATCACACGATGGAGCAATTTATCCGCGTCGCCGTCAGCATCCTGTTCGACGGGATCGCCTATGCGATGCTGCTCTTCATCATCTCTGTCGGCCTGTCGATCACGATGGGCCTCATGGGTTTCGCCAACCTGGCCCATGGCGCCTTCGCCATGGCCGGCGGGTACGTGCTCGTCACGGTGATGAACCATTTCGGGATGCCGTTCATCCCGGGCCTGGTCATCGCTTTCATCGTCGTCGCGGTCGGCAGTGTTCCGTTCGAGCGGTTTCTCTACCGCCAGCTCTACAAGGCCCACGAACTGGACCAGGTGCTGCTGTCCATCGGTCTGGTGTTCATGGCCACCGCCGGCATCACCTTTCTCTACGGCCCGACCCCGCCCAGCATCGAGGTTCCGGCCTTCCTGACCGGCCAGGTCGATCTCGGCTTCGGCACCTTCCCCGCCTACAGGACCTTCACCATCGTCGTCGGCATCGCCATGATCGTCGCGCTCTGGTTCGGATTCGAAAGGACGATCGCCGGCGCCAGGATCCGGGCGGCGGTCGACAACAGGCGCATGGCCCAGTCGGTGGGTATCGACGTCGACCGGCTGTTCGTCGTCGCCTTCGCCCTCGGCAGCGGACTGGCCGCGGTGGGCGGCGGGCTCGCGATCGAAATCGTCGGCGTCTCGCCCACATTCGCCATCGGCTATCTCGTGTTTTTCCTCATCGTCGTCGCCGTGGGCGGGCTGGGCAGCATCCGCGGCGCATTCGTCGCCGCGCTCATCCTCGGCATCATCGACACCGCCGGGAAATATCTCTGGCCCGACGGCGGCGCGTTTTTCATCTACGTGGTCACCATCGCCATTCTGCTGGCCAAGCCTGAGGGGCTGTTCGGACGCGCATGACCACCGAGGCTCCAAATCCGACCAACGAGGACGCCCGCGCTTTCCTGAAGGCGCGTGAGCGCTGGCGGCCGATAGAGGCGCTGCCCTGGCTCGTGGGGATCGCCGCCTTTTTCGTCTTTCCCGACTACATGGCGCTGGGCACGCAGATCGTGATCACGATCATCCTGGTGCTGTCGCTGGACCTCATCCTCGGCTATGCCGGGATCATCACCCTTGGACACGCCGCCTATTTCGGCGCGGGCGCCTACGCGACGGGCATGCTGTCGGCCCATCTGGGCTGGACGGAACCGATCACCGGGATGCTGTTCGGCGGGCTCGTCGGCGGCGTGATCGGATTTTTCTCCGGCTGGGTGCTGCTGCGTTATCACGGCCTCACCCTGCTCATGCTCACGCTCGCCACGGCCATTCTCCTCCAGGAGGCGGCCAATGCCGCCGAATACTGGACAGGCGGGTTTGACGGCCTGACGGGCATTTCGGTCGCGCCGATCTTCGGCATGTTCGAAAACGACCTGTGGGGCCACAATTACTACTGGTACAGCCTTGCCGTGCTCTTTGTATGTTTCCTCGTGGCGCGCCGCATCGTGCATTCGCCGTTCGGGCGCAGTCTCGTGGGCCTGCACGAGAACCGGCAGCGCATGCACGCGATCGGGGCGCCGGTTCACTGGCGGCTCGTCACGGTCTACTCCATTTCGGCGGCCATGGCCGGCATCGCGGGCGGGCTGTTCGCCGAATCCAACGCCTTCGTCACCCTCGACGTCCTGAGTTTCGCCAAGTCCGGCACCATCCTCATCATGCTCATCCTCGGCGGCACCGGCAGGCTCTACGGCGCGATTGTCGGCACGGTCGTCTATCTCGTACTTGAGGACGAACTGGCCAAGCTCAGTCCGGAATTCTGGGAATTCGGGGTCGGGCTGCTGCTCGTGGTCGTTGTGCTGTTCTTCAAGGGCGGCCTGCTCGGCGCCTGGGACAGGCTGGTCGCCGGCCTGACCGGGAGGACGCGATGAGCGCCGTCCTCTCCATCTCGGCGCTGCAGAAGCACTTCGGCGCGCTCTACGTCACCCGCGACGTCTCGCTGGATCTCGGCAAGGGTGCGCGCCATGCGCTGATCGGCCCGAACGGGGCGGGCAAGACGACGCTGATCAACCTCATCACCGGCGTTCTCAAGCCGGACGCGGGCTCCATCCGCCTCGACGGAAAGGAGATATCGGGCCTCGCACAGGAAGAGCGCGTCAAGCGCGGCATCGCCCGGACCTTCCAGATCAACCAGCTTTTCCGCGGCATGACCGTGCTCGAGAATGTCGCGCTCTCGGTGGCCGAGCGGACCGGCACGGCACGCAGCATGTTCTCCCGTGCGAGCGCCGCCGGCCATGTCACGGACGAGGCCATGGACCTGTTGCGCATGCTGCGTCTCGACGATGCTGCGCTGTCTCTTATCCGTGAGTTGCCCTATGGCCGCCAGAGGCTCGTGGAAATCGCGATCACGCTGGGCCAGCGGCCCCGTGTCCTGCTCCTCGACGAGCCCGCCGCCGGCGTGCCGTCCGAAGAAAGTCACCTGATCCTCGACGTCATAGCGGGCCTGTCCGACGAGATCGCCGTGCTCATCATCGAGCACGACATGGAAGTCGTCTTCCGCTTCGCCGAACGTATCACCGTGCTTGTCGCCGGCGAGGTTCTGGTCGAGGGCACGCCGGACGAGATCGCCGCGGACGAGAAGGTGCGCGCCGTCTATCTCGGGGAGCAGGCCGATGTCTGATGCCCTGATCTCCCTGCGCGGCCTGCGCGCCGGATATGGCGAGACGGTTGTCGTGGAGGATCTCGATCTAGATCTCGCCGCAGGGGGCAGCGTTTCCATCATCGGCCGCAACGGCGTCGGCAAGACGACCCTTCTCGACACCGTCATGGGCCACACGACGCTGCATGCCGGGGAGATCACGCTCGACGGCCGGTCGCTTACCGGAGTTGCCGTCCACAACCGCGTCGCCGCCGGTCTCGGTTACGTCCCGCAGGAACGCGAAATCTTTCCGTCCCTGTCGGTGCTCGAGAACCTTCAGGTGGCCAGGCGCGGCGACGGCGAATGGTCGATCGACCGCGTTTTCGAACTTTTCCCGAACCTTTCGGAACGTCGCGCCAACCGCGGCAACCAGCTGTCCGGTGGCGAGCAGCAGATGCTGGCGATCGGCCGCGCGCTCATGGGCAACCCGCGCGTGCTTCTCATGGACGAACCGAGCGAGGGCCTCGCTCCGGTCATCGTCGAGGAACTTCAGCGCGTCATGGCCCGGCTGCGCGGGGACAGCGGCCTGACCATGGTGCTGGTCGAACAGAACACCCGCGTGGCGCTCGGGTTCAGTCCGCGCACGATCGTGCTCGACCGGGGCCGTATCGTGTTCGATGGCGAAAGCGCCGAGCTGCGCGGCAGCGCCGAACGCCTCGCGGGACTTATGGGGCTGGGCTGACCGTCCGCCCGACCGCCTGATGACCCATGTCGACGCCGTCATCGTCGGAGCCGGCTTCGCGGGCCTCGCCTGCGCCCGCGCCCTTGCCGAACGCGGCCGTTCGGTTGTCGTGATCGACCGCAAGGCGGCGCCGGGGGTCGGCATGCACACGACGGGCATCCTGGTCCACGAAGCCGAAACCGCCATGCCCTTCCGCGAGAAGCATGTCCGCCGCATTTCCGGTATCCGCCTTCATGCGCCGTCGGGCCGGAGCCTGCGGCTCGATTCCGACGATTATGTCTTCCTGGCAACCGATACCCCCGCCCTGATGCGCCATTTCAGCGCCGTGGTCGCGGAGGCCGGGGCCGACATACGCTACGGGACCCGTTTCGTCGCAGCGGAAAGGGCGGGGGAAGGTTTCCGCATCGCCGGGACCGGTCTCACCTGCGACTGGCTCGTCGGAGCGGACGGCCCGCGCTCACGCGTCGCGCAGGACCTGGGCCTGGGGCGAAACGGCAAGTTCCTGTTGGGGGTCGAGGCCGAATTCGACGGTGTCCGGCCCGGGGAAGACGACGCCTTCCATTGTTTCGTCTCCCGCCGCCTGGCGCCGGGATACATCGGCTGGGTCGTGCCGGGCGTCGGCGTCACACAGGTCGGCCTTGCCGTGCGCCAGCCCGCGCGGCCCGACATCGACGCATTCATAAGCCATGTCCCGGCCTCTGCCGGTCTCGACGACGCCCGCATCGTCGCCCGCCGCGGCGGGCTCATTCCCGTGGGCGGCACCGTGACGCCCTTTGCACGCGATCGGGCGATCCTCATCGGAGATGCGGCTGGCGCTGTCTCGCCGCTCACCGGCGGCGGCATCCATACCGCACTTCACTACGGACGCATCGCCGGCGAGGCGATCGCGGACTATGGCGAACCGTCCGCGCCCCATCCCGCCGAACTTCTTGCGCGCATACTGCCGGGCTTCAGGGTGAAGCACGGCCTGCGTTTCGTTCTGGAGAACCTCGCGCCGGACATGGCGGTCGACATGGCCATAGCCAATCCGCTTTTCCGCGCGCTCGCCCGCTCGGTCTTCTATCGGCGCAAGAGGCTCAGGGATGGCCCGCGGCGGGATCAGCACACCCGGTAGGACATCCAGCCGCCGCCGGTCCCGGACGGCGGGTTGAACCGGACCGCCTCGTAACAGGTTCCGCGAAGAGGTTCCGCCGGATCCGGCGTAAACACCGCATAACCTTCCGCGATGCCCTTGTCGTCGCGGGAAACGGGAACCGCTCTCGGCGGGCCGCCGGCTTTCTCCGGGGCCAGACAGTCGATGCGCTTGCCCTTGCCCGTGCCGAGGCGCAGAGCGGGTCCGTTGACGCCCCCGTCCGCGACATCCATGAGCCTTGTTTTCTCGCGGTCTATGCCTTCGGGCAGGACGGCGCGACAGGCCTCGAGCATGTCCGCGGCCCGGCCGGGGCTTTCGCTCCAGTGGGACCGGCGGCCGGGCACCAGCCGTTCCATGTCCAGCGTGCGCGCCTGCCACTGGCGGACAACGCACGCGATCCTGCCAAGCTTGCGGCCGACACCCTCGCCAAGCGCGGATGCTTCCGACAGGCACAGGGCGTCCGCATAGGTTCCGAAAGCCTCCTGCGCGGCATGGAAGTTGGCCAGTGCATCGCCGGCCGCACCGTCCTGCCTGTCGCGTTTCGCGAGGGCATCTTCTATGTGGGCGGCCATCAGTTCAGCACCCGTACGCGCCTCGTTCAGCCGCTTGTCGAGACAGCGCTCGGCCTGCTCCTCGGATTCGGAAATCTTCCAGCAGACCCGCAACGGATCCCCGAAATGCCGTGGGCCCGCGAACAGCCCGGTCATGGCCATCAGCAATTCAAGCCGCTCGTAGAACGACCACTCGAGACATTGTTGCGGCAACTTCTCCGTTTCGCACCCGTCCCGGGACCTGCGCCATTCGCGATCGTCCCTGTCTATCGCCTTTGCGACCGGTGCCTCGACTACGGACCTGATGCGCGCCGTCGCTTCGTCAACCCGAAGCTCGAGCGCCTTGAGGTCCGCGCTGTTGCAGATCACCTGCTCGATGATGGTCGAGGGGCTGTCGCAGGCCGACGCCCGGACAGGTCCAGCATCGCACATGGCGAGCAGGCAGAGCGTGGCGAGAAATGGCATGACCCTGTTCATGCGGCATTCTAGACATGGAGACGTAAAACTTTTCTCACCGCGATCGGGCGCCGGTGCACCATGCGAGCCGGATCAGGCGTCCATCCAGGACCGCACCGGCGTGCCCGCCCGGTGCTGAAGCCAGGCCTGGCCAAGCCGGAAGGCGTGAAACGCGAAGCACAGCACCACCCAGCCCGCGAGAACGACATACCCCTTGTCCGGCATGCCCGCGATGGCGAAGACGGTCAGAATCGCGAGATTGGGATTGCGCCGTGCCGTGATCTGGCGGAAGGCGGAGTCGATCGGCTGCCACATGTGGGTCTTGATGCCGAACAGCGAGATGAAGGCCTGTTCCAGGAGCTTGCCGGCCACGTATCCGCCGACCACGATCAGCATGCACGCGAAGAGCAGCGGGGTGTCGTGGTTGTACAGGCCGTACCACCATGCCAGCCACCAGAAGGGCGGGGATATCAGGTCGATGCCGTGGTCGAACACGTTGCCCCATTTCGATGAGGTCAGGGTGACCCGCGCCAGCTTGCCATCGACAGTGTCGAGGAAGGCCATCATCCAGCCGAAAAACGCACCGAGGAGAAAATCGCCACGGGCGAACAGAACCAGCGCCAGAAGCACGCAGACGAAACTCGCCAGCGTGACCATGTTCGGCGTCACGCCGCGGCGCGCCAGGAAGCGCGTCACCGGGAAGGCGGGCTTCGGCCAGACCCACTTGGTGACGAAATCCGTCACGCCCTTGTAGGAGGCGTCGAACGTCGCCTGCTCGATTTCGGAGGTGTTCGTGCCGTCCAGAAAATGGACGAACGGAACCGCTTTCTTGCGAAGCGCGGAATTGTAGGACTCGGAAAGCGTTTCAGGGGTCTTGGTCGCCAGGCCGAGTTGCATGGCGCGTTCCGGGTCGAAGGGCTCCTCCCGGAGCACCGCACCCGCATCGCTGACCATGCCCGCGGGAACATGGGCCGCGACGGCCTTGGGACCCGTTCCGTCGTCGGCGACCAGCAGCAGGGAATCGTATCGGCACAGGAGCGGAATCAGCGCCTCGTCGATCACCGCATCGGTCCGGACGATCAGCGCCGACCGGTCGTCCTCCAGCTCGTATCCGCCGATCGCGACGTCGTCGATGCCGGCGCGCCTTACCATGCGTTCGGCCCGCTCGCTTCCGGTCATGCCCCACAGTTCGGTGTCGCACGCACCTACCAGGAAAGCCGTCACCTTCCTGTCATCCTTGCCGGTTTTGGATTTGTCGGACATGTTTGATTCTCAGGCGAGAAGACAACGGTCCGTTTACACCGGAACCGGGTCGGCGGCAACCGCGCGGGGACGCCCTTGTCCCGCGCTTCAGCTGGAATCATCTGGCCGGGGGAGACGCAGATCGAACGGCGGAATTCGATGAAACGCATGGGATCGACATTGGCGGCCGTCGCGGCCGTGTTTCTGGTGCTCGTGCTGCTCGCCGGCCTTTCCTGGCCCTGGGCGCTGGCGGGGCTGACGGCCGTGGTCGTCGCCCTTCTCGCCTTCCGCCGCGATGCGCCGCCCGACCGCAAGCCGCGCACGGAGGCCGTGACCGGACTCGAAAGCATCGCGCCGGAGAAAATCCTGTCGACGATGATCGAGGCGCTGCCCGATCCGGTCATGGTGCTCGACCGCAACTCCTCGATCCTCAAGGCGAACGCGCCGGCTCGCGCGGTGTTCGAGCGCATAAGGTTGCGCCAGCACATGTCGACGGTCATCCGGGCGCCGCTTGTGCTCAATGCCATCTCCCACGTCCTGCGCACCGGTGAGTCCGTCATGGTCGACTACGAGCACCGTGTGCCGGTCGACCGCCGCTTCGAGGTCCATGTCGCGCTGATCGGCGAACTGGATGAGGCCAACCGTTTCAGCGGCCAGCCCGAGGTCATGGTGCTCATGCGCGACCTGACCCGGCAGGAGCAGGTCGAACGCATGCGTGCCGATTTCGTCGCAAATGCCAGCCACGAACTGCGCACGCCCCTGGCCTCCGTCCTTGGCTTCATCGAGACGCTCCAGGGCGCGGCCAGGAACGACGAGGCGGCCCGGACGAGTTTCCTTGAACTCATGCGCGTGCAGGCGGCGCGCATGGCGCGGCTGATCGACGACCTGCTCTCCCTCAACCGCATCGAGCTCAACGCTCACGTGAAGCCCGAGGACCATGTCCGGATTGACCAGGTCGTCCGGCACGTGGTCGACGTGCTCAAGCCTGCCGCCCGGGAGGACGGCGTCGAGATCGTTCTCGACGCGGCCGATGAGTCGCTGGTGGTCAAGGGAGATCGCGACGAACTGGTCCAGGTCTTCCAGAACCTGGTCGAGAACGCCGCGAAATACGGCCAGAGTGGCGGAAAGGTCGATGTCGGCCTGAGCCGCGACGACAAATGCGCGGTCGTGAGCATACGGGACTACGGTCCGGGGATCGCCGCGGAACATCTCCCCCGGCTGACCGAACGTTTCTACCGGGTGGACGTCGCCCACAGCCGGCAGAAGGGCGGCACCGGACTCGGGCTGGCCATCGTCAAGCACATCCTCAACCGGCACGCGGCGCGCCTGTCGGTCGTCAGCGAACCGGGTGAAGGCGCGACCTTCAGCGTACGCCTGCCTCTGTCGCCCGAAAATGTCGGTGAACCCGACGAAAACAAGATTATCGCCTGATTTCAGTCGGTTGCATCGTCACAAAACTGTAGCGGGAACGTCATAGAACCGTGTGCAGCGGTTCCTAGAGTCGGCTCGCGCTTGTCGGAACGGCGTGTTTTTCTGCCGGCCGGCATTCCAGGGAACTTTGGGTGTCATCACCAAACCTATGGAGAATTCCAGTGAAATTTAAATCTCTCGCACTCGCCGCCGCTTTCAGCGCCGGTGCACTTCTCGCCGCTCAGGGCGATGCATTTGCACGCGATCGTCTGCAGATCGTCGGTTCGTCCACCGTATTCCCGTTCTCGACCGCTGTTGCCGAACAGTTCGGCAAGTCCACCAGCTTCAACACGCCGGTCGTCGAGTCCACCGGTTCCGGCGGTGGCATGAAGCTCTTCTGCGCCGGCATCGGCCTCGAGCATCCCGACATCACCAACGCTTCGCGCCGGATCAAGGAATCCGAGTTCAAGAAGTGCACGGACGCGGGCATCACCATCACGGAAGTCAAGGTCGGCTTCGACGGCATCGTCCTTGCCAACGCCAAGTCGGCTCCGAAGTTCAACCTGACCAAGAAGCAGGTCTTCCAGGCGCTCGCCGCGAAGATCCCGATGGACGGCAAGCTCGTCGACAATCCCTACAAGATGTGGAGCGACATCGACCCGTCGCTGCCGAAGTCCAAGATCGAGGTTCTCGGCCCGCCGCCCACCTCCGGCACCCGTGACGCCTTCGTCGAACTCGCCATGGAAGGCGGTTCCAAGGGCTTCGACATGCTGAACGCCCTCAAGAAGTCCGACAGCAAGGCCTGGAAGGCTGCCGTTCACTCGATCCGTGAAGACGGCGCGTTCATCGAAGCCGGTGAGAACGACAACCTGATCGTCCAGAAACTCGAAGCCAATCCCGCCGCTCTCGGCATCTTCGGCTTCAGCTTCCTCGACCAGAACGAAGACAAGATCCACGGTGCGACCGTCGACGGTTCCGAACCCACGTTCGAGAACATCGCCTCGGGTGAGTACGGCGTCTCCCGCTCGCTCTTCTTCTACGTGAAGCAGCAGCACGTCGGTGTCGTCCCCGGCATCAAGGAATTCGTCGCCGAGTTCACCAGCGAAAAGGCCTGGGGTGACGAAGGTTACCTCGTCGACAAGGGTCTGATCCCGCTGCCGGCCGACGACCGCAAGGAAATCGGTGCAGCCGCCCAGAACCTGGCGCCACTGACCATGTAAGTCCGGTTCCTTCCGGCCGGCTCCGGGAACGGCGCCGGCCGGAAGGCCGTTTCTCACGTCCATCTGCCGGATGTGACGCTCGAAAGGCCGGGGAAACCGGCAAGGTTTCCCCATCCCGACGGAAACCGCGAGCATTCAGGGCGTCACACAGAACAGAGCCTTCCCGCCATGTCGAATTCAGTCCTCGTACTCGTCCTCGCCGCACTGTTCGCCGTCGGATATGTTTCCGGAAGGAACAGGGCTCTTGGCCTGAAGGCTGCCGCCGCGAGACTGCACTCGCTGCCGAACTACCACGGCGCCTACGTGGCGCTCATGACGCTCATTCCCGCGGCCATCGTCGCCGTCATCTGGATTTCCGTCGAACCTTCCTTCCTCGAGAACACCATGCGGTCGAGCATCGCCTCCAGCTTCGGTGATCTCGAACCGTCCCGTCTCAACCTGCTGATCTCCGAGATCAAGAACGCCGCCGCCGGCGTGACCAAACTCACCGGCGACCGACCGGAAGTCGCGGCCATCGCGGAAGAGTACAACTCCGCCAGCCGTTATTCGCGGATATTGCTCGCCGTGACGGTCGTCGTGGCCGCCGCCATCGGCCTGTTCTTTTCCTTCACGAAGCTGGCTCCGCTGTTCCGCGCCAGGAACCGCGTCGAGGTGCTCGTGAAGTACATCATGATCGGCGCCTCGCTGGTCGCCATTCTGACGACGGTGGGCATCGTTCTCTCTCTCGTGTTCGAGACCCTTCGGTTCTTCGGCAAGGTGCCCGTCACGGAGTTTCTCTTCGGACTGCACTGGAGCCCGCAGACCGCGCTGCGCGCCGAGCAGGTTGGCGCGAGCGGGGCGTTCGGCGCCGTGCCGCTCTTCGCCGGCACGTTGCTGATCACGCTGATCGCCATGATCGTGGCCGTGCCCGTCGGCCTCATGTCCGCCGTCTACATGTCCGAATACGCGACGCCCCGCTTCCGGGCATGGGCGAAGCCAATTCTCGAGATCCTCGCCGGCATTCCGACCGTGGTCTACGGCTTCTTCGCCGCCCTGACCATGGCGCCGCTGATCCGCAATTCCGGTGAATCGATCGGGCTCGAGGTCGCATCCGAATCCGCGCTTGCCGCCGGCGTGGTCATGGGTCTCATGATCATTCCCTTTGTCTCCTCGCTCTCGGACGACGTGATCAACGCCGTGCCCCAGTCCCTGCGCGATGGCGCCTACGGTCTCGGCGCGACCCGGTCGGAAACGATCCGCCAGGTCATCCTGCCGGCTGCCCTGCCGGGGATTGTCGGCGCCATCCTGCTCGCCGTCTCCCGTGCGATCGGAGAGACCATGATCGTCGTCATGGCCGCCGGGCTCGCCGCCAACCTCACCGCCAATCCGCTGGAGGCAGTCACCACGGTCACGGTCCAGATGGTCACGCTTTTGGTGGGAGACCAGGAATTCGACAGCGCGAAGACGCTCGCGGCGTTCGCCCTCGGTCTCATGCTCTTCATCGTCACGCTCATGCTCAACGTGGTGGCCCTCAAGGTCGTCCAGAAATATCGGGAACGCTATGACTGATAGTGCTGAACCCATGACCGCCGCCAGGTCCTTCGTTCGCGAGGAAGTGCGTGCCCGCCTCGGCCGGCGCTACCGGGCCGAACGCCGATTCCGCCTCTACGGACTGTGCGCCATCCTGCTCGCCGCCGCGTTTCTTGGCTTCCTCGTCATCACGATGATCGTGCGCGCCATCCCCGCTTTCACCCAGTCGCAGGTCCGGCTCGACATCACCTTCGACGCCGCCGAGGTGACCCGTGATGGCGCGGTCACGCAGGAAGCGCTGATCGCCGCGAACTTCACCGCCATGGCCCGCGAGGCGCTCTACCAGAAGTTCCCCGAGGTGACCGGGCGGAAGGACAAGCGCAAGCTCGCCAAGCTGCTGAGTTCCGGCGCCGACATCTTTCTGCGTCGGCAGATCGAGGACAACCACTCCCTTGCCGGGCGCACGGTCCCCGTCTGGCTGCCGCTCTCCGACGACGCGGACCTGCTCGTGAAGGGGCTCGTCGACCGCGACGTGGACGAAGGCGACCGCCGGATCACCGACGAGGAAATCGCCTGGCTCGACAGCCTCGGCGCCCAGGGTCTCACGCGCACGAGGTTCAACACCACGTTCTTCACGTCCGGCGACAGCCGCGAGCCCGAGCTTGCCGGTATCTTCGGCGCCGTCATGGGGTCGTTCCTCACGCTGCTCGTCACTCTTGTCCTCAGCTTTCCGATCGGCGTGACCTCGGCCGTTTATCTCGAGGAGTTCGCCCCGAAGAACAAGTTCACCGAGCTCATCGAGGTCAACATCAACAACCTCGCGGCGGTGCCGTCCATCGTCTTCGGCCTGCTCGGCCTGGCGGTGTTCCTCAACTTCTTCGGTCTTCCCCGGTCCGCCCCGGTCGTCGGCGGCATGGTCCTTGCACTCATGACGCTGCCGACCATCATCATCGCGACCAGGGCCTCGCTGAAGTCGGTGCCGCCGTCCATCCGCGAGGCGGCGCTGGGCATCGGCGCGTCGCCGCTTCAGGTGATCACCCATCACGTCCTGCCGCTGGCCGCTCCCGGGATCCTGACGGGCAGCATCATCGGTATGGCCGGCGCACTGGGCGAAACCGCACCCCTGCTGATGATCGGCATGGTCGCCTTCATCGTCGACATTCCCGGCTCCTTCACGGATCCCTCGACGGTGCTCCCGGTGCAGATCTACATCTGGGCGGACAGCCCGGAACGCGCATTTCTCGCCAAGACAAGCGCCGCGACGCTCGTCCTGCTGGCGTTTCTTGTCATGATGAACGGGCTGGCGGTGCTGCTGCGTCGCAGGTTCGAACGCAGGTGGTAGTCAGGTGTATGGAGGCTTAGGGGCCCAATGAACGAAAACGCAGCATTGTCACAGGCACAGACCGGGCCGGCGGCCGCAACCGACTACGCCGTGAAGATGAGCGGCCGGAACGTCGACGTGTTCTACGGCGACAAGCAGGCTCTGTTCGGAGTGAACCTCGACGTTCGCCGCAACCAGGTCACGTCGCTCATCGGACCGTCCGGGTGCGGCAAGTCCACTTTCCTGCGGTGCCTGAACCGCATGAACGACGTCATCGACATCTGCCGGATTGAAGGCGAGATCTGCCTCGACGGGCACGACATCTACGATCCCGACATTGATGTGGTCGAGTTGAGGGCCCGGGTGGGCATGGTCTTCCAGAAGCCCAATCCCTTTCCGAAGTCCATCTACGACAACGTGGCCTATGGTCCCCGCATCCACGGCATTGCCGACAAGGGCGCGGAACTCGACGAGATCGTGGAGACCAGCCTGCGCCGTGCCAGCCTCTTCGAAGAGGTCAAGGACCGCATGAACGAGCCCGGCACCGGACTGTCCGGCGGCCAGCAGCAGCGCCTGTGCATCGCCCGCGCCATCGCGGTCAATCCGGAAGTCATCCTCATGGACGAGCCGTGCTCCGCGCTCGACCCCATCGCGACGGCCCGGATCGAGGAACTGATCGACGAACTGCGCGAGAACTACACCATCGCGATCGTCACCCATTCCATGCAACAGGCCGCGCGTGTCTCCCAGCGTACCGCCTTCTTCCATCTCGGCGTGCTGGTCGAGGAAGGCGATACGGACCAGATTTTCACCAATCCCGTCGACAAGCGCACCCAGGACTACATCACCGGCCGATTCGGCTGATCCCCAGAGCCGTCAGGAGATCCGAGCTTATGAGCGAGCACAGCGAGCATATTGTCAGCGCCTACGAGGAAGAACTCATCGACCTCGGGCGGCGCATCGCCGAAATGGGCGGCCGGGCCGAGACCGCGCTGGCGGATGCCATCGACGCCTTGCAGAAACGCGACCAGGAGAAGGCCCAGCGCATCATCGAGGGCGACGCCAAGATCGACGCCAGCGAGCGCGACATCGAGGAAAGGGCGATCTCCATCATCGCGCGGCGTCAGCCCATGGCGCTCGACCTGCGCGAAATCATGGTCGCCATCCGCATCTCGTCGGACCTTGAGCGTATTGGCGACCTTGCCAAGAACATCGCCAAGCGGACCCGTGCGCTCGAGGGCGCGCAGCCGATGAAGATCATCCACGGGCTCGGACATATGGGCCAGATGGCGCTCGGCCAGGTCAAGAACGTGCTCGACGCCTATAGCGACCGGGACGCCGACCGCGCCATGCAGGTATGGAATGACGACGAGGAGATCGACGATCTCTACAACTCGCTGTTCCGCGAACTTCTGACCTACATGATGGAAGACCCGCGCAACATCAGTCTTTGCACGCATCTCCTGTTCGGGGCGAAGAATATCGAGCGCATCGGAGACCACGCCACAAACATTGCGGAAAACATATATTATCTGGTGCATGGCGAGACGATTTCCGACGAGCGGCCCAAGGGCGATATCACGAGCATGACGCAGGTCGACTACGCCAAGTGACCGTGTGGCGGCTCGGACGGTGCAAGTCAGGAACCAGGTAAGGCCCATGTCAGCTTCTGTTCTGATCGTCGAAGACGAAGAACCGCTCTCCATTCTGCTCCGGTACAACCTGGAGGCGGAAGGATTTCTCGTGGCGGCGACGGCGAATGGCGAGGAAGTCGAAACCCTCGTCGAGGAGCGCCGGCCCGAACTCATCCTGCTCGACTGGATGCTTCCGGGTCTGTCGGGAATCGAGATCTGCCGCCGCCTGCGCTCGCGCGACGACACGCGCGACATTCCCATCATCATGCTCACCGCGCGCGGCGAGGAGAGCGAGAGGATCAGGGGTCTGGCGACGGGCGCGGACGACTACGTGGTCAAGCCCTTCTCCGTACCCGAGCTCATCGCGCGGGTGCGCTCGGTGCTCCGGCGCTCCAGCCCCGAGGCGATCGCCGACCTGCTGCAGGCGGGTGACATCGAACTCGACTGCACGCGCCAGCGGGTCACCCGCGGCGGACGCGACCTGCAGCTGAGCCCGACGGAATTCCGTCTTCTGGAACACCTCATGCGCAGCCCCGGCCGCGTCTTCAGCCGCAACCAGCTGCTCGACGCGGTGTGGGGGCAGGACATCTTCGTCGACGACCGCACCGTCGATGTGCATGTGGGACGGCTGCGCAAGAACCTGAACCGCGGCCGCAAGCCCGATCCGATCAGGACTGTCCGCGGCACCGGATACGCCTTCGACGAAAGGTTCGGCAAGGGCCGCTAGCGCCCCGCCTTCCGCAAAGACCGGCGTGCGGTCCGTCCGAACCGGCGCAGCCCTCGGCCATGCGTAGCGCGAGGCGGCCCCGGCACGGCCCCCGTACCGAGACATCGCCCCCTGACCCGGTCCCGCCTTGCCGTCGCCGCCGGACGCAGGTCCGCGGGCCGCCATGGTTCGGGAAGTGCCTGCAATTTCCGGGGATTGCACTGTCGCCGTTCGTCTGTAGCATGTACCCCGCTGTTCATTGGAGGGGGCACAATGGAGAACATCGTCCGTATTTTCGAAGAGGACTGGGGCCGTCCGCCGTCCACCGGTCCTTCCGCGCCGACCGGTCCGCGGAAGACGCAGCGATGCGAACTCAGGGTCGTGTCGAACCGGATCACCGCACGGGAAATCATCAGCCAGAGGCTTTCGCAGGAAGAGCGCGACGACACTGGCAGTTCGGAAGAGGCCGCCCGTGTCGCCGAGGCCTTCGACAAGCGCCGCCTCGTCATCCTGGTCGACGGGGTGCAGGTCATGTCCCTGGATGACAGGTTCGAGCTCGACCGCGAGACCGACGTGACCTTCATCCGTCTCTATCCGCTGAAGGGAGGCTGAAGATGAGCGAGGAATTCGATCCCGCGATCGTCGAACGGCTCCAGGAGGCCGATCTCGACAACGGTCTCGTCGATACCGGTTTCGACGTCTTCGACCGCTGTGCAAACGCCAATGCGAGCGATGACCGGTTCTTGTCGGACGACGAATGGCAGGAGAAGTTCGGGAGCCAGATTGCCGAACTGGATCGCCTGCGGCCCCATGAACGCGGGCGGGCGTTTCTCCTGTCCCTCGGCGTCCTGAAGCGGCTTGGTTACGACCGGGGTTTTCCCCATCACGGCATCGGGCTGATGTGTCTGCGCATGGCCCATCATCTGGCCGGGCCTCACATGGTCATGGAACCTGCCGTGTCGCGTCTCGCCTGCGGCCCGTACGGCTTCTGGCTGACGTCGGAAAACTTCGACATCCGGCTCGACAACGTGTTCAGGGCCGTGGTGGCGGGCAAGAGATACGGGGATGCGGACGAGTACGCCGCCACGCTCCAGGCCCTGTCGGAGATGGACTTCGCAAACGCGTCGACCACACCGTACTGGGACATGGTCCCGGTTGTCGATCAGGTCGAAAAGCAGCTCGGCCGGGATCCGCGGGCGCACGTCTACATGAAGTACTTCAAGGCAGTATGGGAACCGATCCTGAGGCACCTTCACGAGATCCACGAGAATGTCGATCCGGTCATCGCCAACCACCTGGCGCGATACACCGCCGCCAATCCGGACTTGATGTACGGCGGATTGAGCTCTGACCTGGAAGGCCTTCCGGAGGAACGCCGGCAGCGCGTCCTGCGCGATTTCCTCCGGATCAATCGGTATTTCTCGCAACACGAGGATCTTCGCGGGCTGCTCGCGCGGGCCTATCGGGACAACCGGCTGAACGTCACGCGACGGATCGACCTGTTCCTGAAGGCCGTGGAGAGCGCGGCCCGCAGGATCGCCGCGTCCGGTATCGCGGTCCCCCGGGACGAGGAAGCGGAATTCCTGCGCGAGCTCGGCGTCAGTCTCGCCGGCGAACCGTTTCCGTTTCCCGATTTCGGCTTTCTCCGAAGCGACGAGGTGGTCGAAGAGATCTTCATGGCGCTCCCGGAGAACGACCCGGAGATCGCCGGGGTCCTGGAGGAGAACCCGGAACTCCTGCCGCTCTACAAGCGCTATGTCGGCTGGTCCGACGAGCAGCGGAAGGCCTATCACGAGACCTACCTGGCGAGATTGACGGATCATTTCAGGGCCACCTTCCCGACGGAGATTTCGCGCGGCACCTATCTCGAGACCGGCCGGCACGAAGGGCTCTTCGCCGGGCGCGCCGGCCGGGCGGGCCCGGCTTTCTTTTCACAGGTCGAATATGCCGGCCCCGACGAACTGCGGTTCCGGCCCATACTCGCCGTCGGGCTCATCACGGATCTCTATAACGGTCTGCGGGCGGGCGCCGACATCGGCGCTCACGTCGCGCCGGCCCGGGCTTTCGCGGCCTATCTGGCCGATCTCGACATTCAGCGGAACCGCGCGAGGATCCGGCTGGAAGCCGGTGGCGCGGATGTTGACGACGAAGAGGTGGACGCTCATATCGAGATGTTCGAAATCGTCCGCAAGGCGGTGCCCTGGCATGTGCGTTACCTGGACAACCTCCTCGACTTCACGGCTGAGGAGCGCGAGGCTCTGTTCCGGTTCGAGGAACGCGTCGCGGAAGGGACCGACCAGCCGAAACCGTCGAAGAAATGGCTGGCGGATATCGCGCCGGTGGCGGAAGCCTTCGATACCGACCTGTTCACGAGGCGGCTGCGCACCTACGATCCCCATTGCGGTTTCATTCCCAGCGAGATGGCGGATGCCGAGCAGGAGCTGATGAAAGGCTTCGTCTGGGCCGCGGCCTTCCAGCCGGCCGCTGCCGTCGCGCAGCCGCTCGCCGACCTGGCGAAACGCAGCTACCGGGCGCTGCCTGAGAGAGGCATTGCGGGCGAGAAGATCGGCAACGCGTGCGTCCTCGTCCTCGAGGGGCTGCCCGACGGTCTCGGCGCGCCGCTGCTGGCGGACATCGCCGGCAAGGCGACCCAGGCGAAGGTGAAGAAGAGGCTGAACGATGCGCTCGACCGGGCCGCCGCCAAGGCCGGTCTCGACCGTGCCGGTCTCGATGAAATGCTGGTGCCCGACCACGGGTTCGGGCCGGACGACACGAAGGAGGTGGAGGTCGGCGATCACGTTGCCGTTCTCGAGCCTGGAGACGCGTTCAAGGTGACGGTGCGCTGGCAGGCCCCCGGCGGCAAGACGCTCAAGTCTCCGCCGAAGGCCTTGCGCGAGTCCAGCGCCGACGAGGTAAAGGCGGTGCGTGACCTCGCCAAGGAGGCGGAAGCGGATTTCCGCGCACAGTCAACACGCATCGAGCGGACCTTCCTGTCCGGCGAGGGCTGGGACCATGCGCATTGGCGTGAACACTACGCGGAACACGGCACGGTCGGCCCCGTTGCGCGGCGTCTCGTCTGGAAAGCATCGGACGGTACGGGCCACGTGACGGTTCTGCCCACCGCCGGCGGCTGCGAGGACATGTCGGGCCGGGCCGTCGATTGCACCGGCAGGCGCATGTCGCTCTGGCATCCGGTCGAGGCGGACGCCGGTGAGGTGTCCGGCTGGCGGGATCGGCTGGGCGAGCTCGGCATCGTCCAGCCCTTTCGGCAGGCCTGGCGGGAGACCTACCGGGTCACCGACGCCGAACGCGAGACGGGACATTACTCGAACAGGTTCGCCGGGCACATCCTGCGCCAGCACCAGATGATGGCGCTTGCCGGTGCGCGGGGATGGCGCGCCGTGCACCGCATGTCCGCCGACATCGAGAACGACGAACCGATGTACATCGCGGCGCCGGAGCAGGGCGTCTATGCGGAGTTGTGGACGGACGTCGACGAGGACGGGGAAACCGTGTCGTCCGGCGCCTATGTCCATGTCGACACGGACCGGGTCGCGTTTCACAATCTGCTTGAGGGCGACGGGACCCTGAGTGGCCGGACAAAGAGGGGCGAGCCGCTGTCGGTCGATGACGTGCCGCCGGTGGTCTTTTCCGAGATCATGCGCCACTGCGACCTTTTCGTGAGCGTGGCGTCGATCGCGCTGGTCCCCGACTGGATGGACCGGGGCGCGGATGCCGGGCATCCCGGCGCCTTCGGAAGCCGTTCGCGGGCCTACTGGACGCAGGCCAACAATGCGGATCTCGGGGAGTTCGCGACCGTCCGGCGCGGTGTTCTGGAGCAGATCGTGCCGTCGCTCGACGGCGGGCGCGGTGTGTTCGAGCTCGACGGCAATTTTCTGCGCGTGAAGGGAAAGCTCCGCGAGTACCGCATCCACATCGGCTGGGCGGGCGTCTTTCGCGAGCCGGACAGTCGGCATGTCTGCATCGTGCGTGCAACGGAAAAACCGCCCGCGGCGCTGGCGGTTCCGGTCGAGACCGACGAAACGCTCGGCCTCATCCTGTCCAAGGCCCTCATGCTCGCGGAGGACGACCGGATCGAGGATCCGGTCATCGCGGAGCAGATACGGTAGGGAACCGGGTGACCTGCCACGGCCGGCGGCAGGCAGATCGGCGTGCGATCAGCCCTGCGCGGCCTTTTTCTGCCTGCGCCGGTCGACCGGCTGGTAGGCGATCGCCGCATGGTGCGGGCAGTAGGGCATGCCCGTCGAAGGCTTGCGGCCGCAGAAATGGAAGTTCTCCGTGCCCGGGTCGCCGATCGGCCACTTGCAGGTCTGCTCGGTCAGCGTGAGGATGGTCTTGCGCTCGCCCGGCGGAGACTCGATCTCGTGTATGGTCGCCGGTTCGGGCGCCGGCGCGGTCTCCACCTCGGCTTCCGGTTCCACCTTGAGGGCGGTGTTGCCGGCCGAACGAAACGAACTCACGTTGGAGGGATGGCTCGGTGCCCGCGTCTTGCGCGGCCGCGGCCGCGCCGTGCGGGTAGGGGTGGCGCGCCCCGACAGGCCAAGCCGGTGGACCTTGCCGATCACCGCGTTCCGGGTGACCCCGCCCATGCGCGTCGCAATCTGGCTGGCGCTCAGGCCTTCCGTCCAGAGTTTCTTGAGCAGTTCCACGCGTTCGTCTGTCCAGGACATTGTCACCCCTTGATGGCCGCATTTGAATCCGACTTGGAGCGACTCGGACTCCTCTCCCCGTCACCGAATCGCCGATTCAGCCATTTCGGGTCCAGCTTGGTCGCGAGACGCTATATGTCGTGGTTAATGACCCGTAAACTACAATATGCCCTGACTCCGGCGCAACCTCATTTCGGAAGCGTCACGGTGTTTTCCCCAGAATTGCGGAATGCCCCGCGAACCTCTGCTGATCCGCGGAAAACCGCCGTCGGCGGCAGGAATTGACAGGTTTTGCGAGATAATCTTATATGACCCTGCTTTTGTGGAGCTGCCGCCGCCGATCCGGTCGGGCGGCTTTTTTGCTTTGATCTGGAGAAAACGATGATTACGCCGGTATTGCCGACCTACGCACGGTTCGACCTTGCCTTCGAGAAAGGCGAAGGGTCTTGGCTGATTGCGGAGGACGGGCAGCGATTTCTCGACTTCGGATCCGGCATCGCGGTCAACGTTCTCGGCCACGCGCATCCGCATCTCGTGGAGGCGGTCAAGGCCCAGGCCGAGAAGCTCTGGCATACGTCGAATCTCTACAGGATTCCGGGGCAGGAACGCCTGGCGGAACGGCTTGTCGCGTCGACGTTCGCAGACACCGTCTTTTTCACCAATTCCGGCGCGGAAGCCATGGAATGCTCCATCAAGATGGCCCGCAAGTATCACGCGGCGGGCGGCCATCCCGAGCGCTACGAACTGATCACCTTCGAAGGCGCGTTCCACGGCCGCACGCTGGCCACGATCGCCGCCGGCGGCCAGGAGAAATACCTAGAAGGTTTCGGGCCGGCGACGCCGGGTTTCGTCCAGGTTCCGCCCGGCGACATCGACGCGGTCAAGGCGGCGGTCGGCGAACATACGGCCGGCATCCTCATCGAGCCGATCCAGGGCGAAGGCGGCATTCGGGCGTTCGGGCCGAACTTCCTCAAGCAGCTTCGCGCGCTTTGCGATGAACATGGCCTGCTTCTCGTGATGGACGAGGTCCAGTGCGGCATGGGGCGCACCGGGCGCCTCTTCGCGCATGAGTGGGCGGGCATCGCACCCGACATCATGGGCGTGGCCAAGGCCATCGGCGGCGGTTTTCCGCTCGGCGCCTGCCTCGCCACCGAAGAAGCCGCGCGCGGCATGGTGGCCGGCACGCACGGCTCCACCTATGGCGGAAACCCGCTCGCCATGGCGGCCGGGAACGCGGTTCTCGACGTGATTCTGGAAGACGGTTTTCTCGACACGGTCAACGACACCAGTCTGCGGCTGACCCAGAAGCTGGCGCGCATCGCGGACGAGTACCCGGACGTCATCGAGGAAGTCCGCGGCCGGGGGCTTCTGCTCGGTCTCAAGACGAAAGTGCCCAATACCGACCTCGTCGCGGCGCTCAAGGAACGCGGCATGCTCGTGGTCGGCGCGGGCGACAATGTGGTGCGCCTCCTGCCGCCGCTCAACGTGACGCCGGAAGACATCGACGCGGCGCTCGAGCGCATCGAAGGCGCATGCGCCGCGCTGCAGGCCGCCGCCAGGGCTCCTGCGGAAGCGGGAGCCTGAGCGATGGCGGACGCAAGCCCCAGGCATTTCCTGGACATCGCCCCGCTCGAGGCCGAGACGGTGCGCGCCCTGATCGACGACGCGATCGAGGTCAAGACCGCACGCGCGGGACGCCCGAGGGGCGAGCCCGATGCCTCGACGCCTCTGGCGGGCCATGTGCTCGCCATGATCTTCGAACTCCAGTCGACCCGCACGCGCGTCTCGTTCGATGTCGGCATGCGCCAGCTCGGCGGCGAGACGCTGCTGCTCACCGGAGCGGACATGCAGCTCGGCCGCGGCGAGACCGTGGCCGACACGGCACGCGTCCTGTCGCGCTACGTCGACGCCATCATGATCCGCGCGTCGACCCACGAGAACCTGCTGGAACTCGCCGAACATGCCACAGTCCCGGTGATCAACGGGCTGACCACCAAGTCCCATCCCTGCCAGATCATGGCCGACGTCATGACCTTCGAGGAGCACAAGGGCCCGATCGGCGGACGGACCATCGCCTGGAGCGGTGACGGAAACAACGTGGTGACCTCCTGGGTGCATGCGGCGGGCAAACTCGGGTTCCGCCTCAACGTCGCCTGCCCGGAACCGCTCTCGCCCGCCGGCGAGGTTCTGGACTGGGCGAAGGCCAACGGTGCGGACGTGCACATAACGCGCGACCCGCACGAAGCGGTCGAGGGCGCGGACTGCGTCATCGCGGACACGTGGATCTCCATGGGCGACAAGGACGCGGCGGCGCGGCACAACATGCTGCAGCCCTACCAGGTGACCGGAGACCTCATGAAGCGCGCCGGTGACGAGGCCATATTCATGCACTGCCTGCCGGCCCATCGCGGCGAGGAGGTGACCGACGAGGTCATGGACGGGCCGCAATCGGTGATCTTCGACGAAGCCGAGAACCGGCTCCATGCGCAGAAGAGCATTCTCGCCTGGTGCCTTGGCGCACGCGAATTCTGAACGGATGTGAACCGTGAGCGAACAGGAAACTCATAGCGCCGCCAATGGTGGCGGGCTTCCGGCCGACGACCGCGTCATGCCGTTCCAGGTGGACGGTCTGGGTGCGCGCGGCCGGGTGGTGCGCCTTGGCGCTGCAGCGACGGAAATACTCGAGCGCCACGACTACCCCGAACCGGTGTCGCGGCTTCTGGCCGAAGCGCTTTCGCTGACCGCCATGCTTGGGGCGTCCCTGAAGTTCGACGGCAAGTTCATCCTGCAGACGAAGACCGACGGGCCGGTGGACATGATCGTCGTCGACTACGCGACGCCGGACCGCCTGCGCGGATATGCCCATTTCGACAGCGACCGTCTCGGCGAGACCATGGCCCGGGACACCGCGGAGCAGTCGGATTTCCTGGGCAGGGGGCATCTGGCGCTCACCATCGACCAGGGCCCCAACACGGACCGCTACCAGGGCGTGGTGGCGCTCGACGGCACCTCGCTGGAGGACGCCGCGCACACCTATTTCGAACAATCGGAGCAGATTCCGACCCGGCTCAAGCTTGCCGCCGCGCCGCTCTACAGGCAGGGCGCGGACACCGGCCGCCCCTCCTGGCGCACCGGCGGGATCATGGTCCAGTACCTGCCGGAAGACGGTGGCGTCCGGGTGCCGGATCTCCATCCGGGCGATGCGCCGGAAGGCGTCGAGGTCGAGGAAGCCGGGCTCGACGACGATCGCTGGAACCGGGCGACCATTCTCCTCGACACGGTCGAGGATCACGAGCTGCTCGACCCCACCCTGAGCTCCGAACGCCTGCTCTACAGGCTCTATCACGAAGACGGTGTCCGCGCCTTCGAACCGCGCGACCTGCGCCATGAATGCGGCTGCTCGCGCGGACGTATCGAAACCATGCTGCTCCAGTTCAGCCCGGAAGACCGGGCCGGCATGGTCGAGGACGGCCGCATTTCGGTCACCTGCGAGTTCTGCAACCGCCTCTATACGTTCGAGCCGGACGAGATCGGGGATTCCGCCGGCTGAATCTTCCGCTAGTCTGTCGCGATCGGGGCGCCCGTGCGTCCTGTCGACGGCGGGAGGAAGGTGTCCCATGCTTCGCAGCGATCTGGTCGCGACCTTCGTGTCGATTGCCGACACGGGGAGCCTGTCCGCCGCGGCACGGCATCTCGGCGTGGCCCGGTCCGTGGTCAGCGAGCGCCTCGCCGCGCTGGAGGCGGAACTGGGTGGATTGCTCGTCTCGCGGTCGAGCCACGGGCTCAGCCTGACACCCTCCGGCGAGACGTTCCTCGAGCGTGCACGCGACATTCTTTCCGCCATGGAGGCGGCGCGCGACGAGTTCTCCAGTGCCGAAGGCGCCATCACCGGACGGATCAGGATCGCCGTGCCGCACGCGCTCGGTACGCGCTGGCTTGCGCCGGTCTTCGTGGACTTTCTCCGGGACTTCCCGGGCGTTAGTCTCGAGGTGTCGGCGTCCGACCAGACGGTCGACGTCATTCAGGACGGCTTCGACCTCGCCGTGCGCAGCGCCAGACTGGCCGATTCCGATCTGATCGCGAGGCGCCTTGCGACAGGTCGCCGAATGCTCGTCTGCAGCCCGTCCTACGCCGATACCAACGGCGTGCCGGCGTCCTTGCAGGAACTCCGCGACCATGTCGCGATTGTCTACCGCAACCGCCGCGCCAGCCAGGACTGGACCTTCGCCACCGAAAACGGAGTCACGTCTGCACGCGTCCGGGGCCGGCTGCACATCGACGACGGTTCGATGATGTGCGCGGCGTGTGTCGCCGGACTCGGGGTCGCCCTGCTGCCGACCTTCATCGTCGCGGATGCCCTGCTCGAGGGCCGGCTCCGGCCGGTGGACATAGGCGTCAGGCCGGAGACCGACGCCATCGCCGTGGTCTACCCGCGCGCCCATCGACAGATGCCAAGGATCGGCGCCCTGGTCGACGCGATGCAGTCCGCGCTGGGCGATCCGCCGCCATGGGACCGCGCCCTGGCCGATGCCGGCCTGGTCGGGCCCGGTTGAGGTTCGTTTCCGCCGAACATGGCGTTCGGTGCGCAAGTCCTTTGCAGGACTTGGAATTCGTGAAATCCTTCTCCCCAAGTGTCCGTAACCGGACGGTGTCGTGCGGGCACGGTGATCGGGAAGCGGGAGGACAGGAACCATGAAAAGGTATGCACGCGGCTTCATGGCGGCGGCGATCGTTTACGGGCTTGTGGGAATTGCACTCGGCCTGATGATGGCCATTGCGGAGGATCATGCGCAGATCCCCACCCACGCCCACGCGAACCTCATCGGCTGGGTGAGCTTCTTTCTCTTTGCGCTCTATTACCAATTCTTCGGAGAAGGCGTCCCTCGGGCCCTGGCGATGGCTCATTTCTGGTCCGCCCAGGTCTCGGTGCCCGTGTTGATGGTCGCGATCTTCCTGGTCCACTCTGGCGAGACGCAGTTCGTGCCGCTCGCGGCGATCTCGTCGCTCGCCTATGCCGCGTCTTTCGTATTTTTCGCGATCATAGTCCTGCCGAAGCTGTTCGCTGCACGGTGACGCCCGGTCCTCAGCCGGACCGGCAATGCTCGATGAGCCTGCGCATGAAGCCCGTGCAGGCGTCGACCTGTTCGAGCGAGACGAACTCGTCGGGCTTGTGGGCCTGTTCGATGTTGCCCGGTCCGCAAATGACCGTCGGCATGTCCGCGGCTTCGAAAAAGCCCGCTTCGGTCCCGTAGGAAACGGCATATGTGTCGTTCTGGCGTGCGAGCGCCTTGACGAGCGTTTCCGCTTCCGAACCGTCCTCCGCACCGAAGGCGGGGATGGAGTTGTCGCGATGGGTCACGATCCCGGTCTCCCGGGACACCGCATGCATGCGCGGGATCAGCACGTCGCGGGCATAGGCGTCCATGCGGCCGGGGATTTCCTCGTCATCGATTCCCGGCAGGCCGCGATACTCCCACGTGAACCTGCAGGACCGGGGAATGATGTTGGTGGCCGTTCCGCCCTCGATCAGGCCGATATGGATACTCGTGTAGGGCGGATCGAAACGTCCGGTCGGGTCGCCGCGTTCGCGCATTTCCCGTTCGATCCGGTTGAGCTCCGCGATCATTTCGCCGGCATACATGATCGCGTTCACGCCCAGGTGCGTGGCGCTCGAATGGGCTTCCAGCCCCGTCACCTCGGTCGTGAACCGGTATCCGCTCTTGTGGGCGTTCACCACCCGCATGCTCGTCGGCTCGCCGACGATCACGACCCGCGGCCTGGGGAACTCGGCCACGATCTTCTCGACGAGCGGCCGGACGCCGAGGCAGCCGACTTCCTCGTCGTACGAAAAGGCGAAATGCACCGGCGTGCCGAGCGGACGTGAAACGAACTCGGGCACCAGCGCCAGCGCGATGGCTATGAACCCCTTCATGTCGCACGTCCCGCGGCCGAAGAGTTTGCCGTCGCGTTCGACGATGGCGAACGGATCGCTCGTCCACGGCTGATCCGTTACGGGGACCACATCCGTATGACCTGACAACACGATGCCGCCGATGTCCTGAGGCCCGATCGTGGCGTAGATGTTTGCCTTGGTGCCGTCCGCGTTGGCCACCACGGTGGACTCGATACTGTAATCGTCCAGATAGGACCGGATGAAATCCATCATCGGAAGGTTGGAGAGGGAACTGGTCGTGTCGAAGGAAACGAGTTTCTCGATCATTTCCCGGGGCGTGAAGGTGGCTGCGGCCATGTCTGCGAGAGTCCTGTCGTCAATCCGGAACCCAGCGCTTATATATGTTCAGGGGACACCCGTCATGTGCTGTCGCGATTCACGTGTGAGGCGGACGCGCCCTGATGTTAGACTGCTGACGCTTCGGGTGTGTGCGGGCATCGCATCCCGTTGAATGGATGTTTGCGCAATGAAGACAGTATCGCCCGATGAACTGCAGGCCGCGGAGCCCGCGCCGCGAGTCCGTCCCGTGAGGGTATTCTTCCTGATCGTCCTGCCGGCCGCGGTCTTGTGCGCGGCCGTCGCCGCCTTCGTCTGGCTGGTGTCGAGCAAGCCGGAAGTGGCCCGGCGCCCGCCCAGCGAACAGGTGTGGACCGTTTCGACCGTTCCCGTCAGTTATTCCGACCACACGCCCAGGATCACGCTTTTCGGTGAAACCGTCGCGGCCCGCAAGGTCGACCTCCGCACCCTCGTGTCCGGCGAGGTGGTCGCCACGGGCAACTCGTTCCATCAGGGGGGCGAGGTGAACACGGGCGATCTCCTCGTCGAACTGGACCGTTTCGACTATGAGGCGCTCGTCTCGGAAGCCCGGGCCAACCTTGCCGAAGCCCGCGGCCGGCTCAGGGAAGCCGAGGCGCGGATCGTCTCCGAGCGCGAACAGTTGCGCGAGGCGCTCGACCAGCTCGCTCTGGCCGAGGACGATCTGGAACGCGCCGGCCCGCTGCTTTCCCAGGGGCTCCTGTCGCAGAAGGCCCTCGACGACCGCCGTGTCGTCGTGTCACAGCGCGAGCAGGCCGTTCGGCAACGCCGCAATTCGATCACCATCGAGCAGGCGCGCGCGGAACAGCAGAAGGCCCAGATCCTGCGGCTCGAAACGGCGTTCGAGAGGGCGCAGAGAAATCTCGACAACACGCGGTTGACCGCGCCCTTTCCCGGTTACCTGAGCGGCATCGCCGCCCAGACCGGGCGCATGGTCGGGGTCAACGACACGGTCGCGACACTGACTGGCCGCGATCTCATGGATGTGCGCTTCAACCTGACAGATGCCCAGTACGGCCGGCTCGCAACGTCCGAAGAGGGCCTGATCGGCCGGACGGTGACGGTCTTCTGGCGCTCGGCGGGCGTCGACCGGACCTATTCCGCACGCATTGAGCGCGTGGCGGCCGAGTTCGCGACGTCGTCGGGCGGCGTCGACGTCTATGCGCGGCTCGACCCGTTCGGGGACGGGGTGCCGCTTCGCGCAGGGGCTTTCGTCGAGCTCGAGCTGGACGACCGGACGTTCCGCAACGCCGCGCGTCTGCCCGAAACCGCACTCTACGGAAGCGACCGGGTCTATGTCGTCGAGGATGGCCGGCTCGTGGCGCGGTCGATCGAACTTGCCGGCTATGCCGGTGCCGACATACTGGTGACCGGAAACCTGAAGCCCGGCGAGGACGTGCTCGTCACGCGGATATCCGAAATCGGCGAAGGCCTCAAGGTAGAGGTCCGTTGACCATGGCCGGGCCACGATCGCCGCAGGCCCCGTCGCTCGTCGGTATCTTCCTCCGCCATCCGAACGCGCCCAACCTGCTGGCGGCGATCATGGTCCTCATGGGCCTGTTCGCGCTGTCACAGCTCAACCGGCAGTTCTTCCCCACGCTCGAGGTGCCCGTCATCACCGTTTCCGTGGTGTGGCCCGGTGCATCGGCGGAAGATGTGGAAGCCAACATTCTCGAGGCGCTCGAACCGGAATTGCGGTTTCTCGACGGTCTCGACGAGATCAAGTCGACAAGCCGCGAGGGCAGCGCCTCGGTCACCATGGAGTTCACGTCGGACGCCAACATGGATAAGGCGCTCTCCGACGTCGAATCCGCCGTGGGACGACTCACCACCCTGCCGAAGGATATCGAGCGTCCCGTGATCACGCGGGTGGCGTTCTACGAAGGTGTCGCGAGCGTCGTCGTTTCCGGGCCGTTCTCGGAAGCGACGCTGAAGAGCCATGCCCGCCGTCTGCGCGACGGCCTTCTTGAAGCCGGCATCGACCGTGTGAATTTCACCGGTGCGCGCGACGAGGAGATCGTCGTGCGGGTGCTGCCGGGCGAGCTGCGGCGCCACGACCTGACCGTGGCAGGGATTTCGGAAAGGATCACCGCACTCAGCCAGGACCTGCCGTCGGGCACGCTTGAAGGATCGGTCGACCGCCAGCTGCGCTCCGTAAGCGAGGCCGAGACCCCGGATGCGGTCGCCCGCGTCGAGGTCAAGGCGGGTGCGGGCGGCGAACGGATACTCGTCCGCGACATCGCTGTCGTCGAACAGGCCTTCGACGAGGATGCCGCAGAAGGCCGCCGCAACGGCCATCGCGCCATCCGGCTCGATGTCCAGCGTGCGCTGGGTGCCGATACGCTCGACGTTGCGGCCAGGCTCGACCGGTACCTTGCGGAGGTGGTCCCGACACTGCCGCGCGGTCTCGATGTTCACAAGTACGACGTTCGCTCGGAACGGGTGAACCAGCGCATTGCCCTGCTGCTCAAGAACGGCCTTGGCGGCATGGTGCTGGTTCTGGTCGTGCTCTTCGTGTTCCTCAACGGCCGCGTCGCCTTCTGGGTCGCCGCCGGGATTCCGGTCGCGCTCATGGCGACGCTCGCTGTCATGTGGGCAAGCGGCCAGTCGATCAACATGATCTCCCTGTTCGCGCTCATCCTGACGCTCGGCATCATCGTCGACGACGCCATCGTCGTCGGTGAGCACACCGCGACGCGGTTCGCTGCGGGGGATTCGCCCGTCGAAGCCGCGGAGCGCGGCGCCGGACGCATGTTCGTGCCGGTCATCGCCTCGATGCTCACCACGATGGTCGCCTTCATGCCGCTCCTGCTCGTCACCGGCCGCATCGGCGATGTCGTCGTCGCCCTGCCGCTCGTGGTGATCGCGGTACTGGTCGCGAGCCTCGTGGAGTGTTTTCTCATTCTGCCGGGACACCTCAACCACGCGCTGACGGCCGCCCGTAGGCCTCCGCCGCCGCTGCTGGGCTGGCTCTATCGCGGGTTCGGCCGTTTCCGTTCCGGATTCGATGCACGGTTCTATGCGTTTCGTGACGGCCCCTTCAGCCGGTTCGCGACCCTCTGCTATCGCTGGCGCTACACCACCATAGCCGCGGCGATCGGTCTGCTCATCGTGTCGGTCGGGCTGGTCGCCGGGGGCAGGGTGAAGTTCCAGTTCTTCCCGACACCGGAACCGGAGCTCGTCACCGCGAGCCTGCTGATGGGCGCCGGTACGCCGCGCGAGCGTACCAACGAGGTCATGCAGGAAATCGAAGCCGCCCTCGACCGCGCCGAGGCCGGACTGGCGCGGGATGGCGAGAAACTCGTGCGGACGCGGTTCGCCGTCATCGGCAGCGATGGGGACAACGGCGCCAGCCTCACGGTGGAGCTGGCGCCGGCGGAAGAGCGCACGGTTCGCACACGCGACGTCATTTCCGCGTGGCGCAAGGCGGTGCCGCCCATGCCGGGTGTCGACCGGGTGACCATTACCGGCCGTCGGGCAGGGCCGCCCGGACGGGACCTGGACATCAAGCTGCTGGATGCCGAACCGGCAAGGCTCAAGGCCGCGGCACTGGAGCTGCGCACGCTTCTCTCGGCCTTTCCCGGCGTGTCGTCGGTCGCCGACGACCTGCCCTACGGCAAGCAGGAGATCGTCATCGAGCCCACGGCGCGCGGCCTCGCCCTGGGGTTCACGACCGAGTCGATCGCACGCCAGGTCCGCAACACGTTCGAGGGCGCGATCGCTCGACGTTTCGCCCGCGGCGACGAGGAGATCACCGTCCGCGTGAAGGAAAAGGGCAAACGCGGCGGCTATGTCGCGCTGCGCGATCTCTACCTGACCACGCCCGCCGGCAGCCGTGTCGCGCTTTCCGAAATCGCGACCCTGCGCGAGCGCACCGGCTTTTCCATCATTCGCCGCGAACAGGGCAAGACGGCCGTGTCCGTGACCGCCGACGTGGACAGCAGCGTGACCCAGGCAAGCGGGATCCTCTCCGAACTCGAACGCGGTTCGCTGCAGGAGATCGCCGCGAAACACGGTGTCGGGTACAGGTTTTCCGGCCGCGAAGAGGAACGCCGCGAAAGTTTTCGCGACCTGCAACTGGGGCTGGGGCTTGCCCTGCTGCTGATCTACATCATCCTCGCCTGGGTGTTCGGCAGTTATCTCAAGCCGGTGGTCGTGATGCTTATCATCCCGTTCGGCATCATCGGCGCGATCCTCGGGCACATGGCCATGGGATTTGCGCTCACGATCCTCAGTCTTTTCGCCCTGCTCGGGCTCACCGGGATACTCGTGAACGATTCCATCATTCTCGTCAGCCGGATCACGGAGCGTCTCGAGGCGGGCGAGAGCGCGGAGGAGGCGGCGGTGGGCGGGGCGCGAGACAGGCTGCGCGCGGTCATGCTGACCTCTCTGACGACCATCGGCGGTCTCATTCCCATGATGTTCGAAAAGAGCCTGCAGGCGCAGTTCCTCCTGCCCATGGCGATCACGCTTGTCTTCGGTCTGGCCGTCGCCACGCTGCTGGTGCTGATCCTGGTGCCTGCGACGCTGGGGGTGTTCGCCGATGTGGCCGGGCTCGCCAGACGGTACGTGCGATGGGCCACCTATGGACCCAGACGGCGCGCCTGACCGGTGGCTCAGGCCACGTGATAGGTCAACGCCATGGATATGCAGTGCGCGAGCGCGTCGCGGTCGGCGACGGGGCCCATGGGCAGGAGTATCGCGCGCCGGCCTTCGATCCTGAACCGGTCGCCGTAGAGTTCGCCATAGCGTTCGGCGAGGTTGGTCTGGCAGTGGAACCAGACCGCGCAATGGCCGGGTGATTTCCGCGGGACCCCGAGGCGGATGGTGGTGCCCGTGCGCGGCCTGACGGGGAGGTAGGCGGGTTCGCCCCACTTCAGCGTCTCGAGAACTTCGCCGACGCCGTCCGTTCGCTCTGCGGTTTCGAAAACAAGGGCGCGGATGTCGAGCAGCATGGAACGCTCCGCGGCCGGGAACGCCCGGTAGGCGGACGCGACCGCGTCGTCGCGGAAGGCAGGGTTTGGGAAGGTGCGTGGCGCGGTCATCGGCTCGGGTCTCCTGATCCCGAAACGATGGTACAACGCTTTTGCGGCCGGACGCGTCAGGATGCGGTCAACCGGCAGAGCGTGTTGAGCATGAGCTGCGCGCCCTTTTCGATGTCAGCCCATTCCGTGCATTCGCCGGGTGAATGGCTGATGCCGTTGCGGCTCGGAACGAAGATGAGGCCGGATGGACAGATCGCGCTCATGGTCTGCGCGTCGTGACCCGCACCCGACGGCATGACGAGACTGTCATATCCGAGCCTGTCGGCCTCCTCGCGCAGGACCGAAACCATTTCGGGGTCGAGCGTCGCCGGATCCAGCCAGCTCAGTTGCCGTATGTCGATGCCGAGGCCGCGGGCCTGCGCCGTCCGTCCGGCGCGGCTTTTCACGGCGTCCGCGAGGGCAGCCTGCACCTCTGCGTCGGAATCCCGGATGTTGACGGTGAAAACCGCCTTGCCCGGAACCGTGTGGGGAAAGTTCGGGGCGATCTCGACCTTGCCGATGGTGATCCGCGACTCGGCCGATCCGGCGTTTTCGACGATGTAGGGAATTTCACTCGCGAACGCGGCCAGTCCGGCGAAGGCATCCGCCCGCATGTCCATGGGCGTCGTGCCGGAATGGTTGGCCTCGCCCGAATAGGCGATTTCCAGGTTGCATACGCCGGAGACCGAACTGGCGATCCCGATGGGAAGGCCGCGCCGTTCCAGGACCGGGCCCTGTTCGACGTGGAGCTCGAGGAAACAGGCGACGTCGCCGGGCGTGCGGGCGCAATCGAGCGCATCCGTGGCGCGCAGGCCCTGGGCGCGCATCGCGTCGCTGAGCATGATGCCGTCCGCATCGCGCGCCCGCGCCAGCCATTGCGCGTCCACCTGGCCCGTGATCGCCTGGGAGCCGAGCATGCCGCCGAAACGGCCTTCTTCTTCCGCCGTGACCACAACCTCGACCGGTTTGTCCGGTCGGAACCCCGCGTCGAGCATGGCCCTTACGCATTCCAGCGCGACGCAAACGCCGAGCGAGCCGTCGAACGCGCCGCCCTCGGGCACGGTGTCGAGATGCGAACCCGCCATCACGCATGGCCCGTCGCCATCGCCGAGGCGGCCGAAAAGGTTGGCGACGCCGTCCATGCGCACATCGAGCCCCGTGGTTCGCATTTCCGCCGCGAACCAGTGGCGGACGGCCATGTCCGCGTCGCTGAAACCGACGCGGTTGTATCCGCCGGTCTCGTCGTTGAAACCGAAGGCATTGACCCCGTCGAGGAGGGACTTGAGACGCGCGGAGTTGATGCGCGGCGAACTGTCTGACGGGTTCGAATCCTGTGGGGCTGGCACCTGAACTCCTCGGTCTGATCCGGTGGTCGATATATTTATTATGATAAATAACTTGCAGTGATGCAAAGTTTATCATTAATCTGGAGGCGCTTTTTTGACCTCTAGGAGTGAAACCATGTTGAGATTTCTGGCTGCGGCCATAGCGGCCGTGACGATGATGGTCACGACATCGGCGATGTCGCAGACGCCTCCGAACGTGCTCGTCGTGGGGCAGATCGCCGAGCCGAAGTCGCTCGACCCGCATGCGGTCACGGCGGTGAACGACTTCCGAATTCTGATGAACGTCTATGACGGGCTCACCCGTTACAAGGACGGAACCCTCGAGGTCGAACCCGGTCTCGCCGAAAGCTGGACGATTTCCGACGACGGCAAGACCTACACGTTCAAGCTGCGTCAGGGCATCAAGTTTCACGACGGGTCGGACTTCAACGCCGAAGCCGTGAAGTTCAACTTCGACCGCATGCTGAAGAAAGACCATCCCTTCCACGAGACCGGCCCGTTCCCGCTCTCTTTCTTCTTCTCGTCGGTCGAGGAGGTGAGCGCGCCTGATCCGCAGACGGTCGTCTTCAAGCTCAAGGCGCCTTACGCGCCCTTCCTGTCGAACCTCGCCTATCCCACCGGCCTCATTGTCTCGCCGGACGCGGTCAGGAAACACGGCAAGGAGTTCGGCCGGAACCCGTCCGGGACCGGCGCCTACCGTTTTGCTGAGTGGGAGGCCAATGCGAAGGTCGTCATAACGAAGAACGACGCCTACTGGGACGGCGCGCCGAAGCTCGAGGCGATCGTCTTCCGGCCGATCACCGACGCCAACACGCGCATCGCCGAGATGCTCTCCGGCGGTCTCGACATCATGGTCGAAGTGCCGCCCGACAGCCTCGGCCAGTTCAAGGGCAATGCGGACTACACCGTGCTCGAGCAGGCCGGACCCCACGTCTGGTTCCTGATCCTCAATGCCAAGGAAGGCCCGTTCGCCAAGAAGGAAATCCGCCAGGCCGCCAACTACGCCATCAACAAGAAGGCGCTGGTGGAAAACATCCTGCAGGGAACCGCCGACGTGGCGGCCGGTCCGACCCCGCCCGCCTTCGCATGGGCCTACAACGAGTCGCTGGAGCCCTACCCCTACGATCCCGAGAAGGCGAAGGCGCTGCTGAAGGACGCGGGCTATGACGGCAAGGAACTGACCTTCTACGTCACCGAGGGCGGCTCCGGCATGCTCGATCCCGTGGCCATGGGCACCGCGATCCAGGCCGACCTGCAGGCCATCGGCATGAAGGTGAAGATCGAGACCTACGAGTGGAACACCTTCCTGGGCAAGGTCAACCCGGGGCTCGAGGGCAAGGCCGACATGGCCGAAATGGCCTGGATGACGAACGATCCGGACACGCTTCCCTATCTCGCCCTGCGGACCGAAGCCTGGCCTGACAAGGGTGGATTCAACTCCGGATACTATTCCAATCCGAAGGTCGACGAACTCCTGAACAAGGCGCGCGAGGTGACAGACCAGGCCGAACGCGCGAAACTCTACCAGGAGATGCAGACCATCGTGCGCGACGATGCGCCGTGGGTCTTCGTCGCAAACTGGAAGCAGAACGCCGTGACCAAGGCGGGCGTGCAGGACTTCAAGCTGCAGCCGTCCTTCTTCCTGATGTTGCAGGACGTGGCCAAGCCGCAATAGTCCTGTCCATGTTCCGGGACGCTCCGGCGGCGGTCACCGCCGGGGCGCCCCGCTCCACGCGAAACTCGACCGGCAGGGACCCATGGGCCACTACATCGCCAAACGCCTGCTTGCCGCCATTCCCGTCCTCTTCGGGCTGACGATCATCGTCTTCGTGATCATGGCGATGATCCCCGGCGATCCCGCCACCGCCATCCTCGGGTCCTACGCGACGCCCGAGAACGTCGCCCGCCTCAACGAACAGCTCGGCCTCGACAAGCCTCTGGTCCAGCAATACTTCATCTGGCTGGGCAACATCTTCCAGGGTGATTTCGGCCGCTCCTACACACTCAACCGGCCGGTGATCGACGAAGTGTTCGAGCGCTTCTCCGCGACTCTCATCCTCGCCGGCACCGCGCTCATCTTCTGTTCGGTGCTCGGCCTTCTGGCCGGTGTCGCCTCTGCGGTCCGGCAGTATGGCTGGACCGACAAGCTGGTCACGCTCGTGGTCCTCATCGGCATCTCCATGCCGTCCTTCTGGCTCGGCCTCCTGCTCATTCTCGTCTTCGCGGTGAAGCTGAAATGGCTGCCGGCCTCGGGCATGTTCGCGATCTACGGCGGCGGCGACCTTCCCGATCTGCTCGCCCATCTCGTGTTGCCGGCCTTCACGCTGGCCGCGGTCGCCACCGGCGTCATAGCCAGGCTTACCCGGACCGCCATGCTCGAGGTCCTGCGCCAGGACTACATCCGCACCGCCCGCGCCAAGGGCGTTTCGGAGCGCACGGTCATCTACAGGCACGCCTTCAAGGCCGCGCTCGTTTCCGTCATCCCCGTGATCGGCATCCAGGCGGGGTTCGTCCTGGGCGGCGCGGTCTATATCGAGACCGTGTTCCAGTGGCCCGGGATCGGCTCCATGCTGGTCAAGGCGATCTCGACCCGTGACCTGCTTCTGGTCCAGGGCGGGGTGCTTGTCGTGGCCGCGGCCTACGTGCTGTTCAACCTGGCGGCGGACGTCGTCCAGACCCTGATCGACCCGAGGCTGCGCTGATGACGGACGCATCCGCCTCCACCGCCGGAAACCGGCCCGCCAGGAGTAGCCGGCCGGACAATCTCAGGCTGCTGCTGAACAACCAGCTCGCCACCGCGGGGCTCGTCGTCTTCGTGGTCATCGTCCTTGCCGCGCTGGCGGCGCCGCTGCTTCCCCTGCCGGATCCGGACGTCACCAACCCGGCCAACCGGCTGCTCAAGCCCTTTGCCGACGGACACCTGCTGGGCACGGATGCGCTCGGACGCGACATCCTCTCGCGGCTTCTCTGGGGCACGCGGGTGTCGCTGGCCGTCGGCGTGTCCGCCACCCTGATCGCGGCCTTCTTCGGGTCGCTCATCGGACTCCTCGCCGGATACGCCGCCGGCCGCACCGACTCCCTGCTCATGCGCGGCATCGACATGATCATGGCGTTTCCCTACATCCTGCTGGCGCTCGCCATCGTTGCCGTGCTCGGCCCCGGCCTGCTCAACGCGCTCTACGCCATCGCCGTGGTCAACATCCCGTTTTTCGCCCGCAACATCCGCGGCATAGCGCTCGGCCTGTCGCGGCGCGAATTCGTCGATGCGGCACGCCTGTCGGGCAAGTCGAACGCCCGGATCCTATTCGGCGAAGTGCTGCCCAACGTGCTCCCGGTGATCATCATCACCATGTCGACGACCATCGGCTGGATGATCCTGGAAACCGCCGGTCTGTCCTTTCTCGGCCTTGGCGCGCAACCGCCCCAGGCCGACCTCGGGTCGATGCTGGGCCAGGGCCGCAAGATCCTGTTCACCGCGCCGCATGTCTCGATCATCCCCGGTCTGATGATCTTTGCCCTCGTCATGAGCATCAACCTGCTGGGAGACGGCATTCGCGACGTCCTCGACCCGAGGCTGAAGTCAGGCTCTCTGACGAGGCCGGTGGCCCGCACCGCCGTGGAGCGCGACCATGTGCCCGCCGACGTGATCCCGGCCGACGACGCGGTCCTCGACATGCGCGACCTGCGCGCCGAGTTCAGGATCGGCAGCGAGGTCTACAAGGCGGTGGGCGGTGTCGACCTGCGCGTCGGCAAGGGCGAGTGCATCGGCGTCGTGGGGGAATCCGGCTCCGGCAAGTCGGTCACGGCGATGTCGATCATGGGGCTGGCGCCGACGCCGCCCGGGCGGATCGTCAGCGGCGTGGCGCTCCTCGACGGCGAGGATCTGTTTTCCGCCTCCGACGAGCGTATCCGTCAGCTTCGCGGTTCCGCCGTCTCCCATGTCTTCCAGGACCCGCTTTCCACGCTCCACCCGCTGTTCAGGGTCGGTGACCAGCTTGTCGAGGCCATCCGGGCCCATGCCTCGATGACCGGGACCGAGGCCCGCGCGAAGGCGGAAGACCTGTTGCGCATGGTGCGCATCCCCAATCCCGCGGAACGCCTCAACGCCTATCCGCACGAGCTTTCGGGCGGCATGCGCCAGCGTGTCTGCATCGCGATGGCGCTGGCCAACGATGCCGACATCATCATCGCCGACGAACCGACCACCGCGCTCGACGTGACGGTACAGGCCCAGATCCTGTCGCTGCTCGATACCCTGCGCAAGGAACGCGATACCGGCATCGTCTTCATCACCCACGATTTCGGTGTGGTGTCCGCGATCTGCGACCGGGTCGCGGTCATGTATGCCGGCAAGATCGTCGAGACGGGAACGACGGAGGAAATCCTGTCCTCGCCGGCTCACCCCTATACGGCCAAGCTCATAGACTGCGTCCCCGTCCTGGGCGAGCCCGAACGCCGCCTCGACGCCATCGAGGGCCGCCCGCCCGTAGTCAACAACCTGCCGCGCGGCTGCGCCTTTGCCGACCGCTGTCCGCAGGCACAGGAGGTCTGCCGGAAGGATCCGATCGCCATGACCGAACTGGCGCCCCGCCGCGCCGTGCGATGCCTTTTCCCTCTGGTGTCCGGAACGGGGAAGGCCGCGTCATGAGCATGCAAGCCAGCGATTCGCAGGCCTGCCTGCTCGCCATGGACGGCGTGGAGCGGACCTTCGGCGGTGGCCGGACGCTGCTCGGGCGCCAACTGCCGGCCGTCCATGCCGTCCAGGGCATAACGCTCGACGTCAGGCGTGGCGAGACGCTGGGCATCGTCGGGGAATCGGGTTGCGGCAAGTCGACCCTAGCGCGCATGCTCGTCGGGCTCGACAACCCGACAGGCGGCACCATAACCTTCGATGGCGAGGACCTCGTCGCGATGGCCAGGTCGAGCTCGCGGGCCGTGGCGCGCAGGATCCAGTACGTCTTCCAGGATCCGCTGGCCTCTCTCAACCCGCGCAAGACCATCCGCAAGACGCTGGAGGCGCCTCTGATCCACCTGGCCGGCCTCGATGCGCGCCAGCGCACCGCACGGCTCGACGAGCTGATGCACGCGGTCAATCTCGCCCCGGAATTCCTCGATCGCTATCCGCACGAGTTCTCCGGCGGACAGGCCCAGAGAATCGGCATCGCCCGCGCGCTGGCCGCCGACCCGGAGCTCATCGTGCTCGACGAGCCCGTATCCGCGCTCGATGTCTCGGTCCAGGCCCAGGTCCTCAACATCCTCGACGGGCTGAAGTCGGACTTCAACCTGACCTACCTCTTCATCAGCCACGACCTCTCCGTCGTCGAAAGCGTCAGCGATCGCGTCGCCGTGCTCTATTTCGGCAATCTCGTGGAAATCGGCCCGGCGGAGAGCGTGTTCCGCGAACCTCATCATCCCTATACGAACCTGTTGCTGGACTCGGCGCCCGCTCCGGGCCGGAAGTCCCTGGCCGCCGAGGATGCCGAAACCGAACTGCCCGATCCCTACGACCCGCCTCCGGGTTGCGCGTTTTTTGCGCGTTGCCCGAACCGGTCCGAACGGTGTACGCAATCTGCACCGGAACTCGAAACCGCCGGGAGGGAAGGTCATCGAGTGGCCTGCTACCATCCGGTTCGCGAACGCAGGGAGAGATGAAGGAACCGACCCTTCTTGAAGGAAAGACAACGGAGCGCGCGCCCATGGCGCGCAAGAAGCGCAGGCCGGAACGCACCGCCGACATCATCCGTGAAAAGATCATCGAGCACCAGCTGTCGCCGGGTGACCGGATTCCGTCAGACTGGGTGGCGCCCGAAACCCTCGGCGTGTCGCGCGGCACCCTGCGTGAAGCACTCAAGGTGCTCGAGTTCCAGGGGCTGATCGCGACAAAGTCGGGACCGGGCGGCGGGATCTTCGTGTCGGCGGTGGCCGCCGACGACGCGATCCAGATGCTCGGCAACTTGTTCCTGTTCAAGGCGCCGTCGATCTCCGACATCTACGCGATCCGCAAGAAGCTCGAGCCCGAGCTGGCCGCGGGCCTCGCCGGAAAGCTGACACAGGAAAACATCGGGAACCTTCAGGCGACCATCCGACTTTACGAAGATGAACCGAAAACCGCCGAAGAGGAGTACAGCCAGCGCCTGGCGGAACTCGACTTTCACGCGGGCCTTGCCCATCATTGTGAGAACGAGCCGCTCGGTTTCATCTGCAAGTTCCTGGTCAGTCTCCTCAGGGACATGACCGTCTGCCGCGAGATCTATCGCGAGGCCAACCCCGAACTGCGCGAGACCGGGTTGCACTACCAGATACGGCTTCTGCGGGCCATCAAGCACGGACGACGGGAGGATGCGTACCAAATCATGCACGAACACATGATCGAAGCGGAAAAGTACATGCTCGAGATGGCGGCCATTCGCGCGCCGGGCGAGCACTGAGTGATGGATACGTCGCCAAGGTTGGCCATCGATCTCGACTACCTCTCCGGCACGCTGCGCGCGCTGCTCGATATCCCGAGCCCGACCGGCTACACCGACACCGTCGTGCGTTACGTATCGGGAGAGCTCATGCGACTCGGCCTCGATGTGGAACTGACCCGGCGCGGCGCCATCCGTGCGGTGCGTCCTGGTGCGCGGTCCGACGGCGCCCGCGCCATCGTCACCCACGTCGACACGCTCGGCGCCCAGGTCAAGCTCATCAAGGACAACGGCCGCCTTTCCCTGGTGCCCATCGGCACGTGGTCGGCCCGTTTCGCCGAGGGCGCGCGCGTCACGATATTCTCCGAGCGCGGTGCCTATCGCGGCTCCATCCTGCCGCTCAAGGCGTCGGGTCATGCCTTCAACGACGAGGTCGACAAGCTGCCCGTCGGCTGGGACTACGTTGAACTGCGTGTCGATGCCCTGGCGCGCAACCGTGCCGACGTGGAGAAACTCGGGATCGAGGTCGGCGATATCGTCGCCGTGGACACCCAGAACGAATTCCTCGACAACGGCTATATCGTCTCCCGGCACCTGGACAACAAGGCGGGGGTGGCCGTCGCGCTCGCCACGCTGAAGGCGCTCCAGGACAATGGCGCGGAGACGCCGGTCGACATCCATTTCCTCTTCACCATCGCCGAAGAGGTCGGCGTGGGCGCGTCCTCCATCCTGCTGCCCGACATCGCGTCCATGGTCGCGATCGACAACGGGACTACGGCTCCCGGACAGAATTCCGACGAGTTCGGCGTGACCGTGGCCATGGGGGACGAAACCGGACCCTTCGACTATCACCTGACGAGACGCCTGGTGGAGCTCTGCCGAGAACATGACATCCGCTACCAGAAGGACGTGTTCCGCTACTACCGGTCCGATTCCGCCAGCGCCATCGAGGCCGGCGCCGACGTGCGCACGGCCCTCGTCACGTTCGGGGTCGACGCATCCCACGGCTATGAGCGCATCCACCTGCACGCCCTGCGTTCGCTGAGCGAACTCATGACTGTCTACGTGGCGAGCCCCGTCACCATCACCCGCGACTTCAACGAGACGGCCGAACTCGAAGGCTTCACCCGGCAGGAAACCGGCGACGCCAAGCAGGACCTCAAGGCCGATACGGGCGACCGCGGCCTGTGAGGCCGTCCGCCGCCGAGGTTCACGCCTTCCAGAACGCCGGCGTGAACAGGACGAGCACGGTGAAGAGCTCGAGGCGGCCGAGCAGCATGCCGAAACACAGGAGCCATTTCGCGGAGTCGGGCAGGGTTGAATAGTTGCCCGCCGGCCCGACCACCTCGCCCAGGCCCGGACCGACATTGGCCATGGCGCTGGCCGCCGCGGACAGCGAGGTCAGGTTGTCCAGCCCGATCAGGTTGAGGCTGAGCGCGAGCAGCCCGAAGCACAGCAGGAACAGGAAGAAGAAGCTCGAGACGGCGCTGATGACGCCTTCCGAAAGCGGCCGGTTGTTGTAGCGCGGCGAGAACACGCCGCTGGGATAGATGATGCGCTGGAGATAGATGCGCATGTTCTCCAGGATGACCTGGAACCGGAAGATCTTGATGCCGCACGAGGTCGACCCGGCGCAGCCGCCCATGAACATGATGCAGAAGAAGAAGGCGACCGCGAAGTTCCCCCAGCTGCCGTAGTCGGTCGTCGCGTAGCCGGTCCCGGTGATGACAGAGACGACGTTGAACGCGGTGTGCTGGAGGGCCCGCAGCGGGCCGTCGCGCTCGTCGCCGACATGGACGATCCAGGTGATGAGGATGGCCGCCGCGACGACGGTCAGGAAGAAACGCACCTGGCTGTCTGTCACCAGCGGCATGGCATTGCCGCGAATCGCCTGCAGGTAGAGCACGAAGGGCAGGCTGCCCAGGAGCATGAAGACGGTGCCGATGGCGTCGATCGTGCCGCTCTGGAAATGCCCGATGGACGCGTCGTAATTGGCGAAGCCGCCCGTGGCGATGGTCGTCATCGAATGGGTCGCGGCGTCGAACATCGACATGCCGGCGAAGTAGTAGCCAACCGTACAGGCCAGCGTGAGTACGAGGTAGAGCAGCGAGATCGAGCCCGCGATCTGCGTGGCCCGCGGCAGGATCTTCTCCGAGGTGTCCGAGGATTCCATCCGGAACAGCTGCATCCCGCCGATCTGCAGCATCGGCAGGACGGCGATCGCCATGACGATGATCCCGATCCCGCCCATCCACTGGAGCAGCGCCCGCCAGAGCAGGACGCCCAGCGGCTTGCTCTCCAGCTCGGTCATCACCGTCGCGCCGGTCGTCGTCAGCCCGGACATGGCCTCGAAGAACGCGTCCGTATAGGTGATGTTCTCCGCAAGCGCGAAAGGCAGCGCGGCGAAACCCGTCAGCGCGATCCAGGAGCCCACCGTCAGGAGAAAGGCCTGCTTCACCGTGAGCACCGTCGCGTATCCCCAGGCGGCGAGCACCAGCCCCACGCCCACGAACAGGGTCATGATGGCCGAAACCGTGAAGTGGACCCAGTTCGGCTCGCCGGTGACGAGATCGAGAAGGGCCGGAATCACCATGGCGCCGCCGAGCGTGGTCAGCAGCATCCCGATAACCAGAGCAATCGGTCTGATATCGTTCATGAGGTTTCTTCCGCCCCGGCCTGGATCAGGGCGGTGTCAGTGGATGGCATCGCGGCCATAGGGGCTGTCCAGCGAGAACGCGGGGATGTTCACGTTGAACATCTCCCCTTCCGCGTTTTCCATCTGGTAGGCGCCGACCATGATGCCGGAGGAGGTGTTGAGCGGCGTGCCGCTCGTATACTGGTAGGACGCGCCGGGTTCGAGCACCGGCTGTTCGCCGATCACGCCCGCACCGCGGACTTCCTGGATCTGGCCTTTCGCGTCGGTGATCTTCCAGTATCGTGTCCGCAGCTGCACGACTTCGTTTCCTCGGTTCTCGATCTGGATCGTGTAGGCCCAGACGAAATAGTCGTCCTCGGGCGACGACTGGTCGGGCAGGAAGGTCGGCTGCACCTCGACATAAATGTCTCTGGTGACGCAAGTGTACATTTTCCGGGTTCCCCGTTTTCCGGCCGGGCCCGCGGCGGCGGCCCGTATTTCGTCGGACGGGCCGGATAGTACCGCAAGTCCGGTGTCCGCCGCCAGCCTTGACGCCGGGCCTGTCGCCGTGACAGGGCGCGCGATCCGGGGTACCTATTCCGCTAGGAAACTAGTTCGGGTCAGGGGACGGAAATGACGGCCGAGGCGGCGATGACGACGGACCGCGGCGACGTGGCGGCAGAAGGGATCCTGCCGGCGCACGTCATCCGCGCGATGGTGGACGCGGGACACATCCGGCCGGACCGCGCGCTCGACGGCGACCAGGTGCAGCCGGCAAGCCTCGACCTGAGGCTGGGCCGGTTCGCCTACCGCGTCCGCGCGAGCTTTCTGCCCGGGCCGGACCGCACGGTCGAGCAGCGCCTGGAAGACCTCGTTCTGCACCGCTTCAGTCTGGAGGACGGCGCGGTGCTGGAAACGGGGTGCGTCTACATCGTTCCGCTGCTCGAGAGCCTTGATCTCGAGGGGGAAATCGCGGCGACCGCCAATCCCAAGAGCTCCACGGGACGGCTCGACGTCTTCACCCGTGTCATCACCGACCGGGCCCGCGCGTTCGACCGTATCGAGGCAGGCTACAGTGGCGGGCTCTATGCCGAGATCAGCCCGCGCACCTTCAGCATTCTGGTGCGCACCGGATCGCGGCTGTCCCAGATCAGGTTCCGGCGTGGCGATGCCGCTCTCGACGACAGGGCGCTCATGTCCCTGCACGAACGCGAAGGCCTTGTACTGTCCGGAGCGCCCCATATCGACAATGGCGTCGCGCTCTCCGTCGACCTGTCGGGAGACGGGATCGTGGGATACCGGGCCAAGCGCCATGCCGGGCTTATCGACGTCGACCGCAAGGCGGCTTGCGACGTCGCTGATTTCTGGGAACCGCTCGAAGGGCGGGGATCTCTGGTGCTCGACCCCGACCAGTTCTATATCCTCGCGTCGCGCGAGGCTGTCCATGTTCCGCCCGCCCATGCTGCGGAGATGGTCCCGTTCGATCCGCTGGTTGGCGAATTCCGTGTGCACTATGCCGGGTTCTTCGACCCCGGTTTCGGACATCCGGACGCCGGCGGCGCAGGGAGCCGTGCGGTGCTCGAGGTGCGCAGCCACGAGGTGCCGTTCATCCTCGAGGATGGCCAGATCATCGGCCGGCTGATCTATGAACCGCTGACGGAGCGTCCGGAGGCGCTGTACGGACAGGGGATCGGGTCGAACTACCAGAGCCAGGGCCTGAAGCTGTCGAAGCACTTCCGCACCGGCTGACGTTAGGCCGGGACAGGCGGTCCGGGCCTACTCGCCGGCCGCCGAGCAGGACCCTCCGCCCAGCACGCAGAACCGCGCGCAATGGGGATGGTTGAGCTTCACCCGGCCGTTGGAGAAGTTGCCGCCGTTCGCCTCGAGCGACTCGGAAAGCGTCGAGCCCATGGCGAACTCGGGTTCGTAGGGGAGCAGCGTGCACGGGCGAACGGTGACATTCGTGTCGCCCTTGTGCTTCACGACCATGCGGCTCGAGGCGCACATGATGTCCTGGGGCTTGACGCCCAGAATGCCCCAGCAGGCTGTCGTGATCTCGGCGATGTCGAGCTGGCTGTCCATTTCCGGGAACAGAACGAGTTGCATCGGGTCGGAGGGGTCGATGCGATAGCCGCGCTCCGCGAACAGGCGGGCATATCCGGCGCGCGAATCCTCTTCGCTCTCGTTCCAGCAGGTGCGCCCTGCGATCGTCACGGAAAACCCGTGCTCCGAAAGCCAGTCCAGCCCCCGGACGGCATGGTCCCACGCCCCCGGTCCGCGCTCCGTGTCGTGCAGCCTTTCCGAATAGTGGTCGAGGCTGATCCGCAAGGTGAGCCGGTCGCCGTATCGTTGCCGGAGGTCGAGCAGTCCCGCCTTGACCTTCGGGCGTTGCATCGGCTGCATCGCATTGCTCAGTACGAGCACCTCGAAGCCGCGGCCGAGCGCGTTCCCGGCCATGGCGATCATGTCGGGGTTCATGAAGGGTTCGCCGCCGGTGAAACCGATCTCCCGGGTCGCCATGCCCAGCGTCGCGATCTCGTCGAAAAGCCGGTCCGCGTCCTTTTCGGTGAAGTAGAGCAGGCGGTCGTTCTTGGGACCCGACTCGATATAGCAGTTGATGCACTCGATGTTGCAAAGCGTGCCGGTGTTGATCCAGAGGGTATCCAGGCGGGCAAGCGCGACGCTCGCCCTCCGCTCGCCCTTCGCGGTCACGTCGGGGTCCGTGAACTTGGTCGACGGCAGGGCCGGCCGGGCGGTCTCCGTCTGGTATGGAATGTCTGTCATGGCCGCGGACCCTATCATATTCCCCGGTGCGAGCGAGTATTATGCCAGTCGACTCACGATAAGTTTAGGCCTCTTCATAACCCGTGAAATGTTGCGTGAACGCAAGGGCTTGGCCTGCCGCCCGTGACCTCTGGTTCGGGATTCGACCCTGCTTCGCGGTCATGCTATGAGAAGCGTCCGGTGCGGGTGTAGCTCAATGGTAGAGCAGCAGCTTCCCAAGCTGACGACGAGGGTTCGATTCCCTTCACCCGCTCCACCGGCATGCCGCGGCCGCGGGGCTGTACACACAATAACGGGGCGTATCGGATTGCCGGTTGTCCGCCGGTTCCGGAGACGGGGAGTCGCGAATGACGGACGAGACTTTGCTGCATTTCCGCAAGAGCATCGACAATCTCGACGCCTGTATGGTTCATCTGCTCGCTGAGCGGTTCCGCCTCACCAAGCAGGTCGGTGAATATAAGAAAACGGCCGATCTGCCACCCGCCGACAAGGGGCGCGAAGGGCGCCAGATCGAGCGGCTGCGCCGGCTTGCCGAGGAGGCAGAGCTCGATCCGGATTTCGCGGAGAAGTTCATCCGCTTCATCATCGACGAAGTGATCCACCATCACGAGCGGATCAGGCGCGGCTGACGGCCGGTTCGCCTCCGGATCCGGCCATGCCGCCTTCGCCTACATTCTCGGAAGTGTTCTGGCGGGTCGCAGTCCTGGCCGGGATGGTTCTTGTTGCCGCACCCGCCCTCTCGGACGAAGACAACGGCTTTGCCGGAGACCCCGGTGCGTGGGAGACCGGGTACGAATATTCCTTCTACGACGAAACGCGGGACGCCGTCGCCGGGCTGGCGGAAAGCACCTCGACCGCGGCGAACCATACCCTGTGGGCCCGGCGCCAGTCTCCGGCCGGCCATGCCCTGAAGATCTCCTACGCGACCACCGACTACCTTTCCAGGGACAGGCCCGTCCCCGCCGGTTTCACCGAGGCGGGAAGCCTCGCCTACCGGTCGCGGGAAGCTGGTCTCGACGTTGAATACGTGATCGGGCCGGTCGTCGTGAGCCCGTCCGTCACCTTCGGCTTCGACCGTTATCGATACAGCCGGGCCGACACCACCGTCTTCGCGATTGCCGAGGCCTCGACGACAGGGTGGCACGTGAGCGGCGATCTCGAGATCACCGTGGACCTACCCGTGACCGACTGGCTTGTCGTCCAGCCGCTGGCCTCCGCCGGCTTCCGGCACCTCGAGGCCGACGCCTTCCGCGAGAGCGGGGCCGGCCTGCTGAACGCGGCCTATGACCGTGTTGCCGATACGCGCGTCGATACCGCCCTGGGCGCTCTTCTCACGGCCTTCGTTCCCGCAGGCGGCTCCGGATATGCGATGCCCTTCGTCCAGGCACGCTGGGTTCACAATCACCGCACGGACCCTGTCCGGACCGAAGGCCGCCTGATTGCGGGAGGGCCGTCGGCGACCGTGCCCATCTCTGCGGGGCCGGACGCGGATGTCCTGCGGATCGATGCCGGCATCGTTTGGCGCATCGGCGAGGCGGCGAGCCTCGGTGTCAACTACGAGGCGGACTTCGGCAGGACCACACGGACCGATGTGTACACCTTCGGTGCGTCCTGGAGTTTCTAGCCGTTTTCCGATGATCTCGCGGCCATTCGCGTGCCGGGCCGGTTGATCCGAACCGTGTGCGGGCGCGTAAGATGATGACAGTCATCGATCGGGAATCACATGCCGGACAGCCCAGTCATCTTCTGGTTCCGAAGGGACCTGCGCCTGAAAGACAATCCCGCGCTGACCTGCGCCGTGGAAACCGGCAGGCCCGTGATTCCGGTGTTCATCCTGGACGAGCAGACGGACACGGGCACCGTTCCCGGTGCAGCGTCGCGCTGGTGGCTTCACCGTTCGCTCGAGGCGCTGCGCGACCGGCTGCAGGACAAGGGAGCGGGGCTGGTCCTGCGCCGCGGCAAGGCAGCCGAAATCCTTCCGGGCCTGGCCGCGGACACGGGCGCGGACATGATTTTCTTCTGCCGCGGATACGATGCGGGCCTGATCGACCAGGAGGAGGCGCTTCACGACGCGCTTTCGGAGACGGACGTGACGCCGAGACGGTTTTCCGGGTCGCTGTTCTTCGAACCGGAAAAGATCGGAACCGATGCCGGCTCGCCCTATCGCGTCTTCACGCCTTTCTGGAAGGCCTGCCTCGCGAAGTCGGACGAGATCGGATCCGGCCTCGAGGAACCGTCAAGCATCTCCGTGCCGGACCGTCTGCCCGGCTCCGACGACCTTGGCGACTGGGGTCTGCTTCCGGAGAGCCCGAACTGGGCCGAAGGCTTCGAGGAGCCTTGGCGCCCCGGTGAAGCGGGGGCGCAGGATCGTCTCGGCGACTTCATGGACGAGGCCATGGGGGCCTACAAGTCCGATCGCGACCGCCCCGCGATTGACGGGACGTCGCGCCTGTCGCCGCATCTCCATTTCGGCGAGATCGGTCCGCGCCAGTGCTGGAACGCGGTGCGTCACACCATCGACCGCAGGAGCGGGCTCGAGGCGGGCGGCGACGCGTTCCTGCGTGAAATCGGGTGGCGGGAGTTCTGCCAGCATCTGCTGTTTCATTGGCCGGAAATGGTCGACCGGCCCTTCCGGGAGGAATTCGCACGCTTCCCCTGGGCCGACGAGGACGAGACCACGGAGCGCTGTCTCCGGGCCTGGCAGCGCGGCCGGACCGGATACCCTGTGGTCGATGCCGGCATGCGCCAGCTCTGGCAGACCGGCTGGATGCACAACCGTGTGCGCATGGTTGCCGCATCGCTTCTGTGCAAGCACCTGCTGGTTCACTGGCGCCACGGTGCGGAATGGTTCGAAGACACGCTCGTGGATGCGGATCTCGCCAACAACCGGGCGGGCTGGCAGTGGGTCGCCGGGTCGGGTGCGGATGCCGCCCCTTACTTCCGGGTCTTCAATCCTGTCCTGCAGGGCGAGAAGTTCGATCCCCGGGGCGACTACGTGCGGCGCTTCGTCCCCGAACTCGGCGAACTGCCGGACAAGCACATCCATGCACCCTGGGATGCCCCGCAGGCCGTGCTCGAAAAAGCGGGCGTGACCCTGGGCGAAACCTATCCTCGTCCGATCGTCGAACATTCGAAGGGCCGAACCAGGGCGCTCGACGCCTATGAGGTCATGAAGGAAACCGCCTGACGCGACGGCTCAGGCCGCTCTCCGGCGGCGCCTGTCGAGTTCCGGCGGGACGTCCAGTTTCTTGCGGCGCCTGCACGGGCCGACATAGTTCCGCGTGATCACGAAAGGCCGCGGCATCGCCAGGATTTGATGCATGTGCGTGTAGAGGGTCCGCGGCGAAACCGGCTTGGCGACGATATCGTTGACGCCCGCGTCACGCATCTTCACGACCTTGCTGTGATTGGGCATTGCCGTCAGGAGAAGGATGGGCACGGTGCGGTTGAGCCCCTTTTCCCGACGCCGCACGAACCGGGTGAAGTCGGCGCCGTCAAGACCGTCCAGGAAGTAGTCTAGAACCACGAAGTCGAGCTCCCTGTCGGTCACGATGCGCTCGGCCTCCTCGACCGTTCCCGCTTCCCAGATCTCCGGGACCCCGAATGCGGACAGCATTTCACGCAACAGTTCGCGCATGCGCCGGTTGTTCTCGACCAGCAGGACGGCAAGGGACGCAAAGTCCACGGATTTCGGTTTCGGGGGCGTTGGTTTCATGCCGTGAACGATAGAAAAATGTGCTGAACAAATCCTTATCCCGGACCATCGAAATTGGTAGGGGACGGATACCCGCAGGCGGCAATTCTCGTGTCTTTGCAATGGCATCCGCAATTTCCGGTCGGCGCGCCCACGTTCCTTCTGTCAATCTGCGATGCGTTTGTTATAACGGTCCGCATATGGAGATGCGGAACATGGCGGACTGGATGCGGCACATCGGCAGGACGGCGGGAGTCTGGCGTTCGCCGCGCGCATTGAGAGCGACGATCCAGGCCGTTTTCACGGTCCTTGTCATCTCCGTCGCCCCCGGTCATGCCCAGGAAACCGCGCCGCCCCCGCCACCGGGCGTCGAAACCGGCGGGAACGCCGGCACGGACGCAGATGCCGGCGGATCGACCGGGAGAGCGGCGACGGACGCCGCTGAAGAACAGGATGGCCCCCCCGACATGACGGGGGCGGCACTCACCGGTTTCTGGCCCACGGAGAGGTCCCTGCCGAGGCCCGACCTGGGCAACCGCGACACGATCCGTTTCATCACCGAGACCGACTATCCGCCCTTCCACTATCTCGACGCGTCGGGCGTCCTTGTCGGGTTCAACATCGACCTTGCGTGGGGAATCTGCACGGCGCTCAAGGTGCGCTGCACGATCCGCCAGGTCGGCTGGAACGAGATGGCCGCCGAACTGGCCGAGGGCAAGGCCGATGCCGCGATCGCGTCCCACAGGATCGACCTCGACAACCGCAAGCGGTTCCATTTCACGGACCGTTATTACGACACACCTGCCCGTTTCGTCGTCCGTCAGGACGGCAACACGGTGGAGCTGACACCGGCCTCGCTCGGCAACCGGAAAGTCGCGGTGATGAAGGGCACGGCCCACGAAGCCTATCTCGAGACATTTTTCGCCGATGCCTTGATCGAGCCTTTCGACAACCACGCGGATGCGCGCGAAGCGCTACGCACCGCAAAGGTGGACGCGCTTTTCGGAGACGCCATTTCGCTTGGGTTCTGGCTCGCAGGTGAGGCGTCGCGGGGCTGCTGCCGGTTTTCCGAAGGGGTCTATGTCGAGCCGCGCTTTTTTGGCAACGGCGTGGGGATCGCGCTCCGGAAGGACAATTTCGGCCTCGCCCGCATCCTCAATTTCGGACTGGAACAGACCCGCAAGTCCGGATTGTATGCCCGCCTCGTGCGGCGGCATTTTCCGGCTGCACTCTACAAGTCCGTTCCCTGACGATCCGGTTCGTCGGGTCTGTCGCGGCGAAAGGGCAGGGAGAGGCTCCACCACAACCGTGCCGGGCTGAAATCGCGATACTGTTCCAGCCCGATGGACATGCCCGTGTGCCCGTCCTCAGGCTGGGGAACATATGTCCTGAACAGCCGGTCCCAGACCGAGAGGCTGAAGCCGTAGTTCGAGTCGGTTTCGCGGCGGTGCACGGAATGATGGACCCGGTGCATGTCGGGCGTCACCACCACAAGCCGCACCACAGCATCCAGCGGTCCCGGAAGCCGGATATTGGCGTGGTTGAACATGGCGGTCGCGTTCAGGAGAACCTCGAACAGCAGGACCGCCCACGGCCCCGCTCCGAGCACGGTGATGACGGCGAACTTGTAGATCATGCTGAGCGCGATCTCGACGGGATGAAACCGGATGGCCGTCGTCACGTCGATGTCGCGGTCGCTGTGATGCACCTTGTGGACCCGCCAGAGGAGGGGGATCTTGTGAGACGCCACATGCTGGCCATAGATCGCGAGGTCGAGCAGGATGACGCAGATCAAGGCTTCGAACCAGACCGGCAGGTCCACCAGCGAGAACAGGCCCCATCCGCGGCGGGTCACTTCCGCGGCGACACCGACCGCGAGGATGGGGAAGAGCAGCCTGAGCATGGCCGTGTCGAGGCCGACGATGGCGAAATTCGTGAGCCAACGCCTGGTCTTGGGGGCCTCGAGATCCCGCATCGGGAGGAGGAGTTCGAGCAGCGCCATGCCGACGAGGACGCCGAAGAAAACGCCCAGCCGGAGAGGACCGTCACCGATTTGACCTGTAAGATCGCCCATGGTGCCTATATGGCGTGAATCCGCCATCCGCGCCAGTGCGCCGGGTGTCACAAGCACGCGAGCGCCCCCCTGACGATGAGCGAGGCATCCACGGACATGAACGGTGAATATATCCCGACCCTGCTGGACGACGGACCGCGGTCCGCCGCCGCGGCGCTGTTGCTGGCCCACGGCTCTGGCGCGGCTATGGACAGTCCCTTCATGGAGGAGATGACCGCCCTGCTTGCCGATCGCGGTATCCGGGTGATGCGGTTCGAGTTCGCCTACATGGACGCCCGTCGCCACGGCGGATCGCGCCGTCCCCCGCCACGGGCGGAAAGACTTCTCCACGAGTATCGCGCGGCGGTGGAACAGGCCGCGGATCTCGCCGCCGGCAGCGCTCTGTATGTCGGCGGCAAGTCGCTCGGCGGGCGCGTCGCCAGCCTCGTCGCCCATGACCTGCATGCTGCCGGAACCGTGGCCGGGCTCGTCTGCCTCGGTTACCCGTTCCACCCCGTCGGCAAGCCGGAGAAACTGAGAACCGCGCATCTCGCGGAGATCGACCTGCCGACGCTCATCTGCCAGGGCGAACGCGATCCGTTTGGCACGCGGGAGGACGTGGCGGGGTATGTTCTCTCGGAGGCGATCAGGTTGCACTGGGCGCCCGATGGCGACCATGGCCTCGCGCCGCGCAGGAAGAGCGGCCACACGCCCGAAGGCAACATGCGGGACGCCGCCGATGCGATCCGGGACTTCGTCGCGGAGCGGTGATGCCTGAACGCACCGGCCCCGGACGCGGGACGCGCCGGTGGCTTCAGTCCTTCAGGACGGCGTGACGGGCGCGGGCGCTGCGCTCGATGGCGGCGCAGACGAGCTTGTCGAGATTGAACCGGTCGCGGAGCATCTGCAGAAGCCGCAGTTCCTCCTGCTGCACGCTGAGATCTGCGGCGGCCACCTCGACGGCGAGCGCGTAGGCGGTTTCGTGGAGATGGACCGGCAGCGCTTCGGCCGCCAGGGTCAGGACCGCGTCGAGGCCGCCGTCTTCCGACAGGATGTCCCCGCATTCGCGCGCGGTATGCAGAAGCCGCTCCTGGTCGAAATCACGGAAGATCGGCAGGTTGCGCGTGACGCTGCCGATCCGCGCGAACTCTTCGTCGTTCATGCTGCGGTCCACGGCAGAGATCGTGACCATCACGTAGATGAGCGCCTGATGATGATTGATTGTCTGCGACATTCGCATCTCCTGAAGGGCGGTTTTCCGCCTCGCTGTCGAACGGTGCTGGAAACTAGAGATTGCGTCCGGATTCAGCAAGGCCTGTTTTGGAGAAAGGTCCGCGTTTCCTCGATAGCGTCGACGAGGCCTATGCGCTGCACCTCGACCTCGTCGGGGAAGGCGGTCGTCAGGCGGGTCGGCAGCCGCGAGTCGAGGACCACGAACACGCCGCGGTCGGTCCGCCGGCGGATGAGCCGCCCGAAGGCCTGCTGCAGCTTGAGCCTCGTCATCATGTCCTGGTAGCGCGCGCCGCCGAACCGTTCGCGCCGCCGGCGTTCGAGTATGGTCGGTTTGGGCCACGGCACCCGGTCGAAGACGATGAGCCGCAGGCTGTCGCCGGGTACGTCCACCCCGTCGCGCACGGCGTCCGTGCCAAGGAGGCATGCGTTCTTCTCCGCACGGAACAGGTCGACGAGCGTGCCCGTGTCCATCGGGTCGATGTGCTGCGCGAAAAGCGGCAGTCCGGCCTCGGCAAGCGGGGCGAGCAGCTTTTCGTGCGCGGCGCGCAGGCGATGGATCGCCGTGAACAGGCCGAGGCTGCCGCCGCCCGCGGCGAGGAAGAGCTCGCGCATGGCCGCCGCGGTCTGGCTGCTGTCGTTACGGTCGACATCGGTGACCACCAGAATCCGCGCCTGCTCGCCATAGTCGAACGGCGAGGTGAAGGACAGACGTTTCACGGGCAGCGCCAGATGGCTGGCGCCGGTGCGGGCCTCGGCGTTCTGCCAGTCGTCCGGCGCGTCCGGCGGCCGGTCGCGAAGGGTGGCCGACGTGATGAGCACGCCGTCGGCCTCCTCGAGTATGGTTTCGGCGAAAGGCAGGCTCGGGTCGACCCAGTGGCGATGCATTCCGGTGTCGAACTCGCGGCCGTAGTTCATCTCGACCGCGAACCAGTCGACGAAATCCGGGTCGGGGTCTCGGGCGAGGGTCTCGAGCATGCCGCGCCAGGCCGTCAGTGTGAGCTCGCTGCGCCGGCGAAGGCTGCGCACCACCGACTCGATGCGCACCCGTTCCGCGGTCTCCAGTTCGTCGGCCTCGCCGTCGAGGCGCGACAGGAGCGCGGCCGCCAGCCTCTTGAGCGGTTCGGCCACAGCTCCGATGGACGCGCCGAACGCCTCCGCGGCCTCGGCGGCCCCGTCGACCAGTGGATGGCATTCGGTTTCGCGCGAAAAGCTGCCCTGCCGCTCGGTGCGGGCGAGGACCTGCTGGCGGACAAGCGCGAAGAAACGCTCCCCGGCATTGGCGGGCGCGTCCGCCTCGATGCGCTGCATGAAGCCCGGCCCGGGCAGGTCGGCGGCCGCGCGGATTGCCTCCTGGAGGCTGGTCTCGGCGGTCTTGTCCTCGCCCACGAGGTCGCCCGCGCGGTCGATCAGGCCGCGTCCCCGGCGCCGTCCGCCTTCGGGTCCCCGGATCCAGCGACGCATTTCCGTGGTTTCGAGCACCGTCAGGTGGGCGGAGAACGCGTTGTCGGCGGCGTCGAAGACATGGTGGCCCTCGTCGAAGACCAGTCTCTGCCCGTTGCCGATCGTTTCCTCTTCCCCGGTTTCGCCGGCCGCCGCCGGGCGGTCGGCGCGAGACGACGCCAGCGCCCTGTCCACCGCCGTCTGGGCCATGACGAAGGCATGGTTCGCGATGACGATTTCCGCCCGCCGCGCCCTGCGGGCGGCGCGTTCGATGAAACATTTCCGGTAGTGCGGGCAGGCGCTGTAGATGCACTCGCCGCGCCGGTCGGTCAGCCCCAGGCCCATGGGCGTGGCGGGCGGGCCGGCGCGCCCGTCGCCCGTTTCGACGAAAAGCGGAATGAGCCAGGCCGGGAAATCGCCGCCCACCATGTCGCCGTCGCGGCTGTAGCGCGCCCAGCGGGCGATCAGCGCGGCGAAAGTGAGGCCCGTCCGGTTGGCCCGGGTCAGCTGCCCCGTGCGTTCGGCAAAATTGAGCAGGCACATGTAATTCTCGCGGCCCTTGCGGATCACGGCCTTGCCGGCGCGGTCTGCCGGGTCCGGATAGAGAAACATGCTTTCCTGCTCGAGCTGGCGTTGCAGGTTCTTGGTATAGGTGGAGACCCAGACGCTGCCCTTGTTGCGCGCCGCCCAGAGTTTCGCCGGGGCGAGATAGCCGAGCGTCTTGCCGAGCCCCGTCCCCGCTTCCGCCAGCAGCACCGCGCCCTGGCCCGGCCGTTCCTTGGCCGCGAACATCCCCGCGACGTCGCCGGCGTAGGCGCGCTGGCTTTCCCGCAGCTCCGCGCCGCCGCCGAGCGCGGCTTCGAGCTGTCCCACCGCCTCCTCGCGGGACACCGGTCTGCTGCCCGGCGGCGGCACCGGGCCGTGGTCCTCCCAGTCCTCGATCCTGTCCCAGACATTGAGACCGAGCCCGGCATCGGGTCCGTCGCGGCTGTGCGGATTGGCCTCCAGTGCGGCGAGAACGTATGGCCCCCATGGCCAGCCCGCGCTGTCGAGAGTGGACGCGATCTGGCGGGCTTCGCGGAGATGGGGATAGCCGGGCGAGGACAGATCACCGAGCAGCGTGTCCGCGATCACACGCAGAAGGTCGCCTTCACGCGCATCGCGTGGAACGGCGCAGGCCTCGGCAAGCGCGCCTGGCGAGGGCAGCGCCATCTGGGCAGGCCGGACGAAGGTGAAGAGCTCGGCAACATCGAAATGCGCCATCTGCGCGGCATCCGCCCGCCGGCCGGCTGCCGACCGGGCACAGGCCGCCAGGCGGTTGACGAGAAAGGTGCGGTGGCACACGAGATGCGGCGACGCGGCGAGTCTGCGAAGGGCCTCGCCCGCATCGATCACGTCGGTTCGGCCGCCGTCGCCCGACACGCGCGCCCCGAGGCCCGCCTGCACGAGGCCGGCGGGCAGCGCGGCGAGGCCGGATGCCTCCGGCGAATCGGATTTCAGACCCGTTTCCATCGGCGACACTATACGGTCTGTGCCCGTGAATGGGATGCCTATCTCCCGCGTCCATCATGTCCATTGACTGGAACGGCGCCGTTCCATAGTTTCCGCCGCAATCCGCGACGATCACACTGGTCCAATCAAATGACAGACACCCTTTCAGACAGCCTGCGCGAAGCGGCCGCCGACAGCAAGGCATGGCCTTTCGAAGAGGCCCGCAAGATCCTCAAGCGGATTGAAAAAGCCAAGCAGCCACCCGAGGAGATCATCTTCGAGACGGGATACGGTCCCAGCGGCCTGCCGCATATCGGCACTTTCGGCGAGGTGGCGCGGACGTCCATGGTGCGTCATGCCTTTTCCGTGCTGTGCGATATCCCGAGCCGGATCATCTGCTTCTCCGACGACATGGACGGCCTGCGCAAGGTGCCGGACAACATTCCCAACAAGGAACTGATCGAGCCGCATCTGGACAAGCCGCTGACTGCCGTGCCCGATCCCTTCGGCACCCATGACAGCTTCGGCCGCCACAACAATGCACGTCTGCGCAGCTTTCTCGACGCCTTCGGCTTCGAATACGAATTCTACAGCGCGACCGACTGCTACGCCTCGGGCCGCTTCGACGAGACGCTGATGAAGGTGCTCGAGCGTTACGACGCGGTGCTCGAGATCGTCCTGCCGACGCTCGGGCCGGAACGCCGTGCGACCTACAGCCCCTTCCTGCCCGTATGTCCCCGCACCGGCCGTGTGCTCCAGGTGCCGATCATCGCGCGGGACGTGTCCGCCGGTACGGTGTCCTACGAGGATCCCGACAGCGGCGAGACCGTCGACGTGGCGGTCACGGGCGGGGCCTGCAAGCTCCAGTGGAAGGCGGACTGGGCAATGCGCTGGGCCGCCCTCGGCGTGGACTACGAGATGGCGGGCAAGGACCTCATCGAGTCGGTCAAGCTGTCGAGCCGGATCTGCGCGACCCTCGGCGGCCGCCCGCCGGAAGGGTTCAACTACGAACTCTTCCTCGACGAGAACGGCGAGAAGATCTCCAAGTCGCGCGGCAACGGGCTCACCATCGACGAGTGGCTTCGTTACGCCTCGCCTGAGAGCCTGTCGCTCTACATGTACCAGGGACCGCGCAAGGCGAAGCGGCTCTATTTCGACGTCATTCCGAAGAACGTCGACGAATATCTCACCTTCCTGGCGAAGTATCCCGAACAGGATCCGAAGGAACAGCTCGGCAATCCGGTCTGGCACATCCACGCGGGATCGCCGCCGGCCAGCGAGATCTCCATCAGTTTCAACGTCCTTCTCAACCTCGTCAGCGCGAGCAATGCCCACGATCCGGCCGTCCTTTGGGGGTTCATAACCCGCTATGCGCCGGGTACGTCGCCCGAGACCCATCCGGATCTCGACCGCATGGTCGGCTACGCCGTGAACTATTTCGAGGACTTCGTCGCCCCCACCAAGCAGTTCCGTGCCGCGGACGCGCGCGAGGAAGCCGCCCTGCGGGACCTGGAAGAGAGGCTTGGCGGGCTGGCGGCCGACGCCGACGCGGAAACCATCCAGACCGCCGTCTACGAGGTTGGCAAGGCACACGAGTTCGAGAACCTGCGCGACTGGTTCCGGGCCCTATACGAAGTTCTGCTCGGGCAGAGCCAGGGGCCGCGGTTCGGCTCCTTCGCCGCCCTCTACGGTGTCGACGAGACCCGCGCGCTCATCTCGCGCGCCCTCGCCGGTGAACTTGCCGCGTGATGGGAAGAGCCGTCTACAAGATCTGTTCGCGGGCCGAATGGGACGAGGCCATGGCGCAGGGCCGGTTCGAAGGCGCGCCCGTGGATCTCGAAGACGGATACATCCATTTCTCGACTTCCGCCCAGGTGGCCGAGACCGCGCGCCGGCATTTCGCGGGACGGGATGATCTCGTGCTCGTGCAGGTCGATGCGGACGCTCTCGGCGATGCCCTGGCCTGGGAACCGTCCCGCGGCGGTGATCTCTTCCCTCATCTCTACGGCCATCTCGATGTCGCTGCCGCGGCCAGGGTCGTGGCCCTGCCGCTGGGAAGCGACGGTGCGCACGTTTTCCCGGACCTGGCGGACGGGGACTGAACGCAGATGTTCTCGCTGGTCCGCCCGCTGCTCTTCAGGTTCGATCCGGAACAGGCGCACGGACTTGCGATCACGGCGCTCGCATCCGGCCTGCACCCGCGCGCTCGTCCGGACATCTCCCGGCGTCTGGCATCGACGGTCGCCGGGATCGACTTCCCCAACCCCCTGGGGCTCGCCGCCGGCTTCGACAAGGACGCGGAAGTCCCGGATGCGGTGCTGTCGCTCGGTTTCGGTTTCTGCGAAGTGGGGTCCGTGACCCCGCGGCCTCAGGAGGGCAATCCCAAACCGAGGCTGTTCCGTCTGGAGCAGCACGGTGCGGTCATCAACCGGATGGGATTCAACAATCGCGGCCATGCCGCGGCCCTCGATCGGCTCAAGTCGCGCAAGGGGCGCGGCATCGTCGGTGTGAATATCGGCGCCAACAAGGACAGCCGCGACCGGGTCGCGGACTACGTCAGCGGGCTTGAGACCTTCTACGACGTTGCGCGCTATTTCACGGTCAACATTTCCTCGCCCAACACCCCCGGCCTGCGCGGGCTGCAGGATGGCGAGGAGCTTGAAACGCTGCTTGCGCGCCTCAACGAAAAACGTGACGAACTCGCCGCCACCCGCACCGGGATCAAGCCCATGTTCCTGAAAGTGGCGCCGGATCTCACCCGCGAACAGATCGAGCATGTGGCCGCCTGCGCGCCCGGGCGCGTCGAGGGTCTGGTGATCTCCAACACCACCCTGTCGCGGGACGACCTGGGCGGTGAGCATGCACAGGAGGCGGGCGGGCTGTCGGGAAAACCCCTCTTCGATCTGTCCACGAGGGTGCTTGCACGCTTCTACCGGGCGACCGGTGGCGGCCTGCCGCTGGTCGGTGTTGGCGGCGTCGCCAGCGCCGAAGACGCCTTCGAGAAGATCCGGGCCGGTGCCAGCCTGGTCCAGCTCTACACCGCCATGGTCTTCGAGGGGCCGCGCCTGCCGGCGCGCATCGTGCGCGGGCTCGACCGCTGCCTGGACGAAGCGGGATACGGCCACATCTCGGATGCGGTGGGCACCGGCGTCGACCGCTGGCTCTGACGCCGGCCTGCAACACCTTTCCCGGCACACGACATCTCCACGAATGCCCGGACACGACCGTATCCCCGTCGCAACCCTATCCCTGTCGTAACCGAACCCCTGTCGCAACCGTATCCCTGTCGCACCCGAATCCCTGACGAAAGTCAGGGCCCAGGCTGCCGTACGTCATCGAACGCACTCGGACCTTGCCGACGTCCAACTTCCCCTTGAAATCCGAGGGGGTGACGGAGACAGCGCGGACAGGTCTCAGGCGCCGGCGGTCTTCGCTTCCACGTGACGGCCGAAACTGTCGAGGATCGATTGCCAGCCGTCGCGTTGCTGCTCCAGGGAATGTTCGGTCTCCGCCTCGAAACTTACCCGTACGAGCACGCCGTCATCCTGCGGGATGAAATCGACCTCGGCGGTCCGGTCTCCGAAGGCATAGGCGAGACGTTCGTTGGGAACCACCGACGTGTAGGTGCCTTCGAAGTCGAAACCCATGCTTCCGTCCTTCGCTTCCATCCGCGAGGAGAACGTGCCGCCGACGCGCAGGTCCACCCGCGCGGCGGTCGTGTGCCAGTCCTCCGAGGCCGCGTTCCACTGCATGATGTCCGCCGGCGTCGTATAGGCGCGCCAGACCTCGTCGACTGGCGCCTTCACGCGCGTCTCGACGGTGATCGTCTTCTCTGTCATATGCTCTTTCCTGTGTTCGCGGAACGGTTCAGGGCCTGATGTCGACGAGCGGGGAAAACCCGCCATAGATCAGACGCTTGCCGTCGAAGGGCATGGGGTTCTTTTCAGGGTCGAAACGCGGGTCGAGCTTCGCGGGATCGCTCATCATCTCGTTCATGCGGGCCATTGCCGCGTCGCGCGTGGCCTTGTCCGGCCATTCGACCCAGGAAAAGACGACCGTTTCGTCATTGCCCGCGTCGACGGCCCTGCGGAAGTCGGTCTGCTTGCCCTCCGGGACGTCGTCTCCCCAGCATTCGACGATGCGCAGGGCTCCCATTTCGAGAAACACCGTGTCGGCGAGCCTTGCATGTTCGCGGAACTTCTCCCGGTTTTCCGTCGGCACCGGAATCACAAAGCCGTCAAAGTAACTCATGAGACGTTTCCTTCTGTGTTGCGCGGGTCAGGCCGCGGCGGCCTCTTCGAGCGCGGCGACGTCGATCTTGGTCATGGTCAGCATCGCCTGCATGGTGCGTTCGGCGGCGTCCGCGTCGTCGCTCGCCATGAGCTCCTTCAGCCGTCGTGGCACGACCTGCCAGGACAGCCCGAAGCGGTCCCTGCACCAGCCGCACTGGCTCGGTTCGCCGCCATTGGCGGTCAGGGCCGCCCAGTACCGGTCGACCTCGTCCTGGTCCTTGCAGTCGATGGCAAAGGAAACCGCTTCGCTGAACCTGAACGTCGAACCGCCGTTGAGTCCGGCGAACTTTCGCCCGTTCAGGGTGAATTCGACCACGACCACCTCGCCCTTGGCGGTTGCGGGATTGTCGGCCGGCGAGCGCATGACGTGGTCGATCCGGCTGTCGGGGAAGAGGCCCACGTAGAATTCGGCGGCTTCCTCGGCATTGCCGTCGAACCAGAGAAAAGGGGTGATGTCGTCCATGGGGGACACTCCTCAGGGGTTGGGGATTGCTGTCGATGCCGCGTCGGGGGTCGCGAGGACCGCCTTCACGTACCGGATGAGATGATCGATGCTGTCGGCGGCGATGGCCGGACCGCCCCTGGCCTTGGCGAGAATGAAGGCGCCCTGGAGGACGGCCTGGGTGTGCAGCGCGAGGGAGGCCGGCGTCCAGTCGGGTGTCAGGCCGCGGCGCTCCAGCGTCTGGCGGATATCGGCCTCGAGCCTGCCCGCGTGCTCGCTTATGGAACGGTCGCAGGCATACCGTATGGCGGGGCTGGTATCGAAGGTTTCCTGCAGCATGGTGCCCACCAGGCAGGTGAAATCCGGGACGCCGCCCTGGAGCAGGGCCTTGCGGAATTCGAGATAGCCGACAACCCGGTCATACGGGTCGTCGTGGTCGTGGTAGGGCGCCTGGGCGAACAACGCGCCCGTCGTCTCCGACCAGTGGTCGGCAGCCGCCACGGCGAGATCGTCCTTGCTCCGGAAATGATGGAAGAACGCCCCTTTGGTGACGCCGGCCGCGGCGCACAGTTCGTCGACCGTCGTCGCCGAATATCCCTTCGTCCGTATGACGGTGAGGGCGGCATCGAGCAGTTTCGATCTTGCGTCCGGTTTTCCGGCCCTGGCCATGCATGCGCTCCCGTGTAGGCGGTGCTGATTGCGCGTAACGTCAAGGACGTGACGATCGGTACATACCGACTGGTTGGTATGTTGTCAAGCAAGATTGAACCCGCCACCCGTCCCCTGCCGTGAATGCGCCGGCGCGAGCGGCCGGCTAGCCGTGCCAGCCGGGATGGGGCAGTTCGGGATCGCTGCAGGTGGCCTGCAACCGGTAGAAATCGAGCTTTGTCGGTGTCTGTGCACCGGCGGCCGACAAGACCTCGTCCGACAGCGCGGTCCTGCAGGTTTCGGCAAAGTCGGCTTCGTCGCCCCAGCCTTCCACGATGACGATCCACCGGGGCACCTTGTTCGGTTCGCCGCGCGCCTCGCTCTCCGAGTTGCCGACGGAGCTCGCCTCTTCGTTTGCGACGAGCAGGTGCGCGCCCGCGATGCTTGGCCGGTCGGCGATGCCGGGCAGGATGATGCGCGTCAGTTCCGCAATGTGCAGTTCGGTGTCGTCGTCGCCCACGTCGTAGCGCCACGTCGCGGCAAGGCCGCCCCCGCCATACCCGAAGGACCCGGCCACCCGGCAGATCGAGCGGGCGACATTGCGGAAATGCCGCACCGTCGACAGGGTCCACGGTGTCGGGTTGTCCACCCGCGCCTTGTACTCCCTGCCGGTCAGCGTCTCGGCCGTGTCGGCCTCGTAGAGGTTGAAGAACTCGAGTTCCGCGTCCTTGCCGACATAGCGCCGCCCGCGCAGGAAGCCCGGAATGCTCACCCTTTCCGGCATATGCTCGCGCCCGTGCCAGGAATAGAATTCCTCGCGTCCCTCAGGGGCGATGTCGTGCCAGATCGCAACTGCGCCTTCGCCAGCCAGGCTCATTCCCGTTTCCTTCCTGTCCCGTGGCCGCCCGTCGGCCGCGTGTCTGAATCGTCAGAAATTAATTTTGGAAACCTATTCCAATTTTGAATTGGTTTCTATAATAATGTTGAAAACGAGAGGAAACGTCGCATGGTTGCAGCTGTCGATCGCTGCCTGAGCCTCATCGAGGTGCTCGCCGGGGAGTCCGAGCCGGTCGAACTGACCGACATGGCCGAGCGTGTCGGCCTGCCCGTCAGCGCCGCGCACCGTATCGTTTCCACGCTCGTCAGGCGGGGCTGGGTGGTCCAGGACCCGGCCAGCCAGAACTACGCGCTCTCCCTGCGTCTCAGCACGCTCGCTTTCCGCAATCTCGACGCCCGCGCCGTGCCGGACATCGTCCAGGCGGTGCTTGACCGGCTCGCCCGGCGCACCAGGGAGTATTGTCGCCTGGCCATCGTCGAGGGCGAGGACCTCGTCTGGGTCGCGCGCGCGCAGGGGGCGACGGCGAGCCTTCGCTACGACCCCGACATGGGTCAGGAAATCGTCCTCCACGCCACGGCCAACGGCAAGGCATGGCTGGCCACCCTGCCGGAGGCGGAGGCTCTGCGCATCGTGTGTGCCCGCGGGTTCGGCAGCGTCCGCCCCCTCGGACCCGACAGCGTTTCCGATGTCGACGAGCTTCGCGCCCATCTCGCGGCGACGCGTGAACAGGGATATGCGACGGCGATCGAGGAGGCCGAAGCGGGGACCGCGGCCATTGCCGTGCCCTTTTACGCCAACGACATCACCGACGCCCCCGTCGCCGGCACGATCAGTGTCGCCGGGCCGGTGTTGCGGATCGGTCCCGACCGCTACGAGGAACTCGGACGCGAACTCCGTCAGGCTGCCGAAGAGGTCGCTTCGGTCTGGCCGCTTCGCGCCCGCCAGCGCCGTCTTGTTGGCGCCGGCGAGACACCCGCCGAAGCCGGCCTCGCCAGGGGGGCGGGCTCATGAATGACGTCGGCACGTTCCGCAAGGTGGCCGAACCCGCGCTCTGGTTCGCCGGACTGCTCGTCGTCTGGGAGGCCGTCGTGCGCGGTTTCGACATCCCGGTTTTCGTGCTGCCCGCACCGTCGGATTTTCTGCTTCGCATCGTCGAGGAGCGTGGCCGGCTCGGCTATCACGGGCTCATCACCACCCAGATGATCATCTACGGTTTCCTGGCCGGTGCCATCCCCGGCGTCATCCTGGGGTATCTGATCGCCAATTACCGGGCCTGCGAACGCCTGCTCTATCCGCTCGTGGTCTTCATCCAGGGCCTGCCGAAGATCACCCTCGCGCCGCTCATGCTCGTGTGGTTCGGCTTTGGAGATTTTCCCAAGGTCCTGCTGACGTCGCTGATCACGTTCTTCCCCGTGCTGGTCGACAGCGTGGTCGGGTTCAAGTCCGTCGACCGTCGCGTCTATTACCTCAGCCGGTCGACCGGTGCGTCATGGTGGCAGACCTTCCGTCTGATCCAGCTGCCCACGGCCATGCCCTACATCCTGTCGGGCTGCCGCATCACCATCGTCGTCGCCGTCACCGTGGTGATCGTCGTCGAACTCCTGAATTCCAAGACGGGTCTGGGATACATCGTCCTGCGCGCGATGACGGCCTCCGACACGTCGCTCATTTTCGCCACGCTGGTGGTCGGGTCGGGGATCGGCGTGATCCTCAGCTACGGCGTCAACCTGCTGGAGAGACTGCTTCTGCCTTGGCGGCGGGAGCACTGAACGGAGGCAAAACGCCCCGTCGAACGCTTGAGAGAAGAAAACGGATTGCAACACCCAGGGAGGTAGACATGAAGCAATCACTGAACATCCTCGCCATCGCGGCCGCCGCGTCGATCGCGCTCGCACCTGTCGGCGCCAGCGCCGCCGACAAGATCAAGATGACCATGAACTGGACGGCCGACACCGCCCATCTCGGTTTTGCGCTCGCCAAGCAGAAGGGCTTCTATGCCGACGAGGGGCTCGACGTCGAACTCGAGGAAGGCCGCGGGTCGTCCGTCGCCGCCCAGCTTGTCGCCACCGGCCAGTCCGAACTCGGTTTCGCCGATGCGGGCGCGGCCCTCAACGTGGCGTCCAAGGGCGCGCCCATCAAGATCATCTCCACGATCTGGAAGTCCGGCCAGTTCGGCATCCAGTTCCTGGAGAAGTCCGGCATCAAGGAGCCCAAGGACCTGATCGGCAAGAAGATCTCCGTGCCGCCGAAATCCGCGATGGTTCCGCTCATGCCCGTCTTCCTGAAGGCAAACGGCATCAAGGAATCCGATGTCGAGATCGTGTCGGCGGCGCAGAATGCGACGCTCGGCCTGCTCACGTCGGGCCAGATCGATGCGGTCGCCGAAACGCCCGAGAACACCGTCGTCCCGCTTGCCGCGCAGGGCATCAAGGCCGGCAATATGTACTTTTACAATAACGGCGTACCGCTGGTGAGCCTCAGTCTCATCGCGCGCGAGGACAAGCTCGCCGCCAACCCGGACCTCTACAAGCGTTTCATCAAGGCGACGCTGAAGGGATGGCAGGCCGCGATCGAGGATCCCGAAGCCGCCGTCGATGCGCTGAAGGCCGTCTTCCCGGAAGCCCAGAAGTCAAAGGAAGCGCTCATGAAGAGCTCCGCCTACAGCTTCTCGTCCGTCTGCCCCGGCGGGTCGGGCGACAAGATCGGCGTGACCGACGATGCGACCTGGTCGAACATCTACGACGTCATGACGACGGCGATGAACTTCGATTCCTCCAAGCCGATCACCAACTACTACACGCTGGACTACCTGCCGGCGGAAACGGTTCTCTGTCCGTGACCTGACGCGCGGATAAACCTACTCCCTCGCGGGCGGGTCGGCAGCAGCATTGCCGGCCCGTCCGCACCCAACGCACCAGGACAGTCTCGTGACCTCGACCGACGCCACCGCCCAGACGGCCGATGCCGCCCCCGCCATCCGGCTGGAATGGATGTCCTACATCCTCTACCCGGCCATTTCCGTGGTGATCTTCCTCGCCGCGTGGGAAGCGGCCATCCGCGTGTTCGACGTGCCGCTGTGGCTCGTGCCGAAGCCGACGGATTTCATCGCGCGCCTCTTCACGGATTTCGTGCTGATCGCCGGCCACGCGTGGGCGACGTCGGTCACGCTGCTCGGGGGCTTCGTGCTCGGCATTCTCATCGCGGTGCCGCTCGCCCTGCTCATCGTCTCGGTCGGGGCCATGGAGCGCGGTCTCTATCCCGTCATCGTCTTTCTCAACATAATGCCGAAGACGGTCATCGGACCGATCCTCATCGTCTGGTTCGGCATCGGGCCGCTCGCCTCGGTGCTCATCGTTTTCCTGATGTGCTTCTTCCCGGTGCTCGTCGACTCGATGTCGGGCTTCCGGGCGATCGACCCGAGGCTCTACTACATAACGAGATCCATGGGCGCGAGCCCCTGGCACACGTTCCGCTACATCCGTCTGCCTGCTTCCATGAACCACATCTTCGCGGGCATGCGCATCGGCATCGTCAAGGCGGTGGAGGGCGTGATCATCGCCGAGTTCATCGCCTCGAACCAGGGCCTCGGCTACATGATCATGCGCGCGTCCGATTTCATGGACATGACCCTCATGTTCAGCGGGCTGATCGCGGCGGCCATCGTCGCCCTGATCTTCAACGGCGGACTTGCGTTCGTCGAATGGCTGGCCATGCCCTGGGCGCGTCAGGCCTGATTTTTCCGCGGCGTCGCGTGCGGGTCCGCACGGCCGCCGCCTTTGTGTCACAATAGGCAGCGAACAGATGAACAGAATGGACAGTTTCGAAGGAGGCGCGGCCGTGGTCGGGTCAAGGTCACAGGGCATCCCCGATCGGGCGGACGGCGCCGGCGCGTCCATCGTCGCCAGGGGCATGAGCAAGGTCTACGGCTCGGGCGCGGGCGCGGTCCATGCCCTGGGACCCATAGACCTCGACATAAAACCGGGTGAGTTCGTAAGCCTGATCGGGCCTTCCGGATGCGGCAAGAGCACGACCATGCTTCTGGTGTCCGGCCTCGAACCCATCAGCGAAGGCACGGTGGAAGTCGACGGCAAGCCACTCACGGATCCGATCTCCGAGGTCGGCATCGTGTTCCAGGACCACCTGCTGCTGGAGTTCCGCACCGCTCTCGCAAACGTCATGCTGCAGCAGGAGATCCGGGGGCTCGACCGGGCCGCGACGCTGGACCGGGCCGCCGCCCTGTTCGAGCGTCTCGGCCTCACCGGCGCCGAGGAGCGCTATCCCCGCCAGCTTTCCGGCGGCATGCGCCAGCGCGTCTCCATCGCCCGTGCGCTGGTTCACGAACCGTCCATGCTGCTGATGGACGAACCCTTCGGTGCGCTCGACGCGATCACCCGCACGCAGATCCGCCACGACCTGGAAATGCTCTGGCTGGAGACCCGCAAGACGGTGCTCTTCATCACCCACTCGATCGAGGAGGCCGTGGGTCTCTCGGACAGGGTGCTGGTCATGTCAAACGGCCCGGGCACGATCGTCGACGAGATCGAGATCGATCTCCCGCGCCCCCGTCCGGCGCATCTGGGCGAGTATCCCGAGTTTTCCGAATACGCCAGGCGCATCTACGCCACCTTCGAGAAGCTCGGCATCTATCATTTCAAGTAGGACGCCCGAACCTCCATGAGACGGTATGTGATGATCGGCGCGCCGGTCACCCATGTGCGCACGCCGCCCATACTCGAGGCCTTCCTCCAGGCCGAGGCCGGCGGGGCGGAGGTGCCGGTCCGCCATGTCGGTCCGGAAGGCCTCGCGGACTTCATGGCCGGGGTCCGCGACGACCCTGGCGTCGACGGCCTCATGGTCACCATGCCGCACAAGAGGGCGATCCTGCCTTTCCTCGACGGTCTGTCGGAGATCGCGGCGTTTACCGGCAGCGTGAACGCGGTCAAGCGGCGCACGTCCGGCGAACTGGTCGGGGCGCAGTTCGACGGCATTGCCCTCGTGCGCGCCGTTCTCGCCGCGGGCGTGCCGCTTGGCGGGTGTCGCGTGCTTCTCGCGGGCGTCGGCGGCGCCGGCCTCGCCATCGGTCAGGCGCTCCTCCGTTCCGGCTGCACGGAACTGGTCGTCACCGACACGGATGAGGGGTTTGCCGCCCGCGCCGTCGAACGCCTTTCCCGGTACGGCAGATGCCGCGCCAGGGAGGCCGGGGACGACAATTTCGGCCTGCTGGTCAACGCTACTCCGCTCGGCATGGAAGACGGCGACCCGAGTCCTTTCACGCAGGACATGGTGCGCAGGTCCGGCCGTGTCGCCGACATCGTCGCCGACCCGCCGCGCACCGCCCTTGCGGCCCAGGCGCGCGACGCGGGCGCGGTGCTCGTCACCGGCCGCGACATGGTCGCCGGCCAGATCGAGCCCATCGGCCGCTGGCTGCTGCATGACCGGACCGAACAGGACTGACCGGGCGGCTCCCGGGCTGTGGCGCGCCCGATCGTTTGTGTGCTAAGGAACCGCTCCGAATTTCCGTCATCCGCGTTCAGGGAGGCCCGTCATGACCGACGCCGTCACGATCTACCACAACCCGCGCTGCTCCAAGTCCCGACAGACGCTCAATCTTCTGAAGGAACACGGTGTCGAGCCGGTCGTCGTCGAATACCTTCAGGACACGCCTGGCGCGGACGAACTGAAGGACATTCTCGCCAAGCTCGGCCTCGGACCGCGGGACATCATGCGCAAGGGTGAGAAGGTCTACAAGGAACTGGAACTGGGAGATGCGAGCCTCAACGACGAGGCGCTTCTGACCGCCATGTCTGCCAATCCCATCCTGATCGAACGCCCCATCGTCGTCTCCGGCGACAAGGCCGCCCTCGGCCGCCCCCCGGAAAACGTCCTCGACATCCTCTAAGCCGCCCGCCTGCAGCCCCTAACCGCCCGCCCTTCCGCACAGCGACGCCGCATCCCCGGACACGATCCGGGGCCCAGCGGCGGGCGGTGACACATCCGCGGCCAATGGGTCCTGACTTTCGTCAGGACTTCGGTGGGAGGGGCGACATGCTTGCGCTCTGGCTCTCCCCAGCCTAGCGTAAAGCCTGAACCATAAGCTTCGGAAACTTCACCCCCCGAAGCCCCGGACCCCGATCCGGGGCCCAGCGGCGGGCGGTGAATCATCCTCGGCCAATGGGTCCTGACTTTCGTCAGGACTTCGGTCGGAGAGGGCAGGATGCATTTGCCCTGGTTCCTCCCCAGCCTAGCGTAAAGCCTGAACCATAAGCTTCGGAAACTCCGCCCCGAAGCCCCGGACCCCGATCCGGGGCCCAGCCGCAGGCGGTGATACATCCGCGGCCAATGGGTCCTGACTTTCGTCAGGACTTCGGTGGGAGGGGGCAGGATGCATTTGCCCTGGTGCCCCCCAAGCCTAGCGAAAAGCCTGAACCATAAGCTTCGGAAACTTCACCCCCCGAAGCCCCGGACCCCGATCCGGGGCCCATTGGGGTCGGGAGAGCCCCGGTCGCGGACCGGATACCGGTTGGCCGGCGATCTTGCTCGCGTCAGGTGTCCCGATTTCCGAACAGGTCTCTCAGGAGCGCGGGATAGCGGTAGCCCAGCGTGACGCCGCGCGCGGAGAGAAGGATCATGATCGCGATCCACAGGCCGTGATTGCCGAGAATCGGTGTCAGCGTCCACCAGGCGATGAGATACAGGACGACGCTCAGCAGCATGTAGTTGCGCATGTCCCGGGTCCGCGTGGCGCCGATATAGACGCCGTCGAGCTGGAAGCAGGCGACGCCCACGACCGGACTGATCGCCGCCCAGAAGAGATACGCCCGCGCCGTCTCGCGCACCTCCTCGTTCACCGTCATGGCCTCGATCATGGCCTGTCCGAACACGAAGAAGACGAGGCAGACGATCACCGCGATCACCCCCGACCAGAGGCTCGACACGATCACCGCCCGGTGAAACCGGGCCCGGCTGCGCGCGCCCAGGGCCTGACCGGCGAGCGTTTCCGCGGCATAGGCGAAACCGTCCAGCAGGTAGGAGCTCAGCGACACGAGGTTCATCAGCACCGTGTTGGCCGCGAGCACGATATCGCCCTCCTTGGCCGACTGGGCGGTGAAGAAGGAAAACGCGAACAGGACGCACAATGTGCGCACGAGTATGTCGCCGTTCACCGCCATGGTGTGGCGGAGGCGGCCGGGATCCCGGATCCGCGCCCAGTCCCAGTCCCCGCCGCGGCGTCCCAGTTCGTAGCGGATCGCAACCGCCCCCGCACCGGCCGCGGTCAGTTCCGCGATCACCGTGCCGAGCGCCACGCCGCTCACCCCCATGTCGAGCCACAGCACGAACACCGCGTCGAGCACGATGTTCGTGATGTTGAGAACCAGTTGCAGCGACAGGCCGATGCCGGTCCGGCCCAAGCCTATGAACCATCCCAGCACGGCGAAATTGAAAAGGGCCGCGGGCGCGCTCCATATCCGGATCGCGAAATAGGTCTGCGCGTGCCGCTCGACATCCGCAGAGGCGTCGATGATCTCGAAGGACAGCCAGCCGATCAGACCCTGCAGCACGACGAGTGCCGCACCGGCGCCCGCCGCGACCAGGAGGGCGCGGCCGAGAACCGCGCGCATCTCGTCCGCGTCGCCCGCGCCGGCCGCCTGGGCGGTGAACCCGGTCGTTCCCATGCGCAGGAAGGCGAACGCCCAGTAGAGGAAGTTGAAGATGAGCGCGCCGATGGCGATCGCGCCGATGTAGTAGGCGTCGCCGAGCTGTCCGATGATCGCGGTGTCGACGATACCGATCAGCGGCGTGGAAATGTTGGCCGCGACGATGGGCAGCGCGATCGCGAGCACCGCCGTATGCGTGATCGGCCGCGGCGGCGCCTGCGGGGCATCATGGGACTGTGTCAGGGTCAACGGAGACGTCCGGGACGGGAAAACGAGGAGCGCGGCAGTGCCGCCCCCCTCCCCCTCTAGCACGAACCGCCCCGCGCCGCATCCCCGGACACCGACCGGGGGAGACCCGACCCGCAAAGGCCTCGCGCGACCGGTGGATCCTGACTTGCGTCAGGAATTCGGGTGGGGTGGTGAACTCGGTCCGGACCCGCAATACTTTCGGATTGCCGGCGCAGGCCGGCATCCAGCAGGCGGTGCGGCTGGATCCTGACGTTCGTCAGGAATGCGGGTGAGATGGTGAATTCGGTCCTGACCCGCAAGACTTCCGAATTGCCGGCGCAGGCCGGCATCCAGCAGGCGGTGCGGCTGGATCCTGACGTTCGTCAGGAATGCGGGTGAGATGGTGAATTCGGTCCTGACCCGCAAGACTTCCGAATTGCCGACGCAGGCCGGCATCCAGCAGGCGGTGCGGCCGGATCCTGACGTTCGTCAGGAATGCGGACGGGGCGTGGCGGAAGCCCCGGACGCCGATCCGGGGCCCAGCCATGCAGGAACGGGCGGGGAAGGAGACCCGCTAACCGGCGTCTCAGCGCGTGCCGTTCTTCGACACGCTTTTCCACAGGCGCGAGACGAACCATATGGGGAAGACGATTACCGCACCGAGGAGGAAATACCCGATGATCCACTCGATGGCCTCGAAGCCCATGTTGTAGATGCGCTCGAACAGCCTGACGATGCTGTCGATGAGGTCGAAGGGACTGAGGCCCAGCACCGACAGGATGAAACCCACCAGCAGCGAAATCAGCGCCAGGCGGATGAGAACTGCCGCGGGAGGACCGCCGAAGAACGATTGCATTACCTGTCTCCCTGTGCCGCGGCGAGCTTGCGGTCCGTCTCGAACTGGCTCAGCGCGTAGACCGCCCAGAGCGCAGCCGGGGCCCAGCCGATCACCGTGATCTGGAGAATCAGGCATATGATGCCGGCGAATGGACGACCGATGGTGAAAAACAGCACGAACGGAAGCAATATTGCAATCAGCAAACGCAAGTGGCGGCTCCTTTTGGGGTCAGGCGTGCAGCCCGCACGCGATCTTCACATAGGAAGCCCGCAGCCGGATTTCCAGTGGCGGGACCGGATCGCGCCATTTGGGCTGCGAACGGGCAAGGCAGAAGGCACGGACGACGCATGAGTCTCGGCACGACGGAACGCGGCAGGGCCGCCGGTGAAGACGATTCTGGTCTCCCGCCGGACTTCCTCCGGTGGTTCGACGGCCGCGGCTGGGCCCCGCGTGCCCATCAGACCGCGCTGCTCGAGAAGGTCCGCGCCGGCCTGTCGGCACTGCTGATCGCGCCGACCGGCGGCGGCAAGACGCTGGCGGGGTTTCTGCCGACGCTCGTCGAGCTGCACGGCGGCACGGTAGACCGCGGGTCCGTCCGGCGCGGGCCGCATACGCTCTACATTTCCCCGCTCAAGGCGCTCGCCGTCGACGTGGCGCGGAACCTTCAGCAGCCGATCGACGAGATGGGCCTCGACATTTCGGTCGAGACCCGCACGGGCGACACACCGCAGTCGCGTCGCCGGCGACAGGTGACGAACCCGCCCGACATCCTCATGACAACGCCGGAACAGGTCGCGCTCCTGATCGCGGGCGAGAATGCCGAGACCTATTTCGCCGGCCTGTCGGTGATCGTGCTCGACGAGCTTCACGCGCTGGTGCCCAGCAAGCGGGGTGCGCTGCTCGCGCTCGGCCTGGCCCGGCTGCGTGCCATCGCGCCGAAGGTGCGCACGATCGGCCTGTCCGCCACCGTCGCCGATCCCGATGCGCTCCGCGCGTTCCTGCGCCCGCAGCCGATGGACGGCCCCCGGCGGCTGGGAGAGCTGGTCCTGGCGGAAGGCGGGCTGCAGGCTGACATAAGGATCCTCCGCTCGCGCGAGCGCATTCCGTGGTCGGGGCATTCCGCCCGCCATGCCTACGGCGAGGTCTACGAGGCGATCCGCGAGAACCGCATGGTGCTCGTCTTTGTCAACACCCGTTCCCAGGCCGAGGTGATCTTCCAGCAATTGTGGCAGGTCAACGAGGACAATCTGCCCATCGCCCTCCATCACGGGTCGCTCGATGTCGGCCAGCGCCGCAAGGTGGAGGCGGCCATGGCGGAGGGAAAGCTCAGGGCGGTCGTCTGCACGTCGACGCTCGATCTCGGCATCGACTGGGGCGACGTCGATCTCGTCGTCAATGTGGGGGCGCCCAAGGGGGCGAGCCGGCTGATGCAACGGATCGGCCGCGCCAATCACCGCCTTGACGAGCAGAGCCGGGCGCTGCTCGTGCCCGCCAACCGGTTCGAAGTGCTGGAATGCCGTGCGGCCCAGGCCGCCGCAGCGCTTGGCGAGCAGGACAGCCCGCCGCCGCTGGAGCGCCCGCTCGACGTTCTCGCCCAGCACGTTCTGGGACGAGCCTGCGCCGGGCCGTTCGATGCCGAAGACCTGTTCGCCGAAGTCCGTTCCGCGTCGGTCTATTCGCGGCTCACGCGGACGGAATTCGACCGGGTCGTCGACTTCGTCGCCACGGGAGGGTACGCGCTGCGCGCCTATGAACGCTATGCGCGGCTGCGGCGGACGGACGACGGCCGCTATCGCCTCGCCCATCCGCGCATCGCGCAGCAATACAGGCTCAACGTCGGGACAATCGTCGAGGCGCCCATGCTCAAGGTGCGGCTGGCGAAAAGGCGCGGGAGAAACCGGGCCGCGCCCTTGCAGGGCGGCCGCGTGCTCGGTGAAATCGAGGAGTGGTTCGTCGACCAGCTCGCGCCAGGGGACACGTTTCTCTTCGCCGGGCACATCCTGCGTTTCGAGGGGCTGTCGGAAACCGAGGCGCTCGTGACCCGGTCCAGTTCCGAGGAGCCGGCCATACCGTCCTACATGGGCGGCAAGTTTCCGCTGTCGACCTATCTCGCCGACCGGGTTCGCCACATGATTGCCGATCCGCAGGCCTGGCAGGCGCTTCCCGACCAGGTGCGCGAATGGCTGTCCATCCAGAAATGGAAATCGGTCCTGCCCGGTCCCGACGATCTTCTGGTGGAGACCTTCCCCCGCGGCAGCCGCCACTATCTCGTCTGTTATCCGTTCGAAGGCCGGCTGGCCCATCAGACCCTCGGCATGCTGCTCACCCGCCGCCTCGAGCGGGCGGGCGCGAGGCCGCTCGGTTTCGTCGCCAGCGAGTATGCGCTCGCGGTCTGGGGGCTGCGGGATCTTTCGCTCATGTGCGAGGCCGGACGCCTTTCGCTCGCGGACCTCTTCGACGAGGACATGCTCGGGGACGACCTGGAGACGTGGCTGGCCGAATCGAGCCTGCTCAAGCGCACGTTCCGCACCTGCGCGACCATCGCCGGGCTCATAGAGCGCCGGCACCCCGGCCAGGAAAAGACCGGGCGCCAGATGACCGTGTCGTCCGATCTCATCTACGATGTCCTGCGCGAGCACGAACCGGATCACATTCTCCTGCGCGCCACCTGGGACGACGCGGCGACCGGGTTGCTCGACATTGCGCGGCTCGGCGGCCTGCTGCGCCGGGTCCGCGGCCACATCCTGCACAAGCCGCTCGAGGCGGTCTCGCCGCTCGCCGTGCCCGTTCTGCTTGAGATCGGCCGCGAACCGGTTTATGGCGAAGCCAACGAGGCGCTTCTGGCCGAAGCCGCCGAAGCACTGATCGAAGAGGCGACGCGACTTGTCTGAGACCGCTCCCCGCAAGAGAGAGCCGCAAGGTGAAGCCTCGAAACGGCGTGCCCTCGTGCTCTGCGGTCTGCGGACACTGCCGGACCGGACAGGTGCGCTCTACATACCGGAACTCGATACGCTCGTGGTCTCGGATCTCCATTTCGAGAAGGCGACCTCCTTCGCCACCCGCGGCATACACCTGCCGCCCTACGACACCCGGTCAACCCTGGCCGGTCTCGAGGACGCCATGGGCCGGTATGCACCCGGCCGCGTCATCGCGCTCGGCGACAGTTTCCACGACCGTGCGGCCCGCGAACGCCTGGTCGACGAGGACAGGGACCGCATACGCGCGCTGTGCGCCGCCACCGCGTGGACCTGGATCGTCGGCAATCACGATCCCGAGCCGCCGCGCGATCTGGGCGGGACGGTGACCGCCTGCATCGAAATCGGCCCCTTGCTCTTCCGCCACGAACCGCGTCCCGCACCCGCCACGGGCGAGGTCGCTGGCCATCTTCATCCCGCCGCCGCCGTCGTCGCGCGCGGCCGGCGCCTGCGCAGGCGGTGTTTCGCCACCGACGGCACGAGGCTGGTGATGCCTTCTTTCGGAGCGATGACCGGCGGGCTGTGCGTCCGGTCGCAAGCGTTCGGGAAACTGTTCGCCGGAACCGATTTCACTGCCTGGCTGATCGGCCGCGACGAGGTCTATCCCGTTGCGGGGCGGCGCGTGCACGCGGACCGGCCATGACCGGCGCCCGGCAGGACACGCGCGATCACATCGTCGCGTTTTATTCGCGCCATCCCATTTCGGCGGACCACATTCTCGCCAAGCTCGAGCAGGAGCGCGGTACGCTCGAGGGCCTCGCGCCGGAAGACCTGTGGCCACACGACCAGGACCACTATGGCGGCCTCGAGGTCAACGACGCGATCGCCGAAGCAGCCGGGCTGGAGCCGGGGCTGCATGTCGTGGATTTCTGCGCCGGCCTGGGTGGGCCGGCCCGTTACCTGGCGGTACGCTACGGCGTCACGGTGACGGGGCTCGAACTCAACCCCGACCGTGTGCGCGGCGCCCGCCGCCTGACCGAAGCCGTGGGCCTCGAAGACCGTGTGCGTTTCGTCGAGGCGGACGTGACCATGCCGCCTCTCGAGATGGGTTCCGCCGACGTGGTGGTGAGCCAGGAAGCCTTCCTTCACGTTCCGGACAAGGCCGCGGCGGTCGCGGCGGCCTATGCCCTGCTCAGGCCGGGCGGCAGGTTCTGTTTCTCGGACTGGGTCGCCGGCGGCGACCTCACCGCGGAGGAAGCCGATCTCCTGTGGCGCGGACTTGGCGCGCAGACACTCCAGTCTCCTGACGGATATGCCGCACTTCTCGAGCGATCGGGCTTCGAGCGCCTGAGGGCCGATGACCTCACGGCGGCCTGGGCGGTCATTCTCGAAGAGCGCCGCGCCATGTACGAGCGACTGCGCGCCGAAACGCTTGCTGCGGGCAAGCCGTCGGGCGATCAGGATTTCTACGACGCCTACGTGCTGCTGGTCGACTGCGTGCGGGACGGCCGTCTTGGCGGCATCAGGCTCACCGCGCGGAAATAAACTCAGGTCTTGCGGAAAATCGCCGCCGCCGCCCATCCGGCGACGAGGGCCAGCACGACCGACACCACGCCATAGACGAGTGGCTGCCGGTGGGCGAGATTGAAGACGAAGCGCTCGAAACCGATCTTGTTGATGTAGAGCGGCGTGGCCTGAGCGTGGATCACGGAGCCGTCCCGGATGAGGTAGACGTCGGCGGTGTAGTTCCCGACGGGGACGTTGGCCGGGATGTCGACTTCGGCGCGGAACAGCGTGTGCCCGAGAAAGGTCACGCCGCCGGCCACCTCGGAATAGAGGTCCTCGCCCTGCATCAGCCGCAGCACCGACTGGCGGAACGCCTCGTCCAGTTCCTTGTTGTCGTCGGCGCCATCGGTTCCGCCGTCTTCATGTTCCGGTCTCAGACGGAGATATTCCATGCCGATCTGGTGGCGTTCGAGCACTTCCCGGGACGCGATGGCCTCGAGCGCGCGCGTGCTGAGGATGGCGTAGTAGCCCGGCACGGAGGCATAGGTCCGCGAGTCGTAGTTCATCCAGATGCCCGCGACCTTGGCCTTGCGCCGTGACGTCATGGCCTGACGCGGACCGCGGATGACGATGATGACGTCGCGTTCGAGCGCTCTTATTTCCGGCGACTCGGCTTCGACCGCGCCGAACAGGAGAAGCTTCGTGCCGGTGAAGGTCGACTTGACCGCGATCAGGTGCTGCGACAGGTCCGTGACGAGTTCTTCCGCCTTCGCGCGCGGTCCGGCCAGGCAGAGCGCGATGGCGACCGCCAGGACGAGACCCGTTGCTGTTGCGCGCGCGCCCATCAATGGCCTCCCGAGGCGCCGGCCGGCCCGAGCGAGAACAGTTCGTCCGGTGTCAGCAGCAGGCCGAGAGCCAGCCGGACACACACGGCCAGCACCATCAGCGCGAGCAGTGCGCGCAACTGTTCGCCGTTGAGTTTCTGCCCTGCGCGGGCGCCGAACTGCGCCCCGATCACGCCCCCGGCCAGCAGGAGGAGGGCGAGGACGACATCGACTGTCTGGTTCTGGACCGAGTGCAGGATGGTCACCAGGCCGGTGACGAAGATGATCTGGAAGAGCGACGTGCCAACCACCACGTTCGTCGGCATGCGCAGGAGATAGATCATGGCCGGAACCATGATGAAGCCTCCGCCGACGCCCATGATCGCGGCGAGGATGCCGACGGTGGCGCCGATCGCGAGCGGCGGGATCACGCTGATATAGAGCTTCGAGGAGCGGAACCTCGTCTTGAAGGGCAGGCCGTGCACCCAGCTGTGCTGGCCCGGACGCCTCGCGGTCGACGGTTTGCCCTGTCGGCTGCGCCGGATCGCGCCGAGGCTTTCGATCAGCATGAGCGTGCCGATCGCGCCGAGAAACACCACGTAACACAGGGAGATGAGAAGATCGACCTGGCCGAGCGATCGCAGCAGCGAGAAGATCCAGACGCCCAGAAAGGAACCGAGAACGCCGCCTGTCAGGAGAACGACGCCCATCTTCACGTCCACGGCGCGCCGGCGCCAGTGGACGAGGGCGCCGGACACCGATGACGCGACGATCTGGTTCGCTTCCGTGGCCACGGCGACCGCAGGCGGGATGCCCGCGAAAATCAGCAGCGGCGTCATGAGAAACCCGCCGCCGACACCGAACATGCCCGAAAGGAATCCGACCGCGCCTCCCATGCCCAGAATGACGATCGCATTGACCGACAGTTCTGCAATCGGGAGGTAGATTTGCATGTCAGATCGAAATCCGCATATGGGTGCGCCGGCAGCGTGCGGCGCGTGACATCGCACCAATCGGTCCGGCCGGAAGGGCAATTAAGGATACTTCCGGTTAAACGCCCGTCGCGGGCTTATGTCAATGACCGTGGGAGGCCCGGGGCAAGAATTCCGCCCCGTCCGGCCGATCAGCCCGGATGGTTGGCCAGAGCCTCGAGAAGTTCCGTTGTCACGGCGCCCGTCGCGGCCAGCCCCTGTTCGCGCTGGTAGGCCCGGATTGCGTCGCGGGTCTGCGGTCCGAGAATGCCGTCGGGCGGGCCCGCGCGGTATCCCATGTCGTTGAGAAGCGACTGGGCATGGGAGATCATCTGGCTCGAGGCGCCGTCCGCGGGCGTGGCCGTCTGCGTCCGTCCCCATCCGCCTTCCGGCATGACCACCACGTTCGCGGCCTGGCTCTGCTCGTTGGGCATCCAGTCCTCGACCGAGAGCTTGATGTTCAGCACCTCTTCCTGCGTCAGCCGGCGCTCGATGAGCGGCATCCGGTCGCGCGCGCCCTTGTCGCCGCGTTCCGAGGCGATGGAGAACCACTTGTAGGCCTCCGTAAAGTCCTGCTGCACCCCGAGGCCGCGTTCATGCAGCACGCCGAGATTGAACTGGCTGTCCGTCAGGCCAAGTTCCGCGGCGCTCTTGAACCACAGCGCGGCCTTCTGGAAATTGGGCTTGTCGCCGCTCTTGCTCGCGTAGATGACGGCGAGGTTGTGCATCGCTTTCGCGTTGCCCTTCTCGGCAGCTCGCTCGTACCAGATCCTGGCCGCCGAATTGTCTTTCGGGACGCCGCGGCCCTTTTCATAAAGGGTCCCGAGACGATACTGCGCCGGGGCGAGCCCCTTCGCGGCGGCCTTCTGGTACCAGAAGGCGGCCTTGCGGAAATCCTGCTCGACGAGCTTGCCGTCGGTATAGCGAACCGCGATCTCGAACTGGGCCTTGGGGTCGCCCGACGCGGCGGCGACACGCAGGTCCATCGGCCCGATTTCCGCGGGAGGCAGGGCCTGCTGGATGCTGCCCACAATCGGTGCCGCGGGCGCTTTGGTCTCCTGTGTCGCGACCGGGGTGTGGTTCGTCTCTTCCTCCGCGTTCATGAGCGAGGAGGAGACGAAGTCGGTCACCGACACCGGGCCGGCGGAAGCGGCCTGTTGGTCCGGGTTCGCCGGAATGCTCGCGGTCGTCTCCGGTGCGCTGCCGAGCGACAGGCTGGAATTTGGAATGCCGCCGGCCGGTGCTCCCGTGGCGGACGTCTTGATCACTTCGGAAATCGGGTCGGCGATCTCCGCGTCGGTCGGCGGTGGCGCCACGCGCGCGATATCCTGGGCGATGACCGGCGAAATGGTCTCGACTGCGTTGCTTTGCTCCATCATGACCTTGTTTGCCTTTCCGGGAAGGGCCTTTGCCGGACCGGACTTGCCGTCCGGCGCAATGACCGGCGGCGAGGACTTGCCGATCACGGGCAGGCCCTTGCCTGACATGAGGTTCATTGAAGACAGGGCGCCGATGGCCAGCAGGGCTGCGGCTGCGGCGAGCAGAATCGTGCGTTTGGTCCCCGACTTGGGTTCTTTCTCCTTGTCCGCCGGGGCGTCCTTCTTGGCGCCGCGGGAAAGGAGGTTGAAGCTGAAGCGGGACTTTTTCGGCTCCGGCGCGGAAGTCGTGTTGGCGGCCTGGGCGGCGCGCCGGGCCGCGGCGATGAAATCGTCGGTGCGCGTGATGCCCGAAAGCGGCGGTGCGGCGGGCTCCTGCGCCGCGCTGCCGACGGGGTCGAGACGGATGTCGGGCGCGGCGGCGAAGGTCGGCTCGATCTGGCCGGCCTGCTGCGGCGGGGCCGGTTGTTCCGGCCTCGGCGGCACCTGGAAATCGGGCACGGGCGGCATGCGCACGTCGGGGACGGCGGGGATGTCCGACATCCGGTTCAGGCTCTCGGACAGCGCTTCGCGCGCCTCCGACATGACCGCGCTCGTGCCTTCCGGCGCGTCGTCGAGGCTTGCGAGACGGGTGACGACCTTCTGAAGCGTTTCGTGAACCGCTTCGAGGGTTTCCTGCGTGCGCTTGTCGGCGGTTTCGGCGTTCGCCTGGACGGCCTGCAGCCCCCGTTCCAGCGCCTCGATGGCCGGAACGTCGACGTCGCCGCCGGAAAAACCCCGCTGTTCGGCGGCGGTCAGACGGTCCGAGAGGGCCGATATCTGGGCTTCCAGCGCTTCCACGTTGGGGTTGTCGCTGCCGCCGCCCTGCGAGGAGATCCGTGCGTCCAGGTCCTGCAGCCGGTTTTCCAGCTCGATGATTTGCGACATGGGAACCGACTGCTGCGCAGTCTGGTCGAGGCGTTCGGAGAGTTCGCTCAGGCGGTACTCCAGCGCCTGGAACATCTCGCGGTCGCTTCCGCTGTCGGCCGAACCCACCTGTGCCGACATCTGGTCGAGCAGGGCGCGCAGGTTCTCCACTTCGCTGGCCGATGCCGCTTCGTTGCGGATCTGGGCGAGCATCTCGTTGATGGCGGAGATTTCCTCGCGCATCTGGGAGGTGTCGGCGCCGGCCCCGGCCTCGGCCATGTGGCCGTGCAGCTGACCGCGGATTTCTTCCAGCCCTTCGCGCAAGGCCTGCATCTCCTTCGGCGAGACGGTGTTGATCGTCAGGTCCGCGATGCTCTGCGAAAGCGTCTTGACCTCGCCCTGGATCCGGTCGAGCGCAGGCGTCGGATCGTAGGTCGACCGCGAAGCGTCCTTGAGCTGGGCCGAGATATTGTCGATCGCCTGCTTGAGCGTCTGGACCTCGCGGTTGGACGCGGCCGACGACTGGAGCGTCGACAGGCTTTGCGAAAGGGACGCGATCTCGCGCTGCATGCTCGTCAGCGAACGGTCGGCGGCCACCGGGTTCGGCTCGTCGAGGCGCGCGACGATATCGTTGATATGACGCTGGATGCGCTGCAGGTCGGTGCGCGACGCGAAGTTTCCGTTCGCCTGAAGCCCGTGGGCGCCCGACATCTCGTCGCGGGCGAACCGCCCCTGGGCGGGATTTCCACGCGCACGTTCGGCCTGGGCGACCCTGTCGGCGAGCTCGGCGAGCTTGCGTTCGACGGCATCGTCCTCGTTGTAGCGGGGCCGGCGCTCGGCCTGTTCCAGACGGCGCGACAGGTCGGAGATGCGGCCTTCCAGCGCGTTGAGCACGGCGGATTCCTGGCGAACGCGGTCGCCGGGATCCGACGTCAGGCGCCGCCCGAGCTCGTTCATCCGCTCCTCGATCGTGCGCACGGTCTCGTTCGTGCGGCGCTCCGACCGTTCGATCTGGTCCACGAGGTCGCGCATCGCCTGTTCGGACGCGTGATAAAGACCCGAATCACCGGAACCGGACCGAGCCGGTCCATGTCGGTCGTCGCGGTGGTCCCGCGGCTCGGAAATCTGGTCCAGCCGGCGGCCGAACTCTTCCAGCACGCGCGCGGACTGGCGTTCGCTGCGCTCCACGCGGTCGACGAGGCCCCTGACGGCCTCCGACACCGGATCGAGATCGATCTTGGGCTGGACGACGCGCGGGATCGCCGGCTCGGCCTGGCGCCGCGCCAGTTCATTGAGTTGGGCGGAAAGCTCGTCGATGCGCGAACGCACGGAATTGTCGCCCGCTTCCGTCGCCCTGTATCTGCGGCTTTCGGTGTCTTCGCGCGTACGGACAGTCGCCGCGCCCGCGTCGGACTGCCGGAGCGCGCTGCTGATCCATTCGTCGAGACTGACGCCGGAACGGCGCGCGGCATCCTCGGCCGCGTCGCGAAGCTCAGGGCTTATACTTTCGATACTCCAGGGACGTTCGGGATTCATTACAGGCCCTTCACTCCTGCTCGCCTTCCCCTCGCCGCCGCTCTCATGACCTGCTCCCGCAATGTTGTCTGCCCCAAAAACCGGGAGCCGGACGAGCGGCAATTGGCGTTGCCGAATCCGAGCACTTCTCTGGCCCTAACAGTGTTTTGTCATGGTAAACATTGCGTTAATGGATGTTCTTATTCTGGTCTGTGCACCGATCTTTCTCGGGCGACCGACATGCCGCCTCCCGGAGCGTGAAGACGTGATCAAACGGCACAAGATCGCCACGGGACGAATAATCTTTACGTAAGCGTCAGGTTTTCGGTATGTTTTGTGTCGGAATTCGTGATTCACGGGTCTCGGGCGCGATGAACGTGCGGGACACGGACCTATCGAAAGCGGTGCGAACATGCAGGATTCTCCCGAATTTTCCGGCGGGGACGGCCGGAGAAAAAACCCGTCCTCCGGCAACGAATTCACCATGACCCGGATGACGCGGGAGTTCGGCGTCACCGCCAGGACGCTGCGTCACTACGAGGAGAAGGGCCTCGTGATGCCGCGCCGCGCCGGCAGCAGCCGTTTTTTCGGCCCGCGCGACCGGGCGCGCCTGAAGCTCGTGCTTCAGGGAAAGCGGGTCGGCTTCTCCCTCGACGAGATCCGGGAAATGCTCGACCTCTACGACCTGAAGGACGGACAGGAGACCCAGATGAAGGTGGCGCTCGAGAAATTCCGTGAACGCATCTCCCGGCTGGAGAGCCAGAAACGCGAGATCGACCGCGCCATCGCCGACCTGACGAGAACCTGCGACGTCATCAGCGGGCTCCTCCAGTCACGCCGGGCCTCCTGACCCCCCATCCGGACCAAAAGGGACCAACTGCCATGACCGTCTACAACGCTCCGGTGCGCGACGCGCTCTTCCTCCTCAACGACGTGTTCTCCATCGACCGCTACGGCAACCTGCCCGGGTTCGCCGACGCCACGCCGGATGTCGTCGAGGCGGTCCTGGAGGAGGCCGCGCGGATCGGCACCGAACTTCTCCATCCGCTTAATGCCGTCGGCGACCGCGAGGGATGCCGCTTCGAGAACGGCGACGTGCACACCCCTGTGGGGTTCCGGGACGCGTACCGGACCTACGTGGAGGGTGGCTGGACGGGGCTGTGCGCGGAGCCCGAATATGGCGGCCAGGGCCTGCCGTTCACGCTCGGCGCGGTGGTCGGCGAATTCAGGTCGGCGGCCAACATGGCCTTCGCCATGTATCCGGGTCTCAGCGAGGGCGCGGCGGCAGCGCTGTCGAAACACGGCACGAAGGAACAGAAGGAACTCTACCTGACCCGTCTCGTTTCCGGTGAATGGACCGGCACGATGAACTTGACCGAGCCCCATTGCGGCACCGACCTGGGGCTGATGCGAACGCGCGCGGAGCCGAACGACGATGGCTCCTATGCGATCACCGGGACCAAGATCTTCATCTCCGCGGGCGAACACGATCTCGCGGAGAACATTGTGCATCTCGTCCTCGCGAAGATCCCGGGCGGCCCCGAGGGCATCAAGGGCGTGTCGCTGTTCGTCGTGCCGAAGTTCCTGCCCGGCGATGACGGGTCTCCCGGCGCCAGGAACGGGGTCACGTGCGGTGCCATCGAGGAGAAGATGGGCATTCACGGCAACGCCACCTGCGTCCTCAATTACGAGGGCGCGAAGGGATGGCTCGTCGGAGAGGCTCACAAGGGCATGCGGGCCATGTTCACCATGATGAACGCCGCACGTCTCGGGGTCGGCGTACAGGGCCTCGCGCAGTCCGATCTGGCTTACCAGAATGCCGTCGCCTACGCGCGCGAGCGCCTGCAGGGCCGCGCGCTCACCGGTCCTGCCGAACCGGACCGGCCCGCCGACCCGATCATCGTCCATCCCGACATCCGCCGGGTGCTCATGAACATCCGGTCCTTCAACGAGGCCGCACGCGCGCTCGTCGTCTGGACGGCAATCCGCGAAGACGTCGCCCAGCGCGGGACCGACGAAGCCGAGCGCCAGAGCGCTGCCGACCACCTGGCCCTTCTGACGCCGGTGATCAAGGGCGTTCTCACCGACACGGGTTTCGCCAATGCGGTCGCCGCGCAGCAGGTCTATGGCGGTCACGGCTATATCCGCGACAACGGCGTGGAACAGGTCGTCCGCGATGCCCGCATCGCGATGATCTACGAAGGCGCCAACGGGATCCAGGCGCTCGATCTCGTCGCGCGCAAGCTGCCGGCCGATGGCGGCCGGGCGCTCAAGGCCTTCCTGACAGAGGTCGGTGGCTTCGCCGCCCGTCACGGGGCGGACGAAAAAATGCAGCCCTATGTCGCGCCCCTCGGGGCGGCCATGAAAGACCTCCAGGAGGCCACCGGCTGGTTCATGGAAAACGCCATGACCGATCCCGACCAGGCCGCGGCCGGGTCCACCGACTACATGCATCTCTTCGGCCTTGTCGCGCTTGGCTACATGTGGGCGCTCATGGCGAAGAGCGCGCGCGAGGCGCTTGACCGCGGTGAGGGCGATAAGGCTTTCTTCGAGGCCAAACTCGTGACGGGCCGCTATTTCATGGAACGTCTCCTGCCCGAGACGGCGGCGCACCTGTCGCGCATCCGGTCCGGCGCCGGCGCAATGATGGCGCTGGACGCGGAACAATTCTGACTGGGGGACCCGAAGACCATGTCCGTGCTCAACGTTGCCCGACCCGCCTGGATGACCGAGGAACTCGACATGCTGGCGGAAGCGTCCGCGCGCTTTTTCGAACGCGAACTCGTTCCCCACTACGAACGCTGGCAGAAGGAGGGCATCATCGCCCGGGAGGCCTGGGAAAAGGCAGGTGCGGCCGGCCTGCTCTGCGCCGCCATCCCCGAGGAGTACGGTGGCGCCGGCGGCACTTTCGCCCACGAGGCGATCATCATCGACCAGATCGGCAAGGCCGGCGTCGACAGTTTCGGTATTGCCCTCCACAACGCCATCGTCGCCCCCTACATCCTCCACTACGGCTCCGAGGAGCAGAAACGCAAGTGGCTGCCCAGGCTCGCCAGCGGCGAACTGATCGGCGCCATCGCCATGACGGAGCCCGGCGCGGGCTCCGACCTCCAGGGCGTGCGCACGTCTGCCAAGCGTGACGGCAACCAGTACACGATCAGCGGTCAGAAGACCTTCATCACCAATGGCCAGCACGCCAACCTGATCGTCGTCGTGACCAAGACGGACCCGTCCGCGGGCGCGAAGGGGACGTCCCTCGTCGTGGTCGAGACCGACGAAGTCGAAGGCTTCCGCCGCGGGCGCAATCTTGACAAGATCGGGCTCAAGGCACAGGACACCTCCGAGCTCTTCTTCGACGACGTCAGGGTTCCGACGGCCAATCTGCTCGGCGGCGAGGAGGGCGAGGGGTTCGTCCAGCTGATGGAGCAGCTGCCCCAGGAACGTCATCTCATCGCCCTGCAGGCGATGGCCATGATCGAGGCGGCGCTCGAACAGACGATCGCCTATGTCAAGGAGCGCAAGGCCTTCGGTAAGGCGATCATCGATTTCCAGAACACCCAGTTCAAGCTCGCCGAATGCAAGACCGAGGCGACGGTCGCGCGGGTCTTCTGCGACCATTGCACGGGCCTGCTGATCGACGGCACCCTCGATCCGACCACGGCGTCCATGGCCAAGTACTGGCTCACCGACCTGCAATGCAAGATCGTCGACGAGTGCCTCCAGCTTCACGGCGGTTACGGCTACATGAACGAGTATCCCATTGCCCGGATGTACCAGGACGCCCGCGTCCAGCGCATTTACGGCGGCACGAACGAGATCATGAAACTGCTCATCGCCCGCAGCCTCTGACGGTGCGCGCGGCGAAAAGCCATCCGAACGGAAAAGGAACCGGACCATGGCCGAATACCAGCTCGATTGCTTTGCCCAGTCGGGCAACGCCTACAAGGCGGCGCTCATGCTCGAACTCTGCGGGGCGGACTGGGAGCCCCGCCTCGTCGACTTCTTCAACGGCGAGACCCGTACGCCGGCCTTCCGGCAGTCCAACATCATGGGCGAGGCGCCCGTCCTCCGCCACGGCGACCTGACGCTGACCCAGTCGGGCGTCATCCTCGATTACCTCGCCGAGACGTTCGGACGCTTCGGCTGGAGCGACGGCACCGAACGGCGCGAGATCATGCGCTGGATCCTCTGGGACAATCACAAGTTCACGAGCTACACCGGGACCTACCGCTTTCTCAATCACCTCGCGAAGACCGGCGATCCGGCTGTGATCGCGTTTCTCCGCTCGCGCGCGGAAGCCGCGTGGAAGGTTCTCGACACCCATCTCGACGGCCGCGACTATGTCGCCCTGGATCGGCTGACGCTGGCCGACATCTCGCTGTGCGGTTACTGCTATTTCGCCGACGAGATCGGTGTCGACTGGGCGCGCGACCACCCCCATATACAGTCCTGGCTCGACCGCATCTCGAGCCAGCCCGGCTGGAAACACCCCTATGACCTGATGCCGGGCCACCCGCTGCCCGCCGGCGGATAGCCGCCGGCACGGCCTCCGTTCTTTCAAGGAAGGTTGATCCATGACCGACTGTTTCATCTACGATCACGTGCGGACCCCGCGCGGACGCGGCAAGAAGGACGGAAGTCTCCATGAGGTGACCGCCCTCGAGCTGGCGTCGCAGTCGCTGCGGGCCCTGCGCGATCGCAACGAACTGGACACCGCGCTGGTGGAGGACGTGGTCCTGGGCTGCGTCGATCCTGTCGGCGAGGCAGGTGGCGACATTGCCCGCATGGCCGCCATCGATGCGGGGTACGACGAGCGGGTCGCCGGGGTGCAGATCAACCGCTTCTGCGCATCCGGCCTCGATGCGGTCAATTTCGCGTCCGCCCAGATCATGTCGGGCCAGCAGCGGATGGCCGTCGGTGGCGGCGTGGAGTCCATGAGCCGCATCGGCATCGGTGCGTCCGGCGGGGCGTGGCCGGTCGACCCGAAAGCCGCGATCAGGGCCTACTACACGCCCCAGGGCATCAGCGCCGACATGATCGCCACGCGCCAGGGTTTCTCCCGCGACGATGTCGACGCCTATGCCGTTGAAAGCCAGAAACGGGCCGAGGCAGCCTGGTCCGACGGCCGCTTCGCGAGATCGGTCGTTCCCGTGACCGATATCAACGACCTCGTGATTCTCGACCGCGACGAACACATGCGGGCCGATACCACGATGCAGTCCCTGGCCGCCCTCAGGCCGTCCTTCGCCGAAATGGGAGACCAGGCCGGGTTCGACGCGGTCTCCATCGCCCGCTACCCGGAGGTCGAGGCGATCAACCACGTGCACCATGCCGGCAACTCGTCCGGCATCGTCGACGGCGCGGCGGCCGTACTGCTCGGCAATGCGGAGGCGGGAAAGGCGGCGGGGCTCAGGCCCCGCGCCCGCATCCGCGGTTTCGCCAATATCGGAACCGAGCCGAGCATCATGCTCACCGGCCCGGTGGACGTGACCCGGAAACTTCTCGACCGCCTGGACATGAAGATCGACGATATCGACCTGTTCGAGGTCAACGAGGCCTTCGCCTCCGTCGTGCTCTACATGATGCAGGCCTTCGACATTCCCCATGACCGCGTCAACGTGAATGGCGGCGCCATCGCCATGGGCCATCCGCTCGGAGCCACGGGAGCGATGATCCTCGGCACCGTGCTCGACGAACTCGAGCGCCGGGATCTCGACACCGCGCTGGTGACCCTGTGCATCGGCGCAGGCATGGGGACCGCGACCGTGATCGAACGGGTCCGGGGAGAGTGACATGAAACTGAAGAGCTTCTCCTTCGACGTCGATCCCGAAGGCATTGCCGTCGCCGTGTGGGATTTGCCCGACCGGTCCATGAACCTTCTGACGGAGGAGACGATCGCCGAAATCGGTTCGATCGCCGGCCGCCTCGAAGACGACAGCGCCATAACCGGACTGGTCATCACCAGCGGCAAACCGGCTTTCTGCGCCGGCGCCGATCTGGCGATGATGGAAGCGCACACGGCGAAACTCGCGGCGGCTCTGGAAAGCGGCGAGGATCCGCGCGAGGCCGTCGGCGCCCTGTTCGAGGGCATCCAGTCCTTCTCGCGCGTCATCCGCCGGCTCGAGACCGCGGGCAAACCGGTCGTCGCGGCGCTGAACGGTACCGCGCTCGGGGGCGGCTTCGAACTCGCGCTGGCCTGCCATCACCGCATCGTGGCCGACAACCCGAAAGCCAAACTGGGCCTGCCGGAATCCCGTGTCGGTCTGCTTCCCGGCGGTGGCGGCACCCAGCGGCTGCCCCGTCTCATCGGCGCGGCCGAGGCGCTCAAGCTCATGCTTCAGGGACGCAGCCTCGATCCTAAGGCCGCCCTGAAGGCGGGCCTGGTCGACGCCGTCGTGCCCGGGCAAGACCTCGTCACCGAAGCAAAGGCCTGGATCCGGTCCAATCCGGAAGCCGTGCAACGCTGGGACGTGAAGGGGTGGAAGGTCCCCGGCGGCTTGCCCTATTCCCCCGGCGGCATGATGACCTGGATGGCCGCCAACGCGCTCTACCGGCGCGAAACCGGCGACAACTACCCCGCCCAGAGAGCGATCATGTCCTGCGTCTATGAAGGGCTTCAGGTCCCGATCGACACCGGCCTGCGCATCGAGGCGCGGTATTCCACATGGTTGCTGCGCCAGCCGGAGACCGGCGCCATGATACGTTCGCTCTTTCTGTCCATGCAGGAACTGGGCAAGGGCGCGCGCCGGCCGCCGGATCCGTCTCCCTTCAAGATCACGAAACTCGGAGTGCTGGGAGCCGGCATGATGGGGGCCGGCATCGCGAATGTTTCCGCGCAGGCGGGCATGGAGGTCGTCCTGCTCGACCGCGACGACCACAGTGCCGCGCGCGGCAAGGCCCATGCTGCCGAACAGCTCGCGCAGGCCGTGGCCCGCGGGCGGATCGACGAGGACGGCGCCAGGGCGGTGCTCGGCCGCATCCATCCGACCGCGGACTTCGACGACCTGAAGGGTTGCGAGCTGGTGATCGAGGCGGTCTTCGAGGATCGCGCGATCAAGGCGGAGGTCACAAGTGCGGCGGAAGCCCGCCTGGTCCCGTCGTCGGTCTTCGCATCCAACACCTCGACCCTCCCCATCACCGGGCTGGCGGAGGCGAGCGCGCGGCCGGACCGTTTCATCGGCATTCACTTCTTTTCGCCGGTGGAGAAGATGATGCTGGTGGAAATCATCGTGGGTGAACAGACCGGCGAGGAAGCCCTCGCCGCGGCGCTCGACTATGTCCGCGCGATCCGCAAGACGCCCATCGTCGTGAACGATTCGCGCGGCTTCTACACCTCGCGCGTTGTTGCGACCTACATAGCCGAGGGTCACCACATGCTGGCCGAAGGCATTCCGCCGGCGCTGATCGAGAATGCGGGCCGCATGGCCGGCATGCCGGTGGGTCCGCTCGCGCTCAACGACGAGGTCAGCATCGAACTGGCCTATCGGATTGCCCTGGCCGCCAAGGCGGATCTTGGAGACGCATATGTTCCGGACGCCCGCGACGCCCTGCTGGAGGAGATGGTCGACAGGCGCGGCCGTCTCGGCCGCAAGAACGCGAAGGGCTTCTACGACTATCCCGAGGGCGGCCGCAAGCGCCTGTGGCCGGGCCTCGGGGAGGTTGCGCCCGTCACCGAGGCGGGCAGGACGGCGGATGTCGAGGACCTCAAGACCCGATTTCTCGCCATACAGGCGGTCGAAACGGCGCGCTGTTTCGAGGAAAGCGTGCTGACGGATGTGCGCGACGCCGATGTCGGCGCGATCCTCGGCTGGGGGTTCGCGCCCTTCACGGGCGGGCCGCTCAGTTACATCGACATGACGGGCCCGGCCCGCTTCGTCGCCCTGTGCGAACGCCTCGCCGGGCGCCACGGCGACCGTTACGCGCCCAATGCCCTCCTGAAGGATCTCGCGTCGGCGGGCGAGCTGTTCTATACACGTTTCGATCCGCGCGGAGCTCGTGCCGACGCCGCCTGACGGCCGCTCCGGGAACCGAAACATGGGAGTTTGACCGCCTTGTCCGAACAGCTCGACTATTATTTCTCGATCGTTTCTCCGTGGGCCTATATCGGCCATGACGCATTCCACGAAATGGTGGCGCGGCGCGGGGTCGAGGTCGCCTACAAGCCTGTCGCGGTGCCCCGTGTGTTCGAGCAGACGGGTTCGCTGCCGCTGCCCAAGCGTCCGCCCTCGCGCCAGGCCCTGCGCTGGATGGAACTCCAGCGCTGGCGCGACAAGCGCGGCGTGCCTCTCAATCCCAAACCGGCCTACTGGCCCGGCGACTTCTCCACGGCCGACCGGATGGTCATCGCGCTGGTCGGGGACGGCGGCCGGCCTGCGGGCCTCATCCGTGCCTTGCACCGGGCGATATGGGCGGAAGACCGCGACATGACGGACACCGCCCAGCTCGTGAGCGTGGCGGACGCCGCAGGCGAAAACGGCGCCGCGCTCCTCGAGAAAGCGGCCTCGCAGGAAACTGGCGCGATCTACGACAAGAACACCGACGATGCCATTGCCGCGGGATGTTTCGGCGTGCCGAGCTACGTACGCGGCGGGGAGCTGTTCTGGGGTCAGGACAGGCTTGAAATACTCGAAGACGCCATCATGTGCGGGCGCGAGGCCTACACGTCGCTGGCGTGATCCCGGCGCGCGATTTCTCCCTCGGTCGCTGACAGGACGGGCCGTGCGGTGATATACTTCGCACCTCGATGCGGAATGAATCGGTGAGGAGAGCCATGACGTTTTCACGCGCAGGAGTTCTGGCGGCAGCGGTGTTCGCCATGGGCGTGACGTTTGCGTCCGCCGAGAACGCTTCCGGACGCTACGCCATGAAGGAGGTGGACGACGGTCTGCTCCGGCTCGACACCCAGACCGGGTCGGTGTCCCACTGCCGCAAGCTGAACACCGCATGGACCTGCGAGGCCGTGGCCGACGATCGCATCGCCCTGCAGGACGAGATCACCCGGCTGCAGAACGAGAACGACGAGCTCCGCCGGAAGCTGGGGGAAAACCGAAAGCAGTCGTCGAAAACGGACAGCGCCCTGCCCACCGACGAGGACCTCGACAAGGTCCTGGGCTTCATGGAACGCTTCATGCGCCGTTTCTTCGACTTCGCCAAATCCCTCCGCGATTCGATCGGCGAACAGGTCTGACCCGCACACGTCACCAATCCGCGTCACACAGTCCTTCATCTGCCTCAGTCCGTCGTGCGCCATGGATTCCGGCTTCCGCCGGAAGTTCGGGGCAGTGAAGCTTCCCTCCACCGCATTCCTGACGAAAGTCAGGACCAATTAGCCTTACAACAGGCGATGCCCTCGCGGAGTATGTCCGATCGCCCGACACCCGCATGTCTGCCGGCCTCCTGGATTCCGGCTTCCGCCGGAAATTCGAGGCGGTGAAGCTTCCCTCCACCGTATTCCTGACGAAAGTCAGGACCAATTAGCCTTACAACAGGCGATGCCCTCGCGGAGTATGTCCGACCGCCCGACACGCGCATGTTTGCCTGCCTCATGGATTCCGGCTTCCGCCGGAAATTCGGGGCGGCGAAGTTTCCCTCCACCGAATTCCTGACGAAAGTCAGGACCCATTGGCCTTTCGGCACGCAACGCCCTCGCGGGGCGTGTCCGACCGCCCGATACGGGCACGTTTGCCGGCCTCATGGATTCCGGCTTTCGCCGGAAATTCGGTTTTGCGAAGCTTCCCCCTCACCGAAGTCCTGACGAAAGTCAGGAACCATTGGCGTTCCGGCCCGAATGGTCCAGGCCGGGTCCTCGCTCAGAGGCGGTTGAGGAAGCCCTCGATGCGGGTGAGACCCTGTTCGGCGAGCCGGCCGGTGAAGGCGATGAAAACATGCGCGCCGCCGGGGTAGACCTCGAGGTCGGCCCGGTTGCCGCTGGCCGTCCATCGCGCGGCCATGAAGAGCGTGTCGTCGACCAGCGGGTCGCGTGTGCCGACGACGAAGAGCGCGGGTGGCAGGCCGGAAAGGTCGGCATGGATCGGCGAGACGTCGGGATCCGACGCGTCCCCGTTCTGCCCGAGGAAATGCGTCGTGAACATCGTGATGTCGCGGGTGTTGAGGATAAGCTTCTCCGTGCCCCAGCGCCGCACGCTCGGGCTCAGTGCGAGGTCGTAGCACCCGGCCGTCAGGTTGGCGCCGTGGAACGGCGTGAGGCCGTGGCGGTCTCGCAGGCGCAGCAGGGTGACCACGCTCAGATGGGCGCCGGCGGATTCGCCGCCGATGAACAGCCGGCCGGTGTTGAATCTCCTGCCGCCTTCGCCGAGAAGCCAGAGCGCCGCCGCCTCGCAGTCGTCCGGGGCGGCCGGGTACGGGTGCTCGGGCGCGAGCCTGTAGTCGACCGAGATGACCGCCACGTTGCAGGCGCGCGCGAGACGCTCGAGCCGCGGGTCCTGCTCTTCCGGCGATCCCAGCACCCAGCCGCCGCCGTGGATATGCAGGTAGACGCCTGTGGTGCCGCCCGGATCGATGATGCGCAGCGGCAGCGGGCCGCCGGGACCGTCTACGGTCTCTACCGTGGCCAGTTCCGAATGCGGTGCGAGCGGAAAGGGTCCCAGCCCTTGCTTGCGCAGCTCGCGGACTTTCGCCGGCGGCATCGACCACTGGTCGTAGTCGGCGAGCCTTTCGACGATCGCGGCGTTGATTGCGCGGGTCTCCGCGTCGATGGAGTCGTCATCGAAATGAACGGGGTCGATGGTGATCACGGCGAACTGTTCCGGGTGTGAGGGGCGACGGGGCCGGGTGACCACGTCTTGGTACTCCAAGCCGGCCTCATGGTCCAGCCGGGCGCGGATCAGGCCGGCCCCGATCCGGACAAAAAAAGAGCCCGCTCCGTACTCCAGGAGCGGGCTCCGCGTCGCGCCGCCTCGAACATACGCAATACTCACAGCGCGGACACTTCCGCCCACAACAGGGGCGGCAAGCCGGATATCTTGGCTGGAGCGCCGACAGGAGTTATGTCGTTGACCGGTCTGCACTGGCCGGGGTTCTCATTCCCCTCTGCCCCGGATCAGAAGCGGACCGAAGTCCCGAGTAGTCGAGAACAAAGGCGCGTAAAGGGCGGAAACGGGGCTGAAACGGGGCGATTGAGGGTCACCAGTGTGAAGTCCGGACCGGCGAGTACAGTCGGTCGGAAGAAGGGTCGAAAGCATGCATGAAAACAAGGGGATAGAGCGAATTTCCCAATGTTCCGGCGAACTGGTCGTGGAAACGCCGGGCAAGGCGCTGTGCGACGTCACGGCACAGGTGTCCGGCTGGCTGTCCGGTCACGCCGCACAGGAGGGACTGCTGACGGTTTTCGTAAGGCACACGTCCGCCTCCCTCACGATCCAGGAGAACGCGGACCCGGACGTCCAGCACGATCTCGATGAGGCGCTCGCGCGCCTGGCGCCCGAGACCCATCCCTACCGCCACGGCAGCGAGGGCCCGGACGACATGCCCGCCCATATCCGGTCCGCGCTGACGGACGTGAGCCTGTCGATACCGGTCCTCGACGGCCACATGAGACTGGGCACATGGCAGGGCATCTATCTCTGGGAACACCGCGCCAGGCCGCACCGGCGCCGGATCGCGCTTCATTTTATGGGAACACTGTCATGAGCCTGCCGGCGCGTGTCAGCAGGTCTCGATGAGGTCTTCTTCCATCATGCCGTCGATCAGGTCCTTCACGTCCCGCTTGATCGTCGACTTTTTCGTGTCCGGGAACGCGTCATGAAGAACGGCGACGACTTCCCTGATCGTCATCCGGCGTTCCAGGAGCTCCCAGACCGCCGCGCTGACGGCATTCAGCTTGTGGATGGATCCGTTCGTCTCGTCGATGAGGAACATCTCGTCGTCGACGCGCCGGCTCCGTACGTCGCTGCGCCGAATGATTGCGGTGTCCAGTTTCATGTCCCGAACTCGCGTTCGAGCAACTCGATGGCGTCGAGGCCCTTGCTGTAGGTCAGGCGGAAATTGCGAGACCTCTCCACGATCCCGTGCATTCGCTCGAAGATCTCGGTGGGGAAATCCCGGCGCCGGGAGTTCTGGCTGATGACCTCGCTGAGCATTTCGCTGTCGCTCAGGGGCTCCAGACTCGCTTTGCCCTTCTTTTTCCGGTCGAGCAGCACGAACCCGTCAATCGGCGCGGCCTCGCCGTGACGCGCGAGTTCGCCATCCTCCAGTGCGAGATACATGTATTGGTGATTGTGAATGCCCGTGCGTGACTTGATGAAGGCCCGCGCGCAGGGTGGAAGCGTGTCCGGCAACGGCAGCCTGAGCCGCGGCTGAAAGCCTGCCGACATGCCGCTCCCGTCCTCCCCGGTCAGTTCGAGAATGTCGTCCGAGTACACCTTGTGACCGCGGGCGGCGATTTGTGCGGTGAGTGTGCTCTTGCCGGCCTTGGCGAGGCAGGGGAAGACGACGAGGCCCTGGCCGAACCGGGAAGCGGCCGCGTGCAGGCAGAGATGTGTCTCCTGCTCGTGCAGGTACCATCCGATGAAGTCGTAGTGGAAACTGCACATCGCCTCCATCACGGTCGTGATCTTGTATGAGCGCTTGTATGCGGAGTGGGGCGCCCAGGGCGTTTTCCAGCGGTAGACGCCCTTCTTGCGCGAGACGACGATGGCATCGTCTCCCGGCGCCTCGGTCGGCCGGGCCTCGACCGTCCAGCCGCTCAGCAATGTGCCGAAACAGCGTCGGAAGTCCTCGCAGTCGACGAAATCGACGGGTGTCGAGAGTCCATCGAGGCGAACGCGAACAATGCCGCTGTCGTTCGAGGGACCTTCATTTTCGATTGTGTTTTCCGAGTGCCGCATTCTGGTTTGCCGGTGCCGTGCAACGCTCCGTTTCGGTCCGGGAGACTGCGAGAACCGTGGAGGTTCTCGCAGTTCGGTTCGTGTCATGTCACCGCATTCAGGAGATCAGCACTCTGCAGACTGCAGGCTGACCCCCGATTGCGGACATGTCAGTGACGCTTCTTCGAATGCCTGCGCCGGCGGCCGGAGCTATGCGAACGGCTCTTCGACTTGCTCTTGCTCTTCGACTTGCTCTTGCTCTTCGACTTGCTCTTGCTCTTCGACTTGCTCTTGCTCTTCGACTTGCTCTTGCTCTTCGACTTGCTCTTGCTCTTCGATTTCGACTTCTTGCGGCGCCTACCCGCTTCGGCTTCGCTCAGGGTGGCGAGTGTCGGCAGTACATATCCGGCGGCGCCGAACAGGCCGAGCCTGATGAGCATTGCGCGGCGGGAGATACCGGTCTCTTCGTCCACGCTGTCGATTTCTGTCTCAATCTGGTTCTGTGTCTTTTTGTCGTTCATTTTCCGACGTCCTCCAACAGGTTATGCGGCCTCCCCGTGGACTCCTGCTCACGCTTTGCGAGAACCATGCCAGTCTAGGGGCCACATCGCTGTCGGCCAAACACATGATTGATGAAGAGTTAATGAACGAGAACACACGCAAACCTGCGGTTCGGCCGGATTTCAGCCGAATACCGGCCTCGCTGGCGAAATGTAGGTTCACGGTCTTGTGACTGATCGGGCGAGACTATCTACTGACTTTCATGCCGGCGACGATCCGATTGGATGAAAAGTCGTCTCCGTCGAAATCGCTCACGAGCTGTTCGTATTCGTACTGCAGATTGAAGCGAAGGTACTTGTCGTAGGCATACTCGAGCCCGACGCGGCCGAGATAGGTCCTGTCCTTGTCCGTCGTGTTCCGGAAATGCTCTTCCGTGTAACGCGCGAGGCCGTACAGAAGAACGTTCTCCCGGAGGGCATGGTCGACCCGCGCGGAAAAGGTGCGTTTGACCTCTGCCGAAACGTCGGAGATGTCGCTCTCCTCGATCTCGGTTTCGGCCTCGAGGGTCAGGGCCGTGTCGTCCGTCGCCTGCCACTTGATCCAGGCGTCGAGCGTCGGCACGAGCACCGTATCGAACGTGGCCTCGTCGAAATTCTGCCGCCGGACGCCTGCGGCGACCTTGGCCTCGAGGTTGTCGGCGAGTCTGATTTCGGCGCCCGCGAACACGCCGTACCCATGCGATCCGCGCAGGTTGTCGGACGTGTCCATGCGCTGTTCATAGTCCCGTTCGTTGTATGACCCTTCCACGAATGCGGTCAGTCGGGTGTTGACCTCGTAGGAGGCCCGCAGGCGTGCTTCGTAGTGCACGTAGTCTTCATCGTCCGTGACGATCCCCGAACCGTCGTCGTAACTGTCGTTCTCGGTGGTGCTGTCCTCGATCAGGCCCTTGAGCCTGAAGGTCGCCTTGCCGATCTCCTGTGTGATGGACGGAGCGAGATAGACGATGTCTTCGTTGTCCTTCTCCGACGGATCGTCCGGTTCGTTCGGGTCGTTCTCGTTCTGCTTGAAGTGCGAGGCTCCAGCGTCCAGTTCGATTTTCGTCCTGTCCGTCACATCGAGAGTGACGATCGTGTAGCCGTCGAGATAGGTCGTGTTTTCGGTGTCTGCCGACGCGTAGATTTCCTGGGAGCCGCGCAGATCGACATAGATTTCGTTTCGGTCCCAGTCCGTCTGGAGCTTTACGCGGGCCTCGGCCTCCGTGAAGCCATCCTCCTTGGCCGGGTCGCCGTCTTCGCGGGCGTCGTCTGTGTAGCCTCCGGAGATCTCGAAGGACGGCTTCATGATGAATTCGCCAACTTTCATGCCGTCGGGACGATATTCGTCGGGGAACCGAAAGCCCGAAGGCCCGGAAATGTCGGCCTCACCGCTCCATGTCGCCACCGGCGCCAGGACGGTGGCCATGACGAGACCCCGGAGAATTGGAAAACGCATACTCATCCCCACCAACGCAAGACCGTCGCCATCCGCAGAGCGAAGCCGTTCCGCGGATTGCGCGAACGGACCCTTGGGCCGATCCGGCATGAGGGTCAAACAGGCCCGGTGCCGGATTCGCGCCAGTCCATTGTGACGGGTCAGCCTTTACGAAGTGTGACTCTTGGTTAATGAACGGTATGCCGTATGCCGGAGGAGACGCGCCGGCTGTGGCCCTTAGTTATACGTCGGCCCTGAACCGGTCCGTCGCCGTCACGAGTTCATGGGTGATGCCCGGTTCCGAGACGGCATGCCCGGCATCCGGCACGAGCCGGAGGTCGGCCCGGGGCCAGGCCTTGTGGAGCGCCCAGGCCGTGGTGGCGGGCGTGACGACGTCGTAGCGGCCCTGCACGATCACGCCCGGGATGTCCGCCAGCCGTCCCGCATTCGCGAGAAGCTGGCCGTCGGTCTCCATGAAACCGCCATTGATGAAATAGTGGCATTCGATCCGGGCGAAGGCGAGGGCGTAGTGCTCTCCGCCGAAGCGGGCGACCCTGCCCGGATCCTCGTAGAGCGACAGCGTCGAGCCTTCCCACATGCTCCACGCCCGGGCCGCTTCCACCTGAACTGCCCGGTCGTCGGACGTCAGGCGTCTGTAGTAGGCCGCGACCATGTCGCCGCGCTCCTCCTCGGCAATGGGCGCCAGGTAGTTTTCCCAGGCATCCGGGTAGATCGCGCTGCAACCCCACTGATAAAACCATTCGATCTCGCTGCGCCTGAGCGTAAAAATGCCGCGCAGGACGAGTTCCGTCACCCGGTCGGGATGGGTCTGTGCATAGGCGAGGGAAAGCGTCGAGCCCCAGGACCCGCCGAAGAGCTGCCAGCGGTCGATGCCGAGGTGCTCCCTCAGCCGCTCCATGTCCGCCACGAGGTGCCAGGTCGTATTGTCCTCGAGGCTCGCGTGCGGCGTCGACCGGCCGCAGCCGCGCTGGTCGAACAGGATGATACGGTAGACCTGCGGGTCATGGAGACGGCGCATGAACGGGTTGGAGCCTCCCCCCGGCCCGCCATGGACGAACAGGGCGGGCTTGCCATCCGGGTTGCCGCATTCCTCGAAATAGACGGCATGGGTGTCGGACACCTGGATATGTCCGCTGTTGTAGGGTTCGGTCGCAGGGTACGGCGCGCGTCTGTCGGTCGTCATTTGGGCTCCTGAATCAGTGACATGCCATCTGAAGGAACCCCGTTGGACGGGTCAAGGCCTCGAGGGCGCACACGCTCCGCGGCTTACCACTCGATTCGCTCTAGACCCTGGAAATCGACCGTGCTGCCGTCGTTCATCGTCAGCGTCCCGGAGGCGTCCTGGGTCAGTTCGAAGTAGTCTTCTCCGGAATTGGCGATCGACCCGCTGTCGAAAGCGACCGTCCATCCGTCCGGCACTTCGCCGCCGTCGGAATGTTCCAGCCTGAGCGTATCCGTCCAGCCGCTGCCGCCGTCGATCGTGTCGGCCCCGTCACCGGTGCGGAACACGAAAAGATCATTGCCGCCTTCACCGTAGAGCCGGTCATCGCCCGTTCCGCCGATCAGCGTATCGTCGCCGCTGCCGGTCCACACCACGTCATTGCCGGCACCGCCCTCAATATGGTCCACCGCATCGAGATGGGCATTGTCGAACACGTCGTTGCCGCCCCCCAGATACGCGGTCGTCCCGCTGTCGTTGCCATAGACGCGGTCGTCATGATCGCTGCCGATGATGTTCTCGATGCTCGTGTAGCTGTCGCCTGCCGCATCGCCGCCGTACCCGCCGGCCGCGGTCCCCGTGTACTGGCCGCCCGCGCCGGAACCGTCGGTGTCGCTCAGCAGCACGGTGACACCGCTTTCCGCAGCCGAATAGTCCACGGTATCGGTTCCCGCCCCGCCGTCGAACGTGTCCGCGCCACCGCCGCCTGCAAGAACGTCATCTCCGGTCCCGCCGGTCAGTGTGTCGTTGCCCTCAAAGCCGTAGGTGACGTCGTCGTGCTGCGATCCGGCGAATGTCTCGGTCGCCGACGTGCCCAGATTGATCGTCAGGATCTCGGAATAGAGTTCGCCGCCAATGTTCACCGCGACCGTTACCGTGTCCGAATAAGGTGACGCGGCCTCGTGGTTGGCCGTCAGCGAGATTTCACCGGTACTGGCATCGATCGCGAATTTGCCGTTCGCACTGTCGGTAAGGGAATAGCTGTATTCGATGCCTGCCATTTCGCCGACGAGATCCGACGTCGCGACCACTGTGCCCGCGGAGAGATAGTCCGAGGTCATCCAGCTGGCTGCGCCATCCGCGATGGTGAGATGTGTCCCGTACACGGAGTCGGTGACGGTCGACCCTGAGCCTTCCTCGAACTCGTAGAGAGCGTAGAGCCCGTACGTCGAACCGTTCAGGTCCGAGTCGAGCGTGGATTGGACTTGCGCCTGGGAACGGGCGCTGTTCCACACCCTGATCTCCGAAATCTGACCATCGAAGCTCTCCAGGAACTTCCCGCCGGAACTGGTCGCTGCCATGGGCGACGGCACGGACCCGGACGCCACCGACTGTCCGTCGAGATAAATCGTCGCCGTGCCGTTGTTGATGACGAGGGACACCATCTGGTCCTCGCCAGGAGTGATGAGCCCTGCTTCGGACTGGATGCTGCCCTGCATCGTGCCCGAGTCCCATTGGGCATAGGTGAGCTTGCCGTCCTGCACGGAAAGGTAGAAGCCGTTCTGGTCGTAGCCGTCGTTCTGTGCGGCGAGATCGCAATCCCAGCCCGCACCGGGCTCATTGTCGAAATTGACCTGCATTTCTATGGTGAACGTCGTCTCCGAATGGAGCGGCAGACCGTAGGGCGACGTCAGTGCGTACCCGCTCGAGTCGACGTCCAGAACAGGTTGCCCGTTGCCTGACAGTTTAGCGTCCGTCGCGCCGAATGTGATGTCGGTGGGCGCTTCGCCGATGTCGCCGACGGTGATTGCGACGGTCTCGGAATAGGTGTTGCCCCCGGAGTCCGTGACCTCGATGGTGACGTCGTGGCTGGCATCGGCCTCGTAGTCGATGTTGGCCCCGGCCTTGACGCGGATTTCGTCTCCGACGACCTCGAAGAAGCCGGACGCGTCCGAGGTCAGCGCATAGGTGAAGGTCTCGCCTGCGTCCTCGTCCGATGCGGAGAGCGTTGCGACGACCGTGCCGGCATCGGAGTGTTCATTCACGGTTCCGCCCGACAAGGCAATGTCGGTGGGACCTTCGTTCAGGTTGTCGACGTTGAGGGTGACGGTCTCGGAATAGGTGTTTCCACCGGCGTCCGTGACCTGGACGGTGACGTCATGGCTGGTGGTGGCCTCGTAGTCGATGGCGGCCCCGGCCTTCACCCGGATCTGGTCTCCGACGATCTCGAAGAAGCCCGACGCGTCCGAGGTGAGGGTGTAGGTGAAGCTGTCGCCCACATCTTCGTCCGTCGCCGCCAGGGTCGCGACCACGGTACCCGCTGCGGCGTTCTCGTCTACGTTGCCACCCGACAGGGTGATGTCCGACGGGGTCTCCGCCACGTTGTTGACGCTCAGCGAAACGACTTCGGAGTATGTGTTTCCACCGGCGTCCGTCGTCTGGACCGTGACCTCGTATCCGACTTCCGGCGTGATCGGGATGGCATCCTGTGTCGCGATGTCGACGACATCCAGGGAAATATTGTCGAAACGGATCTCCGCGACTTCGTTGACTGTCGTCTTCTTGTTGTTGAAGCCGACGAACTCGATCGTGTGATTGCCGGCAGCGAGCTCGCCCAGATCGATGGATATGTTCCGGAGCCCCGAATCGTAATCCGTGCTTCCGCCCGGGCCGTTCACGTGGGTGACATAGTCGTTGCCGTCGACGGTGACGAGGTTCCCGTCGACCCTGATCTGGATCTCGACATATTCGTCGGATTCATAGTGGTGGTCGACGATCATGCGGTAATCGAAGGAGAGCGTGGCCTGCCCGGTCTCCGAAACGGTGACCGTGCGCGCCCACGATGCTTCCATGTCGATGATGTCGGCATCGTCGACGCTGCCGAGCGTCATCCTCAGGTCGCCATTTGCACTGCTTCCGGAAGAGTAGGCGCCGGCCGAGTCGTTGAACGTGAAGCCGTCCGCGCCGGTGGAGAAATCACTGTCGATCAGGGTCTCGGTGCTCGTGGCCGTGGCCGTCAGCGCGAACGCCTCTGCCTGGCCGGGCGGCGGGGTGATCGTGAGGCCGACCGCGGAGGCGCCTGGCACCGTCCACGACCCGTCTCCGTTGTCGGTTCCCGCTGAAAGTACAGACCCGGAGGGAACACCGGATATAACCACATCCGCACCTGCGGCCGCCTCTTCAAGGATCGACGCGGACAGCGAAACCGGCTGCGGCTTCTGGGTTCCGGCCTCGTAATCGATGTCGGCCCCGGTCTTCACCCGGATCTGGTCCCCGACGATCTCGAAGAGGCCCGAGGCGTCGGAGGTCAGGGCGTAGGTGAAGCTGTCACCCGCATCCGCGTCCGTGGTGGCGAGCGTGGCGACCACGGTTCCCGCCGCCGCGTTCTCGTCGACCGAGCCGCCCGTGAGCGTGATGTCGGACGGGCCTTCGTCCATGAGGTTGTTGACGCTGAGCGAGACGGTCTCGCTGTACGTGTTCCCGCCCGCGTCGGTCACCTGGACGGTCACCTCGTGGGAGGCGTCCGTCTCGTAGTCGATGTCGGCCCCGGTCTTCACCCGGATCTGATCACCGACGATCTCGAAGAAGCCGGAGGCGTCGGAAGTCAGCGCATAGGTGAAGCTGTCGCCGGAATCGGCGTCGGTGGTGGCGAGCGTGGCGACCACCGTGCCTGCACTGGTGTTCTCGTCAACACTGCCGCCCGTCAGCGTGATGTCGGACGGGCCTTCGTCCATGAGGTTGTTGACGCTGAGCGAGACGGTCTCGGAGTACGTGTTCCCGCCCGCGTCGGTGACCTGAACGGTGACCTCGTGGGAAGTGTTGGCCTCGTAATCGAGGTCGGCACCCGCCTTGACACGGATCTGGTCGCCGACGATTTCGAAGAAGCCCGAGGCGTCGGAGGTCAGGGCATAGGTGAAGCTGTCGCCGCTGTCCGCATCCGTGGTGGCGAGCGTCGCGACCACGGTACCCGCGGCTGCGTTCTCGTCGACCGAACCGCCCGTGAGCGTGATGTCCGACGGTCCTTCGTCCATGAGGTTGTTGACGCTGAGCGTGACCGTCTCGGAATACGTATTTCCGCCCGCGTCGGTGACCTGGACGGTCACCTCGTGGCTGGCATCGGCCTCGTAGTCGATATCGGCGCTGGCCTTCACCCGGATCTGGTCGCCGACGATCTCGAAAAAGCCGGAAGCATCCGAGGTCAGGGCATAGGTGAAGGAATCGCCCGAGTCGGCATCCGTGGTTGCCAGGGTCGCGACCACGGTACCCGCGGCTGCGTTCTCGTCCACCGAGCCGCCGGTCAGCGTGATGTCGGACGGGCCTTCGTCCATGAGGTTGTTGACGCTGAGCGAGACGGTCTCGCTGTACGTGTTCCCGCCCGCATCCGTCACCTGGACGGTGACCTCGTGGGAGGCGGCGGCCTCGTAATCGATGTCGGCCCCGGTCTTCACCCGGATCTGGTCGCCGACGATCTCGAAGAAGCCCGAGGCGTCGGAGGTCAGCGCATAGGTGAAGCTGTCGCCGCTGTCCGCATCCGTGGTGGCGAGCGTGGCCACGACCGTGCCCGCTGCCGCGTTCTCGTCGACCGAACCACCCGTTAGCGTGATGTCGGACGGTCCCTCGTCCATCAGGTTGTTGACGCTGAGCGAGACGGTCTCGCTGTACGTATTCCCACCGGCATCGGTGACCTGGACGGTGACCTCGTGGGACGCACCCGCCTCGTAGTCGATATCGGCGCCGGCCTTCACCCGGATCTGATCACCGACGATCTCGAAAAAGCCGGAATCATCCGAAGTCAGGGCATAGGTGAAGGAATCGCCCGAGTCGGCATCCGTGGTGGCCAACGTGGCCACGACCGTGCCCGTTGCCGCGTTCTCGTCGACCGAGCCGCCCGCCAGCGTGATGTCCGACGGACCTTCGTCCATCAGGTTGTTGACCGACAGCGTGACGGTCTCGGAATGGGTGTTTCCGCCGGCGTCCGTCACCTGGACGGTGACCTCGTGGGAGGCATCGGCCTCGTAATCGATATCGGCACCGGCCTTCACCCGGATCTGGTCGCCCACGATCTCGAAGAAGCCCGAGGCGTCCGAGGTCAGGGCATAGGTGAAGCTGTCGCCGGAATCGGCGTCCGCGGTGGCGAGCGTGGCAACCACCGTGCCTGCACTGGTGTTCTCGTCAACACTGCCGCCCGTCAGCGTGATGTCGGACGGGCCTTCGTCCATGAGGTTGTTGACGCTGAGCGAGACGGTCTCGCTGTACGTGTTCCCGCCCGCATCCGTCACCTGGACGGTGACCTCGTGGGAGGCGTCCGCCTCGTAATCGATGTCGGCCCCGGTCTTGACGCGGATCTGATCGCCCACGATCTCGAAGAAGCCCGAGGCGTCGGAGGTCAGGGCATAGGTGAAGCTGTCGCCCGCATCGGCGTCCGTGGTGGCGAGGGTGGCCACGACCGTGCCAGCCACCGCGTTCTCGTCGACCGAGCCGCCGGTGAGCGTGATGTCCGAGGGGCCCTCGTCCATGAGGTTGTTTACCGAGAGCGTGACCGTCTCGGAATAGGTGTTCCCGCCGGCATCGGTGACCTGGACGGTCACCTCATGGCTGGCGTCCGCCTCGTAGTCGATATCGGCGCCTGCCTTGACGCGGATCTGATCGCCGAAGATCTCGAAGAAGCCCGAGGCGTCGGAGGTCAGCGCATAGGTGAAGCTGTCACCGGAATCGGCATCCGTCGTCGCCAGCGTGGCGACCACGGTTCCAGCCGAGGCGTTCTCGTCGACCGAGCCGCCCGTGAGCGTGATGTCGGACGGGCCTTCGTCCATGAGGTTGTTGACGCTGAGCGAGACGGTCTCGCTGTACGTGTTCCCGCCCGCATCCGTCACCTGGACGGTCACGTCATGGCTGACATCCGTCTCGTAATCGATGTCGGCCCCGGCCTTGACGCGGATCTGGTCGCCGGCGATCTCGAAGAAGCCGGAGGCGTCCGAGGTGAGGGCATAGGTGAAGCTGTCGCCACTGTCCGCATCCGTAGTGGCGAGCGTGGCGACCACAGTGCCGCCTGCGGCGTTCTCGTCGACCGAACCGCCCGTGAGCGTGATGTCCGAGGGTCCCTCGTCCATCAGGTTGTTGACGGAGAGGGTGACGGTCTCAGAATAGATTTTCCCGCCCGCATCCGTCACCTGGACGGTGACCTCGTGGGAGGCGTCCGTCTCGTAATCGATGGCCGCACCGGTCTTGACGCGGATCTGATCACCGACGATCTCGAAGAAGCCCGAGGCGTCCGAGGTCAGGGCGTAGGTGAAGGAATCGCCTGCGTCCGCGTCCGTCGTGGCGAGCGTGGCGACGACCGTGCCGGCGGCTGCGTTCTCGTCGACGGCCCCGCCGGTGAGCGTGATGTCGCTGGGGCCTTCGTCCATGAGGTTGTTGACGCTGAGGGTGACGGTCTCGGAATAGGTGTTCCCGCCGGCGTCGGTGACCTGGACGGTGACTTCGTGGGAGGCGGCGGCCTCGTAGTCGATGTCCGCGCCTGCCTTCACCCGGATCTGGTTGCCGACGATCTCGAAGAAGCCGGAAGCATCCGAGGTCAGCGCATAGGTGAAGCTGTCGCCGGAATCGGCATCCGTGGTGGCGAGGGTGGCCACGACCGTGCCGGCCGCCGCGTTCTCGTCGACCGAACCGCCCGTGAGCGTGATGTCGGATGGACCTTCGTCCATCAGGTTGTTGATGCTGAGGGTGACGGTCTCGCTGTACGTATTCCCGCCCGCGTCCGTCACCTGGACGGTGACCTCGTGGGAGGCATCGGCCTCGTAGTCGATGTCCGCCCCGGCCTTGACCCGGATCTGATCACCGACGATCTCGAAGAAGCCGGAGGCGTCCGAGGTCAGGGCATAGGTGAAGGAATCCCCTGAATCGGCGTCTGTCGTCGCCAGCGTGGCGACCGCGGTACCCGCGGCCGCGTTCTCGTCCACCGAGCCGCCGGTCAGCGTGATGTCCGACGGTCCCTCGTCCATCAGATTGTTGACGCTGAGGGTGACGGTCTCGCTGTACGTGTTCCCGCCCGCATCCGTCACCTGGACGGTGACCTCGTGGGAGGCGGCGGCCTCGTAATCGATGTCGGCCCCGGTCTTCACCCGGATCTGATCGCCGACGATCTCGAAGAAGCCCGAGGCGTCCGAGGTCAGGGCATAGGTGAAGCTGTCGCCCGCATCCGTGTCAACAGTGGCGAATGTGGCCACGACCGTGCCGGCCGCCGCATTCTCGTCGACGGCCCCGCCGGTGAGCGTAATGTCCGAGGGTCCCTCGTCCATCAGGTTGTTGACCGACAGCGTGACCGTCTCGGAGTACGTGTTCCCGCCGGCGTCGGTCACCTGGACGATGACCTCGTGGGAGGCGGCGGCCTCGTAATCGATATCGGCGCCGGCCTTCACCCGGATCTGATCACCGACGATCTCGAAGAAGCCCGAGGCGTCGGAGGTCAGTGCATAGGTGAAGGAATCGCCCGCATCGGCGTCGGTGGTGGCGAGCGTCGCCACGACCGTACCCGCGCTGGCATTCTCGTCCACCGAGCCGCCCGTGAGCGTGATGTCGCTGGGACCTTCGTCCATCAGGTTGTTGACGGCAAGGGTGACGGTCTCGGAGTAGGTGTTCCCGCCGGCGTCTGTCACCTGAACGGTGACCACGTGGGAGGCGTCCGTCTCGTAATCGAGGTCTGCACCCGCCTTGACCCGGATCTGGTCGCCGACGATCTCGAAGAAGCCGGAGGCGTCGGAGGTCAGCGCATAGGTGAAGGAATCACCCGCATCGGCGTCGGTGGTGGCGAGCGTGGCCACGACCGTACCGGCCACCGCGTTCTCGTCGACGGCCCCGCCCGTGAGCGTGATGTCGGACGGACCTTCGTCCATCAGGTTGTTGACGGAGAGGGTGACGGTCTCGCTGTATGTGTTCCCACCGGCGTCCGTCACCTGGACGGTCACGTCGTGGGAAGTGTTGGCCTCGTAATCGATGTCGGCGCCGGCCTTGACGCGGATCTCATCGCCGACGATCTCGAAGAAGCCGGAGGCGTCGGAGGTCAGCGCATAGGTGAAGCTGTCGCCGCTGTCCGCATCCGTGGTGGCCAGGGTCGCGACCACGGTACTCGCGGCTGCGTTCTCGTCGACCGAGCCGCCCGTGAGCGTGATGTCGGACGGGCCTTCGTCCATGAGGTTGTTGACACTGAGGGTGACGGTCTCGGAATAGGTGTTCCCGCCCGCATCGGTGACCTGGACGGTGACGTCGTGGGAGGCGCCGGCCTCGTAGTCGATATCGGCCCCGGCTTTGACCCGGATCTGATCACCGACGATCTCGAAGAAGCCTGAGGCGTCGGAGGTCAGCGCATAGGTGAAGCTGTCGCCGCTGTCCGCGTCCGTGGTGGCGAGCGTGGCCACGATCGTGCCAGCCGCCGCGTTCTCGTCGACACTGCCTCCGGACAGCGTGATGTCGGACGGGCCTTCGTCCATGAGGTTGTTGACCGACAGCGTCACGGTCTCGGAATAGGTGTTGCCGCCCGCATCGGTGACCTGGACGGTGACCTCGTGGGAGGTAGCGGCCTCGTAATCGATATCCGCACCCGCCTTGACCCGGATCTGATCGCCCACGATCTCGAAGAGACCGGAGGCGTCGGAGATGAGAGCGTAAGTGAAAGAATCCCCGGAATCGGCGTCGGTGGTGGCGAGCGTGGCCACCACGGTACCCGCGGCTGCGTTCTCGTCGACGGCCCCGCCGGTGAGCATGATGTCCGACGGGCCTTCGTCCATCAGGTTGTTGACACTGAGGGTGACGGTCTCGGAATAGGTGTTCCCGCCCGCATCGGTCACCTGGACGGTCACGTCGTGAGAAGTGTTGGCCTCGTAATCGATATCGGCCCCGGCTTTGACCCGGATCTGGTCGCCCACGATCTCGAAGAAGCCGGACGCGTCGGAGGTCAGGGCATAGGTGAAGCTGTCGCCGGAATCGGCGTCTGTGGTGGCGAGCGTGGCCACGACCGTGCCGGCCGCCGCGTTCTCGTCGACCGAACCGCCGGTGAGCGTGATGTCGCTGGGTCCCTCGTCCATCAGGTTGTTGACCGACAGCGTCACGGTCTCTGAATAGGTATTGCCACCGGCGTCGGTCACCTGGACGGTCACGTCGTGGGACGCACCCGCCTCGTAATCGATATCGGCCCCGGCCTTCACCCGGATCTGATCGCCGACGATCTCGAAGAAGCCGGAAGCATCCGAGGTCAGCGCATAGGTGAAGGAATCGCCTGCGTCTGCATCCGTGGTGGCGAGCGTGGCAACCACGGTTCCCGCCGAGGCGTTCTCGTCGACGGTCCCGCCGGTCAGCGTGATGTCGCTGGGGCCTTCGTCCATGAGGTTGTTCACCGACAGCGTGACGGTCTCGCTGTAGGTGTTCCCGCCCGCGTCCGTCACCTGGACGGTCACGTCGTGTGACGTGCCTGCCTCGTAATCGATGTCCGCGCCTGCCTTGACGCGGATCTGGTCCCCGACGATCTCGAAGAAGCCGGAAGCATCCGAGGTCAGCGCGTAGGTGAAGCTGTCGCCGGAATCGGCATCTGTGGTGGCGAGGGTGGCCACGACCGTGCCGGCCGCCGCGTTCTCGTCGACGGCCCCGCCGGTGAGCGTGATGTCGGATGGACCTTCGTCCATGAGGTTGTTGATGCTGAGGGTGACGGTCTCGCTGTGGGTGTTGCCGCCCGCGTCGATCACCTGGACGGTCACCTCGTGGCTGGCATCCGCCTCGTAATCGAGGTCGGCGCCGGTCTTCACCCGGATCTGATCACCGACGATCTCGAAGAAGCCAGAGGCGTCGGAGGTCAGGGCGTAGGTGAAGGAATCGCCCGAGTCGGCATCCGTGGTGGCGAGGGTGGCCACGACCGTACCGGCCACAGCGTTCTCGTCGACCGAACCGCCCGTCAGCGCGATGTCGGACGGGCCCTCGTCCATGAGGTTGTTGACCGACAGCGTCACGGTCTCGGAATAGGTATTGCCGCCGGCATCGGTCACCTGGACGGTCACCTCGTGGGAGGCGGCGGCCTCGTAGTCGATGTCCGCGCCTGCCTTCACCCGGATCTGATCGCCGACGATCTCGAAGAAGCCCGAGGCATCCGAGGTCAGCGCATAGGTGAAGCTGTCGCCTGCATCCGCGTCGGTGGTGGCGAGCGTGGCGACCACGGTGCCAGCCGAGGCGTTCTCGTCCACCGAACCGCCGGTGAGCGTGATGTCGGACGGGCCCTCGTCCATCAGGTTGTTGACGGAGAGGGTGACGGTCTCGTTGTACGTATTCCCGCCTGCGTCGGTCACCTGGACGGTGACCTCGTGGGAGGCATCGGCCTCAAAGTCGATGTCGGCACCGGCCTTGACGCGGATCTGGTCGCCGACGATCTCGAAGAAGCCCGAGGTGTCCGAGGTCAGCGCATAGGTGAAGCTGTCGCCGGAATCAGCGTCCGTGGTGGCGAGCGTCGCCACGACCGTGCCCGCGGCGGCGTTCTCGTCGACTGAGCCGCCGGTGAGCGTGATGTCCGAGGGGCCCTCGTCCATCAGGTTGTTGACCGACAGCGTGACCGTCTCGGAGTACGTATTCCCGCCGGCGTCTGTCACCTGAACGGTGACCTCGTGGGAGGCGTCGGCCTCGTAGTCGATATCGGCGCCGGCCTTCACCCGGATCTGATCGCCGACGATCTCGAAGAAGCCCGAGGCGTCCGAGGTCAGCGCATAGGTGAAGCTGTCGCCGCTGTCCGCGTCCGTGGTGGCGAGGGTGGCGACCACGGTGCCCGCAGCCGCGTTCTCGTCGACCGAACCGCCCGTCAGCGTGATGTCGGACGGGCCCTCGTCCATAAGGTTGTTGACGCTCAGCGTGACAGTCTCGGAGTACGTATTGCCTCCGGCGTCCGTGACTTGGACGGTGACGTCGTGTGACGTACCTGCCTCGTAATCGATATCGGCTCCGGTCTTCACCCGGATCTGGTCGCCCACGATCTCGAAGAAGCCAGAGGCGTCGGAGGTCAGCGCGTAGGTGAAGGAATCACCCGCATCCGCGTCCGTGGTGGCGAGGGTGGCGACCACGGTACCCGCGGCTGCGTTCTCGTCGACGGCCCCGCCGGTGAGCGTGATGTCCGAGGGTCCCTCGTCCATCAGGTTGTTGACCGACAGCGTGACCGTCTCGCTGTAGGTATTGCCGCCGGCATCGGTCACCTGGACGGTGACGTCGTGGGAGGCATCGGCCTCGTAGTCGATGTCCGCACCCGCCTTCACCCGGATCTGGTCGCCGACGATCTCGAAGAAGCCGGAGGCATCCGAGGTGAGCGCATAGGTGAAGGAATCGCCCGAGTCGGCATCCGTCGTCGCCAGCGTGGCGACGACCGTGCCAACCGCCGCGTTCTCGTCGATGGCCCCGCCGGTGAGCGTGATGTCGGACGGGCCTTCGTCCATGAGGTTGTTCACCGAGAGCGTCACGGTCTCGCTGTACGTGTTCCCGCCCGCATCGGTGACCTGGACGGTGACCTCGTGGGAGGCGTCCGTCTCGTAATCGATATCGGCGCCGGCCTTGACCCGGATCTGATCGCCGACGATCTCGAAGAAGCCCGAGGCGTCCGAGGTCAGCGCATAGGTGAAGGAATCGCCGAAATCGGCGTCGGTCGTCGAGAGGGTGGCCACGACCGTGCCCGAGCTGGCGTTCTCGTCGACCGAGCCGCCCGTCAGCGTGATGTCGGACGGGCCTTCGTCCATGAGGTTGTTGACACTGAGCGAGACGGTCTCGGAATAGGTGTTCCCGCCGGCGTCGGTCACCTGGACGGTCACGTCATGGGAGGCGTCCGCCTCGTAATCGAGGTCTGCACCCGCCTTGACCCGGATCTGGTCGCCGACGATCTCGAAGAAGCCGGACGCATCGGAGGTGAGGGTGTAGGTGAAGGAATCGCCGGTATCCGCGTCCGTCGTGGCGAGCGTCGCCACGACCGTGTCCGCACTGGCATTCTCGTCGACCGAGCCGCCCGTCAGCGTAATGTCCGAGGGTCCCTCGTCCATGAGGTTGTTGACCGACAGCGAGACAGTCTCGGAGTACGTGTTGCCGCCCGCATCGGTGACCTGGACGGTCACCTCGTGTGAGGCATCGGCCTCGTAATCGATGTCGGCCCCGGTCTTCACCCGGATCTGGTCGCCCACGATCTCGAAGAAGCCGGAGGCGTCCGAGGTGAGGGCGTAGGTGAAGCTGTCGCCGGAATCGGCGTCCGTGGTGGCGAGGGTGGCCACGACCGTGCCGGCCGCCGCGTTCTCGTCGACGGCCCCGCCGGTGAGCGTGATGTCGGACGGGCCTTCGTCCATGAGGTTGTTGATGCTGAGGGTGACGGTCTCGCTGTACGTATTGCCGCCGGCATCGGTCACCTGGACGGTGACGTCGTGGGAGGCATCCGCCTCGTAGTCGATGTCGGCGCCGGTCTTGACGCGGATCTGGTCGCCGACGATCTCGAAGAGGCCCGAGGCGTCGGAGGTCAGCGCATAGGTGAAGCTGTCACCGGAATCGGCATCCGTCGTCGCCAGCGTGGCGACCACGGTTCCAGCCACCGCGTTCTCGTCGACCGAGCCACCCGACAGCGTGATGTCGGACGGACCTTCGTCCATGAGGTTGTTCACGGAGAGAGTGACGGTCTCGCTGTACGTGTTCCCGCCCGCGTCGGTGACCTGGACGGTCACGTCATGGGAGGCGTCCGCCTCGTAATCGATATCGGCTCCGGCCTTGACGCGGATCTCATCGCCGACGATCTCGAAGAAGCCGGAGGCGTCCGAGGTCAGCGCATAGGTGAAGGAATCGCCTGCGTCAGCGTCCGTGGTGGCGAGCGTCGCCGCGACCGTGCCGGCGCTGGCGTTCTCGTCGACGGCCCCGCCGGTGAGCGTGATGTCGCTGGGGCCCTCGTCCATCAGGTTGTTGACCGACAGCGTCACGGTCTCGCTGTACGTGTTGCCACCGGCATCGGCGACCTGGACGGTGACCTCGTGGGAGGCATCGGCCTCGTAATCGATGTCGGCGCCGGCCTTCACCCGGATCTCGTCGCCGACGATCTCGAAGAGGCCCGAGGCATCGGAGGTCAGCGCATAGGTGAAGCTGTCGCCGGAATCGGCGTCCGTGGTGGCGAGGGTGGCCACGACCGTGCCGGCCGCCGCGTTCTCGTCGACGGCCCCGCCGGTGAGCGTGATGTCGGACGGGCCTTCGTCCATGAGGTTGTTGATGCTGAGGGTGACGGTCTCGCTGTACGTATTGCCGCCGGCATCGGTCACCTGGACGGTGACGTCGTGGGAGGCATCCGCCTCGTAGTCGATGTCGGCGCCGGTCTTGACGCGGATCTGGTCGCCGACGATCTCGAAGAGGCCCGAGGCGTCGGAGGTCAGCGCATAGGTGAAGCTGTCACCGGAATCGGCATCCGTCGTCGCCAGCGTGGCGACCACGGTTCCAGCCACCGCGTTCTCGTCGACCGAGCCACCCGTCAGCGTGATGTCGGACGGACCTTCGTCCATGAGGTTGTTCACGGAGAGAGTGACGGTCTCGCTGTACGTGTTCCCGCCCGCGTCGGTGACCTGGACGGTCACGTCATGGGAGGCGTCCGCCTCGTAATCGATATCGGCTCCGGCCTTGACGCGGATCTCATCGCCGACGATCTCGAAGAAGCCGGAGGCGTCCGAGGTCAGCGCATAGGTGAAGGAATCGCCTGCGTCAGCGTCCGTGGTGGCGAGCGTCGCCGCGACCGTGCCGGCGCTGGCGTTCTCGTCGACGGCCCCGCCGGTGAGCGTGATGTCGCTGGGGCCCTCGTCCATCAGGTTGTTGACCGACAGCGTCACGGTCTCGCTGTACGTGTTGCCACCGGCATCGGCGACCTGGACGGTGACCTCGTGGGAGGCATCGGCCTCGTAATCGATGTCGGCGCCGGCCTTCACCCGGATCTCGTCGCCGACGATCTCGAAGAGGCCCGAGGCATCGGAGGTCAGCGCATAGGTGAAGCTGTCGCCGGAATCGGCATCCGTCGTCGCCAGCGTGGCGACCACGGTTCCAGCCGAGGCGTTCTCGTCGACCGAGCCGCCGGTGAGCGTGATGTCCGACGGACCTTCGTCCATCAGGTTGTTGACGCTGAGGGTGACGGTCTCGCTGTACGTGTTGCCACCGGCATCGGTGACCTGGACGGTCACGTCATGGGACGCACCCGCCTCGTAATCGATATCGGCCCCGGTCTTCACACGGATCTGGTCGCCGACGATCTCGAAGAAGCCCGAGGCGTCGGAGGTCAGCGCATAGGTGAAGCTGTCGCCGGAATCGGCATCCGTGGTGGCGAGCGTAGCGACGACCGTGCCAGCCACCGCGTTCTCGTCCACCGAGCCACCCGTCAGCGTGATGTCGGACGGACCTTCGTCCATCAAGTTGTTGACGGAGAGGGTGACGGTCTCGGAGTACATATTGCCGCCCGCGTCCATCACCTGCACGGTGACGTTGTGGGAGGCATCCGCCTCGTAATCGATATCGGCCCCGGTCTTCACACGGATCTGGTCGCCGACGATCTCGAAGAAGCCCGAGGCGTCGGAGGTCAGCGCATAGGTGAAGCTGTCGCCGGAATCGGCATCCGTGGTGGCGAGCGTAGCGACGACCGTGCCAGCCACCGCGTTCTCGTCCACCGAGCCACCCGTCAGCGTGATGTCGGACGGGCCCTCGTCCATCAGGTTGTTGACCGACAGCGTGACGGTCTCGCTGTACGTGTTGCCCCCCGCGTCCGTCACCTGGACGGTCACCTCGTGGCTGGCATTGGCCTCGTAGTCGATGTCGGCGCCGGCCTTGACGCGGATCTGGTCTCCGACGATCTCGAAGAAGCCCGAGGCGTCGGAGGTGAGGGCGTAAGTGAAGGAATCTCCGGAATCGGCGTCCGTGGTGGCGAGCGTGGCAACCACGGTTCCCGCGCTGGCGTTCTCGTCCACCGAACCGCCCGTGAGCGTGATGTCGCTGGGGCCTTCGTCCATCAGGTTGTTGACGGAGAGGGTGACGGTCTCGGAATAGGTGTTCCCGCCCGCATCGGTGACCTGGATGGTGACCTCGTGGGAGGCGTCCGTCTCGTAATCGATGTCGGCCCCGGTCTTGACGTGGATCTGGTCGCCGACGATCTCGAAGAAGCCCGAGGCATCCGAGGTCAGGGCATAGGTGAAGGAATCGCCCACATCTGCGTCCGTGGTGGCGAGCGTCGCCACGACCGTGCCCGCGCTGGCATTCTCGTCAACACTGCCGCCCGTCAGCGTGATGTCGGACGGGCCTTCGTCCATCAGGTTGTTGACGGAGATCGTCACGGTCTCGCTGTACGTATTGCCACCGGCGTCCGTCACCTGGACGGTGACGTCGTGGCTGGCATCTGCCTCGTAATCGAGGTCTGCACCGGCCTTCACACGGATCTGGTCGCCCACGATCTCGAAGAAGCCGGAAGCATCCGAGGTCAGCGCGTAGGTGAAGCTGTCGCCGGAATCGGCATCCGTGGTGGCGAGTGTCGCGACCACCGTACCCGCTGCCGCGTTCTCGTCGACCGAACCGCCCGTCAGCGTGATGTCCGACGGACCTTCGTCCATCAGGTTGTTCACCGACAGCGTCACGGTCTCGGAATAGATGTTCCCGCCGGCGTCGGTGACCTGGACGGTGACCTCAAGGGAAGTGTTGGCCTCGTAGTCGATGTCGGCTCCGGCCTTCACCCGGATCTCATCGCCGACGATCTCGAAGAAGCCCGAGGCGTCGGATGTGAGGGTATAGGTGAAGGAATCACCTGCGTCCGCGTCCGTCGTGGCGAGCGTGGCCACGACCGTGCCCGCGGCCGCGTTCTCGTCGACGGCCCCGCCGGTGAGCGTGATGTCCGAGGGTCCCTCGTCCATCAGGTTGTTGACCGACAGCGTGACCGTCTCGGAGTACGTGTTCCCGCCGGCGTCGGTGACCTGGACGGTCACCTCGTGGGAGGCGTCGGCCTCGTAGTCGATGTCCGCGCCGGCCTTCACACGGATCTGGTCGCCGACGATCTCGAAGAAGCCCGAGGCGTCCGAGGTCAGGGCATAGGTGAAGCTGTCGCCCGCATCCGCATCCGTGGTGGCGAGCGTGGCGACCACGGTACCCGCGGCTGCGTTCTCGTCGACGGTCCCGCCGGTCAGCGTGATGTCGCTGGGGCCTTCGTCCATCAGGTTGTTGACGGAGAGGGTGACGGTCTCGGAATAGGTGTTCCCGCCCGCGTCGGTGACCTGGACGGTGACCTCGTGGGAGGCGTCCGTCTCGTAATCGATGTCGGCCCCGGTCTTGACGCGGATCTGGTCGCCGACGATCTCGAAGAAGCCCGAGGCGTCGGAGGTCAGGGCATAGGTGAAGCTGTCGCCGCTGTCCGCATCCGTGGTGGCGAGCGTGGCCACGACCGTGCCCGAGCTGGCGTTCTCGTCGACGGCCCCGCCGGTGAGCGTGATGTCGGATGGACCTTCGTCCATGAGGTTGTTGATGCTGAGGGTGACGGTCTCGCTGTACGTATTGCCGCCCGCATCGGTGACCTGGACGGTGACGTCGTGGGAGGCGTCGGCCTCGTAATCGATGTCCGCCCCGGCCTTCACGCGGATCTGGTCTCCGACGATCTCGAAGAAGCCCGAGGCGTCCGAGGTCAGGGCGTAGGTGAAGGAATCGCCGGTATCGGCGTCCGTGGTGGCGAGCGTCGCCACGACCGTACCGGCGCTGGCGTTCTCGTCCACCGAGCCGCCGGTGAGCGTGATGTCGCTGGGGCCTTCGTCCATGAGGTTGTTGATGCTGAGCGAGACGGTCTCGCTGTAGGTGTTCCCGCCGGCGTCGGTGACCTGCACGGTGACCTCGTGGGAGGCGTCCGTCTCGTAGTCGGTGTCGGCCCCGGCCTTGACGCGGATCTGATCGCCGACGATCTCGAAGAAGCCGGAGGCGTCGGAGGTCAGGGCATAGGTGAAGCTGTCACCGGAATCGGCATCCGTCGTCGCCAGCGTGGCGACCACGGTTCCAGCCGAGGCGTTCTCGTCGACCGAACCGCCGGTGAGCGTGATGTCGGACGGGCCTTCGTCCATGAGGTTGTTCACGGAGAGAGTGACGGTCTCGCTGTACGTGTTCCCGCCCGCATCCGTCACCTGGACGGTGACCTCGTGGGAGGCAGCGGCCTCGTAATCGATGTCGGCCCCGGCCTTGACGCGGATCTGATCGCCGACGATCTCGAAGAAGCCGGAGGCGTCGGAGGTCAGGGCATAGGTGAAGCTGTCGCCGGAATCGGCGTCGGTGGTGGCGAGCGTGGCGACGACCGTACCGGCGGCCGCGTTCTCGTCGACCGAACCGCCTGTGAGCGTGATGTCGGACGGGCCTTCGTCCATGCGGTTGTTGACGCTGAGCGAGACGGTCTCGCTGTACGTGTTCCCGCCGGCGTCGGTCACCTGGACGGTGACCTCGTGGGAGGCATCGGCCTCGTAGTCGATGTCGGCCCCGGCCTTCACCCGGATCTGGTCGCCGACGATCTCGAAGAAGCCCGAGGCGTCGGAAGTCAGTGCATAGGTGAAGCTGTCACCGGAATCGGCGTCAACAGTGGCCAGGGTGGCCACGACCGTGCCGGCGCTGGCGTTCTCGTCGACCGAACCGCCCGTCAGCGTGATGTCGCTGGGGCCTTCGTCCATCAGGTTGTTGACGGAGAGGGTGACGGTCTCGGAATAAGTGTTGCCGCCTGCGTCGGTGACCTGGACGGTCACCTCGTGGGAGGCGTCGGCCTCGTAATCGATATCGGCGCCAGTCTTGACGCGGATCTGGTCGCCGACGATCTCGAAGAAGCCGGAGGCGTCGGAGGTCAGGGCATAGGTGAAGCTGTCGCCGGAATCGGCGTCGGTGGTGGCGAGCGTGGCAACCACCGTGCCTGGACTGGCGTTCTCGTCGACACTGCCGCCCGTGAGCGTGATGTCGGAGGGACCTTCGTCCATCAGGTTGTTGATGGAGAGGGTGACGGTCTCGGAGTAGGTGTTGCCGCCGGCGTCCGTCACCTGGACGGTGACGTCGTGGCTGGCATCCGTCTCGTAATCGATGTCGGCCCCGGCCTTGACGCGGATCTGGTCGCCGGCGATCTCGAAGAAGCCGGAGGCATCCGAGGTCAGGGCATAGGTGAAGCTGTCGCCGGAATCGGCATCCGTGGTGGCGAGCGTAGCGACGACCGTGCCAGCCACCGCGTTCTCGTTGACCGAGCCGCCGGTGAGCGTGATGTCCGAGGGTCCCTCGTCCATCAGGTTGTTGACGCTGAGGGTGACGGTCTCGGAATAGGTGTTCCCGCCCGCATCGGTCACCTGGACAGTCACGTCGTGGGAGGCGTCGGCCTCGTAGTCGAGATTGGCATCCGCCTTCACCCGGATCTCATCGCCCACGATCTCGAAGAAGCCGGAGGCGTCGGAGGTGAGGGCGTAAGTGAAGGTATCCCCGGAATCGGCGTCCGTCGTGGTGAGCGTGGCAACCACGGTTCCCGCCGAGGCGTTCTCGTTGACCGAGCCGCCCGTGAGCGTGATGTCGGACGGACCTTCGTCCATCAAGTTGCTGACGGAGAGGGTGACGGTCTCGGAATAGGTGTTGCCACCGGCATCGGTCACCTGGACGGTGACCTCGTGGGAGACGTCGGCCTCGTAGTCGATGTCCGCGCCGGCCTTGACGCGGATCTGGTCCCCGACGATTTCGAAGAAGCCGGACGCGTCGGAGGTCAGCGCGTAGGTGAAGCTGTCGCCGGAATCGGCATCCGTGGTGGCGAGCGTGGCGACCACGGTGCCGGCGCTGGCGTTCTCGTCGACGGCCCCGCCCGTCAGCGTGATGTCGCTGGGACCTTCGTCCATGAGGTTGTTGACGCTGAGCGAGACGGTCTCGCTGTACGTGTTGCCGCCGGCGTCCGTCACCTGGACGGTGATCTCGTGGGAGGCGTCGGCCTCGTAATCGAGGTCGGCCCCGGCCTTGACCCGGATCTCATCGCCCATGATCTCGAAGAAGCCCGAGGCATCCGAGGTCAGGGCGTAGGTGAAGCTGTCGCCGCTGTCCGCATCCGTGGTGGCCAGGGTCGCGACCACGGTACCAGCGGCTGCGTTCTCGTCGACCGAACCGCCCGTGAGCGTGATGTCGGACGGGCCTTCGTCCATGAGGTTGTTGACGCTGAGGGTGACGGTCTCGCTGTACGTATTCCCGCCCGCATCCGTCACCTGGACGGTGACGTCGTGTGAGGCGTCGGCCTCGTAATCGATATCGGCGCCAGTCTTGACGCGGATCTGATCGCCGACGATCTCGAAGAAGCCCGAGGCGTCGGAGGTCAGGGCATAGGTGAAGGAATCCCCTGAATCGGCGTCCGTGGTGGCGAGCGTGGCAACCACCGTGCCTGCACTGGCGTTCTCGTCAACACTGCCGCCCGTCAGCGTGATGTCCGAGGGCCCCTCGTCCATCAGGTTGTTGACGGACAGCGTCACGGTCTCGGAATAGGTGTTCCCGCCGGCATCGGTCACCTGAACGGTGACGTTGTGGCTGGCATCGGCTTCAAAGTCGATGTCCGCGCCGGCCTTCACGCGGATCTGGTCGCCGACGATTTCGAAGAAGCCGGAGGCGTCCGAGGTCAGCGCATAGGTGAAGCTGTCGCCAGCATCCGCATCCGTCGTCACCAGCGTGGCGACGACCGTGCCCGAGCTGGCGTTCTCGTCCACCGAACCGCCCGTCAGCGTGATGTCGCTGGGGCCTTCGTCCATGAGGTTGTTGACCGACAGCGTCACGGTCTCGGAGTAGGTGTTGCCGCCTGCATCCGTCACCTGGACGGTGACCTCGTGGGAGGCATCGGCCTCGTAATCGATGTCCGCCCCGGCCTTGACGCGGATCTGATCGCCGACGATCTCGAAGAGGCCCGAGGCGTCGGAGGTCAGGGCGTAGGTGAAGCTGTCGCCAGCGTCCGCGTCAACAGTGGCGAGCGTCGCGACCACGGTGCCCGCACCCGCGTTCTCGTCGACAGCCCCGCCCGTCAGCGTGATGTCGGTGGGGCTCGAATGTGTCATGTCGTCGGCCGTGACCGATCCGTCCGCGAACACGAAGGTGTTCACCCCGGACACGGTGTCGCTGCCGTCGGGTGATCCGTCCCGTGTGTCGGTGATCGTCAGGGAGCCGTCCGGGTTGAGCGTGACATCGTAGTCCGCGAGGTTTCCCGAATAGACGGCGGTGTCGCCGCTGCCCGACCCGGCGATCGTGTCGTCCCCGCGGCCACCGCGGAACGTGTCGCCTCCGCCGGATCCCGCCAGCGTGTCGTTCCCGGCACCGCCGGCGATGTCGTCGGAATTGCCGCCGCCGGTCACCGTCACGCCGTGCCCTGAACTCAAACCGCTCAGGTTGACCGTGTCCGCGCCGGCCTCGCCATTGTACGTCAGTCCGTCTTCGGCCAGCGCGGTTGCTGAAAAATCGCCGTTGACGGTCAGGCTGTCGCCGGCAGACCCGGCATTCACGGTGATCTTCTCGATGTCCGTCGCGGTCATGATGAGCACGCCGTCCGCGCTGATCAGGATCGTGCCCGGCGCCGTGTTCGCGCCGGTCCGGGCATTGTACGTGTCCGCGTCCTCGATCAGGAAACTGGACGACTGTCCGTCTATGCCGTCGATGATGATGTGGTCTTCACCGTCACCGCCGTCGACGCTGTCGCTGCCGTGACCCACCGTGTAGCGGATGACGTCGTTCCCGCCGCCGCCGAGGATGGTGTCATTTCCTCCGCCGGCGGTGAACATGTTCGCGCCGGAATCGCCGGTGAGGTCGTCATCATAGGCGGACCCGGTAACGTCCTCGAAATTCGAGAACCTGTCGCCCTCGGCCATGCCGCCGGAACCGGTCCCCGCGGCCATGTCCACGGTGACGCCTTCGCCGGACGCCGAATAGTCGAGTGTGTCGCGTCCCTCGCCGCCGTCCATGAGGTCGGCACCGTACCCGCCGGCGATGCTGTCGTCTCCGGCAAGCCCGAGCATGGTGTCTTCTTCCACCGTGCCGGAGAGGGTATCGGAACCCGCCGTCCCGACGATGGTGTCGCCGTCGATCAGGTTGTTGACGTCTATCGTGATTGTTTCGGAATAGGTGTTGCCGCCCGCATCGGTGACCTGGACGGTGACCTCGTGGGAGGCATCGGCCTCATGGTCGATGTCCGCGCCGGCCTTGACCCGGATCTCATCGCCGACGATCTCGAAGAAGCCGGAGGCGTCGGAGGTCAGCGCATAGGTGAAGGAATCTCCGGAATCGGCGTCCGTGGTGGCGAGTGTCGCCACGACCGTTCCCGCTGCCGCATTCTCGTCCACCGATCCGCCCGTCAGCGTGATGTCCGACGGTCCCTCGTCCATGAGGTTGTTGACGGAGAGGGTGACGGTCTCGGAATAGGTCTTGCCGCCGGAGTCGGTGACCCGGACGGTGACCTCGTGGGAGGCATCGGCCTCGTAATCAATGTCCGCGCCGGCCTTCACCCGGATCTGGTCGCCGACGATCTCGAAGAAGCCCGAGGCGTCCGAGGTGAGGGTATAGGTAAAGGAGTCGCCGCTGTTTGCATCCGTGGTGGCCAGGGTGGCGACAACCGTGCCGGTGGTGGCGTTCTCGTCGACACTGCCGCCCGTCAGGGTGATGTCCGACGGCGCATGGTTTGGCTCGCTGGTCTCGTCGGGCGCTGTCTGATCCGATTTCGTCGCGTCACTGTCCGCTTCGCCGTCGGTCGAGGGTGCAGCGTCTTCCGTAAACTCTGTCGCGAGAGCCCGTTCGGCAAAGTTTTCAGAGTAACTCGCATCTGTTTCGGTTTCGGAACGATTGTCACGTGTTGGATTCTCGCCCGTTTCGGCCGTGACGTCCTGAACCTGGGGGGCGGCGAGCGATGAAGACCCAGGGCCTGCCGTGTCCTCCGCATCCGTCGTGACCGAGCGTGTTTCGGTCGATTCGTTCGACGATGGTGTATTCGGGCTGAAATCGTCGAGCGTGATGTCGACGCCATCGGCGCCGGTGCGCTGGCGTTCCCCCAGTTCCGCGAAATAGACGTCCGGGTCGAGCCAGTCCTCCGACCCGGTTTCGGGGCGCGGTTGGCTGCCGTAGTGAATATTGGGGTAGTCGAGGTCCTTGCGGCTGACCGGCGCATCTTCCAGGCGCACGTCGTTGGCCTGGCGGGTTTCGTCTTTTTTTCCGGTATCGGTTTCGTCCGCCGCTCCGGAATATATGGTCTTGTTCTGCCCGTCGCTCATGATCGCAATGACGCCTTTGACCATCCGGCACCTCGAACTTCGCCCGTTTCGGACGCGATTCGGTGCAGGAATCGGTTTGCCTCACGCCAATCCATACATCGGGTGTCTTAAGATACCGTAATTGTCGGCAATATGTTTACGGTTGCGAAACAAGCGCCTTTAACCAGCAGAGGTTGTTGAGTTTTTTCTGGTCGCCGCATCAGGGTTAACCGGGCGCTAAACTTTGTCGTGTTACGAACATTGCCTGGCAAGGCAGGATTCGAATGCGCAGGGGAACAATGTGATCGTCACGCGGAACCAGGAAGCGGGATCCCGGTCCGAAACCACGGCCACGGCCGGACCGGAGACTAAGGTGAAGGGACTGCTGTCATCCTTGCTGCGCCGCTCTCTGACTGGAAAATCGGACTCATTTCGTAACCGAAATGAGAATATTGGCGTCCCGCCGCTTGGCCGGTCGGTGACCATCGGCTCGGTCGTCATCAACTTGCTCGCGCTCGCGCTGCCCCTGGTGATCCTCCAGGTCTACGACCGTGTCCTGCCAAACCAGTCCTATGACACCCTGTCTCTGCTGCTTCTCGGACTGACGGGCGTGATGATCCTCGACACGTTCATGAAACTCGCCCGGTCATATCTGGTCGGCTGGAATGCGGCGCGCTACGAACACCAGCTCGCGCTGGCCGCGATGGAGCGGGTTCTCGACGCCCCGCCGCACCTCATCGAAAACGACGCGCCCAGCATCAACGTGGACCGTATGCTGGCGATCGACGCCCTGCGGGACTTCTATGGCGGGCAATCGCGCCTCCTTCTGCTCGACCTGCCCTTTACCGCGCTGTTTCTTCTGCTGATCGCCATTGTCGGCGGGCCGATCGTGTTCGTGCCGCTGGCGCTCTTCGTCGTGCTCGGGGCGGCGACCGTGATATGCAGCCGTTCCCTCCGCAGCGTACTGGAAACCCGTTCCGCCTATGACGACAGGAAATACGATTTCATCGTCGAGGTGCTCGGTGGCATCCATACCGTCAAGAGCATGGCGATGGAGCCGCAGGTGCAGCGGCGGTTCGAACGCCTGCAGAAAAGTGGCATCGACGCGGCGTATCGCACGATCGTGCTCGGCAACTCCGCCCAGAGTTACGGCAATCTCTTCGCGAACCTGACCATGATATCGATGGTCTCCGTCGGGGCCGTGTTCGTCATCAAGGGCGACCTGACGATCGGCTCGCTTGCCTGCTGCACGCTGCTGGCGGGACGGACCATCCAGCCCCTGCTGAAAGGCCTCGGCCTGTGGACCCAGTTGCAGAGCCTTTCCATCTCGCGGCGCCGTGTCGACGAACTCTTCTCGCTGCCGCCGGTCCGCACGGACCGGCCCGCGTCGGTCGCCGAATGCGACGGACGGATCCAGATCCGAGACCTCGCGTTCGGCTACGAGAGTGAGGGGCCGGCGCTGTTCGAGGGCATCGACCTCGATGTCGAACCCGGTGAAATCGTCGGGCTGCGTGGCGAGGACGGAAGCGGCAAGACCACCTTCGTCAGGCTGATGCTCGGCCAGCTCGCCGCAAGCCGGGGCGAGATCCGCATCGGTGGCTATGACGTGTGCGGCCCGTGGGGCGATGCCCTGTCGGAATGGGTTGCCTACGTCCCGCAGTCCACGTCGGTGTTCAAGGGCACCATACTCGAGAACATCACCATGTTCCGCACCGGCGACGCCATTGACGCGGCGCGCGAGGCCGCACGGCTGATCGGCCTCGAGGCCGACATTCACCGTCTTCCGGACGGCTACGACACACCGATCAGCGAAGGCATCACGGAAGAACTGCCGGCGGGTTTCATGCAGCGCATCGTCATCGCGCGCGCGCTTGCCCGGCGCCCCAGAGTGCTGATCTTCGACGAGGCCTACGGTGCGCTGGATGCCAGTTCCGACAGGCAGTTGAGGGAGGCCTTCGAACAGCTGAGGGGGCGCATGACCGTTGTCGTCGTGTCTCTCAGGCCGTCCCTGCTCAGGGTTGCCGACCGGGTCTTCGAACTTCGCGGAGGCGCGTTGCACCTCGATCCTTCATACGGCGCGCAACCACCCGAAAACGCAATGACGCCTGACGCCGGAAGGGCGGGAGCATGACGACCACGACGGAAGAAACCGCGAGCCCCGGTCATGACGCCAATGCGGTTCACGAGCAGCAGCGGCAGATCCGCGAAGTCTTCAGCGGAAGCGGCTATGCGAGCCTGGAAGAGGCAGGCGGCCCGGGCGCGTGTCTCGAGCCTCTGCTCTCCGCCTTGGGCTGGCGTGGGGAAGGACGGCACCTCATCGAGGCGATGCCGCATTTCGACACGATCGACAGCATCGAGGAACTGCGTGCGGTTCTCGCCCGGCTGAACTTCGAGACGACGCCGAAGAAGACCCGGCTGAAGAAGATCCGGGACGACATGGCTCCGGCCTTGCTGGTGTTTCCGGACGGGCGCGTGATGGTCCTGCTCGGAAGAGACGGGAACAGCTTGCGCGTCTTTGATTCCGGCAACAGCTCCGAGCGGGACATCGAAGCCGGCGAAACCAGTGTAACTTTTTACCGTATCGACGAAATCGACATCGAGGAGCACTATCGCGACGTACAGAACCGCGGCTACATGGTTCACCTCGCTCGCAAGTTCCGCGGCCTTCTGGCGGTGCTTCTGTCGATCACCTTCCTGATCAACCTGTCGGCGCTGGCGGTGCCGGTCTTTGTCATGAACGTCTACGACAAGGTCATCGGCACCAAGTCGGTGGACGTGCTGCTCTATTTCCTCTCAGGCATCCTGATCGTCATTCTGGCGGAGCTTGCGCTGCGGGAGGTGCGCGCACGGGCGCTCGCCTATGTCGGGGCACGGTGCGACTCGTTGCTGAGTGCGGCGGCCTTCCAGCAGATCCTTCACCTGCCGATCGCGATGACCGAAAGGGCGCCGATCGGCTCGCAGGTCACGCGCCTGCGCCAGTTCGACGGAATCCGCGAGATATTCACGGGCACCATGGCCAGTGCCGTCCTCGACATGCCGTTCATGATCGTGTTCCTCGCGACCATCATCATCGTCGGCGGCCATGTCGCCTGGGTGCCCGTCGCGCTGATCGCGATCTTCGCCATCATGGCCGCGATCACGATTCCCCTGACGAAGATCAACGTCGCGGCCAGCGGCGAGTCGCGCTCCCGGACCCAGAACTTTCTCATCGAAACGATGACCAAGCATCGCGCCATCCAGGAGGCGGGGGCGACCGGTGTGTGGCAGCAGAGATACGCATCCCTCGCGGCGGATACCGTCGCCCAGCAATTCAAGGCGCAGCAGTTCAACGGGCTGGTGCAGACCCTCGCCCAGACGCTCGTGACCACGGCCGGGATCGCCACGCTCGGCATCGGAACCGTCCAGGTGATGGCGGGCGACATGTCCATGGGCGCGCTCATCGCCGTCATGGCGCTGGTGTGGCGCGTGCTGGCTCCCGTTCAGTCGGCCTTCCTGTCTCTCAACCGGCTCAATCAGGTGATCCAGAGTTTCCGGCAGGTGAACCAGCTCATGCGCCTCCAGGTCGAGCGCGAACCCGGCCAGCTGCCGTCCTTCTATCGCAGTTTCGAAGGCGCCATCTCGCTGAACCGGGTGGGTTTTCGCTATTCGCCACGCTCGGAACCCGCGCTCATGGGCGTGACGCTCTCGATAAACCCCGGCGAGGTGGTGGCCATTGTCGGGCCGAGCGGCGCGGGCAAGTCGACATTGCTGCGTGTCATCGCCGGTCTCTACGCGCCCCAGGCCGGGTCCGTGCAGCTCGACGGTCTCGACCTGCGTCAGCTCGATGTCGGCGAATTGCGCCATGCGATCGCCTATGTGCCGCAACGCGCCGAGTTTCTCTACGGCACGATCGACCAGAACATCCGCCTCGCGCATCCGACCGCGACCGACGAGCAGATCGCGCTGGCCGGTGGCGAGGCGGGCATGCAGCACTACCGCACGGCCCTCCCCGAGGGGCGCGGCACGCGGCTCACGAGCGAATTCAGGCGGACAATGCCAGACGGCCTGAAACAGCGGCTGATGCTGGCGCGCGCCTACGTGAAAGACGCCCCGGTTCACCTGCTCGACGAACCGGCGAACAATCTCGACGAGGCCGGAGACAAGGCGCTTCTCAAGAAGATCGACCGGTTGCGCGGCAGGTCGACGGTCATTCTCATCACGCACCGTCCCAGCCACATGCGCGCGGCGGACAGGATCATCTACATGGAACACGGGGCGGTTGTGCATGACGGCACGCCGCAACAGGTGCTTCCGCTGATACTGAAAGCGGCCTGAAGCGCAACCTGCGGATGAAATAGCGCTTTAAAAACAAAAACAAATATCGCCTTTAAACCAAATTGTAAGAGCATTGTGCGCATCATGGGCGCATGGTCCGAAGCGCGGCCGGGTAATGCGATCAGACGGTGTGATGAGTAAAGTCGAAAACAAGGATCGGTCGGGCATCCGGGTGCCATCCCGTCAGCTCGTCATGCCGTTGGCGCTCGAGGAAGGCCGGGTCCCGGGATTGTCGCGTGCACTGCTTGTCGTGTCCGCGTTGTTTGTCCTGGCTTGTGTGCTCTGGGCATCCATCACCCAGATCCGCGAATTGACCGTCGCGTCCGGCCAGGTCAAGCCTTCCGGTTCGGTCAGGATCGTCCAGCATCTCGAGGGCGGGCTGGTCGCCGAAATTCTCGCCGAGGAAGGCGAGGTCGTCGAACAGGGACGCGTGCTGCTTCGCCTGCAGCCCGTCGCCGCGGAGAGCGACTTCGCCCAGTCCCGCGTTCGCGCCGCGAGCCTCGGGCTCCAGAAGGAACGGCTCTCGGCTCTTATCGACGATCGCACGCCGGACTGGTCGCCCTGGAAAGAGGGCTATCCGCATCTCATCCAGGACCAGATCGAGACGATGGACGCACTGCGCCAGCAGCGCGAAAACGAGCGCCAGACCCTGGCCACCCGCATCGAACTGCGCGAGGCCGAAGCGGCCTCCTTGTCCCGCCAGGTCGACAATGTCCTGAAGCAGGTGGCGATCCAGAAGGAACAGCTCGACATCCGGCGGAACCTGATGGCCGAAGGATTGACGTCGCGGGCGACCTATCTCGATTTCAAGCGCCAGTATGAAAAGGTTCAGGGTGAGCAGCTCGCCCTGCGGGGCCAGTTGCGCACCGCCCAGAAATCCCTCAACGAGGCGCGTATACAGCTTCTTGAACTCGACTCCGACTATCGCAAGAAGCTGACGGAAGAACGTGGCAAGGTCGCGGCCGAACTCGCCGAGACCATGCAGATGCTCGCCAAGCTAGAGGACCGGGTCGCGCGGCTGGAAGTGCGCGCGCCCATCAAGGGCGTCGTCCAGGAGCTGGTGCCCGGGTCGATCGGCGAAGTCGTGGCCGCCGGAGGTGTCGTCGCCCAGATCGTCCCGATGGAGAACGAACTCATCGCGGAGGTGCAGATCCTCCCGCAGGATATCGGACACGTGAAAATCGGCGATCCGGCCGAAGTCAAGATCACCACCTACGACCCGGCGCGTTTCGGCGGCATCGAGGGCAGGGTCCGCCAGATTTCCGCATCCACCTTCCAGACCGACAAGGGCGAACCCTACTACAAGGCGGTGATCGGGTTGAGCAAGACCTATGTCGGCGACAACGGCAACGCCCATCATGTGCTGCCGGGAATGGTCGTGAGCGCCGAAATCATCACCGGCGCCAAGTCCCTGACCCGATACATGCTCAAGCCGGTGTTCAACGCCCTGGACAAGGCGTTCTCCGAACGCTGAGCCCCTGTCATAGCCCAAAGTCGACTGTCGCGGCCCGGTGCGGAGCCGTTAGAGTGCGCGCGTCCGGATCGGAGAACAGGCGCGCGCTACACTCTTTGCGCGGCAGGCGTAAGAGGTTACCTTGTCCAAGCAGGATATATTGGCGAAAGAACCACCGCTCAGGGTCGAAGCCCGTTCCAACATGGCCGGATACAGGATTGTCATCGCGGACGATCATCCGCTTTTCCGCGGCGCGTTGCGCCAGGCACTGAGCGACGTCTATACGGGTCTCAGCATCGAGGAGGCCGGTTCGCTCGGCGAGGTGACGGAGATCCTCGATTCCGGTGACGAGCCCGACCTGATCCTGCTCGACCTCAAGATGCCTGGCGTGCAGGGCTTTTCCGGACTGATGTACCTGCGGGCCCAGTATCCGGGCGTGCCCGTGGTGGTGGTCTCCGCCAACGAGGATCACCCGATCATCAGGCGGACGATCGATTTCGGCGCGTCGGGTTTCGTGCCGAAGTCGACGCCTGTGGAGAAGATCAGGGAGGCCGTCGCCCGCGTCCTCGACGGCGACGTCTGGGTGCCGTCCGAACTCAACCTCAACGAGCCGGACGAAAGCGAGGAATCGGAGATGGCGGCCCGTCTGGCGACGCTCACGCCCCAGCAGGTCCGGGTTCTGATGATGCTGAGCCAGGGGCTCCTGAACAAGCAGATCGCCTACGAGCTCAACGTTTCCGAGGCCACGATAAAGGCCCATGTCTCCGCCATCCTTCAGAAGATGGGGGTGGACAGCCGCACCCAGGCGGTCATCGCCGCCGGCCGCATCGATGGCAGCCAGTGGCAGGCGGAGGCCTGAGCGCCGCCCGGCTCAGTTGAAGCGGTCGATCATGTCGTCCCACACGGGAACCAGATCCATCAGCCCGTCCCAATAGACCTGGTCGCGGCGCCTGTCGAACTCGGCGAGCGGCGTGCCCTGCTGTTCCACCCAGGTGTAGTATCCCAGGTTGAAGATGCGTTCTCGATCGAAGCGGCCGAGTTCGCTGACATGGTCGATCGCCGCCCCCAGCATGTGCCGTCCGAAGGCTTCCGCCGCGTCCACCTCCGTGAACCGGCCGTCCGCATACGCCGTCTCCGCCGACTCCAGTTCGGACCGGTACATGGCCGCCCCGTCGGTGGCCACGGTCAGCACCACGTCCTCCGCCCCGAGCGCCATGTACCTGGCATACTTTATGGCGGCGACGACGTTGGCGATGGAGGACAGTCCGAGGCTGTCCAGGCCGGCGAGGGTCTGCTGGTCTATGCCCTTGTGTTCGGCAAGATAGCGCCGCCCGGCGGTGGTGTTGAAGACGAGATTGAGCGCATCGCTCGCCCGGTCGCTGACGCCGATGACGAAATCGGTGTTCATGACATTGTGGATGAGCGGCACGTGCTTGTCGCCGATCCCCTGGATATTGTGCTCGCCATACCCGTTGTAGAGCAGCGTCGGGCATTCGAGAGCCTCGACCGCACAGATCTGGGCGCCGAGGGCCTCCTTCAGATGATCGCCGGCCGCCAGGGTGCCGGCGGACCCCGAGGCGCAGACGAAGGCCCGCGCCCGGCTGCGGCCGTCCGCATTGACCGCGTCGAAAATGCGCTCGAAGGCCGGGCCGGTCACCGCCCGGTGGATGATGTAGTTACCGTATTCGGCAAACTGGTTGAGGATCAGGTTCTGGGGATCCTGCTCAAGGGCGTGGCAGGCGTCGTAGATCTCCTTCACGTTGCTTTCCGTGCCCGGCGTCCGGTGGATGTCCGCCGGTTCCGTCACCCAGTCCTCCAGCCAGTTGAAGCGTTCCCGGCTCATGCCTTCCGGCAGGACAGCGACCGAGCGGCAGCCCAGCAGACGGGAGACAGCCACCCCGCCACGGCAGTAGTTACCGGTGGAAGGCCACACCGCCCGGTGCCGCGTGACATCGAAGACGCCCGACATGAGGCGCGGGATCAGGCAGCCATAGGCCGCGAGGACCTTGTGGGCGTTGATCATGGGAAACCGGTTGCCCAGCGCGACCACGATCCTCGCGGGCACCCCGGTAAGGTCTTCCCCCAGGACGATGTGCTCGGGAACCTCCGCCATCGTGCGCCGGTCGGCGCCGTTGTGCCAGTGGATGCGGAAGAGGTTTCGCACGTCCGGTGCGTCCGGATCGGCGTCCGAGATCGCCTGCGACCGGTCTGCGAGCCGTGCCGGCGGGTCGGCGAGATCGGCGATCCGGGGAAGTTCGACACCGCGTTCTTTCAGCGTTGCGACGTTCCTCCCGTGCGCCGCCGCATCGATGATCTCCCGTTCCAGTCCAGCCGTCATGATGTCCTCCCGAGGCTTGTGGAAGGAGGCGTGGACCGCCGGTTTCCTCCCGATCTGCGGGCTCAGAATACGGTCTTGTGGTGATGCTATGGGGTCATCAGAGAACAAAAATCGAGAAATCAGGTCAAAACAGGGAGTAATGTGATAGAATACGAGCATGAATGATCTTGGGGAGATCGACCTGAAAATCCTGCGCCTGCTCCAGGAGGATGCCCGGATGCGTCTGGAGACCCTCGCTGAGCGGTGCGGGACGTCCGTCGCGACGGTCCAGCGGCGAATACGGGCAATGAAAGAGTCCGGCATCATTTCCGGCGAGACGGCCCAGGTGGATCCGGAGCGCGTCGGGCTTGCCATGACGTTTCTCATCCTCGTGGAGCTCGAGCGCGAGAGCCTTCATCAGCTCGACGCCTTCCGGCGCAAGATGAAGGCCGAACCGCAGATCCAGCAATGCTACTACATCACCGGTGAAGCCGATTTCGCCCTGATCGCCCTGGCGCGGGACATGCACGATTTCCAGGAACTGACCCAGCGCCTGTTTTTCGACGACGCCAACATCAAGCGGTTTCGGACATCCGTCGTGATGGACCGCACCAAGGTGGGACTTGGCGTCCCCGTCTGAACCGGTCGCCCCGCGGTGTCAGCCGGTCTTGCGGACGACGAGCGTGTAGCACATCGGGATATCGATCTCCTGATCCTCATAGATGTCGTAGTCGACTTCCCGGTTGGAATGCGGGTATTCCTCGAGCAGTTCGACCGCGAGGCCGGCACGCACGCACGACGTGACGATCTCGCCCAGGGTGTGGGAGAACCAGAACGACTGGGGCGCCTTGCCGGCGTCCTGTCCGTCATAGGTGATGACGTCGTCGAAGACCTGCGGCGCCCTGGCGAAATAGGACCGGTTCGGGCGCAGCGGATCGTCCGCGTCCGGGTCGAACATGTCGAGCAACGGATGGGTTTCGTAAATGACCAGCGGTGCATCGGCGGCAAGCAGCCCAGCCACGATCCCGAAGAACCGGCCGATGTCCGGCATCCAGTTGAGTACTCCGATGGTGATGAGGCCGAGCCCGAAATCGCGCGGCAGGTCGGCCGGAAGATCGTAGATGTCCGCGCGGACGAAGTTCGCGTCGCTTCCCGCCGCCGCGGCCAGGCGTCTCGCCTGGTCGAGAAAGGCTTCGGACTGGTCGAGCCCCAGCACGGGGATCGCGCCCAGCGCGCGCAGCGAAAGAAGTTCGCGCCCGTTGTTGCAACCGATCTGGACGGCGCGCCGGCCTTCGATATCGAGCGAGCGCAGCGTCGTCTCCAGCGTGTGGTCGAACGTGCAGAAATCAGGCTTCGCGGCGGCGTCGAGAAGGTTCGCCCAGGCGGCGGTCTCCTGGTGCGCCCGCGCGGACGCATTCCACGCCGCGCGGTTGGAGGCGGTGTATTCCGACAGGTCCTTCATCGGCGATCTCCCGGGTCCGGCAAACCGGTCAGCGGCCCGCCGCAACCCGGTGAAGCGTCGGCGCAGCGGCAACCGGGTCCCGTACTTTGCGGCTTGAACAGGCCGCGAGTTCCGGCAATATTGCCCCTCTTTTCCACCCGGCACCCGAAGCCGGGCCAAGCAACAAACCTGAAGGGAGAAAGTGGCATGAAACGCCTTATGGGTATGGCTCTGGCATCTGTCCTGCTGATGGCGGGCAGTGCGGTTTCGCAGGCGGCGGACACGACGCTGAGGATTTCGCTCCAGCTTCCGCTGAAGAGCCATCTTGGCCAGAATCTGGTCCTGTTCAAGGAAGAAGTCGAAAAGGCGTCCGGCGGTGACATCGAGGTCCAGATCTACGATTCCGCCCAGCTCTACAAGGACAAGGAAGTTCCGCAGGCGGTCGGCTCCGGCGCCATCGAGATGGGCGTGGCGTCGCTGACCCGTTTCGTCGGCGACGTGCCGGCCGTGGACATCTTCTACCTGCCGTTCATCTTCAATTCCGAGGACCTCGTGCGCAAGGCGGTGGCCCCCGACAGCCCGGTGCGCGGTCCCATCGACGAGGCTATCCTCGGCACGGGCTCGCGGGTCCTGTGGTGGCAGGCCTATGGCGGTGCGATCCTGCTCTCCAAGGGCGCTCCGGTGAAAACGCCCGAGGACATGAAGGGCAAGAAGGTCCGCGTGTTCGGCAAGACGCTCGGCGCGTTCACCGAAGCGGCCGGCGGGTCGCCGACCCTGATTTCCGGTTCCGAACAGTATCTCGCCTACCAGCGCGGCACGGTCGACATCGGCATGACGGGCGTGTCCGGGGTGAAGTCGCGCAAGCTCTGGGAGGTCATGGACCACATCACCGTGACCAATCACGCCGACATCGAGTTCATCGTCATCGTCAACGAGAAGTTCTGGCAGGGCCTGTCCGAGGAGACCCGCAAGATCGTCAGCGATGCGGCGCGCAAGGCCGAGATCGCGGTTCGCGACGAGATGTCCCGGATCGAAAAGGCAGCCTATGACGCGGCGAAGGAAAACGGCATGACGGTCTACGAACCGACCGCCGAGGAAATCACCGCCTGGAAGGCGACCGCGCAACCCGTCATCGACGGCTACAAGTCCGCCGCCGGCGACCTTGGTGCGAAACTCATCGACGCGGCGGCTTCGCTGAAATAGGCGCCGCCTGACCCTTGCGCCCGGGCAAGACCGCCGCGGTCCGCCCGGGCGCCTCTCGCACAGCGGCGAGGACCCTGCACGGTGAAACATCTCGACAGACTGGCGGACGGTCTCGGCACCGTCGCGGCATGGCTCTTCTTCGGAACCGGGGCGATGCTCACCTGGGAGGTCGTCGCGCGCTACGTGTTTTCCGCCCCGACCATCTGGGCGGCCGAGATATCCCAGATGTTTCTCATCTGGGGCGTCTTCATCGCCCTTCCGCGCACCATCGTCAGGCGCGAGAACATCAACATCGAGATCCTCTACGAACGCCTCCCCGTTGCAGCACGGCGGGTCTGCGACGTCTTCTCGCTGCTCTTCATCGCCTTCTTCTGCGGGGTCGTGTTCATTTTCGGCTTGGAGATCGCGTGGGACAGCCTCGTGCGCGGCCGGTCCACCGGCACGATGCTGAACATCCCCAACTGGTGGATCGAGATGATCATTCCGGCCGGGTTCGGCCTTTCCGTGATCGCGTGCGCCACCTCGCTCCTGCGGTTGCTGCGCGGCGAGGAGCTGCCGTCGGGCACGGGTGGAGAGCACTGAATGACCACCGTTCTCATCCTGCTCGCCCTTTTCGGCCTCCTCCTCATGCGCATCCCCGTGGCCTTCGTGCTCGGGGGGCTGGGACTTGTCCTCCTGCTGGTCGGCGGGTTTTCGCCGCTGATGGCGCCCCAGGGCATGCTCGGTACGATCGACAACTTCGTGCTGCTGGCCGTGCCGCTTTTCCTCCTCATGTCGAACGTGCTGCTCAAGGGCGGCGTCGGCCGGGATCTTTTTGCCGCCGTCCAGGCCTGGGTCGGCCACCTCCCGGGCGGTCTCGCGATCGCGACGGTTCTGTCCTGCGGCATCTTTGCGGCGATCTCCGGATCGTCCGTCGCCACCGCGGCCACCATCGGCACCGTCGCCATCCCCGAGATGAGCGAACGCGGATATCCGCGCCCGTTCGTGCTCGGTCTCCTGGCCGCGGGTGGGACGCTCGGCATTCTCATCCCGCCCTCCATCCCGATGATCGTCTACGGTTTCATCACCGAGGAATCGGTCATCAAGCTGTTCCTTGCGGGAATCGGGCCGGGCCTTCTGCTCATGGGGTTTTTCATCGGTTTTTCGATGATCTACGCCTGGCTGTCGCCGTCCTGCCGTCCGTCGCCGAAGGCGACGTGGGACGAACGCCGGACCACGGGGCTGCGCGCCCTGCCGGCGCTGGCGCTCGCCGTCCTCATCATCTGGGGCATATACTGGGGCGTCTTCACGCCGACGGAAGCCGCGGCCATCGGTTTTGCCGTGTCGCTCTTCATCACCGGCGTCGTCCTGCGCACGCTCACCTGGAAAGCGCTCCGGGAGGCGCTGATCCAGTCCATGGTCACCACCGTGACCATCCTTCTCATCGTCGCCGGCGCCAAGGTCTTCGGCAAGGCGATCTCGCTCTATCGCATCCCGCAGGACGTGTCGTTCTTCATCTCCCAGAATTTCGGCGAGGGCTGGCAGTTCATTCTCGTCGTCGGCCTGGTGCTCGTGCTCATGGGCCTCTTCCTCGAAGCGCTCTCCATGATGCTCATCATGGTGCCGGTGCTCGCGCCGTCGCTGGCCGGTCTCGGCGTGGACCCGATCTGGTTCGGCGTGTTCTTCGTCATCATGATCGAGTGCGCGCTGATCACCCCGCCTGTCGGGCTGAACCTCTATGTCATACAGGCGGTGGGCAAGGCCTCCATGCAGGAGGTGGCGCGTGGTGTGCTGCCATTCCTGATGCTCATGCTGCTCACCGTCCTGCTGATCTACCTTGTGCCGGACCTTGCCATGTACATTCCCTTCAAGCTCTGAGGTCAATGTGATGAAAGACGCATCTCCCGCCGCCCGCCTTCGCGCCCTCCTGGCCGAGGACACGTGCCATGTCATGCCGTGTTGCTGGGACGGTCTCAGCGCGAAGATGATCGGCGATGCAGGGTTTCCGTTTTCCTTCATGTCCGGATTCGCGGTTTCCGCGGGCCGCATCGGCGCGCCGGACACCGGCCTGATTTCGCTGGGAGAGATGCTCGACCAGGGCCGCAACATCTGTGCGGCGACTGACATCCCCGTCATCGGCGACGGGGACACCGGTTACGGCAACGCCCTGAACGTGCGCCGTACGGTCGATCTCTACGCCCGCGCGGGTTTCGCCGCCGTCATGATCGAGGACCAGGTTTCGCCCAAGCGCTGCGGGCACACGCGCGGCAAGCTCGTGGTCGACCGCGAGGAGGCCTTCAACCGCATCAGGGCGGCCGTCGACGCCCGTGAGGCCGGCGCGGACATCATGATCCTCGCGCGCACCGATGCGCGGCACGGGCACGGACTGGACGAGGCGATCGAACGCGCGCGCGCCTTTTCCGACATCGGCGCCGACATGCTCTTCGTCGAAGCGCCGCAGTCAGAGGCCGAGATGCAACGCCTCACGACTGAGGCTCCCGGCATCCACATGGCCAACATGGTGGAAGGCGGGGCGACGCCGATCCTGCATCCCGACCGCCTGCACGAGCTGGGCTACCGTTTCGCGGCCTACCCGCTCACCCTCATGTCCGCCGCCATGAAGGCGATGCGGGATGCGCTCGAGAGCTTTGCCCGCCGGGAGCACCCCGCCGGCATGCTGCTCGATTTTGCCGACCTGCGCGAAGCGGTCGGTTTCGACGAGTACTACCGCGTCGAGCAGGGATATGCCGACCGCCGCGACTGATGCGGCAAGGATCATCTGATTTCCGGGCGTGTCCGGTGTGCGCCTATTGCGCCGCCTGCATCTGGCGGCGGCTCTGGGCCAGCAGCGAGCGCAGCGCCGCGGGCTTGACCGGCTTGTTGAGCACGAAGACGCCCTGTTCCCGTGCGGTGTCTCGCAGGTCGCGGGACCGGTCGGCGGTGATCAGGATCGCCGGCAGGTCGCGGTCGAGTTTCCGGCGCAGCTCCGAGATCAGGTCGAGGCCGTTCTCGTCGTCGAGGTGATAGTCCGCCAGCACCACGTCGGGATGTATGTCTGACCGGTCGAGGAGATCGAGCGTGGCCGCGAGGCCGGTCGCGGTCTGCACGTCGCACCCCCAGCCCTTGAGCAGGGCACGCATGCCGTTGAGGATTTCCGGCTCGTTGTCGATGCACAGCACCACGAGTTCCGAGACGTCCGCCATGGTGTGGCCGCGGGCGACCGGGGCTTCGTTTTCGGTTTCCGCGGCCTCGGCCATCGGCAGGTGGAGCGAGAAGGCCGACCCCTTGCCCGGACGGGAATAGACCTCGATCTTGTGGCCCAGCATCTGCACGATGCGCTGGACGATGGACAGCCCGAGGCCGAGACCCTGCGCCGCCCTTGAGGCGTCGTCGAGGCGCTCGAATTCCTGGAAGATAAGTTCCTGTTTCGAGGTCGGCACACCGATGCCCGTGTCGTGGACGTTGAGCACAACCGTGTCGCCGCGCCGTCGGCAGCCCACCACGACCCGGCCCGAAGGCGTGTACTTGATCGCGTTGGAAACGAGGTTCTGCACGATGCGCCGCGCCAGCCGCCGGTCGGACCGCACGGTGAGCGAGGATGGCACGATCCAGAGATCGAGACCCTTTTCCTTGGCCAGCGGGCCGAACTCGACCTCGATCGCGTCCAGCAGGTCTCCGATGCGGAACGTGGAGATTTCCGGCTTGAGCGCGCCCGCGTCGAGGCGGGAGATGTCGAGAAGCGCGCCGAGAATGTCCTCCACGGCTTCGAGCGAGGCGTCGATGTTGCGGATGAGCTTGTAGTCGTCCGTGCCCGGCCCGTCCGCGCCGCGTTCCACAAGGCTGCTGGTGTAGAGCCTTGCCGCGTTGAGCGGCTGCAGGATGTCGTGGCTTGCGGCCGCCAGAAAGCGCGTCTTGCCGAGATTGGCCGCTTCGGCCTCGGCCGTCGCCTGTTCCAGCGCATGGTTGAGTTCGGTCAGTTCGGCGGTGCGTTCGCGCACCCGTCGTTCCAGGGTTTCGTTCGCCTGCTTCAGCGCCTTGTCCGCCTCGACCTGTTCGGTGACGTCGGTAAACGTCGCGACGACACCGCCGTCCGGCATGGCGGTGGAGCGCACCTCCAGGACCGTGCCGCTGTTGAGCATCGGTTCGATATAGGTGTCCATGGACACGACGAGGCGTTCGATCCGGTCGTCAATGAGCCGTTCGCGGTCCCCCGTTCCGAACTCGCCCTTGTCCGCCATGTGTTCGACGATGTCGCGCAGCCGGACGCCGACCCTGCCGAACTCGACCGGCAGACCGATGAGTTCGCGAAACTGGGTGTTCCAGCAGATGAGGCACAGGTCGCTGTCGAACACCGCGATCCCGGGGCGGACGTGGTCGATCGCCGACTGCAACAGGTCGCGGTTGTACTGGATGGCCGCCGAGGCATCGTCCAGCAGCTTCATCGCGCCGCGCTCGTGGATGCTGTGGCGTTCGAGCAGAAGCGCCAGGACGAGCCGCGAGGACGCCGCGCCGACGGCGCTTGCAAGCAGGTTTTCCGCGAACCGCAGCAGCCTTACGTCCGCTTCCGCGTCGGGCCGCAGGTCGAGATGGCGGCTTTCGGCGAATTCGGCGAAGGAGCGCTCCGTGCGCTGGTCGCCCAGGTAACGGGCGACGGTCTCCTTGAGGTCGCCGACCTGCACCGCCGTGCGCCACAGGCGGAAGCCGCCGCCGGACTGCTGGATCTGGTCGCTGACGAAAATGTCGGCCTGCATGCGTTCGACAGGCTGCGGGTTGGTCAGCAGGGAGACCGCCCAGTAGGCCAGCCCGTTGGCGCCGAGGCTCCAGATCACGCCGTGGGAGATCGGATCGGTCTCGAAGAAGAACAGGGCCTGGGGCTTGAGCGCCGCGATGCCGAACGGTCCTTCGCTGAGCAGGCTGGCCGGAAACCAGGCGGTATCGAGGAAGGAGGGAAGCAGCAGCGTGTAGGCCCAGACCACGAAGCCGGCCGATACCCCGGCGATGGCGCCGCGCGCGGTCGCCCGTTTCCAGAACAGCCCGCCGAAAAAGACCGGCGCGAACTGCGCGATGGCGGCAAAGGAGATCAGCCCGATCGAGGCGAGCGCGAGAGACCCGCTGATCAGGTGGTAATAGACGTAGCCGAGCACGAGGATCGCCACGATGGCCGTGCGGCGGATGTTGAGCAGCATGCGGCCCATGTCGCCCTGGGCCGTCAGCCCGGCGACGCGGTCGCGGAGGATCAGCGGCACCACGAGGTTGTTGGACACCATCACCGACAGGGCGATCGAGCCCACGATGACCATCGCCGTGGCCGCGGACAGACCGCCGACGAAGGCGATGATCGTCATCGGCAGTTGCCCGGCCGACAGCGGCAGGGCCAGCACGAAAGTGTCGCCGTTGACATTGCTGCCGGGGAAGGTCAGCAGGCCAGCGATGGCGATCGGTATCACGAAGATGTTGATCGCCACGAGATAGAGCGGGAACAGCCACGCGGCCTTCTTGATGTCGCTGGTGCTGTCGTTCTCCACGATAGCGACGTGAAACTGCCGCGGCAGCAGGATGATGCCGACCATGGCCAGCAGGGTCATGGTGATCCATCGCAGGCCGTCGGGCGGCGTAGTGAGCAGGTCGGCGATGTCGGGCCGCGCCTGGGCCCTGGCGAGAAGATCGCCGAAACCGTCGAACATCCAGAAGGTGACATAGATCCCGACGCAGAGGAACGTCACCAGCTTGACGACGGACTCCGCAGCGATGGCGAGCATGAGACCGTCCTGGTGTTCAGTCGCATCGATGTGCCGCGTGCCGAAGAGCACCGAGAAGGCGGCCATGGTCAGGGCGACATAGAAGGCGAGGTCGTCGAAGATCCCGGCCGTGCCTTCCTCCGTCACGAATCCGCTGGACGGCTCCAGCAGCGTCGAGAGGGACAGCGCCACGGCCTTCAACTGGAGCGCGATATAGGGAAGTGTCCCGATGACCGCGATCACCGTGACCAGTGCGGCGAGCTTCTGGTTCTTGCCGTAGCGCGCGGAAATGAAGTCGGCGATTGACGTGATGTTCTGCGACTTGCTCAGTTCCGCGATCCGCCGCATGACGGGCCAGGCCAGCACGAGCATGAGGATCGGCCCGATGTAGATCGGCAGGAAATCGTATCCGGTGCGCGCGGACAGGCCGACGCTGCCGAAGAAGGTCCAGGACGTGCAGTAGACGCCGAGCGTCAGCGCATAGATGACCGGACGTCCGGTGCCGGGAATCCGGTTGCGCGCGTACTTGTCGCCGTAGCTCGCCACGGCGAACAGCAGCCCGAGATAGGCGAGCGCAACCGTCGATACGGTCCAACCTGGCAGCATGTTTCCTCCGCCCCCGTTGTTTTCCGGGGAATTGCGGAAAGATCACCACATGGTCGCGGTTTTGTCCATTGCACGTCCCGCGTGCGTTCTCCTTTGTGTTAACGGGAGAAAAGGGTATACGGGCTTCTGCAAAACGGTGGTTTCGACTTCCCGGGCGCATTGTTGTGTGGGCGATGCACCGTTTTCTGGGAGGGACGCCGCGTCGGCGACCCACGATCTGCGGAATTGCATAGCGAGGTAGGTATGCTCAAGGAATTCAGGGAATTTGCGGTCAAGGGCAATGTCGTCGACATGGCCGTGGGGATCATCATCGGTGCAGCGTTCACCACAATCGTCAAGTCGCTGGTGGCCGACGTCATCATGCCGCCCATCGGGCTGCTGCTCGGTGGAATCGATTTCACCAACATCTTCATCACCCTCAAGGGTGACACCTACGCGACCCTCGAGGCCGCACAGGAAGCGGGCGCCGTGACGATGAACATCGGCGTCTTCCTCAACACGGTCATCAGCTTCCTGATCGTCGCTTTCTGCGTGTTCCTGCTCGTGAAGTCCATCAACCGGATGAAGAAGCAGTTCGAGGAAGAAGAGGTCGCAGCGCCCGAGGAGCCGGCCGCGCCGCCGCGCTCGGAGGTCCTGCTCGAGGAAATCCGCGACGCGCTCGTCAAGAAGGCATAAGACCCGCAATCTCCGGATTGCCGGATGGGCTCCCGTCGTGTAACGCAGCGGGAGCCCTTTTTTTGCCCCGGAATGCTCCAGGAAAATGACGTCATGAATATCGAGACCGCCGACCATCTGTCGAGCCTGAGGCCCGATGTCGGGCAGGAGCCGGAAAGCGGCATCGTGCAGATCGCCAATTACGGCCGTGAACGCGAAGGCCTGATACCGCTGTGGATCGGCGAGGGGGACCTGCCGACGCCGGAATTCATCTGCAAGGCCGCCTACGACGCCATGCGCGCCGGCGAGACCTTCTACACCTACCAGCGCGGAATCCCGGCGCTGCGCCAGGCGCTCGCCGACTACCACGCCCGCATCTACGGCCATGCGTTCGACCCGGAGAACTTCTTCGTCACCGGCTCGGGCATGCAGGCCATCATGAACGTGGTGCAGGCCGTGGCCGGCGAAGGCGACGAGGTCGTGATGGCGTCGCCCGCATGGCCGAACTATCCTGCCGCGCTCCGGCTCAACGGCGCAAGGCCCGTTGAAGTGCCGATGGTCTTCGGGGAAGATCGCTGGACGGTCGATCTCGACCGCCTGTTCGACGCCTGCACGGATCGCACCAGGGCGATCTTCGTCAACTCGCCCAGCAACCCGCTCGGGCACGTGATGTCGACCGACGAACTGAAGGCCATTCGGGATTTCGCGCGTGACCGGGGCCTCTGGCTCATCGCCGACGAGGTCTATGCCCGTTTCGTCTACGCCGATCTCGGCGGGAACCGCAATGTCAGCCCGTCGGTGCTCGATATTTGCGATCCGGAAGAACGCCTGATCTGCACCAACACGTTTTCCAAGAACTGGGCGATGACAGGCTGGCGCGTCGGCTGGATCATGGGACCGCGGTCCCTGGGGCAGGTCTTCGAGAACCTCGTGCAGTACAACACCTCGGGCGTGCCGGCGTTCCTGCAGCGCGGCTGTGTCGCGGCCCTTGAACATGGCGAGCCCTTCCTCGCCGAGCAGATCGCGCGCGCCCGCGCCGGACGCGAAATCGTCTGTGATGCGCTCGGTTCGTCGGACCGTGTCCGGTTCCAGCGCCCCGACGGGGCCTTCTACCTGTTCTTTTCCATAGACGGTATCGCGGATTCCCGCGCCGCGGCCCGGCGGATGATCGACGAGGCCTCGGTCGGGCTCGCTCCTGGCAGCGCCTTCGGTCCTGGCGGCGAAGGCTGGTTTCGGCTGTGTTACGCGCGCTCCGAGGACGGCCTGAGGGAAGGCATGGACCGGCTGATGTCCTGGATTCGCGACAAGGCGTGAATGGTGCGCGGCCTGTGCCGGCAGCGCGCTCGTCGCCAGACGCTTCGGTTCAGGGGACCCGGGCGGGCCTCATGCTCTCCAGGCCGTCTGCCACCCCCGCCGAGACGCAGCAGCTGACAAGGGTGCGGGCCTGGTCCCACGGCCATGGTGTGCCCCGGTGGAGCACGGCCCGTTCGTCCCAGACGACGACGTCGCCGGGCTCCCAGGCGTGGGCGTAGACCGCATCCGGCACCGTCATTTCCGCAATCAGCCCGTCGACGAAGGATTGCGCCTCGTCGCCGTCCATGCCGTCGACGGCGAAGACATGCGACGCGATGTAGAGCGCGTCGTCCCCCGTCACCGGGTTTTTCCATACCGCGCGCCAGCACGTGTCCGGCCACATCGTGAACCGTTCGAGCTTCGCCAGGTCCGGGTCGATCCGCGCCCGGGAGTGGCTGTACCGGTGATGGAAGGTCATGTTCCGAAGACGCGCCTGCATGTCCGGGGAAAGCCGCGCGAAACCGGCCCGCGAGGAAGCGAACTCGGTCGCGCCGCCCGTCTCGGGCACCACGCGCGCCTGCAGGATGTTGGCGAGCGCCGGCACCGGCAGGAAGGTGCTGTCCGTGTGCCATAGCATGTTCGCCTTCAGGTTCAGCAGCTTGAGGTCGTCCTCGGCATACGTGCCGCCGTCCCCGTTCTCGTTGCTGACCCCGTAGGAGACGACCGGGGCTCCGTCCATGCGGATGTTCGAGCGGTCCTCGATCGGCCCGAACCGTTGCGAGAAGGCGAGATGCTCGTCGTCATCGAGGTTCTGGCCGCGAAAGAGGAGCAGCGAATGACGCTCGAAAAGATCGCGCACGGCGGCGAACAACTCGGTATCCGCGGTGTCCCTCAGGTCGAGGCCGTGCACGTCCACGCCGAAGTCGCGGTGGAGGGGAGTCGTCTCGAGATCCGGCATCGTGTCACCCTTTCGTTCACGGGACGTGTTGAATGCCAAGCCCGCATACTGCATGACTCTTCACCGGTTTCAACGGATCCGCATTCGAGGTCGGCAGATGGCGCGTTTTCGCACGATGGAGGAACTGAAGGCGGGATTGCCGCACATCCTGGCGTCCCCCCGGGACGACGGCGTCCTGCGGGCTATTGTCGTCCGGCCCGACCATGGCAGGCGGGAGGAACCGCAGACATGCGGGATCAGCGGGGCGCTGGGCGTCCACGGGGATCACTGGGCGAAAGGCTGCTGGCGGACGACGGCGGACGGCAAGCCCGATCCCGACGTGCAGATCTGCATGATGAACGCGCGCTGCATCGACCTCATCGCGGGTGGCCGCGACAACTGGGCGCCCGCCGGCGACAATCTGTTCATCGACATGGACCTGACCCCGCAAAACCTGGAGCCGGGACAGAAACTGTCGATCGGAAGTGCCGTCGTCGAGATCACCGACGTGCCGCATTTCGGATGCGACACCTTCATCGAGCGCTATGGCCGCGATGCGTGCGTTTTCGTCAATACGGGCCCGGGCCGGCAGCATCGCCTGCGCGGCATCTACGCCAGGGTCGTGACGGACGGCACGGTTTCCGTCGGCGACAGGGTCAGCAAGACTGGCTGACCGTACCTGGGCCGGCTGTCAGGGCGACGTCGGACCCGCCAGCCTCGGCTTGCCCGGCGTCACCGATATGTCCGATGCAGCGCCCGTCTCCTGGTCCGCCGGCGATGAAAGCAGACCGGCCGCCGCGAGTTCTTCTTCGAGACGCTCCGCCGCCTTGCCGCGCGGTTTCGAGAAGCCGGCGACGAGTACATAGAGTGCGGGCGTGAAGTAGAGCGTGAAGAGGCCGGCAAGGCCGAGCCCGCCGAACACCACCCAGCCGATCGCCGCGCGCGACTCCGCGCCCGGTCCGCTGCCCAGGATGAGCGGCAGGCCGGCGAGCACGGTCGACAGCATGGTCATCAGGATGGGTCTGAGGCGGATCAGGGAGGCCTCACGCGCCGCCTCGCGCACGCTGCGGCCATGATCGCGCAGCTGATCGGCGAACTCGACCATGAGGATGCTGTTCTTGGCCATGATGCCGATGAGCATGAGCATGCCGATCTGGCTGTAGATGTTGATCGTCGTCCCCGTGAATGCTAGGGCGAAAACGGCGGCGCACACGCCGAACGGCACTGTCATGACCACGATGAAGGCGCTCGTCACGCTTTCGAACTGGGCCGAGAGCACCAGGAAGACGACGAGGAAGGCGATCAGGAACGTGATCGTCGTGCCGTGCGAGGTCTCGTTGAGCTCCGCGGCTTCGCCGAGGAACAGGACGCCGATTCCCGGGGGCAGGGTTTCGTTGGCCAGTGCCGTGACCGCATCGACGGCCTGCCTGAGCGTGACACCTTCGGCCGGGTCCGCGTCGATCTCGATGGCGCGGCGCTGGCCGTGACGGTCGAGTTCCGCCGCCACGGCGTACTCGCGGAAGGAGACGAGCTGAGACAGCGGGACGAGACGGTCGCCGGCCGACCGGACGTAGAGGTTCTTCAGGTCGGACGGGTCGTTCACCGCGCCCGGCGTGGCTTCGAGGATGACGGGAACGATCTTGTCGTTGACCGTGAGTTCCGCGACCTCGTCATTGTCCACCAGCACCTGGACCGTCGTGGCCAGGTCGTCGAGCGAGACCCCGAGGTCCGCCGCGCGGCGCCGGTCGATGTCGACGCTGAGCTGCGGCTGGGTCGCCCGGAACTCCACGCGCAGGTTGCGCAACTGGGGAAGATCGGTCTCGATGCGCTTGACCAGGTCGTCCGCGGCCGCTGCGATCCCGCCGTAGTCCGCGCCGGTGAGCGCAAACTTCAGGCCGCCGTCGGCGTTTCGCAGTCCCAGGCTGTTGCCCCGGATGACGCGGACCTGCGACCCGGGGATCGCGGACAGGGGCGCGCGCAGCGACGCCGCGATTTCGGCCTCGCTTCTGGTGCGTTCGTCCCAGTCCTTGAGCGGCGCCTCGATCCAGCCGCGGTTGGGGTCCCAGCGTCCTGAAATCGTGAAGAGATCCCGTATGGTGCCGTCCTCGATGAGCGGACGCAGAACCTTCTCCACCTCGCCGACCTGGCGGTCCGCATAGTCGATGCCGGTGCCGTCCGGACCGACCAGCCTGACGAGAATCTTGCCACGGTCTTCCTGTGGCACGAGTTCCTCGCCCAGCAGTTCGAAGACGATGGCGCCGGTGACGGCGATGCACAGGCTCGCGCCGATCAGCGCCATGGGGGCCTTGAGGACCTTCTCGAGGCTCGCCGCGTAGACCCGCGCGAGAAGGCCGTCCTTCGGCGCGTCATCCGCGGACGACGAGGCTTTCGTCTTGTCGAGACGCGCCACCAGCATCGGGCAGAGCGACAGCGCCACGAAGGACGAGATGCAGACCGTTATGGCGAGGACAAAACCGAACTCGGTGAACAGCCGGCCCGCCGTGGACGGCAGGAAGGATATGGGCAGGAAAACCGAGACAAGCGTGGCGGTCGTCGCCATCACCGCGAAGAACACCTGCCGGGTGCCGAGCACCGCGGCCGCGTTTGTCGGCAGGCCCGATGCGCGCAGCCTCTGGATGTTCTCCAGGACGACGATGGCGTCGTCCACCACGAGGCCCGCGGCGAGAACCATGGCGAGCAGGGTCACCAGATTGATCGAGAAGCCCATCAGCCAGACGGTGGCCACCGCGCCGGTCAGGGCGACGGGAATGGTCACCGCGGGGATGAGGGCGGAACGTATGTTGCGCAGGAATATCGCGATCACCGACACGACGATGATCACCGCGAGCATCAGGCTGACCAGCACCTCGCGGATGGCGCCCTCGATGAACTGCGCATCGTCGGAGATCAGGTGCAGGTCGACATCGCGGTAGCGGTCGTTGAGCCGGGCGACGACGGCCTTGACGCCCCGCGAGATCGCCACGGTGTTCGACTGGGCCTGCCGTATGATCCCCATGTTGACCGCGGTGCGGCCGTTGAGGCGGGTGTAGTTTTCAGGTTCCGCCGGTCCGAACGAAGCCGTGGCCACGTCACCGATGCGCACCGGGTCGCGGAGGAACATGCGTTCGATCTCGTCGGGCCTGGAGATCGACGCGTTGGCGCGGACGATGACCTCCTGGTCGCCTGACTTGAAACTGCCCGCCGGGACGTCGAACTTGGCCTGCCGCAGCACCGCCGCGACGTCTGCGACGGACATGTTGTAGCTGGCGAGCTTGAGCGGATCGACGATGACCCGGAGCACCTGTTCCCGGTCTCCGAAGAGATCGACCTGGGCCACGCCGTCGACGGAGGTGAGCTCGGGGATGATCTCGTCCTCGATCCGCCGCGTCAGTTCGTCGATGGCGAGGCTTTCGCTGGTGGCGGCGAGCTGCAGGACCGGGCTCGCGTCCGCGTCCGCCTTGATCACGAACACGTCCTCCACCCCGTCGGGCAGCTGGCGCTCGACCCGGCTGACCGCCTCGCGCACGTCGTTGGCCGCGTCGACGAGGTTGACCGATGGCGAGAACTCCGCACGGATGCGCAGGTTGTTCTCCTCGCTCGACGATCGCACCGACTTGACGCCGGTCACGCGGGCCACGGCCGCTTCGATGACGCTGGTGATTTCCGCGTCGATCGTTTCCGGCGAGCCGCCGATATAGTTCGCCCGCACCGACACGACCGGCCGGTCGATGTCCGGCAGTTCGCGCACCTCGACGCCGAACAGCGCGCCGATGCCGGCGAGCACGATCAGCAGGTTGAACACGGTCACAAGATAGGGGCGCCGCACGCCCAGTGAGGCAATGTCGCGGACCGTCTGTTTCATGGGCCTGACCCGTTCAGTTCGTGAGAGTTTCCGGCGTTGTCGCCGGCAGTTCGTAGGCGACTTCGCTGCCGGGCCGCAGCCTCTGGACGCCCTCGATCACCACGAGGTCGCCCTTTTCGATCTGTCCTTCGACGAGGATCGTGCTGTTGAGCCGCTTGACGATGCGCACCGGCACGAGGTCGACCTTGCCGTCCCTGACCGCCCAGACGTTGCTCTGGCCCTTGAGCCAGATGAGGGCGAGTTCCGGGATCAGCGGATAGTCCTGGCCGGTAAGGCGGATCTCCACCGCGAAGGACATGCCGGGCCTGAGCAGGTCGTCCTTGTTGGGCAGGACGGCCCGCACCGCGACCGACCGGTTGCCGGGGTCGACGCGGGAATCGATCTGGTCGATGCTGCCCGTGAAGACCTGGTCGGCCAGGCTCGGCGTACGCGCGGTGATGGTCATGCCGTTCTCGACGCGGGTGTGATAGAGCTCTGGAATGTCGAACTCGACCAGCAGTTCGCTCCGGTCGTCGAGCGTGGCGATGGCGGTCGTCGGCGTGACGCGGTCGCCGAGCTCGACCTTGGGAATGCCGGCCACGCCGTCGAACGGCGCGCGCAGCGTGCGTTTCGCAAGCGCTTCCTCAGCCTGCTTCAGCTCGATCTGAATACGCTTCAGGGTATTCTCCGCATCATCGACATTGGCCACGGACGCGACCCTGTTGGCACGAAGCTGCCGGGCGCGTTCGGCCTGCCGGCGGGCCTCGAGGAGCCGCGTGTTGACGACGTCGATCGCCAATTCCGCGTCGACCGTGTCGAGGCGCATCAGAATGTCGCCCTTCGCATAGCGGCTGCCAGCGCTCAGTTCGAGTTCCTTGATCTCGCCGCCGGTTTCCGGGCTCAGCGTGACCGAACGGCGCGCCCGGCCGTTTCCGACCGCTTCCACGACGATGTCGTTGGCGGCGCTCTCAACCGGTTCGACGACGACGGACAGCTTTCCGGCCCGTCCGCGCCGTCCGGCCCGTTCGTTCTGCTCGCTCTGTCCGGTCAGTCCGGCGAGCGCCTCGGCGACATCGTCGCGCGAGATCCACAGTGCGATGGCGATGGCCGCGAGGATGGCGAAGAGGGCGGATTGAAACACTAAGGGCGATAAACGTCGTCCCATCGGCGCGAAGTCTCCAGGGAATGTCCGAACCGCTGCCGCGAGCCGGATGGCCGGGCAGACGGTCCGATAGGCTTAATACAACTTTAAAAAACTGTCCTTAATCTTACGCAGTTAACACGGAATTGTATCACGAATGTCCCAGAGATTGATTTTTAGCGAACGCTGTTCATTCCTGGTGGCGCTGATTTTCGGGACATTCGCGATCTGCGGAACCACGGTTCTCGCGGCGCTGCCGCGGACCGGCGAGCATGTCGCGGTGATCGTCTGGCCGGACGACCGGCGCGACGACAGGGTCATGAACATCGTGGCGGGTGCGGATGCGCGGCTCGTGTCCCGGGGCGGATACGGCTGGGTGGCAATCGCGTCCGAGCAGTCGCCCCGACCGGGCAGGCCGCTTGCGGAGCGGCTCTATGCGGCGGGCGCACTGCTGGTGATGAATGCGGACATCGTGACTGCGTGCCTTGGCATCGCGGGCAAGGGTAGGGGAACCTGACATGGCTGGGACTATGGAACACACCGACATACGGTCGAGCACGCTCGACGGGATGCGTGCGAAATTCGGACGCTTTTTCATGGCGTTCATGTGGGGCAATGCCGCGCTTGTCGCGGGCGCGGTCTTCTACATGGGACAGCCGGCGGCACTCGCCTGGGTCTTTGCGGCGGGTCTGCTCGCGCTTGTGCCCGGCCTTCTGCACTGGAGAACCGGCTGCAGCCCGCTGACCCGGTATGTCTCCTCGGCCGCGATTGCCGGTCAGGTCGCCCTGCTTCTGAACGCGTTCGCCGGATCGGCCTACCAGCTCGACATCCACATGTATTTCTTCGCCACGCTCGCCATCGTGGCCGGCTGGTGCGACTGGCGGGCCATCATGGTCAATGCGGCGGTGGTGGCCCTGCATCACCTGGTGCTGAATTTCACCTTTCCGGCGGCGGTATTCCCGGCCGGTGCGGATTTCTCCCGCGTCCTCCTGCACGCCGCGGTGGTCGTGGTCCAGACCGGGTTCCTCGCATGGATGACCTACCAGCTGGCCCGCGCATTTGAATCCGCGGACACCTCGTCGCAGAAGGCCGACGCGGCCAGTTCCGAAGCCGGACGGCTGCTCGACGAACGCCACGCGGAGTCCACGCGCCAGGAAACAAGGCGCCAGGAGATGAACCGGGCGATCGAGGCGTTTCGCCAGGAAGTTGGCGACGTGCTGGAGGCTGTCGGTGCCAGCATGGAGCAGATGGACCGGCTCGCCGGAAGCCTCACCGAGGTCGCCGGCCGGTCGCAGGACAGAACCTCGGCCGCCGCACGCATCGTCGAAGAGGCATCGACCGGTTTCCAGGCCATCGCCGGCGCAGCGGAAGAACTCTCCGTCTCGTTCGACGGCATCGGGCAGATGACGGCGCGCACGTCGCAGATCGTCGAGAAGGCCACGGGCGCAACGCGGGCGACCAACGAAAAAGTGTCGTCCCTCTCCGACGCGGCCCAGAAAATCGGCGAGGTCGTCACCCTGATCCAGGACATTGCCGAGCAGACCAACCTGCTCGCCCTCAACGCAACGATCGAAGCCGCCCGGGCGGGAGAAATGGGCAAGGGGTTCGCGGTGGTCGCCTCGGAGGTGAAGAACCTCGCCAACCAGACGGCAAAGGCGACCGAGGAGATCTCCGCCCAGGTCGGCGGCATCCAGTCGTCTTCCGCGGATGCGGTGAGCGCGATCCACGAGATCGCGGCGACCATGGAGGAGATCAACAGCCATACGCTGGAGTTCACCCGCACCATCGACGAACAGCGCGGCGCGACGTCGGAAATCACGTCCAACGTCCAGGATTTCGCCGCCGGGTCGGAGCGTATGGGCACGAACATGTCGGAAGTGCTTGAATCGACCGGGGAAACCTCCCGGTCCGCGTCCGAGGTCACGACCGCGTCCGCCGAGATCGCCGCACAGACGCAGCGTCTTCGCCAGTCCGTGGACAGGTTCCTCGCGAACGTCGCCGCAGCGTGATCCGGCGCATGCCTTGACCGGGCCGCGCCGACGCGGCAGCTTGTGGACGTACAGACGATCACAGGTCAGGACACGCCGCGAATGACGGATCAGGCCGCGCGCGACACGGACGCTCCCGACTGGGCGACAGGCAGGCTCCTCGAAGCCGGCATCCCCGAAAGCGTGCCGGTTTTCGGCTTCGCGCCGCCCGACACCGAGGATTTCCTTTCCGGCCTGTCCGGCGACGGCGAGGTGGCCTGCGTCGTCGACCTTGCCACGGCGACGGACCCGTCCACGGCGCTGACAGATGTGCTCGAGCGTCTCGGGCAGGCGGGCTGGTTCAGCCGCATCGTGGCGCGGACGCAACCCGGCGAGCCGGCCGCCGCGGTGCTTGTGATCCGGCGCGACACCTCTTCCAGCCTGTCCGGCGGCCCCTTGTCGCTCACCTGTTATCTCCAGAGCGGACAGGTTCTCAAGGTGAGGCCCGGCGAGGTGCAGCGCGACTGGATGGACGCGACGCCGCAGCAGTTCGCCTATCGCTGCCTGCCGCTCAATATCGCCAATGCCCATGGCTGGGACGTTCTCGCGCCGTCGGGCTTCACCGCTGTCTGGCACGGCGGCAACGGCACGGAAGACATCACCATAGACCTCGACGATCCGGACGCGCCGGACCCCGCCATGAGCCATTTCGGGTCTGGCGTCATCACCTTCCCCGTGCGCGGGCTCTTCCGCACCGAGCCCGGCTACGACCTGTGGGTCAGCGGTCCGCCCAATGCGCCCAAGCGACACGTCTACCCGTTGACCGGCCTGATCGAGACCGACTGGCTCGAGTTCACCTTCACCATGAACTGGCTGATGACGACGCCGAATTTTCCCGTCCGTTTCGAGAAGGGCGAGCCGTTCTGCAGCTTTTTCCCCGTGCCGCGCGGCCTGGCGGAGCGCTTCGACCCGGTTTTCGAGAGCATGGACGCGAACCCGGAGCTCGCGGAGGCCTTTGCGACTTATCGCGACAGCCGCAACAGTTTCAACGCCGGCCTCAAGGTGGAAGGCTCCGAGGAGCGCAGGCAGGGCTGGCAGCGGAAATACATCAGGGGGCCATCAGGCGGAAACGCCGTCGCCCAGCCCCACCGCACGAAGGTTCGCCTGAAACCCTTCCGTACCCGCGGCGCCTGACGGCGTTCCGCCGTTCAGGTTTTCGGCGGCATGGGCACGTCGTCGCGCCCGTCGTCGAAGGCCGGCACGTCCGCCTCGAGTTCGTAATAGTCGCCCTTGTCCGCCGCGAAGATGTGGGCGGCCATGTGAAGCCCGGTCCGTCCGGAAAGGCTGCCGGCCGTTATCGACGTCTTGTCGTCCCCGTCACTGGCGAAGAACAGGACCGACCCGCAGGTGCCGCAGAAGCCGCGCCGGTTGCCGGGGCTGGACTCGAACCAGCGCAGCGCCTCGTCGGAAATCATGTGAAGCGTGTCGTTCCACGCGGCCGTGAAGGCGAGAAAATGGCCGGTCTGCCGGCGGCACATGCTGCAATGGCAGCCGATGACCTGCTTCAGCGGTCCGGCAATCTCGAAACGCACCGCGTTGCACAGGCATGACCCCTGGTGCCGTCCATCCGTGCTGTCCATCTTCGCGCCTCCCGATTCGCTCTTTTCGGCCGACCATAACGCCAATGTCCTGACAGCATCCAGTCAGCAGGTCGCGTCACGACCAGGCGAATTCCGGCTGGCTGTAATGGGCGACCCGTGTCGTCCCGCCACGCATTGCCACTTCGCGGAACTGGTAGAGAATGGCCGCGGTCGGCGCGAACATGTAGTGGCCGAGCGTTGGCAGCAGGACGGAGAGCACGGGGTGTTCGCTGTAGGACGACTCGGTAAGCCGCGGAAAGCTGTCGAGATCGAGTTCGGAGAACGGGATGCGGAAGACCTCCGCCACCTCGTCGGGGCAGGGGGAAACGTGCGGTTCGGCGCCGCCCCAGAAGACGACGGGGGAGATCCGGAAGCCCGACCGCGTCGGATAGTCGTCGAGCCGGCCGAGCGGTTCGGCGTCCTCGGGCACGAGCGCAAGCTCCTCCCGCAATTCCCTCAGCGCGCCTTCGGTGACGGTTTCGCCGCCATCGAGGCGTCCGCCGGGCAGAGCGTACTGGCTCGAATGGCGCTTGATTGTGGCGGGCCGCAGCGTCAGGAGTACTGCGGCTTCCCCGCTTTCCGCGCATTTCGTGACGACGATCGCCACGGCGGCCGCGCGTAGCCCGTCCCCGTGCGTCCGGCGCACGGCAAGCCGCGACAGGTTGTCCGTGATCTGATGGCGCAGCTCCGCGCCGAAGACATATGCCGTCACTTGTGAACCGTCCCGTCTGTGTCCGGCCGGTCGTTGCCGAATGCAGGAGTGATTCGGAACGCCGGCGCGCATCGCCGAGCCTACAGCCCCGATCCGCCCCTGTCGCGGCGCGGTCCGTGCGGCCCGTGCGGTACGTATTCCGCATCGTGGAAATGCCGCCGGAACGGCCGGCCGCCAAGGGCCAATTCTGTTGATCCGGCGCGCCCTGATTCCTACGATTCCCGGACGCGTCGAAACAGCTCATGAGCTTCAGGTGCGAGAGGGGCGGCCCGCGGGCCGCAATGCGGCCTTGCCGGGGGCTTGTATGGGGGACGAATGAGGAAAGACCATTCTTTCGACGCGATCACGCGATCGAAAGCTGCTCTCGACGCGGCGATCTCGTATCAGGGCGACGGCTCGCCGGAAGCCCGGCGCAGGAAACTGGCGATGCTCAAGGATATCGGCAAGGGCCTGAGCGTAATCTCTCGCCACGTCCGCCAGGAAGCCGAAAAGATCCGCCACGAATCCCGCTCGATCAGGGACGAACTGCGCGGCCGCAAGGCCTCGGCGGGGCGAAACGGCCCGGTCGCGGCGAACGATGACGGGTCAGAAACCGAGTTCGAGCCGGGCCTCGCGGCTGATTGAGACCTTGCGGATGTCGCGACAACAGACCCAGGCCTGAGAACCACGGACGGCGAGGTGGCGTTTCGCCCCGCCATGGGATCTTTCCACGTCAAATCCTGCATGCGCGCCCCGGGTGAAGCCCGCCCCTGAGAGCATTCAGGCTCATCTCGTGTACGAGGCGTGGCCCCGGACGTTGAACAGCTTCAGATTGTGGTCGTTCTGAAGTCTCCGGAGGTGATCGAAGTGCTTTTTCAGGTCCGACTTGACCTGTTTCTGGATGATCCGGTTCTGTTCGATCCTCTGCAGGTTCTGCTGGTAATTGAACGAGCCCTTCCGCTGCTTCGCCAGGGTATTGAGCCAGTCCTCCTCGAGCATCCTGAGGGACTCGAGCCGGTAGGCCGATCGTTCGGTGGCATTGAGCGCGGTCGCAGCGCCCAGGGCCGTGGCAAGAGCCGCGGCGGAAGCGTTGCTCGTGGACCCGCCCTGGCTGGACGCGCTCCTCTGTTGCTCGAGCAGAAGCACGATGTTCTCCCGGGCCCGCCTGACGTCCGAAACGACAGCGGCACCCCCGGCAGAAAGCCCCGCCGTCGATTCCTCATGCACGCGGATATAGTTGCCCGGCAACACGCTGCCCGCACCGGTGATGGTGTCGGCCATGCTGCCGACGCCGGGCGTTGGTCCGGCCGGACCCGGGTTCGGCGCTCCCGTCCCCCCGCCGCCGACCCCCACTTGCGCCGTCGCGGGCGATATCCACAGCAGGCAGGCCGCGAATATGCACGCTACAAATCTCCCGTTCATATCCCTCGCGCGCCCCTGTCGTTCGGCTTCCGTCATCGCAAACCCGATCCTGTATGTATCCGGCGGCTCCGGTCAATTGTCATCCCGTGTCCCTGATCAGGCGGGGGTCATGTCGTCCGACCGCGATGGGACAAGACACTCGATCGTCGGAAATTCGCGGCGTCCGGCAACAGGCCCGTTCCGTGCACGCGTTCGAGAAAATGTTTGCGGCCATAGTCGCTTACCAGCTACCAATCGACGGTCGTGGCTCGCGGAAATGCCATGCCGATCAATGCATGGGCCGGTGATCTCAGGAGAGGACAGCAAAATGCGAAGGGTCGTACCAAGTCTGAAGGATTGCCATACAGCCCCATGGCTGGCGCTCTCTTTGGCCATTGCGTTCGTGTTTCTCGGTGACCCTGCCTTCGCGCACACGGGCGAAGGACTGGCGGGTGGCTTTGCAAGCGGGTTCACCCATCCGATTTTCGGGTGGGACCATGTCGTCGCCATGGTGGCGGTCGGCCTCTGGGGCGCCGTCCTGGGAAGGCCTGCGGTCTGGATCCTGCCCATCGTGTTTCCCCTTGTCATGGCGTTCGGAGCGACACTTGGCATCATCGGCATCTCGGTCCCCTATGTGGAAGCCGGAATCGCCCTTTCCGGTCTTGTGCTTGGCCTGCTCGTGGCGCTTTTGGTCAAGGCGCCGATGTCGGTCGCAGCCGTCATCGTCGGTGTTTTTGCAATATTCCATGGCTACGCTCACGGGACCGAACTTCCCGACGCCGTCAGCCCTTACGCCTATGGGGTCGGTTTCGTCGTCGCGACCGGTCTGCTGCATGGCGCCGGAATTCTGTTGGGAACACTCATGTCATCGGACGTGGGGCGATATGTCGTGCGGGCAAGCGGCGCTGTGATCGCGCTTGTCGGCGCGGCCTTTCTGGTCGGGTACGCATAAGAACCGACGACGAGCCGTCATGAGAGGCCGCCAGTCCTGCCTTCTCGCCGTTGGCGGGCTTGGCCTTCTGTCGGCGGGCGGCTCGGCCCGGGCACATTCGTTCTCGAACGACAGCGGTTTTTACCAGGACTTCGTTTCGGGCAACGAAGCCGTGTTTCTCGACCTGCGGGTTGCAACCGGATTGCTGGCGGCGGGCTTGCTGTTCGCGTTGTGGGACACCGAGGGCCTGGTCAAGGTCTGGCTCGGTTTCCTGATCGGCAATCTGTCAGGTCTGGCCGCGATCGCTGCAGGAGGTCCGGATCCGTTCTATATCCAGTTCGCGCTGACGATCCTCGCCGGGCTGGCGGCCGCTGCCGCGATCTCGCTGTCCGTTCACTGGATGCGGGCCCTGGCTCTTTCGGTCGGCGCTGTTTCGGTGCTGACGATCCTGCTCGGCCATGAACTTGGCGATGTGCCGGTTGCGTTCATGTTGGGAAACGTGTTCGGGCTCAATGTGCTCCTGGCGATAACGGCAGGGATCGTTTCGTATTCGCTCCAGCGCCTGCCTTACGCCTGGGTTCGCATTGCCTGGCGCTCCATCGCGGCATGGCTCGTTGCCGTCGCCATGATGACGTTCGCACTCGAACTCTCGTTGCCCCGGAATGAGCTCCACAACATGCCGGACACGTCAGCCGAGAACGGTTGATATCTGCCGGCTTGGCCAGCGCCCGGAAAACTTCGGATCCAAGAGAAAATAGCTGGTGCCCACGGAGTGATTCGAACACTCGACCTCTCCCTTACCAAGGGAGTGCTCTACCCCTGAGCTACGTGGGCCCGGTCGCGGAGCGGGCGGCGAATGGCCGACCCTCGCGAAGGCGGCGCGAAAGTGCCACAGAGGATCGGCCGGCGCAAGCGCTCGTTGGCGCTCTCTTGCGGTTTTTTGCCGCTGCGGTATTCATCGCGTCCAGGCCGCCTTTCACGCTACGGACCACCATCATGAGCGATAAGCCGAACAGCAAGACCCCGGACCGTCCGGTGGACGCGCGCGCCGAGCGCCTGGCCGCCGCCCTGCGCGCCAACCTGCGCCGCCGCAAGGACCAGACCCGCGGCCGCAAGGCGGAAGATACCGATGCCCCGGCCGACGTCCCGCCCGACGAGGATGGCGAGATCTGACCCTTCTTGTCCGGCGCGCGCGCCGGCCTGGAACGATTCCCCGATCCGCACGTTGATCCGTATCAGCGCCGCACAATGCCCGCTCCCCGGCAGTGCGGGCGATATTGCGAAATGGAGGTAGTTCCATGTCAATGCACGACAAACAGACATATGTTCACACCAGCGACAGCGGCGGCTCCAGCGCCGGCTGGTTCATCGGCGGGATTCTCGTCGTGGCGATCATCATCGGCGCCGTGTTCCTGCTCAATGGCAACACAGGCGGCGGCGGATCCGGTGACGTCGAGATCCGCGTCCAGAACCCGGTGAGCGACAGCGCCACCGGTGGCGGAAGCACCGACTCCGGCAACGCTGCGGGCGCTTCCGGCACCGCGGAAACGTCCGGTGCGGCCGGCGACGCGGACACCACCACCCAGTAACGGAAAAGGCGGGTGAGACATCCCGCCCGTGTCCGCTGACTGAAACAGAGGCATCGGGCCCCGCGCCCGGTGCCTTTTTTCTTCCGTCGCGCCCGGGTCGCGGGGCGCGCCATGCAAGCGCCACAAATCCGCGATTTAACGCTGGTCCGCTTCGCCGCTTGCGCGCAGGGGACCCGTGTGCTTGATACGGGGCGAATCGACACGTAAAAGACACCCCGACTGGCGGGGCGCGCCTTCTTCCGGCGGCATCGCGCGGGACATGCTGTGCCCGGACCCGCCGCTGCCGCAGGGCGTGCGCGCCTCGGCTTTGCCTTGGAGGGCACATGGACCGGATCAGGATTACAGGCGGCGAGCGGCTCAACGGGCGCATTCACATTTCCGGCGCGAAGAACGCCGCCCTGCCGCTGATGATCGCGAGCCTGCTCAGCGACGAGACCCTGACGCTGACCAACGTGCCGCGGCTCGCCGACGTTGCCATGCTCCAGCGCATCCTCGGCAATCACGGCGTCGACATGGCCGTCGACGGCAAGCGCAAGGGCGGCAACGGCGAGGACGGCGACACGATCCACCTCACCGCCCGCGACATCGTCGACACCACCGCACCTTATGATCTCGTCTCGCGCATGCGGGCGAGTTTCTGGGTGCTCGGGCCGCTGATCGCGCGCTGCGGCAAGGCACGGGTGTCCCTGCCGGGCGGCTGCGCCATCGGCACGCGCCCCGTCGACCTGCATCTCATGGGGCTGGAAAAGCTGGGCGCGCGCATCCGCCTCGAGGACGGCTATGTGCTCGCCGAGGCCCCCGACGGCCTCACGGGCGCACATGTGGAATTCGAGAAGGTGTCCGTCGGCGCCACCCATAACGTCATGATGGCGGCGGTGCTGGCGCGCGGCGAGACTGTCCTCGAGAACGCCGCCCGCGAACCCGAGGTGACCGATCTCGCCAACTGCCTCGTCGCCATGGGCGCGGACATCGAGGGCATGGGCACCTCGCGCATCGTCATACGCGGCGTCGAGCGCCTGCACGGCGCGCGTCACCGGGTGCTGCCCGACCGCATCGAGACGGGCACCTATGCCATGGCGGTGGCCATGGCCGGCGGCGAGGTCGACCTCGTCGGCGCGCGCGGCGACCTGCTCGATGCGCTCTTCCCGATCATGGCCGAGGCCGGCGTGGAGATGTCGGCGACCAACGAGGGCATCCGCGTCGCGCGCAACGGCCAGCGCCTCAAGGCGGTGCGTGCCACCACCCAGCCCTATCCCGGTTTCCCGACCGACCTGCAGGCCCAACTGATGGCGCTGATGACCACGGCGGACGGCGATTCCGAGATCACCGAGACCATCTTCGAGAACCGCTTCATGCACGTGCAGGAACTGGCCCGTCTGGGCGCGGACATCACGCTGGACGGCGACAGGGCGACGGTGCACGGCGTCGAACGCCTCAAGGGCGCCCAGGTCATGGCGACGGATCTCCGCGCCTCGGTCTCCCTCGTCATCGCGGGCCTCGTCGCGGAAGGCGATACGGTGATCAACCGGGTCTATCACCTCGACCGCGGCTTCGAGCGCATCGAGAAGAAGCTGGGCGCCTGCGGCGCGCGTATCGAACGGCTGACGGGCTGATGACGGAAACCATGCTGAAACTGACCGCGCTCGACGCGGAAGATCTCGAGGTATTGTCGGCGCATCTCCAGGACGCCGTGCTTACCGTAGGCGACCTGAAATACCTGCCGGCCGAGCAACGCTTCGCCGGCGTCATGAACCGCTTCGACTGGTCCGGTGCGGCCAGCGGCGACAAGGGCCCCGACGGCAAACCGTTCCGGCGGCGCAAGACCGGACTGCGGTTCGACCGGGTGCGCGCCGTTCGCGCCCAGAACATCCGCATGGACGACAAGGAGGCCATCCTCAGCCTTCTGGCGGTGTCTTTCGAGGCCACCGAGGACCCCTCGGGCCATGTCACCCTGCATTTCTCCGGTGGTGGCGCGGTGCGCCTCGACGTCGAGTGCATCGAGGTCGGGCTGGCCGACCTGGGTCCGGTCTGGGGCACCGGCAACCGGCCGGAACACGATCTGGACGAGACGTCCGGCCCGTCCAGCTAGACAGGAAGCCTTTTGCGATGGTCACCAGACTGGACACCACAGCGCCCGGTTTCGAGGAAGAGTTCGCTGATCTCCTCGCCCTCAAGCGCGAGTCCTCCGTCGACGTGGCCGCGGTGGTCGCCGACATCATCGACGCGGTGCGCCGCAGCGGCGACGAGGCGCTTGTCGACCTGACGCGCCGGCTCGACCGCTTCGAGGCCGATGCCGCCTCCCTGCGGTTCTCGGCCGAGGAGATCGACGGGGCGGCCGCCTCCTGCGACACGGAGGTCCTTTCCGCGCTGGAACTTGCGCGCGACCGCATCGAGACCTACCACCGCAGGCAGCTGCCCGAGGACGACCGCTTCACCGACGAGGCCGGCGTCGAGCTTGGCCACCGCTGGACGCCGGTCGAATCGGTCGGCCTCTACGTGCCCGGCGGCACGGCAAGCTATCCCAGCTCCGTGCTCATGAACGCCGTTCCCGCGCGCGTGGCGGGCGTCGAGCGCATCGCCATGGTCGTGCCGACGCCGGACGGCGAGATCAATCCGCTGGTGCTGGCGGCGGCCCGCATCGCCGGCGTGGACGAGGTCTACCGCATCGGCGGCGCCCAGGCCGTGGCCGCGCTCGCCTTCGGTACGGCGTCCGTGCCCGCGGTCTCCAAGATCGTCGGCCCCGGCAACGCCTATGTCGCGGCGGCCAAGCGGCAGGTCTTCGGCATTGTCGGGATCGACATGATCGCCGGCCCTTCGGAAGTGCTCGTTGTCGCCGACGCGGAAAACGATCCGGCCTGGATCGCCGCCGACCTGCTGGCCCAGGCCGAACACGACGCCTCCGCCCAGTCCATCCTGGTGACCGACGACGCGGATTTCGCAGACGCGGTCTGCGCGGCGGTCGACGCACAGCTCCGCACGCTTCCACGCGCGGACGTGGCCGGCGCCAGCTGGCGCGACAACGGCGCGGTCATCCTCGTGCCCGGCCTCGACGACGCCATCGGCGTGATCGACCGGGTGGCGCCCGAGCATCTCGAGATCGCCTGCGAGGATGCAGAGCGCCGTGCCGGCCTGGTCCGCAATGCTGGGGCCATCTTCATCGGCCGACATACCCCCGAAGCCGTGGGCGACTATGTCGCCGGCAGCAACCACGTTCTGCCGACCGCCCGCAGCGCGCGTTTTTCCTCCGGCCTCAACGTTCTTGATTTCATGAAGCGGACATCCCTGCTTAAATGCACCGCCGACAGCCTGTCGGCGATCGGTCCCGCGGCGATTGCGCTCGGACGGGCCGAGGGACTGGAGGCCCATGCCAGGTCGGTGGCGATCAGAATGAACCGCACCGCTGGCTGACACACGGGGCAGGCCATGACGGAGACGGCCAGCACACATCGCCTCGTCGCTATCACGCTAGACGAGAAGACGCTCTCGAACGCGTCGGCGGATGTCGATCACGAACGCAAGGTCGCGATCTTCGATCTGCTGGAAGAAAACAGCTTCGCGCTCGTCGGGCACGACGACGGCCCCTACGCCCTGCACCTGTCCATCGCCGACCGCCGGCTGGTGTTCGCCGTGCGCAACGGCGAGGATACCGAGTGCGCGACGATCATCCTGTCGCTGTCGCCGCTGCGCAAGATCGTGCGCGACTATTTCATGATCTGCGAAAGCTATTTCCAGGCGATCAAGACCGCGCCGCCGAGCCGCATCGAGGCCATCGACATGGGCCGGCGCGGGCTGCACAACGAGGGCAGCCGGGTGCTCATGGAACGCCTCGACGGCAAGATCGAGGTCGATTTCGACACCGCGCGGCGGCTGTTCACGCTGATCTGCGTGCTGCACTGGAAAGGCTGACCGGTGCACGGTCCGGGTGGTGCCGACATACCGGGCGCGGTCCTGTTCGCCTGCTATCACAATGCCCTGCGTTCGCCCATGGCCGAAGGCCTGCTCAAGCATTTCATGGGGCACCGGATCTTCGTCGACTCCATCGGCGTCAGGTCCGGCGAACTGGACGCCTTTGCGGTCGCCGTGATGGAGGAGATCGGCATCGACATCTCGCGCCACGTGCCCAAGGAGTTCGACGACCTGGTCGATACCTCGTTCGACCTCGTCATCTCGCTCTCGCCCGAGGCGCATCACCGGGCCATCGAGCTCACCCGCACCATGGCCATCGAAGCGGAATACTGGCCGACGCTGGATCCCTCCATCGTGACCGGCAGCCGCGAGCAGATGCTGTCCGCCTACCGCGACGTGCGCGACGGGCTCATCGACCGGATCAAGGCGCGGTTCATGCCGCTCGGCGCGCCCACCGTCTGAACCGGCGCGTGGAGGGGTCGCGATGCGCGACGGACTGGACAAGCCGGCCCTGTTGGGTGCAGATACGGGCGGTAACCATGCGGCGGATTCTCTACAGAGCGGAACGGTTTTGATGTCCCTGGACAAGACATGACGGAAGGTCGTGCCAAACTCGTGCTGGCCAGCGGCTCGCCCCGACGGCTGGCCCTGCTCGACCAGGTCGGCATCCAGCCCGACCTGCTCTTCCCCACGAATGTCGACGAGACCCCGGGCGACAGGGAGATGCCGCGTTCGCTCGCCTCCCGTCTCGCCAGGTCCAAGGCCGAGGCCGCGGTCGGCAAGCGCAAGGTGCTCGACCTGGGCGAAGGCACGTTCATCCTCGCTGCCGACACGGTCGTCTCAATGGGCCGGCGGGTGATCGGCAAGCCCGAGACCATCGACGAGGCGTCGGAGGGCCTGAAGCTGCTGTCGGGGCGGTCTCACCGCGTCTACAGCGCCATCCACCTGATCACGCCCAAGGGCCAGTCGCGCCAGCGCATCGTGGAGACGCGGGTGCGCTTCAAGAACCTCAGCCGCGAGGACCTCGAGAGTTATCTCGTCTCCGGCGAATGGCGGGGCAAGGCCGGCGGTTACGCCATCCAGGGCCGCGCCGAGGCGTTCGTCCAGAAGATCCAGGGCTCCTATTCCAACGTGGTCGGCCTGCCGCTCTACGAGACCGTGCACCTGCTGAGCGGCAGCGGCTACCCGGTCTATTTCGCCTGGTTCAACACCGGCTGACGCGTGTCATGACCGATCAACAGGACAGCGACCGGAAAGACAGGAAGCCCCCGCGGCCGTGCCCGATCTGCGCCAAGATGTCGATTGCGCGCTTCCACCCCTTCTGCTCCGCCCGCTGCGCCGACATAGACCTCCACCGCTGGCTCGGCGGCCGCTACGCCATCCCGACGGACGAACGCCCCCCGCCCGGCACCCACGAAGAAGACGACTGACACCCCCGCCGCCCACCTCGGAACGCCGCCGCAGGAAATCCGGTCCACCCTCCGCCGCCTCCCGCAGCCCCGGCAAGGGCCGGAGCCCATCCGCCCCCCACCCACCCGCGTCCCCGGCGAAGGCCGGGGGCCACCAGCCTCGCACCCAACCGCATCCCCTGACAGAGGCCCAGCCCAACGGCCGTCCACCCAACCGCATCCCCGGCGAAGGCCGGGGTCCAGCGGCGTCCCCCGACTCGGCGCGCCGGGCGAGATCACCTGTAGGTCCCCGGCTCGCCGCCCTGGATTCCGGCTTGCGCCGGAAATTCGGGTAACGTTTCAATCATTCCGCATCCCCGGACGGAGTCCCGGCCCACCGACCTCCCACCTAACCGCATCCCCGGCGAAAGCCGGGGTCCACCGACGTCCCCGACTCGGCGCGCTGGGCGAGATCACCTGTAGCTCCCCGGCCCGCCGCCCTGGATTCCGGCTTGCGCCGGAAATTCGGTGAGGTGGTGATCGGCGTGATGCCCACGCCGGAAATGCGGTGGCGTCGCATCCCCGGACAGAGTCCGCGCCAATCGGCCTCCCGCCCACCGCATCCCCGGCGAATGCCGGGGTCCAGCGGCGTCCTTGCCTCGGCGCGCCGGGCGAGATCACCTGTAGCTCCCCGGCCCGCTGCCCTGGATTCCGGCTTTCGCCGGAAATTCGGTGAGGTGGTCATCGGCGTGACGCCCACGCCGAGAATGCAGCACCGCCGCATCTCAGGACAGAGGCCCGGCCCACCGACCTCCCACCCAACCGCATCCCCGGACAGAGTCCGCGCCAATCGGCCGCCCACCCGACCGCATCCCCGGCGAATGCCGAGGCCCAGCGGCGTCCCTGCCTCGGCGCGCCGGGCGAGATCACCTGTAGCTCCCCGGGCCCGCCGCCCTGGATTCCGGCATTCGCCGGAAATTCGGTGAGGGGGTGATCGGCGTGATGCCCACGCCGGGAATGCAGCGCCGCCGCATCCCCGGACAGAGTCCAGGGCCCACCAGCCTACCACCCAATCGCATCCCCGGACAGAGTCCGCGCCCACCGGCCTCCATCCAATCGCATCCCCGGCGAAAGCCGGGGTCCAGCGGCGTCCACGGCGCGATCAGGGCGCGGCCGGAGGGGAGGCGGAGCGGGTTTCAGCGTGGGCGCGGTTTGCGGCTGATCATGACGATGCCCACGCTGACGAGGACGAGCGCGATGACGATCGCCGAGGTCAGTTCCTCTCCCAGGATGAGCCAGCCGAACAGCACGCCGAAGAGCGGTGTGAGGAAGCTGAAGGACGTCATGTCCGAGGCCGGATAGATCGACAGCACCCAGAACCACACGACGAACCCGATGCCGACGACGCCGAGCGCCTGGAAGGCGAAGATGGCGGCCAGGCCCGGCGTCATCTCGCGCACCACTTCGCCGAAGAGGAAGGAGATCGGCACCAGCGTCACCGCCGACACCGCAAGCTGGTAGAGAAGCTGCATTTCCGGCGACGACCTGCTGAGCGCGGTGGTGCGCGCGACCAGCGCGATCCCCGCCCAGAGCGATGCGGCGACGATGCAGGCGATGTCGCCGTAGAACGCGTACTGGCCGGCGGCGCCCGCATCCTTGAGCAGGGCGTAGGCGACGCCCGCCATGGCGATGGCGAGGCCCGCGAGGCGCACCGGCGTCAGGCGTTCGCCCGGAATGAGGAAGTGGGCCCCCAGCGCCACCCAGAAGGGCATGGTGTAGAAGAAGACCGAGGCCCGCGCCACCGTCGTGTAGTCGAGCGCCATGAACAGGAGCAGGAATTCCGTGGCGAAGAACGACCCGCTGACGAGGCCCGGCACGAGGCTTCCGTCGCTGATGGAGAGCCGCTTGCGCGCCATCATCGCGAAGACGAGGACGGGAAAGAACGCGCACACGGAACGGAAGCCCGCCTGGAACACCGGCTGGAGCCCGGCATTGACCACCTTGATCAGCACCTGGTTGAGGCCCAGCAGGGCGGAGAAGGTGATCAGCACCACGGCGCCGAACGCGTCTATACGGTCTTTCCGCTCCATCGTTTTCAGGTCCTGGTGTTCGCGTCGTCAGCCGCCGGCCCGCGGGGCGGCAAGCGACGCTCTGGGTTTGAATTCTGTCGGCGCGCAGAAGCCGGGCGGGGCGAATACTTCGCCGGCGCTCATGGCGATGAGGGTCTCCGCCGCCTTGCGGCCCATCCACTCGTCCGAAACGCCGAGCGTGGCGAGCTGCGGCTCGGAGAAGGATGCGAGATCGATGTCGTCGAAACCGGTGACCGAGACGTCCCCGGGGCAGGAGAGCCCGGCCTCGCGAATGCCTTTCATGGCGCCGATGGCGAGAATGTCGTTGCCGCAGACGAGCGCGGTGACCCGGCGGTCATCCTCGAGGATCCGGCGGGCGGCCGCGGCGCCGTCGGCGAGCGTGTAGCGCACCTCCGTCACCCGGCTGGGGGCCACGGGCGTGCCGTGGGCGTCGAGCGCCTCGAGGAACCCGGCCAGGCGCCCGGCCGCCCGGTCGTTGCCCGAGGTGATGCCGGCGATGACGGCGATCTCCCCGTGGCCGGCGGCCACGACCCGCGCCGCGATGTCCCGCGCGGCTGCCCGGTTGTCGAAGCCGATGCAGACATTGGGCGAGTCCTGCCGCCAGGCCCAGCAGCACACGAAGGGCAGGCGGCGGGCCCGCAGGAAGTCGTGAATGTCCTCGTCGCGGCTTTCGCCCACCAGCATCAGGCCGTCCACGCCGCGCGCCACGAGCGTCATGATCCGGGCGCGCTCGACCGCCGGATCGTATCCCGAACTGGAGATCAGCAGGGTCGTGTCGCTGTCGGCCAGCCGTTTCTGCATGGCCTGCAGGCCGCGCGCGAAGATCGCGTTGTCGATGGTGGGCACCACCACGCCCAGCGTGCCCGTCCTGTGCATGGCGAGCGTGCGGCCGCCGAAATGCGGCGCATAACCGAGCTGCGTGACCGCCGCCATGACCCGCTCGCGCGTATCCTCGCGCACCTTGCCGGGTTCATTCAGGCACCGCGACACCGTCGCCGTCGAAACCCCGGCGGCGTCGGCCACGTCTTCCAGCGTCGGATGTCCCCAGCGTTTGCGCTCCATGGCCTTCCGTTACGCCCAAAGCGGGCCCGAGGCAACCCCGCCGCGTCTGACCGCCCGCCTCGCGGGCGAGGCGCGCACCGCAGAAATGTAAGCGCTTGCATTTCATCTTGCATTTGTGCGGCAAAGCCCTATCAATGTGTCGCCCGCGCAGTCGCGTTAGGGCCGGCGAGGGAGACGGGAGGCAGGACATGGCGGTCGAGTATCTCAAGCGGGCGGAGAAGACGTCCGCCACGGGCGAGGAGAGCGTGCGCGACACGGTGCAGCGCATCCTCGACGAAATCGAGCAGGGCGGCGACGAGGTCGCCCGCGACTACGCGGCGCGGTTCGACAAGTGGGAGGGCGAGATCCGGGTCGGCGCCGCCGAGATCGCCGAGGCGTCGGCGAAGGTCAACCAGAAGCTCAAGGACGATATCCGCCACGCCCACGACAATGTCCGCCGGTTCGCCGAGGCCCAGAAGGAAACCATCGGCGAATGCGAACTGGAGATCCGGCCGGGGCTGATCGCCGGTCAGAAGCAGATCCCCATGCAGGCGGCGGGCTGCTACGTGCCCGGCGGACGCTACAGCCACGTGGCCTCCGCCATCATGACCGTCACCACGGCAAGTGTCGCCGGCGTCGGCCATATCGCGGCCTGCTCGCCGCCGCGCCCGGGGGTCGGCATCAACCCGGCCATTCTCTACACGCTCGACCTGTGCGGGGCCCACGCCATCCTCAATCTCGGCGGCGTCCAGGGAATCGCGGCCATGGCCTTCGGTCTCTTCGGCCTGCCGCAGGCGAACATCCTGGTGGGGCCGGGCAACCAGTTCGTCGCCGAGGCCAAGCGCATCCTCTATGGCCGGGTCGGCATCGACATGTTCGCCGGGCCGACAGAATCCATGGTCATCGCCGACGCAACCGCCGACCCGCACGTGGTCGCGTGGGACCTCGTCGGCCAGGCCGAACACGGCTACAACTCGCCCGTCTGGCTGGTCTCGCTCGACCGCGCGGTGGCCGAGGAGGTCGCCCGCCTGGTGCCCGAACTCATCGCGACCCTGCCCGGCGTCAACCGCGAGAGCGCCACCGACGCCTGGCGCGACTACGGCGAGATCATTCTCGTCGGCAGCCGGGAGGAGGCGGTCGAGGTGTCCGACGACTATGCGTCGGAACACCTGCAGGTCCAGTGTGCCGACCTCGACTGGTGGCTCGACAACCTGTCCAACTACGGCTCGCTCTTCCTCGGCGAGGAGACGACCGTGGCCTATGGCGACAAGATATCCGGCCCCAACCACGTGCTGCCGACCAAGGGGGCGGCGAAATATTCCGGCGGCCTTTCGGTCCACAAGTACATGAAGACGGTGACCTGGCAGCGCATGACCCGCGAGGCCAATCGCGACATCGCCCAGGCCTGCGCGCGCATTTCGCGGCTCGAGGGCATGGAGGCCCATGCCCGCACAGCGGATATCCGGCTTGAGAAATATTTCCCCGGCGTTAACTTCGACCTGAGCGCGGAGGAATGAGGCGAACGCCCGCCCGAACCGCGAAACGAACAACGAAATCAAGGGGAAAGACATGACGCAAGGGATGTTCGACGTCACCGGCCGGGTGGCCTGCGTGACCGGGGCGAGCTCCGGCATCGGCCAGGCCATCGCCTCGGGGCTGGTGGCGGCAGGCGCCAGGGTCGTCGGCGTGGCGCGGCGGCAGGACCGGCTGGAGGCCTGGCGCAAGGAGGTCGGCGGCGAGACCGCGGCGGTCATCGCCGACCTCGCCGAGCTCGAGGCCATCCGCGACACCGCCGAAGCCGTGGCCGAACCCTTCGGCGCCCCCGAGATCCTCGTCAACGCCTCGGGGCTCAACAACCGCGAGCCCGCCGACCAGGTGACGATCGAGGGCTGGCAGGCGACCATGGACCTCAACCTCTCCGCGCCCTTCTTCATGGCCCAGGCGCTGGTGCCCGGCATGCGCGAGAAGGGCTGGGGCCGCATCGTCAACATCGCCTCGCTCACCACCGTGCGCGCGCTGCCCGGCGCCATGGCCTACGGCGCCAGCAAGGCGGCGATCGGCCAGGTCACCCGCGCCATGGCCGAGGCCTGGTCGCGCGACGGCATCATGGCCAACGCCATCGCGCCGGGCTTCTTCGCCACCGAGCTGACCGAGCCCGTCGTCGCCGACACCGCGCGCTGGACACGCAATGCCGAGCAGACCTGCATCGGCCGCAATGGCGAGCTTGAAGACCTCGTCGGGCCGGCACTCTTCCTGTGCTCGCCGGCCAGCGGCTACGTGACCGGCCAGGTGCTCTTCGTGGACGGCGGATTCACGGCCAAATAGTGCCGCGCGCGGCGGCCAAAAAATCGCCGCGCGGTCGCGTTTGGCAACTGGACACGCGCGGCCCGATTGCATATAAACGCCTGCGTTCGCAGCGGGCCGCACCGGCTCCATCCCGCGACAGGCCCAGGTAGCTCAGTTGGTAGAGCAGCGGACTGAAAATCCGCGTGTCGGTGGTTCGATTCCGCCCCTGGGCACCATCCCTTTGCATCTGCTTTTCGGATCAAAAACTTCACACCATGCGAGACCGGGGCGGACACCGGTGCCTTCAGCGCCTCGCCAGGTGAGATACTGATCACTCCTGTCGTGCACCGGCATTTGACGCCACTTGAGCAGCGCCTTCAAATTACCCAAATGAATCGGTGGAGCGAGGCGATGGGGGAAACCCGCCCGTTGCCACGTAAGTTGAAGATGTCGAGCGAGCGACCCGTCCTGGCGCTCGGGAGATCGTTTTGTGTCAAGGAAGGACTAAAGAAGAGATGATGTACAGCGGGAGCTTCTCTGGGCGTGGAATCAGCACCAGGTTCATCATGTCGCTCCTTCGCAAGATCGGCTGGAGCGGGATGGTGCAGTTCCGGAAGAAGATGGACTTCGCCAAGGGCTGTATCATCGCGCGTGGCGGCCTTCTTTCGGTGCTCACGGTCCTGCTTGCAGCGCCTACTGCGCGGGCCGAACCGGTCACCGCGCCAGGCGACTACGGCCTGATGGCCGGACCGCATCTTGTCGTGTTCCAGAGCGGCGCAGAAGAACAGCACAGACTGGCAGCGATTTCGGTCGAGACAGGCCGGGTACTGGGGCAGATAGATGTCCCGGAGCCGGAATATTCCGGTGTTCCCGTTGTCGACGCGTGGAAGGATACAATTGTGCTTGGGGCCAATGGACATCATCCCGACGCGCCATTGGCCAACATTTACCGTATTGCGCCGGACGGCACCCTTTCGCACTTGCGATCCTTGCACAGCCCCGAAGACAACCCCTGCATTTCGATGACCTTTGCGCTGGATGGGCCAAGCGCGACACCCCATCTTACCGTCCTGTGCCAGGAAGGGGATGGGAGGGTCATCGTTTCCGAGGGGAACTGGCCGGACGTCACGCTTGCCACCGCCTTTCGCTTCGACTTGTCCAGCGAAACGGTGCTCGGCACCGCGGTAATGTCCAGGACCCGGCCCCGGTCTGCCCTTGTCGCGCAGCGCGGGCTGGCGGGGCACGAGGGGTGGGCGCTGGTTTCGCTGACCGGAGACAACCGCGTATCGACATTGATCGACGGCAAGGTGCGTGCGCCGATCCGTGTCATCGGGGGCGATCACCTGCGCCTCAAGAACCTGGTCCTGACCGGCGATCCGGGGCGGGACGCAACGCTTGGGTTCGATCTTGAGGGACAAGGAGGATGGCGGTTCCTGCCGCCCGGCACTGGTGATATCGCACTCCTGGCGGATACCTGGCAAGACTGGCTCGCCATAGGATGGGCCGCACCGGAAACAGCGCTGCCCTGGGGAACGGACACCGCTCAGACAATGCGTGTTTCACTTTATAAACTTGACCGCATCGTACCTGAACATGCGGCGATTCAACCGCCTTTGGTTACGATGAAGCCTGTTCAGATCAGCCGGCTCTGGATGGGAAATGGTGCCTTGGTGCTGACCACCCCGGCGGGTGTCGTCCATCACGATCTGAGTGAGCTAACGGCCGCAAGGCGTTAGCCCGGGTGCCCTTGTGTCGATCAGTCCTGCGCGCTCAACCAGGTTGTCTGTGTTTCGTTTCGAACCTTGCAGAAGCTGCCAAAATTTTTTTTCAACAGGCAGTTTTCCGCACGGCGAACCGCTGAGAAATATCGTTCCTTTGCGAACCGGCCCCGTCGCTGGACCCTCCGATAACGCTCGCAAGATCAGTTGGCGAAACCAGCCCGCCAATCTGATCAAACGGCAGAACTCCAGAATCTGCCGGGGGGAAGTTCGGTATCACTGCACAACATGAACAGAGCTTACCTATGAATGGGTACATTCAGGGGAGCAGGTCAACTGGCGGATCGAATGCAACCTGAACAGGCCACACACGAGTCTCGAAGGGCTCACACCGAACGAATATGCAACCCGGTCCCGAATGGACCACAACGTGAACAGCTAACCTGAGAACAAGTGCATCAAGGTGAGTACATCGACCATCCCGTCGGTGGCGCAGACCGATACCTGTCAGGGGAGCATTTCACGGAACGCGGAGCCTAGCTGAATCTCTGGTGGTATCCGCTTCAGCGGTTCATCTGGTCGGGAAGAAACATGACGATGTCCGGAAACACCGAGATGATCAGCACGGCGATCAGCATCAGGATGAAGAACGGGAACGCGTCGTAGGCCAGGCGGATGATGTTTGCGCCGGTTATGTTCTGGAGGACGAACAGGTTGAAGCCCACGGGCGGCGTGATCTGGGACATCTCGACCACGAGAACGAGGAAAATGCCGAACCAGATCCGGTCGATGCCGACGACCTCGACCATCGGCACGATGACCGCCGTCGTCAGCACCACGACGGAAATGCCGTCGAGGAAACACCCCAGCACGATGAACAGCGCGGTGAGCGCGATCAGGAGCCCGGTCTGGGAAAAGCCCATCTCGCCGATCCATGACGCCATCGCCCTGGGAATGCCTGTGAACCCCATGGTCACGGTCAGGAACGAGGCGCCCGTCAGGATCAGCGCGATCATGCAGGACGTCCGCGTCGCGCCGATCAAGCTTTCCCGGAACACCGTCCAGGTCAGTTCGCCGTTCCACCACACCAGGCAGAGGGAGAGGACCACGCCGACGGCGGCCGCGTCCGTGGGAGACGCGATGCCGGCGTAGATCGACCCGACGACGCCCAGGATCAGCAGCAGGACGGGGATGACGGCGCGGGTCCGGTAGACCTTCTCGAAGAAACCCAGCTTCTCCTCGTCGTTGACGGGCATCCTGTCCCGGTTCAGGAGTGCCCAGACGATGACATAGCCCATGAACAGGCAGAGCATGAGAATGCCCGGTCCGATCCCCGCGAGGAAGAGGCGCGCGATGGATTCCTCGATCGCGACGCCATAGACGATCAGGATGATCGACGGCGGGATCAGAAGGCCGAGCGTTCCCGAGCCGGCCAGCGTGCCGTTGATCATCCGCTCGTCGTAGTTGCGCTTTTTAAGCTCCGGCACGGACATCCGGCCGATCGTGGCGCATGTCGCCGCCGAAGACCCGGAGACCGCGGCAAAGATCCCGCATCCCACGATGTTGACGTGAAGCAGGTTGCCCGGAAGCCGGCGCAGCCATGGCGCGAGACTCGAGAACAGGTCCCTGGAGAGGCTCGAGCGCAGCAGGATCTCACCGATCCAGATGAACATTGGCAGCGCGGCGAGCGCCCACGAATTGTTCGCCGACCAGGCCGTGGTCGCGAGCACCTGGCCGATCGGCGCATCGACGAAGAGCAGGAGGCCGACGAAGCCGACGAACAGGAGCGATATAGCGACCCAGACGCCGGATGCCAGCAGGCCGAAGAGAACGACGACCAGGACGATCGAGGAGACAACCTGTTCCATTCCGGCCTAACCTTCCGCGGTCCCGGTCTTGTCGGCCTCGTACAACGCTTCCCCGTGTTTCAGCTTCCGAAGGAGATTGTCCAGGAAGGCGATGAACAGGACAGCCAGGCCGAGTGGCATCGACAATTGGGGAATCCAGAGCGGCACGGCAATGATGCCCGGCGAGACGTCGCCGAAGATCAGCGACTCGTAGACGAGATAGCCCGTCCAGTAGCAGAAATATGCCGCGCAGGCCGTGCCGAGCACGCAGCACAGCACCTCCGCCACGTGTCTTGCCGTGGCCGGCAGGTGGCTGATCACCAGCGTCACCCGGATGTGCGAACCGTTGTTCAGCGCGGCGGCGAGCGCGAAGAACGTGGCGGCCGCCAGGAAATTGCCGGTGAACTCCGCATAGGAGGGAAGCACCAGGCCGACGGCCTCGCCAATCGTCCAGACCGCAATCTTGTCGACGATGTTGAAGGAGACCTGGACGAGGACCGTCAGGCATATGCACGCGATGAACCCGGCGGCGATGTACTCACTTGCGACGTAGATCCTGTCCAGCGCTCTCCGCATCCATCCCACCCCGCAATCGTCCCCGGTGTTTCGAATCTAAACATGGACACCCGATAGTCCATGCAAAAAATCAGCCGGACACGTGGTGCCCGGCTGACGGTGTGTCCGTTTCGATGTGCAGGCTGTCTACATCCTGAAGGCGTCGACGAGCGACTTGCCCCATTTCCCGGCCTGCTCGAGCCATTCCATGGTCATCGTCTTGCCGGCCTCGACCAGGGCGGCACGGAGTGCGTCGCTGGGTGCTGCAACCTTGATGCCGTTGTCCTCGAGACCCTTGGTCTTTTCTCCCGTCTCGGCCTTGGACGCGTCCCAGCCGCGCTTCTGGGCGATGGCCGCGGCCGCGAGGATGCCGAACTGGGTTTCCTTGTCGAGCCGCTTGAAGACCCTCTCGTTCATGACGACGATGTTCTTGGGCAGCCAGGCCTGGACGTCGTAATAGTTCGACAGGTAGTCCCAGGCCTTGGTGTTGAAACCGGTCGAGGGCGACGTCACCATGGCGTCCACGCGGCCGGTCGAGAAGGCCTGGGCGAGGTCTGCGACCTCGACCTGGGTCGGGACGGCCTTCATGATCTGCGCGAGACGCTCGGTTGCCGAATTGTAGGCCCTGAACTTGAGGCCCGCCATGTCGCCGGGAGCCTCGATCGCCTTGTTGGCGTAAAGCCCCTGCGGCGGCCAGGGAACCGCGTAGAGGACCATCAGGCCCTGTTCCGCGAGCAGATCCTCGATCACGGGCCGCGACACGTTCCAGAGTTTCTCGGCATCGTCATAGGACGAGGCAAGGAACGGGATCGAATCGATGCCGAACAGCGGGTTCTCGTTCGAAAGGCGCGACAGCAGGAATTCGCCGATCTGGACCTGCCCGCTGCGCACCGCCCCCTTGATCTCGGGATGCTTGAAGAGCGAACCCGACGAGTGGACCTTGATCTCGACGGCGCCGTTGGTGAGCGCCGCGACATCCTTGGTGAACTGGATGTGATTCAGGGTGTGGAAGTTGTTGTCGCCGTAGGGGACCGGCATGTTCCAGGTATCGGCCATCGCGGACCCGGCGATCCCGCCCGCCAGAAGGACACCCAACACGCTGCCGACGGCGCGCCCGAATTTGAAGAACGTTTTCATTTCCCTCTCCTCTCGATCGTCAGCCCGTCACGAAACACCTGGATCTTGGGGTGAAACGGAACGTGTTGACCGACCATCAGATTAACGAACTCCGGTTGCTTCTGTCGAGCGAACCGGGCCCATGACGAATCCTTGCGACTGGCTTGCCGGCGCGCGTGCCCGATGGCCGCTGCCGAAGCCGGCGCCATCTTCGCCCAGAAGTCTCTTCTTGTCGCCCGTGTTCTGCATGCTCATCGTCTCAGGCAGGAAAAAGCGAAGATCGAAGGCGTCTCCCGGAAGAGGTTGCGGCGAATACGCACCGGTGGTGGACCAGCGGGTGCCAGCCCTGGGCATCGGCCAACCGGACCGGGACCGAGCATGGCCGAGGCTGTCCAGCGGCGCGGGCCGTGCTACAACGCAACATGATCCCGCCTGCCCGGCGTACCCCGCAACAGGACCGAAACAGACGCCATGCCCCTCTCCATCGGCCTCGTCGGATACGGCCATTTCGGCGCGTTTCTCCATGCCCTGGCACAGCGCTTCCTGCCGGATGCGGTGCTGAAGGTCCATTCCGGACGCCGCACGCCCGACGGTGTCCTCTTTTTTCCGCTCGAAGAGGTCGCGGCCTGCGACGCGGTGGTCCTGTCCGTGCCGATCAGCGCCTACGAGGCCACGCTGGCAAGGGTTGCCCCGTACATGAAGCCGGACGGCATCGTCGTCGATATCGCCACCGTCAAGCAACACACCATGGACCTCGTGCGGAAGCTCCGGCCGGGCCGTCCCTTCGTCGCCATGCATCCCATGTTCGGTCCGGAAAGCTACGCCAAGCGTGGCGGCGACGTCGGCGGTCTGCGCATCGTGATCACCGGGCACGGCCTCGCACCCGCGCATTACGAGCTCCTGCGCGAGCGGCTTTCCGGGGTTGGCTTCTCGGTCATCGAGAAGACCGCCGAGGCCCATGACAGGGACCTGGCCGAGACGCTCTTCCTCACCCACTATGTCGGCCAGGTGATCGCCCGTGGCGGGTTCGAGCGCACCGACATCGACACCGTCTCCTTCGGTTTCCTGATGGATGCGGTGGACTCCGTGCGCCATGACGGCCAGCTCTTCGAGGAGGTCTGCCGTTTCAACCCCTATTGCGCCGAGGTCATCGACCGCTTCGACCGCAGCGACCGCCAGGTCCGCGAGGCGATGCTCGGGCTTCGGCCTTCGAAGATCGACAGGGCTTCAACAAGCGAAGGGAAATCGAGTTGCGGCTTCGGTGAGGGTGTGATGACTGCGGATGACATCGTCGGTTTCTGGTCGTCGGTTGACGATCCGGGCGTTCATCCCGCTGATAGTGGCACATTGCCCGCTGAATCCTTCGCCACTCAGCTGTATCCACTGCCCTGGGTCGGGCGCATTCGTGACGCCAAGGCCTATGTTCTTCTCCTCAATCCCGGACTTTCTCCGGAAGATGAGAGATATGAGACCGAGCGGCCGGATTTCAGGAACACCCTTCAGCGAAATCTCCGGGGCGAATCCGACTACATCTACCTGATGCGCGAATTCAGTGATCATCCCGGCCATCGATGGGCCTACACCACCTTCGGCCCCGACATTTCCGAAAGGGACCGCGACCGGATCTGTGTCCTGCAGCTTGTCCCATATCATTCCGCCGACGGCGCGGCTGCCCGCAGGATCGCCCCGAAGCTGCCGTCGTCGATTGCGATGCAGCGTTTCGTTCATGACACGTTGCTGCCGCGCGCAATGGCGGGCGAAGTGGCCCTTGTCGTCGCGCGCTCGCAGAAATTGTGGGGCGTAACCGACGCCGATGAAACCGGCGCCGTCGTGATCTACAGGGGCTGGGAATGCCGACGTGCGCTCCAGACGGCGGAGTCCCGTGGCGGCAAGGTCATCCGCACGTTCGGGATTGGGAAATCTTGAGGACGAGTGACACTTCCGCCGTGGTTCCTGCCCGGCCCCCGTCGGGTGCTGTGCTCTGCCGCTACCCTGTCTTGAATTCCTGGCGGATGGCGTCGGTGATGCCGCTGACATATTCGTCGAACATCAGCTTGCCCTTTTCCGCCGTGGCCTCTTTCGCGGAATTGAGCGCGCCGGACCGGGGCAGGCCGGGAATGTTGTCGAACGAGGCGGGAAACACGTCATAGGGCGGGAACTCCGCCGGGACGTCGGTGGCCAGCGCCGACATGTCGACCAGTTCGGGATGCCGGTGCAGCATGACGGACGTCTCCATCATGCCGGCATGTTCCAGCGGCCAGCTCGGAAAGCCGTCGGGCCAGACGATCTTCTCGGTCTCGCTCGAGGTGAACTCGTAATAGCCGATGCGCAGGATCTTGGCGTCGTTGACGCCGTCGCGCGACAGCTCCTTCAGCGCCAGTTCGATGCCCTCGGTGATGAACATGGTGTTCTCCGAATGCCCGTCCATCAGCACCATCTTGCGGCCGCCATGGCGGGCGAACTCGCAGATCACGTCGCGCACGCCGGTGATCATCGCTTCGGCCGAAAGGCTCGTCGTGCCGGGGAAATGGTTGCCGCCGCCGGTGCGCGGTTGCGACCGGTAGCCATAGGCGAGCGAGGGCGCGACAAGCCCGCCCGTGTTGCGCGCCACCTCCTCGGAAATCTCGCGCGGGATGACCTCGTCGCAGTTCATCGGCAGGTGCGGTCCGTGCTGTTCGAGCGCGCCGACCGGGAGGAAGATCACCGGTTCGCGCTCGCGCATGTACCGGTCGTATTCCATCCAGTTCAGGTGCTCGATCCTGACGTGGTCCTTCGTCGACATGGGCGTTCCTCTTATTGTTGCGGGCGTGTCCGGTCGGCCGGAATGACAAGCGCATCGGTCTCACCGAAGGCCAGACCGGCGTCTTCGCGCGGCTTGAGGCCCAGTTCCTGGTAGGCGCGCTGCGGCACCTGCACCTTGAGTTCGCCGCCGCTCCGGGTCTCGAACACGAGCGTCACCATGTTGCCGGCGAAGCTCTCGCCGATGAGCGTCGCGTTGAGCCGGTTGCCGCCCGCCCGGTCCGGCCTGTCGCCTGTGTCCGCCGGGCTGTCGATGCTCACCAGATCGGCGCCGACAACGAGATGCACGTCCTGCCCCTCTTTCACCGGCGGGTTGAGCCCGTTGTGCGAGACGAAATCGCCCAGCGCCGTCGCCACCTTGACCCGCGTGCCGCCGGCATTGGCCACCTTGCCGTCGAGGATGTTGTTGGTGCCGACGAACTGGGCGACGAACCGCGTCTTGGGGCCGCGGTAGATGTCCATCGGGCTGCCCGCCTGCTCGATGCGGCCGCCGTTCATGATGACGACGCGGTCGGCCATGGCGAAGGCTTCCGACTGGTTGTGGGTCACGTAGATGAACGTGATGCCGAGCGCCTTCTGCAGTTCGGCGAGCTCGCTCTGCATGCGCACGACCATGTTGGCGTCCAGCGCGGACAGCGGCTCGTCGAGCAGCAGGATCTCCGGTTCCAGGACCAGCGCCCGGGCGAGCGCCACCCGCTGCGCCTGGCCGCCTGAAAGAGTGTCCGGATAGCGCTGTGCGAGATCGCCGATGCCGAGGCGGTCGAGCCAGGTCTGCGCCCGGCCGTTCCGTTCCGGTTTCGATACCTTGTCGTTCCGCAGGCCGAAGGCGACGTTGTCGCGCACGGTGAGAAACGGAAAGAGCGCGTAGTTCTGCCAGACGAGCGGCATCCGGCGCAGCCACGGCGGGGTGCCGCTGATCGGCGCGCCGTCGCGGAAGATCTCGCCCGAGGTCGGCGTTTCCAGCCCGGCCAGCATGCGAAGCGTGGTGGTCTTGCCGCAGCCGCTCGGCCCCATGATCGCGACAAAGCTGCCGCGCTCGACATCGAGGTGGAAATCCTCGACGGCCAGCGCGTCGCCGAACCGCTTCTGTACATGTTCGAACCTGAGAAACCTGTCCGTTCCGGTCATGGGGTACTCCGCCGCTTGCGGCTGCGTTGACTGGCGATCAGCACGACCTGGGCCAGGACGACCAGCATGAGCGACAATGTGAAGGTGACACTGCCGATGGCGTTGACACTGGGGCTGGCCTGCCGGGCGACGAGGTTGAGCACCCTGACCGGCAGCGTCTCCTCGAGACCGGAGACGAACCAGGCGATGGCGAACTCGTCCAGCGAGATGGCCGCCGTGATGAAGGCCGACGCCAGGATCGCCGGCAGGCAGAAGGGGATGATCACCCGGCGCAGGGTCTGCCAGGGGTTGGCGCCGAGGTTCCAGGACGCCGCCTCCAGGTTGGGCGCCATCTGCGACAGGCGCAGCCGGCAGATCGCCATCGCGAACGGCGTGCACAGCACCACATGGGCGATGATGACCGATTTCAGCGTCCCCGAAAGCCCGATCTGCGACAGGAACATCAGCATGGCGACGCCGAGGATCAGCACGGGGATCATCGGCGGCACGATGCCCAGCGCGACGTAGAACTTCTGTCCGAAGAACCTGTACCGGTAGTCGACATAGGCGGCGCCGAAGCCGATGAAAGTCGAGAGCAGCGACGTGGCGGCCGCGACCTGGAGCGACCGGATGAAAGCGTCGTGGAACGCGGATTCCTCCAGCACTTTCTCGTACCAGATCGTGCTGACACCCGGCAGGGGCAGTGTCGGAAAGCGGTTCTCGCTGAAGCTGAACACGAAACTGACGACGATCGGTGCGAAGATGAAGGCGAAGGTGAGCAACGTGTAGGCCCTGAGCAGGTTGCGCATGCCGGTCACCTCCTCTTTCTCGCGCCGCCATAGGCCATGGACATGGCAAGCGACACGGTGACGACCAGCGTCAGCACCATGACGATGGCGATGACGGAAGCGCGCGGCCATTGCAGGCCGCCGCGCACCTGGTCGACGATGAGGATCGAAAGCGTCGGCGGGTTGGAGCCGCCCAGCACCTGCGGGCTGATCAGGTCTCCGAAACTGAGCACGAAGGCGAAGGCGGCCGCCAGGACGATGCCGTTGCGCGCCGCGGGGATGACGACGCGGAAGATGGAGAGCAGGGGCGTGCAGCCGAGGTTCTGCCCCGCCTCGATGAGCCGGCGGTCGATGCTGGACAGGCTGAAGAGCTGGAGCAGCAGGACCAGCGGCATGATGAGTGTCAGGTAGCCGATGACCGAGCCGAAAAGGTTGTTGATCATCTGGACGGGGCCAAGCCCGATCCAGCCAAGGGCGGAATTGACGACGCCTTCGTCGCCGAGCATCGTGCGCCATGTGAACGCCCGGACCAGGAAACTCGTGAAGAACGGCGCCATGATGAGGCAGCCGCCGAGCAGCCGGATCCGGGGGCTCGATTTGAGCGCCAGGTAGTAGGCGCAGGGAAAGGCCAGAACTGTTGCGGCGACCGCGGCGATGCCCGCCCCGAGAAACGAGCGGCCGAACGCGTCCCAGAAATAGTCCGCCGAGAGAATGGCGACCCAGTTGGCGGCGCTGAAGTCGGCGGCAAGCTGGAAGTTGCGCACCGACCACAGCGACATGACGCCCATGAAGACGACAGGGGCAAGGAAGAACGCTCCCTGCCACAGGCCGAGCGGGGCACCCAGCGCCAGGGGGAAGACGAGACGTGTCGCCTTGTCGGGTGACGGGTGCCGCGCCATCGGGTCGACCGGTCTCCGGGTCTACAGGTTCTGGAACTGCGTGTAGGCTTCCTGCCAGGTTTCCATCGACTGGGTCTTCGGAAGGCGGCGCGGAATGATCCGCCCGTCACGCAGGACCGCCATGATGTTGTCCTTCTCGGACGTCATGTGCAGCATATCCGCTTCCTTCGGGTTTTTGTCCACCAGCGCCTTCCAGGCCGCTTCGCTCGGCGTGTTGGCCATGTAGGAGGACTTGGTCATCAGCCTGGTCTGGCCTTCGACGCCGGTCAGGTAGTTGACGAGCTGGCGTGCGAGGTCGAGGCGCGGCGTGTCCTTGATCACGGAAACGGACTCGGTCCACATGATCGCGCCCTCCTTCGGCACGGCGCTGCGGATCGGATGCCCGGCGCGCTGCAGCAGGCCGGTGATCCAGTCGCCGCAACCCGGAATGACATGGGCCCCGCCATTGGCGAGCGAATCGAACACGCCCGAGAAGTTCCAGTAGCCGGCCACGTTCGGCTTCAGTTCGAACATGCGCTTCTTGAGGGCCTCGAACTGCGCGTCGGTGATGTTGTAGGGCGTCTTGTGACCCATGGCGGCGCTGACGCAGCCCATGACGGGCAGGTACCAGTCACGCATGCCGAGCTTGCCCTTGACCTTTTCGTCCCACATGATTCCGTAGGTCGACACGTCGTCGGCGGACAGCTTCTCGGTGTTGTAGGCCAGGCCGTTGTAGCCCCAGCTCGTCATGAGCGCCATCAGCTTGCCGTCGAACCAGTGCTGCTCCCACTGGCGGAATTCGGGGAAGAGGGCATCGAGCTTGTAATCTTCCGGGTTCATCTCCTGCAGCAGGCCGGACTTGACGAGCAGCTCGACATAGGGAGCGTCGGCGGTCACGAGGTCGAACGTGCCCTTCGGCGAACCGTGAATGAGGGCCAGCATCTTTTCACCGTCGGCATACTCCTTCGCCTTGATGGTGATGCCGGTCGCCTCCTTGAACGGCTTGACGACCTCGTCGGCCGAATGGCCCGAATAGGTGAGCCAGTTGATCACCTTTTCATCCGCCATCGAGGGGCGGATGATGGTCGGCGTCGCCAGCGACAGGGCGCCGAACGCGGCGGACTGTTTCAGAAACCGGCGGCGGCCGCCGAAACGAGGAGTTGTAATGCTGCTGGAATCCTTGGACATTGATGGTTTCTCCCATGTTGGCCGGCCCGGACAGGTTTGGGACGGCACCCTTGCTTGCAACTTTTCGCAGTGTGAATTCCGGATGATCGAGCGTTGCCAAAAAATGAATGGACTACAATAATGAAAGGAATTCATGTTTTGTCAACATGGGAGTCTCAATGACCGGGGGAACGATGGGATTGCGCGAACGCAAGAAGGAGCAGAGCCGTCGCGGCATACTGGCCGCGGCGCACGAACTGTTCCTGCGCCAGGAATACGATGAAACGACGATGGAACAGATCGCCGAGGAGGCGAATGTCGCGGTCGGAACCGTCTACAACTACTTCACGTCCAAGGGGGTGCTGCTGCTCTCGCTGATCGAGGATTCGGACCAGAAATACATCCAGGAGGGCAACGCGCTCGTCGCCGATCCGCCCGCCGACACCCAGGAGGCCCTGACGACCATCATGGTGCTGGCGACCGAACACTGCGTCCGCCAGCTTGGCAAGTCGATCTGGCGGCACGTGCTGGCCGCGACCATGACGAGTGCAGGCTCCGCCTTCAGCCACCAGTACGAGGTGACGACGTCCCGGCACGAGGCTCTGGTGGTCGACATGATGGCGGCACTTCAACGCCGCGGCGACATCGACCGCCGGATCGACCCTGCCGACGCCGCGCATTTCCTCTTTTCCATGAAGTCCAAGCTGTTCATGAACTTCGTGTGCGAGGACGGCATGAGTCTCGAGAACCATCGCGCGGAGGTCAGGCGTTCGGTGTGGTATTTCCTGACCACGATCTGCGCGGCCCCGCAATCCTTCGCCCGTCCCCCTGCCGCTCCGGTGTGATCCCGGGGCACGCAACCCTGCCGTCAAGAGAGTGTGGTAAGGTTGAGGCGCATCCGGTTGTTGCACCAGGTCCGGATGAAGAGGAGACCTGATATGGGTAAGGACTATCATGCTGAGGGGCAGCGGGATTACGAACAGTCCGGCGGCCAATCGCCCAATCCACCGCGTGTTTCGGGAACCTTCGGAGGTGCCGACAAGCGCCGGGAAGATGCGGCAAATCGCGAGGCGTATCAGTCGGGTTGGAACAACGCTCGCAAGCAGGATCGCTAGGGCAGACCCGACAGCACCGCCGAGGCGGTGTCCCGAGTGTGACCGTGGCCGGACTTGCGGCACACGACCGGCGGTTTGCGGCCACGCGATTGTGCGTTTCGCGTCCAGTTCCGTGGCGCCTGTTGCATGAGGATTGCCTGCTGGAATGCCGCGTTCAATGGGCCGTCATCGGTCAGGGGCCAGATGATCAGAGCCCTGCTCCTGGACGCGAACCCGGAAATTGTCTGTCTCCCCGAGTCGCATGCTGAATTCATGCCGGACGACTGGCATGGCGCATTTGGCGCTGCCGATTGGGGATATCCGGTCAGAAAAGGCCAGCGCAAAATAGCACTCTGGAGCCGGAAGCCATGGTTCAGCGTCGACGATGTCGGGAGCGCCGGAATGCCGCCTGGCCGCTTTGTAAAAGCTGTAACCTTGACGAGTTGCGGGGAAGTCACGGTCGTCGGCGTGTGCATTCCCTACATGTTCGCCCATGTCAGCACCGGTCGCCGCGACCGAACCAAATGGGAAGACCATCAATCATACCTTGCCGGACTGCAGGGGGTGCTGACGCGATGCGTCGCGAGTCCGTCCATCATCATTGGCGATTTCAATCAGACGGTGCCCAGATCAGGTGCGCCTCCACACGTACACGAGTCGCTGCGAACTGCCCTTGCCGGCTACAGGATCTGGACGGAGGGCCGAGAGGCCGGTGCTACGAGGAAACCGGTCTGTCACGCTGCTGGATCGGATCACTTCGAACTTGATCGGGTGAACTGGATTTCCCGCCGGACCGAGGGGGTCGAACTCAGCGATCATGACGGCGTCATCGTCGATCTCGTGCCCGGCTGAAGGAAGATCTCGGTGTCCGATGCTTCGCGGCCGACATGTTCCGCGACGCTGACGAATGTTCGCCGACACGACCCGGGTCTGGCATCGCGCCAGAACGGCGGACGACACTTGCCCTCTAGTATTCACGCCAGGCCCGGGAGACGCTGTCTTTCAGCGGATCGAGGAGGTAGGCGAGCGGGGTGCGGGCTTCGGTGCGCACGAAGACGTTGGCGGCCAGCCCCGGCTGCATGATCCTCCTGGCCCGCTCGGGGACTGTGTCGTCGAGTGCGGCGCGGGCGACGAAATAGGTGCGTCCGGTCTTGTCGTCGTAGAGCGAGTCGGCGGACACATAGACGATCCGGCCCTTCAGCTTGTCCAGGTTACGGGCCTTGGCGGACACCAGTTGCACGTCCACCTCCTGACCGCGGTGCACATTGTCGATGCTGGCGACTTCGATCCGAGTCTCGACCAGCAGTTTCTCGGTTTCCGGCACGATCTCCATGAGTACGTCGCCGGGCGCGATCACGCCGCCTTCGGTATGGACCGACAGTCCGACGACGATCCCGGACGCGGTCGCGCGCACGTCTGAATGGGCCAGCGTATGGGCCGCGGACTCCAGCTGTTCGGACACCTCGTTGAGCAGTCTCTGGTTTTCGTTGAGTTCGCTGTTGGCTCTTTCCTGGAACTCGGCGCGCAGCTTTGCCATTTGTTGCCGCGCCTCGGCGATCGACCGCCGCGCCGCCCCGATGCGCGCGGTTGCCTCGGCGCGATTGCCGCGCAGTTTGGCCGCCTCGCGCTTGAGTTCGAGCAGGCGGACACGCGGTGTCAGCCCCTTGTCGAAAAGGGCCTGCAGGTCGCTGATCTCATCACCGATCGACGTGATCTGGAAATCCTGTTCCCGGACCTTGGCCTTGAGGCCGGTCACCTCCTGATTCAGTTGCGCGATCTGTTCCCCGGTCATCGCCTCGCTGCTCGCCAGCATCTGCAGCCGAGATTCGAGGAGTCTCTTCTGGTTGGCCACGGTCTTGTCGAACGCCGCCCGGTCGCCGCCCGGCCAGTCCGGTGCGACCAGTTCCGTCTCGCCGGCAAGTTCGGCCTGGAGCCGGGCGATCGAGGCGAGGATGTGGTTCCGACGGCTTTGCAGCAGGTTGTGGCTGTTGCGCGCGCGCGTTGCGTCGAGCCGGATGACGATGTCGCCGGTCGACACCCGGTCGCCGTCTTCCACGAGGATTTCCTTCACCGTGCCGCCTTCGCGGTGCTGCACGGCCTTGCGGTTCGAGATAACCTTGAAGACCCCCTCGGAAATGACCGCCCCGGAGATGGAGGCCGTCGCCGCCCATCCGCCGAACCCGAAGAACGCGAAGGCGATCACGGCCGCGGCGCTTGTCTTGACGCGCCTGATGGCCTGAATGTTCCAGTTGTCTTGCATGAACCTTTTTCCCTGTGTGCTGCGCGTCAGGCGACTGCGGAGAGCCTGGTGAGAAACTTCTCCTTCTCGCCGAAGAACGAGACACGTCCGGCCTCGATCGCGAGAATCTTGTCCACATGATGCAGGATCGACGACCTGTGGGTGACGATGACCACGGTCACGCCGCGTTCCTTCAATTGTTCGAGCGCACGGGAGAGCGCGGCTTCGCCTTCGCTGTCGAGATGCGCGTCGGGCTCGTCGAGAACGACGAGCGGGGGCGCGCCGAACAGGGCCCGTGCGAGGGCCACGCGCTGGCGCGAACCGGGACTGAGCGGCGTGCCGTCGGCCGAAAGCTGCGTGAGGAAACCGTCCGACAGGCGCTTGATGACATCGTCCGCGCCCGCCAGCGCCGCGGCGGTGTGGACGTCGGCATCGCGTCCCTCGGTGAACCTCGAGATGTTCTGCGCCACGGATCCGGCGAAGAGCTGGACGTCCTGCGGCAGGTAACCCACGCCCGTGAGGCGCTGGTCCTCCGGCCAGTGCGCCATCTCGACGCCGTCGAGCCTCACCGCCCCCTTGTCCGGGTACTGTGCGCCGGCGATCAGCCGCGCAAGGGTCGACTTCCCGGCCCCGCTCTGCCCGACGACGGCAACGGATTCGCCGGGGTTCAGCGAAAGGCTCACCTTGTTGAGGATCGGCGTCGCGGTTCCCGGAATGAAGACGCTGGCGCCCTCCACGTCGAGGCGGCCCTCGGGTGCCGGATAGGAAATCGTCTCGTTTTCCTTGTGGACGTGTTTCTCGATGAAGCCGTTGAGGCGGGTCCGTGCGGCACGGGCCTGCAGCAGCGACCGCCAGCCGGACACCACCTGCTCGATCGGCGCCAGCGCGCGGCCCATGAGGATCGATCCCGCGACCATGGCGCCCGCGGACATCTTTCCGTCGATCACGAGATAGGCGCCGAACCCGAGTATGCCCATCTGGAGAAGCGGACGGACGAACTTCGTCATCCCCTTGAGAAAGGAGGCGCGGTCTGCGGCGGTGCTCTGTATCCGGGCCGCGGACTCGAAGGCGTCATGCCAGCGCGCCTGCAGGACCGAAAGCATGCCCATCGAACGCACGACCCCGGCATTGGCGACGATGTCGTCGGCATAGGCTTGCGCCGTGCCCGACTTGCCATAGGCCTCTGCGGTCAGTTTCTTGGTGCACAATTCGGTCACGAGCGCGATGGCCGTGAGCAGGATCGCGCCGGCGACCGCGGTCAGGCCGAGCAACGGATGCAGGACAAACAGCACGAACAGGAAAATCGGCGTCCACGGCGCGTCGAGAAGGGCGGTGATGACGTTTCCGGATATGAATTTCTGGACGATGTCGAGATCCTGCAACGGCCGCGGCGCGGGCGTTTCCTTTTGCGGAAACTGTATCCGGGCGAGGCTGCGCAGAAGTTTCGGCGCCCAGGCGAGCTGGTATTTCGCGGCAAGGTTGTTGGTCAGCTGCGAACGGAATCCTTCGAGCAGCCCGTTGGCCAGCAGAAGGCCGCCGCAGGCCAGCGACAGGTAGACCAGCGTATCGTAGCTCCCCGACGAGACCACCCGGTCGTAGATCTGGAGCATGTAGAGCGGGCTCGTCAGCATGAGGATGTTGATCCCGAAACTGATCGCGACGATCCATCCGAGATCCGCAGGTCCCGCCAGCTTTTGTGTCTGCTCGACGGGTGCGGCCTTTTCCGGACCGCCGTCTCGCCGGCGCGGATTGTCCTGACCAGGCAGGCCGGTATCCTTCGCGCTGCCATAGGACTCCCGCAGGAGGGCGAACAGGTCCCGCACCGGCCTGGGGTGCTGGTCCGGTCCCGGTTTTTCGGAGCTCTTCCCGTCCATCGTCATGTCTTGGTTCCCGAGTGATGCATCGATTGGAGTGCAAGGCTTATCGACCTCCTGCTAAGTCCGGATGAATTGCGCAGGGTGAATGCTAATAAATTTTTCGATAAAAATACGTATTTCGCGAAATATTCAAATAAGAAAACGGCAGGTTAAATGTTAACTTTGTTTATGACGGCCATTCATAAGTATTTTGTTTTCCGAGAATGAGTATTCGACTACCTAGTCTCGTTTTGCCTTGCTATCGGTTGATGGAGATCAGGGGGCGGCCCGCGAATTCCGATGCGGTCGCCGAAGCAGCAAGAGGAGAGTTGAGATGTCGGTGGTCGCGAACGGAAACCTTCCGGAAGACTTTGGTGTTGTGGATGGAGCGAAGGCCGTCTCCGGCATCCCGGGCACACACACGTTCAGTGGAGAGCGCTCGGATTACCTGGAGATCCAGCACTCCGACACGCTGGCGCTGGCGAACGGGACGTTTGCGCTGACCTTCAATGCGGATACCGTCAACGGCACACAGGCGCTGCTGTCCAAGGACGGCAACGGGTATGGTGACGGCGGCCACATGTCGGTCTACATCCAGGATGGCTGGCTCAAGGTGCGCCTGCAATCGGAGAACCAGTCGAAGTACGCCCAGGTGCGCGACGCCCGGATCGAGGAGGGCGAGGATTATCACCTGTCCGTCTCGTTCGGCGATGATGGCCTCAAGATCTACGTCAACGGCGAACTGAAGGCGGCCGAGCCCACCTTCAAGACCGGCATGGAGGACAACGACCTCAGCCTGATCGTGGGGGCCGCAAGCTGGTACCGCACCGAGACCCGGGACAACATCAACTCCAACTTCGACGGCACGATCACGGACGTGATGGTGTTTGGCGAGCAGCTGGCCCCTGAGCAGATGGCGAAGCTTGCCGAGCCGGTGACCGGTCCTGCGGCTGCAGACCCGGGCATGGGCACCGATGCCGACGACACCATGACCGGCACGGATGCAGCCGACAGCCTCAACGGCGCCATGGGCAACGACTCGATCGACGGCGGGGCCGGCGATGACAATATCAAGGGCGGTTACGGCAACGACAACCTCCTGGGCGGCGACGGCGACGATATCATCGAGGGCGGCCACGGCGAGGACCTCATGGTCGGCGGGGCCGGCAACGACCTCCTGATCTCGCGCTCGGATGCCCGCGAGCCCTTCATCGCCAACGTGCCCGGCCGCGACGAGGCCGACCCGGACAACGAGCTGGATGAAGCCACCGGCAAGCTCTATGCCGACCAGCCCATCCCCGGCGACGATGTCATGATCGGCGGGGCCGGCGGAGACACCTTCCGCTTCAACCCCCTCATCAACGCCAAGAAGCGCTTCATCGAGAAGCACACCATGGACAACGGCATGATCCACTGGCACGGGGTGGCCGGCGAGAACGACGACCTGCACGACCACTGGGTCGACGGCCTGGGCAACGACATCATCGCCGACTTCAACCGGGCCGAGGGCGACAGGATCGAGATCATCGGCCACACCGCGGAGCTCTACAGGATCGAGCACGTGGACGGCAATGGCGACGGCTTCGTCGACCACTCGGTGCTGCACATCCGCTCCAACCAGGGCCGCAACGGCGGTGCCCACCAGTATGACGAACTGGGCACCATCACCGTCTATGGCGACCTCGTCACCCGGGCCGACGTCACCGTCGACGCCAAACCCGCGCTCGGCATCGTCGACACCATCGACCAGCTCGACGAGGCGCTCAAGCCCCTGACCAACGGAGAAGCCAGGGAAGACCTGAACTTCACGCCCCCGGCGTCACCGGAAGGCTTCGGCGCGATCGAGGGCGCGAAGGCCGTCTCCGGCATCCCGGGCACGCACACGTTCTCGGGCGAGCGCTCGGACTATCTCGAGATCCAGCATTCCGAGAAGCTTGCGCTGGCCAACGGGACGTTTGCGCTCACCTTCAACGCGGATACCGTCAACGGCACACACGCGCTGCTGTCCAAGGACGGCAACGGCTATGGTGACGGCGGCCACATGTCGGTCTACATCCAGGACGGCTGGCTCAAGGTCCGCCTGCAATCGGAGAACCAGTCCAAGTACGCCCAGGTGCGCGACGCCCGGATCGAGGAGGGCGAGGATTATCAACTGTCCGTCTCGTTCGGCGAGGATGGCCTCAAGATCTACGTCAACGGCGAACTGAAGGCGGCCGAGCCCACCTTCAAGACCGGCATGGAGGACAACGACCTCAGCCTGATCGTGGGGGCCGCAAGCTGGTACCGCACCGAGACCCGGGACAACATCAACTCCAACTTCGACGGCACGATCACGGACGTGATGGTGTTTGGCGAGCAGCTGGCGCCCGAGCAGATGGCCAGGCTGGCCGAGCCGGTGACCGGTCCTGCGGCCGCAGACCCCGGCATGGGAACCGATGCCGACGACACCATGACGGGCACGGAAGGGGCGGACAGCCTGAACGGCGCCATGGGCAACGACTCGATCGACGGCGGGGCCGGCGATGACAATATCAAGGGCGGTTACGGCAACGACAACCTCCTGGGCGGCGACGGCGACGACGTCATCGAGGGCGGCCACGGCGAGGACCTCATGGTCGGCGGCGCCGGCAACGACCTCCTGATCTCGCGCTCGGATGCAAGGGAGCCCTTCATCGCCAGCGTGCCCGGCCGCGACGAGGCCGACCCGGACAACGAACTCGATCCCACAACCGGCAAGCTCTACGCCGACCAGCCCATCCCCGGCGACGACGTCATGATCGGCGGGGCCGGCGGAGATACCTTCCGCTTCAACCCCCTCATCAACGCCAAGAAGCGCTTCATCGAGAAGCACACCATGGACAATGGCATGATCCACTGGCACGGAGTGGCCGGCGAGAACGACGACCTGCACAACCACTGGGTCGACGGGCTGGGCAACGACATCATCGCCGACTTCAACCGGGCCGAGGGAGATAAAATAGAGATCATCGGCCACACCGCGGAGCTCTACCGGATCGAGCATGTCGACGGCAATGGCGACGGCTTCGTCGACCACTCCGTGCTGCACATCCGCTCCAACCAGGGCCGCAACGGGGGCGCGCACCAGTATGACGAACTGGGCACCATCACCGTCTATGGCGACCTCGTCACCCGCGCCGACGTCACCGTCGACGCAAAGCCCGCACTCGGCATCGTCGACACCATCGACCAGCTCGACGAGGCGCTCAAGCCCCTCACCAACGGCGAGGCCCGCGAGGACCTGAACTTCACGCCCCCGGCGTCACCGGAAGGCTTCGGCACCCTCGAGGGCGCGAAGGCGGTTTCCGGCATTCCCGGCAGCCACACGTTCAGTGGCGAGCGCAGTGATTACCTGGAGATCCAGCACTCCGACACGCTGGCGCTGGCCAACGGCACGTTCGCGCTCACCTTCAATGCCGACACGGTCAACGGCACCCGTGCGCTCTTCTCCAAGGATGCCCGCGGTTACGGCGAGGGCGGCCACATCACGGCCTATGTCCAGGAAGGCACCCTGAAGGTGGTCTTCCAGTCGGAAGACGCAAGCAAATATGTGAAGGTCAACGGCCTGGAGGTCGAGGAGGGCCGGGACTATCACGTCTCCTTCTCCTTCGGCGAAGACGGCCTGAAGGTCTATGTCAACGGTGACTTGAGGGCAGCCGAACCCACCTTCAAGGTGACGCTGGAAGACAATGCCGAGAGCCTGATCGTCGGTGCGGCCGGCTGGTCGCGGTCCGAAGGCAAGGAGTACATCAACTCCAACTTCGACGGCACGATCACCGACGTGATGGTGTTTGGCGAGCAACTGGCGCCGGAGCAGATGGCGAAGCTGGCCGAGCCGGTGACCGGTCCTGCGGCAGCAGACCCCGGTATGGGAACCGATGCCGACGACACCATGACCGGCACCGAGGGCTCCGACAGCCTCAACGGCGCCATGGGCAATGACTCGATCGACGGCGGGGCCGGCGATGACACGATCAAGGGCGGTTACGGCAACGACAACCTCATGGGCGGCGACGGCGACGATGTCATCGAGGGCGGCCACGGCGAGGACCTCATGGTCGGCGGCGACGGCAACGACCTCCTGATCTCGCGCTCGGACGCCCGCGAGCCCTTCATCGCCAATGTGCCCGGCCGCGATGAGGCCGATCCGGACAACGAGCTCGATCCCACAACCGGCAAGCTCTATGCCGACCAGCCCATCCCCGGCGACGACGTCATGATCGGCGGGGCCGGTGGAGATACCTTCCGCTTCAATCCCCTCATCAACGCCAAGAAGCGCTTCATCGAGAAGCACACCAACGATGACGGGACCATCCGCTGGCACGGGGTGGCCGGCGAGAATGACGACCTGCACAACCACTGGGTCGACGGGCTGGGCAACGACATCATCGCCGACTTCAACCGGGCCGAGGGCGACAAAATAGAGATCATCGGCCACACGGCGGAGCTCTACAGGATCGAGCATGTCGACGGCAATGGCGACGGCTTCGTCGACCACTCGGTGCTGCACATCCGCTCCAACCAGGGCCGCAACGGGGGGGCGCACCAGTATGACGAACTGGGCACCATCACCGTCTATGGCGACCTCGTCACCCGCGCCGACGTCACCGTCGACGCAAAGCCCGCGCTCGGCATCGTCGATACCATCGACCAGCTCGACGAGGCGCTCAAGCCACTGACCAATGGCGAGGCGAGAGAAGACCTGGACTTCACGCCCCCGGCGTCACCGGAAGGCTTCGGCGCCATCGAGGGCGCGAAGGCCGTGTCAGGGATCCCCGGCAGCCACACGTTCAGTGGAGAGCGCTCGGACTATCTCGAGATCCAGCACTCCGAGAAGCTGGCCCTGGCCAACGGCACGTTCGCGCTCACCTTCAATGCCGACACGGTCAACGGCACGCAGGCGCTGCTGTCCAAGGACGGCAACGGCTATGGTGACGGCGGCCACATGTCGGTCTACATCCAGGACGGCTGGCTCAAGGTCCGCCTGCAATCGGAGAACCAGTCGAAGTACGCCCAGGTTCGCGACGCCCGGATCGAGGAGGGCGAGGATTATCACCTCTCCGTCTCGTTTGGCGAGGATGGCCTCAAGATCTACGTCAACGGCGAACTGAAGGCGGCCGAGCCCACCTTCAAGACCGGCATGGAGGACAACGACCTCAGCCTGATCGTGGGGGCCGCAAGCTGGTACCGCACCGAGACCCGCGACAACATCAACTCCAACTTCGACGGCACGATCACGGACGTGATGGTGTTTGCCGAGCAGCTGGCGCCCGATCAGATGGCGAAGCTGGCCGAGCCGGTGACCGGTCCTGCGGCTGTGGATCCGGGCCTGGGCACCGACGGTAACGATCAGATGACCGGGACGGATGCCGCCGACAGCCTGAACGGGGCCATGGGCAACGACTCGATCGACGGCGGGGCCGGCGATGACAATATCAAGGGCGGTTACGGCAACGACAACCTCCTGGGCGGCGACGGCGACGATGTCATCGAGGGCGGCCACGGCGAGGACCTCATGGTCGGCGGGGCGGGCAACGACCTGCTGATCTCGCGCTCGGATGCAAGGGAGCCCTTCATCGCCAGCGTGCCCGGCCGCGACGAGGCCGATCCGGACAACGAGCTCGATCCCACAACCGGCAAGCTCTATGCCGACCAGCCCATCCCCGGCGACGACGTCATGATCGGCGGGGCCGGTGGAGATACCTTCCGCTTCAATCCCCTCATCAACGCCAAGAAGCGCTTCATCGAGAAGCACACCAACGATGACGGGACCATCCGCTGGCACGGGGTGGCCGGCGAGAATGACGACCTGCACAACCACTGGGTCGACGGGCTGGGCAACGACATCATCGCCGACTTCAACCGGGCCGAGGGCGACAAAATAGAGATCATCGGCCACACGGCGGAGCTCTACAGGATCGAGCACGTGGACGGCAATGGCGACGGCTTCGTCGACCACTCGGTGCTGCACATCCGCTCCAACCAGGGCCGCAACGGGGGGGCGCACCAGTATGACGAACTGGGCACCATCACCGTCTATGGCGACCTCGTCACCCGCGCCGACGTCACCGTCGACGCAAAGCCCGCGCTCGGCATCGTCGATACCATCGACCAGCTCGACGAGGCGCTCAAGCCACTGACCAATGGCGAGGCGAGAGAAGACCTGGACTTCACGCCCCCGGCGTCACCGGAAGGCTTCGGCGCCATCGAGGGCGCGAAGGCCGTGTCAGGGATCCCCGGCAGCCACACGTTCAGTGGAGAGCGCTCGGACTATCTCGAGATCCAGCACTCCGAGAAGCTGGCCCTGGCCAACGGCACGTTCGCGCTCACCTTCAATGCCGACACGGTCAACGGCACCCGTGCGCTCTTCTCCAAGGATGCCCGCGGTTACGGCGAGGGCGGCCACATCACGGCCTATGTCCAGGAAGGCACCCTGAAGGTGGTCTTCCAGTCGGAAGACGCAAGCAAATATGTGAAGGTCAACGGCCTGGAGGTCGAGGAGGGCCGGGACTACCACGTCTCCTTCTCGTTTGGCGAGGGCGGTCTCAAGGTCTATGTGGACGGCGAGCTCAGAGCGGCGGAACCGACCTTCAAGGTGACGCTGGAAGACAATGCCGAGAGCCTCATCGTCGGGGCGGCCGGCTGGTCGCGGTCCGAAGGCAAGGAGTACATCAACTCCAACTTCGACGGCACGATCACCGACGTGATGGTGTTTGGCGAACAGCTGGCGCCGGAGCAGATGGCCAGGCTGGCCGAGCCGGTGACCGGTCCTGCGGCCGTGGATCCGGGCATGGGCACCGACGGTAACGATCAGATGACCGGGACCGAGGGCTCCGACAGCCTGAACGGGGCCATGGGCAACGACTCGATCGACGGCGGGGCCGGCGATGACACGATCAAGGGCGGTTACGGCAACGACAACCTCCTGGGCGGCGACGGCGACGATGTCATCGAAGGCGGCCACGGCGAGGACCTCATGGTCGGCGGCGACGGCAACGACCTCCTGATCTCGCGCTCGGACGCAAGGGAGCCCTTCATCGCCAATGTGCCCGGCCGCGATGAGGCCGACCCGGACAACGAGCTCGATCCCACAACCGGCAAGCTCTACGCCGACCAGCCCATCCCCGGCGACGACGTCATGATCGGCGGGGCCGGCGGCGACACCTTCCGCTTCAACCCCCTCATCAACGCCAAGAAGCGCTTCATCGAGAAGCACACCAACGATGACGGCACCATCCGCTGGCACGGGGTGGCCGGCGAGAACGACGACCTGCACGACCACTGGGTCGACGGGCTGGGCAACGACATCATCGCCGACTTCAACCGGGCCGAGGGCGACAGGATCGAGATCATCGGCCACACCGCGGAGCTCTACAGGATCGAGCACGTGGACGGCAATGGCGACGGCTTCGTCGACCACTCCGTACTGCACATCCGCTCCAACCAGGGCCGCAACGGGGGGGCGCACCAGTATGACGAACTGGGCACCATCACCGTCTATGGCGACCTCGTCACCCGCGCCGACGTCACCGTCGACGCCAAGCCCGCACTCGGCATCGTCGATACCATCGACCAGCTCGACGAGGCCCTGAAGCCCCTCACCAACGGCGAGGCCCGCGAGGACCTGAACTTCACGCCTCCGGCGTCACCCCAGGACTATGGTGTTGTGGATGGAGCGAAGGCGGTCTCGGGCATCCCCGGCAGCCATACGTTCAGTGGCGAGCGCAGTGATTACCTGGAGATCCAGCACTCCGACACGCTGGCGCTGGCCAACGGGACGTTTGCGCTCACCTTCAATGCCGACACGGTCAACGGCACCCGTGCGCTCTTCTCCAAGGATGCCCGAGGTTACGGCGAGGGCGGCCACATCACGGCCTATGTCCAGGAGGGCGTGTTGCGTGTGGTCTTCCAGTCCGACGAGGCCACCAAGTACGTCAAGGTCAACGACCTGAAGGTCGAGGAGGGCCGGGACTACCACGTCTCCTTCTCGTTTGGCGAGGACGGCCTCAAGGTCTATGTGGACGGTGACTTGAGGGCGGCGGAACCGACCTTCAAGGTGACGCTGGAAGAGAACACCGAGAGCCTCATCGTCGGGGCGGCCGGCTGGTCGCGGTCGGAAGGCAAGGACTACATCAACTCCAACTTCGACGGCACGATCACCGACGTGATGGTGTTTGGCGAGCAGCTGGCGCCCGGGCAGATGGCCAGGCTGGCCGAGCCGGTGACCGGTCCTGCCCCGGTCGATCCGGGCCTCGGCACCGATGGTGACGACACCATGACGGGCACGGAAGGGTCGGACAGCCTGAACGGGGCCATGGGCAATGACTCGATCGACGGCGGGGCCGGCGATGACAATATCAAGGGCGGTTACGGCAACGACAACCTCCTGGGCGGCGACGGCGACGACGTCATCGAGGGCGGCCACGGCGAGGACCTCATGGTCGGCGGCGCCGGCAACGACCTCCTGATCTCGCGCTCGGACGCAAGGGAGCCCTTCATCGCCAATGTGCCCGGCCGCGATGAGGCCGATCCGGACAACGAGCTGGATGAAGCCACCGGCAAGCTCTATGCCGACCAGCCCATCCCCGGCGACGACGTCATGATCGGCGGGGCCGGTGGAGATACCTTCCGCTTCAATCCCCTCATCAACGCCAAGAAGCGCTTCATCGAGAAGCACACCAACGATGACGGGACCATCCGCTGGCACGGGGTGGCCGGCGAGAACGACGACCTGCACGACCACTGGGTCGACGGGCTGGGCAACGACATCATCGCCGACTTCAACCGCGCCGAGGGCGACAAAATAGAGATCATCGGCCACACCGCGGAGCTCTACAGGATCGAGCACGTGGACGGCAATGGCGACGGCTTCGTCGACCACTCGGTGCTGCACATCCGCTCCAACCAGGGCCGCAACGGGGGTGCCCACCAGTATGACGAACTGGGCACCATCACCGTCTATGGCGACCTCGTCACCCGCGCCGACGTCACCGTCGACGCCAAACCCGCGCTCGGCATCGTCGACACCATCGACCAGCTCGACGAGGCCCTGAAGCCCCTCACCAACGGCGAGGCCCGCGAGGACCTCCAGGTGAATGCCCCGGCAGCGCCCCAGGACTATGGTGTTGTGGATGGAACGAAGGCAGTCTCCGGCATCCCGGGCACGCACACGTTCTCGGGCGAGCGCTCGGACTATCTCGAGATCCAGCACTCCGACACGCTGGCGCTGGCCAACGGCACGTTTGCGCTGACCTTCAACGCGGACACGGTCAACGGTACACACGCGCTGCTGTCCAAGGACGGCAACGGGTATGGTGACGGCGGCCACATGTCGGTCTACATCCAGGACGGCTGGCTCAAGGTCCGCCTGCAGTCCGATAACCAGTCGAAGTACGCCCAGGTGCGCGACGCCCGGATCGAGGAGGGCGAGGACTATCACCTGTCCGTCTCGTTTGGCGAGGATGGCCTCAAGATCTACGTCAACGGCGAACTGAAGGCCGCCGAGCCTACCTTCAAGACCGGCGTGGAGGACAACGACCTCAGCCTGATCGTGGGGGCCGCAAGCTGGTACCGCACCGAGACCCGCGACAACATCAACTCCAACTTCGACGGCACGATCACGGACGTGATGGTGTTTGGCGAACAGCTTGCCCCTGAGCAGATGGCGAAGCTGGCCGAGCCGGTGACGGGGCCTGCCCCGGTCGATCCCGGCCTGGGCACCGACGGTAACGATCAGATGACCGGGACCGAGGGCTCCGACAGCCTCAACGGCGCCATGGGCAACGACTCGATCGACGGCGGGGCCGGCGATGACAATATCAAGGGCGGTTACGGCAACGACAACCTCCTGGGCGGCGACGGCGACGACGTCATCGAGGGCGGCCACGGCGAGGACCTCATGGTCGGCGGCGACGGCAACGACCTCCTGATCTCGCGCTCGGACGCAAGGGAGCCCTTCATCGCCAATGTGCCCGGCCGCGATGAGGCCGACCCGGACAACGAGCTCGATCCCACAACCGGCAAGCTCTACGCCGACCAGCCCATCCCCGGCGACGACGTCATGATCGGCGGGGCCGGCGGCGACACCTTCCGCTTCAACCCCCTCATCAACGCCAAGAAGCGCTTCATCGAGAAGCACACCAACGATGACGGCACCATCCGCTGGCACGGGGTGGCCGGCGAGAACGACGACCTGCACGACCACTGGGTCGACGGGCTGGGCAACGACATCATCGCCGACTTCAACCGGGCCGAGGGCGACAGGATCGAGATCATCGGCCACACCGCGGAGCTCTACAGGATCGAGCACGTGGACGGCAATGGCGACGGCTTCGTCGACCACTCCGTACTGCACATCCGCTCCAACCAGGGCCGCAACGGGGGGGCGCACCAGTATGACGAACTGGGCACCATCACCGTCTATGGCGACCTCGTCACCCGCGCCGACGTCACCGTCGACGCCAAGCCCGCACTCGGCATCGTCGATACCATCGACCAGCTCGACGAGGCCCTGAAGCCCCTCACCAACGGCGAGGCCCGCGAGGACCTGAACTTCACGCCTCCGGCGTCACCCCAGGACTATGGTGTTGTGGATGGAGCGAAGGCGGTCTCGGGCATCCCCGGCAGCCATACGTTCAGTGGCGAGCGCAGTGATTACCTGGAGATCCAGCACTCCGACACGCTGGCGCTGGCCAACGGGACGTTTGCGCTCACCTTCAATGCCGACACGGTCAACGGCACCCGTGCGCTCTTCTCCAAGGATGCCCGAGGTTACGGCGAGGGCGGCCATATCACGGCCTATGTCCAGGAGGGCGTCCTCAGGGTGGTCTTCCAGTCCGACGACGCCACCAAATATGTGAAGGTCAACGACCTGAAGGTCGAGGAGGGCCGGGACTACCACGTCTCCTTCTCGTTTGGCGAGGACGGCCTCAAGGTCTATGTGGACGGCGACTTGAGGGCGGCGGAACCGACCTTCAAGGTGACGCTGGAAGACAATGCCGAGAGCCTCATCGTCGGGGCGGCCGGCTGGTCGCGGTCGGAAGGCAAGGAGTACATCAACTCCAACTTCGACGGCACGATCACGGACGTGATGGTGTTTGGCGAACAGCTTGCCCCTGAGCAGATGGCGAAGCTGGCCGAGCCGGTGACGGGGCCTGCCCCGGTCGATCCCGGCCTGGGCACCGACGGTAACGATCAGATGACCGGGACCGAGGGCTCCGACAGCCTCAACGGCGCCATGGGCAACGACTCGATCGACGGCGGGGCCGGCGATGACAATATCAAGGGCGGTTACGGCAACGACAACCTCCTGGGCGGCGACGGCGACGACGTCATCGAGGGCGGCCACGGCGAGGACCTCATGGTCGGCGGCGACGGCAACGACCTCCTGATCTCGCGCTCCGATGCCCGCGAGCCCTTCATCGCCAGCGTGCCCGGCCGCGACGAGGCCGACCCGGACAACGAGCTCGATCCCACAACCGGCAAGCTCTACGCCGACCAGCCCATTCCCGGCGACGACGTCATGATCGGCGGGGCCGGCGGCGACACCTTCCGCTTCAACCCCCTCATCAACGCCAAGAAGCGCTTCATCGAGAAGCACACCAACGATGACGGCACCATCCGCTGGCACGGGGTGGCCGGCGAGAATGACGACCTGCACAACCACTGGGTCGACGGGCTGGGCAACGACATCATCGCCGACTTCAACCGGGCGGAGGGCGACAGGATCGAGATCATCGGCCACACCGCGGAGCTCTACAGGATCGAGCACGTGGACGGCAATGGCGACGGCTTCGTCGACCACTCGGTGCTGCACATCCGCTCCAACCAGGGCCGCAACGGGGGGGCGCACCAGTATGACGAACTGGGCACCATCACCGTCTATGGCGACCTCGTCACCCGGGCCGACGTCACCGTCGACGCAAAGGCCGCGCTCGGCATCGTCGATACCATCGACCAGCTCGACGAGGCGCTCAAGCCCCTGACCAACGGAGAAGCCAGGGAAGACCTGAACTTCACGCCCCCGGCGTCACCGGAAGGCTTCGGCACCATCGAGGGCGCGAAGGCGGTCTCGGGCATCCCGGGCACGCACACATTCTCGGGCGAACGCAGTGATTACCTCGAGATCCAGCATTCCGACACCCTGGCGCTGGCCAACGGGACGTTTGCGCTGACCTTCAACGCGGACACCGTCAACGGGACCCGTGCGCTCTTCTCCAAGGATGCCCGCGGTTATGGCGAGGGCGGCCACATCACGGCCTATGTCCAGGAGGGCGTGTTGCGTGTGGTCTTCCAGTCCGAAGACGCCACCAAATATGTGAAGGTCAACGACCTGAAGGTCGAGGAGGGCCGGGACTACCACGTCTCCTTCTCGTTCGGCGAGGACGGGCTCAAGGTCTATGTGGACGGCGAGCTCAGGGCGGCGGAACCGACCTTCAAGGTGACGCTGGAAGACAATGCCGAGAGCCTCATCGTCGGGGCGGCCGGCTGGTCGCGGTCCGAAGGCAAGGAGTACATCAACTCCAACTTCGACGGCACGATCACCGACGTGATGGTGTTTGGCGAGCAGCTGGCGCCGGAGCAGATGGCCAGGCTGGCCGAGCCGGTGACCGGTCCTGCGGCCGCAGACCCGGGCCTGGGAACCGATGCCGACGACACCATGACCGGCACGGAAGGGGCGGACAGCCTGAACGGCGCCATGGGCAACGACTCGATCGACGGCGGGGCCGGCGATGACACGATCAAGGGCGGTTACGGCAACGACAACCTCATGGGCGGTGACGGCGACGACGTCATCGAGGGCGGCCACGGCGAGGACCTCATGGTCGGCGGCGACGGCAACGACCTGCTGATCTCGCGCTCGGATGCAAGGGAGCCCTTCATCGCCAACGTGCCCGGCCGCGACGAGGGCGATCCGGACAACGAGCTCGACCCCACAACCGGCAAGCTCTACGCCGACCAGCCCATCCCCGGCGACGACGTTATGATCGGCGGGGCCGGCGGCGACACCTTCCGCTTCAACCCCCTCATCAACGCCAAGAAGCGCTTCATCGAGAAGCACACCAACGATGACGGGACCATCCGCTGGCACGGGGTGGCCGGCGAGAACGACGACCTGCACGACCACTGGGTCGACGGGCTGGGCAACGACATCATCGCCGACTTCAACCGCGCCGAAGGAGATAAAATAGAGATCATCGGCCACACCGCGGAGCTCTACAGGATCGAGCATGTGGACGGCAATGGCGACGGCTTCGTCGACCACTCGGTGCTGCACATCCGCTCCAACCAGGGCCGCAACGGCGGTGCCCACCAGTATGACGAACTGGGCACCATCACCGTCTATGGCGACCTCGTCACCCGCGCCGACGTCACCGTCGACGCAAAGCCCGCGCTCGGCATCGTCGATACCATCGACCAGCTCGACGAGGCGCTCAAGCCCAAAGACCCCGGGACGGATGTCGGTGAAATCCAGATACCCGTCTCACCAAACGCCATCGGTTTCGGGAATGTGGACGACCTGTCGCCCGTATCGGGTGTGCCGGGTACGCACAGCTTCTCGGGCGGCAGGGGCGATTATCTCGAAATTGCCCATTCCGACGCCCTGTCGCTGTCCGAAGGCACCATAGCCATGTCCTTCTCGCTCGACACGACGTCCGGCTCCCGCACCCTCTTCTCGAAGGATGCTTCGGGTTATGGCGATGGCGGGCATGTCACGGCCATGGTGAGCTACGGCACGCTCTATCTCCGAATCCAGTCCGAGAACACGTCGAAATGGCTTGGCGTCTACGACCAGCGGATCGGTGAGGGCGAAACCCACCACGCCGCCTTCTCCTTCGGAGAGGACGGGGTGAAGGTCTATCTCGACGGACACCTCGCTGCGGAAGCCGAAGACTTCACGTCCGGGATCGACGGCAATGCCGAAAGCCTCATCATCGGCGGCAGCGGCTGGTCGAGGACCGAGACAAACCGGAACATCCACTCCCTGTTCGATGGAGAGATCTCGGATGTCGCCGTATACGATCAGCAATTGAGTGACGGTCAGGTCGCCGAGCTTTCCGCAATGCAGAGCGAGACCGGCGAAGGCGGTACGTTCGGCGAATATATCGACGTGTCTCTGTTCTCGAAATTCGGCGCACAGGAGGACGACGAGGACGATGACGTCGAACCCGGGGTGCCGGACGCGCCTGCGACGCAGGACTCGGTGCTGGTTGCGGATCTGCAGCCCGACGACATCGGGATCGTCCTCACGGAAATCGAGAACGATCACACGGCCTATGGTTGAGACTAGGGAGCGCCACCCGAACCGCTCCTGGACACGAAAGGTACGATACCATGGATCCGAATATCGTCTTGAAACAGCTCCTCGTCTTCGCCCATCTGATCCTCTTCTCGATCGCGATCGCGGAGATCATGCGGGTTGACTGGAACCTGTTGAGGAAGAACTACATCGATCGCCGGGAACTCGAACTCACCGCCCGGAAGACGGTCTTTCTCCTGTCGGGCCTGTGGGTGACGGGACTGGCCCTGCTCTACATGAGCGTCGGCTTCGACGCCGCGAAACTGGCGGCGAATCCGAAGCTCGTCACGAAGGTTGCGGTGGTGGGCGTGCTCACCGCAAACGGAGCGCTTCTGCACTTCCTTGCCTTCCCGATCCTGCTCGGCCGGCGTGTGGTGGGCAGGTACGCCGCCCCGCTGGTGGCCGTCCTCGGCGCCGTGAGCTCCACGAGCTGGATCTTCGCCGGATTTGTCGGGGCGGCCCGCGCGGTGGCGCCGCACATGAGCCTCCACATGTTCATCGGGCTCTACGTGCTGTGCCTTGCCGTGGCCCTGTTCACAGCACTTGTCTTCACGGTCGGCCATGTCAGGCGGCTGCTCGACGGCGCCAATGCCGGCCTGCGGTCGGCCGGAATCGCCGAGACGTTGAACCAGATCCGGATCGCGCTCGGGAACGGCGCAGTGGAGGATCGGGCCTCCTTCGTGCGTGATGACTGGCCGGACCGCCGGGGGGCTCTCCCTGAAGGCCTTGAGCCGCTCGCCAGGGTTGAAACGGCGACACCGGGCAAGTCGGCGAGGCGCCGGCCCCGCCAGTTTGCGGCGCTCATGAGATAGGACCGGTTTCCTCTCGCAGCCGTTCTGCGGCTCTCGGACTGGCTGGCGTCCTATGCTTCCTCGCCAGCGAGGGCCCGGCGCAGGGGATCGAGGTGCTTGTCATAGGCCCGCCAGCGCTGGACCGACGAGGTGTATACCTTCTGGCGCACCTGCCAGACACTGGCCGTCGCCACGGCGCGCCTGTTCTCGTAGAAGCGCAGGCAGGCATCGTCCCAGTCGAGGCCGACGAAGTCGATCAGCTTGCGGCTCATGGCCTCCTGGTCGGCGACCATTTCCTCGTACTGGACATCCATGATCTCGACGGGCAGCACTGCGTGCCAGTGTTCCATCAGCTTGAGATAGTGCCGGTAGTAGAAGCCGATATCCTCGAGTCTGTGCCAGAACGGAAAATTGCTCTTGCTCGAGAAGTTCTGGAAGAGGCAGGAGATGCCCGTGTCCAGCGGATCGCGTTTGCAATGAATGATGCGGGCCCTGGGGAAAAGGATCGCGATCATCCCCAGGTGGTAGAAATTGAAGACGTACTTGTCGGTGATGCGGACCGCGTCTTCCCGTCCCTGGGCGCGCAATACCTTCAGGTAGTCACCGGAGAGGTTGGCGATGGCATCGCGTCCGATCAGGCTCACGTCCCGCGGATAGGACAGATCAGCGTTCCTGGTTCCCTGCATCATGCTGAGCATCTGATCGAGCTTGCCGAGCTCGCCGGCCCCGGCAACCAGCGGATGGCTCGATATGATCTGCTCGGTCAGCGTGGTGCCGGACCGCGGCATGCCCACGATGAACACCGGCTGTTCGGTGTCATCGCCAGCCCCGTCATGATGCGCGAACACCTCCGGCGTGAAGGAGTTCACCTGCGCATTGAACCATTCAAGGTACATGTCGCGATCGAACGGGTGTTCCTTCGCTTCGATGGCGTTCGCCGCGACGTACTGTTCGAAGGACTTGTCGTAGTTCTTCAGCCGCTGGTGGATCTTTCCGCCCGTATAGAGGTATTGCTTGCGTTGCACGTCGGTGAGTTCTTCGGAGGCGAGCACCTCGTCGAGGCGTTCGACGATATTGGCCTGTTCTTCCGACGGAGCGTCGCCCATGGACGCGAGGCGCAGGTGGACTTCGAATTTCTCGGGCTCGATCTCCAGGACCTTCGTATAGCACTCGCGCGCCAGTCCGAACTCGCCCTGGACCTCGTACTGGTGGCCGAGCTCGAAGTTCGCCGTTACGTGATCCGGTTCGATCGCGAGAGCGGCCTTGAAGCTCGCCATGGCCGCGGCACTGTCGCCGGCGCCGAACTGGGCACGGCCACGGAAGATGTGAAGATCGGGGTTGTAGGGATCGGCCTCGAGCGCCTTCCGGTAGGCTTCCGCCGCGGCATCGAAGAGGCTCATCCTGCCGAGACAGTGGCCGAGCGCCCGCAGGAACTTGGGATTGCTGGGTTCGAGTTCGGCCGCTTTCATCAGGTGCGGAAAGGCGTCCCGCGCGGTCGCGGTCAACTCGAACAGGTGCCCGATGACATAGTGGGCCATGCCTCTTTCGGGGACCATTTCGGCGATCCTGCCGAACGTCTTGAGGGCGGCGCCGTATCGCCCGGCCTTGATCTCCTGATCGCCCTTGCGCCATAGCGCATCCGCAGCCGCGGTCGCATCGTCCTGCACGGTTTGCGACCCGTTGCCCTGCTTGCGTTTCATGCGCTCCAGCTTTCGGCGCGCCTTGCGTCCTGTCAGGACGGGGGCATTGGGATTCAACTGTCGGGCAAGGCTCATGACGGATACCAGTTCTTCGGAAATGACGTGATCCGCGAAGTGCATCCCAATTCGATTAACTTTGCGTTAATCATGATGAAACTTCCCGTTTTTCATCGGTACCGGAAAGCGTTGCGGATGCGGATGGCTTGCCAGACCCCGGCTCGGATCGTTTAATGACGGATCGGGTACACGTCTGAACGGGGGACGTCATGTGTGCCATGCGTCTTGGCGACGATACGCTGAAGGAACTGGAACAGATCTGCGAACGGCGCGTTTTCGGCCGGGGGGAGACGATCACCGTCAAAGGCGAAAAGCATGAAAGCATGTTTTTCCTCCTGTCCGGCTGGGTGGAGATCCGGTTCCTCGATGACCGGAGCGAAGCCTGCAGCCTTCGCGTGGGTGAGCGGTCTGTGCTTGGAGAGATGGGCTATCTTTCCGGAGAAAATGCGGTTGCGACCGCGGTGGTTGTGAGCCCGGTCACCGCGCTCGAACTCGATCGCGGCGCCATGGACACGCTGGCGTCGAGAAATCCGCAGGCCGCCGAGGAATTGTCGCGATATCTGGCGGACACGATCGACGACCGTCTCAGGTCCTGACCTGAGCGCGCGATGTCGGCCTGCGCCTCCCTTTTCCAGCCGCTCCGCATCAAGGGGCTGACGATCCGCAACCGGTTCCTGTCGACCAGCCACGCCCCGGCCTATGCCGTCAACGGAGAGATCAACGAGCGTTATGTCCACTATCACGCCGAGAAGGCGAAAGGCGGTGTGGGCCTGACCCAGTTCGGCGGGGCAACGACGGTGACGCCGGAAAACTCGTTCTATTACGGCCAGGTGAACGGGGCCACGGACCGTGTCATCCCGGGATATCGCCGGATGGCGGCGGCCGTGCACGAACATGGCGCGGCCTGCACTGTCCAGTTGACCCATGGCGGGCGGCGCGAACGCTGGGACATCGCCAACTGGCTGCCTGCATTTTCCGCGTCCTGCCGGCGCGAACCCGTGCACGGCTCCTTCCCGGTGGTCATGGAGCGGCAGGACATGGCGCGTGTCACGGCCGGTTTCGCGGCAGCGGCGCGACGCGCGCGCGAAGGCGATGTGGACGGTGTGGAGATTTCCTGTCAGGCCGGCACGCTCATCGAACAGTTCTGGTCGCCGGCCATGAACTTTCGTGACGACGGCTATGGCGGGTCGCTCGCCAACCGGATGCGGCTCGGTCTGGAAGTCCTCGAGGCCGTGCGCCTCGCGGTGGGGGACGACTATGTGGTCGGGATCCGCATGCCCGGCGACGAGATGCTCGCGGGCGGCCTCTCGCAGGACGACTGCGTGGAGATCGCCCGCACCTATGCCGCATCCGGACTGATCGACTTCATCAGTGTCGTCGGCGGACAGGCGTCGACCTACCGGGACGAGGCCAAGATCTGGCCGACCATGTGGGTGCCGTCCGCGGCCTATCTCGACCTGGCGAAGGCCGTGCGTGAAGCTGTCTCCGTGAGCATCTTTCATGCCACACGCATCACCGATGCCGCGACTGCGGACCACGCGGTCCGGGAGGGTTTCGTGGACATGGTCGGTATGACGCGCACGATGATCGCCGATCCGCACTACGTCGCGAAACTCGCGGACGGACGAGAGGCCGAAATCCGGCCCTGCGTTGGCGCGGGCTACTGCGTCGACCGCGTGATCACCGGTCACGACGCGTGTTGCATGCATAACGTGGCCACCGGGCGGGAAGAGCACATCCCGCACGTTGTCGGCCGGTCCGGCGGGCCGGCGAAGACGGTGGTGGTCGTGGGCGGCGGCCCGGCCGGCATGGAAGCCGCACGGGTGTCGGCCTGCCGGGGGCACCGGGTCGTCCTGCTCGAAGCGTCCGGCCGCCTGGGCGGTCAACTGGTTCTTGCCGCTCGCGCGACCTGGCGGGGCGGGCTGAGCGGCATCCACACCTGGCTCGCGGAAGAACTCGAGCGCCTTGGTGTCGAGATCAGGCTGAATTGCCTGGCGGAAGCAGAGGATGTCTGCGCACTCGAACCCGATGTCGTGGTCGTCGCGACCGGCGGCATCCCGAACACCGGCCACTTCGAGGGCGGGGATCTCGCCTGCACGACATGGGACATCCTGTCGGGCGCACGGCAGCCGGGCCGGGAGGTGCTGCTGTTCGATGAGAGCGGCGGTCATCCCGGACTGTCCTGTGCGGAATCCCTGGCCGCCGCCGGGGCCAGGGTGCACATGCTCACGCCCGACCGTTATCCCGGCCGTGAACTGGGCGGCACCAACGTGGGCGCGCACATGAGCGAGATCTACGGTCTCGGCGTCTCGGTGGTCCCCGACTCACGGCTGGTCGCGGTTTCGCGCGCGGACAACCGTCTCCGGGCCGTCGCCGAGAACGTCTATAGCGGGGCGCGGTGCGAATACGTCGTCGACCAGGTCGTGGGCGAGTGTGGCACCATCGCCAATGACGATCTCTACCGGCAACTCAGGCCGCTCTCGCGCAATGACGGAGAAACCGATTTCGAGGCGCTTTCGGCCTTCGCGCCCCAGGCCATCGATCATGATCCTGCGCGGGCGTTCTTTCTCTACCGTGTCGGCGATGCGTGGGCCTGCCGCAACGCCCATGCCGCCATGCTCGATGCCATGCGGATCTGCAAGGACCTCTAGATTTTCTGCGGATCACTCGGCGCTGCTGATCCGGTACTGCGCTCTTTCGAGCCAGGCCGGGTCGATCTCCACGCCCCAGCCGGGCTCGTCCGTGACCGTCGCCTTGCCGTCGACGATCCCGTAGGGGTCGTTCAGGAAGAGCCCGTCCTGCCATGGGTAGTAGTCCGCGCCTTCGATGGAGAACTCGAGATACTTGCCCGCATTCGGAATGGCACGCAGCAGGTGCATGGTGAACAGCGTCACGAGCGAGAGATTGGCGCAGTGGGGCGTGCAGGGAAGGCCCGCTTCCGCGCCCATCTTCGCGACGCGCAGGGTGCGCGAGAGCCCGCCCAGATAGCACACATCGGGCTGGATGATGTCGACCGCCCGCATGTCGATCATGCGTCGCCATGTGGGAATGTCGCAATCCTGTTCGCCGCCGCTCACGTCGATGTCGAGCGCCTCCGCGACTTCCCTCGTCTGCTCGAGTTCCCAGTAGGGGCACGGTTCCTCGAAATGCCCGTACCCTTGGTCCTCGAGAAGCCGTCCCACCTCGATGGCGCGCCTGGGCGAGAAGCCGCTGTTGGCATCGGCGAGGATGGTGGCGTCGTCGCCCAGCGCGGCGCGCACCGCCGGGACGATCTCCTCGCTGCGCCCCGGCCATTCGTCCACGTCGCGCCCGCATTCCGCACCTACCCTGATCTTGAACGCATCGAAACCGTACCGGTCTCTCAACCGCGCCAGCCGGTTGCCCTCGTCGGCCGGCGTGATGTCGCGTTTCATGGAGGAGGCGTAGGCCCGCAAGGGGCCCGGCGTGCCGCCGATCAGGGCGCACACGGGTTTTCCCTGGCGCTTGGCCTCCAGGTCCCAGATCGCCGTGTCGACGCCGCCGATGGCGCGGCGGAGATAGGACCCCGGAAACTTGTGCTCGCGTTCGGTGATCCGGTCTCCCAGGTCGTCCAGGTCCGCGACGCCGGTGATCTCGCGCCCCAGCGCCCATGGTGCGACCTGTCGATGAAGGACGGTCGAGGTGATGTCCGAATTGTAGGTCGAGACCTGGCCCCATCCCGACTCCCCGCTGTCCATGGTTACGCGGACGAAGCCGACGAACTCGGTGCTGAAGGTCTCGATGCTCATGATCTTCATGGTCGTACAAGTCCCGTCAGGTCATTGCAGGGCGGAGGCTGCGCCCGGTAAATGCCGGACGCCGCCCTATCCTGCCATGATCCGGTCGTTTCTCGATGACCGTTCTCGACATTGTCCACCACCTCCGGAACATCGGCAGTTCGCGGGCGGGACAATGCGGCTCGCCTTGCCCGGGAAGGGTCCCCGTCCCGGGCATGGCGAAGTCTCCTGGACATTATCCGATCTGCGTGTACCTGAGATAGCTGCGAACCTCGTCCCAGCCCTGGGGGAAGAGGTCCTTGGCCTCGTCGTTGCCGATCGACGGCGGGATGATCACCTTGTCGCCCGGGCGCCAGTCGGCCGGGGTTGCCACCTTCGAGGCGTCTCCGGTCTGGAGCGCGTCGATGACCCGCAGGATCTCGTCGAAATTGCGTCCCACAGCCATCGGGTAGGTCATGGTCAGGCGGATCTTCTTGTCCGGGTCGATGATGAACACCGAACGCACGGCGGCCGTTTCGCTCTCCGACGGGTGGATCATCCCGTAGAGCCTGGACACCACCAGGTCGGGATCGGCCACGATCGGAAACGTCAGGGTCGTCGACTGGGTGTCGTTGACGTCATCGATCCACTTGCGGTGTACCTCGACCGAATCGGTCGACAGTCCGATCGGCTTCACGTTGCGCTTGGCGAATTCGGCATCGAGTTGCGCGGTGCGGCCCATCTCGGTCGTGCAGACCGGCGTGAAGTCGGCCGGGTGGGAAAAGAAGAATGCCCAGGACGAGCCGATGAACGCGTGAAAGTCGATGGGTCCGTTTGTCGTCTCCGCCCTGAAGTTGGGGGCGGTCTGTCCGATCAGCAATGACATGGTTGTGACTCCTTATTCTTCTGTCGGGGAGGGGGGAACGGGAGAGGAAACGCCGTGCGGCGTCAGCGCCTGAATGGCGGCGTATTGGCTGAGATGGATCTCGCCGCTGAGCTCTCCGAGGAAGCGGGTGCGCATCAGGCGATCCTGGACAGGCCCCTTGACCTCGCTCAGGTGGAGGGTGACGCCGCTCGCGCCGAGACGCTCGTTTATCGCTTCCAGGGACTCCAGTGCACTCATGTCGATCGCATTGACGGCAGAACACAGCAGGATCACGTGCTTGAGCCCGGGACGCGTGGCGACCGCGTCGTAGATGTAGTCCTCCAGGAACCGCGCATTGGCGAAATAGAGGCTCTCGTCCACACGGACCGTGAGAATGTCTTCGCGGGTGATGACCTTGTGGCGCCGGACATTGCGGAAGTGCTCTGTCCCCGGAACCAGCCCCACTTCGGCGACATGCGGGCGGGAGCTCTTGTAGAGATGGATCAGGATGGAAAGCAGGACGCCCGCCGTGACACCCGTCTCGACGCCGAACAGAAGCGTCGCGAGAATGGTCGCGGACACAGCGATGAAGTCCGCCTTCGAGTAGACCCACGTCCGGCGGAGGATCGAGAAGTCGACCAGCGAGAGGACGGCGACGATGATGGTCGCGGCGAGGGTCGCGGTCGGCAGGTACGCGATCAGGGGCGTGATGGTGAGAGAGGCTGCCGCGAGGCCGATCGCGGTGAAGGCGCCGGCAGCCGGTGTTGCCGCACCGGCATCGAAATTGACCACAGAGCGCGCGAAACCGCCGGTGACCGGATATCCACCGGAGAACGCCGCACCGATATTGGCCGCGCCCAGCCCGATCAGTTCCTGGTCGGGGTCGATCCGCTGGCGCTTCTTCGCCGCGAGCGTCTGGGCCACCGAAACCGATTCGACGAATCCTATGACCGAAATCAGCGCCGCCGAACCCGCAAGGCTCGACCAGAGCCCGGGAGAAAAGGAAGGCATGGTGAGCGGCGGAAGGCCCTGCGGGATTTCGCCGACGAGGTCGACCGCCCTGGCGCCCAGCCCGAAGCCCCAGGCAAGGAGCGTCGTGACGGCCACCGCGGCGACCGGTCCCGCCTTCGCGAGCACGTCGGCAAGTCGCGGCGCTAGGCCGAGGCCGGTCAGCAGGGGTTTCAGGCCCTTGCGCACCCAGAACAGGAAGCCCGCCGACCCGGCGCCGATCGCGAGCGTTATCGGATTGACGTCGCGGGCGTGCTCGACCAATGACGTGACGAGTTCAGGGAGAGTGTGGCCGGAGGCTTCGACGCCGAGAATGTGTTTCAGCTGGCTCGTGGCGATGAGTATGCCTGTGGCCGTGATGAAGCCGGCGATGACCGGATGCGAAAGAAAGTTCGCGAGAAACCCGAGCCGCAGGACCCCGAGCCCGACGAGAAAGAGACCCGACAGGAAGGCGAGGGTGATGGCCGCGGCGACATAGTCGGGCGATCCGCTTTCCGCGATCCGCCCCACGGCAGCCGCCGTCATCAGGGAAACCACGGCCACCGGCCCGACCGCGAGAGCCCTGCTCGTGCCGAACACGGCATAGAGCACGATTGGCACGATGGACGCATAGAGCCCCATTTCAGGCGGCAATCCGGCGAGCATCGCATAGGCCAGGGACTGGGGGATCAGCATGATCGTGACGATCAGGGCCGCCACCATGTCCTGGCCGAGAACGTCGCCATTATAGTCCCGGCCCCAGTCGAGGACCGGCAGGTACCTGGCCGCGCCTTTCGGGCGTACTGATCTGTTGGGATTCATCGCTGGAGCGTTTCGATTGAGGGGGCCGTCAGCCTGCCTGTCGGCCCGGTGGTGTAGGTTGTCAGCCGACCATTTCCGGTTTGGCCATCCATTCCTTGCCCCGGAGCATGGCTTTCCAGTAGACGGGCGGCAGGATCTTTTCCTTCAGAAGCCAGGCGAGGCCGGAGGGTTTCGTGCCGTCGATGAGCCAGGAGGGGAAACTCGGCAGCAGCTTGCCGCCATACCCGAATTCCGCCAGCACGATCTTGCCGCGCTCGACGGTGAGGGGGCAGGAGCCGTAGCCGTCATAATGGGCGACGCCGGACGCGCGCCCCATGTCGGCGAGCAGGTTGCGGGCCACGACCGGCGCCTGCTTTCGGGCGGCGGCGGCGGTCTTCGCGTTGGGCGCATTCATCACGTCGCCAAGCGACCAGACGTTGTCGAACGACTTGTGGCGAAGCGTGTTCTGGTCGACATCCACCCAGCCGGCCTGGTCGGCCAGAGGACTGACCCTGACGAAGTCGGGTGCGGTCTGCGGCGGAACCACGTGGATCATGTCGAAGCCGGTCTCGACGGTTTCGGTATTGCCGTCGCCATCCGTTTTCGTGAACCAGGCGGTTCTCGTCTCTCCGTCGACGCGTGTCAGGTTGTGCGTGAAGTGCAGGTGGGCATCGTACCGTTCGATGTAGCGCATGAGGCTCGGGACATAGTCCTTGACGCCGAAGAGAACGCCCCCGGCATTGTAGAAGTCGATCTCGATGTCCTTCAGGACGCCGCTGCGCGTCCAGTGATCCGCGGAGAGGTAGAGCGCTTTCTGCGGTGCGCCGGCGCACTTTATCGGCATTGGTGGCTGCGTGAAGAGCGCGCGTCCCGATGTGAGGCCTTTCACCAGCTCCCATGTGTAGGGTGCAAGGTCGTAGCGGTAGTTGGAGGTCACGCCGTTGCGTCCCAGGGTCTCGACGAGCCCCTCGATCCCGTTCCAGTCGAGCTTGAGGCCCGGCGTGACGACAAGCCGGTTGTACTTCACCACCCGGCAACCGTCGAGAATGACAGCATTGGCGTCGGGTTCGAACGCGGAAACGGCGGCCTTGATCCAGTGCGCGCCCTTCGGGATGAGCGAGGCCATGGTCTTGGCGGTGACGGCCGCGTCGAAGACCCCGCCGCCGACCATGGTCCAGCCTGGCTGGTAGTAGTGTATGTCGGCCGGGTCGATGATGGCGACGTCGAGGTCCGGTTCCCGAGACAGCAGGCTGGAGGCCACGGCGATGCCACCGGCGCCGCCGCCGACGATCACCACGTCATGGCTCGCATCCGCCACGTCCGTCGGGGTCCGGCCGCCGCTCGCGATCCGCCGCACGACGCCCGACATGTCGTAACCCGCCCGTTTCGTCGCCGACAGGATGTCCGGCAGGGGTGTGCCCCGCGTGCCCTGGTCGAGAGACCAGAGCGTGGCGGAACGGGTGCCCGTCCGGCAATAGGCGAGGATGGGCCTGGGCAGTTCGTCGAGAGCCGCGCCGAAGCCGGCTGCGTCCCCGGTGCTCACCCGGCCCGACTGCACGGGGAGATAGCGGGCCTCGAGGCCATGCGCCCGGGCGGCCGCCTCGATTTCGGTGAAGGTCGGCTGGTCTGCGCCTTCGCCGTCCGGCCGATTGCAGATGATGGACCGGAAACCGCGAGCCTTGATGTCGGCTATGTCTTCTGCGGAGATTTGCGGGCTGACACTGAGCCCCTTGTTGATCGGCTTCGGATCCATTTCGGTTTCCTCTCGTCTGGTGTGCCGTCAATACGGCGGCTTTTTTCCGTGGAGCCGCATGTGCAGCGGCAGGATCAAAGGGCGTTGACCGGCAGTTTCAGCATGGGCTTGCCGTCCCTGTCGGTCGGCACTTCTCCGGCGCGCATGTTGACCTGAAGCGACGGCAGAATGAGACGTGGCATGTCGAGGGTGGCGTCGCGCTCGGTGCGCATCTTCACGAAGGTTTCCTTCGTGGTGCCCTTGCCGACGTGGATATTGTGCTCCTTCTCGTCGCGCACCGTCGTTTCCCAGGCGATGTCGCGCCCGTTCGGACCGTAGTCGTGGCACATGAACAGCCGTGTCTCGTCGGGAAGGACCAGCACCTTCTGGATCGAGTCGTAGAGCTCCCCGGCGTCGCCACCGGGAAAGTCCGCCCGGGCCGAGCCGCCGTCCGGCATGAACAGCGTGTCGCCGACAAAGGCCGCATCGCCCATGACGTGCACCATGCAGGCAGGCGTATGTCCGGGCGTATGGATGGCGAAGACCTTCATGCCGCCGACCTCGTACGTGTCGCCGTCCTTGAAGAGCGCATCGAACTGTGAGCCGTCGCGCTGGAACTCGGTGCCCTCGTTGAAGATCTTGCCGAACGTGTCCTGCACGACGAGGATCTTTTCGCCGATCCCGATCTGGCCGCCGAGTTTCTCCTGGATGTAGGGCGCGGCCGACAGGTGGTCGGCATGCACATGGGTCTCGATGATCCACTGGAGGTCGAGGCCCTGCTCCGTGATGTAGGTGATGATTTCGTCGGCGTGATCATAGGTGATGCGGCCGGCCGCATAATCTATGTCCATCACCGAGTCGACCACCGCACAGGCCGTCGAATCGGGATCCTTGACCACGTAGGAGATCGTGTTCGTCGCCGGATCGAAAAAGGCCTTCACGTCCGGCTTGACCGACATGTCAACAGGGTAGCTCGTCATCTGGTATCTCCTTTCGGGTTTTAGGTGCGCGCGGCCGCGGGAGTGCCTGCGGTACGTTTCCGCAACAGCCTCGCGAGAACGGTGCCGGCGACGAGGCCGCCGACGAAGATGAAGACCTCGATCTCCCCGGTTCCGAGTGCCGGAAGCGCGCCGCCGGGGCAGAAACCGGAGATGCCCCAGCCCACGCCGAACACGGCCGAGCCGGCGATCAGCGGCAGGTCGATCGTCCGCTTCGTCGGTATCTGGAATGCGGTGCCGAGAAGCGGCGTGGAGCGCCTGAGGACAAGTCGGTAACCGATGAAGGTAACCGCCAGGGCGCCGCCCATGACGAAGATCAGGGACGGGTCCCAGGTTCCGGCAACGTCGAAGAAATTGAGGACCTTCGCGGGATTCGCCATGCCGGACAGGGCAATGCCGAGGCCGAACACGAGGCCGATCAGGTAGGTCGCGATCAGGCGCATGGTTCAGCCTCCCATCGCGTGGCGGACGACGAACACGGTCAGCCCCGTGCTGGCCATGAAGGTGAGGGTGGCAAGGATCGAGCGCGGCGAAAGGCGCGCCATGCCGCATACCCCGTGACCGGAGGTGCAGCCGGACCCAAGTGTCGCGCCGAACCCGACGATCACGCCGCCGGCCGCAAGCGCCCAGCCCGGGACCGTTGCCTGGATTTCAGGCAGTTGGCCCGTGAGCATCAGCATGGCGACCGGGCCTGTCGCCGCACCGAGCAGCAGCGCAAGGCGCCATGACCAGTCCGCACGGTCCTCCGGAAAGAAGAGGCCGCCGAAGATCCCCGTGGCGCCGAGAATGCGCCCGTTGGCCAGCATCAGGAGCGTTGCCGACAGGCCGATGAGCAGACCGCCGGCAAGCGACTGCCATGGGGTGAAGACGGTTTCCACGATCAGCCCGTCCTGCATGTGCGGATACCGAAGACCGAATAGAGCGGGCAGCGGCCCGCGGCCGCCGTCACGATCATGATCACGCCAACGACCGCGGCGCCGTATTTGAGGAGCGGACCCTCGAAAAGCGGGAGACCGCTGGCGAAAGCGAGATAAAGCAGCGCTGCGCCCAGGACGATCCGGGCCAGGCGATCTATCGTTCCGACGTTGATGTTCATGGCAACCTCCTTGCTGCGATATCCGGAAACTATCGGATCGCCCGGAGGAGGTCGGTGACTAAGTCACACTTGGGCCTGATGATGGAAAACCGCGGTCACGACGGGACGCTGCGCCGCGTCAGGGCGAGTCCGCGAGGGCTTCGAGGGCATGTCGGTCGGTGATCGAGATGTTGCCGCGCGACGACGTGATCCAGCCACGTCGCTGGAATTCGTGCAACTGCCGGCTGATGACCTCGCGTGCGCTGCCGAGTTCGGATGCGAGGTTCTGGTGGGTGATCTCCAGGTGGCCGTCTTCGCCAGCGAGCTGCAGCAGTCGCTGGGCAAGGCGGATGTCGATGCGGGCAAACGCCACGTCCTCGATGACGCGGAACAGGTTGGTCACCCGCACGCTGAACGCGGTGAAGACGAACTGGCGGAACTCCGCGGACCGCGCCACAAGGTCGTCGAACACCGAACGGGGAATGGCGACCGCCGTCGCGTCATGCTCGACGATTCCCTCCGCGAGATAGTCCTCGTAGCCCATCAGGCAGGCGGTGGTCAGTGCGCAACTCTCCCCGGCCGACACGCGGTAGAGCACGATTTCGCGGCCGGTCTCTGACACCTGCTGGACCCGCACCGTTCCGTCCAGCAGGAGCAGATAGTTCTGCGGCGCCATGCCCGGACCGAATACGCGCGTGCCGGCGGCAAGCGTGACGACCTTGCTGTTGTCCACCAGCAAGCGGCGCAAGTCGGACGTCAGGGTCATGAGGCCCGGGAAACTCTCTATCCAGGACTCGTTCTGGGGCATGTCCATCTATCCGGCAACCAGGCGTTATGTTCGACCGCCGCAAAGTGTAGACCGATTTCGCCGTTTTCAGAACATCCCGAAACGTCAGGTCTGGCGCTCCGTCAACGGTCCGGCCGGGCCGGGAGGAAGGGGGACCATGGTATCCACGGCAATGTCCGTCTCCGCACCGTCGTTTATCGACTGGCGCTCGCCGTCGGGCTTCCCGGCGGGTGTCTCTTCCTCGTCGTCGGCGGAAGCCGGCAGCATCAGCGGTTCGAGGTCGTTGCGCATCCACCAGTACCAGAAGCCCTGTTCGCGGATCCACCTCTCGAGCCTTGCCAGATCGGTCCATTCCCGGGGCAGGCCGCGCGCGCTGTAGATGCGGGCGACCTGATCGTCCACGTAGACGAGAACGCCCCAGGCGAGCGGATGTTTTTCCTGATCGCCGAAACCGCCGCCCATGCTCTGGCGGTAGGTCCGGTAGACGACCGCATACTCGCCAAGCCGTCCGGCATCACGCAGGACGGGCAGGTCGGATTGCGTCACCGTCATCGACACGCCGAGCGCTGCATCCTGATTCATTGTGTTGACATTCATCGCAATATGGATACACCATGATTCATGGTGTACATCATTTAACATGATGTGAGCCAAATGCCATCACTAAAACCGTCCGCCGGCTCGATTTTCTGCGTCCCCTCGCGCGAATCGCCCCGGCCGGGACGCTCCAGATAACCGTTCAGGAATACGAATATGTCCAGAAAAGTTGCTCCGGTCCCCAAGGGATACCGTACCGTCACCCCGGAACTCGTCGTGCGCGGCGCCGATGCCGCGATTGCCTTCTACACGGAAGTCTTCGGCGCGGACGAACTGTCGCGCGTCGTTGGCGAGGACGGCGTGACCGTGCTGCAGGCCGAACTGAAGATCGGCAACTCGATCGTCCGCATCGTCGACGAAATTCCCGCTTTCGGCATCCTGTCGCCGGCCGGATTTGGCGGAACCGCATCCGCCATGCACATCTACCATGCCGATGCCGCCGATATCTGGGAACGTGCGCTGGCGTGTGACGCCGGTATTCTCGTTCCGTTCGCAGACACCCCGTGGGGCGAGCGCTACGGCCGTTTCGTCGATCCCTACGGTCATGTCTGGTCGGTGTCGCGCCGGATCGCGCGGCCGTCCGAAAACCGTGCGGAAGACGCGCCGGAAGCGGTCATGGAAGGCGGGTTCTCCGTCCACGAGCCCCGTGCGGACAAGGCCGGCCTGACGACCGAACAGGAAGCGGTTCTGCGCTCGGGCGAAGAGCAGCGCACCAACGCGGCCTGAAACCACAAGGATCCCGGATCAGCGGGATCGCACCATCGGGAGATCAAGCTCATGACCGACAACCACACCCTCCATTCCCGTCTTGCAGCCGCCACGCCGCGCGGCGTCGCGACAGCGACCACGATTTTCGCCGACCGTGCGGAGAACGCGGAACTCTGGGATGTCGAAGGCAGGCGTTTCATCGACTTTGCGGGCGGCATCGCCGTGCTCAATACGGGCCACCGCCACCCGCATGTCATGGCGAAAGTCAACGAGCAGCTCGACAGGTTCACCCACACCGCCTATCAGGTGATGCCCTACGAACCTTACATCGAGCTGGCCGAACGCCTGAACGCCCTGGCGCCGGGCGGAACGCCGAAGAAGACGCTGTTCGTCACCACCGGTGCCGAAGCGGTCGAGAACGCCATCAAGATCGCCCGCGCCCACACCGGACGTCCGGGAATCGTCGCGTTCTCCGGCGCTTTCCACGGCCGCACGCACATCACCATGGGCCTGACCGGCAAGGTCGTGCCCTACAAGAAGGGCTTCGGACCCTTCCCGTCGGACATCCACCACGTGCCGTTCCCCATGGAACATCACGGCGTGAGCGTGGACGACTCGTTCAAGGCGCTCGACCGGCTGTTCAAGGCGGACATCGAAGCCGAAAGGGTGGCCGCGATCATCATCGAGCCGGTGCAGGGCGAAGGCGGGTTCTACATCGCGCCGCCCGAACTCCTCCGCCGTCTGCGCGATGTCTGCGACCGGCACGGTATCCTGCTCATCGTCGACGAGATCCAGACCGGATTCGCCCGCACGGGTCGGATGTTCGCCGTCGAGCATTCCGGGGTTGAGCCTGATCTCATCACCATGGCCAAGAGCCTCGCGGGCGGTTTCCCGCTTGCTGGCGTCATCGGCAAGGCGGAGATCATGGACGCGCCGGAGCCCGGCGGTCTCGGCGGCACCTATGGCGGCAATCCGGTGGCATGCGCGGCGGCGCTCGGCGTGCTCGATGTCATCGAAAAGGAAGGCCTGGTCGAACGCAGCGCCGCTCTCGGCGAAAAGCTGGTCAGCCGGATCCGCAGCATGTCCGGCGGTGCGAACGCACATCCCATCGGCGACATTCGCGGGCTTGGTGCCATGGTCGCCTTCGAACTGGTCAGCGCCCATGGCGGCAACGAGCCGGATCCGGAAGCAACCAGGGCGCTTTGCGCCAGGGCTCTGGAGAACGGTCTGGTGCTCCTGTCTTGCGGCGTCTTCGCAAACACCATCCGGATCCTTGTACCGCTGACCGCGTCCGATGAACTGATCGACGAGGGACTGGATATTCTCGAGCGTTCTCTCGGGGAGATCTCCGCGCCGTCCGTCGCGGCCGAATAGAGGGCGGGCCCTGGGGGGCCTGGAAGCCGGCCGGCGTCACGCTGGCCGGCTTTTTACTTTTTCCTCGATCTTATCCCGGCCAATGGATGACTGCGTGGACGAACCCCTGCGTCTCCCCCGCGATCTCCTCGCCGATCGAAAACGGCGTGGGCCATGGTGGCGAGAGCGTCGCTTCGGCCTCGCCGGCATGATAGCCGAGCACGGCGCGGTGCTTGCGCACGAGATGCTGCATCCTGCGGTTCTCCCGCAGGCAGATCATGTGAAGTGAACGCACGCCGCGGTTCTGCGCCGCCGCGACGATGCGGGTGACCAGTGCATCCCCGATGCCGGCATCCTGCCAGCGGGACTCGACCGAGAAGGCGGCTTCCGCCGTCATCTGGAGGCCGGGCAGAATACCCCGGAGCTCCGCCACCGCCCGCAGAACGCCGTCGACAAATGCCCCGTAGACAAGGGCGTCGATCTGCAGGACGCGCTTCGCATAGGTCTCGATGAATTCGTCGGTTACGGGGCCGCCGAACCTCAGCCTGCGGGACTCGGGGTCCAGCCGGAGAAAGTGGTCGAGGATCGCGTCAAGGTCGGGCGACCAAAGGCGTCGGATGTTCGCAGTCATGGGCGCGCTTTCGCGGGGTGTGGTGTTCACCGGTCGATCCCATTTTCATTGTGCATTGCGACATAATCGTGACGCGTTTTGATGCAATGCACAATAGGCTTGTCGACGCTGGCGCCGGGGAACGGGTCAGCCTGCCGCGGGGCTTACGGCGGTCTCCGGGTCCCGGGGCGCGAGGGCGAGCTTCTTGTACATGAGTGTCGTGCCGTCAAGGCGGTCGCTGGCCGTGTCCCGGCAGAAGTCGGGAATGACACCCACGGTCTGGAACCCGAGCGTGCGGTAGAGCGGCTCGGCCGTGTCGCCGGTGCGGGTGTCGAGGGTCAGGAGGCTCCGGCGGCCCTCCACGGCACGGCGTTCCAGTTCGGCCATGAGCGCGCGGGCGATGCCCCGTCGGCGGGCGTCGGGGTGAACCAGGAGCTTGCACACGTCGGCCCTGTGGGCCTGGTTGGGCATCGCTGCCCATTGCAACTGGACGGTTCCGACGATCCCCTCCGGCCCGCGGGCGACCATCAGCACCACATCGCCGGCCACGACGGCGGGGCGGACTTGTCCCAGCCAGTAGGCCCGTGCGTCCTCGAGCGGGAACGGCAGGATGAACCCGACGCTCGCACCGTCATGCACGCAGGCATGCAGGATGGACGCGAGCGCGTCGAGACAGGAATCGAAGGAGAACCGGTCGACCGATTCTATGGAAACGCGCATGCTCATGAGCCCTCACAGAACAACGAGAAAATAGGCCGCACCTTCCGCGGCCCCGGTGCGAAAGCGGCTGGTGCCGAACAGCCTGTAGCGCAGGCAGTCGCCGGGACCGAGCTCGTAGGACACATCGCCGAGACAGACCTCGAGCCTGCCTTCGGTCAGAACCAGGTGATGTTCGAGGCCTTCCCGCGGCGGAACGGGATAGGAAATATCGCTGCCTGCGGGCAGCCTGCATGAGAGCACCTCGCACCCGAGACTGTCCGCCGGCGGAGACACGTTCCGGCGTTCGAAACCGGTTTCTGTGTCGGTCCATACGGTCTGTTCGTCGCGACGGACCAGGGGCGTGTGTTCGGCCTCGATTGCCGCCATGAGCCGCGACATGGTCGTGCCGTAGGCCGCACAGATCCTCCCCAGCACACTCGCGGTCGGGCTGACCTCCCCGTTTTCCAGCCGCGACAGGGTGGCCCGGCTGACGCCGCTGCGGGTGGCGAGGACATCGAGCGACCAGGCTTTTTCAATCCTGAGCGCCTTCAGCCGGTCGGCCAGTTTCCGGTCCGCATGGGACGTATCGATATCCGGTTCGATCATAAACGAGAAAATATCCCGAATATGGGAAATCTTACAAGAACGTTCTTCCCTGGCTCATCAGGCGGCGCGTGCCGGAAGACAGGTCCGGGACGTTCTCGGACGTCAGGTCGGCCACTTCCTTCCGCCGATCACCGTGCCTTCCGAGAGGATACGGTGTTTGCCGGTCATGATCTCGCCCACCGCGTCGACATAGTCGAAGGACCCTTCGGCGACCCGGAGCAGGGTCGCGTCACCGGCCGAACCCGGCCGCAGGCTGCCCAGCTCGGGACGCTTGAGCGCCATGGCCGGGCGCACCGTCGAGGCCGCCACGACGGAATTCAGGTCCATCCCCATGCACAGGAACTTCGACATCGTGGTCGTCTGGTCGAATGCCGGCCCGTCGATGCACAGGGCGTGGACGTCCGACGAGATCGTGTCGGGCGCGAAACCGTTGGCGAGCATGGCGCGGGCCGTCCTGAAGGCGAAGGACCCCATGCCGTGGCCGATGTCGAAGATCACCCCGCGCTCGCGTGCCTCCCGGACGCCCGGCCTGATCGTGCCCTGCGCGGTCGCCGGGCTGTTGGGAAAGGGACGGAAGGCGTGCGTGAGCACATCGCCCGGACGCAGTTTTTCCAGCACCCCGGCATAGGTCGGCGGCGGTTCGTCGATATGCGCCATGACATGGAGACCGGTCTCTTCTGCGACCTGAAGGGCGATGTCGAGAGGCGCCGTGCCGTGAAACCCTGAGGCGTGTCGCCCCACCCGCACCTTGATGCCGACGATGACGTCGCGGTTCGCGTCCGCGACCCGGGCCGCTTCGCGTGGCGCAATGAGACGCATGTCCTCGCTCTCGCCCACGTGAATAGACCGGTCGAACCCGTAGATGCCGGCGAAGGAGACGTGCAGGTAGGCAAGGATGCGCACGGCGCTCGGTTCGATGACATGTCTGCGGAATCCCGCGAAATTGCCGGGGCCCGCCGACCCGGTGTCGATGGCCGTCGTGACGCCGCACCGGCGGCAGTAGTCCTCGGCGTCGATGCCGAGCGAAGTGCCGCCCCAGTAGACATGGGTATGCAGGTCGATCAGGCCGGGCGTGACGATCAGCCCGGATGCATCGAGAATTTCGGCGCCGTCCGCGGCGAGGTCCGGCCCGACGGCCGCCACGCGCCCGTCCGCGAAGGCGACGTCCGTCACCTGGTCGAGGTCCCGGGACGGGTCGATCACCCGCCCGCCGCGAATGACGAGGTCGTAGGCCATGCTTTCCGGTCCGGTTCCCGCCGTGCTCTAGGACGTGCCGCCCAGAAGCCCCCTGCGGGCGAGGTTGGTCATCAATGCAGACACCCCGAACGTCCATGGCGGGCAGTCATGGCTATGGCGTACCTCGTTCACCAGCGCACCGAGTTCATCGCAGGAGATCCGCACGACATCACCCACGTCGTGGGTAAAACCCTTGCCGGGCTCGTTGCGGTCTTCCGTCGGCGCGAAGAGCGTTCCGAGATAAAGCGCGAACCCGTCGGGATACTGATGGTGCTCGTTGATGGTCTGGCGCACGAGGTCCTCGGGAGAACGGGATATCTCCGACATGAGGGAGCGGCCCTCGAGCACGAACTCGTCCTCTCCGGTCACCTTCAGGTCGAGCTTGATCGACTCGATGTCCGCCACCGTGAAACCGTCGTCGAGCACCCGGATGAACGGTCCGACCGAAGCCGACGCGTTGTTGTCCTTGGCCTTGCTCAGCAGCAGCGCGGACCGGCCCTCCACGTCGCGCAGGTTGACGTCGTTGCCGAGGGTCGCGCCCGCGATCCGGCCGGCGCTGTTGACGATCAGCACCACTTCCGGCTCCGGGTTGTTCCAGTCCGACATCCTGTGGATGCCGATATCGGCGCCTGTTCCGACGGATGACATGACCGGGGCCTTGGTGAACACCTCCGCGTCCGGGCCGATGCCCACCTCGAGATACTGCGACCAGTAGCCCATCTCGATCAGCAGCGCCTTGACCTCCGCGGCTTCCGGCGAGCCTGCACGCACACCGGCGAGATTGCCCCCGATGACCTCCTCGATCTGCTCGCGGATGGCGTGCGCGCGCGTGTAGTCGCCGTCCGCGCGTTCCTCGATGACACGCTCCAGCATGGAATTGGCGAAGGTGACGCCGGCGGCCTTGAGCACCTGCAGGTCGCAGGGAGAAAGCAGCCGGTCGCCGTCGGGCTCGTCCGATGCGACGCCGTCCAGAAACCGCTGGAGCGGACCGAGTTCCGGGAAGGACTCGCCATCGCGCAGCCGGTTCGCGAGATCGGGCAGGTCCATCAGCATGGACGTGGTCGGTGCGAGGGCGCTGATGTCGCGAACGGTTTCGCCGGTCACGAGGACGACGCAGGGACCGCCGTTTGCGTGTGACCAGACGCGGCCCACGAGAAGGGCATTGCCGGAATCCGCGGGCAGGACATCCTTTGCGAGCAGTGAAAGTGCCATGGGTATGGGGTCTCCCGGTCTGTGGTTGTTTTGTGACTTCTATACCAACAGCGGTTTCGTGCGTCCCTAACAATCTAGTACCGCCCCAGGAACCGGAGCGGTAAGGAAGCGTAAATACAGGAATGATAAACAGGGTTTATAGAAAAACGGGGCCGGGAAAACTATGCCACAATCGATGCGGTGGCTCCTGTCGGGACTCGACGACAGGGATGATCGAACTTCGCGTCTGTTCCGCAGGGCGCAATATGATGCTCTGGCCGGCCAGATCAGGCTCCTCTACCTCGTGATCGCGATCGCGGCGAGCATTGCCGCCGTGACCCACTACGGGGAGGCGCCGGCGGTGCTGACGGTCGTGATCCCGACCATACTGGTCTCGCTGGTGCTCGGACGCCTCATTTACTGGATGAAGGTCGGCGAGCATGTGGCCGATGACGACCGCATCCGCAAGAACCTTCGCCTTGCGGTTTTCCTCGCGGTCGGCATTTCAGGCACGTTCACCGCCTGGGCGATCATGCTGTTCAGTTATGGCAGCCTGATGCACCAGGCCATTCTCTCGGTATTCATCCTGATCTCGGCGTTCGGATGTGCGTTCGCACTCGCCATGCTGCCCATGGCCGCGGTCGCCGCCATGATGTCCTCCGGTATTCCCTTCGCGATCACGCTGATTTCGCTCGGACAGTTTCACCAGGGGGTGATCGCCGCCATCTTTCTGCTGGTCAGCGCGCTTGCCATCCAGATGGTGAAGCGCTTCCATGACGGTCTCTACCGGACCGTCGCCCAGCACGTGCAGCTCATGGACAAGCACGACGAGGTGCGCGAGGCCCACAGTGTCGCCCATGGATTCGCCTATTCCGACAGCCTGACCGGTTTGCCGAACCGGCGGTGTTTCGAGAAGGCGCTGACCGAACGCCTGGCGCGCCAAACGGACGCCGGACACATGCCGTTCGCCGTCGCCATGGTCGACCTCGACGGATTCAAGCCGATCAACGACATGTATGGCCACGTTGGAGGTGACGCCGTGTTGCGCGACATCGGCCGGCGGCTCGACGGGATCGTCGGAACCCGCGGCATGGTTGCGCGTTTCGGAGGCGACGAATTCGGCCTCCTGGTCGACGGTCTCGACGAGCCCGACGATATCCTGGCCTATGGCAAGCGCCTGACCCGCTCCATCGAAAAACCGGTCGAGGTGGGCGGTGCGTCCGGATTCGTGTCCGGGTCCATCGGATTTGCGCTGCCGTGCGGGGAAGGCGATACCGTCCAGTCACTGATCAGCCAGGCCGACAGCGCACTTTACGAGGCGAAGGCGAGAGCCAGGGGATGTTCGGTGATCTTCCACGCCTCCTACGAGGAATCGGCCAAGGAGCGCGCGCATTTCGAGCAGGAACTCCGCAAGGCCGTGCGGGACGATAAACTGGAAAACGTGTTCCAGCCCATCATGTCGATCGGGACGGGCCGGATCCTGGGGTTTGAATCTCTGGCGCGCTGGCACCATCCCGAACTGGGGCAGGTCTCGCCCGGTGATTTCGTGCCGACCGCCGAGCGCATCGGTCTGGTCGGCGAGATGACGGCCAACCTGTTCCGCAAGGCCCTGCGATCTGCCCGCGACTGGCCGGGCGATACCTATCTCTCGTTCAATCTATCAGCGGTCGACCTCGTCCGCTCGGGGACGCCTCTGGCTCTGATGGCGATCATGGCGGAGGAGAAGTACCCGCCGTCCCGCCTCGTGATCGAGGTGACGGAAACCGCCTTCGTGGACGAATTCGCAGCGGCCAGGGAAACCCTCGCCAGCCTGCGCGATGTCGGCGTCCGCGTGGCGCTCGATGATTTCGGCACCTGTCATTCGAACTTCAGCTATCTCCAGAACATCGAATTCGACCTGGTGAAGATCGACAAGTCCTTCATCGACCAGGTCTGCGACAACGCCAAGACCCGTGCCATTGTGAAGGCCATGCGCGACATGTGCCAGACGCTCGATGCGGTGGCCGTCGCCGAAGGGATCGAGACGCGCCGTCAACTGGATGTGGTTCGCGAACTGGGCTGCGAGGCGGGTCAGGGCTACCTGTTCGACCGTCCCATGAGCGCCGAGAAGGCGCGGGTCAAGGTGCTGGAACCGGAACCCGCCAAACTGGCCACGGTCTGACGCGCCATCCGGTCAGGGCTGCTCGTTCGTATGGCGCCGCAGCTCGGCCCTCGCGACCTGGCGCCGATGGACCGCATCGGGCCCGTCCGCAAGCCGCAGCGTGCGCACATGTGCATACATGCGCGACAGCGGCACGTCCTGGCTGACGCCCATGGCACCGTGCATCTGCATGGCCTCGTCGATGACCCTCAGTGCCACCTGCGGTGCGACCACCTTGATCTGGGATATCCACGGCGCGGCTTCCTTCGGGCTCGCGCTGTCCATCATCCAGGCCGCCTTGAGGCACAGCAGCCGCGCCATCTCGATATCCATGCGGCTGGTGGCGATGATGTCGTGATTGGCCCCGAGTGCGGACAGGGGCTTGCCGAAGGCGACGCGCGACACCGAACGCCGGCACATCAGGTCCAGCGCGCGTTCCGCCTGGCCGATCGCCCGCATGCAGTGGTGGATGCGGCCCGGCCCGAGCCGGCCCTGCGCGATCTCGAAGCCGCGGCCTTCGCCGACTATGATGTTCTCCGCCGGCACGCGCACGTCGGTGAAGCGTATGTGCATGTGGCCGTGCGGGGCATCGTCGTTTCCGAAGACCTCCATGGCGCGTAGCACCTCGATGCCGGGCGAATCCGAGGGCACGAAGAACTGGCTGTGCTGCTGATGGCGCGGCGCCTCCGGGTCGGTGAGGCACATGACGATATAGACCGCGCAACGCGGATCGCCGGCGCCCGATGCCCACCATTTCTCGCCGTTGAGCACATATGACTCGCCGTCGCGAACCGCCTCGAGCGCGATGTTGGTGGCATCCGACGAGGCCACGTCGGGTTCGGTCATGAGATAGGCGGATCGGGTCTTGCCATCCAGCAGGTCTTCGAGCCAGCGCGCTTTCTGGGCTTCGGTGCCGAAGCGCTCCAGCACCTCCATGTTGCCGGTATCGGGCGCGGAGCAGTTGAAGACTTCCGCCGCGAGCGAAGACCATCCCATTTCCTCGGCCAGGTAGGCGTACTCGACCGTCGTCAGCCCGTAGCCGCGGTCCGAGGCGGTGAGCCAGAAATTCCACAGGCCCTTTTCGCGGGCCCTGGTCTTGAGCCCCTCGAGGATCTCGGTCTGCCGCCGCGTCGGCTCGAACCGGTTCCCGCCGCGGCCGATCTCCGCCTCGTACTCGCCCTCCATCGGCATGATCTCGTCGCGGACCATGGCGCGCACCTGGTCGATCAGCGGCCTGACCTTGTCCGTTATTCCCAGATCCATGTCGCTGTTCTCTCGCTCAGTCCTCGCCGGGCAGCGTGAGCCCGGCATTGCGGGCATAGACCTTGGCCACGGCGGAATCGTCCTCGCGGCCGTGGCCCATGCCGTGGGCGGCGACGAACTGCTGCAGCGCCGTCGCGGAAAGCGGCGCGGAGAAGCCCGAGGCCCGGGCCACGTCGAGCACGATGCCGAGATCCTTGACGAAGATGTCCACCGCCGAATGGGGCGTGTAGTCGCCCTGCACGATATGCGGCACCCGGTTCTCGAACATCCAGCTCGTGCCCGCGCATTCCGAGATCACGGACAGGGTCTTCGACGGCTCGATCCCCTGGGACAGGCCGAAGGTCACGGCTTCGGCCGCCGCCGCGATGTGGACGCCGGCGAGCAGCTGGTTGACCACCTTCATGGCGGACCCCGCACCCGCCTCGGGGCCGAGGCGGAAGACTTTCGCGGCCATGGCGTCGAGGGCGGGCTCGGCCTGGTCGAACGCCTGCGGCGAACCCGAACCCATGATGGTCAGTTCGCCGGTCGCGGCCTTTGCGGCGCCGCCGGAGATCGGGGTGTCGAGATAGAGCACGTCGCGTTCCGCGAGCCGCTGCGCGGCGGTCCTCGCGAACTCCGGCGAGACGGTCGCGCAGGACATGAAGACCGTGCCGGGCCTCATCGCCTCCGCCACGCCGTCTTCGCCGAACAGGATCTCCTCGGTCTGCGCGGCATTGACCACGACACACACGACGATGTCGGCAGTGCCCACGGCGTCGGTGCGCGACCCGTCCGCGCCGCCTTCCTCGCGGAAACGCGACTCGCGCTCTTCGGAGATGTCGAAGCCCCATGTCTTCAGCCCGGCGCGAAGCAGGCTCGAGGCCATCCCGTAGCCCATGGAGCCCAGCCCGAACAGGGCGATGGCGGGTTTGTTCGTAGTGCTCGCGGTCACGCGCGGTCCTCCCTTGATTGGCTGGCATGAGCATATGGCATCCGCGGCCCTCGCGCGCCCACCGAAGTGACGCACACGAGCCGGCTCGCCACACGTGCCGTTGCTATTTCGTCTCCATGGTCCAGACGCCGTCCCAGTCGGCCGGGGGCGGGGCCTCGCGGAAGGCCGCCGTGCGCTGGGCGTAGAGATCGAGCACGCCGGTGAGCCCGTAGGTTTCGGCCATTGGCCGGCAGATGCGGATTGCCGCCTCCACCCCGTCCCAGTCCTGGCCGAGATAGGCCGTGAGCATGTCCCGGTGCGCGGCGGAATAGGCTTCGAAATCGGCGGCTTCCGGGTTCTCCACGACCGTGTAGATTTTCTCCGGTTCCGTCTTGCCCTTCACCCGGATTGTGTCGACCTCGAGCAGGAAAAAAGCCTCGCCGACGAGCGATGCCGTCATCGCGCCGAGGATGATGTTGATGCCGTAGGTCTTGGTCTGGCCCTCGAGACGCGACGCCAGGTTCACGCTGTCGCCGAGCAGGGAATAGTCGAAGCGCGATTCGGATCCCATGTTCCCGACGACGCAGTCGCCCGTATTGATGCCGACGCCGACGTCGAGCGGCAGGAAGGGGATGCCCGCCTCCTCGGCTTCCTTCTTGCGCTCGAGGTTCACGGTCTCCAGCCGGTGCAGCATGTCGATGCCCGCCCGCGTCGCGTTCACCGCGTGGTCCGGGTCGTCGAGCGGCGCGTTCCAGAACGCCATGATGGCGTCGCCCATGTATTTGTCGATGGTTCCCCGGCGCTCCATGATGGCGTCAGACAAGGGCGTCAGGAAGCGGTTCATGAGCGAGGTCAGCCCCTGCGGGTCTTCCTTGAAGCTCTCCGATATGGAGGTGAAGCCGCGCACGTCGCTGAAGAGGATCGTCATCGTGCGGGTTTCGCCGCCGAGCACCAGCTTTTCGGGATTCTCCGCAAGCTGTTCGACGAGGTCAGGCGAGAGATACTGGCCGAAGGCGCTGCGGATCTGACGTCTCTGGGCCTCTTCGCGGTAATAGTTCATGAACGCGAGAAAGCCGAAGACCGCGAAACTCGAGAGCAGCGGGTAGGCCACGTCGAGCAGCACGCCGTCCTCGGTGAACTTGTACCAGGACATGCCGGTGAGCGTGGCCGCCGTGACGGCGCCGATGGCGAAGACCGGCAACGGGCCGAAGGCGGGAACGAGGATGATCATCATCAGCCCGATCCCGAAGGCGATGGCGACCTCGATGCCGGAAAGCGCCGCCGGCCGCTTGAGCCGCGTTCCGGAAAGGATGTTCTCGATGACCTGGGCATGGATCTCCACGCCGGGCATGGCCGGGTCGACGGGTGTCGTCTTGAGATCGTGCATGCCGGTCGCGGACGTGCCGACGAGCACCAGCCGCTGGGCGAGGCCCGGCACGGGCAGGGGGCCGTTGAGGATCTTGTGCACGGGAATGTAGCGCCGCGGGTCCGACTTCGAATAGTGCACCCAGAGCTGGCCGCGCGGACCTGTCGGCACCTCGTTGCGGGCGACCACGACCGAGTTTATCCCGTGGTCGCCGGTCTTGATGAGCACCGCGTTCGAGCCCGTCGCCACCCGCAGCAGTTCCGTCGAGAGTGCCGGCACGATGCGCCCCTGCGCCTGCAGCATGAGCGGCACGCGGCGCACCACGCCGTCATGTTCCGGACTGATCGAGAACAGCCCCCGGCCGGTGGCGGTCGACTCCAGTTCCGGCACGTTCAGCAGCAGGCCCGGATAGGAGATCAGGTAGGGGCGGGGGTCCTTGCCCAGCGTGCCCACCGAAGTCTGGTGCTTGTCGGAGCCCACGTTGAGTTCGTTGTGCCCGGACTGGCCGGCGACGACCCTGGCCCTGCGGAACGCGAGCCCGAGAAGCACGTCGTTGCTGGGCGCGTTCTTGAGCTTGCGCCGGGTTTCCTCGTCGATGGACTGCAGGCTGTCGGCGATCAGGCCCGGCGACATGCGGTCGGGTTCGGGAAACAGCACGTCGAAGGCGATGGCCACCGCGCCCGACGCCGTGATCCGCTGGACGAGCTCCGCGATCTTGGTGCGCGGCCAGGGCCACTGGCCGATCATCTGCAGGCTGGCGTCGTCGATATCGGCGATGACGACGGGAAACTGGTTGGTCTCGCGCGGCTTCAGCTGCTGGTAGAAGTCGAAGATCTTGAGCCGGAAGGTCTGCAGCGGAGGCGGGTCCCACGCCCGGAACACCACCAGCACCATGAGCAGCAGGAGACCGAGCAGCCGCGCCGCGCCGAAGCGCCTGGCGAGCCTGACTGCAAGGTCCTTCATCCGCTTGCCTCCCTGTCCGGCCGCACGGCGGATCCGGTTCCCCTAGAACGTGATCGTATCCGTCGTGTCGGCGTCGTCGTGAATGAAGGTCAGCGTGCCGGACGAGATGCCCGAGAGCGTCGCGAAATGCACGGGCGCGTTGCCGCCTGCGCCATCCGCGTCCACGCGGAACTCCGTATCGCTGCCGTTCACCGTGGCCGTGATGAAACTGGCCTGCGAGGGCGTCGAGTAGCCGCTGCCGTCGAGATAGTCGGACAGGTCGAGAACGTCGTTTGCGAGATCGAAGTCGGTGATCGTGTCGATGCCCGTTTCCCCGTCGAAGAAGAGGAACGTGTCGGTGTCGGTGTCCGTGCCGCCGGACAGGGTATCCGAGCCCGAACCGCCCGCCAGGAAGTCCTCGCCCTCGAGCCCCTGCAGGAAATTGTCCTCGCCGTCGCCGATGAGCAGGTCGCCGAACTCGGTGCCGCGCACGTTCTCGACATTGAAGATCCGGTCGATATTGTCGTATCCGTCGACGCCGAAATTGTTGCCGAGATCGACGCGCACGCCCTGGTCGGCGGTGAAGCCGGGATTGTCCGAAGAGAGGTCGAATTCGCGGCTGTAGTCGATCGTGTCCGTGCCGCCGGCGCCGTCGATGAAGTCGCTGCCGGCGAGCGGACGGAACCGGTTGGCGTGGTCGTCGCCCACGATCCAGTCGTCCATGAAGCTGCCGCGCACGTTCTGGATGTTGACGAAGAAGTCGGTGTCGCCGAACGTGTCGGTCGCCTCCAGGGCATGCAGGTCGATGGTCACGCCCTGCGTCCCGCCGGTGAACGAGTAGTCGAGTTCGTTGGTGCCGCCGCCGCCATTGATGATGTCGTCGCCGGCCATTGCTCGGAACTGGTTGTCGTTGGCGTCGCCGAAGAACTCGTCGTCGAACATCGAGCCGCGCACGGATTCGATGTTGGACAGGCTGTCGATCCCGCCGAAACCGTTGGACGCGACGCCGGATTCCAGGTCGACATCGACACCGGTCGGGGCGTTGCGATAGTCGATCCGGTCCCAGCCCGAGCCGCCGTCCACCGTGTTGTTGCCGCCGAAGGCCCGGAAGCTCTCGAAATCGTCATTGGCGGCGTTGCCGCCGGTCAGGATGTCGTTGCCGCTGGTGCCGAACACGACCTCGATGTTCGACAGCGTGTCGGTATCGCCGAACGTGTCGGTCGCGACGCCGGTGGCGAGGTTGACGTTGACCGGGCCGCCGCCGGTTTCCGAGGAGTAGTCGACGACGTCGAAATTGCCGCGGATGCCGAGGACGGGGTCGTTGTCGTCGCCGCCGTCGAGAACGTCGTTGCCCGCGCCGCCGACGAGCCAGTCATTGCCGTCATTGCCTTCCAGCGTATTGGCGTTGCCGTCGCCCACGAGCGTGTCGTTGAAGATTGTGCCCTTGATGTTCTCGATGTTGGACAGCGTGTCCGTGTCGCCGAACCCGTCAATGCCGGTATTGGCGGCGATGCCGAGGACCGTCGAACCGCTCAGGTTGACGCTGACGCCATTGATGCCGAACGTGCTGAAGCCGGATCCGGCGGAAATCGGCAGGTCGCCGCTATAGTCGACCGTGTCGCCATTGGCGCCATTGCCGCCGCCGTCGATCGTGTCGTTGCCCGCCACCCCGCGGAACCGGTTGTCATTGCCGTCGCCGGTCAGGTTGTCGTCCCCGAAAGTACCCCGAATGCGTTCCACGCCCGTGATGGTGTCGGTGAAACTCTCGTCGATAGCGTTGCCGTCCGCATTCGTGTCCGTGAATGTGGCGGATGTTGTTCCAAGGTTGACGGTGATCCCGTCGAAATGCAGGCCGGAGAACGCGTAGTCGACCTCGTCGGTGGTGGCTGTGCCGCCGGTAATCGTGTCATCGCCCTTCATTCCGCGGAACTGGGTAGGCGTCGAGTCGTTGCCAATCAGGTGATCGTCCTGGTGTGAACCGCGAATCGACTCGAAATTCGACAGCGTGTCCGTGCCGCCAAAGCCGTCGATGGCTGTTCCTGCCGCAACCAGACCGTGACCGCCAATGACACTGTTGACGCCGGACGATGACAGATTGACCGTGACGCTGTTTGAAGCACCCTGGTAGCTGATCCGGTCGAAACCGGACCCACCGTCGACCACGTCGTTCCCGCCGCGCGGCCGGAACTGCTCGAAGTCGTCATTGTCAGTGTTGCCGCCAGTCAGGGTGTCGGCGTTGTCGGACCCGCGCACGACCTCGATGCCGCTGATGATGTCGTTCGACGTGTGTCCGTCGTCGCTGACGATACCGGTCGCGAGATTCACGTTCACCCCGTTGGGTGAGTTCCGGTAGTCGACGAAGTCGAATGTGGTGCGCACCTGGACGCCGCCGGTTAGGACGAAGATCTCCGCGTCGAAGTCGTCGCCGCCGACAAGCGTGTCGACGCCGCCATTGCCGCGGAAATAGTCGCTGCCGTCCCCGCCGATAAATTCGTCGTCGCCCGAACCCCCGTAGAAGTCATCGGCGAAAACAGTGCCGATCACCTTGTCGATGTTCATCAGGCTGTCTGTGTCGCCGAAACCGTCCACGGCGGAATTTGCGGCGATGTTGCCGCTGAAGTTGAAGCCGCCATTCAGCAGGCCGCCGGTGAAGTTCACCGCGATGCCGCTGTCGCCGAAGAGGCCCAGTTCGGCCGCCGCGGAAATGCTGAGGTCGCCGCTGTAGTCGACCGTGTCGTAACCGCCATTGCCGTCGATCGTGTCCGTGCCGGCGATCGGGCGGAACCTGTTGTCACCGGTCGTGCCGGTCAGGATATCGTCGAAGAACGTGCCGCGGACGTTCTCGATGCTCGTCAGCGTGTCGTTGGTGTCCGCACCGGTATTGTTGATGTCCTGCGCGGTTCCGGCCTGGAGGTCGACGGTGACGCCGCCATTGAAACCCGGGAAGGCGTAGTCCACCTCGTCGTCGGCCGTGCCGCCTTCGATCGTGTCCATGCCGCGACGGGGACGGAACTGCGTGCTCGTCGTCGCATTGCCGTAGAGTTCGTCATTGTGGTGCGAACCGACGATGGACTCGATGCTGATGAGCGTGTCCGTGCCGCCTTCGCCGTCGTCCGCCGTTCCCGCCGCCACGCTCGACTGCGTGACGTTCGACAGGTTGACGATGACGCCGGCAGAGGAGTCCTGGTAGCGCACCCGGTCGAACCCGGAGCCGCCGTCCACCGTGTCGGAGCCGCCCAGCGGCCGGAAGTCCTCGAAATCGTCATTGTTCGGGTTGCCGCCGACGAGCACATCGTTGCCGGACGTGCCCTTGACCACTTCCACGCCGGTGATGAGATCCTGGCCGCCATCGCCGTCGTCGCTGACCAGGCTTCTTTCGAAGTTGACGTTGACGCCGCCCGCGGCACCGGAATAGTCGACGAAGTCGAAGGTCGAGCGCACGTTGACGTCGGCGTCGATGTCGTCGCCGCCCTCGATGATGTCGTTGCCCGATCCTGCGACGAAGAAGTCGTAGCCGTCGCCGCCGCGCATGATGTCGTCGCCGTCGTCGCCCCGGATCGTGTCCTCGCCGAGCCCGCCGTCGACCGTGTCGTCGCCGTCCTGCCCGGACAGGAAGTCGTCTCCGTCGCCGCCGAAGATCTCGTCGTCGCCGTTTCCGCCGCGCAGGTCGTTGTCGTTGTCGTCGCCGACGATGAGGTCGTCGAAGAAGCCGCCGCGCACGTTCTCGATGCCGATCAGCGTATCCGTGCCGCCGAAGCCGTCGTCGTTGACGATGTTGTTCGACAGGTCGACGTCAATGCCCCAGAGCGAGTCGCCATGGTCGATCCTGTCCGTCCCCGAGCCGCCGTCGATCGTGTCGTCGCCGCCCGATCCACGGAAGATGTCGTCGGTGGTGAAGCCGGTCAGGATATCGCTGAAGAGCGAGCCGCGCAGGTAGTTCGCGCCGAAGAAACTGTCCGTTCCGATGGCGTTGGTGCCGGCGATGACATCTGTCGCGGTGCCATCGCCGGAGGCGTTGGTGATCGTTGCGTTCACGCCGCCGCGCGCCGCCTGCCAGCTGATCCGCGCCGTACCGGTCGTGTTCTGGAAAGTGACCGTATCGTCGCCTTCCGACAGCCTCACCTCGACGAAACTGCCGAAGCTGTTGGTGTAGGCGGCCATGTCGATCGTGAGATTGTCGCCGAAGCGGCTGTCGCGGATGACGTGGGCGGCGGTGATCGTGTCCGTGCCGCCGAAGCCGTCCGCCACCGAGAGGTTCGAACCCGACGTGGTCACGGTGATGGCGCCGGGCGAGGAGATGTAGTCCACCTGGACCCAGTCGAAATCACCGCCCGAATCGGTGCTGGTGAACGTGTCGTTGCCGGCGTCGCCGCGGAACAGCACGTAGCCGCCGGTCGTCGAGAACGTGTCGTTGCCGCCGCCGCCGATCAGGACGTCGTTGTCGGCGAGGAAGTCCTGCACGTTGCCGCCGGCCACGAGGATGTTGTCGCTGCCGTCGCCGACGATCCGGTCGGTGAACTGGGTACCCACGATGTTCTGGATGTTGGAGAGCGTGTCAGTGTCGCCGAACGCGTCGACCGCAGTGCCGTCAGCAAGGTTTACGTCGACGCCACGGTCGCCCTTGCCGTTCTGGTGCGAGGACATCTCGAGTTCGCGGGAATAGTCGACCGTGTTGTTGCCGCCGCCGCCGTCGATATTGTCGTCGCCCGCGCCGGCCACGAAGGTCTCGTTGACGGTGTCGCCGACGAAAGTGTCGCCGAACTGGCTGCCGATGACGCCCGAGATGCCCGAAAGCGTGTCCGTGCCGCCCGCGCCGTCCGATGCGATTCCGGTCGACAGGTTGACGTTGACGCCTGTCGTGGCGCCGGCGTTGTGATAGCTCGCAGTCGTGTCGATGCCGTTGCCGGTGATCGTGTCGCTGCCGCCGCGGCCGGTCACGCGGAACTCGCCGCCGGACGTCGCCCCGGCCTGGACGGTGATGTTGTCGGCCTGCTCGGACCCCTCGATGCCTTCGATGTTGGCCAGGGTGTCCTGGCCGCTGTCACCGTCGTCGGAGACCTCGGTGGCGTTGTTCATGTTGACGGTGATTCCGCCGGCGGCCTGCCGGTAGCTCGCGACGTCGAAGCCCGTGCCGCCATCGATCGTATCGTTGCCTCCGCGGCCCTCGAAACTCTCGAAATCGTCATTGTCCGTGTTGCCGCCGGTCAGGACGTCTGCCTGGGCGGACCCGATCACGTGTTCGATATTCGCGATCGTTTCGCTGTTCCCGAACGTATCCGTCGCGGTTCCGGCCGCCAGGTTGACAGTGACCGCGCCGCCGCCGGATTCATCGGCATGGCTGTAGTCGACCGTGTCGCTGTATTGCCGCACGCCGAACTGCCGGTCGTCGCCGCCGTCGATCGAGTCGATGCCGTCGCCGCCGACGATGGTGTCGCTGCCCTGGCCGCCGAAGATGTTGTCGGCGCCCGCACCGCCGCGAATGTGATCGTCGCCGCCGACCAGGATGATGCCGTTCTCGTCGGCAATGTCCGAGGCGTCGCCGAACGCGGAATTGATGCCGAACCCGTCGGTCAGCTGGTTGATGGCGTCGCCGAAATCGCCGTTCAGCGTGTCGCTGCCGGCACCGCCGAAAATGGTGTCGTTGCCGTGGTTGCCGTCAAGGCGGTCATTGTCGCTCGAGCCCGTCAGCGTGTCGTCGAAATAGGTGCCGTCCACCCTGTCGATGTTGGACACCGTGTCCGTGGTGCCGAACCCGTCGTCGATCACCTGGCCGACACCCAGCGACAGGTCGACCGTGATGCCGGACGGTGAATCGTTGAAGTTGATGCGGTCGAACCCGCTCACGCCGTCGATGATGTCGTTGCCGGCCGAGCCACGGAACCGGTTGTCGCCAGTGTCGCCGGTCAGGATGTCGTCGTACCGCGAGCCGCGCAGGTTGTTGGCGTTGATGAACGTGTCCGTCCCGATGGCGTTCCCGGGGCCGTTGTCGGTCGCCGTGCCTGTGGTGAGCGAGGCGTTCACGCCGCCGTCCGCGTTCTGCCAGCTTACGCGCCGCGTGCCCGTCGCGCCGGTGAAGTCCACCGTGTCGTCGCCCGCCGATAGCCGCACTTCGATGAAATTGCCGAAGCTTGTAGTGAAGCTGCCGTCCCAGAATATCTGGTCGTCATTGGCGCTGTCGCGGATCACGTGGACGCGCGAGACCGTGTCGGTGCCGCCGAGCCCGTCGTTGACCTCGAGGGGGTCGAGCCCCGAGACGATGCCGCTGGTGAAGTTGGCGATGATGCCGCTGGTGGACGTGTTGTAGGTGACCTGTGTCCAGTCGGCCCAGCCGCCGTCGTCGACACTGCGGATGTCGTCATCACCCGCGTCGCCGCGCAGCAGCGAGGCGCCGCCCTGGGCGATCAGCACGTCGTTGCCCGCGCCGCCGAACAGCTGGTCTCCGGTGATGAAGGTCGAGGGCCAGTTCTGCGGAGCGCCGCCACTCAGCAGGACGTCGTCGCCGTCATTGCCATGCAGCGTGTCGTTGCCGCTGCCGCCGAACAGCCAGTCGTCGTCCGCGCCGCCGAACAGGATGTCGTCGCCAGCGCCGCCGCGGAGATAGTCGTCGCCGGCCCCGCCGTCGAGGATGTCGTTGCCGCCGAAGCCGCCGTCCTTGACGTTGGGATTGTCGAAGTCGCCGATCAGCGTGTCGTTGCCGCCATTGCCCGCGAGCGTGTCGTTGCCGGCAAAGCCGGTGAAGACGTTGTCCTCCGAACCGCCTGCGAAAACGTCGTCGAAGGCCGACCCCAGCAGGTTGTCGAAATTGACGAGGCTCTCGACGTTCCCGAAGCCGTCGTTGGACACCTGGTTGGAGCCGAGCGTCAGGTCGACGACCGCGCCGTTCGTGGCGTCGCGATAGTCGGCGGTGTTGACGCCGCCGCCGCCATCGAGCGTGTCGATCCCGTCGGAGCCGCGCAGAACGTTGTCGTTGCTGTCGCCCGTCAGCGTGTCCGCCAGGGCGCTGCCGAAGAGTTCGTTGACGTTGATGAGTGTCGCCAGCACACCGACCGTCGCCGCCCCGCCCGCCAGGCTTGCGGTCACGCCGGAGGCGGCGTTCTGGAAGCTCACCCGGCGTGACAGGGAGGTGGAGCCGGTGAAGTCGACCGTGTCGTTGCCGCCCGTGCCAAGGTTGATCTGCAAAAGGCCGTCGAGGCTGTTGTCGAACGTCCCGTCGGCGAGAAACGTATCGGAGTTCTGGCCATCCGTGATGGCGTGGATGCCGACCAGCCGGTCCGTGCCGCCGAGCCCGTCATCGGCCTGTTCCGACAGCACGCCGGACTGGGTGGAAGACGTCAGGTTGACCAGGACCGCGCCCGTCGAACTGCTGTAGTCCGCCGTCGTGAAGTCGAAGAACAGGCCGTCGTCGAGGCTCGCCAGAAGGTCGTCGCCGGCCCCGCCGATGAACGTGGTCTTGCCGCCATTGGTTCTCAGCGTGTCGTTGTCCGCGCCGCCGTCCAGCGTGTCGCCGGAGGCCGATGCGCTCTGCTCGGAAGTGACCGCGTTCAGGATGTCGTCGCCGCCCAGCCCGTTGAGCGTGTCGCTGCCGCCGTTCCCGCGCAACAGGTCGTTGGACGCGGTGCCGCTCGTCGTGACCGCGACCGTGGGGTAATGCGACAGCAGGAAGCTGGCGTAACCGATGGAGAAGCCGCCATTGCCGTCCTGCACGGCATAGACGAACGTGTCGATACCGGAATACCCGCTCGGCGCCTCGTAGGTGAAGGAACCATCGGATTCCAGAAGGACGCTGCCGCCGTTCGTGGAATTGAACCGGCCGGTCACGAAGAGACTCAGAGCGTCGCCGTCGGCGTCTAGATCGTTGTCCAGCAAATCGGTATTGTTGGAGGCAAGACCGACGAAAGTGTCGCCCTCGAGTCCGCTGAAGCTGTCGAGGACCGGTATCGGCGCATCGTTCTGGCCGTTGACGGTGACGGTGAACGTGGCCGAGGTCGAGTTTCCGGTGTTCTCGAACGCAAGGATTGTGCCCGAATCGTGATCGCCGACGAAGGCGTCGAAGTCTCCGTCGTTGTCGATGTCCACGAGGCCGGGCAACGAAAGGGACACGGTTCCCACCCCATCGAGCGGGTTGTTCGCGCCCGTCCGCTCCACGAAGGTGGGTGACGCAACGGATCCGGTATTCTCGAAGAACCGAACCGTTCCAGCCAGTGATCCTATGAATACGTCTATGTCGCCGTCATTGTCGATGTCTGCGAATGTCAGATTTCCGCTGCTTCCGACATTGACACCGTCCAGCGGATTGGCGCCACCGGTGCGCTCCGTATAGCTCGCTTCGAATTCCGTTCCCGTATTCTCGAAGAACTGGAACGTGCCGTCGCCGCGGTTGATAAACGTGTCCAGATCGCCGTCATTGTCGATGTCGACAAACTCCGGCGAAGATTCGCTCAGGACCGAGACGGAGTCGAACGGATTGTCGGCACCCGTCTTTTCGACAAAATTCGGCGCCGTGCTCGTTCCTGTGTTGACGAAATACCGCAACGTTCCCACGGAGTTTCCGACAAGAAGGTCGGCGTCACCGTCGGCATCGAGATCTCCGAAGGTGGCACGTGAATTGTCACCGATATCCAGACCGTCCAGAGGATTGTCGGTGCCGGTCCGTTGCGTGAACGCCGGAGCGGTTTCCGTACCGGTGTTTTCCCAGAAGTCGAACGTTCCATCGGTCCGTCCGATGAAGGCGTCGGTCAGGCCGTCACCGTTCACATCAACGAATATCGGGTCGCCGAACGCCGTCACATTGACGGCATCGAGAGGATTGTTCGCGCCTGTCAGCTGGCTGTATGTGGCCGCATTGAACGAGGTCGATCCGCCGTCGCCGTCCGTGAGCGTCACCTGGATCGTGCGCGCGCCGGGGGTCGGGTCGCTCGTGTCCGTGTTCTCGTAGGTCAGCGCCCGCGCCAGCGCCTGCACCGCCGCGGGGGTCGCGTTCGCGCCGCTGAACGTGACGACGAGGTCCGCAACTCCGGTGCCGCCGGTAAACGTGCCGATCACGTTACCTTCGAAACTCACGTTCGATCCGGAGACGCCGATCTGGCCCGCACCCGTGCCCTGGTTCTGGATCGAAAGAACATCTTCTGCAGGATCGCGGCCGGCCACGATCGAGACCGTCATCGTGCCGCTGTCGAAATCCGCGCTGTCCGGGTCGGTGACGGTCGCCGCCGTCCCGGTGTCGAGCAGGACCGTGCCGTCGCCCTCGTCATAGACGAAGGTCGTGTCGCTGAGGTCGGCGAAGGCGGGAGGATCGTTGTCGGTCGAGAACGAGACCGTCGACGCGATGCCGGGCGCCCCGCTGTTGTCGTTGCCGCCGACATTGCTGCCGGAGTCGACGATTTCCGTGATCGTGACCACGCGCGTGGCCCCCGATCCGGTCGGGTTGCTGCTGGCGTTCTCGTAGGTGATGCCGTCGACCAGGGTCTGCGTGGCGGCTTCCGACAGCGTGCCGCCGGACAGCGTGACGGTCGCGGTCGAGCCGGACACGGAAACCGAGAACGAAAGCGAATTGGTCGCCGTCGTGCCGGAATTCGCGTCGTCGAGCGTGATCGCCGTGCCGTCGATATTGAGCACTTCGTCCGTCGTGCCGGACACGTTCGTCACGGTGAGCGTGAGCCCTGTGATGGTCTGCCCACTCTCGATCGTGGAGGCGGATGAGGACGTGAAGAGGCCCTGCGCCGCGCCGCCTTCGGTGAAGGTCGGGTCGGACGCCGTCGCGGTCAGGGTCGGTTCGTCGTTCGTGGCCGTCAGCGAAACCGTCGACGAGATGCCCGGTGCGCCGGTGTCGTCGCCGCCATTGGCCGTGCCGCCGTCGTCGACGATCTCGGTGATGGTGATGACGCGCGTGGCGCCCGAGACCGTCGGGTCGTCGCCGCTGTTCTGCCAGCGGATCGCGTCGATGAAGTCCTGCGCTTGCGTGACCGTGAGGAAGCCGCCCGTCAGCGTAACCGTGGCGGTCGAGCCGGAGAACGAGACATCCGCGGTAAAGCCGCCGGCGCCGATCGAGTTGCCGTCGTTCAGGAAGACGTTGTTGCCGCCGACGAAGAAGATGTCGTTGTTGCCGCTCTGGACGTTGGTGATCGTGAAGGTGAAGCCGATGATGTTCTGCCCGGCCTCGAACGTGGAGATCGACGTGCCCGAGAAGAGCAGCGGGGCGGCGGTCGTCTCGGTCCAGTTCGGATCGGTACCCGTCGCGGTCAGCGTCGGTTCCTCGTTGACCGGCAACACCACGATGGAAAGATCCTCGGAACCTTCTTCCGACGTGCCGTCTCCTGTAAGGCCCGGGTCCGTGCCCGTGCTGCCCTGGTCGTTGGCCGTCACGGTGAGCGTTTCCGTGCCGAAGAAGTCGCCCGCGCCGAGATAGGTCAGGCCGTTCGCATCGCCGAGCGTCGCGTTGATTACGGCCTGGGACGCGGTGACGGTCACCGTCCCGGTTCCGTTGTTGGTCACCTGACCGGCCGTGATGCCGTTGATGACGGTCGTGTCGAGGGTCAGCGTGCCGTTGGTGACGCTGAACGTGACGACGAGATCGTCGGTGCCGGCGTCCGGGTCGTCGATGCTGATGCCCGTCACGACGTAGGCGGTGTCCTCGACCGCCGCGTCGAGCCCGCCGTCGATCTCGAACACGCTGACGTTGTTCCCGCCGATATTGGCGGCGAACAGCAGGTCCGTTCCGTCGACATTCGCGACCGCGACGCCGCTGGCCCCGTCGAGTGTTCCGACATCGTTGATGTCGGAGGCGCTGGACAGCATGCCGTTGCTGGCGATGGAAAGAACACTGATCCCGTCCGCGTCCCGGTCCGGGACGAAGAGATACGGCCGGCCGTTGACGAACGCCGTCGTCATGCCTTCCGGGCGTCCCAGGTTGAGCGTGCCGTCGTCGGAAAGGTTCTGGACGTTGGTCAGCGTGCCGTTGGCGGCGACGGAGAAGACGCTCACGCCCTGGTCGAGCGAACTGCCGATGAAGAGATAGGTCGTGCCGTCGATCTCGATGGTGGCACTGCTCGTCGGCGCATTGAGCAGGAGCGTGCCATTGTCGCTCACGGTGTCGACGAGGGAAAGGGTGCCCGAGGTCGAGACGGAATAGACGGAGACCGAGTCGCCGGTCACGCTGGTGGCGAACAGGTAGGTCGTCCCGTCGACGACGCCGGTCGCCAGGTTGTCGGCGCTGGCGAGCACCGCCGAACCGACGCTCGAAAGCGTGCCGCCTGAGTTCACGCGGAAGGAACTGATGCCGCCTTCGTCCCGTGCGGCGACGAAGAGATATGTGTCCGTGCCGACGACCGCCGTCGTCAGGCTGTCGGGCCGGTCGAGGAACGCCCCGCTCGGTTCCGAAAGGCTGGTGACATGTGTCAGCGAACCGTTGGCCGCGACCGAGAAGACGCTGATGCCGTCGTCGACCGATCCGCTCACGAACAGGTATGTGACGCCGTCGACGACCGCCGTGTCGACGCTGATCGCACCGTTCAGTTCAACCGTGCCGTCGTCGCCTTGGTCGAATACCGGTGTGAGAATGCCACTGCTGTTGACCGAGAAGACCGAGACGCCGTCATCGAGCTGACCGGCGACGAACACATAGGTCGTGCCGCCAATGTCGGCGGTCGTCACGTCGAACGCATTGGCGAGGTTCAGCGTCCCGTTGTCGACCTCGTTGTCGGTGTTTGCGAGCGTCGCCGTCGTGGAAGGCAGCGTGATGGCCGGCGCGTCGTTGACCGCGCCGACGGTGACCGTCGACGAGATCGAGAGCGCCGCCGTGTCGTCGCCGCCGCTGGACGTGCCGCCGGAATCCGTGATCTGGGTGATGGTGACCACGCGGCTGGCCGTGGACGGATCGTCGCTCGCATTCGAATAGGTGATGCCGTCGACCAGCGTCTGCGTCTGTGCCTCCGACAGCGTGCCGCCCGAAAGCGTGACCGTCGCCGTCCCGCCGGTTTCCGTAACCGAGAACGAAACGCCGTTCGTGGCCGTCGTGCCGGAATTTCCGTTGGTGAGCGAAACCTGGCTGCCGTCGATCTCGAGCACCTCGTCCGCCGTGCCCGAGACATTGGTCACGGTGAGCGTGAGCCCTGTGAAGGTCTGCCCGCTCTCGATGGTGGATGCGGCTGCCGAGGTGAACAGGGACTGGGCGGCATCCCCTTCGGTGAAGGTCGGGTTCGCGCCTGTCGCGGTCAGCGTCGGTTCGTCGTTGACGGCAACGATCGAAATTGTCGCCGTCGCCGTGTTGCTGTTCGCGTCGCCGTCGTTGACCGTTACCGTGATGATGCGGTTGGCGGTGTCCGGGTCGTTGCTCGAGTTGACGTAGTTGACGAGTTCGAGCGCGCCTTCGTAGTCCGAGCGCGAGGCGGTTCCGGAAAGGGTGAGGACGCCGGTCGAGGAATTGTAGGCCGATGCGGTAATCCCGGCGGGGAGACCACCGCTTACCGTCAGCCCTTCGCTTGCCCCGTCAGGCCGGTTCGTCAGCGTGATCGTCGCCGATTCGATGTCCGTGTCGTCCACGTCGGAGATCGTGAGGTCCGACTGCACGGTGTCGCCGATCTTGGCTTCGACGTCGCCCTCGGTGAACGAATTGTTGAAGTCCCCGACCGTCGCGCCGCTGCTGTCGTTGAGGTCGAGGTCGAGCACCGGCGGGTCGTTCACGGCCGACACGGTTACCGTGGCGTCAGCGCTCGTCGCAGTCCCGCCGTCGCCATCGTCAATGATGAAGCGGACGGTGCGTCCACCCACCGTCGGATCGTTGGTGTTGGTGTTCTCGTAGGTGATCGCCCGCGCCAGCGCCTGGGCTGCGGCCGGTGTCGCGTCAGTTGTGTTGAAGATTATTGAAAGTCCGGTACCCCCTGTGCCGCCAAAAAACGTGCCGATGGCGTTGCCCTCAAAGCTGACGGTAGAACCCGACACGCTGATCTGACCGGCGCCTGTGCCCTGATTCTGGATCGCCAGTACGTCCTCGGAGCTGTTACTTCCGGCAATGAACTGAACAGTCAATCCCCCGCCGATGAAATCCGGACTGTCCACATCGGAAATCGCGATGCCCGTCGCCTGGTCGATGATCTGCGCGCCGTCGCCTTCGTTGTAGGTGAGATCGTCGCCGCTGATGTTGTCGAGCGTCGTAGGGTCGTCGATGGCGGTCACGTTTATCGTGACGTTGGCGGCCGTCGATGTTCCGCCGTCCCCGTCATTGACGGTGATCTGCACGTTGCGTGCGGTTTCCGAAGGAGCGGCGTTGTCGTTGTTGATGTAGCGCAGCGCCTGGATCAGCGTCTGGACGTTGGCCGGTGTCGCGTTGCTGTTGAAATTGACGATGAAGTCGTTGCCCGCCGTGATGGCGTTGGCCAGCGTGCCCACGACCGTGCCGCCGACGCTCACGTTGGAGCCTGCCGTCGTCCCGGCCAGGGCCACCGATCCGCCCGTGTCCACCGTGATGGTGTCGTCGGCGGGATCCTCGCCCGAGGTGATCGTCACCGTCAGGTTGCCGCCGTCGAAATCCGTGCTGTCCGCGTCCGTCAGCGTGGCGGCCGTGCCCTGGTCGAGCGGCTGGAAGAGATCGCCTTCGTTGTAGGCGAGCGTGTCGCCGTCGAGATTGCCGATCACCGGCGGGTCGTTGGCGCCGGTGACCGTCACCGTCACGTCTGCATTGTTCGACGTGCCTCCGTCCCCGTCCGTGAGGTTTATCCGTACGTTACGCGCGCCCAGCGTCGGCGCGCTGGCGTCGGTGTTCTGGTAGGTCAGCGCCTGGACCAGGGTCTGCACGTTTGCGGGCGTCGCATTGGCGTTGAGGTTCACGACGAAGTCGTTGCCCTCGGTGATGGCGTTCGCCAGCGTGCCGACAACGGTGCCGCTGACGAGGACGTTAGACCCCGCCGTCGTGCCGGCAAGGGCGACCGAACCGGACGTGTCGACCGAAAGCAGGTCTTCCGCCGCGTCCTCGCCCGAGGTGATCGTGACCGTGAGGGTGCCGCCGTCGAGATTCGCGCTGTCGACGTCGGTTACGGTTGCCGCCGTGGACTGGTCGAGGATCTGTGCCGCCGATCCTTCCGAGAAAGCCAGGCTGTCGCCGTCGAGGTTTCCGAGCGCCGGGGCGTCGTTGACGCCCGATACCGTCACCGTCACGTCCGCGTTCGCCGACGTGCCGCCGTCGCCGTCGTTCACCGTCACGCGTACGTTGCGCGCGCCAGTCGTGGGATTGTCGGTATCCGTGTTCTCGTAGACAAGCGCGCGGATGACCGCCTGGACGTTGGCCGGCGTCGCGTTCGCATTGAGGTTCACGACAAGGTCGGCGCCGGGCGCCACATTGTTGGCGAGCGTCCCGATCACCGTGCCGCTGACCGAGACGTTGGAACCGGCGGTCGTGCCGGAAAGGGTTATGCCTCCGCCCGTCGTGATGGAAAGCTGGTCTTCCGCCGCGTCTTCGCCGGACGTGATCGTCGCTGTCAGCGTGCCGCCGTTGAAATCCGCGCTGTCCACGTCCGCGAGCGTGGCCAGTGTGCCCTGGTCGAGCACCTGCTGGCCGTCACCTTCGGTATAGGCAAGGCTGTCCCCGCCGAGATTGCCCACCACCGGGACGTCGTTGACGCCGCTCACGGTGACGGTGATGTCCGCGTTGGACGATACCCCGCCGTCGCCGTCATTGACGGTCACGCGGACTGTCCGTGCCCCGGTCGTCGGATTGTCCGTGTCCAGGTTCTCGTAGCTCAGCGCCCGGATGAGGTCCTGTATCCGCGACGGCGTCGCCTCGGCGTTGAGGTTGACGACCAGGTCGTTGCCCGGCGCGATGTTGTTGGCCAGCGTTCCGATCACGGGTCCGAAATCGACCGAGATCGTCGATCCGGCGGTCGTTCCGGACAGGGAGAAGCCTTCACCCAGACTGATGGAAAGCTGGTCTTCCGCCGCGTCCTCTCCGGAAACGATCGTCGCCGTCAGCGTGCCGCCGTTGAAATCCGTGCTGGTCGCGTCGGCGACGGTCGCGTCCTCGCCGGCGTCGAGGCCCTGGGCGCCGTCGCCTTCCGAATAGGGGAGCGAGTCGCCGTCGAGATTGCTCACGACCGGCGGGTCGTTGACGAACACCGTGACGTCCGCCGCCACCGACGTGCCGCCGTCGCCGTCCGAGACCGTGACCGTCACGGTCCGCTCGCCGGTCGTGGGCGAGACCGTGTCGGTGTTCTCGTAGGTCAGGGCACGAACGAGTGTCTGGACGTTTGCCGGCGTGGCGTTTGCATTGAAGTTGACGACGAAATCGTTGCCGGCCGAAATCGCGTTCGCCAGCGTACCGATAACGGTACCGCCGACCGAAACGGTCGAGCCCGCCGTCGTCCCGCCGAGCGCGACCGAACCGCCGGTGTCGATCGAAAGGACGTCCTCCGCGGCATCTTCGCCCGCTGAGATCGTGGCCGTCAGGTTGCCGCCGTCGAAATCGGCGCTGTCCGTGTCGGTGACGGTGGCGTCGGCGCCCTGGTCGATGAGTTGGGCGCCGTCATTCGCGTTGTAGGTGAGGCCGTCTTCGTCCAGGGCACCGATGGTGGGGGCGAAGATGGTGGTCAGTCCCTGCTGGACCCGAACCTCGGCATTGCCGTTGGTAAAGCGGTCGAAAGTGATGGACCCGTCGACGACCGTTCCCGCCGACGACCAGCCGCCATCCGCGAAGATCGCCGAATCGCCGGCATTGCCGGTCACCTTGAGAACCGCCGTACCGCCGCTGCGCTCGGTCGTGATGTCGAAGACGTCGAGTTGGGTCAGCGTGACGGAATTGTTGCCGGACCCGGTCAGGTCGATCTGCTCGATCTCCGTGATCCGGTTGGGCAGGATCGACGTGAGGTCGAGGTTGAGCCCCGACCCGTCGAGGCGCAGCGTATCCGTTCCGTGACCGCCGTCGATGCGGGCGAAACCGGTGTCGGAGACGCCGAGGATGTCGTCGCCGCGCCCGCCACGCAGCACGTCCGCACCGCCACCGCCCGTGAGGGTGTCGTCGCCGACCGCACCGATGAGCGCTTCCGCTGCGCCGGTTCCCGTCGTCGTGACCGGGATCGTGCTGGCGCCGAAAGCGCCGCCGAGAATGACGTAGGCTTCGCCCGCGTCGTTCTTCGCGTTGGGGTCGCCATACTTGGCGCCGACGATGATGTCGTCGAAACCGTCGCCGTTGATGTCTCCGGCCGACGAGACCGAAATGCCGCTGTAGTCCCCGGCATCGAGCCCGTCGAGGGTGAACCCGTCAGCCGCCGTGAGGCTCGAGAGATTGAGCGTCGTGCCGAATCCGGCGGCCTTGCCGAAAATGACGTAGGTCTGCCCGGACTGCCCCCCGTTCGGCGCGGCCTGCGTGGCGCTGACGATCAGGTCGTCGAAGCCGTCGCCGTTGATGTCTCCGGCCGACGAGACCGACGTTCCGCTGAAATCGCCGCCGTTGACGCCGTTGATCGTGAACCCGTTGGTGCCGTTGAGGTCGTCCGCGTCGAATTCCGCGGCGAAGCCGCCGGCCATGCCGAAGATGACGTAGCTCTGCCCTTCGTACGAGCCGTACAACGCATTCGGCGCGCTGATGATGACGTCGTCGAAGCCGTCACCGTTGATGTCGCCTGCCGCGGAGGCGGAATACCCGACACTGTAGTTATAGGTACTGTTGGACTTGAACGTGAACCCGTTGGTGCCGTTGATGAGGGCGAGGTCGAAGTTCGTCCCGAAGCCTCCGGCCTTGCCGAAGACGACGTGCGCCTCGCCACTTCCGTATTCACCGCCGGCATAGGATGTGATCAGCAGGTCGTCGAACCCGTCCCCGTTGACGTCGCCGGCCGACGAGACCGTTCCGCCCGTAATGCCGCTGGCGTCGGCGCCGTTCAGCAGGAAACCGTCATCTTCGGCGAGCGAATCCAGGTTGATGCTCGCGGGGAAACCGCCCGCGCCGCCGAACACGACATAGGCCTCGCCGGTTCCATATCCGCCATAACTGGCGCCGATGATCAGGTCGTCGAACCCGTCGCCGTTGACGTCGCCGGCCGACGAGACCGACACGCCGCTGTAGTCGTTGACGGAAATCCCGTTGAGCACGAAGCCGTTGGTGCCGTTCAGCGTCGAGACATCGAAACTGGTGCCGAAACCGGTCGTCTTGCCGAAGATGACATAGGTTTCGCCAGCCTCGGCGTTTGCGTTCGGATCGGCGTAGCGCGCGCCGATGACGAAGTCGTCGATGCCGTCCCCGTTGACGTCTCCGGCCCCCGACACGGAAACGCCGCTATGGTCATTGCCGTCCAGGCCCGGAATCTCGAAGCCTTCTGATGCGGTGATCGATGCGAGGTCGATGTTCGCGGCAAACCCGCCGCCAGTTCCGAAGAGGACGTAACTCGTTCCGGTGCTCGAATTGGCCCGGTAGGCCCCGACGATCACGTCGTCGAACCCGTCGCCGTTGATGTCCCCGACGGAAGAAACCGATGCCCCGATCGAGTCGCCGGCCGTCGCGCCCTGGATGGTGAACCCGTTTGCGCCGGTCAGTCCGTTGAGCGCAATGGAGGCGACGCCCGGTGACGTGACCCCGACGGTGGCCGTCGAGGCCAGCGATGTGCCGCCGTCGCCGTCCGAGACGGTAACCTCGATCGTGCGCGCGCCGATCGTCACGTCGGCGCCATCGAGGTTCACGTAGGTCAGCGCCTGCACCAGTGTGCTTACGTTGGCCGGCGTTGCGTTGGCATTGAAGTTGACGACGAGATCCTCGCCGCCTGTCCCGGTCCCGCCCGCGCCTATGGTGCCGATTGCGGTCCCGCTGACCGACACCGTGGAGCCCGCCGTGAGGCCGGCCGAGAGCGCGACGCTTCCCGAAGTATCGATGCCGAGCGCGTCTTCGGCCGGATCGCCGCCGGCCGTTATGGACGTCGTCAGGGTTCCGCCGTTGAAGTCCGTGCTGTCTACATCTGCGACTGCTGCATTGCCGGAGACGTCCAGCGCCACGGCCGCGTCGCCCTGCACGTAGGCGACCGCGTCGCCGTCGAGATCGGAGATGGTCGGCGGCGAGTTCGACTGGACGATGGCGAGGGTGGCCGTGGCCGCCGCGCTGTCATTGTCGCCGTCGCTCACGACGACCGTGATGCTGCGGTTCGCGGCGTCCGGGCTGACGCTGGTGTTGTTGTAGCGGACCTGGCCAATGGCCGTTTCGTACTGCGCGAAGGTCGCGGACCCTGTGAGGGTCAGGATCCCGGTCGTTGGGTTGTAGGCGCCGGCGGTGATGCCGCCGGGCAGGCCGCCGCTCACCGAAAGGCTCTCGAGACCGCCGTCCGGGCGGTTCGTCAGCGTGATCGTGGCGGATACGATATTGCTGCTGTCGACGTCCGTGATCGTGATGTCCGGATCGACGAGGTCGCCGATGGCCACCGGTCCGCCGCCTTCCGTAAACGTCCCGTCATAGTCCGGCCCGGTTGCGCCGCTGTCGTTGTCCAGGTCGAGGTCCAGGACCGGCGGGTCGTTCTGGCCTTCGACCGTCACGGTGCCCGAGATGCCGATGGCGCCCCCGTCTCCGTCATTGGCGAAGACCGAGACCGTCCTGTTGGTTTCCGCGGGGGCGTCGTTGTTCGTGTTCTCGTAGGTCAGCGCCCTGAGCAGCGTCTGGACATTCGCCGCATTGGCGTTTGCGTTCAGGTTGACCTGGAAATCGTTGCCCGGTGCGATGTTGTTCTGCAGTGTGCCGATGACCGTTCCGCTGACGGACACGGTCGAACCCGCCGTCGTGCCGCCCAGCGAAACCGCGCCCGAGGTGTCGACCGAAAGCTGGTCCTCGGTCGCCACTTCGCTGCCGCCGACAAACGTCGCGCCCGCCGATCCGCCGTCGAAATCGGCGCTGTCGTCGGTGATCGTCAGGGGCGCTCCCGTGTCGAGCAACTGCGGACCGTCGCCTTCGGAGTAGTTGAGGCTCGTGGAAGCATCCTGCAGATCGGGTGAATCGTTCTGCGTGGTGATCGTTACCGTGACGTCGGCATTGGCGGACGTACCGCCTTCGCCGTCCTGAACCGTGACCCGGACCGTCCGGTTGACCGTGGCCGGATCGACGGTCTCGGTGTTCTGGTAGGTCAATGCCCGCAACAGCGTCTGGACATCGGCAATCGTCGTATCGCTGCCCAGATCGATGATCAGCGGCTGGCCGCCGCTGCCGATCCCGGCGCCGTTGATGATCCCCACATCGGTGCCGCCGACCGACACGGTCGACCCGGCGGTCAGGCCGGCGGAAAGCGCGACGTTTCCGGACGTGTCCAGTCCGATCGCGTCTTCGCCGGCGATCAGGCCGGAGACGATCTGTGCGGTTATGTTGCCGCCGTTGAACCCGCTGCTGTCGGGATCCGTAAGGGTGGCCGCGGTCCCCTGGTCGAGAATCCGCTGCCCGTCCCCCTCGACATAGGCGAGCGTGTCGCCGCCGAGATTGGCGACGACAGGATCATCGTTGACCGGTGTGACGTTGACGGATGCCGTAACCGCCGTCGTGCCGCCATCGCCGTCCGTGAGTGAGAACAACAGGTTCCTGGACGTGCCGTCCGGGTCCGTGGTGTTGGAATTCTCGTACGAGATCCGCTGCAACAGCGTGCCGACATTCGCCGGTGTGGCGTTCGCGTTGAAAAGAATGCCAAGCGGACCGCCGATCCCGGTCGCCGTGATCGTGCCGATGACGGTTCCGCCGACCGACACCGTCGACCCGACGCCCGTGCCGGACGTGGTCACGGTCGCGTTGGTGCTGATGCCGAGGATGTCCTCGGCCGGCGTGCCGCCCGTGGCGATGGTCACGATCAGCGTGCCGCCGCTGAAATCCACGCTGTCCAGGTCCGTGACCTGTGCGGCGGTGCCCTGGTCGATGATCTGCGGCCCGTCGCCTTCGTTGTAGGCAAGGGTGTCGCTGTTCAGGTTGTTGACCACCGGGTTGGCGCTGGTCGCCACGATGACGATGGGAACGGTCGTCACCGCCGTGCCGCCGTCGCCGTCCGTTACGGTGAAGCTGACATTGCGCGGCGTGACGTTCGGCGTTGTGCTGGTGTTGTTGTAGGTGATCGCTTGCAGCAGCAACGAGACGTTCGCCGGCGTCGCGTCCGCGGTGTTGAAGTCGATGACCAGGTTGGCGCCGTTGCCGTTGGTCGAAATCGTACCGATGGCATTGCCGTTGACCGAGACGACGGAACCCACAGTCACGCCGGCAGACAATGTCACCGCGTCGACAAAGATCCCGAAGACGTCCTGCGCGAGGGGCACGCCAAGCCCGGAACTCACCGTCAGCCGGCCGCCGTTGAAGTCGGCCGAGTCCGCGTCCGCGATCGATGCCGCGGCGGCATGATCGATAACGGTGGCACCGTCACCTTCGGTGAACGTGAACGCATCCGCCGCACCAAGGTTGCTGAACGTGGGTGCCGTGTTGGTCGCCGGCGGCGGGGGAGGCGGCGGAGGTGGCGGCGGCGGGGCGACCGGTGGCGGGGACGGTGGCGGCGGGGCCGGCGGCGGGGGAGGCGGTGGGGATATGACCGCCTGGGTCGTCGTCACGGCTTCTGCTGCGGCCTGTTGCGCGGCGGCTTCCGCCGCTGCGGCCTCCGCGGCCGCCTGGGCTGCTGCAGCTTCGGCTTCCGCAGCCTGCTGCGCGGCTTCTTCGGCTGCGGCTGCGGCTTCCTCGGCGGCCCTCGCGGCTTCTTCCGCAGCCGCTTCGGCGTCGGCGTCGCCATCTTCGGCGGCTTCGGCCGCTTCCTCTGCCGCCGCCGCGGCGTCCTCGGCGGCCTGCTGCGCCTGGTCGGCATCCTGCTGGGCCTGCTGGGCGTCCTGTTGCGCCTGGTCGGCGTCCTGCTGCGCCTGCTGGGCCTGCTGCTGCTGTTGCTGCGCCGCGCTGACCCTTTGCTGGAGGGTCTGGGCGTTACTCAGGTTCGAGTTGATCGAATCGAGGTCGGCCTGGGTCGCCTGGCTGATGTTCACCTGGCCGCCGTCGGCGAGGGTGATGACCGTATTGTCGTCGAGCTGGCCGAGATTGTTGCCCAGATTGTCGATGAGGAAGATGTTCCCCTCGACCTTGATGAGGCGGGCGTTTGCCGTGTCCACGTCCACGCCGCCGCCGGACGAACCGCGGATGCCCATGGTGGCGACGGGCGTCTTGACTTCCATGCCGCCCGTCGGCGCGACCTTGCCGGCGACGAAGGCGAACGTCCCCTGCAGCACGTTCACGACCATGGAGTTGTCGGTGCTGTCGGGATTGTAGACGAGTTCGTCGATCACCATCCGCGAACCCGGCGAGAGCGAGAAGGTGGTCGTGTCGACGAAGGCGATGCCGATGGATCCGTTGGGGCCGGTCTGGAGGATGTCGCCCTTGAAGATCGGGTCGCCTTCCTTCAGTTCGACGACCGTGCCGTCGGTCCGCTGGGCGGTGACCCGTCCCTCGATGGACTGCACCGTGCCGATGGGCTCGGCGCCGTCCGGTGTGCCGACCTGGGCATACTGGCCGGGAGCCCGGGGGCCGACCAGCTTGGCGACCACGTCCGCCGCGATGACGGCGCCCTGTTCCGTGGCGAGGTCGGCAGGCGTCTCGGCCGAGAAATACCCGACGATGATGACGACGGTGCCGTCTTCGCCCGTGATGATGAGGTCGTCGCCGGACCGGCTGTAGGCGCCGAGGGCCAGCAGCAGGCCGTCGGGCACGATGATCCGGTTTCCGCTTGCCTCGAGCCGGATGACGTTGCCGTCGTCAAACCCCGGCGTGCCTGAGTCGTATCTCGCCACTTGACGCCCCTGTCGGAATGCCGTTCAAACGCACGACACCCAATTATTAACCTCTCTTTAACGAAGCTTATGTGACTTGCCTCACACTGTCCAGTGAAGGTGTTGATTGTTAAGGTAAATTTGCGCGACCCCGTGATGGAGATGCTGAGCCGGCTTTCCGTTGCGATTCCCGAGCCATAGGGAACAAATCTGTTCGCCCGGATGAATATCTGATACAGCCCCCGGGGCTCGGAAATGTAGAGACTTCCGGTACTCGTCTGAAATCACGGAAAAATTACCCGCAATGACACGAAAGCCGCGAAAGAGCCTTTCAATGGCAGGCAGCGCCGAGGAAACCGCGACGCCACGGGTATCCGGCGACGAGATCTTCTCCGCCACCGCGTCGCGTGGCTTCGCATCGTGGCTTTCGCAGAACGCCGTGTCGCTGGCCTTCACGACCTACCAGGTCGGCAAACTCTTTTTCATCGGGACCCGGGATGACGGCCGCCTCTGGGTCTTCAACCGCAACGTCGGCCGGTGTCTGGGCCTCGCCGTCGAGGACAGCAGTCTCTGGGTTACCAGCGACGTGCAGATTCTCCGCATGGAAAATGCGCTCGAGCCGGGCCAGAGGACATCGGAAGGCTTCGATGCCGTCTATGTGCCCCAGGCGTCCTTCTTCACCGGGGATCTCGATATCCACGATCTCGCACTCGCGGGCGACGGGGGCCCGGTGTTCGTCAATACGCTGTTCAACTGCCTTGCTGTGCCGAGCCCGACCCACAGCTTCGCGCCCGTCTGGCGGCCGTCCTTCATTTCGAGGCTTGCGGCGGAAGACCGGTGCCATCTCAACGGTCTGGCGATGGCGGACGGCGAACCGGCCTACGCCACGGCCGTCGCCCGGACCGACACGTTCGATGCGTGGCGGGATCATCGCGAAAGCGGCGGCATCGTCATCGACGTGCGGACGGACAGCATCGTCGGGGACGGGTTGAGCATGCCCCACTCGCCGCGCTGGCACGATGGCCGCCTCTGGCTGCACAACTCCGGGGCCGGGGAGTTCGGTTATCTCGATACGGCGACGGGCCAGTTCGAGGCGGTCTGTTTCTGTCCGGGCTATCTGCGCGGTCTCGCCTTCGTGGGCGGCCACGCGGTCATCGGCCTGTCGAAACCCCGCGAAAACCGGACCTTCTCCGGTCTCGCGCTCGAGGATACCCTGTCGCGTCGCGAAATCGAGCCGCGCTGCGGCCTCTACGTCGTGGATCTCGAGACCGGCGACATCGCCCATTCGCTGATCCTCGAAGGCATTGTCTCCGAGCTCTATGACGTCGCCGTGGTGAACGGTTCCACCCAGCCCGTCGCCTACGGGCCGGACAGTCCGGAACTGCGGACCACGGTATCCGTGGGCGACGTGCCCTCAGGCTGAGCCCGGCATCGCTCAGCGTTCCCGGAGCGCCTCGTTGCGCACCCGCGCGACCGGTTTCAGGAGATAGCTCAGCACCGACTTCTCGCCCGTGAGAATATCCACCTGCGCCACCATGCCCGGGATGATCGGCAGCCTCTCCGATCCGTTCTGAAGGTAGTTCTGACTGGTGCGCACGATCACGCGGTAGAAGGTTTCGCCGCGCTCGTCAGTGATCGTGTCCGGGCTGATCCGCACGACCGTGCCCGGCAGGTCGCCGAAGACGGCGAAGTCGTAGGCGGTGAGTTTCACGCTCGCCGCCTGGTTCGGCGAGATGAAGGCGACGTCCTGCGGCCGGACGCGCGCCTCGATCAGCAGGTTGTCGCCCAGCGGGACGATCTCGATGATGTCCTGACCGGGGCTCACGACGGCGCCCACGGTGTTGACGTTGAGCTTGTTGATGATCCCGCGCACCGGTGATTTCAGCGAGGTGCGGGTCACCCGGTCCCGGGCGGCCTTGATCGATTCCTCGATGACGGCGAGGTCTCCGCGCAGGGATGACAGTTTTTCGCGGGCCTCGAGCCGCCGCGAGTTGACCGTGTTGTCGAGACGCGCGCGGGCCTCCGCGATCGCCGATTCCGTGCGCGGCAGGGCGGCGGCGACGATCGCCAGTTCGCCGTTCACTTCCGCGGCCTGTCGTTCCAGCCGCAGCAGCTCGACTTCCGGCACGACGCCCCTGTCGGTCAGGCGCTTGGTGAGGGCCAGTTCGCGCATCAGCGGCTTGGCGGTCAGCTCGAGCTTCTTGTGGCGCGCGCGCATCTCGTCGAGTTCCTGCTTTTTCTGCTCCACCTGGAGCCGCAGGATCGCCATGTCGTCGTCGAGCTTGCGATTGCGCGCCGCGAACACCCGGCGTTCGGAGGCAAGCGTTTCCGGCGCGTTCTTCTCGAGCATCGGGTCGCTTTCCATGGCGTCGAGCTGTTCGGCCTCCGCCCTGAGCCGCAGCGCCTGGGCGCGCAGTGTCCACCGCCGCTGGTCGAGTTCGCCGAGGCGTGAGGCGAACCCGGTGTCGTCGATGCGCATCAGGAGCTGGTCCTTCTCCACCACGTCGCCTTCGCGATGGAGTATCTCGCGCACGATCCCGCCCTCCAGCATCTGCACGGTCTGGATCTGGCTGGAGGGGATGACCCGGCCGGAACCCGACGTGACCTCCTGTACGTCCGCGAGCGCGGCCCAGACGACGCCGACGAGCAGCAGGACCGCGATCGCCAGGATGAGCGCCCAAGCGGTCCTCGGTGCGCGTTCCTCCAGCGCGGCGCGCGCATTGTTGGCGAACTCGAATTCCTCGCGCCCGATCATGGGCTCTGCTCCTGCCCGCCGGTCGGAGCGGGAGCGGCGCCCGACGCGCCGTCGCTGGCGGAGGCTTCGTCACGCCGCTTGCGAAGCGCTTCCAGAACGGCATCTTTCGGCCCGTCGCCGATCACGCGCCCGTTCTCGATCACGACCAGCCTGTCGACCAGGTCGAGAAACGTACCCCGGTGGGTGCAGACGATCAGCGTCTGGTTCCCCGCAAGGCCCGACTTCAGCCGGGAAAGCAGCCCGGCTTCGGTAATCGTGTCCATGGCGCTCGACGGTTCGTCGAGGAACAGGATCGGCGGCCGCCGCAGCAGCATCCGCGCAAGCGCCACGGCCTGGCGCTGCCCGCCCGACAGGCCCCGCCCGCGTTCGCCGATGGTCATGGCAAGACCGCTGGGGTGCGTCGCGGTGAACGCGTCGACCCCGGCCAGGGCGACCGCTTCGGAGATTTCCGCCTCGCTGGCCTCGGGTTTTCCCAGGACGATGTTCTCGCGCAGGGTCCCGGCGAAGAGTTCCGCTTCCTGGGAGACGAAACCCACTCCGTTGCGCAAGTCAGCGATGTCGTAGTGGCGCACGTCCGCACCGTCGACCAGCACCGATCCGCCCGTCGCCGCATGCAGCCCCGCGAGGAGCTTGCCGAGCGTCGTCTTGCCCGACCCGACGCGGCCGATGATCCCGACCCTTTCTCCCGGTTTCACCTTGAAACTGACCGACTTCAGCGAAGGAAACGAGGCGCCGGGGTAGGTGAAGTCTACGTCGCGGAACTCTACGTTTCCGTGCTCGACGACATGGCCCTTGTCCTGTTGCTCTTCACGCTCCGAGGGCACGCCCATGAAGCGCGTCAGGCCGCGCATGGCCGCGAAGGCCTGCTGGGCCCGCGCGACCGTCTGGGCGATGTTCCCGAGCGGTGCGAGCACGCGGCCCGACAGGATGTTGGCCGCGATCAGCCCGCCGACGGTGAGTTCTCCGTCCGCGACGAGGAAAACACCCCAGAAGATGATCAGGATCCCCACCGACTGCTGCACCGTGGAGGTGAAGTAGAGCGCCAGCGACGACCAGAATTTCATCGACGTGTTGGCGCGCGCCGTGGCCGACACCGCGTCTTCCCAGCGTCTCTGCATGACGCCCTCGCCGGTTACCGCTTTGATGGTCTCCACGCTGACGAGAGACTCGACGAGGATCGCATGACGCTGCGAGGCGTGCTGCTGGGTCCTCGAGACGGAGCGCGCCAGCGGAGCCTGGACGAGCAGGGTGACGACGAGGACGACCGGCACGGCGAGAAGCGGCACGAGTGCGATCGGCCCGGCGATCAGCCACAGCACCGACAGGAACACGCCGATGAACAACAGGTCGGTGATCGCGATGATTGCGGAGGAGGTGAAAAAATCGCGGACGGTTTCGAATTCCCGGATCTGGTTGGCGATGCTGCCGGCCGACCCGGTCTGCTGCGCCATCGAGATTCCCAGCGCATGCTCGAAGATGTCCGACGCGACGCGCATGTCGACCCGCCGCCCGGTGCGGTCGAGGACGACCGCGCGCAACTGTTTCAGTATGAAGTCGAACCCCACCGCGATGACGACGCCGACCGCCAGCGCGATCAGCGTGGGAAAGGCGAGGTTGGGGATCACCCTGTCATAGACGTTCATGACGAACAGCGGAAAGGCCAGTCCCAGCAGGTTGAGCACGAGTGCGGCCACCACGATCTGGATCCAGGACGGCCAGAAATGCCAGACCGCCGACCAGAGCCAGTGGCGCTTCTTCGGCTGTCGCCGGGCATCCTTCGTGTCCGGTTCGTCCTCGTTGTCGGTGACATAGAGAACGAAACCCGACGCGTCCTTTTCGAGGCGCGACGGCGAGATGGAGCGGGCCTTTTCCGAAACGAGAGGGAAGACGACCACGAGACGCCGCAACGCGCCCCGGCGGACCACCACACAGGCATCGCCGCTCTCGAAGAGCACGATATAGGGTGCGACGACCGCGGGGATCTTCGTGATCTTTCGTTCCAGCAGTCTGGCGTTGAGGCCGAGCCGTTCGGCGGCCCGCGACGCCAGGGCGGGCGTCAGTCTCCCGTCCTCGAGCGGCAGGCCGTGCAGCGCGCCACGCGCGGATACCGGTTTGCCCATGTGCCGCGCGACGTAGCACAGGCATGCGAGCAGCGCATCGTCCTCGCCCGCCGGTGCGGGCACGGGATCGCCTTCCGTCCTGTCGGCCGGTACGCTGGCGCGCTCACTTTCGGTGCTGGTCACGGCATCCATGACCGGTCTCCGGACCGCGGATCATCAACCGCCCCTGCATCTGCGGACGCGGTCCTATTTCCGCAGCGGTTCGATATCGATGTTGAAAATGCCGAAACTCTGCTGGCTCTGGTGGCGGTGGTCGGCCACGACTTCCGCCGGCGCACGGACACCGACGACGTCGAGCAGCACGCCCATGCTCGCCAGCAGCTGGTATGACGAGAACAGGTGGACGGCGTAGACGCTGGAAAGCTGGAAGCGGCTGTTGAACAGCGCACCTTCCGTGTCGAGCAGGTCCAGCAGGGTCCGTTTCGAGAGCTGGTATTCCTCGAGATAGGAGTCGACGACCTTCCCGTTCAGCCTGACCTGCTTACGGAACGACCGGACCCGTTCGCCACCCACCGTGTAGGCGGCCCACGCCCGCTCCACCGCCTGCCGGGTCTCGCGCCTGCGCGCTTCCTGTTCGGCCTGGGCCTGCGCGTAGCGTTCGGTCAGGGCCCGCTTGCGATTGGTTGTGATCAGCCCGTCGAAAATGTTCCAGGTCACCACGACGCGGCCGAAGAGGTCCTCGCTCTTGCCCACGGTGGCGTTGACATCATTGCCGAACGTGCCGGTGCCTTCGAGCGAAACCGTCGGATAGTAGCCGCCCTTGCTCTGCTCGCGTTCGAACTTGGCCGCGTCGCTGTCCGCGCCGGCGGCCTTGATGGCCGGGTTGTTGTCGTAGCTGACGTGGATCGCCGTGCGCTTGGTCTTCGGGATTCTCTTCGGAAAGCCCACGCGCTGGGTCCGGCCGGGCTTGCGTCCCACGATCTGCGTGAATTTCGCCCTCGCGTCCTCGAGCGCCAGCTTGATCTGCGCCACGAGCGCCTCGGTCGCGGCCACCCGTTGCTCCGCCTGGCTCACCTCGCCGTCGGAGGACTTGCCCCCTTCGCGGCGTTCGCGGACGATTCGCAGGATCGCTTCATGCCGGCGCACGTTGTCGCGCGCGACCGACAGGAGGTTTCTGTGGCGGCGCACGTCGATATAGGCCTCGATCGCCCTCAGGCCGAGAAGCTGGGCCCGGTCGAGCACCCGGTAGGCTGCGGCGTCGAGGCGCGCGGCGTTCTTGTAGATGTCGTTGGCCCGGTCGAAACCGTCGAACAGGACCTGCCGGATGTTGACGATGCCCTGCTCGCGGGCGAACCACCTGTCGTTGACATTGGCCGCAAGCCCGTTGGGGCGGTCGATTTTCTGGTATCCGATGTCCGCCGAGAGGTCGAGCGTCGGCAGCAACCGTCCCTGGGCCTGGCGCAACTCGTAACCGGTCGCGCGCCGGTCCGCTTTCGCGGCGCTCATCAGGGGATGGGTGTCCACCGTATGCTGGACGGCTTCGCGCAGGGACATCGCCGATGCGCCGGCTGCGGACAGGCAGACCGACGCAACCAGCAAGGTTCCAGAAAAAAATCGGAGCCCCCTCCGCATATACACGCACCCTTGTTTGAGTCGCCGCCCGGCTGTTTTTAATGATTTATTATGGTTTTACCCTAAGCACTGTGGCGAGAAAATGTCAATTGCGCGGCGGAACTTGTCCTCCGATTCAAGCCGGGTGGTGACATTGTCACAACACGTCCCCGCTCCGATGTCCGAAAATGAAACAGGAATCGCCCACGGCGTGACTTTCTTGTGCGGGCTGCGGATTTCGGGCAAGTGTCCTCCCTGACACCGGCCATGTCTTGCGCCGCGGACCACCATCGCGCGGCTCGGGACGGCTTTCGCGCGTCGCCGGTATGGCGCCCGCAACAACGGACAAGGACCTGCATTCCCGATGACTTCGCTTCTCTTCTCGCCGCTCGAACTGCGGTCGCTCGAACTGCCGAATCGCATCGTCATCGCGCCCATGTGCCAGTATTCCGCCACGGACGGCCTTGCCGGCGACTGGCATTTCGCGCACCTGTCGAAATTCGCCATCGGGCGTGCGGGAACGGTGATGACGGAGGCGGCCGCCGTGCTGCCGGAAGGGCGCATCACCCATGGCGACCTCGGCATCTGGAGCGACGATCACGCCGCCGCGCTCGCCCCGATAACCGCCTTCCTGAAATCACAGGGCTCCGTTCCGGCCATCCAGCTTGCCCATGCGGGACGGAAGGCGAGCATGCAGCGGCCCTGGTATGGCAACGGGGCGCTTGGCGACGAGGACCGGGCCCGGGGCGATATCGCGTGGGAGGTCATTGGGCCGAGCCCGGACGCGATCGAGGACGGCTGGCTTGTTCCGCGTGAGATGACGCCTGCCGACATCGCGGCGGTGACCGAGGCCTTCGTGGCCGCCGCACGCCGGTCGAACGACGCCGGCTTCGAAATTGCGGAAATTCACGGCGCCCACGGCTATCTCATCCAGAGTTTCCTGTCGCCCCTGTCCAACCGTCGGACCGACGCCTACGGAGGCGACCTCGCGGGCCGTTGCCGTTTTGCCGTCGAGGTCGCAGAAGCGGTGCGTGCCGTCTGGCCCGACGACAAGCCGCTCTTCTTCAGGGTGTCCTCGGTGGACGGCGTGGAAGACGGATGGCAGATCGAGGATTCCGTCCATCTCGCGCGTCTTCTGAAAGATGTTGGCGTCGACGTCATCGACTGTTCGAGTGGCGGCAATTCCGCCAAGGGCGCGACGGCGGCCGGCGTGACCCGGGCCCCGGGGTTCCAAGTGCCCTTCGCCGCCCGGATCCGCCGCGAAGCGGAGATCAGGACGCAGGCCGTGGGGTTGATCCTCGACGGCCACCAGGCCGAAGCCGTGCTCGAGGCGGGCGATGCCGACCTGATCGCCATCGGCCGCGAGGCGCTCTACGACCCGTTCTGGCCGCTCCACCAGGCCGATGCCATGGGAGAGCCCGAGGCCTTCTCGCGTTGGCCGGTCCAGTACGGCTGGTGGCTCGAGCGTCGCGCCGCGAGCATGGCCCCGCGCGACTGAGCGTCTGGCGGGAATTCAGACCGTCGTGCCCGTGCGGCCGGATCCGGCCGTGCTCTTCGTGGTGGCGATGAAGATGCCGCTTGCCGTGATGATCGCGATGCCGATCCAGGTGACGAGGTCGGGAAAGTCGCCGAACATCAGGTAGCCGACCGCCGTGCCCGCCACGATCTCCGAATAGCCGATCGGCGCGAGCGTCGCCGCGGGCGCGATCGAGTAGGCCTGGTTGATCGAAAGGTGCGAACCGCAGGAACACAGCCCGATCATCGCGAGCAGCCCCCATTGGGTCCATGTCGGCGGCTCCCAGACGAGGATGACGGGGGGCGTCAGCACGACGAGGCCGACGATGATCGAGAACATGATCGTGACCATCGGCGGATCCGTGCGCGAGAGCAGACGCGTGATCAGCAGGGTCAGGGCGAACATGATCCCGGTCGCGAGCGCCAGCAGGGCATGGATGCCGACCGACTGGAAGCCCGGCCGCATGACCACGAGGACGCCCGCGAAACCGATCGCGACGGCCAGCCAGTGGGCCGGATAGACGCGTTCGCCGAGGATCAGCGGCGAGAGGGCGGTCACCACGAAAGGATACGCGAAGGCGATGGCCAGCGCGTCGGCGAGAGGCAGTCCCTCCAGCGCCTTCACCATGCTGACGGTGGCCAGCACCAGCAGGATGCCGCGCAGGAGCTGCAGCCACGGCCGGTTCGGCCTGATGATCTTGACCCCGTGTTTGGCGAAGGCCGGCGGCGCCAGGATCAGCATGTTCGTCACCAAGCGTCCCCAGACGATGATGACGACGGGCAGGCTGCCGATCAGGAGCTTGGAGATCCCGTCCGCGACCGACGCGAGCGAGAATCCGAAGACAACGAGAAGGACGCCAAGATGGAGCGGCGAGAGACTGATCATGTTCTTCGGTCTTATCGCCAAAAGGCCCGCATGACCAGAAGTTGCTTTTGACACAATGATTTCCCCTGCCGGGGGAGCAATTCCGTTCCTTCCGCCTGTGAGGTCCTGTACCCTGTGCAGCAAGGACGAAACACTTGGTTCGAGGCGCGATGAAGGACGGCACCGGATACAGCCATGACCCCGATTACGTCGAGGGCGTCACCCTGGTCAGGCGTAGCGAGCGCGGCCCTTCTTGCGCGCCCGGACACCAGACCGCCCAGGATATCGAGGCCTGGTTGCTTGGCGACGCCTCGGCCGAGACCGACCTGCTCGATCTCTATGAGTCCCTCATGTGGCGCCTTGCCGCCGCCGGGTTCGGGATCGACCGTTCGTCACTTCACGCGGGCACCCTGCATCCGCAGCTTTGCGGCTTCTCGTGGGTGTGGAACCGCTTCGGTGACTATTGCGACGAGATCCAGGTCGACATGGCGACGCTGGAAACGGAGGGCTACCGGCGAAGTCCGCTCGTGGCGGTAATGGAACGCGGCGAGACACTGCGCCTGCGTTGCGACATGCCCGAGAACCGCGAACGTTACCCGATCATCGCGGACCTGGCCGAGCAGGGGATCGTCGAGTATGTCGCGATGCCCCTTCAGACCGGCGGCGCGTTCGTCAACGTCATCACCGTCGCCACGTCGCGCGAGGGTGGCTTCGCCCCGGACGATGCCGCTGCGCTCAAGCGCATCCAGGGGCTGCTGGCGCTTCATGTGGACAAGCACACGCTGCACCGGATCGCGGGGAACGTTCTCCATACCTATCTGGGGGCGGCCGCCGGACGCCAGGTGCTCGAGGGGTCGATCACGCGCGGGTCCGGACAGGCCATCCGCGCGGTCATATGGGCGTCGGATCTGCGCGGCTTCACCGATCTGACGGACCGGCTAACCGGCCCGGAAGTGACGTCCCTGCTGAACGCCTATTTCGGCATACTCGTGGATGCCGTCCAGGGCAACGGTGGCGAAGTGCTCAAGTTCATCGGCGACGGACTGCTCGCCGTCTTTCCCTATGACGACGATGCCGGAAGCAATGCCGCGGCCGAAGCCTCCCTGCGCGCTGCCGAGGCCGCCGTCGCGGCACTCTCGCGCCTGAACGAAAGCCCGACGCCCGAGATCGCGCGGATCGCCGGCTGGAACCCCCTGCGAACGGGGATCGCGCTGCACGAGGGCGATGTCTTCTTCGGAAATGTCGGCTCGCTCGACCGGCTCGACTTCACGGTGATCGGCCGGGCGGTCAACGAGACCAGCAGGGTCGAGGCGCTGTCGAAGCAACTGGGCCGCGAAATCCTCGTCACGGAACCGGTGGCCCGGCGGATCGGCCTGCCGCTCGACGATCTCGGCAAGCATGTCCTGCGGGGGCTGTCCGCCCCGATGGCGCTGTTCAGCCCGCGTCCGGAACCGGCCTGAACCCGCCATAGGCGATGAACGGCCCGTTCCGGTAGTCCGCCTTGCCGTAGCCGAACAGCCTGCCGTGCGGGTCGAGCACCGTTCCGCCCGCCGCCCGCAGGACGGCGTCTCCCGCCGCCGTGTCCCATTCCATGGTCGGGCCGAATCGCGGATAGACGTCGGCCTCGCCGCAGGCGACCAGGCAGAACTTGAGCGAGGAGCCGATGGAAACGGTCTCGGATATGCCGTTCGCCTCAAGCCACCCGTTCGTGTCGTCGTCGCGGTGGGAGCGGCTGGCGACGGCCACCGCACCGGTCGCCGGCACCGGCCTTACGGCGATCTCCTGGGCCCCGCGGGCGGGGCATTCGAACGCCCCCTTGCCCGCCTCGCCGCAGAACAGCCGGTCGAGCGCGGGTGCATGGACGACACCCAGAACCGGGACGCCGTTCTCGACGAGCGCGACGTTCACGGTGAAGGATCCTGCTCCGTCGCGCCGCAGGAATTCCCGCGTTCCGTCGAGCGGGTCGACGAGGAAGAACCGCTCCGACGCCGCCAGCGCGTGACTTTCGGTGTTTTCCTCGGAGACGACCGGAATGTCGGGCGCGATCCTGGCGAGCGCGGCGAGGATGACTTCCTCGGCCGCCTTGTCCGCCCAGGTGACCGGCGAGCCGTCGGCCTTGTACTCGGCCTGCGGATCTCCCGCGTAGATGTCCATGATCCGCGCGCCGGCGATGCGCGCCGCTGTCTTGATCTCCTCGATCATGTCTGCCCGTCCGGTCCCGTTGTTCTCAGATGCGGCCGTTGCGCCGCAGGAAGTCGACGATCTGCGCGGCCAGTGTGTCGGCGTCCTCGCGTGCGCTGTCCAGCACCACCTCGGCGTTTTCCGGCGCTTCGTAGGCGGAGTCGATGCCGGTGAAGTTTTTGAGCTCGCCGGCGCGCGCCTTCTTGTAGAGGCCCTTTGGATCCCGCGATTCGCAGACCTCCAGCGGCGTGTCGACGAAGATCTCCACGAACTCGCCGTCCTCCATGAGCGAGCGGGCCAGACGGCGCTCCGACCGGAAGGGCGAGATGAACGACACCAGCACGATCAGGCCGGCGTCGACCATGAGCCGCGAGACCTCCGCCACCCGGCGGATGTTCTCCACCCGGTCCTCGTCGGTGAAGCCGAGGTCCTTGTTCAGCCCGTGGCGCACATTGTCGCCGTCCAGCAGATAGGTGCGCTTGCCGAGCCCGTGAAGCTTCTGTTCGAGCCGGTCGGCGACGGTCGACTTGCCGGCGCCGGAAAGCCCGGTGAACCACAGCACGCAGGGCCGCTGCGCGTTCATCCGGGTGCGCGCGGACTTGTCGATCTTCATCTCGTGCCAGACGATGTTGTCGGCCCGGCGCAGCGCGAAGTCGATGATCCCGGCGCCCACCGTGGCGTTCGTGATCCGGTCGATGAGCACGAAGGACCCGGTCTGGCGGTTGGTCGCGTAGGGGTCGAATGGAACCGGACGGTCGAGCGCCATCTTGCAGTAACCGATCTCGTTCAGGTCGAGCGTCTTGGCCGCAAGCCGGTCGAGCGTGTTGACGTCGACCCGGTGGGTGAGATCGGTGATCTGCGCGGTCGCGGTCGCCGTCGCGAAGCGGATCAGGTAGGGCCGTTCCGGCAGCATCGCCTCGGTGTCCATCCACACCAGATGTACCGCGAACTGGTCCGCGGTGTGGGACCGCGCGTCGGCGTCGGCGAGGGTGTCGCCGCGGCTGATGTCGATCTCCTCGGCGAGGGAAACGGAAACCGCCTGGCCCGCCCGTGCGGTCTCGAGATCGCCCGACGGCCCGATGATCCGGCTGACGGTGCCCGTCTTGCCCGTCAGTCCGCTGGCGACCGTCATGCCGCGGGTGATCTCGCCCGAGGCGATGGTGCCGCTGTAGCCGCGGAAGTCGGCGCTGGGCCGGTTGACCCACTGGACAGGCATGCGGAACGGCGCGGCCTCGGGCTCCCGGACCACATCGATGGTCTCGAGGACTTCCATGAGCGGCGGACCGTCGTACCACGCCATGTCACCGGATGCCTCGAACACGTTGGCGCCGGTGAGCGCCGACAGCGGCACGCAGCGCACGTCGTCCAGGCCGAGCCCTGCGGCGAAGCGCCGATAGTCCGAGACGATGGCATCGAAGACAGCCTCGTCGTGGTCCACAAGGTCCATCTTGTTGACCGCCAGCACCACGTGGCGAATGCCGAACAGCGAGACGATGTAGCTGTGGCGCCGCGTCTGGGTCAGCACGCCCTTGCGCGCGTCGACGAGGATGACGGCGACGTCCGCCGTCGAGGCGCCTGTCGCCATGTTTCGCGTGTACTGTTCGTGGCCCGGCGTGTCGGCGGCGATGAACTTGCGGCGGTCGGTCTCGAAATAGCGGTAGGCGACGTCGATCGTGATGCCCTGTTCGCGTTCCGCCTGAAGGCCGTCGACGAGCAGGGCCAGGTCGATCTCCGCACCCTGCGTTCCGTACTTGCGGCTCTCGGTCCGGGTGGCGGACAACTGGTCCTCGAACACCGTCCGCGAATCGTAGAGCAGGCGTCCGAGCAGCGTCGACTTGCCGTCGTCCACCGAGCCGCAGGTGAGGAACCGCAGCTGGTCCTTGGCGTCCTGCGCCGCGAGGAAGGCGTCGATGTCGAGCCGCGGCGGCGCGGCAGCCTCGTTGGGCATCAGAAATACCCTTCCTGTTTCTTGGCTTCCATCGATCCGATCTGGTCGCTGTCGATCACCCGTCCCTGGCGTTCCGAACTGCGGCTCTGCAGCAGTTCGAGAATGATGTCGGGCACCGTCGCTGCGTCGGAGTCCACCGCGCCGGTGAGCGGATAGCAGCCGAGCGTGCGGAAGCGCACCATGCGCTGTTCGGGCACTTCGCCCGGCTCCAGCGGCAACCGGTCGTCGTCGACCATCACCGTCACGCCGTCGCGCTCGACTACCGGCCGGCGCGCGGCAAAATAGAGCGGCACGATGGGGATGTTCTCGCGGTGGATATATTGCCAGACGTCGAGTTCGGTCCAGTTCGACAGCGGGAAAACGCGGACGCTTTCACCGGGCGAGACGCGCGTGTTGTAGAGGTTCCAGAGCTCAGGGCGCTGGTTCTTGGGGTCCCACCGGTGCGCCCGCGAGCGGAACGAGAATATGCGTTCCTTTGCCCGCGATTTCTCCTCGTCCCGGCGCGCGCCGCCGAAGGCCGCGTCGAAGCCGTATGTGTCGAGCGCCTGCTTGAGCGCTTCGGTCTTCATGACGTCGGTGTGCAGCCGGGAGCCATGGCTGACCGGTCCGATCCCGCGCGCCACGCCGTCCTGGTTGATGTGCACGATCAGGTCGAGGCCCAGCCGCGCCGCCGTCTCGTCCCGGAAGGCGATCATTTCGCGGAACTTCCAGGTCGTGTCCACGTGCAGCAGCGGAAAGGGCGGCCTTCCGGGCAGGAAGGCCTTCATCGCCAGATGCAGCATCACCGCCGAATCCTTGCCGATCGAATAGAGCATCACCGGGTTGCGGAACTCGGCGGCAACCTCGCGGATGATGTGGATGCTTTCCGACTCGAGCCGGTCGAGGTGTTTCAGCATGATCTGGGTTTTGACCTCAACACGCCCCAGCGGTCCGTGGTCCGCATCAGGGCGCCGGGTTGCGACGGAGATGATGCCCATTATGTCAGGGCAGGATACGCTATCTATCGTGCCGCAGCGCCCGACTGCAAGTTTTGTTCAGACGGGATTGGGCAGGAGTACACACCCGTCGTTCATGTATTCGGGTCTTGAAGGATGTTTCGCTTTCTGAAAAAATGATCAACAGTGGAGTAGTTAATAAAATAGAACGAAAAAATGGATGATATAGACGCAGATTCAGAAGAGAGTGTAAAAGTATATGAAATTGGCTCTTCTGAAGGATTTGAAGAGGCCGAAAGAAGAATTGAAGTCGTCCTCGGAGGAGGAAAGACAGTTCTTGATCTATCCGGACTAGGCCTTCTCGAGTTGCCGCTTTCGGCTTCCAAAATTAGTGGCCTCGTTCACGTATGTCTGGGATATCCGGAAGCCGTCAGGAAAAAGCCCAAATTTGCGCGTACCAAATCCGACAAAAAGATGTGTAACGCGGTGAAATCGCTCCCCGCGTCATTTCTCATTGCGAATTCGAAACTCGCAACGCTCGATCTGGACGGCAACCAACTGACGGCCCTGCCGCCGGAGATCGGCGGCCTCGCGTCGCTCGAATGGCTCCATCTGAACGGCAACCAGCTGACGGCCCTGCCGCCGGAGATCGGCGGCCTCGCGTCGCTCCAAGGGCTCGATCTGAACGGCAACCAGCTGACGGCCCTGCCGCCGGAGATCGGCGGCCTCGCGTCGCTCGAATGGCTCCATCTGGACGGCAACCAGCTGACGGCCCTGCCGCCGGAGATCGGCGGCCTCGCGTCGCTCGAATGGCTCCATCTGGACGGCAACCAGCTGACGGCCCTGCCGCCGGAGATCGGCGGCCTCGCGTCGCTCGAATGGCTCCATCTGAACGGCAACCAGCTGACGGCCCTGCCGCCGGAGATCGGCGGCCTCGCGTCGCTCGAATGGCTCGATCTGGACGGCAACCAGCTGACGGCCCTGCCGCCGGAGATCGGCGGCCTCGCGTCGCTCGCAACGCTCCATCTGAACGGCAACCAGCTGACGGCCCTGCCGCCGGAGATCGGCGGCCTCGCGTTGCTCCAAGGGCTCCATCTGAACGGCAACCAGCTGACGGCCCTGCCGCCGGAGATCGGCGGCCTCGCGTCGCTCCAAGGGCTCCATCTGAACGGCAACCAGCTGACGGCCCTGCCGCCGGAGATCGGCGGCCTCGCGTCGCTCCAAGGGCTCGATCTGGACGGCAACCAGCTGACGGCCCTGCCGCCGGAGATCGGCGGCCTCGCGTCGCTCCAAGGGCTCGATCTGGACGGCAACCAGCTGACGGCCCTGCCGCCGGAGATCGGCGGCCTCGCGTCGCTCCAAGGGCTCGATCTGGACGGCAACCAGCTGACGGCCCTGCCGCCGGAGATCGGCGGCCTCGCGTCGCTCCAAGGGCTCGATCTGGACGGCAACCAGCTGACGGCCCTGCCGCCGGAGATCGGCGGCCTCGCGTCGCTCGAATGGCTCCATCTGGACGGCAACCAGCTGACGGCCCTGCCGCCGGAGATCGGCGGCCTCGCGTCGCTCCAAGGGCTCGATCTGAACGGCAACCAGCTGACGGCCCTGCCGCCGGAGATCGGCGGCCTCGCGTCGCTCCAAGGGCTCCATCTGAACGGCAACCAGCTGACGGCCCTGCCGCCGGAGATCGGCGGCCTCGCGTCGCTCGAATGGCTCGATCTGGACGGCAACCAGCTGCCAGAAACACTGATGCGGGCGTTGGAAGAAGGCGGCGTTTCGGCGTTGTTCGCAGCGTTCAGGTCCATTCAGCGCGATCATGAGTCAATATTCGAAGCCAAGCTTCTCGTCACAGGTGAAGGCAAAGTAGGAAAGTCCTGGGCCCTTGCAGCCTTGAGAGGAGAGGATCCCCAGAAATCGGTGGGTGAGGACAATACGACCTATGGTGTCGCAAGAGGCATTTTGCCGGTTCCGCATCCGGAACACGACGGGACCGATATTCAACTCAACACCTGGGATTTCGGTGGGCAGAAAGTCTATCGCATCACCCACCAGTTCTTCTTCAGCGAAGACTCTGTCTATCTTCTGGTCTGGAACCCGCGTGCGGGTGCGGAGCAATGCCAGGTCCGGCAGTGGCTCAGGCGTATCGACTTGCGAACGGGTGGCAACGCACGTGTCATCATGGTGGCTACCCATTCACCGAAGGATAGCCCTCAATATCTGCCTGATTATGGTCGCGACAGCCTCCCGGAGGACTTGCAGGGGATGATTGTCGACGAAATTTCCATCGACAGTGACCGGGGCGACAATATCCAGGAACTGAGAGGCATGATTGCAGCCCACGCCGCTGCGTTGCCGACGATGGGAGAGCCGTTTTCACCAGCGTGGCGCGCGGCACGGGACCGTGCTTTGCAGTTCGCAATAGAACGACCTTATTTGCGTTACCGCGAGTTTTCTTCGATCTGTAGCGAGGAAGGCATAATCGACGCAGACGAGGTGTTCACGCTCTTGCGTGTGTTCATGCATGGCCTTGGAAAGGCAATTTATTACGGCAATCGCCAACTCGAAAATTTAACATCGAATTCGGAAGAACGACGGCCTCTCCCATTCAATGACGTCCAGTTGGCCGATATCGTCGTCCTCGATGCCGAGTGGTTGAGCAAAGCGTTTGTGCAGGTTCTGGAGGATGAGGCGACCAATTCCGCGGGCGGAATGCTCGACCACTCCCGGCTCGACTCGATCTGGAGGACGCACGGCAGGGGTGACTGGCAAATTTACGACGTCGCGGAGCACCCATACCTGATCCGGCTTATGGCGGCATTCGACATTTCCTACGTCGTGCGAGGGTCCGGCGGAGAAAAGAGTCTTGTCGCACAACTGGTGCCGGGTCTACCGCCGCCCCTTCCCTGGCGCCACAACAAACTTGCCGATGACGAACGCGACGGCGTCGTGCGCATGGTCTGCAGGCTCGGACACGAGGCGCCCGGCCTCATGGCCCGGCTGACCGTTCAAACCGCGCCGTACCACGTCCGGACCAAAGTCGGGCGTGGACTGTTCTGGAAGGAAGGTGTGTTCCTGAAAGAGGAGGCGTTCGGCAACGAAGCGCTGATTTCAATCGAAGGCACCGAAAGGCCGGTGCTCAATGTTACCGTCGTCGGTTCGCAGCCGGGCTGGTTTCTTGGCGACCTATATCGAACCGTGGAGCAACTGTTCCAGTTTTGGCCCGGCCTTGAGAAGAAGTACAAGATCCGGTGCCCTGCAAAACGAAACGACGGCTCGCTATGCGACGGTGAGTTCGACTTCGATTTCATCGTCAGGCAGCACAAAAAGTCTCGGGAAAAACTGCATACCTGCCAAAACTGCGACGAGGAGTTTACCTCGGCGCATCTGCTCGAAGGCTTCGGAAGCGTCACGCAGGAACGATCGTCCGACGTCATGGAAGTTCAGGCGAAGTTCCTCGCCCGGACCGTCGAAGCGCCATGCCCGCGAGCGTTTCTGCTGGAACCGGTCGACTGGGAAATGAGCCACATGCTCAAGCGTTCCGGGTGGGACCCCGTCGGCAAGCGGCTTCGGATCACGCTGCTTTCCGAATACTCCTTCAAGAAAACCGTATCGAAGGAGTTCAAAATTTATCCGGGCTGGGTCAAAGCATTCTTTCCGATCATTCGCATAACGGCACTGGCGCTCACCGGGGCGGCTGTGCCGATGTCAGGCGATGTCGCGGTTCAACTCTCGGAAGGGGCAAGTTTCATGTCGAATGTCGCCGGGCTCGTTCCGGACAGCCCGTTGGTGGACAATCCGAAATCCCTCCACAAGAAAAAAGGGGACGATCCGCCTGTCGCATGGGTGTCGGGGGCGGACCTGGAAGTTCTGGACACATTCTTGAAGAGCCAAGGTCTGGCACCGCAGTTTGGTGGAATGAAGTTTGCCAAAATCGGCGGCAAATATCTTTGGGTTACGGCGGAGGAAGCCGAGCGGCATGCCGAACCGGAACCCAAGCTTACATATGTGCCGAATTCCAACGGGTCCAATTCACCCTGACAGTAATTTTCGAACGAGGTGTTCGCGGCGTGACGGACCGCGGCAATCGCTAATTTAGTTCGTGCATCAGGCAGGGCGGCGAGGCGTAGCTGCGGGTTTCGTTGGGGTCCCCGTCGTCCACTGCGGAGGTCGCGACGGCCGCCTTTCCGGAAACCGCCGGACCCCGGTGAAACCGCAACAGCCGGTCCTCGGTCACGATGGTGTCCATGGGTATGTCGTGGGGCTGGGGATGGATGGTCTCCAGGCGCGCGCTTTCCAGGCCGACGCCAATGGCCAGCGGGCGCGGCCGCGCTGCCGCCAGGGTGCGGTCGTAGTATCCGCCGCCGTAACCCAGCCGGAAACCCGCGGTGTCGAAGCCGACCAGAGGCACGATCAGCACGTCCGGCGTCACGGGCTCGCGCTCGGCGGGCACGGGAATGTTCCAGTGGCCGCGCGTCATCTTCATGCCCGGCCACCAGCGCCAGAACTCGACGGGACAGTCCTTTTCGACGACCACGGGTACGGCGGCATGCACACCGGTCTGGATGAGATCCAGGAGCAGCGGGCGCAGGTCCAGTTCGCCCTTGATGGGCCAGTAGAAACCGAGAGACCTTGGCGCGGCGGCGGCGAGTTCCCTGGCAAGCGTGCGCACCATGTGCCCGGTGACCTCCCGTCTGAAGTCCGCCGGAAGAGTCTTGCGTGCCGCGAGACGTTCCGCCCGCCATGCCCTACGGCGCGCACGCATTAGCGGCCAGGCGTCGCCTTCCGTCGCGGCCGTTTCGGGCATGGCCATCAGCTTTCCGTTCCCGTGTCTTCGAGGGCTTTCAGCGCGTGCCTGGCATGGGCGACTGCCGCGCCGGCGCGCATTTCTGCGGCGACCCAGACCGCTTCCATGATGTCTTCCGGCGTGGCGCCGGCCGCCGCGGCGGCCCGGGCGTGATGCGCGATGCAGTGCGGGCACTGGGTCACGTGCGCGCAGGCCACGGCGATCAGCTGACGGGTCTGCTCCGGCAACCGGCCCTCTTCGAAGACGGCCTTGCTGAAGGCCTCGAAGGCCTCGTGCTGGGGAGGGGCGAGCGCACGCGCCCTCAGTCTGCGCCCGCGCGGGGCTCCGGATTCACTGTCGGCGCCCATCACCGCTTCTCCGGCGGCTTGTGGGACCGGGGCGCATCCATGTGAAGCTCCGCTTCTTCCAGCATGCGTCCGTTCTCCAGCAGCAGCCGGGCCACGGCCGCCGGCCGGCGCCACCTGATCGCTTCGTAGACCGCCAGCGAAACCAGGGCGACGATCGTGTCGTTATAGCCGAAGCGGCTGACGCTGCGGCGCACGGCGGGGAGCAGGGCGCAGACGCAGTCGGACCGGTGTTCGCAGGCGGCCGGGAGCACCGGCGGCAGACCGGGGACGACCGGCTCACCCGGTGCCCCGGGCGGCTTGGGGGAGGGTCGGAACGTGCTTTCGAACCACATGACATTGCTCCGTGAACGAGAACGTGAGACGGCGTCTCGCTCCTTGACGCAAGTGTTCGATATCGCTTGAAGTAAGTCTAACGAATATAATTGCAGTTTCAATGCGGAAATTTTGCACTAATGAAGAGGCGTCTCGTGGACACCGATCGCATCAGGACATTCCTCGAAATCGTCAGGAGCGGCAGCTTCGCCGCGGCCGCCGACCGGCTCAACGTGACCCAGACGACGGTCAGCGCGCGGATCCGCTCCCTTGAGGACGAACTTGGAAAGCGCTTGTTCGTGCGCAACCGCAACGGGGCCAGGACGACCGCCTCGGGGGACGAGTTCCTCCCCTATGCGGAGTCCTTCCTACAGGTCTGGGAACGGGCCAGGCGGCAGGTCGCGCTGCCCAGCGGCAAGAGCGGATACGTGGCCGTCGGCAGTGAGCTGAGCCTGTGGAACCCGCTGCTGCTGGACTGGATGCTACGCATGAAACGGGTCGACGACGGGGTCGCGCTGCGCGGGTCCGTCGGCCTGCCGGAACAACTGGTCGAGTTCGTGCGCACGGGCACGCTCGACATCGCGCTGACCTACGCGCCCCGCCACGAATCGGGCATCGTCGTCGAACTGCTGTTTCGCGAGACGCTGGTTCTGGTCGAGTCTCCCGACGCGCCCCGTCCCGTCGAGCTTTCCGGCGGGGTGCCCGAGAACTACGTCCACGTGGACTGGGGGCCTCAGTTCGCCCAGCAGCACGCCGCGCGGTTTCCGAACTGGGCCGAAGCCGGCGTTCATGCGGGTTTCGGCCCACTCGGCCTCAACATCGTCCTGGCTTCCGGCGGGTGCGGATATTTCCGTTCCGGCGTCGTCGGGCCGCTGATCGAAACGGGACAGTTGGTGCGTGTCGCGGACGCGCCTGTCTTCGAGTATCCGGCCTACGCCATATGGGCCGAGGACAACGGCAACACCGCCGTGGCGCCCGCTCTCGAGGTGCTGCGCGCGTGCGGCAAGGCTGCGCGGACCGGCGAGGGGCCTCCACTCCACTTCGGGGTGCCGGGCTTGTAGGGACCTCGCACGACCGGGTTTGATGAGCTTCATGTAACCTGTTATACAAGTTACATGACGAGATCCTTCGAGTTCACCGCGGGCGCGCTGGCGCTCGATTTCATCGATACTCTGGCCGGCGCATCCGTGGAGCCGGCCGAACTGCTTGCCAGCCCGCACGACCTTTCGAATTGGCTCGGCGAGGCCGGCGTGGTGCAAGGCCTCGATCTGACGGGCCGCGACCTATCGCGGGCGCTCGCCCTGCGCGAGGCGGTCCGTACGCTGCTCTTGTCCGCCGTCGAGTCTAAGCCCTGGCCAGCGGACGCCGTGGACCGCGTCAATCGCGAGGCGGCAGGCGCGGTTTTCCGGCCCGTGTTGCGGGAAGGACGGGTCGAGATGATTAGCGCTGCGCCCTTCCGGTCCGCCCTGGCCGTGCTCGCCGGGGACGCGCTTCTGCTGCTTCGTCCTGAAAAGCTCGGCCGGGTCCGCCGCTGCCCCGAATGCCGGATGCTCTTTCTCGACAATTCGCGTCCCGGCCGGCGGGTGTGGTGTTCGTCGGCGTCGGGATGCGGCAACCGGGCCAAGGTGCGCCGGCATCGCGCCAGAAGAGCGACAAGGGACGGGGAGCGACCGGGACAATGACAGAAAAACGGGTGTGTTTCGATTTCGAGATCGATTTCTCGAATGGCGGCGGGCTCGCCGGGCACGGCTTCCGGCTCGACATCGACGGTGACGACATCTCCGACGATGAACTTGCGGCCTCCATCATTCGCGACATGCGGCTGCTGATGGTCGGACGGACCCGAATTCTCAACCGGCGGATCATCGAGGAACCGCACAAGCGCCGCCGGGCGCCCGGCCCGGCAACATCGCCGGACATTTCACGCATCGTCGATCTCGGCCGTCCGTCGTCTGGTGGTACGGACAACGGTGCTGCACATGCCGGCCCCCGCCCCCGGGTCACGGTCCCGCCTCGCAATCCGGAAGCGGGTGGCGACGATGAAGCGACGGCGCTGGACCGCCTGGCGGCCTTGTCCGGTCTTGTCGTGCGGCTGCCAGGCCACGACGACCCCGCGATCGACTGGATGGCGCTTGCCGCCCATGATGTCGGAGAACGGGCGGTGCTTGTTGAAACCGGGTGGAGCGATGACCGGGGCACGCTCGGCCACCGCCTCGCAAGTCCATACCTGACCGTGCGGGCGGCCGAATACCTGCGCGATGACGGGGCTGCACTCGTCGGGATGGACGCGCCGGTCTCAGGTGTCGAGGCGCACGGCGCCGGAAAGGCGCTGGCCGTCCTGCTTGAGGCCGGCATTCCGGTCGTCGAGGGCCTGTCCGGCCTCTCCGCCCTGCCGGTGGAGGGCTTCCGTTTCTTCGCCGTGCCACAGGCGGTGGTCGGGGTGGGGCCAGGCGACGTGCGGGCTTTCGCCTGGCTGACCGGCGCTGCGCCGTAGGCCAGGGGTCTGTCCCTGTTCCGGGCCGATCCCGCGCCTCAGTCGAGACGGCCGTGGGCTTTCAGCACCGCGCCGACCGCGTCGGACAAGGACGCGTCGCCCGCTTCCAGCGCATAGACATAGGCGTGGGTCAGCGCAAAACAGGCGGCATCCGTGCGTCCGGCCTTCAGGTGGAGTTCACCGCCCTTGCGATAGAGACCGGCGAGCGCGCCGCAGCCTGCGCCGGATGCGTGGGCGTCCAGAACGCACGCGTCGAGCCGCGCCAGTGCCGCGTCGTCCCGGGTCATGAGCCCGTGCCGAACTGGTGGGCCACCCAGTCATGGAAACAGTGTGTCGGCTCGTCCATGGCGGGGGCGAAGCGCCCGCCGTCGAAGCCCGGCGCGCTGCGGCCCTTGTGCATGCCCTCCACCACGCCGACGTCTTCCATGAAGACCTCCTTCCACATGGCGGTGTTGCGCGCACGCAGGTCCGCGAAGTCCGGGCCGGCGGCCTCCGGCCGGGCATAGTAGATCTCCACGTGCTCGACCGTGCGGTCATGGCCGCGCGGCTCCAGCAGGATGCTGAAGACGTGGTCCTTGTGCACGCCGAGCAGCACGTTGGGATAGAGCGCGATATATTCCGCGCCGGTGTCCCACTTGTCCGAAAGACCCTCGAACAACGGGAAGGCGCGCCCGCTCTCGTCGGGGGAAGGGTTGTAGACGACCGTGCCCTGGCCGGAATGGGCGCGTCTGGCGACGATGTTGTAGTGATCCTCGAGCCGGGAATAGCTGTTGAGGCCGGGATGTACCCAGGGCAGATGGTAGCTCTCGCAGTAGTTCTCGACCGCCAGCTTCCAGTTGGTGTCGAGTTCCAGCCTGAACGACGAATCCGGGCCGCCGTGATAGAGCGGGCGGTCGGCGAATTCGGCCCAGCGGTCGAGGACGCCGCCCGCATAGGTCTCGAACGGCTCGGCGTCGCCCGAGACATTGACGTAGATCCCGTCGAGAAAGACGTGCGACCGGACCTCGATCAGGCCGAGTTCCTCGCGCTTGATAGCCTCGTCGGAATTGCGCCCGGGCCCGCCCACGTGCGGCGTGGTGACGAGTGCGCCGTCATGGGAGTAGCACCACGAGTGGTACGGACAGCGGATGACGCCCTTGAGCGATCCGGCTTCCTTGACGAGGATCATGCCGCGGTGCCGGCAGACATTCTGGAACACCCTGAGAACGTTGTCCCGCGTGCGCAGCAGCAGCAGCGGCATGCCGAGAAAGTCGACCGGCCTGGCGTCCCCCGGTTCCGGAACGTCCTTGCCGAACCCGATCAGCGACCAGTTCTTCCGGAACACGCGCTCGCATTCCATCTCGAAGGTCTCCGGGTCGGTGTAGAACCCGTTGGGCAGGCCGTTGGCGGCGGCGACGGGGCGGGTGACGGATTGCAGAAGCGCGGTGTCGACAATGGACATGGCAAACACTCCAGACCTGGCACGAACCGTCAGTCTGGCTGCCGCAGCCGCCGCGATCAATAGGACAACGTGGCGCGTTGAGTTTACCTCAGATCAATCGATGAGTGCGGGATCCACCTCCAGAAGCCAGTCTTTCAGCGCCTGGGCGGCTTCGTCGAGCGGCCTGTCTGCACTCCAGGTCACGTAATGCGAGCCCGGCGCGGCGATCTCCCAGGTTCCCAGCCGTTGAAGCCGTCCCTGGGCGATGAGCGGCGCGACGAGGCCGTGCCACCCCACGACGACGCCCTGGTTGTCCTGGGCGGCCTGCAGCGCGACGCCGTAATTGGTGAAGGACCGCACCTTGCGCGGCCGCTCGCTGATGCCGAGCGCGGCGAACCAGTCCGGCCAGTCGATCCATGTCGGATCGGCGCTGTTCAGCTGAAGAAGCGGCAATCCGAGGAGGTCTTCGAGCGTCTCGGGCACGTTCTCTCCGGCGAATTCCGGCCCGGCGACGGGGTAGATGCGGTCGTCGAAAAGCAGGCTTGCCGTGTCGCCCGGCCAGTGCCCGGTGCCGTATCTGAAGCGCAGGTCGACCTGGGCGGTGTCGATGTCGCGCGCGTGGTCCGAGATCACGTGATTGATCGTGACGTCGCGGTGGGACCGCCAGAACCCGCTGAGCCGCGGCATGAGCCACAGCGACGCGAAGGCGGTGGTCGCCCCCACGGTGATGTTCGCCTCCAGGTCCCGTGACCGGATGGCATGCACCGCGACGCTCATCCTCGCGAAACTGTCCCCGACGGCTTCGTAGAGGTCGGCCCCGTCACCGGTCAGCATGACGCCACGGTGCAGGCGTTCGAACAGCCTGGTGGAAAGCTCGGTCTCGAGGGCCTTGATCTGCCGGCTCACCGCGCCCGGCGTCACATTGAGTTCGAGGGCGGCCTGCTTGAAGCTCAGGTTCCGCGCGGCGGCCTCGAAGACGGCCAGCGTCGTGAGCGAGGGAAGATCGTAGTGCCGCCGGGCCATGCTAGCAGCGGTTCAGGGCGAGAAGATCTTCGCGTGGCGATCGCGCAGCGCGGCTTTCTGCACCTTGCCCATGGTGTTGCGGGGCAGGGCCTCTTCGAAGAACACCCTTTTCGGCACCTTGAATTTCGCCAGACGTTCCCCGAGCCGTCCGATGATGTCCGCTTCGTCCGGCGCGTTCCCGCCGGCCGCCGGGATCACCACCGCGACGACACCTTCGCCGAAATCCGGATGGGGGATGCCGATGACGGCGGACTCGGAAACCTCCTCCATGTCGTCCAGCACCTCCTCGATCTCCTTGGGATAGACGTTGAAGCCGCCTGAAATGATGAGGTCCTTGGCGCGCCCGACGATGGTGATGCGGCCGTCGTCGTCCATCCGGGCGAGATCCCCCGTCACGAAATAGCCGTCGGTGCGGAACTCCTCCGCGGTCTTTTCGGGCAGGTTCCAGTAGCCCGCGAATATGTTCGGGCCGCGCGCCTCGATCACGCCGATCTCCCCGCGTTCGACCTCGCGGCCGTCGTCGTCCGCGATGCGGATGTCCACGCCGTCCAGCGCATAGCCCACGGTGCCGGCGAGACGTTCGCCGTCATAGGGGTTCGACGTCATCATGCCGGTTTCCGTCATGCCGTAGCGCTCGAGGATCCGGTGGCCGGTGCGGGCTTCGAACTCGCGGTGCGTCTCGGCCAGGAGCGGTGCCGACCCGGAAATGAACAGCCGCATGTTGCGGCAGGTCTCCGCCGAGAACGACGCGTCCCCCAGGAGCCGGGTGTAGAAGGTGGGGACGCCCATCATGACCGTGGAGGAGGGCAGCAGGCTCACGATCCGGCCGGCGTCGAAACGGTCGAGCCAGTGCATGGTGCAGCTGTTGTAGAGCGCCAGGTGCGTGGCGATATGCAGCCCGTGGACATGGAAGACGGGCAGCGCGTGGAGCAGCACGTCGTCGGGCGAGAACCGCCAGGCCTCGTTCAGGGTGACGAGATTGCTGACCAGATTGCCGTGGGTGATCATGGCCCCCTTGGACCGGCCGGTGGTGCCCGACGTGTAGAGCAGGCAGGCGAGGTCGTCGGAGGTGCGTTCGACGGTCGTATGTTCGGCCGACGACTCGGCCGCGAGGTCGACGATGCTGCCTGACCCGTCGGCTTCAATCGTCATGACGTGTTTGACGCCGTTGGCCTCGGCGATGGGCGCGACCGTGGCGACGACGGCCTGCGGTACGACGAGCAGCGTCGGGCGGGCATCGGAAACGAAGAACTCGACCTCGCTGGCCGTGTAGGCCGTGTTGAGCGGATGAAACACGCCGCCGCATTTCAGCGTCGCCAGGTAGAGGCAGATGTTGCCGATCGATTTTTCGATCTGCGCCGTTACCCGGTCGCCGGGTCCCACGCCGAGCGCGGCCAGCGCATTGGCCATCCGGCCGATCATCTGCCCGAACGCGGCATAGCTGATCTCGTCTCCGCCGGCCGAGAAGACGGTCTTCTCCGGCGCGCGTTCGAAACCCTGCTGAAGGATGGCGACGAGGTTCTGGTTGTTCTGCATGTCCTGTCCGGCGATCGGTAAGCGTGGTGGTTTCCGGTGCACTGACCGGCCCGGCGTTTGTTGCCCAAAACCGGCCACCATGCAAGCTGTCGGCAAGGGGCCTGCGAAATCGCCCGCGGGGTGGCGTCCGCCTTGACACAATCTCGCCTTAGCCCGTAAACCACCCGCGACGGAACCGGCGGGATTTCCAGGGGACGAAACCGGCGCACCGGCTGTTCGCAAGAGCCGCGGTCGCGGAAGGTGCGGTCGCGCCGCCGGGAAGGTCCTCGCCCCTGCACCCACTTGACGGGATAGATGATCGAATGACTGTACGGCCGGTCCTGTTGCCCGCCGAGATCCGTGTCCGCGAATTCGACGCAAAGCTGCTCCTGGCCTGCTGTCTCGCCGAGCGCGGCGTCCCCTGTTACCTCGGCCAGCGAACGGAACTCGACATGATGGCCGGACGGTTTCCCCAGTCGGTCTATGTCGCCAAGGGGCTGACGCGCCAGACGATGCGTCATTTCGTGTCCGCGAGGAATTTCGGACACGAGATCGTCGCCTGGGACGAGGAGGCGATCTGTTACCTCACCCGCGACATCTACATCGGCCGGCGCTGGAACGACGACACCGTGCGGCTCGTGTCCGAACTGATCGCCTGGGGCGAGGACAATGCCGAGATGTGGCGCGATGCGCTGGACGACATGGACATTCCCGTCCACGTCCTCGGAAATCCCCGAGCCGACCTGCTGCGGCCCGAGTTTCACGCGTCGATCGATATCGAGGCGGAGGAACTGCGGCAGCGATACGGCCGCTTCATCCTGCTCAACAGCAACTTCGGGTCCACCAACAACATCTTTCCCGAGCGCACGCGCTTCAAGGAAGGCGGCGACATCAACGAACTCCATCCGAACGACCGGATCGGCTTCAACACCGACCAGGCCGAATACAAGCGCGTCATGTTCCGCCGGATGCTCGAGGTCCCGGCCGAACTCGCAAGATCCTTTCCCGACAGGAAGATCATCGTGCGTCCGCATCCCGCCGAGAATCACGCCGCATGGCGCGACGCCGCGGCCGGACACGACAATGTGGAGGTCATCCACGAAGGTGGCGTCCTGCCGTGGATCAAGGCGTCGGCCTGCGTGGTCCATTCCTCCTGCACGACGGCGGTGGAAGCGTTCATGCTCGACGTGCCGGCCATCGCCCTGCGTTATCCGGGCGGCCACGTCTGCGACGACGACCTGCCGAATCTCGTGAGCTACTCCGCGGCGGAAAAAGAGAACATTCCGCTTTTCGCGGCGCCTGCGCTGGCCGGGGGGCTGCCTGTCTTCAGCGACTCCGGAAAATCCAGGACCCTCCTTAAGCAGTTCATCGCCTCGCTCGACGGTCCGCTGGCGAGCGACAGGATCGCGGACTACCTGGCCGGTTTTGCCGCGCGGCCGGCGCCGCAACTGCCGGGCGTGCTGACGCGCACGGTACAGAACGGCCGAATCGCGTTGCGCGCGCTCTCGAGGTCCATCAACGGCCGGCGCGAGGGCCATCCGGCAAACCCGGCATTCCGGGAACACCAGTTTCCTGTCCTCTCGGCGGGCGAAGCGAACGGCATGATCGACGGCTATGCCCGCCTGTTTGGCCGGTTCGACGGCGTCAGGGCGCGCAGGATTGCTGAAAGGGTGTTTGAAATCAGGAGTTTGCAGGCGGAAGCCGACGCCAAGGACTGATCCTGCCACAGCCTCGCCTTATTCTGTGACATTTTTGACCGCCTTGGCCGCAATTCTGCGCCGCAACGGCCCAGATCGCCGGAAAAGCCATTGTTAACCCGGTATTGCGGCGATATTGTCTGGTTTCGCTGAATCATTCGCGGGAACGACGCGCGCGGTATGCGGGTACTCTCTGAAAATACACGACGTTTCGAAAAGTTGCGGCGTTTCGCGGCTGTCGCCGCCGTGTTCGCGGCCCTGGCCATGCCGGCGGGGGAAGCGCGTGCGAGCGAAGAGGAGCTGCGCAGTCTTTTCGTGCGGCTTCTGATCAATCCGTCGGACATCGAGCTGAACCTCCAGTATGCCCGCCTCGCCGAGGAGATGGGCCTGACGCGCAAGGCGCTGGCCGCCTACGAGCGGCTTCTGATCCAGTACCCGGACAATGAAGCCGCCCAGGAGGGCTTCTACCGGGTTCGCGGCGATCTCGAACCGGAATTCACCGACGTGACGGTCGATATCGGCGGCCGGTACGAAACCAATGCGCGCCAGCATACCCATCGCGAGTCGCGGCCGGACGATTTCGCCGCCCGCGCCAAGGTCTCGCTGCTCGACGAGCGCAAGGTCATGGGGCGTCGCTGGCGCACCGAGGGCTCGTTCCTGGGGGATCTGCACGAGGACGTGACGGACCTCGATTACGGGCGTGCCGAAGTCACCACCGGCCCGCTGTTCAGGCTGGGCAACACCCTGCGCCTGCATACGTCCGCCGGGGCGTCCTACTCCGTACTGGACGGCAAGGAGCTCATCGCCGAGGCGATCATCAAGGTGGGCATCGAGGGCATTCTTGAAGGCGCCCTCGACAAGATCGAGATCCGGGCCGCCTATCAGGATATCGGCAACAAGTACTCCAGTGCTGACGGCATCGTGATCGATGCCGTTGCGCGCATGTCCAGGGCGAACGTGTTGTTCCGCAACGACGTGCTCGCGGCCTTTCCGAGGCTGCGCTTCAGCGAGCCCAATGGCGGCAACCAGACGACGGCCACGCCCGACCGTCTCTATCCCGGGCACTATGTGCAGGGTGGTGCGCACGTGGCTTACTATGTCCCCGTCTTCCAGGACATCGTCTTCGGCCTGACGACCACCGGCTATTACCGCCATTATTTCCAGAACGTGCGCAACGCGAACGACAAGCGACGGGACTATTTCCTGGCACCCGGCGCACAACTCATCTTCAAGGAAGTGTTCGGCGCGAAGAGCAGCCTTCGGTTCGAGTATCGTTACGAGAAGAACTTCTCGAACGACGATTTCGAAGACTTCGAGAATCACGTGATGGGTGTCCGCGCCGTGAGGAAGTTCTGATGAAACGGATCGCTGCCATCCTGACCGTTGTCGCCGTCATGACCGGTTCGCTGGGCTTTGTCAGCTACGCCGTGTCCGCATCAAAGATCGGTGTGGCGGCGGCTGTCCGCAACACCGTGTCCGGCAGCCTCGGCGGTGCGTCCAGACAACTCTCCAGTGGCGACGGTGTCTTCCAGAACCAGCTCATCGCCGCCGGGCAGGACAGCTCCGCCCAGTTGCTGTTCGAAGACGAAACGGCGCTGACGGTCGGTCCCGGTTCCCAGGTGACCCTCGACAGGTTCGTCTACGATCCCGAAAAGAAGGTCGGCGACATCGTCTTCAACACGACGAAGGGCGCTTTCCGCTTCGTGACCGGCAACGCCAAGTCGTCGTCCTACAAGATCAAGACGCCGGTCGCGCTCATCGGTGTGCGCGGCACAATCTTCGACTGGCTGATCGACGAGTTCGGCCGCCTGCTGATCCTGCTGACGGAAGGCGCGGTCGAGGTGACATTGCAGAACGGTGAAACGGTCCTGATGAACGATCCCGGCACGGTTCTCATCGTCAATCCCGACGGCACGTATTCGGGTCCGTTCGACAATGGCGGCGGGCAGTTCTGGGCGATCAAGGAAGGCGTGCCCCACCCGTTGTTCGGGCGCGAAGTGCTCAACAACTTCTCCGATCGGCCGTCCACTTTCTCACCCTCCGACCTGAACGATGCGCTCGACAACACGAACCATCCGCCGGAAGTCGAGGACACCGGTGGTGGTGGCGGCGGCTACATCTGTACGCCCGACTGCTGAGGGGCCACCCCGCGAAAACCCTGCAGGTTGAAAAACCTCTGGCGAAACCTTACGTGAAAACGGATTGGCGCTCGCCGCAGGCGCGGTTTTGTGGCGCCTGAGGTGGGAAAGGTGTCATGATGATTCACCGTTTGTCCGTTGTCGGATTGTCCGCCGCGTTGGCTCTCTTCTCGGCGGGTTCCGCATACTCCGCGTCGAAGATCGGTGTCACCGCCGCCGTCACCAATCAGGTTTCGGGAACCGTCGGCGGTTCGGCCAAGAGACTCAAGTCCGGCGACAGCGTATTCCAGAACCAGGTCATCCAGACCCGCGCACGTAGCAACGCGCAGTTCCTTTTTGCCGACGAGACCGCCTTCACCGTCGGTCCCCAGTCGAGAGTCGTCCTCGACAAGTATGTCTACGACCCCGGCAAGCGTGCCGGGAAGATCGTGTTCAACGCGACCAAGGGGGCCTTCCGGTTCGTCACCGGCAATGCGCGGAAGAACTCCTACCGGATCCGCACGCCGTTTGGCGTCGTCGGTGTGCGCGGCACGATTTTCGACATGTTCATGAACAGCCAGTACCTGATCCTGGTCCTGTCCGAAGGGGCCGTGATCTTCCGCGCGAATTCCGGCAGGACGGCGACGGTCAACCGGCCGGGCAACTACATCATCGTCAAGCGCGACGGCAGCATACTTGGTCCGGCGCCGTGGTCCGGCTCGTTCTGGAGCATCGTGCGCGGCGTGCCCAATCCGCTGATCGGCCGCAACACGCTCAACAACTTTTCCGAACTGCCCGATCTGTTCGATTCGCCGGACTTCGGCGGTGGCGGCGGAACACCCGGTGGCCAGACCGGCGGCGGCAACGGCTACATCATCAAGTAGCCCGACCGTTACCCGCAGGTAGCCCGCGGCCGGCATCACGTCTTCAGGTTGCTGTACGTCGCAGGCGGTCCATGTATAAGTGGACCGCATGAGAAAGCGGCTGGGCTACATACTGGGCATGGCGTCGATCCTGTTCGCGGCGATCGTCCTGCGCATCTACGATCCGGCCCCCGTCGCCCAGACCCGGGCCCTGTTCTTCGACTTCTTCCAGCGGTCCGATCCCCGCGTCTACAATCCCGATGCGCCCGTACGCGTGGTCGACATAGACGAGGAATCCCTGCGCCGCATCGGCCAGTGGCCCTGGCCGCGCACGGTCATGGCGCAGCTTGTCCAGCAGCTTGTCGCCATGGGCGCGGCCACGATCGCCTTCGACGTCGTGTTCTCCGAACCCGATCGGACCTCGCCCGAAAACTCGCTGAAGTTCCTGCCGCGTTCCGACGAGACGGAGAACTTCATCCGCAACGCGGCCAACCTGCCGTCGTATGACAAAGTCTTTGCGCAGACCCTGGCGGAGGCACCTGTCGTGATGGGGCTGGTGCTCAACAATGACAGCAAATCGGGGCTGCCAGAAGCCAAGGCGGCCTTCGCCCACGCCGGAGACGATCCCCGGCATTTCGTTCCCCAGTTCGGGGGCATCCTGAGAAACCTGGAGGACATCGAGAAGGCCGGTATCGGCCTGGGTTCGCTCAACTGGACGCCGGACATTGACCAGACAATCCGTCGCGTGCCGATGCTGCTCAGGGTGCGCGACAGGCTCTTCCCGTCGCTTTCCGCCGAGGCGTTGCGCGTCGCCCAGGGTGCGAGCACGTTCATCGTCAAGTCGTCCAACGCCAGCGGGGAACAGGCCTACGGATCGAGCACGGGGCTCGTTTCGCTGAAGATCGGCGCGTTCGAGGTCCCGACCGATCACGAAGGCCAGGTCTGGCTCAAGTTCACCAGGCATGAGCCGCGGCGGTTCATCCCGGTCTGGAAGGTACTCACCGGAGAAGCCGATCCCAACGAGATCAACGGCCGGATCATCATTATCGGAACCAGTGCCGCGGGCCTGTTCGATCTGAGGACGACGCCGCTCGATGCGTCCGTCCCCGGCGTGGAGGTTCACGCCCAGGCCCTGGAGCAGATCATGTCGGGCGGCTTCCTCATCCGGCCGGACTACGCGCTGGCCCTGGAACTCTTCTACATGGTCCTCGTCGGGGTCATGCTCGCTGTGCTCATCCTGTGGGTCGGCGCGGAATGGAGTGCGGTGCTCGGTCTGTCGACGATCGTCGCGATCATGTTCGCGTCCTGGTACGTGTTCACGCGCAACAACCTGCTGCTGGATCCGCTCTACCCGTCGCTCGTCGCGGGGGCGATCTACGTCTTCGGAACGCTGTCGGTCTATCTGCGTTCGGAATCGGAACGCAGGCAGGTGCGCAGCGCCTTCAGCCGCTACATGTCGCCCGACCTCGTGGCCAAGCTGGCCGAAGATCCCTCACGGCTCGTGCTCGGCGGCGAAATGCGCGACATGACCCTCATGTTCTGCGACATCCGCGGCTTCACCGGCATATCCGAGGGGCTCGATGCGGAGGACCTCACGCGCCTCGTGAACCGGTTTCTCACGCCCATGACGGACATCATCCTGCGCGAGGGCGGGACGATCGACAAGTACATGGGCGACTGCATCATGGCGTTCTGGAACGCCCCGCTCGACGACGACGATCATGCGCGTCACGCCTGCCGTGCGGCTCTCCAGATGATGGACGCCCTCGAGGATCTCAACCGGACGCTCGAGAGCGAGGCGCGGGCCGAAGGCCGGCCCCACATGCCGATCCGTATCGGCATCGGCATCAGCACCGGCGAGTGCTGCGTCGGCAACATGGGATCGGATCAGAGGTTCGACTACTCGGTGATCGGCGACAACGTGAACGTCGCCTCCCGGCTCGAGGGCCAGAGCAAGACCTACGGACAGACCGTCGTCGTCAACGAGACGACCGTCGAACAGGTCGACGGGTTCGCGTTCGTCGAACTCGACCTGATCAGCGTCAAGGGCAAGGAACGCGCGGTGCGCATCTACACCATCCTCGGTGACGAATCCGTGGCGCTCGACCCGCGTTTCGCCGACCTGGTCGGCGCGCATGAACGCATGCTTTCCGCTTATCGCGACCGCAGGTGGGACGAGGCGGCCGCGGCGCTGGACGAATGCTCGGAAAAAGGCTTCGACGGCCTGACAGGGCTTTACGATCTCTACCGGGAGCGGCTCGAGGTCTTTCGTCACGACCCCCCGCCGGCGGACTGGGACGGCAGCTATGTCGCGCTGACGAAATAGGCCGTCCGGTCCCGTGGGCCGGCCGCCTTTCATCGCGTTCGGTTGCGTTCGCGCCAGATCCGCGGCTCGGTGAAGCGCCCCGACCAGATGCCCCGGCGTGCGGCCCGGGCATCCGCTTCTTCCGCCACATAGGCGGTCGATATGCCGCGCAGGGCGATCGCGTGACCCCGTTCGACCATCTCGGCTCCAATGTCCCTGCCGGCCACCTTGCAGACCGCGACACGGCGCTGGTAGCGGTCGCGCTCGTCTCCCGAGCACACCACGTCGCGACCGCGGACCAGGGCGCGCAACGCCCGGGTCGCGGCCCGTCCGCAGGGCCAACGTTTGCCGCTCCGGCCCGTGCACGTCTGGCGCGCCTCGGGCGCGTCAATGGCGAACAGCCTGATCTCCTCGTTTCCCAGACGCAGGGAATCGCCGTCGATCACCTCGGCACGGCCGGTCATCTTCCCGGCGGGCAGCATCGACAGCGCCCACAGAAGTCCCGCGGCCAGAACGATCGTGGCCCACCAGTCGATCAGGCGTCTCATGCCCCGGTGCGCTCCTGTAGACGGTCAGACGGCCAGTTCGTCCGCGAGGTAGGCCTGGGCTTCCGCCGTCCTCGGCCCGGAGAGGAAAGCCAGCGTTTCCGCCCGTTCGCGGACCCTGCCGTCGGCCAGAAAGATGACGTCGTCGGCCAGCCGCCGCAACTGTCCCAGGTTGTGGCTCGTCATGACGATCTTGATGCCCGACGCGTGAAAGTCCGTGATCAGGCGCTCGACATCCAGCGTGCTTTTCGGATCGAGGCTGGCCGTCGGTTCGTCGAGAAAAAGCACGTCCGGTTCCGTGGTCCAGGCCCGGGCCAGCGCCAGCTTCTGCTGTTCGCCGCCGGAGAGGACCTGCGCCGGGCGTTCGGCGAGATGGGTGATGCCGGTGCGTTCCATCGCGTCCCGGGCGCGGGCGCGGCGCTCCTTTCGCGCCATTCCACGTAGCTTTAGGGGGTACTCGACATTGCGTTCCACCGACCTGTTGAGCACGACCGGCCTCTGGAAGACCATGGCTTGCCGCTCGCGGCTCCGTTCTGCGTCCGGACCCGCCCAGGTCACGCGGCCGGTGCTGGGCGCCAGCAGGCCATGGCAAAGCCGCAGCAGGAGGCTCTTGCCGGCCCCGTTCGGCCCCACGATCATCGTCAGCGCCTCGCTGTCGATCTCGAGCGTGATCTGCGAAATGAGGGTCCGGCCGGCGGCTTCGAAATTAAGGTTCTCGAGGCGGAGCGGCAGGATGCTCATCTGGCCGTCTCCTCCCGCCCCAGGGCGACCACATAGATCGCCGCGTTGACCGCCAGCGAGATCACCATCAGGACGATCCCCAGTCCGATGGCGAGATCGAGTTTGCCGCGGCTCGTCTCGAGCGCGATGGCGGTCGTGAGCACCCGTGTCGCGTGTTCGATGTTGCCGCCGACGATCATGACCGCGCCCACTTCCGCGATGGCCCGGCCGAAACCGGCCAGCACGGCGGTGGCGAGGCGGTCGCGGCCGTCGACGACCAGTGTCGCCACGGTCTGCAGCCGCGTCGCGCCGAACGACACCATCTGCTCGCGATATCCTCTCCAGAGATCGGCGAAGATCTGGCGTGAAACCGCGGCGATGATCGGCGTGATGAGGATGGTCTGGGCGATGACCATGGCGGCAGGCGTGAACAGCAGCCCGAGGACGCCGAACGGGCCGGCGCGCGACAGCAGTAGGTAGACCGAAAGACCGATGACGACAGGCGGCAGCCCCATGAGGGCGTTGAGCAGGACGACGACGATCGTATGGCCGGGAAACCGGGACACCGCGAGCAGGGCGCCGAGGGGTATGCCGATCAGCGCGGCGATGGCCACGGCCGTGAGGCTCGTGCGCAGGGAAAGCAGGACGATTTCGACGAGGTCCGGGTCGAGCGAAAGGATCAGTGCGAAGGCTTCGCCGAAACCGCCGGCGGAATCGTTCATGCGCGGTCCGCTTTCATCCGCGGGACGTCTGCCAGCGCGCCGCGGCCGCGTCGTCCTCGCTGCGCGCGTCCACCCAGTCGGCCGCCGTACCGGAGGCCTCGAGTTTCCAGAACGGCGCCTTGGTCTTCAGCCAGTCCATCAGGAAAGCGCACGCCTCGAAGGCCGCCTGGCGATGTGCGGAACAGGTGATGACGAGCACGATGTCGTCGCCCGGTTCGAGCGTGCCGTACCGGTGAACGATCAGGCTGGCTTCGAGCGGCCAGCGCTCGCGCGCTTCGGCCTCGATCTCGCCCAGCGCCTTCTCCGTCATGCCCGGGTAGTGCTCGAGCGTCATCGTGTCGATGGCCCGGTCGCCCGACAGTTCCCGCACCGTGCCGATGAAACACGCGGTCGCCCCGATTTTCGTATTGCTTCCGCGGAGATTTTTCATTTCCGCGGCGGTATCGAACGGCTGTTCCTGGACCCGGATCATTCTTTTCTCATGTCCCGATGCGCATCTGCCCGGCCCTGTCGGCAGGCCGTTTCTCCTATATCACGAAGCCGCCCCGGCCCGGAAGGCGCGACCGGAGGCTTCGAGACGCGATCACTTGGCGCCGCCGCCGCCGGGCCATCCATCCGGAAGCTTGCCGGAGAGCTGGAGTGCCGCCTGCATCGCGAGGATGTAGCCATAGGCGCCCGCGCCGCAGATCACGGCCGTGACCGCGTGAGACAGGATCGAGTGCCTGTGGTTTTCGTCCCGGGCGTGAACGTTCGAGATGTGCAATTCGATCACCGGGCCCGAAAACGTCTTGAGCGCGTCGAGAATGGGGACCGAACCGAACGAGTGGCCGGCGGGATTTATGATGATGGCGTCCGCGTTTCCGCGCGCCTCCTGAATCCAGTCGACGAGTTCTCCTTCGTGGTTCGATTGCCGGAAAACCAGATCGACCCCGGCCGTCGCGGCGAAGGAACGGCAGGCCCGTTCGATATCAGCCAGGGTTGTGGTGCCGTAGATCTCGGGTTCCCGCTCGCCGAGCAGGTTGAGGTTCGGGCCGTTGAGTATCGTCAGGCGTGGGTCCACGATGAAACCTCCGGAACTTGGCCCGGCGGCCACGTCCCGAAAGACGTCCGGGGCGTGTCAGCCGCGTGGCGGACGGAAAAGGTAGATGATCAGCCACACCGGCACAATGACGATGGAGCCCAGGATGAGATGGGGCAGGGCCCAGTCGACGCCGCGCTGCAGCAGCGACAGAACCCGTTCCGGCGTGATCCCGAGATCGGTCAGCACCTGTTCCGCGGTTATGTCGAGCATGGACAGGAGAACGCCCACGATCAGAGACGCCAGCCCGATTTTGGTCACCGTTGCGGCAAGTCGGTACAGCATGAAATCGTTGCCCGTGATTTCGCGCCCGGCCGGTGGCCGGAGACCGGTGCAAGTGAGTCACGCCTTGAGTTTACCGCATTTCCCCGTCCGGTCACAATCTGTGCCGGTTTGAAGTTCTACTGTCAGAACAGCTTCTTGAGCACGCCGCCGATCGGGTCGTCGCCGCCCTTCTTGGGCTTGGTCAGGTCCTTCAGGACCTTTTCCGGGTTCCCGTCCTTGATGGCGTCTTTCACACCGCCGCCGACCCCCTTGCCGAGGCCCTTGAGCTGCTTGAAGGCGGCCTCGGGATTCTCGAGGATGCCCGCGATGTCGGGATAGATCCGGGGATTGGACCACGACCCGTCGATCTTGATGGGAATGTCGAGCCCGGCGAGGTCGGTCTCACCACCCTGGCCTTCCAGCGAGGCCACGAGTTTGGGGCGCACCTTGTAGGCGAGACTCTGCTTGGGCATGTTGATGCTGCCCGCACCCGTCAGCCGGACCAGCGGACCGACGAGCTGGAGGTCACTGTTGGAGGCGACGCCGTTCTTGATGTCGAAACTGGCGGAGAACGAGCTGAAGTCGGTCTTCTGCGCCGCACCGCCCTGCCAGCCCGTGATGATGCTGGTGCCCAAGGTGCGGACCATCTGGGCGATATTGATGCCCCGGATCGCCCCGTCGCTGAAGACGACCGCGGCCTTTCCGCCAAGCGTGGAGACGAGCTGCCGCTGGCTGGCGCCGCTTGCGGCCACGTTGAAGGTGAGCTTGCCCGCACCTTCGAGCCAGGTCAGCCCGATCGCGTCGGTCAGGAAGGGATGCGCCTGGACGCCGCCGATCGACGCCGACGCCGCGACGGACTGGGTCTTCTTCGCCCCGTCAAGCTTCAGGGCTCCGGTCGCTTGTCCGCCGTAGAGCGCGAGTTCGGTCAGTTTCGCGGACAGCACGCCGCCGGCGATGTTCACCGCGAGACCGCTCTTGCCGATCTTGATGTTCTGGAAGAGGATTTGCGACGCCGACAGCTGAAGCTGGGCGTCGATGGCCCTGAGGCCGGAGAAGTCGATGGGCGCGTCGCTCCAGCCGCCGGTGCCGCCCGAGCTCGAAGACGTCCCGCCGCCGCTGCCGCCGGCACCGCCACCCAGATATTTGTTGATATCGATCCGGTCGACACCCAGGCTGCCTCGTATGTTCGGCCTTTCTCCGGCAAAGGCGACGACCGCATTGCCCCTCGCGTTCATGCCGTCGAGCGAGATCTCCGCGTCCGAAAGCGTCGCCGTCGCGTCAGCGAAGTTGATCTTCGACTTGACGCTGAACGGACCTAGCCCGTTGCCGGGCGCCATAGGACGCCGCGCCCATTCGGCAAGCGCCCGGATCGACGGCGTGCTGGTCTCGATCTGTCCGGTCAGACCACCCCCGTTTTCCGGCGTAAGCGTTCCGTCGAATGATGTCTTGACGTGCTTGGACTCAAGCGAGATGGCGAATTCGGTGGCCTGCCCGTCCATGAGGGCCTTGGGCGAACCGACGCGGACGGTGAGGTCGGAATTCTCGCCGTTCCAGACCGCCGAACCCTTCGCTTCGAAGGGGCTGGCGATATCCTTCAGCGCCACGGACAGGTTGACGTTCTCAAGCGCGTCCTTGGTCCCGTCGGTGGCGTTGGAGTAGTGGATGCGCCCGTCGGAGATCTCGATCTGACCGAGCCGGAGATTGGCCAGCCCGCTGCCGCCGCCGGAAGACGGGTCCGTGGCCGGCGCGGCGTTCTCGCCGGACGCCTGTTGCGGACCGCTCACGTCCCAGTTGACGCTGCCGTCCTCGGCGACCTTGAGGTCGATCACCGGCTTGACCAGGATGAACTTGTCGATGTTGTACTCGCCGCTCAGCAGGGGCATGAGTTCAAGGTCGACCTTGATCTCGTCCATCGAGATCAGCGCGCCGCGCTCGAAACCACCGGGGTCGGAGAGCGAGACGTTCTGCGCCTCGAACGCGAGCCTCGGGAAGAAGGACAGCGATGGTTGGCTGCCCAGTTTCAGTTCGCGCCCGGTCTTTTCCTTCACGGTGGCGACAACCTGCGACGTGATCGTGTCTGTCGGTATCAGGAACGGCAGGGCAATGACGGCAATGACCAGCAGGACGACGAGGGCGAGGAGGATTTTGACAAGGCGCATCATTTTCGGTGATCTCGTGGCTTCGTTCGGTACGGGCGGCGTCGGGCCTGGAACGGACGCCGGATGGCCAGTATAGCGTGATTTGCCCTGTCAGGAACAATGCGCGCAATTCGCCGCAACCGATACCAAACGGGGTTTGGCTCGTCGCGGGCTTGACTATAATGTGCACCGCACATTGCAGAACCACGGAGACAGAAACCCATGGCAACGCCGCTCTGGTCGCCCGACGACCGGCAGATTTCGCAATCGGTGCTCGAAGCCTTCCGCACCCGGGTCAATCAGGATCACGGGCTCGGGATCGGGAGTTACGGGGAGCTTCATGCCTGGTCGCTCGATGAGCCGGAGACGTTCTGGGGCGCACTGTGGGATTTCTTCGGAATCCGCGCCAGCGTGCGCGGCGAGCGGGTGCTCGAAAATCCCGACCGCATGCCCGGCGCGAAATTCTTTCCCGACGCACGACTGAACTTCGCGGAAAACCTGCTCGTTCGCCGGGACGGATCGGACGCGCTCGTGTTCCGGGGCGAGGACCGGGTGTCACGGCGCGTGAGCTGGTCCGCCCTGCACGACGACGTGTCGCGGGTGCGCCAGGCCATGCTGGACATGGGCCTGTCGGCCGGCGACCGTGTCGCCGCGGTGATGCCCAACATGCCGGAGACCTGTGTGGCCATGCTCGCCGCGGCGTCCATCGGCGCGGTCTGGTCGTCCTGCTCGCCCGATTTCGGCGAACGCGGCATTCTCGACCGGTTCGGCCAGATCGACCCCGTGCTGCTGATCGTCAGCGACGGGTACTACTACAACGGCAAGACCATCGACATCTCGGGAAAACTGGCCAGTGTCGCGGCCAGCCTGCCGTCGGTAAAGAAGATCGCGGTCGTGTCCTACCTGGACCGCGCCGCGGAAGTGGCGGGCGGCATGGACGGGGCGGTCACATGGGACGACTTCGTCGCGCCCCATGCGCCGGGCGAGATCGATTTTGCGCAGCTTCCCTTCGATCATCCGCTCTACATCCTGTTTTCCAGCGGCACCACGGGCGCGCCGAAATGCATCGTCCATGCTGCGGGCGCCACGTTGCTCAAGCATCTGAAGGAGCAGCGCCTGCACTGCGATCTCAAGGACGGCGATCGGCTGTTCTACTTCTCGACCTGCGGCTGGATGATGTGGAACTGGCTGATGACCGGCCTCGCGTCCGGCGCGACGCTCATGCTCTACGACGGCTCGCCCTTCTACCCGTCGGGAAACGTGCTGTTCGATTTTGCCGCGGAGGAGAAGTTCGACATTTTCGGCACGTCGGCCAAGTTCATCGATGCGCTCAAGAAATCCGGCCTGAGGCCGCGCGACACCCACGACCTGTCCTCCGTCAGGGCGGTGATGTCCACCGGGTCTCCGCTGGCGCCAGAGAGTTTCGACTTCGTCTATGACGGCATCAAGCCCGACGTCCAGCTCGCCTCCGTCTCGGGCGGGACGGACATCGTCGGCTGTTTCGTGGGCGGCATCCCGACCCTGCCGGTCTGGCGTGGCGAGATCCAGGGGGCCATGCTCGGCATGGCCGTCGACGTCTGGGACGAGGACGGCCGCCCGCTCGCTGCGGGCAAGGGCGAACTCGTCTGCACCAGGCCCTTCCCCACCATGCCGATCGGGTTCTGGAAGGACGAGGACGGTTCGAAATACCACGACGCCTATTTCTCGCGTTTCGAGAATGTCTGGTGCCACGGGGACTTCGCGGAGAAGACCGAGCATGGCGGTTACGTGATCCATGGCCGCTCCGACGCCACGCTCAACCCGGGCGGGGTCCGGATCGGCACCGCGGAGATCTACGCCCAGGTCGAACAGATGCCGGAGGTCCTGGAAGCGATCGCCATTGGCCAGGACTGGGACAACGATGTGCGGGTCGTGCTGTTCGTCGTCCTCGCCGACGGCGTGACGCTCGACGACGAACTCGTTGCGGCGATAAAGCAGCGCATCCGGTCGGGGGCCTCGCCGCGCCACGTTCCCGCGCGGGTGGTCGCCGTCCGCGACATTCCCAGGACCAAGTCGGGAAAGATCACCGAACTCGCCGTGCGCGATGTCGTCCATGGCCGGGACGTCAAGAACAAGGAGGCCCTCGCCAATCCCGAAGCGCTCGAGCTTTACCGGGATCTCGAGGAACTTAGGGCGTAGACCGGGTCGCCGGCGGGAGCCGCCGACCTTTTCTTGGGGTCCCTGATCGTCCTGTTGAGCAGGATGACCGGCAGGATGCCGACCGCGACGATGGTCAGGGCCGAAAGCGCGCTTTCCTCCAGAAGGTCGAGCGATGCGTAGGTGTAGACGTGGGTCGCCAGCGTGTCGAAGTTGAACGGCCGCAGGAGCAGCGTGGCCGGCAGTTCCTTCATGCAGTCGACGAAGACGAGAAGCCCCGCGGTCGCCAGCGCCGGCCGGATGAGCGGCAGGTGAACCTCGCGCAGCGCCCCGGTCGCCGACCGGCCAAGGGTCCGGGCGGCTGCTTCCAGATTGGGCGTGACGCGCCCGAGGCCGGCCTCGATGGAGCCGAACGAAATTGCCAGGAAGCGGACCACGTAGGCGAACACGATCGAGAAGATCGTGCCCGTCAGCAGCAGCCCGGTCGTAATGCCGAAGGTCTGCTGGGCGAACTCGTTGACGATGTTGTCGATCCGCGCCAGGGGCACCAGGATGCCGATCCCGAGAACCGCGCCCGGAACCGCGTACCCGACGCTCGCGAACCGGATGGCGGCATGGATCAGCCCGGGCCGCGTGAGGCGATGTGCGTAGGCCAGCACGAGACCGATCGCCACCGCGGCCATCGAGGCGAGGATCGAGAGGAGAAGGCTGTTGCGCGCGAAGCGGAAATAGTCGGCGCTGGCGCTCGCGGAAAAATTGCCGATCGCGAAGTCGGCCAGGACGGCGCCGGGGATCACGAACCCGAACACGATCGGCAGGGTGCAGGCGAGGGTGGTGGCCCAGCCCCGTACGCCGCGAAGCCGGTGAGGCGAGGCCGGGCGTTCGCGTCGCGACATGTGGTGAAAACGCTGCCCGCGGCGGCCCGCTCGTTCGAGCCAGATCAGCGCGAAGACAAACACCAGCATGACGCAGGCGATCTGCGCGGCACCGCCGAGATTGCTGCGCCCCAGCCACGTCGAGTAGATGCCGACGGTAAGCGTGTTCACGCCGAAATACTCGACGGCGCCGATATCGTTGAGGCATTCCATCATGGCGAGCGTGACACCGACGACGATGGCGGGCCGGGCCAGCGGCAGGGCGACGACAAAAAACGTCCCCCAGGGATTTCGGCCGAGCGTGCGGCTGACCTCGAGCAGGCACGCTGACTGCTTCATGAAGCTCGCCCGTGCGGTCAGGTAGACATAGGGGTAGAGCACGAACGACATGACGAAGATGGCGCCCCCGAGCGATCGTACGTCGGGAAACCAGTAGTCACGCGGTGTGCTCCAGCCGAACGTCTCGCGTAACAGGCCCTGCACGAACCCGGAGTATTCGAAGGCGTCCACATAGGTGTACGCGATGATGTAGGTCGGCGTCGCAAGGGGGACGAGCAGGGCCCATTTCAGCATTTTGCGGCCGGGGAAACGGCACATTGTCACGAGCCAGGCGGTGGATGTGCCGACCACGAACGTGACCAACCCGACACCGGTCATGAGCAGCAGCGTCGTCTGCACGTAGCCCGGCAGCACCGTGCGCATCAGGTGCGGCCAGATGTTGTCCGTCGGGTTCACGGCGAGCACGCCGACGGCCGCGATCGGCGCGGCGACCAGAAGGCTGCCGATGAGCGCCGCTACGGCCCAGCGTCGATCGCCGTTGCCGTTCCGGCGACGCGGCGTGTCCTGTGGCGTATGATGTGTGGTCTGGTCGACCGGCTGCATGGATCACTTTCGGCTGGCGGCGTGCCGGTGCACGAGCCGGCATTGCGATCGGTTCGCAATGCCGTCCAGCCGTTATATGACCCGCGATGATTGGCGGTCAACCAACAGAAATTTGAGGCGCAGGGGCGCGGACTCAGATTTGCGACTGGAGGAAGTTCTGGTCGCCGACCTGGTCCATGAGGTGGAGCTGGGATTCGAGCCAGTCGATGTGCTCCTCCTCGTCGCTGATCAGTTCCTCGAACAGTTCGCGGGAAACCGTGTCGTTGACCTCGTGGCAGTGCTTGGCGCCCTCACGATAGAGTTCGCGCGCGGTGTGCTCACCCGCCAAGTCGCTCTTGAACATCTCGCGCACGGTCTCGCCGATCATCAGCGTGTCGAGATCCTGCAGGTTCGGAAGACCCTCCAGAAAGAGGATGCGCTGGATCAGCTTGTCGGCATGATGCATCTCCTCGATCGATTCCTCGTGGATCTTCTTGGAGAGTTTCTCGAAGCCCCAGTCCTGCAGGATGCGCGAATGCAGGAAATACTGGTTGATCGCCGTCAGCTCGAGTTTCAGGGCCTTGTTCAGGTATTCGATAACGGTGGCGTCGCCTTTCATGGTCACTGTCCTCAAGCCAAGTTTGGAATAATTCTAAATTTAGACAGGATCGTGATTCATGTCAACGGCGCTGAGGGTTATCCCCGGTCGTTTCTGCGTCCTGCGGCTGCCGCGCCGCTTCCGCGGCCGCCTCGTCCACGATCTCCTTGACCTTCTTCATGCAGCCTCCGCATTGGGGACTGTGGCCCAGGAGCCCGTAGCACGCGATCGTCGAACCGCAGGCACGCGGCGCGACTTCGCGAAACTCCTTCTCCGAAATGACGTTGCACGAACAAATGATCATCAGCCCGGGAATCCGCTGTCTGCCTTGGCCGGTCTCCTGAAACGAGTATGCACAATGGCGAGTGCCCGGCGGTTATTCAAGTGGAAGACCCCTGCCTCGCGGTAATCCGAAGGTCAGTCGGCCAGGACACGTGTCGTGGGGAAGGTGATCTGCACGAGCGTTCCGTGATCGGGTTCGCTTTCGATGCTGAATTCCGCCCTGTTGGCTTCCGTGAGCGCCTTGGTGAGCGGCAGGCCGAGGCCGGTGCCGACCTGGTCGGGGCGGCCGGACTTGCGGATCTGGCGAAACGGCTCGAGCGCCATCTTGAGCTCGTCCTCGTTCATGCCGATGCCGGTGTCCTTGACCCGGATCTGGACACGGCCCCCGTCGTCGGTCAGTCCCGAAACGATGACCTGGCCGCCCGCGTCCGTGAACTTGATGGCGTTGGACAGCACATTGAGCACGATCTGGCGCATGCTCCGCTGGTCTGCCACCACGGGCGGCAGGTCGGTGGCCAGGGACGACCGGATGATGATGCGCTCCCGGTTCGCCTGGGGCTGCATGATGCTGATGCACTGCCCGACGATATCGGCGAGATTTACGCTCGTGAAGTTGAGCTCCATCTTGCCGGCCTCGACCTTCGACAGGTCGAGCAGGTCGTTGATGAGGCTCAGCAGGTGCTCGCCGGAACTGTGGATGTCGTTGATGTAGCCCTTGTAGCGGTCATTGGCGAGCGGTCCGAACTTCTCCGCGGTCATGACCTCCGAGAACCCGATGATCGCGTTGAGCGGCGTGCGCAGCTCATGGCTGATCTTGGCCAGGAACTCCGACTTCTGGATGCTCGCCTGTTCCGCCGCGTCCTTCGCCTTGCGAAGATCGGCCTCGGCCTTCTTCCAGTGGGTGATGTCGCGCACCACGGCGCACAGTCTCGCAGGGGCGTCGGCGCCGGCGCGCTCGCCGTTCATGCGTCCGAGCGTCAGGAAAAGCGGTATCTCCCCGCCGTTTTTCTCGAGAGCCACCACTTCGCGGCCGTCGTTGAAGATGCTCGCGAGCCCGCTGTCGGTGAGGCTGGCGACATAGTCCGTGACGGCTGCAGCGCTCTCCGCCGTCATCAGTTCGGCGAGGCTGCGGCCTGCGATCTCCGCCTTGTCGTATCCGAAGATGGCTTCCGCGCTGGAGTTGAGCGAGACGATTCCGCCCTGGGCGTCGAGCGTCAGGATGCCGTCCGTCGCCGTGTCGAGCATCGACTGGAGTTCCGCTTCGCGGGCACCGACGGAAGGTTCGTCCGCTGAAGGCGGTGCCGGTTCGACGATCTGCGCCAGTGCGACGAGCACCGCCGGCGCGCCGTCCCAGCCGACCGTGCCGAGCATGGCTCTGAAACGGTCCGAACCGTCGGGCCCGGACTTGACCTCGAACCCCGAACGCGCGGCGACCTCCTCCGGTTTTTCCGGGTCGAGCCGGGACAGCTCTCCGCTTGCCGCATCGTCATGGGTGAATATCGCGTCGACCGGAACGGGAAAGTCCTGGTCCGCGTTTTCGCCGGACATGAACATCGCCTTGGCGGCCGGGTTGGCGAAAACCGCCGTGTCGGCGCGGGTCACGAGCACGGGATAGGGCAGGCTGGCGAGGACCGGGCCGAGCAGTTCGGAATCCGGCACCGCCTTGTCCGCAACCGCTTCGTCTTCCGCGTCCTGTTCCGGTTCGCCCGGCTCCACCGCCTCTTCGGTAATGGTTTCGCTGGCCTGCTCGGCCGGAATCGCCGGTGCGGCCGCGGCGCTGTCGGTGCCGGTGTCCGTCGCAACGACGGCCTGCGGTCCGCCGTCGGTCTCGGGTTTCGCGTCGGCCTGCGCGGTGACCGTTCCGTCGTCAGTATCCGCCCGGTTCGCCCGATGGTTCACCTCGTCGCGAATCTGCCGGAACGTCCTGCGGTCGGTCTCGTCGAGGCCGCCACGGTCCTCCGGATTCGCGTCGTCTTCGGACACGTCGCTGGCGCGGTGGTCGCGGTCCTCGCGTGCAGCTTCGGCGGCGGTCCGCGCGGTGCCGACACCCCGGTAACCTCGGAACGCGCCATGGGCGTCATGGGCCGGCGTCGCGCTGAGCACGATGGTGACCGTGGCGCCGTCGGCGTTCCAGTCGGTGGCCGTGCGCCACGCCTTGCGTGCCCGGCAGGCGGCGAGGATGCGGCCGTCCGCGTCGCAACCGAAACGGTTGGCCGTGTCCTGCCACGACCGGCCCAGCAGGTCCCGGCTGTCGAGGCCCGTGGCCTGTTCGAACCCGCTGGACACGTCCTTCCAGGTCAGGTCGGCGTCGAGTTCCCAGGTGAAATCCGCCGCGGCGGCCACGAAATCGGCCAGCCGGTCGTTGTTCTCACGAAGGTTGCGTTCGAGGCTGCGTCGCTCGGTGATGTCGTCGAAGACGATGGCGATCGTGCCGTCGTCGCCCGGTCGTTCCCCCGGCACGTGCCGGGCCGTGAGCCGGTGCACGCGGTCGCCGTAGCGCGTGGAGATCGTGCGGGTCTCGCTGACGACGCCGGCTTCGGCGACGCGGCCGGCGAACTCGGCCGCCGCCTCGCTGTCGCCCAGCAGAAGGGCAAGGTCGGTCGCCGGCATGCCGTCCCGGGCGGTTTCAAAGATTTCGCCGGCCGCCCGGTTCGCGCCGAGGAGGAGGCCCGTCATGTCGAACTGGGCCACGGCGACGGGCAGGGCGTCTGCCGAGAGTTCGGCCGGGCCGGCCGCTCGTTCCATGCGGCGGCCCGATTCCGCGATCATCAGGAGCCCCGTCCGGCCGTCGGCCAGGCTCTGCAGGGCGCAGCGGCAGCGGATGGTGCCGCGCCGGCCGCTCGAGGGAAATGCGAAATCCTCCTCGACGGTCGTGTTCTGGGCGATGGCGCGGGCGATGTGGACGAGCCTGTCCACACCGGGTTCGCCGGCGTCGAACCGCCTGTCGAGCACATCGAACAGGCTTTCCGCGCCCCAGAAGGCCAGGCCGGCGTCGTTCGACCACACGATGCGCAGCCGGTCCGTGTCCCAGAGCCACGCCGCACGGGCGTCGCCGCTCAGGGCGTCGAGAGATGGCGTATCGTACAGACTCACGGGCTGTTCATCCCTTGCCGCGCCGGACGACAGGTCCGGCCGGAAATCCCCAGTGGCCTCGGTTGATGCTGAATACAGGTCTGCTGCATCTCCGCCAAGATGCCTCGAACCGATCTGAAGTGCACATTACCCCATTATGGATGCGTCCGTCCACATGGCCGGATGCGATATCCAAGGTTCGTCAAGGCCTTGATCGGCGGGGTCCCGTGTCACTCCGGCTTGCGTGCGCCGCCCGGTTTCGGCTTGCGCCGCGGCCCGTCGCGATGCGGCCTTGGACCGGTTCCGCCGTTTCCGCGGCGGTCCCTTCTGGGCGCGGTTTTTCCCGGGGCGGACTTCGCCCGCGCCGCTTTCCCGGCGGCGGCCGGTGCCTGGCCTTCCGCCCGGCGGGCGGCGTCGACGAGTTCCTCGGCGATCTCGCGCGCTTCCTCGGGCGTGAAGTCCATGGGCAGGTCGATGCCGTTGCCTGCGACATAGATCCGCACCATGCCGAGAGTGGTGGGCCCGATCTGCAATTCCCCGGGCATGTCCGTCTGCCGGTCGATCCCCATTTTGGTGAAGCTCCTCGCTGAGTACTCCGCTCATATGGCAAATGACCGCATGGCTGGCAAGCATAACGAAAGTTGTATATTGTGCAGCGCACAAAAATGTTGCAATGCACAAAAGCAGTGCCTATATGAAGGTCGAACGGGGCGCGGTGTGGCACCGGGCCCCGATAACATGGAGAACATGACAATGAGCAAGACCAGCACGAAGACCGCAATGCCCGAGATCGAAGTCCCGGCAGGTGTTCGCGAATTTGCTGAGAAGTCCGTTGATCAGGCGCAGGTTGTCTACGGCCAGTTCCGTGACGCCGCGCAGGAAACGGTGGACATGCTCGACGAGTCCGCGACCGCCCTGAAGGACGGAACCGCAGGCGTCCAGATCAAGGCGATCGATTTCGCCCAGGCCAACATCCTGTCCGGCTTCGATCTGGCCCGCAAGATGATCGCGGCCAAGGACGCGAAGGAAGTGGTCGACCTCCAGGCCGGCTACGCCCGCGACCAGGTCAAGGTCGTCACCGAACAGGCCCGTGAACTGAGCGCGCTTTACGCGAAGGTCACCGAAGACGCCTCCCGTCCCCTCAAGGCCGGCGTGAGCAAGTCCTTCGAAAAGGTCAAGTCGGCCCTGCCGGCCTGATCGGGCAATGCATAAAGGTATTCCGCCCTGCGGGTGCCGTCGGGAAGAGGTCGCCACAGGCGGCCTCTTCTCATTTGTGCCCGCGTCGAAACATCGCGCGACGGCGCAATCATTGGGTTGAAATAGCCAGCGGTTCGGCGTAGTTTGCGCGCCAATTCGCCAGACGTGCCGCCTTAGCTCAGTAGGTTAGAGCGCTAGATTGTGGATCTAGAGGTCCCCCGTTCGAACCGGGGAGGCGGTACCATTCTTTTCCCTGACACAGCTGAACATTTTAGGTGCGCCGCCGATTGACCTCTCGGTTTGGGGCGCATATCGAATCCCTCTGATGCCCGAGACGTCGCTTGGGTCTTCGTGACAAGGCTGCAAATCGGCGGCCCGGCAGATATCAGTCGGGCGGATTATCTTTCCTGCCTTCCGTTTGTTCGGCGTCTGCCGGGGCGAGGAGCGCCAGTTCCTTCTTCAATATGTCGATGTTTCGGCGATGGGACTTGAAGATCACGTCGAAAGCGTCACCGATGACGGGAATTCCGCCGATCAGCATGTCGATGCCGGTGTTTGCCACGATCCGGGCCATCGCTCGTTTCCGAGCGCCCATTCGCGACGCTTCATAGAGCATGACTGCACCGGGCACGGCAGTCACGGCATCCCCGATTCCGGGGATTAGGCCGAGGATGGAGTCCCAGCCGAAGGGCACCCCGAATATGCGGAATCTGGCGTCCAGTGTGTCAGCCAGACGGTCAAGCCGGTCAATGCGAGCACGGCAGGCTGCGATCTCGTCAGCGTCGCGCAATTGTGTAGCCCGGTAGTTTGAGGAATTTGTCGATCCGGAAGCGCATTGCGATCCCGGCCTCAGGACACATGCCGAGTGGCGACCATGGCATGGCGACGACTGTTCCTGGCATGTCCAAATGTCCCTCTCGACTCGGTTGCATGAACAGAACGTCGGCCGGGCCGATTCGGTTCCTTATGAGCAGCGGCAGCGCGGGTCGGCCAAAGGGCCGCGTGTCATGAAGCTGGTCGCCCACTCACGCCCTCGCTCCGGAAACGTCCCCGCTTTTCGGTTGGTCCGTTGCCCCGATGCAGGAGGCCGGCAATACAGCGATCACGCTTGTTGAACGAACACATCGTTGGCATTCTCAAGACGTATCAGGCCGGCACGACGCCATCAAAGCGGTGGCGCAGGTTTGGCGCATGTCGACCTGTTGCGTGATGCGGCATACCGGGATGGCCCCAATGTCTCAGTCCGTTGTCGAAGTCTTCTACGCCATTGCCAGCCGCTATTCCTACCTGGCGTTCTCGCAATTGCCCACGCTTCGGGCCGACTTCGGCTGCGAGGTCGTGCTGAAGCCGCTCAACTTCCGCGACCTGATGGCGCGCCGGCGGAGCGATCCCTTTTCCGGTTCGCCGCCGTCGGGCCAGTACGAGATCCCCTTCCGCAAGGCCGACGCGCATGCCTGGGCCGACTATTACGGCATCGCCTATGACGAAAGCCACTACGGCGACGTGTCGCGCGAGGACTTCAGGCGCATGGCGCTGGCCTGCGTCGCGGCGGAGGGGTTCGGCGCCTGCGAAGCGGTCAGCCGCGCACTGTTCGACCGCCTGCTCGGCGGCAGGGCCGGCGTCCCCGGGCCGTCCCACTATGAAGAGGTCGCCGATGAATGCGGTCTCGATCCGCAGGCCTTCGTCGCCGCGACCGATGCACCGGAAACCGCGGAACGCCATGAACGCAGGCTCGACGAGGCGATGGCGCGCGGTGTCTTCGGCGTGCCGACCTTTTTTGTCGGCGACCGCATGTTCTGGGGCAATGACCGCCTCCCGCTCGTCAGACACGCCCTGTCGACCGCGGACTGACAGGCGACGCCGGCCCGAGGACGCTTTCACGGAATCGCGTTTTGACGGCCGGGCTCCGGACTCCTAGTCTCGGCAGATGATCGTAAGGGCATTCTTGGTTGCATTTCTGCTGCTGGTCCCGGCCGCCGGTGCGGCGCAGGACGCCGGTCGCCTCGACGATCTCTTCGCCAGGCTGGCGGTGGCCGAAGAAGCGGGTGACGCGAGGACGGTGGAGCGGCTGATCTGGGCAGAGTGGCTCAGGTCCGGCGACGGGGAGACAGATGTGCTGATGAAGCGCGCGATAACGGCCATGGCCGCGCAGCACTTCGGCAAGGCGCTGGAGATACTCGACACGGTCGTCGCCCGGGCACCCGGTTTCGCCGAGGGCTGGAACAAGCGTGCCACGGTGCTTTATCTCGTGCGCCGGTTCGACGAGTCGCTCGCCGACATCGAACGTGTGCTCGCACTCGAGCCCCGGCATTTCGGCGCCATCAGCGGCGTCGCCCTCATCCGGCTGGCACAGGGCGACAAGGCGGCGGCCCTTGCCGCCGTCCTGCGGGCTCTGGAGATCTATCCGCTCCTGCCCGGCGCACGCGAACTCATCAGCCAGGCCGGCGGCGCGGCCGATCCCATCTGAACACCAGCGCCTGCCAGCCTCGTGCTACTCAAGGACGATGCGTCCTTCGACCTTCGGCGATACCGGGGAGTTCTCCCGGATGTAGCGCATGACGGCATTGGCCATGAGTTCGCCGTCCGTCTGGCTCAAGATGACGCGTGCCTTCGTAAACGCCTCGTATCCCTCCTTGCCGCGCCCGACGAAGTCGTTCGTCGCGACGCGGTAGGTCTTCGCCGGATCGACCGCCGCGCCGCCGATGAGCGCCTCGACGATCCTCTTGCCCGGTGCGGCGTCTGTCCTCGCGCGTATCGTGAGACCGGACACATGGGCGAACCGCCCGTTGGCCTTGCCGGCGTACCAGAGACCGTTTTCGAGGGCGGCCAGCAGGTCGGCGCCCGTCATCTCGAACAGCATGATCTTGTTGCCGAAGGGCATCTCCTCCAGCACGTTCCGGCGCGTCAGGGTGCTTCCCGCGGGATAGCGCCGGTTGGCCCGGATGCCGCCGCCGTTCATGATGGCCGCATCGGCATCGACGGAGGTCCGGATGGCGTCGGCGATCAGGTTGCCGATCGCGGCCTCTCTTGCGCGGACGGTACTCTTGCGGCTGTCGAGTTCCGTCGCGGTCTGGCCCAGGGCGACGTCCAGTTCCTTCGAAAGCTCGGCCTGGTAGGCGGCCACTTTCCGGGCCATGTCGGGATCGGGCGTGACGTCGGCGGTGTCGATGATCCGGAAGCGTGGCCACCATCGCGCGGCGCCTTCGCCGCCTTCGGGCAGCGTGACGTCGAGATCGACGGCGACGACATATTCACCTTCCTCCTTGGCTTCCGCCATGACGTGGGCGCCGTTGAAGGTGAGGATCAGGTCGTGATCGTCTCCCGACAGCAGGATGTCGACGGCACCGGTGCCGAGAATGCGCAGGTCCGTTCGGATCGGCGCATGGGCGACCGCCACGACGATATGGGCGCCCTGGTCGCGCAAGGCCGCCGCCGCCGTCCTGACCGTCTCGACGCTCGAGGTGAACCTGAGCGTGCCGGGACTGGACTTTTCAACCGAGTTTTCCGCGGTGAGGCCGACCACTCCCACTTTCAGGCCGTCGAAATCGAACATGCGGGTGTCCTCGAAGCCCGCGACGGGACTGCCGTCGGCGGACCGCAGGTTCGCCGCCAGAAGCGGAAACCTGGCCTCGGCCATGCGTTTGCGGAACACCTCTTCGCCGAAGTCGAATTCGTGGTTGCCCGGCACGAAGACATCCGGGGCCAGGTCGTTGGTGAGATCGATGATATGCGCGCCGCGGTCGAAGCCGGACATGAGCGACGGCGAGAGCGTGTCGCCGGCATGGGCGACGATCAGGTTGCCGCCGCGTTCCCGTTCTGCCTTGAGGGCGCCGGCGATCCGGGCGAACCCGCCGCGGCCGTTGGCTTCGCCCATGTCGTAGATGTCGCAAATGAGAACGAGGCTGACCTTGCGCGTCTCCGCCGCCTTCGCGGGCCTGTCGCTCGCGGCAAGGCAGAGGCAGGCGACAAGCGCGAATACAAGAAAGTCTGGAATGCGGATTCTCATGTCGTTCTCCCGTCGACGGGCGGTGCCGCCCCTGTTATCACCCTGTCCCGGGTCTGCGACCGTTCGTTGCTTGTCAAGCCCGGGACTCTGACCTAAAACCTGAACCCATTCTCCGCAAGAGGCAGCAGACCCCATGTCGCGCGACAGTCGAAAAACCTGGCTCGACGCTCCGGCGCCGGACGCATCCTGCACGATAATCGCGGAGATCGCACAGGCTCATGACGGTTCGCTCGGCATGGCCCACGCCTATATCGACAGCGCCGCTGCCGCCGGTGCCGACGCCATCAAGTTCCAGACCCATATCGCGGATGCGGAAAGCACGGAACTGGAGCCCTGGCGGACCCGCTTCAGCCTCCAGGACGACACGCGGCTGGACTACTGGCGCCGGATGGAGTTCACGCCCGAACAGTGGGCGGGGCTGAAGTCCCATGCCGACGAGAAGGGCCTGCTTTTCCTCAGTTCGCCGTTTTCCGTCCAGGCCGTGGACCTGCTGGACAGGATCGGGGTCGCCGGCTGGAAGGTCGCCTCGGGCGAGATCACGAACTACCCCATGCTCGACCGCATGGCCGCGGACGGCCTGCCGGTCATGCTGTCGACGGGCATGAGCCCGTGGCCGGAGATCGACGCGGCCGTCGAACGAATTCGCCGCAGGGGCGCGGATCTTTCCATCCTCCAGTGCGCCACCCAGTATCCGAGCCCGCCGGAGCGGATCGGCCTCAATCTTCTGGGAGAATTCCGCGAACGTTATGGACTGGCCGTCGGCCTGTCTGATCACTCGGGCACGGTTTATCCCGGCCTTGCCGCGGCCGCGCTCGGCATCCAGGTGCTCGAAGTCCACGTCACCATGAGCCGGGAAATGTTCGGGCCCGACGTGACCGCCTCCGTGACGTCGGACGAACTGCGCACGCTCGTCGAGGGTGTGCGGTTCATCGAAGACATGCACGCCAGCCCCGTCGACAAGTCGACGGTGGGCGAACACATCGCGCCCCTGCGCGAGATATTCCTCAAGAGTGTCGTGCCGCTGGAAGACCTTCCGGCCGGAACGACGCTCGATGCTTCCCTCCTGACCACCAAGAAACCCGGCACCGGCATCCCGGCAAGCGAATTCGACTCCGTCCTCGGCCGGCGTCTGGCCCGCGCGGTCCGCAGGAATGTGCCTCTTGTCGGTGACGATCTGGAAAACTGAGAATGTCCAAGAAGAAGATTTGCGTCGTCATCACGGCGCGCCCGAGTTATGCCCGCATTCGCACGGCGCTTGAGGCGATCCGCAGCCATCCCGACCTCGAGCTGCAGCTCGTGGTCGCCGCGTCCGCTCTCCTCGACCGCTACGGCAACGCCGTCGAGGTGATCGAGAGCGAAGGCTTCACCGTCGACCGGCAGGTCTACATGATCCTCGAGGGTGAAAACCTCGTGACGTCGGCGAAGTCGACCGGCCTCGGCCTGGCGGAACTGGCCACCGTATTCGACAACCTCAAGCCCGATGCCGTGGTCACCATTGCCGACCGCTTCGAGACGATCGCCACGGCGATCGCGGCGGCCTACATGAACATTCCGCTCATCCATGTGCAGGGCGGTGAAGTCACCGGCTCCATTGACGAGAAGGTGCGACACGCCGTCACCAAGCTCGCCGACCTCCACCTGGTCTCGAGCGAACCCGCGGCGCTGCGGGTCGAGAAAATGGGCGAGGTCCGGGACAGCATCGTCGTCACCGGCTGCCCGTCGATCGATCTCGCCAGGATCGCCCGGGACAGCGAACCGCGCGACGTGAAGAAACTGCTCTCGGGTTATGGCGGCGTCGGTGCGGACCTGGACATTTCGGACGGGTATATCGTCGTTCTCCAGCATCCCGTCACCACCGAGTACCGGGAGGCCCGCGAGCATGTGGAGGAGACCCTTCACGCGGTGCATGAATGCGGCTACCCGACGCTCTGGTTCTGGCCGAATGTCGACGCCGGCTCGGATGGCACCTCCAAGGGAATTCGCGCCTATCGTGAAATGAACGATCTCCGGAACGTCCATTTCTACAAGAACCTCCGGCCTCTCGATTTCCTGTCCGTCCTGATCAACAGTCGCGGTATCGTGGGCAACTCGAGCGTGGCGATCCGTGAGTGCGCCTATCTCGGCGTACCCGCGGTCAACATCGGCAGCCGGCAGTCAGGCAGGGACCGCGGCGGCAATGTCGTCGATGTCGAGCATGATCGCAGCGCCATTTCGGCGGCGATTCGCAGCAACTACGAACGCGAGGACCGCGGCAGCGACCATATCTACGGCGACGGCACCGCGGGCGAACAGATCGCCGACGCCATCGCCGGCGCTGACATCAGGATCGAAAAACGTCTGACCTACTGAGTTCGGTTCCGGACAGACGGCAAACGAGGGGAAGATGATCAGAGGCAGGCCCGTCACGGCCGTCATCCCCGTGAGGGGCGGCTCCCGCGGCATTCCGGGCAAGAACCTCCGGGAGCTCGGTGGCATGACCCTGCTCGAACGGGCGATCCGCTATGCGCAGGCCGCGCCTTGCGTCGACCGTGTGCTCGTGACGACCGACGATCCGGAGATGCACGAAATCGCCGGGCGGCTGGGTGCCGCCGCTCCCGGATTGCGCCCGCCGGAACTCGCCAGCGACACGGCGACCACGGTGGATGCCGTACGTCATCTCATGGGCAGCGCCGGGGCGGAGGAAGGCTATATCCTGCTTCTCCAGGTCACGACGCCCCTGCGCAGCCAGGCGGACCTTGCGGGGCTCGTCGCGTTTTTCGAAGGCCATGGCGATGCCGTCGCGGCGGCGAGCGTGGCGCCCCATGCCGGCGCCCATCCCGAAAAACTGCAGAAGGTCGAGGACGACCTGCTGGTTTCCTATCTCGGCAGTGAGGCCGGGCGCGCGCGCCAGCTCATGCCCGAGGTATGGGAACTCAATGGCGCCTTCTACCTGATCGACACGCGTACGCTGCTTGCCGAAGGGACGTTCCTGCCGCAGGGAACGCTTGCCTACCGGATGCCGGTCGAACGGAGCTCGAACCTCGACACCATGCACGACTGGAACGTTCTCACATCCATGCTGGCTTGCGGCCACTGGACACTGGAGGAATAGGCCGGTTCGGTATTAAATGGTCCCCGCGCGGCCCCGGATGGTCCGGCCGGTCGACTGGTGCTTGTTCAGGTTCAGCCTCATGACTCAGATTGTCTACACGGATATTCCCCGGCTGCACGACGCGGTCGGTCTTCATCGCCACCTGAAGAAGCTGCTGATTTTTCCGCGCCGGTCGTGCGATGCGCTCGTGCGAACGGCCAAGGTCGGACGCAATCCGTTCCAGCTCAAGACCCGCCGCGCCGCCGCCGCACGCATAGCGGCCGAAGCGGGTGGCTGGACCATCCCGCAGGACTCCGCGGTGCTGCAGTTCGCGCCTGGCGAGCTGCCCGGATCTACGCAGGCCATTGCCGCGGCGGAACATTTTTTCGCGCAGTTGCAGGCCTCGGGCGCAATCGAGGAAACCGAACGCACGGCGAAAAAGAAATTCCTCTTGAGCGTCGCGAAGGGCGTCGACTTCGTCGACCACCCGGACATCCTGTCCTTCATGGTGTCGCGGCCGGTCGTCGACATGGCCAGCCGTTACTTCGGCGCCGTACCGTTCCTGTCCTCGGCACGGATCTGGTGGACGCCCCCAAATGAAACGGTGTTGAAGAGCCAGCTTTATCACCGCGACGGCGAAGACGACCGTCAGCTCAAGTTCTTCTTCAACGTACGCGAGGTGACGGAGAATTCCGGCCCGTTCACCTTCATGCCCGCGGACGTCTCCCAAAGCGTCAAAAAGTCGCTTGGCTACAATGCCGGGCGTCTCGATGACGAAGCGGTGGAGCGCGCCGGAGGGGCCGGTCATGTCACGTCGCTTACCGGGCCCGCCGGGGCCGGGGCCTGTCTCGACACGTCGCGCTGCCTTCATTACGGCAGCAGGGGCAATACGCTGGGGCGCCTCGTCCTGATGTTCCAGTACACGTCCTTCTATGCGCCCAAGGCGGAAAACGTGAACTGGGCCCAGGGCGTCCAGAAAGCGGGTCTGCGCCTGGACGACGTTCAGAAACTGGCGCTGGGGATCGCCTGACTTCAGGGCTTCTCCAGCCTGAAGAGGTTCTCGCCTGCGGGTTCGACCCGTATGCCGCCGAAGCGTCCCAACAGTTCGCCGTAACGCGCGATGCGACGTTCGACCTCTGCCTTGTCCACACCGGGAAAGCGATGCCTGGAGTAGGCGTCGCTGTTCTTGTGCGCCGTCCGCTTGGAGTTGATCTGTTTCTCCAGCCGTCTGAACGTGGCGGCCGCGTGGGCTGTGACACGATCCACCGGCGACGGTCGCGGACGTGACGACCGGTCACGCAGAATGCCGGCGAGGGTCTCGGCGGTGCGTTCGGCCGCGAGCGGGCCATCCAGGGCCTCGAAATACTGGCTGGCGATAGCGGACTGGTCGTCCGTTCCCGAATGCCGGTCGCCGCCCTCGAGTTGCGTGCCCACGCGTGCGATCAGGGCGTCGACGCTGTCCACCCGGTGGCTCAGGCTGTTCGGCAGCGATAGCTCGAATTCGGGATCGCTGATGGGCGCGTAACAGATCGAGGGCTGGCCGAGCAGGTAGCTTTCGATCGCCGTCGTGCAGCCATTGTGGATCTTGGCGCTGGACGCCATCAGCCAGCCGTAGACGTTGTTTTCGTGGATCACCTGGACGTTCTTGCGCCCGGCGGCGGCTTTCCGCCACGTGTCGTGATTCTCGGCCGGGTGCGGACGCACGATGACCGGCGTGTCGGGAAACGCGTCGGCCAGTTGCGGCAGGGCGTCCCGGAAGGCCTCCAGCATGCGGAAGCGGAACTGGTAGACCCCCGCCATGAAGCTTTCCGGCGCCACGTTTCCGCTGGTGATGACACCGTCTTCGTTGGCGCGTGAAAGGTTCGGGAAGAAGTGGTTCACCGATCCGAAGTTCGAGTTGATCAGGACGAACTTGCCGAAGCGGCGCCGGTATTCGTCGACCTCCGGTTCGAAATAGGCGCGCAATTCGGGCCGGAGGAAGTCGATCCGCGGATTTCCCGCCACGTGAATCGGCTGGTTCCTGTATCCGGGGGCTGTCTCGATGAGTTTGCGGTTGTCGTCGCCCCAGGCGAAGAAGTCGTCGACCTGCGCCATGACGCGGTCGGACACGCGGTGCTGGTGATAGGAGGACGGCGCGTAGTAGACCACCGCTTCCTCGTCGAGAACCGAGATCGTGTGTCCCAGCTTTCTCATGATCGCGAGCACCCGGTGGGACGGCCGCCGTACGTCCTTGGCGTGGTAGAGGCCCACGGGCAGCCGGTTGATATAGAGGTGCATCTCGATGCGCGATCCGACGATGGACGGCACGCCGAGCTCGGCGAGAAAACACCCGAGGAGAAGCTTGGCGTCGAGTTCCCGGGTCTGGGTCTCCACGGGCAGGAGTATGGTGTCGGTTCGGTTTGCCATTTCTCGGACGAAGTGGGGGCTCTGCAAGGCGGGATGTGGCGCTTCGTGCATGCCGGACCCGTCCGTTCAGCGCCGGATAACGGATGAGGTTTCACCAGTTTCGCTTCGGCAGCGCAAGACAATTTTCACGGCGTGGCCGCCGCGGTGTCCTCACGTGCGTTTGAACAGTCTAGACAGAAGCCGCATCGTGCCTCTGCGGCTGCGGATCGACCAGGCCGGGCGCCATGCGAGCGCGCACACCCGATCCCAGTCCTCCACGTCCGGCAGGCGACCGATGTCGCCGGTGATGGCCCCGCGATCGGCAAGACTGTCCACGTAGGAAAGCTGGACTCCGTCGTCGCCGCCGCTTTTCCGGCGTTTCGCATCGTCACTCCTGCAGTCGGCGTTCGGCGTGGTCATCGGCCATTTGCCTATTCTTGCTGGCTGGTCTTATAGTTGCGGCTTGTCCGGAATCACGGTTCCGGTCTCGGGCCGCGATGCGGAAAACAGCCGCGGCCCATGGAGTAAACTGGGAGAAGCAATAATGAAACGAAATCTTGTATCCACAGTGTGTGCCGCAGCCGTAGGCGCACTCATGATGGCTGTGCCGGCACAGGCCCAGCAGAAGTTCATCAGCATCGGCACCGGCGGCGTGACCGGCGTGTACTACCCGACGGGCGGCGCCATCTGCAGGCTCGTCAACAAGAACCGCAAGGACCACGGCATCCGTTGTTCCGCGGAATCCACCGGTGGGTCGATCTACAACATCAACACCATCAAGGCCGGCGAACTCGAGTTCGGCGTCGCCCAGTCGGACTGGCAGTACCATGCCTACAACGGCACCTCCAAGTTCGAGGATCAGGGCAAGTTCGAGAAGCTCCGGGCTGTCTTCTCGGTTCATCCGGAACCGGTGACGATCATCGCCAGCGACGGTTCGGGCGTGCAGAACATCACCGACCTCAAGGGCAAGCGCGTCAACATCGGCAACCCGGGTTCGGGCACGCGCGGCACGTGGGAAGTCATCGAGGAAGCCCTCGGCTGGCAGCGCAGCGACCTCAAGCTCGCCGCTGAAATGAAGTCGGCCGAGACCGGCCAGGCTGTCTGCGACGGCAAGATCGATGCCTACTTCTGGCTCGTCGGCCACCCCTCGGCCCTGACGCAGGAATCCCTGGCCACCTGTGCCGCTCACCTGGTGAACGCGACCGGCCCGGAAATCGACAAGCTCGTTGCCGACAACCCGTACTACCGCAAGGCGACGATTCCCGCCGGCATGTACAACAACAAGGAAGACATCACGACGTTTGGCGTCGGCGCCACCTTCGTGACCAGCGCCGACGTTCCGGAAGACGTGGTGTACGTCGTCGTCAAGGCCGTCTTCGAGAACTTCGAGCAGTTCCAGAAGCTTCACCCGGCATTCGCCAACCTGAAGCCCGAGGAAATGATCAAGGACTCGCTGTCCGCTCCGCTGCATGACGGCGCGGCCAAGTACTACAAGGAAAAGGGCTGGATGTAATTCAGTCCGTGACGGGCCGGCCACGCGCCGGCCCGTCATCGTTTGTCATGCGCGTTTCCGCGGGAGGCTAGCGGCGGAACAAGAGTAAGCGAGGGGGAATCATCAGGATGGCAAAAGAACCTTTGACCGCGGACGCGGCAGACGATCTCGTTGCCCAGGTCGACACCGGCGCACGCCAGCCCATCGGCTGGCAGGCCAAGCTCATTCCGGCCATTGCGTTCATATGGGCGGTGTTCCAGCTCTATATCGCGTCCAACCTGCCGTTCTTCCTGACGGACGTCACCGGGGTCAGTGTCGTCGTCACAAGTTCAAATGCCCGCCTGATCCACCTCGCCTTCGGCTTCGTCCTGGCGGCGCTCGCTTTCCCGCTGTTCAAGTCCAGCCCGCGCCACACGATCCCCTGGTACGACTGGGTGTTGATCGTCCTGGGCATCATTTCGTGTTTCTACATCATCGTCCTGCGCGAAGACATCGCGGTGCGCGCCGGCCTGCCGACGACCGGTGACCTGATCATTTCGAGCATCGGCATGATCGTGCTGGCGATTTCGGTCTACCGCGCGCTTGGCCTGCCCCTGGTCATCGTGGCCTCCGTTTTCGTCATGTACGTGTTCTTCGGCTCCGCCGAATGGCTGCCCGACGCCATCCGCTGGAAGGGCGCGTCCTTCGGCAAGGCAATGTGGCACTACTGGATGCAGAACGAGGGCGTGTTCGGCGTTGCGCTGGGCGTGTCCGCGACGCTGATCTTCCTGTTCGTGCTGTTCGGGTCGATTCTCGAAAAGGCCGGAGCGGGCAACTATTTTATCAAGATCGCGTTCGCCCTGCTGGGCCACCTGCGCGGCGGTCCGGCCAAGGCGGCCGTCGTGGCCTCGGCCATGAGCGGGCTCTATTCCGGCTCGTCGATCGCCAACACGGTCACAACCGGCACGTTCACCATCCCGCTGATGAAGCGGACCGGCTTTTCCGCCGAAAAGGCCGGCGCGGTCGAGGTCGCCTCTTCCACAAATGGCCAGCTCACCCCGCCGGTCATGGGCGCGGCGGCGTTCCTCATCTCGGAATTCACCGGGATCAGCTACACCGACATCATCAAGCATGCCCTCGTGCCGGCGCTGGTGTCCTACATCGCACTGGTCTACATCGTCCATCTTGAGGCCATGAAGCTCAACCTCAAGGGCCTGCCGAAACCGCCGTCCTCGCTGACGCTGGCGTCCAAGGCCATCGGCTTCCTCAGCGGTTTCATCGGCATCGCCGTGCTTGGCATGGCCGTCTATTTCGGACTTGGATGGATCAAGGTCGCGGCGCCGGAAATCGCCTTCCCGGTCGTGGCCATCCTGTGCGCGACGGGATACCTCATCCTGCTCTGGTTCGCGTCGCGCCATGACGACCTTGTCGTCGACCCGCCGGATGCACCGATCACGGAACTGCCCCGGGCGGGCGCCACGGCGATAACGGGTCTGTACTACATCCTGCCCATCGTCATTCTCATCTGGTGCATCATCGTCGAGCGGCTCTCGCCGTCCCTGTCGGCCTTCTGGGCCACCATCGCGATGATCATCGTCGCGCTCACCCAGCACCCGATCAAGGCGATGTTCCGCGGCACGGGCAATCTCGGAGCCGCCTTCCGCCGCGGCGTGGGCGAATGGATCGACGGCATGATCTCCGGGTCGCGCAACATGATCGGCATCGCCGTTGCGACCGGTGCGGCCGGCATCATCGTCGGCACGATCTCGCTCACGGGCGCCCACCAGGTCGTCGGCGAGTTCGTCGAGTTCCTGTCCGGCGGCAATCTTATCGTCATGCTGATCCTCGTGGCCGTCATGAGCCTGATCCTCGGCATGGGCCTGCCGACGACGGCGAACTACATCGTCGTGTCCTCGCTGATGGCGCCGGTCATCGTCGCGCTGGGGGCGAAGAGCGGACTGATCGTCCCGCTGATCGCGGTACACCTGTTCGTCTTCTATTTCGGTATCCTCGCCGACGACACGCCGCCCGTGGGGCTTGCGGCCTTCGCGGCCGCGGCGATCTCAGGCGGCGATCCGATCAAGACGGGTATCCAGGGCTTCGCCTACGACATCCGGACCGCGCTGCTGCCCTTCCTGTTCATCTTCAACACCGAGCTCCTGCTGATCGACGTCACGGTCTACAAGGCCATATTCGTCTTTATCGTGGCGACCATAGCCATGATGCTGTTCGCGTCCGCCACGCAGGGCTTCTTCATCGTCCGCAACAGGATCTGGGAGAGCGCCCTGCTTCTGCTGGTCGCCTTCACGCTCTTCAGGCCGGGCTTCTGGCTGGACATGGTCTATCCACCCTTCGACAACAAGCCCGGCGCGGAAGTCGTCGATATCGTCGCCGCCCAGGCCGAGAATGCGGAGTTGCAACTGCAGATCGCGGGGCCCGACTTCAACGATCCGGACAAGACGACGGAGACCAATATCGTCGTGCCGCTTGGCGCGGCGGGCGAGGGCGCCGAGCGTCTCGAGAAGGTGGGGCTGCTCGTCATGGTCGAGGACGGCGTCGCCAAGCTCGAGGAACCCCTGCCGGGAAGCAAGTTCGAGAGCATCGGTCGCACGTTCGACTTCTATGCCGACAAGCCGGTCACCGTCTCGAGCGTAGCCCTGCCGGCCGACCGGATGCCCAAGGAAGTCTTCTACATTCCGGCGCTCGTGGTGCTCGCGCTCGTGATCCTCATGCAGCGTGCGCGTCGCCGGCCCGAGGAAGAAGGCGAACCCGCCCCGGCATAACCTCGGACCCAGGCAAGTCTTCCGGCGAGGCGCTGACCGCTCAGGTCAGCGCCTGGTCGAGACTGGCGGCGAGCTTGTCGACGAGTTCGTCCACATTTTCGGACGTGAAGATGAAGGGCGGCGCCAGCAGCACGTGATCGCCGGAACGGCCGTCGACACCGCCGCTCCCCGGATAGCAGATCAGCCGGTTCGCCATCGCGGCGGTCTTTAACTTCGCGGAAATCTTGCGGCCCGGGTCGAAGGGGGCCTTGGTCGCGCGATCCTCGACGAGTTCCACCCCGACGAACAGGCCCCGGCCGCGAATGTCGCCCACGTTGGGGTGATCGCCGAACCTTTCCCGCAGACGTGCGCGCAGGTGTTCACCGGTCTCCCGGACGTTCGCGAGAAGGCCGTCTTCCTCGAAGACCTGCTGGACGGCGAGCGCCGCCGCACAGGCCGTCGCATGGCCGATGTAGGTGTGGCCGTGCTGGAAGAACCCGGTGCCTTTCTCGATGAGGTCCACCAGGTCCTCGCGGACCATCAGCCCGCCGATCGGCTGATAGCCGCCGCCAAGGCCCTTGGCGATGGAGATCATGTCGGGCGAGATACCGTCCTGTTCGCAGGCGAAGAGCGTCCCCGTCCGCCCCATGCCGCTCATCACCTCGTCGAGGATCAGCAGCACGCCGTACTTGTCGCAGATGCGCCGGATCTCCCGGAAGTATCCCGGCGCCGGCGGCACCACGCCCAGAGTTGCCCCGACGACGGTCTCCGCGATGAACGCGATCACCCGGTCCGGTCCGACACGCAGCAGTTCCTCCTCGAGTGCACCGGCGGCCCTGAGCCCGTATTCCTCTCCGGATTCGCCGTCCTCGGCGTGCCGGTACTCGTAACAGGGCGCGATGTGGCTGACGCAGTCGAGCAGGATGGGCTCGAACGGTTTGCGCCGCAGCAGGTTTCCCCCGATCGAGAGCGCGCCGAGCGTGTTGCCGTGATAGGACTGGAGCCGCGACACGAACCGGTCGCGGCCCGGTTCGCCGCGCTCGATCTGGATCTGGCGTGCGAGCTTGAGCGCCGCTTCGTTCGCTTCCGATCCGCCGGAAAGGAAATAGGTCCTCCCGAACCCATCCGGCGCGCGGGCGCTGAGCCACTCGGCCAGTTCCTCGGCCGGGCCGTTGGTGAAAAACGCCGTGTGGGCGAAGGCCACGCGATCAAGCTGTGCCTTGATGGCCTCGATCACCCTCCGGTTTCCGTGGCCGAGGCAGGAGACCGCCGCACCTCCCGAGGCATCGAGATAGCGTTCGCCCTTGTCGTCGATAAGGTAGACGCCTTCGCCGCCGACGGCAGACGGATAGTCGGCCAGGAGCGATCGGTGAAAGACGCGCGAAGCATTTGAATGCCCAAGCATGGTGTGGTCCTCTGAAATTGTCGGCGCTTTGAAACTGCGACACTACAAGGATTTGCCGGCGTCTGCTATCAAGGCCGTCCGGTTTCTTTCCCATCTGGTCGGTTTCCATGAACGACAAGTCCAATCTGCTCGAGCAACTCTTTCGTGCCGCCGTCGCAGCGGCCGACCCGAAGCATTGCGTGGCGCCCTATCTTCCGGCCCGGCCGGACGGACGCACCATCGTCATCGGCGCGGGCAAGGCGTCGGCGGCCATGGCGCGCGCGGTCGAGGACCATTGGGAAGGGGACCTGGAAGGTCTTGTCGTGACGCGCTACGGCCACGGCGTGCCGTGCGAGCGGATCGAGATCGTCGAAGCCGCGCATCCGGTCCCCGACGAGGCCGGTCTGGCTGCCGCGGCCCGCATGGTCGATCTCGTCTCCGACCTGTCGCCCGACGATCTCGTCCTCTGCCTCATCTCCGGTGGCGGGTCGGCCCTGCTGACCGCGCCTGCAGCAGGGATATCGCTAGACGACAAGCAGGATCTCAACCGCCAGCTGCTCGCCAGCGGCGCGGTAATCACGGAAATGAACTGCGTGCGCAAGCACCTCTCGGCGATCAAGGGCGGGCGTCTCGCCGCGGCGGCCGCACCGGCCCGCGTCGTGTCCCTCCTGATTTCCGATATCCCCGGCGACGATCCGGCGGCCGTGGCGTCCGGCCCGACGGTCGCCGACCCGACCACGGTGGGCGAGGCCCGCGCGATCATCGAGAAGTACAAGCTCAGGCTCACGCCCTCCATGGAGGCCTTCCTGTCGAGCGATGCCGCTGAAACGCCGAAGCCCGGCGATCCTTCGCTCGCGCGGGCGGAGACCCACATGATCGCCACTCCGGGCATGGCCATCGCCGCCGCCGCCGCGCTGGCGCGAGAGCACGGCTACAACGTCCACGTTCTGGGGGATGCGGTCGAGGGCGAGTCACGTGACGTCGGCAAGGCCCATGCGGAGATCGCGTTGGCGGTCGCCGAGGGCAGGGGCCCGGTTTCCGCGCCGGCCGCCATCCTCTCCGGCGGTGAGACCACGGTCACGCTCAGGGGGCGTGGCCGTGGCGGCCCCAACGCGGAATATGCGCTCGGTCTTGCCATCGCGCTTGACGGGCGCGTGGGCATCAATGCGATGGCCGGGGACACGGACGGCATAGACGGGTCCGAGGACAATGCCGGCGCCATGGTGACGCCCGACATCCTGGCGCGGGGCGCCGCGGCGGGCGTGGACGCCACGGAACGGCTGGCCGACAATGATGCGTACGGATTCTTCGAGGCCGTGGACGGTCTCCTTATGACCGGGCCGACCCTGACGAACGTCAATGATTTCCGGGTTATTCTCGTCGAAGACTGACATGGACCAGCGGCGCGTATCCGGCCGCCAGCGCACGCATGGTCGACGGCGGCGTGATGAGGTCCGCCGGTTCGCCGCTCGCAGCCCGGACCTCGCCGTAGCCCTCGAAGCTCCAGGCATGAAGCGATCCACCATGGACGAGCCATGGCGCGCCGTCGAGGCGGACCATGGCGCCATCCGGCAAGTCGCAAACCGGCGACCTCACAGCGGGTGAGGTCTTGGTCCCGCTCGACCGCTCCGCGTGAAGGACCCTGTCGATGGTGCCGGCCTTCGGTGTCCCGTCCAGCCCGTTTCCGTTTCGCCACGCGATCGCGAAGCGTCTGGCATCGGCGTTCCTGCAGAGGTAGCAGGGGCGGTGCCCGGCCGCCAGCGCCGTCGCTTCGTCGAGAAAGAAGAGTTCGGTGTATGACCCGGGCTGCATGACCTCGCGGTGCCAGTCCTTGTATTCGAGGAGACAGGCGATCCACGCCCGCGACGCCCATCGCCGCCGGGTCAGCCTCTGGTCCGCGGTATGAATACGCCCGCCGCGATTTCCCATCATCGTGCCGCGCGCCGGGGTCGCGACGATGTCTCCCTCCGGACGGACGCGGTTCTGGAGCGGCATCGATCAGTCCACGATGACGATGTGAAGCTTCCTCGGTCCATGCGCGCCCAGCAGGAGCGTCTGTTCGATGTCCCCGGTCCTCGAGGGCCCGCTGATCATGTTGACGGTACGCGGCAGCGTGCCTTCGCCGAAGGTTTCGCGCAGCTGTGCCCAGACGGTTTCATAGTCGCCGGCCACGTCCGCGGCCCGCAGCACGACGATGTGGTTTTCCGGCAGGAAGTTCAGGGTCGTCGGGTTGTCGCCACCGGAATGCAGGATCAGTGTGCCGCTCTCGGCGACCGCGGCGAAGGCCATGGAGACAGAGGCCGTGTCCTGGGCCTCGGCGGGTCCGTGCGCCACATCCAGCATTGGCTGGCTCGACCAGTCGACGCCGTTGAGGGCGCCGTCGTTACCCATGCGCAGCGACGGCGGAAGGTTGTTCGACTTGAGATACTCGGTCACCGCCGCAGGCAGCTCGTCAATGCTGTCAATCCGGTCGACGGTAGCCGAGGCCCGCTCCATGAGCGAGCGGAAGAGTGCCACGCGGGCCTCCCGGTCGACCTGGCCGCGCTGCGGGATGATGCCCGGCCGGTGCTCGGAGATCCTGCTGCGCACCGCGTCCCTCCTTGCGGAATCGTCGTCGCCCGCCTTGAGCGATCGCCTGACGCGGCTGAGGATGGCGGCCTTCCGGTCCGTGTTGCCGGTCGTTGTGTCCGACATGTCAGTCGCTCCCCCGTTCGCGCCACATCTGCTGGAAGGTCCGGCCCTGCGGGGCGGGCAGGTCGCGATGGCGTACCCAGCCCGACCCGAACGGCACCCGGCGCAGCCGGCCCCGGCCCATGCTCATGACTTTCAGTGCGCGCACCGCGATCGCACTGGCGAACTGGTAAAGCTTGGGGCGGCGCGTGAGCCGGCTCCACAGCGCCAGGTTCCGGCGCACCGACGCGGGACCCATGTGGCGCTCGAACTCCTGCTTTCGCCAGTGCCGCATCATGCGCGGCAAGGGAATCCGCATCGGGCAGACGGCTTCGCATCGCCCGCAGAATGTCGACGCGTTGGGCAGGTGGCCGGCCTTGTTGACGCCGATGAGGGACGGTGTCAGCACCGCACCCATGGGGCCGGGATAGACCCAGCCATAGGCGTGGCCGCCGACGGCGTGATAGACCGGGCAATGGTTCATGCAGGCGCCGCAGCGTATGCAGCGCAGCATCTCCTGGAATTCCGTTCCGAGCATTCCCGAGCGCCCGTTGTCGAGAAGCACGACATGGTATTCGCCCGGGCCGTCCGGATCGTCCGCGCGGCGTGGGCCTGTCGACAGTGTCGTGTAGGTGGAGAACTCCTGGCCGGTGGCGGAGCGCGCCAGCACGCGCAGGATGGCGGACGCATCCTCCATCGTCGGCACCACCTTTTCGAGACTGGCGAGCACGATATGGGCCTTGGGCAGGCTCTGGGTCAGGTCGCCGTTGCCCTCGTTCGTTACGATGATCGAGGTGCCGGTCTCGGCGATCAGGAAGTTCGCGCCGGTTATGCCCACGTCCGCTTCGAGATATTTCTGCCGGAGCACGGTGCGGGCTTCGGCCACGAGGGTTTCGGGGGCCTCGAGCGATCGTTCGCCGGGAAGATGGTCGTGATGATGGCGGAAATCCGCCTCGACCTGCTCCTTGGTGACATGGATGGCCGGGGCGATGATATGGCTGGGCGGTTCCTTGCGGAGCTGGATGATGTATTCGCCGAGATCCGTCTCTACCACCTTGATGCCGAGTTCCTCGAGGTGATCGTTGAGCGCAATCTCCTCGGAAATCATCGTCTTGCCCTTGGTGACGGTCTTCGCGTCCAGGCGTTCGCAGATGCCCGTGATGATCCGGCGGGCGTCCTCGGCATCCTCCGCCCAGTGCACATGCCCGCCGGCCGCGGTGACCTTTTCCTCGTAGCGCTCCAGGTAGAGGTCCAGGTGATCCAGCGTGTGATTCTTGATGTCGCGGGCCTGGTCCCTGAGGGCGTCGAACTCGGGCAGGGCGGCCCGGGCCTCGGCCCGCTTGTCGATGAAGCCGCCGCCGGACTTGTTGAGCGCTTTCTGCAGGTTTTCGTCGGCCAGCGCCTTGCGCACGTTGGCGGGAAAGGTGTGTGAACGGGATTCCATTTCTGCCGCCTGTTCTCAGTTCTTGCCGATGGCGGGTTCGTCGGTGAGCCCGGCCAGGACCTCGGCGACATGGCGTACGTCCATGGCCGAACCTTCCCGCGAGAACTTGCCGGCCATGTTGAGCAGGCATCCCAGGTCTCCGGCGAGCAGCATGTCGGCCGAGGTCTCGGACGCGTTGCCTATCTTCTTCGACACCATGACGTTGGAGACATCCGGGTACTTGACGCAGAATGTGCCGCCGAAACCGCAGCACACTTCGGCGTCCTTCATCTCCTTCAACCGGACATCGCTCATGGAACCGAGCAGTTTTCGCGGTTGGTCCCTGACGTCGAGTTCCCGAAGCCCGGAACAGGAATCGTGATAGGTGACGGTCCCCGCATAATCACCGGGAACCGACGACATTCCGCGGACATCGACGAGGAAGGAGATCAGCTCGTATGTCTTTTCCGACAGCGCATCGGCCTCGGCGCGCTCCGGTGTGCCTTCGGCGAAAAGACCCGGATAGTGTTTCCTGATCATCCCCGCGCACGAGCCCGACGGCGCAACCACGTAGTCGAACGGGCTGAACGCCTCGATCACGCCTCTCGCCACCGCAACGGTGTCCGCCATGTCGCCCGAATTGTAGGCGGGTTGCCCGCAACAGGTCTGTTGGGTGGGAACGCTCACGCGGCACCCGGCTTCCTCCAGCAGTTTCACGGCGGCGAACCCCACGTTCGGCCGGAAGAAATCCACGAGACAGGTCACGAACAGCCCGACATGCGGGCGCGAGGCTTCGGTCATCTTTCCGCTCAATCCTTTTTTCCCGCCTTTCCGGCGGCTTCTTGCAATTTGGCCAGACGGCGCAGTGAGACTTCCTGCCGCTCGCGTGTCTCGTCGAGTTCGTCCAGGGTTTCCTCGACGAAGGATACATGTTTGGCGGCCGCTGTCCGCGCGGAATCGCAGTCGCCGGCGAGAATGGCCGCGAGGATGTCTTCATGCTGCCGGAGTATGCTGCGGCGCGGCCCGTCGTCGCCGTAATAGGTGATCCGGTCGTAGAAGACGCCTGAAACCAGGAGCTCGTAGATGTTGCGCATCGTGTGCAGCAGCACGAGGTTGTGCGCCGCCTCGGCGATGGCGATGTGGAAGGAGACGTCGAGTTCGATCGTCTTGGCAAGGTCGCCGTCCTCATGGGCCCTGCACAGCCGTTCGTGGATGGACTGGAGCATCTCGCGATCGGCTTCCGTCGCTCGCGCGGCGGCATATCCCGCGGCGATGGCGTCGTTCTCCCGGCGGAACTCGAGGTAGTCCGATCGCGCCTTCCTGTGCTTGCCGAACAGCTCGATCACCTGTTCGGAGAAGACGTGACCGAGAACGTCGCCCACGAAGGTCCCGCCGCCCTGCCGGGCGATGAGTATCCCGCGGTCCTGGAGTTCGCTGATGCCGTCCCGCAGGATCGGCCGGGAAACGTCCAGCATGCCGGCCAGTTCACGTTCGGGAGGCAACCGGTCGCCGGACCTCAGCACGCCTTCGAGGATCAGGGTCTCGATCTGCGAGACGACCGAGCGCGCGATCTTGCGATGTTCGACTTTCTCGAAAACCATGAAAGGCAAGCCTGTCCGGCCGTGTTCGGGATCATTGCGGCGATCCGCACATTATTTGCATTTGCCTTGATTGGTCAAGTTTGTTATCCAATTTTCCAATGACCTAGTAAGGTAGGATAGCTTGCATGATCCCGCGGTTCGGCAAGGGCCTTGGCTGGCGGGCAACTGCCGGTCAACGGCCGGGTCAGGATCGTTCGTTTGCGGAGGGTGATCGATGAGCGGATTGAGAATGCCGGAAGCGGATGCCGGCGTACTGGCACGGCGCGGGAGGATCGTGGAAGACCTGCGCGCGATCGTGCCCGGTGAAGGCGTCATCAGCGAAGCCGAGGAAATGAAGGTTTTCGAGTCCGATGGTCTCACCGCCTACCGCCAGCTTCCCATGGTCGTCGTGCTGCCCTCCGACACCGACCAGGTCTCGCGCGTCCTGAAATACTGCCACGACGAGGGCATCAAGGTCGTGCCGCGCGGCGCCGGCACCTCGCTGTCGGGAGGCGCTCTTCCCCTCGAGGACGGCATCATCCTCGGTCTCGGAAAGTTCAACCGCGTTCTCGAGATCGACTACGAGAACCGCGCCGCGGTCGTCCAGCCAGGGGTCACGAATCTCGCGGTGACCCAGGCCGTGGAACACGAGGGCTTCTACTACGCGCCCGATCCGTCGAGCCAGATCGCCTGCACCATAGGCGGCAACGTTGCGGAGAATTCGGGTGGCGTTCACTGCCTGAAATACGGCCTCACCACCAACAACGTGCTTGGCGTCGAGTTCGTCCTGATGACGGGCGAGGTGCTGCGCATCGGCGGCAAGCATCTCGATGCTGAAGGCTACGACCTTCTCGGGCTGGTGGTCGGGTCGGAGGGGCTGCTCGGCGTCGTTACGGAAGTGACCGTCCGTATCCTGAAGAAGCCGGAAACCGCACGCGCCGCCCTGATCGGGTTCCCCACCAGCGAGGACGCGGGCGCCTGCGTGGCCGACGTGATCGGCGCGGGCATCATCGCGGGCGGCATGGAAATGATGGACAAGCCGGCCATTCACGCCGCCGAGGCGTTCGTCAATGCGGGTTATCCCCTCGACGTCGAGGCGCTGCTCATCGTCGAACTCGACGGCCCCGAGGCGGAGGTGGATCACCTGCTCGAGCGTGTCACGTCCATCGCCGAGAAACGCAATGCGGTCTCGGTCCGGGTATCGGACGACGAGGCGGAACGCCTGTCCTTCTGGGCCGGGAGAAAGGCGGCCTTCCCGGCCGTCGGCCGGATCTCGCCGGACTATTACTGCATGGACGGAACCATCCCGCGCGCCCGTCTGCCGGAAGTGCTGGCCCGCATGCGCGAACTGTCGGAGCACTACGGACTGGGCTGCGCGAACGTGTTCCACGCCGGTGACGGAAACCTGCATCCTCTCATTCTCTACGATGCGAACAATCCGGGTGAACTGGAAAAGGCGGAGATGTTCGGCGCGGACATTTTGCGGCTCTGCGTCGAGGTGGGCGGCGTGTTGACCGGCGAACATGGCGTCGGCGTCGAGAAGCGCGACCTCATGGACACCATGTTCAACGAAGCCGACCTCGCCCAGCAGCAGCGCGTCAAGTGCGCCTTCGACGCCCGCGGCCTGCTCAATCCGGGCAAGGTATTCCCCGAACTCCACCGCTGCGCCGAACTGGGACGCATGCACATCCACAAGGGCCAGATGGCCTTTCCCGACATTCCCCGCTTCTGAGGTTTCCGCGATGTCGAATACGTTCAGACCGCAGACCGCGGAACAGGTCACCGAGGCCGTCGCCTGGGCCGTATCGGAGGAAACGCCGCTCGAGATCCGCGGAACGGGATCGAAGTCGGCCATCGGCCGGTCCGTGAACACGACATCCCGCCTCGACCTGTCGGGCCTCTCCGGCGTGACCCTCTACGAACCAGAGGAACTGGTGCTGTCGGCCCGGGCGGGCACACCGATCGCGGAAATCGAGGCCCTGCTTTCGGAATCACGTCAGGAACTCGCCTTCGAACCGGCCGATCTCGGCCCCGTCCTGGGACGGCCGGAAGGCCAGGGTACGATCGGCGGCGTGCTTGCCGCGAACCTGTCCGGCCCCCGCCGCATGAAGGCTGGCGCGGCCAGGGACCACTTCCTGGGCGTGGCCGCGGTCAGCGGCCGCGGCGAGGCGTTCAAGTCCGGCGGACGGGTGGTGAAGAACGTCACCGGCTATGACATGTGCAAGCTGATGGCCGGTTCCTGGGGAACCCTGGCCGCCATGACGGACGTGACCGTCAAGGTGCTGCCCGCAGCCGAATCCGTGGCGACGGTGGTCCTGGCCGGGCTGGACGAAAGCCGGGCCTGTGCGGCCATGAGCGCGGCCGTCGGATCGGCATACGACGTTTCCGGTGCCGCCCATGTGCCCCGGTCGCTCACGGCCCTGTCCGGATGCGCGACTGTCGCGGCGGCAGGGCATGCGGTGACCGCGCTGCGTCTCGAGGGATTCGAGGCGTCCGTGTCCTACAGGGCCGGGAAACTCCGGGGACTGCTTTCCTCTTTCGGCGTGAGCGAACTTCTGGATGAAGACGCCAGCCGCGTCTTCTGGCGCGACGTGCGCGATGTCCGGTTTTTCGCGGACGGAACCGACCGGCCGGTCTGGAAGCTCTCCGTGCCGCCCATGTCCGGCGCGGGAGTGGCCGAGCGGCTCGCCGCAACGGCGCCGGCGGACGTTTTCCTCGACTGGGCGGGCGGGCTCGTCTGGGCGCGCACCGAGGCCGGACCCGATCAGGTGCGTGCGGCGCTCGGCGGCGAAGGGCATGCGACCCTCGTCCGTGCCGACAGCGCGATGCGCGCCGTCGTCGACGTCTTCCAGCCGCAGGACGCGGGGCTCGCCGCCCTGTCCCGGCGGATCAAGGAAAACTTCGATCCCGCCGGAATCCTGAATCCCGGCCGTATCTACCAGGACGCCTGAGGCCCGCCATGCAGACCCATTTCACCGACGAACAGCTCGCCGACCCCAGGATCGCCCATGCCAACGAGATCCTGAGGAATTGCGTCCATTGCGGCTTCTGCACCGCCACCTGCCCGACCTATGTGCTGCTCGGCGACGAACTCGACAGCCCGCGGGGCCGCATCTACCTGATCAAGGACATGCTGGAAAACGACCGGCCGGCCTCCCGGGAAGTAGTCCGGCACGTCGATCGCTGCCTGTCGTGCCTGTCCTGCATGTCGACCTGTCCGTCCGGCGTGAACTACATGCATCTCGTCGACCAGGCCCGCGCCCATATCGAGGAAACCTACGACCGGCCGTTCGTCGACCGCATGCTGCGCAACGTGCTGGCCCTCGTGCTGCCGTACCCCGCCCGGTTCAGGGCGGCGCTGACGCTCGCCCGTCTAGGCAAGCCGTTCGCGGGCCTGTTCGGCCGGGTCGCCGCCCTCAGGCCCGTCGCGGCCATGCTGGCGCTGGCGCCGGACCGGCTTCCGTCGGGGACCATGACGCAGAAGCCGGCGGTTCATCCCTCCACCGGCGCCCGGCGGGCCCGCGTGGCACTGCTCACCGGTTGTGCCCAGAAGGTGCTCCGGCCCGCCATCAACGAGGCCACCGTCCGCCTCCTGACGCGGCTCGGCGTCGAGGTCGTCGCGGCGAAGGGGGAAGGCTGCTGCGGATCGCTGGTCCACCACATGGGCCGCGAGGAGGCGAGCCTCGCGGCGGCGCGCGCCAATGTCGATGCCTGGATGGCCGAACTGGAAGGCGAGGGCCTCGACGCCATCATCATCAATGCATCGGGATGCGGAACCACGGTCAAGGACTACGGCCACATGCTGCGGCTCGACCCGGACTACGCCGACAAGGCGGCGCGGGTGTCCGCCCTCACGAAGGATGTGACGGAGTTTCTTTCCACCCTCGAGATCGAAGCCACGGATGCGCCGGCGCCGCTGACGGTGGCCTATCATTCGGCCTGCTCGATGCAGCACGGACAGAAAATCCGCACCGAGCCGAAAAGCCTTCTCGAGCGGGCCGGCTTTGCCGTGCGCGACGTGCCGGAAGGACATCTCTGCTGCGGTTCGGCCGGGATCTACAACGTCATGCAGCCGGAGATCGCCGGTCGCCTGCGCGATCGCAAGATCGGCAATATTTCCAGGGTTTCCCCCGATGTCATCGCCACGGGAAACATCGGCTGCATCACCCAGATCGCCGGCGGAACCGACACGCCCGTCGTGCACACGGTGGAACTGCTCGATTGGGCGCACGGTGGCCCGAAGCCGCCGGAAATCGGCGCCTGATCGTCATCCCCCTGTCAGGGAAAGGCTGACAAATTCCCCTCCCGGGGTGGTAAACTTCGGAAATCGTTCCTAAATCAGACAGGCTGCCCGGCAACCCCCACGGGATTGTCGAGGCGCGAGGGACCAGGGAAGAGAGGGGAGACAGCCATGTACATCACGACTCTGATCAGGACCGTGCAACTTGCCGCGATCCTGGCACTGGCCATCGTCTCGTTTGGCGCGGTGGACAACGCCACGGCGCAGACCGAGCGCTCGAAGGTCATGCTCATACTGGATGGATCCGGGAGCATGTGGGGCCGCGTCGACGGCAGGCCCAAGATCGAGGTGGCGCGCGATGTCATCCGCGACATGCTCGAGGACTGGGACAAGTCGATCGATCTCGGCCTGTCCGCCTACGGCCACCGCAAGAAGGGAGAATGTTCCGACATCGAGACCCTCCGCCCGGTCGGTCCGGTCGACGCAAACGCGATCATGAGCGCCGTGGAAGGCCTGAGCCCCAAGGGCAAGACCCCGCTTTCCGAAGCCGTGCGCCGGGCTGCGGAAGAACTCAGGTACAGCGAAGAACGCGCAACGGTCATTCTCGTGAGTGACGGTCTCGAGACCTGCGAGGCGGACCCCTGTGCGGTCGCGAAGAGCCTCGAGGAGGCGGGCGTCGACTTCACGGTCCACGTGGTGGGCTTCGACCTCAAGAAGGAAGAACAGGATTCGCTGCGCTGTCTCGCCGACAATACCGGCGGTCAGTTCCTGGCGGCTGAAAACGCCGGTGGTCTGCAGGATGCCCTCCAGTCGACCGTGACGCAGGTCGTGGAAGCGGCCACCAAGCCGGTTGTAGAGAGCAAGCCTCAGCCCGCGCCGAAGCCTGTCGGCAAGCCCGGCCATCGGTTCGAGGCCGTGCCGGCAGAAGGCAGCCAGCCGCTCGACAAGGGCCTGCGCTGGGACGTCTACGAGGCGAAGGCCGACGTGAACGGCAAGCGCAAGCATATTTCCGGCAACTACAACGCCGCGCCGACCTTCAAGCTCAATGCCGGCACCTACCTGATGGTCGTCAAATGGGGCAACGCCGTCGCGACGAAGGAGTTCGACGTCTCGTCGGTCGACGATCGCGCGAGCCACACGATCGTCATGGACGCGGGCATCCTCAAGCTCGACGCCGTGCTCACCGAGGGCCAGGATCCCGTCGCGAAGGGCATGCGCTGGGACGTCTACATGGCCGAGCAGGACCTCGACGGCAAGCGCCAGCACGTCACCGGCAACTACAACGCCGGACCGGGCTTCTTCCTCAACTCCGGCAAGTATTTCGTCGTCGCCAAGTGGGGCGTCGCGGTGGTGTCGGGCGAGGTGACGGTTTCGGCCGGCAAGCGCACCGAGCAGACCTTCGTTCTCGATGCCGGTCTCGCCGTCTTCGAACCGGTCTATGACGAGGACGGACAACCGGTGAAGAAGGGCATGCGCTGGGATGTCTATTCGGTCGACAAGGACCTGGAAGGCAAGCGCAAGCATTTCATCGGCAACTACAACACCAAGCCTCAGTTCATGCTGCCGGCCGGCAAGTATCACGTGGTCGCGAAGCTCGGCACCTCCGTGCTCGGCCGCGAGGTCGACGTGGCCGCCGGCAAACGCAACGAGGCGCTCTTCGTGATGAACGCGGGCCTCGTCAGATTGTCGGCCCTCTTCAAGGAGGGTGGAGAGCCCGTCCAGAAGGGCATGCGCTGGGACGTCTATTCCGTCGACAAGGACCTTGAAGGCAAGCGCAAGCACTACATCGGCAACTACAACGGGACCAATCTGTTCACCATGGCCGAGGGCAACTACTTCGTCGTGGCCAAGAACGGAACCGCGGTCGACACCGCGGAAATCTCGATCAAGGCCGGCAAGCTGACCGAGAAGGTTCTCAATCTCAATGCAGGCCAGGTCAAGCTTGTCGCCAAGGCGTCCACCGGCAACGAGATCAAGAAGGGTCTGCGCTGGGACGTCTACGGCGCGGAGAAGGATCTCGAAGGCAAGCGCAAGCATTTCGGCGGCAACTACAACGCCACGCCGATCTTCACGCTCGGTGCCGGGAAGTACATCGCGGCCGTGAAGGTCGGAGACGCCAGCACGAACTTCGAATTCGAAGTCAATCCGGGCGACAGCAAGATGGTCGAAGTGCCCATGCAGTAGCCCGGCTACCGCCCGGAAGAAATGTCATCCCGCCCCGGCCGTGCGCCGGGGCGGTTTGCCATTCGCCGCACCCTCTTGAGGGTGACAAGCCCCGGAATACCGGTTAGAACCCGCCACAGGAAACCGGTTCCGCTGCCCCCAGAGATTACATGAGCAAGTCGAAGACCAAGACCTTCAGGCCGAAGGCCAGGATTCCCAAGGGCTTGCGCGACATCACCGCGCGCGAGATCAGGGCCATGTCGCAGATGCTGCGCGCCATCGAGCAGGTCTACGAGACCTATGGTTTCGAGCCGCTCGAGACGCCGGCCTTCGAGTACACCGATGCGCTCGGCAAGTTCCTGCCCGATCTCGACCGTCCCAACGAGGGCGTGTTCTCCTTCCAGGACGAGGACGAGCAGTGGATGTCGCTGCGCTACGACCTGACCGCGCCGCTCGCCCGCTATGTCGCGGAGAATTACGACGCGCTGCCCAAGCCCTTCCGCCGCTACCAGACAGGGCCCGTCTGGCGCAACGAGAAGCCCGGGCCGGGACGTTTCCGCCAGTTCACCCAGTTCGACGCCGACACGGTGGGCACGCCGCTGGTCGCGGCCGACGCTGAAATCTGCATGATGGCGGCCGACTGCATGGAACGCCTCGGCATTCCGCGCGGCGCCTATCTCATGCGTGTCAACAACCGCAAGGTTCTTGACGGCGTGCTCGAGACCATCGGCATCGCCGGCGACGACCCGGCCTTCGAGGCCCAGCGCATGACGGTATTGAGGGCCATCGACAAGCTCGACCGCCTCGGCCCCGACGGCGTGCGCATGCTGCTCGGCGAAGGTCGCAAGGACGAGTCGGGAGATTACACCAGGGGCGCCGGCCTCGCGCCGGAACAGGCCGACCGGGTTCTGGCTTTCGTGTCCGTGGAATCGGGCGATGCCGGAGCCGTGGTCCAGTCCCTTCGCGATCTCGTGTCGGGCAGCGAAACCGGTTCGCAGGGCGTCGACGAACTCGAGGAAATGGCCGCACTTTTCGCGGCGGCGGGGTACGGTCCCGACCGCATTCGCCTCGACCCCAGCGTCGTGCGCGGCCTGGGCTACTACACCGGCCCGGTCTACGAGGCCGAACTGACCTTCGAAGCCGAGAACGAGGATGGCGAAGTGACGCGCTTCGGCTCCGTCGGCGGCGGCGGCCGTTACGACGGTCTGGTCGAACGCTTCAAGGGCGTCGTCGTGCCCGCGACCGGTTTTTCCATCGGCGTCAGCCGCCTATACAGCGCCCTCGATCATCTCGGCAAACTCGATGCTGGCGGTGTTGTCGACCCGGTCGTCGTGCTCGTCATGGACCGTGACCGCATTGCCGATTACCAGGCGATGACCGCGGAACTGCGCCAGGCCGGGATCCGCGCGGAAATGTATCTCGGCGGCAGCGGCATGCGCGCCCAGATGAAATATGCCGACCGACGCGGCGCGCCGTGTGTCGTTATCCAGGGCGAGGACGAACGCGCCGCGGGCGAAGTCACCATCAAGGACCTCGTGGAAGGCGCGCGGCTGTCGAAGGAAATCGACGACAACGAGGAATGGCGGTCCGGCCGCCCGGCCCAGGTCTCCGTGGCCCGCGACGGTCTCGTCGCGGCAGTGGCCGAAATCCTCGAGAGCCACCGGGCCTGAGGCAATGGCAGTGCGCGATGCGGGCATGCTCGATGCCCTGAGAAAATGCTCGGACGGATTGCTCGGCCTGTTCGCCGATGAACGTCACGAGCGCATCGCGCCCGATATCCTGCAACCGGCCGACGTGTTTCTCGACCGCTATGGCGAGGAAATCCGCGGACGAACCTATGTATTCACGGACCCCGGCGGGCGCGAACTGTGCCTGCGCCCCGACCTGACGGTCCCCGCGTGCCGAGTCTATCTCGACCGGTATCCCGAAGGCGAGTGTGATGTGCGCTACTGCTATCACGGCTCCGCGTTCCGCTATCAGAGAGACGATGGCGGCAGGCCGCGCGAGTTCGAACAGGCCGGCGTGGAGTGGTTCGGGGGCGAAGACCGTCACCGGGCCGACGTGGACATGCTGGATCTTGCCTGCCGGGCGCTGCGTTCCGCTGGGCTGGAGCGGTTCGATATCCGCATGGGCGACCTGGCTCTGTTCTCCGCCCTGCTGGACGATCTCGACATCCCGGCGCGCTGGCGGGTGCGCCTGCGGCAGCGGTTCTGGCGTCCCCAGGCGTTCCGTGTGCTGCTCGAACGCCTGGCCGGCCGCGACAGGCCCTTCGACAACGAATCTCACCGGCGTGTCCTCGAAGCGGTCGATGGACTGCCCGAGGGTGACGCCATAGCCGAGGTCGACCGAATTCTCGGCGAACGCGACGTGCCGCTTGTGGGGGGGCGCAGTATCGAGGAGATCGCGGTGCGGCTTTGCGAGCAGGCGGCGGATGCGCGGGAGGAACCGCTCGACGACCGGACGGTCGACCTGATTCGCGATTATCTCGCCATCGAGGGGCCGTCGGACAGCGTCACCGGGCCCATGCGCGAACTGATCGGCGGGGTCGGTGCCTGCGTGGACACGGCGATCGACGCCTACAGCCGCCGGCTGGAAGACATCGCGGCGACCGGGCTGGATCCCGCCGCCATCCGCTTCGCGTCCGAGTTCGGCCGCAACCTGGAGTACTACACGGGCTTCGTCTTCCAGTGCGAAACGAAGGTCGGCGACCGCACCAGCCACGTCGCCGGTGGCGGGCGCTACGACAACATGCTGGCCGACCTGGGCGCCCCGCGCCCCGTCCCGGCCATCGGGCTCGCTATCCACATGGAACGCCTCGTGGCCGCGTCCGGGGAGGGCGCGGGATGACTGCGACGGACACGCTCACGATCGCCGTGCCGAGCAAGGGCCGGCTCATGGACGACACGCTCTCCCTGCTCGGCCGCGCCGGGCTGACAGTCGAGAAGGTCGGTCACGAGCGCGGGTATCGCGGACGCATCCTGGAACTCGAGGGCGTCGACGTGGCCTTCCTGTCGGCCTCCGAAATCTCTTTCCACCTCGGCGACGGCTCGGTCCACATGGGCGTCACCGGCGAAGACCTGCTCTACGAGAACGTCGCGGATGCGGACTCCCGCGTGAGCTTCGACGCCCCCCTCGGATTCGGTCATGCCGACGTGGTGATCGCCGTGCCTGAAGCCTGGCTCGACGTGAACACCATGATCGATCTCGACGACATTTCCGCGGCCTTCTATGCCCGCCACGGTCGCCGCCTTCGCGTGGCGACCAAGTATCTGCGCCTGACGCGAGATTATTTCTCCCGCATGGGCGTCTCCGGCTATCGTATCGTCGAGAGCCTCGGCGCTACCGAAGGCGCGCCGGCGGCGGGCACGGCGGAAGTCGTCGTCGACATCACCAGCACGGGCAGCACGCTGGCGGCGAACAAGCTCAAGATCCTCGATGACGGCATCATGCTGAAAAGCCAGGCGAATCTCGTCTCGACGACGCGAAACATCTGGACGCCGCGGTCGCAGGATCTGCGTGAGGACATCCGCAGCCGGGTGGTCGTCGCCCTCGGCGGCTGATCGACAGCGGTTCCGATTTGCCGCACACTCGGGCCCATGATGCGTCGCCGGATATCCTACGGGCTTCTGGCCCTCGTGCTCTTGGCCGCTGTTCTTGCGATGGCCTTTCATGCCATGCCGCCGTCCGGCACGAACTTTTCGCAATATCCCGGTTTCGAAGCCTACCTTGCGGCAAACCCGCCGTCGGACAGCGAGCCGACCCCGTCCGAACGCCGGCTCCTGGAACGCTTTCGCCCGAGGTTTCATCTTCCCGAAGGTCACGAAGGCCCCATCGACTTCTATGCCGACTATGTCGCCCACGGCACCCTGTCCAAGGCCGGCGTGACGCTCGCCGAGCAGGTGACGCCGGCCATCCTGAACGCAGACCGGCTCGACCCCCACGTGGTGTTCCGGCATGTGTCGCCCCCCACGCCGTCCGCTCGCCCGACCGTGCTCGCCCGCATCGACAGGGCCGAACTCGTCGCGGGCGGGGCGCGGGTGCCGCTGCTGCTCCTGACCTACCACGCCGTGTTCCGGTCGTCGGGCGTGCTTGCCGGCATCCCGGCATGGCAGGATGCGCTGCTGGGCCTTGCCCTAGACCTGGACGACTGGCACCAGCTCGACCACTACACCGCGGCGACGGTCGTCCTCGACGCGAACCGGCGTCCCGTCGCCCTCATGCTCCAGCAGCATAATTACGTGCACACATACCTGGTGGGTGAAGCCGTCGCCCTGCCTGCGGATGGCCGGTTCGGTGTCGACGTGGCCGTGCGGTCGAACGAGCTCTTTCCCCATGGTGAGGGCCGGCGTCACCACCGCGCGGTCCGTTTCCTCAGCGAGGACGCCTTTCGCTACATGCTGGGCGCCGGCCCGAGGCCATTTCTGGCGGGCACGGACATCACCGACCCGCAGCGCGAACTGGATTACGATCTCGCCTTTCTGCCGCCCTCGGACGCGTTCTACACTTTCAGGGGATTTCTCGGCGAAAGGCGCAGGCTGCCCGGGCGCGATGGCCCGCCGGGTGCGCTTTACAACACGTTGCCCGCCTACAAGCCTCTCGACCGTCAACTGGTCATGGGCTACTGGCGCGAAGGTCACGAAGGCGACATCGCGCGTTTCGAGGCCGCCTATTCCTCCGGCGGCATGCCGGACTTCATCAAGGCCCAGGCCCCTGTGCTGGTGCACAACCTCGCGTGCCTGTCAGATGGCGTTCCAGACTGCAGTCTGAAATAGCCCCGTCCGCACGAGGCAGAGAGTGTTCTGATGGGCCGGTGGAACCCTTGCCACCGTTTTTCGTTGGAGAATCAGGCGGCGGCACGGGGCGCGTCACGATATCCGCCCGACCCGAGGCCGTATGCGAACCAACCATTGGGAAATGAACGCGGACGTCACATGGCGAGAAAAGCTGAACTCTACCGCATGGCGACACAGGATCACCTTTGTCCCTACGGGCTCAAGTCGAAGGACCTGCTCGAACGTGAAGGCCTGTCCGTAGAGGACCACAAGCTTACGAGCCGCGAGCAAGTTGACGCCTTCAAGAAGGAGTACGGTGTCGAGACCACGCCGCAGACCTTCATTGCCGGGACGCGCATAGGCGGATACGAGGATTTGCGCGCGCATTTCGGTTACGGCAACGACGAGGACGAAACCACCTACCGGCCGGTCATCGCCGTTTTCGGAATGGCCGCCGCCATGGCGTTGGCGGCGGTCTGGGTGGCGGACGGCACAATGCTGTCCGCCAGAGCGGTTGAATGGACGGTGGCCTTCTCCATGTGCCTGCTTGCGGTCCAGAAGCTCCGTGACATCGAGAGCTTTTCGACCATGTTTCTGAATTACGACCTGCTGGCGCGAAGGTGGGTGCGATATGGATATGTATACCCCTTCGCCGAAGGGCTCGCGGGAGTGCTGATGATCTCTGGCGCCCTGGTCTGGCTGTCCGCTCCCGTCGCCGCTTTTATCGGGAGCGTCGGGGCAGTGTCGGTCTTCAAGGCGGTCTACATCGACAAGCGCGAACTGAAATGTGCCTGCGTTGGTGGTGACACCAACGTTCCGCTCGGCGCGGTCTCGCTTACGGAAAACCTGATGATGCTGGCGATGGCCATCTGGATGGCGGGCAAAGCGCTGTTGTGAAGATGCGTTGCGTCTTGCAGTCCGCCGTCAGGGGTGGATGACGACTCCTCTAGTTCCACCAGCACCTGCGTTTGCGGCCCATTGTGCTTCCGATGCATGTGAGCCTGCCGAATTCCGTGTCGCGGGAGACGCGCATTCCGGTCCGGACCGAGCCGAAGCGCCAGATCTTCCCGGAATAACGCGACGGATCGGGCCGCTGTCGCGCTGTCGGTTGCCTTTTCTTGCCGGGACGTGGTTTGGCGATGGCCTTCCTCGGCGCGCACTCGCCCTGGGCGTTGCGGATACGGTCGCCTCCGCAGGGTTTGGCAGAAACCGCCGGCGGTGTGGGGTCGTCGCGCGGTGTCTTCGGGAAACTGAGGAGTTTCACCCGGCACTTTCCGCGCGGGATCGTCGGGACGTTTCGCAGCAGCGCGAGCAGGGTATTGTCGGGGTAGAGATCGGCGAACCCGGACCGCGATGTGTGTCGCTCGACCGCCACCAGCGCCGACCGGCTCCGTCGACCCCAGTCTCCATCGACCGCACCGGGGTTGCACCCGATCCGCTTGAGTTCGAGTTGCACCAGCTTGACCGCGGCGGTGCGGGCGTCCCTGACCCGGGCGAGGCCTGCACGTGCGGCCTTGTTTCCCGGATCGATCTCCAACACCCTGCGATAATCGTCGGAGGCCCTGTCCGTCGCCAGTTGAGGCTCCAGTGCCAGAGCCCGCAGCAGCAGGATCTCGACATCCTCGGGCGTCTGGGCGAGCACCGAACTGAAATCCTCGACTGCCTTTCGGTCCAGCCCCTGCTGCAGATAGAGCCGGCCCCTTTCGCGATAGGCGGACGAACTGGCCGGATCGCCTTCGAGGGTCTTCGAATAGTCCGCGATGGCCTTGCCGTACTGGCCTGCTCCGGCAAAGGCGCGCGCCCGTTTCAACCGTGTTTCCGGATCGTCACGCCCCAGCTCTAAGGCGCGCGAGAACGCAGAAGCGGCGTCTTCGTAGCGCTCGCCGGCCATGTGGGCATGCCCCTGGAGTTCATGGAGGTCCGCGAGGGTCTCCCGGTAGGCGGCCTGCCGGGGGGCTAGCGTTGCCGCCGTGCTGAAATCGGAAATCGCGCCGTCCATCCTCCGCGCGTCCAGGTGTGTCATGCCCCGGCTCGCGAACGCGTGCGCAAGGCGCCCCCGAAGACCGTCATCGGAAGGCGCAAGGTCAAGCGCCGACTGTCTGTCGGCCACGGCATCGTCCCAGTTCGACCGCGCGGCATGGACATCGGACCGCCGGCTGTAGGCAATGGCGAGGTCTTCTCCCGACAACATCTTCTTTTCGATGAGTGTGGTGCAGCCCGCGAAGATACGTGTGGCCTCGTCACTGTTGCAGTCTTCGAGCGGTGAACCGTGGGCGGCGGTCGCGACGGCAAGGAAAACGGCCAGAAGAATGCAGGTCGGGAAACGGTCGGTCATCGGACACGCGGGCTCTCGAGAAGCGGGTTCTTGAACTCGAAGTGGAGATCGTTTTCATGTTTGTCCGGGATCACCGTGAGGCAGCCCTGTGTCGGGGTCGGCTCGCAAAAATCGTCCACTTCGGATTGCCGCTGTCCGTGCTGCACGCCGTTTCCTGATCCGGATGCGGGACTTCGGATGCGATCCGTCTTTGACTGCTTGAGCGAAGAGATGACGCCTTTCGCCCTCTTGATGGCCTTGCCGAGATAGTCGAGCTCCTGGAGAATCGCGTCGCGCTGTTGCGTAGCGACGGAGTCATCGATGGCTTCGAGTTGCTCCTGAAGCTGACTGCGTGCGCGCCTCGCGTTGTCGAGGTGCTTTTCGAGGGCAGATTGACCCGACGTCGACCGGCCGGTCATCCACTCCTGTACGAATGACTTGTCATCGGTCGCTACAGGCGGTTCTGGCTGCTGCTGGCCTCGCGTTGTCTGCCGGTCGTCGGCCGCAGAGCCGATGGTCCGCGTTTCCGTTGTCGGGATGCCCGGAGAGACGATGATCGGCGGCATCTGGCGCAGAGTATGCCCTGACGGCACTGTCGGATCCGCCAACGTCACCGGCCTCCCGCTTGGCCGCGTGATGGGCCCGGGCGACGCACTTTGCCTGGGATTCACGATTCCGGGCGAGGATGGGCCAGAGCCGTCCAGCCTGTCGAGAATACGCCGGCTGCGCAACTCGTCGAATATGCGCTTGACCTCGTCGACGTCCCCTTGCGCGGAATCTCGTGGATTGCCCACCGCCAGGTTTCCGATCTGCTTGCTCCGTTCGGCGGACAGCGCGGCGTGGTCTTTCTTGATCTTGTCCTTCTGCGCCTCGATCTTGGCGACCCGCTCCTCTTCGCGCTTGCGTTCGGCTGCCTTGCGGCGTTCTTCCCGCTTTTTCGCCTCCTCCTGCCTCTGCTTTTCGGCCTCGGCGCGTTTCTTTTCCATCTCTCTCCGGAACTGGCGATCGAGTTCCGCGGCTTGATCAGCCGTTGTGCAGGTTCTCAACTGGCCCTGGGCCACTCCATAACCGGGAGGATTGCTCCAGCAGACCTGATTACTCGGGCATGAGTGCTGTCCGCCCGTGCCGGGGCAGGCGACATGGCCGTTGGGAATGCAATATCGTCCGTGAACGTATGAACCCGCCGGGCAAGCGGGCCGTTGCTGCCGTTGTCCGCCACCGCAGACGATCCGTCCGCCGATATAGTTCGCCAGGCTGCCGTTGGGGCACTGGCACGCCATGCCCCCGCCGTAATTGATCCACCGTCCGGGGCAGCCTCCGGGAAGAAACTGGGCACGTGAAGCCGAAAGCAAAGAATCGAAGGCAAGGAGAGCTGCCAGCAGAAGAAAAGTCGTGAGCAGGGTAAATCGTAGTGATGTGCGCATCTTCGCCCCCGGGAAGAGCAAGTCCCGGGACGATACTACGCGGGTTGCAGAAAACCCGCAAACCAAGGTTGATGTGCGTCTTGCGAAAGCTCGTCCGTTACGCGAAGCGACCAGACGGGCGAACAAAAAAGAGGCCGCCCCGAAGGACGGCCTCTCGATCTTTGTCCGGATGGGACGGCTTACATCATGCCGCCCATGCCGCCCATGTCGGGCATGCCGCCACCGGGCATGCCGCCACCGGCGCCCTTGGGCTCCGGCTTGTCGGCGACCATGGCTTCCGTCGTGATGAGGATGCTGGCGACCGATGCGGCGTCCTGAAGCGCGGTGCGCACGACCTTGGTCGGGTCGATGATGCCCTTGGACACCAGGTCGACATAGGTTTCGTTCTGGGCGTCGAAACCGAAGTTTCCGCTCTTTTCGAGAACCTTGCCGACCACGATCGAACCTTCGACGCCGGAGTTTTCGGCGATCTGGCGGATCGGGGCTTCAAGAGCGCGCTTGACGATCGCGATGCCGGCGCGAATGTCGGCATTGTCGCTCTCGAGCTTGGAAACCGCCTTCTGGGCGCGCAGGAGTGCGGTGCCGCCACCGGGAACGATGCCTTCTTCCACCGCGGCGCGGGTGGCGTTGAGGGCGTCGTCGACGCGGTCCTTGCGTTCCTTCACTTCGACTTCGGTCGCACCGCCGACCTTGATCACGGCAACGCCGCCGGCCAGCTTCGCAAGACGCTCCTGGAGCTTCTCGCGGTCGTAGTCGGAGGTCGTTTCCTCGATCTGGGCGCGGATCTGGGCAACGCGGCCCTGGATGTCGCCCTTCTTGCCGGCGCCGTCGACGACCGTCGTGTCGTCCTTCGTGATGCGCACGCGCTTGGCGGTGCCCAGCATGTCGAGGGAGACGTTTTCCAGCTTGATGCCGAGGTCTTCGGAGATGACCTGGCCGCCGGTCAGGATCGCGATGTCCTCGAGCATCGCCTTGCGGCGATCGCCGAAGCCCGGAGCCTTGACGGCTGCGATCTTGAGGCCGCCGCGCAGCTTGTTGACGACGAGAGTGGCGAGGGCTTCGCCTTCGACGTCTTCAGCGATGATAAGGAGCGGCTTGCCGGACTGGACGACTGCTTCCAGGATCGGCAGCATGGCCTGCAGGTTGGACAGCTTCTTCTCGTGCAGAAGGATGTAGGGATCGTCGAGTTCGGCGACCATCTTGTCTGCATTGGTGATGAAGTACGGCGACAGGTAGCCGCGGTCGAACTGCATGCCCTCGACGACGTCGAGTTCGCTTTCCAGCGACTTGGCTTCTTCGACCGTGATCACGCCTTCGTTGCCGACGCGCTGCATGGCGTCCGCGATCATTTCACCGATGGCGGCTTCGCCATTGGCCGAGATCGTGCCGACCTGGGCGACTTCCTCGTTGGACTTCACCTTTTTGGAACGCTTTTCGAGATCCGCGATGGCGGCCGCAACGGCCATTTCCACGCCGCGGCGCAGGTCCATCGGGTTCATGCCGGCGGCAACCGACTTCGCGCCTTCGCGGACGATCGCCTGGGCGAGAACCGTCGCGGTCGTGGTGCCGTCGCCGGCGATGTCGTTGGTCTTGGACGCGACTTCGCGGACCATCTGGGCGCCCATGTTCTCGAACTTGTCTTCCAGTTCGATCTCCTTGGCCACCGTGACGCCGTCCTTCGTGGTGCGCGGAGCGCCGAAGGACTTGTCGAGAACGACGTTGCGGCCCTTCGGACCCAGCGTCACCTTGACGGCATTGGCAAGTATGTCGACGCCGCGCAGCATGCGCTCGCGGGCGTCGGCGCTGAATTTGACTTCTTTAGCCATGTTTCTTGAACCTCTTTAACTTTTGCCGGCCGGAACCGGCGGACTTTGCATGACGGAAAGGGGCTCAGCCCTCGACGACACCCATGATGTCGGACTCTTTCATGATCAGCAGGTCTTCGCCGTTGATCTTGACTTCGGTGCCGGACCACTTGCCGAACAGGACCTTGTCGCCCTTCTTGACGTCGAGCGGGGTGACGGAGCCGTCTTCGGACTTGGCGCCCGGACCGGCGGAAATGATCTCACCCTGGGACGGCTTTTCCTGTGCCGTGTCCGGGATGATGATCCCGCCGGCGGTTTTGGTGTCTTCATCGACGCGACGAACCAGGACGCGATCGTGGAGAGGACGGAAATTCATGACTGATTTCTCCTCAGTTCATCTGGAATTGGGTTTGTTGTTGTCATCGGAACCGGCCACTGTCTGGTGCAGCCTCCCGAACACTCTGTTAGCACTCCCATGAGGTGAGTGCTAACAGTTGGCCGGGGTTTACGGAATTGCCCGTTGATTGTCAAGACTCGCGGGCAGGGAAATGGTGTTTGGTTAAGGGAGGCTGGCGTGGACTAGCACGTGGGAAGGCCCGTTGCCAGTTTCAAGCCCCGCCTGCCGCCTCCCGCGGTTAATTATGGTTAACGGAATATCAACGAGTTCCCGCGATTCTGGGTGCCGGTTCTTAATGTGGCGGTTCTTGCCGCCGAGAAGGGGTATCGGGGAAACGCGGGATGAGAAGTGTCACCAATGTTGTCGTAGCGGCTTCGGTCGCGGCGTTCCTGAGCGTCCTGGGGCTCGTGCTCTACAAGTTGGCCGGCCTCAGCAAGGCCGAGGCCGGTCTCACCGTCGTCGCTCTCATCCTCGGCGCCGCGCAGATCGTCTCCATGGTCGAGCGCCGCAAGGCCGCTCCGGATCTCGGTCCGATGGAGGACCGCATCTCCGATCTCGCCCAGGATCTTGCCGTCCTGCGCAAGGATCACGACCGGCTCACCACCGAGCATCGCGAGCTCGAGGCCGAACACGACAGGATGCGCGAAAGCAAGACCGATCAGACCGCCTCGCAGATGGTCATGCTCGAGACCCTCGTCAAGCAGATCGCGGAAGGCGTGGACAGTTCCAAGCGCGCGCCCGTCGGCAATGGCGACCCGCTGCGCGTCGTGACCGACGACGAGCCTGAAGAACCGCCCATCGACGCCGAGCTTCTCGCGCGCGTCCGCCAGTCGCTCGACGAGAACCGCATCGACCTCTACCTCCAGCCGATCGTCACGCTGCCCCAGCGCAAGACGCGTTTCTACGAAGGCCTGTCGCGGCTGCGCGGGTCCAACGGCGAGATCATCATGCCGTCGGACTATCTCGCCGTGGCCGAACGGTCGGGCATGATGCCGGTCATCGACAACCTGCTCCTGTTCCGCTGCGTGCAGGTCGTGCGCCGCATGGTCAGCCGCAACCGCGAGATCGGGGTTTTCTGCAACATCTCGCCCCATTCGCTGCTGGACCCGGAGTTCTTCCCGCAGTTCCTCGAGTTCATGAGCCACAACACGGATCTCAAGGAGTCGCTCTACTTCGAGTTCGGCCAGGAGATCGTCAGCGCCTTCGGTGCGCTGGAACTGGAGAGCCTGCGCGCCCTGCGGGAGATGGGTTTCGTCTTCTCGCTCGACCGCATCACGAACCTGGACATCGATCCGGATGCGCTCGACACGCTCGGCTTCCGTTTCGTCAAGGTCGACTGCGACATGATGCTGGGCAACGACCGGGCGACCGGTGCGCAGATCCATCCCGCCGATCTCAGCGAACTGCTCGGCCGGCGCGGGATCGAGCTCATCGTCGAGAAGGTCGAAGCCGAGAAGAGCATCGTCGACCTGCTCGACTACAAGGTGGCCTACGCTCAGGGCTACCTTTTCTCCGAACCGCGGCCCGTCCGCAGCGAGATTCTCGCCAAGGCCGGTCCGTCGCCCATGAAGACCGCACCGCTCCCGCGCACCGGCACCGACGGCTGAACCTGGCCTCCGCGGCGACGTTGCGCTATTGACCGGCCCTGGCCATCTGGCTAGATCGGTCGGGAAACCGATCCAACCTGCGGCGGGGTGCAATGGAACTGCTCGATCATGCGGAAGGCCTCATGAAGCCGTTCCGCGCCGTGCTTTGTGATATCTGGGGCGTGCTGCACAACGGGGTGCAACTGTTTCCTGGCGCGGTCGAGGCGCTGACGGCCTACCGCAAGTCGGGTGGCCGGGTCATTCTCGTGTCCAACGCGCCGCGGCCGGCGTCGACAGTCCAGACCCAGCTCGAACAGATGGGAACGCCCGACGACTGCTGGGACCGCATCGTCACCTCGGGCGACGCCATGCGCGCGCTCATCCTGCGTCACCCGGGCGCGAAGGTGTTTCACCTGGGCCCCGACCGTGACCGTCCCCTGGTGGAGGGACTCGACATCCGGCTCTCGAGCCTCGCTGAGGCCGATTACGTGCTCTGCACCGGCCTTTTCGACGACGAAACGGAAACGCCGGACGCCTATGAAGGCATGTTCGCCAAGATGCTCGAGCACAAGTCGACCATGTACTGCGCCAATCCCGACCGTGTCGTGCATCGCGGCGACCGTCTCGTCTATTGCGCCGGCGCGCTCGCGGACCGCTATCGCGAAATGGGCGGGCGCACGGTGCTCGCCGGCAAACCTCACGCTCCGATCTACCGGCTGGCCTTCGAGAAGATCGAGGAACTGGACGGCAAGGCCGCGACGCAGGGCAGCGTGCTGGCGATCGGCGACAGCGTGGCCACCGACATGGCCGGTGCGGCGTCCGCAGGGCTGCCGGCCCTGTTCGTCGTCGGCGGCATTCACGGCGGCGATCTCAGCCTGTCGGGCGAAAGCCTCGACGAGCGCGCGCTCGACGCCTTTCTCGAGGCGATGTTCCGCGAACTGCCGGGCCTCGACCTGAGGGGCGTCCAGACGCGGCTCACGGCCTGACGAAACGGGGCAACCCCGCAAACAAAAACGGAGGCCGCGAGGCCTCCGTTCAGGAGTTAGGTTGCTCTGGTTCTAGTTTTTTATTGGAATGACGTTGTCCGGCATGTCGAAGTCTTCGAACAGGCTGTCGGCGAGGTCCTGCGACACGGCGTCGTCGCCGGACTGGGGACCGTGCATGGCCGGGCCCGAGCCGGCATGGGTGATCGTGTTGAACGGACGGGTCGCCCGGCAACCGTTTATGACGTCGGTCACGTATTTCAGATGTTGGCTGATCTGTGACAGCGTGTCCGATACACGGCTGATGCGCTGGCCGGTGAGGTCCTGGAAGCAGCAGGCCTCGAAAATGGCCATCACCGCATCGTCGACGGTCTGACGGTAGGTATCCATGTCCTCGTCGCTCGCCGACATGATCTGCTCGGCGGACTGGAGGATCGTGTTCGTGGCGGCTTCCGTCGACTGCACCACTTCCTTGAGATCCATGTCCACGTCGGGCATGGCGAGTTCGGCCATGCTGTCGGCGGGAATCTCGCCCAGTTCGAGCTGCGTGCGTTCGATGTGACGCGCGATGGCCTGCACGTCGCTGCCCAGGTCGTCGTCGAGGTCGTCGACGATGCTCTGGAGAGATTCCACCATGATCTTGGTGAGGCTCAGCAGTTCCACCAGCGATATCCCGCCGTCACGCTGCTGATTGATGCTGTCGACGATTTCGTCGACGCGTTCTGGACTCAGTTCACCCACAGTACTCGGTCCCTGTACTCAGACTTCGGTCGCTGACGTTCACGGAATACGAAGCAAGTCCGAATCCGTCGCGGCCGGAGAACCGGCCGCAAACGTCAGGGTGCTTACTTGCTGAAGACCGATTCGATCTTGCTCTGAAGCGTGGCGGCGTTGAACGGCTTGACGATGTAGTTGTTCGCGCCGGCCTTCTTCGCTGCGATGACGTTTTCCGTCTTCGCTTCCGCCGTGACCATGATGAACGGAGTGTGGGACAGGCTCTCGTCGCCACGTACTTCCTGGAGCAGGTCGTAGCCGGTCATCGGCTCCATGTTCCAGTCCGAGATCACCAGGCCGTACTTGCGGTCGCGCATGCGTCCGAGGGCTTCGGTGCCGTCATTTGCCTCGTCGATGTCGGAAAAACCGAGCTGGCGAAGCAGGTTGGTGATGATGCGGACCATGGTCTTGTAATCGTCGACCACGAGAACCGGCATTGAACTATCAACGGCCATAATCTTTCCCCCGTCATTACTCACGAGATCGCACGACATGTGCGACCGGATACCGTTTGACACTCTGTGTGGCTGCAAGGACCGTAGAACCGTTGACACCCACTCCTGAAATCCGGGAAGAAGATACGCGCGGCGATTAAATATAGCGTTAATTTCGAAAGGTAATCCGACGGCTTTTTTTGCCCCGGGGGCGCGCGCAAACGCGCCTTGCCGGAAATCGGGCGGTCGCATAGAGTGCGCGGCCTGTTTGCCAGGGTTACGAAGGGGCCGGAAGATGGACGCGACCGTCGGGTATTATATCGAGGATCTGGAAGTCGGCATGTCGGCGACTTTCGCGAAACACGTGACCCATGACGACATCGTCGCCTTCGCGGAAGTGTCGGGCGACAACAATCCTCTCCATCTCGACGACGAATATGCGGCGGGGACCATGTTCGGCGAACGCATCGCCCATGGCATGCTTTCGGCGAGCCTGCTCTCCGCGGTTCTTGGAACGCGGCTGCCTGGCCCAGGCGCCGTCTATCTGTCGCAGACCCTGAAATTCCGCGCGCCGGTGCGGGTTGGCGATCATGTTTCCGCGGTCGCTACCGTGACATCGCTCGAACAGGACCGCCGCCGGGTCACGCTTGCCTGCACGTGCTCCGTGGCCGACCTTGTGGTCGTCGACGGCGAGGCGCAGGTGATGGTTCCCTCCCGGAAGGCGACGTGATCCCCGGCCTGCGCAAGCACGGCCGGTTTCCCGGATCATCCCGGAGAGGCCAATGCTCATCCTGAAGAACGGCGCGCAGGGAACCTCCGAACTCGACGGGTGCGTTCTCGCGATCGGCAATTTCGACGGCGTGCACCGCGGCCACCAGGCGGTGCTCGAAGCGGCCCGGGAAGCTGCCGTCACCGCCGGCCGGCCGGCCGCCGCGATGGTGTTCGAGCCGCATCCGCGCGCCTTTTTCCAGCCGGACCGGCACCTGTTCCGGCTGACGCCGCTCGATCTCAAGGCCGACCTGGTTTCGGCCCTGGGCATCGACGGGCTCGTCGTGATGGATTTCGACGCCCGCCTGGCCGCCATGCCCGCGGAAGAATTCATCGCCGACATCCTGCTCGCCGACATCGGCATATCCCATGTGGTGATCGGATATGACTTCCATTTCGGCCACAAGCGCGGCGGCAATCCCGATCTTCTGCGCCGGATCGGCCCCGAGCGCGGGTTCGCGGTGACGGTGATCGACCCGGCGACGTCCAGGTCCAGCGAACAGGCGTTCTCCTCGACGGACATCCGCGCCTTGCTTTCCGAGGGCGATGTGCGCGATGCGGCGACGCGGCTGGGATACTGGTGGACCATACGCGGCACCGTTGTCGAGGGCGACAGGATCGGCCGGACCATAGGTTTCCCGACGGCCAATATCGATCCGGGCGAGGCCGACGGTCTGAAATACGGCATCTACGTCGTGCGTGCCCGCATGGCCGGCGACCGTGCCGCGCCAGCCTGGCTTGGCGTGGCCAACTACGGCATCCGGCCGACATTCGAGACCGAGCGGCCGCGGCTGGAAGTGTTCCTCTTCGATTTCGATCGCGACATTTACGGCCGGACCCTCGATGTCGAGATCCTCGAATTCGTGCGGCCGGAAGCGAAGCTCTCCGGTCTCGACGAACTGAAGCAGTGGATCGCGCGCGACTGCGAGACGGCGCGTGCGTTCCATGCGCGGATGGCCGCCGACGGCGATCCCATGCGACGCTTTCCGCTCGGCAGCCGTTTCCGCGACTGACCGTCCGCGCCACACCGGACAGGTCGGTGGTGACATTCACCGCAATCCGGTTTAGAAGTCGCCCAAATTTCAGGCACATTTCGGGACGTCCCCATGAGTGATCAGACCAAGACAGCCAACGGTCGCGACTATCGCGACACGCTTTTTCTGCCCCAGACCTCTTTTCCCATGCGCGCGGGCCTTCCCCAGCGCGAGCCTGAGATTCTCGCCCGCTGGGAGGAAATGGACATCTACCGGCGCATGCGCGAGGACGCGCGCGGCCGCGAGAAATTCATCCTTCATGACGGCCCGCCCTATGCGAACGGCAACCTTCACCTCGGTCATGCGCTCAACAAAATCCTCAAGGACATCATCACGCGCTCCCAGCAGATGATGGGCAAGGACTCGAACTACGTGCCGGGCTGGGACTGCCACGGCCTGCCCATCGAGTGGAAGATCGAGGAAAAGTACCGCGCTGCCGGCCGCGACAAGGACGCGGTGCCGATCAACGAATTCCGCAAGGAGTGCCGTGATTTTGCCGACCACTGGATCAATGTCCAGCGCGAGGAGTTCAAGCGCCTCGGCGTCGTCGGCGACTGGGACAATCCCTATACGACGATGAACTTCCGGGCGGAGGCGGTGATCGCACGCGAGCTGCTCAAGTTCGCGTCCTCCGGACAGCTCTACCGCGGGTCCAAGCCGGTCATGTGGTCGGTGGTGGAGAAGACCGCCCTTGCAGAAGCCGAGATCGAATATCACGACTACACGTCCGACACGATCTGGGTGAAGTTTCCCGTGGTCAACGGGCCCGCAGAACTTGCCGGCGCGAGCGTCGTCATCTGGACGACCACGCCGTGGACCATGCCCGGCAACCGGGCGATCTGTTACTCTCGGCGCATCTCCTACGGGCTCTACGAAGTGACCGGGTCGCCGGACGACAACTGGGCCAGGACCGGCGACCGCCTGGTCCTCGCCGATGCGCTGGCCGAGGATGTGAAACAGTCGGCCCGCATCGAGGCCTGGGAGCGCCGCGGCGACGTCGACGTGTCGGCGATCGCGTCCTGCGCGCACCCGTGGCGCGGCAGGGGTTATGACTTCGACGTGCCGCTCTTCCAGGGCGACCACGTGACGGACGAAGCCGGCACCGGCTTTGTGCATACCGCGCCGGGCCACGGTTCCGACGACTTCGAGATCTGGGTCGAGAACGAGGCGGCGCTCAAGGCGGCGGGCATCGATCACAGGATCCCGTTCACGGTCAACGCCGACGGCCAGTTCACCAAGGACGCCCCGGGCTTCGAGGGCCGCAGCGTGATCACCGACCAGGGCAAGAAGGGCGACGCAAATCAGGCCGTGATCGACGCGCTGGTCGAGGCCGGCGCTCTGATCGCCCGTGGTCGGCTCAACCACCAGTATCCGCACTCCTGGCGGTCCAAAAAACCGGTCATCTTCCGCAACACGCCGCAATGGTTCATCTCGATGGGGGATGGCGAGGGCGAGACCAGCCTGCGGGCCAAGGCGCTCAAGGCCATCGACGAGACCCGGTTCGTGCCGCCGTCGGGCCAGCGTCGTCTGCGCTCGATGATCGAGCAGCGCCCCGACTGGGTGATTTCGCGCCAGCGCGCCTGGGGCGTTCCCATCTGCGTCTTCGTGAAACCCGACAGCGGCGAAGTGCTTGTCGACGAGGAAGTCAACGCGCGCATCGTCGAGGCTTTCGAAGCCGAAGGCGCGGACGCCTGGTTCGCCGAAGGAGCGGCCGAACGGTTCCTCGGCAACGCGCATTCATCCGAAGAGTGGCAGCAGGTCACCGACATTCTCGATGTCTGGTTCGATTCCGGTTCGACCCATGCCTTCTGCCTGGAGGAGCGCGAGGACCTGCAGTGGCCGGCGTCGGTCTATCTCGAAGGCAGCGACCAGCATCGCGGCTGGTTCCATTCCTCGCTCCTGGAGTCCTGCGGCACCCGCGGCCGTGCGCCCTACGAAGCCGTCGTCACCCACGGTTTCCTCGTCAACGAGGACGGGCGCAAGATGTCGAAGTCGGAAGGCAATGCCGTGGCCCCGCAGAAGGTCCTCGAACAGAACGGGGCCGACATTCTCCGTCTCTGGGTCATGAGCTCCGACTATACCGAGGAGATCGGCGTCGGACCGGAGATCATCAAGACCAACGTCGATTCGTACCGCAAGCTGCGCAACACCATGCGCTTCCTGCTCGGAAACCTGCATGGTTTCGACGAGTCCGAGAAAGTCGCCCCCGAGGACATGCCCGAACTCGAACGCTACATGCTGCACCTCGTCGCCGATATCGACCGGGTCGTGCGCAAGGGATATGACGATTTCGATTTCCGCCGCATCTTCACGCGTGTCTTCAATTTCGCCACGCTCGACCTTTCGGCCTTCTATTTCGACATCCGCAAGGATGCGCTCTACTGCGATCCCGCGGACAGTCTGGTTCGCCGTTCGGCGCGGACCGTGCTCGATCGTCTGTTCCACGTGTTGACGGCCTGGCTGGCGCCGGCGCTCAGCTACACCATGGAGGAGGTCTGGCAGGCCCGGTTCCAGGACGAGACGTCGTCGGTCCACCTGCAGCAGTTCCCGGACATCCCGGCCGGGTGGCACGACCCGGCCCTCGCGGATAAGTGGAAGCGCGTGCGCGAACTGCGCCGGGTTGTGACCGGTGCTCTGGAACTCGAGCGCCGGGAAAAGCGGATCGGGTCGAGCCTCGAGGCCGCGCCGCGGGTCTATGTCACGGATTCCCGTTACGTTGACGCTCTCGACGGCATCGACCTGGCCGAGATTACCATCACGAGTCAGGCCCGTCTCGAAGAGGGCGAGGCGCCGGACGATGCCTTCACGCTGGACGAGGTGAGCGGCGTCGCTGTCGTTCCCGGCCGCGCCGAAGGGCGCAAGTGCCAGCGGTCCTGGAAGATTTCGCCCGACGTGGGCAGCGACCCGGACTACCCCGACCTGAGCCCCAGGGATGCCGAAGCCGTCCGGCAGTTCGACGCACGCGGCGGCGCGGCCGCCTGATGAACGAGGCAGCCGGGACCGTATCCCCGCGCGTCCGCTACTGGGGCAGGGGGCTCGCCATCGCGATCGTGGTGCTTCTGGCCGACCAGGTGCACAAGTGGTGGATGCTGTCCGTCTACGGAATCGCGACAAAGGGCCGCGTGACGGTCACGCCTTTCCTCGATCTTGTCCTGGTGTGGAACAAGGGCATCAGCTACGGCCTGTTCGCGCAGGAAAGCTCCGCCGGCAGGATCGGCCTGACCTCCGCCACCGCCGTGGTCATCGGTATCCTGTTCATCTGGCTGTATCGTGCGAAAAAGGTACTCGTCGCGGTGGCGTTGGGGTTCATTATCGGCGGGGCGACCGGAAATGTCATAGATCGCATCTATTTCGGCGCCGTGGCGGATTTTTTCAGTTTCCACGCATTCGGTTACTACTGGTACGTGTTTAACCTTGCCGACGTTGCCATTGTTGCCGGTGTGGCCTTGTTGTTGTATGACTCTTTTCTGGGAGAACAGGGAACCGCCTGACGGTCCTGAAGCGTACGGAGAACGACGCGATCCGCCGCATTGCGGCCTCAATGCCATCGTAGTGCAGGCCCCGCCGGTCAAATGAAGCGGGGAGCCGTGATGGGGAAGACATTCAGCGTCAGGCATGGAGTTTGAAGTCGTGAGTTGCAAGACTGTTACAGCCAGTCTCCTTCTGGTCGCCGGCCTGGTCCTGCCGGGCTGCGAAAGCGTCAACGATGCGTTTGGCCTGTCCAAGGCGAACACGCCCGACGAGACCCAGGTGACGGTCAACCAATCGCTGGCCATCCCGCCGGATTATGCGCTGCGCCCGCCGGCGGACGGATCGAACGCCCAGGCAGCCGCCGCGGCGCCTTCGGCCGCACCGACCCAGCCCCAGAACACCTCCGCGCAATCCATCACCCCGCCGGTGACGGCCACGACGCAGGAGAACACGGGCCAGTCCGCTGCCGTCACGCCGACCGACCAGAACACGCAGACCGCATCCGCGCAGGCCAATGGCGGCATATCTTCCACGCATCCCGACGGGACCAAGAAGACCGTCGAGGAAATCCGCCAGGAAGCCAGGCAGAAACAGCTTGAGCGCGAACGTGCCCAGAACCCCGACTACGGGACCTGGAAAAACATCTTCAATTGGTGATCCGGTCCTTGCAAAGGACAGGACGGTGGTCGTTTGCGCGGCCGCGGGCAGGCGTGTCCGGCCGCCCCATGCGATCACGCGACCATTACCAAACTTTAAGACCGCATCCGGTCCCGACCGGTATATGATCTGTGCCAAATCGCGTCCCGGCGCGCCGTGCCGCGCGGACGCTGTTCGTTCTATCCAAGTCTGACGGAGTGTTCCGGCTATGAGATCGATCCCCGCGCTTGTCCTCACCCTGTTCGTCTGGCTGCCGTTCGTGCCGAGCGCAGCGGCCTTCGAACAGAAGGTGGCTCAGGCCGTCCTCGACAACGGCATGCAGGTCGTGGTCGTTTCGGACCATCGCGCCCCCGTGGTGACGCACATGGTGTGGTACCGGGTTGGTGCCGCGGACGAGACCCCGCGGAAATCCGGTATCGCCCATTTCCTCGAGCACCTGATGTTCAAGGGCACGACGAAGATCCCGCCCGGAGAGTTCTCCAAGATCATCTCGCGCAACGGTGGCGACGACAACGCCTTCACGTCCCTCGACTACACCGCCTATTTCCAGCGCGTGGCCAAGGACCGCCTGCCACTGGTGATGGAGCTTGAGGCGGACCGGATGACGAACCTCGTGCTGACCGATGCGGAAGTCCTGCCCGAACGCGACGTGGTCCTCGAGGAACGCCGGTCCCGCACCGAAAACAACCCCATGGCACGGCTCGGCGAGCAGATGAATGCCGCCTTCTATCTTTCCCATCCCTACGGCCAGCCCGTGATCGGGTGGCCGCACGAAATCCGCGCGCTCAACCGGCAGGATGCGCTCGAGTTCTACCGCCGGTTCTACGCACCCAACAACGCGATCCTGATCGTCGCGGGAGATGTCACCCTCGACGACGTGCTGCCGCTGGCGAAGAAACACTTCGGCCCGATCGCGCCCAGCGAGGCGATCGGCGACCGTCTGCGCCCCCAGGAACCCGAACACCAGGCGTCCATCCGCGTGCGCCTGGAGGATCCGCGGGCCACGGCGCCCACGATGCAGCGCTCCTACATCGCGCCGAGCTATTCCACCGCCTCGCCGGGTGAAGCCGAGGCGCTCGACGTCATGGCCGAGATACTCGGCGGCGGCACAACCAGCCGTCTGTACGAAGCCCTGGTCGTCAGGCAGCGCGCGGCCGCGGTTGTGGGCTCCTATTTTTCGGGTGACGCGCTCGACAATGGCCGCATCGGCGTCTACGCGGTGGCCTCCCCGGGCAGAACGGCCGAGGACGTGGAAGCGGAACTCGACAAGGTCATCTCCACCTTCGTCGAGAAAGGCGTCACCGAAGAGGAACTCAACCGCGCCAAGAACAGCCTGATCGCCGAGGCCGTCTACGCCCAGGACAGCCAGTCCCGCATGGCCCGGATCTACGGCGTGGCGCTGACGACCGGACAGACCGTCGAGGATGTCCAGCAATGGCCGGCGCGGATCGAGGCCGTGACGGCCGAACAGGTGCGCGATGTCGCGCGCAAGTATCTCCAGATCGAACGCTCGGTGACCGGTGTGCTGCTCAAGGCGGACCGCAAGGGCGAGACGTCCGAAAAGTCATGAGGAACGACAAGATGACCGGTTTCATGCGCAACAAGGCCCGTTCGTTCCTGATCGGCCTGGTCCTGTTGGCGGCGGGCGCCTTGCCGGCGAACGCGGCCATGAACATCCAGCAGGTCCGGTCGCCGGGCGGTATCGAGGCCTGGCTGGTCGAGGACCATTCCATACCCATCATCTCCATGCGCTTCGCCTTTCGCGGCGGCACGGCGCAGGATTCCGAGGACCGTCCCGGCGTGGTGAACATGCTCACGGGTCTGCTTGACGAAGGGGCCGGCGATCTGGATTCGCGGGCCTTCCAGAAGCGGCTGCAGGATCTGAACGTCCGCATGAGCTTCGACACCGGACGCGACAATTTCTTCGGCCGCTTCCAGACGCTCACGCGCAACCGCGACGAAGCCTTCGCGCTTCTGGGAAAGGCGCTGACCGAGCCGCGCTTCGACGAGGAACCGGTATCGCGCATCCGTGGCCAGCTGATCGTGGATCTCAACCGGAAGACGCAGGATCCCGGCACCGTTGCGTCGCGTGCCTGGATGAAGCTGGCCTTCGGAACCCACCCCTACAGCCGTCCCTCCGAAGGAACGCCAGAAAGCCTGGCGGCGGTCACGCGGGATGATCTCGCCGCCATGGCCGGGCGGATATTCTCCCGCGAGGGCCTTATCGTCGCCGTGGTCGGCGATATCGACGCAGCGACGCTTTCGAGACTGCTGGACGAAACCTTCGGCGGCCTTCCCGAGAAGTCCGGTGCGACGCCGGTCGAGGAAGCCGCCGTGGCGAGCGGGCCGGTGCAGCAGGTCATCGACATGAACATCCCGCAGAGCGTGATCCAGTTCGGGCACGCCGGTCTCAAGCGCGACGACCCTGATTTCGTGCCCGCTTTCGTGCTCAACCACATACTCGGCGGCGGTGGCTTCGGATCGCGGCTGACGACGGAAGTGCGCGAGAAGCGCGGGTTGACCTATTCGGTCTACAGCTATCTCTCGCCGCTCGACAGGGCCGGCCTGTTCATGGGTGGCGCCGCCACGCGCAACGACCGCGCCGGAGAGAGCCTCAAGATCATCCGCGCCGAACTCGAACGCATGGCAAGCGAGGGTCCGACCGCCGATGAACTCAAGGACGCCAAGACCTACCTGACCGGCTCCTATGCCCTGAGGTTCGACTCCAGCATCAAGATCGCGGGCCAGCTTCTCGGTATCCAGCTCGAAAATCTCGGGATAGACTATCCGGAGAAAAGAAACGGCCTGATCGAGGCGGTTTCGATCGAGGATATCAAGCGCGTGGCCGCGCGCCTTCTGAAACCGGGCGAGTTGATCGTGACCATCGTCGGGCGTCCGGAAGGCGTTTGATCCGGACGCGTTCGACGCGAGGGTGGCGATGCGACCGGAGAACTTCTTCAATCTCGACGATATGACGGCGGGCACGCCACGCGAACTTGCCCCCGGCATCACGACGACGGTCTATACCGGCGATCACGCCATGGTGTCGGTCGTCCGCTTCGAACCCAACGCCCGTGGCGTCATGCATCACCACCCGGAGGAACAGTGGGGGTTCTGCCTGGAAGGCACAGCCGTGCGCTACCAGGGCGACGACGCGGTGGATGTGGCCAGGGGCGACTTCTGGCGCACGCCCGGCGACGTTCCCCATACGATGCAGGCCGGGCCGGACGGTCTCGTGGTGCTCGACGTTTTCGCGCCGCCGCGCCGGGCCTACGAGAAACCGGGATCGGGGTTCGCTGCCGACGATTGACATCTGTCGGCCGCCAGTCCGATCCGGGCAGGGACGGCACACGGGGGGAAGATGGCGGTTCATTTCAGCGACCAGGAATTTGCCGACCGGCTTGCCCGCTGCCGGTCGGAACTCGACGACCGGGATCTGGCGGGCATTCTGCTGTTCGCCCCGGAAAGCCACTACTACCTCACCGGCTACGATACGTTCGGCTTCGCCATGTTCCAGTGCATGGTCGTCGCGGCAGACGGCGACGTGCATCTGCTGACCCGTATGCCGGACCTGCGCCAGGCGCAGCAGACCTCGATCCTCGGCGACGACGCCATTCACGTCTGGCACGAGGTCGAGGGCGCGAACCCGGCCGACAATCTGGCCGGCCTCCTGCGCGATATGAACCTGTCCGGAGGCCTCCTGGGCATTGAGACACGCACCGCCGGGCTTACGGCCTATAACGGCGATCTCGTGCGTGCGGCCCTTGCCGGCGTCGCCGACCTTGTCGAGGCGTCAGACCTCGTGCCGGCGCTGAGGCGCCACAAGAGTCCCGCCGAAATCGGCTGCCACCGCCGTGCCGCCGAACTGAGCGACGACGCGCTCGACGAAGCCATCCGGCTCGCGCGCCCGGGCGTCTGCGAAGGCGAAATCCTTGCCGCCATGCAGGGCGCGGTCTTCCGGGGTGGCGGGGACTATGCCGGGAACGAGTTCATCATCGGGTCCGGCGAGGCGGCACTCCTGTGCCGCTACCAGTCCGGGCGGCGCCGTCTCGACGAACGCGACCAGATGACGCTCGAATGGTCCGGCGCCTACCGTCGCTATCATGCAGCCATGATGCGCACGCTGATCGTCGGCCGCGCGAACGAGACCCAGAAACGCATGCATGCCGCCGCCGTCGAGGCCCTGGAGGCCTGCGAGGCCGCGATTCGTCCGGGCGATCCCATGGGAAACGTCTTCGATGCCCATGCCCGCGTCTTCGACAGCCACGGCCTGTCCCACGCAAGGCTGCAGGCCTGCGGCTACGGCATGGGGGCCGTCTATAACCCGATCTGGGTCGACTTCCCGATGTTCTACGAGGGGAACCCGCTGCTCATGGAAACGGGAAACGTGTACTTCCTGCACATGATCCTGATGGATTCCGGTGCCGGGCTGGCCATGTGCTGGGGCCATTCGGTACTCGTCGGCGAAACGGGCGTGGAACGCCTGAGCCGGCATGCCCTCGATCTCGTCGAGCTGTGACGCCATGGCCGTGAGCGGACAAGGCGCGCGCGGCCGGACGGGAGACGTCCGGTGAACTGGATCGTCGGATGCGATGTCGGGGGAACCTTCACCGACCTCTTCGCGATCGAGACCGCGACCGGCGAGACGCGTCTCGAGAAAGTCTCCTCCACGCCCGCCAATCCCGCAGATGCCATCCTTCAGGGGCTGAAGGCGCTTCGCGACCGTCATGGCGTGCCGCTCGCGGACGTCCGGCGTCTTGCCCACGGCACGACGGTCGCCACCAATGCCCTGATCCAGCGACGCGTCGGCAATGTCGCCGTGATCACCACCCGGGGGTTCCGCGACCTGCTCGAGATCGGGCGCCAGACACGCCCCTTCATGTACGACATGCACACGGATGCCCCGCCCCCGCTGAGCCCGCGCCGGCTGCGTTTCGAGGTCAACGAACGGGTGCGCGCCGACGGGGCGGTCCATCGCCCGCTGGACATGGACAGCGTCGGCGAGGCCGCCGAGGCCGTCGCCGCGGCCGGTGTGGACGCGGTCGCCGTCTGTTTCCTCTTTGCCTTCGTCAACGATGCGCACGAACGGGCGGTGGCGGAAGAACTCGGCCGTCGCTGTCCGGACCTGCCGGTGTCGCTTTCGAGCGAGGTGCAGCCGGAGTTTCGCGAATACGAACGCTTCAGCACGACGACCATAAACGCCTGCCTGCAACCGGTGCTGGGGGCCTATATCGGCCGGCTGGAGAAGGAACTGGCAAACCTGCTGCCGGGGGCGTCGGTCGGCATCAACCAGTCGTCGGGCGGCCTCATGTCGCTTGACCAGACCCGCCGGTTTCCGGTCCGCACGGCGCTTTCGGGGCCGGCAGCCGGTGTTGTCGGCGCCGCCAGTGCCGGCACGCTGGCGGGACGGCCCGATCTCATCACCCTCGACGTCGGCGGGACGAGCGCGGACGTGGCCCTGATCCGCGACGGCCGGGCCGATATCCGTTTCGACCGTGAGGTCGCCGGATTTCCGATCCGGCTTCCCATGGTCGACATCCACACCATCGGCGCCGGCGGCGGCTCGATCGCATGGTTCGACCGGGACGACCTGCTCAAGGTCGGTCCGGCGAGCGCGGGCGCCGACCCGGGACCGGCCTGTTACGGCCGCGGCGGCACCGAGCCGACCGTGTCGGACGCCAATCTCGTCCTCGGCCGGCTGTCGCCCGATCTCGTCGATGGCGGCCTGAGGCTCGACCCGGCACTGGCGCACAAGGCGCTCGATCCCGTTGCCGACCGGCTCGGCCTGTCGCGCGAAAAGGCGGCGCACGGCATTATCCGCATCATGGTCGCCAACATGGTGCGCGCCCTGCGCACCATTTCCGTCGAGCGCGGACATGACCCGCGCCGCTTCTGTCTGATGCCGTTCGGCGGGGCCGGTCCGCTGCATGCCCGCGAAGTCGCGCGCGAGCTCGATATTCGCGAATATCTGGTGCCCCCCGCACCCGGTATCATCTGCGCGGAAGGCTTGATCGTGTCCGACCTGAAGGAGAATTTCGTGGCAGGCGTCGATATCGCGCTCGACGACGGCCTGGCCGGGCATCTGGAGGCTCCCCTGAACGGCCTGCTCGAAGGCGCGCGGGACTGGGCCGCCCGCGAAGACATCGCACCGGACGACGTGCGCGTGGACCTGGTGTTCGACATGAGGTTCGTCGGCCAGAATTTCGAGCTGCGCGTGCCGGTGTGCGAGGGCGACACCATGGACGGACCGGACATCGGCACGGCGGCCGTGTTGCGCGACCGTTTCCTTGAGGCTCACACGCGGGCTTACGGATTCGCAAATGCCGACGATCCGGTCGAGATCGTCAATCTCCGGCTCACGGCGCACTGCCCGCTGGCGGACGTGCCGGTGCCCGTGCTGGAGGCCCGCGTCGCGGCCGAGCCGCTTGTCCCCCGGTCGGTCCGCCCGGTCATCTTCGACAGCGATCGAGCCGCCGTCGACACGCCGGTCTACAGGCGCGGCGACCTCCGGGCCGGGGATATCATCGAAGGACCGGCCATCATCGACCAGCTCGACACGACCGTCGTTCATTTTCCCGGCGACATCATGCGGGCCCTCGAAACCGGCGCGCTTCTTGTGGAGGTCAGCGATGAGCGTTTCTGAACCGGAACTCAACGCCATCGAACTCGAACTGATCGCGAACGGTCTGAGATCCGTGGTGGACGAGGCGTTCGTCGCGCTGATGAAAACCGCCTACTCCACCAACATCAAGGAACGTCACGATCATTCGACCTGCATCATGGATCTCGACGGACGCGTGATCGTCCAGGCGGCCATGAGCATTCCGGTCCACATCGCCTCCATGACCGGGCTCGTCTCCTTCGTGCTGCAGCGCTACGGCGACGACATTCATCCCGGCGACATCTTCATCGCCAACGACCCCCACACCGCCGGCGGCACACATCTGCCCGACATCAACATGGCCGCGCCGGTCTTCCACGACGGCCGGATCGTCGCTTTTTTCTGCAACATCGCCCACCACGCAGACATCGGCGGCATGGCGCCCGGTTCCATGGCCGGCGGCATGAAGGAGATCTACCAGGAAGGCCTGCGGGTGCCGGTGGTGCGCCTCTACAGCAAGGGCACGCTCAACGAGGAACTGTTCTCGCTCATCCTGCTCAATGTGCGTGTGCCCCGGGAGCGCCGTGGCGACTATTTCGCGCAGGTCTCCGCCAGCCGGCTCGGGGAGCGCCGCCTCGGGGAACTGCTCGACCGCTACGGCGCGACGACGATCGCCACCGCCTTCGACGGGATCGTCTCGGCCAGCGAACGCCGCCTGAGGCGGGCCGTTTCGGACCTGCCGGACGGCGTCTACCGTTTCGAGGACGCCATGGACGACGACGGCGTGGCCACCCGGGACATCATGATGCGGCTGGAGGTGACCAAGTCCGGCGACCGTATCCGCTTCGACTTCACCGGCACCGACCCCCAGGTCGCCGGTAACATCAACACCACGCTCAACGCCACCGTCAGCGGCGTCGCCTTCGCGCTGAAGGCGCTTCTCGATCCCGACTCGCCCAACAACCAGGGCATTCTCGATGTCTGCGAAACCGTGGCCCCCGCCGGCTGTTTCCTGAATGCCGTCGCGCCCGCGCCCGTGGCGGCCCGTGCCAATACGTGCCAGAGGGTGATCGACGTTGTCATAGGGGCGCTGGCGCCGGCCCTGCCGGGACGCGCCACGGGGGCGGGAAACGGGGCGAACACGACGGCGGTCTTCGCCGGCATCAACCCTGCCGATGGCGAGCCATACGTCTATCTGGAAACGCTGGGCGGTGGGGCCGGCGGCCGCGCCTTCTGCGACGGCAAGGACGGCGTTCAGGTGGGCATCACCAACACGTCCAACCTGCCTGTCGAGGCCATCGAACGCGAGTATCCGCTGCTCGTCGAGGAATACGGGCTGGTTCCGGGAACCGGCGGTGCCGGGCGTTATCGCGGCGGACTTGGCCTGCGGCGCGTCATCCGCCCGCTCCATGACGGATGCATCTTCAACGGTGTCGGCGAACGGTTCCGACTTGCCCCCTGGGGCGTGTTCGGTGGCGGCGACGGTGCGCGCGGCAGATTCGTCCTCAGGACCGACGATGGACAGGAGGTCCCGCTGTCCACCAAGCCGGACGAGGTGGCGGTGGCCCGTGACCAGTGCATCGTGGTCGAGACCCCCGGCGCGGGCGGCTACGGCAACCCGTCCGCGAGAACCGGCGAGCAGCTCGACGAAGACCTTGCATCGGGCAAGTACGATGCCGACACCCTGTCGTCCCTCTACGGCCGGAAAGGTTAGAGGCGAAGCGGCAAAAAAATACGGCGATTCCTGTGCGGCCCCGGAGCGGATTTGCTAACGTCCGCGCGAACAGCCCGATTCCCAGAGCGACAGATGCCCTACATTCATGACATCAGCCTGTGCGAGGCCGCCGAGTTAGGCGATGGCGGCGTCACCCAGGCCGAACTCTCGGCCATGCTGGAGCGTACCCGGCCCGCCTTCGACGAACTCCGCAACCCGTCCCGGCCCGAAATCCGCGTGCTGCTGGAACTTCCCGCGAGGCGAGACGATCTCGATCATTGCCGTTCCGCGGCCGAAGACTTCCTGCGCGGTGCGGAAGACGTCGTGGTCCTTGGCACCGGCGGCTCGAGCCTCGGGGCCCAGGCCCTGTCGCGGCTCAACCAGTGGCACCGGCTGCCGCCCGCGATGCGCGAACTGCCGCATCCCCGGGTCCATTTCATGGACAATCTCGACGCCCATGCCATGTCCGGCCTGCTGGAGACCTTCGACCTCAAGACCGTGCGGTTTCTCGTCGTCTCCAAGTCGGGCGGAACGCCCGAGACCCTGATCCAGATGCTGGCCATCCTCGATGCCCTCAAGCGATCAGGCCTCGACTGGAATGCGGAACATCACATGCTGGCCGTTAGCCAGCCGGGCGAAACGGGCGAGAATCCCCTGCGCGCGATCTGCGCGGCGCACCACATTCCGGTGCTCGATCACGATCCGGACGTAGGCGGCCGGTTCTCGGTGCTGTCCAATGTCGGGATGCTGCCGGCGATCATGATGGGCCTCGACGCCGAGGCGATCCGCTCCGGCGCGGCGGAAGTGCTGGCGACGCTGTCCGCAGCGCGGGACCCGGCCGGATCGCCGCCCTTTGTCGGCGCGGCCGTCCAGCAGGTGCTCTGCGAGAAGCGGGACCTGTCCACGGCCGTCATGATGCCCTATGCCGACCGCCTGCGGCTGTTCTCGAACTGGTTCGTTCAGCTCTGGGCCGAGAGCCTGGGCAAGTCGGGCAAGGGAACCACGCCGATCGCTGCGGCGGGTCCGGTCGACCAGCACAGCCAGCTCCAGCTCTTTCTCGATGGTCCCGACGACAAGTTCTTCACCCTGGTTACCATCGATCACGCGGGCAGCGGACCCCGCATCGACGAAGGCTACCGCAACGATCCGGCGCTGGGTTACCTTGCCGGGCGGACCATCGGCGATCTCGTCGACTGCCAGCAGCGCGCGACGGCACGCGCGCTGGCCGACAGGGGCCGACCGGTGCGCACGCTCGACATGGCCCGGCTCGACGAACGCACGCTCGGTGCGCTCTTCATGCACTTCATTCTCGAGACCATCGTCGCCGGGCAACTCCTCGGCGTCGACCCGTTCGGCCAGCCGGCAGTCGAGGAGGGCAAGCGGCTGACCCGGGACTATCTGGCCCGGATGTGAGCGCGCCATGGGCATAAGGCGGCTCCCCGAAGGCACGGTCAACCGCATCGCCGCGGGCGAGGTGGTGGAACGCCCCGCGAGCGTCGTCAAGGAGCTGGTCGAGAACGCGATCGATGCCGGGGCCCGGCACGTGCAGGTCCTCGTCTCCGGCGGCGGCCGTGATCTCATCCGCGTCGAGGATGATGGCCAGGGCATGACCGCGGAGGACCTGGAACTCGCCATCGAGCGACACGCGACCTCGAAACTGCCGGAAGATGACCTCGTCAACATCGCCACGCTCGGCTTTCGCGGCGAAGCGCTTCCGTCCATCGGGGCGGTGGCGCGCCTGGCGATCCTGTCGCGGGTGCCCGGTGCCGACCAGGGCCATGAAATGCGGGTGGAGGGCGGCCGCAAGGCGCAGGTCCGGCCCGCCGCCGCGCGTCCGGGAACGCGCATAGAGGTGCGCGACCTGTTCTACGCGACCCCCGCCCGTCTCAAGTTCCTCAAGTCGGAGCGGGCGGAGAACATCGCCACGCTCGACATCCTGCGGCGCCTCGCCATGGCGCATCCGGGCATCGCCTTTTCGCTGTCGACGGGCGAGGGGCGGGGGCACGACTACCCCGTGCGGCCCCTCGACGCGGATGGCTGGCGCGCGCGCCTTGCGGACATCATGGGCCAGTCCTTCGCCGACAACGCCTTCGAGGTGAACGCCGAACGCGAGGGCGTCACGCTGACCGGTTTTGCCGGCCTGCCGACCCTCAACCGGGCCAACGCCCAGATGCAGTTCCTGTTCGTCAACGGCCGGCCGGTCCGTGACAAGCTGCTCGTCGGGGCGGTCCGCGGCGCCTATGCGGACGTCCTGCCCGGCAACCGGCATCCGCTTCTGGCCCTCTTCGTCGAGCTCGAACCGCGTTCGGTCGATGTCAACGTCCATCCGGCCAAGGCGGAGGTCCGCTTTCGCGATCCGGGGCTCGTGCGCGGCCTCATCGTCAGCGCGCTCAAGAGGGGACTTGCCGAGGCGGGCCACCAGACATCCGCCACGGTGGCCGCCGATACCATCCATGCCTTCCGCGCGGGCGCGGGTACCGGCGGCGGCGCCTATGCCTACCGTCCGCAGACCGGGCGCACGATGGCGGCGCAACCCGGGGCGGGCTTGCGGGAGACGGCGTCGGAGTATCACGCGCCGCTGCCCGGCATGGACGGTCCGAGCGCGGACCTGCGCCAGCAACCCGAGGACAGGCCACCGCCGGCGGACGCGCCGCTCGGCGCGGCGCGGGCGCAGCTTCATGAAAACTACATCGTCGCGCAGACCGGCGACGGCGTCGTCATCGTCGACCAGCACGCGGCGCATGAAAGGCTCGTCTACGAGCGCATGAAGGCCCAGTATGCCGAAGCGGGCATCGGCCGGCAGATGCTGCTCATCCCCGAAGTGGTCGAGCTCGACGAACCCGATGCCGAACGCATTTCGGACCGATCGGAGGAACTGGCGGGCTTCGGGCTCGTGGTGGAGCGCTTCGGTCCCGGTGCGGTCGTTGTGCGCGAGGTGCCGTCGCTTCTCGGAGACGGAGATGTGCAGGGCCTTGTCCGCGACCTTGCCGACGACCTCGCCGAGTTCGAGGACGCGGTCAGCCTCAAGGAGCGCATGGACCACGTGCTTGCCACCATGGCCTGTTACGGCAGCGTGCGGTCCGGCCGCCGCATGACACCCGACGAAATGAATGCGCTCCTGCGCGAGATGGAGGCCACGCCCAATTCCGGGCAGTGCAATCACGGCCGGCCGACCTATGTCGAACTCAAGCTCGCCGACATCGAGCGGCTCTTCGGCCGGCGCTGAAGTGTCCGCGGGTTCGCGTATGCGTGTCAGGCCAGCCGGGCGATCCGGATGACCGTGTCCCCGTAGCGCCGTTCGTCGAGCAGACGGAAGCCGTCCGGCAGGGTGATATCCGAGACCGCGGCCTCCTCGAGCACCGCGACCGCATCCTCGGTGAGCCAGCCACCCGAAAGGGCGCTCGCGATGGCCCGTTCGCCCAGGCCTTTGCCGTAGGGCGGGTCGGCGAAGACGAGGCTGAAGGCACCGTGCTGCGCCGATGGTCCGAGACGCGTCGCATCGCGCCTGAAGATCCGGCACTGCCCGGTCAGGCCCAGGTCCTCCACATTGCGTCGGATCAGGGCGCGCGACGCCGCATGGTCGTCGACGAAGACACAGAATCCGGCGCCCCGCGACAGCGCCTCGAGCCCCTGCGCGCCGGTGCCGGCGAACAGGTCGAGTACCCGCACGTCCTCGACGGTGAAGCCGTCGATGCCATGGGCCAATATGTTGAAGACGGCCTCGCGTGTCCGGTCGCTGGTCGGGCGCACGCGGGTGTCGTCGGGAACGGCGAGACGCCGGCCCTTAAGGGTTCCGCCGACGATCCGCACGCTGCTTCTCCGGATTGCGTTTCCGGTTGTCCGGCCTTTTCGGCCGGTTCGGTTTCCCGCTGCGCTCGCCTTTCCCCGACGCGGACGGATCCTTCGGAGATCCTCCAAGCTGGTCCCTGATGACGCGGGCCGGAAGCTCCTTCACCTCTCCCGGCTTGAGGTCGCCAAGCTGGAACGGCCCGTAGGAGATCCGGATGAGCCGGGTCACCTTGAGACCGAGATGGTCGAGGATGTTCTTCACCTCGCGGTTCTTGCCCTCCCGGATGGCGACGCGCAGCCAGGTATTGCTGCCCTGTTTTCTTTCGAATGTCGCATCCACCGGGCCGTATCGCACGCCGTCGATCTCCACCCCGTCGGCGATCGCGTCGAGGGCGGCCTGCTCGATCGAGCCGTGGGCGCGCACGCGGTAGCGTCGCAGCCACCCTGTCGAGGGCAGTTCCAGCCGGCGCGCGGTTTCGCCGTCATTGGTCAGCAGCAGCAGGCCTTCCGTGTTGATGTCGAGACGACCGATGCTCAACACCCGGGGCAGGTCCGCCGGCAGCTTGTCGAACACCGTGGCGCGCCCCTTCTCGTCGCGGTTCGACGTCACCAGTCCCGAGGGCTTGTGGTAGCGCCAGATCCGGACCGGTTCGATCTTGGGCAGGGGCTTTCCGTCCACACGGATGTCGTCCCTGTCGGTGACGGTCACCGCCGGCGTCTCCAGCCGGGTGCCGTTGAGCGTGACCCGGCCGTCGGCGATCCAGCGCTCCGCGTCGCGGCGCGAGCAGAGGCCGGCGCGCGCCATCACCTTGGCGATGCGATCGCCCCGGGCGGTTGGTTCCGCGGATGTGTCGTCACGTGTCATGTTGCGGGTCATACGCCAGAAATGCCCGTTCGTCATCCTCGCGATGAGAGCGTGCGGGATGGGCGTCCTCAGAACAGGCTGGACTGGCGGTCATCGCCGCCGGACGGTTTGCGGCGCGGCGTCCGGGGGTCCGTCTTCTTCGGTTCGTCACCGTCCACATGCACGCCGATCCGCCCGTCGTGGAACTCCACCGACAGCCCGTCGCCGGGCCCGGGTCGGGCGGCGGAGCGCACCGCACGACCCTCGTCGTCACGCACGAGCGCGTACCCGCGCCGCAGGACCGACTGGTAGCTCAAGGTCGCGAGAAGCTTGGACAGGCTGTCGAGGTGTGTGCGCCGGAGGCCACGCTGCTGGCGGGCGGAGCGGTGGAGCCGTTCGCCCTGCGATGAAACCGTCTGCCCGCGAAGTCCGATCTGCCGGCGCAGGGGGGCGGCTCTGACGGAGGCCGACAGGCGCTCGAAGCGGTCGCGTGAAATCCTCGTGCCCGACGACAGGCTGCGCGCCAGCCGTTGCCGGGCCTGTTCGAGCGTTTCGCGTCGTCTCTCGACCATGCGCTCCAGCGGGCGGCGCGATACGGCCGCGGCGACGCGCTCGTAGTTCACCCGGGCGATGCGCGTTCCAGTGGCCAGGGCCTGGCCGAGCCGCTGGGCTGCCGCATCGAAGCGCTGGCTCGGCAGGGCCAGAAGTTCATCGGCCCGCGGCAGACCCCGGCCCGCACCGCGCAGGTTCTGTCTCGCGCGGTCGAGCAATCGCCAGAGGGCCCGTCCGTTGCGGTTGCCGAGGTCGTCGACGGTGGCCACCAGTTCCGCCCGGACCGGAACGGCGCGCTCTGCGGCCGCCGTCGGCGTCGGTGCGCGCAGGTCCGCGGCATGATCCACCAGAGTCCAGTCGGTTTCATGCCCGACGGCCGAAATGAGCGGTATCGCGCTCTCCGCCGCGGCGCGCACCACCGCCTCATCGTTGAATCCCCAGAGGTCTTCCAGGCTGCCGCCGCCGCGCGCCACGATCAGCAGGTCGGGCCGGGCGATGGGCCCGTCCGGGTCGAGCGCGTTGAACCCGCGAATGGCATTGGCGACCTCCGCGCCGCAGCTGTCGCCCTGGACGCGCACCGGCCAGACCGTCACTGCGGTCGGGAAACGGTCGGCGAGCCTGTGCAGGATGTCGCGGATCACCGCGCCGGTGGGCGAGGTGATCACCCCGATATGCCGGGGGAGGAACGGCAGGGGCCGCTTGCGGTCCTCGTCGAAGAGCCCTTCGGCGGCGAGTTTCTTGCGGCGCTCCTCGAGAAGTGCCATCAGGGCACCGACCCCGGCGGGTTCGAGCGCGTCGATCACCATCTGGTACTTGGATTGTCCGGGATAGGTGGTGAGCTTGCCGGTGGCGATGACCTCGAGACCCTGTTCGGGACGTATGGAAAGCCGGTTCGCCACGCCTTTCCAGATCACCCCCGCCAGAACCGCTTTCTTGTCCTTGAGATCGAGATAGACGTGGCCGGACGCCGGTGTGCTGACCCGGCCGAGTTCCCCGCGCACGCGCACGTAGCCGTAGGTGTCCTCCACCGTCCGTTTCAGTGCGAAGGAGAGTTCGGAAACGGAGTATTCGGCCACGTTTCCCAGCCCCGAGTCCTGAATTTCGCCGCCGTCATTCGGCCAGTCGCTTGCCATTTGGCCCCGAATCCCTGTTTTTGTCGGTCGCGAGGGATGACATACTACAGGAACCGCGGGACCGCGATACGGTCCTTCGCTCACGGGGGTGCCCATGGCAATAAACGTGCTGGTAATCGGATCGGGAGGACGGGAACACGCCCTGTGCTGGGCCATCGCCCAGAGCCCCGACTGCATCGACCTGTGGTGCGCCCCCGGCAATGGCGGAATCGCGGAGGTGGCCGGATGTCGGCCCGATCTCGACGTCTCCAGCCATGATGCGGTCATCCGCTTCTGCCGGGAAAACATGGTGGAATTCGTGGTGATCGGACCCGAGGCGCCGCTGGTGGACGGTCTTGCCGATTCGCTGGCCGAGGCCGGAATCGAGGCATTCGGGCCGTCCGCGGCCGCCGCGCAGCTCGAGGGCTCCAAGGGCTTCGTCAAGGAGCTCTGCGCCGAGAACGGGATACCGACCGCGGCCTTCGAAAGGTTCACCGATCCCGAAGCCGCACATGCCCATGTGGATGCCGCGGGCGTGCCGATCGTCATCAAGGCTGACGGTCTTGCCGCCGGCAAGGGCGTGGTCGTGGCCACGGATCTCCAGCAGGCGCACAACGCCATCGACGACATGTTCACCGGCGAATACGGTGACGCGGGATCCTCCATCGTCATCGAGGAGTTCCTCGCCGGAGAGGAAGCCAGCTTCTTCGTGCTCGTCGACGGGGAGAACATACTCCCGCTGGCGACCGCTCAGGATCACAAGCGTGTCGGCGAAGCCGATACCGGCGCCAATACCGGCGGCATGGGGGCCTATTCGCCGGCGCCGGTCATGATTCCGGAAATGTGCGATGCGGTCATGACGCGGATCATCAGGCCCACTGTGACCGCCATGGCGAAGGCCGGCACACCGTTCAGCGGCGTCCTCTATGCAGGGCTCATGATCACCGCCGAGGGTCCCAAGCTCATCGAGTACAATGTCCGCTTCGGGGATCCCGAGTGCCAGGTTCTCGTCATGCGCCTGAAGTCCGATCTCCTCTCGCTGCTGCGGGCGACGGCGCGGGGACAACTCGCGGGCGTTTCCGCGGACTGGAGCGACCAGGTCGCTCTTACCGTCGTGCTGGCGGCGAAAGGATACCCCGGCACCTACGCGAAGGGTTCGCCGATCGGAGGGCTGGACGAAATCCGCTCCGGCTTCGTGCAGGTGTTCCATGCGGGCACCTTGCAGAAGGGCCCCGACCTCGTTGCGAACGGCGGGCGGGTTCTGAACGTGACGGCTCTCGGCGACACGATTGTCGAGGCGCGGCAGCGGGCCTATGAGGCGGTGGACACGATCGAGTGGCCGGACGGCTTCTGCCGGCGCGACATAGGCTGGCGCGCCGTGGCCCGGGAAACGACGTCCGCCTGATGACCGGGGACGAGGCCAGGCTGGACAGGCAGGAAGCCTTTTCCGGTACCCGGGAGGTCGACCCCGCCTACCGTTTCGATGAGGACAGGCTCGCGGAGTATCTTTCCGCGGCGATCCCGGGGTTTGACGGCCCGCTTTCGGTCGAGCAGTTCAAGGGCGGCCAGTCCAACCCGACCTATCTTCTCGCCACGCCGTCCCGCCGCTACGTCCTGCGCCGCAAACCGCCCGGCAAGCTCCTGCCGTCGGCCCATGCTGTCGACCGCGAGTACAGGGTCATCGGTGCGCTTCACGATGCCGGCTATCCGGTGCCCAGACCCTGGTGCCTGTGCGAAGACGACGACGTGATCGGCACCATGTTCTACGTGATGGATTTCACGCGCGGGCGCGTCTTCTGGGAACCGGACATCCCCGGCCTCGGCGCCACGGAAAGATCCGCGATCTACGATGCCATGAACGAGGCGATCGCCAGGCTTCACGCGTTCGATCCGGCCGATCTGGGGCTTGGTGACTTCGGACGGGTCGGCGGTTATGTGGCCCGGCAGATCAGGCGCTGGTCGGGACAGTACAAGCAGTCGGAGACCGAGGCCGTCCGCGAGATGGATGCGCTGATCGAGTGGCTGCCCGACGCGTGTCCCGCCGACACGCGCACGACGCTGGTGCACGGAGACTTCCGCCTCGACAACATGATCTTCGACGAGACCGAACCGCGCGTCCTGGCCGTGCTCGACTGGGAGTTGTCGACGCTGGGCGATCCCATCGGGGATTTCACCTACCACCTGATGCAATGGCAGATGCCGCGCTCCGACTCAGGGGCGGGGACCGGCAGCCTGCTCGGCCTCGATCTCGATGACCTGGGCATTCCGGACATGGATTCCTATGTCGAGGCCTACTGCGCGCGGACGGGAATAGACGGCATTCCCGACCTCGATTTCTATTTCGCCTACAATTTTTTCCGCCTCGCGGCGATCCTCCAGGGCATTGTCGGCCGGGTCAGGGACGGCACCGCCACCAATCCGAATGCGGCCGGCATGGCGACCATGGTGAGGCCCCTCGCGGAGACGGCCTGGAGCTACGCGCGAAGGACCGGAGCGGGGCCGGCGTGAGCGACACCGTGACGATCGGGCTGGCATTGGGCGGCGGTGGCGCGCGCGGGCTCGCCCATGTCGTCATCCTCGAGGCCTTCGACGATCTCGGCATCCGCCCGACCGTCCTCTCCGGCACCAGCATCGGCGCCATGGTGGGCGCGGCCTATGCCGCCGGCCTCGATGCCGCGCAGATCCGCGAGCATGTCGAGCAGACCCTGCACAGCCGGTCCCGGGCGATCCGGCGCATCCTGTCGGAAGGCGCCGGCGGGATCTTCGACCTCGTTCCCATAGGAGCACTGGGGTCGTCCATCGTCGACGGCGTGGCGCTGCTCAACTTCGCGCTGCCGCCGGGTCTGCCGGCCCGGATCGAGGACCTCGGCATTCCGTTTTCAGCGGTGGCCACGGATTTCTATGCCCGGAGCCAGACGGTGCTCGACGAGGGGCCGCTGGTGCCGGCGATCGCGGCGAGCATCGCGCTTCCCGGGCTGATCTCGCCCCAGGTCATCGGCGGCCGCCTGCTGATCGACGGGGGCATGGTCAATCCGCTGCCCGTGGACCAGGTGACCGGGCGGGCCGAGGTGATCGTCGCGGTGGATGTTACCGGCGGGCCGGCCGAGCCGGTTGGCGGCGGCATCCCCTCCCGGGCGGAACTGCTCTTCGCCAGCTCGCAGATAATGCAGCACGGGCTCGTCGAGGCCTATCTGCGCCAGAACCCCGCCGATATCCTCATTCGCCCGGACGTCGCGCGCTTCAGGGTGCTCGACTTCTTCAAGGCCGGCCCCATCATGGATGCCGGCCGTCCCGCGCGCGATCAGCTCAAGCGCGCTCTCGAAGGCGTCGTCAGCGCCGTGACGTGAAGAAGGACCGCAGCAGCGCCGCCGCCTCGCGCTCGCGGATGCCGCCATAGACTTCGGGAACGTGGTGGCAGGTCGGGTGGGAGAAGATGCGCGGGCCGTGGTCGACCCCGCCGGCCTTTTCGTCGGCGGCGGCGTAATAGACCCGCCTGATGCGGGCCAGTGAAATCGCGCCGGCGCACATCGGACAGGGCTCGAGCGTCACGTACAGGTCGCAGCCCGTGAGCCGTTCGCTGCCGAGGGCCTCGCAGGCGCTGTGGATGGCGAGCATTTCGGCATGGGCGGTGGGATCGTGTCTTTCGACAACACGGTTGCCCTCCCGGGCGACGACGAAACCGTCCGGGCCGACGATGACGGCGCCGACCGGCACCTCGTCGCGGTCGGCCGCCGCACGGGCCTCCGCGAAGGCCGCTTCCATGGGATCCTGTCCGGCGGGCGACTTCATGGGGTCTCGATCTCCTTGAAGATCCAGTCGTGGAACGCGCGCACCTTGGGCCGTTTGAGGTAGAGCGGCGGACAGACGAAGTAGTAGGCGAAGTCCACCGGCAGGGACATGTCGAAAGGCTTCACCAGCCGACCCGACGAAAGGTGCCGCTCCACGAGGACGCTGCGGGCCAGCGCCACGCCGTCGCCCTGTTCGGCGGCCTGCAATACGAGATTGGAATGGTGATAGCCGGGCCCGCGGTCGGGATCGACATTGTCGACGCCGGCGGCGAGGAGCCACATCCTCCAGTCTTCGCGCATGGAGTCGTGAAGCAGCGTGTGATGCCGCAGGTCGTGCGGCGTCGCCAGCGGTGGTCCCGACTCGAGCAGGGACGGTGCGCACACCGGGAACAGTTCTTCCTTCATGAGCCTCTCTGCGAGGAGTCCCGGCCAGGCTCCCTCGCCGTAGCGGATCGCGAAGTCGATTTCTTCCCGGTCGAAATCGATGGGGTGGTCGGAGGTGTGAACCCGCAGGTCGATCTCCGGATGGGCCTGCCGGAAATGGCTGAGCCGGGGCATGAGCCAGGTGGCCGCGAACGAGTCCATGGTCGACAGCGTGAGCCGGCCGCTGCGGTCCTGGTCGCCGACCCGGCGCAGGGCCGACGAGATCAGGCCCAGGGCCTGGTTGAGGTCGGGATAGAGGGCCTGTCCGGCATCGGTCAGCATCAAGGCGCGGTTGAGCCGTCTGAACAGCGGAAAGCCGAGCCTTTCCTCGAGCTGCTTGACCTGGTGGCTGACGGCGGCCTGGGTCACGTTGAGTTCCTCCGCCGCTTTGGTGAAGCTGAGATGGCGGGCGGCGGCTTCGAAGACCTGGAGCGATTTCAACGGGGGTGTCGCCATAATGATGCGACCTTAAATTACTCATCCGCAATTCGCCACATGATTCTCGTGTCGAATATATAATATTGATATCTATATGTTTTTCTCTAATCCATCATGTTTCGGATAAAAATACCTAATCCGAAACTCAGGTAATCTCGTTTGTGCCCCGGCCGTCGTGCACCTACCTTCAGGTCATCGAAACAACGCACGAAGGAGTGTGGAAAATGAGCGCAAACAGGACATACAACGCACAGTCGGGCACGCCGTTCGTCAACACCGGTTTCGGACCGCTGCTCGGTCACATGGCCGGACTGGTATCGGACTGGCGCGAGCGCGCCGCCCAGCGCCGCAGGCTCAGCAAGATGGATGACCGCCTTCTGAAGGACATCGGCCTGACCGATGCGGACGCATACGGCGAGTACAGCAAGCCCTTCTGGAAGAGATGATGACGGCCGGCAGGTTGGGCTTCAGCCGAACTTGCCGTCGTTGTCGGGATCGAGCAGGCGGTGGAGATGCACGATGAAATACCGCATATGTGCATTGTCCACCGTCTGCTGCGCCTTGGACTTCCACGCATCGTAGGCCTTGGCGTAGTTCGGGTAGATCCCGACGATGTCGACGCCGTCGAGATCGGTGAACTCTACGCCGTCCAGTTCGGTGAGTTCGCCGCCGAAGACGAGATGCAGAAGCTGTTTCGGTTGGTTTTCGCTCATGAATGCGCTCCGTCCTTGAGTGACCGACTGTCGGTTTACTACGTCCTGCGGTAGGTTCGCGTCTTTTTCAGCAGGGCGGCATGCAGGTCCGGGCCGGCGGCCAGAACCGTCTGATGGCGGGGGTCCGCAGTGTTGTATCGCAGCACGCGCCCGTCGTGACTCGTGACGGACCCGCCCGCCTCATGCACCACCAGATCGGCTGCCGCAAGGTCCCAGTCGCTCTTCGATGAGATGGCGAAGGTCGCGTCGTGCTCGCCCTTGGCCACGAGGCAGAGCCGGTAGGCCATGGAGTTGCGTGGCGAGACCTCCATGCGGGGCCACGGGCTGTCCCAGCGTTCGGCCTTGAACGCCGCGTGATTCGCCACCATCCGGCATCCCCTGACCCTCTGCCGGTCGGATACCGAGACCGGTTCGCCGTTGAGGGTGGCGCCGCGTCCGCGTTCGGCGAAGAAGAACTCTTCCGAAGCCGGGTTGTAGACGGCGGCCAGTAGGGGCCTGCCTGCGGCGACGAGCGCGACGCTGACCACCCAGTGGCCCGTCCCCTTGATGAATGAGCGGGTGCCGTCGATCGGGTCGACGATCCATACGGCGGCACTCTCCAGGCGTTCGGGATTGTCCGCGGACTCCTCCGACAGCCAGCCATAGTCCGGCCGCGCCTTAGCAAGACTGTCGTGAAGATAGGCGTTCACGGCGAGGTCGGCCTCGGTCACCGGGGTGCTGTCGTCCTTCGACCAGTGCCGCGCGCCCCTGCGGCCCGCATCAAGGGCGATCCTGCCGGCTTCCCGGACACTCCGGCGCAGAAGCCTCGCGTCGTTGTCCGTGGCGATGGAGAGATCAGGTGCCGGCAACTGTCATTCCTTCGACCCTGAGGGTCGGCGCATTGGTGCCGTAGCGGAACTCGAGGTCGTCCGCCGGAACCAGGCTGGCGAACATCTCCCTGAGATTGCCGGCTATGGTGATCTCGCTGACCGGGTAGGCGAGTTCGCCGTTCTCGATCCAGAACCCCGATGCCCCGCGGCTGTAATCGCCGTTGACCGGGTTCACGCCCATGCCGATGAGGTCAGTCACGTAAAGGCCGGACGCGATGTCTCCGATGAGGTCGTCGAACGTGGTTCCGCCGGCTTCCATGTAGAGATTGGTCGCCGACGGCGACGGCGGGCTGCCGATGCCGCGCGACGCCCGGCCATTGTTGGCGATGCCGAGTTGCCGTGAGGTCCGCGAGTCGAGCAGCCAGGTCTTCAACACACCGTCGTCGACGAGGTCGAACGCGGCATTGCGCACACCTTCCGCATCGCAGGGCTTGGAGCGAAGCCCGCGCCGGCGGTGGGGGTCGTCGACGATGCGGATGCCCTCCGCGAAGAGCCTTTCGCCCATGCAGTCCCTGAGGAAGCTGGTGCCACGGGCCACGGACGAACCGTTGGCTGCACTGGCGAGGTGTGACACAAGACCGGCGGAAACCCGCCGGTCATAGACCACCGGCACGCTTTGCGAGGCAATCTTGCGCGGGTTGAGCCGGTCGACCGCCCGCTTTGCCGCACGGCGGCCGATATCGCCCGCGGCATCGAGGTCTTCCAAGTGCAGCACATGGCTGTAATCGTAGTCGCGTTCCATCGCCGTTCCTTGGCCCGCGATCACGGAACAGGACACGCTGAACGACGAACCGCGATAGGTGCCCGCGAAACCGTCCGATGTCGCCAGGGCTATTTCCGACGTGCCGAAGGACGCGCTGGCGCCGAGCGAGTTCGTGACCCCGTCCATCTCGAGCGCCGCCTCTTCGGCCTCGCGGGCAAGCGCGGCGAGGTCGTCTGCGGAAAGCGTGCTGGGGTCGTAGAGGTCGAGATCCGTCAGTTCGGGACAGAGCTGGGTCGCCTCCGCCAGCCCGCCATGGGGGTCGGCCGGCGCCACCCGCGCCATGGCGACGGCGCGTTCGGCCACCTGGTCGAGGCTGTCCATGTCGAAGTCCGTCGAGGACACCGATGCCGACGACCGGCCGACGAAAACCCTCAGGCCGAGATCCTGGCTTTCGGAACGCTCCACGTCCTCCAGCGCGCCGACGCGCCACCCCGCATTCGTGGACTCCGACCCGAAAATGACCGCGTCTGCGGCGTCGGCACCGCAGGCCTTCGCCTTGTCGAGAGCGGCCTGCGCCATGTCGAGCAGGGAAAGATCGGGTGCGGACCGTGTCATGTGTTCTTCCGTTCTGGTGAGTCGTGCCAATGGTTATCGCAGTCGCGGGCGACAGCCAAGACAAAGGCAGCCGCCGCGGAAAAAACATCGAATTTTAACCGTGTCCCTTAACGGCATCCCAACGTCCCGCGGATAGATTGTGCGCAAAGGGAAGGTGTCAACGGGACGCAACAATGATCGGGTCACAAAACCCGGCTCCCGAAAAGGCGCGCATCGAACGAGACGCATTCTGGCCGGCCGCCCGGCTGAGCGTCGACCCGTTCCGACTGCCGGTTCGTTTCGAACTGCCCGGTCGGACGGCGTTCGAGCGCGTCGTCGGGATCCGACACGCAATCACGCTCTATCCGGACCACATGGTCGTATGGCGGAATTCGCCGTTCGTCCGCCACGCCCCGCGCGTGGTGCCGATGGACGAGTTCTCCGCCGTCGTCCTCGACGGCGGGTACACGAGTCGGGGCGAGTTCCGCATGGCCGTCAGGCTCGAGAGCGAACGTCACGGGCTGTCCGTGCCGGTCCACGTCGTGGACTCCACCGACGAACTCGCCGCGGTCTGGCAGGCCTGGGGCCGGTCCCTGCGTCTGCCCGTCCGCATCAGGGGCGGCGACGGTGTTCTGAGAGAACCGGGGCACAGCATGGGCGGCGTCGCGCTGGGCCCGGCAATGCCGAGGCGTCCGGCTTCCGACGAGGCCAGGCGTCGTGGACAGGCGGCAGCCACCGGAAGACGGCGCATGCCGGCCTTCTCCGCGCCGCAGCCCGCCTGAACCGCCTGTCAGAGGACGGCATCCAGCACGATCGCAGCGAAGACGATCAGTCCGAAATCCCGGTTTGACCGGAAAAGCCTGAGGCAGCGGTCGCTGTCCTCCGTGTCGAGCGTGCGGATCTGCCAGGCCAGGTGGATGCCCGCGGGCACGAGACCGGCGAAAAAAAGCATGCCTGCTCCCGCGAGCCAACCGGCCAGGGCAATTCCGGCGAAGGCCGCGGCGTAGAAGCCGCACAGCCAACCCTGCGTCGCGCCACCGAGCTTCAGCGCGGTCGATTTCACGCCGATCAGCGCATCGTCTTCCTTGTCCTGGTGCGCATAGATCGTGTCGTACCCCAGCGTCCAGAATATGCCGGCGACGTAGAGCACCACGGGGGCGGGGTCGAGCCGGCCGGCAACCGCTGCCCAGCCCAGCAAGGCGCCCCAGTTGAACGCCAGCCCGAGAAAGAACTGCGGCCAGTAGGTCACTCTCTTCATGAACGGATAGACGACCACTGTCACGAGGGACAGCGCGCCGAGGCTGATGGCGAAGGTATTGAACTGCAGCAGCACCGCCAGGCCGATGAAGCACTGCAGGACGAGAAAGGCCTTGGCCTGTCCGACGGTGACCTGTCCGCTGGGAATGGGCCGCGAACGCGTGCGCGCGACCCGGGCGTCGAAGTCCCGGTCGACGATGTCGTTGAACGTGCAGCCTGCACCGCGCATGACGATGGCGCCGATGCCGAACAGCATGATGAGAAGCAGGTCCGGCCAGCCGTGGCCGAATGTCAGCGCCGCCAGCGCGATCGACCACCAGCCCGGCAGCAGAAGGAGCCAGGTCCCGATGGGCCGGTCGAGCCGGGCGAGGCGAAGATAGGGCCGGATGGCCGCCGGCGCCCACGTATCGACCCAGTTGCCGCGCGAATCGGCGACCGGTGAATGTTCCTGCTGGCGGGGCTCTGACATGTCACGACCATGTAGCGGTTTGCAGGACGTACGGCAATCGACGGCGGGTCGTCACGACGGACCGAGATCGAGGCGCATGATGAATTGCGGTCCCGACCGTCCGTGCGGGTAAATCTCTCCCGTGTCGACGAAGCCGCCGTGCAGATAGACGTTGTAGGCGCCGGGGTTCTTGCAGTTCACGGTGAGGCAGGCGGTCCGGCGGCCCGGATAGCTGTCGCGCAGCAGCCCGGGCAGGGCGTGGGCGAAGGCCTTGCCGTAGCCCTTTCCCTGCTGCGAGGCATCGATGAGGACCTCGTGGATTTCCAGTGCGTCGGGAATGGTCTGTTCCCCAGACGAACTGTCGACGTGAAAGCAGCCGATGACCCGGCCGTCCGCCTCGATCACGAACGGTTCCCAGGCCGGACCGGAACGCGCAAGCGTGTCGTCCGGTGGGTCGACATAGGCCAGCTGGTCCCCGGACACCGCCAGCGCGCTCACGGAGGGGCGGTCGGCGTCCTGCATCGGGCGCAAGGTAACGGTCATGGGAGCTCCCGGCTTCGGTTCGGTTCGATCGGATGCCGGGCTGACATAACCCGTTGTCATGGCCAAAGGAAGCCCTGCGGCGCCACGGGGCGCATCGCCGTTCAGGCGGTCTCGCTAAGTGCGAAGTCGAGCGCCGCGCGCGCGTGGAGCTCCGTCGTGTCGAAGGACGGCACCGCGAAGTCCTCTTCCGAGACGAGCAGGCCCACCTCGGTGCAACCGAAGATCACGCCGTCGGCGCCCCTCGCCGTCTCGGCGGCGACGATCTCGAGGTATCTCGACTTGGAGGCCGGCGACACGATCCCGCGGCAGAGTTCCTCGTAGATGATCCGGTGCACGTCCGCCCGGCCGGCATCGTCGGGAATGCCGACCTCGATCCCGTGCCGGTCGCGCAGATGACCCTTGTAGAAATCCTGTTCCATCGTATAGGCGGTGGCGAGCAAGAGCGGTCGTTTCACCTGGGTGCGGGTGATGGCGGCGGCCGTCGCGTCGGCGATGTGGATCAGCGGGATGCCGACCGCGTCCTGCACCGCCCCGGCCATCCTGTGCATCGTGTTGGTGCAGATGACGATGCACTGCGCGCCGCCGCGCTCCACCTTGCGGGCCGCGTCGACCATGGCGGCCGTCGCGCCGTCCCAGTCGCCCGCCCCCTGCAGGGCCTCGATACGGGCGAAATCGAAGGACCACATGACCAGTTCCGCGGAATGAAGCCCGCCGAGGCGTTCGCGCGCCAGCCGGTTGAGGAGCTGGTAGTAGACCACGGTGCTCTCCCAGCTCATCCCGCCAATCAGGCCGATGGTCTTCATGCCGGGTTTCCGCGCAGCCATTCCATGACGTCTTCCGCGTTCCGGTCCGGCGGGAACACCGGATAGAAAACGTGCTCGATCCGGCCGTCTCTCGTGATCATCGTCAGGCGCTTGAGGAGCGTCCTGCCGTCGGCTTCGAAACGAGGCAGTCCGAGCGCGTCGGCGAGGCCGAGCGCCGTGTCGCTGAGAAGCGGGAAGGGCAGGTGAAGACGTTCGGCCGCTTCCCGCTGGTCTTCAGTGGATTGCGCGGAAATGCCGAAGATCCCGCTGACGCCGAGCTTCTTCAGCTCACCATGGTGGTCGCGAAAGGCGCAGGACTGGGGCGTGCAGCCGCGTGCGCCCGGGATCACGTCCCAGTCGTCCGGAAGAGCCCGGTCGGGTCTGGCCGTCATCGGGTAGACATAGAGGACGCATCGTCCGGGAAGCTGCGAAAGCCTCACGGCCCCGCCGTCGGTTGACGGCAGGGAGACGTCCGGAAGGTCGGCGCCCGGCAGATGGCTGGCCGCGCCGTCGTCCAGCGGCGCGGGAATGGCGCTCCAGTCGACAGATTGTGGATTTGACATCTCCGTGTCCTTTTTCGATTGTCCCACCTGTTCGCCGACAGGTTGGGGAAATTCCCCCCGGCGGACAAGAACTATCCGTTTTCCGAGCGAGGATTGTCCGTGACCAAGGATGCCGGCACACCGTCCCGTGCCCCGAGGCTTTTTGTCGACGTCGACCTTGCGGCGGGCGCGCGGCTCGACCTCGAAAAGGCGCAGGTCAACTACCTCGCCAATGTCCTGCGGCTCGGCGAAGGCGACGCGGTTTGCCTGTTCAACGGCCGCGACGGTGAATGGCTCGCCCGTGTCGAAAGGGTCGCCCGCAAGGCTGCTGTCCTCGTCTGCGAGACGCAGACCCGCCGGCAGGATCCCCCGCCGTCGCTGGTGTGCGCCTTCGCACCGCTGAAACACGCCCGTCTCGACTACATGGTCCAGAAGGCGACCGAGATGGGGGCGGGCGTCCTGCAGCCGGTGATCACGGAGCGCACGATCGCGCGACGGGTCAATCTCGAGCGGATGAAGGCGAATGCCGTGGAGGCCGCGGAACAGTGCACCATGTTGAGCGTGCCCGAGGTTCGCGAGGCGCTGCCGCTGGAGCGTTTTCTCCGGTCGTGGCCGGATGGCGATCTGCTTGTTTTCTGCGATGAAACCGCGCCCTCGGCCTCGCCGCTGGCCGTCCTGTCGCGCCATGCGGGAATGACCGGGGGCGTCGGCGTGGTGATCGGTCCCGAAGGCGGGTTCACCGAGGCCGAGCGCCGCCTGATCGCGGGCTGTCCGGGCAGCGTCGCCATTTCGCTCGGCCCCCGCATCATGCGCGCCGACACCGCCGCCGTCGCCGCCATGGCGGTGGTGCAGGCGAGCCTCGGGGACTGGCCCCGCGATTGAGAAATCGTGAGCGCCTTTGGCATTGTTTCTGAGGCAATCGCGGTTAGAGTAAAAAGCGAATCGACACACATGTTCCGGACGTGCCTGCCACCTGCGGCGCGTGACCCCCAGACGGCCGGAATCAGAACCCCCGAGGAGCGACCTTTCGTATGTCCACCGCGTTGAAGGACGAACCGCTCGTGGAAAGCTACGACGATCTCGTGGCATTCCTGGAAAGCGGCTGCCGGCCTGCCTCAGACTGGAGAATAGGAACCGAGCACGAGAAGTTCGGGTTCTGCAAGGAGACCTTTGCGCCGATCCCCTACGAAGGTGAAAATGGCGTCAGGGCGATGCTCGAGGGCATGCGCGACGAGTTCGATTGGGAGCCGATCAGCGAAAAGGGCAACATCATCGCGCTGAGCCAGCCCGACGAACGCGGCGGCGGCTCGGTAACGCTGGAGCCCGGCGGGCAGTTCGAGCTGTCCGGTGCGCCGCTCGAGACCCTCCACCAGACCTGCGACGAGGTGCACACGCACCTGGCCCAGGTGCGCAAGGTCGGCGACCGCATCGGCGTCGGGTTCATCGGCCTGGGGTTTTCGCCTAAGTGGACGCTCGAGGAAACGCCGGTGATGCCCAAGGGCCGCTACCACATCATGCGCGAATACATGGCCAAGAAGGGCAGCATGGGGCGTGACATGATGTTCCGTTCCGCCACCGTGCAGGTCAATCTTGATTTCTCCAGCGAGGCCGACATGGTGCGCAAGCTGCGGGTCTCGCTCGCCCTGCAGCCGGTCGTGACCGCCCTGTTCGCCAATTCGCCCTTCAAGGAAGGCAAGCCCAACGGTCTCCTGAGCCTGCGCAGCGAAGTCTGGAAGGACACCGATCCCGACCGGACCGGCATGCTGCCATTCGCCTTCGAGGAGGGCATGGGCTTCGAACGCTATGTCGACTACGCGCTCGACGTGCCGATGTACTTCGTCTATCGCGACGGCACCTACCACGACGTGTCCGGCCAGTCCTTCCGGGACTTCCTCGATGGCCGTCTGCCGGGACTGCCGGGCGAGAAGCCGACGAAGAAGGACTGGACGGACCACCTGACCACGCTCTTCCCCGAGGCACGGGTGAAGAATTTCATCGAGATGCGCGGTGCGGATGGCGGGCCCTGGCGGCGGCTCTGTGCGCTGCCGGCCATATGGGTCGGACTGCTCTACGACCAGGGCGCGCTCGACGCGGCGTGGGACCTGGTCAGCGACTGGACGGCGGAGGAACGCCAGGCCATGCGGGATGCGGTTCCGAAAACCGCCCTGGCGACCCCGTTCCGGGACACCACGGTCGGAGATATCAGCGCCCAGGTCCTGGAGATCGCCCGTTCGGGCCTGAAGGCGCGCAACCGCCTCGACCGTTTCGGCGACAACGAGGAGCATTTCCTCAACGCCATAGAGGAAGTCGTCGAGGAAAGGCGCACGCCCGCCGAACACCTGCTCGACCTCTACCACAACAAGTGGCACGGCGACATCGACCGGATCTTCGTCGACTGCGCCTACTGAACGCGCGCGCGGGCCGGGGCCGGCCCGTGTGGAGACGTGAAGTCTTACGGGGCCGGGACGTCCCCGAGGGGGCCTACCGCATCATGCGTCCGGCGAGCTGCAGCAGGTCGTCGGCGACGCTGCCGTCGCCATCGGCGTCAAGCAGGGACCCGAGGATATCCTGCCCGGAATGCCCGCTGCCGCCGCGGGCCTGCCCCGCACCGCCCGAGAGAACGCCGCCGATCAGGCCGCCCAGCGCGGAATCGAGGCCACCGCTCTGGTAGCCTCCGCCGCCGCCCAGAAGCCCGCCGAGCGTCTGCTGCATGGAGGGTTCGCGTGTCTGTTTCGCCAGCGCGCCCATCACCATGCTCGCCACCACAGGCAGCATCTGCTTGAGGATCGAACTCCCGATCCCGGTATTGGCCGAAGCCCGGTCGGCCACCGCGCGGCTGACGTCCTTGCTGCCGAACACATGACCGAGAATGCCGTTGCCTTCCTCCACAGCCTGCCGGTCGTTGATGGCGTTGGGGTTCTCGTAATACTGCTCGTGACGTCCGTTTTGCAGCGCCTTCAGGAGGTCGAGAAGTCCGTCCTGGCTGGCGGTGTTCTGTTTCAGACCGCTGGAAAACGCGGGCAGGAGTTGCCCCACCGCCTGTCTCGTCTGGGTTTCGCTGAGACCGAACTGCTGGCCAAGATTGTTCATGGCATTGCCGTTCTGCGCCTGCATCAGCATGTCGAGCATGTTCATCATCGTCACGTCCGTCGTTGTTTGGCCCCTCATCGCCTTCGAGACCTGTATAAGTCAGTTTTGCCGCAATTGCATGCAAACAGATGACGACGGCCCGGCCCGGCTACTCGCAGAGGCGGAAACCGCCCCGACGGATCGCGAGATCGAGGTGAAAATGGTTGTCGTGCGCGGCATTGGTTCCAGGACCGAGGACGGTGGTGAAATAGGCGCACGCACCCCCGCGGACCGCGGCCTGGAAAGCCCGCCGCGGATCGCTGCTGCCGTCCCGCGGCACGACCATGGCCGGGGGCAGGGCGGCAAACCGGAATCCCATGATGTCCACGCCGTTGCCGAAGGCGTGCTCCGAAAACTTGCCGGTTGCTGCGTTGTTCCGCCGGCGGCACTGGTAGGACGTCGAGATGTTGACCGCGGCGAGCTTCGCGTCGAGATAGAGCTTCGCCACGGGCGCCACCACGTGTTTCGCCCATTTCGCCACGGCCAGCGAGGTCGCGCAATTCAGCTTCGGGGAACCCGCCACCGCGATTTCGCGGCCGATCCCGGTCAGCACCACGGGACGCTGTACGCCGCAGATCGCCTCTCCCTTTATGTCTGGCAGGACCTTGAACCGGGCGCCGATTTTTCGAAGTTCGGCCTCGCAGGCCTTCGCCTCGTCGAGGTTGAAGGCCGGAACGTTCTGGACGGGGATCGGTGCTTGCGCCGGGGCAGGCAAGGCCTCGGGCCGGGGGGGCGGGGACGGATCGGGGCGTTCGGGGCGCGATCTGGGGACCGGCACGCTCGCGTCACCCAGAGCTTTCGACACCTGGGCTCCGGCATCGGCCCCGGCAATCGGACCGAGTGCGGCAACGATGGCAAGACGACCAAGCATACGCACGAGGCGCGACTTGGCCACCGTTCTGGTTTCATGTTCCTGCATCAGTTCTCGCTAAACTGAACCGACGCGCCTTCCGTCACGATCCGTGCAAGTTCCTCCGCGTCCCAGTTCGTCAGGCGAACGCAGCCATGGGAGTTGTTCTTGTCGATCAAGGCCGGTTCCGCCGTACCATGTATGCCATAGGTGGGTTCGCTCAGATCGATCCATACGCTTCCGACCGGACCGTTGGGCCCCGGCGGTATCGTCAGCGGTTCGGTGTTGTCGCCTTGTTTGAAGTTGGTGTCGGGATCGTAGGAATAGGTCGGATTCATCGCAACGGTCAGGACCTTGTGTGTCCCCGACGGACTCGGGTTCGTCTTGCTGCCGATCGTGGCCGGGTAGTGCACGACGAGCCGGCCGGACTTGTCATATCCTCTTACCGACCCATCCGTCTTGTCCACGCGAATTCGGACGATCTCGGTATCCTCGATGTTTCTGCCCGGGTCGGCCACATGGATCGTCGTGCCTGCCTCGGCAAAATTGGCGTTCCTGTTGAGCGCCTCCAGAAGATCCCGATCCATGTGGAATCGCTCGGCGAGCATTTCCACGGCGTCGGCGTAACCGAGTTGGTCGAGGCGGGCGAGTTTCGCGTAGTCTTCTGGCAAGTCGGGATAAAAGGGGCCTTCCAGGTCCTGATCGGTCAACGAGTACTCCGTCATGAACGGGCGTGCGAACCTGCGGCGCAGGTCGTTCCAGAGGGCCTCGCCCGGCTCACCGGTTTCCGCGTCTCCTCGCGCAGCCTGGTACGCGGAAACGGCCTTTCTCAGGTTTTCCCCGGCATACCCGTCTATGACGCTCACGGAAAATCCGGCCCGGTCCAGTTGCACCTGCAGTGCGGCGATGAATGCGCGGTTCTCCTTTTCCGCATCCATATCGGCCCAGGATGACCACTTCGCTTCATTGATGGCTTGAGCTGAAAGTTCACCTGCTGCGGCAGAGTTTGAAAAAGCCGCAAGGGCCAGAAGGGCGGCCAGCACGCGTTTCACGATAATCCCGTCCATGGCCGATTGTTCTCCGTGCTGCCCACCGGAGTAAACGCGCCGGATGACGGGTTGGTTCCCGAGCGTATGCCCCCCGCTGCCGGCCGGCTCTGGTTTTCCAGGGAACGAATCCGGGTCCGTCGCAATTATTGCGTTTGTGATCATCGGTGAACCGGCGGCAGGACTGCCCGGCTGAAAAGGAGAAGCAACACATGACCACCATCTACGAGGAGATCAAGCGCGATCACGACAAGCACCGTGAACTGCTGGCCGAGATCGAGAACTCGCAGGGCGAGTTCAAGGAAAGGCAGGCGCTATGGGATCGCTTCTATTACGACGTCAAGGCCCATGCGGCCGCCGAGGAAGAGACCTTCTACGCGAAGCTCATGGAAAATCCGGACGGGCAGGACGATGCGCGGCACAGCGTCTCGGAACACGAGGAGATGGACGAGATCATGGAGGAACTGAACTCCATGGACATCAGCAGCCCGGGATGGCTCAACCGTTTCGCGACGCTCAAGCACGACTACGAGCATCACATGGACGAAGAGGAAGACGAGATCTTCTCCAAGGCCCGGCAGGTGTTCGACAAGAAGCAGGCGGAGACCTTCGCCGAGCGGTTCTCCCGCCGCAAGGTCGCCGAGCGGGGACTGGTCGACGAAAAGGCCGAGGCGTCCCTCGAAGAGTAAGGAGAATTCGGGCGGTCGGCGGTGTGCCCCGCCGCCCGATCCCATCCCTTGCGGCTCCAGGCGCGGACTGGAGCCGGGCGAACCCCTGTGCTATTTTTCGCGGCGATCTCCCGGATCGTCCGTGCAGAAACAGGGTGTCTTAGCGAAAATGAACGTAATCCGCTCCAATATCAGCTTCGAGAATGAGCGCTTTCTCATGTTCGAACTGGACCATCTCGCCTACCTAAAGGAGAAGCAGGGCGAGGAGGTGATCCGCATGACGCTCGGCAAGAGCGAACTGCCGACCAACGAGAAGATCGTCGACGCCATCGCGGACGCGGCGAAGGATTTCGACAAGTACACCCGCGTCTTCCCGGGCGGTCTTCCCGAACTGCGCGAGGCGCTGGCCGAGTATCACAACAACCGCTACCAAACCGCGCTGAAACCCGAGAACGTGGTCGTCGGGTGCGGCACGAGTTCGATCTTCCGCAACCTGTTCCAGGTGCTCTGCGAGCCGGGCGACGACGTGATGCTGCCTCTGCCCTATTACTCGCTCTACAATTTCTCCGCCCAGCTCGCCCGCGCCAACATCAACTACTACACGATCGGCCTGGACGACATGAAGGTGGACTTCGACACCTTCCGCGAGAACTTCACCGACAAGACCCGCATCGTCGTGATCTGCTCGCCCGGCAATCCGCTCGGCAACGTCCTGACCGAAGACGATATCCGGCAGATGGACGAGATCATCGACGGCCGCGCGATCATCGTGAACGACGCCATATACGCCAACACGTATTTCGACGAAGAGCCGAAGTCGATCATGCAGATGACCGACCTCAAGACGCCGGTCATCACGACCAACGCTTTCTCCAAGGGCTATCGCATGTATGCGCGCCGCGTGGGCTACTGCATCCTGCCGGACGAACTCGTGACCCCCTTGACGGTCATCCAGCATCACACGCTTCTGACGCTCGACCCGATCGTCCAGTACGGCGCGATCGAGGCGCTCAAGCACGAGGAAGATGTCGCTGCGCTGACCGCGCTCTACAAGAGCCGCCGCGACTATACGGTCGAGAAGTTCGCCGCGCTGAACGAGGTCCGTGCCCTTCCCGCGAAGGGAAGCTTCTACCTGACGCTGGACTGCAAGGACTTCATGAACAATCGCGGCATCGAGACCAGCTTCGATCTCGCCAAGGACATCATCGAGAAGAAGAATGTCGCGACCGTTCCCGGCTCCGACTTCGGCGTCCCGCAGACGCTGCGTCTGTCCTACTCGACGTTGCTCTACAACGAGGGCATTGACCGGCTCGTCGACTATTTCACCGGCAACTAGACGCTTCGCTCTCTCAAGACCTGTCGTTGCCGGAGGCCCGGCGGACGACGCTTGCGGCCCAGTTCTCCGTGACCGGACCGAAACAGTCGTGGATCGAATCCGCGGCGATCACGCTGCCGAGCGTGAGCCGTCCGAGCATACTCAGGCCGTGCGCCTCCGTACCGTCCTCGCGGATCACCCGACCATCCGGCCCGGTGTGCGCGCCCATGTCCTTGTCGCGGGGACAGATGACGCCCGCTTCTTTCAGCGCGACGGTAAGCGGATCCCGTGTCGAACCGATTGCGGGTGACGGCAGGACCGCGTCGATCATGGCCGAGACCCTGGCTCTCGCATCGCCTTCGGTCAGCTCCCAGCCGTCGTCGACCAGGCGCACCTTCGGGTCTTCCGCGGCGCGCAGTTCGACCAGGCCCGACTCGATCAGCATCTTCAGTTCACGGGCGTTTCCGACCGGCGGTCCATAGGAGTAGCGCTTCAGGCCTTCGTCGAAACCCACAAGGGCGGACGCCGTTTCCGGTTCGGGCGGCGCCTCGTCGAAGTGGCTGCGCAGGATCTCCTGCCATTTTCGCCAGACCTGGCCGATGACGTATCCGGTCGAGGGCGGTCTTTTGCCTTCCGCCATCGCGATAGTGGTCACGAGAGCCTCGAAGGGTTCGCTGGTCTCCTGGGCGCCCGGGGACTCGCGCTCCGTCTCCAGCCACGCCTCCACCTTGCCGGAGACGTGAGAGGGGTCGAGATCCCGTAGGATCCTCTCGGCGGGGCGGGTGAGAACCTGCGTGATCTCGTCGAAAAGTGCGTCGGGACCGTGTCCGGCGCCTTCGGCAAGAACGCGTTCGAAGGCGCGGGTCTCGGGCTCGAGTGGAGTGAAGGTGCGGTCAACGGCTTCATCCGCCGGTTTAGGCGCGGGCGGTTGACCGTCCAGCGAGAAGGGCAGGATGAGCCCCGGTTCGCGCCCCGACGGCCGGTATGCGCCGTCGGCGAACCGCCCGCCGAGGCCGAGGGTGAGCAGCCGCAGGACGTCGAGAGTCGAGAGCCCCAGGCCGCGGATCGCCACGGACTTGCCGGCCCACCCTTCGGCGGCGTCGAGAAGCGCCTGCGTCGGATAGGCCGGCACGAGGTCGCAGTCATGGGTTAACGCATGCGCCTGCCAGCGGGCGAGCTGCTCGTCCGGTTCCGTGTCCGGTTGGCCCAGCGCCAGCAGGACCTCGTCATACGGGCCATGTTCGCCCGCGGTCGTGCGGAGCATCCAGCCGCCGGATTCGCTTTCGAGGCCGTGGACGGAAAGCATGTGCCTGCGCAACGACAGTCCCGGCGTGGCCCCGGCCATCAGGGCGTCGAACCGTGCGGCGAAATAGGCGCCGAGTTCGGCCCGCGCAACGTAGCTGTCCGGATCGGCCGCGCCGGTCAGCCGGTCGCGAAAATCCGGCACGTCTACCTCGCCGAAATTCAGGCCGCCGATGGAGATGTCGCGGACGGGAAGGTTGAGCAGGCAAAGCCGGCTTTCCGCGGGACCGAAATTGGGGCCGGCGCCCGGCGCGGTCACGGGATCGAACACCTCCACCGCGACAGGCAGTCCACCGGCGCTTGCATGTCGCGCCAATGCCTCGGTCGCGCCGAGACCACGCGGCCCGAGCCCTATGACGGCGACCCGTGTTTCCCCCGATTTTCTGCCCATTGCCAATCCGTTTTTTTCGCGTTACGGCAGCCAGGCCGTCATGCGGACATCCATGCCCGGGCGCGGCCGGGCGACTTGTCGTTCTTGCCGAGTATAACCTGCGGAGAACGCTTCACAGCGCACAAGGTTCCCCTGCTGCTTCCTTCGCCGCGCCGACCGGTCCCCGTCCGGACGCCAAGGCGATGAACCGGTCAGGTCCTTGGGGCGTATACGGGTGACACGGATGGAGACCCGCATGACATTTGTATTTCTCTACGGTTTTACGCTGGTGACGTTCCTGGCACTCGACTTTTTCGGGCTGAAGTACATTCTGCGTCCGGTATTCGACAACCATATACCGGGACTGCTTCTGGACGATCCGCGTCTGGTTCCGGCGGTCGCCTTCTACGCGTTTTACGTCTTCTGTCTGATGTGGTTCGTCTCCTGGCCCGCCCTCCAGGCAGGCCGTCCTTTGCTCTGGGTCTTCGCATCCGCCGCCCTGATCGGCGCCATGGCCTATGGCACTTACGAGTTCACGAACTGGGCCACGCTGAAAGGCTGGCACTGGCGCATGGTGCTGACGGACCTCGCCTGGGGCACCTGCCTGACCGGCGTGTCGGCCACCCTCGGCGTCGCGGTGACGCGGATGCTGGGACTGGGCACGGGCAACTGATCCGGACGGCCAGGCGTATTCGCCTGCCGGAGTCGCTCTCATGTGCGAGCGACGGCGTCGCCTTCGAAATGCCGTTGTGTGGGGTGACTACGCCGCTGTGCCGCCGACAGTCAGGCCGTCGAGCCGGATCGTCGGCTGGCCGACGCCCACCGGTACGCTCTGGCCTGCCTTGCCACAGGTGCCGATGCCGGTGTCGAGCTTCATGTCGTTGCCGACCATCGCCACGCGCGTCAGCGCGTCTGGGCCGTTGCCGATCAGCGTCGCGCCCTTGACCGGAGCGCCGAGCTTGCCGTTCTCGATCATGTAGGCTTCGGTGCAGGAGAAGACGAACTTGCCGCTGGTAATGTCGACCTGACCACCGCCGAACGAAACGGCGAAAAGCCCTCTGTCGACGGATGCGAGAATTTCGTCCGGGTCACGCTCGCCGTTCAACATGTACGTATTGGTCATGCGCGGCATCGGCATGTGCGCGTAGGACTGGCGGCGGCCGTTGCCGGTGGGCGACACGCCCATCAGTCGGGCGTTCTGGCGGTCCTGCATGAACCCGACGAGAATGCCGTCCTCGATCAGCGTTGTGGACGATGTCGGCGTCCCCTCGTCGTCCACCGTCAGCGATCCGCGCCGGCCGCCGATCGTGCCGTCGTCGACGACAGTGACGCCCGGGGCCGCGATGCGTTCGCCGAGCAGTCCGGCGAAGGCGCTCGTCTTCTTGCGGTTGAAGTCGCCCTCCAGGCCATGCCCTACGGCTTCGTGCAGGAGAATGCCGGGCCAGCCGGGGCCGAGCACGACGTCCATCTCGCCGGCGGGGGCCGCGATCGAATCGAGATTGACGACCGCCTGCCGCAGCGCCTCGTCGACCTGGGCCTGCCATTTGTCGGGCGCCAGCATGACATCGTAGCCGCTGCGGCCCCCGACGCCGTGGCTGCCGGTTTCGCGGCGGTCGCCGTCCTCGACGACGACGGTGACGCTGAGCCGGACGAGCGGGCGAATGTCCTGGCGCGTGAAGCCGTCCGCCCGGATGAGTTCCACGACCTGCCATTCGCCGGTGAGCGAGGCGGAGACCTGCCGCACACGCGGGTCGCGACCGCGGGCATAGGCGTCGATTTCCTGGAGCAGGGCGACCTTTTCGCCGAAGTCCTGCGCCCCCAGCGGATTGTCGGAGGTGTAGAGCGACACGTTCGTGGAGGAGGGGGCCTGCGCCATGGAGCCGGAATATCCCCGGCGCACGGCCGAGACCGCGTCCGCGGCGCGCATCAGGGCCGGGGTGTCGAACGACGAGGCGTGGGCGTATCCGGTCGCCTCGCCGGCCACCGCGCGCAGGCCAAATCCCTGCATGGTGTCGTAATTGGCCGACTTGAGCTGTCCGTCGTCGAAGACAAGGCCCTCGCTCAGCCGGTACTCCAGAAACAGTTCCCCGTCATCGCAGCCATCCAGCGTCTCGCCGAGAATGCGGTTGGCCGCCGCGCGGTCGAACGCCGCCCGGTCGAAGGAGAATTCCGGATCGCTCCCGTCTGCCGACATGCCGATGCCTCCTGCCGAGGGGTCAGAGATCGCCGAAGGCGGCCGTGAAGCCCTTGAGCGAAAGCTGCAGGCCGATGCCCTGCGCCTGGTTGCGGTAGATGATGATGTTGGCGGCCGTTCCCTTCTTCATGGCCGTCACGCCGGCCTCGTTGATCGGCACCACGGTCAGGCAGCCGACGGCGGGGCAACTGATGAAGGGGAAGCGTCCGAGCGGCTTGCCGTCGATTTCGATGGCGAGGCCGTTCGGCAGATACACGCCCAGCGGTGCGACCACCTGCATCTGGGCGATTTCCTTGTCCTTCGCCTTGAAGACGGCGACTTTCACGCCGATGTTCTTGTTCTGCTTGTCGACCGAAAGCTGGACGATGCCGCACTGCTCGATTTCCTTGAACTCGAGCTGGCTGCTGTCGGCCTTGTTGCCCTTGCCGGATTCGGCGTTCGTCTTTTCGGGACCGACGGGGACGCGGGCCTTGTCGCACTGGACCTGCCAGTCCCCGTGCGTGGCCTTGACGACGGGGGCCGGCTTGTTGGCCGCCTGCTGGGCCGAAGCGGCCGTAATGCTTCCGGCGGCGAATGCGGCGATCGCGGCCGCGCAAAGCATCTGAACTGTGGATTTCTTCAAGATTTTACCCTCTCTCCCTGTCCGAAGCCGGGTCCGGCCCGGTGGTCCGCGGAGGCGACCCCGCATTTTGGCATGCCTTGTAACGCCCCGTCGCCGCCCGCGTCAAAGGTCATTCGTCTGATCTGGTAACCGCGCCGCGCAATTGCAAGTCGTCCGCTCCCGTCGCGGCCACTGTCCGGAAGCGCCTCGTCCCCTGTCTCGGCCCGACATGCAGCCTGCGTACCGTCGAAAACGATTCGCCGTGCCGGCGCGGGGCGTCTGCGTTGTGTCAATTGGTCGCAAGGCGTTGTTGATACAGGTTTTTTTGTCGCGACCGTGTTCCGGAAACCGGTTTTCCGATCATCTGATCTTGCGGTAAATGTCCGACAAATAAGGCAAAAATACGTTCCGTTGGGACCGTGCGGAGTGCAGGTGGTGCGTGGCGTCGCCCGCGGGTTCGGGGCATTGCCGAAGCCCTCCGGCGGAACCGCCTTCCTTGGCCGTTGCGGCCTCGTTCGGTTTGTGGTTCTTGATGCGTGAAAGTTTACATCCAGAGCGGACCGCGTCAGTGCATCCAGACGCACGGGGTGCTAGTGTACGGGTCCGTCTTAAACCTGTTTTGAGGGGAGCTGGGTCGGCAATGCGCTTGGCAAAAGAAATTTCAACCAAACTGGGACTCGCCGTGGCGTTTTTCATGGCAGGCGTGACGGCCGCTTTTGCCGAACTCGGTCAACCCGAGCCTTGGCAAATGGGTTTCCAGGAGGCGGCAACGCCGATCATGGAGCGGATCGTGTGGTTCGACAATCTGCTGCTCTACATCATCACGGCCATCTCGATCTTCGTGCTGATCCTGCTGCTCGTGGTGATGATACGGTTCAACGCGAAGTCGAACCCGGAACCCTCCAAGACCACGCACAACACCCTCATCGAGGTGGCATGGACCGTGATCCCGGTCATCATCCTGCTGGTCATCGCCGTTCCGTCGTTCCGCCTGCTCTATTTCGATCGCACGTTTCCTGAAATCGACATGACCATCAAGGCGACGGGCAACCAGTGGAACTGGACCTACGAATATCCCGACCACGACAACTTCTCGTTTGACTCCATCATGCTGACCGACGAGGAACGCACCGAAGGCCAGCCCAGGCTGCTGGCGGTCGACAACGAGGTCGTCGTTCCGGTCAACAAGAACATCCGCGTGATCGTGACGGCCAGCGACGTCATCCACAACTGGGCGATCCCCGCATTCGGCATGAAGATGGATGCCGTGCCGGGCCGCCTGAACGAGGCCTGGTTCCGCGCCACCAAGACGGGCAAGTTCTACGGCCAGTGCTCGGAGCTTTGCGGCAAGGACCACTCGTTCATGCCGATCGTCGTCAACGTGGTCAGCGAGGACGAGTTCGCCCAGTGGGTGGACAAGGCCAAGGAAGAGTTTGCGGCCGCGCCGGCCCCGACCCGGGTCGCCGGCCTCGAAGCGCGCGGCATCCGCGCAGCGCGCTAACAGAATTCGAAGAACGGGAGCACACGTAAATGGCATCCGAAGCAGCACACGCCGATCACGATCATCATCCCACCGGATGGAGGCGCTACGTCTACTCGACGAACCATAAGGACATCGGCACGATGTACCTTATCTTCGCCATCATCGCGGGGCTGATCGGCGGGACCATGTCCGTGCTGATGCGCATGGAACTTCAGTCCCCGGGCGACGGCATCCTCGGCGGCGACCATCACCTTTTCAACGTGCTGGTGACCGGCCACGGCCTCATCATGGTCTTCTTCCTCGTGATGCCGGCCATGATCGGGGGCTTCGGCAACTGGTTCGTCCCGCTCATGATCGGCGCGCCCGACATGGCGTTCCCGCGGATGAACAACATCTCCTTCTGGCTGCTTCCGCCCGCCATCGGCCTTCTCGTCATCTCGATCTTCGTCGAGGGCCCTCCCGGCAACACCGGCGTTGGCGGCGGCTGGACGATCTATCCGCCACTCTCGACAAGCGGACAACCCGGGCCGGCGATGGATTTCGCGATCCTGTCGCTGCACGTCGCGGGGGCATCCTCGATCCTTGGCGCGATCAACTTCATCACGACGATCTTCAACATGCGCGCACCGGGCATGACCCTTCACAAGATGCCGCTGTTCGTCTGGTCGATCCTCGTCACCGTCTTCCTGCTGCTGCTGTCGCTGCCCGTGCTGGCCGGCGCCATCACCATGCTGCTGACGGACCGCAACTTCGGCACCACCTTCTTCGCACCTGAAGGCGGCGGCGACCCGATTCTCTACCAGCACCTGTTCTGGTTCTTCGGGCACCCGGAGGTCTACATCCTCATCCTGCCGGGCTTCGGCATCATCTCGCAGGTGATCTCGACCTTCTCGCGCAAGCCGGTCTTCGGTTATCTCGGCATGGCCTACGCCATGGTCGCCATCGGCTTCGTCGGTTTCATCGTGTGGGCGCACCACATGTACACCGTCGGTCTCGACGTCGACACGCAGGCCTACTTCGTCTTCGCCACCATGGTGATCGCGGTGCCGACGGGCGTGAAGATCTTCTCGTGGATCGCCACCATGTGGGGCGGTTCCATCGAGTTCAAGACGCCGATGCTCTGGGCGATCGGCTTCATCTTCCTGTTCACCGTGGGCGGCGTCACCGGCGTGGTGCTCGCCAATGCCGGCGTCGACCGCGCCTATCACGACACCTACTACGTCGTGGCGCACTTCCACTACGTGCTGTCGCTGGGCGCCGTCTTCGCCATCTTCGCGGGCTGGTACTACTGGTTCGGGAAGATGTTCGGCTACAACTACAACGAGACGATCGGCAAGCTGCATTTCTGGGTCACCTTCATCGGCGTGAACCTGCTGTTCTTCCCGCAGCACTTCCTCGGCCGAGCGGGCATGCCGCGGCGCTACGCCGACTACCCGGACGCCTTCGCGGGCTGGAACCAGATCTCCTCGATCGGCTCCTACATCTCCGCGTTCGCGGTGCTCATCTTCCTCTACGGCGTGTGGCAGGCCTTCTCCCGCAAGGAAAAGGCGGCTGACAATCCCTGGGGCGAAGGTGCGACCACGCTGGAGTGGACCCTGTCCTCGCCGCCACCGTTCCACCAGTTCAACACCCTGCCGCGCATCAAGTGACGCGCATACGGCACTGTTGAAGGAAACGGAAGAGCATCGGGCATGACCGACATCGGTTACGATATCGACGCACACGACGCGGCGACCCCCCTCGGGGGGCAGGGCACGGCGGGAGACTTCTTCGCCCTGCTCAAGCCGCGCGTGATGTCGCTCGTCATCTTCACCGCCTTCGTCGGCATGGTCGTGGCGCCGGGAGACATCCATCCGGTCATCGGCCTCACCGCCCTGCTTGCAATCGCCGTCGGGGCCGGTGCGTCCGGCGCCCTGAACATGTGGTACGACGCCGACATCGATGCGCGCATGCAGCGCACCGCCAAGCGGCCGATCCCCACCGGGCGGGTCACGCCCGGCGAGGCGCTTGCCTTCGGCACGACGCTCGCCGCAGGCTCCGTGGCGCTGCTCGGGCTCCTGGTGAACTGGGCGGCCGCGGCCCTGCTCGCGGGCACCATCGCGTTCTACGTCTTCGTCTACACCATGTGGCTCAAGCGCAGCACGCCGCAGAACATCGTCATCGGCGGTGCGGCGGGGGCCTTCCCGCCCATGATCGGTTGGGTGGCCGTCACCGGATCGGTGTCCCTCGAAAGCGTGGTCCTGTTCCTCATCATCTTCATGTGGACGCCACCCCATTTCTGGGCCCTCGCACTCTACCGCGCCCGCGACTACGAGCGTGTCGGCGTGCCGATGCTGCCGGTCGTCGCCGGGGCTGACGCGACGCGCACGCAGATCCTGGTCTATTCCCTGCTGCTGGTGCCCGTCACCCTGCTGCCGGCGATCATGGGCTTTGCCGGCGTTTTGTACGGTCTTGTGTCGGGCGCGCTGGGGGCCGGATTCCTGTATGCGGCCCTGCGCGTCTACAGGCTGCGCGACGGCCAGCCCGCCGAACGCGCCGCGCGCCAGTTGTTCGCCTATTCGATCCTGTATCTCTTCCTGGTTTTCGCGGTCCTGCTCGCCGAACAGGGGCTCGGCGTGGCGGCCGACTGGACCTGGAACATGTTCTGGACCGGATGATGCAGCTCAGCGAAGAACAGAAACGCCGCCGTCGCAACCGATCGGTTGCGATCGCCTGGGTCCTCGCGGGCCTCGTGGCGCTTTTCTTCGTCGTCACCATCGTGCGTCTCGGCGGCAATGTCATGAACAGGCCCCTGTGATGACGGACCGGCGCGAGGAAAACACCGCAGGACGCGGGCTGCTCGCCCGCCGCAACAGGCGTGTGGCGGCCATTGCGGGCCTTGCGGCCGCGGGGATGGTCGGCATGGCCTATGCCGCCGTGCCGCTCTACCAGATCTTCTGCCAGGTCACCGGGTATGGTGGCACCACCCAGTCCGCCGAGGCCGCCTCGGCCACGACGATCGACCGTGACATCACCATACGGTTCGACGCCAACACCGCGCGCAACATGGGCTGGTCCTTCCGCCCGGCGCAGCGCGAGGTCACCCTCAAGGTCGGCGAGAACGGACTGGCCTACTACGAGGCCAGAAGCCTCGTGAGCCGCCGCACGGCGGGCACGGCGACGTTCAATGTCACGCCCGTGCAGGCGGGAGCGTATTTCACCAAGGTGGACTGCTTCTGCTTCACCGAGCAGGTGCTCGATCCGGGCCAGACGGCGCAGATGCCGGTCAGCTTTTTTGTGGATCCGGCGATAGCCGACGATCCCGAACTCGACAGCGTGAGCACGATCACGCTGTCCTATACATTCTTCCCATCCGAAGTGGACGAACTGGCCGACGCCGGTACGGCCGCGAAGGACGGGAAGGCGAAACTGAATTGAGGAGATCGAACCGGCCGGGCCGGTTCGGGATTTTGGAGTAGGGGATAATGGCCGACAGCCACGCTAAAAACCACGACTACCATCTCGTCGATCCGAGCCCATGGCCCGCCGTCGGCTCCGTGGCCGCGTTCATCACCGCGGTCGGTGCCGTCATCTACTTTCACAATATCGGCAATATCGGACCCTGGGTGCTGATCATCGGCATGCTGCTGGTGATGTACACCATGCTCATGTGGTGGATGGACGTCGTCAGGGAAGCCGAGGTCGAAGGTCACCACACGCCGGTCGTCCAGCTTCACCTGCGATATGGCATGATCCTGTTCATCGCCTCCGAGGTCATGTTCTTCGTCGCATGGTTCTGGGCCTTTTTCGACGTGGCCCTGTTCCCGGGCGGCACCGAACAGGTCATGCGTGCCGACCTGACGGGCGGCGAATGGCCGCCGAAGGACATCGCCACGTTCGATCCCTGGCACCTGCCGCTGATCAACACGCTGATCCTGCTTACGTCGGGCACCACCGTTACGTGGGCGCACCATGCGCTTCTGCATGACGACCGGGCAGGGCTGAAATGGGGCCTTCTGGCGACGGTCGTGCTGGGCGCGCTCTTTACCGCCGTGCAGGCCTACGAATATTCCCACGCCGCGTTCGGGTTCTCCGGCCACATCTACGGAGCGACCTTCTTCATGGCGACGGGCTTCCACGGGTTCCACGTGCTGGTCGGCACGCTGTTCCTGATCGTCTGCCTGTTGCGGGCGGTGGCCGGACACTTCACGCCGACACACCATTTCGGGTTCGAGGCGGCCGCCTGGTACTGGCACTTCGTCGACGTGGTGTGGCTCTTCCTGTTCGTCTGCATCTACGTGTGGGCAGCGTGACAGCCTGCCGTGCAGTGACGGGGCACATTGAGTAACTGAAACGGAAAACGGCCCTGCGGGGCCGTTTTCTCGTTATTGGAGAGAGATATGGACAGGCAGCCTTATCAAGCGCCGGTATCGCCTGTATCCGCGGGCCTGCGGAGCAAGTGTCCGCGATGCGGCCGAGGAAAGCTCTACAGCGGTTTCCTGCGCCTGGCGCCGTCCTGCTCCTCCTGCGGTCTCGATTACGAGTTCATGGACAGTGGCGACGGTCCGGCGGTCTTCGTCATCCTCATCGTCGGGTTCATCGTCGCGGGTGCCGCCTTGCTCGTCGAGGTCGCATATCAGCCGCCATACTGGGTTCACGCCATTCTCTGGCTCCCTCTCGTGCTATTCCTCGCCCTGTTCATGCTGCGGCCGCTCAAGAGCATCCTCATCGCCCTGCAGTTCCGCAACAAGGCGCGTGAAGGCCGGCTGGGACACGACTGAATGAAGTTCCGATTGCAGTTCTGGCCGACCGTCCTCGCCGTGCCCGCTCTGGTCGCGATTGTCGGGCTCGGCAACTGGCAGGTCGAGCGCCTCTACTGGAAAGAGGATCTCATCCGCAAGGTCGAAGAACGGGTCAGCCAGACACCCGCCGCGCTGCCCGCCCGCGACGAATGGCCAACGCTGGACATCGCCGGCATGGAATACCGTCCTTTCGTCGCCACGGGCCGTTTCGACCACGCACACGAGTTCCATGTCTTCACGTCGCTCAGCCGCCCCAAAGGCCGCTTCAAGGGCCCCGGCTACTGGGTCATCACGCCGTTCGTGCTGGCGGAAGGCGGGACCGTCATGGTCAACCGCGGGTTCGTCCCGGACGCCTACAAGGCACCGGAAACTCGACCCGTCGGACAGGTCGAGGGGGTGCGGGAGATCGTCGGCCTTTTGCGAAAACCCGAAACGCAGGAGATGTTCGTCCCCGACAACGACCTCGCGAAGAACGTCTGGTACTACCGGGACCTGTCCGCGATGGCGGTGGAGGCGGGCAGGGACGATGTCGCTCCTTTCCTGCTCGACGAAACATCCAACAGCATCGCCGGCGGGTTGCCCCAGGCCGGGGAGACGCGGCTTGCATTCAAGAACGACCATCTCCAGTACGCCGTGACCTGGTACGGCATTGCGTTGTGCCTGCTGGGAGTCTATTTCGCGTATCACATTTCCTACAACCGGAAGCTCGATGCGCCGCGGTCGAAATAGGCGCGCTTGCCCGGAAACCGCGTGACCTTTAGGTTGCCGGAGTTTTCGCAAAAGGACAGAACGTGAAGTACATCAGCACACGAGGCGAGGCGCCTTCGCTCGGTTTCGACGACGTCCTGCTTGCCGGGCTGGCGCGGGACGGCGGGCTGTACGTGCCGGAGATCTGGCCGCAGATGACACCGCACGAGATTTCCAGCCTGGCTGGCCAGTCCTACGCCGAGGTGGCCCTGGAGATCACCAGGCGGTTCACTGGCGATGCGTTCGCCCTGGAAGAGCTCGAAGCGATCATCGAACGCGCATACGGCGCTTTCGGGCATCCGGCCGTGGCGCCGCTGGTGCAGGTGGATCATCGCACCTGGCTGCTGGAACTCTTCCACGGTCCGACGCTGGCTTTCAAGGACGTCGCCATGCAGTTGCTGGCGCCGATGATGGATGCCGTGCTCGCGCGAGACGGGAAGCGGGTGACCATCGTCGGCGCGACGTCCGGGGACACCGGCAGCGCCGCGATCGAGGCCTTCCGCGGCCGCGATGCCATAGACGTCTTCATCCTTCATCCCCACGGGCGGGTCAGCGAGATCCAGCGCCGCCAGATGACGACGGTGCTCGACGACAACGTTCACAACATCGCGCTGGACGGCACGTTCGACGACTGCCAGGCGCTGCTCAAGGCGCTGTTCAACGACCATGCGTTCCGCGACCGGATCGGCCTTGCCGGGGTGAACTCCATCAACTGGGCCCGCGTACTGGCGCAGGTCGTGTACTACTTCACGTCCGCGGTCGCCCTCGGCGCTCCGGACCGGACCGTGAGTTTCGTCGTGCCGACAGGCAATTTCGGCGACATCTTCGCCGGGTATGTCGCGGGCAGGATGGGGCTGCCGCTGGAACGGCTGGTCGTCGCCACGAACATCAACGATATTCTCCACCGCGCCCTGACCACGGGCCGGTACGACACCGGCACCGTGACGCCCACCTCGAGTCCGAGCATGGATATCCAGGTGTCGAGCAATTTCGAGCGCCTGCTCTTCGACGCCTGCGGCCGTGACGGCACCCACATACGCCGCCTGATGCAGGGCCTCGCCCAGTCGGGCGGGTTCGGGATCGAGGCGGCCGCACTCGAAAGAATGAAACTCCTGTTCGAGTCGCAGCGCGTCGACGAGGACGGTTGTGCCGCCCGGATTGCCGGCTGTCTCCGCGAAACAGGCCTCCTGCTCGATCCGCATTCGGCCATCGGTCTCGAAGCCGCGAACCGCATGGAACGCACCGACACGGCGGTCATCTGCCTGGCGACCGCCCATCCCGCGAAGTTTCCCGACGCCGTCGAACGGGCGAGCGGAAGGCGGCCGTCACTGCCCGAGAGAATAGCCGACATCGCCCAGAGACCGGAGCGTGTGACGCGTCTGCCGAACGACATCGACGCGGTCAAGACCTTCATCGACGCGCATGCGCGGCTGGGGGAACATGTCTGACAATCCGAACGTTCATACGACGCGGCTCGACAACGGAATGCGCGTCGTCACCCATGCGATGCCCCACCTCGAAACGGTCGCTCTCGGCGTCTGGGTGAATGCGGGCGCGCGCCACGAGCGGACGCGCGAACACGGTGTCGCGCATTTTCTCGAGCACATGGCCTTCAAGGGAACGCAAAGGCGCAGCGCCCTCGACATCGCGCACAGTCTGGAGGCCGTCGGTGGAGACCTCAATGCCGCCACGAGCATGGAGACGACGGCGTATTACGCCCGCGTCCTCAAGGGCGACCTGCCGCTCGCCATCGACGTGCTGTGCGACATTTTCGAGAACCCCGTCTTCGCCGCCGAGGAACTGGAGCGCGAGCGCAATGTGATCATCCAGGAGATCGCCGCCGCCCGCGACACCCCGGACGACCTCGCGTTCGACGTGTTTCAGGAAGCCGCGTTCCCCGGCCAGGCCCTGGGACGCCCCATTCTGGGCACGGTCGAGAGCGTCGGGTCGTTTGCCGCAACCGACCTCGCTGGTTTCCGCGATGCGCGCTACCACCCCGAACGCGTCGTAATCGGTGCGGCGGGGGCGGTCGAGCATGACAGGCTCGTCGATCTCGCCGCCGCGCAGTTCAGGGGGCGCCCCTTCGCGCGCGAGGCCCTGGAGCCGGGCCGGTACGAAGGCGGCGACATCCGCATCGACAAGGACCTCGAACAGGCTCATCTGCTGCTCGGTTTCGAAGCGCCGCCATACGGCAGCGACGACTTCTACACCGCGCAGGTTCTCGCGAGCGTTCTGGGTGGCGGAATGTCCTCGCGGCTGTTCCAGGAAGTCAGGGAAAAAAGGGGCCTGTGCTACTCGATATTCGCCTTCTGCTCGAGCTATGCGGATACCGGGCTGTTCGGCATCTATGCGGGAACGTCACCGGACGACCTCGGCGAGATCGTCCCGGTCGTGGCCGACGAACTGAACCGGCTCTCCGGCGGTATCCGCGAAGAGGAAGTGGCCCGTTCCCGCGCCCAGTTCAAGGCCGGGCTGCTCATGAGCCTGGAGAGCAGCACGGCGCGCGCCGAGCAGATATCGCGCCAGGAACTCGCGTTCGGGCGGGTTCTGCCCATGGATGAGCTGATCGGGCGGATCGACCGTATCGACGCCGCCTCCGTGGGCCGTCTCGCCGAACGCATGCTTGCGGAATCACAGCCTACGGTTGCAGCCGTGGGGCCCGTCTCCCGGCTTGCATCCCATGCACAAATCGCTGCAAGATTTGCCTGACCCAATTGTGAGTTCCGCCGGCAATGGCATTTCTGAGATCTGTCAGCACTATCGAGACAAGTCCGGTCCTGCACGGAACGGGGGTGATTCTTCGTGCGCCGCAAATGTCCGATTTCCAGATGTGGGCGGCGCTTCGCGAGCGCAGCCGCGAATTCCTCTCGCCGTGGGAGCCGACCTGGCCGCGCGACGATTTGACCCGCGCCTCCTTTCGCCGCCGCATCAAGCGCTATTCGCGTGACATCCGGGAAGATCAGGCCTATCCATTCTTTGTTTTCCGGGACACCGACCAGGCGCTGCTCGGCGGCCTGACCCTCAGCAATATCAGGCGAGGGGTCGCACAGGCGTGCTCGCTCGGCTACTGGATCGGTGAACCCTATGCCCGCAAGGGTTTCATGTCCCGCAGCGTTCAGGCCGTGATACCCTTTGCATTCGATACCCTTGGCCTTCACCGGGTCGAAGCGGCGTGCCTGCCGATTAATACGGCGTCGATCAGCCTTCTGCGCAAGTGCGGATTCACCGAGGAAGGCTATGCCCGCCGCTATCTCCGGATCAACGGAGCGTGGCAGGATCATCTTCTGTTTGCCCTGCTGGCGGAGGATCGGTGAAACTCGGGGAACGACGTTCCCGTTATCGTTTACCACAGGTAAACAAGGGCTCGCTCCACATAGGGCTTTCGCTTGTTTTACCCAACCGGTGACGCTACCAAAGGTATCGAGCACCGGTAATGAAAGCAGTTCTGTTGGCTGGCATGCGTACCGCCGTCTTCTTCGCCGCGTGGCTTCTTGTCACGATCTTTGCCGCTGCCGATTCCCGGGCGCGGGACACGATCGAATTGCCCCTGAAGGCCGTCAGTGTCGATATCCTGAACGCGGCCGACCGGGCCGAGTCCTCCATCCCCGAAACGGTCATCCAGCTTGACGATGCGGGCGCCGGACAGGCCAACGAGTTCACGGCGACGGCCGTGGGGCCCGGGCCCAATTACCGGTGGCTCGTCTTCACCGTCAAGAACCTCGGCTCGCGCCCGGAAACCCGTCTGGTCGCCGTCGGACGGGAGGGCATCACGGGTACGGGGCTGCAGTCGCGGTCGCGCCTGAGCACGCGGTTCCTCAACGTCACGGTCTCCCAGGGTCCGCGGCCCGCGATCCGGTCCAACCGCAACACGGACAGTTTCCTCGTCGACGTCCCGCCCGGCCAGTCGATCACCTATGCGGTCGAACTCGCGGGCCGCTGGCCCGGCGCGCTCATTCTCTGGTCGCCGTCGGCCTTCGACGACCAGAAGCGCCGCATCGCCTTCTTCCACGGGCTCCTGATCGGTATCGGAGTGCTCGGCGCGCTCTATATCTCGATCCTCTACATCGTGCGGCGCAGCGTGATTTTTCCCGCCGCGGCGCTGTTCGCCTGGGCCGGCGTGATCTTCCTCTGTTACGAACTGGGATACTGGCCGCTGGGCATAGAGTTCGGGTCGAGCTGGATCACCACCTTCCGAACGATCGCCGTCTCGCTCATGGCGGTCGGCATTCTCGCAATCCTCTTCACCTTTCTCGAACTGGACAAGCGCTGGCCCGTCGCCAGCACCGGCGTCATGGTCATGGCCGGCATCGCCGTGCCGATCATTCTCATGTCCTTCCTGCTTGCGGGACTGTCCTACTTCCTGGCCTGGGTGCTCTTCGCCATGGCCGTGGGCGGCGGCTGCCTGCTGATCGGCCGCATGGCGCTGCAGGGGCTCATCCGCGCCCAGGTGACGGTGCCGTCCTGGGTGCTGGTGACCGTCTGGACCTTCTTCGCCGCGCTCTACCAGGCCGGTATTCTGGGCCACGCCCTCGTCGCCCCCGGTCTCGCCGCAACGCTCGTTCTGGTCATGCTGATGATCGCGTTCACCGTCACCCAGTTCGCCTTTGACGCAAGCGTCATCAGCAGCCGCTTCTTCGAGGACAGCGGCCGCCGCGCGCTGGCTCTGGCCGGCTCCGAACAGTGCGTCTGGGACTGGCATGCGGCGGAACATTCGCTCTACGTCGGCCCGGAAATCGAGGTCATGCTGGGTCTGCCGCATGGCGGGACCGACCTCTCCGACCAGGACAACTGGCTCGAACTGGTGCATCCCGCCGACAGGGTGGGATACCTGTCTTCCGTGGAGGCCGCGCTGCAGCGTGGCCGCGGCACGTTCCGTCATGCGTTCCGCATGCGGCGCAATGACGGTGCCTTTCGCTGGTTCCAGCTGCGGGCCCGCGTCATGGCGGACGAGCACGGCAAGGCCAACCGGTGCATCGGCACCCTGGCCGACATCACGGCGCACCGGGCCTCGGAAGAACGCCTCCTGCGCGATGCCGTCCATGACAGCCTGACGGGTCTGCCCAACCGCGCGCTCTTCATGGACCGCCTGCAGCAGGTCATCCGCCAGTTCCACGGTGACAAGGAACGCCAGCTGGCGATTTTCGTCGTCGACATCGACCGCTTCAAGAACGTCAATGACGGGCTCGGTCACGCGGTCGGCGACAGCCTTCTCCTGACCATGGCGCGGCGCATCAAGCGATGCCTCGGACCGAACGACACCCTGGCGCGGATCTCCGGCGACCAGTTCGGCATCATCTTCACGTCGACGCAGAAGAGCGGGGAGACGGGAGCGCTCGCGGAGCAGATCCGTCTCGCCGTCGGCGCGCCGGTGCGCCTCAATCCGCGCGAGGTCTTCCTGACCGCCAGTATCGGCGTGGCGCAGTACAACGGCAAGATCGACCTCGCCGAAGACCTGCTGAAGGAAGCCGAGATCGCCCTGTTCCAGGCCAAGCGCCTCGGCAAGAACAAGATCGAGTTCTTCCGCTCCAATATGCGGGACAATACGGCGAACCGGGTCGCGCTGGAGTCCGATCTCCGCCGCGCGCTCGAGCGGGACGAAATGGAGCTCATGTACCAGCCCATCGTGCGCCTGGCGGACATGAAGGTGGCGGGTTTCGAGGCGCTGATACGCTGGCAGCATCCCCAGCTCGGCCTGCTCGGTCCCGACGATTTCATCGGCATCGCGGAAGAGACCGGCATCATCGCCGACCTCGGACGGTTTGCCCTGAACGAGGCCGCCCGGCAGCTTGGAACCTGGCAGCGCGCCTTCACGCCGCACGATCCGGTGTTCACGAGCGTCAATGTCTCAAGCCGCCAGATCCTCGGCCAGGATCTTGTCGAGGACGTCGAGCTCATCCTCAACCGGGCGGACGTGGTGGAAGGTTCCCTGAAGCTGGAAATCACCGAGTCGCTGGTCATGGAGAACATGGAACTGTCGGCGCGGATACTCGAACGCCTCACGGCACTCGGTGCTGGGCTGTCCTGCGACGACTTCGGCACCGGCTACTCGTCGCTCAGCAACCTGCAACGCTTTCCCTTCGACACGATCAAGATCGACCGGTCTTTCCTGAACAATTCCAACCCGGACGACCCGGCATCGGAGATCATTCTCCATTCCATCGTCAACCTCGCCCACGATCTCGACATGGACGTGGTGGCGGAAGGCGCGGAAACCCAGGAGGACATCGAACTCCTCCGCGAACTGGGCTGCGAATACGTCCAGGGCTTCTATTTCGGCCAGCCCATGAGCTCACAGGAAGCCATCGCCTACCTCGCCGGCAAACCCGGCGAATGGTCCTAACACACCGACCCCGCGTCCGTTCTGGATCCTGACTTTCGTCAGGAATTCGGGGGTTGGGGGCGAGACCGTGCGGCATGGCCACTTCGCTCAGCCCGCGCCTTCAGTGCACCGGCCCCCCGTTGCCGCGGCCATGCAACTGCGCCCCGAATTGCCCGCGCAGGCGGGCATCCATGAGGCTCGTGCGGTGGATCCTGACTATCGTCAGGAATTCGGGGTTTGGGGACGAGACCGTGCGGCGCCGGCCGTTCTTTGAGCCTGACCCTCGCCGCGCATGCCATGCACTCCCTCCCGAATTGCCCGCGCAGGCGGGCATCCAGAAGGTCTGTGCGGGTGGATCCTGACTTTCGTCAGGAATTCGACGGTTGGCGGCGCGACCCGACGCGGCTGGCCATCCATTGAGCCGGCCCCTTCAGTGCGCCGCCCCCCATTGCCGCGACCATGCACCCCCACCCGAATTGCCCGTGCAGGCGGGCATCCATGAGGCCTGTGCGGGTGGATCCTGACTTTCGTCAGGAATTCGGGGTTTGGGGACGAGACCGTGCGGCGCCGGCCGTTCTTTGAGCCTGACCCTCGCCGCGCATGCCATGCACTCCCTCCCGAATTGCCCGCGCAGGCGGGCATCCAGAAGGCCTGTGCGGGTGGATCCTGACTTTCGTCAGGAATTCGGTGTGATGGCGAGACCGCGCGGGGAGGGACGTCAGGCGTGGCCGGCCTGGCTTGAGAGCAGGCCCGGGTCGACGCCGATGCGCCCGAGGGCCATTTCGTATTTTGTTTCCAGGTCCGGGTGGAAGATGAGCGACTCGTCCGCCTCGCAGTGCAGCCATCCGTTGGACTGGATTTCGGTCTCGAGCTGCCCCGGACCCCACCCGGCATAGCCGAGCGCCAGAAGCGCCTGGCGCGGGCCGGCGTTCGACGCGATCGCCCGCAGGACGTCGAGCGTTGCCGTCAGCCCCACGTCGGCATCGATCGGCAGCGTGCAGTCAGCGGAGAAATAGTCGCAGGTGTGCAGGACGAACCCGCGGCCCGTCTCGACCGGACCGCCGACCTGCACCGGCATGGTCTTGGCCCGGTCGGACAGCACGATGTCCCCGTCGCCCGGCACGAGTCCGAGCCTTTCGAGAAGGTCGGGGAAGGTGATGTCGTGAGCGGCCTTGTTCACGACGATGCCCATGGCGCCCTCGGCGGAATGGGCGCACAGGTAGATCAGCGTGCGTTCGAAACGCGCATCGCCGATATTGGGCATGGCGATCAGCATCTGCCCGTCGAGATAGTCCGAATATTCCTGCGAGTCTGTCGACATGTGCTCCGTTTCACCTGGTGAAGGTCCGGTTGTCCCGGCCTCGCGGCATACGGGAATGTTAACGCGGAATCGGGGCAAGCGGAAGTCCGCGCGCCACGGGCGGTTGACAAACAAGTGATCCGGCGCAATGCCAAGGTGAACGCCTTTGCAGACGTAACGGGCTAGTTTGCGTCCCATGAAACTCATCACTTCCGTCATCGCCCTGTGTCTGGCCGCCGCCGCTTTCCCGCCGGCTCTGTCGGCCGGGTCCGCGGCCAGCGCCTGGGACCGAAACCCCTATGCCTCGGCCCGCCTGCTGGCGGGCGGCGAGGCAGGCGACGGCGTTCTTGTCGGCGTGCAGATCAGGCTCGAACCCGGCTGGAAGACATACTGGCGCGTCCCCGGAGAAGCCGGCGTGCCCCCGCGCTTCGACTGGTCGCGTTCCGGTAACGTGGCGTCGGCGCGGGTCGAATGGCCGGTGCCCGTGTGGCACGATGACGCCTATTCGACGTCGATCGTTTACGAGAACGAGGTCGTCTTCCCGGTGACGATCAGGAGGCAGGGCGACGGTGTCCCGACCATCGTCCGGCTCGACCTCGTCTATGCCGCCTGCCGCGACATCTGTGTCCCGGCGCGCGCCAGCCTTGCCCTCGATCTGTCCCGCGTGCCGGAGACGACCACCGCCGAGGCGGTTCTCCTGGAGCGGTATCGCCGGCAGGTGCCACAGAACCTTCCGCCGGACGAGGCGGGCCTTGAACGGGCCCGTCTGAACGACCGCGGCGATACCCTGGAGCTTGTCCTGCGCGGAAGCGACACGGACCCCGTGCGCGACATCTTCGTCGAAGGGCCGCCGGGCTATCTGTTCGGACGCCCGCGCGGCACCGGGGTACGCGACGGCGTTGCGACCTACGAGGTTCCCGTGTCCGGGGGGCATTCGGCCGGCGGACTGCACGGCCAGCCGCTTCGGGTGACGATCCACGGTGAGGAACGCGCTGTCGAAACCGGGATTGCCGTAAAGTGAAATCCGTCACACGGGTGGCAGCTTTCAGTGGCGCGCATCCCTGCCAGATGCTTTTATGCGGCCACGCGACAACCGCCGCCTGCTGGCGGCATCTTCAGACAGGAGACTGACATGACAATCAGCGTGGGTGACAAGCTTCCCGATATCACGTTCAGGAAGATGACCGCCGAAGGACCGGCGCCGGTTCCCGCTTCCGAGTTTTTCGCCGGCCGCAAGGTCGTGTTGTTCGCCGTGCCCGGTGCCTTCACGCCCACCTGCCACCGCAACCACCTGCCGGGCTTCATCCAGAACGCCGACGCCATCAAGGCCAAGGGCATCGACGAGATCGCCGTGACGTCGGTCAACGATCCTTTTGTCATGGAAGCCTGGGCCAATATCAGCGGCGGCGAGGGTGTCGTGACCTTCCTCGCGGACGGCAACGGCGATTTCGCCAAGGCGATCGGCATGGAGCTCGATGCATCGGGCAACGGCCTGGGCCTGCGCTCGCTGCGTTATTCGATGGTTGTCGATGACGGCGTGGTCAAGGTGCTCAACCAGGAACCCCAGCCGGGCCAGGCCGACGTCAGCGGCGCCTCCGCCCTCCTGGAACAGCTCTGACCCACAGTCCCTCCGGCATCGTGCCGGAGGACATGAACTGAAAGAACCTGGCCCCGGACGCACCGGACGTGCGATCGGGGCCTTTCTTTTTTGCTGCCCCGGCGGCGCTCACACATCCCTGATATGCAGGGAGGTCCGCAACCAGTTTGCGTAATCGGCGAGCACAGCCTCGTCTCGCGAGCAGTAGGTCCATTTCTGCTGCCGCTTCGCCACGACGAACCCCGCTCTTTTCAGCAGTTCGATATGGCGGCTCATCGTCGGCTGGCTGACACCGAAATGCTCCGCGATGAGCTGCACGCAGACTCCCGTTTTCACGGGATCGGCCGACTCCTGGTGACTGAAGTGGGCCATCGGATCGTCGAGCAAGCGCAGGACCTCGATCCTGGTTTCATTGGACAGCGCCTTGACCTGGTCTGATCTGTTTGTCATATTCATTGTCATATAGCTAATGTGCTAATTAACTATTATAGCAGAAGAGGCGAACCCCATGCTAGAGCTCAATGAACGGTTTCAATTCGACGGTGGCTCCGTGGCCTGGGGGGCGATGGGCGACGGAGACCCGGTCGTGCTTGTCCACGGCTTCCCGTGGTCCGCGCAGGCATGGCGCGCCATCGTGCCCTGGCTGGCCAGGACCCGCAGGGTCTTCTATTTCGACATGCTGGGGACCGGTCAATCGGAGAAGGCCGAGGACCAGAACGTGACCGAATCGGTCCAGAGCGACCTCCTGGCGGCCCTCCTGGGCCACTGGGGACTTGATCGCCCCCAGGTGGTCGGTCATGACTTTGGCGGGCTCGCCGCTCTGCGCGCTCACTTCATCAACGGCGTCGAGTATGGAAAGCTTCATCTGGTCAATTCCGTGGCCGTCCTGCCGTCCGGGTCGCCCTTTTATGCGCATGTGGCCAAACACCAGGAGGCCTTTGCGGGCTTGCCGGACTATGCGCACGAGGCCCTCTTCCGCGCGTATATCCAGGCTGCCGCCCATTATCCGATCCGCGAGGAGGCCATCGGACTCTATTTCGATCCATGGTCCGGCGAGACGGGCAAGGCCGCTTTCTATCGCCAGATTGCCCATGCTGACCGCCGGAACATCGAGCAGGCCCAGAGCCGCTATGCGCGACCGGAGTTCGATGTGCATGTCGTCTGGGGCATGCGCGACACATTCATTCCCGCAGCGCAGGGCCAGGAGGTTCGCGACCGCCTCGGTGCCGCCAGTTTCACGCCCATCGAGGACGCCGCACATCTCGTGCAGGAGGATGCGCCGGCAGCACTCCTCGGAGCGCTCATGCAGAACATCTGAACGTGGATCGCACAGGAAACGTGCCGGTCCCGGCCGCCTTTGCCGGCGTCACGGCTTGAAAGGTGCCATGCCTTCACGGGCGAGTTCGTCGGCGCGCTCATTGAGCGGATGCCCGGCATGCCCCTTGACCCATTTCCAGGATATTTCGTGGGTCGCGAGCGCCTCGTCGAGCGCCTGCCAGAGATCGGTGTTCTTCACCGGCTTTTTCGCCGCGGTGCGCCAGCCGTTCGCCTTCCATCGCGCCAGCCACTGGGTGATGCCGTCCTTCACGTAGACCGAGTCCGTGTGGACCGTGACCCTGCAGGGGCGCGTCAACGCGTTGAGCGCCTCGATAGCCGCGGTCAGTTCCATGCGGTTGTTCGTGGTCTCCGCCGCGCCGCCCTTGAGTTCCTTTTCGGCGTCGCCGTAAAGCAGGATCGCGCCCCAGCCGCCCGGACCCGGATTTCCCGAGCAGGCTCCGTCGGTGTAGATCTCGACCTCGCGGCCCCCGGCCGTCATGCAGGGTCGAGCCCGTATTCTGAAATGCTGGCGACACTGCGGTGGAACCGCAGCTTGCGCAGGTACTCGAGCGGGTCCTTGGGCACCACGAGGGCGTCGGCGGGTGTGTTGACCCAGTCATAGAGCCTCGTCAGCAGAAAGCGCATGGCCGCGCCGCGGGCGAGATCGGGCAGGGCGGCGTATTCGGCCGGCTGCAGCGGCCGGACCTTTTCGTAGGCGACGAGAAATGCCCGCGCCTTGGTGATGTTGAACGAACCGTCGGGCTCGAAGCACCAGGCGTTGAGACAGATGGCGACGTCATAGGCGAAGAAGTCGGTGCAGGCGAAATAGAAGTCGATGATGCCTGACAGCCTGTCCTTCAGGAAGAACACGTTGTCGGGAAAGAGGTCGGCATGGATGACGCCGGTCGGCAGACCCGCTGGCCACGCCGCCTCGAGCGCCCGCAGTTCCGCGTCGGTTTCCGCCGCCAGCCCCGCGTGGACAGCGTCGGCGTGTTCGCGACACTGCTCGAACAGGGGCCGCCAGCTCGGCATCGACAGGCTGTTGGGCCGTACCGCCTCGTAGCTTTCACCGGCGAGATGCAGGGCGGCGAGCGCAGTCCCAAGCTCGGCGCAGTGGAGCGTGCCGGGCCGCTTAACCCACATGCCGTCGAGAAAGGTGATGAGAGCCGCCGGCCGTCCCGCCAGCTCGCCGAGCGCATTCCCGTTGCCGTTTCGCGGCTTGACCGGAACCGGACAGCGGATGCCGTTTTCGGCGAGGTGGTCCATGAGGCCGAGGAAGAACGGCAGGTCGTCCGGGTCGACGCGCTTCTCGTAGAGCGTGAGGATGAAGGGGCCCCGGGTCGTCTGGACGAGGTAGTTGGAGTTTTCGACACCCTCGGCGATGCCCTTGTAGGACAGCAGTTCGCCGACGTCGTATGCGGCCAGGAAACGCGTCAGTTCCTCGTCGTCGACTTCCGTGTAGACCGCCATGGATCAGCCGGCCACCGGTTCGCGCAGGGCGCGCGGCAGCTTGAAGGAGACCCGTTCGTTCGCCGTGGTGACGCTCTCCAGCGTGACGTCGAAATGCTCACGCAGCGCATTGACGATTTCGTCGACGAGGACTTCCGGCGCAGACGCCCCCGCGGTGATGCCGAGCGTGGCGGGCTTGCCGAGCGCGTCCCAGTCGATTTCGCCCGCGTTCTGCACGAGCATCGCGATGGGGCAACCCGTGCGCTCCGCGACCTCGACGAGGCGCCGCGAATTCGAACTGTTGGGTGCGCCGACCACCAGCATTGCGTCGCAGCGCCCGGCGACGGCCTTGACCGCCTGCTGTCGGTTGGTCGTTGCGTAGCAGATGTCTTCCTTGTGCGGTCCGACGATGGCGGGGAAGCGTTCCTGCAGGGCGGCCACGATTGCGGCCGTGTCGTCCACCGAGAGTGTCGTCTGGGTGATGTAGGCGAGTTTTTCGCCGTCCGCCGGTTCGAAGACCCTGGCGTCCTCGACCGTTTCGACGAGCGTCACCGCGCCGTCGGGCAACTGGCCCATCGTCCCGATGACCTCCGGATGGCCGCGATGACCGATCAGGACGATCTCGAGCCCCTGCTCGAAATGGCGCTCGGCTTCCATGTGCACCTTGGACACCAGCGGACAGGTGGCGTCGATATAGAAGATGTTGCGCTGTTCGGCAGCGGCCGGAACCGACTTCGGGACGCCGTGGGCCGAAAAGATGACGGGCGCGTCGCTTTCGGGAATCTCGTCCAGCTCGTCGACGAAGACCGCACCCTTGGCGCGCAGTCCGTCGACCACGTACTTGTTGTGGACGATCTCGTGGCGCACATAGACCGGCGCCCCGAACTTCTCGAGCGCGAGCTCGACGATCTGCACGGCACGGTCGACGCCGGCGCAGAAGCCGCGCGGCGCGCACATGAGCACATGAAGGGATGGTTTCGCGATACGGGTCATCGGTCTTTCGTAACGGCGGGGTCAGGCGCTAATAGAGGGAGCGGCCCCGATGCTGTCAAGCGGTGATCCGGTTGCCTGACCCGAGGCGACGCCCGGCAGGAAACGAAGGCCACGGGTTAGACTCTGCTTGACTTGATCGGGCTGACCCCTATCATTCCGGCGGTGCGGTGCGCAATGTCGGGCTGCGCAAAATACACATGAACCCTGCGGGAGAGGCCGGCTTCGTCACGCCGGCGCCGAAGGAGCAACCGCCCCGGAAACTCTCAGGCAAAAGGACCGCAGGGGGATGGCACTCTGGAAAGCAGTCCGGGCACATTGCCGTGCCGGGGCTCACCGAAGGGGGTAACCCGCCGCCTGAGACCGTTGAACGGTCGGGCAGCGAGGGAAATCTCTCAGGTTTCTGCGACAGAGGGGGCGCGGTGGATCGAAGGGTCCTGCCGCAAACCGGCAACGCAGGAACACGATCATGAGTGAAGACCAGGCCCCGTCCGACCAGCCGCTTTCCCGTACACCTCTCTATGACCTCCATGTGGAGCTCGGCGCCAGGATGGTGCCGTTCGCGGGCTACGAAATGCCCGTACAGTATCCGCTCGGGGTTCTGGGCGAGCACAACCATACCCGTGAAGCCGCCGGCCTCTTCGATGTCTCCCACATGGGCCAGGCCTGGCTGCTGTCGGCCGACCCCGCCGCCGAGATCGAGGCCCTCGTTCCGGGCGACATCGCGGCGCTCGGCGAGGGGCGTATACGCTACACCCAGTTTCTCAACGATGCCGGCGGCATCCTCGACGATCTCATGATCTCGCGCATGCCCGACCGGGATGGCCGCAAGGCCCTGTTCATCGTGGTCAACGCCGCCTGCAAGAATGCGGATTTCGCCCATATGGAAGCGAACCTGTCCGGCGCGGAACTGCGACGCCTCGATGACCGCGCGCTGCTCGCGCTCCAGGGCCCGAAAGCCGCCGCCGTTCTTGAACGTCATCTCGCCGGCGTTTCCGACATGCCGTTCATGTCGGTCCGCGAGCTGGATCTCGACGGCACCGGCGTCATCGTCAGCCGGTGCGGCTACACCGGCGAGGACGGTTACGAGATCTCCATTCCCGACGACAAGGCGGCCGACTTCGCGCGCGCCCTGCTGGCCGACGACGTGGTCGAGGCGATCGGGCTGGGCGCCCGGGATTCCCTGCGCCTCGAGGCGGGGCTGTGCCTCTACGGTCACGATATCGACGAAACCACGACGCCGGTCGAGGGCGACCTCGTCTGGTCGATCAGCAAGCGCCGGCGCGAGCAGGGCGGCTTCCCCGGTGCCGATGTGGTCCAGCGCCAGATCGCGGAAGGCGCGCCGCGCAAGCGCGTGGGCATCCTGCCGGAGGGACGCGCGCCGGCCCGCGAAGGCACGGAAATCACGGATCCGGATGGACGCGTCATCGGCGCGGTCACCAGCGGCGGGTTCGGCCCGACCTTCGGCGGACCTGTTGCAATGGGCTATGTCGAGGCCGCGTTCTCCCAGCCCGAGACGCCGGTGAACCTGCTGGTGCGCGGCAAACCGCGCCCGGCCAAAGTTGCCAAGATGCCTTTTGTTCCGCAGCGTTACTATCGCGGCAAGTGATTGAACACTCACGACCAACACGGGAAACACACGGAGGGAGAACCCCATGAGCTCGGTCTATTACACCAACGATCATGAATATGTGAAAGTCGACGGAGACACCGCCACCATCGGTATTTCGGACTATGCCCAGGAACAGCTGGGCGATGTCGTCTTCGTCGAACTGCCGGATGTCGGCAAGGCCCTGTCGAAGGGCGACGAGGCGGCCGTCGTCGAATCGGTCAAGGCGGCGAGCGAAGTCTATGCCCCGGTGAGCGGCGAAGTGATCGAGACCAATGGCGACCTCGAGGCCGATCCCGCCGGCGTCAACCGTGACGCCATGGGGTCGGGCTGGTTCATCAAGGTCAAGCTTGCCGATGCGTCGGAAGTCGAAGGCCTCATGAACGAGGCGGCCTACAAGGAATTTGTCGAAGGGCTCTCCTGATCATGCGTTATCTCCCCCTCAGCGCTGACGATCGCAGCGCCATGCTCGAGACGATCGGGGCGCCTTCGATCGATGCGCTCTACGATGACGTGCCGCAGGCGGCGAGGCTCGAGGGTCTCGTGGACCTGCCGCGCCGTGCCGGCGAAATGGACGTCGAGCGCACGCTTCGCGCCATGGCGGCGAAAAACGTGCCCGCCGGCTCGGTTCCCTTTTTCGTCGGCGGCGGCGCCTACCGTCACCATGTGCCGGCCACGGTCGACCACCTGATACAGCGTTCGGAGTTCCTGACCTCCTACACGCCGTACCAGCCCGAAATCACCCAGGGCACGTTGCAGTACCTGTTCGAGTTCCAGACCCAGGTGGCGCTGCTCACCGGTATGGATGTCGCCAATGCCTCCATGTACGACGGCTCGACCGGGTGCGGCGAGGCGGTGCTGATGGCGCACAGGGTGACGCGTCGCGACAAGGCGGTGCTGTCGGGCACGCTGCATCCGCAGTACCGCGCCGTGGTGGAGAACATCAGCCGGTTCGGCGATCACGGACTTACTGTCCTGCCGCCCTGTCCCGACGGCAAGGAGGACATCCTTTCGGCCATTGACGACGAGACATCCTGTGTCGTCGTGCAGAACCCGAGTTTCTTCGGCGGCGTTTCCGACCTTTCCGCGATCGCGGAAAAGGCGCACGAACACGGTGCGCTGCTGATCGCCGTCTTCCCCGAAGTGGTGTCGCTCGGCGCGCTCACGCCGCCCGGCGCCATGGGCGCGGATATCGTCGTGGGCGAGGGACAGTCGATCGGCAACGGCCTTAATTTCGGCGGCCCCTATGTCGGGCTCTTCGCCACGCGGCAGAAGTACATCCGCCAGATGCCCGGCCGCCTCTGCGGCGAAACCGTGGATGCGGAAGGCAACCGGGGCTACGTGCTGACATTGTCGACGCGCGAGCAGCACATCCGGCGCGAGAAGGCCACGAGCAACATCTGCACCAATTCCGGACTGTGCTGCCTCGCTTTCACGATCCACATGTCGCTGCTGGGCGAAACCGGCCTCAGGCGGCTGGCACGCATCAATCACGCGAATGCGGTGAAGCTCGCCGACGGGCTTGCGGGTGTGAACGGCGTCGAGGTCATCACCGAGGCGTTTTTCAACGAGTTCACGATCAGGGTCCCCGGCGACGCGGCAACGGTCATCGAGGCGCTTGCCGAACGCGGTGTGCTCGGCGGCATTCCCGTGTCCCGGCTCGACCCGGGTGTCGACGGTCTCGAGGACCTGATCGTCGTCGCGGCGACGGAGGTCAACACGCAGGATGACCGCGACGCCTATGTTTCGGCCCTGAAGGAGGTGCTGTCATGATGAACCGTCAGGGACGCCCGTCCGGTACGGGCAGCGGCGAACGCGGGACCCGCGGGACGTTCACCGGCAATCGCGGTCTCGAGATGGAAGAACCGCTCATCTTCGAAATCGGCACGACCGAGAGCTGCGGCGTCGACCTCGACGAACCGGAGGAGTTCGCGTCGCGTCTGGGCGGCCTCGAGCGCACCGGTGAAATCGGTCTTCCCGGACTGTCCGAGCCGGAGGCCATGCGCCATTACGTGCGCCTGAGCCAGAAGAACTACGCGATCGACGCGGGGCTCTACCCGCTGGGGTCGTGTACGATGAAGCACAACCCGCGCCTCAACGAGAAGATGGCGCGCGAGCCCGGCTTCAGCGATGTGCATCCTCTGCAGCCTGTCTCAACGGTGCAGGGTGCTCTCGAGCTGATCGACCGCCTTGCTCACTGGCTGAAGGTGCTCACTGGAATGCCGGCCGTCGCCATGTCGCCCAAGGCGGGTGCCCATGGCGAGCTCTGCGGGATGATGGCGATCCGGGCGGCCCATCTCGACCGCGGCAACCCGCGCACAAAGGTGCTCGTGCCCGAATCGGCCCACGGCACCAACCCGGCGACCGCGGCGCTTCTCGACTACAAGGTGGTGGCGATCCCCGCCCGCGAGGACGGTACGGTCGATCCGGCAGCCGTGCGTGAACTGCTCGACGAGGAAGTCGCGGGCATCATGCTCACCAATCCCAACACCTGCGGACTGTTCGAACGCGACATTCGCGAGATCGCCGATGCCGTGCACGAGGTCGGCGCCTATTTCTACTGCGACGGCGCCAACTTCAACGCCATCATGGGACGGGTGCGGCCGGGCGATCTCGGCATCGACGCCATGCACATCAACCTGCACAAGACCTTTTCCACGCCGCATGGTGGCGGCGGGCCCGGGGCCGGGCCGGTGGTGCTGTCCGAAGCGCTCGCGCCGTTCGCGCCGCTCCCCTTCGTCGTGCACGGCGAGGGCGGGGCGGGAACCTACGATCTCGTGGAGACCCGCAGGGACGACAGGTCCGGCAAGACCTTCGGCCGCATGACCGCCTTCCACGGCCAGATGGGCATGTATGTGCGTGCGCTGGCCTACATGCTGAGCCACGGTTCCGACGGTCTGCGGCAGGCGGCGGAGGACGCCGTGCTCAACGCCAACTACGTGCGCGCACGTCTCGCCGATGTCATGAGTCTGCCCTTCGGCAACCGGACCTGCATGCACGAGGTGCTCTTCGACGATGCCTTCCTCAAGGACACGGGGGTCACCACGCTCGATTTCGCCAAGGCGATGATCGACGAGGGATATCATCCGATGACGATGTATTTCCCGCTGGTGGTGCACGGAGCGATGCTGATCGAGCCGACCGAATCGGAATCGAAGGCCAGCGTCGACCTTTTCGTCGACACCATGCGCGATCTCTGCCGCTCCGCGAAGGAAGGGGACATCGACCGCTTCTCCGGAGCCCCCTACCTGGCACCCCGGCGCCGCCTCGACGAGACGGGCGCGGCCCGCAACCCGATCCTGCGCTGGTCGCCGCCGGAGGAAACCGCAGAAGCCGCCGAATAACCACCCGCACGGAGGCCGCCTGGGGCCGCCTCCGTGCACCTCCCCCGTCTGTCCCGGACCCGTAGTTCGCCATGGTTCGGGAAGGTGGCGCCTTGTCCCGCGGCCAGCCTGCGGATCTGCTGGGCGCGCCCACTCCACCCACCGCATTCCTGACGCACGTCAGGACCCAGCCGCATCACACCGCGCTGCTCTGGATGCCGGCCTCCGCCGGCAATTCGGGAAAGGGGTTTGTCTCATGTGCCGTATTAGGTTTCCGTTTTACGCACCTGCCGCTTGTACGACCCCTCGAATTCCTGACGAAGGTCAGGACCCAGCGGCGTCACACCGTGCCGCTCTGGATGCCGGCTTTCGCCGGCAATTCGGGGAGGTGAAGACTGGTCAAGAGTCGGAGTGGCGGATCTGCTGGGGGGAGGCCTCTCCATCTGCCGAATTCCTGACGCAAGTCAGGATCCAGCGGCGTCACTGCGGGCAGTCCTGGATGCCGGCCTCCGCCGGCAATTCGGGGGACGTGGAGGCTGGTCAAGAGTCGGAGAGGCGGATCTGCCGAGGGGAGGCCTCTCCATCCGCCGAATTCCTGACGAAAGTCAGGACCCAGCGGCGTCACACCGCGCTGGTCTGGATGCCGGCTTTCGCCGGCAATTCGGGGAGGTGGAGACTGGTCAAGAATCAGACCGGTGGATCTGCCTGGGCGTGCCCTCTCGACCCACCGCATTCCTGACGCAAGTCAGGATCCAGCAGCGTCGCACCACGCTGCTGACGAGTCTCGAGGCCGGTTTGTGACGGTGATTCGGGAATGACGGGCCGTGTTTCAAACCAGGCCAAGAAAAAGCCCCGCAGCCTGTAAGCTGCGGGGCCGAAACTTGTCGGCAGGACCGGGGAGGCTCAGTTCAGCTTCGTGCGGAGGTCCGCGATGCTCTTTTCCACCAGTGCGTCGGCCTTGTCGCCTTTCAGCTGGTCCGCGATCAGGGACCGTGCGGCGGAGATGGCGACGTCCGCCGCCGTGGCGCGGACTTCCTTCAGTGCCTGGACCTCGGCCTGGGCGATCTTGTCTTCGGCGAGTTTCGTGCGGCGCTCGAGCATTTCGGCGAGCTTCACCTTGGTTTCCTCGGCAAGGGCGTCGGCCTCGGTCTTGGCCTGGACGACGATGTCCTCGGCTTCCTTTTCGGCGTCACGCTGCTTTCGCTGGTACTCCGCGAGCATGGACTGGGCTTCCTCGCGAAGCTTCTGCGCTTCGTCGAGCTCCTTGCGGATGGCGTCCGCACGGTCGTCGAGCGCCTTGGCGACGAGACCCGGCACCTTGAAATACAGGACAAGGCAGACGAACCCGAGGAAGGAGACTGCCACCCAGAATGTCGGATCGGAAAACATCGGTTATTACCTCGCTTGGGCGCCTGGGCCTCTTCAGGCCTTGAGGGCGTTGTCCACCGCAGCGGAAACCTGATCGGCGGAAACCTCGTCGCCGACGAGTTCGGAATAGATCGAACCCGCGGTGTCCACGGCCACGTCCCGGATCTGGGACAGGGCGGCTTCCTTGGTCTTGGCGATGCTGGCTTCGGCCTCGGCGGTCTTTTTCTGCAGCTGCTCTTCGAGCTCTGCACGCTGGCGGTCCGCCTCCGCCTTGAGCTTGTCGCGCGTTTCCTGGGCGATGACATGTGCCTTCGCGCGGGCTTCCGCGAGTGCGCTCTCGTAGGCGGCGATGGCCTGCTCCGTCTCGTCCTTCAGCCGCTTGGCTTCGTCGAGATCGTGCAGGATACGGTCGCGCCGCTTTTCGATCACGCCGCCGATACGCGGCAGCGCCACGCGGGACATCAGCAGGTAGAGACCGACAAAACTGATCACCAGCCAGATAAGCTGTGGTGCCCAGTCTTCAAAGACGAGTTGCGGCATGATCGCGTCCTTTAGCGTCTGTCCGTGAGCATGACCGGCTCGGCGCGCGAAAGGCGCGTCCTGCCGGTCGGCACGTCACCTGGCAGCCGTAGGTCCGGCGAAATGGCCGGCGGCTGTCCGGGATATCGGGGGCGGCCGGGCCGCCCCGGGTCATCCTGGGCCGATCAGAATACGAAGAGAATGATCAGCGCGACGACGAGACCGAACAGGCCGGTCGCTTCGGCGAGGGCGAAGCCCAGCAGAAGGTTGGCGAACTGGCCCTGGGCAGCCGCCGGGTTGCGAAGCGCACCCTGCAGGTAGTTGCCGAAGATGTGGCCGATGCCGACGCCAGCGCCCGCGAGAGCGATGGAGGCAAGGCCTGCGCCGATGAGTTTTGCTGCAGCCGGATCCATGGGAATACTCCTCTTTTGCGTAAATCAGGATGGATGGGTTGATGATCAGTGATGCATGTGGATCGCATCGTTGAGGTAGATGCAGGTCAGGATCGCGAAGACATAGGCCTGCAGGAAGGCCACCAGGATTTCAAGGCCGGTGAAGGCGACCATGAAGGCCAGCGGAAGGACGCCGAAGAAGCCCATTCCGACCACGAAACTGGCGAAAACCTTGAGCATGGTGTGTCCGGCCATCATGTTGGCGAACAGACGCACGGAAAGGCTGATCGGACGTGTCAGGTAGGAGATCACCTCGATCACGACGAGCAGCGGCACCAGCACCGCCGGAATGCCCGACGGGACGAAGAATTTCAGGAAGCCCGCGCCGTGCGTGACGAAGCCGATGATCGTGACGCCGATGAACACCGTCAGCGCCATGGCGAAGGTGACGATGATGTGGCTCGTCACCGTGAAGCTATAGGGCAGCATGCCCAGCATGTTCAGGGCGAGCACGAACATGAAGAGGGAGAAGATGAAGGGGAAGTATTTCTGCCCCTCCGTACCCACGTTGTCCCGGATCATGTTGGCCACGAACTCGTAGCTGAGTTCGGCCACGGACTGCGCGCGTGTCGGCACCAGCCGTCCGCCGCGCACCGCGAAAACCGTGAAGAGCGTAACGACCGCGACCGCCAGAACCATGAAGACGGACGAGTTCGTGAAGGACGCGTCGAGCCCGAACAGATCGATCGGAACGATCCGCTGGATCTCGAACTGATGCATCGGATCGAAGCCGTTTGCGGCACTGTCGCCGGTTTCGGTAGCCACCAGGGCGCTCCTTACGTTTCTTCATCGTCGGGCGTCTGCTGTTTCTGCAGTTCGCCGGCCGTTTTGTAAACCGTCAAGACGCCTGCTGCCGCGCCCAGAAAGAAAAAGACCAGCAGCATGAACGGAGAGGTGCCAAGCAGGTAGTCGAGGAACCACCCGATACCACCGCCGACCACCAGCCCAGCGACAAGTTCAGTCGCAAGGCGAAAGGCGATCCCGATGGCGGTTCCCCTCCGCGTAACGTCGGGTGTCTCGAGCTTTGCCTGCCGCGTGCGGATCGCTTTGTCAAGATTGTCCAGCCGGTCCCTGAGGGCCATGTCCTCTCCGGGGCCGTCATCATGGCGCTGGTTGGCCGGTGTGTCGGCTTTTTTCGCCATTGGACCGCTCCTTCCGGACGGTTGGATATCTTGAAAGTGTCTCCCCAGCGACGTGGTTTCGGCGCAAAACACCGCGCGCAACATAGGGCGGGCACCGGTCTGTGTCAAGTGCGCTGCAGCAAACTCAACCTATTGATATATAAAGAAAAAACGATCAGCGGAAGGGCTGCGTCATTTTGTGCTTTCAGACGGCTTCCCGAAACTGCTCCGCGGTCTCCAGATCGACCGAAACCAGCTGGCTCACGCCGCGTTCCGCCATGGTGACGCCGAACAGGCGATTCATGCGCGACATCGTGAGCGCGTGGTGGGTGATCACCAGGAAGCGGGTGTCCGTCGAGCGGATCATTTCGTCAAGCAGGTTGCAGAAACGTTCGACATTCGCGTCGTCGAGCGGCGCATCGACCTCGTCGAGCACGCAGATGGGCGACGGGTTGGTCAGAAACACCGCAAAAATCAACGACATGGCGGTGAGCGCCTGCTCGCCGCCCGAAAGCAGCGACATCACCTGGGGGCGCTTTCCGGGCGGCCGCGCGATGATTTCGAGGCCGGCCTCGAGCGGGTCGTCCGATTCCGTCAGCTTGAGCTCCGCCTGGCCGCCGCCGAAGAGGTGGGTGAACAGGCGCTCGAAATGGTCCTTCACGGTCTCGAACGCCGCGAGCAGACGCTCGCGGCCTTCCCGGTTGAGGCTGCCGATTCCCTGGCGCAGGCGATGGATCGCCTTGATGAGGTCGTCGCGTTCCTGGACCAGCCCGTCGAGCTGTTCGGTCAGTTCGCGGGCTTCTTCCTCCGCGCGGAGGTTGACGCCACCCAGCCGCTCACGTTCGGCCCGCAGGCGCTCCAGTTTCCGTTCGGTCTCCTCGATGCCGGGAAGTTTCGCATCTTCCGCGAGACCGGCATGGTCGAGCACCTTGTCGGGCGCGCAGTGCAGGACCTCGTCGATCCGGCCGGTCATTTCCTGCAGCCGCTCCCTGGCGCCCTCGACACGGGCCTCCATGCGGGCCCGGTTCTCGCGCGTGTCGGAAAGCGTGCCTTGCGCCTTGCGAAGCGCGGCCTCGCATTGCTGGACATGGGACTCGGCCTCGGCCAGGGCGTCGGCGGCCTTCTTGCGCCGCTCCTCGGCCTGCGACAGCGAGGCGAACAGCTTTTCCCGGCGCGCGGTCCACTGGGCCGGCAGGTCCGCCATCGAACCGGCTTCCGTCTCGATCTCGCGGGAGCGTTCGACGAGCGTCTCGATCTGGTGGCGGGCCTTGTCCGCCCGCGCGATCCAGGCCTTCTTTTCCTGTTCGATCGCGGCCAGCCGGTCCGTGCGGGACTTGATCTCGCGGGCCATGCCGTCATGGTTCGCGCGCGCGTCGGAGTAGACCGCCCGGGCTTCCGCGACCGCTTCGCGCAGGGTCAGCAGGCGGGCCTCCATGGCGTCGCCCGGTTCAAGCGCCTCCAGGCTCTCGCTGCGTTCCGCCAGCGTCCGGCCGGCGTCTTCCCGCTCCGACGTCACCCGGTTGCGGGCTTCGACGAGAGCGCTGTGGCGAGCGGTCGTCTCGCTTGCCGCCCGCTCGCTTCGCGCGAGTTCGTCGCGCAGGGAGCTGACCGCGCGTGTGGCGGCACGCCATGCTTCCCGCGCGGCGGCTTCGGCCTCCACGGCGGACCTCGTTTCTTCGCGTGCCGCATTGTAGGCGTCGCGGGCCTCGTGGGCGACACGCGAGGCCTTTTCGGCCTCCTTTTCGAGGTCGCCCAGCCGGTTGCGCTGTTCCAGACGCAACGCCGCGGCCGTCGGTGCGTCCGCCGCGGCCGTGAATCCGTCCCAGCGCCACAGGTCGCCGGAAGCCGAAACGAGGCGCTGGCCGGGCTTCAGCCCGCCCTGCAGGGCCTTGCCGGCGCCGGCCTCGACGATTCCCACCTGGGAGAGCCGCCGCGACAGCGCGTCGGGCGCCACGACATGGTCCGCAAGGCTTGCGACGCCGTCGGGCAGCGTCGGCACGGGATCGAGCGCCCCCAGCGCGTCCCAGTGAACCGGTGCGGCATTGTCGATGGGAACGTCGAGATCGTCGCCGAGCGCCGCCCCGAGCGCCTTCTCGAATCCGGGCTCGACCTTCAGGGCGTCGATGAGCGGCGGCCACAGCTCGTTGTCCGTCACCGCAAGGAGTTTCGAAAGCGTCTGAACCTCGGTGGCGAGGCGGTTGGATTCCTTTTCGCACCCGTCGAGTATCGCGCGCTTTTCCTGTTCAGCGGAGCGTTTCTCGCCAAGGGTGGCTTCGGCGGCGAGCGCGGCCTGTTCGGCGGCCTCGGCCTCCGCCACCGCGGTCTCGACGTCCCGGCCGAGAGTGGCGATGCGCTCCGCGGCCTCGGTGTCGATGCCGAGCGCCTCGATATCGGCCTCGATCTTGGCAAGCTGTTCGTCGAACCGCGCGATCCGCCGGGTCTGCTCCGCCACCGCGGACTCGAGACCGGCGCGTTGCGAGCGCAGCGATGCCGCCGCCTGCGACACCTCGTCGAAATCCTGCTCGCGCTGCTTGAGCGCCGCCTCGCACTCCGTCAGGGTTTCCTGAAGTTCCGCGCGCCGGCCTTCGTCGCCCTCGTGCGCCGAACCGAGTTCGCCGGCTTCCTTTTCGAGACGTTCGACGACATCGGCCGTGTCGCGCACGATCTCCTGTTCGCGGTTGAGGTCGGCATTGACCTGTGTTCCGCGCTGCTCGAGTTCCTGCTTGCGGTCGGCGGCACGCTTTTCCTCCGCCTCCAGCGTTTCGCGTTCCACCGTCAGGCGCTGCAGGATGGCGGCGGCCGTCAGTTCCTCGTCGCGCAGCGCGGGCAGCGCCGCGGCCGCTTGTTCCTGGGCGCGCGACGCTTCGGACGCGCTGCGGGTGTGCTCCGCCATCTCGCGTGTGATCTCGTTGAGCGCCGTCTGTTCGCTCTCCAGCAGAGTTGCGGCCTCCACCCATTTCAGGTGCAGCTGGATCGCCTCGGCCTGGCGGATCTCCGCCGACAGGGACTTGTAGCGCCCGGCCTGGCGCGCCTGGCGCTTGAGGCTGGAAAGCTGGCTCTCGATCTGGGCGATCACGTCGTCGAGACGCGTCAGGTTTGTCTCTGCCGCCCTCAACCGCAACTCGGCTTCATGGCGCCGGGTGTGCAGCCCGGTGATGCCGGCGGCTTCCTCGAGAATTTTCCGGCGCGCCTGCGGCTTGGCGCTGATCAGTTCGCCGATCTGTCCCTGGCGCACGAGCGAGGGCGATCGCGCGCCGGTCGAGGCGTCGGCGAAGAGCAACTGGACGTCGCGGGCGCGCACGTCCTTGCCGTTGATCCGGTAGGCCGAACCCGCCTCGCGCTCGATGCGACGGGTGACCTCCAGAGATTCAGCGTCGTTGAAAGCGGGCGGGGCGGTCCGGTTGGTGTTGTCCAGCACCACCGCCACCTCGGCCGTGTTGCGCGACGGGCGCGAGCCGCTGCCCGAGAAGATGACGTCGTCCATCCCCGAGCCGCGCATGTTCTTGTACGAGCTCTCGCCCATGACCCAGCGCAGGGCCTCGAGCAGGTTGGACTTGCCGCAGCCGTTCGGTCCGACAACGCCTGTCAGTCCCTTCTCGATCACGAGTTCCGTGGGTTCGACGAAGGACTTGAACCCGGACAGGCGAAGCCGCTTGAATTCCATGAGAAGACCGGTTGTTTCCGTTCAGTTCAGACTGCGCGAACTATACGCATACTGACAAGGATACGTGCCGATTCTGCGGGGCCATGCAAGCGAATATCTCCGGTTATCCTAGAGATTCATCATCTTCTCGAATTCCTCGAGAGGCTGCGCGCCACGCAGGATCTTGCCGTTGACGAAGAAGGTCGGCGTGGACTCGACGTTGAAGTTCTCCGCGCCGCGCTTGCGCACGTCGAGCACCTTGCCGCCGAGATCCTCGTCGGACACGCAGGCGTCGAACTGTTCCTTCGTCATGCCGGCCGAGCGGGCGAAGTTGAACAGGCCGCCGATCGGGTCCTGGGTGAAGGCCCACTTGTCCTGCTGGAGAAACAGCACGTCGAGAAACGCGAAATACTTGGCCTCGTCGAGGCAGCGCGCCACGACCGCGCCCGCCCACGCCGCCTTGTCGAGCGGGAACTCCCGCATCACCAGTTTCGCCTTGCCGGTGTCGATGTACTTTTCCTTGAGGCCCGGCAGGGTTTCGCGGTGGAACGTCGCGCAGTGCGGGCAGGTGAGCGAGGAGTACTCAACGATCGTGTTGGGCGCATCCGGATTGCCGAGCACCCTTTCGTCCAGCACACCGGGCGTGTTGACGTCGTCACCCGACGCGGAGATCGACGTGGCGTCCGTGCCCGATCCGCCGGTGCCGTCCGTTCCGCGACCGCCGATGAAAAACGCGCCGGCGCCTCCGCCGATCACGACCAGGCCTCCGGCTACAAGTAGAGTTCGCTTATCTAGTTTCACGTTGCACCTGTACACACTATATGTTGATGGTCATTATAGGATTTAATTTTCTGCACCACAATTGGTCCGCCTGCAGCATAAAAACAAGCGTCCGGCGGGCCGGTATCACGTTTTCGCGACGATGATGTTCCGGCCGAGGTTCTGCAGGGCGGTCTGCAGGTCCCCGTCGCTGACCCCCGACGTGGCCTCGACAAGCTTCCTTTCACGTTCGGGCGGCAGGGAAGCGTCCCGGCGCCGCCGTGGCGGGCGTTTTCCGGTCACGCGGCCCTGCACGATCTTGATGCCGGCCACCGCGTCATAGCCGTAGAACGCGTTGATCCTCTCGACGATCGCTGGCGTGGAATGCTGGACCTCGATCGCCGAGGGACCGTCGACCCGGATGACGAGCGTGCCCCCGACCCTGGCATCCCCCGTCTGGCGCCGCGGCCACCTGATGCGTTCCGGGCGCGTGGTCGCTGCGAGGTCCTCCCCGACGATGGCGTTCCACTGGGTGAGCATGCCGCCATAGGCGAAGCCGAACCGTTCCTGGCTCTTGTGCAGGAGTTCCGGCACCAGGCGTCCGACATGTTGCGCACCGGTCCGGTAGATCTTTCTGGGGGTGGAAGCCATGGGCACCCTTGCCGCGCCGTGAATTCCCGACCAACTATATGGGCCGTGTGCCGGAGGGGCAATGCCGAGTGAACTGACAATCGACGCTGTCGAAAACCTGCCTGCGGAGGATCTGTCCCGGTCTCTGCTGGACTGGTACGACCGTCACGCCCGGGCCCTGCCGTGGCGTGCGCCGCCCGGCGAGCGCAGCGACCCCTACCGGGTCTGGCTGAGCGAGATCATGCTGCAGCAGACGACCGTGGCTGCGGTGAAGCCCTATTTCGAGGATTTCTGCCGGCGATGGCCGACCGTCGGCGACCTCGCCCGTGCGCCGCTCGACGATGTCCTGTCCGCCTGGGCCGGCCTCGGCTACTACGCGCGGGCGCGCAACATGCACAAGTGTGCGCAACAGGTCGAAGAGGAGCTCGGCGGCGTATTTCCGGATACCGAGGACGCCTTGCGTGCGTTGCCGGGGATCGGACCCTATACGGCGGCCGCCATCGCCGCCATCGCCTTCGGCAGGCGGGCGACGGTCGTCGACGGCAACGTCGAACGCGTGATCACGCGCCTGTTCGCGCTGGAGACTCCCTTGCCCGACGTCAAGCCGGACATTCGCCTCCTCGCGGAGAGGCTGACGCCGCAGGGGCGGCCGGGCGACTATGCGCAGGCCGTGATGGATCTGGGCGCGACCATATGCGCCCCCCGCAAGGCCGCGTGCACCATCTGCCCCTGGATGGAGAACTGTCGCAGCCGGCGTCTCGGCATTGCCGAAATCCTGCCGCGAAAGCGTCCCAGAGCCGTGCGCCCGACGCGATACGGGACGGCCTTCGTCGTGATTCGGGAGGATGGCTGCGTCTTGCTGCGGAGCCGGCCCGCCAAGGGGCTGCTGGGCGGCATGTCCGAAGTTCCGTCGACACCGTGGACGGAGGAAGCGCCATCGACCGTTGCGGTGACGGATTACGAGCCGGTCGCGGCTTCATGGCGTGAGGTCCCGGCGCCGGTGCGCCACACGTTCACCCACTTTCACCTTGAACTCGACGTCAGGGTGGCGCGCGTTCCCGCGGATGCGCCGTTGCTCGATGCCGCGGACCCGGATCGCTGTCGCTGGGTGCCGCGGTCCGATCTCGACGGTTCGGCCTTGCCCAGCGTCATGCGAAAGGTGCTGACGGCGGCACTAAAATCCTTCTGAAGGGGCCCGAGGCCTCAAGCCATGCGGCTTTCCCGGGGCTGCCGCCGCCGACCCTGCCACATGATCAAAACAGGACCGGCGGCGGCACGCTCACCTGCCGCTTTGACGGAGATAGCGCCCGTCAGCGGCTGGCGGCGGTTTCCCGGGTGATACGCGAAAGGGCGTCGGCATCGATCCGCCCGGTCCGGTGGAACTCCTGTTCGCAACGCCGCGCGAAGTCGAAACTCGACGAAAGCGAACCGAGAAACCCGTCTAGCCAGCGGACGGCCTCGGTTACGCCTTGATGCAGTGCAGCATTGGCTTGCGAAACGGTGCCTTTTTCCAGCGCTTTCATCTGGTCACTCCTCTGGTGCTGCAATTCAAGGGACGGATCAGGAGTGGAGGCTGCGACGCGAACGCAAGAGGGACACTTCTCTCGCGACAAACGCCTCGGCATTCCTGATCATGGTATAAGTTGCTGAAAACAAACTCGTAAACATGCCACGTACGGCTTCGCTCTGAAGCCTTTTCCCGCGCTCGACATACATTGCGATCTCGGCGCTTGAGAGTTCCACGGGATCGGGCCCGGTCGACTGCTTCGTCATCTTTGATCACTCCGGTTAATGCGAATTGCGATTGCCACTACGCGTTTCTTATGTTGCAATGCAATATATAGGATGAATTTGCGGTCGATAAGTGAGCACATGCGAATAGCTCTTGTGATCGACCGGAACAGATGAAGGACCGGACGGGATGGACCTGGCGAGCCAGATGATCCTGTTTGCCAATGTCGTTGACCATTCGAGTTTTTCCGCGGCGGCGCGGTCCATCGGTGTGTCGCCGTCGGCGGTCAGCAAACAGATTTCCCGGCTCGAGGAGAGGCTGGGCGTGCGGCTGCTCAACCGCTCGACACGCAGCATCTCCCTGACCCACGAGGGGCAGTCCTTCTACGAACGTTGTGCGAACGTCGCCGCCGAGGTGAGCGCGGCGGAGGAATTGCTGTCCTCCATGGGCAGCCGGCCCACGGGCAAGCTGCGGGTCACGGCGACCGTCGCCTTCGCCAAGCGCCAGCTCATTCCCCTGATGCCGGCGTTCCTCGAACGCTATGCCGACGTCGAACTCGAGATGGAGCTGTCAGACCGCGCCATCGATTTCTCCAGCAACGGTTACGACCTGGCGATCCGGTTTTCGGAGCAGATCGAGCAGACGTCCGTCGTGGCGCGGAAGCTCGCCGTCAACAAGCGCGTGGTCTGCGCCTCGCCGGGCTATCTCGCGCGCAACGGCGTGCCGCAGAAGCCGGAGGAACTCGCGGACCACAACTGCCTCCGCCTCTCCGCCATCCAGGACTGGAACGACTGGCACTTCGATCTCGGCGGCGAGGAACTCGTCGTTCCCGCCCGGGGCAACTTCTCGGTCAATACCGCCGACGCCATCTACCACGCGGTCCGGTCCGGCCTCGGCATCGCCCGTCTGCCCACATACATGGTGGCGTCCGACATCGCCTCGGGGAAACTGGTCCGGCTGTTTCCCGACATCATCGAGGACGACGCCAGCATCTACGCGGTCTATGCCAGCCGGCATCACCTGTCGCCCAAGATCCGGGTCTTCATCGACTATCTGGTCGAGGCGCTCGGGCCGGTGCCTCCCTGGGAAAGGGTGTGAACGGCCCGGGTCCCCGCCACGCGCCGGTCAGCTTCGCGGCTTGAGGTTCTCCGGATCGTAGAGCGGCGTGTAGCCGACCGCCTCGACCGTCACCGGATACTGTTCGCCGAAATACTCGACCAGCAGTTCGCGCCCGACCTGGCAGTAGTCGTGCGGCAGGTATCCCAGTGCGATGTTCTTGCCGATCGTTGGCCCGAACGCGATGGACGTGGTGTACGAGAGGCGGCCGAGCGCGTCGACCAGCGTCTTGCCGGACGCCGGATCTAGGATCGGCAGCGTGCCGACGGGATACCGGGCCACGCCGTCCGCATCGCGGTTCTCGGTCATGACAAGCGTGCAGAGCATGGCCGGCTGGTGTTCCCGTGCCCGATATTCGAGATGCCGCGCCTTGCCGCGGAAATCCGCGTCCTTCACCTTCGGCCGGGCGAGGTCGGCTTCGTAGAGGTTGTATTCCGTCAGCAGGTCGGCATTCTGCAGCCTGAGGCTCTTTTCCATGCGCCGGGTATTGGCATAGGTCTCCACACCGAACGCCATGACGTCGAGGGCGCGCAGCGCGTCCCAGACCGCCAGCCCGTCCTCGTATTTCATGTGCAGTTCCCAGCCCTGTTCTCCGACGTAGGAGATGCGGAACGCAGTCACCGGCTTGCCGGCAATCTCGATCTGGCGGATTGCCGCGAAGGGGAAGTTCTCGTGGCTGAGTGCGTCGGGGTCGGCCACCGCCTTCTGCAGGGTTGTCCGGGCATTCGGTCCCCACAAGCCGATCGTGGTGTACTTCTCCGACACGTCCTCGATGGTGACGTCGCAACCTCGGTCTTCCGCCATGCGCTTCATGTAGAGGAAGTCGCGGTTGCCCGCGTCCGCGCCGTCGACGAAACGATAACGGTCGGCAATCCGGAAGACGGTGAAATCGGCCATCACCATGCCCTCGTCGTCGAGGAAGTGGGTGTAGATGCCCTTGCCGACCGTGTTTTCCCCGCCGACCTTCGCCGCGCAGAGATATTCCATCAGGGCCTCCTGGTCCGGACCCGTGATGTCGTACATGGCGAAGTGCGAGAGGTTCACCATACCGACATTCTCGCTCATCTCCAGGTGCTCGGCATTCGACACCCGCCAGAAGTGCCGGTTGTCCCACTCGTTCTCGCGCACGGGAACGCGGTTGCCGAACTTTTCGAGCAGGTGCTCGTTTGCGGCGTAGCCATGGGCGCGCTCCCAGCCGCCGAGTTCCATGAAGTAACCGCCGAGTTCGACCTCGCGATCATGGAAGGGGCTGCGCCGCACGCCGCGCCCGCCGGCGAAAGGTTCGCGCGGATGGACCGCCGGGTTGTAGATCTTCATGGCGGTTTCGGTGCAGCGTTCGTGAATGAACTGCTCACTAGTCTGGTGGGGGTAGAAACGGGCGTAGTCGATCGAGTTGTGGTCGATCGGTGTCCGTCCGTCCGTCATCCAGTCGACCAGCAGCTTCGCCATGCCGGGCCCGTCCTTGACCCAGATGGCGACGGCATACCAGAGGCCGCGGACCTTCTGGGATTCGCCGATGGACGGTCCGCCGTCGGTGGTCACCTGGAGCAGGCCGTTGAAGGAATGGCTCTCGTTGTAGCCCAGTTCGCCGAGGATCGGGGTCAGTTCCATGGCGCGCTCCAGCGGCGTCAGGATCTGTTCGGTATCGAGGTCGCGCTGCGACGGAGAAAGGCGCGCCTCGTGTTTCTCGAGGATGTCGCGCGGATGGCAGAGCCGCGGCTCGCTCTCCTCGTAATAGCCCCATTCGATCTGCCCGCCCTCGGGCGTCGTCGGGTCGCCGGTGTCGCGCATGTAGGCGGAGTTGCCCTGGTCGCGCAGGAGCGGCCAGCCGATATCCTTCCCGGTTCCGGCGAACTCGGTGTACGGCCCGAAGAAGGTGAGCGGATGGTCGACGGGCATGACCGGCAGGTCCTCGCCCGCCATCGCCGCGATCAGCCTGCCCCACAATCCGGCGCAGACGATCACGTGGTCCGCTTCGATGGTGCCGCGATGGGTCACCACGCCGCGGATCCGCCCGTCCTCGATCACGAGGTCGGTCGCCGGGGTATTGGGGAAGCTCCTCAGCTTGCCGGTCTGCTCGGCCTGGTCGACCAGCTTGCCGGCCACGGTCTGGGAACGCGGCGTCACAAGACCCGCGTCCGGGTCCCACATGGCCCCCTGGATCATGTCCTCCTCGAGAAGCGGAAACTTCTCTTTGGCCTCGGCGGCGCTGATCATCGACACGCGGGTGCCGAACGCCTTGCCGGACGCGACCTTGCGTTTCAGTTCCGCCATGCGGTCGTCGTCGCCCACCCGCGCCACTTCCATGCCGCCGACCCTGGCGTAGTGGCCCATCTTCTCGAAGAAATCGATCGAGTAGAGCGTCGTCCAGCAGGACAGGAAGTCATGGCCGGTCGTGTAGCAGAAATCCGAGGCGTGCGACGTCGATCCGATGTCGGTCGGCACCGAGGACTTGTCGATCCCCACGATGTCGTCCCATCCCCGCTCGACCAGGTGGTGGGCGACCGAGGCTCCGACGATACCGCCCAGGCCGACGATGACCACTTTTGCTTTAGTCGGAAATTCCGCCATGACACGCTCCGGCTCGAAATGCTGATCAGAGCTCATTTATCAGCAATCGGCGGCCATTTCGATGTTCTGGGAGCGACACCGCATAAGTCTCGCCCGACCTGCGCGGATGCCCGGCGGGAGGACTATTGCGGCGCAGCGGCCGTTCTTTGCACCAGATCGGCGAAACGCTTCTTGAAGCCCGTCGCCGCGAGCGCGAAGCCGCCACCCGAGCCGTCGATGAAGTGGACGTGTTCGCCTTGTTCGAGGTCGAAGACGAGGCAGGTCATCAGCGCGGCGTCCGCCCGGTGAATGCCGTAAATCAGCCGGCCCTCGCCGTATTCTTTCTCGAGATAGGCCTCGATGGCGCTCGCCTCGTCGGCGCGCACGTCGAGGACGGCCCGCAGAACGCCGTCATATTTCCGGAAATCCGTGTTGGTCTGGAGTTCGCCGCGATATTTCGGCGCGTCGTAGCCTCCGGCCTTTTTGCCGAATCTCTCGCACCACAGCTGGACCAGAGAACTGAAGAGAACCCAGGCGTAGCTCTTCCAGTATCCGCGGTCCCCCGCCGTCGCCCGCGCCTCCATGCGAAGACCTGAAGGCGGCCACCTGAACTTCATCGAGCCGTCGCTCGCGGGCGAGGAGTCCCGAAGCCCGTGACCGAGAATGCGCGAAACGGCTTCCAGGAACCTGTTGAGCGTCGCGCCCTGTTCGGCGGCGTCGCCCGCCGTGCCCTTGACCATCAGGGTCAACATCTCGCCGTTGGTGGACTGCAAGGGTTCCCAGCGGCAGGACAGTCCGTCGAGATCCGGGTCCTCCCGGCCACCGATCGGCGGCAGCAGGTAGCTGTCCTGCTCGATCGGGTCTTTCATGAGGCGGTCGGCGAGTTCGAGTCCGCCGCCGGCGAACATGGCCAGGTAGTTGCCTTCGCTCATGCGGTACTTTCGAACGGACACGTCCGCGCCCCTGGCCCGCAGGTCGCGCATCGGCACGGCGGCGACGCGCAGGTCGAGCCCGAACATCTCCTCCGACGCGCTCTGGAGCCGGACGAGGGCGTCCGCCGCCACGTCACGGAGACTGTTTGGCACGACCAGGGTGCCGCCATCCCCGCCGAAGACATAGGGCACGTCGATGTCCCCGCAGACGTTGAGCACCGCGGTGATGGATGCCGCGCCCACCATGTTGACCTGCTTGTAGCGTCCGTCCGCGATGGCGCTGGTGGAGCCGACGACATCGGACAGCATGACCGTCCAGTCGTCGGGGAGGGGGCGGTAGGCGCCGAAGTCGACGAAGTCGTTGAATTCGTCAAACGCCTCGAGCCGGTTGAAGAACCGGTCCTGGTTAGTGGGATCGTCCATTGCAAGCCGCCTCGTTGCCGTCGCGGTCCGGGACGGCGACGTTCATGCAGGCGATATGTTGGCCGGCCGGCGCTTTGTCAAACCGGCCACCCGCCCGCAAGGCTCAAGCGCTGGCCATTTCCGCCCGGATCTTCTGGCGCAGCAGGTCGATGGGCTTGAGCTTGCCGTCGGTCTTGAAGTGCCAGAACGTCCAGCCGTTGCAGGCCTCCAGGCCCTGCACATGAGCGCCGATCTTGTGGATCGAACCTGTCGCGTCGGCGCAGACCAAAGTGCCGTCCGCCCGTACCTTGGCCGCGAAGCGCCGCGCCGGATCGTAGAGGACCGTGCCGGGTTCGAGCAGCCCGCGTTCGACGATCGAGCCGAAGGGCACGCGCGGTTCGGCCCGCTTGCCCTTGGTGACCTCGCGGGATTCCTCGTCGAGCGGGACGATGGACGCGAGACGCTTGGTGGCCGCGTCTATGTAGCGCTGCTCGCGTTCGATGCCGATCCAGCGCCGTCCCAGGCGCTTGGCGACGGCCCCTGTCGTGCCCGTGCCGAAGAACGGGTCGAGCACCACGTCCCCTTCGTTCGAGGAGGCGAGAATGACGCGATGGAGCAGGGCTTCCGGCTTCTGCGTGGGATGTGCCTTGCCGCCCTTGCCGTCCTTGAGGCGTTCGCCGCCATTGCAGATCGGCAGCAGCCAGTCGGAGCGCATCTGCAAATCGTCATTGAGCGCCTTCATGGCCTCGTAGTTGAACGTGTAGGATTTCTGCTTCTCGCTGCGCGTCGCCCAGATCATGGTCTCATGGGCATTGGTGAAGCGGCGGCCGCGGAAGTTCGGCATCGGGTTCGTCTTGCGCCAGATCACGTCGTTGAGAATCCAGAAGCCGAGATCCTGCAGGATCGCGCCGACGCGGAAGATGTTGTGGTAGGAGCCGATCACCCAGATCGACCCGCTGTCGCTCAGCACGCGCCGGGCGGACTTCAGCCATTCCCGGGTGAACTGGTCGTAGCTCTCGAAACTGCTGAACTTGTCCCAGTCGTCGTCGACACCGTCGACCTTGGAATTGTTGGGACGCAGGAGGTCGCCTTCGAGCTGAAGGTTGTAGGGCGGGTCCGCGAAGATGAGATCGACCGATCGTGCCGGCAGCTTGTTCATCTGGCTCACGCAGTCACCGCGGAGAATACTGTCCAGAAACGCCGCCTTGTCCGGCGTATGCGCGAAACCCATGCCTTAAACCCTCAACGCAACTGAATACTGAGGGGGAATCTTCCGGCAGACGCGGTAAAGTTTGAATTAACCGGCGGGTTCGGATCGGGACGAACGGCGGCCGGGAGCGGTCCTTCCGGCCTTATGGTTAACGCGGCGTTACCCGCCGCAGAGCGCGCGGACCGGCGCGAAGGAGCGGCGGTGGTGGTCGGTCACCCCGAAACGCGCGAGACCTTCCTGGTGTCTCTTCGTCCCGTAGCCCATGTTGGTTTCCCAGCCATATCCGGGATGGGCGACCGCGAGGCCCGCCATGATGGCGTCGCGCCGGGTCTTGGCCACGATCGAGGCCGCCGCGATCGACAGGGATTTCACGTCGCCCTTGACCACGGCCGTCGCGGGGCAGGCCGTCCGCGGCAGACGGTTGCCGTCGACGAGCACATGGGCGGGAGGGATGCCGAGCTGGCCCAGCGCCTCCGCCATCGCCCACAGGGTCGCCGCGAGGATGTTGTCGCGATCGATGCGTGCGACGTCCGCAATGCCGACGCCGACCCGGGCACTGGCCTCGATGCGGGCGCAGACGGCCTCGCGGGCCTCGGGTTTGAGGGCCTTGGAATCATCTATTCCGTCGGGAATGTCGGACGGGTCCAGGATGACGGCCGCGGCCACCACCGGTCCGGCCCATGGCCCGCGGCCGGCTTCGTCGACCCCGGCGACCGGCCCCGTGCCGCGCAAGAGCAGCGCCTCCTCCATGGAGAAGTCGGGACGTGGACGGGGTTTGCTCGGTCGGGCCATGCGGCCGACTTTCGTCCCTTGCGCGGGATTCGGCAAGGCCGAAAGCCGGCGCCCGGCCGGGCTAAAGCAGGCTGAGCTGGTCGCCGGGGCGCGGCGGCGGGCTGAATTTCGTCACGTCGAGTTTCGTGCGTTCCGCATTGAGCCCCAGGCGTTTCGCGGCGATCTCGAAACGCCGTCCGATCGACCATGCATAGGGTCCGGTGCCTCTCATCCGGCGTCCCCAGACGGCGCTGTTCTCCTTGCCTTCGCGCATCGAACGGATCAGCGACATGACATGTCCGGCACGGTCCGGCAGTTCGGTGATCAGCCACTCGCGGAACAGGTCGCGGACCTCGAGCGGCAGGCGCAGGAGAACGTAACCCGCCTCGCGGGCGCCGGCAGCCGCCGCCGTCTCGAGCAGGGTCTCGATTTCCATGTCGTTCAGTGCAGGGATCACCGGGGCCGTCATGACCGCGGTCGGAATGCCCGCCTTGCTCAGCGTCTCGATGGCGCCGACCCGCCTGGCCGGCGTGCTGGCGCGCGGCTCCATCGCCCGGGACAGTTTCCTGTCCATGGTCGTCAGCGAGAGGGCCACCTTGGCGAGACCGCGTTCGGCCATGGACGAAAGGATGTCTGCGTCGCGCGTGACCAGCGCGGATTTCGTCACGATTGCGACCGGATGGTTGAAACGGTCGAGAACCTCGAGGATCTGCCGCGTGATGCGGTAGGTCTTCTCGATCGGCTGGTAGGGGTCGGTGTTCGTCCCCAGCGCGATGAGCCTGGGCTTGTAGTCCCTGGCCGACAGTTCCTGTTCGAGCAGTTCTGCCGCGCCGGGCTTGGCGAAGAGTCGGGTCTCGAAGTCGAGGCCCGGCGAAAGCCCCATATAGGCATGGGTCGGCCGCGCGAAGCAGTAGACGCAACCATGCTCGCATCCGCGATAGGCGTTGATGGAGCGGTCGAACCCGATGTCGGGGGACGTGTTGCGCGTGATGATGCGCTTGGGCTTTTCCTCCGTTACCGTGGTCCGGAGCGGTGGCGCCTTTTCCTCTTCCGGCCAGCCGTCGTCGAAGGCCTCGCGCTGAAGGGCCTCGAACCGTCCCGACCGGTTGCTGAGGCTGCCCCGTCCACGCCTGAGATCCGGCGCCACGGTCCGGTTGACCACCGCGCCGTCCGGCGCGAAGAAGCCTGCTGGCATTGCCGCCCTGTCCATGTCCTTTCCTTTCTTCCTTTCCGGAAAATATGGAACGGAGATGAGAACAAATCAAGAACATTGTTATTCGGACGCCATGAGCGCCGAGCCGAAGGCCGGTGCGGCCTCTCCGCGATTGCGTCTGTCGGCATGCCGCGTATATTCGGCCCATGTTGAGTATCGTCATCCCGGCGCTCGATGCGGCGAACCATCTTCCATCCACGTTCAAGGCTCTTGTCCCCGCGTGCCTGGACGGCGTCGTGAAGGAAGTCATCGTCGTCGACGGTGGATCCGTGGACGATACGCGCATGCTTGCGGACCTCGCCGGTGCCACCGTGATCGCCGCGCGCAAGGGCAGGGGCAGCCAGCTGCGCACCGGCGGCGATGTCGCCCGGTCCGACTGGCTGCTGTTCCTCCACGCCGACACGGTGCTTGAGGAAGGCTGGGAGTGGTCCGTGCTGTCCTTCGTGGAGTCGAGCATCGAGAACGACGACCATCGCCGGGCGGGCTATTTCCGGTTCGCTCTCGACTCCGGCGCCTTGCCCGCACGGCTGCTCGAATACGGTGTGGCCGCCCGCTGTGCTCTGTTCGGCCTGCCCTATGGCGATCAGGGACTGCTCATCTCCCGCGAGTTCTACCGCGAGCTTGGCGGATATTCCGACATGCCGCTCATGGAAGATGTCGAAATCGTCCGGCGTATCGGTCGCGGCCGGTTGCGCCGCATCCCGCACAAGGCGCTGACCAGCGCCTCGCGTTACCGGCGCGACGGTTTCATCCGCAGGAGCCTCAGGAACCTCGCCTGCCTCGGCCTCTATTTCATGAAGGTGCCGCCGCATCGCATCGCCAGGTTCTACGGTTAGCGCCGCGTGCCCGAAAACCACCTCGCCATAATGGTCAAGCAACCGCGCGCGGGTGCGGTGAAGACCCGCCTGGCCCGCGATATCGGACCGGCGAGTGCGGCCGCTTTCTATCGCAATCTCGCCCTCGCGACCGTCGGACGGCTCGCCGGGGACACGCGCTGGACTACGGTCCTGGCGGTTGCGCCCGACACGGCCGCCGGCGACGCTCCGTGGCCGCCCCGGGTGCCGGCCGTCGGGCAGGGAACGGGTGATCTCGGCACCCGCATGGACCGTCTCATGCGGGGGCTGCCGTGCGGGCCGGTCGTGATCATCGGAACGGATATTCCTGGCATCACGCGGCGGGACATCGCCGGCGCCTTCAGGCTTCTGGGGTCGCATGACGCGGTGTTCGGCCCCGCACCGGACGGCGGCTACTGGCTCGTCGGCCAGCGGCGCCGTCCCAGGGTCCTGCGGATGTTCGACAATGTCCGCTGGTCAAGCCGCCATGCGCTGGAAGACACCCTTGCCAACCTCGAGGGCCGCCGCGTGGCGTTCGTCGCCGAGCGCGACGACATCGACACCGCCGAAGACCTCGACCGCTACAGGAAGAACGATCCGGCCCGGTTCTGATGCCGGGGTCTCAGCTCTTCGTGCGTTTCAGGTGTTCGTCGAGGCGCGGCATGATCTCGATGAAGTTGCAGGGCATGAACCGGTAGTCGAGCTGGTTCTTGAGGATCTCGTCCCAGCCGTCCTTGCAGGCGCCGGGCGAACCCGGCAGGCAGAAGATGTAGGTGCCGCCCGCCACGCCGGCGGTGGCCCGCGACTGGATCGTGGATGTGCCGATCTTGTTGAAACTGATCATGTGAAAGGCGGTCGAAAAGCCGTCTATCGTCTTCTCGAAAAGCGCTTCGAAGGCTTCCGGTGTGACGTCGCGCCCGGTCAGTCCGGTGCCCCCGGTGGACAGGATCACGTCGATGCCCTCGTCGGCGATCCAGTCACGCGCCTGCGCCCGGATCTCGTCCACTTCGTCGCGCACGATCTTGCGGTCCGCCAGCACGTGTCCGGCCGCCTTGACCCGGTCCGCCAGGGTGGCGCCGGACTTGTCGTCCTCGAGGCTGCGGCTGTCGGACACCGTCATCACCGCGATGTTGACCGGTATGAACGGGCGCGACTCGTCGATTCTGGGCATGGTCTGTCCTGTGGCTGGATGAAGGGTTCAGTCTTTCGCGGAAAGCGCGTCGGCAATCTCGAGGAAATCGCGCCACGCGAGTCTCTTCTGTACGGGCTGGCGCAGCAGGTAGGCCGGATGCAGCGTCGCCATGGCGCGCCACTTGCCGGTCCCCGGAGGATAGTCGTTCCACGATCCCCGCAGGCGCATGATGCCCGTGGTCGTCGCCAGCATTTCCTTGGCCGACACCCCGCCCAGGAAGACGATCACCGCGGGATCGACCAGTTCGATCTGGCGTTCGATGAACGGCCGGCAGAGCGCGGTTTCCGCGGGCGTCGGGGCGCGGTTGCCCGGCGGGCGCCATGGAATGACATTCGTGATGTAGCTGTTGGTCCTGTCGTGGCCGATGGCGGCCAGCATGCGGTCGAGCAACTGCCCGCTGCGGCCGACGAAGGGTTTGCCCTGGATATCCTCGTCGCGGCCGGGGGCCTCGCCGATGAGCATCAGCCGCGCCTGCGGATTGCCGTCCGCGAAGACGAGGTTCTTCGCGGTCTTCTTCAGACCGCATCCGTCGAAGGCGGCGAGCGCGTCCTTCAGCGCGTCCAGCGTATCGCAGGCCGCGGCGATCGCGCGGGCGTCCTGGACTGCGGCGTCGCTGGTCGCCGTCCTGGGTGCTGCCGTCCTAGCGGACCCGGCGGGCGGCCGTGTTTCGCGGCGCGGCGCGGGTTTTTCCTCCCGGGGCCGGGACTGGCTGCTTTCGAGAATCTCGGCGGACAGGGCGAAACGGTCGACGGGTGTTTCCGACAGGGCCTCGTCCGCACCCATGTCGGCATGCCAGCGCAACAGGGCGGTCAAGTCGTCACGGCTGTGAGGCTGTTGCGGCATGAAGTCCGGATCCGTCGAAAACGTGGCGCCGCCGGCCCGCCGGAGCGGTTGCAGCGTGTCTGCCTATGGCAAGTATAGCAACGTTTCCCGGCAGCGGAATGTCGCAATTGGGGTTGCGTCCCCTGACGGGCAGGCAATATTACCCTTCTGGCCGGCATGTCCGGACAAGAAAACGGGAGGCGCATGTGAGCGATCAGCCAGAACGTGAATCCATGGAATTCGATGTCGTCATCGTGGGCGGCGGCCCGGCGGGCCTGTCCGCGGCGATCCGGTTGCGCCAGCTCGCCATGGAAAACGACACCGAGCTTTCGGTGACCGTACTGGAGAAAGGCTCCGAGATCGGCGCACATATCCTGTCCGGGGCGGTGATCGATCCGGTCGCGCTCGACAGGCTCATTCCCGACTGGAAGGAAAAGGGCGCGCCGCTCGACACGCCGGTCACCGCCGACCATTTCCTGGTCCTCGGCCCGGCCGGCCATGTCCGCCTGCCGAACTTCATGATGCCGCCGCTGATGAACAACCACGGCAACTACATTGCCAGCCTGGGAAATGTCTGCCGCTGGCTCGCCGAACAGGCCGAGGCCCTGGGCGTGGAGATCTACCCGGGCTTTGCCGCAGCGGAACTGGTCTACAACGAGGACGGCAGCGTCAAGGGCGTCGCCACCGGCGACATGGGCATCGGCCGGGACGGCAAACCCAAGGATAGCCACGAGCCCGGCATCGAACTCCACGGCAAGTACGTGTTCATCGCCGAGGGCGTGCGCGGATCGCTTGCCAAGCAGCTGATTTCCAAATTCCGACTGGACGAGGGCCGGGAGCCCCAGAAGTTCGGGATCGGCCTCAAGGAACTCTGGGAGATCGATCCGGCGAAGCACCGCAAGGGGCTCGTCCAGCACAGCTTCGGCTGGCCTCTCGACTTCTCCACCGGCGGCGGGTCCTTTCTCTATCACTTCGACGAGAATCTCGTTTCGGTCGGCTTCGTCGTTCACCTCAACTACAGCAATCCCTATCTCTCGCCGTTCGACGAGTTCCAGCGGTTCAAGACCCATCCCTCCATCCGCGACACGTTCGAGGGCGGCAAGCGGATCGCCTATGGCGCGCGCGCGATCACCGAGGGTGGTTTCCAGTCCGTGCCGAAACTCACGTTCCCGGGCGGCGCCCTCATCGGCTGCTCCGCGGGCTTCGTGAACGTGCCGCGTATCAAGGGCAGTCACAACGCCATGGCCACCGGCATGATGGCGGCCGAGGCCGCCTTCGAGGCGATTGGCGCGGGCCGGTCGGGCGACGAACTCACCGCCTACCAGGAGGCCTATGACGTGTCCGATGTGGCCAAGGACCTGAAGCGTGTCCGCAACGTCAAGCCGCTGTGGAGCAGGTTCGGAACCATCGGCGGCGTGGCGCTCGGCGGCATCGACATGTGGATGAACAATCTTGGCATCGGCCTGCCGTTCACCCTCAAGCACGGCAAGCGCGACAGCGAGACGCTCAAGCTGGCGTCGCGGAGCAAGCCGATCGACTATCCCAGGCCGGACGGCAAGATCTCGTTCGACAAGCTGTCCTCGGTCTTTCTCTCCGCGACCAACCACGAGGAGGACCAGCCCGTCCACCTCAAGCTCGAGGATCCGACGATCCCGATCCAGGAAAACCTGCCGAAATATGCCGAACCCGCCCAGCGGTATTGCCCGGCCGGAGTCTACGAGGTCGTGACCGACGACAATGGCGCCAATCCCGTCTTCCAGATCAACGCGCAGAACTGCGTGCACTGCAAGACCTGCGACATCAAGGACCCCGCCCAGAACATCAACTGGACGGTGCCCGAGGGTGGCGGCGGGCCGAACTATCCCAATATGTGACGCGGGGCTCTCGCACCCTTACCGAAGGGGCGATTCGTGTTATATTGCGGGTTACCGCCTGTTTACGTTGCGCGTGGAACATTCAGGCGATCTTTTCACCTGCAGGACCGACCCATACCATGAACGCATCCCAGCCCGCCCCGTCCCGACGCCGTGACCGGAAATTCCTCGGACAGGGCGGCATAGCGGCTGGTGCGGTTCTGGCGTTCGGCCTTTGCCTGTGGACGCCGCAGGCGCCCGCACGGGCCGACACCGCGCCGGAACAGCCCTTCGCCATGTCCCTTTCAGGGAACTACCTTGCCGGCCGATTCGCCGGCGGGCAGCGTGAAAACGAGGCGGCGGCAGCCTACTATCTCAGGGCGCTCGAGGATGATCCCGAGAACGCCTATATCCTGGAACACGCCTTTCTGCTCGAAGTGAGTTCGGGCGACTTCGAGAACGCCACGAAGCTCGCCGGCAACCTGCTCGAGCACGACCCCAACCACCGTATCGGCAACGCCGTTCTCGGTCTTGCGGACGTCCGCGCCAAGAGATACGCCGAGGCCCGTAAGCATTTCGAGGCGGCACATCGCGGCTCCATCGGCCAGCTCATCTCGGCCCTGCTGACGGCCTGGGCATACCAGGCGGAAGCCAGGACCGACGATGCCATCAAGGCGCTGGAGTCGATCAGCGACACGGACACGTTCGGTATCTTCGGCCCCTTTCATGCCGCCCTGATCAATGATTTCGCGGGCCGCAACAAGGCGGCGGCAGAAGGCTATGCGAGATCCTACGAGGCGCTGGGGTCGTCTCTCAGGCTCGTCCAGGCCTACGGGAACTTTCTCGAACGTACGGGCAAGCCCGAAGAGGCCGCGCGGATCTACGAGGCGTTTCTTTCGGGGTCGCCCGAGCAGCCGCTGATCCTGTCCGCGCTCGAGCGCAACCGCGCCGGTGAAGTTCCCAAGCGAATGATCGCGTCCGGGGCCCAGGGCATGGGTGAAGCGCTTTTCGGCGTGGCCAGTGCGGTGGCCGACGAGTCACGCATCGACGTCGCGCTCATCTATATCCAGATGACGCTTTTTGCGCATCCCGACCTGATCATCGGCCGGTCCCTTCTCGGCGACATCTACACCGAGATGAACCAGCGCGAACTGGCCATAGAGTCCTACGAGTCCGTTCCGGAGGATTCGCCGCTGAGGCGCAACGCCGAGATTCACATCGCCGACAATCTCGACAAGCTCGACAAGGTGGAAGCCGCGCGCGCCATCCTCACGAGCCTGATCGGCAAGAACCCGCGCGACGAACTCCCGCTCACGGTCATGGGCAATCTGCTGCGCAACCGGGAAAAGTTTCTCGAGGCGGCCGAGTACTACGCCCGCGCCATCGAGCTGATCGAGAAGGTCGAGCAGCGCCACTGGAGGCTGTTCTACTCGCGCGGGATCGCCTACGAGCGGTCCAAGCAGTGGCCCAAGGCGGAAAAGGATTTCAAGAAGGCGCTGGAGCTCTTCCCGGACCAGCCCCTCGTTCTCAACTACCTCGGTTACTCGTGGGTCGAGAAGGGCCTGCACCTGCAGGAAGCCATGGAGATGATCCGCAAGGCCGTCAAGCTGAGGCCCAATGACGGCTATATCGTCGACAGTCTCGGCTGGGCGCATTACCGGATGAAGCAGTACGAGGAAGCCGTCCGCTACCTCGAACAGGCCGTCGAACTCCGGCCGGACGATCCGACCATCAACGACCACCTCGGGGATGCGCTCTGGCGGGTGGGCCGGAAGCTCGAGGCAAGGTTCCAGTGGAACCATGCCAAGAAGCTGAAACCGGAACCCGAAAACCTCGAGAAGATCGAACACAAGATCGAGCACGGGATGGAACCCGAGGAACCGGGCAAGGAAACCTCCGCATCCTCGTCGCAGGACAAGTCCTGACGACTTCCGGAACCCAGTTCGAGGGCAAGGCATGGACGAGGTGGTCGAGGTCGCGGCCCCGGCGAAGGTCAATCTGACGCTGCATGTGAAGGGACGCCGCGAGGACGGCTACCATACGCTTGAAAGCATCGTGTGTTTCGCCGATCTGGCGGACACCGTGAGCGTATCCTCCGCTGCGGATTTCACCCTCGAGATCGACGGTCCGTTCGCCGCGGAGATTCCCGGCGGGGACGATAATTTCGTGCTGCAGGCGGCGCGGGCCCTCGTTCACGGCATCAAGTCCCTTCCCGGTGGCGCCGCCATCCGGCTGACCAAGAACCTTCCGGTCTCCGCGGGAATCGGCAGCGGATCGGCCGATGCCGCGGCCTGTCTCAGGGCGCTCTTGAAACTCTACGGTCACGAGGCGTCGCAGACGGCCCTCCACCAGATCGCGGCGGGCATCGGTGCGGACGTCAATGTGTGTCTGCAGCCGCGCGCCTCGGTGATGAAGGGGATCGGACACATCGTCGAACCGCTCGACGTACTGCCCGAGGTCCCGGCGGTGCTCGTCAATCCCGGACTGCCCGTACCCACCGCCGCGGTCTTCTCCGCGCTCGGGCTTGCGCCCGGCATGGTCTTTCCCGTCGAAACGCCGCCGCTGCCAAGGGTTGCCTTTTCGAAAGTCGAGGATCTCGCCGAGTATCTGCGCACGACGCGCAACGATCTCGAAGTCCCGGCCTGCGCCATGGTCTACGAGATCGGGGATGTCCAGGATGCGCTTTTTTCCTGTGACGGATGCCTGGTGTCGCGGATGTCGGGAAGCGGACCGACCTGCTTCGGCATTTTCGCGACGGCCGACGACGCGGCCATGGCGGCCGCCCGGCTGCAGGACGAAAACCCGCTCTGGTGGGTGCGCGAAACCCGGTTCTCCTGAAACCTTAGATCTTCGTTCAGTAGGCGCGCTCGACGCTGATGTGGAACGCCTCGGCGATGCAATGCCGGGTATTATGTAGGAAAAATTCCGGATCAATCATGAGAACCGAGACAGTGGAAGACTAACTATCCTACGGTGAATTGACCCATCATTCCGCCGTCCTCGTGTTCGAGAATGTGGCAATGATACATGAACGGGCTTTCTTCGGCCGCAGGATGATCGAATCGGATCAAAAGCTCCGTTTCTCTGTCGATTACGACAGTGTCCTTCCAGCCTCGACTTTCCGGGCGCGGACTGCCGCCGTATTCACTGACGGTCTGGAAAGACGCGCCATGCACGTGGAATGGGTGAACAAGCATATCTGACGAGATGATCCAGCGCTCGGTACTGCCCAACTTTATCCGCTCGTCGATACGATCCATGTCGAACGGTCGACCGTTTATCGCAAACTGTTGCGTCGCGCCACCACCCATCATGCCCATGCCCATGCCCATGCCCATGTCGAGAGAGAAGCGGCGCACGGCGGTCGGAGCCAAAGTGTGCAGATCCGGCAATGTGCCTCCAAGTTCGTCGGGGATGCTCGTGATCCTTGTCGCAAGTTGTTCGTCCACAACGAACGGAAGGACGGGAAACTGGCGCGCGCCAGAAATTTGCTCCAGAATTTCGCGTGCCCGCCCCATCATGGCACCCATGCCTTCATTGGGATCGCCTGCGCTCGCCAAGGTCATGTCGGACCCATCGGAAAAATCGATCAGAACCTCCGCTCGTTCTCCAGGTGAAAGGCGCAACTCGTCAACGGTTGTAGGCGCAGGAAGAAAACCGCCATCTGTTGCAATAAGGTGCATAGGGCGCTTGTCATCACAAAACAGACGGTAAATCCGAGCGTTCGACCCGTTGATCAACCGCAGGCGGACAATCGCTTTAGGCACAACCGCAACAGCTCTCGCCTGGCCATTCACCAATATCGTGTCGCCTGTCATTCCGTGCCTGATGTCCATCATCGAGTTTGCGTACTCAAGCTCACCGGCATCCGAGAAACGACGATCCTGCAGAATGAGCGTAAGGTCGTCGACGCCATAGTCCGTCGGCAAGGCTCGTTCCGCATCTTTCCCGTCGACCACATGAATGGCACCGACAAGTCCTGCATAGACATCCCGGGCCGTCCTTCCATGGACGTGAGTGTGAAAGAAAGCCGTACACGGTTCTTGTGAAATCTGCATATCCGGAGTCCACGACTTGCCTGGTCTGATAGCCAGATGTGGACCACCGTCATATATGCCAGGCACAAGAAGGCCGTGCCAGTGCGCGCTTATCGGCCACGATAATCCATTCACAATGGTCGGGCGCAACGGTCCCTTCATTATGCGAACGACCGGCCCGAGAAACGGCTGGTTGAAGCCAATTGTTTCAGTTGAACGCCCTGCGAAAAATGCAGTCGTCCCTGATTGGGAGGTTAAGTCGAACGTTCCCGTCGCGGTCGCATCCATCAACGGCGGCATGGTTAGACGGCGTCGCGTGGCGATATCCCTTTGCGAAAAATTGGGACGCCCTCCAAGTGCAAGGTAGGCCGCGCCTCCAGCAGCCAGGGCGGCAGCAGAAACAAGAACGTTGCGCCGAGTAACGGCTGGCATAGGAAACCTCATTCGTAATTCACCTGCCGGGCTTGGTTCAAAACCATGCCTCCTTGGCCATCAGACGACTTGAGTCGACGAGAATCCCACTTCGGACAAAGAAAGCAGGTGTAACGGTGTTATGGAGCATCTGGGCCAGTCTCATCGCGAGGCGGATGTGCCGATCGATCTCGGGCGGGCTTATGTCTGCCTTGAGCTTCGCGATGATCGACCACTGTATGATATCTGGGTTCTCCAGGATCGCTTCCTGCGCGAGTTTTCTGACCTGGTCTTCAGTGTATCGCTCGGCCGCGACCGAAGACGGTTCGGCGTTGAACGAGAGAACAATTCCACTCATCAGCGAAACAAGTAATTTGTTCATCCGACGCTTCCACCGCGTTGGTCGGTGGCCACAGACCAATCGATCCGACTGTTTTATGTACCGCGACCGCGTTTCGCACGAGTTGGACGAGCAACCAGGAGCTGCCCGTTCGTGCCATACATGCCGACCCGTTATTTCTTGCCCGCTTCGTAGAACACCGTCGGTTTGGTATTGGCGGTCGCCGAAAATGCGTACACTGTGTAATGCGCGTCCTTGTCGTAACCCATTCCAAGAGATCCTGCCGGCATTCCAGGCGTCGAGATGCCGCGTATGTCCGGTCGTTCGCGCATCAGTTTGTCTATTGCTTCGAGCGGCACGTGACCTTCGAGGATGTATTTTCGGTCACCTCCGATGCTGGCGGTGTGACAGGCCTCGAGTTCCTCTGGAACGTTGCTTTGCCGCTTTACAGACGTGAGGTCTTGCAGGTCAGTCGACTTGATCCGGTAACCGGCCTTCCTGACCGCTTTGATCCATTCTTCGCAGCAGCCACACCAGGGCGTCTTGAACACCACTATGTTCTTCGCGGGATCGACCTGTGAAGCATTACCCGGCTCGTAGGTCAGAAAGCCGGCGCAAAAGGCCATCGTAAAGACAACTGTTAGTTTTTTATGCATTGTCATCCCCTTTCGTCTTTGCATGATTGTTTGAACTGCAGCGATGTTCCGAAAACCTGTGGATCAAGAGATGCACACCGACGCATGCGATTAACGGGGCAAGCGCGTAAAATCCTTGGCTCCATGCCACATTGAAGGCCGTTTGCCAGACAAACAGGCCTGCGGCGACTGCCATGGGAACGCCACACGCAATCATCAGCCAGCGACCGCTTCTTTTTGCGTCTTCGGTCTTGATCTTGCCCCCTCTGACTTTCGGTACCCCGGACTCGGCAGTCAACGCGGGGAGGGTTTGGGGTCGTCGTTCTGTCATTGGACTACCACCTTTGCGCCTATGGAGACGCGGCTGTAGAGGTCCTCGACATGTGCGTTGATCATCCGGATGCAGCCGTTGGACACAGATCGCCCAATTGATGACGGTTGAGTTGTGCCGTGGATGCGGTAAAGCGTGTCGCGGTTCTCTCGGTAAAGGTAGAGCGCGCGCGATCCGAGTGGATTTCCCGGGCCGCCCGGGACGCCGTTAGCGTACTTGGCGTACTTCCGGGGCTCGCGCCGAATCATGTTCTTTGTTGGTCTCCAACTCGGCCACTTCGCCATTCGGCCTATTGTAGCGCTCCCGCGAAAAGCCAAACCAGCTTTACCGACCCCAACGCCGTATCTTCGGGCTATCCTGGGCGTCAGTTGCAGGTAGAGGAAATGATTTCGACGGTCGATAACGATTGTTCCCGGCGGATGGCCGCCGAAGCGAACGTTCTGTGGCATGTATTTCTTGGCGATAGCCACGTGTTTCTTGTGCGCCTGAGCCGTACTTGCTGGCACCAACGCCAAGGCTCCTGCGCCAAGCAAAAAGCTTCTTTTGGAAAGCATGATTACCTCTCTAAGCTGATCGTTCCTTGCGCCTTGCCGACGCAGTCAGTCGATCAGAGAGAGATGGGAGGACGGAATAAGGGGTAGCTCATGCTCACAGCAAGATGGCTGGTGGCAGTTACTATTTCTCTGGGCAGGGCGGGAGCAAGCTGAGTGCCGGGGAACGGCGCCAGAAAATGGCATTCCGCCGCGCAATTCACTCGCTCGTGTTGCGAGTGGTTTACACTTCGATCGCACTCGCTCGCGCTGCTCGAAATGATTACTGGGTCCGGATTCGGTTCAAGGAAGTCGACATGTGTCATCGCAGACGCCGGGAAAAACCAGGCCACGCATATGACTGATAGCAAAAGAACCGAAACGACTTTTCGCATATCAAGTTTTTACACGAGGTCGCCGTGAGTTTCCATAGCGGTCAGCGATTGCATGAAGATTGGACCTGCACGTCAGTTTGGATTCGATACCCCGCCAGAACAGCGTGCACTCTTTGCTGATCAGGGCATAGACGGCAACATCGTGAGCGATATCGCTCAGTAGGCGCGTTCCACGCAGAAGTCGACCGCCTCGAGAAGGGCCGACTTGTACGCGCTGTCGGGGAAGATCGCCAGGGCGTCTCGCGCCATCGCGCCGTAGTGGTGCGCCCGTTTGATCGTGTCCGCGAGCGCGTCGTGACGTTCCATGATGGCGATGGCCTTTTCCAGGTCCGCGTCGGTGGCCTCGCCGCCCTGCAGCGACCTGGTCCAGAACTCGCGTTCGCTCTCGTCGCCGCGACGGAAGGAGAGCACCACGGGGAGCGTGATCTTGCCTTCGCGGAAATCGTCGCCGATGCGCTTGCCGAGCAGTGCCTGCTGGCCGGAATAGTCGAGCGCGTCGTCCACGAGCTGGAACGCGAGCCCGAGGTTGCGTCCGAACGAGCGCAGGGCAGAGTGTTCCTGGCGCGGGCGGTCGGCGATCACCGCACCGATCTCCGCGGCGGCCGCGAACAGGGCCGCGGTCTTGGCCGTGATGACGGCGAGATACTCGTCTTCGGTGGTCGAGGTGTCCTTCGCGGCCGCGAGCTGCATGACCTCGCCCTCGGCGATGACCGCCGCGGCGGTGGACAGGATGCGCAGCGCGTCGAGAGACCCGGTGTCGACCATCATCCGGAAGGCCTGGCCGAGCAGGAAGTCGCCCACCAGCACGCTGGCCTCGTTGCCCCAGAGCATGCGGGCGGCGGCCTTGCCGCGCCTCATCTCGCTTTCGTCGACGACGTCGTCGTGCAGCAGGGTCGCGGTATGCATGAACTCCACGCTCGCCGCGAGCACGACGTGATCGTCGCCCTTGTAGCCGCACATCTGCGACGTGGCGAGGGTCACCATCGGCCGGAGGCGCTTGCCGCCGGAATCGATCAGATACTGTGCGACTTCCGGGATCATCTCCACGTCGGACAGCGTCCTGTCGATGATCACCTTGTTGACCCGCTCCATCCCGTCTGACACAAGGTCCACGAGTTTCTGGATAGAGGCTTTCCGGTCCCTTTCACCTTCGAGGGAAACGACGACGCCCACTCTGTTCTCCGCAGGATAAGTTGTTGTTCCGGGCCACCATAGGATTAGCCTACCGACGCGGCAAGCGCGACGATTGGACGCTGAACCGGAGAGACCGACCGACATGAAGGAACTGCTGCGCACCAACGACCCCGTGCTGCTCTCCTTTCTGGAGTCCGTGCTGCGCGATGCCGACGTGCCGCACGCGGTTCTCGACACTCACATGAGCGTCGTCGACGGCAGCCTCGGCATTCTGCCGCGCCGCATCGTGGTCGATGACGACAGTCTCGCCCAGGCCCGCAGGCTGCTCGACGATCTCGGGATCGACCATGACAAGAGCACCTGACGCGGACTGGACCCGCGACGCCTTTCTCGGTGGCAGGCTGGAGATCGAACAGCCGCGAAAGGGATACCGTGCGGGCATCGACGCCGTCCTTCTGGCCGCCGCGGTTCCGGCGAATCCTGGAGACACCGTGCTCGAGGCGGGTGCGGGGGTCGGCACGCCCTCTCTGTGCCTTGCTGCGCGGGTGGACGGCGTGCGGGTGACCGGCGTTGAAGTGGACGCGGGCCTCTGCGCGGCTGCGGGCCGCAACGCCGAGGCGAACGCGCTCGCCGCGCGCGTCGATTTCGTGTGCGCCGACCTGCTGGGGCCGTTCGCGTCATCGCAAGCCGCGGGCATCGCGCGGGAATCCTTCGATCACGTCATCGCCAACCCGCCTTTTTTCGACAGCGGCGAAAGCCGCGGTTCTCCCGACCCGGTGCGCGGGCGCGCCCGGACGGCGGCGCCGGGAGACCTCGACGGCTGGTTCAAGTACATGCTGACGGTGCTGCGGCCGTCGGGCCGGCTGACCCTGATTCACCGGGCCGAAGCCATCGGCCGTCTGCTTCGGGCCTGCGAAAACCGGTTCGGAGACCTCCAGATCCTGCCGGTTCATCCCCGTGCGGATCGGCCCGCCAATCTCGTCCTTCTTCATGCGGTCAAGGCAAGCCGCGCACCCGCGCGCTGGTGGCGCGGAATCGCACTCCACGATGCCGCTGGTGGATATGTCCCGGAGATCGAGTCCGTGTTGCGCGAAGGCCGGGCGCTCGGCGTTTTCCAGGCACCCGGTGCTTGAGACATGCCGCCGCGCGGCCTATGTGCAGTCGTGACCTCAACTGAACCCGCACCGGACGGATCGACCTCCATGAAAGATTTCATCAAGAAGCTTGTTCCCGCGCGCCTGAGGCGCGATGTGCCCGTCGTTCCGGTTGTCCGGCTGTCCGGTGCGATCGGCATGGTGTCGCCGCTTCGTCCCGGCCTGTCGCTCGCCGGCTGCGCGGAGACGCTGGAGAAGGCGTTCTCCGTCCGCGGTGCGAAGTCGGTGGCGCTCGCCGTGAACTCGCCGGGCGGCTCGCCCGTGCAGTCGGCGCTCATCTACAAGCGCATCCGCGCCCTGAGCGAGGAAAAGGAAATCCCGGTGATCGTGTTTGCCGAGGACGTCGCGGCGTCCGGGGGATACATGCTGGCCTGTGCGGGCGACGAGATCTACGCCGATGAAAGCTCCATCATCGGCTCGATCGGTGTCGTCTCGGCAGGTTTCGGGTTCGTCGGTGCGATGGAGAAGCTCGGCGTGGAACGCCGGGTCTACACGTCGGGGGAAAACAAGATGATCCTCGACCCGTTCCAACCGGAAAAGGATGCCGACGTCGACCGGCTCAAGACGCTCCAGCTCGACGTCCACGAATCCTTCAAGGACCTCGTGCGCACGCGACGGGGCGAGGCCCTCAAGGGAGAGGAGGATGAACTCTTCTCCGGTGCGTTCTGGTCGGGAACGAAGGCGCGCGAACTCGGTCTCGTCGACGGCCTTGGCGACATGCGCACGGTCATGCGCGAGCGATTCGGCGAAAAGGTCCGCCTGCGCCTCGTGAATCAGCCGAAAGGATGGTTGCGCCGGCGATTCGGGGCCGATACCACACTGCCGGTGATGGAGTCGCTGGCCGGCGCGGTCCGGGGGTCGCTTGCCGCGGACATGCTCGCGGCGGCCGAAGAGCGCGCCTTGTGGTCGCGTTACGGACTCTGATCAGCAGCAGCGCCGCACAGTACCGAGGAAGAAGCCCATGCGCATAGACGCCATTTCGATCGGCAACAATCCACCTCACGACGTCAACGTGATCGTCGAGGTTCCCGTGGGCGGCCAGCCCATCAAGTACGAACTCGACAAGGAAGCCGGCACGCTCGTCGTGGACAGGTTCCTGCACACGCCGATGACCTATCCGGGCAATTACGGATTCGTTCCGCACACCCTGTCCGAGGACGGCGATCCGATCGACGTCCTTGTCTGCAACACCCGCCAGCTCGTGCCGGGCTGCGTCATCAACGTCCGCCCCATCGGCGTGCTCGTGATGGAGGACAATGCCGGTCAGGACGAGAAGATCATCGCGGTGCCGTCCACCCACCTGACGAAACGCTATGACAGCGTGCTCGAGTATTCCGACCTCCCGGAAATCACGCTCATGCAGATCCGGCATTTCTTCGAGCACTACAAGGATCTCGAGCCCGGAAAATGGGTCAGGATCGACGACTGGCTCGGTGCGGAAACCGCCCGCCGGATGATCGTCGAGGCGATCGAGCGGCACGGCAAGTGATATCCAGAGCGGCCGGCGCGCGCGCCGGCTGCCCGAACTTTTCCATCGAGGTTTCTCTCCCTTTCACCGCGGAGGCCCGCTCGGTTCCGGCCGGGTGCGTTCGCCCGTTTCCGGAACGATTGGTCGGGCAGGACGTTCACCGGGCATGGGGCAGGTGGACAAACCGCAACCGGAATAGGAGGAAACATTGAACCTCGGAACTGGAATTCTGGCCGGTCTGGCCGCGCTCGGCGCGGCCGCGGCCGTCATGCCGACAGGGTCGGCCATGGCGCAGGACGCCGGTGCACGCACGACTGTCGATCTCAACATGCGTGCCGGACCCGGCACAGGGCACCGCGTGATCCTGACCATCCCGCAAGGACGCAGCGTGCCCGTCTTCGGGTGCACCGAAGGTTACCGATGGTGCGAAACGGCCTATCGGGGCCGCAACGGCTGGGTATCCGCGCGTTATCTCGACGGCGAACGCGGTGGCCGCGTCGCCGATGTCGGCGAACGGCTGGGGATCGGCATCATCAACTTCGCGCTCAATGCAATCATCGGCGAACAGGAGAAACAACGTCGGCCGCGCCGCCACGCCCGGGCGGGTGAAGTCTGCTTCTACCAGAATCATGGCTTCCGCGGAGAGCGCTTCTGCCGGTCGGCAGGACAGCGCGATGCCCGCATGACCGGCAAGTGGAACGACCGGATCTCTTCGATCGCCGTCGGTCGTGGCGCCAGCGTGCGTGTCTGTCAGCACTTCGGCCAGAACGGCTGGTGCGAACGTTACGACCGCGATGTGCGGCGTCTGCGTGGCAACCGCAACGACGCCATCTCGTCCTACCGCGTGATGGACCGCCGGACAGGCCGCAACCGTGACGGCCGCGGTAGTGACCGCGCCGGGCGGGTATGCTTCTACGAACACCACGGTTTCCGCGGCGACAGCTTCTGCGCCGGTGCCGGCGAGCGCGCCCGCAGGATGACCGGTGGCTGGAACGACCGGATCTCGTCGATTCGCGTGTCCGGCGGACGCTCGGTACAGGTCTGTGAGCACAACCGGTTCAACGGCTGGTGCCGGACCGTCAGCGGCAATGTCCCGCGTCTCAGAGGCGAGCGCAACGACGCCATCTCGTCCTTCCGGGTACGCTGACCGGAGTCCCCGTCCGGCCTGACAGACGGCCGGACGTGACACACACGAAGAGCCTCCTTCCGGGTGCACCTTGCATTCCGGAGGGAGGCTTTTCTTCGTGCCGAAGTCCCCGGCCTCACCGGCCGGGGCGATACTTCCCATGAAACATATCGTCACGCCCGGCCGCACCGCTTGACCGGCGTCCGAGGCGCGACTAGGTTGCGCCGACCGTGCCCTTTCGCATCTGCGAAAAGCTGTCGGGCCGGCAGGTCCACTGGGTTCAGTACCGGATTCTCACCACGCCGGGATATTCGATGTCCACGTCCACGCAGACGAGCGCGCGCAGCCTCGATCCGACCAGGTCGTTCCAGGGCCTGATCCTTACCTTGCAGAATTACTGGGCAGGCTATGGCTGTGTCCTGTTGCAGCCGTATGACATGGAGGTCGGCGCCGGTACGTTCCATCCCGCCACCACGCTCCGCGCGCTTGGACCGCGGCACTGGAATGCCGCCTACGTCCAGCCGTCGCGCCGGCCCACCGACGGCCGCTATGGTGAAAACCCGAACCGGCTGCAGCACTACTACCAGTTCCAGGTCATCCTCAAACCGTCGCCCCAGGACATCCAGGACCTTTATCTCGAGAGTCTCTACGCCATCGGCATCGACCCGGCCAATCACGACATCCGTTTCGTCGAGGACGACTGGGAAAGCCCGACGCTCGGCGCCTGGGGCCTGGGATGGGAGGTCTGGTGCGACGGGATGGAAGTCAGCCAGTTCACCTATTTCCAGCAGGTGGGCGGCTTCGACTGTTCGCCCGTATCCGGCGAACTGACCTACGGGCTCGAACGCCTCGCCATGTACGTGCAGGGCGTGGAGAACGTCTACGACCTCAATTTCAATGGCGGCGAGGGGGACGCGCGCGTCTCCTACGGGGACGTCTTCCTGCAGGCGGAACAGGAATACTCGGCCTACAATTTCGAGCACGCCGACACGTCCATCCTGCTGCGCCATTTCGAGGACGCCGAAACCGAGTGCGACAGCCTCATCGGCCACGGCCTTGCGCTTCCGGCCTATGACCAGTGCCTCAAGGCGAGCCACCTCTTCAACCTGCTCGATGCCCGCGGCGTGATCTCCGTGACCGAACGGGCAAGCTATATCGGCCGGGTGCGCCGGCTTGCCAAGCAGTGCGCCGAGGCCTGGCTGCAATCGCCCCAGGCCGGTGCTGCGGCCGACGGGGAGGGCGCGTGATGGCCGAACTCCTGCTCGAGCTGTTCTGCGAGGAAATCCCGGCACGGATGCAGCGCGCCGCCGCGGACAACCTGAAAAAGGCGGTGACAGACGCACTCGTCGATTCGGGCTGCGTGTACGAAGGGGCGAGAGCCCACGCGACTCCGCGCCGGCTTGTGCTCTCGGTCGAGGGTCTCCCCGCCCGCCAGCCCGATACGCGCGAAGAACGCAAGGGCCCGCGCGTCGACGCGCCGGACAGGGCGATCGAGGGATTTCTCGGGTCCGTCGGCATGTCCCGTGACGAACTGGAAACCCGCGAGGACAAGAAGGGCGCCTTCTACGTTGCCGTGATCGCACGGGAAGGCCGCCCCGTTCCCGAGCTTCTGGCCGAGATCGTTCCCGAGGTTATCCGCGGCTTTCACTGGCCGAAGTCCATGCGCTGGGGTGCCGGACAGTTGCGCTGGGTGCGCCCCCTTCATTCGATCCTTTGCGTTTTCGACGGCGAACCCGTTGCCTTCGAGGTCGACGGTATCAGCGCCGGCGACATGACCCGCGGCCATCGTTTCATGGCGCCGGATCCCGTCCAGTGCCGCCGTTACGACGACTACGAGCAGGCGATGGACCGCGCCTTCGTGATGCTCGATTCCGGCCGCCGGGCCGATTCGATCCTCGACGACGCCAAGAACCTGGCCTTCGCGCGCGGGCTCGAACTGAACGAGGATGACGGCCTGCTGGCCGAGGTCTCCGGGCTGGTCGAGTGGCCCGTCACGATGATGGGCGGTTTCGACGAGAGTTTTCTGGAACTGCCGCCCGAGGTGCTCGTGAGCGCCATGCGCACGCACCAGAAGTATTTCACGCTCAAGGATCCGGCGACCGGGAAGCTTGCGCCGAATTTCGTCATGGTCGCCAACCTCGAGGCCGAGGATGGCGGCACGGCGATCGTGGCGGGCAACGAACGCGTGCTGCGCGCCCGTCTTTCCGATGCCCGGTTCTTCTGGCAGCAGGATCTCGCCTCGTCGCTGGAAAGCCGGCTGCCGCGACTCAACGAACTGATCTTCCACGCCAGACTCGGGACCGTCCACGACAAGGCGCACGGCATCGCGCGCATCGCCATGGGACTATCAGGCCACGTGCCGGGGGCGGACCGGACCGACTGCGAAACCGCCGCACTGCTGTCCAAGGCCGATCTGGTGACGGAAATGGTCGGTGAATTCCCCGAACTCCAGGGCCGCATGGGCCAGTATTATGCCCTTGCCGACGGCCTTGCGCCGCACGTGGCCGCGGCGATCGCGGAGCATTACGCGCCGCAGGGCCCGGGCGACGCGGTGCCGCGCGAGCCGGTGTCCGTGGCCGTGTCCCTGGCGGACAAGCTTCACACGCTGGTCGGGTTCTTCCGCATCGGCGAGAAACCGACCGGGTCGAAGGACCCTTACGCGTTGCGCCGCGCGGCGCTCGGCGTCATTCGTCTCGTGCTCGAGAACGAGCTGCGCCTCGGTCTCAAGGAATGGTTCGCCAAGACCGCGTCGGTCTATGGCGAGATCGCGCCGGATATGGTGGCGGAGCACTGGCCGGCGGACGGAAACGTCGAGGGCGACGATGAACTTCTGGCGTTTTTCGCCGACCGCCTGAAGGTCTATCTGCGCGACCAGGGCGCGCGGCACGATCTCATCGACGCGGTGTTTTCGCTCGGCGGCCAGGACGACCTGCTTATGATCGTGCGCAGGGTCGAGGCGCTCGGCGCCTTTCTCGCGACCGAAGACGGGGAAAACCTCCTTGCCGGAACGCGCCGCGCAGAAAACATCCTGCGCATCGAGGAAAAGAAGGACGGCGTGTCCCACGACGGCGAGGCCGATCCCGACCTGTTCGCGCAGGACGAGGAACGCGCCCTGGCCGACGCGATCGCCGGGGTCACGGCCGCCGCGCGCTCTGCGGTCGAGGAGGAACGGTTCGCCGACGCGATGACGGAACTGGCGAAACTGCGCCAGCCCGTGGACGCGTTCTTCGACAACGTCACGGTCAACGCGGATCATTCCGACGTCAGGCGCAACCGCCTGAACCTGCTTTCTCACATTCGCGCGGCCACGCGGGCCGTCGCCGATTTTTCCAGGATTGAAAACTGACGAAGGGTAAGAAGACAATGTCTGCTTCCGGACAGAAGTGGGTCTACCGCTTTGGTGATGGTGTCGCCGACGGGGCCGCGGAAATGCGCGACCTGCTCGGCGGCAAGGGAGCCAACCTGGCCGAGATGTGCAATCTCGGTCTGCCGGTGCCGCCGGGCTTCACCATAACCACGGAAGTTTGCACGGCCTATTACGACAACGCCAAGTCGTATCCCGAAGGCCTGCGCAGCCAGGTCGTGGAGGCGCTCGCCCATGTCGGAGAACTCGTCGGCGCCGGGTTCGGCAGCAGCAGCAATCCCCTTCTGGTATCGGTGCGTTCGGGCGCGCGCGCATCCATGCCCGGCATGATGGACACCGTCCTCAACCTGGGCCTCAACGACGAGACCGTCGAAAGCCTCGCCGAGCGTTCCGGCGACAGGCGCTTCGCCTATGACAGCTACCGACGCTTCATCCAGATGTACTCCGACGTGGTCCTCGGGGTCGATCACTATAATTTCGAGGACATCCTGGAGGCCTACAAGGAACAGCAGGGCTACGAACTCGACACCGAGATGACCGTCGACGACTGGTCGACGATCATCACGCGCTACAAGGAGTGCGTCGAGGAGGAACTGGAAGAACCGTTCCCGCAGGACGTGAACGAGCAGCTCTGGGGCGCCATCGGCGCGGTGTTCGATTCCTGGCGCAACGCCCGAGCGGAAACCTACCGGCGGCTGCACGACATCCCCGAAAGCTGGGGCACGGCCGTCAACGTCCAGGCCATGGTGTTCGGCAACATGGGCGAGACGAGTGCGACCGGCGTCGCGTTCACGCGCAATCCGTCCACGGGCGAAAAGTCGCTCTACGGCGAGTTTCTGGTCAATGCCCAGGGCGAGGATGTCGTGGCCGGGATCCGCACGCCACAGAATATCACGGAAGCCGCCCGCGTCGAGGCCGGTTCCGACAAGCCGTCGCTCGAAGCCCTGATGCCGGAAGTGTTCGCCCAGCTCAAGGCGATCTACGAGAAGCTCGAGGGTCACTACCGCGACATGCAGGATCTCGAGTTCACCGTCCAGGACGGCAAGCTCTGGATGCTCCAGACGCGATCGGGCAAGCGCACCGCCAAGGCCGCGCTCAAGATCGCCGTGGAAATGGCGGCCGAAGGCCTGATCACGCACGAGGAGGCTGTCCGGCGCGTCGATCCGGCATCCCTGGACCAGCTGCTGCATCCCACCCTCGACCCCGATGCGCCGCGCGATGTCCTGGCTACGGGCCTGCCGGCATCCCCGGGGGCCGCCTGCGGCCGGATCGTCTTCAATTCGGACGAGGCCGAACAGCTCAAGGCCCAGGGCGAGCAGGTTATCCTCGTGCGCATCGAGACGAGTCCCGAGGACATCCACGGCATGCACGCCGCCGAGGGCATTCTCACGACGCGCGGCGGCATGACCAGCCACGCGGCGGTCGTCGCCCGCGGCATGGGCCGGCCCTGCGTTTCCGGCGCGGGCGGAATCTACATCGACTATCAGGCCGAAACCATGCGTTGTGCGGCCGGCGAATTGTCCAAGGGCGACGTGGTCACCATCGACGGGACGACCGGCCAGGTGATCCGCGGCACCGTGGCGATGATCAAGCCGGAGCTCTCCGGCGATTTCGGGAAGCTCATGGCCTGGGCGGACGAGGTCCGCCGCATGGGCATCCGGGCCAATGCCGAAACGCCGCTCGATGCACGGACCGCCCGGGACTTCGGCGCGGAGGGCATCGGCCTCAGCCGCACCGAGCACATGTTCTTCGATGCCGACCGCATCGTCGCCGTTCGCGAGATGATCCTGTCGGAGACCCCGGAGGGCCGCCGTGCCGCACTGGACAAGATCCTGCCCATGCAGCGTGCCGATTTCATCGAGTTGTTCGAGATCATGTCCGGCCTTCCGGTGACGATCCGGCTGCTCGATCCGCCGCTGCACGAGTTCCTGCCACATAGCGACGAGGAAATCGCGCAGGTCGCCGAGGCCATGGGCGCCGATGCGGCCCACCTCCGCGCCAGGGTCGGCGAACTGAGCGAACTCAACCCCATGCTCGGCCATCGCGGCTGCCGGCTGGCGATCACCTATCCGGAGATCAGCGAGATGCAGGCGCGCGCCATTTTCGAGGCGGCCGTCGAGGCGGGCCGGAAGACCGGCAAGCCGGTCGTGCCGGAAGTGATGGTGCCGCTCGTCGCCACGAAAGCGGAGTTCGAGATCATCCGCGAACGTATCGTCAAGGTTGCCGACGAGGTCACCCGGGAAACGGGGACCGAAGTCGAGTATCTCGTCGGCACCATGATCGAGCTTCCGCGTGCCTGCCTGCGCGCCGCCGAGATCGCGGAAACCGCGGAATTCTTCTCCTTCGGCACGAACGATCTGACCCAGACCGCTTTCGGCATCAGCCGTGACGACGCGTCTTCGTTCCTCGGCGACTATACGCGCAACGGAATTCTCGAAACCGATCCTTTCGTGACCATCGACGCCGACGGTGTCGGTGAACTGGTCCGCATCGGCGTCGATCGCGGGCGCAGCGTCCGGCCCGACATCAAGCTGGGCATCTGCGGCGAGCATGGCGGTGACCCGCAGTCCGTCCGCTTCTGCGAGGACGTCGGCCTCGACTACGTCTCGTGTTCGCCTTTCCGGGTTCCCATCGCCCGGCTCGCGGCGGCCCAGGCGACCCTCGCAGGCGACGTTGCCAGGAGCGACTAGTCTTGGCGGCCGCCGAGCGCAGGACACCGGACCTGGCGGGCGTGCGAGAGGGCGGCAAGGCCGTGCTCTCGCGGGCCCTGTCGCTGATTGAAAGCCGGGCCACGTCGGCGGACACCGTGGCGCTGCTCGACGAGGCCTTTGATGCACCGCGCGCCCAGGTGGTCGGGATCACCGGGCCGCCGGGCGTCGGCAAGTCGACCCTGGTCAACGCGCTGATCGCCCACTGGCGCGGGCTGGGCAGGACGGTCGGCGTCATCGCCGTCGACCCGTCCTCGCGGCGCTCGGGCGGCGCTCTCCTGGGGGATCGCACCCGCATGCTGACCGACCCGGAAGACAGCGGTGTCTTCGTCCGCTCCATGGCCGCGCGCGAAAGACTCGGCGGATTGTCGGCCCATACGGTCGCCGGCGTCGTCCTGATGCGTGCGGTGTTCGACATCGTGATCGTGGAGACCGTGGGCGTCGGGCAGTCGGAAGCCGAGATCGCGGTGGTCGCCGACACGGTTCTCTTCTGCGTCCAGCCGGGATCGGGAGACAGCCTGCAATTCATGAAAGCGGGAATCATGGAGATCCCGCATATCGCTGCGGTCACCAAGTCCGACCTCGGCGCGCCGGCGAGACGGGCGGCCGCTGATCTGGAGGGCGCGCTCGGTCTTTTCGAGCGCGAGGACATCGAGGACTGGCGGGTGCCCGTCCTCCTGGTGTCCGCGGAAGACGGTGATGGCGTCGAGGAACTGGCCGGGACCGTGGACAGGCACACGGACTGGCTGAAAAAAAACGGAAGATTGTCCCGCCGCCGTCATAATCAGGCCAAATCCTGGCTCAAGGATGCGGTGCTTGCGCGATACGGCATGGATGGCATCGATCGTGCAGGGCAGGCGCTGATTCTGGAGGAAGGTGCGAGTCCCTTCTCCAGGGAGATGGCGATTGGCGGGCAAATTGACGCAATACGGCGTGAAGAGATGTCTCAAACAGGGACTCAGTCGTCCCGAAACTGAATTTTTTCGGAGTTGTCGCGGGAGCAAAAAACTGCGTTAGGCCAAGACGTTAACCCTGCCGGATACTTGCGCCGAAAACGGTTTTCGTCGTGTTGCAGGCATGGTTAACCTGTGGTAAACCGATTGACGGCTACTCTGATGAAGAAAGCGAATCTGTGCGAGTTTTCTGCTGCGTGATGGCAGGGGCTGTCGTAGGTTCAGATTAGGTTCCTACTAGAGGGGAGAACCAGCGCTCGATGGAGCCCACGGCAAAGATATATTCTGCGCGGAGAGCCCGGATGAAGCGCTGCATTCCGTTCGTACTGGCCGGAATCAGTGTGCTCAGCGGAGGAGCCATTCTCGGAAACCATCTCGGCCAGCAGGCAGCCGCGCGTTCGGTTGCCTCGACTGACTGGGAGGCGGCACCCGAGACCATCGCATCGGCGATGCGCAAGTCATCCCTTCTGCGCGGTTCCCTTGAGGACGCCAGATCGGACATCGACAAGGATCAGGACCGCATCGGCAAAGCCAGCCTCGCGTCCGCCGATCCCCTCGACAAGGACCAGGACCGCATCGGCCGTGTCGCCGTTGCCAAGGACCAGGATCGTATCGGCAAGTCCAAGCCGATCATCCGTGCCAAGGCGGGCAAGTCCGACGCCTCCAAGAAGCGTGGACTGCTTGCAAGCCTCGTTCCCGCCGCACCCGACGTGGATGATCTACTGCGTCGCGGAAGCAGCGACTCCGAAAGCCTCGGCCGGCCGGCCGTGCTGCTCACGGACGATCCGATCTCCGCAGAGAAGTCGGCGCTTCCCGGCGAGCTTCGCGACAGCCAGGATGGCGAGTCGGACCGGATCGGTGGTTTTGTCGGTCTCGACAAGCCGCAACCGCTGAAGCGCCAGGCGCCGTCGCGCGCCAAGCTGCTCACGCTCGCGAAGGCGTCTCCCAAGGCGCGTTCGGAATTCGCCAAGCGGCGCAAGCGCCTGACCGGCGAAATTCACTGCATGGCCCAGGCGATCTATCACGAGGCCCGCGGTGAACCGACCCTCGGTCAGATCGCCGTGGCCGGCGTGGTCATGAACCGCGTGGCCCACAAGAACTATCCCGACACCGTCTGCGGCGTGGTGTTCCAGAACGATCACATGCGCAATGCCTGCCAGTTCTCGTTTGCCTGCGACGGCAAGTCGGACAAGGCGCGCAATCTTCGTCTGTGGCGCAACTCGGTCAAGCTCGCCAAGGCGTTCGTCAAGGACGGCAAGAAGGCGCACGTGATCCGGACGGCGACGCATTATCATGCCGACTATGTAAGCCCCGACTGGTCTCGGAAAATGCGCAAGGTGCGCAAGATCGGGCGGCATATCTTCTACTATCCCGAGCAGAGAAGGTACGCCAGCAAGCGGTCGTCGCGGAAGAGCAAGAGCCGTTCCGTCGCGCGCAACTCGAACATCCTGAAGACCACGAATCCACGCATCGAGCCGGCCAGCAGCTTCCGCTGACGGCCAGCCGACCGTGTCCCCGGGGGCTTGTTTCAGTCCCCGGCGGTTCCCGTCAGGTCAAGCGTGAAGACGTTGCCCTCGCGCGCATCCGCGCCGCGCCCGATCTTCTCCACCGCTGCGATCATCCGCCCTTCGCGTCCGAGAATCGCGTCCGCATGCCGGACGATGAGCCGGTTCGGCGTGGCGGACGGCGAGGCTTTCCGCAACCGGCGGGCGATCTCGTGTTCGTCCATGTCCGGGAACAGCCGGCACAGCGTCACGAATGCCGCCGCGGTCGATCTGCTGATGCCGGCCCAGCAGTGAATGGCCAAAGGTTGCGACGTATCCCATCCGTCGACGAAGTCGATCAGGCGCGCCACGTCACCCTGCCTTGCGGCGATGAGGCCCTCGGTGGGCTGGCTGATGTCGTTCAGCGTCAGCTTGAGATGGCTTTCCGGTGTCAGGCCGGACGGGGTCTCGATCATCATGTCCTGGTTGATCAGCGTGACGAGCCGGCCAGGGCGGTAGAGCCGGAGGACATTGTCGACGGCGCTCAGCGGACAAACGACGATCATGGCTCTCCTTTCCCGGTGTCACTGAAGGTGTCTGAACCGGCGCATGAAATCCTTTTCGGCAGTCTGCACGCTGGACGGTGACAGTTCGAAGAACCTGGCGCACTGCTTGCCGGCAAGTCCGCGCGGACGCCGGAAAATGCGGGCCGCTTCGGTGTCCGTGAAACCGGCCAGCTGCGTCGCCTCCAGAAAAGCGGAAGCCCGGTCCGCGCGCTTTACAAGATCGGATATGTCGCGCGGGAGGGCCGGAGGCAAGTCGAACCGCCTGTGAATCGCTTCCATGAGACGGTTCTCGAACGTCTTGTAGTCGAGGCCCAGTGCGGCCTTGAAGGGGGAAATCATGTCCCCGATGACGTATTCCGGCGCGTCATGGAGCAGGGCGGCCAGCCGCCAGCGGCGATCGAGCCCCGGCCGGAAATGGGCGCAGAGCTCCTCGACCAGCAGGCTGTGCTGCGCCACGCTGAACGCGTGATTGCCGCTCGTCTGCCCGTTCCATCGTGCCACTCTTGCGAGACCGTGCGCGATGTCCTCGATCTCTATGTCCAGCGGCGATGGGTCGAGCAGGTCCAGACGCCGGCCGCTCAGCATGCGTTGCCAGGCGCGCGGGGCGTCCTCTCGTTTTGCGCGTGACGCCGCCATCAGCGCTTCGCCATCGCGGCGCATTCGCCATGCCGGAAACAGCCTTCGAGATGATCGTTCACCATGCCCACCGCTTCCATGAAGGCATAGACGATCGTCGGGCCGCAGAAACGGAAGCCGCGTGCCTTGAGGTCCTTGGATACGGTTCGGCTCAGCGGCGTTTCCGCGGGCACGTCGGCCGTGTCGGCAAACCGGTTGACTAGAGGCCGCCCGTCGACGAAGTCCCAGAGATAGTTCGAGAACCCTTTCCCTTCCATGATGTCGAGCCAGACGCGGGCGTTTCCGATCGTGGCCTCGATCTTCGAGCGGTTGCGCACGATGCCGCTGTCCTGCATCAGGCTCTCCACCTTTTCCGGTCCGTAACGCACGATCACCGAAGGTTCGAAATTGTCGAAGGCCGCCCGGAACGCATCCCGCTTGCGCAGGATCGTGATCCAGGAAAGACCTGCCTGGAAACCGTCGAGAACCAGTTTTTCGAAAAGCTGCCGGTCGTCATACTCCGGCACGCCCCATTCCTCGTCGTGATAGGCCACGTAAAGAGCGTCGGTTCCGGGCCAGGTGCATCGGCTGCGGCCATCCTCGTGCAGGTGCGTCACGATCCGGAATCCGCAGCGCCGGGAACGTCGAATTTCGCCCAGGCGGGTTTGACGACCGTCACGCTGCGGTCGTCGACGGTGACGTCTGCTCCCTCGGCAAGTGCGGCTTCGAGCCGGTCGAGGCGCAACAGCGCCAGCCCGTCGGTGCCGCCGTCGGCCAGCAGTGTCCCGATCGGCTTGCCCGAGGCGCGGATTTCGCTGCCGGCCGCGGATGCCCCGCTCCCGAGCCTGACAGGGAGAACGCGCTTGCGGACCGTCGACTTGTGATGCATGCGCGAGACGACCTCCTGGCCGACGTAACAGCCCTTCCGGAAGTCGACGCCGGCCAGCTGGTCGAGATTGACGTCATGCGGGAAGTACTGCCCGCTTTCGAGTTCAAGCCCGCCTTCCGCGACCCCGGACCTGAGGCGTTCGGCCGTATAGTCCTCCTCCGGGACCTCCACGGCGCCGGTCGCCTCGGCCATGTCGCGAATGCCGGCGTCCGGCCCGATCACGCGGGTTCCGAGCTCCGGCAGGCGCGGGTCGGTGAAGACGATCAGGCCATCCCCAAGAGGCGAGGTCTGATCGATGTCCCGGAACGCGGCGACGGAAAGCGTGTCCGATTCGTCGGTGATGTCGACTTTCGCGCGCAGCTTGTAGAATGTCAGGCGCTTGGCGAGATCCGCACGGTGCACGCCCGCGCAGTCCACGAGTACGTCGTCGCCGTCGCGCACGAGCAGGAAGTCGAACAGGATCTTGCCCTGCGGGGTGAGCAGGGCGGACGACATGGCGGGTTTGTCGTCGAGGCGCGCGACGTCGTTCGTGACGAGTCCCTGCAGAAAGGTCCGTGTCTCCGGGCCGGAAACCCGGAGGACGCCTCGTCCTGTCAGAAGGCTGTATCGGGGGGAGGTCATTGAAGCCACCTGTGATGCTTGCTTTGGACCCTAGATTTACGTAAGCCGGACGCAGTCAGCAAGGAGGTCGGAAAAGGTGACGCAAACATTCGACATGATCCTGCGTGGCGGCACGGTCGTGTCCCACGACGGTGCGGGCCCACGTGACATCGGTGTGCGTGGAGGGCGAATCGCGGCCGTCGGCGACCTCGGTGCGGCCGACGCCGCCGAGATGGTAGATGTGCGCGGCCTGCATGTCCTCCCCGGCGTGATCGACACCCAGGTCCATTTCCGGGAACCGGGCAACGAGCACAAGGAAGACCTCGAGACGGGCGGCCGCGCCGCGGTGATGGGCGGCGTGACCGGCGTCTTCGAGATGCCGAACACGAACCCGACCACCACGACCGAGGCCGCACTCGCGGACAAGGTCTCGCGGGCGCACCATCGCATGGCCTGCGATTTCGCATTCTATGTCGGCGGCACGCGGGAGAACGCCGGCGAACTCGGAGAACTCGAAACCTTGCCGGGCTGCTGCGGCGTGAAGGTTTTCATGGGCTCCTCCACGGGCAACCTGCTGGTGGAGGACGACGGCGGCGTCGCCGAAGTGCTGGCCAACATCCGGCGGCGGGCGGCATTCCATTCCGAGGACGAGTACCGTCTGAACGAACGCAAGGACGAGCGCGTCGCCGGCGATCCGGCGAGCCATCCGGTCTGGCGCGACGCCGAGGCCGCTCTGTCGTGCACGACACGTCTCGTCAGGCTCGCCCGCGAGGCCGGCAAGCGGATTCACGTGCTCCACATTTCGTCCGCGGACGAGCTTTCGCTGCTGGCCGCGAATCGCGATGTCGCCAGCGTTGAAATGACGCCGAGCCATCTGACGCTCGCCGCGCCCGAGGCTTACGAGAGGCTGGGCACGCTCGCCCAGCTCAATCCGCCGGTGCGCGACGAACGCCACCGCGCCGCATTGTGGGGGGCGCTGTCACGCGGGCTCACGGACGTCCTGGGCTCGGATCACTCGCCACACACGCTGGAGGAAAAGGCCGCGGAGTATCCCGCGTCGCCCTCGGGAATGCCCGGCGTCCAGACCCTCGTTCCGGTCATGCTCGACCATGTGAATGCGGGGCGTCTGACTCTGGAGCGCTTCGTCGACCTGACGAGCCACGGGCCGGCGCGCCTCTTCCAGATCGCCCGCAAGGGCCGCATCGCGGAAGGCTACGATGCCGATTTCACCGTGGTCGACATGAAGGCCCGCCGCACGATCACCAATGACTGGATCGAAAGCCGTTGCGGCTGGACGCCCTTCGACGGCGTCGAGGTCACCGGCTGGCCCCGCGGCACCATCATTCGCGGCCGCCGGGTCATGTGGGAGGACGAACTGCTTCAGCCGTCCGGTGGCGAGGCCATGGGTTTCCTCGAAACCTTGCAACCGGCCTGAGCGGCCTCACGGCGCGGGCAGCACGTCCTGCGGCAGGTTGGCCGGGTCGTAGGATGCCGGCCTGTTGCGGTAGAAATAGAGCGCGAGCGTCGGCAGCAGCACGGCGATGAGCAAGAGCCTGAACCAGTTTCCCAAAGATCCGTAGCCCTTCAGCATGAGGGGCATGACGAAGGCGAGGAAGCCGAAGACCGTCAGGAGGAACGCTCCCATCCCGAGGTAGGCCGGCCAGGTCGAACCGCTGCGGAACCTTGCCTTCGAACCGATCTCCGCGAGGGCGGCGTGGAGGTCTTCGACGAAGGACCTGTAGCCTGCATCGTCATGGCTGAACGACGCCACCGACTCATAGCTCTCGTTGAGAACGATATTCATCGGAGCCGCCTTCCAGAGGACCTTCATCTGGTAGCGCCGGTGGCGCGTGCGCGACGGCGCATAGGTCAGTTTGATCTCGCGAATGTCGCCGATGTCACGCCGCTCGCTCTTGCCGTCCGCCTCGATCACCATCTCACGACCCTCGATCCTGTAGCCGCAGACGGGTGCGAAGGCATGCCTCTTGTTGGTGTAGGTTCGGTTTGACATGACCGGCCGGGATGGTTTGGATAACAGGAGGTTCGTGCCTGCGAAATCAGGATCGGGCCTGAAGATAACGCTGGACCGTACCGCCAAGTTTGTCAAAAATGACATTGCTCGAAACGAGGCGGAGGTGCCGGGTCGGGTCCTTGTGGCCCGTGACATGAACAATCAGGCGGGCGCGATCTCCCTTGAGGGGCCAGACGGAAGAACCGGGCTGGCAGGGGACGTGCCCGGGAGTGACAGGAGACAACAATGAAACGCAGAACCTCTCCAATGACCGCAAGCCGGAGGGCTTTTCTCGCCGGGACCGGCGCCGTTGCCGCGGGGCTGACATTCGCACCCTACAAGGCATTTTCCGACGAGGAGAAGAAGGTCAATTTCTACAACTGGGACACCTATATCGGCGAGACGACGCTCGAGGATTTCCAGGAAGCGACCGGCATCGAGGCCAAGATGGACCTCTTCGCCGACAATGACGAACTCTTCGCCAAGCTCAAGGAAGGCAATCCCGGCTACGACGTGATCGTGCCGACCAACGACTATGTGGAGCGCATGCTCCAGGCGAACATGCTGGAGATGCTGGATCACGACAAGATCCCCAACTTCTCCAACATCGAGGAACGGTTCCAGGACGCCAATTTCGATCCCGGCCGCAAGCACTCGGTCCCCTACATGTGGGGCACGATCGCTCTGGGCTACCGCAAGTCCAAGGTTGGCGACGCCACCCCGGATTCATGGAAGCTCTGCTACGATTCCGATCAGTACGCCGGACGTGTCTCGCTGCTCGGCGATGCCCAGAACGTCATCGGCCACGCGCTGAAATATCTCGGCAAGTCGCTCAACTCCAAGGACCCGGCCGAGATCAAGATGGCCGAGGAACTGATCATCGCCAACAAGGCGAACATCAAGGTCTTTGCCGACGACAACGGCCAGGACCTGCTGGCCTCCGGCGAGGTCGATCTGGCCCAGGAATGGAATGGCGACATCCTCCAGGTGATGGAAGAGGATGACGACATCTCCCTCGTCGTGCCGAAGGAAGGCGGCCTGCTGTGGCAGGACTGCCTGTGCATTCCCAAGGGTGCGCCGCATCCCAACAACGCGCACGCCTTCATCAACTACATCCTCGATGCCAAGGCAGGCGCGGCGATCGCCGACTTCATCCAGTACGCCACGGCCAACGGCGCGGCGAAGAAGCTGATGTCGGACGAGTACCTCAAGAACCCGGCGATCTTCCCCTCCGACGAGACCATCGCGAAATGCGAACCCGCGGTCTTCCTCGGGGCGGAAGCGACGAAGCTCTACGACGAAGCCTGGACGCGCATCAACGCGGCCTGAGGCCTGCCGATACAATCAGATCCGGCGGTGCGGAAACGCACCGTCGGACCCCAGTGCACCGGACGCGGATAACCGTGCCGGCGGGTGAGGGCCGGGGGACAACTTGGAAAACTGGAAGAACAGCCCGTTCGCGTTCTGGGTCTTCGCGATCCCGGGAACATTCTGGCTCGTCGTCTTTTTCATCGTGCCGCTCGGCATCGTCTGGGCCCTGTCCTTCGGCGAGCAGACGACGCTGGTCGATACCGAAGTCACGGGCACGCTCGACAACTACATCCGGGCGCTGACCACGCCGGTCTATCTCAAGATCATCTGGAAATCGGTGTGGATCTCGGTGCTGGCCACCATACTCTGCCTGATGGTGGCCTACCCGATCGCGTTTCTCATCTCCTTCAGCCAGGACCGCTGGAAACCGCTGCTCCTGGTGGCGATCATCCTGCCGTTCTGGATCAACCTGCTGATCCGGACCTATGCGCTCCTCGCGGTTTTCCGGACTAGGGGGTTCGTCAATTTCGGGCTCGAGTGGCTGTACGAGCTCTTCTGGCTGGACGCGCTGTTCGGCCCGTTCCAGCCCTTCGAACTGCTCTACAACAATTTCGCGGTGACGGCCGGGCTCGTCTACGTGTTCATGCCGTTCATGGTCCTGCCGCTCTATGCCTCCATCGAGCGGCTGGACAAGTCCTACCTCGAGGCGAGCCTCGATCTGGGGGCCAGCCAGTCGCGGACCTTCTGGTCGATCTCGGTGCCGCTGACCATGCCCGGCATCGTCTCGGGCATCATCCTCGTATTCATTCCCATGCTGGGTTCGTTCCTGATCCCCGACCTGCTCGGCGGAACAAATGCCCAGATGATCGGCAACGTCATCGAGCGCCAGTTCAAGGCGGCCAACGACTATCCCTTCGGGGCGGCCCTGTCCTTCCTGCTCATGTACGCGACCTTCGGCGCGCTTGCGATCCGCGCTTTCTTCGCCGGGCGCAAGTCCGGGATGGAGGTGTGATGGCCATCTTCTCCTCCGCCCGGCGCGAGCCGCTCGCCTACAGCCGCCGCCTCTGGCTGCGCCTCGTGGTGCTCGTCACGTTCCTCGCCATCTACGCGCCGATCGTCACGCTGATCATCTTTTCCTTCAACGATTCGCGGCGCAATGTCGTCTGGCGCGGCTTCACGCTGAAATACTACGAGAAGGCCTGGAACAACGATTCGCTCTTCGAGGCCTTCGTCAATTCGCTGACCATCGCGGCCGTGTCCACCGTCATCTCGACCATCCTGGGCACCATGGTGGCGCTGCTCCTGTGGCGGTTCAGGTTCCCGTTGAAGTCGGCCTACGAGGGCTTCATGGCGCTGCCCATCGTCGTGCCGGAGATCTGCATGGGCGTGGCCATGCTCGCCTTCTTCTCCCGCGTCACCGGCTTCCCGACCGACTGGATCTGGCCGTTCAACCTCTCTGCGATCACCGCGGCGCACATCGCCTTCTCCTTTCCCTTCGTGGCCGTCGTCGTGCGCGCGCGCCTGACCGGGTTCAACCGCGAGTTCGAGGAGGCATCGAAGGATCTGGGCGCCAGCGAGTGGCAGACCTTCTGGAACGTCGTGTTCCCCTACATGCAGCCGGGCGTCGTGGCAGGCGCGCTGCTTGCCTTCACGCTGTCGCTCGACGATTTCGTGGTCACCTTCTTCACGTCGGGACCGGACACGCTGACCTTCCCGGTCAAGGTCTATTCGATGGTCCGTTTCTCCGTCACGCCGGAGGTCAATGCCGCATCGACCGTCCTCGTGCTGATCACGGTCGTCTTCACCGTCATCGCCATGCGGTTCCAGTCGCCTGACAAGGCCGACGCCGCCTAGGAGTGCACAATGCCCGAGCCCGTCATCTCCATACGCAATATCAGCAAGCATTTCGGCAACGTGAAGGCGGTGGACGAGACGTCCTTCGATATCGAGGCCAACCAGTTCTTCGCCCTTCTGGGGCCGTCGGGATGCGGCAAGACGACCCTGCTGCGCATGATCGCGGGCTTCGAGACCCCGACATCCGGCCAGATCCTCATCGACGGGGTGGATATCTCCGGCGTGCCGCCGAACCGCCGTCCGGTCAACATGGTGTTCCAGTCCTACGCCGTCTTCCCGCACATGACGGTGGAGCAGAATGTCGGCTATGGCCTCAAGGTGACGGGCACGCCGAAGTCGGAAATCACCACCCGGGTCGGGGAAGCCCTGGAGATGGTCAAGCTCGGCGAATACGGGCGGCGCAAGCCGGACCAGCTTTCCGGCGGCCAGCGCCAGCGCGTGGCGCTCGCCCGCGCCCTCGTCAAGCGACCCAAGGTTCTCCTGCTCGACGAACCGCTGTCGGCCCTCGACGCCAAGCTCCGCGAGCAGATGCAGCTCGAACTGTCGCACCTGCAGACCGATGTCGGCATCACGTTTATCATCGTCACCCACGACCAGGACGAAGCGCTCTCCATGGCCGACAACATCGCCGTCATGCGCGGCGGCCGCGTCGAGCAAATCGCCGTCCCGGAAACCCTTTACGAACATCCGGCCAATCGCTTCGTCGCCGACTTCATTGGCAAGGTGAACCTGCTCGACGGCAAGGTGACGGGCGTCGACGGGGGGCGGGTGAGCGTCGACGCGACCGGGATCGGCAAGATTTCGGTGCCCCATGACGGTGCCGCCTCGGGAGCGGTCTCGCTCGCCGTGCGGCCGGAAAAAGTGCGCATCTCGAAGGCCCGGCCGGGCGACAGCGGCCTGGTCACGGTGCCCGGGCGCATCGTCGACTGGGCCTATTACGGCGACACCAGCCACATGTTCGTCAAGACGACCACGGGCCTGCGCCTCGGCGTCGTCATGCAGAACGAAACCCGCCAGACCGTCCACCGCCTCGACATCGGCGACGACGTCAACGTGTCCTGGTCCCCCTCGGACACACTCCTCCTCAACGACTAGCCGACGCCCCAGGCCAACCAACGGCGCGCCACACATAAGTTAGGCAACTACCCGAAATCCCGGACCTGATCCGGGATCCATTGGCGGTCGCAGCGGATCACTGAGGCACAATGGGTTCCGGGTCTCCGCCCGGAACTCCGGAGGGTGTTGGGAAGGCGGATGTTCAGAACTCCGCTTTGCGTTTGGACGACGGCGCGGCGCGCACCAGCACGACACCCCCTCGAAGTCTCGGACCTGATCCGGGGCCCATTGGCGGTGGCAGCGGATGGTTGAGGCACAATGGGTTCCGGGTCTTCGCCCGGAACTCCGGGGGGTGTTGGGAAGGCGGATGTCCGTAACCCCGCTTTGCGTTCGGAGAACGGCGCGGTACGCACCAGCAAAACAACTCCGCGAAGTCCCGGACCTGATCCGGGACCTATTGGCGGTGGCAGCGGATGGTTGAGGCACAATGGGTTCCGGGTCTTCGCCCGGAACTCCGGGGGGTGTTGGGAAGGCGGATGTCCGTAACTCCGCTTTGCGTTTGGACGACGACGCGCCGTGCACCAGCAAGACAACTCCGCGAAGTCCCGGACCTGATCCGGGACCCATTGGCGGTGGCAACGGATGGTTGAGGAACAATAGGTTCCGGGTCTCCGCCCGGAACTCCCGGGGGTGATGGGAAGGCGGATGTTCAGAACTCCGCTTTGCGTTTGGACGACGACGCGCCGAGCACCAGCACGACACCCCCTCGAAATCCCGGACCTGATCCGGGACCCATTGGCGGTGGCGGCTGATGGTTGACGCACAATGGGTTCCGGGTCTCCGCCCGGAACTTCGGGTGTAATTAGGGCGACGTGTCACCGGACCTCTGTTGTGTATCCGGACGCCGGCGAACGGTCGGGAAACGGGGAGGTTGGTGCGAAGGGCGTCAGTCGCCGGCGACGAAGAACTGCCAGACGCCGTCGCGGGAGATGCCCGCGCGGTAGCCGTAATAGACGCCCGAATCGGTCATCGTGCGTGCCTCGTCCGGATTGAGCAGGAGGAGAAGCTCGACCTCCTGCGGCGCGGTCAGCCGGTTGAGCGGATAGATGGCGTGATAGGGCCAGATATAGAGTTCGTCCTTGGTGCCGGGGTCGATCACCGTGTAGCCGGCGGACAGGACCTTGAGCAGTTCGGCAAGAACCTCGCGACCCTTGCCGTCGCGCGAGACGTCGATCCAGTAGCGGATCGCGTCCGGATCGCCGCCGAAACTGAAGGCGGGCGTGCCGGCCTTCTTGTCGATGGCCGGCCTGAGGGCGTCGATCTCACCGGTGCGCGCCGCCGCGATCAGCCAGGCGCGCGTCTTGCGCACGGCCGGCGGCAGTTTCTCGAGATCGTAGATGACCGCTGGTACCTTGTCCTCGCCGGCGCTGATGCGGGTGTCGTCCTTGTCGGCCTGGCCGGCGCCGATCCGGCCCTCGTCCTTGTCCTGCGCCCAGGCTGTACCCGCCGCCAGGCAGACCAGCACCATGGCCGCAAGGCTCGCCGCCCGGATGCAGGTTCCGCCGACGGTGCCACATATCGTATTGATTCCGGTCACTTGCGACCCTCCCCTCGGCGACGATATTGACCCATTGAGCCCGTCGGTCAAGCATGCCCGGCCCATGCGGCGGAAAAATGTACTCCGCCCTTCCAAACCCGGCATCTGTCGGGGCATTGTCATTCTCACGGGACCGGGCGGGAACCCCAACCCCGATTGTGCCGGGCCTGACCCGGCAATCCAGCGGCAACTTCAGGACTGTCGCGTCGGGAGGGCATGCGCCGGACGCGCCTTCGTGAGGCGCAACGAGGAGATCGGGCCTAATGACACTCGTGCTCTGGGGCATAGCGTTCGGGCTGGCGGCGTCCGCGCCGCTCGGCCCGATCAACTTCCTGTGCATCCGCCACGCACTGCGCTTCGGCTTCTGGGGTGGCGTGCTGACGGGCGTCGGCTCCGCGCTGGGCGACGCCGTCTTCGCCGCCGCGGCCGCGTCGGGCATGAGCGTCATCGCGGCCTTCATGGCCCGTTATGCGGTCTGGCTCCAGCTCTTCGCGGGGCTTTTCCTGATCGCCATGGGGATCCATACCCTGCGCCAGAAGGTGTCCGCGTCCGACGTCTCCGGCGACGCCGGCCCGGTCACCACCGGGCATCTGGCCGTCGTGCTGTCGACGCTCGTCCTCACGCTGACCAATCCCTTCACGCTGACCGGCTTCATTTCCATGATCGCAAGCGTGTCCGACCGTCTGGCGGCGTCCCCGGGATATCTTGCCGTGACGGTGCTGGTCCTGTCCGTCTTCGCGGGCAGCATGTTGTGGTGGGTGTTTCTGTCAAAACTGGTGACCGCCCTGCGCGACCGCCTGACGGCGGAGCGCGTCGGCCTGCTCAACAGGATCACCGGCGCGGCGATCGTCCTGTTCGGACTCTTCGTCCTCGCCCGGCTGGTCTGGTATGCTACTGGGTAACGCGGTTGACGGTGAATTCGCCGTAGCGGATGCGTTCGGCCAGACCGTCGGTCATGTTGGCGACGGCGTCCTCGCCATAGGTGGCCACCATGTCGCTCAGGGCGGCGAAGATCGCCGCGGTGGCCAGCATGTCGGGGTCGATTCCGTCATAGACCCCTTCTTCCCAGGCATCGAGAATGTAGCTGAGTGCAGCCTGCTTCTGCTCCTGGATCTGCTGTTCTTCGGTTAACTCGACTTCTGCCTTCAACATTACTGACCTACCGGTTTACGCACAGTTCCACGAGCGGCCAAGCCGCAACTCCGATCGGAACCCGAACCAGAAGGCCGGCTCCCTCATCCCTGAGGGCTACCATAACGAATGTGACCGGCGCTGGAAACGTAAATAAAAGGTTAACGCGCGTAATTGGCCGGTTTTGCACGCGATTTCCGCGGTTCCGGCAAAATGAAACCGGTCGCGGGCCGAATATTCGGGACGCTGACCCGCCTGGGAACGGCTGCCGATTTCATCGATTTTCGAAACGGTATGTCTGGCGGAGTGCGCGAAGAACCGCGGCGCAGCTCAGTAGTCTGCGCGCTCGAGCGCCAGGGCCTGGGAGAGAACCTGGCCTTCGCGGGCGAATTCCTCGGCCTTGATATAGGCCGAGTCGGTGCAGCTGCGGTAGGAGCGCTGGAAGTCCCGGTAGCCCTTGTTGAACTGGCGCACGAGCTTGGCCCGGCGCGACGGCGTCGGCGATTCGGCATCCAGCATGCGGATCATCTGTTCGCGCCAGAGCTGGCCTTCGTTGGCGCCGCAGAGGTTGCGCAAGTGGTGCATGGCGCCGAGGATTTCCGACAGCCGCATGAGCTTCTGCTCGTAGGGTGCGCCGATGTCCTGCGCGCCGGCGCTGCCCGCCCCGAGACCCAGCATGATGCAGAGCGCGAGGCTGCGAAGGAGTGGCCTGAGCATGTGAATCGATCCTGACGCCGGTCCCTGCCGGCAATGTGTCCGCCTGTCCGGAAAATATGTTCTCCACACGGGGCTGTCGAGTGCCGTGCGCCTATTTCTGGCGGATCGCCGCCTCGGGGTGAAAGGCGTGGAAGACGAAGGCGAACGTCACGTCGTAGACGATGTCTTCGGTCCTGCCGCCGGTGGTGCGCTGCGCCGTCACGCTGCCCACGTCGCGGCCCTCCGAGATCCGGCTCTTGCCGAGCGCGGTGCTCTGGCCGGCCGTCCACGTCAGCGTCACGTCGCCCTCCTGCAGGGTCTTGCGTTCCGCCAGGAGATTCATCGCCACCGCCCGGGGCTTGCCGTCGACGCGGAAGGCGACGACCCGCGCCATGGGTTCGATGCCCTCGGGCATCTCGCCCGTGAAGAAGAAGGGCAGGGGCCGGGTTCTCTCGTCATATCCCACGTAAGGGTTGTGCCCGTAGTTGCGCATCGACGGGTTGTTCGGCACCAGGACCTTGCCGTCCGGGTGGCGCTCGGAGAACGCGGCGTAGGACTCCAGCCGCGCGGGGATGGTCCTGAGCCGGGTCCCCGTCAATTCGCCGACGACCGCCTCGCCGATGAACTGCTGCCACCAACTCTCCGTCTGACGGTCGTACATGACGAGGTCGGAATTGCGCAGCTTGCCCGTCGTGCCGAAGTCGAGGATGCGGCCGTCGACCCGCCGGTCGAACACCACGGCGGAATTGCACAGCGGGCAGTAGGTTACCGTGATCGGCGTGTCGCCCATGATGTCGTTGACGATCTCGTGCCAGATCAGGACCCGCAGCGGGTAGGCCCGGGCGATGCCGTCGAGCGCGACGCCGATCACCGGCTCGTTGCCGGCGAGGTCGCTCACCTCGGACTGGCTGGCGAAGACGGGTTCGTCGATCGAGGGGATGCCGTCCTTGGGCGGCCCGCCAGACAGGATTTCCGTGAGCTTGACCGACGCCTTCTCGAAATCCGTCAGCGACCAGCCTTCCCCCTGCCATTGGCGTATGCGCGAAGCATCGTCCGCACTTGCCGCCGTCACGAGGACGACGGCGAAAAGCATCGCGAGGGTCAGCAGGACGCCGACATGGACGTGAAAGCGTTTCACCATGACACCGGCAGTCTGGACAAGGCCGGGCCGGATCGCCAATCAATCCGGTGTGATCATGCCCCGCGCCCGCTCGAGGATACGCGGCAGGTTCTCCGTATGCGGCAGGTCTGCGATGGCGTCGGGCCGGCACCATGCGGCCCGTGTTGCGTCGTCGCCGGCGCGAGGCTCGCCGTCGCGCCACGTGGCGAGGAAGACCGTCACCGCGTAGTGGCGCTCGATGATCCCGTTCGCATCGCGGCGGATGATGTCGAGCACGTCAACCACCTCGCCGATATCCGCTTTCAGCGCGGTCTCCTCGAAGAGCTCGCGCGCAGCCGCCACGCGCAGCGGCTCGCCGAATTCCACGTGACCACCCGGCAGGCTCCACAGACCGAGGTTGGGCGGCTTGCCGCGTTCGACGAGCAGCACCTCGCCCGCCCGCCACAGGCAGACGCTCACCCCCAGGCGGGGAAGGCTCCGGGCATCGGAAGGCGGCGGGGGCTGGGACATGCGTGAAATTCCGTGGGCTGTGACGCGCCGGGCGCGTGAACTATGTTATGGGCAGTCTATAGAAACCATCGGGGCCAGCCGATCAATGTGCGGACGATACGCAATCACATCCCCGCCCGAGGCCGTCAGGGCGTTTGCGGGCTACATGAGCCATCCCAACTTCCCCCCGCGCTACAATATCGCGCCGACCCAGCCCGTGCCCATCGTGCGCATGCGCGACGGCCAGCGCGAATTCGCCCTTGTGCGCTGGGGCCTCGTGCCGTCCTGGGCGAAGGAAGTGGCGCCGTCCAACCCGCTCATCAATGCCCGGTCCGAGACCGTCTACGAGAAACCCTCCTTCCGCACCGCGATCCGCCGCCGGCGCTGCCTCTTTCCCGCCGACGGCTTCTACGAATGGTATCGCGGCGGCAAGAAGCGCGAGGCCTATTACGTCCGGCGGCGCGCCGGCGGTCTCTACGCCATGGCCGGCATCTGGGAGCACTGGCAGGGGCCGGACGGGAGCGAGCTCGAATCCGCCGCCATCCTCACCACCGACGCGAACGGGACCCTGCGCCCCATCCACCACCGCATGCCCGTCATCGTCGAGCCGGAGGATTTCGACGTCTGGCTCGGCACGCACGAATCGGAGGCGGAAGCGCTCAGACCCATGCTCGGCCCCGCACCCGACGACCTTCTCGAAACGGTGCGCATCGGCGACCGGGTCAACAAGGTCGCCAATGATGACCCCTCCGTCCAGGAACCCCTGGCGGAAGAGGGCGGCGCGGAAACGGACGACGCGGGAGAGGGAGACGGCGGCAAGGACGGCGGTGGCCAGATGAACCTCTTCTGAAACCCCGCGCCGGCTCACGCGGCGATGGCCGTGGCGAGCGTCCTGTTCTGCCGGGCGATGGCCGACTTGAGGCGGGCGAGATCCATGGTCTCGTCGCGCACGAAGACCGTGAACATCATGTTCATGTTGTTGAAGAACATCTCGCCCACCGCTTCCGTGTCGATGCCCGGCCGGATGCGCCGGTCGGCCTGCAGGTGGCGGATGAGGTCGCAGATCTGGCGCAGCAGCCGTTCGTCGAGATCGAGATAGGCGCGGCCGAACTCGGTCTCCGGCTGGCGGGTCGTGATCGCCATGGCCTCGCGCCACATCTCCTTGCTGAGATAGTAGAGCGAGTGGTCGAGATAGATCCCCATGAGCGCGTTGATCGCGGTCTCGACGTCGTCCGGCGGCGCGGTCACCAGCTCGACGCCGGCATTGAGCACCTCGTTCACCTCCATCGAGACGATCGCCATCAGGAGGTCGCCCTTGTTCTCGTAGTAATTGTAGACCGTGCCGACGGAGATCCCGGCATGGGCCGAAATCGTCTCGAGCTTGGTGCGGTGATAGCCCTGGTCGCGGAAGAGGGCGGTGGCGGCGGCCAGGATGCGGTGGTTCCTGTCGGCTTTCTGTCTCGCTCTCAGTCCGGTCATCGGGAAGTCTCGCAAGGGGGCGGGTCGAAGAAGCATCAATTGACTCGAATATTGAATTGGTTCATTTTTTTGATCAAGGGAATTGTCCGGCCTTGTTTCGAGGGGCCGGACGCTAGCAGGGAGAACAGTTGATGTTGCTGAAAGACTTGATGAAGACGACCCGCCGCGGCGCCCTCATGGCGGCGGCCGCCGCCTGCGCACTGGCCCTCGCGGGCCGCGCCGACGCCGCCGACACGCTCAACGCGCTGGTCTGGTGCGACCACACCGACCCGGAACTCATCCGCCCCTTCGAGGAGGCCAATGACGTCAAGGTCAACCTCAAGGACTACGAGGGCACGGGCACGGCGCTGTCCATCATCGAGCAGTCGCAGCCCGGCGACTGGGATGTCTTCGTGGTCGACGGCGTGGACGTGCCCCGCGTCGTCGAGGCGGGCCTGCTCGCGCCGCTGCCGGCCGACAAGCTGCCCATGGGCGATCTCTTCCCCGAACTGGTCATGGCCGAGAACCACGTGAAGGACGGCAAGACCTACGCGATTTCGGAGAAGTTCGGCTACAACACCATCTCCTTCAACAAGACCAAGGTCGACCCCGCCGACATGAAGGACATGTCGGTGATCTGGAGCGACAAGTACAAGGGCCGCATCGCGATCTACGACTACTACCTTCCCGTCATGGGCATGGTGGCGATCGGGCTCGGCAAGAAGACCGCCGACCTGAGCGAGGCCGACCTGCCGGCCATCCGCGAGAAGCTCTTCGAGATGAAGGGCGTGTCCAAGCAGGTCGGCGAGGTCGTCTCCAGCCAGACCGCGATCGCCACCGGCGAGGTCGACATCCTCGTGGGCGGCGGCGAATGGGTCACGGCCGGCCTGACGGCGGAGAAGCCGGAGCTCGACTGGATCCTGCCCGACCAGGGCGGCGTGCGCTGGTCGCAGTCCATCGGCGTCTTCGCGGATTCCAAGAAGAAGGACCTCGCCGTCAAGTTCGTCCAGTACATCCTGAGCCCCGAGGGCCAGGCGCGCCTGGCGACCTCGTCGTGCTACTGGGCCATGCCGGCCAATGCCAAGGCGGGTGAGAAGCTGAGCGACCAGCAGAAGGCCGCCCTGCGCTGGGACGACCAGAAGGACTACCTGTCGCGCTCGCAGCTCTACCCTGCGCCGAGTGGGGAACTCGACGCGAAGATGCAGGACGTCTGGGCGGAGATGCTGCAGAAGTAACCCGGCCTCCGAGGGGAAGCGGGGATGGCGTCCACGGAAGGTCCGGTCGTGCGGGACCGCCGCAAGGCGGCGGGGTTCGTGCTTCCCGCCCTTCTGTGGACGTTCGCCTTCTTCGTCGTTCCCTTCGGTTTCATGGCGGTGGTGAGCCTGTGGAAGCGGGTCGGCACCGAGGTGGTGCGGACCTGGAACCTCGACAACTACGCCGCCTTCTTTGCCAAGTCGCACTTCCTGCAGGGCATGGTGAACTCGCTCGAGATCACCCTCACCGTCACCGTCATCTCCATCCTGCTGGCCTACCCGCTGGCCTGGATCATCGCCGTGCGCGTGCCCGAGCGCTGGCAGCGCGCGGCCCTCATCCTGGCGATCCTGCCCTTCTGGACGTCCTACGTGGTGCGCTCCTACGCCTGGGTGCTGGTGCTGGCGCGCAACGGCATCGTCAACCAGACGCTGCTCGGCATCGGCATCATCGACGAACCGCTCGAGCTCGCCTCGACGCGCACCGCGACCGTGCTCGGCTTCGTCCACTTCTTCGTCATGCTGCTGACGCTGACCATCTACGCCAACCTCAAGCAGCTCTCGCCGAACTATGTCCGTGCCGCCGCCGACCTCGGCGCGGGGCCGGTGCGCACCTTCCTCCACGTGGTCCTGCCGCTCACCGTGCCGGGTATCATGGTCGGCGCCTTCCTCACCTTCGTGCTGTGCATCGGCGACTACATCACGCCCCAGATCCTCGGCGGCAACAACGAGCTCGTCATGCCGCAGATCATCATGCTGCAGATCGGCCGGCGGGCGGACTTCCCCACCGCGTCCGCGCTCGCCATCCTGCTCATGGCCGTGGTCACCGTCGTCTACGTGCTCTGCGCCCGCTGGCTGAAGCTGGAGAGGGCCTGAAATGAAGCGTGCAGGGACATGGGCCGCCGGCCTCTACGCCGCGCTGATCTACGGTTTCATCTTCCTGCCCGTGGCCGTACTGGTGCTGTTCTCCTTCCAGGGCGGGCGCTTCCCCATCCCGCCCTTCAACGGCCCCTCGCTCAAGTGGTACGAGGCCGTGCTGTCCGACAGCCGCCTCGTCGAGGCGCTCACCAACTCGCTCGTCGTGGCGCTGGTCTCCTCGGCCTTCGCCTGCCTGCTCGGTTTCCTCGCGGCCTACGGGCTGGCGCGCTACCGGCTGCCCGCGCCGGGCCTCCAGCGCGCCCTGCTCACCGCGCCGCTCACCGTCAGCTATCTCATCATCGGGCTCGGCCTGCTCATGATGTTCAACGCGTTCGGCATATCGCGCTCGCTGTGGACGGTCGGCATCGGCCACACGGTGATCAACATGCCGCTGTGTTTCGCCATCATCTACAGCCAGATGGGCGAGCACCAGGTGAACGTGGAGCGCGCCGCGCGCGACCTCGGCGCCTCCGACCTCCAGGTGCTGTGGATGATCACCGCGCCTATGCTGGCGCCGGCCCTGCTGGCGAGCTACTTCCTCTCCGTCACCTTCTCGTGGGACGAGTTTATCATCGCGTTCCTCCTGTCGCGCTTCGACGTCACGCTCCCGGTCGAGATCTGGAGCCTGCTGCGCTCGGGCCTCAACCCGAAGACCAATGCGGTTGGCTCCATCGTGTTCCTCGTCTCGGTCCTGCTCGTCGTCGTGCTCGAGCTGCTCGTATTCAGAAAGGCGGGTCGCAAATGACAGCCGATGTCCATGTCTCCGGCGTCACCCACAGGTTCGGCAGCTTCACCGCCCTCGATGCGGTTGACCTGCGCATCGCCGCCGGCGAGTTCGCCGTCCTGCTGGGGCCGTCGGGCTGCGGCAAGACCACGCTCCTGTCCATCCTCGGCGGCTTCCTCCGGCCCACCGACGGGCGCATCTTGATCGGCGGCGCCGACGTGACCGCCATGCCGCCCGCGCGCCGGCCGACGACCACAATGTTCCAGGACTACGCGCTCTTCCCCCACATGTCGCTCATCGACAATGTTGGCTTCGGCCCGCGCATGCAGGGCATGGCGAGGTCCGCCCGCAACGCCCGGGCCGCGGAGATGCTGGCGCTTGTCGGCCTTGAGAGCGAGGGCCGGCGCAAGCCCCACGAGCTTTCCGGCGGCCAGCGCCAGCGCGTGGCGCTCGCCCGCGCGCTCGCCGTCGAACCCGACGTGCTGCTGCTCGACGAGCCGCTCGGCGCGCTCGACCTCAAGCTGCGCCGCCAGATGCAGGACGAGCTCAAGGAGATCCAGCGCCGCGTCGGCACCACCTTCATCCACGTCACCCACGACCAGGAGGAGGCCATGGCCATCGCCGACAAGATCGTGGTGATGAACTCCGGCCGCCTGCAGGCCGTGGGCCCGCCGGAGGAGATCTACCTGCACCCCGCCAACCGGTTCACCGCCGCCTTCATGGGCGAGGCGAACTTCGTCGAGGGCCGCGTGGAGGAGATGGACGGGGCCACCGCGCGGCTGGCGACGCCGCTCGGACCCCTGGCGCTTCCCGTAGCCGCGGTGAAAGCGCCGGCCGGCAGTGCGGTCAGCCTCTGCTTCCGCCCGGAACACCTGACCGCGGACGGCGAGGGGCTGCTGTCGCTGGGCGAGGCGACGGTGCGCGACGCGTCCTTCTTCGGGGCGCACAGGCGCTGCCACCTGGAGGCCGGCCCGCCCGGCGCGCGCCAGGCGCTGACCGCCCATTTCCCGCCGGGCCTGCGGCTGGAGCCGGGCGCCACGGTGCCGCTCGCCATCGACCCGGCCAACGTCATCGTCATCGCAGGGGAAGAGGAGGGCACCGATGCAGCGCGCAAGGCCTGAGGAGTGGTACCGCATCCGCCGCGTGGGCGACGACGTGACCCATATCGACGAGCCTTTCATCGAGGAGTTCTACCGCTGCAACATCTGGCACGTGCGCGGCCGCGACCGGGACATGCTGGTCGACACCGGCATGGGCGTCGTCAGCCTGCGCGAGCACGTGCCGCTCGTCACCGAGAGGCCGTGCGTGGCTGTGGCGAGCCACACCCATTTCGACCATATCGGCTGCCACCACGAGTTCGCCGACCGCGTCGTCCATGCGGCCGAGGCCGGCCTGCTCGCCGGTCCGACGCGGGCCAACACGCTGGCCGACCCCTACGTCACGGACGACATCTTCACCCGCCTGCCGCCCGGCCCCTACGTCTCGGCCGAATACGCGGTGAAAAAGGCCCCCGCCAGCCGCATCGTGAACGACGGCGACGTGATCGATCTCGGCGACCGCCATTTCGAGGTCGTCCACACCCCCGGCCATTCGCCGGGCGGCATCGCCCTGTGGGAAGCCGCCACCGGCATCCTCTTCTCCGGCGACATCGTCTACGACGGCCCCCTCATCGAGGACACCTACCACGCCGACGCGGCGGACTATGTCGCGAGCATGAAGCGCCTGCTGGACTACCCGGTGCGGCTCGTCCACGGCGGGCACTTCCCGAGCTATGACGGGAAACGGCACCGGGAGATTGTCAGGGGGTGGCTAGAGGGGAAGGAGTAGGGGGGGCAATAGTTGACTGCAAGTTTCATTCAAATACGTTCGCGCCGGTTCCCGTCATGAGCGAACATTCGGCTGCTAGCATGTGCAATGCCTGACAGCACATAACCAACGCAAACGCTCAGGAATTGAGTTGATTAAGGTCGACAGTGCGGGAACACTATCCAAGTCATACTCAGGGTCGAAGCCTACAAATATCAACATGATAAACCTCAAACCAATGCTCTAATTAGAACTGGTATGTCATCGAAATCATCAACCCAAATTATAGTAATGCCAAGGCTTGCGGCGTCTTGCTCTCGCAAGCTTTCCATCAGTCGGTTTTTGGAAGAATCAATACTTCGTTTCAGAATAGCAAAATGACGCTTTCCGCCTTGGCCATCTCGCCTCATTGCCACGTCAAGCAGACGTCTCAGGTTAGGGTCAGTCATACTCAAGCCTACAAACAAGCAAGTATTTTGAGTGAATTTATTGAGTTGAGTCAAATTAGACCAGCTAAAAGGATCAATGAATTGATCATGATAAGAATCTTCTGAAAACACAATTTGATTATTTTTGTTAAGCTTTCCAGTTTTTGGAAGATAACCATGCACATGAAATATTGGCAATTCAGTAGAAGAACTTCTGCTACCTTCGGTAAATATTGGTTTATGATCAATAGAAGCAGTTTTTAAGTTTTGTTCAAGAAGGTCGTCAAAATTAAACGATATTATCGATTCAAGATGTGCTTTGCCCCTTTTTGGTCGGGATAAATCCACAATTGCATCTATTATGGGACAAGTTTTGAGGCTATTTTCATAAAGGGATTTTCTAACTTCTTCCTGAAAATCATCTTTAAGTACATTTTTTAGATAACGACCTGCAATCAAGGAGGAATTCTCTCGAATGTCATTAAGTTCTGACCGGGCTGCCGCGAAATCTGATTTTCCCGATATCAGTCTCGTTAACATCGCATCAAGGAGTCTATCTAAGAGGGTGTTCCATGGTGGAATATTTGCGCCGATTGAAATTCCAGCGCCGCACACTAGTGTTAGCTTGCCTTCTTGATGCGCACTTCGAAGTGGTTCTAGATTGGGGCTTTGGGGTTTCTTGCTAGTATTAGAATCATTTAGATCAATTTGATCCCTTAAAAGCAGCAATTCTTCCCCGATTGAGCTAAAATCAGGACTTTTTCTATCCAATCGAATAAATAAATATTGAAGGAGTTCTAATGGTGGTTTTGCGTTGTCAAGAATAATTGGGATAATGAATTTGGAGTCATCCGTGTCGACTAGCATTTTTATGGCTAGTAACTCATCAGCGGCGCGTCGTGATCTATTTGATTGGTGACTCCAAATAACGATAAAAAGCTCCGCCGCTTGCATTTTTTCGCCAATAAGATCAAGGACTGATTTTCCAGTGGCTGTTGGTCGATTATATTCCCAGTTTGCAATCTCATGGCCTTGGCTTAATAGGTACTCAGATAGAATACTTGCAAATTCGGAATCTCCATTTGTATAGCTTAAAAAAATAATCATTATATTATGTTGTTGTGTAAAAAATATTTGGCGTTACATAAAAAGCGAAAACGTAAACTAGGGTCCAGTTTTAGGGGTTTTAACTTTATCCAAACTGTTTATTACGATTGGGATTTGGAATTAGAAGATTTATATGATTCGATCACACATGGTCAAAGTCGTGCATTTGACGCAGTGTAGCACAATGTCGTTGCTGTGCGGCGAGTTATTCAAAACGGTATCTCGTCGAATGTGGTATCGAGATCGACTTGCTCAATGAATGAGCCTTCTGCTGTCGAAATCTCAAACAAGATAAATCCTTTTGCTCGATACTCGTCCTGTGGTTTCTCTTTGTTTGTCCACTTACGCCAGAATTCTCTTCTCATCTCGCAACGAACTTGCATCCATGCTCCCGGGGCCAGACGTTTCGTTGTTGCTTCAATGATGTGACGGCGCGTTACCAATTCGTTGTCTGATTGCGTATGACCACAAGATTTGCTCGATTGCCTGATCTCCCAATTGTCAGACGTGTAGATATAGACTGCGTCAATCTCGGGACTTCTCCGACCGGTTCGATTGTGGACATCAAAGATCAAGTCGACAGAGCCCACACGCCTGTATTCGGTCGATTGCAGCAAAGGATCTTTTACGGTGCATTTGACTTCAAAGGTGTTTGTTTTTCGTCTCTCAATCTCACCCTTGATCCAATCAATTTCTGCGGACAATAGTTCCTTCAGTCGGGTGATTTGGCCATCGTAGACGATATGTCGATGATGCTTGAGATCAAAGGGAATATCGTCTGCGCTTTTCGTGATGAGAGTACAGATTTTTTCTTTGGCATGGGCGTAGCCAACCTCATAGAAGACGTTGGCATTTCGGCCCGACATATCGGCAATAATAAAGTCAGCTGAATCGATTTGCCGATAAATGCGCTCAAGGATGCTCTCGGTGTATATCTGCTCATCCACTCGTTCAGCTATGACTTCTTTTTCTTTTGCCGTTTCCTGAATCCCCAAGCGATAAACATCAGAGAATTCTTCTGCAAAGGGCATCAAGATGAAGGCGAACAGCGGATTGTTCATGCGGCTTCTTTCGATTTGATGTCTAAGACAATGCGAGTGGCTGGCTAGAAAAGCTGCAGTATATGCGAACTTACTGCAAATCCGAATTATGGTCATTGTGGAGTTCGACGTGCTCGCCTGCGATCGGTATCGCACTCGTTTCGAGAGCTAGCTTCCGTTCCCTCGGGAAAACATTTGCTTCAGTCGTTCCCTAATTTCTCTTCACCCGCACACCACCATTACTCATGCCGCAATAAATGGTTCGGATCGAGCGACGCCGCACGCTGGACAGAAAATACCTGAACCCAATCCTGACGCAGGCGAAGAACTCGAAGACGATCGTCACGATGGTCCGATCTTGCGGGAAGGACACGCGAAAGAAGTCGCCAGCCAAGGAATGCAGATCCGGTGATGATGCTGACTATCCCGTCGAACGTCGACAGAAGGACCGCTTAGGTGAGGCACCACGTTAGCAACTGGCGAGCATGCGCCCTGTTGGCAATCTATTTCCTAACTTCATTGCGAGGCTCGCTGACCCGGGGAAAACGCTAAAATGCTCGCAAACAATCCTAGTCCCATCACTCCCCACGCCATCTCCACCCCTAACTCCACCTGCACCACAACCGACACCACACACCACAGCACAGGCACCACCATCAGCACGTACCGCACCCGATGCGTCGCCAGCGCAAGGACGCACAATGTCGCCAGCGCCGTCGGGTCCGGCATCATGCCGAAGAACTCGGCCTGCAACGGCGGGCGGCCGAGCGCCAGTGAGAACAGCGGATAAGCGACCGCGCAGGCGGCGAGGAGCAGGACCGACACTGCGACCCGCCAACGCCCCATCGGGAAGCCGAAGCCCATGCGCACGCCGGACAGCGCCAAAACCACCAGCCCGATCCCCTGCAGCGCAAAGAGCGGCGCGGCATAGGCGCCGACCACGTTGACCGCTGCGTAGCGCTCCCAGAGGAACGCCCAGGCGACGAAGACCCACGCGGCGCCGATGAGCGCGAAGGCCACGGCCTGTGCGCCCCGCGTCCGCCGTAGGCCGGCCCAGATCAGGAATAACCCCGCGAGCACGGAGACGATCTGGAGGCCGGCGAAACCCTGGTTGAGCAGTTCGATCTGCCGGTCGTGCACCCGGGCGGACAGCATGATGAAGTCCGTCAGCCGGTAGCTGGTCCAGTCCTCGATCACGCCTGTTCGATTTCGCGGGCGATGCGCGCGCGCAAGGCCTCGTCCGGCAGGGGGCCGCGCGCCGCCGCCATGTTCTCCGCGGCGTGGGCCGGTTGCGTCGTCGCGGGGATGGCGCAGGTCACCGCGGGATGAGCGAGGATGAACTTGAGCACGACCTGCGCCCAGCTCCTGGCCCCGATCTCGCCCGCCCAGTCCGGCAGCGGGCGCCCGGCCAGCCGCCCGGTGAGCTGTCCGCGCCGGAAGGGCCGATTGACGATCACCGCGATCCCGAGATCGCGGGCGGCGGGCAGCAGCCGGTTCTCGGCTTCGCGGTCGGCCGGGTTGTAGGTGAATTGAACGAAGTCGGGCCGCCGCGCCGCCATGATGCGTTCGAGTTCGCCGTGGCGCCGGCCGTGCGACGTCGTGATGCCCACATGGCGCACCTCGCCGGCGTCCTTCATGGCCGCCAGCGTGTCGAGATGCGCGTCCCACGCCACGAGGTTGTGCACCTGGACGAGATCGAAGCGCGGCACCCGCCAGAATGCGGCCGACCGGCCGATCTGGCCGCGGCCTTCCGCGCCGTCGCCGGTCCACACCTTGTCCGCGCTGAAGACGGTCCCGCGCCGGCCGAGCGCCTCGAGGCCGTGGCCGATGGTCGCCTGGGACGAGCCGTACATGGGCGAGCTGTCGATCACCGTGCCGCCGCCGGCGAAGAATGCCGCCATGACCTTCGCGCACTCGCCCAGCAGCACCGGGTCGTCGCCGACGTTGAACGTGATCCACGAGCCCAGCCCGACCGCGGGCACGGTCTCACCCGTGGACGGGATCGGCCGCTTCAGCACGCCGGTCTCCGCCATGGCCCGCCCGTGCGGCAGGAGCGTGGCCGCGGCGGCGGCCCCGAGGCCGGTCTTCAGAAAATCTCTCCTGTCGAACTTGCGCATGGGCTCCTCTTGCGAAAAACGGGTTCCCGCGGTGACCCGCGGCACTGTAGTCTCGGGTTTATGTGTCGCAAGCGATCGGAATTTCAACGGGCGCGCGGGCGGGCAGGCCCCGGGCCGTGGCTCACCGTGCCGCTCTTCGCGCTGGCCTTGCTCGTGCCCGGCTCCTTGCGGTCTGCCCTGGCGGACGAGGCGACGATGCAGCCCGTCGGCGCGCTCCTGGTGGACCGGACCGAGGTGAGCGTCGGCCAGTTCGCCCGCTATGCCGGCGAGACCGGCACCGTCACCCGCGCCGAGCGCGACGGCGGCGGCCTCGTCTACGAGGCCGGGTGGCAGAAGAAGGCGGGGTGGACCTGGCGCACCCCGTTCGGCATCGAGGCCCGCGACAATGAGCCCGCCGTCCATATCACCTTCGACGAGGCGGACGCCTATTGCGCCTGGGCGGGCAAGCGCCTGCCGACCGCGGAGGAATGGGTGGACGCCGCCTATACCGAGCGCCGCGCCGACCCGCCCGCGCCCTTCGAACGCGGCCGGGCCTATCCGTATCCCACGGGAGAAAGCCCCGCCGGCGCCAATTGCCTGGGCGACTGCGGGCCGACACCGGCCATCGACCATGCCTCGCGGCTCGACCGCGGCACCGGCCACGCCCCCGTGGGTGCGACGGCGCGCGGCGTCAACGGTCTCTACGACATGGGGGCGAACGTCTGGGAGTGGGTGCGTACCGGCGACGGCCCCTCCCAGGGCACGCTCGGCGGCTCGTGGTGGTATGGCGCGGCCCAGATGAAAAACGGCCAACGCGCCAGCAAGCCCCGCGACATGGCCGTCGTCTATATCGGCTTCCGCTGCGTCCGCGACCGCGCCGACTGATCCCGCCGGGGGACGGACCGCCCCGTCAGTCGCCCGTCTGCCCCAGCGCCTGGCGCGAGAACCGCCTCTGGAGCGCGGGGATGGCGCCGACGAGCCTGAGGGCGGCCACGATCAGCGGCCGGCTCAGCGGGTTCTTCGAGGTGATCTGCTTGCGTGCCGACTCGCTGCCGGCGATGACGCCGGCCCCCGCCGCGTGCCGGGCGGCGGTGTAGCCCGCCGTCGTGCCCCGGGCGATGCGTTCGGCAAGGTCGGCCGCGTCCGCGATGCCGAGATTCATGCCGCGCCCGCCCACCGGCGAATGGCAATGGGCGGCGTCCCCGGCGAGGAAGACGCGGCCCCGCGCATAGTCGCGCACCTGGCGCACGGATATCGTGAACTGCCCCTTGCGCCGGACCTTGCGTGTCTCCAGCCCGATGGGCAGGGCCGCCAGCGCGTCGGGCGTGTTGGAGATGACGCGCACGCGGCGCGCCTCGAGCGGGGCGACGACCGCCACAGCACCGGCGTCGAGCAGGCAGATGGTGAAGTCGCGTGCGTTCTCCCACGCTTCCACGTCGACATCGGCGATCGACCATTTCTCGGGCAGGTCGTAGCCCTCGAAGGCGAGCCCCAGGGTCTCGCGCACGCTGCTGCGCACGCCGTCGGCCCCGATCAGGTAGTCGTAGCCGGCCGTGCTCCCGTCGCCGAGGCCCGCCTCGACGGCGTCCTCGCCGTTGCGCACCAGCCTTTCGAAGGCGAGGCCGTAGCGCACCGTGCCGCCAAGCCCGCGGAACACGTCCGCCAAGTGGTGCTCGGTCCGGTCCTGCGCGAGGCCGAGGATGGTGTCGCCCGTGGGCGAGGTCAGCGGGATGCGGGCGATGAAGCGCGCGTTGCGGTAGAACTTCGCGCTCTCGAACGCGATGCCCTCGGCGCGCAGTCGGTCGGCGACGCCGGAGGGGCCGAGCAGGTCGAGGCTGCGGGGCAGGATGCCCACCGCGCGCGACAGGCCGGAGGCTTCCTCGCGCCGGTCGATCACGTCCGCCACGATGCCGCGCCGGGCGAGTTCGACGGCGGCGGTCAGTCCGGTCGGGCCGGCGCCGACGATCAGGACTTTCGGTTGTCCGTCGTCAGCCGGCATCGCGCCCGCGCCCCCGTCAGCCCTGCGGCGCCGCGTTGGCGGAGGGGTCGAGCCATTTCGCCATGGCCGTGCGCGGCTCGACCGCGTAGCCGAGCGAAGCGTAGAAGCCCTGGACGGCGGTGTTGTCCTCGCGGATGAGAAGGTTGAGTTTCCACACGCCGCGCTCCAGGAGCCAGGCCTCCACCGCGTCCATGAGTTGGCGGCCGTACCCCGCGCCGCGGGCGTCCGGGTCGACGGAGACGTAGTAGACCGTGCCGCGGTGGCCGTCATGGCCGACCATGGCGCTCGCCGCGATGCGGCCCTCCGCCTCGCCGACGATGACGTCGGAGGCCGGGCCCTGCCGCGCAAAGGAGATGTCCGCGTACGGGTCGTTGTGGGGCCGGGTCAGCCCCGCCTTGCGCCACAGCTCGACGACGGCGTCGAGATCGCCGTCCTCCATGGGCCTGAACGTCAGTTGCGTCATTCGGTATGGTCTCCGCCGGGCAGCGTCTTGCCGGGATTGAGGATGTTGTTGGGGTCGAAGAGGGTCTTGAGCCCGCGCATCATGTCAAGCTCGACGGGGTCCTTGATGGCCGTCATCATGTGCCGCTTCATGCGCCCGATGCCGTGTTCTGCGCTGATCGACCCGCCATATTCCATGACGATGCCGTGCACGATGTCGTTCACCGCATCCCATTGCGCCAGGAACGCCGCCTTGTCCGCGCCTTCCGGCTGGCTGACGTTGAAATGCACGTTGCCGTCGCCGACATGGCCGAAGGGCAGGGGGCGGGCGCCGGGGATGAAGTCGACTACGGCAGCGCTCGCCTCGTCGATGAAGTCCGCCATGCGCGAGACCGGCACCGACACGTCGTGCTTGATGCTGCCGCCCTCGTGTTTCTGGATTTCCGAAAGGCTGGTGCGGATCGTCCAGAAGGCGTCCGACTGGGCCTGGCTCTCCGCGATGGTGGCGTCCTCCACCAGGCCGTCCTCGAACGCGGCCTCGAGGATCTTCTCGCACGGCGCCCGCAGGACACCGGCGGCCTCGCCGCCCGAGAGTTCCATCAGTACGTACCACGCGTGGCTGCCGGCCAGCGGGTCGCGCGCGCCGGGCAGGTGGCGCAGCACGAAGTCGATGCCCAGCCGCGGGATGATCTCGAACCCGGTCACCCGGCCGCCGGACACCTCGCTGGCGAGCGACAGCAGGCTCAGCGCCGCCTGGGGCGTCTCGAGCCCGATGAAGGCGGTGGCGACGTCGCGCGGCCTGGGGAAGAGCTTGAGCACGGCGGCGGTGATCACGCCGAGCGTGCCTTCCGCGCCGATGAAGAGGTTGGTGAGGTTGTAGCCCGTGTTGTCCTTGCGCAGCGACCGCAGGCCGTTCCAGATCCGCCCGTCGGCCAGCACCACCTCCAGGCCGAGCACCAGGTTGCGCGCGTTGCCGTAGGCAAGCACCGCCGTGCCGCCGGCGTTGGACGAGAGGTTGCCGCCGATCTGGCAGGTGCCCTCCGAGCCGAGCGAAAGGGGAAAGAGCCGTCCGGCGGCGTCGGCTTGCGCCTGCAGGTCGGCGAGCACGCATCCCGCCTCGACCGTCATCGTGTTGTCGAGCGGGTCGACCTGGCGGACGCGGTTGAGCCGGCCCAGCGAGAGCACGACCTCGTCGCCCGCGTCATAGGGGATCTGCGCGCCCACGAGGCCGGTATTGCCGCCCTGGGGCACGATCTTCGTGCCGGTCTCGTTCGCGAGCGCCAGGATCCGCGAGACCTCCTCCGTCGTGCCGGGCCGCAGCACCATGCGCGCCGTGCCCACGTAGAGATCGCGCGGTTCGCGCAGATAGCGGTCCATGTCTGCCTGGTCGCGCAGGACGTTGGCCTCGCCGACGATTGCGGCGAAGCGGGAGGCAAGGTCTGTGTCTGTGTCCGTCATGTCGGGTCTGTTATGGGCCGGGGCACGCGTGCTTGTAAATCACGGATTGCGCGGCGCGGCGGCGCGGGCGAGCCGGTCGTTGATCGCCTCGCCGAGCCCCTCGCGGGGGATCGGCATGACGGCGATGGCGCCGACATCCGGCCGGTCGAGCCGCCGCATGAAGGCGAAGAGATTGGCCGCGGCCTCCACCGTGTCGCCGCGTTCGCTCAGGTTGAGGCACGGCCCGTCATGGGCGGGCACGTCCGGGCCGAAGGCGAGCAGTGCCTCGCCCGGCGCGACCGTCTCCGCATCGAGCCGCACGGCGGCCGCAGGGGCGTAGTGGCTCTGGAGCTGGCCGGGCGAGGTGGGCGCGTCGCCGGCGGGCCGGGCCTCGGCCAGCGGGCGTCCCAGCAGGGCCTCGATCTCCGCGCGGGGCACGCCGCCCGCCCTCAGCAGCGTCGGCACGCCGCCGGGGAACCCGACGATGGTCGATTCGATGCCGATGGGCGTGGCGCCCCCGTCGAGCACGACGGCGACGCGGTCCGCGAAGTCGGCCCGCACATGGTCTGCCTCGGTCGCGCTCACCCGCCCCGAGACGTTCGCGCTCGGAGCCACCACCGGCCGGCCGAAGGCGCGCAGCAGTTGCCGGGCGAGCGGATGGGCGGGCACGCGCACCGCAATGGTGTCGAGCCCCGCCGTGGCCAGCAGCGAGACGGGACAGCCTTCGCGGCGGTCGAGAACCAGCGTCAGCGGGCCCGGCCACAGGTTCTCCGCCAGCACGCGGGCTGCGCCATCGAGTACGGCAATGGCGTCGACGGCCGCCACATCGGGCAGGTGCGAGATCAGCGGGTTGAAGCTCGGCCGGCCCTTTGCGGCGTAAAGAGCCGCGACCGCATGGTCGTCGGTGGCGTCCGCACCGAGCCCGTAGACCGTCTCCGTCGGGAAGGCCACGAGTTCGCCGCGCGCCAGTGCGGCCACCGCATCGGCGACCGCCGAACCCATGTCAGAATTGCGCATTGACCTTGACCTGCCGACCGCTAGAGTTGGGCGCATACGGAATACCAGAAGCAGGCGGCGGTTTAGGACGCAGGCGGGCAGACGTCAACCATGCTCCGCAGGCCAGATGCCCGGCGGGGAGACATGAGCTACAGGGCGCAGACCGGCGAAATCCGGCACATTCTGAACACGATCGCGGGCCTGCCCGGCCAGTTGGACGCCGGCCTGCACGGCGACCTCGACCAGGAACTCGTCGACGCGGTGCTCGAGGAGGCCGGCCGGTTCGCCGCCGAGGTCATCGCCCCGGCCAACCGGCCGGGCGATGTCGAGGGTGCCCGCCTCGAGGCGGACGGCGTGCACATGCCGGCGGGCTGGGGCGAGGTCTACCGGCAATGGGCCGAGGGCGGTTGGGCCGCCCTGCCGTGTCCGCCCGACCATGGCGGGCAGGGGCTGCCGCTCCAGGTGGGCCTTGCCGCCCAGGAGATCTGGAACACGGCGTCCATGGCTTTCGGCATCGGCACGGTGCTGACCCAGGGCGCCACCGAGGCGCTGCACGCGCACGGCTCCGAGGAGCTGAAATCGGTCTACCTGCCGAAGATGATCTCCGGCGAATGGACCGGCACCATGAACCTGACCGAACCGCAGTCGGGCTCCGACCTTTCCGGGATCAGGACGAAGGCCGAGCCGGCCGGCGACGGGACCTACCGCATCCGCGGCACCAAGATCTACATCACCTATGGCGACCACGACCTGACGGAGAACATCGTCCACCTGGTGCTCGCCCGGATCGAGGGCGCGCCGGAGGGTACGCGCGGCATCTCGCTCTTCCTTGTGCCGAAGTTCCTCGTCAACGCGGACGGTTCCATGGGCGTGCGCAACGACGTCGTCTGCTCCGGCCTCGAGGAGAAGCTCGGCATCCACGCAAGCGCCACCTGCGTCATGAGCTTCGGCGACAATGACGGGGCGGTTGGCTGGCTCGTCGGCGAGGAGAACCGCGGCCTCAACTGCATGTTCACGATGATGAACAATGCCCGCCTTCATGTCGGCATCCAGGGCGTGGCCATCGCCGAACGGGCCTGGCAGCAGGCGCTGGCCTACGCCTCCGAGCGCCGCCAGGGCAAGCGGCCCGGCAGCGACGGGCCTGTGGCGATCATCGAGCATCCCGATGTCAGGCGCATGCTGCTCACCATGAAGTCGCTCACCCAGGCCGCCCGAACCATCTGCTACATGACCGCCCGCGCGCTCGACCTCGCCAGGCGCGGCGCGACGGAGAAGGACAGGCAGGACGGCCGCGCCATGGCCGACCTGCTCACTCCGGTGGCCAAGGCCTTCAGCACGGACATCGGCATGGAGGTGGCCTCGCTCGGCGTCCAGGTGCATGGCGGCATGGGTTTCATCGAGGAGACCGGCGCCGCACAGCATTATCGCGACGCCCGCATCGCCCCGATCTACGAAGGCACCAACGGGATCCAGGCGATCGACCTGGTGACGCGCAAGCTGCCCATGGCGGACGGCGACATCGTCTACGGGCTGGTCGAGGACCTGCGCCGTGACGTCGATGCCGTGCTCGCCAGCAACCGCCCGGGCTTCGGCAATGCCGGCTATCGCCTGTCCGAGGCGGTCGCCGCCTTCGCCGGGGCGACCGACTGGCTGCTCGACCGCACCGGCAGCGACCCCGATGCGGTGCTGGCCGGCGCCACGCCCTATCTGCGGCTGTTCGGACTGACGGCCGGCGGCGCCTGGCTCGTCCGCGGTGCGCTGGGCGAGGACGCCGACGACGCGACGGTGCACCTGGCGCGGTTCTTTTGCGAGAACGTGCTGACCGCGGCCGGCGGGCTTGCCGCCACCGTCACCGGCGGCTCGGGTGCGTTCGACGACATCCCGGCGGCCCAGTTCGCCCTGTCCTGAACGATTGGAAATCCCTTGAGCACACTCAAAGACAAGACCCTGTTCATCACCGGCGCGAGCCGCGGGATCGGGCTTGCGATCGCCCTGCGCGCCGCGCGCGACGGCGCCAATGTCGCCATCGCAGCCAAGACGGACGCGCCGCACCCCAAGCTGCCCGGCACCATACATACGGCGGCCGAGGAGATCCGCGCGGCGGGCGGCCGTGCCTTGCCGCTGGTCGTCGACGTGCGCGAGGAAGCAGCCGTCCAGGCCGCGGTCGACGCCACGGTGGCCGAATTCGGCGGGATCGACATCTGCGTCAACAATGCCAGCGCGATCAGCCTGACCGGCACGCTGGAGACCGAGATGAAGCGCTACGACCTGATGCACCAGGTCAACGGGCGCGGCACCTTCCTGGTCTCGCGCTGCTGCCTGCCGCATCTGCTGGAGGCGGAGAACCCGCATATCCTCAACCTGTCGCCGCCGCTCGATCTCGACCCGCGCTGGTTCGGCCCGCACGTGGCCTACACCATGGCGAAGTTCAACATGAGCCTCTGCGTGCTCGGCATGGCCGAGGAATTCCGCGATCGCGGCGTCGCCGTCAACGCGTTGTGGCCACGTACCACGATCGCCACCGCGGCCATCCGGTTCGTCGTCGGCGACGACGATCTCATGCGCGGCTGCCGCACGCCCGACATCATGGCCGACGCCGCCCACATCATTCTCACCAAGCCGTCGCGCGAATTCACCGGAACGTTCAGCATCGACGACACCCTGCTCGCCGCACACGGGGTGACGGATTTCGACAGGTACCGGGTCGACCCGAGCCGCGACCTTCATCCGGATTTCTTCGTCCCCGTGGACGACGTGCCGCCCGCATCCCTCAAGGCCGTGGAGTAACCCGACATGACGACCCTTCTTCTCACCCACGACGCCTTTGTCGACCACGCCACGCCGGAGGGGCATCCCGAACGCCCCGACAGGATTCGCGCCGTGCGCAAGGTGCTCGACGACGAAGCCTTCGCTGCCCTTGTCCGCGAAGAGGCCCCCATGGGCGATTTCGAGGATGTCGCCCGCGCCCATCCCCAGAGCCACATCGACATGGTGCGCGAGTCGATTCCCGCACCGGGCGGGGAGGCCCGGCCGCTCGACCCGGACACCTGGGTGTCGCCGGGCAGCCTCGAAGCCGTGATGCGGGCGGTCGGCGCGGCGGTGAGGGCCGTCGACCAGGTCGTCGAGCGCAAGGTCGACAACGCCTTCTGCGCGGTGCGGCCCCCCGGCCATCACGCCGAGAGCGTGCGCGCCATGGGGTTCTGCCTGTTCAACACCGCGGCCGTCGCCGCGCACTACGCCCGGGCCAGACACGGGCTGGAGCGCGTGGCGGTGATCGATTTCGACGTCCATCACGGCAACGGGACCCAGGAGATCTTCTGGGACGACAAGGATCTCGTCTATTCCTCGACCCACCAGATGCCGCTGTATCCCGGCACGGGTGCGCGCTCGGAAACCGGGGTCGGCAACATCTTCAACGCGCCGCTCTCGCCGGGCGACGGCAGCGCGCCGTTCCGCGAGGCGATCAATTCCGTCGTCCTTCCCGCGCTGGAGAACATGAACCCGGACCTGGTGATCATTTCCGCCGGGTTCGATGCCCATCGCAACGACCCCCTGGCGAACCTCAACCTGGTCGAGGAGGATTTCGCCTGGGCGACCCTGAAATTCATGGAACTGGCCGACAAGTCCTGTGGAGGACGTGTTGTGTCCCTGCTCGAGGGCGGATATGACTTGGCGGGCTTGGCCGGCTCCTGTGCCGCCCACGTGCACGCGCTCATGCGGGCAGGCTGAACGAACGCGAGGACTTGACGCTCATGGCTGCAGACAAATCCACACCCGCGTCGGACGACGTGTCGGCACTCAGTTTCGAGCAGGCGCTGGGTGAGCTCGAGAAGATCGTCAACCAGCTCGAGGGCGGCGAGGTCGAACTCGAGAAATCGATCGAGATCTACGAGCGCGGCGAAAAGCTCAAGGCCCATTGCGACGCGCTGCTCAAGAAGGCCGAAGCGCGCATCGAGAAGATCACCCTCAAGAGCGACGGCACCCCGTCCGGCACCGAACCGCTCGACGTGGACTGAATCCCTATCTTTCTTACGAGACTGGATTTTCCGGATCCGGTTCCATCAGTGCCTTCAGCATCGGACAACCGACCCGCCCGCGAGCGCAATTTGCCGTCAACTCGGCGAGCGCGAGTTCGAGCTTCCTTAGTTCCGCGATTTTGGACCTGACGTTGGCAAGGTGTTCCCGACCCAGACGTTCAACGGTCTCGCAGGCGTTGGACGGTTCGCCGGCGAGCCTGCGCAACGCCTGCGCATCCTGGAGCGCGAAGCCGAGGTCGCGGCACCGTTTGATGAATCGCAGTTCCGACACGTTCGCGTCCGAATACAGTCGCCTGCCGGATGCCGTTCGGGCGGGCTTCGAAACAACGCCCTCCCGCTCGTAGTAGCGGATGGTCTCGATAGAAACCCCGCTCAATCGTGACGCTTCGCCAATCGCGATCATGTGATCAGTCCGTTCTTGATCCTGTAGCCGCTACAGGATGCAGGGTCTTCTGAATGTCGTCCAATGAACAAACGCGAGTTGAACCGGCAAGATGCCCAAGGACCTGGCTGGTCGGAGCTACGGGCCTGTTGGCGATGCTGGGTGCATCTTGTTGTGTCTTGCCAATCGCGCTTTCGATCATTGGGCTTGGTGGGGCATGGCTGGGCATACTTGGTGCCTTTTACCACTACCGAGCCGAAGTCCTGGTGCTTGCAGGGGCGGTTATCGTATGGGCATGGACAGGATTATGGCTTCGGAGCGGGTCTGTCAGGCCGGGGCGAACGGCGCCCCTGGTCTTGGCATTCGCCACTTTGGCTTTCGTTCTTTCGCTCACTGCGCCGTTATGGGAGCGGCAGGTGTCGCGAAGCCTGTTCGATCTTTGGAGCCAGACACGGTGAAGGGCTGGTGTTTCAAGACGGGCATCGGAGGCAGTGCATTTACACTGGTTTGCTGCTTCACACCCTTTCTTCCCTGGCTGTTTTCCATTTTGGGGATCAGCAGTGTTCTTGGGTACGTCTATCGTGACGACGTCCTGTTCTCCATCCTTGCCGGATTTCTCTTACTGACGGGATACGCGATATGGCGAAGCAGACGCCTGAAATAGTCCTTCAATCGTCGATCACATGTCCTGAGTGTAGCCACGCCGTTCAGGAAACCATGCCGTCTGACGCCTGTCAGTGGTTCTACGAATGCCGTTCCTGCAAGGCGCTTCTCAAACCGTTGCCGGGTGACTGTTGCGTTTACTGCTCTTACGGGACGGTCCCGTGTCCGCCGGTTCAGAAAACCGGTGGGTGCCGCTAGCGGATCAGCGCTGACCAGCTACAAACTGCACTCCGCTGGGGCCCGCTGTCTGTCTTTCGCCAGCAGGAGAAGGCCCGCCGCGACGATGCCCGCCGCGCCCAGCCAGACCGCGGGCGCGGGCCATTCATCGAAGACTGCGTAACCGATCGCCGCGCTTCCCACCAGTTCCAGGTAGACGAGCGGCGCCAGCGTCGAGGCTTCGCTGTGCCGGAAGGCTGTGATGCTGAGGATGTGGCACACCGCCGACATCAGGCCCATGCACCCGATGAAGACCAGTTGTTCGCCATTCGGCACTTCCCATGTCAACAGCGCCAGCGGCAGCAGCAGGACCATGCCGCACAGGCACTGGAAAGTGAGCGTCCTGATCGGGTCGCTCTGGCGCGACGCCATGCGCGTGGTGATCATGTAGAGCGCGAAGAAGACGCCGCAGGCCATGGCGAGCACGACGCCGAGATCGGGTGCGCGATTCGGCTGCAGTATCACGAGGGCTCCCGCCAGGCCGATCAGCAGCGCCGCGATGCGGATCACCGTCAACCGTTCTCCCAGGAAAAGCCAGGCGAGTACCGCGGCCACGATCGGCCCGATGAGTGACGCGCTCGTCACCGTCGCGAGCGACGAGATCGAGACCGCGGTGAAGAACAGCGTCATTGCCGTCACCAGGAAGACGGTGCGCAACACATGGGTGCCGATATCCCGCGACGGCAGGCATCGCGTTCCGTGGCGCAGGAGGGAGACGGGAAGGACGACCAGGCTGGCTGCCGCATAACGTGCCCAGCTGATGTAGAGCGGCGACAGTTCGCAGCTCAGGTGCTTGGCGATCCCGTCGACGACGGGAATGGACAGCATCGCCGCTGACATGAGCGCAATGCCGAGATAGGGTTTCGCTGTCATGGATCGATCTCGTTTCCCGGTGCCAGCTTCTATACAATAGTAGAAAATTCTATGATAGTGGAAAAATGCAAGGCGATGCCATGGACCCCGTGAACGGAGACCGGGCACCGGAGGCCGCGGGCGAGGAGTTCCGGATCGGGCCCCATGTAAAGAGCCTGCGCCGGCAGCGCGGCTGGACGCTGGACGAAGCGGCGGGCCGCACCGGCCTGTCGCGCGCGGCTATCTCGCGCATCGAACGCGGCGAGATGTCCCCCACGTTCGACACCATGAAAAAGCTGGCCCGGGGATTCGCGATCGATCTGGCGGAACTGTTCGCCGCGCCGCGCCCGGCTTCCGCCTCCGGCCGTCGCTGCATTACCCGGTCGGGCGAGGGGACGGCGACCGACACGCCCAATTACGGCCTGCAGGCCCTGTCGACGGAACTCGCCTCGAAGGCGATGCAACCGTTCGTCACAGTGGTGCGCGCCCGCTCGGTCGACGAATATGCCGATTGGGACCGGCACGAAAGCGAGGACTTCATGTACGTGCTGGAAGGCCGGCTGCGCTTTTACAGCGAGCATTACGAACCGGTCGAACTGGGCCCCGGCGACAGCATCTATTACGACGGCCGCCTCGGCCATGCCTGCGTTTCCCTCAGTCGCAGGGATGCGGTCATCCTGTGGGTCACGACCGGGTAGCTCGCGGCCGGCGCCTTCGCGGGTAAATCGATGGAATTGTCCCGTTTTTCGTCCGCGGCGGCTTTTCTTTTTCTCAGAAGTGCTATCTGTTATAAGCGCGGGTTTGCGGTTGCCGGATCGCGGCCCGGTTGGACTGCGCACCCACGGCGAGCGGGGATGAGAGGTTTGTTTTGACTGCCGAAAGCAAGACACCGTTGCTTGATCGGGTTCACCTGCCTGACGATCTCAGGTCGTTGCCGGAATCCGACCTGCGCCAGCTTGCCGACGAACTCCGCAGCGAGACCATCGACGCGGTCTCCGTCACCGGCGGCCATCTCGGAGCGGGCCTCGGCGTCGTCGAACTGACGGTCGCGCTGCACTACGTCTTCGATACGCCCGGCGACCGGCTCATCTGGGATGTTGGCCACCAGTGCTATCCGCACAAGATTCTCACCGGCCGCCGTGACCGGATCAGGACCCTGCGCCAGGGCGGCGGGCTGTCCGGTTTCACCAAGCGGGCCGAAAGCGAGTACGACCCCTTCGGGGCGGCTCACTCCTCGACCTCGATATCCGCCGGCCTCGGCATGGCCGTGGCGCGGGATCTGGCGGGCGAAAAGAACAACGTGATTGCCGTGATCGGGGACGGCGCCATGAGTGCGGGCATGGCCTACGAGGCGATGAACAATGCCGGCTCGCGGGACAGCCGGCTCATCGTCATCCTCAACGACAACGACATGTCCATCGCGCCGCCGGTCGGCGCCATGAGCGCCTATCTCGCCCGGCTGATCTCCGGCGGCACGTACCGCACCCTGCGGAACTTCGCCAAGCAGCTCGCCCGCCGTCTGCCCAAGGGTCTCGAGGAAAAGGCCAACCGGGCAGAAGAGTACACGCGCGGCTTCTGGACCGGCGGGACCCTGTTCGAGGAACTCGGCTTCTATTACGTCGGACCGATCGACGGTCACAACCTCGATCACCTTTTGCCCGTGCTGCGCAATGTGCGCGACTCGGACGACGGGCCAATCCTGATCCATGTCGTGACGCAGAAGGGCAAGGGATACGCGCCCGCCGAGCAGTCCGCCGACAAGTATCATGGCGTGGCCCGGTTCGACGTTGTGACGGGAGCCCAGGCCAAGCCCAAGCCCAACGCGCCGCCCTATACCAAGGTGTTCGCCAGGTCGCTGATCGCGGAAGCCGAAAAGGACGACCGGATTGTCGCCGTCACCGCGGCCATGCCGTCCGGAACCGGACTCGACCTGTTCGCCGACGCCTTCCCCGACCGGTGTTTCGACGTCGGCATTGCCGAACAGCACGGCGTCACCTTCGCCGCCGGCCTCGCGACCGAGGGTTTCAAGCCCTTCGCGGCGATATACTCGACCTTTCTCCAGAGGGCCTACGACCAGGTCGTCCATGACGTGGCGATCCAGCGCCTGCCGGTCCGCTTCGCCCTCGATCGTGCGGGCCTCGTCGGGGCCGACGGCCCGACCCATGCCGGCGCATACGACATCGCCTATCTCGGGTGCCTGCCGGGCTTCGTCCTCATGGCCGCCGCCGACGAGGCGGAACTCGTGCACATGGTGGCCACCGCCGCGGTGATCGACGATCGGCCCAGCGCCCTGAGATACCCACGTGGCGAAGGCATAGGCATCGATCTTCCGGATGTCGGTATCCCGCTGGAAATCGGCAAGGGCAGGATCATGCGCGAGGGTACCGCGGTGGTCTTGCTGAGCTACGGCACCAGGCTGCAGGAATGCCTCGCCGCGGCCGACCAGCTCGCCGCGTTCGGACTGTCGGCTACGGTCGCCGACGCCCGCTTCGCCAAGCCGCTGGACGAGGATCTCGTACGGCGCCTGGCCACCGAACACGAGGTGCTGGTCACCGTGGAGGAAGGATCGGTCGGCGGCTTCGGCTCCCACGTGCTCCAGTTCCTTGCCACGGCCGGCCTGCTGGACCGTGGCCTGAAGGTCCGCCCCATGGCCCTGCCGGACATCTTCATCGACCAGGACAAGCCCGGCGCCATGTATGATGCTGCCGGCCTCAATGCACCCGGCATCGTCGAAACCGTTCTCGCGGCCATCGACCATCCCGAGGCGGTCTCCTCCCACCGCCGCGCGTAAGGGGCCGGGCCTGCATCCCGGAGGACCGGCATGGGCAGAATGCGACTAGACCAATGCCTCGTCGACCGCGGCCTGAGCGCCACGCGCTCACGCGCGCGCGACGCGATCCTGCGCGGCGAAGTGACGGTGGACGGCGCGGCCGTGAGCCGTCCCGGCCAGCGGGTGGGCGCGGATGCGACGATCGCCGTGGCCCCCGAAGCGGAGCGCTACGTCTCCCGCGGCGCACTGAAGCTCGAACACGCCCTCGACGCCTTTTCGGTCGATCCGTCCGGACACGTCGCGGTCGACATAGGCGCCTCGACGGGGGGATTCACCGACGTCTTGCTGTCGCGGGGCGCTGCGCATGTATTCGCGGTCGATGTCGGCACCGCCCAGCTCGCCCCCCGTCTTCGCGAAGACCCCCGTGTGACGTCGCTCGAACAGTGCAATGCGCGCCATCTCGGACGTGAACAGCTTCCCGATCCCTTTACGCTCGTGGTCTGCGACGTCAGTTTCATCAGCCTGCGTCTCGCCCTCGCGCCGACGCTTGCCCTGGCCGAACCCGGCGCCTGCCTCGTGACCCTTGTCAAGCCGCAGTTCGAAGCCGGGCCCGACGATGTCGGCAAGGGCGGCATTGTCCGCGACGAGGCCGTTCACGCACGCGTCAGGTCGGAAATCGCCGGCTGGCTCGGCGACGCGGGATGGCCGGTGTTCGGCGAGGTCCGCTCGCCGATCGAAGGGCCGGACGGCAATGTCGAGTTTCTCATGGCGGCGCGCCATGCCGCTTGAGGTGACGATCGACAGCCTCGGGCACATGGCCGACGGCATCGCGCAGGCGTCCGGCGGCCCGATCTATGTCGCCGGAGCCTTGCCCGGAGAGAAGGTGTCCGTCGAGCCGGATGGCGAGCGCGCCGTCCTGCGCACGATCCTTGACCCCAGTCCTGACCGTGTGGCGGCGCCCTGTCCCCATTTCCGCACCTGCGGCGGCTGTTCCGCACAGCACATGTCGGCAGACCTCTACCGGTCCTGGAAGAGAGACCTCGTTGTCGCGGCACTGGCTGCGCGCGGCATAACCGTGCCCGTCTGCGATCTGGTGACGATACCGCCTCACTCCAGGCGGCGCGCCACATTCGCGGCGCGACGAACCAAGTCGGGCACGATGATTGGATTCCACGGTCGCCGCAGCGGGGAGATCTTTCCGGTTTCCCGGTGCACCGTCATGCGGGATGAAATCGTGCATGTGCTTCCCCGTCTCGACGGGCTGCTGCGGCTGGCCCTGTCGCGGCGCGGCGAGGCCGCCGTCGCCGTCACCGCATCGCCGAACGGCCTCGATATCGCCATATCCGGCGCGAAGCCGCTCGAAGGCGCGGACATGCATCAGTCGGTGGCGGGCCTTGCCGACGAACTCGATCTGGCCCGGTTGACCTGGAACGGCGAGGTGGCCGTGGCGCGTCGTGGCGCTGTGCAGTCCTTCGACGGTATCGACGTGGAGCTGCCCCCGGGCGGGTTTCTCCAGGCGGTCGCCGAAGCCGAGGAACATTTGCGCCGCATGGTGGTGGAGGCTGTCGGGGACGCCGGGTGCATCGCCGATCTCTTCAGCGGTTCGGGTACGTTCGCGCTGCCGCTCGCGCGCCGTGCCGCGGTTCATGCAGTGGAAGCCGACGCTGTGGCACTCGACGCGCTCCGGACCGCGGCCGACCGTCAGACCGGCTTCAAGCCGGTCACGACCGAGCGCCGCGATCTGTTCCGGCGGCCCCTGCTAACCGCGGAGTTCAGGCGGTTCGAAGCGGTCGTTTTCGATCCGCCGCGTGCCGGCGCGCGCGAACAATGCGCCGAACTCGCCGGCGCGGACGTGCCGGTCGTCGTCGCCGTGTCCTGCAATCCCGCGACGTTCGCACGCGACGCCCGCACGCTGATCGATGGCGGCTACCGTCTCGATCGCGTTTCGCCCGTGGACCAGTTCCTCTATTCTCACCATGTCGAACTGGTGGGTGTGTTCTCCAGGGAGTGAGACAAATGGTTTCGATGATCGGAAGGGCCGCCTACGCGGCGCGCCAGGGTGCAAGGGTCGCCTGGTACATGGGCCACTACTACGCCGCGCAGTCCAGGCGCGAACGTCTGGTCAACCCGGACGGCACGCCCTTCCGTCCGTCCGGGCCCGTGGTCGCGCGGGAAAGGATGCTGCGCCACATGGCCGAACTCTTCCGCCGCGATCTCCGAAATGCGGAGGAGGGGCTCTACCCGCTGCCGGACGACGACGACGGAAGCCTGCCGAGCGTGCTGAGGCGCAGCCGGAACTTCTTCGCCGACCTGCCCGCCGTCAGCGAACGCCGGCGCGAACGCCGCGCGCGGGACGGCATGCCCACGGAACGGAAGTCGGACCTGCCCTCCTACTTCCTTCAGAACTTCCATTTCCAGACCGGTGGATACCTCACCGAAGAGTCCGCCGACCTCTACGACATGCAGGTGGAGGTTCTTTTCTCGGGCACGGCCAACGCCATGCGGCGCCAGGCTCTCGTGCCGGTCGCGAAATTCCTGGAGGGGCGTGACCAGCGCAAGGTGCACCTCCTCGATCTCGCATGCGGGACCGGGCGCTTTCTGCGTTTCGTGAAACGTGCATGGCCACGTCTTCCGGTCACCGGCGTCGATCTGTCGGAACCCTATCTCGAGGAGGCGCGGGACCACCTGGCAGGCTATTCGGCCTGCGATCTGTATTTCGGCAAGGCTGAAGGAATTCCGCTCGAGGACGCCAGTCGCGACATCGTCACCTGCATCTATCTCTTCCACGAGCTTCCGCCGCGCGTGCGTCGTGCCGCCGCGAAGGAAATCGCGCGCGTGCTCAGGCCGGGCGGACTGTTCGTCTTCGTCGATTCCCTCCAGTCGGGGGACAGGGACGGTTACGACGGCCTGCTCGAGGCTTTTCAGGCAGGATTCCACGAACCCTATTTCGGGTCGTATGTCGACGAGGATTTCGTGACGCTGTTCGGCAAGGCTGGTCTCGTGCACGAGGAGACCACACCTGCATTCCTGTCGAAGGTCATGGTCTTCCGGCGGGAGGAAAAGGCGGCGAAAGGCACGACGGCAACGGCGTCGCCGAGCCGCAGGAAACGCCGTCCCGCGAAACCGGCCAACGCCGGGGACGCAGCGTAACGACATCTGTCATCGGATCCGGCCCCCGGGGGAGCCGGTCGATCAAATCCGTAAGCTTCGGTCTCAGTACGAGATTTCGAGCGCGTCTTCCGCCGGCTGGAAGTCGTAACCCAGCGCCTCGGCCACGGCCTTGTAGGTCACCTTGCCCTTGTGGACGTTGAGGCCTTCGCGCAGGTGCACGTCCTCGGCGAGCGCGCGCCTGTACCCCTTGTCGGCCAGGGCGATCGTGAAGGGAAGCGTGACGTTGTTGAGGGCGAAGGTAGACGTCCGCGCTACGCCGCCAGGCATGTTGGCGACGCAATAGTGCACGACGTCGTCGACGACATAGGTCGGATCGGCATGGGTCGTCGCGTGGCTGGTCTCGAAGCAGCCGCCCTGGTCGATGGCGACGTCGACGACGACGGCGCCCGGTTTCATGCGCTTGATCATGTCCGCCGTGACCAGCTTCGGCGCTGCGGCGCCGGGGATCAGGACACCGCCGATGACGAGGTCGGCCTTCTCGACCAGGCTTTCGACCGTGTGACGGGTCGAGAACGCGGTGTTGATGCGCGTGCCGAACTCGGCGACGAGGCGGCGCAGTACGTCCGCCGACCGGTCGATCACGGTGACGTTGGCACCCAGGCCCACGGCCATCATGGTCGCGTTCGTCCCCACGATGCCGCCGCCGAGCACGACGACATCACCCGCCGGTACGCCGGGCACGCCGCCAAGGAGGACGCCGCGTCCGCCGGCCGACTTCTCGAGCGCCGCCGCGCCGACCTGGACGGACATGCGTCCGGCCACTTCCGACATGGGGGCGAGCAGGGGAAGGCGGTTGGCCCGGTCCGTCACGGTCTCGTAGGCGATGCAGACCGCGCCGCTGTCGACGAGGTCGCGGGTCTGGTCGGGGTCCGGAGCGAGGTGCAGATAGGTGAACAGCACCTGGTCGGCCTTGAGGCGCTTGCGTTCTTCCGCGAGCGGTTCCTTGACCTTGACGATCATTTCGGCGTCCGCGAACACCTGTTCCGCGGTATCGGCGATGCGCGCGCCGGCCGCGGCGTAATCGTCGTCGGAAAACCCGATCCCGGCGCCGGCATTGGTTTCCACCAGAACCTCGTGACCGTGGTGGACAAGCTCGGCCACGCTCGACGGCACGAGCCCCACGCGATATTCGTGAACCTTGATCTCCCTGGGCACCCCGATAAGCATGCGACTTCCTCCCGTCAGGGGTTGATTATCCCATGCATTTTATGTGGAACCCGGCGCAATTTCCGTGCGAAGTTGTGTTGCCATGGCGAATTCTTCGAATAAACAGCGAAAAACAATGCCGGAAGACGCAGAATATGCGACTTGAGGACCTCGACGGCCGCGATCATGCAATCCTGCGCGAATTGCAGGCGGACGGCCGCCTGTCGAACGCCGAACTGGCCGAACGGGTCAACCTCTCGCCGTCGGCTTGCCTGCGGCGGTTGCGCATTCTCGAGTCGAGCGGTCTCGTGGCCGGGTTCACGATGCTGCTCGACGAGAAGACCTGCGGCAAGCCCGGGACTGCGTTCGTTCATATTTCCCTCGACCAGCAGGGGCGCCAGGCGCTCGACGATTTCGAGGCCGCCGTCTCGCAGGTGCCGGAAATCATGGAGTGTTATCTCCTGGCCGGGGAAGCCGACTATCTCGTGCGGGTGATCTATTCGGACTCCGCCGATTTCGAGCGGATCCACACCGACATCCTCACGCGCCTGCCGGGTGTCGTGCGGGTCCATTCGACCCTGGCCTTGCGGACGGTCAAGCGCACCACTGCCGTGCCGCTGTAAACCGCGGGTTCATCCTTCTTTTACCCCGCGCGTCCTAGAGTTCGTCACAGGTTGAGCCAGTGAATCCGGGGGCAGACGGATGCGTGTGGGACTTTCGCTCAAACTGACGGGACTGCTTGTCGCCATGGTGACGGCGGCGGTATCGGTCGTCGGTTATGTGGCATTGCAGCAGTCGGAGGAGGCGCTCTCGCGGGCAGCGTTCGCACGCCTGTCCGGGGTGCTCGCCTCGCGCAGCGAGGCAATGGCCTCGTCGCTCGACTCCGTCCGCAAGAGTATGCTCGTCCAGACCAACGGGACCAAGATCGAAAGCGCGATCCACGCCCTGAGCGCGGCCTTCGAGATGGATCCGAAGACCCGGGCGAACCTGCGTCGCGACTTTGTCGAGAACAACGAGTTTCCGGATGCACCGTACCGGATGCTGAAAAGCGCGAGCGGCGGCAGGTACAATCTCTATCACCGGCGTTTCCAGGAATACATGAAGAGCATCGTCGACGGGAACCTGTTCGACGATGTCATCCTCGTGAGCGGTTTGGGGGATGTCGTCTACAGCTACAACAAGGATGACGAGTTCGCGCGCAACGTGGCGGATGCGGAACTGTCGGGCACACCGATCGCACAGGTTTTCGCGGCGGCCGTCGCGCGCGGCGAAGCTGCGCTGAAGTCAGGCGATGCGCTCGAGACCATCGAAAGGTCCTCTCTGCTGGTCGTGTCCGACTTCGCCGCGGTCCCGCACAAGAAGGGCGGCCATCATCTGTTTGTCGCTGCGCCGGTCCTCAAGGCGATCGAGGGTGCGAACCGTGTGGCGGGTGTCCTGATCTATCAGGTTCCCGCCTCCGCGCTGCTCGGCCCGTTCACGGACGTGGCGTCGCTCGGCCGCACCGGAGAGGCCCTGCTGGTCGCGGGCGACGGACGCCTCGTCAATGCGCGGCGCGAGATTTCGAAGGGCGCACCCGGAGATACCGCGCCCGAAACGCGCTCCCATGCGCGGGCCCAGGCCGGCGAATCCGGAACCGTCTTCGAACCGACACCCGCGGGCCAGGTTCTCGCGGTCGCCTTCACCCCGTTCGAGTTTCTCGGCAAGACATGGTCGGCCATCGTGCTCCAGGACCGGAGCGAAGCCCTGCGCGACGTGTTCGAACTGCGCAACAGGATACTGATGTCGGGCGGCATCGTTCTGGGCCTCCTGTTGATCGCCGCCCTCGCGCTGGCTGCTCCCGTCATCCGGAAGATCCGCATACTGTCGACCACGCTCATGTCGATGGCGGAAGGCAGGCTCGACAAGGACATTCCCTTCCGGACGCGCCGCGACGAGGTCGGAGACATTGCGCGCGCCGTCACGCGCATGAACGCCCGGCTTCAGGATGACGCCCGCCGGAGGGAAGACGCCGTCCGGTCGCTCCAGGACACCGCTGCCGCTGAACGCGCTGGGGCGCTCGACGACCTGTCCCGCGAGTTCAGCGATTCCGTCATGGACGTGGTGTCGACGGTTCTTGCCGCCTCCCGGGACCTTCGCCGCACGGCGGACGGTATGCGCGAGTCGGTGGACCGGTCCATCGTCGATTGCGACACGGTCGGCAACGCGGTCAACGAGACGTCTCGCCGGCTTTCGGATGTCAACGACGACTCCGGACGGATCGGGACGGGTTTTCAGCAGGTCATCGTCAGCGTTGACGATGCCGCGGCCGTCGCCACAAACGCCGCGGATCTCGCAGCACAGGCGAGCCGGACCGTCGAAACCCTTTCGGAAAACGCATCCGCCATCGGAGACATCGTCGAACTGATTTCGTCCATCGCGGACCAGACCAATCTCCTGGCGCTCAACGCCACCATCGAGGCGGCCCGTGCAGGGGAAGCGGGGAAGGGATTCGCCGTCGTCGCGAACGAGGTCAAGATGCTGGCCGCCCAGACGCGCAAGGCGACGGAGGAAATCTCTTCGCAGATCGACCGCATCCGCAGCGAAACGGGCACCGCCGTTCACGCGATTTCGGGAATCAACGATGTCATCGGCCGCGTGACCGAAGCCGTGCGCGAAACGTCCTCGAATGTCGGCGGACAGCGCGAAACGATCGCGAGTATCGTGTCCCACGTCACGGCGGCCGAGACGGACGCCCGGTCCATGGAGGAGGCGATGACGAATGTCTCGCAGTCCATCCGCCAGGCAGGCGAGGCGGCGTCCGGAGTGCTGGATGCATCCGCCGGCCTCGACCGGGAAGCGGATCGCATGCGCGAGAACGTCGCGCGCTTCCTGGAACACATGCGGGTCGCCTGAGCGCTTCTTGTTGCTATCGCCCGGTCTGTCCGCGGTGCCGCAGGACGTGGTCCGCCAGCACGATGGCCATCATTGCCTCACCGACGGGCACGGCCCTGATCCCGACACAGGGGTCATGGCGGCCCTTGGTGACGATATCCGTCTCGTTGCCGTTGCGGTCCACGGTCCGGCGCGGCGACAGGATCGACGAGGTCGGCTTGACGGCGAAGCGCACGACGATGTCCTGGCCGGTCGAGATGCCGCCGAGGACGCCTCCGGCATGGTTTGAGAGGAAGACCGGTCTGCCGTCTTCCATGCGCATTTCGTCGGCGTTCTCCTCGCCCGTCAGCGCGGCGGCCTCGAAACCGGCGCCGACCTCCACACCCTTGACCGCGTTGATGCTCATCATCGCCGAGGCGAGATCCTGGTCGAGCTTGCCGTACACGGGTTCCCCGAGCCCCGCGGGTGTACCGCTGGCCACGACCTCGATCACCGCGCCGCAGGACGATCCGTTCTTGCGCACGGAATCGAGATAGGTTTCCCAGTCCTTCGCCGCCTCGGCATCGGGGCAGAAGAACGGATTGCGGTCGACTTCATCCCAGTCCCACCGGGCACGGTCGATGCGGTGCGGACCGACCTGGACGAGTGCGCCGCGGATCTTCACGTCCGGCACCACCAGCCGGGCTATGCCGCCTGCGGCGACCCGGCTCGCGGTCTCGCGGGCCGATGAGCGTCCGCCGCCGCGATAGTCCCGCAGGCCGTATTTCTCGATATAGGTGTAGTCCGCATGTCCCGGCCGGAACTTGTCGCGAATGTCGCTGTAATCCTTCGAACGCTGGTCGACGTTCTCGATCATCAGGCAGATCGGCGTGCCGGTCGTGCGCGGACCGTCGGTCGTGTCGTCCTCGAAGACGCCGGAGAGAATCTTCACCTCGTCGGGTTCGCGCCGCTGGGTGGTGAAGCGCGACTGGCCGGGCCTGCGCCTGTCGAGCCACGCCTGTATGTCGTCGCGCGAGACCGGGAGGCCCGGCGGGCATCCGTCGACGACGCAACCGAGCGCGGGGCCGTGCGATTCGCCGAAGGTGGTGACCCTGAAGAGATGGCCAAACGTATTGTGCGACATCGCCCGGCGTCGCCCGGATCAGACCACGCTGATGTCCGGCGCGTCTTCGGCCTTCATGCCGACGATGTGGTAACCGGAATCCACGTGATGAACCTCGCCCGTCACGCCGCGTCCGAGATGGGAGAGGAAATAGAGGCCCGCGTCGCCGACCTCCTCGATGGTGACCGTCTTGCGCAACGGCGAATTATACTCGTTCCATTTCAGGATGTAGCGGAAGTCGCCGATGCCGGACGCGGCCAGCGTCTTGATCGGACCCGCGGACACCGCGTTGACCCGGATGCCCTGCTTGCCCAGATCGGCCGCGAGATAGCGCACGCTGGCCTCGAGGGCGGCCTTGGCCACACCCATCACGTTGTAGTGCGGCATCACCTTCTCCGCGCCGTAATAGGTCAGGGTCAGCAGCGAACCGCCTTCCGGCATGAGTTTCTCCGCGCGCTGCGCGACGGCCGTGAAGGAATAACAGGAGATGAAGAGGCTCTGTTTGAAGTTTTCCGGCGACGTGTCGACGTAGCGCCCGGTCAGTTCCTCCTTGTCGGAATAGGCGATGGCGTGCACCACGAAGTCGAGGCTGCCCCAGGCTTTCTCGATTTCGGCGAACGTGCTGTCGATCGACGACATGTCGGAAACGTCGCAGGGCAGCACGAGGTTCGCACCGACCGATTCCGCCAGCGGCTCCACGCGCTTCTTGAGCGCGTCGCCCTGGTAGGTGAATGCCAGCTCCGCACCCTGATTGGCGCAGGCCTGGGCAATGCCCCATGCGATCGAGCGGTTGTTGGCGACGCCCATCACAAGGCCGCGCTTGCCCGCCATCAGGTTGCCCGAATTGCTCATTCGCCCCCCTCCACAGATGTGCTGCAGGTCCCGAAATTGCGCGCATCCTACATAATTGCCGCAGTCGGTCCATCAAAAAGCGGCGGATCCGGCAGGATTTGAGCGAGGTTACGGTTTGTTACCGAATTTTGCGTCCCGAACCGTGTAGGGCCTGTTTTCGCTCATGTCCTGCATGAGCTTGCGCAGGTCGTCGTCCGCCTTTTCGGGCAGGACCACCTTGAGACTCACGAGCATGTCGCCCGCCGCCTTGCCGCCCTGTGCCGGGACCCCCTTGCCCTTCAGCCGCAGCACCTTGCCCGTATTGCTGTTGGCGGGAACGGTCAGCCCCACCGCCCCGTCGAGCGTCGGCACGGTGACCTTGCCGCCGAGGACGGCCTCGTAGAGGGTGATCGGAAGCTCCAGCAGGATGTTGTTTCCGTCGCGCCTGAAAACGGGGTCCGGCGCGACCGTGATCTTCACGATGCCGTCGCCGGCGGGCCCGCCGTGCATGCTGGCCTCGCCCTGGCCCTTGAGCCGGATCTGCTGACCATCCTGCACCCCGGCGGGAATCCGCACGTCGAGCGTCTTGCCGTTGGCGAGTGAGACCCGTCGCGTGGCGCCCGTCATCGCATCCCGGAACGACACGGTGAGGGCATAGGTCGCATCGCTGCCCTTCATCGTGCGCCCGCGCGTTCGCGTGCCTGCCTGGCCGCCGAAACCGCCGAAGAGTTCGGAGAATATGTCTTCCGCCCGGAACCCGCCCGCCGACTGTCCCCCGGTCGAGAAACCGTCGAACGGGTGCCCCTGCGCTCCGCCGCCCTGGCCGAACGGGTTGAAACCCTGGAACTTCGGGTTGCCGTCGCCGTCGATTTCGCCGCGGTCGAACTGGCCGCGCTTTTCCTTGTCGCTCAGCAGGTCGTAGGCGGCCGTCGCACTGGAGAACTTCTCCTGTGCGGTCTTGTCGTCCTTGTTGCTGTCGGGGTGGTACTTCTTGGCCAGACGCCGGTAGGCCTTCTTGATCTCGGCCTCGCTGGCATCACGGCCGACACCCAGAACCTGATAGGGATCCGTCATAATGTTGTGCGATTCGCAGAATGTTGTTGTCCTCTATTATGAGATAATATCTCACAAAGCAGGATAAAAGACCGGAATCTGCGAATTTTGCCCTGCCCGGTGCACAGTATGCGTGCGTCCGGACCCGGTTCAGGAGCTGATCACCCAGGCACCGTCTTCCTTGCGGCAGGCCGACCCCTCCACCGCCTCGTTCTTGCCGTCCACCCACATGGTGTGCGAGAAGCGCCGGCAGGTTTCCCCGGTCTGGCTGGTATAGGTCGGCGTCGGGTCGACCGTTCCGTAATGCCCGGAGTTCTTGTTCGTCCAGCGCGTGGTGCGGCCGGTGGCGAAGGAGTTCTGCGCCGCGGCATAGGCCCGGTTGCGGTCCTGCTCGTCGAGGGAACGCCCGATGGACGAGCCGATCAGGAACCCGATTGTGGCGCCCGCCGCGGTGGCGACGATCTGGTCGGTGCCGGAGCCGATCTGGCTTCCGGCCACGCCGCCGGCGAGCCCGCCGATCGCGCCGCCGGCAAGTTCGTTGTTTCCTGCACCCCTGTTGAGGCATCCGGCGGTCAGCAGAGCCAGACAGCCCACAACGAGAATCTTCTTCGTTTTCATTGCGTATCCCTGTGCGTATCCGTGTCGCATGGTCGTGATCCGGCGAAATCAGTGTACGGCGATTCTGTGGCCGACATTTTCATGTCGCCTGTGAATGTCCAATGAGGCAACATGATGTCATCGTGATGAGCCGCCGGTGAACTTGCCGTTCACGGGCCGTTCAGGAATTGCCGCACCGTTCCCGAATTTCCATCGCAAGATCGAACTATAACATGTCCGGCCTGCGTGGCATATGCCGCGATGCCGCACTTTGAACAGGAACCGACATGCACGACCACACCGATCCGTTCGAGCTTTTTGCCGCCTGGCTCTCGGAAGCCCGGGACGCCGAGATCAACGATCCGACGGCGATGAGCCTCGCGACGGTCGATGAAGGCGGCCTTCCCGATATTCGTATGGTGATCCTGAACCGTGCCGACGCCGACGGTTTCGCCTTCTTCACCAACACCGAGAGCGACAAGGGACGGCAACTGTCGGTCAATCCCCGCGCCGCGCTCGGGTTTCACTGGAAGTCGCTTCGCCGCCAGGTCCGCATTCGCGGCGAGGTCACGCATCTCGCCGACGCGGAAAACGACCGGTGGTTCGAGCGCCGGCCCAGGGACGCCCAGATCGGCACCTGGGCCAGCCGCCAGTCCCGCGTCGCGTCGTCTCCCGACGAACTGGCACGTGAAACCGCGCGCTGCGAGGCCGATTTCGAAGGCAGGCCGGTGCCGCGCCCGCCCCAGTGGCAGGGTTTTCGCGTCGTTCCGAACGTCATCGAGTTCTGGAGCGACCGGCGAAACCGGATGCATGACCGCCGGCGGTTCGCCCGGCCGTCGCCCGGCGAACCGTGGACCTCGGAGAGATTGTTTCCGTGAGCGATCGATCTACATGCAAGTGATTGTTGAGCCGCTCATTCCGAAGTAGGGTGCCGCCATGTCCGCAGACAACAAGAACGATCGCAAGACCCTGATCCTGACCGGCGCCAGCCGCGGTATCGGGCACGCCACGGTCAAACGCTTCTCGAGCGCCGGCTGGCGGGTGATCACCTGTTCGCGCCATCCCTTCCCCGAGGACTGCCCCTGGGAAGCGGGGCCGGAAGACCACATCCAGGTGGACCTCGGTGACACCGACAACGTGCGCGAGGCTATCGCGGAAATGCGCGGGCGGCTGCATGGCGGCCGGCTTGAAGCGCTGGTCAACAACGCCGCCATTTCGCCCAAGGGCGAGGAGGGCGCGCGGCTCGGCACGATCGACATGCGGATCGACGACTGGAAGACCGTCTTCCAGGTCAATTTCTTCGCGCCCATCATGCTCGCCCGCGGCCTCATAGAGGAACTCAAGGCGGCGCGGGGATCTGTGGTCAACGTGACCTCCATCGTCGGCAGCCGTGTCCATCCGTTCGCCGGGGCGGCCTACGCGACGTCCAAGGCCGCGCTGGCGGCGCTGACCCGCGAGATGGCGGCGGATTTCGGGCCTGTCGGGGTGCGCGTGAATGCGATCGCGCCGGGTGAGATCGACACCGCGATCCTCTCGCCCGGAACCGAGAAGATCGTCGAGAAGATCCCCCTGCGCCGCTTGGGCGCTCCGGAGGAAGTCGCCAAGACGATCTATTTTCTCTGTTCGGAACAGGCGAGCTACGTCACCGGGTCGGAGATCATGATCAACGGCGGCCAGCACGTCTGAGCGCCGTTGGGCGGTTCAGTCGCCCGGCATGGGCACGTGGCTCCAGTCCGTCGTCACTTCCGCCTGCACGGGCCGTTCGAGATAGGTCGACAGCACCACGTAGCTGCGCGTCGCCTTGACGCCCGGCGTGGCGTAGAGCTGGCCAAGGATCGCTTCCAGGCCCTGGGTGTCCGCCGTGCGCACCTTGAGCATCATGCAGGTGTCGCCGGTGACGGAGTGGACCTCCTCGACTTCCGGATGCTCGGCGACACGCATGAGCGCTTCGCTCTTGCCCCATCCGGCGGTGTCCACATGGACGAAGGCGAGAAGCGGTTTTCCCACGGCCTCCGCATCGACCATCGCGCAGGTGGCCCGCAGCGCACCGGACTTGCGGAGCTTCCGCACCCTTTCGTGCACCGCCGGCGCGGACAGCCCGACCAGTTCACCCAGCCTCGCATAGCTGACCTGTGCGTCTTCCACGAGGGCGCCTAATATTTTTCGGTCGAACGGATCGAGGGCGCCGGGCTGAACGCCGTTCCGCCGAACAGGGTCTGTTTTTGCCATTTCACCCGACAATTCGCTGGATTGCTGAAGATAGTTCGCGTATCCAAATTATATGCAATACGAAAAAGGTGTCAACGGCTTCGAGAGCGAACAGGGTTCACCTGGTATGCCGGTCTATCTCCTCACGGCCGCCGTGGCGACCATCGGCGCGAACTCCCTTGCGCTTGGTCCCATCGCCGCCGCCATATCGGCGGATCTCGGCGAAACGGTGCCGCGCACGATGTATGCCGCCGCGGGTTACGGGCTGGGAACCGCGTTCAGCGCACTCGCGCTCGCGTCGCGGATCGACGGGATCGGTGCGGCCCGCGCCCTCAACCGGGCACTGGTCGGGCTGGCAGCCGGATTTGTCATCTGCTGGCTCGCCACCGGTCTGCCCCTTCTCGTCGCGGGACAGGTGATCGCGGGGCTCTCCGCCGGTGTCGCGCTGCCGGCCATATACGCCATAGCCGCACAGATATCTCCGCCGGGCCGGGAGAGCACGATCCTCGGGCGTGTGCTCGTGGGCTGGACGATCAGTATGGTGGGAGGTGTGTCGCTCGCCGCCCTTGTCGCGGAACTCGCGAACTGGCGCGTGGTCTTCGCCGGTCTCGCTGTGCTGTCCGCCATGGTCCTTCACGCTCTGTCGCGCTCGGGACACGCGGATCCCGGTCGCCTGCCGACGCCGTCGTCCGCATCGCCTCTGTCGGCCCTTCGCGTCGCCGGCGTCGTTCCCCTGCTGTTGATGTGTCTGGCCTACATGATCGCATTCTACGGCGCATACGGGTTCGTCGGCGCACACATCCATGAAGTGCTCGGGCATCCGGTGGGCGCGGCGGGCGCCATCGCCGTGAGTTACGGTCTGGGCTTCGGTGCGGCCTCCCTGGCCAACCCGATCGTGGACCGCTACGGCGTCAGGCGGGTGCTTCCTTTTGCGCTGGTGTTCATTTCAGCCGTCTACGTCGCACTCGCGGCCGGTTCGGGTAGCTATGCCGCACTGGTGGCGGTTTCGCTGGTCTGGGGCATCGCGAACCATTTCGGCGTCAACCTGATCGTCGCCGGTCTGTCCCGCTGCGACCCGTCGCGGCGCGGCGCCATCCTCGGCCTCTACAGCGCCGTCACCTATTTCGCCGCCTGCCTGGGAGCGCTGGTCTTCGGAGGGGTCTACGCGGCGTTCGGTTTTTCCCGCTGTCGCGTGCGGGGCGGCGCTGTCCGTGCTGGCCTCCGTGTTCGCCACGCCGTTCATGCGCCGCGGCCATGACCCTGCCGCCTTGGCCGGCACGGCCGACTGAGGCCACTCACACCGATTGCGAATAGCGGGCGCCGCCCTGCGTCAGGTATCCGTCGAACCGTGCACAGATGTTGCGGACGAACGGCCTGCCGCGCGGCGTGATCGCAAAGACGTCCCGGTCCCAGGCGACAAGACCGTCCTCGTCTTCGGCGGCCACGGCCTCCGCGATGTCGAAGGCGTCCGCAGCACCGTTCCCGTAGCGGTCGCGCACCTCGGTCACGGAAAAGGAGAAATCGCAGATCAGCCGTTCGATCACGTGCGCGCGCAGGCGGTCCCGGTCGCTCAGTTCGAAGCCGGTCGTGATGGCGAGGCCTTCGTCGTCGATCATCCTCGTATACTGGGCCGTGGGCGTTGCGTTGTGCACGTAGCCCTGGGCCAGTTTGCCGATTGCCGACGCGCCGAAACCCAGCAGGACGTCGGCCGGATCGTCCGTATACCCCTGGAAGTTGCGCCGCAGGCGTCCCTCGCGGCGCGCCAGCGCAAGCGGATCCTCCGGCAGTGCGAAGTGGTCCATGCCGATCGCCTCGTAGCCCGCGGCCGTCAGCAGGTCCGCCATCAGGCGCGACTGGCGCAGCCGGTTTTCCGCGCCGGGAAGCGTGTCCTCGTGGATCATCTGCTGGTGCTTTTTCATCCACGGCACGTGGGCATAGCCGAACACCGCGATACGGCTCGGCCGCAGCGTCAGCACCTGCTCGACGGTCCTGGCGACGCTCCGCTCCGTCTGGTGCGGCAGCCCGTAGATGAGATCGAAGTTGATGCTCCCGATTCCCGCCGACGTCAGGGCGTCCACCACGTCGCGGGTCTGCTCGAACGACTGGATCCGGTTGATCGCCTTCTGGACGGCCGGATCGAAATCCTGCACGCCGATGCTGGCCCGGGTGACGCCGGACCGCGCCAGCGCCGACAGCCTCTTGTCGTCGAGGTCGCGGGGGTCGATCTCGACGCTGAACTCCGCGTCCGCCGCAAGCGCGAATCGCTCGCGCAGGACCGCCGACAGCGCGGTCATGTCGTCGGGCGTCAGCATGGTCGGCGAACCGCCGCCCCAGTGTATGGTCTTGACCCGCGCACCGGGATCGACGAGTGCGGAGACCGTGTCCACCTCGTGTTCGAGCACCGGGAGATAGGACGCGACCGGGTCGTAACGGCGCGTGTGCTTGGTGTGGCAGCCGCAGAACCAGCACAGCGTGTCGCAGAAGGGGATGTGCAGGTAGAGCGAAAGCGTGTCGTCCGGCGCGATCGCATCCAGCCATTGACGATAGATCCCGTTGTCGATGCGATCGTGGAAGTGTGGTGCGGTCGGATAGCTCGTGTAACGAGGGGCCGGCCGTGCGTGTCTGCTGGCGAGTGTCTGGCTCATGTCGGTTCCCGGTTGGCGCGAGGGTGCACGGACCCTGCCCAAGCGCGGCCTGCCCGGCATTGACCTGCGTCAAACCCCGGTGGCGGGTGGGTTGGGCCTTGCGGAGACCGGGACGCCCGCGCCATTGTGGAGCCGGGACCCAGCGGAGGAGCCATGTCACTCGTATCGGTGTTTCTGGCCATCGCGCCGATCTTCATCCTGATCGTGCTCGGCAACCTCCTGCGGCGGAACGGCATTCCCAATGTCGACTTCTGGAACCTCAACGACAAGCTCGTCTACTGGGTGCTCATGCCCGCACTCCTGTTCCACAAGACGTCGACGATCGAGATCTCGTTCGAGCTGATCGGGTCCTATGCCGTCGTCATCCTCGGGGGCTTCGCGGCCGCCCTGGTCTTCGGTCTCGCGACCGCGCGCCTGGCCGGGCTGGACAACCCGGCGGCCAGTTCGGTGATGCAGGGCAGTGCGCGGCACAACACCTTCGTGGCGCTCTCCATTGCCGATCGCATGTTCGGCACGGACGGCCTCGCGCTCGCCGCGCTCGGGACATCGCTCCTCATTCCGGTGACGAACCTCTCCGTCGTGCCGCTGATGGTGGTGCTCAACCAGAAGGACCGCAGCGGCGGTATCGTCCGCGCGGTGCTTCATGACCTGGGGCGGAACCCGCTGCTGCTTGCCGTGGGCGCGGGCCTTGCCTTCAACCTTGCCGGAGTGGGCGAGGTGCCGGTCCTGCACGACACCTCTCTCATCATCGGCAACGCCGCCCTGCCGGTCGTGCTCATGTGCGTCGGCGCGAACCTGCGCATCCGGGCGATGAGCGCATCGGTCCTCCCGCTGGCGCTGTCCATCGCGGGAAAGATGATCGTCTTTCCCGCCGTGACCCTGTTCATTGCGTTCCAGCTTGGCCTGACGCAGCTCGAGACCGCCATCGCGCTCCTGTTCGCGGCGTCGCCCGCCGCGTCCTCGGCCTATACGCTCGCCAAGCAGATGGGCGGCGACGCCCCGCTCATGGCCGCGATCACGACCATACAGACGGGGCTCGCCTTCATCACCATTCCCGCATCCCTGCTCCTGCTCGAATGGTATTTCGCGTGAGGGACGCCGTCAGGCCGCGCGCAGGTTTTCCGCGCTGACCCAGGCCTCGGTCCGGTCGAGGGCCGCCTCCAGCCGGTCGAACAGCAGGTTGAGTTCGTCGTCGGAGATGATGAGCGGCGGACAGATGGCGATGTTGTCGAGAACGTTGCGCAGGATCACGCCTTCCTCCTGGGCGAATTCCGCGCATTTCGCCGGCACCAGCGCACCCGGATCGAAAGAGGCCTTCGCCGCCTTGTCGGCCACCAGTTCAACCGCGCCGATCAGGCCGCGCGACCGCGCATCGCCCACCAGCGGATGGTCCCCGAGCCGCGCGATGCGCGACGAGAAGACGGCCTCGCGGGCCTGCACCTTGCCGACGATGTCGTCGCGCTCGTAGATCTCCAGTGTCTTGACGCCGACGGCCGCCCCGACCGGATGGCCGGAATAGGTGAAGCCGTGGCCGAAAGTCCCGATCTTGCGGCTCTCGTCGAGCATGGCCTGGTACATTTCCTCGGGGATCAGCACGGCGCCCACCGGCATGTAGGCCGACGTCAGCGCCTTGGCGGCGGAAAGCGTGTTCGGCCTGATGTTGAAGGTCTGGCTGCCCCACATGTTGCCCGTGCGGCCGAAACCGCAGATGACCTCGTCGGCGATCATCAGGATGTCGTACCTGTCGAGCACCGCCTGGACTTTCTCGAAATAGGTCGCCGGTGGAATGATGACGCCGCCCGCGCCCATGATCGGCTCGGCGATAAAGGCGGCCACGGTGTCGGGGTCTTCGTCCTGGATCAGTTTCTCCAGGCTTTCGGCAAGGCGGGTGGCGAAGTCCACCTCCGTCTCGCCCGTCTCGGCGAAGCGATAGTGGTGCGGGCAGTCGGTGTGGAGGATGTTCGGGATCGGCAGGTCGAAATCCCGGTGGTTCGCCGGAAGGCCCGTCAGGCTGGCACTGGCGATCGTGACGCCGTGATAGCCCTGCAGACGGCTGATGATCTTCTTCTTCTTCGTCCGGCCGAGCGCGTTGTTGTAGTACCAGACGAGCTTGATCTGGGTGTCGTTGGCCTCCGACCCGGAGCAGGTGAAGAACACTTTTGACATCGGGACCGGCGCGATCTCCTTCAGCTTCTCCGCAAGCTCGATGGCCGGGTCATGGCTCTTGCCGCCGAAGATATGGGTGTAGGACATCTTGCGCATCTGCTCGGTGGCGGTCTCGATGAGCTCCTCGTTGCCATAGCCCAGCGACGTGCACCACAGGCCCGACATGCCCTCGATATAGGACTTGCCCTCCGCATCGGTGACGTAGATGCCACGGCCGCCATCGATGACGGTCGGGCCGGTCTCGCGGTGGGTGGCGAGGTTGGTGTAGGGGTGGATGACGGTTTCGATATCGCGCGCTGCGGCATTGCTGAGGGGAGACATTCGGCAGATCCTGATTTTTCGAAATAGGCGGGACGTTTATCTCTACACAGTTTGCGCCCGGGCGAAAGGCCCGTTCACGCAAGGGGTGGCGGCGGTATCAACGCGATTTATGGAGAGATGGGGCAATCCGCCATTGTTGCCCCTTCACGGTGTCGCTAAAATCGTCGCAAAACAACATTGCGGCTCCCGGAAGAGCCGGCAGGACCGAGGGAATTGTCCATGAGAGGGTTGATGCAGGACTGGCCGTTGCTGGTCCATACGGTGCTTGATCACGCGCGCATGTATCACGGCGATCAGGAGATCGTCTCGCGCACGGTGGAAGGCCCGATTCACCGATACACCTATCGCGATCTCGACGCCCGGTCGCGCAAGCTCGCGAGCGCCATGGAGCGGCGCGGCTACAAGCTCGGCGACGTGGTCGGCACCATGGCCTGGAACGGTTACCGGCACATGGAAATCTGGTACGGCATGATGAGCATGGGCGCGGTGGTGCACACGCTCAATCCGCGCCTGTTTGCCGAACAGCTCGTCTACATCATCAATCACGCCGAGGACCGGCTGATCTTCGTCGATCTGACCTTCGTCCCGGTGCTCGAGGCCATCCAGGACAAGCTCACCGGGGTTGCCGGCTACGTCATCATGACGGATGCCGAGCACATGCCCGAAACCAGCCTGCGCAACCCGATCTGCTATGAGGACCTGGTGGCCGAGGGTGATCACATGGAGTGGCCGAGCTTCGACGAGAACACCGCCTGCGGCATGTGTTACACGTCCGGCACCACCGGCAATCCGAAGGGTGTCGTCTATTCCCACCGCTCGAACGTGCTGCACGCGATGATGACGGTGGCCGGCGACGCGCTCGCCTTCAACAGCCGCACCACGATCATGCCGGTCGTGCCCATGTTCCATGCCAACGCCTGGTCGACCACGTTCAGCGGTCCGGTCTCCGGCGCCCGCATGGTGATGCCGGGCGGAAAGATGGACGGCGAAAGCATCTACGAGATGCTCGACACCCAGAAGGTGACGTGCACGCTCGCCGTGCCGACCGTCTGGCTCATGCTGCTGCAGTACCTCGAGTCGACCGGCAAGAAGCTCCCGCACCTGGAACGGGTCGTGATCGGCGGTTCGGCCTGTCCACAGTCCATGCACGACACTTTCCAGAACGATTATGACGTGCAGGTGATCCACGCCTGGGGCATGACGGAAATGAGCCCCCTCGGCAGTCTTGCCACCGCCACCACGGCCATGGACAGGCTGGGCGAGGAGGAGCGCAAGGCTGTGCTCTACAAGCAGGGACGCCCGCCCTATGGCGTGGAGATGAAGATCACCGACGACGAGGGGCGCGAACTGCCGCGCGACGGCAAGGCCTTCGGGCATCTCCTGGTCAGGGGACCATGTATCGCCCGCAGCTATTTCAAGGAAGAGGGCGGCCGCATCGTCGATGAGGAAAACTGGTTCGACACCGGCGACGTATCGACACTGGACGAATTCGGTTTCCTGCAGATCACCGACCGGTCAAAGGATGTCATCAAGTCCGGCGGCGAGTGGATATCGTCGATCGATCTGGAGAACCTGGCCGTCGGCCATCCGGACGTGGCCGAAGCCGCGGTGATCGGCGTCGCCCATCCCAAGTGGGACGAACGCCCGCTGCTCGTCATCGTGAAACGCGAGGGACGCGAGATCGACCGGGACGGCATCCTCGCTTACATGGACGGCAAGATCGCGAAGTGGTGGATGCCGGACGATGTCGTCTTCGTCGACGAGATCCCGCACACCGCCACGGGCAAGATCCAGAAACTAGCCCTGCGCGAGCAGTTCGCCGACTACAAGCTTCCGACGGCCTGAAACGAGGCCTTTCTTCGGGGGCTCGCACGTGGTGGAAGTGGCGGTCACCGGCGGATCTTGAGCTTGCGCGTGGCACAGCGCGATACGCGCCTTGGCCACAGGATGGAGCAGGGCAGGGAACTCAGCGGCGTCGATCGCCGGACAGCATGTCGACCAGGTCAGACAGCTTTCGCAGCAGCACCTCGTCGCGCACCGAGAAAACCTCCGGACAGGGGTCCGAGGGCCTCACGGCATTGACGATCAGCTGTCCGAGGCGAAGCTCGGGCTGGAGCTTCCACAGCCGGGCAATCTCGGAGGTTACATAGTCGATGTGGGCGTCGTCGTTCGGCATGGCATCCTCGCCTGTCTAAAGAGACGACTGTCGCATTCCGGGCATTCGATGCGCCACCGCTGCATCGACTGTGACCGTTCATTTGGCAGGGCCGGGACGCCACGTGAAGGCAAACGACTGCGCGTAACGGAACCAAACGCCCGAATGAGGTGCCAACTGTCAGCGGAAGTGAGTTCGGAAATGTCGATCTCGCGCGACGGCCTGCCGGCTGCAGCGAGGTCGATGTGAGATCCCGAACCGGCGTTCTACACGGCCATCTCCTCGGGCGACGGGCCTGCGAAGGTGGTGCGGTACATGAGCCGCGAGAACCTGCGGTAGTCGTTGATGGCGTAGTGCTGGGTCGCGAAATTGTCCCACACCGCCACCGCGCCTTTTCGCCAGCGGTAGCGGCAGCAGAACTCGGGCCTTGTCGTGTGCTTCTGGACCGCATCGAGGATGGGGCGGCTCTCGTCCTCGCTCATGCCGTCGAGACGGCTCACGTAGGTTGGATTGAGAAACAGCATCTTCCGTCCCGTCGCCGGATGACGGAGCACCGCCGGGTGCAGCCGCTCCTCGTCGGCGGTGGGGTCGCCGCGTGCCATCGTCATGGAAGCGCCTGACCGGGTCTCGACGGGCGGCGACCATTTCACGCCGTAGGGTTTGCCGACATGCACGGCCTTGCGGCCCTCGAGTAGACCTTTAAGCGGTTCGGGCAATGCCTCCCACGCCAGCACCTGGCTTGCCCAGACTGTGTCGCCGCCATGGGGCGGAACCTCGACCGCATTGAGAACGGAGCCCGCCGGCGGCTGCCGCAGGAAGCTGAAATCCGTATGCCAGTCGCCGCCGAACACCCCGCCGGCCTCGTTCGCCTCGCGCCGCACCTCGATCACCTCAGGGTGTTCGTCCATGGGTTTGACATAGGGCAGCTCCGCCATGGGGCCGAAGGAGAGCGTGAAGGCCTTCTGGGTCTCCAGGTCCATGTTCTGGCCGGGAAAGAAGAGGACGCCATGCTGTGCGAGCGCCGCCTTCAGGTCGGCCGCGAGGTCGTCCGGAAGCGGCTGGCCGAGGTCGATGTCGGTGACCTCGGCGCCGATGGAGCCTGTCAGGGGTGAGACGGTCGGCATGTCGGTGGGACTTTCCGGCGTTCTTGAAGGGGCAGTATCCCCTCAGGGCCCGGGCAGGGCAAGCCGGCCTGTCAAGGACCGGGTCGCGAAACCGCCGACGTTGACATGCCCGACGGTGCCGTCACGCATGCCGAGCTCGACGTGGATTTCCGAGGGGCGCCCGAGTTCGACGCCCTGGTGCGCGATGATCGTTGACCGGCCGCCCAACGCATCGTGGCGGTGAAGGTAGACCCCGAGCGCGCTGTTGGTCGTGCCGGCCGCAGGCGATTCGTCGACGCCCACGGCGGGACAGAATTCCCGGCACCTGTAATCGGCCCGCGCACCGTCGGGGGTCAGCACGGCGATCGAGTCGAGATCGTTCGCGAGGCAGAACCGCTTCACCGCGGCGAAGTCGGGCGCGATCGATGCGAGTTCCTCGAGGCTCGCGACGGGCACGACGAGGTGCCTGAAGTCGGCCAGCGAACGCTCCACCGGCAAGCGCTCGTGCAACCCGGTGGCCGAGAGCCCGAGACAGGCGAGAAGGTCTCCCGTGTCGATGCTGGCGGGCGCGAACCCGGGCGGGTCAAGCGATAGCATCACGCGCGGGCGACCGTTGTCGTCGGTGACCCGCACACGCGCCTCGCCACCCGGTGTGGCCAGGGTGCACATTGCCGGGTTGTCGGTCGCCGGATCGATGGCGCCGGTCTCCGCGAGATACGTGAAGAGGCCGATCGCGGCATGTCCGCACATGAGATACTCGCCGACCGTGGAGAAGAAGCGCACCTCGGCATTCGGACCGTCGAGCCGTTGTATGAAACAAGTGGCCGGCAGTCCGAGGTCGCGCGCGATGTGCTGCATCTCCGTCTCGACGAGATCGCCCGCCTCCGGGATGATCGCGGCCTGGCCGCCGCCGAACCGGACGGGCGAGAAACAGTCGTAGAAGGAGACCGCGAGCTCCCGCATGACGGCCCCGTCAGTCGCCCGCCGGCCGGTAGTGGCCGTCGATCGTCGCCGGGCCGTCGCTGACGATGACACCGCGTTCCAGCAGGTGCTCGATATGGGCGAAGGTGGACAGCGCGGCCGCGCCGTGGAGCTTCGGATCGATGCCGAGATAGATGCGCGGCACCATCTCCGCAATCGTCCGGTCGCCTTCGCGCAACCTGTGCAGGATCGCTTCCTCGCGCCGTTGCCGGTGGCGGCGGAACTTCTCGACGAAGGGCAGCGGGTTGTCGACATGGGGCCCGTGGGTCGGCCGGTAGATGCGGTCCTCCCGGGCGAGCAGCTTGTCGAGGGATTCCATGTAGTCCGCCATGCTGCCGTCGGGCGGGGCGATGACGCTCGTCGACCAGCCCATGACATGGTCGCCGACGAAAAGCGTGCCTTCCTCGCGCAGGGCGAAACTCATGTGGTTCGACGTGTGCCCCGGCGTGAACACGGCGTCGAAGGTCCAGCCCGGGCCCTCGACCACGTCTCCATGGTCGAGCTCCACGTCGGGCACGAATTCGCGGTCGCCGCCGGCATCCAGCGCCACCGAAGTGTCCGAGGCCGCACGCGATATCCGCCCCGCGCCGTGGGGACCGAAAGCATAGGTCCGCGCGCCGGTTTCCGCCTTGAGCCGGGCGGCGAGGGGAGAATGGTCGTTGTGGGTATGGGTCACGAGGATGTGGTCGACCGTCCGTCCCTCGAGGGCGGCCATGAGCGCTGCATGGTGCCCGTCGTCCAGCGGACCCGGGTCGATGACCGCCACGTGTTCGTCGCCGACGATGAATGTCGCCGTGCCGCGGAAGGTGAAGGGCGAGGGGTTCGGCGCCATGACGCGCCGGACGAGCGGCGACAGGCGTTCCGCCTCGCCATAGACGAATTCCATCTCGCGGTTGAACGGAATGGCATCTGACATGGGAGCTTGCGTATCCTCTTGTGTTGGCGGACGGCCACGCCGCATGTCCCGCCGGTGCCGGTCGAACGGATGGCTCCGGCCGAAACTCTCTTTAGGTTCTTGTGCGCGCGGAAAAGGCACAATATACCAACCCTCTGGCATGCGACAGGGGCAACGGGCGCGCCCCGGCCCGCATAGGCTGACAGGAGGAGTGCCGAGACATGAGCCAAACATCCGTTACCCAACCCACCCTTGCCGCCGTCCTGTGGCCGGAATCGGCGACACGCCGCGCGCTTCGCTGGGGCATCCTCGCCTTCGCCGGCAGCCTTCTGATGACCATTTCGGCGAAGATCAGCATTCCGTTCTTTCCGGTGCCGATGACGATGCAGCCGCTGGTGGCGCTGCTCATCGGGGCCGCCTTCGGATGGCGCCTCGGTTTCGCGACGATCCTGTTCTACCTGGCTCAGGGTGCGGCCGGTCTGCCCGTCTTCGCCGGCACGCCGGAAAAAGGCATCGGGCTCGCCTACATGGCCGGCCCGACCGGCGGATACCTCGTCGGCTTCGCGCTTGCCGCCGCTCTCGTCGGCTGGCTCGCCGAACGCGGATGGGACCGCTCCGTCGTGACGACCTTCGCCGCGATGGTGCTCGGCGTCGTCGCGATCTACGTCCCGGGGGTCCTCTGGCTGTCCGGGCTGATCGGCGTCGACAAGGCGCTCACCTTCGGCCTTTACCCGTTTGTCTATGGCGACCTTCTCAAGATCGCGCTGGGCACGGCCATCCTGCCGTTCGCGTGGAAGCTCGTTCGCCGGATCTGAACATCCGGCCTGACAGAGCGCTGATTATTGCGACCCGGCCAGCGCTGCTGAGCCGGGTCCTATTTTTCCCAGCGACGGTAGCTTGATGGCCAGGTCCTGGGGATCCAGGCCGACCGTCACGCCGAGGACGTTGAGTTCCAGCCCTTCGCGCCGGGCGAGCGTCGCGCCCATGAAACCACCGATGCTCGCCTGCCATCCGGTCCCGGACGGCGCACGCCCGGCCTGCAGGCCGGTGCCCATGAAATCCTTGCCCACCGCGGTCGCCGGCATCTCGAGGCCCAGTTCCGGAACGCTGCGCGCGATCCAGGCCACGAAACTGTTCGAGTTCGGGCCCGGCCAGATGCGGTACTGCCCGTAATTGCGATAGGGGTAGCGCGCGATCGCCTGTTCGATCCTGGGGATGAGCGCGGCCGCTTCCGCGCCGCGAACGTCGAGGATCACTTGCGGCCGGTTCGAGTACCAGTTGCCGTCGACCGGGTAGCTGTTGCGCCGCAGGGGCCTTCCCCAGCCGACGACTTCGTAGCGGTCGAACGCCACGGCGTTCGCCGGTTTGACCGCGATCCACGTATGCACCGCGAATATGCCCTTCCACCGTCCCGTGCGCGCGGCGTAGACCTGTACGATCGCTTCGCGCGAGGCATAAGGGTCGGGGGCGATCCCCGAGGATGACCAGTCGGCCTGGGAGTAGCTGCGCGGCCAGCCGCTCGACGCGACGACGGACGCCCCGATCCCCAGGGGCAGGATGATCAGCAGCAGGAACGACCAGGCAAGCAGACGCAGGATTTTCATTGCAGCCAAATGTAGTGCGGAAACGGCGCCCGTTCAATCATCGCCGGCCGTGGCGATCAGGTCGTCGAGCTCCGCCATGAGGCGGGCATAACGCTCCGGCCCGAAGGAACGTTCGATCACGGCATAGCGGTCTTCCGATCCCGCCGAGGCTTGCGTGAAGAAGCGATGCCCGTCTTCCGTCAGTCGCACGTCGAGCTGGCGCCGGTCGGTCTTCGAGCGCTCCTTCCGCAAAAGACCCCGTGCCTCGAGGTCGCGCAGGATGCGCGACAGGCTCGGCATGCGGATGCACACCAGGCGGGCGAGATCGCCGGCGTCGATGGTCGCGTGTTCGTCGAGCGCTCTCAGCACCCGCCATTGTTGTTCGGTCACCCCGGCGGCGTTCAGGAGCGGGCGGAACCGGTCCATCACCGCCTCGCGCGCCTTGAGAAGCTTCAGGGGAAGCGAGTCGTGGAGAGGTCGCATCGCCCGTCGCCTCAGACGATTTCGTTGGCGACCGTGTTTCGCAGGATCCCGATCTGGGGGCTGGCGACCTCGACGACGTCTCCGGGCTGGAGATAGCGCGGCGGGTCGAGCCGCGCCCCGGAGCCGGGCGGCGTGCCCGTGGCGATGATGTCGCCCGGGTGCAGGGTCGTGAATGTGGAGATGTATTCGATGATCCGCGCGAACGGAAACATCAGGTCCCCGGTATGGCCGTCCTGGCGCAGTTCGCCGTTGACCGTGGTCGTGACCCGGAGTCCGTCGAGCGGCCCGGCATCTTCTCGGGGCACGATCCACGGGCCGATGGAGCCGGTGCGATCGAAGTTCTTGCCCTGCGTCACGTTGAACTTGCCGTGCCGCAGCCAGTCGCGGATCGAGCCCTCGTTCATGAGGGTAAGGCCGAAAATGTGTTCGTGGGCGCGCGCCTGTGAAATCCGCCGGCCCGTCCTGCCGACGACGATGACGATCTCGCCTTCGTAGTCGAACTTGTCGGATTCCGGCGGGCGCAGGATGTCCGTTCCGTCGCCCACGAAGGACTCCGGTGTCCGCATGAAGAGGCTGGGATATTTCGGCAGGTCCGAACCGTCCCGGTATTCCTCGTTGCGGTTGAGATAGTTCACGCCCACGCAGAGGATCTTGCCGGGACGGGGCACCGGCGGCAGCAATGTCACCGCCGCGAGGTCGCCCGCGTGCGCGCCCGCCAGCGCCCTGGCCGCGCAATCTGCGGCGGTGCCGGCATGCAAGGCCTCGATCAGGGACGATGGCTCCTTTATCTCGTAGAGCGCGTCGTCCCGCACGACGCCCCAGCCGGTGACGCCGTCGCGTTCGAAGGAGACATAGGTGAACGGCCCGCTCATGACGGGAGCATGCCTGCACGCCGCAGCACGCCGTCGAGCCGCGCCTCGAGGTCCGGTGTCGCCGGCGCCATGGGCAGGCGGTGTTCGTTCGCGGGAATGATGCCGAGCCTCTTCATCATGTATTTCATCGGTATGGGATTGGTGTCGTAGAAGACCGCCTGGTTGATCTCGAGAAGCTGCTGGTGCAGGTCGCGGCCCCGCCTGAGGTCGTTGTCGAACACCGCCTGGCACATGTCCGCGAGGATGCGCGGCTTCAGGTTGCCGACCGCGTTCATCAGCCCGCAGGCGCCGACGGCCATCATCGGAAAGCTCAACTCCTCGAGGCCGACGAAAATCCTGAAATCCGGGCCGAACTCGCCGAGACATTTGGACACGAAGCCCAGATCGTTCACCGCGTGTTTCATGCCGACGAAGGTTTCAGACTGCCGCGAGATCGTCTTCAGCGTGTCGAGCGTCACGCCCACCGCGGTGCGGCCGGGGATGTGATAGATCATCCACGGCAGGTCGCACCCGTCCACGACGTCGAGGTAGTAGTCCACCAGGCCGCGCTGGGGCGGCTTCGAATAGTACGGGGTGACGATGAGCAGGGCATCCGCGCCCGCGGCGACGGCGTGGCGGGTCAGTTCCCGGGTTTCCGCCAGCGACTGCGACCCGGTCGCGGCCACGACGGGAACTTTCCCCGCCGCCGCTTCGACCGCCACATCCACCTGGCGGTTGCGCTCGGCCACGGTCAGGCTGGAGGGTTCCGACGTGGTGCCGTTCACCAGGATGCCGGTGGTGCCGTTCTCGATCTGGAACGCGACGAGATCGGCGAACGCGTCGTGGTCGACCTCGCCGTCGCGGAATGGCGTGATGATTGGCGGCATGGAGCCGACAAGCTGGTCGGGATCGAGGGAAATCATGGGACAATGGCTCCGTCGTCGCAGAGTGGATTTGACGCTGTATTCGATAACATGTTAACAATAACATGTAAATGAATAGCCGGGGAACGGTGCCATGCCTCATCTTACGGTGGAGTATTCCGCCAATCTCGAACGGCGCGTCGACATTGCGGCCGTGGTTCGGGCGGTCCACGAAGCCGCCCTCGGCACGGGCGTCTTCCCCGAAGGCGGAATACGGACCCGTGCCGCGCGGCGGGACCTCTTTCTCGTGGCCGACGGAAACGAAGAGAACGCGTTTGTCCACGTCTCCGCCCGCATCGGCGCGGGGCGCAGCGACGAGACCCGGCGCAAGGCCGGGGAGCGGATTTTCGAGAGTTTGAGCGCCGTGCTCGAAGACGCCTACGCGTCGGGCCCGCTGGCGATCTCGCTCGAGATTTCGGAGATCGACCCGGTCGCGAGTTTCAAGCGCAACAACCTCCATGCCCGTCTGCAGAAGCGGGAAAGCGCATGAACGACAGCCCTGTAGCCGCCTCTTCCGACGACCTGAACGCGAACCTGTCGCGGCTCAACGGGTATCTCGACCGGTTCCGCCGGGACGGCATCGGTCATTTCATTGCCGGCGAACGGCGGGAAAGCGCGTCCGGCAAGACCTTCGAGGTGGCGAGCCCGCTCGACAACGAACCCTTCTGCCTGGCCGCCCGCGGGACGGCCGAAGACATCGACGCCGCCGCGCTTTCGTCGCGCGAGGCCTTTTTGTCCTGGCGGCGCGTGGCGCCCTCGGACCGCCGCGCCCTGCTGCACGCCATCGCCGATCTGATCGTGGAGAACGCGGACGAGATCGCGCTTCTGGAGAGCTACGACACCGGCCAGCCGCTGCGATTCATGCGCAAGGCCGCCGAGCGCGGCGCAGCCAATTTCCGCTTCTATGCCGACCGCGCGCCGCAGGCGGCCGACGGCCTGTCGCTGCCCGCGGCCGAGCACATGAACTACACCCTGCGCCAGCCCATCGGTCCGGTCGGCGTCATCACGCCGTGGAACACGCCCTTCATGCTGTCGACGTGGAAGATCGCGCCGGCGCTTGCGGCGGGCTGCACGGTGGTCCACAAGCCCGCGGAATGGAGCCCGGTCACGGCGACCCGTCTCGTCGAACTCATGCACGAGGCGGGCCTGCCGCCGGGCGTGGTCAACACCGTCCACGGGATCGGCGAGGAGGCCGGACGCGCCCTGACCAAACATGAGGACATCCGGGCCATCGCGTTTGTCGGCGAATCCGCCACCGGCTCGGCGATCCAGGCCCAGGGGGCGGCGAGCCTCAAGCGGGTCCATTTCGAGCTCGGTGGCAAGAACCCCGTGATCGTGTTCGCCGACGCCGATCTCGACCGCGCGGTCGAGGCGGCGGTCTTCATGATCTTCTCGCTCAACGGCGAGCGCTGCACGTCGTCGAGCCGGGTGTTGGTCGAGCGGTCGGTCTATCCCGAGTTCGTCCGGCGCCTGACGGAGCGCACGAAAAGCATCCGCTGCGGGCACCCTCTCGACCCGGCCACATGGCTCGGGCCGCTCATCCACCCCCGGCACCTCGAGAAGGTGACGTCCTATTTCGACGTGGCGCGCGCGGAAGGCGTGACGGTCGTTGCCGGCGGCGGGAGGCCGGCTTCGCCGCCGACGCCCGGAAACTATGTCGAGGCCACGCTCCTTGCCGATGCCGACCGGACCATGCGGGTCGCGCGGGAGGAGATCTTCGGCCCCGTGCTGACGGCGATCCCGTTCGACGGCGAGGAGGACGCGCTGGCGATCGCCAATGACGTGCGTTACGGCCTCGCCGCCTATATCTGGACCGCCGACGTCGCCCGCGCGCTGCGCATGAGCCACGGCGTCGACGCCGGCATGGTGTGGGTCAATTCGCAGAACGTGCGTCACCTGCCATCGCCCTTCGGCGGCATGAAGGCCAGCGGCATCGGACGCGACGGCGGCGACTACAGTTTCGATTTCTACATGGAAACCAAGAACGTCTGTCTCGCCATGGGCGAGCACCGCATCCCGCATATCGGCAGCTGACCACTGAGGACCGCCCCCCATGCCCGTGCCCGCCATCAATCCGGCTCCGCCGTTCGAGATCGTCCGCTGCAGCCATGTCGACCTGACCGTGCGGGACCTCGCGGCAAGCCGCGCCTTCTATGAAACGATCATCGGCATGAACGTGACGGACGAGGTCGACGGCGTGCTCTACATGCGCGGCATGGAGGAGCGCAACCACCACTCCATCGTCTGTCGCCTCGGCGAGGCGCCCGCCTGCAACAGGCTCGGGTTCAAGGTGGCGAGCGAGGAAGACCTCGACCGCGCCGCACACTGGTTCGGATCCCGCGGGCTCGATCATGCCTGGGTGGAGAAACCGTTCCAGGGCCGGACGCTGCACGCCCGCGATGCGCGCGGCATCCCGCTGGAGTTCTGCTTTTCGTTCGACCAGGCCGAGCGGCTCCTGCAGAAATACGGAGCCTATGCCGGTGCCCATCCCATGCGGATCGACCACTTCAACTGTTTCAGCGACGACGTGCAGTCCTCCGTCGACTTCTACAACGAGATCGGCTTCCGCACGACCGAGTACACCGAGTCGGAAGAGGCCGACCCGCAGCTCTGGGCGGTCTGGATGCACCGCAAGGGCAATGTCCACGACATGGCCTTCACCAACGGGCGCGGTCCGCGGCTCCACCACGTCGCCTTCTGGGTGCCGACCGCGCTCCACATCATCCACCTGTGCGATGTCATGTCGACGACGGGCTACCTGGCCAACATGGAACGTGGGCCGGGCCGCCACGGCATATCCAACGCCTTCTTCCTCTACGTGCGCGACCCGGACGGCCATCGCGTCGAGATCTACACCAGCGATTACCTCACGGTCGACCCGGACCTGGAACCGGTCCGATGGACGCTGCGGGACACCCAGCGCCAGACGCTCTGGGGCATGCCCGCGCCGAAATCGTGGTTCGAGGAAGGGACCGGGTTTCCCGCCACCGAGGTCCGCGAACCTGTCTTGAAGGCCCAGCCGATCGTGGCGCACTGACCGCCGTGCGGCGGGCCGCGCCCGGTGCAAATCCTGTTGCGCGATACTCGGCATGCGGTCATGATCCCCGTTCCAATGAGGGGCTCGTTGGCGTTGGCGGATGCCATGGACTGAGCACGGCGTCGGCCCGGCTTTTTCGGAGAAACTGAAGATGTTGAAGACCATTGCGGCGGCAGCAGCGGCCCTGCTGATCCTCGGGGTTCCGGCCTTTGCCGATTGCGAGGAGGATCTCGTGAAGATCTACGAAAGCCTCGAAACGATCGATGTCGCCGACGACGACATGGCCAGGGTGAACGACCTGCTGGACGAAGCCGAGACGGCCCAGGAATCCGGCAATGAAGACGGCTGCAACGCGGCCGTGGCCCAGGTGAAGGCCGTTCTCAAGCTCTGAGCCCATCCGGCGGGTCCCGGGACCCGGCCCGGACCGCGTCAGGCCCGGCGCTCGCGCCATCGCCTCGGTTTCGGCAATCCGCGTGGTGCCTTGACACCCGCGCGATTGCCGGAAAACCTGTTTCGCCAGGGCCGACCTTGAGAAAACCGCGATGGCAAACCCGGAACTGGCGCGAAAGATCCTCGACATTCTCCGCCGCGAGCATGCGGAACCCGGATTCCACATCCGCGAGCAATGGCTTGCGGATGCGCTGGGCGTGTCGCGGTCTCCCGTGCGCACCGCGCTCAAGCAGCTCGAGTCGCTCCGCGTCGTCCGCTCCGAACAGCACCAGGGCTACTTTCTCGAAGCGGCGCCCGGGGCGCCCGAATTCGACAATGTGGACCTGCCGGTCGACGAGACCCAGCGCCTCTACCGCCTGATCGCCAGCGAACGGTTCGCCAACCTGCTCGGCGCCCAGGTCTCCGTCGGCGATCTCGTCCGGCGCTACGAGGTCGGCCGTTCGGCCATCGTCAAGGTGCTCGCCCGCATGCAGGAAGACGGGCTCGTCGAGAAAAGCTCCGGCCACAACTGGATCTTCGGGCCGGCGCTCAACGACGAGGAATCCTACCGCGAAAGCTATCGCTACCGTCTCCTGCTGGAGCCGGGCGCCCTGCTGGAACCGGAATTCGACATGGATCCGGCCACCCGCGCGCAACTGCGCGACACCCACGAGGCCGTGCTGCGCAACGGGGTGGAAAACGAAACCCTCGCCGGCCTGATCAAGATCGACGGCGAGTTCCACGACGCGATCGGGCAGGCGTCGGGCAACCGGTTTCTGGCACAGGCGATCGCCCAGCAGACCCGCCTGCGGCGCCTGTCGGACTATGAGTCCTACACCACCCGCGAAAACCACGAGCGCTCCATCCGCGAGCATCTGGGCATTCTCGACGCCATCGACGACGGCGACCTGCCGGCCGCCGCCGACCGCCTGCGCGAGCACATCACGCGCGCCGACCGCACCCGCCCCGACTTCCGCAAGGTGCGAGTATTAGCTCACCGGAGGCTGACGAGGCGGTGAAAATAGGGAAGCGAGGCTCTCGGATTTAAGTCGCGTCACCCGAGCCGTGGACTATCAAAATTTCGGTGGTGAACGTCCGTTTAAAGCCCATCCTAGACTATACGTCTGGCCCCTCAATGCGATGCATCCGGCCGAAAGCTGCCATTGAACCTCATAGCCCGCTTCTGCGGTGCAACACGCTATAGCTGTCTTTCGAATACGACGGTATCAGATGTACCTTGCCATTCTGCTCGATCGACCGTGGAGGACCGATAGATGACCGACCAACAGGTGGACTATTCAAAAGCTGACGAGGTCTCTGAGGACGGGCTTCGGCTCTTCAAGATTATGATGCGCTTGGAATTCGCTCTAAAAGATAACGGTTTTTGCGTTGGCAGAAGTCGGCAAATTGCTGAGGTAGACTGGGATCGCTACACCAATGAAAAACTTGATGGGGCATTCTGGAGAAATATCAAGGACGCCCCAGACGCGGAAGTTTTGATTCAAAACCCGCCAAAAAGACAGATTGTTGATCGGGGTGGGAGCCTGCAATGGGAAGCTGTAGGCGCGGTGTCATCGGTACAGGATCTAATCGGAGCTGTGAGACGCGTACGGAACAACTTGTTTCATGGCGGCAAGAGCGGCGATCCAGACGCAGACCGGAACGCGAAGTTGTACACAGCAGCGCTTTATGTCGTTGACCAGATCCTCCAAGACGACGACGTGCTTAGGACGAGCTTTACTGGGCAATACTAGTTCAAAACGTTCGTTTGCGGCCCAGAGCTGCCACTGGCCGCCCAACCTCATTGCGGCGGTGCAGCGCGTGGAACCTGCCGTTGGTTGCGAGCGCCAACACAATGACTTAGACCAGTTCGAACGGCATTCGTGGCGGGGCAGTATCCCACATCAACTTCACCTCCTCCGAGGTCAGACCGTAGGCGGCGTTGACCAGGTCGGAGAGCTGGTGTTCGAGGGCTAGCGCCTGTGTGGCGGCGTCACGGGCAGGTTGGACGGTATCGGCGTGTTCCTGTTTCAGCCGCTGGATGTCGGCGGCAGAGAGGCGCTGGCGTTTCGGCAGGGCCTTGCGTACGGCGGCGATGAAGGCGTCGGCGTCGAGCAGGTGGGGCTTGCCAAGCGCAGTGCCGGGCTTTTCGAGACCGAATTCGAGGCGGAGCCAGTCTTGGATGGCTGCGGTTCCGGAGCCGACAGTCTGCCCGAGGGAAGACAAAGCGCCAATAAATGTCTCAGCTACTTCCTGACCTTCTTCATCCAGCGGTGCGATTGGATGCTTTGCCAAATACGCAATATCCATCGACACTGCCTCATCCTTTTTGTGTGGATACTCCCGGAATGTGTAATACCAGCCAATCGGAGAATTCAGGCTGGAGATTACTCCTATGTTTTGTATCGGTAAAAAGACCGCGCTGTCATTTACCAGAGCACCTTTCCTATCGTTGGCAACTCGTGCATAGAACGCGATCCTCTGTATCAAATACTTGTCGTTATCGAATTCATCATAGTAATCACAGGCACGAAGCTCCCACCAAAAACGCCCCTGATCCTCACGGTATTGCAGGCCGCGCGGCTTCCCCGTCTTCGGGTTCTTTCCTATATCTTCGTAAGCTTGCATGTGCGCATGCAACGCCGGATATGTCGCTCTAAAAATCCGCTCAGCCTCAGTTTCGTCCGGTGCATCGGCCCACGGCCAAGCATGGTTGCCGCTAGACCGCAGCACGATCATGAACAGGCCGCTGTCCGGCGAATGCCACCGCTCAATATCCTGCCCGCGCAGATATGGCTTGATGATTTCGGCGGATTTCGGGTCTGCTCGCACCAACTCGTCGCGCTTTGCGCTGTCGATCAGGAAGGCTTCATTCAGCCCGGTCTTGATCCCGTAAAGCGGCTCGATCCCTGCATATTCTGCCAGCGGCACCCCGTTTCGGCGTATCTTGTCCAAGAGGTCCATAACCGGCTTGGGTTCCAGCACCCAGGCTTCGCGGGTAAAGCTGAGACGCGGTAGCGGAAAGGTCGCGGCCTCCACCACCGCTTCCAGCCCCTTCTTGGGCACCTCGTCGCGCGGGATCACGCAGACACCCGCCTCGTCGGGTGCATCCTGCCCGGGTGTGGGTTTCTTTACGACGATGACCGAGGGGAAGACATCGGCATCTTCAAAGAAATGCTTGGCATGGCCGAAATCGGCGATGAATTCGAGCCAATGATCCTCGGCGAACAGGCCGCGCAGCGCCTCGGCATAACCAGCCTTCAGCCATTTGTTGGTGACGACATAGGACATCCGCCCGCCGGGCTTCACGATGCGCAGTCCCTGTTCGTAGAAATAGATGAAGAGATCTGCCATCCCGGCAAAGCTCTTGTAGCTGCCTTTGAGAGCGCGTTTGACCTCGGCTCCCAGAAGCTCTTGCCGAACATAGGGCGGGTTGCCGATCACCGCGTCAAAACCCCCGCGTGGGGCAGCAGAGGTGAGATCGGACCAGACCGAGGGGAAGGCGATCTCCCAATGGAAAAACCCATGCTGGCGGGCAAGTGCGCGGGCCTCGCCAACGAGTGCATCGGCGATCACACGGCGGCGATCATCAGCGGCAATGCCGGGGAAGAGGCTGTCCTGTGCTGGTGCGTCATGGGGTAAGAGCGAGAGCTGTTCCTTCAATTCCGCCGACGCGATCTGTTCCTCGCCGCTGGCGATGCGCACCGGGTCGCCAAAGGTACCATCCAGCACGAGGCGGAATGCAGCGGCCTTTTCAAAGGCGTCTTGGTCAGACTTGGCCTTGGCGATCTGCTTTTCCGATTTGCCCGCCATCTTGCGTAGGTCCGGGGCCTTCTTCGGCGCGGCATCGAAGACGCCCATAAGCCGTTCTGCCGTGAGCAGGGAAAAAAGCGTGGCAACCGGGTCGATCACCTCTTCGACTGTGCCGAACTTCTCTTTCGACGCATGTGCCTCGGCAATGTCATTGTCGGTCGTCTCTTCAATTTCCGACATCAGGCCAGAGACGTTTTCGATGCTGGTGATCTGTCCCCGGTTGAAGAGCGCCCCTTGCTCATCAAGGAAATCAAGCGTCGGACGCACGAAGGCCCCAACTACACTGTCACCGGCCCGCAGATGGTGGTCGAGGAACGAGAGCGGCGCACCGGCGGTGAATGAGTGCAACCAGAGCGCAACCTTGGCCAGCTCAACGGCCATCGGGTTCTTGTCCACCCCGTAGACCGTGCGCTTCAGCACCATCCGCCGCACCACGTGACGGTCATCCAACTGGGCTTCGACAAGCGGCCACTTGTGCTCCCGCGCCTCGGCCAGGATTTTGTCACGAACCGCCTCGACCCGAGCGACCAGCGGCGAGGTGTAGCCATCAACCAAAGAGGCCGCTTCTTCTACAGCGTCGAGAACGCGGTCAGATAGCCAGTCCACGAGGCTGACGAGGAAATGGCCAGACCCCATTGCCGGGTCGCAAATCTTGAGCGACAGCATGGCGGTGGCCGGGTCATGCCGCTCTAGGACAGCGAGTTTTTCCGCTTTCGGGCGTCGATCACTGGCAAGCTCGTCCACAGTCGCCCGAAACCGTGCAATCTTATCATCCACCAACGGGCCAACGGCGCGATTGATGATGAGCGAGACCAGTTCTTCCGGTGTGTAATAGCTGCCGGATTTGTGTCTTGCCTCATCATCGGCATCGACTTCGATCTCGCCCGCATCGGTCGTGCGCAACCCGTATTCAAGAATACGCTCGTAGACTGCCCCAAGCTGCTGCACCGACAAATCACGATAGTTGATGTATCGAGGACCGCGCCGCGATCCGTCCGCCGGTTCATGGCTCAGGCCGAAGATAATCCCGGCCAGTGCGCGGTCGGGCAATTGCACACGGCTCAGTATCGGTGCGAGTTGCGGGTCGAACAACCCCCCGTTGTAGGGGGGGATGCCAAGATCATCATTGCCATGTGAGATCGCGGAAAAGATCGTCATGATCCTTGGCCAGAATGTAATGACACCATGCGGAATAATTGCGCCGGTTCGTTCCTGTTCTGCAATGTCGAGGCGGATACGGGTCAGACAATACGGGGCGTATGGCCCCTGCTCGTCAGGCAACAGATTTCGATCCTCGGCATAAAGCACGAAAAGCAAACGGTAGAGCAGGATCAGCGCCGCTTCCCGCACTTCTTCAAGGTAGTCAGGTGTCAGCTCCTTCGGACGCAGTGGATCGTTGCGCGCCAGACCATCTGAAAGGGAAGGGAAAACCTCGTCAAACACCTTGTCCGATAGAGTGCGGGCAACTTTGGCTTCCCAACGTTTGCCCTCCCGCAAAGCGAGTTGGTGGAAGCTTTCGCCCTGCTCATTTGGAAAAAAGGCATCGCGTCTGAACAGCAAAATGAAAAGCCGAAAAACATGATCGCGCCAGGCATGATCGTCCGCGAACATTTTGGGACGCTTATCGAGTAGGTCGAAATCGCAGCCAGGAATTGCGAGCACTTTTCCAAGGTCAATTTCAAGGAAATCCTCGGCAATCGAAACGGCCCCGTGGAAATAGAGTCGCCAGACACGCCCATTTGTGAGGATACCCCAACGAAGTTTGCCGCGCGTTCTTTCTTCGATACGGCGCAGATAACGTAGGATTTGCGATGATGGTGTCCCTTCCTCGCCCTTACGCCCGCGCGTTTCTCGGTCAAGAGCACGGCCCCACCTTTTGGCCTCAACGATGCATTGGCCATGTTGAAACCGTTCCCAAGCATCAAGGCCGCCCGCAATCGTCTTGGCTGTAGGATCTGGAAATAGAAGCGCGTCGGGCACATCGAGCCGCGCCTTCACTGAGGCATTGGGCTGAACTTCGCGGTCGGACCAATCAAGCAGTTCGAGAAGCGGATAAACGAGATCGTCCTCAGTCTGGGCTTCGTTGGGGTTCTTCCGGGCGGCCAGCGCCTCCATAGCAGCCTTCGCCTCACGCCTTAAAAGCTCGACCCCATCCGCGTCCAATTCGGCCCATGCTGAAGTCTCCTGAATGCCCTCCAGCAGAAAGTCACGTGTAAAAAGCCGCCCGTCGAACAATTGAAATCCCCAAAGAACTGTCCAGCGCACTATCGTTAGGTTCTATGATCCATACAAGGCTTTGTGATACCCAACTGCAGAAATCCCGCAAGCTCTTCAAACGTCCGCTTTCGCGATCTCGGCGTTTACTAGCTACAATGCGGCGAACTCCCGCTCTCCGCCCGACATTTCAATTCGAGCTTTTCACGGGAAGGTCTGAAGAGTCCGCCTGGCTGACATTGGCGGACATGATCGGTGTTGCGGGCTGAAGAGTCGCAGTCACACCTTCCCGACGCGCCAACCAGACCGCGATAGCAGAGGCTCCCGCCACTACCACCCAAAAAACGGGATTGTATCTTTTCATAAAAAAATACAAACTAACCCCGATCCGGACGTTCAGTCCCGATGCGAGGGGCAGGCGCGGGAGTGCGGACGGCCGGACGTGCAACGGATGAGAGGGACTCAAGACATGAAATCATTCAGGAGCCTGTTGGGCGCAACCGTGGTCTCCGCCGCGATGGCGCTGGGTGCCGGCGCCGCGCTGGCCGCCGACAAGATCGTCATCTCCAACTGGGACGGCTACATGCCGAAGGATCTGCCCGAGAAGTTCAAGGCGGCGACCGGCATCGACGTCGAGGTCTCCCTTCACGCCACGAACGAGGAGATCATGGGCAAGGTCGTGGCCGGCAAGGGCAAGGGCTACGACGTGCTGTTCGTCTCCTCGCCGTTTGCCGAAGCGCTCAACAAGCTGGGCCTGACGGCCGAGATCGACGCCTCCAAGATCCCCAACATGAAGAACCTCTACCCGGAGGCCGCCAAGCTCGAATACGACCCCGGCAACACGTTCTCCGTGCCCTACGCCTGGGGCACCACGGGGCTGTGCTACCGCTCCGACCTGGTCGACGGCACGCCGGACAGCTGGTCCGACCTCCTGAGCCCGGCCGACGCGCTCAAGGGCAAGGTCACCATGCTCGCCACCGACCGCTGGCTGATGGCCGCCGGCCTGCTCGCAAAGGGCTACTCGGTCAACGAAACCGACCAGGGCAAGATCGACGAGGTGAAGTCGCTTCTCATCGACGCCAAGAAGAACCTGCTCGCCTATGACGACACGACCTTCTACTCCAAGCTCGTCTCCGGCGAAGCGAGCCTCGTCCACGCCTGGGACGGCTGGTGCAACTACGGCATCGCCGAGAACGACAAGATCAAGTACGTGATCCCCAAGGAAGGCACTGACCTGTGGGTCGACACGATGGTGATCACCTCGGCGTCGGAGAACAAGGACGCCGCGCACAAGTTCATCGACTACATCCTGAGCGAGGACACCGGCAAGTGGGTGGTCGAGAACATCATGTACAAGGTGCCCAACAAGGCCGCCATGGACGCCGTCGACAAGTCCATGTTCGAGTCGTTCCCGAATTTCGCGATCGCGCCCGCCGACCTTCTGAAGGGCGAGCAGATGCGTGACCTGGGGTCGGCCCAGAAAGCCTATACCAAGGCCGTTTCGGAAATCACGGCCTCCAACTGATACTCCCGGGCGCGCAGGTCCGGCCCCCGGGCCGGGCCTGCGCCACATCCGCACAAGGTTTCCATGACACGGCAGCTCCGCTCGTTCCTGCTCATCCTGCCAGGCGTAGGCTGGCTGTGCGTGTTCATGATCGTGCCCTGCCTGATCGTCTTCTTCTTCAGCTTCTTCGAACGCGGCGTCTACGGCGGCATCGACTACACCTTCACGCTGGAGAATTTCTCCCGCGCCGCCGAACCGGTCTATCGCAAGGTCTTCCTTGACAGCGCGCGGATCGCGGGGCTGGCCACCCTTATCGCCGTGTTCATCGCCTATCCGGCCGCCTATGCCATTTCGCTTGCCCCGCGGGACCGGCAGACCCGCTACCTCTTTCTCGTCATGCTGCCGTTCTGGAGCAACTACCTGATCCGCACCTATGCCTGGATCGTGCTGCTCAACCGCGAGGGCATCATCAACCGCGGGCTGGGCGCGGCGGGGCTCATCGACGAGCCGCTGCCTATCCTCTACAACGAGTTCGCCATCGTGACGGGGCTCGTCTACAACTACCTGCCCTTCGTGATCCTGGCGATCTACGCCTCGCTCCAGCGGCTCAATCCCGAGATCAGGGAAGCCTCCGAGGATCTCGGTGCGCCGGCCTGGCGGACCTTCCTGCGCATCACGCTGCCGCTGACCCTGCCGGGCGTCGCGGCGGGGGCGGTCTTCGTCTTCGTCCTGTCCATCGGCAACTTCATCACGCCCGATCTCCTGGGGGGAGGGCGCATGCTGATGGTGGGCAACCTGATCTACGACCAGTTCCTGTCGGCGCGGGACTGGCCCTTCGGCGCCGCGCTCTCGCTGGCGTTGATCATGATCATGATGCTGCTGCTGTTCGCGCAGGCCGTCGCCGTGAACCGGGCCCAGCGGGAGGCGCGCTGAGATGGTCCGCAGCAATCCCGGCCGCACGGCCCTCAACATCCACCTGAGGCTGGTCTATCTGTTCCTCTACGGCCCGATCCTCGTCCTCATGGTGCTGAGCTTCAACCGCGCCGGCATGCCCACCGCGTGGACCGGCGTCTCCTTCGACTGGTACGTGAAGCTCGCCAACAGCCCCGATATCCTGTCGGCGGCGGTCAACACCATCATCGTCGCCGTCGTCTCGACCCTGATCGCGACCACGCTCGGCACGCTGCTCGCCCTCGGCGTGGAGCGCCGGCGGGCTTCCAGCACGCTCGACGCGCTTCTGTTTGCGCCGATGATCATTCCCGACATCGTGCTCGCCATCTCGCTCCTGTCGTTCTTCACCCTGCTGGAGTTCACGCTGGGCCTGCACTCCATCATCCTGTCGCACGTGGTGTTCAACATCGCCTTCGTCTGTGCCGTCGTGCGCACCCGGCTCAAGCACTTCGACCATTCCATCGTCGAGGCGTCCATCGACCTGGGCGCGGACAGGTTCACCACCTTCCGCCGGATCACGCTTCCCGTCATCTTTCCCGGCGTGCTCGCGGGCGCCCTGCTGGCCTTCACGCTGAGCTTCGACGAATTCATCATCGCCTTCTTCACCGCGGGCGCGGGCTCGAGCTCGACGACCCTGCCCATGCGCATCTATTCGATGATCCGCTTCGGCGTGACGCCCGAGATCAACGCCATGGCGACAATCATCATGCTGGTCAGCTTCACCATGGTGTTCCTGTCCCAGCGCATCAACAAGGGAAGCCTCACCGGACAATGAGCGCGCGCACCGTCATCAGTCTAAGCGGCGTCACCCGCAGTTTCGGGCCGGTCCGCGCCGTCGACGGCCTGTCCCTCGACCTGGCCGAAGGCGAGTTCTTCGCGCTGCTCGGCCCCTCGGGCTGCGGAAAGACGACGCTCCTGCGCATGATCGCCGGCTTCGAGCATCCCGACGCCGGCGAGATCCTGCTCGACGGCAAGGACCTGACGGGCATCCGCGCCAACCGCCGGCCGGTCAATCTCATGTTCCAGTCCTACGCGCTCTTCCCCCACATGAGCGTGCGCGCCAACATTTCCTACGGCCTGGAAATGGAAAGCCTCTCCCGGCGCGAGATCCGCGACCGGGTTGACGAGATCCTCGAACGCACCGAGCTTTCCGAATTCGCGTCGCGCCGCCCCGACCAGCTGTCGGGTGGCCAGCGCCAGCGCGTGGCCCTGGCGCGCGCCCTGATCAAGCGCCCGCGCGTGCTGCTGCTCGACGAACCTCTGGGTGCGCTCGACAAGAAGTTGCGCGAACAGATGCAGCTGGAGCTCAAGAGGCTCCAGCACGACCTCGGCATTACCTTCGTGGTCGTCACCCACGACCAGGAGGAAGCGCTCGTGCTCGCCGACCGCATCGCGCTCATGCGTGACGGCCGCATCGCCCAGCTGGGCGCGCCGGCCGAGCTCTACGAAACGCCGAATTCCCGTTTCGTGGCCGACTTCATCGGCCTGACGAATTTCCTCGAGGGCGAGATGGTCGACGGCGGCATCCGCGTCGGCGCCCATGGCGTGTTTCCCGCCTCGGGCGAGTTCGGCGCCGGGCAGGCCGCGACCCTTGCGGTCAGGCCCGAGCGGGTCAGGCTGTCGCCGGCGAGGGACGAGGCCGCCGAGTGCGCGCTCGAAGGACGCATCGCCGACATCGCCTATCACGGCCAGGATCTGAGCGTGCACGTGACCGTCGACGGTCTCGACCGCACGTTCCTCGTGAAGCTGCCCGCCGCGGAAAGCGACGCGGTCGCCTTCGAGAACGGACAGTCCGTATGGTGCACATGGAACAGCCGGCACGGCCGGATATTGACGCAGTGAGACAGAAAGGGAGGACCCCATGAGCCAGAAAACGATCGCATTCTTTCCCGAGGCCGCCTTCGGGCCGGCGCTCAATTCCGTGGGCATCGCGCAGGCCGCGGAAAAGGCGGGCCACAAGGCGGTCTTTCTCTCCGATCCGGGTTTCCTCGAGGTCTATGAGGGCTACGGGTTCGAAGCCCATCCGGTGAACCTGTCCGAGCCGATGGAGCCGGAGGCCATGGCCAAGTTCTGGGAGGACTTCATCAACGGCCACATCCCGAACTTCGCGAAAAGCCCCTACGACCAGATCGACAACTACGTGAAGGATTGCTGGGAAGCCATCGTCGACAGCGCGAAGTGGGCGGAGAAGGATCTTCCCGGCGTGCTCGCGAAGATAAAGCCCGACCTCATCTGTGTCGACAACGTCATCCTGTTCCCGGCGATCAAGCGCTACGCCAAGGAAAACGGCATCGCCTGGGTGCGCATCATTTCATGCTCCGAAAACGAGATCGAGGATCCCGCGATCCCGCCCCATCTGTCCGGCTGCGGCGCCAACGACGTCGCCTGCCACGAGCGCTACCGCGCGCGTTTCAACGAGGTGATCAAGCCGATCCACGACGACTTCAACGACTTCCTCGCCTCGTGCGGCGAGGACGCCTATCCGATCGGCGAGTTCTTCGAGTCTTCGCCGCACATGAACCTGCTGCTTTACCCCGAGCCGGTGAAGTTCGACCGCGCCAATCCGCTCGACCCGGCCCGGTTCCAGTACCTCGAAGGCTGCGTGCGCAAGGACGAGGACTACGAGGTCCCGCAATTCAAGGCCCATAACGACAAGCCGCTGCTCTATGTCAGCTACGGCTCGCTCGGCGCGGGCGACACCGAACTGCTCAAGCGCATGATCGCCACGATCGCCAGGATGGAAGTGCGCGCCCTCGTCAATGTCGGCGACTACATGGACGCCTATGACGACGTGCCCGACAACGTGCATATCGCGGGCTGGTATCCCCAGCCGTCCGTCATTCCCCAGGTCGACGGCGTGATCCACCACGGCGGCAACAACAGCTTCACCGAGTGCCTCTATTTCGGCAAGCCCGCCATCATCATGCCCTATGTCTGGGACGGCCATGACAACGCCACCCGCGTCCAGGAAACCGGGCACGGCTTCAAGGTCGACCGCTACGAATGGACCGAGGAAGAGATGGCCGCACGGATCGAAGCCATGCTGAACGACGAGGAGATGAAGGCCCGCCTCGCGGCGACCTCGGCCCACATGCAAGGCCGGCACGGTCCCACGAAGGCCGCCGGCATCCTCGAAAAGCTTCTCTGAGGATCGCCCATGCCGACCAATCTCAACTCCTCCGCCCCGCACATCGCCAACGCTTCCGTCTGGCGCGAGGACCTCGTCGACTGGGGCGGGCACCTGGAACCGATCGACGGGCGGTCGATGAACTGCGGCCGCCTGCTCTTTGCCGGCGAGGAGAACCGTTTGCCGGAAGCGGGCGTGTGGGAATGCACGCCCGGGTCCTGGCGGCTCGAACTGCCGCGCGACGAACTCTGCCACTTCGTGTCGGGCCGGGCCGTCTATTCGGCCGACAACGGCGAGGTCATCGAGGTCGGACCGGGCACGGTCGTGCACTTTCTCGAGGGCTGGACGGGCAAGGTCGAGGTCTTCGAGACCATCCGCAGCGTCTACATGTTCCGCTAGGAGCGCATATGAGCACCATGGAAAACACCAGGGCGGACGAGCGCCGCACACCGGTCCTGAACGATCCGTTCGACGACAGCCAGATCGTCGACTGGGGCCCGATCCCGACCATGATCGAGGGCGAGAGCCGCACCAGCGGCCGGTTGCTCTACAAGGCCGAGAACGGCACGACGGAGTCCGGCATCTGGATCTGTACGCCCGGATACTGGGACTGCCACGTCACCGAGGACGAACTCTGCCACTTCATCGCGGGCCGGTGCACCTATACCCACGAGTCCGGTGACGTGATCGAGATCGAGCCGGACACGGCGGCCTTCTTCCCCAAGGGCTGGAAGGGGACCTGCCGGGTCGTGGAGACCGTCCGCAAGGTCTACATGATCCGCTAGCCGGACTGCAGAGGAGCAACCCGATGGGGAAGGCGTTCGATCCCTTCCGGCCGCAGATATATCGCGGCGGCAGGTACGAGGAACTGACCGGCGTCGAAACGCGGCCGGTGGTCGATCCGGCGACGGTCGAGGAGGTCGGGCGGATCGCGCTCGTGCCCGACGGTCTGGCCAACGAGGTTGCGCGCGAGGTGCGCGGTGCGCAGAAAGCCTGGGCGCGTCTCGATCACAAGACCCGTGCCGGCTATCTCCATCGCATCGCCGACAGCATCGAGAACACCGACTTCCACGACGTCGCCCTGCAGATGACCCGCGAGCACGGCAAGCCCTTTCCCGAATCCACCGGCGAACTGGCCAACTGCGCGCCGGTCTTCCGCTACTACGCGGAGATGGCCCGCGACAGCGACGGGCATGTGGCCGGCACGACCCAGGCCGGGTCCTTCCAGTTCTCGCGCTACTTTCCCTATGGCGTGTCGGTCCACATCACGCCCAGCAATTTTCCGGTCATCATCATGTGCTGGACCGTGGCGGCATCGCTTGCGGCGGGAAACGGCTGCATCGTCAAGCCGTCGGAGTCGACGAGCCTGTGCACCCTGCGCTTCATGGAGCATTTTTCCGGGTTGCCCGAAGGACTCGTCGCCTGCCTGACGGGGGACGGTGCGACCGCTGCGGCGCTCGTCGCGTCGCCGGACACCCATGTGGTCGCCTTTACCGGCGGCGTGGAGACGGGACGGCGTGTCGCGGTGGCCTGCGCGGAACGCATGAAGCCCTGCGTCATCGAGGCCGGCGGCAGCGACCCGATGATCATCAGCGAACACGCGCCGCTCGACGTGGCCGTGGCCGGGTCGGTGACGTCGGCCTTCCATCTGTCGGGCCAGATCTGCGTTTCGTCCGAACGCTTCTTCGTGCACGAGAACATCCACGACGAATTCGTCAGCCGGTTTGCGGAGATGACGCGAAACTTACGGGTCGGCAACGGGCTCGAGGCGGCGGAGATCGGCCCTCTCGTGAGCGAGGCTGCGCGCGACAAGGTCGCCGGCATGGTCGAGGACGCGGTCTCCGGGGGCGCCACGGTCGTCTGCGGCGGGCGCGTGCCGCCGTCGCGCAATACCGGCTGGTTCTACGAGCCGACCATCCTGACCGGCGTGACCGGCGATATGCGCGTAATGCGCGAAGAGACGTTCGGCCCGGTGGCGTCCATCTGCAAGGTGGCGTCCTTCGAGGAAGCGCTTGAGCGGGCCAACGACTCCGAATTCGGTCTAGGCGCGAGCCTGTTCACATCGCGGCTCGACGAGGCCATGCAGGCCTACGAGACGCTCGAGGCCGGCATGGTCTGGGTCAACAATCCGCTCATCGACAACGACGCCCTTGCCTTCGGCGGCTGGAAGAATTCCGGTCTCGGGCGCGAGCTTGGACAGCCGGGCCTCGACGCCTTCCGCCAGCACAAGATGGGTGTTATGGATTCCAACCCTCAGGTCCAGGAATGGTGGTATCCCTACCCGGATGACTGGTTCTACGACGGAAGCGGCCGGACATACGGTTGACGCCAACCTGGTGGTGATGCTGAGGAACGGCGCGGCGGCATAGCGGGAATTTGTCGCGGCGAATGTTCACCCAGCGCGCGTCTTCGTGGTATACTGGTATACCAGAAAAGAACAGGGCGGAGTAAAAATGGCAATCAAGGACTTGCTCGTCGCATTCGACGGTAACGAAAGCGCGCAGGCCGCCGTGCGGTTTGCAGTGCAGATGGCAAAAAAATACGGCACGTCGATCACCGGTCTTCATATCTACCAGGAAGACAAGTACGAAAGCCATGTCAGCCGCTGGATTCCCGAAAGCGTGCTGAAAAACCTCCACGAGGCGGTGCTCGACGTCGAGAAGTCGATCGAGGCCTCCTTTCACGAGGCCCTGGCCGCGGCCGGCTTCGAAGGCAAGTCCAACTGGATCGTCTCGGAAGGCAATCCGGACGTCCTGATGCCGCGCTATGCGCGTTATTTCGACATGCTCATCATGGGCCAGTTCTCGAGCGTCGACCGTTCGCGGGGCGGCTCGGTCAGCGCGGAAGAAATCCTGCTCAGGTCCGGCAAGCCGCTGCTGGTGGTGCCGAAGAACTACGAGATCGGGCCGTTCAAGGAGGAAGCCGCCGTTGCCTGGGATGGAAGCCGTGCCGCAGCGCGCGCCCTGACCGACGCCATGCAGATCCTGGAAACCAAGAAAAAGCTCGACGTCATTCGCCTCATCGCGACCGACGAGGACGAAGGCAAGCGTGTCCTTCCGGAGCATGACCTCATCGCGCATCTCGAGGCCCACGGCATCAACGCCGAACTCGTGCAGTACAAGTCGACACGCGGGCAGGCGGGCGAGAAGATCCTCGAACATTGCGAGAAGACGCAACCTGACGTCCTCGTGATGGGCGCCTATGGCCGCGGCAAGTTCGGCACCATCCTGTTCGGCAGCACGGCACAGTACGTCCTGCAGAACATGAACGTGCCCGTGCTGATGTCGCACTGACAGCTCGGTTTCATGAAAGTTCCGGGCCGGTGCGTTCCGACGCACCGGCCCTTTCTGTTTGTGTGTCCCGGATGCCGGATCAGGTCATCGCGAAGATGCGGGCCGGCCCCCCGGTGCCGCCGCGGTGTTTCGGCGCGCCGATGACGATGGTCGCGCCCTTCGCGGGGAGCTTGCCGAGATTGGCCAGGCACTCGATCCCGAACCGCCCCGTCGGCAGCCATGCATAGTGGGTGGCGAAATCGCCCGACGGGCCGAAGTCGAGGGACAGCGTGTCGACGGCCATGGACTTGGCGCCGGTCTCTTCCATCAGCATCTTGGCGGCTTCGACGTGGAAGCCCGGAAAGTGCATCTTCTCGTCGGACCCGACATTGCGGAACTTGTCGGAGTCCACGTGCGCGTCCCATCCCGAGTTCATGGCGACGCATGCACCGTCGGGGATATCGCCGTTGGCGCTCTTCCATGCCTTGATGTCTTCGGGGGTCACCTGGGCGTCCGCGTTGTCCTGGGCCTTGGCCGAGATGTCGATGATGCAGAGCGGCGCCACGAGGCTCGTCACGGGAATCTCAGCGACGGAATCGCCGTTCTCGGAGAAGTGGAGCGGTGCGTCGATATGGGTGCCCGTATGTTCGTTCACGCGCAGTTCGAACAGGTTGAACTTGTGCTCCGCATAGTTGAACTTCTGATCCATGAAAAACTGCTGCGCGCCGAAATAGGTCGGAAACTTTTCGTGCAGTTCGTGGGTCATGTCCTCGACCTTGCCGCCCATGGCGGCGGCCGCAGGCAGCGCCGGGACGGTCGCCGCGACGGCAGTGGCCGCTGCGCCGGCGGCGGTCTTGCGGAAGAGGTCGCGACGCGAGAGCATCTTCTCCTTCACCGACTTCATCACACAGATATCGCACATTTTTTTGGTTCCTTTCCGGTTTGAAGAAACTCTGCCGCGCCCCGCTTCGCGGCACGAGGGGCACAGCTTTGCAAGTTTGCGGCGCGAGGGCAATTCACCTGTTTTTGCAGCCCGGCGGCTTGTAATCGGGCGGCCCCGTCGACATATGACGCCTGCTCCGCGGCCATGGACGCGGCAACCGAACCGGAGAGGCAGGCCATGAACGTGAATGTGGATGACAGGACCATCGGCGACACCGGAGATGAAACGCAGATCGCCTATCGTCCGGGCCGGCCCGACGATGCCGGGGTGCTCGTCGACCTGGTCAATTACGCCGGAGAGGGGCTGCCGGAATACCTGTGGGCGCAAATGGCGGAACCGGGCGAAACGGCGCGCGATGTCGGCCTGCGCCGGGCCCGCCGTGACGAAGGCGGATTTTCCTACCGCAACGCGGACATGGCGATCCTAGAGGGCCAGGCGGCCGGGTGCCATATCGGATACGCCATTGCCCCGGACCCCGAACCGGTCCCCCACGACTTGCCCGCCATGTTCCGCCCCCTGCAGGAACTCGAAAACCTGGCGGCCGCCTCGTGGTACATCAACGTGCTCGCGGTCCAGCCCCGGTTCCGTGGCCTCGGCATCGGTACGGGCCTGATTTCGCGGGCCGGCGTGACCGCCTCCGCCCTTGGCCACGACATGCTCAGCCTGATCGTGGCGGACGGGAATCATGGCGCCCGGCGGCTCTATGGCCGCTGCGGGTTCGTCGAGCGCGACCGGCGTCCCATGGTCAAGGATGGCTGGATCACCGGTTCCGAAAACTGGATCCTCATGACGAAGGCGCTCTGACGCCGTCAGGCGAAGGCGCGCAGCAGCCCGACGCAGACGACGCCGGCGACCATGGTCAGTGGCAGGTTGCGCGTGGCCAGCGCGACCGCGCCAGCAACGCCTGCGGATATCCATTCCGGCGGACCACCGCCCAGCAGCATCGTGGTCACCAGAGCCACGATGAGGCAGCCCGGCAGCGCGTTGAGCGCGCGCGCCCAGGGGCCGTGGTCGGGAATCCGCCGGCCGGCATAGACGCCAAGCAGGCGGACCGCAATCGTGCCGGCGGCAAGTCCGGCGATGGCGACATGGGCCTCCGTCATTGGGCGGGGTCCGCGTCGGGCAGGGCAGTGTCGCGCGTGGTGAACGCCGCGCAGACGGCCCCGGCGAGGCCGCCCGCGACAATCGCCCAGGACGGATCGACAACCCCCGACAGGCTCGTCGTCCCGGCCACGGCGGCGGCCACTGCCCAGGGTGCGATGTCGGTTCGTCCGCGATACAGCGAAAAAGCGATTGCGATGAAAGCGGCGGTGAAGGCGAAGTCGGCGCCGAAGGTCTCCGGGTCGGGTATGCCACCCGCCAGAACCGCCCCGGCGACGGTCGAGACCAGCCAGGTCGCCATCAGCACGAGGCCCGACGCGACGAGATACCCGTAGCCCGCCTCGAGACCACGGGCCCGGCGGGCGAGCAGCAGGGCCCAGTTCTCGTCCGTCGCCATGTGCGCACCCCAGGCCACCTGCCAGAAGGGACGGTCGGCGTAGATTTCGCGGATGGAGGCGGTCACCAGCACCAGCCTCAGGTTGAGCGCCAGGCCGGCCGCGATGGCAGCCCCCGCACCTGCATTCGCGCCGAGCCGTTCCACGGCGATGATCTGCGAGGCGCCGCCGAACACGGTGATGCCCATGATGCTGACATCGGGTGGCGTGAGTCCGGCCTGCACCGCCAGCAGACCGAATGCCAACCCGTACATGGCGACGCCGGCGGCGAGCGGAAGCACGTCGCGGGCGCCGGCTCTCCACTCCGATTCTCTTTCATGTATCATGGTGGCCATTAGAGACCGCGCAGTCGCGCCGTCAACCGCAGACCATGAGCATTTCACGCTTGCGTGCCGCCCGCGCGGCCGATCGGTTGTCGAACCGCAGCTTTTGCGCCGGTGTTTGGTGAGAAGGGGGCTTACACATGAAACACGCAGTCGCCATGTTGCTGGTTTTCCTGGCAGGTTGCTTTTGCGACACGGCACGGGCCGACGGCAGGGACGACCGTCCCTACCTGCAAAGGCTCTGCAAGGCCGTCATCGCTTACGGAGCGACCCCCGGTTTGGTGAGGCTGGCTTACGATCGCCGGAGACGTGCCGTTGAAGCGGAGTTGCGAGAACGGTATCCGGGGCTGATATCGGGTGGAAGTTCGGAATATCCGCATGCGGTCTGTCGCAATCTCGGAGCCCCCGGCCGCCTCGTCAACCAGCGCTGCCGGATCAGGGTGACGACCTGCTGGTACCGGCCGCGTCCGCTCGGCCTGAAGCCGCCAAGGTTCAATCAGTAGCAGGCCGGACGGACCGCCCATGTGCCCAGCGGTGATGCCGGGGGCGTGTTCATCGGGGGCCATAGGCGAGGCGGTAGGCGAATGCGACGCCGCCCGCACCACCGGCGATGTTGCCGAGCGTCACGAAGACGAGGTTGCTTGCCATGGCGCCGGCGCCCATGTCCGCACCCGCGATCAGGCCCTGGGGCAGGAAGTACATGTTGGCGATGGAGTGTTCGAGGCCGATCAGGACGAAGGCCGAGATCGGCCAGATGATGGCGAGGATCTTGCCCGCCGCCGTGCGCGCGGCGAGCGTGAGCCAGACGGCGAGGCAGACGAGGATGTTGCACAGGAACCCGCGGGCGAAGGCCTCGGTCGGCAGGAGCGCCGTCTTGCCCGTGGCGATCTTCGCCGCCGTCTGGCCGAGGGCGCCGTCGAGCAGTCCCGTGCCGCCCATGACGACGGCGATGCCGGCCGCGCCGACGAAGTTGCCGATATAGACGAGTCCCCAGTTGCGCGCGAGTTCGCCGCCGCCGATCCGGCCGTCGACCAGCGCCATCACCATGAGCGCATTCCCGGTGAAGAGTTCAGCGCCGCCGACGACCACGAGGATGAGGCCGAGGGAAAACACCACGCCTCCGAGAAACCGGGCCGGCCCGAAACCCGCGTCCGCACCGGTCATCACGGCCGTGTAGGCGGCCGCCCCCAGGGCGATGAACGCGCCGGCCAGCACGGCCAGGGTCACGATCTGCAGGGCGGGAAGGCGGGCCTTGGCCACGCCCGCGGCTTCCACGAGATCGGCGATCTGGGCAGGCTTGTAGGCGTCGAGCCCGGTGGGGTTGTTTTCGGACATGGCGTCGATCCGGTTGTTGCAGTCAGGCACAAGCATGGCAGCCGTCGCGCGCCTGCGCCTTGACCCCGATCAACCCGGCCGGTGCGCCGGACCGATGGCCGTCAGGACCGCGGCAGCATGAAACGGGCGAAGTATGCGGCCAGTTCGTCATGCGCATCCAGTGGCAGGACATGGGCCACGTACTGGTCCGGGCGCACCACCACCATGCAGCCGCGATCCCTGTCGATGTCGCGCAAGGAGAAGATGTCACGCGCCGGGTCCGGATCCGCGCAGAACATCTTTTCGTAGTCGAGCAGCCCCAGTCGCCCCTTTGCCGGCAGCAGCAGGGCGGGCATGTCTTCCAGCGCGAGCGATCGGTGATCCTGCTGGAACACCGCCCGGACATCGATGACGGAATCGATGTCCGCACCCTCTGGCGTGAAACGCCGGACGGGGGAATCCGCCGCCCCTTCCAGGAACGCGCACAGGTGCCGGATGCCCGAGCCGGTGGCCGCCGGCTCTTCCGAGCCGGAAAACGCGAACAGGCGCCAGCGTCCATCCGCCGCGACGGTGTGTCCGAGATGAACCGGCTTCGCGTCGCCCAGCCGGATGACGGGCGCGGAGTGAAAGCGGGTGCCGATGCCGAATCCGCGCGCGAGATGCTGGTGGGCAGGCTCCCCGGTCAGCAGGGAAGGCGTGTACCGTGTCGCGGTGCCCGCGGTGTATCGGCCGTGCCGCACGAAATAATCCTGCACCTCCGCGGGGTCCACGCCCTCGCCATCGGGGTCGTCGGGCGACTTCAAAGGCGCGCTCAGCATGGCCGCCCATTCGCGGTCGAACTCGATCAGTTCCCGTGCCACGGCCTGGCGCTCGGCCGAATAGGTGTGGAGGAATTCGGGTGCCGTCTGGCCGCGCAGGACGGCGGCCAGCTTCCAGCCCAGATTGAAAGCGTCCTGCATGGACACGTTCATGCCCTGGCCAGCTTTCGGGCTGTGCGTGTGGCAGGCGTCCCCGGCGATGAAGACGTGCGGCGGCCGCGTCTCCGTCTCCCCGTCCGGCACGTCGTCGAACCGGTCGCAGAGCCGCTGGCCGATCTCGTAGACCGACCACCACGCGACCTCCTTCACGTCGAAGGCATAAGGACTGAGAATGCGCCGGGTGGCGTCGATGAGATGGTCGACGGTGATGTTGCGGCTCGCCACGCGTTCGTCCGCCCTGAGCTTGTCGAGCTCGACATAGATGCGCACGAGATACCCGCCCTCGCGCGGGATGAGCACGATGTTGCCCTCGCGCGCGGACTGGATCAGCGCCTTGCGCCGGATGTCGGGAAAGGTCGTGACCGCGAGCACGTCCATGACGCCCCAGGCCTGGTTGGCGGAATCGCCCTTGAGTTCGCGGCCGAGCGACCGGCGCACCGTGCTGCGCGCGCCGTCGCATCCGACCGCGTACCTCGCCCGCACGGTTTCCACGCGGCCCTCGTGACCCTCGTCGAGCCTCTCGAAGCGGGCGGTGACGGGCCGGGCCGCCGGTCCGCCGCCGGCGGACGACGCGTCGATGTCGACCTCGAGCAGACGCCGCGCGTAGTGCGGTTCGAGCCGACTGGCGGAATTGCGCATGACGTCGAGATAGAAATCGTGCACCCGCGCCTGGTTGAGGATGACGTGGGGAAACTCCGACAGCCCGTCCTCCACGTCCTGTATGCGTCCATGCCGCGTGATGTGTTCGGGCCGGTCGGCGTCCGGCTTCCAGAAGGTCGTCTCGTTGACCCAGTAGGCCTCCTTGAGCATGCGCTCGCTGAACCCGAAGGCATGGAACATCTCCATGGTCCGGCAGGCCACGCCATCGGCCTGGCCCAGCTGCAGCGGACCCGTTTTCTGGTCGACGATGCAGGTCCGGATCCCTGGAAAGGCGGAAAGCTGGGCGGCGAGCGTCAGGCCGGCCGGGCCGCAGCCGACGATGAGCACATCGCACTCCTCCGGCAGCGCATCGGTTCGCTCGGCCGCTCCGGCCGCGGGCTCGGCCACGGACGGGTCCCCGCTCCGGTATCCGTTGAGATGAAACTGCATGTTCCGCGTCTCCTCCACGCGCGCCAGCTCGTGCGCATATCGTAATTTGATAAGTATGCTGATTATCAGTATGCTTGTCAAATTGGGAGCACGAGGTCACGGGAGAGTGCGCATGCGGCTTGTCAATGAAATGCCGGGACATCTCGTCCGTCGGCTTCAGCAGATCGCGGTGGCGGTCTTCCATGCCGAAGTCGGCAAGGCGGGGTATGACGTGACGCCGGTCCAGTTCGCCGCGCTGCACGCCATTCGCGGCAATCCGGATATCGACCAGGCGACGCTCGCGGGGCTCATCGCCTATGACCGCACGACGATCACCGGCGTGGTCGACCGGCTCGCCCAGAAGGGTTATGTCGAACGCCGCGCCAGCCCGCGCGACCGCCGGGCGCGCGCGCTTCGCGTCACGCGCGATGGTCTGAAGGCGCTCGAGGGTCTTGAGCCGGCGGTCGAGGCAGCCCAGGAGATCATGCTCCGGGGCCTCACGGATGACGAGGCCCGGACCTTCATGCGCCTCCTGAAGAAGGCGACCACCGCCGTCAACGATCTCAGCCGCGCGCCGATGCGGGCGGATGCCTCCGATCCTCATTGAATTTTCGGACGACGCCGGTCAACAGGTGCCGGAACGTGCGTTCCCGCCTGCCGGCCCGAACGCACGCAAACCGCATTTGGTGTGCCGGATGGCACAGTTCCGAACTTTGGACGCATTAAATGTATCGAGGCGAAACCCGAAACTGTGGATGTGAGATCATGGCTATCGACGAAACCCGCGGCGTAGTACAGCCGACCACCACCAGCACCGTACAGGACGTAGGCAGCACCACCGGGCAGTTGGGCGACCATTCGGTGTCCCCGGGCATCGGGTCCCGGATAAAGGCCGGTTTTTCCAGCTTCTTCCAGGGCATCAAGGACTTCTTCACGAGCCTGCCGACCCGTTACGAGAACTGGCAGGAAGGCCGCGCCGTGAGTTCGGCAAAGACCGCGGCGGCAAACGCGGCGCAGTCCGTGGCGGAGGATCTCGCCGGCGGGACGGTGACGAAGAAGACGGCCGACCGGCTTCAGACCCTGATGGCCAAGGCCGAAAGGGCCGGCCAGAATCCGCAGGACGTTCTGATGACGGCGATGCGGAAACTGAGCAGCGAGCAATTGTCCTCCATTGCGACGTCGGACCTCGATACTGTCGCGACCACGCTCAAGCAGCACACGCGCCAGGGCCTCGAGGATGCGGCGAGGACGCTCGACGCGCTCTACAGCAGCGGAATAGCGAAGTATGACGGCACGCAGGTTCGCGCCATGATCGGCGGGGCCGAAGCGCGCATCGACGAATTCGTCAGCGAAATCGGCAATGCGGCGGATCTCGTCCTGCTCGGACAGAGCCGGATCGGCGAAGGAAACGCTGCGGCCATCAGGCCGGAAGCCCTGATGCGGTTCTTCGAAAAGAATTTCGAGAAATGCACGAGTACCGAGTTCTGGAGCGATCCCATGGCCCGCGGCAATGTCGATAACTTCGGGGCGGCACTGGCGCTGACTGTTCTCGAACGCATAAAGGCTGGCGGTGAGGTGACCGCCCAGGACATCGCGGATCTTCAGCGGACCCTCTCGCTGTTCGACAATGGCGAGCGTCCCGGCTCCATGTTCTATATCGAACCCGCGCCGGATGTCGCTGCCCTGCTTGGTCCTGACGGCGTCGGCGAATTGACCGACGAGAAGCTTCAGACCCTCACCCAGGTCGTCTACGACCGTTTCATGGGGCCGGATGCCGGTTACGAGGTGAACATGAGCACGGGCCAGGCCAGAAGCATACGCGCCACCTTCGGCGACGAAACCAAGACGGGCGAGGAGCGGTTGTCTGCACTGCGCGAGACCATGGACGGCGTTCTGACCTCGCAGTACCTGGGGGAAAAGAACCTTGTCTCCCCCTTCGACCGGGCGCCGTGACGGTACGGACATCGCTGGGCAGGGCTGCACCTCCGGTCTTCGGACCGGAGGTGTCGTTCTGACCGCGGTCGGGTTCGCCCGTCCGGAGCCTGCCGTCAGCTGAAGACCTCGGCCGTGGCGGGCGCGGGCCGGCCCTTGCGGACGAGCAGGACGATCCACCACACCAGGCTGGCGAAGGGCACGACGAAGAGCAGGTTCCACCATTTCGAGGCGCCGATATCGTTCGTGCGATGCACCGACCACAGCAGGATCAGCGTGTGACCGGTGACGTAGATCGCGCCGAGAACCACGAGCACCGCCTGACCGGCCACGCCGGCAAGACCCCCTGCGCCCGCCAGGGCGACCGTCAGCCCCGCGAACAGGGCGAGCGATCTCAGCGCGTAGGATTTGCGCGTGAGGCGCTTCTGCGGATCGGCGAAGACGATCGGCAGAAACGCAACCAGAAGAAAGGCCGCACCGGCGGCGGCGGCGACGATGTCCTTGTCCATGAGACTCTCCTCGTTCGGTGACCGGTCTCAAGACGCCGGTCATGAGGAGGAAGTCGCGCCAGGCCACGCGAAGGTTCAAAGGAAGCGAGCAGAGTGAGCTGATCCGTCGGCTGGAGGCCGCTCCCGTCAGCCAGGGTCAGCCGCCCCAGACGTCCTGGTAACGGGCCGTCGAGTCCTCGAGCGGATAGTCGCGATAGGTCATGGTCCGCCTGGCCGAATGGAATGTCAGGCTCGTGACGACGATGCCGGCGACGACGAGCATGTGCCCGACGACCAGATGACCGTACCAGGCCCAGGCCGTCGTGGCGGCGCAGAAGATTGTCGTCCACATGAGGCTGAGATAGAGCATGGTCTGGAAACGCTGTACCGGCGGCAGGTTCCTGAGGGGATTGAATCTCGAGTCCATGACGAGGCGATAAGTCGACGCGATGAAAAGCATGTTCGGGTCCTTCTTTGAAATTGATGTGCGTGGAAATTGTCAATGCGAGGGCGCCTTCACCCTCAGCTAAGAATGGATCAGGGGTTGCCGTGTTGCCGTCGGCCGGCTGCGATCCTTGTCTCGCGCCGCGCGGCCCAGCGCTGGAGCATGGGCCGTGCCTTGAGAAACGTCTCATAGGCACGTTCGAGCATCGACGCCAAAGGCCGGAAGCTTGCGATCCTCGCGGCAAGCCGGAACCGGGGAAACGCCCCCCACAGCCGCAGGAAGGCGGCAGCTCCCGATTTGATCGTGCCGTCCCGGTCGACGACGTGAAAGCGCGCCATCGCCTGGCGCCCGGAAACTCCGGGCGCCACGTCCGCTGTCCTTGCCTGGCTCACGTCCGTCCAGACGATCGGTTCGTCCGCCGGGGTTCGACGAAAGAACGCCACTTCGCGGCGACACAGGGGACAGGACCCGTCGAACAGCACGGTCAGGGATCGGTCCGGATCCGGATCGTTTGGGGCCGGCTCTCGCGGGCTCTCGGTCGGGACGCTCATTCGGGCAGGCTCCGGTAGGTGTTGCCTGACTGTATACGTCGCGGCGCGGGATCGGATCACGACGCGGCCCGGGCGGCCGGGCGTATGTGGCCGCCACATGGCCCGTTTCCCTGTGGCGGGCCGCCCGAATGCGGTGGACTCGGGTTGTGTTATTTTTGCAACAGTCCGGCGAAAAGGTTAACAAATGGTTAATATTGCGTTGGTCGCGTCTGGATCGCGTGGTTTGATCCTTTCCAAGAGGGAAAGTGTCTCGATCAACGATCCTCCGAGGGGCTTGGCGTCGTCGCATGGCGCGCCTGCATGCGGAGGCCCTTTTGGGAAAAGGATCGGTCGGCGCGCGATTCTCCAAAAAATGGGGGCCTGACAAGGCAGGGCAGCGATGGCCAGGCAAATCGCCTGGGTGCCCGGGGGGAGATCGCCGTGAAACGAGCAATCCTGTTTGCCACGATGGTGTTGGGCGCGTTCGCGTTCGTCGCGCCGGCGCACAGCCAGGTCGTGGCGTCCTGTCCGCAGGTGAATTCCGGCAACGAGGTTCTCGTGCAGGCGTCCGACGGCAATTGTCTTGGCCCCTTCGGGCAGGTCGGCGGGAACATCAACGGCAGCGGCGGCGGCGCGCCGCGTGTCTTGCGGGTGTTTATCGGCGGCAACGAGATCAGGATCGATCACACCAACGAAGTCACCAATGTTACGGCCACCGGTTTCGCCGGAACGGATCCCGGATCGCTGAACACGACCGGTGCCGTCAATTCGACCGTCCAGTTCGATGTCGGCGGCAACACATACACCTTCCAGATCGTCAAGAACGCGGGTGCGACGACGATCCAGGCCTTTGACGTCTCGCAGGTCGTGGCGCCGGCCGCGGGCGGCACTGGCGATGATTCCAAGAACCTCGGCAACCAGCAGTCGTCACTGTCCAACCTCGTGATGAACCTCCAGGCGAACGCGCTCGGTGACGGGCTCTTCGGTCATCTGGACGGTGTTTTCGGGGGCGGCTCGAACGGCGGGCCCGTGGTGACCGCCTCGACGTTCTCCGCATCGACCACGGGCGTGGCCGAGTGGCTGGACGAGAACCGGAAGCGGAACCTCGAGACCCAGCTTGCCGACCTGCCGTCCCATGAGGGCGGACAGGCCGTCACCGTGATGCCCGTGGCCGCGCTCATGCCGCGAACGAAGCCCAAGTGGAACGCCTGGATCAAGGGCAACTACCGGTTCTATGACGGCGACGGGTCCTCCTTCGACGGCGATGCGATCGATGTGCTGGCGGGTCTCGATTACCGGGTCTCGGACAGCGTGGTGATCGGGCTTGCGGGCGGGTACGGCGTGACCGATTTCGACACGCTGACCGGCGGCACGTCCGGAGCATTCGAAGCGGACGGCTACACCGCCGGCGCCTATATGGGCATCAGGCTCGGAGACAACGCCCAGTTCGACACGCTGGCCGCATATACCTATTCCGATTACGAGAACCGTGTCGGCGCGGTGACGGGAGAGTTTTCCGCCCACCGGGTGACCGTCGGTGCCCGTCTGAAGGGCACGTTCGAGTCGGCCGGCGGGTTCTTCATCGAACCTGGCGTGCGTGTGCTCTACGCCGAGGAGCGCCAGGACGCCTATACGGATTCCGCGGGTGTCCGCCAATCGAGCCTGACGATCAGGGCCGGACGCGTGTCCGCCGGCCCCAAGGTGGGTTACGTCCATCGCTCGGACGAGGGGTCGACCGTGAAGACATGGCTGGCGGCCTATGGGGAATATGATTTCTCCAACCAGGGAAACGCGCCAGCTTCTGGCCTGCCCGATTTCGACGACATCATCTCCGGCCGCGTGAGCGTCGGCTTCTCGGCCTCGTCGGCAAGCGGCGTCGGAATTTCGCTCGAGGGTGATGTCGGCGGCCTTGGCTCCGGCGAATACATCAGCTACGGCGGGACAGCCCGGATTGCATTGTCGCTCTGACGCGGACGTACGCTGCCGCTGCGGCCATGCGCAATCGGATGCAACGGAGAGCTTCCATCTGAAATCGCAGGAAAATTTGGTCGGAGTGGCAGGATTTGAACCTGCGACCCCCTCGTGCCAAACAACAGGATCGGGTGCGAAAACTTCAGAAAACCGCGAAATACCGTTCCAAATGTTGCGTTTCTGTTCACAGTAAGCTGTGCAGAATCGCCGTGAAACTGTGCACGTGCACAGTTTCAAGCGGGGCGCCGTCAGTATGTCTTCGCGATATCGTCTAGCAAGCCAGAAGGATAGAATTTCGATCTCAAATCCACGTACTAGAGAATCACGGTAAGCTTGGTTTCTGCGCCGTTTTTGTCGCGTATTGTTATGGTGTCACCATTGATTTGGTGCTGCGTGATAACGTCGAGCAACTCTATAGATCGGCGCAAAACTTCCGTAAGTGATCCACTGTCTAGTCGTTCTTGCAGCTCATTCAACTTTGCTTTCGTTTTTGAGCTGACAACAAGATTTATTCGCTCTTTTTGATTCACAACAGTTCCAATTTAACTGGGCAGCCAAGGTGATGATTGCTATGGACGCTATGCCAACAGCGGTCACCCACCCTTCGATGTCCGGCGCGAACACAATCGTAACGACGATTGCGAAGACACCAATAATCCAAGGATATTTTGCGTTTCGGTTGATAAAGGTAAACGCGCTATCGATTGCCCCTGGACTTTGCCAAGTTGCTTCGATGTCAATGGACTGTCCACTGATTATCCGTTCATTTCGCTGATCGCTTCGCATAATGCTCCGGCTCCATGAGTTGTGGAGAGCAGAGCCAGCGAGAGCGCTCGAGCGGTAGCTGATACAGTCAATGCTGTCAAAGCCTACCCTCCCGAACACCACATACTGACATTTCCCTGATGCTGCCTACGGTCTAGGGATAAGTAGTAGGGTATTCAAAAAAAACATTATTACGTAGAGAGACGATTTTTATATCATAATTCTTCGAAACACATGCAGCATCAAACCGACGTATCTGTCCCGAAGGAGATCAACATCAAAACCTTAGTTGATCTCAGGTCTTTTTGTATAAGCTTCAGTGCATTCAGATTTCACAACATCTGAGTTCACACAGAAATAATACACAAAAAATGTGCATTGTCAACTGACGGTTAGTCCATGCGACTCTGGCTGTCTCGGCTTCTCGAAATTCAATACGCATCGGCCGCGCTCTTCTGGTGGCCGGGATGGTGATGCCCGTAAACCGTCTCCAGCATTTCCATCGTCATTGCGAGGATCCCGGCCGCTTCCCACTTGTCCGCGCCCCGCTGCATAAGCCAAGTCGCTGCGGTGTGACGCAGTGAATGGGCGACGACGTCCCTGCCCAGCCCGGCGCGCTTCCGGACCGTGCCCCATGAACGTCGAAGCTTTTTCACGGGCTCGCCGTGGCAATGCACGACGTGTCGGATGCCTTTGTCGAGTGCGTGCCAGCGTCGAAGATGCGGCGAAGGGGCGGGTGGCTTGTTCGCCGGCCGGCCTTAAGGCCGAGGCGCGCTTACTCGCGCGCCTCATTCAATCGATTCCTTGACGTTCAGACCGCCAGCCGGAGCCGGAATTCCGGGCTTTTCAGCGGGTAGGGGGCCGTGTGAGTTGCACCTCCGCTACAACCTGCCTTCCCCTCGGAAGCCACGTCGCGGTGCCGTTTCCATATCCAGACAATTTGGTGCTCTGTTGGTGCAATTACGCAGTCGTTAATTGCGATCTGCGCAAATATTTGTAATTTTAGGGGAAATTTGGTCGGAGTGGCAGGATTTGAACCTGCGACCCCCTCGTCCCGAACGAGGTGCGCTACCAGGCTGCGCCACACTCCGCCAATGCGCCGGCGCCCGTTCAGACCGGGCCGCGCCAAGCAAGCGGGCGTGTTATAGCGCCGGATGCTCCGGACTGCAATCGCCGAAACGCTCAAAAACAACAGGTTCCGTTATTGCGTGTCCGAAGGGTTTGGGAGTAATCTCCGCCCGCCTCGCGGAAGCGGTCGCGAATCGTCGGCGAGGCCATCCAGTTGGGGCGTGGCCAAGCGGTTAAGGCACCGGTTTTTGGTACCGGCATTCGGAGGTTCGAATCCTCCCGCCCCAGCCAGTCCTCCAAGAATCAGCTTCGCAAAACGCTCAGGCGGCACGGCCCTCGCCGGACGCCACCGCCTGGTAGGCCAGGCGCAGGTCGGCGCTCAGTTTCTCCCGCGCATCTCCGGTTTGCCGCCCTGCGGGCAGGCGCAGGATGTAGGATGGGTGATAGGTGACGACCATGCCCATGCCTGCGTCAAGGCTATGGACCTGTCCGCGCATCGACCCGAGCGGCGCCTTCGCGCCGGTGAGCGCGTAGGCCGCCGAGGCGCCCAGCGCCACCACGACCTCCGGCGCGACCATGTCGATCTCGCGGGCGAGCCACCACCGGCAATGATCGATTTCCGCGCTGGAGGGCGACTTGTGGATTCGCCGCTTTCCGCGCGGTTCGAACTTGAAATGCTTGACGGCATTCGTGACGTAGGCCTCGTCGATGTCTTCGCCGATCTCGTCCAGCACCTCCCGCAGAAGCCTGCCCGCCGGACCGACGAAGGGTTCGCCCTGAAGGTCTTCCCGGTCGCCCGGCTGTTCGCCGACGATCATGATGCGGGCGTCCGCCGGGCCCCGGCCGGGCACGGCCTGGGTTGCGGTCCTGGCCAGCGCGCAGGTCTCGCACGCCCGCAAGGCCTCGCCCAGTTGCGCGATCGTGGTGGCCTCTCGCGGGTCCGGAGCGGCGGCGATGCCGGGCGCGGCCCTGTGCGCCATCATGGCGGGTTTCGGCAGGGTCGGCTCCGCTTCGATCATTGCCGACTGTCTCTCCCGCGCCGCCCGGACGAGGTCCGGGATCAGCTGCGTCTCCGGCATGTTCTTCCAGTATTTCTTCGGCATCTCCGACGTCATGGCGTCGATCTTCAGCCTTGCCGGGTTGAAGATCGACGCATAATACGACTTCCACCAGTCTTCCAAGGGGTCGGCGTCGGGTCCGCTGGCCCTGGCCACGCCTTCGGTGAACGCCAGGACCGCGCCGTCCCAGTGCACGCAGCGGCGCGGGGTAAGGATGGACCAGCACATGGTGGCGAATCTTTTCGCGAAGAATGGGGCAACGTACCGGACAATGTTGTGGGTCGGTTCGAACCACGCGGCATAGTGCTCCGTGTCGCCTGTCTGGCCCGTCTTGCGGAAGCGCACGAAGGCTTTCATCTTGTGCGCATCCCGCCGGACTTCCCCGGCCATCCGGCGCGCCAGGTGGATGTCCTTGTCGACGGACCGCTCGAGAAGGGTTCGGTCGTCCTGGAGCCGCAGCAGGAGCCTGTACAACAGCGAGAACCGGTCCGGATCGCTGTGACAGGCCACCTGCCTCGCCAGGGAGATGAAGTCCCTCGGCACCGACAGCGGAGCGCCCGCTCGGTTGTCGGTGCCGTCAGTGCCGTCGGCTACGCCGGCGGCTCCGGCGAAGAGGTCCGGGCACGCGCCGGGGAGGGTGAAGGTCACCTCGCCGGGACCGAGGCCCATGCCGGCCGCACGCCGCGCCGCGTCCCGCCAGCCCTCGAAGTCGTCCGGCCCCGCAAGCTCGAAGGTCTTCACGGGTTTTCGAAGAGGTCCAGTTGTCTCGGCGGCGGTGTCAGACGCGCGCGCAGGTTCTCGCTGTCGAGGAGCTTGCCCGGATGCCAGTCCACCGCGCAGATGAACGGCATCGCCTTGCGCACGCCGTTGGAGAGCCTTGTGAGGTCGTCCAGCCGCAGGGACCGGAACCGCCGGTTCCTGATGATCCGCGACACCGCCTTGGTGCCGATGCCGGGTATGCGCAGCAGAAGCTCGCGGGGCGCCCGGTTGACGTCCACGGGAAACATGTGCCGGTTGCCCAGGGCCCAGGCGAGCTTCGGGTCGACCGCGAGGTCGAGGTTCCCCGACGCCGTGCTCCCGGTGATCTCGTCCACGTCGAAGCCGTAGAAACGCAACAGCCAGTCGGCCTGGTAGAGCCGGTGCTCGCGCATCAGCGGCGGTTTGACCAGCGGCAGTTTCCGGCTTGCATCGGGGATCGGGCTGAAGGCCGAGTAGTAGACCCGCTTCAGGCCGTAGCTGGCGTAGAGACCGGCCGATGTGGAGAGGATATCCCGGTCCCGCGACCCGTCGGCGCCCACGATCAACTGGGTCGACTGGCCTGCCGGCGCGAATTTCGGCGCCTTCCGCGTCTTCTTTTTCTCTTCCCGGAATTCGTCGATGTTCAGCCGGATGCGCGCCATGGACTTCTTGATGCCTGGTCCGTTCTTTTCCGGGGCGAGCGTCCGCAGCCCGGTCTCCGTCGGCAGCTCGATGTTTATCGACAGCCGGTCGGCGTACTTGCCGGCTCTCGCCAGCAGGTCGCCGGAGGCCTCGGGTATCGTCTTCAGATGGATGTAGCCCCGGAAGTCGTGCTCCTCGCGCAGGCGACGGGCGACTTCCACGACCTGTTCCATCGTATAGTCGGGGTTGCGCATGATCCCCGACGACAGGAAGAGGCCCTCGATATAGTTGCGCTTGTAGAAATCGAGCGTGAGTTGCACCACTTCGTCGATCGTGAAGCGGGCCCTCTGCACATTGGACGAGATCCGGTTGACGCAGTAGAGGCAGTCGTACTGGCAGTAATTGGTCAGCAGGATCTTGAGCAGCGAAATGCACCGCCCGTCCGGAGCGTACGCATGGCAAATGCCCGCCCCGCCGGCCGAGCCGACGCCCTTGCCGCCCGAGGAGTTCCGTTTTTCGGTGCCGCTCGAGGCGCAGGACGCGTCGTATTTCGCGGCGTCGGCAAGTATCTCCAGCTTCTGTTGAATACCCATTCGCTGTCCCGGTGCTGCACCTTGGTGCAGGCTATATGTTCATGATTTGTTCCTTTAATTTCTACCATGGCCGTGTGCCCGGACGCAAGCCGCCGGGCATTGCGCCCGGCCGGTTCGGGAACTGACTTTGGGGGTCGTGCTGACGGACTCAGACTGCCGCGGCGGCGGCGGGGGCCGACGTGTCGAGCAGGCGGGCGGCGGAGGCGCGCAGCCGCTCGTTGATCCGGTCCACGCCCTCGTGGAGCAGCCGGCCCTCCGACTTCACCACCTTGCCCGCGATCATGACCGTGCGGACGTCGCTGTTCTGGGCGAAATAGACGATCGCGTCGACCGGGTCGTTGGCCGAGACCATGTGCGGGCTGTCGCGGCCGATCAGGATCAGGTCGGCCTGCTTGGACGGCGTGAGCGAACCGATCTTGTGGTCGAGCCGCATCGCCTTCGCGTTGTTGCCGACGCCCCAGTCGATGGCCTCGCGGGTCGGTACCGAGACTTCCTTGATGGGCGAGCCGCCCGTGCCGATCACCTTGAGGTTGCTCTTGACGTGGTCCGCCCCGGTCCCGTCGGCACCTTCCTCAATGCGGCGAACGGTTTCCTGGTTGTCGAACATGCGCTGGGTGAGGAGCGCGGTCCGGATGACGGAGAACATGTCGCCGCGGGCGGCGACCTCGCTGTCCACGCCGATGGATGGGGCGCCGCCCAGGCGCCTGACGCGGCCGCTCAGGGGCTGCTGGGCGTGGAAGCAGAGTTCCACCTGCGCCGTCGACGTGACGGACGCGCCGCTGTCGACGATGACCTTCAGTTCGTCGTCCTTGATGTAGTTGCCGTGGACGAGATTGTGGTCCGGACCGAGCAGGCCCTCCGCGGCGATCGTCCGGTAACCCCCCTCCACGAGCCGGTTGGGCCGGCCCCAGACATGGGCGGTGGACAGGAGCCCGAACTCGCGCGCGGCGCGCATGTCCTGCCGGCACACCTCGAGCGTCGAATAGTCGGGACCGAGTATGGCCATGGCGAGCGTCACGAGCGCGTCGTCGCTCGCCAGGCGTCCCTTGCGGAACCGCTCGATTTCGCTCACCGGGTGGGGAACCTGGGAGAAATGAGGTTCGCCCTCCTTCGCCTTGGCCTTGACCGTGCCGTGGCCGAAGACCGCCCGGATGCCGGACGCGAAGAGCGCGTCGACGGCCGCGTCCGAATGGGCGGGCGTGGAATTGTTGTGGCACCAGTCGAGGATGGTCGTCACACCGCCGTCGATCTGGGCCAGCGCCCCGGCGAGCGTCGCGATTTCCGTATCCTCGGGCGTGAAACGCGGGGCCAGCGTCGAATGCATGGTGTTGAAATAGTCCGAGCCCGCCCAGTCGCCGCCGATCCCGCGCAGTGCGGTCTGCCAGGTGTGGATATGCGCATTGATCAGGCCGGGCATGACGATGTGACCGCTGGCGTCGATGATCTCCGCGTCGTCCGCCTCGATGTTCCGCGCGACGTCGGCGATCGTGTCATCGACGACGAGTACGTCACCTTCCGGAAGGTCGCCGATCCTGTCGTCCAGCGAAAGCACGTACCCGTTCCTGATGAGAGTCTTCTTCATGATTTTCTTTTCACGCCAAGCAGAGTGATGGGGAGGGGGGTTCCGGGCGCCGCAGGAAATGCGGCGCCCGGCAGTCCTGTGGTCAGTCGACCTTGACCCAGCGCAACTCGAAGGTCGAGTTGGGCGCCTGGTGCAGGGTGATGTTGTCCTTGGCCGCCCAGATCAGCTTGGGCTGCAGCAGCGGAAGCTGCGGCAGTTCCTGGCGATGCAGGGAGAACGCCTCGTAGATCAGCGCGTTGCGCTTTTCCATGTCGGCTTCCTTGCTGATCTGCTCCTCCAGCTTGTCGATGCGCTCGTCGGCGAAACGCCCGGCGTTGAAGAAGCCCTTGCGGCCCGCCTTGGAATGCACGATGGCGTGCAGGTAGCTGTGCGCGTCGATTGTGCCCACGGCCGTCCAGGCCGCCAGCCACATGTCGGTTTCGGCCTTGATCATCATCGGCAGCCAGCGCGCCGCGGGCACGCTCTGCAGCTCGACCTTGACCCCGACCTTCGCCAGCATGGAGACGAGCGCCAGGGCGACCTGCTGGTCGTTCACGTAGCGGTCGTTCGGCGCGACCATGGTGATGGAGAACCCGTCGGGATAACCCGCTTCCGCGAGCAGCTTTTTCGCGGCTTCCGGGTCGTAGGGCAGGATGCGGCCCTCGAAACGCTTGTCGTAGCCGCGATGGTAGGGCGACATGAGGACAGTGGCTTCCGTCGCCTTGCCGCGCATCACCCGGTCGACGAGCGCCTCGGTGTTGATGGCCTGGTAGAGCGCCTTGCGCACCCGGACGTCCTTGAACGGATTGGGTTCTCCGTTGACCAGGGTGTCGTGGCCGACGCGCATGCCCACATACATGGTCGTGATGTCGGGTCCTTCGATCACCTTGACGCCGGCCGTGTTGCGGATGCGGTCCGTGTCCTGAAGCGGCAGCGGGTAGATCATGTCGACCTCGCCGGACAGCAGCGCCGCCACGCGGGTGGTCGCCGCCTTGATCGGACGGAAGGTCGCCGTGGTGATGTTCGTCTCGCGGTTGGCCGCGTTCCACCACGTCTTGTTCTCTTCAAGGACGATGCGGCGGTCCGGTTCGTAGAGCTTCAGCTTGAACGGCCCGGTGCCGAGGATATGGCGGAGCGTGTAGCTTTCCTCGCCCTTCGTGGGATCGACCGGCCCGAGCGCATTGTGCTCGGTCAGCCATTCCTTGTCGAAGATCTGGATGTCCGTCAGGTCGCGGATCAGGATCGGATAGGAGCCGTTCGTGGTGATCTCGACCGTGTGGTCGTCGACCTTCTCGATGCCTTTCACGCCGGCAAAGACACCCCTGTACGGCGACTTCGGATCCATGCCCCGGTTGAACGTGGTGACCACGTCGTCGGCCGTGAACGGATTGCCGTTGGAGAAGGTCACATTCTTGCGCAGGTTGAAGCGCCACTTGTCCGGCGCCACCAGCTCCCAGCTCTCGGCGAGCGCGGGTTCCACTTCGAGGTCCTTTCCGAAGCGGACCAGCGGTTCCATGATGTTCGACAGGAAGGACCGCGTGAACACCACGCGCCGGGCCTGAGGGTCGAGTTCGGTGATGTCGGTCTGGAACGACCACTTGAATTCCTTGGCCGAAGCCGTGGAGACGGGACCTGCTGCGGTCATGGCGACCGACAGGCATGCCCCCGCCAGGGCGAGTCTTGCGTAATGTTTCATTAGGTTACTCCCTTCGCTTGCCAACAAATCTCTAGTTCTCGGTAATGTCCGCCGTCGCCACGGCGTGGCAGGCGACGTCGACGCCGGCGGTATGCGGCGCCAGTTCCGGCCGTGTCTGGCGGCAGATGTCGGTGGCCAGCGGACAGCGCGGATTGAAGACGCAGCCCGCGGGCGGATTGATGGGGTTGGGAACCTCCCCGGAAATCGGCGCTCGCTTCACGCCGGTCATGTCGAGGTCCGGCACGGTCTCGAGCAGCAGCCGCGTGTAGGGGTGCTGCGGCGAGGCGAAGATCTCGTCGGCGCGGCCGTACTCGACCAGCCGTCCGAGATACATGATCCCGATATAGTCGGAGACGTGGTAGACGACCGCGAGGTTGTGGCTGATGAACAGAAGCCCCAGCCCGAGCCTGTCCTGGAGGTCCTGCAGAAGGTTGAGGATCTGCGCCTGGACCGAAACGTCGAGGGCGGATGTCGGCTCGTCGCACACGAGGAATTCCGGCTCGCTGGCGATCGCCCGGGCGATCGAGATGCGCTGGCGTTGCCCGCCGGAAAACTCGTGCGGATACCGGTTGGCGTCGCCGCGGTTGAGGCCGACCTGCTCGAGGAGCGAATGCACGCGGTCCTCGGCCTCGGCCGCGGAGCCGGCGAGCCCGAAAGCCTTGATCGGTTCGCCGATGATCCTTCCGACCCGCCATCTGGGATTCAGGCTCGCGAACGGATCCTGGAAGATCATCTGCAGCCGCTGGCCGAACGGCCTGAGGTTATTGCGGCCTTTCAGGGCCGTCACGTTGACGCCGTCGATGCTGACATGGCCCTGGTCCGGGCGGTGAAGGCCGGTCACCAGCCGGGCCACGGTGGACTTGCCGCAGCCGGACTCGCCGACGAGGCTCAGTGTCTGGCCCCGGTCGACGTGAAAACTCACGTCGTTGACGGCCTTGACGGTGAGGCCGGACGACGCGCCGAACCCGGCTGTGACGGGGAAGGACTTGTAAAGGCCGGAGACGCTCAGGAGAGGATTGGACGCACTCATCGGGCATCACCGTTTTCGACGAAATGGCAGGCGACGTCGATATCGCCATGTGCGTCGAGAAGGGGGCGCTGCCGGCCGCACAGTTCCTGTGCCTTGGGGCAACGCGCGGTGAAGGCGCAACCGTCGAACCGCTCGCCCGGCCGCGGCATCGAACCGCCGATTTGCGAAAGGCGGTTGCGGGGGCCGCCGATGCGCGGGATCGCGCCCATGAGGCCGCGCGTATAGGGATGAAGCGGCTGCTGGATCACCTGCCGGGTCGGGCCCATCTCGACGATGCGGCCGGCATACATGACCGCGACGCGGTCGGCGCATTCCGCGATGACCCCCATGTCGTGGGTGACAAGGATGATCGACATGCCGCGCTCGACGCAGAGCTTCTGCAGCAGCGCGATGATCTGGGCCTGGATCGATACGTCCAGCGCCGTCGTCGGTTCGTCGGCGATGACCACCTTGGGTTCCGCGCACAGGGCGAGCGCGATGACGACGCGCTGGCGCATACCGCCCGAAAGCTCGTGCGGATAGCTGTCCATCCGCCGTTCGGGCGCGGGAATGCCGACCTCGCGAAGCAGCCCGACAGCCCTCTCGCGGGCTTCGGAAATATCGATGGGAAGATGGGTCCGGATGGTCTCGACGAGCTGGTCGCCGACCGTGAAGAGGGGATCGAGACTGGTGAGCGGATCCTGGAAGATCACGCCGATGTCCTTGCCGCGGATGCGGCGCATGGACTTTTCACCGAGACTGTCGATGCGGGTGTCGTCGAGGCTGATGGAAGAGGCCTCGATCCGTCCCGGATAGTCGATCAGGCCGACGATGGACATGCTCGTCAGGCTCTTGCCCGCGCCCGACTCGCCGACCAGGCCCAGAATCTCGCCGCGCCGCAGGTCGAAGGAGACGGTGTGCACGGCCTCGATCGTCCGGTCGTGCTTGTCGAACAGAACCGACAGGTCCCGCACGCTCAGCAATGTGTCCGTGTGTTCCATCGCCCGCTCAGTTCAGTTTCGGGTTGAGCGCGTCGCGCAGCCAGTCGCCCAGCACGTTGAAGGCCATGACGAGGACGATGAGCGTCAGACCGGGAAAGATCGTGATCCACCACACGCCGGAAAACAGGTAGTCGTTACCGATCTTGATCAGCGTTCCGAGCGACGGCGTGGTCGGTGGAACGCCCGCGCCCAGGAAAGACAGCGTGGCTTCCGTCAGGATCGCCATGGCGAAGTTGACGGTCGCGAGCACCATCAGCGGACCGACCGTGTTGGGCAGGATGTGCCGGAACATGATTGTCAGCGGATGCCGGAACATGAGACGGGCCGCGTCGACATATTCCTTGCGTTTCTCCACCATGACCGATGCCCGCGCGGTTCTTGCGAACAGCACCCATTTCGACACCGCGATGGCGAAGATCAGGACCGCTAGGCCGAGGCTCTCCCGCTGGCTGACGGGCAGGACCGCCCGCGCCACGCCGTCGATCAGCAGGGCGATCAGGATGGGCGGAAAGCTGATCTGGACGTCGGCGATGCGCATGAGAACCGCATCGGTCCAGCCGCCGACGAAGCCGCTGATCAGTCCGAAAATCGTGCCGAACGCCATGGCGAGCGCGATGCTGGCGATCCCGACGAACATCGAGATGCGCAGGCCGTAGATGATGAGCGCGAAGAGGCTCCGGCCCTGGTCGTCGGTTCCCAGCGGGTATTCCGGCGTGCCGCCGTCCATCCATGCCGGCGGCAGGTTCGACGACATGATGTCGTAGCTTGCCGGGTCGTAGGGGTTCTGCGACGTGATGAGCGGTGCGAAGAACGCAGCCAGGATGAAAAGCAGCGCGACGGCCGAACAGATGATCGCTGCGGGAGACCGGCGCCAGTTGCGCGCGAGGTCGCTGTTCGCCAGGCGCTGCAGTCCGCTTTCGCCGCTGTTGGCTTCCGGGGCCGCCGTCACCGCTTCGCTCGTCATGACGAGGCCGCCTGGTGACCGGTCGCGTTCCGGAGCCGTGGGTCGATCAGGAAATAGAGGCAGTCGACCACGAGGTTGATCGTGACGAAGAAGGCCGCGACGATCATCAAATAGGCGGCCATGACCGGCACGTCCACGTTGGTGATCGACTGCACGAAGAGCAGCCCCATACCGGGCCACTGGAACACCGACTCGGTCACGATCGCGAAGGCGAGCAGAGAGCCGAACTGCATTCCGCTGACCGTGATCACCGGCATCAGCGAGTTGCGCAGCGCATGGCGGAAATTGATCAGGCGCGCGGGCAGACCGCGGGCGCGCTGGAACTTCACGAAGTCGGTGCGCAGGGTCTCCAGCATCTCGCCGCGCATGAGCCGCATGATCATGGTGAGCTGGAACAGGCCTAGGGTGATCGACGGCATGATGAGCGACTTGAGCCCGCTTTCGGTGAGAAAGCCGGTCGACCACCAGCCGGTCTCGACGACCTCGCCGCGCCCGAAGGATGGCAGGATGGGAAACGTCACCGAGAAGAAGAAGATCAGAAGGGTTCCCGTCACGAAGGTGGGCATGGAAATGCCGGCCAGCGTCAGCACGTCGGCGAGCCGGCCCAGCCATTTTCCACGATAGAGCGCTGCAAGGATTCCGAGCGGCACGCCGATGAAGATCGAGATGATGGTGGCGCAGATCACCAGTTCGAACGTGGCGGGGAAGCGCGTGAAGATGAGCTGGGCGACGGGCTGTTTGGTCCGGTAGGAGACGCCGAGTTCGCCGGTGAACGTGTTGTAGATGTAGCGCGCGAACTGGACGGGGGCACTGTCGTTCAGCCCCAGGCGCTCCCGGAGCTCGGCCCTCATTTCCGCGGTGTCCTCGACACCGACCATCATTTCCACCGGGTCACCGACGTAACGGAACAGGAGGAAGGCGATGGCGCCCACCGCCAGCATCACGATCAGCGATTGCAGCAATCGGCTTGCGATGAACCGTCCCAAGGAATGCCTCCCCCGCGAAGTGGACCTTGACAGTCTGGAATGTTCTCTATAGAGAACGATATTCCATATAGAGAACCGTAACAGCACGGAGAACCGATTGTCAATTCGGCTTGGCGTGCCTGTTGAAGGGGAGGGGTGAGGTGCAGGGGAAAAGTTCCGTTCCCGCGGTGGCCAAGTGCATCGCCATCATTCGCATGCTGGACGGCAAGCAGCAGGCCGGCGCGAGCCTCGCCGACATCGCCGGAACCCTGGGATTCACGAAGAGCCACTGCCTGTCGATCCTGCGCACCCTCGAGGGCCATGGCTGGGTCAATCGCGACGAGGCGAACAAGCGATATCTGCTCGGAACGGGGCTGATCCGCGACGTTTCCGGTCTGGTGCGCCGGGACAATCCCTCGGCGGAAATCCACGCTATATTGCGGGATCTGTCACGCGACACCTACCTGCCGAGTATCCTTTGCCAGGTCGACGAGAACGGCGAGTTCGTCGTCGTCGACAAGGTCGAGGCGATCGGTGAGCTCCTCGTTTCAGTGAAGGTGGGCCATCGCTATCCGTGGGATGCGCCGGCACAGCTTCGCGCGCGACTGGGGGCGAGCAGCCCGGCGGTGGTCGAGGAAACGATTGCGCGGGGTCCGCGCGCGTTCACGTCGACCACCATCGTCGACCCGGCAAGGCTGGAAAAGGAGATTGCGAGGGTGGCCAAGCGTGGCGTCTCCGTCGGCCGCAGCGAGTACACGACCGGCATCATGACGATTGCGACCGCCATTACGGATTCCGCTGGCGTCGTCACTCATGTCCTGCAGGCCCCGGGGGTTGAGACGGCCATGGAGCCTCAGGAAGAAGCGATCGTCGCCGCACTCCTGAACGCGGCCCGCCGCATCAAGGACATTCTCGCGCACAGGTGAGGGCCTGGCCGACCGCCAAAGCGCGGACCGGGGAGTCCTGTTTGCTGGGACGCCGACGGCCCGCCTTGCCGGCGTCGGTCAGACGTGGCCCATCAAGACCAGAATGAGAACGATCACGACGACGAGACCGAGCCCGCCGCTCGGGCCGTAACCCCAACTGCGGCTGTAGCCCCAGGTCGGAAGGGCGCCGATCAGGATGAGAATGAGGACGATAAGCAGGATTGTTCCAAGCATGGCCGTGAGCCTTTCATCTTTCTGAAAGCGGAGAAACACCGTCCGGGAACAGCACGTGGACATCGTTAGAACCCCCGAGTGCCCCGGTTGGTTCCCTTTCGCGGGAGAGACTGTTGTCGGCGGCGAAAATGTCGGTCACCTTTCGCGTCGATGTTTCACGGCCACAGGACCGTTCGGAATGCAGGAGCCGACAGCGATACCCGGCGCGGCGGAGTTTGCGGCAATGTTGCGCGACCTCGGGCTGCCCGGGGAGGTCACCGGCATCCGTCCGCTCGCCGGCGGTTTTTCGTCGGACGTGGTGTCGATGGATCTTGTCGGCGCCGGCGGGCGCCGCCATGGTCTCGTCGCCCGCCGCCACGGCAGGTCCGCTCTCGCGCAGAACCCTCGTCTGGCCCGCCAGGAGTACGATCTCCTGAAGGTGCTTTCCCGCGAAGGCCTGCCGGTTCCGGAGCCGGTCGGATTGTCCACGTCTTCGCAGGTGGGCGAGGCGGCTTGGCTGTTTGTCACCCGCCTGGAAAACAGTCCCGATGCGTGTCCCGACGATCCTCTCGTAATCGCCGAGACAATTGCGCACCTGCTGGCGGCCATCCATGACGTTGACCCGCAAGTGGCGGGACTAGGATTCCTGCCCGAGAAGGCGGCAGTCGTCGACCGCGTGCTTCAGCAGCCGGCGATCTGCGACACCGAGCGCCGGATCCGCGCGGTACTCGGGTTGCACTGGCCGCCGGCCGTTGCCCCGCCACGCGACACGGTGCTCCATGGTGATCTCTGGGCCGGAAACATCCTGTGGAGCGACGGGGCGGTGGCCGGTGTGATCGACTGGGAAGATGCCGCGCGCGGCGACCCGTTGGCCGACCTCGCCAATACCCGCCTGGAAACGCTCTGGGCATATGGCCGCGACGCGATGGACCGCCTCACCGCCGCCTATCTTGACCGGACCGGGCAACCGGCGGATTCGCTTCCTCTCTGGGATCTCGTGGCGGCGCTCGTGCTGGCAAGGGCCCGTGAACGCGAGGACTGGGGTCATTCCCGCGATGAAAATGCCCGGATGACGCGGCAGCTCGAGGAGTTCGTCGGCGCCGCGTGCCTCGCGCTCGGGTGATCTGACCGCGCCGCAGAGCCGGCCGAACGTTTTTCGCGGAATCTTCCAAGGATTTTCGCGGCCGCCCCGTCTAATGTCTGAAAACCGATGCGAGACGAGAGCGACCAGAGTCTGATCGACCGGGCCGTGAATGGCGATGCGGCGGCTTTCGCGCGCCTTGTCGGCCGTCACTACGACTTTATTTTCAGGGTCGCGTGGCGCTGGACGGGCGACGAGTCCGAAGCCGAGGACGTGGCGCAGGATGTCTGCATCACGCTAGGCCGGGCGATCCGGAGCTTCCGCGGTGAATCGGCTTTTTCGAGCTGGATCTACCGGATCGTGCTCAACCGCGTGCGCGATGTGCAGCGCGCCGCGCGGCGCCGTGCAGAATCGGTCGATGTGCTGGCCTTCGCGGTCGATGTTCCCGACAGCGCGCCGGCGCCGGACGAGGCTGCTGCCGCCCGGGATGTCTGGCGCGCCGTCCGCCGTCTTCCCGACAAGCAGCGCGATGCGACCCTGCTGGTCTATGCCGAGGAACGCACCCATGCCGAGGCGGCCGAGATCATGGGATGCGCTGAAAACACCGTTTCCTGGCACCTCCACGAGGCAAGGAAGAACCTGAAGCAAATGTTCGAAAGCTGACGACGATGGATGATTTCGACGACAAGAAACTCGAACTGCTGAAAAACCTGCAGGCTCCGGTGTCGCGGTCCGATGCACGCGCGCGCGCCGTCGACGCCGCTGTGAACGCTTTCGAGGCAGAAGCGAAAAAAATCTCGACGGCCACCCAAGGATCGGCGTCCGCCCGGCGTCCTATTTCCGTGTTCCTCAACGAAACATGGAGTTGGATCATGGAAAAACGCGTCATGGCCGGAGCGGTCGCCGCAGGACTTCTGATGTTGCCGGTGGCCTACCAGGTCTCCCGCGAGGCGGGCGTTCCGCTGATGCCGGGATCGATGAACGAGGCGGCCCGGACCGATGACCGGCAGGCAGCGGCCGGCCCTCCCGTGACGAAACCTGCCCCGGTGATGAAGCGGGCCGAGGAACGAGAAACCGACGGCACCGCATTGCAGCCGCCCGTCACCGTCATGGCCGATGCGCCGTCCGGCACGGACACGAGGGCGCCCACGCCGGTGGCCGAGCTGGCCGCGCAGTCGGGCTCCGCCACGGGCACCGGGGGGCTGTACTCCGGTGGTGCCGCCCAGGGCGCCAAGCTGCGGCGAAAGCAGATGGCGTCCCCGCTCAAGATGCAGAACGCGGCGCCCGCCGACAGGTTTGCCGTGCTGCCGACGCAAGACGATCGTGACCGTTTCCAGAGCTTCGAGACGAATCCGCTCAAGACCGTGGCGAGCGATCCCGTGTCCACCTTCTCCATCGACGTCGACACGGCGTCCTACGCCTTCGTGCGCCGGATGCTGCGCAATGGTCGCATGCCGGCGCCGGATGCGGTCCGCGTCGAGGAGATGATCAACTATTTCCCCTACGACTATCCCCGGCCGGAAAATGCGGAAACGCCGTTCAGGCCGACCGTCGCCGTCTATCCGACGCCGTGGAACAAGGAGACACGCCTGCTTCACATCGGCATAAAGGGCCACGACATCGTGCCGGCGTCGCGACCGCGGTCCAACCTCGTTTTCCTGATCGATGTCTCAGGGTCCATGCAGAACGCGGACAAGCTGCCGCTTCTGAAGAACGCCTTCCGCCTTCTTGTCAACCGGCTGGGTGAAAACGACAGCGTGTCCATCGTCACCTATGCGGGCCATGCCGGGACCGCACTGGAACCGACAAAAGGCTCGGAGCGCTACAAGATTCTGAACGCTCTCGACAACCTGCGTTCGGGCGGGTCGACGGCCGGCGCCCAGGGCATTCGCCAGGCCTACGCGCTCGCGCAGCAGTCCTTCATCGAAGGCGGGGTCAACCGGGTCATCCTGGCCACCGACGGCGATTTCAACGTCGGCATGTCCTCGGTCGACGACCTGAAGCGCTATATCGAGGAAAAGCGCCGTTCGGGCATCTTCCTGTCGGTCATGGGGTTCGGCCAGGGCAACTACAACGACGCGCTCATGCAGACCCTGGCGCAGAACGGCAACGGCAACGCCGCCTATATCGACACGCTCAACGAAGCCCGCAAGGTGCTGGTCGAGGAGGCGTCCTCGACGCTCTTCCCGATCGCCAAGGACGTGAAGATCCAGGTCGAGTTCAATCCCGCGCGCGTCTCCGAATACCGCCTGATCGGCTACGAGACCCGCGCCCTGCGCCGCGAGGACTTCAACAACGACAAGGTGGATGCCGGCGACATCGGGTCCGGCCACACGGTGACCGCGATCTACGAGATCACGCCCGCCGGCAGCGAGAGCACGCTCGTCGACGATCTCCGCTACCAGCAGGCGACGAAGCCGGCCGCACCGGCGGCTCCGGTGACCGCGGCCGACGAATACGCCTTCCTCAAGCTGCGGTACAAGCTGCCGGACGCCGAGACCAGCAAGCTGGTGACGGTGCCGGTCACGGTGGAGCACGAAGTCGACAGCCTTTCCGCGCTGGACGACGACGTCCGCTTCGCGGCCAGTGTCGCGGCCTTCGGCCAGAAGCTCCGCCGGACGTCTTTCCTCGACGCCTACGGTTATGACGATATCGTCCGGCTCGCCAACGGCGCGCGTGGCACGGATGCCTTCGGCTATCGTGCGGAATTCGTGAACCTTGTCCGCCTTGCCGCCTCCCTCGGCGGCCAGAACACGGGCGGCGCGGCCCGGCAATAGGCTTCGGCCACACGCGTATCCGGTCGCACCGCACAGCCCCTCGGCGGCAGCGGCCGGAAAGCGGCGGACCCGATGCGGGTTCGCCGCTTGTCTGTCTGCTGGACTATTTTTGCTGTCTTTTCTTCAGGTTGGCTTCGATGCTGACGTACTTGGCGAGATAGTCGAGCACGAGCTTGTAATCCTCGGGATCGATCGGCTCCATCTCCTGCTCTTCCACCATCCACTCTATCGTTTCCTCCCAGGCGGTCCTGGAGAGCCCCTGCTGGACCACGAGCTTGAGCGAGTGGCAGGGATCGCAATAGGCCTCGACCTCGTCGCGGCCCGTGTCGGGCGGAAGCCCCATCTCGGTCAGCTCGTCCGTATCCGCCCGGACGGGATCCGGGCCGGTGAGGAAGAACAGGCCTGGAAGAAGAGCCAGTGCGAACAGGACTTTCCGCGTCCGGGCAGTTTTGGGCATGCTTTTGCTCGATATGTTTCGGGAATGTCGGATTCGGACCCCCGGCATCGGCGGAACCGGTGCCGGGGGTGGACTTGTCTGTCCGGGACCGGACTCAGGCGGTCCTTCGCACGGCGACCCGGTGCATGGAATTGTTCAGGTAACCCTTCGGATTCCATGCGATCGCGTGCGGCTGGGCGACGCCCTTGTCGCTCGTCGCCCGGGCCCAGACCTCGTAATAGCCCGCTTCGGGGAGATCGACCGTGGCGGTGAAGGTCTGCCACGCAAAGGGGTTCACGGGGTCGGCGAGCTTGGCCTTCTGCCATGTGGCGCCGAAGTCGACCGACACGTCGACGCTCGCCACCATGTCGTCGCCGGCCCAGGCATGTCCGCGCACGTCGAGCTTGCCCTGGGTGGTCTGCGCGCCGTTTTCCGGCGACGTGATGAGCGACTTCACGGGCATGGCGTGAATGATCTCGAAATCCTTCTTGTCGACCTTTTCGCCGGGTTCGACTGGACGGTTCGGCACGCGATAGGCGGTGCCGGTCATCTTAGGACCGTCATGCACCTGGTCGCGCAGCCAGATCCGCGTCAGCCATTTCTGAGAACAGGACCCGGGCCAGCCCGGAACCACGAGACGCAGCGGCGCGCCGTTCATCGGATGTATGGCCGCACCGTTCTGGGCGAAAGCGATCAGGTTGTTCGGGTCCATCGCCTTGTCGATCGGCACGCCACGCGAGATCGGCAGCTTGCCTTCCTTGCCGGACAGATGGGTGTCCGCGCCGACATGGGCGGTGTAGACGACATTGTCCTTGACGCCGGCCGCCTTCAGCACGTCGGCCAGGCGCACGCCCGTCCATTCCGAACAGGCCACGGCCCCGTAGGTCCACTGGTTCCCCTTCGCGGGCGGGTTGTGAAAGGCCCTGCCGTTGCCGCCGCACTCGATCACGAGCGCCCTGGTGACCACCTCGAACTTGTTCTTCAGGTCGTCGATGCTGAGTTCCATCGGCGTGTTCACCAGGCCGTCGATGGTGAGCTTCCACGCCCCGGCATCCATCTCTTCGGGCGGCAAGCCGTTGTTCCGGATGAAGTGCCGCTTCGTGGGCGTGATGTCGTCGTCGAGAAGATGCGGCGGTGTTTCGGCGTTGACCGGCCGGTCATTAAGCACCGTAAGGCCGTCCTTGCCCTCGATCATGTGGGAATCCGCGAGCGCGATCGGAATGAAGCCGGTCGGCAGGTTGGCCGCGAACGGAATCGACGCCCCGACGACCGCGCTCATGGTCGTGAGGCCGGCCCCCTTGAGAAAGCCGCGCCGGTTGGAATTCGCTACCCTCCCGAACAACAGCTTGTCGGCGCGTTCCTCGTCCTGCTCATAGAGCTCGAACAGTCCTATCGGTGTCTTCTTGGTCACAGGCATCCCTCCGGAATTGTTTTCCGGCGGCCGTTCATCGAGCCGCCCTGACTATAAGACGTCCGGGGAGGCCGTTTTATTCCCTTGCCTGGGTGTGTCGCTGCAGAAGCCGGGACTCTACGTCCGGCACGGCTGGCGTGCCGAACGCATGGCGAGCCGTGTCCGGGCCCTGAGCGGGGCGGTCCTGACGGTCGCTTCCTGTATCGCCTTCGCCAGCACCTGGAACCGTTTGCCGTTCATTTTGCGGGCCAGAAGCAGGTAACCCGTGCCGGAAATGCTCCAGGCCTCGCTCAGCACATCCGGCGAGGAACGGGGGGCCGCCGGAATGAGACGCCCGTCCGGCGCGTCATACGAAAACAGGCTGAGCCTGCACCCGTTCTTCCCGAGATAGGTGACGTGAGAGGCAACGGTTCCGCCGAGCCGGACCGACGGGTCGACCCGGAAGAGCGTGAGACCGGCCGGCCGCAGGTCGGGCATGCCCGACCCGGAAGGCGCCTTTGCCCAGATCAGCTCCGTTGCGGCTGTGCCCTGCCATGAGTCGTAGAGGCCGAGGGCGTCGGCAAGTCGTCTGTCACCGCTCTGCCAGGACGACGCGGCCACCCACAGGCCGAGGCCGGCCACGATGAGTATCGCAACGGATGCAGCGATCATGAACACGGGACCGCGGGAGCCTTCGGAAGCTCCGGAGACGAAATCGGCCTTGTCCGACGCATAGGCCTGCCGGACATTCGCCTTTGCCGACGTGAGGGCCGCGACCGCCCGCGCAGCCGCGGGATCGGCAGCGATTTCGCGGGCGATATCGGAACGATCCTCCGGCGACAGTTCGCCGTCGACATAGGCGTTCAGCCTCTCCAGTCGTTTTTCCGTCATTTGTACCGGCGTGCCTGCTTCTTGCTGATCTGGATATCGACGACATTGCTCCTGTCGAGAAGGGCGCACATGCGCGACCTCGCCCGGCTCACGCGGCTCATGACCGTTCCGATGGACACGCCCAGGAACTCCGCCGCTTCTTCGTACCGGAATCCGCCGATATCAACGAGAGCCAGAATGTCGCGGTGGTCGTCGCTCAGCTGTTCGAAGGCCATGCGCACGGCGATCGCGTTCACCATCGAGACCTCGGCCTCCAGCGGCGCGGCGACCTGTTCCTCCAAGTCTTCGAGCTGGGATTCACCGCGGCGATTGCTCCGGCGAAGATGATCGAGCCAGAGGTTGCGCAGGATCGTGAACACCCATGCCTTGTAGGCCCGGTCGTCCCTTGGCGTTGTCCTGGCCCTGAGCACCCGCACGGCGCACTCCTGGCAGAGGTCCCTCGCCAGGTCGCCGTCCTTGGAAAGCGCATGGGCGAAGGCAAGCATATCGTCCTGATAGGCCTTGAGTCGCTTCCTGCGCTGTTCCGGAAACAGAATGGCGCTTCCCTCCCGATTGCGGCCGATACTTTGCGAAGACGGAAGGACGGTGTCAATCGGGGCCTGCGCGACGCCGTTCCGGTTGCGTGTTGCCAGCGTCCCGTTATAGCAGTATGGGGGCAGGTCTTTTCAGTAACCGAGGTGCGCAAGCATGGCCCCAAATCCCGTACTCGCCGAAGTCACCCGCGGCGGCATCGCCGAGAGCGCACACAGGGGCGCATACGCCATCGTCGATTCCGCCGGCACCGTGGTGGAGTCCGCAGGCGAGATCGAGCGTCCCGTGTTCCCGCGTTCCGCCATCAAGGCCTTCCAGGCGCTTCCTCTGGTGGAGTCCGGCGCGGCCGACGCGGCGGGATTCACGGAAGAGGAACTGGCGCTTGCCTGTGCCTCGCACGGCGGTGAGCCGCGCCATGTCTCCGCGGCATCCTCCATGCTGTCACGTATCGGCCTGGGCGAATCCGATCTCGAATGTGGTGGTCACTGGCCCTCGCATTTCGCGTCGAGCCTAGACCTCGCCCGTGCGGGTGGGGAACCGGGTGCGCTTCACAACAACTGTTCCGGCAAGCATTCGGGCATGCTTGCGCTCGCCCGCCAGATCGGCGCACCTGCGGCCGGATATGTCGAGCGCGAGCACATGGTGCAGAAAACCGTGGCCTCCGTCATCGACGATCTGTGCGGCGAGGTGACGGCCACCGCGCCCTGCGGAACGGATGGCTGTTCCGTGCCGACCTGGGCAATCCCCGTGAAGAACCTGGCCCGCGGCTTCGCGCGTTTCGCGACCGGCGACGGCATGGGCGAACAGCGGGCCGCGGCCTGCCGGCGGATCGAGAAGGCCGTCTTCGCCCATCCGTTCATGGTGGCGGGCTCGGGCCGGTACTGCACGCAGTTCATGGAGGCCTTCCCCGGCGCGGCCTTCGTGAAGACTGGGGCGGAAGGCGTGTTCTGCGGTTTCGTGCCGTCGACGGGCCTGGGCATCACGGTCAAGTGCGACGATGGTGCGTCGCGGGCGGCGGAAGTGATCATGTCCGCCGTGTTGCGCCGCGCCGGCGCGATCGCCGATGCCGACACGGAAAAGGCGCCCGAGCTCTTCGTGCCGGTCCTGCGCAACAGGCGCGACATCGCCGTCGGCGTAATCCGGCCGGCCGGCCCGCTCGCGTGATATCATGGCCTCATCGCGCTTTTCGCTGACGAGGCCTGCCATGATCCCGCGAGACCCGGTCGACCGCCTGCCGACTCATGACGTGACCAACATGCCACCGCACCTGGGGGACCAGGACCTCTGGGCCGGCGACATCGCGCTCAGGGAAGCCGTCGAGCGGGAAGGCGGCGGCTGGGCGCACGACCGGCTTGCCCGTTTCGGCCGCACGGCCGGCGCGGCGGAGACCTTCTTCAAGGCCGACCAGGCCAACCGTCATCCGCCTGAACTCAAAGCCTTCGACCGGTACGGCATGCGCATCAACCTGGTCGAGTTCCATCCCGCCTATCACGACCTCATGTGGCTGGCGATCGCCAACGACGTGCCGAGCCTTGCCTGGAAAAGGGATGGCCCCGGCGCGCAGGTGGCCCATGCGGCTCTGAACTACATGCTGGCCCAGCCCGAGGGCGGTGTGATGTGCCCGATGGCCATGACGTATGCGGCCATACCCGCCCTGAGGACCACGCCGACGGTGGCCGAGGAATGGATCCCCCGGCTCCTGTCGGCCGAGTACGATCCGCGCGACATTCCCGCGGCCGAGAAGTCCGGTGCGACCATGGGCATGTTCATGACCGAAAAGCAGGGAGGCTCCGACGTGCGTGCCAATTCCACGACCGCGGCGCCGGTCGGCGCGCGGTCCGGCACGGGCGCGGAATACCTCATCACCGGCCACAAGTTCTTCTGCTCTGCGCCCATGAGCGACGCGTTCCTGATGCTTGCATACGCGGAGGGCGGCCTGTCGTGTTTCCTGGTCCCGCGCTGGCGGCCCGACGGCACGCGGAACGCGTTTTTCATCCAGCGTCTCAAGGACAAGCTCGGCAACCGCTCGAACGCGTCGAGCGAGATCGAGTTCCAGGAAACCTGGGGTGTCATGGTAGGCGAGGAGGGGCGCGGCGTGCGCACCATCCTGGGCATGGTCCAGGGCACGCGGATGTACTGCTGTGTCGCGTCCGCGGGCCTGATGCGGCAGGGGCTAGTCCAGGCGCTGCACCACACGTCCCATCGCAGCGCCTTCCAGAAGCGCCTCGTGCAGCAGCCCCTGATGCGCAACGTTCTGGCCGACCTTGCTCTCGAGGTCGAGGGAGCGCTGGCGCTCGCCCTGCGGATCGCGCGGGCCATGAACGAGAGCGCGGAAGACGAAACCGCCGCCGCGCTGGCGCGGATCGGAACGGCGGTCGGCAAATACTGGAACTGCAAGCGCGCGCCCGGGCACCTCTTCGAGGCGATGGAATGCCATGGCGGACCCGGCTACATCGAGGACTCGATTCTCCCGCGGCTTTACCGCGAAGCGCCCGTCAACAGCATCTGGGAAGGGTCGGGCAACATCATGTGCCTCGACGTCCTCCGCGCCCTGCATCGCGAACCGCAGACCCGCGAGGCGCTCGAGGCCGAACTGGCTGGAGCGCGCGGGTGCGATGCGAGACTGGATCGCACCATGGCCGCCCTTCGGGCCGAGCTGGATAATCCCGCCGATGCGGAGGCGAGGGCACGCACGATCACCGAGGACATGGCGCTGTGCCTCCAGGCGGCATTGCTGGTCCGCCATGCACCTGGCCCCGTGGCCGAGGCGTTCTGCGCCTCGCGTCTGGGCGAGCGCTGGAGCGGGTCATACGGCGGCCTGCCCGCCGGCGCCGACTGCGACGCCATCCTGGCGCGCGCGACGCCGACCGGTGCGGCGGTCGCCGCTCAGTAGCGCAACAGGGCGGCGATGGGCTTCAGGTCCTCCGGAGCGGACGCGGGGAACCGGCGCACATCACCGCCGGTGAGCAGCGTATGCCGAATGGCGTCGTTGGCCGGATCGCCGTTGCCGAGATCGAGATTGTCGGTCGAGCCTCGCCCGACCGACTCCGGATCGAAGTACAGCACCTCGATGGCGCCCTCACGCGCCTTTTCGCGCGCATAGTCAGGGTCCGACGTCGCACCGTTCCCGTCGTCCTTGAGGCGCGCGACGATGGACTCCAGATCCTTGTCCTTGGTCGCGTGTTTCCTCACCAACTCGGTCGCCCGGTCGATGATCTCCGGCAGTTTGAGGCTTTCGGGGTGCTCGCGGATGCCGTCCTCGCACACGTGGGGATAGGAAAGTTCCTGGCGCAGCCTGCCCAGCAGGTCGTCATCCGCGACGATCACCAGCGGCAGGCGACGTCCTGACAGGAGCTTGTCGACGTCGAGCGCGATCGCCTTGGCGTATTTCTGGATCTCCTTGTCGACGGCCTGGTCGTAGGTGCCGCCGCTGATGGATTCCTTCAGGCTCGAATTGTCGGTCTGCCAGTCGATGTCCGCCCCGACGTCCGACAGCCTGGAGTCCTCCATGTCGTCGGAAAGGCAGGTGAGCACACCGTCCTTGCAGTGCCAAAGGGAGACGTTGCTCTGGGAGGCGATGAGGACGCACAGGTCTGCGTCCGGGCCGGCCGGCGCGGTCGGCCGCAGGTCGAACTGACGGCCCCGTACGAGCCGCATCGCGGTCAGGCTGTCGGACGGTTCCAGCCGGAAGGTCGACTGGTTGTGCGGGCAGACATAGATGGCGATCGGCCCGGCTCCCGCCGCGTCGGCCTTGGCCGTGCGGACGGCCCTGTCGAAGCCGTCGAGGATGTCGTCGAGGTCCTCATGGTTGGAACAGTGCCCGGAAACCGCGTCACGCGCCTTCTTGAGCTGCGTGGCGCGCTTGCGGTCGTCGCCCGGATCGCCTCCGGGAAGGAAAATCGAGAGCGTGTCTTCGCCTTCGTGTTCGGCGAGGCGCTGAAGGGATAGAACGGTCATGGTGCGCATACCTCCTGAGTGACAGTGGTAAACGCCCGAACCGCTCGAGAGTTCCGGACATCGCGCCGAAAACCGGCCGGCCCCTTTCAGGCGTCACACAACCAGGTTGCCGCTCAGGGTCGCGTTCTTGCGGGTGAACTGGCCGGGCGCGTCGAGGTCCTTCATGGTGACCTTGTCCTGTTCAAGTCCTGCGATCGCGGCCTGTTTGGCCCCTGAGACCACGTTGTTCGCCACGAGGACCTTGCCCGCACCTTCGCTCATGGAGATCCCGATCCCGATGGGGCAGTCGCGCACGATATTGTCGCCCGCCGTCACGTCGCGCAGGTACTTGTCCCAGCCCAGCGCGATGCCGATGGTCTCCGCCCCTTCCACCACGTTGCCGGTGACCGCGGTGTCCGCCTCGACAGCGATGCCGATGCCGCGTTCCTCCTTGTCGCCCTTGCGGCGCACAAGGTTGCGCAGGAGATTGCCGGAACATACGGCGAGCCGGCCTCCCTCGTTGAAATTGGTGATCGAGATGCCGGCGGCGGCGGTCTCCACCACGTTGTCGGCGATGACCGCGCCTTCGAAACCGAATTCGGCATAGAGCGCCACCTCGCCGAGCCGGGCGCAATTGTTGCCGACGAACTGGCAATAGGAGCCGGCATTGGACCTGATCGCGGAGAAGGCGCAGTCGGCGATCCGGTTGTTGGACACGATCACGTGGCCGGCGCGGTAGATGTTCACGCCGTTGCCGTTCTGGCCCGAGCCGCCGTCATTGGCGCCGATACGTTCGATCCGGTTTCCGGTCACGATCGTGCCGTCCTCGCGCTTCGTGCTCTGCCAGACGAGCACGCCGTTGTTGCCGCAGTCGTGAATCCGGTTCTGGGAAATCTCGAGCCCCTTGGAGTCGAGCGCGAAGATGGCGGCGTTGCCGGCATAGGCGATGGTGCAGCCGGTGATCCGGCCCGTGCAGCCCTTCAGCGTCAGGCCGGTGCCGGGCGCGTTGAGCACCTGGCAGCCGTCGAGGACGATGTCGCCGTCCCCAAGGGCCTCGATCAGGGAAACGTCGGAGGCCGTGCGCGCGGAGTTCTTGCCGGCGTCGACCGTGATCCCCTGCAACGTGACATAGGCGCTGCGCACGATGCTGAACACCGGCTTGGCCGTGTCGAGCGGCTGGATGACCGTATGTCCGCGGACACCGGTCATGTGCAGCCCGCCGGCGATGCTGATGCCGCCGGCCACGATCCTGCCGCCGGGCAGCGCCAGCATGGCGCTCCGGTCGATGGCAAGGTCGATGGCGGCCTGCAGGACGGCCGACTGGTCCTCGATACTGTCGGGCACGAGGCCCGCGGCCGTGGCGTCGATGGTGGCCGCGGGTTTCGCCGCCTCCTGCGCGCGGGCCGGCGCGGCAGCCAGCGCGGCTCCGCCCAGGCCTGCCGCGCCGGTACCGAGAAAGGAACGTCGGTTGAATGACTTCATTGAACTTGCCTCAGGGAATCAGAAGATGTGGAGGAGACCTTATCCGCTAACGTGCCGCGAGTTCCAGAAGTTCGGCGGCCGCCCTGGTCGCCGTGATGCGGCCGCTGCCCACGGCGTCCTCGATGCCCGCGAGCCTGTCGGCGACGGTGGGGTTGCTGCAGAACGCATCGAGCAGCCCGTCCTCCAGCATGGACCACATCCAGCGGATCTGCTGTCCGCGCCGCCGGTCCTCGAATCCGCCATTCGCCGTCATGATCTCCCGGTGGCGCTCGACCTCCGCCCACATCTCGTCGAGCCCCTGGTTCTCCTTGCCGCTGATGGTGACGACAGGGGGACGCCAGTCGGGATGGGCCGGCGTGAGGATGTTGAAGGCCGCGCGATAATCCGCGGCGGCGTGCCGGGCGCGGTGGACATTGTCGCCGTCTGACTTGTTGACGGCGATCATGTCGGCGATTTCGAGCACGCCCTTCTTGATTCCCTGCAACTCGTCGCCGGCGCCGGGCAGCATGAGCACGAGAAAGAAGTCGACCATGTCGGCCACGGTGGTTTCCGACTGTCCGATCCCCACCGTCTCCACGATGATGACGTCGAAGCCCGACGCCTCGCAGATGAGCATGGTCTCGCGCGTGCGGCGCGCCACGCCGCCGAGCGTGCCCGAGGAGGGCGACGGGCGGATGAACGCATCCGGGTCGCTCGCAAGCGTCGCCATGCGGGTCTTGTCGCCGAGGATGCTGCCGCCCGTCCGCGAACTGGTCGGGTCGACCGCCAGGACCGCCACCTTGTGGCCCCGGGACGTCAGGTTGGTGCCCAGCGTCTCGATGGTCGTGCTCTTGCCGACACCCGGCACACCGGTCACGCCGAGACGCTGCGCCCTGCCGGTTTCGGGAAGGATCTCCTGAAGCACGTCGAGCGCGAGCGTGCGGTGTTCCGGCTTGCGGCTTTCCACCAGCGTGATGGCGCGGGCCAGCATCGCCCGGTCGCCGGCCAGAATCCCGTCTACATAGTCGCGCCGGCCGGGCTGGCTGCGGCGCGGGCTGCTACTCGGCGGCACTTTGATATCCGAGCCGCTCGTTGAGCTTGTGCATGAGATCGACCGCCGCCTCGGAGATGATCGTGCCCGGCGGGAAGATGGCGCTGGCGCCGGCTTCCATGAGTTCGTCATAGTCCTGCGGCGGAACGACGCCGCCCACGACGATCATGATGTCGTCGCGACCGAGTTTGGCGAGTTCCTCGCGCAGGGCAGGCACGAGCGTCAGGTGCCCGGCGGCAAGCGAGCTTGCCCCGATGACATGGACGTCGTTCTCCACCGCCTGACGCGCAGCTTCCTCCGGCGTCTGGAACAGCGGTCCGATATCGACATCGAAGCCGAGATCGGCGAATGCCGACGCGATCACCTTCTGGCCCCGGTCGTGACCGTCCTGGCCCATCTTCGCGACGAGGATGCGCGGGCGCCGGCCCTCGTCTTCCTCGAACTTCTCGATGAGATGACGGATGTCGTTGACGGTCTGGGACATTTCTCCCACCTCGGCTCTGTAGACCCCGGATATCGCCTTCACCTCCGCGACGTGGCGGCCGAAGGCCTCTTCCATCGCCAGGCTGATCTCGCCGACCGTCGCCTTGGCGCGGGCGGCGTCCACCGCATGGGCCAGCAGGTTTCCGCCGCCGCCCTTCGCGCATTCGGTCAGCGCGGAAAGCGCCGCCCGGGTCGTGTCCTCGTCGCGCTCCGCACGCAGGCGATCCAGCTTTTCGATCTGTGCCCGGCGCACCGCCGAATTGTCGATCTTCAGGACCTCGATATTGTCGCGTTCGCGCACCCGGTGCTTGTTGACGCCGACCACGGTCTGGCGCCCGGAGTCGATGCGCGCCTGGGTGCGGGCAGCCGCTTCCTCGATCCGCAGTTTCGGAATGCCGGCCTCGATCGCCTTGGCCATGCCGCCGAGCCCCTCGACCTCCTCGATATGGGCCCAGGCCTTGGCGGCCAGTTCGGCGGTCAGCCGCTCGACGTAATAGCTGCCGCCCCAGGGGTCGATGACGCGCGTGGTTCCGGTCTCCTGCTGCAGGAAGAGCTGCGTGTTGCGGGCGATGCGTGCGGAGAAATCCGTCGGCAGCGCGAGCGCCTCGTCGAGCGCATTGGTGTGCAGGGACTGGGTATGGCCCTGTGTCGCCGCCATCGCCTCCACGCAGGTGCGCGTCACATTGTTGAAGACGTCCTGGGCGGTCAGGCTCCAGCCCGAAGTCTGGCAATGGGTGCGCAGCGACAGCGATCGCGCGTCCTGGGGCGCGAACGACTTGATGAGCTTGGCCCAGAGCATGCGGGCGGCGCGCATCTTGGCGACTTCCATGAAGAAGTTCATGCCGATCGCCCAGAAAAACGACAGCCGCGGCGCAAAGGCGTCTATGTCGAGCCCTGCGGCGATGCCCGCACGCACGTAGTCGACACCGTCGGCGAGCGTATAGGCAAGCTCCAGGTCTGCCGTCGCGCCGGCTTCCTGCATGTGGTAGCCCGAAATCGAGATCGAGTTGAACCGCGGCATGTTCTGCGAGGTGAAGGCGAAGATGTCGGAGATGATCCGCATCGAGTGTTCCGGCGGATAGATGTAGGTGTTGCGGACCATGAACTCCTTGAGGATGTCGTTCTGGATGGTCCCGGTCAGTTTTTCCGGCGGCACGCCCTGTTCCTCGGCGGCGACGATGTAGAGCGCGAGCACCGGGATCACGGCGCCGTTCATCGTCATGCTGACGCTCATCTGGTCGAGCGGGATGCCGTCGAACAGCGTGCGCATGTCGAAGATCGAGTCGATGGCCACGCCCGCCATGCCGACGTCGCCGGCGACGCGCGGGTGATCGGAATCGTAGCCGCGGTGGGTGGCCAGGTCGAAGGCGATGGAAAGGCCTTTCTGGCCCGCCGCGAGGTTGCGCCGGTAGAAGGCGTTCGACTGTTCCGCGGTCGAGAAGCCCGCATACTGGCGGACAGTCCACGGGCGGGTGACGTACATGGTCGGATAGGGTCCGCGCAGGTAGGGCGCGATGCCTGGATAGGTGTCGAGGAAATCGAGTTCCGCGCAGTCGGCCTCCGCGAAGGCCGTCTTGACCGATATGCCTTCCGGCGTCAGCCAGTCGTCGCCGCCGGTTGCCATGTCGCCCGTCGGGGCCGCGATGTCGATCTCGTTGAGATTGAGCTTTGTGAAATCGGGTATGCCGCTCATTGCTCGCGTACTCCAAGAAAGTCCTGTGCACCGGCCAGGAACTCCACCGCGTTGCAGCCGGCGAACACGTATCCGCTTATCCCGGCGGCCTCGTCGGCCGCCTCCCGGTCACCGGGCCGGCCGGCAAGATAGATCTTTTTCGCGCCCGCGCCGGCAAGCGCCTCGGCGGCGGCGGAGGCGCGCGTTTCGTAAACGCCGTCGCTGGAGCATATCACGGCGAGGTCCGCACCGCTGTCTTCGAAGGCCGCGGCAAGGGAAGTCTCGTCGGCGAAACCGTTGTTCGTCACGGCTTCTATGCCGCCTGCCTCGAAGAGGTTGCGGGCGAAGGTCGCGCGCGCCGTGAACTCGGCGGGCCGTCCCAGATTGGCGAGAAACACGCGCGGGCGGTGTCCATTGCGTGCGAGAAAGGCGTCGCTCGAGGCGCGCAGGTCTTCGAAGTCCTGCGCGAGACGGATGGTCGGCAACCGGTCGGCGTGAACGGAGTCGCCCGAAAGCGCCGCGCCGATCTGGCTCAGGCCCGCACCCGAGCGCAGGGCGTCGAAGACATGATCGGTCAGTTCTCCGGCGCCCGGCGCTGGAACATCGCCCGCCGCCGTACCCGTCTGTCCGCGCGCGGTCATGCGCGCGGCGGCCTCCGAGCGGGCCGCTGTCCAGTCCACGTCCGCCACATCTGCGGGCGCTTCGTGCAGGTTCGGGAACTCGCTGGCCCCGGTCAGCGCTTCGCGCCTGTGCGCGATGTTGGACTGCCGCGCGACGCTGGTCTCGGAGATGACCGACTGAACGTGACCGGACACCAGCGCCGGCGCGATCCCGCCCTGGCCTTCGATGTCCTGGAGAACGTCCCAGGCCCTGGCCTCGAGCGCGCCGGTGAGTTCCTCGAGATACCAGGAACCGCCGGCCGGGTCGGCGACCCGGGCGAGCGAGGATTCCTCCTGGAGGATGATCTGCGTATTGCGCGCGATGCGCCGCGCGAACCCGTCGGCCGGCCCGGTGGCCGCGCTGTAGGGCAGGACGGTCACGGCCTGCGCACCGGCGATGCCGGCGGCGAAACTGGCGACCGTGGTGCGCAGCATGTTCACCCACGGGTCGACGCGTGTCATCATCCGGGAAGCCGTTTCCACCCTGAGATCCATCGCCGCGGCGTCGATGCCGCAGGCGGCCGTCACCTTGGCCCACAGGCGGCGTGCTGCGCGGATCTTCGCGATGGTGAGGAAGAAGTCTGCGTCGGCGGTCATCAGGAATCCGATCTGGCCGGCCGCCGCGTCGAGTGCGATGCCGGCCGCTTCCAGGCCGCGGAGATAGGCGAGTCCCGTCGCCAGGGCCGCGCCGACTTCCTGCGCTTCGCTCGCCCCTGCGGCATGGTACATGCGCGTGTCGGCGACAAGGGTCCGCAGACCCGGTGCGACGGTGATCGTCCTGTGCGCCAGGTCCGCAGCCTGGGCAAGGGCCGTATCGAACGGCTGGTCGAGGCTGCCGGTGGCGGCGAGTTCGCCTGCCGGGTCGACCCCGAGGTGGCCGCCGGTGATCGTCTTTCCCTGTCCGGTGTCCGCAACATGGCAGAGCAGGGCGGAGGCGGCTGCGATCCGGTTCTCCCGGGTTTCGAGGTAGACGGGCGCCGCGTCGGTCCGGATGCCGTCCAGCAGGGCCGCGACGTCGTCCAGGTCGACGACGAATGTCCCGTTCGTGTCCGTGCCTGCGAGCCTGATCGCCAGAGCGCTAGCGCCCGCTTCCAGTTCGGCGAGGATCGACGCGTTGCAGTCCGCAGGGTTCGGAAGGTCGTGCGCCTGGCAGATCAGCCAACCGCCGGCGGCCGTTCCGCCGCGCGTGAACGGGGCCTGTCCCGGCACTTCGCGGGACGTGGTCGCATCGGCCCGCGTGTAGAGAGGTTCGATCGCGATCCCGTCATGTGTGCGCGAGACGAGCGTCTTCGAGTAGTCCGCGCCCTTGAGTGTCTTTTCGACGAGCGCCAGCCAGGCATCCCTGGTTGGGGTCGGGAATTCCGCCCCGAGCGACAAATCATCCATGGGTGCCTCACTCGATATGTACGGTCATTTCAAGGGATGAGGCGACTATACCGCATTGTATTGCAGCGCAAAACCGGATTGCCTTTCGCCATTGGTCGAACCTGTCGATGGTAACGGCGGCATGACAAACAGAAAAAGCGCGGCCGGGGAGGCCGCGCTTTTTTGAACTCGTTTCCTGTCCGGCGGAACTGGCCGTCGGATCAGTACTTCATCATCGGCTTGAGTTCCTTGGCATGGGCCACCCACTTGGTGACCGACTTCACGCCGGGAACGAGGCGAACGAGTTTCTTCTTCTCGTTCACTTCCGCCATCTTCTCGGCAAGGTTTTCCGGCTTGCGGTTCCGCAATTCCTTGACGGTATCGACACCGGCCGCTTCCAGCAGCTCGGAATACTCTTCGCCTACGCCACGCACACGCATCAGGTCGGCCATGTTGGCCCACTTGAGAATCCGCTTCTCGTCGATCTTTGTCTCTTCGGCGAGCTTCTGACGACCCTTGGGCGTCTTGGCCTTGTCAAGAAGCTGGTCGGTCGTGCTGACGCCGTTGTCCTTGAGCTTCTTGGTGAAGGTCTTGCCGATGCCTTCGATGTCGATGATTGGATATCCCATAATTCCTCCGCTCCCCTGGGGGTCTATTGGCGCGAAATGTTTCCGCGATTCGGGTCCGCACTGTCAACTTATACAAATTTTGCAAGACCGGGAATTGAATTGGCCACATCTTTCACAAGCTCCGGCCCGGCGATTTCTTCCGCGTAGGCGAGAAGTTCTTTCCCCGCACTCTTCATTTGTTCGGGAGACATGCCGGCCTTGTTCAGCTTGCCGAACGCGGCCATGGCGGGCCCGCCGAGAGCGCCGAAAAAGCCGCCGCTGTCGGCCGCGCCCTCCTGTGCCAGCGCCGCGGCGCCGGGCACCTTGTCGAAGAGTTCGGCGACCTTCCGGCTGTCGCCTTCCTTCGAGATCAGGTCGAAGACGACCGCGACGGCCTTGTGGGCGGTCGCTTCGTCGATACCGGCCGCAGCGGCGACCCGGCCTATCAGTTCATCCATGCGGTGTTCCTCGTGCGGGGGGATTCATCAAACGGTTCAATATGACCGAAACATGGTTTAGATAAAGGCTATCGGCCCGGAGTCAAAGGCCGCGGGGACATTCATGGTGAGGGCGGCGATGGAACAGGACGACACCATTTTTCTGGGCAAGAGCGTCAAGCCCGAGACCCTCAACCTCAAGCTGGCCAACCGTCACGGCCTGATCACGGGCGCGACCGGAACCGGCAAGACCGTCACCCTGCAGATCCTCGCGGAAGGATTCTCCAAGGCCGGGGTTCCCGTCTTCGCCGCCGACGTGAAGGGAGACCTGTCCGGGATCGCCGCCGCCGGCGTCATGAAGCCGTTCCTGGCCGAGCGCGCAAAGCAGATCGACTTCGACGACTACGGCTTCGAAGCCTTCCCGGTCATCTTCTGGGATCTCTTCGGCAAGCAGGGACACCCGATCCGCACCACGATCTCGGAGATGGGGCCGCTGCTGCTCGCCCGCCTCATGGGCCTCAACGACACCCAGGAGGGCGTGCTCAACATCGCGTTCCGTGTCGCCGACGAACAGGGGCTGGCCGTTCTCGACCTCAAGGACCTGCGTTCGCTGCTCGTCCATGTCGCCGACATGGCCAAGGAACTGACGGCGGAGTACGGCAATGTGTCCAAGCAGTCCGTGGGTGCGATTCAGCGCCGTCTGCTGACCCTCGAAGAGCAGGGTGCTGAAGCCTTTTTCGGCGAGCCCGCCCTGGACATCCGCGACCTGATGCGGACGACCCGCGACGGCCAGGGGTTCATCAACATCCTCGCTGCCGACCAGCTGATGATGTCGCCCAAGCTCTACGCGACCTTCCTTCTCTGGCTTCTCTCCGAACTCTTCGAGGAACTGCCGGAAGTCGGCGACCCGGACCGGCCGAAACTCGTCTTCTTTTTCGACGAGGCGCATCTCCTGTTCGACGAAGCGCCCAAGGCACTTCTGGAGAAGGTGGAGCAGGTGGTTCGCCTGATCCGGTCCAAGGGGGTGGGCGTCTATTTCGTCACCCAGAACCCGCTCGACGTGCCCGACAGCGTGCTGGGCCAGCTCGGCAACCGGGTGCAGCATGCGCTGCGCGCCTACACGCCGCGCGACCAGAAGGCGGTCAAGGCGGCCGCCGACACCTTCCGCCCGAACGAGGCCTTCGATGCCTATCGTGCCATTACCGAGCTCGGCGTCGGCGAGGCGCTGGTGTCTACGCTCGAGAAAAAGGGGCGGCCGTCCATCGTGCAGCGCACGCTGATCCGTCCGCCGTCCTCGCGGCTGGGGCCGCTGAAGAAGACCGAACGCAGTTCGGTGATCGACGAAAGCCCGGTGCTCGGCCTCTACGACGAAACCAGCGACCGCGAGTCGGCCTACGAGATCCTGAACGAACGCGCGGCCGAAAAGGCGAAGGCCGAGGAACGCCAGCGGCAGCTCGAGGCCGAGGAAAAGGAGGCGCGGCGCAAACGCGAGACCGTACCCAAAACGACGACCCGCCGCCGCTCGTCGCGGCGCCAGTCGACGGTCGAGGCCTTCGCCAAGTCCGTCGCCCGCAGCGTCGGCACCCAGATCGGCCGCGCCCTCATGCGCGGCATCCTCGGCACCATCAAGAAGGGCTTCTGAGAGCCGGCGCCCGCCGTTTGCTGACAGCACGCCGCCCAACCACCCTCTCCCCCCGTCTCGCGCGGGCTTGACCCGCGCATCCAGCAGCGGGCGGGGCTTTTGCGTGAGGCTGGATTGCCGGGTCAAGCCCGGCAAAGACGGAGGTGTGTGTGGTTCATGAGACGAGGGCGGGGCGATGCCAACAGCAGCCTGAGGTGGAGGAAAAGGAGGCGCGGTGTAAACCCGCGCCGTGCCCGCGACGCAACCCGCCGCCGGCCGTTTGCCGAGAGCACGCCACCCAGCCACCCTCTCCCCCCGTCGTGCGCGGGCTTGACCCGCGCATCCAGCGGCGGGCGGGGCTTTTGCGTGAGGCTGGATTGCCGGGTCAAGCCCGGCAAATACGGAGGTGTGTGTGGGTCATGAGACGAAGGCGGGGGGACGCCAGGCAACGGTCGAGGTCAAGGAATTGGATGCGCGGTGTAAACCCGCGCCGTGCCCGCGACGCAACCCGCCGCCGGCCGTTTGCTGAGAACACACCGTCGGGCCGTCCTCTCCCCTCGTCGTGCGCGGGCTTGACCCGCGTATCCAGCGGCGGGCGGTGGACTTCGCGTTTGGCTGGATTGCCGGGTCAAGCCCGGCAAGGACGGAGGTGTGTGTGGTTCATGAGACGAGGGCGGGGGGCGCCAGGCAACGGTCGAGGTCAAGGAGTAGGAGGCGCGGTGTAGACTCGCGCCGTGCCCGCGACGCAACCCGCCGCAGGCCCATTGCTGAGTATGTACAATCCAGACATATCTCCCCCCGTCGTGCGCGGGCTTGACCCGCGTATCGAGCGGCGGGCGGGGCTTTCGCGTTTGGCTGGATTGCCGGGTCAAGCCCGGCAAAGACGGAGGTGTGTGTGGTTCATGAGACGAGGGCGGGGGGACGCCAGGCAATGGTCGAGGTCAAGGAGTAGGAGGCGCGGTGTAAACCAGCGCCGTGCCCGCGATGCAATCTGCCGGCGGCCCATTGCTGAGTATGTACAATCCAGACATATCTCCCCCCGTCGTGCGCGGGCTTGACCCGCGTATCCAGCGGCGGGCGAGGGCCTTCGCGTGTGGCTGGGTTGCCGGGTCACGACGGGTATGCATGCGGAGTGTGTCGGTCGCCCGGAAGAGGCACGCATCATCCCTTTGACCATTCACCTCGCCGCGCAACAGATCTCGCCGGGCGCTTCTCGGATTTCGGGCCGACGCATCCGGACAAGAAAAGACCCGGCGCTAGGGCCGGGTCCTTGTCATTGTCGGTGCGTCGCGGGATCAGCTCGCGGCTTCGTAGAGCTCGGCGACATATTCCCAGTTGATGAGGTCGTTCACGAACGCCTTCAGGTAGTCCGGACGCGCGTTGCGGTAGTCGATGTAGTAGGAGTGCTCCCACACGTCGCAGCCCAGCAGCGGCGTACCGCCATGCACCAGCGGGTTCTCGCCGTTCGGCGTCTTGGTGACTTCCAGCTTGCCGTCCTTGAGCGTCAGCCAGCACCAGCCGGAGCCGAACTGCGTGGCGCCCGCCTGCTGGAACGCTTCCTTAAAGGCGTCGACGCCGCCGAGATCCGAATTGATCTTGGCTTCCAGGTTGCCGGGGATCGCGCCGCCGCCATTGGGTTTCATCCACTTCCAGAAATGGATGTGGTTGTAGTGCTGTGCGGCATTGTTGAACAGGCCGGCATTGGAGCCAAACGAGGCCTTGACCACGTCCTCCAGGGACTTGTCCTCGTGGCCGGAGCCTTCCAGCAGCTTGTTGCCATTGGTGACATAGGCGTTGTGGTGCTTGTCGTGATGGAATTCGAGGGTCTCGGCCGACATGTAGGGGGCCAGCGCATCATAGGCATAGGGAAGATCGGGAAGTTCGAAAGCCACTGTATTCGTCCTTTGTCTGTGTGGGTTGTCGAAACCGGGCACCGGATGCGAGGCGGTCTGCCCGTCCGTCGGGCCCGGAAACCGTCGAGGGTCAAACTATCGCCAAGCGGTGCGGCGTGCAACACGCTGGGCGCGCCCGGGAGATCAGGCTTCTGCAGGCCCTGTCAGTTCGATCTGGTTGCCGTCCGGATCTGCGAAATAGATGGACGGCCCGAAGCCCTGCGCGCCATACCGCCTTGCGACGTCGCCGTGGTCAACGCCGTGGCGGTCCAGATGTTCCGTGATGGCCGCAACGTCGAACGGGGCAACCGTTATGGCGAAATGGTCGAAGGCGCCCGGCCGCTCGTGATCCTCGCCGGTCGGAACGAGATCGATCAGCGATGTGCCCGCCCGCATCTGGACCATGCCGATCTCCTCGATGCGGCGTTCCTCGCGCGCGCCGACGACCTCCGTGTAGAATTGCACGGCCCGGTCCATGTCGCTGACCCGCAGAACCACGTGATCGAGCCCGCCGATGGCAAAGGGAGGGCCGTGCAGTTCGGTCATCGCTGTCTCGCGCCGCCGTCAGAAAAAGGCGTGAATGCCGGTCTGGGCGCGACCGAGAATGAGCGCATGGATATCGTGCGTGCCTTCGTAGGTGTTGACCGATTCCAGATTCAGCACGTGTCGGATCACGTGATATTCGTCCGAGATGCCGTTGCCGCCATGCATGTCGCGGGCGACGCGGGCGATGTCGAGCGCCTTGCCGCAATTGTTGCGTTTCATCAGCGAAATGGCTTCCGGGGCGGCCGTGTGGTCATCCATCATGCGGCCGAGCTGCAGGCAGCCCTGCAGGCCGATGGTGATCTCGGTCTGCATGTCGGCGAGCTTCTTCTGGATGAGCTGGTTGGCGGCAAGCGGGCGTCCGAACTGCTTGCGATCGAGCACATATTGCCGGGCCTGGTGCCAGCAGAACTCCGCCGCGCCCATCGCGCCCCAGGCGATGCCGTAGCGCGCCCGGTTCAGACAGCCGAACGGACCGGACAGGCCGCGGGCATTGGGCAGCACGTTTTCCTCGGGAACGAAGACGTCGTCGAAGACCAGCTCGCCCGTAATGGAGGCGCGCAGGGAGAACTTGCCCTCGATCTTGGGCGTCTTGAAGCCGTCCATGCCGCGCTCGACGATGAAGCCGCGAATGCCGTCTTCTTCCGTCTTGGCCCAGACAACGGCGACATCGGCGACCGGGGCATTGCTGATCCACATTTTCGAGCCCTTGAGCACGTAGCCGCCATCGGCGGGCACCGCCCTGGTCTTCATGCCGCCCGGGTCCGAGCCGTGGTCCGGCTCGGTGAGGCCGAAGCAGCCGATCATCTCTCCCGAGGCCAGCTTGGGCAGGAAGCGCATGCGCTGCTCCTCCGAGCCATAGGCGTGGATGGGATGCATGACGAGGCTGCTCTGCACGCTCATCGCGGAGCGGTAACCGGAGTCGACCCGTTCCACCTCGCGGGCGATCAGGCCATAGCAGACATAGTTCAGACCGGCCCCGCCATAGGTGTCCGGGATAGTCGTGCCCAGCATGCCCATCTCGCCCATCTCGGCCATGATCTCCGGATCGAACTTCTCGTGCCGGTGGGCCTCCAGCACGCGCGGCATGAGCTTGTCCTGGCAATAGGCGTGAACGCTCTCGCGCACCATGCGCTCTTCTTCGGTGAGCTGGCGGTCGAGGCCCAGCGGATCGGCCCAGTCGAACTCGGCGAGCGGGCGGGCGGCTTCGGACTTGGCGGCAGTCTGTGACATGGACATTCCTCCGGACATGCAAAACGCGACAGAAAATCTGTCGTCTCGTTTAGTGCACAATACACCGTTATGGAAGCGCTGTGCGCTCCCTTGTCAGGCCCAGTCGTGATTCCAGGCGATAACGGCGAACCGGTCGGACAGTTCGACGAGGGCGACGTCGTGCACGATTTCCGCGCCGATTTCCCCGCCACGGCCGTCCGGCAGATTCCGGGTGGCACAGCTTTCCGCGTCGACGGTCACCCTGTAGCCGTGATCGAGTGCGGCGCGCACCGTCGAGCTGACGCACATGTGGGTCATGAAGCCCGCGACGACCAGTTCCTTGCGGCCGCTGTCCGCGAGCACTGTAGCGAGGTCCGTCCCGGCAAAGGCGTTGGGCAGCGCCTTTTCGATCACCGTTTCCCCGGACGCCGGTGCGAGCTCGTCGACGATCTGGCCGCGCGGGGCTTCCCGGTCGAAGAGGCTGCCGGCCTTGCCCTTGTGCGCCACATGTATCACCGGCGTTCCGTTCTTGCGGGCGGCGGCCAGCAGCGACTGCGCCTTGCCCACCGCGTCCCGGGCGCCGGGCAGGGCGACGGGGCCGTCGAGATATTCGTTCTGCATGTCTATGATGACGAGGCAGGCATCATCCAGCGATGCCGGCTCGAGACTCGCACCGGCGAGTTCGAGAAGAGTCTTGGCTTCTGTCATGATGTTTACTCCCGTTTCATGTGTGGTTTCGAAAAATAGAACCAAGGTGGGCTCAGGACAGGTTCCGCGGTCGCGTCGAACTTGCCATGCCGGCCGTTGCCATCATTGTGCGGCGCGCCCGAACCACTGGTGGATGATCGCTTCCGTGGCGATGACGTCGGCACCGGACAGATGCAGGCGCTCGAGGCCGATCTCGCAGCTCCCCGCGCGCCGGGATGCCACCGCGTCACGGGCGACGACGACACGGAACCCGGCCCGGATCATGTCAATGGCTGTGCGCGCGATACAGACATGGGCCTCGAGCCCAGCAAGCACGACCGTGTCCCGGCCGCCGTCGCGACCGTCCATCAGTCGCTTGTGCAGGTTTTCCTCCGCAAAGCAGGAGAAATGCACTTTCGGAATCACCTCGGCGGACCCGGCGTTCGACAGAAGCAGCGGATCGGTGGGGCCCAAGCCGGCCGGATACTGTTCCGTCAGCAGTGTCGGTATCGACAGCATCGCGGCGGCGTTGAGCAACGTGGCGCACCGGTCCCTCGCGCGGTCTCCGTCGGCCATGCCCGCGATGAGTTTTTCCTGCATGTCGACCACGAGCAACTGGCTTGCCATGCGATCGACCGGCAGCACCTGGCTTTTCGGTTTGAGCGTCAGAACCCGTCCCCCGTCAGGCCGCTGATCTTGAGTGCGAAGGCGTAGTTGAGGGCGACTTCGCGGAGCCTGTCAAATCGGCCCGACGCGCCCGCGTGTCCCGACTCCATGTTGATCTTCAGCAGGAGAAGGTTGTCGTCGGTCTTGTTTGCCCGCAGGCGTGCGACCCATTTGGCGGGTTCCCAGTAGGTCACGCGCGGGTCGGCCAGCCCGCCGACGGCGATGATGTGCGGGTAGGCCTGGGCGGTCACGTTGTCATAGGGGCTGTAGGCGGCGATGGTCCTGTACGCGTCGGGATCCTCGATCGGGTTGCCCCACTCCGGCCATTCCGGCGGCGTCAGCGGCAGGGTTTCGTCGAGCATGGTGGTCAGCACGTCGACAAACGGCACTTCCGCCAGGATGCCGCGGAAAAGGTCCGGCGCCATGTTGGCCACAGCGCCCATCAGCATGCCGCCCGCGCTGCCGCCATGGGCGACGATGGCGCCACGCGACGTGTAACCCTCCGCGGCGAGAAACTCGCCGGCCGAAATGAAGTCGCGGAACGTGTTGGGCTTGTGCTCCAGCCTGCCGGCCTTGTACCACCCGTAACCTTTCTCCGTGCCACCGCGCACATGGGCGATGGCATAGACGAAACCGCGGTTCACCAGGCTCAGGCACGTGGTCGAGAAACCGGCCGGAATGCTGTAGCCGTATGCGCCGTACGCATACAGGAGGAGCGGCGCGCTGCCGTCGACCGGCGTGTCCTTCAGCATCAGCAGGCTTACCGGAATGAGTTCTCCGTCATGGCCCGGAGCATGCAGTCGCCGGGTCACGTAGAGATCGGGATCGTGGCCGCTGGGGACCTCCTGCGTCTTGCGCAGCGTCCGTTCGCGGCTCGTCATGTCGTAGTCGAAGACCTGCGCGGGCGTGGTCATTGAACTGTACGTGAACCGTGTCCGGCTGGTGTCGTATTCGAAACCTGGCGACAGGCCGAGCTGGTAGGCTTCCTCCTCGAAGGTGATGGCATGCTCGTCGCCATCCTTCGTCCTCGAAATCACGATGCGCGGCAGCCCGTCCTCGCGCTCGAGCCGGACGAAATGACCCGCATAAGCGACATGCGACAGGATAAGACGGCCCGGCTTGTGTGCGACGAGATCCGCCCAGTTCGCGCGAGATGGGTCGTCGACCGGGGCCGTCATGATCTTGAAGTCTTCCGCCCCGTCGCAGTTGGTGAGGATCAGGAACCGGTCCCCCTGGTGCTCGAGGTCGTACTCGTGCCCCGTCTCCCGCCCGGCAACGAGACGGGCGGGCCCGTCGGGGTTTGCCGCATCGATCAGGCGGATCTCGGACGTCTGGTAGTCGCTGGCGCTGATCACGATGAAAGCGCCGCTCTGGGTCTTGCCGACGCCGGTGAAGAAACCCGGATCCTCTTCCTCGTAGACGAGAACGTCGTCCTCGGGGTTGGTCCCCACGACGTGGCGGTAGACCTGTGACGGGCGGTGCTTGTCGTCGAGGCGGGTATAGAAGATGGTGCCCGAGTCGGCACTCCAGACCGCCGCGCCCTTGGTGTCGGGAATTTCCTCGGCAAGGTCTTCGCCGGAAGCGATATCCCGGATGCGCAGCGTGTAAAACTCGGCCCCCTGTACGTCGACGCTGTAGGCCAGAAGCGCATGGTCAGGGCTGTGCGAGACGCCGCCCAGCTGAAAGTAGTCAAGACCCTCCGCCATGGCATCGCCATCGAGCAGGATGACGCCGTCTTCGGTGCCGGCGGGCCGGCGGGCGAACCTTGGGTGTTGGCCGCCTGTCACGTAATCCACGTAATACTCGTACGGCCCGTCCCTGGCCGGCACTGAGGAGTCGTCCTCCTTGATCCGGCCCTTCATTTCTTCGAACAGGATCTCCTGCAGGGCCTCCGTGTCGGCCATGATCCTGCCGGTATAGGCATTTTCCGCCTCGAGATGGGCGCGGACATCGTCGTCCAGGACGCTCGCGTCGCGCATGACGTCCTGCCAGTTGTCGGCGCGCAGCCAGGCGTAGGGGTCTTCTCGCGTGATGCCGTGGCGGGTGTCGAGAAGGGGCTGCAGGTCCGCCGCGGGCGGCCTGGTTTCGTCTGTCGAGGTACTCATCGACCCTCTTTGCGATCTTCGCGTGTCAGGGCGTGGCCGTTCATGCAGTAGCGCTGGCCGGTGGGCTGGGGTCCGTCGGGAAAGACATGTCCGAGATGAGCGTCGCAATTGGCGCAGCGCACTTCCGTCCGCTTCATGAAGAGTTTCCGGTCCACATGTTCGCTGACGGCATCTTTCTCGACCGGCGCGAAGAAACTCGGCCAGCCGGTGCCGGAATCGTATTTCGTCTCGGAATCGAACAGCGCCGCGCCGCAGCACACGCAGTGATAGACGCCGTCGGACTTGTCGTCCCAGTAGGGACCGGTGAATGCCCGCTCCGTCCCGTGCTCGCGGGTCACGTAGTAGGCCATGTCGCTGAGTTGCGCGCGCCATTCCGCGTCACTCTTGACGACCTTGGGTGCGTTTTCCGTATCGGACATGTTTCCAATTCCCTTTCGTGTTGCGGCGGTCTCCGTGTGCGAAACGGACCCTGCTCGCGATCCAGATAGCATGTAGGCCGGACCGGGGCTTCTGTCACCCGTCCGTCACGGAATTTTCAGCCCCTCTCAACGCCTGAACACCAGGGACGCGTTCTCCTCGGCCGCCGGATCGCCGACATGGTCGACATAGTTCTCGAGCTCCGAGAAGAACGTCTCGCCGGCATCGGCCAGGTCGAGGATGATCTCGAACTCGCCGCGCTTGATGCTGAGCTTCTTCGCCAGTTGCTTGAGGAACGCCAGTTCGTTTTCGTGGAAATGCTTGTCGACGACCGCCAGGTGGTACGCGGCCTCCAGCAGGATGTCCCGGGCCTTCCTGTCGAGCCATGGCAGGAAGCTGTCGAGGAGGGCAAGCACCTCCGCATCGTCCGGCCGGTCGGAGGACCAGTCCGCCAGTCGCTGGTCGAGAGGTTCGTGCGGGATCCGCAACGCCGACAGGATCTGGTGCATGAGGTCGCGTTCCTCCGCCAAGACCTCTCCGTCGCTTACGGCCATGCCGGCAAGCAGATCGTAGACGGCGCCCCTCAAGGCGCGGTTGGCAATAGGACTTCCCTGGTGCGTCGCGGAACTCGCCGGCGTATGCGCACCGCAACCGTCACACCTGAGCACGGGGCGCAGGTCACGGCCGAAAATGAGTGACGCGAAGGGAAACCGCCGGCCTTCGCTGTCCTCGATCATCTGGTACCGGCGCGTTTCACCGCACGTATCGCAGTCGAACTCTTCCGGATGCCGGGTCTGCTCGCTCATGTTCCACCTGTCTGGATGTGGCCGGGGATGTACGGTCGAAGCAGCGCGCCCCCGCGGGTCAGCGCGGCCAGAACAACCAGCACCGCGAGGGATGTCAGCCCCGCGATAGCGAACGCCTGGTCGCGGCCGAGCGCGTCGACGATCGCGCCGTAGGCCCAGAACCCGCCACCGATCAGGCAGGTCAGGACGAGCGACGCTGCGGACAATGCCGACGCGCGGATATCGGACGGTGTCTTGCGGTGGAGGAAATGAAGCGCGACCGCATCGAAAATGGGCGAGACCACGACGATCAGCATGAAGCCGGCGATCAGTGCGGTGAGCGTTCCCGCCGCTGCGGCGAAGAAGGCCAGGGCGACGATGAGGCAGAAGGCCGTGCCGATCACCGGAAAGGTCAGTTCTCGTTCGATGCGCGACGCCAGGAGAATGACACCGCTGGCGACCAGCTCGATGCTGCCATAGAGGAAGCCGACCACCTTGATGTCGAGGCCGAGATCGATCATCGCGGTCTGGGCGAAGAAGTAGAAGGGCGCGACGATCGCCCCCAGGAGCGCCATGCCGATGACAGCCAGCGAGAAGGACTGTCCCTTGCGCGTGGTGAGCAGGAAGCGAATGAGCTTCGTATCCGTCCGCGTCCGCTTGCCGTCCGGCTGTTCAGGAAAGCGGTCGCCCGCCTTGCCCGCCCTCGACAGGCTGAACGCCGCCCAGATCGCCATGCTCGCGAACGTCGTCGCGAGATAGAGGGCGAAGAGCATCGTCCAGCTTATCTCCGCGATCAGGCCACCCGTAGCCATTGCAAGGCTGAGGGAAAGCCCGCCGACGGCCCGCGCCCGTGCCTCGACCTTGAGGAAGTTCGTGTTCTCGCCGCCGGCCTTGAGCGCATCGTAGAGAAGCGCATGGTCCGATCCGGAAACAAAACTGCGGCCGATACCCATGACCACGAACAGCAGGACAAACTGCCAGACACCGGCGGCGACCATCATGCCCGCGCAGTAGAGTGCCGTGCAGACCAGCCCGAGGAAAACCGACAGGCGCCGTCCGTAGCGGTCGCCGAGCATGCCGGTCGGCAACTCGGTCGCCATCGTCGTCACGAAGAGCACGGTCTGCAACATGCCGACCTCTCCGCTGGTCAGACCCTGGGCGACGAGGAAGATGGCCAGCACGCCCTTGTCGAACGCGGCCCGGCGGACGGCGACATAGGCGACATAGACCGCACTCAGGCGTCGGATGCTCGCGGCGTCGATCGGTTCTGTCGGCAAGGTGTCTTTCTCCAGTCGAGGTCTCGGCGTCCGGATGTGCCGGTCAGGGCGCGGGGCCTGCCGTTTCGGCGGCGGCGCGTCGCAGCGCTGTGTTGTGGTTCTCCTGCTTCGGTGTTTTATAGAACCCTTTCGGTCCGCTTCCGCACAGGCACGGCATTACAGGAATTCAGATGAGCATCGTGTTCGAATATCATCATGTGCACCGGCTTCTCCACACGATAAATCGGGACAACCGGTTGTTCCACCTGCTCAAGGGAACCGAGGACGCGGTCAAGCGCACGATGGCCGACATCCTGGTCAGCCGCAGGCTCTATGGCGGCAACGGTTTCATCCGGGACGGGTATGTCTGTGTCTGCGCCGGTGAACTGCCCGTAAGCCAGCTTTCCCAATATCTCGCCGACCCGAATGCGCTCGATCAGGAGTACCGCGCCGTCGGCGTGGTCTTCGACAAGCACTGGTTCTTCAGGCAGGGCGGTCGTCCGGTGATCTACCAGCCCGCGGAAGAATACAATCTCCTGCATGACGACATGAAGCACCTTCACATGCTCTACGATCCCGAGAACGAATACGATTTCTCGTGGATCAGGGAGTGGCGGCTGAAGACGCAGGTGCTCGCGCTTGACCTGTCGAACGCACTGGCGGTGTTCCCGAACCGGGCCTGGAGGAACGAGGTCCTCGCCATTGCCGGGGCCACGGGCGAGGACGTGAAGCGGCTGTCCGAATGGGAGACGCTGGCGCTCACGGATATCGGTCTGTCCGTGCTTGAATCCTGATCTTCGGCTCGCCGTCGCCCCGGCCCGGCATCTCGGGACTTGAATACGCAAGGGCCACTCTTATAATCGAGTCGCGCCTGAAAAGTCCGGGGGCGTCCCAAAATCCAAGGAGCAGTCATGAGCAAGAAAATCGACGTGAAGTCCATCAAGACGGTAACGACGACGAGCAAGAAGTCCTCCAAGTCACTGAACCTTCTCGGCGGCGTTCGCGGCTGAATAACGATTTCATGCACGCCCGGCCGGATTTCCTGCCGGGCGTTCGCATTCTTGCCTGCGGCGACATGGTCTTGATGCGCGGATTTCCGCCACCAGTGAATCTTATCGGCCAATGTCGCCGGACCGGGTGAGTCAGGGATTGAACGATCAGCTCGAACAGCTCGTGGACATGTCGCACGGGCTTACCCGAGCCTGCGTTCTGCAAGACTGCCTGACCCCGGACCTTGTATCCATCGAAGACATTCGGCGCATGCTGGAGAACCTTCGCGGTCATCCCGACCGCGAGATGCTGCTGCGCGTCTTCGTCGGTGCGAGGCAGTGTTTCCGGTCGGAACGCGAGGTCTTCGCCAGTCCGCCGGACAGGGGTGAGGATCTGGAAACCTGGGGCAACCGCCTGCTTGGACCGGAACGCTGGGGCTGTACGCTGTACCGGGCCGAACAACTCAACACGGACCTCGTCGAGCGTCTTGCCGGGCCCTGGGCCCAGCTCAATGGCGGACCGGCCAGCCGCAGGACGGCCCAGGAGATATTCGTCTTTTTCGGAAATTACGGCGACACGCCCTTCGGAATTCACCAGGACCGGGAACAGGGCGCCGCGGTTCATTTCCATCTGGGGCCGGGGCTCAAGCGCATGTATCTCTGGTCGCCCGAAACCTTCGAGGCGGCAACAGGCGGCCGCGCCACGTTCTACGACCGTGCGGCGATCGAGGACAGTGCGGACATATATGATATTCCCGCGGGCTCGGTGTTCGTGCTGCCGCCGGGCTGGTTCCACGTCGGCGAAACCCGGGACTTTTCGGCCGGTGTCGTGGTGACGAACGTCGCGCTGTCGCAATCCCGCATGCGCGAACGTGCGCTGCAGACGTTCCTCGACGCGGTCGATCCCGATGACGGGGATGACGTGGCCAAAATGGCGGCGACGCCGATCGCCGATGCCCTGGAAGCCGGTATGCTGGAGATGGGCGATCTGCTCGAGAGCAACGCGGGGTTTTCGCCCGGTCCGCATGCCGGACCGGACCCCGGTTCGCCCGGTCCGGATACCCGTTACGCGCGCCATCCGGATTTTCCGATAGTGCTGCGGACATCGCCCCCGGACGGGTCCGGCACGACCATGAGCCTTTTTGTCAGAGGGCGGAAGATGGTCATGCCCGAAAGTGACGCGCTCACGGGGCTGGTGCAGGCACTGAACGACGGAACGTCCATCACCTGGGGCGGGATGATTGCGCGCCTGGAGGAGGAGTTCGAACCGGAGGCGGCCGAATTCGTCTGCCGTCAGTTCCTTGACCTCGGCGCCCTTTCCGGTCCCGCATCGGAATGATCGCACCCGCCCGCATCGCCGAGATCGCGAAAGCCAGCAACGGCTATTCGGAGGCGGTCGTGGTGCCCGGCGTTTTCGGCGCGGACTTCATCTCGCAGGCCGATGTCGCCGGAATACTGAGGCAGGTATCGTCCGATGTCGGCAACCTCGGCAAGGTGCGGGCCTACGAGGAACACGCCGTCAGGCCCGACCTGCAGTCCGCGGTCTTCCAGAACCCGCCCTCCGAAACCGACCTCGAATCCTGGGGGAAATCCCTCTTTGACGGTCGGCGGTTCGGGATCGTGGTCGATCGCCCGGCCATCGACGACGACAGGCTCGCGGAGCGCTTGAGCCTGATGCTGGCCGATATCCGCGACACAAGTCCAGTGGAATTCGGGTCCGTGGAGCCGCACATATTCGTCGGCGATTACGGATACAGCCCCTTCGGTGCCCATCATGACGAGGAAACCGGCCGGATACTTCATTTCCATCTCGGGCCGGGCACGAAGCGGATGTACATCTGGGATGACGAAACCTACGTGGCCGCCACGGGTAGCCGGGCAAGCTGTTTCGATCCCCGCTCCATCCTCGAACTCGCACGATGTTACGAACTCCACGCGGGCGACGTCATGGTCCTCCCTACGGAGGGTTTCCACGTCGGGCACACGCCTGAGTTCTCCATCGGCTTCGCGATCTGTCTTGAAGACCATGATCCGGCGGAAATGCTGCGCCAAGCGGCCGCCGAGGCGCTCGATCAGGAAATTTCGGAACGGCTCGACGCGGATCCGGGTGCCGACCGGTCTCAGCGCCTCGGTGAAGTCATCGAAGACGGCCTCCATATCGACCTGGCGCGCGCGGTGTGGCAGGCATCGGTCCGTACCCGGAGCAATCTCGGTCTGGAGCCGGCCTCTCCCTTGCGGGCCGACGCGATGCCGTCCGGGGCGGTGCGGCGGCTTGGCGCATTCCCAGTCATCTATGAAGAACGCGGGGACGACGCGTTGCTGGCGGCCCGGGGACACCTCGTGGAACTGCCCGCGTCCGCCGCGCTGCGTGACACCGTCGACCTCATCAACCGGGGCGAGCCGGTCTCGCCGTCCAGGCTCGTTGCCGGGCTTGCCGGCGGTTTCGACGATGACGCGGCGTCCTATCTCATCGGTCTCCTGTGGTCATGGCGCGCGCTGACGGCCGCCGACGCCGTGGCAGGAACGACATGTTCGCGGCTCACCTGAATTCTGGCAGATCCGACAGGTCGCCCGTCAGTTCCCTCAGGATCTCCAGGTCGGACAGGTCCTGGTCGCGCAAGGGGTCCTTCGAACCGTGGCGCGAGAACCCCATCTTGATGTGCCAGTGACCATAGGCGTCCCACCCCGGAACTTCGATGCCGCGGAAACACAGCCGCGGGGCGTCGAACGACCTGGCTGGCCACGGCCAGTCGATATAGCGTCCCGGGGTCGCGATCGAACCGTCCGGCCTTCGCACGAGCCGGGCAAGTTCGACATAGTAGCCGTCCTTCCTCACAAAACCGGATTCGTTGAAGAAGTCGCCGGAGGCTTCGGGCCGCAGCACATAACCCAGCGGCGCCAGCGCCTCGACGGCGGACTCGAACGCATCGTCCCATATGAAGAAGTCGATGTCGTCATGTGGTCGCGTGATGCGTCCGGCGAGGAAATCCAGCCCCCAGCCTCCGAAGAGCCAGTGGTCGATGCCCGCTTTTTCGAATGTCGATGAGATTTCCCGGATCATGCCGAGCTGGACATCCGGATCTGTTCTCGATTGCTCCATGCAATCCTCTCTTGATGCTTCGCCCGACGTCTGAGCCGGGCTCGCCGGATTACCAGACAAGCGCCATCAGGTGATTGTCGATCTTGCGGTCCCCCACCTGAATGGCGCTGCGCATCGTGCCCTCTCGGGTGAAGCCGCACTTTTCCAGGAGGCCGAGCGCAGCCTCGTTCGTGGAGAAGACATCGCACTCGATCCGGGACAGCAGCGGGTCTGACCGTGCCCATTCGACGAGCCCCGCGAGCAGGGCATGCCCTATTCCATGGCCGCGAAACGCGCGCGCGACCCCGAAGCCGATGATGCCGGAATGGCGAAGCTGGGGGCGGCCATGCCCCTTGAAACCCGCCATGCCGATGATCTGGTCGTCGCATTCCGCAACCAGAAGATGCGCATTCTCCCGGTCGAAGCCGGCGATGAAGTCTTCCTGTTCGTTCTCGCCGGGCGCCGTGTCATGGAGAAACATCGTTTCGAGCCGTTCCTCGAAGAGGGCCTGCGCATAGATCGCCAGCCCTTGTGCATCGTTCAGGCTTGCCTGTCTGATCTGAAACCGTTCCGGATGGTCCTGCCGATTCAAGTGCAACTCGCCCTCTGTTATGCTCGCCGGATTCGTGCCGCCCTGTCCGCGCGACAGGTGGCTTCCTCTCTTCCGGACCTTGCGACAATAAACCCGTTTGATGCAATGGCACTGCTCATGGATAGTGCTCCGGCAATGAGACACCGGTCCGGAATTCTGTTCTGCGCGAGGGTGGCGAAATGAGGCCTGAACCCGCCTCTTGCGCGCCCACGGCGTTCGCCGCTTTGCGTAACGAGCGCCGTCCCGCCATTGCGCTTTGTCTCCTCGCATTGCTGTTCAATGCAATCCTGCCCTCCGTCTCGTTCGCCGCCATGGCGGCGGCCGACATGCCGTACGACATCACGATCTGCCGTGCCGACGCCGCAACGGAGACCCCTGGTTCCACCGATCCGGCGGAACACGCCATGTGCGACTGTCAGGGCTTCTGCAGAACGCTCTGCGCGATGTGGCTTGCGGTGCCGGATGCGGACAACGGCTTCGGCATAGGTGCCCCTTACGGCCGGATCGCGGCCCTTGAGCGCGACGAGAGCGTTCCCGCCGATGCCTATATCCTCCAGCGCAGCCGCGCACCGCCCGTCGCGGCATGATCCTGCGGGTTGCCGGACGGGCGCATGAGACGTACCGCCGCGCAGCCCCGGTCTCCGGAAAAACTGTTTCTTTCTGAAATCAACCTGGCGCGTGGTGCCGACTGTCCATGTCGCGCCCGGCCTGGAGAAATCCCATGAACACTGTTGTCAATATCGTACGAACTCTTGCGGTCGCCCTCGCGGTCGCATTCGCTGTGCCGGCCTTGGCACACGACTACAAGATCGGGGACCTCGTCGTCGATCATCCCTATGCCCGCGCGACCCCGCCCGGCGCACCGGTGGGCGGCGGGTACATGATCGTGAGAAACACCGGCCAAAGTGCCGACAAGCTCGTCGGTGCCAATGCCGATTTCGCCGGACGGGTCGAGGTCCACGAGATGAAGATGAGCGAAGGCATCATGAAGATGCGCCGCATCGAAGGGGGGCTGGAAATCCCGCCGGGTGGCGAGGTGGTCCTCAAGCCCGGCGGATACCATCTCATGTTCATGAAACTGACCGAGCAACTGGCGGAAGGCGAGAAGCGCAAGGTCACCCTGGAATTCGAGAAGGCGGGCCGCATCGAGGTCGAGTTTTCCGTCGAGGCGATCTCGTCGTCAGGAAAGAAGGAGATGAAACATGACGCCCACGGTGAGATGAAGCACGAGGGGCACGACATGAAACCCGACGACATGAAACCCGACGACATGAAGTCCGGCGGCTGAGGCGGACGGCATGCGGATATTGCGCATAGGGCTTTGGGCGGCGGTGGTCGCCCTCTGCCTTGCCGTGGGCGGCCTGCTGGCCTTCCAGGCACTCAACCGGGACTCCGACCGGTCCCTCACATTCGATACCAAGCTCGGTGCGCCGTTCACATTGGTCGATCACAATGGTGACGCGATTACCGAGACCGCCATGACCGGGCATCCCGTCGCGGTCTTCTTCGGGTTCACCCATTGCCCGGAGGTCTGCCCGACCACCCTGAACGACCTGTCCGTCTGGCTGGGCGAAATGGGCGCCAAGGCCGAGCCGATCCGCGCGTTTTTCATTACGGTCGACCCGGAACGCGACACGCCCGAACTTATGAAGGGTTACGTCGAGAATTTCTCGGACCGCATCACGGGCATAACCGGCGATCCGGATCAGGTGGCGGCCCTTGCCCGCGCCTGGCACGTCTACTGGAAGAAGGTGCCGCTGGACGGTGATGACTACACGATGGACCACACGGCCTCCGTGTTCCTCGTCGGTCCAGACGGCAGTTTCATCACCACGATCGCCTTCGGCGAAAGCGCGGAAATGGCGAAGAGCAAGCTCGCGCGTCTCGCCGCGACGGCGAAAGGCGGCTAGGCCGGACGTCCGCTAGCGGCGGCGGAAAAGCGGCCGGGCGGGGTCGAAGCGTCGTTCCCCCAGGGAGGCGCGCCAGGAGACGAGGCATGTCGGGCGGACGAGCGTGCTGAGGTCGCCCCAGACCTCGACGCGGGTGTCTCCCGTCCCGGCCGTCAGGATCACACGGTCGGCGCGGCCAAGGAATACGTGGCCCGCCGGGACATCGTTCCATCGCATGCCGGGAAACTTCCAGGCGGCAAACGTCCTCACTGCCTTCTCGCAACCGGCCCTGTCGCCGGTCTCGACGGTGCGGGCGAAGTTGACCTCCAGCGCCTCGATCCGCGTACGGACCTTGTCGACATAGCCCATCACGTGTGCGAGGCCGGTCCGCGTCATGACATCGCCGGAAACAGCGAGTTCGCCGTAGCAGGTGTTGCCATAGTAGAACCACTGGCTGAGCGTCTTTGCCTCGTCCAGAGGTTGGCCAAGATAGAGACCGCCGGGCGCATGGGGCGCCGTCGGCGCGGCCGGTTTTTCGCTTTTCAGCCAGTTCAGCCATCCCCCCGCATGTGCCGGAGCATGCGTGTGCAGGACCGGCAGCGCCAGTGCTGTCGCGACCAGAACGGAGCATATCGGTCGAATCATGGCGACGGGTGGGTGCTCTTTCCAAACGAAGTCGGGACACTGTGTAGCCGCGGCGTGCCTGCTGCACAATTCGCCTCCCTGTCGCATTGCCCGGCGCTCCGGTGAACCAAATCACGGCCCGGTGCGTTAAGGCAGGCAGGGCGGTCCACGGGGACCGTGGTCCCATAAGGTCTGTCGAGGGGAACTCACATGAAATCGATGATCGTGTTTATCGTGCTGGTCGTGGGCGGAGGCACATGTATCGGCTTCCTCACGGCGCCCGGTCCCTGGTACGCCGATCTTGCCAAGCCGGACTTCAATCCGCCCAACTGGGTTTTCGGTCCGGTATGGACTGCGCTTTACATCTTGATCGCCATCGCGGGGTGGCGAACCTGGACGAGAGCCCGTGAAAGCCTCGCCATGAAGGCGTGGTGGGCGCAGATGGCGTTGAACTTTCTCTGGTCGCCCGTGTTCTTCACCCTTCAGCGGATCGATGCGGCACTGCTGATCATCGTCCTGCTGCTGGCTGCGATCCTGCTCTTCATTGCCGCGACGTGGTCGCGCGACCGGACGGCTGCGGTGCTGTTTCTTCCCTATGCCGCCTGGGTCGGGTTCGCGACCGTCCTCAACGCCTCGCTGCTTTATCTCAACGGGTGACCGGCGACTGGCCGGACCGCCTATTCGAAGTAAAGCGTGATCGTCTCCGCGACGAGGGCAGGGCGGGGTTCGCCCTCGATCTCGACGGTCATCGTCGACGTCGCCCGCAGCATGCCGGTGTCGGCCACGGCCTTGTCGAGCCTGAGCCGTCCGCGCACTTTCGACCCGACAGGCACCATGGAAATGAACCTGACCTTGTTCGACCCGTAATTGATCGCCCGCTTGATGCTTTCTATGTGCATGATCTCCGAAACGAACCGCGGGACCAGCGACAGCGTGAGATAGCCATGCGCAATCGTCGGCATGCCGAGTTCCGAGGCGGTGCGCGCGGGATCGACATGGATCCACTGGTGATCGCCGGTCGCGTCGGCGAACCTGTCGATGCGGTCCTGGGTGATCTCCAGCCACTCGCTCGTGCCGATCTCATGCCCGCACATCGCAGCGAAATCGGCAAGTGTCTCGAACGCGGTCATTGCGCTGCTCCTCGATGAATTCACGTCGGCGCGTGCCCGGGCGCCATGTCGGCCACATCCTATACACCGTGTGCGCCACGCTCCAATGCGTGACGCCGTGAAATGGGCAGGATTGACTAAAATTGTAGAAAAACTCTTCGAAACTTCGAGAAAAATATAGATCAAACTTCAATAAATATAAAATAAAAACCAAATATTTAAAAACAAAAATCTCGCATGAACGGAAAGTTTGAAGTTGGTGTGTATAAAGGTGCTGTATTCAAAGAAGGAGGGGTTCATGAAAACCTCTGATGCAGCAAAACTTGTTGGTGAGCACGGTGGGGTTGCCGGTCCGACGCAGGAGCAGGACGCGGTTTCGCACGGCCTGCGTCTGGTGGCGGGCGAATCCGGCGATGCAGATGGACGATTCGATGTGAACACGTTCCGCCAGCTCGCCGACTTGCTGTTGCTGCCTGCGAGCATGTTTCACCCGCATGAACGGGCCTTCGCCATCGACACGCTGCAGTTCGCGCTGCCGTCGCTTTCGCCGCTTTTGCGCCGCCAGCTCGCGCAGCGCCTGTCCGGCCTGCACGATGCGGCGCCGGGACTGGTCTCGCGCCTGATAAGGGATCCGGATATCGAAGTCGCCGAGCCTCTTCTTCGCAGCGAAACCTCCGGAAGCTATCGTGATATCCGGGACATTCTCTATTCGCAATGCCCGGAGCGCTCCATGATCATCGCCAGCCGACCCGTCGTCGACAGCGAGATCGCGGCGCAGATCGTCACGAACTCGGAACGGTCCGTCGTCCTGGCGCTGCTTGAAAACCGCGGCGCGAGGCTGTCGAGCGCTGTCGTGAGCGCGCTCGCCGAACGGGCCCGCCGGGAGCCGGAACTCTGCGAAGCGCTTGTGGTGCGGCCGGAAATGTACCCGTCCTGTGCGCTCGATCTGTACTGGAACGTGGAACGCAACCTCCGGCTTTACATCGTCGGCCGTTTCCTCGAGGACGCGAGCATGATCCGGCGCATCGTGCGCAGTGGTGTGTCCGGGTCGTGGATTCTCGCCGGTGCCCCGGACATGGCGGCCGTTCCGGGATCCGCCACGCCGGAAGACGGCACGGATCAGCCGGGTGAGGCGGTCGAGCGACTTGTCGAGGCCCATTGCGAAGGCGACGTCGATGCGGCGGCGGCGGCCCTTGCCGCGTCCACACATGTCGGCGAGGACACTGCCCGGCGCATCGTCATGGACAGGGGCGGAGATCCGCTTGCGGTAGCCCTGAAGGCTGCGAACGTGTCTCGAAAGACCTTCGCCGAAATCTGCGGACGCTGGAACGAGGCGGGCGTAGCGCCGTTCGACACCGCGGACCATGTCGAGGAGATATCGGTGATGTTCGACCGTCTCTCCCGCGGCGGATCGAAAATGGCGCTCACCTACTGGGACTGGCGCGAGATGGGCCGTGGCCCCTTCGAGTCTCCGGCAGTGGTACAGAATGTCGCAGTTGCGTGACTTTTTGCCGAAATAGGACTCAAAAACGCCCGAAAGCGTCATCCCGATTCCGTTAACCATAGCGGCGTCGTGTCGAGCCTGATAAAATTCTCCGCAAAACGAATCGGGATTGTTTGAGGGGGATCACGCTTTATGACGGGTGGACCGGCGCGAATTGTCAGCCTCGGATTGACGCTGTTCGCGTTCTGGCTTGTCCTGTCCGGGCACTACACGGTTCTCATTACGACCTTCGGCGTGCTGACCGTGCTGCTGACGCTGTACATGGCGCGGCGCATGTACATCATCGACGAGGAAGGCCATCCCATCCAGCTGGTCTTCCGGGCCATGCTCTACTGGCCGTGGCTTGCCGTTGAAATCGCCAAGTCGGCCATTTCCGTATCGCGGCTCATCATCGACCCGAAGCTGCCGATCACCCCCACCATGAAATCGGTCACGCCCAGCCAGCGGTCCGCGCTGGGGGTCAACAACTACGCCAATTCGATCACGCTTACGCCCGGCACGATCTCCGTCGACGTGAACCGGCATGAGATTCTCGTGCATGCCATCCAGCGCGAAGGCGCCGAGGACGTCGAGGCCGGCGAGATGGACCGGCGCGCCACCGCATTCGAGGGCAAGGCCTGACATGTTCACGATCGCAACCATAGCGATTACGATCGCTCACATCTTCGCCATTATCAGGGCGCTCAAGGGGCCGACCGTGTTCGACCGGGTGCTTGCCGCGAACACCATCGGTACGGCTGCCATCCTGCTGCTCGCGGTTGTCGGTTTCATGACGGGCCGGCCCGAATTTCTCGATATCGGCATTACCTACGGCCTGCTGAACCTGATCGGCACGCTCGCGGTCCTGAAATTCTTCCGCTACGGCGACCTTGCCTATGACGACGAGGAAGAAGAGGAGGCGGCGAACCGCTGATGTCCATTCTTCTCGATATCCTGAGCTGGATCCTGCTGGTCAGCGGCAGTGTTTTCTATCTCATCGGCACGTTCGGCCTGCTGCGGATGCCCGACGTGTTCTCGCGCATGCACGCCGCCAGCGTTTCGGACACGTTCGGCGCGGCCCTCCTGCTCATCGGCATGGCGCTGCAGACCAGCGATCCGCTCGTGATCGTGCGGCTCGCGATCCTGCTGGGACTCCTTCTCTTCACCGGCCCGGTCGCGACCCACGCGCTGGCCCAGGCGTCGATTGCCGCCGGCCTCAAGCCGATGCTGCACGACAAGAAGGAGAAGCAGTCATAGAAGCCTACGTAAATATGGTGCTGCTGACCCTGATGGCGGCGGTGACCGTCGGAGTGGTGCGCGTGCGCAACCTTTTTTCCGTGGTCATCCTGGGCGGCATATACAGTTTCCTGATGGCCAGCGTGATGATCGTGCTCGACGCGGTCGACGTGGCCATGACGGAGGCGTCCGTCGGTGCCGGCGTGTCCACCGTGCTGATGCTGACGGTGCTCTACCTCACGAAAACCGAGGAATCGACACCGGCCCACACGCCACTCGTGCCGCTTTTCGTCGCCGTGGTGACCGCGGCCCTGTTGATCTACGGCACGCTCGACCTCTACCCCTTCGGTGCTGCGGATACGCCGGTCCACCAGCACGTGGGCCCCTATTATCTCGAGCAATCCATTCCGCAGACGGGTGTGCCCAATGTGGTCACGTCGGTCCTGGCAAGCTATCGCGGCTTCGACACGCTGGGTGAGACGGCGGTGATCTTCACGGCCGGAATCGCCGTACTCCTGCTGCTGCGGACCGGTCGCCGGAAACCGGAGAACGCGACAGAGGAGGGCGAAGAATGAAACGCGACATCGTCCTCCGGATCATGACCAAGTTGATCCTGCCGTTCATCCTGGTCTTCGCGCTCTACGTCCAGTTCCACGGCGATTTCGGCCCCGGCGGAGGTTTCCAGGCGGGCGTCATCGCCGCGGCGTCGATCATTCTCTATTCGATCGTTTACGGTCTGTCTGCGGCACAGCGCATCGCACCGCCATGGGTCGTTGAACTGTTCATTCCGGCCGGTGTCCTGATTTTTGCGGGGACCGGCGTGGTTTCCATGTTCATGGGCGGCAATTACCTTAACTATTCCGTTCTCTCCAGCGATCCTGTGGCCGGTCAGCATCTGGGGATTATCGTCATTGAACTCGGCGTCCTTGTAACTGTGTCGGGAACGATGCTGGCGATTTTCTATGCGTTCGCGGGCAGGGGGCGCTGATGGAATATCTTGAAGGCATCGTGAACCACTACAACCAGTGGGTGACCATATTTCTCATGGTGTCGGGCCTGTACATTGTCGTCGCCCGCGGCAACATGGTGAAAAAACTGGTCGGGCTCGCCCTGTTCCAGACGTCGGTTTATCTGCTTTACCTTTCGCCGGGCAAGATACTGGGCGGGACCCCTCCCATCCTCGCCGATGGCTTTACGGTCTACTCAAATCCGCTGCCGCATGTGCTGATCCTGACAGCGATCGTCGTCGGCGTGGCGACGCTTGCCCTCGGCCTGGCGCTCGTCGTCCGCATCAACGAGGCCTTCGGCACGATCGAGGAAGATGAATTGTTCGAGAAGGGCGCCGACCAATGATAGCGGCGAATTTGCCGGCCCTGCAGGTCGTCCTTCCCCTCCTGGCTTCGGTCTTCTGCGCCTTCTTCCGGCGCGGCAACGTGGCCTGGCTCATTGCGCTGGTGACGAGCTGGACGCTTCCCGTGATCGCGCTTTCGCTGCTGTCCGATACGGTTTCGGGCGGAACGATCTCCTACGCCATGGGGGGATGGGAGCCGCCCTTCGGCATCGAGTACCGGGTCGACGCCGCGAACGCATTCGTTCTGTGCCTGGTTTCGGTGATCGGCGCGGTGGTCATGCCCTATGCGCGTGCAAGCGTCGCCAAGGAGATCGGCGAGGACCAGCAGGCCTGGTTCTACACCATGTATCTTCTCTGCCTCGCGGGCCTGCTCGGAATCACGATCACGAACGACGCATTCAACACGTTCGTCTTCCTCGAGGTGTCCTCGCTGTCGACCTATGCGCTCATTGCGCTGGGCCGCGACAAGCGCGCCCTGCTTGCCGCCTATCAGTACCTGATCATGGGCACGATCGGTGCGACGCTGTTCGTCATCGGCATCGGCATGCTCTATTCGGTCACCGGCACGCTCAATCTCACCGATCTCGCCGGCCGCCTTCCGCTCCTCGAGAACACCCGGCCGGCCTATGTGGCGCTCGCTTTCATAACGGTCGGGATCAGTCTCAAGCTCGCGCTCTTTCCTCTGCATGTCTGGCTGCCCAACGCCTACGCCTACGCCCCGTCGGTCGCCACTGTGTTTCTCGCCGCGACGGCGACGAAGGTGGCCGTCTACCTGCTTCTGCGTTTCTTCTTCTCCGTCTTCGGCATCGAGCTTGTCTTCGAAACGCTCCCCGTCACGGAAATCTTCCTGGTTCTCTCGATCTGCGCCATGTTCGGCGCCTCGATCGTGGCCGTGTTCCAGGATGACCTGAAACGCATGCTCGCCTATTCGTCGGTGGCGCAGATCGGCTACATCACGCTCGGCCTCTGCCTCGCCAACCAGGCCGGTGTGGCCGGCGCGGTCGTGCATCTCTTCAACCATGCCGTGATGAAGGCCGCCCTCTTCATGGCGCTCGGCGGCGTGATCTACCGCATCGGCACTGTCCACCTGCCGGATCTCGCCGGGCTCGGCCGCACCATGCCGGTCTCCATGGCCGTGTTCACAATCGCCGGGCTCGCGATCATCGGCACGCCCGGAACCGTCGGTTTCATCAGCAAGTGGTATCTCGGGGTGGCGGCGCTCGAGGAAGGCTGGTGGTGGCTTGTGTTCCTTATCGTCGCCAGTTCGATCATATCCGTCGTCTATATCGGCCGCGTCGTCGAGATGGTCTGGTTCCGGGAAGCGAGTGAAGTCAGTGCGAAGGCGAGCGAACCGCCCTATTCGATGCTGGTGCCGATGCTGCTTCTGGTGATCTTCACGATCTACTTCGGACTTGACACGCGCATGACCGCAGGCGTTGCGGTCCAGGCGGCCGACGTTCTCATGGCAGGGTTCAAATGAGCGCCGAAAGCCTGATCATAGCGGCGCTGGTGCTGCCGACCGCGGCCATGTTCGCGATCCTCTTCCTTGGACGCGCGCCCAACCTGCGCGAGGCGGCCACGCTGTCGACCGCCGTCGTGCTGTTCGTCGTCGTGCTCATGCTCTACGGCCATGTCTCGGACGGTGCCCGGCCCGAAGTGTCCTTCGGATTCGTGGTGCCCGGTATCAGCATGGCCTTCAAGGTCGAGCCCCTGGGCATGCTCTTCGCGATGATCGCGTCGGGTCTCTGGATCGTGAACTCGATCTATTCGATCGGTTACATGCGCGGCAACAACGAGCCGCGCCAGACGCAGTTCTACATGTGTTTCGCGGTGGCCATCGCCAGCACGCTTGGCATCGCATTCGCCGAGAACCTGTTCACGCTGTTCATCTTCTACGAGATCCTCACCCTGTCGACCTATCCGCTGGTCACGCACAAGGGCAATGACGACGCCAAGCGCGGCGGACGGGTCTACCTGACCCTGCTGCTGGGCACGTCCATGGGGTTCCTGCTTCCGGCCATCCTGTGGACATACGTGGCCTCCGGTACGATGAGTTTCTCCGTCGGCGGCATTCTCGCCGGCAAGGTGGACGACGGTCTGATCGGCATATTGCTGGCGCTCTACGCGTTCGGCATCGGCAAGGCCGCGCTGATGCCGTTCCACTTCTGGCTGCCTGCGGCAATGGTGGCGCCGACGCCGGTCAGCGCGCTTCTGCACGCCGTCGCGGTCGTCAAGGCCGGCGTGTTCAGCATCCTCAAGGTCGTCGTCTATGTCTTCGGCATCGAAACGCTCAGCCAGAGCGGGACCGCCGGATGGCTGCTCTACGCGGCAGGCGGCACCGTTCTCATCGCGTCGTTCGTGGCGCTGCGCCAGGACAACCTGAAGAAGCGGCTCGCCTATTCCACGGTCAGCCAGCTTTCCTACGTCATTCTCGCCGCCGCAATCCTCGCGCCGATCTCCGCGGTCGGTGCGGCCATGCATATCGCCGCCCACGCGGTGAGCAAGATCACGCTCTTCTTCGCGGCCGGATCGATCTACACCGCCGCGCACTACACCGAGATAAGCCAGCTCAACGGCATCGGCCGGCGCATGCCCTGGACCATGGCCGCGTTCGCCGTCGGGGCGGTCAGCATGATCGGCGTGCCCCCCACCGCGGGTTTCCTCGGCAAATGGTTCATGTTCGTCGGCGCCCTCGATACCGAACAGTGGGTGGCGGTGATCGTCATCATCGCCAGTACGCTGCTCAATGCGGCCTATTTCCTTCCCATCATCGCCAGGGCGTTCTTCGTCGCACCGGACGAGGGTTCTGCCGAGCACGGAGAAGCGCCGCTGCCCATCGTGATCGCCCTCACGGCGACCGCCGCCGCGACGATCCTGCTGTTCCTGTTCCCCGGTGTGCCGCTCGGTCTGGCGCGCGCAATGGTTGGAGGTTAGGTGATGGACGATCATTGGCTGGTTCGGCCGAAGACGATCAGGCAGCTCTGGTGGGGCGGGTGCATAATCCTCGCGCTCACCGTCGTCGCGGACCTTTTCGTGCACCATCATCCGCATTTCGGGATCGACGGGACTTTCGGTTTCGCCGCCTGGTTCGGTTTTGTCGCCTGCGTCATCCTCGTTGTCGGATCCAAGGCGCTTGGCGCCATCCTGAAGCGCCCGGACACCTATTATGACTGACGGTTTCGCCATACCGCCTGGGCTGGTCATGATCATCGCCGGCCTGGTCCTGCCCTTCTGCAAAGGGCATACGCGGACTGCGGTGCTCCTGGGCGGACCTCTTCTGGCACTCATGGCGGTCTGGTCGCTGCCGGACGGCGTCAGCCTGATCTACGGCTACCTCGGCTACGATCTGGTTCTGGTCAAGGCCGATGCGCTCAGCCGCATCTTCGCGACCATTTTCTGCATCATGGGTTTCGGCGGCGGGTTGTTCGCGCTGAACCAGGGACGCACCACCGAATTGTCGGCCGCATTCGTCTATGCCGGGTCGGCCGTCGGCGTGACGTTCTGCGGCGATCTGATCAGCCTGTTCATATTCTGGGAAATCATGGCCGTCGCCTCCACGATCGTGGTCTGGTGCGGCGGAGAGGGCGCGCGCAAGGCCGGGATACGGTACGCCTCGGTACACTTCCTCGGCGGCGTTCTTCTCATGGCCGGCATCGCGGGCGAGATCTCGGCGACCGGTTCGATTGAATTCAACTCCATGGTCCCGGACACGACGGCCCGCTGGCTGATCCTGGCCGGCTTCCTCATCAATGCCGGCGCGCCACCGCTGTCGGCGTGGTTGCCCGACGCCTATCCGGAAGGCTCCTGGAGCGGCACGGTCTTCCTCTCGGCCTTCACCACGAAGACCGCCGTGTACGTGCTGATGCGCGGTTTCCCCGGCGCGGAAATCCTGATCTTCGTCGGCCTCTACATGATCTTCTACGGAATCGTGTACGCGATCCTGGAAAACGACATGCGCCGCATTCTGGCCTACAGCATTGTCAACCAGGTGGGCTTCATGGTCTGCGGCATCGGCATCGGGACCGAGATGGCGCTGAACGGCGCGGCGGCCCATGCGTTCGCCCACATCATCTACAAGGCGCTTCTGCTCATGTCCGCCGGTTCGGTCCTGCTCATGACCGGCAAGCGGAAATGCACCGATCTCGGCGGCCTTTTCCGGACCATGCCGCTGACCGCAATTTGCGGCATTATCGGCGCACTCGCCATCTCCGCCTTTCCCTTTACGTCCGGCTTTGTCAGCAAGTCGATGATTTCGCAGGCCGCCGCCGACCAGCACATGATGATCGTCTGGATGCTGCTGGCCGCCGCCTCCGCGGGCGTGTTCCTGCACGCCGGCATCAAGTTCCCGTGGTTCGTGTTCTTTCAGAAGGACTCGGGCATGCGGCCCGACGAGCCGCCGTGGAACATGAAGGCGGCCATGGTCTTCTTCTCCTTCCTCTGCATCATCATCGGCATCATCCCGGGCCCGCTCTATGCCCTGCTGCCCTATACGGTGGAATACGTGCCCTATACAGGCAGCCACATCGTCAGCCAGTTGCAGTTGCTCCTGTTCTCCGGGCTCGCATTCTTCCTCCTGCTGGGCATGCTCAAGCGGACCCTCACGATCACGCTCGACTTCGACTGGTTCTACCGCGGACTCGGGCGGGTGCTCGCCGTGGAGTTCGATTCCAAGAGCACGAAGGCCTGGGCGGCGGTCGCCGACCGCCTCTATCGCACCGCTTCCAGATTCGTGGCCACCCTCTACAGGCATCACGGCCCGCATGGTGTACTCGCGCGTACATGGCCGACCGGCAGCATGGCCTTCTGGGCGACCTTCCTGCTCGGAACCTACCTGATCGCTTATTTTCTGCTGCTTTCAGAGTAGTTTGGCAGCCAGCCGGGCTGCGCGAGAACCGCATTTGACCGCTGTCAATTGTTCAACGGCTCCGCCCTTAACGTAAAACTTCATTAGTATTGACGGCAAAATAGGGGTCAATTTTGACTCCATCAAATTTTTTGCCTGAAATTTACTGTAAAAAATTCTTGGCGCTCTGGACAAACTCTGTGTACCTGTGTATTCACGATGTCAAAGTCGCGGTTTGAAAGCGGCGGTCGGGGGGCTAAGAGCAAAGCGGAGAGGCGATGCTTCCAACCCATCGTCGCTCACGAAGTCAAACCGATACGGCGAACCAACGCCGTACTTAGTATTTATCTTAGAGTTGACGTTCGCTTCGGATGTGCAGATTTGCAACCTCCGTTGCACGGTGACTCGCAATGGAAGCAGGACATTATGGAATCTAAAGCAGATCTGGTCGACCTCACTGCGGAAATCGTTGCGGCATATGTCAGCAACAATGCGGTCGTATCAGGTGACCTATCCGGCATCATCTCCGATGTACACAAGGCTCTCGAGAGCGCCGTCAACGGGGGTGGTGAAGCGGAAGCTCCGCCGCTGAAGCCGGCCGTTTCGGTCCGCAAGTCGATCACGCCCGATCACATCATATGTCTCGAAGACGGCAAGAAGTTCAAGTCGCTCAAGCGCCATCTGCGGACGCACTACAACCTCACGCCCGAGGAATATCGCGAGAAATGGGGCTTGCCCCATGACTACCCGATGGTCGCGCCGAACTACGCCGCGGCTCGCTCCAATCTTGCCAAAAAGATGGGCCTCGGCCAGAAGGGACGCCGCGCCAGCAAGTAGCGGCAGCGCCCGGAAGACTTCAAAAAAGGGGACGTCTCGGCGTTCCCTTTTTTCGTTTGGGACGTGGTTTCAATTCGGGCGGAAACCGGGCGAAATCATGGTCGGGCGCCTCAATTCGCCTTGCGCGGATTCGGACTTTCGATTCATAGTTGCCTGGATGATTCGAAACGCTGAAACATCTTCCCGACCACACGCGACAGAGAGGACACCCGTGCGATGACCGCATCACCGGAACTGGCCTTTCGCGCTCAGCTGGTCGTCCCCGAACAACGCGAGCTCTACGACTACTGGCGCCATCGCTGCGATGGCCGCCAGATGCCGGCGCGCGAAGACATTTCGCCCATGCAGTTTCCGCGCCTGCTCCCCTTCGTCAGCCTGATCGACGTGCTGGACGAATCCGGGCGCTTCCGGGTCAGGCTTGCCGGAACCCGGCTTCGTGAGATCTACGATCGCGAGATCACGGGCGAGTATCTCGACGAACTCGATTTCGGGGAAAAGACGGACTACTGGATGTCGGCCTACCGGCGTGTGGTGGAGGACGGCCGCCCCGCTCAGGGGGTGGTGCGGGGACCGCGCCGCGACAAGGAACATCTCGTGCAGTTCTGGCTCCGCTTGCCGCTGTCGCCAGACCAGTCGAGCGTCACGATGATCCTGTGCTACGACGCATTCGTTTCATCGGCGAAAGCACGCTCCGTCGGAGCGGACCTCGACGACATCATTCACGCCCGCGCCTGAACGCCGCCTAGCCGACCTCGGTCGCCGAAAGCGCGGCTTCCGCATCGGACCGGATGCGCTTGACCATTGCGGCGAACCCGTTCGAGCGCTGCGGCGTGAGGTGTTCGTGCAGCCCGATCGAGCGGAACACGTCATACGCGTCAGTTTCCAGTATCCGTCGCGCCGGCTGGTTCGAGTAGACGGCGAAAAGTATGGCGATCAGGCCCCGGACGATATGCGCGTCGCTGTCGCCGGAAAAGCTGAGCGTGGGGTCTGGGCCATTTCCGTCCGATACCGTGGTGTGAAGCCAGACCTGGCTGGCGCAGCCGTGTACCTTGTTTTCCTCGGTACGCTGATCCTCCGGGAGCGGATCGAGGCCTCGGCCGAGTTCGATCACGTACCGGTACTTGTCCTCCCAATCGTCCAGGAAGGCGAAATCGTCTATCAGATCCTGTGCAGTCATGGCTGCATTCTTAGCGTTCTTCGCAAGCGCTCACAATGACCTTGGCCGGGATGGTCGCGTTCACTTTGCGTGCACGCCAAAAAAAAGACCCCTGGACGGGGTCTGAGTAAAAAGGGGCGCCACGAAACGAAGAAAGGGCAGGGGACTCGTTCCGTGGCGCCAAGGGCGACAGCATTCTGCTGTGCCGGGTACGATCTTGACGGACCGGCCTGTCTGCCGGTCTGAATTCGTATCAGCGGTCGCCTGCCCGCGACCGTAAACCGCCGTCAGGCACGCTCGCCGGTGGTGTCCGGACCGGACCACTCGGGGATGATGTCGTCGATGCGCAGCGTGTTCTGCGAACGGGTGCCGTTATTGGCGACCTGCTGGGTCGAGCCCGTGTGCAGGGTCGAGGCGGTCACGTCGTCGCCGGCTTCCGATCCCTGTCCTGCCGCAGATGCGGCCCAGTCATACATTGTCCTAAGGCCGTTGCGGGCACGGTGTTCGAGAACGCCCAGGGCGATCGCGCCGGTCGCGCAAACGTCGGGGTTGCGGCTGCAGAAGGTCGAGACGTCGCCCGCCGTGGTGTAGGCCGCATAAAGCGCATCGTGCGCCGAAATCTGCTGTGTCGTGTTCCGGGTTACGTTCTGTTCTGCGGGTCGGCCAGTCGGAATGAGAACCGCGACCACGAGGAGCCAGAATGCCGCTCTGATAATAAACATCGTTTTGCCCTTTCATTCGATGTCCCTGCGATGAGCACAACCTAGCAACTGCAGATTTATTTGATGTATATCTCGGAATCAATACTTGAATATACTTTTGTAAAAAAGAGAATAAATGTGTATAAGTCAAATATATATTCAATTTTTGATTCAATTATTCGAAAATTTCCCGCAGTTTTTCGAGAAATTGACAGAGATTTTGATTAGAAATTTAGACAAAGTGTTCCGATGCTGATCTCACTTAAGTGTTTGATTTTTAGTGATAAAAACTGGAAGGGCTTGGCGACGGCGGCACGACCCGGCGGCTCTCGAGGCGCTCGCGACGGCCGCGGATGGTCATTGCAGCGCCCAGCCCGGGGGCGGGAATCCGGGTTCGCGGGCAGCAGGCGGTGGTCGCAACGGCCAAGCGGTTAACCTGCCGTTTACCAAGAAAAGGACAACGCCGGCGCGAAACAGGATTAACCGATCGTTTCAACCTTCCTTAAGACCCGTCGAACATAGTTGTGAGGGGATGCCGCTGAAACCGAAATTGGCGGAAAGACGGGACATTGAAGATCACGAGATTCATACGCGCGCGTGTCGCCGGAATGGTGCACTGCTCCGCGTCCGGCAATGCGCTGGAAGCGGCACGGCACGAAGCTTTCCTGATGACGCACGTCATTGGCGGGGCGCTGGCCGTCATTGCGTTTCCCGTGTACCTCGCGCTTGTCGAGACGTCCCGATATGCCGACATGCTGGCTTTCGTCTGGTTGGCCTGTCCGATCGCAATCGCGGTCTACCTGTCCCGGACAGGGCGCCTTGCGACGGCGCACTTCCTCTCCGCCGCAGCGCTGGCCGGCCTCGTGGCGAACGTGGCCCTGGTCACCGGCGGGGTTGCGTCCTTCGCGATCTTCTGGGTGGCGGTCATTCCCGTCGAGGCGGCGCTGTCGGGCTCCCGCCGTGTCATTCTCTCTGCGCTGGCGCTGGGCGGAGGGGTCCTTGCCCTGCTTTCGGGACTGCATTGGACCGGTTCTCTTCCTGCGCCTTATACGTTCGACCTTGACCCTCAGCTGTTGGTGATGCTCGGTGCCGGTTCCGCGCTGGCTTATATTGCGGGTGTCGCGGTCAAGATCCACGATTGCCACGAAACCTCACGCAAACTCGTCGAAGACCGCGAGAAGCGTTTCGCGCTTGTCACCTCGACGATGACCGACCTGCTCACCTGTCACGACGAAGCGGGCGATGTTCTTTTCATCACCGGCGATGCCGGCGGCATCTCCGGTGCCAGCCCGCACATGCTTTTGGCCGACGGATTTGCGTCGCGGATCCTTTCTCCCGACCGGCCACGGTTTGCCCAGGCTATCGCCGAGGCGCGCGGGAGCACCAGCGAGGTGCGGACCGAGTTCCGGCTCTTCATTCCCAACGGGGAAGACCCGCACGCCGTGGGGCCGTTCTGCCGGTGGGTCGAGATGTCCTGTCGGCCGGTCGGTTCCGAGTCCGCAGGCTTCCCGACATTCGAGGGTGCCCAAGGGATGTCCGTCGTTGGGGTCACGCGCGATATCGGTGAACGCAAGAAGCACCAGGCCGACCTCGAGGCCGCACTCGACCAGGCAAATTCGGCCAGCCGGATGAAGACCGAGTTCCTGGCCAAGGTGAGCCATGAGCTGCGGACACCGCTCAACGCGGTGATCGGGTTTGCCGGCGTGATCAGGGACGATCTCGCGGGCGACGAGAGGTTTTCGCGGCAGACCGAATATGCCGGCCTGATCCACCAGAGCGGCTCCCACCTGCTGAACATCGTGAACGATCTTCTGGACATGTCGCGCATCGAGGCCGCCAACCTCAGTGTGGACTGCGGTTGGTTTGCACCGGCGGATGCCGTCGGTCAGGTCGCCGACACGTTGCGAGAGATGGCCGCGGAAGCCAACGTGACGGTGGCGGTGGAATGTGACAGCGACACCAGCCGGATCTGCGCCGACGAGCGCGCCTATCGCCAGATCGTCATCAATCTGCTGGGCAATGCCGTGAAATTCACGCCGCCAGGCGGCCATGTCACCGTTCGTTGCCGAACCGGTCGCCAAGACCATGAACTTCGGGTCTCCGATACGGGTATCGGAATACCGTCCGACATACTGCCCAGGCTCTGCACGCCCTTCGTCCAAGCGGAGAACGGTCTCGACCGCAAGCACGAAGGGACCGGACTCGGGCTGTCCGTGGTCAAGGGGCTGGTCGAGCTCCATCACGGCACGCTGGACATCGAAAGCAGCATCGGCCGCGGAACCGACGTGATGGTCGTGTTGCCCAGGACGCAGGACGATACGGCAGACGAGGAGTTCGACGGCACGGACGAACAGTCTGCCCGGTATCCGGCCACGGCCGAAAAGGTGCCGGCATGATCCGCGTCGGACTCATGACCGCTCGGGCACCTGCAGGGTTCCGCTCCGATGATCGCCACATTTTCGTGACGAGAATGGGAATGACCCATCTTCCGGAGACGTGCGAATGAGCGGGCGCGGATCATCCCTCACGGGGCTTGTCTTCATCGGACTCGGCGTGGCCATCGTCGTGAACGCGACCAGCGGTCGTCACGGCCGTCATCCCGCACCCATCGCCGTGACGCAACCGACGCTGCAGGCTGTGCCGACGCCGGTGCCGCGCCCCGACCAGGGCGCGCAGGTCGCCTTGGGCAGTGCTCCTTTGCAGTTTCCGCCATCGCTGAAGGTCCAGCCGAAATCGCGCGACCAGTTGCTGGTCGAGGATATCCAGCAGGAACTGTCCGCCGACAAGGTCTATGACGGGCCGATCGACGGATTGATCGGTCCGAAGACCCGCGACGCCATCATGGCTTACCAGAAGGGCAAGGGCCTGACGCCCGACGGACAGCCCGACCAGGCGCTGCTGGATCACATCCGGTTCAACAGGCGCATCGCAGAAATCGTCGCGGCGCCGCCGCCCGAAACGATATCCAGGCCGGTATCGCAGGTTTCCGGCGCGGAAGATGATGCCGCGCGGCAGGTCAGGCTTGTCCAGAGAGGGCTCGCGGAACTGGGATACAGTCCCGGTCCGGTGGATGGCATGATGGGTCAGCAGACCCGCGATGCGATCCGCAAGTTCCAGCAGGACCGCCAGATCGACGAAACCGGCGAGGTGACCCCCGATTTGCTGCGAGAACTGCGCAAGGTGACCGGCGTCTCCGTCCTCAACGCCGTCTAGAGGCGGTACGCGTCCCATGAGACTGCGCACGGAGATCTGGTGCCAGGCGTTCATTCGCAGGTGTTTCGCCGAGAATCTCTGGGCAGGCGTCGTGCACAAGGGCGACCCCGACGCAGGCGTGGTCTATGTCTGCCTGGACCGCCTCGACGGCGGCTGTGTGCTCTACGGTCCCGCGCCTGGCGGCGCGTTCGACAGCGAAGGCGATCGCAGATGGCAGGCGGTTTTCGGCGAAGAAGGTGCCGACCGCGCGGAGATCGCGCAGTTCATCGCACGGCAGAGATCTTTCGATCCGGACATCTGGCTGATTGACGTTGAAACCCGCAGCGGTTCCGCGCCGCTCGACGGCAAGATCGAGCCGGCGTGAGACGCGCCGTCAGGCGGCGTCGTTCATGGTGCTCTTGCGAATGTTCCAGAACCTGATGATGCGCTGCGCGGTGGTCACCGCCACGCGGTCGTAGGTCTTGATGAGTTCATCCATTTCGGACGGTGAGCGCTGGATCAGCGGTCCGAAAGCCTCGATCAGTTCGGAGAACTGGCGGGTGGGCATGTCGCCGGCGCGGCAGGTCAGGGCCAGGCCTTCGCCGGTGCGGTCCATGGCCACCCGGCGCGCCGTCGCCATGTCGATCTTCGCCAGGCGCGAAAGGGCGCAAACGAATTCGGGCATCTTGCGGTCATAGGCGAACTGGATCAGCGTTGCCGCGGACAGCTTTCCTTCCTTCTCGAGCTGCCCGACGACCATTTCCGGCGCGCTTTCCTGCGTCTGGTTCGCGTCGATCTGGCGTTCCTGGGATTCCGTGATTTCCTGCAGCAGCCCGTCGAGCCGTCCGCGGTCGACCTCGCTGCTCTCGGCCAGGATCTTGTCGCGGATCTCCGTGGTCAGTTCGCCGAGGACTTCCTTCATGATCTCGTTGGGAACGTCCGGGCGTCTGGCGAGCGAACTCTGGATGCCTTCGCTCTTCATTTCCCGGGCCCGGTCCGCGGCCTTCTGGTAGGACGCCGACGAAATCGCCGCCGTCTTGTTCTGTACCAGGCCGACGACGACTTCCTCGTTGCCTCGCGTGACGAGAACGTCCGAAACGTCCTCTGAAATGTCGTCGCGGCGGGTCATGGCGAGGAGGTGGTCCTGTCCCTGCACCTTGGCGATCTCGACGAGATCGTCCTGGCTGAGCACCTTGCTGTTCTCGATGACGGGCCTTGCGACCGAGATCTCGTCATTCGCCAGTTTCCGGATCAGGTCCGGCGGCGCGGCTTGCTCGCCCGATAGCCGCTCGGCGAGTTCCAGACGAACCTTCGCCTCGAGGTCGTAGGCGATCGTGTCCATGATATCGCCGAAATACCAGTTTTCGCGATCGGAGTAGGCATCCGGCTGTTCCAGGAAGAGATCGGTGATTTCCCGCAGCAGTTCCCGCCTGCGCTCGCTCGATCGTTCGTTCGCGAGGTCGGCAATGCTTTCCAGCCGCTTGAGTTTGGGTTCCATGACGCTTGCCCCGGCAATAGAGGAGTCTTATGCGGGGACGATAGCCGCAAACCATGGAATAAGAGTAAACGGGCCGTACCCTTTTGTGCCCCTGTCGACCGGCTTTTGACGGTCATGTCGCGGCTGTCCTCCTTCTGTCCGTTCGGTTTCCGGACAGCCCTTAGAGCTTTGTTAACCATGAACGCGCTAAATGGCAGGCAAGCCAATCCAAGGAGCCGCGGGCCGGGCGTTTCAGGCCAGGCCGTACGGACCAGGAGGACGAGATGGCCGACATACTCGAATTTCGCAAACGACCGGATTCGCCGGACCGGAATCGTGTCTCCGGCACGAAGGCCGAGATCGTGATCTTTCCGGGTGTACGGATCGAGCGTACGGGGTTCAGCCTCGCCGACCGGGTGCCCCCGAAATCGCGTCGTGGTGGAACGGGACGCAGCAGCGCCGTCGCCTCGGTGGAGGAGTAACGCGCCGCAATCCGGCGTGTTCGCCCCTGATGCCCCGACCGCTTGTCCGATCCGCTCGCGCAGTCTTTATGCTCATGCCCCTGGCGCTGGGTGTCGCGGCATGTGACACGCGCGGGGACTTCGGACGCCGGAAGCCTTCATTCTTCAGCGACCAGATCGTGCCGGCGGCCCGGACGGCTTTCCGGGAAGTTCGCGGCGTGCTGGTCTCGTCCTACGACTACACGGATGACGAAGCCTACATGCGCTCGCTTGGCGAAACGCTGCAGAGCGCCGATCGCACGCCGTCCGTGGACCGGCCGCTGGAAACGGCGATGGAACGGGCCGGTGTCCGCGAGAGCACCTATGAGGAACGCCGCCGCATAACCCACAACACGGGGCTCAGCGTTCACGAAGACCATCCGCCCAGCCGGCGCACCCAGGCGCTCGCGCTGATCATCCAGCTCGAGATCGAGCAGGTGCAAACCTTCGGCCGGGTCGTCGAGCGTGTCTATGACGCGGATGCCCGCCGCCGGGACGCCCTTCTGCACAATGGCGAAGTATCCGGCAACGACATCCAGAGCAGCATGGGCCGCATGCGTGAAAACCGCCGTGTCGTGAGGCAGACGATACTCGCACTCAGGAACCGCATCGACGACTACCGTCTGGAGGTGCGCCGGACGCAGCTCGAATATCCCGATGTCCCGGCAGACCGCGTCGCCGACGCGGTCGAAAGGCTGGCGAAGACCGTCAGCAGGCTCGAACGAAGGGTGCGGGTCTGGCCGTTCCCTGAAGACGCGGCCCATGAAGCCAGGCGCGGCCACAAGGTCCCCGCCGCAAGCAACAGCGATCTTCTGGGCGGCTGAACGGCGGCCGGTTCCGGGTGTCCTCGCGGAAACCCGACTTCAGGAGGATGCCGCAGCGCTCTCGCTGCCGCACCTTGCCGTGGAAAGCATCCTGTCGATGATCGGGCGCTGGCTTTGTTCCGGAACGAAACCCCTGATGATGACAAGCCCGGAATCACTGGGCGACTCGAACACGATGGCGTCGTCGGTCTCGATATCGCCGTCACTCGGCCCGACGATAAGGAGTTCGAGCTTTCGCAGGCCGGTCTGGGCGTCGTTGATCGTATAGACGTTCTCACCGGTGCTCGCGTAGACGCTCACCGACCAGTAGGTGTCGGGTATCGGCGCGGAAAGCCGCACCGGACCGCGGGACAGGTCGAAGCGGCAAAACGCATAGCTGACGTCGGGACTGGGTTCGACGACGAGGACGCCGTCCGAATGGGCCGGGGGCAGCTTCTGGAGCGTGTTGAGACCGGCCGCCGCCTCGAACTGCGCCATTCTCCTGCCGATATCGAGCATCGGCGCGAACATGATCACCGATATGTGGACGATCGTGGCCAGCATGACGGTCGCCAGTCCCCAGAAGATCCAGGTCTTCATGCGCATGCCTCCCGCACGATCGTCGGAAGGTTGCGTGAATCGAGGGATGCGGCGGAGTTCTGGTCCGCATTGTAGAGGCGCAGCACGAGCTGGAACTCCCCCGCGCCTTCGGTGGGCAGCCAGTTCCCGGTCGTCGCGTCCGTGGACAGGCGAACCCTGTAGCTTCCGTCCGGCGCACGCCACATGTTCAGGTTGTTGAAGGAGTATCGCTCGAGCCGGTTCCGGACCAGTTTGCCGTCGGCGTCGTAGACGGTGACCGACCACCATCTCGCCGGCAGGGCGTTTCCGGATACCGAATAGGAGCAGTCGTCCCGCAGCCGCCTGCCTTCGCTGTCCGTGCGCGCCCTGTAGATGACCGCCTCGAAGGCCGTCAGGCCGAACTTGCCGATTTCAGCGAAATGGGCCCGGGTGTAGGGATCCCCCGCGGGACTGGCCACGGCCGGCCATGTGACCCATGGGCCATGCGTGACGGAGACGGTCTGCAGGCCGTTTTTCATGGCGTAGTCGGCCGTGCAATAGCCGAGCCCTGTGCCCACGAATAGGAAGGCAACGATCTGAACCAGCAAACGCAATTTACTACCCGGTCCCCGTGATGATCACCCGGATGCGGTTGGTCCCGAAGAACCCGCGCCGCACCTGCCGTTATCTGTATCCGCCTTCGCCGATGTTCTTGTTCCACACGTCGAAGCGCTTGTTGACCTTGCGCCTCTTCTTTTTCTTGCGCTTGTCGTTCGAACCGAACCAGGAGGAGTCTTCGTTGTTGTTGACGCGGAACTCGGCAAAGGAGTCGTACCGCCGCGTCGAGCCGTCCACGCTCGGCCGGGCCTGCTGGCCCTGGGCATTCCGGAAGAGGCCGGCCATGTTGTAGAGCACCTTGACCACCGGGTCGCGGCTGCTGGCCTCGAGCAGGGCGAGTTCGGACGCGTCGTCGAGCGTGTCGTCGGCGGCGACGTATCCGCCCGCCACCGAAACGCCGGGCAGGGGCGCGGGCTGTCCGCCGCGCTCCGCGTTGACCATGAAGTCGTGCCAGGTCTGTGCTGGAAGCCTGCCCCCGGTGACCCTCTTCATTGGAGTGAAGTCGTCATTGCCGAACCAGACCCCGGTCACGTGACGCGCGGTGAAGCCGACGAACCACGCGTCGCGGTACCCTTGCGTCGTACCGGTCTTGCCGGCGACCGGCGTGGTCTTCAGGAAGGCCCGCCGGCCGGTTCCGCTGAGGACGACCTGGTTCATCATGTAGTTGAGATCGGCGATGTAGACGGGGTTCACAGCCTGGAGCGAATCCGTGCTGTTGCGGTCGCGGCTGTAGAGCAGGGTACCATCCGAGGTCCGAATTTCGAGCGTGGCATAGGGCTTCACGGCCCGGCCGCCATTGGCGAAGGCGGCGTAGGCGCCGGTGAGGTCCATGACCGTGACTTCGTTGGTGCCGAGGGGCATCGAGCGGTTCGCCGAGAGCGGCGACTGAAGGCCCACGAGTTTTGCCGTCTCGATGATGCTGTCGCGGCCGATCATCTGGGCGATGTGGACCGGGATGGTGTTGATCGACTTCTTGAGCGCCGTCGTGAGGCTCACCGGCCCGCTATAACGGTGGGTGTAGTTCTTCGGCTGCCAGTCGCCCAGCCGGATGGGCGAGTCGGTCAGGACCGTGCTCGGCCTCAGGCCGGACCGCAGGGCGGCCAGGTAGACGAAGGGCTTGAACGCCGATCCCGGCTGCCTCTTGGCGTCGGTCGCCCGGTTGAACTGGCTTTTTTCGTAGTCCCGCCCGCCGACGACGGCCTTCACCGCACCGTCGGTCGTCATGGAGACGAGTGCGGCTTCCTCCACGCCGAACGCCTTCGAATTGACATCCAGCGTGTTGTTGATCGTCGCCTGCGCAACCTTCTGCAGGCGATGGTCGATCGTCGTGGTCACCTCGAAATTGTACTCGTTCTCGAGCTTGTATTCCTGGATCAGTTCCTGGACCTCGGCATAGGCGAAATCGAGGAAATAGTCGGGCGTCTCGTAGCCGTCGCGCTTGATGTACTCAGCGGGTTCGCGTCGTGCGGCGAATGCTTCGCCCTCGCTGATGAACCCCGACGACACCATGCGGTCGAGCACGACGCTGGCGCGTCCGCGCGCCGCGTCGGGGTCGAGGTGCGGCGCATAGCTGCTCGGCGCCTTGAAAAGCCCGGCGAGCAGCGCGGCCTCCGGCAGGCTGACGTCGCGAATCGACTTGCCGAAATAGAATTGCGACGCGGCTTCCACGCCATAGGTGCCGGCCCCAAGGTAGGCCCGGTCGAGATAGAGCTTGAGGATCTCCTCCTTGCTCAGGCGCGCTTCGATCCACAAGGCGAGGAAAGCCTCGTGCAGCTTTCGCTTGAGCGTGCGTTCAGGCGTCAGGAACAGGTTCTTGGCGAGCTGCTGGGTGATCGTGCTGCCGCCCTGGACCACATTGCTCGCGCGAACGTTTTCGAGCATGGCGCGCGCCGTGCCCTGGAAATCGAGACCGATATGATCGAAGAAACGACGGTCTTCCGTGGCCAGCACCGCCTTGATGACCACCGGAGGGACCTCGGCAAGCGGAACCGCATCGTCCTGGCGCACGCCGCGCCGGCCGATGATCTGGCCTTCCTCGGTCTTGAACGTGACCGCGATCTCCCGCCGCTGGTTCCAGACGTCGCCGGTCTCGTCGACGGGCGGCACGCCGTACTTGAACAGGGCCGCGAGCAAAACGAGCCCGACCGTCGTGCCGTCGGATACCAGTTCGAGGGCGATACGCTTGAATCCGCGGACCCGCCAGCGTTCCAGCGACGACGAATAGGCGTCCCACGTCCGCCCGAGCCAGTTTCGCGCCAGGAACAGGCTGGAGTCGAACCAGGCATCGAAACGGTTGAACCGGTCGTTCACCTTCCTGGCCTTCTTCTTAGGTTTTTCGTCGTGTTGTGGGTCCGACACGTTCATAGTCCCGACTTCTTGTCGCCACGCAATCCGCAACACTGTATGTCGGAATTGACGTTCGACTTTTCTAGGCGCCACGAGCCGGCGATTTGCCAGCCAGCCCGATACAGTGCGTATATCCAGTTCCGACGGATCGAATCCCGGCCGGAACAATCTGCAACCAACGCCCCTCGAACGGTCACACTTATAGTTTCGTTTTTATTATAATATAGATGATGAATGCACAACATGAACAGTTCTGGTTGACCAAATCCCTGGCGGCCATGAGCCGCGAGGAATGGGAATCCCTGTGCGACGGTTGTGGGCGCTGTTGCCTGGTCAAGCTCGAGGACGACGAGAACGGCGAGGTGTCCTATACCGACATCGCGTGCCGCTTGCTTGATTGCGACACATGCCAATGCAAGGACTATGCCGCGCGCAATCACAAGGTCCCGGACTGTCTGCCGCTCACGCCCGAAAAACTCGCATCCATTGACTGGCTTCCGCCCACCTGCGCTTACCGGCTGGTGGCGGAAGGGCGCGACCTCTACTGGTGGCATCCGCTGGTTTCCGGTGACCGGAGCACGGTGCACGAGGCGGGTATGTCCGTGCGCGGGCGTGTCGTGTCCGAAACCCTCGTCGACGACGCCGACTACAGCGGACGGGTCGTACAGTGGCCGGTGAGCGCGGCCAGTCCCGAGTGGCCGGAGACGCACGCCCGCCCGGCACATGATCGCAACAATTCCGCCTAGAAACCGATTCGTCCGTTCTCCGGCCTTGTCACGGTCCGCCAATAGGATAAGATTCGAGTCGTGGATGCGAGAGGGGTTCGGCCAGGCCGGAACGTATCCGCTGATGTTCTGTGGTCCGTTGCCCGAAAAACAATGTTTCGAAATGAAACGCGGATGGCAGATGTTGAGTAGGGGAGTGTGCAATGGTGAGACTTGGACGTCGGCGCAGAAAGATTTTCGGAGCGAAAAAGGCGGCAGGCGGCATCCGCACGGTCGCGGTCCTGACCTTCGTTATCGGTTTCGCGGCCGTTTTCGTCGCCGGATTCAAGATGGGGCGGCATTATTCGAGCGTGGATATCGAAGCGGCGGACAACCAGACCGCCCATCTCGCACCGGCCCAGGGCGAATCCGGCACGGCCAAACCCTGATCCGGCACGACGGCAACCGAACAAGGGACACGTTCGACGTGTTGCCTTGCGATGTGAACCGTGGTTCATGCCACGTTCAGGTGCCGTCTTGTAAATGCACGTCATGAAACGTTCCACGGTCATAGCCGCGTTGGTCGCGATCCTGTGTCTGCTTTTCCAGGCAGGAGCACAGGACCGGGCGGAAGCGGGCTGGCGTAAGGCGCAACGCCTCCACAATGCCGGTTCCACCCTGCCTCTCCCCCGGTATGGCGCCGTACGTCGCGTCAAACGCGAAGTCGCCAGGCAGCGCCGTGTCCAGCGGCTTATCACCACCCTGCCGCGCCCACGCGAGGGCGTACTGGCCCGGGTCGCGCAAAACCGGCCGTCCGCGAGGGCGATCGAAAAGGCCCGCCAGCGCCGTGGTCTGCCCGCCTCGGCTCACGTCGTGAACGTGCGCCCGATTCAGCGCAACGGACGGCAATATTGGCGGATCATCTTTCTCGATGGTATCCGTCAGGTGCCGGTCGACGTGCCGGCGCGCCGCTAGGGCGCGGCAACGTCCCAGAAAGAGGAACGGCGAATGCGTTTGCTGGTTGTTGAAGACGACGCGGACCTCAACCGGCAGCTGGTTTCCGCCCTGTCCGACGCGGGCTACGCCGTCGACAACGCGCGCGACGGCGAGGAAGGGCACTTTCTCGGCGATACCGAGCCCTATGACGCCGTCATTCTCGATCTCGGACTGCCCGTCATGGACGGTGTGACCGTGCTGGAGAAGTGGCGCCGCGACGGCCGCACCATGCCGGTGCTCATCCTGACGGCGCGCGACCGCTGGAGCGACAAGGTTTCGGGCTTTGACGCGGGCGCGGACGATTACGTGTCCAAGCCTTTTCACATGGAGGAGGTCCTTGCGCGCGTCCGTGCGCTTCTCCGCCGCAGCGCCGGACATGCCACGAGCGAGCTGACCTGCGGCACCCTCCAGCTCGACACCCGAAGCGCCCGCGTGACCCTCGACGGCCAGGCGGTGAAACTGACCTCTCTCGAATACCGCCTGCTCGCCTACCTTATGCACCACGAGAGCCGGGTGGTGTCCCGCAGCGAACTGGTGGAGCACCTGTACGATCAGGATTTCGATCGCGATTCCAATACCATAGAGGTATTCGTGGGGCGTCTCAGGAAAAAGCTGGGTACCGATTACATCAAGACCATCCGCGGCCTGGGATACTGCCTTTCGAATCCGGACGATGCGTCCTAATTCACTTGCCTTCAAGCTGCTGATCTATGCGGTGGTCTGGAGCGCGATCGCGCTGCTGGGCACCGGCTGGGTGCTGTCGCTCCTCTTCCGCACAGCGATGGAACGCAATTTCGATGCCCGCCTGCAGGCCTATCTGCATGGTCTTGTCGGCATCGTCGAACTGGACGCCTCCGGCCGGCTGGCGCAGCTGGGCGACATCGGCGATGGCCGTTTCGCCCTGCCGGAATCCGGCTGGTACTGGCAGATCTCGCCGCCGGAGGACGCCGCGGAAATGACGCCCCTGTCCTCGCGTTCGCTTCTCGACGCGCCGTTTCCGCCCGTCAGCGGTGAGGTGACGTCCGTCGGCAGCGACGGGATGATGCATTATTACAGCAAGGGACCTGCGGGCCAGGACCTCAGGGTGGTGCGGCAGAACATCCAGCTCGCCGGTTCGGACTCCCTCTTCGCCTTCATGGTGGGCGGCAACAGCGCCGAGCTCGAGGAGGAGATAGCCAACTTCACCAACACGCTGCGTATCGCCATGACGCTGGTCTGCATCGGCGTGATCGTGACGGCCCTCATACAGATCAGGTTCGGCCTCCAACCCCTGCGCGATTTCCAGCGAAGCCTCGCCCGCATCAGGTCGGGCGATGAAGTGAGGTTGTCCGGGCAATATCCGGAGGAGCTCAAACCCGTCGCGAAGGAACTCAACGAACTTCTGCAATCGAACGAGGAGATTGTCGAGCGCGCGCGAACCCATGTCGGCAATCTCGCCCATGCGCTCAAGACGCCGTTGAGCGTCATCACCAACGAGGCGCAGGCCGAGGACACCGGGTTCTCGGCGAAGGTCGCCGAGCAGGCTGAAATCATGCGCGGCCAGATTCAGCACTATCTCGACCGTGCGCGTATGGCCGCACGGGGCCGGGCGCTTGGGGCGGTCACGAACATGGCTGCGGTCCTCGACGCGCTGGAACGCACGTTGCGCCGGATCTACGCCGACAGGGGCATCGATATCGCGATCGAATGTCCTCGCGATGTCCGGTTCCGCGGCGAGAAGCAGGATCTGGAGGAACTGGCCGGCAATCTCCTCGACAATGCATGCAAATGGGCCGGCAGCCGGGTCTCGGTCTTTGTGTCACGCATCGAGGGCAATGACGGGGACCCGCTGGTCGAACTTGTCATCGAGGATGACGGTCCCGGCCTGTCCGACGGCCAGAAGCGCGAGGCGGTGGTCCGCGGCCGGCGTCTCGACGAAACCACACCGGGATCCGGCCTTGGCCTGTCCATCGTGGCCGACCTCGTGGCGCTCTACTCGGGCAGCGTTTCGCTCGACGACTCGCCCCGGGGCGGCCTCAGGGTCACGGTCAGGCTCCCCGCGGTCTGAAAGCGGTCGACGCGCCGGCGGGGGATGCCGTTGCAAACCCCGGGTTTCCGTAAAAAACGGATTGTTAAGCGCTTTCGACGAAAATCTCGTGAGCGGATTGACGTCAGCCGCCTTTGCGGCCGTCTGCCGACCCGTAAACGGGAACCGATCGGATGACAACCCTGAGCAAGCTCAAGTCGGAGCAGCTTGAAACCTATCTGAGGAGCCTGACGCCTGACGCGGCGCGGATCCTCATCCAGGAGATCGAGAGGGACCGCCTCAAGGGCGGGACGTCCCTGCCGCACGAAACAATTCTCGATATCTGTCGCCGGGCGCTGGACGCTCCGGCAAAACAGCGTCTCGTCAGGCTCGGGTCTCCGATGCGCGTCTTCTGCCAGCCGTTCGACGATCTGGTCGTCGACCGGACCACCACGGACAAGCAGGTGGGCCGCATATCCCGCGCATCCGTCAGGCCCGTCTGGGAGTGGCTGTCCACCATCGCCGATCCGGACGAGTTCGGACTCCTGCAGGCGAGGCTGACGTCGGCGCTTCTCGAGCACCAAACCGACGAGATCGCAGTGCTCGGTCATGAGCTTCATGTCCTGGCGTCGCGAAGCATCTTGCGCGAACTTGCCCCGCTCGAGACGGGGGACAAGGAGTATCGCCGCCTTGCCGTTCGCCTGGGAAGCGAGAAGGTACTCGAGGACGCCCGGGACATCGCCAACATTCTGGCCTGTGAACCGGAACTTTCCCGCTTTCGCCAGGGTCTGCCCGACAAATTGTCCACGCCGGGATCCATGGATGTGGATCGACTCGCCGGGGAGTACGAAGAGGCCGAAGCGGCCTGCCCCGGCCACGGTTACCTCTACCTGCTGAGTGTTGCGGCGCGCATGGAGGTGTCGGCGGACGTCATGCGCATCGTCGTGAAGATCGTCGGGTCCGAAGCGGATCGGGACCTGCGCGCGTCGCCGCTCGCGGTGATCGGCGACTGCATGCTGCACGACATCGACATGATGGCCCAGGCGGCAGCCCACGCGATGAAGTCGCGTGCGTCCATCACAGTGGTCGAAGACTATCTCAAGGCCTACTTCGATCAGGCGGAATCGTTCTTCAGGTATGTCGAGATGGACATGCGCGATACGTGGGGCTGGCGTGTGGTCGCTGTCCGCAACGCGATCGCCGCGGACGTCAAGAACGAGATCGAGGGCGCGCCCAGGCTGATCAAGACCGCGCTTTACCGCAAGGGTCGTGATCCGGGCACGGGCCATTCCGTCGAACTGATCTGGCCCGACAACCGCGCGCTCGCGGAAGCCGAGTTCGTCGTCAGGATCATGCTCTGCATCCAGCATCTGCTCGACCAGATTCCGCTGAACGCCGACTTCGCGAAGATCGGCGCGAACGTGAGATCCTTCGTCGAGTCGATCGGCGAGATCGCGCTGGATGACGTGCGCCGGTGCGAGGGCGAGGAGCGCCGGTGCGCCATCGCCTATCTCGACGCGGTCATCTCCTTCAGCCGGCTGCTGTTCGGGGTCGAGGAATCGGTCATGCTCGAACGCCGCGCCAAGGTCGCCAAGGAAGAGGGCGAGGCGGCCTGACTCTCTTTACGTGTGCAAGGACGCCTGGTCGGCGGCCTGGTCCGTGGGCACACCCTGCTCCCGGTAGGGCGTTCGGCCGTAAAAGGCCCGGTAGCACTTGGAGAAATGCGACGGCGAGGAGAAGCCGCAGGCCAGTGCCACGTTGATCACCGACATGTCGGTCTGCAGAAGCAGCAGGCGCGCCTTCTTGAGCCTCAGTTCCAGGTAGTATCGCTTGGGCGAGCGGTCGATATAGCGCCGGAAGAGGCGTTCGAGCTGACGCGTCGAAAGCCCGGCCTCCTTCGCCAGCACGCTCGGGCTGAGCGGTTCCTCGAGATTGGACTCCATGCGCTCGATTATGCCGATGAGCTTGGGATGGCGCGCACCGATGCGTGCCGGCAGCGACATGCGCTGGTGCTCACTGTGGTGGCGGATCGGCGAATGAATAATCTGCTCGGCCACCGATGACGCGAGGTCGGCGCCATGCTGGGCCGAGATCACGGCCAGCATCATGTCGACGGCCGACGTGCCTCCGGCGCATGAGAAGCGGTCACGGTCGATCTCGAACAGGCTGCCGCTCATGCGAAGCTCGGGAAACGCCTCCGCGAAGGACGGCATGTTTTCCCAATGGATCGTGCAGGCGTGATCGTCGAGCAGGCCGGCTTCGGCGAGGATGTAGCTCGCCGTGCACAGGGCGCCGATGTCCCGGCCCTGACGCGCCATCTTCCGCAGCCAGTTCAGAAGCGGCTTCCGGGCATGGTTCTGGATGCCGAGGCCGCCGCATAGGGCAATGCTGCAGCGATCCGGTATGTTCGAGAAATCGCCGTCCGGCGTGATGCCGATCCCGTTCGACGCCTTCACGATTGCACCGTCCGCACTCACGGTACGCCAGGCGTAGAGTTCCTTCTCCGAAATGCGATTGGCAAGCCGCAACGGTTCGATCGCGGCGGTCACCGGCATCATCGAGAAATCCGGCAGGAGCACGAACGCGAAGCGGTGCGGAATTTCGCGTGGTGGATCGCCCAGCATCTATGACTCGCTTACGTCCGGCATTCTGCTCCCGTTTTCGAAACGGCCTGTCTGCACTCAGACGCGCACCAGAATGACGCTGGGCGAATACCGATGCAAACAGTTTTCAGCCCGCGCGTCAGACCGCGGGGGTGTCCTGCGCCGTCCAGAGGCGCACCGCCGCGGCGTCGACGGCCGTCGCCTTCAGCCAGTTCCAGGCATGATCGGCATAGGACCGGAAGACATAGAGATCGAAACAGTCGGGAGACGTGTCGACGATGTGGACGAGCGCCGCGATCTCGCCGAAGGTCAGCCGTCGTACCGTGCCGGTTTCGTATTCCGGTTCCGTCAGGTCGACCGAGGTTCCCTTCATCAGCGTCTCGCGCACGGTGTCGCCCGTTACGCGGATGATCGCCCGGGCATCGGTGACATCGCAGACGAGGGCGAACCGGTCGGCCGTCTTTTCCGACAGTTCCGCGAGCACACGATCCTTGTCGGCGGCCGGCAGGGTGATCAGCCACTGGTCGACGGACAGCCAGAGAACGCTCGTGTCTCCAGCCGTGGCGGACGTGCGCGGCTGTTTCGGAAGCGCCGTCCCGAGGACATCATTCACGGCAGACATGAATGAACGGTCCGAAGTGTGGCCGCGCAGGTCGATCATGCCGCGGCCCTCCACCTCTTCCACTTCGACGCAGTATCCGGTGTCGAGCGGGTCGAAATCGAACTGTTCGAGGGCGCTCTCGCGTGCGGGGTCAGCCATTGAGACGCTCTCCTTCCTTGTCGTAGAAAACCGGATCGACGATTTTTGCGGTCACCGTCTTGTCCGCGAGCGGGAAGCTGATCGTCTCACCCATGCGGGACTTGCCGTTGCGGATCAGCGCCATGGCTATGGACCGTTTCAGGGTCGGACTGTAATAGCTCGAGGTGACCTGGCCGATCATCTTCATGGGCGGCGCCGGCAGGACCTTCTCCACCGCGTAGGCGCCGTCCGGAAGGACGGTCTCCGGATCGTCCGTGAGCAGGCCCACCAGTTGCTTGCGGTCGGGTGCGGATTGCCACGAACGCTGGAGCGAACGCTTGCCGATATAGTCCGGCTTCTTCTTCGAGACGGCCCAGTCGAGCCCGAGGTCGAGGGGTGTGACGGTCCCGTCGGTTTCGTCGCCGATGGCGATGAAGCCTTTCTCGGCGCGCAGGACGTGGAGCGCTTCGGTACCGTAGACGCCGATGCCCTCGGACTCGCCGGCTTCCAGGATGGCGTCCCACAGGTGGCGCCCGTGTCCCGCCGGCGTGGCGATCTCGAAGGAAAGCTCACCGGAAAAACTGATCCGGAAGACCCGCGCCGGCACGCCGGCAAGTTCGCCTTCGCGCAGGCTCATGAACCCGAAATCGTCGTCGGAAAAATCGACGCTGCCGTCGAGCTTGCCGAGCACGGCCTTGGCCCTGGGGCCGGCGACGGCAAATTGCGACCACTGTTCGGTCACGTTCGTCACGAAGACCTTGAGGTCGGTCCATTCCGTCTGCAGCCATTCCTCGAACCAGCCATGGATGCGGTCCGCGTTGCCCGACGTGGTGTGCACCAGGTAGTGGTCCTCGCCGAGCTTGACGGTGACGCCGTCGTCGAACAGGAAACCGTCCTCGTTCATCATCAGCCCGTAGCGGCAGCGGCCCGTCTTCAGGGTCGAGAAGGTGTTCGTATACATCCGGTCGAGAAACACGCCGGCGTCCGGGCCTTTCAGCTCGATCTTGCCCAGCGTCGAGGCATCGATCATGCCGACCCGTTCGCGCACCATGAGGATTTCCCGGTTCACCGCGTCGCGACGGCTTTCACCGTCTTTCGGATAGCAGTAGGGGCGGCGCCACTGGCCCACGGGTTCGAAGTCGGCGCCGTTCTCCACGTGCCATGACCAGATCGACGTCTTGCGCACCGGCAGGAAAAGGTCGCCCGTCTTGGTGCCTGCGATCGAACCGAAGGAGAATGGCGTATAGGGCGGCCGGAAGGTGGTCGTGCCGACCTCGGGGATCGTCCTGTCCTGGACGTCGGCCACGATGCCCAGCGCGTTGATGTTGCTCGTCTTGCCCTGGTCGGTGGCCATGCCGAGCGTGGTGTAGCGCTTGAGATGCTCCACCGAGCGGTAGCCCTCGCGGGTCGCCAGTTCCAGGTCCGCCGCAGTGACGTCGTTCTGTAAGTCGATGAAATGTTTGTTGCCCTCGTTGGCCTTGCCGAAGGACGGCGCGAACCACAGCGGTTCGAGCGGCGTCTGCGCCGGCGATTCCGCCTTCGGTGTCGTGGCGGCACCCGCCTTCCTGCGCCCGCCGCCTGCGTCCCTGGCCGCCGCCAGGCCCGCGGCGGTCGCTTCCTCGATGATGTCGGCGAGTGCGAACGTCCCGTTTGCAGCACCCGCGACGCGCATGGCATGAGGCGTTTCCCGCGGCCGGAAGCTCTGCAGCGTTTCGTCGAACGCGAGCTTGCCGCCGGAGTGGCAGTAGAGATGCACGGCAGGGTTCCAGCCGCCCGACATGCACACGAAGTCGCACTCGATGCGTTCTTCCGGCGCCTCCAGCCTGCCGCTCGGGCGCAGCCTCGCGACCTTCACGCCCTCGATGGACCGGCCGCCCAGGTTCGTCTCCACGTCCGTGACCACCTTGCCGAACGAGATGTCGAGCCCGGCGGCCTTTGCGGCTGAGACCGCCTCGCTTTCCCGCGGGCCCCTGCAGTCGATGATGCGCGGCACGGTCACGCCCGCGGCCGCGAGGTCTAGTGCGGTTCCGTAGGCGTCGTCGTTGTTCGTGAAGATGACGCCGCGCCGTCCGGGAGACGCGCCGTAGCGGTTGACGAAGACGCGGGCGGCGGAGGCCAGCATCACGCCCGGCCGGTCGTTGTTGTAGAAGGTCAGCGGCCGTTCGATCGCGCCGGTTGCCAGGACGATCTGGCCGGCGCGAACCTTCCACAGGCGCTGGCGCGGCGCGCCGTCCCTAGCGAGGGACGGGTCGTGATCGCAGACCCGTTCGTGCATGAGCACCCAGTTGTGGTCGTAATGGCCGGTCACCGTGGTGCGTGTGAGCACGTGGACGTTGGCCGCTTCTGCCAGTTCGCCGGCCGCACTCGCCGCCCAGGCGGTCTGCGCTTCACCGTCGAGCGTTCCGCCCGCTGAATCGGCCATGCCGCCGAGCCTTGGGGATTCGTCGGCCAGGATGACACGTACGCCTGTCGCTGCCGCCGCCCTTGCCGCGGCAAGACCCGCCACCCCGCCGCCGACGACCAGCACGTCGCAGTCCACATGGAACTGCTCGTAGGTGTCAGGGTCGCGCTCCTGCGGCGCGGTACCGAGGCCCGCCGCCCTGCGGATAAAATGTTCGTAGGTGGGCCACAGCTTTCCCGGCCACATGAAGGTCTTGTAATAGAAGCCGGCGGGGATGAGCCGCGACACGGAATTGTTGATCTGGCCGACATCGAACCTCAAGTTCGGCCAGTTGTTCTGGCTGGTGGCGACCAGGCCGTCGTGAAGCTCCACCTGCGTCGCGCGCAGGTTGGGTTCGTGCCGGCCGCCTTCGCCCACGCCCACCAGCGCGTTGGGCTCGTCGGAGCCCGATCCAATGACGCCGCGCGGCCGGTGATACTTGAAACTCCGGCCCAGCAGCCGCACGCCGTTGGCGAACAGGGCCGATGCCAGCGTGTCGCCCGCCAGCCCCGTATAGGCCTTGCCGTCGAAACGGAAGGAAACCGCCTTGCCCCGGTCGAGGGCGCGGCCGGCGCCAGTAGATTCTGGAAGTCTGTAGGGTTTTCCGGTCATGCCGACGCGTCCTTGTCCTTGCCGCCGGTTTCGTCGAGATCGGGCGCGGGGTCCGTGATCCCGTAGAACGTGTGGAAGCGCAGCGTGGTCGTGTCGCGGGCGGCGTGAAACCACTTCCCGCAGCCACGCACGCACTGCCAGCGTTCCAAATGAAGGCCGCGCGGGTTCTTGCGGATGTAGAGATAGTCGCGCTGGTCCTCCGGCGAGACGTTGTCCGGATTTTCCGTCGCCGGCCGCTTGATATGGGCCTCGCCGCCGCAATGGAAATCGGTTTCGTCGCCGGTGACGCCGCAGACGGGGCAGGTGAGCACGAGCATGACGGTCCTCCCTAGTGTGCGACGGCGGCCGCGACGCTCTCGTCGATCAGCCGGCCTTCGATGAATCGGTTGAGCCCGAACGGCTCGGCGATCGGGTGCGGCCGGTCGTTGGCGATGGTGTCGGCAAAGACGAACCCGGAACCCGGGATGGACTTGAAACCACCCGTTCCCCAGCCGCAGTTGACGAAGAGACCGTCCACGTCCGTCTTCGAAATGATAGGGCTGCGGTCCCCGGTCATGTCGACGATGCCGCCCCATTGCCGCAGCATGCGCAGGCGGCTGATGATCGGGAAGGTTTCCACCAGCGCGGTCACCGTGTGTTCCACCGCCGGGAAACTGCCGCGCTGGGTGTAGTTGTTGTAGGGATCAGCGCCGCCGCCGATCACCAGTTCTCCCTTGTCGGACTGGCTCATGTAGCCGTGCACGGTGTTGGCCATGACGACCACGTCGATCACCGGCTTGATCGGTTCGGACACGAGCGCCTGCAGCGCGACGCTCTCGATCGGCATGTTCACGCCGGCCATGTCCATGACGCTGCTCGTGCTGCCGGCGACGACGACGGCGATCTTCTTCGCGCGGATCGGGCCGCGCGTCGTCTCCACGCCGGTGACCCTGGCGCCGTCGCGATTGATGCCCGTCACCGCGCAGTTCTGGATGATGTCGACACCATGGGCGTCCGCGCCGCGGGCATATCCCCAGGCCACGGCGTCATGCCGGGCCGTGCCGCCGCGCGGCTGGTAGTAGGCGCCGAGGATCGGATAGCGGCAGTCGTCGCTGTCGTTGATGATGGGAACGAGCTTCTTGACCTCGGCGCGGTCGATCATGCGCGCGTCGACGCCCGACAGGCGATTGGCGTGGGCGGTTCGCTTGAAGGCGCGCAGTTCATGCTCGGTCTGGCAAAGCATCAGGACGCCGCGCGGCGAGAACATCACGTTGAAATTGAGTTCGAGCGACAGGTTCTCGTAGAGTCCGCGGGCCAGCTCGTAGATGGCGACGCTCTCGTCCTGGAGGTAGTTGGAGCGCACGATGGTCGTGTTGCGGCCGGTATTGCCGCCGCCGAGCCAGCCTTTTTCGAGGACGGCCACGTTGGTGACCTTGTGTTCCTTGGCCAGGTAGTAGGCCGTGGCGAGACCGTGGCCGCCGGCGCCGATGACGATGACGTCGTATTCGGCCTTGGGCTCGGGACTGCGCCATGCGGCGGTCCAGTCCTTGTGATAGTTGACCGCGTTGCGGGCCAAGGTCAGGAACGAGTAGCGTTTCATGGCGAATTTCCCTGTCGGCCCACGCCTTTCGGGGCCGGTTGGTTGTCCTGGCGGACAGCTCCCTGCGGGCGAGACATTATCATCGCCGCCCTGCACCCTCCAAGAATTTGCGACGAAGCAGGGTCCGTCTGCGACACACAGACGCGCGAGATATGACGAGGAATTGCATTGCTTTTGCAGGGCGCGTCGCAAATTATGCAGCCTATGTCCATCTGGGTTCTCATATCGGTTCTGACGCTGGCGAGTCTTGCCGCCCTGCTTGTGCCGGCGCTGCGGGCAGGCCGTGGCGCACAGTCTCGCGAAACATACGACCGCGAGATATTCAAGGATCAGATCGGCGAAATCGAAAGCGACGTCGAGCGCGGCGTCCTTTCTGAATTCGAGGCCGGGGAAATGCGCCAGGAAGTGGCCCGGCGGCTGCTCGCCGCGGATGCCGCGGCCGGCGATGCGCCGGTGCACGATGACGCAACGCGCGAACGGTACATGGTGATCGCGTCGGCCGCTCTGGCCGTCCCCGCCGTGGCGCTTGGCCTCTATCTTCTGACCGGCTCGCCGCACCTTCCCGACCAGCCGCTCGAGGCGCGGCTCGTCAAGCCGATCGACCCGGCCAACGTGCGCGAACTCGTCGCGCGCGTCGAGATGCACCTGCGGCGCGACCCTTCAAACGCGCAAGGCTGGAAGGTCATCGCGCCGGTCTACATGCGTCTTGGCCGGTTCGCCGATGCGGCCCACGCCTATGGCCGCCTACTGGATCTGAACGGGCCCGACACCGAGACCTTCACGGAATTCGGCGAAGCCCTGACACTGGAGGGCAACGGCATCGTCAGCGCCAAGGCCCGGGAAGCGTTCTCGCGGGCGGCGGAACTTGCGCCCGACGATCCCAAGCCGCAGTATTATCTGGCGCTTGCCATGGCCCAGGACGGACGCAAGGATGACGCCGTTGCGGCGTGGCGCAAGTTGCTGGACGGGGCGGCCCCGGATGCGCCATGGGTGAGTGCGGTGCGCCAGCGCATTGCAAAGGCGACGGGCGAAACCCTGGAGGCGCCGGCGCTGAGCGAGGACGCGGTGTCCGCCGCATCGCAGATGAGCGCGGGCGACCGCAACGAGATGATCGAGGGCATGGTGTCCCGTCTTGCCGAGCGGCTCGAGAGCGAAGGCGGCAGTGTGGATGAATGGCTTCGGCTTGCCCGCGCCCAGACGGTGCTCGGCCGCAGGCAGGAAGCTTATGGTACGCTGGAGCGCGCGCGCGGCCAGTTCGGCGATAGGCCCGAGGCGCTATCGCGCATCGACGCATTCGGCAAACAGAACGGACTGGACACGGCGCAATGACCCGAAAACAGAGACGTCTGGCCTTCATCCTGAGCGGTCTGTCCATTCTCGGCGTGGCCGTGGGGCTGGTGCTGTTCGCGCTGAGGGATTCGCTCGTCTTCTTCTACGGCCCGACAGAGGTGGTCGAAAAGCAGATCACGCCCGGTCAGCGGTTCCGGCTCGGCGGACTGGTGGCCGACGGCTCCGTCGTGCGGGGCGAAGGCCGGTTCGTCAAGTTCGTGGTGACCGACAACAACACGACGCTTCCGGTGAGCTTCGACGGCATCCTGCCCGACCTGTTCCGGGAGGGGCAGGGCGTGGTGGCCGAAGGCAAGCTGTCGGCGCAGGGTGTCTTCGAGGCAGACAGCGTGCTCGCCAAGCATGACGAGACCTACATGCCGCCCGAAGTCGCCGAGGCGATCAAGAAGCAGGGCCAATGGAAACCCGCGCCCGGCAAGGAGCCGACCCAATGATCGCCGAGATCGGACATTATGCGCTCGTCCTGGCGCTCGGTTTTGCCATCGTCCAGGCTACCGTGCCGCTTTACGGGGCATACAGGGGCGACGCTGTGCTGATGCGGATCGCCACGCCGGCGGCGCTGTTGCAGTTCGTCCTTGTCGGAGCCGCGTTCGCCGCGCTCGTGGTGGCCTTCGTCACCTCCGACTTTTCGGTCAAGCTGGTCTGGGCGAACTCGTTTTCCGGCAAGCCGCTGATCTACAAGGTTTCCGGCGTGTGGGGCAATCACGAGGGCTCCATGGTGCTGTGGGTCCTCATTCTCGCGCTCTTTGGCGCCGCCGTGGCCCTCTTCGGGTCGGCCCTGCCGCCGACCCTGCGGGCCAGGGTCCTTGCCGTACAGGCGATGATCGGGGTGGCGTTCCTGCTCTTCATCGTGGCGACGTCCAACCCGTTTATCCGGCTTGAGCCCGCGCCCTTCGAAGGCAAGGGACTGAACCCGATCCTGCAGGACCCTGCCCTCGCCATACATCCGCCGCTGCTCTATGCGGGCTATGTCGGTTTCTCCATGGCCTTCTCCTTTGCCGTGGCTGCGCTGATGGAAGGACGCGTCGACGCCGCGTGGGCACGCTGGGTCAGGCCGTGGACGCTTGCAGCGTGGATGTTTCTCACCGTCGGCATCGCCATGGGATCATGGTGGGCCTATTACGAGCTCGGCTGGGGCGGTTGGTGGTTCTGGGACCCGGTCGAGAACGCCTCGTTCATGCCCTGGCTGGTGGGGACGGCGCTTCTGCATTCGGCCATCGTGGTGGAAAAACGCAACGCGCTGAAAACCTGGACGGTGCTCCTGTCCATCCTCGCGTTTTCCCTGAGCCTCCTGGGCACGTTCCTCGTGCGTTCCGGCGTGCTGACGTCCGTGCACGCCTTCGCCGTCGATCCCGAGCGCGGTGTCTTCATTCTCGGCATTCTCTGGGTCTTCATCGGCGGTGCGCTGGCGCTCTTTGCCTGGCGTGCGCCCGCACTCAGGGGCGGCGGCCTGTTCGCGCCCGTCAGCCGCGAGGGCGCGCTCATCCTCAACAACCTGCTGCTGGCATCGGCCTGTGCCGCCGTGTTCATCGGGACGCTCTATCCGCTGCTGCTCGAGTCGATCACCGGCCAGAAGATTTCCGTCGGTCCACCGTTCTTCAACGCTACCTTCGTGCCGCTGATCCTGCCTCTGCTGCTGCTGGTGCCGCTCGGTCCCATGCTGTCGTGGAAACGCGGCGATCTTCTTGCCGTGTCCCAGCGCCTCATGGCGGCCTTCGGGCTTGCCGTTCTCGCGATTGTCCTCGTCTCCGCCTTCAGCGAAGACGGGCCGGGGCTCGCCCCGCTTGGCTTCGGGCTCGCGATTTGGCTCATGGCCGGCGCGCTCAGCGAACTTGCCTGGCGCATCAGGGCCTTCCGCGAACCGGTATCCGCGTCGCTGCGCAAGCTCCGCCACCTGCCGCGATCGGCCTACGGGACCGCGCTCGCGCATTTCGGGGTGGGCGTTCTGGTGCTCGGCGTGGTCGGGATCTCGGCCTGGCGGGTGGAGAAGGTCGAGTTTCTCGGCCCCGGAGAAAAGATCGCCATTGCCGGTGTCGACATCACCTTCAGGGGCGTCGAGGCGCAGAACGGATCGAACTATCGCGGGCTGGCCGGGGTTTTCACCGTCAGCGATGGCGGCCGCGTGGTCACCGAGATGCGCTCGTCCAAGCGGATCTTCAACGCCAGCCGCCAGGCCACGACCGAGGCGGGCATCTATCCCTTCTGGACGGGCGACCTCTACGTGGTGCTCGGCGACGAGGGGAACGACGGCAAGTACGTGGTGCGGGCCTATTTCAACCCGCTGGCCCCTCTGATCTGGTTCGGTGCGCTGATCATGTTCTGCGGCGGTCTCGTTTCGCTCACCGACCGGCGCTACCGCATCGGGGTCCCGCGCCGCGGAAAGGCGGTGCCCGCGGCGGCGAACACCGCATGAGACACCTGGCAATCGTCCTCTGCGCGATGATGTGGATCGCCACCGCCGGCGGTCCCATCCTGGCATATCAGCCCGACGAGGTGCTCGACGATCCGGCCCTCGAGGCGCGTGCCCGCGAACTGTCGCTCGAGTTGAGATGCCTCGTTTGCCAGAACCAGTCGATCGACGATTCGGATGCGCCGCTTGCCCGCGACCTGCGCATTCTCCTGCGCGAACGCCTCGTCGCCGGCGACACGAACGCGCAGGTCATCGACTATGTTGTCGCCCGGTACGGCGAGTTCGTGCTGCTGCGTCCGCGGCTTGCACCCCACACGTTCGTCCTGTGGCTCGCGCCGGCGGTCATCCTTCTGCTCGGCGGTGCCGGCGTCTTCTTCTATCTCCGCCGGCGACGTCCGGTGGATGTCCCGGCCACGGAGGCCGGCGGGACGGAAAGTCTGACCGACGACGAGAAGGTGCGCCTGGAGAAGATCCTCGGTGAGGGGCGAGACCCGAACTAGGGTTTCCGGACCGCCGGCGCCCGTTGGCTTCCCGTCATTCGTCGTTTTCAAATAAACCCGAACAACTTTCCGGAGGCCGGCGGGATCAACGCAGACATTGTGTTGACCACGTCTGTATGAATCTTGAATTCACGCAAAATTCACGGCAAATGCGCAAAATAATCAATTACGATTATTGGAACTGATAAAGGAAAGTGTAAAAAAATTGTAGAATATTGATAATTCTGCGCGACCAGGTTCTGTATCATTAAAATATCTGATTGTGTCCGGATCTGTCGCGCCAAAAGTCGCAGGGGACAGATATGGAACAGTCATTCGACGCCAAACTCGCTCTATGTTGCATAGGGATAGGACTTGCGTGTTTCGCCTTTCCTTTCGCGCCCCAGCTCTTCGGCCTCGATGGTCTACCGCACGAAGTCATGCTCCTGTCCTATTGCATGGGGTTCGGTCTCTTTCTGACGGCCGTCGGTGGCTGGGCTTCGGGAAAATGGCAGGGCTGGACACTCGGCGGCGCGGCGGCCACCGTCGTGGTGCTGTTTCTTTTGTTGAAGACGTTCGGTTCAGGGCCACCCGACGTGAGGGAACCGAAGATCACACTGAAGATCTCGGGCGGGCAGCTGTTCAAGAACTTCTCTGCCCTTGAAGTGTTCGAGGATAGTGGCGAACGCATGTTCGTGGCGCTGAACAGGCGTCTTCACAACGCGAGCGTGCTGATCGAGAAGAAAAACGTCGAAGGCGATTGCATCGCGTTCAGTTTCACGCGGATCGCCGATCGCGACGATGATCAGGGGCAGACGGAACCCCTCGACGTGAAAATGCACAGTGGCTATTTCCGGGAGAAGTTTCAGGAGGCGGAAACCGAAAAAGTCCTGAACAGCAGGCTCCACTTCTTTTTGCATGCCGTCACCGGATCGTTTTTTCACGAACGGCCGCCAGTGAGCGATGCAGACAAGCCGATCAGCGGACTGGGGCGGTGCGCCGACTTTGGCGTGCGGTCCGCGAAGCTCCCCGAACCTCCCTTCGAGTTCGGTCTTGTCTCCACGGCGAATGCGCAAGGCGCGGGCGATCCGGACCTTGTCGAGGCCCTGATATCGACCGACGCGCAGACGCGTCGCGATGCCCGGGAACAGCTTGCAAAGCGCGAGCCCAATGTGCTGAAAGCCGTGTTCGACGCCATACCGGACTTGTCCGACAAGAATTTCTATCGGAGGACTCTCGGGGCGGTGGTCGTCCTGACCAAGATGCGGCAGAACGGCGTGCCCGCCGAGAGAATGCAGCCGTTTCTGGAAGATCGGCATGTCCGGTTGATCGCAAATCTGGCAAACCATCCCGACAAGACCATGCGGCAGTGGGCGACGTCCGCGGTGGTCTCTCTGAGCGACTCCCGTGCGATCGAACCGCTGGTCGCCAGCCTCGAGGGCGCGGAAAGCCTGATTGCGGGCAAGTTCAATGCGGCGCTCGCGCTTCGCGAACTCTACCTTCAACTTGACGACGAGGGCCGCAGCCGCGTGGCGGCCGACCTGGAAACCGTTCCGACAACGCTGGGACCGAAGACCAGGGCGCTCGTCGAGGACATCAGACAGATCCAGCAGGCGGCCAAGGCCGACGGCTGGGTCTATCTCGGCACCCGGTACGGAAAGGGAAATTCCGACTGGTACTTTTCCTGGGCCGATGACACCGCGGCCCTGCCGTCAACCGGACAGACCATCACCGCGACCGGCAACGTTCATGTGCGCGAAGACCATATCAGGTTCGACCTGACCAGCGGCTGGCAGAACGCGGACGCCGTGGGGCTGGTGGCGAAGAACGACACGGTGCGCGTCAGGGAAGTGAAGGAAGTTGCGTTCGGCCACTACTGGGCCCGTATCGAAAAGATGAACCGGCGACAGTGACGCGCCCTTTCCCCGGACGGCCTCAATCCGACGGCGGTGCGTAGGCGCCGTCGTCGTCGTGGGTCTCGCGGCCCGTGAGTGCCGGGGTGAAAACGCAGACGAGCCGCATGTCGGTGAAGGAGCGCAGGATGTGCTTCTCGTGGCCGTCGAGCGTGTACATGGTGCCCGGTTTCAGGGGGAAGCGTTCGCCGGTTTCCACGTTTTCCACTTCGCCTTCGCCCTCGATCACGTAGTTCGCTTCCACGTGATGCTTGTACCACATCTCCTGTTCCGCGCCGGCGCGGGTCCGCGTCTCGGTCAGCGTGAACCCCGTGCCGTCCTCTGCAAGCAGGAAGCGGCGGCTCATCCAGACCGGGCCGCGCACGTCCCGGTCCGTTCCGATCAGGTCGTCCAGGTGTCTTACGATCATGGGGGCTCCCGAAGCTGGAAAGATGGAAGACGACCCTCGCCGCTCGCATCCCGATTGTAAAGAGCATGCATGCCGAACGGTTGAGGCGATCACCGTTCCGTGTTTTGAAACACCGGAGCGAGATGACCAGATACGGTCCAATGCGAAACCCGGGGAGCGAGAACGCCCATGTCCGCAAACAGCCAGAACGTCACCTTTGCCGGCCATTCCGGCGAACAGCTTGCCGCCAGGCTCGACCTGCCCGAGGGGCCGGTGCGCGCCTATGCGGTGTTCGCCCACTGCTTCACCTGTTCCAAGGACATCTTCGCCGCGTCGCGTATCTCGGCGGCTCTGGCCGACACCGGCATTGCCGTTCTGCGGTTCGACTTCACCGGGCTGGGCGCCAGTGAAGGCGATTTCGCCAACACCAACTTCTCGTCCAACGTCCAGGATCTCGTCAGTGCGGCGGATTTCCTGCGCGAGCATTTCGAAGCGCCTGGCCTGCTCGTCGGGCACAGCCTCGGGGGTGCTGCGGTTCTGGCGGCGGCCGGCGAGATCCCCGAGGCCCGCGCGGTCGCCACGATCGGCGCCCCGGCGGACGCCGCCCATGTGGTGCACAATTTCGCCGCGAGCACCGACGAGATCGAGCGCACCGGCGAGGCGGAGGTCTCGCTGGCCGGCCGCAAGTTCCGGATACGCAAGCAGTTCCTGGAGGATGTCGAGAAGCACAGCCTCACCGAACGCATCGCCCGACTGCGCAAGGCGCTGATCGTCTTCCATGCCCCCCTCGACGCCACGGTCGGGATCGACAATGCGTCGCAGATCTTCGCCGCGGCGAAGCACCCCAAGAGCTTCGTCTCGCTCGACCGTGCCGACCATCTGCTCTCGCGCCGCGAGGACGCCCGCTTTGTTGCCTCCGTGCTCGGCGCCTGGGCATCCCGCTACCTCGATGATGGCGACGTGTCCGAAACTGCGGGCGCGCTGCCTGAAGACGTGGTGCGTGTCACAGAGACCGGCGCGGGCAAGTTCCAGCAGCAGGTGCGCGTCGGCGGTCATGCCCTGTTTGCCGACGAACCGGTGTCCTACGGCGGTCTCGACACAGGGCCGACACCCTACGACTACCTGTCGGCCGCATTGGGGGCCTGCACGTCCATGACCATGCGCATGTATGCCGAGCGCAAGGGCATCCCGGCCGACCGCTTCTCCGTCGACGTCACCCACGCCAAGGTGCATGCCGAGCATTGCGAGGACTGCGGCGAGGGGCGCGAGGGCCGGATCGACCGCTTCGAACGCCGAATCACGATCGACGGCGAGGTCGACGAGGCGACCCGGGCGCGCCTGCTCGAGATCGCCGACAAGTGTCCGGTTCACCGCACGCTCGAGAGCAGTTCGGCCATCGTCACGAAACTTGTGGATTGATTTTCTCCCCGCGTCCGCACGACCCGGTTCCGGACCTTTTGCCTTGATCGCATTGTCATAAGACCGCAAAGTTTTGCGCCTAGCGGGAAGAAGGGGCCGCGGTCCGGACCGACGCCCTCGAGCGACGCAAACATCTGGGAGAAGAAACCATGAAACGACTGTTCTTGCTTGCCGCCATGTGCCTGGCCTTTGCGATGCCGGCACAGGCCGAATTCACGCTCGATTCGCGTTACAAAGATGCCGATGGAGACCTGATAGCGGACATTCCGACCGACCCCTCCGAGCAGGTCGATCCGTCCACGCTCATCTTCGCCTACACACCCGTCGAGGACCCCGCGGTCTACGCCAAGGTGTGGGACGGCTTCCTCCAACACCTCGAATCGAAGACCGGCAAGAAGGTCCAGTTCTTCCCGGTCCAGTCGAACGCCGCGCAGATCGAGGCGATGCGCGCCGGCCGGCTTCACATTGCCGGCTTCAATACCGGCTCCAACCCGCTCGCGGTTGCCTGCGCCGGATTCCGGCCCTTCACCATCATGGCGTCGGAGGACGACTCCTTCGGCTACGAGATGGAAATCCTGACCTACCCAGGTTCGGGCATCGAGAAGGTCGAGGACATCAAGGGCAAGAAACTCGCATTCACCTCGGAAACCTCGAACTCGGGTTTCAAGGCCCCGTCGGCGATTCTCAAGGCTGACTATGGTTTCGAGGCGGGCAAGGACTTCGAACCGGTCTTCTCCGGCAAGCACGACAACTCGATCCTCGGCGTGGCCAACAAGGACTATCCGGCTGCCGCGATCGCCAACTCGGTCCTCAACCGCATGCTTCAGCGTGACGTTATTAAGGCCGACCAGGTGAAGTCGATCTACAAGTCCCAGACCTTCCCGACCACGGGCTACGGCGTTGCCTACAACCTGAAGCCGGAACTCCAGAAGCAGATCCAGGACGCGTTCTTCTCCTTCCCCTGGGAAGGCTCCGCGCTGAAGGAGGAATTCGCCCGGTCCGGCGAGGCCAAGTTCATTCCCATCACCTTCAAGGAGCATTGGGCCGTCATCCGCAAGATCGACGATGCCAATGGCGTGTCCTACGACTGCAAGTAGGACAGGGCGACGAACACCCGGCCGGGACGCAGCACAAGGCTTGCGTCCCGGCCGGTCATGCCGGCGAGGGGCGCTGAAGTGTTATCCGTACAGAATCTGACCAAGACCTACCGCACGGGCGACAAGGCGCTCAAAGGCGTTTCGTTCGACGTGGAGGCCGGCCAGCTTGTCGGTCTGATCGGACCATCCGGGGCGGGCAAGTCCACCCTGATCCGGTGCGTGAACCGTCTAGTGGAGCCAACCGGCGGCAAGGTGATGCTCGGGGATACCGAACTCACGGCCCTGTCCGGCGGCAGCCTGCGCGCAGCGCGCCGGCGCATCGGCATGATCTTCCAGGAATATGCCCTGGTGGAACGGCTCTCGGTGATGGAAAACGTGCTGTCGGGTCGCCTCGGCTACGTGCCGTTCTGGCGCAGCTTCACCCGAAGGTTTCCGCAGGCGGACATCGACAAGGCATTTTCGCTCCTCGACCGCGTCGGCCTCTCCGATCACGCGGACAAGCGCGCCGACGCGCTGTCGGGCGGCCAGCGCCAGAGGGTAGGGATCGCCCGAGCGCTCGAACAGGACCCCGAGCTTCTGCTGATCGACGAGCCCACCGCAAGCCTCGACCCCAAGACCTCCCGCCAGATCATGCGCCTGATCCAGGACATCTGCGAAGAACGCAACCTGCCGGCGATCATCAACATCCACGACGTCCTGCTTGCCCAGTCTTTCGCCGGTCGCATCATCGGGCTGCAGGCCGGCGAGGTGGTCTTCGACGGCAGTCCGCGCGAGCTCGACGACGCGGCCCTCACGCGCATCTACGGCGAAGAGGACTGGACGACCATGCGCGCCACCGCTCACGAGGACGGCTCCAGCGAGCGTGACGAAGAGGAACGCATGGCCGGCCTCGTATGAGCACGCAGTCCGCAACCCCGTCCCGGCAATGGAAGCGCCCGCCGGTCCTGATCCGCAGCGACAGGCTCCGCTGGGCGCTCTATGCCGGCGCGCTGGTCTATCTCGTGCTCGCCATCTCCAGCATCGAGGTGAGCTGGACGCGGGTCTACGAGGGCCTCGACCGTGGCCTGCGGTTTGCCCAGGGCTTTCTCGTTCCCGATTTCACCAGCCGGTGGGGCGATATCCAGCAGGGTTTCGTCGAAAGTCTCACCATGACCATGACCTCCACTGTGGCCGGTGTTCTGATCTCCGTTCCCATCGGCATCGGGGCCGCGCGCAATCTTTCCCCGACACCCGTCTATCTCTTCTGCCGCGCGGTCATCGCCGTGTCCCGCAGCCTGCAGGAGATCATCGTGGCGATCCTGTTCGTCGCTATGTTCGGTTTCGGGCCTTTCGCCGGCTTCCTGACGCTGTCGTTCGCCACCATAGGCTTTCTCGCCAAGCTGCTCGCCGAAGACATCGAGGATATCGACGAGAGCCAGACCGAGGCCATCAGGGCGACCGGCGCGAGCTGGCTGCAGCTCGTGAACTATGCCGTCCAGCCCCAGGTCATGCCGCGCCTGATCGGCCTGTCGCTGTACCGGCTCGACATCAATTTCCGGGAGTCCGCGGTGATCGGCATCGTCGGTGCGGGCGGCATCGGCGCGACTCTGAACACCGCCATGGACCGCTACGAGTATGATTCCGCGGGTGCCATTCTCATCATCATCATCCTGATCGTCATGGCGGCTGAATATTCCAGCGGCTATGTGCGCAAGTGGGTGCAGTGATGCCGATCGGCGTCAGCGGCGACCGCAAGGTCTGGCAGAAGCGCACGACACGGGCGCAGTGGCTGATCTGGTTCGGCTGGTTCGTCCTCGTCGCCTTCACGGTCTACTGCTGGAGGGTGATGACGGCGGACACGATCTGGGCCTTCGTCGAGGATGCCCCGCGCCAGGCGGCCGATCTCTTCAGCCGCATGGTCCCGCCACGCTGGTCCTATATCGAAAAGCTTCTCTGGCCGTTGTGGGACACCATCAACATCGCGACCCTGGGCACGTTGCTCGGCATATTCATCGCCGTGCCCGTGGCCTTTCTCGCGGCCCGGAACACGACGCCGAGCCGCACGCTGGTGCGTCCCGTCGCACTCTTCATCATCGTGGCCTCCCGGTCGATCAACTCCCTCATCTGGGCTCTGCTGCTGGTCGCCGTCATCGGTCCGGGCGTGCTTGCCGGCATTCTCGCCATCGGCTTCCGGTCCATCGGTTTCGTCGCGAAGCTTCTCTACGAAGCCATCGAGGAGATCGACGAGACCCAGGTGGAGGCGATCGCGGCCACGGGCGCCACCCGCGCGCAGGTGGTCGATTACGCCATCGTCCCCCAGGTGCTCCCCGCCTTCTGCGGCATCTCGGTGTTCCGCTGGGACATCAATATCCGCGAGTCGACCATCCTCGGCCTTGTCGGGGCAGGGGGGATCGGCCTCCAGCTCCAGGCCTCGCTCAACGTGCTCGCCTGGCCGCAGGTTACCCTGATCTTCCTCGTGATCCTGGCCACGGTATTCGTGTCCGAATGGGTGTCGGCCAAGGTGCGCAGCGCGATCATCTGACCCCATAGCGCGCGTCCGCCGGCCCTGACGGCAACCTTACAAAAGTTTAATCCGCCGGACATGTCTGTGTAAGGTGGCCGATCCCATATTCCCTCCAGCTTCAGTCCCCAAAGCAATCGAGGAGGAGAATATGATCCCCGAATCCGCACGAAAGAAAACCAGTCCGCGCAGCCGCATGCTGCCGGCGACACTCGCGGCCGTCGGGCTGGCCGCAGCCGTGGGTCTCGGTGCTCCGGCACTCACGTCCACCAGCGTACCGGCGATCGCCGCCACCCAGTCCCAGCCGTTCAAGTTCACGCCGACGACCCTTGCCGACCTCGCTGACCAGGTTCAGCCCTCGGTTGTCAGCGTCGTTGTCCGCGGCGGCTCCGACCGCAGCAGGGTGATGGGCAAGACCCCCGGAATTCCGTCCCTTCCGGAAGGCCATCCCTTCCGCGAGTTCTTCGAACGCTTCGGCCAGATGCCGGACGCGGCCCCGCAGCAGCGGCCCCGTCCGCGGTCCATGGCGCAGGGCTCCGGGTTCTTCATTTCCGAGGACGGCTTTGTCGTGACCAACAATCACGTCATCGACGACGCCGAGGAAATCCGGATTGTCACCCATGACGGCAAGAAACATGACGCCACCCTGATCGGGACCGATCCGAAGACGGATCTCGCCCTGCTCAAGGTGGATGCAAACGTCAAGTTCAAGGCGGTCAGTTTCGCGGAAACCGGCGCCCGCGTCGGTGATTACGTGGTCGCGGTCGGCAATCCGTTCGGCCTCGGCGGAACGGTCACGTCCGGCATCGTCTCGGCCCGCGGCCGTGAAATCGGCGCCGGCCCCTATGACGACTTCCTCCAGATCGACGCAGCGATCAACCGCGGCAATTCCGGCGGTCCGACCTTCAACCTCAACGGTGACGTGGTCGGCGTCAACACGGCGATCTTCTCGCCGTCCGGTGGAAATGTCGGGATCGGTTTCGCCATTCCGTCGAACCTGGTGGAACAGGTCGTGGCCGACCTCAAGGATGACGGCAAGGTCACCCGGGGCTGGCTTGGTGTCCAGATCCAGCCTGTCACGGAAGACATCGCCGAAAGCCTCGGCCTCGACTCCGTGAACGGCGCGATCGTGGCCAAGGTGACCGATGGCTCGCCCGCTGAAAAGGGCGGTCTGGAAACCGGCGACACGATCCTCGAGGTCAACGGCAAGACGGTCCGGAGCCCCCGTGACCTTGCCCGCAAGGTCGCCAGGCTGAACCCGAAGTCCGACGCGGAGATCCTTATCCTCCGGGACGGCGAGAAGGTCACGCAGACCGTGCGCATCGGCCGCATGCCGGGATCCGAAAAGGTGGCCACCGTCGCTCCGAAAAAGAGCGGCGGCACCAAGCTCGCGGAACTCGGCCTGTCCCTGTCCCGGACCGCCGGTGAGGAAGGCGTCGTGATCGCCAATGTCGATCCCGACGGTCCGGCCGGCGAAAAGGGCCTCAAGGCGGGTGACGAGATCATGCAGGTGGCCGGCAAGGACGTCGGCTCCATCGACGACATCCGCAAACGCATCGCCGACGCGGAAAGCAAGGGCCGCAAGTCCGTACTCTTCCTGGTGAAGTCCGGCGATGACCAGCGTTTCGTCGCGCTGCCGCTGCGCAACGCCTGAGTTGCACACACCCCTGCCGGCTGCCTTTGACGCGGGGCAGCCGGCGGGCCTGCACCGGCGGTCGGTCAAATGCGGCGATTTCCAGGATCCACACAACCCGGAACCGCCGCACATGAGCCCCCCCCTGGACCGGCCGGCCGGTGCGGCCCACCGCTAAAAACCGGAATTCTTCCAACGTGGGAGCGTCACCTAAATATGTATGACACGATTGCGGAAAACGCAGAAAAGTCCCATATCGATGCCATGCGAATTCTTCTCATAGAGGATGACCGGGAAGCCGCCGGCTACATCGTCCGCGGACTCAAGGAAAGCGGTCACGTAGCCGATCACGCGGCCGACGGCACCGAGGGGCTGGCCCTGGCCCGCGAGGGCGTTCACGACGTCCTCATCGTGGACCGCATGCTTCCCGGCGTGGACGGGCTCAGCATCGTGGAGACCCTGCGTGCCGAGGAGGTGCGCACACCCGTCCTGTTCCTGAGTGCCCTGGGCAAGGTCGACGACCGGGTTCGTGGCCTTCGGTCCGGCGGCGACGACTACCTCGCGAAACCCTACGCCTTTTCCGAGCTGCTCGCGCGCGTCGAGGGGCTCGGCAGACGGGGGCAGGGCGACGACGCGAAGACCCGCTACAAGCTCGCGGACCTCGAGATCGATCTCCTTGCCCGGACGGTCACCCGGGCCGGCAAGCAGATCGCGCTCCAGCCGCGCGAGTTCCGGCTTCTCGAGTATCTGATGAAACATGCTGGCCAGGTGGTCACGCGAACCATGCTGCTCGAGAACGTGTGGGACTATCATTTCGACCCGCAGACCAACGTGATCGACGTGCACATTTCGCGGCTGCGCGCCAAGATCGACAAGGAGTTCGACACCCCGCTGCTTCACACCGTGCGTGGCGCGGGTTACTCCCTGCGCGATGACGGCGCTTAGTTTCAAGCTCCTGCGGACCTCGACCTTCAAGCTGGTCGCGGTCTACCTCCTGCTCTTCGCCATATCGTCCGGGGCGGTGCTGGCCTATATCTACTGGAACACGGCGGGCCTGCTCGAGCGCCAGACCGACGACACCATTCGCGCAGAAATCACCGGTCTGGCTGAACAGTACGGCCAGGGCGGTCTCAGGCGTCTTCTGGCCACCATCAACGCCCGGAGCAGGGATGCGGGCGACAGCATCTACCTGCTGGCTGATTTCGTCGGCCGCAAGGTGGGCGGCAACCTGTCCGCACCGCCCGAGAACCTGCCCGCCGGGGAAGGCTGGGTCGAGTTTCCCTACAGGCCGGCGGGCGGGGAGAGCAAGGACCTGCACGATGCCCGCGCCTATCTCTTCCGCCTTCCCGGCGGTTTTCTGCTTCTCGTGGGCCGGGACGTCCACGACAGGCGGCTGTTCGCCGGACTGATCCGGCAATCCTTCTACTGGGCGATCGGGCCCATGCTGGTGCTGGGGCTGGTCGGCGGGTTCCTGATCAGCCGGAACTTCCTCGGCCGGGTCGACGCCATCAGCGAGACCACCCGGACGATCATGCGGGGAGATCTGAGCGGGCGGATGCGCGTGACGGGGACCGGGGACGAACTCGACCGGCTGGCGACCAGCCTCAACGAGATGCTCGACCAGATCGAGCGGCTGATGACGGCCATGCGCGAGGTGACCGACAACGTCGCGCACGACCTCAAGACGCCGCTCACCCGGATGCGGGCCCGTCTCGAAGAGGTCCTGCGTGACGCGGATGCGCCCGCGGAATCGCAGCGCGAGGCCCTATTGCGGACCATCGGCGAGGCCGACGCGCTCCTCAAGACGTTCGACGCCCTGTTGAGCATCGCCCGCACCGAGGCCGGCGAGGCGAGAACGACCATGACCGAGGTCGACCTGGGCGCGCTGCTCGAAGACATCTGCGAACTCTACGATCCGATCCTCGAGGATGCCGGCGGCCGACTTTCGCGCGATCTCCGTTCGGTGCCCTGGGTGCGTGGTGACCGCCAGCTGCTTTCCCAGGCGGTGTCCAACCTCCTCGACAATGCGGTGCGCCACGGCGCGGATGCGGACGGCGTCGTCACCGTCACTGTTTCGGCAGAACGGGAGGATGATCTTGTCCGGGTGTCGGTCTCCGACCGCGGCCCGGGCATCGCCGAAGGTGACCGGGCGCGGGCGATGGAACGCTATGTCCGGCTCGACACGAGCCGGTCGTCCCCGGGGAGCGGACTCGGCCTCAGCCTCGTGAGAGGGATCGCCCGGCTGCATGGCGGGGATCTGGTCCTCGAGGACAGTTCGCCGGGCCTGCGCGCCGTGCTGTCCCTGCCCGTCATGGGGACGGCGACGGAGAAATAATGCGGGAACGTGTTTTCCCGCTCTGGCATGATGGCGGCCTTCAATCGATCGAAAGGCTGTCATGTCGGAACACTTCTGCGCGCAACTGGACCTGCTTCCCGAACCGCTCGATCCCGAGACATCGCTGAGACTCAACGACGGCCTGCTCAACGATACCCCCTCGGGGATTCGGCTCAGCGGCCTGGCGGACCGGTTTCCCGCGGTAAGGCGTCTGATCGACCTCGTCTACGATTCTTCGCCGCATCTGGTGTCTCTCATGGAGCGGGAACCCGATGTGTTCGCCGAAATCCTGGAGAACGGGCCGGATGGTGTTTTCGCCGAGGCGGTGCGGATGGCCCGGGATCCCGGACTTGAAGCGACGGAAGACGAGGTCATGTCGGCTCTGCGCCGTGCCAAGGCCCAGGCGTCGCTGGCGATCGCCGTGGCGGACCTGTCCCGGACCTGGTCGGTCATGGAAGTCACGGACGCATTGACCCGCTTCGCTGACGCCGCCCTCAATGGCGCGCTGGACTGGCTCTTCGCGAAGGCTGCCCGTGACGGCAAATGGACGCCTGCCGCGGCGGACAGGCCTTCTGCGTCAGGGAGCTACGTGGTGCTCGCCATGGGCAAGTACGGGGCATACGAGCTCAACTATTCCAGCGATATCGATCTCATCGTTTTCTACGATCCGCAGACCGAGTGCCTCGCCGACGACGTGGAGCCTGCGAAATTCTTCGTCCGGATCACGCGCGGCATGGCGAAACTGCTGCAGGATCGCACCAGGGACGGTTATGTCTTCCGCGTCGACCTGCGCCTGCGGCCCGATCCCAGGGCGACGAACGTGGCCATCGCCATGGAGGCCGCGGCCCAGTACTACGAAAGCCTCGGACAGAACTGGGAGCGTGCGGCCATGATCAAGGCACGCGCGGCCGCGGGCGACATCGCGGCCGGTGAAGCGTTTCTCAAGCGTCTCGCTCCCTTCGTCTGGCGCAAGTACCTGGACTATGCGGCGATTGCCGACGTGCACTCCATGAAACGCCAGATCCATGCCTTCAAGGGCCATGGCGAGATCGCGGTCTACGGCCACAACATCAAGCTCGGGCGCGGCGGAATCCGGGAAATCGAGTTTTTCGTACAGACACAGCAGCTCATCGCCGGGGGCAGGGCGCCTCACCTTCGCGGACGGGGAACGCTCGATATGCTCGCGACGCTTGCGGAGAACGACTGGATCGAGCCCGGCGTCGCCGAGGACATGCGTGAGGCCTACCTGTACCTGCGGCACGTGGAACACCGCATCCAGATGCAGGCCGACGAACAGACCCACAGCCTGCCGGCCGACGTCGAGGCGCTGGAGCGGTTCTCCAGGTTTGCCGGCGAACCGTCGCGGGATGTGTTCGCCGCGCGACTGCTGCAGTATCTCGACACGGTCCAGAACCACTATGCGGCGCTCTTCGAACATGCGCCGAGCCTTGGCGATCAGCAGGGCAGTCTCGTTTTCACCGGCGGGGATGACGACCCCGATACCATCGAGACGCTTTACGGCATGGGTTTCTCCAGTCCGTCGGAAGTGTCGGCGGCCATCCGCGGGTGGCATTTCGGGCGTTATCCGGCAACCCGGAGCGCGCGCGCGAAGGAAAAGCTGACGGAACTCATGCCGGCGCTCCTGAGAGCGCTGTCGCGCACCTCAGACCCGGACCGGGCCTTTCTTTCCTTCGACCGGTTCGTTGCCGGCCTGCCCGCCGGGGTGCAGCTCTTTTCGCTCCTGTGGTCCAACCCGAAACTGCTGGAGCTGCTCGCCAACGTGATGGGCACCGCGCCGCGGCTCGCCGGCATGCTGGGACGCAAGCCCCAGGTGCTCGATGCGGTGCTCGACCCCGACTATTTCGGTCCGCTGCCGGACCGCGCTCAGTTCGACGAACTTGTCGGAGACCGCATCCGCGGCACCGGAAGCCTCGAAGCCGGTCTGGATCTCGCCCGGCAGTTCGGCAACGAGCAGTATTTCAGGATCGGCGTCCAGGTCCTGACCGGCACGGCCTCGGCGTCGGAAGCGGGCGCTGCCTACTCAGCGCTTGCCGAAACGATAATTGACGGTCTGCTCGACTGTGTCATCGAGGACATGGCATTGCGTCACGGCAGGATGCCGGGAGGCAGGGTGGCCATCGTCGCCATGGGCAAGCTCGGCGGACGGGAAATGACTGCCGCGTCCGATCTCGATCTGATGCTCGTCTACGACCATGACGAGGACGCGCAGCAGTCGGACGGAGACCGGCCGTTGATGGCGGGAACATATTTCGCGCGCCTGACCCAGAGGCTGATCTCGGCACTCTCCGCGCCGACCGCCGAGGGCAGTCTCTACGAGGTCGACATGCGGCTCCGGCCATCCGGAAACTCGGGGCCGATCGCCACCCGGTTGGCGACCTTCGTCGACTACCAGAACTCGTCGGCGTGGACATGGGAAAAGCTGGCGCTGACGCGGGCACGTGCCGTGGCCGGGGACGCGGGCCTGCGCGACAGGATCTCGGATGCCATACGCGATGCCCTGTGCCGGCCACGCGACCGGACGGCCACGACCGGGGACGTGCGCAGCATGCGCGAGCGCATCGACGGCGAGAAAGGTTCGACCGATCCCTGGGAGCTGAAATATGTCAGGGGCGGCCTCGTCGACCTGGAGTTCACCGTGCAGTACCTCCAGATCGTTCATGCCGCGGACCGTCCGGAGATCCTCTCGACGAACACAGCCGAGGCGATCTCGAACCTCCACGACGCCGGTCTCCTGCACCCGGATCAGCATGACGGACTGGTGCGTTCATGCGCGCTGCTTCACCGGCTGACGCAGATCCTGAGGCTGTCCATGAGTGGAAAGTTCGAAGCGGCAACGGCGCCCGAAGGGCTTCGGCGCCTTCTCGCGAGGGCCGGCGATGCCCCGGATTTCAATGTCCTTGAATCGACTTTAAGTGACACTGAAGCCAAGACGAAAAAACTTTATGAACAGATAGTTAATTAAAATTTTTGACAGTTTGATTTTAAAGTGAAATCTGAAGAAGGGTCGTCCGTCGCATCGTGGAGAAACTTTTTTGCGGCGCCTGCGACGGGCCTCCGGCACGTAGTCCGTATTACCGGTATCGGCCAATATGAGCCTGTGCGACCGGAGGCGGACTATGAACCTTATTGGTAAATGCGGACTTAACGTGACCACCTGTCTCTTGGCGGGGCTGACCGGTTTCACGGTCGTGGCGCAGGCCGCCGAATACAGGGTGGGCGCGCGCTGGTTTCGCGGTGCGGATGCCGACCGCAACCAGCAGGTATCGCGGACGGAGGCGGACGCTTTCGCCATCCGCAATTTCCTCAGGCTGGATCGCAACAACGACGGCATCGCCACCGTGGAGGAAATCGACCAGCGCCTGATGGAGGGGCTGGCCAGGCAGCGTGAACGGCTCTTGCGGCGCCTCGACGCAAATCGCGACCGCACCATCAGCAGGGAGGAAATCGTCGCCCGGACCGGTGGCATGTTCACGGCGATCGACGCGGATGCGAGCGGTGGCATTTCCCGTGACGAAATGCAAACCTACCGTCGCACCAGCCGGGGGGCCAGGCGAACGGACAGGGACAAGGCCGCCCGGCAATAGGTTCCGGCTATGGGGTGGGCGCTTGTGAGGCAGGACGATCCAGACGCGGAGGGCGACGCCGATGACATGCGCTCCGCCGCATCTCCAGCGCGGGATCAGGATGCCGACGCGTCATTGCTCACGCGGATCGCCGATGGGGACGCCGACGCTTTCGGTGTCCTCGTCGCCCGGCATCACCCGAACGTGTTTGCCCTTTGCCGGCGCATGCTCGGCGACGACGGGGAGGCGGAGGACAGGACCCAGGAGGTCTTTCTCAAGGTATGGACGAAACCGGAGGCATGGCAGAGCGGTGGGGCGAAGTTCTCCACATGGCTGTACCGGGTGGCGGCCAACAGCTGCATCGACCGTCTGCGCAAACGCGTGCCGGTTCCCGTCGAAGAGATACCGGACACACCCGACGATGCGGCGGGCCCCGACGCGCAGCTGTTTCAGGGGCAGCTGGCCGAGCGGGTGGAGGCCGCCATTTCATCCCTGCCGGAACGCCAGCGACTGGCCCTGGTCGCCACCTACTACCAGGACCTGTCGAACCGGGAAGCGGCCGAGCTGCTGGGCGTGACCGTCGACGCGCTCGAATCGCTGCTTGCCCGCGCCAGGCGCAAGCTGAAGGAACTGCTCAGCGACGAATGGCAGGCGCTGATCGACGACGGGGGGCATGAATGACACAATGAAGCATGGTGAAGCTTGAATGACATTAGCTGGACAAGGGCCGAACTGACATGACCTCTCGTACGGACAAGGGCCGGGACGGGCATTTGTCGCGTCTGGCCGAAATCGTGGAAGCCTACGGTGCCGACGAAAGCCGCTGGCCGCCGGAGGAACGGGCGGCGCTGGCCGGCCTGCGCGACGGAGTCGGACCGGCCGGAAAGGCATTGCGCGAGGAAGCCGCGCTCGACCGGCTCCTGGATGCGGTGCCCGCGCCGGTTCCCCCGAAAGGTTCCGTGGACCGGATCCTGCGTGCCGCAGCCGCGTCGGGACGATCTGCCGGTCCTTCGGCCGACATCATACCGATGACGCCCCGGCCCGTTGCGCCGCGCGCGCAAACGACGTTTTCGGGCTTGTGGCCCTCGGCGGCCGGACTGATCGCGGCCTCTCTCATGCTGGGCCTCGTTGCCGGTGCGTCGCCCTATTCGGACATTGTCTTTCCAGGCTTCTACGATCCCGCCATAAGCGATGACCGGACCGCGGAAGAATATATGGTCGACCTGCTGCTGTTTGATCTCGTGGAGGATGAGGACGGGCTATGAGTGACAAGGATGCCGCATCGGGTCCCGCAAGCTCTGGGGCCTTTCCGCACAATGCCGTCAAGTGGCTCGGGATCGGTCTCGTCCTGTCGCTTGCGATCAACTTCTTCATCGTCGGCGTCATCGCGACCAAGCTCTGGCAGGCCAACACCGGCAAACGGCTGGCCCGGCTGCCGAAGATCATCGATGCCCAGGTCGACAGCCGCAAGATGATGCGCAGCGCCGACAAGGAGCGGCGCAAGGAACTGCGCAAGATCGTCCGGGGCTACCGCGACACCTTCGAGCCCCATGCCGAACGGCTGGACGCGGCGCGCCGCAGGCTCGCCGCCGTCGTCCGCGAGAGCCGGCTCGACCGGTCGAAGCTCGAGGCCGCCTTCAGGGACGTGCAACTGGCCCGCACCGAAATGCGCGATGTCAGCACAACCATGATCGTCGAGCTCATCTCCGCGATGACGGCCGATGAGCGCGAAAAGCTCGCCGAGCAGCTCGAACGCCGGAAGCGCAAGAAGAAATCGGGAACGAAAAAGAAGAAGGAGTCGACGACCGACGCCGGAGGGGTTGCCATCCGCGCGGCCGGCAGGGACGGCGCCTGAGTAAGTCGGTCAGGTGTCGAGCCCGGCCAGGGTTCCGGTTTTCGGGGAGTGAGAGGTCTGTAGGGAAGGCGGATACGTGCGAACCTGGGTCAGTTCGCCTGCGCCCTCGCTTCGGAGGTGCGCCGGCGCGGCGGTTTCAGGCCTTCCTTGGGAAGCAGGATCGTCACCGTCGTGCCTTCGCCTTCGGTGCTCTCGATATGCAGCAGGCCGCCATGCAGTTCGACCAGTGAGCGCGAGATCGCCAGTCCGAGGCCGCTGCCGCTGCGCGACTTGGTGAACTGGTTCTCGACCTGCTCGAACGGGCGGCCGAGCTTTTCGATGTCCGCCTTGGGGATGCCGATGCCCGTGTCGCGGATCGCGATGCCGACCTGACGCTCGTCGCCCTTGGCCTCCACCGTCACGCTCCCGCTCGCCGGCGTGAACTTCACCGCATTGCTCATCAGGTTGAGGATCACCTGTTTCAGCGACCTGGCGTCGACCCGTGCGGTCAGTTCGGGGTCGACCGCGTTGGTGATCTCGATCTGCTCTTCGGAGGCCCGCGGTCCGACGATGCGGATGCAGTCCTCGACGATCCGCGACAGTGCCGTTGCCTGCAGATCCAGGGTCACCCGTCCGGCCTCGATCTTGGACATGTCCAGGATGTCGTTGATGACGTCGAGCAGGTACTGGCCGCTCTTGTTGATGTCGCGGGAATACTCGAAATACTTCTCGGAGCCCATGGGGCCGAAGAGCTCCGACTGCATGACCTCGGAAAAGCCGATGATCGCGTTCAGCGGCGTGCGCAGTTCGTGGCTCATGTTGGCCAGGAATTCCGACTTGGACCGGTTCGCGGACTCCGCGCGGGTCTTCTCCATCGAATATTTCTCGGCGAGGTCGACAAGCTGCTGGGCCTGGCGCTCGAGCGTCGCGCGCGAGCCCTGGAGGTCGCGCACCGTGTCCATCAGCTCGCGTTCGCTGTCCATCAGGCGCTCTTCGTGGTTCTTGAGCGAGGTGATGTCCGTGCCGACGCTCACGAAGCCGCCATCCTTGGTCCTGCGTTCGTTGATGTGCAGCCAGCGCCCGTCCTCCAGCTGCACCTCGAAGGTGGACCCGGCATCCGCGTCGTCCTCGCTCATGGAAATGCGGGTGCGCACCACCGGTTCCTTGGCGCTGCGGACCACATCGTCATAGCGCGTGCCGGCCGCCACGACGCTTGCCGGCAGGTTGTGGAACTGCTGGTACTTGCTGTTGCACATCACCATGCGGTTGTCGTTGTCCCACAGGACGAAGGCTTCGGAAATCGTCTCGATGGCGTCGCGCAGCCGCATGTCCGCTTCGGCCGTGCGCGCATCCGCAAGCTTCTTTTCCGTGATGTCGATGGCGATGCCGACGAGGTGAGGGGCATGGTCCCCCGGCGCGAAGGTGAGTTCGCCCCGCGCCCGAAGCCAGACCCAGTGACCGTCCTCGTGGCGCAGCCGCAGTTCCTTGTCGAACGCGGTTTCCTTGTTTCGGATCATGGTCTCGATCAGGCGATCCAGGTCCTGGTCGTTGGGATGCAGCCGGTCGGAAAGATCGCCGTAGGACAACAGGCCATGCCGCTGGCCCAGGCCCAGCATGTCGAACATCGACCGGGTCCAGAAGATATGCCCGCGCGAGATGTCCCAGTCCCACAGGCCGCAGCGGCCGCGGTCGAGCGCCTTGTCGAGACGCGTCGTGGCGACAAGCAGGGTGTCGTCCGAATCGTTGGCCCGGGTGGCCTCCCAGTAGAACGCCGCGGTGATCAGCAGGATGACCAGCCCCGTCGCCAGGAAAAGGCTGCAATAGACGGTGGCATCGCGCGTCCAGCGGTCGAGGATGGCGCCGGTGGGGTGGATGATGGCGACCTGTCCCGGGTGGCGTCCGAGAGCACGGACGGTGGCGATCGCGTCCGAACCGTCCGGCAGGCTCACCCGGTGGATCCCCGACGTGGCGTCACGCAGGACTTCGCCGGGCAGGATGTCGATCAGGCGCAGGCCCGCATAGGGGGACGAGGCCGGTGCGGCCGCCGAGACATATCCTGCCGCGTCGGTGGCCAGCACAATTCGACCGTCGTCGGGCGACGTGACGGGAAGCGCCTCGGTAAGGTCGCGCGCGGACGGGTCCGTGGGGATGAGGCCGTCGCCCAGACCGGCGGAAAGCCTCTGGGCGAGGCTGACGGCGGCGATGTCGGCGACCAGCCGGGTCTGCTCGGCCGCATCGCGCATGGTCTCCTGACGCCGGGCATAGAGATGCAGGATGAGGGCGGTGGCGAGGCTGATGAGGAAAATGATGACGAGCGCGCGGATCAGCCGGCGCAGGGTCGGCTCCGAAAGCGTGATCTTCTTGTAGATGGCGACAGATGCCGGCAGACCCGCCGTCCGGGCTTGCGAGAACAGTTCACCCAACTGTGTGCGCGCCAACGTCCTGGTCCCTTGTCAATAACGCGGTTAATCGCCGAATCGGTACGCAACACACTTGCGACATTCGAAGGCGCCACAGGATACGCCTGTACGGAACGAAACCGTACGGCCCCATTCGGTCAGTCGGTGCAGCTTGCCCCATGAACGGACCGGCCCCGATTCCTCTCTCCACACCGGAAAAAGTCTTCGCGCCGGGCCTCGCTCAGCCCTCGAATCATGTCCTATTGATTCGAAAAACGGCTGGCTTGTCCAGTAACAAGGCGGGGCCGAAAACCGACCGGCCGGACTAAGACATGCTAGCTGACTGATTTGACTCCGGAAATCGTTACTGAAGCGTTTTGGTTATTATTTCGTAAGTATCTCCGGAAAGGCCGGATGCCGCTTGAATGCGTTTCAATTGGGCTTCGGCCATGGCGCGGCGGCCCGATTCGAGCGCCCTCCAACTGCGGAACGCGCCGGCCAGCCGTGCCGCCACCTGGGGGTTGCGGCCGTCGAGTTCGAGCACCACATCGGCCACCAGTCTGAACCCCTCTCCGTCGGCGCGATTGAAGCCGGCCGGGTTGGACGAAGCCAGCGTTCCGATGAGGGCGCGCATCTTGTTCGGGTTGGTCAGCGTGAAGGCCGGATGGGACATCGTTTCGCGGACATGCTCGACGACGGTCGCTTCGGGGCCCAGCGCATTCAGCGACAGCCACTTGTCGAGGACCAGGTGGTCTCCGGTCCAGGCGTCGTGGAATTCCCCGAGCGCCCGGTCCCGTTCGGCTGAATCCGTCGAGGCGAGCACCTGAAGACCGGCCATGCGGTCGGTCATGTTGCCCGCCTGCTCGAAATGCGCGTAGGCGCGGCCGATTCCGCCGGGCAGTAGGGCGAGATATCCGAGCACCAGGTTGCGCAGGGCGCGCCTTCCTGCTGCCGCCGCGTCGGGTGAATAGGGTTCTTCCGAGCGCGTCTCCTCGTAGACGCGGGAAAGGTCCTTTTCGAGCTGGACCGCGAGGGAAGCGCGCAGGTGTTCACGAGCCGCATGGATCGCGGTCGGGTCGACGTCGCGGCCGATTTCGCGGGCGAGATCGGATTCGCCGGGCAGGGTCAGGATCTGGGCGACGAATGCGGGTTCCAGGTCCGGGTCGCCGAGGATGTGGCGCACGGCCTCGGCGAAGCGGGCGCCCTTGCGCGGTTTTTCACCGTTTCTCACCGCCTTCGTCATGCCGAGCAGAAGGTCGGTCGCATAGCTCTGGGCGGCTTCCCAGCGGTTGAAGGGATCGCTGTCGTGGGACACGAGAAACAGGAGGTCGTCTTCCCGCTGCTGGGTGTTGAGGCGGATCGGGCTCGAAAAACCGCGATTGATCGACAGCACAGGGCGGCTCGTTACGCCTTCGAAACGAAATGTCTGTTCCCGGTCGGTCAGTTCGATGACGTCCGCCGGCGCGTTCTTGCCAGCCGGCATGCGGACATCCATGTCCCTGCCGTCGGTGTCGACAAGACCGACGGCAAGAGGGATGTGAACCGGTTCCTTGGTGGACTGGCCGGGCGAGGGGGGCGTCATCTGCGTGAGCGAAAGCTCGAGAGCATTCTGGGCCGCGTTGTAGCGGCTGGAAACCGTGACCTCCGGTGTACCGGCCTGGGAGTACCAGCGGCGGAACAGTGTCAGGTCGCGTCCTCCGGCGTCTTCCATGCAGCGCACGAAATCCTCGACCGTCGCCGCCTCGCCGTCATGGCGCTCGAAATAGAGATCCATGGCGCTGCGGAATTTCTCGGGACCGAGAAGCGTGTGCATCATGCGCACGAGTTCCGCGCCCTTCTCGTAGACGGTGGCCGTATAGAAATTGTTGATCTCCATGTAGGAGTCGGGCCGGACGGGATGCGCAAGCGGGCCTGCGTCCTCGGGGAACTGGTGGCTGCGCAACAGGCGCACGTCGGCGATCCGCTTGACCGCGCGCGACCTCATGTCGGAAGAGAACTCCTGGTCCCGGAAGACCGTCAGCCCTTCCTTGAGGCAGAGCTGGAACCAGTCCCGGCAGGTGATGCGGTTGCCGGTCCAGTTATGGAAATACTCGTGCGCGATGATCGCCTCGATATTGGCGTAGTCGGCGTCGGTGGCCGTGTCGGGGCGCGCCAGGACGTACTTGTCGTTGAAGATGTTGAGGCCCTTGTTCTCCATGGCCCCCATGTTGAAGTCGCTGACGGCGACGATCATGAAGATGTCGAGATCGTATTCCCTTCCGAACCGCTCCTCGTCCCAGCGCATGGACCGCTTGAGCGCGTCGAGCGCGTAGTCGCAGCGGTCTTCCTTGCCGTGCTCGACGTAGATCCTGAGGTCGACTTCGCGTCCGGATGCGGTCGTGAACGTGTCTTTGACGCAGGCAAGGTCGCCGCCCACGAGGGCGAAGAGGTAGGCGGGCTTGGGATGCGGGTCGTGCCAGATCGCGAAGTGCCGTTCGGTGCCCTCGACCGCGCCGGTCTGCACGAGGTTGCCGTTCGACAGGAGGACAGGCGCCTGGGCCTGTCCCGCCTCGATCCGGACGGTGAACACGGCGAGCACGTCCGGCCGGTCGAGATAGTAGGTGATGCGCCGGAAGCCCTCCGCCTCGCACTGGGTGCAGTAATTGCCGCCGGACAGATACAGCCCCGAAAGCGCCGTGTTCGCGCTGGGATTGCATACCGTGTCGACGACGAGATCGAACTGCTTCTGCGGCACGTTCGGGATGGTCAGCGAGCTTTCGTCGACCGTGTATTCACCCTGCGCCAGGAGGATGCCGTTGATCTGCACGCCCTTGAGTTCGAGTTTTTCCCCGTCGAGGACGAGAGGCGCCCCCGTTTCCTTCGACGCCGGGTTGGGCCGCACCGACATCGTGGCGCGGACCCGTGTCGCCTCGCTGGCGAGGCGGAAATCGAGCATGATCTCGTCGATCAGGTAGGGGCTGGGCGTGTAGTCCTTGAGGTAGATGGTCTGCGGCGTATCGGTTCTCGACATGTGTCCGGTTTCTCGTGGAGCGCGCTTGAGGCGGAGGCGTGGATGGAATTCGCCTCAATGTCTGGGAGAATCGGCGTCCGACTTCAAGCAAAAAGGCCCCGCGGTCCGCGAATGCGCCCCGGTGTGCCCGTGCCTACGGACGATGTCAGGATTCGATTTCCTTGAGCACGTTGCGCACGCGCATCATCAGGTCCGCCAGCCGGTCCGATACGTTTTCCGGCGACTCCTCGGCATGATCGTGGATCTTGCGCAGCACGTCGACGCATTCGAGGGCGTTCGCGATGACCTTGGCCTGGAATTCGATGCGCAGGGGATCGAGATCGTACTCGGCCCCGGGCACCCGCCAGCCGCCCCAGTCGCGGTCGCCCGTCACGACGACGGGATAGGTGCCTGGAAAGGGATGGTTGGCGCATTCGGCTTCGGAACGCCACTTGTTCTGGCCACGCACCAGGCGCCATTGCTCGGCTCCGCCGGTGACATCGCGCGTCGAGGCCACGTCCTCCGGAACCAGCTCGTCCGCCCCGAAATCACGGCCCATGCCGCAGTCATAGGTCACCTTGATCGGTTCTTCCACGCCCTTCGCCCATTGCGGGTTGACGCGTTCGACCTGCGCCCATGTGCCCACGGGTTTGACGTAAACACGCTGGTTCTTGTGAAAATAGGCCTTGGCCATGGTGTCCCAACTCAGGTAGCTGCGTGATCTCCGGCGGGCCTGCATCGGCCGTCGGCTCGCAGCATTATGCGGACATTTTCTTTCCCCGGAATTAACGCCGCCGGATGGTTTGAAGGCTTTTCCCGTGCCGCCGTTCGGTTTATGGACAGCCATGAACAACGCCAAGGTCCTGATGCTGCAGGGAACGGGGTCGGACGTCGGCAAGACGGTCCTCGTGGCCGGGCTCTGCCGCCTGTTGACCCGCCGCGGCCACCGGGTCCGGCCGTTCAAGCCGCAGAACATGTCCAATAACGCCGCGGTTACCGCCGACGGCGGAGAGATCGGCCGCGGTCAGTGGCTTCAGGCGCTGGCCTGCGGCGTGCCGGCGAGCGTGCACATGAACCCGGTCCTGCTCAAGCCCCAGTCCGGATCAGGCGCACAGGTCATCGTCCAGGGACAGGTGTCCGGCGTGGCCGGTGCGCGCGACTACCAGACCATGAAGGCGGGTTTCCTCGATGCGGTGAAGGACAGCTTCGCGCGCCAGACCGCCGAGGCGGACGTCGTCGTGGTCGAAGGCGCGGGAAGCCCGGCGGAAATCAACCTTCGCGCCAACGACATCGCGAACATGGGCTTCGCGTCGGCCGTCGGCGCACCGGTGGTGCTGGTGGGAGACATCGACCGCGGCGGGGTCATCGCGAGCCTTGTCGGCACCCACGCGATCCTCGATCCCGCCGATCGCGACCGGGTCGCCGGGTACGTCATCAACAAGTTTCGCGGCGACGTGAGCCTGTTCGACGACGGGCTGATATCGATCGGCGAACACACGGGCTGGCCGTGTTTCGGTGTCGTGCCCTGGCTGGCTGCGGCCGGCCGCCTGCCGGCGGAGGACTCCGTGGTCCTCGACCGCTTCGTGTCTTCCGGCAAACCCGGACCCGTGATCGCGGTGCCGCTGCTTGCCCGCATCGCCAATTTCGACGATTTCGCACCTCTCCAGGCCGAGCCCGGCATCGAGCTGGTTTTCGTCCGGCCGGGCGATCCGCTCCCCGCGGAAGCCGGTCTCGTCGTCCTGCCCGGCAGCAAGTCGACCCTGTCGGATTTGGCCTTTCTCAGGGCGAACGGATGGGACGTCGACCTGGCGGCCCATGTCCGGCGCGGCGGGCGTGTGCTCGGCATCTGCGGGGGATACCAGATGCTCGGCCGGCGCGTCAGCGATCCGCAAGGGATCGAGGGCCCGCCGGGCGACGACGAAGGGCTCGGCCTGCTCGATGTCGAGACCGTGCTGGAGCCCCACAAGGTGGTGCGCGAAGTGCGTGCCGCGACAAGGCGGGGCGGCCTGGCTGTCGAAGGCTACGAGATACACATGGGCCGGACCGAGGGCCCCGATTGCGCCCGGCCCATGCTCGACATGCCGGACCGGCCGGACGGGGCGGTCTCGCCCGATGGCCTGGTGAGCGGCTGCTACATGCACGGGCTTTTCGAAGCCGACGCGTTCCGGCGGGCATATATCGCCGGTATGGGCGCGGGCGCCGACCAGGAATTCGACTATCGCCGGGGTGTGGAAACCGCCCTCGACGACCTCGCGGAAGGCCTCGAGAACGCACTCGACGTGGACGGCCTCCTCGATGCCGCCAGGCATCCGTCAGGTTTCGGTTGACAAGACCGGAGGGCGGTGGGTTACTCGGCGCGTGAATGGTTCCTCGAAGGGCCACAGGCCCGAGGATCAAAAGGGAATGCGGACGAGCCCGCCCGAAAGGCGGCGAAAACCGCAGCCGACCCCGCGACTGTAGGGCGGTGAGGCGACACCCGATATGCCACTGGATGGCCGGCGGAGTCCGGGATCCGGGAAGGCGGGTGAAGCCGGAGAGCCGCGAGCCAGGAGACCTGCCATTCAGGCGCCGTTTCGACGGCACTGGAATACCGGGCAACGCGGAGGTTGTTATGCTCGATTCAGGACAGACCGATCATGCCGCCGTGCGTGCGGCCATTCACGAATCAGGCCATCTCGAACGCCCGGATTTCAGCTGCGTCGGCCGGGTGGTGACTTGGCGGATGCCATGCCCCGTGTCGCGGCCGCACGCCGTGGCCGTTCGCTAGCGGTATCCGGTATGGACAATCTCCTGCATGGTGCCGCGGCGGCGTCGCGAAAGTTCGCACACGGGGCTGGATGCCAAGTGGCTACGTGCACTGCGCGCCTGCCAATCGGTGACCGCGCAGTGGAACCTTCCCGGCGGGAGGTGCGCGCCTGATGACCCGCCCGCTCATGCATGGGGTGACGCTCGTTCTGGGCGGTGCGCGGTCCGGCAAGACGGCATTTGCCGAAGGGCTGGTGCTCGACACCGGCGGCCCGGCCACATACCTGGCCACCGCCGAAGCCCGCGACGGGGAGATGGCAGACCGGATCGCCCGGCACAGGCACGACCGGGGCGACCGATGGTCCACGGTCGAGGAACCGCTCGACCTCGTCGACGCCCTCCTGCCTGTGGTCAGCCGCGAGGGCGCGGTGCTCGTGGACTGTCTCACCCTTTGGGTCAGCAACCTCATGGCTGCGGACCGCGATGTCGACACGGAGTGCCGTCGGCTTGCGGACGCGGCGGCGGCGCTCGACGGCCGCGTGGTGATGGTATCGAACGAGGTCGGTCTCGGCATCGTTCCCGACAATCAGATGGCCCGGGCGTTTCGCGACCACGCGGGCCGGCTCCACCAGATGATCGCGGCTGCGGCGACGGACGTCTATTTCCTCGCCGCCGGGCTGCCTCTCGCAATGAAACAGGGATAGGAAGAACCCCGATGGAACACACGAAGATACCAGCAACGGTCGTCACCGGGTTTCTCGGCGCCGGCAAGACCACGCTGATCCGCAACCTGCTGGCGAATGCCAGGGGCCGGCGCATCGCGCTCATCATCAACGAGTTCGGCGATCTCGGCATCGACGGCGACGTGCTGAAGGGCTGCGGTGACGAGACCTGTACGGAAGACGACATCGTCGAGCTGACCAATGGCTGCATCTGCTGCACCGTAGCCGACGATTTCGTGCCGACCATGACGGCGTTGCTCGAACGTGACGAGCGGCCCGACCACATCGTCATCGAGACATCGGGTCTGGCACTGCCCCAGCCGCTCGTGCGTGCCTTCAACTGGCCCGAGATCCGCACCCGGGTGACGGTGGACGGCGTGGTCACCGTCGTCGATACGCACGCGGTCGCGCAGGGCCGGTTCGCCGAGGACGAAACCGCCGTCGCCCGCCAGCGCGAGGCCGACGATGCGCTCGATCATGAAAGCCCGCTGGAAGAGCTCTTTGAGGACCAGCTCACCTGTGCCGACATGATCATCCTCAACAAGGCGGATCTCGTCGACGAGGCGACGCTCGAAACCGTGCGCGGCGATGTCGAGAGCCGTGTCCCCCGTGCCGTGAAGGTGGTGAAATCGGTCGGCGGCGGCATCGATGCGGGCGTGCTGCTCGGGCTTGGCGTGGGATCTGAAAGCGACATCGACGCCCGCAAGTCCCACCACGAGCTTCATCACGAGGGCGAGGACGCCGACCACGAGCACGACCATGACGAATTCGAGAGCTTCGTCCTCACGCTGGGCGAGGTTGCCGACGCGGAAGCCTACAAGAGCCGCCTCGCAGAAGTGATCGCCGAACACGACATCCTCCGCCTGAAAGGTTTCGTTGCGGTCGGGGGCAAGGACATGCGTCTCGTCGTGCAGGCCGTCGGCCGCCGGATCGACAGCTATTTCGACCGGGAATGGGCCGATGGCGAGGCCCGCAAGACGCGTCTCGTCGTGATCGGCGAAACCGGGCTCGATCGTGACGCGATCGCCGCGGCCATTGATCCCGCGCCTGCGCTCGGTTAGCGCCGGTGCACCTTCTCCAGGCCCAGCCCGGACGAATCGACGACGGCAGCGAGGCCGTCGACCTCGCCCAGTCGCCCGGTGACGTCATCGTCCTGAGCGCGGCCGACACGGAACTGGCCGCACTGTCCGAGGCGCGTCGCCGGCTTGGCGGCGAAGGGCCGTCGCTGAGGCTCGCCAACGTCCTCCACCTCGCCCACAACATGTCCGTCGACCTCTACATGGAACAGACCGTGACGGGCGCCCGGCTCGTGGTCGTGCGGCTTCTGGGGGGAGAGGGGTACTGGCCCTATGGCCTGGAGCAGCTCTCGCGCACCTGCAGGCAGGCCGACATCGCGCTTGCCGTCCTTCCCGGCGACGACCAGCCCGACCCGTCCCTGGAGCCTTACTGCACCCTGCCGCCCGACCGGTGTCATCTGCTGTGGCAGTATCTTGTCCAGGGCGGTCCCGAGAACGCGGGGAACTTCCTGCTTTATGCGTCCGCGCTTCTCGACGGTTCGCCGGAGCCGCCCGCACCCTCGCCGCTGCTCAAGGCCGGGGTCTACTGGCCAGGCCGCACCGGGGCTTCGCTCGAGGACCTGCGGGCGCACTGGACGCAGGGCGCGCCGGTCGCGGCCCTCACGTTCTACCGCGCGCTCATCCAGGGCGGCAGCCTTTCGCCGGTCGACGCCCTGATCGACGGGCTGCTGGCGGAGGAGCTCAATCCCCTGCCGGTGTTCGTCTCGAGCCTGAAGGACCCGGTCTCGGCCGCGACCCTGGAGACGCTGTTCGACGCAGCGCCGCCACAGGTGGTGCTCAATGCGACAGGTTTCGCCGTGTCCTCGCCCGTCGGCGAGCGCAGGCCGAGCCCCCTCGACCAGCCCGGCCGGCCGGTGCTCCAGGTCGTCTTCGCCGGCAGCGACGAGGCCACCTGGGAGGACGGTGCGAACGGCCTTTCGGCCCGCGATCTCGCCATGAACGTCGCGCTTCCGGAAGTCGACGGCCGTGTCCTCACCCGCGCGGTATCGTTCAAGTCCGAGGCGCGGTTCGACCCCGACACGCAGAGTTCCGTCGTGGCCTATTCGACGCGTCCGGACCGGGTCGCGTTCGCATGCGCGCTCGCCGCCCGGTGGACAGCGCTCGGCCGCACGCCCGTATCGCAGCGCAAGGTCGCGATCGTTCTCGCGAACTATCCCAACCGCGACGGCCGGATCGGCAACGGGGTGGGCCTCGATACACCGGCCGGAACGGCCGAGCTGGTTCGTGCCATGGAGACAGCCGGTTATAACGTCGGCGCTGCGCCCGGTACGGGCCGTGCCCTCATGGCGGACCTGTTGTCGGGGCCGACCAACGCCGAGACGGCGGGCCGAGACGTGCGCGAGGTGCTGTCGCTGGCGGACTACCGCGCGGCCTTCGCGGCCTTGCCCGGCGCCGTGCGCGCGGCGGTGACGCAGAAGTGGGGCGAACCGGAGGACGATCCGTTCTTCCTCGCCGACCGCGCAGGCCTCGCCCTGCCGGTGATCCGCTACGCGAACCTGGTGGTCGGCGTCCAGCCCGCCCGTGGCTACAACATCGATCCCAAGGAGACCTATCACGATCCCGACCTCGTGCCGCCGCACGGTTACCTCGCCTTCTACATCTGGCTGCGCGAAGTGTTCGGCACCCACGCGCTCGTTCACATGGGCAAGCACGGAAACCTCGAATGGCTGCCGGGCAAGGCGGTCGCCCTCTCGCAGGAGTGTTTTCCCGAGGCGGTGATGGGACCGGTGCCCCATGTCTATCCGTTCATCGTCAACGACCCCGGCGAAGGTACGCAGGCCAAACGGCGGACGTCGGCGGTGATCATCGACCACCTCACGCCGCCGCTCACGCGGGCCGAAACCTATGGTCCGCTGAAGGATCTCGAAGCGCTCGTCGACGAGTATTACGAAGCCGCCGGCGTCGATCCGCGCCGGCTCGCATTGCTGCGCGGCCAGATCCTCGATCTGATGCGGTCGACCGGTCTCGACAGCGATTGCGGCATTGCCCAGGGGGAAGACGACGACACAGCGCTCGGCAAGCTCGATGCCTATCTGTGCGAACTGAAGGAGATGCAGATCCGTGACGGGTTGCACATCTTCGGAAAGTCGCCGGATGGCGACCAGAAGACCGACCTGCTCGTCGCCCTGACACGGGTCCAGCGCGGCGCGGGTGAGGGCGGCGACGCCTCGATCATCCGCGCACTTGCGCGGGACCTGGGCCTCGAGGATTTCGACCCGCTCGATTGCGACATGGGCGCACCCTGGCGCGGCGTGCGACCGGGCGAACTCGACGGAATTGTACCAGGGCCCTGGCGCACGGCGGGCGATACGGTGGAACGCCTCGAGGGGCTCGCCCGTGCGCTGGTCGACGGGGCCGGGACGTGCGACGGGGACTGGGAACGCACCGCGGCAGTCCTTGCCGAAATCCGCGAGCGTATCGGGCCCGACGTGGCGGCCTGCGGACGCCGGGAGATCGAGGGAGCCTTGGCCGCGCTCGACGGTAGTTTCGTCGTCCCCGGTCCGTCGGGAGCACCGACGCGGGGACGCGCGGACGTCCTGCCGACGGGCCGCAATTTCTTCTCCGTCGACAGCCGCACCGTGCCGACGCCGGCAGCCTGGCTGCTGGGCTGGAAATCGGCCGGGCTTCTCGTGGAGCGCCACCGTCAGGAGCACGGGGCATGGCCGCGCCAGATGGGGCTTTCCGCCTGGGGCACGTCGAACATGCGCACCGGGGGCGACGACATCGCCCAGGCCCTGGCGCTCATCGGGGCGCGGCCGACCTGGGACAATGCCTCGCGCCGGGTGACCGGGTTCGAGATCCTGCCGCTGTCCGTCATGGACAGGCCGCGCGTCGACGTGACCCTGCGCATATCGGGGTTTTTCCGCGATGCCTTTCCCGCCCAGATCGACCTGTTCGATTCCGCCGTGCGTGCGGTGGGCGCGCTGGACGAGCCCGCTTCGAAGAACCCAGTCGCTGCGCGGATGAAGGAAGAAAAGGCGGGCTTCATGGACGCGGGCGATGACGAGGCCACCGCCTCCCTGCGCGCGGGTTTCCGCGTGTTCGGCTCCAAGCCCGGAGCCTACGGCGCCGGACTCCAGGCGCTGATAGACGAGAAGGGCTGGCAGGATGCGGCCGATCTCGCCCGGGCCTATCTCGTCTGGGGCGGGTATGCCTACGGTTCGGGGCAGGACGGACGGCCCGAAACGGAGACCTTCGCCCGCCGGCTCGAACGTCTCGAGGCGGTCGTCCACAACCAGGACAATCGCGAGCACGACCTGCTCGATTCCGACGACTACTATCAGTTCGAGGGCGGCATGACGGCGGCCGTGGAACATCTTTCGGGTGCGCGTCCCAAGGTCTATCACAACGACCACTCGCGACCCGACCGGCCGGTCGTGCGCACGCTCGAGGAAGAAATCGGGCGCGTGGTGCGGGCGCGCGTCGTGAACCCCAAATGGATACGCGGCGTCATGCGCCATGGCTACAAGGGAGCCTTCGAACTGACGGCCACGGTGGACTACATGTTCGCCTTTGCCGCCACGACGGGTGCGGTGCGGGACCATCATTTCGAAGCCGTGTATCAGGCGTTTCTGGTCGATGACGAGGTGCGCGACTTCATGGCCGACGCAAACCCCGACGCCCTGCGCGAACTGGCGGACAGGCTGGGCGAAGCCGTAGAGCGCGGGCTCTGGGTGCCAAAGTCCAACAGCGCGCGATATGATCTTGAAAAGCTTGCCGCGAGCGGCGATCCGGAGACGAGGAGGCGAGTGCCGACATGACGAAGAAAGACAAGCTGGCCCACCTGAGCGAGGAAGAACTCAACGCGCGCCACGCCGACAAGATGCGCAAGAAGAAAGCCGCGCGCGACAAGATCCTCGCCACCAAGACGATCGAGAAGGGCCTTCTCATGGTCCACACCGGGAAGGGCAAGGGCAAGTCGACGGCGGCCTTTGGCGTTGTCTTCCGGACCATGGGGCACGGCAAGAAGGTGGCCGTGGTCCAGTTCGTCAAGGGCAAGTGGGAGACCGGCGAGCGGGTGATCCTCGAAAAGTTCCCCGAACTGGTGACGATCAACAAGATGGGAGAGGGCTTCACCTGGGAGACGCAGGACAGGGAACGCGACATCGCCGCGGCCCGCGCCGCGTGGGAACTCGCGAAGGAGCACATCGCCAACCCCGAATATGCCCTTGTCCTGCTCGACGAACTCAACATCGTCCTGCGCTACGACTACCTGCCCATCGAGGAGGTCGTGGACGTGCTGTCGAACAAGCCGGAGGACAAGCACGTGATCGTGACCGGCCGCAATGCCAAGGACGAACTCATCGAGATTGCCGATCTCGTCACCGACATGACGCAGGTCAAGCATCCCTTCCGGTCCGGGGTCAAGGCGCAGGCCGGCATCGAATTCTGACCCGTGCTGCACGCCGCCAAACAGATCGCGGTATTTGTCGCCGTCGCTTATCTGGCGGTGGTCGCGGCGATGTTTCTCCTGCAACGCAAGCTGCAGTATTTTCCCGACACCTACCGGTATGCGCCGGAAGACGTCGAACTGTCCGGCGTCGAGGCCATCGAGATAGGGACGCAGGACGGGGAGACCCTCGTGGGCTGGTATTCGCCTCCCCGCGACGGGGCGCCCGTCGTTCTCTATTTCCATGGCAATGCCGGATCGATCGCGAACCGCTGGCCGCGCATGGCGGTCGCGCAGATGAGCGGCTACGGCATGCTGCTCGTCAGTTACCGCGGCTACGGCGGGAGCACCGGGAAACCGACCCAGGACGGCCTGATCCGCGACGCCCGCGCCGCGCTCGACGCGCTTCATGAACGCGGCGCGAAGCAGGAGGACATCGTCTATTACGGCGAGTCGCTCGGAACCGGTGTGGCGGTGGCGCTCGCCGCGGAACGCCCGCCCATGGCGCTCGTCCTCGAGGCGCCCTTCACCTCGGCTGCGGACATCGCCGCCGAGGTATACTGGTGGATCCCGGTGAGGGCGCTCATGAGGGATAAGTTCGATTCCATGTCGATGATCGGTGCGCTCGACGTGCCGCTGCTCGTCCTGCATGGCGATCGTGATACGGTCATTCCCGTGAGGTTCGGACGCAGGCTCTACGCCGCAGCCCCGGGGCCGAAAGAGATGATCGAACTGCCGGGCAGCGGCCACAGCCTTTCCGTCGACGAAGCCTTGTGGGCGCGGATCACCGGTTTCGTTGAACAGCACCGCGGTCGTTGAACGAGGGAAGGTCCGGAGAGATGCGAACAAATCTGCCGTGTGGCCTGAATTTTTCGGTCATCGTGTTCGCCTTCGTGCTGGCGTTTGCCGCGCTCCTCGCGGGCAAGGCTCTTGCCCAGGTCCCGCCTTCCGCGAGCGAGATCGCGAGATATGCAGGCCTGCACGCCGCCGCGCACCGCGGCGATGCGGCCGCGATCCGCAGGTTGGCCGGGCAGGGCGAAGACCTCGAGGCTGTGGACGGGCGCGGGCGAACACCCTTGCATGTCGCCGTCCACGCCTCCCGCCAGGACGCCGTCGCGGCGCTCGCTGAAGCTGGCGCCGACATGAACGCGCTCGACGGGGACGCCTATGATGCGGTGACCATCGCCGCGGTCGCCAACGATATCGACATGCTCGACACGGTCCTCCGCCTCGGAGCCAGTGCGGCGAATGTCACCAGCCACTATGACGGCACCGCGCTCATCGCGGCCGCCCATCTCGGCCATGCCGAGGTTGTCCGCAGGCTGATCGAGGCGGGCGCGCCGCTCGATCACGTCAACAATCTCGGCTGGACCGCGCTCATGGAATCGGTGGTTCTGGGAGACGGCGGACCGGACCATGTCGCGACCGCGCGCCTCCTCGTCCAGGCGGGTGCCGACCGCAGCATTGCCGATCGCGGCGGGCGTACGCCGCTCGATCAGGCCCGCGAACGCGGGTATCGGGAAATGATCAGGGTGCTTGAATGATCAGTCGAAAAGACCGTCGACGATCGACTGGTCGATGCCGTCGCCGTCGAGAGCCGGACCGTTGATGAGCTGGTCTTCCTTGAACTTGGCCCGGTGCTTCTCGGAGTCGTTGGCATACCCCTCTTCGTCGCGGGCGTTGACGGCCTTGACGAAAGTGCTCACGCGGGCGTCGATATGGTCGAGCGTCTCCACGACCTTGCTGATGCGCTGGCCGGTGAGATCCTGGAACGAACAGGCCTGGAAGATCTCCATCACCGCGTCGTTGACCGTCGCCTGGTAGGCCTCCTGATCGGAAGGATCCGCCGCCATGATCGCTTCGGCCTGCTCCATGATCGTGTGGGTGGCCTCTTCCGTCGATTTCACGATCGCATCGAGCTGACGGCCCGCATCGGGAATGCGCTCGTCGTGCATCTCGTTGCCCTGCAGCTTTGCGATTTCCTGCTTGGCATTGGCGATGTAGTCCGCGAGGTCCTTGATCTCGCGATAGACGGCGGTGTCCAGAGTATTGAAGAAGGTCCGCGTCGTGCCGATCATGATCTCGGCGAGACGGCACACGTCCGACACCGAAACTTCGTCGCCGCATTCCGTCCGCAAGAAGTCGAGGACCTCGTTGAGCTTTTCCGCCTTGCCCGTATTTGCCATTTGCCCGCATCCCCGGAGGTTGTTCATATCTTTGGCCCCGGAATATAGTTCCAATCGTTTTACATTTGTTTAATCGCGCCCGGGTCCCGCAGTTGCCCTTGCGAGGGCATCTTCGGTCAGGATAGCCGGCGGCTTGCGGAGACTTGGAGCATGGTTAAGGCACGTGCTGCCGTGATGACGGGCATCGGCGGCCCCGACGTTCTGGAGATCCGGAAGATTGCGCTCGGGTGGCCCGCCCGTGATTCCGATGTCCTCGTCCGCGTCGAGGCAGCGGGCGTCAACCCGGCCGACGGATTCTTTCGTGCACTCGGCACGTATGTCGAGACGGACGAGCCGGTCGTACTGGGAAGTGACGGGGCGGGTGTCGTGGCCGAGGTCGGGCCTGGCGTTGCGCGTGTACGGCCCGGCGACCGCGTCTGTTTCTGCAATGGCGGAATTGGCGGCGCACCCGGAACTTATTGCGAATACGCCGTCGTCCCGGAAGATCTGCTGATTTCGGTCCCCGAAGACGTCGACATCCTTACCGCTGCTGCGTTTCCGCTCGTCACCATCACCGCGTGGGAAGCCATCGTCGAACGGGCTGGACTCGGACCGGGGGAAAATGTGCTCGTCCACGGTGGAGCGGGTGGAACCGGCCAGATGGCGATACAGGTGGCACGTCTGCGTGGCGCACAGGTCGCGGCCACGGTCAGCAATTCCGACAAGGCCGACATTGTGTCCCGTCTCGGCGCAGCACGGCCGATCCTGTACAGGTCCGAGAATTTCGTCGAGGCGGCGATGCAGTTCACCGCAGGACGGGGCCTGGACGTGGCGCTCGACAATGTCGGACCGGAATGCATGGCGGCGACCTATTCCGCCATGGCGCCCTATGGCCGGATCGTCACATTGATGGGAACCGTCGCCGATGACGGGGACCTGAATGCCTACAATCGCAATCTGACGATCCACAACGTCATGATGCTGACACCGATGTGGTTCGGCCTCGAGAGCCATCAGGTGCGCCAGGCGGAGATTGTCCGGAACTTGATTGGCAACCTGTGCGACGGTTCGATTGCCGTTGATGTGAACGCCGTGTTCGGACTGGACGAGGTCGTCGCCGCTCACAGGTTGCTGGATGCCGGAGGCCTGACCGGAAAGATCGTTCTCGACGTGAGTCGGTAGCCCTGCGGTCCCGGCATGCCCATTTGCGGCATTCGCGGCATTGAAGCAGGACTGGCGACGCATTTTCCTTCGCCGACGTCGTTTCCTGAATTGACCCGCGGTCATGCCGCCCATATGGTCCATCGGTTGACGGCGTTCCAAGAGGAACTGGGAAAGAGTCCGGTGCGGTTGACCCAACTCGGGGACCAACGCCGGAGCTGTCCGGAAGTCGGGTCCTGGCCTGTAGGTCGGGGCCTGTCGGCACCTTCCTTTTGTGCGGCCGTTCCCGTGCTGAAACGAGAAGGTGACACATGAAATTTGCAGCTCTCCAGACCATCGCGGCATCCGCCGTGCTGACGCTTCCCTCCCTCGCGATCGCGCATCCCGGCCACGTCGAATCGGCGTCGCACGGCCACGATCACTGGCTGGCGCTCGCCGCCGTCGGCGCCGCGGTCATCGTCGGCCTCGGTGTTTTCCTTCGCCGCCGCGCAGTCGCAAGGCGGGGCTGAGGGTCATGTCGAAGGTCGGTGTCATGGTCTGCGGCCACGGGTCCCGCGACGAGGGGGCCGTGCGCGAATTCGCCCAGGTCGCGGAAGGTCTCAAGACCCATCTGCCGCAATACCCGGTCGATTACGGATATCTGGAGTTCGCGACACCGATCATCCGCACCGGCCTGGACAATCTGCGCGAACAGGGTGTCGACGACGTCCTCGCCGTGCCGGGGATGCTGTTTGCCGCGGGCCACGCGAAAAACGACATTCCGTCGGTCCTGAACACCTATGCCGCCGGTCACGACGGGCTGCGCATCCGGTACGGCCGCGAACTGGGCATCGACCTGAAGATGATCAGGGCGGCCGGGGACAGGGTGCGCGAGGCGCTCGAGACCGCGGGCGGCGACGTTCCCCTGCACGAAACCATGCTCGTGGTCGTCGGGCGCGGCGCGTCGGACCCGGATGCCAACTCCAACGTCGCCAAGGTCATGCGCATGTTGTGGGAAGGCATTGGCTTCGGGTGGGGCGAGACCTGCTATTCCGGCGTGACGTTCCCGCTGGTCGAACCCGGTCTCGAACATGCCGCCCGTCTCGGCTACCGGCGAATCGTGGTGTTCCCCTATTTCCTCTTCACCGGAATCCTCGTGCAGCGGATCTACGACTACACGGATCTCGTCGCCGCGCGTCATCCGGAGATCGAGTTCATCAAGGCGCCGTATCTCAACGACCATCCGCTCGTCATCGAGACCTTCGCCGACCGCGTCCGCGAGATCCTCGAGGGCGAGAACAACATGAACTGCCAGATGTGCAAGTACCGCGAACAGGTGCTCGGTTTCGAGGCGGAGGTCGGGCTGCCGCAGGAAAGCCACCACCATCACGTCGAGGGAATCGGCACGGGCGACGGACACGGCCATGATCACGGCCATGCTCATCATCATGGCCACAGCCACAGCCACGGTCATGATCACGATCACGATCATGGTGACCACGGGCATGGTCATGATCACGATCACGGTCATCACCACCATCCCTATCCCCATGCCGACCATCCCCTCGGCCCGGCCAGCATGAAGAAGGACGGCGCCTGAAACGCGCGCCGGAACCACGGTGGACTATCTAAGGGATCCGCAGGAAATCTATGCCCGGTCCTTCGCGACGGTGCGCCGCGAGGCCGATCTCGGCCGCCTGCCGGCGTCGCTCCATCCGCTTGCGATGCGTCTGGTGCACGCCTGCGGCATGCCGGATCTCGTGGCGGACCTGGCATTCTCCGATGACGCCGCGGATGCAGGATCGGCCGCATTGCGTTCCGGTGCCGCGGTGATCGCGGATTGCGAGATGGTTCGCGCGGGCATTATCGCGTCTCGTCTTCCCGCGGAAAACGAACTGCTCTGCACGCTCAACGATCCGGCCGTGCCGGCCCGTGCGGCCGAATGCGCCACAACCCGCTCGGCGGCCGCGGTCGACCTCTGGGATGACCGGCTCGAAGGTGCGGTCGTCGCCGTCGGCAACGCGCCCACCGCGCTCTTCCGGCTTCTCGAAAGGCTTGATGCCGGCGCGCCCCGACCGGCGCTGATCCTGGGATTCCCGGTCGGTTTCGTCGGTGCCGCGGAATCGAAGGATGAACTCGCCGGCAATCCGCGCGGCGTGCCGTTCGTGACCCTCAGGGGCAGGCGCGGAGGAAGCGCGATGGCGTCCGCCGCGGTCAATGCGCTGTGCGGGGAGGGCGCGCGATGACGCCCTGGCTGTCCATAGTCGGTGTCGGTGACGACGGCCTGGACGGGCTTGCGCCGCCCGCGCGGACCCTTGTCGACGGTGCGGCTGAGTTCATCGGCGGTGCGCGGCACATCGCCATGCTGCCCGATGACGGTCGTCCGCGCATGACATGGCCCAGCCCGCTCACCGCGATCGTGGACGAAATCGTCGCGCGTCGCGGCCGGAACCTCTGCGTGCTCGCCAGCGGAGATCCGATGAGCTACGGCGTCGGCGTGACGCTCGCCAGGCGCATCCCGGTAGGGGAAATGACGATCGTGCCCGCGCCCTCGGCCTTTTCCCTCGCCGCCGCACGTCTGGGCTGGCCGCTCGCCGAAGTCGAGACGCTGACGCTCCACGGCCGCCCGCTCGAACTCCTGCAGTCTTTCGTCCAGCCCGGCGCGAAGCTGCTTGTCCTGAGCGAGAACGGCAGCACGCCCGCCCGTGTCGCGGACCTGCTGGTCCAGCGCGGGTACGGCGATAGCCCGATCCGCGTGCTCGAGCACATGGGCGGAACGGCGGAAAACATCTTTTCAGCCCGGGCATCGGACTGGCCGGCGGGCGAGGCTGCCGATCTCAACACCGTCGCCGTCGAATGCGTCGCCGGTCCGGACGCGGCGCTGCTGCCAAGGACGCCGGGGCTCCCGGATGACTCGTTCAGGCATGATGGCCAGCTGACAAAGCGCGAGGTGCGCGCCGCGACCCTCGCTGCACTTGGGCCCGTGCCCGGCGGAACGCTGTGGGACCTCGGTGCAGGATGCGGCTCGGTCGGCATAGAGTGGATGCGCGCCGCGCGTGATGCCAGGACGTTCGCCGTCGAACGCCAGCCGGAGCGGTGCGCGATGATCGCGGACAATGCCCTCGCGCTGGGCACGCCTCAGATCAAGATCGTGGAGGGCGCCATCGCCTCGGCCATGGCCGATCTGCCCCGGCCGGACGCGATCTTCATCGGTGGCGGCATTTCCGATCCCGAGCTCGGGTCCCGGTGCTGGGAAATCCTGCCTTCCGGTGGACGGCTTGTCGCCAATGTCGTCACGGTCGAGGGGGAGGCGAGCCTCGCATCGCTCTGCACGCGTTTCGGGGGCGACCTCGTCCGGATCGCGGTCTCCCGTGCTGGGCCGGTCGGTCCCTATCTCGGCTGGCGGCCGCTGATGACCGTGACGCAGTGGCAGGCGGTGAAGCGATGACCGGGCGGCTTTACGGCATAGGCGTCGGGCCGGGGGATCCGGAACTGATGACCCTCAAGGCGCACCGGCTCATATCGACCTGTCCGGTGGTCGCCTATCCTGCCCCCGATGACGGCGAGAGCTTCGCGCGGGCGATCGCCGCGGGGTCCATATCAGCCGGCACGACCGAGATTCCCATCGTGGTTCCCATGCGCACGGAACGGTTTCCGGCGCAGGACGTCTATGACGGTGCCGCCGGCAAGATCGCCGGTCATCTGCGCGACGGCCGCGACGTGGCCGTGCTTTGTGAGGGCGATCCATTCTTCTACGGCTCCTTCATGTATCTCTTCTCGCGCCTTGCCGGAGACTGGCCGGTGGAGGTCGTGCCGGGCGTGTCGTCGCTGACGGCCTGTGCGGCGGCTTATGCCCGGCCGCTCGCCGCCCGCAACGACGTGCTGAGCGTGGTGCCGGCACCTCTGCCGGAAGCCGAATTGCGTCGCCGGATCGGTGCTGCCGACGCCGCCGCCGTCATCAAGATCGGCCGGCATTTCGACAAGGTGCGCGTCGTGCTCCGTGACCTTGGCCTGGAAGCCTCCAGTGGCTACGTCGAGCGCGCGACGCTCGGCAACCAGGTCGTCACGCCGCTCGAAGAGTGCACGGACAAGGCCGCACCCTATTTTTCGATGATCCTCGTCTACAAGGGAGGCGAGCCATGGACCTCGTGAAGCGCCCGGCAATCGTCATCCTGGGTGTCTCCGCGCACCCGCTCGCGAAGAGGATCGCGGGTCTGCTCGGCGATGCCGAGATCCACGGCCTGTCGCGGCGCGTGGCGCAATGCGATGTGGCCTTCGACGATGCGGCGACACACCTGCAGGAGCTCTTCACGTCCGGGCGCGCCATTATCGCGATCATGTCGGCCGGCGCGCTGACCAGGCTCGTCGCTCCGGCGCTGGCGGACAAGGCCACGGAACCGCCCATTCTCAGCGTTGCGGCGGATGCATCCTCCGTCGTGCCGCTGCTCGGCGGACATCACGGCGCCAACGACCTCGCCCGGAGGCTGGCGGAGGGGCTCGACGGCCATGCCGCCATAACGACGGCGGGCGATGTCCGCTTCGGTGTGGCGCTGGACGCGCCGCCGGAAGGCTGGAGGCTTGCGAATCCCGCATCGGCAAAAACCGTCATGGCAGGGCTCCTGGAGAGCGGCCGCGTCTCCCTCGAGGGTGACGCCCCCTGGATCTCGGCGTCCTCGTTGGAGATTGGACAAGACGCGCCATGGCGCATCACCGTCACCGAGAAAGTGCATCGTCCGGCGGATAACGAACTCCTTTATCATCCGGGCGTCATGGCTGTCGGCGTCGGGTGTGAACGGGGCTGCGACCCGCAGGAACTCGTGGACCTGGTGCAGGCGACGCTCGCGGAACACGGGCTTTCCGCTTCCTCCGTGGCGCTGGTGGCCTCCATCGACGTCAAGTGCGACGAACGGGCGGTGCACGCGCTGGCCGACACCCTCGGCGTCCCGGCCCGTTTCTTTCCGGCAGCGCGCCTTGAACAGGAAGCGCCCAGGCTCGCCAATCCGTCGGAGCTTGTATTCGCGGAGGTCGGCTGTCACGGCGTCGCCGAGGGCGCGGCCCTCGCCGCAGCGGGCGCGGAAAGCACGCTCGTCGTCACGAAGAGGAAATCCCGCCGCGCGACCTGTGCGGTCGCCCTGTCCCCGTCGGTGATCGACGTATTCGCCGCCGGCCGGCCGCGCGGATCTCTCGCCGTGGTGGGGCTGGGTCCCGGCAAGCAGGACTGGCGTAGTCCGCAGGCTGCGGATCTCATCCGCGGCTCGGATCATGTGGTGGGATATTCGCTCTACATCGATCTCGCCGCCGATCTCCTGGGAGACCGCAAACGCCACGATTTTCCGCTGGGCGGCGAGGAGGACCGGGTGCGCCACGCCCTGGAACTGGCCGGCAAGGGCGAGGCGGTCTCGCTCGTGTGTTCGGGCGACGCCGGGATCTACGCCATGGCGGCGCTCGTCTACGAACTTCTCGATCGTGCGCCCGGCGAAGGCGGGGTCAGCGACGAAGCCCGGCGCGTCGCGATCACCGTGGCTCCGGGCATTTCGGCGCTGCAAGCCGCCGCGGGGACCGCGGGGGCACCGCTCGGCCATGACTTCTGCACCATCTCGCTTTCCGACCTGCTGACGCCCTGGCCCGTGATCGAGACGCGCGTGCGGGCCGCGGCGCAAGGCGACTTCGTCATCGCCTTCTACAATCCGGTGTCCATGCGCCGGCGCACCCAGCTCGCACAGGCCCGCGACATCCTGCTCGGACACCGCCCGCCCGAGACGCCGGTCATCCTCGCAAGCAATCTCGGTCGTCCCGGCGAAGCGTGCCGCGTGGTCACGCTCGGTTCGCTCGAGGTCGACGACGTCGACATGCTAACCGTTGTCATCGTCGGGTCCCGGGAGACCCGGACGCTCATGCGCGGGGACGGCACGACCAATGTGTTCACGCCGCGCGGCTACGCCGCCAAGTTCGAGAAGGGAGCCGCCGAATGACGGTGCATTTCATAGGCGCGGGACCCGGAGCGCCTGATCTGATCACGGTGCGCGGCCAGCGCCTGATCGAAGCCTGCCCGGTGTGTCTCTATGCGGGTTCTCTCGTGCCCCGCGAAGTCATCTCCTGCGCACCCGACGGCGCCCATGTGGTCGACACCGCACCGCTGACGCTTGACGACATCATCGCCGAAATGGTCGCCGCCCACGAAAAGGGCCAGGACGTCGCCCGGGTGCATTCGGGCGATCCGTCGCTCTATGGCGCGATCGCGGAACAGATCAGGCGGCTCGATGCGCTCGGGATCGATTACGACATCACGCCCGGCGTGCCGGCGTTCGCGGCGGCGGCGGCGGCCCTGGGCAAGGAACTAACCGTACCGGAAGTCTGCCAGACGGTCATCCTGACCCGCACGGCCATGAAGTCTTCGGCCATGCCGGCTGGGGAAGATCTCGCGACGCTCGGCCGGTCCGGTGCGACGCTGGCCATCCACCTGTCGATCCGCAATCTCCATTCAATCGAGAAGGAACTCACGCCACACTACGGGCCGGACTGCCCGGTGATCGTCGCCTACCGCGTCGGCTGGCCGGACCAGACGTTCATTCACGCCACGCTCGCCGACGTCCGGACGAAGGTGCGCGCCGCGAAACTGACCCGCACCGCGCTCGTCTTCGTCGGAAGGGCATTGGCGGAAAGCGATTTCAGGGAGTCGGCACTCTACGACGCCGACCACGTGCACGTCCTGCGGCCCCGCCGCAAGAACGCGTGACCGGGGCCCGGGTCAGGAAAAGTGCCGCTCTATCTCGATCATGGCGCCGTCGACGCTGTCCACCGTTCTGCCGGCGGGACTCGCGGGCCGCTCGATCATGAGAACCGGAAGACCGAGTTGTCGGGCCGCGGCGATCTTGCCGTACCCGGCCTCGCCACCGCTGTTGCGGCTGACGACATGGGTGATGCCGTGCGTGCTGAAAAGGATGATCTCGCTGGCCGCCTGCGCGGACGGTCGTCCGACGATGCGTATCGCCGTGTCCGGCAGGGGCGTGTCCTGTCCGTCCGCCGTCCGGTAGACGAAACGCACGTCGTCGCGGTCCGTGAACGGCGCGAGGTATTGCCGGCCGAGCGCGAGGAAGGCCGTTGCCCCGGGCGGAAGAGCTTCGGCGGCTTCCGTCTCGCTGGCAACCGGCCGCCATCGGTCGCCCTCGACCGGTTCCCAGACCGGCCGTGCAAGTCGGACGCCCGGCCGGCCCGTCGCCTCCCGGGCCTCGAACGCGTTTCGCGAAATCGTCGTCGCATAGGGATGGGTCGCATCGACCATGTAGGCGATTTCGTTCGCGACCAGATAGTCGCCAAGTCCCGCCGCGCCGCCGAAGCCGCCTGTCCGGACCTCGACATCCGGCACGACCGGGTTCTCCGTGCGGCCGGCAAGCGAGAGGACGACATGGAACCGCTGGTCCGCCGCCAGCCGGCCGGCGAGTTCGCTGGCTTCCGCCGTTCCGCCGAGTATGAGGATGCGGTCAGTCATGATCCTGCGCGATGATGTTTCCGTTCCGGTCGACGATAACCACGTCGAGAACGACAGGGGCCGTGCCGAGGACGCCCCGGGCTGTCCGGCGCGCATCCCTGGCCACGGACATCGCGATCGGGCGGCCCTCCGCGTCGGCCATGCGCAGAACTTCCAGCGCGGTGTTCGCGGTCCTTGCCCGGTCGCAGGTCTCGGAGGCGGCGCCGAGTGCACCGAGACGGTCGGCGAGGTCGTCGAACGAAACCTGGCTGCGGCCGGAATGAAGATCGAGATGTCCCTGTGCGAGTTTCGTCAGCTTGCCGAACCCGCCGGCGAGGGTCAGGCGCGGGACAGGGTTCTTACGCACATACTTGAGCACGCCACCCGCGAAGTCGCCCATGTCGAGCATGGCGATGTCGGGCAGGCCGTAGAGCGCCTGCACGGTCGCTTCGGAGGTCGATCCGGTCGCGCCGGCCACATGGGGCAGTCCCGCGGCACGGGCGACGTCGACGCCGCGATGGATCGAATGGATCCAGGCCGAGCAGGAAAACGGTTGAACGATCCCCGTGGTCCCGAGAACGGAAAGTCCGCCCTTGATGCCGAGGCGCGGGTTCCAGGTCTTTTCCGCCAGTTTCTCGCCGTCGGGAATGGAGATTTCGATCTCGACGTCTCCTTCGGCGCCAAGGCGTTCGGCAACCGCGGCGACCTCGGATTGCATCATGTCGCGCGGCACCGGGTTGATGGCCGGTTCGCCGGGCGGGACGGGCAGCCCGGCGAGCGTCACCGTGCCGACGCCGGTGCCGGCGCGGAAGACAACGCCGGTACCCTTTGCGCCGTGTCGTACCGTGGAGATAACGAGTGCGCCGTGGGTGACGTCAGGATCGTCCCCGGCATCCTTGACGATGCCGGCCATGGCTTCACCGGATCCGAAACCCTCCACGGCGAGGGCGAAGGAGGGCGTTTCCCCGCGCGGCAGCGTAATCGAAACCGGATCGGGAAACGTGCCGGTCAGCAATGCCTCGTAGGCCGCGCGGGTCGCCGCCGTGGCGCAAGCGCCCGTCGTCCATCCGCGTCGCAATGTGCCGTCCGGTTTTCGTCCCATGTCCCGTTTATAGGCAGCCCGTCCCGGCAAGACCAGCGTGACGGTCGGCTCTCGCGGCGCCGGAAATCCTTTCCCGGCTTTGCAGTCTTTTCGGGCAAGTGTAGGGTCGCGCCATGAGCAGCAAGCAACAGGGATTTCCCGAGTTCGAACCGGGCTGGGTGTGGCTTGTCGGTGCGGGTCCCGGCGACCCGGGTCTGGTAACGCTGCTTGCCCATCACGCGCTCACGCATGCGGATGTGGTCGTGTACGACGCGCTCGTCAATCCCGACATTCTCGACATGGCCCGGCCGGACGCCGAACTGGAATATGCCGGCAAGCGTGGCGGGAAACCGTCTCCGCTCCAGCGCGACATTTCCCTGCGGCTCGTCGAACTGGCAAGGTCCGGCAAGCGCGTCCTGCGGCTCAAGGGAGGAGACCCGTTCGTCTTCGGGCGAGGTGGCGAGGAAGCCCTGACCCTGGTCGACCACGCCGTGCCGTTCAGGGTCGTGCCGGGCATATCCGCCGGCATTGGCGGGCTTGCCTATGCGGGGATCCCCGTGACCCATCGCGACGTCAACCATGCGGTGACGTTCCTCACCGGTCATGATGCGAGCGGCGTCGTGCCGGACGCGGTCGACTGGGAATCCGTCGCCCGGGGGTCGCCGGTGATCGTCATGTACATGGCCCTGAAGCATATCGCCCAGATCGCCGAGCGGCTGAAGGCGGCGGGGCGGGGTTCCGACGAGCCGGTGGCGGTCGTCTCCAACGCAAGCCTTGCCGACCAGTCGGTCCTCGAAACCACCCTCGGGAACGCGGCCGCCGACATCGCGGCGAACGATATCCGTCCGCCCGCCATGGTGGTTGTCGGTCAGGCCGTTAAACTGCGCGCCGCGCTCGACTGGCTCGGGGCCGCATCCGGCAGGACACCGGCCCGCGACCCGCTGGGCACACGGTCGGACCGCGACGCGGTCTGATGAACGCGGTTCGCGGCAGTGCGGCGTCCGGCCTGATCGTCGCCGCGCCCTCGTCGTCGAGCGGAAAGACCACCGTCACGCTGGCGCTTCTGCGGGCGCTGCGTCGTCGCGGCGTCCGGGTGGCGTCGGCCAAGGCCGGGCCGGACTACATCGATCCCGGGTTTCACCGCGTGGCGGGAGGCGGGGAGTGTTTCAACCTCGACCCCTGGGCGATGCGGCCGGAGCTTCTGCGAGGTCTCTATACCTGCATCGCGTCCGAGGCGGATTTCGTTGTCATCGAGGGCATGATGGGGCTGTTCGACGGGGCGGCGGACGGGAGCGGTTCGCTGGCCGACCTTGCGGTGGTGCTCGGACTGCCGGTCATGCTGGTCGTCGACGTCTCCGGCATGTCCCAGTCGGTTGCGGCACTCGTCGAAGGGTTCCGGAACCACCGGTCCGGCATATCCCTCTCCGGGGTCGTGCTCAACCGCGTGGGGAGCGAACGCCACGCGGCGATGCTCGCCGATGCCCTGAAGCCCGTCGGCGTCTCAGTGCTGGCGTCGCTGCGTCGCGACCGTGATCTCGCATTGCCGTCGCGCCATCTGGGTCTGGTGCAAGCCCGTGAACATGGCGGTCTCGACGGTTTCTGCGAACGTGCCGCCGACTGGCTCGAAGCGGGATCGTCCGTCGACGGGATCGTCGAGCGGGCGGGGCCCGCCTTGTCTTGCAGTGAAACGGCAGAGCCGGCGGTCTTGCTGCCACCGGGCCAGCGCATATCGGTCGCCCGCGACGACGCCTTCGCCTTTTCCTATCCGCACATGCTGGCCGGGTGGCGATCCGCGGGCGCGGAGATCACGTTCTTTTCCCCGCTCGACGACGAGACACCCGCGCGCGACGCCGACATGGTTTTCCTGCCGGGAGGATATCCGGAACTGCACGCGGGCCGGTTGGCCGGGAATGCCGGTTTTCTCGAAGGGCTGAGATCGGCCGCGGACCGGGGTATCCGGATCTATGGCGAGTGCGGAGGATACATGGTGCTCGGCCGCAGCCTGACCGACGGTGACGGCGTGTCTCATGAAATGGCCGGCCTGCTGCCCGTCGACACGAGCTTCGCCGAACCGTCGCGTCACCTCGGTTACCGCCGTCTGCGCCCGGCCGAAGGCGCGCCATGGTCGCAGCCGCTGACCGGACATGAGTTCCACTATGCCGGTATTACGTCGTCCGGCGGCGCCGCGCCGCTTTTCGAGGTCGAGGATGCTGCGGGGACCCGGCTGCCGGCGGCGGGGCATGTCGCGGGGCCGGTGTCCGGCTCGTTCATCCACGTCATCGCCGGGCAATGACCGCCGACGTCCAGTTGCTGTGTCTCGGTGCGGCGCTCGCGATCGATGCCGTCGTGGGGGATCCTCCGGCACTCTGGACCCGGGTACCGCATCCGGTGGTGATCATCGGCAAGGCGATCGATCTGCTGGACCGTCGGCTCAACCGCGACGCTGACTCCGGTCTCGTGCGCAAGGTGTCCGGCGCGGTCGCGCTGACCATACTGCTCCTCGGGGCGGGACTGACCGGGGCAGCCATTGAAGCTCTGGCAGACCGTATCCCTCTCGGCAGCCTGATCGAGTTCGTCATCTTGGTCGTCTTCCTTGCCCAGAAAAGCCTTGCGGACCACGTTTCCGCGGTCGGACGCGCACTTGCGGAGGGCGGCCTGGACGACGGGCGTCTTGCGGTCGCCAGGATCGTCGGTCGGGACCCGGAACATCTCGACGAGTCGGGCGTCGTGCGTGCGGCCATCGAAAGCCTCGCCGAAAACTTCTCCGATGCCGTGGTGGCGCCCGCCTTCTGGTACGCCGTTGCCGGTCTGCCGGGATTGCTGGTCTACAAGGCGCTCAACACCGCCGACTCCATGATCGGCCACCGCACACCGCGCCACGAATGTTTCGGCTGGGCGGCCGCCCGCCTCGACGACCTGGTGAATGTTCCACCCGCGCGGATTTCGGTTCTGCTTTTGGCGGCCGGCGCCCTTTTGAACGGCGCTGTCGAGGCGGCGGGGCGTGGCCTGCGGACGGCGTGGCGCGAGGCCCGCAACCATCGCTCCCCCAATGCGGGCTGGCCGGAAGCCGCAATGGCCGGCCTGCTCGGCATTGCCTTGTCCGGCCCGAGGTCCTATGCCCGGGGCGCGTCCGTTGAACCGTGGATCAACGGTGAAGCGAGACGGACATTGGTGATAGATGACATCGGTTCGGCCGTTTCGCACTACTGGCGGGCCTGCGCCGTGCAGGTTTGCGTCGTGCTGATGCTTGCATTTGTCTGGCCGCTTTTCTGATTTTATTAACAGGACTTTAACCGGTTTCGGGATACGGTTCGGAAAGCTCATTGCGCGATGCGGTTCTGATGGAAAACGTCATGTCCAGATCCGGGAACGGCCTGCGCGTCGCCGAGCCCGATGCTTCACACTTCTCCCCAGAAATCGGCGCCATGCTCGAGGCCGCGCGGAAGTCGCTCATGGCCGATGCAGCCGTCGTGCTGGAACGGTCCGGGGACGAACTGGCCGTACTGTTCGGACTTGATCCCGACGACCGGTTCGACGACGCGGACCTGATGGAAGATTCCCTGGACCTGGGCCGTGCGGCGATCGATCGGGAGCGGAACAAGCTAGAGCCGGACGACGCGAGCATGGGCAGGGCGATCGCGCTGCGGGTCGGCGGCGAGGTCTGGGGCGCGCTTTGTTTTCTGTTTGCAGACGATGGTCCCGGTCGCGAGACCGCGGCGGACATGGCGACGCTGGAACTGATCCGGCTTGGTGCAGAAGCCGTTCTCGAACGTGACATCGAACGGAAGCGCCATGCGGCAGAGGAAGCCGAGGCGGCCGCGATGATGAACAATGTTCCGGCGCGCCTCTGGATCAAGGACGAGGAGAACCGCATCCGTGGCGTGAACACGGCGGGACTGGAATGGGCGGGTGTCTCGCGGTCGGAGGTGATCGGCCGCAAGGTGGAGGACGTTTTCACCGGTGACCTGCTGAGATCGCACCAGCTTGACCTCGACGTGCTGAAGTCCGGGAAGGCAAGGCGCGGGTCGATCGAACAATACGATCTCGGGAACGGCGACATTCGCTGGGCGAAGGTGGACATCGTCCCCTTGGAGAACCCTGTGAGCGCGGAGCGCGGCGTCTTCACGTTCGCGACCGACGTGACCGAACAGATGCACGCCGAGCGCAAGCTGCGGCAGATCAACACGGAACTTGCCGCGGAGCGGGAAAAGTTCAGCCGGCTCTACCGGGAAACGCCGGTCCTCATGCATTCCGTGAACGAACGGGGCGAGATCGTCGAAGTCAGCAATATGTGGCTGCAGCGGTTCGGCTATGAACGTTCCGAAGTGATCGGCCGCAAGTCGACCGATTTCCTGACGGAAGAGTCCGCACGTGCGGCCCGCGAAGAGACGATACCCGAGTTCTTTCGTACCGGCGCGTGCTGGGATGTTCCCTACGAGATCGTGTGTCGCGACGGAAGCATCGTCGAGGTCGAGCTATCCGCGATCCTCGACGGAGACAGTCCTTCCGGCAAGCGGAGTTTCGCCGTTATCACCGACGTTTCACAGCGCAACAGGGCGTTGAAGACGCTAGAGGATCGCAATGACGAACTCGAGCGCGCGAACGAAAGCCTGCGTCAGTTCGCTTATGTCGCCTCGCACGATCTCCAGGAGCCGCTGCGAAAGATGCAGGCGTTTACCGATGTGCTCAGGGACGCCGTTCGGGAAGGCAACGACGAGGAACGCGACTATGCGTTGAGGGCATTGAGCGATGCCGCCATAAGGTCGCGAAAACTGGTGTCGGACCTTCTGCAGTACTCCAGGGCCTCCAACCAGAAGCTCGACATTGTACCCGTGCCCATGGCGCCGCTCGTGGACGAGGTCCTGGTCAGCCTGTCCAGTTCCATCGAGGAGTCGGGCGCCGAGATTTCCGTCGACCTTGTCGACCGTCCGATCCAGGCGGACAGGTCTCAACTGTTCCAGACGGTTCTCAATCTGCTGTCGAACGCGTTGAAGTATCGCCATCCCGACCGGACGCCGCAAATTTCCGTTGCGATGAGCGGTGCGGCCGACGGTTCTTCCGTGACGTTGAGAGTTCGCGACAACGGCATAGGGTTTGACCCGGCATTCGCGAACCAGATCTTCGAGCCGTTCAAGCGGCTGCACAACAACAGCGAGTATCCCGGAACCGGCATCGGTCTTGCGATTTGCGAAACCGTCGCCACGCGTCACGGATGGACGTTCGACGTCAGCCCGGAGCCCGGGAAGGGATCCACTTTCGGACTGACCATTCCGCTCGATGGCTGATCTGGCCCTCGGGCGGGCGGATCAGTCGACGTAGTATATCCCGGACGTCTTGAACCAGTACTGGGTGATCGTGCGCATGAGGTCTTCCATGCCTTCCGACGAACTGGCCTTGCTCACGACGGAATTGGCGCCGAGGCGGTAGGCTTCCTTGATCACTTCCGGCTCGGTGCTGGTCGTAACGACGACCACCGGCAGGGAATCCAGCCCGTGTTCCTTGCGGATCTCCTCAAGGAACTTGCGCCCGTCCACCGCCGGCATGTTGAGATCCAGGAAGATGACGTTCGGCATGCGTGCGGACTCGTATGGCGGCTTGTTGCGAAGCCGGTCGAGCGCTTCCTGGCCGTTTCTGCAAACCGCGAGGTCGATATTGAAATCGGACGACTTCATCGCTCTCGTCATGAGATAGATATCGTCCGGATCGTCCTCGACCAGGAGAACCTCTATGTCGCCGCGATGTCTCGAAAGGTCCTGAACCTCTATGTCTTCCGCCGTGCAATGGTGCATCGGGAGTCCTTCTCGAACCGGTTTAACCTCGTTCCCGCGTAAGGTTGCGCCGTACCGAACCGTACACGGTGGCATAATAGAATCTCAGGTGTAACCGATTCCTTAATGATACCAGCAAATTACACTCAATGCGTGTATCCGTCGGGCGTGTAGATCCGGGAGATGGTGTCTGCCCCGAACAAAAAGAGTAGAGGACTTGAGGTTTGCTGCGGCTTTACGCCTTGATGCGGCGTACAACTCGGGGCAAGGTCAATTCGAAGCAAAAAGAAGATTATCGAAAATGAACGGACACGTAATTGCCCTTGACCAGGGAACGACCTCGAGCCGCGCCATCGTTTTTGACGCCGACTACAGGTCTGTATCCGTATCGCAGACAGAATTCGAACAGCACTTTCCGGATTCGGGCTGGGTGGAGCATAACCCCGAGGACATCTGGTCGACGACGCTGTCCACCGCCCGTGACGCGCTCTCCGGCGCAGGTCTGGAAGCCGGGGACCTCGCTGCGGTCGGCATCACCAATCAGCGCGAGACGACGCTTGTCTGGGACCGGGAAACCGGCAAACCCGTCTACAACGCCATCGTCTGGCAGGACCGCCGGACCGCACGCCTGTGCGGCGACCTGAAGAGGCTGGGATACGAGCAGATGCTGTCCGAACGCACCGGATTGCTGCTCGACCCTTATTTTTCGGCGACCAAGATCGCCTGGATTCTCGACAATGTCGAAGGCGCGCGGGCCCGGGCCGAGAAGGGCGAACTCGCTTTCGGAACCGTGGACAGCTTCCTTGTGTGGCGCCTGACCGGCGGCGCCGTGCACGCGACCGACGTGACCAATGCGTCCCGCACGCTGCTCTACAACATCCACACCGGCGAATGGGACGACGACCTCCTCGAGCTCTTCGGTGTGCCCGCGGGCATGCTTCCCGATGTGCGCGACTGCGCCGCCGAATTCGGTGAAACCGTCCCTGACATTTTCGGGGCGCCGGTGCGCATCTGTGGTGTCGCAGGCGACCAGCAGGCGGCGACGGTCGGCCAGGCCTGTTTCAGGCCGGGGATGCTGAAGTCGACATATGGGACCGGCTGTTTCGCGCTTCTCAACACCGGGGATACCGCGGTGCATTCGAAGAACAGGCTGCTCACGACAGTGGCCTACAGCCTCGATGGCCGGAAGACCTACGCGCTGGAAGGTTCGATCTTCGTCGCCGGCGCCGCCGTCCAGTGGCTGCGCGACGGTCTGGGATTGATCTCGCAGGCCTCGGACAGCGGCGAGATGGCGGCCGCGGCGGACGAGCACCAGGACGTCTATCTCGTGCCGGCCTTCACCGGCCTTGGCGCGCCCTATTGGGACGCCGATGCCCGGGGCGCGCTTTACGGCCTGACGAGGGCGACCGGCCCCGCCGAGCTTGCGCGCGCCGCGCTCGAAGCCGTGTGTTACCAGACGCGCGACCTGCTCGAGGCCATGCGGGGCGACTGGGCTGGCGATGACGATGCGTCCACGGTGCTACGGGTCGATGGCGGGATGGTCGCCTCCGACTGGTGCATGCAGTTTCTCGCCGATATTCTCGACGCGCCGGTCGACCGGCCCCAGGTGCTGGAGACGACTGCGCTCGGCGCGGCCTATCTCGCCGGGATGGCCGCCGGAGTTTACCCCGGGCCCGAAAGCTTCGCGGATGCGTGGAGCCTGGACAAGCGGTTCGAACCCCGGATGAAACCCAACCTGCGCGAGCGCAAGTACAATGGCTGGAAAAAGGCCGTGGCGCGCACGCTGTCCCAGTCGGACCGGCAACCGTGAGCCGCGCGTTCGTCAAGGAAGTCGACGGCATGGACTTCACCGAGTCCTTGCCGGAGCGTCCCGTGAGCACCCATGCCAATTTCGTGACCGGGCGGGGGCTGGGGTTGATCGACGAACAGGTCGCCACATACCGGCATGCGCTGGCCGAAGCCCGGTCCGGCAATGATCGCACGGCCATCGCGCGGGCCATCCGAGAACTCAACTACTGGATGGCGCGCCGCGCCTCCGCCCGGCTCGTGACCGCTGATCCGGACTCCGAATGTGCGGGTTTCGGTGACCTCGTCACCATCGAACGTGACGACGGCCGTGTGCAGACGTTCAGGATCGTCGGAGAGGACGAGGCCGACCCGCCGTCCGGCCGCATATCCTGGATCGCGCCGATCGCGAAAGCGGCCATGGGTCGCGAGGTGGGCGACGAAATCTCCGTTCCCGGCGGCAGCGCGGAAATCACCGCGATCGACCGCACGCCCGAACCCTCCTGAGGCGGGCGTCCGGGATCACGAGGGCAGGGGAGAAGCTCTCAGTCCTTTGACGGCAGCCGCGCCTTTTCGACATGGGCGCGTTCGCACCAGTAGTCCGCGAGCGCCGAAAAATCCTTCTTGCCGTAATCGTCGGCGCGGGCGGCCGAAACCGACTCGCGGATGATGGCGGCGATCGGCATCGGCACCTTGAGCTGGGCTGCGGACTCCACGATCAGGCTCAGGTCCTTGTGGGCCAGGTCGATCTGGAAACCCGGTTCGGTGTCGCCGGCGAAGACCTTGCTCTCGTAGTTAATCTTGAGCTGACCGTTGGTGGCGGTGGTCGAGTGGATGACGTCGAGGGTCGTCTGGAGATCGAGGCCGAAGGCCTGGCTGAGTGCAACGAATTCCGCATTCATCATGCACAGGCCGATGGCGAGGAAATTGTTGCAGAGTTTCGTGCGCGTGCCGGACCCCGGCTTTCCGCAGTGAATGATCGTATCGCCCATCGCCTCGAGCTGTGGGCGGACCCGTTCCATGTCCTCGTCTTCGGCGCCGACCATGAACATGCTCGTCCCTGCCCAGGCGTGTTGCGCGAGCCGCCCGATCGGTGCGTCGACGAAAGCCACGCCGCGTGCCTTGCAGGCGGCCGCCAGTTTGTCGGTCGTCTCCGGCAGAACGGTCGAAAGGTCGAGAATGAGCGAGCCCGGCCGCGCGTTGGCCAGGACGCCATCTTCTCCCAGGATCACGTGTTCCACCTCGCGCGGGCCAGGCAACACGGTGAGGATCGTGTCGCTGTTCCGGGCCACCGTGGCGACGCTGTCGGCGATCTCGCTGCCGAATTCCTCGAATCCGTCATAGGCGTCCGGACGGACGTCGTTGATGAGCAGGCTGAACTGCTTGCGTGCGAGATTGAGCGCCATGCCCTTTCCCATTGCGCCAAGCCCGATGAAGCCGGTCTTTTCGGTCATGTTCGCGTGATCCTTTTCAGGTAGGCCGGCCGCGAGCATATGGCGGCGCGGACACGGCGTGCAAGCCCGACCGCCGTGTGCCCGTCATGCCGTGCAGCCGGACCGCCGGTGCAGTCTGTCGAGATGAGAACCGTCAGGCCGTGCCCGGCGCGGCGTCGAGTACGTCCTGATCGACGTGATCGCGGAACTTCTTGAAGTTGTTCACGAACATGTCGACAAGTTGTCTCGCCTGGTTGTCATAGGCCTGCGGGTCCGCCCAGGTGTCGCGCGGGTTGAGCAGCCGGCTGTCGACGCCATCAAGCGCGAGCGGCACGTCGAAACCGAAATTGGGATCGGTACGCATTTCCGCGTTCGTCAGGCTGCCGTTGAGGGCTGCTGTGAGCAGGGCCCTGGTCGCGCTGATGGGCATGCGGCTTCCGACCCCGTAGCCACCGCCGGTCCAGCCGGTGTTCACCAGCCAGCAGGTGGAGCCGTGACGCGCGATGAGTTCGCGCAGAAGGTTGCCGTAGACACTGGGATGGCGCGGCATGAACGGTGCGCCGAAACATGTGGAGAATGTAGCCTGGGTGCCGGCCACGCCTTTTTCCGTGCCCGCCACCTTGGCCGTGTATCCGGAAAGGAAGTGATACATCGCCTGGCTCGGGGTCAGCCGCGCGATCGGGGGCAGGATCCCGAAGGCATCCGCGGTGAGCATGACCACGTTGCGCGGATGCGGAGCGATGCCCGTCTCCGATGCGTTCGGAATGAAATGCATCGGATAGGCGACGCGACCGTTCTCGGTCAGGGACGCATCGTCGAAATCCGGCACACGGGTGTCCGGGTCGACGACGACGTTCTCCAGAACGGAGCCCCAGCGCTGGGTGGTCGCATAGATTTCCGGCTCGGCCTCCGCGGAAAGACGGATGGTCTTCGCGTAGCAGCCGCCTTCGAAGTTGAAGATCCCGTCGGGTGACCAGCCATGCTCGTCGTCCCCGACAAGCGTGCGCGATGCGTCCGACGAGAGCGTGGTCTTGCCGGTGCCCGAGAGGCCAAAGAAAAGGGCGGAGTCGTCATCTCCGCCCACGTTGGCCGAACAGTGCATCGGCATGACGCCTTTTGCCGGCAGCAGGTAGTTCAGCACGCCGAACACCGATTTCTTGGTTTCGCCGGCGTATTCCGTGTTGCCGATCAGGACAAGCCGGTTGGCCAGGTCAACGGCGATGACCGTGTCGGAGCGCGTGCCGTGGCGTTCCGGGTCCGCCTGGAAACTCGGGAGATTGATGATCTTGAGGTCCGGTGCGAAGGCGGCGAGTTCGCTCAGTTCGGGCCGCCGCAGGAGGTGCCGGATGAAAAGGCCGTGCCATGCGAATTCCGTGCAGATGCGCACGTTGATCCGATGGCGTTCGTCGGCGCCGCCGTAGAGGTCGTGCACGAAAATCTCGCGGCCCTGGGCGTGCAGCAGGAAATCCTCGCGCAGGCGCTCGAAGTGTTCCCGCGACATGGGCTTGTTGTTGTCCCACCAGATCGTGTCTTCCGTCTCCTCGTCGCGGACGATGAACTTGTCCTGTGCGGAACGCCCGGTGTGTTGTCCGGTGGTCACTGCCAGCGGGCCGTGGAGCGTGACGGCGCCTTCGCCGCGGCGGATGGACTCTTCATAGAGCCTTGCGTCGTTGAGGTTCCAGTGGGCCGCGGCGAGGTTGAATAGCCCCGTACCCTCGATTTCGACAGGATCCACAGACGGCTTAGGCTGGCTCATGAGTACTTCTCCCGTGTCGGTGTGGAGCATCCGGGCGGGCCAACGCCCGGGACCCCACTGAATTTTCTTTGACGGCTAGCACCCTGCGACCCATGAGAAAAGGGGAAATCTTGTCACGGCGGCGAACATCGCGTCCGCACTGTAGACAAATATGGTCTTTTGCCGGTCCGAGGGGCTCCGTGAGGGGGGATCAGGATCTGGCGGCAAGCGCGTCGGCCATGGTGCGGCCAACGAGATTTGCGGCGTGGGCGACGCGGATGCCGGCACGCTTCAGCCGTTCGATCTTGGCGGTCGCCGTCGGGTCCCCGAAGGCCGTGAGGGTGCCGGCATGGCCCATGCGGCGCTCCGCCGGTGCGTGGCGACCGGCGATGTAGGCGACGATGGGCTTGCCCGGATTCCCGGCGGAAACCATTTCGGCCACTTCCTCTTCCTCGTGGCCGCCGATTTCGCCGATGATGATGATCCCCTCGGTCTCCGGATCTTCGAGAAACAGCCGGACGCATCCGGCCAGACCGATGCCGTGGACCGGGTCCCCGCCGACGCTCACCGCGGTGGACTGTCCAAGGCCGAGGGCGGTGGTCTGGGCGGAGACTTCGCTCGTCAGGGTGGCCGACCGGGAGGCGATGCCGATCCGTCCGGGCCGTTCATGGACGCCGGCCATGACGCCGAGCTTGCAGACGCCGGGCGCGATGATGCCGTGCGAGTTGGGGCCGACGAGGATGGTCCTGGAATCGTTGAGGCATCGCCGGACCCGCGCCATGTCGAGAACCGGAACCCTTTCGGTGACGCAGACGACGAGCTCGATTTTCGCCTCGATCGCCTCGATCATCGCTTCGGCGGCATGCGCGGCGGGCACGAAAATGATGCTGGCATTGGCCCCGGTTTCCGATCGGGCCTCGCTCACCGTGTCGAAGACGGGGAGTTCGAGATGTCTGCGGCCGCCCTTGCCGGGCGTGACGCCGGCGACGACCTTCGTCCCGTAGGTCAGCATGCGGTCGGTGTGATGGGTTCCCGCCCATCCGGTCATGCCCTGGCAGATCACCCGTGTGTCGGCATTGACGAGTATGGTCATCAGGCCTGTCCTCCGCCCGCGATCGCGACGGCCTTGGCGACAGCGTCCGCCATGTCGTCCGAATCCGTGAAATCGATCTTGAAGTTCTTCAGTCTCTGGCGCGCGAACTCGGCATTGTTGCCGGCGGCCCGCATGACGATGGGCAACTTGCGCTGGCTCCGTCTCATGGCCACGCCGATGCCTTCGACCACGGTGTCGCATCTCTGCATGCCGCCGCCGTGAATGTTCACCAGCAGCACTTTCACGCGGTCGTTGGCGAGAAGGAGGTCGACGCCCTTGGCGATATTCATGCTCAGCGCCGTCGTGCGGATGTCCATGAAGTTGGCCGGTTTGCCGCCGGCATCGTGGACCATGTCGAGCGTCGCGAGCGCGAGCCCCGCGCCGTTGACGACGATCCCGATGTCGCCGTCCATGCCCACGTAGTTGATCTCCTGGCCCTGGGCCGCGGCCTCGACCGGGTCGACATCCTCGTCCGATCGCAAAGCGCGGAGGTCGGCATGGCGGAAGAGGGCGTTGTCGTCGATGACGATCTTGGCGTCGAGGGCGACGAATGCCCCGTCCACCGTGAGCGCGAGCGGGTTGATCTCGACCAGGCTTGCGTCGTTGTCGACGATGACACGCGGAAGGATCGCGAGGATGCGGGCGAGTTCATCGGTCTCCGTCGGGCCGAGGCCGACCTCGGCGGCGAGTTCGGCCATGGCGGCCTGGTCCGGGTCTTTGTCGGGATCCACGTGCAGGGTCTTGATCCGGTCCTGCCGGCCCGCGGCGTTGTCCTCGATTTCGGTGCCGCCGTGACGCGAGACGAGTATCGCGATACGGCCGCTTGCCGCATCCACGTGGGCGGCAGCGTAGAGTTCCTCTTTCGCGTCGGCCGCCGATTCGACGAGGATGCGTCTCACGGTCTGGCCGGAAGGGCCGGTCTGTTCGGTGACGAGCGGCTTGCCGAGCAGCGACTCCGCCGCCCGCCGGGCATCCGCCGGGACGTCCAGAAGCCGGACGCCGCTTGCCTTGCCGCGTGCACCCGCCGACACCTGCGCCTTGACCGCGACCCTGCCGCCCAAGTCCCGGGCGGCCCGCTCGACCTCTTCTGCGGTGTCGGCAACATGGCCTCGGGGGACGGCGATGCCGTATCCCTTCAAAATCGTCTTGGCCTGGAATTCCTGAAGGTTCATGGCTGTGTCCTTCTGTTGCACAACCGTTGCGCCTTGCCCGGTTCAAAGCGACCCGGCGGCGTTTCCGATCCCGTGATGATATTGTTTTTGCCTTCTGGTATACAATACACCAGAAGCGTATTGGTGTCGAGACGGGTTTGTGGCATCTATGCCGCGTCCGTCCGGACAGGCTGGCGAAATCCGCGGTTCCTGACAAGCCGGCACATTGCCTTGTCGCTGGATCGAGTATTGGCATACAATACACCAGTGTGCGTGTCCGGCGTCCGCGCGAGCGGGATGCCGGGAACCCGTATTATGTGGAAAGCTTAGCCTATGGTCGACAACGTCCTGAAGATCGAACCGATAAAGGAAGAATTCAGCCTTAAGTCGAGGATCTACGACGCGCTGAAGTCGGCCATCATGAGCATGGACATCTACGACAACGGGGCGTCCCTGCGTCTGGACGAGCGGGCATTGTCCAGCCAGTTCGGCATCAGCCGCACGCCGCTTCGCGAGGCGCTCGCGCGTCTCGACCAGGAAGGGCTGGTGCGTATCGAGCCGCGCCGCGGCATCTACATTGTCCGCAAGTCCAAGGCCGAGATCCTGGACATGATCACCGTCTGGGCGGCGCTCGAGAGCATGGCGGCGCGCCTGATCACCACCAATGCCAGCGACGAGGAGATCGCCTCGCTGCGCAAGATGTTCGCCACCTACAAGGATCACGGCGTGATCGGCCATATCGACGAGTATTCGGATGCGAACATCAAGTTCCACCAGTCGATCATCGCGCTCAGCAAATGCCCGCTGATCGGCGACATGACCGAGACGCTGTTCATGCATGTCCGGGCGATCCGCGCCAAGACGATCTATGACGAGAACCGGGTCGGCCGCTCCATCGTCGACCACATGCACATCATCGAAGCCCTCGAACAGCGCGACACCGACCTCGCCGAACGTCTGGTGCGCGAGCATACGTTGAATCTGCGCGCCCATGTCGAGCAGCACGTTGACATCGACTGAAACGGTTTCATCATCTCCCTGAATCCCGATTCGGGCTTGCCGGCCCGCCCGCGCCGGCCGGTAATTTTTGTGCGCAGAGTGCGCTTTCCGCGAAACAACACTTGAAGCGTACCGGCAAGTAAGATAACGTTTGATCATCTGGCATACCAGATACCAACGGCACGCGGTGTCGGGAATTGGCCCGGTATTGTGTCCGATGGGCGAAAGAAGGGAAGGGATCCGGAACGAACTCGACATCAGGCTTGAACTGCCAACCAGCCATGGCGTCGACGACATTCTGGATAGTCTTTCCTAAAATGGGAGGAATTATGATCATGAAAAAGATCAGTAAACTACTGCTCGGAGCTGCACTGACGTTCGGTGTGGCGGCGGGCGCGGTCGGCGGATTTGTCGACCAGGCGAAAGCTGCCTGGTCGCCGAAGAAACCGGTCGAATTCATTATCATGGCCGGCACCGGTGGTGGTGCTGACCAGATCGCGCGCCTGCTTCAGGGGCTGATCGAAAAGAAGAAGCTCTCCCCGCGTCCTTTCATCCCGATCAACAAGCCGGGTGGTTCGGGTGCTGAGGCGCTTCGTTACCTCAAGGACAAGTCGGGCGACGATCACACGGTCCTCGTGACGCTGAACTCCTTCTACACGACGCCGATCATCCAGCAGGACCTGGGTGTCGACATCTCGACCTTCACGCCGATCGGCCGCATGGCGCTCGACACGTTCCTTCTCTGGGTCAACGTCGACATGAAAGACGTCAACGACCTCGACAGCTACGTGAAGGCCGTCAAGGCAGCCGGCAAGGAATGGAAAGTCGGCGGCACCGGTTCCGGCCAGGAAGACTCGATCCTGACCGCCATGATGGAAAAGGAATTCGGTTACGAAGTGACCTACATTCCGTTCCCCGGCGGCGGCACCGTTGCCAAGAACCTCGTCGGCAAGCACATCGACTCCACGGTCAACAACCCGGCCGAACAGAACGAGTTCATGCGCGCCGGCAAGACCAAGCCGCTGGTGCAGTTCACGCCCGAGCGCATGGCTGCCTATCCGGATGTCCCGACCGCCAAGGAACTGGGTCATGACATCGTGTACTTCATGCAGCGTTCGATCAATGGCCCTCCCGGAATGTCCAAGGAAGCCCAGGAGTGGTACATCAACCTCTTCAAGACGCTGTTTGAATCCGAAGAATGGCAGACCTTCTGCAAGGAAGACGGCCTGACCTGCGACGAATGGGTCGCCGGTGACGACCTCGCCGCTTTCCATGCGGAGCAGGGCAAACGCCACAAAGATCTGATTGAGTCCGTCGGCGCGGCCGCAATCACCGGCGAATAATCGCCAGAGATCTCCCTCGGGGGAAAGGGGGTCTGCATTCGTGCGGGCCCGCTTTCCCCACGAGACGCAATTAGCGCCGGACAGGGATTTCATTTCGAATAGTGGCCGCGAGGTTTCGCGGTGCAACGGGGAACGAGTGTGTTTCTGCCGAACAGGAGGGGTCTATCCCCGTTCCCGGCAGCGCTGTCCCCGACGTGGGAGGTTTAAAGGGTCCGATGACTGTTCGTCAGGCTGAGCTTTTGATGGCTATCGCGACAATACTGGTGTCGCTGGGTTTGATGTGGTCTGCAACCGACGGGCTTGCGATCGGCTGGGTCAAGGAAAAGGGACCTGGATCGGGGTTCTGGCCGTTCTGGCTGTCCTTCGGGATGCTGCTTGCATCGATTGTCACATTGTATCGCTGGTTCACCGGTGCCACGCCGGAATCGCGGAACGAAGAACCTTACATGTCGCGCACCGCGATCACCGTGGTGGGAACCTCGGTCGCCGCGCTGCTCGGTCTCCTGATCGGCATCCACGTCGTCGGAATGTACATCGCCCTGTTCTTCTTCCTGCTGTTCTACCTGAAGTTCGTCGGCCGTCACGCATGGGCGATCACCTTCGCGCTGATCACGGGAATTCCGCTTTTCATTTTCGCGCTCTTCGAATGGGGTCTTCAGATTCCCCTGCCCAAGGCGATGACCGAAGAGTGGTTCTACCCGGTCTTCGACGTCATGTACGGCACGGATCATTTCTGGATGTACGTCTTCGGATCGTTCGCCGCCATCGCGGTGATCTCCTTCGCCATCCACAAGATTACGCCCTCACACAGCGAGTAACAGGTCATGGAAACCATTCTCACTTCACTCGCCGGTGGCCTGATACAGTGCTTCGAGCCGATCAACCTTCTGATGATCGTCGTCGGCTGCACGGTGGGCCTCTTCGTGGGCGCCATGCCGGGCCTTGGTTCGGTCAACGGCGTCGCAATTCTGCTTCCGATCACATTCCTGGTGCCGCCGACCGCGGCCATCATCTTCCTCGCCGCGGTGTATTACGGCGCCATGTACGGAGGTGCGATCAGTTCGATCACCCTGGGCATACCGGGGGCGTCGACCGCGGTGGCGACCGTGTTCGACGGACGACCTCTCGCCATGGCGGGCAAGGCCGACCAGGCCCTGACGGCGGCCGCCATCGCCTCCTTCATCGGCGGCACGATCTCGGTCGTCCTCTTCACGCTGTTCGCACCGCCGCTCGCCGAGTTCGCCCTCAAGTTCGGGCCGGCTGAGGAATTCGCGCTGATGGTGCTCGCCTTCGCGACCTTCATCGGCCTGGGCGGAGACGACATCCCGAAGACGATCTTCTCGATCCTCGTCGGCCTCGTTCTGGCGACCATTGGTCTCGACATCATCTCCGGCAAGCCGCGCCTCATCTTCTTCGACGTGTCCGGCTTCCTGCACGGCATCAACTTCCTCGTGCTCGCGATCGGGATCTACGGCATCGGCGAGATGCTGTGGACGCTGGAATCGACCGGCGGCAAGGTGATCGTGCACAAGGTCAACATGACCTGGCAGGGCTTCAAGCGAAACGTCGGCATGGTCGGTCAGTACATCAAGACCACCTCGCTCGGCTCGGTGCTCGGCTACTTCGTCGGCACGCTGCCCGCAGCCGGGGCGACACCGGCCTCGCTGATGTCCTACGGTCTAGCGAAAACCTTCTCCAAGAACCCGGACTCCTTCGGCAAGGGCAACGTCTCCGGCGTGGCCGCGCCCGAGGCGGCCAACAACGCCGCATCCACGGGCTCCATGCTGCCGATGATCACGCTCGGCATTCCCGGATCGCCGACGACGGCAATCCTGCTGGGCGGCATGATCATCTGGGGCCTGCGCCCCGGTCCGCTGCTCTTCACGGAGAAGCCCGACTTCGTCTGGGGCCTCATCGGCTCGCTCTACATCGCCAACCTGTTCACGCTGCTCATCAACCTGGCGTTCATCCCGGTCTTCGTCCGGGTGCTGACACTGCCGTTCACGATCCTCGCACCGGTCATCTTCGTGCTGTGCATCGTCGGTGGCTTCGCCCCGACCCAGACAATGCACGACGTCTGGCTCATGCTGCTCTTCGGCATCGTCGGGTACCTGATGCGCAAGCTGAACTACCCGGTTGCTCCCGCGGTCCTGGCCATCGTGCTCGGCCCGCTCGCGGAACGCTCGCTGCGCCAGTCGCTGCTGTCGTCCCAGGGAGACGTTATGGTGTTCTTCGAACGGCCGATCTCCGCGGTCTGCATCGCCATCGCCGCGGCCCTCATGGCCTATCCGCTGGTGCTGGCCTGGAAGAAACGCCGCAACGGTGGCTCGGCTGCGGCCGACGGCGCCGGCGAAACAGGCAATTGAATGACTTCGCCTCCGGTCCGGTCCCGCGTGGTCGGGCCGGAGGCGAGATCCGACAACAGGTTTTGACTGAACATTAGGAAACAGCAGATGTCCGAGACCGCAACAGCAACATCCGCGCAGCCTGCAACGGCTGCAAACGACGACCGTTCCGATGCAGAAGCGCTGACGGACGGTTTCCACCTTGTCATCGACGCCTTCAAGCTGAATGACATCAACACCATCTACGGTGTGCCCGGTATTCCGATCACCGACCTCGGCCGCTTCGCGCAGGCCGAAGGGATGCGGGTGCTCTCCTTCCGCCATGAGCAGCACGCGGGTTATGCCGCGGCGATCGCCGGTTACCTGACCAAGAAACCCGGCATCTGCCTCACGGTTTCCGCGCCCGGGTTCCTCAACGGCCTGACCGCGCTCGCCCATGCGACGACCAACTGCTACCCGATGATCCTCGTCAGCGGCTCGTCCGAACGCGAGATCGTCGACCTGCAGCAGGGTGACTACGAGGAAATGGACCAGCTCGCCGTCGCCAAGTCGGTGAGCAAGGCGGCCTACCGCATCCTGCACGCCGAGGACATCGGCATCGGTGTCGCCCGCGCGATCCGCGCGGCCGTGTCGGGCCGGCCCGGCGGCGTCTATCTCGACCTTCCGGCCAAACTCCTGGGCCAGACCATGAACGCGATCGACGGCGCCAACTCGCTGGTGAAGGTGATTGACGCGGCGCCGGAGCAGATTCCCTCTCCGGCCTCCGTCTCGCGCGCCCTCGACGTCCTGAAGAAGGCCGAGCGTCCGCTGATCATCCTGGGCAAGGGCGCGGCCTATGCGCAGGCCGACGACGACATCCGGGCCCTGGTCGAGAAGAGCGGCATCCCCTACCTGCCCATGAGCATGGCCAAAGGGCTGCTGCCGGACAACCATCCGCAGTCCGCGGGCGCGGCGCGCTCTCTCGCTCTCAAGGAATCCGACACCGTCATGCTGATCGGTGCGCGGCTGAACTGGCTTCTGTCTCACGGCAAGGGCAAGACCTGGGGCGACAAGCCCAAGAAATTCGTCCAGATCGACATCGAGCCGAAGGAGATGGACTCCAACGTCGAGATCGTCGCCCCGCTGGTGGGCGACATCGGCTCCTGCGTCAGGGCTCTGCTCGACGGCATGGGTTCCGACTGGACGGCGCCGCCCGCCGGGTGGACCGACGCGATCCGCACCAAGGTCGAGACCAACGTGGAACGCATGGCGCCGAAGCTGCAGAACAACAACGTGCCGATGGACTTCCACGGTGCGCTCGGTGCGCTCAAGGCCGTCATCAAGGACCGTCCGGACGCCATCCTCGTGAACGAGGGCGCCAACACGCTCGACTTCGCGCGCAGCATCATTGACATGTACAAGCCGCGCAAGCGCCTCGATGTGGGCACCTGGGGCGTCATGGGCATCGGCATGGGACAGGCCGTGGCCGCGGCGGTGGAGACCGGCAATCCCGTTCTCGCCGTGGAAGGTGACAGCGCGTTCGGTTTTTCCGGCATGGAGATAGAGACCATCTGCCGGTACAACCTGCCGATCTGCGTGGTGGTCTTCAACAATAACGGCATCTATCGCGGCACGGACGTGAACCCGACCGGCGGCTCCGACGTGGCGCCGACGGTGTTCGTCAAGGACGCCCGCTACGACAAGATGATGGAGGCCTTCGGAGGCGTGGGCGTCTACGCAACCTCTCCGGACGAACTCAAGCGCGCGGTGGAAGAGGCGATGGATTCGGGCAAGCCGACACTCGTCAACGCCGTGATCGACGAAAAGGCGGGAACCGAGAGCGGCCGGATCGGCAACCTCAACCCCCAGAGCGTCGTCGCGAAGAAATAGACTGTATCTAACGCATCAACATTCATGGACAGGAGAGAACGATGAAAGCTCTCGAAGGCGTCAAAATCCTGGACTTCACGCATGTCCAGTCCGGCCCCACCTGCACGCAGCTTCTTGCGTGGTTCGGAGCCGATGTGATCAAGGTGGAACGTCCCGGCGTGGGCGACGCGACCCGCAAGCAGCTGGTCGACGTGGAAGGAGCGGATTCGCTCTACTTCACCATGCTCAACCACAACAAGCGCTCGCTCACCCTCAACACCAAGAACGAGACGGGCAAGGAAGTGCTCGAGCGGCTGGTGAAGGAATGCGACGTCCTGGTCGAGAACTTCGCCCCCGGCGCGCTTGACCGCATGGGCTTCGGCTGGGAGCGGATCCAGGAACTGAACCCGCGCATGATCATGGCGTCGGTCAAGGGCTTCGGCCCCGGACCCTACGAGGACTGCAAGGTCTACGAAAACGTTGCCCAGTGCGCCGGCGGCGCGGCATCGACCACGGGCTTCCTCGACGGGATCCCGCTGGTGACGGGCGCCCAGATCGGCGACAGCGGCACCGGGCTCCATCTCGCGCTCGGCATCGTCACCGCGCTTTTCCAGCGCGAAAAGACGGGCCGCGGCCAGAAGGTGCTCGCCGCCATGCAGGACGGCGTGCTCAACCTGTGCCGCGTTAAGCTGCGCGACCAGCAGCGCCTGGCGGCCGGTCCGCTCAAGGAATACTCGCAGTTCGGCGAAGGCATCCCCTTCGGCGAGGCGACGCCGCGTGCGGGCAACGACTCCGGCGGTGGTCAGCCGGGCCGCATTCTCAAGTGCAAGGGCTGGGAAAACGATCCCAACGCCTACACCTACTTCATAACCCAGGCCGCGGTCTGGCAGAAGATCTGCGACGTGATCGGTGCGCCGGAGTGGAAGGAAGATCCCGACTACGCGACGCCGCCGGCCCGTCTGCCGCGGCTCAACGAGATCTTCGAACGCATCGAGCAGTGGACAATGACCAAGACCAAGTTCGAGGTGATGGACATCTGCAACCCGCTGGACATCCCGGTCGGCCCGATCCTTTCGATGAAGGAACTGGCCGAGGAGCCTTCGCTTCGCGAGACAGGCACCATCGTCGAGGTGGATCATCCCGAACGCGGCAAGTATCTCAGCGTCGGCTGCCCCATCAAGCTGTCCGACTCCGAGGTCACCGTCGAACGGTCGCCGCTCCTGGGCGAACACACCGAGGAGATCCTCACGAGCGTGCTCGGCTACGAGGGCGAGGATCTCGATCGTGTGCGCGCATCCGGCGCGGTCGGCGATCTCAAGGCGGAAGCGGCCGAGTAAGCTCAGGAAACCGGCCGAACGAGGCCTGAAAGACAGGAAACAGAACCATGCGACTGATCGTGATGGGTCAGCAGGCCTTCGGCCAGGCGGCCCTTGAAAAGATCCTCGAAGCCGGCAAGGACGAAGTCATTGCGGTTTACTGCGCCCCCGACAAGGAAGGACGCCCGGTCGACCCGCTCAAGCAGGCGGCGCTTGATCACAACCTGCCCGTCTTCCAGCCGCCGAACTACAAGGACGATGCGGTTCTGGACGAACTGCGTGGACACAATGCCGATCTGATGATCATGGCCTATGTGACGCTCTTCGTGCCGGAAACCGCGCGCGACATCCCGGCCATGGGATCGATCTGCTTCCATCCGTCCCTGCTGCCGCTTCACCGCGGACCGAGCTCGATCAACTGGCCGATCATCTGGGGATCGACCAAGACGGGCCTGAGTTGGTTCTACCCGACCGACGGCCTCGACGAGGGCGAGATCCTGCTCCAGAAGGAAGTCGATATCGGACCCGACGATACGCTCGGCGACGTCTATTTCAAGAAGATCTTCCCGCTCGGTGTCGATTCGACGCTGGAGGTGATCGAGCTTTTCCGCGCCGGCAACCCGCCCCGCACGGAGCAGGACGAATCGAAAGCCACGTACGAGAGCTGGTGCCGCAAGGCGGACGCCGAGATCGACTGGTCGAAGTCCGTCGACGACGTCTACAACCTCATCCGCGGCACCAACCCGCAACCGGGCGCGTGGACGACGGTCGGCGGCGAGGAACTCAAGGTCTTCGACAGCCGCAAGACCGACGGCGAGGCCGGTGCGCCGGGCGAGGTCATGGCCGTGACCGACGAGGGCTTCGAGGTCTCGGCGAAGGACGGCCGGGTTCTCGTCAAGCGCGTTCAGCCGGCGGGTGAAAAGAAGCTCCACTGGCCGGACTATCGCGGCAGCGGCAAGGTCGACGTCGGAACCGTGCTCGGAGGCTGAGCTCGCGGTCCATTTGGACCATCCTTCGTCGTTTTACGGCAAGTCGAAGCCGGGCGCACATGGGATAAACCGGCGGACTCGAACCGTTGGGAGGCAGGCGGGAGCGTCGCAGACGTTCCCGGACAAAGGAGAGGAAACATGCCCAAGAGCGATATCGAAATTGCCCGAGAAGCCAGTATGCAGCCCATCGCGGATGTCGGTGCCAAGCTCGACATTCCCGCAGATGCGCTGCTGCAGTACGGCCCGTCCAAGGCCAAGGTTTCCATGGACTACGTGGAATCGCTGTCGGACCGGCCCGACGGCAAGCTGATCCTCGTGACGGCCATCACGCCGACCCCGGCCGGCGAAGGCAAGACGACCACCACGGTCGGTCTCGGCGACGGACTCAACCGCATCGGCAAGAAGGCGATGATCTGCCTTCGCGAACCGTCGCTCGGCCCGTGCTTCGGCATGAAGGGCGGCGCCGCCGGTGGCGGTTATGCCCAGGTCGTACCCATGGAGGACATCAACCTCCACTTCACGGGTGACTTCCACGCCATCGGGATCGCCCACAACCTGCTGTCCGCCCTGGTGGACAACCATATCTACTGGGGCCTCGACCCGGCGATCGATTCCCGCCGCGTCACCTGGAAGCGCGTCGTCGACATGAACGACCGCGCCCTGCGCCAGATCACCAATTCGCTGGGCGGCGTGGCCAACGGTTTCCCGCGCACCGACGGCTTCGACATCGTCGTGGCCTCGGAGATCATGGCGATCTTCTGCCTGTCGAAGAACCTTGCCGACCTCACCGAGCGTCTCGGCCGCATCGTCGTCGGCCAGAACCGCCAGCGCGAACCCATCTACGCCAAGGACGTGAAGGGTCCCGGCCCGATGTCGGTCCTGCTGAAGGAAGCGGTGGCGCCCAACCTCGTGCAGACGCTCGAGAACAACCCGGCCTTCGTCCATGGCGGCCCGTTCGCCAACATCGCCCACGGCTGCAACACGGCGATCGCCACCAAGACGGCGCTCAAGCTTGCCGACTATGTCGTCACCGAAGCCGGCTTCGGCGCCGACCTGGGGGCAGAGAAGTTCTTCGACATCAAGTGCCGCCTGACCGGCCTCAAGCCCGATGCTTCCGTGATCGTCGCCACCGTGCGGGCGCTGAAGATGCACGGCGGCGTCAAGAAGGACGATCTCGGCACCGAGAACGTGGACGCGGTCAAGAAGGGCTGCGAGAACATGATCCGTCACATCCGCAACGTGAAGTCGTTCGGCGTGCCGGTGACGGTCGCGGTCAACCAGTTCATCACGGACACGGACGCGGAAGTTGAAGCCATCAAGGCCGCCGCGGAAGCCGAAGGCGTCAAGGCCTTCACCGCCAGCCACTGGGCCAACGGCGGCGCCGGCACGGAAGACCTTGCCCATCACGTGGCCGAAATGGCGGATAGCGGCGAGGCGGACTTCCAGCCGCTCTACCCCGACGACATGTCCCTGCGCGACAAGGTCAAGACCATCGTCCAGAAGATCTACGGCGGCGACGACATCTCGTGCGACGGTGCCATCGAAAAGCAGTTCGAGGAATTGCAGAAGGACTACGGTCACTTCCCGGTCTGCATGGCGAAGACCCAGTACTCCTTCTCCACCGACCCGGACAAGAAGGGCGCGCCGGACGGCTTCACCGTGCCGATCCGCGAACTTCGCCTTTCGAACGGCGCCGGTTTCATCGTCGCGGTCACGGGCGCCATCATGACCATGCCCGGCCTGCCGCGCGTACCGTCGGCGAACAACATCTATCTGGGCGACAACGGCCAGATCGAAGGCCTGTTCTGAACATCCGCTGTCGAAAGACGGCAACCCCCGAAGCCCCGGCCCAGCGCCGGGGCTTTTCTTTTTGGAAGGGTTGAGTCGTGGACCGGTCCCGTTATGTCGCCCGGGCGGACTCGGCTGCACGCCATGATTGAACGCCTTCGCAGTAGTGCCACACATAACGCGAAGCTGTTGCTTATCCGCAACGGATAATGTGTGGACACGGCCATGGCAGCCTGATGCACCTTGCCTCTATGTCGAAATCGTGCCCTTCTATCAAAGGGCTATGAGAAACAGGACTGGAGTCGCTTGGTCGGCAACCGGTCTGATTGCGGGCAGGGGTCTACATTGACAGTTTCACGGTTAACGACGTTTTGCGCCGCAGGGGTTTCTTTGGTCTTTCGACCCGGGAAGGCAACGAAGCTTCGAGAGGAGTTCCGCCTGAATGCAGGTGAACCGATGCTCGTACGCTTCCGGAAGACCATGCTTGCCCTGGCGCCGGTGTTTCTGGCCCTGCTCCTTGGTTTTGCCGCGACAGGTGCCGCCAGGGCGGACTTGATCGTGCGCCCCGTGGGGACGGCTGGGGCCGGTACGAGCACATGGCACATATCGGGGTCGGCGACTGCTGCGGACACCATCACGTCCGTGTTCATATTCAATCAGGTCAGCGTACCGGATTTCCTGGATGTGTCGGTGCCTGAGACATTTTCGACATCGGCGACCGGCGGCTGCAGTATCAATGGTGGTGCAACCACGGCTTTCGCTCAAACCGGTCTCAGGATCGAGGGGTTGGCAGGCACAGACAATTTGCGGATCGCACTCGAGGCCGGGCTCGCTCGGACCGTTGGCGATACGATTACATGTGCAGGCACGATCACTGTCCCGGTGGACGTCAATAACATCACCAACGTGGCGAATGTGGCCATACCACTGACCGCTGACGGGTTCGCTGGCATTATCAACCCGGCAAACACACCGGCGCCGTCTGCTGGCGCGACTGGCTCGGAGAGACTGGCGGACCAGCAAGAAGTCCTCTCCGCCATGGTGGTGAACTTCCAGTCAAACAATCTGGGCGACATGGTGTTTGACCATTTGGGCAATGCTTTCGGTCAGGATGCCGGACCGCAAGTCGCGGCAAACGGGTTCTCTGCGTCGACACAGGGCGTGGCCGCTTGGCTTGGAGAGACGCGGCAACGGAAAATTGAATCCCAACTCGCCGACCTTTCAGACGCGCCTGAGGCGCGGTACTTGCTTGCAACCCCTGCAGCGGCATCGCCGAAGCGCCAGCCTGCTTGGAATGCCTGGATAAAAGGCAAGTGGACGTCATACGACGGTGATGGTTCATCTTTCGATGGTCACATGATCGATGTGCTCGCCGGCGTCGACTACCGCGTCTACGAGATGGCGGTCGTTGGTGTCCTCGGCGGGTACGGAAACACGGATTTCGATACGGAGATTTCCGGAACGTCGGGTTCTTTCAAGGCTGACGGCTATTCGGTCGGACCATACATGGCGATCAGGCTGTCGGATAACACACAGTTTGACGCCCTTGCGGCTTATACATACTCCGATTACGAGAACCGTTCTGGTGCCACTGGCGGCGAATTCATCGCGCACCGGGTCACCGTAGCGGCACAGCTCAAGGGTATGTGGACGATGGAGAATTTCTTCATCGAGCCGGGCATCCGCATCGTTTATGCAGAAGAGTATCAGGATGCCTGGACGGACAGTTCGAGCGTGCGTCACGCAAGCCAGACCGTGACGGCGGGCCGGCTTTCGATTGGACCGAAATTTGGATTGGTCTTCTCTTCCGAGGACGGCGGGTCCGTTCGTCCTTGGGTGTCATTGAAAGGAGAGTATGACTTCTCCAACAAGGGTGACGTTCCGACGAGCGGGTTGCCGGATTTCGATGACATCCTGTCCAGCCGTGTGAGTGTCGGTCTGGACGCGAGCACCGCCGAAGGGCTCAGTATCTCTCTGCAGGGCGAGATCTCCGGATTGGGTTCCGATGCTTACACAGGTTACGGCGGTTCGGCGCAAATCGGCCTGCCGTTCTGACCAACTGTGGCCACGATCTTTGTTGCCGCCCGCAGGTGCCGCGGAACGCCTTGAAACGATAAACGATCTTGCTGTTGGCGTGCGCCCGGCAGAACGGTCGTGCTGCAGTGCATCCTTGAATCGTCGAAACCGTGTCCCCACGTCAGGATGCAGGCCACGCGGCCGGTCCGGGAACAAGTTCGTCACGAATGCGTTGTATCCGGACCGCATGCCGATCCGCACGAAAGGGTGATGGCGATGGCAGACAGGACCCGATTTCAGAAAAAGCTTTCCCGTATGCAGGCCGGTGGCGTTTCGGTCGCCGGGGCGTGGATGGCTGCGCTCGTGCTCGGCGCCGTCATGGCGGCCGCGATCGCGACCGGCGCCCGCGCCGCATCGGTCCACGTCAATGCAAGCCCGCTCGACCAAAGTCTCGTTGCCGCCTACCGGATTCCGCCCGGCCGGTACTGGTACGACCGCCTGTCCGGCCTCTGGGGCCGCGAGGGCGGGCCGGCGGCGGGCAAGATCGCCCATGGCCTCCATATCGGCGGTCCCTTGCGCGCGGATGCATCGCGCGGCACGACCGGCGTCTTTGTCAACGGGCGTGAACTGACGCGCCTCGAAACCAACTACCTTTCCCGCCGGTTAGGCAACGTCCCGCGTGGGCGTTACTGGCTCGATGCGAACCTCCATGGCGGTGTCCAGGGTGGGCCGACCTCGTTCTACCTCGGCGCCGCAGCCGGGGGCGGGAGCAACCATTCCGGCCCCTTCGGCAGCATCATGAGCGATGGCGCCTGCACATTCGTTCATCTGCCCGGCGGCTCGAGTGTCGGCGCGGGCGCTTGCTAGAGCGTATCTCGCTTACATGGAAGCGCTTTGACCGCGTTTTTGCGTTCGCCGGCAAGGCGTGCGACCCGCCGTGGTCTGGTTGACCACAAGGGGCGCACAACGCAGTCCGATGGGCGCAAAAACACGGCCTTCGGTGGGCCAAATCCGCCCGTCGGCCACGTTGCGGCGCTTGCGAGATGTCCCGCATCGCGCTGCGCACCGCGCCTTGCCGAACGAACGGATTTGGAACCATCAAACGATTCCATGTAAGCGAGATACGCTCTAGGCCTGTCGGGCCGTCTTGGCCTGTGCCACTGGATTCAGGGCAGGGCGACCGCTTCGAATATCTCCGCCGCGTCCATGTGGGGAGAGGGCGGATAGATCCGTTCATTCATGATCTGGCGCTTGAGCGACTTGGCTTCGTCACCGGTCATCTCCACCTGCCTGTCCCAGCCCCTCGTGAACATCGCCCCGGCCGGCCCGAGATCGAGGCAGGTCACGTAGATGTCCTGCCTGTAGGGTACGGTCTCGCGGCCGAGCAGGTCGCGCATGGCGTTGTGTCCAGCGTAACGGCCCAGAACCATGGCATGCTGGCAGGACATGAGCGCAGGGTGGATACCGTCGGTCAGTGCTCTCGCGGTGTCGCCTGCCGCGAAGACCTGCGGCGCACCGGGCAGCCGGAGATCTTCCTCCGTCACCAGCCGGCCCTGGCTGTCGATGTCACCAGGAAAGCAGCGGGTGAGAGGGCTGGCCTCTAGGCCGGTCGTCACGACGACGGCATCGGCAGAGAGCGTCTCGCCGGTATCGAAACGCACGCCGGCCGATGTCACTTCCGCGATCCTGACGCCGAGACGGGTTTCGATGGCGCAGGCCGCGAGCGCCGCCGCGATCACGGGACGGGGATTGTCACCGAGTTCCGCACCGGGTTCATCGGCGCTGTCCGCCAGGACTATGCGGGTTTTCGGACCGAGCCGGGCGCGCATCTCCGTCGCGACTTCAAGCCCGGTGAAACCGGCGCCGACCACCACGAGGCTGGCCGTGCCGGGCAGGGTGGCAACCCGCCGGTCGAACGCGGCGGATTTCTCGAACGTGTCCACGGACAATCCATAGTCGTCTGCACCGGGAATGGCATCGGGACGCAGCCGGCTGCCCGTCGCCAGCACCAGCCTGCCATAAGCGACGGACCCGCCACCCGTCAGTAAGAGTTCGCGGCGATCCGGTGCGACCGACGCGATCTCGGAAACCTCGAGCCTGACGCCGATGGTGTTCATGAGCGGTTCGAGTGCGACGCGGCTTTCCTCTCGCGCGCCTTCGTAGAGACGCGGCCGCATCGTGAGCCAGGGATCACGGCTGTAGAGCGTGATCGACACGTCCTCGGCCGCGAGCTCTCTGCGTTGTGCCGCTGCGCTCATCGCCGCCCAGACGCCGGCGAACCCGCCGCCCGCGATAACCAGTTCGTTCATCGGACTTCTTTCCCCGGTTGGTTGGAACGCGGCCCAATCTAATGCTTGCGGCAACGAAATAAAACTTGCTATTCGTCCGTAAGAACTTGCAGGAATGCAAACAATGATCGGGTGGGACGATTACAGGGTTCTCCTGGCGATAGCCAGGGCCGAAGGGCTTTCAGGCGCGGCGGAACGCCTCGGTGTCACGCTGTCCACTGTCTTCCGGCGGCTCGAACGCATCGAGGATGCTTTGGGCACGCCCGCCTTCGAGCGCCTCCGCAAGGGGTACGTGCCGACGGAGGCCGGGAGCGCGCTGGTGCGTGCCGCCGAGCGTATGGAACAAGAGGCGCTGGCGGGAGACCGCGCGGTGACGGGACAGAGCACGCGGCTGACCGGGTCCCTCAGGGTCACGGCGACGGAATCGCTCGCGACCTTTTTCCTCGCCCGGCAGTTGCCGGCATTCCGCGAAAAGCACCCGGGCCTTGTCGTGGAGATCATCTCCGACAACCGCCGCCTCAGCCTCGTCGACCGCGAGGCCGATGTCGCCATCCGGCCGCGTCGGCCGACCGAAGACGGTCTCGTTGGCCGCCGCTGCGGTTCGATCCTCTGGGGCATCTATGCGTCGCCGGGGGCGTGTCGCAAGCTCGGCAAGGTGGGCGCGCCTGCCGACCTGGCAGGCCGGGCGTTCACCGGCTGGGACGGAAGTCCGGCCGCCGCGGAAGCCATGGCCTGGCTCGAGAATGCCGTGCCGGATGTTGTGATCGCCAGCCGCTCGACAAGCCTGCTTACCAATGCCGCGACCGCGGCCGCGGGCCCGGCCCTGGCGGCGTTGCCGTGCCATCTTGGCGATGACTGGCCCGGGCTGAGGCCGGTCCTGTCCCCGCTGCCGGGCGTCGCCGGCGAGCTCTGGCTCGTCACCCATGAAGATCTCAGGCGAAATGCCCGCGTCCGGGCCTTCATCGATCACCTCACGTCGGGTACCGGTGCTGCCGGAGCCGCTCCGGCCTAGGGCGTGATCGGATTGCGGCTGTCGGCAAGAATCCGTCCGCCGATGCCGATGAAGCAAACGCCGGCCGCCCGTTCGATCCAATGCTTGGCATTCTCGAAACGCCGTACCACCGGTGCGGAGGACATGAAGAGGCTCACGACGGAGTACCAGACGATCGAGCTCGCGGTCACGAGGCCGATCATCGTCGCCATGACCCAGGCCGGCATCGTGTCGGTCACCGCCGTCGCGAACACGCTGGTGAACAGCACGATCGCCTTGGGGTTGGTGAGCGTCACGACGAGCCCGAAGAGGAAAGCGTTGCCGCGCGGTGCGTCGGCGCCGGTCTCGACGTCGATGGACTGCGGCCTCGCGAAGACCAGCCGCAGGCCGAGCCAGGCGAGGTAACACCCGCCACAGACGCGAACCGCCCAGGCGAGCCACTGGTACTCGACGAGTATGGCGGACAGACCGAGCAGGCTGAGCGTGGCGTAGAATCCCAGTCCCGTGGACACCCCTGCGGTCGTGAGCAGTCCCGCGGTCGTGCCGTGGCCCATGGACGACCGGACCACCGCGACGAAATCCGGACCCGGCAGAATGAGAGCGGGCAGGAAAATGGCGAATACACCCGCCAGAACGATCGACCAGTCCATGACGCAGCGTATCCCTTCCCGCGTTGACACAAGAGGGCACGAAGTGTGTCCCCGGATAAAATCACCGTCAATCCATGACGCGTGCGGGAAGGTGGGGTTGGCAGCGCGTCGGGGCCTTGTTTTTTCCCCGTTGGCTCCTATCTCTAGTGAAGGCGCGCCGTGACTTGGAACAGGCGCGCCGTCAGGTTCCCGGCCTGGCTTCTCCGGTACCGAGACGAAACGCAGCCAAGACAGGCGCGCGTTCGACCGGAACGGGGCGAAAGCTATCCGACATATCATGACGGTTCCGACGTCTTGTCACGACGTGCGCCGGGAATCCATGTGTAAGCAACCAAGAAGAAGAAACGAGATTGAAAGTGAATAATCTGAACTTCGGCACCGTACGGTGCTTCGATTCCCGGACCGGCGAAGGCTGGATCGTTCCGGAAGACGGCGGTCGCGATATCGTCGTGAAACAGGCTGCCATCGACCGCGCGCGGCTGGGCCAGTTGGCCAGCGGCCAGACGCTCGGTTTCCAGCTCGATGAAAAGCGCCGGGCCGCGACGGAACTCTGGGCCACCTGGTCCAACCGCTAGGCCCGTTCGCAACCGTGTATCGCGGCAGTCGCAACCCTCAATGAAAATCGCGTGACTTCGGCATCACCCGCATGGCGCGGGGATGGCGGCGCAGTTCGGTTTCCGGACCGGGCCGCCTGACCTCGTCGGCATGGGCGAGCGGCGTCAGCGCCTTAGCCGTCTGGGAGAGCCGGTAAAGCAGTTCGCTGTGGTTCTCCAGCCGGTCGGCGACCACGTGGATCACCCCCTCGTGCGCCTGGATGCGTCCACGGATGAGGATCAGCCGGCTTGACATGATGACCGGCCGGAAGGCCTCGAAAGTCCTGGGCCAGACCACCGCATTCGCGACCCCGGTCTCGTCCTCCACCGTCATGAAGATCACGCCCCTGGCCGTGCCCGGGCGCTGGCGCACGAGCACCAGCCCGGCCACCGTTACCCGCGCCCCGTCCTTCATGTCCCGGAGCCGGGCGGCGCGGACCGCGCCCTGCGCATCGAAGCGGTCCCGCAGGAATTCCATCGGATGCGCCTTCAGCGAAAGCCTGAGGGTCTGGTAGTCGGCAATCACGTGTTCCGGCAGGCTCATGTCCGGCAGGGCGACGGGAGCGTCCGCTCCGTGGTCGCGTGCCCGGGCATGGTCGAAGAGCGGCAGGGCGGGCTGTTCCTTGAGCGCGCGCACAGCCCACAGGGCATGACGCCGGTCGAGCCCCAGCGAGCGGAAGGCATCCGCCTCGGCGAGTTTCCCGAGCATGGCGACGCCCGCGCCCGCACGGGCCCGGATCTCCTCCATGTCGGTGTATCCCGCGCCGCGCGCCGCGGCGATGGCGAGTCCGGTTTCCCGGCGCAGGCCGTCCACCTGGCGCATGCCGAGGCGCAGCGCGAAGCCGTCCCTGTCCGCCGGTTCGAGCGTATTATCCCAGTCGCTGGCATTGACGTCGACCGGGCGAACCTCCACGCCGTGCTCGCGGGCATCGCGCACGATCTGGGCCGGCGCGTAGAACCCCATGGGCTGGGCGTTCAGAAGTCCGCAGGCGAAGGCCGCCGGATAGTGGCACTTGAGCCAGGACGACACATAGGCCAGGTGCGCGAAACTCGCTGCATGGCTTTCGGGAAACCCGTATTCGCCAAAGCCCTTGATCTGCTCGAAACAGTTCCGCGCGAACGCCTCGTCATATCCGCGTGCGGTCATGCGGTGGACCATCTTTTCCTCGAACAGATGGATCTTGCCGCGCCGCCGGAAGGTCGCCATGGCATGGCGCAGCTCGTTGAGCTCGTGGTCGGTGAACCTGGCCGCCACCATGGCCAGCCGCATGGCCTGTTCCTGGAAGAGCGGCACGCCGAGCGTCTTCTCCAGCACCTGCCTGAGTTCGTCCGGCGGACCGTGTCCCGGACCGGGCGAGGGGATGATGACCGGTTCGTCCAGATTGCGCCGGCGCAGGTAGGGATGCACCATGTTGCCCTGGATTGGCCCCGGCCGCACGATCGCCACCTCGATGACGAGGTCGTAGAAACGCCGCGGCTTGAGGCGCGGCAGCATGCTCATCTGGGCCCGGCTCTCGATCTGGAACACGCCGATCGTGTCCGCCCGGCAGATCATGGCGTAGGTCTCCTCATCGTCCTGCGGCAGGCTGGCGAGCGTGTGTCTGACGCCGTAGTGAACCTCCATCAGTTCGAAGCACTTTCGGATGCAGGTCAGCATGCCGAGCGAGAGCACGTCGACCTTCATGATGCCGAGCGCGTTGATGTCGTCCTTGTCCCACTCGATGAAGGTGCGGTCGTCCATGGCCGCATTGCCGATGGGCACGGTCTCGTGAAGCGGACCTTCGGTGAGCACGAAACCGCCCACGTGCTGCGACAGGTGGCGGGGAAAACCGACCAGTTCCTCGACCAGGGCGATGGTGCGCATGAGATGGGGATCGTCCGGGTCGAGGCCCGCCTCGCGCAGGCGCTCAACCGGCACGTCGCCATGGCCCGAACCCCACATGCTGCCGGCAATGGCCGCGGTGACATCCTCGGTCAGCCCCATGACCTTGCCCACCTCGCGCATGGCGCTGCGCCCGCGATAGGTGATGACCGTGGCCGCGATCCCCGCCCGCGCCCGCCCGTAGCGGGCGTAGATATACTGGATCACCTCCTCGCGGCGCTCGTGCTCGAAGTCGACATCGATGTCCGGCGGTTCGTTCCGCGCCTCCGAGACGAAGCGCTCGAACAGCAGGTCGACCCGCGTGGGGTCGACCGCCGTGATGCCGAGGCAGTAACACACCACCGAATTGGCGGCCGACCCGCGGCCCTGGCACAGGATGGGCGGGTCGAGGGAGGTGGCGTGGCGCACGATGTCGTGCACGGTCAGGAAATAGGGCGCGTAGTCGAGCCTTTCGATGAGCGTCAGTTCGCGCTCGAGGTCGCGGCACACCTTTTCCGGCATGCCGTCGGGAAAACGCCAGGCCACGCCGCCGCGCACGAGGTCCTCCAGGTGTTCCTGCGGGGTCCTGCCCTCGGGGACGGGTTCGCCGGGATATTCGTAGCGCAGTTCGTCGAGCGAGAAGCGGCAGCGCTCGGCGACCTCCGCGGTGCGCGCCACCATGTCCTCGAAACCGCGGAAGAGCCGGGCCATTTCCGACCCTGTTTTCACGTGGCGTTCGGCGTTCTTGTGCAGCCGGTAGCCGGCCTCGTCGATCCGGCATTTCTCGCGGATGCACGTCAGCACGTCCTGCAGCGCCCGGCGCCCGGGCACGTGGTAATGCACGTCGTTGGTGGCGATGGCGGGCGCGTCCGCCTGCCGGGCCATTTCCGCGAGCCGCGCCATGCGGGCCCGGTCGTGCCCGTCATACAGACAGGTGACGGCGGTATGGACGGCGCCGGGGCGGTTCGCAGCCAGGCGCCGGAGAAAATCCGCGAAGTCCGGTCCCGGGTCGCGCGGCGGCACCGCGATCAGGATCTGGCCCTCCGCGTGGGCGAGCACGTCGTCGAGCGTGATCAGGCAGGCGCCTTTCTCCGCCTGCATCTTGCCCGCGGTCAGCAGTGTGCTGAGCCGTCCATAGGCGGCCCGGTCCGTCGGATAGCACAGCAGGGAAGGCGCATCCGCCAGGTCGAGCCGGCAGCCGGGGAGAAATCGCAGCCCTTCCGCCTTCGCCGCCACATGCGCACGCACGACCCCGGCCAGCGTGTTGCGGTCGGCGACACCCATGGCGCTCAACCCCGCCCGCGCCGCCGCATGCGCCAGTTCGTCGGGATGTGAGCCGCCGCGCAGGAAGCTGAAATTGGTGACAAGCTGAAGCTCGGCGTAATTCATGTCACGGTCTCAGTCCCTGGACCCCGTCTTCCGACGGGGGTTCGAGCAGGATGCATAGCCTCCCGAATTCCCGGCGAACGCCGGGATCCAGCGGCAGGGGGAAGCGTTTCCGGGACACGGCGTGCCGCGCTCGTCGTCCATGGTCCGCGTCTCATGCGAACAGCCCGTGCAGCCGCCAGAGCGGCGGGCCCTTGGCGCCGGGGTCCTGGTAGAGGCCTTCCCGGAAGATCCAGTAGCGCCGGCCGCGCTCGTCCTCGACCTCGTAATAGTCGCGGATCCGTTCCCGGCTGCCGAGGTCGCGCCACCACTCCGGGCAGATGCGCTCCGGTCCGCGGGCGTGCACCACCCGGCGCGCGACCCGGCGCCAGCGGAACATCATCGGCGGCCCGTCGGGGATTTCCGCCACCGCCTCGATCGCCTCGGGCGGGTCGAGAAGACGCAGGGGCCGTGACGGCAGGCCCTCCGGGCCGGGGGTCCATTCGGCGGGACCTCCGGGCGGCGTGACCGCGACCGCGCGTTCGGGCAGATGGCTTTCCCGGGCGGCTGGGCGGTAGACGGCCTCCGGTCCCAGCCGGTTCGAGAGCCGGTCGATCAGCCGGCCGAACGTCGCCGGGTCCCCTTGCGGCTGGGCGGCCTGCGTGAAGGCCGACTGGCCCGGCGCAAGGGGCTGGACGACATCCGCGGCCAGGATCGCGGCATCGACGCCATACCCCGGGTCGATGCGGTCGAGCCGCTCGGCAAACAGCCGGGCGAGATGGTCGCGGTCGCGCGAGGGCCGGGCGGTGGCGATGGCGATCCGGCTCGTGCCGCCGTCGCAGTGACAGGCGGTGAAACTCATCCTCCTCGCACCCATGCCGTGTTTTTCCAGGAGGCCTTCGAGCTCTTCGAGCAGCCGCTCGAGGACGAGGGAAAAGCTTTCCGTGGCGAGGATGGGCTCGGCGAATCCGGCACGGGCGCGATAGGCCGGCGCGGGGGCGATGGGCGAGACGGGCTCAGCGAGGCGGCCCATGGCCTGGTCGAGCCGGGCGAGCACGCTCTCGCAGTCCCGCCTGGCCGGGAAGCGCCGGGCCAGGCTCGCGCGCGGCAGGCCGGCCAGCGTGCCGATGGTCTCGATGCCGAGCCGGCGCAGCAGCACCGCCAGGGCCGCATCGTCGAGCCGCAGCGCCTCCACCGGCAGGGGCGCGAGTGCGGCCTCGAGCCCGCCCGCGGCCACGATCCGGGCCGTCTTCGCCCCGCCGTCGTTTCCGTCCGCAGGCCGGGTGGCGAAACGCGCCATGGCCCAGGCCGCGCCGGGCGTTTCGGCAAGTCCGATGCGGTTCTCGAAACCCATGGCCGTGAGCCGCCGGCCGAGGTCGGCCACCATGTCCGCCTCGTCGCCGAAAAGATGCGTCGATCCGGTCGCGTCGATCCACAGGCCGTCTTCCCCGTCCACATTGGTCCAGGGTGCGTATCGCAGGCACCAGCCGGCAAGCTGCCTGAGCAGGCGCGCGTCCCTGTGCGGTTCGGCGGGCGCGGTGACGAGCCCCGGCAGTATCGCGCGGGCATGGGTGAGCGTCTGGCCTGCATGAATGCCGTGGCGTTCGGCCGCGTCGTCGGCCATGACGATCTCCATGCCGTGCCGGCCCTTCGCGGTGAGCGCGAAGCCGGGGGCGGCATCATCCGGCGAGAGCTGTGGCGGCGTCCGGCTGTCCGCCCGCATGCCGTCGCGTCTCAGCCGGTCGAGCGGCAGCCGGGGCAGCCATACCGAAACTATGCGTTTCATCGTTCCAGTCCATCATCCATGCGCCGGGCCGTCCGCCGGCGGCGCGCACCAGTTCCGCCCGCCAGCGGGGTGCGCCGGGCGCGCGGATCTCGTCCGTATCGGGCAGGCCCACCGCGCCGCCGACCCGCCATCGTGTCCGCGCCGCCGTGGCCGGCAGTTCGGTGCCGGTGCGCAGGAGCAGCACCGGCGTGCCCCCGGCTTCCGCCGCCAGGGCCAGCCGCCGTGTCGGCGTGAACCCCGCCTGTCCGGCCTCGCCCACGACCGCGGCGAGACAGCCCGTGCGCACGCTTTCCTCCATCGCCCACAGGAGGTCGGTCTCGCGCCGCGCATCGGCAAAGACGAAGCGGCCCGGATCGAGCCCGAAAGCGGCCAGCCCGTGCCCGTAGACCGGGCCGAATTCGCGCCGGCCTTCCGCTGTCTGGCCCCACAGGATGGGCGCCTGCGCGGTGGCGCCGCCTGCCGCCGCCCGGCGATTGAGCAGGGCGAGCGCGAACCCCGTCGCCGCCGGCAGGTCGCCATGGGCGAAGCCGGCGATTTCATGCAGCGCCCCGAGCGCTAGGCCCTCCGCCGGCAGCGCCCGGTCGACGTCGTCCAGGCCAAAGCGCCAGGCCGGTGTGCCGTCCGTCGCGCCGGTTCCTGCCGCCTCCAGCACGGCCCCGCGTTTTTCCAGCCGGTCGACCGTCTTGCGCAGGGCTTCCACCAGCCCGGCCCGGTCGCGGCGCGAAAGGACGTCACGATCTGCCATGAAACGGCTCCCGCAAATGTTCGTGTTTTGTTCTTTTATGATTCCAGCGGCAATGTCAGGAGTCAAGTCGGGGAATGGGAGGGGGCTGTCGTTATCCTGCCGTTTCCCGATAAAGGGACTGACTGCCCCATCCGTCTCCCGGCCTCGAGCCGGGACCGTCCCGCACTCCGGGCCCGAGCCCTTTACGGTCCCGGACTTGCCTTGCGGCAATCCGGGAAACGGGGGCTGAGGCCGCCCCATCCGTCTCCCGGCCTCGAGCCGGGACCGTTCCATACTGCGGACCCGAGACCTTTACGGTCCCGGACTTGCCTTGCGGCAATCCGGGAAACGGGGGTCGAGGCCGCCCCATCCGTCTCCCGGCCTCGAGCCGGGACCGTTCCATACTGCGGACCCGAGACCTTTACGGTCCCGGACTTGCCTTGGCGGCAATCCGGGAAACGGGGGTCGAGGCCGCCCCAACCGTGTCCCCTGGCCTCAAGCCGGGACCGTTCTACACTCCGGGTCTGAGGTCTTTACGGTCCCGGACTTGCCTTGGCGGCAATCCGGGAAACGGGGGTCGAGGCCGCCCCATCCGTGTCCCGGCCTCGAGCCGGGACCGTTCCACACTCCTGGCCTGAGGTCTTTACGGTCCCGGACTTGCCTTGCGGCAATCCGGGAAACGAGGGGCTGCGGCCGCGCCAACCGTGTCCCGGCCTCGAGCCGGGACCGTTCCGCACTCTGGGTCTGAGGTCGTTACGGTCCCGGACTTGCCTTGCGGCAATCCGGGAAACGAGGGGCTGCGGCCGCGCCAACCGTGTCCCGGACCTGAGCCGGGACCGTTCCACACTCCGGGCCTGAGGCCTTTCCCACCCCGGCTCTGGCAGCCGGAAAGACGGCTCGACCGTTACGCCCGAACCACGTTCTGCAAACACAAGCAGGGCCCGTTCCAGCTCCAGGACTTGACCGGAAAAGCGTCCCCGGCAAGAGTCCATTGCAAGTATCGGGGAGAGGGGGGGAGAACATGGACTGGCCGAAAGCGCTGCCGATTTTGTATTCCACGATAAACGCGTCAGAACAGATGCCAAAAGCACTTGATGAAGTCGCCAGGCAGTCGCACGCGAGGGGAATGCTGCTTACGACATTCAATGAGGTCGGTTTCGAATATTCCGAAGGCTTCAGCAACTCGATCTATAACGGCCTTGAAGACAGGATCAGGGAGTTCTCGGAAAGGTTCTTCGAAATCGAGCAGGCCGCATGGAAGCGTGTTCTCGCCGCGCCGTTCGGAAAGCCGGTCCTGGACTTCGATGTCTGGTCTGAAGGCCACGGTGTTAAAACGCGTGACGATATCATCTGGGTCCGGGAACTCCTGGGTGTCTACCGGCGCTTCGGTTACAACCTGTCGCCTGCGGTCGGGTGGAGTTCCGGCGTCGTCATTCAGTTCTCCGAGGAACTGGACGACATCCCGGAGAAGGCCGTCCCGAACTCGCAGAACTTCGTGCCGCACCTGGCCAAGATTGCCGAACTGCTGCGTTTCGTGAGCACGCTGAAGAAAAAATACAACGCCGTCTACAGTGTCCTCGACAAGGTCAACATCGGCATTCTCGTCTTTGACCGGAAGGGCAGTCTGGTCGTCAAAAACGCGGTGGCGGAGCGCAGTCTCGGCGAGGGCGACGGCATTTCCCTGAAGATGGGCCGGGTGAAGCTGTCCGATCCGGACCGGGCGGCCGAACTCGATGCCCTGATGTCGAAAATCGTCGCGACCTCCGTCGGCGAGGACAGTGCCAGCGAAGCCTCCATCGTTGTCGAGCGACCGTCTCAAAAAATGCCCTACACGGTGTTCGTCTCCCCCTTAAACGACGGCGGCGCCGAGATCGAACGCCGGTTCTACGGAACGCTCATGTTCATTTTCGACACCGAGAACCCGCCCGCGATCGACGTTGCACCCCTCGCGACCCTGGCCGGGCTGACAAAGGCGGAGACCGAAACGACCCGGCTCATGATGGAGGGGCGTTCGGACCGGGAAATCAGCGAGATCCGCAATGTCAGCTACGAGACCGTCCGCACGCAGATCAAGACCGTCCTGACCAAGGCCGGCGTCTCGAACCGCCTAGACCTCGTCCGCGCCGCCTCGATGATCACCCCGCCGATTTCCTGACGAAATCCGCAAATTTTCCCTCGCGGATACACCAACTGGGGAATGCCGGCGCGCGAGACTTTGACTAGTCTCACGGTAAAGAACGGGGTTTGGGGCAGGCGCGGCGGCTGTCCGGTCCAGGGGAACCGGAAATGGGTAATACTCAACAATCTTCGAAAGCCAGCGACACGAAATCGATTCCGATGGGGCGTGTCGTCCTGCGATCCGGATCTAAGTTTTCCGGTATCACTTTGTTGAGCACAACTGAGACGATGACACAGCTCGTCGTCTGGTGCGTTGTGTAATGAAGGCGGTCAGCGTATTGAAACTTTGGGCATTTGTGCTGCCGTGTTTCCTGATGATTGCCGCGCAGACGGCGAAGGCACAGATTGTCATCACATTTGACGGCACTCCCGGAGCGGGAACACTGACGGCGACTTTTTCCGGTTCGTCAATTACCACTGGTACAACCAACTCAGCCAACGTCATCTCAAAGGGATCAACTCCCGATTTCATTTCCGATGATGGTGTAACTAAACTCGCAAATAACTTTACAGGCGGATGTCAGCTTGATGGCGGACCTACAGACGACTTCGCCTTTGGCGCTGTTAAAGATGACGGACCAGGCACCGCTGACAACATAAGCGTCAATTTGACCTCAGGTATAGACCCACCAATCGGCACAACGATCGCCTGCACGGGATCTATGACTTTTCCCTTAGACATCAATGACATAAACCTCGCGTCGCCGGTCACATTCACTGAAGACCGACGTGGCTTAAGTATTACCTTGGCAACGGTCGCACTCAATGCTGGAACGGGTGCAACTCTCTCCGAAACCCTTGCCACCCAGCAAGATGGCATTTCGAGGGTTGTCGTCAACTTCCAGTCAAACACACTCGGTGACAATATCTTTGACCATCTCGACAACATCTTCGGTGGTGGCGACTCCGGCCCCGTGATCACGCCGACCGGTTTCTCCGCCTCCACACGCGGCGTGGCCAAATGGATCAGCGAGAAGCAGAATCAGAAGCTTGCGAGCCAGCTCGCCGACATGCCGGCTCACGAAGACGGAACGAAGGTCGCCATCACGCCGGTGGCGGCCCTCATGCCGGTGCAGACGCCCAAATGGAACGCCTGGATCAAGGGCAACTACCGCTTCTATGACGGTGACGGATCGTCCTTCGATGGCCATACCATCGACGTGCTGGCGGGCCTCGACTACCGGGTCGCCGATGCCGTGGTGATGGGGCTCGTCGGCGGTTACGGGATCACCGACTTCAATACGCTCACCGGCGGCACGTCAGGCGCCTTCAAGGCGGACGGGTATACGGCAGGCGCCTATATGGGCATCAGGCTTGGGGCCAACGCCCAGTTCGATACGCTGGCGGCCTACACCTATTCAGATTACGAGAACCGCGTCGGCGCGGTGTCGGGCGACTTCACCGCCCACCGCGTGACGGTGGGCGCGCGGCTCAAAGGCACGTGGGAATCCGAAGGCGGTGTCTTCTTCGAGCCCGGCGTGCGCATTCTCTATGCGGAGGAATGGCAGGGGGCTTACACCGACTCCGCCGGCGTCCGTCAGTCGACCCTGACGGTCACCGCAGGCCGCGTGTCGGTGGGGCCGAAGGTCGGCTACGTCCACCGCTCCGAGGATAGCGCGACCGTGAAGACATGGATCGCGGCCTACGGGGAATACGACTTCTCCAACCAGGGCAACACGCCGACATCCGGCCTGCCGGACTTCGACGACATTCTCTCAGGCCGCGTGAGTGCCGGCGTCTCGGCCCACTCGCCAGGCGGCGTCGGCCTCTCGCTCGAAGGCGACATCGGCGGTCTGGGCTCGGGCGAATACACCAGCTACGGCGGCACGGCCCGCATCGACCTTCCACTTTAACGCCACGCCATCCGTGTCCCCGTCCTGAGCCGAAACCGTTCCACACTCCGGGCTTGAGACCTTTACGGTCCCGGACTTGCCTTACGGCAATCCGGGAAACGGGGGTCGAGGCCGTCCCATCCGTGTCCCGGCCTCGAGCCGGGACCGTTCCACACTCCGGACTTGAGCCCTCTACGGTCCCGGACTTGCCTTGCGGCAATCCGGGAAACGGGGCCAGGACCGCCCCAACCGTGTCCCGGCCTTGCGCCGGGACCGTCCCACACTCCGGGCCCGAGCCCTTTACGGTCCCGGACTTGCCTTGGCGGCAATCCGGGAAACGGGGGTCGAGGCCGCCCCATCCGTGTCCTGGCCTCGAGCCGGGACCGTTCCATACTCCGGACCTGAGCCCTTTACGGTCCCGGATTTGCCTTGCGGCAATCCGGGAAACGAGGGGCTGCGACCACCCCGTCCGTGTCCCGGCCTCAGCTCGCGAAATCGAGATCGGCCGGCGAGATCAGGACGCCGAACTGGCGGCACCAGATGACCACGCTGGGGTAGTTCTTCAGGTCGACGCCCTCGGGAATATCGTAGACCTGACTGCCCTTGAACGAGCGCAACTTGCCCAGGTCGATGTACATCGTGTCCCTGACCTGCGCGGAGTCCCGGATTTCCGTCTTCGGCACCAGAAAGACATGGAAGGCCGGACCGGGCCCCACCTCGAAATCGGCCTCCAGGTGCACCGCGCGCCTGTAGACCGTCACCTTGCCGGATCCGTAGTGGATCGGGTCGGACGGGTCGGCATGGATGAACGTGCCCGTAGCCACCCGTTCCGCACTCTGCTCCGCAGTGATCGTTTCTTTCGCTTCCGGCGGGGGAAACACGTAGGGGAAAGCGAAAAACCCGACCGCGACGCCGAAGGCCGTTCCCAGCACGCCGCCGCACAGAAATATGATGATCCCTCTCAGCATGGCTCTGCCTCCATTGCAAATGTCCCGTCCTGTCGCACGAGCCTATACGGCGCGGCGGGCAGGCGGAACCTCACAATCGCGTCACGGTCGCATCCCGACAGGCGCGCCACCGGGGATCACCCCCGGGTCCGCCCCTGGAGCGCCGGGAAGGCAGCGAACGCGATCTGGCCGGCAAGGCCCAGAAGGCCGGCGAGGGTCGCGTAGTGCATGAGATGTTCCGGCATCGAGCGACCGAAGGCCAGCACCGACAGGCCCATCTCCGCAAGCATGAGCAGGCCGAATGCCGTGCCGCCCATGACAAGCCGGTGCGAAAACGCGGGCGGAATCCCGAACCGGTCCACCACCCGGCGGCAGACGAACCACGACAGAAGCAGCATGACGGGAAGCTCCAGTGCGACGGCAGCCGTCTCGCCCAGCCGCGGCAGAAGCACGAGAACGCGCACTGCACCCAGAACGAAGCCGGCCGCGAAGACGGCGCCGAAATAGAGCGATCCGGCGAGAGCGGCCCGGACAGCCGTCGTTTGCCACATGCGACCTCCGCTGGGGCGACATGCCCTGTCCTGAACGCCCGGCTTCGCCTAGGATAGGGCGGACGACCATTCGACGGGGAACAGACATATGCAAATCAACGGCGCGTGTCACTGCGGTGAAATCGCTTACGAAGCCGAACTCGACCCGCAGAAAGTCGGCATCTGCCATTGCGCCGACTGCCAGACGCTTTCGGCCTCGGCCTTCCGGACCATCGCTATCATCCCCGCGGCGGATTTCAGGCTCGTGCGGGGCACTCCGAAGGAATACATAAAGGTGGCCGAAAGCGGAAACCCGCGCGTCCAGGCGTTTTGCGGCACCTGCGGCTCCGGGCTCTACGCGACGGACCCCGGCGACAGCCCGGCCCGCTACAACATCCGCGTCGGTACCGTGCAGCAGCGCGAGGATCTCGTGCCGCGATTCGAATGCTGGCACCAGTCGGCCCTGCCGTGGCTGCCCGAAAACACCGGCACAAGGAAGTTCGACCGCAACCCGACCTGACCGGCCCCGCGCGTCCGGGATGCGGTGGGTTGGTTTCTGTGCTTCACTCCGCAACCCGAAGCCCCGGGCCCGACCCGTGGTCCAGCGGCAGACGCAGGGATTGCTGCTCGGCCCATGGACCCTGACTTCCGTCAGGGATGCGGGGGGTTGGTTTGGGATTGGAATGCCGGCGCGCGCCCGACCGAGAGGGGGGATGTGGCCAGGTCCGTTTCCCGGAGATCCGTCAGGATCATCCGGGACCGTCCCGGTCGCCGGCCGCGATCCGCAACCGCCCACGCCGCGATCGGGAACGGCCCCGGATCTCGCCTGCGCTCGTCCGGGGAACGACCCTGCCTCACTCCGCAAGCCGAAGCCCCGGGCTCGACCCGCGGCCCAGTAACAGACGCAGGGATTGCGGCGCGGCCCGTGGGTCCTGACTTTCGTCAGGGATGCCGGGGGGAGATGGTCTTTGCCTGGAATGCCGGCGCGCGCCCGACCGAGAGGGAGATGTGGCCAGGTCCGTTTCCCGGAGATCCGTCAGGATCATCCGGGACCGTCCCGGTTGCCGGCCGCGATCCGCAATCGCCCACGCCGTGGCCCGGAACGGCCCCGGATCTCGCTGGCGCGCGTCCGGGGAACGTTCTTTTCCGTCCTGCCGCAAGCCGAACCCCCGGGCCCGACCCGTGGTCCAGCGGCGGTCCTGGGGATCGCCGCTCGGCCCATGGACCCTGACTTCCGTCAGGGATGCGGTGGGGTGGATTTTGTCCTCACTCCGCAACCCGAAACCCCGAGCCTGACTCGGGGCCCAGCGACAGACGCAGGGATTACGGCGCGGCCCGTGGGCCCTGACTTTCGTCAGGGATGCGGGGGGAGATGGTCTTTGCCTGGAATGCCGGCGCGCGCCAGACCGAGAGGGGGATGTGGCCAGGTCCGTTTCCCGGATATCCGTCAGGATCATCCGGGACCGTCCCGGTCGCCGGCCGCGATCCGCACCGGCCCACGCCGCGGCCCGGAACGGCCCCGGATCTCGCCTGCGCTCGTCCGGGGAACGACCCTGCCTCACTCCGCAACCCGAAACCCCGGGCCTGACCCGGGGTCCAGCAATAGACGCAGGGATCCTGGCGCGGCCCATGGGCCCTGACTTCCGTCAGGGATGCGGGGCGCAGGGAAGAACATGTTGCCACAATCTCCAGCCCGTCATGCGCGGGCGCGACCCGCGCATCCAGCGGCGGACAGGGCGGGCGCGTGTGGCTGGATTACCGGGTCAGGCCCGGCAAAAACGGAGTGCCGCACAGGTCCGTTTCCCGGAGATCCGCCAGGATCATCCGGGACCGTTCCGGTCGTACGCCTCGATCCGGAACGGCCCCGGTCTTCGATCCGCAACTGCCCTCACCGCGATCCGCAACGGCCCCGGATCTCGCTGGCGCGCGTCCGGGGAACGATTCTTTCCGGCTTGCCGACGCTCGGTCAGCCGATATGCGTGGCGAAGAAGTCGAGGGTCCGGGACCAGGCGAGGGCGGAGGCTTCCGGGTGATGGCTTGTCCGTTCGTCGCAGTGAAAGCCGTGCCCGGCGCCCTTGTAGACGAAGATGTCGCAGTCTTCGCCGCGGCGTGCGCGGACCCGGTCCACGTTGTCCATCGGTATGCCGTGGTCTTCCGAGCCGTAGTGGAGTTGCACCGGGCAGCGCGGCGTTTCGTCGGCGAAGGCGTCGATCCTGCCGCCGTAGAACCCCGAGGCCGCCGCGATGCCGTCGAGCCGTGTCGCGGCGAGGAACGCCACGGTTCCGCCCATGCAGAAGCCGACGACGCCGATGCTTCCCGTCTCCGCGATCGCGGCGCGCGCGGCGTCCGTATCCCGGACGAACGCATCCCAGTCGGGCTTGGCGATGAACTCACGTGCACGCGCGACTTCGTCGGCAGAATAGCCGGACTGGAAATCCCGCTCGGTCCGGTCGAACAGGGCCGGTGCGATGGCGGCATAGCCTTCGTCGGTAAGCCTGTCGCAGATCGACCGGATATGGCTGTTGACGCCGAAAATCTCCTGGACGACCACGATCCCGCCGCGCGGTGTTCCGTCCGGGTCGCTGCGGTAGGCGCCCAGCGTGTGGCCGTCCGAAGACGTGAGTGTCATGTCGGGCATGGTTCAGGTGTCCTCCGGTCTCGATATGTGCGGCGCATTGCCAGCCATCCTGGGTTTGCGATCTGCCGCTCACGTCAGCCGGGCGGCTGGCTGCAGATCCTGTCGTAGGGATATCGTGCCTTGACCAGGCCGTTATATTCGAAGATGTCGAGCGTCGCCTGGTAGGCGGCTTCGGTGATCTCCACATGCGGCGTCCAGCAGCCAAGGGTCTGGTAGGTGGCGATGCACCTTGTCAGCACCTCCTCGTCGATGTCCGGAAAATAGGATTTCTCGGCCCTGGCGATCTCCGCGGCCGGCGTTTCGTTCATGTAGATCCGCGTCTTGCGATAGGCACGCATGAAAGCCTTCGCCATGTCCGTCTCCAGCCAGTCCGGCCTGGCCGCGAGGGAGGAGAACCCGCACGGTCCGATCTGCGGGCCCACCTGCGCCACCACGTGGCCGACGCCGTCCGCTTCGAGCTGCTGCGGGAACGGGCCCTGCTGCTGCACGTAACGGCCCTGGCCCGCGCGAAACGCCGCGTCGATGTCCGCCGCGCCGCCCGGGCAGACCGGCACCAGCCTGTTCTCGTCGATACCCGCCTTGTGGCAGGCATAGTTGAACATGGCCCGCGGCTGGCCGCCCTTGAACATCACGACCTCCGCGCCTTCGAGCTTGTCCCACGTGAAGTCGGGATCCGGTTCTCGCCCGGTGATGAAGAACCCGTCCATCTCGTTGATCTGCGCGAAGTGCGTCACGCCGGGTGTCTCGCCCCTGTCGAGGACGGAAAAGCCCTGGCTCAGGGCCGACTGGATCACCTGGGCCGTGCCGTCCTCAAGCGCCGCGATCGCCGAGACGCCCGGCGGCGACACGGACCATTCCGCATCGAGGCCTTCCTCCCGGAGAAAGCCGCCGGACATGGTCGAGATCAGCGGCGAATAGAATGCCGAGAACAGGGTGAACTGGATATGGATCTTTTCCACGTGGACGCTCCGTCGTTGGATGGATGCGAAGAGTCTACCGTTGGGCGGTTCCCGGCGACAGGATGGTTTTGCAGGGCGGGATGAACGCGGCGCCACCCGCGTCGTGCGCCGGAGCTTCCCCCGACCGTCCGGAAACGGCCTGTTTTCGCGGCGATGACACCCGCGTCCGGTCCGTGATAGCGTCGAGGCATGGACAACCTGAAAGACATTCTTCTCGGTCTGGCCGAGAAACTCGACCTCGAACAGCTCGACAGCGATGCCAACGGCCACTGGCGCCTGATCTACAGCGACACCGACTGGTTCGAGATCGTGTCGGACGACGACAGGCGTGTTCTGACCATTTGTCAGGACCTGGCGAAACCCGCGGAAAAGAACCGTCTGGCGGTCTATGCCATGGCGCTGCAGTACAACTACCTGTGGACGGAAACGGGCGGGGCCAGGCTTGCCCTCGATGGACCGGACGGCTCGATCGGCTTGTCCGTGGACATCGCCTACGAGCTTTGCGAGTCCGACTATATCGAGAACGCCATCCGCAATTTCCGCGAAATTGCGCGGGCCTGGAAGGGGCTCGTCCTCAGCGAGGGAGACGACGAGGACATCGGCATGACGGTCGATCCCCAGAACTGGATTCGCGGGTGACTGTCCCGGGCATGCGGGACACGGAAAGCATCATGTGCGTGCCGAATGGCACAGTTGCCGGTCGCGAGACCGCGTAAATATCGACTGCGAGTTTGTCGCATCAACAGCGCTGGAGGGAGCCGCCATGGGTGTCAGCCTCACGATTACCGACAAGACCACGATGCACGATATCCAGGACTTCGCCGACAAGGTGAAGGACGGGGACCAGCTTCGCGCAAAGACCGACAAGCACGGAAACACGGTCTGGTACACGAAGTCCGGCAGTTCCTGGTTCGGCACCGGCAAGAAGCGCGCCGAAAAGTCGGAACTGCTGATGACCTCACTCCAGAAGCAGATCGACAAGCATACCGGAAAGGGCAGCGAATCGGAGTCGCCGCTCAAGAGCATCGTGAAGTCCCATGACCTGGCCAAAGGTCAGGTATTCCTCAAGGGCTCCGATCTCCAGTCGATCCTGACCAAGACCGAAAAGATGGAGAAGGTGGAGACCATGTCGTCCAGTACGGCCGTGGTGAGCACATCCGACCGACCCCAGATGATGGTCGCCATGGGGCAGGGCGCCATCGGGCGCCTGGACGAGATCCAGCTCTACTCCGACTCTTTCTCCAGCTGCAATCCGGTCATCCTCTACAACAGCGAGACCGGCATGGGCGGCCTTTTCCACGTGCCGTCGCCGGGTATCGAGGGCTGGCGCGATGGCGATGACTACAGGACAGTGGCGCCGTTCGACGACGTCTCGATGTCCTATCGGGGCGGTGTCAGGGAAGCGCTGGCGGAGATGATCGAACTGATCAAGCCGACCAGCATATTCGTCCGCCCGGGCGGCCATGGACTTTCCGAATCAAGGGAAGGGCATGACTCGATGAGGTCGGGCATGCTCGGCGTGATCGACACGGCCTCCTACGTGGCCGAGGACATGAAGTCGATCGTCGGCGATCTCGGTCTGGAGACGGAGGTCGTCTTCCAGCCAGAGGAGTCCTCGGGCGTCGTGTCGGTGACCGGAGACGGGCATGGCGGGATCGACATTCACAAGTCCGACATCACAAGCAGGCGCGAGGTAAACCTGTTGCGCAGGGACCTGCCCGAAGACCTGTCGGACAAGACCATGGTGTGGTCGCATATCGAATCCACCGACGACTCGGTGCTGGTCGGCAGCAAGTTCTGAGAGCCATCCACCCGGAAAGGTGGCGGGCTGGACATCCGGGCCCATGAGGCCTGCCGTTTCGTGAAACTATGGTTAACCGACGATCAGCCGCGCCTAAGCGAAATCTTAAGCACCCTGAATTAAGGTTTGCGTGAACAATTTTGCCACGTTCGGCAAGGAAACCTGCCGCGCGGGGCGGGGGCAAACAGGAATTCGGGGTTCATGGCGTCGTTCAGTGCCATCGCCAGACAGGTGGGTCATTGTCTTTTGCGGCCGGGACGGCACGCTGCGGGGCTTGCTCTGGCCGTCGTGGTCGTGTGCGCGCTTTATGCCGACTACCAGAATCGCGTCCTGTTCAAGCAGGGCCTGCGAAGCGACGTCCGCGACGAACTCTCGGACCTGCGCGCCGGCCTCGAAGCAGCCCTGAACAGCAACATCCAGCTGCTGCACGGTCTGATCGCGGTCATCCAGACCGAACCGGACATGGACAGCCAGCGGTACGCGCAGATCACCGGCGGCCTTTTCAATGCGGAAAACCAGTTGCGCAACGTGGCGGCCGCACCCGGACTGGTCATCACGAACACCTATCCGCTCAAGGGCAACGAGGCGATCATCGGGATCGACTATCGCAATGTCGAAACCCAGCGTGACGCCGTGTTCCGGGCGCGCGACACGCGCAATCTCGTTCTCGCCGGTCCGGTCGATCTCATTCAGGGCGGACAGGGGTTCATCGCCCGCTTCCCCGTTTTCATCGAACATCCGGACCGGACCGAGACCTTCTGGGGCATCGTCGCGGCCGTGATCGACGTCGAAAGCCTGTACCGCAAGGCCGGGCTGCGCGATCGCGATCTGACGATCGAGGTCGCGTTGAACGGCGCAGACGGAACGGGTGCGGCGGGCGCACGGTTTTTCGGCTCGGCCGACGTCCTTGCCTCCGAACCGGTCGTGGAACAAGTGATCCTGCCGAACGGTACGTGGCAGATCGCGGCAATCCCCAAAGGGGGCTGGGACAGGACGCCCGACAATACATGGCTCGTCTGGCTGTTCGCCCTGATCGCGGGATCTCTCATCGTCGTGCCCGTGGCGATATCGCAGAAACTCTACGGCGAACGGCTCAAGACGGTGGCGAAACTCAAGGCGCGGGAAGCCGATCTCGAACGCCTGTCGCATCGTCTCGAACTCGCCCTCGACACGTCGCAGGTCGGCGTCTGGGAGCACAACGTCGAAACCGGCCGGCTCGACTGGGACGACCGGGTGAAGGAACTCTTCGGCGTACCTGCCGATACCGAGGTCAGGGACACAAGCACCTGGCGCAAGACCCTTCATCCCGAAGATGCGGCAAAGGCCATTGCCGAGTTCGAAGGTTGTATCAGCACGGGAAGCCGCATCGACAGCGAATTCAGGATCGTGCTGCCCGGTGGCCGTGAACGGACGTTGCGCGCGATCGGCGCCTTTTTCAATGACAATGACGGCCGACGGGTCGTCGGCGTGAACTGGGACGTTTCCCAGGAAGCGGAACTGCGGTCCCGCCTCGAGCGGGAAAGGCGAAACGCGGAGATGCGCAGCACCCAGCTCGAGTGGGCCCGCGCGATGATGGAGCACAACTCGCTTCACGATTCCCTGACCGGCCTGCCCAACAGGCGCTATCTCGATCATGTCCTCGACGAGATCGGCAAGAAAGATGCGGACAGCATCCGGGATGTCGCCCTGCTTCACATCGATCTGGACAGATTCAAGCAGATCAACGACACACTCGGTCATGCCGCGGGCGACGCCACACTCGTGCATACCGCGGGTGTGCTGAGTTCGAACGTGACGTCCGACGATTTCGTCGCACGGGTCGGCGGCGACGAGTTCGTGATCCTGTCCCGTAGCCGCCCTACCGACGAGGAACTGTCGGAGCTTGCGGGACGGATCGTCGACAGCATGCGCGCGCCGGCGATTTACGAGGAACACGAATGCCGATCCGGGGTCAGCATCGGGATCGCGACATGGCGCGAAGGTGAATCCGTTCGTGACATGCTCGTCAATGCCGACATTGCGCTCTACCGGGCCAAACGACGCGGACGAAACCGTTTCGAGTATTTCACCCAATCCCTGCATGCCGACATCGTCCGCACCAAACGTTTGGCGGACGACATCCTGAACGGTCTGGAGCGCAACGAGTTCTTCCCCGTGTTCCAGCCTCAGTTCGACGCACAGACGCTCGATCTTGTGGGCGTCGAGGCGTTGATCCGCTGGCAGCATCCGACCGAAGGCCTCCTGACGCCGGATCGATTTCTGAAGACGGCAGAGGATCTGAATGTCGTTTCCGCCCTCGACCGGCTGATCCTCAAGGAGTCCCTGTGGCAGCGCACCCGCTGGGCGGCGGCCGGGGTCCAGGTTCCCAAACTGTCGGTGAACGTGTCCTTCAGTCGTCTCCATGACGAAAACCTGATCGAGAGCGTCGACGATCTCGACATCGAACCGGGATCGGTGTCCTTCGAACTCCTGGAATCGATATTCCTGGACGACGGCGATGACGTCGTGCTGGACAACATCCGCAAGCTGGAAGCCCGGGGCATCGACGTCGAGATCGACGATTTCGGGACTGGGTATGCGTCGATCGTCAGCCTGCTTCAGCTCAATCCGCGCCGCCTCAAGATCGACCGCCAGTTGATCGATCCGATCGTGGTGTCTCCCAACCAGCGCCAGCTTGTCTCGTCGATCATCGAAATCGGGCGTTCCCTGGGAATCGAGGTCGTCGGCGAGGGTGTCGAGACGATGGAACACGCGCGGCTGCTTGGCCGCATGGGCTGCGACATCCTGCAGGGCTACGCTTTGTCGCGACCGATGCCGTCCCACGAACTCCTCGGTTTCCTTTCCAGGGAATCCTGGCGCGAGGCCTCGTGAGTCCCGCCGCTTGCGGCGGCCGTTCAAATCATCCACGATCATAGGCACGACGTTTCCTTCTCACTCGTGGTGTCGTGCCATGTCCGCCATGCTCCCCGTAATCGATATTGCCCGGATCGATCGCTCCCCCGAGAGCCTGGAGGAGACGGCGTCACGGATCTCCGAGGCGACGGCGCGGAGCGGCTTCTTCTACCTGGCCGGCCACGGAATTCCCGAAACGGTCATCGCCGATCTGCGGGACAGGCAGCGCGCGTTTTTCGACTTGCCCGCAGGCGAGAAGAGCGGCATTGCCATCAACCAGGTCAACCGGGGATACCTCGGTCCCGGCGCGGCGCGCATGCACGGTGCGGAGCACACCGACATCAAGGAGGTGTTCTTCTGGGGACAGGAGCTCGCAGCCGACGATCCCGACCTGCTTGCCGGACGCGCCATGTGCGGGCCGAACCGGTGGCCGGACCGGCCCGACGGTTTTCGTGAGGCGGTCCTTGCCTATCATGAAGCGGTGCGCCGGGCGGGAGACCGGGTCCTGCGGGCCATGGCCGTAAGCCTCGGGGCTCGCGAGGATTTCTTCCGGCCCTATTACGAGCGCGCCATGCTGCGAGGCCAGCTTATCCATTACCCGGCGCCGCCAGAGGATGTTCCCGAGAGCCAGTTCGGTGTGGCGCCTCATTCGGACTTCGGATGCATCACGCTGCTTCTGCAGGAAACGCCCGGCCTCGAGGTGCTTATGAAAGACGGCGAATGGGCGCCCGCGCCGCCGGTCGAAGGCACGCTTGTCGTGAACATCGGAGATCTTCTGGAACGCTGGAGCAATCTCCGGCTGCCGTCGACGAAGCACCGGGTGCGAAACACCACGGGAGCGGGACGGTACTCGATCGCGATGTTCTATGACCCGAGCCCGGCTGCCGTCGTGGATCCGGGCGACCTGCTTCCGGACGTGGAGCGCAAGTTCGAGCCGATCGAGGCCGCGGACTACATCATGTCACGCAACCGGGGCGCCTTCGCCCACTACAAGCCCCAGGCGAATATCCGATAAAACCAGTCATATAACTGTTGCTGGTTTGCACCACATAACTGGTGTATTACAGGCACACTATTGCCGGGGGCTTTGTATGGGGCGGCAATGTGAACTCGATTGTATTCTGGCTGTTCGTCTGTTTCGTGCTGCTGGCGCTCGTCGTCGGCGGGATTGTCTGGGTTCGCGGACTTTTGAAACGGGATGAACCGGAAGGCATGGGCGAGGAACCGGCCGCCGGCCGGCGGGAGGCGCGTGCGCCCGGCCCGATGCCTGGGCAGGGCCGGAACAGACGCAAAGGCGTGCCGGCGCGTCGCGATGCCGATGGGCCCGCCGAACACCGTCAACCGGCGAGGGGCATGGGGCAGCGAAGCCCTCGTCGAGATCCCGAAAGACGGCCCGAACCCCGGGAGCCGGAACGTGCCGAGAGGGTGCGCAGGGAACCGGTCCGTGAGGCCGAAGCCAGACGGCGAAAGCCGCGGATGCCCTCGAAACCACCGGAGAACCATGAAACCGCCAGCGAGGACAAGTGGCCCCGATCAGGACGGATCGATACCGGCGAACGCGCCTCCGGCCGTCGACGCCTGCGCGATGATCTTGCGGATATCGGCGGCACACCGGGTACGGTCACGGCCGGACAGCAGATCGTGATCCGCTCGTTGCTGGGAAAACCCGCGCCGGAATGGATGTCCCAACAGCAGGCCGCCGCCCTGCTCAGCGCGCGGTATTGTGCGGAAAACATCCTCAACGACGTGCTCGACACCCACGGGCGGTATTTCGTCGAACCGGAAATCCTGCGGCGCATGGTCTTCGCCATCGTCGCGGATCACGAGGTCCGCGACGAGGTCATGCGATGGGAAGCCGAGGCGACGCTCGATTCCAATGGCAACCCGGTCTACCGCACACGCAACCGGGAAGTGGTTCGGCTGATCGAGAACCATGCCAGGAAACTTCTGGCGCGGCCCGAGCGACAGAACGGACCGGAACTCGCCGGAGACGAAAGATAGCCGGCCGGAAATCCGAAAACCGGTCATGTGGACGTCCGGCAGATGCCGTGTCCGCCGGACGTCTTCTGTATTCACGCGGCGCGCGCTGCTCTTTGCGGAAAGTCGATGTCGGTGCCCGCGACATGGTTCAGGTAGTTCGTGAAGATGTTGGCCACCACGTTTGCCGTCACTTCCACGATTTCCGCTTCGCTCAGCCCCCGGGACTTCGCTTCTTCCAGCGTATCGTCGGAGACGAACCCGCGGGTCTCCACGATTTCCCGGGCGAGGGTGAGAATTGCCGAGAGTTTGGGGTCGGACGAGCGGCCCGCCAGGTGATCGGCGATCTGCGGCTCGTCCACCTTCAGGTTTGCCGAAATCGCGGCATGGGCAGAGGCGCAGTAGTCGCAGCCGTTGACGCCGGCCACCGCAAGGGCGATCGCCTCTCGGGTCCGTGCCGAGAACGATCCGCCGGCGAGCGATTCGTTCACGCCGAGCAGGGCCTGAAGGACGGCCGGCTGGTTTGCCGCCACACGATAGAGATTGGGCACCATACCGATCTTGCCGCGGATCGCGGCGAAAAGGCCGGCGGCGTCTTCGGTGGCGTCATTGTCTGAGATCTGTGTAATCCGGGACATGGTTTTTCCTTGTCGTTGAGGGTTGTGTGTCCGTCTCCTGCGGACAGGAGTGGGTGGAGGCTCAGGCGAGCGAGATGCGGCGCTCTGGCCTGTGAAGGGCGATGACCGTTACGACGGCTGCGCCGTTGATCCAGTAGAAGGCCGCGTCCAGGCCTGTGAACCCGAACAGGACGGGCGCGGCGAGAAAGACGAGGCCGACCATCAGGTCCACGGCAAGGTGAACCGGATAGGGCACGACCCTGAGCACGCCGAACTGGTGGTCGGTCAGCAGGGTCAGGATGAAGGCGGCGACGCCGGTCACGACCGACAGCCAGAGTGCCGCCGGGTTGCTCTGGCCCAGACCGAGGATGAACGGCAGCGTCATCAGGGCAAGGGCGACAGGATAGTCGAGCCAGGCATGGATGGACCTGGAAACAAAGCGAAAGGGCATCACGGGTACTCCGTAGGAATGAATATGCGGCCGGCGTCCTGTCCGGCCGTGCCTGGCATGTGATGCCGCAACGAAAGTTTATCCATTGCAGAAAGATCGGAAAAATATGCTGATCGTACAAAAGTGGGATTGGAAATCGAACGTACGCAAAAAATTCCCGTCGCCTGCCGGTCCGTCGGGCGCCCAAGGCGGTTCAGGTCCAGTCATAATCAGGAGGCCAGGGGAATTCCGGGCATTCGCCGGGCCAGTTCGCCGCCACGGTCGCGGAGGAATGCGTCGAGGTCCCTGCCGTATCCCTCGTGGACCGCATTGGCCACGGAAGGTCGCCGTGAAAGATTTCGCCGCCAGTCCGCCGTTCGCGGCAACCCGCTCAGCACACCGAAATCGGCAATAAGGTCGAACCTGTCGAAATAGCGGAAGACCGGCCCGAAGGCCGCATCCACGAGGCTGAAACCATCCCCGTCGAACCATGGGCCGTCGCCCAGTTCCGCTTCGACGCGAAGGAACATGCCGCGAAGCGTCTCGGTTGCCTGCTCGAAATCCCGTGGTGACCGGGCGGCATAGAACCGCGCGATGGCGCCGAGAATGGCGGATCCGAACTCGATCCAGGCCCTGTGGCGGGCTCGCCTGAGCGGGTCTCCGGGATGGAGGGCCGGAGAATGCGTATCCTCGAGATACTCGAGGATCACGCTGGATTCGAAGAGGGTTTCCCGGCGTTTATTGTCTTCGACCAGAAGCAGGGGGACCTTGCCGAGGGGCGATATCTCGCGAAACCAGTCGGGCCGGTCGGCGAGATTCACGGACCGGCGGTCGGACGCCACGCGCTTTTCGCTCAGTGATATGACCGCGCGCTGGACATAGGGGCAAAGGGAATGGCTGACGAGTGTCAAGTTCATGGTGTTTCTCCATATAAATGCAGATGCATATAATTAAGCTGTAATCAGCCGTGAAATATGTCAATGTATATGCAATTACATTTAAGTGATTGCTGGAGACGCCATGGACTTGCCCGAAAGAACGATCGATGCCTGGGCACGGCTGCTGAGGGTGTCGCAGAGCGCGTTGGCCCGTGTCGAGAGCCGACTGGCAAATGAAGGTTTTCCGCCGCTTTCCTGGTACGACATGCTTCTGGAACTGCGGCGCGCCGGCAAGGGCGGCCTTCGTCCTTTCGAACTGCAGCAGGAAATGCTTCTGGCGCAGTACAATCTGTCACGCCTCGCCGACCGGGTCGTTCGCGCCGGCTACGCCAGGCGCATGCCGTGTCCGCAGGACGGACGCGGGTCGGTTCTGGAGATAACGGTCGCGGGGCGGGAACTGCTCGACCGGATGTGGCCGGCCTACCGGGCGGCCATCGCCGATGCGTTCGCGGACCGTCTCACGGGCCGTGACATTTCGGATCTGCTGAGGGTGCTGGGCCGGCTGGAGTGAGGCCGCCGGCGGCGCCTGTCAGGCGAGAAGCTTGCCCAGCGCTTCGCACAACCGGTTGCCGGCCTCTTCGTCCACGTCGAGATGTGTCACGAGACGGATCCTGCGGTCGGTAAAGGCGCCGACGATAATGTCCTGTTCCGCGAGCGCCCGCGTCACGTCACCCGCGCCGGGATAGCCCTCGGCGACGTCGAAGTAGACGATATTGGTCTCGACGGGGAGAACATGCGCGACGCCCGGCATGTCTTGCAGCCGCCCGGCGATACTCGCGGCAAGCGCGTGGTCGTCGGCGATCCGGTCGACATGATTGTCCAGGGCATAGAGGCAGGCCGCGGCGATGATGCCGGACTGGCGCATCGCACCGCCCCATTGTTGCTTGTAGCGCCACGCCTCCTCGATGAACTCCCTGGTGCCGGCGAGAACCGCGCCCACCGGCGCGCCGAGACCCTTCGAAAAATCCACCCAGCAGGATGTGAACCGCCGCGTGAAGTCGCCAGGCGCGACACCCGCCGCCGCACAGGCGTTCATCAGGCGGGCGCCATCCATGTGTGTGGGAACGCCCCATGTGTCCGCTATGTCGGCCACGCTGTCGAGCGCGTCGCTGGGCCAGACGGCGCCGCCACCCAGATTGGCCGTCTGTTCGACGCAGATGAGGGCGGTATCGGGGTCGTACCGCGATGGCCCCCTGATGAACCCTTCGATATCCGCGCCGGTGTAAATGCCGTGGTTGCCCTCGACGGCACGGATCATGACGCCGCTCAGCGCGGCCGGTCCTCCACCCTCGAAATTGATGATGTGACTGGTCGCCTCGCAGATCACCTCGTCGCCCGGACGGCAGTGGACGCGAATGGCGATCTCGTTGCACATCGTCCCCGACGGCAGGTAGACGGCCGCCTCCTTTTCCAGCATGTCCGCCACCCGCGCACAAAGGGCATTGGTCGTGGGATCCTCGCCTTTCTGCTCGTCGCCGACTTCGGCCTCGGCGATCGCACGGCGCATCCCAGCCGTCGGTTTGGTCTTCGTATCGCTGTAGAAATCGAACATGGGGAAATCCTTGAAACATCACGACAAAGTCTCGACAGCGAGGCTATTTGCGTTGGCCCGTTTGCGCAACGCGACTCCACGTCAAACCTCCAGTTTTGAATTATTCGATTTCTAAACTATTGAATTAATTGAATAAATTTTTGTTTTCCGCCGCATTTTCGGTTGACGCCGCCGCCGCATTCAAATACCTGACTTTTGAAGTCGGCTAAAATGGCCGGCGCGGAGTGCAATACATGATGCATCAACGAATTCGCTTTTCGGACGAGTCGGCAGACCTTCTCGACCGGCCTGCGGAAAGGCTGGCGATAGGCGGAGTACGTTGCTGGATCGCGGGGTACGAGCTTGGCGATATCCAGTGCTGGGAAACCGCGTGGTCCGAATATTCTTCCGAGCTCGGGCCGCGCGTCGCCCGGGGCGTCATGACCGAATTGCAGCATTTCGTGCGGACGCTGCGCGACGGCGCCGTGAGGCAGATCTCATGCCTTCCCCACTGTTGCCGGAAACTCTGCCGGGACGAATGCATGGCCTTGTCGCTTCTGTCTGCATACCAGCATTCCGACGAGCGGACCGCGCGTGTTGCCGCGCATTACCTGTCCGGTCTCGGCGCGGGCCAGGCGCTCGATTCCCTCGGTCTGGCGGCGAACGGTTTCGCCCAGGCGCTGTCCGGTGCCGGCAGAATTCTCATTCCGGTCCCGCCGGCGGTCGTCGACGAAATCGGGTCATCGGAAACCGCATTCCGTGTGCCCGGCGAAACCAGACACTGAAAACGAAAACTCCCAGGAGCTGAAAATGATCACAAGAACCCTGATTGCCCTGTCCGTCGCGGCAGGTGCCGTGATGGCAACGCCCGCACGCGCGGCCGAGCCTTCGGTCGCGGATGTCGTCAAGACGTATGCGGATATCGCACAGGCCGGATATGAAGACTCGCTGGCGACCGCGCGGGCGCTCGAGGCGGAAGTCGACGCTTTTCTCGCCAAGCCGACCGCAGAGGGACTGGAAAAGGCCCGCGAAGCCTGGATCGCTGCGCGGGTCCCCTACCAGCAGACGGAAGTCTACCGCTTCGGCAATGCGATCGTCGACGACTGGGAAGGCAAGGTGAATGCATGGCCGCTCGACGAGGGCCTGATCGACTACGTCGACACGGCCTCCTACGGCCAGGAATCCGACGAGAACGCGTTCTACGCGGTCAACGTCATCGCCAACACGTCCGTGCAGGCCGGTGGCGAAAAGATCGACACGTCGTCCATCACGCCCGAACTCCTCGAAAGCCTTCAGGAAGTCGGCGGCATCGAGGCGAATGTCGCGACAGGCTACCACGCGGTGGAATTTCTGCTTTGGGGGCAGGATCTCAACGGCACCGGAGCCGGCGCGGGCAAGCGACCGTATACCGACTTCGATACGTCGGCGTGCACCGGCGGCAACTGCGATCGCCGTGCAGCGTACCTCAAGGCGGCAATCGATCTCCTGATCAGGGACCTCGAGGACATGGCCAAGAGCTGGGCGCCGGGTGGTGAAGCCCGTGAGACGGTCGAAAAGGCCGAGTCAACCGACGCCTTGACAGCCATGCTGACCGGCATGGGGTCCCTGTCCTACGGCGAACTGGCCGGCGAGCGCATGAAGCTCGGCCTGATGCTGCATGATCCCGAGGAAGAGCACGACTGTTTTTCCGACAACACCCATGCCTCCCATTTTTACGACGCGCTGGGCATAAAGAATGTCTTCCATGGCCGTTACGCCCGGGTGGACGGGTCGGAAGTCAAGGGGCCGTCCCTTGCGGACCTGCTCAGGAACGGGCATGAAGATGTCGCGAAAGAGCTCGAGAGCAACATCGACGCGACGATGACGAAGATGGCGGCACTGGTCGATCGCGCGGAGAAGACCGAACGCTATGACCAGATGCTCGCTTCGGGCAATGACGAAGGCAACGCGGTCGTTCAGGGTGCTGTCGATGCGCTCGTTTCGCAGACGAAGTCGATCGAAAAGGCGGTCAAGGCGCTCGGCCTGACGATTGCGGTCGAGGGTTCCGACAGCCTGGACGCACCGGAAAAGGTCGGTCAGTGAATTCAGACAGAAGTACGGTTCCCGGTCGCAGGTGGCCGGGAGCCGGAAAAACAGGAAGTGCACTGCTTGCCGCCGCCCTCTTGTGGGCGGCGTGCGGCGTTCTGGCGATGCCAGTCCGGGGCGGCGACCCGGCCGTCTTCGAGCCGGGCGAGGACATGGCGGGTGGCTCGGCCACCAGCCGACGTGCGGTCTCGGGCGCCAACGCCTTCTCCAAGGCATCCGCGAACCTCACGTTCGAGGAAAACTTCAAGTTCCGCCTCGGCAACGGCCTGTTCCGCAAGGTGTGGGTCTCTTCTCCGGCCTCGACGAAGTCGTCCGACGGCCTCGGCCCGCTTTTCAACGCCCGTGCATGTCAGCGTTGTCACCTGAAGGACGGCAGGGGGCACCCGCCGGCCAATGAAACCGACGACCTGACGTCCATGCTCTTCCGGGTGGCCGTGCCCGGCAAGGCCGGCGGCGACGCCGAACCGTCAGACCCGGACCCCGTTTTCGGCGGCCAGCTGCAGGACCGCGCCATCCAGGGACATGTACCGGAAGGCAGCGTGCGCATCGAGTATACCGAAGAGGTCGTCCGGCTATCCGGCGGCGAAATCGCAAGTCTCCGCCGTCCTGAGTATCGTTTCGTGGGAAGCGGCGGCCAGGCCATGCAACAGGGCGCCGTCATCTCCCCGCGCGTGGCAAATCCCATGATCGGTCTCGGTCTTCTCGAAGCCATTCCCGAAGAGACCATCCTGTCCTGGGCGGACCCCGGGGATGAGGATGGCGACGGTGTTTCCGGCCGCGTCAACCGGATCGACGACATCGAGACCGGCCGTCCCGTACTTGGTCGTTTCGGCTGGAAAGCCGGTCAACCGACGGTGCGCCAGCAGTCGGCTGCGGCCTTCAGCGGGGACATGGGCCTGTCGAGCACGCTGTTTCCCGAACCGTCCGGCGACTGTACCGAAAGCCAGACGGATTGCCGGGCCGCGCCGAACGGAACGGACCCCGAAAAGGGCACGCCTGAAGTCACGGACGAGATGCTCGATCTCGTCGTCTTCTACGCGCGCAACCTTGCCGTGCCGCGACGGCCGCAGGCGAAGAGTGCGGAGATCCTTGCCGGCAAGGCGGCCTTCGCGAATGCCGGATGCGCTTCCTGTCACGTGCCCAGAGTCGTGACGGGTGCCGCTGCGAATATTCCCAAGCCCCAGCGCGGCCAGACCATCTGGCCCTATACCGACTTGTTGCTCCACGACATGGGCGAAGGACTTGCCGACGGTCTCAGGGAAGGCGAGGCGAGCGGCCGCGAGTGGCGGACCGCGCCGCTGTGGGGGATCGGCAGGACGAAGAAGGTGAGCGGGCACACTTTCTTCCTCCATGACGGCCGGGCGCGCAACCTGCTGGAAGCGATCCTGTGGCATGGTGGGGAGGCACAGGCCGCCCGGGATCGTGTCGTGGCCATGCCGCCCGTCCAGCGAAGGGCGCTGATCACCTTTCTGGATTCGTTGTGAGGTCGAGACAGTGTCTGCACCGCGACTGATTGCCTTTTGCCTTGCCATCCTGGTGGCCTCGTCCGCTACCGCGAGCGAAAACGCGCCGGGCAAGGCCGAACTTCTCGACGTCATGATGGCGGACCATATTCGGCCGCTGTTTTCCAGGTTGCATGACAGGGCGCGCCATCTTGGCGCGACCGTGGAAAACGCCTGTGCCGGGCAGGCGGATCCGGCAACGGACGAGGTGAAAGACGCTTTCCGCGATCTCCTCGACGTCTGGATGGAAGCCGAACCGGTGCGGTTCGGCCCGGTCATGCGAAACGACCGCGCCGTGCGTATTCACTACTGGCCGGACCGCAACAGCCGTGGCGTGCGGCAGATCCGAAAGCTGCTCCTGAAGCCGCTTTCCGAACTCCCTGACGCCGAAGCGATTGCCCGGGGCAGCGTGGCGCTGCAGGGCCTGCCCATGCTGGAATACCTCTTCTGGTCGGCACCTCGCGAAACCCCTGAACAGCGTGCCAGGGTCTGTGCGCTGGCCCGCGCGGTGTCCGGTCACCTGAGTGCGCTGTCGCGGCGAATGGAAGACGAATGGAACGCCTACCGGCCGGCTGATCCCGACCGTGACATGCAGTCTCTCCTGCGGGGAGTCGTCGAGGAGCTCGAGCGTGTCACTGAATTGAAATTGCGCCGCCCGCTCGGAACGGAGGCCGGAAAGGCACGACCGAAACGAGCGGAAAACTGGCGTAGCGAAGCGGTCATGGGAAATGTCTCGGCCAATCTTCGTGGTATTGCTGACATTATGAAATCGCTTGCGCCAGCACACGAAACGGATGAAGAACTCAGCGGGCAGTCCAGTTCTGTCATCAACCAGCTCCAATACGCAGTACGCTTCGCCCAGGATCGAACCGCACCGTCGAACGTACTGTTCACCAGGGAAGAAGAAAGGGACAGTGTTTCTTATCTCGCTTTCCAAATCGGCAACGTTCGCGAAACGATCGCCGCCATACTGGCGCCCGCGCTCGGTGTCGCAATGGGGTTCAACAGCCAGGATGGCGATTGACAGACGAAGCCTGATGCTCGCCTTGGCGGCCATGCCGCTGGCGAGAGATGCCTTTGCCGCCGGGCGGCTTGACACCGGCGTGCCCGCGATCGCGGCGGCCCGGATCGGCGACCGCGATCACGCGGTTCTCGTGGATGCGGATGGAAAGGCCACCCCGCTTGCCGAACTTCCCGGGCGCGGTCACGGAGGCGCCTTTCAGCCCCGCGGCCGGCATATGGTCATGTTCGCGCGCCGCCCCGGTCTGTTCGCGTTCGTCTTCGACCGCCGTACCGGGGAGATCCACCATGTCGTCGATAGCCCTCCCGGACGCCATTTCTACGGTCACGGCACATATTCGCCGGACGGCCGTCTGCTCTATTCGACCGAGAACGATTATGACGGTGAGCGCGGTGTGATCGGTGTCTGGGATGCGGCCGACGGATATCGTCGGGTCGGCGAGTTCGACAGTTTCGGCATAGGCCCGCACGACGCCGCCCTGATGCCCGATGGGCACACGCTCGTGATCGCGAACGGCGGTATCCTGACTCATCCCGACACCGGCCGGCACAAGTTGAATATTCCCGACATGGCGCCGTCGCTCGCGACGGTAGATGTCCGGTCGGGCGAACGGACTGGCCAATGGTCGCTTCCCCGAGAATTTCACAAGCTGAGCATCAGGCACTTGGCCCGGACGCGAGACGCAGGCGTGATCGCCGCCATGCAGTATGAGGGTCCTGCATCCGATACACCGCCGCTCGTTCTTCGCCTCGGCCGTGACGGGCTCGAACCGATGCCTGCACCGCGCGATGTGCAGCGCCGGATGAACAACTATGCCGGTTCCGCGACCGCCGACACGTCCGGCGCACTCGTCGCGGTGTCAGCGCCGCGCGGCAATCTCGTTACCTTCTGGACGCACGACGGTGCCTACATCTCTTCGTTCGACATGCCGGACGGGTGCGGCCTCGCCTCATCCGCAAGGGCACGGGAGTTCCTGTTGTCGGGCGGCGACGGGCGGCTTGTCCGCTACCGGCCGGACACCGACCGTGTCGTCTCCGACCGCAGGTTGCCGGGATACCGCTGGGACAATCACATGCTTGCCGATCGCCCCGTGGCCCGGGCCGGAGGGGCTTGAGGAGGACGCCTTCGTTCTTGCCGGCCCGACGGGCCTTGCCTAACCTTGTGCGGGGGAGGTCGGTCCATGAATGTTCCGGATGTCATGAAGGGTGTGCAACTGACCGGTCACGGCGGGCCGGAAAGGCTCGTCTGGAACGATACGATCCCTGTGCCCCGGTGCGGTGCGGACGATGTCCTGGTCCGTGTGCGTGCAGCGGGTGTCAACAACACCGACATCAACACGCGTATCGGCTGGTATTCCAGGGAGATCCGGGAGGGCACCGACGCCGCAGGCGAGCGCGGCGACATCGAGGACGGCGGCTGGTCCGGCGCGCTCGCTTTCCCGCGCATCCAGGGGGCCGATCTCTGCGGCGAGGTCGTCGCCGTCGGTGATCGTGCCGGCAAGGTCAAGCCGGGCATGAGGGTGACCTGCCCCACCAACCAGCCGGAACCGCGGCCCGGCGCGCCGACCGCCTTCCGTGCCATCGGTTCGGAGTTCGACGGCGCTTTCGCGCAGTACTGCCTCGTGCCTGCCCGGCAGGTGCACGATGTCACCGGATCGCCGCTGAGCGACGTGGAAATCGGCGCCATGCCTTGCGCCTTCGGCACGGCCTACAACCTGCTCAGCCGCGCAGGTGTGGGCGGCGACGACCGTGTCCTGATCACCGGCGCTTCGGGCGGCGTCGGCCTTGCCGCGGTCACGCTGGCGAGGCTCAAGGGCGCGCACGTGATTGCCCAGGCGGCGGCCGGCAAGCACGACGTGGTGCGCGGCGCGGGTGCCCACGAATTGCTGGGCAGGGGCGAACTGCCGGATCCTGCCAGCGTCAGCGTCGCGATCGACGTCGTCGGCGGAAGCGCTTTCTCAGGCGTGCTCGACGCGCTCGTGCCGGGCGGGCGGTACGCCACCTCCGGAGCCATCGCCGGCCCCGTCGTGGAGGCGGACCTGCGCACGATCTACCTGCACGACCTGACGATCTTCGGCTGCACCTACACCCCGCACGACACCTTCGCGGAGCTCGTCGAACTCATCAACGCAGGCGAGGTGAGGCCGGTCATATCAAAGGTCTATCCGCTGGCGGATATCGTCCGGGCGCAGGAGGATTTTGTCGCCAAGACATATCCCGGCAAGCTCGTGCTCGTCCCTCCAGAGGACTGAAGCCCCGGATCAGGTTTCGTCCCGGTCTTCCGTCTCGATCGGTTCGCGGGTGATGCGTTCGCCCGGCTTGTAGAAAAAGACGATGGCGACGACGCAGATCGCGGCGAGACCCAGCACCGTGAACTGGAAGGGCACGAAGTCCCGCACATGCTGCCGGTCCAGACCGAGCACGGCGAGCACGGCGATGACGGCCGCGACGAGCACCCAGTAGACCGGGCGGCCGATGAAGAAGTCCGAGATCTTCATCGGGCCACCTGTGCGACGAGCCGCTGGCGCGAGAAGACGAATGCCGCAATGCCGACGAGCCCGATCACCGGCAGCACGAATGGCGGGACGCTTTCGAAACGCTCCACCGTCGGCGGCAGCAGGCACAGGACGGAGAACACGCCGATGAGGACGCGCATCACGGGCGACAGCGCGCCCTTGTACCAGCCCTCCAGCATCATCGAGAGCCCCCATAGGCCGACGAAGGCGAGGGCGGTCGCAACGCCGGTGAGCCATAGCGGACCCTTGAAGAGCAGGGCGGGACTGTAGACGAAGACGAAGGGCACGAGATATTTGGCGATCCCGATCCGGGCCGACTCCACCGCCGTCGCCATGGGTCTCGACCCCGCGATCGCCGCCGCCGCGAAGGACGCCAGCGCCACCGGCGGCGTGATCGTCGACACGACGCCGAAATAGAAGGCGAAGAGGTGCGCGGCCATGGGTTCGACATTGAGCTGGATCAGCGAAGGCACGATCAGCGCGGCGACCGTGATGTAGACCGCCGTGGTGGTCATGCCCATGCCGAGGATGATGGCGGCGATACCGGTCAGCGACAGCAGGATGAAGAGATTGCCGCCTGACATGGTGATGACCTGGTTGGTGAATTTCAGCCCCAGGCCGGAGACGAAGATCGACCCGATGATGACCCCGGCGCAGGCACAGGCCACGGTGACGGGCATGGCGCTGCGCACGCCCGATTCCAGGGCCGCCAGAAGATCCACCGGGCTCATGCGCGTCACCTTTTCCCGGAAACTGAGCACCACCAGCGTGACGATCGCCCAGAAGGCGGACATCATCGGCGAGTAGCCGTAGCCCATCAGCGAGACGAGCACGATGAGCGTGAAGATCTGGTGCCAGCCCTTCTTCAGGATCTCTCCCGCCCGCGGCAGCATGGACCGGTCGAGACGCTTGATGCCTTCCTTGTCCGCCTCGATTTCGACCATGAAATAGACCGTCGCGAAGTAGAGGAAGGTCGGGATGATGGCGGCGACGACCACGGTGAGGTAACTCACCCGCATGAATTCGGCGATGATGAAGGCCGCCGCTCCCATGATCGGAGGCGTGATCTGGCCGCCCGAGGAGGCGCAGGCCTCCACAGCGGCGGCGAACTTCGCCCGGTAACCCAGCCGTTTCATCAGCGGGATGGTGAAGGAGCCCGTGGTCACCACGTTGGCGACCGCGGAACCCGAGACAGTCCCGAGAAACGCGCTGGCCACGACCGACGCCTTGGCAGGACCGCCGGTGCGGTGGCCTGTCAGCGCGATGGCGAGGTCGATGAAGAGCCGTCCCGCGCCCGTCCTGATCAGGATTGCGCCGAACACGATGAACAGGACGATATAGGTCGCCGCAACCGAGATCGGGATGCCGAATATGCCTTCGGACCGGATGAAGACGATGTCGATGTATTTGGAGAACGAGGTGGGCGGGCCGTAGAGGAAGCCGAAGAAGTGATTGGCGTAGAGCGTGTGAACCACGAAGAAGGACGTGACCAGGACCATTGGAAGCCCGACCGCCCGGCGTGTCGTCTCCATGATCAGCAGGATAAGCAACGAACCCATCCAAAGGTCGCTCGTGATGGGTTCGCCTTCGCGCTGGTTGAAGGCGTCGATGTCCCACATGGTGTAGATCTGGATGGCCAGAACCAGCAGGACGAGCGCCATGTCGATCCAGAAACCCAGCCATTCGCGCGGCGCGGCAGGCGCGACTTTCCAGTTCTTGCGCCACAGCGGGAACAGCAGCACGGCGAGCACGAGCATGGCCGTCAGGTGCGTGGAGCGGAACGATCTGGATTCCGGTGTGCCGAAGACCGCGACGAACAGGTGGAACATGGCCAGCGCAATCGCCAGCGTGGCCACGACGAGCGCGATGCAGCGCACCAGCGACCATGTTCTCAGCCGCAGCGTCTCCTCGAGCGCGGAATACTCACGCGCTTCGTCGTAAACGAGTTTTTGCGTCTGCTGTGCGCCTGCGTCCGACATCACGAACCCCGGTGTGAGGCGGCGCGGACCGGCGGCCCGCGCGCCAGTTGCAATGGACCGCCGGCGATGCCGACCGGACCGGATGTCCGGGCAGCACCAGCCGGTTTCGGTCCGCCGGTGTCAGGTTAGTTGACGCCTTTTTCGTCGTAGTACTTCTTGGCGCCGGGATGAACTTCCAGGGCCGCACCGAGAAGCGCGTTCTCGATCTTCACCGAGTTCCAGACCTTCTTGACCTTGGCGAGTTCGCCATGGTTCTCCCAGAGGGACTTGGTGATGTTGTAGACCACGTCGTCGGGAACGTCCTTGTTCACGACCATGATGGTCACGGCGCCGAGCGTCGAGACCGTGCCCTCGATCGACTTGTAGTCGTCGCTGGAGATATCGATCTGGATGTAGCCCGGATTCTCCTTCAGGATTCCGTCGAGAATGGCCTGGTCGACGGGCAGGAAACGCACGCCGGGGCTGAACTCGAGATCGAGCATGGACGCCTGCGGAACGCTCGTCAGCGCCGTGAAGGCGTCGATGTGCCCGTCTTTCATTAGCGAGACGGAATCCGAATAGCCGACATGGTGGATCGTGCCGCCATTGCTCTTCACGTCGTCGACGGAGAATCCGTACTTGCTGAAAATCAGCTGCGCGGCGGCGTAACCGGACCATTTCAGCTTGCCCGGGCTGAGGTTCTTGTCCTTCAGGTCGGTGTAGCTCTTGATGTCGGAATCCTTGGGCACCACGGTCTGCAGCCCGGCCGGATAGAAGGTCGCCAGGTGACGGATATTGGGATTGGCCTTCTTGAACACCGGGGCGTTGCCCTTGAGGCCGTCGAACGCGGTATGGCCGTAGGTCCAGCCGAGTTCCGCGTCGCCGCGGTTCACGTCGAGCACGTTGCCGACACCGCCGCCGGGACCGTTCGAGGCCGACACGTCCGGGATGGCCCCGAACATTTCCGCCATCTTGGCGCCGAGCGGATACCAGCTGCCGCCGGACGGTCCGGATGCGATCCGGACGAACGTCTCGGCCTGTGCGGCCAGCGATCCGGAAATGGCGAGCGGAACGGCCGCCACAAGGACTCGCAGTAGCTTTTTCATGGATGTCCTCCCTGGATTTTCCATTTGTGTCCGGCTCTTGTCTTTTTGTTTCGCGGTCTCGCCGGTGGGCACGCCCCGGAATTAAAGGGGAGATTCCAGACACGGTCAACGTGCACGCTCCCCGCATTACGGAAATCCGGATGCGAAGCGAACGCACCGGGCCGAGACCTCCCACACAGTGTCAGCCGGAGGATCAGTTGCCCCGGTGGATCATGTCCGCGGCCACTGCGCGGAAAACGGGCCTACCGAAAAAGCCCGTAGAGGCCTGCGCAAACGAGAATGCCCAATGCCACCCGGCGATAGAGCGTCTCGTTCGACTTGCGGAAGAGGCGCGAGCCGATCCAGGCGCCGGCCATGAAGACCGGAAGGAGCCACAGGACCCGGAGCGCCGCGTCCGCGGGAAGCAGGCCGGCGATCGTCATCTGCGCGATCAGCGCGGCAAGCGTGATCGCGAAATATCCGGTGAAGTTCGCACGGTTGACCTCCGCGCTGTCGCGGCTCGACAGCAGGTAGAGCATGACCGGCGGATTGCCGAGACTGGTCAGCGCCATGAGCACGCCAGAAACCGACCCGATCCCGAGCGATGCCCAGAGCGGTTTTCCGCCGTCATAGCGCCAGCCGGTAAGCAGCACGACGGCAAAGGCGATGACGAGCACGGCGATGCCTCGTCCGATGAGGGTCGGGTCGAGGCTCAGCAGCAGCCAGCTTCCCAGTGGCATGAAGAGTGCTGCCGCGACGCCCATGGGACCGATCACTTTCCAGTTGATGTGCCGGTGCACGGACGGGAGAAGCTGCGCCGTGACCACGATTTCCATGAGGATGATCATAGCGACGGTCTGCAGCGGGCCGAAAAGATGCACGAAGAAGGGCGCCATCAGCATGCCGGACCCGACACCGGCAAAGCCGCGCATGAGGCCGGCCGCACCGGTCACCGCCATCGCCACGGCCATGGAGTTCGTCGCCAGTTCGCTCAGCATGTGTTCATGGCCCGGCGACCCTCACGTCGCGCCCGCAGGAAACATCCTGTCAGAATCGGTTCCGGCATCCGCTAAACTCCCTCGCACCAGTGCAGTCAGTTCGGAGCGACATCATGATCCTCGTGGGCCAGTACGATTCGCCGTTTGTCCGGCGCGCGGCGGTGACGCTTCACCATCACGGTTTCAGGTTCGAACGCAAGGTGCTTTCGGTGTTCGCGGACTTCGACGCCATGCTCGAGATCAACCCCCTGGGCAAGGTGCCGACGCTGCTGCTCGACGGCGGCGAGGCGATCTACGAGAGCCGTGCCATCTGCGAGTACCTGGAGAGCCGGTCGACGGCAGGATCTTCCCTGGTCGCCGAGGGGCCCGATGGCTTTCGCGACATGCTCCGGTCCGAAGCTGTCGGCACCGGGCTTGCCGAAAAGATCTACGAGCGCGGTATCGAGTTCTCGCGCAAGTGCCCGCAGAGCCGGGATCCGGCCTGGACCGGGCGGCTGGAACGCCAGATCCGGTCGGCCTGCGACTGGCTCGAAACCCGCCTTACGGGGAGCTGGTTCGCGGGCGACCGTTTCTCCCGCGCCGACATCGCCGTGACCGTGGCGCTCACCTACCTGGTCGAGAAGCAGCCGCATCTCTGGGCGCCTTCCCGGACACCGGCGCTTTATGCCTACCGGCTCAAGTGCGAGGCGATGCCGGCTTTCTCCGCGGCGCCCTATTCCGCGTCGGAAGCCCACGCCACCGGCTGGCGGCCGGAAAACACTGGCTGAACCGGCCGCGACCGCAACCGCAACCTCAGAACATGCCCGCGATATCGCGGGGCGGGTGGGCGGCGATCACGTCCTCGTCCGGCGTGACGCCCCATCCGGGGCGGTCCGGCACGACGATGGACTGGCCGTCCATTTCGGGGGCGTGATCGAAGAGCGTCTCGTCGAGCTTGAGCCGGACCGGGTCGTTTTCCATGATCCGAAGGTTCGGCACCGCGGCGGCGAAATGGACGTTCATCATGGTGGCCAGGTGGCCGTAGAAATTGTGCGGCGCGATGTTGATCTCGTAGGAGTCTGCGAGGCTGGCGATCTTCATGGATTGCCAGACCCCGTTCCAGATGGCGTCGATCACGGCGACGTCCATGGCACGGGCCTCGAGGAAGGGCCGGAACTCGCGCAGGCCGCACAGGGTTTCGCAGGATGCGATCGGGTTGACCGACGTGTCCCGGATCAGGCGCAGCGCATCGGCGTCGAACGTGTCGAGTTCCACCCAGTGCAGACCGAGATCGTTGAGCGCGCGCACCAGTGTCAGGAAGCCCTCCGTGCGGGCGTTGAAATTGAGGTCGAGCAGGATCTCGAGGCCGGCACCGCCGCCGTCCCTCAGGGCCTCGAGGAGGGCCACGAGGTCGTTGATCATCGCCCGGTCCACGTTGAGCTCCGCGCTGAAGGGCGCGCCGAAGCCGGGTTGATGAACCCGTGGTCCGTCTTCGCCGAACCGGATGATGTTCGTCTTGATCGCCTTCACCCCGGACCGGGCTGCGCGTTCGGCCTGTTCCTTGAGGTCGTCGAGGCTCGAAATCTCCGTGCCGTAATGTTCGGCGAAGGCCACTTCCCATGTTCCGAAATGCGACCAGTATGTCGGGATGCGGTCGCGCATCCGGCCCCCGAGGAGTTGCCAGCACGGCACGCCCAGGGCCCGCGCCTTGACGTCGAGCAACGCATTCTCGATGGCGCCGATCGCCTCCGTGACCGCACCGCCGGGGGTCGGCCGGTTGGCGGCCATGAGACGGCGGTGGACCAGTTCGTGATCCAGTGCCGAGGCACCGATGACGAAGGGCCGGCAGTGCAGGATCATGTTGCCGATGCCGGCGGCGCCGTAGGCGTCGTCGTACTCGCTCCAACCGGTCACGCCTTCGTCCGTTGTGACCTTCACGAACGCGTAGTTGCGCCAGCCCGCATCGCAGCGCAGCACGTCCAGCCCGGTGATCTTCATGGCATCGTTCCTCCCGTCATGCCCCTCGCACGAAATAGAACACCGTCAGGAAGACCCCGAAGGCGATCACGAGTATACGCAAGACGTTCTGCGGCACCATGTGCGAGACGGCGCCACCCGTGTAGCCGCCGACCATGGCGCCCGCCATCATCGCCAGCGCATGCCCCCAGGCGACATGGCCGCTGAAGGCGTAGATGCCGAAGGAGCCCAGCGTGATCGCCGCGATCACCGCGTTCTTCACGGCATTCGCCTGATGGAACCGCGTATAGCCGGCGATGGTGAGGGCCGCAAGCATGATCTGGCCGAGCCCGGCCCCGAAATATCCGCCATAGACCGAAAAGGGCAGCAGCAGGGCATATGCGCCGGCCCGGCCGCGCCCTTGCGGGCCGGATACCGCGCGTTGCACCAGCCGGTGCAGATACGGCGCGGCGGCGAAGAGTGCTGTGGCGAACGCCATGAGCCACGGCACCGCTGCCGCGAAGAGGTCGTTGCCGAGCCAGAGCAGGAGGAGCGCGCCGGCGACGCTCCCGGCCATGGAAACCGCGATCAGCCCGAAGATCTCGCGCCCGGTTTCCCGCAGTTCCTCCCGAAAGGCGGGCAGGGCGGTAAAATTGCTCGGCACGAGGGCGATGTAGTTCGTGGCATTGGCCGCGATCGGCGGCAAACCCGCAAAGAGAAGCGTGGGAAAGGTGAAGAACGTGGCGCCGCCGGCCACGGCGTTGAGCGCACCGGCGAAAAGACCTGCCGCGGCCAGCAGGATGATCGTCTCCCATTCCATCGCGCAACCCTAGGGCCAGTCGCTCGTCAAGTCTTGTGTCGCGTCGCGCACGGCGCGGTGGAGATGGACGCCTTCGGCGATGTATCCTCCGCGACGAAACCAGACAACCACGAGGCGATGCCATGGTGCTGCCGGTCTACTTCGTCGATGCTTTTGCCGATCGCCCGTTTTCCGGAAATCCGGCGGCCGTCGTCGTCGTCGAGCACGATCTGCCGGACGAGACGATGCAGGCCATCGCGGCAGAGCATAACCTGTCCGAAACGGCGTTCGTGAAACCCGGAAATCCTTCGGGACTGCGCTGGTTCACGCCGCGGGTCGAGGTGCCCATCTGCGGTCACGCGACGCTTGCCGCCGCTTTTGTCATGGCCACCGAACTTGGCCGCGGCGGAAGCGTCATGGCGTTCGACACCAGGTCCGGCCGGTTCGATGTCCGGCGCGAGGGCGACCTCTACGCCCTGGACTTTCCCGCCCTGGAGTCACGGCCGCACACGCTGGCCGCGGGAGCCCTTTCGCGGGCGCTCGGCGCCGGTGCCGGCGAGGTCTTCGATACCGGCGAACGCTATGTCTGCCTGGTGGACAGCGTGGGCGCTGTGCGGGACCTCGCGCCGGACATGGCCGCGCTCGCCGCGCTCGACCGACCGGGCGTCGTGGTTACCGCGCCGGCCGACCATGCCCTGGCTGCGGCGGGCTACGATTTCGTGTCGCGATATTTCGCGCCGGCGAAAGGGGTTCCCGAAGACCCGGTGACCGGTGCCGCGCATTGCGCGCTGACCCCGATCTGGGCCGCAAGGCTCGGGCGCAGGAAGCTGCGGGCAGCGCAGCTTTCCGCGCGTGGCGGGGCGGTCGCATGTGAACTGTCGGGCGGTCGTGTCCTGCTGACAGGCAGGGCGCGGCTCTACCTGCGCGGGCAGATTTTCGCGGATTCCGGAGGGGTCGAAAATAGCGATTGACAGAACCCGGATTTCGGATCAATGAGCGTTTTCTAACTTGGTCATCGAGGCCAAGAGGGTCTCTCGAAGGACTCCGGAAACCGGCCAATAAGCGCCGGTCAGGGAAACGGCGGTCTCCCTCGTAACCTCCTTAAAGACATCCGCGAACAGGATGTTTCTGGAGCAGACTTACCTGAAATGCCCACAACCGACACCCGCGTGACGCGGGCGCGGCGTTCTGCGCCGCAACGCAGTTTCGGCCCCATCGCCGATCTGGAAGCCCATCTGCCGGAAGAATGGTGGCGGCAGCTTTTCAACGCCCTCTACGTCAAGACAGACGGGGACGTCTACGAAAACGCAGAGAACACGCGACGCGACGTCGATCTCCTGGTGTCGTCGACCGGCATTGGTCAGCGAAGCCGGGTGCTCGATCTGTGCTGCGGCCAGGGGCGTCATGCGCTTGAACTGTCGCGGCGCGGCTTCGTGAACGTGTCCGGTCTCGACCGCTCGCGTTATCTCGTGCGGCTGGCGCGGAAACGTGCATCCGCCGAGGGTCTCGAAGTGTCCTTCAGGGAAGGCGATGCACGCACGCCCAAGCTGCCGGCGGACAGTTTCGACTGCGTCTGCATCATGGGCAATTCCTTCGGCTATTTTTCCAGCAAGGACGATGACGAGAAAGTGTTGCGGGCCGTCGGCCGGTTGCTGCGCCCGGCCGGATGCCTGTTTCTCGACGTGATGGACGGCGAGTGGGGCCGTAACCAGTTCGAGCCCCGCTCCTGGGAGTGGATCGACGAGCACCAGTTCGTCTGCCGCGAGCGGTCCCTGTCGGCCGACGGCGAACGGCTGGTGTCGCGCGAGGTCATCGTGCACGACGAGCGCGGCGTCATCGCGGACCAGTTCTACGCCGAACGCCTCTACAGTGTGGAAACGCTGACGGAGCTTCTCGAAAAGGCCGGGTTCCGGAACATCCGGTCGAGCGAACCCCTGGAGGCGCTGTCGGAACGCGACCAGGATCTCGGCATGATGTCGCGCCGTCTCATCCTGACGGCAGACGCGCCGGAAAAACCGAAGAAGCAGTCCCGCGGCGATACGGTACTCGACGTGACGGTTGTCCTCGGCGATCCCCGCCTGGCCGATGCGGTCAAGCGGGGCGGAAAGTTCAACGAGGAGGACTTCGAGACCATCCGCATCCTGAAGGAGGCTCTGGCCGACCTCGGCGACTACCGGTTCCGGTATCTCGACAATCACGCCACGCTGTGCCGCGACCTTTCGCGGCTCGAAACCGATCTCGTGCTCAACCTGTGCGACGAAGGCTTCAACAACGACCCGTTCAAGGAACTGCACGTTCCCGCGGTCATGGAGATCTATGACCTGCCCTACACGGGTGCGTCTCCCCGGTGCCTGTCCACCTGCTACGACAAGGGCATGGTGCGGGCGGTCGCGAACGAGCTCGACATTCCCGTGCCGGCGGAATCCTACATTCGCCCCGGCGACCAGGCGGCCACCCTGCCGTCCGTGTTTCCTGCGCTTCTGAAACCCAACTTCGGCGACAGCAGCGAGGGGATCACCCAGGATTCGGTCGTGCGGAACAAACAGGAGCTGCTCGCCTATCTCGAGCGTCTCAACACCCAGTTCCCGAACCATCCCGTACTCGTCCAGGAATTCCTGTCAGGGGCGGAATACAGCGTCGGCATTCTCGGGAACCCCAAGCACGGCATGACCGCGCTGCCGGTTCTCGAAGTGGATTATACGGCCCTCGATCCGAACCTGCCGCGACTGCTCTGCTACGAGTCGAAGTGGCATCCGGACAGCCCCTACTGGAACGACATCTCGTACCGGCAGGCCGAACTCCCGGACGCAGAACAGGGCATGCTGGTCAGCCACTCCATGCGTCTTTTTGAGCGTCTTGGCTGCCGGGACTACGCCCGGTTCGATTTCCGAGCGGACGCGTCCGGAACGATCAAGCTGCTCGAGGTCAATCCGAACCCGGGATGGTGCTGGGACGGCAAGCAGAACCTCATGGCGGGTTTCGCCGGCATGAGCTACGGCGACCTCCTGGCCGCGATCCTGTCGGCGGCGGTCGAGCGCCTGGGTGTCTCGGCGCGGCGGAAGCAACCCTCGGCCACGTGAACCGGGACCGCGGCTATGGCGTGGTGCCGAATTCGATCAGGGGCGCGGAATTCGTGCTAGCCTTCGCGACTGGTGCGGCGGTTTCTGTTGACCGCCCGGGGCAGTACCGGAGATCGAAACATGCAGCGAACGACGTCGACGGGCGGCTGGGCCTGGATCCTTGCCGTGGCAACATGGGGACTGCTGGCGGTCCCGTCCGCATGGGCGAACAGCGATCTCTGCCGGCAGGCGGGATCGGACAAGAACGGTTATCACCTGACGGTGGAGACCCGGGATGTCCACAATGCCGGCACGGACGCCACACTCACGTTTCGCGTGACAGGCGAAGCCTACGGTCAGCGCGAGAACCATGTCCTGTCCCGGAATTTCATCGTCTTCGGCGACCCGAAACATGTTCTGGGCGCCACTTCCAGCGAAGATTACCTCGAGCAGGGCAAACGTGAATACTTCGGTCCTCTGTGTCTCGAGGATCGCCTCGAACGCATCCTGTCGGTCACGATCAGCACCGACGGTAGCGGCACTGCGCCGGGCTGGTTCGGCAAGGAGCTGAGAATAACCAGTCCCGACGGCTGGGAGTTCGTCTGTCCGATCGGGTCTTGGCTCGAGGACAAGCCAATTGTGGCGACATGCCGACTCGCGGATTGTAAGCCGACGCCCCCGGGGCGCGTGGCGGGCTGGCCGCATGGATGTTACTGCGGGGGAACGAACATGGTCGGTGCCGCCGTCGGAACGGCAGCCTATCCCCACTGGACGTTCATATGCGCGTCGGCCAGGCATGCAGGCGTCATCGACGAAAACGGCGGTGCGGTCCTCTACGATCTCGTCGGGAAGGGACTGAAGACACGCACGCTGTGCGGACCCTTCCTCGGATCCGAACGGTTGATCAATTCCAGTCCCGTGCGCAGTGTCGGCGCAAGCCAGAAGTCCGACAGCACGATCTATTTCCCGGCCGCAAGTTCACCGTCCTGCCAGCAGCGCTTCGAAAGCGACCAGGCCTTCATCATCGACAACAAGAACGGGCCGGGGTTGTATCTAGGCCTCGATCTCGACACCGACGGCGGGATCTTGCGCACGGCCCTGCAGCGTTCGCCGATCGGCATACGTCCGGAGTTCGCTCAGAAGATGAAGATCTGGATCGTTATGAATGATGGGAACTTCGTTGTGCAGCATGGGCCTTTCCCGGATCTGGAGGACCTGGCCTTGTTCATCGCCGCTCCGGTCTTCCGGGAAGCGAGGCGGCGCATGGCCCATGACCTCGGCCTGTGTCCGGCCTCTTCCGTCAGCGGTCTGGCGTGCTCTGAAAAGTGAATGCGGCGCTCTATTCCGCCGGCATGTCGAGTATGAGAACACCGTCGTCGGGACGCCGTGCATAGAGACGCTTCACGTCATCGGCACGGTTCTGCAGGCAGCGCCTCTGAACGAGGTGTCCCTTGTCGTTGACTTCGCGGCTGTCCGGATCGGGCGGCCCGTCGAGGACGATCGCCCGGCGGATCGCCATGGAACTGACTGGCCACTGCGCATTGTGATCTGAAAGGGCGCTGTGGAACGCGCGCGCCAGGTGGCGTTCGTCTTCCTCCAGCGCCGAGGCGCTGGGGAACAGCAGGGCGGTCAGGTACTCGCGGGTCTCTCCCGCGATCGCGACATCCGCGAGATAGGGCGCGCAGACCGTCAGGAGCTTCTGTCTCAGCGCGCCCACGCGCACGCGCGTCCCGTTGGTCAGCTTGAAATCTTCCGCGATGCGCCCCTCGAAACGCAACCCGAGTTCGGGGTGCAGCGGGCGGACCGGGGCGACGACGTCCCCCGTGCGCAGGAAACCGTCCTCGTCGAGTGGCATTCCGGTGTCGCCGCCCGATGCGATGTAGCCGGGCGAAACCGAAGGCCCCTTGACCCGCAGCTCGACGAAGCCGTCCACGTCGACCAGCTTGAGCGTGTGTCCCGGCAGCGGCAGACCGATTTCCCCGGGGCTGCCCGGTTCCTCGTGGGAGAGGCAGATGGTGGAGGCCGCTTCCGTCGATCCGTATCCCGACGTGATCCGCAAGGTCGGGCGCACGAAATCCCGCGAAGCGGCAACCAGCCTGTTGAGCCTCGCCCATGTGTTGGCGTCCATGCCCGCACCGGCGAAGAAGACGAGTTCGAGCCTTGAGAAAAAGGCTTCCCTGTCCGCGGAGTTTGTCTCCAGGTGATCGAGCAGCATCTTGATGCCGAAGGGGACGTCGATATAGATGCTCGGCCGCAGGCTGGCGATCAGGCTCCCGGTCTCCTCGATCGTGTTCCGCGAAGGCGCTGCCCTGACATGGTAGGCGCCGCCGTTCCAGATCATCTTGAAGAAGTTGTCGAGACCGCCGAAGACGTGATGCCAGGGCAGCCAGTCCGCCATGACGGGCCTATCGCTGGCCAGGAACGGCCAGTGGCTGGCGATGCCCGCATGCACCGCGCTGATCATGCCGCGTGTGATTCTCACCCCCTTGGGGTCGCCGGTCGAACCGGACGTGAAATAGATGGCGGCGGTATCGTCGGCGGACGCCGTGGGCGGCTTTTCGCCGGTCCGCACATCGGTCTCGACCGCCTCGCTGGCGAAGGCGGCGATGGGTTCCACCGGAACGGGCGCCCCGAGATGGAGCGCGCGGACGGCGTCGACGCAGTCATCTGCCGTCAGGATCAGTGACGGCTTGCAGACGTCGATCATGGCGACCAGCCTGTCGCAGCCCGACGGAGTGGCGGCCAGCGCGGGTGAAAGGGGCACATGCACCAGGTTTGCGTAGAGGCAGGCGATCTTCAGGAGGGCATGGTCGTTCCCGGCGCCGGCGATGATGCAGACGGCCTGGCCGGGCGCAAGACCCCGGTCCCCCATGTGTGACGCGACCGACATTCCGTGTTCGACCGCCTGACCATATGTGAGTTCGCGTCGCCCGTCGGCGGATTGTTCCGAAACCAGGACAGCCCCGTGGTCCTTTCTCGCCCAGTGCTCGAGCCGGTCCGTGATGTCAGGCAGCGGCGAGGGGAGCGGCACCGCGTTGCGCAGGACGATGCTGCCGTCGTCGAGGTCGCTCCGCCGGATATCGGTTACGGCGAAAGCCTCCGATGGTGCAGGCGTGTCGATCAGGCGCGACAGTCCCTGGTTGTCCTGACGGTTCACCCGGTCATCTCCGCGTAGCCGGTTGTGCGGCCATGGGCGGCCTCGCGGGTCGCCTGTTCATGGCATTCGATCAGGTAATCCATGAGTGCCGCGTAGGCGATCTCGCCGGCTGCCGGGCGGCGGGAGCGGATCGAGGAGAGCACGCGGCTGCACAGTTCGACGATCATTTCGCGCTGATGGAATTTGAAGACGATCATGCGCGTTGCCGAGACGAGCGATTCGTTGACGATGAGCATGATCAACTGCAGCACCCTGTTGCCTGCCGCCGTCGCGATCGCACGATTGAAGCGCAGTTCCGCATCGCAGAACTGTTCGTTGGATCCCGCCGCGTCGCTCATTCTCCTGAGCTCCCGCTCGAGGATCTGAAGGTCCTTCTCGCCACGCCTTTGCGTGGCCAGGCCGGTACACGCCCTGCCGAGGAAACGACGGGCCTCAGCCACGTCCTCCAGCGCGAAAACGCCCAGGGTGACAAGCCAGGTGGTAATGCTCGACAGCAGGTTGTTCGCGCCGTCGAGGGTCGGGCGGCTTACGAATATGCCGCCATTGGGACCTCTCCGCGACTGAACGAGATTCTGGATCGTGAGCACCTTCATGGCCTCGCGCACGGTCGGCCCCGAAGCGTTGAAACGCTTCGCCAGGTCCGGTTCGGACGGAAGGCGGCTGCCTACGGCGAGCCGGCCGTGAATGATTTCCTCGCGGATCGTATCGGCTATGTGCCGGATAAGTCCGCCTGACTGTCCCGCCGTCGTCGGGCTTTCTTTCGGTTCCATCGGGCTTCTCCCAATTGCCGCGGGCATGTTGCGGGCTGCGACGAATCTTTCGCGCGTGCCCTTGCGCCTTCTGCATCTCGTTTAGCAATGCTCCGCGGGAAATTCCAGATAATTGTATCTCTTGATGCAAAAAACATAACATAACAAGTTTAATAACGATAATTATGTTATCGAAATATGGAGTTTTAAATATCTTATTTGACTCGCACCCGTGGGCCGCATAGCCTGTGCGCGTGGGGGAGTGGCTGGATAGAGGGCTGGCGCAACAGGCTCCCCGAAAGCGCATAGCGTCCGCGACAGGCCAGGGTGGCCGATGCGGATCAAACGGTGGAGACAAACACATGCACGACATCAACAGGCGTCAAATGTTGGGGGGAACGCTGGGCCTGGCTGCAGCGGTATCCATGGGTCTGGTTCCGGCGCACGCCGCGTCGAAACTGGTGGTGCCGAGCTACGGCGGCCGATGGGGCAAGTTCTGGTCGCAGACGATCATTCCCGGGTTCACCAGCGCGACAGGTATCGAACCGACCCACGACATCGGCCTAGGCAAGAATTTCGTCGCGAACATCCGCGCCGGCGGTGGTGACGCGCCCTACAGCATTTTCATGGGGAACGAGAACATCGCGACGCTGCTGCGTTCGGAAGGGTTTTTCGAACCGCTCGATGCGTCCAAGCTGCCCAACCTCGCCAATGTCTACGACAACTTCAAGAACCCGGGCCTCAATGGCGTGCGGGGCATCATTTCGCCGATCGGACTTGGCTACCGCACGGATCTCGTGAAGACGCCGCCGAAGTCCTGGGACGACCTTTGGTCCAACCCCGAGTTCAAGGGCAAGATCGGTCTCTACCAGATCGGCAACACCGCCGCCGTTCTCTTCCTGCTTCTCACGGCGAAGCTCTATGGCGGGTCCGAGGACAAGATCGATGTCGCCTTCGACAAGATCAAGCAGCTTCTGCCGTTCGAACAGGTGTCCTGGAGCGGCGCTGCGGCGGCTTCGCTGGTCCGCGGCGACTCCATCGTGGCTCCCGTCGACTGGGGTGAGGTCATCGCCCTGCGCAAGAAGGGCGCGCCTGTCGACATGGTGGTACCGGAAGAAGGGGTCGTGGCCTTCGAGCAGTCCTTCAATCTCGTGAAGACCGGACCGGCCAAGGACGAGGCCCATGCCTACCTGAACTACATCCTCGATCCGAAGGTCCAGGCCCAGTACTCCGGAGCGCTCTACACGTCGCCCTGCAACACGGAGACCACGCTCCCGGACGACCTGGCCGCCGAGATCCCTATTCTCGGCGACAAGATGAAGAGCATCATCAGTTTCGACTGGGATGCCTACCTGCCGAAGATTCCGGAGGTCACCGACCGCTGGAACAAGGAAATGCAGTAACGGTCAACTCCATGACGTGATCCCGTCCCGGTGCCGCAGTGCCGGGGCGGGGGCACGGCAGTCATCCGCTCCTGTTTCGAAATTTCTCCTGCGATGGCGTGACAATGACGGCAATCAGCATCCGTAACCTGTCCAAGCGGTTCGGCGAGGTCGAAGTCCTGCGCGATGTGGACCTGCAGATCGCGGAAGGCGAGTTCGTCTCCCTGCTCGGGCCGAGCGGCTGCGGCAAGACCACGACGCTGCGCTGCGTCGCCGGCTTCGAGTTTCCCGACGATGGCCGGATCATGTTCGGCGATGCGGACAAGACCTTCGTCGCACCCGAGCACCGCGACGTCGGCATGGTCTTCCAGTCCTACGCGCTGTTCCCGCACCTGACGGTAAGGGAGAACCTGGCCTTCGGCCTGGAGATGCGAAACCGGCCGGCGACCGAGATCCGCGAACGTATCGACGCCGTCCTGGAGATGGTGCAGCTGTCCGGCCTACACGACCGGTATCCCCGCGAACTTTCCGGCGGTCAGCAGCAGCGGGTGGCGCTTGCGCGCGCGCTGGTCATCGAACCGTCGGTGCTCCTGCTCGATGAACCGCTCGCCAATCTCGATGCGGCGCTGCGGGACGACATGCGGTTCTTCATCCGTGATCTCCAGCAGCGTGTCGGCATCACCTCGATCTATGTCACCCACGACCAGTCCGAGGCGATCGTCATGTCGGATCGCATCGTGGTCATGTTCGACGGGCAGATCGCCCAGGTCGGCAAGCCGCGCGAAATCCACGACCGCCCCGCGAGCCGCCGTGTCGCCGAGTTCGTCGGACGTTCGAACTTCCTCAAGGCGACCGTCTCGGGCACGTCGCTGGACGGCAAGTACGCGATCGAGACTGCCTACGGCCCCATGGTGGCCCACGGCAATCAGGAACTGGCCGACGGCGATTCCGTCTCGCTGATGGTGCGCCCCGAAAGCTTCACGCTCGGCCGTGGCGAGCGGGGTTGGAACGTGCTTGAGGCGACCGTGTCGAAAGCGGTCTACCTCGGCGATGCCATAAACCTGGAACTGAAGCTGTCCAACGGCCAGTCCGTACTGGCGTCGGTGAGGGCGGACTGTCCCGCATCCCAGGGCGATGCCGTGGACATCAGCTTCCCTCCGGAAAACGGCTGGCTGCTCAAATGAGCGCGACCGCACAGGCGATGACGCGCGGACGTTCACTTGGGCCGCTGGTGCTGATCATTCCGGCGGTGGCGCTGCTTTTCACGTTTTTCATCCTGCCCTACGTCTCGATCATCCTGATGAGTTTCAGGACGGCGTCCTCAAGCGCACCCTACGGCGACGGCTATACCGTCGCCCATTTCGCCACGGCGCTGGGCGACGGCTACGTGCTCGGCGTGCTGGCGCGGACGGTGGGGCTCGGACTGCTCGTCACCCTGATCACCCTCGTTCTGGGCTATCCGGTGGCCTATCACCTGGCGCGCACGAGAAGCCGCTGGAAGGGGCTCCTCTACACGCTGGTGCTTTCTCCGCTGCTCGTCGGCATGGTCGTGCGGACCTTCGGCTGGATGATCATCCTGTCCAACAACGGGGTCGCGAACCAGACCCTGAAATCGCTCGGCATCATCGAGTCGTCGGTGCAGCTGATGAACAACAACCTCGGCGTGACCATCGCCCTGGTGCACGTGTTCCTTCCCTTCATCATCCTGCCGCTGCTCGGCAACATCCAGGCGATCAACCCGGAACTGGAATCCGCGGCAAGATCGCTCGGGGCGTCCCGCTTCAAGGCCTTCACCCGCGTGACCCTGCCTCTCAGCATTCCCGGCATACAGGCCGGCACCATCCTGGTGTTCGTGCTGTCCATCAGCGCCTATGTCACGCCGGCCATGCTCGGCGGGGCACGGGCGAAGACCATGGCGGTTCTGGTCGTCCAGTATCTCGTCGACAATTTCAGGTGGCCGGCCGGGGCCGCGCTGGCGCTCATCCTCGCCTCGACGGCGATTCTGTCCGTGGCCCTCTACTTCCTGCTCACGCGCCAGCTCACGAGGCGGCTGCCATGAAGAGGCGCAATCCCGCAGACATGCTGATGAGCGTCATCGTGGCCGCGATCTACGTCTTTCTCGTCGCGCCCATCGTGCTGATCGTTGTGCTTTCGCTCAACTCGGGCGAGTTCCTCATCTTCCCGATCGACGGCGTGTCGTTCCGATGGTTCGGCGAGCTCTACGCGAGCAAGCAGTTCATGGACGCCATCGGCTACTCCCTGCGCATCGCCTTCGTATCGGCGATCGTGTCCGGGGTGCTCGGCACCATATCGGCGATCTACTGCGTCCGTCACGCCGGTCGCCTGCAGTCGGTCCTGCGCCTGTTTCTCATGATGCCGCTGCTGATCCCGGAAATCCTGACCGCGATCGCACTACTGTTCTTCATGTACCAGATCGGTCTCGGGACTAAGTACTCCATCGGCATCCAGATCGGGCATATCGTGGTGACGCTGCCCTACGTGTTTCTCAACGTCGCGACCGCCCTTTTCAACTTCGACCGGTCGGTGGAAGAGGCGGCCCGCTCCCTCGGGGCTTCTCCCTTCAGGACGTTCACACGGGTGACGCTGCCGCTGATCAAGCCGGGCGTCATAACGGGCTGCCTGTTCGCCTTCATCATCTCCTTCGACATCTTCAACATTTCCCTCCTGCTCAAGGGAATCGGCACGAGCACCCTGCCGATCCAGCTCTTCGATTACCTGCGCTGGGATTTCGATCCGACCGCCGCCGCCGTGTCGAGCGTCTCCATCGCCATGACGCTGGTCGCCATCCTCATACTCGACCGCTTTGTCGGTCTGCGTTCCCTGCGCTTCTAGGACCGTACGAAAGAAACCGCCATGCCTTCCGACCTGCTCTTGATCGAACGCGACCCCGATGACGCCTTCATTACCGTCACGATGAACCGTCCCGACAAGATGAACGCGCTCTCCGTCGAATTGAGCGACGAACTGGTCGCCGCGACCCTGGACGCGGCCGCGGATCCGGAGGTCAATGCGATGATCCTCACCGGGGCGGGCAGGGCGTTCACGTCGGGCTTCGACCTGCAGGGCGAGGATTTCGAGATGGACGTGGACGGCTGGCGCGACGACATCAACGCCAATTGCCGCCGCCTGAGAGCCATATGGGAAGCACCGATACCGGTTATCGCCGCCGTCAACGGATATGCCCTCGCAGGCGGACTCGAGCTCATGATGGCATGCGACCTGGCGATCGCCTGCGAGAGCGCGCGGTTCGGCGAGCCGGAGGTCCGGCACGTTTCGGGTCCGCCCTCGCTCATGATGCCGTGGACGATCCCCATGCGGCACGCGCGCTACCTCATGTATACCGGCGACATGATCGACGCCCGCGAGGCCGAGCGCATCCATCTGGTGAATAGGACCGTGCCCGACGACCGGCTCATGGAAGAGGCGCGGAAGCTTGCGCGCAAGCTGTCCCGCGTCCCGCCGTCCGCGGTGCGGACCGCCAAGGTCGCGCTCAACAACCAGCAGGAAGCCGCCGGTTTTGCAAGCTCGTGGAACTACAACGCCGAGGTCGTCGCGAGCCTCCATGCCAGTACGGACGGCAGCCACTGGATGCGCCTCCTCAAGGAGCACTCGCTCAAGGAGTTCCTGGCCCTGCGCGACGACCGTTACGACGGGCTCGACTGACGCGCTGTCGTGACGCGCAGCTCAATCTCGCGCGACGAAAGCACGATAATCCTCGGCAACGCTCCGCACCGCCGCCTCGAGCAGCGCGTGCCCGTGTTCCGGCCTCGCCAGCGCCGAGTGCGATCCGACCCGGCCGTCGGGAAAGTCGCGGCGGTGCGCATCAGGCGGGCCGTGCCGGTCGCCGGCGTGATCGCGGATGAATTCGGGCGACAGCCTGCGCGGCGGTTCGATGGCCTCCGGCGTCGGGGCGATGGTTCGGACGAGGGCCTGGGTGATGGCGACCTCGGACGGGGTGGCGTGCATCCCTTCCCAGTCGCCGTACCATTCGTGGCGCAGGGCGTTGACCGGCTCGAAATCCCACCAGCTTCTGACCCGGACGCGCCCGTGTCCGCGGCTGTCGGCGAGCCGGCCGAGCGGCGCCACGTTGGCGCCGTGGCCGTTTATGAAATAGAGATGCCCGAAGCCCTGCGCGAAAAGGCCATCGGCGATTTCCTCCAGCAGCGACTCGAAGAGCGGCGCCGAGACGGACATGGTGCCGGGGAAGGCCATGTTGAACGGCGCGGGTGTCAGGGCGAGCGCGGGCGTCACGAGTGCGCCTGCCTCGCGCGCGGCGCCATGGGCGATCGAGGTCGCGCAGATCGTGTCGGTGCCGATGAGGCCCATGGGGCCGTGCTGTTCCGTCGACCCGGTGGGAATGAGGATGCCGTCGGCGTGGTCGAGATAGGCCTCGACCTCCCGCCAGGTCAGGTGTTCGAGCCTCACGTCTGACGGGTGCGGGTCTTCAGCCATTCGTCCAGGACCATCTGGTATCGGGACATCTCTTCTTTCACGGCCGGTTTGCCAAGGAGAATCTCGCGATAGGCGATGACGTCCCCGGGCCAGTCGATGTCGAGGCCCATGACCGGCGTCAGGCCGTCGATCCACGCGAAAGTCACCGGATAGCCGCAATCGCCCAGATCGAGCCCTTCCCGGTCGGGCGGTGTGTCGGCAAGCATGCGGCCCAACTGGCCGAGGCGCGCACTCAGCTCCGTCGACTGGCGTTCGGCGATCCCGCCTGTGTCGTCGCCACTGGCGATGTGCGGAAAAAGGACCCTCAGGGCGGGTTCGAGCCGGGTGTCGTGGAACCGCGAGCGTTCACGCACTTTCGCCCGTGCGGCCGGGGTATCCGGCAGCATGGGCGGGTTCGGGTGCTTTTCCTCGAGATATTCCGCGATCGCTTCGGAATCGGCGATCTGGAGAGTGCCGTCGACAAGGGCCGGCAGATTGCCGGACGGCACCGTGCGCTTGTATTCGTCGGACCCGTAACCGCCCGGTGGCGGCAGTTCCTCCCAGTCGAGCCTCTTGTGCCTCAGAAGAATGCGCAGCTTTGCGCAATAGAGGCTTGGCGGGATCGCATAGACCGTCAGCCGGTCGCCCGGTCCCGCCATGCCGTTCTCCTCATACTCAGTTCTGCAGCTTCCACTTGCGGCCAAGTTCGTCGAAGAAGCCGCTTTCGGTGCGCAGTGCGATCCAGGTGTTCACGTAGTTGATCCACACCTGGTCCGCCTGGGGCAGAAGCATCGCGATGGGCGTGCGCGCCTTGGGGGCGGATACCGGCACGATCATCATGTCGGGGTACTTCTCGACCAGCTTGTGGGCCTCGACATTGGACGTGATGTGGGCGTCCGCGCGCCCCGCCAGCACTTCCTGGAAGTCCCGCGCCGGCGCTTCCACGATCTTGTGCGTGGCGTTCGGGAAGAAGGCCTTCACCTGCTTTTCCTGGGTCGTGCCAAGGGTCGCCGCGACCGTCACGTCGGGCTTGTCGAGGTCCGGCCAGTCGTTGAACTTGCCGGCATTTTTCTTGAGGATCAGCGGAACGGTCGCCAGCGAGAAATAGCTCGTCGAATAGCCCGCGGCCTTGGCACGCGACGGCGAGATCGAGGCCGAACCGGTCATGTGATACTTGCCGGCCGTCACGCCGCTCACCAGCGTCTTCCAGTCGGTCGGAACGAACTCGACCTCGACACCCAGGTCCTCGGCGAGCTTGGTCATTACGTCGATGTCGTAGCCTTCGTACTTGTTGGTGGCCGGATCCTTCATCGTCATCGGGTTCCAGTCGCCCGTGGTCCCCACCTTGAGGGTGCCGTTGTTGAGGATGTCGTTGAGCGCAGACTGCGCGTTTGCCGTTGCCGCGGCGCACAAAAGCGCGACGGCCGTCACCATGGCCTTGAGAATGGTCATGCGTTATCTCCCTGAAAACAGTCCCGTAACAATCATTGCGCGGTTAACCTTTGATTGCAACAAACTAAATTTATTGCACCATACGCAACCGGACGATTATCCTTCTCCCATTGTGCGGTCCGGGACACCGGTTCGGCAAGCGGGATTGTGGGGAGGACATCGAGACATGCAGGATGCAGGCGCGTCGCCGGAATCGGTGCGCGAACCGGTCATCATCTTCGAGGACGTTTCGAAGTTCTTCGGCGATTTCCAGGTGCTCAAGGATATCTCGCTGGACGTTGGACTCGGCGAACGCGTCGTGGTCTGCGGACCGTCGGGGTCCGGGAAGTCGACGCTGATCAGGTGCATCAACCGCCTTGAAAAACACCAGTCGGGCCGCATTGTCGTCGATGGTGTGGAACTCGACGAGACGCGCGCCGCGGTCAACGCGGTGCGGGCGAATGTCGGCATGGTCTTCCAGCAGTTCAATCTCTTCCCGCACCTCACCGTGCTGGAAAACCTGACGCTCGGCCCCAAGCGCGCACGCGGCATGGACGAAAAGCAGGCGACCGAGCTCGCGATGAAGTATCTCGAGCGCGTCCGCATTCCCGAGCAGGCCGAAAAATACCCCCGCCATCTCTCGGGCGGCCAGCAGCAGCGCGTCGCCATTGCCCGGTCGCTGTGCATGGAGCCGCGCATCATGCTGTTCGACGAACCCACATCCGCGCTCGACCCGGAGATGATCAACGAGGTGCTCGACGTCATGGCCGAACTGGCAGGGTCGGGCATGACGATGATCTGCGTCACCCACGAAATGGGGTTTGCCCGGCGGGTCGCCGACAAGATGGTCTTCATGGACCACGGCGAGATCGTGGAGATGTCGGATCCCGGAAAGTTCTTCAGCGCACCGGACAGCCAGCGCTGCAAGGATTTCCTCGAGAAGATCCTTCACCACTGAGGCCGGCATGCGAACCATGGACAGAAGAGATCTTTCCGCCCCCGCCGATCGATCCGTGCCACGGTCTCGGGGCGGGGCGGGCTGCTCCGGGCCGGACTGCCACGCGACGTCCGGACTACGGCGCCGGCGTCCGCCGTCGCGCTTTGTCGCGCCGCTTGCGATCTGCGTCATGGCCCTGTTCCTCGCCGGCTGTTCGGGCAACTGGGGATGGTACGTGGTCAACCCGTCCACCAAGTCGGGCTGGGCCAACCTGCAGTTTCTCCTGAGCGGGCTTTACTACACCGTGCTGTTGACGCTCACCGGCATCGTCATCTCCATCGCGATCGGCCTGCTGGTCGCCCTGCCGGGGCTGTCGGCGAACCGTTATCTGCGTACGGCGAGCCGGACCTATGTGGAACTGGTCCGCGCGGTGCCGATTCTCGTGCTCATCCTCTGGGTCTATTACGGCCTGCCGCAGCTCTCCGGCCTCGCCATCACCGTGTTCTGGGCCGGCGTCATCGCGCTCGCCCTGTCCGACAGCGCCTTCGAGGCCGAGATCTTCCGCGCCGGCATCCAGTCCATCGGCAAGGGCCAGTACGAGGCGGCGCACTCCATATCCCTGAACTATGTCGACACGATGCGGTTCGTCATCCTGCCCCAGGCGATCCGCCGCATCCTCCCGGCCCTCGGCAACCAGCTCGTCTACATGCTCAAGATGTCTTCGCTGGTTTCCGTCATCGGCATGCAGGAACTGACGCGCAAGGCGAACGAACTCGTGGTCTCCGAATACCGGCCGCTGGAGATCTACACGATCCTCGTTCTGGAATATCTGGTCCTCATCCTGATCGTGTCGGCCGGCGTGCGCTGGCTCGAGCGCCGGATGCAGACCGACGAACGCAATTGAGGCCCTCGAAGACCGGAGCACCGAACAGCATGTCCGCATGGATCAGAATGGTTTCCGACGAAGCCGCCGACGACGCCCTGAAGGAGGTGCTGGATCTTGCGCGCACGCCCCACGGGACGGTCGACAACGTGATGCGTGTCCACTCGCTGCGACCGAACACGATGCGCGGTCACGTGATCCTCTATCGTGCCGCGCTGCACGACGAGGCCAACACCATTCCCATGTGGCTGCAGGAAACCGTCAGTTCCTACGTTTCCATCCTGAACCATTGTGCCTATTCCCTGGCCAACCACTGGGCCAACGCCCGCCATCTGATCGGCGACGATGCGCGCGCCGACGTCATCGAGCAGGCGCTGCGGGACCGGCGCCCCGAAGACGCCTTCGAGGGCGGCGAACTCGCGCTGATGCGCTACGCGGAAAAACTCACGCTGAGGCCGGGCGAAATGGAGAAGGCCGACGTCGACGCGCTATTCGACGCGGGATTCGACGACGGGCAGATCCTCGAGGTCAACCAGATCGTCGGCTACTTCAATTATGTGAACCGCCTCCTGAACGGCCTCGGCGTGACCACGGAAGGCGATATCGTCGGATATTACGCTGAAGATTGACTCATTGCATTAAATGCAATTTATTGCACTGTATGCAATCTGGAGACTCGCAAGACATGGCCTATGCAACGGCGCGCAAGACCGATGCCGACGTCATTCCGGTGGTGGACATCACGCCGCTTCGCGACGGTTCCGACCCCGCAAGCGTGGCCGCGGCCCTGCATGCGGCGAGCACCGGCCTGGGCTTCATCTACATTCGCGGTCACGGCATTCCCGATACGGTGATCGACCGGGCACGCGAGGCCGCCTTCGCCTTCTTTCGCAGCCCGGAAGACGACAAGCGCGCGGTCGCCGTGAGCGACAGTCACCGGGGCTGGCTGGCGCAAGGAGGCGCCCGCATGCAGGATGGCGCCCGGCCGGATCTGAAGGAGAGCTTCATCTGGGGCATGGAGACGCCGGACGGCTCGCTACCGGACGCCCACGGCCTGCGCGGCCACAACCGCTGGTCTTCGATCGTTCCGAACCTGCGCGGCGCCGCGATGGACTATTTCGGCCATGCCCATGACGTTGCCCATCATCTCATGCGTGGTTTCGCGATCGGTCTCGGCCTGGCGCCGGATTATTTCCTGCGGACCGCGACGCGGCCCCTCAGCCGCGCTTCCTTCGTCTACTACCCCGCACAGCCCGAGGACATGGGCGAGGAGCAGTTCGGCGTCGGTCCGCACACGGATTTCGGTGTGCTGACTGTGCTCTGCCAGGATGCGGTCGGCGGGCTTCAGGTCCAAACCGTCGACGGCGAGTGGATCGAGGCCCCGCCGATCGAAGGCACGCTCATCGTCAACGTCGCCGACCTGCTGTCGCGCTGGACGGCCGGCGCCTACAAGTCGACGCCCCACCGCGTGGTGAACAGTTCGGGCCGCGAGCGACTGTCCCTGGTCCTCGCCTTCGATCCGGATCCCGAGACGCTCGTGGATCCCGCCGCGATCTTCGGCGACGGCCATCCCGGCATGGAACCGCCGATCACCTGCGGCGACTATCTCCTCTGGCGGTTCGGCCGGGCCTTCGCTTATCGCGGCGAGGACAAGGGGTCTGACAGGAGCTGAGATGCCGCAGAACGAGACCATCGATCTCGCCATCGGGGCGGCGCTGCGGGGCTTGCGAGAGAACAACGGCCTGTCCGCCAAGGAACTTGCGAGCCGTTCGGGCGTTTCTGCCGCCATGATCAGCAGAATCGAAAGTGGCCAGGTTTCGCCGTCCATCGCGACATTGAACGCGCTGAGCGCAACACTGGACGTACCGCTTGTCAGCCTCTTCCGGGAGACGGCGCCACGTCACGCCGATTTCACTTACGTGCCCAACGGTGAAGGCCTGAAGTCGACCCGCATTCTCGACAGGCACTCCCACGAGTTCGTCAATCTTGCCTTCCATACGCGGCGCGATCTGCAGTTCGAGGCCCGGCGCGTCACGCTGGTGCGCCGAGATGCCCAGCCGCCCGTCTATGTCGGTCATGGCGTGGTCTACATCTATGTGCTGTCGGGCGAGGCGGTCTATGCCTATGGCCAGCGCGAAATCGTGCTGCGCGAAGGAGACAGTCTCAGCCTCGATGCCGAGGTCAGTCACGGGTTCCGCAGTGTCGTCTCCGACGAGTTCGTGTTTCTCACCGTTCAGGCGGAGACGCGGCGGTGAGCGGCGGAAAAGTCGAACTCGCGGAAGGCGCGCGCAACCTTCTTTTCGGTTGCGCCGGTTTCGTCGCGGGTGACGAAATTCTCGTCGTGCGCGAGGACCCCGCCTCCGGCTGGTATGACAGGGCGGCGCCGGACGCCGTAATTGCGGAAGCCCGCGCGGCGGGGCTCGAGGTCGTCGTCGCGGACACCGGTCCGCCCTGCGCGCGAGGTGCCGACCGCGTCGCAGAGCTTATGGCGGATCACCCGAAAGCTGTCTTTTTCGCTCGCATCGGAGATCAGACCCGCTTCGACGATCTTGGCAGCGGCCGCATGCTTGTGATGTCCTACGCGCGCACGAAAGAAGCGCTTGCGTCGTCGTTCGGCCGGTTCGATCACAGAGCGATGGCTGAGTTCAAATCGGCGATCGACGACATCCTCGCGTCGGCGCAAAACGTGGCGATCACCTGCCCGAACGGAACGTCGCTGTCCGGTGAACTGACCAGTGACGCCGACGCGGAGAACGCCGAGGTGTCCGTGAACCGCTTCCCCCTCGGGGTGCCGCAACCGGTCCCCGCGAACGGCCTGTCCGGACGAGTCTGCATTTCCCGACCGCTGGCGCCGACCGGCTCCGGTGTTTACGATCCCCCGTGTCTGCGGGTCAAAAGTCCGGTTTTCGTCCAGGTGAGGGAGGGGCGGATAACCGGGTTCGAGGGCGAGGATGAAGATGTCAGCGCTGCCGAACGGCACTATCGGCGTGTCGCGGATGCCTTCGGAATAGAGCCGTTCGTCGTCCACTCCTGGCACGCCGGAATTCATCCGGGCTGCACGAGCGCCGACGTCTGGGACGATGCGGATCTATGGGCGAACACGGTGTTCAACCACCCACGCTACCTCCACTTCCACACCTGCGGAAACTATGCGCCGGGCGAGATCTCGTGGACGCTGGCGGACACGACGGTGACAATCGACGGCACGTCCATGTGGGACCGGGGGCGGATCCGCGTCGAGAATTTCGCGCCCCTTGCCCGTTGTCTTGCCGAGTGGCCGGACCTCGCGGATCTCCTGTCGACAACCCCGCCCCGGGATGACGCGGCCTAGGCAGGTGCCACGTCGACGAACGTCTCGTTGTAGCAGGCGCCGGCCTCGATATCCGTGCGCACGTCCGAGGGGATCAGGGCATTGACGGTGCGTCCGGTGGGGCTCGTGGACAGCCAGGTTCCCTTCGGGCTGTAGAGGACCCCGGGACGCACCGCGTCCGTCACCCTTGCGGTGAGATGGACCTCTCCGCGGTCGTTCCAGATCTTCACCACATCTCCGTCGCGGATTTCGCGGGTCGACGCGTCCGCCGGGTTGATCTCGATCATCTCCATGCCGAGCGAGGCTTCGCAGCCGCCGAACGTGGCGTTCGTCCGCCGTGACGAGGACGGGGAGATGATGACCAGCGGACGGTCCGCCGGAACCGGGTCGAAGCGCGGAACGCCGAAACCGTAGCGATCCTCCATTTCCTGCGAAAACAGTTCGATGCGTCCCGTCCGCGTGGCCGGCCGGACATTGCCGCACATCACGAGGTCTTCGCCCTCCTGCGTGTTCATGACCAGGGCGGAGTCCGTGGGGATCTCGCTTGGCCTGAAACCCCGCAGGCGCGGATCGCTGGCGTCGAATGCCGCGTCCATAAGGTCCGCATCACTGTCGCGAAAACACGGGTCGTCGAACCCGAACCGCGCGGCCAGCCGCCGGAAGATCTCCGTGTTGGGCAGGCTCTCGCCCACGGGCGGGATCACCGGTTCGGCGCGCTGCAGGTAGTTCTGTCCGTACGCGCCGTAGATGTCGTCGAACTCGAAATGGCTCGCCGCGGGGAGAACGACATCCGCATACCGCATGCTGTCCGTCATCACGACGTCGCAGCCGGCGACGAACAGGTCGTCGCGTCCCAGCGCCCGTATCATGGCGGACTGGTCGGGATGGGTGGCGACCGGATTGTGGTTGTAGATCATCACCGCCCTGACCGGAGGGTCGAGCGTCGGGTCCAGCATTTTCTGCGCGACGTCCACGATGTTGAAGGTCCGCGTGCCTTCGGGCACGAGATCGGGACGCTGCAGCCGGCCGGTCGTCTTGGGAAAGGCAAGGCCCGGCTTGGCGATGACGCCGGTCCCCTTGCGCCCGTGCTGGCCGGTCAGGGCCTGCAGGGCCATGGCGGCGCGCAGGCCGGACCCGCCGGACCGGCCGCGCTCGATGCCGTTGCCCAGCGAGACCGCGATCCTGTCGGAGGTCCGGTAGAGATCGACGAAGGCGCGGAACTCCGCCGCGTCGAGCCCGCAATGTTTCTCGACGTCGTCTTGGCCATAGGCCCGCGCCTGGTCCATGTAGCGGTCGAAACCGTGGGTCCACGTCTCGATGAAATCGGTGTCGAGTGCGCCCAGTTGCTCCAGCTCCGCCGCGGCCGCCATCGCGAGAACGACATCCGTGCCCGGATGGATCTGGAGAAAGAGGTCGCACTGCTCGGCGATCTTGGTGCGCTTGGGGTCGATGATGACGAGCTTCGCGCCCTTCGACCGCGCGCTGCGGATGACGCGCATCAGGTGCAGGTTCGAAACCGTGACGTTGTTGCCCCAGACGACGATCAGGTCGGCCTCCGCAGCCTGTTCAGGCGGCATGCCGGGGGCGCCGCCGTAGAGGCTGGTATAGGCCGTGCCACGCACCGCGCCGCAGAGCGGGCCACGATTGAGAAGCGTCGCGCCGAGCTTGTGGAAGAACCGCCGGTCCATCGAACCGCCGGCGATCTCGCCATGCGGTCCCGCATAGTTGAGCGGCAGGACGGACTGCGGGCCGGACAACCCGATCGCGCGGGTGAATCCGTCATGGACGAGATCGAGCGCTTCGGACCAGGAAATCTCCTCGAAACTGTCGCCGCCGCGCGGGCCGGTGCGCCTGAGGGGCCGGGTCAGGCGCGCGGCTCCGTGGACGAAATCGGGATAATGGCGGCTGACCTTGTTGCAGATCACGCCCGCGGTATAGGGATTGGCGTCCGAACCGCGCACCGCGACCAGCCGGTCGTCTTCCACGATGGCGGTCAGGCTGCAGGTGTCCGGGCAGTCGAGCGGACAGACGCTTGGCTTGTGTTGCAGGTCGGCGGTCGAAGACATGGCGGGTATTCCTGGTCGCGGTTGTCCATGCCCCCATGATGCCGCGCAACCGGTTATGCCGGAATGTCCAATAACCGTTTATTCGAGAGGGCCAATGTCCATCGTCATGTCCGCCCAGAAGCGGCCGAGCCTTTCCGTGTCGATGGCCCGGCAGACCTGGCCCGGCGGCTTGACCGTGGTCACGTCCTCACCGGCGACGAGGGCGTTGACCACGGCTTCCTCGACCGCTTCCACCGTGGCGAGATAGACGGGGTCCATGAACGAGCCGTTGAGCTGGGTATAGTCCTGAAGGGGTCCGGAAACCTCCGGCATGGTCTGGGGATTGGCCGTCGAGAAGGCGAGGAAGATGTCGCCGGAACTGTTGCCGCCCGGCGTGCCGTTCCGGCCGATGCCGATGGCCGCGCGCTTCGCCACCGCCCGCAGCGACAGCCCCGACAGCGGGGCGTCCGTGGCGACCACGACGATGATGGACCCGGTTTCGCGGTCAATGAGCCGGCCCTCGGACATGTGCTCGCCCACCGGCACGCCGATGATGCTGAGCTGCGGCCTCAGTCCGTGATTGGCCTGAACGAGAACGCCCACGGTGTAGGACTGTCCGCCGGTCTCGACCCGGCGCGATGCCGTCCCGGTACCACCCTTGAACTCGTAACAGATCATGCCGTTGCCGCCGCCCGTCGAGCCTTCCGCGACGGGGCCGCCACATGCGTCTTCGATCGCGGCAATCGCGTGTTCGGGCGTCACGGCCAGCGCGTTGATGTCGTTGAGCACGCCGTCATAGGTCTCCGCCACGACCGGCATCGCCCAGCCGTGGCGCTCGCGGAAAAAATCCCTGTAATGGTCGATCATCCACTTCGTGACCCCGTGGTGGACGGCGCCGACGCTGTGGGTGTTGGTTATGCAGACCGGCCCGATGAAATAGCCCGCGTCGTCGATCCAGTGGGTGCCGGTCATCTCGCCGTTGCCGTTGAGCGAGTAGTGGCCGGCCCAGACCGGCTGGGGCATTCCCGTTTCCTCGCGCGGAAGGATCGCGGTGACGCCGGTCCGGATGTTGCGGTCGGGCTCGGTCAGCGTCGTGAAGCCGACGCGCAGGCCGTCGACATCGGTGATGGCGTTGAGGGGGCCGGGCGTGCCCGGGAAGGGGATGCCGAGATCGCGGGCGCGGGGCGGCGTCATGACGTTGGGTTCCTTTCGGGGCGACGACGGATGTGCGGCCGCCACTGTCGCGCCGGCGAACTCAGTTGTCGAGATGAAAGCCGCGGAATTCCTTGACCGTCGACAGGCTGAGCAACGTCTTCATCTGCGAAACGGACGGGATCTGCGACAACCGGTTCCTGTAGAGCGCTTCGTAGTCGCTGGGATTCCGGGCGGCGACACGCATGAGGTAGTCCGACTCTCCGGAGATGAAATGGCATTCGAGCACCTCCGGCATGACGAGGATCGCGTCCTCGAAGGCCTGGATGTCGTCGGTGCGCTGCGACACCAGCTTGACCTCTATGAAGACCTCGATCTCGAGGCCGAGGCGGCGCCGGTCGAGCCGGGCGGCGTAATGGGCGATCACGCCATTGCTCTCGAGCATTTTCACCCGGCGATGACAGGCCGAGAGCGAGAGGCCGACCTTTTCCGACAGCCGCGCCATGGATATGTGGGCATCCGTCTGCAGGGTCGAAAGAATTTTCGTATCAGTCTGGTCCATAGGAAATTTTCCGGATTATGACGGATAAATGTCATAATATTCCGGAAAATTTCTCAAATAAAGCGAAATAGAGGAGCCTTTACGAAGTCGGCTGTGCGACTCTTTTCTGGCTTCGCACGAGGCGAATGCTTCAGACCAAGGAGGGAATAATGTCGCAGAAATTTGTTGTCGGTTATGACGGCAGCGATGCCGCAAGGCGGGCTCTCGACTTTGCTATCGACCGGGCTGGGGCGCAGGGGGCAGCCGTCATTGTCGCCCATGTGCTCGAGTGGTCGCCATACTCGTTTCTCACGCCCACGGAAATCGAGGAGCGGCACGCCCGTCGCAAGGAGGAACTCGAGAGGGCGCAAAAGGCCATTCTCGACCCCGTCGTCAAGGATGTCTCCGGCCACGGTGTCGAGATCGGCACCGAACTGCGTTACGGCCACATCGCCGACACGCTTTGCGCAATCGCGGAAGACAAGGAAGCCACGCAGATTTTCATCGGGCGACACGGTCACGGCGGCATTGCCGCGCGGATCTTCGGTTCGGTGGCCGGGGGGCTTGCCCAGTCTTCACCGGTGCCGTGCACGATCGTTCCATGATGGCGACTCAGAGAGGGGAAGTTCCCATGAAAAGGATTTTGACAACTGCCGCGGCGGCGTCCGCAGCGGCAGCCCTGATGGTACAGCCGGCTCTGGCACAGTCCATCGACGAACAGGTGAACCAGATATTCTCGAACTCGACCGGCTGGTTCGTCAGCTTCATCTTCAGCCCGTTCCCGGGAACAAGCTTCCCCTGGATCGTGGCCTGGCTCGTGATCGCCGCGACGATCTTCACGCTCTACTTCGGTTTCATCCAGTTCCGCGCCTTCCCGCATTCGATCTCGCTTGTGAAGGGGGACTACTCGGATCCCAACGACGCGGGTGAAGTGAGCCACTTCCAGGCGCTCGCGACCGCGCTTTCGGGCACCGTCGGTCTCGGTAATATCGCCGGCGTCGCCGTGGCCGTCGGCATCGGCGGTCCCGGGGCGACCTTCTGGATGATACTCGCCGGGCTCATGGGCATGGCGTCCAAGTTCACCGAGTGTACGCTCGGTGTGAAATACAGGAACGAGTATGCCGACGGCACCGTGTCCGGTGGCCCCATGTACTACATGACGAAGGGTTTCGCCGAACGCGGTCTGCCCGGGGGCAAGGTCCTCGCGGTCCTGTTCTCGATCTTCTGTATCCTCGGTGCGCTTGGCGGCGGCAACATGTTCCAGGCCAACCAGGCACATGCGCAGATTTCGAACGTCGTCGGCAGCTATCCGGGCTGGATCACGGGCATCCTGTTCGCCGCGATCGTCTTCGCCGTCATCGTCGGCGGGCTGCAGTCCATCGCCAAGGTGACCGAGAAAGTCGTCCCGTTCATGGGCGTGATGTACGTGACCTTCGCCGTCATCATCCTGCTCATGAACGCCGACAAGATCGGCTGGGCCTTCGGTCAGATCTTCGAAGGAGCCTTCACCGGGCTTGGCGTTGCCGGCGGCATGGTCGGTGCGCTGATCCAGGGCTTCAAGCGGGCGGCCTTCTCGAACGAGGCCGGCGTCGGTTCCGCCGCCATCGCCCACTCGGCGGTGCGGACCAAGGAGCCCATCACGGAAGGCTTCGTGTCCCTGCTCGAGCCGTTCATCGACACCGTCGTGATCTGCACCATGACGGCGCTGGTCATCATCATCACCGGCCAGCTCGTGGCCGATCCGGCAACGGGCAACTATATGCTCAACGAAGCCGGCACGATGATCCAGACCGTCGACGGCAATTCCGGGGTCGCGCTCACCTCCGCGGCGTTCTCGTCGGCCTTCGGATGGTTCCAGTACGTCCTCGCGCTGGCCGTCGTCCTCTTCGCCTTCTCGACGATGATCTCGTGGTCCTATTACGGCCTCAAGGCCTGGACCTACCTGTTCGGCGAAGGCAAGTCCAAGGAACTGGTCTTCAAGGTGCTGTTCTGCGTCTTCGTGGTCATCGGTGCGGCCGCCAATCTCGGTCCCGTCATCGACTTCTCCGACGCGGCGATCTTCGCCATGGCGGTGGTCAACATCATCGCGCTCTACGCGCTGATGCCGATCGTCAAGCGTGAGGTGAACAGCTACCTCAGCCGCCTGAAGTCGGGCGAGATCAAGAAGTTCAAGTAAGCCGACACAAACGACACCGCAGGGCCGGGCGAGCGATCGCCCGGCCCGTTTCTTTTCGGTGCCGTTGGGAACCAGCGCGGCAGCGGTGCGTTGGTCCCGCGAAGGAGTGCACCCGTCCATATGGCGGGCGCGAAATCGCCATGACCGACACCATCGAATCCCGCAGCACATCATCCGGCCGCAAATCCGCGGAAAAGGATCCGCAGCCGAAACGTCCCGACGAGGACATGACGCAGCTTGACGAGGAACTGGACGACAGTTTCCCGGCGAGCGATCCGCCGTCGAGCACTGGCGGTGTTGTCCCCGGCGGCCCGAAGGACCCGTGACCGTATCCGTGGCTTGAACGGCTGCGACGAACTGGACAGGCCTGCGGCGACTCGTCTATGTGACGCAACGGAAAACCCCGTTGCGAACGAAGGCGCGTCCCGCACATGCACCCGTACAGTTTCACGCACGCCATAACGCGCGAACCGGCCCGTTCATGCGTGGAAGGTCTGCGCGCGGCAGATACCGGCACGCCGGATATCGATGTCTTCCGGCGCGACCATGCGCTCTACGTGGAAACCCTGCGGTCGACCGGGGCCGACGTCACGGTCCTGCCCCCGCTCGAGGCTTACCCAGACTCCGTCTTCATCGAGGATGCCGCCCTGTGTTTTCCGCAGGGCGCCATCGTGACGCGACCGGGCGCGCCGTCGCGCTGTGGCGAGGCCGATGAGATCGCGCCTGTCCTGGCCCGCTTCTACGACGATATCGTCACCGTGGCCGCACCCGGTTTTCTCGACGGCGGGGACGTCCTCGCCACGGGCCGCGAGATCCTCGTCGGACAGTCGGCGCGGACCGATGCCGCGGGGATCGCCGAACTGGAACGCATCGCGGGGCGCTGGGGATACGTTGTGCGCCAGGTGGACACGCCCGAGGGCGTGCTGCATTTCAAGACCGACTGTTCGCTTCTCGACGAAGAAACGATCCTTGCGACGCGCCGCCTTGCTGCGACCGGGTGTTTCGACGGATACCGTGTCGTCCACACCGCCGACGGCGAGGAGGCGGCGGCCAATGCCATTCGTTTCAACGACCTCGTCCTCATGCCGGCCGGTTTTCCGGCAACCGCCGAACGTCTGGCCTCTCGGGGCTTCGACATTCGCGAAATCGGCAATACCGAAGCCGCCAAGCTCGACGGCGGCATGTCCTGTCTCTCCCTGCGTTTTTCACCCGAAGGCTGACGCCGCTTTTCGACGACCGGCCTCGACTGGTATCCTGTCACCCGGCGCGCCGCCCTCCGGTTCCGGTCCGTTCTTCTTGATCCTAGTCAAGGGAAGCCGGTCCCGCGTGGCGATAGACTCACGTTTTGGACCGGGAGCAGGACGTGGCGATGAACAAGAAGCACCAGTACAACACGGGCTATTTCCTGCTCGCCTTCGTTCTCCTGTCCGCATTCCAGATCTGGATCGCGTACCAGCCCGTCGCCCAGCTCTCCTATAGCGAGTTCCAGGCCCAGCTCGCCGAAGGCAGGATCGCCGAAGTCGTCGTTACCGAAAACCGGATCGAGGGGCGGTACACCAATCCCCAGAACGGACGGGAGCGCTTCGTCACGAACCGCGTCGACCCGGACTTCGCACGCGAACTGGACAAGTACGGCGTCAAGTATTCCGGGGCCCGTGAAAGCACGTTTCTGACGGACCTGCTGTCCTGGGTGCTGCCTGTCCTTCTCTTTTTCGGCCTGTGGATGTTCGTGTTCCGGCGCATCGCCGAAAAGCAGGGTCTCGGCGGCATGATGAATGTCGGCAAGTCGAAGGCCAAGGTCTACGTCGAGACCGAAACCGGCGTGGACTTCTCCGATGTCGCCGGCGTCGACGAGGCGAAATCGGAACTCGAGGAGATCGTCTCCTTCCTCAGGGACAAGGAGAAATACGGCAAGCTCGGCGCCCACGTGCCCAAGGGTATCCTGCTCGTCGGCCCGCCCGGGACCGGCAAGACGCTGCTGGCGAGAGCGGTCGCCGGCGAAGCGGGCGTGCCCTTTTTCTCGATCTCAGGTTCCGAGTTCGTCGAGATGTTCGTGGGCGTCGGTGCCGCCCGGGTGCGGGACCTTTTCGAACAGGCCCGCAAGGCGGCACCCTGCATCATCTTCATCGACGAACTCGATGCCCTCGGACGGGCCAGGGGCGGCATGGGCGGCTTTGGCGGCCATGACGAGAAGGAACAGACGCTCAACCAGTTGCTCGCCGAACTGGACGGCTTCGACCCTAGGGTCGGCATCGTACTTCTTGCCGCCACCAACCGGCCGGAAATCCTCGACCCGGCGCTGATGCGGGCAGGGCGCTTCGACCGCCAGGTGGTCGTGGACCGGCCCGACCGCGTGGGGCGCGCCGCCATTCTCGCGGTCCACATGCGCAAGATCACGGCCGGGCCGGACGCGAATCCCGAGGAGATCGCCGGCATCACGCCGGGCTTCACCGGGGCGGACCTGGCGAACCTCGTCAACGAGGCGGCCATTTTCGCGACCCGGCGGGGCGGCGAAAAGGTGACGATGAAGGATTTCACCGAAGCCGTTGAAAGGATCGTTGCGGGATCGCAAAAGCGCAGCCGCCTCCTCAATCCGGACGAACGCCGGCGCGTCGCCTATCACGAAATGGGACACGCCCTCGTTGCGGCATCGCTTCCGGGTGCCGACCCGGTTCACAAGGTCTCCATCATCCCGCGGTCCATCGGCGCTCTCGGCTACACGATGCAGCGCCCGACGGAAGACCGCTTTCTCATCACCACCGATGAACTGCGCGACCGCATGGCGGTGCTTCTCGCGGGGCGGGCCGCGGAAGACCTGACGTTCGGCATGGTTTCGACCGGAGCGGCTGACGATCTCGCGAAAGTCACGGACATCGCCCGCCAGATCGTCACGCGTTTCGGCATGGACAGCGATCTGGGCCAGGTCGTGCTCGAGGAGGAGCGCACGAGCTTTCTCGGCGACAACCAGTTCAACGTGAAGCGCCGGGACTACTCGGAGGAAACCGCACGCGAGGTCGATCTCGCCGTGCGCAGGCTGATCGACGAGGCCTATGAACGCGCCTGCGCCATTTTGCGGGAACGCCGGCAGGACCTGGAAAACGGCGCCGCACTGCTGCTCGAAAAGGAAACCCTCAAACCGGAGGACTTTCCGCCCCTGCAGAAGCCGGTCGCAGGCGAAGTGGCCGCCCGGTCGGCCTGACGGCGGGGTTGGCGCCAGTGTCACGCAGCCGGCTTGTCCGGCGCCTTGGGTGTGAACAGGGTTCTGTCGGGCTTGATGTCGAGAAGCGGGGTGCCGTCGAGACAGTCGACGCAACTGACGCGCAACCCGTCGGCATGCACCTCGATGAGTTTCACGACCGACGTTCCGATCGGGTTGGGGCGGACCGGCGACCGCAGCGCGAAGGCGCCGTAGGTCTTCCCGTCGCCTGCCGGGTTCTGCACGAGGATGTCGCGCCGCGCCTCGTGCAGCCAGAACAGAAGTTCGACCGAGCTGTAGGCGTCCAGCCCGGAGAGTGCTGCGTGCCAGGGGCTGAACAGCTCGATGCGGCATTCCGGTCCGTCCATGCAGCTCTGGCGCGGGCAGTCCGCACGCGATTTCCACGGCGTCCTGATGCGCCCGATGAACTGCAGGCCGGCATCGCGGGCCTCTGGAGTGTCGGCGGTGATCTCGTGCGCCCGGACATCGTCCCGCGAGGATCGACCGCAACCTGTCACCGGGAACCGTCCCCCGTGCCGGCCGATGCCTTGCCGCACGAGACGATCCGGACCCGCAGCGCCTCCATGGCGAGGCCGGCCGCGAAACCGGCGAGCGCGCCCCAGAAGAACGTTCCCAGGGCTGCGGCCGCGATCACGGGCCGGCAGTCGCTTCGGGCGTCGATCATCCGCCGGCTGAAGATGAGGTCGGCCGACGCGAAGGCGAGCAGTGCACCTGTGACGGGCAGGGGGATTGCGGCCAGCAGGCCGACGACATGCGGCCCGAGAAGGGCGCCCGCCGCGCAGAGCACGCCGATCAGGACCGGCGCACCAATGCCGCGCGCGCCAAACCGAAAATGCGCGGTCACGCCGCCGGCCCCGTGGCACATGGGCAGGGCGCCCAGCGGCGCGAGCACGACGTTCAGCAGGCCGGTGGTTACCGCGAGCCTGCGTTCCGTAACCCGTCCGGCCCGGTCGGGATAGAGGCTGCGGGCGACCGCGGCGGTCACCACGATGGCGTTGAGCAGGGTGAGCGGAAGTTGGGGCAGAACACCGTCCGCAAGGACGCGCAGTATCGATAGATCCCGTGCCTGTGCGATCTGCGTCGCCGGTTCCGGCGAGGTGCCGGCTGCGAAGAGGCCGTAGGCAAGTCCGCCGGCGACCACGACCAGGGCCCAGGGTCCCCTGGTCGCCACGAAGGAGAGCGCCAGGACCATGAGGGCGGGAAGTGCCAGTGGCCATCCCGGCTGCATCATCTCCAGGGCCACCGCGCCCAGAAGCAGGCCAAGGCCCGCCTGCAGCCCGGTGACCACGGACTGGGGTATGGCGCGCGCGGCGCGCACGAGGGCCGGCGTCGCGGCAAGAACGATCAGCGTTGCGCCGATGATGACCCCGGCCCAGGCGATTTCCGGGGCGGTCAGCCCGCCCGCGACGATGACGGCCCCGAGCGCCTTCATGGGCTGGACGGCCACGGGGATCCGGTAGACGAAAGCCACGGTGAAATAGGCGGCCGCGAAACCGAAGAAAACCGGGCCCGGCGCGAGGATGCCCGAGCCGACGACGGCAACGACGTAGGGCAGGAAGGTGCCCAGGTCACCGAAGGCGCCGGAAATCTCCCCGGCCGTCGAAAAACGGCCGGCCGCAGAGGTTTCTGCCGGGCGCTGTCTTTTCATCCTGCGATTTCTGTCGTTATTGTGCGTTCTGTCCTGAAAACACTACTATCTGCAGGAAAGACATGAAAGCCCGCTGTTCAACGACTGGCCCGAAATTGCCCGATCCCTTGGGATGCCGCCAATGACGGCCCGTGGTCTCGTGCTCTGCATTGCCGCCGTCTGCCTCGCGCTCGGGACGGCGCAGGCCCGCACGATCACGGATTCCGCGGGACGGGTCGTCGAAGTCCCCGACGTCGTGCAACGCGTTTTCGCGGCGGGGCCGCCCGCGTCCGTCCTCGTCTATGCTCTCAAGCCCGACGCGCTGCTCGGCTGGCCCCGGGCGCTGCGGGAGCGTGAGAGGCCGTACATCGCGCCGGCCTACCGTGATCTTCCCGAAACCGGTCGTCTGACCGGGCGCGGCGGCGAGGCGAATCTCGAGCGGGTCCTGGCGCTCAAACCCGATCTCATCGTCGACTTCGGATCCGTGCGGGACACCTACGCCGACCTGGCCGACCGGGTTCAGGCCCAGACCGGCATTCCCTACATCCTCGTCGACGGCCGTTTCGACAGGACCGCGCAGTCCCTGAGGCTTGTCGGGCAGGCGCTGGGCGTGCCTGAACGCGGCGAGAGGCTGGCGGCGGATGCTGAAGACACGTTCGACCGGCTCGCGCGCGCGTTCGATGCCGTACCGGAAAACGAGCGGCCGAGGGTCTATCTCGCGCGGGGGCCGGACGGCCTTGAGACCGGTCTGAAAGGGTCGATCAACAGCGAGATCATCGAACGCGCCGGCGGCCGGAACGTTGCCGATGCACCGGGACGCCAGGGTATTGCGCAAGTGTCGCTCGAGCAGGTCATCGTCGCCGATCCCGACACGATCATCACATGGGACGAACGGTTCTTCGGTACGGTCTGGACGGACCCGCGCTGGGCCGGGGTCGAGGCCGTACGGCAAGGGCGGGTCTATCTTTCGCCGACCGCGCCCTTCGGTTGGATCGACCGGCCGCCTTCGGTCAATCGCCTGATCGGCCTGAAATGGCTCGCGGGCGTGTTCTATCCCGGAAAGTTTTCCGACGATCTCGGCGAAGTGACACGCGCCTTCTATCGCCTGTGGTACCATGTCGACCTCTCCGATGACGAGGTGACGAGACTCCTTGAATGGGCGAACGGACGCGCACCGTGAAACCGGTCCGGCCGCGGGCGAGACCTGCCGCCGGAGCCTCGTTCTGGCTCGGCCTGCTGATGGCGGGGCTCGCCATCGCCGCCCTCATGATCGGACCTTACCCGATCGGGTTCGCGGAAGTCGTCGAGACGCTTTTCCGGTCGCTCACGGGAGGCGCGGCGGCCGAGGAAGGTTCCGCAGCCACGGTGCTGCTGTCGATCCGTCTCCCGCGCGTCGGCGCGGCCCTGCTTGTCGGCGCCGCGCTGGCGGCGGCCGGGGCGTGCTACCAGACGCTGTTTCGCAACCCGCTCGTCTCGCCGGACATTCTCGGCGTCTCCGCCGGGGCGGGACTGGGCGCCGTTCTCGGGATCTTTCTCTCCCTGCCCGTTGCCGCGATCCAGCTGATGGGATTCGTCGGCGGTGTCGCCGCGGTCACGCTTGTCGGGTTTGTCGCCGCCGCGGTGCGGACCGGTGACCGGACGCTGATCCTCGTGCTCGCCGGCGTGGTCGTCGGCGCTCTCACCGGTGCGGCCACGTCCCTCCTCAAGGTGCTCGCCGATCCCTATGACCAGCTTCCGGCGATCACGTTCTGGCTCCTCGGCAGCCTGGCCGGCGTCAAGTCGGAGGATATCCTGCCGGCCGCACCCGTCATCCTGCTTGGCGTCGTACCGCTCGTTCTGCTGCGCTGGCAGGTCAACGTTCTGTCGCTCGGCGACGAGGAGGCCCGGGCGCTGGGTGTGGAGGCGGGCAAGCTGCGCATCGCCGTCATCCTCTGTGCGACGCTCGTCACGGCGAGCGCCGTCGCGGTCGCCGGGGTGGTGGGCTGGGTCGGCCTCGTCATTCCGCATATCGCGCGCATGATCGTCGGGCCGGGTTTCGGCACGCTCCTGCCGGTCGCGGCGCTTCTCGGGGCAGGGTACCTGCTGATTGTCGACACGCTGGCAAGGACGGTTTCCGATGTCGAGGTCCCGCTCGGCATCCTGACGGCGGTCGTCGGGGCACCCTTTTTCCTCTGGCTTCTGGCGCGCGGGCGAAGGGCCTGGGTGTGACGGAGCGGGCGATCAGGCTAGCGGCGCACGACCTGGCGATCGGCTATCCCGGCGTTGAAGTCGGTTCCGGGATCTCGCTGCAGGCCGGGCCCGGCGCCGTCCTGTGTCTCCTGGGTCCGAACGGCTCGGGCAAGACGACGCTCTTGAAGACGGTGCTCGGACTTCTCGCGCCCAGGGCAGGCGAAGTCCGGCTGGACGGCGCACTCCTGGCGACGCTTTCGCGCCGTGACATCGCGCGGCGCGCCGCCTACGTGCCCCAGGCACATGCCGCGCCGTTCGCATTCGATGTGGAGCAGGTCGTGATGATGGGTCGGACCGCGCTGCTGGGCACCTTCGCCCAGCCGGGCGCCGCCGACAGGACGGCCGCAATCCGGGTGCTCGAGCGGCTGGGGATAGATCATCTCGCCGGGTCGGACTACACGAGGCTGTCCGGCGGACAGCGCCAGCTGGTTCTCATTGCCCGGGCTCTCGCGCAGGATGCGGCACTGCTGGTCATGGACGAGCCGACCGCTAGCCTCGACTTCGGCAATCAGGCCCGCGTCCTGTCGGTGATATCCGATCTGGCGGCCGGAGGCCTCACGGTTCTGTTCACGACCCACGATCCCGACCACGCATTTGCCGTGGGGACGGACGTCGTGCTGCTCGACGACGGCCGCGTCGTGGCCGCCGGGGCGCCCGGCGAGGTGCTGACCCCCGGGACGCTTTCCGGTGTCTACGGCATCGAGGTGAGCGTCGAGCGTATCGCGGACAACCGCACGGTCTGCGTGCCGTCCCTGGCACGGCAATCCGGACCCGTCACGGGCGTCGAAGGGTCGGTGGGGCAATGATGCGTGCGGCGTATATCTGTCTCACGCGAGATCCTTCAGGGCGTCCGCCACGTCCTTCGCCCGGCCCGATGGGCCTCCCGGCAGGGTCCACGCCACGATTGCTCCGGCCACCGGCACCTTGACGTCGAACGGTGCGACGAGTGCGCCCGACGCCAGATGCCGTTCGGCAAGAGCGCGCCGCGCGATCAGGACCCCCGCGCCGTTGAGCGCTTCCTCCATGGCCAGCGCGTAGAGCGAGAAGACCGGGCCGCGCGGCACGAAGTCCTGGCCGGGCATTGCCGCGGCAGCCCAGTCGGTCCAGTCGTCGGCCCAGGCCGAGTCCGTGAGACATGTCGCTTTCCGCAGATCTGCAACCGTGTCGAGCGTATCGGCGAGTTGGGGGGCGCAGACCGGCAGGATCTCGTCGTCCGCAAGCCTCAGGCCCCGTTCCGGGATGTCGCGCGCATAGAACAGGCACAGGTCGAACGGAACCCGCTTGAGGTTCGGCGGCAGTTCGAGCGCCGTGACGGAAATGTCCGTCTCCGGCAGTCGCGTCCGGAGCGCGGGCAGGCGCGGAGCGAGCCACAGTTGCGCGAGGGCCGGCAGGGCGGCGACGTGAACCTTGTGCGGGGCGGCGTCCTGGCGAAGGTCGCGCACGGCGTCGCCGAGACGGTCGAAGGCGTCGACGAAACCCGGCAGGGCCCTGGCGCCCAGTGCCGTCAGCCGTACGCCGCGGGCGTGACGCTCGAACAACCGTCCACCCAGTTCGTCTTCGAGCGACTTGATCTGCGCGGAAACGGCGCCCGGCGTGACCTGCAACTCGTCCGCGGCGGCGACGAAACCGCCGAGACGGGCTGCGGCCTCGAAAGCGCGCAGGGCGTTGAGGGACGGCAGGCGGGGATAGGGCGGGGCGACAGGCATGATTACCTCAGTTTATCTAAGCCTAATAATTCTGAAAACTGGTTTGCGATCCAGCCCGGTTTTCCGCAAGACTGCGCACAACGAGATCAGGAGACCCGACATGACGGCACATGACATGCGCCCCTGGTTGCCCGACGTGGCGGCCGAACGAATTGACTCTATCACCGCGCGTGTCCGCCACGCGGATGCGGATACGCTCACTGCCCGCATCTTCGAACTTGCGGAGCGGAACCGAGCCATCCACGAGCGGGACTGCTTCAACCTCAACCCCGCCACCAACATCATGAATCCGAAAGCCGAGGCCCTGCTCGCCAGCGGGCTCGGGGCGCGGCCGTCGCTTGGATATCCCGGCGACAAGTATGAAATGGGACTCGAGGCGATCGAGGAGATCGAGGTCATCGCGGCGGAACTCGCAGCCGAGATCTTTCACGCGAAACATGCCGAGATCCGCGTGGGGTCCGGCGCGCTCGCCAACCTCTACGCCTTCATGGCCACGACGCGGCCAGGCGATGCGATCATCGCGCCGCCGGCCTCCGTCGGCGGGCATGTCACGCACCACGAAGCCGGTTGCGCAGGGCTCTACGGGCTCGAGGTCCACAGGGCGCCGGTCAGCGCCGACGGCTACACGATCGACCTTGACGGCCTTCGCGACCAGGCCCGGCAAGTCCGGCCGCGGCTGATTACCATCGGCATGAGCCTCAACCTGTTCCCCCATCCGGTGGCGGAGATTCGTTCGATCGCCGACGAGGTGGAGGCCTTCGTTCTCTTCGACGCGGCCCACCAGTGCGGGATGATCGCCGGCGGCAGGTTTCCCGATCCGTTGGCCGAGGGTGCGCACATGATGACGATGAGCACCTACAAGAGCCTCGGCGGTCCGGCAGGCGGCCTCGTGGTCACTAACGATTCGGACCTCGCCCGCAAGATCGAAGCGATAGCCTTCCCCGGCCTGACCGCCAATTTCGACGTGGCGAAGTCCGCCGCCCTTGCGATCGGCCTCCTCGACTGGCGCGAATTCGGTCCCGCCTACGCGTCCGCCATGGCGGCCACTGCCCTGGCGCTCGCCGAGGCCCTGGCGGCAGAAGGGGTCCCGGTCTTCAGCACCTCGCGGGGCTATACGGCGTCGCATCAATTCGCTGTCGAGGCCGCGCGGTACGGCGGCGGCCAGGCCGCCTCGAAGGCACTGCGCAGGGCGGGCGTCCTCGCCTGCGGGATCGGCCTGCCGGTTGCCGAAGTCGAGGGCGACGTGAACGGCCTTCGGCTCGGAACGCCCGAGATCGTGCGGTGGGGCATGACGGTGGAGGACATGCCGCGTCTCGCCGGGATCATCTCTGGGGCGCTCTCGTCCAGCGCGCCCGAGGATCTGGCGAAGGATGTCGCCGCCTGGCGCGGGACCTTCGACAGGCTTCATTTCGTTCGAGGTTGAGGGGTGCCTTTCCGGTCCGGTATCAGGTCTGACACATTGTCTGGTTAATACGGGTCGTGACGGAGAACATCCGTGATGGCGGGTTTTCCGGAGCGCTCTATCCGTTCAAATGGATTTCCTCGTCGGGCACCTGCACGCAGCTCAGACCTGGACGGACGGCTAGCGTGATGCGGCAGGAAGGAAACGCCGCCTTACGAGAAATGTGTGACGACTGTCGCCCCGACCGACTGGAACGTGTCCATGCCCATGAGCGCTTCCGGCGCGTCGTCGAGGCCGATACGGTCTCCCACGAGGCGGGACGGATCCAGCTTGCCGGAACCGATCATGTCGAGCATAGCGCCATACCGGTGTGCCTGCATTCCATGGCTCCCGAGAACCTCCAGTTCCTGGCCGATGATCTTTGCCATCGGAACGCTCGCCGACGCGTGTTCGGCCAGCATGAGACCGACCTGAACGTGTCTGCCCCTCCGGCGGAGGCACTGGATCGAATTGAAGCAGGTGACCGGATGACCCAGCGCGTCGAGTGAAACGTGAGCACCCCCGCTGGTGATGTCCATGATCGCAGCCGGCACGTCGGCGGCTTCCGCGCCGTTCACCGTCGCGACCGCGCCCAAGGTTCTTGCCAGTTCCAGCTTGTCCGGTGCGATGTCCACGGCCACCACGTTTGCGCCGATGGCATTTGCGATCATTACGGCGGACAGGCCGACGCCGCCGCAACCGTGCACGGCCACCCATTCGCCTGCTCCGGTTCGCCCCTGATCCACCACCGCACGGAACGAGGTCGCGAAACGGCAACCGAGGCTTGCGGCCGTGGCGAAGTCCAGGTCTTCCGGCAGGGACACCAGGTTCAGGTCGGCGTGATGGATCGCGACGAGTTCCGCAAACGAGCCCCAGTGCGTGAATCCTGGTTGGAACTGGTTGTGGCAGACCTGCTGGTGCCCGGCGTGGCATTCGGGGCATGTACCGCAGCCACCGACGAACGGGACAGTGATCCGGTCGCCCGCCTTCCACAAAGTGACGTCCTTGCCGACCGCGGCCACCGTCCCGGCCAGTTCATGTCCGGGCACATGAGGCAACGTAATGTCCGGATCGTGCCCCATCCAGCCGTGCCAGTCGCTGCGGCATACGCCGGTTGCCTCGACCTTCACCACGACCCCGTGCGCGGGCGGGGCGGGGTCGTCGAGCGTTACGATCCGGGGGGCTTCTTCGAACTTCTCGAACAGTACGGCTTTCATCGCGGTGCCTTTCCAACAGCGGTCTTTTCCTCTTTCGGCGAAGCGATAGTAGCGTGTTTGAATGACGGATCATTGCTATTATTGCGTCGAGATGCAGTTTTATGAGAAGAATCTGCCTCCAAAATGGAAAAATCCAAAGGAAAGGCCTCTTTGCGCCATGGACCGCACCGACATCAAACTTCTCGGCCTTCTCCAGGAAGACGGCCGGATATCGAACGTCCGCTTGGCTGAAAACCTGCACATGAGTGAAACGCCGTGCTGGCGACGCTTGAAGAAGCTGGAGACGACCGGCGTGATCGAGGGCTATCAGGCCAACCTGAATCGCCGCCGACTTGGTCTCGGGGTGATGGCCTTCGTCCAGTTGAGTTGCGCCGAGCATGACCAGGATGCGACAGCGGAGTTTCAGCGGATCGTCCAGAACTGTCCCAATATCCTGACCTGCCACAATACGACCGGGGATGACGATTATCTTCTGGTTGCCGTTGCGCGGGACCTGGACGACTACAGCCATTTCGTCGAAACCGTTTTACGCCGGCTTCCGGGGGTAACCGGTATCCGTTCGAACCTGTCTCTTCGGGAAGTCAAATCCTCGACCAGACTTCCCCTTGAAAACCTGATCTCCTGACAACGACGCACCGGGCGGGTGCCGGCGCCTTTCCGGTCCTTGTCAGTCGGGAAACCTGGCGGTGAGCAGAACTGCGGGGATGCCGGCCATCGGGAACGAAATCATCCACGGTGAGTTTACGGCTTGTGCAAATTGACACTTGTAGTATGAGTGTCAAAATTCTTCATCGCTGAATCAAGATCCCCTCTATGTTGGACACGGAACGGACATTGCTCGACGCCGCCTTGCGCGTGTTCTCGCGCTACGGCGTCAAGCGCACCAGCATGAGCGATCTCTGCGAGGAAGCCGGCGTCTCGCGCCAGACCTTCTACAACAACTACCGCAACAAGGATGACATCCTGCGCGCGCTGATCCGCGCCTATACCGAGAACGCGCTCGAAGAGATTGCCGAGGGGCGCAGGACGAGGACCGGGCTCGCCGATCTCCTCGACCTGGTGTTCGACCGTATGGTCGTCGCCGGGTACGACACGGTCGCGCAGATGCCCAATGCCGAGGATTTCGTCGACGGTGTCCACGCCACGGGCCAGGACGAACTGGCCGCCGCGGGCGAACGGTTCACCGAGGTGATCGCCGACATCCTGACGCCCTACGCCGCTGCATTGTCCGAGGCCGGGATGGACGTGGCGGGCCTTGCCGATTTCGTGCAACGCTCGGCCAAGGCCGCCGGTCGGAACGCGCGCGACAGGGACCATCTTCTCAAGCAACTGGCCACGCTCCGGCAGCTTTGCGTCGCCGCAGCGTCAGTCGCGCAAGGCGCCATCGCCGACCGCGGCAACTGATAGACGAGGATACTTACCCATGATCAGGTTTGCGGGCGGAAGGCCCAGGGACACCTCCTCGAGGCTTGGCGCGCTGTTGGCCTGTGCCGCACTCGCCCTCGGGCTTTCAGGCCAGCCTCTTCGGGCAGATGTCCCCGTCGTCAAGCTGACGACCGCGAGCGCGGGCGACGGCGAATTGCGCCGGGTCTTTTTCGGCAAGGTCGTGGCGCGGCAAACCGTTGACCTGGCGTTCCAGGTCGGCGGCCAGATTGTCGAGTTTCCTGTCGAGGAGGGTGCAACTGTGTCCCGGGACGCGTTGGTCGCGAGAATGGACGTGGAGCCCTTCCAGCTGGCGCTCGACGAGGCCAAGGCGCGAACCGCCCAGGCCGGGCGCACCGTCGACCGCTACCGGAAGCTTGTCGGCTCCGCGGTCGCTGAATCCAATTTCGAGGATGCGGTGACACAGGCCGAACTGGCCCAGATCGCCCAGCGCAACGCCGAACGCTCGCTGAAGAACGCCACGCTGCTCGCGCCCTTCGACGCCATCGTCGCGGCACGGCTGGTACCGAACTTCTCGACCGTGAGCGCGGGCACCCCGGTGGTGCGGCTGCACGACATGTCGGATCTCCGCATCGATATCGACGTCCCCGAGACCCTGTTCCAGAGGGCCGGACATGATCCTGACGTGACCCTGACCGCGCAGTTTCCAGCAAGCGACAGGACGTATCCGCTCGAGGTCCGTGAATTCAACGCCGAGACCTCGCAGGTCGGCCAGACCTATCGCCTGACCCTGGGCATGGCGGTGCCGCAGGACATGATCGTGCTGCCGGGGTCTTCGGCCAAGGTGACCGCAGTCCTGAAGACCGGGAAACGGCGCATCGAGCTGCCCGCGTCGGCCATCGTGATCGGCAATGATCGCAAGACGAGCGTGATGGTATTTCAGCCTGCCGGGGCCAAGACCGGCAAGGTCGTCGACACCCCCGTCGAGATCGCCGCGACCGACCGCGGCACCGTGGAGGTGACGGCGGGACTTGAGGTTGGCCAGGAGGTGGTCGCCGTCGGCGCGGACCAGCTCGAAGACGGCGCGGAAGTGCGCCGCTTCACCGGCTTTGGCGACTGATCCCATGGACATTGCGCGCTTTTCGATAGACCGGCCTGTCTATACCTGGATCGTCATGCTGACCTGCCTTCTTGGCGGTATCTGGGGCTTTTCCTCGCTCGGCCGGCTGGAAGACCCGGCCTTCACCATCAAGACCGCCGTGGTGGTCACGCAGTATCCCGGGGCGTCGGCCGGGGAAGTGGCGCTGGAAGTCACCGAACCGCTGGAATCGCAGATTCAGAAGCTGGGCGAGGTCAAGGACATCGAGTCGATGAACCAGCCCGGCCTGTCCTGGATCACCGTCAACATGAAGGATACCTACGACGGGTCCGAACTGCCGCAGATATGGACCAAGCTGCGCAACCGCGTGGCCGAGGCGGCCCTGCCTGCGGGGGCCAAGCCGCCTTTCGTCAACGACAGCTTCGGTGACGTCTACGGGCTGTACTACGCCGTCACCGCGCCGGGGTTCTCGGACGCGGAGATCAACGAGCTTTCGACCTTCCTGCGCCGCGAATTGCTGGCGGTGGAGGGCGTGGCGGACGTGGTGCTGTCGGGCGTGCCGAACGAGGTCATCTATGTCGAGCCGGACCTCGCGCTCTCGACGACCCTGGGCATCCCCCCGGCCTCCGTGGTCGGCGCGGTCTCGAGCGCCAACGAGATCGTCGATGGCGGCGCAATCCAGGGCAGCGAAGGGCGTACGCTGGTGCAGAGGCCCGAGGGGTCGGACAGCGTGTCGGAGATCGCCGCGCTTTCAGTGGGTGTGGGCGGTCAGATCGTCAACCTGACCGATTTCGCGAACATCTACCGCGGACCCGAGGCCAACCCCGACCTGATCGTGCGCCACAACGGGGCGGGGGCCTTCACGCTGGGCGTCGCCGGCATTGCCACCGAGAACATCGTCGAGGTGGGCAAGCGCGTTGACGAGAGGCTCGACGATCTCCGCGCCACCTTGCCCCTGGGCATCTCGGTGCAGTCGGTCTATCGCCAGCACACTGTGGTCGAAGAGGCGTCGAATGCGTTTCTCGTCAACCTTGCCATGTCGGTCACCATCGTCGTCGTCGTGCTGGCGGTCTTCATGGGCTGGCGGGCGGCCGTCGTCGTCGGTTCCACGCTCCTGCTCACCGTGGTGGGCACGCTGTTCTTCATGGCCCTGGGTTCCATCGAGATGGAACGCATCTCGCTCGGCGCGCTCATCATCGCCATGGGGATGCTGGTGGACAATGCCATCGTGGTTGCCGAGGGCATGCAGATCGCCATGCGCCAGGGCAAGACCTCGCGCGAGGCGGCGACCGAGGCGGCCAGCAAGACGCAGGTGCCGCTTCTGGGCGCCACGGTGATCGGCATCATGGCCTTTGCGGGCATCGGGCTCTCCCCCGACGCCACCGGCGAATTCCTGTTCTCGCTCTTCGCGGTGATCGCGATATCGCTTCTGCTCTCCTGGATTCTGGCCATCACCGCGACGCCGCTCCTGGGGCACTACTTCTTCAAGCGAGGCGCCGAAGGCACCAGCGACGGCTACGACGGTGCGCTGTTTCGCGGCTATGCCTCGGTGCTTCGTGCCTCCCTCGACAAGCGCTGGCTTGTGATCGGGGGGCTGATCGCCGGCACCGCCGCGTGTTACGCGCTCTTCGGCCAGATCAAGCAGCAGTTCTTCCCCGACAGCAACACGCCGCTCTACTTCGTCCATTGCAAGCTCCCGCAGGGGGCCTCGATCCATCAGACCTCGGGCGATCTCGTGGTGCTGGAAGACTGGCTCGCGGGACGCGAGCAGGTCGAGGCGGTCACCGCGTTTGCCGGCCAGGGTGCCTCGCGTTTCATGCTGACCTACCAGGCGGAGGACCCGAACCCGAGCTACGGTCACCTGATCGTGCGTGTTTCCTCTCTCGACGTGATCGAGGACGAGATGAACGATCTCGAGTCTTTCGCCACGAAGGCCCTCCCCCAGGGCGAGATCCGGATCAAGCGGCTGGCCTTCGGTCCCGGCGGCGGCGCACCGATCGAGGTGCGCTTCTCGGGCCGCGATCCCAACGTCCTGCGCGATCTGGCCGACGAAGCCAAGTCGCGAATGCAGGCCGCTTCGACAAACATCATCAATCCGCGCCATGACTGGCGCGAGCGGGAACTCGTGCTCCGCCCGATCTATGCCGAGGACCGCGCCCAGGATGCGGGCATCTCGCGCACCCAGATCACGGAGACCCTGAAATTCGCCACCGAGGGCATCGACGCCGGCACTTTCCGCGAACGGGACCGGCAGATCCCCATCGTCATCCGCTCGCCGAAATCTGCCGACCTGGCCCTGACCGATCACGTGATCTATTCCGAGAGCGGCGGCACGCTGGTGCCCCTGGAACAGGTGATCGACGGTTTCCGTTTCGAGCCGCAGGACACGCTGCTGCATCGCCGCGACCGGGCCCAGGTGATCACCGTCGGCGCCGACATTCCCCGCGGGATGACCGCCGCGCAGGTCCAGGCCGAGGTTCGAGCGACGGTCGAGGCTATGGAGCTGCCCGACGGGTATGCGATGGAGTGGGGAGGTGAGCTGGAAAGCGCGACCGAGGCGCAGACCTCGCTCGGCCGGCAACTGCCCTTCAGCATGATCGTCATGGTGCTGATCTCCGTGCTCCTGTTCAACGCGCTGCGCCAGCCGCTGATCATCTGGCTGCTCGTGCCCATGGCGGTGAACGGCGTCAGTCTCGCGTTGCTCGGCGCCGGGTTGCCCTTCACCTTCACCGCGCTGCTGGGGCTGTTGTCGCTGTCGGGGATGCTGATCAAGAACGGTATCGTCCTGGTCGAGGAGATCGACCTCACCCGCGAAGCCCACCCCGCCATGCCGCTGAAAGACGCCATCGTCACGGCGTCCACCTCGCGGCTCCGGCCGGTATTCCTTGCCGCGGCGACAACGATCCTCGGCATGTTGCCGCTCCTGACCGACGCCTTCTTCAAGTCGATGGCGGCGACCATCATGGGCGGCCTTGCCTTCGCCTCTGTCCTGACGCTGATCGCCGCGCCGGTGTTCTACTACGTGCTGTTCCGCGGAGACGATGCCAGGGGTGAACCGGCTGCGGCGCCGGCTTGACGCGTGCCGCCAGTCGCTTCGCCGGCGGGGTAGAGTCCCGGTTCAATCGGCCCGGCTGGTCCTCGCAAAGACCGGGCGTTTCGGCATCTCACGACGCTCAGCAACCAGCCGAACGTGTTCCTTTCGGGCGCTTTCGAAGTGGCCACCGTGCCCGTCAGGGAAGGCACGGCAGGTAGGATAAAGCGCATTTCGCTGCGGACGCGGACGGCATGTAGGCGGCTATTTCCCGGCCTTTCCCCGCCGCATAGTCCTGAGCCACTTGTGCCCAGTCGATCTTTGCAGCTTGAGACCAGTCGATTTCGTCAGACCGGACGGGAGTACGTCCGGAAGCGGCGATCGGCTCGGAGGTCCCGGAGTAATCGACGATCCGACGGCCCTCATCAAAGGCATCAAGGCTTTGATCCCACCTTTGGCCCTTCATGGTCAAACCCAAGGTCCGCGCCACCGGGTCATACTCGGCGGTAAACAATGTCCCGAACCCTTCACGGTATCGGTCCTGCAGCAGCGGCGCGCGGAGGAATTCCCGGTTCAGCCGTCGGGGTGCGACCCGGAGCCTGTCCAGATGGGCGTGACGTTCGAAACTGCGGGTAAAGGCAGGCCGGTCGGCGCGTGTTGGTGTGCTTTGGTGGTTTGTTGCGATGGCAGTCGGCATGACCGCAACGCCACCGCCTGGGGAAAGCTCGACGCTGGCAGTGCGACCTGCGGCATCCCCCAGCACCAGATTGTAGGCCATATGCGAGGGAACCCGCTCCAAGACCTTCAACGCCTCGGGCACGGTGTCGCAGGTTTCCAGAATGTAGCGCAAAATCGTGGTCACGCCGAAACCGGTCCCGGTCTCGGACCGCCCGCCATAGGCGAGCGCCACAGTGAGCCCGGCATCGTTGATGCCGTCCGACAGTCCCCACAGGAATTCGACCATGCCCATCACGGCGCGACCGGTCCATTCCGTTCTGAGCAGCAAGCCTTCGTTCAGCTCTGGCGAGAGATCATAGTTGCGCACCAGGCGGACATCGCCGCGGTCCGCAATGGCGGCGATCGAACAACCGCCAAGATAGGTCGGTGGACACCATGTCGAGAGAAACCGCGCGGCACGGTCGGAACCGCTGGCGATCAACACCAGTCGATCGAAAACCGGGATCAGTTCCGGCATGTAGCGTTTGAGGGCGGCCTTGCAGTCTTCCCGGGACGGGCCCCGATCGCCGCCGCGCAGCGTGAACCACGCTTCGTAGGCGGGCCACGACCGCTGCCAGCGCGCTGCCCATTTGGGACCGGGCGCTGCCTCGTCGACAGCATCGAAAGTCAGTGTCATGCGGGTCATTGTTACTGCTCCGTCACTGGTAATTCGAAGAAGAACCGAACCATTTCCGCGCTTGCATCCGGGCCTTCGGGGTCGGCGTAGGATCCTTCCGCGCGACCGCCGGACCAGGCATGGCCCAGTCCCTTGACCGTCCAGTATTCGAGCGTCGGTTCGCCGGTTGCAGCCGCACTTCGCAGAACGGAGAACTCGCGCTCGCCGGCTACACCGGTCTGCGTCGTTTCAATCGTTTGACTTGACCCTTGATCCATTGCCTGCCGGGCGAGAGCGTCGCCGTTGGATGGATGAACGGTCGTGTCCGAGGAGCCGTGAAATACGATTGTCGGAATGTGCGTCTTCTTGCGGTGAGGCTCCGATGTGGGCCCCGCCATTGCGGCAAAGGCTGAGGGCACGTCCTTCGCCGACCCATAGGCAAGGCCCGAATGCGCGCCAACACCGGCAAAAACATCAGGATACGTCTCGCCCAATATGACGGCCATGGCTGCCCCCGCCGAGAGCCCGGCCACGAATGTGCGGTCTTTCGGAATACCGTGCGTCAGGCATACCTGCTGCACTATCCCGGCAAGGATCGCGGGCTCGCCACTGCCGCGCCTCTGGTCCCCGGGGCTGAACCAGTTCCAACAGGTCTGCGTGTTGTTCCGCCGTGACTGCGCGGGATAGACCACTATGAAGCGATGCTCTTCGGCAAGTTGGTTCATGCCGGTGCCGGCTGCAAAGTCGATCGGCGTTTGAGTGCAGCCATGCAACATGACCACGACACCGGTCGCACCATCGGCAGCGGACGCGGGGATGTAGGTTCGGAATGTCCGACGGCCTGTCGCACAGTTGAATGTCTCGTTGAGAAACGCAGCACCTTCGGGGATCTCCGCCGTGGTTGCGGGTTCCGTCGAGTTAGTAACGGAAAGCCGCGACAAGAGGTCATTGAGCGAAGATGTGGCGGGCAATCCTGCGCCGTCCATTCGCCCGACCGGGGACGCAAGTCCATGCTGGGACAGTGTGCGTTGAACCAGGGCATTGGCTGCCTTCAGGCGTGCGCCATGGGGCGCCCGGCGCGAGGCGCCGACGTCAAAGAGTTTCATCTCGTGAATCCTGATTATGAGGTTCGCATCTTATTTGATGCGGTCGGCAAGTGCTTTCTTGATGTCCGGACTCGCCTGCAAAGCACCCAGCACCGTAATCGAACCGATTGTGCTGAGCGCCAGTTCCGGCGTCACATCCGGCGCAATCCGCGCCAGTCCAACGACCTTGACGTGCAGCACCTCTCCGGCATCCCTGAGCGCTTCAAGATCGGCCACCGTGTAGTCGCGCAACCCAAGTTCCATCGTGTGGCGCTCCAGCGATTTGCTGACCACCTCGACATGACTGTCGAGCTGGTTTCGGATTGCCGTGCGGATCAGATCGCTACGGTTGGAATAGAAGCCCTCCTGCACCAGCAAGTCGATCCGGCCCAAGTCCACGTAGCCGAGGTTGATGGTGATTTTCTCGCTGTCAGGCGCTTTGTCGCGCAGTTGTCGGATATTGTTCATCATCCATTCTCCATCCATGTGGATGGTATATAGATTGATTGGAGGCGGAATGCAAGGGAGGTCGGCGACCAACGGTCAAGAAGGGGCCCATCCGCCGAGATCGTCGCCGAAGGTCCTGATGGCGTCATGGTCGCTCAAGGCTCAAAGCGAACCCCTGCCTCGGAAGGCGGCTTGCTGCGCAGCGATCGTGGCCAGGACGTCCCTGGTTCAGACAGAGCGCGAAGGGTGGCCGCGCGCAGGGCGACCCCGGCCGGAGGACGCAGCGGTGTTCCGGCAGCGCGGATGTGCTACACGGTGGCAACCCTTGATCGAAAACCCCGGACATCGGGGAAACCCCCGCCAATCCCGGCCGAGCATGCTACATGAAGCTCATTCGGAGTTGAGGTTGAGGCCTTGAAAAACAAGTTTGAAAACGCTGCCCGCCTGAGCGTGGCACCCATGATGGACTGGACCGACCGGTACGACCGGTACTTCCTTCGGCTCATCACGCGTCATGCGCTGCTCTATACGGAAATGGTGACCGCCAACGCGGTCGTTCATGGCGACCGTGCGCATCTGCTGGGGTTCGATGCGGCCGAACACCCCGTCGCCGTGCAGCTCGGCGGCAGCGAGCCCGCCGTCCTGGCGGAAGCCGCGGCGATCGCCGAGGGGTTCGGGTATGACGAGATCAACCTCAATGTCGGCTGCCCGAGCGACCGGGTCCAGTCCGGTCGCTTCGGCGCCTGCCTCATGGCCGAGCCCGAACTGGTGGCGGACTGCGTTTCCGCCATGCAGAACGCCGTCTCGGTTCCCGTGACCGTCAAATGCCGCATCGGCATCGACGACCAGGACAGCGAGGAGGCATTGGACCGTTTTGTCGCCACGGTGTCCGGCGCGGGCTGCAGCACGTTCATCGTCCACGCCCGCAAAGCGTGGCTCGAAGGTCTATCGCCAAAGGAGAACCGGGAAATCCCGCCGCTCGATTACGACAGGGTCTACCGGCTGCGCGCGGCGCATCCCGATCTGACGGTTGTCATCAATGGAGGGATCACCTCGCTCGAGGACGCCTCCGCGCATCTCGACCATGTCGACGGCGTGATGCTCGGACGTGCGGCCTACCAGACGCCCTATCTATTGGCGGAGGTGGATCGGCTTTTCTTCGGTTCGCGCGAAGCACCGCCCACGCGCGCGCAAATCGTGGAGCGGCTGATCCCTTACGTCGAACGCCGCCTTGCCGAAGGCGTCCGTCTCAACGCCATAACCCGCCACATCCTCGGGCTGTTCCAGGGTATGCCCGGAGCGCGCGCCTGGCGCCGCCACCTGAGTGAAAATGCACACCTTCCGGGCGCGGATTCGAACGTCATCCTGGACGCCCTCGCTCACGTTTCGAAGCATCCGGACGTTGCGATGGCGGACGCCTGAAATCCTTTTGCCGCGACCGTATGGACCGGCGCGCCAGACGTGATATCCATGGAGTTGCGCACACCGCTTCGAGTCGTCCCGATCGGGTCCGACGAACGCCGGCGGTGTCGATTGTGATGCGGGTCCGATTGGCGAGGGCGGAGTCTTATGACCGGTGTGAAATGGGCCAGGTGCTTGGCTGTGTGTGCTGTTGTCTTTGCGATCGGATGCGGTCCTGCGGTCGCCCAGGGCCGGACCCATGCCGGCGTGATATGGACCGGCCTGGAGTTCCAGGACGATGTCCTCGCGGCCTATACGGGCGGCGTCGCGGCGTTCAACGGCGACATCGACGCCTCGGGTTTCTTCGGCCGGGCCCAGCTCGTCTATGTCGGCTTCGATTTCAGCTCTCCGGCGTCCGCTTCAGGCAAGGCGAACGGGGACATCTACCGCGCGAACGCCTCGCTCGGATACCAGGTCGACGCACAGTGGTTCCGCGCATCGCTATACGGCGGGCTCGACCTCCAGGAACGAGATTTCTCGCCGTCGGCGGCGAACAGCGGAAAGCTCGACGAAGAGGTCGGGTTCATCGTTTCGGGCCGGGTCACCGCCAAGGGCATTCACCCGTTCCGGGCCGCTCTCGAAGGCAACTTCTCCACGGCGAACGAGACCTACTGGGCCAAGGCGCAGCTCGACTACGCCATCGCGAATTTCGCCTTCGGACCCGACATTTCGTTTCTCGGGGATCGCGAATATGACGCGATGCACGTGGGCGGCCATGCCTCGGTCGAACTTGGCGAGATCGTGCTCGAGATCGGCGGCGGCTACAACTTCGCCAACGCAGCGGGTGGCGGAAGCGGCGGTTCCGACGGCGTCTATGGCAATGGCGGGATCGTCTTCAAGTTCTGACTGACGCCGCTCCACCACAAGCGTCCTCCGGCAACGTCCGCGCGATTGTCGACACCGGTCGTTCTGCCGTTCAGATCTTCTGGTTGTATTCCCCGACCTCGGCGTAGTCGGACAGGTGCATGTCGATGGCCTTGAACATGGCCTTCATGTTCTCTTCGCTGGTCGGGCTTTCGACGACGATCACCAGTTCCGGCTTGTTCGACGAGGCGCGCACGAGCCCCCACGTGCCGTCCGCCAGCACGACGCGCACGCCGTTCACCGTGATCAGTTCGCGGATGTTCTGGCCCGCGACCTTCTCGCCCTGGCCGGCAAGGCGCTGGAAGAAAGCCGTGACCTTCTCCACCACGCCGTATTTCTCCTCGTCGGGGCAGTGGGGCGACATGGTGGGCGAGCCCCAGGTCATGGGCAAGGCGCGGCGCAGGTCGGCCATGGTCCTGTCCGGGTTGCGGTCGAGCATGTCGCACACGGCGATGGCCGACACGAGCCCGTCGTCGTAACCCCGACCGATCGGCGCATTGAAGAAATAGTGGCCGCTTTTCTCGAAGCCGACGATCGCGTTGATCTCGTGGCTGCGGCGCTTGATGTAGGAATGACCGGTTTTCCAGTAGTCGGTCTTGGCACCGTTCTCCTTGAGCACCGGGTCGGTGAGGAAAAGGCCCGTCGACTTGACGTCGACGACAAACTGGCTGTCGGGATGCAGAGAGGAGATGTCCCGGGCGAGCATGACGCCGACCTTGTCGGCGAAGATTTCCTCACCCTCGTTGTCCACGACGCCGCAGCGGTCACCGTCGCCGTCGAACCCGAGCCCGATGTCGGCCCCGGTCTCCAGAACCTTGTCGCGCAACGCATGGAGCATTTCCATGTCTTCCGGGTTGGGGTTGTAGCGTGGGAAGGAATGGTCGAGTTCGCAGTCCAGCGGCACGACCTCGCAGCCGATCCGTTCGAGGACCTGGGGCGCGAAGGCGCCGGCCGTGCCATTGCCGCAGGCCGCCACCACCTTGAGCCGGCGCGAGATCGGATCGCGGCCGGCGAGGTCGGCCATGTAGCGCTCGGCCATGTCTTCCACGTTGATCAGGCGGCCGCCGGGACGGTCTTCGAAATCCGCCTCGAGCACGATCGTCTTGAGGGCGGACATCTCGTCGGGGCCGAAGGTGAGGGGGCGCTGCATGCCCATCTTCACCCCGGTCCAGCCGTTGTCGTTGTGGCTCGCGGTCACCATCGCCACGGCCGGCACGTCGAGATCGAACTGGGCGAAGTACGCCATGGGCGAGAGTGCGAGACCGATATCGTGGACCGTGCACCCGCTGGCCATGAGACCTGTGATGAGGGCAAGCTTGATCGAACAGGAATAAGAGCGGAAATCGTGGCCGACCACGATCTGCGGATCGACGCCGCTGCGGTGGAGATAGGTTCCGAGGCCGCGTCCGAGCGCCTGGATCCCGGGCAGGTTGATCTCGGTCTCGAAGAGCCATCTGGCGTCGTACTCGCGGAAGCCTGTCGGCCGCACGAGCGGCAGTCGTTCGAATTCGGCGGTGTTGGGCGTAAGCTGCGCGACCGGTTTGACGGACATGGGATCTCCCGAGCCTGGGTTGTGGACGTTTAACGGCGCAGCACGAGCTGTGTTCCGGACATCTCGAAAGCGCCGATGCGCTGAAGGTAGGTCATGCCGAGCAGGCTGCGGTGCAGCACGTCGGGCTGGGCGACCAGGGCGCGGACGTTGCGCACCGCGATGCCGCCGACGCTGACCTCGTCAAGCGTCGTGGATGCGGCGGTCGTGGTCCCGTTCGCTGTGCTGACGGGTACGGTGAACTGGAGCGCGGCGAGATCGATGCCTGCGCGCCTGGCGTCGCTGCTGGTCAGGACCACGGCGCTGGCGCCCGTGTCCGCGATCATTTCCACGTGGGTGCCGTTGACCAGGGTCGAAACGCTGAAATGCCCGTTCACGTCGGCCTGGATGGCGACGACCGACGCCGATCCGTCGTCGCCGCCCGACTCCACCACGGTAGGTGTGCCCGGGCTCAGTTCGCCCAGCATGCGGTTGCCCAGTTGCATGAATTCGTTGCGGTAGCTGTAGCCCGCCACCAAGAGGAGCAGGATGCCCAGCCATGTCACCGCCTGTTTGGCCATCTCGCTCGCCCGGCCCAGGTTTCCGACCAGCATCGAGCCGCCGATGACGATCAGCAGCGCCACGCCGGCCACCAGGCGCGCAAGATCGGAATCGTCGAGCCCGACGGCCTCGCCGGGGTTGTCCACGAGCACGAGCACCAGCCCGACGACGATCAGAAGTCCGATACCGATCCAGGAAAGCATGTGGCCTCTTGTCCGTTCAGTCCGCGCCTTCGGCCGCCGAACGCTTCAGCCGCCTTGAGCGTCCGCCGCGCCGTTCCGCATTGCGCGCCATGCGCACCGCTTTCTGTGCCTCCAGCCGCGCCGGGAGTTCCGCGATGACCTGCAGCTTTTCCTCGGGGCTCAGCTGCAGCCAGCCCGCAATCTCGTGTGAGCGCCGTCCGCAGCCCACGCAGGTGCGCGTCTCCGGATCGAGCGAGCAAAGCTGCTTGCAGGGCGACTTTATCATCTGCTGCGTCATACGCTGCGCGGACCCGTATCCAGTTGCCGTCTCGTCGCTCAGTGGCCGGCAGCCGCCAGCACGGCGAAGAGGATGGCGCACTCGCTCATCTGCTGGCCGAACCCGGCGACATCGCCTGTATGCCCGCCGATTTGCGCGAGGGCAAGCCGTTCCACGCCCCACACCGCCGCGCTGGCCGCGATCAGTGCCGCCACGGCGCCGACAAAGCCGGTGCCCACCAGCAACATGCCGCCGCCGCACAGGGCGGAAACGGCGAGAAGCTGCAGAAAGCCGGTGTCGTCGGGCTGGCCGGCACCATGGGACAGCCCGTCATTGCGCGCCGCCGGCAGGCGGTGGAGCAGGGCGACGGCCCCGCCCCGGGACAGGGCCGCGCTGCCCGCAAGCAGGCAGGCAACGCCGAACGTGTCGAGGCGGCCCGCGATTTCGGCCACGGCCAGGATCTTGAACCCCAGGACCAGGACCAGAGCGGTCACGCCGTAGGAGCCGACGCGGGAATCGCGCATGATCTCCAGCTTCCGGTCGCGGGTGGCCCCGCCGCCGAAACCGTCCGCCACGTCCGCCAGGGCGTCTTCATGCAGTCCGCCCGATATGACGACCATCGCGGTGATGGCAAGGACCGCGGACACGGCAGACGAATCGCCGAGTGCCTGTGCCAGGGCAAAGACACCGCCGCCCGCCGCGCCGACCGCGAGCCCGGCGACGGGTGCGGCGCGCAGGGCGCGGGTGAAGTCGCGGTCTTGCGTCCGCGAGGGTCCGCGCACCGGCAGGCGGGTGAAGAACACCAGCATTTCCCGAATGTCGTCGAGCCAGGGGCCTTGCGTCATGTGACCAGGTCGTTTCCCGAAGAAAGATTGCCGATGTTTGTCGTTTCTCGGACCTGTTGTCCACAGTATAACCCGGTGGCCCCTCAAGCCGACTTACCGCGATCGGGAGAATCATGCAGGAAAACACCACAGGTCTGCCCTTTGACGACATCCGGAACCTCGTACGATCGATGCCGGGACCGGACCTCGAGGCCGCTGCCGCGGCCCGTGCGCGGGACGCCGGCCTGACAAAACCGCCCGGAGCGCTCGGACGGCTCGAGACCATCGCCGAATGGCTTGCGGCCTGGCAGGGGCGCCATCCCGCGAAAGTCGAGCGGCCCATGGCGGCCGTGTTCGCCGCCAACCACGGCGTCACCGCACAGGGCATCTCCGCGTTTCCGCCGGAGGTCACCGCGCAGATGGTGGCCAACTTCGCCGCCGGGGGTGCTGCGGTGAACCAGATCTGCAAGGCCAACGATGCCGGCCTCAAGGTCTTCGAGCTGGCGCTGGAACTTCCGACCGGAGACATCACGCGGGAACCGGCCATGGACGAGCCGACCTGCGCGGCGACCATCGCCTACGGTATGGAAGCCATCGCCGGCGGCACCGATCTGCTGTGCATCGGCGAAATGGGCATTGGCAACACGACCATCGCGGCCGCCGTATGCTGTGGCCTCTTCGGCGGCGATCCGGCGGACTGGGTCGGGCCGGGAACCGGCCTCGACGACGAGGGGGTGCGGCGCAAGGCCGATGCGGTGGCGCGGGCCATGGCGCTCAACGAAGGCCATCTCGACGATCCGCTGGAGGTCCTGCGGCGCCTGGGCGGCCGCGAACTGGCCGCGATGGCGGGCGCCGTGCTTGCCGCCCGTAGCCAGCGTGTTCCGGTGCTCATCGACGGTTACGTGGCTACGGCCGCCGCGGCGGTGTTGCACGCCATGGATCCCTCCGCGCTCGACCATTGTCTCGCCGCGCACCGGAGCGCCGAACCGGCCCACGCGCGCCTGCTCGAGAAGATCGGCAAGGAACCGCTGCTCGATCTCGGCATGCGGCTCGGCGAGGCTTCGGGTGCCGCCCTTGCCGTGGGCATCGTCCGTGCCGCCGCCGTGACCCATGCCGAAATGGCGACCTTCGCGGAAGCGGGCGTGAGCGAGAAATCCGACTGAAACGGGTTCACACGACTTTCCCTTGTCAGGCGGCCGGGTGTCCGGCCTCCTCGATCAGCCAGTCGCGGACGCGGGCGGCGGCAGGCGAAAGGCCGCTCACGGAGCGGCAGACCAGGTGATACGCCTCGCCGCTGGGCAATCGCATGTCCGGCCAGCAGGGAACGAGCCCATAGTCCTCGACCCTCCGGTCCGTCGCCGGGGCGCGTGCAACCGCAATACCATAACCTCGGGCTGCCATGGCAAGGGCGATCTCGCTCGAGTCTACGAAACAGAAGCGCGCTTGCTCCATGTCGACGACGCCGGCCGCCGCGAACAGTTGCATCCAGCTTGTCCGATGAGACGAGATCTCGATCAACCGATGCCCCAGTACATCCCCAGGCCTTGCGAGACCGTCGGCGATTTCGGGCAGCGCCACCGGGTAGATCTCCTCGCCGAACAGGGCCGTGCTGTCGCCCCAGTTGCGCGGTGCGCCGCCGAACACGACATGGAGGTCCGGTCCCTCCCGCTCGAGGTCGCGTTCGTCGTGACTGCCCGTCACATGCAGTTCGATATCCGGACAGGCCGCTTCGAAGGCGCACAGCCGGGCCGCCAGCCAGGACGTCGCGAAAATGAGCGTGGCCTGGATTGTGACGGATGGACGTGCGCTATGGCCGAACAGGGACGCCGCCGTCGTCTCCACGGACAGCAGCGACTGGCGGACCGCGGGCAGGAAGGAAGCCCCGGCATCCGTCAAGGTGACATTTCGGGCCCCGCGTTCGAAGAGCGCCGATCCCAGGTGGCCTTCGAGCGCCTTGAGCTGTTGGCTCACCGCGGCAGGGCTCATGTTGAGGATCCGCGCCGCGCCCGTGAAACTCTCCGTGCGGGCTGCGGCCTCGAAGACCCGCAGCCAGTTGAGCGATGGAATGCGCCGAATGGACATGTCCCGGCTCCCTGTCACGACCGAGAATTGAGCATAAGTTCAGCTTAAGGCTCGCCGCAAGGATTGCCGTTTGACCCGGAGGGTGGGGAGGCGTTCAGATGCGGGGAAAGCGAGGGAGGGACGCCCATGAATCCTGGCGCGGCACAACGGTTGGACAGCCTGACCGACCGATATCACGAAGACGGTTTCGTCTTTCCGGTACCCGTACTTGGTCCGCAGGAGGCGGCAGAGGCGAGGGCATCGCTCGAAGCGCTCGAGGCGCGGTCGGCCGGAACAGCCCTGGGGAACCGCACACAGCTCAACTATCCCCACGTCATTTTCCGTTTCGCGGCCGGACTCGTGCGCCATCCCGCGATCCTCGACGTGGTCGAGGCGATACTCGGGCCCGACATCCTCGTCTGGGGCGCGACCTTCTTCATCAAGGAACCTCACACTGAAAACTACGTGAGCTGGCATCAGGATCTGCGGTACTGGGGGCTGAGCGACGAGGAGGGGCAGGTCAGCGCCTGGCTCGCGCTGAGCCCGGTGACCCGCGAGAACGGTTGCATGCGTTTCGTCCCGGGCAGCCACAGGGGCGCCATGGTCACCCATCGCGACACGTTCTCGGAAAACAACGTTCTGACACGCGGACAGGAAGCCGAGGTCGATATCGACGAGGACCGCACGGTGGACGTTGAACTCCGGCCGGGCGAGGCGTCGTTCCATCATGGCCGGTTGCTGCACGCCTCGGCGCCCAACCGCTCCGCCGAACGCCGGATCGGCATGGCGATCAACTATATCGCGCCCCACGTGATGCAACGCGTTGCCGCCGAGGATTTCGCCGTGCCCGTACGTGGCGAGGACCGTTTCGGGCATTTCCGGCACGTGCCCGAACCGGCGGAGGATCTGTCCGGGGATGCGCTTGCCTGGCATGCGCGCATTCTCCGCGCCCAGAACGAGGCGATGTACGAGGGCGTGCCCGGGCCGGCGTGAGGCCGTCAGGCGCCGACCGCGGCCTCCACGTCCGCCACGTCGCAGATCCAACCGAAGAGATGCCCTTCACCCTGGATGATGGCGAGCGCCGCGTCGTGCAGGCCCGGTTCCTGGGCGGCGCAACAGTCGGCGACCGTGAGGCACCAGTAGCCGCGGTCGACGGCCTCGCGAAGCGTGGAATGCACACAGCACTGGGTGGTGACCCCGCACAGGATCAGGTGGTCGATGCCGCGACCCGCAAGGTGGACGTCGAGTGCGGTGCCGTGGAAGGCGCCGAAAGCCGCCTTGTCGAACACCGATTCGCCGGGACGCGGTTCCAGGCCGCCGACGAAAGCCTGGCCGTCTTCGCCGCGGATGCACATGCGGCCGACCGGTCCTGGCCGCCCGACATATCCCAGTGAGGCCCGGTAGCCGGATACGTCCGAGAGGTCCGGACGGTAGCTTTCGCGGGTGAACACCACGTGGGTGCCCGAACGCCGGGCGGCATCGATCAGCCGTCCGACCCGCGGCACGATGGCGTCCATCTCCGCGCGGCATTCGGTGTCTTCGGCAAAGAAATCCTTCTGCATGTCGATGACGAGCAATGCGGTCGTCCCGGGCGAGAACCGGTAGACCCGGTCCGCCCTGCAGGAAACGTCCCTGGCGGCCCCGGTCATGGCGCGCGGTTCCGGTCAGGCGACACGTTTCTTCTCCGCGGCGAACGGGCTGAGGCCGAGCCAAGTCTGCATGGTCGACACCAGCGTCCGGTCTCCCACGAGGTCCATCCGCTCCCGTTCCGCCGCGACGGTCGTCAGGCCCATCCAGATGGCGGTCATCGTCCTGAGATCGGTGGCGACATAGAGGTCGACGTCGAAGCCCGGATCGGACCAGCAAAGGTCGACCTCACCGTCCGGTTCCACCACCAGCCACCACTTCGCCTTGGATGCGGGCAGGTCGTGATACAGGAACTGTATCGTCACCCGGCGCTCGGGCAACGGGGAGGGGTCGAGGTTGCGCCGCATGTCCCACATCAGCAGCGACGGATCGAGGTTCTTCAGGGAAAGCCGGGAGTCGACCCAGCGCTGCCCCCACAGCCCGAACAGTTCGACGATGGGTGCGAGGTCGCGCCCCGAGTCCGTCAGCCGGTAGTCGCTGGCGTTGGTGTCGCCGGGGACCGGCGTCTTTTCGACGATCCCGGCGCCTTCCAGCTCCTTGAGCCGGCGCGAAAGCAGGGTCGGCGACATCTTCGGCACGCCGCGGCGCAGGTCGTTGAACCGGGTCGATCCGGCGAGAAGCTCGCGAAGGAGCACGATCGTCCAGCGGGTGCAGAGAACCTCCGCCGCCATCGCGACAGGACAGAACTGCTTGTATCCGGGAACCGTCATCTTCTCCTCCGCTCTTGATCGTGCATCAGGGTGAACGGCGGCGGCAAGGCGCACAAGTCCACAAACTGTACCGGGCAGGTACAGATCCTGCACTGGCCGGGATCGCCCGTTTCGCGCCAGCCTCAACCGACCGTCTTCCCGCAGCCTCGGGGGAACGGACACACGGACAAACCTGAGCAGGAAGGAGACCCTTGATGAAACGGTACATGATCGAGCGCGAGATCCCCGAAGTCGGATCGATGGGGACCGAACAGCTTGCCGGCGCGGCGCAGACATCGAACGAGGCGCTCGACAGGCTGGCACCGCATGTGCAGTGGCTGGAGAGTTTCGTTGCCGCGGACAAGACGTTCTGCGTCTACCTCGCACGGGACGAAGACGTCATTCGCGAACACGCCCGCCTGAGCGGCTTTCCCGCATCGCGCATCACGCCGGTGCACACGGTCATCGACCCGACGACAGCGAATTGCGGCTGAGCGGCGTGCTCCCGCGCGTCAGCTTGCCGCCTTCAGGGGCGGGACGATGGCGTCGCGGGCCCTGAGCACCCGGGCGCGGGGGAACTCCACCGTGACGCAGGTTCCCTCGCCAACACGGCTGGTCAGCCGCAGTCGGCCGCCGTGCAGTTCGGCGAGCCCCTGCACGATGGGAAGGCCGAGACCGGCGCCCGCCTCGGCCTTCTGCTGGGCGAGCGAACCCTGGCCGAAGGAACTCAGGACGACGGGGATCTCGTTTTCGGGGATGCCCGGTCCGGTGTCGCGGACCGTCATCGCGAGTCCGCCCATGTCGGTACGGGAGACCTCGAGCGAGATGGAGCCGCCTTCGGGCGTGAACTTGATGGCGTTCGACATCAGGTTGAGCCAGATCTGGCGGATCGCCCGCTGGTCCGCTTCCAGCATGGGCAGGTCGGGTTCGAAGTTTTCGACGATGTCGATATCCTGTTCGCGCGCCCTCAGGTTCAGGAGCGACCGGCACTCCTCCGCCACGCCCTGGAGCGACACCGGCTCCTCGTTGAGTTCGTACCGGCCCGCTTCGATGCGCGAAAGGTCGAGCACCTCGTTGATCAGGTTGAGAAGGTGTTTGCCGCTGTCATGGATATGTTCGGCATAGTCCTTGTAGGCGGCGACTTCATGCTTGCCCATGATCTCTTCCTTCATGACTTCTGAAAAACCCATGATTGCGTTGAGCGGCGTGCGCAGTTCGTGGCTCATGGTGGCCAGGAACCGGGACTTTGCGAGATTGGCGTCCTCGGCGCGCCGGCGGGCTTCGTCGGACTTGGACTTGGCCTCTTCGAGCTCGGCGATGAGGGCGTCCTTTTCGGCCCGGAACACCAGCATGTGCAGCGCCGTCTCGTTGAGCTTGCGCGACAGGTGGACGAAGTAGATCTCCGCGCAGATCGCCATGACGGCGAGCGAAAGGTAGAGCGTGCCGCCGTCGATCAGGCAGCGCACGGTCACCGCCGCCGTGATCGGGATGGTTCCCGCGAACACGACCGAAAGCACGTTGTTGGCCAGCGCCATGCGGATCGACGCCACGATCATCAGGACGGCGATGAGATAGACCCGCTCGACCTGCTGCGCCTCGGTCCAGAAGGCGAAGATGAGCGCCGACCATGTGAGCGAGCAGATGAGTTCGGCCGCGGCGAACTTGCTCAGCCATTCCTCGACGCCCACGTCCTCGGGCTCAAGATTGTCGAATTTCTGGCAGAAGGAGACGGCTATGCCCTGGCTGACGAAGACCGCCGAAAGCCATATGGCCGCTTCGTGGAAAGGCACCCAGAGCAGGCTGGAGGCCGCGACGATGACGGCGATGACGGGCATGGCCAACGCCGCGCCGAGCTGGCTCTTGGCGTAGAGCATGAGCAGGTCGCGGCGGAAGAAAATCGCCCGGTTTCCCAGATCGGACAGCCGGGTACGGACCTCGCGCATGGGCATGCGCAAGCTCTCGTCCCGCGAATACGCGCGCGAACGCGTATCGCCCGCCGGTTTCTCGCCGGAAGCCATCGAGCCGTTCCCTGTCTTGTGGACCGTGTCCGGTCCGCGCCCGGTTTTTCGGGTCGCCGTTTATGGGTGCCGACTATGGGGGAGAAGTCTTAAGAACGGTTTTGGAAGCTTGGTTAAAAATGCCTCTAGCCTGCGGGGGATTCTGTCGGAATCCGGAATCCGCCGGCTGCGGCGGAGATGCCCGGTCAGAGATCCCGCACGACATAGACCGGGCTTGTCCAGGCCTGCGTACCGTCCTCCAGTGTGACGCGGACATAGAACGGGTTGTCGCGGCCGGGCTGCGGCGACAGGCGGTGCTCGACCGAAAAGTCGAGGCTGTCGGGACAGTCGGGCAGGCGGACCAGGCGCATGCGGCGGGGCAGGATGTCGGACGCGTCGAGCACCGTGTCCTCCAGGCCGATGGAGGCGAGATCGACGGATGCCTTGATCAGCGGCGTGTCGATCTCGACCTTGCCGGAACGGCTGTCCTCGAGCGTCGCGACGAAACCGGCCAGATTGCCGGTCGTTACCGATTGCCATGACAGGGCGTTGCCGCCGTCCTGTTTCAGTGTCTTGTCGCGGTTGAAGAAATTGATCGGCACCGCGCTCGACACCCGGGCGCCGTCGAACCTGGCGGTCCCGTCCCAGGCCACCGCCCTGAAGCGGCCGCGATACTCCGCGCCTTCCCAGAGGACGCAGATGCGGTCGCCAAGATCGTCTTCCGCGTATGGACGGTGACAGGCGAGGTGTTCGAGGCCGTTGAAGATATCCACGCGGTGGACCGGGGAAGACGCCGACACATTCAGCCGCAAGGTCGCGTCGCCCTCCGGCAGGTGGACGATGTCGCCCATCTCAGCGGCTGCCGCCGCGGTTCCCTCGCTCGGCCCCAGCGCAGGGTCAGAATGATAGACCGTGCCCTCGGCGTCGAAGTCGATGGCGAGATCGATCAGCGGTCGGCCGCTCGGACCGCCGGTGGTGGCATAGTGGCGGCGCCTGTTGATGGCCCCGATGAGAGCGTCGCGGGTCAGTTCCGGCATGCGGTAGCAGGTCAGCCCACCGACCGCGCCGAACCAGCCAGCTCCTGGATAACTCGCTCCGGGCCGGCCCTTGTGGCCGTCCGAGTTGCCGAGAATGCCCACCCGGTACCCCTGCCGGAAGGCGTCCTCCACCAGCCACTCGAAGGTGCCCCACGCCGAATGCACCTCGACCGATTTCTCGAACCGCCCGTCATGGGCGAGCACGATGTCGGCATAGCGCCCGCCGCAATGGGCGAAACAGATGACGTCCCACTCTTCGTTTTCCGCGAAAGCCTCGAACAGTTCGGCGGAGGTGTGGCAGTCCGTGCCGATGTCGCCGCGGTCCTCCACCAGCGCATGGGACGAGCGGCGCATGGTCCGGCCCTCGACCGGGAAATAGACGTTGCGGTCGCCGCCGAGCGCGGTGTTTCCCGACCATTCGTAGCCCGGCAGGGTGACGAAGCGACCGGGCTCGTTGAAGGCGGCCGTAACCTGGTTGAGGTCCTGCCAGAAGGTTTCCGTCATCTGGAAGTCGTTGCCCTGGTGGGCGCAGGCGTCGAGAAAGGCGCGGTCGCGGCCGAAGGCGAAATAGTCGGCCGCCGAGTTGGTGCCCAGCGTTTCGTCGGACTGGCCGTGCAGGTCGCCCCAGTAGAGGCGCTGCGCGGGGTCTGTTTCGGCACGGGCAGGATTGCTGCGGGCGAGCGCGTTGCCGGTCTCGTCTTCGACGTGGATGGTGAAGCCGCCTTCCGCGGGGCAGGACAGTCCCCCGGCTTCCACAGCGAACGGCCCCGGTTTCATGGCGATGGACGGCGGCAGCCCGTCGACCGCACCCTCCGCACGGAGCACCAGCGTCGTGTCGCACTTGTCGCTCGGATTGCCCCAGGCGTCCTCTCCCTTGATGCGCAGCGAAAAGGGTTCGCCGCAGGCGACGACGCTGGGCACGACGCAGGCCCAGGTCACGGGCGGACCCGGCACGATGCGGATCGCCGGCTGTTTGGGCAGGGTCTGGAAGTTGTAGGTGGCGATCGGGTCCACAAGCACGCGAAACTCGAACCGGCTCTCGCAGAATGTCTGCATGCGCATGCCGGGCGAACCCTCGTCCGTCACCCCGAAGCGCACCGTGATCGTGTCGCCTTCCTTCATGAAGCCCTTCACGATCTTGATCTGCAGCGTGCGGTCCCACGGGCGGATATTGCCCTTGGGGTCGAACCGGCACTCCAGGACCGCGTTGTTCGAGGCGGTCACGACCGTGTATCCCGGCGCCTTCGGGTCGGTGAACTGCGGATTGGTCTGGTCGGTGGCGAACCGGAAGCACACGCGCAGGCTGCCGCTGTCGTCGATGCCGAAGCGGCCGCAGGTATAGGTGAGCGTCAGGCTCTGGTAGCTGCCCGCCTCGATCGCCTCGCCCTCGCGGTCGATCACCGCGGTCCCGAGCAGCTCGGCGGGAATGGGTTCGCGCAGCGCGCCGTTGTGGATCTCCGGGGCGGTCATGGAGGGCAGGGTGTCTGTCATGTGTTCCGTCTTGATCTTGGAGGAGGGCGGGGTCGTCAGGAAGCACAGCAAGATACACCGCTGGCGCACCGCGGCAAGTGGCGAGGCACGCCCGCAAGGCCAATGGGTCCTGACGTTCGTCAGGACTTCGTCCGGGATGTGTCTGGAACAATCCCCATCGTGTCCCGGAAATCCGCCAGGATCATCCGGGACCGTTCCAGGCGAGGAGTGCGTGTCCGGCACGACCCGTTCGTTTCCCGGAAGTCCGCCAGGACTATCCGGGACCGTTCAGGGCGAGGAATTCGTATCCGATACGGCCCCGTCGTGTCCCGGAAATCCGCCAGGATTATCCGGGACCGTTCCAGGCGAGGAGTGCGTGTCCGCCACGGCCCCGTCGTTTCCCGGAAATCCGCCAGGACTATCCGGGACCGTTCCAAACCGGGGCCTTGACCGGAGGCTAGACCGAACGGGTCAGGCCGCCGTCGACGCGGATGTTCTGCCCCGTGATGTAGCCCGCGCCGTCGGATGCCAGGTATGAAATCAGCGACGAGGTTTCCGCCGCGGTGCCGTAGCGGCCCATGGGGATCCGGTTGCGGCGTTCCTCGGCTTCGGGAAGCGTATCGATGAACCCGGGCAGAACGTTGTTCATCCGGATGTTCGCCTTGGCGTAGCGGTCCGCGTAGAGCTTCGTGAAACTGGCGAGCCCGGCGCGGAAAACACCCGACGTCGGGAACAGCGGATCGGGTTCGAAGACCGCGAAGGTGGAAATGTTGATGATCGCGCCGCCGCCCTGTTTTTCCATGTGCGGCGTCACCAGACGGGTCGGACGGATGACGTTCATCAGGTAATATTCCATGCCGCCGTGCCAGTCGTCGTCGCTGATGTCCAGCAGGTCGCCTTTCGGGCCGTGGCCCGCGGAGTTTACCAGCACGTCGATCCGGCCCCACTTGTCCATGGCCTTGCCGACGAAGGCCTCCAGGTCCGCCGGCTCGAGGTTGGACCCGGTGTGTCCGATCCCGCCGAGTTCCCCGGCGAGCGCCTCGCCCTTGCCCGAAGAGGAAAGGATCGCGATATCGAAACCGTCGCGTGATAGGACGCGCGCCGCATCCGCACCCATGCCGCTGCCGCCGGCCGTGATCAGGGCCACTTTCTTGTCTGTCATCGTCTGTTCTCCTTTAATGGCTGGGTCGGATATAGAGCCTGGCCGGACCATTGACTAATCATGTTTTTTCTCATCAGACTGTAGAAAATCTACAGGCTGAAGGAAGGTCATGCGGCTCCCGAAACTCAATGCGCTGCGCATGTTCGACGCCGCGGCGCGCCACGGCAATTTCCGGCGGGCGGCGGACGAGCTTCATCTCACGCAAGGTGCGGTCGCCCAGCAGGTGCGTGCGCTCGAAGCCGATCTCGGCCGACAGCTTTTTCTGCGCAAGGCCCGCGGACTGGAACTGACCCGCGATGGCCGCACCTATGCCCGGGCGGTGGGCAGGGCGCTTTCGATCATCGACGAGGCGACGCGCGCGTTGTCGCCACCTGCCGATACCGTCATTCTGAGCGTGCCGCCGTCCTTTGCGTCCAAGTGGCTCCTGCCGCGGCTTGGCGCGTTCGAGGATGCCAATCCGCACGTCGACCTCCAGATCCTCGCGACGGAAGACCTGGCCGATTTCAGGACCGACGGCGTGGACCTCGCGGTGCGTCTGGGAACCCCGCCCTTCGGCGAAGGGCTCGACGTACGCAAGCTTTCCGCCACGAACCTGGTCGCGGTCGCCGGCCGGGACTATGCCCAGGCCCACGCGCCCGTTCGCGAACCAGCCGACCTCGCCGGGCACAGGCTGCTCCAGGATGCCCACGGCTCCTGGGACGATCTCTTCGCCAAGCTGTCGGTCGGAAAGCCGCAACGGGTGTCCCGCTTCAACCAGACCGCGCTCGCCATCGACGCGGCGATCGCCAATCGCGGCGTGGCCCTGGTTTCCCTCCTTCTGGTGGAGAGCGAACTGGCGGACGGAAGGCTCGTTGTCCTGTGGCGCGACCCGGCACGCTCGGAGGCCGGGTATTACGCAGTTCATGCCGGAGCCGAAGCGCCGAACGCAGCGGCCCGCGATGCGGTCGGGACATGGCTCGTCAGGCAAACCCGGGCCGACTGACACACGATGTCGCAGGACGGGAAGCTTCGCGTGGTGCGGCGTTCGCGCTAGCCTGACCAACACCACAACAGAACGCGCCCAAAGATGAGGCCACGCCCATGTATGCCGATCGATATGACAATCCGCTGTCCACGACTTCGCCGGCCGCCCGCGACGCCTACCTGGACGGAATGGAACGGTTTCTCATGGCCGCCGAAGGCGCGGGAGAAGCCTTCGAGAGAGCGATCGAAGCCGACGGCAACTTTGCCGCCGCGCATCTCGCCCTCGGGCGCAACCTCCAGGTGCTCGGCAAACCGGTGGCGGCGCGCGAAGCCGTGGCGCGGGCGCGGGACTGTACGAAAGGCGTAACGGCGTCCGAAGCGGGGCAGATCGAGGCGCTCGGACTCCTCGTGGAGGGCAAGGTGCCGGCTGCATATAAAGCCATCAGGGCCCATCTCATGGACTATCCCCGGGATGTCATGGTCGCCCAGACCTGCACCGGCGTCTTCGGCCTGATCGGGTTCAGCGGCCAACCGGGCCGCGAAGCCGAACAACTCGCCTTCACCTCCATGCTGGCGCCGCATTACGGCGACGACTGGTGGTTCCTGGCCCAGCATGCCTTCTCCCAGATGGAGGCTGGACAGACCGGTCCCGCCGAGGCGACGATCGAGAAGTCGCTCGACGGCAACCCCCGCAATGCCAACGGCGCGCATATCCGCGCCCATCTTTATTACGAGAACGGCGAGGCAGAGGCCGGTGCTGCCTATCTCGATGACTGGATCGGGGACTACGCGAAGCAGGGCCTGCTTCACTGCCACATCTCCTGGCACGTGGCGCTCTGGGCGCTGGAGCGCGGCGAAATCGCGAAGATGTGGTCGGTGATTGACCGCGACGTGGACCCGGGAGGGGCCTGGGGCCCGGCGATCAACGTGCTCACGGACCTTGCCGCCATTCTCTACCGGGCCGAACTCGCGGGCGTCGATGTGCCGAAGGAGCGCTGGCTGGCGATCAGCCGATATGCTTCGGACTCCTTCCCGAAGACCGGCCTTGCCTTCGTCGACGTCCATGCGGCCCTCGCCCATGCCATGGCCGGCAACCGAGAGGAACTCGACCGCATCATCGCCGATGCCCGGGGCCCCGCCGGCGACATGGTGAAGATCCTCGCCGAAGCCTTCGGTGCGCTCGCCGACGGCGACTGGGCCGGGGCCAGCGTGCATCTTGCCGAGGCCATGGCAGATCACGCCCGCATCGGCGGAAGCCGCGCCCAGCGCGACCTGATCGAGTTCGCCATGGTGGGTGCGCTGCTGCGCCAGGGCAAGTCAGACGAGGCTCGCCGGCTGCTCATGATCCGCCGGCCCCTCGCGCTCGCCGCGCGACCGGTCGAAGGTCTATAGGCCCGGATAGCGGCCCAGGCCGCGAAGCCCGGGTCCCGTTGCGGCGATGTAGCGGTCCGGTCGCACCAGGATCGCGCCACAGCCGAACGCGTCGAGCAGGGTGCCGATCTCAGGATGGTTCACGGCGCTGAACACGGCAGCCCTTCCGTCCGGCGGTTCGACAGCGTGGTCTCCATGCCGGGCCGCGAGCAGCACATGGCCATAGCCGCAGGCGTCGTCCAGGCGACGGCCATCGGACAGGCGCGGCTGGGGGCACAGGCGTCCTGCCGTCTCGCCGGGTCCGAGGAGAATGCTGTGCCCGAGCGGCGGGGCGATGCTCGTCATGCGAGAGGAGCCGTCGGGGCGCGGCAGGGCCTGCTGCAGCGCCTCCTTCGTGCCGCTTGCGTTGATGAGCCCGCCAAGCCGAATGGCCGTCTCGATATAGGTCCGCACGTGCGGGATGCGCTCTTCGCCATAGGTGTCGAGAAGGCACGGGTTCGCGCCCTTGACGACCGCGGCAAGTTTCCAGCCCAGGTTGGCCGCATCGCGGATGCCCGCGCACATGCCCTGTCCCATGAAGGGCGGCGTCTGGTGGGCGGCGTCGCCGGCGATCAACAGCCGGCCGCGCCGCCAGGCGCGGGCGATGGTCGAGTGGAACGTGTAAACCGCGCGCCGTTCGAGCACGGCGTCTTGCGGAGAGAGCCAGCCGGACAGGAGTGGCCAGAGAGCTTCGTCCGATGTCATGTCCTCCGCCCGCTCGTCGTCCTTCAGCGCGATCTCCCAGCGTCGGCGGTCGCCGGGGCCGCGCACATAGGTCGCGGGGCGCTCCGGATTGCAGTGCTGGATCGTGTGGTCCCCGAGATGGGGCTGCGGGGCGGTGAGCAGGGCATCGACCACCAGCCAGCGTTCGTTGAACCCGAGATCATGGTGTCCGGTGCCGATCGCGCTCCTGACGGTGGACCGCGCTCCGTCACACCCGACGACATACCGGGCGGATACGGACCGCTTGTCGGTGCCGCCGTTCGTGGAAAGGCGAATGTCGACGTGGTCGTCACGTTCGATGAGGTCGGTAACGTCGGCCGGGGCAAGGACCTCGACTGCACTTGCACGGGCGACGGCCGCACGCAGGACCCTCTCGAGGTCCGGCTGGTGGAAGCGGTAGCTTGCGTGCCAGCCCATGGGCCCGACGTCCGCGGGGCGCGGCCAGTCGAGCAGGAGGCTTCCGGCGGCGTCGACGAACCGCATGCCGGGATTGATCCGCGAGATGTCCGCGACGGCTTCCGCGACGCCTATCGTCTGGAATACGCGCATCACCTCGTCGTCGAAATGCACCGCGCGCGGTTCGGGGCAGGGACCGGCCTGCCGGTCCAGTGCGAGAACGTCGAGGCCGCATTTCGCCAGCAGGCAGGCGAGCGTGGCCCCGGTCGGGCCAAGTCCGACAATGGCGACGTCGTGGACGCGGCCGCCGCCGGCAGTCACGACGTCTTTCCGGCGGATGAGAGCATGTCGTAGAGCCAGGGACACTCGGCCACCGGCGGCGCGCGCAGCCCCTTGGCGGCCGCGTCGAGGCGCATGCGGCGGAACTTTTCGCGCGCCTCCTCGGGCATGTGAAGGCGTTCGTGGCCCCAGAAACTCGGACCGGCGTGGGTTTCGTGCGGCTCCCACGTCTGCGGGTCGATGACGCGTCCGCCCCAGCCGAGTTCGACGAACATGTCAGACGGTGTCGTTGCATAGAACGACGTCATGAAGTCGTTCGTGTGCCGGCCGAGCGTGTAGGCGATGCCGTCTTCGGCGAGTTGCGCCAGGTCGTAGCCCTGGCCGACATCGTCGAGATTGCCGTACTCGATCATGAAATGATGGAAGCCGCGACGACCCGTGCCGATCATGGCGAAGCTGTGATGGCGCCCGTTCACATGGAAGAAATAGAGCGGCCGGGGAGACAGGCCGTAGTCGCTGACGCGGAAATCGAGAATGTCCCTGTAGAACGGCAAGAGGGCGTCGATGTCCGCCACATGCAGAACCGCGTGTCCCATGCCGTAGGGTCCTGTCCTGAACCCCGATATCGGCCGACCGGGAACGAACGGGTCCGTCGCCCGGTGCGCTCCGTGGAACAGCTCCATCCTGTTGCCGTCCGGATCATGGCACACGAGCAGGCGATCGACATGGCGCTGGTCGGCGAGACCCCGTGATCCGGTCCAGACACGCATGCCCGCATCGTCCAGCCGTGCCGCATAGGTTTCGAGATCGGCCGGCGTCTCGACTTCCCAGCCCATGAAGGCCAGCGTATCCCCGGCCTCGTCCAGGACCACGAGGCGCTGCTTGAGATCGTCCATCCGGAAGGCGGCGGTGCCGGCCCCGCGGTCGACTTCCTGCATACCGGCGAGTCGTCCGGCGAACTGGCGCCAGTCGTCGAAGCGTTGCGACCTGATGCCGAGATAACCCAGAGCACAGACCGCCATCGCGATATCCTTCCCGTCCTAGCCTCGGGCGGCCATTTCGAAGAACTTGCCGGTCTGTTCGCCGCCGGCCGCGAACGCCTTGGCCTCGTCCATGTCGGTGATCCGGTCCCAGGCGTCGGCGACATCTTCGGCGCGCGGCGCGTCCCCGAGGTGGGCGCCGCGGGCTTCCGCGATTTCCACCTTGGCGAACACCCCGGCCCCGGCCGCGACGATCACGCCGGTGGGCGCGTCCTCGCTCGACAGATAGACGACCGCCGGCGTGACGCGTTCCGGCGTCATGAGCTGTTCCGCTTCGGGCGGAAACAGGTCCGCCGTCATCCGCGTATAGGCGACGGGCGACACCGCGTTGCAGTGGATGTTGTACTTCTGGCCTTCGAGCTTGAGGGTGTTGATCAGGCCGATCACCCCCATTTTCGCCGCACCGTAATTGGCCTGGCCGAAATTGCCGTAGAGGCCGCTCGACGAGGTGGTGACGATGATCCGGCCATAGGACTGGTCCCGCATCACCGGCCAGACCGCGCGGGTCGCCAATGCGGTTCCGTGGAGATGAACATCGATCACCTGGCGGAAATCATCCATCCCCATTTTCGCGAAACTCTTGTCGCGGAGTATGCCGGCATTGTTGACGAGGACGTCGATCCGGCCGAACGCCTTGAGAACCTCGCCGACCATGTTCTGAAGGGCGGCCTCGTCCGTCACGTTCGCGCCGTTCGCCATGGCGGTTCCGCCGGCTTCCTCGATTTCGCGGACCACGGCTTCAGCCGCGCTCACGGAACCGCCGGACCCGTCGACAGCACCGCCCAGGTCGTTGACGACGACCTTCGCGCCCCGCCGGGCGAATTCCAGCGCATGGGAGCGGCCCAGACCGCCTCCGGCACCCGTGACGATCACAACCTTGCCATCGAAATCAATTGCCATTGAAATTCCTCTATTGTCGTGTCCCGTCGCGCGGGCCGGACCGAGTGCAATAAATGCCCGCCGGAGCGCGGGCGGGTCAAGCGTGCTCGATCACGTGACCGTTCGATTGCGTGTATTGACGCGACCCGCTCGCCTCGGGCCTAAATGCCTGCGGATGAAACACACGGGAAGCGCCGGGATGGCGGAATCCGGCAACTGCTAGATGGAGGAGTTCAGCCGCATGAAACTGTACAACGACAAGGCGGCGCCCAATCCGCGGCGTGTGCGCATATTCCTCGCCGAGAAGGGCCTCGACATCCCGACCGTGGATCTCGACGTCATGAAGGAGGAGCACAGGTCAGAGGCGTTCACACGGATCAATCCGCTCCAGCGCCTGCCCGTGCTCGAACTGGACGACGGCGCCACCATCGCGGAGACGGTCGCCATCTGCAGGTACATCGAGGAACTGCATCCCGAACCGAACCTGATGGGGGCCGATCCGCTGGAGCGCGCCCAGATCGAAATGTGGCAGCGCCAGGTCGAATGGCACTTTTTCCTTCCCGTCGCCCAGTGCATGCGCCATCTCCATCCCCGCCTGGCGCTTCTGGAGCGTCCCCAGGTCGCCGAATGGGGCGAGGCCAACCGGGGCCGGGCCCTCGAGGGTCTTGCCTGGCTCGACGCGCAACTCGCCGAGAACCGGTGGATCGCCGGCGACCGTTTCACGGTCGTCGACATAACGGCGCTCTGCGCGGCGGACTTCGCGAAGTTCGCACGCATCGACGTGCCCGAGGACGCGGTCAACTTCCGGCGCTGGTACAAGGAAGCCTCCGGTCGCCCGAGCGCGGGGGCCTGAACACGGTGCCGGCCGCCAGCCCCGAAGCCGGTCTCGAGCGCCTGCTGACGCAGATCAGGCAATGTCGTGCCTGCGTCGAGACGCCGAAGACGAAGCCCTTGCCTCACGACCCCAGACCCGTCGTGCGAGCTTCCACGACGGCACGGTTGGCTATCGTCGGACAGGCGCCGGGAATCCGGGTGCACAAGTCCGGTCTGCCCTTCGACGACCCGAGCGGCGACCGGCTGCGCGAATGGATGGGCATCGGCCGGGAAACCTTCTATGACGAGAAGAGACTGGCCATCGTGCCGATGGGTTTCTGCTTCCCGGGCTACGATGCGAGGGGCAGCGACCTTCCGCCCCGCCGCGAATGCGCGGACCTGTGGCGCGAGCGGCTTTTCGGTCACCTGCCGCAACTGGAGCTTCTGCTCGTCATCGGCCAGTATGCCCAGGCGTGGCATCTTGGCGCCGACCGGGGTGCGAACCTGACGGAAACCGTTCGCAACTGGGCATCGTACAGGGACAGCGGGCGGCAGCCCGCCGTGTTGCCGTTGCCTCATCCGTCATGGCGCAACAATTCTTGGCTCAGGAAGAATCCGTGGTTCGAGACGGATGTGCTTCCCCATCTGCGAAACGAGGTTGCCAGACTTGCCGGTTAGTCCCCTGCGACGAGTGCTCCTGATGATCGGCTGCGGTCTCGCCGCCCTCGCGAACGCGGGGTGTGCGCCGTCGACCCAGCTTCTTGGCGATGCCGTCACGGCGCCGCGCATCGCCGGCAAGGCGATCACCGCGGGCGACGGGGCTCGGCTGCCCTATCGCGAATGGCGTGCCGCGAGGACCCGGGCCGTCATCGTCGCGGCACACGGCTTCAACGACTATTCCAACGCCTTCGACATGCCCGGAAAGTGGTTCGCGCGCCGCGGGATCACGACCTACGCCTTCGACCAGCGGGGATTCGGGGAGACAGATCAACGTGGCATCTGGGCGGGCTCGGAGGTGATGGCCGACGACCTCGCCACCGCCGTGAAGCTGTTCGCCGACCGGCATCCGGGAGTCCCGGTCTACGTCATGGGTGTCAGTATGGGCGCGGCGGTGGTCATGAAGGCAGCCGCAAAGGGGCTGCCCGCGCGGGTGCGGGGCGCAATTCTGGTGGCTCCCGCCGTCTGGGGCTGGCGGTCCATGAACCCGTTCTACAGGTCCGCTCTGTGGCTTACCGCGCACACCGTGCCGTTCATGTCGGCGACAGGACGGAACACCGGGATCCAGGCATCCGACAATATCCCGATGCTGATCGGGCTGGGCCGCGACCCGCTGGTAATCAAGGAAACCAGGTTCGACGCCGCCTATGGCCTCGTCACCCTCATGGACGAGGCCCACGATGCAGCTGCCGGCATCGACATCCCGGTGCTGTATCTCTACGGCGCCAAGGACGAACTCGTGCCGTTCGAACCGACGGTCGACGTGGCGCGGAAAATCCGGAAGAAGCGCTTCGTCTACTATGACGAAGGCTGGCACATGCTGCTGCGGGACAAGCAGCGCCGCAAGGTCTGGCAGGATATCGCCGCCTGGGTGTCGGATCGCAACGGCCGGCTGCCATCCGGAGAGGCCGTCCAAGATGTTGCCTCACTTGTGCGTCAAAACAATTGAAAGAGATGCGATTCTGCCAAGTTGGCAAAGTCGCCAAAGGATGTAATCTCTTGGAATCGCGACTGATTCGGGCGAGCCGGTCGTGCATGAGTGGGAAAGGCAATCGCGAACATGCCACGTTTCGGCGCAAACATATCCATGCTTTTCACCGAGCTGTCGTTTGTCGACAGGATCGGTGCGGCCAGGGCTGCCGGATTCGCCGGTGTCGAGTGCCATTTCCCCTATGAAGAGGACGCCGATGCCATCGCCGAGGCGCTGTCGCAGCACGACATGGATATGGTGCTGTTCAACCTGCCGGTGGACGACGAGGACGCACACGGACTCGCTTGCATGCCCGGACGGCGCGAGGAGTTCGAGGATGGCGTTCATCGCGCCGTCGCGATGGCCAAGGTCCTGGGATGCAGGCAGCTCAACTGTCTCGTCGGCGTGCCGCCCGCCACTCTTGACACGGATGTCGTCCGGCGCACCGTCATCGACAACCTGCGGTTCGCGGCCCGTCAGACGGGCATGGAAGGCATCAAGCTGCTCGTCGAACCGCTCAACGACATCGACATCCCCGGATACGGCCTGACCTCGACCGAACAGGCCGTCCAGTTGGTGCGAGATGTCGGCTCGACGAACCTTTGGCTCCAGTACGACGCCTATCACATGCAGATCATGGAGGGCGATCTCGGCGCGACCATCGAGTCGAACCTGCGTCGCATCGCTCACATCCAGATCGCCGACGTGCCCGGGCGAAACCAGCCCGGGACCGGCGAGATCAATTTCGAAAACCTGCTCCAGCGGGTCGACAGGCTCGGCTATGACGGCTGGATCGGCTGCGAGTTCATCCCTGAAAAGTCGACGCACGAAAGCCTCGACTGGATGGGACGCTGGCTGCCCACGGCGGACGCCGCCTGACGGCCACGACCCTCGTTCGGACACCCGGTTCGGTTCGCCGATCCACGCGGGTGTTGCAATTCGGCCAGCGTCCAAATATTTTCCCGTCTTGCATTGTGGGAAGTCCGCCCGCAATACGGAACTATAAGACCGGGAGAGGAAATTGTCCGGAATCGACGAACTCGACAAGAAGCGCCTCAGTCCGAAGGCCACCATGCCGCGCGGGGAAATCCAGATGCGCGGCACGGGCCAGGTCCAGTCCCTGACGCGCGCATTGCGAATATTGAACACGCTGTCCGACTTTCCTCACGGCCTGACGCTCAGCGACCTCGCGCATGTCGTCGGTCTGCCGACATCCACCGCGCACCGTCTTCTGACGACCTTGCAGAACGAACGGTACGTCCGGTTCGAGAATGAACGAAGCGCCTGGATGATCGGTGTGCAGGCCTTCCAGGTCGGGTCGGTCTACGCGCGCTCGCGTGATCTCGTCGCCATCGCTAGGCCCTACATGCGCAGGTTGATGGAGCAGAGCGGGGAAACCGCCAACCTGGCGATCGTCGATCGTGGCGAGGTGATCTTTCTCGCCCAGGTCGAATGCCAGAAGATGATGCGTGCGATCGCCGGTCCCGGTGGCCGGGGCCCCCTCCATTGTACGGGCATGGGAAAGGCCATGCTTGCCTGGATGGAGGAGAAGGACGCCCGGGCCCTGCTCGAGGCCAACCCGCTGCAGAAGGAAACGCCGCATACGATTTCCGCGGTCGAGGACCTGATGCGCAATCTCTCCGAGATCCGCGCAGCCGGTTACGCGGTCGATGATGAGGAGAACGCCATCGGCCTGCGGTGCGCGGCGAGCCCGGTTTTCGACGAGCACGGATATCCCATCGCCGCCATATCGGTATCGGGCCCCGCCGCGCGGGTGACGGAGGCACGGTTGCCGGCGCTTGGGACGGCGGTTGCCGAAATTGCCACGGAAGTTACATCCGAAATGGGAGGCATCCCGCCTCTGGGACAGTGATCAGCCGATTTCGGACCGGCATGTCGCCGGTGTCGGCGGTTGCGTGCGACCGCGCGCCGTGCCATTGCCGTGCCGGAATTCGGAAACTCTACGAACGGACACCATGACTCAAATTGACAAGAGCGAACTCCTGGCGGCCCTGCGCAAGGTGAAGGGGCCGGACCTGGAAAGCGATATCGTTTCACTCGGGCTTGTTTCCGAGATCGTGATCGATGGCGAAAGCGTCGTCTTTTCGCTGAGCGTCGATCCCGCGCGCGCCGAGGAACTGGAACCGATGCGCCAGGCGGCCGAGAAGGTCGCCTCGGGCCTGCCGGGTGTTTCGCGCGTGCTCGTTGCCCTCACTGCCGAACGCGATCCCGGCAAGGCGCCCGCCGCATCTCCGGCGGCATCCGCGCCCCGGTCTCCGGCGCCCCGGGCTCCAGGGTCCACGCCGCCGCCCGGCGGCAACATGGCGCCGCCGCCGCCGGTTTCCGGCCAGGCCCCGCCGCGCCAGATCGCCGGCGTGCCTGGCGTGAAGAAGATCGTGGCCGTGGCATCAGGCAAGGGCGGTGTGGGCAAGTCCACGACGGCCGTCAATCTCGCCCTTGCCTTCGCGGCGAACGGGCTGTCGGTCGGCATTCTCGACGCCGACATATACGGGCCGTCCATGCCGAGGCTCCTTGCTCTCACCGGCCGGCCCGAACCCGTGGACGGCCGTACCCTGCGACCGCTGGAAGGCTACGGGGTCAAGGTCATGTCCATGGGCTTCATGGTCGAGGACGACACCCCCATGATCTGGCGTGGCCCCATGGTCATGTCGGCCCTGACGCAGATGCTGCGCGAGGTCGCCTGGGGTGAACTCGATATACTGGTCGTGGACATGCCGCCCGGTACGGGGGATGCGCAGCTGACCATGGCCCAGCAGGTGCCGCTGGCGGGCGCGATCATCGTCTCCACGCCCCAGGACCTCGCTCTCATCGATGCCCGCAAGGGGCTCAACATGTTCCGCCGCGTCGATGTGCCGGTGCTCGGGATCGTGGAGAACATGAGCTATTTCACCTGCCCGAAATGCGGAGAGCGGTCCGAGATATTCGGACATGGCGGGGCGCGCGACGAAGCCGAAAAACTCGGGGTCGAGTTCCTCGGAGAGGTTCCGCTCGAAATGGAGGTTCGCCGCCGCTCCGATGCCGGACAGCCGATCGTCGTGTCGGATCCCGACTCCGAACATGCCCGCATCTATCGGGAGATCGCCGAGCGGGCCTGGACGCAGATTTCCGGAGATGAAACGACGGGTGCGAAGGCCGCGCCGAGGATCGTCATCGAATAGGCTGCCGGTCAGCAGCGCCGCTTGAGAAACGGGCTGATCGCGGGGCAGGGGGCGTCTCCAGCCAGGACGAACCGGGCGAACTCCTCGGCGATGACCGGGGCGCGGAGATATCCCGCGCCGGCATGGCTGAGGCTGTAATAAAGACCGGGCATGTGGGAACTCGCGCCGAGACGCAGCAGGCCGTCGCCGACAAATGCTCTCACGCCCGTCCAGCTGCTCACCTCCCGCGCGGCCGCAAGACCGGGCACGGCGGCGACGGCGTCCTCCACGAGATCGCGGGCGGCCGCCAGGGTGGCGATTTCGTCGGGCTCGCCCTGGGCGTGGCTGGCGCCCGCCATGACCCGTCCGTCGGACCTTGGGGTCAGCACCGTGCCGGATGGCAGGCGGAGCAAGCCGGTGACCGGCGAATCGTCCTCCATCGTGAAGTTGACCGTCGTGCCGGATACAGGCCGGCAGGCAGGAACGTCGGCCGGCAGGCCTTCGATGCGGCCGGTGCCGTTCGCGCTGCAGATCACGACATGGGAGGCGACGTGGTCGCCGGCCGTGGTCTCGACACGGATCGCCCCGTCGGGGCGCGGTTCGATCGCCATGACCGGCGTCTCCTCGACGATTCGCCCGCCGGCATTTGCGATCGCACGGGCGAGGGCGGCGCAGGTTCGCGGTCCGTCCACGGAGGCGACTTCCGGCAACAGGACGCCGCCGGCGAACCCGGTCGCCAGTCCCGGCTCGTGGGCATACACGCCCTTGCGGTCGAGCACTGTCGGCGCCCAGCCCCAGGCGATCCGGTCGCGAGCGTCGCCGCACAGGCCGGGCAGGTCATCCGCACCGCCGAGCCTGATCTGGCCGTCGGCGCGAAAATCGACCGACATGCCGGTTTCCGTCTCGAGCTCGGATGCAAAACGCGGCCAGGCCGCCAGGCCGGCCCACTCGAGTTTCCGGAGGGCGCCGGTACCGGGCCGCGGTTCGAGGTAGGCTGAGGTCACGGCGCTGGCGCCGCCGCCTGTCCGTGACGCGTCGACCACTGTGACGGGCCGTCCTTTCCGGGTGAGGGCCCAGGCGAGCGAAAGCCCGGCAATGCCGCCGCCTATGACGATGGGCATCATTCCGGTATGTCTCCGAATCCTTTTCGACAATGGGGCGCCGGGCAGTCGACAGCTGCCTCAAGCCATCCAGCAATGTCTGCTATCTATCTGTTTTTGAAAGAGTTAGGCGGAATCTTAAAGCTTAACATTAAGTTAACGCCTAGCCGCCCGTCACCGACATGTGCCGACTCACGGACGGCCCCTTGTGCGCCCGGTCTATGACGAAATCATGGCCCTTCGGCTTGCGGCCGATCGCCTCGTCGATTGCGGCGTTGAGCAGGTCGTCGGCCTCGCTGGCGCGCAGCGGCGCCCGCAGGTCGGCGGCATCGTCCTGGCCGAGACACATGTAGAGCGTGCCGGTGCAGGTCACGCGGACGCGGTTGCACGATTCGCAGAAATTGTGGGTGAGCGGCGTGATGAAGCCCAGTCGTCCGCCGGTTTCGCGGACGCTGACGTAACGCGCCGGGCCACCGGTCTTGTAGGGGATGTCGTCGAGGGTCCATTGCTCGGCGAGCCGCGCGCGCACCGTGTTGAGAGGCAGGTACTGGTCGGTCCTGTCGCCGTCGATGTCGCCGAGCGGCATGGTCTCGATCAGCGTGAAATCCATGCCGCGCCCGTGGGCCCAGGAGATCATGTCCACGAGTTCGTCCTCGTTCACGCCCTTAAGTGCGACCGCGTTGATCTTGACCTCCAGGCCGGCTTTCTGAGCGGCATCGAGACCGTCCATGACCTTTCCGTAGTCGCCCCAGCGGGTGATCTCCTTGAACTTCGCTTCGTTCATGGTGTCGAGCGAAACGTTGACCCGCCGCACGCCGGCCGAATGGAGGTCGCCGGCGAACCGCGTCAGCTGGCTGCCGTTCGTCGTCACGGTCAGTTCTTCCATGGCGCCGCTTTCGAGGTGACGCCCGAGACTGCGGAACAGGCTGATGATGTTCTTGCGCACCAGGGGTTCGCCGCCGGTGAGCCTTATCTTCCTGACGCCCTTCGCGACGAATGCGGAGCAGAGCCGGTCCAGCTCTTCGAGGCTGAGCAGGTCCTTGCGGGGCAGGAACGTCATGTTCTCCGACATGCAGTAGACGCAGCGGAAATCGCAGCGATCCGTGACGGAGACCCGAAGATAGGTCACGTGCCGCCCGAACGGATCGATCATCGTGGACTGGTGCGCAGGGTCCAGTCCGGACGTGTATCCGGCCGAGGCCAGGCGATCTTTGCCGCCGCTTGGAGTGGTTGCCACGTCATGCTCCCTGTGTCTTGCCGTACGGCCTGTCTCATCAGGCATTCCCCCGCATCGCCGTGCGACGGGAGGATATGATACGGACCTATATTTGTTTATGGCCGCAATAATGTGTCGGACGTGGGCAAAGGGCAAGTCCGATAACGACTTGCAGGAGGGCGTCGCACCCTTATTGGTCGCGAAAGACCTGCAATCGACGATTGATTCCGGATGATGAAATGCAACGACCGCACCCGCGATTGGTGTTGCAAGCGCTCCGGCGGGGGGATACTCTCGGACATTGGAAGCATTCTAGATTCCGCGTGCAGCGATCGACTTCGAAATGAACCCGCATATCGAGACGGGAACCGGAGCGAGATGAAGCAAGCGGAAGCTTCTGCAAAAAAAGTATCGGGAGGGTACGTCACCGGCATGAACGCATCCGGGACAGTACGAAAAGTCGAATTGACGGAAGAAGACGCGCTGCGCGCGCACATGTACCGTTTTTTGGCCCATTTCCTTTGCAAGCCGCCAGGGAAGGACGAGTTGCGTCTCGCCTCCGAGATGAGCGGCGACGAGTCCGATCTCGGTCAGGCGATCCAGTCCCTCGCCAAGATCGCGTCGCGTTCCGCGCAGGCGGACGTCGAGCGCGAGTATCATGACCTCTTCATAGGCGTGGGGCGCGGCGAGCTGCTGCCTTACGGCTCTTATTATCTGACCGGGTTTCTCCACGAAAAACCGCTGGCGCGCCTGAGAAACGACATGGCGCGATACGGCATCCAGCGCCGCGAAACGGTCCGCGAGCCGGAAGACCACATAGCCGCGGTGTTCGAGATGATGGCCGGCCTGATCGAAGGCAGTTTCGGCGATCCCGTCAGCCTCGATGAACAGCGCGATTTTTTCGACGCCCATGTCGGGTCGTGGGCGCCGCACTTCTTCAAGGATCTGGAAGGCGCGAAGAACTCGGTTCTGTTCGCGGCCATCGGATCCGTCGGACGTGTATTCATGGATATCGAGGAGGTCGCCTTTTCGATGGAATGAACTGGCGCCGGGCGTGTGTGACCCGCCCGGCGAAAACGGAGAGCGTCGTGTTCCGCAAAGAAACCGGGTCACCGGTCTGGAATGCGAAGGCGCCGGACAGGACGCTGCCTTCTCCCTCGGGAAACGGACAGCAAAATGGGACAGGCGGGATCAACCTGCCGCCCCCAGCAGGAAGACAGTTGAAGTGGTTGCGCGTTTGTGCGGTTGGCATGAGTAGGCCGCCGCAGTTTGAAGCGATCGAAAGGAGGAACCCACATGCCTGATCGTGACGACAGGGCAAAGGCAGATCGCCGGAACTTCCTGAAGCTTGCCGGGATCGGCACGCTGACGGGAGGAGCCGCAATGGCTCTCGGTGAATCGACGGCCGAAGCCAGCACTCCGTCGAAGGACGGCGGTGCTTATCGCGAAACCGATCATGTGAAGACCTATTACGAGTCAACTCGTTTCTAGGTGTTCACCCGGCTGGTGATTCGCAGCCGGGACCTGGTCGGAACGCACGGGCCCGCAAGGGTTCATGAATAACTTGAGGAGACGGATATGCTTAGGAAGAAGACTGGCGGGGTTGCGCGAGGCCCCCGTCTGTCGGCAGCCCTAACCGATATTACCGGTGGAGCGATAGACAGACGAACGTTTCTGCGTCGTTCTGGACTGGCCGTAGGCGGATTGACCGCCGCCGCGACGATGAGCGGAGCCATGGTCCAGAAAGCCGAGGCGCAAAGCAACGCGGACGGCAAGATCGAAATCATCAAATCGGTCTGTACACACTGCTCTGTCGGATGCACCGTGCTGGCGGAAGTCAGCGGCGGGGTGTGGGTCGGCCAGGAGCCGGGTTACGACAGCCCGTTCAACCTCGGGGCCCACTGCGCGAAGGGCGCTTCGGTGCGCGAGCATGCCCATGGCGAGCGCCGGCTGAAATATCCGACCAAGCTCGTGGACGGCAAGTGGACGCGCGTGTCCTGGGACGACGCCATCAACGAAATCGGCGACAAGATGCTCCAGATTCGCGAGCAGTCCGGTCCCGATTCGGTCTACTGGCTCGGCTCTGCCAAGCACAACAACGAGCAGGCCTATCTGTTCCGCAAGTTCTACGCGTTCTGGGGCACCAACAACGGTGACCACCAGGCCCGTATCTGTCACTCGACCACGGTCGCCGGTGTTGCGAACACCTGGGGCTACGGCGCGATGACGAACTCCTACAACGACATCCACAACAGCCGTGCGATTTTCGTGATCGGGGGCAACCCCGCCGAAGCGCACCCGGTGTCGTTGCTTCACCTGATGAAGGCCAAGGAGCAGAACAACGCCGAGCTGATCGTCTGCGATCCCCGTTTCACCCGCACGGCCGCCCATGCGACCGAATACGTCCGGTTCCGTCCCGGCACCGACGTGGCGCTGATCTGGGGCATTCTCTGGCACATCTTCGAGAATGGCTGGGAAGACGAGGAGTTCATCCGCCAGCGCGTCTGGGGCATGGACCAGATCAAGGACGAGGTGAAGAAGTGGAACCCCGATGAGGTTCTCAACGTCACCGGCGTTCCCGAGTCGCAGCTGCGCCGTGTGGCCCGCAAGATGGCCACCAACAAGCCCGGCACCGTGATCTGGTGCATGGGCGGCACGCAGCACACGAACGGCAACAACAACACCCGCGCCTACTGCGTCCTGCAGCTGGCTCTGGGCAACATGGGCACGACTGGCGGCGGCACCAACATCTTCCGCGGCCACGACAACGTCCAGGGTGCGACCGACTTTGGTGTGCTGTCCCATACGCTTCCCGGCTACTACGGCCTGAAGAAGGGCTCGTGGTCGCACTGGGCTCGTGTCTGGGACGTCGACTACGACTACCTGAAAGGACGGTTCGCCTCCGAGAAGCTGATGCAGTCGAGCGGTATCCCCGTATCGCGCTGGATCGACGGCGTTCTCGAGGACAAGGCCAACATGGACCAGGACGACAATCTCCGCGCCATGGTCTTCTGGGGGCACGCACCGAACTCGCAGACCCGACTGCCCGAAATGCAGAAGGCGATGGACAAGCTCGACCTGATGGTGATCATCGACCCGTATCCGACCATGTCGGCGGTCATGCACAACCGGAAGGACGGGGTTTACCTGCTGCCGGCCTCGACCCAGTTCGAGACCTACGGTTCGGTAACGGCGTCCAACCGTTCGCTGCAGTGGCGTGACAAGGTGGTGGACCCGCTCTTCGAGTCGCTGCCCGACCACACCATCATGTACAAGCTGGCCAAGAAGCTCGGCTTCGCCGACGAGATGTTCAAGAACATCAAGGTCGAGAACGACGAGCCGAACATCGAGGAGACGACCCTCGAGTTCAACAAGGGCATGTGGACCATCGGCTATACCGGCCAGTCGCCGGAACGGCTGAAGAAGCACATGGCCAACCAGCACACGTTCGACCGGACCACGCTGCGCGCCAATGGCGGGCCGTGCGACGGCGAGTATTACGGCCTGCCTTGGCCGTGCTGGGGAACGGCCGAAATGGGCCACACCGGAACTCCCAATCTCTACGACACGTCGAAGCCTGTCGCAGAGGGCGGACTTTGCTTCCGGGCCCGCTTCGGCGTCGAACGCGACGGCGACAACCTTCTTGCCGAAGGTTCCTACCCCGTCGGTTCGGAAATCAAGGACGGTTATCCGGAGTTCACCATGGCCATGCTCACCAAGCTTGGCTGGGACAAGGACCTGACCGATGACGAACGGGCCGCGATCGACAAGGTTGCGGGCGAAAAGACCAACTGGAAGACCGACCTTTCCGGCGGCATCCAGCGGGTGGCCATCAAGCATGGCTGCGCACCGTTCGGCAACGCCAAGGCCCGTGCCGTCGTGTGGACCTTCCCGGATCCGGTGCCGCTGCACCGCGAGCCGCTCTACACCAACCGGCGCGACCTGCTGCCGAAATACGCCACCTACGAGGACCGGAAGATGTACAGGCTTCCGACCTACTTCAGGTCGATCCAGGACAAGGACGTCACGGGCGAATACCCGATGATCCTGACCTCCGGTCGTCTTGTGGAATACGAAGGCGGCGGCGACGAGACCCGGTCCAATCCGTGGCTCGCCGAACTGCAGCAGAACATGTTTGCTGAAATCAATCCGTCCGACGCCAACAATCTCGGCATTCGCGACGGGTCGATGATCTGGGTCGAAGGCCCGGAAAAAGGCAAGGTCAAGGTCATGGCTATGGTGACCGAAAGGGTCGGCAGGGGCGTTGTCTTCATGCCGTTCCACTTCGGCGGTCATATGCAGGGCGAAGACTTGCGCAGCAAGTATCCCGATGGAGCGGATCCCTATGTCCTGGGTGAAGCATCGAACACGGCACAGACATACGGGTATGACTCGGTGACCAATATGCAGGAAACCAAGGCGACCCTTTGTAAAGTGTCGAAAGCATAAGGAGAGCACGCAATGGCAAGGATGAAGTTCCTTTGTGATGCTGAGCGCTGCATCGAATGCAATGCGTGTGTCACAGCCTGTAAGAACGAGCACGAGGTCCCGTGGGGGGTGAACCGCCGCCGTGTCGTCACGATCAATGACGGCAAGCAGGGCGAACGGTCCATCTCGGTGGCATGCATGCATTGCTCGGATGCACCCTGCATGGCCGTCTGCCCCGTGGACTGCTTCTACCAGACCGACGAAGGTGTGGTGCTGCATTCCAAGGACCTATGCATCGGTTGCGGTTACTGCTTCTACGCGTGCCCCTTCGGCGCGCCGCAGTATCCGCAGGTGGGCAATTTCGGATCCCGCGGCAAGATGGACAAATGCACCTTCTGCGCCGGCGGTCCGGAGGAAAACCACTCGGATGCCGAGTTCAAGAAGTACGGCCGCAACCGTCTGGGCGAGGGCAAGCTTCCGCTTTGTGCGGAAATGTGCTCGACCAAGGCGCTGCTCGCGGGTGACGGCGACGTCGTGTCGAACGTCTATCGCGAGCGGGTTGTCGCCCGTGGCTTCGGATCGGGCGCCTGGGGATGGGGCAAGGCCTATCCCGGCGGCGGTTCCTGATCAGACACGTGCCCGCGGAACGCCTCGGTGTTCCGCGGGCAACCCCAACAGGTTTCGATCACCCGCGCAGGCACAGCCTTGACTTGCCGGTTCCGGAACGCGTTGATCCTGCCGGTCCCGCAAGGGATGTGCGGGCACCGGGTTTGCGGGAAACTTCGGCTAAAATGGCAACAACCATGAAATCCGCTAGAATGATGAGCAGACAGACAGGTCTCCTGATCGGCCTGATGATCGCGGCCCTCGCCATTTCAGGCTGCCGTGAATCGGAGCAGGATCGACCCTTGAGCTTCGAGCCCGGTGTCTACCAGGGCAAGCAGGACGAAAAACTGAACGAACAGGAACTCGACCGCCTCCGCCAGCGCGGGGCGATGCAGCAGTTCATCTGACAACCTGAAGAGGGATCTTCTCATGTCGGCCGTTAGAAACATGCATGCACCGGCGCACCGGAACGCGATGGCGGCGATCTTCGCGGTCGTGGTTCTCGGTCTCGCGGCGATGATCCTGGCGCCTGCCGGGGTTTCCGCGCAGGAAGCCGGAACGGTGCCCGGCAACGCACTGGGCAATTCCTCGGACACGAATTTCTGGCGCGCGGTGCGCGAAGGCACGCAGGGCACGGTCGCCGGCGCCAACGACCAGGCCGGTGTGATGATCCAGTCGGACGGCAGCGTATGGCGCGCCTTTCGCAACGGGCCTCTGTCCACCTACGGCATCTGGGCGATGGCCGGCATTTTCGCCCTGCTCGCGGTGTTCTTCATCCTCCGTGGCCGCGTCCGCATCGAAGCCGGCAAGAGCGGCCAGACCGTCACCCGGTTCAACGGCTTCGAGCGGTTCAGCCACTGGCTGCTGGCCGTCTCGTTCATCATTCTCGCCCTCAGCGGCCTGAACATCCTGTACGGGCGCTATTTCCTTCTGAACACCATCGGTCCGGAAGCCTTCGGGACACTGACCTACTGGGGCAAGTGGATGCACAATTACGTCGCCTTCGCCTTCATGCTTGGCGTCGTCCTTATCTTCGTCCAGTGGGTCGTGCACAACCTGCCGAGCCGCCATGACATCGGCTGGATCATCCGCGCCGGCGGACTCCTGTCCAAGCATTCCCATCCGCCCGCGAAAAAGTTCAATGCCGGCCAGAAGCTGATCTTCTGGGTCGTGGTGCTTGGCGGCGTGTCGATCAGCCTCTCCGGGATTTCGCTTCTGTTCCCGTTCCAGTTTCCCATGTTCGCGAAGACCTTCGTTGTCCTGAACATGTTCGGCGCGCAGCTTCCCACCGAACTGTCCGCGATGCAGGAAATGCAGCTCGCGCAAGTCTGGCACACCGCCGTGGCCATCTTCATGATCGTGGTGATCGTCGCACACATCTATATCGGGTCCATCGGTATGGAAGGTGCCTTCGACGCGATGGGTTCGGGCGAAGTGGACAAGAACTGGGCCCGGGAACACCATTCGATCTGGATGGAGAAGATCGACGGACCGCCGCCTTCGCCACCGAGCACGGATACCGCCAAGGCCGATGCGCAAGTCCAGCCGGCCGAATAGGGCGCGGCCCGGCGGCAGGCCCGCTTTGGCGGTTCTGCGTCTCCGGGAATGCCTTGCAATCAGTCTGCTCGGTGCAGCGATGCTCCTGCCGGACGCCACGGTGGCGAAGGACAGGCGCGACCTTGTCGGCCATGGCGGTCCGATCAAGGCCATGCGCGTGGCGCCGGACGGGACCACAGCGCTGTCCGGCAGTTTCGACTATTCGATGATCGTCTGGTCCCTGTCGGCCGAGAAGCCGGTCGTGCAGACCCATATCCGCGAACACGATTCGGCCGTGAACGCGGTCGCCTACACGCCAGACGGCGAACGCGCGGTGTCAGGGGCGGATGACGGTACCGTCGCGATCTGGGACCTGAAGACAGGTGAAGCCCTCCACCGGTTCAAGGATCATGGCGGCAAGGTCGTCGATGTCGCCGTGTCCGCAGACGGGCGCCTGGCGGTCTCCGCCGGCTGGGACCGGACGGCCAGGCTCTGGCATGTCGACGATCCCGCGCCCGGTCCCGTGCTCGAAGGTCATACAAACAATGTCAACGCGGTCGCCTTTTCGCCGGATGGCGCGAGGGTCTACACCGCGAGCTACGATGGCACGATCCGCAGCTGGCGTCTGCCGGACGGTGTGCTGGAACGCACGGTCTACAATCACGGCTGGGGCATCAATACACTGCAGGTGCTGCCGGGCGGGACGAAAATCCTGTTCGGCGCGCTCAACGGTTCGGTCCGCCTGATCGACGCGGCCACGGGCGGTGGCGACGAGGAACTGGTAATGCATGACGGTCCCGTCCTCGCCAGCGCCATCGACAGCCGACACGGTCTCGTGGCCACTGGCGGAAGCGGCGGGCACATCTACGTGTGGGACCTCGAGGACTTCCGCGTGAAGTACTCCTTCGAGAACCCCAACGGCCCCATATGGGCGCTGGACTTCGTAGATGACGGCCAGTCGATGTATTTCGCGGGCCTGGACGACACTGCGTTCCTCTGGCAGATGAACCCGGCACGCCCATTCGAGCCGGCCCGGGGCACCGTGCCCCGGCGGTTCCAGGTGAGCGAGGAGGTCGGCCTGGGGGAACGCCAGTTCGCGCGCAAGTGCAGCGTCTGCCACACCCTGTCGCCTGACGACGCCAATCGCGCCGGGCCTTCGCTCTACGGCCTGTTCGGCCGGCGCGCCGGAACGCTGGAAGGATATCCCTATTCCGACGCTCTCAAGACGTCGACCATCGTCTGGAACGAGGAAACGATCGGCAAGCTCTTCGACATCGGACCGGAACACTATACGCCGGGCACAAAAATGCCGCTCCAGCGCATCAAGAACGCTAGGATACGCGAAGCGCTCATCGCCTATCTCAGGCGCGCGACCGATCCCGACGCCGGCGATCCGGCGGCGGGAACCAACTGAAAGACAGAGAACGGGGACACGAATGAAGGCGTTTCTGGCAAGTCTGCTCGCTCTTGGCGCGATCGTCATGGCGGCCAATGCAGGCCTCGATCAACTCAAGATGTCCTCCCAGGACGTCTACTCCTCGCAGAACGGATCGGTCCGGCATTAGGTTTCACGCTGTGGGCACGATCGGCGACGGTTTGCGGACATGGGCCGCAACCATGGTGCTGGCCGTCATGGTCCAGCTTTGGCCAGCCGGCCTGGTCGAGGCCGGCGACCGCGCGCCGCGTCTCGAGAAGGCGTTCGCCTCCGTCGTCGCGGTCCTGCCCGAATGGCCGTCAGGTCAGCCGCGGCCGCGCGAACCGGAAGGATCCGGCGTCGTCATCGGCGATGGAAGCCACGTCCTCACGGCCGACCATGTCATCGGCAAGGCACGCACGATCCGGGTGCGGACGCCGGATGGCTGGGTTGTCGACGCCATGGTGGCCGGCCGCGATCCTTTCACCGATCTGGCGGTCCTGCGCATAGAGCGCATTCTGCCGGCCCTCGCGTTCGGGCCGGATGTCGCGGTAGGCGACGACGTCTGTGCCCTGGGGCATCCCTTCGGTTTCGGTCCCGCGGCAGCGTGCGGCATCGTCTCCGGCGTCCACAAGTCGGGCGCGGGATTCAACCCGATCGAGGATTTCGTCCAGACTGATGCGGCCGTCAACCCGGGCATGTCCGGCGGCGCGCTGATCGATGAAGACGGCAGGCTCGTGGGGCTCCTGTCGGGCATATTCACGGCCGGTGCTGACGGAAGCCTCGGGGTGAATTTCGCCGTGGCGGCACCGTTGGCCGAACGCATCTCCGCAGACCTGATCGCCGATGGCCGGGTGAAGAGAGTGTCCGCTGGAATGCGTCTCGCCCCGGCCATCAGGAAGGGCGAAACGGGAAGGCTTGCCGCCCGGGTCGTTAATGTGAAACAAGGTTCACCGGCACAGGGTGCGGGACTTCGTGTCGGTGACAGGATCGTCCGTGCCGCCGGCAGGGCCGTTCACAAACCGGCCGACTTCACGTCCGCGGCCGCGCGACTGCGACCGGGGGACACGATGACAGTGACGATCTTGCGTGATGACAATGAGACAACGGTGAACCTCGTTTTCTGAGGCGCCGCTCAACCGGTTCTGGAAAGGATCTCATGATGAACGACGAAAAATTCAACATGTCCATGCGCAAGTTCCTCAAACAGGTGGGCGTGACTTCGCAGCAGCAGATCGAAGCGGCGGTCCGGGCGTCCGGCAAGGACGAAGGATCGATAAAGCTGAAAATGGTGCTGACGGCCGAAGGCATCGACCTCGACCATGAGGTCGAAGGGGAAATCGAACTCTCCTGACAGGAAGACAGCCCAGTGCATCTGCCGGATCCGACGTTTCCGCCGCTGCTCTCCGGGTGCGCCGTCATGGGTGCGCCCGGCGCTTATGCCACCGCCCGGCAGAAGGTGGCGGACGGAACGGCCGGAGCCGGTGACGTGTTCTGGTCGACATCCGTGCACAGGCTGGATGTGGCCATCGTCCTGGAGCCGGAAGTGGAGACCCGCCGGGCCGTGCATATGTTGTTCGCGGCACTGGTCGCCTTCGGTGACAGTCTCGGAGCGCTCGGCCCGCCGGAAATGGGGCTCTATTACGAGTGGCCGGGGCGCATCCTGGTCAACGGGGCCCATGTCGGCCAGGTCCGCATGGCGCTGCCATCCGATGCCACGACCGAGTCCGTTCCCGACTGGCTGGTCATCGGCCTCGATATCCGACTGAAATATGATCGCCGCACGGTCGAACCCGGCGAGGACGAGGGCAATACCGCACTCGAGGAAGAAGGGTGCGGCGACCTTACCCGGACGGATCTCGTGGAATCCTACTGCCGGCACTTTCTGGTATGGATCAACACTTGGCAGCATGACGGCTTCCGACCCATCCACGAGGTCTGGACAGGTCGCATGACGGGCCGGACGGACCGGATCGATCTGGAACATGCCGGCCGGCGCCACCAGGGCGCATTCGTCGGGCTTGAAGAAGACGGCAATCTCCTGTTCCGGCCGGACGGTTCACAGGAGGTCCGCGTGCTCGACATCATCGACTCCGTGGACCGGGGCGCCACAGAATGAAGTTCCTCCGTGTCATCCGGTTCGACGGGTCCGACGATCACGTTTTCGAAACCGCTGCCCAGCCGGATGAAAGGGCGCTGCCGGGCGGATTCGCGTTCGCCGGGATAGGCGCGTCCGATCTCGTCGGCAAGACGCGCCAGGCCTTCGCGAACGGATTTCTCGGCGTGCCGTCCTTTGGCCGATCGACCTTCGCGGCGATATCCGAGATGACCGAGGCCGGGCACGAGGAGGTGGTGGACGCGCTCGCCCGCCACCTGCGGGACCGGTACGGAGCGCCGTCATTGGAGGAAGCGCGGCGCGCAGCCCGTTCGGAAACGGCGTTCGTCCTGGAACTGTGCGAACGCGAGCCGGTGAACACCGTCTTCACGCTGCGTCGGGTTCTCGATGACGAGGGCGAGATCCGTGAGGAGTTCCGCATCATCACGCCGCCTTCGGAAACGGTTCATACGCGGGTCTGGGAGATTGTCGACGGCGATGGCTGAGTTCTGGAAATCATCGGGCTTTCACCTGCTTGAACCCGCGTCCGACGGAAAACTCGCCGTTACCGCGGACTACGTGCGCGCCTATCTCACCCGGCCCGAAGTGCATCCGGTTGACGAATCCTGCGCCAGCGAGGTGGCGCTCTTCGAAGCCCTCATGGCCGATCCCTTCCGTGCGGTGTCGAAACAGGAAACCGACGCGATCGAGGACGAGGACGCGCGATACAATTACCTTGTGGTCCTGAGGTTCCGCGACCTTCTGGCCTTCGCCGGAACCGTCGAGGCGGCCTATCTTTCCATTGCGCGCTCCAATGCGGTGAATGTCCCGCCCATATTCGTCGATCAGATGGTCCACGTGATCCTGCGAAACATCCTGAAGGACACGCATGATCCGATTCGCCTGCGGGCGGCCGAGGTCCTGTTTCGCGAGCAGAACGTCAGCACGGACGACGGCCGGGTTCTTCTCGCCGACGAGGAAATCGTGGAAATGCATGCCGCGACCGGCGGACTCGGTGGTCTCGGGCAATTGCTGGTCGAGAGCAACACGCCCATGCGCCAGGTCGAACTGGACGTGCTCGACGAGGACAACAAACAGATCTACTGGGACCGCAGTGAACGGTTCGACACGGTCGTCGACATCCGCTTCACCCAGCCGGCGCTGGACGCCCTGGCGCGGGTGCTCGAGGCTTGGGTGATGCACTTCACCGGCCTGTCGGTGAGGGTGCAGCCCATGCAGCGCATCGACGACCAAAAGTGGACGTGGCACATCGGCCTCGACACGGAGGCCACGCGCATACTCAACGGGCTCTACCAGGGGCACGCGGTGGGCGCTGAAGACATGCAGCAGATCATCGCGCTTTTCAGGATGACGTTCCGGGATGCCTCGGTCACGATCCCGACGGTCGGCGCGCGCCCGGTCTATCTCGGGCTCGCCAAGACGAAGGCTGGAAAACTGAAGATGAAACCGCAGAACCTTCTGGTCAATCTGCCACTCGCCCAGGGCGGATAGGAGTGGCCGGTCCGATGAACAGACCCGATCGCAGCGAAGACAGCTTTCTCGATGGTGCCGGCGCTAGGCTGTGCGCCCTCGTGGTCCTTGCAGGAGCCGTGGCTGTCATTGCCTGGCATCATCGCAACGACCTTTTCCCCCCGGATGCCGAGCCGCAGGCGGCGCTCAATCCGGAATTCGTGAAATGCCGGGACGAGCGCACGGCCCAGGTCGACAAGATGCTCAGCGACGGCGTCATCACCCAAGAGCAGCACGGCCAGTTCGCCGGCCGCGCGATCGCCTTCTGCACCGACCGTTTCCCTCCCGACCAGTGACGCGGCAGGAAAGGGCACGCCGCTGCGGCGACCGAGCCGGTCAGTCGTCTTCGGTCAGGAAGTCCTCGACACGCAGTTCCCCGACCGACGACTTGCCCGACTTCGCGGCCTCCTCGAGCGCGAGGTAGTCGTCCGTGGTTCGCACACGGGGGCGGCTTCCCATGGCCATGGGGTCGTTGCCGCCTTCCGCCTGGGCCGCGACACGGCAGTCGTCGCACATCTTTATGAGCTCGATCGTGTCCGCGTTCCTGTACATCGAGTGGGTGCCGCCGAGCCTTTCAAGAATATGCTCCACGGTGCTCTTCGTGCCGAAGGGCTTGCCGCACCGGACGCATTCGAACGGATCTTCCTCGTTGAGGATCGTCGCATCCAGGGCCTGAGGCGTCAGGTCGAGCCGCGGTTCGAGGCGGATCACGTTTTCCGGACAGGTATTGCGGCACAGACCGCACTGGACGCAGGCCTGCTCGATGAACCGGACCTGTGGACGGTCCGGGTTGTCGTGCAGCGCGTCCGCCGGGCAGGCGCTTACGCAGGCGAGACAGAGCGTGCAGCCTTCGGTGTCGATGCTGATGCGGCCATAGGGTGCGCCGTCGGGTAGCGGTATCTGCTGCTGCGGTGCTGGTGCGGCTTCGTTCAGGAGCGCGAACGCGGCCCGGGCGATGGTCCGTTTGCCGCCGGAGAGCGCGAATGCCGGCGTCCGGATATCTCCGGGAATCTCCTCGCCCCAAAGTGCGTCCTCCAGACGTTCCGGGTCGGCCTCCACCAGGATGCGGGCGCGGGGCGCTTCGCCATACCCCATGGCCCCCAGCAGTCGGTTGAGGAGCGTCGCCTCGGCCTCGAGCCCGGCCAGTTCCTCGGCCTGCTCGGGCGAGGCGAGTACGGTGATCCGCCGGGCGCCCGCAGCGATTATCGACGCCATCGCCTCGTGGCCGAGGCTTGTTACCTCGTTCAGCGCGAAGGGCAGGACATTTGCCGGAAGACCCCGACCGTACCGCGCACTGGCGGACATGAGCTGAAGGCCGTGCCGGTTGTCATGGACGAGCACTTCCGTCTCCGTGCCACCTGCGGACCTGAAGGTCGACAGCAGTGTCCGGGCCCTTCCGATGACATCCTCGCGCGGCGGGTAGGCATAGGATACCGCCCCTGTCGGACATACGGACGAACACGAACCGCAGCCGCCGCATATGCCGGGATCCACGGATATCAGGTCGCCCTGGTCCTCGATCGCCGAAGCCGGGCAGACATCCAGACAGCGGGTGCACCCGGTCTGGCCGCTTCTGCCATGGGCGCACAGGTCGCTTCGATAGGTCACGTAGAGCGGTTTTTCGAACTCGCCCACCAGTTCGGAGATCTCGAACAGCGCGTCCGAGACGGCGGACGGATGTCGCGGGTCGACACTGAAGTAACCCTCGCGATGGCGCGGCGACGAGAAGAGCGGCGGATTTCCGGTCAGGTCGAGTATGAGATCGCAGGTGGACGTGGCGCCGTCGCGCGGCATCAGGAATTCAAGCTGGCGGCGCGAAGACGCCACCATCGGGGCATACCCGTCGACGGTGATCTCGAATGCGCCGAACCGTCCCGTGGCCGCGCTGATACGGCCTGCGAAAATGGGGACGTCGACGGATTCCGGCGGCATGGCATCCCCGGCATCGCTCAGAAGCAGGGTGACGCTGAGCCGCGAGGCGAGCCTGGTGGCGGCATCGAGCGCGGTCTGCCCCGCGCCGTAGACGAGGCATGTGCCCTCGGACTTGAGGGATGTCATGCCGGCCGGCGTCACGTTCACGCACGCTTCGGCCAGCAGGGCGGCGATCTTGGCGCCCGCCGACGCGCCATCCTCGCTCCAGCCGGCTCGTTCGCGGATGTTGACGAAGGATAGCGTGTCGCCCCGGCCGTTCTCCTCGGCGATCTCCCGGAAGAGGGGGGCTTCCTGCGTGCAAGCGACGAGGAGGGGACGGTCCTGTCCGAGTGCGGCCTCATATCTCGCGATCTCGGTCCGGCAGAGATGGCTGTGGACCTTCAGCGGATCGCATCCGAGCGCGGCGCCCAGGCGGTCGCCATCGATAGACATGGTGCGTTCGCAATTGCACACCATGATTTCCTGCGCGCCGGCTGCCATTCAAGTCTCCAATTCAGTGTCTGAAACCGTGTTTATAGCCGGTTTCGGAAGCGACCAAAGATCGCAGAATCGTGCGTTGCTTGTCCATCGCGATTTCGTAATGTGGTTTGACCGCCGCCGGAGTTTACCGTGTAATCCGGTGGCATTCACACGGGCCCGGGAACATGGAAATCAGTCAGTCGATCGATGTCGGCGTCGTCGTCGAACGCCGGGTGTCGGACCATCCGTGGCAGGACTGGTCATGGCGCCCCGTGGCGGTGATCCCGGGCGCGCGTCCGACGGCCAGATGGGAAGTCCTGCGCGAGGACGAAAAGGCAACTGTCTTTCATGCAGCCACCCTGCCTCTCGAACTCTACAGGACCGATACCGAGAGTTATCTCACCGCCCTGAGCGCAACGGTTCCGAGCGTTTTCGTCATTCTGCGCAAGGACGAAGACGACGAAGACGAGGAAACCGACGAGCCGTTCGCCGTCCATCTCGTGACCGCGTCTGCCTACGAAGCCCAGGATTACCTCGACTCGGGCGAGGATATCGTCGAAGCTGTGCCCATGCCCGACGATCTGGTGGCCTGGGTCCGGGACTTCGTCGACCGCCACCACGTCGAGGAGAAATTCGTCAAGCGCAAGCGGGATCGCGTCGATATCGAGGCGCCGAAATTCGGGCAGGAACCGCTTGTCGAACTGCGCCGCAGGATGAAGGCGGACGCCGGGAACGATCGCAATGACTGAAAGGGATGATGACGGCTTCCTCTCGCGCTGGTCCAAGCGAAAGCGCGACGTGCAGGCCGGTGTCGCGCAGGATGAAGCGCCGGAGAACCACGATGTCGCCCTGGCAGTGGAAAACGAGGCGAATCTCGCACCCGTGGACAACACTGACGCCGAAAACGCGGCGGAGACGGAAGAGGACATCCCCGAGGAACTGGCCGGGATCGACATCGACAAGCTCGACTATGATTCCGATTTTACGGTCTTCATGAAGGAGAACGTGCCGGAAGTGCTCAAGCGCCAGGCGCTGAGACAGCTCTGGCGGTCAAACCCCATCCTCGCGAATGTCGACGGCCTGAACGACTACGACACCGACTTCACGGACGCGGCGATGGTCATGAAGGGCATGCAGAGCGCCTACCAGGTGGGCAAGGGCTATTTCACCGCCGAAGAGGAACCGGATCCCGAGGCGGACGTGGAATCCGCATCCGCGTCCACGGATGCCGGGACGCAATGTGAGGCCTCCGGGGCCGACGGCGAAGCGGCCGAAGCATCGCAAGCCGATCTGGATCGTTCCGCGAATGAGGACGACGCGAGCGATGACGTACGCACCGCCGCCGGTCCCGAATCGCCCGATGCCGGTGAGCCGGACCCCTTCGAGGCGGACGAGACGGAAGACGTCTAGCCCGATGGCACGGGCGCTCCTGTTCACGCTTTTCATTCTGCTGATCGCGGGGCCCGGGCGCGCCGCGGACGAAAAAGACGTTTTCCTGGCCGCTGCGGCGGATGACAATGTCGGCATCCTCGTGGTGCTGCTCGACCGGGGCTTGTCGCCGAATACGGCCGGACGCGACGGCAGCACTGCGCTGGCTGTCGCCGCCGGTGCCGGTTCGCTGGGCGCGGTCCGGCTCCTGATCGACCGCGGAGCCGCGGTCGACCGGGCAAATGACGAAGGCTGGACGCCGCTCATGGAAGCCGCCTACCGGGGGCGTGCCGATGTGGCCCGCGAACTCCTTGCCGCAGGCGCCGATCCCGAAGCCGTTGAGAAGCGGAACGGCCAGACGGCGCTTCACGTCGCCGCGCGCGGGAGCGACCCGGGCGTCGTGGCGGGACTCGTCGATGCCGGCGCGAACCTGGACGCCCGCACGCCGGCCGGTGCGACAGCGCTCCTGATCGCCCTGCAAAGCCGGAAGAAGGAAGCCGTGCAGATCGCCGGCGAACTGGTCGTTGCCGGCGCCGGCAAGGATCTCGCCGACGGGGCTGGCCGGACGCCGCTCATGGCGGCGGCGGAGACCGGTGACCGGACAAGACTCTCCTTCATGCTCGGCGTCGGGGCCGATGCGGACAGGCAAGACGGTGAGGGAAACTCAGTCCTTTCGATCGTGGCGCGGCAGGGCAGGGACGACCTGCTCGAATTGCTTCTCGCCCGCGGAGCGAAAGTCACGGACGGCGGTATCTCGGCCTTCGCCCAGGCCGCTGCGGCGCGCTGCCTGCCGTGCATGACACGACTTCTCGCCGCGGGTGCACGGATCGACGGTCCGGGACCCGGCGGCCGGACCGCGCTCATATTCGCCGCGGGCAGCGGCTATGACGAGGTGGTCGAGTTCCTGCTCGATCGCGGCGCCGACCCTGACGGGATCAACACCGAGGACGGCACGACGCCGCTTATGTGGGCGGCGAACGCCGGACAGGCACGGGCCGTCAGGAAGCTTCTCGATGCCGGCGCGCGAGTTTCCCGCACCGCGAAAGACGGCTGGACCGCCACGCAGGCCGCGGAAATGGCCGGACACGACGATATCGTGAGAATGCTGGGCGACCGAATCTGAGCGCCGCCGACCGGCGCGCGCTTCCGTAGCCGCGAGAAACCCTCTAGATTGCCGCCCTGACCAGTGGGACAGACAGGGATCATCTGCACATGAACAGACAGGAGCGCCGCGCCGCGCGGTCGGAAGGCGAACTCGACACCGCAGGCTTCCTCCGGATCGCGGACAGGTTCATTGACCTCGCCAACCGCGAGAACCGCAAGGCAAACGCCACCCAGCTCCACATGGCGTTCCTGTTCGCCTCCGCGCGATACAGCGCCTTCGTCGCGAAACATGTCACGGACGTGGACGACCACGAGGAATTCGTCAAGCACATGACCGGGCAATACCAGGAAATGCTGCGTCAGCACCTGGCCGACGATAAACTCGGACGGCCGGAATAGAAGATGGCGCTGGCCCGCTTGACCGGTTCCGCCCGGCGGCTCCTCGCTGCAGTCGCTTTATGCGCGGCGTTTGCCCCGGAAAGCGTTCAGGCGCAGGCGGCCTGCCGGGCGCCAGAGCCGGTCTGCGACAGGCTCGGTGCGGTCTTTGCCGTGTCCGCGTTCGATCCCGATGCCAGCGCCACGCGTATCGGCGAGACGTTGCTCGTCACCAACCGCCATGTGGTCGCGGACCGTCGCGAGGTGGACATCCGTCTTCCCGGCGGGGGTATGGTCAAGGGGCAGGTCGTACCGAGCGGTTTCGCCGCGGATCTCGTCCTCATCAGGGCCGATGGTCTCGGAGATGGCCCGGTCTTCGAACTCGGTGGCGGTTCGCTCGAAGGCGACCTGCATGTCGTCGGGTTCGACATCGGCCGGCGTGCGATCCGGGCCTATCCGCCCGGGCGCCGCATCACCGAGATCGCCGGGCTCCCCTATGCTCGCCTGCATCACTCCGCTTACACCCAGCCGGGAAACAGCGGTGGGGCTCTCGTGGATACGGACGGCCGGCTCGTCGGCATCGCGGCGTCGGGCGGCGAGGGCCGGTTCGAGGCCATGCCTGTCGCGATGATCGAGGCGCTGCGGAACGCGAGCGGCCCGGACTTTGCGGCGCAGGACCGCGAACTCGGTGCTGCTTCGAAACAGTGCCTTTTGGCGACGTCGGGGGGCGGGGCCGGAAACCTCGATCCGGAGACGCTGCTGGCCGCGTGTCTTTCGAGCGGCAATCGCCAGCTCTTCGACCTTGCCGCCCAGGTTCTCGGCCGTGCCGGCAAATTCGATCTGGCGATCCGCGCCTCCTCCGAGGCCGTGGCCCGTGATCCCAACGCCATCAACAGCCGGTTGACGCTTGTCACAACGCTTCATTTCGCCGGCCGTTTCGAGGACGAGATCCCGCATCTCGACTATCTCATGTCGGCGATACCCGAGGAGCCCTCGGTTGCCCGGTTCGCGATCCAGGCAGGCAAGTGGGCCGGAAACGATGCCGTCGCGCAGCGCGGTCTGGACCTCCTGCGCAAGCACAATCCCGCCCAGCTGCAGGCCGCGGAACGCTTTCTCGAAGCCGACATCCCGAGACCGAGACCGCGCACGGCGCCTGCTCAGTAGGTGTCGGACCGGACCCGGGGTTCCCGGTCTAGGTTTCCGGAAACGTCAGCGCGTGGGTATAGAGATGCCATGTGGCGTGCCCCAGGACCGGCAGGATCACGAGCAGTCCGAGAAAGGCAGGCAACATCGCCAGGAACGCCAGCCCCGCGACGATGATGCCCCAGCCCAGCATCGGAACGGGATTGCGCACGACCGTGCGGAAGCTGGCGATCATGGCGGTCACGAAATCGACCTCGCGGTCGAGCAGGTAGGGCATCGCGATCACGGTCGAGCCGAACAGCACGAACGCGAGCAGGGCGCCTACCGCGGTGCCCACGGCGAGGAACGCCAGGCCGTCGGCTGTCGTCGTGACGAGCATGGCGAATTCACCGATGCTGGCAAACGAACGAAAGCCGAAAAACAGGGCGAGCAGCAACCGGACCTGGTAGATCCATATCCAGAAGATGAAGAGCACCACGAAGGCCATCACCCCGAGTTGCCGCTCGCGCTGTCGCAGCATGACGGTCAAAATCGCGCGCCACTCGAGCGGCTCGCCCGCCGCGATCCGCCTGCTGGTTTCGTAGAGTCCCACGGCGATGAATGGCCCGATCAGGGGAAAGCCGACCGCGACGGGGATGATCATCCACGGTATGTCGAGCACTGTCAGGCAGGCGAGAATGAACAGGCCTCCGGCCGCGTAGATTCCGCCGAAGAACAGCCCGAGAAGCGGCGCCCGGCGAAAATCCGCCCATCCCGACTTCAGGCTGCGGATGATGTCTTCGAAGGTGACGGCGCGCAAGGTCGCCGACCGCGCCGGTGCGAGCGGCGCTTGCTGTGTGTTCATCGCGGGCGTCCCTCCCATGGTTGCGTCCGGCTTGAGTATCCGCTTCTGCCGCCACGGCGTCCTTGATCCAGATCACGGACGATAGCCCGAACCGTCCGGCCAGGCCTCGTTCATTCATGCGCCGGATTGGGGATCCAGCCGGCTGCGACCGGCTTGTCCTGGGTTGCCAGGGGTGCTGCGAGGGAGAGAATTTCCTGTTTGAGCCTCGATGCCGGCCACTCCGGATGCGCCGCCTGCAGGCGCGCCGCGAGCGCGGCCACGCGCGGCACCGCGTAGCTCGAGCCGGAGGCACGTCCGCGCGCGCCCCGGTGGTCGACGACCTCGACGCGTTCCGCCGGCACCGCCAGGTCCACATGCCTCCGGCCCCAGTTGGAGTCCGGTGCGATCTGTCCGAACGCGTCTGTCGACGTTACGCTCAGGATGTTGTCCTCGTCGAAGGAGGCCGGATAGAGCGGTTCGGCGTCGATGTCGCGTCCGTCGTTTCCAGCCGATACCACGAAGAGGATATCTTTGTGTTTTTGGACGGCGGCGCGAAACTGTGTCCAGTGATACGTAAGAAAACTGCCCAGCGGCATGATGACGATGCGTGCGGGCGTGGAGGCGATGTAGTCTACCGCATCGCCGTACCGTTCGAATTTACCACCCGGGTACCGCACCGGAATGAGTCGGACGTCGGGGGCTTCGCGCACGAGAATGCTGGCAACTGCCGTCCCGTGCCGACGGGGAAAGAACCGGGGGCTCCCTGGCGCCACGTCGAAGGGGCGATCGTCGTCGTCGGCGAAATCCCGCGCATACGGCACGCCCGCACCGTCGCGCGCGAGTCGTTTCGCGAACATGTCGAGCGTGTAGGCCAGACCTGTGTCAAGCAGGGCGACGGCGACCCCGCCGGAGTCTTCCCCGGCAGGAACGGGCGGGTTCAAGTCCTCGTCCCACCGGAGCACGCCGGTCGGGCCGTCGAACTCGTAGAGATGGGAGGCGCTCCCGGACGGCCCCGATATGACCACCCGGATGATCCGGAGTGAGCAGTCCGGCGCCAGATCGACAAGGACGTCTCGTCCCTTCAGCGGCGAGAGATCTCGAAGAACGACCCGGACGCGTCGCTGGGTGTTATGCCCAAGAACCATGATCGTGCCTTTGGCGAGGATGGTCATGTATCCCCCTTCACCGAACCGGTCGGGAATGCCGGATGGGGACGCGATGATGCCGTGCTCGTGCAGAAGTGGGTTCATGTCACGCGCCGGATCCTCCGAACGGCACACGTCTTCAGAGAATGCGAGCGCCGCGGGGGGCGGCGGTTCCGCGGGTAGCGCGGTCGTCGGCAGGACTGTCAGTGCAGCAAGAAGGCTAGCGATGCGCATCGGCGTTTGCATGGAACACCTGTTGACCGTTGACCCGGTAGCTGTCGATAAGGCCTTGGGTTTCTGTCGACGTCAACCACCGGAGAAAGGTGGTCGCCCGATCATGCGCGACATGCGGGTGCCTCCGGGGATTGACAGGCAGCAGGCCGTAGGGATTGAGCAGACGCTCGTCGCCGCTCACATGGACCACGAGGTCGCGGCGGTTGGCAAATTTCGCCCAGGTACCTTGGTCGACCAGAACGTAGCCGCCCACGCTTGCGGCCATGTTGAGCGTGGCGCCCATGCCCGATCCCGTGCGCCGGTACCACGCCGCGCGCAATCCGTCGGCGTCGGTTCCGGCTTCATTCCATAGCGCCAGCTCCCGGCGATGAGTGCCGCTGTCATCGCCCCGGCTGACGAAGATCGACCTGCTCTCGGGGATCTTGCGCAGGGCCGCGGGCGCATCGGTCAGTCCGGCAATCCCGGCAGGGTCGTCGCGCGGTCCGGCGATGACGAACCAGTTGTACATCACGTCACGCCGCGAGGACGCGTGGCCTTCGGCGAGAAACGCCCGTTCGGCCTCCCGCGAGTGCACGAGCAGGATGTCGACATCGCCGTTGCGTCCCAGCGCGAAGGCCTGACCGGTGCCCACAACCACAGGCTGGACGTCGATGCCTGTCTCCGCCTCGAAACGCGGCAGGAGGTGTTCCGCGAGGCCGGAGTTCTCGAAAGTCGTGGTGATGGCCAGCCGGAGGACGCCGTCGGAGTATGCCCGTTGGCCGGGGAGAACGACGGCGCAGAGTACGGTGAGCACCGCTGTTGCCACGAACCACCGCGCGAACTTCACGGATTGTCCTCCCGATGGTTGTCCAGGGCCACACGAATGGATTGAAGCTGCTCGGTAAGCCGGGAAATCTCGTCAGGGGCGAACTCGCCGGAGAACCACGACATGTAGGGACCCAGCCGGCCGATGGCGTCGTCGCGAAACGTCCGGCCGGCCTCCGTCAGCCAGACACATTTGCTTCGCCCGTCGCGAGGGTTGGGCCGCATGTCGACGAACCCGTGTTTCTCCAGACCGGCCAGAGTGTGTGTCATGGTGGTCTTCGGGACCTGGAAGGCACGGGAGAGGGCAAGCGGCGTCTGGCCTTCGCCCACGCGGACGAGATGGTTGAGGACCGAGAAATGCGGCACCAGCAAACCGTCGGGCAACACGGATTCGAAGGCCGCCCGGCTCAGTTGCGCGATGATGCCGATCTCGTTGAAGAACGAGAAATAGAGCAGTCGGGAATCCTTATCCATTGATCATTCTTGTCTCCAGCGGCCAACGCGGCGAAGGGGCGACCTCGGGGCCGAAGCCCAGCCGCCCAAGCATTTGTACCGTGTGACCCGGCTCGGCAAGAAGTTTGTGTGCGGTGTCGTAGTGCGGGCGCATCTCCGTGAACTCCTGCAGCGCCTGGCTGACGGGGTGAAGAGCGAGGCCGAGCGCAGTCGTCGTCAGGTTGAGGCGGAGCCACTTGCGACCCGCCTCGATCTGGTCGGCCCGATTGTTCCGGGAACTTGTGATGGCCACATAGGCAGGTGTTGCAAGAAGCATCTCGCGGTACATCTTCACGCCTTCCCTGAAACCCTGCGACGCCGGGTCGAGTTGCGATTTCCGGTCCAGAAGCCCCACGAGCATGAGACTTTCCAGGAACGGGCCGCCAAGGTCGATCCCGTCCGGATTTGCCTCGATTTCCGATTTCCCGAACCGCATGAGGTCGACGCTTTCCTTGAGGGTCCTGTGCGTCATCGCCTCGGTTTCCCAGGCCTGCCACGTCAGGTCCCGGAGGCGTGCAACCGTGGCGGGGTCCGTGATCGTCCTGGCGAATGGCGAGAGCTGTCTTGCCAGGTTTTCGGGAACCGGCCTGTCCTCGTAGGGCTCCTTGCACGAACGCCGTGCAAGGACGTGATCGAACAGCGGGTCCCGCGTCGCACCGGGAACGAACCGCGCGACCGCGACCGGCCCGTCCTCGCCCTCGGGAAACAGAGTTTCCTCGACCTTGTGGCCGGATGCGCTGGCGGCGATCTTCATTAGTTCGAGAAAGCAGCCGAGACCGATGACGAGCTGACGGGAATCCGGGTCGGTTTCAGGCAGGCTGCGGCTCCTGTCGCGGTGCAGGACCACCGTTTCATCGCCCGTGAGCTCGACGAGCCAGGGCTGCCGGTTGTGCGGGTTCGGGGCAAGGATGGCGTAGGACAGGGCCTCCAGGCGTGCATCCGTGCGGCCTCCGGCCTGGCGCCACGGCGCAAGCGCCTGTGCGGGGTCCCGCGTCAGGACGAACCCGGCAACGGCGCCGGTCGCGGCGAGCAACGTGCCCCCGCCGATCAGCGCGAGCGTTTTCCTTCTGGAAAGAGACATTTCAGGCATCCATCTAGTTAGTGCGATATCGAACAATATAATACGATACCGCACTAACTCAATGCTGTTTTCCCGAAAACTGGTTTCCCTGCGAACGTCTGTACAAACAGGACGATGAGGTTTTTAATTTCCCCTGGTCCGGTTCGAACGTGGGAGAGATCGCAGATGTCGGAAGGCAAGCCGGTTCCGGCTCAGCTGGAACCCTACAAGGTGGCCGTCGAGAAAGGCCGCCGCTATTTCTGGTGTGCGTGCGGTCTGTCCGCGAAACAGCCCTTCTGCGATGGAGCGCACAAACAGGTCGGCCTGGCGCCCCTGGCGTATGTCGCGGAAGAGACGGGTGACCTCTGGTTCTGCGGCTGCAAGGCGACGAACGGAAAGCCCCTGTGCGACGGTACGCACACGTCGCTCCAGGCCGGCGGCGCTACTTCCTGAGCGTTTCGACGAAGGCGACGATGTGGTCCACGTCGTCCGCGGTGATCTTGATCGGGGAGGCGTTCTCCGGCAGGTCGTTGGGACGCCCGATTCCTTCCACCGTAATCACGGCGCCATGCGGCCTACGGGCGTAGAATGTCGAGAAGCGGTCCTTGTAGTCCTTGAGCGCCTTGACGATGATCTGGAAGGACGGCGTCGACCCGATCCCGCCCATGGGGTTGTAGTCACCGATAACATGACAGCGCGAGCAATGATCCTGGGCGAGTTTTCTGCCGGTGTCCGGATCTCCATCGGCGCGGACCGGACTGCTGACCGCCAAAACGATCAGCGACAACACGAAAACGCTCGGCCTCCAAACCATGGTGTTCCTCCCTCGGCACAGTCCAGATGTGAGCTTTCATTAGGTTCTCCATTCGGACCAGACCGAGGAGACTGGAGTTACCAAGCTTCAAGTCACCTGGAGAGGCCCGAATGAACATCCACAAGAATGCCCGCCTGACGCCGCTGCGTCGAGAGGAGATGGCGATATCTGTGATCAGCGGTAGCCTGCCAAGCCTGTTGGTCCACGAAGCGGCTTGGGATAAGAACATGGCCGAACCGCGAATTCTTCCCAGGAGCCCTGAACATGAACAGCCGGCGCATCGAATTGATCAAGCGTCCCGTGGGACTGCCCGAGGCATCCGACTTCAATATCTGCGAGAAACCCCTGCCTGAACTCGGGGCCGACCAGGTCCTGGTTCGAACGATCTATCTCTCGCTCGATCCCTATATGCGTGGGCGCATGTCGGACGCGAAATCCTACGCGGAGTCGGTGGCCCTCGGCGATGTGGTCACAGCCGAGGCGGTATCCGAAGTGCTCGAGAGCTCGTCGGACCGATACGGGAAGGGCGACATCGTCGCCGGCATGAATGGCTGGCAGTCCCACGCCGTCCTGGACGCGAAGGATGTCCGCAAGGTCGACCCGTCGATGGCGCCCGTCTCCACCGCGCTCGGCGTTCTGGGCATGCCCGGACTGACCGCCTATGTCGGTCTGATCGACAAGGCGTCGCCCAGGGCAGGAGAGACCATCGTGGTGTCGGCCGCGACCGGCGCGGTCGGATCCGTCGTCGGCCAGATCGCCAAGATCAAGGGGCTTCGGGTCGTCGGCGTGGCGGGTGCTGAAGAAAAGTGCGCCTATGCCGAACGGGAACTGGGCTACGACGTGTGCCTCTCGCGCCACCTGGGCGATTTCGCCGACCGGCTTGCGGCCGCCTGTCCCGACGGTGTCGATATCTACTACGAGAATGTCGGCGGGGACGTGCAGAGCGCCGTGCTGCCGCTGCTGAACGTGCATGCACGGATGACGGTGTGCGGTCTGATCGCCTGGTACAACCTGACGGCTCCGTTGGAAGGCCCGGACATGACGCCGGCCCTGATGCGCCAGATTCTCGTCAAGCGCCTGTCGATCAACGGCATCATCATCTTCGATCATTACGATCGCTTCAGGGATTTCCAGCGCGATGTGTCGGGCTGGATCGCCGATGGCAGCCTGAAGTACCGGGAGGATATCGTCGACGGCCTCGACAACACGATCGAAGCGTTCCAGGGGCTGATGACCGGCAGGAATTTCGGCAAGCTTATCGTCCGCGTTTCGGACGATCCCACCGCCTGACGTCGGCACCACCGTTCAGACGATAGTTGGCCGGATCGAACGGCCATGCCCGGACCACCTGTTCGCGGTCCGGGCGTTTCAGGGCCAATGGCCTTATCGGCGGCCGTTCGGGCCGTATCCTTCATTGCTCGTATCGCGCACGTCGACGCCGAAGTTCTGAGTCTTGGAGGACGACGCCGGACGAATCCGGATTTCCTTGCGGTCCGACTTCTTCGCCGTATGGGTCTTCGTCACCTGCTTGTCGAGCGGGTTCACCTGGTTGATATAGCTGTCCGCGTGCGCCGGAATGGCCACGCCGAAGCCGATCAGGAGAGCCATGGCGATACCGGTGGTCCGTAGTTTTGCGTTCGTGGTCATGTCGGAGGTCCTTTCGTGTTTGTCTGTCCCAAGAGATAGGGAACGTCAGGACGCACAAAAGCCCTCTCGCGGGGTTGTGATCGCGGTGTTACGCGCGGCGTTCAGATGTCGAAAAATCGTGTGAAGGCCGAAACCGGTTCGCGTTCCGTCTGCAGCCGGTTGATCGCCGCGTCTTCGTCGGCATAGCCCAGTGACATGCCGCAGATCACGATTTCGCCCTGGGGGATGTCCAGCACCTTGCGGATCGCTTCGTGATAGGGCGCAAATGCCGCCTGCGGACAGGTGTGGAGATCACGGGCCCGTGCGGCCACCATGATGTTCTGCAGGAACATGCCGTAGTCGAGCCAGCTCCCGATCTCCAGTTCGCGGTCGATTGTGAAGATCATGCCGACCGGGGCGTCGAAGAACACGTGGTTGCGCGCGTGCTGCTCGTGCATGCGGCGCGTGTCGCCTTTCTCGATCCCGATCAGACCGTACATATCCCAGCCGACCTTGCGCCTGCGGCTCTTGTAGGGTTCCGGGAACCGGTCCGGATAGTACTTGTACTCCTGACGGGCGTCGTAGTCCGGATCGTCGAAGGCTTCGAGCACTGCGTCCGACAGGCGCTTCTTCGTCTCGCCGGCGATCACGTAGACTTTCCACGGCTGCATGTTCGTGCCGCTGGGTGCGCGCGCGGAGACATGCAGGATCTCCTCGACCGTCTCGCGCGAAACGGGATCGGGCAGGAACGCGCGCACCGAACGCCGCGTCGCGATCGCCTCGTCGACGGGATTCCGGTCTGCACTGTCTTTCATGGGCAACGCGAGGCCAGCGAAATGGCCGTCACTTGTTTTTCTGCGGGCCGTAGCCTTCCCGCCGTGTGTCCCGGTTGCCGTCGGTCACGAAACCGATATCCCCGCGAACGGGATACCCGAGAACGAAGCTGCGATGGGCCGGTCCCCAGGACGTGTCGAACGTCTCGACCCTGAGGAGGGGCGGTGCATTGCTCGGCAGTTCCTTCGCTTCCGCCAGCGCGGCGGACGGTGTCGCCAACGCGACCATGCCTGCGAGAAAAAGCGCTCTGGAAATCATGTGTCTCGACCCTGGTTCTGTCCCGCGAGTTTCGATGTCGAATATAACCCGCAAAGGGCGTTCAGGCCAGATGCTGCAGCAGGTCGCCGCGCCGGATCTTGCCCGTCGCCGTCCGCGGCAGCGTGTCGCTGAAGATGATTCGCCTGGGATACTTGTAGGGCGCGATCGCGTTTTTCACGAACGCCTGCAGTTCATCGACCAGTCCCTGTTCGTCGCTCACCGGCTCGCGGGTCGCGACGATCGCCGCCACGATGTTGCCCCTTCGCTCGTCCGGCGCCGCCACGACCACGCACTCGCGCACGGCAGGGTGCCGCAGCAGCGCGTCCTCCACCTCCATGGGCGAGATGTTGTAGCCGGCCGACACGATCATGTCGTCGGCGCGGCCGGCAAACCTCAGGTAGCCGTCCTCGTCGCGGATCATGTGATCGCTCGTCACCGTCCAGCCTTCATGGACGAAATGCCTCTGTCGCGGATCGTCGAGATACCTGCACCCGGTGGGGCCCCGCACGAGCAGCCGCCCGGTTTCGCCGTCGGCGACATCCCTGAAGGCGTCGTCCACGATACGCGCTTCGTAGCCGGGTATGACGCGGCCGATGCGGCCCGGCCGGATATCGCGGCCACCGCACCCGACATAGGCGTGCAGCATCTCCGTCGAGCCGAGCACTTCCGTGATCCGCAATCCGGTCCGTTCGAGCCATTCGTCCGACACCGTTTCGGGCAGGTGCTCCCCCGACGCGATGGTCACCCGCAGGCTGCCCACGTCGTGGCCGTCGAGGACGTCGAGCAGCGACCGGTATCCGGTGGCGGCCGTGAACAGCACGCTGACCCCGTGCCGGGCTATGGTCGCCAGCAGATCCTCGGGACGGGTCGACGGTGCGTAGGCCGCAGCCGCGCCATGGTAGAGCGGGAAGAGCAGCAGGCCGCCCAGACCGAAGGTGAATGCGAAGGGCGGCGTCCCGGAGAAGACGTCACCGGGGCCGGGAGAGATGAGATGGCGGGGCATCGCCTGACAGATCGCCAGGAGGTCGCGATGGAAATGCACGGTCGCCTTCGGTGAGCCAGTCGTTCCGGACGTGAACGCGATCAGTGCCGCATCGTCGCTGCTCGCGGTGAAGGCGCCGAAGTGATCCGGCATGACCTGGACGATCCGGTCGAGTTCCGCATCCGCACTGTCGAACAGGATCGTGCGTTGGCCGAGGCCACTTACGGCGCCGCCGAGGGACGCATGGCACAGGACCGTCGAAACCCTGGCGCGCATGACGATGTCGTTGATCTCGCCCGGGCTCGCAAGCGGCGGGGTCGTCACGGCGATGCCGCCCGCCTTGACGATTCCGAACCACGCCGCCGCCGTCATGAGACCGTTGGGCCCGTGAAGCAGTACGCGGTTGCCGGGGACCAGGCCGGTGTCGCGGACCAGGAGCCCCGCAATTCTGTTCGACATCGCGTCGAGTTGTCCGTAGGTCCACGAGTGCTCGCCTTCGATGAGGGCCGTCGCCGTCTTGCCCGCAGCCGAAATCCCGCTTTTCAGGATCTGGTCTGCGGCATTCAGCTTCTGGGGAATGTCGAACAGGTCGGGCGCGAAGCGGCAGTCCGGCATCAGCCTGGGCGGCGGCAACCGGTCGCGAACATACGTATCCTTCAGCAGGGAAGGCTTGAGGTCCGGCCTCACTTTCATTCCGCTCCCGGATGCCTCCATTCCGGTGCGATCAGCCTTCTTTTGCCGTCGGGGGTAAGGGGAGCGGAAGCGTCGTCGAGCGCGGTCCTGTCCCAGAGCTTGCAGGTGACCTGCTTGTGTTTCTGGTCGAGGCCCTCGCAGTAATTTGTGTATTCGCAGGTGCGGATCTGGTCGCCGCAGCCGAGCCGGAGTTTCTCGAACCAGTCCGGGTCGGCGAGACTCTGGCGGGCGGACGCGACGACATCGGCCTGGTCGGCGGCAAGTATCGCCTCGGCCTGGTCGAACGTGTGAATCCCGCCGGCGACGATGATCGGTGTCTCGTACCCTGCTTCGCGGACGGCCGCGCGGATGCCCGCCGTGGGAGCGACGTTGCGCCCGAAGGGACCGAACTCGTCCGAGATATAGGCGGGCATGCACTCGTAGCCGCTTGGCCCGGTGTAGGGATAGGCGGCCTGGCCGACGCCGGGCTGCTTGGCGTCCTCGAACCGCCCGCCGCGGGAAAGGGAAAGGAAATCCATGCCGGCCGCGGCGAGCGCGGCGCCGATGAAGGTAGTGTCCTCGAGGGTGTTGCCGCCGTCGATGCAGTCTTCGGACAGGAACCGGCATCCGACCGCATAGTCCGTGCCGACCCCGTCGCGCACCGCGCGGAAAACCTCCAGCGGCAGCCGTATCCGGTTTTCCCTTGGGCCGCCGTAGCCGTCGTCTCGCGTGTTGCGCGCCGACAGGAACGACGCCATCGTATAGGCGTGCGCGTAATGAAGTTCGACCCCGTCGAAGCCCGCGTCCTTCGCCCGCGCCGCGGCATCGGCGAACAGGTCCGGCAACACCGCGGGCAGGTCGCGGATATGGTCGAGATGGGTGTCCGTGACCCGCTCCCGGTACCCCATCGTCAGGGCCTCGTATTCGCGCTCGTCGAGAATGCCGGCAAGATCGTCGTCGCTTCTGTCGGCGAGGGCGGCCCGCACTTCTCCATCGGTCGCGTCCGGCATGTCGAGACACTGCCGGTGCCGGTCCGTGACGACGAGGAAACGGTCCAGGAACTTCTGGCGTTCAGGCCGCCGCTTGATGGCGAGAAAGTCGATCAGCTGGATGAACAGCCGCGTATGGCCCCCGCTTTCCTCCCGAACGCGCTCGACGAGCCGTTTCAGGCCGGGCAGGAAACGGTCGTCGCCGATGCGCAGCAACGGCCCGCTCGGGATATCCCGGATGCCGGTCGCTTCGACGACCAGTCCGCCCGGCCGGCCCCGCGCGAAACGTGCGTACCAGTCGAGGACATCGTCGGTGACGAAACCGTCGTCGGAAGCGCGCCACGGAACCATCGCCGGGACCCATGTCCGGTGTTCGAGCCGGACCGGGCCGAGAGCCACGTCCGTGAACAGCCTCGCCTGTGCGGCCTCGTCCGCGCTCGGCACGCTGCTTTCCAGCGGGGTATGGCGTATGCGTTCCTGCGGCTTCCACATCGGGGAATCATAGATCATCTATTTTAGGTATGAAATAGTTTTTGCGGGATGGTTCCGGCGCCGGAGCGTTGCAGTCCGGCGTTGTCGCCGTCGGCGCCTGCGTGTCACAATGCGGTCATCGTCGTAATCTGGAACGTCCGATGACCGAATTGTCCTGGTTTCAGCGGCCACGTGTGCGCAACCTTCGATCCGCCGTCCTCGGCGCGTTGACGGCTGCGGTTGTCATCGTGTGCCTCTGGCAGGCCTATCCGGCGCTGTGGACATTTCACCAGCAGCGTATCGCGGAACTCTCCCGGCAGACGCTGGATCTCTACGAGTCGAGCCTCTACGGCGAACTTGAACGGTACTCCGTTCTGCCAACGATCCTCGCGCGCGATCCGGCCGTGACCGGTGTGCTCGAAAGGCCGGACGACGCGGCCGTGGTGCTCATGGCGAACCAGGCGCTCGAGAAGATCAACCGTCGCATCGGGGCGCTCGATGTCTATGTGCTCGATTCGACCGGGTTGACGCTTGCCGCATCCAACTGGGCGAAGGAAAAGACCTTCGTCGGCAACAACTATTCCTACAGACCCTATTTCCTTCAGGCGGTGAAGGGCGCGCCCGGCCGCTACTTCGCCGTGGGGACGACCACGTTCAAGCGAGGATACTTCCTGTCCTCCGCGGTTCGCCTGCGGGGACGCATTGCAGGCGTTGTCGTCATCAAGATCGACCTGAGCCGGCTGGCCGGCGCATGGCCGCGGACCGAGGGTCAGGTCGCCTACGTGACCGATGAACATGGCGTCATCGTGCTGAGCAGCGATCCCGGCTGGCTCTACCGGACCACGCGTCCGCTGAGCGAGGCCGAGCGCCTGGCGATCCTGAGGGAACGCAAGTATGCCGACCGCGAACTCAGGCCGGCGGAGCCATTCATGGCGGACAATCTGCTGGTATCGCGCCCGGTCCAGGGACACCGCTTCGTCATCAACCTCGCAACCGCATCCTCTGCCATCGCGGCACAGGTCTGGAACACCGTCGCGACGGTTCTCGTCGCCGTACTGGCCATCGGGCTTGTCGGCGGGGGCATGTGGTTCTGGCGGCGCAATCATCTGCGCAAGCTCCGGGATCAGGCGAGGCTCGCGGAAGAACTGGAAAGACGCGTGGCGGAGCGCACCTTCGCACTGGAGGAGAGCAACCGCCGCCTGCAGCACGAGATCCTGGAACGCCGCAAGGCCGAGACCGGGCTCCACGAAGCCCAGGACGAACTGGTACAGGCGGGCAAGCTGACCGCGCTGGGGACCATGTCGGCAAGCGTCAGCCACGAACTCAACCAGCCGCTGGGCGCCATATCGACCTTCACCGCCAATGTGCGCACACTGCTCGACAGGAGCCGCATCGACGAAGCCCGCGGCACACTCGACCACATCGCGGACGCCGCCGACCGGGCGGCCCGCATCGTGGCCAACCTCAGGGCCTTTGTGCGGCGGGAAAGCCGAACGCCGGTGGTGATCGACCTCAGGGCGGCGCTCGAAAAAGCGCTGAGGGAAGCCGAGCCCCAGCTCGAAACCCACGGCGTAACCGTAGCCGCCGACCTGACCGCCATAGACGGACCGGTCCGCGGAGGCATGACCCGTGTCGGGCAGGTCTTCTCAAACGTCATCGGAAACGCCTGCCTGGCCATGGGCGACAGCCGTGACCGCGTCCTGCGCGTGGAGGCGGGCAATGACGGCGACGGTGTTTGCGTCACCTTCATCGATTCAGGCCCCGGTTTCTCCGACGAGGCGCTCGGCCGCGCCACCGAACCGTTCTTCACCACCCGCGCGCACGCCGAAGGCCTGGGCCTTGGCCTGGCGATCTGCGACAACATCATGCGCTCTCTCGACGGCAGGATGGAACTGGCCAACGAAGAAGGTGGCGGTGCACGCATTCGCCTGTGGTTTGCCCGCGCCGAGCAAAGCGAGGCCGCATGACGGCGCACCTGCCCCTCGATCACGAGAGCGCCACGCCCGCCCAGGACGGACATCCGGTCTGCCGTAAGGTCGTGCTCATCGACGATGACCGTCATCAGCGCGTCTCCGGCGCCCAGACGCTCGACCTCGCCGGCTTCGAAGTCGACGCCTACGCGGACCCGCAGCTGGCCCTGCAGCAGATCCATCGGGATTTCGAAGGGGTCCTGCTGACGGATTTCCGGATGCCGTCGATGAACGGTCTTTCGGTACTCGAGGCCGCACGTTCGGTCGATCATGACCTGCCGGTCGTGATCATGACGGGTTACGGCGACGTGCAGCTCGCGGTGGAGGCAATGCGCAACGGGGCGCACGACTTCATCGAAAAACCGTTCTCGACGGAGCTGCTCGTCACCGTCATCGGCCGGGCGATGGAGAAACGCGAACTTGTGCTCGAGAACCGCCGTCTGCGGCTCGAATGCGACAATGTCCAGCAGGCCGGCGTCGTCGGCCTGTCCGCGCCGGTCAGGCGACTGAGGGCGCGGGTCGCCGAGATTGCCGCCCACGACATCGATGTCTGCCTCAATGCGGAGGCCGGACTGGAAACCGAGGAACTGGCCCGGGCAATCCATGACGGTCGTGGACCCGGTCGGCCTTTCGTTCCGGTCAACTGTGCCGAACTCGCTCCGAATTTCGCCGAACTGGAACTGTTCGGAAGCCGGGGCGGACAGAGGTCCGGCGGGCGGATCGCGGCGGCGCGCGGCGGGACGCTCTTCCTCAACGATGCGGGGCAGCTGTCGGAAACCGTCAGGGCGCGCATCGATCGCATGCGGCGGGATGGCGAAATCGGCGCGCGGCTCATCGTGTCACGCCGACCGCCGACCGAACCGGACACGGGGCGCAGGTACATCCTCGTGGCCGAGGACGCTCCCGCCTGGCATTTCGTCGACGTCCCCCCGGTGCGCTTGCGCGGACAGGATCGCCTCCACCTGTTCCGCGCCATGGCCGACAGGGCGTCGGCGCGCTTTTCGGTCTCGCCGCCCGAACTGCCGAATACGGAAGTGGAACGGATTCTCCTTCATGACTGGCCCGGCAATCTCGACGAACTGGCCGTCGAGGCGGAGAGGTTCGTGCTGGGGCGCGGTCTCTCGCTCGGCAGCCATGGCGACCCGGACGGGTTCGTTTCCGATCCGCTGCCCGACCGTGTCGCGGCGTTCGAGCGGACCGTCATCGAACAGGCGCTTCGGGCGAATCGCGGCTCCGTGAAAGCGACCTACATCGATCTCGGAATTCCGCGGAAAACCCTGCAGGACAAGTTGCGCAAGTACGGGCTGCGGCGACAGGACTATGTCTGACGGCCGCGATTCATAGGCGGAAATCCATCCATTACATTGCCGATGGAGACGAATGATTGAATTTTATCTCATATTTTCATAAGGTTAGGGTGCGTGATAAAATCATTGATCGTCAGGCCGTCCTTGGACAGACTGAATTGATCGAAGGCAGCCCGTTTCCGGCGCGAAGACCGGACATGGAACAACAGGGTCGCCTCAGGAGGAAATGGAAAGGTTTGTCCGAACGGCTCGGCCGCGGCAGACCGGAGTGAGACAGGAAGGGCCTGCAAGCCCCATCGAAGAGTTCCGCCGGCTGCATGTGTCGGCCGCCGGATTTGAAACCGGGCAGGACCGCCTGAGCGTTCCGTGCCGGTTTTGTCGCGACATGTTCGCAACCCTATGGGAGGAAATATGACGAAACTTTCAACCAGTAAGAGCCGGCTCAACAAGGCGCTGCTTGCAGCGGGCGTTGCGCTGGCCTTTGCCGTGCCGGGTACGGCTTCGGCAATGGATTGTGAGGAACTGCCGATCGGATCGGCAATCTCGCTGACCGGCAAATACGCCACCAACGGCATCCACGCCAAGAACGGCTACGAGTTCGCGATCAAGAAGATCGACGAAAACGGCGGCGTGAAGATCGGCGACAAGTGCTACAACTTCAAGGTCACCTACTACGATGACGAATCCAAGGGTGACCGCGGGGCGACGCTGGCCGAACGCCTGATCAACCAGGACGGCATGCAATACATGCTTGGCCCATACTCCTCCGGCCTGACCAAGGCGATCGCGCCGGTGACGGAGAAGTACAAGATCCCGATGGTTGAAGCGGAAGGCGCATCGCGCTCGCTCTTCAACAAGGGCTACAAGTACCTCTTCGCGGTTCTGTCGACGTCCGAGCAGTATCTCGCTTCGGCCGTGACGCTCGCCGCCGAAATGGCCGAGAAGGAAGGCAAGAAGCCGTCTTCCGTCAAGGTCGCCGTGGCTGTCGAGAACGATCCGTTCTCGCTCGACATCCGCGCCGGTGTTCTCGATGACGCCAAGAAGTACGGCATGCAGATCGTCATCGACGAAAAGCTGCCGCGCGACCTCTCCGACATGAGCGCGATCCTGACCAAGGTGAAGCTCATCAAGCCTGACGTGCTTATCGTGTCCGGTCACTCCAAGGGTGCTGCGACCGCCGTCCGTCAGATCGACGAGCAGAAGGTCGACGTCCCGATGGTCGCGATCACGCACTGTGAAGCCGCCGACGTGGTCGGCCAGTTCGGCAAGGCTGCGAACGACATCCTGTGTTCGACGCAGTGGGCCGAAACCCTGACCTACGAAGATCCGATCTTCGGTACCGCCGCGAACTACGAGAAGGAGTTCAAGGAAGCCTATCCGGAGTACAAGGACAAGACGGTGCCTTACCAGACCGCACAGGCTTCCGCAGCCGTGTATGTCTTCAAGGACGCCTTCGAGCGTGCCGGTTCGCTGGACAAGGAAAAAGTGCGCGACGCACTCGCCGCGACCGACATGCAGACGTTCTACGGCGGCATCAAGTTCTCCGAAGCGGGCAACAACATTGCCAAGCCGATGGTGCTTCGTCAGATCCAGGATGGTGCCTACAACGTGGTCGCGCCGTCCAAGTTCGCGTCTCACAAGCTGAACTGGCCGCGCAAGGCTCAGTAAGGCAAATACAGCAAACACCCGAAGCCCGGTCATCTGAAAGTGACCGGGCTTCGGTCCAGTAAGGCGGGACGGCGTGCGGTCCCGGGGGGATTAGATCAAGTCAGTCGTTGCCGGTCGAGGGGGCCGGGCTCATGGATCAGATCATCGGGAATATTTCCCTTCTTATCGAATATCCTGTCGTCAACCTGAAGATTATCCTGGATGGTGTGATGGTCGGGGCGCTCTTCGCCGTCGCGGCCTACGGGCTCGCACTGGTCTGGGGTGTGATGAACGTCAAGAACCTCGCCCAGGGCGACTTCGTCATCGCCGGCGGCTACGTCGCCTGGTACCTGACGCAGAAGGGCATGCCGCCGCTTCTCGGTGTTCCGGTCGCCTTCGTCGTGCTTTGGGGGATTGGCTGGGTCATCTACAAGACCGTGATTTCGCGTGTCATCGGCCGTGACCTGTTCACGTCGCTCCTGGCGACCTTCGGCCTTGCCATCATGATCGCTCAGATCCTCAACCTGCTCTTCGGATCCGATACCCAGAGCATCCAGCTCGACTACGACACCATCTACCTGCACGAATTCGTCGACCTGCCCGTCGCCAAGATCGTCGGGGTGCTCATGGCGGCCGTTCTCGCGGTCGGCGTCGTCATCTTCATGAAGCGCAGCCGCATGGGTCAGGCCATCCGCGCGACGGCACAGAACGCGCGTGCGGCCCGGGTCATGGGCATCGACACCGAGAAGGTCTATGCCTTCACATTCTCGCTTAACGCCGCGATCTGCGGCGCGGCAGGCGCCATCATCGTCATGGTGTGGCTGATCCAGCCGTTCTACGGCATCACCTATTCGATCCGGTCCTTCGTGATCGTGACCGCGGCCGGGCTCGGGAACCTTCCCGGCGTGATCGCGGCCGGCCTCGGCATCGGCGCGCTGGAACAGTACGGTGCGCACATCTTCGGCATCGGCTACCAGCAGGCGATCGCCGTTCTGCTGCTGCTGATCGTCCTCATGATCCGGCTCGCGCAACAGCGCCGCGTCCGGCAGGTTCTGGAGTAGGAGGGCGCCATGACAATGCCGAAAATTCTTCTCTACGCCGGAATTCTTGTCATCACGATTGCGGCACCTTTCCTGTTTCCCGCTTTCGGGACGCAACTGGCGACGCTCTGGCTGATGATCATCGTGGCCATCACCTGGGACATGACCGGCGGCCAGATGGGATACAACTCGCTGGGGAACATCTTCTTCTACGGAACGGGGATGTATGTCGCGGCGGTCATCGCCATCGCGCTTGTCTACAATGTCGGCGAATACACCGACGCGTCGGGCGGTGGGACGTTCAAGTTCACGTCGGCCGAATATTTCACGGGCCTCATCCTCGGCTGCATCGGGGCGGGGATTTTCTGCGCGATCTCCGCCATCATCGTCGGTTTCATCACCTTCGGCCTGCGCGGTCCCTATTTCGCGATCGGTACGCTCGGCGTCGCCATCGCGGCCGGCGAACTGGTCTCGAACTGGGACTGGATCGGCGGCGGGCAGGGGATTGCGCTGCCCGTCTATCCGGGTGATCTCGACCAGGGTAAGATATTCTTCTACTTCCTGTTCGCGGGCCTCGGCGTGGCGGTGTTCCTGTTCTCCAAGTGGCTCTACGAAACCCGCTTCGGACGGGCGCTGAACGCCATCCGGGATGACGAGGCGAAGGCCGAGGGCATGGGGATCCACACCCTGCGCTACAAGCTCATCGCCTGGTCGATCGCGGCCTTCTTCGTCGGCATCGCCGGTGGCATCTCGGGCTTTCAGCTCATCCACTTCGAGCCGCTCGAGACCGCCTACCAGACCATCAATCTCGGGATCTTCATGGTCGTGTGCGTGCTGCTCGGCGGCAAGGGCACGCTTTGGGGGCCGGTCGTGGGCGCCATCATGTTCCACGTCTTCAAGGAAGTGACCTGGAACTATTTCCTCGGCTGGCAGTGGGTTGCGCTCGGCGCGCTGATCGTCGTGACCGTCGTATACTTCCAGGATGGCGTGCTCGGCTGGCTCATGCACAAGAAGCCTGAATGGTTCGGTATCCGTGTCGAACAGAAAAACGCCAGTGCGGAGGCCGCCGAATGAGTGCGATCATCGAAGTACGCGACACGAGCAAGTCGTTCGGCGGCGTCGTCGCGAACAAGAACATATCCATCGACGTCGAAGACGGGGCGATTACCGCCCTGATCGGACCTAACGGTTCGGGCAAGACCACGCTGTTCAACTCCATCGTGGGCTATCACCCGATCGACCAGGGCTCGATCAAGTTCCAGGGTCAGGAGATCTCCAAGCTCCAGGTCCAGGACATCGCGCGCCTGGGCCTGCTGAGAACCTTTCAGCAGACCCGTATCTACACGGCCATGAACTGCGTGGAGAACATGCTGATCTCCATGCCGCACCGGAAGATGGGCTTTTCGGACATGTTCAGCCGCAACTCGAAGAAGGACTTCGAACGGGCCGAACACCTGCTTGATTTCGTCGGGCTCTACGAGAAGCGGCTGTTGCGTTCGGGATCGCTGTCCTTCGGTCAGCAGAAGCTTCTCGAGTTCGCCATGGCCCTGATGAACGAACCCACAGTGCTGATGCTCGACGAACCGACGGCGGGCATCAACCCGACGCTCATCAACGGGCTCATCGACCGGCTCATCCGGGCCAACCAGGAGTTCGGCATCACGCTGTTCGTCATCGAGCACAACATGCGCGTGGTGATGAACCTGGCACAGCATATCTACTGTCTGGCCCACGGCGAACTTCTCGCGGAAGGAACGCCGGAAGAGATCCAGAACGACCAGCGCGTGATCGACGCATATCTGGGAGCACACTGATGGCAGCGACAGAAAACAACGGCGCCGGCGGCGCCGAGGAACAGAAGGGCAAGAGCCGGCTCAGCGGTTACGGGGGCGGCGACGTATCCACTGTGCTGTCCGTCGACGACGTCGCGCGCGAAGCGCAGAAGATCGCCGGCGAAGCGCCGAAGCCGGAGGAACTCGAAAAGCTCGTCAACGGCGAGACCTTCCTCTCGATCAACGAGCTGCGCGCCGGCTACGGCGCCATGGAGATCCTCCACAACTTCTCGCTGAGGGTCGGCAGCGGCCAGTCGCTGTGTCTCATCGGACCCAACGGCGCGGGCAAGTCCACGGTGCTGCACTCCATCTTCGGCTTCACCAACATCTATGGCGGCGAGATCATTGTCGGCGGCAAGAACGTCACGAAGAAGCAGCCCAACGAGAAGCTGCGCGACGCGGGGATCGCCTACATCCTCCAGGACAACTCCGTCTTCCCGAACATGACCGTGGAAGAAAACCTCTGGATGGGCGGTTTCCTCAAGGAGCGCACGGACGAGGCCAAGGAAGCGGCAGAGAAGGTGTTCCAGAAGTACGACCGTCTGGCCAATCGTCGTTCGCAGCCTGCTCGCGTGCTTTCCGGCGGTGAACGGCGCCTGCTTGAGATTTCCCGGGCGCTGGTGATGAACCCGGACGTGTTGCTCGTCGACGAGCCTTCCATCGGCCTCGAACCGCGCTATATCGACATGGTCTTCGAGATCCTGGACGACCTGCAGAACGCCGAGGGCAAGACCATCGTCATGGTCGAGCAGAACGCCAAGAAGGGACTGGATTTCGCCGATATCGGCTACGTCCTTGTCTCCGGGCAGCTGGCCAAGGCAGGTCCCGGCAAGGAGCTTCTCGACGACCCCGACGTCGGCCGCCTCTTCCTGGGAGGCTAGGGCGTCGTGTCCTTCCGCCGTTCCCTGCATCGTTTCGTTCCGGGGAACCGGCGGGGAGGGGCTTCGCGCTTTCCGAGTGGACCAGGGCAGCGCCTGTTTGCGCTGTCCGTCGTCGCCATTGCGGCGGTGTTCGCCGTGGCCGGATTCGCGCCCTCGGCCAAAGCCCGCGTAAAGGTCACGAAGTCGGTCTCACACTACGACATCAAGGGAAAGACCGCCCGGCAGTTGCAGCGGGCGATGGACCGGCGAGGACCCGTCGACCGCAACGACGGATCGCGGCAGTGGGCACAGGTAAACTGGTACGTGAACTGGAAGTACCGATACCGGTCGGACGCCAAGGGATGTCGGATCACGTCCGTGGACACGACCGTATCGGTGAAATACCGGATGCCGCGCTGGCGCAACATCGCGGCCGGAAGCACCAATCTGCAAAGGTCCTGGCGGCGCACGATGGCGGCCCTGCGCAAGCACGAGGACCGGCACGCCCGGCACGGCATTTCAGCGGCGCGCGATATCGATGCCGCCATTGCCCGCATGAAACCGCGCCGGTCCTGCGACGAACTTGCGCGCGCCGCCAACGCCCTGGGTAAGCGGATCGTCCGGCGGTACAATCGCCGTGACGTTGACTACGACCGGCGCACGCGCCATGGCGCGACGGAAATTCCCGCCCTGCGCGACTGATTTGCCGGGCTTCAGGACACTGTCCGTCGCTTGCGTGGACAGACATGTCGCGACTGCAACAGTAATTGGCCGCCGGTTGCCCGATATGCGAAGATCGCAAGCGCGGAGCTTGCAAGTTGCCCTTCACCCGAGAGGTGCGCCATGACCGCAAGTGTCTTCGACCTGTTCAAGATCGGCATAGGTCCGTCCAGTTCCCATACGGTGGGACCGATGGTGGCCGCGCGGGCCTTTCTCGAGGAACTCGAGGCCGCGGGCGATTTCGGCAAGGTTGCCCGGGTTCACGTTTCCCTGCATGGATCCCTGGCCTTTACCGGCAAGGGACACGGCACCGATACCGCCATCCAGCTTGGTCTTGCCGGTGAGCGTCCGGACCGGATCGACCCGGACGACGTGGACGGCATTCTCGACACCATCCGGTCGACCGGCGCCATCCGTTTGCTCGGGACACACCGGATCCCCTTTGTCGAGGAGCATGACCTCGAACTCGACTATGACCATATCCTTCCCGCGCACTCGAACGGCATGCAGTTCACCGCTTTCGACGCCGACCGGAACGTTCTTTCCAGACGGGTGATCTACTCGATCGGCGGCGGATTCATCGCGAGCGAGGAGGAACTTGCGTCCACGGCACCGGTGATCCTCGACGATGCGGACCTGCCGTTTCCCTTCCGGACCGCAGGGGAAATGCTCGACATGGCCTCACGGTCGTCGAAGACGATCGTCGAGATGGTCATGGCCAACGAGTGTGCCAGGCGTCCGGAACAGGAGGTGCGCGACGGCATCATGCGCATCTGGGGGGTGATGTCCGGCTGCATAGACCGGGGGCTGTCCGCGGACGGCAAGCTGCCGGGCAGCCTCGCCGTGCGCCGACGGGCCGCCGGCATTCACCGCGAACTGGTTGCCGATGCCGGACGCAACGCCAAGCTGCCCCATGACTGCATCGACTGGACGAGCCTCTACGCCATTGCCGTCAACGAGGAAAACGCCGCCGGCGGACGCATCGTCACCGCACCCACGAACGGCGCAGCCGGCGTGATCCCTGCGACGATCCGGTATTACCGGGATTTCTTCCCCGCCAGCACGGATGACGGCATCGTCAGTTTCCTTCTGGCCGCCACGGCCGTCGGTTCGCTCATCAAGCTCAACGCCTCCATTTCGGGCGCGGAGATGGGCTGCCAGGGCGAGGTCGGCTCGGCCTGCGCCATGGCGGCCGCCGGGCTCGCCGCAGCGCTTGGCGGCACCAATTCGCAGATCGAGAACGCCGCGGAAATCGGGCTCGAACACCATCTCGGAATGACCTGCGATCCCGTCGGCGGGCTCGTGCAGATCCCCTGCATCGAACGCAACGCGATGGGCGCTGTCAAGGCCATCAACGCAGCATCTCTCGCGCTCAAGGGAGACGGTACGCACTACGTCTCCCTGGACGCCGTCATCGAGACCATGCGCCAGACCGGGTGCGACATGGCGAGCAAGTACAAGGAGACCAGCCAGGGCGGTCTCGCGGTGAACGTAGTTGCCTGTTAGGCGTCGGTCGGCGTCTCCAACGTCCGGATCATGATTGCGGTGCCTTCGATCCTGCGCTCGACGGGGCTTTCGGAGCGAGAATCGGCACTGGCAAATCCATGCGAGCGAACTTATCCTTGCCGGCTCCAGCTACACGGCTGATGCAGACGCCGTCACTCCAGAACGAGAACCCGATACATGAGCGAAGACATCCAGTCCGTACTAGACCACGCCGACGCGAACCTCGATGCGAGCCTCGAACGCCTGTTCGACCTCGTGCGGATCGAGAGCATTTCCACCGATACCGCCTATTCCGAGGCCTGCCGCAAGGCGGCGGAGTGGCTCAACGGCGAATTCGAGGGGCTTGGTTTCGAGACCTCGGTCCGCGACACGCCGGGTCACCCGGTGGTGGTGGCCCACTATGCCCCGCCCGGACGGGGCAATGCGCTCCATGTGCTGTTCTACGGGCACTATGACGTCCAGCCCGTCGACCCGCTCAACCTCTGGGATGCGCCGCCATTCGAACCGCGCCTCGTCGAAGGTCCGGACGGCGCGCGTCAGATCGTCGGGCGCGGCGCCTGCGACGACAAGGGCCAGCTCATGACCTTCGTCGAGGCCTGTCGCGCCTACATTCAGGATCACGGCGAACTGCCTGTCCGGGTCACGATGATCATCGAGGGCGAGGAGGAATGCGGAAGCGTCAACCTGGACACGTTCCTCGAGGACAACCGCGACGAACTTGCAGCCGACGTTGCGCTTATCTGCGACACCGGCATGTGGGACGCGAAGACGCCTGCCATCACGACCATGCTGCGCGGCCTGCTCGGTATCGAGGTCGTGGTCACCGGTCCCGATCTCGACCTGCATTCGGGTATGTATGGCGGCGCGGCGCGAAACCCGATCCACGTCCTGACCCGCATCATGGCCGATCTGCGGGACGATGACGGCCGGGTGCAGGTTCCGGGTTTCTACGACGGGGTGCCGGAAATTCCGGAAACCGTGCAGGAGCAATGGCGGAACCTCGATTTCAGCGAAGCCGCGTTTCTGGGCGAGATCGGACTCGCCAATCCTGCCGGGGAAACCGGACGAAGCGTGCTCGAACAGATCTGGTCGAGGCCCACATGCGAAATCAACGGGATCGTGGGCGGCTACACCGGCGAGGGAACCAAGACCGTCATTCCCTCGAAGGCATCCGCCAAGATCACCTGCCGCCTTGTCGGCAAGCAGGACCCGTTCGCCATCCGGGACGCCTTCAAGCAGTTCGTGCGCGACCGGCTGCCGTCCGACTGCAAGGTCGAGTTCATCGACCATGGCGCGGGCGCGGCCATCGAGGTGGATACGACCACGCCGCATGTGCAGAAGGCGGCCGGCGCACTGAACGAGGAATTCGGCCGCGAAACCGTGATGATGGGCTGCGGCGGCTCCATCCCGGTTGTCGAGAGCTTCCGCCGTATCCTCGGCATGGACAGCCTGCTCATCGGCTTCGGCCTCAATGACGACCGGATCCACAGCCCCAACGAGAAGTACAACCTGTCGAGCTACCACCACGGGATCCGGAGCTGGGTCCGCGTGCTCGACGCGTTGAGATAGGAAGAACCGGGTGCCGGAAACGTCTTTCACCGTTGCCGACGGCGAGAAGATCCTCGCCGACATGTTCGCGCCGTGGGTGCTCGAACTCGGGCTGAGCGTGGAAGAAGTCACCCCGGACTCCGCTGACCTGAGGCTGCCGTTCTCGGAGAAGCTCTGCCGGGTGGGGGGCATGGTCTGCGGCCAGGCCATGGTCTCCGCCGCGGACACGGCCATGGTGATCGCCATCTCTTCCGCGCTCGGCGGATTCGTGCCCATCGGGACCGTCGACATGACCGTCAACTACATGCGGCCGGCCGCCGGCAGCGACCTGCTGCTCACCGCCCGGATAATGCGCATGGGCCGCACCATGTGTTTCTGCAACACCATGCTGTCGACCGCCGATGACGGCCGGGACTGCGCCCATGTGGTGGGAACCTATGCGCTTCCGCCCGCACCTTCGAAAGCCTGAGGAACGAGATGAGCGACTACGAGACGATACAGTTTTCGGTCGAGGACGGCGTGGCGAACATCGTGCTCGACCGGCCGGACTCCGCCAACGGTCTGACCCTGACCATGTGCGAGGAACTTCACGACGCAGCCATCCGGTGCGACCGGGACGACGGGGTGAGGGCGGTTCTGATATCGGCGAACGGCAAGATGTTCTGTGCCGGCGGCGACATCAAGTTCTTCCGCGAGGCGGGCAACGACGTTGGCGACGTGGTCATCCGCATGACGCACGCCTTCCATGCCGCCATTTCCCTGTTCAACCGCATGGCCGCACCGGTCGTCATCGCCGTCAACGGCACGGCGGCGGGCGGCGGACTGAGTTTCGCGATCTCCGGCGACATCGTCATATCCGCCCGGTCGGCCAAATTCTGCCTTGCCTATACGGCGGCGGCCCTGTCGCCCGACGGCAGCTCGTCCTGGTTCCTGCCCAGGCTCATCGGACTGCGGCGGGCGCGGGAACTCATGCTGACCAACCGGGTTCTGAGTGCCGACGAGGCACTTCAGTACGGCATGATCGATCGTGTCGTCGACGACGAGGCGCTCGCCGGCGAGGCCCGTGCGCAGGCCGCCGCATTCGCCTCGGGCCCGACGCAGGCCTACGGAGCGGTCAAGTCGCTCCTCAACGATACGTTCTCCCAGGGTCTCGAGGCGCAGATGGAGGCGGAAAGCCGCGCGATCGCGGTTCAGGCGTCGTCGGCGGATGGCCAGGAGGGAATCCGGGCCTTCGTCGAGAAACGCAAACCGAATTTCACCGGTTCCTGAGCGACCGCTCCCGCGGAGGGCCTCGCAGGTGTTCAAAAGGCCGCGTATGGGACTTGCGGATATCCTGACAAATGTGACAGCATGACCTCCGCAAGAGGGAGAGGCGTGACGGTCCAGCCGGCGCACTCGCATAACTGCCGGAACGAATTGCAGAAATAGCAAACCGGCTTGAAGTGCGTCAGTATCCGTGACCAGCCCCGCCATCGGGACAGTGTGTCAGGGCGCCCTGCCTTTGCGTGGCCGCTGCATTGAGCGTTCGGCCGTTGAGGGGACAGGAGAGGGCGACGCGGTCCATGGGAAAAATCGTAACTATGATCCTCCAGCGCCTCGGCTTGGGTGTGCTGGTGCTCTTCGCGGTTTCGGTCATCATCTTCATCGGCGTCGAATTTCTCCCAGGCGACATTGCACAGGAAATACTCGGACAGTCGGCCACGCCCGAGACGGTGGCGGCCTTCCGGCGTGAGCTCGGTCTCGACCAGCCGCCCTACATCCGCTATTTCGCCTGGCTCTTCGACATTCTCCAGGGCGACTTCGGCAAGTCGCTGGCAAGCCAGCGCGAGATCTCGGAACTCATCGGGGTCCGTTTCCTCAATACGCTGTTCCTCGCACTTGTCGCCGCGGCGATCTCCGTGCCGCTCGCGGTCACGCTGGGCCTGCTGGCGGCTCTGTACCGCAATTCCTGGTTCGACCGGACGGTCAATGTCGCGACGCTGTCCTCGATTTCCTTCCCGGAATTCTTCGTCGCCTACATCCTCATCCTCGTGCTGGCCATCAACGCGGGCATGTTCCCGTCCCTCTCCAAGGTGGATATCGACATGCCGCTCGGAGAGCGGATCTACCGCACCTTCCTGCCGGCGCTGACCCTTACGCTGGTGGTCGTTGCGCACATGATGCGCATGACGCGTGCGGCGATCATCAACCTGCTCGCCAGTTCCTACATCGAAATGGCGAACCTCAAGGGTTTGAAGCGGGCCCGGGTCATCGTCCACCATGCCCTGCCCAACGCCTGGGCGCCGATCATCAACGTGATCGTGATCAATCTGGCGTATCTTATCGTCGGCGTCGTGGTGGTCGAAGTGGTCTTCGTTTATCCGGGGCTGGGCCAGCTTATCGTCGACTCGGTGCAGAAGCGCGATATTCCCGTCGTGCAGGCATGCTGCATGATCTTCGCGGCGACCTACATCCTTCTCAACCTGACCGCGGACATATTGTCGATCCTGACCAATCCGCGGCTGCTGCATCCACGGTGAGGGCGACGTGACCGACAACAACCCATCTCCGGATCTGGACATCGACTCCAAGGTCGCGGCTCCGAGGCGCGAACGAAACTGGTTCCGCGACAGCCTGCGCGAACTGAAGAAGGCTCCGATCACCGCGAAGTTCGGTGTCGGCGTCATCCTGCTCTACGTGTTCGTGGCCCTGTTCGCGCCGGTGATCAGCCCGTACGGCGAATCGGAGATCGTCGGCTCCCAGTTCGAGGAGTGGACCACCACCCATCCACTGGGCACCGACAATCTCGGGCGCGACATGCTCACCCGCATTCTCTACGGCGCGCGGAACACGGTCGGCATTGCCTTCGTGACCACGCTGCTGGCCTTCATGATCGGCGGCGTCGCCGGTGTCATCGCCTCGGTTGTCGGGGGCTGGACGGACCAGATAATGAGCCGCATCGTCGACATCCTGATGGCGATCCCGCAGCTCATCTTCGCGCTGCTCCTGCTCACGATTTTCGGTACCTCCATCCCCGTGCTGATCATCATCATCGCGGTGCTCGATTCGACGCGCGTGTTCCGGCTGGCGCGGGCGGTGTCGATGAACGTCGTCGTCCTGGACTTCGTCGAGGCGGCGAAGCTGCGCGGCGAGGGGCTGGGCTGGATCATGGGGCGCGAAATCCTGCCCAACATCATGCCGCCGCTGGTGGCCGAGTTCGGCCTGCGTTTCTGCTTCGTGTTCCTGACCATCGCCGCGCTGAGCTTCCTGGGGCTGGGCATCCAGCCACCGACCGCCGACTGGGGCTCGATGGTGCGCGACAACGCGACCCTGATCTCCTATGGCGACTACACGCCGCTGCTGCCTGCCGGCGCGATCGCGCTGCTGACGGTGGGCGTCAACTTCGTTGTCGACTGGTTCCTGCACAAGACGAGTGGTTTGCGCGATGAGCACTAGTGAGGACGACCGCGAACGCGGTGAGAAAGGCGATCTGCTTCTCGAAATTCGCGGCCTGAAGATCGAGGGCCAGGCCGATGACCAGTGGACTGAAATCGTCCGTGGCATAGACCTGACGCTGAACCGTGGTGAGGTGCTTGGCCTGATCGGCGAGTCCGGGGCCGGCAAGTCGACCATCGGGCTGGCGGCCATGGGCTTCGCCCGCCCCGGTTGCCGGATCACCGAAGGCACGATCATGTTCGATGGCGTCGACCTCGCGAAGGCGCCGGAAGAAAGAAAGCGGCCCTTGCGCGGCGTCCGCATTTCCTACGTGGCCCAGAGCGCGGCTGCCTCGTTCAATCCGGCGCACAAGCTCATCGACCAGTTCACCGAAGGCCCGGTCCAGCACGGTGTGAGCTCCAAGGCGGAAGCCGAGAAAGACGGTATCGAACTGTTCGAGCGCCTTCAGCTGCCCGAGCCCCACGTCATCGCGTTCCGCTATCCCCACCAGGTCAGTGGTGGGCAGCTGCAGCGCGCCATGACGGCCATGGCCATGGCCTGCCGACCGGACCTCATCATCTTCGACGAGCCGACGACGGCCCTCGACGTGACGACGCAGATCGAGGTGCTTGCCGCCATTCGCGACGTCGTCGACCAGTTCAACACCGCCGCCATCTACATCACGCATGATCTCGCCGTCGTCGCCCAGATGGCGGACAAGATCATGGTTTTGCGCTACGGCAATCTGGTCGAGGAGGCCGACACACGGACCATGTTGTCGAACCCCCAGAAGGATTACACGAAGTCTCTCTGGGCCGTGCGCAGTTTCAGCACCGAACCCGTGCCCGTCGCATCCGGCGAGAAGCCGTTGTTCCAGGTCCGCAACGTTACGGCGGGCTACGGTCCCGTCGACGTGCTCAAGGACATATCGCTCGACATCTACAAGCGCCGGACCGTGGCCATCGTCGGGGAATCGGGGTCGGGCAAGAGCACCACCGCGCGCGTCATAACCGGTCTGTTGCCGCCACGTCCCGGCATGGGCGAGGTGCTCTACAACGGTGAACCCCTGCCGCCGGATTACCGCAAACGCACGCGCGACCAGTTGCGCCACGCCCAGATGATCTACCAGATGCCGGACACCGCCATAAATCCGCGCCAGCGCGTGCGCGACATCATCGGCCGGCCGCTCGCCTTCTATCTCGGGATCCGCGGCAAGCAGGCGGAGGAGCGCATCCGGGACCTGCTCAGGCTGATCGAGCTGGAGCCGGCCGACTTCATCGACCGCTTCCCCGGCGAGCTTTCAGGCGGGCAGAAACAGCGGATCTGCATTGCCCGGGCGCTGGCGGCGGACCCGGAATTCATCATCTGCGACGAGGTCACCTCGGCGCTCGACCAGATCGTCGCCGAAGGCATCCTGCGCCTGCTTGACGACCTGCAGCGCAAGCTCGAACTGGCCTACATGTTCATCACCCACGACATCGCCACAGTGCGAGCGATCGCCGACGAAGTCGTCGTCATGTACCAGGGGCGCATCGTCGAGGCGGCGTCCAGGGAGGAAATGTTCAAGCCGCCGCACCATGACTATACGGAGGTTCTCCTGTCTTCGGTCCCCGAGATGGATCCCGACTGGCTCGACCGTGTGCTGGAGGAACGCAAGAAGGGCGGGCCGAAGATCGAACTCGCCGGAAACTGACGCCCCATGCCGGCCTCGCCGGTTTCTGAATGCCGAAAAACTGCGGGAGGCCGCGTTGACAGTGCGCGGCATGCCCATGCCTACTGCACCATCCGGATTTTTGACTAGGAAAAGGACCGACAATGATCGATCTGTACACATGGTCGACCCCGAACGGCCGCAAGGTTTCCATCATGCTCGAGGAGCTTGGGGTGGACTACACCGTGCACGCGGTGAATATCAGCGAAGACGAACAGTTCGCGCCTGACTTCCTCGCCGTCGCGCCCAACAACAAGATTCCCGCGATTGTCGATCACGACAATGGTCTGCCGCTCATGGAGTCGGGCGCCATCATGCTCTACCTCGCAAAGAAGCACGGCAAGTTCCTGCCGTCCGGCGAGAACGAGTGGCGTGCGGTCGAATGGCTGATGTGGCAGATGGGCGGCGCCGGCCCGATGCTCGGCCAGGTGCACCACTTCGTCAAGTTCAACCCGGGCAAGGCTCCCTACGCGGAGGAACGCTTCGGCAAGGAAGCCTTGCGTCTATACGGCGTGCTGGACAAGCGTCTCGAAGGGCGCGATTTCGTTGCCGACGAGTATTCCATCGCCGACATGGCCATCTGGCCCTGGATATCGCGTTTCGAATGGCAGCAGATCGACCTGGACAAGTTCCCGAACGTCAAGCGGTGGTATCTGGAGATCGCCGGCCGCCCCGCGGTGCAACGGGGGTATTCCGTGCCGAAGGAATTCGAGATTCCCATGCCATAGGCTTCAGGGAGCGTGCCAGAGTCCGCGGTGCTTGCGTCTGGCCTCGGACATGAGGCGTGAGAGCCGCTCCGGTGCGTCCGGACGGGCCTTGGCCCATCCCGTGTAGACCATGCCTTCCGAAAGGTCGTAGCCGTTTGCCAGGCAACGCGACCCGTTCGTGCCGGCGGGCGACGGCGAACAGACGATCACCGCGCCGGCGGTGAGATCCATCAGCGCCGCGCGCGCAAGGCGGCCGCAGTCGCGCAGCGCGCCGCGGAGGCGGCACATGTCTCCCGGCCGAGGGGCGTCGATGCCGTAGAGACGGTGTCGCGCATCGCCGAGTTCCAGTGACTGTCCGGTGAGGATCGTCACCGTCTCTCCCGACCGGGCGGATGTCCCGCAGAACATGATCAGGCACACCACGGCCATCATGCAGGCGCGCGTGGCACGTTCCTGGCGGGCGGTAATGTGAACTGGCGGCGTCATCGCGCGTCTGTTCGGCCCGGCCTCCCGGCGTTTCCGGGAGACTTGCGGGAAGCCGGGCCGCGCTTCAGGGTGCGATCTACTTCTTGCGGAACTCCTCGGGCAGGAAGAGCATGTAGTCGTTGTCTTCAGCCGAGGCGTGGCATTCGTGACAGAACGCCATTCCCGCCGTGTTCTTGTCCCTTGTGCGACCGAAGACCGTGCCGTCCGGCATGATCATCGTGTAGCGCCAGTCGGCGGTTGCCTTGTTCCAGCCTCTCACCATCTTTTCCATGATGAAAAGCGGACCCGGGGCGCCGGCACCGGTCTTGGTGACCGTGAAGCTGTCTTTGGCGATGATCGAGCCGATCGGCATTCGCGTGGTGTCCTCGAAGCCGGAATAGGCTTTCGCCGCCAGATGGTTGGCGTAGTTGTTGACCTGGCGGGCACCATGCGTATCCGACTGGTAGGGGTCGGTATTGACCTGTTCCCACTCGCCATACCGGCGCGCCCAGCGGTCGCCCGACTTGCGGTAGGCGGCCGTCATTTCCTTCTTGAGGCACCCGTAGAGCGTTGCCGATTCGGCCGGGGTGATTTCGACCGCAGTACCGGCCGCGCACGGATTGCAGGGATTGCACGCGTTTGCTGCCGCACACGGATTGCACGGATTGCAAGCCTTTGCTGCAGCGCAGGGATTGCATGGGTTGCAGGCTTTCGCTGCGGCGCACGGGTTGCAGGCCTTTGCGGCCGCGCATGGGTTGCAGGGATTGCAGGCCTTGGCCGCTGCGCAGGGGTTGCAGGCCGACGCCTGCTTTATCCGTGGCACGAAGCACTCCGAACTTGCAGCCACGTTCGCGGCGCCACACGGGTTGCACGGATTGCAGGCTGCCCCGGCCGCACAGGGATTGCACGGGTTGCAGGCTTTGGCCGCAGCACACGGGTTGCATGGATTGCAGGCCTTTGCGGCCGCACATGGGTTGCAGGCGGATGCCTTGCAGGGATTGCACGGGTTGCAGGCTTTGGCCGCAGCACACGGGTTGCATGGATTGCAGGCCTTTGCGGCCGCGCACGGATTGCAGGCGGAAGCCTTGCAGGGATTGCACGGGTTGCAGGCTTTTGCCGCCGCACACGGGTTGCATGGATTGCAGGCCTTTGCGGCCGCGCACGGATTGCAGGCGGAAGCCTTGCAGGGATTGCACGGGTTGCAGGCTTTTGCCGCCGCACACGGGTTACAGGGATTGCCGGTCTTGGTTGCCGCGCATGGATTGCACGACGCGTGGGCCTGGCTCGAAAGCCCGGTGTTTCCCGTTGAAACGGCCGTGGCCGCGAACGCCACGCCGACGGCCAGTGGCACCAGTGCGGCAGTCGACAGCATCCGGCTTCTCAAATCACGCATGTCTATTCCCCCTTGCTTTGTTTTGAGACAAACACCCCGGGCGCTCGAACCGCAGCGACGCACCGCAGGCGTGTTCAGTCGACCGACGGTAACAGCCGGGCCATGCATGCAAACTTCAATTGGAATCACTTGCGCGTGACCGGGCCGCGAGGAGGAACGTCGCAATCGGGCCGGCGCTCGCAGATGGCGGAAACCGCAATCAGCCCGACGCCAGGGCCCTCTCGCGGATCGAGGAGAGCGTGGCCCGCGGACTGACGGCGTCCGGATCCGTCATCACCTCGACGATCGCCGGTTTGCCGGACGCCTGCGCACGCTCGAAGGCGGCGGGGAAATCTTCCGTCCGGGTAACTTTCTCGCCGTGGCCGCCGAAGGCGCGGGCAAGATCGGCGAAGTCGGGGTTGACCATGTTCGTGCCGCTCACCCGTCCCGGATACTCGCGTTCCTGGTGCATCCTGATCGTGCCGTAGATGCCATTGTTGGACACGACCACGGTGATCGGCAGGTCGTACTGCACGGCGGTCGCGAACTCCTGGACGGTCATCATCAGGCAGCCGTCGCCGGCGAAACAGACCACCGGACGGTCGGGATGAACGGCTTTGGCCGCGACGGCGGCGGGCAGGCCGTATCCCATCGAGCCCGATGTCGGGGCCAGTTGCGTGCGGTGGCGCTTGTACTGGAAGTACCGCCCGACGAAAGCTGCGTAGTTGCCGGCACCGTTCGTCACGATGCCGTTCTCCGGCAGGGTGCTCGACACATGCGCGACAACCTGCTCGAACTTCGCGTCGCCCGGGGTTTCGTGCGGCGCGACCCACTTGCGGTAGCTGTCGTTCGCGGCCCTCGTCCTTTCGGCGAGCCTGTTGGCGCTGCCGAGCTCCATCGCGTCCAGCGCCTCGGCAACCGACCCGAGAGATGCATTGATGGCGACGTCCGGCCGATAGACCCGACCGAGTTCCTCGGCACCCGGCGACACATGGACGAATGTCTGCCTGGGGTTGGGAATGTCGAAGAGCGTGTAGCCGCCGGTCGTCATTTCGCCAAGGCGCGGGCCGAGGGCGACCAGCACGTCGCTTTCGCGCACCAGCCGGACAAGGTCCGGGTTGGGGCCGATCCCGACGTCTCCGGCATAATTGTCGTGGCGGTTGTCGAAATAGTCCTGATAGCGGAAGGCGCAGGCGACCGGTACGTTGGTGCGGGTACTGAAAGCCTCGAGCCGGGAGCGGGCCTCGTCCGACCAGAGCGGCCCTCCGACGATGACGAGCGGACGTTCCGCGCCCTTCAGCAGCGATTCGAGCTCCGCCATGTCGGCCTCGGACGCCCGGGGTTCGATGCGGACGGCGGGTTTCGCGTCCGGCGCGTCGCACCGTGCCGAGAGCATGTCCTCCGGCAAGGCGAGAACGATCGGACCGGGCCGGCCGGACGTCGCGAGATGGTAGGCGTGGCTGACATACTCCGGGATGCGCTCGGTCGTGTCGATCTGCGCGGCCCATTTCGCAAGCGGCGCGAACATCTGGCGATAGTCCACTTCCTGGAAGGCTTCGCGGTCGGTCATGTCACGGCCGATCTGCCCGACGAAAAGGATCATCGGCGTGGAATCCTGGCGCGCCACGTGGACGCCCGCCGAGGCGTTTGTCGCGCCCGGTCCTCTGGTCACGAAACAGATGCCTGGCCGTCCCGTGAGTTTTCCGTAGGCGTCGGCCATCATTGCCGCACCACCTTCCTGCCGGCAGATCACCGTCTTGATGTCCGGATGAGCATGCAGGCCATCGAGGGCCGCGAGATAGCTCTCGCCGGGTATGCAGAAAGCGGTGTCGCAGCCGTTCAGGGCAAGCTGGTCCACAAGGATCTGACCGCCGTGGCGCATGAAAAAACCTCCCGTTTCGCAAGGGCCGGTCAAGATGGCCCGGTCCTCACTGCTTGTCGAGAGGCAATCTCCGCCGTGTCCCGGTCCGGTGGTGGAATTCCGTTGTCCGGGCAGGCCGCCATCCGGACGTGCGTAGACAAGTCTTAAGCTTTAGGGGCGATGCTGGGACCGGATAGTCCGGCCCACTCCGTGAAGGAAACATGCCATGTACCGAACGGTTGTCCTGTTTACGTTTCTTGTCCTGGCGCTGACCGCCGGCGGTCCCGCTTTCGCCGCGCAATGTGGCAACACCGGCGCCGGGTTCCAGCAGTGGCTGGCCGGGTTCAGGAAGCAGGCCGTGTCCCAGGGGATATCGCGCCGCGCCGTGGCCGCCTCGCTCGCCAACGTCACCTATGACCGGCAGGTCATCAAGCTCGACCGCTCGCAACGGTCCTTCAAGCTGAGCTTCAAGCAGTTCTATGCCCGCCGCGTGAACAACGCGATGATCCGCCAGGGCCGCAGGCTCATGAAGAAACATGCACGCACCTTCGCCCGCATCGAAAAACGATACGGCGTGCCCGCCCCGGTCATCACCGCGATCTGGGGCCTCGAGACCGGGTACGGGCGAAACTCGGGCCGCAAGTCGGTCATGCGTTCGCTCGCCACGCTCGCCTATGACTGTCGGCGCGCGGCCTTTTTCCGCAACGAGTTGCTGAATGCACTGGCGATCGTCCATCGCGGAGACATGACGCCGTCCCAGATGCGCGGCGCATGGGCGGGCGAGATCGGCCAGACCCAGTTCCTCGCGTCCTCGTTCATGAAGTTCGCCGTCGACTTCGACGGCGACCGCAGGCGGAACCTGGTGAGTTCCGTACCCGATGTTCTCGCCTCGACCGCGAACTATCTGCGCGCCTATGGCTGGCAACGCGGGCAGGGGTGGGCGCCGGGCACCAGGAACTACGCCGTCCTCACCCAGTGGAACAAGGCCAAGGTCTATACCCAGACCATCTCGGTCATGGCGGCAGAGCTGACCGCCCGCTGAAACACGGCTCTCGGGCGGGTTCCGGATCGCAGGAAGGGCGTTTTCCCCGCCATCCGTGCGCGATAAGGTTCCCGCGCGATTGGCCGCGTCGCGCGGCAGGAACGAACAAGAAGGAAAGGACTCGCCTCAATGATCTACGATCACCGCACCTATTACTGCCACGCCGGAACGGTGGCCAAGCATCTCGACCTCTACGAGCAGTTCGGCATGGCTCCGCAGTTCCGGATCCTCGGCAAGCCGGTGCTCTATGCGTTCACCGATGTGGGCGACGTGAATTCCTATGTCCATGTCTGGGGCTACAAGGACGCGGCCGAACGGACCGCCAAGCGCGCCCAGATGTGGGCGGACGAGGAATGGCTGGCCTACACGCGCAAGTCCGCGGAAGCCGGTTACCTCATTCGCCAGGAAAACAAGATCCTGGTCGCCACACGGTTCTTCGACGCGGGCTGACCCGTGTCCCGGCTCAGGGTCTGCGTCATCGGAACCGGTTTCTTCAGCCGGTTCCACTACGACGCATGGCACCGCATCCCACGTGTCGAACTGGCGGCACTGTGCGCGCAGACGCCCGATCTCGCCGCCGCCGCGTCGGAGGAGTTTGGCGTCGAGCGCACCTATTCGGACCTTGCGCGGATGCTCGACGAGGAACGTCCCGACCTCCTCGATATCGTGACGCCGCCGCCCACGCATCGCCGCTTCATCGAAATGGCGGCGGAGCGCGGCATACCCGTGATTTGCCAGAAACCGTTCTGCGGCAGCCTCGACGAGGCGGCCGCGGCGGCTGACGCCGCGGATCGGGCGGGCACGCGCATCATCGTCCACGAGAACTTCCGCTTCCAGCCATGGTATCGCAGGATCCGCGCGCTTCTCGATGACGGAAGGCTCGGCGAGGTCTACCAGGCGACCTTCCGGCTGCGGCCCGGTGACGGGCAGGGCGCCGATGCCTATCTCGATCGCCAGCCCTATTTCCAGGCCATGGAGCGGTTTCTCGTCCACGAGACCGCGATCCATCTGATCGACGTATTTCGCTATCTTTTCGGAGACTGCCAGTCGGTCTTCGCACATCTGGCCAAACTCAACCCCGTGATTGCCGGCGAAGATGCCGGGTTGATCCTGTCGGAACACGAGAGCGGCGCCCGGACGCTTTTCGACGGCAACCGGCTCGTCGATCACGCGGCGGATAACCGCCGGCTCACTATGGGCGAAATGATCGTCGAGGGCGCCTCGGCGGTACTGCGCCTGGACGGTTATGGCCGGATCTGGCTGCGCGATCACGGCTCGAATGACGAGACCGAACTCGAGTATGCCTGGGAGGACAGGGGGTTCGGCGGAGATTGCGTGCACGCATTGCAAAGCGCTGTCGTCGCGCATCTTCTCGACGGGACACCGGCGGAGAACACGGCCCGGGAGTATCTCGACAACCTGGCTCTCGAGGAACTTGTCTACCGCTCGGCGGCGGAAGGCCGTGTCCTGTCCGTGCCGCGGGACGCTGCTGTCTCCTGACCCTCGCGTCTCAGCCGCGGGCCACCTCGATCGCCTCCTTCAGCGTGAAGGCACCGGTGAACAGGGCCCGGCCCGTAATCGCGCCGGCGATGTTGGGCAGGTAACGCAGCGTCGAGATATCGTCGATGGTCTTGACCGTGCCGCTCGCGATCACCGGCAGGATGAGCTCCGTGGCCATTTCCGTGGTGGCGGCGAGGCTGCTTTCCGGCAAGTCGTCGTCGCGATCGATATCGGTGAAGATGATTCCCGCCAGATCGAGGGTCTCGAGCTGCCGCGCGAAATCGATGGGCGTGAATGCGGTGGTCTCGCGCCATCCTTCGACGACGACACGGCCTTCCCTTGCATCAACGCTGACGACGATCTTGCCGGGATACTTCGTCGCGGCCTCGCGCACCAGGGAAGGGTTCTTGACCGCCGACGTCGAAAAGACAACACGTCCGGCGCCGTGCTCGAACCACCAGTCGACGGAACTCATGGAGCGGATGCCGCCGGCGATCTGGACGGGCACGTTCACGGCCCTGATGATGTCGCACACGAGTTGCGAATTGGCGTCGGAACCCGGGTCGGCGACCGCGTCGAGGTCGATGACGTGCAGGAATTCCGCGCCGTCACCGTCGAACCACATCGCGGCATCCATCGGGGCGCGGTCATAGACGACCGGCTTGTCCATCTGGCCGCGGACGAGATTGACGCATTTGCCGCCCTGGATTTCTATGTCTGGAAAGACGATCACGGCGCACCTCCCATTGTGGTGGTTCTCGCCGGTCTGACGCGCTGACGGGACCGGCACACTGGCTCAACCCGTGCACCAACTATAGAACCCGCGTGCGTCAGTCCGCAAACACGCGACAGGTTTTTCGCCGAAAACGTCCTAGAGTCCGAAATACGATGCGTCGTATCCGAAAATGGCCGGCGTGCCTCCGGTGTGGACAAAGAGCACGGTCGAACCGGTCTCACCGGCGCGGACCCGTTCGGTCAGGCCCGCGAGGGCCTTGCCCGTATAGACCGGGTCGAGAATGAGCCCTTCGCTGCGCGCCGCACCCAGCACCGCGGCGCGGGTCGCGTCGTTCATCCGACCGTAGCCCGGCGCCAGGACGTCGTCATGGATGATGACGTCGTCGTCTTCCACGGGGTTTGGCAGTTCCAGAAGTTCCGCGATTTCCTGGCAACGCGACCTGATCCTGGGCACCTGCTGGTTGCGTGGCCGTCGCACGCAGATCCCGTGCAGCCGGCCTTCGAAACCGAGCCACTTGAGGCCGAAGAGCAGTCCTCCATGAGTGTGTCCGCTTCCCGACGCGACGAAGATATCGGTCGGGCGCGATGGCAGGCCGTCGATCTGTTGCAGCAGTTCGCCCGCCATCACCACGTAGCCCAGGGCGCCGAGCGGGGCATGGCCCGGTGCCAGCGGGATGATGAAGGGGTTGCGGCCCTGCCGCTTGAGGTCCTCGGCGATCTCGCCGAGACGGCGGTCCGCGCCTACCTCGTCCTCGCCCTCGGGATAGGAATGCAGCGTCGCGCCGAGGATCTTGTCGAGCAGGACATTTCCCGAACCGTGGTAGAGCGCCGTCTGGTCGGGAACCCTTTCCTCGAGCTGGATATGGCAATCCATTCCGAGCGTCCGGGCGCCGGCCGCCGCGAGCCGGACGAAGTTCGACTGCACCGCCCCGGTGATCAGGACCGTGTCCGCGTCACGATCCACGGCCTGGCCGAGATAGAACTCGAGCTGGCGAACCTTGTTGCCGCCGAAGGCGAGGCCCGTACAGTCGTCGCGCTTGACGTAGAGGTGGTCCACACCCAGGTCCGCCGCGAGCCGCGGCAGGGCGTCGATCGGTGTCGGCGCGTGGCCCAGCCGTGCGCGGGGCAGTCGCGACAGGGCGGTTTCGAGCTGTTGCGGGTTGCGGGTCATCGTGTCCACGGTCATGTCAGGCCTCCGGCGTCGAGGAGCAAGGCTATCCCGGTTGTCGCGAGCATGGCAATCACCACACGGCGGAAAATGGTCTCGTTGATGTGCCGCGCGAGCATGCGTCCTCCGACGACGCCGACGAGCGTGGCCGGCAGGAGCGTCGCCGACAGCGACCAGGCGTACGTGTCCACGCCCTGGAAGGCGGACTGCGTGGCGACGATCACCGGATAGGAAAAGCCGAAGAGGGCGAGGACCGTCGCGCGAACGGCATCCTTGCCGTAGCGCCTGAGCGTCATCCAGGCCGCGGGCACGGGGCCGGGCATGGCGAGGCTGCCGCTCATCGCGCCGGAAAGAACGCCGATGAACAGGTCGGCGGGTGTGTTGGCGGGACGTTCCGTATCGCTCTGCGGAAGCAGCCCGGCAATCGGCGCGAGCATGGCGAGGACCACGAACGCCACCAGAAGCTTGATGATGCGGATGTCGACGTTCAGATAGACGAACACCCCGAAGGGAACACCGATGCATGTTCCCGCCACCAGCAGGCCGAAGAGGCGCCGGTCGACCTTGCGCCAGAGCGAGGGATAGAGCGTGATCACGGTCACAAGGCTGAGCAGGGCGGAGACCTGGATGGCCGTGGTCGAACCGAGCACCAGAAGCAGCACGGGGCCCGCGAGAAGTCCGAATCCGATCCCGACCGCGGTCTGGATCAGGGCCGCGAGCATCACGGCGCCGTGCAGCAGGAGAATGTCGAAGGTCAAGTCTCGGTCCCGGGCTGGTGAGTGGACACGGTCACCACATACCCCAAACTTGACGGCGAACGAAGGGAATTGCCGGTGGACGGCAGGGCGGGACCCCTGTCAGAGATACACCCTGTCCGCGTCCACGTCGTCAGGGGCACACGGGGGACCGGCCTCGTCTCGAAGGTCTCGCCTCGCCTTTTCCGCGTCCAGCTTCTCCCGGTCCGGTTCGTTGCCCTCGAACACCCTGGCATGTCCGTTGGGCCGCGGCAGGGGATTGGCGATGGCCGCATGCAGGCGCTTGACGAGGTCTGTGGGCCGGAACGGCTTGACGACGAAGCCGCTGACACCTGCCCGCAGGGCCTGCTCGACGACCCCTTTCTCGTGATAGGCCGTCAGCATCACGATGGCGATGTTCGTGTTCGGCAGGGACGTGTCCGAACGCACCAGGCGCGTGAACATCGCACCGTCGATGATCGGCATGTTCATGTCGACGATGGCGACGTCGAACCATTCGCGCTGGAGCATTTCAAGACCCGCGACAGGATCCGTCGTCTTCTCGATCTTCCGGACGCCATAGGCCCGCAGCGCTTCGAAGCATATGGACAGAAAATGCTTGTTGTCGTCGACAAGGAGCATGCGCATCAAATGCAGATCGATGTGGGTCATGGAAAACCGTCCACCCTTGCGCCCCCGGGTGTGCGTACACCATACCCATCCCCGGTAAAGAAAGACCGTATGACCCGGGCGGAAAACCGGGGCCGACGATTCACCGACGGGTAACCGTAACGTCGAGGTTGCCGAACAGGGGCTCGCGCTGCATATGGAGAAGCGATCGACCTTTGAACCCCGGTGCGCCCGAGCGAGGAGCAGAACATGTCCGGATGGATAGAATTCGTAGCGGCTTTCGCCGTTTTCTTCGCCAGCCACGCCATCCCTCCGCGCACGGGGGTCCGCAGCTACCTCACCGCGCGTGTGGGGGTGGGGACGTATCTGGCCATCTATATCGCCCTTTCGCTGGTCCTGCTCTACTGGCTGATCGTGGCCGCCGGCCGGGCGCCGTATGTCGAACTCTGGGCGCCGGCGCCCTGGACGAGATTGGTGCCGAACCTGCTCATGCCGGTCGCCTGTCTCCTTTTCGCGTTCGGCGCGGCGGCGGCCAACCCGCTGTCCTTCGGCGGCCGGCGCACGGAAAGATTCGATCCCGAGAGACCGGGTATCGCCGCCCTGACGCGCCACCCGATCCTTGCCGGTTTTGCGCTCTGGGCGGTCGGCCATCTCGTCGCCAACGGCGATCTTGCCCACGTGATCCTCTTCGGCCTGTTCCTGCTCATGGCGATAGGCGGAATGTTCGCGCTGGACAAGCGCAAGAAACGCGTGCTGGGCGAGGACGAGTGGGTGCGGCTTGCCGCGAACACGACCCTGGCGTCGGTCGGTCCAGGGAGCTTGGGGCGGTTCGCCCGCTCGCTCGGTCCGGGCGACCTGATCCGGCTTGTTGCCGCCATCGTGCTTTACGTCGTGCTGCTGGGGCTGCACCCCTCGGTCAACGGCGTTTCGCCGCTGCCTTCGCCCTGAGCGCGCATTGCAGATGACGAGGAACATCTGGCTCCTGTCCGGCCTTCTGGCGACTGCCTGCGGCATCGCCGGGGTGGTGTTGCCGCTGGTGCCGACCACGCCCTTCCTGCTGCTGGCCGTTTTCTGTTTCGCGAGAAGTTCGCCGCGTCTGCACGACTGGCTCGTGGATCATCCGAGGTTCGGCCCGCCGATCGCCAACTGGCGAGAGAATGGCGGGATTTCCCGGCGCGCGAAGATCGCGGCTGTGGCGGCGATGACGGCGACGTTGATGATCGCCTGGTTTGCCGGTTTCTCCGGCATTGTCCTCGCGGTCCAGGCCGTGGTTCTCGTCGCCGTGGCGACCTTCATCCTGTCGCGGCCCGACGGTCCCGCCTGACGGTCGGTCCCGGTCCGCTTCAGTTGATGAGCCCCATGCGGATCATCACCTGCCGGTGGATGTCCTGTTCCTTGGCCCAGTAGGCTTTCAGGTCCGCGTCGGTGACGAACCGGCCGCGCAGGCTGTTCCGGTTCATGTAGTCCTGCCATTCCTTGGATTCGTAGACCTGGCGGAACACGTCACGGTAGAACGCCGCGACGTCCTGCGAGATGCCGGAGGGGGCGACGATGCTCCGCTGCATGAAGTAGACCATGTTCTGCCCCTTCTCCGAAAAGGTCGGCACATCGCCGAACATGGTCAGGCGCTCGGGCGTGAAGGCGGCCAGCGGACGGGTGATCCCCTTGGCGAAATACTTCTCCTGCTCGGACGGGTTGTTGACCGTCGACTGGACGACGCCTTCGGCGAGTTCCTTCGCCACCGCGCCGCCGCCCTTGAGTGGCTTGTAGGTCATCTTCAGACCATAGGCGGCGTTGAGGAAATCCGTGAGCAGGTTGTCCTCGGAAGACTTGCCCGTCCCCGCCATGACCCATTTCGGCCCCTTGGCGGACGCCGCCTTCACGAACCCCTCGAGATTGTCGATCCGGGATGAACTGTTCACCCAGAGCAGAAACGTGTCCTCGGCCATCCGCGCCACCGGCGTGAACTTCTGGATGTCGATCTCGAGGTCCGGCCGGCGAAGCGGGGTCGTGTAGAAGCTGTTGAGGGTGACCATGACAACGTGCGGGTTGCCGTGGTTCTTCTTGAGATAGGCGAGCGCTTCGGCACCCGACTCACCCGGCTTGTTGACGGGCACGAACGGGACCGGCGAGAGTTCCTCCGACTCGATGATCTCCTTGAACATGCGCGCCATCTTGTCGGCCCCGCCACCCTTGCCCGCCATGACCACGAATTCGACGGGCTGCTCGGGATACCATTCCGCCCTGGCCGGGGCGCAGGCCAGCATCGCCGCGCAGAAGACGGCAAACCGGAACCACTTGGCGGTACGGAACGGATTCGGGACGGTCATCGTCAAGCTCCTCGATTGGACGATTTCGGTTGGGCGCAAGGCCGCGAGGCGGGCAGGAGCGCCGGGCAGGTCGAGTACGGGCGCGTCGCGGGGGGCGGATGTCCCCCGCGGATCAGCGTTGGGGGTTGGTTTCAAGCCAGCGCTTGAACTCCTTGAACAGGTTCTCCGCCTGGTCCTCCGAGAGCGTTCCCGCGGCCGGCACCACGTTGACCTCCGTGAAGAAGCGCTCGAAAGCCACGCGCAATGTCGGTTCCGGGCAGTGGGCCACACCGGCGAGGGCGCGGCTCTGGAGGTGCTTGTCGACGGCCTGGATCCGGTTCCAGCCGGGCAGTTGCGCGAAGAGGTTGACCTCGCGCCATTTCGGGTGGTTCGGGTTTTCCTGCAGCTTGGGGAAACGTTCGAAGAAAGCATCGACGAATTTCGCGATGTTCTTGTAGCGCTCCGTGTCGGTCTTCCAGTTGAAGGCCATCAGCGCGCTTCCCACCGCTATGGTTTCCACCTGCTGGCCGTCCGGCACCAGCGCCGGGTAGTCGTCCGGCGTGAACGCCGACGGCAGGTAGGTTTCTTCCAGACCGTTGCTGAGCGGGATCGGGATCAGGCGCAGCTTGTCCTCCGGCCTGACGCGGCGCAGAAGGTCGAGCGGTTTGCCCTCGACATAGATCATGGCGTCGATCTCGCCGGCCCTGAGCTGGTGGAGCGCATCGCCGGGGGCGAGGTAGACCGGCTTCACCGGCAGCTTCAGGCGATTGAAGAGAAGCGACGCGGTGACGAAGGAGCCATCCTTCTTGGGTCCGAAACTGATCCGGCGTCCGGCCAGCTGTTTCAGCGACTTGAACTTGGCGCCGGCGAGGATGTGGACTTCCTCGTTGTAGAGCTTGGCCACGTACCGGATCCGCCGGTCGAGTCCGCCATGGATGCCGTTGTCCCTGATGTAGTCGAGGACGTCCGTCTGGACGATTCCGAGGTCGATCCCCTTGAGGTAGAGCATGTCGTTGACGGTCTGGACCGAGCCTTTCCCCATCACCGGAACGAGCCGCAGGTCCTCCACGTCACGCACCAGGGAGGAAAGCTCCGCCGAGGCCCTGAACGCGGTGCTGTCGATCCCGCCGGTGACGATCCTGACAACGTTGCTGTTGGCCTTTTTCTTCTGCAGCCAGACCGATGCCGCCGTCGATTGCGCAGCCGCCGACGAAAGCAGGCCGGCGAACGACAGGATGAGTGCGGCCGCATAGACAATGGGTTTCATGATCGGCAATCCCCTCGACGTTTCACATGCCCCGATAGTCGGGCGGGAAGCTTGCCTGCCCCGCCCGGACGTTTCACGGCTTTCGAGAAAACAGATGCCTATGGCGCATTTCAGGCTTGTTCGGGGCCTTTATGTGGGCAAAATTTGACTGCCCGTCCGGCCGGACGGGAAGGTCGCAACCGAACGTATTGGAATGATTGGACTTGCCGGCAGAATCCAGTTCGCAAAGACGTCGCCAGGCGCTTCCATACTCGCCTGTGCATTGCCGTGCCTTGTCGCGGTGCTCGTTTTCATCGTGTTCCTGGTCTCGCCAGCCGGCGCCCAGGAGGGTCGGCGCGTCGCTCTACTGATCGGCAATGGCGCCTACGAATACGCACCGGCGCTCGACAATCCCGTGAACGACGCGACGGACCTCGCCGCAACTCTCGAAAAGCTCGGTTTCGAGGTCGCGACCGGACTGGACGCCGGCAAGGCGGCGATGAGTGAACTGATCGACGAATTCGCCAAGAGCCTGACGGGCGACGAAACCGTCGTCTTCTTCTACGCGGGACACGCCATACAGGTGCGCGGACGCAATCATCTTGCCGCGATCGATTCCGACATCGTCGCGGTTTCGGACCTCGAGAAGGAAACGTTGGCACTGCAGGATGTGCTCGGAAAACTCGCGGTGAAATCGTCGAGGATCCTGGCGTTCCTCGATGCATGCCGGGACAATCCGCTCGGCGACTCGGACACCGCGGCCTCCCTGCTCGTCGGGCATGTCGACGGCCTCGCGCGCGAGGACATCACCACCCGGAACACGTTCCTGTCCTATGCCACCGAGCCCGGCAACGTCGCGCTTGACGGCGCGGGCCGGAACAGCCCGTTCACCAAGGCCATCCTCGCGAACATCGCCCGGCCGGGCGTCGACCTCGCCGCCCTCATGACCGATGTCCGCCGGCAGGTCTTCGAGGAAACCGCGCAGCAACAATTGCCGTGGTCGAGTTCCTCTCTTCTGGACCGGGTGTATCTCAGCCTCCCGGCGGACGGCGCCCTGCCGGCGGCCCCCGTGCGTACGCAGGAGAGCACGGACCCGGCCAGTGTCCTGGCTGCGGCCAACGAGCTCTTTGCGGCAGGAAGTTTCGCCGGGGCAGCGGATGCCTACCGGCGAGCGGCTGAACTGGGCGCGATCCAGGCGATGACCGCCTATGGCAACATGCTGGCCGAAGGCGTGGGTGTTCCGGAAAATCGGATCGAAGCGCACCGGTGGTACCTGAAGGCGGCCGAAAGCGGCGATGCCGAGGCGCAGTTCCTCGTCGGCCGGGATTACGAACAGGGCAAGGGCGGCGTCGCGAAGAGCACGAAGGACGCGTTGTCCTGGTATCGCCGGGCGGCCAATGGCGGAAATGGCGATGCCATGAACAATCTCGCCGTGATGCATGTGCTGGGCGAGGGGGTCGCGCCGGACTTCGCCGAGGCCCTCAAGTGGTATCGCAAGGCCGCCGGGGCCGGAAACGGCAATGCCATGTTCAACCTTGCCGCTCTCTATGACGAGGGGCAGGGCGTCCAGAAGGCGCCGCAGACGGCGGCGCGATGGGTCATGAAGTCGATACTGGCGGGAACCGAGCCTGCGCGCCTTGAAATGATACAGAACCACGCCGCCTGGAGCCCCGAGTTTCGCAGGAGTTTTCAGGGCGAGATGAAGTCGATCGGTCTCTATGGCGGCGGCCTCGATGGCCTGTTCGGTCCCGGGACGAAGTCCGCGATAGAACAAATAGGACGACAGGACGCGGTTTCACGATAATCTCACGACCGTTCTGCTGTGAAGGGTGCGATACCGGTCCCGAGACTTCGACCGGGTTTCCGACAAGGAGGGAAAATGTCCAGGACAGCCTCGATTGACAGTAAGACCTGCATGCGTCCGCTGACGTTGATCGCTTTCGCGTTCGTGGCTCTTTGCGCCACGGCTTACGCGGTCTATGCGTTCGACTCAGGGTATACGAATCGCGCCATAGCGAGAGGGAACGCCGCCCTCGAGCAGTGCCGGTCCGTTGCGGCCGGCGCACAGCGCCAGAACTGCGTCGGCAACGCCTTGAACTCCGTTGCGCGCAACATCGGCGCGCGCCGGGACTATCGCCCCGCGGCCAGCATCTTCAGGGAAGCGGCGTCCGGGGTGAAGGCGGCGAGTTCCGTTCGCCGGGCGCTTTCCGTCCTCGACTCGGCACGCAAGAAACTGCTCCGGGCCTCGGGCAGGGCGCTGCAGCATCACAAGCTGCTGTCGAGCCTGATGAGCAAGGCCAAGAGCGTGCTCCGCAGCTAGAACGTGTCCGGGCCGCGGCCTGCCGCGGTCACTTCACGTTGAAATTGACGATCTGTACGCGCCGGTTCTCCGGGGCGTACGGGTCGATTCCTTTTTTGGGCTGTTCCTCGCCGAAACCGACGGCCAGGAGGGCGGGCTCCGGCACACCGTGTTTTTCGGTCAGGTAGCTGCGCACGGCCCGCGCGCGTTTCTCCGAAAGGGTCTGGTTGTAGCCGTCTGCCCCTTTTGCGTCCGTATGGCCGGCGACCAGAAAGGTCGATCCGGCGAGACGCGGCGTTTTCAGGGCCGCGCCAAGCTGTGCCAGCACGCCGGCGGCCTCCGGCGATATCTCCGCGGAGTCATGAGCGAACGGGACGGTCAGGTCCACGGCCGAAAGCTTGCCGGATTCCACGATCCGCGACAGTCCGCGTCTTTCCTCGCGGGTGAACTGCCGTGTCGCGATCTTCTTGCGCAGGCCGGCAACGAAGGCCTGGAGCTGTTTTTCTTCCGCCTTTGCCTTGGAGCCCCAGGTCCGCGTCTTCTGGGGCTTCAGGGCGCCGGCGATCTCTTCGGCCGACGGCGCTTGGGCATGGCCCGGTGTCACCGCCGCTGCTGTAGCCAGCATGGCGGCCACGACCGAACAGGTCAGCAATCTTCCGTCGAATACAGGCATCCCTCTGCCTCTCGTCTCGGTGAACGCGTGTGGCGCGGATTGTGAAACGGTTGTCCGGTTCTAGACAAGTACAAGAATGGAACCGATCAGAAGCGATACGCAAACCCCCGTCAGCACGTCCCGGGGCGCCACGGATTTCTCTTTCCAGTAATCGTCTGAGGTCATCGATCCTTTCCTCGCTGGGCGGGCGATCCTAAGGACCGCCATACATGCAAGGTGGGAGGGATGCAGAGACCGGCTTGTGACGAGGGTCACATTCGGGAAGGTGAAAATCAGGACAGGGAAATGATGGGGGCTACCGGGTCCGAGGCACCGACCACTCCAGTGTGAAATCGGAGAACTCAAACAAGAGCGATGTAATGCAGTGGCTTAACTTTCCAGGCGCCGTCTTTGGCGACGTGCTCTCCAGAAAAGCGGAGACCTTTCAGGCGATCACGTCAATCACCGGTCAACCGAAGCCGGCTGGGAGCGCAGTCGGGACGCGTATCCTCCGCACCGGTTGCATGCAACCGCTCACCAGAGGCTGACTTGCAAGTCGCGGCAAAGCCGCAAAAAATCCCGAAACCACCAACCTTTGCTACACGGCGCGCGGACGCTAGTTGAGGCCATTTCTGCTGTAGTGATCGTAGGGATGGCCTGAATAGGTTCGTTTCAAACCCGTCCGGCAGGCATGTGCATCCTGAAGAAAGCATCTTCCAATTGCCCGCTCATAGTCAAAGCTCAAGCACCAACTGCGCCCCAGGCAAGCATCGCGGCAATGGCCAAGTGAAACGTTGCTCAGCACCTCGCGGTTGTAACCTGGAATGCCGGCGTTCGCGACTTTCGAGAAGCTGTTGCCGAAGCGACTTGGACATGTGTGAACCGCATCCGAATTCGCTCTGCAAAGTACACCTCTGTAAAACTGACCCGTTTGCCGGCGTGCCCTTCTCATGACCTCGGAAACCGCGCTCTCGACCGAACGATTGCCACAGACTTTCACCGTACCAGCCGCAAGGCGCGCAAACATAAGACCAAGTATCGCTGACTCAGCATTCACCTCGGCGATCCGCGCTTCGCTATTCCACCGGTTCAGAACTCCCTGGCCGAAACCGTAACCAACCATACCCGAGGTTACGGCGACTGCCACAACGGCCAGCACTCGCGGGTCGGAACTACCCATTCTGGCCGAACTCCAGTTTGATGGCCTCACCATCTCCCCGGCCATTGTCGCCCCGACTCGCTTCCCCGCCTCCGAGAAAACATAGTTCGCAATTGCGTAAGTCTGCCGCGCCACCATCTCACGAACGGCCGGATTATTCTGGATCTGCTGTTGGATAAAGGCCGCCACAGGACCAGACCATTGGTGGAGCGCCGTTGCGAGTTCTGGATTTGAACGGAAAACCTGAGCGGCGTAAGTGGCCATGCCTTGGCTTGCCATCGTCACACCCTGCTGAAAGCTCAGTCCAGTATGTTGAAAAGCCTGCCACATGATTGTTTCCGCAGCACTGGCCTGCTTCGGAGATGCAATCACTACGCTTAGCAATGCAGCAAAGAGTAGTTTTTTCAGTTTGTAAGCCATCGCAATCAACCTCACATTGGCGAACGACTCGATCCGCCCGCCCAGTGATTGCGCTTTGCCTTGCGATTTACTGGACACCGCAGGAGCTCACCTGAGGGCAGGGTAGAACCTGGAGGCAAAATATCAAAATCAATTCCGGCTCCCCGGCGCTCCGCCTGCGGTCACAATTAAGTCAAATGAAAACGGGAGATCGTGGCCGGGACACAAAACTTATTGTCGGGCAAAGGCTTTCGGAATCGACCTTGCGCTGACTTCCCGATCCTGCACGCAGTGAGCTTCAAGTGGAGATTAGCGCAAAGCAGAACTCGGGTTATAGGTCGGCAGGTCCGCAACGGGTCATTGGTCCCGCAACTCGATCTGGTAAACTGACGGCGAATGTGCGTCGCAATCCGGACCCAGGGGCTGATGGCAAAAGCGCGTAAAAGAGCACTCCGCGGGCAGCGGCCTTCTCAAGTCATAAAATATTGATTTTATTGATAGAAATGGTGGGCGATACTGGGATTGAACCAGTGACCTCTCCGGTGTGAACGGAACGCTCTCCCGCTGAGCTAATCGCCCTGACCATGATCGGGATGCCGGGCGGAGCCTTGCGCCGCCGAAGCGGGACGATATAAAGCGCCGGTCCGAGCCAAAGTCAAGCTTTCCCGGTCCAGATTCAGCTTGATGCGCGGCGAACCGTGCGGCAGAAGCGTTAGCCGCATGTCCGAACCGGCACCCCATCCGCAAAAAACCGCGTGGCCGCGCGTCTTCCTGCTCTTCGGGGCGGGGGTCGCCGTCGCGTTCCAGATCGGCAAGGTGCCCGGGGCGCTGCCCCTGCTGGACCGCGAATTGTCGCTGGGTCTTTTTCTCGCCGGCTGGGTCGTGTCCATCTTCAACGCCATATCCTCGGCCACCGGCGCGCTCTTCGGTGCGGCGGCCGACCGGTTCGGTCACCGTCGCGTGGCGCTCGTCGGCATGGCCGTGACAGCGGCGGGCAGCGTCCTCGGCGGCCTCGCGGACGGCGCCTTCCTGCTGCTGTTCTCGCGCATCGTCGAGGGGTTCGGCTTCCTGCTCACCGTGGTGTCGATCCCGCCTCTCATGCTGGCCCAGGTGGCGCCCGCCGACCAGGACAAGGCCATGGGCCTGTGGGGGGCGTACATGCCGACAGGCATGGCCTTCCTGCTGTTCGCGAGCGGCCCGGCGCTCGAGGTCATGGACTGGCGCGCCCTCTGGCTGGTCACGGCCGGCCTGATCGTCGCAGTCGCCCTGATGATCTCCGCGTTCGTGCCGCCGCCCGAAAAGGCTGCGCCGAAGGCCGAGAAGCGTTCCGCCCGCGACATCCTGCACACCGCCACGCGGCCCGGCCCGGTCCTGCTCGGCGCGGTGTTCCTGACCTATGCCGCGCAGTTCCTGGCGGTCATGTCCTTCCTGCCGTTCCTGCTCGTGGAGCAGGCCGGATTCACGCCGCGCATGGCGGCGATCGTCGGCGCGCTTGCCGTGGCGGTGAACATTGCCGGCAACCTCGCGTCCGGTTTCCTGCTCGGGCGCGGCATCGCCCGCAGCCGGCTCATTGTCGCCGTCAGCGCCGTCATGGCGTTCAGCGGCGCGCTCGTCTTCATCGATGTGCTGCCGGTCGGCCTGCGGATCTTCGGCGCGGTGCTGTTTTCCACCATCGCCGGCATCATTCCCGGATCGCTATTCGCGGGTGCTGCCGTCCATGCACCGCGACCCGCGCTCGTTTCGAGCGTCAACGGCCTCCTGATGCAGGGGGCGGCCCTGGGTCAGTTCATCGGCCCGCCGATCGTCGGCCTGATGGTCAGCCTCGCGGGAGCCTGGAGCATAGCGGCCGTTTTCTGTATCGCGGCGGCCGCCATCACCGCCTTTTCCGCCGCGCTGCTCGGAAGGATCGAAAGGCGTCTGTCAGGCTGAGGCGAGCGAGGCGAGGGCGTCCGCCAGCTGGTCGAAGTGGTCGATCGTCACGTCCGGGCCGTACGTGCCCACCGGTTCGGGCGTGTAGCCGAAGGTCACGCCGACGACGGGAACGCCCGCCGCCTTGGCCGCCGCCACGTCCGCACGACTGTCTCCCACCATGAAACTGGTCGACGGCGTTCCGCCGACCCGCCGCATGGTTTCCAGCACGTGTTCCGGATCCGGTTTGCGCACGGGCAGCGTATCCCCGCCGACGACGGCGGTGAAGTAGGGGCTCAGATCGAGCGCGTCGAGCAGGCGCCGCGACAGGGCCTCGGTCTTGTTGGTGCACACGCCCATGGGACAGCCCGCATCGCGCAATTGCCCGAGCGCCTCGCGAACGCCGGGAAAGGGTACGCTGTGATCGGCGATGTGTTCGCCGTAATACACGATGAACTCGTCGAACAGCCGGTCCATCTGTTCCGCGCTCGCCGGTTCGCCCGTCGCCTCCATGGCGCGCTCCATCAGGACGCGTGCGCCCTGTCCCACCATGTTGCGCACGCGGTCCAGTCCGAGCGTGGACCGGCCGTGGCGTTCCAGCAGCACGTTCATGGCGCCCGCGAGGTCCGGTGCGGAATCGACGAGTGTTCCATCGAGATCGAAAAGGACGGCGGTCCCTGAAGGCAGCATGGCGTTTTCACTTCTGGTTGGAGCCCGCGTGTCGCCGGGCAATGGAGAGAGGCGCGCGATCTTAGAGCGGCGACGGCGACGATTCAATTTCAAACCCGGTGGCCGGGCGGCGCGGAAATGGAAAGCCTATTGACGCTTTCCGGCGCTCCTCTAAAACCGCCCGCATGTTCACATTCGCCGCCGCCGTGTTCTTTCTCCTCATCACCCCCGGTCCGGGCGTGCTCTCGACCGCAGGCGTGGGGTCGGGCTACGGCCACCGGGCCGGCCTGAGATATCTCACCGGACTCTTCGTGGGGACGAATCTGGTGGCCCTCGCCGTGGTTACCGGCCTTGCCGCGATTCTCCTGTCTGACCCGCGCATCCGCACGGTGCTGCTGTGGGCATCCGCGGCCTACCTGCTCTACCTCGCCGCCCGCATCGCCTTTTCCGGTTCCCGCATCGGTTTCATCGAGGCGACGAAACCACCCGGTTTTTTCGGCGGCGTGGCCCTGCAGGCGATCAATCCGAAAGCCTATGCGGTCAACACCGCGCTTTTCACCGGTTTCGCCTTCTGGCCGTCGAGCCTCGTCATGGAGACCGTGATCAAGTTCGTGATCATCAACGCGATCTGGATTCCCGTGCATCTCACCTGGTTGTGGGCGGGCGTCACCGTGAGACGGCTCGAATTGCCTGACCGCGTCCAGTTCGCCATCAACGTGACCATGGCGCTGGCCATGCTCATGGTCGTCGGCCTTGCCGCCTACGCCCAGCTCTGAGAGACTCTCAGCCATGGCGCAGGATGCAGCGGAAACCGTGAAAGCCTACCTCGCGGCGATGGAAGCCCGCGATCTTGCGGGCGCGCGCGGTTTTCTCGCCAGGGACTTCGCCATGACGTTCCCCGGCGGTGCGCGGTTTCACACGCCCGAAGAACTCGTGGAGTGGGCGCGGTCGAGATATCGCCGGGTCGGCAAGACCTACGAAACGGTCGAGGCATTCCGCGACGGCGCTGACGAGATCGTCTATTGCATTGGTTCCCTCCACGGTGAGTGGCCGGACGGGAGCCCGTTCTCGGGTGTGCGCTTCATCGACCGCTTCACCGTGCGCGACGGGACGATCATCGACCAGCAGGTCTGGAACGATCTGGCGGAAGTCCGCTCCGCCGCTTCAACGGATTGAACCTACCGGTCGTCTCCGATCGGGCGTAGTCTCGTCGCATGGGATCCATGCGCTCATACGGAACACTCTGCGTGCTCCTGTCGGGCCTTGCCGGCGACGCGGCTGCCGGAAACTGGCCCGCGGGCGGTTTGCTTTTCAGTGACGAACTGGGCGGCTTCGAGATCCTCTCCGTCCGCGGCGCGGGAACGCTGGGCGATCCCATCGTCATTTCACAGAGACTGTCCGGCATCGGCCCCGCGATCCTCGTCGTCAGGCTGGATCCGGCGGGCGACGCCGCACGGCAACCGGCGCATCGGCGCGGTTACCTCAAGCTCGCCCTCGTGACGCGCACGCGCAATGACAGTGCGCGGGTCTGGGCAGGCTTCGACCTGGAACTGCAGGAGGAACTTGGCCAGCCCAGCGTCTACCGGGACGGCCTGTCCTTCGACCAGGTGGAGAGCTTTTCCGGCAGGCGCTTCGGATCTGACAGGTTCAGGCGCTTCACGGACCTGACCGAGCCTTTCGACCGCATCAGGTTCGATGACGGATCCGTCGATCCGGGAGGGCACGTCACGCTCAATTTTTTCGTGACCGACGTGACGCCCCGGAGCGTGTTCTACATCCTGCAGGAACCCAAGGTTCTGACCGCCACGGGACCGCGCCCGTCGCGGCACGCAGGGTGGTCCCGTGGCGGCGGGCCTGTTCAGGTGGCCGCCGGTATGCCATAGGTCGCCCATCATGCGTAGCTCCCGGACCATTCACGTGATCTCCGCCCATGCCGAGGGCGAGGTAGGCGATGTCATCGTCGGCGGTGTGGCGCCCCCGCCGGGCGAGACCGTCTGGGAGCAGAGCCGCTGGATCGCCCGCGACGGTACCCTGCGCAGCCTCGTCCTCAACGAGCCCAGGGGCGGGGTCTTCCGTCATGTGAACCTGCTTGTCCCGCCGAAGGATCCGGCGGCTGACGCGGCTTTCATCATCATGGAGCCGGAGGACACGCCGCCGATGTCGGGGTCGAATTCGATCTGCGTTTCGACGGTGCTGCTCGATTCCGGGATCCTTCCCATGAACGAACCCGTGACGGAACTCACGCTGGAGGCGCCGGGCGGGCTCGTGAAAGTGAGGGCCGACTGCCGCGACGGCAAGGCCGAGCGGATACACGTCCGGAACCTGCCGAGTTTCGCCGCGCGACTGGACGAGCCCCTTGAGGTGGAAGGCATTGGCACGCTGACCGTGGACACCGCCTATGGCGGCGACAGTTTTGTCATCGTCGACGCCGCGGCCATGGGTTTCGGTCTGACCGAGGACGAAGCCCATGATCTGGCGAAACTGGGCGTGCGCATTTCCGACGCGGCCACCGAGAAGCTCGGCTTCGTACATCCGGAGAACCCGGACTGGACACACATCTCCTTCTGCCTCTTCGCCGGCCCGCTTGCCGAAACCGGGGAGGGCCTGCGTGCCGGGTCCGCGGTCGCCGTGCGGCCGGGCAAGATCGACCGCTCACCCACGGGCACGGCGCTTTCCGCCCGCATGGCCGTTCTCCATGCCCGCGGCCGGATGCGCACCGGCGACCGGCTGACGGCGGTCTCCCTGATCGGCTCCGAGTTTCGGGGGCAGGTCGTCGGCGAAACAACGGTCGGGGGGCGTCCGGCGATACTGCCGGAGATTTCCGGCCGCGCCTGGATCACGGGCACGCACCAGCACATGGTCGATCCCGCCGATCCCTGGCCCACCGGTTACCGACTGTCGGACACGTGGGGCGCGCGCTAGCGGGCTTCGTCACTCCCAGCCGGCGATGCCGTTGAGCGTGTCCGCGAAAAGAGCCAGACCGTTTTCCACGACCCTGTCCTCCCAGGACTGCCGCCTGGGGGCGTAATTGTCCCTGATCTCTTCGCGGATGCGTTCGCTCTCCGGTGCGGCCGGTCCGCCGACGAACCGCATCCACCGTTCCAGCATGGGTATGCGGAAGGCGCCGGCCGGCCCCGTCGGAGGTCCGGCGGAACAGAACTCGACCACCCCGCCGGCGACCTCGCGTCCGGGTTCCAGAATGTCGGACAGGCCTTCGACGAGAACGCCGTTGCGACCGGGCCTGCGCCCGCCCCACAGTCGATCCACCTCCCGGGTGTCGAGATTGTCGGCGCCCCACCAGCTTTCCGCACGGGCGAAGGCGTCCGTCGACCGGTCGGCATAGACCAGGAAGATCAGGTTGCCGTCTCCGACCGGCCCGGAATGCAGGTCGACGATGCCGACCTTGCGCACGCTGGCCGGCAGGTTTGCGGCGATGCCGGACAACAGCCGTCGTTCCGCAGTCGGCGCGGTCCCGCCGTAGTAGTAGCCTCCCGGATGGCTGTACTGGCCCCGGCTAAGGGCATCCTCCAGTTCCCACCGGTCGTGACGCTCGCTCAGTTCCGCGACACCCGCCGCGGCGGCCTGCAGGGCCGCCTCGTCGATGGTGTCCGGGCAGAGGGTCCGGTGAAGCTCCGCGTAGAGAGGGTTCTCCGGAAGCGGCCTCTCGAAATCGATCCAGTTGCGGTTGATGTCGACATTGCCCTCGTTGGACCTCATCAGCGCGGCGAACCCGTAGGGGTTCACGGCGTGGACCAGAAGCACGGCGACACCCGCGGGCAGCCGTTCCGCGCCGCCATCCTCGATCCAGGCCGTCTGCACGCCCGAGCCCGCGAAACCTTCCGCGCCGTGCGTGCCCGACAGGCACATCAGCAACCGGTCCGCCTCCGGCGCACCGAACCAGGCGGTGTCCGTGGCGAGCAGGGCGTGTCCACCCGACGGCGGCATGGCGTTGTTGGGATGGGACGTGACACGTCCGCCCGCTCCGGCAGCGGAGTCGAGAAACCGCTGTCGCGCTTCCTCATAGGTGGCCGGGAACAGTGACGAAAGCATTTGCCTTGTCCGATCCTGTTGACGTGGCTCTTCGAGCGGGTTGCCTGGAAGGCGGCACCCTTCGTCGCGTACCGGGCGCCTCGTTTCGCGAATAGAGTCCAAATGGACAGAATCCCATGATAACAAAGCAGGCAATTACACGCATCAGCGCTGAAGCGCCCTGTCATGGAGGCCCCAATGAACCTGAACGATCCGACTCTCCTCAGAGACTCCTGCTATATCGACGGCAAGTGGATCGGTGGCAACAACACGTTCGATGTCACCAACCCGGCGACCGGGGAACTGGTCGGCAAGGTGCCGGACCTGGGCGTCGAGGAAACCCGCGCGGCCATCGAGGCCGCCAACAAGGCGTTCGGCGAGTGGTCCGCTCGCACCGCAAAGGAACGCAGCCGCATCCTTCGGAAATGGTTCGACCTGCAGATCGAGAACAAGGACGATCTGGCGACCATCATGACGACCGAGATGGGCAAGCCCCTGGCCGAGGCCAAGGGCGAGGTGGAATACGCCGCGTCCTTCATCGAGTTCTATGCCGAGGAAGCCAAGCGCATCTACGGCGAGACCATTCCCTCGCACATGTCCGATCGCCGCATCGTCGTGGTCAAGCAGCCCATCGGTGTCGTCGGTGCGATCACGCCCTGGAATTTCCCTGCGGCCATGATCACCCGCAAGGTGGGGCCGGCGCTCGCAGCCGGTTGCACGGCCGTCTGCAAGCCGGCGGGTGCGACGCCCTTGACGGCGCTGGCGCTCGTCGACCTGGGAGAGCGGGCCGGTATCCCGGCCGGTGTCCTGAACATCGTGACCGGACGGTCCTCGTCCGCCATCGGCGGCGAACTCACGTCCAATCCGCTGGTCCGTCTGATCACCTTCACGGGATCCACGGAGATCGGCAAGATCCTGATGGCGCAGGCCGCGTCCACCATCAAGAAAGTCGATCTCGAACTGGGCGGGAACGCGCCGTTCATCGTGTTCGACGACGCCGACATCGACGCTGCCGTCCAGGGCGCCATGGCCTCGAAGTTCCGCAATGCCGGGCAGACCTGCGTCTGCGCCAACCGCATTCTCGTACAGGACGGCGTCTATGACGAGTTCTCCCGCAAGCTCGCCGACGAAGTGGCCAAGCTCAAGGTCGGCAACGGACTCGAGGACGGCGTCAACCAGGGGCCGCTCATCAATGAGGAAGGCGTGGAAAAGGTCGAGGAACATGTCCAGGACGCGGTCGAGCACGGCGCGAAGATCGTCGTCGGCGGCAAGCGGTCGGAACTGGGCGGCACGTTCTTCGAGCCCACCGTCCTGACGGAAGTGACGACCGCGATGAAGGTCACAAACGAGGAAACCTTTGGGCCGGTGGCGCCGCTCTTCCGCTTCAGCGACGAGGCCGAGGCGATCCGCATGGCCAACGACACACCCTTCGGTCTTGCCGCCTATTTCTACAGCCGCGACATCGGCCGCTGCTGGAGGGTCGGCGAAGCGCTCGAATACGGAATGGTCGGGATCAACGAAGGCATCATCTCCACCGAGGTCGCCCCCTTCGGCGGCGTCAAGGAGTCCGGCCTGGGTCGCGAAGGATCGAGCCACGGCATCGAGGAGTATGTCGAGATGAAATACATGCTCATGGCGGGGCTCTGAACGTCGGTGTCCGCGGAAGAACAGAAGAAACGCGCCGGGGTCGCAGCGGTCAGCTACGTCGAGGACGGCATGAAACTGGGGCTCGGAACCGGCTCCACGGCCGAGCATTTCGTGCGTGCGCTGGCCGGTCGGGTCGCCGACGGTCTCGACATCCAGGGTGTCCCGACCTCCGAGGCGACGGCCGCCCTGGCGGGTTCGCTGGGCATCGCGCTCACCACGCTCGACGAGCAGCCGGTTCTCGATCTGACCGTCGACGGGGCGGATGAAATCGACCCCGCGCTCCGGCTCATCAAGGGTGGCGGCGGCGCGTTGCTGCGCGAGAAGATCGTCGCCAGCTGTTCGCAGCGCATGATCGTCATTGCCGACGAGAGCAAGCTGGTGGAGAAACTCGGCGCCTTCGACCTGCCGGTGGAGGTCAATCCGTTCGGCGCGTGGGCGACCGCGGCACGCATCAAGGCGGTCGCGCGCGAAATCGGATGCGAAGGCGATGTGAGACTGCGGCTGGGCTCGGACGGGTCCGCCTTCACGACGGATGGCGGGCACGTCATTTTCGACTGCGCCTTCGGGAGTATCGACCGGCCGGAGGACCTCGCCGCCGCGCTGACATCAATTCCTGGTGTAGTCGATCACGGGCTCTTCATAGGGCTGGCCACATTCGCCATATTGGGAACACCCGAAGGAACCAGAACGGTCGAGTGACTTTCGCCGTCCGTCGAAAGGAAGACAGATGATATTTCCGATCCGGACGGTCCGCACAGGCGTCCTTGCGGCCGCAATTTGCCTGTCGACCGGCCTGTTTTCCGTCAATGCCGAGGAAAACAAGCCAAGTGCGTCCCATCTCGCGGCGGCCGAGGAAATCCTCAAGGTCACAAAAGCCAACCGGCTCCTCGACCAGGTTCTCGACTATATCGTGCCGCGCCAGATGGAGCTCATCCAGAAGCTGCGGCCCGAGATCCCGAAGAAGACGCTTGAGCGCCTGCAGGTCGTCTTCGTCGAGAAATTCAGGGCCGCCGCGCCGACCTACAACAAGGCCCTGGCCCTGGTCTATGCGCGCCACCTCACGGAAAGGGACCTGCGCAACCTGATCGCATTCTACAAGACCCCCCTGGGTCTCAAGCTCGTCGACACGTTGCCGGTCATCATCGCGGAGTCACAGAAGGTCGGCTCGGCACTCGGCGCGCAGATCGGGCAGCAGGCCTTCAACGACGCCGTCAAGCAACTCAAGAAAGAAGGACACGAGCTCTAGTCCGTCAGCTACGGGCACTGAAATCGGCCAATACGACATCATGACATCATACGACTACGACCTGTTTACGATCGGAGCGGGTTCGGGCGGCGTTCGCGCGTCCCGCATGGCATCCCGGTACGGCGCGAAAGTCGCCGTGGCGGAGGAGTACCGCGTTGGCGGAACGTGCGTGATCCGCGGCTGCGTCCCCAAGAAGCTCTTCGTCTATGCGAGCCAGTTTTCGGAAGCCTTCGAGGCGTCCGCCGGTTTCGGCTGGACGGTGGGCAAGACGGAGTTCGACTGGCAGGAACTGATCCGCAACAAGGACCGCGAGATCGACCGGCTGAACGGCATCTATGTCCGCAACCTGCAGGCTGCCGGCGTCGAGATCATCCAGTCGCGCGCGGTCCTGAAGGACGCTCACACTGTCCACCTCGTGGCCGAAGGGCGCGACGTCACGGCCGACAAGATCCTGATCGCGACCGGCGGCTGGCCCTTCATGCCCGATAATGTGGAGGGCATCGAACACGCGATCTCCTCGAACGAGGCCTTCCACCTCGAAGAGCTGCCCGGGCACATCACCATCGTGGGTGGCGGATACATCGCCGTCGAGTTCGCCGGCATCTTCAACGGGCTCGGCGTGTCGACGAGCCTGGTCTATCGCGGCGAGCAGATCCTGCGCGGCTTTGACGACGATCTCCGCGACATCCTCCACGAGGAAATGGTCAAGAAGGGGATCGATGTCCGCGTGATGACCGATATCGCCGCGATCACTCCGGAAGGCGACGGATATGAACTGACGCTCAAGAACGGCGAGACGATGTCCACGGGCCTCGTCATGTACGCGACCGGCCGCAATCCGAACGTCGAAGGCCTGGGACTTGAGCAGGTGGGCGTGGAATGCGGCTGGAACGGAAACGTTGTGGTCGACGAATACTCGAAGACGAGCGTCGACAACATCTATGCCGTGGGTGACGTTACCGATCGTGTGGCCCTGACGCCGGTGGCCATCCGGGAAGGGGCGGCCTTCGCGGAAACGGTCTTCAACAACAACCCGGTCCTGATCGATCACGAGACGATCGCCACGGCGGTTTTCAGCCAACCGGAAATCGGGACGGTCGGCCTGACCGAGGCGGAGGCGCGCGAGACGCTTCGCCATGTCGACATCTACAAGTCGACCTTCAAGCCGATGAAACACACCCTCTCGGGCATGGACTACCGGATGCTGATGAAGATCATCGTCGACGGAGAGTCCGACCGCGTCGTCGGCTGCCATATCCTCGGTCACGACGCGGGCGAAATGGCACAGCTTCTCGGCATTGCCATAAAGATGGGCGCAACCAAGGCGCAGTTCGACGCGACGATGGCCGTCCACCCCACGGCAGCGGAAGAACTCGTCACCATGCGCGAGGTCACGGAAAGCCATATCCGCGAGGAATGATGCACGGCGGCCTCGAATGACCCGAGCCATTGCTGCGAGGGCTCGCCCCGAAGCCGTCTTTGATCTAGTCTCCCCGTCCGTCAAACGGTTCGGGGGCAGCAGATGACGACATTTCGCGAGCGAGTCATGGGAGGCGATTTCGTCGCCGGCATTCTCGTGTTCGAATTCATGACGCCGGGCATTGCCCGCCTGATGCAGCTCGCCGGCTGCGATTTCATTCTCTACGACATGGAACACACCGGCGTCGGTTTCGAGACCCTGCGCCGGCAGACGTCCGCGTGCGACGGACTCGACATCGTGCCGCTCGCCCGTGTCCCCCGCGGCGAATATCACTTTCTCGCCCGCGCGCTCGATGTCGGCGTGAAGGGCGTGATGATCCCGATGGTGGAAACGGCCGCCCAGGCGGCGGAGATCGCGGCGGCCACGCGCTATCCGCCCATGGGCAGGCGAGGGGCGGCGTTCGGCTTTCCCCATGACGGCTACCTGGGTGGCGCGCCGGTCGACAAGGTGGCGGCTGCCAACGGCGAAACTCTCGTCATCGCCCAGATCGAAACCGAGAACGGGCTTGCGAACGTGGACGCGATCGCGGCGACCGAAGGCATCGACGCGCTCTGGGTCGGGCACTTCGACCTGACGAATTTCCTCGGCATTCCCGGCGACTTCGGGAACCCGGTCTTCACGGATGCGCTGGACACCGTCGTGGCCGCCGCGCGGCGCCACGGCAAGGGCGCGGCCTTCATGCCCTCGGATGCGGCCGCGGCGCGCGACATGCGCTCACGCGGTTTCAACGTGATCGGTGTCGGCACGGACCATGGCCTGCTGATGGAGGCGGTCTCCGGCCTGATGAACGACATCCGCGAAGCGTGAGCGGCGGTGCGGCAGGGCAACAACCAGACAAGACGCGCAGGGAGACCAGTCATGCAGATAGATGCCGATGAGATGCGCCGGTTCATCACCGCCATTTTCGTGGCTGCCGGATGCACCACCGACGAAAGTGACAGGATTGCGGAAAACCTCGTGGATGCGAGTCTACGCGGCCATGACAGCCACGGGGTCATCCGTGTGCCGCGCTACGTGCACTGGCTGCAGACGGGCAACCTGAACGCCGGCAGGGACGTGTCCGTAGTGACGGACAGCGGCGCACTGCTTGTCGTCGACGGCCATCACGGATTCGGCCAGACGGTCGGCCCGCAGGCGGTCCGGCTCGGCCTGGACCGGGCGGACGAGCACGGTGTCTGCGTCGTCGGTCTGCGCAATGCGGGACATCTTGGCCGTATCGGCCGGTTCGCCGAGATGGCCGCCGAGCGCGGACAGGTTTCCCTGCATTTCGTCAATGTTGCCGGCAGCGTTCTCGTCGCCCCGTTCGGCGGGACGGAACGACGCATGTCGACCAACCCCGTCGCGATTGGAATGCCGTGCGGGCAGGGCGACCCCGTCATCCTCGACTTCGCCACCTCCATCGTGGCGGAAGGCAAGGTGCTCGTGGCGTCGAAGGGCGGAAAGCCGCTCCCCGGCGATGCGCTCGTCGGTCCCGACGGGCGGCCGAGCGGCGATCCGAAGCTTCTCTACGGCGACAACGATCCGGCGACGCGGCCGGACTGGCGCGCGGGCGATGGGGCGCTGCGAGCCTTCGGCGAGCACAAGGGCTCCGGCCTGTCCCTCATGTGTGAACTCCTTGCCGGCGCACTGACCGGTTCGGGGTGCACCGGGCACGGCTACGACCGCATCTACAACGGGATGCTGTCGATCTACATGTCGGCGGAACGGTTCGGCAACGGCGACGCCATGGCCGCCGAAATCGAGAGATATCTCTCGTTCTTCACCAGTGCACGCCCGGTGCCGGGGACCGAACGCGTACTCGTTCCGGGCGAACCGGAGCGCTTGCGTCTCGCCGAGCGCCGCGAGACCGGCGTTCCGCTGAGTGACGAGGCCTGGCAGGCGATCCTCGACACCGCGGCCGGGCTCGGGGTGGCGGCACCTTCGCAGGCGTCGTGATCAGTCCGCAGCGACGATCTCGAAGTGCACTTCCGTCGGCGTGCAGTTCGCGCCGTTGACCGGCAGCTTGTCCTGCGGGCATGTCGACATGGCGACGATGCAGTCCATTTCCGCGCGCAGGACCACGTAGTCGCCGGGCTTCGATCTCGGCGCGTCGAAAGCCAGTGTTCCGTCGGGCGTCCACGGGATGTTCATGAACAGGTTGAGCGGCGAGGGGGTTTCCGGTTCCTCGAGCCCGAGCTCCCGCATCGCGTCACTCAGGTTGTCCGTGCAGTTTTCATGCCCGTCCTCGCACCCGAGAAGCCGGTATCTGTGCCGGTCGCAGGCCGCAAGAAGCGTATCGTGAATGCCGGGCGACGTGTCCTCCTCGAGCGTGAGAATGGGTTGCCGCCGGTTCGTGTAGAGCGGCTTGCCGAGGACCGGCATCAGGTGCACGAGCATCGAACGCGTGTGCTCCATGGACATGAACTCGTCGAGGCCGGGCAGCGCGAAGGCCCAGGTGTCCACGACTTGTTCGCCGTGGGTATTGATGATCCTGATGGCCTCGCCGGCCGACAGTCTCGCTGCCTTGCCGCGGCGCGCCGGCACGGTCTGTCTTTCACCCATCGCGGTCTCCCTTGCCCGTTGCGGAGATGTCAGATCTCTATGCCGTCCATGGTCTCCTCGATGAGGCCGTCGACGACATCGCGAAGCGCCTCGTCCTCGGACTTGCCCTCGGCCAGCGCCTTTTCATAGCGGCCGAGCTGGCGGTCCGCGCTGGTCCCGCGTTCGATGATGGTGCGGGCATGCTCGATGTCCGAGCGGCAATCGAAGAAGTCCGCGTCCTCGCCGATGAGCTCGAAAAGCTCGTCGAGCAAGCTGGAATAGGACACGACCTCGCCGCGGCCGAAGTCGATGAGGCCCTGTTCGTAGCCGTAGCGTTGCGCCCGCCAGCGGTTCTCGTTGATGAGAAAGCGCGAATAGGAACGCCAGCGCTGGTTGTTGGCCCGCAGGCGATAGAGCATCCGCGCGATGCAGATGAACATCGCCGCGATGCAGATCGCGTCGTCGAGATAGGTGCAGACGTCGGCCACGCGCATTTCGAGGGTCGGGAAGCGCGCGCTCGGCCGGAGATCCCACCAGATCTTTGTCGCGTCCTCCAGGATGCCGGCCTCGACCAGCGTGCCGATCGTGCGCTCGTACTCGCCGAAGCTGCCGAACGGCTCCGGCAGCCCGGTGCGCGGCATCTCGTCGAATACGGACAGCCGGTAGGACTTCAGGCCGGACTTGCGGCCCTGCCAGAACGGTGACGAGGTCGTCAGCGCCAGAAGGTGGGGAAGGAAATAGGGCAGCTGGTTGAACAGGTCGATCCGCAGGTCTTCGTGCTCGACGGCCACGTGCACGTGCATGCCGCAGATCAGCATCCGCTGCACGACCACCTGCATGTCCTTGGCCAGGACGTTGTAACGCTCCTTGTCGGTATGCTGCTGGTTCGCCCAGTCGGCGAAGGGATGGGTCGAGGCCGCGATCGGTGCGAGCCCGTATCGCCTGGCGATCGTGGCGACCGTGCCGCGCAGACGGGTGAGTTCCTCTCGGGCCTGGCGTACCGAACTGCAGACGCAGGTTCCGATTTCGATCTGGCATTGCAGGAATTCGGGACTCACCTGGCCGGCCAGCGCTTCCTCGCAGGCGCTCATGAGATCCGGCGGCGCGTCCTTGACGAGGTCGCGGGTTTCCAGGTCGACCAGGAGGTACTCCTCCTCGACACCGAGCGTGAAGGATGGTTCGGCGATCTGCATGCGGCAACTGTGGCATAATGAACGCATGCCGACGAGCAAAAGATGGATATCCCGTTCAGGATACTGGCGAATCCGGGATGGTCGCACTAGTGTCCCTCCATGCTCGTAGAAAAAGTGGATTTTGGCCGGACCTCCAGGGATTACGGCACGCACCGCGCGGGGTTCCCGCCCGAGACTTTCGAACGCCTGTCCGGACGCGGCATAGGTCTGCCCGGACAGAAGATTGTCGACCTCGGTACCGGAACCGGAACGGTGGCCCGACAATTGGCGGCGCGCGGGGCGAAAGTTACCGCGCTTGATGTGTCTGCGGCGCAGATCGAGGAGGCCACACGGCTCGCCGAAGAGGAAAACCTCGAAATCGAGTTCATGGAAGGCCGTGCGGAAAGCACCGGGCTGGCCGGCGGTGTCTACGACGTGGTCGTGGCGGGGCAGTGCTGGCACTGGTTCGACCGTGCGGAAGCCGCCGCCGAGGTGCGCAGGCTTCTCAAGCCCGGCGGACATGTCGTCATCGCGCATTTCGACTGGCTGCCGCTTCCCGGCAACGTCGTCGAGATGACCGAGATGCTGATCATGCGGGCCAATCCGGACTGGTCAATGGGCGGCGGCACCGGGCTTCATCCGGCATGGTTCGCCGACCTCTCCAACGCCGGGTTCTCCGACCTCGAAAGCTTTTCCTTCGACGTCACCGTGCCCTATACGCACGAAGACTGGCGGGGGCGCATACGCGCGAGTGCGGGCATCGCCGCATCGCTGCCGGAAGAGGAGGTTCGCGTGTTCGACCGTGGTCTCGCCGGCAATCTCAAGGCGAAGTTTCCGCGCGACCCGCTTGCGGTCCCGCATCGTGTCTGGGTCCTCATCGGCGAACGCTGAGCGCTTTCACGCCGCGTTGAGGTAGGCGATCAGCCCGATATTGGCGACCACCAGCCAGACATGCACGTGCTTCAGGGTCCGGCCGTCCCAGTCCGAAACCCGTGGTCCACCGAAGAACAGGTGGTGGATCAGGAACAGCACGTTGATGACGAGCAGGTTGACCAGGAGTCCGCCATCCAGTGAGTTGATGAATTCAGCAATGTCCGCAATCATCGGTCCGCATCCGAATTTCAGACAAATCCGGCAACCAGTCTAACCCGCAACCGGTTAAGATAGTGCGGAGCAGGCAACTGAAATTGCCATTGCTTTGGAAAGGGTATGTTTACTCTGGGAGGTGAGCTGCCCGTTTCGTGATAGTCTGGTCATTTCCGCGGGGGGCGTGTATATGTCGCGCGCCGTGCCGGACGCGACGTCGGGTCAATTCATCACTCGAGGCGTCCGGTCGAGCGGAAGACAAACCACAGCGGGAAATCGAGAGGAAACCGGGATGACTTGGCCCGGCCCGTGACAGTACGAAGGGTAAAATCATGGCGGAGAAATGGACACCGGACAGCTGGAGGTCGAAACCGATCATTCAGGTGCCCGAATATTCGGACCGGCCGGCGCTGGAGCGCGTCGAGGAGCGTCTTGCCGGATATCCTCCGCTGGTTTTTGCAGGCGAGGCCCGTCACCTCAAGTCCGAACTCGCGGAAGTTGCCGCCGGCCGTGCTTTCCTGCTCCAGGGCGGTGACTGCGCCGAGAGCTTTCTCGAACATTCGCCGGACAACATCCGTGATTTTTTCCGGGTGATCCTGCAGATGGCCGTCGTGCTGACCTACGCCGCCGCCTGCCCCGTGGTGAAGGTGGGCCGGATCGCCGGGCAGTTCGCCAAGCCGCGCTCTTCCGACTTCGAGAAACAGGGTGATGTCGAACTCCCCAGCTACCGGGGTGACATCATCAACGCACCGGAGTTCGAAGAGGCCGCGCGCCTGCCCGATCCCGAACGCCAGATCGCGGCCTACAGGCAGTCGGCCGCGACGCTGAACCTGCTTCGCGCCTTCGCGCAGGGCGGATACGCAAACCTCGATCATGTCCACCAGTGGACGCTCGGGTTTCTCGGCGAAGGTGCGGCCTACGAAAGATACAAGGAACTGGCCGACCGCATCACGGAATCGCTGGAGTTCATGCGCGCCTGCGGCCTGAATCCCGACACGGTTCCGCAACTGCGCACGACCGATTTCTTCACCAGCCACGAGGCCCTGCTGCTGGGTTACGAAGAGGCGCTGACGCGCGTCGATTCGACGTCGGGCGACTGGTACGCCACGTCCGGCCACATGGTCTGGATCGGGGACCGCACACGCCAGCCGGACGGCGCGCACGTGGAGTTCTGCCGCGGCATACGCAATCCCATCGGGCTGAAGTGCGGCCCTTCGCTCGACGCGGACGAACTGATCCGTCTCCTCGACATTCTCAACCCCGCCAACGAGGCCGGCCGCATCACGCTGATCGCCCGGTACGGCGCCGAAAAGGTCGAGGAAAACCTTCCCCGGCTCGTGCGGGCCGTGAAACGGGAAGGGCGTTCTGTCGTGTGGTCCTGCGACCCGATGCACGGCAACACGATCAAGGCCTCCACCGGCTACAAGACCCGGCCGTTCGAGGCGATCCTCTCGGAAGTGAATCGCTTCATGGGCGTTCATCGTGCCGAGGGCACCCATGCCGGCGGCGTCCATTTCGAGATGACGGGCCAGAACGTGACCGAATGCACCGGCGGCACCCGGTCGGTCACCGAAGCGGATCTCTCCGCGCGCTACCACACGCATTGCGACCCGCGTCTGAACGCGGCACAGGCCCTCGAACTGGCGTTTCTCATCGCCGAGGGCCTCAAGAAGGAACGCGCTGGCACCCAGCCCGTGTTGCAGCCGGCCGCCGCCGGGTTCTGACGAAACGAAACACGGGGATCCCGGCACGTCGTCGTGCCGGGATCCCCGATTTCCGGATCGCCGGCCGTTTTTTTGCCGCGCCGCCATTGTATGGCGGTTCTGAGTACATATTTCTCGTAGATTGACACTCCCGGGGGGAACGTCGCGGCAATGGACGCGTGTCCAAGTCTGTTCATTTCACATGGTGTGCCCGATCTTGCTCTCGGGTTGTGTCCGACGGGCAAGTTTCTCAGCGAGTATGGTGCCAGCCTCGGACGCCCGGACGCGATCATCGTCGTCTCTTCGCATTTCGAAATGGAACGTCCGACCGTGAGCGGCGTCCGTTATCCCCCGACCATCCACGACTTCGAGGGTTTCGATCCCGGGCTTCACAGGTTCCAGTACCGCGCGCCCGGCAGTCCGGAACTCGCGCGCGCCGTCTTCGACGCGCTGAAGGATGAGGAGTTCGACCCTGCCCTCGATCCCATGCGCGGCTTCGACCACGGAACATGGGTCCCGCTGTCGCTGCTGTTCCCGCGGGCCGACATCCCCGTCGTCACCGTGTCTGTCTGCGAGGGCATGGGACCGCTCTACCACCGGGACCTGGGACGATGTCTCCGGCCGTTTCGCCGGCATGGCGTTCTCGTGATCGGGTCGGGCACGATCACACACAACCTCGATGTCTTCCTCGAAGGGCGCTACCACAAGAGCGCCCGCCCTCCCGACTGGGTGACGCGATTCAGCGAATGGCTGAATGCCAATGTGGAAGCCGGCGCCGCAGACGATTTGCTCAACTACCGCGAACTGGCCCCCAACGCGGCCGAAAACCACCCGACCGAAGAGCATCTCATGCCGCTCTTCGTCGCCATGGGCGCGGCCGACCATCCCGACGGGACCTGCCTGCACCGCGGCCATTCCTATGGCGTCATGGCCATGGATGCCTACCGTTTCGACTGAAAGGGCGCCGGTTCAGACGCAAGATTTCGATCCGTTTGCCCACAGGAGCACGTCGTCCTTCAGGCGCTGGGCCAGGACGATGTCGTCCGGGGTCTCGAAGAACCGCAACTCCGTGATGCTTGTCCCGGTAGGCTTGAACCCGACGGCGAAAATGACCTGGGTTTCGGCCGTTCCCTGACCCTGTTCGGGCGGCAGCGAGAGGCGGACGGTCGGATGGCCGCCCGTCTCATGGGGCATTTTGAGAACCCGCAGGGAGGCGAGCTCCGGAGACCGGCCCGGCCAGCAGGTGCTGGCGAGTTTCGAGACGTCGCTGGCCAGCACCGTGGGGTCGCCTGGTGCGGTGTAGACGGTATCGGAAACCGGCGGTGCCGCACTTCGTCCGCCGGCACAGCCCATGAGCACCGCAGCGGACACCATGGCGATGGCGCAGCGAATGATCGATCCTGAAGATGATTTGCCCCGGAACTGCCGCATGTGAGTCAATCTACCGGTCTTGCGAACACGGTCAATACGCAGGCGCCCCTTCTCACCGGATTTTCTTTGCCTGATCTCCTGTGGCGGCCATCATCGTGGCGCGATATAAGTTGCGCCCGCCCCTGGCGCCAACGTCCGACACGGCGCCCGCACAACACAAGACGGCAGCTGACGCATGACCAGTTCCCTCACGATCTCCCTGGCCCAGCTCAATCCGCTCCTGGGCGACATCCCCGGCAACAGGGACAAGGCCCGCGAAGCGCGCGCCGCCGCGGCCGCGGACGGCGCGGACGTGATCGTGTTCACCGAGCTGTTCATCACCGGCTATCCCCCCGAGGACCTCGTGCACAAACCCGCTTTCCAGCAGGCGGCGAGGGCCGCCGTCGAGGAACTCGCAGGCGACACCGCGGATGGCGGACCGGCCATTCTCATCGGCACCCCCTGGCTCGAGGACGGCAGGCTCTACAATTCCGTCGTCTGTCTCGACGGCGGTGAGGTGAGGGCGGTGCGCCACAAGGTCGATCTGCCCAATTACGGTGTCTTCGACGAAAAAAGGCTGTTCGCCCAGGGGCCCATGCCGGGACCCATCGACGTGCGCGGCGTTCGCATCGGCGTGCCGATCTGCGAGGATATCTGGGAGGAAGAAGTCTGCGAGTGCCTGGAGGAAACCGGCGCTGAAATCCTCGTCGTGCCGAACGGGTCGCCCTTCGCCGACGACAAGCGCGACCGAAGGTTGAACGTGATCGTGGCGCGCGTGACAGAGACCGGTCTTCCGCTGGCCTATGTGAACCAGCTCGGTGGCCAGGATGAGCTCGTCTTCGACGGCGCGTCCCTTGTCCTGAATGCGGACCGTTCGCTGGCGGTCCAGATGCCGGCCTGGGAAGAATGCGTCGTCTCGACCCGCTGGACCCGCGGCGATGATGGATGGCGATGCGAAAAGGGCGAGACGGCGCCGCTGGAGGACGAACGCCAGGCGCTTTACCACGCCTGTGTGCTTGGCCTGCGCGACTACGTGAACAAGAACCGGTTCCCCAGCGTGGTGCTCGGCCTGTCGGGCGGGATTGACTCCGCGATATGCGCCGCCATGGCGGTCGATGCTCTGGGCGCCGACCGCGTGCACTGCGTCATGCTGCCTTACCGCTATACCAGCGAGGAAAGCCTTCGCGATGCTCGGGCATGCGCCGAGGCGCTGGGCGTGCGCTACGACATCGTGCCCATCGAGGAGCCCGTGCAAGGGTTCACATCGTCCCTGGCCGACATGTTCGCGGACCGGGAACCCGACGTGACCGAAGAGAACATCCAGTCGCGCGTGCGCGGCACCATCCTGATGGCGATTTCCAACAAGTTCGGCCCCATGGTGGTGACGACCGGAAACAAGTCCGAGGTCTCCGTTGGCTACGCCACGCTCTATGGCGACATGAACGGCGGCTTCAACCCGATCAAGGACCTTTACAAGACCCAGGTCTTCGACCTGTCGCGCCTGCGCAACACGGTCGTGCCGAAAGGCTGCCTCGGCCCGGGCGGGACGGTGATACCCGAGAACATCATCACCAAGCCGCCGACCGCGGAATTGCGCGAAGGCCAGACCGACCAGGATTCCCTGCCGCCCTACGACGAACTCGACGACATCCTCGTGTGCCTCGTGGAACGCGAGATGTCCGTGGCCGAGATCATGGCGCGCGGACACTCGAAAGAGACGGTGGAGCGCATCCAGCACCTGCTCTACATTGCCGAATACAAGCGCCGGCAGGCCGCGCCGGGCGTCAAGGTCTCCCAGCGCAATTACGGCAGGGACCGGCGATACCCGATCACGAACGCCTACCGGGACAGGGGCTGACCAGCGATCGGCAAGACGAGGCTTTCATGGCACGCGACCCGCGATACGACGTTCTGTTCGAACCTGTGCGTCTGGGTCCCGTCACGGCCCGGAACCGCTTCTACCAGGTGCCCCACTGCATCGGCATGGGCCACCGCTACCCCTTCGCCCAGGCCGCCCTGCGCGGCATGAAGGCGGAAGGCGGCTGGGCCGTCGTTTGCACCGAGGAAGCGGAGATCCATCATTCCTCGGAGATATCGCCCGCGATGGAGGCGCGGATCTGGGACGAACAGGACATTCCGGCCCTTCGACTGATGACGGACGCGGTTCACGAACACGGGGGGCTCGCCGGGATCGAGCTCGTCTACAACGGTCACCATGCCCCCAACCGTTACGGCCGCGACAAGCCGATGGCGCCCTCCCACATGCCGGTCGACAGCTACGAACCGGTCCAGGCCCGGGCGATGGACAAGCAGGACATCGTCGATTTCCGGCGCTGGCACCGGGACGCGGGGCTGCGCGCCCGCGACGCGGGATTCGACATCGTGTACGCCTATTCCGGCCATGACATGAGCCTGCCGATGCATTTCCTCTCCCGGCGTCACAACACCCGGACCGACGAATATGGCGGCAGCCTGGAAAACCGCGTGCGTCTCTTCCGGGAGATGATCGAGGACCTCAAGGATGCGGTCGGCGGCACCTGCGCCGTGGCCGTGCGGCTGGCGGTCGACGAACTGCTTGGGGAGGAGGGGATTGTCGCGAGCGAGGAGGGACGGGACGTCGTCGCCATGCTGGCCGAACTGCCGGACCTCTGGGACATCAACATCGCCGACTGGAGCAACGATTCCATGACGGCGCGTTTCAGCGAGGAGGCGTTCCAGGAGCCCTACACGGCCTTCGTGAAGAGCCTGACGAGCAAGCCCGTCGTCGGTGTGGGGCGGTTCACCTCGCCCGACACCATGGTCGCCCAGATCAGGCGCGGCGTCCTCGACATGATCGGTGCCGCCCGACCCTCGATCGCCGACCCCTTCCTGCCGAAGAAGATCGAGGAAGGGCGCGAGAACGAGATCCGCGAATGCATCGGCTGCAACATCTGTGTCGCGTCGGACAACATCATCGCTCCGATCCGCTGCACGCAGAACCCGACCATGGGCGAGGAATGGCGGCGGTCATGGCATCCCGAAAAGGCTCCGCCCGTCGAGACGCCGTCGCGCGTCCTGGTCGTCGGCGGCGGGCCGGCCGGGCTCGAGTGCGCGCGTGCGCTGGCGCTCCGGGGGTGCGAGGTCACGCTGGCGGAGGCCGGCACGCGGCTCGGCGGCCGGGTCACGCGCGAAGCGTCGCTGCCCGGACTGTCGAGCTGGGGACGGGTGCGCGACTATCGCGAGGCGCGGCTGAACGAGACCGCGCATGCGGACGTCTATCTCGACAGCCGGCTCGACGCGGAACATGTGCTGGAGTTCGGCTGCCCGCATGTCGTGATCGCCACCGGGTCCTTCTGGCGCGCCGACGGTGTCGGCCGGTCGCTGAAGACACCCTTGCCCGGTTTGTCCGCGGACAGGGTGGTGACCCCCGACACGCTGCTCGCGGACGACTGGTCGGACGATCGCCTGCCGCAGGACGGCATCGTCGTGTTCGATGACGATCACTATTACATGGGCGGCGTCCTGGCCGAACGACTGGCCCTGTCCGGTCGGCAGGTGACGCTCGTGACTCCGGCCTCCGAAGTTTCCGCCTGGACCGAGCACACGCTTGAACAGGCGCGCATCCAGTCCCGGCTGATCCAACTCGGCGTGCGCATTCTCCAGCAACGCACGCTGCACCGCATGCTGCCGGATGGCCTCGAGATCGCCTGCGTCTATTCCGGCCGCACCGAAACCGTCGACTGCGAGCTTCTCGTCCCGGTCACGGCACGGCTTCCGCACCGTGCGCTTTTCGACGAGTTGCAGACGAGACGCGGGGACTGGGAGGCGGCAGGGGTACACCAGGTCACGCTTGTCGGGGACGCCCTCGCACCCGGAACGATCGCGGCCGCCGTCTATGACGGTCATCGGTATGCCCGCGAGTTCGACGCGCCGCCGGACCGCGACCGCGCGCCCTTCCGCCGTGAAATGCCCTGGTACGGCGGGAGTTTTCCCTTGTGGGAGAACGCCCGCCCTTAGCGCGTCGCGGAGATCCTGGTCCTCAGAAGATTTCCGGTTCGCTGATCGCGGCGTCCTTGCGGGTTTCGAGGAAGTCGAAGTCGCATCCCCGGTCCGCCTGTGACACGTGGCGCGCAAACAGGGCCCCGTATCCGCGCGGGTAGCGAGGCTCGGGTGCCTGCCACGCCTCACGACGCCTTTCGAGTTCCTCAGGGGCGACCTTCATGTCGATACGACGTTTTTCAACGTCCACGGCCACGATGTCTCCCGTCTTGAGCAGCGACAGAGGACCGCCGACATGCGCTTCCGGCGCGACATGGAGGATACAGGCCCCGTAGGACGTGCCGCTCATGCGTGCATCGGAAACCCGGATCATGTCGCGCACCCCTTCGCGAAGCAGCTTCACCGGGATCGGGAGCATGCCCCACTCCGGCATGCCGGGTCCGCCCTGAGGCCCGGCATTGCGCAGCACGAGCACGTCGCGGGGTGTGACGTCGAGATCGGGATCTTCGACGGCCTTCTTCATCTCCGGATAGGAGTCGAAGACCAGGGCCCGACCCTCGTTGGAGAGAAGCTCCGGGGCGCATGCGGACGGCTTGATGACGCACCCGTTCGGTGCGAGATTGCCTCTCAGAACCGCGAGCGCACCCTCGTGGTAGACCGGGTTCGAGAGAGGTCTGATGACGTCCTCGTCATTGACGCGGGCGCCCGTCAATGTCTCGCCCAGGGTCAGACCGGAAACGGTTCGTGTGTCGAGCGCCAGAACGCTTTCAAGCTGTTTCATCAGTCCCTGGAGTCCGCCCGCGTAGTAGAAGTCCTCCATGAGATAGCGCTGTCCGCTCGGCCGGATATTCGCAAGAACCGGCGTGCGCCGTGCGACCTCGTCGAGCTGGTCCAGGGTAAGGTCGATTCCGGCCCGCCGCGCCATTGCGATGAGGTGGATCACGGCGTTCGTCGAACAGCCCGAGGCCATGGCGATGACGGCGGCGTTGTGGAAGGCGGAGGAGCTCAGGATTTCGTCCGGCGTGAGATCCTCCCAAACCATTTCGACGATCCGGCGTCCGCAGGCTGCGGCCATCCGGCCGTGGCCGGCATCGGCGGCAGGGATCGAGCTGGCGCCGGGCAGGGTCAGGCCGATCGCTTCGGCGATCGCGGTCATGGTGCTGGCGGTCCCCATCGTCATGCAGTGACCATGGGAGCGGGCGATGCCCGCTTCGATGGCGGTCCACTCCGCTTCGTCGAGGTTTCCGGCGCGGCGTTCATCCCAGAACTTCCAGGCGTCGGACCCGGACCCGAGCTGCTGGCCGCGATAGTTGCCGCGCAGCATGGGGCCGGCCGGCAGGAAAATTGCGGGCAGACCGGCGCTTATGGCGCCCATGATCAGGGCCGGAGTCGTCTTGTCGCAGCCGCCCATGAGCACGGCCCCGTCGACGGGATGGGATCGCAGGAGTTCCTCGGTCTCCATGGCCAGCATGTTGCGATAGAGCATGGTCGTGGGCTTCACGAGGCTTTCCGACAATGAAAGTGCAGGAAGCTCCATCGCCATTCCGCCGGCCTGCAGGATACCCCGCCTTGTCTCCTCGGCGCGCTCGCGGAAGTGCATGTGACAGGGCTGTGCCTCTGACCAGGTGTTGATGATGGCAATGACTGGCCGGCCTTCCCAATCCTCGCGGGCGAGACCCATCTGCATCATCCGTGAGCGGTGACCGAACGATCTCAGGTCGTCGGCCGCGAACCATCGCGCGCTCCTGAACTGCGAGGGATCCCTGGATTTTTCGCCGGCCAACTGCTGCTCCCGCTCTTCGGTTCTTGGTGTGCCTTGCCTCCGTATGGAGGACGGATCGCTGAATTGAATTGACAGGGCAGTATTTCCTTATTTAGGTTTTCAGTGCAATTAAAATATTAGTTTGGTCCATTGAGACCTATCGAGGGAGAAGAAACATGATGATGAATTTCAGGCGATTGGCGTTCGGGGCGGCCGTGGTGGCCGGTCTAGGGCTTGCCACCGGGGCGCTTGCGGAGACCACACTGCGGATCGGGACGGTTCTCGCGCCCAACGACCCGATGGGGCAGGGCCTCGACAGGTTCGCAGCTGCAGTTAAGGAAGCCACTGGCGGCGAGGTGGTCGTCGAGGTCTTCCACAACTCGCAACTCGGCGATACCACCGAGATGCTCGACCAGGCCCGCGCGGGAGCCAACGTCGGTACGGTCACGGACGTGGCACGGCTGTCGAGCTTCGTGCCGTCGCTCGCCATCATGTCGGCACCGTTTCTGTTCGACACCTACGAGCAGGCCGACAAGTTCGCCCTGTCGAAAGAGTATCTGGGGTGGGGAGACGAACTGAAGGAGAAGGCCGGCCTCGTCATGCTGGCGTCCAACTGGTACCAGGGCGCCCGCCATGCCCTGACGCAGAAGCCCGTCGCCAAGCCCGCCGACCTGAGCGGCGTCAAGATGCGCACGATCGGCGCACCTGTGTGGATCGAGACCATCCGCGCCATGGGGGCCGAACCAACGCCGATTGCCTGGGGCGAGGTCTATTCCGCGCTCCAGCTCGGAACCATCGACGCCGCCGAAGCGCAACCGACCGCGATATGGGGCGCGAAGCTCTACGAGGTCATCAAGCACGTCAACAAGACGGGGCACATCCAACTGGTGACCGCGCTCGTTGTGTCGGCGGCGTCGTGGGACCAGATTTCGCCTGAGCATCAGAAGATCGTCCGCGACCTCGCGGTCGAGAACGGCCGCTATGCCTCCGGGCTGACCATCGAGCTTGGGGAGAAGGCGCTCAAGGATGTCGCGGCTACCGGCGTTGGTGTCCATGACGTCGATCTCGCGCCTTTCAAGACCGCGGTGAAGTCGGTATACGAGAAGCTCGATCTCACGAGTGAAGCGGCGATCGTCAACAAGGTGCTTGGCCGCTAGATCGGCCACGCCGAAATACCTGTGAGGGCGCGGGCAGGGAGCCTGCGTCCTCGGTCCGGCCGGGTTCCGCCACCATGTTCCAGAAAATTGAATTCGCCTGCGCCTGCCTTCTGCTGGCAAGCATCGTCGCGCTCGTGGGCATAGCCTCGGTTTCGCGTGCTGCGGGCCAGCCGATCATCTGGTCGGTGGAAATCGCCCAACTTCTCTTCGTCTGGCTTTGCATGCTGGCCGCCGACCTCGCCATGCAGCAACGGCGCCATTTCGGTCTTATGATCCTCCTGGACAACGTTTCCGCTCGGACCCGCCGTTGGCTGGAAATGGTCAACATGACGATCCTGGTCGTTCTTCTCGCATTCCTGCTCGTCTATGCCTGGCGTAACATGCTGCTGATGCATCCCAGGCTCATCGGTGCGACCCAGATGAACGGTTCGCTCATCCACGCGTCGATGGTCGTCGGTCTCGGCCTGTTGCTGCGGACGATGCTGTCGCAGGCCTGGCAGCGCCTGCGCGACCGCGGGTAGTTCGCCGTGCTCATCATCATTGCCATTCTGTTCACGGTGTTTCTGGTGGTGGGGATGCCCGTCGCCTTCGCGCTGGCGCTCGCCTCGATTCCCGTTTTTGTCTTTACGGGCACGATGCCGCCGACCGTGGCCGTTCAGAAGATGGTGACGGCGACCCAGAGTTTTCCGCTCCTGGCGGTGCCGTTTTTCATCCTGGCCGGAAACTTGATGAACGCCACCGGCATCACCGAGAAACTGGTGAAGTTCGCGCGTCTTCTCACCGGCTGGCTCGCGGGCGGGCTGGCGCAGGTTTCCATCGTCCTGAGTTTCATGATGGGCGGTATTTCCGGCTCGGCGGTGGCCGACGCGTCCATGGAGGCGCGGCTCCTCGGCCCGTCCATGTTCGCCCAGGGGTACTCCAGGGCCATGACGGCGGCGATCCTCGCCTTTGGTTCCATCATCACGGCGACCATTCCACCCAGCATCGGCCTGATCCTGTTCGGCTTCATCAACGAGGTGTCCATCGGGCGGCTTTTCCTGGGCGGTATCGTTCCCGGTATTCTGCTGACCCTGGTGCTCATGGCGTCGACATGGGTCATCGCCGTGCGCAGTGGTTACAAGCCGGATCTGGAGCGGATGCCCACGGCGAGGGAACTGGGAGCGAGTTTTCTCGAGAGCGTCTGGGCGCTTGCCTTTCCGGTCATCCTCATCGTCGGGTTCCGCTTCGGGTTTTTCACCGCGACGGAAGCCGGCGTCTTCCTCGTGTTCTATTCGTTGTTCATCGGGATCTTCGTCTATCGCGAACTCGACCTGAGCAAGTTCTATGACGCGCTCAAGCAGTCCGTGTCCGATCTCGGGATCATCATGCTCCTGATCATGATGGCCGGCGTCCTGGGCTATGCGATCACGATCGAACGGGCACCCCAGCAGATCACGGAATTCGTGACGACACTGTCGGATGACCCTGTCATGATCCTCGGGCTCGTGGTCGTCGTGCTCGTGGCCAGCGGCATGGTGCTCGAAGGTGCGGCCAATATTCTCCTGGTGACACCGATCGTCATGCCGGTATTGACCGCCGCAGGGTTCGATCCGGTGCACATGGGCGTGCTCATCGTTTTCCTGATCAACATCGGCGGCGTGACGCCGCCTGTCGGCGTGATCATGTTCACCGTCTGCGGGATTCTCGAATGCCGGACGGGCGCTTTCGCGAGGGCGGCTTTGCCATATTTCATCGTGATGATCGGCTTCCTGCTTGCGATTGCGGCGCTGCCCGGCGTAACGCTGTTTCTCCCGAACGCCTTGATGTAGGCAGGAGGTGTGGGCATGTTTCGGTCAAGGACAGGAAATCAATGAGCAGGAACCCGTTCTCCAGCGCGATGTCCATCGCTCCGGTGGAACTGAACAGCCCGCACGTCCCTGCGTCCGCGCGGGTCTACGCGGAATTGCGCAACCGCATCATCGCGCTCGACCTGCCGCCGGACACGACCCTTGTGCGAAACGAACTGGCGGAGATGTTCAACGTCAGCCAGTCGCCGGTCCGAGAGGCGATCCTGAGGCTCGAACAGGACGGGCTGGTGGTTTCCTATCCCCAGTCGCGGACCGTCGTCACCCGCATCGACGCCGCGCGCATCCGCGAGGAACATTTTCTCCGCACGGCCGTGGAATGCGACGTGGTGAGACATCTCGCGGAAGACGCCGATCCCGCAACCATCCGCAAGGCCAAGGGACTGCTCAAGATGCAGGAGGCCCTGGTCGGCGATGTCGACCAGATCGAGCTCTTCAAGCAGCTCGACGAAGCGTTTCACGAAGCGCTTTTTGCCGGCGTCGGCCAGGCCAACCTGCATCGCCACGTTTCGGCGCGCTGCGGTCACCTGGCCCGGCTGCGCACCCTCGACCTGCCGCGAACCGGCAAGATGAAGTCGGTGCTCGAAGGACACCAGGCCATTCTCGATGCCATTGACGCCGGCGAGCCCGACGCCGCCGTCGCCACGATGCGCAAGCACCTGTCAGGCACCATGGAGCGCATGGACAGCATCATCCGGGACAACGAGCAACTCTTCGCTTGAGCGACGCGCATCTGGCCGGACGGTCAGGTCACGGCCGCGCGCTCTCGAAGGCCGTCATGTGGAATGCCGCCTGGGCGGGCACGTAAGTGTAGTCCCTGCCGACGGGGCAGGCCCGACGCGCCCGGCAGCCTCCTTTCATGCAGTCGCGTCCGGCGCGGACACGTAGATGACGGGTGCAAGCCGGCACGTCGTATCCGTCGGGCCGGAAGGCGCCGACGGGGCAGGTCGTCAGACACGGCTTGTCCTCGCAGGTATCGCAGGGGGACAAAGTCTCCTCCTGCGCGGGGAGGTCGAGTTGCCGGTCGAAAAGGAGCGCTGCCCGATAGGCGTGCCACAGCCCGTAGCGAGGATGGATGAGAATGCCGACGGGTGAGGGGAAGACGGTGTCGCCGCGCATCGCCCATCGCTGGAAGGGATGGTAGGGCGGGCCGCCGAACGGGTAGACCGCCCGGCAGCCGTGTTTCCCGGCCACGGCATCCACATAGGTCCGGGTCCAGAAATCCATCGGATTGTCTTCATCGAGCCTCGCCCGCGAGAATGCCGACCAGATGTCGGGTCCGGCGTTGCCCACGAGGACGACCGTCCCGACCTCCTCCCCGAGCCCGTCTTCCGCAGTCGGGTGGAAGCCGCCACGGAGGAACATGCCCACCGCGCCTAGGTCGCTTTCGAGATCAGCGAGGATCGTGTCGGTCTGAGGGTTCCCGGTCATCCGTCCACTATGTAGCGCCATTCCCCGCCGGGCGCATCCGCTTGCGACGCTCGTGATGCTCGTATCGACGGAACGGCCCGATAAAGGGGCTCCTGTGCCTCGCGCGACCTCCCGTTCCGCGCCGGTTTTCGCTAGAGTGGTTGAGGTCATGCGATGACCTTGCGACGAACGAGGCGCAGATGGATCACAAGGCGTTTTGTGCCGGCCTCCCCCGGGAGGTGATGGCGTCACTGCACGAAACGGAGGATGCGGCGGGGTTATGGCATCTTGCCGGTCACTGTGCCCTGATCCTGTTCTTCGGAACGTGGATCGCCGCCGGCTGGACGTTCTGGCAAGTGGCGCTCGTCGGGCAGGGCATTGCCATCTGCTTTCTCTTCACGCTCGAGCACGAAGCGACCCACAAGACACCGTTCAGGTCCCCGTGGCTGAACGAGTGGGCGGGGCGTCTCTGTGGCCTGATGATCTTTCTGCCCTTCGAATGGTTCCGCTACTTCCATCTCGCCCACCACCGGTGGACCAACATTCCCGGGAAGGATCCCGAACTCCTCGCCGGCGGCAAGCCCGAAACCGTTTGGGCCTACGTCCGATATGTCTCGGGACTGCCGTACTGGCTGGCGGCGATCCGCCAGATCCTCGCCAATGCCTTGGGCCGCGATCCCGGCGACTACGTGCCGGCCCGGGCACGGCGCCGGATCGCGACCGAGGCCCGATGGCTGCTGGCGGTCTACGGGGGTCTTTTCTCCAGCCTTTTGTTCACGCCCGTGCTGTTCTGGGTGTGGCTGCTGCCCGTCCTGCTCGGCCAGCCTTTCCTGAGGCTCTATCTGCTGGCGGAACATGGACGCTGCGCGCCCGTGGCCAACATGTTTGAAAACACCCGCACCACCTACACGAACCGGATCGTGCGGTTCCTCGCGTGGAACATGCCTTTCCATGTCGAGCATCACAGTCTGCCGCAAGTCCCCTATCACCGGCTTCCCGAACTTAACCGGCTGATGGACGGGCACCATGGTGTCACGGCCAATGGCTATCGCGCGTTTTCCGCCGAATACGCCGCCCACCTCGGCAGGACGGGTGATGCACCGAAGTGAGCTGTCGAAACGCCGGCGTCCAGGCCTGGTGGAGACCGGAACTTGACCTGGCTCCGTCTGGTCGTGCTCGTGTGTCTCGCCGAGGTCCTGACCATGGCGGGGTTTTCCACGTTCGCGACCCTGCTGCCGGTCTACAAGTCAGCCTGGGCCATGAGCAACACCGAAGCGGGGTGGGTCTCGTCGGCCTATTTCGCCGGTCTCGCCATCGTCTCGCCCGTGCTGCTCACCCTGACGGACCGCGTCGATTCCCGCACGGTCTATATCTGGAGCGCGCTTGTCGCCGGCGCGGCCAACCTGATGTTCGCGTTCCTCGCCGACGGAGTCGTGGTCGCCGCGCTTCTGCGTGCGATTGCCGGTGCCGGCCTCGCCGGAACCTACATGCCCGGCCTGAAGGCGCTTTGCGACCGGACAGACCCGCATCTGCATTCCCGCATCACCGCCTGGTACACGGCATGCTTCCTGCTCGGCAGCGCCATATCCTTTCCGCTCACCCAGATCGTCTATGCTTACTCGGGTGCCGCTGCCGCGTTCGCGCTGGCCGGCTGCGCCGCCATCGCCGCCGCTGCGATCGTGTTCCGGGTCATGAAACCCGAGCCGGTGTCGCCGGACCAAGGACCGGCCCGGCATCTGCTCGACTTCCGCCCGGTGTTCCGGAACCGGTCGGCCATGGCCTACACGCTGTGTTACGCCGTGCATTGCTGGGAGCTGTTCGGATTCCTGGGCTGGATGGTGGCGTTCCTCGTGTTCGCCGGCGGCGTTCCGGGCTCGCTGCTTGGACCCACCGCCGTCGCGGCCCTGGTTTCGCTGCTCTGCGTACCGGTGATGATCCTGGCTAACGAAACCGCGATCCGCCACGGGCGGGCACGAACCGTCGTGGTGATCATGGCGTCCTCCGCCCTCGTGTCGGTCGCCGTCGGATTTGCCGCCGAGGTGTCCTACGGGCTCGCGGCGGCCGCGTGTTTCGTCTATGGCGCGACGACCATCGCCGAGTCCTCCGTCGTCACGGCCGGTGCCGTCTCCAGCGCGGCCCCCGGCCAGCGCGGCGCGACCATGGCCGTGCATTCCTCTTTCGGTTTCGGAGCGGCGATTTTCGGGCCGCTCTGCTTCGGCATCGCTCTCGATCTGGCGGGCGAAACGACAGTGACGGGCTGGGCCATCGCGTTTGCCCATCTGGGGGGCGTTGCCCTGCTCGGACCGCTCTTCATTGCCCTCCTGCGCCCGGTGCCTCTCAGGGGCGACCGCGATTTCGCGCAATAGCGGATATGCGGCTTCAGGCGGTCTTGACCGATCGGAAAAACGCGCGCATTGTCCCGACCATGACAAGGGCAACACGCATCGTCATGTCGATTATCTGCGACCGAATTATCTGCGGCTAGGGAAGTCCGCAGGCTGGTCGCCGTTCCCCATTTGCAATTCCGGACGCTGACCGACCGGCCTGTTCAGGCGGGGGAAGACCTGTGAGTTTGACGCTTTACAACACGCTGACGCGGCGCAAGGAGCCGTTCGAGCCGATCTTCGACCGCAAGGTGCGCATGTATGTCTGCGGCCCAACGGTCTACGACTACGCTCACATCGGCAATGCTCGCCCGATCATCGTCTTCGATGTGCTGTTCCGGATGCTGAGGTTTCTCTATGGCTCGGACCACGTCGTCTACGTGCGGAACATCACCGACATCGACGACAAGATCAACGCCCGCGCGGCGGAAGAAGGCGTCAGCATTTCCGAAGTGACGAGCCGAACGGCCCGGCAGTTCCACGAGGACGTCGCTGGCCTTGGCGCCCTGAAGCCCACCGCCGAGCCGCGTGCGACGGACCATGTCGAACACATGATCCGCATGATCGAGACCCTGATCGAAAAGGGGCATGCCTACGAGGCCGAAGGCCATGTCCTGTTCGCGGTGGAGTCCATGGAGCACTACGGCGCGCTGTCCGGACGCAGCGTCGACGAGATGCTCGCCGGGGCGCGCATCGACGTCGCGCCCTACAAGCGCGATCCGATGGACTTCGTGCTCTGGAAACCGTCCGATCCCTCTCTGCCCGGATGGATGAGTCCCTGGGGGCGCGGGCGTCCGGGCTGGCATATCGAATGCTCCGCAATGGCCAAGCGTCACCTCGGCGAGGTCTTCGACATTCATGGCGGCGGCATCGACCTGGTCTTTCCCCACCACGAGAACGAACTCGCCCAGAGTTCGTGCGCCCACGACTCGACCGTCATGGCGAACTACTGGGTTCACAACGGATTCCTCCAGGTCGAGGGCGAGAAGATGTCGAAATCGCTCGGCAACTTCCTGACGATCCACGACCTGCTGCGCAGGTACCCCGGCGAAGCGCTCCGCCTCAACATGCTGACGACCCACTACCGTCAGCCCATGAACTGGACGGAAGCCGGGGTGAAGAACGCCTGGGCGACGCTGGACAACTGGTACCGGCTCACGGAGGACATCGGATACATCGATCCGGGCGCGGTGACGCCGGATCTCCTGGCCGCCCTCGAGGACGACATGAACACGCCGCGTGCCATCACCGAGCTGCACAATTTGCGCCGGCAGGCCTCGGCGGGCGATGAAGCTTCCCGCAGGGCGCTCAAGGCGGGCGGCCAGCTGATGGGCCTTCTGACCCAGAATTTCGACGACTGGAATGCGTGGAAGCCGACGGCCGTCGAGATCGACGAGGACAAGGTGAATGCGCTGGTGGCGGCGCGACAGGCCGCCCGCGACAACCGGGATTTTGCCGAAGCCGATCGCCTGCGCGACGAACTGGCTGACATGGGCGTCACCATCAAGGACGGCCCCGCCGGAACCACCTGGGACGTCGGCCGATGAGCGAGCAGGCACAACGCGAACGTCTCTATCTCTTCGATACGACGCTGAGGGACGGCGCGCAGACGCCGGGCGTCGATTTCAGCCTCGAGGACAAGATGGTCATCGCCCGCACGCTCGACAAGCTGGGCGTCGACTATGTCGAGGGCGGGTATCCGGGGGCGAACCCGACCGATACCGAGTTCTTCGCCAACGACCAGAACCTGCGGAACGCCACGTTCACGGCATTCGGCATGACCAAGCGCGCCGGTCGCAGCGCAGACAACGATCCCGGCCTCGCGGCGCTGTTCGATTCCCGGGCCGACGCCATTTGCCTCGTGGCGAAGTCCTGGGACTTCCATGTCGATGTCGCCCTGGGGATCTCGAACGAGGAAAACCTCGAGTGCATCTCGGAGTCGGTGCGCGCCGTGCGGGGCCGCAACCGCGAGGCGATGATCGACTGCGAGCATTTCTTCGACGGGTACAAGGCGAACCGGGACTATGCGCTTTCCTGCGTGAAGGCCGCCTATGAAGGAGGCGCGCGCTGGATCGTCCTGTGCGACACCAACGGGGGCACGCTGCCCCATGAGATCGAACGCATCGTGTCCGATGTCGTTGAACAGGTGCCCGGCGATCACGTCGGCATCCACACCCACAACGACACGGAAAACGCCGTCGCGAATTCCCTGGCGGCAGTGCGTGCCGGCGCCCGCCAGATCCAGGGCACGCTCAACGGTCTGGGCGAGCGCTGCGGCAACGCCAACATCGTGACCCTGATCGCCACCCTGATGCTGAAGCCGGAGTTCGCCGACAGGTTCGAGATCGGCGTCTCTCATGACCAGTTGCGCACGCTTACGCACGCGTCGCGGCTGCTGGACGAGATCCTCAATCGCACGCCAACCCGAAACGCCGCCTATGTCGGCGAGAATGCCTTCGCGTCCAAGGCGGGCATCCACGTTTCCGCCATCATGAAGGACCCGTCGACATACGAACACGTGTCGCCGGACGCGGTCGGAAACCGCCGCCGTCTCCTCGTCTCCGACCAGGCCGGCAAGTCGAACATCCTCGCCGAACTCGACCGTCTCGGCATCGAGGCGGATCGCGACGACCCGCGTATCGGACGTCTCTTGCAGGAGGTCAAGGAACGCGAGGCCATCGGATATGCCTACGAAGCAGCCGACGCGTCTTTCGAACTGCTGGCCCGGGAGATTCTCGACGGTGTGCCGAAGTTCTTCGACGTTGAGAGTTTCCGCGTCATGGTGGAGCGTCGGCACAATGCGCTTGGAGAACTCGTGACGGTGTCCGAAGCCACCGTGAAGGTGGACGTGGACGGGGAGAAGCGCCTGTCCGTCGGCGAGGGGAACGGCCCGGTGAACGCGCTCGACACAGCGTTGCGCAAGGATCTCGGTCGGTACGATCCTTTCCTCGCCGATCTCGAACTGGTCGACTTCAAGGTCCGCATCCTGACAGGCGGCACGGCCGCCATCACACGCGTCCTGATCGAATCCCGCGACGGGGAAGGCCGGCGCTGGTTCACCGTCGGCGTGTCGCCCAACATCGTGGATGCGTCATTCCAGGCGCTGACCGACAGCGTCACCTACAAGCTGCTGCGCGACGGCGCACCGGCCTACGGTTGATCCGGCGGCCGTCAGGAAGGGCAGGGACGCACATGCGAGAGGACACGGAACTCAGGATAGCCGTCGCCGGCCTGGGCGCCATTGGCGGGCGGGTCGCGACCGATCTGCTTGCGGGCCTCATTCCCGGCCAGACGCTCGTGGCCGCCGCCGCCCGGGACGTGGACAAGGCGCGCAAGACGCTGGGGCCTGCCGGCAAGGATGTCCAACTGGTCGAACCGGAAGCCCTGGCCGACCTCGCCGACGTCGTCGTCGAGTGTCTGCCCGCATCGGCTTTCGAGAGGGTCGCCGTGCCCGCGGTCGAGGCGGGCCGCACGATGCTGGTGCTCAGCGCGGGCGCACTGCTCGACCGCGAGAACCTCATTGCCCGCGCAGGGGAGACCGGTGCGAGGATCATCGTTCCGTCCGGCGCCATTCTCGGCCTCGATATCGTTCGCGCCGCCGCGGAAGGTGAAATCAGCAGCGCGTCCATCGTCACCCGCAAGCCGCCGGCGAGCCTCGCCGGTGCGCCACTCATCGACGAACTCGGTCTCGATCTGGACAACCTGGAGGAGGCCGCGCTGGTCTACAAAGGGCCGGTTCGCGAAGCGATCGCCCATTTCCCGGCCAACGTCAACGTGGCCGTCGCGATCAGCCTGGCGGGCATCGGCGCGGACCGCACCACGATCGAGGTATGGGCCGATCCGTCTGTCGCACGCAACACCCATACGGTGAGCCTCGAGAGCGACATCGCACGGGCAAGCATGACCATCGAGAGCATTCCCAGTCCGGACAACCCGAGAACCGGCCTGACGACGCCGTTGAGCACCCTGGCCGCGCTCAGGCGCCTCACCGCGACATTCGTCGTCGGGACCTGAAACCGGCCTGGATCGGCCGGAATCGGTTGGGCTTTCCGGGTAAGGCAAAAGTGCGTCGGGGCGCCGAACGCGCCGGCGCGACCGTTCAGCGGTCCTTCAGGATCAGCGGGACGATGTTTTCCGCATGAAGAGCGACCTCGAAGCGCACGTCCAGTTCCTCGCGGATGAAACGTTCCTCGCGCATGTGTTCGAACAGGGCGAGCAGCGGATCCCAGAACTGGCCGATATTGGCGATCACGATCGGCTTGCGATGCTGGCCGAGCTGCGCCCAGGTCATCATCTCGACGAGTTCCTCGAGCGTTCCGACCCCGCCGGGCAGGGCGACGAACGCGTCGGCCTTGTTGAACATCGCCATCTTGCGCTCGTGCATGTCCTCGGTGACGATGAGTTCGTCGACATCCCGGAGCATGCGCTCGCGCTCGGACAGGAACTGGGGAATGATCCCCGTGACCTTGCCGCCCGCGGCGATTGTCGAGCGCGCGACAATGCCCATCAGGCCGAGGCTTCCGCCCCCGTACACAAGCCGCAACCCGGCTTCCGCCAGGTGACGGCCAAAGGCTTCGGCAGCTTCCGCGTAGGCCGGTTCCCGGCCCGGTCCTGATCCGCAGTAGACGCAAACGGTTCGAATCTCAGTCATGGCCGCGAGTTGGCATTTAACTGCGGCGTGCGTCAAGTGAGTCTGTGCCCTGAAGTAAACGCACCCTCAGGCGAGCCCGGAAATCCCGAATTTCGCCCGCATGGCGCTCTCGCCGCCGGGCAGGAACCGGACCACACGGCTGTTTTCTTCCCGCTTCGCCCAGCCCAGTTCGTAGATCCGGTCGAGCAGGGCGGCGCCGACAGCACCGCCGAGATGGCTGCGGCGTGCGCTCCAGTCGAGACAGCTCATGCAGAAGGCGCGTCGCCGGCGCGCCAGCTCCGCGAGATCGAGGCCGAAATCGGAGAAGAACACCTGACCCCTGTCCGTGAGTTCGGGCTGGGTGTCGCGTACCGCGATGAGGCCGCGCTCGACGAGGCTGTCATAGACCGCGACGCCGGCATCGCCGGCAAGGTGGTCGTAACAGACCCGGGCACGCCGCAGGTGCGGATCCTTGGGGCCGGTTCGCACCCGGGTGTGGCCGGTGCGCTCGGCTATTCCCATGAGGCCTTCCAGCACCTGCGCGACATCGCTGCCGCTGAGGGTGAAATACCGGTGTCGTCCCTGTTTGCTCGGCAGCAGAAGTCCGCCATCGACGAGCCTGGAGAGATGACTGCTCGCGGTCTGCACGGTCACCCCCGCCTCCAGGGCCAGTTCGGAGGCGGTCAGGGCGCGGCCGGACATCAGGGCCGAAAGCATGTTGGCACGGGCGGGGTCGCCCACCAGCGATGCGATCATGGCGATGTTCGGGCCGGATTTCATACTTCGATATTAGTCGAACTGTAAAAATTCGCAATCCCGAATGTGGATAAGCGAGCGTTTTCGCGGTCCAGACACTGTGCCGCATGGCCCGGAATTTGCTTAAATTGGGCGTGACAGATAGTCTGGTCAGGCTTAGAAGGGACGCGGTCTGGCCTCTGGAAACGTGTCGTGATCGACAAGGTGGCGTAATCATGCTCAAACGCTTGTTCGCAGTTCTCGGACTGCTCGTCGTGGTTTACGGCGTATATGCTTTCTTCAAGCAGCAGAACGAAGCTGCCCTGCAACGCCAGGAGGCGGCCGGGGACGCGACGACGACTGTTGCCGATACGCCAAAGCCGCCGGTCGAGAGCACGCAAACCGCAGAAAAGTCCCAAACCGAAGAAAAACCCGAGCCTCCAAAGGAAGTTACCGGCCTCTTGCGGCCGACCTTCGATATCGTTCGTGTCGAGGCTGACGGAACGTCGGTCATCGCCGGACGTGCCGCACCGCTGGCGGAGGTTTCCGTGCTCGCAAACGGTGTCGCGATCGGCACCGCGAAGGCCGACGAACGCGGCGAATGGGCCATCGTCGTCGACAAGCCGCTCGAATCAGGCAGCCACAACCTGACGATATCGTCCGTTGTCGGAGATGAATCCTCGACGTCGGAACAGTCCGTCGCGATCGCGATCGCCGAAGACCGCAAGGACAAGCCTCTGGTCGTCCTGAGCGAGGCAGGCCAGTCGAGCAAGGTCCTGCAGACGCCTGAATCGAAGCCGGCAGCGGCCACCGAGGAAACGCAGACGCAGGTCGCCGCCAAGACGGACGACAAACCGGAACAGAAGACGGAAGAAAAAACCGAGACCGCGACAGCCGAAGCATCGGACGAGGCATCGGATACAAAGACCGAAACCGCAGCAACCGATGCCGGCGCGACGCCCGAGAAGACCGGGAGCGAACAGGCTGCAGCGCCTGCCACGACCGTGGAACCGGCTAGTTCGGCCGGTCCGAAACTGGCCCTCAAGACCGTCGATTATGACGACAAGGGCAACATGATCTTCGCCGGCACGGCGAAGCCGGACGAGACCGTGCGTCTTTACGTCGACAACAAGGTTCTGTCCGACGCCAAGGCGGATGCGTCCGGGGCGTGGCGCCTGAACGTGACCAAGAACATCGAGCCAGGCACGCACACGCTTCGGGTCGACCAGATCGGCGAAAACGCCAGGGTGGCCTCGCGCATCGAACTGCCGTTTGTCCGCGCTAGGCCTGAAGACGTGATGGCGGCGCTGGGCAACACGTCCGGCAGTGGCGCGGAGTCGACGGCGCAGCAAACTGCCGAACCCGCCAAGCAGGGCGAACAGGCGACGTCGGCGGACGACCAGGAAAAGGAAACCGTTACTGAACAGCAGATGGCGTCGGCAGCGAAGGTCGCCGACAGCGCAGCCGCTTCATCGGCGAACGACAGTACCTCGCAGGCGACGGCGCCGCTCAGTTCCGCAAGCGCGGACACGAACGCGCAATCGTCCGGTTCGCCGGTCGTTTCGACGGAAAGCGGGTCGACCGAGACCGCGTCGGCCGATCAGTCGGGTGAGCAGAACGCTCAGGATGCAGCCCAAGTTGACAGCGAAACCGGACAATCCGTTGCCCGGCCAGCCACGACGGCCGGATCCGCAGCGGCACAGTCCGATGAAGTGGCCCATTCTCAGTCTGAGGACGCAAGCACCGGTTTGGCCGCCACGGACGAAACCGCACCGCAGGTGACGACGACGGAAACGGACCAGAAGCAGGCCGAGGCTGCAAAGTCGGCGTCCGGCACGTCCGGCACGTCGCAGCAGACCGGCGGCACCGGTGGCGAGACGGTGACGGCAGCGCTCGACAGCAAGCCGGCCGCAGCCGCCGATTCCTCCGCACCGCAGGTGCAGACGGAGACCCAGACTCAAACCCAGACCCAGACCCAGGAAGCAACGACCGAAGCATCCACGCAAAGCGGTGCACAGACCGGCGAGGCTTCCGGCCAGGACAACGCGACCGATACGCAGTCACAGCAAGTGATGAAGGCGCCGGAACCGCCGTTGCCGCCATCCGCCGAGATGACGGAAGATACGACCGAAACCGCTCAGGCCGACGCGACGGCCACGCGCAGTGGCGAGCAGGCGACCGAAGGGGCCGCAAGCTCCGGCACGACGACCGGCCCCCAGTCCGCGTCCACGGAAGGAACCGCAGGCGAGACGCCGGCGGCAGGCTCGGAAACCGAAATGGCAGCGGGGGCGTCGTCGGAAACGGCGACATCGGATGACTCGTCCTCCAGCACGGCGAACGAGACCGGAAGCGACGCGACAACTGAGACGCAAACCGCCATGGCGAAGGACGCTGCGTCAGGGACCGAAGCATCGGGCTCTTCTTCGACCGAGGCGATGACCTCCACCGAGGAAAGCAAGACGGACACGTCGGCCTCGACGACCGGAGACTCCGCCGCGGCTTCGTCGAGCGAGGCGGTGACCGCGTCCGATGAGGGTGCGTCCCAGTCGGCGTCTTCGTCGGCAAGTTCCTCCGCTTCGGAGTCGGCATCCCAGGAGTCAGCATCCCAGGAGTCAGCATCCCAGGAGTCAGCATCCCAGTCGTCATCTGCCGCGGTCGAAACGAAATCCGACGGCGACACGGCGTCGAGCGATGCCTCGGCTGTGGCCGGCGGGACCGAGACGGCTTCGGGTCAGTCCTCGCAGGAATCGGCGGCGATGACGGACTCCGCCAATACGGAAGCCTCCGGGGCCGCCTCGACCTCTGGCGCCGACGCCACCATGGCTGCGGATGCCGGTAGCCAGTCCGCTTCGGACGAGAGTTCGTCTTCCGAGGAAACCTCGCAGGCCTCCGCGACGGATGAAGAGAAGGGTTCGAGCGACGACAGCCAGTCCCAGACCCAGGTCGCGGCCGTCGAATCGGCGGGAAGCGAAACGGCCGCTAACGAGTCGTCAGCCGCGCAGACGTCCGCGTCTGCCGGGCAGGGGAGCGCGACGACCGGAGGCGAGACCAACGTGGTCCAGCGCAGCGGCCGCGTGGTCATCCAGCCCGGAAACAACCTGTGGAATATCTCCAGGGTGATCTACGGCAAGGGCGTGAGTTACACCACGATCTACGAAGCCAACGCGTCCCAGATCGTGGATCCGGACCTGATCTACCCCGGACAGATTTTCCAGACGCCCGGCGTGACCCCGCCTGAACAGATCGACCCGGAGCGGCGTGAACCGCTGGCGGATGAGCAATAACGCGGGCTTGCGCCGGCCTGGCGACGGGGCTTCGCATCTCGAGACACTGAAGGGGATCCTTCCCTACATCTGGCCGGATGGCCGCATGGACCTCAAGGTCCGTGTCGGTCTCGCCATGCTGGCGCTCATCGCCAGCAAGGTCGTCACTGTCGCCGTCCCGTTCGCCTACAAGGAAGCAGTTGACGCGCTGACCCTGGGAAAGGACGGAGAGGGCGTGTCCGCGGCGGCGCTGGTCGCCGCACCGGTCGCCATGATCGTCGCCTACGGGTTCGGGCGGGTGATGATGGTGGTCCTCGCCCAGATCAGGGATGGCCTGTTCGCCAAGGTCGGCCAGCGGGCGGTCCGCGAACTGGCGATCCGCACCTTCCGTCATCTCCATGCCCTGTCCCTCAGGTTTCACCTTGAACGCCGGACCGGCGGTCTCAGCCGCGTGATCGAGCGCGGCACCAAGGGCATCGAGATCATCCTGCGGTTCTCGCTGTTCAACACCATCCCCACGATCCTCGAGCTGTTTTTCGTCTGCGTGATCCTGCTGGTGAATTTCGACAGCCTGTTCGCGATCGTCACCGCGGTGACCGTCGGGCTCTACATCTGGTTTACCCATGCCGCCACCGAGTGGCGCATCGCCATCCGGCGCCGGATGAACGATGCCGATACCGACGCCAACACCAAGGCGGTCGACAGCCTGCTCAACTATGAAACGGTCAAGTATTTCGGCAACGAGGAGCACGAGTCCGAGAGGTTCGGACGCTCGATGGAGACCTACGAGCGCGCCGCGACACGGACGATGACGTCGCTCGCCGTGCTCAACTCGGGCCAGGCCGTGATCTTTTCCATAGGCATGACGATCTGCATGGTCATGGCCGGTTACGGCGTGGCGGACGGGACCCTGACGGTCGGCGATTTCGTCATGGTCAACGCGTTTCTTATCCAGCTTTACCTGCCGCTCAATTTTCTCGGCACCGTCTATCGCGAGATAAAGCAGGGGCTGATCGACATCGAGGCCATGTTCAACCTGCTCGACGTGCCAGCGGAGATCGAGGATCGGCCGGGTGCGCCCGACCTCGAGGTTTCCGAGGGCGAGATCGTCTTCGACGACGTTTCCTTCGCCTACGACCCGGCGCGTCCCATCCTGCAAGGCGTGTCCTTCCGGGTGCCGGCGGGCAAAACGGTGGCCATCGTCGGGCCGAGCGGTGCGGGAAAGTCCACGATCTCGCGGATACTCTTCCGTTTCTACGACGTCAGTTCCGGCAGCGTCAGCATCGATGGCCAGAACATCGCCGAGGTCACGCAGGCCTCGCTGCGCAATGCGATCGGCATGGTGCCGCAGGATACAGTGCTCTTCAACGACACGATCCGCTACAACATCCGTTACGGCCGGCCGGATGCCGGTGACCGGGACATCGAACAGGCCGCCCGGCTGGCGCAGATCCACGAATTCATCGCCTCGCTTCCGGAGGGATACGACGCCCTGGTCGGCGAGCGCGGGCTAAAGCTGTCGGGGGGCGAGAAGCAACGCGTGGCCATTGCGCGCACGATCCTCAAGGGTCCGCCCGTGCTAGTGCTCGACGAGGCGACGTCGGCCCTCGATTCCTATACCGAGCAGGAAATCCAGAGCGCGCTGGGCACCGTGACCCGGGACCGTACGACGCTCGTCATCGCGCACCGGCTGTCGACCATCGTCGATGCCGACGAGATCATCGTCCTGGACTCGGGACGGATCGCCGAGCGCGGAACCCATGCGCAGCTCCTGGAAATGGACGGGATCTACTCCGGCATGTGGAACCGGCAGCGCGAGGCGGAAGAAGCGCGGGAAAAACTTGCCCGTTCCCTGGAGGAGCGTGGTATGACCGCCGAAAAGGCCGCGTTGAGCGAGCTGAGAGACCCGTGAGCCGGCGCGGTGACGCCTCGCGGCGTCGGCCGGAGCCGACAAACAGACAGGTGAGACGTGATTGACTCCATCCTATCCGTATTCGTTCCGCCGCACAGGGAGGGCTACCGGTTCATTGCCGCGTTCGCGCTGGCGACCGTTCTCCTGTTCTGGATCGCCGAGCCGCTGGGCTGGATCGGGGTGATCGCGACGGCATGGTGCGTCTACTTCTTCCGCGATCCCGATCGGGTGACGCCCCTGCGCGAGGGGCTCGTCATCAGTCCGGCAGACGGACACGTCTGTGCCATAGAAACCGTGCCGTCCCCTCCGGAACTGGCGCTCGACGGCGAAAGACGCATCCGCGTATCGGTGTTCATGAACGTGTTCGACTGCCACGTGAACCGGGCACCCGTGGCCGGGCGTATCGTCGACATGACATACGTTCCCGGCAAGTTCCTCAATGCCGATCTCGACAAGGCCAGCGAGGACAACGAGCGTCATGCCATGACGCTCGAAACGGCGGCCGGACAGCGTTACGGCGTCGTGCAGATCGCCGGGCTGGTCGCCCGCCGGATCGTGACGTTCGTCAAGCAGGGCGAACCGCTCGGGGTCGGCGAACGCTACGGCCTGATCCGCTTCGGCAGCCGGGTCGACGTGTATCTGCCGCCCGGGGTCCACCCGCATGTGGCGATCGGCCAGAAGTGCGTCGCGGGCGAAACCGTTCTGGCGGACGCCGCCTCCGACGAGGGGCCGCGAGAGGCGCGCCTGGGCTGAATGCGCGGGATTAACCGTCGCCACCGGCGCAAGAACGCCACGCGCCAGCATTCGTGATAGACTGATGCCATGAGCCTGTTCCCTCCATTCGAGCCGGAAGAAACCGAACGGCGGCAGAAGCGCCGCCGGTTCAGACGCGTGCCGGTTCGTATCCTGCTGCCGAACATCGTGACGCTTCTGGCGCTGTGCAGCGGGATGACCTCCATCCGTATGGCTCTGGAAGGCCGCTACGGCTGGGCTGTGGCCTGCATCATGATCGCCATCGTCTTCGATGGCCTGGACGGCCGTATCGCCCGGCTCCTGAAGGGCACGAGCCGCTTTGGCGCGGAACTCGATTCGCTCGTCGACTTCGTCAATTTCGGCGTCGCTCCGGCGGTGATCATGTACCTTTGGGCGTTGCAGGACTTCAAGGCGCTCGGATGGGTGGTGTCGCTGAGCCTCGCTCTCTGTGCGGCCCTGAGGCTCGCGCGGTTCAACGTGGCCCTGGACGATCCGGACAAGCCGGCCTGGATGGCCAATTACTTCACCGGCGCTCCGGCGCCGGCCGGCGCAATGCTGGCCATGTTGCCGCTCTATCTGGGGCTCCTGTGGGATCTGGAGGGACACGCGCTCGGCGTTCCCGTCCTGCTCTACATCCCTCTTGTCGCGTTTCTCATGGTGAGCCAGATCCCCACCTTTTCGGGCAAGCTGATCGGCCAGCGCGTACGGCGGGACATGGTGCTGCCGATCCTCATCGTGGCCGTGCTTTTCGCCGTCCTCATGGTGAGTTTCCCCTGGATCATGCTCAGCGTCGTTTGCGTCGCCTATATCGCCATGATCCCGGTCAGCGTGATGCGCTTCCGCACGCTCCTTTCGCGGCGCGGTGCCGGCGGTGCGGAGGTCGACGACGAGGATCTCGAGGAAAACGAAAACGCGTCCTGAGGCGTCACGTGTTTTGCGAGACGGTTCGCCGGGCATTGTTCTATCTTTGCTGCAAGATGATGCGAATCAGTCGAGTCCGCCATTGCGTGTTTCCGGTCGTCCTTGCCGGTGTCCTGTTGTCGGGAATGCCCGCCAGTGGTTTCACGGCCCTGCTGCAATCGGGCGCGAAAGAAAATGTCCTGTCGGGCGGCGGCCCGGTGCATCTGGCCGCCATTGTTGGCAAGGACGATCGCACGAAGAAGATCCCGAAAGCCTATCGCAAGCTTGCCCGGTCCGTGGGTGCCGTCTTCACCGGGAAGGCGATGTGTTCCGCAGTCTGCGTGGCGCCCGACGTGGTGCTCACCTCCGCTCACTGCCTGGTGGACCGGCGCGGTCGTTTGCCTGCGGCAATCACCCGGTACATGTTCGTCTTCGATGTGAAGAAGCGCCGGTCCATGGCACGGATTGCCGGTGGCAGCGCCCGTGCGAAACGGCGCAACGTTCTCTTGGGCGGCGGCTACCAGGGCCATGCCGAGAACAGGGACTGGGCGGCCCTAAGGCTGTCCCGACCGGTCTGCAGCGGCCGCACCGTTCCATTCGACCAGTCCGGCAGCGCGGCGGCGAATGCCGCGAAAAGCCGGCATCTCATCAACATCGCCTTCCATGCGGATTCGAAACACACGCCGCTCTATTCCGGGCGGTGCAGACGGCATGAACGACTTGGCGGCCGTCATGCGAAACGGTTCAGGAAATCCCAGGTCAATCGCCGCGAGGTCCTGCTCCATACCTGCGACTCGCTCGAAGGTTCTTCCGGTTCCCCGATCTTCGGCGTGCCGGGAAAGGGGACGCCCCGGCTCTTGGCGATAAACCAGGGGACGGTCTCGTGGAGCCTCACGCGTGGCAGGAAGCGGGTCGCGTCGGGACGCATGAACATCGCCGTCAGGGTGTCGTCTTTCGTCGACCGCTTGGCCCGATTCGTCGACGAGGCGCCCCTGGAAGGCGATCTCGCCATCGCCGCGCTGCAGAGCCACCTGGCCCGCGCCGGCCTGTACACGGGCCGTATCGATTCAATTCCCGGCCCGAAGACGCAACGGGCGATCGAACTGTTCGAAAAGCGCATGCGCCTGGGCCGCCTCGGCCATCCGACCCGCCGGATCCTGGCGCTGCTCAGGAAACACCATCCGGATCCCGCCGCGGAATCCGCCGCACCGGACCCTGAAAAGGTACCCGAAGACCAGCGCGCGGCCTGGCGCCTTGCTGACGCGGATCCCGACACTTTGCGGTATCGCGCCTATCTCGCCCGTTGGCCCTCGGGCGCGTATGCGGAACTGGCCAGACGCAGGCTCGAATTGCTGAACCGCGGCGGTTCAGCCTCGCGGTCGGGGGACCGGGAAAGATCCTCGCGGTCCTGACACACGGTCAGGCCGCGGCGTCTTTCCTCGCGTCGCGGATCGCCCGCCACACCCTTTCGGACGTGTAAGGCATGTCGAGATGCCGGATGCTGAGGACCGAGAGTGCATCCATGACGGCATTGGCGATGGCGGGCGGCGCGCCCGTGCAGCCCGCTTCGCCCGCACCTTTCACGCCCAGCGGGTTGGTTGCCGTCGGCGCGTCCTCGTTGAGTTCGACATGCAGCGGCGGGATGTCATCCGCACGCGGCAGTGTGTAGTCCATGAGAGATCCGGACAGAAGCTGGCCGGTCTCCGGATCGAATACCGTGTGTTCGAGCAGCGCCTGGCCGATGCCCTGGACCGTGCCGCCCATCGCCTGGCCGGCGGCAAGGAGCGGGTTCACGATGCGTCCGAAGTCGTCGACGATGGTGTAGGCGACCAGCTCGGTTCGTCCCGTGTCGGGATCGATCTCTACCTCTGCGGCGTGGCATCCGTTGGGGAAATTGAACCCTTCGCGCTCGGCCGAGCTTTTCGTCGAAAGATTGGTGTCGAGGCCGTCGGGCAGGTCATCGCGGTTCCGGATGTCCTCGGCGAGTTCCAGCAGGCCGATATGCCGGTTCGTGCCCCGAACCGTGTACGCGCCGTCCGCGAACTCGACGTCCTCCGGTGCTGCGTCGAGCACATGCGCGGCAAGCAGGCGTCCCTTTTCCCGTGTCGTTTCGGCAGCCGTCTTCATCGCCAGGCCGCCGAGCCCGATGCTGCGTGAACCGCCATGGCCGCCGCCGGACGCGATCAGGCCCGTATCGCCCTGGACGAAGCGCAGCTTGTCGAACTCGATTCCCAGCACGTCGTTCACGATCTGGCGGTAGGCCGTGTCGTGGCCCTGTCCGTTCGAATGGGTGCCCACCAGCATGGTCACACTGCCGTCGTCCTCGAAACGCAGTTCGCTGCTCTCGGTCGGGGGGCCGAGCGTGATTTCCAGGTAACTTGCGTAAGCCAGCCCGCGAAGCCTGCCGCGGCGCTGTGCCTCGGCCCGCCGTGCCTCGAAATTGTCCGCCCCCGCGGCCTTGCGGGCCCGCTCGAGATTGCCGCCGAAGTCGCCGCAGTCGACTGTGCGGCCAAGGGCGGTGGTGTGGGGAAAGTCGCTGATGAAGTTGGCGCGCCGGAGTTCGTTGGCCTCGATGCCGATCTCCCGGGCGGCCACCTCGACGAGCCGCTCGATGATGTAGGCGGCCTCCGGCCGGCCTGCGCCGCGATAGGCGTCGACCGGAACCGTGTTGGTGAAGACGGCGTCCACGTCGAACGAAAGGTGCGGAATGACATAGGCGCCGCCCTGCACGGGCCAGCTTGCCATGGTCGGGATGACGGGGGCCATCGCGGACAGATAGGCGCCCATGTTCGCCAGCGTCCGGACCCTCAGGGCCTTGAACCTGTTGTCCGCGTCGAGTGCAAGTTCCGCCCGCGTGACGTGGTCGCGCGCATGGACATCCGTCAGGAAGGCCTCGGTGCGTTCCGAGATCCAGCGGACCGGCCGGCCAAGCCGCCTTGAGGCCCAGAGAACGAGAACGTATTCGGGATAGACGAAGTTCTTGGATCCGAACCCGCCGCCGACGTCCGGTGCGACCACGCGCAGTTGCTCAGGCTCCATGCCGAAGACCGCCTTGGCGATGTCGCCGCGTTGGGCAAAGAGGGATTGCGCGCTCAGGTAGAGCGTCATCGATCCGTCTTCACCGTTCGCCTGACCGAGGGCCCCGCGCGGCTCGACCGCGTTCTGGACCAGCCTGTTGTTCGTCAGTTCGAGCGAGACCACCCGTTCGGCCTCGGCGAATGCGCGGTCGGTCGCGTCTCCGTCTCCCATACGGAAGTTGAAGCAGCGATTGGTGCCGAACTCCTCCCAGACGAGCGCGTCGCTGTTCTCGAAGGCCTCGGAACTGTCGACAACCGCGGGCAGGACCTCGTAGTCGACAAACACCATCTCGGCGGCCGCGAGGGCCTGGTGCCGGGTTTCCGCGACCACGAAGGCCACCGGATCGCCCACATGCCGGACCCGGCCGTGCGCGAGAGCGGGCCTGGGCGGGCGATGAAAGTCGCCGGTCGTTTCGATGATGCCAAGACAGGACAGCGTCCCCAGCCCGTCGGCCGTGTACTCGTCCGCGGTCAGCACCGCGAGGACCCCGTCCGCGCCCGCCGCATCGGCGGCGTCGATGCCGAGAATGCGCGCGTGGGCGTGAGGAGAGCGCACCACGACACCGTGACACTCCGCCGGCAGATGGATGTCGTCGATATAGCGTCCGTTGCCGGTGATGAACCGTTCGTCCTCGACGCGGCGCACGGGCTGTCCAATACCGAACTTTTCCATGTCAGGCTCTCCTTTGCTGACCGGGTCCTCCCGGCCTCGGGCCGAAACTTGAACAAGCTTTTTACCGTTTGCGGCCCCCGGGCGCAAAAACCAATGCCCGCGCAGGGTTCCGGCATTCGAAAACGGTTCGGTTGACAAAATAATGAACATTGTTCATTTTTTTGAATAACAGGAGGAAAAACCATGGAAGATATCGTCGGATATGCCGTTCAGGGGCGTGTGGCCACGATTTCGCTCAACAGGCCGGAACGGCTCAACGCGATCGCCTGGGATACGCCGCGCCTGATCCGCGAGGCGGTGGAGCGTGCCGGAGCGGACGATGCTGTTCACGTCATCGTCTTGCGCGGCGAAGGTCGGGCATTCTGTTCGGGATACGATCTCAAGGACTACGCGGAAAGAGAGGGCAGCCACCCGCTGAGCCAGGACATGCCCTGGGACCCAATGCTGGACTACCGCGTCATGAAGCGCTTTACCGATGATTTCATGAGTCTCTGGAGAAGCCACAAGCCGACCGTGTGCCGGGTCCATGGTGACGCCATCGCCGGCGGGTCGGACATAGCCCTGTGTTGCGACATCGTGATCATGGCCGAGGAAGCCAGGATCGGTTATCCGCCGGCCCGCGTCTGGGGATGCCCGTCGACGGCCATGTGGGTCTATCGTCTCGGGCCGGAAAAGGCCAAGCGGATGCTCTTCACGGGCGATCTCGTCGACGGTGCAAGGGCCCGCGACATGGGGCTCGTCCTCGATGCCGTTCCGGGTGCGGAACTCGACGACAAGGTGGAGATGCTGGTCGCGCGCATGCAGGGCGTGCCGCGGAACCAGTTGATGATGCAGAAGCTCATGGTGAACCAGGCCATCGATGCCATGGGACTGGCCAACACGCAGATGCTGGCGACGCTATTCGACGGCATGACACGGCATACGCCCGAAGGCGTTGCGTTCAAGAAGCTTTGCGAAACCGCGGGTTTTCACGAAGCCGTGGCCCTTCGCGACAGCGGACAGGCCATCCGGGGCGAGCGGACCTGACGCCGCGTCATGCCGACCGCCGCCAAGTCCCGTCGCCGGCGCGAGGTCGAGGCGTTCAAGCGCCGGCGCATACTCGACGCTGCGCGCGAGGTTTTCTTCGAGCACGGGCTGGACCGGGCGACCATGCGCCAAATCGCCGGGCAGGCAGGGTACGCGACCGGGACCCTCTATAGCCATTTCGACAACAAGGAGGCGCTCTACGGTGCGCTTCTCGAGATATCTCTCGAAAAGCTCGGCGACGCCGTCGGCGAGCAGACCGATGCCTATTCGGCGTTCCGGGCCTTTCACGACTACTATGCGAGAAACGCCGAGGAGCTGGATCTCGGGCTCTACCTGTTCCAGGGAACCCGAAGGGTGTCGCTGTCTCCCGAACTCGACCAGACATTGAACGACCGGCTGAAAGAGGTCGTCGACAGCCTGACGTCCCGGTTGTCGCGCGTGCGGCGCATGTCTCACCAGGATGCGCACAGGATGACGGTGGAACTCCTGTGTTTCATCGTCGGATGCCTCATCATGGCCGGAACCGGGCGCCTCGGCATGCTCGGGTATTCGGGCGAGCGCATCGTGCTCGATCGCCTGCAGGCGGTTTGCACCTGACACAATACCGTCGAGGGGTATCCGTTCGACGGCGTTATACATGATGATCAAATACTGGGTCCGTATATCTGTAAAACCGGGCGCGCCTGTGGATGGTGCGTCAGCCCGTGAAAAAGTTCACATGTAAAGTTTCCGGACTTCATTTCAGACAAACACAAAAATACTGAATGCAGATGCGATCGCGCGTCAGCGTGAAGTTGTTCCTGTCGTGAAGATTGAAGAGGTCAATAATAGGACTCGGATAATACGCGACTCATGTTAGGTTGCATTCATGTCGTCCAATGCATTCATAGGTGGTGAGACAGGAGTTCGAGAAGGTAGATCACGCGTATTCCCGTGACGGTAATTGGCTCTTCCCACAGGAGGGACACATGAGCGCTCTGAACGGACAACGTCGAAAGTATCGCGATCCCGGACTGTCGGAGTCGGACCAGGACAAGCTGGCAAAAGCCGCCTCCGATGACCTCCGGGATCCGATCCGGAAAATTGCGGCCTACGTGGACTTGCTGGAAGACGCCCTTGCCGATGATGATCGCGCGGCTGTCGAGGAGTCGCTCGACGGAATCCAGTCATCAGCGGGGAAAGCCCGGCAACTGGTTCTCGACCTTCTGAACTATTACCGCATCGCCGAACACGACCTGAACGTGGAAGACGTCGATCTGGACAGTGCGGCCCGCCGCGCCGCCGAGATGTGCCGGCAGAAAGTCGCCGGTCTTGGCGGGCGTGTCCTGATCGATACCGATGGCCTCACCCTGCGGGCCGACGGCGCGCTTCTCCAGCAGGTCCTGCAGAATCTCATCGGCGGCGCCCTCGATCATGTGCATCCGGGCAGGCGCCCGGAAGTCGTCATTCATGCACGGCAGGTTGCCGAAGGGGTCGAACTGTCGGTGAAGCACAATGGTGAAGCACCGTCGCGGGGGGCGCCTGCCCCCATCCCGGAACCGGCAATGCACGGTCATCCGCCGATCGACTGTGGCGTGAGCCAGGCCGCTGTCTGCCTTGCGGCCAGTGCAATGGGCTGGTCGGTCAGGCGTGCGGAGGATGGCGGGCGCGGGTCCGCCTTCACCGTTCTGGCGCCTGGTACATCGTCCAAGGCGAGGACACATGCGGAATCGACTGTCTGAGGGAGTGCGCGGTACATGATCTCCGTCTTGCTGATCGACGACGACGACGCGGAACGCGAGTTGGTCAATTTTTGCCTCAGACGCCATTTCGGAGCCGGGTACGAGCTTGAACACGTCACGCAGGTCGAGCCGGCCCTGGCGCGACTGCGGGACCGCCGGTTCGATGCCATACTGCTCGACAACGTCATGCCGCCCTTCAAGGGCGTTCACGAGACCCTGCCGCTCGTTCGCGATGCAGCGCCGGAAGTGAAGATCGTCGCGATATCGACCACCATGGACCCCGACTGCAGGGCGCAGGTCGCCAGGCAGGACAACGTGGTGATTGTCAACAAACTCGAACTCAAGCAGCGCATTGCGGACGGGCTTCTCGACTGATCGTTCTCTTTCGCGCCTGAGCGTAACCGCTCCTTAACTATACCTGCCGCACACTATGACTGGACGCCCTGCGCATGCGGGGTCTTTGGAGATGAATCATGTATTGCGTAAACCGTTCCGGAGCCTCGCGGCGTGTCGCCGCGCGCCTGTCGATGTCCTGTGTTCTTCTTGCTCTCGGCGCCGGATGCGCGGTTGACGTGACCGAATACACCCCGTTTGCCCGGTCCTCCACGCAGGTCGCCGCCGCCAGTACGACCGATGCGGCGCCTGTTCATACGGCGGCCATCGGACAATCCGGATCCGGTACCCAGGTGGTGCAGCGGACGGCGAAGTCTTCGCGGAACCCTGAGGCAGGGGCACGAACCGTCGTCGTCAGGCAGGGCGATACGGTCTATGGCATCGCGCGGACCAACCGGGTCGGGGTCAACAGCCTGATCGCCGCGAACCGTCTTGTCTCGCCTTACCGGATACGTCCCGGCCAGTCGTTGCGTCTTCCCGGCGCGGGCATGCAACTGGCCGGAGCGGTTGCCGACCCGGTCGTCAGGCCCGCCACGGCGCGGCCCGTTACCTCCCAGTTCTCGGATGCCACAGCAGGCACCGGCGGCCGCAAGACCGTCGTCGTGCGCTCCGGCGACACGGTCTACTCGCTGGCCCGCCGCAACGGGTTGAGCCTTGGCGCGTTCTCCGAACTCAACGGTCTGAAGTCGCCCTACACCATCCGTCCGGGCGATGTCCTCACCGTCGCCTACGCGGATCCGGTCATGACGGGCGGCATATCCGGTGGCGGCTCGGGTTCGGCCGAACGCGCCGACACTGCGCCGAAGAAACCGGCCACCATCGGCGGGCTGCCGGCCAAGGACGTACGCAAGTACAACCGCATCGCCAACAAATACCAGATTGTGCCCGGCCAGACGGTTCTCGTGCCGTTCTGATCCGGCTATTCGGGGTCTTTCGTCCGATCTCCGCCGGCCCGGTCCGACACGCGTCGACCGGCCTTACTCCATATCCATCTTGAATGCGCTCCGCCAGGCGGTGCTCCGCCGTTCGTCGCGAGTCTCGTAGCGCACGACCGCGTCCTCGAGGGCCGCGGGGTCGGGGAAGGGCACGTCTTCGCCGAGCGCCGTGAGACACATCGTGTACCAGGCCGTGACGCCGCCTTCCGGCGGATTTTGAAAGCGGGGAAAAACGGGCAGTTCGTCTCTTCCCTCGCGCCAGAGCGTGGGCAGGCGCGGTTCCAGGACAAAGGCCCGGGCAAGCCCGACAACGTCGACCGTTCCCGCGGCCACCGCATCGGCGGCCTGTGCCAGGGTCTTGAACCCGCCGGTCGCCATCAGCGGTATGCTGGTCCGGCGCCTGGCGCGTTTCGCGAAATCGAGAAAGTACGGCCTCCCGCCGCCACTGTCCGATGCCGATTTCGCGCCGGGAAAATAGGTTCCCCCGCTGATGTCGATCAGGTCGACCCCCGATGTGTCGAGCGCGGCCACGACATCGAGTGCCTCGTCCTCGTCGAGTCCGCCCTCGATCCGGTCGGTGGCGTTGAGCTTGACCGCAATCGGCATGTCCGGCCCCAGAGCCTTGCGCACCGCCCGCACCACATCGAGCAGCAGCCGCATCCGGTTTTCGATGGAGCCGCCATATTCGTCGGTGCGTTGGTTGAACAGGGGCGACAGGAACTGGCTGAGCAGAAACCCGTGTGCCGCGTGTATCTGCACGCCGCCGAAGCCGGCGGCCTTGGCGAGCGTCGCCGTCTCGGCGAAGAGCCTTGGCAGGACCTCGATCTCGGCCAGGGTCAGCCCGGCCGCCGTCAGACCCGGAAGGTCGAGCCTGCTTGGCCCCTTCGGGGTACTGGTGGGCGGATAGGCCATTGCGCCGGCGTGACCGAGTTGCGGCCACAACTGCGTCCCGTTCGCGGACCCGCGCTGCGCGAGTTGACGAAATCCGTCGAGATCGGATCTCTGTGTCAGCACGAGGTTCCCGGGTTTCTCGGCGAATCCGGGATCGCCCTGGACCTCTCCGATGATGGAGAGACCAGCGCCGCCTTCGGCCCAGCGTTCGTAGAGCCTGAACTGGGCCGGCGTCGGGTTTCCGCTACCGTCGCCGAGCGAATCCGACATCGCCGCCTTGGCGATGCGGTTCTTCAGTGTCGCGCCGCAGGGCAGAACCAGCGGTTCGAAGAGACGGTCGGCCACGTCGGTCATGCAGGGCTCCTGTCGGTTTTGCGCGCGGACCGCGCGATTTTCCCAGGAGGTCTTATCCCAACCGCGCCGTCATGGCCATTTCACGCGCGCGCGTCCACGCTGAAGCAGTCAGGTTGCGCTCAGGCAGCGGATGATGCCGCGGCGACGGGCTCGGACGCCCGGCGCGGCTGCGGAGAGGTCATGTAGTCGAGGATGTCATCGTTGGAGACCGGCCGGGAATAGAGATAGCCCTGAACCAGGTGGCATCCCGCACTTCGCAGGATCGAGGACTGTTTTTCGGTTTCCACGCCTTCCACGAGCACCTTCATCTTGAGGGAGCGGCCAAGGGCCACAATCGACCTGATGACGGCTTCGACGTTGCAGTCGGCTTCGATCCGCCAGAGAAGCGACTTGTCGATCTTCAGTTTCGTGTAGGGGAACCGGGTCAGATAGCTCAGGCTCGAATAGCCGGTGCCGAAGTCGTCCATCGCGATGGACACGCCGATTTCGCGGAACCGGTGCAGGAGCTTCAGCGCCTCGTCGGTGTCGCTGAGAATGAGGCCTTCGGTGATCTCGAGTTCCAGCCGTTCCGGCGGCAGGCCCGAGTCTTCGAGCACGTTGATCACCAGGTGGGCGAGCGTGTCGCCCGTGAACTGGGCGGGCGACAAGTTGACGGCGACCGGCACGGGCTGTGGCCAGGTCATCGCATCCGCGCAGGCCTGATGCAGGATCCAGGCGCCGAGGTCGTCGATGGCGCCGAGCTCTTCCGCGATCGGGATGAACCGGTCAGGCTGGATGATCCCCATCTCGGGGTGGTTCCAGCGCAGCAGGGCCTCGCAGCCCACGAGGTCGCCGGTCGTGAGATTGAACTGCGGCTGGTAGAGCAGGACGAACTGATGGTCGTCGATGGCGCGCCGGATGTCCATTTCCAGCCGGAGCCGGTCTTTGGCGCTGTTGTCCATGCCTTCCAGGAAGAAGCGGACCCGCTGGCGTTCGTCGGCCTTGGCCAGGTTCATCGAGAGAGCGGCGTTCTTGTAGAGAAGCGACGGCAGTTCGCCGTCCGCCGGCGCCACGGAAACACCGATGCTGACATTGGGGCAGAGATAGTGGCCCTGGATCTCCAGCGGCTCCATCAGCGACATGCGAAGATCCTCCGCGAATGCGGCGATTTCTTCCACTTTCCGGAAGCCGGTCGCGACGACGGCGAATTCGTCGCTGCCCATGCGGCCGACAATGTCGGAGCCCCGCGTAAAGACGCGGCAGCGCGCGCTGAGTTCTTTCAACAGCGCGTCTCCCACGGCGTGTCCGAGGGAATCGTTTATGTGACGGAACCTGTCGACCCCGATCGACAATACGCCGGTGATATGGTTCCAGTCCCGGGCCGATTCCAGGGAATGTTCCAGCGTCGCCAGGAAGGAGGCACGGTTCTCCAGCCCCGTGAGGCTGTCGTGCCGGGCAAGATATTCCGCGCGCCTCTCCACTTTGCGCCGGGCATTCGTGTGATGCCAGAGCAGGCCGCCGGGCAGTCCGACGCCGAGCAGGACGAGGGCGATGGTCACGAACGCGCCTATGCGGAAGATGTGATCGTAGCGTCCGGCCCTGCGCGTCTGGTCGAAGGATATCTCCAGCACGTGGGGTCGGCTTTCACGCGTCACGGGCGTGTAGACACGCGCCACGACCCTTTGGTCGCCATTGGCGTTCACCGGTCCCTTGAAGAGACGCACGGATGACCGACGCTGATGTATTTCGCGCAACAGGGCCGGTTCGAGGGAGGAGGACTTGGCGGACGGACCGGACTGGCCGTCCCGACCGAGGAGCAGGGCTCCGTTCCAGTCGTAGAGCCGGTAGCCGATATCCTCGGATTGCCCTTCCGCGAGGCGCGAGACGAGCGTCGGATCGGTGCGCAACAGGCCCAGTTTCTGCTCCAGGAACGGCTGCCAGCGTGCGGCGGAGTCGGTCGCGTCGAACCGAAGCAGCGTGCTCTTCATCTTCTCGCTGGTCGCCATGCCGGTCGTGATCGCCACGACGACAAAGAGCGCCAGAGCGACAAGAAGCGGAATATCACGATTGAGGAAACGCGAAACCATGGCCAGCCCGTTGTAAAGTCGTCGCGATCCTATCGCGACAAACCTAACAATCCTGAAACGGCACGGCTCAAAACAATGTAGCGGGGTAAATCTCGCGTTAATGCTTTATTTCGCGGGAAAAACACCGGTTTGCCAACGAAACCGTTCCATTTCCGTTCCGGTTAATGTATCTACCCGTCAGGGACATCGGTTGGTCCGCTTTGCGGACCGCGCAACCTGGCCGATGTCCCCTTTTCTTGAACAGCCAAATATGAGGTGAAATGGCAAAAGAGGAACTGATTGAACTGGAGGGTGTCGTGATCGACGTCATGCCCGACGCCCGTTTCCGCGTGAAGCTGGAAAACGATCACGAGATCATCGCCTACACGTCGGGGAAGATGAAAAAGAACCGGATCCGGACGCTTGTCGGAGACCGGGTCACGATCGAGATGACGCCTTACGACCTGGACAAGGGCAGGGTGATCTACCGGCACAAGGACGAACCGGGACCGGCCAACAGAGCCCAGGCCCGCAGGAACTTCCGCCGCCGTTGATGCTTTTGGGGAACCGCGGTCGGATACTGTCCCGACTTCGAACGGTTCCGGCAGAGGTCCGGCTACGATCGACCTCGCAAACCGACTGAGACACCGCCCGGAGGTCTTCGACCGGTCCAGGCGGTGCAGATTTTCTACCGACAGCCGCTTACTTCAAATCGGATGACGCAAGCCGCAGGCGCGCCCGCACATGTCGGGCGTGTCGTGACGTGTTGCCGAAGTCCGCGCGTCAGACCGGGCCCGTATACTCGCCGCGGGCCGGGTAGTCCTTGGCGATGGCGAAGTCGAGGGCGGCCACGAGTTCCTTGAAGTGAGGTCTCACGAAGGGCATCGTCTGCACGGAGCCGTAGTAGAGGTTCTGTTCCGGCGTCACCATGAACAGGCCAGGCTCGGCGAACAGTTCCGGTTCCTCGATACCGATGGAAGTCTTGCCGCGACCGGTTGAAATGTAGAGCCCCCACTCGCGGGCCTTGGCGAGCTCGAGCCCGTAGCCGAAGCGCAGATTGGACGCTTTGATCTTGTCGGCCATGCCGCGCGTACGTTCCTCGTCGTCGGAACTGATGGCGATGGTGCCGACGCCACGTTCGGCGAACTCGGGCGTGAGTTCCTCGAGACTGGAGAGGTAGGTCGCGCAGATCGGGCAATGCAGTCCGCGATAAAAGCAGACGACCGTGCCACGCTCGCTGGTTTCGCCGGCGAGGTCGAACTGGCCGTGATCGAGGGTCTCGACCGTGAGGCCGGGGGTTTTCTGTCGGGGTATGAGCATGTGTCTTGCCTTTCCTGGCTGTTTTTCAATGTGTGGATGAAGGTGGATGGTCGTCCCGGAGCCCTGCGCCCGTTAACGCCTGCGAGGCGATGTCCCGGAGCATTGCTTCGTTCGGGTTGGCCCGCGCCAGGACGCGCAGACCCAGCAGGGCCGACAACAGGAGGTTTGCGGCCTTGTCGCAGTCGCGCTCGGTGTTCATCGTTCCGCGCGCCTTCGCGTCCTGCAGCCGCCGGGCGAAAAACCGGCGTATCTCTTCGAGGCCGGCAGCGACCTGCACGCCGGCCTCCCTGTCATGGGGAGCGATGTCGAGAGCCGAGTTTATGAGGAAACAGCCCCTGCGGCTTTCGTCCTGCACGGCCCGCTGAATGACCGCTTCGAAAAATCCGCGTATGGCCTGGACCGGACATGGCCTGCCGTCGTGCAGGGCGATGCGGGACCTTACATACCGATTCATGTAGCGCTCGAGTGCGGCGGCGAACAGGGCGCGCTTGTTCCCGAATGCATTGTAGATCGAGGGGGCGTTGAGGCCGGTGCCCTGCGCGATATCGCGTATGGACGTGGAAGCGTAACCGTGGACCCAGAAATGGGAAACCGCGGCATCGAGAACCGCGTCGGTGTCGAATGATCTCGGCCTGCCCATCTTTGCCCAGCGTGTTTTTTTGACGTGGATGGACGTCTAGCACAGTTTTTTAGCGATCGTTATAAAAAATGCGTGAACGGTTGCCCGGTCATGGGTGCTCCGGCGCTGACATCATGCTGACATGACTTTGTCAGCAGGCTTCCCGTAATCTTCCCCGGACTTCAATGGAGAGGAGGCCCGTCACATGAGCGCTCGCCGAACCGCCGCGAAGAGCTTTCGCGACCTGCATGCCGAACCCGGGGCTTTTGTCATCCCGAATCCCTGGGATGTCGGCTCCGCCCGCATTCTGGCTGCGACCGGATACCGCTGTCTCGCGACCACGAGCGCAGGATTCGCGTTCAGGTCCGGCGTGGCGGAAGGTTCGGTCGGCCGTGAAGAGGTTCTGGACCATTGCCGCGAGATCGTCGCGGCCACGCCACTGCCGGTCTCCGCCGATCTGGAGAACGGGTTCGGGGACTCCCCCGAAGCCGTCGCCGAGACAATCGCCCTTGCGGCTGAAACGGGCCTCGCCGGGGGATCCATCGAAGACCATACGGGCGACCGGGTTGCGCCGATCTACGATTTTTCCCTGGCGGTGGAACGCGTCGCCGCGGCCGTCGAAGCGGCTCGCGCCGTACCGGGCGATTTTGTCTTCACGGCGCGGTGCGAGAACTATCTCTGGGGGCGTCCCGACCTCGACGACACGCTGCGCCGTCTCAAGGCCTTCGAGGACGCCGGCGCCGATGTCCTTTATGCGCCGGGGCTGCGCGATCTCGACACGATACATACCGTGTGTTCCGCCCTGGACCGGCCGGTCAACGTGGTCATGGGCTTGCCCGGAACCGTGTTTGGTGTGGCGGAACTGGCGGGGGTCGGCGTCAAGCGGATCAGTGTCGGTTCGGCGCTGGCGCGGCTTGCCTATGGCAAGCTGGTGGAGGCCGCACGCGAGATGGCGTCGCAGGGCACGTTCGGTTTTGCCGAAGAGGCCATGGGCTTCGCGGAACTCGAGGACCATTTCACGCAAGGCGACTGAAGCGCCGGGGCAGGGCGCCCGGTCAGCGTGCCATCTGGATGGCGGCGTTTAGCGTCTTCGCGTCCACCGACATGACCTTTGCGCCGCGTTCGTGAACGAAGCGGAACACCGGTTTGCCGCCCCTGTCGAACACGTAGAGCGTCGGGATGCGGTCGATGCCGCCGAACGCCTGCCGGATTTCCGGCGTTCCGCGCACGACGCTGATGGACGGGTCTGCCCGCAGGAGAAACCGGCGCAGCCGCGCCCCGCCGGGATCTTCGCCGAAATCCTCGTGTACGTTGATGGCGACCATCCGAAGAGAGCCGTCATTGTGGGATGCCCGGACGGATGCGAGCACATCGAATTCGACCCGGCAGGGCGGGCACCACGATGCGAAGAACGTGACCACCACGGGGCCCCGGTTAAGACTTTCCGGCGTGAGCGGCGGCCCTTGGATGGGCATTGCCCGGGAGATCATTTCGCGCAGCGCCGCATCGAGCACGACCGCGTCCCGGGCGTGGACACGAGGGGCGGTCAGAACCGCCAGGATCGCCATCAGAAGCATGAACGAAACGCGCATGGGCCCGATCATCCTGCATGGTGGCATTGCCCGACAAATCACGTTTCAATGAGAACGTGTGTGCGAACGGTCACAACGGGGTGCAGGTAACGCCATGTCTCAGGAAGCGGATCACAATCCCGGGGTGGTCATCCGGCCGCCTTTCCTCTATCTGGGCGCGCTGTTGATGGGATTGTCGCTCGACCGGCTGGCCGGTTTCCCCGCCTGGGCCGGGGACCGGCTTTGGTCCAGGGTCCTGGCCGGCGTCCTGATCGGCAGCGCGGGCGTAGCGCTTGCCGGCTGGGCAATCCGGCACTTCCGCGCCGCCGGAACAAACGTGCCGACGAACCGGCCGGTGCATGCCCTGGTGACGTCCGGCCCCTACAGGTACACGCGAAACCCGATCTATGTCGGCCTGACCCTTCTCTATTGCGGCATCGCGGTGGCGTTCGGATCGGTCATGGCTTTCGTGTTTCTCGCGGTCGTCCTCGCAACCATGGAAATCGGTGTCGTTCGCCGGGAGGAGCGCTATCTGGAAAAGCTCTTCGGGAATGAATATCTGGCCTACAGACGGAACGTCAGGCGCTGGTTCTGACCCGGGTGCGGATGGAGAAATGATCGAAGGCATCAGCCACATCACGTTCGTCGTGTCGGATCTCGACCGCATGACGGCCTTCCTCACGGCAATATTCGACGCCGAGGAAGTTTACAGCAGCGGCGAAGACACGTTTTCCGTTTCGCGCGAGAAGTTCTTCGTCATCGGCGGTGTCTGGATTGCGGTCATGGAAGGCGACGGCCTCGGGGCGCGTACCTACAACCATACCGCGTTCAAGGTATCGGAAGCCGAGTTCGAGGATCGCGTCAGACGTGTCCGGGATTATGGCGCGGAGATCAGGCCGGCGCGCTCCCGCGTCAGGGGCGAGGGTAGGTCCATATATTTCTACGACCACGACAACCATCTGTTCGAGATTCATGACGGCACGCTCGAACAGCGGCTTGAACGCTATCGTGGCGGGGTGGCGACGTCGTGAAACGTCGCGCTTCGTTCAGTTGGCCGAACGGCGGCGCGAGCCGCGTCGCCGCGGCATGGGGGTGACCTTGTCGCCCGACAGAAGTTCGGCGGTCGTGCCGGTCAGTTCGCCCATTTTCTCGACGATGTCGTGGATCGTCGGGGGCTCCCCGGGCGGTGTGGTCTCCAGGGCGCGGCGCATGGCGCGGACATGGTCCGGCGTCGTGCCGCAGCATCCGCCGATGATCTTCGCGCCGGCATCGCGTGCGAAGATCGCGTATTGCGCCATGATCTCCTCGGTGCCGGAATAGCAGATCTCGCCGTCCTTGAACTCCGGAATGCCGCAGTTGGCCTTGGTGATGACGATATCGTCCGGCCGCAGCATGCCGCGCACGCTGATGAGACCGGCGAGCAGATCGGGTGCGCCCGTGCCGCAATTGCCGCCGAAGGCGATCGGATGGACATCGCCCTTGTGGACCATGGCAACGAAGTGCTCAGGGCTGATGCCCATCATCGTCCGGCCGTTCGTGTCGAAGGAAAGCGTGCAGACGGCCGGCAGGCCTACGTTTTCCGCTGCCATGAGAGCCGCGCGAACCTCGTCTTCCGACGACATGGTCTCGATCCACAGGATCTGCGCGCCGCCGTCTCGCAACCCTGCCATCTGGGCCTCGAACGCTGTCACGCCGTCGGCGATGGACAGGGGCCCGATCGGCTCGAAGAGATCGCCCGTCGGTCCCACGGATCCCGCGCAGATCACATCCCGGCCCGAGTCGGCGATTTCGGCGGCGAGCAGCTCGGCCGACGCCTTGTTGATCTCGTGGACGCGGTCATCCGCGCCGTGAAGCTTGAGACGGTTCGCCGTGCCGCCGAACGTGTTGGTCAGCACGATGTCGGAACCGGCGTCTATGAAGGACCGGTAGTGGTCACGGACCTTTTCCGGATGCTCGATGTTCCAGATTTCGGGCGCATCGCCGTGTTGCAGACCCCGGGCGAACAGGTTGGTGCCTGTCGCGCCGTCCGCGAGGAGCCAGCCTTTTTCCGCCAGTCGCTCGATGAGGATGTTCGGCATGTTCTGCTTACTCTTTGGTGTCACGTTGCCAGCTCCCGCAGACGCCTGTCTTAAGCCACCAGCGGTGCGTGCGCAATCGTCATGACGTGCCTCTGTCGTGTGACACCAGTGCGACGAGCGTATCGAGCCGGTCCGCTTCTTCCATGGGTTTGTCCCAGCGAATCCGGTGCACGCGCGGAAACCGCATGGCGAGGCCGGACTTGTGGCGAGGCGACGGGTGAATGTCGTCGAATGCGACCTCGAGGACCAGGCCCGGCTCGACTTCCCGGACCGGACCGAACCGGTTCACCGTATGGCCGCGGACCCAGCGGTCGAGTTGCGCCAGTTCCTCGTCGGTAAAGCCGAAATACGCCTTTCCGACGGGCACCAGTTCGCGTCCGCCGTCCGCGCCGTCGCGCCACACCCCGAACGTGTAGTCCGAGTAGAAGGACGACCGCTTGCCGCTCCCGCGCTGGGCATACATCAGCACCGCGTCCGCGGTGAGCGGCGCGCGTTTCCACTTGAACCAGGGGCCGCGAGGCCTGCCCGCCTCGTAGATGCTGTCGCGCGCCTTCAGCATGAGCCCCTCGATATTGCTGTCGCGGGCTGCGGCATGGAGATCTTTCAGCCCGTCCAGGTCGGTAAACGTCACGAGCTCCGACAGGTCGGCCGCCGCCGGACGGGTGGCGGCGAACCAGTCCTCGAGCTGACGTCGACGCTCGTCGAGGGGAAGGGACCGGAGATCGTCGCCGTCCCTGAGAAGGATGTCGTAGAACCGGATATGTGCGGGATAGTCCCGCAGCATCCTGGCCGATACCTTCTTGCGGTTCAGCCTTTGCTGGAGGTCGTTGAACGCGGCCACTTCGCCGTCGCGCACGACGAGAAGTTCGCCGTCCAGCACGGCGTCGAACTTCAACCGGTCCGCTATGTCCGGAAACGCATCGGTGATCTCGTCGCCGGTCCGCGAGAACAGCCGTGTCTCGCCCTTGCTCGCCGCGACCTGTACGCGGATGCCGTCCCACTTCCACTCGGCGAAGTGGGTCTCTGGCGAGATCCGTGCGAAGTCCGGTTCTTCGATTGGATTTGCGAGCATGAGCGGGCGGAACATCAGCCGGTCGTCGATCTCCGGCCGCCCGGTCCGTCCTTCGAGCCAGGCAAAGAGATCCGTATACGGCACGTCGAGCCCGTGCCACAGTTCCTCGATCTCGCCCACGTCGCGGCCGCCGAACTGTGCGATCGCCTGTTTGGCGAGGCGTGCCGAAACGCCGACGCGCAATCCACCGGTCACGAGCTTGAGAAGCGCCCAGCGTCCTGTCGGGCCGAGCGTGTCCATCCATGCCGTCAGGAGCGGAAGAGCTTCCGTTCTCGTCGCCTTGCCGAGGCCCTCGACCACCTCGGACAGCGTCGGCGCAGGACTCGGCCCGGAGCCTTCCGGCCAGATCAGGGCCGCGGTTTCGGCAGTGTCTCCGACGAAGTCTCGCGACATGCGGAACAGGACCGGATCGACGCGGGACGCCACCAGTTCCGAGACGACCGATCTCTTGACGGCCGGAAAGTCGAGGCCGCCGGTGAGCGCTGCGGTCGCATATCCCCGGTCTGGATCGGGCGTCGCGGCCAGATACTCCGTGATGAGCCTGAGCTTGCCGTTTCGTGACGGCATGTAGGTCAGCCGGTCGAGCAGTTCGGCGAAGGGCTTCATTGGGCTTCCTCGTCGTCGCGCCCGATCAGGGCCAGGGCCCGCCCGCGCAGCCCGACGGTCGACAGGTAATGAACGAGGGCGTCCTCGTTCCCGTGGGTCACCCAGATCTCCGGCGCTCCGACTTCGGCGATCGTGGCCACCAGCCCGTCCCAGTCCGCATGGTCGGACACCACCAGCGGCAACTCCACGCCGCGCTGTCGCGCACGTCCGCGCACCCGCATCCAGCCCGAAGCGAGCACGGTCACCGGATCGGGAAGGCGTCTCGCCCACTTGTCGTTCAGCGCCGAAGGCGGGGCCAGGACGATCTCCCCGACCATCTCTTTCTTCTGCGCCGCCGTCGCGGGACGAAGTGGCCCCAGGGGCACGCCGCGCGCCTCGTAGAGTTCCGACAGGGCGATGAGCGCGCCGTGCAGCCAGATCGGCCGGTCGTACCCCTGGCCCCGCAACGTGGCGATCAGGCGCTGGCACTTGCCAAGCCCGTAGGCGCCGATGAGATGCGCACGATCCGGGAAAAGCGCCTGCGACGCGAGAAGCCGGCGGATTTCGTCGTCGGCGTTTTCGTGCCGGAACACCGGCAGGCCGAACGTCGCCTCCGTCACGAAGACATCGCAGGGCACGGGCTCGAACGGCGCACAGGTCGGGTCTGCGTCTCGCTTGTAGTCCCCGGATATGACCACGCGGCTTCCCTGCCATTCGAGCACGACCTGGGCGGACCCGAGCACGTGGCCCGCGGGCACGACACTGAGCGTCAGGCCGTCGATGTCGAGGGGCGCGCCGTACGCGATTTCCTGCTGGTGCCGCCCGGCCTGGTCGCCGTAGCGGGTGCGCATGATGGCGAGCGTGTCCGCGGTGGCGAGCACATGATCGTGGCCCGGGCGGGCATGGTCGGCATGCCCGTGCGTGACCACCGCCCGTGCGACCGGGCGGTGCGGATCGACGTGGAAGTCGCCGGGAATGCAATAAAGCCCCTTCGGCGTGACCTTGAGCCAGGTCTCTGGGTGGGGTGGGTTTGGCATGGCGATCAACAGATGTCGCGGAACGGCCGGCAGGTCAACACACCGGCGCCGGCGACGGATTTTGCGCGGCCGGCGGCATCCGGGTATGACTGTCGTCCGGACGGAACAGCGAAGGTTTGGTGCATGACCGAGAGAAGAATGATGACTGCCCGCGAGGCACTCTCCGAACTGCTTGGCGACATCGCCGAACGAAAGGCCGTCGATCTCGGTGCCGGCTCCGGTTCCCGCAGCCGCGACCTTGCCGCATTGGGCGCCGCAGTGACGGGCGTGGAGCCCAACGAAGGCGCCGTGGACGAAGCCCGGCGGATTGCCGGCGGCCCGGACTACGTGGTCGCATCCGCCGAAGATACCGGGCTCCCGGACGACCGTTTCGACATCGTTCTGTTTTCCGACAGCCTTCACCACGCCGCCGACATGGACGGAGCCCTCGCCGAGGCGCGCCGGATCTGCCGGCACGGCGGCTCCCTCGTGGTGCTGGAACCGGAAGCTCCCGATCCCATTCATCCGGTGACGCGCTGGATCGATGACGAGATGCAGGTCTATGCCGAGGCACAGGCGGCACTGGAAAGAGCCTGTGCGGCCAACCGCTTGCGACGCGGGCGAGGGCTGAGGTTCGCGATGGAGTATCGCGTGGCGGATGCAGACGCGCTCATGCGGGACATGTGCGCCGTGGACCCCTCCCGGCGCGTCGACGCGGACGCGCGCGGCAAGGTCGATGCCGCCTTCGCAGAGGCCGTCCGGCATGATGAAGAAGGGCCTTACCTGGTCTATTGGGAGAGAGCCGACATCTTCGCCATGCCGTGACTGCGGCCTCCAATCCGAGATTGTCGCAACAATTTAGAATCATTCTAACATATTGATATTACTTTGGATTTTGAATAATTCTAATCCTGACTATTTGAGTTGGTTTTTTGTTGATCGCGAGAATCGGAAGGTGTAAGGGTCGGCCAGAAACGCAATGCCGGCTGGTCCGGCACGGGCATGCGGCGGTCGTCGTCTTCGTCATGTTGGCGACACTCCCACCCAGCCCCTACACAGGAAGGTCGACAGAAATGAAAACCGGAAAGCTTCTCCGAAACATGCTCATCGCGACGGGGCTCGCGGCCGCCGCGGTGGCGCCGTCCTACGCCGCCGAGGAAGTGAACGTCTACTCCTACCGACAGCCGTTCCTCGTGAAGCCGCTGTTCGATGCGTTCACCGAAAAGACCGGTGTCGCCGTCAACGTGATCTTCGCGAGCAAGGGGCTGATCGAACGCATGGCCCAGGAAGGCGCCAGCAGTCCCGCGGACATCCTGCTCACGGTCGATATCGGCCGCCTCAACAAGGCTGTTGTCGAAGACGTGTCCCAGCCGGTCACCTCCAAGACGCTGGAGGCCAACATTCCGGCCGAGTATCGCGACCCGAAGGGCAACTGGTTCGGCCTTACCCGGCGCGCGCGCGTCGCCTACGTGTCGAAAGAGCGCGTCAAGGACACCGCGATCACCTATGCCGATCTGGCGGACCCGAAATGGAAGGGCCGCATCTGCATTCGCTCCGGCCAGCACGTCTACAACCTGGCTCTCTTTGCCTCGATCATCGCCCATGAAGGTGAGAAGCAGGCCATCGACTGGCTGAAAGGCCTGAAGGCCAATCTGGCGCGGAAGCCGAGCGGCAATGACCGTGCCCAGGTCAAGGGTGTCTTTGGCGGCGAATGCGACATCGCCATCGGCAACACCTACTACATGGGCAAGATGCAGACCAACACCAAGCAGGCGGAACAGCAGGACTGGGCAAAGTCCGTCCGCATCGTGTTCCCGTCGACGGAAGGCCGTGGAACCCATGTCAACCTGTCCGGTATGGTCATGGCGAAACACGCCCCCAACCGCGAAAACGCTCTGAAGCTGATGGAATTCCTGTCAAGCGACGATGCGCAGCAGATCTATGCCGAGGTCAACTTCGAGTATCCGGTGAACCCCTCGGTGCCGTGGTCGGACCGTGTGAAGTCCTGGGGCGAGTTCAAGCCCGACTCCCTGTCGCTGGCGAAAATCGCCGAGCTGACTGGCCTTGCGAGCGAAATCGTCGACCAGGTCCAGTTCAACGAATAGTCCTTTCCGCACCGGAATCAGGCGCATGGGCGGGGGCTGGAAAGCCCCCGCCTTTTTCTTGGAGAAATCCCGCAAGCCCGGTATTGCCCTGTCCGGTCCGAACGGACATAGTCGGCACCTGATCCCCAAACGAACCAGTCGCAGGACTCATCGCCCATGACCGACAAAGTCTCCATCGGCCAGATGTTCGGCTCGCCCGAGGTCGACACTTTCCTTGGACTGCCCGCCTGTGAACCGGGCGAGGTGAACGCGGGCGCCGCCATTCTCGGCGTACCGTTCGCCACGCCTTACGAATCCGTGGGGGCCTACTGTGCAAGCGGTCCGGGAGCCATACGTGAAGCGATCGCGGGCGATGCCGGCGCGCTCCACCATGTCGATTTCGATCACGGCGAACCGATCTTCAGGGACGGTCAGGTGACAGCCGTGGACTGCGGCGACCTCGATCTCGACCCGGCGGACAGCGCAGGAAACCGCGCAACCATTCGCGACGCCGTGGCCACGATTCTGGACCGCGGCGCGGTCCCCGTCCTGCTCGGTGGCGACGACTCCATCCCGATCCCCATGCTCCAGGCCTTCGAAGGCCGGTCCGACGTGCACATTCTCCAGATCGACGCGCATATCGACTGGCGCGATGAAGTCCAGGGTGAGAACTGGGGACTGTCCTCGACCATGCGGCGCGCCTCCGAGATGGGCCATGTCAAGGGTATCGTCCAGGCTGGGCGGCGCGGGATCGGGTCTGCCCGTTCGGCCGACCTGCAGGATGCGCTCGACTGGGGCGTGAATTTCGTCAGCGCGCGGGAAATTGCATACGGCGGGACCGCACCGGTCATCGATCTGCTGCCGGAGGGCGCGGATATCGTAGTGGCGCTCGATGTCGACGCGTTCGATCCGTCGCTCGTGCCCGGCGTGATCGGACGATCCCCCGGCGGTCTCACGTACTGGCAGGTGATAGAACTCATCGAAGGCGCCGCGAGACGCGGTCGCATCGCCGCGTTCGACATCGTCGAGTATGTCCCGGAACGCGATGTCGACGGACTGGGCGGCCTGGTCGCTGCCCGGGCGGTCGCCAACGTGCTGGCCGCCATCGCCCGGGCCTGAGCGGCGGCCTCAGTCCAGCGTCCACACGGCGCCGGGATCCAGCGCCCGAAAACGCTCGGGCGAGATGCCGAACTCGATGCGGGCGGCGTCGAGGGCCGAGACCGGCGCGTCCCAGGCTTCCCCGGTCAGCCGGAACGTGGCGAAGTGCGAAGCCAGTGTCGGCGGTTCCCCGAGGTCGCGATGGGCCATCACCGCTTCTTCCGGATTCATGTGCGAATAGGACATGAACCAGCACGGTTCATAGGCGCCGATGGGAAGCACGGCGAACCTGAACGGCCCGTATCTCTCACGGGCATCGCGAAAGTAGTCCCCGCCGCCATACCCGGAATCGCCGACGAAATAGATCATCCCGCCGGGGGTCTCGATCGCGAACGAGGCCCAGAGCGCCATCCTGCGGTCGCGCACGCCACGGGCCGACCAGTGATGCGTCGGGTCGAGATGGACACGGACGCCGCCATCCAGATCGACGGTTTCGAACCAGTCCCGGGCGTCGACGGATATGCCGGAAGCCGCGCGGCGGATGATCGTGTCGTTCCCCAGTGGCGTGATGATCCGGGGCCGGTCCCGCTGCCACAGGCGTGCCACGGTCTGCGTATCGAGGTGGTCGTAATGGTTGTGCGTGACGAGGACCGCGTCGATGCGGGGAAGGTCGTCGAACGCGATACCCGGCGGTTGGGCGCGCTTGGGCCCGAAGCGTTGCGACGGGCTTGCCCTTTCCGCCCAGACGGGATCGGTGAGAATGTTCAGGCCGGCCGTCTGCAGTAACACCGTGGCATGACCGACGAAGCTCGCTCGCAGGGCCGTCCCCGGAACGCTCTGGGGCGGGCGGTCCGGCGTGACCTGCGCGAAGGTCTCGGGCCATTGCGCCCACTTCGCCCGCACCTGCCATTTCAGGAACCGGAGCAGGCCTTCAGGCTGGGGCTTGCCGGGGTTGAAGAAGCGCACGCCATCGAAATGATCGCTCTGTGGCCCGGTGTAGTAAGGGTTCCGCCCCCGTCCAGGCTTCCTGGACGTTGTCTGCTCGATGTTCTCCGGCCTGTCTTCCATCACGTCATCCCGCAAGGGGCCGGCGACGCATCTGCGGTCCGCCCCGCATCATCTCTCCTGGAGCGCGAGGCGAACGCCAAGGCCGCAATAGATCGTGCCGACGACCCGGCCCTGCCATCGCAGCACGGCGGGACTGCGGCGAAGCATGCCTCCGAGCGTGCCGGCAAACAATGCGAAGAACACGGTGCTGACAAGCCCCATGCCCACGAAGAGAACCCCCAGTATCGCCAGCTGCACCGCGACATGGCCATTGGCTGGCTGCACGAACTGCGGCAGGAAAGCGAGGAAGAACATCGCCGATTTCGGATTGAGCACCTCCGCCACGACCGCCTGGCGGAATGCGCGCATGGGCGTCAGCGCCATCGTCGCCCGCGGACCGGTGTCGGCGGGGCGATCGAGAAAGGCCCTCACGCCGAGATAGATGAGATAGGCCGCGCCGATGTACTTGACGATGTTGAACGCCAGTGCGGAGGCCAGCACCACGGCGGAAATGCCGAGGACGGCCATCGCCGTGTGGACAAGGTCGCCGACGGCGATGCCGAGCCCCGTCGCGAGCCCCGTTCTCGTACCTGATGCCGTGGCGCGCGCCATGGTCAGCAGCACCGCCGGACCCGGTATGAAGACGAAGCCGAGCAGGATGGCGAGATAGGTGAGCAGGGTGACCTGATCTATCATGAAGGTGTCCTCCGTTGCCCCGCGAGAATAACCGCAAGCCCGCGCGCCCGGCTAGCGTGTCGTCGCCCGGGCCGGCCGGACGGTTTTCGCACAGTGGCGACCGCGGTTCTGGAACCGGTGCCGGATTGCGCCTAGAGTGCGCCGCGAACACTGATCGAGGAGGCAGTTCATGAGCAAGCCGGACGTCCTTATGGTTGGTCCGATGCCGGGATACATCGCTGACGGACTTGACGAGGCATTCACCGTTCACCGTCTTCACGAAGCCGAGGACCGGGAGGCGTTCCTCTCCGGCCCGGCCGGCAAGGTGAAGGGCGTGGCCACGATGGGACGGGCGGACGCCGCCCTGATGGACGCGCTGCCGTCGCTGGAGATCATCAGCAGTTTCGGTGTCGGATACGACGGCGTCGACGTCGGCCACGCGGCGTCTCGCGGGATCGTGGTGACGAACACGCCCGACGTCCTCAACGACGACGTCGCCAATCTGGCCATAACCTTCCTGCTGACCGTCAGCCGCCGGTTCGTCGAATGGGACGCCTATGTCCGTGACGGCCGCTGGGAAAAGGAAGGGGATCCGCCATTGGCCATGAGCATCCGCGACAAGGCGGTCGGCATCCTCGGGCTGGGCCGGATCGGCCAGGACATCGCCCGCAAGCTCGAAGTGTTCGGCTGCCGCATTGCCTATCACGGGCGAAACGAACGGTCCGGCGTGGCATACCGCTACTATGATGATCTGACCGAAATGGCGCGGGACTGCGACGCGCTCATCGCGATCTGTCCCGGCGGAGAGGCGACACGTCATCTCGTCAACCGCCAGGTGCTCGACGCTCTGGGGCCGAAGGGGATCTTCATCAACATATCCCGCGGTTCGGTGCATGACGAGGATGCCCTGATCGCGGCTCTGCGGGAAGGCACGCTCGGCGCCGCCGGCCTCGATGTCTTCGCCAACGAACCTGCCGTCCCCCAGGCCCTGATCGACATGAAGAACGTCGTGCTGCAGCCGCACCAGGGTTCGGCCACGGTCGAGACCCGCGCAGCGATGGGCAAGCTTGTCATCGACAACCTCAAGTCGTGGTACGACGGCAAGGGTCCGCTGACCCCCGTCGGCTAGGGTCGATCGACTGACGAAGGAGACCGCAGTGATGAGTGAAGCCGCCGGTTATCTGACGACGCATGTCCTCGATACCGTCCGCGGACTGCCCGCCGACGGTGTGGCGATCAGCCTGTTCCGGATCTCCGGCGAGGAACGGACGCTGCTGGCCGAGACGATCACCAACGACGATGGCCGCACGGACAATCCCGTTCTTGGAGCGGGCGCGCTCGAGTCCGGTGTGTACGAACTGGTCTTCGAAATCGGGGCGTATTTCGCGCGCAACGGCATCGCGGGCGAACCGTCGTTTCTCGATACCGTTCCGATACGCTTCGGCGTCGACGACCCGGAACGGCATTATCACGTGCCGCTGCTGGTCTCGCCGTACAGCTACGGCACCTACAGGGGCAGCTGAGGCACATTGCGCGCCCGTGGAACGAACCGACAGGACCGGGTCCCGCATGGCCGCCCCGCGCCTTGAAACCGGGCGGCTCGTCCTTCGCGCACACCGACCAGCAGATTTCGACGACTGCGCGCGGCTGTGGGGCGACCCGGACGTGGTTCGATTCATCACCGGCACGCCCCTGTCGCGCGAAGCCGCATGGTCCCGGCTGCTCCGCTATGCGGGCCAATGGGCGCTCATGGGCTTTGGCTACTGGGTGGTCGAAACGAAGGCCGACGGACGGTTCATCGGCGAGGTCGGTCTCGCCGACTACAGGCGTGAAATCGACCCGCCGCTGGACGGCCGGCCGGAGGCAGGCTGGGTTCTGCGGACGGAGGCCCACGGGCAGGGATATGCGCGCGAGGCCGTAGCGTGCATGCTGGGCTGGGCCGACCGGTCGCTCGAGGCGGCCGAAACCGTTTGTATTCTCGACCCCGCGCACGCGGCCTCGCGTGCGGTGGCGGTCGCGTCCGGATACACGGAGCAGGCCACCGCAACCTATATGGGCGGTCCGACGCTCGTCATGTCCCGCCCGAGGGGCGGGTGACGGGAACCGGGACGTTCTATTCCGCGGCCTCGGCGAACCCTCCGTCGGCAGCGTCGTTTGCGTGCGCCGGTCGCTCGGCCTTCGAGCTGTCCGGTTCCGCCCGACGGAACAGTCTGCTTCGCGCGAAACGCTCGCGGTAGACCGTCGGCGCGGCGATAAGGACGGGAGTCAGGACAAGCGTCAGCAATGTCGCGAAGCCCAGGCCGAAGATGATCGCGGTCGAAAGCTGCACCCACCATACCGAGGTCACGCCGCCGAACGACACCGCCCGGGCGAAGAAGTCGAAATTGATCTGCAGCGCCATGGGCAGCAGGCCGCATATGGTCGTGATCGTGGTCAGCAGCACCGGCCGCAGACGCTGCGCGGACGTGCGCAGGACCGCCTCGATAACCGGCATACCCGTGTCCTTGAGGCGGTGATAGGTGTCGATGAGGACGATCGAGTTGTTCACCACGATACCCGCCAGGGCGACGATGCCCGTACCGGTCATTATGACCGAGAAGGACTGGCCGGTGATTATCATGCCGATGAGCACGCCGATGGCGGACATGATGACCGTCGAGAGCGTCAGCATGGTGTGGTAGAAGCTGTTGAACTGCGTCACCAGGATGATGAACATCAGGAACAGCGCGCCGGCCATGGCCTTCATCAGGAAGGCGAAGGACTCCTGCTGCTCCTCGTCCGCGCCGCGGAACCTGAATTCGACGCCTTCCGGCCAGTTCTGGCCGTCGAGCCATGTCTTCAGTTCACCGACCTTGTCGTCCGCCAGAACGCCGTCGGCGGTATTCGCTTTCACGAACAGGGAGACGCGGCCGTCCTTGCGCATGATGGAGTCGACCCGCTTCTGGGGGGTGCGCTCGACGAAGTTTCCGATCGGAACGAGGCCGTTCGAGGTCTGCAGCTTGAGCCGGTCGAGCTGGGAGATCGTGCGCTGGTCTTCCGGGAACCGCACGCGGATGTCCACTTCGTCCTCGCTGTCGTCGGGCCGGTAGCGGCCCACGAGCACGCCGTTGGTGATCATCTGCACCAGCGCGCCGACCGAGGAGACGTCGGCACCGAAACGCCCGGCCTCCTCGCGGTCGACCTTGAGTTCCCATTCGATGCCGGGCAGGGGCCTGTCGTCCTCGACGTCGATCAGGCCATCCATGCCGTCGAGATGGGTTCGCACGCGGCCCGCCGCGGCGATGGCGGAATCGAGATTGTTCGCATCGACCTGGAGCCGGATCGCCTTGCCGGTGGGCGGGCCTTCCTCGCGCTTGCGCACCTCGACCTTGACGCCGGCGAGGTCGGCGGTCCGGTCGCGGATTTCCTGAAGAATGATTGCGCCACGCCTGCGCTGTTCGAACGGCAGCAGTTCGAGGGTCAGTTGCCCGACCATGTCCTTGGGCTGGTCCTGGCTGCCGCCGATCTTGGGTCCGCCGTCGGATGTGCCGGTGGTCGTGAACACCGAGTCGATGCCTTCGACGCCAAGGACGATCTTCTCCACCCTGCGCGTGAGGTCGAGCTGTTCGCGGGCGGACAGGTTGCCGCGCGCGCTGACGAGCACCACGGCCTGCTCCGGCTCGGTGTCGATGAAGAAGGTGACGCCGTTGTTGTACTTGCCGTAGGCCATGACGATCCCGACCATCGCCACAACGGCCACGCCCGTCACCACGGCGGGATAGTTGATCAGCCGCTTGAGCAGCCGGACATAGGCGCCCGACAGCCCCGGCATCTCGCTGAGATCTCCGCCGTCCTCTCCGGCGAGCCGCCGCAAGGCCTCCGCGTCCTGATCCTGGGTCTTGCCGAATATGCCGCCAAGCACGGGAAGGAAGATCATGGCGGTCAGCAGCGAGGCGGACAGCACGATGATCACCGTGATCGGCAGGAAGCTCATGAACTCGCCCGGGACGCCCGGCCACAGAAGCATGGGCAGGAAGGCGGCGAGCGTCGTCGCCGTGGACGAGACGATCGGCCAGAACATGCGTTGCGCGGCAAGCCGGTAGGCGTCCTTGCGGTCCAGGCCCTCGACCATCTTGCGGTCGGCATATTCCACCACGACGATGGCGCCGTCCACGAGCATGCCGACGGTGAGCACCATGCCGAACATGAGCATCATGTTCACGGTCATGCCGAGGAAGCCGACCAGCAGAAAGCCGATCATGAACGACGTGGGAATGGCCAGGCCGACGAGCATGGCCGACCGCATGCCCAGCGCGGCCACCACCACGATCATCACCAGCGCGATGGCGGTCATGATCGCCGACTGCAGCGAATTGAGGACCTCGAAAATCGTCTTGGACTGGTCGATCGAGTAGTCGATGCGGATGCTGGACGGCCAGGATTTAGTCTGCTCCGTCACGACCTTGCGGACCGCTTCGTTGTTCTCGACAATGTTCGTGCCGATCCGCTTGACGACCTGGATCGCGATGGCGGGCTTACCGTTGAAACGGGCGAACGCCGTGGCATCCTTGAACGTGCGCCGGATCTCGGCAATGTCGGACAGCGTCACGACCCCGTCGCCGGATACCTTGACGGGAAGGTTGTAGATGTCGCGCGTCGTCTCGAACAGGCCCGGCACCTTGACGTTGAAGCGGCCCTTGCCGGTGTCGAGCGCGCCGGCGGCGACCAGCCGGTTGTTCTGGGTGACGGCGTTGATGAGTTCCGCCTGCGAGACGTTGTAGGATTCCAGCCGCGCGTTATCGAGGATGACCTCGACGAGTTCCTCGCGATGCCCGGCAAGATTTGCCTCCAGCACGGACGGCACCGCCTCGATCGCGTCCTTCAGTTGCCGTGCATGCCGGTAGAGCGTGCGTTCCGGAACGTCGCCGGACAGGGTCACGACGAGAACGGGGAAAAGACTCAGGTTGAATTCGGTGACCGTCGGTTCGTCGGCGTCCGACGGCAGTTCCGCCTTGGCGAGATCGACCTTCTCGCGCACGTTCTGCTCGGCCGCGTCATTGTCGATGTCGATATTGAACTCGAGGATGATGCCGGCATGTCCCTGGCTGGCGATCGACGTGACCTCCTTCAGGCCGTCGAGCCCGCGCAGCTGGGCCTCCATGGGCTTGACCAGCAGCCTTTCGGCATCTTCCGGCGAAATCCCCTGGAGCGGAATGGAAACGTAGAACACCGGGACCTGGATATCCGGGTCGGCTTCCTTGGGAATGGTGACATAGGCCCAGATCCCCGCGAGAACCATCACCACCATGAGGGTGAGAACGGTCCGGGGCCGACCGAGAATGGTCGCCAGCGCGTTCATCATTGCGACGGTTCCTTCCCGGCATCGGCGACGCGGTCGGTTTCGGCCGTGCGCACTTTCTGTCCGTCGACCACGTAGTCCTGACCGACCGTGATCAGCCTGACGTTCTCAGGCAGCCCGGCGACCCACACACCGTCCGCCTCGTCGGCGAGCACCGTGACAGGCATGAAACGCACCGTGTCCGTATCGTCGACGATGCGCACCCCGATGCGGCCTGCATCGTCAAGCGTCAGCAGGGCGGGCGAGAAGCGATGGGCGTTTTCCGTGGCGAGCGGCACGGCCACGTCAGCGGTCACGCCTTCCCTCAGCGCGAGATCGGGGTTTGGGACTTCCAGTTCGACCCGGAACGTTCGCGTGGCCGGGTCTGCCGACGTCGCAACATGCCGGATCTTTCCGCTCACCGTCTCGCCGGTCACGAGTTTCGCCGTGCCCTCGAGGCCCGGCCTGAGCTGCGCCACCTCGCGTTCTGACACCGAACCGATGACGAGCAGCGGGTCGAGCACCAGCAGACTTGCACACAGGCCGCCGACCTGGAGAAACGATCCCGGTTCCGCCGGTCTCGTGTCGAGAAATCCGTCGATCGGAGCGTTGATCGTCGTGTAGCCGATGTCGCGTTCGACCAGTTCCACGGCCGACTGCGCCGCATCGAAGGCGGCTTTCGCGGCGGCATATTTCGTCCGGGACGCGAAGTTCTGTTTAACCAGCGAGTCGGCCGCGTCGAGTTCGAGTTTCGCACTGGCGAGCCGGGCCCTGGCTTCGGCGAGCTGAGCATTTCGCGTGCCCATGTCGAGCCTGCACAGCACCTCGCCCTGTGTTGCCCGCCGGCCTTCCTCGATCGGGACGTCTTCCACGATCCCGGCAGTCCGCGCGCGCACATCGACCTTCCGGAAAGCCTCGGTGCGCGAGCGGACGACAAGCGTCGCCGGCCGCGGGCGGGCGGATATCCGCTCGACCTCGACCTTGAAGAGGGGACTTGCGGTCTCGTGCGCGGCGTCCTGCGTCTGCTCCGGCGTTTCCGGCGAGGACATGAGATGGCCGGACCCGAGCCAGCCGGCGATGGCGAGCGTCATGACGCCGGCCCAGATATAGGAGCGTTTCAAAGCCATGTGCCTACTCCGCGGCGTCCTTGTGGGCGGCGTTCCGGTTCTCCGTCGGGGAGAGGCCCGCGAAACCCATGTTTTCTTCCATGTATCTGATCTTCGCCTCGAATATGGCGAGACCGAAACCGGTCACGAAACGCGTGCCGGGCTCTTCGCAGCTCTCGGAAACCGACCTGATCATTTCGTACTCCGCCCGCATGTCTTCAAGACGCTGCAGGTAGACCTTGGCCACATGTTCTCGCGGGAGATCATGCGAGAGCAGCATGACGAACAGGAACTCGGACTTGAAGATGTCGTCGCGGGGCTGGTCCGACAGCGCGGCGATCAGTTCCCGTCTTCCGTCTTCGGTGATCGAGTAGACCTTCTTGTCCGGACGGCCGGTCTGGGATTCTTCCCGACATGTCAGAAGACCTTCCTCGGTCATGCGTGTCAGTGCGGGATAGATCGATCCGAAACTGGCTTCGATGAAGTGATTGAAAAGGCCGTCCTCGACCTTCTTCTTGATTTCATAACCTGTCGCATCCCCGAACGAGAGGATGCCGAGGCACAATGTGCGCGCGTTCATGAGCCAGCCTGAGTTCTATATATCGATACGATATATTCTTATTGAGCATATATCCGGGCGACATATATCACTGTGATATAGGTTTTCAAGGGCTGTCTCATGAGTTCTACGCAGGCAGGACCAGTTCTCCGTCGCGGCGCGCCGGGTCTTTTTCCCGCGGGACATGGTTCGGTGGCCGGCGAGGGGGCCTGGCCGCTATTCGGCGCCGTGGCAGACTGCCTGGAGCTTGTTGCCGTCGGGATCGCGTACATAAGCGCCGTAGTAGTTGGCGTGGTAGTGAGGTCTCAATCCCGGAGCGCCCTCATCGGTTCCGCCGTGTGCAAGCGCTTCGGCGTGAAACATGTCGACCTGAGCACGGTCGCGGGCGAGGAAGGCGATGTGAACACCGTTGCCGGGGCGCGCCTCGGCCTTGTCGAAGGGCGGCATGACCCAGAACTGATCTCCGCGCGGTTGGCCATATCCGGCATATCCGCTCTCGCAGAAAAAACACTCGTGGCCGAGAGTCGCCAGGACCGCATCATAGAATTTCTGCGCCCGTTCCGGGTCGTTGGTTCCCACGGTTGTGTGACTGTACATTTGTGAACCTCTCGTATAATGCCGAACCTGCAAGACAGTCCGCCAGGAAGGAAAGCCGGTCAACCATGCTGAAGCAACTGGAACGATCTCGCGCCAAACCCCATCTCCGGGACGTCGACGACCTGGAAGACTGGGTGGTGAACGCCGCCGCCGACACGGCGGACATGGGAGACATGCTCGACAGGCTGTCGCGGCGGATGAACGACATCGGCATTCCCGTGGCGCGCGCAACCACCATGATCCAGACCCTTCATCCGCGTTATGTCGCCGGAACCCGCATCTGGTATCGCGGGCGCGGCGCCGCGGAAGACCGCACGACCTACAGTCCGGACGGCTCCGAAGCCTACCGGCGCAGCCCGATGAAGTTCGTCCGAGAGAACAATGTCTGGATGGACGTGCGCATCGACCGTCCGCATGGCTACGATATCCCCATGTTCGACAAGCTGGCCTCGGAAGGCCTCACGCATTACCTCATCGCGCCGGTCAGGTTCTCGGACGGGACCATCAACGGCATTTCCTGGGCCAGCGATCATCCCGACGGGTTCTCCGAGGAACACGTCGCGATCTTCCGCCGCCTGCTGGCGCCGTTGCGCCTGGTCATCGAAATCAAGGGTCTGCGCCGCATCATGCCGGAGATTCTGGCGGCTTATGTCGGTCAGGATCCCGCAAACCGCATTCTCAACGGGGCGATCCATCCCGGCGACGTCCAGAACATCGACGCCGCCATGCTGGTCTGCGACCTGCGCGGCTTCACGACCCTGTCCAACGTCGAAGCGCCCGACAAGGTCGTCCAGTGGCTCAACCGCTATTTTTCGATGGTCGTGCCGGCGATCGAGGAGTTCGAGGGCGAAATCCTCAAGTTCATGGGTGACGGCGTGCTCGCGGCCTTCCCGGTGTCCGCCGAGCCGGACAAATGCGACGCGCCGGATCGCGCGCTCAAGGCCGGCATGAAGATCCTCGATTCACTCAGTTGCGTGGGTCGCGAGGACTGCGAGTTCGACGGCTACAATCCTGTCGTCGCCCTGCATGTGGGCCGGGTGGCATACGGCAATATCGGAGCGGGAAGCCGGCTCGATTTCACTGCGATCGGCAGTGACGTGAATCTGGTCAGCCGGCTGGAAACCCGCTGCAAGCAACTCGGGGAGTGTCTCGTGATGTCCGAGCGGTTCGCCCGTCATGTGACGTGGCCGGTGAAGGAGATAGAACGCGAGATCATCCCCGGATTCGCGGACCCGGTCGGCGTCTTCCGGCTCGACGGCTACGTGCCCGGCCGGTGAAGCCTGCGGTCTTGCCGGTGCGGGCCGCGCCGGGCAGAATGCCGCGCAGTTCGGTTTCCCGGCTAACGGTTCGCCTATCATGAAAATCACCGACGACAGCCTGTATTGCGCGCCGGTCGCCCTCCTTTGGTCTCGGACGGCCGAGAACGGTTCGCCCGCCAGGTACCTGCATTCCGCCTACAGGGCGGAGCTCTGGCGCGATGAGAAAACGGCCGGTCGCCTCAAGCTGATGCTGCGCGCCGCCGCCGTTCCGCTCGCTCTCCTGACCGTCGGCACGGTGATGACCTGGCGGAACGCCGGCACCATCAGCCGGCGAACAGGCCGGTCGGTTCCCGCACAGATCGCAGACCAGATCATGCTGGCTTTCCGCTACGGGATCCTGCCGCCCTGGTACTACATGTTCGATCTTCACAAGGCCGACAACCGCGAGAGGGCGGTCGACTACCTCCACCGCTACGAGACCAAGTACAATCTCTACGAACTTCTGAAAGTGTATCGCGAGAAGACCGGCGGCCGGCCGCTTTCCGACAAGTCGCTCTATGCGTCCATCTGCGCGGGCAAGGGCGTGCGGACCCCGGAGATCGTGGCCGTCGGCGAGGAGGGGCGGGTCCGGGCGTGGTCGCCGGACGAGAACGCCCCGGAGGAACCGCCCCGCTGGCCGGAAGCCGACATGTTCATCAAGCCCAAGGACGGCAAGGGCGGGCGCGGAACGACCATCGTGAAATGGGCCGGAAACGGGCGCTACGACCTGTCCGACGGCTCGTCCCTCGCGCCGGAAGAACTCGGCGTCAGGATCGCGGAAATGTCGCGTGAAATGCCGTACCTGGTCCAGAAGCGCCTGTTCAACCATCCCGACATGATCGACATGTGCTCCAACGCGCTGTGCTGCATCAGGATCATGACGATCCGCACCCGCGACGACCGTTTCGTCGTGACGCACGGCGTTCTCCGCATGGCGCTCGACGGCAATGCCGTGGTCGACGGCCTCCATCGCGGCGGTTTGATCTCGAGGGTCGACGTGGACACCGGCGAACTCGGGCCCGCCACCAATCTGGGGCTCCGTCCCGAGGTTGGATGGTGCGAGGTCAATCCGGTGACGGGAGCGCAGATCGCCGGCCGCGTCCTTCCCATGTGGCCCGAGACGCGCGCCGCCGCGGAAGCGGCGCACGCCGCATTCCCGCACAAGGTCACGGTGGGGTGGGACGTCGCCATAACGCCTGACGGTCCGGTCGTGGTCGAGGGCAACGGCTCGCCCTGCGTCGATATTATCCAGCGGTCGGACTGCGAGCCGATGGGCCCCGGCCTGTTCGGCCAGGAACTTGCCTATCACGTCCGCGAGGCGATCGCCGAGAAAGAGGCCGCACTGGCCGGTCGCGGCTGATATCTTTCCGTTTCGGAATATTGACGATGTGCTTTATAGTCATTCGGCATGAAGCTGAATGAAATCGAATCCTTCGTCGCCGTTGCGGAGACCGGATCCATCCAGGATGCCGCGCGGCGCCTTCATCTGACCCAGTCGGCGGTCTCCCGGGTAATACAGCGTTTCGAGAAGACCGTCGGGTCGGAACTTTTCGATCGGCGCAGCAAGCCTTTCCGCATGACGCGGGCGGGCGAGAACGCGCTGGTTCACTGCCGCCGGGTGCTGCGGGCGGTGGACGATTTTTCGTCGGCCTTTTCCGACGAGGCCGTTCCGGCCGGGCCGTTTCGCCTGGGTCTCTCGCATGCGCTTTCGTCCTTCGTCGCCCGGGGGCCGGTCGAACAACTCAGGCGGAGTTTTCCGGACATATCCGTCCGCATCATGTGCGGATGGTCGAACGCGCATGTGGAGGCCGTCAGGGCGGGAGAACTCGAGGCGGCGGCGATCATGCTGTCGCCCGATGCGGTCCCGCCGGGAGACCTGTCCTGCACGCGTCTGTTTCTCGAACCGGTGCGAATCATCGCGGCGCGCAATACGCCCGACGAGCGCCTCGCGTCGCTGGAAAGCATGAACGACCTCGGATGGGTGCTCCTGCCCGACGGTTGCAGATACCGGTCGGCGATGGCGCGCGCCTACCAGCGCCGGGCGCGCGAAATGAACATCGCCGTGGAATCGCTGGGGCAGGAAATGCTGCTGTCGCTTGTCGCGCGCGGGGCAGGCCTCGGGCTGTCGCCGGTCTCGACCTACGCAAGCTCCGATTATGCGCGCCAGATCCGTGTGATCGATACCGCCGAGTTCCGGTCGGAGGTTGCGTGCTGGCTGGTCCGATCCCGGCATCCAGGTCGATTCCAGGCCGCCCTGGATGTGTTCGAGACCGGAATGAGGGAGTTGATTCGTCAAAAAGATGCCATTGATGAATAATCCAATTGATTAAAATGAATTTGCCGCGACAAGGCAATTGCACTAGCTTGAAATTTCCCTTCCCTCCCCCTGCCCGTACCGGCATCACCCGGTGCGAAGGAGATGCATCATGTCCCGTACGGAATCCGCGGCTCGTCCGATCGTTCTCGTTGTGCTCGCCGGATGCACGATCGCACTGATCGGGTTCGGCGTTCGTTCCGGCTTCGGGCTATTCCAGAACCCGATCATCTTGGCCAACAACTGGGGATCTGAGGTCTTCGCGCTGGCGCTCGCCATCCAGAACCTCCTGTGGGGTCTGGGCCAGCCCTTCGCCGGCATGATCGCCGACCGGTACGGCACCGCCCGTGTGCTGATCGGAGGGGCTTTGCTCTATGCCGCGGGCGTCGCCCTGATGACCTTCGCGTCCACGCCCATGGAGCTTCACCTGACGGCCGGGGTGCTGATCGGCCTGGGGCTATCGGGAAGTTCCTTCACGGTCGTCCTCGCGGCCTTCGGGCGTCTCGTGCCGCCGGAAAAACGCTCATGGGCGTTCGGACTCGGCACGGCGGCGGGCTCCGCGGGACAATTCCTGCTGGCGCCGCTTGGCCAGGCCTTCATCGCCGCCTATGGCTGGCAGGCCGCCCTCCTGATCCTCGCGGCCATCGTGCTCCTCATCTTCCCGCTCGCGCTGTCACTTGCCGGGCGCCAGGAGGATCTGGGCACGGCGGCTGAACGCAACCAGTCCATCGGCGGTGCGCTTGCGGAAGCCTTCGGCCACCCGAGTTACCTGCTACTGATCGCAGGGTTCTTCGTCTGCGGGTTCCACGTCGCCTTCATCACGGTGCATATGCCCAAGTATCTCGTCGATTCCGGCCTGGGCGGCGTGCTGGCTGCGTGGTCGATATCGCTCGTCGGCCTGTTCAACATCATAGGTTCGTATCTGGCGGGCATCGGCGGCGGCCGGTACTCCAAGCGCTACCTTCTCAGCTCGATTTACTTCCTGCGCGCCGTCGTCATCGCGATCTTCATCGCGGTGCCGGTCACTGCGGTCTCGGTCCTCTTGTTTTCCGCGGCCATGGGGCTTCTCTGGCTCTCCACCGTTCCGCTCACGTCCGGCCTCGTCGCCGTGATGTTCGGCCCGCGCTACATGGCGACGCTCTTCGGGTTCGTGTTCTTCAGCCACCAGGTTGGGTCTTTCCTCGGGGTGTGGCTCGGCGGTCGGTTCTACGACCAGTTCGGAAACTACGACCTGGTCTGGTATATCGGCATCGCGCTCGGGGTGTTCTCCGCGATCGTGCATCTGCCGATCCGCGAGCGGCCGGTGGACCGTCTCCTGGCGCCGGCATAGGGCCATGCGCGGCGGCCACGGCATAGCCCTGGCGTTTTTCCTCGTCGCTTTCCTCGTCTGGGCGGGCGTCATGACGTGGACGGTGCGCGAGGCGAGGCTCGCCCCGGACGCGTCGGGTACGGTCATGGTGGCTTTTCCCTTCAATTGGGCGGATGAACACGCCTTCTCGGCGATCGTTGCCGCCGGCGGCCGCCCGGTCCGCAAGACATGGCTCGGGTTCGTCTGGATCGCCGATGCGCCGCAGCCCGGTTTCGTCGGCCGCCTCGAACAGGTCGGTGCCCTGGGCTCCTTCAGCGACGTTCCTCTCGCGCCCGGCCTTGGCGGCTGTGCCGCGACCCCGTCGGTCGAGAAACTGTTCCGTCAGGCGGGACTTGTCGACTGATACCGGACGCCCTGCGGATCAGCGCTGCGAGGTCTGCCAGTCGGGCGCGACATAGTAGTCTGCGTTCGAGGCGGGCAGGGGCGTGCGCCCGCGGATCATGTCCGCGGCCTTTTCGCCGATCATGATCGTCGGGGCATTGAGATTGCCAGTGGTGATCTGCGGCATGATCGAGGAATCGACCACGCGCAGACCCTCCATCCCGTGCACACGGGTGCTGGGATCGACCACGGACATCTCGTCGGTGCCCATGCGGCAGGTTCCGCTCGGGTGATAGGCGCTTTCGACCGTCTCCCGGACGAAGGAGTCGATCTCGTCGTCGGTCCGGCAGTCGGGACCCGGGGCGATCTCGCGGCCGCGAAAACCGTCGAGCGCGGGCTGTGCGAAAATCTCGCGGGTCAGGCGCACCGCGGCTCTCATCTCGGCCCAGTCGTCCTCGTGGCTCATGTAGTTGAAGCGCACGGCCGGATGCTCGCGGGCGTCGCCGGACTTGAGCCTGACGTCGCCGCGCGAGCGTGAACGCATTGGCCCCACATGGGCCTGGAAGCCGTGTTCGCGCACCGGAGAACTGCCGTCATAGGCGATGGCAGCCGGCAGGAAATGATACTGCAGGTCGGGCCATTCGACACCGGCGCGCGACCGGATGAAACCGCAGCTTTCGAAGTGGTTGGTTGCACCCAGGCCGTCCTTGAACAGGAGCCAGCGCAGGCCGATCAGCGCCTTGGCGAACGGATTGAGCACGCCGTAGAGCGTGACCGGCTGGGTACAGGCCTGCTGGATGTAGAGCTCCAGGTGGTCCTGCAGGTTCTGGCCGACGCCGGGCAGATGGCGATGCGTCTCGATCCCGTGTTCCGCGAGGTGCCCGCTATCGCCGATCCCGGACAACATGAGGAGCTGTGGTGAATTGATCGGCCCGCCCGAAAGGATCACTTCACGCCGGGCGCGCGCGTGCAGGCGGGTCCCGCCCTTACTGTAGAATATCCCCCGGGCACGGTTTCCCTCGATTTCGATCTTTTCGGCGAGGGCGCCTGTCGCCACTTCGAGGTTGGCGCTTTTCATGGCCGGCTTGAGATAGGCGTTGGCCGTGCTCCAGCGTCTGCCCTTGTGCACGGTCATGTCCATCCGGCCGAAGCCTTCCTGCCGGTATCCGTTGATGTCTTCGGTACGGGCATAACCGGCTTCTTCGCCGGCTGTGATGAACGCGTCGTAGAGGGGGTTTTTCATCGGACCGTTGGAGGTGTGCAACGGGCCGTTGCCGCCGCGATAGGCATCCTCGCCACCCTCGTAGGTTTCCGCTTTCCGGAAATAGGGCAGCACATCCCGATAGGCCCAACCGGTCGCGCCCATGTCCTCCCAGGTGTCGAAGTCGCGGGCATTGCCGCGCACATAGACCATGCCGTTGATGGAAGACGATCCGCCGATGAGCCGGCCCCGCGGACAGTGCATCCGGCGCCCGCCGAGATGCGGTTCCGGTTCGCTCCAGTAGAACCAGTTGTACTTCTTCATGTTCATGGGGATGGCGAGTGCGGAGGGCATCTGCACGAACACGCTCCAGTCGCGCGCATTGCCCGCCTCGAGCAGCAGCACCGTCGACGTGCCATCTTCGGTCAGGCGGCTGGCAAGCACGCAGCCCGCCGATCCGGCACCCACGATGATGTAGTCGAATTCGCCCGCGCTGCGCGCCTTTTCCGTCTTGTCCATCTCGTTTGACCCGCACAAGGACCTGTCGTCAGCCTGTCGTGGCGATCCGTATTCGCTGCGACGAGGAGCACACATACGTTTTTATTGCATGACCATGCAATAAAAAAGAATCGAGACAGAACGTGTTTGGCCGGGCCGGGGCCGGGCGCTCGGACGAATTCAGGATTAAGGGAAAAAGCCTCGGCGAAAGCCGGTCAGCTGGTCTTGACGCAGTGCATCCGCAGGACCTTGAGGTCGCCCGCTTCCATCGCTCTGGCGCGGCCGAGCCAGACTTCGCCTTCGCGAATGATGTGCGTCACGAAGCGGCGGTCGATCTTGTCGCTCTCGATGGACCGGACCATCTTGTGCCATCCCGAATGAATGTTCTCCAGGACGACGTCGGTGAGATCGTGTGTCGCGCGAACGCGCATGCCGGACTTGTCGATTTCGCCGGCATATCTGTCCTTCGTCCAGGGATACACCTTCTGCGGTTCGCTCTCTTCCCAGAGCCGGATCGATTCGGCTTCGCTGTCTTCGGTCGTCGGCATGTAGTCGGAAATCAGGAACTGGCCGCGCGTTTTCAGGCCGAACGCGGCCTGTTTGATGATGCGACCCTTCTGCGGGTACTGGAACATACGCTCGCGCGAATAGATGATGTCGTATCGGCTGGGCGCCAGGCGAAACTCGGAATAGTCGACATTCTGCAGTTTCACCCGCCGTGTCAGCATGTAGCGATTGGCGAAGTCGCGGGCGCGCTTGACGAGCTCGCTGTCGGGCTCGAAGGCTTCCATCCACAGTTCGGATTCCTTCGCCAGCGTGAAAGCCGTACCGCCGAGGCCGCATGACAGGTCGAGGATCGTGTGGCTGGGATCGGCGCCGACGGAGCTCAGCACCTTGCGGGCAAGGGCGGCGCCGCCCGGTTCGAGGAATGCTTCGCCCCAGACTGACTGTGCGGCCTTGAGACGGGACGCGTTCCAGAAGACATCCGGGTCGTCGAGTTCCTGCTCCTTGACGATGTCGGTCACTTTGACCGGGTCGGACTCGGGAGAGACGTTCGTTCCGTGCCACCACGAAACGAGACGTGTTTTCAGTGGAATGTAGTCGTCATGCAGTTCGTTGGCGGCCTGTTGCGGGGGTGCCTTCTTCGTCTCCTTTGCCGCGGCCGGGGCGGGTTCGGCCTTGCCGGGCGCCGGGGCAGCCTTGGGAGGTTCGGCGGGCGCCATCAGATTGGGGACGGACAGGAATGCCGCGATTGCGCCGGACTGCGCTTCCGTGAGCGAACGTGACCGGCTCATCGACTCGATCTCGTCGCGCGGCAGGCCCATCAGGCCGGTCACGAACACGTCGGGCGAAATCGCCTTCAGCTCTTCATCCGTCAGGTTCTTCAGTTCTACCGCAGACATTCAACTCGACCGTACCAACCTATGGTTGTAATTATCGCAACCGTATCGCGATCATCCCCATTCTCAATTTTCACGAAAATAGATTAACATCGGCTTACGGTCGCGGAACGTTCCATGAATGGAAAAGACGTCGCCTCACAGCGCATCCGGACTGACGGTCGGCCGCGAAATCGGGACGGCCGCGTTTATCTTTGCACGCCGCATGACAAGCGGATATTCAAGCCCCATGAGCATAGAAGGCGAGTCCACGAAACCGGCTTCCGGCGCGGCCAACGGGACGCTGGCGTTCCGTGACCGGCTGGTTGCGCAGACCGTCCGGATTCGCGAACGCGCGACCGCCAACCGGTTGCCGACACGCGAGGCGGACGAGGCCGGGCGCAAGGCCGGCGGGGACTTCGAACACAGGATCGTGGTCCGCGCCCACGCGATCGACGAGAGCGGCGATATTGTCCGTGCGGTCGATCGCGCGGGCAGGCTGGTCGTTCTCGCCGCGGTTGTTCTTTGCCTCCTGGCCGCGCTGGCGGGCGGGGCGGCGGCAAGGGCCGCGCTGTCGCCGGACCCACAGGGGCAGGTGAACGTGTTCGCACTTCTGTTCGGCCTGCTCGCCATCAACCTTCTCGCGCTCGCAGGCTGGGTGCTCAGTCTCGCGGTCAGGAGCGACCTTCCCGGGATTCTCGGTGGCGCGACGCGCTACCTCGCGGGCCGGTTCGCATACCTGGGCGGCGGCGATCCCGAGACGCGCGCGGCGTTCGCCGCGATCCTGGCGACGGTCATGCGCGGCCGGGCAGGGCGCTGGACGCTCGGTACGGCGACAAACGGCATCTGGTTCTCCTTCCTTCTGGCCGCGACGGTCGTCCTGCTCTTCGAGTTCAGCACGAAAAGTTTCGTTTTCGTCTGGGAGACCACCATCCTGTCGGCAGACGTCTATTCGGGCCTCACGCTGGCGATCGCCTGGCTGCCGTCTCTCGTCGGCTTTCCGGTACCCGATGGGGCGGCGGTGGCGGCAAGCGAGGCGGGTGCCGCGGCCTCCGGTGCAGCGGCGCACCGGGACGAATGGGCGGGCCTCGTCATCGGCAGCCTGGCGCTCTACGGCCTCCTGCCGCGCGCGTTGCTGGCCGGCCTGTGTTTCATGATGCTGGGCTCCTTTCGCCGGGACTATCGGCTCGATACGACCGAGCCGGGGTTTGCGGAACTCAAGCCCGTGCTCGCGCCGGCGGTCGGGCCGGCACGGTATGCCGATGCCCATGGCGACGATGTGCACGAAGTCAATCGACCGGGACGTGGCCGATACGCGCCGCCGGTCGACGCCGACCCCGCGGGACCGCTCGCCATTATCGGCCTGGAAGTCGCCGAACCGGCATCGGGCTGGCCACCGAAGACGGGAGCGGCCGCCATCCTCGATCTGGGCCGTGTGGACGGCAGGTCGCAACTGCGCGCCGCGGTCGAACGGCTGCGCACGAGCAAGCCGGCGCCAAGCGGCCTCCTGATCGTCTGTTCGCTTGTGATCACGCCAGACCGGGGGCTTCGCTCGCAAATCGAGGCGCTTGTGTCGGCCACCCGGGCGCCGGTCACCATCGTCCTGACGGGCGGAAGCGCCTTGCGGGATCGGGTCACGTCGGCCGACGCCACCACGCGCGTCTCCGACTGGCGCGCACTCGCCGGGGAGTTCGTGTCCGGGCACGACAATCTGAGAGAGGTGGATCTCGATCGGCTGACAGATGTTTCGAGAATGAAGCTCTCCGCGATCGGCGGGACGGACCCGGAAGGGGACCGGCCGGGCGGGCGTCTGCCGAGAGCCTTCGGCATGATCGAAGCGCAATACGCAAACCTGCGCCGTGCCGATGCTTCCGGTCGCGACGAGACAGGCGCGGAACTGCATCGGGATATCGCCAGGCTGTACAGCGGCGATGCCGACGGGTTCCTCGCCGGTGACTGGTCGGGCCTCGCCGGCAAGAACCTGGTGCCCCGGCTGCAGGCGGGCGCCGAGCTCTTCACCGACGTCTTGCCGGGCAGGCTCGTCGCAAACCGGAAATGGCTCATGGCGGGCGCGCTCGCCGGAGCGATGGGGTGCATCGCTGCCGCCACGGTCGCAAGTCCCGTGGCCATCGCCGCGCTTCCGTTGTGGTCGGGATCGGGGGCGGCCGTGGCTGCCGTCCTGTCGTCGATGGCGGGAACGTCGGACCCGGCGCCGGAACAACACGCCGAGGGCGATTCACAGCACGCCGCCGACACGATCCGCGCAGCCGCACTTTTCGCGCTGGTGCTTGATGCACAGGAACTGGACGAGATGTCGATCACCCGCGTCATCGATGATGCGATCGGCGAGGATGACACGATGGATCTCGACTCCGCCGAGGCTGTCCGGGAATGGCTGGACCGCGTGCAGACCAGGTACGCCACGGCATTTGCGAGGGAGCGCAACCGGTGACCACGCAAACAGTGCTCCGGATCGCCGTCGTCGGCCACACCAATACGGGCAAGACGTCGCTGTTGCGCACCCTGCTGCGCGACACCGGTTTCGGCGAGGTGTCCAATCGCCCCGCGACCACCCGGCGTGTCGAGTGCGCACCGGTCACGGTTGACGGGGAGATCATCGCGGAGCTTTACGATACGCCGGGCCTTGAGGATTCCATCGGCCTGCTCGAGCTTCTCGAACGCATGCGTGGCAATCTCGGGCTCGACTGGACCGATACCATCAGGCGTTTCGTCCAGAGCGACGAGGCCGACGGAGCATTCGCCCAGGAAGCACGTACGCTGTCCCAGATCCTGCAGAGCGACATGGGGCTCTACGTCATCGATGCCCGCGACGAGGTGCTCGGCAAACATCGCGACGAACTGGAAATTCTCGGACGCACGGCGATCCCGGTCGTGCCGGTGCTCAACTTCACCTCGTCGCCGCAGGCCAGGGTTGACCACTGGCGCGAACAGCTTGCGCGCGTGAACATGCACGCCGTCGTGGAGTTCGACACGGTCGTGCTCGATTTCGAGAGCGAACAGCGACTTTATGAGTCGCTCAAGGCGCTGGCCGGACGGTTCCGGCCCACCATCGAGCGCCTTGTGCAGCATGTGATCACCTATCGCGACACGCTACTGAAATCATCCTCCAAACTTCTGGCCGACATGCTCATAGACGCGGCCGCCCATGTGGAACTCGCGCCGGCGGACGATGACGAACGCCGCGAGGCCGCGATGGAGGAAATGAAGGTCGCTGTCCGCGCGCGCGAGCAGAGGTTCGTGGAAGACATCCTCGGGCTTCACCGGTTCTCGCAGGCCGATCTCGAACATGTCGATCTGCCGATCCGGGACGGGGAGTGGGGACACGACCTGTTCAGCCCGGAAGCGCTTCGCCAGTTCGGCCTGAGGACAGGCTCGGCGGCAGCGGCCGGCGCGGCGGCAGGGCTTGCCCTCGATGTTCTCTCCGCGGGGCTCTCGCTGGGCGTCGGTACGGCGACGGGCGCGGCGGTCGGCGCCCTGTTCGGCGCCGTGCGCGACAAGGGGCGGGAAATCACCGCGCGTCTCAGCGGCCAGACCGAACTGCGGGTCGGCGAGACGACACTCGGTCTTCTGGCGGTCCGGAATCTGCAGCTCATCGAGTCGCTGTTCCGTCGCGGACACGCGAGCAGCGCCCCCCACAGGCGCCGGGACAACAGCGGCGACCGCGAGGACCTGAAGGTCTGGGCCGCGATCCGGCCGGAACTGCTCAAGGCCCGCGCCCATCCGGCATGGTCCAGGCTGCGCGGCGGGGCCACCGGCATCTCCGCTGAAGCGGGCAGGCGGGCCCTGCGTGATCTGGTCGCCGACGGCCTCGTCGACCGGCTGTCCGATGCCCTGGGTCGCTCCGGTGCCGAAAACGGTTAGGCCCTTGCGCCGTTCTCGACAAACCGGGCCCGGACGCCTATCCCTTTCACCGGTCGAACGCGGCCCGGAGTGGAGGTGAAGGACGTGCTGAAGGCGAGGCAGAGAATTCGGATCGAATGGGCGCACTGCGACCCCGCGAAGATTATCTTCAATCCGCACTACTACATCTGGATGGACCAGGGGACCCACCGGCTGCTCGAGGCCGCCGGTTTCGCGTTCGCCGAGGCCGTGAGGACGACACCCTTCCGGGGCTGCGTCCTGGTTTCAAGCGGGGCCACCTTCGTGAAGCCGGCCGTCTTCGCCGACATCATCGAGCTTGAAACCTCCGTCACCCGGTTCGGGAACAAGTCCTTCACCGTGGGCCACAGGTTCTCGCGGGACGGCGATACGCTCGCCACGGGCGAGGAGGTTCGCGTTTGGGGCTGGACCCATCCCGACGACCCGGACCGGATCACGTCCGTACCGGTTCCCGATGACGTCCGGGACATGCTCAGCGAAGACCGCGTCTGCGACGTGACTGTCTAGATCGTATCTCACTTACATGGAGACACGGCCTACGGCGGGCCAAATCCATCGAACGATTCCATGTAAGCGAGACACGCTCTAACCCTGGCGTGAGCCGAGAAAAGCCTCGACATCCTTGCGGTAGGGGATCGGCGCGACCGCACCATAGCCGCAGGTCGACAGGGCGGCCGCGGCGTTTGCGTAGCGCGCGGCCTCGAAGGGATCCCGGCCCGCGGCCAGTTCGGCCAGGTACGCGCCGTCGAACGTGTCGCCCGCACCGGTCGCGTCCACGGAACTGACGCGGTGTCCGGTGACAAGTTCGCGCCGGTCCTGCGTCGCGATGAAAGTACCGTCAGGACCGAGGGTTACGGCCACCGTCCCGGCGCCGGCGTCGAGATAGGCATCGGCGATGGCGTCCGGTGTCGTCCGGCCGGTGAGGGCGACGGCGTCCTCGAGACCGGGCAGCACGATGTCGCTCTTAGGTATGGTCTGGTCGACGACCGCACGCGCGGCGTCCAGTGACCACAGGTTCAGCCGCAGGTTCGTGTCGTAGGAGACGAGCGTGCCCGAGGCACGCGCGACGTCGATGGCATGCGCCACCGTTTCCGCCGCGCTTTCGCTGATGGCCTGGCTGATCGCGGACACGTGCAGGATACGGGCCTCCGAAATGCAGGCTTCGGACAGGTCGCCCGGCTTCATCCGGCTGGCCGCCGAGCCGCTGCGGTAATAGCTGAATCGGTGGCCGTCCGCATGGTGGGTGACGAAATAGATGCCCGTCGGCGCGCAGTCGTCGCGAAGGACGAACGAGTGGTCCACGTTCTCCCGGGTCCACATGGCGACGATGCGGTCGCCGAACGTGTCCCGGCCCAGTCTGGTCAGGTAGCCCGCACGCGCGCCCTGGCGGGCCGCCGCGACGGCGCAATTGCTCGTGTCGCCGCCGAACCCGGTCAGGAACTGCCCGTCGGGCTGTTCGTTGAACTCCACCATCGGCTCGCCGAGGCAGACGATCTGGGGGGCGTTTTCGCTGTTCATCTTGTCGGCCAGGTCCAGGGCATATCGGGGGCGTCGGGAACGATGGTCTCGCCAAGGCGCTTTTCAAGCCGGTGAACGGTGCATTCGTCAAGGGCGGAGAGGTCTTCGACAAGCTGGCGCGAATGGGACACCGTGATGATCTGCGTGCTTGCCGATGCCCGCGCGACCAGCCGACCGAGCGGTCCGATCAGGTCCGGGTGGAGGCTCGTTTCGGGTTCGTTCAGCACCAGCAGCGCGGCCGGCCGTGGCGAAAGAAGCGCGGCGACGAGCAGGAGAAAGCGCAGGGTCCCGTCCGAGAGTTCCGAAACGTGCAGTGGACGGAGAAGTCCGGGCTGGTGCATGTGAAGCTCGAAGCGGCCGTCCGAGACGGAGACCTCGATCCGCGATCCCTCGAAGGCGTCGTCTATCGCGTCTGCGAGCGCCTCGTGGTCGCCGATCTCGACGATCGTCTGGATCGCGGCGGCGAGATCCGAGCCGTCGCTTGCCAGGACGGGGGTCCGGGTGCCGACCCGGGACTGTCGCGCGGGTGCATCCGTATCCGTCCGGAAGTGATCGTAGAACCTCCACGACCGCATGCGTTCCCGCAGCAGCAGGAGTTCGAGCGCGTCGCGCGGGTCGGCGGCATGGGTCAGCATGCTGTCGAAGGGCCTGAGATCGTCCAGCGCCGTGACGCGTTTTCCTGCCGCGTCGAGAACCTTCACGAGCGGTCCGTTGCGGGACGCGAAGACATTGCGGCGGCTCAGCGCTTCCCCGGCCCAGACCGCTTCCGCCTTGATCTCCGGGTCGCGGCTGAATGCGGAAGTGGAAAGCTTGGGCAGCCCGAGGTCGATCGCGTAGCCATAGTCCTCGCTCGCGAAACCGAGCTTGAGCGCGATCCTGTTGTTGCGGCGCGTGCCCTGCACGGGCACGTCTCCCGACAGCATAGATCTGGAAAACTGTTCGGGGCCGGCCCACAGGGTGGAGGACAGGCCACCTTCAGCGGCGAGCGAACCGATGATGCGGCCCTGGCCGATATCGCCGAGCAGCCTGAGGGCGCGGTAGAGGCTAGACTTGCCGCTCCCGTTTGCGCCGGTCACCACGTTCAGGCGACCAAGCGGCAATACGAGATCGCGCACGGACCGGTAGCCCGAAACCGCCAGCGTCAGGATCATGCCGTCCCTTCCGGAACATGGTTTCCGGTCCGCTGCCAGACGCCGATGATCGCATCGGCGGAGCGCTCGACGTCATCCATGGTCGTCGCCCATGCGCTGAAACTGATGCGCATGGCTTTCCGGCCCCGCCACTGCGTCCCGCCGCACCAGCAGGTCCCGTCCGCCTGGACGCCTTCGATCACCGCTGCGGTCCGTCCGTCGTTTCCGAAGGCCGCGACCACCTGGTTGAGCACGACGTCGTTGAGGATTTCGATGCCGGCCTCCGAGAGTCTCTTGGCCATGCGCGAGGCCTGGGCGCAGTTGCGCTCGACGAGGGCTTCGACGCCGCTGCGGCCCAGCGACATCAGCGCCGCCCAGACGTCGACGCCGCGGGCCCGGCGCGAACTGTCGGGGGTGAAGTCCATGGCGTCGCGCTGTTCGCTGTTGACGAGATAGGCCCCCGACATGGCCATGGCCGCCCTGATGGCGTCTGCATCCCGGACGAAGGCCATGCCGCAGTCATACGGTACGTTGAGCCATTTGTGGGCATCCGTCGCCCATGAGTCCGCTTCGGCGAAGTCCGCGCAGAGATGCTCAAGCTTACCGGATGTGCCGGCCCACAGGCCGAAGGCGCCGTCGACATGGACCCAGGCGCCAGCCGCATGCGCCCTGGCAATGATGTCGCCCGCGGGATCGAAGGCGCCGGAATTCACGTTGCCGGCCTGGATGCAGACGATGGTGCATTCGTCGAGATCGGGCAGCTCGTCCGCTCTCATGCGCCCCTGACCGTCGACACCGACGCGGATCACCCTTTCGCGGCCGAGGCCAAGCATGGCGAGAACCTTGAGCACCGTTGCGTGCACCTCTTCGCCGACCACGACCTTGACAGGCGGGGCACCGAAGAGACCGTCGCGTTCCACGTTCCAGCCCGCGTTCGCGAGGGCACGGTGGCGCGCCGCCGCAAGGCACGTGAAATTGGCCATGGTCGCACCGGTGGTGAGGGCTCCGGCGGCCTCGGTGGGCAGGTGAAGCACCTCCTTCGACCAGCGCAAGGCGGTGTCTTCGAAATGCGCGGCCGCCGGGGAACTGACATGGCTGAAGGCGTTTTGGTCCCACGCTCCGGCAAGCCAGTTGGCGACCAGCGAGGCCGGCAGGGCGCCGCCGGTGACAAAACCGAAATACCGGCCGCCTGTCGAAGCGACGGTGGCTGGTGAGCCGTACCGGTGAGCAAAGTCGAGTATATCAGAAGCCTGTGCGGGGTCCTCGGGCAACGGCGTGTCGAGCCGTTCCGCAAGAATCCGGACCGCATCCTCGTCGGCCCCCGTCCGCCGGTCGGCAATCGTGTCGAGATAGGCTGCCGCACGGTCTGCGGCCTGGGACAGCAGTTGGGAACGCGATCGCTCGCCCATGCTTGAATCTCCTGCGCGATCCGCCATGAAACGGCATCCGGACACCTTTTCTATAGCACTGCACTTGGTTACAATCACGATCGATCAGGCGGATGTGCGGCTAACGGCGAAATCTCGGGATTGCAATTCGGCAAGACGGAACGCGGCGGTCATTTCGACGGGTGACCGCGTGGCACCGTCTTGTCTCGAACGATACAAGGGCGGAGTGCGGAACATGAGCGAAAACGGTGCGGCGACCACGACGGCAGCCGGCAATGGACTGGTGAAAGGGCTCGGCGGTCTCGCCGCCCTTCTGCTTGCGGGTCTCGTTTTCGCCTACGTGAAATATACCGGCGCTCAGGAGAAAATCGCCGCCCTTCAGGACGATCTTGCGTCCGTCACGGAAACCTCCGGAAGCCAGTCCGACGAGATCGCGAAGCTCAAGGCCGACGTCGAACTGCGAGGCTCTGCCAACAGCGATCTGTCCGAAACGAATGCCGGTCTCGAAAAGGAGCTTGCGGAGGCAGGGGAGAGGTTCGCCGCGCTCGAAAAGAAACACAACGACATCCTCGACCGGCTGGAGCAGATCCGCGGCATGAACCAGTCGCTATCCGCCACCAAGGAAGAACTCGAGCAGCGTGAAAAGGAACTCGAGCAGACCACGGAAGAGCTGAAAACGCAGAACGCGAGCCTCAAGACCGAGCGCGACCAGGTGGGCAGCCAGGCGGAGAGTTTCCGTTACGATCTCGAAACGTTGCAGAGTGCGCTCAACCAGATGGAGACCCGCATATCGGACCTCCAGGAGGAACGCAGCCGGCTCCAGCGGGAGAACGAACGGTTGTCCAGGGACAACGAGGTCCTCGCCGCGCGTATGCAACAGGTGACGCGCGACGTCCGCGCGGCGACCGACCTGGAAAACCACAAGCGTCCGGTCACCCCGCGCGACCTGCGCGCCATCGCCCGTCGCTCCAAGCCGCTCGGCACGCTCATTCAGCAGATTTCCCTGTACCGGTCGCAGCATGTCTCGTGGGGGATCGGCAAGGATGCCGACAATCCGGCTGAAGGCTTCACCTCGCCGGCATTCGCGGGTTTCGTGCTTCAGCGCATGGGTGTGCTCGACACCGGCCAGCCGCCGGTCGAGGCGCTCGCCACCTTGCCCCAGGACGATGGCGAACCAAGGCCCGGCGACATCGCCCTGTACGAGGGCGGCTTCGCGCTGTTCCATCTGGAGGACGCCCGCAAGAAGCCGTTCGTCACCGGCATGACCTTTCACGGCGTCGTATCCCTCGAGCCGGACTTCGGCGCAACCCGCACGGGCGTCATCCGGACCGGCATCACGCCATGAGGCTTGCCCGGCGGGGCAGGGTCACCTGTTGCGGGGCATCGGCCGGGCCACGGCGACACGCCGGCTGAGGACCGTTTCCCGGTAGAATACGTATAGCCCCGCACCGGCGATGAGGCAGATGCCAACCCAGGCGACGGGTGCCGGCCAGTCGTTCCAGATGAAGATGCTCCAGAAGATCGCAAGCGGCATGGCGACATATTCGAACGGGGCGACCAGCCCGGCCTCGCACATCCTGTACGCCTGGCTGACGAGGTAACCGCCCGCCGCGCTCAGGACGCCGAGGCCCGTCATGATCACGATGTCGCCCGCGGGCGGCCAGATCCACGGTCGCGCGAGGAAGTCGATGCTTGCATTGCCGGACCCTGCGTACCGGCCGTCCCCCAGGGCGAGCCCTACGCAGACACTGGCGACGATGAAAGTCAGCTGGATGTAGAACGCCATGGTGGACGCGCGTTCGGCCATGCCGAGTTTCCGCGTCATGATCTGCAGCAGCGCGTAGGCCGCCGCGGCCACCAGCGGCAGCAGCGCTGTGACCTGAAAGGCCGCGCTTCCGGGACGGACCACGATGATCACGCCAACGAGCCCGGCAATGACGGCGATCCATCGCCTGATGCCGACGATCTCGCCCAGGAAGATGACCGAGAAGGCGGTAATGAAGAGCGGGGCCATGAAGAAGATCGCGGTCGCTTCGCCGAGCGGGAGCGTGGCGAGGCTGACGAAAAAGGTCATGTTCGCCGTCACCACGGCGAGTCCTCTCAGGAGGTGAAGCACCGGCCGGCGCGTGCGCAGGCCGCCATAGCCGCCTTCGAGGGGGACGATGAGGACAAGCGTGATCAGCAGCGCGACCGAGGCCCGGGCCAGTATGATCTGGTGCAGGGGATAGTCGCCGCTGAGCCATTTCACGCCCACATCGTTGGTCGTGAAGGCGATGGAAGCGCCGATCACGCAGAGGATGCCCGTCGTGTTGCCCGATAGCATCCCCGAGCGCATGGTGAAGTCTCCCTTGCCAGTCGAATCAGTTCACGGCAGGGGCGATGTCGTCCATGCCGGCCCGCCAGCATCTGCAACCTCGCCGGGACTTCAAGTGAATTTATTATCGGAGCGCGTGCCGGCGAAGGCTGGTGTCGGACAAAAAAGGAATGACGGGCCGGTGGCCCGCCATTCCTTCCCGTCCTCCGCCATGTATTCCGTTGGGTATCCGTCAACTGGCCTCGTCACTCGAGGCCTTTGCGGGCCAGCCAGTCCTCGAGCGCGACCAGCGCGTCCTGTGCCTGCCGGTGTCCCTGATGCATCGCGGTCTGGTACCATTCACGGGCCTTCCCGACATCGGGCCTGACCCCGCGCACGCCGAGGCGTTCGAAATGGACCGGATCGTAGGCCTGGGCGAGCGCCAGAGACGCCTGCCGGTCGCCCTTGTTATGCGCGAGTTCCAGAACGAGCCGTGCAGAGGCGATGTCCCCGTTGTTCAGCAGGCTGCGGCCCTTCGTCAGCAACTGGCTTTCGCGGTTGTTCTTGCGGGAGGACTGCGGCACGGCATTGGCGTCAGTCGAGAACGTGGACGCGGAAGCGGGCGAGAGCGCGGCCAGTTTCGTGTCCGTCGTCAACGGATCCATGACATCGTCCGCCTGTACCGAGCGTGTGTCGGACCCCGCTTTCAGGTCCGCTTCGGCTGTGGGCCTGGCGGCCGGTTCGGCGGCTGTTGCGCGTGCGGCTGGCAGACGCGTCACCGGTTCCGCCTTGATGACCGGCAGGGTCGCGGCGGTCGCGGTATCGGGATCGGTCACGATGTTCGTCGTTCTGGCGGCCGGTGCTGATGTGGGTTCGATGATCGTCCCGGATTGCGTCCCGCCGTCGTGGCCCGCCGCGACCGTTCCGCTCCCGGGGGTGCGCTCCGCGACGTCCTTTCCGGCGAAGCTCTCGAACCATGACGATGCGGCCCGGGTGGCCTCGACCTTCGGTGTCTGGGTCGTGGTCCTGGCGGTCGCTGCGATGTCCCGCGTATCCGGAGTTACCGGCGGTGGGAGGGGCACGAAGGCGCCGGTGGCCGATTGCGGACCCGTTTCGGCGCCTGACCCGTCAGCACTATCCCTGTCGGGCGTTTCGACCGTCTTCGCGATCGTGCTCCGGGCCGCAGGCAGCTTCGTTGCGGCTGGAGGTCCGTCCGGCAGGCGAAGCAGGCTGGCGGTCGAGGTCGGCGAACTGGCGATGACGTCCGGCGGGGAATGATCGGAGAACATGACCTGGTAGCCGTAGGCCGCGGCAAACCCCGCGAACATGAGAGCCGGCAGGCCGAGCAGCATCGCCGCACTCGATCCGCTCCGGCGCTCGCCGCGAAAGCCCGCCGGCGCCGGATTTATGGGCACCGCGATTTCGCCGGGCCCTGAAGCCAGCATGGAACTCATGTGGCTGCGCGCCGTTTCGGACCATTTCGGTGTTTCCGGAAGGCGTGGCCCCGGGCGCTTGGGTTGCAGGGGCGCGCCGTCTTCCGAAGGCCGTTCGGCATCGTCCGTGGCATCGTTCGTCCGGGCGCCGGCCGCCAGGCGTTTGGCGAGACGCGACGCCTGCGCGCGTTTCGGGCCGTTGCCGGGCCGGGCGGATCCGGTGTCCGCGGACCGGTCGAGACGGCTGCGAAACCGTCCGAGCCGCATCGCGTCCGCCGCATGTGGCGGATCGTCCTCGTCCGCCGGCTCGGTTTCTTCTTCGTCCGCTCCGTCCTCGTCGTCTGCCACCGGATCGCCGAACACCAGGACCGGCATCTCGGTCACGGTCTTTCGTGGCTCGTCGTCCTCGGAAGAACACTCCTGCGCGTCGGGCGCGAAGGCCCTGGGTGCCGGCGCGACCTCGGTCAGGTCGGTATCGTCTTCGGATGGTGCCTTGCCGGCGGCTTCTTCCGGCCCGGCGCAGCCCGTCGAACCCGCCATTTCAGCCTTCAGGGCGTTGACGGAGATGGTCTGGGACACCGGCAGCAGACGGCCGTCTCCCAGCGTCAGGCTGCAGGAGAGCCCGGTTGACAGGACCGGGGCAGGCGCAGTGTCGCCGCGGCCTTGTTCCGTGTTGCGGTTCTCTCTCGGACCCTTGGCGTTCTTGGCGATTGCGGCGATGCGCTCCAGCGCGTCCCGGCTTCTGCCGGTGCTCTCGCATTGCCGTTGCCGGTTCCCGGCCGCACCGCTTCCGGATTGCGTAGCCTCGTCCGGTGATCCCTTCCGGCTGGCGGTCTCTTCGGCCGGCCTCGCCTTACTGGCGGTCCTGGCCTTTTTGTCTTCCGTGCGCTTGTCCGCGCCTTCCCCTTTGTCCATTCCGGCCTTGCCGGTACGCTGGTCCAACTCACCCACTTTTACACTCCTTTTGATGTCGGGACCCGGCCGCTAAGCCCTGGCGAGGATGCCGACCTGGGGAGGGTCGGCGTTTCCGCACTGCCGGGGTGGTCGGGTGTCTGGGTACTCCTTTTCGCCGTGTTGCCCCCGGCTGTATTGTCTTTGGTCTGAGGTGCGCCCGGTCACCGGGCGCGGGAAGAGACGGCCGTCAGTTCAGCTTCTCGCGCTGCCACTGGATGAAGTCGCGGAAGAGGTCTTCCTTGTCCGCCTTGCTCACCTTGTCCGCGGAGTCCTCGATGCCGTTCTCGGACAGAAACGTCTTGAACGCCGAGATCAGGTCTTCAGCGGAAACGGTGTTGTTCTTCTCGAGCCACTCGCTCGCGGCGTCGAAACGCTGCCATCCCGGCAGTTCCGCGGTCAGGTTGATCTCCTGCCACTTGGCGTGCCTGGGCGCCTTCTGGAGCTTTTCGAAATTGGCGAAGAACGCCTCGACGAATTGCGCGACCCTGTTGTAGCGCGCCGAGTCCCGTTCCCAGTTGAAGACCGCCATGACGGCGCCGACGGCGATGGTCGGGACCGGCTTCCCGGGCGGCACGAGGCCGGGATAGTCCTGTTCGCCGAAGATGGAGGGGAGGTAGGTGTTGCGCAGGGCGCCGGCATAGTCGATGTCGACGAGGCGGAGCCCGTCCTGCGGTTTGACGTCGATGAAGGCGCTCGTCGGCTTGCCGGCCACGTAGACCATGGCGGCGATCTCCCCGGACTTGACCTTGTCGAGCGCCTGGGCCTGGCCGAACGACGTCGGGGTGACGTTGACCCCCAGGGCATTGAAGACGATCGAGGCGGTCATGAACGTGCCGCTGCCCTCCACGCCGAAATTGACCTTCTTGCCGGCGAGATCGGCGACGGACCTGACGTCGTCCCGTGCGACCAGGTGGAACTCCTCGTTGTAGAGCTTGGTGATGTAGCGCAGGCTGTTCTCGATGTCGCCGTGGGAGCCGGTCCGTTTCAGGTGCTCCAGAACGTCCGACTGCACGATGCCGATATCGACGCCCTTCATGTAGAGCACGTCGGAAATGTTCTGCACCGAACCCTGGCCGATGATCGGAATGACACGCAGTTCGCCTTCCGTGTCGAGGGCTGCGGAAAGGTCCGCGGCGATGCGTATGTAGGTTCCCGAGATGCCGCCCGATATGACGCCGACGGCGCCCTTGTTGGCCGCTGCGGCTTGCGGGCTCTGTCCCGATTGCGCCCGGGCGGCCGTCGCCACAAGCATGGCGCCGACAAGCAGCAGCGCGCCGAGCGCTGCGATGGACCGCAGAATGCGAACGGCGCTCGCCGCCTGGATATTTTTCATGTGCGTCTCCCCGCTCAGCGCGGCCTGCCTGTCACCGGGTGCGCCCGCTCTGGGGCGCTGCGGAGACCCCTCGCCGCAACCTCGTGTAGGCTGGGGACTTTAGGACCGCTTTGTGGCGCGTCTAGGACCGCTTCTGGGCGATGATTCGGAGATTCCGTGACCCGGGCCGCCGGGTCGGCGCTGGCACCCGTGCAGGAGCCGCGTTGCGCTTGAGGGGTGTCGGAGCGCGGTCAGTGCCTGAAGGCGAGCCGCATGCTGCCCCACCTCCGGCCGCCGGCCATGATGGGGGCGTCGAGTTCCTTCATGATGACGAAAGTCCCGTTGCCCATGTCCCGGCGATAGGTCTGCAGGAGGAGCGGTTCTTCGTTCTGGCCGGCGCGCAGTCCGGCCCGGTCGTTGAAGATGCGCCTGTTGCGCGAGTTGGCCGCGTTCCAGGCGGGGTCGCCGCCCTGCGGCCTGGAGAATTTGACGTTGTGGGTCGGCAGGTAGCCGTTCTTGTCGACGCAGGCGCAGAACACGATGTGCTCGTCCGAGTCCAGAATGGCTTCCTGTATCGGGGTGAGGACCTCGTCGGTGAAGTCGACATAGCGGGTGACGACCTGCTGCGGGTTGGTCCCCTCGACAGGCCGGTAGTCCGTGTCGAAGAGGTCGTCGACGCTGATGCGGCCGCTTTCCAGGCCCTTCTCGAACATCGCCGAGACGTCCCGTGCGCCTTTGAGAACCTTGTCCACGTAGGGGCTGTCCGGGGTCTCGACCCCGGTTCTCGTCACGCGAAGCACAAGGGAGTCCGTCGTGTCGGCGATGATCTTGAGCGCATCGCTTGACTTGCCCAGCAGCTGCGACGATGACCGCGCTGTTTCCGACACGTCTCCGACGACTTCCGTGAACGTACCGCATGACCGCGCCACCATGTCGCTTTCCTCGGAGATCAGGGAGGTCGAGGTATCTATTTCCTTCAGCGCGGAGCCGACCATGTCGAGCATGGTCCCGAAACTGCCCGCGCGTTCGCCGACGTTCTTCGCGGTCTCGATGGCGTTGTTGCTGCGTGAATTGAGATCGTCGAGATTCGTCTGGATGCGGGTCATGGTCTCGCCGATTTCGCGCGTCGCATCCGACGTGCTCCCGGCGAGCTGCTTGACCTCGTTTGCAACTACCGCGAACCCGCGTCCCGCTTCGCCGGCGCGGGCCGCCTCTATCGTCGCGTTGAGTGCGAGCAGGTTGGTCTGGCGTGCAATCGTGTCGATCATCTCGGTCACGTTCCGCACCGAGTCCATGGCCTGGTTGAGCGCCGTCATCTCGGTTTCGAACCCGTTCACTTCGCCGATCAGCGTGTCGATCGACCCGAGCGCCGCGCGCGAATCGGCCGTGCACTGCTCGACGTCGCCTTCGATGCGGCTGGACACGGTGCGCGCTTCGTCGATCCGCGCGCGTATGTTCCGGCTCGCCCCCTCGACGTCGGTGACAGACGAGGAAAGCGTTTCGAATGCACCGGCATGGTTGACCGACCGCTCCGCCACGGACTCGACGAACCCGGCGATTTCCGCCATGTCCATGCCGAAGGAACCCAGTTCCTTGGAGACGCCGTCGAGAAGACGGCGAAGCTCGGCGTTTTCCTTTTCCAGCGCCTCGACACGGGCCTGAAGAGGTTCGGCCCCGGCATCGGGCGAGACGTCTATGGCTTGATTATCCATGGGAACAACTGCGGCGGTTTGGTGAAGCTCAACGACACACTCCGGTTTTATGGTTAGGGAAGGGTTAACGCGCGCGGACGCATCGGGGCTTGCCGGTCTTCCAATCGGGCCGGGGAAATCGGTGTCCCGGGGTCGGGGCGTGACCAGCGGTGAGGTGGGGAGCCTGGATTCATGCAAGATCTGACGAGGGATGTCGTCCGCCATGGAGCCGTACTCGGAGGGGAGGTGGGCCGGTGACGCCGCGCGGCCGGAAACTGGCATGGTTCTTTGGCCTCTGGCTGGCGGGGGTCTTGATCATCGCCGGTCTCGTCCTGGCTCTCGGGTTTGTGATGGGGCCCTGACGGCGGCCGGTGGTATGGGTCTCCGGTGGGGGGAAGAAAAAGGAAGCACCGGAGGAATTCCATGAACTTGTTGCGCACGGTCGTTCTTGTCTGCGCCATGATTGTCGCCGGCCCGGCACTGGCGGCGGACCTCGTCACCAAGAAAAGTCCGCACACGGTCGCGGAGACGCTCGACCGCCTGGAGAAGGTCCTGACGTCGAAGGGCATCATCATCGCCGCCCGGATCGATCATGCGGCGAACGCGAAGTCGGTCGGGGCCGATCTGCCGCCGACAGCCCTCCTGGTGTTCGGCAACCCCAGGCTCGGCACGAAGCTGATGATGGAGAACCGGGAGATTGCGCTCGACCTGCCGATGAAGGTTCTCGCCTGGCAGGACGATGGCGGCCAGGTGTGGCTCGGCTACCGTAAGCCGGCGAGCCTTGCCGCCGCCCACGGGATTGCGCAGGACCACGAGGTCGTCAGGACCATGACGGGTGCGCTCGACAAGCTGACGGATGCCGCGCTGAAACCCTGACCGGTTCGTCGGAGCGCAGGCGGGAGGACGCTCCCTCCGGTTCCAAAAACGGGGATGGCGCCGGCCGTCTCGTGTCGGGCGTTCGCGCGATGGGAAGGACCTGCGGCGTTCGTCGCGTGGCTTCAGGCTGTATCGGGACGTGGCCGGATGTCGAGCGTGAACCGGTCGCTCGGTTCCCAGTGATAGGCGCCGCGAATGCGCTCTCCGTCGTCGACGACGTCCAGGTCGTAGTTTCGCACGAGTTCCTCGACGAACATCGTGGCGACGTCGAGCGAGAGGTCCGCGCCGACACAACGGTGGGAGTCGAGCCCGAACGGCGCCCACTCCTCGATGCCGTAGTCGTTCCGGACGAAGCGCGTCGGATCGTATCGGAAGGGGTCCGGGAATGTTTCCGGGTTCTTGTGATTGTCCCAGAGGCACATGCGAAACATCGTGCCCTCGGGGTAAAAGTAACCCTCATGGGTGATGTCCTTGCAGGCCCGGCGCGCGACCCCTTCACCCTGGTCCATCCGGAGCGTCTCCATCACGGCGGCCCGGGCGAGTGATATCCGGCTTCCAGGGGGGCTCGCACCCTCGTCGCGGCGCAGAGCGGAGATCGTCGCCTCGCTGCAGCTCACGTACTTCGCCACCCAGTGGAGAAGCCCATAGAGGTCGTAGCGGCCCATCTCGACCATGTAGACGAGGTTCCCGAACACGGTGTCGTCCAGTTCGTCCCGTGCGGCGATGTGGGCGAGACAGCTGCGCGGGGCCAGCCCGTCGGGCTTATCCGCGAGGTCGCCGATGATCTCGCGGATTTCGCGGAAGAGGGCGACCTGGGGCGCGTCCAGGCGCCAGACGAGGTCGTCCGGGCCCAGCGCATCGTGCAGCGCGCACAACCGGTCGAACGTGGGATGGTCTTCCGGACATCCGTACAGCAGCCGGATCATGATCCGGGTGGAGGCGATATTGAGGCAGCGCAGCAGGGCTTTGCGCGACGGACCTTCGGTGCGGCAGGCCCCGCAATAGTCGTCGAGCTGGGCGCATATGGTGTTCCGCATCGCTTGGTCGTGTGCTCCGGCCAGCCCCGACTGCATGGGCGCGCCGAGGATGCGGCGGTATTGCTTGTGTTCCTCTCCGGTGAGATTCCTCAGGAACCCCTTCGGGAAGACCTTCTTCAGCGAAATCGAGATGCCGCGCAGGCGTTCCTGGTTCTCGGTGAGGAAGCGCCGGCCCTCGGCATTGCCCGACATGCAGACGAGAATGTGGCGGCCCCAGGATGTCTTGAAAACCGGACCGTATCTCGCGAACCGGTCGAGATAGAACATCTTGTCGCTGTACATGCTGTTTTCGGAAGGGTCCAGCGGCCCCGGCGGCAGGGTTGCGCCCGGCTTCAGATGGGCCTTGACGCGCGCCCGGGCGAAGCGGGCGTGCGCGGCCATGTTTTTAAGCAGGGACATTTCCGCCGGTCTCCAGATCTGTCCGGCCTCAGGATGGTCTTCGATTGCCGGATCGTCCCGATTGTCTATAGTGTTACGTCGCTTTGCAAAAGACGGGGATAGAATCATGGCTTCGGCACCACCACCCATATGTTTCGTGGCCGGCACGCTTATCGCCCTGCCGGACGGCCAGCGACGCATCGAGGATCTGGCGGTTGGCGACGAGATACTCAACGCCGCAGGCGAAGTCAGGACTGTCAGGTGGATCGGAAGGCGCACCTATCGCCGCCGCGCCGGTCGCGCGTTTCCGGAAAAGTTCTGTCCGGTGCGCATTTCGAAAGATGCCCTTGGTCAGGGCCGGCCGGCGACGGACCTTCTCGTGTCGCGAAAGCATGGCGTGCTGGTCGACGGACAGCTCGTGCCGGCGAAGTATCTCGTCGACGGCCGCGACATCGTGCAGACCCGAGGCGAGGGGCTGGTGGAGCTGCGCTATTTCCATGTCGAGCTCGAAAGCCACGACATCCTCCTGGCCAACGGTCTGGAATGCGAGTCGCTGCTGTGCAATGGCCGGAACATCGAGATGTTCGAGAATTTCGCGGAGCATTTGCGGCTTTACCCCGGTGACTCCGCGGTGCCGGCGGTGCCGTGCGCGCCGGTCTATGCCCCGTCTCGGACGTCTCCGCTCGCGAGACTGCGCCGCCGGGTCTCCGCGCGCGTGAAGCGTCTGGTGACCTGACGTCCACGGGCGCGCCGACCGACCGGCTTGGTTTTGTCCATTGATGCGGGAGCCGGAAAATGAACGACAGCACGAGAATGCCCTGGGAAGCGTCCTATCCTCCCGGCGTGTCGTGGCGAATCGACATTCCGGATGTGCCGGCCCAGTCCGTTCTGCTGGACGCGGTGTCCGGGTTTGGTGAAAAGCCGGCGCTCGAATTCATGGGGCGGCAGACATCCTTCGCCGAACTGGGCCGGGCCGTGGACCGGGCCGCACAGGGCTTCATGCGCCTGGGGGTGGAGAAGGGCACGCGCGTGGCGCTGTTCCTGCCCAACACGCCCCACTACTTGATCTCGTTCTTCGGCGTCTTGCGGGCCGGCGGCGTCGTGGTCAACCTGTCGCCGCTCGATGCGGTCGGCGAGCTTGTCCACAAGGTTCGCGACAGCGGCGCGGAAATCGTCGTCACGCTCAACCTTGAGGCGCTCTATCCGCAGATGGGACGGGTGCTCCGGGAAACCGGTGTCCGCAAGCTCGTCGTCGGAACCCTGCCGGAAGTGCTGCCCTTCCCGAAGAACCTGCTGTTTCCCCTGTTCAGGCGTGGCGAGATCGCCGATGTACCGCGCGACGACAGGCATATTTGGTTCGCCGATCTGGTGTCCGGCGACGGCGCGGCGCCTGCGGGCGGCTGGCCGGGTGACGGCGCGGCTCCGGACGACGTGGCCGTGCTCCAGTATACTGGCGGCACGACGGGCATTTCCAAGGGCGCCATGCTGACCCACCGGAACCTCGTCGCCGCGTGCCGGCAGTATCTCGCGTTCACCGGGGGCGACCGGCCCTCGCTCGGCCGCGGGGAGGACAGTTTCCTGGCAGTGCTGCCGCTTTTCCACATCTTCGCGCTCCAGGTGAACATGTTCATGGCCATTTCGGTCGGGGCCCTGCTGATTCTCCACCCGCGCTTCGAGCTCGATGCCGTGCTGAAGGACATCGGCAAGCGCCGGCCGAACGTCTTTCCCGGCGTGCCGGCCATGTACAACGCCATTCTCAACCACCCCGAGGTCGGGAAATTCGACCTGTCGTCGCTGTCCTACTGCATCTCCGGCGGCGCGCCGCTGCCGCGCGACACGCTGGTGCGATTCGAGAAGCTCACCGGCGTGCGGATCTGCGAGGGCTGGGGCATGACGGAGACAAGCCCCGCGGGGACCGGCATGCCGCAGTTCGGCGAGTTTCGCGAGGGCAGCTGCGGCCTGCCGCTGCCGGGCATCGAGATGCGGGTCTACGACATCGACACGTCGACGCAGGTGCTCGCCCCGGGCGAAAAGGGCGAGATCTGCATCACCGGCCCCAACGTGATGAAGGGCTACTGGCAGAAGCCGGACGCGACCGCCGAGGCGTTCAACGCGGACGGCTTCTTCCGGACGGGCGACAGCGGCTACATGGACGCCGACGGGTTCGTCTTCCTGATCGACCGGTTGAAGGACATGATCCTGTGTTCGGGTTTCAACGTCTATCCGCGCGTGATAGAGGAAGCCATCTACCAGCATCCCGACGTGGAGGAAGTCATCGTGATCGGCATCGCCGATGAGAAGAGGGGCCAGAGCCCCAAGGCCTTCGTCAAGCTCAAACCCGGCGCGGCAGCCATGGATCTCGACGGCCTGAAGGCCTTCCTGGAAGACCGCCTGGGCCGCCACGAAATGATCCGCGCCCTCGAGATCCGCGACGAACTGCCCAAGACACCCGTGGGCAAGCTGTCCAAGAAGGAGCTGTATGCGGAGGAGGCGGGGGAGGCGCAGAAACCCGAATTGTGACGTCATGACGCCGAAACACGCCTTTGAGGGGTTACTCTTTGCCCTGCCCCCTGATAAGAGACGGTCCGCAACAAGTGGCCACGCCGGGAGCGGCAGTGGTTTTGTAACAGAACTGGCGAAATCGACAGCTTGATGGCCGCATTCCGGATCTTCTTTGGTTCCGACCTGAAACTCTGGCGCCAGGCGCTCATTGTGGGCTGTCTGCTCGCGGCCGGGATGGCGGAGGGTTTCGGTATTGCCACGATCCTGCCGGTTCTGGCGGTCAGCATGGAAAACGCGAGCGGTGCCCAGCGTCCCGAATTCGCCGATGTGATGATCTCCTTCCTCTCCGGTTTCGGGATACCGGCCACGTTCACCAGTTTGCTGATTGTAATGATCGCCGGACTCGTCCTGCGTGAGATCCTGAATTTCTCCGCCATGACCTTCGTCGGTTACACGATTGCGAGGTTGGCCACGCGGTACCGCCGCCGCCTGATCGAGGCCTATCTCTCGGCAGACTGGATGTATTTTACGCGCGAACCCCTGGGCCAGTTGACTCACGCCGTGAGCACCTTCTCCTCGGGGGCCGCCGATGCCTTCCGGGTGTCGGCGGAATTCATCGCGACACTGCTCCGTACGATCGTCTACATGATCGTGATTGTCGCGATCTCCGGCAAACTCGCGATTATGGCTCTTGTGATCGGGGGGGTCATCTACGGTGCCCTCAATGTGCTCGTGGAAGTCGCACGCAAGGCGGGCCGCAAGACGGCGCTGAATTCGCAACTTCTCAACATTGGCATGACCGACACTTTCGGCAGCATCAAGCCGCTGAAAGCGATGGCACGGCATGAGCACGTCCATCTTGCCTTCAACCGGACCATCCGTCGACTTCAGAAGCACATCCGCCGATCGGTCATGTCGTCTCACGGGCTGATAAGCCTGCAGGGCCTGATCGAGGCGATCGCCATCGGCATTGGCCTCTACGTCGCGATCATCTACTGGAAGATACCAATCCTCGAACTCGGCGTGATCGGCGGGCTCATGCTCCAGGTGACCAAGAGCATCGGCCGCATCCAGCGTCAGTCGCAGCGCGTGGCGAGCGTCGAGATATCCTACGACAGGCTCAACGAGATCACCCGCGATGCACTGGAGGCGCGCGAAATCAACCAGGGGACGGCGGCACCAACGCTGCAGAGGTCGATCGTGCTCGACCACGTGACCTTCGGGTTCGGAAGCAAGCGGATCCTCGCTGGTGCCTCCTGCACGATACCGGCACGGCACCTGACGGTGCTGCACGGACCGTCCGGGCGCGGCAAGACAACCCTGACGGACCTGATCATCGGTTTGTACAGGCCCGAATCGGGCCGCGTGCTGATCGACGACGTTTCGCTGGTTGACATCGACCTGGCGAAGTGGCGGGGCATGATTGGCTACGTTCCGCAGGAACTAGTACTCCACAACGGGTCCATCCGCTCCAACATTACACTGGGCGATCCCCAGTTCAGCGATGACCAGGTATGGTCGGCATTGGAACTGGCGAGCGCGGACCATTTCGTGCGCGAACTCGCCAATGGTCTGGACGCGGAAATCGGCGAGCAGGGACTGACGCTTTCGGGCGGCCAGCGCCAGCGCATCGCACTTGCGCGCGCACTTGTGCATGACCCGGAACTGATCATTCTGGATGAAGTGACGAGTGCGCTCGATCCGGAAACCGAAGAAACCATCTGCGCCCAGATCCGGGAAATCGCCAGAACCAGGACCGTGATCGCGATCACCCACAGGCCCGCATGGCTTGACGTGGCCGACATTGTCGTCGAAATCGACGATCTGAAAATATCGGTCCGCGAGACGGAACAGGCGGTTGCGTGAGCGTCACGGGCGTGCGGCCGGTGCAAAGAACAATGTGATGGACGGGTAAGGCGAAAAAAGTGCTCCGAAATTCCTCGATACTCGTGACCGGCGGGACCGGCTCGTTCGGCAATACCTTCATCCCCATGACGCTGGAGAAATACGATCCCGAGCGCCTGATCGTATTTTCCCGCGACGAGATGAAACAGTGGGAGATGGCGAAGCTCTACGATCACGACGATCGGGTGCGGTTCTTCATCGGCGACGTGCGCGACAAGGAGCGTCTCATCCGGGCCCTCGACGGTGTCGATTATGTGGTGCACGCCGCAGCGACCAAGATCGTGCCGACGGCGGAATACAACCCGTTCGAGTGCATCAAGACCAATATCAACGGCGCGATGAACCTGATCGACGCGGCCATCGACCGCGGTGTCAAGAGCGTGGTCGCGCTGTCGACCGACAAGGCGAGCAACCCGATCAATCTATACGGCGCGACGAAGCTTGCCTCCGACAAGCTGTTCGTGGCGGGCAATGCTTATTCCGGCAAGCACCAGACGAGCTTCGGAGTGGTACGTTACGGCAACGTCATGGGGTCGCGCGGTTCCGTCATTCCGTTTTTCATGCAGATCGCGGACACGCCGGACAAGCCGATGCCGATTACCGACGAGCGCATGACACGGTTCATGATCACGCTCGAGCAGGGCGTCAAACTGGTGTGGCATGCGTTCGACGACATGGTCGGCGGTGAGATTTACGTAAAGAAATGCCCGTCCATGAAGGTCGTTGACATCGCCCGGGCCATTGCCCCTGATAGGGAACATGAGTTCATCGGGATCAGGCCGGGCGAGAAGCTGCACGAACAGATGATCGGCGTCGAGGATACCAGGACCACGTTCGAATATTCCGGGCACTACAAGATCCTGCCGGCGATCTACGGCTGGAACGGGGACCCGAACCGCATTGGCGACGGCCAAGCGGTGCCGTCCGACTTCGTCTATTCCTCGGACAACAACGAGGACTGGATGGACCGGGCGCACCTGCAGCGGTGGATCGACGCCAACCGGCAGAAAATCGGACGCATCTGAGATGATTCCCTACGGACGCCAGGAGATCACGCGCGACGACATCCAGGCGGTCGTCGACGTCCTGCAGTCCGACTTCATCACCCAAGGGCCCCGCGTGCCCGCCTTCGAGGAGAAGGTGGCCGCCTATTGCGGCGCCGGACATGCCGTCGCGGTCAACAGCGCGACATCCGCGCTCCACGTGGCGTGCCTGGCGCTGGGCCTGGGACCCGGCGACTGGCTGTGGACCTCGCCCATCACCTTCGTCGCCTCGGCCAACTGCGGGCTCTACTGCGGCGCCAAGGTCGATTTCGTCGACATCGATCCGGACACGTTCAACATGTGCCCCAGGGCGCTGGAGCGAAAGCTCGAAGCCGCGGACCGGGAAGGGCGGCTGCCGAAAGTGGTGGTGCCGGTGCATCTGTGCGGCCAGCCCTGCGACATGCAGGCGATCCACGCCCTGGCGCAGCGCTACGGCTTCCGCATTCTCGAGGACGCATCCCACGCGGTCGGCGGCGCCTATCGCGGTTCGCCCGTGGGCGACTGCCGCTACAGCGACATCACGGTGTTCAGCTTTCATCCCGTCAAGATCGTCACCACGGCTGAGGGCGGCATGGCCCTGACGAACGACCCGGACCTCGCCGAACGCATGGGCCTTTTCAGGAGCCACGGCGTCACGCGATCACCGGAAAAGATGTCGAAAGCTCCGGACGGACCCTGGTATTATGAGCAGATTGCACTGGGATTTAACTACAGGATGACGGACGTGCAGGCCGCATTGGGCATCAGCCAGTTTGATCGGCTCGATGAGTACGTCGCGCGGAGACGGCAAATTGCGGCCCGCTACGACGAAATGTTCGCGGGCCTGCCCCTGCGCCCTCAGCACCAGCCTGACGACCGCCATTCGGCCTATCATCTGTATGTCGTCCGGATAGATGTTAAAAATATTAGATCAACAAAAAAGGGAATATTCGAAAATTTAAGAGAAAAAGGAATTGGTGTAAATATACATTATATACCTATTCATATGCAACCATACTATAAGGGTAAAGGTTATGTGGGGGGGGATTTGCCGGAATCTGAGAAATATTACGAGGAAGCGGTTACATTCCCCTTGTATCCTCATTTGAAAGACGAAGAATTAAATACGGTTGTTGGCGCGATACAAAAGGCGCTAAAAAAATGAGACTAGCAGTTATACCCGCCCGTGGTGGCAGCAAAAGAATTCCTAGAAAAAATGTTAAACCGTTTTGTGGAAAGCCAATTATTGCATGGTCAATTGAGGCTGCTATACAAAGTGAGTGTTTTGAACGCATAATTGTTTCGACAGATGATAACGAGATTGCTGAAATCTCACTATCTCACGGCGCAGAAGTCCCATTTACGCGGCCTGAACGCCTGTCGGATGACCATACCGAAACAATACCGGTAATGAAGCACGCTATTGAATGGCAGAAAGAGAATGGAGATACACCATCATATGTTTGTTGTATCTACGCGACCGCACCATTTACGAGTGGGGACGACATTCGTCGCGGCTTTAACGCTATCGTTGAGCAAGACTGCAATTTCGCATTTGCGGTAACGAGTTTTCCTTTTCCAATTCAACGGGCCATTCGGGTTACGGCTGCTCAACGACTAGAAATGTTTCAACCAGAGTACTATCATTCGCGCTCCCAGGATTTGGAAGAAGCGTTCCATGATGCTGGGCAATTTTACTGGGGAAAAGCTGATGCCTGGTTGAAGGAAAGTGTCGTATTCGATAATAACGCGACGCCCATATATTTACCTAGGCATCGAGTGCAAGATATTGATACTGAAGAAGACTGGACGCGTGCTGAATGGTTGTTTAGAGCGCTCAATCTATAAACGAACGATTTATCGACTTATCCATGAAAGTAGCGTTTCGCACTGATGCATCCCATGTGATTGGTACAGGGCATATTATGCGATGTCTGAACCTGGCTGATGCACTTAAGACAAAAAACGCAGATTGCCTTTTTATTTGCAATGAAGACGCAGGCGAAATATTTGACCACATTCAACAGAGGGGACATAAAGCGACTGCACTTCCATTTATAGGCAATTCGCAAACTAGCGTGAAAGCCAACCAGAAAAAAAACGCGAAAAGTACCGAATTCGATCTTGGTGTCGATGTCCAATACTCAGATAAAATTATCACCCAACTTCAACCTGAATGGCTCATTGTCGATCATTACAAGATCGACGCTGAATGGGAGGCCGCACTCAAACCGAATTGTAGTCGACTGCTTGTTATCGACGATTTGGCGGACAGAAAGCACGACTGCCATATGCTAGTGGATGCCAATTTCGGCCGCACACCGGAAGAGTATCGGACACTCGTTCCAGAAACTTGTAAGCTTTTGATCGGGCCAGAGTTTATTATGCTTGATCCAATGTGCTATAATGAGTCTGACAGGTACCGACAAGGCACCATCGTGTTTTTGGGTGGCGGCGACAATCAGGAGGATCTGAGGCAGATTATTCCAATTCTGCCAAATTTTGATCTTCCAAAACCTGTTACAGTTGTTCTTGGTTCAAACCAGCCACGCAAGGCAGACTTAATCAGGCAATGCGATGGATATGGTCTGCAACACACAATTAACCCATCCGACTTCAAGGAGCGCTGCCGCGCAGCATCATTGGCCATCGTTCGCTGTGGTCTGGTGTCATACGAACTCGCAGCCTTTAAGACGCCAAGCATATGTTTATGGCGAGCCGGTATTCACAAAAGGGTCGCCAATTGGTTAGAAAAAAAAGGTTTTGTTGTTGCAATGAATGTGGAACATTTTACCAACTGTAAAGCGAGTTTGGTTGATGTACAGAAAGCTATCAGTCTAAAACCAAGATCACGGTTTCAAAATGGTCCAGGGCAATACCAAATTTTAAAACATATGATTGCATAGAGAATTTGATGTGTAGAAACATTCAGCAACATTATCGGAATCTTGTAAAAAAATATGGAGATTCATATTTATCGGCGCAGTATTCGAGTGAGGAGACCCAGAATCTACGGTTCCACCATCTCCTGCGCGCCGGCAATATTTCTGATAAGAAGGTTCTCGATTTTGGCTGCGGAACTGCTGCGCTGGCCGGGTATATCGAGCGGCAAGGTATAAATTGTCAGTACGTCGGATATGATTTCGTCGAAGAATTTTACCCGATAGCGCAGAATAAGTACCCTGGAGCGCGCTTCGTCAGCAAAAGTGAATTTGTAAGAGAAACATATGAATACATATTTGTGAGCGGTGTCTTCAATAATCGCATTGATAACAATGAATTATTTTATAAGAATACGTTGAAAATGTTATTTGATAGTGCGGAAATTTGTGTTTCATTTAATATGTTGAGCATGTACGTTGATTATTTTGATAGTGATTTATTTTACGTGTATCCAGAAGATGTGTTCAAGTTTTGCAAAACTAATATTACACCTTATGTAAGTATTGTGAATGATTATAGTTTAAAGAGGCACGCGGTTCCGTTTGAATTTTCATGTTATTTATATAGATAAATATATTGCTAAATTGAGATTAAAACACAAATATTTTTAATCAAAAAAGGATATTCATTCATTTGAACAGATTAAATGCAATGCTGCGCGCAGCAAAAATTATTGGATACGAAAATTAGTCAATTATATTTATATTCAGCGAGATTAATTATTTATGATATGTGCAATCATGCAACCAACTTTTTTGCCTTGGGTTGGATATTTTAGTATGATGTGTCGAGTTGATCGGTTTGTGTATTTGGACGATGTTCAACTCACTCGTAGATCATGGCAGGTGCGCAACAGAATTCTTTCAAATGGAGGCGTAGTAACAATCACTGTGCCCGTGAGAAAAACATCGAGAGATGTCAAGATATGCGACGCGGAACTTGCTTTGGACGGCAGGTGGATTAGCGCGACACTTAAAAAAATTGAAATGTCCTATGCAAGATCGTCTTTTATATCTGAAGTTATCGATATTCTGTCTGAAGAGCTTGAATCTAAGCATGTAAAGTTGTCTGATCTGAATATTGGCATAATAGAGAGATTTGCGAAATATCTGCGGTTCGATGTCGACACGGTTCGATCTAGTTCTCTGAACGTACCAGGAAAAAGATCGAAAAAGTTGTTGAATATATGCAAAATTCTCGGATCCGATGCATATTTGGCAGCCGAAGGGTCGCGCCAGTATATCGAGGAAGATGGTTTGTTTTTGACCGACCCTATTAGGCTGTCATACTACGAATACAAACCAGAACCTTACTATCAGATCAAGACTGATCAGTTTGTTCCGTACATGTCCATTGTAGATCTGGTAGCGAACGTCGGGCCGAAAGTTGCGTTTGAATACATTCGGAGCAAGTAGAATGCCACAGCTTCAGATTGCCGGTAGATGGATTGGCCAATCTCACCCTCCTTACGTGGTCGCGGAGTTGTCAGCTAACCATGATGGTTCAATAGACCGCGCGAAACTATTGATCGAAGAGGCCGCCGCAGCAGGTGCCGATGCCGTAAAGCTGCAAACTTACAAGCCTGAGACGCTCACGATCGACAGTAGGGACCCGGACTTTGTTATCGAAGGTGGTCTCTGGGATGGTCGTACGCTGTTTGAGCTCTATGAAGAAGCCCACATGCCGTGGGAGTGGCATAAACCTCTGTTTCGACATGCTGCAGAACTGGGCATTACAATCTTTAGTTCCCCGTTCGATAGCACTGCCGTCGACCTGCTCGAGGATTTGAATGCGCCAGCATACAAGATTGCTTCGTTCGAGGCGGTTGACATCCCGCTGATCAGATATGTTGCGAGTACAGGAAAGCCGATGATAATTTCTACAGGCATGGCTGATGTCGATGAAATTGGTGAAGCTGTTGAAACAGCGCGCTCTAGCGGATGCGTCGATCTTGCTATCCTGCACTGTGTCAGCGGCTATCCCGCGTTGCCCAAAGAATACAATCTTTTAACAATCCCAGACGTCATGGAGCGCTTCGGTGTGGTCACCGGACTGTCGGATCATACGCTCAGCAACACGACAGCGATTGTCAGCATTGCGCTTGGTGCGTCTATAATCGAAAAACATCTGACACTGGATCGCAATTCTGGCGGGCCGGATGATAGCTTTTCTTTGGAACCGAGTGACATGTCTTTGCTTTGCCGTGATATTCGCACATCGTGGGAGGCACTCGGCAAAGTAGATTATGGCCTCAAATCAAGCGAAAAAGGCAATGTAAAGTTTCGGCGTTCGCTCTATTTCGTCAAGAATATTAAGTCCGGTGAAGTCATAACACCTGATATGGTGCGAAGTGTTCGACCAGGACGCGGGTTAGCGCCTAAGTATCTAGATCAAATTTTGGGCCTCAAAGCAGCTCGATCGATCAGGAAAAACTCGCCGGTTTCCCGAGATGATGTGGTGTAACGCGCCAGACGCACCGGTATCAACCCAGCCAATTCGGTCGTTCGATTTGTCTTGGTCGGAAGTTTGATTACATGACATTTAAGGCTGGTGTCATTGGTTTGGGACGAATTGGTTTAACCTCAGATCTGGCGCTTGATCCACAGAAACATGTCTACTCTCATGCGCGCGCTTTCGATGAGCATCCGTCGTTCGAGCTTGTCGCTGGTGTCGATGCCGATCGTGAACGACGAGCGGACTTCAGTCGAGAATACGGTCAGCCAGTTTTTGAAGACGTTGACATCGAAATGCATCCGACAACATTGGATGTTGTCGCTATCGCGGTGCCAACAGAGTCGCATGTGTCGGTGATTAGGAAGGTACTGTGCTATTGCCAACCACGTGTCGTGTTGTGTGAAAAACCGCTCTCCAGCGACCTGAGAGACGCCCGTCAGATCCTTGATCTTTGCGAACAGTCTGGTGTTGAATTGTACGTCAATTACATCAGGCGCGTTGATATGGCGGTTCGCGAGATCAAAATGCGAATCAGTCGAGGAGAATTTCTCCGACCTGTTAAGGGTGTTGTCTGGTATTCGAAGGGAATGTTCAATAACGGATCACATTTCTTCGATCTACTGCAATTTTGGCTCGGGGAAATGGACAGTTTTCAGATAATAGGCAAAAAGAGAAATTGGCATAAAGATCCAGAGCCGGATATTTTAGTTCAATTTTCTGGAACACCAGTCTATTTTATTGCCGCTAAAGAGGAAAACTTTTCACATTATACTGTCGAACTAATATTTTCTAATGGCAGGTTACGATACGACCTTGGTGGCCAACACGTTGTCTGGCAACCCGCTGTGCCTAGCACGATTTTTCAGAGTTACACTATGCTTGACGAAACTGAGGAAAAACTTAAGACCTCCCTGTCAAGAGTTCAATGGCATGTCGCGGATCAACTGGCACTCGTTCTGGATGGGAAGCGATCCGTTTTGTGTACTGGTGCGGAAGCTTTGCGTATTGTTGAAAAACTGACGCTTATAACGGAATAATTATGAAAACCGAAATATATAAAAACCTTGCGATTTGTGGCGGCCCGAAGACAATATCTCGCAAATTTAAACGTTATAATCCGCTCGGACAAGAAGAAGTCGATGCAGTAAGAGATGTTGTTGAGAGTGGAATATTGTCACAGTTTATTGGTGGATGGGGCCCCGATTTTTTTGGTGGACCGAAAGTCCGCGAATTTGAGAATAAATGCCAGTCCGTTTTTGGTGTGAAGCACGCAGTATCAGTAAACTCCTGGACTTCTGGTCTTATAGCCGCTGTCGGCGCCATAGGAACAGAACCAGGAGACGAGATTATCGTATCTCCGTTTACGATGTGCGCCAGCGCAACGGCAATACTGCACTGGAATGCAATTCCAGTATTTGCAGACATTGAGGCGGAGACGTTTTGTATCGATCCGGAATCGGTCGAGAAGAACATCTCCCCTTTCACAAAGGCGATAATGGCGGTGGACATTTTCGGTCATTCTGCAAATCTGGACAGCTTGAGGAACATTGCAACGAAATACGACCTGAAAATCATCACGGATTCAGCCCAGGCGCCCGGGGCAATCTACAACGGTAAATATGCGGGAACACTGGCGGATGTTGGCGGATTTAGCTTAAATTATCACAAGCACATCCATACTGGTGAGGGAGGAATACTGGTCACTGAAAATGACGAAATTGCGAACAGATTGCGTCTTATCCGAAATCATGCTGAAGCGGTGGTGGAAGGAATGGAGATACGCGACCTGACAAACATGGTGGGGTATAATTTCAGAATGGGTGAAATTGAGTGCGCCATCGGAATTGAGCAACTTGATAAACTGCCCGCGTTGGTCAAGCGCCGTCAAACCATTGCAAAACGGCTCACGGAGGGCTTGAGTGATTTAGAAGGGTTGCGGACGCCAAGAGTGAAGTCCGACTGCACACATTCATATTACGGATACCCTCTCGTGCTTGACGTGGAAACACTGGGAGTTTCCCGCCAAAAAATACTCGACGCCTTGGTAGCAGAAGGAATTGAGGGCCTAGGTGCGGGGTACGTCAATGTTCACTTGCTACCACTTTTTCAACGAAAGATTGCATTCGGAACCAAAGGTTTTCCTTGGACATCTGAAATCTGCCACCGCGATGTCAATTACGGAAAGGGGATCTGCCCAGTGGCAGAAGAACTGCACGACTCGACATTGATGTGTTACGCGATGTGCATGCATGATTTAAGTGACAGCGATGTAGATTTAGTTGTTGAAGCATTTAATAAAGTCTGGTCGAGACGGTCTGAATTGCATTAGGTGTAGAATTAGCAACATGTCACTCTGTATAGTAAGCCATGATTCCGGTGGCGCACATGTGCTGGCCAGTTATGTCGCGCGAAATAGATTGAATTGTTCTTTTGTGTTGGAAGGTCCGGCATGCAACATCTTTCAAAGTCGTATTGGCCCTGTTAAGAGTATAAGCATTGAAGAAGCGTTGCATTGTTGCAATGAAGTATTGTGCGGTACAAGCTGGAAATCAAATTTGGAGTGGCAGGCAATAGGCGCTGCAAGGGCAATAGGTAAACGTGTATTCGCATTTCTCGATCATTGGGTCAATTATCGCCAACGCTTCGTTCGGGATCAGGTTATCAACCTTCCTGACGAAATCTGGGTAGGCGATACGTTCGCAAAAAATATCGCACAGAAAATTTTTGCTGATACACCCGTTAGGTTTGTACCAAATCCTTATCTCCAGGACATCGAAGAGGAACTTATAGCTATTGAACGTAGCCAACCTGCGCGCGACGCTGAGAAAGGGATAAACATTTTATTTGTTTGTGAACCAATAAGCGAGCACGGATTGAAGGCATATGGTGATCCACGATACTGGGGCTATACTGAGTTTGAAGCGTTAGAACATTTCTTCACTCACATAGATATGATCGGAAAAAAAATCGATCGTATTGTGATTCGGCCACACCCCTCTGAGGATGAAGGAAAGTATAACAACATAATATTGAAATATGGTGGGTTCACCCGAATTGGTGGTAAGCGCACTTTAACCGAAGAAATAGCTGAAAGTGACGTGGTCGTCGGTTGTGAAAGTATGGCGCTAGTTGTCGGTTTACTTGCAAAGCGTCGTGTTATATCGGTCATACCGCCGGGTGGACAGAAATGTTGCTTGCCTCAGAGTCAAATAGAATCACTGAATTGTATTATTGATAGAGCATCAAATTTAAATAATACTTAGACATAATTTTCTAAGCGCATATCATATAAACCGATCTGTCTAACATGTACGATGAGTGAAGAGATAATGAATTCCACCTATTATGCAGAGTTGTTCAAAAAAAGTATGCATGATATCAACTTTGCCCCGACTATTTATCGCCCAACAAAATTTTGGCAACTTTGGATGGATAACTTCAAGAAGGACATTGAAATTTATGGGTTCGAGAAATTTAAGTCTGCGCCAAGTTGCTTATCTATGTTTGTTACAAACTATGGATATCCATTCAACGAAGTGAATCAAGACCTGAGAAGAGAATTCAACGAATTCGGAAACACGAAAAATCTGTCACAAAAACAATTAGCATTTTTGGATTATTACCTCACTGGAGAAATGAATGCGTTTAGCGATTTTAGAGTTCTGAAAGCTAGTGACGATGGTCCAGCATGTGGACTTGATTTTTCGAAATTTACAGAGGGCGACATTGGCACTCCTACGGAGCAATTCAATTTTGATGGACGTGTATTATCACGAAATTCCTTGAACTACTTGCTCATGCTGGTTTTCTTACGCCGTGTCATGAAAAATTTTATTCCAAGAGTGGTTTTGGAAATCGGTGGTGGTTGGGGTAGTCTCGGGGAAATTTTGCAAAAATCAAATACAGATGGTATGAAGTATATCAATATAGATATTCCTCCAACTAGTTGCTTCTCTAATTTTTACCTGAGAGAGACATTCGGTCGAGATAGTGTAATGGGGTATATGGAACTTCACGAATGCGAACAAATTTCTGTAAGTGAATTAGGGGATCTAACCGTACTTCCTTCATGGACGGTAGACAAGTTACGAGGAAAAATAGATCTATTTGTTAACTCAATTTCGTTTCAGGAGATGGAACCAAAAGTGGTGCGAACGTATCTCGAAAAAGTGAGCGGCTTGCAGCCTAGATATTTAATGATGAGAAACCTTAGGGAGGGGAAAAATACTGTTGCTTCAGACAATGTTGGGTCTAGGGTTGATGAAGCGGTAAAGAGGGAGTTTTATGTGGATAATCTGAGCGCAAATGGATACTCCCTTGTCGACGATAATGTTGTTCCGTTTGGTAGAAAAACTTTGGATGGATTTCATTCTGAAATACTTGTTTTTGAGCGTAAAATATTATGAATGTTTTGAGGCGATCAAATTCCACCTGTTTGTGTTAACAAGTGAATTTCCGTTTATATCAATTTCTGTGTGTAAAAATAGATCTTCAATTTTAAAGCCTAATTCGTTAAGTCGCCTAGAAAATTCGTGTTGTTCAATTGTATAGTATGACTTTGGTGCTATTACGAATGGAGCGTTGGAAAATATTGCATTTAGCAATATTTTCGATTTATTATAAAATGAACGCGGTCCTTGTTTAATGAGTGAGTGAAGTAACCAAAGAGATATAGAATCGCCGAAACGTATGTTATTTTGCGAATTGTTTATTATCAATTCACCAAAGTATACTGTCCCTCCTGGTTTAAGAACTCGCTCTATCTCTTTGATAGTTTTGTCAAGTGTTAAATCGGAGTCAATTAGAGGAATGACGCCGTTTATAACAATAACATCAATGAAGTTTTCGGGTAAGGATATTTTATCGCAAGTCGAGCATAGGAGTTTTATGTTATCAACGCCTTTTTCTCGGAGGTGCTCTTTTAACCGGTCAATTTCCTGAGTCGTTGGCAATATACCAAAATATTCTCCATGTCCGTTTTTAGCGTATTTTTGAAGCAAGGTTCCATCGCCGCAACCGATGTCTAGGACGATGGAGCGATTGTGAATTGGTAGACGTGAATAGATTTGACTAGCAATAAACTCGGATAAGTCGTGACGCCCAGGACGAGCATTTAGTTCTCTTACATCAGGTGAAGATGCTTTTAGTCTATAGGTCTCAATGTGAGTATTTGCTTTGTATATAGGCATTGTTGTTTATAACCGATTGCATTCTGAGTATTTTGGGGGGAGTTATGGAGTGACTTTAGGAGCCGCCCGAGCCTCAACTACGAAGCAAATTTGACCCCGCAGTCAAAGTTACATCCCGTACCGCTCTCATAAACTTGTTGCTAATGTGCTCTTTACGGCGCTATTTCCTTCAAGTCAAAGGAGACGAGATAGGATTGGAACGCGTGGTGATACGCGCAGGGATGCCCGGAAACTCCGAGCAAAATTTTTAACGAATCCATATTTAATAAATCGATTTATCATCCATTCATGACCATTCGTGCCACCATAAAAAAAATTTTTCGTCGAGTCACTAGAGTTCGAAAAAGCCCTCCGCTCCAGCGATTTATCAGGCACAACCGCGGAGTGTTTAAGGTGGCTTCCAATAACGTTTCGCAAGACGCAGTCGTTCTCTTCGAGCTAAACGGGATGCAGTCGGCGCATATCTCCTACAGTTATCTTGCAAATGTTTTGGCTGAAGACGAGGATGCCGAGGTTGTCGCATATTCGCCGAACCCCGAACCGCAGTTCTGGCGTCGAATGTACTTCTGGGGCAGGCGTTTGATTAGCTTCGACAGGTTCGGTACCTATGCCTCGTTCGGGGCAACGCAGTTCCTCCTAATCGTGCCCGATAGGAAACACAAGACAGTCGCACGACAGCTGTTCGAAGACATTGTTCCAACTCTGAACAGCAGACGTGCGATCGAGCGGCTTTCGATTGATGGTGTCGTAGTCGGGGATCTCATTTACGATACGTATCTGAAACAGTTCCGGAAACCGACCATCGACCATGACACGCCGGAGTTTTTCAAATTCCTGCTGGAGTCCCTGGAGACCTTCGTTTTTTGGGCAGACTACATTGAGCATCACGACGTCCGGGCGATCAACGTCAGCCACTGTGTCTACAATCTCGCCATGCCCTTGAGGCTCGCCGTTGCGCGTGGAATCCCTGTGTTTCAGGCCAACGCAACGCACGTTTATAGACTCAGTTCAGAAAATTTGTTTGCATACAACGATTTTCACTACTTTCGTGAACGTTTCGCTATGTTGCCAAAGGACGTTCGCGACGAGGGGCTGAAGAAGGCGAAACGGCAGATCGAACGTCGTTTTGCCGGTGAAGTCGGGGTGGACATGGCGTATTCTAGCCAATCCGCGTATGGCGCGGTACGGGAAGAGCGTGTTCTGGCGGACTCACCCCGCAAGAAGGTTTTGATCGCCACACACTGCTTTTTCGACAGCCCACACAGTTACGGGTTCAACCTCTTCCCTGACTTTTATGAATGGCTCGATTTCCTAGGTAGCATAACCGAGCAAACGGACTACGATTGGTACATCAAGACCCATCCGGATTACCTGCCGGGAACCTTGGAGGTTATAAACGGGTTCATCGCACGTTATGCAAAGCTCACCCTACTGCCAGCGGACACGTCCCATCACCAGATCATTGCAGAGGGCATTGACGTCGCGTTGACAGTGTACGGCACAATTGCTTTTGAATACGCAGCTCTTGGCGTTCCGGTGATTAACGCATCACGGAACAACCCGCACATCGCATACGATTTCAATCTTCATCCCGTGGATGTCGAGGATTACAGGCGCATGCTGGCCAACCCGGAATGCTGGAATCTTCATATCGACGCGCAACAGGTTTACGAGTATTACTTCATGCGCCACATCTACAATAGCGAAAACATTTTTTTCGATGACTTCCAGACCGTCCTCGAGCAACTAGGGGGATACAACGCGCAGTTCAAGCCGGTTGTCTACGACAAGTGGCTTGAACAGTTCACGCCGCAGAAACACGAACGGATCATGACCGCCCTGCGGCGATTTATCGAATCCGGAGACTTCCGAATGGATTATACCCACTATGGACACGAATTCTCGGTCGAGTCGATAGGAGCAATATCTTGATCGCAGTCATCCTCGCCGGTGGACTCGGAACGCGCATTTCGGAGGAGACTCACCTCAGGCCGAAGCCGATGATTGAAATCGGAGGTAAGCCGATCCTTTGGCATATCATGAAGATTTATGCCGCCCATGGTGTAAACCGTTTCGTCATTTGCTGCGGCTACAAAGGATACATAATCAAGGAGTATTTTGCGAATTACTTCCTGCACATGTCGGACGTGACATTCGACATGAAGAACAATGAGATGGAGGTCCATCAACGCAACGTCGAGCCATGGCATGTGACGCTGATTGACACGGGAGAAGACACGCTTACGGGAGGGCGCATAAAACGCGTCGGGGATTATGTCCGTGATGAAGACTGTTTTTGTCTGACTTACGGCGACGGCCTAAGTGATGTCGACATCTGCGCTTCAATCGGGTTTCATCGGTCACACGGCAAAATAGCGACCGTAACCGCCGTTCAACCCCCTGGGCGCTACGGTGCATTGGAGCGCGACGGAGATGCTGTTGTGAAATTCTCCGAAAAGCCGCGTGGGGACGGCGGACTGATCAATGGCGGATTTTTCGTGCTGTCTCCAAAGTCTCTTGAGTTTATCGAGGGAGACCACACGCCTTGGGAGTCCGATCCAATGGTGCGATTGGCTGAGACTGGTGAGTTGATGCTTTTTGAGCACTCTGGCTTCTGGCAGGCGATGGACACGTTGCGCGACAAAAACATGCTCGAATCCGAGTGGGCGTCGGGAAGTGCACGATGGAAAGTCTGGTGATGCAGGATTCTGCGTTCTGGAAAGGAAAAAGAGTTCTCGTCACCGGTCACAGCGGCTTCAAGGGAGGGTGGCTCGTTGTTTGGTTGAGGAGGTTAGGCGCGCAGGTCACCGGAATCAGCCTTCCTCCCATAACCGAGCCAAACCTCTTTTCACTGGCCCGGATAGACAGTCTCTGCAACAGCCATTTTTGCGATATTTGCAAATTTGATCAGTTCCAGGAGTTGGTTCTCGCGGCCGATCCGGAGATTGTTTTTCATCTTGCGGCCCAACCGCTCGTTCGATGGAGTTATCGCGAGCCACTAGAAACGTTCCAGACGAATGTCATGGGGACGGCAAATTTGCTAGAGATTGTCAGGCAGGGTGGAGCGGTGCGCACTGTCGTCATGATTACGACGGACAAGGTCTACCGCAACAACGATTGGTTATGGCCTTATCGCGAGAAGGACGAACTCGGAGGACAAGACCCTTACAGTGCCGGCAAGGCCGCCAGCGAACTGATCATCTCGTGTTATCGAGAGTCCTATTTTGACGAAAGAGGGGTTGGAGTTGCGAGTGCGCGTGCAGGCAATGTAATCGGAGGAGGAGACTGGTCGTCGGACCGGTTGTTCCCGGACGCAATGCGCGCCTGGCAATCGGGAAGTAAGCTTGAAGTGCGTCATCCCGATGCAATACGTCCCTGGCAACACGTACTGGAACCGCTGTGGGGTTATCTGCGGCTTGCCGAAAAACTTTGGGCGGAGCCGAAGTTTGCCGGTGCATTTAATTTCGGCCCTGCGGTTGGAAAGGAAGCAACGGTGCGGGAAGTTGTTGAACTGGCACGAGTAGTGTTTGGTCCATCTGATGTGCGATATGCGTGTCAGAATAAAGGTCCCTACGAAGCAAATACGCTCCGTCTTGATCCGACAAAGGCTTTTCTTACTCTAGATGTCGCCCCGCGTTGGTCCCTTCAGCAATCCATCGAGCGGACGGTCAATTGGTATCAGCACCAGAAGAATGGTATGGATCCCGGGTTGCTTTGCCAGCAGGAAATCAACGCATATGAGGGACAGTGTTGACCCGCTTCGAGTTCACTGATCTCCCGCTTTCCGGTTTGAAATTGGTTCGTCGGCGGACTATGGGTGATGATCGGGGGTTTCTTGAAAGGGTTTTTTGTGACGAAGAACTTCGCGCGGCCGGTTGGTTACAAAATATTTCACAGATTAACCACACGTATACCGCTAGGCGGGGGACTGTTCGTGGGATGCATTATCAACAGCCGCCGTACTCAGAAATGAAACTTGTAACCTGTATCCGGGGCGCGGTTATGGACGTGGCTGTCGACATACGCGCAGGGTCAGGGTCGTTCCTAGACTGGTATGGAGAAACGCTTTCTGCCGAGAACAGTTGCGCCATGCTTATACCTGAAGGTTTCGCTCACGGTTTCCAGACGTTAACGGACGACGTTGAACTGCTCTATTGCCACACGGCGCCATACTGTGCCGCTTCCGAGGCCGCTTTAAACCCGATAGATCGCCGACTTGGCATCGATTGGCCATTGGATATTGCGGATATGTCTGTGCGGGACAGGACTCATCCGGCCGTCGACAGAGAATTTGGTGGAATATCCCTGTAAGAAGTGCTTCTCCATGAATTGTCGCCATTGCGCTTCACCGCTTATACACACGTTCGTAGACTTGGGCTTTGCGCCCCCTTCTAACGCCTATCTGACATCCGATCGTCTTCATGCTCCGGAAATCTACTATCCATTGAAAACGATGGTGTGCGAGCACTGTTGGCTCGTTCAGACAATGGACTATGCACAGGCCGACGAGTTGTTTTCCGCAGACTATGCGTATTTTTCCAGCACTTCATCCGGATGGCTCAGTCATGCATCCAACTTTTCGGATCTGGCTATCGAGCGGTTTTCGTTGGGATCCGACAGTCTCGTGATCGAGATTGCATCGAATGATGGATATCTGTTGAAGAATTTTGTTTCAGTCGGCATTCCGTGTTTGGGCATCGAACCGACAGACAGCACAGCAACCGCGGCCGAGGAATTGGGTATACCTGTCTTGCGACGTTTCTTTGGTGAAAGCCTTGCGGCTGGCCTTTCGGAAGAAGGAAAGTTGGCCGACCTCGTAGTCGGCAACAACGTTTATGCCCATGTTCCCGACATAAATGATTTCACGCGAGGTATGAAATCGATTTTGAAATCCAGGGGGACCATCTCGCTCGAGTTTCCCCACATTATGCGTTTGATCGATGGGCGTCAGTTCGACACGATTTACCACGAGCATTTTTCCTACCTCTCACTGGGAACGGTGTGCCGGATCTTTAATGCGGCGGGGCTTCGCGTGTGTGATGTTGAGCAGCTCCCGACACATGGCGGCAGCCTTAGAGTATATGGTTGTCACGGCGATGATCCGCGTCGAGATACTGAAGCGGTGCGTGATGTCGTGGACCAAGAAATCCGGGCGGGGTTGACTGAGGTCGCCACTTATCAGTCCTTTCAAAACACGGCGGAGCAAATCAAAAATGACCTCCTCACGTTTCTGATAGAACGCAAGAGAGCAGGCGAAAAAGTGGTGGCCTATGGTGCCGCTGCTAAGGGGAACACGTTGTTGAATTTTTCTGGAATAAGACAGGATCTAGTATCTGTCGTCTATGATGCGGCTCTGTCAAAGCAAGGTAAGTTTATGCCCGGAAGCCATATTCCTATTCTACCAGCTGATGAATTGGAGCATTCAAGCCCCGATTATGTGTTGATATTTCCCTGGAACATCGTCGGTGAAATTTTGCGACAACAACGTCATTTATTAGAGAAAGGCGTAAAATTCGTAACAGCTGTGCCTAAGCTAGAGATATTGCAATGAAATCTAGGGTTCATTATACGAAACCATCAATAACAAGCCTCGAAATTGAATACGCCAACGATGCAGTATCAAATGGTTGGGGTGAAAAGTGTTATGATTACATTGATAGATTTGAATACGAATTCAAATCTCATCTCGACGTCAAGTACGCAATAGCAACATCAAGTTGCACAGGCGCGCTCCACATGGGACTGTCTGCATTGGGTATTCGTTCGGGCGACGAGGTTATCATGGCCGATACGAATTGGATCGCCACTGCGGCGCCAGTCGTACATTTAGGTGCCAAGCCAGTGTTTGTAGATATTCTCCCGGAGACCTGGTGTCTCGATCCCAGCGAGGTTGAGCGTGCGATAACCAAAAAGACAAAAGCAATCATCGCAGTTCATCTTTACGGAAATCTTTGCGAAATGAACCGATTGCTAGAACTCAGTGAGCATTTTGGGATTCCAATAATAGAAGATGCAGCGGAAGCGATAGGCTCAGAATACTGCGGAAGAAAAGCAGGTTCTATGGGAACGTTCGGTACATTTTCGTTTCATGGGTCGAAGACTTTAACAACCGGTGAGGGTGGGATGTTTGTTACTAATAACGCCGATATATACGAGGATGTGCTTACTTTAAGTAATCACGGTAGATCAAGATCTCAAAAAAAACAGTTTTGGCCAAATATTATTGGTTTCAAGTACAAAATGTCCAACGTACAAGCTGCAATAGGTTGTGCACAATTAAAAAGACTTAAAGATCTTGTGAATAGAAAGCAGGAAATATTATGCTATTACATGCGTCAATTGAGCGATTTAGATAGTGTCAAAATGAATCCTTGTTCAAAGTATAATATAAACGGCGCATGGATGCCAAATATAGTATTTCATGAGAAACTAGCGATCGATAGAGAGGAGATAAAAAGTGAGTTCGAGAGAGAAAATATAGATGCAAGAGTATTTTTTTACCCACTCTCAAGTCTTCCAATGTTTGAAAAAAGAACGGAAAATGTCAATGCGTGGAGTATATCAGAGCGATCAATCAATCTTCCAAGCTTTCATGATATATCGCAAGATGAAATGGATCGCGTAGTGAAAGTAATAAAAAAACTGATTGGACGAAGAAATTAGTAATCGGTACATCATATGGGGTAGTGCTGGCCACGCAAAAGTCCTCAATGATTTGATTCTTCAAAGAGGCGGGAGGGTAACAGCGCTCTTTGATAATTCGCCTGAAGCTAAGTCGTGTTTGAACGACACACCACTTTATTTTGGCGAGTCGGGATTTCGATATTGGGTGAATAATACAGAGGAGCATAAACGCTATTTGGCTGCAGTAGCAGTTGGAGGACACCGAGGAAAAGAAAGAGTGCAAATTAGTTGCACAATTAGAGAGTCTGGCATTCATATCCCCGCACTGATACATACGTCAGCAACAGTTTCGGCTACTGCATTGGTGAGAAACGGGAGCCAGATCCTAGCGGGAGCGGTCGTAGCGGCCGATGCTTCCATTGGTGAAATGTGCATCGTGAATAATAGTGCAAACATTGACCATGAGTGTCTGCTTGGTGAAGGTGTCCATATCGGGCCGGGCGCGACTTTGTGCGGATGTGTAGAAGTAATGGACTATGCGATGGTTGGAGCCGGAGCTGTCGTATTGCCCCGTCTTAGGGTCGGAGTTGGAGCATTGGTAGGTGCCGGTGCAGTTGTCACAAAGCATGTGCCGGATGGAGCGGTTGTGGTTGGTAACCCAGCAAGAATTATCAGGATTACAAATGATTGATCAAGAATCTATATTTGAGATGAAACGTGACGTTGATCTGCAACTCAGAGCGGAGAGCGTCTTTAATGATATGTGTAAGTATAAATATTCGTATCATTTTACATGGATGGGTAGACCGATAATACAATTTCCTCAAGATATAGTAGCAATGCAAGAATTGATATGGAGTGTAAAGCCAGACTTGATAATTGAAACGGGAATTGCTCATGGTGGTTCTTTAATATTTAGTGCCTCAATGATGGCTTTATTGGATATGTATTGTCCTATAATGTCGGATGATAAAAATCAGGGGAATCAGGAAAGTCGAGTGGTATTGGGGATAGATATCGATATACGTTCGCACAACAGAGTTGCGATAGAGGAACATCCTCTGTATTCAAAAATTGAAATGATAGAGGGGTCAAGTGTATCAGAGAGTGTGATACAGAAAGTATATGATATCTCAAAAAAATATGAAAAAATAATGGTATGTTTAGATTCAAATCATACACATGATCATGTTCTTTCAGAGTTGCATGCGTATACTCCTTTGGTATCTCGAGGAAGTTATTGTGTCGTTTTTGATACAGTTGTTGAGAATATGCCCAAAGGGATGTTCCCTAATCGACCGTGGGGCCCCGGAAATAATCCCAAAACAGCAGTTTTAGAGTTTATAAAGAATCAAGAAGATTTTGTAATTGATAATAGCATAGATGATAAACTTATGTTGACGGTCGCGCCCAGTGGTTTTTTAAAACGTGTATCATAAGTAAGATAATGCGAAATGATAAACCAATTTTAACTATCGGCGTGCCTTTATTTAATTCAGAGATATATATCGATCAACTCTTGCAATCGCTGTTGGCGCAAACGTTAAGAGATATTGAAATATTAGTGTCTGACAATGCTTCTACGGACAAAACGGAAAAGATTGTTCGGTATTATGCAGAAAAGGATAGCCGAATTAGATATATGAGGCAAAATATTAACATCGGTGCGGTAGAGAATTTTTCATTTCTTTTGAAAGAGGCGAGTGGAGAGTTTTTTAGCTGGGCTGCGGCAGACGACATAAGGACAAATGAATTTTTTGAAATAAATGTTCAATTTTTGACGGAGAATTCTGATTATGTCGCCTCGACATCGCCAAACCGCTTCGATAAATTCAAGGGTGAAGAAGAAAAAATTATTAATTTTTCTATTATAGGAAATGAAATCGATAGACTTCACTCGTTTTTTGATAACTGTTGGGATTCTCATGCAGTGTTTTATTCTGTTATGCGAACGGATATTATTCGTGAGTGTAAGGCTGTTGGTAAAAGCTTTCTAGGGGCAGATTGGGCAGTAAATCTCTTTTTGGCGAAACACGGCAACATTAATCGAACAAGTGAAGGGTTGATGGTTGTTGGATCCAAGGGCGTAAGTAACAGTGATCAGAAGTGGAGTGCGTTTCGAGAGCCCGTGATAGGTTGGATCATTCCTTTTTACCGTTTCAGTCAGTATGCGTTGAGAATTTCGGAAGACCTAACGCCGTCGCAGCGATTGCAAATATTTTGGAGACTAATCGCATTAAATGCGTTTGCTGCTCGAAAGCAGTTCAAGTTTGAAGCAAAGCTTTTTTTTCGCAAGCATCTCGCATCGACTCTCGGGCGAACCTAGGGCGCGAATGCAATGTCTGTTACAATGCACTTCAAACATGCATTCCAGCGACAACTCGCCAAGGCCCTCCGTCCTCAACTACGCCTAGCCGAACGCCAGCTCTTACTCCAATGCCAAACCGCCGCGCATGACAACCGTAAGCTTTCCAGCCTCCACGGTCTCCACACCGTCGAATTCTCAGGCTTTTCCCAATGGGACGAAGACGGCATCATCGACTGGCTCGCCGAAAGGCTCCCCGGCATCGAACCCTCCTTCGTCGAGTTCGGCGTCGAGGACTACCGCGAATCGAACACCCGACTGCTGCTGCAGCTGCGCAATTGGCGCGGTCTCGTTCTCGACGGTTCCGCCGAAAACGTCGCCAGCATCCGTCGCCAGGACATCTACTGGCGCCACCAGATCGAAGCGGTTCAGGCCTTTATCGATTGCGACAACATCAACCGCCTGATCGAAGACGGCGGCATGGCCGGCGAGATCGGCCTGCTCTCCGTCGACATCGACGGCAACGACTACTGGGTCTGGAAAGCCATATCCGTCGCCAATCCGGCCGTCGTCGTCTGCGAGTACAATGCCGTATTTGGTGACCTCCACGCGCTCACCGTGCCCTACAAGCCGGATTTCCAGCGAGGCCGGGCGCATCACTCCAATCTCTATTTCGGCGCCTCGCTCCGGGCGCTCCGGTCGCTTGCCGCGGAGAAGGACTATACCTTCGTCGGTACCACGTCGTCGGGATGCAACGCATTTTTCGTGCGCGACGACCTGGCCGGCAACGTGCTGTCCGCGCTCGAAGGTGTCTGGGCGTTCCCGTCGGTGTTCCGCGAAGCGCGCGACGAGGAGGGGCGAAAGCTCTTCACCGGCGGCACGGACCGCATGCGGCTTATTGCGGACATGCCCCTGATCGATGTAGAGACCGGGGCGGACACCTCACTGGCGGCCTGCGGCGAGATCTATTCGCCCGAATGGCGCGCGTCGAAACCGGTGCGGATGGGCTGACACGGGCGCCGGCCCGTACGGGGGCGATCGATCCGTCGCCGGCTGGGCTTGTCGGTGCCGGCGAGTATGGAGTTGAACGGAGATCGTGTCGCAGACAAACGGCTTCCAGGCAGAGACCGTCGTCATCGCCTGTCTCGCGCGCAATTGCGAGACAACGGTCGAGAAGTCCCTGCGCAACGTGCTCGACCTCGCGGGCCTGTTCAGGAAGGCCTATGTCAACATCTACACCAACGACAATGACGACCGCACCTACGAGGTCCTGCACGAGCACCGCGGCAGCTATCATCAGCTCCGCCGGATCGACGGCGTCGCCGCAGCCTACGGCATGCGGCTGGAGCGCATGGCCTTCTGCCGCAACATCTATGTCTACGACTACAAGGCGCTCCGGGCCGCCGACCCGACCGTCAACCTGCTGATCAGCATCGATTTCGACCAGTATAACGGCCTCGCGTCGAACTCCGATCCGCTGCTCGATTGCATTGCCACGGCACCGCCCGACTGGGGCGGTATCTTTCCCGCCCATGACGTGCCCTATTACGATCTCTGGGCCCTGCGCCACGAAACATGGTGCCCCGGCGACATCTGGCGCGAGGTCGACACCTATATGAAGCGCTACGGCTGGCTGAAGGCGCTTGGCGTGCCCGTGCGCAAGCGGGCCATGCGCAAGTACATATGGAAGCGCAAGGTGATGATCCCGCGCGAAACGCCGCCCATCGAGGTGCTGTCCGCCTTCGGCGGCTTAGGCATCTATCGGTCGGAATTTCTCGACAAGGCCTGGTATCGCGGCCTCGACGCCGAGGGCGGCGAAGTGATCGAACATCTCCACTTCAACACCCAGGTGCGAAACGCCGGCGGAAAGCTCTACATCCTGCCCAACATGGTGACCTGCCTGTCCGACAGTCACCGGTCTGAAGTCTGGGACACCTCCGATCCCACGCCATGGGCACGCGCCACCTGACCGCGAATCCGCCGTTCGCCGGCTCCAGCCTCCTTCCGGAAAATTAGCCATGCCGCGGAGTCCGCCATTGCCCGCCGCGGCGAACTTTGGCAGATATGGCCCTCGTTTGACTGGCCCGCCGCCCAAACCACCGGAACGTGTGTCTCGCGGCGCGGACCAAGCTGAAAGAGGGGGCAGGGACCCGATGGCGCTGTCGCAGGGAGCGGGTTCGCCGTACCGGCATTGTCCGGCCGGATTGCTGGGCGCGGGGGACGGGTGACATGAAGCGGGCCTTCATCACCGGTGTTCTCGGTCAGGACGGCGCCTACCTCAGTCGCTACCTCCTTGAAAAGGGCTACAGCATTCGCGGGGGCGTCCGCCCCGGCGGCAAGCGGGATACCTGGCGGCTCGACTATTTTGGCATCACCGATGAGATCGAATTCGTTGAACTCGATCTTGGCGACCGGGACCAAGTCGATGCCGTCGTCGACGAACACAGGCCAGATGAGTTCTACAATCTCGCTGCCCAGAGTTTCGTTGCCCGTTCCTTCGAAGAACCGGTCTACACCAGCCAGGTAGATGGCATCGGCGTCCTCTACATCCTCGAAGCGATCCGCCAGAACTCACCTGAGACCAAGTTTTACCAGGCCTCCAGTTCCGAGATTTTCGGCCGCGTCCACGGTGTGGTCCAGGACGAAACGACGCCGTTCTACCCGGTCAGTCCCTATGGCGTGGCCAAGCTCTTCGGCCATTGCATGACCATCAACTACCGCGAGGCCTACGGGCTCTATGCCTGTTCGGGCATCTTCTTCAACCACGAGTCGCCGTTGCGCGGCATCGACTACGTCACCCGCAAGATCACCGACGGCCTCGCCCGGGTGAAGCTCGGTCAGCTCGACGTGCTTTCCATGGGCAATCTCGACGCCCGCCGCGACTGGGGATTCGCTGGCGACTATGTCGAACTCATGCACCTGATGCTGTCGCAGTCCGATGTCGAGGACTATGTCGTCGCCACCGGCGAAACCCACTCGGCGCGCGAATTTGCCGAACTCGCCGGCCAGGCCATCGGCATGGATATCGAATGGGAAGGCGAGGGAATCGACCGCAAGGGCATCGACAGGAAAACCGGCAATGTCGTGATCGATGTCGACACGAAATTCTACCGCCCGACCGACGTCGCGGAGATCCGCGGGTCGTCGCAGCGAGCGGCGGAAAAGCTCGGTTGGCAGGCGAAGCTGCCGTTCGAGGACCTTGTCGACATGATGGCGCAGGCGGACTTCGACCGTGTTCGCGACGAACTGGCCTGAGGATATCGGAACATGACGTCCCGGACGCCAGCGACACCACAGCAGGATGAGACACTCGAGTCTGCGCGTGTGCGCCTGGAGCCATTTGCCGAACGGCACCTGACCCCCGAATATGTCGCCTGGCTCAACGATCCTGTCGTGACCCGGTTCAGCGAGCAACGCTTCCGCAGCCACACACTGGACACCTGCCGCGCTTATGTTGCCGGCGTCGCGGCCGGGCCGGGATGGCTCTGGGCTATTGTCTCCAAGACGGACGGCACGCATATCGGCAATATCGCAATATCCGTCGACCCGAACCACTGCGTCGCCGATGTCAGCATTCTCATCGGCGAAAAGTCCGTCTGGGGCCGGGGCTTCGGCCTCGAGGCCTGGAACCTCGTTCTCGATTTTGCCCTGGATCGCCTGCGGATGCGCAAGGTCACCGCCGGAACGCTCGCCTGCAACCATGCAATGCTCTCCATCATGCGGCGCAGCGGAATGACCGAGGAGGGCCGCCGGATCCGCCAGTGCCTTGTCGAGGGCGAAGAGGTCGATGTCGTCTACTACGGATTGTTCCGGTCCGGGTCGTGATCGAGGGGAAGAATACGTCCTCTGGTGACAAGATATGTCGAAACCGGCAGATCTGCCCCGGTCAATCCTGACGAATTCGGCACGTTCGATAGCGTAGAGTCAAAAGACTGGTGGCTTTCGTTTGACTGAATAGATGAAGTCGCCGTGTATTTGCTTGTGCGCAGTGCACAAAAAAATGAAACCGCGGACATGGTTTTACGCTATATAGTCCGGCGGAATAACAGGAGCCGTCCCCGTGTATTTCGTCAGAGAAAGCGCCCGGTTGTATGTCCGCGGCGCCTCCCGTTCGCATTTGGGTCTCGTCGCGGCCCTGGCCTTCCTGATTGCGTTGGCCGGTCCGGCGTCGCTTGTCCGGGCCCAGTCTTCTGCCAATGCGAAGGCACCCGCCGAAACGGCACAAGCCGGCCCGCCCGCCTCGCTGGTGCGGGTCGACGAGGTGCGCCGCGAACCGCTCGCCCAGACCGTGCCGGTGATCGGCCGGCTGGTGGCGCGCCGGGCGGGCTCCGTCGCCGCGCGCATCGCCGGTCCGGTGAAGCGGTTCTCCGTGGACGTCGGCGACAGGGTGTCGGACGGCGACGTGATCGCCGAGCTCTATCCCGAAACCATGCAGGCCGAATTGGCCGTGGCCGGCAGCCGGGTCGTCGAGGCCAAGGCTGATCTCGTCACCGCCCGGGCCGAAACCGCGCTCGCCCGCCAGGAACTGGCCCGCATCGAGGGCCTGCGCAAGTCCGTCGCCTTTCCCCAGGGCCGGTTCGAGGACGCCCGCCAGAAAGTCGCCGTCGCCGAGGCCAAGGTGTCGCGGGCCCGGGCCGCCATCGCCGCCACCGAGGCGTCCCTGCGCCTGGCCGAGCTCAATCTCTCTTACGTGCAGATCCGCGCGCCTTACGACGGCGTGGTGATCCGGCGCATGACCGAGGCCGGCGCCTATGTGCGGGCCGGCGACGCCATGGTGCAGATCGTCGGCGACCGGTCGCTCGAGGTCGAGGCCGACGTGCCCTCCCTGCGGATCTCCGGTCTGCCGCCCGAAAGCCGGGTCGCCATCGAACTCGAGGACGGCCGCCGGTTCGACGCCTCCGTCCGGGCGATCCTGCCAACGGAGAACCCGCTCACGCGGACCCGCACCGTCCGGTTCGTGCCGCGCTTCGACGACGGGACACGCAACCTCGCCGATTCCCAGACGGTCACCGTGCATGTCCCCGTCGGCGAACGCCGCGAGGTGGTGACGGTCCACAAGGACGCCATCATCCGCAGCCTCCAGGGCAGCATGGTCTTCGTCGTCGAGGAGGGCAAGGCCAACCCGCGGCCCGTGCGCATGGGCGAGGCAGCGGGCGGGCGCATAGAGGTGCTCGACGGGCTCGCGCCGGGCGACAAGGTCGTCGTGCGCGGCAATGAGCGCCTGCAGCCGGGCGCGCCGGTGCGCATAGACGGCGGCGCCTGATGGACCTGATCCGCGTCTCGATCGACCGGCCCATCGCCATCATTTCGGCGGTGCTGATGGTCGTCCTGTTCGGCCTCGTCGCCCTGCGGACGATCCCGATCCAGCTTGCGCCGGACGTTAACAAGCCGGTCATCACCATCGACACCAACTGGGTCGGCGCCGCGCCGGCCGAGGTCGAGCGCGAGATCACCAACCGCCAGGAAGAGGTCCTCAAGGGCATCACCGGCCTCGTCGACATCACCAGCCGGTCCGAACAGGGCAGGGCCCAGGTCACGCTGGAGTTCGACATCGGCACCAACATGGACCGCGCCCTTCTGCTCGTGTCCAACAGGCTCGACCGCGTCAGCGGCTATCCCGACGAGGTTGACGAACCGACCCTGTCCACGGCCGGCGCCGAAGACCGGCCCATCGCCTGGTTCATCGTCACCCGTGCGGAAGGAAACGACCGTCCGATCCACGAATATGGCGAGTTCATGGAGGATGTCGTCCAGGAACGCCTCGAGCGGGTCCCGGGCGTCAGCCGGGTCAACGTCTATGGCGGCAGCGAGCGCGAGATGGAGGTCGTCGTCCGTCCCGAGGCTCTCGCCCGTTACGGGCTCAACGTCAGCACCGTGGTGGACAGGCTGCGCGCCGCCAACGCCTCCGTAAGCGCCGGCAACGTGGACGAGGGCAAGCGGCGCTATGTGGTGCGCACGGAGGCCGAACTCAACACGGTCGAGGACGTACGTGCCGTGGTCCTGCGCTCCGAGCGGGATTCGGCCACCGGCCGGCTCGCGCGCGTCACCGTTGGCGACGTGGCCGACGTGAACATCAGTTTCAAGGAAGCCACCTCCAACATCCGCATGCTCGGCCGCCAGGCGCTCGCCATGAACGCCCTGCGCCAGACGGGCGCCAACGTCATCGAGACGATGGATCATATCAGCAAGGCGTTGGAGGAGCTCCGCACCACCGCCTTCGCCGAACAGGACCTCGTCGTCCAGCAGGTCTATGACGAGACGGTCTACATCAACTCCGCCGTGGATCTGGTGACCCAGAACATCTGGGTCGGCGGCATGCTCGCCGCCATAATCCTGATGGTCTTCCTGAGATCCTGGCGCGCGACGCTGGTCGTCTCCCTGTCGATTCCCGTTTCGGTGATCGGCTCGTTCGTCGCCATGGCGGCCCTGGGCCGGTCGCTCAATGTCATCTCGCTGGCCGGCATCGCGTTCGCCGTGGGCATGGTCGTCGATGCCGCCATCGTCGTCCTCGAGAACATCTACCGCCTGCGCGAACAGGGCCATCCCGCACACGTGGCGGCATATCGCGGCGCCGCCCAGGTCTGGGGCGCGGTTCTGGTTTCGGCGCTCACCACGGTCATGGTCTTCATCCCCATCCTCATCATGGAATTGGAGGTTGGCCAGCTCTTCCGCGACATCGCCGTCGCGATCTCCGTATCGGTCCTGCTGTCGCTGCTGGTGTCCGTCACCGTTCTGCCTGCCCTGGCGAGTTATCTTCTCGTCGATCGCAACGCCGCGCCGCCGGCCGCGCTGCGCCGGGTGGGGGCGGTTCTCCTGGCCCCGCTGCGGTTCCTTGGCCGCGCGGTCGCGTACGTGGTGGACTCCTTCGCGCACGCCTTCGTCAGCACGGTCCAGGCTTTCGTGCGCCTTGTCACGACGAGTTCCGTCGCGGCGTTTCTCGTGGTGGCCGCGGTTTCGACTGTTGCGGGGTTCGGCGCCTACACCTATTTGCCCAAGCTTGAATACCTGCCCAACGGCAACCGCAACCTCATGTTCGGCATCGTCATTCCGCCACCGGGCTACAACCTCGAAACGATGACAGAAATCGCCAAAGGCATCGAGACCGCAACCCGCCATCTCTGGGAAGAGGTCTCCGGGCCCGAGGCGGCGCCCGACGAACCGCCCAAGCTCGAACGCTTCTTCTTCGTCGCCTTCCGTGCCACGACCTTCATCGGTGCGGTCGCCTCAGATCCCTCCCGGGCGAGCGAACTCAAGCCGGTGCTCGCTGCGCCGGTGTTCCGCGAACCCGGGACCTTCGCGCTGATCAACCAGCTCTCGCTGTTCGCCCGCGGCATCGGCGGGTCCAAGAAGGTCGAACTCGACATTTCTGGCCCGGATCTCAACCAGATCCTCTCCGTCGCCCAGCGCGCCATGGGCCGCGTGGCGGGCGCGCTGCCGCGTGAGCAGGGCAACCAGTTCCGGCCGGTCCCCGGTCTCGAACTGGGCGCACCGGAGATCCGGATCGTGCCCGACCGTCTCAAGCTGGCCGACAACGGCGTGTCGGCGCGCGAACTCGGCCTCAGCATCGACGCATTCAACGACGGTCTGCGGGTGGCCGAGGTCACCGTGGAAGGCAAGCGCATCGACCTTACGCTCAAGGGACCGACCAACGACATCGGGCGGACCCAGGGCATCGGGGCGCTGCCCGTCGTGACGGCGCAGGGCATGATCCTGCCCACATCGTCCCTCGCCAATGTCGACCTGACGGCGGGACCGACCGAAATCCGCCACCGCGAGCGCAGCCGGACGGTGACGCTCGACATCGTGCCGACGGACCGCCTGTCGCTCGAGGAGGCGGTGGAGATCATCCGCGACCAGGTGGTCGCACCGATCCTCGCCGAGGGCGTCCCCCCCGGGGTCAAGCTCAACATCGCCGGCACGGCCAACAAGCTCGACGTCACCCGAAAGGCGATGCAGTGGGATCTCATGCTCGCCATCGTGATCGTCTATCTCGTCATGGCGGTCCTGTTCGAAAGCTTCGTCTACCCGCTCATCATTCTCCTCTCGGTTCCGCTGGCCGCGGCCGGCGGCGTGGCGGGGCTCGCGGTCCTCAACCAGTTCTATTTCCAGCCCCTCGACATGCTGACGCTCCTGGGGTTCGTCATTCTGATCGGCATCGTCGTCAACAACGCGATCCTGCTGGTGCACCAGACCCTCTATCTCGTGAGGGAGGAAAGCCTCGAGCCCGTGCAGGCGATCCGCGAGGCGACGAAGAATCGCATCCGTCCGATCTTCATGTCCACGCTGACCTCCGTCTTCGGAATGCTGCCGCTCGTATTCTTTCCCGGGGCGGGTTCGGAGCTCTATCGCGGTCTCGGCTCGGTCGTGATCGGCGGGCTGGCCATGTCCGCATTGCTGACATTGCTCATCATCCCGCCGATGCTGTCGCTTGTCGTGGCGCCCATGGAAGCCCGTGCACGGCGCAAGAAGGACGCCGCCGAAGCCGCGATTGCGGAATAGCGGCCGGCAGTCGCGCCTTTCCGGCCTGATCACGTTGTGGTTTAGTTTTCCCCGTCCTCCGGACCGGGAGGTGAACCGGGACGTCCGCAATGCAGTTCATCAATCCAGCCGCCCTCGAAAAGGCGCAGTACCGAACCTTCCGGGCAACGAAACCTTACCCCTGGGTCAGCCTAGAGAACGTCTTCCAGGAAGATGCCTTCACCAGTCTGCTTCGCGACCTGCCCGACGTCGGCAAGTTCGACAAGCGATTCGGGTACCTCCGGGGCAACGGCCAGAAGAGCCACGACCGGTACTCCCTGCAGTACGAAGCCGGTGTCGCGGTTCCCGACATCTGGAGAGACTTCGTCGAAGAACTCAACGGGCGGGAATACATCGGTTTTCTGGAAGAGCTGTTCCGCGCCAGGGACATCTATCTCGACGTCTACTGGTACTACACCCCGGCAGGTTGCTCTGTGTCGCCGCATTGCGACCACCTGAACAAGCTCGGCGCGCAGATCTTCTACCTGAACGACGAGACCGACTGGGACGAGGACTGGGGCGGCCAGACGCTGATTCTCGACGACCAGCGCCGCATGTCGCGGAAGTCCGCACCGGAGTTCGGGGATTTCCATGCCGAGCACGCGCCGCCGGCAACCGGCAACCGATCGCTCATCTTCGCGCGAACGCGCCACTCTTGGCACGGCGTGCGCGAGATAACCTGCCCGGAGGGCAGACTGCGCAAGATCCTTCTGGCGACCATCAAGTCCGCGAGCCGGTGGGAGATCCTCCGGAGGCGCTACGACTGGTGGTGAGATCTGGTCCCGGGGGCGTTCAGATTTCGCCCGAGACGCGGGTTGCGCGGAAATAATCCGCCAGGTCGAAACTCGATTCCCGGCCGATCTTGTCCGCGTTGGTGTCCAGCCAGCTCTCCGCAGCGCGCCGGCCGATGTCGCGCAGATGGCTCAGAAAGCGCCATTCCGCATTCAGCTTGCTCGACGCGTCGAGGGCGACGAGTTCGTCGCTCGCCTCCAGCAGGTGCATGCGTATCCGCTTGTAGCGGTCGCGGTCGAGGTCTTCCGACTCGATGAGCCGGGTCACGAATTCGATCGCCCGCAGTTCCTTCGTCAGCGAGGCGTTGAACGTGATCTCGTTCATCCGGTTCAGGATCTCGCGCGAGGAGACCGGCGTGCTCTTGCGTTCCACCGGATTGATCTGGACCAGGAGGATGTCGTCGGACCGGCATTCGTAGAAAAACGGGTAGAGCACGGGATTGCCCATGAAACCGCCGTCCCAGTAGGGCACGCCGTCGATTTCCACGGCCCGGAACAGAAGCGGCAGGCAGGACGAGGCCATGACGGAATCCGCGCTGACCTCGTGGCCGCTGAACACCTTGCCGCGACCGGTGTGCACGTTGGTGGCCGAAATGAATAGCTTGATCTCTCGGCAGTCGCGGACCCTTTCGAAGTCGACCCTGCTCTCCAGCAGGTCCCGCAACGGGTTGATGCCGGCGGGGTTGAAGTCGTAGGGCGAGGCGACCCGGGTGAGGAGGTCGAACCAGATATAGGCCGGGTTGTGGTCGAGACTGTAGTTGCCGAGCCAGATGTCGAGGGGAGACCGCTGAATGGGGCTGGCGCGGCCGATCTCGGATATGGCCTTCCAGAACCCGTCGAGCGCCTCGCGCGCGCCGTCATTGCCGCCCCGGACGAAACCGTCGGCCAGGACGACGGCATTGACCGCGCCTGCGCTCGTTCCGCTGATCGCTTCGAACGACAGCCTTCCGTCTTCCAGCAGCCGGTCGAGTACGCCCCAGGTGAACGCGCCATGGGCGCCGCCGCCCTGCAGTGCAAGGTTGACCGTCCGGGCCTGTTGTCCGCCGCTCATGTCATCGACACCGGCGACGGGTCACTGGGCCGTCCATCCGCCATCTATCGAAATGTTCGCGCCCGTGATCTGGGCCGCGGCGTCCGAACACAGGAAGAGCGCGGTCTCGGCCACCTGTTCCACCGTGACGAAGGCCCTGGTCGGCTGGGCCGCGAGCAGGACATCCCGCTTGACCTCCTCCTCGGTGATGCCGCGGGCCTTGGCCGTGTCCGGGATCTGCTTCTCGACGAGCGGGGTCAGCACATAACCCGGCGAGATCGCGTTGCAGGTGACCCCGTGCTCGGCCGTCTCGAGCGCTACGGTCTTGGTCAGGCCGACCAGTCCGTGCTTGGCCGAGACGTAGGCGGTCTTGAACGGCGAAGCGACGAGCGAATGGGCCGACGCGATATTCACGATGCGTCCCCAGCCCGCCTGCTTCATTTCCGCCGCGGTCAGCCTGATCGTGTGAAACGACGACGACAGGTTCAGCGCCATGATGAGATCCCACTTCGCGACGGGGAACTCCTCGACAGGGGAAACATGCTGGATGCCGACATTGTTGACCACGATGTCGACGCGGCCGAATTCCCTGCGGGCGGTCTCGACCATCTTCTCGATGTCGTCCGGGTCGGACATGTCGGCGCCGGAAAAGACCACCTCCGTCCCGGATCGCGCGACGTCGGCCCGGACGGGCTCGTTCTCCTCCGTCGAACCCAGTCCGTTGATCATGACGTTGGCGCCGGCTCCGGCCATGGCACGGGCGATGCCAAGGCCGATGCCCGAAGTCGAGCCGGTGACGATGGCGCTTCGGCCGGCGAGGGGAGAGGTATCTGGCATGACACTGTTCCGGTTTGTGGATTGATGCTGTCATGCAACATAATTGCTGCAATGCAGTATGCAAGTGTCGCGCTGAGGTCGCGTCGCCTGCGTCACGCACAGTTGATTTCGCGAACGGCAGTCTCGTGGATCAGCCCGTATGACTCGCCGGCGACCACCCGGCCTTCCACTTGTCGAGCGGAACGATCTCCGGCCTGACGCCATTGGCGTGGAACCAGGAGTCCATCGCATAGGCGGAACCGCCGTCGCGTTCGACCAGGACGGCGGTGTTGTGGGGCCACCGGTCGATGAACTTGCCGCGCCAGGCGGCTTCGCCAATATCGTGAAACCTGAGGAGACCGTCGGCGTGCAGCATGCGCAGGTATGTCGTCGTGTTGACGGTTTCGTCGATACAGTCCTGCTGGAACCTGTTCTTGGCGATGAGGGCCGCTCCGGGTTCATCCACATCGGTCCCGGTCGCCGACCCGACCTTCTTCTCCAGCACGGCGATCGCCCTCGCGGCCGCATCGCGTTCCGCCTCGGGCGTTGCAGGCCTGGCGCCAAAGGCCGCGCGCACCTTCTGCCATCCCGCCGGCGTCATCTTCACCTCGGCCTTGTACTGGCAGCCATAGCCGTGGCAGATCGTGAAACCGGAGGGGGCCGGGGTGGGGTCCGCGTAGGCGACGACGAACTCCTCGCCGCGCGAGCATCCGCTCACCAGCGCGGCCAGAAAGACAGCACCGAGCAAGTGGCGACCGGCACGCATCTGTCCCGATCCTCCCTGGTTTGGTGTTCCGGTCGGTGCCCTCAGAATTTCAAGCCGACGCCAACGAAGAAACGGGGCGTGACGCCGCCATCGATTTCGCTTTCATAGGTAAAACCGGACCCGGTGGATATGCCGCTGACCTCGATGTCGGGCGTGTAGTCGAGCGCCGCACCGAAACGGATGAACGGAACGGGACCGAACGGCGTTGGGGCGAAACCGATATTGCCCAGGTTCGCCGTGTCGAACTCGATATCGAGATCCGCACCGAGCGTGAAGCCGACATCGGTCTGCGTTTCCGAAAACGTGTACCAGTTGCCGGACTCGTTCGTCATCAGGCGCGCCTTGCGCTGCTCGATGCGCGGGCCGCCGAAGACCGTGAGGTCGCCGTAGGTGGAGCCGCCGAGGTTGACGCCGAACTCATACCCGACATACGGCAGGAAGAAGAAATTCCGGGAATACTGGGAAAAGGTATCGACCCCGTTCGGATTGATCTGGACATCGAAGTCGCTTTCCGTCTGGTCGGTGCCGCCGAGAAATGCGCGTCCCCAGACACCCACGATCGGTCCCTTCGGATAGATCGGCCCGCGATTGACGGTATCGACATTGCCGAAGATCAGGTTTCCGATGTTCGGAAAGAAAAACGCCAGCGGCAGCCGGTAGTCGATGCCGACCGACGAGATGGCCTCGTTGTCGGTCTTGTCCGCGTTGTAGAAAACGGTGCCACCGCTCGACTGCGTCACGTCGCTGTCCGCGCTCTGGGCGCTCAGGCCGAAATCCACGCTGAACTTCTGCTGCGGCAGATACATGTTTCGCTTGTTGACGGAATTGACCGTCGTATCCGGGTCCGCGACCGCCGAGACGGTCATCGCTGCCAACAGCCCGACTGCGGCGATCGACCTGATCGTCGCGGTTCTTGCACGCTTACGCATTTCCTTCCCCCCTACAGGACACTCAACTCCGGTTAGTTATTCATCCCGCAGGACAAGAGTCAAAACGGGAAGGAAGGGGTCTCTCTTGTCGCCGGAGCAGATTCCTGCGAGCGGAAAACGCGGCGTTCCGATTCTGGCTTGCCGGACAAGAATTTGCCATGCGGGGCAGGGGCGAAGGAGAAAAACGGCAGGGCAGCGTAGGGGAATTTTAGTCGGCAGGTGTGTCCTGGGTGCAACAGTTCCGGGTGGCCGGGTTCACTGCAACGGGGCGCTGATGCCGGCCTTGCGGATCTCCACGAAGAGTGAATCCATCGCGTCGACCTCGCTCGGCGATATCGACCGGTCGGCCATCACGAGTTCCTTGCACGTGTGCCAGACATGGGTGATGTCCACATCGTCGCGCGCCGCGATGCGCCGGATGGCGCGCTCGAAAGAGGCATGGTCGGGATGCATGTTGCGCACCCAGTCCATGATCCGTCCGTGATCGTATGACGCGGACACGTCGTCGCCGAGAGCCTCGGCGCGCTCCTTGACATAGTCGGAGATCACGTTCTGCTCGTCGACCTGGAACGAACCGTCGGAATAGGCGACGTAGAGCACGATCTTGAGTTCGTCGCGCACCGACGCAAGCACCTGCTGGGTGGGGTTGGCGCCGGACTCCTCGTTGTCCGTCTCGGCAAAGTCGCGCCATCGCGCGATCTCGACATAAGGCAGGAAGAACTCCCGCGCGTCCTTGTACGTGTCGCCGGTCCAGTAATCGACGACCTGCTGGATGCGGTCGATGAAGAAGGTCCGTTCCGCCTGCCTGAGCTGGCAGAACCCGTGCACGTAGTCGCCGCGTTCGGAGGGGCCGATCGCCTGGACCCTGACCATGCGCTGGCTGGCGTTGCCCTGGCCGTCCTCATAGGTCAGGCCGAGAACGAGACCGTCCACGTTGGGCTGGGGCCGCGTGTCGATGTCCGCGAACATGTCCTCGGCGTCTTCGTCCGCCTCGATCTGCGGTGGAAAACCTTCAGGATGCTCGAGCGGCCGGTCGCTGTTGGAGGAAAATATCTCCTTCAAGGACTGGAAGAATGACATGTACGGTCCCCACCCGTTGCTGCTTTGCCTCTGCCTCGTCTATACGCGCCGGCGCGTGCTTTTGTTCCGCGCGCGGCACGTTACGAGGAGGCCGTGTCCCCGTAACCGTATAGATGAATATGGCGGCCGTGCCTATCGATTGTGTGTCGCACAGGCCCGCTTGCGGTCCGGACGGCTGGCCACCCGAACGAGGTCTCCGTCAGGGCCGCGACCCTGTTTCAGTTCCCGAATCTCTCCTGGAGTTCGCGGACCTGGTCCGGTGTCAGGAACCGGGTGCGGTGCTGGTGGAGCAGCAGGAACAGCTTTGCGGTTTCCTCCAGTTCCTCGGTGGCGTAAACCGCGGCGTCCAGCGATTTGCCCGCCACAACCGGCCCGTGATTGGCGAGCAGCACAGCATGATGGTTGCCCGCGAGTGCGCGGACCGCATCGGCCAGCGTCCTGTCGCCCGGGGGGTAGTAGGGCACGAGCGGAAGCTTGCCCACGCGCATGACGTAATAGGCCGTGATGGCCGGCATCACGTCTTCGGGATCGATGCCGTCGAGGCAGCTCACGGCCACGGAATGCGTGGAATGCAGGTGGACGACGGCACCGGACTCCGCACGTTCCTCGTACATCGCGATATGGAGGAACGTTTCCTTGGTCGGCGCGTCACCGGAGAGGTGCCGCCCGTCGTTGTCGAGTTTCGAGATCCGGGCGGGGTCCAGGTTGCCGAGAGACGCGTTCGTGGGTGTCATCAGCCAGCCGTCGTCCAGGCGCACGCTGATGTTTCCCGAACTTCCCATGGTAAGGCCGCGATCGAAGAGCGACTTTCCGAAGCGGCAGATCTCTTCGCGCTGACGGGTTTCGCTCATGGCAGCATCCCGATGGCCTTGGTGAAGAAGTCCGGTCCACCGAAATTGCCGGACTTGAGGGCGAGCGCCACGGGCGCGTCGCCCGTCGACACGGTCCACGGTACGCCCGGATCGATTTCGGGGCCGATGCGGAGCGCCTCGGCTCCCAGTGCACCGACGACCGCACCCGAGGTCTCCCCGCCGGCGACCACGAACCGGTCGACGCCGATGTCGCGCGCGGATCTGGCGAGATCGGCAAAAAACCGCTCCACCGTCTCACCGGCATGTTCGCGTCCGTACCGCGACTGGATATCCGCAACGTGGGCGGGGTCGTCGCTCGAACACACCAGCGCCGGACCGGCCGCAAGCGTCTCGCCCAGCCAGGCCCGGGCTTCCTCGAGCACCGGCTCGCCTTTCAGAATGCGCTCGGCATCCGCGTCGAAAACCGGCATTTCGGTACGGGCCTCGGCGATCTGGCCCCGAGTCGCCTCCGAACAGCTTCCCGCGATGCACAGCGTCTTGCCGGATGGCGGCGCAAACCGGTCGTCACCGGCTGCATCCCGCAGCCAGCCTCGCACCCGGTAGTTTTCGGGCAGGCCCATGGCGATGCCCGATCCGCCCGTCAGCAGGGGCAGGTCGCTCACCGCGCGCCCTATGGTTTCGAGGTGGCGGTCCGAGACCGCATCGACGATGGCGATGGCGGGGCCGTCTGCCGCAAGACTGTCCAGCGCCGTGGCGATGGCGTCGGCGCCCGCCTCGACTGTCTCGAAGGCGACCAGTCCGACCCTGGCCCGGGACTGCCTCTGCAGGACCCGGACGAGGTCGGCATCGGTCATCGGCGTGAGCGGGTGGTCCTTGAGGGGAGATTCCGACAGCAGGCGGTCGCCGACGAACAGATGCCCCTGGTAGACGGTGCGCCGGTTCTCGGGAAAGGCCGGGCAGGCGATGCTGATGCCGGTCTGCAGGTTCGTCATCATGGCGTCCGTCACCGGACCGATGTTGCCCCTGTCGGTGGAATCGAACGTGGAACAGTATTTGAACAGATATTGCCGGCAACCTGCCGCCTTGAGCCATTCGAGGGACGCAAGCGACATCTCGACCGCCTCTTGCGCAGGAATGGTCCGGGACTTGAGAGCCACGACGATGGCATCGGCGTCGGGAACCGCCGTGGCGGGCGAAGGAACGCCGATCATCTGCACGACGGACATGCCGTTTCGTTTGAGCATGAGGGCGAGGTCTGTCGCGCCGGTAAGGTCGTCGGCGACGCATCCCAGTATCGGACTCATGGGTCTTCCTGTCTTGTATTAGAACCGCGCGCACCGTGGGCGAACCCGGACGATGCCGTCAAGTCCGCCATTGCGGGCTTGACGGGAAAACCGGTTGCCGTCACCCATACGTCTCCGTGCGGCGCGGGGGCCGCGTGCCGCTGAGAAGAACGACAACAACACATGAGGAAATCCGAATGAGCGAGGGGAAGACCTTCAGGATCGCTGTGCTTGCCGGCGACGGTATCGGGCCGGAAATCATGCCGGCCTGCCTGGATATCGTCGACGAGGCGTTGGTCAGATGCGGGAACGGGACACAGCTTCGCCACGAGCAGGTGCGCGCCGGCGCGCAGGCCTACGCGGACACCGGCGAGGCGTTTTCACCGGACGCGCGCGCAACCGCGGCGGACGCGGACGCGATCCTTCTTGGCGCTATGGGCCTGCCGAGCGTCCGATACGAAAACGGCACGGAAATCGCGCCGCAACTCGATCTGCGGTTCGATCTTGGGCTCTTCGCCGGCGTGCGTCCCGTACGCTCCGTGCGCGGCGTCCCCGGGCCACTGGCCGACCCCAGGGGGCAGGAACTGGACTTCGTCCTCATTCGAGAGTCCACGGAAGGCCTCTTCGCTTCCCACGGCAAGGGCGTGGTCAGCGCCGACCGCGCCACGGACACCATGGTGATCACCCGCGAGACCTGCGAGAAGCTGTTCGACTTCGCATTCGCGCTTGGTCGTCAGCGACGGGAGGACGGGCAGCCGGGAGTGGTCACCTGCGTCGACAAGGCGAACGTGTTCGCTTCCCTGGCGTATTTCAGGTCGATTTTCGACGAACGGGCGAAACTCAACCAGGATGTGACGGCGAACCATGCCTATGTGGACGCCATGGCGCTGAACATGGTGCGCCGGCCCTGGGAATATGACGTGTTGGTGACCGAGAACATGTTCGGCGACATCCTGTCCGATCTGGGGGCCGGCCTCATCGGCGGGCTCGGCATGGCACCGTCGGCAGACATCGGCGAGAATCACGCGGTGTTCCAGCCGTGCCACGGCAGTGCGCCGGACATCATGGGACAGGGGCTCGCCAATCCGACCGCCATGTACCTGTCCGGCGCCATGATGCTCGACTGGCTGGGACGCAAGCATGACGACCCGGGGTGCGTGCGCGCCGCGCGGCTGATCGAGCGCGCCGTCGACACGGCTTTTGGCGAGTACGGGCTCCAGTCCTGCGAATTGGGCGGAAGCGACGGAACGGACAGCATCGCGCAGGGGGTCCTTCGTGCCCTGGGCGAGGTCGATCCGACATGACGTCGGCAGTGTGATGGTGGCTCAAACCGGTCAGGCCGCCGACAGGCGCGGGATCTGGCCCATCCTCTACGCGTATTTCGACGAACGCGAAGAACTCGACCGGTCTCTGATGCGCCGGCAGGTCGAGGTCTGCCTTGCTCACGCGCCCGCCGGCATGGCCGCTTTGGGGTTGGCGACGGAGGTCTCGAAACTGTCCACGGCCGAACGCCGCCAGGTGATGGAATGGCTCGCCGAAGATGTCTCGGGCGCCTGTCCGCTGGCGATCACGATCGCCGAACCGACCGTGACGGGACAGATCGAGATGGTCCGGGCCGCCGCCGATCTGGGCGTCGACTGGGTCATCCTGCAGCCGCCGCCGGTGCCGAACCTGTCCGAAACCGAATATGTCCAGTTTTTTGGCAGGGTCGCCGAGGCGAGTACCCTGCCGGTGGCGCTCCAGAACGCGCCGGGCCTCATCAACGTGGCGCTGTCGGTCGACGGTCTGAAGGTCCTGAACCGGAATCACCCGAATGTCTGCCTGCTCAAGGGCGAGGGCCCTGCCGTGGAGATCGCGCACCTCGTCGAGGCGACGCAGGGTGTCTTCAGGGTCTTCAACGGACGCGGCGGCCTCGAACTGCCTGACAACCTGCGGGCCGGCTGCGCGGGGATGATCCCCGCTCCGGACTGTTTCGACCGGCAGGTCGCGCTCTACGAGGCATGGACGGAAGGGCGCCTTGAGGAGGCCGAACGGATGTACGAGGCCATCGCACCGGCGATCGTCTTCGTCATGCAGTCGATCCCGCATCTCCTGTGTTACGGCAAGCGCCTGACGGCAGCCCGGATGGGCCTCGCGCCCGATTCGGTGCTGGACCGGGCACCGGCGATGACACCGACCGCGTTCGGCCTCGACTGCGTGCGCCGCTATGCTGAAGCGCTCGGTCCGTTCTGAAACCCGATTTCCGGTTTGACTGGATTGCCGGTTGGGTGGATAGAACAGGGCACCGCAAGACAGCGCACGAAAGCGCGCCAGTGAAAGGAAAAAAATGAACAGGATCGATCTCGACGGACAGACCGCCATCGTCACAGGCGCGGGCCAGGGCATCGGCAAGGCCGTGGCCAAGCGATTTCTCGCGTCCGGAGCGTCGGTGTCGCTCTGGGACATGGACGATGCGGTTCTGGAACAGGCCGTGGAGGAACTGGGTGCGAAGGGAACCGTGAGCGGCACGAAGGTCGACGTCACGTCCCCGGAAGACGTCGGCGCCGCGGCCGAAGCGGTCAAGTCAGAGTTCGGCAGGATCGACATTCTGGTCTGCAACGCCGGCATTGCCGGGATGAACGCCACGGTATGGGAGTACCCGGTCGACGAATGGCGCCGGGTGATCGATATCGATCTCAACGGTGTCTTCAACTGCTGCCGGGCGGTGGTGCCGCACATGATCGATGCGGGTTACGGGCGCATCGTCAACGTCGCCTCGATCGCCGGCAAGGAAGGCAATCCCAACGCCAGCGCCTATAGCGCGGCAAAGGCGGGCGTCATCGCGCTGACGAAATCCCTTGGCAAGGAACTGGCGGACAGGGATATCGCGGTCAACTGCATCACGCCCGCCGCCGCACGCACCCGGATATTCGACCAGATGACCGAGGAACACATCAACTACATGCTCCAGAAGATCCCCCGCGGACGTTTCGTCACCGTGGACGAGGTGGCGGCCACCGTCGCGTTTGCGGCCTCGCGGGACTGTTCCTTCACGACCGGGGCGGTATTCGACCTGTCCGGCGGACGGGCCACCTATTGAGCCGGGCGCGGCCGCCGCGCGGGCCGAAGCGCTAGGGCGGGGGGCATTCGGCCATGGCGATCACGACAGCAGTGCCGGCAGAACGGCGTGACTTCCTGCGGGCCGTCATGCTGGTCACGGCCAGCGTCTTGTGTTTTTCGCTGCTCGATGCCGGGGCCAAGTACCTCGCCCAGGAACTGCCCGTCCTGCAGATCGTCTGGATGCGCTACCTGGTGAACTTCTGTTTCGCCCTGCTTGTGAGCGCCCCGTGGCGCGACACGCGTTACCTGAAGACCAAGCACCTCAAGCTGCAGATCCTGCGCTCGATCCTGCTCTTCTGTTCGACCGCCTTCAACTTCGTAGCGCTTCAGTACCTGCAACTCGCCCAGACCGTCTCCATCCTGTTCACCGCGCCCCTTCTGGTGGCGCTGCTTTCGGTGTTCGTGCTGGGGGAAACGGTCGGGCCACGCCGCTGGGGCGCAATCCTGGTCGGCCTGTGCGGCATTCTCATCGTCACCCGACCCGGGTCCGACGCGTTCCAGTGGCCTGCGCTCCTGTCCGTCGGCAGCGCCATCTGCATCGCCATCTACAACATCGTCACGCGCAAGATCGCGGGCTCCGACAGCGCGCGAACCTCCCAGGTCTATGTCACCCTGATCGCCTGCCTCGCCCTCACGCCGCTCATGCCGGGCACGTGGCAGGCCCCGTCCGGGCCGATGATCTGGGTGCTGCTCTTTGCCATCGGGTTTTTCGGCTGGATCGGCCACTGGCTGCTGACGGCAGCCCACGATTACGCGCCGGCGTCGCATATCGCCCCATTCATGTATTCCCAGATCGTCTGGATGGTGGCGTTGGGCTACCTGGTCTTCCGCGACGTTCCCGACCTCTGGACCGCGGTGGGCGCCCTGATCGTGGTTGCCAGCGGACTCTACCTGCTGCGCCGTGAACGCGTGGTGCGCGAGCAGACATAGCTCCGCCACGTCCAAGGCCTGTCGGTTCCATCCCGGGTGATTGAATCAGACTGTAAGATATGGTTCGCAACAGTTTGAAATATATATAAAAAGCAGCCCAGTTGAATCTGAATCTCAACTGACGGAAGTCATGGCGCGGGCGCGATTTGGCGGTTTGATCTCGGCCCCCCATCGGCTAGGATCGCCGGGCAATCAAGAAAACCGAGGTGGGGAAACATGGGCGACAGGAAGAAGTCACCGGAAGAGTTGCGCAGCCGGATGTGGTTCGACGATCCGCATAACCCGAGCATGACCGCGCTCTATCTGGAGCGGTATCTCAACTATGGCCTGACCATGGACGAACTCCGGTCGGGCAAGCCGATCATCGGTATCGCCCAGACCGGCAGCGACCTGTCGCCGTGCAACCGGATCCACGTCGAACTGTCCAAGCGCGTGCGTGACGGCATCCATGCCGCGGGCGGCGTGACCATCGAGTTCCCCGTTCACCCGATCCAGGAGACAGGCAAGAGGCCGACGGCCGCGCTGGACCGCAACCTCGCCTATCTCTGTCTGGTGGAAGTGCTGTTCGGTTATCCCATCGACGGCGTCGTGCTGATGACCGGTTGCGACAAGACCACGCCGGCCTGCCTCATGGCCGCCGCGACCGTCGACATACCGGCCATCGTGCTGTCGGGCGGGCCCATGCTGAACGGCAATTACAAGGGGCAGCGCACGGGCTCCGGCACGATCGTCTGGAAGGCGCGCGAGATGATGGCCGCCGGCGAGATCGACTTCAACGAGTTCATCGAGATCGTCGCGTCGTCGACGCCGAGCGCGGGCCACTGCAACACCATGGGCACGGCGACATCGACCAACTCTCTCGCCGAGGCCCTGGGCATGTCCCTGCCTGGCTGCGCGGCCATTCCCGCGCCATACCGCCAGCGCGGCCAGATCGCCTACGAGACCGGCAAGCGCGTCGTCGACATGGTCTGGGAGGACCTCAAGCCGTCCGACATCATGACCAAAAAGGCGTTCGAGAACGCCATCGCGGTGAACAGCGCCATCGGCGGGTCGACCAACTGCCCGATCCACCTGAACGCGATCGCGCGCCACGTGGGCGTCGACCTGCCCGTCAAGCACTGGGAAACCTATGGTCACGACATTCCGCTGCTGGTGAACGTCCAGCCGGCCGGGGAGTACCTGGGCGAGGATTATTTCCGCGCCGGCGGCGTGCCCGCCGTGGTCAACGAACTGATGGGCGCCGGCCGGATTCACGAGGACGCCATGACGGTCAACGGCCGTACCATGGGTGACAACTGCCGCGAAACGAAAGTGGAAAACCACGACGTCATAAGACCTTACGGCGATCCGATGATGGAAAACGCGGGCTTCATGGTGTTGTCCGGGAACCTGTTCGACAATGCCCTGCTCAAGACCAGCGTGATCTCAGACACCTTCCGCAAGCAATACCTCGAACGCGACGGCGATCCGGATGCCTTCGAGTGCCGCGCGATCGTCTTCGAGGGGCCGGAGGACTATCACGACCGGATCAACGATCCGGCACTCGAGATCGACGAGAACTGCATCCTGGTCATCCGCGGCACCGGCCCCGTCGGTTATCCGGGATCGGCGGAAGTGGTCAACATGCTGCCGCCCGATGCCCTGGTGAAACGCGGAGTGACCGAACTGCCCTGCATGGGCGACGGCCGCCAGAGCGGCACCTCGGGCAGCCCGTCGATCCTCAATGCCTCGCCGGAATCGGCGACCGGTGGCGGACTCGCGCTTCTGAGGACCGGCGACATGATCCGCATCGACCTCAACGACGCATCCGCCAACATCCTGATATCCGAAGAAGAACTGGCAAGCCGACGGGCCGAACTCAAGATCGAGTATCCCGCCCACCAGACGCCGTGGCAGGAAATCTATCGGAACTACGTCGGCGAACTCGGCGACGGCGGTGTTCTCGAAAACGCCGTCGCCTACCAGAAAGTGTCTCGGCAGGTCCCGCGCGACTCGCACTGACCGATACAGCAAGCATACGGAAAAACAGGAATGTCGAAGAGACTTGAAGGCAAGAAGGCATTTGTCACGGCTGCCGGCCAGGGAATCGGACGGGCCACGGCCATGGCCTTCGCCCGCGAAGGGGCGCATGTCATCGCGACCGACCTCGACGAGGCCAAGCTCGACGGACTCACGGACGCGGGCGTCGCGGTGGTCCAGCGGCTGGACGTGACCGACGGCCAGGCCGTCAGCGCGGCCGCCGCGCAGGCCGGCGCCCTGGATGTGCTGTTCAATTGTGCCGGATACGTTCATCACGGGTCGATCCTCGAATGCGAGGAGAAGGACTGGGACTTCTCCTTCGACCTGAACGTGAAGTCCATGTACCGGCTGATCCGGGCGATGTTGCCGGCCATGCTCGACGCGGGCGGCGGATCGATCGTGAACGTCGCCTCGGTGGCCGGGTCGATCAACGGCATCCCCAACCGGTTCGCCTACGGGGCGAGCAAGGCTGCTGTGATCGGCCTCACAAAGTCGGTCGCCGCCGATTTCGTCGGCAGGGGCGTCCGCTGCAACGCGATCTGCCCGGGCACGGTCCAGAGCCCGTCCCTCGACGAGCGCATCGCAGCCTTCGACGATCCGGTGCAGGCGAAGAAGGATTTCATTGCCCGCCAGCCCATGGGTCGTCTCGGGACGGCGGAGGAAATCGCGCAGCTCGCGGTCTACCTTGCCAGCGACGACAGCGTGTTCATGACGGGCACGGCGGCGATCATCGACGGCGGTCTGTCCAACTGAGGCGGACTTTTCCGGTCCGCGGCACGTGCGCCACTTGGCGCGGGATTCGCGGGCCTCTATGTTCACGACGATTTGGGGTGCGGGCCGGCGGGGCCGGTCAACAAGGGGGATAGGAAACACGATATGAAACTCTTGCGTTACGGGCCTGCGGGCGCCGAGAAACCCGGTCTGCTCGACGCGGACGGCACGATCAGGGATTTGTCCGGACATGTGGCCGACATAGACGGCGACGCGATCTCGCCGGAGGGCCTGCAGAGACTGTCGGCGCTCGACCCGGCCTCGCTGCCGGCCGTGCCGGGTACGCCACGCCTCGGCCCCTGTGTCGGCGGGATTTCGAAGCTGATCTGCGTTGGTCTGAACTATGCCGATCACGCCGAGGAATCGGGTCTGCCGATCCCCGAGGAACCGGTCCTGTTCAGCAAGGCCATAACGTCGATTTCCGGCCCCAACGACGATGTCGTCCTGCCGCCGAACTCCGTGAAGACGGACTGGGAAGTCGAGCTCGGCATCGTCATCGGCAAGGTCGCGCGGTACGTCTCCGAGGAAGATGCCCTCAACCACGTGGCCGGATACTGCGTTGTCAACGACGTGTCCGAACGCCAGGACCAGATCGAACGTTCCGGCCAGTGGGTCAAGGGCAAGAGCCACGACACCTTTGCGCCGATCGGGCCGTGGATGGTGACGGCCAACGAAATACCGGACCCTCAGGCCCTCGCCATGTTCCTCGACGTGAACGGAGAACGTCGCCAGACCGGAAACACGAGCACCCAGATTTTCGACGTCAAGACGGTCGTCAGCTACATCAGCCGGTTCATGACGCTCATGCCGGGCGATGTGATCCCGACCGGGACGCCGCCCGGCGTCGGTCTCGGCATGTCGCCGCCGCTCTTCCTGAAGGCCGGTGACGAGATGCATCTGGGCATCGACGGTCTCGGCGAACAGCGCCAGAAGGTCGTCGCCTACGACGCGGGGGTCTGACCGGCATGAAGATCGCCATGACCGGTGCGGCGGGCCTTGTCGGCCGCAAGCTGACCGACCGGCTCGTCGCCGACGGCACGCTCAACGGACAGCCCATATCCAGGATGCTGCTGATCGATGTCGTCGCCCCGGAAGCCCCGGTGGACGCGGGCTTCGAGATCGAGACGCAGGCCGTCGACATTTCGCAGCCGGGCGCATACGACCGGCTTGGTGCGTTTCAGCCGGACGTGATCTTCCATCTTGCCGCGATCGTGAGCGGCGAGGCGGAACTCGAATTCGACAAGGGCTACGCGATCAATCTCGACGGCACGCGTGCGCTCTACGAATGCGTGCGTGCCGGCGGTTTTGCGCCGCGCCTGGTCTTCACCAGTTCCATCGCCGTGTTCGGCGCGCCGTTCCCGGAGGCGATCGGCGACGACTTCCACTCCACGCCGCTGACGTCCTATGGCGCGCAGAAGGCCATGGGCGAACTCATGCTGGCCGACTATACCCGCAAGGGCATGTTCGACGGTGTCGGGATACGCCTGCCGACGATCTGCGTGCGTCCCGGCAAGCCCAACAAGGCGGCGTCGGGCTTTTTTTCCGGCATCATCCGCGAACCTCTGACGGGGCATCGCGCCGTCTGTCCGGTTAAGGACGACGTCATGCACTGGATGGCCTCGCCGCGGTCTGCGGTCGGTTTCCTGATCCATGCCGCGGGTCTGGACGGAGACCGCATCGGACCGCGCCGCAACCTCACAATGCCGGGGATCGCGGTCACCGTCGGCGAAATGGTCGAGTCGCTGGGTCGCGTGGCTGGTTCCGAACCGGTTTCGCGCATCGACTGGCAGGAAGACGAGTTCATTTCGGGCATCGTCGCCGGCTGGCCGCGCCAGTTCCGCGCCGACCGCGCGGTAGACCTCGGCTTCACCAGCGAACCCGACATGGACACCATCATCCGCGTCTTCATCGAGGACGAGCTCGACAGAAAGGTCGCCTGACCGAACCCGTGTCCCGGAGCCCCGCCGGAACTCTCGATTCTCCCACACCGTATCCCGGAGGCCCGCAGGGCCATCCGGGACCGTCCCGAACTCCGTCTTTCATCCGGAACGGCCCCGGCCCGCGCTGTCGCGCGACCGGGGAACGGTCCGGGCCTGAGCGTCGTCCGACCGCCACGCTGTCTCCCGGAGGCCCGCAGGGCCATCCGGGACCGTCCCGAACTCAAGCGAAAACGGGAACTGAATACACCCGTCGCGTCAGGAGAGCTTGGCGTCGCCGGCTTCTTTCATGGCCTCGATGAACCGCAGCAGGGCCTTGTACTTGGCCGTGGGAATACCCGGCTGACGGGCCTCGATATCCGCGTGGGTGCGCGCGAGCTGCGACTCGATGTCCTCCAGCGCGACCGCGCCGGAATTCGACATGACAGCCACGAGATCGATGAGGATCTTCACGGTTTCCGCCTCGCTCGCCCCCAGCATGGAGGAAAATACGTCCTGATCGCTCATCGCCTGCTCCGTTCGTTTCGCGTGGTGCGGACAATGACCGATTCCGGCAAGCCTGTCCTGCACTGATCGCGGTTGCGCCCGTCGCTGGGCAGTATCCGGCATCAACGCCTACAGTCGTGCGGGGAATGACTTCCACGGCTAGGCTCGCAGGACACAGCTGGATCCTGACTTTCGTCAGGAATTCGCTGAGGCCCGAATTGCCGGCGAAAGCCGGCATCCAGGTGCTGCGAGTCTATGCACCAGAGGCGGGACTGCGCACCGGGCGGCATAGCCCGGATGCCGGCGCAGGCGGACCGGGAGCGACCCGTCGTCCAGCCGAGGCAGGGACGGGTTTTTTTGCTTGATCGCGCGGGATGCAGCTGGATCCTGACTTTCGTCAGGAATTCGGCCCATATCCGAATTGCCGGCGAAAGCCGGCATCCAGCTGCTGCGGGTGTGTGAACCAGAGCACGTGACCGAAACCGGGACATCGTGTCCCGGTCGCCCGTACGGGCGGACCGGGATCGTTCCATATTCAGGCACGTGATGGCAGAGGCTGCTCAGGCGGCGTCGCGGCGCAGTGGCTGGGCCATGCAGTGGATGCCGCCGCCGGCCATGGTGAACATGGAGATGTCCGGATCGTAGACCTCGAAACCGAGCGCCCGGAGCTTCTCGTTGAGCCCTTTGCTGCCGGCGTTGGAGAGTATCCGGTCGCCGCCGAGCGACATGACGTTGCAGCCGAGCGCCATGGTGTCCCTGAAGCTCACCGGGACGATCTCGATGCCTTTGGACCTGATCCACTCCACCACGTCGTCCTCGGTGGTGTCGAGGCACACCGCCGCGCATTTCTCGTTGAGCATGCAGACCATGAGATCGATATGGACGTAGAACTGGTCGATAGGCGCGTATTTGACTTCCCATCCCTCGTCCTCGAACCAGCCGCCGATCTGGCGGGCGGACACCTCCTCGCCGCGGAAATCGGTGTAGCCGATCAGCGCGCAGCCCGGCGCGATGATGTTGCAGTCGCCGCCCTCGAAATTGCCCACGCTCACCATGTCGTAAATCGGGATGCCGTGGCTGAGATAGAAGCGCAGGCATTCGGCGTATTCGCCGCGCCGCCGCGGGTTGGCGAGCTGGCAGATCACCGCGCCCCAGGGGGTCATGAAGCTCGAGTCGCGGGCATAGACCTGATAGGGCGTGCCGGGGTTCTGGTCGAGGAAATGCACGTTCACGTCGGCCTGCCTGTAGGCATCCACCATCTCACGGTGTTGGCGCATGGCGAGTTGCTTGTCGAACGTGTAGCCCTTGCGCAGCGTGTCGCGGACGAGGGAACTGTAGGCCGCGTTGTCCTCCATCCAGTGGAAGGTCTCCGCCGGGCCGAGGAGAACGTCGCGCAGACGTCCCGACTCGGATTTCATGCCCCAGTCCGTCATTTCCGGAGTGCCGCCTCCCGGTACGCGTGCCTGCAGGGGAGTGGTGTGCGTGCTGTCGCCCGTCATCTCGACCTCGTCATCCGTTCGCTGTTCCGATGAGGCCGATCTTAAGGCCGCGGGGCGCCGGCCCGCCATACCGCAATCGCATTACGGGTCGTCACTGCCCGGGCAGGCTCAGTCCCAGTTCCCCGAGAAAGCGCGAGAAGAGTTCGCCCTGGGAGGTCACGCCGAGCTTGGCGTTGATGTTGCGCCGGTGCACCCGGACCGTTTCGCTGGAGATGGAGATCAGGCGCGCGATCGACTTGGAGGAATGGCCCGACAGGATCAGCCGCGTCACCTCCGCTTCCCTTGCCGTCAGACAGTCCTTGCCGAAGGATTCGAACGTGGCCGAGAGCCGGGCGTGGGCTTCGCGCCCGGCCGCCTCCGACATCCGGTCGCCCCATCGCTGCGGCGCGAGATGGCCGAGCATCGGCAGGATGTCGTCGAGCCGGCGGACGTCCGAAATGCTGAAGGGACGCTCCTCGCGCCCGCGGCCAAGCGACACGAGCAGCGTGCGGCCATGGCCGGCGGGAAGGAAGAGCCCTGCGAGATCCGTGAACCCGATGCGATCCACATAGGCCCGGTAGTACTCGCTTTTCCGGAACCCCTCCGGGGCGATATCCCGCAGGCGCCGGACCATCGGGCCGGGGCTCTTCATCGCCTCCGCGTAGAAGGGACTGACGAGATAGATGCCCGCCAGGTAGTCGTTCTGGAAGGTCTGCCGGTCGGGATGGTCGAGCTGGTCATGGACGATGACCGGCGCCTTGTCCGGTTCATAGAGCGCGATCATGGCCGACGAGAAGCCGACGAACCCGCCAATGCCGTCCAGCAGCCTCTCCTCGAACGCGGGCGCGTCCGGTTCCGCGCACAGCAGCGCCAGCGTCTCGTGCCAGGCCCGGCCGGGCCGGATGGTCATGCCGCTCCGGTCCTCAGGCCGCGACCACGCCTTCGTCGCACAAGGCGGCATGGGCCGACAACACGCTCGATTTCAGCGTGTCGACGACCTGGTCGACCTCCGCACGGGTGATGACCAGGGGCGGCGACATGACATTCAGATGCGCGATCGGGCGCACGAAAAGCCCGGCTGCCTCGCAACGGTCTGAAATCAGCTTCGAGATGTTCACCTCGTCGGGCAGCAGCTCCTTGGTCTCCTTGTCGGCAACATACTCCACGCACATCATGAACCGGCGGCCCCGCACGTCGCCCACCAGCGGCAGGTCGCGAAGCTCCTGCAGGCGCGCCTCGAAATGGTCGCCCACGTTACGCACATGCGCGCAGATGTTCTCGCGTTCCATGATCTCGATATTGCGCAAACCGACCGCACAGGCGACGGGATGACCGGAATAGGTGAACCCGTGGGTGAACCACGCGTCCGGGTCGGGCGCGCTGATCGCCTCGTAGATGCCGTCCGACAGAAGGGTGGCGCCAAGCGGAATGTAGCCGGACGAAATACCCTTCGCGCAGATGATGATGTCGGGCTGGATGCCGAACTCGTCCTGCGAGGCGAACATGTGACCCAGCCTGCCGAACGCGGTCACGACCTCGTCTGACACGTAGAGGATATCGTTGCGGCGGCACACGTCGTGCATGCGCGGCAGGTAGTCCGCCGGCGGGACGACAACGCCGCCGGCCCCCATGATCGGCTCCGCGATGAACGCGGCCACCCGGTCGGCGCCGATCTCGGCGATCTTCGCCTCGAACTCCGCCACCAGTCCGTCGCAGAACGCCGCTTCGTCGAGACCGTCCTCGGCCCGGTAGAAGTTGGGGGCCGAGATGTGGTGGATGATCGAGGTTTCGTAGTGAAAGTGGGGCGAGCGGTCCGTCGCCTTGCCTGTCAGCGACATGCCGAGATAGGTGCTGCCGTGATAGGCGCTCTTGCGCGAGATCACATGTCGCTTGGACGGGTTCCCGCGCCGGCTGTGATAGTAATGGGCGAGGCGGATCGCCGAGTCTACGGACGCCGATCCGCTCGACGAATACATGACGTGGTTGATGTCGCCCGGCGCGATTTCGGCGAGTTTTGCGGCCAGTTCCGCCGCCGGCGGGTTCGTGGTGTCCACGAAGGTCGAGAAATAGGGCAGACGGCGCGCCTGTTCGGCCATCACGTCGGCGAGTTCGTCGCGCCCGTAACCGAGATTGACGCACCACATGCCGCCGATGCCGTCGATATACCGGTTGCCCTCGGCATCGTAGACACAGGATCCTTCGCCATGGGTGATGACCATCGACCCTTCTTCCTTGAAGGAATCGAAATGCTGCCAGGGGTGCAGGAAGTGCGCCTGGTCCTTCTGCCTGATGTCTTCGTTGTCGAAAGTGTTGCGCATCGCGTCGACCATGGCCTGCCCACCTGTAGTTGAGACGTTGTCAGTCGTCGAAAACTCTGGCCACCCGGCACGTGCGCCGGGACGGCGTTGCCAAATATTCACATTTTGCGCGTATGGTCCAAGCACATTGGCCAGACCGCGTTTCGCGCCTATTATACCCATGAGGCCTCAGGTGCGATTCTCATGAAGGCTGCGGGCAGGTGAAAACAAGGTTGACGGAAAGTCAACGCAGGTCAGAACAGGGAGTCCGGGGGAAATCGAATGAACGGAACAATTGCAGGATATCTTCCCGATCGGCGATCCGGCATTGTCGGAGCGATCATCGTGTTCACGGCCCTTGCGCTGTTCCTCGCCGGAACCGGACAAGGCCATGCCCTGAACGGACCCGAGAAATATGCCAGCCAGGTCGGCAACCAGGCCGTGAAAACGGCCAGGGCGGGCGGCTCCAAGGAGCGGCTCAATTCCGGGTTCCGCAGCATGCTGCGCAGGTATTCGTCGATCCGCTCCGTCGCGCCCCAGCTTCTCGGCAAGTATCGCAGGAAACTTCCGTCCTCCAAGGCGGCGGAATACAAGCGTCTGGTCGAGGGCTTCACCGCACGCCTGTTCACCAGATATGCGGACCAGTTTGCCGGCAACAAGATGCAGGTCGAGGGCAGCCGCAAGCGCGGAAGCCGCTACGTCGTGGTCGAAACGAAGGTCGTGTACGCCGGGAACACGAAATCGAGCCCGATCAAGTGGCTGGTGTCCGGAAGCGGCGGTGGCTACCGGATCCTCGATATCCAGGTCTACGGCGTCTGGCTTTCCGCCCATATGCGCAACGAGTTCACCAAGGTGCTGCGCGCCAACAAGGGCGACTTCAACGCGCTTTTCGCCTACCTGAAGAAGTAGCGCTGCGCCCGCGCGCGGTCAGGGCTGTTCCCGCGGTGCGTCCTCGTCGGCGACCGACCAGAATGCCTTGACCAGACGCAAGTGGGCGCGCTCCTTGAGGCAGACCATCGCCTCGGGAACGGTGCGCTTGCAGTCCCGGATGTCGAGGGCCGCCAGCCTGCGGTCGTCGCTGAATTCCGGGCGCGAGAGCACCCCGATGCCGAGCCCCGACACCGCCGCTTCGCGGATCGCCTCGCGGCTGTTGACTTCCATGACCATGTTGATCGTCAGGCCAAGCCGGTGCGCCTCCGCCTCGATCGTGCGGCGCGTGTTGGACCCTTCCTCGCGCATGATGACGGGATGGCGCGACAGTTCCTTCATCCCGATCCAGCCGCGGGCCGCCAGCGGGTCGTCCGGACGCACGAAGGCGATGATGTCGTCCTCGCTCAGGGTTCTCGTTTCGAGCCGTGTGTCCTCGGGTTCATGGGAGATGATCGCGACGTCGGCGTCGTAGTCGACGAGACGCTGGAGCGCGTGCTCAGAATTGCAGATGTGCAGAGAAACCGTAATGCCCGGGTACTGGCGGCGGAACCTCTCGATGAGACGGGTCGAATGATTCGGTGAATCGGCCGACACATTGATGTGGCCGACATTCAGGGTACGGCTTTCGGTGAGCAGTTCGACGGCCTCGGCCTCCATGTCGAACATGCGCCGCGTGATGGCGAACAGCCGTTCGCCCAGATCCGTGGGGCGAACCGCACGCCTGTTCCGGTCGAACAGGGTGACGTCGAAGCGTTCCTCGAGTTTACGGACTTGGTCCGAAATGGCCGGCTGCGTGAGGTTCAGCTTTGCCGCGGCATTCGAGAAGCCGCCATGTTGCGCCACCGCATGGAACGCGCGCAGTTGCGAATAATACATAAGCCTCACCTATAATTCGCATCATCAATGACGATTTGATTTATGTTGATGCCGCGCGGTTTGATAGGTCAAGGGCTGATTTTCCGATAGACTGTACACCTGTCAAATACTGTTCATAATAACGGGTTACAGGCATCGGGGACGGTCCGGTTGCCTGTGGCTGTGACCACCCTGTACGCGGCCGGCTTGGCCATGTACGGGTATCGGGTAAGACAGGAGAGGGGTCCGCCGGCATCAAGCTGGTGGACAAACGAGGATTGCTGAAATGAAAAACACCATCTTCTCGAGGGTTCTCTCGGGAGCGACATTCGGCCTGACGGCTCTCATGCTGGGCGCAGGCCTGGCACGCGCCGAAACGGAACTGACGGTCTATACGGCTGTGGAAGCCGAGGATCTCAAGCGCTACGCGGAGACCTTCAACAAGGATCACCCCGACATCAAGATCAAGTGGGTGCGCGATTCGACCGGCATCGTGACGGCCAAGCTTCTGGCCGAAAAGAACAATCCGCAGGCCGACGTGGTCTGGGGGCTGGCCGCGACGTCGCTCCTGCTGCTCAAGAGCGAAGGCATGCTCGAGCCGTACGCGCCCAAGGGTGTCGAAAAGCTCGACAAGAAATTCGTCGACAAGTCCAATCCGCCGGCATGGGTCGGAATGGACGCGTGGGTCGCCGCGGTCTGCTACAACACCGTGGAAGCGAAAAAGCACAACCTGACGCCGCCCAAGACCTGGAAGGATCTCCTCGACCCGAAATACAAGGGTCACGTGATCATGCCGAACCCGAACTCGTCCGGCACCGGCTTCCTCGACGTCTCGAGCTGGCTGCAGATGTTCGGCGAAAAGGGCGGCTGGGAATTCATGGACGGCCTGCACCAGAACATCGCGCGCTACACGCATTCCGGTTCCAAGCCGTGCAAGCTGGCGGCCGCGGGTGAGATCCCGATCGGCATTTCCTTCGCGTTCCGTGGCGCCAAGTCGAAGGCCGCGGGTGCCCCGATCGACATCATCGTTCCGGACGAAGGTGTCGGTTGGGACATGGAAGCGACCGCAATCGTCGCGGGCACGTCCAAGCTCGAGGCCGCGAAGACCCTGGTCGACTGGTCGATCACGAAGACGGCCAACGAAATGTACAATACCGGCTATGCCGTCGTCGCAATGCCGGGCGTTGCCAAGCCGGTCGAACACTTCCCGGACAATCTCCTGGAGAAGATGATCGACAACGATTTCGAGTTTGCGGCCAACAACCGCAAGGCTATTCTCGGCGAATGGCAGAAGCGTTACGACTCGAAGTCCGAACCGAAAAGCTGACCCTGGTGGTCGAGCAGCGACCCGGCCGGAATCCCGGCCGGGTCGTTTCCCGTTCGATCCGGCATAACACTCCAGCCGATGGCGGCGCGTCGGCCCGCCGATCCATCCGAGGCAACATCCCATGAACGACCGACAGGACGGCAGCGCCGGCGGGGCGGCGCCCTATCTGCGCATAGAAAATCTCACCAAGAAGTTCGGCACATTCACGGCGCTCGACAGGGTCTCCCTCGATGTGTCGGAAGGCGAATTCGTGTGTTTCCTCGGTCCGTCCGGCTGCGGCAAGACGACCTTCCTGAGGGCCATCGCCGGTCTCGACATCCAGACGTCCGGCACCATCGAACAGGCCGGCCGGGACATTTCCGCCCTGCCGCCGTCGGAGCGCGACTTCGGCATCGTCTTCCAGTCCTATGCGTTATTCCCGAACCTGACGGTCCGGCGCAACGTCGCTTTCGGGCTCGAGAACGCCCGCACGCCCAAGGCCGATGTCCGCCGCAGGGTCGACGAACTTCTCGACCTCGTCGGCCTGCCCGACCAGGGCGAAAAGTATCCCGCGCAGCTCTCGGGCGGCCAGCAGCAGCGGATTGCACTTGCCCGGGCGATCGCGACCTCGCCGGGCCTACTTCTTCTCGACGAACCCCTTTCCGCGCTCGATGCCAAGGTCCGCGTCCACCTGCGACACGAGATCAAGGACCTGCAGCGCCGCCTGGGCGTGACGACCATCATGGTTACGCACGACCAGGAGGAGGCGCTCAGCATGGCCGACCGCATCGTGGTCATGAACCACGGCGTCATCGACCAGACCGGCTCGCCGATGGAAATCTATCGCCGGCCGTCGACGGCATTCGTCGCGGACTTCATCGGGCGCATGAATTTCATGGATGGCCGCGTCGCGGAAGCCGGCGCGGTGACGGTCGGGTCCTGCCGCCTGTCCTGCGACACCGGCGATTACGCCGCCGGTGACGACGTGGTGGTCGCCATCCGGCCCGAGAACGTCATCGTCGGCGGGGACGGCAACGAGACCGACAACCTGGTCGACGCCTCGATCGCGTCCATGGACTTTCTCGGATCCTTCTTCACCGTCGCGATCGACGTGCCCGGGTTCGACGGTCGGTCCATCGAAGGCGAGTTCTCGATCAACATGGTGCGCCGGACCGGTGTCTCCTCGGGAGACGACGTCCGCATAGCGCTGCCGCCGGATCGTATCCGGCTCTACCCGCGGACGGCCGCATGAGCGCCTCGGACGCACCAGCACAGGCCGTCCCGGTCATCAAGCCGAAGACCAGCCGCGACGGCTGGATCATGTGCGGCTACCTGGTGATCGTCGGCTTGTACCTGCTGGCGGCACTCGTCTTTCCTCTCTACGCCATGGTGTCGAAGTCGTTCGACGACTACACCTTCAACCTGGCCGCGTTCGAACTCCAGGTGAACAAGGGTGAAGGGTGGGGGCCTGTCAGGACGGCGGCCGAGATCAACGATGAGGTCAAGGCCTTCGGACCGGAGGACATGGCCACCACATCCGACGGGCGCCTGCCGGTCACGGAGCTGTTCCCCGACTTCAGTTTCCGCTCGCCGACCTTGTACCGGATCCGCAATGTTGGACCGACGGAAAACGGGTTTCTCGTGGGCAGCGAACGGTTCGTCGGCACCGACTGGGTCGAACTGGACAGCAACAAGTTCCGCCGCGTCGTGCTGCGTCCCGATCGCGGCGTCGGCTTTTCCAACTACCGTCAGTATTTCGCGACGCCAGCGCTCTTCAACTCGATTTTCAACTCCATTTTCATCGCGCTCATCAGCACCGTCATCACGGTTTCCCTCGCTTTCCTGTTCGCCTATGCGCTGACCCGAAGCTGCATGCGCTTCAAGGGTGCGTTCCGCATGATCGCGATGGCCCCGATTCTCGTGCCGTCGCTGCTGCCGGGCATTGCACTGGTCTACCTGTTCGGCAACCAAGGCATGATCAAGGAACTGCTGTTCGGCTATTCGATCTACGGGCCGATCGGTATCGTCATCGGTTCGGTGTTCTTCACCTTTCCGCACGCCCTGATCATCATCCAGACGGGGCTCTCCATTTCCGACGCCCGGCTCTACGAGGCGGCGACCGCGCTGCGCACGAGCCCCTGGCGGACGTTCTGGACGGTTACCGTGCCCGGCGCCCGCTACGGGCTCATCTCCGCGGCCTTCGTCGTGTTCAACCTCGTCATTACGGACTTCGGCCTGCCCAAGGTGATCGGCGGGCAGTTCAACGTGCTTGCGGTCGACATCTACAAGCAGGTGATCGGCCAGCAGAACTTCTCCATGGGCGCGGTCGTCAGCGTCGTCCTCCTGGTGCCGGCCCTTGCCGCCTTCGTCGTGGACAGGCTGGTCCAGAAGAAGCAGGTGGCTCTCCTGTCGGCACGTTCGGTGCCCTACGAGCCGAAGCCGGACCGGCGCTTCGACCGCATCATGTTCGCCTGCTGCTGTGCCATCGCGATTTTCATCGTCGGGCTGCTCGGCGTGTGCCAGTTCGCGGCCCTGATCAAGTTCTGGCCCTACGACCTGAGCCTGTCCCTGAAGAACTACAATTTCGACGTCATGGACGGCGGCGGCTGGGACTCCTACTACAACTCCATCCAGATGGCGCTCCTGACGGCGGTCATCGGCACGGTGGTCGTGTTCACCGGCGCTTACATGGTCGAGAAGGCGAGGGGATTCGGCCTCGTGCGCGGCGTCATCCAGTTCTTCGCCATGATGCCCATGGCGATACCGGGGATGGTGCTGGGGCTTGCCTACATCTTCTTCTTCAACAACCCGTCCAACCCGCTGAACCCCATCTACGGCACAATGGCGATCCTCGTGGTGTGCACGGTGACCCACTTCTATACCGTGTCGCACCTGACGGCGATGACGGCGCTCAAGCAGATGGACCCGGAGTTCGAGTCCGTTGCGGCGTCGTTGAAGCAGCCATTCTACAAGGTGTTCTCGCGCGTGACGGTGCCGGTCTGCATGCCGGCCATTCTCGACATCTCGATCTATCTCTTCGTCAACGCGATGACGACCGTGTCGGCCGTGGTCTTCCTCTACAGCACGGACACGGCGCTGGCCTCGATCGCTGTGCTCAACATGGACGATGCGGGCGATATCGCGCCCGCCGCGGCCATGGGCATGATGATTTTCTACACCAACGCGCTCGCGCGTCTGGTTCATGCCGGCGCCTCGAAAGCGATTTTCCGCCGAACCCAGGCATGGCGCGCCCGATGAGTTGCGCCGGTTCTCGAGGCAATCGGTCCGGTCACCCGCGTGCGCGCTGACATTCGCCCGTTCGACGACGCCGACTGGGCTTTCCGGCGTTACGAGGAGGTCCGCGGGCGACTGCCTTCGGCGACGTTTCCATCTGCGTTTCTCAGGGCGGCTTCGCTCCGCGACCTGGCGGATGAGTTCGACGTCTTCGTGCTCGACGCCTATGGCGTTCTCAACGTCGGCGACGAGGCGATTGCCGGCGTGCCGGAGCGCATCGCCGCCTTGCGCGACATGGGCAAGCGCTTCTTCGTCCTGACCAATGGCGCCTCCTTCCCGCCGGCCGCGGCATTCTCCAAGTATGGCCGGCTCGGTTTCGACTTCGCGCCGGATGAAATCGTCGCCAGCCGCCTGGCGGCGTCACGGGCGCTGTCCGGCCACCCGCAGGGTATGGTCTGGGGCGCGGGGACCCGGGACGAGGCGGGTCTCGAGGACCTGCCCGCCGGTACCGTCCGGCTCGGCCTCGACCGGCAGGTCTACGACCGCGTGGACGGCTTCGTGCTCCTGGGAGCGGGACAATGGACGAGGCGACATCAGGAAATGCTGTCCGAAAGCCTTGCGGGCCGGCCCCGCCCGCTTGTCGTGGGCAACCCGGACCTCGTCGCGCCGCTCGAAACGGGTCTTTCGCGCGAGCCGGGCTTTTTTGCGCACGAACTCGCCGACCGCATCGCCATAACCCCGGAGTTTCACGGCAAACCCTTTCCCTCCGTGTTCGAAATCGTCGCCGAGCGTCTCGGGGCCCGAACCCCGGCGCCGCATCGCATCGCCATGGTGGGCGATACGCTGCACACCGACGTTCTCGGCGGGGCGGCGGCCGGCTGGCGAACGATCCTGGTGACCGGTTTCGGGCTTTTCCGAGGTCTGGACGAAGAGGCCTATATCGCGCGCAGCGGCATCGTCCCGGACTTCATCGTGCCGGCGCCCTGATTATGTCGCAATTGACGGGCGTGGCCGATATACTGCACAAGTTTTCCGAACGATTCCCGAATGCCGGAGCCGGTCATGACCGACGTTGAGACACGCAAGCCAACCGTGCCGTCGCGCCGCAGATGGGCCGCCCTCATGCTGGGCCTGTGCCTGACCCTCGTCGTGGCGACCTACGGTTCGAGCGCCAATGCCCAGCAGGACCGCGCGGTCGGGTTCATGAACCAGGTCGCGGCCCAGCTCCAGAACGCTGCCAAGACCCAGTCGCAGTCGGCATTTCTCAAGGTGATCCGCCGCCATGCGGACACGCCGTCCATCGCGATATACTCGCTCGGTCAATACCGGGAGGGCCTCAGTCCGTCGAAGCGCCGCCAGTACTACAACGGCGTTGCGCGCGTGATCGCGCATTACTTCGCCACCCAGACCAAAGAGTACAAGGTCGCCGAATTCGAAATGGGGTCCAAGAGCTTCAAGGACGGCAAGTTTCATTTCGTCGACACCCGGATTCGCCTGGCGACGGGATCGCGCTACAAGATCCGCTGGAAGCTGGTCCTGAGAAAGGGCCGGTACAAGATCGCCGACGTCCGCGTCGTCGGATACTGGCTGACACGGTTCCTGCGCAGCGAGTTCGAGAATTTCGTCAAGTCCCGTGGCGGAAGCGTGCCGGCTCTCCTCGCCGTCCTGAAGAAGTTCTAGCGTCCGTCCGCCATCTCATCCGTGATGCGATCCGTCGTCCACCCCCTTACCAAACCGGTCCGCCGATCGGAACATCTCTCGCGCAGACCATAGCGGAGAAGCGACCGAACATGGCCATCCGCCTTGACGGAAACGAGGATTTCGACGGGCTGAAACGGTCGGAGCCCACACTACCCGCGATCTGGTACTACGACGCGTCTCACCATGATCGTGAGTTGCGCGAAATCTGGTACCGGCAATGGGTATATGTCTGCCGTTCGGATGCGCTTTCGGATCCCATGACATTCCGGACCGTCGAGATCGGTACACAGAACATTCTGGTGCTGCGCGACGCCGGGGGCACGATACGCGCCTTTCACAACACCTGCCGGCACCGCGGATCGAGGCTGTGTACCCAAGACGCGGGGCGTATGAAGTCGAGTCTGATCGTCTGCCCCTACCATCAGTGGTCCTATGCGTCCGACGGCAGGCTCGTGCGCACGACCTCGATTGCCGAAGCACCGGACTTCGATCGCGATGACTACGCACTGTTCGATGTGCACGTTCTCGAATGGCGCGGATGTGTCTTCGTGTGTCTGGCGGACGAGCCGCCCTCCATTGACGAAAGCTTCAGCAGACGCAACGAGGTCTTCAGTCGGTGGCCGCTCGAAACACTGTCGACCGGACACAGCTGGCGAAAGACGATGGCCTGCAACTGGAAGACGTTCTGGGAGAACTTCAACGAGTGTCTGCACTGTCCGAACGTGCACCCCGAACTGTGTGAACTCGTGCCGATCTATGGCCGGCGCATTTCGAAGGTCCGGGATGCGCCCGACTGGCAGGAGCACATGGCGACCGGCGATCCCGGTTACGTCGGCGGCCTGAGAGAAGGTGCGGAGAGCTGGACGTCGGACGGCTCGCCCGCAGGCGACACGCTGGCCGGTCTGGGGGCGGCGGAAGTCGCCATGGGCCAGACATACTTTGTCAGCTTGCCATCGGCATTCATCGCCTGCCACGCCGACTACATGCGGATCGTCCGCATCCTGCCGCTGGGAGCGGAGGCCACGGAGGTGCAGGCGGAATGGCTGTTTCCTCCGGAAACCCTGACCCGTCCCGATTTCGACCTTGCCAAGGTGGTCGACTTCGGAATCCTCGTCATGGAGCAGGATGCGACGGCCTCGGAACTCAACCAGCAGGGGCTGCGTTCCATCCGGTTCGAAAAGGGCGTCCTGATGCCGGAAGAGCACCACGTCTTCGACTTCCAGAACTGGGTTCGCGGGTGCCTCGGTGGCGCCGGGGCGTGATCTGGTTTCCCCGAAGGCCCGGCCTATATAGGAAAGCAACCTGAGACAGTCTTTCCGGAAAGGATTATCGAGATCATGTCCGTCCGTCCCGTCAGATCGGTAACCCCCGCCAGCCCGACGATGGAGGGCGCTGGCGTCAAGCTTCATCGCGCCTTCGGCTTCGGCGATACCGCCGAGGTCGACCCGTTTCTCCTGTTCGACGATTTCCGCAACGAAAACCCTGCCGATTTCATGCGCGGGTTTCCGTGGCATCCGCATCGCGGCATAGAAACCATCACATACGTGCTCGCCGGCACCGTCGACCACGGCGACAGCCTGGGCAACAGCGGGACGCTGGGCGCCGGCGACGTCCAGTGGATGACGGCCGGCAGTGGCATTCTGCACCAGGAGATGCCCAAGGGCGACGAGGCCGGCCGCATGCACGGCTTCCAGCTCTGGGCGAACCTTCCTTCCGCCCACAAGATGACGGCGCCGCGTTACCAGGACGTGCCCGGCGCCGAGATCCCCGAGGTCATCGACGATGACGGCACGTGCGTCCGTGTGGTCTGCGGCGAGTTCTGGGGAAAGAGCGGACCGGTCGAAGGCATCGCCGCCGACCCGCGCTATCTGGATGTTTCCGTCCCGCCGGGGCTGCGAAAGGTACTGCCGGTGGAAACCGGCCGCCACGCCTTCGCTTATGTCTTCGAGGGATCGGGAACGTTCCGGGATGCGTCGGAGCCTTTCGGCGTGCTGACCGAGAAGGACGGACCGGACGGGGAATATCTCGTGCGCGAGACCGTTGGAAACCGGTCGCTCGTCATGTTCGATAGCGGCGACGAGGTGGTCGTCCAGGCCGGTGAGCAGGGGATCCGGTTCCTGCTGGTCTCCGGCAAGCCTATACGCGAACCCGTGGCCTGGCACGGACCGATCGTCATGAACACCCGCGACGAGTTGCGGACGGCGCTATCGGAACTCAACGATGGAACGTTCATCAAGCACGCCTGACACCCGGGTCGAGGGACACCCAGTCGGAATCCGCCGGTTTTCGCCGGCGGATGCCGACGACGTCATCGAGTTGTTCGAACTGGTGAACCGCCAGCTCGCGCCGCCCCGTTTGCGGGAAAGGTTCGAGGCCTACATCGCAAGCTCCATCGAGGAAGAGATCGGTCGCGTCGCCGCGTATTACGGCGAACGCGGCGGCAGTTTCTGGGTGGCGAGGCTCGGCGGCGATGGCCGGCTGGCGGGCATGTACGGTCTCGAGACGACGGGCCCCGGCCGCATGGAACTTCGCCGCATGTACGTGGCGCCCGACCTGCGCGGGCAGGGGATCGCGAGGAAGATGCTGGCCCATGCCGAAGACCGGTGTCGCGCGGATGGCGCGGAGAGCCTGGAACTCAGCACATCCGAGCTCCAGCCCGCCGCCCTTTCGCTCTATCGTCGCGCGGGCTACGCCGAACAGGCCGAGAGGACCGTCACGGAGGCCAGCAACAAGACGATCGGCGGCGGAGTGCGGCGCTACTATTTCGAGAAGCGGATACCGTCATCCGGCTGACAGAATCGGGATGACAACTGGCGGTGCGCGCGCACGTTGCAAGTTATAAATTCAAACGATATAAATCATTAAATATAACGATTTGATTTATCGTAAGCGCGGGCGCATATCGACGATATCGTCTGGCAGACATGCTGCCCAGGTCAGAGGAGCTCCCGCATGACATCCGGCATTCACAAGAGCGAAACCCCGGCAGATCCCTTGCCGGCACCGGCGAAGGGCGAGCCCTATCTGCTGACGCCGGGGCCGTTGACCACGTCGCTGCGCACCAAGGAAGCCATGCTGCGCGACTGGGGGTCTCGCGACAATGCCTTCCGCGACATCACCGAGGATATCCGCCGCCGCCTCGTCGCGATGGCCGGTGGCGGCGACGAGTTCGATTGCGTTCCGATGCAGGGCAGCGGCACGTTTTCCGTCGAGGCAGCGCTTGCGAGTTTCGTTCCCAGGGATGGCAAGGCCCTGGTCCTGATCAACGGCGCCTATGGCGAGCGCGCCGCCAAGATTCTCGACTATCTCGGCCGGTCCTACATCACCTACCACACGGGCGAGTACGAACCGCCGTCGCCGGAGGAGGTCGACCGGATCCTCGCCCATGACGAGGATGTCACGGACGTGTTCGTCGTGCACTGCGAAACGAGTTCCGGCGTGCTCAATCCGCTGAAGGAAATCGCCGATGTCGTCGCTGCACGCGGTCGCCGCCTCATCGTCGATTCCATGAGCGCCTTCGGCGCCATTCCGCTCGAAGCCGGCGAGGTGACGTTCGACGTCATGGTGTCGTCCGCCAACAAGTGCATCGAGGGCGTGCCCGGGTTCGGGTTCATCGTCGCGCGCAAGAGCGCCCTGGAACGTGCGGCCGGCAACAGCCATTCGCTGAGCCTCGACGTGCATGACCAGTGGGTCTACATGAACAAGACGCGCCAGTGGCGCTTCACGCCGCCGACCCACACCATCGCGGCCTTCCGGGAAGCGTTGCTGCAGCACGACGAAGAAGGCGGCGTCGCCGGGCGCAACGCACGCTATCGCCGCAACCACCAGGTGCTTGTCGAGGGCATGCGCGCCATGGGCTTCGAGACCCTTCTGTCCGATGAGCAGATGGCGCCCGTCATCACCACGTTCTACAGCCCGTCCGATCCCGCGTTCGACTTCGAGCGCTTCTACGACGAACTGGCCGAACGCGGCTATGTCATCTATCCGGGCAAGCTCACCGAAGCCGAAACCTTCCGGCTGGGCTGCATCGGCTACCTTGACGAACACGTCATGCGCGGTCTGCTCGAAGCAACCGCCGAGGTGCTTCGCGGCATGGGTGTCGAAAACTTCGGGCGCGGCGGCGCCATGGCGGGAGCCGCCGAGTAATGCCGAGCATGGCCGAACGCGCTCTGGCCGTGTTTCCGGCCGGGATTTCCAACGGCGAGTACGGGCTGCCGTCCGACCGCCTCGTGGTCATGGAGCGCGGCGAGGGCTGCCGTCTCTGGGACGCGTCGGGCCGGCAGTATCTCGATTTCTCCATGGCCTGGGGCTCCGCGCTTGTCGGTCACGCCCGCTGGGAGGTTACCGAAGCCGTCCGCGCCCAGGCGCTCGACGGCGCCAACTTCGCCTATCTCAACCGCCATGCGCTCGAGGTCGCCGAAGAGATCGTGCGCGCCTGCCCGGCGGTGGAGCGTTTGCGATTCTGCGCGTCGGGCACTGAGGCGGCCATGTATTGCCAGCGGCTGGCCCGCGCGGTGACCGGCCGCCCGAAGATCCTGAAGTTCGAGGGCGCCTATCACGGCGCCAATGAAGCGGGGGTCACCAGCCTGTTCCCTAGCCGCAACCTCGCCTTTCCGGAACCGGAACTGACGAGTGCGGGCACACCCGCGGCCCGCGATCACCTGCTGGTCGCCCCCTACAACGACCTCGCGACCACGCGAGACCTCATCGCCGCGCATGCGGGAGAACTCGCCGCTGTCATCATGGAACCGCTCCAGCGCTGCACGCCGCCCCTGGAAGGGTTTCTGGAGGGGGTGCGCAAGGCGTGCGACGACAACGGCGTGCTGCTGATCTTCGACGAAGTGGTGACCGGCTTCCGCCTCGCCTACGGCGGCGCCCAGGAATACTACGGCGTGCTGCCGGATCTGGTGGCCTACGGCAAGGCGCTCGGCGGCGGATACCCGATCGGCGCCTTCGGCGGACGAGCCGATCTCATGGAATGGGTCAGCGAGCACCGGATCGGCGGTGACGACTACGTGTGGATGGCCTCCACCCTCGGGGGCAACCCGGTGAGCATGGCCGCCGCCCGGGCGACGCTGGACGTGCTCGGCACGGACGGCGTCTACGATCATCTGCACACCATGGGCAAGATGCTTCGGAGCCGCATGAACGACGCCTTGCGGGCCGCCGGCGAAAGCGAAAACGCGCAGGTGATCGGCCGCGGGCCGCTCGCCCAGATCGTCTTTTCGCCCGAGCGGGCCGTCAATTACCGCGGAACCGCCAAGGGGGACAAGGCGAAGTCCCGGGCGATGATGCTGGGGCTTTTCGACAGGGGCGTTTTCCTCAACCCGATGGGGACCAAGCTCTATCTCTCGATCGCCCATGACGAGAAGACGATCGTCGAGTTCGCCGACCGGCTCGAAGACACACTGACGGAAATGAAGCGCGCACGCGTGGCCTGACAGGGCCGCAGGTGCGTCGCAGGGATGAACATACGGAGAAACGAGGAAGTCATGAGCGATCGTACGGTTGCCGCGAACGGCAGGACATACAAGTGGCCCGACGAACCCACGGTGGTGGTTTGCGTCGACGGCAGCGAGCGTGACTATATCGACGTGGCGGTCGATGCCGGTCTGATGCCGTGGACGAAGGCGACGATCGCGTCCGGCGCCGATCTGCCGGCCTTCAGCGTCGTGCCGAGCTTCACCAATCCCAACAACCTGTCCATCGTCACCGGCCGCCCGCCGGCCGTTCACGGGATCTCGGGCAACTTCTTCTACGACCGCGAGGCGGACGAGGAAGTCATGATGAACGACCCGAAGTTTCTCAGGGCCGGCACGATCATGGCGGCTTTCCAGGAGGCGGGTGCGTCCGTCGCCGTCGTCACGGCAAAGGACAAGTTGCGCAAGCTTCTCGGCCACGGCCTCAGCTTCGGCAGGGACGGCGCGGTGTGCTTCTCGTCGGAGAAATGCGACCAGACCACGCTTGAGGAACATGGCATCGACAACGCGCAGGCCTTCGTCGGATGCGATGTGCCTGATGTCTACAGCGCCGGTCTCAGCGAGGTGGTGTTCCAGGCCGGCGTCAAGCTCATGGAAGATCGCCGGCCCGATATCATGTACCTGTCGACGACGGACTTCATCCAGCACAAGTACGCGCCCGGCGACAAGGAAGCCAACGACTTCTATGCCATGATGGACGGCTACTGGGCGAAGCTCGACGCGCTCGGCGCAAGGGTCGTGCTGACCGCGGATCACGGCATGAACCCCATGCACAAACCCGACGGCTCGCCCGACGTGGTGTACCTGCAGACGATCCTCGACGACTTGCTCGGCAAGGATGCCGCCCGTGTCATCCTGCCGATCACGGACCCCTACGTGGTGCATCACGGCGCGCTTGGCGGTTTTGCCACGGCCTACCTGCCCGAGGGGGCCGACGTCGCCAACGTCCTGTCCACGCTCAATGCCATGGACAAGATCGAATGGGCCGGCAGCGGCGCGGAAGGCTGCGAGCGGTTCGAACTGCCGCCGGAACGCCTCGGCGACATCATCGTCATTTCGGCCCGCAACGTCGCCGTCGGGTCAAGCCCCGAGAAACACGATCTCAGCGCCCTGAAGGAACCGTTGCGCTCCCACGGCGGTCTTTCCACCCAGGCCGTGCCGATGATCGTCAACCGCAAGGCGACCGGCATCGACGCCGGGCGCACGATCCGCAATTTCGATGCCTTCGACATCGGATTGAACCATGTCCAGTCGGCTGCCTCCGCCGCGGCCGCCGAATAGGAGACGTCAGCCATGAGCCTCGCCGAAGCCACCACCGCCGTGCGCCACGAACCCATGCGGATCGCCGGCCGCAAGGTCGATACCGACAGCGTCATCGATGTCATGAACCCCTATACGGGCGGTGTTGCAGGCACCGTGCCCGCCGGCACCGATGCCCACGCCCGCGAAGCCTTCGACATCGCGGCCGCCTACAAGCCGAAGCTGACCCGGTACGAGCGCCAGCAGATCCTGTTCCGCGCTGCCGAACTCATCACCGAGCGCACCGAGGAGCTCTCGGACGTCATCACGTCGGAGCTGGGCATCTCGAAGAAGGACTCCTATTACGAATGCGGGCGCGCCTACGACGTGTTCACCCTCGCCGGCCAGCTCGCCATCATCGACGACGGGCAGATCTTCTCCTGCGATCTGACGCCCCAGGGCAAGTCGCGCAAGATCTTCACCAAGCGCGAGCCGCTGAAGGCGATCAGCGCGATCACGCCGTTCAACCATCCCCTCAACATGGTGGCCCACAAGATCGCGCCGTCCGTCGCCACCAACAACTGCATGGTGGTCAAGCCGACCGAACTGACGCCGCTGACGGCGCTCCTGCTGGCCGACATCCTCTATGATGCAGGCCTGCCGCCCGAGATGCTGTCGGTCGTGACGGGCATGCCGAAGGATATCGGCATGGAGATGATCACCAACGAACACGCCGAGCTGATCACCTTCACCGGCGGTGTGCCCGTGGGCAAGATGATCGCCGAAAAGGCCGGGTATCGCCGCACGGTGCTCGAACTGGGCGGCAATGATCCGCTGATCGTGATGGACGATCTCGACGACTCCGAACTCGACAAGGCCGCCGAGCTCGCAGTGGCCGGCGCCACCAAGAACTCCGGGCAGCGCTGCACCGCCGTGAAACGTATCCTCGTCATGGAAAGCGTCGCGGACCGCTTCGTGCCCAGGCTTCTCGAAAAGGCGAAGAAGATCAGGTTCGGCGATCCCATGGATCCGGAAACCGATCTCGGTACCGTCATTCACGAAGGGGCCGCCCGCGTGTTCGAGGATCGCGTCAACCGGGCCGCGGAGGAGGGCGCCAAGGTCCTTTACAATCCCGGCCGCGAGGGCGCACTGTTCCCGCCGACCGTCGTCGACGAGGTGGACCACACGTCCGAACTCGTACGCGAGGAAACCTTCGGACCGGCCATTCCGGTGATCCGCTGCAGCGACGTGGACGACCTGATCCGCAAGTCGAACTCGACCGCGTTCGGCCTGTCCTCGGGTGTGTGCACGAACAACCTGCAATACATCACCCGGTTCATCGAGGAACTCGAGGTTGGCACGGTCAACATTTGGGAGGTTCCCGGCTACCGGATCGAAATGTCTCCGTTCGGCGGCATCAAGGACTCTGGACTTGGATACAAGGAGGGTGTTCTCGAGGCGATGAAGAGCTTCACCAATGTGAAGACCTACTCGCTTCCCTGGCCCGCCTGAAACCTGGTCGTTGGCCGGGCACGGCCAGACGAAAGGGCTGAAAGCTTGTGACAGGAACCCAATTGCTGGTGGTCATTGCCGGCAGCGTGGCGCTGCTGCTTTGGGGCACGCGCATGGCGCGAACCGGCTTCCTGCGCGCTTTCGGTGCGGAACTCCGCAGGTTCGTGGCGGCCAGCACGAAGGACCGCTTCCGGGCCGCGGCCACGGGTCTCGTGTCCGCGAGCCTGCTGCAGAGTTCGACGGCGGCGGCGCTGCTCGCCGCCTCGTTCGCCAGCGCCGGCCTGCTCGACGTCTCCGCCGGGCTTGCCATCATGCTCGGCGCGGACATCGGCAGCGCGCTCATCGCCCAGGTCTTCACGCTCAACGTGACCGGCTTCTGGCCGGCGCTCATGTTCGTGGGCTACGTGCTGCACACCGCTTTCTACGACCGCTCTCCGCGCATCAAGCAGTACGGCCGCATCACCATGGGCCTCGGCCTGATGCTTCTGGCCCTGAACACGATTTCCGGTGCGTCGGGCGAGATGCGGGAAAGCACCATCGTGCTCTCCGTGCTCGGCGCCCTCAACAGCGAGCCGTTTCTCGCGCTCCTCATCGCGGTCATTCTCACCTGGGTCGCCCATTCGAGTCTCGCGGTCATCCTGCTGGTGGCCTCGCTCGCCGCATCGGGCGTGCTGACCACCACCCTCGCTCTGGTTCTCGTCCTCGGTGTGAATGCGGGCGCGGCCCTGCCGGCTCTCATCATCACCCTCTCCGAGGCGGCCGAGGCGCGGCGTATCGCGGTCGGCAATATGGTGTTCCGGGTGAGCGGCGTCCTGCTGCTTCTGCCTTGCGTCTACCTGCTGGAGCCCTATGTCGAGATGCTCGGCAGCGACGGCGGGCGGCAGGTGATGACCTTTCATCTGCTGTTCAACCTCGGGCTCATGATGCTTTTCATCGGTCTCACCGGGCCGGTCGCCAGGTTCACCGGCATGCTCGTCCGCCCCGACGACGTCGACGAGGACGAACAGCGTCCCCAGTTTCTCGATGAGACCGCCAAGGAACTGCCGGCGGTCGCCCTCGGTCTCGCCGCACGGGAAACCCTGCGCATGGCGGACATCGTCGAGACGATGCTGCATCGCTCCATGCGGGCGATCGAGGCCAACGACCGTACGCTCTGCGAGGAGATCAGGGCGACCGACGACCGTGTCGACGATCTCTACGAAGCGATCAAGCTCTACCTGACCGACATTTCCCGCGAGCAGATGGAGGATGCCGAAACACGCCGCTGTTTCGAGATCATGTCCTTCACGTCGAACCTCGAGAACATCGGCGATACCATCGACAAGAATCTCCTCGACGAGGTGGACGCGAAAATCCGCGGCGGCAAGTCGTTTTCGCCGGAAGGGCTCGGCGAGTTGCGCGAGCTGCACGGGTTCGTGATGAAGACCGCACGCATGGCTTCGACCGTCTTCATAGACAGGGATGTCTCGACCGCCCGTGAGCTGCTTGTGCGCAAGGCGCAGTTTCGCACATTCGAGACCAGTATCACGGATGCCCATCTCGAAAGGGTCAGGTGCAAACGGACCGAAAGCATCGAGACCAGCGGAATCCATCTCGACCTTCTGCGGGACTTCAAGCGGATCAACTCGCATTTCGCCTCCGTGGCCTACCCCATCTTGGAGGAGGCCGGCCTCTTGCGCGAAACGCGTCTCAAGAAGATCAAGGAAAGGTCTGCGAAAGTCTCGCCGGCCGACCCCGCACCGGATGCGGACCCGGCGGTCTAGATGTGAAGCCTCCAATCAGTCGCCTCAGTCTGAACGAGGACAACCTCTTGAGACTTCACATCTAGCTGTCTGCAAGACGAAAAAGGCGGGCTCTGAGGCCCGCCTTGCATTCCGTTCGGCCGCCTGTGCGGCCGGGTATCGTCAACCGATCAGCTGGAGGCCAATCGTGAAGATCGCGATAGCGACGATGTTTGCGATACCGACCGTGTTGAATGCAGACATGATAGAACCTCCTTGCTTGCGTGTTGACAAATCCGCTGGAGCGCGCCACAGCGTTCCTTGACGCGACAGATAGGGAAACCGGGCGCAATGCACAACCCGTCTGGATGCATTGCAGCAATGACCGCAGCGCATAGCGGAATGAATGAATTCTTAAAGCCCAAACAGGACGATAGACCGTGGTTGTCCGTCCAGAGACAGAACAGGACCATGACGCCGTACACAGGGTGACGGCAGCCGCCTTCATGGGGGATGCGGAGGCGCAGCTCGTGCAGGACCTTCGCAAGTCCGGTGACGTCGTTTTTTCCCTCGTCGCGGAGGATGAAGGCCAGGTCATCGGTCACGTGATGTTCTGCCGCCTGGTGGCCGAATTCGAAGACCATCGGATCGAGGCCGCCGCCCTGGCGCCGATGTCGGTGCACCCCGACCGGCAGTTCAGGGGCGTTGGAGAGCGCCTGGTCCGGGCCGGCCTGAAACTGTGCGAGGAGCGGGGTGTGGAACTGGTCGTCGTTCTCGGCCATGTGAGCTACTACCCGCGGTTCGGCTTTTCCGCGGAACTTGCCCGGAAACTCGATGCGCCGTTTTCGGGCGAAGGTTTCATGGCATTGGAGCTGCGCCCGGTTCTGCCTGCCGACGGTCGCGTTCGGATCGCCTATCCGGCGGCATTCGGCATCTGAAGCGGATATCACCTCCTCAGGACGATCTTTCCGAAAAACGCGCGCGATTGCAGGCCGGTGTCGTCGGTGTCGCAGAATATAGCCGCCCGGGTAAGCCGGGCACGGTCCTTTCGCCCGGATGTGACCCGGTAGAGCTGCCAGAGATCGACGTCTTCTTCGATCCAGGGCTTCAGAGTTGCCCGGCCGGACTGGGCGACATAATGCGCAAATCCGCCGATATGCTTGAAGCTTCCGGCCTGCAGCGAACCGTTGCTCCAGACGATTTCAAGATGATGGATGCCGTCGTCTTCGTCGCGGAACTCGAAAAAGAGACGTGCGGCGTGGTCGTCGCTGGCGCGTGTCCGTTCGTCGAACCTTGAATTGACGAGCCTGTCCACCCGCCATGACCACGCCAGCCGCCAATAGGTGCCCAGGTCGATATCCGTATGGCGGCCGAAGATAGACGCGCCGGCATTCGTGTCGCACCGGATCGACGGCGGCGTCGACTCGCTGAGAAAGGCCAGTTGCATCGCCGGCTTGAACCAGAACGTCCGGTGGAACCAGCCGGCCGGAGGTGAATCGGTATCGATGACGACGGTCGGATCCAGGAGGATGATTTCCGCGGAACCGTCCGCCCTGAGCGGAGATGATGCCACATCGTATTGCGAGCTGCGCAGGGCCATGAACGCTCCGGCCCCCAGCAGGACCGCCGCGACGGCGCTTGCCAGGAAAAAATGAACCGCTGACATTCGGCGCGTCTGTGGCAATTCGGTCCCCTCCGGGATAAGAGTGGGGCGATGATCGAGAGCTTCCGGAAATTTGTTTGCATGCAAACGATCTATGTGCAAGATTCCGGCTCGACAACAGTTGAGAAGTATCATGTCCCTCACACTGGATACGCAACTGGAACGCCCCGGCAGGGAGCACCGAACCGCTCTTGAATCCGCGGTTGTCCGCTTTGCCGGGGACTCCGGCGACGGCATGCAACTGACCGGCACCCAGTTCACGCTCGCGACCGCGCTTGCCGGCAACGATCTCGCGACCTTTCCCGATTTTCCCGCCGAAATCCGCGCGCCCGTGGGGACCACCTTCGGTGTGTCTTCCTATCAGATCAATTTCGGCGGCAGGGTGATCCGCACTGCGGGTGACCGCCTCGACGCACTCGTCGCGATGAATCCGGCCGCGCTGATGACCAATCTCGCCGATCTCCGCGATCACGGCCTGCTGATCGTCGACGAGGGCAGTTTCAAGGACAGGAACCTGCAGAAGGCGGGTTACGAGTCCAACCCTCTCGAGGACGGTTCTCTCGAAGGCTATCGGCTGCTCAGCATCGACATGTCCAAGCTGACGGTCAACGCGGTGAAATCCCTCGAGGATATCACTGTCACGAACAAGGAAAGCCTGCGCACCAAGAACATGTGGGCGCTCGGCCTCGTGTTGTGGCTGTTCGATCGCGAGCCCGCCGCGACGCGCGAATGGCTTCACCGGAAATTCGCCGCCATGCCGGATATCGCCGCCGCGAATTCCGCGGCCCTCGACGCCGGCTATGCATTCGGTGAAACCGCCGAACTCGGTCAGGGGATCGGCGCGTTCACGGTGCCGCCCGCGCGGATGCCGGCGGGCCAATACCGCAATGTCACGGGAACGGAAGCGGTATGCTGGGGGCTCGCTGCCGGAGCGGCATGCGCCGACCTCCCCATGACCTATTGCTCCTATCCCATCACGCCAGCCTCCAACATGCTGCACACGCTGGTGCGCATGGGCGAGGATTTCGGCGTCGCGACCTTCCAGGCCGAGGACGAGATCGCCGCGGTCGGCGCGGCGATCGGCGCCTCCTACGCCGGCAGGATCGGTGTCACGGGAAGTTCCGGACCGGGCGTCGCGCTCAAGACCGAGGCGATCGGGCTTGCTGCCGCGGTCGAACTGCCGCTGATCATCGTCAATGCACAGCGTGGCGGTCCGTCGACTGGCCTGCCGACGAAAACCGAACAGTCCGATCTTTACCAGGCGGTCTACGGGCGCAACGCCGATTGCCCGCTCGTCGTGCTGGCGTCGCGGTCACCGGGGGATTGTTTCCACGTCGCCGTAGAGGCCGTGCGGATCGCGGTCAAATACATGACGCCGGTTATCCTGCTCACCGACGGATATCTTTCCAACGCGTCGGAACCCTGGATCATTCCCGATATGAGCACGCTTCCGCCGATCGAAACGACGCGTGTCGCCGACGGCGAAGGCATCGAGCCTTTCCAGCGCGACGACGCGACGCTCTCGCGGCCGTGGATCGTGCCGGGCACGCCGAACGGCATGCACCGGATCGGTGGTCTCGAACGCGCGGCGGGCTCCGGTCATGTCTCCTACGATCCCTCGAACCATCAGCAGATGACGGATCTCCGGGCTGCCAAGATCGCGGGTGTCGCGCGCGACATTCCCGATCAGGGCTTCGAACTGGGCGACGCGGAAGACCGCATCGCGGTGGTCGGCTGGGGGTCTTCCTACGGTCCGATCAACCGGGCGGTTTCGAATCTGCGGGACGAGGGTCTGTCGGTCGCACACATCCATATCCGCCACATATGGCCGCTTCCGGAGAACCTCGGAACGCTCCTCGCGGGATTCGACAAGGTCCTGCTGCCGGAGATGAACAACGGCCAGCTGGCGACCGTGCTGCGCGCGGAATACGCCGTCGACATTGACAGCATGCCCAAGGTCTCCGGAAAGCCTTTCATGGTGTCCGAGATCGAGGATGTCGTGCGCGGACGGTTGGGAGCCTAGTGCCATGAACGTCGTAGCCAACAAGCCCACACTCAAGGACTATGCGACCGACCAGGAAGTGCGGTGGTGTCCCGGGTGCGGCGATTACGCGATCCTCAAGGCCGTACAGAAGACGCTCGCCGAACTGGAAGCGGATCCGGAGAACACGGTGTTCGTCTCGGGCATCGGATGCGCTGCGCGCTTCCCGTACTACATGAATACCTACGGGTTTCACACGATCCACGGCCGCGCGGCGGCCATCGCGACCGGGGTGAAGCGTGCCAATCCCGATCTCGACGTCTGGGTGGTGTCGGGCGACGGGGATTCCCTGTCCATCGGCGGAAACCACGTCCTTCACCTTCTGCGCCGGGACGTCGACCTCGTCTATCTCCTTTTCAACAACGAGATCTACGGGCTGACCAAGGGGCAGGTGTCGCCGACCTCGCGTCTGGGCACACGTTCTCCGTCTTCGCCGGACGGGTCGGGCGACCGGCCGGTTCATGCGCTTCGTTTCGCGCTCGGCTCCGGTGCGCGGTTCGTCGCCCGGTCCTACGATGTCGCCCAGGCCCACATGGTCGAGACTCTGACCCAGGCGCACGGATTTCGCGGCACCTCCTTCGTGGAAATCCTGCAGAACTGCATCGTCTATAATGACGAGGTGTTCGCCGGCGTGACCGACAAGAAGCAGGGTGCGGACCACCAGATCCACGTGTCCCACGGCGAGCCGCTGGTCTTCGGCAAGGAAAAGGACCGGGGTCTGGTTTTCGACATGTCGACCTACTCGCTGAAGGCTGTGACGATCGGCGAAGACGGGATCACGGAGCAGGACATCCTCGTGCACGACGAGACCAACCGTGTGCTTGCCGGCCTGCTGGCCGATATGGACGGCAGGACGATGCCTCTGGCGCTTGGGGTCATTTATCGCGAAACTGCGCAGGATACCCCGGCCGCGGTTCCCGGGACCATGCCGAGCGGCGCCGAAGCCGCCAGCCGTCTCAACGAACTCATGCGTAGGGGGAACACCTGGAACGTGGCCTAGGCGGAGCATCCGCGATTGGCGGGTGGTCCTGAATACAGGGGAGGGAGTCATGCAATTCGTTCGCAACTGCTGGTATGTCGCGGGATGGTCGTCGACATTCGGTCAGGAACTGCGCTCTCTGACGGTCATAGGGGACAACCTCGTCCTGTACCGCACGCAGGATGGCGAACTCGTGGCCCTCGAAGACCTGTGCCCGCACCGGCTTCTGCCGCTTTCAATGGGAAAGCTTGTCGGTGACGCCATCCAGTGCGGCTATCACGGACTGACATTCGACTGTTCCGGAAAATGCATCCGGGTGCCCGGCCAGGACAATCTGCCCGACAATGCGGTCGTTCGCACCTATCCGATCGTGGAACGCAACGGCATCGCCTGGGTCTGGATGGGCGAGCCGGACCTTGCCGACCCCGACACCATTTTCGATTTGCCGCAATTCTCGGACAGCGACTGGCAGCCCCACTACGGCGACGCTCTCCAGATCGAATCGAATTATCTCAACATCGCCGAGAACCTTTGCGATCCCGCACATGTGAGCTTCGTTCATCCGACGACGCTCGGCAACAAGGAGAGCGAGGACATCCCGATCAAGGCGGAGCGGGACGGGACGACGGTGATCACGTCGCGCTGGGTGCGCAATGCGCCCCCCGTCGGTGTCTTCAAAGCCGTCGCGGGGTTCAAGGGCAACGTCGATCGCTGGCACTACTACTATCTGCATGCGCCCAACGTGGCGGTGATCGACTTCGGCAGTGCCGACGTCGAAGCCAGGCTCCAGGACCATGAACGTTCGCCGGGTGTGCAGATCTACGCCCTTCACTTCCTGACGCCGGTCTCGGAGACGCGCACGATCGACCACTGGATGCATCTGCGCAACTTCGGGTGCGACGAGGAAGGACTCGGGGACAGGATGAACGAGCAGTTCCGGATCGCCTTCAACGAGGACAAGGAAATCCTCGAAGCGATCCAGGTCGAGGAGCTCAAGCGCCGCGACCGCCGGCCCGTGCGGATCGCGATCGACAAGGGGCCGAACTTCTACAGACGTATTGTCGATGAGATGCTGGCGCGTGAAAATGCGCCCATGCACAACTGATCGATCCGGGGGTGTTTCAATTTCAGGCAATTGCCACAACAAGCGAGGGAGACGAGCAATGAAATTTGGCAAATGGTTGGCCGCGGCCGCTGTGGTCGCGGGGTCCGTCCTGGGACTTGGACAACAGGCGTCGGCCGACACCATCAAGATCGGCGACATCAACAGCTACAAGCGCCTTCCGGCGCACACGATCCCGTATCGCAACGGGGTCACGCTCGCGGTCGAGCAGATCAACGCCAAGGGCGGCGTGCTCGGCAAGCAGCTCGAAATCGTTTCGCGTGACGATCAGGGCAAGCCGGGCGAGGCGGTCAAGATCGCCGAGGAACTCTTCACCCGCGACGGCGTGGTCATGATCTCGGGTTCGCTGTTCTCGCATATCGGTCTGGCGCTCACATCCTATGCCGGCCAGAAGAAGCGCCTCTATCTCGCCGCCGAACCACTGGCTGATGCACTGGTCTGGGCGAAGGGCAACCGCTACACCTTCCGCCTGCGTCCCTCGACCTACATGCAGGCCGCGATGCTCGCCGAGGAAGCCGCCAAGAACCCGGCCAAGAAGTGGGCGACGATCGCCCCCAACTACGCTTACGGCAAGGACGCCGTGGCCGCGTTCAAGCAGGTGCTAATGGCCAAGCGGCCCGACGTCGAGTTCGTCACCGAGCAATGGCCCGGCCTCTTCAAGATCGATGCTGGCGCCGAAGTCCAGGCTCTCGAGGCCGCGAAACCCGACGCGATCTACAATGTGACGTTCGGCTCGGACCTGGCCAAGTTCGTCCGCGAAGGCAAGCTTCGCAAGCTGTTCGACGGTCGCCTGACCGTCGGCCTGCTGACCGGTGAGCCCGAGTATCTCGACCCCCTGAAGGACGAGGCGCCGGAAGGCTGGCTGGTGACGGGGTATCCCTGGTACGCCATCGAAACCGACGCGCACAAGGCGTTCGTGGACGCCTACCAGAAGCGCTGGGACGACTATCCGCGCATCGGATCGATCGTCGGCTACAACACGATGCTTTCCATCGCCGCCGCGATCGAAAAGGCAGGTTCGACGGATACCGAAGCCATGGTCGACGCCATGAAGGGCCTGTCGCTCGACACGCCCGTCGGCAAGGTCACCTACCGGGCCATAGACCACCAGTCCACCATGGGCGCCTATGTCGGCAAGACGAAGCTCGAAGACGGCAAGGGAATCATGGTCGACTGGACCTATCTCGACGGAGCGGACTACCTTCCCTCCGACGAAGAGGTCAAGAAGCTCCGGCCGGCGACCGACTGACCGCAACGGATCGGGGACGCGGCCCGTGTTGCGGTCGCGTCCCGCCATCTCCTTAAGACCGTATGCAGCGTGGCGCGCACCGGCGGTGTGCCGGCGTGAATCCACGCATTCCTGAAAGGCCGCATTCGTGGGTTTCTTCTTCGCTCAATTCCTGACCGGACTGTCGAATGCAGCCGCGCTTTTCCTCGTGGCGTCCGGCCTCTCGATCATTTTCGGCGTGACCCGGATCGTGAATTTCGCCCATGGCTCGTTCTACATGCTCGGCGCGTTCATCGCGTGGTCGGCGATGGCCGTGCTTCCGGGTGTGATCGGTTTCTGGGCAAGCATCCTGGTCGCGGGCATCGCCGTCGGGCTCATCGGGGTGATCGTCGAAATCTGCGTGTTGCGGCCGATCTACCGCGCACCCGAGCTCTTTCAGCTTGTCGCCACGTTCGGGGTCATCCTGATCATCCAGGACCTGGCGCTCCTGGTCTGGGGCCCGGAAGACCTGATCGGCCCGCGCGCTCCGGGCCTCGAGGGCGTCGTCAACATCATGGGCGAACGCATTCCCGCCTACGATCTCGCCATCATCGCGTTGACCCCGTTCGTCCTGGGCGCACTCTGGTTCCTGTTCAACCGCACCCGCTGGGGCATCCTCGTGCGCGCGGCGACCGAAGACCGCGAGATGGTGGGCGCACTCGGCGTGAACCAGTCCTGGCTCTTCACCGGCGTGTTTTTTCTCGGCTCGCTCCTGGCCGGCATCGGTGGCGCGATCCAGTTGCCGAAGGGCGGCGCCGACCTGCTCATGGATTTCAACATCCTCGCGGCGGTCTTCGTCGTCGTGGTCATCGGCGGTATGGGCAGCATCCCCGGCGCCTTCATCGCCGCCCTGCTGATTTCCGAACTGAACGTCTTCGGCGTCAGGCTGCTGCCCCAGAGCACCCTTGTTCTCATGTTCGCGGTCATGGCCGTGGTACTGATTGTCCGACCCTGGGGACTTCTGGGCAAGCCCGAAAAGCCGGGCCAGCACGGCCAGCACGGTCCGCCCGAACAGCCCATCGCGCTCCTGCCGCTGCCCCTGCGCCTGCTTGCGCTGGCGATCTTCGCTTGCCTGGCGCTGGTGCCGCTGGCGGACAGCACGTTCCTGATGGTGCTGGTTTCCGACGTCATCATCTTCGCCCTCTTCGCCGCGAGCCTGCATTTCATGATGGGCCCTGGCGGCATGGTCTCCTTCGGCCATGCGGCGTTCTTCGGCGGCGGCGCCTACGCCGCGGCCCTGCTCGTGCACTATGCCGGCTCGCCCATGGAACTGGCGATCCTGCTGGCGCCGTTGGCGGCCGGTGCGCTCGCCTTCATCGTCGGCTGGTTCTGTGTCCGGCTGTCGGGCGTCTATTTCGCCATGCTCACGCTGGCCTTCGCGCAGGTGGTGTGGTCGATCGTCTTCCAGTGGGGAGAGGTGACCGGTGGCGACGACGGCATCCTCGGGATCTGGCCGTCCTCGTGGGCGAGCGATCCCAAGGCCTACTACTACGTCGTCCTCCTGCTGGGCATCGGCGGAATCCTTCTGCTGCGCTACGTGCTCCATGCGCCATTCGGATATGCCATCCGTGCCGCACGAGATTCCGGTCTGCGCAGCGAAGCGATCGGCATCGACACCAAGACCGTGCAGTGGATCGCCATGGCCTTCGCCGGTGCGATGGCCGGCGTGGCGGGCGGTCTGTTCGTGTTCGCCAAGGGGAGCATCTTCCCCACCGAACTAGAGATCGCCAGATCGTTCGACGCGCTCATCATGGTCATGCTGGGCGGTGTCAAGACGCTGTCCGGTCCGCTGGCCGGGGCGGTTTCGTTCACGTTGCTGCAGGACTGGCTGTCGCGTTTCGAGTACTGGCGTCTTGCGCTTGGCGTCATGATCGTGGGCCTGGTCATTCTGTTCCCCCAGGGGATCGCGGGTTTTCTCCGCCAGGCGTTCGGTCGCTTCTTCGGCCTGAAGAGCGAGGCCTGACCCATGGACCAGGTGCTCAGGGTGGAGAACATCCGGAAAGCCTTCGGCGGCGTCGTCGCGGTCGAGGATGTGTCGTTCTCGCTTGCCGCAGGGGAATTGCTCGCACTGATCGGGCCGAACGGCGCGGGCAAGACGACCTGCTTCAACATGCTCAACGGTCAGCTCCGGCCTGACCGCGGTTCGATCCGCTTCAAGGATACCGAACTGGTCGGCCGGCGGCCGCGCAGCATCTGGAAGCTCGGGGTGGGGCGGACCTTCCAGATCACCGCGACCTTCCCGTCCATGACCGTGCGCGAAAACGTCCAGATGGCGCTGATCTCCCACCGGCGCCGGATCTTCTCGTTTTTCGGCCGGGCGGCCAATGTGGCGGTCGCGGAGGCCGATGCGCTACTCGACCGCGTCGGCCTTCTGGACCAGGCGGGGCGGCCCTGCAGCATTCTCGCCTATGGTGACCTCAAGCGGCTCGAACTCGCCGTGGCACTTGCCAACGATCCATCCCTGCTGCTCATGGACGAACCGGCGGCGGGCATGGCCCCGCGCGAGCGGATCGACCTGATGCAGCTTACCGCAGACATCGTCGCCGACCGCGGCATATCCGTCCTCTTCACCGAACACGACATGGACGTCGTCTTCGCCCACGCCCATCGGGTGATGGTGCTGAACCGCGGTGCACTGATCGCGGAAGGATCGCCCGAGGAGGTGCGCAACAATCCCGATGTGCAAGCGGTCTATCTGGGGGGCGGCACGACCTATGCCGCAGGGGCGGGGAGCGACGCACATGCTTGAGCTTGCAGCGGTCGATGCCCATTACGGGCAGGCGCATATCCTCCACGGGCTCTCGCTGGAGGTGAAGGAAGGCGAGGTCGTGGCCCTGCTGGGCCGCAACGGTGCGGGCAAGTCGACCACCATGAAGACGATCATGGGGCTGGTCTCCGCGACGGCGGGCAGGATCTCGTTCATGTCCAGCGACATCACCCGATGGCCAGCGCACAGGATCTGCCGCCAGGGCATCGGTTACGTGCCCGAGGACCGGCGGATATTCGCCGGCATCACGGTGGAGGAAAACCTCGAGGTCGGCCGTTTCGAGGGTGCGGGCGGGAACGCCTGGACGGTGGAGAAACTCTTCGCGATCTTCCCGAACCTGGAGGAACGCCGCAAGAACCTCGGCGGACAGATGAGCGGCGGCGAACAGCAGATGCTCACCATCGCCCGCACGCTGATGGGCAACCCCCGGCTCGTGCTGCTCGACGAGCCTTCGGAGGGCCTGGCGCCGGTCATCGTGGAACAGATGGCCGCGACGATCCTCGACCTGAAGAAGCAGGGGCTGACCGTTCTTCTTTCGGAACAGAACCTGCATTTCGCCCGGCGGGTGGCCGACCGCGCCTACATCATCGAGAAGGGCGAGGTCCGTTATCACGGAACGATGACCGAACTCTCGGCCAATGCGGAGGTCCGCGACGCCTATCTCGCTGTATAGTGTCCGGGAAAAATCGGGATTCTCGCCGCGAGGAGGAAAACATGGACGCATCGCAACTGAAGGCGACCCAGGCGCCGATCAAGGAACGTTACCGGGAGACGCCCGATGATGCCGTCGTGACGCTTCATGCGGAAGGACGCCTGGGCGAGAACGTCACCTGTTCGGTCGCCACGTCGAAGGCCCTGGTCGAGGCGGGGCTGCACCCGGCGACGGGCGGCACGGGAGTGCATGCCTGCTCCGGCGACATGCTGCTCGAAGCCCTGGTCGCGTGTGCAGGCGTGACGATGAACGCGGTTGCGACCGCGCTTGAACTGGACATCGGCGAAGCCTCGGTGCGTGCCGAAGGCGACCTCGATTTCCGGGGCACGCTGGGCGTGGACCGGGATGCGCCCGTCGGCTTTCGTGAAATCAGGCTGACGTTCGAATTGCCCGACACCCTGTCGCAACAGGATCGCGAGACGCTGGTGAAGCTCACGGAACGGTATTGCGTCGTTCTGCAGACGCTTGCGGTCACCCCGGAACTGAAAACCGGGACGACCCGCCTGGCCTGATCGAAGAGGCGTGGTTCAGTCGGCGGCGGCCTGCAGGGTCGCGACAGGATTGTCCGACTGCATGACGCGGACCTTCTCGCGAAGGGCGCGGGATTCCTCCCGCATCTCCTTGGCGCTAGTCCGGCAGAGTTCCGAGATACGCCTCAGGTTGAAACTGATTTCCATCAGGGCGTCGAGCTTTTCGCCGTCTTCCGCCACCTGGACGTTGTGCATTGCGCGAGAGATGTGTTCCAAAGATTCCTTCGCGCGCAGAATCGCTTCTTTTGACGCTGAGCTGTCCATGAACCCTCTGCCGGCTCCCCCCCGAAGACCTGGAAGCCCAATATCTGCCAGAAATGTTTGTGCCAAAGGCAACGGTAGAATCACCGTCAACCACCTTAGATTACAAATTTTATGGTTAATCAATTGTTAACGTGACCAAATTGTGCTTGTTGCGTTATGCATTGCCGGATGGCACAATTTTACGTTGAGTGATCCGGCGCACGAGTCCTTTGGCTCGGTGCGGGATCGGCGTCCGTTGTCGGGTACCGACGGATAGGGGGTGGCAGAGTGAACGAGTCCGGCGATCGCACGCGTGCGGAAGACTCCAGTTCCGACGTCGACTCCTCCCGTGAAAACACGCAGGAAAAGTCCGGGCCCATCGAACCCGTAAGGCCGCCCGAACCGGCAGGAAAGCGACCGGTGCGTCCGAAGGACGTCAGGATCGTGGGGATTGGGGCGTCTGCCGGCGGGCTCGAACCGCTCGAGCAGCTTTTCGACAACATGCCGATCGATTCCGGGCTGGCCTTTGTGGTCGTCCAGCACCTTTCGCCAGATTTCCGTAGCATGATGGACGAACTGCTCACGCGCCATTCGTCCATGGCCATCTATCGCGTGGACGACGGCATGTCGATCGAGCCGAATGCCGTCTATCTGAATCCCCCGCGCCAGGAAATGACGATCAGCAACGGCCGCCTGCAGCTCGCTCCGCTGGACGACATGGGCACCCTGAGCCTGCCAATCGACGTGTTTTTCAAGTCGCTGGCCGAGGACCGCGGCAGCGACGCGATCGGCGTCATCCTGTCCGGCACCGGATCTGACGGCACGCGCGGCGCGGAAGCCATCAACGCGGCGAACGGCACGGTGATCGTCCAGGAGCCTTCGACCGCGAAGTTTGACAGCATGCCGCGGACCGCCATCGGTAAGGTCGGATCCGCCGTCCGTGCCGCGCCCGCGGACATTCCCGACATCATCATGGCGCATATCGGCGGTGCGGACATATCGATCGCCAACCGCGAAGAGACATTGGCCGCGGCGGACCCGGTCCAGGCAATCCTGTACATGCTGCGCGACCGTTTCGGGGCCGATTTCGGCTACTACAAGACACCCACGGTCGAGCGCCGGATCAAGCGGCGCGCCCTCATGCGCCTGATGGGCGATGTCGACGACTACGCCCTTCTCCTGAGAACCGATACCGACGAGCTCGAGTCGCTCTACCACGATCTTCTGATCGGCGTGACGGCCTTCTTCCGCGACAGCGCCGCGTTCAAGGCCATCGAGAAAGACGTCATTCCGATGATCGCCAAGGAGATGTCGGCCGAGCGTCAGATCCGTGTATGGATCCCGGGCTGCGCGAGCGGGGAGGAGGCCTACTCCTTCGCGATCCTGTTCAGCGAATATGCCCGCATCCACGGCAAGCCGCTCAACGTGAAGATCCTCGCGACGGATATTCACAACCGGTCCCTGGAGGCGGCGAGCGCCGGCCTCTATCTCGGCGAGAGCCTGATGGGACTGGGGCAGGAACGGATAGACCGGTATTTCGAGTTCACGGGCGAGTACTACCAGATCGACACGAGCCTGCGCCGCCTGGTGGTGTTCAGTCCGCACAATGTTCTGCGCGATCCGCCGTTCACGCGCATGGACATGGTCAGCTGTCGTAACTTGCTGATTTACTTCAAGGACATCGCCCAGCGGAAGGTGTTGTCGCTGTTTCATTTCGCGCTCAGGAAGGACGGAATCCTGTTTCTGGGCCCCAGCGAGACCACGGGCGAACTGGCCGACGAATTCGCCACGGTCGATCAGCGCTGGCGGATATTCCAGAAGCGCCGCGACGTGCGTCTGGCGAACGCGACCCACATGCTCCTGCCCAGCGAGGGCAGTTCAGGGGGCGCGGACACGGACGAGATTTCCCGACTCCGGGAAAGGGCGGGCCGGCCCTACCGTGGAGGCGGCAACAGAAGTTACTCCGCCAACAGCTCGCTTTCGCTGGCCTATGACGCGCTGCTGAAGAAATATGCGCCCGTCAGCCTGCTGATAGACCGGAACGGGGAGCTTCTGCACGTCTTCGGCGATGCGACCCGTTTTCTCAGTGTCGGTCGCGGCGTGTTCAGTCAGAAGGCGGTGGACCTCGTCCACCCGGATCTTCGTCTCGTCGTCTCCACCGGCATCGACCGGGCCCGGACGCGGCGTCTTTCGTCCTACTCGCGCAACGTGCCGGTGAAAGTCACGGAAGAGACCGCTGTGAACGTTTCCGTCACGGTCGATCCCCTGCCGGGCGACGACGAGACGGTCGACAACGTGCTCGTGCTGTTCGAGGAACATGACGACCAGCTGAACGTACCCGACCTGCCGCTGGTCGAGGAGGATGACAGCGAGGCAGCCGCCCTGCTCATCGAGCGGGTCCGCGACCTCGAGCGCGACCTGCATTACACGGAAGAGAGCCTCCAGTCGACGATCGAGGAACTGGAGACAAGCAACGAGGAACTCCAGGCCACCAACGAGGAGTTGATGGCCTCCAACGAGGAACTCCAGAGCACCAACGAGGAACTGCATTCGGTCAACGAGGAGCTCTACACGGTCAGTGCGGAGCACCAGCGCAAGATCGAGGAACTGACGGAGTTGACCAATGACATGGACAACTTCCTCCAGAGCACGGATATCGGGACGATTTTCCTCGACTCCGATCGCCGCATCCGGCGGTTCACGCCGGCCATCGGGCGGACTTTCAACCTGTTGGCCAGGGACATCGGCCGGCCGATCGAGCACGTCACCTACCGCTTCGAGTTCGACGGGCTCGTCGAGCAGATCGACGAGGTCCAGGCCTCCAAGAAGATCAGCGAGACCGGCATTTCCGTCGGCGACAAGAGATTCCTTCTCCGTATCCTCCCCTACTGGGTGGACCCGGAAGAGGCCGCGGGGGCGGTTCTCACCGTCGTCGACATTTCGGAGCTTGCGGAAACCCAGCAGCGTCTGGTCCAGCAAAAGCTGCAATACGAAGCCGTGGTCCAGCAGCAGGCCGAGATCGTCTGCCGGTTCCGCCCCGACACGACCTTCACCTTCGTCAATGCAGCCTGCTGCCAGTACTACAACCGCAACGAAGAAGATCTCATCGGCACGAAATACGTCGACCTCGTCCCGGAGGAACAGCGCGAGGAACTCATGGAGTCCATCGCCAACCTGAGCATGGGCGGTGCCGGCATCGACGAACGCGAGGACGTGACCCATGACGGCCGCACGGTGTGGCTCCAGTGGGACCGTACCGCCGTTCGCGACGAGAACGGCGACATCAACGAGATCCAGGCGGTCGGGCGCGACATCACGGAACTGAGGAACGTACGCGCCGAGCTCGAAGCCGAACGGCGGCGTTTCGAGGACGTCGTGCTCGACCAGACCGACATGATCGTCCGCTACCAGCCCGACACCACGCGCACCTTCGTGAACGATGCCTATTGCCGGTATTTCGGTGAAACGAGAGAGTCCGTGCTGGGCACCCCCTACCTCTCGCATTTCGAGTCCGACGAGGCGAAGGATCGTTTCAAGGGCATGCTCGCATCGATACAGCCCGGCGAGACCGATATCCTCGAGATGGAATACAAGGACCGGCCGGGCGGGGGCACGAGCTGGGTCGAGTGGCGGATAACGGCCTTTGGCGACGCAGCGGGCAACGTCGTGACGTTCCAGAGCATCGGACGCGACATCACCGATCACAAGCTCAAGAAGTCCGTGCTCGAGCGCATGCAGGAAATCACGTCCGACGTCGACAGGGACGTCGACGAGAAGATCCTCGCGTTGTTGCAGATCGGTATGGAGCAGTTCGCCCTGGCGTCGGCGGTGGTGCTTCGCCGAACCGAAGACGGTTACGATGTCGTCCAGAGCACCACGCCGGCAGGCGACCTTCCAATGGACGCCATCAACAGGATCGGCCTCGTCGTCCGGGAGGCGGGCCGTGTCGTCGGCGTGCACAACGTTCCGCAGTCCGACGTCGCGGGAGCGGACGAGGTCGCGAAGTTCGGTGTAGAGGCATTCCTGGCGGCCCCGATCGAAATGCACGGCGGCGGACGCGTCGGCAAACTGTGTTTCATCGGCCGTTCGCCCATTCGCCGTCCGTTCAGTCAGTGGGACCTGGAGTTCATCGTCCATCTCTCGACGCTGATCGGTTCACTGCTCGGGTACGAGAGCCGGCGCGCCGAACTCCAGACCGAGGTCAATCGGCGCAGGGAAGTCGAGCGCATGCTCGAGCAGCAGATCGCCATGCTCGAACGGTCGAACTCCGACCTCGAGCAGTTCGCCTATATCGCGTCGCACGACCTGCAGGAGCCCTTGCGACACATCGAGACCGCAAGCTCTTTCCTGATCGAGGAATATGGCGACCGCTTCGGGGAGGAGGCGCGGGAATTCATCGAGATCTCCTCGCAGGGCGCGTCGCGGATGCGTGCCCTGATCCAGGATCTCCTCAGTTTCTCGAAGGTCGGCATGTCCGATTTCTCGCGCGTACCGACGGACCTCAACGAACCGCTTGGTGATGCCGTGGAGGCGCTGACGTCCGTGATAGAGGAGAACGGCGCCACGATCGAGGCCAGGGAGCTTCCCACGGTGGCCGTCGAGGCGACGCTGATCCGGCAGTTGTTCCAGAACCTCATCGGCAACGCGATCAAGTACCGGTCGGACGAGCCGCCGCACGTCGTCATCGCGGCGGAGGAGCAGGAAGACGAGTGGGTCATCAGCGTGAGCGACAACGGCATAGGCATCGACCCCAAGTATGACGAGAGGATCTTCGAGATCTTTCAGCGTCTTCACGGCAAGTCCGAATATTCCGGAACAGGGATGGGCCTGTCGATCTGCAAGAGGATCGTCGAGCGTCACAACGGACACATCTGGCTCGATGTATCCCATGAAAAAGGCAGCCGATTCTGCTTCAGCCTGTCGCGAAACGTCGGGCTGAAGATGCGCGAGAGCGCCGAATGAACCGGCCCGATGGCCGGGGCCGAAGGAAACGATGAACGAGCAGTTCGAGGACAGCGCACCGGAAATCCGGATTCTCGTCGCCGATGACAACGACATCGACGTCCGCTTCCTCACGCGCGCGTTCGACAAGCTGGGGCGGCCGAAGGTCATCGACTCAGTTCGCGACGGCGTGGAGGCGCTCGACTTCCTGAGGAAGCGCGACCGGTTTTCCTCGGTGCCGACACCCGACATCCTCGTGCTCGATCTCAACATGCCGCGCATGAACGGTGTCGAGGTCCTGGAGCAGGTTTCGCGGGAAAAGAACCTGGAGGATGTATCCATCGTCGTCCTGAGCACCGCCGACGACGAAGGAACGGTCAACAGGATCAACACCTACGGAACCTCCATGTTTTTCACCAAGCCAGCGTCTTTCGGCGGTTTTGTGGACATAGCCGAACAGGTGATCGATTACTGGATGCGGAACAGGGGAGTCTGCCGAAACTGATACGGCGCCGTGCGGAAGCAACCTTGGCCACTTGAGGCCAAAGACTTCCGGCTTGCTGCCGGACCGCGTCCCGGCTCCGTGGACAGCGTGAGCTTTCCCGCCGGTTGTCTGAGTGCGTCCGGCGGTGCTTCGCGCTGTCACGTCGCTCGGCGTTGATGAGAAGTCTGCGGATGAAGGAAGACACGAAACACTATCTCGAGGCCGAACTCGACGATCTGATCCGGACGGACCCGGATGTCTGGAAGTTCATTCGGGAAGGTTCGCTCGACGGCGTCTGGTACTGGGACCTCGAAAACCCGGAACACGAATGGATGAGCCCCGAGTTCTGGCGTGTGTTCGGGATAGATCCCGACCAGAAGAGCCATCATTCTCGCGAATGGCAGGACCTGATTTTCGAGGAAGACCTCGAAACGGCGAAGCACAATCTTGACCGGCACATCGAGGATCCCGACCACCCGTACGACCAGGTCGTGCGGTATCGTCACGCCCAGGGCGGGACCGCCTGGGTGAGATGCCGCGGACTCGCAATCCGGAACGAGGAGGGCAAGGCGATCCGGCTGCTGGGGGCACACAATGACGTCACCGGCCTCATGCAAACGCAGGAACGGCTTTCCCGGAGCAATGCACTGCTCAGCCTCGTCCTGGACAGTGTCGGAATCGGAATTGTCGGGCTCGATCCCACCGGCCGCATCATCCTCGCCAACCCCGCCGCCTGTACGTTCATCGGGGAACCCGAGTGCAACCCGCCTTTCGATTGGCCGGACGGCCTAAGGATTTTCGATCCGTCCGACATGTCTCCATTGGGTGTCGGGGAGCGTCCCGTGGACCGCGTCATCGCCGGTGAGATCCTGACGGGCGAGGTCGTGCTGCTGCAGACAATGGCCGACAGGACAAACCGCTATGTCCGTCTCACGTCGAAGTCGATTTCCGGCAAGGCTCCCGACATCGCCCATGTTCTGATGCTGGAAGATGTCACGGAGCAGGAGATAAACCGCCAGACGATTGAACGGACACAGCGCCTCGATGTGCTGGAACAGCTCAGCGGCGGAATCGCTCATGATTTCAACAATGTCTTGTCCACCGTTCAGTATTCCGTTCAGCTTGTCATGAACGGTGTCCCGGGCGGCAAGAGCCGCCGCTATCTCAACACGGCCCTGAAGAGCACCTTGCGCGGGGCTGCCCTGACGAGACGGTTGATGGCGTTTGCCAAGCGCCAGCCCAGTCACTCCCGGCATTGCATCGTGGCCGATACGATGCGTGATCTCACCAGCCTCGCCGCGCCTTCGATCGAGGAAAGCATCGAGCTTCATGTGCTGATCCCGGACGGGGAGCTGACGGTCTATTGCGATGACCAGCAACTGGAAAGCACGCTGCTGAACCTGGTTCTCAATAGCCGGGATGCGATCATCAGATCCGGCATGGGGCGCAGGATCGAGATATCCGCACGTCCCGTGCCGGTCATCGATCCGGACCCGGCGACCGACGCGCACCATGACGCCGCCGAGGAAGACATCGATGGTCACCGTTTCGTGGAGTTCTACGTGACGGACGACGGGCCTGGCATGACGGAGGAAATCCGGCGCCGGGCCATCGACCCGTTTTTCAGCACGAAAGAGGACAGCGTCGGCAAGGGTCTCGGACTGTCGATGGTCTACGGCTTCGTGAAGCAGCATCAGGGTCACATGCAGATCCGTTCCGACGAAGGTTCGGGCACGACCGTCAGCTTCACGCTGCCCAGGGACAACATATTCGCCGAGGGCGATACCGGGTTCGAACACGCGACCGAACATGCGGGGCGCAACGAGCGGATCCTGATCGTCGAGGACGAACCGGACCTTCTGGACATGACGAGCGCTCTTGTCGAAGGATTGGGCTACAAGGTGGAATCGGCCCGTTCCGGTGCGGCCGCGCTGGCGATCGTCGAGGACGGCAAGACCTTCGATCTGCTTTTGACGGATGTCGTCATGCCGGGCGGCATGAGCGGCTTCGCCCTTGCCAAGGCACTCCGCACCAAGCTGCCGACGGTCGGCGTGGTCTACATGTCCGGATATACCGGCTTCAACGAGGATGAAATGCGTGATGCGGTCGGACCCATCATCGCCAAGCCGTGTTCACCCGACCAACTCGCGGCAACGCTGAGAAAGAGCCTGGACGAAATGCGAGGCGATTCCGGCTCCTGAAGTCGGTCGGGCCATGAGGAAGCGGAGGGCTACGGGCGCAAAATCGACAGACGCAGAGGCAAGAGGTGGATCAGTCGGATGTGTATGATGTATAAGGCCGATCGGGGACGAAGCGGTTGATTGTCGTCATCAAATCCAAGTTGAAAACCGGACCGGAAGAATACGGGATACTCTGACCACTGAAACACAACCTGGATCGGACACCGGGTCACAAGAGGAAGAAGAGAAGTGGCGTCCATACTGATCATGGAAGACGAGAAACCCCAGGCGGAATTGCTTGGCGACGCGCTCAGCTACATGGGGCACGACGTCAGTCTCTCCAGCAACTGCGACGCGGCACTTGAAGTCCTGGCATCCCGAGAAGTCGACCTGATCATCACGGACATACTGGTGCCCAAGCGGGAAGGCGGGTCACCCCAGGGCGGAATTCTCCTCATCAGCCGGGTGCGGACGTCGAACGACAAGGCCATCCGCAACCTGCCCATCATCGCGATCTCCGGCGCCGTGTTCCATTCGCGCGACACCTTACGCGAGATGCTCAAGGGTATGGGTGTTAACGTCTTTCTTGAAAAACCGCTCAATCTGCACTCGCTCGGCCCGAAGATCGAATCCCTGATCAACGGTAGTGCATCCTGAAGAACCGGCCGCCGTTTCCCGCTTCCATCCTGTAAAGTCCGACGAGGCCGAAGTTCACAACCATTGCTACTGCAGTTTGTTTTCATGCAAGGAAACGTTGTAGGGTAGACAGTGATTCGTTCGGGTATCTCTCCCCGATCGGACACAGTAACCGGCACTACTGCCGGAGTTCGCGACACAGTAATCGGAGTTTGTGCGTCAGGTTTGGTTGATAATAACCAGGGGGGTGGACAATGAGTGGTCCTCCGACGTCAAAGTCGATGTTTGCTTTCGATCCGGGCGAAAACGAAGGCACGAGTGTCGAAAACATACTTCTCAATGCCGAAGCCGACCAGAAAGAGCGCCTGAGTGTTCTTGTCGTCGATGACAACGACACCGAGTTCAGGCTCATCAAGCAGTCGCTCCTGAAGATCGACCGCTACGGTTGCGACATCGCACATGCACCGTCGGCCGATGCGGCGTTCGACCTCATGAAGTCGATGAGTTTCGACATCGTTCTCGTCGATTACTGGCTGGGTGCGGAAACCGGGGTCGGTTTCATGCAGAACCTGGGCGGCCGGCGCAGCGACAGCCTTTTCATCCTGCTCACGGGCATGGAGAACAGCGACATCCAGACCGTGGCGCTGAAGGCCGGCGCCACCGGCGTGCTGAACAAGAACGACGTCAACCCGCGTATCCTCGAGACGACCATCCGATACGCGCTCCACACCCATGCACTGGAGCACCAGCTCATCACGGCGCTGGCGAAACTCGAGTCGGCCAACCGCGCGCGAGCCGAGTTCATGTCTCGCATCGGCGCCAATCTCAAGGTTCCCCTCGACACGATCGTCGAGACCGCCCAGCAGATCGTCGACGAAGGCAAGAAGATCTCGGGCTTCGAAAGCATGTATTCGGCGGCCGAATCCGTATGCGAGAAGTCCCGCAAGGTGCACACGCTGATCAGCAACATCATCGAACTGACCCTGTCCGCCGACACCTCCTCACCGCAGAACTTCAGCTATGTGGACCTCAACACCGTCGTGCAGTCCGCGGTCGGTCTCACGGCGCCGGGCGCGGACGCCAAGAACCAGAATCTGGTGGTTCTCGGTGACGACAGGCTGACGATCGTCAAGGGCGACTATGCCCGCCTGCAGCAGTGTTTCGTGAACATCCTGCTCAACGCGACGCGTTATACCCCGGCCGGCGGCGAGATCATCGTGCGCATGGACCGTCAGGGCCATCGCTACGCGGTGTCCGTCGCCGACAACGGCATCGGCATGTCGCGCGAGGATGTCATGATGGCGCTGCGCCCCATGGGACGCTCGCGCAACGTGGACGATGGCGAGGACCCCGGGATCGGACTGGGACTTCCGGTGGTCCGGGAAATCGTGGCGCGGCACGGCGGGCAGCTCGACATCGAGAGCACGCCCGGTTCCGGCACCACAGTGACCGTGTTCCTGTCGGCGCAGTCGACCCATGACCTTGCGGACCCGGACAGTCCGGAGAGGCTGGACGGCTATACCTCGAGGGTGCCGCGTGCGACCTCGACGGAATAGCCGCCGATCCTGACTTCCCGGATTTCACCGCCCGCGATGTCCGCGGAGACCTCGATCTGGCTGGGCCGTCCCATCTCGTAACCCTGTTCGACCCGCCATGAATGGGTACCGTCACCGGTTCCGTCCGCCGGGACGATCTGGCCGGGCAGTGTCGCCATGGCCGAACCCGTGGCCGGGTCTTCCGGCACTCCGGACTCCGGCGCATACATCCGGACGCGGAAGTCGGTGTCCGCTGCGTCGCCGCCGCGCGTATAGAGAACGACGCCGACCACGTCCGTGCCACCCTTCATGGCCGGCCAGTCCGCGATGCTGACGGCGCTTCTGGCCAGGGCATCCATGCTGGCCACCGGGACGAAGAGCCAGTCGTTCCCGGCCTTCACGAAATTGGCCGCGTGCCCGTCGAACCCGATGTCGGACGCGGCGAGCGAGAGTGCCGGCGCGATGTCCTCCGCCGATGGCGCCGGACGCGGCGGTTCGGGAAGGGCCGGAGAGACGAACCGGCCATGTGCCCCGTTTTCCGTCAGCGTCAGGTCCACGGGCACGAGTCCCGCTTTTTCTTCCAGCCGGACGGATACGCTCTCTGCGTTCCCGGCCTGTTGCCGCGCGAGTACCGTTGCGGTTCCCAATGTCGGATGGCCGGCGAAGGGCATCTCGAATACCGGTGTGAAGATTCTCACGTCCGCGGTGTTGGCGCCGTCCGCAGCCGTGCGCACGAAGGTCGTCTCCGAGAAATTGAATTCGCGCGCGATCGTCTGCATCTGGTCCTGGGAGAGCCCGTCGGCGTCCAGCACGACGGCGAGCTGGTTGCCGCCGAAACGGCTGGACGTGAAAACGTCGAGTATATGGAAGGGATAGGAGCTCATTGGAGTTTTTCTCCTTGTCGGATGTGGGGAGGCGGATACGGGACGGTGCGGGCGCGGCGGCGGACCTTTCGGTACAAGAGCTCTTCTCGCGATCCTTTCCAGTTTCCGCCCGGTTCGATGTTGCCCGGATATTGACCCCAAACCGGCCCGGCTGCCAAGCACCGTCGAGGGGCAGAAAGGCGAAACCGGCCGCAAGCCCGGGTGCGCCTCAGAAATCCGTCGATATGCCGCCTTCGCGAACGCGCCGTTCCACGAAGTCGTCTATGGCCTCCGCGCGCGCCGGGTCCATGGGCGGCGGAGTGAATGTCTCCAGCGCGGACCGGTAGATGCGATGCGCTCTCTGTTCGGCCGTCAGTGCGCCGTTTTCCATCCACGTTTCGTAGTTGCTCCAGTCCGATACGATCGGTGAGTAGAATGCCGACTGGTAGCGCGCGAGGGTATGCGCCGCGCCGAAGAAGTGTCCTCCGTGGCCGACTTCCTCCATCGCGTCGAAGGCCAGGGCGTCCGTGTCGACGGGCAGGCCCCGGAAGACCTCCGCCATCATCTGCAGCATATCGACGTCGATGATGAACTTCTCGAACGAGGCTGTCAGTCCGCCCTCGAGCCAGCCGGCGCCGTGCATGAGCAGGTTGCACCCTCCCATGAGCGCGCCCCAGATCGACATCTGCGCCTCGTAAGCGGCCTGTGCATCGGGCGTGTTGGAGGCGTTCACGTTGGAGGACCGGTACGGGACGCCGTACCTGCGTGTCAGCTGTCCCGAAGCGAAGGCCGCCTTGACATATTCCGGTGTGCCGAAGGCCGGCGCGCCCGACTTCATGTCCACATTGGAGGTGAACCCGCCATAGGCGACAGGCGCGCCGGGACGGACGATCTGCGAAAGACAGATCCCGGCCAGTGCCTCGGCGTTCTGCTGCGCCAGCGCGCCGGCGAGGCTTACGGGCGCCATGGCGCCGGCGAGGGTGAAAGGCGTGAGGATCATGAGTTGGCCGGCCCGGGCGAAATCGATGATGCCCTGGCACATGATGTCGTCCAGCTGAAGCGGCGAATTCGCGTTGACCACGGTGTAGCTTCGAACCTCCTTCTCGAAGTCCTCGCGGGAAAGTCCGTGAGCGCGCGCGATGATTTCCAGGGCGTCCGAGACCGAGTCCGCGCCGCGGCTGAAGACGAAAGGGATCTTGTCCGACAGCGTCACCATGGCGCGCGTCACCTCGAGGTGACGCACCGAAAGGTGGATGTCCACGGGCTCGACCGACGGGCTCACCAGGTGGAGGATGTCATAGGCCTGTGTCAGCCTGACGAAATCGCGAAAGGCGTCGAGCGTGCCCGGCCTGCGGCCATGTTCCATGTCGGAGAAGTTGGGTGGTCCGCCGACGCCGGCGAACGCCACGTGAGGCCCGCCGATCCGCAGCGGCGTTGCGGCTTGCCGGCCATGGAGATCCAGCTCGGCCCTGACCGACCCAAGACAGGCATCGACGATGTCCTCGCCGAGCCGAACGACCTGGCCGTCTTCGTCCACGATCGCACCGGCACTGGCGAACAGGGTCCGTGCTTCCGTCGACAGCACCTTTATGCCGATGTCCCTCAGCACCCGCAGCGACGTCTGGTGGATTGCCTCGACCTCGTCCTCGCTGAGGATTTCGACGGGCGGAAAGGGGTTTCGCACGCGGGCATAGAACGGCTTTCCCGCCGCGGCATCCGGCTGAGGGCCGGTCGCATCCGTTCTCCGCCGCCCGCCGCGACGGCCGGTTTTCCTTGCGCGTGTCTCTTCCATGACCTCTCCCCGGTATCTTGCCCGTTTCGCCGACGGGCTGAACCGGGTACGCTATGTGCTTCATGGGCGTCCGCCCATTGCAAATATTTCAGGTCCTTTTGCGCAGATGATCGACGAACCGCTCTTCTATCTGGCGGCCATACCGGCCGTGCTGATCTCGGGCATCTCCAAGGGCGGGTTCGGCGGCGGGCTCGGTGTGGTCGCCGTGCCCCTCATGTCGCTCGCGGTATCGCCGATCCAGGCCGTCAGCATCATGCTGCCGATCCTGTCTTGCATGGACATCGTCGGGGTCTGGGTCTACTGGCGGAAGTGGGACGCCCACAGTCTCGTGGTTCTCGTTCTCGGCGGGATTGTCGGCATCGCGCTCGGCGGCATCGCCTTCTCATTCCTCAACGCCGGGTCGATCAAGCTGTTCATCGGGACGATCGCGGTCCTGTTCACGCTCAATCACTGGTTTGCCGCACGGTTGCGGCAGGACCGGCCCGCGGCGAAGCCCAACGCATTGCGTGGCGGTTTCTGGGGCATGGTCTCGGGTTTCACGAGCACGGTCGCCCACGCCGGCAGCCCACCCGTCGCCATCTACATGATGCCGTTGCGGTTCGACCGCACGACCTATCATGCGACCACGGTGTTTCATTTCCTCGCCGTCAACTACCTGAAAATCATACCCTTCGGCTTGCTGGGGCAGTTCAGCGTCGGTAACCTCTCGACGTCCGCCGTTCTGCTGCCCTTTGCGCTTGCGGGATCGTTCCTCGGGATCTGGCTTCACCGGAAGGTGTCGCAGACCGTGTTCTACCGTCTGTGTTACGGGTTCCTGTTCATCGTCGGCTGCAAGCTCCTGTGGGACGGAATGGCAAGCCTGTTCGCATAGACACAGGCAAGGGCCGATCACGACGCCGGTTTGAGACGGGAGCAGCACCATGATGCACACGGAGTATCACGACATCGACTCCGTCCGGGCGGCCATAGTCGCCGGCGAGACCTTTTCCGACGCCGTGTTTCAGGGCCTCGATCTCACGACAGTGGAAGACGACATCCGCCGTACCGACGTCGAAGGTGCGGTCTTCCTGGGCTGCAGGACAAGTCCCGAGACGACCCAGAGCCTCGTCGCCCGGGGCGCGCTGGTCTTCCCGCGCCTCAAGGGCCTTCCCTTCAATCCCTACCGCCCCGCGCTCTACAGGTCGGACGAACTGTTCGGCGGATTCGACCACAGCGATCCGTGCACCTATTGCGACACCTTGGACGCGCGGATCTACAGGCATTGGGTCGACACCGGCCGGGACCGGCCATGGAGCGTGATCGAATCTCTCGCCCGCCGGCTTCACGATCACGCCGTCACGGATGCACTCGAGGAAATCATCAGGCATCGCTCGCCGGAGAATGTCGTCGGGATAATGGGCGGGCACGGCATGGGCCGCGACGAGGCCATGTATCGCGAGGTCGCGCGGATCGCCCGAACGCTCGCCGGCAGCGGCAAGCTCGTCGTGACCGGAGGCGGGCCGGGCGCCATGGAAGCCGCGCACCTGGGGGTGCATTTTTGCGAACGCGACGAGAACGAACTCGATGAGGCGATTTCCGTCCTCGCCCAAGCGCCGCTCTACAGTGACCGCGAATGGCTCGCCATGGCCTTCCGGGTGCTCGAACGCTTTCCTGTCCGGCCGGGCCAGCCCGAGAGCATAGGTATTCCGACCTGGCATTACGGCCATGAACCGCCAACGCCCTTCGCCTCGCAAATCGCGAAGTACTTCGCCAACAGCGTGCGCGAGGACGGGCTCATCACCATCGCGGTGGGAGGCATCCTGTTCAGTCCGGGCAGCGCCGGCACGATCCAGGAACTGTTCCAGGACGCGACCCAGAACCACTATGTCACGACCGGCTGGATCAGCCCGATGATCCTGTTCGGACGCGACTACTGGACGAACGTCAAACCCGTCTATGCCGGATTCAGGGCGCTTGCGGATCCGGAACCCTACGGAGAATTCGTCACCCTGCTCGACACCCATGACGAGGTGATCGATTTTCTCCAGACGCATTCGCCCCGTCAGGTGGAGACGAGCGGTTTTGTGTATTGCGACGAGTTCTGCGGGGAACGGGAGAAGAGGACATGACCGCCGAAGCGCCGGACCACGCCGAATTCGCGTCCCGCCGGAAGGACGCCGCAGCCCTGGCGGCGGAGCGCGGCCTGGCCGGGCTCGTCGTGTGTTCCCGCGGCGGCGGCACGCTCGACCGGTATGGCGACGTCTTCTACCTTTCGGGCTACTACACCTCGTTTCCCTACATTCCCGACCTCGAGGGCAACTGGACCGGCCGGGCGCACTGTTTTCTCGTGCTGGCCGCATCCGGCGATGCGATCCTCGTCACGGACATTGCGTCCGACGGCGGGATCGCGATGCCGGACGATCGCGTGGTCACGACCGATCTCGTCGCCGAGGGTGTCGTCGCGGCCATGCGCGACCTGGGTCTCGACTATGCGCCCGTTGGGTTGGTCGGCGGGGACGTCCTGCCGGTCAACCTGTTCCGCGCGATCGAGGGCGGTATGGGCGGTGTCCACTGGTTGGACGCCCAGGACATTCTCGCGGGCCTGCGGTCGGTAAAGAGCCAAGCGGAGATCGACGCCCTGCGCCGCGCCTCGAGGCTCGGGTCCCGGGTGATCGAGGCGATGATGGCCGCCGCCGAACCGGGCGCGGGCCATGGAGACGTGGTGGCGGCCGGATCGTCGGTTCTCATTCCCGCCGGCGGCATGTTCTACAACTCGTTCATGGCGTCCGGACGCGGTGGACCTGACCCGGTCTACGTGCGCACCAATTTCCCCACCTGGCGGTCCGACGCCCGGCTCGAGGAGGGACAATGGTTCCGGCTGGGAATCTCCGGCGTACTGGACGGCTATTTCTTCGATCTTTCCCGGTCGAAGGCCATCGGTCCGGCGACCAATCGGCAGATCGACCTGTTCGAAGCGGCGATCGGAGTCGTCGACGCGGGCATATCAGCGCTCGTCCCCGGTGTTACGGCCGAGGAGGTTGCATCGGCGGGACTGGGGCACCAGGACCGTCTGGGGTTCTCCAACGACGCGGTGTTTCGAGGTCTCGGCCACGGGGTCGGCCTTGGCTGGGACAAGCCCTGGCTTGCGCCCGGTGACCGGACGATCATCGAGCCGGGCATGGTGATCTGCGTCGAGCGCACCATCCGCCACGACGGGTATCTGGGGGATTTCGAGGAAACCGTCCTCGTCACGCCGGACGGCCCCGAAAAACTCACCGATGCCACGATCCGCTACTGGTGAACGAAAAACGCCGGGCACGAGTGCCCGGCGTATCAGGAGGAAAGGTGGTCGGATCAGCCCGCGGGGAACGGGGCGGGACCTTCCGATGACGTCGGCGGAACCGAACTGTCGCTGTTCTTCCGCCGTTCGGCCATGAACTGGTCGAACTCGGCCTTGTCCTTGGCGTCGCGAAGCCGCGTGAGGAATTCGGTGAACTCCTTCTGCTCTTCTTCGAGACGGCGGAGGGTTTCGTCGCGATATTCATCGAAGGCGCTGTTACCGCTCGACGGCGCCTTGAAGCCCTTGGACCACCAGTCCTTGCGCGAGCGCTCGTTGTGCCAGCGGCCAGCCTTTTTCTTTGAACATCCCATACGTCCACTCCATATCATGTAGCCAAGGATACCGAGACCCAACGGCCAGAAGATGATGAAACCCAGGATCATTGTGGCGATCCATGCGGGCTTACCATACTCATCAAGTTTTGCTGCAAGTTCCATCAGGCCCTCATGTAAATGTTTTTAACATTCACATAACTGGGGATTGGAAGGGGCTTTGTCAAGCGGAATACGACGGCAGGCCTCGAATATTCGGCGTGCAGGGCCGTTCAGGAACCAGTGTTCCTCAAGCCAAGGCCTTGCAGATAAACAAGAATACCGGCTTCGAGCAGCTCCTCGGGGGCCATGGGGAGTTTGCGGCGCGCGGCGTCTCCACGGGCGAAAAGGGACGCGATTCCGTGCGCCATCGACCAGATATGGAGACTGACCATGCGCGCCGGCGGCCGGTCTTCTTCCGGCAAACGGGTGAGTAGGGCCTCCGTCGCCTCGCGCAGGACAGCGAACGCGGCATCGCTCGCCTTGGTGAGTTCCGGACTGAGGTCCGGCGGCAGGCCGGATTCGAACATGGCGGTATAGAAGGCCGGTTCGGTTCTGGCGAAGGCGAGATAGGCCTGTCCGACATTGTGCAGGGCTGTGAACGTGTCCGGTTTTCCCGAGTTCCATGCCGTGGAGAGCATGGCTTCGAAGCGCTCGAAGCCGAGTCTCGCCACGTCGGCGATGAGATCGTCCCGGTCGCGGAAATGCCTGTAGGGCGCGGCGGCGCTCACCCCTGCCGAACGAGCGGCCTCGGCGAAGGTGAACCCGGCAGGGCCCTTGTCGCCGATCAGGTCCAGCGCGGCCTGGATCAGGGCTTCGCGGAGATTGCCGTGATGGTATCCCCGCCGGCCCTTGCCGCTCTTGTGATCAGATCCCGTCATGTAAAAGGGTGTTACATCAAACCGCGCGCCGTGCCTATGGCCTTTCGGCGGCGCTGACGGCTATTTGTTCAGGAAGTTCAGCGCGAGACCGGGCCGGGGCCAGTCGACGGCGATCAGCGTTCCGTCCCAGGATTCCGTGATGTAGGCCGTTTTCAGGTCCGGTCCGCCGAAACAGATGTTGGTGGTGTAGTAGGGGTCGGGCATGGGGATATGCTCGACCGACGAACCGTCGGGCGTGATGACCGTGATGCCACCGTCCATGAGCGTTGCGATGCAGATGCGGCCGTCCGCTTCCACGGCGAGGCTGTCGAAATTGCGGAAGCCGATCGTATTGCCCACGAGCCGTCCGCCGTGCGGCGAGGGAAACGGCAGGGCCGCCACCACGCCGGGCGAGGCGAGGTCGAAACCCCAGAGGCGCCCGCTCCAGGTTTCCGCCGCGTAGAGCGTTTTTTCGTCCGGCGACAGGCCGATGCCATTCGGCGTGATGAGGGGAAACGCCACCTGTCGGATCATCGATCCGTCCGGCATTGCGTAATAGAGTCCGGTCCTGTCCCAGTCCCGGGCGCGCACCTTGCCGAGGTCGGTGAAATAGAACCCGCCATGGGCGTCGAATACGATGTCGTTCGGGCCTTTCAGCGGATGCCCGTCGCACTCGGTGTAGAGGACCTCGACCTTGCCGGTTTCCAGGTCTACCGCTTCGATCCGCCCGCCGCTGTAGTCTTCCGCCTGTCCGACCGGGCGCCGCCGGCGTCCGTTGTCCTCGTAGTGCCACGCGAAACCGCCATTGTTGCAGATGTAGCATCGGCCATCCGGGCCGATCGCCGCGCCGTTCGGCCCGCCGCCGGTTTCCGCGATGACCTCCACACGGCCGTCCGGCTGGACCCTGCTCAGGGTCCTGCGTTCGATCTCCACCAGGATCACCGAACCGTCCGGCATGGCGATCGGTCCCTCGGGAAATCTGAGCCCTTCGGCGATGACGCGGTGTTCTGTCATGGGTGATGGATCCTGTGGTGGATGCGGGTTGGCGATTGTTGCATGAAAACGATCCGTTACGGACCCTTGAGAAAAGTATGTTAACCTGAGGTTCATCATAAAAGTGTCAATTTTCGACACTAGCAGCGCCTTTGAAAAGGTGACCGGCGTCAGGTCCGGGACAGTGCTGGAGAATGAGAATGAAGAAGCCGATTGTGGTGGTGCTCGGCGCCGCGTTTTTCCTCGCGGCATGTTCGACCAACCCCTATACGGGAGAGCAGCAGGTCAGCAACACGGGGAAGGGCGCCGGCATCGGCGCCGTGCTCGGAGGCCTGACAGGCGCGCTGGTGAGCAAGAACAGCGGCCGTGGCGCGCTGATCGGCGCCGGCGTGGGCGCGATCGTCGGCGGCGGCGTGGGCATCTACATGGACCGCCAGGAAGAGGCTCTCCGCCAACGGTTGCAGAACAGCGGCGTGAGCGTGACCCGGATAAACGACGACATCATCCTGAACATGCCCGGCAACGTCACCTTCGGGACCGACCGTGACGAAATTCGCCCTGCCTTCTACGAGGTGCTCAATTCGGTCGCGCTCGTGCTCGAGGAATTCGACAAGACCATCGTCAATGTCGAAGGCCACACCGACAGCGACGGTTCCGAGGCCTACAATCTCGATCTTTCCAACCGTCGCGCGGAAGCCGTCGCGGACTATCTCTCCGCACAACGCGTCGACCCGCGTCGTTTGAAGGTCAAGGGATATGGTGAAAGCCTGCCGATATCCTCGAACCAGACGGCGCAGGGCAAGGCGGACAACCGCCGCGTCGAGATCCGGCTCGTCCCGATCAGGGCCTGATCGGTGCCGGACGCTTTCAGCTTGATTGCGCCGGCTCCGACAGGATGCTGAAACGCATCATGCTGATCGCCCTTGCGGCGGTCGTCATTCTGGCCGTCGCGGTTGCGGCCCTGGCCATCTGGTATCGTTCCGCGTCCGCGCCCGGCATCGAAGGCGAACTGGCCGTCCCTGGTCTGCTTGAACCGGTGCGCATCCTCCGGGACGGGGAGGGGGTCCCGCACATCTTCGCCGAGAACGATCGCGATGCCACCTTTGCCCTGGGTGTGGTGCATGCGCAGGACCGGCTATGGCAGATGGACACGTTCAGGCGGATCGGTGCCGGACGCATGTCGGAACTGGCCGGTCCGGCGACGAGATCCATCGACGTCTTCATGCGCACGATGGGTTTTGCGGATCGTGCACTCAGGGACTACGAGGCGCTCCCCGAGGACATTCGTGCCGCCGTGCAGGCATACGCCGATGGTGTGAACCACGTCATCGACACGCTCCCCGTGCGCCCGGCCGAATATCTCGTCCTGGGTGTGGAGCCCGAACGCTGGAAGCCGGAAGACGCGATCCTCGTCTCCAAGTTGATGAGCGTCAGGCTGGCCACGAATTTTCGCCACGAAAAGCTCTACGCGCTGCTTGCCGCCCATCTCGGCCCCGGCCGGTTGGGGACGCTCTTCGAGCGCTGGCCGGAAGCGGACGAACAGGCGTTCCTCGACGTCTGGTCGCGCAAGACGGCATCCATGTCCCGCGACATCCTGGAGACCCTGGGTGCCGTCGACAGCGCCTCGAACGCCTGGGCCGCCGCGCCGGGCCGCACGACGACCGGCGGCGCGCTCATGGCGAACGATCCCCACTTGCGTCTGGACGCTCCCATCCTGTGGTACCTCGCGCGCATCGTCGTCTCGGACTATGACCTTGCCGGCGCGACGATACCCGGTCTTCCGTTCCACCTGCTCGGGCGCAACGGACACATCGCCTGGGGGTTCACATCCGTCGGCGCGGACACGCAGGACCTGTTCATCGAGCGGATCGACGATACCGCGCCGAGCCGCTACCTGACGCCAAGGGGCTCGGAACCCTTCGAAACGCGTTCGTTCGAAATCGGCGTGAAGGGCGAGGAACCGCAAAAGGTGAGCGTTCGCGTGACGCGGCACGGCCCGGTTCTAAGCGACATCGACCCCGATCTTGCCGGCCAGGTCGCCCCGGGGCACGTCATTGCCCTGTCCTACGCCACTACGCAGTTCCCGGATGCGGGTCTAGCGGCGGCCTACGGCCTGTCGCGCGCACGAGACTGGAATGCCGCCCGCCAGGCGACGAAGGACGTCATCTCGCCGGTGTTCAATCTGATCGTCGCCGACAGCGAGGGGACCGTCGCCCATCGTGTCGTGGGCAAGATTCCCGTCCGGCGCGAAGGGTCGGGCGTATTGCCGATGCCGGGCTGGACCGGGCAGTACGACTGGCTTGGATACCTGTCCTTCGAGCAGATGCCGGAAACCGTGAAGACCGGAGATGGCGTCGTGGTCAACGCCAACAACCGTCTCGACCTGTCGGAAGATTCGCCGCCTCTGACCCACTACTGGGACGACAGCTTGCGGTTCGGGCGTGCAAGCGCCTTGCTCGATCGAACCGGCCGCCACAGCCTGGAGAGTTTTGCGGCGATACAGAACGACATTCATGCATCCGACGCGGAGATCCTGCTGCCGCACCTTCTGGCCCGTACGAAGACCACCGACGATCGCCTCAACGGCGCACTCGACATCCTCATCCGCTGGGACCGGAAGATGTCGGACGGCGAGGCAGCGCCGCTGATCTATGCCGCCTGGGTGCGCCAGATCGGCCGCAAGCTCTTCAGCGACGAACTCGCCGGGCGCGGCGACGTTTTCGAGCGCTGGCGCGTGCCGCTGATCGAACGGCTCCTGCGCGAGGAGTCCGAGTGGTGCGACGACATCTCTACCGATGACCGGCGCGAGGACTGCGCCTCCGTCATGGTCGATGCGCTCGAGCAGGCCCTGACGGACCTTTCGAACACTTATGGTGACGACCCGCTGGACTGGTCCTGGGGCGCCGCGCATCGCGCAACGCTGAACAGTCCCGTCTTCATGCGGGTGCCCGGACTCTCGAGTTGGGCAAACCTGGCGCGCGCCACCGACGGAGGCCAGTACACGCTCAAGCGCGGGGCGGGCACGATCGGCAATGAAGCGCCGGTCTTCCCCCATAACCACGGTGCAGGTTATCGCGGTCTGTACGATCTGGCCGCGCCGGAGAAATCACGCTTCATGATCGCAACGGGCCAGTCGGGCAATCCCTTGTCGAAATGGTGGGGCAGTTTCGTGGAACGCTGGGCAGCCGGCCAGTCGATCACGCTGACCGGTACGCCCGACACCCTCCTGTCCGACGGCGCGCGCGAACTGATGCTGCGCCCGGAACCGAACTAGCTGCTCCGATCTACTCCGCGGCCGCGGCGGCGTCCATGTCGAGCTCGCCGCGAATGACGTAACGCAGGATTTCGACCACCTGTTCGGAGGTCTCGGCCACGGCAAGCGCGGCGGCGTCCACTTCCTTCAGTGCATGCTGGTGATCGGGACCGTGCATGACGATCATCGGTTTGCCGAGCGCGGAGGCATAACCGGCGTCGAAGGCCGCATTCCACTGCTTGTACTTCTCACCGAAACGGACGACGACGATGTCGGCCTCGCCGATCAGCGTACGGGTGCGGATGGCGTTCATCTGGGCGCCCTTGTGATCGTGCCAGAACTTGTCGGGCTCCGCCCCGAGTATGGCCACGCCGCAGTCGTCGCTATAGCCGTGATTGGTCACGGGTGCGGAAAACGCGACAGGCAGTCCGGCCGATTTCGTACCGGCCTCGATGCGTTCGCGCCAGTCGGTATGTATTTCGCCTGAGAGATAGACGTTCCAGGTTTTCCCCATCGTGCGTTCCTTTCGAAAATTCCGGTATCAACGTGGCGAAACACTCCCGTTCAATGCCGGGAACTGTCCGCAAAAAGCCGTTTCACGCCCATCATATACCACCCCAGCGCGAGGATTTGCAGGCCGAGGAAAACCGCAAATGCCGTGTGATAGGCCCGCGCGTCATAGGCGCCGTCGACCGCCGGAAACAGATCGATGATCAGGCCCATGACGTACTGGCTGGCGAAAGCCGACGAAAAAAGCAGCAGGTTCATCGCCGTGTTGGCCCGGCCGGAGAGTTTCTCACCGAAATGCGACGAGAGCCAGGGATAGGCCAGGACCGCGACCTGGCCGAACATGCCGAAGGTCATCCACGCCGGTACCATGAACATGCCGGGACCAAAGAGGATGAAGACTTGCGAGATCATGAAGAGGCACAAGAACCCGACCATGACCGACAGCACGTTCACGCCACGTCGCACGAACCAATCGGCGATCGCCCCGGTCAGCAGGATGCCGACGAAGAAGGCGCCCGCCATGACAAGCAGGTGTTCCGCTGCGCTTTCCCGGCTGAGACCCGCCACGTCCCGGAACCAGGGTCCAGCCCACAATGTCTGGATGGCGATCTGATACCCGCCGGTGAGGCAGAGCAGCGGGGCGAGGATCCAGAAAGAGCGGTCGGAATAGATCTTTCCTATGGCCGAAATTGCCTTTCCGAACGACTCGCCCGTTGCCACGGCGGCCGATTGCCGGCGCGGAACCACAGCGAAAAGCAGGACAGCGACGGCAGCAGTAACGACGGCGAGGCCGCCCAGGACCGTGCGCCATCCGAACATCTGTACGGAAAACTCGACCGGTACGGTCGCGACCAGAAGACCGAGTGCACCGGCGGACATGACGAAGGCGTTCGCCAGGGGACGTCTCGGTGCCGGAACCCAAAGAACGACCGCCTTGAAGCCGCTCATGAGGCCGCCGGCAAACCCGATCCCGATGAGGGCGCGCGCCACGGTCAGCGTGAACACGTTCTCGGCAATCGAGAAGAATACCGCACCGATTGCCGCGCACAGCAGAAGTACGCTCTGGACCTTGCGCGGCCCGTAGCGGTCGAGCAGGATTCCAAGGGGAAGCTGGAACAACGCGAAGGCGAATAGATAGGCGGAGGTCAGCAGTCCGAGTTGGCTCGCATCGAGACCGATTTCCCGGACGAGATCAGGCGACAGGACGGCGTTCACCGCCCTGAAGAGGTAGGACATGAAATAACCGAGCGCAAACGGCGCGAGCGCGATGACGATCGTTCCCAGAGGCAGGCCGGCTTCCCGGTTCTGTGTCCCCGCGCTCATGATGCCGCCTCTTGCGCCGCGTCGGACAGACGCCCGGCGGTCTCGACGATGAGGTCCCATGCGGCGTCCACATGGGCTTGGGTGGTGCTGGTCTGGCCGATCGCGAACCTGATCGCGTAGCGGCCGCGCACCTTCGTCTGGGTCAGGTAGACGCGCCCGGAATCGTTGAGCGTGTGCAGCAGGGTTTCGTTCACCCGGTCGAGCGTGGCGTCGTCGTCCACGCCCGGCGGGTGGTGGCGGAACGTCAGCAGGGAGAGCCGGCGCGGGGCCAGCAGTTCGAAGTCCGGCGACGACGCAATGCGTGCTTCCAGCGATTCCGCTGCAGCGATATGGGACCTGATCTTCTCCCGGATTCCGTCGACGCCGTAACTGCGGATGACGAACCACAGCTTGAGCGCCCGAAAGCGCCGGCCGAGAGGAACCGACCAGTCGCGGTAGTCGATCACCTGCGAGGCTTCCCTCGACTTCAGGAATTCCGGCAGGATGGACAATGTCCTGACGAGGGCGTCGGGGTCGCGCACGTAATGGGCGGAGCAGTCGAAATTCGTGAACATCCATTTGTGCGGGTTGAACACGATGCTGTCGGCGAGCTCGATCCCGTCGATCATCCACCGGTGTTCCTCGAGCACGAGCGCGCTTCCGGCCCATGCCGCGTCGACGTGCAGGAAGATCCCGTACCGACGGCAGATCTCGCCGATGTCCCGCAACGGGTCGACCGCGCCCACGCCGGTTGCGCCAATCGAGGCGACGACGCAGGCCGGCACGATGCCTGCGTCGATGTCGCGTTGAATGGCCGCCTCGAGCGCGTCCGGTCGCATGGCGAAGTCTTCGTCGGTTTCGATCTTTCGCAGCCCTTCCGCACCGAGGCCGGCGATCTTGACGCCCTTCTCCGTCGCGCTGTGGGTTTCGCCCGACGTGTAGACGGCGAGTTGTGGTGTGTGCGAGAGCCCCGCCCGGTTGGCTTCCCAGTCCGTGGCCTTTTCCCGCGCTGTCAGCAGGGCGCACAGGATGGCGCCCGACGCGGAATCCTGGATGACGCCGTGCAGGCCTTCCGGCAGGCCGGTCATCTGGCGCAGCCAGTCCAGGACGACGGTTTCCATCTCCGTCGCCGCCGGCGAGGTTTGCCACAGCATGCACTGGGCGCCCATGGTGGCCGTCAGCATTTCCGCGAGAACCGACGGCGGGCTCGAATTGGCGCTGAAATACGCGAAGAACGAGGGGTGCTGCCAGTGCGTCATGCCAGGCAGCACGTTGCGTTTGAAGTCCGCGAAGATATCGTCCATGGACTCGCCGGCCAAGGGAGGCGTCTTGGGCAGCCGCGCTGCGATCTCCCCCGGCTTGACCTGGGCGCGCACAGGGTACTCGTGCACGTGATCCATATAGTCGGCCATCCAGTCGACCATGGCGTGCGCATGCTTGCGAAATTCTTCGGTGTCCATTTCCTGCTCCTGCGGGGGATGCGCGTCGGGACCGACTAGTTCGGTTCGGCGGTGATCATTGCGGATCGCTTCACGATCCGGGCCGCCAGTTCGGACGGCAGGTCGCTGTCTTTCCTGAAACGCACGCAGCATTTTCCGCAATTGAGATGCGACAGTTCCTCGTCGAACGCCGAAAGGCATTTTCGACCGCACGTATAGAGGCTCATGTACTGTTTCTGGTTGGCGAGCGAACAGACGACACGGCCGTCCTTTCTAAAAGTCGGCATCCGGAAATCGAGCGTTTCTTCCAGTCCGGGAACCGCCTCGTGGATGACCGTGCGCAACCGCTCCAGAACTTGCCGCCGGGGCCCGGACTCGACCGCCTCCAGATAGCCGTCGACCTCTTTCGAATGTGCGCCTTGCGGATGTGCCGTGTTCCTGGCCGTCATCTGTCGCGTCTCCCGTCGGGCATCTCTTCGGCGGAGCCCTTCTGAATGACGATACCGTACATGCGCAGGATGAACGGCGCCAGAAGCGCGATGAACAGGATGCGCATGAGATGCAGCGTGGCGACATAGCCGACGCTGTAGCCGAGACCGAGGGCGACGAGGCTCATCTCCGTCAGCCCGCCCGGGGCATAGGCGATGACGGCGGCATAGAGCTCCACGCCGGTCGCGACATTGGCGATCCATGCGGTGCCGACCGTGATGACCAGCATGGCGGCGACGAAACCGGCCGATATCGCCAAGGAATGCACGATCGCCCACGTCGTCGTGCCGATGAAGAGCGTGCCGATCGAGACGCCGAGCACGATCTGTGCCGCGATGACCAGTTCCGCAGGCGGTTCCGACGACGTGATGCCGGCCAGGTGGAGAATGCCGCTGGCGAACATCGGCCCGACGATTGCCGCTCCCGGCAGCCGCAGCGCTTTCGCCGCGATCCAGCCGGCGATCCCGGCGCCCGTCAGAAGCAGGGCGTCGACCAGTCCGATATCGTCGATCCGGCTGTGCGTCGGCATCACCGAGGTGATGGCGTCGGAATCCGACAGCCAGCGCAGCACGAACGGCAGGATGGCGACCACGAGCAGGATGCGCGACGCCTGGATGAGTGCCACCCGGCGTACGTCGACGCCCATGTCCTCGGCATAGGCGGTCATCGTGTAGATCCCGCCCGGCGTCGCGGAAAACAGGGCTTCGGCGGGAACGAACCCGGCGAGCCTCCGGAAGTAGTGATAGCCGACGAAGGTGCAGGCGAGGATGTAGGGGACGAGCAGTCCGACTCCGAGACCCAGTTCGACGGCGCTCGAGAGAAGCGCGGGCGAGAGCGTGCTGCCGAGCATGACCCCGAGCACCATGCGCATGGGGTCGACAAGCCGGCCGGGCCTGACGAGCGGCGCGCCGAACAGGACGGCGCCGAGGCAGGCGCCCATGGATCCCAGCATCCACGGCAGCGGAATGCCGAGCCATGCGGCCAGCGCTCCTCCCGCCGAGCCGATGGCGAGAGACGCGATCAGCCACAAGGGCAGGCGTGAGGGCGGGATGTATTCAGCTGTCATGCGCGAGCTTTGCCGGGACCGGCGGGTTGTGAGTGGCTCTGTACAAAGGTCTATTCCATTCCGCGGTGGCGTGAAACCGGCCATGCGGAAGACGTGCGGAAGTGAGAAGTTCACCGGCGCGCGCACATGTTCTAGCATGGCGCGGTTCAGGATCGCGAGACGCCTGCCGGTTCAGGGAGTATCAGACCGAATGCCGTTCATGGGAGAGGCCAGCCTGCCGCCGGGTGTGCGGGTCTATGCCATCGGCGATGTGCATGGCTGTCTCCAACAACTCGTCGAACTCCACCTGCGCATTCACGAAGACATCGCGGCCAGGCCGGTCGCCGACTATCAGATTGTCCACGTCGGAGACTATATCGACCGCGGTCCGGACCCGGTGGAGACAATCGAGTACCTGATCGAGTTCTGCGATCGCGATGACGGCGCGACCTGTCTCTATGGCAATCACGAAGACTGGATGATGGTCTTCCTCGAAAAAGCCGACGAGAGCGCCGCGCCCTGGCTTACCTATGGCGGCGTCGAGACCCTCAAGGGATATGGAATAGACGCCGCGGGTTTCGCCCGGGCCGGGACGAGTATCCGGCAACTGAGCGAACGGCTGGCGGATGCAGTTCCGGCGCGTCATCTCGGTTTCATCCGGTCCCTGCCGCGCGCCCTGCATGTGGGGGACTACTTCTTCGTCCATGCCGGCATTCGTCCCGGGCGAACGCTCGTGCGCCAGGAGACACGGGATCTGATCTGGATACGGGAGCCCTTTCTTTCCGATCAGAGCGATCACGGTGCAGTCATCGTGCACGGACACACACCGGTGGAAACGGTCGAAGTGAAGAGGAACCGCATCAACATCGACACGGGCGCCGTATACGGAGGACGCCTGAGTTGCGTCGTGCTGGAGGATACGGACCTTCGGTTCATCGACGTTTGACAGGGCGAATTCGCGCACCGACTATTCGTCTGATATTTTTATAAATCGCCAGATTTTCAAATTATTCTTGAAAGTATTGTGACAGCGCCGCCTCTATTCGCGGTCCGGTACCGGTGTCACGCTCGCAAGGTTCGTGTTTCGCGAGAACGGCGAATGGGGAAATATATGAGTATGCCGCCTGCGACTCAGATGTCCGCAATTGACACCCGTTTCCCGCCTACTGCATTGTGCAATGCAGCATTGACGACGAGGGGGAAGTCTCATGCGTAATGCCGTGCGATTTCTGCTCGGCCGCGAGGAACGCACGTTGTCGGATTTCGATCCGACGATGACCGTGCTCGAATACCTGCGTGGTCCAGCGCATCGCACCGGCACGAAAGAGGGCTGCGCGGAGGGAGATTGCGGGGCCTGTACGGTCGTTCTGGCGGAACCGGACAAAAGCGGCCTTCGTCTTCGATATCGTGCGGTCAACTCCTGCATACAGTTTCTGCCTTCGCTCGACGGCAAGCAGCTCCTGACGGTCGAGGACCTGCGCAACGACAAGGGCCGGCTGCACCCCGTGCAGACGGCGCTGTGCCGGACCCACGGGTCGCAATGCGGTTTCTGCACGCCGGGCATCGTCATGTCGCTTTTCGCCATGGAGCGGGAAGGCGGGCCGCGCCGTCGCGACAACATACGCGAGGCGCTCGCGGGCAACCTGTGCAGGTGCACCGGCTATGGCCCGGTGATCGCGGCCGCCGAAGACATCCGCAAGAGGCGCGAGGAACCCTTCGACACCGATGAAGCCGCGACGGTCGAGAGGCTGAATGCGCTCGGCGATGTCGAGATGATCGCCATCGAGAAAGACGACCGCAGGTATTTCGCCCCGGCTTCGCTTCAGGAACTCATGGATCTCCTGGAAGAGCATCCCGAGGCCCGCATCGTCGGGGGAACAACGGATGTCGGTCTGTGGGTCACCAAGCAGCACCGGGATCTGGATGTCCTCGTCTCCGTGTCCCGGGTGCGCGAACTGAAACGTATTTCCGTGGGGCAGACCCATATCGAGATCGGTGCGGGCGTCACGCTGACGGACGCCCACGAAGTGCTGGCAACGCATTATCCCGATTTCGATGAACTCCTGATGCGGTTCGCGTCGCGCCAGATTCGCAATGTCGCCACGGTGGGCGGCAACATCGCCAACGGTTCACCGATCGGCGATCTGGCGCCCGCCCTGATCGCGCTCGATGCTTCTCTCGTCCTGCGTGCAGGGGCGGAACGCCGCCGGATTCCGCTCGAAGGTTTCTTCCTGGAATACGGAAAACAGGACCGCCGGCCCGGAGAGTTCGTCGAGACGATCGAGGTCCCCCTGCCGTCCGGGGAGGAAGTGTTTGCCTGCTACAAGATCTCGAAGCGCTTCGAACAGGACATCTCCGCCCTGTGCGGCGCGTTTCGCGTCAGGATCGCGGAGGGCAAGGTCTCGGAAGTGCGCGCGGCTTTCGGCGGCATGGCCGGTACCCCGCAGCGCGCGCGATCCTGTGAAGCCGCGCTGTTCGGCCAGGCATGGTCGCGGGAGAATGTGGAGACGGCGATGGAAGCCCTGAAGGGTGATTTCACGCCGCTGGACGACATGCGCGCGAGTGCGCGCTATCGCCGTCTGGCTGCGGCGAACCTGCTGCTCAAATTCTGGCTCGAATCCTCAGGCAAGGCGCCCGAACGCCGCGTGTCGGAAATGTCGGGAGGCGATGATGGCCGCCACTGACGGCAACGGATCCTCCATTCGCGGCGCGGTGCGCGAGCCCTGGCGCCATGACAGCGCTTCCAAGCATGTCAGCGGCGAAGCGGTGTATGTCGACGACATTCCCGAACCGGCCCGCCTCCTGCACATCTATGTCGCGATGAGCGAACGGGCCCATGCCCGCATCGTCGACATGGACCTCACCGAGGTCCGGGCCGATGCAGAAGCGGTGTGCGTGGTAGGTGCCGCGGACATTCCCGGAATAAACGACTGCAGTCCGATCATGGGCGACGACCCGGTCTTTGCGGACGGGCTGGTGGAGTATGTCGGCCAGTCCCTCTTCGCGGTGGCGGCCGAGGACATCAAGGCCGCACGGAGGGCCGCGGCGAAGGCGAAAGTCGTCTACGAGGACCTCGAAGCCGTTCTCGACGTCGATGCGGCGATGGAACGCGAAAGCTTCGTCCTCCCCAAACACGAGATGCGACTCGGCGATGCCGACAAGCTGCTCCCCGACTGCGCGAATCGCATCCAGGGGCGAATCCGGATTGGCGGCCAGGATCACTTCTACCTCGAAGGCATGGTCGCCATGGCGGTTCCGGGCGAGGACCGCGACATGCTCGTCTATTCCTCGACCCAGCACCCGAGCGAGGTCCAGCACAACGTCGCCAAGGTCCTCGCCGTGCCGGACCATGCGGTTACGGTCGAGGTCCGCCGCATGGGCGGAGGGTTCGGCGGCAAGGAAAGCCAGCCCGCCCTCATGGCGTCGATCGCCGCCCTCGTCGCAAGCCGGACCGGACGTCCGGCCAAGCTCAGGCTCGACCGCGACGACGACATGATCATGACCGGCAAGCGTCATGATTTCCGCATCGACTACGACGTCGGCTTCGACGACGACGGTCGCATCGGGGCGATCACGTTCGACATGGCGGCGCGCTGCGGCATGTCCGCGGACCTGTCGGCGTCGATCTGCGACCGGGCGATGTTCCATGCCGACAACTGCTATTTCCTCGACAATGCCCGCATCACGTCGCACCGCTGCAAGACGCACACGGTCTCCAACACAGCGTTCCGCGGTTTCGGCGGCCCCCAGGGCATGGTCGCCATCGAACGCGTCATCGATCGGATCGCCAGTCATCTCGGAAAGGATCCCCTGGAGGTCAGGCGCCGGAACTTCTACGGCGAGGATCCGCGCAACAAGACGCCCTACCACATGATCGTGGAGGACAACGTCGCGCCGGAGATCGTCGAGGAACTTGCCCTGAGCGCGGAGTACGGCCTGCGAAGGCGCGAGGTGCGCCGGTTCAACGAGTCGAGCATCTGGCAGAGGAAGGGCATCGCCCTGACGCCGGTCAAGTTCGGCATCTCCTTCACGGCGACCCACCTCAACCAGGCCGGTGCGCTGGTGCATGTCTACAAGGACGGCAGCGTTCATCTCAATCACGGCGGCACCGAGATGGGGCAGGGGCTCTTCGTCAAGGTCGCCCAGGTGGTGGCCGAGGAATTCCAGATCGACATCGACAAGGTGAAGATCACCGCAACGACGACGGCCAAGGTCCCCAACACTTCCGCGACCGCCGCGTCGTCCGGCAGCGATCTCAACGGCATGGCCGCCCAGGCGGCGGCGCGGACCATCAAGGAGCGGCTTGTCGCCCATGCCGCCCACACCCATAACGTGCCCCGCGACAGCGTCGTGTTCGAGGCCGGCAAGGTCCGCATCGGAAATCAGGAACTGACATTCGCAGAACTGGTTCAGGACGCCTACATGGCGCGCATATCGCTCTCGTCCACGGGCTTCTACCGGACGCCGAAAATCTTCTATGACCGCGACATCGCGCGGGGACGGCCGTTCTACTATTTCTCCTACGGCGCCGCCGTGAGCGAGGTCATCGTCGACGTGCTGACGGGGGAGTACCGTGTCCTGCGCGTGGACATTCTCCACGACGTGGGCGAATCGCTGAACCCGGCAATCGACATGGGTCAGATCGAAGGCGGTTTCGTCCAGGGCATGGGCTGGCTGACCACCGAAGAACTCTGGTGGGACGATGAGGGCCATCTGCGCACCCATGCGCCGTCCACCTACAAGATCCCGTCCTGCGGCGACCGACCGGACAGGTTCAACATTGCCATTTGGGAAAAGGGACGCAATCGCGAGGAGACGATCTACCGCTCCAAAGCCGTCGGCGAACCGCCGCTGATGCTCGCGATCTCGGTGCATTCCGCGTTGGCCGATGCAGTGTCCAGCACGGTCGACTACGCGGCGTTCCCCGATCTGGACACGCCGGCGACGCCGGAGCGCGTACTCCTCTCCATCGAGGACCTCAAGCGCCACGCCGTGGAGGCCGCCGAATGACAGCTTGGCTCCATGACCTCCGGGAGACCCTTTCGCGCGGCGACGCGGCCTGCATGATCCTCGTGGCCGACGCCCGTGGCTCGACCCCCCGGGAGGCGGGCGCCCGGATGATCGTCACTGCGAAGGGGCAGGAGGGAACCATCGGCGGCGGGCAACTGGAGTTCGAGGCCGTAAGTCGGGCCAGGAAAATGCTCGCTGGCGGCCCGCGCCGACACGTGCTGCGCCTGTCGCTCGGTCCAGAACTCTCGCAGTGCTGTGGCGGCGCGGTGACGTTGCTACTCGAACCCTATGCGCCTGTCGATCTCGCCTGGCTGGACCGGATGATCGCGGCACTGAAGGGTCCTGGTTCGCTGTACCGGAAGGTATCGGTCGATGCGGGCGACCGCTTGAGCCGGATCTCGTCACTCGATCCCGACTGGCCGGATGATTTCGCCGGATCGACCGAATTCGAATGCCGGCGCGACGGGGACGGCCTGGACATCACGGAATGCCTGACGCGCGGTGCGCGGGCGCTGTGGATTTTCGGTGCCGGCCATGTGGGGCGGGCCGTGGTCGAGGCTTGCCTGCCGCTGGGGTTCGAGATCACCTGGATCGACGGCCGCTCCGGGATGTTCCCCGACGACTGTCCGGACCGGGTGCGCCGGCTCGAACTCGCGATGCCGGAACTCATCGTCGACGACGCGCCGCCGGACACGGTCTTCCTGGTAATGACCCACAGCCATCCGCTGGACCAGGACATCTGCGAGGCGATCCTGAGACGCGGTGATGCGGCTTATGTCGGCCTCATCGGTTCGGCGACCAAGCGGGTGAAGTTTGCCCGGCGGCTTCTGGACTCCGGCCTGGCACAGGACGACGTGGGAGGGCTCGTCTGTCCGATCGGCCTGCCGCAGATCACGGGCAAGCAGCCTGCCGTCATCGCGGCGTCGGTAGCTGCCGACCTTCTCATCCGGTTTCCGGACGAGCGGACGAAATCTGGAACCCATGCGCTTCAAGCGGGAGATGCGACCTGATGTGCGAGGTCTGTGCGGGGCACGAAGAACACATGCGCCGGGCGATCCGTCTTTCGGCGGAACGTATGCGGGCCAATCTGGGAGGACCGTTCGGCGCGGTCATCGTACGCGACGGGGAAATCATCGCGGAGGGCTACAACCTCGTCACCAGCACGAACGACCCCACGGCCCACGCCGAGGTGGTCGCCATCCGGCGGGCCTGCGAGGAACTCGGAACGTTCTCGCTCCAGGGATGTCGGATCTATTCCAGCTGCGAGCCCTGTCCGATGTGCCTTTCCGCGATCTACTGGGCGCGGCTCGACGCGATCTACTTCGCGAACACGCGCGAGGACGCGGCCGCGATCGGATTCGACGACGAGTTTCTCTACCTGGAGATCCCCAAGCCGCTGTCGGATCGCAGCGTCCCGACGAAACACATACAACTTGCCGAAGCCCACGACATTTTCGAGGAGTGGAGGGTGAAGCCCGACAAGATCATGTACTAGGCGAAACCGGGCGGCAGGGGGCCGCCTGCTGACAAGCGGAGGGAGACGGCGTGACCACGCCTCAACTGGAACTCAAGGGGATTACCAAGCAGTACCCCGGGACACTGGCAAACGACCGGGTGGACCTGCGTATATTGCCGGGCGAAGTACATGCGCTGCTCGGCGAGAACGGCGCCGGCAAGAGCACGCTGGTCAAGATCATCTACGGCGTCGTCAAGGCGGACGCGGGTGAGATGCTGTGGGAAGGCAGGCCGGTTACCGTGGCCAATCCGGGCGAAGCGCGTGCGCTGGGCGTCGGCATGGTGTTCCAGCATTTCAATCTCTTCGAGACCCTGACAGTGGCTGAAAACATCCTGCTCGGCCTCGACGGGACACACGAACTGAGGAAACTCTCGGAAGAGATCGCGGAGGTGTCGGAACGCTACGGCCTGCCGATCAATCCCCATCAGCACATCCATGCGCTTTCGGTCGGCGAGCGTCAGCGGGTGGAGATCATCCGCTGCCTGCTTCAGAATCCGCGGGTCCTGATCATGGACGAACCGACCTCGGTCCTGACCCCGCAGGAGGTCGACAAGCTCTTCGTCACCCTCAAGCGGCTGGCCTCGGAAGGCTGCAGCATTCTCTATATCAGCCACAAGCTCGACGAGATCCGCGAACTCTGCGACGCGGCGACCGTTCTTCGCGGCGGCCGGGTGACGGCGCACTGCAATCCGCGCGAGGAAACCCCCAAGAGCCTCGCGGAGATGATGATCGGCAGCGAACTGCCGGTCTGCAAGAGGACGCAGACCGGGGCGCTCGGCAAGGACCGGCTGGTTGTCTCCGGCCTCAACCTGACATCGCCCGACCCGCACGGGACGAGCCTGAAAAACGTCCGGTTCGCCGTACGGGCAGGCGAGATATTCGGCATTGCCGGCGTGGCGGGGAACGGCCAGAAGGAGCTGCTGGCGGCCCTCAACGGCGAGATCCGCGCAACCCCGTCCGATGTGGTCAAGCTGAACGGGACCGCGGTCGCCTCGCTGGGACCGTCGGAACGGCGGGCCATGGGGCTTGCCTTCGTGCCCGAGGAACGCCTGGGACGGGGCACCGTGCCGGACATGTCCCTGACCAAGAACGCGCTTCTGACCGGGTTCCAGAAGGACATGCTGTCGAACGGGTTCATCCGCTACGACGTCGTCGAGGACTACGCCGGAACGGTCCGCGAACGCTTCGATGTCCGCTCACCGGGGACCCATGCCGAAGCGCGCAGCCTGTCCGGGGGCAACCTGCAGAAGTTCATCATCGGGCGGGAAGTCATGCAGAACCCCGGGCTTCTCGTACTGGGGCATCCGACCTGGGGCGTCGACGTCGGCGCGGCGACGACGATCCACCAGGCGTTGATCGATCTGGCGACGGACGGGACGTCGATCGTCGTCGTGTCGGAAGACCTCGACGAGCTCTTCGAGATCTGCGACACGATTGCGGTGATCGCCGAGGGCCGGCTCTCTCCGGCCCGGCCGGTCGCCGATACCAGCGTCGAGGAAGTGGGTGTGTGGATGAGCGGCCAGTTCCAGGTCGCCGAAGGGGAGGCCGGACATGCTGCTTAGACTCGAGGCCCGGCCAAGCACTTCGCGGAAAATGGCGTATCTTTCGCCCTTCATCGCGGCGCTGCTCACGGTCATCACGGGCATCATCCTTTTCACCCTGCTCGGGCGCGATCCGTTCCTCGTCCTCTACACGTTTTTCGTGCGGCCGCTGACCAGCGTATACGGTGTCGCGGAATGGGCGATCAAGGCGACGCCGTTGCTTCTGTGCGCGATTGGCCTGTCGGTCGGGTTCCGCGGCAATGTCTGGAACATCGGCGCCGAGGGCCAGCTGACCATCGGCGCGCTGGCCGGCGGCGGACTGGCGCTTGCGTTCTACGGCGACGAGGGGCCGTGGCTTCTTCCGCTCATGCTGCTGGCGGGTGCGCTCGGCGGGATGGCCTGGGCCGCGATCCCGGCTTTCCTGCGCAACCGGTTCAACGCAAACGAAATTCTCACCAGCCTCATGCTGACCTACGTGGCGCTGCAGCTTCTCGGGTTTCTGGTCCACGGCCCGTGGCGCGATCCGGACGGTTACAATTTCCCGGAATCGCGGCTCTTCAACGATCAGGCGCTGATGCCGGTCCTGCTTGAAGGCACCCGGCTGCACGGCGGGGTGATCCTGGCGCTGATCGCGTTGGTGGCGGTCTGGATCTACATGTCGCGCACGTTTTCGGGCTTCAAGGTGTCCGTTGTGGGCCAGGCGCCTGCGGCGGCGGCCTATGCCGGGTACAGCCAGAAGAAGGTGGTCCTGATCAGTTTCCTGATCGGCGGCGCGCTCGCCGGACTTGCCGGCCTGATCGAGGTCACCGGAACGGTGGGCCAGTTGCAGCCGATCATATCGCCGGGTTACGGCTTCGCCGCCATCATCGTGGCTTTTCTCGGCCGCCTCAATCCGATTGGCATCCTTTTCGCCAGCCTTCTCATGTCGCTCATGTATCTGGGCGGGGAGGCGCTGCAAATCCACATGAAGCTCCCGCTTGCCGTGACCGGCGTCTTCCAGGGGCTTCTCCTGTTCTACGTACTGGGTTCCGATGTCCTGATCCGCTATCGCATCAGGATGTCGCCGCAAACCGGAAAGGCGGTGGGGTGATGGATCTCGATGGTGTCGTCGTTGTGCTTGTCGCCACGATCAGGGCCGGAACGCCACTGGTCTTTGCGGCGCTGGGCGAACTCGTTGTCGAAAAGTCCGGCGTGCTCAATCTCGGCATCGAGGGCATGATGCTCGTCGGTGCCGTCACGGGCTTCATCTTCATGGTCCTGACCGGATCGATCCTCGTCGGGATCGTCGCCGCCATGATTGCCGGAATGCTCATGTCGCTGATCTTCGGGTTCCTGACCCTCAGCCTCATGACCAACCAGGTGGCCACCGGGCTCGCAATCACGATTTTCGGCGTCGGACTGAGCGCATTCGTCGGCCTGGGCTACATCGGAACGCCGATCGAGGGCCTGCGCCCGGTGGAGATCCCCGTTCTGAGCGACCTGCCGGTGGTGGGGCCGCTGCTGTTCGGGCACGACCTGCTGATCTACTTTTCCGTCGTGCTCTTCGGAGCCATCGCCTGGTTCCTGTACCGGACGAGGGCCGGCCTCGTCCTGAGGGCCGTGGGGGAGTCCCACGATGCGGCGCATGCGTTGGGCTACTCGGTCATCCGCATCCGTTATCTCACCGTGCTGTTCGGCGGCGCCATGGCCGGACTCGGGGGCGCCTATCTCTCGCTGGTCTACACGCCGCAATGGTCTGAGAACATGACGGCGGGACGGGGCTGGATCGCGCTGGCCTTGGTAGTGTTCGCCACATGGCGTCCGGGGCGGGTGCTCGCCGGCGCCTACATATTCGGGGGCATCACGATCGCCGGCCTTCACGTCCAGGCCATCGGCATCGAGGTGTCGTCGCACCTTCTGGCGACTCTGCCCTATCTGGCGACCATCGTCGTGCTGGCCGCGATTTCGCGCGACGCGACCAAGATCAGGCTCAATGCACCGGCCAGTCTCGGCAAACCGTTTCATCCGGTTGCGTGACCGGTCAAAGCGTGGGTTACAATTCGTTCAATGTCGGGTAAATCAGGTTTCACGAAAACAGGGAAGGAGTGAACATGAACAGAAAGCAGTTCCTCAAACGTACGGTCGGGGCCCTCGCGGGCGCCGCTGCCGCGACCATGATCGGCATGGGCGCATCCTGGGCGGCAGATCCGCTCAAGATCGGATTCGTCTATGTCTCGCCGATCGGCGATGCCGGGTATACCTACCAGCACGATCTCGGCCGTCTCGCCGTGGAAAAGCACTTCGGCGACAAGGTCACGACAACCTTCGTCGAGAGCGTCCAGGAAGGCGGTGACGCGGAACGCGTGATCCGCGAACTGGCCGCCAGTGGCCATGACGTGATCTTCACGACGTCCTTCGGTTACATGAACCCGACCATCAAGGTCGCGAAGCAGTTTCCGAACGTCATCTTCGAACACGCGACCGGCTACAAGATGGCGAAGAACGTGGCGATCTATCTGCCGCGCTTCTATGAGGCCCGCTACCTGACCGGCATCGTGGCCGGCAAGGTCTCCAAGTCGGGCGTGGTCGGTTACGTGGGGGCGATTCCGATCCCCGAGGTCATCCGCGGGATCAACGCGTTCACGCTGGGCATGAAGTCCGTGAACCCGGACGCCAAGGTCAACGTGATCTACACGCAGTCATGGTACGACCCGCCGAAAGAGCGCGAGGCGGCCGAAGCCCTTCTGTCGCAGGGGGCGGATATCGTCACCCAGCACACGGACTCCACGGCAGTCGTGCAGGCGGCACAGGACCGCGGCGCCCACGCCATTGCGTACCATTCCGACATGTCGAAGTTCGGTCCCAAGGCGCATCTGACGGCGGCCACCCATCTGTGGGGCGACTATTACATCAAGCGTATCCAGGCCGTGATGGACGGGACCTGGAAGTCGTCTTCGACCTGGGGCGGCATCAAGGACGGCATGATGGCGATCTCGCCGTTCGGTCCCGACGTACCCAAGGACGTGCAGGACATGGTCATGGCGAAACAGGCCGACATCGTCGCCGGCAAGTTCCATCCCTTCTCCGGTCCGATCAAGGACAACAAGGGTGCCGAACGCGTTGCCGCCGGGGAAACCATGTCCGACGGTGACCTCCTGAAGATGGACTGGTATGTCGAGGGTGTTCAGGCCAAGGAATAGGCCCCGCACCCGAATGCATCGCCGCACCTCCGTCCCCCTCGGGACGGAGGTGTTTTTTTGCCCGGACCGCGACAGGTTCCGGGTGGTGCAGGTGGCGGCGATCGGCCCACAATATTTCCATGACGGACCCTGTGAGGCACTTGTGGCGGGAAACCCTGGCGACACCGCTGGGCGAAATGGTGGTCGTGACGAGCGACCGTGCCGTCCACCTCGTCGACTTCGCCGATTGCGAGGACCGGCGGCGCACTCTCGCCGACCGGCACCTGGGCAAGACCGGCATCACCGACCGCGCACCTGTAAGTCCTGCGAGCCGCGCCCTCCATGCATACTTTTCGGGAGACGTCACGGCGATCGACCGGCTGGACGTGGCCACTTCCGGCACGTCGTTCCAGGAAGAAGTCTGGGCCGCGCTGCGGCGCATCCCGGCCGGGCATACGTGCGGGTACGGTGTAATGGCGGAGCGGCTCGGCCGGCCCAACGCCGCCCGCGCGGTCGGCCGTGCAAACGGACTCAACCCCGTCTCGATCATCATTCCCTGTCACCGTCTGGTCGGTGCTTCAGGCAGCCTGACCGGTTATGCCGGCGGCATCGAACGCAAGAAATGGCTCGTTCGCCACGAAGCCTGCGCTCGCTTCGCGTAAAGGGAAAAGCATGTTGTTACAGGTACTTGAAACCTGTGACTCAAGTTAAACCGGAATGTAAGTTCGGGACCGGAATTGCCCGTCAGTCGTCGATTTTCCCGACTTCTGCTTCGACCATGATGTCACCGGCGATTTCCTCAAGCGCGGTGCTCATCGCGTCAGCCGACAGGCCATCCGGCAGCGTCACGTCGATCTGTGCGGAGAACATCGGATCGCCCGACATGCTCGCCGTGAAGACGGAGGTGTGCAGGTGATCGACATTGGCGCCGCGTTCGGCGAGCACATGGGTCACTTCCAGCACGATGCCGGGATGATCACGGCCGATGACGGACAGCCGGGCCTTCTCGCCCGTCGGCACGGCCGACTGGACCGCGTCGCGCAGGGTGACGCTGATCCCGTCCTCCGACAAGCGGTCAAGCGCGCTGCGAAACTCGTTCGACCTGCCGGACGGTGTCGTCACGAGCAGGATGCCGGCGAACTCGCCGCCCAGCCGCGCCATCTCGCTGTCCACCCAGTTTCCGTCATGGCTGGCCACCACCTCGGCGAGTTTCTCGACAAGTCCGGGACGGTCCTCGGCAATCACGGTGAGAACGTGTTCCTGTTCCATGGCGCTTCCTCCTGCCTGTTCTCCAACAGGTGATGCAATTTGCCGGACACGACTGTGTCGAAAACGACGCGATCTTGCCCGTGACGGTCAACCTGAACGCTTTTTTCGCCTTTTTGCGGGCGTTGCGGCGGTTGGTTTCTCCCAGTATGGCGCGGGCCCGTAGGTGTCGACCAGAAAATCGATGAAGGCGCGTATGCGCGGCGGCAACAGCCTGCCGTGGGGATAGAGCGCATATATGGCATGGCCAGGCGGCGTCCACTCGGGCAGGACGACCCTGAGACGGTCTTCCCTGATGTCGTCGGCGACCTCCCAGAGCGATTTGAGCGCTATACCGGCCCCTGCAAGGCACCATTGGGTCAGGACCTCGCCGTTGTCGGCGTCGAATTTTCCGTTGAGCGAAAGGGTAACCGAACCGTCGGGCCCCGACAGGGCCCACTGGTACTGCTGCGATCCGGGAAAACGGAGCAGGAGACAGTTGTGGTCGTGCAGGTCTTCCGGTGTTTCGGGCGTGCCGTGAGTCTCGAGATAATCCGGCGAAGCGACGAGGACCCGGCGGTTTGCGGCCAGCTTGCGCGCGATGAAGCTGTAATTCGTGAGGTCGCCGATCCTGATGGCGAGGTCCGTTCCGTCGCGAATGACGTCCGTGATCCGGTCGGTCAGGTGGAGCCGCACCTGGACATCCGGGTGACGCTCGGAAAACGCCGGAATGAACGGGGCCACGTGCAGCCGGCCGAAACCCGCCGGCGCGGTGACGGTGATGGCGCCCTTGGGCCCGCCGCTGCGCGATCCGATCGTGTTCTCGATCAGTTCGATTTCCTTGAGAATCCGCGTGCAGTGCTCATAGAAGATCTGCCCCTCTTCGGTGAGGTTCACCCGCCGGGTGGTGCGGTTGAGCAGCCGGACGCCAAGCTGGCGTTCGAGTTTGGCGATCCGGCTGCTGACGACCGCGGCCGACAGGCGCAGTTCCCGGCCGGCGGCCGAGAGGCTGCTCAATTCGGCCGTGCGCGCGAAAACCGCATAGTCCGTGACGTCTGGCATGAGGTATCTTCAAAATAATCAGAAAAGTGTTTTGGATTTTCGTCTTTCTTTTAATAATCGTCAATCGGCCGCCCGGTGCGCTATAGAGTCTTCGAGGGACTTTTCCGGGCGGCGGCGCGCCCGCGACCACTTGGGTGAGGGCGATTGTCATGTCGAACATCATGGACTGGTTGAGCCTGCTGCTTCGCTGGGCTCATGTCATGACCGGCATCATGTGGATCGGCACGTCGTTCTATTTCATCTGGCTCGACGCCTCCCTGCGCAAGCGGCAGGGGCAGGATCCTCGGCTCGCCGGCGAGAGCTGGATGGTGCACGGCGGAGGTTTCTACCAGGTCGGCAAGTTTTCCGTGGCGCCCGATGCACTGCCTGACGATCTTCACTGGTTCAAGTACGAGGCCTATCTCACGTGGCTGACAGGGTTTCTCCTGCTCGTCGTGATCTACTACTGGGGGGCGGAGTCGTTCCTGGTTTCGCCCGAGGGACCGGCCTCGGCCCCCGGGGCGGCCATTGGAATCTCCATCTTCTCCATGATCGCCGGCTGGCTCGTCTACGACACGCTCTGCCGTTCCCCGCTCGGGCAGAAGACCGACGTGCTCGCCATTTGCGTCTTCGTGCTGGTGGCGCTCGCCGCCTATGCGTTCACGGCGGTTTTTCCGGGCCGCGCCGCGTTTCTCCACGTCGGGATTTTCATCGGAACGATCATGGCGGCCAATGTCTTCATGATCATTATTCCGAATCAGAAGAAGACGGTTGCCGCGCTCCTGAAAGGGCAGGATCCCGATCCCAAATACGGCCTGCAGGCCAAGCAACGTTCCCTGCACAACAACTACCTGACCCTGCCGGTGCTGTTCATGATGATCAGCAATCACTATCCGATCGCCTATGGCCACGCCTGGTCCTGGCTCGTCGCGGTCGGCGTCGTGGTGGCCGGCGGTCTGGTGCGCCATTTCTTCAACAGCCATGACGCGGGGCAACTGACGACCGGCGCCAAGGCGGCCCTGCCGGCGGCAGCCGCGGTGATCGTCGGTCTCGTGATCCTGACGTCGTGGCGGCCGACGATCGACTACGGCGATGACACCGTGTCCTTCAGCGAGGCCAACATCATTATCCGGCAGCGCTGCGTGTCCTGTCACGCCGCCGCCCCGACCGACGAGGCGTTCGAACAGGCGCCCGGCGGACTGATGCTGGAGACCGCCCGGGACATTCGCCAGAATGCCGCCCGGATCGAAGCCCAGGCGGTGCTGACCCAGACCATGCCGCTTGGCAACCGGACCGAGATGACCGAGGATGAACGCCGGAAACTGGGCGCCTGGATCGCCCAGGGCGCGAGGCTGGAGTGACGACCCGGCGGGACTCGGGGCCGGGACCGGATCGCCCCCTGTGGCTGCGGAATCCTCTCGGCATTCTCGCCGACAATGCCGGCGGCGGGCTGGTTGTCTTTGGCGGGGTGATCACCGAGATCGTGCCGGCCGGCGGTACTCCAAGGCTACCGGCGGACTCCTTCGATACGTTCGATGCGAGCGGTCATGTCGTCATTCCGGGCCTCGTCAACACCCACCATCACTTCTATCAGACCCTGACCCGCGCCTGTCGCCGTGCGATGAACCGACCGCTCTTCCCGTGGCTTGAGAGCCTCTATCCGGTCTGGGCTTGTCTCGACGAGGAGATGATCTCCCTGTCCGCGCAGCTTGCCTTTGCGGAACTGGCATTGTCGGGGTGCACGACCGCGTCCGATCATCACTATGTTTTCACCGATGCGCTCGGCAAGGCCATCGACCATCAGGTGGCCGCCGCGTCCGAAATCGGTATTCGGGCCCATCTCACACGCGGGTCCATGACGCTCGGGCAGGACGACGGCGGCCTCCCGCCGCAATCGGTCGTCCAGTCGTCCGATGTCATCCTGCAGGACAGTGAACGCCTCGTCGGCGCCTATCACGAAGCCGGGGAGGGCGGAATGATCCGCATCGCGCTGGCGCCGTGTTCCCCCTTTTCGGTGTCGCGGGAAACCATGATCGAGACCGCCGCACTCGCCCGGCGGACGGGTGTGCGTCTCCATACCCATCTTGCCGAAACTGCGGACGAGACCGCCTTCTGCGTGTCCAAGTTCGGAAAGCGGCCACTGGCTTATCTGGAGGACGTGGGCTGGCTTGCAGACGATGTCTGGCTCGCCCATGGCATTCATTTCGACGATGCGGAGATCGCTGCCCTCGGACGGGCCGGAACCGGCATCGCCCATTGCCCGTCATCCAACATGCTGCTGGCGTCAGGCGTGTGCCGGGTGCTCGATCTGGAGGCCGCCGGCGCACCCGTGGGCCTCGGCGTCGACGGCTCGGCCTCGAATGACGGTTCCAACCTGATTGTCGAAGCGCGCCAGGCCATGCTCGTCCAGAAACTGCAATACGGTGCGGAAAAGGTGGATCACGAACGCGCGCTGCGCTGGGCGACAGCCGGGTCGGCGCGCTGCCTGGGTCGCGAGGACATCGGTTCGATTGCCGTCGGCAAACAGGCCGACCTTGCGCTCTTCCGGCTCGATGAACCCCGTTTTTCAGGCGCGGAGGACCCCCTCGCGGCTCTGCTGTTCTGCGGCGCCGTTCGGGCCGACGCCGTGCTTGTCCAGGGACGGTGGGTCGTCAGAAACGGAGAGGTTCCCGATCTGGACCTGCATGATCTGATCGAACGTCATTCGCAGGCCGCCCGCAGCCTCCGCGAACGGGCGGACGGCGGCTCGATGATCCGGTTCTGACAGTCCAGCTGCCCCCGGTTTCGGAGGGGACGTCGGCCGGGTCAGTAGCCCAGGTAGTCGTTGAGGAGCGTGTCGATCATGCGAATCTGGCTCCTCGTGTCGCCGTGACGCACTTCGATGTTGAAGTACTGTCCGAGCTTCACGCCCTTTTCGAGCATGAGAAAATTGGAAAGCGAACAGTCGTTCTTGGCGCGTGTCACGTGTTCGTAGATGACGTTCAGCTTGAGCGACCTGAGCCGCTTGATCAGTGCCTCGGCGTTGGTGCCGCGGCCATACCGCTCGGTCCCGGCGACGAGCACCGCGTTGTCGCCCGACCCGCCGCCGCGTGTCATGAAGCCCCGCATGATGGCGGAGGCCGGCCGCGCCGCGGAAATATGGCCGCTGCCGCCTTGCTGGTCCCCGGCAAAACCGGGCGCGTTGCTGTGAAGCGCGAAATAGTGGCCCTGGGGCGAGGCGCGCAGGTGCTTCAGGAGCGTTCGGACGTATTTGGGTGCCGGCGCACGCTGGCCGGAGCAGCGTCTCGCGTCGGCGGATGTCGTGCCGAAGTTCCGGTTGGGATCCTGGCCCTTGAAGAAGCGCGATTCCGGCCCGTCGATGGCCACTAGGCCGCCGCCGAATTTCGCGACCGCGTGCACGGCCGCGTTGAAGGCCGAGTTTTCGTTGTCGTGCAGGATCGCCCAGTAGGGGCCCGCCGGTTTGCGCGGGTTCGTCAGGATCTGGAACGACCAGTCGAAGCCGTTTTCGGAAACCCTGTCATGTCTCAGGCAAAGGCCCGCATTGAGGATGGCGGAGCGGTTTCGGACGAAATCCGGGTCCGTCTCCTGGTTCACGTCTGCACAGCCCGTGGATGGCGGCGGCAAGGAGGCGACGGTCATGGGGGCGTTTCCCCGCCTTGGATTGGGGCGCGGCCTGGGGACCGGTCCTGCGCTGGCGGACTGGGCGGATATCCCCGGAGCAACGGGCTTGTCCAGGGATTCCGCGGCGTTCTCGACCCCCTTGTTCGCGACGGCGACTTCCGTGTGGCGCCGGCACTTGCGCGGGTTTCGCTCGATCCCGTCGAGGACCTCCAGCCAGCTCGCGAACAGCGCGCGGCCGTTGTGGTCGAGCGCGCCGTCCTTGCCCACGATCGTGCCGTTGGACGTGCGGACGGCGCATTCTGCGTTTCGCCACGACTCCGATCCCCACTGGCCGTCGACGGTCTGTGTCGGTCCCAGGCCGGTCTTCTGCATCCGGGCCTGGAGTAGACAGACGAGACCACGGTTCTTGAGATCGAAACCGTCTATGCTGCAGGTCAGCTGGTCGTAGGCGTCGAGGCGGCGGTCGATCTCCGCGATCCGAAGCGACTGTGCGGCTTCGCAGCTGAGGAAGACGTAGGACAGCGCGCGTTTCCGGAACTTCTTGGAGAAACGCCGGCAGCAGTCGGCATCCTTGGCGCACTCGGGATGGATCTGGGGAAACTCCTCGCCCTGGGAAGGCGTCGGACGCCACACAACGAGCGCGCAGACCATCAGCGCGGCTACCAGAAAGAAGGCTTTTGTCGGGATCGGGATGGCGTTCCGGGTCAAGGGCGAATCAAGTCCAACGGGTTTCTCCCCCTTCCATATAGTGCAGCCTCAATTCTTCGTCATGCGGAAATAACCGTCCTTGCAGTATCCGCTGACCATGTTCGCATCGGACAGGTGACCGTTGATCGTGAACCGGCTCTTGAATACCCGGCCACTGACGAGACCGATTTTCTTGTTCTTCACCTTGCCAGGTTTCTGTCCGTTCACGTCAATGTTTCCGTCCTTGTCCACGACACCACGAAGAACACGATTTTCTATGACGATCTCGATGACGCCGTCTTCATCGACCGTGACAGGAAACGGGCCGTATTCGGAAAGGCACTCTGAGTCGGGTTTGGGGCGCGACTTGCTCGTGTACCCGCGCCAGGCGAGGTAGTCGCCCTGGAAAGGGTGATTGAGGGCCTGCTGCGTCTTGGCGTTCAGCGCGTCGTTGTAGAGTTCCTCGTATTCGCTGATCACCTCGAGTACGGCGGGGTCCGCGTCATACGCGGCCATGTAATCCTTGTAACACTCGATCTTTCGTTTGAAGCGTTGGGCGGCGTTGGCGATCCCTTCGGCGGACTCGTCACACGAGATCGCCCGGTCCAGAACGCGCTGCTCGCGTTGCCGCGATTCCTCGGTTTCGACCTGTGCTGCTGCCGACGTCGACATTACGGCAAGAATTGCGATTGTGGCTGACAAGACTCGCAGATGCAGCCCGGACGTGATGCCTTTCATCGTTTTCCCAATCGCGTGGCTTCTATTTCCTCTCGGACATAAGATACTCGGCAATTGCTCCGATGTCTTCCTCCGGCAGTTTGCTGATGTTTGTCTGTACCGCGCCCATCTCACAAGCGGTCAGGCCCTCAAAGCCCCATTCCTCACCGTGCTGCAGCGCCAGCATGAGCGTGTTTGTCTTTGGATATTTTTTGTCGCCCGTCTCCTTGGTGGCGTTGGCAAGGTCGTCAATGGGCGGCACGCGGCCCTTGCAACTCGGGTCGGGATGCGGCGCGCCGGCCAGCTTTCTGCTGTTGTCGAGGGACATGTAGAGGGTGCGTGGCGTGTGGCATTCGCCGCAGTGACCGAGTCCGTTCACCAGGTATCTGCCCCGGTTCCAGGCCTCCGACTGTGCCGGGTCCGCCTCGTAGGTCTGATAGTCCACGCCGGCAAGCCATTTCCAGGCACCGATGAGAGGGCGGGCGAGTGGGATGAAGAAGGGCAGGTCCGCAGAAACCTCGCCGGCCTTCGTGGCGGGGAGGCTGTCGAGATAGGCCTTCAGGTCCATCGCGTCCGCCGGGGTCACGATCTGGTAGGACGCATAGGGGAAAACGGGAAAGTAGTGGGACCCGTTCGGCGATATGCCTCTGGTCAGCGCATTGACGAAGTCGGCGTTGCTCCACCCGCCAATGCCCGTCGCTTCGTCTGGCGTGAGGTTGGGGGCGACGAACGTTCCCAGCGGTGTCTTGACCTCCCCGCCCACCGGAAGCGCCTCGGAACCGCTGCCATGCGGCACGTGGCAGGACCGGCATCCCCCGATATTGAACATGTCCCGCCCGTTCTCCACGCTGGCGGTATGTTCGGGTAGATCGGTTGCCGCAAGCGGGGTCGGCCGGAATATGAACGCAAGGGCCACGAGCGCGACGGCGCCCAGTGCGGCACAAGTGAACAGAAATCCCAGTAGTCGTTTCATGTGGGTGCGACCCCGCCTGCCAGTGGTGGTCTATTGCTTGGGAGCGCGGAACTTTGTGTGGCATCCCTTGCACGTCTGTCCGAGATCGCCGAATGCCTTGGCGAATGCCTCCTGGTCCTGATCGCCACCGGCTTTGGCGACGGCCTCTGCGGCCGCGATGCCGTCATCGAAGATCTTCATGAACTCGGCATTTTCAGTCCAGATGTTTTCTTTCGCGCGGCTGCCTTGCGGAATATCGCCCTCGGGAAAGAGGTCCTTCGACTTCTCGAAGTTGACCTTGATGACGGTTGCCTTCTCCTTGACGGTTTCGCCATCGAAGCTGCTTGGGTCCGCCATCATCATGCCCATGGTCCGCATCGCCCCGCCGATTTCCTTCATGGCCTTGGATCGGTCGGAATATGCGTCGGCGAAGACGGCAGTTGTCGTCAAAGCAATGGCTGCAACGGCTATGCCCGCCAGGCCGGCCCTGGTCGATACGAACGATTGGATATGAGACTTCATGAGCAATGCTCCCTTGATGATGATGCAGTGGATTATAGTTGCCAATCAGTCAGTTTGTTAACTCGTGTCATCAACACTTCTGTGTCATCGGAAAATCGTCGCGGTTGCGGATTCGGAAGGCGCTTCAGGGAACACGACATGCCGCGTGCAACATATGCTGATGTCTGTCACGGCCGTTACCCGGGAATAGACTATTCGGCCACGCGGCCGTTCGAGCGCTGGAGTGACGCGCATCTGGAAGCCCTCGCCGGCGGATGGCTCCAGGACGACCCGCCATGCCTCGATCTGGCGACGCTGGCCCATGACGAACTCGCGCGGCGGGGCAGGGAACTGAAGGTCGCGCTCAAGTTCGCCGGCGCCGGCGAAGAGCCCGTTGGCTGGCTCGAGGAGGCGCGGCGGGCGGTCCTGGCCGAGTTTCCCCCCGGCGAAGTTGAAAAACGATCGGGCAGGGGTGGTGTGTACGTGATCCTGCGAGCGGGCTATAGCGAACAGAACGGAAGATACGGTGCCTATGTCGGTTCGACGCGCAAGTCGGTCGAGAAGCGGTTCCTCGAACATCGCCGGGGCATTCGTGCCGGGCGTGGCCTGAGGCGGTTCGGCATAGAACTGCTCTACTCCCTGTTCGACTGGATCGAGCCGCCGAAGCGCGGACGCGACGCGTTGCTGGAAACCGAGACCCGTCTTCACGAGGCGCTGGCACGGGTTGTGCCGAAGGTGACCGGCGATGTTGCGTTTTAGAGATAGTGTGGGGATTTCCACGGCAGGTCCGACGGGTGCGATGCATCGCGGCGGATTCTGTTGTAACCTAGAATCATTCTTGGTCACGGGTCGAGGGCAGGGCATGATGCGGATGTTTGCTGTCGCGGTCGTCGGCGGGCTCTGCATCCTGTTTGCTCTGCCGGAGGTCGCGGTCGCGGATGAATGGGAAGACTGCGTCCGTCTCGACGGCGCGGAACAGGTGGTCGCGTGCAACCGGGTGCTCGCCATCCCCGGCCTGAGCCTGCGCAATCGCGGGCTGGCCTTCTATAACCGAGCGCGCGGAAATCTCGGGCAGGAGTTCTTCAAGTCGGCGACAACGGACTTCTCCCGTGCGATCCGCGATCTCGGCGAGGATTACCTCGCCTATTTCGGGCGTGGCGTGGCCTATGTCCACCGCCAGGAATACAGCAATGCGGTGCGTGACTTCAGCAAGGTCATCGAGCTCAACCCGGACCACGTCAAGGCCTACTACAACCGTGCCTTCGTCTACGAGCAGCTCGGCGAGAACGAACTGGCGATCGAGGATCACCGGGAAGTGCTGAGGCGCGACCCGACGGTCGAACGCAGCCAGGAGGCGATCGAGCGTCTGAGCTGAAGCTGTCTTCGCCCGACGGTTCGGGCGTCACCCTTTTTCGTTCCACCAGCCGATGTAGATTCCGCTCTCGTGCGCCTTGTCACTGATCCTGGCGATCGTTTCGTCGTCGATCGTCGTGCGGTGCTTTCTCGTGCGCGACCACAGGAAGAGCCTTTCGTGAAGGCGCGCACGCACGTCGCCATGCGCCGGGTCTGTCCCAAGATCCGTGAATTCGTCCGGGTCTGCGGCGAGATCGAAGAGCTGCGGCCGGAAACCTTCGTGGAAGAGGTATTTCCAACGTCCGTCATGCACCATGTAGGTCCGGGCGTCCTTCGGTGAGACACCGAGTGTTCTGGCGGCCCCGCGCATGGCGTAGTCGTATTCGCTGATGACGGCGTCGCGCCATCCCGAAGGCACCGTGCCGGTCTCGATCGCGGTTCGCAGCGACAGTCCCTCAAGACGGTGCGGCTGCGCGTGCCCGCCGGCATAATCCAGGAACGTGGGAACCAGGTCGATCGCCTCGACAAGCGCGTCGCACACCCCGCCCCGGCCATTGTCGGCTGCGGCGGACGGGTCTCTCACGATCAGCGGGACGCGGACGGAACACTCGTGAAACAGCTCTTTTTCGCCGAGCCAGTGGTCGCCGAGATAGTCGCCATGGTCTGAGGTGAAGACGATCAGTGTCCGGTCCCATTCTCCGGTGTCCCTGAGGAAGTCAAAGAACCGTCCCAGTTCATCGTCGATCTGGCGGATCAGGCCCATGTAGGCCGGAACCACGCGTTGGCGGACCTCTTTCCGCGCGAAGGCCCTGGAGTCCCTGTGCTCCATGAAGGCGGCATGGACCGGGTGGGCGTCGCGCCGTTCGTCCTCGCTGCGTCGGACAGACAGGATGTCGCCGGGGCCGTACATGTCGTGATAGGGCGCGGGTGCGATATAGGGCCAGTGCGGCTTGATGTAGGACAGGTGCAGACACCAGGGCGTGTCCGAATTCTGCCGCACGAAATCCATCGCCCGGTTCGTCATGTAGGCGGTCTCGGAATGTTCTGCCGGAATGCGGGCGGGCAGGTTCGCGTTCTCCATGTGCCATCCGGACCGGAGCTCGCCGGTCTGCGGATCCTCGGCCGCGTTCGCCCAGTCGTGCCATGGGTTCTCGCCACCGAATCCGTGGGCGCGCAGGTAGGCATTGTAGGCAGGCTCCGGGGCGTAGTCGCCGCCCGGATGAAGGCCGTCGTCGCGCTCGAACGGCGTGAAGCCGCACTCGCGGACATGAACGCCGATGACGGATTCGGCCGGGATGCCGAGCCGCTCCATGCCGTCCGTGTCGGCGCGCATGTGGGTCTTGCCGACGAGCCCGCATGTCCATCCCTCGGGCCGCAGGTAGTCACCCAGCGTCATCTCGCCGACCGGCAGGGGAAATCCGTTCCAGGTGGAGCCGTGCGACGACACGTAACGGCCCGTATAGAAGGACATGCGCGAGGGACCGCAGATCGGGGACTGCACATAGGCGCGGTCGAAACGCATGCCGTCGCGGGCCAACCGGTCGATGTTCGGCGTCTCCAGGTGCGGTTGGCCGTAACACGACAGGTAGTCCCAGCGCAGCTGGTCGCACATGATGAACGCGATGTTCCGGACCGGTGCCAAGTGTGCACTCCCATTGCTGCCGCGTTGAAGCCGGGTGGTGCCTTCATACCATGCGCGCAGTCGGCGTAAAGCTAGTCGGGCGCACGCCGATTTCGTCGCCGAGGCAGACGCGCGGCGCTATAGTTCCCGCATGACAGAAGCAGGGCCAAAGTTTCTGGATCTCTTTTCCAGGGAAGATGCCGACGCCGTCATCGCGGAGGCGGAGCGGCTGGTGCTGCCCGGCGGACGCCTGCTCTTTCGTCAGGGCGATCCCTCCGACGCACTCTACGTCATCCTCACCGGTTCTCTCGGTGTCTATGTAGACCGCGGCAACGACGAAGAGGAACTGCTGGCGCTGCTCGGCCCCGGCGAGACGGTGGGTGAAATGGGCGTGGTCGCGGCGACGCCCCGTTCCGCCACGGTCCGGTCCATCCGGGACACCGAACTGCTGCGCTTCTCGCGCGCGCGCTTCGATGCCCTGATGAAGGAAAATCCCGAGGCCATGCACGGGATCAGCCGCATTCTCGTTCACCGGCTGCGCCTCGCGACGCGCGGCGGTGCGACGAGCATCGAACCCAAGACGATCGCCCTGCTTCCCGCGTCAGATGGCCCCGATGTCGCGCCGGTGGCGGAACGGCTGGCGGTGGCGCTCAGGATGAACGGCCGCCGGACCGTGGTCGTCGGGTCGAGAGAGGCGAACCGCGACAACCGGTGGTTCGGCAGGCTGGAGGCGTCGAATGACGTCGTCCTCCTGTGCGGGAACAGCGACAGCGTATGGATCCGCACCTGCGCCCGCCAGGCGGACCGGATCATGGTCGTGGCCGATGCCGGTGCGGAGGCGGTTTCGCGCCTGCCCGACGACCTGCTGCGCCACCGCGCGGCGCACCAACTGCTCGACCTCGTCGTCGTCAGCAACGCGGGCGAGATCAGCGATGCCAATGTGCGGCGCTGGCTCGCCGCCATCGACGTCAACCGGCATTTCCACCTTCGCCCGGACGTCAAGGAAGACTGGGCGCGGATTGCCCGCGTGATCGCCGGGCAGGGCGTCGGCCTCGTGCTGTCGGGTGGAGGCGCACGGGCCTACGCCCAGATCGGGGTCGTGCGGGCGATGCGCGAGCACGGTGTACCTGTCGACTTCGCGGGCGGAACGAGCATGGGCGCCGTGATCGCCGCCTGCGTTGCGATGGACTGGCCCATCGACGAGATCGAAAAGCGTGTACGCAGGTGTTTCGTCCGGCGCAATCCGCTTTCCGACTACACCCTTCCGCTGACCAGCCTGGTCTCGGGCCGTCGTGTCGAGGGGTTGTTGCGGGAGAATTTCGGCGACGCGGACATCGTCGGTCTCAAGAAGCCGTTTTTCTGCGTTTCCTCCAACCTGACCACGGGGACCCCCCACATTCACAGGAAAGGCGGCCTGGCCGCCGCTCTGCGAGCAAGTCTCGCCCTGCCGGGCATCCTGCCGCCGGTGCTGGTCGCCGACGGCGTTCTCGTCGACGGGGCCGTGATGAACAACCTGCCCGTCGACGTGATGCGGGCGCTTCACCGGGGGCCGATCGCCGCGGTGAACGTGGCGAGGGACCTCGCGTTGCTGCCCGACTCCCTGTCCAGGAGCGAGACATCCATGTGGTCGCGCCTCTTCCGTCCGCCGATCGTCGGCATTCTCATCCGGGCGGCGACGGTCTCCGCCGACACCCAGGACCGTCGCCAGGCGGACATGGCGGACCTCGTCATCGAACCGCCTCTGGGCGGCATCGAGATCCGCGACTGGAAGGCCTTCGACAGGGCGGTCGAGATCGGTTATCGCCACGCCAACGATGTGCTCGAGTCGCGGTCTTCGTCACTGCGCCGGCGCCGGCGCATGCCGCTGGTGTAACCGGACCCGATACCGGTATAGACTGACGCGAATCCACATGACCGCACTCTCCCGTTTCCCTGCCCTGCAGGCACCACAGCTTCGCATCTACATCGCCGGCGCGGTCTTCGCGCTCAACGGCCTGTGGATTCAGCGTGTCGTGATGGGATGGCTTGCGTGGTCGCTGACCGGGTCCGCGACCTGGGTCGGCATCGTCGCTTTCCTGATGTTCGCCCCCACGATGGTGTCCGGACCGTTTTTCGGTGTCCTGACCGACCGCGTCGACGTGCGCCGGGCCGCCCTGACGTCGCAGTCCATACTTGCCGGTTTCACGCTGTGCCTGGCGGTGACCGAGCTTTCCGGCCTTCTCGGCATCTGGTCGCTTTCGGCGATCGCACTGGGCATCGGCATCACGACCAGCGCGCATCATCCGATCCGCGGTGCCCTGGTCCCGCGCCTGGTGCCGCGCGAGGCACTGGCGAATGCCGTCGCCCTCGTATCGATAAACTTCAACCTGGCCAGGCTGCTGGGCCCCGCGATTGGCGGTGCGTTGATCGCCGGGTTGGGCGTGTCGGCCGCCATACTGGTCAATGTCGCCTGTTTCCTGCCGTTCCTCGCCGCTCTTTTCATGCTCAGGCCGCGTCCCCGTGCGGAACGGGAAGATCACGCCGAGCGAGGCTCGTTCCTGCGCGAACTCGGAGACGGTGTACGCCACGTCCTGGAACATCCGAGCATCCTCCGCGCGATGGCGCTCAACGGTCTTTTCTCGTCGATCGTGCGGGGAAGCCTGGAAATCCTGCCCGCCGTCGCCGACGGGCGGTTTCAGCGCGGTGCCGACGGGCTCGGCGAAATTCTCGCCGCAGCCGGCGCTGGCGCGCTTGTGGCGTCGGCGGTCATGGCCTGGCGCAACACGCATTTCTCGGGCCGCGGCTTGCCGCCGGTCTCGACCACCGGCGTTTTCGCCGGGTTCATATTCGTCGCCGGGCTCGGTTACACCGATGTCTGGGGCCTTGCCCTTCTGTGCACCTTCGGCATCGGCTGCACCGGTGCCGTCGTCGGCATCGGCTACATGTCGACCGTCCAGCTCATCCTCGAGGATGGATTCCGCGGGCGCGTCATGAGCCTGTGGACGGTGGTGGGCATAGGGGGGGCTGCGGTCGGTGCCCTGTGTCTCGGCCAGGCGGTAGACCGCTACGGTCTGGAGATAAGCCTCGTCACCGCCGCGGCCGCCGCGATCTTTCTGGCAGGCCTCGTCCTCGCGGCCAGCCGGCCAAAATACGAAAACCGGTGACGGGGGCGCCACCGGTTCTCCTGTCGCTTGCGTCGGGGGACGGCGATGTCCCCGGTTCCTGGATCAGGCGCCGAACGGCTCGAAGACGTAGCCGTTGCCGTCTTTCGAAATCGTACCGGCGTTCGGAAAGCCGAAGTGATATCCCGCGACGATGACGTTGTCGGCGACCGCGCGGTCGAACATGGCCTTGCGGTTCTTTTCCGCAAGCTCGGGGTCCGCATCGAACACCGCGTGCCAACCCGGGTTGGCCACGAAGAGTGCCGGCACGTTCGCGATATCGCCCATGACGATGAGTTCCTTGTCGCCGGAACTCAGGTGAAACGCGGTGTGACCGGGGGTATGGCCATAGGCGGGCAGGGTGCGGATACCCGGAGCGACTTCCTTCTCGCCGGCGGCCTGGCTCAGGTTCTTCCAGTTGGGGAAGGTGGCCTGGATCCGTTTTGCGAGGCCCTGCCGGTTCTCGGGCAATTTTGCGATCAGCCCGGGATCGGTCCAGAACTTGTACTCGGTCTCCGGAACGATGATCTCCGCCGACGGGAAGATCTGTTCATTGGTGTCCTTCGCCATGAGGCCGAAAATGTGATCCGGATGAAAATGCGACACGAGCACCGTGTCGACGGCGCCGGCATCGACGCCCGCGGCCTTCATGTGGTCCATCATCTTGCCTGCGGTCGGGGCGAGTTGGCCACCGGTGCCTGCGTCGATGAGGATCGTCTTGCCGCCTGACTTGATTACCGTCTGGGCGAATTCGATGGGCACGAACTCGGGCGACAGCCCGGCCTTTTCGAGGGCCGCCTTCGTCTGGTCGACGGTGGCGTTGCGAACGAAGCCGTCGTCATGTTTCTTCTGCCAGATCCCGTCATAGAGGGAGATGCATTCTATGTCTCCCACCATGTATTTGTGGAAGCCCTGTTCGCGAGCAGTCGCGGCGAGCGCGCTCGGGAGAAACTGCAACGATCCGGAAAGCCCGAGTGCGGCTGCACCGGCACCGGAAAGAACCACTTCACGCCGTGTAAGCTTGTTCATTCTCTGTCTCCTGCTAGCAATACTTTGTGGATCCCCCCCAAAGCATGTGCGACGCGATTGCGTCCCTTGCACGGCTGTACCTAGGCCGGGACGGCTCTTCGTCAACTCACGATGCGGAAAGCGGCGGCCATTCCTGGCCGCCGGTGTTTTTCGCCAATCTGACCTGGTGAAACGGCGTCAGTTAGCAGGCGCCCGGAAGGTCTCGTGGCAGCCCTTGCACCCGGCGCCCGCCGCACCGATCGCACCCTTGAGGGCATCGAGCCCGTCGCTTGCGACAGATGCAAGCTTCGCCGTGCCCTCCTTCAGGGCATTCGATTTCTCGACGACGGCCGGGTAGGTCGACCAGATCTCCGGTTTCGCCCGTGTCTTCACCTTCAGGTCGGCGTTCGTGTTGTCGGATCCTTGCGGCCACATGGCGGACGCGTCGAGATTGACGGCGGCATTGAGACCGTCCGCGGCAGCCTGCGCGGCCTTGGCGTCATACTCCACCTCGCCTTTGACCATCGCTGCGATGATTCCCAGATAGAAGCTGTAAAGCTGCATCTGGGCCTGCCTGGCCTTGATCGCGTTTTCCGCCGATTGCGCGCTTGCCGGTCCACTCACCAGGCTCAGTCCGATGATGAACAGGGCTCCAGTCAAAAACTTCTTCATGTCGCGTCTCCTTGCATAATGGCCGATGCCACCCCTTGCCAAGGTTATGGTATGCATGAATGAACGATAATTCCCAATCTATGCAACGATAGTGTGCAAGAATGCATAAAATTGACTGGAACGATCTGAAGTACATCTTGGCCGTGGCCCGGACCGGATCGCTGGCCGCAGGCGCCCGAGCCCTGGGCGTAAACCACTCCACTGTCCTGCGCCGGGTCAACGCTTTCGAGGAACTCCACGCTGTCCGGCTGTTCGACCGCAGCCGGACCGGTTACGCATTGACGAGCGAGGGCGAGCAGCTCCTCAAGGCGGCCCGCGACATTGACGATGTGGTCACACGTCTGGAGCGCAAAATCGACGGAAAGGACCTGAAACTCGAGGGCAGGATCAGGCTCACCACGACCGACACGCTGCTCTACGCCATCGTGATGCCGCATCTCGTCGACTTCCAGAGGCGGTATCCGGATATTTCCGTCGAAGTGACCGTGACCAACAGCATTCTCAGTCTGACGCGCCGTGATGCAGATGTCGCCGTGCGTCCGGCGCCGGCCTGTCCCGACCACCTCGTTGGCGAGAATGTCGGGCTCATTCATTTCGCGCTCTACTGTTCCCGGGAGTACTGGGCCGAGCACTCCGGCCTCGCCCTTGGTGAGCACACGTGGCTCGGACCGGACGAAGCTCTCGCGGGTTCACCGCCAGGAAGATGGATGCGGCAGATGCTCGAGGACGTTCCGCTGGTCTTCAGGTCCGACACCTACCTCGCGATCTATGAAGCGGTTCGCCGGGGCATCGGCATGGCCGTCCTGCCCTGCGTCGTGGAGAGGCCGGAACACGATGTGGTTCGGCTGGCCTTGCCCGAACCCGGGGTGAGCAACAGTCTCTGGGTCCTGACGCACAAGGATCTGGAGAAAACCGCGCGCGTGCGTACCTTCATGTCCTTTTTCGCCGAACGTCTGCGGAACGACACCGCACGACTGGGGCGCGATCTTGCTCCGGAACGGGCCGAGGGGCTTTTCGACGTTCAGTCGTGATCGGTCTCGCACAGGCCATGGTCGGCCAGCGACTGCATGACGTAGCAGTCGCCGACCCGGCCCTGTTGGCATTGGGTGGATATGCGTTCCAGCTCGGCTTTCAGGCGGGTGAGCTGGGTGATCCTCGCGTCGACGGCGTCGAGATGCCGGCGAACGATCAGGTCGGCCTCCTGGCAGCACTGGTCCGGGTCACGGCCTAGCAGGATCAATTGACGGATGTCGTCGATCTTGAGCCCGAGGTCGCGGGCATGGCGGATGAACCGCAGCCGTTCGAGATCGCTCTTGCCGTAGCGCCGCTGCCCGCCGGGGCTGCGCTCCGGCTCCGGAAGCAGCCCGGTTGTTTCGTAGTACCGGATCGTCGGGACCTTCACCTCGGCCCGTCTGGAAAGCTCGCCGATGGACAGCATCTTCGCCACCTTTTGTCCTTGAAGCTCTAGTCACTAGAGATTTTATAGTGCTGCCGCAAACACGATCAAGAGGTGAACCATGAGCGGCAGCTGCTGCGGGAATGTGAATTTCGAAGGCGTTTCGCCGGACTACAAGCGCAGGCTGTGGCTCGTGATTTTCATCAATGCGGCCATGTTCGCAGTAGAAACCACGGCCGGCCACCTGGCGGCCTCCCAGGCGCTCCAGGCGGATGCCCTCGACTTTCTCGGCGATGCGGTGACCTACGGAATTTCACTGGCGGTGATCGGCGCATCCCTGCAGGTGAGATCGACGGCCGCGCTGGCGAAAGGCATCAGCCTCGCCGCCATGGGGCTATGGGTTTTCGGCGCGACGTTCTACCGGGTTTTTGTCGAAGGCATTCCGGATGCCGGCATCATGGGATGGATCGGTTTCCTCGCCCTTGCGGCGAACGTCGCAAGCGTCATGGTGCTGGCCCGGTATCGCGACGGCGATGCGAACGTGCGCTCCGTCTGGCTGTGTTCGCGCAACGACGCCATCGGCAATGTCGCCGTCATGGTGGCGGCAGGTGCGGTCTGGGCGACGCAGACACCCTGGCCGGATCTTGCCGTGGCGGCATTCATGGCGGTCCTGTTTCTCAATTCCGCGCGCCAGATCATCCAGCAGGCGCTCCGGGAGTTCCGGCAGGCGAGGGACCCCGGGCCGGTGCGCGCGGGGTAGGCATCCGCCCGTCGGCGTCAGTTGTCTTCCTTGATCATCCGGGCGCCTTTCGCGGCGATCATGGCCGTGGGCGTGTTCGTGTTGCCCGACGTGATCGTCGGCATGACCGAGGCGTCGATGACCCGCAGACGGTCGAGGCCGATCAGCCGCAGCCTCTCGTCGACGACGGCCATCCGGTCCGTACGCAGCCCCATCTTTGCCGTGCCGACCGGATGGAAGATCGTGGTGCCGATGTCGCCTGCCGCCTTGGCCAGTTCCTCGTCCTTGTCGCCGACGTCCGGCCCCGGAAGGTGCTCTTCCGGTGAATACCTGGCGAGCGCCTCCTGCTTCATGAGACGCCGCGTGATCCGTATGGCGTCGGCCGCCACGGTCCTGTCCTCTTCGGTCGACAGGTAGTGCGGTGCGATGACCGGCCGGGCCTCGGCTGCGGGCCCGCCGATGCGAACGTAACCCCGCGAGGTCGGACGCAGGTTGCAGGCGCTTACCGTGATGGCCGGGAAGCGGTGGAGCGGATCGCCGAACTTGTCGAGCGATAGCGGCTGGACATGAAACTGGATGTTCGCGCGCTCGTAGGACGGTCCGGACCGTGTGAAGATGCCGAGCTGCGATGGGGCCATTGTCAGGGGACCGCGCTGCCGCAGAGCGTAGTCGAGCGCCATCAGCCCGCGGTGAACCTGCGAGTGATACATTTCGTTGAGCGTTCTCGCGCCTGAGACTCGGTAGATCGCGCGTTGCTGCAGATGATCCTGCAGGTTGGCGCCCACGCCGGGCAGGTCCACGACCGGGTCTATGCCTGTCTCCCTGAGGAAGCCGGCCTCGCCGATCCCGGACCTCTGGAGGATCTGCACCGAACCGATCGAACCTGCACTGAGGACCACTTCGGCGCGGGCGCGCGCGGTGTGCGTCTTTCCGGCCCGGGCATATCGCACTCCGACCGTTCTGCCGTTCTCGACCACGAGCCTGTCGACCGTCACCTCGGTCTCCAGCCGCACATTGCCTCTTTTCAGGGACGGCTTGAGGAACCCGCGGGCCGCGGACCACCGCACGCCGCGCTTCTGGTTGACGTGGAAGTAGCTGCAGCCTTCATTGTCGCCGGTGTTGAAGTCGGCGATCGCCGGAATGCCCATTTGGCCGGCCGCGTCGCGCACCGCGTCAAGGATCGGCCAGGACAGCCTTTGCGGTTCGACGCGCCATCTGCCTTCGGCACCGTGCACATCGCTCTCGCCGAGGAAATGGTTCTCGATGTTGCGGAAGACCGGAAGCACGTCGTCCCAGCCCCAGCCTGCGAGACCGATCTGGCGCCAACCGTCATAGTCGGCCGCCTGGCCCCGCATGGCGATCATCGCATTGATCGCCGACGACCCGCCGATCACCTTGCCGCGCGGATAGGCGAGCGATCGCCCGTTCAGACCGGCTTCGGCCTCCGTGCGAAACATCCAGTCCGACCGGGGGTTGCCGATGGCGAAGAGATATCCGACCGGGACATGAAACCAGATCCAGTTGTCCTTTCCGCCCGCCTCCAGGACGAGTATCCGATTGCCGGGGTCGCGTGACAGGCTTTCCGCCACGACGCAGCCCGCCGTGCCCGCGCCGACGATCACATAGTCGAATTCTTCGTTGTCCACGTCACTCCCCGGATCGGTTCTGTGGTCGAGACCGCCTGTCGCCAGCCGTTTTCCGTTTTACAACGGTTTCGCAGCTGAACACCAATCCGGCGTCGGTTCACGTACTGGCCGGGGTCGTGCCGGTCCTGCACAGTGTTCCGGAGACCGTGCGGGCGAGCAGGTGCCGGAAGACGGCGACGCGGCCGACAGGTCCGACGGCGAGATCGCGCACCAGCGGCAGCAGCCTGCTTTCAGACTGGAAGAAGGGGGTGAAGACCCAGCTCAGCGCCTGGTAGAGCCGCACGTGAAGCCGCCTGCGGGCGGCATAGGCCCGCATCGCGTCTGCGAGGCCATCGTGTTCGGCGAGACCGAGAGCCAGCGCGTGGGCATCGAGCAGGCCCATGTTCGCGCCCTGTCCGAGTTGCGGGCTGGTGGCGTGCGCGGCATCGCCGATGAACACGATGCCGTCGCCGTGGGGCACGCGCATCGTGTGATGTCCGTAGCGTGCAAACGATAGCCCGTCCGGATCGTCGATCTGGTTCAGCACGGGCTCGATCTCCGGCCAGAGGGCACGAACCTTGTCCTTCCAGGCGTCCAGGCCGTTCGCGCGCCAGGTCGCAAGTTCGTCCTGCCTGAGGCTCCAGAAGAAGGCCGCCTGTGGAACCGTGCCGGACACACCGGTCCCCGTGGGCAGGAGTCCCGCCATCTGCGTCGCGGCACGGTAGCGTTGCTCGAGGCAGTCATGTCCGAAACCGCCGTCGGGCATGGTCACATTTGTCCACAGGGCCCCGTAGGCGAGCATGCGCCGTGAGACCGGCCGCGCGGCAGCCGCATGGAGCGGGGTGTCGTGTCCCGTCGCGTCGACGACGAGGTCGAAAGGCCCGTGGCGGACGCCACTGGCATCGACGAGGCGCCTGTCCGCCGCGAACCCGGTGATCCTCGTCCCCGTCACGAGATCCGCGCCTGACGTGCCAACCGCCTCGTAGAGTGCGTCGAAAAGGGTCGCGCGATGAACCGCCAGCGCCGTGGCGCCGGGATGGAGCGCGTCATAGGAAACGTCGAGCGCGATCCGGTTCGACGGCACGGACTGTCCGATGATCCGGCCGATGGGTGCGCCGCGCGCGAACACCTTGTCGCGCAGGCCCAGCGTCTCGAGTACGCCGAGCCCGGAAGGCTGGAGCATCAGCCCCGAGCCCACGGGCCGGGGCGTCTCGAACTCCTCGAAAAGCGTGACGCGGTGCCCGGCACGGGTGAGGAACAGCGCGCTGGCGAGCCCGGATGGCCCGCAACCGGCGATGGCGATGTCGAGCCGACGCGTCATGTCCGGTCTGTCGAGCCCTTGCTGTCAGGACGGCTTGGACCGGACCTTCGCCCAGGTGTCGCGCAGACCGATGGTCTTGTTGAACACGCGGCGCCCGCCGGCGGAGTCCGGATCGAGGCAGAAATAGCCGAGCCGTTCGAACTGGACCACTTCGCCGATCTCCGTCTCCGCGAGCGAGGGTTCGAGGCGTGCCTTGTTCACGGTGACAAGGGAGTCCGGGTTGAGGTCTGCAAGCACATCGCCATCCGCTCCCGGGTCGGCGCGGTCGAAGAGCGTATCGTAGACCCTTATGTCGGCGTCGATGCTGTGCTCGGCCGACACCCAGTGCAGCGTCGCCTTGACCTTGCGTCCGTCGGGCGAGTTGCCGCCCCTCGAGGCCGGGTCGTAGGTGCAGCGCAGTTCGACGACCTTGCCCGTCTCGTCCTTGATCGCCTCGCGGCAGGTGACGAAATAGGCATATCGCAGGCGAACCTCGCGGCCCGGCGCCAGCCGGAAGAACTTCTTGGGCGGATCCTCCATGAAGTCATCGCGCTCGATGTAGAGTTCGCGCGAGAAGGGCACTTCGCGGGTGCCCGCGCTTTCGTCCTCCGGGTTGTTCACCGCCGACATCATCTCCACGGTGTTTTCCGGATAGTTCTCGATCACCACCTTGATCGGATCGAGCACGGCCATGCGTCGCAGGGCGGTCCGGTTCAGAACGTCGCGCATGCAGTGCTCGAGGAGCGACATCTCGACGACGCTGTCGTTCTTGGTGACACCGATGCGCGCGGCGAAGTCACGGATGGCTTCCGCCGGAACACCTCGCCGGCGCAGCCCGGAAATCGTCGGCATGCGCGGATCGTCCCAGCCGTCGACGACCTTTTCCTCGACGAACTGGATCAGGCGGCGCTTGGACAGAACCGTGTGGGACAGGTTGAGGCGGGCGAATTCGTACTGCCGGGGCCGCGACGGCACCGGCAGGTTCTCGATCAGCCAGTCGTAAAGCGGGCGGTGATCTTCGAACTCAAGTGTGCAGATCGAGTGCGTGACCCCTTCGATCGCATCGCACTGGCCGTGGGCGAAATCGTAGGTGGGGTAGATGTGCCAGCTGTTTCCGGTACGCGGATGGGCGGCATGCATGATCCGGTAGAGCACCGGGTCGCGCATGTTGATGTTGCCCGAGGCCATGTCGATCTTGGCGCGGAGAACGCGCGATCCCTCCGGATACTGGCCGTCGCGCATGCCGTTGAGCAGTTCGAGGTTCTCGCTTCGGGACCGGTCGCGGAACGGGCTGTTGCGGCCGGGTTCCTTCAACGTGCCGCGATACTCCCTGATCTCCTCCGCGGACAGGTCGTCCACATAGGCCTTGCCTTCCTCCACCAGGTGGACGGCCCATTCGAAGAGCGTCTCGAAATTGTCGGACGCGAAGTAGAGATGTTCGCCCCAGTCGAAGCCGAGCCAGCGGACGTCTTCCTGGATGCTGTCGATGTATTCCTGCGCTTCCTTTGCCGGATTGGTGTCGTCGAAACGCAGGTTGCACCGGCCGCCGAACTCCGCCGCGACGCCGAAATTCAGGCAGATGGACTTGGCGTGCCCGATGTGGAGGTAACCGTTGGGCTCCGGCGGAAATCGGGTGATGACCTCGCCGGTACGGCCCGCTTCGAGGTCTGCGCGTACCACCTCGCGCACGAAGTCGCGCGCTCCGCCTTCGGTTTCACCATCATGCATATCGGAAAGCTCCTGAGCCCTGTCCCGGCAGGCTTGCGTCTCGCAGTTCCTTGAAAGAATTACGGCCAGCCGTCAAGGCTTCGCAAGATCGCTTTGTCGGGAGATTGGCTGGGGCGCAGGGATTCGAACCCCGATATTTCGGACCAGAACCGAACGTAATGCCATTATACGACGCCCCAGTGGCCAGCCGTGTCAGGCGGCGCCGTTTCTAGCGTGTTCGGCGGTCGCGGGCAAGCGCGATTGTGACGATTGAAGCACGTTCGTGCGCTTTCGCCGCAGACCCGCCTCCGGCCTACTGCAGGGGCGGTCCGGACAGGGAGTACTCGCCACCCTGTGCGACGGCGAGGCTCTCGTCTTCTTCGGTGGACGCCTCGTTCACAGCGGTGGCATAGGCCGGCGAGTCCGCAGTGGTCGCCGCGATCGTGTGCTTGACCAGCTTGACCTTGCCCTTTTCCTGGGTGTGCACCACCATGGTGGAGACCACGGTCTCGACTTCCGGCACCTCGGGCTGGTCCGTGGCCGTGAGACCGCGCAGGATCAGGCTGATATCGCCGCGGAGCTGGGCCTGGGCGAGACGTTCGATCTGGCCGACGCCGAGTTCGAGCGTCGCCGTCTTGCCCACCGCGACGTTCTTGTCCTTGTCGCCCGCCTTGCGGTCGGTGGACTGGTCGATGGCGAGAACGCGGACGTTCCTGAGGATCGTCTTGCTGGAAAAGTTCGTGGTCTTCTTCGTTCCCTCGCGCTTCTGTTCCCGCCAGGTCAGAAGAACATCGACGTGATCCTCTGGGAGAATGAACCCGCCCGCGCCGGTTTCAGGCGATATGCGCACGCTGAAGGCGCGCATGCCCGGCTGCAGGGAGGCGGCGAGAAAGCCGCCCTTGCGTTTCTGGTGGAGCTTGCGGCTCGAAAGCGGCTCGCCCTCGTCTATGGGGCTGCGCACGATCTGCCCCGAAAGCTCCGTCAGGGCCTCGGGTGTCTTTTCCCTGGTGATGAAGGACGGGCCGACCATGTCCTTCGGCCACGCTTTCCAGGCCAACTGGCCTTCCGCCAGTGACTGGCCGATGTCCATGCTTGTTGCGGCGACGAGAACTTCCGTGGTCTCGATGACGGGCGCTTTCGGCTTTTCGGCCGGTTCGACGACCTGGACAGGTTCGTCGTCGAGGAACCTGTTCGCCATGACGGCCGTGAGCGCGGCCGTTCCGAGGCTTACGTAGAGCACCAGCAGCCGCGTCATCCGCATGCGCCGCGAAGAGGTGGAGGCGTAGGGACGTGCCTTCATCATGATCTGAACCCGCATTGTCAAAAGTCGGGAGAATACATAGCATGTGAAGGATTTTGAGCAGGTTAACGAGAAGTAATTCGTAACAACAGGTTAAACGGCATGTATATGGACTGCCGTCAACTTTGATTATATTTGAAAAGGATTAGATTAAAATTTTAGCGGTTCGCCGCGCGCCGCTCAGAGATCGTCGACCAGGTTGTCGTCGCCCTGTTCGGCTTCCGGCGAAGCGGCGGTATTCTCGGCCTTGGAGGCTGCCGCGTTTTCTTCGTAGGCCTTCTGGCCCTTCAGCAGGCGATTGCCGTTGTGATCGATGCGCTTGCGCTTGACCGCGCGCGGGCTCATGTCGACCGCCATCATCGCCTGGTTCGCCGCGCTGGCATTGCCGGCTTCGTGGACGATCTTGTCCTCGCGGAAAAGACCGCGTTCCGAACAACCCGCCAGGACGAGCGGAAGGGCCAGGAGGATCGGGGCATATCGAAGTGCGGGGCGTGTCATGAGAGGTCTCCCGCTATTCGACGATATGACCGACCTGGTCGATCGTATGTCCGTTTGCGTTCATGTATTCGACCACCGGCTTCGGAATCTCGAACTGGCCGTGCACGAACAGGTCGAAATCGTTGCCGGAGTCCCGCGAATCGAAGGGCGTCGCCAGTTTCTCGGGCGAGTCCACCGGCTGAACCAGCCTCGGCGTCACGATGATGATGAGGTCCGTCTCGTTCTTCTGGTAGGCGGCGCTGCGGAAGAGGGCGCCGAGCACCGGCACGTCCGCGATCCAGGGAAGTTGCGAGAGGTTCTTCGTGTTGTTGGTCTGCAGCAGGCCCGCGATGGCGAAGCTCTGGCCGTCGCGCAACTCCACCGTGGTCTTTGCCCGCCGGACGATCAGGCTGGGAATTTCGGTGTCCCGCACCCGAAGGATGCGCGTGCTGTCCAGCTGGCTGACTTCCGGCTCGATCTGGAGGTTGACGAGGCCGTCCTTGAGCACGGTCGGCGTGAATAGCAGACCGACGCCGAATTTCTTGAATTCGATGGTGATCTCGTTGTCCGCGGCCGCCACGGGGAAGGGGAACTCGCCACCGGCCAGGAAGCTCGCCGTATCGCCGGAAAGCGCGACCAGGTTCGGTTCCGCAAGAATGCGCACCGCGCCGTCGCGTTCGAGGGCGCGGATCGTGATGTCCAGCGTGTTCTCCCCCGCACCCAGAAGGTTGGCGAGCACTGTGCCGAAGGGCAGGGTGTTGGTGACGAGGCCGATGCCCGAGGCCCACTGGAAGTTCCGCCGGCGCGTATTGACGTTCAGGCCCAGTTCCTTGCCCGCGGTCCGGGTCGCTTCGACGAACCTGACTTCAAGCAGAACCTGCTGCGGCGAACGCACGGTGATGTTGTTCGTCACCGCCTTCGGCGCGAACTGGTTGGCGACGTCGAGCGCCCTTTTCATGGTCGCCGTGTCGCCCACGCTGCCGCTCAGCATGAGGCGTCCGTTGACGTCCTGAACCTTGATGTGTTCCTCGGGAATGACCTCGCGCAGCTTGGTCACAAGGTTCTTCATGTCATGCGACACCGTAATGTCGATGACGCCGATGAGCTGCTTGTTGATGTCGTAGAGGGACAGGTTGGTCGTGCCGATTTTCTTGCCCAGCACATAGATGACCCGCGACGTCATCGGGATGACCTCGACGATGTCCGACGATCCGACGACGGCTTCGGCGATTTCCTTGTCGAACTTGATCGTCTCCGACTTGTTGATGGAAACCGTCAGTTCCCCGACCTTCTCCACGTTCGTCAGCCGCCAGACCTTGGTCCTTGCGTCCGCTGCCGACGGCATCGCGAGGGACGCGGCGACAGCCAACAACAGAATGACGGCCGCTCTCGTGAGCAGGTCCCGGACATCGGGAAGAAGACAGGTCATCCGCCCCTCCGTCCGCCGGTTTGCCGCATGGCGGCAAGAAGCGCCAGATTGCTCTGGATGCGCACGTTGCTGGCGACCTTCCGGTTGCCGCCGCCGAACTGGCGGGCTTTCTGCAGCGCGTGCCCGGCCTTCTTCAACTGGCCCCGCAAAAGGTAGGAGAACCCGATATTGTTCCAGACCACAGGTGAATTGGGATCGAGGCGCACGGCGCGGGCATAGGCTTTGTCGGCCTGGTCGAAGCGTTTCAGCCGGTCGTAGGACGCGGCAAGACCGAGCCACGACTGCGTGTTCGTCGGGTTCTGGTTGACCGCCTTGCGGAAGGACCGTTCGGAAAGACCGTATTCGCCGCCGCGGAAATACTGCACGCCGGCCCGGTGTGCCTCGTTGTCGATCGGGAAAATGTTGTCGGGGCTGTCCGCAGCAAGCTGGTCACGGCCCTCGAGGCCGAGAGATCCGCCGCAAGCGGTAAGAGCCGCCGCAACCGCCAACGCAACCACGACGCGCAAAGCAACAAGGACTCGTTCTACGGTACTCACTTGGGGCCCCCCGAATACGCGGTTTCCGGACAAAACCGTGCCTGGAAACGCTTGATTTGGCTGCCAGAGCCACACGCGCGCCTGCACCGGCGCGCAGACACGCGCCCGCACAGGCAATACGCCGCCTGTTACTCGAACCACTGATTGACCGCTTTTGGTCGCCGCCTGTTACTCGTGTGCGATTGACGATTTTTTATGATTCGCACACGGCCATATTTTCATCTTTACGGCCTTCCGGCAATGCCGGCGTGCCGAATACAGCATGAACATGTGGAAAACGGCCGGCGCGGAGCGACCCTGCGTGCCGTTAAGGTTAACAAGAGGTTTCCGGGAAACCGCGTGACCGTCGTCCAAGTTTCGTCAATAATAAACCTTAACAGTTCGTAAACGCGTACGGTTGTGTAGGGGGCATTCATGATCAAGTGTATGGACAATCCGCTGTCGGTGGCGCGCGCCGTCTCCGTCCTGGAACGCCGTGTTCACCAGGCCGGCATGCGGGTCACGATGAAGACGGATTTCCGCGAGTATGCCGAGGTGCGCAAGTCGGTTCGCCCGGATTCCGACGTTTCGGCCATGTTCGACCACAGGTGCACGGAGGACCTGAGCGACGGGCGCGGGTTCTGGCTCCACTGCCATAACCCGGAGGGCGAGACCGTCGCGCTTCAGGCCGCACGCGTCGACTGGATCGAGACCAGTCTTGCGCAATGGTGCATGCCCTGGATGTCCACGCTCTATCGCATGCGCGGCGACAAGGTCGAACCGGAAACCTACCGGCCCTTGCCGAACTCGACCGCCGAACGCATCAAGGGGTGGGTGGCCTACCACGGCGAGTTCTGGGTCCAGCCAGAGCATCGCGGCCGTGTCGCCGGCAACCTCCTGGAGGCTTTGCCGCGCCTTGGCCTGATGATGATCTACATGCGCTGGAATCCGGACCATGTCTGGGGAGTCATCACCGACATCCTCGCCGCACGCGGGGCGGGGATTCGTATGGGGTTCACGACCCAGCAGCCGTCGCTGCTCAACTGGGAAATCGAACCCGAGGGCGCCGGGCGCAGCGAGACGATGGTCTGTTGCGACAATCGCGACCTTGCGTTCCTCGCCGATTTCGAGACCGGTCCGACCAACGAATGGGCCAAGCGCCGCTTCGGTTATTCAAACAATGGCGGGACGGGCGAAGCGGCCCAGGCGGGCGACGTGGCCGCAGTGCACGAACAGGTCACGGAAATCCGCAAGGCGCCGGTCGCGGCCCAGAAGGTGGAACAGCTGAAGCAGGCCGAATAACGGTGCGTCGTCAGTACTTGTCGCCTGTCATGCCGAACGGCACGATGCTGGGCACGGCCTGAGACGTGACCTTCACGCCGATGGGCCGGCTATCGACTTCCAGCGGCTGGATCAGGCGCTGGTAGGGGCACCAGACGGCCTCTCCGTCCGGCATCATCACGGATGCGATGATGAAATCGTGGTGCGTATTGCCGCTCGACCAGACGTCGTAATAGGGCGGTACGACGGCACGGTCGTACTGGTCGTCCTGGTTCGGCGTGTCGGACCGGCCGAGCGCCTCCTTGATCCAGTTCTCGCCCATGAGTTCGCTCAGTCCGCAGTGTTCGCCGGCTTCCCTGAGAATGAATTCGTTCGACCCGCCGTGGTACTCGTAGAAGTACTGGTGATCGGCAATCGCGCTGTCCGGGTCGTCGAGTGCCCGGCGGATCAGGCGTCCCATGTTGTCGCGGTCGCGCAGGTCGCGCTTCTGGCGAAACACGGTGCGGGACTCGGCAGGTTCCGGCGCGCCGCGCAAAGAGAAGATCCGCCGCCTGGCGCTCTGCCAGTCCTCGTAGCGTTCCGACGTCCATCCGTTGATGAAGAACTCGAGCCGGAAAGGCGGGCGAAGCTCCTCGATGACTTCGCAGATGAGATCCATCGACGGCCCCGAAACGCGCTCGACGTCCCACTTGAGGTGGCACCCGGCATTGCTGTGCTTGACGCACAGGAGCTTGAACGTGCGATAGGGCAGGTCGAGATCGTTGAACGGATTCTCCGCCACATTGCTGGGCAGCATGATCACCGTTCCGCGGTCGATCCACCACGTTCCGTACGGCAGGGGGGTTGAGCGATGAAGGGCTAACATCGGCTATCCGGACAGTATCCGGCTCATCTGCTGAGCAACGGCGAAAGTTTTCTTGGCGTCCAGGGCGTCCTGTGCAGTCGGTTCGCCGAAAAGAACATTCAGATCGACGTCGAGCACCAGGGCGAGTGAGACGATTTCCATGTACAGGCCTTCAATTTCGCCGGTTTCGATGCGTTCGATGACAGCGGGGCAGATCTCGACCATACGTGCCAGTTCTTCGACCGAGTGTCCGTTTCTCAGTCTTGCGCGAGCCAGTTCGAGGCCGATCACCATGTTTCTGTCCATTGACGGGAATTCCCTTCGTCGCGCCGCATCTCTCCTGTTTATTTGAGTTATTCGAGACAGACGATTATTTCTCAATTTTGTGAAGATCTCGTATATGATTTATAACGTCGTCGTATTCGTTTCTGGACTGTACGCTCGCCATGGTTGACTTCCGGGCGATGCCGAGTGCGATCGGCAGGACCTTGTCTTCCGAAAGCGACAGGAACCCGTTGTCGATGAGGGCACTGAGCATGCCTTCGGCAGCCTTGTACGTTTTCTCGAACCGCAGGTCGCTCTCGTTCTGGGTCACCGCATCGACGCCGGCGAGGGAAAAGACCTCGGCCCGCGTGATCGGAGGTTCTCCAAGTCCTTCAAACACTTCCGCCAGTTTTATCGTCAGTTCCAGTGGCAGGAACTTGTCTCCGTAGATCTCCGGCAACTCGTATCTCTGGATCGAGGACCCCTTGCGGAAATTCAGCAGCGGCGCGAGCTTGTCCCGCGAGAATTTCGCTCTTTCGCGCAATTCCCTCAGTCTGAATGCCGGGTTGAAATCGGGTTTCGGCAATGTACCAGCGGTCCTGTACCGGATTTACGTTTCGCTAAGCTAGTTTTCTACGGAAATAGTGTAAATCTATTGTTTAGAATATGATTACCATGGGCCATCCGCCGTCAGATCCGGCGGGTGGCCCCTATCGTCAGGGAGGGGAAATCAACGACATGACCGCAGCGCAAACCTATGAAATAGCTCTGATTCCGGGAGACGGCATCGGGACGGAAGTGATGCCCGAAGCCGTCCGCGTGCTCGAAGCCGCGGGCCGGCGATTCAATATCGGTTTCCGGTTCCGCGAGTTCCCCTGGAGCTGCCGCCAGTTCTCCGAAACCGGCGCGATGATGCCCGCCGACGGCGTGGACCAGGTGCGCGAGTGCGACGCGATACTGCTCGGCGCGGTCGGTTTTCCGGGCGTGCCCGACCACGTGTCCCTCTGGGGCCTGCTCATCCCGCTCCGGCGCGAACTCAAGCTGTATGCCAACGTGCGGCCCGTCCGGCTGCTGCGCGGCACGACGTCGCCATTGGCCGGCCGCGGCGCCGACGATATCGACATGGTCATCGTGCGCGAGAACAATGAAGGGGAATACTCCGAGATCGGCGGGAGGCTCTACGAGGGCACCGACGACGAACTGGTCGTGCAGCAGTCGATCTTCACCCGGAAGGGCGTAGACCGGATCCTGCGCTACGCGTTCGAACTCGCGTCGCGACGTCCGCGCCGGCACGTGACCTCCGCGACCAAGTCTAACGGCATCATCCACACCATGCCCTACTGGGACGAGCGTTTCGCGGCGATGGCGAAGAACTACCCGGACGTTTCCACCGCCCAGTACCATATCGATATCCTCACGGCGCATTTCGTCCAGAATCCGCAGCGTTTCGACGTGGTGGTGGGATCGAACCTGTTCGGCGACATCCTGTCGGACCTCGGGCCCGCCGTCGCCGGCAGTATCGGGATTGCGCCGTCGGCCAACATCAATCCGGAACGCGAATATCCCTCCATGTTCGAACCGGTGCACGGTTCCGCCCCCGACATCGCCGGCAAGGGGATCGCCAATCCTGTCGCCATGATCTGGTCCGCGGCCATGATGCTCGATCACCTGGGGCACGCGGACGCCGCTGCCGCGATCGAGGAAGCCATCGAAACGGTGTTCGAGGATTCGTCATCGCGCACGGCCGACATGGGCGGAAAGGCCAATACGGCGGAAAGCGGCGCCGCGATCGCCGAGGCGCTTGCATCCGCGAGCTGACGGTCAGATCCGGGTCAGGACGATTGCTTGTGGTCGCCGGAGCTGGCCGTACCGCGCGCGGCCATCACGTCGACCTCGACGAGATAGTGCGGACGGCCGAGCGCCTCGACGACCAATAGCGTCCACGGCGGCTCGATGTCGCCGAGTAGCGCCTTGTGGACCTCGACATATGCGGAAATGTTGTCCCGCCCGACGATGTAGCTGGTGACCTTCACGATGTCCGACAGTTCGAAGCCGCCGATGCGCAGGATTTCCGCGACATTGCCCCAGGCGATTTCCGCCTGCTCGCGTGCGGAAGCAGGGCAGGAACCGTCCGGCCGCTCACCCAACTGTCCCGACAGTGTCATCAGGTCGGACACGTCACGCAGAAGGAAGCCGTGGTTGTAGTGGCTCGCCGGAGGTGCGATGCCCGTCGGGTTCAGTTTCTCTGCCAAGGACTGTCCTTGCCGTCGCCGGCCGACTTCGTGGAACGGACCTTTACTGCGGCCGGAAGCTCAGCGTGACGCCGGGCAGCGAGCCATAGGTGAAGGGTTCCTGTGCGTTGCCGGTTTCCTTCATCACGCTGTCGCGCACCCGCCTGAACATCAGGCTCACGTCGAGCCCGGGTTCGTTGATGTGCTTCATGAGGGCGCGCACATAGGGGCTGTTTCCGGAGGATCCGTCCTGCGCCGTCTGGCCGTGCCGTGCCGCGTAGGCGACGAGCGTCGCGCCCTTGGGCTCGATGCGGGCAAGGCCCCTGCCGATATTGCGGGTGGAATTCGTCCGCTGCATTCCGGCAAGGAAGGGGTTGTCCCGGCAGGCATCGAGAATCACGACCCGGAGCGTCTTTGCGCCGCCGGCCGCATCTAGCATGCTGTTCATGTTGACGGTCTCCAGCGCCACGTGGCGGTCGCTCTTGAGCCTGGCGTCAACCGGGATGAGGTAGTTCTGCCCGCCAAGTTCCATGCCATGGCCGGCGTAGTAGATGACCGCCCAGTCGGCACCCTGTGCCCGGTCGGCGAAGTTGACCAGGGTCCGCTCCATGTCCGACTTGTTGAGGTCGCGGACCTCCATCACGTCGGTAAAGCCCAGCTTGCGGAAGGTCTCGCTCATGGCGCGGGCGTCGCGCGACGGGTTGTTGAGCGAGGATACGGACGAATACCGGGAATTGCCGATCACGAGGGCCACGCGGCGTTCACCGCTGACCGGCGTGATCGCAGGCCCCGAGTCGATCCCGAGTTTCTTTTCGGCGAGCTTGATGTTGCCCGGGATGACCGTGGATGACGGGTTGTAGGCGAGCGCTTCCTTGTAGTAGTCGAGCGCTTTCCTGTACTCGCCGAGCTGGTAGTGGGCGTTGCCCAGGCCGTTCGTGGCGCTCGAGTAGCGCGGGCGCAGCTTGGCGGCCTGGCCGTAGTACTTGATGGATTGCCTGTAGTCCTTCAGGTAATAGTAGGCCCGCCCCATCTGGTAGTGCGCCAGGACATATTTCGGGTCCGTGGCCATAGCGATCTGGCAGTCGTCTCTCGCTCGGTCGTATTGCTTCTGCGAAATGAAGACAATGGCGCGCATGACCCGCGAGGACGGCCGGCCGGGCTCGAGGCTGATCGCCTTGTCGAGGTCCTTGAGGGCTTTTTCGGGCTGGTTGGTGTTGTGATAGGCCTTGCCGCGGTTGAAATAGGCCCAGCGCAGGCGCTTGCCCTTCCAGCGCCCGGAATTGATGGCCTGCGTACAGGCGGCGATGCGGGCTTCCTTGGTCTTGTTGGTGCAGTCCTTGGCGTAGTCCGCCTGTGCGGGCATGGCGGCAAAGGCCGCGAAAAGGACTAGGAAACTGAAAAGAAGGCGCGTCATCGTATCTTCCCCGGACAAACTATCAAACGGACTCTGGAATCTCTGCACGGGCGATGTCAATCGCCCACCGGCATGGTCTTTATCATCGCGCTGAGCTGCAGCCGATCCGTGTACCACTTGTCGAGGTGCGGTCGACCCTCTCGCCAGTCGAGGCGGCTGAGGGCGTGGTCCGCGAGACCGAGCGCACAGGCCAGCGCGATAGCCGGAAAATCCCAGCGCCGACTGTGAAACACCGCATTCTCGGTCCTTTTCTCGATCCAGTCCAGACAGCGTTCGGCCCTTGCGGTTTCCCATTCGACGATATCGCCGGCGCGCAGGGCCTCGTCCCTGCGAAACTCGCGCGCCAGCACGGCAAGTCCGTCCAGGAAGCCCACGACGACACCTTCCAGCCCCACTTCCTGCCATTTGTCCACGTGCCGGGCGGGAAAGAAACGGCGCACGCCCATGAACTCGTCGAAATAGGCGCAGATGTGCCGCGATTCCGAAATGACGAGATCGCCGAAAACCAGCGTGGGAACCCGCGCCACGGGGCTGTACTGGAGCAATGGATTGTCGTGGGTGCGGTTCTCCACGTAGATGTGCTCTATCCGGTCGGCGAGACCGATCTCGATCGCGGCGATCCGCGCGATGCGTCCATAGGGCGAATTGGGTGAGATGAAGAGTTTCATGCCATTTCGTCGAGAAGTGATGCGATGTGGGTGATGTCGTCGAGCACGGCGTCGGCATAGGGTTCCAGGTCGCCGCGCCCGCTGGTACCGGTGAGAACGCCGACGACACAGGCTGCACCGGCCGCGCGTCCCATGTCGAGATCGTGCGTATTGTCTCCGACCACCATGATTTCGCTGCACGGCAGGCCGACTTTTTCCGCGAAACCGTGCACCGGTCCCGGGCCGGGCTTGGCGCCATGCCCGGAGTCGTAGCCGCTTATGAAGTCGAACAGTCCGAGCACGTCGAACGACGACAGGGATTCATGGACGCCGCGTTCCGAATCGGATGTGGCGATACCGAGGCGCAGGCCCCTGGATTTCAGCCCCGCGAGGACCGGGGGCAGGTCGCAGACCGGGACGGCGAATTCCCGCCCACCAGCTTCGAAACCGGCGCTGATCATGCCTTCGAGATCCTTGACCGACGGTCGTTCCGGCCCGAGGTGCCCGTGCCAGGCCATCGCGATTTCCTCGTTGTTGCCTGCCGCAAGAAGCGTGCCCGCCCCCAGTTTGCCGGAAACGCGGTCGTACCCGCCAAGTTCGAGAAGTTTCAGGGCAAGGCTTTCATCGCCGTTGGCCGCCTGGAACGCCAGGCGCCGGTTGATCGGCGTCCACGATCTTTCGAAATCGAGCAGGGTGCCGTCCTTGTCGAAAAGGATCCCGCGAATTGCCATGAATCAGCCCGTCCGTATTCCACCCAGACCGGGAGAGTACACGAACCGGGAGGGATGTTGAGTCCCTTGCCTGCCTCAGGGCGGCGCGGAAAGGCGAGCCGTCCGGCGTGAAGTCAGGCGGGTTTTCCGAGCAGTCCCGTCAGGGTGTCCATGACCGTCGCGAAATGGTTCCGGCCGGGCGTGGCGCGTTCGATCAGGAGGCCGCCTTCCACGGCGCTGAAGACCAGGCGGGACAGCGCCATGGCGGCGCAGTCGTAGTGAAATGCGCCGGCCTTTTTCCCGCTGTCGAGGAACCCTGCGAGCCATGTCTGGTTTTCCTCGAAGAACGCCTCCAGTTCGTTCTGCATCATTTGCGGCAGCCCGGCCCGTTCGCCGCCAAGCACGCCGCACAGGCAGACCTGGTCGGGAGTGGACGCGATCGCCATGATCGGCTCCAGGTAACGTCGCAGCCCGTCCCAGTGCGGCAGCGACGGATCGGCGTCGATCTCGTCGCGCACGGTGCGGAATCGCTCGCGGTAGCGCGCAATGACGTCGCGGCCGAGTTCGGCCTTGCCGGGATGGTGATAGTAGATGCTGGCCTTGCGGATGCCGATGCGCTCGGCGATGTCCTGGAAGCTCAGGGCGTGGAACCCGATTTGCATCATGAGCGAGAGGGCCGTGTCGAGAATCCGTTCAGAGGTCCTGTTCATTCCTGTCCGTTGTCATGAAAGTCGAACCGGCTGCGACATACTGTGCAGCCGGTTCAATCCTGCGGGATCCGGGCCCGCCCGGCGGACGGCCCGGCAACCGGATTAAAGCACGCCGAGCAGCCGCAACGCGAGTGCTGCCTGCGCGAGGAATCCGGCTGCAAAGGCGAGGGTCCGGACAACCGGAAGGCCCAGGGTGAAGACCGCGTAGTGGGCCAGCCGTGCAAAGAAGAAGAGCATTGCCGCCCCCGCCGTGAGGGCCGAATTCATCCCGGTCATCTGAACGGCGATCACGAGCGGTGCGAAAACGGCGAGATTCTCTATCGCGTTGTCGTGTGCCCTCTGGGCCCGGTCCGCCCACGGGTCGACCGGGACGGCGTCTGGCGACGGGTTCGCCATGGCGCCCATGAGGCCACGTTTGGCGATCCGGTGAAGGATGTAGGGAATCCAGAATAGCGCGGTCATGAAGGCCGTCAGGGTCAGCCAGAAAAGCTCTTGTGACATTGGATCGATCTCCGGAGTTGTTGAACACAAGAATTCTACCTGCCGTAAGGTAGAATTTCCACATCAAAAATATCTGGATCGGCTCGCGTCCGCAGACTGGACGGGGAGGGTGCTTGCGAAAGCCGGCGGGACGTCGCCGGTTCAGTCGCGGAAAAAGCTGCGGAACCGCTCAATCACGATCGTCGGAAGTTCCTCGGCAAGGTAGTGGCCCCCCGGCAGGGCCTCGCCCTCGACATGCTCGGCGCGCCGTTTCCACAGGTCGAGTGCGTCGAAGCATCGTTCGATCACGCCATCGCGGCCCCAGAGCGCGAGAACAGGGCAGGTGAGCTTGCGGCCCCCGTCGGCCTCGTCGTGGCGCATGTCGATGCCCGCGGACGCGCGGTAGTCCTCGCAGCTTGCGTGGATCGTCGCGGGGTCGGAGAAACAGCGTTCGTATTCGGCCATCGCCTCCGGCGTGAACGGTGCGTTCCCCGCACTTCCCGAACACATCTTGAGCTGGAGGTAGAGCGGCCTGTTCGCCTCCGATCCGATGAAGGCTTCGGGCAAGGGCGCCGGCTGGATGAGAAAGAACCAGTGCCAGTAGGCCTTGGCGAATTCCTCGGTCGTGTTCCGGTACATCTCGTATGTCGGCGCGATGTCCAGGACGCAGAGCTTTTTCACGCGGTCGCCGTGATCGGCCGCCAGCCGATGCGCGACGCGGCCGCCCCGGTCGTGTCCCGCCAGAAAGAACCGGTCGTGACCCAGTGCCGTCATGACCTCGGCCATGTCGCGCGCCATCTCCCGTTTCGAATAGACCGCGTGATCCGCGGTCGTCTCCGGCTTGGAGGAATCGCCGTAACCGCGCAGGTCCGCGGCGACGACGGTGTAGTCACGCGCCAGATCGGGCGCCACCTTGTGCCACATGACGTGGGTCTGCGGATATCCGTGCAGCAGAAGGAGCGCCGGACCGGACCCACCCGTGCGGAGGTTGATCTCCGCGCCGCTCGTCGTGATCCGGTGTGTCTCGAAGCCTTCGAACATTCGCGTCTCCCTCGTGAATTGTGCCGTGCCTCGCCGAGAGGCAATGCGTCCTGTATATCAGGGCGGACCTGGGGCCAACGAAAAGAGGAGCCCGAGCCCATGGCAGAACGCCCCCGACTTTCGATGCTGCATACGGCGCATCCGAATGTGGACCTGTTCCGTGCGGTCGAGGACCGCATCGTGTTTGACTGCCGGCATGTCGTGCGCGACGACCTGCTCAAGCGGGCGGTGGATGCCGGCCACCTGACTGAGGATGTTCGCGCGGAAACCAGGGCCGCCCTGGAGGACTTCGCCGGGGAATCGGAAAAGGTGCTGCTGACCTGCTCCACGCTGGGACCTGCCGCGGACGACCTCCGGAACGAAAACATCATCCGTGTGGACCGGGCCCTGGCCGAGGCGGCGCTCGCAGGCGGAGGCGAGGTACTGGTGCTCTGCACGGTGGGCTCTACCCTCGGGCCGACGCGAGACCTTTTCGAAAGTGTCGCGGTGAACACGGGAGGGACGGTCGCCGTCAGGCAGATCAAGGATGCCTGGCCCCTGTTTGCCGGCGGCGACCTCGATGTATATTTTGCCCGGATCGCGGAGGTTGCGGACCGGTTCTGCGAGGCGGGCCGGGTGATCGCCTTCGGTCAGGCTTCGATGGCCCCGGCGGCGGCGCTGTGCGAGAAGGCGCGACCCCTGACGAGCCCGGAGGCGTCGGTCGCGGTGTTCGCAGGCTGAGCGGTCGGTGCCGTCGCGTTAAGGCGGAACGTGGATTGAACGGGGTATGGAGTCCCGGCGCGAGCGTGCCGCCGGGACCCCTTCTGCCGTGTTGACCTCTACCTGGCCTCAGCTGTTCGGGACGACGATGATCTCGACCCGTCGGTTCCGGGCTCGGCCGTCCTCGGTGGCGTTGTCCGCCACCGGCTCGGTCTCACCCATGCCGACGGCGTCGATCGTTACCCCGCTGCTTGAGACATGTGCCCGGAGATAGGCTGCGACGGACCCCGCGCGCTTTTCCGAGAGGGACTGGTTGTAGGCGTCGCTTCCTTTTGCGTCCGTATGGCCGGCGACCGTGATCCGTGCCGCAGGATAGGCGGAGAGCTTCGCCACGAGGTCCGCGAGCGCACCGTGCGCGCCGGGCCGCAGGTCGTGCCTGTCGAAATCGAACAGCACCGCACCTGAAAGCTGGTAGCGGATCGCCGAGCCGACCGCCGCGATCGCGTCGATGTCCGCTCCCGGCCAGTCACCGCTGCAGGACTTGCCGGTGTCGGTGAGACGGACGAAACGGTAGCTCTGGCCGCGATGTCCGGCTTCGGCGAGGTCCAGCCCGGTCTTGCCGCCGGCGATCCGGCCGGCGTCGGTCCATGTCACGCCGTCATTGGACAGCGCGATGTCGGTGGGCTCGACGTCCGCGCCGACCTCAAAGACGTAGAGATCCGTGCCCGGTCCGTCGACCAGCGCGTTGTCGGTGAATTCGAAGATGGCGGACCCGCGGCATCCGAGCGTGAATGCCTTGCCGTCACCCGATTTTCGGTAGTCTGGCTCGCCGATCGCGTTCGCCGGGTTGGCTTCCGTCTTTCTCGGCGATCGGTCGCCGCGTTCGAAGGACACGACGCGGTCGGCAAACGAAATCGCGCCGAGCGGGAGTGTGACCTCAACCTTGCGGTAGTCCGTGTAGCTCTTCGGAGCCTGGGCGAAGACGGCACACGGCAGGACAAGCCCGGCCGTCAGCGACAGAACAAGACAGATACACTTGAGGGACATATTGCGGACTCCTGATGTTGCGCATCGCGGCAAGGCGGTCGCCTCGCCGCAGATAGGCCAGCAGGCCCGCAACCGCGGGCCATGCTGCTCAGTCGTCGCAAATCCCCTTAAGGTTCACTTCAGCAGGAAGTTTTTTTCCGGTTTATTCGGCGGCCTGCCGGATGTTCCTTTCGAACTGGTCCACGTCGCGGACCGCGCCCTCCGACGCCGATGTCGCGAAGGCGGCATAGGCGCGCAGCGCACGGCTGACGATGCGCTCGCGCGGTTCGGCCGGTTGCCACGCGGCATGACCCTTGGCTTCCATGGCCATCCGCCTGTTGTTCAGCACCGCTTCGTCGACCGCCAGATGGACGCGGCGGTTCGGGATGTCGAACTCGATGACATCGCCATCTTCCACCAGGCCGATGGTGCCGCCCTGGGCGGCTTCCGGAGACACGTGCCCCACCGAAAGTCCCGACGACCCGCCGGAGAACCGGCCGTCGGTGATCAGCGCGCAGTCCTTTCCGAGCCCCATGCTCTTGAGGTAGCTGGTCGGATAGAGCATCTCCTGCATGCCCGGACCGCCCTTGGGTCCCTCGTACCGGATGACCACGACGTCGCCCTTGGTGACCTTCTTGCCGAGGATGGCCTGGACGGCGGCGTCCTGCGATTCGAACACCCGTGCCGTGCCCTTGAACTTGAGGCATTCTTCCGGCACGCCCGCCGTTTTCACGATGCAGCCGTCCTGCGCGATATTGCCGTAGAGCACCGCGAGGCCGCCGTCCTTGCTGTAGGCATGTTCCATGTCCCTGATGCAGCCATTCGCGCGGTCGCGGTCGAGATCGTCCCACAAGTGCTCCTGGCTGAACGCTTCGGTCGTCCGCACGCCACCGGGCGCGGCGCGGAAGAACGTCTCCACTTCCGGCGACGGCGAGCGCATGATGTCATACGTGTCGATCGCCTCGCCGATGGTCGCGGTGTGCACGGTCGGACGGTCACGATGGATGAGGCCGATGCGGTCGAGCTCGCCCATGATGCCGAGGATGCCGCCGGCGCGGTGCACGTCCTCCATGTGGTAGAGCGACGTCGAAGGCGACAGCTTCGACAGGTGCGGGACCTTGCGGCTCATCCGGTCGATGTCGGCCATCGTGAAGTCGACCTCGCCCTCGCGGGCCATCGCGAGCAGGTGCAGGACCGTGTTGGTGGATCCGCCCATCGCGATGTCGAGCGCCATGGCGTTCTCGAAACTGCGCACGTCGGCAATACCGCGCGGCGTGGCCGTGACGTCGTCTTCCTCGTAATAGCGTTTCGCGAGAGCGACGATGCGTCGTCCGGCTTCGAGAAAGAGTTCCTTCCGGAAGGCATGGGTCGCGAGCGTAGATCCGTTGCCGGGCAGGGCGAGTCCGAGTGCCTCGGCAAGGCAATTCATGGAGTTTGCCGTGAACATGCCCGAACAGGATCCGCAGGTCGGGCAGGCGGACCGTTCATAGGCCGCGGCATCCTCGTCGGACGTGTTCGGGTTGGCCGCCTGGATCATGGCGTCGATGAGGTCGACCTTCTTCATCTCGCCGTCCTGCAGGACGACCTTGCCGGCTTCCATCGGGCCGCCGGAGACGAAAATGGCCGGGATATTGAGGCGCATGGCACCCATGAGCATGCCGGGCGTGATCTTGTCGCAGTTGGAAATGCAGATCATCGCGTCCGCGCAATGGGCATTGCACATGTATTCCAGCGAATCCGCGATGAGTTCGCGGGACGGCAGCGAGTAGAGCATGCCGTCATGGCCCATGGCGATGCCGTCGTCGACGGCGATGGAATTGAATTCCTTCGCCACGCCGCCGGCCTTCTCGATCTCGCGCGCCACCATCTGGCCGAGGTCCTTGAGATGGACGTGGCCGGGTACGAACTGCGTGAAGGAGTTGGCCACCGCTATGATCGGCTTGCCGAAGTCGTCGTCCTTCATCCCGGTCGCGCGCCAGAGGCCGCGCGCACCCGCCATGTTTCGTCCGTGCGTCGTGGTTCTTGATCGATATTGGGGCATTGTCCTGTCTCGTTTTTCTGACGGAATTCCGTCGTTCGTCCCCATGTCATAGCGGTTTACGGCTTCCGGAGAAACCGTAAATGCCCGTTTTGCGTGTCACGGCGTGCGTCGGACCGTCCGGCTAGCGCCAGGACGATGGAGCCCTTCGGTGCGGATCTCAGTCCGCTTCGGTCGGGACCGGGGCGTCGGTAAACTTGACCGTGGCCGTCTGGCCGGACTCGCGCAAACGCACGATCGGCCGGGCATTGGCGAACGTCTCGGAGAAATCCGCGATGCTCTGGTCCACAGACAAACCGCGGCCGTTGAGCAGTGCGCCGACGAAGGGATCTCCGTCCGGCGTACCCTCGCGATCCTTCACTTTCTGGCTCTCGACGCTGAAATAGACCTGTGCGGCCTCGAGGGTTCCGTTATCGGAAAACCGCGGAACCACGAAGAACTCCCCGGCATCTCCCGCGTCGTAGGCGCTCAGGCACAGGAGCCCGCGTTCCTTCGTGTGGTATCCTTGCGGCGGTGCGGAGCCCCGGCAGAAAATGTCGCCGAAGAGCGCGGTATCGTCCGGGCGGGTGTCCGATGGCGTCACGCCGACCCTGAGCTGGACCAGGACACCCCTGTCGCCATCGGCCAGGGCGTCCGGGTCGAGCCCGTTGGGAGGCCCGGACTTGACGACCAGCGCCATTCTCTCCACGGCGAGGGTTTTCACGAAGGACACCTCGTAGTCCTCGTCTTCCGCATAGAGATCCACGACGAACCGGTCGAGCGGCATGGGGTCCGCGCGCAGGTGAATGAAGGTTTCCGAATAGGCGTTCGCCGGCGTGCCCGTCAGAAGGACGGCAGCCGCAAGAGTGGTGAAGACACCGATGAACCGGAGGCAATCGAACAAGTGTGAGTCCTTTCCATCAATAGGTCGCCCGGCCGCCGGAAAGGTCGAAGACCGCACCGGTGCTGAACGTGCAGTCCTCGGAGGCAAGCCAAAGGACGGCGCGAGCCGCTTCGTCCACCGTTCCGAGCCGCTTCATCGGGCTCTTCTCGATCATCGTCTCGACATGGGCGGGCGACATCTGGTCCAGTATGGGCGTATCTATGGCCGCCGGCGCAAGGCAATTCACGCGGACACCCGTCGTGGCGAGTTCCTTTCCGAGCGATTTCGTAAGCGCGATCACACCGGCTTTCGCGGCACTGTAAGCCGATGCGTTCGGCGTGCCTTCCTTGCCCGCGAGCGACGCGATGTTCACGATCCGCCCGCTGTTCGACCGTCGCATGTGGGGGACCACCTGGCGGCACGTCTCGAACACCCCGACGAGGTTCACGTCGAGAATGCGGCGCCACTCGCCCGGGTCGTATTCGTCCAGCGGCACGGTCGATCCTGCGAAACCGGCATTGTTGACGAGGATGTCCACCCGCCCGCTGAGGTTCATGGCCGCGCGCGTGGCGGCGTCGATGGTCTCGGGACGGGTGACGTCGACCTCGCCGAAACGCACGCCGTCGATGTCCGGCGGCGCAAGATCCCAGATCCAGACCGAGGCGCCGGCGTCGCGCAGGTGTTCCGCGATGGTGCGGCCGATGCCGCCGGTGCCTCCTGTCACGATGGCGGTATGGCCGGCGAAGTCATAATGCAGGGGCATTGCCGCGAGCCTCACATTACCGCGTAGCCGCCGTCGACCGGCAGGATCGCGCCCGTGATGAAACCCGCTGCGTCCGAAGCGAGGAAGAGGGCAGGGCCGATGAGATCATCCGGCCGGCCCCATCGCTTCATCGGCGTGCGCGAGAGCAGCGCCGATGATCTCTCGGCGTCGTCCTGCAGCGCCTGGGTCAGCGGAGTGGCGATCCAGCCCGGCGCGAGCGCATTGACCCGGATGCCGTCATCCGCCCAGGCGATGGCGAGCGACTTGGTCAGTTGCGCGACGCCGCCTTTCGAGGCCGAGTAGCCAGGCGAATTGCCGCTGCCGAAGAAACTGAGCATGGACGCGATGTTTATCATGGCGCCCCGGCTTTCGGCGAGGTGGCCGTGGACCGCCGCCGCCACCCGCATGGTGCCGTTCAGGTTGATGTCGAGTATCTCGGTAAAGGCGTCGACGTCATCGGGATCACCGCGGCGGATGATCCCCGCGGCATTGACGACCGCATCGAGCCGGTCGAGTCCGGACACCACCCGGTCGACCGACCCCCTGTCGGTCACGTCGAGTTCGGCCGCGGCAAGCTCCGTGTCGCCGGCGATCTGTTCCGACCCGAGACCCGCGCCGATGGCGCGCCATCCGGCCCTTGCGAACCCGCGCGCTATGGCAAGGCCGATGCCGCTCGTCCCGCCGGTGACGAGCACGGTCCTGGTGTCTATGCTCATCGGGATTTCAACGGATGAACTGGTCGCAATAGTCGGCGCCGAGGCCGACGGACTCGTAGTGGGCCCGGCACAGGTCGATCTTCGTGAAGACGTCCTCGTATCCGAGATGTTTCCCCCAGGGGTCGACGTAGTACATGATCCCGTTGACCTGGAAGAAGGTGATCATTTCCTCCACGTCGTCCGGCACGACGAGCGTGTGGGTTTCTCCAGGCGGTTCGAAGACGTAGGAGCCTTCCTCGGCGATCCAGTCGTGCTCGAGGTAGTGCCAGCGGCCCTTGAGCACGAACCCGTGCACCGGGTTCGGATGACGGTGACGGCTCAGCACGCCGGCCTTGCGGACGCGCAGGAGATTCATCCAGTAGCCCTGGCTGACGTTCAGACAGAGCGGACGGAACCAGACGTTTTCCGCCTGTGGTACCCAGACGCGCTCATCCGTCGGTATCGCGTTCGGCACCACGATTTCCGGAAGGGCTTCGGCTGGCATGGCATGCTGGTACGGCATGCGGGCGTCCGTGTCGGGACTGTCTAGCGGCATGTGTTCTCTCCCTGATCCTGCGGTGCAAGCTTATCGTCTTTCCGCGTCGTTGTGGCCAATTTACCTCGCCCGTGCGCCATAGCATCGCGAATTCAACCTGTGGGTGCATTCAGGTCCGCACCGATCAATTATTGCGTGTCAAAAACGGAATCTTAATCTCCTTGCGATAGTGGTATCGGCGCAAGCAAACCACCAAAAAATTCACGAGGGGTTGAACAATGAAGAATGTAATCAGGAAGTCGGTCGCCGCACTGGCGTTCGCAGCTCTGCCGTTCTCGGCCATGGCCGAAGACGGCGTGAGCGATGCCAAGGTGGTGTTCGGCCAGGCCGCCGCGCTCGAAGGACCGGCCGCCGCGCTCGGTACGGGCATGAAGACCGGCCTCGAGGCCGCGTTCGCCGAGGTCAACAAGGCCGGCGGCGTGCACGGCCGTACGATCGAACTGATCAGCTACGACGACGGCTACGAGCCCGACCGTTCCATCGCGCAGGTCAAGAAGCTCATCGGCGACGACAAGGTCTTCGGCCTGATCGGCGCTGTCGGCACGCCGACCTCCAAGGCCACGCAGCCGATCGCCACCGAGGCGAAGGTGCCGTTTGTCGGCCCGTTCACCGGCGCCGGCTTCCTGCGCAATGCCGAACTCGGCAACATCGTCAATGTCCGCGCCACGTACGCGGCCGAAACCGAAGCCTGGATCAAGCATCTGGTCGACGAGAAGAAGATGAAGAACATCGCGCTTCTCTACCAGGATGACGCGTTCGGCCGTGTCGGTCTCGCCGGCGTTACCGCGGCTCTCGAAAAACGCGACATGAAGCTCGTCGCCGAAGGCACCTATCAGCGCAACACCGTTGCGGTGAAGTCGGCCCTGCTGAACATCCGCAAGGCCAAGCCTGATGCGGTCGTCATGGTCGGCGCCTACAAGCCGATCGCCGAGTTCATCAAGCTGTCCCGCAAGGTCAAGTTCAACCCGACCTTCGTCAATATCTCCTTTGTCGGCTCCAAGGCTCTGGCCAAGGAACTCGGTGAAGACGGCGAGGGCGTCATCGTTTCGCAGGTCGTGCCTTTCCCGTGGGATGATTCCGTTCCGCTCGTGAAGGCCTACCAGGCGGCTCTCAAGGCCGTTGACGCCGACGCCGAGCCCGGTTTCGTGACGCTCGAAGGGTATCTCGTCGGCCGTCTCGCCATCGAGGCGCTGAAGAGCGCCGGCCAGGAACTGGACCGCGCGAAATTCATGGAGACCTTCGCATCGGTCGGGTCATTCGACTTCGGCGGCGTGAAGATGGGCTTCGCCAAGGACGACAACCAGGGCATGGACGACGTGTTCCTGACCGTCATCCAGAAGGACGGATCGTTCAAGCCGGTCGAAGCACCGGCCAGCTGATCAGGCAAACCGACCGTAGCCGGCGCCACCTGCCGGCTACGGTCACCTCGTCTGCCGCGAGTGGGGACTGTGCGGCGGCGTACCGAAGACCAAGGGGAACTGGGGTATGAAAAGCGGCTTTGTTGCCGGACTCACCGGCAGACTTTCGTTCTGGAAAGGGTTCGCTGGCCTGCGCGTGCGCGGTCAGCTCTTTTTTGCGTTCGGCATTGTCGTCGCGCTCACGGGCATGGCCGTGACGGTGAGTCTCCTCGCGTTCTCCGACGTTGGCAGGGAGTTCGAACGTCTCGCGGAAGTGGATCTGCCGAAATTCGAAACCGCCGCGGACCTGGCTGTGCAAAGCACGAATCTCGCGGTGGCCGCGACCTCCGTGGCCAATGCCGAAACCGATGGGCAGAGGACAACCGCGCTGGCCCAACTCCGGTCCACGGCCGGTATGCTTTCCGAAACGGCGAACGACATGCCGGTGTCGAGCGGCGATGGCGGTCTGGTGCAGAAACTGCGGAGCACGACGGCGGAGTTCGCATCGGAAATCGATACGCTGGACACCTACACCGCCGCACGGAATGAAAAAGCCAGAAGGCGGGCGGCACGCCTCGCCGAACTGTTCGCGATGAACGAGTCGGTTTCATCGACACTGTCTCCGAAGATCGACGACGCCTATTTCGAGCTGGTCGTGGGCGGTGAAAGCGCTGCCAAGGACTCGAACGCGATCGTCCAGAAAATCGTCGAGCAGGACATTGCGGTTCTGCAGCGGCTGCTCAATCTCCGCATCAGCGTCAACGCCATCAATGCAAGCATTTCCGGCTACCTCCTCGCCGACGAGGCCGCCAAGGCGGAGATCTTCCGCGACAAGCTGACCGCTTCGGTCAACCAGACAGACAGGCTGCTCGACGAGATCGAGGCGTCCGGACAGGACATCGGCGTCGCGGGCGAGATCGCGCTTCTGCTCGAACTCGCGAAGGAGTCGATCCAGATGCGCTCCGCCGACACGTACTCTTCGGAAGCGAAGTCCACACAGCAACTCGTATTTTCCCTCATCGACCTGCAGAATTCGATCGACAATGCACTGATTTCCAAGGTCGACGACCAGGTGTTCGACCTGACGGTATCCGCCGAAGACGCGTCTCAATCCAATGCCGACATCATCAACAAGCTCCTGTCCGAGAAGGTGGAGTCGCTTAAGGCAAATCTCGAGTCCGTCGCCGTCCTGAACCAGTACGTCTCGGTTCTCGTCGAGGGTGCGCTGTCGCCGGATGCGGAGAAGATCATTCCGATACAGGATCGCGTGACCGCGGCGCGCGGCAGGCTCGAAGCCGCGTTGTCGTCCATCGATGCGGCGGAAGTCTCGAAGATGGCCGACCAGCTCTACGGTTTCGGCGATCCCAAGTCGGGGCTGCTGGCGGACCGGCTCACCGAACTCGCCGCATCCGAACAGGCGGTGGCCGTCGTCGGGAGCGTGCTGAAGAAGAGCGCGGCCATCGGCGATGCCGTGAAGCAACTCATCGAACGCAGCCGCGAGACGGTGCGCGCCAACACCGGATCGATCGTCGAGACGATCGCCCGCGACCGCACCATACTCGTCGGTATCGGAGCCATGACGCTCATCATCGCGTTTCTGGTCGCCTACTTCCTGATCAACCGGGGACTGTCGCGGCCTCTCACCGCCATTGCCGGAACGATCCGCAACCTCGCCAACGGAGATACGGATGTGACGGTGACGGGCGATCGCCGCAAGGACGAGATCGGCGACATCGCACGGTCGGTCGCGGTGTTCCTGGAAAACGCCATCGAGCGGGAAAAACTCTCCAGGACCGTTGCCGCCGATCAGGCCGCCCAGAACGAACGCCAGGCGCGCATCGACCAGCTCGTCAACGCCTTCCGCACGGAAGTGACGGAAGTGCTGTCGACCGTGGCCGAAACCGCCGACCAGATGAAAGCCGCCGCCGAGGCAATGACCGGCGTCGCGTCCGAAACCGCCGGCGAGGCCGACGGTGTGGCGTCCTCGTCGGAACAGGCCTCCGTCAACGTCCAGGCCGTTGCCGCCGCTGCCGAGGAACTCGCCTCCTCGATCGAGGAGATCAACCGCCAGGTCCATACCGCCAACGACATTGTCGGCCAGGCGACGCAGAATGCGAACGATGCCAACGACCGTATCGGCGGGCTCGCGTCGGCGGCGCAGCAGATCGGCGACGTTGTCGGGCTCATTTCCGATATCGCCGAGAAGACCAATCTCTTGGCGCTCAACGCGACGATCGAGGCCGCCCGCGCGGGCGAGGCCGGCCGCGGCTTCGCGGTGGTTGCTTCGGAAGTCAAGAGCCTCGCGAACCAGACGGCCCAGGCCACCGAACAGATCGGCGCGCAGGTGGCGTCGATCCAGTCCTCGACCACCGAGGCGGTCGACGCGATCGGGGCGATTGCCGACACGATGAAGGAGGTCGCCACCTACACACGGTCGATTTCCGATTCCGTCATGCGGCAGGGCGAGGCCACCGGCGAGATCTCCCACAACGCGAGCGATGCGGCGAAAGGCACGGGAACGGTCGTCTCCGCCATTGCGGCGGTGCGCAACGGTGCGGCCGAAACGACCCAGGCCGCAGGGCAGGTGCTCCAGGGCACCGCCGAAGTCGACGAACAGGCCGACAGGTTGCGCAACACGGTCGACCGGTTCCTCAACGACGTGTCGGCTGCCTAGGCCGGGTAAACGCGCGCGTCCGCGTGTGTCATGGCCCGGCGTGAAACGCCATCCAGGCATCGACGGCGCACACGCCGTGGCCCTTGGGTCTGACCAGCAGCGGATTGACGTCGAGCCCCGCGAGCGATCCCCGGTGGTCCGTGGCGAAGCGGGCGATCGTGATCACGGCTGAGACCAGCGCTTCGGAATCGCCCGGCGGCTTGCCGCGGAATCCGTCGAGCAGGGCCTTCACGTTCAGCCCCCCGATGGCATCGGCGATATCGTCTTCCGTGCAGGGCAGAAGGATGGTGGCGCTGTCGCGGACGAGCTCGGCCAGCACTCCGCCGGCGCCGATGACGAGGGCGAGACCGAACTGCGGGTCCGCCTCGATGCCGACGATGATTTCGACAACCGCGTCGGTCACCATTTTTTCCACGAGGAACCTGTCAGACAGCCCCGCCATGCCGACGGCGGCACGTTCGACGTCGTCGCCGCATGCGAGGCCGATCTTCACGCCGCCGGCTTCCGACTTGTGCGTGAGGGTCTCGCTCAACGCCTTCAGGGCGACAGGGTATCCGAGGGCATCGGCCGAGCGGCGGACGTCTTCTCTGGTGCAGACCACCCCATCCGGAACGGCCAGGCCGTACCCCGCCAGGCGCGCCTTCGCGTCGTGCTCGTCGAGCGATCGGGGCTTCACCGCCGGAAGGGGCGTCCGGGGAAGCAGGTTCGGAACATCCGGGCGCGCCCAGGCTTCGCTGATACCCGCTGCCGCGGAGATGGCCGTGAGGCATTCGTCCAGGCCGGTCATGGGGGCGACGCCTTCGGACGAGAGTTCGTCCATGGCATCCTCTGGCAGGCACTCGGGCATGGTCGCTACGACGACACCGCGCGCGCCGGTCGAACGGGCAGCCGCGGCGAAGGCGCGGGTCGTGAGGTGCCAGGCGGACGCGTCGAGGCCGGACCGGTTGGGAAAATCGATGATCAGCATCGAGGTGTCGAAACCGCCGGACAGCATGGCGGTGAAACAGGCTTTCGTTTCCTCGGCCTGACCCCAGATGAAAGTGTGATAGTCGAGCGGGTTCGAAACGTCGACATAGTCGTTGAGGGTTGCGCGCACGCGGTCCCGGTGCGCCGGGTCGAGCGCGCGGAACACAAGCCCGTGCCGTTCCGCGAGATCGGCGACGAGGGCCGCTTCGCCGCCGGAACAGCTCAGCGAACAGATCGCGCGGCCTTCGGGCACGCCGTTGAAATGCATGAACTTCAGGGTTTCGAGGAGTTCCGGGACCGTGTCCACGCGGGCGACGCCGCAGCGTCTGAACAGGGCGTCGTAGAGCCGGTCCGGCCCGGCGAGCGAACTCGTGTGGCTCTCGGTGATCCGGGCCGCCGCGGATGAACGTCCGGTCTTCAGTGCAACCACGGGCGTGGCGGTTTCGCGTGCGGCCCGGCAGGCTTCCGTGAAGGCGGGTACATCGGCCAGTCCCTCGATGTGGAGCCCGATTGCGGTGACGCGCGGGTCTGCGGCGAGAGCGGCCACCATGTCCGCGATTGTGATGCGCGCCTGGTTGCCCAGCGTATAGAGGCCGGCCAGCGGCATGCCGCGGCGCTGCATGGTGAAATTCATCCCCATGTTGCCGCTCTGGGTGACGATCGCCACACCGCGTTCCACCGGCCGGCCGCCATGTTCGTCGGGCCAAAGGGCGCACCGGTCGAGATAGTTGATGAACCCGTAGCAGTTCGGCCCGAAGACCGGCATGTCGCCCGCGGCGGACAGGAGGTCCGCTTCCAGGGCCTTGCCGGCCTGCCCGAGCTCGCCGAAACCCGATGCGTAACACACCGCACCGCCGCAGCCTGCCACGCGTAGATCGGACACCGTCTCGATGGTGGCAAAATTGGGCACCGCGACGAACGCGGCGTCCGGTGCGGCCGGGAGCGCGTCGAGAGAGGCGTAGCAGGCGATGCCTTCGAGGGCCTCGCGCCGGGGATTGACCGGCCAGACGTCTCCTGCGAAACCGACCTGCCGCAACTGCCGGATGACCGCCCCGGCTTCCCTCCCGCCGATCACCGCGACGCTTCGCGGGCGAAGCAGCCGGTCGAGCCTTGTCACTCTCAGCCTCCGAGCGGGCGCAGGAGCGATCGCGAGATGATATGGCGCTGGATTTCGCTCGTGCCTTCCCAGATCCGTTCGACACGGGCATCCCGCCACAGCCGCTCCAGCGGCAGTTCGTCCATCAGGCCCATGCCGCCGTAGATCTGCAAGGCCTGGTCGGTGACCATGGCCAGCATCTCGGTGGCCTTGAGCTTGGCGATGGCGGCGTCCATGTCGGTCATGGCGCCCTGGTCGCATTTCCACGCCGCTTCGTAGGTCAGCAGTTCGGCGGCCTTGAGTTCCACCTGCATGTCCGCAAGCTTGAACGACACGCCCTGGAACTTGGAGATCTGCTGGTTGAACTGCTTGCGGTTCACCGCCCAGTCGAGGGCGAGGTCGAGCGCCCGGTCCGCCCGGCCGAGGCAGGTGCCGGCGACCTGCAGCCGCGTCGCGCCCAGCCACTCGTTGGCGACGTCGAATCCCTTGTGCGGTTCGCCCAGCACCTGGGAGGCCGGCAGGCGGCAGTCGTTGAAGGTGAGAATGCAGTTGTGATAGCCGCGATGCGAAACGCTGTTGTATCCGCGTCTCACCTCGAAACCGGGCGTGTTCTTGTCGACGAAGAACGACGTGATCTTCTTGCGCGGACCGCGCGGGCTGTCCTCCTCGCCGCTGGCGGCGAAGACGATCGCGAAATCGGCGACATCGGCGTGTGAAATGAAGTGTTTCTCGCCGTTGAGAACCCAGTCGTCGCCATCCTGGCGCGCCGACGTCTTCATCGAACGCAGGTCCGATCCCGCGCCCGGCTCCGTCATGGCGATGCAGTCGACCTTCTCGCCCCGGATGCAGGGATAGAGATAGCGCCCGGCCTGTTCCTCGTTGCACGCCTGGAGAATGTTGCTCGGGCGCGCCACCGTGTAGTGCAGGCCGTAATTGGCCTTGCCCAGTTCGCGGTCGAGCATCGCCATGGTCAGGTTGTCGAGACCGCCACCACCGAGGTCCTCCGGCATGTTGGCGGCGTAGAGGCCAAGTTCGAGCGACTTCGTGCGGATCTGCTGCGCCAGGTCGGGGGAGACTTCGCCGGTACGTTCGACCTCTTCCTCGTGGGGGTAGAGCTCGCGCTCCACGAAGGTGCGCGCGGTTTCGACGATCAGTTTCTGTTCTTCGCTCAGTTCGAAATTCATGGGAACGGATCCTCGTGGAATGGGCTAGCCCGAAAGGCCTTCTGTATGTCCGTCGACGGGCACGGCCTGGCCCGAAATGCGCGCCGCGGCAGGCGATGCGAGAAAGAGGGCAGTGGCGGCAATGTCTTCCGCATCGACGAAAGTGCGCATGGAACTCGCACCGGCATAGCCTGTGCGGATCTCGTCTTCAGTCTTTCCGGTCGCCCGTGCCTGGGCGGCGATGACCCGGTCCATGCGCGGCCCGTTCACGGCGCCCGGGCAGATCGCGTTCACCCGGATGTTGTGGGGACCGAGTTCCATGGCCAGCGACTTGGTCAGGCCGATCACGGCCCACTTGGCCGCGCAATAGGGTGTGCGGCCCGGGTATCCCATCAAGCCGGCCGTCGACGACAGGTTGATGATGCATCCCGACCGGGCCTCCTTCATCGCCGGGATGGCCTGGCGTGCGAACAGGAAGAGGCTGTCGATGTTGACCGAAATGCAGCGCCGCCAGTCCTCGAGGTCCAGCATCTCCATCGTGCCGGTCGGCCCCGCGATACCGGCATTGTTCACCAGCACGTCGACGGCGTGGTAGCCGCCGGCGAAATCCTGGAAGACGCGGCGGACGGCGTCCTCGTCGGCAACGTCCGCCCGTGTCGTCGTGATCTCGGGCCGTTCTTCGCCGAGCCGGGCGATGGCCTCCGGGTCGACGTCGCAGACATGGACATTCGCCCCGGCGTCCGAGAATGCACAGGCGATCGCCCGTCCGATGCCCGCCGCACCCGCCGTGACGAGGACGCGTTTGCCGGCATGTCCGGACGCCGTCATGCGGCGGGTTGCGGCACGTCCATGACGCGGCCTTTCTGCTTGGGCGCGGGCAGCGTGCGATGTGCGTCCATGATGGCCTGGAGAGCGTCGAAGACGTGGCCGTCCATCGAACTCGCGGACTGTTTCTGCGTGTCCACGTGGAGGAGCATCTGCTCCGTCGTGCACAGCACTTCGCCGCTCGTGGCGTGCAGCATCCGGTGGAAAAGATGCACCCGCTTGCGGTCGAGGCCGAGTAGCTGGGTTTCGAAGGACAGCGGATCGCCGGCCGAGGCCTCTTTCAGGAAATTGAGATGGGTCTCGACCGTGAACAGGGACCTGCCGGAGGCGCGGTAGTCCTCGTCGATGCCGACATAGCGGAACAGCGCGTCCGATGCTTCGCCGAAAGCGAGCAGGAAACAGCTCTCCGACATGTGTCCGTTATAGTCGACCCACTCCGGCGCCACGGAACAGTCGTAAAGTCGCAACGGCGCGTCCACCGCATCCCCGGCCGACCATTTCGCCGCGGGCCGTTCGGCGTAGCGGCGCTCCTCGTCGCGGGCGATCGTGAGGCCCGCGCTCGTCCCGTTCTGCTTGAGCACCTGCATGATGCCGACGAGACAGTCGTTGCGCAGGCGTTCGAGATCCCGGATGGACCGTCCCGCCGCCTGCTGCCGCGTGCCCTCGACCATGCGGTCGATCAGTTCCTCGGTCAGTTCGGGGGCCTTAAGCTTGGTCCACGGCAGTTCGAGCGCCGGCCCGAAATGTTCGAGCATGTGCCGCATCCCCTGCTCGCCGCCGGCCAGATGGAAGGTGAGGCATGTGCCCATGATGGCCCAGCGCAGGCCGGGCCCGTAGATCACGGCCTCGTCGATTTCGCCGGTCGTCGCGACCCCTTCCGCCACCATGTGCAGCGCTTCACGCCAAAGCGCCTCCTGCAGGCGGTCGGAAATGTAGCCCTCGATCTCCGTGCGGACCTTCAGCGTGTGCATGCCCATCGCGTCGTAGAAGCGGCAGGCATGGTCTATCGCCTCGGGGCTCGTGCGTTCCCCGCCGAGCACCTCGACGAGCGGCAGCAGGTAGACCGGATTGAACGGATGACCGATCAGCAGGCGTTCGGGATGGCGGCAGCCCTCCTGGATCCGCGTCGGCAGCAGGCCCGACGAACTGGAGGCGAGAATGACATCCGCCGGCGCCACGGCGTCGAGCGCCGCCATGACCTTGCGCTTGAGGTCTTCGTCGTCCGGCACGTTTTCCTGGATGAAATCGGCTTTCGAGGCCAGTTCGTCCTGCGAGGTCGTGAAGGTGAGGGTGCCGCGGTCGCGGAAGGGCGTCAGGCTCAGCTTCTGCATGGCCGGCCAGGCGATCTCTATGGTCTCGCGCATGGCCGCCTCTGCACCTGGGCTTGGGTCCGTGGCGATGACGTCGAGGCCGCGCGCCAGGAAGCGCGCCGCCCAGCCCGCACCGATGACGCCGGCGCCCACGATGCCGACTGTCTTGATGTCCCGCATGTCCGTGTTCCTACAGGCCGAGGATTTCGCGGGCTTCCGAGGGCGACGCCACGGAAGAACCGAGAAGCTGGATGATGCGGACCGCGCGTTCCGTCAGGGACGCGTTCGACGCGAAGACGCCGCGTTCGAGATAGAGGTTGTCCTCGAGCCCGACCCGCACATGCCCACCGAGGATCGCCGCCTGGGCGACCATCGGCATCTGGTGGCGCGATATGCCGAAACCGGCCCAGACCGCATCGTCGGGCAGCATGTTGACCATGTGCTGCATGCTGGCCGTGTCGCACGGCGCGCCCCAGGGAATGCCGAGGCAGATCTGGAACATCGGCTTGTCGCCGATCAGGCCTTCAGCAACGAGCTGCTTGGCGAACCACAGGTTGCCGGTGTCGAATATCTCCATCTCTGCCTTGACGCCCAGGTCCCTGATGATCTTGGCCTGCGCCCTCAGTTGCACCGGGGTCTGCACGACGATGCCGTTGCCGTCCCCGAAATTCAGCGAGCCGCAGTCGAGCGTGCAGATTTCAGGCTTGAGTTCGGTCACGTGCGCAAGCCGCACCACCGGTCCGACAAGGTCGGTGTCGGGCCCGAAGGCCATCGGGTCTTCGCCGGGTCCGATGTCGAGGTCTCCGCCCATGCCGGCCGTCAGGTTGATGATGACGTCGGTGTTCTTCGCGCGGATGCGTTCCATGACCTCGCGATAGAGATCGACGTCGCGTGTGCCCTTGCCGGTCTCGGGGTTGCGCACATGACAGTGCACGATCGCGGCGCCGGCCTCGGCTGCCTCCAGCGCGGAATTGGCGATCTGCTCGGGCGTCACCGGGATGTCGGGATGCTTGCCGACCGTGTCGCCCGCGCCTGTGACGGCGCACGTAATGATGACTTTTGGGTTCATGTCCGCGTCTCCTCGGCCCGGTTTTCGTCCGTGTTTCGTTGCCATCAGGCTAGGACGTCGACCGGAGCCCCACTTGCTCTCACTCGCCATGATTTTGACTTGGAACGACAAGCCGGACGTGCTTAGGCTTGTCCCCCTGCGCACGACGATGACGGGAGCGGACACGTGGAGGGACAACCGTTTTCACGGGACATCAGGAAGGTCGCGTTCATCCTGCTTCCGCGGTTCTCGATGATTGCGCTGGTTTCGGCGCTCGAACCGGTGCGCGTGGCCAACCGTTACCGCCCCGACCGTTTCATGTGGACCTTCGTGTCGAGCGACGGAGAACCGGTCAGCGCCAGCAATGACATTCCGGTATCGGCGACAGAACGGCTGTCGGCCATGTCCGACGCCGACCTCGCGATCATCTGTTCCAGCTGGGACCACGAGCGCCATCTGGAACGCGGTGTGCTCAATCCGTTGCGCGCCATCGCCAGGCGCGGCACCGTGATCGCCGGGCTCGACACGGGACCCTTCGTCATGGCCGAGGCGGGTTTGCTCGATGGCCGGCGGGCCACCGTGCACTGGGAGAGCATCCCCGCGTTCCGCGAAACCTATCCCGATGTCGAGACGACGACCTCGCTCTACGAGATCGACAGGAGCCGGATAACCTGTTCCGGCGGTGCGGCATCCATGGACATGATGCTGGAAATCATCGCGCGCAGCTGCGACCGGGAACTCGCGGTGACGGTCGCGGACCAGCTCGTACATCCTCGTTTCGCGACGGAAACCGGTGTGAAGAGGGCGTTCGGATCACATCTCGGCATCACCAATCCGCGCCTGGCCCTCATCGTCGAGGCCATGGAGCTGAACATGGAAGACCCGCTCGCCAACGAGGAACTCGCCGATGTCGGCGGCATGTCCGTGCGCCACATGGAACGTCTCTTCCGGTCGGATCTCGGGGTGCCGCCGAGGCTCTTCTACCAGCAAGTGCGTCTCGACAACGCCCAGCGGCTATTGCGGTTTTCCGGAATGAGCGTGCTGGATGTCGCGGTCCTGTGCGGCTTTCGCTCGAACGCGCATTTTACCCGAAGCTACCGCAACCGCTTCGGGGTGCCGCCGTCCCACCACGGCCGCTCGCGGCGCTCCCTTTACGAAACATCTTGACACGGAGCCGGATCGGGTCTGCAATGCAAGTGCTGGTTGCGCAGCTCGTCCGAGGACTTGAGCGCGGTACCGGCAAGAGGTCACTCGAACAGGAGGTGCAATCGCATGGGACCGCCTGATATGCATTCGGGGCCTCGCCGAAAAGCGGGGCCGCGGCTCTGAAGACCGCACAGGCCGCATATGCGGGGCCTGGAGCCGTAAACATCAAACACACAATTCAACAAGGCGTCTTGTGACGCCCGGTATCGCGGGACGCGTGCACCGTCCGGCATACAAACCATAGGCCCGGGGTCGCCTCGGGCGGACGAAAGGTCCAAATAGCCGCCCCGCCGAGCCTCAGTGCCGGCGGGGCTTCATCATGTCCGGGGCGGTTTGCGCACGCGGTTCAGGCAGACGCGGTGTAAAGCGGCCTATGTACGCCCGGTTGCAAGACGTCGGGCGAACATGGCGTCCGGGCGAAGACCTCGCGCACCATGGGCTCGAAGAACGAGAGCGGTTCTGTGTCATAGTCCGGATCGAAGGCCGCCTGGTCCCACCGCTCGCAGAAATCCACGGCGGCCTGGTAGTGCGGGCTATCCCGGTACTTCTCCCGCGCATTGCGGTCACCGCCCGTATGGTGGGCGTAGTAGACCATCTGGAAAATGCCGTGGTGCTGGATCACCCAGCTCACTTCCTCGCGGACATAGGGCTTGATCACCGCGGCGGCCACGCTGTCGTGGTTGTGCGGAGCGAGGTCGTCTCCGATGTCGTGCAGCAGGGCGGCCACCACCCAGTCGACATCCGCCCCGTCGCGATGGGCGAGCGTTGCGCTCTGGAGCGAGTGATCCAGCCGCGAAATCTTGTAGCCCGACAGACTGTGCTCCAGTCGGCCGAGATGCTCGAGCACCCGGTCCGCCGTTTTGGCCACGAACTCGTGCTCCAGTCGATCGAGGAGCGCGTAGTCCTCCTTGCTGCCGTCCTTCATCTGCGTGAAGGCGACCGTCTGCGACGCAGCATTTCCTTCCGGCATGTCTTCAACCTCTTTGCATGGAGCCCGTTTGTCGACGCGCCGATCCTACGCGTTTCCTGTCGCGGGCGAAATCCCGGAATCGGGAACGGATCTGACGGGCCGCCGAGCGGCAGCCGGATGGACTCTGGTCGAGCTAGACGAGACGGTCCGTCTCGATTAAGTTTGTCGCATGTTCAAGGTGAAACTGCGCGCGAGAAAGCCGGTGGAACACCCCCGGCGACGCTCGTTCCGGGCGCGGGCTGCCATCCTGTCGGCGGCGGGCGATGTGGCGGGTGACGCCGGATACCAGGGCGCGGCGATCGAGGAAATCGCCCGGCGCGCGGGGACCGGGAAACAGACCATCTACCGGTGGTGGCCGTCCAAGGCCTATCTCTATCTCGATGTCTACGAGGAACTGGTCCCGGAAACTGGACTGGTCCCGTCGGGCGCCGGGGTGGCGGCCGAGCTCGAGGATGTGTTCGCGAAACTGTTCGACATCTACGCGTCCACACCGGCCTCCGGCATCCTGGCGGGGCTGATCGCGGACGCCCAGGCCGATCGTGCGTTTGCAGAGGTCCTCAGGCTGCATCTCGTCTTTGGCCGCCGCCACATCGTCCGCGCTCCCCTTTTTGATGCGCGTGACAGGGGTCTCATGAACCCTGAAACCGATGTCGAACTGCTTACCGACCTGCTCGTGGCGGCGGTCTGGTATGCCTTGCTGATCGGCGGTCAGACACCGGGGCCGGATCTGGCGCGGCGTATCGTTCGCGCCGTGGTCTCGCCTCATCTTTCCGAATCGGGGTCCGCATGACCATTGACGGATATCGGCCGGGCGACCTCGCCGCGGTGGTCGGCCTGCACATGGATTACTACGCGGAGCAATGGAACTTCGGTCTCGCATTCGAGACCATGATCGCGTCCGAGCTCGCCGCGTTTCTGGCCCGTTTCGATGCGAGGGCCGACCTCTTCGTGTGCGCGCGAAACGCCGACGACCGGGTGGTGGCATCCATCTCCGTCGACCGACCGGCAGACCCCGGGGGCTTCGCGCATTTGCGCTGGTTCGTGGTTTCGCGGGAGTGCCGGGGGAAGGGGCTCGGGCGCCGGTTGATGGAGCGCGCCGTCTCCCATTGCCGGGACAACGGGTACGACGGCATCTATCTGACGACCTTTGCCGGCCTCGATGCCGCGCGCCATCTGTACGAGGCGTTCGGGTTCCGCCTTGTCTCGGAGACCGACGTCGATCAGTGGCAGGGCGGCGTACGCGAACAGCGTTTCGAACTGGAGCTGTAGCGCCGCCGGCGTCAGGCCTTGCCGATATTGCCGATGATGAGCACCGCGCCGGATATGGTCAGCACCGTCAGGACGATTTTGCGGAATACGGCGTCATCGGTGCGCCTGTAGGCGGCGACGCCTGCAATGTTTCCGATGACGGTGGCTGGTATGCACAGGGCAAAGACCGTCAGGAATTCCCGGGTGAAGAGGCCGGCGACGCCCTGGGCGGCGAAGGCGAAGAGCAGGATGACCAGGTTGTAGGGCTGGTTGAGGGCGCGTTGCTCGTCCTTCGGCCAGCCCTGCAGCACCGCCCAGAGCACCGGCAGCACGCCGGAAAGCCCGGAAAATCCGCCGAGCACCCCGCCCGCGAACCCGACGCCTGCGTCGGCCGCACGCTTTTCGACCCGGAACCGGAAACGGCGCCCCGCCACGAGGAAGGCCACACAGATCAGCACCAGAAAGACCCCGGCAGCGACCTTGAACGGCTCCGGACGGATGAAGATCAGCAGGTAGGCACCGAGCGGTACGCCAACCAGCCCCGCAGGAATGAACATCCCCAGACGCTGCAGGTTCAGCGGTGGCCTGATGCTGATCAGCGAGACGACCTGCGCGACGACGGAACAACCCGTGACGAGGGGGACGGCGACTTGTGGCGTGAGGAAATGTAGCCAGATGCCAAGCGCCGTCAGGCCGGTGCCGAACCCGGTCAGACCGCTGATAAAGCCCGCGGCGAGCGCGCCGGCGGCGACTGCGAGATAATCCATGATCGGTCTGGCCCGGAACAGCTTGCGTTACCGCAATACACGCAACCGGGACCCGATCACAAGAGCGACCTGCGGGCCCGGTCAGTCGGCCTCCGCATAGGGCGGTCGGGGATCGTACTCCATCGCCTTCTGTGTCTCACGCGCCACCTGCGGACCCAGGAGTTCGCCTGTAAGCCAGAGGGCCATGTCGATCCCCGCCGACACGCCCGCCGCGGTGAGCAGGTTTCCGTCGCGGACATACCGGACCCCGCTCTGCAGGTTTCCCTCCAGGCCGAGCGTGGCGAATTCGTCGAAGGCCGCCCAGTGTGTCGTGAGACTGCGATCCTTCGTCAGTCCGGCGGCGGCCAGGAGGAAGGCCCCGGTACACACGCTGGTCACCCACCGGCAACCGGACGCGATGTCGGCGACTTTCGCCGCGAAGTCGCGATCCTTGACGAGCTTTCGCGTACCGCGGCCACCGGGAATGCAGATGATGTCGGTCGACGACAGGTCCTCGAAGGCACCGTGCGCGCCGACACGCATGCCCTTGGCGCAGGTGACGTCTCCGCCGTCGGGAGACAGCAGTTCCACGCGAAACGGTTCGTCGCGGTTCCTATGGCGTGCCACTTCGTTCGCCATGGTGAAGACCTCGTACGGGCCGACGAAATCGAGTTCCTCGGCATCGTCGAAAACGAGTATGGAGATCTGAAGCTGGGTCATGGGTTCTCTCATCCGGATGGTTGCGTTGGCCGGATCATACGAGATGGTCTCGTGGCGGAAATGACATTGTCCCCACGTTTTATGCCAGAACGTCGATTCAGGCGAAAATCGCGCGCGCCGCGATGTAAAGCCCAAGGAGGAGGGTGGCGAACAGGAAAACCTGCCGGAACCGCTGCTCCGGCAGGGCGGACCGGATGCGTCCGCCGAGCAACATCCCGGCGATTGTCGGGACGATGGCGGCCAGCGACATCAGGGCGAGATCGGCGGTGAGCAGGCTCTCCCGGCCGAGCGCGGCGAGAAGCAGCACGGATGAGGTGAAGAACCAGAGGCCCATGGTCTGGATCAACGCGTCGCGGGAGAGACCCAGGCACTGGAAATACATGACCGACGGAACGACGAACGAGCCTGTTACACCCGTGATCGTGCCGGTCAGGGCGCCGACGGCGGGCGAGAGGAAACGTTCCTTCGGCCCCGGCGGCGGGAGTGGGCGGAAGAAAAGCGTCATGAGCGAGTAGATGACGAGCGCGATGCCCAGCAGCCCGGTCAGGAGACGGGGATCGGCCACGGACAGGGCATGGGACGAGGCCCAGATGCCGAGTGTGCCGGCGACGAAAAACGGCCACATCCGCCTGAGCGAACTGATGAGATGTCCGCCTGCGAACGCCTGCCAACCATTGGTCGCAAGCGACGGGCCAAGCATGAGGGCGATGGCTTCGTGATGCCCGACGGATGCCGTGACCACGGCGAGCGCGACCGTCGGCAGGCCGAACCCGACGACCCCCTTCACGAGCCCCGCCAGGACGAAGGCGGCTGCGATGAAGACGGTCTCGAGTCCCATGGGTCAGGCGGCGAGTTCCCTGCCGAGCGTATCCAGCAGGAAATCGACTTCCTCTTCGGTGTTGTAGTAGTGGACGGATGCGCGCACGAGGTCGGGGAGGTCTCGGGCCATGCTGTCGATTAGCGTGCTCGACGGATCGGAGACCGATACGTTGATGCGCCGTTCCGCCAGCAGGGCCTTGATGTCCCGCGCCTTCCGGTCCTTCACGGTAAACGAGACGATCCCGCACTTGCGGGTGCCGATGTCCCTCGGTTCGACGCCACCGATGGCCCCGAGCCCCTCACGAAGACGGCCGGCGAGCGACGTGATGCGTGACCAAGTCTCTTCGGGGCCCATCGCAAGCGCGTAATCCGCCGCCGCACCGAGGCCCAGGCGCAGGGCGTAGTTGTTCTCCCAGTTCTCGAACCGTCGCGCATCCGGACGCAGCACGTATTTGCCCGGCTCCGTCCAGTCCGCGGCGAAATGGTCGATGATGGGCGGCTCGAGCGTTTGCACGAGGTCTCGCCGGACATAGAGAAAACCGGTGCCGCGCGGCCCACGCAGGTACTTGCGGCCGGTCGCCGACAGAATGTCGCATCCGATTTCCGTGACGTCGATCGGCATCTGGCCGACGGACTGGCACGCGTCGAGAATGTATGTGATCCCGTTGGCGCGTGCGATGCGGCCGACGTCCGCCGCCGGATTCACCAGGCCTCCATTCGTGGGCACGTGGGTGATCGAGATCAGTTTCACGCGCGGATCGATCATCGCTTCCAGCGACGACAGGCAGATTTCCCCCTCGTCGGTGCTCGGAATGACGTCGATGACGGCGCCCGTGCGCCGGGCGACCTGGAGATAGGCGACGAAATTCGCCGCATATTCCGCCTGGGCGGTAAGGATCCGGTCACCGGGCCCGAACGGCAGGGCGTAGAAGGCCATGTCCCAGGCGACCGTCGCGTTCTCCACGAGCGCGATCTCGTCCCTTTCCGCTCCCACGAGGCGCGCAACGGAATCGTACACCGCCGCCGTCGCGTCCGAACGCGCGTCGGCGGCTTCGTAACCGCCGATTTCGGCCTCCAGCTTCATGTGTTCGAACTGGGCGTCGAGGACAGGCTGCGGCGGCAGGGACGAACCGGCATTATTGAAATGGCGGACGTTCCGGGTGCCGGGCGTGTCTTGGCGTATTCGATCCAGGTCGAGCGTCATGTCGGGGAAGCCTCTCGTGAGCGGTCAGGTGCGCGGACCGAAGGTGCCGTCGGCGCGTTCGTGAAAATAGTCGATCGACGGCGGGGCCACGGTCGTCTGCGAAAGCATGTCGTGAACCTGGCCGCGATGGTGTGTCTGGTGGTTGAAGACACAGGTGAGCATCTGGGCGGGCGTGGCCGTGTGTTGCGCGCCGTCGAGGGTGCCATAGGCTTGCGTATCGGTCAGGCGATCGGCATCGAGACCGTCGACGATGCGAATGATCTCCCGGTCTTCCTCCCGCCGCGCCGCCGCGAGCGCGTCATACGAAACGTGCAGGACCTGGTCGAGCGACTTCGCCTCCGCGTAGGGGACGCCGGTTATTCGTCCGAACCACAGCCGGTCGCAAAGCAGGATGTGGTTCAGCGTTGCCATAATCGACCCGAAAAACGCCTCCCTCGGCTTTTCGAACTCGGTTCTGTCCAGCCGGCCCACGGCCTCGTACAACTCCACGTTGACCGACCGGTTGTAGGCCGCCATGGATTGAAAATGTTGCTTGAGTTCCAGTCCCATGTGCCGGTTTCCTGAATCGATTTCTCATTCCGCCAAGAAGCCGAGCGTAGCGCCGCAGCCACGGAATGGCCCGATGGAACACGGGTTTTCCACAGTTCCGGCATACTTGACTTTGTACGCCACGTTTTGTCCACTATGATTCGTGTAGCAGTGTCCATCCGCTGGGGGGCGGAGGGGAGTACGGGGGCATGTCCGTATCGGCTTCACGCTGTATTGCGTCGGTCATTTTTGCGTTTCTTTTTTTCACCACAACTTCATCAGTCACCACTGTTTCCGCCCGCGCGGACGGCTGGTCCGTGGACTGGTCGGCTGTCGACTCCGAAGTCGCCGAACCCAGGCGCAGGTCGGTCCTGGGATCGCTTCACGATCTCTTCGGCGCGGCGCGGGGCGAAGACAACATCGATGACGCCAGGACCCTTGCCCTGACGGCATCGGACGCGCACAGCCGCCCGCCTTCTCGGGCGACGGTGTCTTTCGGTCAGTACTTCGGCGACCCCTCCGGAACGCCGGATTTCTCGTCGAACGCCGGTTTCGCGGCAGATCCCGGCCATCGTGATTTCGGCGAAGCCGACGGGCAGTGGACCTTCATCGACCTGCCGACCGACAACATGCGCAGCATTCATTCGATCCAGTTCGGCGGGTTCAGGGTGGGTGGTCTCGGGGCCGGCGTGCAGTCGTCCACCGAAACCATCGGCATAGAGCGGACAAGAAAGATCGCGGCGGTTGTCGGGGAGTGTGGCCGGATCATCTCGCCTGCGACGACGATCACCGTTTTCGACAACGAGGAAGTTGCTGCGGCGAGCGACGAGTCTGAAGACTTCGGCGGGGTCGAATTCAACCTTACGTTCAAGGATATGATGCCGAAGGACTTCATGCCGGGTTTCCGGACCTTTGCCGGGGCAAGGTTCCTCACGATCGGCAACAACTACTCGGGTACCACCCAGGCCGGGTTCTCGAACGACGGCGGGGGCCGTTCCGGCGACTACGCTGCCGCCGAAGTCACCAACAGGCTCATGGGCGCGCAGTTCGGGGTTATCGGCAGAAAACTTTTGAGCCGCGACCTGATGGTCACGGGACGACTCGCCTTCGGCGCCTTCGCCAATCTGGTCGAGAACAATGCCACCTATCTCGGCGGCAACTCGTCCTTTGATGACCAGGGCACCGAAAGCCGGTTCGCGCAGATGATCGAGTTCTCGCCGACGCTGCACGTCCGACTGGAGAAGAACATGTTCCTTTCCTTCGGCGGAACGCTCATGTGGCTGAACGGGATCAGCCAGGTGCCCGACAGCCCGGCGGCTGCGCTGCGCAGTGGCGGACGGTACACCGACGACGACAGCTCCTACCTCTACTACGGCGCCAAAACGACCTTCCGCTGGAACTTCGAATAGCGCGCCGGAACGGTCTTCCCGTCCGGAACCGCCCGCAGCCCGTGCGGACGGTTCCGGCGGAGACGCCGCGGGCAGGGCCCCGGCGGATCAGGCGGCGGCCGCCCGACGGGTCACGATGGCTTCGATATGCCTGTGATCGGTGCCGCAACATCCACCCAGAACGGTGATCTGGGGGTGGCGGGCCCGCAGGGCCTGCAGTTGCGCGCCCAGTTCGGCGGGATTGCCTTCATCGAGTTCGGTGGCGTTGTCGAGTTCCTCGTGGCTGCACCGCGAGGCGTTCGCCCGGATTCCGCGGATACGCCGCAGTGACGCCGATCCGGCCTCGAGCTCCCGGTCGAAATGGGTCGGGTGGGCGCAGTTCACCATGAAGTAGGCGACAGAACCCGACGTGTCCTGGTCGACAGCGTCGATGGCGTCGTCCAGGCGTTGTCCCGTCGGCAGTTTTCCGTCCGTCTCGACCGTGAACGCGATGGCCACCGGAATGCCGCAGTCGCGCGCCGCACGGGCGATACCCGTCGCCTCGTTGGCGTTGGTCATCGTCAGGGCGGTGGAGAAATCGGCCTCGCTCTCGGCGAAGATCCCGATCTGGCGGACATGGTAGTCCCGCGCCGTCTCGACGGACATGATCGCACCGGGATCGTAGCCGTCTCCGCGCGGCCCGACGCAGCCGCTGATCACCATCGGGGTGTTGACGGTCTCGCTGTTCCGCCGGAGACCGGCCATGAAGCCGACGGCGTCCCTGTTGAGCCTGTCGAGGTCGGGTCCGGCCACGCCGAGTTTTTCCGCCCAGTCGGGGCTGGCGCGCCAGGTTGGTGTCTCCAGGACGAGCCCGGTGCCGCTGGACCGGGCCAGCCGGACGTACGGGTCGAAGTATTCGCGAAGGGTCTGCCGTCCGTGAGCGCTGTCGAGTAGCGTGAACGCGGCGAAATGGGGCAGGTCGATCCCGTTGTGGAATATGAGCGCCGTCTCGATGCCGCCATCGGTGACGAACAGCCGGTCTCGGGCCTGCGGTAGGGAAGTGCGGTACTTGGTCATGTCGTCTCTCCAGATTGCTCGTGTCCGCTACAAAGCGGGCAGCGCGGCAATACGTGGTGAGATCGACCGGGCCTTGCTATAAATCCCGCTCATTTCGTCGTCAAAGCACCGTCAATCCGGCCGTCAGACGCGTCAAATCGTCGGCCAACCGGCATTTTGGCGACCCGCCTGCGAGATAGGATCAGTCCGATGCCCAGAGCCCTCCTGATCGGCCATGCGCGCCGCGAAACCGACGACCGCGCCTGCAACTGGCTGGTTGCCGAAGGCTTCGAGACAGAGTGGGTATTTCCCTACAAGGGCATGCCCTTGCCGGAGGACATCACCGGCTACGATGCCGTCGTCATCTATGGCGGGCCGTTCGACGTCAATCCGCCGGAGGCCTTCCCGTTCCTGCGGGACGAGGCGCACGCGGTGGAACGGCTGATCGAGGCGGAGGTCCCGCTTCTCGGGCTCTGCCTCGGTGCACAGGTCATCGCCGACGTGCTCGGTGCGCCTGTCGGCCCGCATCCGGAAGGAGCGGCCGAATTCGGTTACTACCCCGTCCATCCGACGAAGGAGGGCGAGGCGCTTTTCGGCGATGGCCTCACCGTGCTGCAGTCGCATTGGCATGGCTGGTTCGAGACGCCGCGTGACAGTGTGAAGCTGGCGTCTTCGGAGCTTTTTCCCGAACAGGCCTTTCGCTACGGAGACCGGGTCTTCGGGTTCCAGTTCCATCCCGAAGCCAGTTTCGAGACCATGTCGGGATGGGTGGAGCGCCGCGGAGACCGTAATTTCATGCCCGGCGCCTGCACGCCCGAACGCCAGCTTGCCGACCATGCCCGTTTCGACGGGGCGCTCGGCGACTGGTTCACCCGATTTCTCGAGGGCTGGGCAGGGGGCATCCCGGACCGCGCGCCGGGCGCGTAGATTTTGGGCGGGCTTACCTGTGGGACCAGTCGTCGGGGTCCCCGGAATTGTTTGGCGACAGGCCGAGGACATCCCCGTCCGTCGAGCATCCGAGCCCGAGCACGGTCCGGTTAGCGTAGCAGAAGTAGGACGTCACCTGGTTGATTTCGAGAATCTCGCCGTCGTCGTATCCGGCGGTCCGCAGGTCCTCGATGTCGCTCTCGGCGACCTGCGACGGGGTCAGCGCGAGCTTGCGGGCGTAGGTGAGGGCGGATTTCTCCTGGTCCGAAAGCGGGGCCGTGTGCGGCTGCTCCAGTTCAAGTGCTGTTCGTATGGCGTCGGCCCGGTCGTCGTCCGCAAGCAGCCGTTTCAGGCCCGCGAAATGGTGTTCGACGCAGTAGCCGCACCTGTTCAGGTGGCTCGTCCAGACACCGATGGTTTCGAGGAACCATTTGGGGATCGTGTTGCCCGAGTGATGGAGGACATGCTTGTAGATGGCCATGTGGCCTTCCATCGTGTGCGGACGCAGGCTGTGCGACATCATGATGTTGTCGACATTGTTGTCCGGCCCTTTCACCCGGTCGTAGAGTGTCTTGAGCCGTCCTTGTGCCTCGTCATATGAAACTGTCTTTATCCAGACCATCGCGGTCCCCGTCTGTTGGAGAAGTTTGGTGAACGCGGGAAACATGTCCCGGATTGCCCGTCGCAGGCAATCACGGAAATCGGAACGCCTCGGCCTTCCGGGGTGCGAACGCCATGTCCGCCGGTGAAAACCGCCCGGAGTTCCGGCGACCGGCCTGGATCTTCATCCTGCTTGGTTTCGCCGTCGCGCCCCTGGCGCCGGAACTGCCGCTGGTGGCGATCATCGCCTTCGCCGACGGTGCGCCATTCAAGGACTTTATCAGTGCGGGATCCTTCGCCGTCGTCACGGTTGGACATATTCTGTCGCTGGCCCTGGGTGTCCCCACGTTCGTCACCCTGCAACTGCTGGGAAAGCGGGGACTGGGGCATTACATCACGGGCGGAACGCTTGCCGGCATCGCCGTTCCGGCCGTCGTCTTCATGCTTTCATCGCGTGGCGGGCCGCCACCCGGCGCGGTGATGGTGATCACGGTGATCGGGGCCGGGTGTGGCGCACTCGTCGCCGGCGTCTTCTGGTGGATCGTCTTCGGCGGTTCGCGCCACAGGCGTGCCGAGGCCATCGTCGACGTGTTCGACTGATTGGCCTGCCGGCCGATGAGCGAAACCGGATATGGGCGTTGTCCCGGCGATCCGGTAGGTTGCGGCAGGATTGCAGGTGAGGGGAACGCCATGAAGAAGAGCAGCAAGACGCCCTGGATGCCCGCCGACGCCTTTGGCCGCAGCCTCAGGGGCGGGCTCGGCGTCAACCTCCTGGTGCGCGATATCGCCGGGGCGATGAAGTTCCAGACCGGGGTGCTGGAGGCCGAGACCGTCTACGAGGACGAGGATTTCGCGGTGCTTTCGCGCAACGGCTCGGTGTGGATGCTGCATGCCGATCATACCTATCTCGACAACCCGATGACCGGGGTGATCGCCGGCGTCGAGGGCCGGGGCGCGGGCATCGAACTGAGACTCTATGATTGCGATCCGGACGATGCCGCCGAACGGGCCCGCCGTCTGGGCTTCACGGTGTTGGCGGGCGCTGCCGACAAGCCGCACGGTTTGCGCGAGGCCTATATCGTGGACGAGGACGGTTACGTCTGGGTTCCGGGCAAGGCCCTGGCGCAGCAATGACGCAGAACCAGCCACCCGACTACATTGCCCGAATGCGCCGCAAGGTCGGGCACGACCTGCTCATCCTCCCTGGCGCCAGGATCGTCATCGAGAACGAGGCGGGCGAGATCCTTCTCCAGTTGCGCGGTGATTTCCGGCGCTGGGGCCTGCCGGGCGGTGGCGCGGAAGAGGGCCAGTCGCTTGTCGACGTGATCGAACGCGAGGTGCTCGAGGAAACCGGCCTGACCGTGAACCGGCCGGGCATATTCGGGATCGCGACCGATCCGGTCCTGGAGACGGTGACCTATCCCAATGGCGACCGCTGCCAGTACCATGTCCTGCAGTTCTGGACGCGGACGTGGAGCGGAGACCTCTACTGTGACAACGAGGAAACCCTCCAGCTCGGCTGGTATCCGCCTGATGACCTGCCGGACGTGATGGAGAACATGAGACGCAGTATCGAGGCCTACCGGGACTACACGGAAACCGGCACCTTCCAGGTCTTTTGATGCCGGTCGGGAAACGGGTATGACAAGATGAGTGACAGGCTGTACTCCGGATCGGCGGAGCGAAACACGGCGCCCATCGGCGACGTGCTGCAGCGGTTTCTTCCCGTGCGCGGAGCCGTGCTCGAAATCGCCAGCGGCAGCGGCCAGCACGCATCGGCGTTCGCGGCACGCTTTCCCGGGCTGCGATGGCAACCCTCCGATCCCGATGCCGGAGCCAGATGCAGCATTGCGACATATGCGAACGAAGACGGGCCGGTGCCCGAAGCGCCGCTCGACCTCGACGTCGCCGATCCTGCATGGCCGGACCGCGCGGCTGGCCGCTATGATGCGATATACACCGCCAACCTGTTGCACATCTCTCCCTGGCGAACCGCCCTTGGCCTGTTCGCCGGATCGCCACGGGTCCTGCAGCCGGGCGGGCTTCTCCTCGTCTACGGTCCCTTCGTCCGGTCGGGTGATTTCGTCGGTGAAGGCAACATCGCCTTCGACCGGACCCTTCGGGGACGCGATCCGGCTTGGGGAATCCGGGATCTCGACGACGTGCTGCCCGCCGCCGCGGGCGAGGGGCTCCGGCTGCGCGAGCTGGTGGAGATGCCGGCCAACAACGCGCTGCTGGTTTTTGCCGGCCCCTGATCACGGGACGCGGTCCGAAGCACGTCCGGGGTTCGGTGGACCGTGCAAAAAGATATTTCGATAGTTCTGGAAATATCGTTGACTCGACAGGGAACACTGTTATTGTGGCCAGCATGAACATCGAAACCGCAGCACTGGTTCTGGAAAAACTCGGACACCCTACACGGCTCGAGATCGTCCGGCTTCTCGTGAGGGCCGGGCCTGACGGTCTGCCCGTGGGCGAGATCCAGAAACATCTCGACATTCCGGGCTCCACGCTCTCGCACCACATCTCGCACCTTGTTGCGGGAGGCGTGGTGAACCAGTGCCGTGTCGGGCGCAAACTCGTCTGCGGCCTGCAGTTCGGTGTCATCGAGGAACTCGTCGACCTGCTGACGGAAAAATGCTGTGCGGGCGTACCCGTCGGGGAGCACGAACTGAAGACCGTCGTCTGAAAAAATTTTGGGATATTATTTCGATAGTACCGGAAATAACGAAAAATGAACGGAAACCGCAATGTCTACTGTTGAACTCACTCTGCGCCGCTGGCACGTCCCCGGACCGGTTGCGACGGTACTGGGCGACCGCGTGGTCCTGGCCCTGGTGGCCGGCATTGTCGTGCTCGGCATTCTCGACCGCGCCCAGCTGGGGCCAAGCCTCGTTTTCCTCGCCACGGCTTTCGTCGAGATGCTCCCCTTCCTCGTGCTGGCCGTCGGGTTCGCCGCATATGCCAAGGCCACCGGCTGCGACGCGCTGATCGCGCGGGCGTTTTCCGGCAACCAGGGCAGGGCGGTCATCGCCGCCAGCCTCGTGGGCGCCTTCTCGCCGTTCTGTTCCTGCGGCGTCATCCCCCTGATCGCCGCCTTGCTGGCAGCCGGCGTCCCGCTCGCGCCCATCATGGCGTTCTGGATCGCCTCACCGATCATGGACCCCGAGATGTTCGTTCTTACGGCGGCCGGGATAGGGACGTCCTTCGCCGTGGCGAAGACCGTTGCCACGGTCGGCATGGGGCTTCTGGCCGGCTTCGTGACGCTCCGGCTCACGCGCCTTGGATACTTCTCCGACGTCATGATCGCGGGCCGGCCGACGTGCGGCAGTTGCAGCCCCGGCGTCGACCCGAATGCGAAGCCGCACGTTGCCTGGGCCTTCTGGCGAGAGTCCGCCCGCGTGCGGGAGTTCGCCGACGAGATGACCACGACCGGGTGGTTCCTGGCCAAGTGGCTGGCCTTCGCGTTTTTCCTCGAGAGCCTGATGGTGGCCTATGTTCCCCAGGATGTGATCGGTTCGTTCGTCGGCGAGGAAAGCGTGTTCGCCATCCCGCTCGCCGTGCTCATCGGCATCCCGTCCTATCTCAACGGCTATGCGGCCATCCCGCTGGTTTCCGGCCTGATCGATCTCGGCATGACGCCGGGCGCGGCGATGGCGTTCATGACGGCGGGCGCCGTGTCGTCCATTCCCGCAGCGATCGCGGTCTACGCTCTTGTGCGCAAGCCCGTGTTCGCGCTCTACGTCGCACTTGGCGTGATCGGCGCGGTGTTGTCCGGATACGCCTTCCATCTGGCCGGCGGACCGATCTGACGGCGACCGGGGGTTCGTCGCGAGGGGTGGTCCCGTCCGGACCGCCCCTCTTTATTTGGGGACACGCGAAATGACCGACATACGGATCCGTGCCTGGCAGCCATCGGACACGCCGGAACTGGTGGCGCTCTTCCGCGACTCCGTCCACGCGGTCGCCGGACGCGACTACACGCCCGCCCAGTGCGCGGCATGGGCACCGGCTGAGATCGACGGCGCGGCCTGGCAGGAGAGAATGGCCGCCAATTGCACGCTGGTCGCCGAACGCGGCGGCCGGATTGCCGGCTTCGCCGAACTGGATGGCGAGGCCGTCGTGCACATGCTCTACGTGCACAAGGATCACCAGCGCTGCGGGGTCGCCGCCGCTCTTGCCGACGCCATCGAGACGGAAGCCGCGGCGAGGAAGTTCGATCACCTGGTCACGCATGCGAGCCTGACCGCAAGGCCGTTTTTCGAAGCCCGCGACTACCGGGTCGAGCGCTGCCAGACGGTTTCCCGCAACGGCGAGGAATTCACGAACTTCCTCATGCGCAAGACGCTTGTTTCAGGCGCCTGAGACATCTTCAGACATAGGAATCGTTCCTTTTCACCCAGGCCATGGAAAACGGCAGTCCCTCTTCGTCCCGGCCCTTGGGGGTGAGATCGAGAAACTGGTAGGCGCAATTGAGGTTGTCGAGCCCGCGGGCATAGGTCGAGTAGCTGTGTCCGATCGACCCGTCCGGAGCCTTGCGGAATATGCTGACGCCGGGCATTTCCTCGCCATATGCCTTGCCGCCGTAATTGTAACCTTGCGTCTGCGCTCCCGCGGTCTCGGAATAGAAGCTCACGCCGAAGTCTTCGCTGAAGTCCAGCCCGTCCGCCGAGACCCAACGAAAGTCCCAGCCGAGGCGCTTGCGATAGGCTTCCAGCTTGTCGATCTCAGCATTGGAGACGGCGACGAACGCCGTATCGCGGGCGGCCAGATGCGGCGTGATGCCGTCGAAGCTGTCGGCCCAGAACGAGCAGCTGGGACACCCTTCTTCCCAGTCCGGCCCGAACATGAAGTGGTAGACGGCGAGCTGGCCATGGGGTCCGAAAAGATCGGCGAGGGCGAGTGGCCCGTCGGGTCCGGTGAACCGGTAGTCTTTCTCGACCTTCACCAACGGCAGCGATCTCCGCACCGCACTGAGGCGGTCCCGCTCCTTGAGAAAAGCCTTTTCTTGCGCCAGAAGGGCCTTGCGTCGTTCGAGCCATTGCGCCCGGGACACGTAGACAGGATCGGTCATCGGATACTCCTTCATTCGGAACTGGCAAGAAGCGCTTCGAGGCTTGCGAAGCTTGCGGTCCAGCCGCGGCCGACGCCGAGGCGTCCTTCCTCGCGGCGGATGGTTTCATGGGTGAGGTGGAGGCGGGTCGCCTTGCCGTCGGGGACGAAACGAACCGTTACCTTCGATTCCGGCGTCGCCTCGTGCGTGCCGTCTCCGGCCGTCGTCACATGGGCCCACGTGAACACGAGCAGGCTGTTTTCCACGATGGACACGTATTCGCCTTCTAGGGACGAGTGCATGGAGTCGCTGTCTTCGAGCACGAAGCGCCAGCGGCCTCCAACCGTCAGGTCGATTTCCGCACGCACGAGCGAATGCGGCGCCTTGCCGAACCACTTGACGATCTCGTCCGGTTCGGTCCAGGCGCGGAACACTCGTTCGGCGGACGCGGCGAACGCCCCTTCGACGATCACCGGCTCCGCGCCCGGTTCGGTTTGCAGGAACTTCATTGCTTGTCCTCCGTGGAATTGAGATATGCGCCGAGGGACTCGAACTGTGCGCTCCAGAACGAGCGGTAGTCCTCCAGCCAGTCCGCGGCCTGTTTCATCGGTTCACCCGTCAGCCGGCAGTGTCTCGTGCGGCCGCGCTTCTCCATCTCGACGAGGCCTGCCTCGGACAGGACGCGGACATGCTTGGAGACCGCCGTAAGCGACATGTCGAACGGATCCGCAAGGTCCGAAAGGGTCGTCTCGCCCTCCGCGAGACGCGCGATGATGGCGCGCCGCGTGGCGTCGCTGAGGGCGGAGAAGACAGTATCGAGCGTATGCATGTGGTCTGCTTTCGGGTAAATTCAGTCAACCGAATGGTTGATTAATTCATGACTTGCACAAAGTCAACCATATGGTTGAGTAAATCCTCTTGTCGCGAGGCGCCGGCAGGGGCAGCGGGGAGTGTGGGGGGGCTCGGCCCCCGGATGTGGAGATATCGCGATATGGCTTTTGACGAGGAACTCGCCGAGAGGTTCCGCAAATCGCTCGAGGGGATGGCCGGCATATCCGAGAAGAGAATGATGGGCGGGATATGCTTTTTCCTCGACGGGAACATGATTGGCGGCGCGGACCGCAACAGGAAAGGAGAACGCAGGTTCCTGTTCCGGGTCGGAAAGGAAAATGCCGGTGAGGCCCTTTCCCGGCCCGGAGCCGAACCGGCAAGGATCGGGGACCGTGTCATGGGCGGCTTCGTCTTCGTTGACGAGTCGGACTGCGAGGGAGACGCGATGAAGGACTGGGTCTCGCTGGCACTTGGTTTCGTCTCCACCCTGCCGCCGAAGGACAATGCTGGCGGGTGAATGAGCGGAGAGGGCATGCCCAAGCCCGGGTACCGAGCGTCCGGAACCGGCGGCCAGCCATGCGTGACATGGGCGACCCGCCGCCATAGTGTGCGGCTATGAAGTTCATCTCCGCTGAAGAAATCTACTCGATCGGCTTCCCTGCGATCGTCGAGGGTTTGCGTATCGCCCATCGCGGTCCGGTGCCACTCGCTCAGACGGCGCGTCTTCAGGACGGCGAGGGCGAGGCGCGACAGTCGTTTCTGGCCCTGCCGGCATGGATCCCGGGAGAGGCGATGGGCGTCAAGATGGTGTCTGTCCTGCCGGGGAACGAGGAGCGTCACGGACTGCCGAATATCCAGGCCGCGTACCAGCTGTTCGACGGCGCGACCGGGGCGCCTACGCTGGCGCTCGACGGCACCGCGCTCACCTACGTCAAGACGGCGGCGGACTCAGCCCTCGGGGCCGACTATCTCGCCCGTCGGGATGCCGAGACCATGCTCATGGTGGGGGCAGGCGGTCTCGGCCCCTTCCTCGTCGACGCCCATCGGGCCGTACGCCCGTCCATCTCCCGTGTCCTCGTGTGGAACCGGACGGCCAGTCGCGCTGAACGCCTGGTTGAACGGTTGCGCCGCGAAGAGGTCGAAGCGCATGTGGTCGGCGACCTCGATGACGCGGTTTCGCGGGCCGACCTTGTATCCTGCGCGACGGCGACGTTCGAGCCGCTGGTCAAGGGTCGGCTCGTCAAGACCGGAGCGCATGTGGACCTTGTCGGGAGCTTCACGCCGGACATGCGCGAGGCCGACGACAATCTCGCGCGTCGGAGCTCGTTTTTTGTCGACACCCTGTGGAAGTCCATCGGCGAGAGCGGCGACATCGACGGGCCGATCGCTGCGGGGGTGATGACGGAGGACGACCTCCTGGCGGATCTCTACGGGTTGTGCCGGGGCGAACATCCGGGCCGCGCTCATCCCGGCGAGATCACCTGTTTCAAGAACAATGGCGGCGGTCATCTCGACCTCTACGTCGCCCGTGCCATAGAGCGGATCGTCTCCGGCTAGATCACGCCCGGCCTTTCAGCAGTTCGTTTTCAGGCCGCAGCAGGACCGGACGACGTCGTTGTTTCCGCAACAGTCGTGCAGCAGGTAACCGATGAGCTCGCCCACAGTCTCGAAGTCGACCCGGTAGACGATCTGTCTCGAGCGGCGTTCCGCCGTGACGACCCCGGAGTCTGCCATGGCGGAAAGGTGAAAGGACGCCCGCGACGGCGTGGCGTTCGCGAGTTGGGCGATCTCGCCGGCCGTCAGGCCGTCCATGCCGGCCTCGACGAGTTTCTTGAGGATTCGCAACCGCGTCTTGTTCGAAAGGACGGAAAACGCGGCCAGGGCACCGGACTCGTTCATGTTTCAATTATTCTTGAAATAAATTTCCATATGCGTATCATCTCATAATTCAAGACAAGTTGAAATGAAAGCAGGACAGAGATGACACTGAACGAACTTGCCGAACGACTGAGGGCGATCGAAGGCGATCTGCCGCTCGTCTTCACGACACAGGACGGCGACATCGGACCCGGGTATCACGTGACCGAGTTCAAGCACTCGCGCGTTTCCGGGATCGACTGCGGCGGCAGGACGTCGCACTGGTCCGAGGCCGCCTTTCAGCTTCTCGACGGCGGCGACGGGGCGCACATGAGTGTCGGCCGTTTTTCCCGGATACTCGCGACCAGTCTCGACCGGGTTTCGGGGCTTGGCGATGCGCCGGTGCACGTCGAGTTCAGCCACCACAATATCGGCCTCGAGACCTTCGGGGTCGGCGCGCCTGAAGTCGTGGATGGCAGGGTTTCGCTTACTCTCGAACGCACCAGAGCCGTCTGCAAGCCGATACAGTCGGCCATGTCGTTCGGTGGCGCGGGCGACTGTTGCAACGCAATGCCCTCCGCCCAGGTATGCTGCGGATGATGGGTCCGGCGGCTGTCTAGGACCGGTTGGAGAACAGTGCCTCGTGTCGGTCGAGAATCCCGTCGACCGCGCCCACGAAATCGTCGAGATGGGTTTCGTCGATTTCGAGGTTGAGAGCGATGAAACCGCGCCGCGCCATGTAGTAGCCGGCTTCGAGCAACTCGAGGAAGAGGAGTTCCTTGAGACGGTCGTCGCCCACGACTTTGCCGGGGCGCAGGACGGGTTCGCGATGGGCGTGCAGGCCCATGATGGATCCCACGCCGGTCATCTGGAAGATGGCGCCCTTTTCCGTGAAGAGGTCATTGAGACGCTTGCGCAGTTCTTCGCCAAGGCGGAACAGCCGGTCGGCGCGGTCTTGCGTGAAGATGTCTCGCATCGCCGCGATGCCCGCGGACATGGTGACGACGTTGTTGTTGAAGGTGCCGGCGTGCGGCAGCGCATCCGCAGACCGCGGATCGAACTGGGCCATGATGTCCTCGCGCCCGCCGAAGGCGCCGAAGGACATGCCTCCGCCGACATATTTGCCCAGCGTCGTCATGTCGGGCAGCACGCCGCATTTCGACTGGAAACCGCCGGCGGCGGAGCGCGACGTCATGACCTCGTCGAAGATCAGCAATGAGCCGGCGTCGCGGGTGACCGAGCGCAACGCATCGAGGAACTCGTCGGTCGCGGGAATGCAGCCGCCGGACCCCATCATCGGTTCGACGAGAACGCAGGCGATCTCCGCGCCGTGGCTCGCGAAAATCTCCCGCAGACCGTCAGGGTCGTTGTAGCGCGCGAGGATCGTCGGGTAGGGCGCGTTGACGGGGGAGGGGCCGTGACCGAAATAGAGCACGCCGCCGTGATAGCCGCCGTCGATCACGACAACCGTCTTCCGGCCCGTGAAGCTGCGGGCGGCCCCGAGCGCCATCAGGTTCGCCTCGGTGCCCGAGTTGGTGAACCGGACACGCTCGATCGAGGGGAAACGCGAACAGATGAGTTCGGCGAGTTCGATCTCGTAGGTGTTGTGGGCGCCGAAGTTCCAGCCGCCGTCCAGCGCCTTGTCGATGGCCGCGCGAATGACCGGGTGCGAGTGTCCGAAGAGCCCGGCGGTATATTCCCCCAGGAGGTCGAGATATCGGTGCCCGTCGGCGTCGAACAGCCACGGTCCCTCGCCGCGCACGACCCTGACCGGGAAGGGTCCGTGAAAGAGGACCGTCCGCGTGTTGCCGCCCGGCATGACCTGGCGCGCCTTTTCGAAAGCTTCCGCGGAAGCGCCGTTGCGTTCGGCATATCGCTGCCGTGCGTCCTCGACGGCGTCGTCGATATACGGGGAAAGATTATGGGATTCCGACGGGACAGACATTTCGGGTCCTTGGTGCATGTTTTTGGAGCGTTGCGATTATGCGGCGGGCGGGTGTTTTGGCAACCGCGGACTTTCGCGGCATTGAGAAAAACCGACCAAGGGCCGAATGGCCATCCGGATCCGCGTGCCAATGGCTATGGGGCCGCCCGGTGTTTTCGGTATTGTGCGCCCGTGACGTGAAGGAGGCTGACGATGGCGACGCGTACCAACGACCTTGGCCAGGAGATCGGATTTCCCGTGAACGACTGGACGCCGCGACCGCGTCCCCCGCGCACGGTCATGCAGGGCCGCTATTGCAGGGTCGAACCGGTGGTCCCCGACAGGCACGCCGAAGATCTTCACGCCGCCAACCTGAGCGATACCGAGAACCGGATCTGGACCTACCTCGCCTACGGTCCCTTTACTACGCCCGGGGACTATCGCGCCTGGATGGAGCAGACGTGCCTGGGAGAGGACCCCCTGTTTCATGCCGTTGTCGACACTGAAACCGGCAAGGCGGCTGGCGTGGCCAGCTATCTGCGCATCGATCCGGACCACGGTGTGATCGAGGTCGGGCACATCAATTTCGCCCCGCCGCTCCAGCGTACCCGGGCGGCGACGGAAGCGATGTTCCTGATGATGTCGCGCGTATTCGACGAACTGGGCTACCGCCGCTACGAATGGAAATGCGACGCGCTGAACGCGCCCTCCCGCAGGGCGGCCGCGCGCCTCGGCATGACGTTCGAAGGCATCTTCCGGCAGGCGACGCTCTACAAGGGGCGCAACAGGGACACCGCGTGGTTCTCCATCCTGGATCGGGAATGGCCGCAGACGAAGGCGGCGTTCGAGGCATGGCTGGCGGACGACAACTTCACGGACGAAGGTGTCCAGAAGACGGCGCTCGGCGATCTGATGCTACAGCGCTGAGCGGAACGCGGCGCGACTCGAATCTGTCAATATTGCGGCGCAGCATTCCCGCGCGGCCGCGATTCAATTTGTCGCGGGCGAATTCGTCTTTTGATTTCAGAGCTTTGGGCTCAGGTTAGCCAATTCTCGAAATTGCCGCTGATTGTAATCTGTTCGTTATGATATAAATCGCTGACTCATCCATGCGAATTCGGTCGCACGTGTAGTCGGCCAGCAGCCGGGTGTTCGGGATGGACATCGGCTGATGCGTAACGGAGTGTACCGGCTTGCGTCCGTTCCTCGCCTTCTCAGTCCTGTTCTTTCTGCTCGCCTCGCTCGCCGGCTGCGGCGTGACGGTTATCGGCGGCGGCGATGACGAGGACTTCGATTCCGCGGAGTTCGAGGTTTCCGGCTCGGTCCTCGTCATGACCGGCGGCATCGACGACGACACCGCAGACGAGCTCGACGAGGCGCTCGACGAGAACCCGGCCGTCAACACCCTGTTGATGAAGGACGTGCCCGGTTCGCTCGACGACGAAGCGACCCTGGTCGTATCCCGGAAGGTGAGGGCGAGGGCCCTGACGACCTACGTACCGTCCGACGGTCGCGTGGCCGGCGAGGCGATCAAGGTCTATCTCGCCGGCGTCCGGCGCATCGCCCAGCGCGGCGCCCGCTTCGGCGTCAAGTCCTGGAAGAACGACGACGACCAGGCCGGAATCCAGCTCGCCGTGAACGACCAGGCCCACGGCCCGAGGCTCGCTTTTTACCGCGAACTCGGCATCCCCGAGGAGTTCTACTGGTTCACCCTGCGGGCCGCGCCGCCCGAGGGCATGTACTGGATGACGGAGAGCGAACTGACCCGGTTCCAGGTGGTCACGGAGTTCCAGTGACGATCGCGGCCACGCGATGCCGGAATTCGCCTAGCGCTCGACGTCCCCGAGCTGTCCCACATCGTCGATTTTCACCAGTTTTCCCCGAACCTGAACCCCGCGTTCACGCAGGTCGGCGAAGGCGCGGGAAAGCGCTTCCGGCGTGATCCCCAGCCGCTTGGCGATCACCACCTTCGTGTAGGGGAGTTCGATTTCCGCCGGCCCGTTTTCCGTGCGGCCCAGTCTCAGGAGAAACTCCGCAAGCCGCCCGGTCGCCGTCGGCGTGCGCAACAGCGTGATTTCGTTCACCAGCTGCTTGAGGTGCTGGGACATCGACGCCAGCATGCCGAGCGCCATCGACGGATCCTCGCGGATCCTGTCGACGATGGCCCTGGCGTCGATGCGGATCAATGCGGTCTTCGACACCGCCTGGGCATTAACCGGAAAGGCGTGTTCGAGGAAGAATGCCGCTTCGCCGAAGCTCTGAGGGGGCCGGAAGACATTGACCGTGGCCTCGTTGCCGTTAGGTTCGAGGTGGTAGAGCCGCACCGCACCCGACCCGATGATGTAGAAGCAGCCCGCTTCGTCGCCTGCCTCGAACACGGCCTCGTTCTTGGAGAAGCTGATGCGCTTGGCCCCTGCGACGAGCAGTCTGCAGGCTTTTTCTTCAAGTCCGGAAAACAGGGGATGGGACCGGATCAACTCGTGGTCGTGCTCGGTCAGTCGGCTTGATTGAGGCATGGCGCAAGCAGTCTCCGGTCTTTCTGGTGGTTGACTTGCGCCCGCAAGCACCCTTTCCGGTCCGTCCCCGGACCGGACAATCGCATTCATGCCAAAACATCGCAATTCTTGATTCATATCAACGAACGCTCTCGCGAACACCGGTAGCCTTCGTGTCATTGGCAATGACCAGTGCATGTCACCTGAGGTGGTGGAGAACGGAGAACGATGTGAGCGATACCGTTCGCGAGGATCAGGACAGGGACCGGCCTTCGAAGAAGGAAGAGCTCAAGGTGTTCCTTATGCTGACCGTGCTGCTCGCCCCCGTGGTGTCGGTTGCGGTGGTCGGCGGATACGGATTTCTCGTGTGGATGTATCAGCTCATCTACGGACCGCCATCGGTCTGAGAGCGTGCGGGAACCGGGGGGAGATATCGGGCAATGACGGACGCGATGACACGAGATTGGCGTTCGCGGCGCGATTTCCTGTTCCCCTCGCAAGGCACGGACGATCCCGATGCCACCCCCTCTGCCACCCCCACTTCCTATGAAATCGCGGACTCCTGTCTGACGAAATCGGCGACGGACTGCCGTCTCTGCGATGATGTCTGCGAGCCGCGCGCCCTCAGGTTCCGTCCCGCGATGGGCGGTATCTACGTCCCCTCGATCGATGCGGAACAGTGCACGGCCTGCGGCGAGTGCGTGCCGATGTGTCCCGTGAACGCGATCGTTGCAGGTGTTGCGGCATGAACGGTCAGCGACCCGAGGCCGGCCACATGGACCGGGACATCCATTTTTCGAGCATCGTGGTTCGCGCCTTGCCCGAGACGGTCGGGGCGGTCGGAGATCTCGTCCGCGGCATCCGTGGCGCCAGTGTCGAACTGTCCGACGAGGCCGGCCGCATGGTTGTCCTGCTCGAAACGCCGTCGCTCTACGAGGTGACCGAAGCGGTGGACATCCTGTCCCGCCATCCGGGCGTCCTCAGTGCCGCACTCGTCTACCACCAGATCGAAAAAGCCGGGCGCGCCGACGCACCTGTCGACGCCGGTGTCCAACCAGAAGCTGAGGTGTTGCCATGAAACTGACGCGCAGGGACTACATCAAGGCAAGTGCGGTTGCGACCGCCGCGGCGGCTGCCGGCATCTCGGACGCGGGTCACGCCGCGAACGTCGTCACCGAAAGCGAGAAGATCGGCCTCAAGTGGGACAAGGCGCCGTGCCGTTTCTGCGGCACCGGCTGCTCGGTCATGCTGGCCACCAAGCAGGGCCGGGTCGTCGCGTCCCACGGCGACGTGCTGTCCCCGGTGAACCGGGGCCTCAACTGCATCAAGGGCTATTTCCTCTCCAAGATCATGTATGGCGAGGATCGCCTGACGACGCCGCTGCTGCGCAAGAAGGACGGCAAGTACGACAAGAACGGCGACTTCACGCCGGTGTCCTGGGACGAGGCCTTCGACGTCATGGCGGAGAAGTTCAAGGCCACGCTCAGGGAAAAGGGTCCGACGGCCGTCGGCATGTTCGGGTCCGGCCAGTGGACGGTCTGGGAAGGGTATGCGGCCTCGAAGCTCTACAAGGCCGGTTTCCGCTCCAACAATATCGACCCGAACGCCCGCCACTGCATGGCGTCGGCCGTCGGCGGGTTCATCCGCACCTTCGGCATCGACGAGCCCATGGGCTGTTACGACGACTTCGAGGCGGCGGACGCCTTCGTGCTCTGGGGCTCGAACATGGCCGAGATGCATCCGATCCTCTGGACGCGTCTCACCGACCGCAGGCTGAGCGCCCCGCATGTGCGGGTGGCGGTCCTGTCGACATTCGAACACCGCAGTTTCGACCTCGCCGACATTCCGGCGGTCTTCACGCCACAGACCGACCTCGCGATTCTCAACTACATCGCCAACCACATCATCCAGACCGGCCGGGTCAATCGCGGGTTTGTCGAGCGGCACACGAATTTCAAGATCGGCAATGCCGACATCGGTTACGGCTTGCGGCCGGAGCACCCGCTTGAGCGGGCCGCGGCCAACGCCGACAAGGTCGGCGGCGCGAAGGACGCGACCTTCGAGGAATTCGCTGCCTTCGTTTCCGAATACACCCTCGACAAGGCACACGAGATGTCCGGCGTACCGAAGAAGACGCTGGAGGCGATTGCGGAACTTTATGCCGACCCGGACACCAAGGTCATGTCCCTCTGGACCATGGGCGTGAACCAGCACACGCGCGGCGTCTGGACCAACAACCTCATCTACAACATCCACCTGCTGACGGGGAAGATCGCAGAGCCCGGAAACAGCCCGTTCTCGCTGACCGGCCAGCCGTCGGCCTGCGGCACGGCGCGCGAGGTCGGCACCTTCGCCCACCGCCTGCCGGCCGACATGGTGGTCGCCAATGCCGACCACCGGGCCAAGGCGGAGAAGATCTGGAAGCTTCCCGCCGGTACGATCCCGCCCAAGCCCGGCTATCACGCCGTGCTTCAGAACCGCATGCTCAGGGACGGCAAGTTGAACGCCTACTGGGTCCAGGTGAACAACAACATGCAGGCCGCCCCCAACATGATGGAGGAAGGGCTGCCGGGCTACCGCAATCCCGACAACTTCATCGTTGTCTCGGACGCCTACCCGACGGTCACCGCCGAGGCCGCGGACCTGATCCTGCCGACGGCCATGTGGGTGGAAAAGGAAGGCGCATATGGCAACGCCGAACGCCGTACCCAGTTCTGGCACCAGCTCGTGCGTGCACCGGGCGAGTCAAAATCCGATCTGTGGCAATTGATGGAGTTTTCCAAGCGCTTCACCACGGACGAGGTCTGGGACAAGGACTTGCTCGACGCCAATCCCGATTACAGGGGCCGAACCCTGTTCGATGTCCTGTTCGCCAACGGCCAGGTCGACGCGTTCCCCGTCTCCGATATCGCGGAAGGGTACGAGAACCACGAGTCGGAGCATTTCGGCTTCTACGTGCAGAAGGGACTGTTCGAGGAGTATGCCGCCTTCGGTCGCGGCAAGGCGCATGATCTGGCGCCCTTCGACACCTATCACGAGACGCGCGGCCTGCGCTGGCCCGTTGTTGACGGCAAGGAGACCCGCTGGCGCTTCCGGGAAGGCTCCGACCCCTATGTCGGCAAGGGGCGAGAAGTGGAATTCTACGGCAAGCCGGACGGTCGTGCCGTCATCTTCGCCCTGCCTTACGAACCGGCCGCCGAAAGCCCCGACGACGAATACCCGTTCTGGCTGTCCACCGGGCGCGTGCTCGAGCACTGGCACTCCGGCTCGATGACGCAGCGCGTGCCGGAGCTCTACAAGGCCTTCCCCGACGCGGTCTGTTTCATGCATCCAAACGACGCCGAAGAGCTCGGCCTGCGCCGGGGCGACGAGGTGCGGGTCAGGTCGCGCCGCGGCCATATCCGTACGCGGGTCGAGACGCGAGGCCGCAACAAGCCTCCGCGCGGTCTGGTCTTCGTGCCGTGGTTCGATGCCAGCCAGCTCATCAATAAGGTGACGCTCGACGCCACCGACCCGATTTCCAAGCAGACCGACTTCAAGAAATGTGCGGTCAGGATCGAGAGGGTTTGATCATGCGCAGTCTGCTCATAGGTACCGCCGTACTGGTGTTCACGGGGCTCGTGGCGCTCGCCGCGGGCTCCCAGGTCTCCACCCTGCGCAAGTCCACGCTCGACGACAGCGAAAACGCGCCGCGGATGATGCCGCAGTCCAACACGGACATCCGGAAAGTCAGGAACTACCCTGAACAGCCGCCCATCATTCCCCACAAGACGGAAGACTACCAGGTCGACCTGCGGGTCAACGAATGCATGACCTGCCACAGCCGGACCTCGATCGAGGACAGCCAGGCGCCCATGGTTTCCGTCACCCATTTCATGGATCGCGATGGCCAGTTCCTGGCATCGATCTCGCCGCGCCGGTATTTCTGCAACCAGTGTCACGTGTCACAGCACGAGGTGAAACCGATGGTCGGAAACACCTTCGTCGACGTCGAACATCTGTTGAAGAAGGCGGAATAGGGGAGACCGGCATGATTGGCTTCGTGAAGCGGGTCTGGTCGATCCTGCGCCGGCCCAGCGCCTATTACAGTCTCGGATTTCTCACCATGGGCGGTTTCGTGGCGGGTGTCGTGTTCTGGGGCGCATTCAACACCGCGCTCGAATTCACCAACCGCGAAGCGTTCTGCACCGGCTGTCACGAGATGCGGGACAACGTGCTGGTCGAGCTCAAGCGCACGATACATTTCACCAACCGGTCGGGCGTCCGCGCAAAGTGCTCGGACTGCCACGTGCCGCATGAATGGACCCACAAGATCGCCCGCAAGATGCAGGCCTCCAAGGAGGTCTGGGGCAAGATTTTCGGAACGATCAACACGCGCGAGAAGTTCCAGGCCAAGCGGCTCGAACTCGCGCAGCGCGAATGGGCGAGGCTCAAGTCCAACGACAGCCTCGAATGCCGCAACTGCCATTCGGAAAAGTCGATGGACTTCACGCGCCAGAGCCCTCGTGCCGCCAGCGCCCACGAGCGGCTGCTGACCAGCGGGGAGAAGACCTGCATCGACTGCCACAAGGGAATCGCACACGAACTTCCCGACATGTCGACCGCCGGCGACCAGACCTTCCGGACGCGGTATCACACCAGCAGCCTGGAACCCATGCGCGAATATCTCTCCACCGTCGATCGCTGAACCGAGTTCCTTCCTGCGTTTCCCGGGGGCGCTGTAGCGTCCGCCCGATGCCGCTGCGCCTTGAAACCTCGTCCCGCGGCGGATATGCCGGAGCGTATATCAGGCAAACGAAGGAGGCAGGACGTGAGCACGGCGACACTGGGGGAACTGGAGGCGGCATGCGAAACCGTGCACGCTACCTTCGGACCGACACCTCAATATGCGTGGCCCTTGCTCGGCGAGCGCGTCGGGTGCGAGGTCTGGGTCAAGCATGAGAACCACACACCGACCGGCGCGTTCAAGATCCGCGGCGGCCTCGTCTTCATGGGCGAACGCGCGGACGCCGGCAACCGGCAGGGCGTGATCGCGGCCAGCACCGGCAATCACGGACAGAGCGTCACCGTGGCCGCACGGCGGTTCGGCATCGAGCCGACCATCGTGGTGCCCGAAGGCAACGCGGTGGAAAAGAACGCCGCCATGAAATGCCAGGGCGCGAACCTGGTGGTCCACGGACACGATTTCCAGGCGGCCTACGAACATGCCGCGATGCTGGCCGAACGCGACGGCCTCTACATGATGCCGAGCTTCCACCGCACACTTGTCACCGGTGTCGGGACCTATGGCCTGGAGCTCTTTCGCGCGGTGCCGGATCTCGATGCGGTCTACGTCCCGATCGGTCTGGGTTCGGGCATTTGCGGAGTGATTTCGGCGCGCAACGCGGTCGGCTCGAAGGCGGACGTGATCGGCGTCGTGGCGGAAGGTGCGCCGACCTACAAGCTGAGCTTCGAGGCCGGCAAGCCGGTGCCCTCGAACCGGTCCGAGACCTTTGCCGCCGGCGTCGCCTGCCGCGTGCCGGTGCCCGAGGCCGTGGAGACGATCTGTGCGAACGCCGACAGGATCGTCACGGTCACCGACGACGAGATCCGGGACGCCATGCGGGCGATGTATTCGGATACCCATAACGCCGCGGAAGGGGCCGGCGCGGCGGCGCTCGCCGCCCTCATGCAGGAGCGCGGGCGCAAGGCGGGCCGCAAGGCGGCCGTCATCCTCACCGGCGCCAACGCGGATCGCGACGAGTTCGCCCGCATCATGGCCGGAGAGAGCCGATGAAGGGCAGGGCGGTTCTCGTGACGGGAGGCAATTCCGGCATCGGGCGGGGCATCGCCCTGCGCTTTGCGCGCGAAGGTGCGGACGTGGCCATCGCCGGAAGGGACCCGGCGAAATGCGCGGCGGTCGAGGCCGAGCTTCGCGGACTCGGCGTGGAGGCATGCCATGCCGCGCTCGACCTTTCGGTCGAGGCGGACGTGGAGCGCATGATCGAAACCGTCGCTGGCCGCCTCGGTCGCCTCGACATCGTCGTCAACAACGCGGGTTTCGGCGGCCGGCGCAGCGGCATCGCGCCGGACGACAGCCCGGGAAAACGCTGGGACATCATGCGGGGTGGCAATCTCGATTCGGGATATTTCGTATCCGCCCATGCCCTGCCGGTCATGATCGGATGCGGGGGAACGGCGATCGTCAACATCGCCTCCACCGCCACGTGGCACGGCAACTGGGGCCTCTACTGCATGGCTAAGGCCGGTGTGGAAGGCATGACCCGGGCCTTCGCCGCCGAAGCCGCGCCCCACGGCATCAGGGTCAATGGCGTGAGCCCCGGCTGGATCGCCACCGATCCCGACCTGGAAGCGACGGCGTCGGGCTCGGCCGACGGTTCGTGGGAGATGCCCCCGTCACTGCTCGACCGCATGGGCACGCCCGACGAGATCGCCGCGGCGGTTCATTTCCTGGCGTCCGACGAGGCCTCATTCATCACCGGACAGACGCTGGTCGTGGACGGCGGCATGATGACCATCGACTATCCGTCGCGGAAGATGCTCGAGGGGCTGGAATCGTCGCTTCAGTCGGGCAAGGGAGTCTAGACGACGTTGGCGACCGCTTCCGGTTTGCCCGCGATCGGATCGGCGCGGGTCTGCATGCCGTTCTGAGACCGGTGTTCCCATCGACACATCTCATAGCCCCGGACACCTCTTGTAGCCCCGGGCACCTCACATAGCCCCGTGTCCCGGCCTTGAGCCGGGACCGTCCCAAACCGAAGCCTGTGTTTTCCGCGATCCCGGATCTCGCCTCCGCTCGTCCGGGAAACGATCTCGTATCCCGGGCGCAGACCCGGGACCGTTCCAGATCGAAGCCTTTGTTCTTTACGGTCCCGGATCTCGCGTGCGCTCGTTCGGGAACCGATCTCGTATCCCGGGCGCAGACCCGGGACCGTCCCACACCGAAGCCTGTGTTCTTTACGCTCCCGGATCTCGCGTGCGCTCGTTCGGGAACCGATCTCGTATTCCGGGCGCAGACCCGGGACCGTTTCAGATCGAGGCCTGTGTTCTTTACGCTCCCGGATCTCGCCTCCGCTCGTCCGGGAAACGAACGCGTATCCCGGGCGTAGACCCGGGACCGTTCCAGACCGCAGCCTGTGTTTTGCTCGATCCCGGATCGCTCGTCCCGCAAACAGCAGGGGCTCGGCGGCGAAGGCGCGTTTATTCGATTGTCGGCTGGTGTATGCTGGCGCCAGGCAGAAACGTCCGCTCCCGACCGCACATGAGGTTCATCCCGTGGCTCCCAACGTTCCGCGCATCGGCCCGACGATCCAGCGGGAGCGCAAGACGCGCAAGCTGACGCTCGAGCAACTGGCGTCGCTCTCGGGCGTGTCGAAATCCATGCTGAGCCAGATCGAGCGCGGGCAGGCGAACCCGACCTTCGCCGTGCTCTGGGGCCTGACCCAGGCGCTCGGCATCGAGATCGCCGACTTGATCGGCGGCAGCGCGGCCTCCTCCGGGGAAGACCGGATCGAGGTGCTGACCGCCGCGCAGACGCCGGAAATCCGCAGCGCGGACGGCAAGTGCCGGTTGAGGATCCTGTCCTCGCCCCGCCTGGCCGGCGACACGGAATGGTACGACATCGCGTTCGCACCCGGCGGCAGGCTCGACAGCGAGGCCCATGCCCCCGGATCGCGAGAACATTTCACCGCCATGTCCGACGGTCTCGAAGTCTCCAGCGGGAGTTGCACGGTCACCTTGAACCGGGGCGAGACTGCGCGCTATGCGGCCGACACGGCGCATTGCATCGTGAACCGCGGTGACGAGACGGCGCATGGACTTCTTGTGGTGCTCTACCGGTGAACGTCCACACCCGTCACGCATGGCCCCGCGACGAAGGCGCGGCTTGTTCGAAATAGTGCTTGTCGAGGACAAAAATCCAATATACTGGAAAACGCCTGAAGGGAGTCGATCATGCAAGCCGAATTCACCGATCACCTCGCGGCCACTCTCTCCGAGATAGACGCCGCGGGACTCTACAAGCGTGAACGTCTCATCACGACGCCGCAGTCGGGCCGGATCGCGATTTCCGAGGATGGCCGGCAGCGCGAGATGATCAATCTGTGCGCCAACAACTATCTCGGTCTCGCCCACCATCCGGAGATCGAACAGGCCGCCCGCGACGCCATCGACAGCCACGGTTTCGGCATGGCGTCGGTTCGCTTCATCTGCGGCGCGCAGGACATCCACCGCGAACTGGAGCGCGCGATCGCGAACTATCTCGGCAAGGACGACGCGATCCTTTTCGCCGCCTGTTTCGATGCCAATGGCGGCATTTTCGAGACGCTGCTCGGCCCGGACGACGCCATCATCTCCGACAGCCTCAACCACGCGTCGATCATCGACGGGGTCAGGCTGTCAAAGGCGAAGCGCTACCGCTATGCCAACTCCGACATGGACGCACTCGAGGATCAGCTCAGGCAGGCCGACCGGGAGGGCGCCCGGTTCAGGCTGATCGTCACGGACGGCGTCTTCTCCATGGACGGTTACGTGGCAAGACTTCCCGAGATCTGTGCGCTCGCGGAGGCCCATGGCGCAATGGTGATGATCGACGACTGCCACGCCACCGGCCATCTCGGCGAAAGGGGGGCGGGAACGCCCGCCCTGACGGGCGTGGGCGACAGGGTCGACATCGTCACCGGCACGTTCGGCAAGACCCTGGGCGGCGCCATGGGCGGGTTCATCGCGGCCCCGCAGCCGGCCATCGACCTGCTGCGCCAGCGCGCCCGGCCGTACCTGTTCTCCAACAGCCTGGCGCCGGCTGTGGTCGCCGGCTCCATCAAGGCCATCGAAATCGCCGAACGTGCCGACGACCTGCGCGCCCGTCTCATGGCTCACACGGCAACCTTCCGGCAGAAGATGACGGACGCCGGGTTCGAGCTGCTGCCCGGTGAGACGCCCATCATTCCGGTGATGACCCACGAGGCGACCATGGCCCAGCGGCTCGCCGCCGAGCTCGACCGGCGCGGGGTCTATGTCGCGGGCTTCTTCTTCCCGGTCGTGCCGAAGGGTGCGGCCCGCATCCGCACGCAAATGTCGGCCGCGTTGACCGACGATGACATCGAAACCGCCGTCGCCGCATTCATCGACGCCGGCAAGACCGTCGGGGTGATCTCCTGAGATGAAGGCACTTGCAAAACAGAAACGCGAACCGGGCATCTGGATGATCGACGCCCCGGTGCCGGAGATCGGACCGGAAGACGTCCTCGTCAAGGTCCACAAGACAGGCATCTGCGGGACGGACGTCCATATCTACAACTGGGACGACTGGGCACAGCAGACCATCCCCGTACCCATGATTACAGGCCACGAATACGCCGGTGTCATCGCCGACGTCGGAGAGGACGTCACCAAGCTGAAGGTCGGCCAGCGCGTGTCCGGCGAAGGGCACGTGGTGGGCATGAACAGCCGCGCCTCTCGGGCCGGGAAATACCATCTCGATCCCGACACCAAGGGCATCGGCGTGAACCTGCCCGGCGCCTTCGCGGAATATGTCCGGATTCCGGCCTTCAACATCATCCCTCTGCCCGACGAGATCGACGATGAGATCGGTGCGATCCTCGACCCGCTCGGCAACGCGGTGCACACGGCGCTCGCCTTCGAACTCGTCGGCGAGGACGTGATCATCACCGGCGCCGGTCCGATCGGGATCATGAGCGCGGCCGTCGCCCGGCAGGCGGGCGCCCGCCATGTCGTCATCACGGACGTCAATCTCGAACGCCTGAAACTGGCGGCCGAAGTCGCGGACGTGCGTCCGGTCAACGTCACCGAGGAAGACCTGCGCGACGTCATGGCCGAACTGCACATGAAGGAGGGGTTCGACGTCGGGCTGGAGATGAGCGGCGCGCCCGCCGCCCTCGACCAGATGATCGACCATCTCGTCATGGGCGGACGCATCGCACTGCTCGGCGTTCCGGCCCGGCCGTTCGTCTTCGACCTGTCGAAGGTCGTCTTCCGCATGGTCAACCTGAAGGGCATCTACGGCCGAGAGATGTTCGAGACCTGGCACAAGATGCTCGCCATGCTCGAAAGCGGCCTCGACGTGCGCGGGATCATCACCCACCGCATGGGCGTCGACGACTACGAGGAAGCCTTCAGAATCGCCGCCGCGGGCGAGGCTGGAAAGGTCGTGCTCGACTGGCAATAGGGCCGGCTCGCCTTTGCGTCTGCCGCGCTGGATTCCAGCTTTCGCTGGAATTTCGGGAGGGGGCGTTTTAGGGAGGCCGGTCCGGTCGGGAAGGTAGGGTTCGACTGGCAATAAGGACGGCTCGCCTATTCGTATGCCGCGCTGGATTCCAGCTTTCGCTGGAAATTCGGGCGGGGCTTTTTGGGGAGGCCGGCCGGGCCGGGAAGGTAGGGCTCGACTGGAAATAGGGCCGGCTCGCCATTTCGTCTGCCGTACTGGATTCCAGCTTTCGCTGGAAATTCGGGTGGGGCTTTTTGGCGAGGCGGGTCCGATCGGGAAGGTAGGGTTCAACTGACGGTAGGGGCGGCTCGCCTATTCGTCTGCCGTACTGGGTTCCGGCTTTCGCTGGAAATTCGGGTGGGGATTTTTGGGGAGGTCGGCCAGGTCGGGAAGGTGGGGTTCGACTGGCGGTAGGGGCGGTTTGCCTTTTCGGCTGCCGTACTGGATTCCAGCTTACGCTGGAAATTCGGGGAGGGTATTGCACCGCCCTGCCCACGCGACATGCCTTCAGCCGTCACCACGGAAGTCTTGACCGCGAGAGGGTTTGCATTCCTGCCCTCGACCCGCACCCCACCCGAATTTCCAGCGAAAGCTGGAATCCATGCGGCGGTATCTACCCGTGCTGCGGCGGTATCTACGCCCCGCTTCGCAACCGCATGGTCCTTCGCCCGCATGCACGGCCCCAGCCCGGACTTACGCCGTACCGGGAAACGCCTCCGCGACCATGGCCTGCAGGGCGACATAGTCGGTCTTGCCGGTGCCGAGCACGGGCAGGGTGTCGACGGTGAGGATCTCGCGCGGGATCATGAGTTCCGATATGCCGCGTGATTTCCCGTCGTCGAGAAGATCCTTTCGCGCCGCGCCCTGCCTGTCCGTCACCAGCACCACCTGCTCGCCCTTGCGGTCATCCGGGATGGACACGGCCGCATGCGCGTTGCCGGGCCAGACCTGGGCCGCATGGGTCTCCACGGCCGCGAGCGAGACCATCTCGCCCGCGATCTTGGCGAAGCGCTTGGCGCGGCCGGCGATGGTGACGAAACCGTCTTCGTCGATCTCGACGATATCCCCCGTGTCGTACCAGCCGTCGGCGGGAGGGTGGAGCCGGCCCGGCGCCTCGTGGCGGAGATAACCCAGCATGATGTTGGGACCGGAGACTTCCAGCCGACCGCCTTTCTCGATGCCCGGCACGGGCACGACCCGGTAGTCGATCCCCGGCAGGATGCGCCCCACGGTGCCCGCCCTGAACTGCATCGGCGTGTTGGTGGCGATGACGGGCGCGGTCTCGGTGGCGCCGTAGCCCTCGAATATCCGCAGGCCGAACTTCTCCGACCACGTCTGTCTGGTCTCGGGTTTCAGTTTCTCGGCGCCCGCGAAGACATAGCGCAGGCTGTAGAAGTCATAGGGGTGGGACGAGCGCGCATAGCCGGCCAGGAAGGTGTCCGTGCCGAACATGATGGTGGCGTTCGTGTCGTAGACCAGTTCCGGCACGATCCGGTAGTGGAGCGGCGAGGGATAGAGAAACGTGCGAATGCCCGAAAGGATCGGCAGGAGGAGACCCCCGGTGAGGCCGAAGGAATGGAAGACGGGAAGGGCGTTGAACACGATGTCCGAGGGGTTGAAGTCGACCCGCGCGGTCAGCTGGAAACGGTTCGCCTGGATGTTCCGGTGGCTGAGGACGACGCCTTTGGGAACGCCTTCCGAGCCGGACGTGAAAAGAACCACGGCCGGATCCCCTGCCGTCACGTTCCGGGCCGTGCGCCGGTAGACATGGCCCGCGAAGATCGATTCCAGCATTCCGCGGAGTTTCGCGAAAAGTCCGAGTTCCGCGCGCAGGTCCTCGAGCATCACGAGCTTGCATGTCTGCGATATGGCGGCTGCCGCGTCGTCGAGTTTGGCGAGTTCGATGAACCGCCGCGACGTCAGCACGACCCGGATTTCCGCGGTCTCGCAGGCAGCCACCATGTTGCGGGCGCCGGTCGAGAAATTGAGCATGGCCGGCACCCGGCCGAAGGCCTGGAGCGCGAAGAACGTCACCACGGCGCCGAGCGCATTGGGCAGCAGCACGCCGACGCGCTCTCCGGGCTCCGTCATTGCGGCGATACGGCGTCCGAGCACGAACGAGCCCGTGACAATGCGGGAATAGCTGGCGGGGTGGCGCTCCACGTCCTCGATGACGACGTGGCCACCGCCATGCGCCTTGCGCGCGTCGAGCAGGGCGGGAAACAGCGGGACCTCGCGCTCGCTCGTCTCGAAGATCATGTCCGTCATGACGTCGTAGAGACGGTTGCCGATCTCCTGGCGCTTGGCGCGTCCTTTCAGGTCGTCGGGAATGTCGAACCGGCGCGGTTCGAGGAAGGTCACCGTGATCTTGGGAAACCACCGCAGCCGCATCTTGCCCCTGAGGCGCGAAAAGCGGGAGTACTGCGCGCCGTCAATGCGCACGGGCAGCAGGGCGGCATCCGCGAGATCGGCGATCGCGCCCGGTCCCTCGTAGACCTTCATCAGCGCCCCGGTCAGGGTGATCCGTCCTTCGGGGAAGATGACGCACTTGCGCCCCTCCATCACCGCCTTGGCCATGGTCCGGGCGGCAAACGGATTCGTCGGGTCGACGGGCAGGAGGTCGAAGAAGAGGAACGCGGGCTTCACCCACCATGCCCTGGCGATGTGCGTGTTGATCGCGAAGACGGCCTTGTCGGGCAGGATTGCGCCGAGCAGCGGCCCGTCCAGGAAGGAGGTGTGGTTGGCCACGATGACCACCCGGTCGCCGGCCGCGCGGTAATGCTCCAGCCCCCGGACCTCCAGACGGTAGAAGGTGCGGAAGATCGCGGTTGCGAAGCCCTTGACCGTTTCCTCCGGCAGGAGTTTGCAGATGTAGACGGCGACGACGGTGTTGGCGATCGCGGCCGCGAGAAAGACCTGCGGGATGGTGAAACCGGCCGACAGCATGGCGATTGTCGCCAGCGCGGACAGCACGAGGAAGGCGGCGTTGACGACATTGTTGCTGGCGATGGTCCGCGAGCGGTGGGCGGGGTCGCTCCAGTCCTGGAGAATGGCGTAGAGCGGTACGATGTAGATGCCGCCGAAGATGGAGATCATGGCAAGATCGAAGAGAATCCGGATGCCGCCCGCCTGTTGCGGGAACGCGATGGCGTCGAGCAACTGCCCGTTCGTGTTCATGCGCACGCTGGCGAAGAACAGGTCGATGCAGAAGACCGACATGCCGATTGCCGCCAGCGGCACGAACTTCGCGGAGACCTCGCCGGACAGCAGCTTGTTGCACAGGAGCGAGCCCACGCCGATGCCGACCGAGAAGACGGTCAGGAAGAGCGTGACCACCGTCTCGTCCCCGCCGAGCGTTTCCTTGGCATAGGTGGGAAACTGGGCGAGGAAGATGCCGCCGAAGAGCCAGAACCACGAGATCCCGAGGATCGCCCGGAAGATGCCGAGCTGTCCGGCGGCATGACCGACGATGGCCGCAGTTTCGGTCACCGGGTTCCAGTTGATGCGCAGGTCCGGCGCGGTTGGCGGAGCGACGGGGATGAACCGGCTGGCGAGAAACCCGGCCGCCGCGCAGAGCAGGACCAGGAAGGAAATCACCGCGGGGCCGCTTTCGCCGAGGATGAGCAGGCCGCCCGTGATCGTGCCCAGCAGGATCGCGAGAAACGTACCGGTCTCGATCAGCGCATTGCCGCCGATCAGTTCGTCTTCCTCCAGATGCTGCGGCAGGATCGAGTACTTGAGCGGACCGAAGAACGTCGATTGCGCGCCGAGCAGGAAGAGTATGAACAGCAGAAGCCATATGTCCTGCACGTAGAGAGCCGTTGCGGCGAGGCCCGCCAGCACCAGTTCCGCGAGCTTGATCGTGCGGATCAGCCGTGACTTCTCGTAGCGTTCGGCGATCTGGCCCGCGGTGGCTGAAAACAGGAAGAAGGGCAGGATGAAGATCCCCGCCGCGAGCGTCACCAGCAGCTTGGCGTCGAGCCCGGCGCGTTCCGCCAGGACGTAGGTCACGAGAATGACGAGCGCGTTCTTGAACAGGTTGTCGTTGAAGGCGCCCAGGGCCTGGGTCACGAAAAGGGGGCCGAAACGCAATTGCCGCAGGATGCGGAACTGGGAGTGGTGCATGGGAGATCGCCCGTGTCGAGACAGCCTTGAGTCGGCGGCAGTCTACACCAGCGGCGCCCGTTGCATGTGACCGGATGGATTTTTTGCAGGGTCGTGCGGCGGGTCCGCAAGCGACGCCAGCGGCACGGATCACTGAACTTCCCTTTTGCCGGATGCGGTGATAGGTGCTCGAAATGACCTTTCAATCCGTTTCCCCGACTCCATCCGCGCCTTCGGTCCTCGATCGTCCCGGTATCGCTACGGTCGCGATCATGTTCGCCGCCTTCACGTTCGGGCTGGTGCCCTATTTTGCGAGGGAACTCAGCGCAGCGGGGATCGCCGCACCGGCGATCGCGTTTTTCCGGTACGTGCTGACGGCCGTCGCGCTGTGCCCCTTCCTTGCGCTCGCGCGCGGCCAGCTGACCACGACCCTGTGGGGGATCGCGGCGGGTGCTTCCATGGGCGTCGGTTGGGTGGGCTACGTCAAGGCGCTCGAGACCGTGCCTGTGGCCACCGCGGGCGTGCTGTACATGACCTACCCCATCTTCACCCTGCTCGTGTCCTGGCTGTGGTTCGGAAACCGGCCCGTGCCGCGCGCCATGCTTGCCGGGGCGCTCGTCTTCGGCGCGGCGGTTGTCGCCATGCTGCCGGGCATGGACGGATTGCGCCTCGACCCGGCCCTGATCCTCGCACTGGCCGCGCCATGCAGCTTCGGTATTTCGATCAACATCCTCACCGAAAAACTCGTGAAGATCGCGCCCATCGCGCGGATCGCATGCGTCACGCTCGGTTCTGTGATCGGCCTTCTGCCGCTGGTCCTGCCGCTCGAGGCACGGCAGGTGTTTCCGTCGGATGCGGGCCACTGGTGGCTCATCCTGGGGCTTGCGATCGCGACCGCTCTTGTCCCGCAGCTTCTCTACACCGTCTGCGCGCCGCGCATCGGCGCGGTCAAGAGCGCGGTTGCCGGGAGCATCGAATTGCCGACAATGTTCTTCGTCGGCTGGCTGGCCTTCGCAGAGGCGGTGACACCCGTGCACATGCTCGCGGGAGGCATGGTCTTGGCCGCCATATTGCTCACGCCGGCACGCCGCCCGGCCGGTCTGACGGTCAGCCTCGCCGCGGCTCGCGGGCCACGGCCCGCAGATCGGAAAAAACCGTGAGGGACACTCATTGCGGGCGTTTCGCACTTCCGATCTTTGGGGCATAGTCCGCGGACAGCGGGCATTGAAGAGGACAACAAGATGAGCCTGAAACCGGTCGCCGAACTCGGGGAGGACCTGGCCTCCGGCAGAACGACGTCGAGGGAACTGGTCGAACAGTGCCTGGCGCGGATCGAGGATCCCGACGGCGAGGGAAAGCGTGCTTTCCTGCAGGTCGACGCCGAAGGCGCGCGTGCCTCCGCCGACCGCGTGGACGCGGACCTGAAACGCGGCTTGCGGGTCTCTCCTCTCGCCGGCATCCCGGTTTCGATGAAGGATCTGTTCGACGTCGCCGGCCAGGTCACGCGTGCCGGCTCCTGGGCGTTCGAACGTGGGCCCGTCCGTCAGGACAGCATCGCCGCCGCCCGTCTTCGCGCCGCGGGAATGATCCTGATCGGGCGCACGAACATGACCGAATTCGCGTTTTCCGGTCTCGGCATTAACCCGCACTACGGGACGCCGGCCAGCCCCTGGGACCGGGCGAACCGGCGCATCCCGGGCGGTTCGTCGTCGGGCGCGGCTGTTTCGGTGGCCGATGGCATGGCGGCCGTCGGCATGGGCACCGACACCGGCGGATCGTGCCGCATACCCGCCCATTGCTGCGGCATCACGGGGTTCAAGCCGTCCGCCTCGCGGGTTCCCCAGGACGGCGTCTACCCGCTGTCGTCCAGCCTCGATTCGGTGGGCCCGCTGGCGCGCACGGTGACGTGCTGCGCACTCGCCGACGCGGCCCTGGCCGGCGAGAGGATCGAAGCACCCTCCGAAATGCCGGCCCGCGGACTCAGGCTCGCCGTCCCGCAGACCTTCGTGCTGGACGGTTTGCAGGACACCGTGGCCGTGGCGTTCGAAAAGGCGCTGGAACGCCTCTCGGAGGCGGGGTGCGTGCTGCGGGACATCGACTGTCCCGACTGGGCCGATCTGCCGTCGATAAATGCCAAGGGCGGGCTTGCCGCCGCCGAGGCCTGGGCGCTTCATCGCGAGCTCATCGACACGAGCGGTGATCTCTACGACCAGCGCGTGCGTGCGCGGATCGAAGGCGGCGCCACGCAGTCGGCGGCTGACCTGATCGACACGATCGAGGCGCGGCGGCGCATGACGGACAGGTTCAATCGGCAGAGCGAGCAGTTCGACGCCTACGTCATGCCCACCTGCATGCAGGTCCCGCCGGAGATCCAGCCGATCGTGGACGGTGACATGGAGAACTACGTGAAGAACAACATGGCGATGCTGCGGAATACGTCCGTCGGGAATTTTCTCGATACGTGCGCCATCTCCATGCCGTGTCATGTCCGTGGCGAAGCCCCGGTCGGGCTCATGCTGATGTCGCGAAACGGCGATGATCGCCGGCTCCTGGCCGTCGCCCGTGCCGTGGAGAAGGCGCTCGGACATTTCGCCTGACGGGTTCCTCCCGCCGGGGCAATGGCTGGACAATCTGTCTCATACGTTGAAAATGAAACCTGTCCTAAGAGAAGGACGGGTGCCTTTGGCGAGGGTTGCCGTGTGTCCGTAAGACCGACCGAGCGAAGACTGCAGGGCCGCGCCATTGGCGCGGCAGCGATGCTTTGCGGCCTTTTGGTGTTTCCGGGCGTTCCCGAAGCGGCAGGCCTGCAGCGCATGGCGCAGGCCGCGACGGCCACGGTTCCCAAGCCGACGCCGGCTGATCCCGGCGGAAAGCAGGACGCGACCAATCTCGTCGCCGAGGAGAAACCGCCGGAGACGAACTGGAGCGCCAAGTGCGACCAGGACGATCTCGGGGAGAAAACCAACTGCCGGGTCGTCCAGAGCATCCAGTTGACCAAGACGAAGCAGACGCTCCTGAGCGTTCTCGTGCGGAGACCGTCCGGCGACGTCCGTCCTCTGATGACGCTGAACCTGCCCCATGGCCTCTATCTGCCGGCCGGTACGACGATCAAGATCGACCAGACGCAAGCTTTCGGCGTACCGGTCGAAACCTGCGACGCGAAGGGTTGTTATGCCAGCCTGAGCGTCGAGGACGAGATGCTGACCGCGCTCAAGAAAGGCGCGACGATGATCGTGACCTTCCAGAATCTCGCCCGTCAGCCGATCAACGTCCCGGTCACCCTGGTCGGGTTCACGGCGGCGTTCGAAAAGATTCAGTGAAGTCGCAGTTCGTGCCGCCTGAACGTCTTCTCAATGTGGAAAAGGAATGACGTGTAGGCGCCCGGGTCGGTGTCCGACGCCGTGATGGCGACGACGACGGTATCCGACGCGTTCGTATCGAGATTGACCGCATAGCGTGCCCCGGATGTCTGTCGCAGAAGCATTTTCTGGGTATCGGAGAACGGAATGTTCGGGGTCGAGACCTGGGCGATGACGTGAGCATCGTTGATAGGGGCGCCGTGGCGGTCGGTGAGTTCCATCACGAGTTCGCCCGAGTGTCTGTCGAGGCTCAGTTTTCCGCGAATCCCGTCACGTGTCACGGTGCCGTCGGGCCGGCCGAAGAGGGCGCGCCGCTTGCTTTCGTTGTGGAAGGCGCGCATGCGCTCGATCTTCTCCTCCGTCAGCGCGATCTGGCCGATGGAGTCGTTTCGAAGCTGCGTCAGGCCGACGATCAGTCCGATCACGAGGATCGTCGCGATGACGAGCGTCGCGAGAACCCCCTTGTTGTTGGGAATGTCGGCGAGAATGGAATCGATTGTGACTGCGTTGCTTTTCATTTGGTCCGTTGCCCCCGGATGATGATCCGGCAACCAAACCACTTCCGGCCTAACACCGGTGAAAGATGTTCATTACATTTTGAGTAATACGAGGGAAATCAAGACGTTCCGGACCAATCCGGCTATCGGGCTTCCCAGTGCGGCCCAAGCACCCCGGGCAATAGAGGCATGACCACCGGTGGCGCGAGCCGCACATCGGCGGCCCGTACATGCACAAGGGGGATTCAGATCAGGTCGAAAGCCCATGCCGGCCGGGCAATGGCGGCGTGTCGCGGCTTCAGTTGCTGTCGGCGGACCCGACCTGGAAGGTTTTTTCGATGTGGAACAGGAACGGGTTTCCGGCATCCGAGGAATGATCGGTCGCCGTGACCGCGACCACCCACGCCCCGGAACGGTTGGCGTTCAGGTCGGCTGCGTACTCCGCACCCTTGCCGCGTTTCAGGAGCATTTTCTGACCGGATGACGTCGCCTTGTCGGGCTCCGTCACCCTTGCCACGACATGCGCGTTGTCGATGGGTGCGCCATGACGGTCCGTGAGTTCCATGACGAGACGGCCCGTGGACTTGTCGATGTCAACATGGCCGCGAACACCGTCGCGCGTGACCGCGTCGCTGTTCTTCCGGAAAAGGGGCTTCCTGTTCGTCCTGGACTGGAAGGCCCGCATCTTTTCGACCTTTTCCGCCGTCAGCGCGATTTCACCGACGCCGACGCCGTTGAGCTGAGATACGGCGAAGGCAAATCCGCCGATGATCGTGACGCAGAACGCGGCCGCGATGGCCGAGCGATGCGACTTCGCAAGTCCCTGCCGCTTCTTCGATTTTCCACTGCGCTTGGTCGTCATGAGCCTCACCCGCATTTGTGACTACCCGGCAATTGAAACAGATGTGTCTTAAAATCCGAGAAACGGCATAGATAAATTTTGAAGCATCTGCGGATCTGACCAGGTGTCCCGTTCCGGTACGTTCTGCTTCCGGACGGGACGGTTCGCATGCGGGTACGGCCGGGTGGACCAACTTGACGTCTGCCAAAAAGTTCCGGAAAACCAAGGCGATGCCCCGGAAAACTGAATCGATTTCTTATCTGGCCGGATCCTTGCGTTCCGTCCGGGTGACCCCTGCTCACCCGACGGAAGAAACCGATGATCCTGCCATCCCCGAAGCACTCGATTTACCGGTTCATGCGAAAGGTCCGCCGCTTCGGCGAGACCGGCGAAGGATCCGTGGCGATCATATTCGGCATCACCTTTCCCGTCATCATCATGGCGGTCGGCATGGCCATAGATTTCTCGCGGGCACTGAACGTGAAGGCGGCCGTGGCGAATGCGCTGGATTCCGCGACGCTGGCGGCAGCACGTCAGATCGCGGACGGAGAGAGCGTCGACGCGGCGAAAGAGTTCGCGCGGCGCTATTTCGATTCCAACCTTCTGTCCATGGGAGTTCCGGGGGTCAGGATTAAGTCGTTTGACCTGTCCGCGAACGTCGTCACCGGCAATGTCGAGGTCGATGCGCAGGCGACGCTGCCGACCAGCTTCATGCAGATCGCGGGATACGAGGTCCTGACGGTCGGCGTTCAGTCGGCCGCTCTTTATGCGACCAGGCCGGTCGAGATGTCCCTCATGCTCGACACGACGGGATCGATGGCGGGCAGCAAGATCGCGGATCTCCGCGAAGCGGCCGAAGAGGTGGTGGATACCCTCCTGCCGGAAGGCCGCAGGCGGGACGGGAAGGTCCGGATCTCGCTCGTGCCCTACAGCTCCGCGGTGAATGCGGGAGACTATGCCGAGGAAGTCACCGGCAGGCGTTCGCACAACACCTGCGTGACCGAACGCGGCGGCCGCCATGCGTTCCGCGACTCCGCACCCCACGTTCAGCCGTTGCGCCAGGATACGGCGAGTTGTCCGAGCATGTCGGTCGAACCGCTGACCGACTCCCGCGACCGGCTGATCGGGACCATCCGCAGCCTGCCCGCACGCGGCAGCACCGCGGGCCACCTGGGCATTTCCTGGTCCTGGTACACGTTGTCGCCGAAATGGTCGGGCATCTGGCCATCGGGAAGCCGGCCGGTCACGCACGGCGACAAGGGGACGGTGAAGGTCGCGATCCTGATGACCGACGGACAGTTCAATACGAGCTTCGTGGGCAGGAACGGCAATTCCTCGGCCCAGGCACGAGAACTCTGCGACAACATGAAAGACGACGGAATCATCGTCTATTCCGTGGCGTTCCAGGCACCGCGTTCGGCCGAACGGCTGCTGCAGGCCTGCGCCACAGACGACGACACGCACTATTTCGACGCCGACAATGGTGAGGAACTCATCGCTGCGTTCCGCACCATCGCGTCGGGCGTCCAGGAACTTCGCCTGACAAGGTGATCAGATCCTCGAGGGGAGGGGAGCGGGGTCCCGGGCGCGCCGCCGGCGTGTTCGGGACTTCGCTTTTCGTGCGGTTCAGCCGTTGGCGTAGAGGAGCTGCTGACCGATCCCGAGGCGTGCAGCTTTCTCAAGCATTGCCGAACCCAGCGCGATGTCCGACAGGGACAGGCCACGGTGCCAGAAGAGAATCGTCTCGTCATCGCTTTCGCGTCCGGGCTTGAGCCCCGCGACGATCTCCCCCAGTTCCGCATGAAGCGTGTCGGTGGTGAGCTTGCCCTCGTCGACATGGCGTCGCAACGCACCGAAGGGCCCCGCGCCCGCCTGTCCCCAGTCGTCGACGACGATCTTGTCCATCACGTCGGTCAGGGTGATCTCGACCGCGCTCATCGTGCCGTAGGGAATGACCAGCGCGCCGGGTTTGATCCATTCCGTGCGGAAATGCGGGAACGGTTCGGGCAGGCGCGAGGCTTCGACCATGATGTCGGCGCCCTCGAGGCAGCTTTGCCAGTCTTCGGTGACGACCACCGTCTTGCCGATGTCCTCGTGGAGCCGTGCGGCGAAGGCCTCGCGGCTTTCCGGCCGGCGCGAATGTACCCTGATCTCCTCGAAGTCGAAGATCCGGTCGAGCAGGCGCACGTTCCAGTAGCTCGTCGCCCGCGCACCGATATGTCCGAGGATACGGGCGTCCTTGCGGGCCAGGTGCCTGGCGCCGACCGCCGTCAGCGCGCCGGTGCGCATCTCGGTGATGCCGGTCGCGTCGACCAGGGCCCTGGGCGTGCCGGTCATCGGGTCGAAAAGCAGAAGCATTCCGAATTCGGACGGCAGGCCCAGCTTGTAGTTGTCGTGAAAGTCGCCGACGACCTTGACCCCGGCATAGCCGTCGGATGAGCCGCCGGGCAGAACGCCCCGCAGCACGTTGAAGTGGCCACTCGCGTCCCGGGGGTGGATGTGCATTCGCGGTTCGATCATCGTCCTGCCTTCACCCTGCACACGCAGTTGTTCCGTGATCGCGTCGAGGATTTCGTCGTCGGTCAGCGCCAGCGCCTCGACGTCAGGGCCGGAAAGATAGGTGAAGTGTATGGGGCCGGCCATCCGTCCTGTCTCCTTTGGCTTGCGGGCGCACACGATAGTCCGCGGACACCTGTCCGGCCAAGGCCGGTCCGTGATATGGTCCGCCGCCCTGACAGAATCTCCCGGAGGCCAGAGAGAATGTCGCTCCTGATTCGTTTGCCGGTCATCATCCTTGCGCTGGTGTTCGGCGTGACGGGCTCGCAGGTTCCCGAATTCGTTCAGCAGTACAAGCAGCGCCTCGGCGGGGCGGTCGACGAGTTGTCCGCCTTCGTCCGGCAGTTCGATGCCGATGCGCAGGCGAGCGGTCTCACCCGCGAGGCCGCCCTCGAGGAATATGCCGGGTCGGACAGCGTTTTTCTCGGCCGCCGCGGCGAAAGCGTCGTGGACCTCATCCAGAGATACGAACGGCTCGCGACACACAAGCTGATCATCGAGAATGCCGGTCCGGTGACGCGCGCCGTGTCGTTCTTCGAAGGCATGGATAAGGAGATCGCCACACGCACCCTGGACGACTACGAGCCCGCCGTTCCGGTGACCATGGAAGGGGGGATATTCGCCGGTGCGGGTATCCTCGCCGCGCTTCTCGGATTTCTCGGCCTGCGCGGGGGTGCGCGGGCGACCGGTCGCATGGCCCGGCGCATGGCGGGACGTTCGCCCGACGGAGATGCGAAAGCCCTTCGCGGATAAAACCGGTCTTGTCGTGGAGGCGCCGGCGTGCCGTCCTACCGCTCACGCGGTATTTGTACGACGGTGCGATCGTCATAGGCTCATGCGGGTCACCCGATCGCCAACCCAACGCACGGTCATGCCATGCCTCCAGCACCGCCCGAGACACTGCCCGCAGCCTGGTATCGCGACCCGGAGGTTTTCTCCCGGGAACGCGAAACCGTGTTCGCGACCCAATGGACCCTGATCGGCCGGCTCGAACAACTCGCCCGGCCCGGCGATACGATGGGGGACACCATCGCCGGTCGTCCGGTCTTTGCTATTCGCGGCAAGAACGGCGAGTTGCGTGCCTACCACAATGTCTGCCGCCACCGGGCGGGACCGCTCGTCGACGACGGACCGGGACGATGCAGCGTCCTGCGCTGCCGCTACCACGGCTGGATGTACGACATCGACGGCACATTGCGTCGGGCGCCGGGCCTCGAACTCGGCCGGGACATAGACCCCTCCCGGTTCGGCCTGTTCCCTGTCCGGGTCGGGACCTGGAACGGGCTCGTGTTCGCGTGCCTTGACGACGAAGCGCCCGACCTCGATGCGTGGCTTGGAGAGATCACATCTATTGCCGAAGATTTTCCCGCCGTCCCGGACATGACCTACCAGGGCGAGATCCTCGAGGGCGGCCGCGCCAACTGGAAAAACTACGGTGACAATTCCTGCGAGGGCTACCACGTGGGCTTCGTGCACAAGAGCCTGGGCAAGTCGGTCGGCGGCGAGGAAATCGAGATCCGGCCATACGAGAATGGCAGGTTCGTCGGCTTCGACGTCACCTACCAGCCGTCCGAAGCCGATCCCACCCGTATCGGCAAGGGGTTCTGGATCTACAAGTTTCCAGGCCTCCTCCTGCATTTCTCCGAGTACGGCTTCAATTGCGAACGCGTCGAGCCCGACGGGCCCGGAGCGGTTCGTCTGCGGCGTTGGTACTGGGCGGACGAGGCCAAGGCGGCCGAAATGGGTGTCAGCGTAGCCGAGGCCATGGAAAGTGGACGCACGGTGATGCGCGAGGATCTGGACATCTGCGAGCGCGTCCAGCGCAACCTGGAGGCCGGGGTCTACGATACCGGCCGCATGTCGGCGACCGAAGAACCCGGCACGATCTACTTCCAGAAACTCGTCCGCGCCGCGCTGGCCCCGGACTGAGACCGTCTCCGGACGAGCAACGCCGGGCAGCCGCACCGGCGTGCCTTACTCCTGGTCGGACGGGTCCAGGAGATAGGGCGCGACGTAGTTCTTGAACGCGGCGATGAAGTCTTTCGCGAGGCGGGAATGGGGACCGTCACCGGGGAGCGTCAGAGCGACCTCGAAGACGATCCGCGGCACGAAGGGGCGCGTGACGACCCCGCGGTCCGCATATTTTTCCGCCGTCATGGGGTCGACGAGCGAAACGCTGCCGCCATGCGCCACCAGTTCGCAGCATGTGGCGAACAATCGTGATTCCACGCCCGGCGTCCACGGCAACTGGCTGGCCACGAAGGCCCGCTGCAACTGCTGCGTGGTCGGGTGGTCCTGGTAGAGCGTTGCCAGGGGTTCGCCGGCCAGCAGGTTCGGCGTGATCTCGTCCTGGCTCGCCAGGGGGTGATCGGCGGGCAGCGCGGCGACGCATTCGAACCGCAGGATTTCGGTCACGCCCACATAGGTGTCCGCCGTCGTTTCGACCAGCGCGACGTCGCACTGCTCCGACGGGATCATCAGGCGCACCGCGTCCGTGCTCTGGCTCAGGATCTTGAACCGGACATGGGGGCGCTCCTTGCGCAGCCGGTCGACCACCGGCGGAATGGCCGTCAGGCTCATCCCGGGCAACGTCGCTATGGTCAGGTTGCCGTGCTTGCCGTCCGCGATCAGCCTCGCGGTGTTGTGCGCGCTTTCCACGTCCGCGACGATGCGTTCGGCTATGTGATAGAACTGCCGCGCCTCCGGAGTGGGCGAGAGCCGCCCTTTCTGTCTTTTGAAAAGCTCGAAGCCGATCTGGTGCTCGAGCGCGCCTATGAGATTGCTCACGCCGGGTTGCGACGTGTTCAGTCGCTGGGCCGCCGCTGTCATCGTGCCGGTTTCCATCACCGCCTTGAAGCACTCGAGTTGGCGGATCTTCATGCCTGAGCGTGTCTCGGGTTGCGCATGAAAGCCATAATAAAATGATATGGACTCTCGAAGAAACATTATTTGAACTGATTGAACAGGTCTCGTTAACTGATCCCTCGAATGTGCTGCGGGTGACGTTGACTTAAGAGGGATCGGTGCGAGAGACGCTGAAGTTCGAGAAAGTTACAAAGGCGTACGGGGACTTCAAGGCCCTGGATGATGTCTCGCTTGAAATCGATGCCGGGGAGTTCATGACGCTCCTCGGGCCCTCCGGGTCCGGCAAGACGACGATGCTCATGACCATCGCCGGATTCGTCAATCCGACGGTCGGAAACGTCACGCTCGACGGCCGGAATATCACGTCTCTGCCGCCCGAGAAGCGCAATTTCGGCCTCGTCTTCCAGGGCTATGCGCTGTTTCCGCACATGACCGTCGCGCAGAACGTGGGGTATCCGCTGCGCATCAGGCGGGTCGCCAAGAACGTTGCGGACGAAAAGATCCGCCAGGTCCTGCAGCTGATCCAGCTCGACCACCTCACAGAACGCTATCCCAAGCAGTTGTCCGGCGGTCAGCAGCAGCGCGTCGCGCTTGCAAGGGCCCTCGTGTTCGAGCCCGAACTGCTGCTGCTCGACGAGCCGCTGAGCGCGCTCGACCGGGCCCTGCGCAAGGACCTCCAGCGCGAACTGAAGGACATCCACGACCGTGTCGGCACGACCTTCATCTACGTGACGCATGACCAGGAAGAAGCCCTGTCGATGTCCGACCGGATCGCGATCCTGCGCGACGGTCGTATCGAACAGTTCGGAACGCCGGTCAGCATGTACGAGGATCCCGCCACGATCTTCGTCGCGAACTTTCTCGGCAAGAGCAATTTCCTGCCGGCCACGGCAGCCGGTGTGGTGGACGGCGGGTTCGACTACACCGTGAAGGGGCAGACCTTCCGCCTGACGGGCCGTGATACGGCGGGCGTCCACGGTGAGTTTTCCGTGGCGCTGCGGCCGGAACGGCTGTTTCTGTGCGATGCCGCCGACGAGCGGTTCCCCAACAAGATTCCCGGCACGATCTCCAAGGTGAGTTACTTCGGCCAGGTCCACGAGGTCATCGTCGAAACGGAACTGGCGGGAAACCTCATGGTTTCGGTGCCGCTTGGCGGCCGGACGCCCAAGCGGGGGGACCGGGTCCATGTCGGATGGGCCGAGGAGAGCGGCGTGCCGCTCTCTGGCCGGCCGGGCACCGGGGATGATGCCTATGGCTGACAACGCAACGGCAGGCCCGGCTGCGAAAAAGCCCTTCCTCGGCGATTCGGCCTACTGGTTCATGGTGCTGCTGCCGGCCGGGTTCATCGCCGGTCTCTACCTCACGCCGGTGATTTCGGTCATGGTCCGCTCGGTCACGGAACCCGTCTTCGGTCTTGGAAACTACGCGATCATCCTCGAGAACGCCGCCATTCAGAGCGTGCTCGCCAAGACGGTCTATATCTGCGCCATCACCACGGCCCTGACGCTCCTGTTCGGCTACATCACCGCCTACGCCATGGTGCATGCGCGCGAACGCGAACAACGCGCGATCTTCTTCCTCGTCATCCTGAGTTTCTGGATCTCGGTCCTGATCCGCACCTTCGCCTGGATCGCGGTGCTCCAGCCGCGCGGGATGCTCAACGATGTCCTGATCGGTCTCAACCTGATCGACCGGCCCCTGCGCCTTGTTCGCAACGACATCGGCGTGATCATCGGCATGGTGCACTACATGCTGCCCTACGCCATCCTGCCGCTCTTCGCCAACATGCAGACCATCGACAAGTCGCTGGTCCCGGCCGCCCGTGCGCTCGGCGCCACCAGCACCAAGGCGTTCTTCACCGTCTTCTTCCCGCTCTCGCTGCCGGGTCTCGCCGGAGCGGCAATCCTCGTGACCATCTTCTCTTCGGGTTTCTACATCACGCCGGCCCTGCTTGGCGGCGGCAAGGTCGTGATGATTGCCGAATACATCTCGGTCCAGATGCAGGAAACCCTCAAGTGGGGCCTCGCGACGTCTCTCGCCACCTGCCTGATGGTCGTGGTGCTTACCCTCTCCGTGATCATGAGCCGCTTCATGGACGTCGGCAGCGCGGGGAAAGCGAACTAGACGATGTACGGCGAGCTCAAACGTTCACCCCTTGCCTTCAGCCGCGTCATCGCGTGGCTCACCGTCTGTTTCCTGGTCCTGCCGATCAGCATGATCGTGCCGGTGTCTTTCACCTCGAAGCGATACCTGTCCTGGCCCGACGACGGTGTCTCGTTTCGCCACTACGAGGCCCTGATCGAGGATGGCTGGCTCACCAGCATCGGCGACAGTCTGATCGTCGGCGTCTGTGCGGCGACGCTCGCGCTGGTGCTCGGCACCCTGTTCGCCGTCGGCAACTGGCGTCTCGACAATCGCCACGTGCGCAACCTGCGGATCATGATGCTGCTGCCGATGATCGTCCCGCCGATCGTTCACTCCGTCGCGTTTTATCAGGCCTGGGCCGTGGTCGATCTCCTGGACACCTATCCGGGCATCATCCTGGTCCACACGATGAAGGCCTTGCCGTTCGTGATCCTCTCGGTCTCAGCATCCCTCGTGAACCTCGACCCGCGTCTCGAGCAGGCGTCGCGCAGCCTTGGTGCGAACGCGCGCGAAACGCTGTGGTACGTCCTGCTGCCGCAGGTCCGTCCCGGCATGATCGCCGGCGCGATCTTCGCCTTCATCACCAGCTGGGACGAGATCATCGTCGCAATCTTCATCACCAGCCGCCACGTCTACACCCTGCCCAAGAAGATCTGGAACGGGCTGTTCGACAATGTCGACCCAGCGATCGCGGCCATCGGCACGATCATGATCATTCTCACCGCACTCGGACTGGTCCTTCGCGACCTGATGGAGCGCAGGCAAAAGGCGCGCCATGGCTAGATCCAGCGGTTTCCCCGCATTTCCACCACCCGCCACCATCAACGCATCTCACATGGAGGAGAATTCGCAATGACCAAACGCAAGCCACACGACTTTCATGACGAGACTTACCAGGAAGACGCGATCAGGGCGCTCGTCGAGAAGTCCAGCAAGGACCCTGTGCCGCGCCGCCTGTTCCTGCAATCCGCACTCGCGCTGGGCATTTCGCCGGCGCTGTTCAAGCTGACGCCCGCCTTTGCCGCCAGCGACGAGATCGTGATCGTGAACTGGGGCGGCGACGCCGTCGAGGCGCACAAGAAGACCTGGGCCGCTTTGTACGAGAAGGCGAACCCCGGCATGACCGCCGTGATCGACGGATCGGGCCCCTCGTCGGGCAAGATCAAGGCCATGGTCGAAAGCGGCAAGGTCACCTGGGACCTGTGCGACCGCAACAACGTGGCCGCCGTGGATCTCGGCAAGCAGGGGCTTCTCGAGGAGGTCGACTATTCCATCGTCGATCCTGACGCCGTGCCGGCCCATTTCCGCGGCAAGTGGGGCGTGGGCTCCTACTACTATTCCTTCGCGCTGGCCTGGAACACCAAGGCCTTCGAAAAGGCGCCCGAGAACTGGGCCGACTTCTGGAACCTGAAGGACTTCCCCGGTACCCGCACCATCCGCAAGAACTTCGAGGGCCAGCTCGAGGCAGCGCTCATGGCCGACGGCGTGGCGCCCGAGGACGTCTATCCTGTCGACGTCGACCGCGCGCTCGAGAAGATCAAGGAGATCAAGGAGCACGCGATCTTCTGGTCGTCGGGTTCGGAAAGCCAGCAGATCATGCGTGACGGCGATGCCGTCATGGGGAACATGTGGCATTCGCGCGCCGGGCTCGTGAACCGCGATACCGACGGCGAGGTGGACTACACCTTCAACCAGGCCATCCTGTTCGCCGGCGCCTGGATTCAGCCCAAGGGGGCGGCCGCGGGCAAGAAGGCCTGGGAGTTCGCCAAGGCGGCACAGGACCCGCAGTCCCAGGTACAGGTCTTCGAAATGCTCGGGAACGGGCCGATCAACCCGAAGGCGGCCGCGCTGGTGTCCGAAGACATGAAGAAGCGCGATCCCGGCAACCCCGAGAACCTGAAGGTCCAGGTGGCCGCGAGTGCGGACTGGTACGCGTCCGACTACTCCAACATCCTCAACCGTTACCTGGACGCGATCGCCAGCTGACGGAAGGCGGGCGGTTCTCCTTACTCCCGGAGAGCCGCCCCCGCACCGGGGCGATCCGGTGCAAGTCACGGTTCTTTCCCCGACAACAGTTCGACGATCAATGGTGCATGATGGGTAAAATCGGCATAATGCCACCGCAGAAGACCGGCCCGTTTCTCGGTCCGGCAACATTCATGAATCTGCCGTTTTCCACCGACCCGACCGGCAGCCAGGCCGCGATACTCGGCGTGCCGTTCGATGGCGGCATACATCCCACGCGCATCGGATCGAGGTCGGGGCCGGCTGCAATCCGCGAGCAGTCGCTTCTGGTTCGGCCTTACCAGCCGCCGCTTGCGACGTTCAACCCGCTCGAACTCCTCAACGCGGTGGATTGCGGCGATGCCGACACGACCCCGAGCGTGGTCGAGGAGTCCTTCGAGGAAATCGAGCAGGCGGCCTTCACGATCCTGTCGGCGGGCGCTGCACCCCTCGGTCTGGGCGGGGACGGCATGGTTTCCCTGCCGCTGCTGCGGGCGGCCAAGCGGGCCTATCCCGATCTTGCCGTCCTGCACATAGACGCGCATACGGACACCTATGCTGGCGATGGCAACGCGATCCATCACCGCTACAACGTCGCCACCACGTTCACCCGTGCCGCCGAAGAGGGCCTTGTGGACCTGGAGCATTCGTACCATGTAGGCGCGCGCGGACCGGTCATGGTCGCCGATGTCTTCGAGCATACCCGCAAGAACGGCTACAACCTGATCGACGGCAACGAACTGTTTCAGCGCGGGCTGATGCAGACCGCGCAGCAACTCAAGGCCGATCTTGCCGACAGGCCCGTATACCTGTGCTTCGACATGGATTTCTTCGACCCGTCTTGCGCGCCGGGTGTCTGCACGCCGACATGGGGTGGGGCCAGTGCCCGGGAAGGACTGGGTTTCCTCCAGAGCCTGAGCGGCCTCAACTGCGTTGCCGCGGACATCAATACCGTTTCCCCGCCCCACGATACCGGCGGCATGACGGCGTTTCTCGCCGCCACGGTCGCGCTCGAGATCCTGACGCTGATCTGCCGGGCAAGGGGGCTCGTCGGCGACGCAACCGCCTAGAGTGTATCTCGCTTACATGGAATCGTTTGATGGTTCCAAATCCGTTGGTTCGGCAAGGCGCGGTGCGCAGCGCGATGCGGGACATCTCGCAAGCGCCGCAACGTGGCCGACGGGCGGATTTGGCCCACCGGAGGCCGTGTTTTTGCGCCCACCGGACTGCGTTGTGCTCCCCTTGTGGTCAACCAGACCACGGCGGGTCGCACGCCTTGCCGGCGAACGCAAAAACGCGGTCAAAGCGCTTCCATGTAAGCGAGATACGCTCTAGACGAGCAGCTCGTCGGGAATGTTGCGGGGATCGAACCGGGCGGGCTTGCTCCGCGTCATCCAGCGGATCGCGAAGGGTGATGCGACGAGGACGAGACCCGCGACCGAAATGAGCGCTTCGGTCGGCGCGGCGCTTTCGATCGCCCCGAGGATCGCGAGCAGGACGACCCCGACCAGGAGCAGGCTTATCAGTCCCCAGGCGATGGTCAGGGACCCGCTGCCGGTCCGGAAATCCGATTTGGGGTTCGCATCCGCCACCCGCCTGGCGAGTTCCCGCACGAACGGCACATAGGTCAGCGACCGGTCCTTGAAGTTGCCAAGGCTCGCATAGTGGTGCGAACCCGTCTTGCGCTTGGCGCCGGGTCCACTCCGCACCGTGAGCCGTCCCTGTCGACCGCCGACCCCTGCGAAGGTGATCAATTGCATCCCGCGGATACCCTCATACGGAATCTCGACCGATGTTTTTCCCGTCTTTATCGACAGCGCCCGGTCGCCCAGGCTCCAGGTCTCCTCAGCCGAGATCAGGCTGAGCCTGCACTTGTGTTCAATGTCCGTCATATCCGTCATCCCGCGGGCCGTTCCTGTGGCCGATATGCGTGACCGCTGAAAATTCGTCACATGGCCATGTCATCGTGATTTGACCTGATCATCAATAACGGTGCTAGGTTATCATCCTGAAACGACGTAATAATACGAGTTTATACAGGGAGACTCACAATGCGGTTCCTTGGCAGACCTTTGATTGCATCGCTGCTGCTTGTCTTCTGTCTGGCCCTGCCGGTTTCCGGTCAGGCGACCAACTACTATTACGCGGCCAACGGCCAGAAGCAGGGTCCGGTTTCCATCGAGCAGGTCCGGCAGCTCGTCGCGGCCGGAACCATCAAGCGCGATACGCTGATCTGGAGACCCGGTCTCAACGAGTGGCAGGCCGCCCAGAACGACCCCCAGGTGGCGACCCTGTTCGCCAAGCAGCCGCCACCGGTGCCCCAGGCAGGACAGACGGCCATGAGTTCGGTCGTCATGAAGGAGCACTATGTGCGGGACGCGTCGCGAAACGGCGCCCCGGCCTTCGCGGTGCTCGTTCCCCAGGGCTGGAAGACGGAAGGCGGCATCACCCAGGTCCCGGCCTATTCCGTTCTGCCTTACTACGGTGTCTTCGAGATGAAGGCTCCGGACGGAAGGGCCGTCTCCTTCGCGCCGATGTTCGAATTCGGATATAGCGACTACGCCCGCGTCCCGAACTTCCAGCCGCACAAGGGCAGGCCGTTCCTCAGGATCCCGAATTCGCTCGGCGAGTTTCTCGTCATTGCCGCGCAACAGGATCCGGAAGGCAAGATGACCGACATCCGGATCGTATCGGAGGAACTCGTCGAGGACGCGACCAAGATGGTGCGCGAACGCAATCGCCCGATCTACCAGATGCACCAGATGGAATCGCAGAAGAACGCCGCGCTGGGCGAGACCTGGAACTACGACATCCATGTGCGCCGGCTCGTGATGCAGTTCACCGAAAACGGCAAGCGGCTCGAGTCCACGGTTTTCGCGACGATCTCCCACACCGCGATCACCCTGCCGAACGGGTCCGTCAAGGAGGCCAAGTGGAATATCTGGGATTCCTATTCGGTGACCGGCCTGATCAACACCGAGTACACGAGCGATCCCGTGCTCGCCGCGATCGTCCGGTCGTGGCGGCCTAATCCGGACTGGCTCTACGTCATCGACCAGTGGCAGAAGGGCAAGCGCAACCAGATCTATCGCGAGGGCTTGGCCGCCGCGGCGGCAGCACAGCAGGCCTGGTCAAATACGCGCGGCAAGCAGACCGAAGACGTCCTGGACATCAGCTTCAACGGCTGGAAGAAGCGCGAAGGCATCAAGGATGCCGGGCAGGCGGCCGTCGTCAACATGATCCACGAACAGACGACATACGCCAAGCCGGGCGGGGGTCAGGTCAACCTGCCGAGCTTCTACCAGAACGTCTATTCGAACGGGCAGGGCACCTACGTCCTGCACAACGATGCCAACTACAACATCAATACGGATCCCATGTTCAACAATTTTGACTGGCAAAAGCTGCCCCAGGTTCGATGACCTGTTCCGGCGCTAGAGGGAGTGTTTCAAAGGTGGGTCGAATGAAGACACGATCATTTGGAAAATTGCTCGGGTTCACGCGTGTCGCGCTGCTGGCGGCAGGGATGGCGTTTGCCGTCCCCCCGATCGGCGGAGCGCTCGCCCAGACCGTTTCGTCCTCGACGATCAACGGCATCACCGTGAAGATCATCGGTGGGGGCAACCAGCAACTCGGTGCGCACAAGGGCGGGGCACGGGCCGTTCTCAACGGCCACGAAGTGCTCGCGCGCGCAGGCGAGGTGACCGTGAACGGCAAGGCGACGAAGGTCGCCGGCTTCAAGGAAGTCGCCCTCGAGGCGGTCGACAAGTGGGGACTGAGGGTAACCCTGGACGGCAAGCCGTTCCTTGAGGTGGGCGAACTCGACGGCCTCAAGATCGCGGCGGAGAACGGCGATCCGGTGGCCCAGAACAATCTCGGCGTGCGTTACCTGACGGGCGACGGCGTGCCGAAGGACACCACCGAAGCCGTGCGACTCTACACTGCTGCTGCCGAACAGGGCGCCGTTCAGTCGCAGTCCAACCTGGCCAACCTCTTCTGGAGCGGGAGGACCGTCGAGCGCGATGCCGCCAAGTCGGTCTTCTGGGCCAGGAAGGCCGCGGAGCAGGGCAGCAAGTCGGTGCTCTTCATTCTGGCCAGGGCCCACGAGACGGGTGAGGGCGCGGAAAAGGACCTCCGGAAAGCGGTGGAGTGGTACACGCGCTCCGCCGAGGCCGAGCAGCCCACGGGCATCAGCAATCTCGCCACCTTCTATCTCTTGGGCGATGTCGTGGACCAGGATGTCGCCAAGGCGATCGATCTCTACAAGAAGGCGAGCGCGCTCGGAAACGCGACCGCTTCGAACAATCTCGGCATCATCTATCGAAACGAAAAATACATCCAAAAAGACCTGTCGCTCTCGAAGCAGTATTTCGCGAAGGCGGTGGAACAGAAGCATCCGCACGCCGGCGCGTCGCTGAAGGAAGTCGAGGCCGAACTGGCGGCCGGCGGCGGTTCGGCGGGAACGACTGCGTCCGCCGCACAGCCGCCCCAGCTCGCTTCTGCCGGAGACGGGCCTCCCCCACTGCCGGGAACCGGCTCGCAGGACGGACCCCCGCCGCTGCCGGGCGCCACGACCTCCGGCGGTCCGCCGCCTCTGCCCAAGGCCGAGTATTACTATTCCGACGCCAACGGGCAGCAGATGGGCCCGGTGGACGAGAGCGGGCTCGCCGAAATGATCGGCAGCGGGCAAGTGACCGGGGAAACGCTTGTCTGGCAAAAGGGCATGGCGAAATGGACACCGGTTGCGGACGTGCCGGATCTCGCGCCCTTGCTCGCCCAGGCGCAGCCTGGTCCGCCGCCGCTCCAGCAGTATCATGTCATCGTGCAGGGCCAGCAGCAGGGACCGTTCGGTCCCGATCAGCTCCGCGCCATGGCGCAGAGCGGACAGCTCTCCCCGGATTCGATGGTCTGGACCGAAGGCATGCCCTCGTGGCAGCCGCTGAAGTCGCTGCCGGATCTCGCCGCGATTCTGCCGGCCGCGCAGACACCGCCTCCGCTGCCCGGCGGTGGAGGACAGACGCCCGCCGTCACGCCGCCACAGCCGCAGCCGGCCGCCGGCAAGCAGTTCAAGGTCAGGTCTTTCTGCAGCGCCACGGGCAAGGAGGGATTCGGGACCGGGACAACCCCGCAGATCGCCATGCAGAACGCGGTCAAGGAATGTGTCGCCAACGGGGGCCTGCCCAACTGCTGCCCCAACGACGTACGGCTGGTCCAGTAAGGCTGAACTACAGCAAACCGGCGGACGGCATGACCGTCCGCCGGTTTTTTCGTGCGGAAATCAGCGCAGGCGGCCCAACAGGATCGCGAAGCGCCAGACCAGCAGGGCCGCGGCCACCGTCAGGCCGAGGGCGAGGCCCCACCAGAGGCCGACCGGCCCGTAGCCTGCGATGAACCCCAGGTAGTAGCCGCCTCCCAGGCCGAACACCCAGTAGCCCAGCCCGGCGATGCACATGGGGATGAACGTGTCCCTCATTCCGCGCAGCGCGCGGGCGGTCGCCGCCTGCAGCCCGTCGGAAACCTGGAACACGGCCGCGATCGCGAACAGTGTGACGGCGAGGCTGACCACCGGCGCGTTCTCGGGATCCGTGACGTCTATGAACAGGCTGACGAGGCGCTCGGGAAGGAACAGGAAGACCGCCGACGCGCACAACATGACCGCGACGCTTACCGCGATCCCCAGGACGCCGGAGCGTTTCGCGAGGTCCGGCCGGCGCAGACCGATATTGTAGGCGATCCGTATCGCGGAGGCCTCGCCGATGGAAATCGCGATCACGAGCGCGGTGGCGGCGAGCGAAAACAGGATCTGGTTGGCCGCGAGAACCTGAGGCCCGAACGTGCCCATGAGGATGGCCACGACGGCGAAAAGCCCGCCTTCGAACAGCGCGAGGCCACCCATGGGCATCCCCAGCCGCAGGGACGCCCACCAAACCTGCAGGTCGATGGAGGTGATGCGGCGGATCTCGATCGGCCTGGCCATGTCGGCCACCCGAAGGACATGCACCGCCAGCGCGATGAACATGATCCAGCAAACGATGGTCGTCGCGATGCCCGACCCGGTGACGCCCATGGCGGGGATGGGGCCCGCGCCGAAGACACAGGCATAGGTCAGGGCGGCGTTGAGGAAGACGGCGCTGACCGTGATCACCATGACGGACGCGGGCCGCGCCAGCGCGGAGACATAGCCGCGAAAGACGATGAACCACATGCTCGGCAGGAAACACCATGCGAGCGCCCGCGTGTATTCCGCGCCGAGCCGGAGGACCTGTGCGTCCTGGCCGGTGAAGCTGATGATCTCCGGCAGAAAGAAGCAGATGGCGGTTCCGGGGATCGACAGCACCGTCGCCAGCCACAGTCCCTGTCTCACCTCGTTGCCGGCTGCGGCCTCGTTTCCCTCGCCCAGGTTCTGCGACACCGTCACGCTGACGACGGAGATGATGGCCATGCCGAAAAGAAGCACCTCTATGGAGAGGTCGCCGAACAGGCCGACGGCGGCCAGTTCCACGCTTCCGAGACGGCCCACGACCAGACGGTCGGTCACCGTCATGGCGATCTCTGCAATATAGGCGGCTGCCAGCGGCGTCGCGATGGCGAGCAGCGTTTTCAGTTCCTGCCAGACCGGCGCGCCGCTGCCTGAGCGGTTCCGGGTCCCGGCCATGTTCGGGGCGGTCATTTTCGTCTCGCGGGCGTTCGGAGCAGGCCGGTCAGCGATGCGCTCCGGCCACGGGGTTACCGCTCTTATCACGGTCCCCGTCGACTGTCTCGCGCCGCGGCCGGGATTTCTCCGCGGTGGCCGGCAAAAAACCCTTGCGCCCGCCTGCCTGAGCGGATTGTCTGCGGGAAACGAAACTTGGGAGGTGGCGAATGTCCGGGAAGTATGATGCCGTCGTGATCGGTGCGGGTGTAATCGGAGCGGCGACCGCGCTCGCCCTGTCGCGCAAGGGACGCAACGTGCTCTGCGTCGACAAGCTGCCGGCCTCCGGTTACGGCTCGACGTCGGGATCCTGCGCCATCATCCGGCCATACTACTCGACCGTGGACGGGTCGGCGCTTGCCTATGAATCCCACTTCTACTGGAAGGACTGGGCGAACTTCCTCGGCACACAGGACGAACGCGGCCTGGCGCGCTACGTGAACTGCGGCTGCCTCGTGCTCAAGACGGAAGGCAACGACTACCTGCGCCGCGCCGAGACCATCATGGAGGAGATCGGCTGCCCCTACGAGAACCTCGATGCAGACCAGATCAGGGAACGCATGCCCATCGTCGCCCTCGACAGCTACGCGCCGGCGAAGCGGCCGGAAGACCCTGATTTCGCCAAACCCAACGGCGGCACGATCGACGGCGCCATCTTCTTTCCCGCAGGCGGTTACGTGACCGACCCCCAGCTTTCCGCGCACAATCTCCAGCGCGCGGCGGAAGCCAACGGGGCCGAGTTCCGGTTCAACACGGCGGTGTCGGCGATCGACCAGGCGGACGGGCGGGTGACCGGCGTGACCTTCGCGGACGGGACCTCTGTCGAGACCCCCGTCGTGGTCAATGTCGCCGGGCCGCACTCATACATCATCAACGAAATGGCGGGCGTCACCGAAGGCATGAACATCAAGACCCGCGCCCTGCGTCACGAGGTGGCCCATGTCCCGTCGCCCGACGGTTTCGACTTCGAGCACAATGGCTGCGTGATGTCCGACAACGACACCACCGCCTATATCCGTCCGGAACACGGCAATCACATCCTCATCGGCTCGGAGGACCCCGAGTGCGATCCGCGCGAGTGGGTGGACCCGGACGATTTCGACCGCAATTTCAGCGAACAGGCGCGCATCCTCGCCATGCGGGCGGGCCAGCGCATCCCCGACCTGCCGATCCCCAACCAGATGAAGGGCGTGGTCGAACTGTACGACGTGAGCGACGACTGGATTCCTGTCTACGACAAGTCCGATCTCGGCGGCTTCTACATGGCCGTCGGCACGAGCGGCAACCAGTTCAAGAACGCGCCGGTCGCCGGCGAGATGATGGCCGAACTGATCGAGGCCTGCGAAAGCGGGCACGATCACGATGCCGATCCCATCACCTTCGACCTGAAGAACGTCGGACGCACGGTGTCCGTGGGTTTCTATTCGCGTCGCCGCGAGATCAATCCGAACTCCAGCTTCTCGGTTCTCGGCTGACGGCCGCGGACACGACAGCATGGAAGGCGAACTGGGACGCCTGACCGCACGGTTCGCGCGGGACGGGCGGGTAGAATGGATCGGCCTGCGGCCCGGCCGCAAGGAACCGGTCCGTGCGGTAGAGCATGTCGCCGTGCGGTCCGAGGGGCTCGAAGGCGATCATCGCGCCCGGCCGGGCAAACGCGCCGTGACGCTGATCCAGCACGAGCACCTTCCGGTCATTGCCGCCCTCGCGGCGCGGGGCGAGATCGACCCCGCGGACCTGAGGCGCAATCTCGTGGTGAGCGGGATCAGCCTGCTGGGGCTGCGCAACCGCGTTTTCAGGGTCGGAACGGCGGTCCTGAGGGGCACGGGGCTCTGCGCGCCATGCTCGCGCATGGAAGAAGCGCTCGGACACGGGGGCTACACCGCCATGCGGGGCCACGGCGGCATCACGGCCAGCGTCGAAGTCGCGGGCCTGGTCGGGCTTGGCGACGACGTGGTCCCGGTGGATCCGGAAACGCACGCAGACAACAGTTGAGGCAGGCGGCCAGGGAACGCCTATCCGGTGAACATCGCCTTGACCTTGTTCATGTCACGATCGTGTTCGGTCAGGTCTTCGGCGTCCCATTCGCTGACGTGAGCCCCGAAAAAGTCGCCCCCGTAGATGTGTATGGCCCCGGTGAGCTTGGGGATCGGATTGTTGACGGAATGGATAATGTCCTTGCCGAAGGGACACACGTCGCCCGTCGTCAGTGCCTGGGCCCCGGCAGCTTCGATGCGACCATCCGGATCGTCCTTGATCCTGCGCCAGAAAATGTTGTCCTCCCGGCCGCCGTAGATCGCGATCACGGCCCACATGTTGTGATTGTGGGGCATCACCGTCATGCCGGGTCGCCACACGACATTGGCGATCGTCATGTTGTCCGACATGTAGATCGGATTGAGGCCACCCTCCGTCGGTTCTCCCAGTTCGGAGAGGACCGCGGCCGGATCGGCGAACACGCTGCGGGTCAGTTCGGCAATCGAAAGGTGAGACGGGTCGTTCTCCACCGTCGCGCGGCAATCGGCGACGAAATTTTCCAGAGTGAACATTGGCCGATCCTCCCGTACTGCTGAGCGTCGAAGCCTAACAATGGCTCGGCGGGTAGGCAAATCCGCTGGAGGGGCGGCGGCGGCGTCTGGACCGCAGCCGTTACCGTTGGGCGATGCCTTCAGGCCGGTTCGGGCATCAGGAACATGCGCCGGGCCGCATCGCTGTGCAGACGTTCGGGCGTGTACCAGCGGTCCAGCGCCGCCTTGGATAACAGGTCCGGGTTGGCCGCCGCAAACACGTCGAAGGACGAGGTCGATCCGCCATCCATCCGTTCGGCGATCAGGCTCAGAAAGGCGAAAGTGATGGTCGTGTTGAACTTCTCGGGCGCGCCGGCCCGTGCCGCAAGCTCCCTGATCCCCCGCGCATAGATTGCAGCCGCCTCGTCGAAGGTCCGGGTCCGCAGCAGGTCATAGGCCACGAGAACGTGGTCGGCATGGCGGAAGGTCCGGTTGTCGATTTCGCGGTCGATGAAACGACGCGTCATCGGCGAGAGGGGTGCGGGATCGGACGTCATCTGGGTTCCTCGAGCTTGTGACTGTGCGTGGCGTCGAGATCCAGTCCGTAGATATCCTTGAGCTGGCCGATCTTCGCCAGGGTCTCGTCGGAGAAGGCGGGTTTGTTCTCGAAACCGTGGAGCACGATTCCCTCGATGAGTTCGCCGACGGACATGTCGAGATACTCCGCAAGTCCCTTGAGGACTTTCACCATGCGTTTCTCGAGCCTGACGCCGGTCTGGATACGTTCGATCGAAACATTCATGATAGGTACATTGGTACATATATAACAACTGTGCAAGTGGTTTGTCGCACGCACGCCAAAGACGATTGAATGCCGGGGTGCGGGCTCTATGCTGGCGGACAAGACGCACAGGAGGACACGACCTTGGAACTTGACCCGGAAAACGCCCTGAGTGCGCGCGCGAGCGCGACGGCGCAACGCTGGACCGGTTATCCGCCATACCATTTCGTGGGCGGGAACATCGACGAGGACACCGTCCCGGCGTCGGAACTGGCAGCGGCGGTCTCAGGCGTGCTTGAGAGGGAAGGTCACGATCTCGCAAAATACGGCATGGAAAGCGGCCCGCAGGGGTATCGTCCTCTCCGCCGTTTCGTCGCGGAGACGCTGCACCGGCGTGCGGGCATGACCGTCGGCGAGGAGGACGTGCTCCTGACATCCGGATCGCTCCAGGCGCTCGACCTGGTCAACGAACTGCTGCTCGACCAAGGCGACACCGTGCTGCTGGAGGCCGCGAACTATGCCGGTACGCTGACCCGTCTCGACCGGATCGGCGCGCGTTACGTCGGCATCGACCTCGACGAGGGCGGCATGCGCATGGACAGCCTGCGAAGTGCGCTCGATAAAGCCGGCGAGGACGGTGACCGGGTCAAGTTCATCTACACGATCCCGACGATCCAGAACCCGACCGCGACGATCATGAGCCGGGAGAGGCGTCTCGAACTCCTGGCCATCGCGCGCGAGTTCGACGTGATCGTCTTCGAGGACGACTGTTACGCCGACCTCGTCTGGTCGGGCGAAAGGCCCCCCGCCATCCACGCGCTCGACGAGGACGGCCGGGTGATCTACTGCGGCACGTTCTCGAAGACCGTCGCGCCGGCCCTGCGCGTGGGCTATCTGGTCGCGTCGTGGCCGTTCATGAGCCGTATCCTGCCGCTCAAGACCGATGCCGGCAGCGGCGCGCTCGAGCAGATGGTGCTGGCGGAGTATCTCCCGGGCCGGTTCGACGCTCATGTCGACGCGCTTTTGCCCGTGCTGGAGGCCAAGGCCAATGCGATGGCGGAGGCGCTGGACGAGCATTTCGGCGAAGCGGCCGAGTATGTCCGGCCACCCGGCGGAATCTACCTCTGGGTCACCCTGCCGGAAAACGTGGACACCACGAAGCTGGCCGCAGCGGCGGGTGCGGAAGGAGTGGCGCTCAACCCCGGACCGGAGTGGACCGTCGACGGCGACGCAAACCGCCACCGCATGCGGCTCTGTTTCGGCCATCCGGAGATATCCAACATTCGCGAAGGCATCGCGCGCCTCGCCGGTATATGCCACCGCGAGTTCGGGGTGCCCGTGCGCAGCGGGAACGTCTCACGCGGGTGAGTTTTTTACATCCGGGCCACGGTTGCCCCGTCTGGCGGATTGGGTTTTCATGCGCGGCCTGGGCGTCTGAAATCCTGAGGGGTGTTCCGCAATGAAGTCCCATGTCCGCGTTGCCGTCATCGGCGGCGGTGTCGTCGGCTGTTCCGTGCTCTACCACCTGACCAAGCTCGGCTGGTCGGACGTGCTGCTGATCGAGCGTTCCGAGCTCACCTCCGGGTCGACCTGGCATGCCGCGGGCGGGTTCCATACGCTCAACGCCGATACCAACATGGCCGCCCTCCAGGGCTACACAATCCAGCTCTATCGCGAACTGGAGGAGATTTCCGGCCAGTCCTGCGGCCTGCACCATGTCGGCGGCGTGACCCTCGCGACGACGCCGGAGCGCATGGATTATCTCAAGGCCGAGCGCGCCAAGCACCGCTACATGGGCCTCGACACCGAGATCGTCGGGCCTGAGGAGATCGCGAAACTGTCTCCGATCACCAATGTCGATGGCGTCATCGGCGCGCTTTACGATCCGCTCGACGGCCATCTCGATCCGTCCGGGACGACGCATGCCTATGCCCGTGCGGCGCGCAGCCAGGGTGCGGAGATTTCGCTGAGGAACCCCGTCCGGGACCTGAAGCCGCGACCGGACGGCTCATGGGACGTGGTCACCGAACAGGGCACGGTGGTCGCCGAGCACGTGGTCAACGCGGCCGGCCTCTGGGCCCGTGAGGTCGGCGCCATGGTCGGCGTCTTCCTGCCGCTGCACCCGATGGAGCATCAGTATCTCGTGACCGGCGACATCCCGGAAGTGTACGAACGCGAGACCGAACTTCCCCACGTTATGGATCCGACGGGCGAAAGCTACCTGCGCCAGGAAGGCCGCGGGCTGGTGATCGGCATCTACGAGCAGGCCTGCGAGCCGTGGGCCGTCGACGGCACCTCCTGGGACTTCGGTCACGAACTGCTGCCCGACAAGCTCGACCGTATCGCCGAACCGCTGGAATACGCCTACGAGCGCTACCCGGTCCTCGCCCGGGCGGGCATCAAGAGCGTCATCAACGGCCCCTTCACCTTCGCGCCGGACGGCAATCCGCTCGTCGGACCGGTTCCGGGCCTGCGCAACTTCTGGTCCGCCTGCGGCGTCATGGCGGGGTTCAGCCAGGGCGGCGGCGTCGGTCTCACGCTCGCCGAATGGATGATCGAGGGAGAGCCCTCGCGCGATGTCTTCGCGATGGACGTTGCCCGCTTCGGCAACTACTGCACCCGTGCCTACACGCGCATCAAGGTGACGGAGAACTATCAGCGCCGTTTCGCCGTGTCCTATCCCAACGAGGAACTGCCCGCCGGCCGGCCGCTCGACACGACCCCGGCCTATCCCCTGTGGAAGGCGCGCAATGCGGTGTTCGGCCAGGGGTTCGGACTGGAACACGTCAACTACTTCGCGCCCGAGGGCGAGGAGACATTCGAGACCCCGACCTTCCGCAGGTCGAACGCCTTCGAAGCCGTCGCGGAAGAATGCCGTGCGGTGCGCGAGGCCGTGGGCATCAACGAGATCCACAATTTCAGCAAGTTCACGGTCCAGGGAGATGGCGCGCGGGACTGGCTCGACCGGATCATGGCCGGTCGGATTCCCGGAGCCGGGCGCATCTCGCTCACGCCGATGCTGAGCCCGCGCGGCAAGCTCTTCGGCGACTTCACCGTGTCGTGCCTGTCCGAGGGCCTGTTCCAGGCAACCGCCTCCTTCGGCTCCCAGGCGTTCCAGGAAAGATGGTTCGAGATGAACATGCCGGACGACGGGTCGGTCCGGGTGAAGAACATCTCTCTCGACCGGATCGGCTTCCAGATCGCGGGGCCCAATGCACGCGAACTGCTGTCCCGCGTCGCACGCGCCGATGTTTCCCGGGATGCCTTCCCGTTCATGGCGGTGCGCGAAATGGAGGTCGGGCTGTGCGACGCTATCGTGCAGCGCGTGACCTATACCGGTGACCTGGGCTACGAGATCTACGTGCCGGCCAGCCAGCAGCGCACGTTGTTCGAAGCGCTCGAAGCGGCGGGCGGAGATCTCGGGCTGAAGCCGTTCGGCATGCGCGCCATGATGAGCCTGCGTCTTGAAAAGTCGTTCGGCTCGTGGCTGCGGGAGTTCAAGCCCGACTACATGCCCGCCGAGACCGGTCTCGATCGTTTTGTCGCCTACAACAAGCCGGCGGACTTCATCGGCAAGGCGGAGGCCGCCCGCGAAAAGGCCGAAGGCCCGGGGCGACGGCTGTGCACGTTTGTCGTCAACGCCGCGGATGCGGACGTCTGGGGCGACGAGCCGATCTGGAAGGATGGCGAGGTCGTGGGCTTCGTGACGTCGGGCGGTTATGCGCACTTCGTCAAGGAATCGGTCGCGATCGGGTTTCTTCCCGTCGAGATGATTGCGGACGGTGCCGAGGTTCAGATCGAGATCCTGGGCGAACTTCGCAACGCCAAACTGGTCTCCGAGCCGCTCTTCGACCCGGCCGCGGAACGCATGCGCGGTTGAGGGTCACGGAATTGGAGCTCCATGTATTCCTTATCGTTCTGGTTGCCGCAGTGTTCCACGCGTCCTGGAACACGCTGATCAAGGCGGACGGCGACCGGGCGCTTTTCATGGCCGCGATGCTTTTTTTCAGCGGTTTGGGCGGACTGGCCGCGATACCCTGGACCGGGCTTCCCCATGCAGAGAGCTGGCCATACATGGGCATGTCGATTCTTCTGCACCAGGGATACTTTGCGCTTCTGTTGATGGCCTACAGGGTCGGCGATCTGAGCCATGTCTATCCCCTTTCGCGCGGGTCGGCGCCCCTCATCGTGGCGCTCGTTTCGACAGCGATTATCGGCGAGAGACTTGGTTTCGCCGGGACCGTTGCGGTGATCCTGATCGGCGTGGGAATCATGGGCCTGTCGTTCACGCGCGGCGCACAGAAACTGGTCAACCCGCCCGCGGTGCTCTTTGCATTCGCCACTGGCCTGTTCATCGCCGCCTACACCGTGACCGATGGATTGGGGGCCAGGGTTTCAAGAGACGCCCATGCCTATGCGGTCTGGCTTCACGCGCTCGAATGGGTTCCGGTCGTTTGCTGGGTTTTCTGGACGAGACGCGTCGATGTGGTACCGGGTGTTGCGAGGATCTGGAAGCCGGCACTGGCCGGCGGTCTCATGGCCTTTGCGGCCTACTGGACGGTCATCTGGGCCATGTCGGTGGCCCCGATCGCGCTTGTCGCGGCGGTCCGCGAGACCAGCATTGTCTTCGCCGTTGCAATGGGTGTGCTTCTGCTCAACGAACGACTGAGCCTGGCGCGGCTGTTCGGGGCACTGACGACTCTTCTGGGTGTCGGACTTCTGCGCTTGGGGACACGTCAATGATCCCTGTGATCGAAACCGACCGATATCGCCTGCGCGCGCCGGGCGAGGACGACTTTCCGGTCTACGAACGCTTCTATGCCGACGCCGACGCGTCTGCGTTCTATGGCGGACCGATGATTGCGCACCATGCGTGGCGCCGACTGGCCATGGATTGCGGCCACTGGATGCTGCGAGGTTACGGGATCTGGGTGGTGGAGCGCATCTCGGACGGTGCGATGATCGGCGGGTGCGGTTTCTGGTGGCCGTCGGGCTGGCCGAGGCGGGAACTCACCTGGTGGCTGGTGCCTGAGGGCAGGGGAAAAGGCGCGGCCACGGAAACTTCCCGGGCTGCGATCCGGTTCGGGTACGACACGATGGGATGGGACAGCGTCGAGACCCACATGCTCGACGAGAACACGGCCGCTCGCGACCTCGTCGTCCGGCTAGGCGGCGCCGTCTTCGCCCGCGAGACGTTTCCCGACGGACGCGAACGCGACGTGTTCCGGTTCCCGCGTGCCGACTGACGGCCGGGCCGGGTGTGACCGGCAGGACACGGGTGGTCGAAAATCACGAGCGGAATCGAAGATTTCGCGAACAATACCGAAAATCGGCGCCGGCGAGGCTTGAACGCGTCGGCGAACAGGACTATCACCTGACCACCGGGCAGGAGGGCATTGTTTCGGGTCGCGAACGTGGCCTTGAAATACCTGTCTGGGCTTCCGATATGAGCTTCGCGTTAACGTTGTGTAAAGGTTGGATTAACCGATCTTTTGCAACAACGTCATATTAGTGAGCCCGGGATTTGGGATAAAATCGCTGCGACTGCAGGGGGATCAGGGTGAAGTACCGCGTTTTTGCATTCATGATGCTGGCCGTGACGGCCGTCTGGGGCTGGATGGTCGTGACCGGCGATCCGGGCGATCTCAATGCCGCGGTCAACGGTTCCGCGCATGACGGTTACTATATTTCCGAACTTGCCGCGGAAAACTAGGCTCCACGTAGTCTAGCTCGCGATAAGGCCGAGCCGGGATGCCCGGACGGCGGCCGCGCTTCTCGACCGGACGTCGAGTTTTCTGAACACGTTCTTCAGGTGAAATCTTACGGTGTTCTCGGAAACCCCGAGAATCCTTGATATTTCCCAGTTTGTCTTGCCCGAGGCGCAATGCTGCAGGCAGGCCAGTTCCCTTTCGCTGAGAGAGGGGACTTCGCCGGTTTTCATGTCGGACACGAGCTCGTTGCGCGGCGCGGCGGCGGGGAGCGAATCGACCCGCTCCATGAGATAGGCGGCCATCAGGTGCACGCTGTGGCGGGTGGCCTCGAATTTCGCGTCGTTGGCCTTGCGCGATCCCTGCATGTACACGGTGACGCCCTTCAGGCGACCGGCGGTCGAAAGCGGGACGAGCCAGGCATGTGACACCCGGTTCATCCGCAACATGGCGCGTTGCCAGAGGCTGGAAACGCTGTTGGGACTTTCTTTCACGAACGCGACGTAGTCGAAGGGCACGTTCCGGGACATGGCGGCCTCGAGTGCGGGACAGATTTCGCCGAACCCGCTCTTTATGTATTCCCCGATGAGATTGCGGTCGTAGCTACACAGGATGACATGGTCGTCGCGTTCGCCGGTCGAGTCGACGCTGAAGGCATCGAACGCCGAGTAGCCGAGCGGCTCGACCGCGGCGAGAAAAAGCGCCGCAAGATCGTCCCGCGACTGCTGCGTCGCGATCGAAGTCCTGAACTGTTCGACGTTTTCCATCCGGCACCACCAGTGTTCGGGAAACATTCTTTGCAAATGTGGTCCCCGGCTGCAATATGCCACGCGGTTGAATGACCGGTGTGCGGCCGGCAAGGGGAGAGACATCGCGAATGCGGGGATGGATTGCCTACCTGGCATGTTTCATCGGGGTCTGCGGCCATGCGTCGAGCGAGTTCGTGGCCAAGGTCGCCGCGACGCCGGGACCGGAATTCTCCGTCTGGCGGTTCATGATCGGCGGGCTGGGGCTCTTCATCACCACGCAGTTCTGGCCGGGCGCGCGGGACCTGGTGACGCCGCTTCGCCAGGATGGCCCGAGGATCGTCGCGCTTTCCTGTCTCGGCATGGCGCTCGGGCAACTCGTCTTTCACTGGGCACTTGATTTCGCGAGCGTCGTCCAGGTCGCGACGATGGTCACCTCGATGCCCATATGGGTCGTGGTCATCGACCGCATCGTCAACGGCACGCCGATCACCGCGCCCAAGGCGGTCAGCGGCGTCGGCGCGTTTCTCGGCGTCATACTGCTGCTCACCGACGGCTACACGCAGGACTTGCGCTTCGGCGGGGATGCGCTCGCCGGAACGGTCATGGCGCTGGTCTGCGCTCTGCTCGGCGGGATCTACATCGTCTACGCCAAGCCCATGATCCAGAAATACGGCCCGGTCCGCATGACGGCCTATACGTTCATTCTGGGGTTCTTCTTCCTCTACACGGTCGTCGGCCTGTTCTGGGGCATCTGGGTCGATCCCCTGTCCATCGTCGACAAGCGACCTGAACAGGTGGCGGGCATCCTGACCATCGGCATCTGGAACACCACCATCGCGATGGTGCTGTGGCTGGGCGGTCTTGCGGCCGCCCCCGACATGGGCCGTGCGAACTACCTCTTCTTCCTCAAGCCGGTGATCGCGGCCCTGCTGGCGGTCGTGATCCTGGGCGACGTGCTGACGCTCAACCAGATGCTGGCGATCTTCGCCATCTGTTTCTGCGTCGGCCTCGAGTTCGTGTGGACCCAGACGAGGCGGCCGGCCGCAACCGGTTAGGTCAGCGCGGACCGCACGCCCGGCGCGTCAGTCCTCGGACGGGATGCCGGCGTCTTCATCGCCGGGATAGTTCAGTTCGATCATCACGCCGTTGGGGTCGTGGACGAACAGCTGCTGCAGTTTTCCGCCGGGCACGATGCGATGACGCAGCGCCACCCCGATGTCCTGGAGATGCGTCACCATTTCGCGAATGCCCGTCGCACCGAAGGCGATATGGTCGACGGCCCCGGTGTCTTCGGAATTCTGGTCGGCTTCGGCCAGGTGCACGACCGGTTTGTCGCCGAGATACATCCAGTAGCCCTTGAAACTGAAGTTCGGCCGGTCACCTTCCGTGAGACCAAGGGCGTCGCGATAGAAATCCCGCGTGGCGTCCACGTCGGCGGAACGCACGAGGAAGTGGTCAAGCGAGTTCAGCGGCATTGTTCGATCCTCCCGATCAGGTTTGTTTCCGGCGAAGCCATAGCCCCGTTTCCAGGGCGCCGTCCACCAGGGGCAGGCGTCCCGCCACCCCGGAGGCCACCCTGTCCGACATCCGCGTGGCCGCGTAGTGGCTCGCGAAGACGATCTCCCATCCGCCCTGCAGAAGCGCCGCTACCGCATTCTGTTCGTTGTACCCCCGCCAGGTCCAGTCTTCCGGATAGCCGTCGGGAAGGAGAATGTCGTGGAAGAAGACGAAAGTGCCGGCCGGCAGGGCGGGCAGTATGCGGTTCACGGCGATGTCCACGTCGCTGCCGGGCATCATGATATGGCTCGAATCCACGCAGACGAAATCGCCTGAACCGAGATCGTCGAACAGGCCAAGGTCGACCGACTGCACCGTCATGCGCTCCAGCCGGATCGGGAGTTCGGCGATGTCCGCGCGCGGTGCCGGGTCGATCGCCGTTATCCGGGTCGCCAGCCCGCCGTCCTGGACCGCGCGATGCATGAAGCGGGTCGAATGCCCCGATCCGATCTCGATGATCCTGCCGGGCGCATGATGGCGCACCATGGCATAGGCGGAGGCCGCGTCGAGGCGCGGAAACCAGTCCTGGGTCCAGCGCGCCCTGTCGCTGCCGGTCCCGTCGATGGCGATGAGGTCGTCGGCATAGGTTTCGATGAGATCGAGCACGCCCGTGATGCGGTCGCGGCCCTCCTCGAACAGCCGCTCGAGCGCCGGATAGGGCAGGGCTGGGTCGGCGAGACCGTCCGCATGGCGGTAGGGGATGAAAAATCCGCGGCGGCGCAGACCGAGAACCGTCTCCAGCCCCATCCGCAGTCGCCTGAACCGGGACGCGCCCATCACGCGGTCCCCGGTGCGCGCGGTGCGGTTCTTCCCGCCGCGCTCCGCGCGACCGCAACGCCCAGAAGGATCAGTGCGAGCGCGACATAGGCATTGCCGCTGGGTCGTTCTGCGAGGATCAGCGCCCCCCAGGCGACGCCGAACAGGGGCACCAGGAAGTTGATCTGCGAGAAGAAAGATGCCCCCTGGCGGCGGATGATCGCGAACGTGAGCAACAGGGCCACGCCGGTCTGGAAGACACCGAGAAGCACGGTGGCCAGGATCGCCTCGCGTGTCGGCTCCAGCGTCCACGGGCGTTCGAACAGCAGGCTGGCCGGAACCATCATCATCATGGCGGCGAACATGATGCAGGCGGCGAGCGCGCGCCGGTTCTCGTTCATCACCCGTTTGGTCACGATTGCGTTGATCCCGTAGCACAGCGCCGCCGCGGCTACGGCGAGCTGACGGATGGTGTCGTCGCCAAGCTGGGCGAGTTTGGCCGGCCCGATGAGGACGACGAGCCCGGCGAGCCCGAGGGTGACGCCGACGAGTTTGAGCACGGACAGCTTTTCGTCCGATGTGAGGAAATGCGCGAGCAGGACCGTCGTCAGGGGCATGACGGCCATGAGGATTGCGGCCAGGCCGCTGTCGATATGCTCCTCACCCCAGCTGATAAGCGCGAAGGGCGCCGCGTTGCCGAAAACCGCGGCCAGGACGATGAGGCCCCAGGTCCGCGCCCCCGTCGGTATCTCCTGGCCCGCATGGCGTGCGGCGACGTACAGCAGGACGAACGCGATCACGAGCCGGGCGGCCGTCATCGTCAGCGGTGGCACGGTGCCCACGGCGATCTTGATGAACAGGAAGGACGCGCCCCATATCCCCGCGAGAACGAGGAGCAGAAAGTAGTCCATGGCGCCCGGGCGCTGTTGAGTCATTGGAACCGTCCGGAGGATGGAGGAGGGCGACACACAGGTGCCGGACGAAACGACGCCAGACTAAAGCCTTTCGTCGCGCGGCGAAAGCGTCCGAAACGCAGCGGTGCCGCGAGGCGTGGACCGGACGCGACTGTCCGGGGTCGACGCCCGCGCATCCATGGTGTTTAAAACGCTGTCGAAGAAAGAAACAGCCGGCACGGCAATAGTGAACACGGGAGCAAGTCGTCATGGTGCAGGCCGCAACACAGAACATCCGGACATACTGGCAGGGAAGCTGGGTGGAAGGCGCCCCGAACATCATGAGTCCCATGACCCATGGCGCCTGGCTCGCGTCGACGGTTTTCGACGGGGCGAGGGCGTTCGAAGGGGTGGCCCCCGATCTCGATCTGCACTGCGAGCGCCTCTACAACTCCGCCGGCGCGATGGGACTGAAACAGTTGCACAGTCCGGGCGAATTGCTGGAACTCTGCCAGGACGGCATAGCGACGTTCGACAAGTCGGCCGAACTCTACATCCGCCCCATGTACTGGGCCGAAGGCGGCTTCGTCGCCGCCGATCCGGAGACGACGCAATTCTGCATCGTCATCTACGACTCGCCGATCCCCAAACCCACCGGTTTTTCGCTGACCCTTTCCCCCTTTCGCCGCCCCACCTTCGAGATGGCGCCGACGAACGCCAAGGCCGGCTGCCTCTATCCCAATTCGGGCAGGGCGCTGCGGGAAGCGATATCCCGCGGTTTCGACAACGCGGTCATGCTGGACGCCCTGGGCAATGTCGCCGAACTGGCGACAGCCAATATCTGGATGGTCAAGGACGGCGAGGCGCACACCCCGTCGCCCAACGGGACTTTCCTCAACGGCATCACGCGGCAGCGTGTGGTCAAGCTTCTCACCGACGCAGGCATCAAGGTCCACCAGCGCCCGCTGACATGGGCGGAGTTCCTAGATGCGGACGAGATATTCTCCTCGGGCAACTACGCCAAGGTCATGCCCGTGACGCGCGTCGAGGACCGCGACCTCCAGCCCGGTCCCGTCGGGTCTCGGGCGCGCGAACTTTATTGGGAGTGGTCCCACGGCGGCTGACGGGGCTGCAGAAACAAAGCGGCGACCGGTGCTGCGGGACACCGATCGCCGCCCGGCAGGATGCCCCGGCGAAACCTGGACAACCTGCAAGCCCGGAAGCGAGATGCGCTGCATAGCAACGGCTGAGATCAGGGGAGATCGCAGTCAACTCGCCGCCGGACGTTCGGTTTCACCATCGAAAATTCGTGCTGGCGCCGACGGTCCCGGCCTTTATGGCGTTCGGGAATACGTAGCCCCCTCCGTGATTCACGAGGTGCAAAAATGTCGCAAAATCACGCCCGCACGTGATGCCCACTGCTAGAGTGGAGCGAACTCTAGCACACGAATTCACGCCCCGAAAACCCGGAATCAACCGTTTTTCCGAATTTTTGTACTGACCGGTACGCGAATCCGCCGATTAGGGCTAACCCGTTGTACCGAACCGGCTTCAGCGCTAGGCTGACGGCCGGATACACACCATGAAACTGTTCTCAAACCGCCACCGTCCGGTGCATCTGGGACCCTATCCGCTGGAACGTCTGCCCCGGACCGACGTGGCCGGAAATGCCGGTCCGATACGATCGAACACGGCAGGGGCAAAAGAGGACACCGACTCACCCGTCGGCGCGATTGCCGACGACTACATCGCCGTCTACACCCGGTTCGCGCGCGGTGAGTCGGCCTGCGAAAAGGCAGACCTCGACACGCTCGACAGGGATCCGACGGAAGATCTGAAGGCGGGGTTGTACTTCCTCGATGCGTCCTTCGTCGGTATCTGCAGCCTTGAAGCCGATGATGGCACGGGCGGCGAGGACCGGACCGGGCGGTTCGGCATCGCGATCGGCGCCGCGTGGCCCCGGGCACCTGAAGCCGGCACCATCGCGGAACGGTGGACCAACGGTGACCGGGGACGGGTTGCATCGCTTCGCGCCGCGGAGCTTGCCGTCGTCGCCGCCAACTACATCAGGGCCCTTGGCTGGGACGCCGCGGCCCACGTAAGGGGTGATACGGATATCGATCTGGAGGCCCTTGCCGTGCGCGCTGGCATTGCAGAGGCCGTCGACGAGGGCGTCGTCAGCCCCTATGTCGGTGCAAGTGTGTCATTCGCCGGGGTCGTGACCGACTATCCGTTAAGGACCGACCGTCCGCTCGCGCCCGGCGCCTGCCGTGGTGCTAGGGACTGGCGCTGGTGGCTGGGCGTGGGCGGAACCGTGTCCGGCCTCGAAAAACGGCGAATCGCCCGGCGCGCGAGCCATGACGGCATCCATCCCATGGAAAAGATCCGTCGGGTCGACGAACCGACGACGCTGGTGCTGGCCGATGAGGTGCCGCGCGTGCCCAAGCGGGCGGCCTTCTTCGAGCGTGCCTTGCGTGGCGATCTCGGCCCCAAGGCCCAGCGGGAACGCACGCGCTTTGCCACGAAACATCCGTTCGCCTTCGCCATGACGCCCCTGATCCGCAGCCTGGTGCCGCACCAGGACGGCGAAGTTGCGGACGAACGGCCCGCCTCCGCCGGAACGGCCGGGGACTATTCGCGGGCGATCAAGTCTCTTGGATACTATCTCGGTGCGGATCTCGTCGGTATCAGCGAGGCCCACGAACACGCCTGGTTCTCGCACCGCGAGGACGGAACCCCGATCGACGTCAGGCACCGCTATGCGATCGTCATGCTGATCGACCAGGGGCACGACACCATGGAGGGGTCGAGCGGTGACGACTGGATCTCCGGCGCACAATCCATGCGGTCTTATCTTCGCGGCGCCGAGATGGCCGGTGTCATGGCCGCCGTCATTCGCGGGGAAGGGCATTCCGCCCGCGCCCAGACCAATCTCGACAGCGACGTGCTCCACATTCCGCTGATCCTGTCGGCGGGGCTGGGGGAACTCAGCCGTATCGGGGAACTCGTGCTGAACCCGTTCGTCGGCCCGCGCTTCAAGTCCGTGGTGGTGACCACGGACCTGCCCCTCGAGCCCGACCGGCCCATCGATTTCGGCCTCCAGGACATGTGCGAGAAATGCCTCAAGTGCGCCCGCGAGTGTCCGTGCAGCGCCATACCCTTCGGCCCGAAGGTCATGTTCAACGGATACGAGATCTGGAAACCGGACGTGCAGCGCTGCACATCGTACCGGGTCACAAACGCCAAGGGTTCTGCCTGCGGCCGCTGCATGAAGACGTGTCCCTACAACCATGAAGGCCTGCTCTGGTTCAAACCGTTCCTGTGGATGGCCATCCACCTGCCGTTCACCCGCAAATGGATTGCGGACATGGACGACCGGATCGGCAACGGAAGCCTGAACCCGGTCAAGAAGTGGTGGTTCGATCTGGAGATCGTCGACGGCGTTGCCCGCAAGGTGGTTGGCGCGAATGCGCGGAACCTTTCGCCCGGCAAGCATGCCCCCGACCCCGGGAAATCGCCCATCGCCGTTTTTCCGGCCGCCGCCATGCCGCCGCCGGATGCGACCGATCCCGTGCCGGTCGACCGCAAGGCGGGACTCGAAGCCGCGAAGACCCTGGAAACGCCGGACAGCGCACGCGCGCGGCGCGGCCTCTAGCAGCTGGCAGGGCTTTGCGGGCTTCGAGGTCCCTGGTTTGCGCAATGGCCGTGGCGCGTTCAGCCTGACGAGACGATGATTTCGCCCTTCATCCGCGGATGGAAGGCGCAGAAATACTCCACTCGACCCTCTGTCGGGAAGACGATGCTGCCGTCCTCGTTGCGTTCGAGCGGACCGGTATCCCATTCACCGTCGGACTCGGTGGCGGTGTGCGGGGCGATATCCCGGTTGGTCCACCGGACCCTGTCGCCGGTGCGGACAGTGATCCTGGCAGGCACGAAGCGGAACTTCCTGATCTCCACGTCATGCACGGTTCCGGTCGCCGCTGCGGCCGGCCCTGTTGCCGGCCATGGAAACAGGGTTGCGGCCGCGGCGGCCGTGAACGACCGGCGGGACAGGCTGGACATCAGTCGCATTTCAGGCCGGCCACCATGTGTTCCGCGTGACGCTCGTGTTCCCGGAACGTGGCCAGGGCTTCGCCGAGCAACGCCTTCAACTGCGGCACCGTCGCGCCGGGAATGAAGTCCTCCGCGACCGTCTTGTTGACGATCTGGTGGTATCCCAGTTCGTTGGTGGCGTAGGCGCAGTCGAAGGCCTTGCCTGACAAGCCGACCAGTTCCGTGCGCTTTTCGCCGGCGCCATTCAGCAGCGCCTGGCTGAGGGCGTTGTCCTTCGGCGTGACCTTGAGTTCGGTGATCAGCGCGCCGGCCGCATCGTTGACTGCGGAGTGGTCGCGAATCATGGTTGCGGCGAAGTCGCGAACGGAACTGTTGTCCGAAAGCGCCATGGCCAGGTGGGCGTAGCGGATATCGATCTGTCCCGCGGTATATGCCGCATGGGCGATTTCCAGGTCGTTGAGGCCGGCGCCGGGACCGGCCATCGCCGGGGCGGCGCAAAGGCCGATGGACATACCGAGTGCGAACGCGATTTTTCTCATGAACATGCTTGATCTCCTCTGTTTGCTGGACGCCAGCGGCGGCTGGCGCAGTGGCTGAACTAGAACACCGGAGGTGAAGCTTTTGAATGATCATCATGCCGCAATATTTGATTGATCGTTCAAGATTGCGCCGCTATTGAAACATGCGGTCACGAATTATGAGGAGCGGCCTTGATGGATCTCCTGAGCGAAATCCTTTCCCACGTGCGACTCGCCGGCACGCTGTATTTCAGAACGTCCTTCACTTCGCCCTGGGGAGTGAAGGTGCCTGCCTACAGCAACGTCGCCCGTTTCCACTTCGCGCACCAGGGACGCTGCCTCATCCGTATTGCCGGCGAGGAGCGCCCCGTCGGGCTTGACCAGGGCGATCTCCTGATCATCACCCGCGGCGCGGCGCATACGCTGTTCTGCGATCCGTCGACCGAGGAAGATGCCCTGCCGCTGGAAGAGGTCATCGAGAAGTCGGGGTTCACGGGCCATGGCACGCTCGTCTACGGCGAGTACGGGACCAATTTCGAAACCCAGCTCGTATGCGGCCACTTCGCGTTCGACGACAGGGCGAACCATCCGCTCATCAACGCCTTGCCGTCCTACATTCATGTGAAGAACTATGGCGAGACCGCCGGAGCGTGGATGGACAGCACCTTGCGGGTCATCGGCGCCGAAGCCGGAACGAAGGACCTCGGCAGCGACCTGATCGCCCTGAAGATGTCGGAGATCATCTTCGCCCAGGCGTTGAGGGCCTATCTCGCCGCCGACGGGGCGCGCCGGCCGGTCATGGCGGGTTTCTCGGATTCGCAGATCGCCGCCGCCATTAAAGCCATTCACGCGCGGCCCAACCACAACTGGACGCTGAAGGAGATGGCCGAGACGGCGGGCATGTCGCGGACATCCTTCGTGACCCGGTTCGCCACCCGGATGCGCATGACCCCGAGCGCCTACCTGACCTTCTGGAGAATGGAACTCGCGCGTCGCAAGCTCGAGGCGGGCGAGGGGGCGATTATCGGCATCGCCGAAAGCGTGGGGTATCACTCGGAAGCCGCATTCGGGCGCGCCTTCAAGAAACAGTTCGACATCGCACCCGCCGCCTACCGGCGGTCCGTTCGCACGGCCTGAGGCCCGGCGGTCAGTCGCCGTACCATGTCGAGTGTCGGCACACCGTCTTGGTCGCCGCAGTTCGCCTTGCGCCCCGACACGACGAAACCGTGGCGCTCGTAGAACGCGCGTGCGCCGAGATTGCTTTCTTCCACCTCCAGAACCATGCGTTCGCGCCCCTGCGCGTGCGCGATCGCCTGACCGAGCAGGCCGGACCCGGCACCCTTGCCTTGCGCGTGCGGCAGAACGTAGAGCCTTGAGAGACAGGCCTCGTCATCGCCCGTCAGGCGGACAAGCGCATGGCCGAGAAGACGACCGTCGTCGTCCTCCGCCACAAGGGACACGAAGTCAGCATTGCCGAGTTCGTTCAGGAGGCGGTCGCGACTGTGCCATTGGCCGGTGATCTCCGTGACGCGGGCCGCACCGATCGTCGCGTCATAGGTATGATGCCAGGTCTCCACGAGGAGATCGCGCAGGTCGTCTATGTCGTCCTTTTTGGTGGGTCTGATGTGCATGGTCGTATCCGGTCTCCGGCCGGGAATCGTTCGGCGCGATTCAACGGCCGGCAGCCGGAACGATCAACTGCTTTGTCCGAAACCGGACCCGGTGCGGCCTAACGACCGCCGGCGACGTCCAGCAGCGCTCCGTTGACATAGGACGCATCGTCCGAGGCGAGCCACAGGATGGCCTGGGCCGTCTCTTCCGCCGTTCCCCCGCGCTTCATGGGCACGTTGGGCGCGAGGCGATCGACCCGTCCGGTCTCGCCGCCGACGGCATGTATGTCCGTATAGATGAGGCCGGGCCTTATCGCGTTCACGCGAATGCCTTCATCGCCCACTTCCTTCGACAGGCCGATCGTCATGGTGTCGATCGCACCCTTGGACGCGGCGTAGTCCACATATTCGCCCGGGCCGCCGAGACGGGCGGCGGCCGAGGAGAGATTCACGATTGTGCCCCCGTTTCCGCCATTTCGGGTCGACATGCGCTTGATGGCTTCCCGCGCACACAGGAACGAGCCCGTGATGTTGGTCCTGAATATTCGGTCCATGCGTTCCACGGACATCGCGTCCACGCGGCAGCCCACGTCGAGAATGCCTGCATTGTTGACGAGGCATGTCAGCGGGCCGAACGCCTCGTCGCAAGCCTGGAACATGCCCAGCACGTCGGCCTCGCTTGCGACGTCTCCGGCCACGGCGATCGCCTTGCCGCCGGAGCCGGCGATCGCGTCGACGACCTCGTCGGCGGCCTGCTTGTTGCTGACATAGTTCAGGCACACTGCGTATCCGCGGGATGCGGCCAGTTTTGCCGTGGCCGCCCCGATGCCGCGGCTGCCGCCGGTCACGATCATCACCTGGTTCATTTTGCTGGTACTCCCTGCCTGTGCGCCTGATCCGCCGGCATGCTCGCCGGAACCGGCCCGCACGTCAAATTCGTTCCTGTCCGCACGGTTTATTTGCTATGTAGTGCCGGGAAACGGCTCCAGCCCGTGATGCGGCGGTCCGTTGCGGAATTTGCAATTGCGTTCGCGCGTGGCCATATCCAGCCCTGCGACGTGTGAACGGTAGAGGGAAGATATCTTTATGGAATCCGCAAAACTCGATCGGGAAATCGAAAAAACAAAAACCATGATGGAGGAGATGCGCTCCAAGATCGAAGCGAGCGACACCATCCTTGAAAAGATCGCCGAAAACGAGACGCTCGGCGATGTCGATTTCGACATCGAGAACGCGCGGATCGAAGATGTCCTCAACCAGCAGAAGGTGATGGAGGCGAACATCGCCGAACTGATCATCGGCCTCGAGGACGTCACGAATTCCTTCGGGTCCGAATTCCAGAGCATGCAGGATTTCAGCCTGTCGGAAAAACTCGTCGGCATATTCTCGAAGAAGCGTGCCCAGGCCATGCGGAACGACCGCGTGCGCACCACCTCGCTGGCGAGCAATCTGCAGGATCTTCTGTCCAAGTCGAACGTGATCGTGCGCATCCTGAACGATCAGAAGTCGGTTCTCGAGGAGCGTTACTCTTCTTCTGAAACCAGCCTCAAGACCGTAATTGAGCGGCGCCAGACGGTGACCGAACAGCTCAAGTCCATCCAGAACAGGATCGAGGAACTCAACCCGATGCTGCTGGAGGTCGAGAACCAGATCGCCGCCTCGACCGACCAGTCCGAGCGCACCAAGCTCGAAGGAGAACGCTCGCAGCTGGCCACCGAGTACAACGAGGCCCAGGCCAAGGAGCAGGAACTCCTGGCCGCCTCCCAGACGCTCGAACGCTACACCTCCATGTTCCAGACCTTCGTGGACAGCCTGAACAACCAGATCGCCGCGCAGAACACGCTGATCAACAAGCTCTCGATCGATACCGAGCAGCGCATCGTGCTCTACAAGTCGCTGGAGGACTCGCTCAAGACGGCCGCCCAGCAGGAGGTCGCGCACCAGATCAACACGCTGGGATCGCGCGTCGACACGGCCGCGGAGGAAACCATGGCGGGGATCGGCGCGGCCGCGCAGTCGCACATTGCCGATCTGCTGGAGCTTCACGAGAAGAACATGGTGTCGACCCAGGAGATCCAGCGGCGCAAGAAACTGGCCGACGACGCGTTCGCGAGACGGTTTTCCGAAGTGCTCGAGAAGCACGACTCAGCAAACTACGTCGCCAATTGACCGGCACAGGAGCGGCCTGAGGCAATGGCGCTTCTACCCGAAGGCATCGACCGCTACTTCACGGCGGTGGACCGGGCGTTTCTCGCCGTCGATTCGGTCTACAAGCCCGGCAGCGGGCCGTGGGGCGGCCGGCACGACATCGTCTATTCGGTGGTCAGCGAGTATATCGAGAGGCTGCGCAGGACCTTCCGCTGCCTGCATCTCTATTGCCAGATCGGCGAAAGCTTCAAGATCGACATCAACGAGTCCGGCTACCCGATCTTCAAGCACATCCTGCAGATCCAGGACGACATCGGCAGGGTGCCGGAGAAGCTCCGCGAACTCGATACCGCAGACCACATCCAGCAGAACATGCTCGATGCCATCCTGCGGTTCAAACGCGCTCCGGCCGCCGAACAGCGCGCCATGGCGGAACGGCTCTATTTCGAGACCCTCGCGGAGGGAAACCTGCTTCTGCAGCGTTCGACCCCGCGCACCATCCGCTGGTCGATAAACCGCCGCACCGGCCGTCCCTTCTACGTCGTCAGGTGGGCGTCCTATGACGGTGTGGCGAACCTGCCGCTCATCTACATGGCGGTGATCGAGGACTCGTCCAAGGAGGCCGAGCCGCCGCCGCCGCGCGAGGCGCTTCGGAGCCTCGGCAAGAGCCAGAAGCGAACACACTGGCGCGGCCTGCCCAACAAGACCATGCGCGACGAATTCGTCGCGTTCGCCGCCAGCCAGTCCGCCTACAGCCTCAACCTGACCTCCATCGCCACCGCCCTCGACAGGGACTTCGAGCACCTGCATCCCAAGCAGCTCCGGCGTTTCGTGCTCGGGCCGCTCTATTCGGGGGGGCTCACGAACCAGAACGAGAAGATCCAGCGCGTGCTCGACGGCGTGATCGACAAGCGCACGAGCTGGCTTCTGACCTGGGCCATGCAGGAGGTGCACTCCGTGGAGGAGAAGCCCGCACGCTGGGGCATCTGGGGCGGCACCCAGGCGCAGGAGGTGTTCCACGTCAACACCGATGACATCGAGTGCGTGCAGAACGGTGTGAGCCACATGGAGAAACACGCCGTCGTGCCGCACGCCGCCTATCAGGCCGCCTACGCGGTGGCCGGCGGCGCGAAGATATTCGACGGCTATCAGAGCCATATCGTGAGCGAAGACAATGTCCTGCTGCATATATGAGGCTTGAATGGATATCGGACTGACCACCCTGCGCGAATCCGACATCGCGAAATACCTCTCCATGGCGCAGTCGCTCGTCGAACGCTGCAGCGTGACGATCTCCGACGACCGCAGCAAGTCGGACACCGAGATCGCCGGGACGCGGCGGCGGTTCGTCAGCACGGTCTCCACGAGCGGCCTGAAGAAGTCGGTCGACGTCCGCTTCGTCCAGACGGTTTCCGCCGTCACGCCCGACGACCAGATGCTTTCCGTCGCGCAGCACAACCTCGTCTTCCGCACCCGCCGCGCCCTGGCCGTCGGGTTCGCGGTACGCGATGTGTTCGCACGCCAGACGGAACTCGAGGCGCTGTCCGCGCAGAACCGCAGCGCGCCGCTGACCGGCGACATCGCGGCCCGCTTTCACAAGCTCCAGGGCACGGCCGCGTTTGTGACGCTGTTCACCGCGGCCAGCTATCTCCTGCAGAACCTCGAGGCGGACGGCGACCCGGTCGGAGAAACGCCGGAACCCATCTTCGACTTCGACACCGAGCAGGACGCCTGCAAGATGTTCCTCCACGGCCTCTGCGAGGCAGCGGAGGACGTCCCCGACGACACCCAGCTTGTCGCCCGTGCGAAGGCTTTCGTCCGCGCCGTTCTCGAAGGTCTTCTCGCCCGCCGCGCGCGTTTCGACCAGCTCGCCGCGTTCGAGGAAACCCATATCCGGCTCGACGGGGACGATTTCTCGCTGAACGGCTTCGAGATCGAGGACCGTTCGCGCCGCAAGCCGCTGGTGATGACCTTCAAGAAACCCGACGAGGTCATCGGCAACCACATCGCGAAGTACCAGTCCATCAAGCTGGCCAAGATGCTGATGGCCTACGACTTCGACAAGCAGCTCAACCCCTTCGTCGAACTGGGCGGGTTCATCTTCACCTTCATCGGGGACGGTTATCCCGGCACCGGCAAGACGACGCTCATCCAGATGATCGCCGGCGTGATGAAGGACTATTGCGACATGGCCGGCTACACGTTCCATTACGAGAATTTCGGCGTCGACCAGATCTCCTCTTACCAGGGCAAGTCCGGCCAGAACTGCAAGCAGTTCATCAACAACGTCATGGACCCGCGCGTCATCGGTTTCGGAACGGTGGACGACATCGACCAGGTCGCGGCCAAGCGCAGCGACGACCGCTCGTCGGCCGGTCAGCAGGAGATCACCGCTGTTCTGATGGAGAGCTTTTCGGGCGCCAATACCGTCGTCCGCGGCAACTGCTCGTTCGGGATGTTCTCCAACTATCCGGAAAACGTGGATGACGCGCTGCGCCAGCGCGCCGGGGCACGCTGGGTCGTCGACGGGCCGCAGACGTCCGAGGACTACATCGACATCTTCGCGCTGCTCGTGGGCAAGAACCACGACATCTCGCTCGGCGACCACGAACTCTATGCCGCGCAGGAAATCAAGGCCGCGGTCCAGAGCGCGTACGAAGACCACAACCTTCCCCATGAAGAGGGCCTGCGAAAGGTCTTCGACCGCTTCTCCGGCGAACATGGCCGGCCGGACACACTGGCCGATATCGGCCGTTACCTTCACGCCATCAAGGTCGCCGAGCCGCGGTTCACCGGCCGCGCGATCAAGAACATCACCGATGCCGTCAAGATGAGGGCGATGGACGTCGAGTTGCCGGACGAGTGGTTCGAGGCGCCGGAAGTCTTCCTGCACCAACCCTACGACACCAAGAAGGCGATGGTCGCCGAGCTGCGCAGCCCGATCACGATCGACATGATCATCCAGGAGATCAACCGCTACGCGGATTCCGAATTCCGCTACACCGACAAGTCGGACTCCACGGCGGTGGAGAACCTGATCCGCGACCAGCGCGTGCGCGAGCGTGCCGCCGGTGAAATCGCCGGGCTCAAGGAAAAGGGTCAATGGAACGTCTGATCGAGCATCAGCTGCGCTATGGCGGTCTGCTCGAGATTGCCCAGCCGCACCTCATCGAACGCTACAACGCCGCGCTTGCCAGTTTCGGCGTTCCGGCGACGGAGCTTGACCGTTTCTCGATCGATGCGACCGGCTATTCGCCCGAGGTGGCCGAGGAACTCGGCAACGCCCAGTATCTCGACCCCAACGGAGTGAACCGGCGCTTCGTCATCCTGACACCCGCACAGGCGCATTTGCCGATCGTCTCCATCAACTTTTCGTCCACCATCGACATCTTCCGAGCGTTCTTTCGCGAGAACGCCGAGGCATTGCAGATCCTGACCCTTAAGGACGCGGTCTATGGCGAACTCGACAACTCGACCTACCGAGTGGACGATCTCGCCGACGTGCTGTCCATCAAGCACGTGCAGTTCCGCCTCGCGACCGTCAACGCCCTGCTCGACAAGGCGCGCCGGCTCGAGGACCTGATCGACCGGTTCCACACCGGCCGCGACAGCTGGATGGACGACGAGTTGATCGAGAACATGCTGGAACTGGCGCGGGAGTGCGGCGACGTCCGCACCAACCGTATCGTGCCCCGCCAGCTCACCTTCCGTCAGCGGTCCTTCTGGACGCGCCATCACGACGGCCTTTACGTGTTCAACGACAGCGACGGCAAGACGGTGGTGATCGGCCCGGGAGACCGGGACGTGCGTGTCGAAGGCATTGCCCATTTCGAGCAATACATCCCGATCAGCGAACCCGACGAGGTCTACCGCTACCTCAAGGCGACCGGCCGTCTTGAGAGTTTCAACCCGGTCTGGCTCGAAAGGTCGGGCGTTCTGGAGCGTCGCGTGGACTATCTCGTGAAACGGGCCATCGCCGAGGACGAGGAGCATCTCGACCTGGTCGGTCTCGACAGCAACTGGGAGCGCAACTGGGTTCGCGAGAACCTCGACGACCTGACCGAGGACGGCGTTTTCCAGTTCCTCAACCGCATGCGCCAGCGTGCGGCCGATGGCGCGCGTGTCGACGTGGACGACCTGCATGCGCCGCACCGTTTCCTCGTGGTGCGCGCGCGGCCTGACCACGACGAGGCGGAGCTGGTCAACCGCCTGATCTCGGAGTATCTCGGCTTCGACTTCCTCACGCGTTTTATTGTGAACAAGGAAGGCTTTTACCGGGATTTCGAAAGCTACCCGACCCGCTTCGGCGACTATGTGGTACACACCGTCACCAGGACCTTTTTCCCGGACAAGGAAGGTTTCTGGCGCCGGATGTTCACCTGACGCCGGCAGCCGAATTCCGGAAGTGACAACGAGCAGGAGCGACAGGCCGTGCTAGATCCGATTTTCGAATGGTTCGGACGCGGGATTCTCTGGATTCTCGAGATGATCAAGCAGGGGATCCGGCTCGTGACATGGCCGTTCCGCTTCATTGCCGACCTCTATCGGGAATCCGGCTGGATTATCCGCATTCTGCTGTTCTTCATGCTGGCGCCGCTTGTCGCGGGATACATCTGGTTCATCTGGAACGCGCTCTGGATCCGCAACTACGACGCCGAATATCCTGCGAAAATCGATTTCTCCCAACAGACCGTCGCCGCCGGTGACCAGGTGTCGATCGAAGGCGGGACGCAGACGACACGCACCTGCGGCAAGTCCTATATCGTCGAGGTGGTTGCCGACCTGATCGACTTCAACACCAACCAGAACGTGTGGATGTCGTCGAACCCGCTCTACAAGGCGGGATTCTTCTTCGTCCTGGACTGGGACCAGACCTGGTTCTTCGACAACAAGGCCGCCTTCCAGCGCGGCGTGCACCAGGCCATCACCCGCACGGCCGTGGAGCTTGCCGACACGCTCGGACGGGTGCGGGGCACCAGCCAGATCGACCCGGACCTGAAGGACGCCAAGGGCAACGTCCAGTTCAACCAGTACACCTGGTATTTCAATCCGTTCGACGCGCAGCCCTTCGGGCCGACGACGCCCTCGCCGAGCTATTTCCGTCGTGCGCGGAAGTCCCTGCTCGAGTACAACCGAAAGCTCCAGGCCTGCGACGCGACCTTCGATGCCAGGGCGGACAACCTGCTCCAGTTCCTCGACCGCGTGGCCAAGGATATCGGGTCGGCCTCCGCCTCCATCAAGGAACGCGCCGAGGCCTACAATTCCGGCTGGTTCGACACCCGCGCCGACGACATCTTCATGCATGCCAAGGGTCAGCTTTACGCCTATTACGGCATCATGCGTGCGGCGCGTGCCGACTTCCGACAAATCGTCCAGAACCGTCAGCTGAACGACGTCTGGAACCTGATGGACGATCATTTCCACAGTGCCGTGGCGCTTGACCCGTTCATCATTTCCAATGGCGGCGAGGACGGCTGGCTGATGCCGACGCACTTGACCACGATCGGCTTCTACATCCTGCGCGCCCGGTCGAACCTGGTCGAGATCCGCTCGATCCTCGATCGGTAGCAGCCTATTTCTCCCCGCCGGACAGGGCGCCGGATATCTCGTCGGTCTGGTCCTCGCCGACATCGTCGGGGAGAGTCAGATTGAGCACGATCGCGATGACCGCCGCGGGCAGCAGGCCCGAGGTCATCAGGATCCGCAGCGACTCCGGCAGGTGCTGGACCGCCCCGGGTTCGAGTTGCAGCCCCAGGCCGACGGAAATGGCGAGGGCGAAGATGACCATGTTGCGCCGGTTCCAGTCGACTTCGGAGAGCATCGAAATCCCCGCAGCGACCACCATGCCGAACATGACGATCACACCGCCGCCCAGAACCTCGATGGGCACGGTGCGGATAAGCGCCCCGACTTTCGGAACAAGCCCGCAGACGATCAGGAACACCGCGCCGATCGTGACCACGTGCCGGCTCATGAGCCCCGTCATGGCGATGAGGCCGACATTCTGGGAAAACGAGGTGTTCGGCAGGCCGCCGAACACGCCTGCCACGGCGGTGCCCAGGCCGTCCGCATAGGTTGCGCCGGAGATCTCCCGTTCGGTGGCTTCGCGGCCCGATCCACCCTTGGTGATCCCGGAAATGTCGCCGACGGTTTCCACTGCGGATACGAACGCCATGAGGCAGAAGCCGATGACGGCGGCGGCAGAGAAGGTGAACCCGTACTTGAAGGGTTGCGGCAGTGCGAAGGAGGCCGCGTTCGAGAAACTGCCGGTGACCGCGCCGGGCTCGAGGATGCCGACAAGCAGCGCGTAGACATATCCCGCGACAATGCCGATGAGCACTGCCGAGACGGACAGCATGCCGCGGGTGAAGAACTTGAAGCCGAGCGTGACCGCTATGACCACAAGGGCCGCGCTCCAGTTCAGCAGGCTCCCGTATTCGGGCAGGCCGTTGACCCGCGCCGGAACGCCGCCGGCGGCATAGTCGATGCCGACCCGGACGAGGGCCAGCCCGATCATCGTGACGACCAGGCCTGTCACCAGCGGGGGCAGGGCGAAACGGATGCGTCCGATGAACATGCCCAGGCAGGCGTGGAAAAGTCCGCCCAGGACGACTCCGCCAAAAAGCGCCGCAAGCCCGTCGACGCCTTTCCCGGCCACGAGAGGGATCATGATGGGAATGAACGCGAAGCTCGTGCCCTGCACGACGGGAAGCCTGGCCCCGACCGGGCCCGCGCCGATCGTCTGCAGGAGCGTCGCCACGCCGGCGAAGAGCATGGACATCTGGATCATGTAGAGAAGTTCGGGAAAATCTGGCGACTGCGACCCGAAGCCGAAACCGGCCGCGCCCGCAACGATGATCGCCGGCGTGACGTTCGAAACAAACATTGCCAGAACGTGCTGTATGCCCAGCGGAATGGCCCTGGCGAGCGGGGGCGTGAAATCAGGATCACGCATCTGTTCAGGCGTTGCGATGGTGCGCAGGTCGGGCATGTCGTCTCTCCCCTCAAAAAGCGATTTGCCTGTGACCGATCATACAGGGATATCGCCCGGCGGCTTGCAGGTTCTTGAAATGCAGCGCTTTACATCGCGCGCTCGCGGGCATATCTTCCGCGGCATGTCAGTGCATCGGCACATATCTCGACTAGCGATCGAGCGGATTATCAGCCCGGTTCTCCTCGGAGACCGGGATGTACGTCTTGCTCGTCTTAATCGTCAGTCGGAGATCAGGTGCCATGAGTGCGCACTACGCGGTTGAAGCCGCACCCCAGTCACAATTCCCTTTCGAAACCACCCCGCGCGCAGAGCCGCCGGCCAGGGCAGCCGCGCGTGTCTATGCCGTCGAGGTATTCGCCGCCGCGGCAAGCGACACGCTGATGCGCGTGCTCAACCCGCTGCAGAAGCTTGACGTCACGCCGCTTTCGGTGCGTGCCGGCAGTGCCTTCGACGCCATGGGGGACGCCTGGATGAAGATCGAGATCCAGTTCGAGGGCACGGACCTCGTGGCCGAACAGCTCCGGCGGCAGGTCTCTACCTGCATACATGTCGAGCGCGTCGACCTGATGCAGTGCGCCCGCTAGCCGCGCCGGTTCGGATCAGGGCAGGGTATGCTGGACCGGGGTCCAGCCGTAGATTTCGAGGTTGCGGGCGGCGGCCGGAGACATGCTCCCGGAGATCCTGAATTCGGCGCCCGCGAACCCGCCCACGCGCCGCAGGTCTTCGGTGACCGAACGCACGAGTTGCGCGGTGGTGTTCGTCCACGAGAGTTCGTCGAGCGGGAAAATGCCGATGATGCGTCCGTCGCGCGCCCGGTTGAACGGGAAGCCCTTGACCATGACGAAGGACCGCAGAGGCTGCACGCGCCGGTGATAGGCGGCGATATGTTCGATGCGCGAGATCTGGAAGACCGCGACGGACCTGTTCGGGGCCTGGGCGACCCGGGCCAGAAAACGGTCGAGGTTCGCCACGCCACCGAGTTGCTTCAGAACCGTCGCGATGACGGTCTGGTCCTGCGGCGTGAAGAGCCGGTTCTTCTGGAACTGCGAGATGGTTTTCTTGCCGATGCCCAGCCGCGACAGCTCGTTGCGGTTCATCTCGAAGAGCTGCGCCGCGGTCTTGTCGCGGACCAGGGCGCGCACGTTGCCTGCCGTCGAGACGCCCGAGGCTGCGAGGCCTGCCGTGCCGGGAACCTGGGTCAGGGCAGCCGCCACGGTGATCTCGCCGGCGGCCCCGGCCTGGGCGAGGTCAGTGAGACGTCCGGCCAGCGGCGCGAAGTCCGTGTAGGGGTCGACGCCCAGCCCGTAGGCGAGCGTCCTCTTCACCTTGCTGACACCGAGCGCGCTGGCGATCGTCCCGTCCGGGTTGCTGTCCGGGTGCGCCATGCCGGACTCGATCTGGTCGAACCATTCGCCGACGCCGTTTGCCGTCTCGTCGAGGGTCTCGCCCGGGCGGGTGAGCATGCCGCCGACGAACTCGAAGGGGGCGGAAACGGCGCGGGCGAAGCCATTGCCGAATGTTTCCAGTCCGTTGTGTTGCTTCAGGGCGGCGAGCGCTTGGAGTTCGCGGATGCGGATGTGGAGCAGCCGGTCGCCGCGAACGGAGAAGTTGCCGTAGGCGGTCTCGAGGTTGTAGTTGCGCAGGAAACCGTCACCGGTCACCGGGCTGGTGACGCGATAGTTCACGCCATGCGCCTTCTGGCCGAGCAATTGCACCGCATCGTAGCGGGTGGGCGCCTCGAGGCTCGCGCCAAGGGCCTGCCCCGCGAGCAGGAACGCGGTCGCGAACATGAAACTTCGAAAGGCCGACAAGACGATTTCCCCTTTGGCGGTGGGCAGCGGTGGGCCGCCTGACCGGGACCAGACGTCCTTTGTCGGCGAACAGGGTTAAAATTCTGTACAGACGGGGGCGCTGACCCTATTCGTTTCCATACCGAACAACGAGGAGGCAACCGCCGATGGGGTTTGAAGTCGAACGGGTCAGAGCGGAATTTCCGGCGCTTTCCGTGCTGGACGAGGGCAGGCGGCGCATTTATCTGGACAATCCTGCGGGGACCCAGGTCCCGCAGCGCGTGATCGACCGGATGACCGATTGCCTGGTCCGCACCAACGCAAATCTCGGGGGCTATTTTCCGACCACCGTCGCCGCGGAGGAACTCGTCGACGAGGCCCACGCCGCGATGGCGGACTTCGTCAATGCCGGCGGTCCCGAGGAGATCGTCTTCGGGCAGAACATGACGACGCTGACATTTCACATCTCGCGGTCGATCGGCCGCCGCCTCGAACCGGGAGACGAAATCATCGTCACCCGCATGGACCATGACGGCAATATCTCGCCGTGGCTTCTGCTGGCCGAAGATCTCGGCCTGACGGTGCGGTGGTACGACTTCGACCCGGAAACCTACGAATTCGACACCAGCCGGTTCGCGAACCTGTTGAGCGAACGAACCAGGGTCGTGGCCCTCAACTATGCCAGCAACCTCACCGGGACCCTGAACGACGTGAAGGCGCTGGTCGCCATGGCCCGCGACGCCGGCGCCCTGACCTATGTCGATGCGGTCCAGTTCGCACCGCACGGCCTCATAGACGTGCGCGAGGTGGGGTGCGACTTCCTGGTCTGTTCGCCCTACAAGTTCTACGGACCTCATCAGGGCGTCCTGTGGGGCAGGGAAGACATCCTCGAAGATCTCTTTCCCTACAAGGTCCGTCCCGCCTCGCCGCGCTCGCCCGGCAAGTTCGAGACCGGCACGCTGAGCCACGAGGGCCTCGCAGGCACGCTGGGCGCGGTGGAGCACTTCGCCTGGATCGGGACCGCCATGGGCGGTGTCGGGGAAGGCGCCACGAGGCGCGAGGCGGTGGCGGAAGGTCTCCGGCTGTCGCACGAACACGAAACCGGCCTGGCCTCGCGACTGATCGAGAAGCTTTCCGGCATCCCTGGCCTGCGGGTCCACGGCATCACCAATCCCAATCGCATGGCATGGCGGGTTCCGACGGTTTCCATCACCGTCGAGGGACATGCGCCCAAGGAGATCGCCGGCGCGCTCGCGAAGGACAATATTTTTGTCTGGGACGGCCACAACTACGCGCTCGAGACCGTCAGGAAACTCGGTCTCGAGGACAAGGGCGGGGTCGTCCGCATCGGACTTGCGCATTACAATACGGCCTCCGAAGTCGATGAAACTGTGTCCGCTGTCGCCGCGAGTGTCGCCTGACGCGCTGACCGGCAGCGGGACGCGGGAGGAGTTCAGATGTTTCGCAGCCTGCTGTTGTCCGCCCTGATCCTCTTGCTGCTGCCTGTCGCCGTGCAGTCGCAGCAGAGTTACAGCGTGACCGGCGTTGCGATGGACGACACGCTCAACATGCGCGCCTACGCACCCAGGTCCGGATCCGTGTCGTCCGTCCCGGTCGTCGGCCGCATACCGGCGGACGGGACGAACATTCGCGGCACCGGAAACGCGGTCGACACCGGCGGATCGGTCTGGCTCGAAATCGAGTACGACGGTGTCCGCGGCTGGGTCAATTCACGCTTTCTCGCAGAGGCTGTGCCGGGTGGCGCCACTCCCCCTCCGGAGGACGGACAGATCGGAAAACTGTCCTGTGGCGGAACCGAGCCGTTCTGGTCGATGACGATCCGCCGCGGCCGCGCCCGTTTCGAGGATCCCAACGGGTTCGCCGGTACCCGTGTCACGCGATACACCGTGTCGCGGTGGATCAAGGCGCGCGGTTCCCTGTCCGACCACGTGATCTACATGCGCCGCGACGATGGCGGCCGGCCGGCCGTCGCCACGGCGAGGTATACCGGCCGCTGTTCCGACGGCATGTCCGACCGCAATTACGGCTACGAGTTCATGTTCCACGACGGCTTCGACATGGAGAATGCGTGGTCGGGCTGCTGCAGCGCCGAAGGCAGGTAGGGCGCGCGCCTCGGGCCTACCTACCGGTCGCCGCCCGCGAGCGGGGCGGTGCTGTCGTCCAGCTTCGCCGCCTTGCGGTCCTGGCGCGGCTGGCAACCGAAAATCTTCCGGTAGGTCTTCGAGAAACCCGTAGGGGTCTCGAAACCGCAGGCCACCGCGATCTCGGCGAGGCTCATGTCCGTCTGGCGAAGCAGATTCCGGGCACGTTCCAGCCTGAGGGTGTTGTAATAGCGTTTAGGCGTCACTTTCAGGTAGCGCACGAAAAGCCGTTCCATCTGCCGGCTCGACAGGCCGACCTCGCCGGCGATGTCGGAGCGCAGGAGCGGCTCTTCGAGATTGTCGGCCATGAGCGCGATCATCCGGCGCAGCTTGGACGGCAGATGCTGGGCGTCGAGATGCATGGTATGCGGCTGGATGTCGTCGGACCGCCGCACCGGTCCGAGCTGCTGGCGAAACGCGATCCGCGTTGCGAGGTCGCTGCCGAAACGCCGCTCGATCAGGTTCAGGATGGCGTGCGGGAAAGCGTGCCCGCCGACGCAGGTGAAACCGTCATCGTGTACTTCGAAGAGCCCGAGCGACAGACGGGAGTAGGGATAGAGTTCGGTGAAGGCGTCCCTGTAGGTCCACTTCACCGCCCAGCGCTGTTCCTGGTGGATGCCGGCGCGGGCCAGAAGCAGTGCGCCCGCCGCCACGCCGCCGACGGCCACGCCGTGACGGGTGTAGAACCGGATGATCGGCAGAATGTCGCGAACCGTCTGTTCGTCCGGCATCTCCTCGCAATAGACGATGAGCAGGTCGAGTTCGGCACGCGTGTTCATGACCGTGTCGGCGGCGACCGAGAGCCATCCCTGGCTCCGCGCAGGCCGTCCGTCCGGCGTCCACACCCTGATCCTGTAGGGTTCGTCCTCCAGCATGCGGTTGGCTTCGTCGAAGACCTCGAGCGCACCGGCGAGGGATCCCATGGCGAATCCCGGCAGCACCAGAAGAGCGATGCGCTGCGTCACTGTCTTTTCCGGGTTTTCCGCCGTTGCCGATATTTTTTCTGTTTCGGCCAATGAGTTCCTCCTGTGCGCCCGCCGTCGGCCAGCGGGTGCAGGCAAAATACTAGCCGAACTTCCGCCGGGTTAAAACCGGACGACGAAGAAACTGCCTAACGCGTTGTGAGATCGGGCAGAAACGGTCCGCTTCACAGTTGCGCCGTGGCCCGCTTCAAAAAAAGAGGGCGGAAGCGCGCTCCAGTTCGCTTCCGCCCTATTCGGGTTCGCATCTCCGTCATCGTCCCGGCAGAACCTGCCGGTTCCGGACATGGCGGGTCGAAGTCCGCCATTTAGGCAACGATTGGCCGTCACAATCGAAACCGGCCCTAGATAAACGGAAGTCCCTCCCCAAGGACATGCGTGACCCGTAATCCTGATTATTGGATACCCGCGATGTAAGCGCTTAATCTACCCGGTAAAGATTCATGGAACAATTAATAAAGTTGATATTCACGGCGCATCGCGACATGCTTGGCGAGAGGGAACGTGTCGGAGGGTGCGAATGCGCAGGGATCTGCCGCCGCTGACCGCATTGATTGCCTTTGAGGCAGCGGCCCGAAACATGAATTTCACGAGGGCGGCCGAAGAACTCAACGTCACCCAGCCCGCCGTGAGCCATCAGATCCAGATGCTCGAGGCGGACCTCGGCGTCAAGCTGTTCAAGCGAAGCGGCCGCCAGATATCACTTACGGAAACCGGGCAGATCTATTCGAGAACGGTGATGGAAGCGCTGAGCCGCATCGCCGATTCAACGCTTGCGATAAGGTCCGCCACCGACCAGGGCGCGGTGACCATCGCGACAAATCCGGGCGTCGCGGCCTTCTGGCTCATGCCACGGCTCGAGACGTTCCAGTCGCTTCATCCGGAACTCCAGGTCCGGGTGCTGACGAGCGAACGCGACCGCAACCTTCCCCTCAAGGATCTTGATATCGCCATCCGTTTCGGAAGCGGGTCCTGGGAAGACGCGGTATCAGAGATACTGATGCCGGAGGAGGTCATCCCCGTGTGTTCGCCGTCCTACGGCGAAGGCGTCGAGGAATGGACGCCGGAACGCATCTGGAACGATCAGCGGCGCCTGCACCAGGAAGACGACGAGGCGAGGTGGTACACCTGGGAGGACTGGCGCCAGGTCTGGGTGCCGGATCAGCCGCCCGGCACGCCGCGCATCGTCTTCTCCAACTACAGCGTGAAGATCATGCAGGTGGTCGGCGGCCGGGGGATCGGCCTGGGCTGGACCCACATGCTGCGGGACCTTCTGGACTCCGGTGCGCTCGTCCCTGCCGGCAACTTTCCCATTTCGTCCGAGCGCGGGTACTTCGTCGTCGTGCCGTCCGGAAAACCGGTGCGGCCGGAGGTCGGCGCGCTGCGCGACTGGCTTTTCGAACAGGTGCCTCCGGCGATACGCGACACGTGACCCCCTGCCGCCCGGCCTGTCATTCCCGCGTCATGTGCCGCGCCGCTCATCCACTGCCCTCGCCATGACGCAGAGGATCTCGAACATCATGTTGGCCGCCGTGACACAGGTTATGTTGGTCGGGTCGTAACAGGGGGCGACCTCCGAGATATCGGCGCCCACGACATCCATGCCGGCGAGTGCGCGCAGGATGACCTGCGCATCGCGCGGCACGATGCCGCCGATTTCCGGCACTGGCGTTCCCGGCGCGTATGCGGGATCGAGCCCGTCAATGTCGAGCGAGACATAGACCGGCCCTGACCCGAGCGTCTCGACGATCCTCTCGATCGCTGCGGCCCGGCCCATCTCTTCGTATTCGTCCATCGTGATGACCGTGTAGCCCGCGTCGATCCCGTACTGGATGTCGGTTTCGGAGAAGCGGCTGCCGCGCAAGCCGATCTGCACGACCCGCGACGGATCAAGAAGCCCTTCCTCGTGAGCCCTGCGCATGAAGGTCGCGTGGTTGACCCTGGTGCCGCACATCTCGTCCAGCGTGTCCGCATGGGAGTCGATCTGCAGGATGCCGAACGGCTCGCCGCGCGTCAGCCCGCGCAGGATGGGGATCGGGATCGTGTGGTCGCCGCCAATGGCGATCGGCCTGATGTCGTGATCGGTAAGGGTCCGGAAAAAGCCCTCGATACGCGCGATGGAATCGTCCTTGTCGAGCGGGTTCACCGGCGCGTCGCCGAGGTCGGCGACGTTGCAGAGATCGTAGGGCCGGGTACCGCTGGTCGGGTGTATCTGCCGGATCAGCCGGGATGCGCGGCGCACTCCTTCGGGACCGTCCCGCGGGCCGGACCTGAAGTTCAGTCCGAGGTCGAACGGAACGCCGACGAGGCCGATGTCGACGTCCCGGGAAATGTCATGTCGCCGCGTGCGCATGAATGTGGCCACATCGGAGAAACGCGGCGTGACCGCGGCGTCCACCGGCTTGAACCTGTCGCTGGCTGTCATAGGCATGTCCTTTCGGAATTACGTGAGAGACCCCGTCCGGCGGCTATCTGACGGTCACCGGGCAAACTGTTCAAGCAGTATCGTGAAGGTATGGGTGACGTGAAGGTCGTGCCGCCAGATGAGAAAGGTGTCAGAGACGCCGTAGGGCCCGTCGAGCGGGGAGGTTTCGAGCGTGTCCGAAAGCCGGTGTCCGGCGATGGAATGCTCCGGGATCACGGTAAAACCCATGCCGGCGGCGACGCACCCGAGAATCGCGTCGAGCGATCCGAAATCCCGCACCGGCGTGTCGCCCTTGCCCGTGCTCCGCAACCATTCGAGCGCCGTCGCGCGGTAGCTGCAGCCCTGCCGGAAGGCGAGCAGGGCGCCGTCGTGTGGCAGGTCGGACGGTCGCACGATGGCCAGTTTCTCCTCGAACGCCTTTGTCGACATAAAACGGTCGGCGTCCACGGGGCCGGCGACGAAGGCCGCGTCGAGACGGCGTTCCCAGACGAGGCGGGTGAGTGCGCCGGTCGATCCGGTGGTGAGCGTGATCTCCGCGTCCGGCGCCTGGAGGCTGAGTCCGCGCAGAACCGCAGGTAGCCTGCCGCCGGCCGTGGTCTCCATGGATCCGAGCCTCAGAGGCGCTGCCCGGCCGGTCGCGTCCCGCAGGTCCGCTTCCGCCGTCCTGATGCGCGTCAGGATGTCGGTGGCATGGGAAAGAAGCCGTTCGCCAAGCGGCGTCAGTGTCGCCCCCGACCGGCCGCGTTCGAAAAGCGGCCCGCCGATCTGCTCTTCCAGCTTGCGGATGCGCGCCGTGATGTTCGACTGCACGGAGTTGAGGGCCTCGCCGGCCGAAGAAAAGCTTCCGCACTCCGTGACGGTGACGAACGTTTTTAGAAGGACTGGATCCATATATCGAATTTACAGATATGAATTACCACTACAAGTCATTTCTATCGATGGAAAGCCCATGCGAGACTGTCCCGGTACGAACATGCTTTTCCTGATGGAGGCACCTTCATGATCCGGACATCCTTCACCGAACGCTTCGGCCTCGACCATCCCGTCGCCCTCGCGCCCATGGACATCGTGGCCGGGGGTGCGCTCGCCGCGGCTGTAAGTGCCGCGGGCGGCCTGGGGATCATCGGCGGCGGATACGGTGATCCGGACTGGGTGGAGCAGGCCTTTCAGGATGCCGGCAACGCTCCGGTGGGAATAGGCTTCATCACGTGGTCGGCGATGCGGTCCGAAGGCCTGATCGACGATGTCCTGTCCAGGTCTCCGAAAGCCCTGATGGTCTCTTTCGGCGATGCCGAGCCGATCATCGGGAAAGCGAGGCAGGCCGGCGTGCCGACCCTGTGGCAGGTGCAAACGCTGGAACAGGCACGCCAGGCCCTGGCGGTGGGCACGGACGTCATCGTCGTCCAGGGACAGGAAGGCGGCGGGCATGGCGTGAGCCGCGGCCTCACGGCGCTGTTGCCCGCCGTCCGCGATATCGCGGGACCGGACCGGATCGTTCTCGCGGCCGGCGGGATCGCCGACGGACGGGGACTTGCAGCCGCGCTCATGCTGGGAGCTGACGGCGTACTTGTCGGAACACGGTTCTGGGCCTCCCGCGAGGCGGTCGGTTCCGAAGCCGCCAAGCGTCGCATGGTGGCGCTCGGCGGAGACGACACGGTCCGGTCGAAGGTTTTCGACGTGGTGCGAAACGTCGACTGGCCGGCACCCTACAGCGGCAGGGTCGTTCGCAATGCCTTTCTCGAAAAGTGGCACGGCGACATGGACGGCCTCGCCGCGAGAGCCGAAGCCGAACGCCGTCATTATGCCGAAGCCGACGAAACCGACTACGAGACGAGAGTGCTCATCGCCGGCGAGGCGCTGGACCTCATTCACGACATCCCGCCGGCCGGCGATATCGTCAGGGCGATCAGTTCGGCCGCCGAAGCGCTTCTGAGCGGTGCGCCGCGTTACGTGCACACATCTGGCGCGCGGTGAAGCAGCCGAAACAGACGGAATGCCTGCGGACGAGAACGAGTGTCAGACCGGCTTGCCGATTGTGAGATGCGTTCCGCCGTCGACGACGAGGAGCACGCCGGTGATGGCCTTGCCGCCGAGCGCGAGCCAGCCGATGGCCTCGGCGACGTCGTCCGCCTGGGTGATGCGTTTCAGGGGAGCGGTTTCACGCATGCGGGCGTGAAACTCCTCCATCCTTGCGCCCTGCAGCATGTCCGCCTTCTCGTGCCACGGCGTGTCGACAAATCCGGGGCAGACGGCGTTCACGCGTATGTTCGGGGCGAGAGCCCGGGCGAGGCTGAGGGTCATCGTGTTCAACGCCCCCTTGGTCGCCGCATAGGCAATCGAGGAGCCGACGCCGGAAAATCCCGAGTGCGAGGACACGTTGACGACCGAGGCATATGGCGACTCCATCAGGGCCTGCTTTGCGGCACGCACCATCTGGTAGGGCCCCGCCAAGTTGACAGCCGTTAGCCGGGTGAAGTCGTCGACGTCGAGCGCGTCGAGCTTGTGGGGGCTCGCGAACTTGGTCGTGCCGGCATTGTTGACGAGGATATCGAGCCGTCCGTGTTCGGCAAGACAGTGCTCGACCAGGGCGCGGCAGTCCTCGTCTCGCGAGACGTCGGCCTGGAAGACGGTCGCGGTGGATCCCGCCGTCCGGCAGGCCTCCGCGACGTCCTCTGCGCCCTGCGCATTGCCGCGATAGCCGACCACGACGTCGGCGCCCGACGCGGCGAGGTGCTTCGCCGTCGCGGCGCCGATGCCGCTCGACGCTCCGGTGATGACCGCGACCGGTCTGGCGTCCCCGGTCACGCGCCGATCCTCACGCCGTTCCTGGTCATTTCATCGACGAAAGCCGTGAAGAGCGTTTCCAGCCGGTCGGCGATGTCGTCGGCCTCCTGCCGCGTGGTGATCAGGGGTGGGCAGGCCATGAGCCAGTCGCCGAAGCGTCCCTCGTTCGTGCGTCGTGCATAGAGCGAGAGCCCGTGGTCGAGCCCGATCCGGCGCAGGATGTCCGGCGGCCGGATCGACCTGTCGAAGGACTGCTTGCTTGTCTTGTCCGCGACGATTTCGATCCCCAGCAAAAGACCCATGCCGCGCACGTCGCCGACGATCGGAGAATTTCCGGCGATTCCCTCGAGGCGATTCCGGAAATGCCCACCGACATCGAGAACATTCGCGAGCACGTTTCGTGCGTCCAGTTCCTCCAGTGCGGCGATCCCCACGGCACAGGCGATCGGATTGGCGTTCGCGGTATGGCCGTAGTTGAACCCGGTCGCGGCAGCCAGCGGATCGACCAGGCTCGCGGGGGCCAGCATCAGGCCGAGCGGCGCATAGCCCGCCCCGATCCCCTTCGCCAGCACGACCAGGTCGGGCCGCGCGTCGGGGTGATAGTGGGCGGTGAGGAACCGGCCCGTGCGGCCTGCTCCCGACATGACTTCGTCGAACACCATCAGGAGCCCGTGACGGTCGCAGATCTTGCGCAGCATTGCGAGGAACCTGCCGGACATGACGTTCGCGCCGGAGGCCAGCCCGCCGACCGGTTCGAGAAAAAGCGCAAGACAGTTTTCCGGCCCGGTGTTCCGGATCCGCTGTTCGAAGTCCTCCGCGATCCGGTCCTCGTTTTCCTCCTGTGTGAGGCCGTCCGGCGGACGGTAGGTGAGGGGGGCCTCGAGTCTTTCCGGCATGACGGCCATGCCCTCGAAGACCTGTTCCGTCGCGAGATCACCTGAGAGCGCGAGTGTGGCGATCGTCCCGCCATGGTAGGACGGCAGGAAGCTGAAAAGCCGGCGCCGGTTCTTTTCACCGCGAGACCACGCAAGCTGCCGGGCGAACTTGATCGCGATGTCGATGGCTTCGGAGCCGCCGGAAACCATGAAAACCCGTTCGAACCCCTCGCCCGCACGTTTGGCGACGGCCTCCGACAACTGGACGTTTTCATCCGTTCGGCTGACCCGGCAATAGGAAAACGAGAGCCGGTCGACCTGGGCCTTCATTGCGTCCGCGATCCTCTTGTTGCCGTGGCCGAGATTGCTGACGATCGGACCGGACGAGACGTCGATATACTTGTCGCCGTGTTCGTCCCAGAGCGTTATCCCCTCTGCGCGAACGATACGCGGAAGCGGCCAGTTGCCGTCGCGGGTGTAGAAGATGTCCTGCGGGCCTCCGGGCCCGTCCCAGCCGTCGGCATTGGTGTCGAAGCGATTGCTGAAATCGTTCATGTCGGGGAGACTCTTTTCATGCGGGTGGCCTCACTTTGGCACAAGGGTTGGCATGGCGGAAGGTGCGGTTTCATCCTCGAGGTCGGGCCAGATCTGGGTCTGGAAGGCGAGAAACAGCGCCGCCCACGCCCCGCCCGGTTTCCGCAGGATGATGGCGCCGTCCTGGCGCTCGCGATTGTCGTTCAGGTGCCGCCCGGTGCCGCCCTGGTTCATGTGTACGTCGTGGATGCCGCGCCCCGGAACGAAGCCGAAATAGCGGTCGCGTCGCCGCGGTTCCGGGCCCCAGGGTTCACCGAAGGCGTGGATGCGCCATTCGTGGTTTTCCTGCATGGCCGTCTGGAAAAGCGGTTCCAGGACGGACTTCAGGGTGCCTGCCGGCGACGGATCGGTGAAAGGCAGGACGTTCATGCGGTCCCGCGAAAGGCCGAACCCGCCGCGCACATAGTCGAGCCTGAGCGTGTCGAACAGCGGCGAGAGAAGATCGTAGTGGCCTTCGTCCAGTTCCTTGAGGTCGTCCACGATGGGATGGTCGAACGGATCCGCCATATGGAACAGCAGTTCGTCGGGCTGTTTCGCCGAGTGGACGTTGAGCGCGATGCGGTGGGGAACGTCGTTCTCGATCACGAAGATCTGCATGTGCTTGCCGCCCTTGGGGTCATGGTCGTAGTCGAGGCCGTGGACGGCGCCGCTGAGCAGGCTGTAGGCATGCGCTTTTTTAGTCATGCATCAAGCACTTATCCGATGGCGTAGGGCAGGGCAACCATGGCATTTCGGCTCTTCGAAACAAATCTCGGGAAAATTCGACGGACAATCGTGGCCGCCTGCGTTTCAACAGGTTCGGGGCTGATAGTACCCTGTGAAAGGAAACGCGATGACCGGACATGAAACCATCGAGACGGGAGACGCCGTCATCAAGGCCTGGACGAAAGGCGTTCCGGTCGACGACGGTGCGCGCCGCCAGCTCGAGAACATCGCCCGCCTGCCGTTCATCCACAGTCACGTGGCCGTTATGCCGGATGTGCATTACGGGCGCGGCGCGACGGTCGGCTCCGTCATCGCCACGCGTGGTGCCATCGTTCCGGCGGCCGTCGGGGTCGACATAGGATGCGGCATGATGGCCGTGCGGACCGATCTCGCCGCAAGCCGGCTCCCGGACAGCCTCTCGCGCATCCGCTCGGATATCGAGCGGGCGGTGCCGCATGGCGGCGTCGGACTGAAGGGGGGCTGGAACAGGAGCATCCCGGCCCGCGTCGGCAACAAGTACGGTGCGTCCGGCCTGCATGACAGGCTGGAGGAACTCGAGGCACGTCACCCGTCCCTGCGCGGCGCGAACTCATCCGTGCACATGGCCACGCTCGGCGGTGGGAATCATTTCATCGAGGTGTGTCTCGACGAGGAGGACCGTGTCTGGGTGATGCTGCATTCGGGTAGCCGCGGCGTGGGCAACCGCATCGGGACCTATTTCATCGAGGCTGCCAGGCGGCACCTCGAGAAGAAGGTGCTCGGCCATGCCCTGCCGGACCGGGACCTCGCCTATTTCACCGAGGGCGAGGGGACGATGTTCGACGATTACATGACGGCGGTGCTGTGGGCCCAGGACTTCGCGTCCCTCAACCGCGAACTGATGATGGAGCGGACGCTGGAGGCCATGCGCAAGTCGCTGCCCAAGTTTAGGACCGAAAAACGCGCGGTCAACTGCCATCACAACTATGTCGCCCGCGAGACCCATTTCGGCGAGGACGTCTGGGTCACGCGCAAAGGGGCGGTGCGGGCGCGTGAAGGCGACCTGGGGATCATTCCCGGCTCCATGGGCGCCAGGTCGTTCATCGTGCGTGGCCGCGGCAATGCCGACAGCTTCCAGTCCTGTTCCCACGGCGCGGGCCGGATCATGAGCCGTGCCGAGGCCAAGAAGCGGTTCACCGTTCACGATCATGCCGCGGCCACGTCCGGGATCGAATGCAGGAAGGACGCGGCCGTGCTCGACGAGACCCCGGGCGCCTACAAGGACATAGATGCCGTGATGGCCGCCCAGGAAGACCTGGTCGATATCGTCCACACGCTCAGGCAGGTCGTCTGCGTGAAAGGTTAGGCCGGAGATGGTCGGGCATCGGGTCCCGTCCGGACGATCGTCGTCCGGGCGGGATGGCGGCGTTCAGCCGATGGCGTCCGCCGGGGCCTCCGCGCGTTCGTGCATTCCGTAGTCGCGGATGACCGACAAGACCCGCAGGCGGTAGTCCTCGAAGATGTCGCCGCGGCCGCGGGCCTGCGCCACACGATGCTCGGCGTGATTCCGCCAGGCTTTCAGCGCGTCTTCGTCCCGCCAGAACGACAGAGACAGGATCTTTCCTTCATCCGTGAGACTCTTGAACCGCTCCACCGATATGAACCCGTCCATCTTCTCGAGTTCCGGTTTGAGGCCGGCGGCGATATCGAGATAGGCCTCCACGGCGTCGCTCTTCGGGCGTACTTCGAATATGACGGCAAGCATGGGAACGTGAATCCTCCGGGGTTTCGTCTGCCTCATTGTCGGCGGCGGTCGACAGCAGCGCGATTTTGGATACACTGTAGACCGATTTCAATTTGGCAGCCGGATAGATTTCATGGGCAAAAAGGGAGAGCGGAACGGGCTCCTGTCTCGCAGCATGATCGTGCTGGTGAGTTGCGGAATCGCCGTTGCCGTCGTGATCTTCATGATCCTCCGCAGCGTCCCGCAAAACTTCTGACGGCACGTTCCGCGGGAGAGCCCCCGCAACCGCATTTCACAGGGTGATGTTTTCCGCACGGAACCCGATGCCGTGTTCGCTCAGCCGCGACAGCCAACGACGGGCTTCCGCCGGATCGCTTGTGCCCATGTGCACGCCCGCGGGCACGCGGCCGTCCAGTATGGCCTCGATGGCCGTCGCCCCGGCGAGCGAAACGGTGCGTGCCATGGCGGTCTGCCAGCCGCTTCCGCGTTCGTCCAGGCTCAGGGAAGCGTGCCATTTGTCGCCGTCCGGCCCTTCGCTCGACAGCGCGACATAAAGCAGGACCCGGTCCTTTTCGCCTTCGTCGTACTGGTAATCGTTCCACAGGCGTTCGCTGAGCGCGCGCAACGTGTCCATGTCCGCGGTTTCGACGGTGGCGAAGATGTCCGACCATGCTTTCGTCCATCCGCCAAGACGCAGGGTCCCGCGGACGAAAGTCCGGAGATTGCCCACCGTGTCGAGACCGTACTCCGGGATGTAGGCGACGCTGTCCCGGTTCGCGTAGACTTCGAACTCCTCGCCGAGCACGTTGATGGTTTCCACTTCGGTCCACGCCTTGTTCGTCACGTGGACCTCGCCGTCCTTGATGGACCGGGCCTCGTTCTTCAGTGCCGTCAGCACACCGAGCGGCGTCCAACTGAACTTGTAGCGAAAATCGTTCGGCACGGCGGGCACGCCGCCGCAGTGCGAGACGAAATCGACCGTTCTGTCCGGACCCAGTACACCGGCCTTGCGTGCCTCGTCGACAAGCACATGCGCGAACAGGTGATCGATCCCCGGGTCCACCCCGCATTCGTTCATGATCGTGACACCCTTGGCGATTGCCTGACTGTCGAGCGACCGCATGTCTTCGGACAGATAGCTCGTGGTGACCATGTTGGCGTCGCAGTCGAGCGCGAGCCTGGCGACCTCCGCGTGCATGGCCGCCGGCAGCATGGAGACGACGACATCGCCCGGCTGCACACGAGCGGCGAGGTCGTTCATGTCGAACCGTGCCGTCTCGAGCCCGGCCTCGTTCGACACGTGCTCCCTGACCGCGTCCGCCTTCTCCAGCGTCCGGTTCCACAGGGTCACGTTGCCGCGTTCATTGGCCAGTGCGACGATGCCCGGCACGGAAGACAGTCCGGCCCCCAGCCAGTGCACACGTGAATTTTCGCTCATGATTGCCTCTCCTGTAAGCTCCGGATCTTCCTGATTTATGAGGTGCTCGCGCGCGACATGGCGGCTCCGAAGCACGAATGGCTGTTCTGCCACACGCCGGCGAAACCGTCATTCGACAATGTCCGCAGATGAGGCAGCAGAAGTCCCGCGAAATCCTCGCTGCTCTCCCTTGGCAGGAGCGAGGGCAGGTTGTCGATCGCGATAAGGTCCACTCCTTTGCCACCGTGCGCTCCTATGGTGAGATAGGGGGCATCCCACTCCGTGGCGGCGTCGTAGAACGGCAATGGATTGATGTCGCTGGTCGGGTCGCAGCTGACGTCCGAGATGACCGAGAGCCGGTGTCCGGCCTCCAGTTCCCGGCGCGTCAGAAACGGCTCGATTTTTTCCGTCACGAGGGCGCAGTTCACGAATATGTCGTGGTCGAGCAGGGCCGCGCGGTCGAGAGGACGGGTTTCGGCAACGTCCCAGCGCGTCACCTCCGCGCCATGTCGCTCCGCGAGGTCGCAGGCGCCGCGCCCGCTTCTGCCGAGCGCACCGATCACGACCACGCGCGGTGGCCGGGCGTTGCCGGAAGCCAGTTCCCGTATCTCGCGGTCCAGGGCATCAGCGTCTTCGTAGGGTGAAAGGCCGTCGTCAAGAACCGAGCCGCCCTTGTTGCGCGACAGCCAGTGCTGAAGGGCCAGGGCGGATCCCATATATCCCGCCCAGTAACCGAACGCGGCGACCCGGCGTCCGTCTTCGTCGGTCATGTACTCGATGTCGAGCAGCCTGCCTCCGCCGCGCCTGAACCTTTCGAGGAACTCGCGCCATCCGCGCTGGTCCTTGTAGGCATGGCCGAAGAAAATGTGGGTGTGCTCGAGGGTGTCCGGCTCGTCCGGCAGTTCCTTGAGGCCGAGGATGATCGCGTCGGAGGGAGCGGCGGTCCATGATCCCGCTTCGGCCATCCCGCAGCCCGTTTCTTCGTAGGCTTTGTCGGCGATGATCCGCGTGGCGGAGCGTTCCACCGTGATCCGGAAACCGTCTTCGAGAAGCGTGCGGACCCCGTCCGGCGTCAGCGGCGTTCGCCGTTCGGTAGGTCTTGCTTCGGCACGCAGCCAGATATGGGGGCGTTCGGTCATGGTGTCAGGCAGGTCCGTCGGTTTGGATCCGGTGGGTTCAGAACGTGATGACGTTGCGAAGCGCCTCGCCCCGGCGAACGGAGTCGATGGCCTCGTTGATGCGGTCGATCGGATAACGGCCCGATATCAGTTCGTCGAGCTTCAGGCGGCCCTGACGGTACAGGTCGACCAGTTGCGGGATGTCGACCTTGACGCGGGTTGCGCCCATCTTGCTGCCGACGATGCGCTTGCTCTGGTCGGCGAGGTCGAGAGGATCGAAGGAACTGGTGACGCCGACGGGCGTCATGCCGACGATGACGACGCTGCCGCCGCGTTTGATCAGCTTGTAGCCCTGCTCGATCGCGGGAAGGGCGCCGACGGTCACGAAGGCGAAATCGACCCCGCGTCCATCCGTGATCGCGGTGATCTGCTCGACCGCGTCCGCATCCGAACCGTTGACGGCATGCGTGGCGCCGAAAGTCCGGGCCGCCTCGAGTTTGTCCGGAGAGAGGTCGACCGCGACGATCCGGCGGGCGCCGCACAGGACGGCCCCCTGCACGCTGTTCAGTCCGACGCCGCCTGTCCCGATCACGGCAACGTCCGATCCCGCCGGTACGCGGGCGGTGTTGGTCACGGCGCCAAGGCCGGTAATGACGCCGCAGGCCAGTAGAGAAGCGCTCTCGAGCGGCACGTCCTTCGGAATGATGGCCACCTGGGAAGCGTCGACCGTCGCCACCTCAGCGAACGCGCCGGTCCGCAGTCCCTGGACCACGGGTTTGCCGTCAGCGCCCGTCAGCGGGCTGTTTTTGTCCAGCGGAAAGGTGGTGTCGCACATCACCGCATGCCCCTGGGCGCAGTAATGGCACTCTCCGCACGAACGGATAAGCGTCACGACGACGTGGTCGCCGACGTCTATTCCGCCGACACCTTCACCAACCTTCTCGACCACGCCGGCCGCCTCGTGGCCGTAAACCGCCGGCAGCGTGCCGCCCCAGCCTCCGTCCATGTAGATGATGTCGGAATGACAGATCGCGCAGGCGCGGATGCGAACCTGGACTTCACCGGCGCCGGGCGAGGCGGCCTCGAGGTCTTCTATGGTCAGGGGTTTCCCGAACTCCCTGCAGACTGCTGCCTTCATGTCGTGTTTCTCCGTGAGGCGGGAACGGCACATTCGTACCGGAAGTCGCAACCTCTATGCGTTGACCCGTGCGGTCCGCAACTGAATTATTTCCGATCGTGCTTTCGCGGACCGTGCCAGTCCGGTTGCGCGCCCGATCCACCGGCCTGGAAACGCGGCAGGTCGTCGTCGATCTCGAACCATTCGAGCTGTTCTCCCGCATGCACGTGACCGCGCGGCTGCAGGGCATTCGGATCGTCGAGCGACGCGACATAGAAATGGGTCTCGCCGGGAAATGCGTCGGACGCAAAGGAGACGGGCGTCCCGCACGATAGGCAGAAGCTTCTCCGGACACCCGGAGAGGATTCGTAGACGGCGGGCGTCTCACCGGTCAGGGACCACTTGCCGTCATCGACACCGAAAAACGCCGTTACCGGCGATGCCGTATTGCGCCGGCAACTCTCGCAATGGCAATAGGCGACCCAGTTGGGTTTGCCGCGATACTCGAAACGCGTCCGTCCGCAAAGACAGCGGCCTGCTCCCGATTCTTCCCGCGCATTCATTCCCGTCTCCGATCTGCGCCTTATGAAACGGGTCGCACTCTGCGCCCGCATTCTGCTTCCGGCAAGCGAGACAGGCAAAAAAAGAGGCGGGTCAGTCGACCCGCCTCCGTTGCCTCTATGGGTGTTCGCGTCACATGCGGCTGCGCACGTATTTCACGTAGTTCCGCGTGATCTTGATCTTGTGCCAGCGCCACATGTTGCCGGGACCGGCGTTGTAGCAGCCGATGGTGGCGCCGATATTGCCTTTCGCCATCTTGTGGCACTTGGACAGGTAGGCCAGACCGAGCTTGAGATTGTTCCGCGGCCGGTTCAGGTGCTTGCGCAACTGCGCATTGGACATTTTCGCGATCCGCTTGAACCCGAGAGACTTCGCCAGCCCGCGCGCGGTCGATGGCATCAGTTGCATCAGGCCGATCTCGCCGCGCGATCCGCGCGCATTGGCCTTGTACCGGCTTTCCTTGGAAATCACGGCATCGACCAGAGAAAGGGGAAGGTGAGCAGGTTTGACCGCCTTGACGATCGGAAGTATTGCGGCCCGCCTCTTGGCGTAACCGTCCTTGGCGTAAGCGCCACTCGTCATCATCACCGCCGACGCAAGAATAGCCAGCATGACAAATACGCGTTTCATGTTTTGAATTCCCATCAATTGTTGGAAACGGCACGACCTGTCCGGTTGCCGGCAGTCGACCTGCCAGTGCACCGCGATCAAATTTGTTTTGTGGTCCGTATCCTTTGAACCGCTCGCCCGCGGTCCGGCCCAGGTTCATGCGAGGGCGTCCCTGCGCCGCCCGCACAATTCATGGGCGCCTGTATCAAGTCACAATATGGCGATATTGCGACGCGGGATTGATTTTTGCGACGCAACATACCATGGCGGAAATGCCGCCTTTGCTTTCAGGCGGCGTTAACGACTGAAAAATACAATGTCATGCGGCGAATGGCGTTCCCGGGTCGGGGCGCCGTTCAGAAACTGGACTTGGTTGCGGTCGATTCTCTTGAACCCAGAACAGACGATACTGCCCGCCGCGGACGGCGATTCCGAGGTCTCCGCTCCGCCGTCCCGGGTCCGGTTGAGCCTCGCGACGGGCATCGCCCTGGCTGTCGCTCTCGGCGGAACCGTGGCCGCGCTGATCATCTACGCACTGGGTGGGCTGGGGCTGCCGGGCCTCTTCGACAGCAGCATCGTCCAAGGCGCGCTCATGCTGGGTGCCGCCTCATTCCTGGTGATGTGGTTCTTCGAACGCAAGGGGCGGAAGAGCGCGGAACAGCGCTCTGCCGAACTGGAGAACATTCACGAGGCGATCGATACGATCGAAAGCGGATTCGCGGTGTTCGACGAAAACGACCACATCGTGCTGCGCAATGCGGCGCACGATTGCTGGACGATGTTCCGGCCGGACTTCCTGTCGAGGACAAAGGCGTCGCGTGAGCTGCGCGAAGCCGAAACCGGCGATGACGACACGCCTTCCCAGCATTACCGCGAAGCCATCGAAATCGACGAGGACGTGTGGGTCGAGGCCTACCAGACCAAGACCCGCTCCGGTTCCCGGGTGCTGATCCTGACGGATATCAGCGACCGCAAGAAGGCGGAAGCCGATCAGCAGAAGGCGATTGACGAGGCGAACCGCGCCAACCAGGCGAAGTCCGAGTTCCTCGCGAAAATGAGCCACGAGCTGCGTACGCCGCTGAACGGCATATGCGGCATGACCGACCTCCTGGTCCGCACCGACCTCGATCCCCAACAGGCGGGTTATGCGGAGACCGTCGAGTCTTCGGCCCGCGCCCTCTTGACGATCGTCAACGACATACTCGATTTCTCCCGCATGGACGCCGGCAAACTCGAACTGAGGAAGGCGCCGTTCGACGTGCATGCCTGTGTCGACGAGACCATCAGGGTCATGAGTACGCTGGCCGAGGAACAAGCGCTCGACCTGCACGTCAAGTACGACTCGTCCCTTCCCAAAGTGCTCAAGGGCGACCAGGTGCGATTGCGCCAGGTCATGACCAACCTGATCGCCAATGCGATCAAGTTCACGCCCGAAGGCCATGTCCATGTCGACGTCAGCGGACGGGTCCTGGACGAGGTCGCCACCCTGCGCTTCACCGTGACGGATACCGGCATCGGTATCCCCGAAGACCAGCTCGATCGCGTCTTCGACGAATTCGAACAGGTGGATCAGTCGAACAGCCGGACCTACGACGGCACCGGGCTCGGCCTGGCGATCGTCCGCAATCTCGTCGAGGTGATGGACGGAAAGTTCGGCGTCACGTCGGAGGTCGGTGTCGGATCATCGTTCTGGTTCGAGGTCCGCATGGACGTTGCCGGCGAGATGCCGAACGTGCCGGCGGCGAAGGAAGAAAGCTGGACCAGGCGTCGTGTGCTGTTCGTCGGGTCGGACGGACCGCTCGCAGAGGCCATCTGTTCGGAAATGACCGGCTGGGGAGCCACCGTCACGCATGTATCCGGCGGTACGGAAGCCTTGAACAGGCTGCGCCGTGAACGCCAGTCCGGCATCGAGCCGAGCTTCGTCGTGATCGACGATGCGCTCGACGCGATCGCAGGGCGCACGCTCGCGGGCCTCATCCACGCGGATGGCAACCTCAAGTCCGTGCCGGTATTCGTGCTCACGTCGGTGAACAACGCCCTGTCGCGAGAAACGATGAAGGCCCTCGGCATAGACGGGACGACGACCAAGCCCGTCCAGTCGATCAAGCTACGTGCCATGATCGAGAAGCATGCGCGCAAGGCCTCCGAGCCGGCAGGTCCGGCCATCGCCAAAAGCCCCGAACACGTGCCGGCGATTCCCTGTCTGCCCGAGACCGATGTCGTGGCCCCGAAAGGAAACCCGGTGAACGCGGATGCGGAGCCGGCCGATTCGGAACTTCCGTGCCTGCTGATTGCAGAGGACAACGAGGTCAACCGGATGCTCATGTCGGAGATGATCGACCCGGATCGGTTCTCGATCACCTACGCCACGACCGGAGCGGAAGCCGTCAGGCTGGCGGCGTTGTGCACGCCTGTGACAATCCTGATGGACCTGTCCCTGCCGGATCTGAACGGCATCGAGGCCGCGATCCGGATCCGCCAGAGCGAACGTGAACGCGGCGTGGCGGAAGTCCCCATCATCGCGCTCACGGCCCACGCCTCCCAGGAAGAACTCGACAGCTGCGAGAAGGCCGGCATGTCGGCCATCCTCCAGAAGCCGTTCTCCAAGTCCCACATCGTCGAACTGATCGACATGGTTCTGAACGGAGTCGGGGAAGAGGATATGGCCGCGACCGGTTAGCCGTTTCCCGGTCTCGCCCCGCAGACACCGGCACCCTTCGAATGCAAGAGGGTCCGATCGAGCGAATCCGGTGTTTTCATTCCGAGCGAGGCGCTACTGTCCGTGCGGACAACGGACGGACCGCACATGCCAGGACTGAGACTTACCGGGACTGATCTGGGACTCGTTGCCCTTGCCGAAGCCGCGGCCAGGACGCACCCGGGCATCACGCTTTCCCGGCCAGCCCTGACGCGAATGAGGCGGTCGCGCCGGATCGTCGAGGACATCGTGAAGCGCGGAGACGCCGTCTATGGCGTCACCACCGGCCTGGGGGCAAGGGCCAGCGAACGGCTGAGCGAAAGCGAACTGGCCGCGTTCTCCCTCCGCACGATACGCGGACGCGCCCATGCGGTGGGGCCGTGTCTTTCCGCCCGCACGGTTCGCGCGGCCATGATCGCCCGCCTGAACACCCTGCTGACCGGCGCCAGCGGGGCCAGTCTCGACACGGCGCGACACCTTCAGCACTGCATCAATCGAAATCTCGTCCCCGCGATCGGCGAGACCGGATCGATTGGCGCGGGAGATCTGTGCTGGGGCGCGAGCATGGCGCTGGCGATGATCGGGGAGGGGGACGTGCTCGACCGGGAAGGGCGTCCCGTACCGGCTGACGACGCGTTCGGTGCGGCGGGCGTGGCCGCGTTCCGGCCGGGGCCGAGGGATGGTCTCGCGCTTGCCAATCACTCGAGTTTTTCCGCCGCCATTGCCGCGCTCGCGGTGCACGATGCGAGACGCATCCTCTACGCCTGCCAGCTTGCCGCGGCAATGAGCATGGAGGTGTTCAGGGCCAACACCGGCGTCATCGACAGCGACGTGCTGGCCTTCCGGCCGCAGCCGGGCCAGGACGAGGCGGCGGCCGGTTTGAGACACCTGCTGGCGGGCAGCCGCCTTCAGGTGCGGGGAGAAGCGCGGCGGCTGCAGGACCCCGTCTCCATCCGGAATGTCGTGCAGGTTCACGGCAGCGCCTATGCCGCCCTCGGTTTCGCCGAGGAGGCCGCCATCGCGGAACTCAACGGGGCGGGAGACAACCCCGTCGTTCTGGCCGATGCCGGCACGGCCGTGTCGTCGGGCAACTACTTCACGCCCCATCTCGCCCTGGCGGCCGGCACACTTGCCCAGGCGCTGGCAAACCTGGCCGTGCTCCAGCTTGCGCGGCTGTCCAAACTGATGTCGGCCAGGTTCACGGACCTGCCGGTATTTCTGGCCCCTCCCGGTTCGGATTCGAACGGTTTCGCGCCGGTGATGAAGATCGCCGAGGCGCTGGTGGCCGAGATCCGGCATCTCGCCAGCCCTGTCGACGTCTGGCCCAGCATCAGCGCGGACGGCGTGGAGGACGGCCTGACCAATGCGCCGCTGGCGGTCCGCAATCTCGAGAAACTTCTCGAGAAGGCGGGCCTGCTGTGCGCAGTGGAACTGCTGGTCTGTGCACAGGGGCTCGAACTGCGTAAGGTGCTCGGGACCGCGGCAGCCCCGGTCGTTTCCGCCTACGAGGCGATCCGTGGCGTGTCCGCGCCATTGACGCAGGACCGGCCGCTGGGCGAAGACATTTCGAGGGTCGCGGTTCTCGTGAAGGACGGACAGCTTTAGGGCGAGGCAGGGCAGGACGGATGAAGGATCAGATCGAAACGGCTCTTGTGGATGGCGTTCTCACGGTGCGGTTCAACCGGCCGGAAAAGAAGAACGCCATCACGCTCGGCATGTACGAGGTCTTGGCCTCGACACTCGAACGTGCCCGCACCGACCGGTCCGTCAGGGTCATCCTGTTTTGCGGCGCGGGCCAGATCTTCACAGCCGGCAACGACCTCGGTGACTTCCTCGACGGCCCGCCGCGCGGTGAAACCGCACCGTCCTACCGCTTCATTTCCGGTCTTCCCCGTGCCGCCGTGCCGCTCGTGGCGGCGGTAGACGGCCCGGCCGTCGGGATCGGCACGACCATGCTGCTTCACTGCGACATGGTCCTGATCACCGCCAGGGCAAAACTCCAGCTTCCGTTCGTCAACCTGGCGCTCGTGCCCGAAGCTGCGTCCACGTATCTTCTGCCACGCATCACCGGCAACACGAAAGCGTCCGAATTGCTGTTGCTCGGCCAGCCTTTCTCGGGACAGGAGGCGTACGACTGGGGCATCGCCAACCGTCTGTGCGAGCCGGAAACGCTTGATGCAGACGCACATGAACTCGCGCACCAGATCGCCGCGCGGCCGCCGGATGCGCTGCGTGCGACCAAGGCCCTGATGAACGAGGCGAAGCCCGGCGCCGGCGAAGCGATCGAGCGCGAATATGCCGCCTTCACCGAGAGACTGCTCTCCGCCGAAGCGAAGGAAGCCTTCCAGGCATTCCTCGAAAAGAGACCGCCGGATTTCTCGCGGACGGGCTGACGCCCCGTAGACCGGGATCAGACCACGCTCGCCTCGATCAGAAATGGTCCCTTCTGCGACGTGCCGGTCCGGATCAGGTCCGCCAGTCCCGCGGCATCGTCGGTGCGCACGGCCTCCACGCCCATCCCCTTCGCCAGCGACACCCAGTCGATCTTCGGCTTGTCCAGATCGATCATGCTCCGGGCGATCTCGCCGGGCATGTCCACCCCGATATTGCGCAACTCGCCGCCCAGGATCCTGTATTGGTGATTGGCGAAGATCACGGTCGTCACGTCGAGATTCTCGCGCGCCTGGGTCCAGAGCGCCTGCATGGTGTACATCGCGCTCCCGTCCGCCTGCAGCGCCAGCACCGGCCGGTCCGGGCTGCCCACGGCCGCGCCTGTCGCCAGCGGCGGACCCTGGCCGATCGCGCCGCCCGTGATCTGGAGCCATGTGTGTGGACGGGCGACATGGGTCGCGGGAAAGAACCCGCGTCCCGTGGTCAGGGATTCGTCGCAGACGACGGCGTTCTCGGGAATGGTGTGTTGCAGGACGGCCGCGATGTTTTCCGGGGTCAGTTCCCCGTCCGGACGCGGACCCGGATCGAGCGGCGAGGCGTCTACCCGTGCCGGAGCGCCCACCCTGTCGGCAAGCCGTGTCAGCGCGTCGACCGAATCCTCGCCCGGCGCCGTGAGCCTGTGCAGCGACGCGCCGTCCGGAACCAGCCGGCCGGGCTTGCCCGGGTAGGCGAAGAACGCGACCGGCTCCACGGTTTCCAGGAAGACGATATGGCGATAGGGCGCGAGGCGCTCCAGGGCGGGGTCGACCGGATAATAGAGACGCTCGATCGCGTGACGTCCGGCACCACGTTCGATTCGCGGGTTGTTGATCGGCGTCAGCATGTCGGCGCCGGTTGCTGCGGTGATCCGCGCCAGCAGGTCGAGCCCCTCCGCACTGACGGCCTGGCCGGTCACGTAGAATAAAGTCGGCTCGCCGCGCGCAAGCACGCCGGCAATGGCTTCGATGCTTTCATCCGCAACCGTTGGCCGGGCAGGCCTGGTCTGGATGCCCACAGGCTCCTGGGCATCGCTCCAGGCTATATCGGTCGGCAGGATGAGCGTCGCGATTTTTCCGGGCGGTCCCTGGCAGGCGGCTATCGCCTCCGCGGTGTCGGTCGATACGCCGGCGGGCTCACGGCAGGTCCTGACCCAGTCGGAGAAGGGGCGTGCGACACCCTCGACATCGGACGTCAGCGGTGCGTCGAGCTTCACGTGGTCACGGGCATGGTCGCCAACGATGTTGAGCAGCGGCGTGCGGGCGCGTTTCGCGTTGTGCAGGTTGGCGAGCCCGTTGGCGAGGCCCGGACCGAGATGCATCATGGTCGCCGCAGGCCGGCCCGTCATCCGCGCATAACCGTCCGCGGCACCTGTCGTCACGCCTTCGAAGAGACACAGGACGCACCTGATGCCTCCGACCTGGTCGAGGGCGGCGACGAAATGAAGCTCCGAGGTGCCCGGGTTGGCGAAGCAGACGTCGATGCCGCCCGCCATCATGGTTCTGACTACGCTCTCCGCGCCGTTCATCGCGTTGTTTCTCCGTCTTTGGAAATGCGGCCGGCCGGCCGTGCGTCAGGACGGCACGAACCCGAGTTGCTTGTCCACCTGGTTGACCAGGGGTTCTCCGTCCCGGAACCGTCTCAGGTTGTCGTAGAACTGCCCCGCAATATCCGTCTCGAAGTCACGGTAGTCGCCGGAATTGTGCGGTGTTATCAGCATGTTGGGCAGGGTCCAGAAAGGATGGTCCTCATCGAGCGGCTCCGTCTCGAAGACGTCCAGCGCCGCGCCGGCGATCGCCCCGGTTCGCAGTGCGTCGAGCAGCGCGTCCTCGTCGACCGACATGCCGCGGCCGATATTGATGAAACGGGCATCGCTCTTCATCGCGCGGAAGAACCGCGCGTCGTAATAGTGCCGGGTGTCCGGCGTGCCGGGGAGAATGCCGACGACCCAGTCCGCGTCCGGCAGAACCGACGCGAGATCGTCCGCGGAATGTATCGTCCCGAAATCCGGATCGCCCTCTCGTGCGGTGCGGCCGACGCCGCTCACCTCAAGCCCCGCTGCGCCGAGCAGGCGCGCCACCTCGCGGCCTATGCTGCCGACGCCGACGACGACCACGCGCTGTCCATTCAGGAGACCGGTCTGGCGGTATTTCCATGTCCGCGCACGCTGGAGGTCGAGACTTCGGCGCAGGTCCTTGGTTTCCGTCAGCATGACGCCGAGCACATGTTCGGCCATCGGCCGGTCGAATATGCCGCGCGCATTGGTCAGCGTGACATCGCTTTCGCGCAGCTCGGGGAACAGGGCGGCGTCCACACCGGCGCCGCACCAGTGGATCCATTCGAGCGCGTCTGCGTTTGGCCATGCGGCCCGCAGGTCGCGGCCGGTGAAGTTCCAGCCCAGAAGCACCCTGGTCCCGGCGATCTTGCTGCGAAGCGTTTCGCCGTCCGGGGCGAAGTCGACCTCCAGCCCATCCACATTGCTGGAAAACCCCGGGATTTCGTCCGGGCCCGACGCCCCGTTGATGAGGAGCTTGAATGACATGAAACCTCCCGGAAGTATTGAAAAGGCGTGACCCGACCACTGATACTGTCCGGGCGGAATGCATTCAACACTCTTCAGCTTTTCGTGAAAACGCCTGAACTTCCTCACGCTGTCATCCTATAAACAGGCGTAACGTAGTGACCGGCGCATAGGCCGGACCAGGTAAACGCGGAGAAGGCGCAATGAATCCATCCATGTCTGCACGTACGGTTGCCGGCGCGACCCTGATCGCCGTCCTGTCGTTCTTCGCCTCCTTGCAGGCGGTTGTCGCGCAAGAAAAGGCGGAAGCCATCTTCGCCGGTGGGTGTTTCTGGTGCGTGGAGTCCGATTTCGACAAGGTCCCCGGTGTTCTGAAGACCACGTCCGGTTATACCGGCGGGACCGTGGACAACCCGACATACAAGCAGGTGACCTACGGGTCGACGGGCCACTATGAGGCGGTCCGCATCGTCTACGACCCAGAGGTCGTGTCTTACGAACGCCTGCTCGAGGTGTTCTGGAGAACGGTCGATCCGACCGACGACGGTGGCCAGTTCTGCGACCGCGGCGACAGCTACCGGACAGCCATATTCGCGACGACCACGAAGCAGCTTGAAGCCGCCAAGGCGTCCAAGGCTGAACTGGAAGCTTCGGGAAAACTTGGCAAACCCGTCGTCACGCCCGTGCTCGAGGCCAAGGAGTTCTTCGACGCCGAGGGCTATCACCAGAACTACTACAAGACCAATCCGGTCCGCTACAAGTACTACCGTTTCAGCTGCGGCCGGGACAAGCGCGTGAAGTCGCTTTGGGGCGACGAAGCATACGGCGGCATTCCGCAAAGCTGACGCCGGGACGCCTTCATCTGCCCTTGAAGTCGCCCGGACGTTTCTCGAGGAACGCACGCACCGCTTCGCCGTGATCCTCGGTGTTGTGGCAAATGCCCTGGTAGGTCGCGCAAAGGTCGAGAAACTCCGGCAGGTCCATGCGCTGGGCCTGCTTGAGAAGGCGTTTCGTGTAACGCAAGGCCTGGGGTGGTTTGGCAGCCATCTCGCGGGCCATCTCGAGGGTCCGCTCCATCAGGCCGTCCGACGTGACGAGGTCGAAAAGGAGCCCCATGTCACGGGCTTCGTCTGCCTTGATGAGGCGTCCGGTCAGGGTCATTTCCGCCGCCCGCTGGTAGCCGATCAGCCGCTGGAGAAACCATCCGCCGCCATCGCCGGGGATGATCCCGAGGTTGACGAAGGTTTCCCCGAACACGGTCTTCTCCGAGCCGATCCGGATGTCGCACATGCAGGCGAGGTCGCATCCGGCACCGATCGCGGGCCCGTTCACGGCAGCGATAACCGGCACCTCGCACGTGTGGACCGCGAGCGGCATGCGCTGGATGCCGTTGCGGTAGATTGCCTCGACTTCCGCGACATTGCCGGCGAAGGCGCCGGTCCGGTCCCGCATTTCCTTGATGTTTCCGCCGGCCGAGAACGCCGCCCCGGCGCCGGTGATGACCAGCACGCGGACATCCGTTTCGGTGTTCGCCCAGCCGATGGTGTTGACGATGTCGTCGACCAGCGTCGTGCCGGTCAGGGCGTTTCGCACGTCGTCGCGGTTGAGCGTGAGGATGGCGACACCGTTATCGAGCGCAAGTTCCGAGTCGGTGGTCTGTGGCAGGCCAGTCATGAGTTTCGCGACACCATGTTGATGATTGAGTGGCGGTTCGATGCCGCGCAGTATGGCATGGTGACCGACGAACAGTCCAAGCCACGCCAGGCGGCCCCATGCAGTTTCAACACCTCCTTTCGCCCTTCGCCATCCGGAACACGACTTTCCGCAACCGGATCTTCTCGACCGGGCACCAGACGAGAATGATCGTCGACTCGCAGCCCTCCGATCAGATGGTGGCCTATCACGAGGCGAGGGCGCGGGGCGGTGCGGGACTGATCATCACCGAAGCCGCGCGGGTTCACCCGACGGCCCTGTCGGATGCGCCCGCGGTCGACGCCAGCACGGACGCCTGTATCGCGCCCTACGCGCGCGTGGCGACGGCGGTCCAGCGTCACGGATGCCGCATCTTCGGACAGGTCAGCCACTCTGGCCGGGCGAACGACCGGCGCAGGGGAGGGCTCCGCGGCGTTCCCTATTCCGCATCCGCCGTGCCCGACGAGCGCTTTCACAACATGCCGCGGCCCATGTCCGTGGATCTGGTCGCCGAAATCGTGGAGGCCTACGGGCGGGCCGCCGGTCGCATGGCGGAAGCGGGCCTCGATGGCGTGGAGATCCCCGCCAGCCACGGCCTGTTGCCCGCCCAGTTTCTCAATCCGAGGATCAACCTCCGGACGGACCGGTATGGTGGAAGTCTCGAGAACAGGATGCGTTTCCTTGTCGAGATCATCGATGCGGTCCGCCGTGCGGTCGGGGAAAGGATCGTCGTCGGTATCCGGATCTCCATTGACGAAATGGAGCATGACGGACTCGAACCGCCTGAAACGCTCGAAATCTGCAAGCGACTCGCGGACCTGGATGGCCTCGACTACATGAACGTGATCGCCGGTTCGATCTCGGGCCTGGGCGGTTCGGTGCATGTCGTGCCGCCGATGATGATCGAACACGGCTACACCGCGCCTCTCGCCTCCATGCTGAAGAACGTGGTCGACAAGCCGGTGTTCGTCGCCGGGCGCATCAACCAGCCTCAAGTCGCGGAACGGATACTGGCGTCCGGCGCGGCCGACATGTGCGGCATGACCCGCGCGCTCATTTCCGATCCGCAGATGCCGGAAAAGACGCGTGCCGGCCGCCTGGACGACATCCGCGCCTGCATCGGCTGCAACCAGGCCTGCATCGGGCATTTCCAGCTCGGTACGCCCGTTTCCTGCATCCAGCATCCGGTCACAGGGCGGGAACGCGAACTGGGCGATCTGCCGGCGGCCCGCGACGCGAGGAAGGTTTTCGTCGCGGGCGCAGGCCCAGCCGGCCTGAAAGCCGCCGCCACGGCGGCGGAGCGCGGCCATCGCGTGACGCTGTTCGAGAAAGCCGCGACGGTCGGCGGGCAGGTTCGCCTTGCACAGATGCTTCCGGGCCGGGCCGAGTTCGGAGGCCTCGCGACCAATCTCTTGAGGGAGGCCGAAGTCGCAGGCGTGGTCGTGCGGCCGTCCACCGAACTCGATCGCGCCTTGCTGGAGACGGAGACGCCCGACGCGGTCATCGTCGCCACAGGTGCGACGCCCTACCGACCGTCGGTGGATGGCGAAGACGAGGCGCACATGGTTGATGCGTGGCAGGTGCTGGAAGGCAAGGTCAATGTGGGCGGCCGGGTCGTCATTGCCGACTGGCGCGCCGACTGGGTCGGCATGGGGCTGGCCGAGATGCTGGCCAGAAACGGCTCGCACGTGCGGCTGGCCGTCAACGGGTACTGTGCCGGTCAGGAATTGCAGGCCTATGTTCGCGACCAGTGGATCGGCACGCTGCACCGTCTCGGTGTGGAGACAATCCCCTATGCACGCTTCTTCGGGGCGGACGGTGACACGGCCTATTTCCAGCACGTGACGAGTGGCGAAGCGATCATCTGCGACGATGTGGAAACCGTCGTGCTTGCCCTGGGTCACAGCCCGGACACGCGGCTCGAGGAGCTTCTGTCGTCGTTGTCCATGGAATATCACATGGCTGGCGACTGTCTCAGCCCCCGCTCGGCCGAGGAAGCCGTCTACGAGGGCATGATGGCGGGGATGGCGGTCTGACCCGTCGCTGACCCGAAGGCGGCGCTGCCGGTTTGAACCTTCTGGCTCGTCGGCGCGACGGACGGGAGATGCTTTCGCCGGTTCTGCAGGAGATCAGTGCCATGTCCAGATTCGCCAGTTGCCGCCGTTCCGTTCTCTGCGCGGTCTTCGCCGCGGCGAGCCTCTGTGCGGCGGGCAGCGCCGCCGCGGACGCCGTTGAAGAGGTGCGCGCGGTCTACAAGGAATGCCGCAGTTCGAAACAGGCGAACACGGGAGGAGAGGTTCGCTATTTCGCCGACTACGCGTCCGGCGAACCCGTCTGGTCTTCCAGACTGCCGGCAGGCGGCGAGGTCTATTCCGAGGTGACGTTCCACGGTCGGCCGGCGCAGGCGAGAACCGCGATGCGCTTCGACACAAGTCCTTCGGGCGACTGGACCAAAACCCACGACTACTGTTTCCGCCGCGACGGCACCCTTGCCTTCGTGCTTGCGGAACTGCGGACGTTCAACGGCAATGTGCGGGTCGAGGACAGGTTCTATTTCTCGCCGTCGGGGCGGCAGTTCAGGAAGCTGCGCTATGTCTTCGATCTCGAGACCGCCAGGCGTCTGCCCGACGGTTACGCCAATTTCATGGATCGGGACACGACGATCTATCTCTCGCGCCGTGATCTTCTGCGGGAAGTCGCGGGAAACAATGGAGCCGCCGTGGACCCACCTGCGTCGAGAGATTTCGTCGACTATCCGGCGCCGGCCGCTGACCTGCCCGCATCCGTGACCGTGCGTACGGACGATCCGCAGTTGCAGGCTTTCCGTCAGGTCTACCTCGACCAGCTGGCCACCGCCGGACGGGCCCGCCCCAACTTTGCCGGCGCCTATGTTCTCTTCGAGTTCGGCTGTGGTACGGCATGCCAGACAATCGTGCTTGTCGGCCGGCGCACCGGCGATGTGCTTTTCGCACCTCAGTCCGCCAGCGCCGGCACGACGTTCAGGCCCGACAGCAGCCTCCTCGTCTTCAACCCGGATCCCGCGATCGGGCTGGCCTCGTCGGGTTACGAACTCATCGGGGGCAGGTTCAGAAAGCTCTGGTAGAAAAAGCGACCCCGCCGTCCGTTGCCGGACGGCGGGGCAACACACCGCTTCCGCGTGCGGGTACACAAGCGGTATGCTTGGCATGCAGCACAGGCCGCATTCCCGTCATTCTGCACAGAAGGGCGTCGTCCGGTTTGATCCAGATCAAGGCGGTGCTTGATTGCCGTGCCGCGGAATCGGCGCCTTCTCAGCCCGCGATGTCGACAATGGCGCGGATGTAGATCCGGGTGGCTTCGACGAGCTGGCGGATTTCCACGAACTCGTCGACCGTGTGCGCCTGGGCGATCGAACCCGGACCGCACAGGACGCAAGGGAACCCCATGTTGGGTGCGTCCGTCGACGCGGGCAGCGCCTCCACGACCACCTCGCGCCCCGTAACCGAAGTGACGGCGCCGACGAGAGCGGCAACGGCCGGCAGGTCCGGCGCGATATCGAGGGGAGGGGCCTCGATGCTTCCCCGGGCGATCTCGTACCTGAAGTTCGGGTCGCGCTCCTTCAGCGGCCGGATGATGTCGTGATATTCGCTGATCACCGTGTCGACGGTTTCTCCTGGCAGGGTGCGCCGGTCGATCTCGATCTCGCAGAAATCCGGTACTGCTGACGAGATTGTACCGCCGGTTATGACGCCGATGTTGAACCGGCCATGCCCGCAGAGCGGATGGGGCGGGCGCAACCTGAGGTCGTCGTCATAGGTGCCGAACGCAGCGATGATGCGCGCCATGCGCTTGATCGCGTTGTCGCCAAGTTCCGGAACGCTCGAATGAACGGCGCGTCCGTATGTGCGGATGAAGAGGCAGGCCTGTCCCTTGTGTGTCGGGCAAACGGCGAGCCCCGTCGGCTCGCCGATGATGCCGAAGTCTGCGTGCGGCCCGTTCCGCCCCCAGTCCTTCGAGCCAAGCATGAGGTGCTCTTCGTCGGCCACGCCCGCCACCAGCACGTCGCCCCTCAGCGACACACCGGTGTCGCGCAGCACCCGGACGGCTTCCAGGTAGCAGGCCAGTGCCGCTTTCATGTCGCAGGACCCGCGCCCGTAGAGCTTCCCGTCCGAGACCTTCGGATCGAACGCGTCGGGGTAGTTGTCGACACCTACCGTGTCCATGTGGCCGGCCAGCATGACAGACGGCGCACCGCCGCTGCCGGCAATGCGGCCCCAGACGTTCGGGCGGCCGTCCGCGACGGCGCGGCTGCCGGTCTCCATGCCGAGTGCGTCCATCTGCCGGCTGAAATACGTCGCGAATTCGGCCTCACGTGCGCCCGGCCCCGCTGGACCGTTGAACGGGTTGACGCTTCGTATGGAAATCATCTCCGACAGGCTGGCGACCAGCCGGTCTTCATCCACGGCCCGTGAAAGGTCATCGGTCATCGCAGGCTCCGTATGAGGGGGAGGGTTACTCCGGGAGGCCAGCTTTCCGGAGGCCGCTCAGAAGGATATCGAGATGTGCGGGGTTCGCGAATGGATAGCTCGAGCGAACCTGTTCGAGGCTCAGATCGTTGTCCAGCCGCCGGGCGTCGTCAAGCACGTCCTTCGCCTCGTCGATGCGCCCGAGATGGGCCAGCGAGGCGGCGAGCCGGTGATGGGCGCGCGTGTAGTCCGACTTGAGCGATATCGACTTGCGGCCGTAGGTGGCGCTGTCCTCGAACTGTTCAAGCAGCATGTAGGTCAGGGCGAAATCGGCGAGCAGGCCCGTGTTGTTGCGGTATTGCGGGTCGAGCTTCATGACGGTCATCAGGTGGGGAATCGCGTCCTCGGGCCGGCCCGCGAATTCGAGCGAACAGGCCATGGCATGGTGCGCGATCGACGCGCTGGGATTGAGCTCCAGCGCACGGGACAGGCGCTGGAGGCTGGTGTCGTGATCCTTGCGGTTCCACATGTCGCACAGTCCGAGCATGGTGTGCGCCAGCCAGTCGGAGTCGTCGAGCGCCAACGCTTTCCGGGCGGCATTGTCGGCTTCCGCGTAGGCAGTCGCAGGATCGCTCGCCCACCCGAAAATGCCCTCGTGCCAATAGCAGTTGGAGAGGTGGGACCACGCAATGCTCAGCAGCGGGTCGATCGAGATCGCATCCTGCAGGTGGTTGATCGCTTCGGTGTTTCGCTTGCTGTCGAGTTCCGACTTGCACCAGTCGGCCCGCATCACGTAGTCCCAGGCGGTCAGATCGTCCGCGCGTTTCATGAAGGCCCGGTTGTGTTCCGCGCGCAGCAACTGAGGTTCGATCGCCGACACGATGCGCTCGGTGATTTCGTCCTGAACCTCGAACAGGTCCTCGATCTTGTCGTCGTATCGTTGCGCCCAGAGGTGGTGTCCCGTGGCCGCGTCGAGCAACTGCACGGTGATCCGGATACGATCGCCGGCGAACCGCGCCGTGCCGGTCACGATGTAACGGGCCTCCAGCTCGCGCGCGATGTCCGTGAGGCTTGCCGCCGTGTTGCGAAACGCGTTCGCCGATGTCTGCCCGATGACCGGGAACCAGCGCCAGTAGGACAGCGCGGTGGCGATATCGCTCGTGATGCCCTGGGCGAGATAGTCCTTGTCCCGGTCGCCGCCGAGATTCTCGAAGTTGAGCACGGCGACGGATGGCCTGGAGGACGCGAAATAGCGGCCGTCGGACGAACGCACTTCGACGCCGAGCGCGGGGTGGAGGGCGGGCTCGTCCTCCTCGTCCTCCTCCAGCTTGCTCGCCTTGATGTCCTCGTAGAGCCGCAGGGTGGTCATGTCCGGTTCGAGGTTCAGTTCGCGGCGCAGAAGGTCCTCGCACTGCTGGTACTGCTGAAGCGAAGACGTCCGGTCGCCAGCCTGTGCATGTATGCGCATGATGAGGCGGTGGGTCTTCTCGCGCAGGGGGTTTATGTCGAGCAGCATGCGGCAGCAATCCAGCGCATCGTCCCAGGCGCGCCGCCGTTTCTGGCACTTTGCGAGGCCATAGAGCGCGCGCCAGTACAAGTCGCGGTAGTGCTGGCGTTCGCCGGTCAGCCATTCCTCGAACATCTCGTCACGAATCGCGATGCCCGAAAGCAGCCGGCCGCGATAGAGCGCGACGGCGGACCGCAGGGACGCCTCGTCCTCCGAAGCGGCGAGTTTCTCGAACTCCCATGCATCGCATCCGACCTGGCTCGCGTCGAGGGCAATGGTTTCGCCGTCGATCGACAGGATGTCCGCACAGTCCTCGCCAAGCGTGCGCTTGAGGGAATAGAGCGCCTGTCGCAGGCTCTGCCGCCCCTGCTGGTCGAACCGGTCGCCCCAGAGGCGTGCCACGAGATCCTCGCGCGGCATGGCGCGTCCCGGCGCAAGGGCAAGGCTGGCGATCAGTGCGACCGACTTCCGGCTGGCGACACCGATCGGATTCCCCTCGCTGTCGAGGAATTGCGGTTCACCGAGTATGTTGATCTGCAGACACGCCATGACGCATTGTCTCCGCCGCTTGAGACGAACCGGCTCCGTCGTCGCGCATATAATGGAGTGACGGGCAGTTTATTCCGTCTGCAATTCGATTTCACGCATTTTGACGCGGCATTGACGCAGCGTTGACAGGTTCACTGACGTTTCTGTGACATCGAAAGAGTAAATGAAGCCTTGCGAAAGGAATCGAAAGCTTCCGTTTTCGTTTCAGGCGGGCTGCCGGCTATATGCAGGGCCTGCCATTTTGGAGTGCATACCCATGAATACCAGGTTTAGGCGCCTCCTGCCGCCGGATCATCGGCAGGCCGGCATGGCCGTGTATCGCTTGTCCATGAGGGCGGTGGCCGTTCTCGACCGCTGGCAGCAGCGCCGGTCCGCCATCCGTGCGATGTACGGCGTAAGCCGGGAGGCGCTGTTCGATATCGGTTGCGACGTCACGTGGGAACTGATGAGCAAACGCGGCGTAGCGCCCGGGTTGCGCCGCACCTGCACCGACTGAAGGTTCATGCGGTCGGTCGGGTCTGGCGCCGCACCAGTCCTGCCGCAAGCAGGAAGGCGCAAAGCCCGACGATAACGGCGCAGATCGCCGCCACGATCACGAGATCGTAGCCACCGAAGGACCAGACGACCGCGGCGAATGTTGGCGCCGCCGCGGTCATGCCCATGAAGCCCATTGCGAGAGCGCCGGAAATGGCGCCGAAGCCGGTCCGTCCGAGGAATTCGGCGGTGACCACGGGGCGCGTGATGCTGGTCACGCCGTAGCCGGAACCGTGCATGACGACAAAGACGGCGAGCAGGGCGGGAATGAAGGCCACTGCATAGAGCGCACTCCCGGCCGCGAGCATGAAGGCGAAGGAGAGCACCACCACGAAGGAAAGGCTGACATGGCGTTCGATGCTCATCATCGCCAGTCGCCCGGCCACCTGCATCGGTCCGATCATCGACGCGGCAAGGACGGCGGTCTCCTTGTGGACGTCGCGCTCGGCGAGCAGGGGCAGGAGGTGCGTGATGACGATGCCGTGGGCGAGAGCGATCATCGAGAACGAAAGACCCAGCAGCCAGAATTCCGGCCGTTTCAGCGTATTGCCCAGGCCGCTCGATTTGCCTGGCGAGGACACGGCAGGCATTTCCGGTTCCGGGACATCGGGCCTACGGCCCGAGGCGACGTAGGCGAGCGGGGCGGAGAGGAACGCCGCGAGTCCGGCGAAAGCGAGGACCGCGCCGCGCCAGCCCCAGATCTCGGAAAGGGCGTGGGCGGTCGGAAAGGAGACCGTTCCGGCGAGCCCGGCAATGAGCGTTATGGTCGTGATGGGCCGTTTTGCGGCCGCGCCGAACAGGTGCGTCACGAACGCGAAACACGCCTCGTAGAGACCGCCCGCCATCGCAAGCCCCATGGCGATCCAGACGAGATAGAACGACGCGATGGAATCGACCCGGGACAGGAGCACGAGCAGAACCGCCGCAAGAGCGGGACTGGCGGTCAGGACGAGCCGGCCGTGGCCGTGGTCGATGAGGCGACCGGCAAAGGGAGCCGCGATGCCCGAGACGATGAGCGCGGCGGTGAACGCACCGGAGATTTCAGTCTTGGACCAGCCCAGGTCGGCTTCCCAGCGGGGCATGAGAGCGGGAAACAGGTAGAATATCGCCGCCCAGGTGAGGATCTGTGAAAAGGCCAACGGCAGGGCGATGGCGCGTTCGGGGTATTTCCGTCCCGATGACATGGTCTGGATCCGTCAGAAGGCGAAAGAGGTCAGGTCAAATGCTCCTAGACCTCTTTGGTTTCGGTGTCACCTGTCAACTGGCGCCAATGGCCGTCTGGCCGGACATGGAGATGCCGGATCCTCATGCAATGGCGGGGCGGCTCATGACGCGGGACGGACGAAGGCGGCCCGCGCATCCGCCACGCGCGCCCGCACGACGCAGCCGTGTGCATGGTCGTTGATCAGGCCCATGGCCTGCATGAACGCGAAGACCGTCGTCGGTCCCACGAACTTCCATCCGCGTTTCTTGAGATCCTTCGAAAGGGCGGTGGATTCCGGCGATGTGGACGCGCCCTGTGGTTCCGGAAGACTGGCCGTGTCCGGCTCGAAGCTCCAGAAATAGGCCGCGAGCGAGCCCTCCGAAGACACGAGGTCCACGGCGCGGGCCGCGTTGTTGATCACGGCCTCGATCTTGCCGCGGTGACGGACGATGCCTGCGTCGCCGAGCAGTCGTTCGATGTCGTCCGCACCGTAGGTCGCCACTTTCCGGAAGTCGAAAGCGTCGAAGGCGGCGCGGAAATTCTCGCGTTTGGCGAGGATCGTGCGCCAGCTCAACCCGGACTGGAAACTCTCCAGACACAGCTTCTCGAAGAGCCTTCGGTCGTCATCGACCGGAAACCCCCATTCGGTGTCATGGTAGGCCAGGAACTCCGGGGCGCCGCCGCACCATCGGCAGCGGGGCAGGCCGTCGGGGCCTTCGAAATGCGTGGACATCTGGACAATCCCGGGGTCAGGCCTGAAGGAAAGCGAGGCGGTCGTCTGTTCTCGAGGGACTGATTTCGCGAATTTCCGGCGTCACGACACCTTCGATCACGAATGGGTCATCATTGACGCGGTTTTCGAGGTCCGCCCGCGTTGTGTTGAATGCGAGGATGCCGCCGCCGTCACCGGGCGGCAGGCTCCCGGACATCAGGAAGATCCCGTCGTCGAACCCCGCCTGAAGCCATCTTGCGTGCCCGTCCATGTGCTGGCCGGCCTTGTGCCTGTTTTCGGAGAACTTGAGAAACACGACATACATGATTCATTTCCTTCGGTTTTTCGGAAGACGGGAGACTTCAGTCTGCAGGCGCCGGCGCAGCACCGATCTGAGTGTCGAGCCACGCATGCATGTCCGCGACCTCACAGCGCATGAACGTCTCGTCACGGTAGGCGCTCGCCAGCGTGGCCACGCCCTGGCTGCGGGCGAGCAAGCGCAATGCGAGCCCGTCGCTGTCCGCCGCGCGGCCGAGCTCCGCGAACTGCCGGGCGAGCCATGTGCGGAACAGCGTGAAGACGTCCGCTGCCTCCTTGCGCGATCCATGGTTGAGTTTTGCGAGTTCGCACGTGAGCGTGCCGACCGGGCAGCCGAAGCGCCGGATATCCTCGCCATTGTCGATGAGTATGTCGATGAAGCACCGGATCCGGTCGGCGGGACCGGATGCGCCCTGCTGCCATCTTTCGAGCATCAGGGCGGTGTCCTGCAGCCGGGCGTCGATGACGGCGGCGAGAATATCGTCCTTCGACTTGAAGTGATAGTAGAAGTTGCCCCGCGAAATCTGCACCTCGGACGCGATGTCGGCGAACGATGTTTGCTCGTACCCCTGCCGGTAGATCAGTCTGTCGGCGGCATCGACGATCTGACTGCGTGTGTCTTCCCTGGCCATGGTTCGGTCCCCTACGCCGGCACGACGCTTTCCTCAACGGTTTAGGACAATCGTCCCAGAGCGAAGATTAGGACAGTTGTCCTAGGGCGTCAACCGTCAGGGCAGGGTCCCGTCCGGACCCGGGGATCGACAGGTATTTCCGGGAAAAGCAGGTCTGGCACACCCCTGAAAAGTGCAATTTGACGCACTTCGCTGCGAAATTGACGGCGCCTTGACGCTGCTTTTGACACTGCGCTGACTGCGTCGCTCCACATAGGCATCACAAGCGCACGGATCTTCCGGCGCGATACGAGGAGCACCAGACATGACGACTATCTGTACCTTCCATCCAGGACACGCGGGACGGACTTCCGCTGTCGCGTCCGTCCTGACGTTCTTCGCGGCAGCACCGAAGGCGATTGCCCGCTGGAACGCGCGGCGCCAGGCCCTTCGACAGCTGTACATGATCGACGGCCGCACGCTGAAAGACATCGGCATGAGCCGAACCGAGATCAATTCCGTCATTTTTGGCGGATCCGATGGCCGCAGGCGCTGCTATGAACAGGATTGACGGCAAAAAGGCGTTCCGGGTCCGCGTGTCGGCCGGAACGGGTGCGATCCTGAGCGCGTCGAGGCGGGCCGTGCGGCGCACGGTGATGCGCCTGCGCGACGCGTTCACGCATGCCATGCCCGAGATGCGCGCTGTCCGCCGCATAGCGGGCCCGGGGTTCTTTCCCCGGCCTCAGAACTGAACACACACATACGGAAACACCGAAATGTCGGAAACGATCGAACCGAGGCGGTTCGGCGGGCGCTCGGCGTCCGCCTTCACCGCGACCACATTGCGACTTGCGGGCGGTGATATCCACGTCCGGGAAACCGGAGAGGGGAGGCCGGTCGTGCTTCTCCACTCCTCCGCATCGTCGGGCCGCCAGTGGGACCGGCTGGCCGCGCATCTCGCGCGCCGGTACCGCGTGTTCGTGCCGGATCTGCCCGGATACGGACGCTCGGAGGACATTTTCTGCGGCTCCGGCAAGGGCATGACCGCCCAGCGGCTGCTTGTGGAGGCCCTTGCCGAATGGGCGGGCGCGCAGGTGCATCTCGTCGGTCATTCCTATGGCGGCGCCGTCGCCCTCAAAATAGCCGTTGAAAGGCCCGACCTGGTGTCCTCGCTCACCGTCATCGAGCCGGCGGCCTTCGCGCTGCTCCGCAACGGCACGACCGATGAAAGGCGCCTGCTCGCCGGCATCGAGGCTCTGGAAGGCGCGATGAACGCTGCCGTGGCGTGCGACAGCCCCTTGCGTGCGGTAGCCCATTTCATCGACCACTGGAACGGCAAGGGCAGCTGGGATGCGCTCGACGGCGGGTCACGCGACGCGCTTGCCCGCAGGGTGGGACGAATCCTGCGGGACTTCCGGCAGGGCGCGGAGGAGACCTTCACGAAGAGCCGGTTGGCCGACCTCCCGTTTCCGGTCCTCTCGATCCTCGGCACGCGTTCGCCGCAGGTCACCCGGACGCTGAGCGAACTGGTGGCGGCCGAGGCGCCGGTGTCGAGCCTGCACATGATTGCGGGGGCCGGTCACATGCTGCCGGTCACCCATCCCCACATAGTCGACCCGATCATCGCCGGACATCTGCTCTCCAGCGACCTCAACCAGGCCCGTGACAGACGCGCGGCCTGAACGTTCACACCCAGAACCCAGAACCGAAAGGACTGAACCATGACAGTTGATTCCCGAAATGCGGCCACGATCGCCCTTCACGCGGGCTTTCGGGCCGATCCGGCGACGAACGCGACCGCGGTCCCGATCTACCAGTCGGCCTCCTTCACGTTCGACGACACCGCCCACGCATCCCGGCTCTTCGCGCTCGAGGAGATCGGCAACATCTATTCCCGCATCGACAACCCGACGACCGCTGTGTTGCAGCAGCGTATCGCCGAACTCGAAGGCGGCGTTGCCGCGCTCGGCGTGAGTTCCGGACAGGCGGCGACCGCGGCTGCGATCCAGAACATCGCCCGGGCCGGGGACAATATCGTAAGTTCCACGGACCTTTACGGCGGAACGTGGAATCTGTTTGCCAACACCTTCGCAACCATGGGTATCGAGGTCCGCTTCGTGGACCCGGCGGACCCGGAGGCGTTCCGACGCGCGACGGACGAGCGCACGCGGGCCTATTTCGCCGAGACCCTGCCCAATCCCAAGCTCGCGGTCTTCCCCATTCGCGAGGTGGCGGACATCGGTGAGGCGCTTGGCGTCCCGCTCATCGTCGACAATACCGCGGCGCCGATCATCTGCCGGCCCATCGCCCATGGTGCGCATATCGTGGTCTATTCCACGACCAAGTACATCGGCGGTCACGGCACCTCGATTGGCGGCATGATCGTCGACAGCGGAAAGTTCGACTGGATTGCCCATGCCGACCGGCATCCGGCGCTCAACGAGCCGGACCCGAGCTATCACGGCGCCATCTGGACCGAAGCCACCGCGCCGATGGGACCCGTCGCTTATATCGTCAAGGCCCAGTGCACGATCCAGCGCGACCTCGGTTTTGCGGCCAGCCCGTTCAACTCGTTCCAGTTCATCCAGGGCCTCGAGACGCTGCCTCTGCGCATGCGCGAGCACTGCCGCAATGCGCAAGCGGTGGCGGACTATCTCGCGGCGCATCCGGCGGTGGCCAAAGTGGTGCATCCGTCGCAGCAGTCCGGCGAAACGCGCCGGCGGGCCGATGCCTACCTGGACGGCGGATATGGCGGTCTGGTCGGGTTCGAACTGGACGGCGGCGCCGAAGCCGGGCGCAGGTTCATAGACGGTCTCAAGCTGTTCTATCACGTTGCCAATATCGGTGACGCGCGCTCCCTGGCCATTCACCCCGCGAGCACGACCCATCAGCAGCTCGACGAGGAGGAGCAGGCGCGAACGGGCGTCACGCCGGGTTACGTAAGGCTTTCGGTCGGCATCGAGCATATCGACGACATCATCGCCGATCTCGACCGCGCCCTTGCTGTGGCGGCACCCGCGGCGCGGGCGGCCTGAGCGATCGGCCGGAGGGTGGCGGAATGCCCGATGACGCGACCTTCCGGCTTGCCTTTCAGTCGGTTTAGTGATCAGAATGTTCGTTATAACGGACACGGACGATATATCCGTCTCCGCACCCCAGGGAAGCGACGCCAATGACGATCTACCTGCCAACGGGTCTGCCGGCCGCGGACGTGCTCAGGAACGAGGGCATTCAGGTCGAGGAAGGTCACGCACCGGTCACCGCGCTGCGCATCGGCCTGTTCAACCTGATGCCGGACCGGATCGCCACCGAACTGCAGTTCGCGAGGATACTGGCGGCGACGGGGATGGATTGCGAACTGGTTCTGCTTCGCCCGGCCGGTTACATCCCGCGCAACACGCCCTCCCGGCACATGGACAGGTTCTACGAGACATGGTCGGAAGCGTCCGGCGTCGGCCTCGACGGCCTGATCGTCACCGGCGCGCCGGTCGAGAAACTCGAATTCGAATCCGTCGCCTACTGGTCGGAGATGGAAGACCTCCTGTTTCAGGCGCGCGGGCTTTATCTGCCGACGTTTCACATCTGCTGGGCGGCGCAGGCCGCACTCTACGTCTATCACGGCGTGCCCAAGCACCTTGTGAACGGGAAGGTGTTCGGCGTATTCGACCAGACATCGACGCGTCCCGGTCATGAATTGCTGGCCGGGCTGGGAAAGACGTTTCCGGTGCCCGTGTCCCGCCACACGGAAGTCAGGCCGGAAGACCTGCCGAAGGACGGCCCTGTCGAGGTTCTCGCCGAAAGCCCCGGGTCGGGCCTCTGCCTGCTCGAGGACAGGTCCGCAAACGCGGTCTACATGTTCAACCATTTCGAGTACGACGCGGATACGCTGGACCGCGAATACCGCCGCGACGTCGCCGCCGGGCTCGAGATAACCCCGCCCCACGGACCGTCCGTCGCCGCGGGCACGACGCCACCCTGGCGCTACGGTGCGGTGCGCTTTTTCCGCAACTGGCTGCGCAAGGCGGACGGTATCGAGCGAGATCTCTCGGTTTCGAAACAACGGTTTGCCGCCCACGCTTGAATTGGTTTCTCAGGCCCGGGATTGGCCGCCGTCAGGTCGTCTTCGGCTTTGTTGTCCCGACGATGTCGGCATCAATCTTCCGCAGCCAGGCGTCCAGCATCGAGGCCGTGCATCCGGACGCAAGCCAGTCTTTCAAGCGGGTCTCCCCGAGCATCCGTTCCGCGATGCGGTAGCCGACTTCGCGATAGGCCTCGAACTGTTCCTCGTCGAAGAACTGGTCGCCGGTGGTCTGGTCGGGGAAGTCGGGGTTGGCGCCCTTGTAGCCTTTTGCGGTCATGGACAGTTCCGCGATCATTGCCGTCTTCATGTAGATGATCACACCGTGTTCGGGCCAAAGGCCGTGCCCGCCGCGCGGACCGTAGTTGATGCGCGCCACGAAGAAACCCTCCTGCGCATAGTCGACGCCCTTGGGATAGACGCCGTCCGTCTTCCTGGGCACCAGGAGTTCCGGGCCCCTGTCTGGAACGAGGTCGATCGTCGCTCCGAAATCCTGGCCGATGCGCTGGATCGCGGTGACGAAATCGGCATAGGACGACTCCGTGTCCTGCCCGCCGTCGCACACGACGATGAGACCGCAGCGCCTGCGCACCAGTTCGTAGATGGCGAGGTTCTCGAAGTGCCCGCCGTCGCTCAGTTCGAGAAAGTCCGAGTTTTCCTGGTAGCCGGTGTTCGGCAGGCAGTAGACCGCGCTGGGATAGAAGTGATTGGGCCGCGGCCAGAACCTGGACAACCGGCTCTCGCGGGGGCGGTTGACCCAGTAGCCGAGCCGGAAGTTGAGCAGCGTCATGACCAGCGAGACGGCGCGGTTCGTCGTCACGCCCTTGCCGCCCACGCCGCCGCGCGGGTTGGCGGCCGCACCGGAGATCGACATGGCCGAGGCGAGACTCATCTGGTTGTTGTCGAAACTCTCCGTCGTCACCCAGCCGGTAGCGTTGCTGCCGCAGAAGAACGGCGAAAGAACGAAATTGTCGCCACCGCGATTGCGGAACTTCGCGTTGGGAGAGTTCACCAGAACCAGATTGGTGTTGATGAGCGGGAAGGGGCCTTTCGGCGCCGTCGTCTCGTTTTCGCCGGTCCCGCGCCAGAGTTCCGACAGCAGGAGACGGTCGGCGAGACCGGCCGGTCCCGGGTTGCTGCCCAGCGCGGTCTCGAAATTCGGCAGAAAGGCTTCCATGAGGCGGTCACGGTAGAAGCGGCCGAGCGAGATGTAGTTGAGATTGGTGAACCAGCCCGAGATCACCGCCATCAGCAGTGCCAGCCAGAACAGGGCCTCGCGCAACTTGTCCCCCGGCGCGTCCGGGGTTTGGTCCGGACTGAACACGGACAGGTTCCAGGCGTATCCCAGCAGGAGGATGCCGTAGACGAGCAGCAGGGCGCCGACGGCCAGCACGTAGGTCGTGAGAACGCCGCGCCGGCCCTTGCCGTTCGACTGGACGAAGCCCCAGATCGCGCTGGCGATGCCGCCGGTGGTGCTGGCGGCGCCGGTCAGTGCGGCCATCTCGGCCCCGTCGAGCAGCCCGTAGACAAACGGGATGCTGCCGATCACGACCAGAAAGAACACGGCGATGAAGAGGCTGCCGAACAGTTTCTCGAACGCCCGCCGGCCGGAATAGCGCTCCGAGACGCCGTCGTCCTGCACGGAGCGCCGGATTTCGATCCCGAGATGGTAGCTCATCATCGCCATGGTGGCGGCGATCGCGGCCAGCATGACGAACTTCGGAACGAGGTCTTCGAGAACGAGCACCAGCGCCACAGCGGCAATGGCAGCAATGGCTACGAAGAGACGGCCCGGCAGCAGGAATGCCGAAAGAACGGTCGCAGCGAGAACGGCCAGCGCCGGCAACAGGTTCTGCGCCAGCCATTCCACCGTTCCGGGAACCCCTGAGCCCCCGGTGCTGCCGGTGGCGAAACATTTGCTGAGGATATCGGACGCTTGCGTGCTGGCCGTGATGCAGTTCGTGGCCACGGCATAGAACCCGGCGGCGAGCACGGCGATGAAGACGAGGTTGAGCAGGACGAGAAGAATCGCCTTCCAGTAGCGCTTGAGGAAGCGGGCCATGCGCAGGGCGAGCGATCTGGAGAAATACCGCGTGGCGAACCCGGGCGAGGCCCCGCGGGTCGCGGATGCCGATGCGGGCTGGCCCACCTCCGAGACACGCGTGCGGCTCCCGCCCGATGTGTCCGAGCGTTTGGTCCAGGCAAGGAAGGAGTAATGCACAGACGCAACCACGAAGAACCCGGCGATCGCGGCGGCGGCGAGAAGGACGATCTGGTAGACGCTTGTCGCCGCACCGACGTTCAGCAGGTCGGCGGAAGGGGTCAGGTTCTCGCCGATCCAGTTGAGCGCGAGGAAGAGCGAGGCAGATACCGGGATCCACACCAGCAGGTTGAGCAGGATCGCCCTCAAGACCACGGCAAGGCCGGACGTGAGCCGTATGCCGCCGCCGGGGATCAGGTAGCGGCCGTTGCGCCGAAGGTGCGACAGCGGCGGATCGGAGGGAGCGCCGAGGTCGCTCGGATCCGTGGTCCCGAACGGCAGGTTCGAATCCGTGTCGTAGTGCTTCGACGCCGGATCGTCGTCCACCGATGTCCTGCCGTGGAGCCACCATGCCAGCGCGGAGCCGATATAGCCGCCGCCGGAGACCGTCGAGAGGTAGTCGACCCTGGAGAGCACGCCTTCCACGGCGAGCTTCTGCATGATGCCGAGGCAGAAGACGGCAGACCGGATCCCGCCACCGGAGAACGCCAGGCCGAAAAGCCGGGGCGTCCGGTCTTCTTCCGGATCGGGAGGGGATGGATTCTCCTCGTCGGGGTCCGGCACCGGTACGGCGGCGCCGGCGCCCTGTTGCGGATCGCGGGTTCGAAAGGCCTCGGTGAGGTGCTGCATCCTCGTCCCGAGGTCGGCAGGCACCGGCGACGGCTTTGAGCCGTCCTTGCGTTCGGATGCCCGGCCATGGGCGAACCGGCGTTCGGTGATGAACTCCAGTTCCCGGATGAGCGCATGGCTGTCCGGGAACGCCTCGAGGTCGGAGGGCGGGGTGTCGGAGACGGTAGCGATCTTGGCCGGGGCGTCGGGCACTCGCAGGACATCTTCGCCGGCCCGGTCCTGTCCGACCGGCGGTGTGCCCTGGAAATACTCGGGTCGGGGCCGGCCACCATAGATCAGCCAGTCAACCAATCCCTCCTTCGAGGCATCATCCTGCTCGTTCATGGATCGACCCGGTTCTGTTCAAACCACCTCGACTGCACAATAGAACTTAATGATTGGGTTGATTCTAAGGAGTGTATTTTAGTTCGTAAACAGATATTCCGTTTTTCAGTTCGCGTTCAGAAAGAAATATTCTTTCGTTTGCTTATAGTTTTGTTTTTATTGAATTTGTCTGCAATCTTTCAAATGTAATCGTTCTGTCCCAGGTAGATGTAGGCAAGGGAGTCCCGAACAAGCTCCCGTACCGTGTTCGCATTAGACTTTGTTCCCGGCCCGGCTCTCAGGCCTGATTGAGGAGCAGCACCGGGGCATGGGTGGCCCGCAGGAGGCAAACGATCCCGTCCGGATTCCGGCGCGCGAACCGTTCGGTGTCCGCCAGCACGAGGGCGGGTTCCATGTGCCGGATGGCGGCGGCGAGATTAGGGCCGTCGGAGGCGGGCAGATGGATCGATGAATATGCCGGAGGACCTGCTGCATCGTTCTGCCGCCGTGCCGTCACGGCACGTGCCCGGGACGGGTCTTCGACCGCCAGTATGGAGACGACGTCGCGCTGCATGGCCTTGCCGATGACGGCCGCCAGGTCCAGAACCCGGTCGCTTTCCTCGCTGCCGTCGTCGAGAACCGCGACCGGACCCGTCCACCGGCCGGTCCCGGGAGGCAGGATGACGACCCCGCGCGCGACCTCGGCGACACGCAGGGCGGAGCGCAGCACGTCCCGCACGCCAATCGCGGTGGGAGGTGACTGAAGCACGACGAAGTCGCTCTTGCCGCTCGCCTGGCGGGCAATATGCACGGGATCGCCCTTCCGGCTCTTGATCGAATAGCGCACATCTGCCGCGACGGCCCGCAGGGCGAGCCGGCGGCGGACCAGGTCGAGATCGCGGCTGAGGCATTTGCGCAGGGCCGCATGGCTGAACGGCGCCAGGGTTTCGCTGACCGTGGTGGCCCGGGTGAAGGACAGGGAGGCGGCTTCGAACATGGCGGTCGTGTTCACGAACAGGCCGCTGATCTCGCCCTTGACCGCTTTCGCGATCACGGTCGTCGTGTCGACCAGAACGTCTATCTGTTCGGCGGACGAAAGCGCCAGGACCACCCGCGGGCCGTGCGCTGTGCGTTCCCTGGTCTTGCGCTCAGCCATGGCCGGATTCCTTGTCGGAGGACGAGTTTTTGGCGGCGAACGCCTTCCTGGTCTCCGCGAAGGACCGCAGCCGCGCCTCGACGCGGGCGTTGATCGTGTCCGGCGGGAACTTGCCGTCCGCGCCTCTGGTTCCCGCCGTCCGTCCGGTGAGGATCTCGATGCCCTGGTCCACATGTTCGACCGCAAACACGTGGAAGCGCTTGCGTTTCGCCGCCTCGACGACATCCGGCCTGAGCATGAGGTTCTTCACGTTGGACGCCGGAATGAGGACGCCCTGCCGGCCCGTCAGGCCCCGCGCCGAACAGATGTCGAAGAAGCCCTCGATCTTGTCGTTGGCGCCGCCGATCGCCTGGACATTGCCGAACTGGTCCACCGACCCGGTAACCGCGAGGCCCTGGCGGATCGGCACGCCCGACAGGGCGGACATGAGCGCATAGAGTTCCGTGCTCGACGCGCTGTCGCCGTCAACGCCGCCGTACGACTGCTCGAACACCAGGCCAGCGTCGAGCGACACGGGGAAGTCGCGCGCGTAATGCGATGCAAGATAGCTGGAGAGAATGAGGACGCCCTTGGAGTGGATCGGCCCGCCCAGGGCGACCTCGCGTTCGATATCCACCACTTCGCCCGACCCAACCCGGACCCGGGCGGTGATCCGGGTCGGCTTGCCGAACTGCATGTTGCCGAGCTGCAGGACGGAAAGACCGTTGATCTGGCCGACGGCTTCCGTGTCGGTCTCGATCCGGACCGTCTCGCGCAGGATGTATTCGAGCGACTTTTCCCGGATCCGGCCCGACCTGTTGTGCTGTTCCGCGATGGCCCGTTCGACATCGGCCAGGCCGATGCGCCGCGCGCCGCGTTCGCCGGCCCAGAAGTCGGCCTCCCTGAGGATGTCCGCCATGAGTCCGATGCGCAGGGACAGGCGCTCGGCGTCCTCGGCCATGCGCGAGGACTCGTCGATGATCCGCGCGACCGCCTTCACGTCGGCGGTCTTCAGGTTCTCGCGCTTGACCACGGTCGTGACGAGGCGGGCATAGATGCCGACATTGTCCTCCGTCCGGTCGAGTTCCTCGTCGAACTCCGCTTCGACCTTGAACAGTTCCTGGAAGTCGGGATCGTGCTGGTAGGCGAGGTGGTACAGCATGCGCTCGCCCACCAGCACCACCTTGACGTCGAGCGGGATGGGATCGGGGTCGAGCGAGGCCGGGCTCGCCATGCCGAGATGTTCGGCCGCCGACTCGATCTTGATGCAGTGGGATTGCAGCGACCTCTTGAGCGCGTTCCACGCCAGCCCGTCGGACAGGATGCGTCGGGCGTCAATGATCAGGTAGCCGCCATTGGCCCGGTGCAGCGCGCCGGGCTTGATGAGCATGAAGTCCGTGACCATCGTGCCCATCTGGGAAAGGTACTCGACACGCCCGATGAGATTGGGCAGCGACGGAAGATCCTCGGCGATCACCGGGGCTCCGTCGGTTTCGCCATTGTCGTCGACGATGATGTTGATGCCGTACCTGCGGAAGCGCGGATGTTCGCTGGTGTCGGCATGCAGCGCGGGAAGGCCGCTCCCGTCCTCCGACGGCTGCGGCAGGAAAAGGAAGAAGCTCTCGACCATGTCGGCCTTTACTGCGTCGAGATAGGCCCGGACCTTCTCATGCTCCGCGAACATCTCGAAGACCGTCTCCAGGGACGCGTCGACGACCGTCCGGGCAAGGTCCTTGTCCAGCTTGCGCAACTCGTCCCGGTGCGCCTTCTGCAGCTTGGGAAGTTGGCGCAGCGCCCTGGCGAGCTCCTCCTGCAGGGACTGGATAAGTTCCTGGATGCGCTCCTGCTCGGCTTTCGGCTTGGCCTTGAAGACCTCGGGCCGGATCGGTTCGCCTTCATGCACCGGCGCCAGGGCGAACCCCATCGGCGTTCGCATGATGGTGATGTTCTCCGCCTCGGCCTTCTCCTTGACCGCGCTCAGGAGTTCGTCCTGCTGCTGTTCGAAGGAGTGATCGACCGCGCGGCGCCGGCTCTGGTAGTCCTCCGCCTCGAAGGCTGCCGGCATGCCGGCCAGCAGGTCGTCGATCACCCCCGCCATGGCGTCGTGAAGCTCCCGCGCCTTGCCGCGCGGCAGGTGCAGGGCGCGCGGCTTGTGGGGTGACGCGAAGTTGTTGACGTAGACCCAGTCGCCACCGGGCTCTTCCTCGCGCGCATGGTCGTCCAGGAAGTCGCGGATGGCGGAATGACGCCCGGATCCGGGCGCGCCGAGCGCAAAGAGATTGAACCCGGCCTTGCGGATCTTCGTGCCGAACGCGATGGCGCGCAAAGCCCGGTCCTGGCCGACGAGATGGTTCACGGGTTCGAGGTCGTCGGTGGACCTGACGCCCAGGCTTGCAGGGAGACAGACATTGCGCAGGGCGTCCGGCGTCAGGGGGGCGTGTCCGCCGAATGTATTGTCCTTGCCCGCCATTCCCTGCCTCCGGTTCCTTGCGTGTTTCTGGCCGCCTGCCATGATATTGCAGCACTGGCCGACTGCCCTGGCGACTCGCTTCGATGCCTGTCCGCCAGACCAATCGTTGCCGGATAGGACGGAGAAATCAAACATCATGCGCAACCGGTATTCGTCGGCGGTGATATTCGATGTGGACGGCCCCCTGCTTGACCTGACCGAGGAGGAGGAAGACACGTTTTTCGTGCCCTTCGAGGAGAACTGGGGGCTCACCGGCCTGTCGAGGGACTGGAACAGCTACCGCGTGCGCAACGACGAAGATATCTATGCCGAGATTTTCGAGCGGTACGCCAGCCGACCGCCGTCCGGAGAGGAAATGGCGGCGCTGACCGCCCGGTATTTCGACGAACTCGAAACGCGAATAACGGACGGCCGGGCAACCGTCACGCAGGTTCCCGGTGCCCTCGACCTCCTGGGCGCGCTGGACGCGATGGACGTCGTGGCGCTGGGAACGGCGACCGCGAACTTCCTTCATGCCGCCCGCGTGAGGCTGGAGCGTGCCGGCATGTGGAGCTTCCTGCAGCACTTCGCCGGGGCCGCGGACGGCGGCGGCGCGAAGCGGGAGGTCCTCGCCCGTGTCATCCGCGACCTCGGACTGCCACCCGACCGCATCGTTTTCCTCGGCGACAACCTGAACGACCTCGACGCCGGCCAGGCGAACGGGGTTCACTTCATCGGCTTCCACGTCGAGGCGGCACGCCGTGAACGCCTGCGGGCGGCGGGTGCGGAGATCACCTGCGGCGACCACCGCGAGACCCTTGAACTGATAAAAGATATGCTTTCGCTTCAAGGTTCCGAAACCAAATTGCGATAGGCTGGCAAAAGGTTAGGCAACGCGGCGCCAGGATCGGAACCGCTGCCGACGAGCGAAAGGAGGCGATACAGTGAGACGGATCATTTCGACCGCCCTGGCGCTTGTCACACTTCTTGCCGGCCTCTGGCTGGTCGGGAGCCTCTTCGTGTCCCTGTTCGGGACCGGTGCGGCGATGCCGCTCGCCGCCAAGGTCGTCAAGCTCGTCGCCGGCATGTTCCTCATCATACTGGGCGGGTCCTGGGTCTACGAGGACTGGCGCCACGGAGTCGGGCCGGAAGAGCCCTCGGGTTCGGCCTGAAAGCTCCTCGAGGCACGCGATGTCGGCGCCGGAGAACCGACGGGTCTTGATCTGCGGCGGTTTCTGGGCGATTGGTCATGTGGAAAAATCCACACGTTCTCGGAGCCTTAATCGTGACAGCCCGGACTTCCCCGCTCGAAAGACCATTTCACGGCCTCTGGTCGCCCATCCTGACGCCGCTCAACCGGACCTTCTCGCCCGACCACGCGGCCTTCGTGGAGCAGGCCAGGTTCATGCTCGACAATGGATGTCACGGCATCGCGCCCTTCGGAACGACCGGGGAGGCGAACTCGTTTTCCGTCGGCGAACGGCGCGCGGCGCTCGACGCACTCGTCGAAGCGGGGATCGAACCCGCCCGCATCATCCCCGGTACCGGATGCTGCGCCGGCCCTGACACGGTTGAGCTGACCGCCCACGCCGTGTCGCTGGGCTGCGCTGGTGTCCTCATGCTGCCGCCCTTCTATTACAAGAACCCCTCGGAAGAGGGGCTCTACAGGGCCTTCGCCAGCGTCATCGACCTCGTGTCCGACGACCGGCTGAAGGTGCTGCTCTATCACATCCCGCCGCAGGCCCAGGTCGGCATCCCCCACGGGGTGATGCGCCACCTGATCGACGCCTACCCGGGCGTCATCGCCGGCCTGAAGGACAGCTCGGGCGACTGGGCGTCGACCGCGGCCTACATCGAGGCTTTCCCGGACCTCGACATCTTCCCCGGCGCCGAGACGTTCCTGCTCAAGGGCCTCGAGGCGGGCGCCTCGGGCTGCATTTCCGCGACCGCCAACGTGAACCCGGCGGGCATACGCGCGATCTTCGACGCTTTCGTCGAAGGGACCGATGCGACCGCGCACCAGGAGAAGGCCTTCGCCATCCGCAAGACCTTCGAGGGCTTCCCCGTGATACCGGCGATGAAACGCCTGATCGCCGAACGCAGGGGCAAGCCGGAATGGGCCCAGCCGAGGCCGCCCTTCCTGCCTCTGCCGGACGAGAAATGGACGGAACTGGACCGGGCGGTGTCGTCCTACGAGCTCTCGATCTGACATCGACGGAACGCTTTCGCCAGCGTTAACGAACCGTAAATCCCTGTGCCCGTAGCCTTGTCGTTCCTGTGGCAGATGCTGAGGTTCGATATGTCGGGTACCATGATTGTCTGGCGTCAACACCATCAGTTCGGCGACGGCCGATCCTACGCCGTTGAACTCCTGAACGAGGCAGGCGAGGGGGTCCAGTCGTGGAGTTGCCCGAACGCCTCGAGCCTCGTGCGGTCCATCCGGACGCTCATCGAATCGCCCTCTGCGGTGCTCGATGCCCTCCACAAGCCCGGCGACACCTGGCGCGGACGCATCGGTCTGACCTGACCGAAAAGCCGTCCTCGACGATCCCGACACTTCTCTCCGACGGATGCGACCGGTGACCAAACCGGTTTGTCTGCGCGCGCATTGATGTACAATTCGCGAGTCGGCCGTTGCGCGGGCTCCCCGCATTCCAGGAGGATCACAATCATGATGCAGTTCGATTTCAGCAGACAACTCGAAAGCCAGGTGCGCGTCTGGGAAGCCCAGATCCGCGAATACCAGGCCCAGATGCAGAATGCCGGGACCCAGATGCGGTCCGACTACGAAAAGGCCATCGCCGAGATGCAGAAGAACATCGACAAGGCGCAGGACATGCTGAAGGACGTCCAGGCCGCGAACGAAACCGCGTGGTCGGACCTCAGTTCCGCTTCGCTCAAGGCGTTCGAGCAACTGCAGCAGGGCTGGGCCGACGCGCTGAGCCGGTACAAGAAAGACTGACGGTTTTCCCGGTCCGGTCCCGCCGGACGACATGACTCAATCCAGACTGGAGAACACAACGTGTCCGAAACCCAAGATGCGTCGGTGCCGCTCGGCGTCGGTAATCTCGTAAAACAGACGATCACGACCATATTCGCCAATCTGGGCGTCTTTATTCCTCTGGCCCTGATCGGTTTCGTGCCTGTCATCCTTCTCGTGATGATCGGGTTCTGGGTGCTGGCGTCGTCGGGCGACACCACGATGCTCATCGTGTTCGGTGTGCTCGTCTTCCTGCTGATGATGGTGGCGACCATGCTGGTGAACGCCTTCATCGCCGAGGCGACGTTCCGGGTGCGGACGAACAGCCGGCGCAGCATGGGCGAGTATGTCGCCAGCGTCATGCCGCGCATCGTGCCGATCATGCTCACCGCGCTGCTGGTGATCCTGATCTTCATCGGCGGCACCCTACTTCTGGTGGTGCCCGGCATCATCGCCATGATCGTCTATTACGTCACGATACCGGCCTGCGTCGTGGAACACCTCGGACCGCGCGACGCGCTGCGCCGGAGCAGCGCGCTGACCAAGGGGTATCGCTGGCCGCTCTTCGGTTTCTTCGTCATCCTGACGATCATCAACGGCGTGATAGTCGCCGTGTTCCAGTTCGGATTCGGCTTTCTCGAACAGGCGGCCGGGATGGACCTGCTCGCCACCATCGGCATGGGCCTCGGCGACATACTGGGCAACTTCCTGTCGGTCATCCTGGGTGGTGTCGCGACGGCGCTGACCTATGCGCGCTTGAGAGAGATCAAGGACGGTCTGGGCCAGCAGGAACTGGCGTCGGTCTTCGACTGATCACCCCGTCATGTGTTCCGGCGCGCCGTCCGCCGGCGCGTCGGCGGCACGGTAGTGCTTGTCCTCGCGGCGCTCGCCGAACATCTGCCGCTGTTCGAGGTGGGCGCGCTGGGCGGCGTAGAAGGCTTCCAGGAACCGGTCGGCATCGCTGTCGCGCACGGTGGATTCGTAGCCGATCTTCCGGATGATCCGGCGCGTGATGTCGCGCCGGACCTTTTGCCGGTCCGGCCGGTTCTCGTTGCGCAGGACATCTTCCAGCACCTGGAGTTCGTAGGCGCCATAGGCGTCCAGATGCCGCGCGCTGAACTGGAAGTCGTGCCCCGCCTGGGCGAGTTCGCCGTCGAGAACCGGTTTCGGCCGGTACAGCACGATGGTGCCGGCGATCATGTCGCCCGCGCGCATCCGGTAGGCGTTGAAGAAGGGCAGGGCGAGCACGACGGCAAGCCAGATGGCGTAGAGCCAGTATTGCGGGTCGACCTCTTCGGAAAACGTGATGATGAGCAGGAGGCTCATCGGAATGAAAACCTCGATCTCGCGCATCAGGTTGCGGGCCACGACGGCGCCGGCGTGGAGTTCGCCGCCCTTCCTGTCCACGACCTGCAGCTTCAGCGCGCGCTTGCCGGGCGTGCGGCCCTGCCAGAGCAATTCGAAGAAGATGTAGTAGGGCGCGCGCACGAAGAACATCAGCAGGATGATCACGGAGAACAGTCCGTCGAGATCCCGGCCGACCCCGGTGGTGAACACCACCGTGAGGATGACGGCGATCACCGCGCCATGGCCGAGCATGATGTCGATGATCAGCGCCGCAAAGCGGTCGCCCATGCCCGCAAGATCCATGCGAAGCGGTACGCCCTCCGGCGTCACCAGGGTCACGACCCTCTTGGCGCCGCGTTTCTCGACGGTAGTCACGGCTCTTCTTCCTCGTCCACGGCGCCGCGGCCGGCAAGGGCGAAATAGGCGAACCAGAGGCCGCCGGCCACGAACCCGATGGTGAAGCGTGCGGTTATGTCCTGCACCCAGCTTCTGAAAACGCCCTCGAGGACAGCCGCGCAGATGAGCATGAGCATGGCGCCGATGGCGGCCTGTGCGGCGAGCGGTCCCTCTCGGGCAAGTGCGTCCATCCGGCTCAGTCTGCCGGGGAAAAGTATGGTGGCGCCGAGGCGGACACCCGCCGCCGCCGCGAGGACGATGGCCCCGAGTTCGGTTATGCCGTGTATCGACAGCCACGCCAGCACGTCGACGAGCAGTCCGCGGCTGTCGAACAGGGCGATGAAGGTGCCGAGAATGAGCCCGTTGTGAACCACCAGAAGGAAGGTCGGCGCCGTCAGCGCAAACCCCAGCGCGAACATGAGGAACGAGACCCGCGTGTTGTTCGTGAACAGGAAGGAGGTGAACACCTGCCAGCTCTGGTCGAACACCGAACCCGACGGGTAGAGCGTGGCGTAGAGTTCATCACGGCTGCTGGCGATATTGCGTCCCGACGCCATGCTCTCGGGCATGAGCAGCGTGTACCAGCTGATGTCGTTGCGGGTCATGATGAAGGCGGTGACCGACGAGGCGACGAGCAGAAGCGCCACGATCGCCACGAGCCAGCCCTGTCGGCGAACGGCCTGCGGCAGGCCGCGGGCCAGGAAACCCGCGATCATCGGGCCCATGGGCTTGCGGGGCCCGTAGACGTAGAAATAGGCCCGCGCGGCCAGAGCCTCGAGGTAGTCGAGCAGGTTCCGGTCAAGCGAGATCGACCGGGCGACGGAAAGTGACGAGATGGTACTGCGATAGAGGTTCGGCAGGCGGATGACGTCGTGGGTCGACAACGAACGCAGGCCCGACCGTTCGATCCGTTCCAGGAGGCCCTCGAGCTCCTGCCAGCTTGCTTCGCGCTCGCGCCGGAAGGTCACGCTCCGCATATGGGCGAGCCGGGCCGCATCGCCGTTTTCGGCCGCGGGTGGCGTGACGTCGCGATCGGCTTCGTGCGCCATCACAGCAACTCCCTCTGCTTGACCGAAAGATATCCGTTGATGAGTTGCGGGCTGACCTCGTTGGCGGGTACGTCGAGGACGAAGATCCCAAGCCTTCTGAGTTTCTCGAACACGACGGTCCTGTCCTGGAGAAACTCGTCGGCGACGACCGCCTCCGCGACGTCGTCGAAGGAGGCGGGGGCCTCGTCCATCAGCCGGTGCAGCAGCGGATCGCGCAGGCAGACGAAAAGCACGAGGTGGCGCTGGGAGAGCAGGCGCATGTTGTCGAGCAGGAGTTCCGCCGAAACCGTGTCGACGAAGTCCGTGAAGAGCACCACGAGGCTCCGGCGGTTCAGGCGGGAAGAAAGATCGGTCAGGCCGAGCGTGAAATTGCTCTCCGTGGTGCTGTACCGGAGCCGGGCGGCGTGCAGACGGAAGTGCCCGAAGGCTGACTGGCCGCGCACCGGCCGGGCGAAGGTGCCGGTGTTTTCGTCGAAGGAATAGAGCCCGACGAGATCGCCGCTCGACAGGGCCAGCGACGCCAGCTTGAGCCCGGCATTGATGGCGTGGTCGAGCTTCGGCATGCCGTCCACGGCCTCGGCCATGAGGTGTCCCGTATCGAACGCGATGATGACGTTGTGATTGCGTTCCGCCTTCATCTCCTTGACGAGGATCTTGCGGTGACGCGCCGACTGCTTCCAGTCGACATACCGCGTGTCGAGGCCCGGAACGAATTCCCTCAGGGCTTCGAATTCGGAGCCGTCGCCGTGGAACCGCTGCTGTTTCTGGCCGAAGTCGCGCGACAGCTTGTGGAGCTCCAAGGCCATGCGGCGCACCGCGGCCACGTTGGGGGCCACCGTCGTCACCCTGTCAAGGGCGCGCCGGATGCGGCGTTCGCAAAGGCCGAGCGGTCCGCCCTGTCGCATCCAGAGGCCGGTCAGACGGATCTCGCCCCGGCGCAGGGGCGCAAACGGGATCTCGAGGGAGCCGGTCCCCCTGCCGGGAAGCTGGATCTTGCGGCTTCCGGTCTGGCGGACCGGCCCGTCCAGTTCGACGACCGTTTCGATAAGTCCGGATCCGGTTCTCCCGGTTCTCGACAGGCTCACGCTGACCGCCGCCTCGTCGCCGATGCCGGTCTCTTGCGGGATGTCGACGTCGCTCGCAGGCGGCGGTTCCATAAACAGCACCAGCATGTCGAACGCGATGACGAGGGCCACGGCCGCGGCGGCGGCCGCGCAATAGATCCAGAGGTCCGGCTCGAATGCCGTCGCGGCCATCATCGCGGGCAGGCCGGCGCCGAAAAGGAGGACGGCTCTGGGGCGGGGCAGGATCATCTCGGCGCCGGCACCTGCGCGATGAGATCCGACAGGATGTTGTCCGCCGACTGGCCGGCGATTTCCGCGCTGGGTGAAAGCACCACCCGGTGGCGCAGCGTCGGCAGGCAGAGATACTTTACGTCGTCCGGGATGACATAGTCCCGGCCCTTGAGCGTCGCGTAGGACCGGGCCGCCGTCGCCAGCGCCGTCGAGGCGCGGGCGGACACGCCGAAGGAAATGGACGGCGTCTCCCGGGTCGCGCGGGCGATGTCGACGATGTACTTGAGAATGTCGTCGTTGATGCGGACGGATTCGATGGTCCGCCGCACCCCGCGCAGGCTGTCGGCCTCGGCCACGGGCCGGATTTCTTCTTCGAGCCCCTTGCCGACGATGGGTTCGTGGCCGTGCCGGCGCACGATCTCGAATTCCTCCTCTTCCGTCGGGTAGCCCACGGTGAGCTTGAACATGAACCGGTCGAGCTGTGCTTCGGGCAGCGGGTAGGTGCCTTGCTGTTCGATCGGGTTCTGCGTCGCCACGACCATGAACGACTCGCCCATCGGGAAGTCCGTACCGTCGATCGTGACGATCTTTTCGTTCATGACCTGGAGCATCGCGGCCTGGGTCTTGGGCGGCGTGCGGTTGATCTCGTCGGCAAGCAGGATGTCGGTGAAGATCGGTCCCTTGCGGAGCTGGAACTCATTGGTTCTGAAATCGAACAGGCTGGTTCCGAGCACGTCACCGGGCATCAGGTCCGGCGTGAACTGGATACGGCCGAACTCGAGCGAAAGGCTCGCGGCGAAAGACCGGCAGAGCAGCGTCTTCGCCGTTCCGGGAACACCTTCCAGGAGAACGTGACCGCCGCACATGAGGGCGGTCAGGAGCAGGTCCATGACCTCGTCCTGGCCGACGACCGTCTTGCGCACCTCGCTGCGGATCTGGTCGCACAGGGTGCGGATGGCTTCAAGATCCATGGATCATCCTTTTCTTCCAGTCGAATATTCGCGCGGCTTCACGCTTGAGTTCGATTCTCTGGCGAGCGGCCGACATGTTGCTCACGCGGGCGGAAATGCGGGCGAGTTCGTTCTCTTCCGTGACACTGCGAGCGGCCCCCACGCGGTCGAGCCAGGTGACGAGGGCATCACCCTCGAGGTTCTCCGGCGCATGGTTCCGGCGCGTGGCGTCCCGGATGCTGGCGCCGAGGTAACGCCTGATGATCTCGCCGTCCTGGCCCGCCAAGCGCAGCAGTCCGGCTGCCGCCGCGATGAGTTCCGCGCGGCCCGTCACCAGCAGTTCGCTGTGGGCGCGGAACACGGGCCCGAATCTCGGTGCTGCGGCCCACAGCGCGAGGATGAGCACCAGCACCCCGTAGATCAGGATGTAGTAGAGCGGGGCCTGCAGAAGAACCGCAAGGAAGTTTCGAGGCGCCTGGACCGCGCCCGCGCGGGTTTCGTCGAAGACGAACACGGCATCCCGGTCGACTCTGTCGAGGAAGCGGTCGATGACCGCGATGTGCTCGGGATCGGCAAATGACCGGTTGTTGAGAATGTCGGGGTCGCTGACCACCCACACGCGTCGGCGTTTGTCCTCCAGAAGGCCGACGAGCGTGCCGCTTTCGTTGGAGAGCACCGGCTTGATGCGTTGCGAAACGACGAGCTGGCGCTCCGTGTCGTCCTGCTCGATGACGGTGCGGCCGTCACCGTCATTGATGGCGGCACGACTGGTCGTCACCGAAGCGTCCGGTTCGAGGATTTTCAGCGTGCTCAGGATACGGCTGCGCGAAACCGGCCCCACCGATGCCAGCCATCCCCGCGGTCCGGCCCGGCCCATGGTGCGCTTGGGCAGCACCAGTATCGTCACGGATCGTTCGAGCTGCTTGCGCAGATGAGCCTGGCGGGCCTTTGAAACGCCGACCGAGGGTTCCGTCAGGACCCGGATCTGGCGGACAGGTGCCCCGGCGGGGCCCGCGGGATCGTATCGCCGACGGATGACCGTATGCCCGCGCTCCCTGAGATAGGCGGCGAGACCGGCGTAGCCGATGACCGACTTCGACATCATGCCCGGTCCGTACCGGTCCCGGAAGCCCAGGGTGCGGTCCGGCCCGAGCGTGACGATGACCGCGGCGAGAAAGGCGAGCAGGCCGACGCCGATCAGGCCGAAGACGATCTTCGGAGAGATGCCTCCTCCATCAGCCATGCTGCCTGACCTCCCGCGCGCCCACCAGATGACGGAAGGCCTCGAGGCAGCGTTCGAACTGCTCGCGGCTGACGTCGAGACCTCCGAAATGGCTTCTCTCGACCTGCTCGATGATCACCGCCAGATTGTCTTCGCGGTCGGGCGAAAGGTCCAGCCGGTCCATGACCTCGCGGCTGGTGAAGGCGTCAGACAGATGAAAGTCGAGGGAGGGCTTGATGATCGCGATGGCCTCGATGAGCATGCGGTGCACGGCCTGTGCGAAATCGGTGCTCGCAGAAAGTTCCTCGATGAGACGGCGAATGTAGTCGCCGATATTGCCATGCGCGTGCGCCTCTCTGATTCGCTTGATGTCCGCTTCGGGCGTCTTCTGCTTGCGCGAGGTGTCCAGCGTCAGGCCCCGGCGCTGCATTTCCCTGCCGACGGTGACGATCACGAGAACCACGAAGGCGGCAATGAGAAGGTAGGACACCCAGCCGGGGATGGAGATGCGGACTTTCTTCCTCGTGGTCTCGACCTTTTCCGTCTTCGGAAGCTCGGTTTGCAGGCGGAGATCCTTCACGATCGCTTCGGCCTGCGAGACATCCGCCAGAACCGTGCCCGACAGGACCGGGGCACAGACGAGCATCGCCAGGACCACGAACACGCCTGGGTATCGGAGAATTCGCATTTTGCGGCGATGTTCCTGCATGCACCCGGAAGAACCGCATTTTCCGCGCCAAACGCGAAAATGCGTGAGAAGCCTCGATTCGACAGACTGCGACCTTAGCCTTTCGCGGTCCCGTCGTCTTGGCCTTTGCAGTGGAACATAAACGTTGTGTTATTCCCGCATTTGGCGTTCATGGAACCGAGCGGGTCTCGAACGTTTCGGCGGGAGCAATCATGGGTGAGCACGTAGCCGATACGGCAAGGGCGGGCGCGCCGGACGGCAGTTCCATGGGCATCGCCTCACTGCTCGTGGCGACGGTCCTCTTCGCCGTCACGGACGCCATCGCAAAATGGCTCGGCGGCGAAGGCATTCACGCCGCCCAGATCGTGTTTCATCGATATTCCTTTGGTCTCATCCCGGTCATTGTCGCGATTGCCGTGGTCCGGGGCAGGGGACTGCGGACGCGTCGCCCGATCGCACACATCGTGCGCGGCCTCCTCATGTGCTCCACGCTTCTCCTGTTTTTCTGGGGCCTGCGTTACGTGCCGCTCGCGGAAGCGATCGCGGTGGCCTTCACCGCGCCGCTGTTCATAACGGTTCTCTCGATCCCCATGCTCGGCGAGAAGGTCGGCCCCCACAGGTGGGCCGCGGTCGGTGTCGGGTTCCTCGGCATGCTCGTCATCCTCAGGCCGGGTTTCGCCGCGTTCCAGCCCGAGATGCTGTTCATCGTGGCCTCCGCCGTCATGTTCGCGATCGCCGTGCTCTACACCCGACGCATCACCGCGACGGAAACCAATGCGGCAATCTTCACCTACACGACCATGATCGCGGCCATCGCGATGTCGCCGTTCGCGGCGATGACCTGGCATCCGCCGACGGAGTTCGAACTGGCGCTTCTGTTCGTGATCGGCATGATCGGCGGTGCCGCACATTTCCTGGTGATCGTCGCCTATCGCCACACGGCGGCCGCGGTGAACGCGACACTCGAGTATTTCGCGCTCCTCTGGGCGATCGTCATCGGCTGGTACGTCTGGTCGGAAGTGCCCGACCTGTGGGTCCTCGCCGGTGCGCTCGTGGTCGCGGCAGCGGGCGTCTACATCACCCGTCGCGAGATCAGGGTCGGGGCACGCCGCCGCACCTGAATTGCGGCCAAACGGGGTCGGTGCCGTTCAGCCGGCGTTCATGACCGCCGCGCTCAGATGTCGCCATGAAAACACGCGCCATCATCCTGATCCTGTTTCTCTGCGTCGTGACGCACTTCGCCCGGAAGTCCTTCACACTGGACCCTCTGCCGCGTACGGTGGCCACGGTCCAGGATCACAAGGGATAATGCAGGAAACATGATTGTCACCACGACCGACGGCGTGCCCGGACGCCAGACCGGAGCCGTTCTCGGCATCGTCGCAGGCGAATGCGTCCTCGGCGCGAACATCGTGCGGGACTGGTTCGCGAGCATTCGCGACGTGGTCGGCGGACGGTCCGGTTCATACCAGAAGGTCCTGCGGGACGGCCGGCACATGGCCATCGAGGACATGATCGAGGAGGCGGAAGAACTCGGCGCCGACGCGATCGTCGGTGTGGACATCGACTACGAGACCGTCGGCCAGTCCAACGGCATGCTCATGGTTTCGGTCAACGGCACCGCCGTGAAACTGGGCTGAACCTCCGACGGACCTTCAGTCCCAGTCCTGCCTGCGCAGGTCCAGCAGCCTGCGTCCGTCCCGCGCGAAGATCGTGATGCGCAGATGTCCGCCCGTCACTCTGTGGCTGTGTTCCAGCGCTTCCAGAAACCGGTATTCCAGGTCCATGCCGTCATTGAGGCAGACCTTCTTGGTGGAGGCCAGCGGGCCGATCTCGACGATGTCGCCGTCCTGCCGGTAGCGTCCCCGAAAATCGTTGCATCCGCTGTTGCCAGCCACCTCGCCGTCACCGCCAAAGCGGACCAGCGGCTCGACGCCGTCCTTGCCCTTGCCGCCGGCAATGAATTCGATCGACCACTCCGAACCCGCCAGCGAGAAAGGCTGGGAGAAGGCCGGGACGGCGATGGGGCCTGCAAGAGTGCACAGGACCAAGGGCAGGACCCGCCACCGGGGACTGCGCACGCGGCCAGTGCCGGTCATAACCTGTCGAGCGCCTGGTCCAGATCGGCGATCAGGTCGGCTGGATCCTCGATGCCGATGGAAATCCGCACCATGTCCTTTGGTATGGGGCTGTCGGGGCCTTCGATGGAGGCCCGGTGCTCGATGAGGCTCTCGGTGCCTCCGAGCGAAGTCGCCCGCACGAGAAGACGGCAGTTGAGTGCCGCCTGGAGTGCAGCCTCCGCCCCGCCCTTGATCCGCAGGGACAGCATGCCGCCAAAGCCGCCCTCCATCTGGCGGCGGGCGATCTCGTGGCCAGGATGGTTCTGCAGGCCCGGGTAGAGCACCTCCTCGACCTTTTCATGACCGTTGAGGTGTCTGGCGATGGCGAGTGCGGACTCGCTCGATCGGTTCACCCGGACATAGAGGGTTCGCATTCCCCGCAGCAGCATCCAAGCCTCGAACGCGCCGAGGATCGCGCCACCATGCTCGCGATTGGCCCGGATCGATTGCCAGAAGGCGCCGTCCTCGGCCGTCACGAGAGCCCCGGCAATTATGTCGCTGTGACCGTTGAGATATTTCGTGGCCGAGTGAAACGCGACATCCGCCCCGAGCGACAGGGGACGGGTGTGGACGGGCGTTGCGACCGTGGAATCGACGGCCAGCAGCGCCCCGGCGCCGTGGGCCGCCTCAGCGGCGGCGGCGATGTCGATGACGTCCCATGTCGGGTTGCACGGCGTTTCGATCCAGACGAGACGCGTCTTCCCCGGTTTCAGGCAGGCGGCAAGCGAGTCCGGATCGGCCGTATCGAAGAAATCGAGGCCGAGGCCCCAGTCGTCCGCGAAATGGACCAGCCAGTTGCGCAGGCCCCAGTACATGACCTTCGGGGCAACCACATGATCGCCGGGCCTCAGCGCCTGGAACACCGCAACCGCGGCGGCCATGCCGGAGGAGAAGGTGAGCGCGTCTTTCCCACCTTCGAGGCGGGCCAGCAAGGTCTCCGCATGAAGATTGGTCGGGTTCTTGTCGCGGCTGTATCCCTGGCCGTCGACGGTCAGCGCGTAGCTCTCGTCGCGTTCGAAGGTCGAGGACGGTTGCAGCGGCGGCACGACGCCGCCGGTCTGGGTATCGCCGGAATACCCGCCGTGCGCGGCGAGGGTCGACGGCGTTACATCGGTCAGTCTGGTCATGCCTGTTTCTATTCCCCGTTCCCGCAATTGCCAATGCGATTCACGATCGTTTCACTGCCGCAATCGGGAAACAGTTGCAAGTGGTCGCCGGTCAATCGAAAATCGGACCGCGAGCATAATCAAAGGTCTGGGGAGGCTGAGGGAATGTCACGTGAGTTCCGCGGTGCACGCACCGCCCGTCGTGCTGCCGAAGGTGGCGTGGAGTACCGCTTGTCCGCGGGTCCGGACCGGATCGGTCCGCGATAGGCACCGGCGAGCGCAGCAGTCATGTCAGACCGGTTTCCCCATCTGCTGTCGCCGCTGACGGTCGGCCCCAGGACCGTGCGCAACCGGATCTTCGTGTCCGCGCACGTGCCTCGCCTTGCCGAAGACAACAAGCCGACGGACCGGTACGTGGCCTACCATCGCGCCCGTGCGCGCGGCGGGGCCGGACTGCAGATAACCGGAGCCCAGGGCGTGCATCCCACCGGAACGCTCGGCACACCGTACAGCCTCCACAATCTCGATGAATCGGTCGTGCCCGGCTACCGGCGCCTCGCCGATGCCGTCCACGAAGAAGGCGGCCTGATCCTCGCGCAGCTGGCCCATTCGGCCGCCACGATCCGCAATTCCGCCCCGGGCCGTCCGCTCTGGGCGCCGTCCGCCGTCCAGAGCGAGGTCGCCCGCGAGACACCGCACGTGATGACCAGGCCGGAAATCGCCAAACTCGTCGACGCCTTCGGTCAGGCCGCCGCCCGCGTACGCATCGGCGGCCTCGACGGCGTGGAACTGCTTGCGGCGTTCGGCTTTCTGCTTGCGGCTTTCATGTCGCCCCTGACGAACAAGCGTACGGACGAATATGGCGGTTCCCTCGAAAACAGGCTGCGTTTCCCGCTCGAAGTCATCGACACGGTCCGCCGGATACTGGGCCCGGGGTTCATCCTGGGCGTCCGGATCCCCGGGGATGAAAGGGTGGAGGGCGGTCTGGGTGCGGCCGACATGAAGGAGATTGCCGTCCGTCTGGCGGCGACCGGCAAGATCGATTATCTCAATGTCATTGTCGGGACGAACTACGACCGCATGCAGCGCATGCTTCACTGGGCGCCGACCCCGTCGGCTCACGGTGCATACGTGTCGCTCGCGGAAGGCATCCGCGAGGTCGTCAACGTGCCGGTCTTCGCGGCCGGACGCATAACCGACCCGCAACAGGCCGAGCGGATCATCGCGAACGGCAGCGCGGACATGGTCGCCATGACGCGCGCGCACATTGCCGATCCCGACCTCGTGCGCAAGACGGCGGAAGGGCGGACCGAGGATATCCGTCCCTGCGTGGGGGCGAATGTCTGCATATCGCTGACCGGCGGTCCCCTGAGATGCCTGCACAATCCGGACGTCATCGGTCAGACGGATTCGAAGGGCAGGGAGGCCGGCAGCTACGACCGTACCGTCGCCGTGATCGGCGGCGGGCCGGCCGGAATGGAAGCCGCCATCATCGCCGCCAAGCGCGGGCATGCGGTCACGCTTCACGATGCCTCGACCCGGCTCGGCGGCCGGCTCCGGCTCTGGGCGGGCGCTCGGTTCACGTCGGAGTTCGAGAAAGCGGTCGCCTGGCGGGAACGCCAGCTCGCCAGATACAGGGTGAGGGTGAAACTGGGGCGGCGTCTGTCCGCGGGCGAGATCGGCGCCATTGTGGCGGACAATTTCGTGATCGCCACCGGTTCGGCGAGCCTGCCCATGCCCGAGGCGATCACCGCCGCGACGCCCGGCTTTCCGGTCGTGACGCCGGACGAGGTGCTGATTGCCCCTCCAAAGGGCCGGCTGAAGGTAGTCGTGTTCGACGAGGGCGGCGGACGCGAGGCGCTGACGGCCGCGGAAGCTCTGGCCAGCACGGGCCACAGCGTGACCGTCGTCACGTCAGGCTTCCTTGTGGGCGAGGATCTCGATCCGGTGGTGCGCACGACCCTCTACCGGCATCTTCTGGAGAGGTTCGTCGAGTTCCGGCCCGGGGAGCGACTCGCCTACATCGACGGAACACGTGTCGTGGCCGAAAACCTGTTCTCGGGGCGTGAAAGCGCGATCGAAGGGGTCGGCCTTTTTGTCGGCTGGTACGGCCGCCGCGCGGACGACGCCCTTGCCCATGCCGCCCGTCAGACCGGGTCCGATGTCGCCGTCGTGGGGGACGCCCTGGCGCCGCGCTCCGTCTCCTTCGCGATCGAAGAAGGGTTCAAGGCCGGAATGGAAATCTGAAGGCACCCTGGCGACCGGAAAGAAAGTTTTTCCATATGGTCGAAAAAAATCTTTTTCGGGCTTGAAAGACCCGGTGGCACTTCCCAGATACCTGTTGTGAGAGAGAGATCCCTCCCTGCTCTTTCTCCTGCAAGCAACTCCCCCCAAAGTTGCACAGCGCCCGTCCTCCCCTCCCGGACGGGCGCTTTTTTTTGCGCCCGCCTCGGGTTTCTCAGCTTTTTCCCTGGTCGGAAGGTTTTTCGAAGAGCGCCGGATCGAGGTCCTCGGCGCGCTTGCGGTCCTTGCGTGCGAGGTCGTTCCGGCCCATGCCGCTATAGGCCAGCGCGCGGAACAGATAGGTCTTGGCGAAATCCGGCTTGATGACGGCCGACCGGCTGAAATCGCGCGCGGCATCCTCGAACCTCTGCATCCGGAGAAGGACGCTTCCGCGAGCGTTGAAAGCGAGGAAGTTTTCCGGTTCCAGTTTTATGGTTTGCGAGAAATCCGCTGCCGCGCGCCGATACTGCCGGCGCATGCTGTAAACCAGTCCGCGATTATAGTGGTACAGCGCATTGTCGGGCGAGAGGCGAACCGCTTCGGTGTAGTCCTCCGACGCGGTCTTGAGGCGCTTGAGCGCGGTGTTGGCGAGCGCGCGCGAAGACAGGATCTGTGCACGCAACTCGTCCCTCGCCGTGCCGGCAAGTTCGACGGCCCTGTCATAGTTGTCGATCGCCGTGAGGGTTTTGCCCGACTGAAGATTGGCATTCCCCAGGGCGAGGTGTGCGCGGATCAGTTCCTCACCCTCGACGAGGTTCTCCGAGATGAGCTTGCCGCACCCCTCGAGCACGAGAGAGACTTCCGACGACCGGCAATCGCTGATCGCCTCCTGATCGGCAATCGCCGGTGAGGCCGCAATGGCAAGTGCCGCGGCCATGAACATGTCAACCGGCCTTTTGAAAGATAACATCGCGAATTCCTTTGACCCTGTCGCCCGCCGCCCCGTCATATCGGCTTGTTCACACCGCCTTTATGTATGCCCCGGCAATGCGAATGCAAACCCGATCGGTCGGGCGGGCGCGCCGATGGCATTGACGAACACCTTTGCATCGGGGCAATGGTTCGGCGAACGGAAGATGCGGAGGCGCGCCATGGAAGCCCTTTTCACGATCGACAACCTGATGACGCTTGTCATGCTGACGCTGCTCCAGGCAGTGCTGGGTTTCGACAACCTGCTCTACATATCCATCGAATCGAAACGCGTCGTGCCTCACAAGCAGGCCTTCGTGAGGAGGCTCGGCATCGGCATCGCGCTCGTGCTCCGCATCGTGCTGCTTTTCGCCATCATGAGCGCCATCCAGTATTTCCAGGAGCCGTTCCTGTCGCTCGACTTGCCGGGATTCGTGGAAGGTACCCTGAACGTCCACAGTCTGATTGTGCTGCTCGGCGGGGTATTCATCATCTACACGGCGATGAAGGAAATCCTTCATATGCTGTCGGTGGACAAGCTGGAGGAGGAGGGGGCCGGGAACGGGCGTTCCGTGGCCGGCGCGATCGCGTGGATCGTGGCGATGAACCTCGTTTTTTCGTTTGATTCGATTCTGTCCGCTCTCGCACTGACCAACGTGTTCATCGTCATGGCGACGGCGATCGTGATCTCGGCCGCCCTGATGGTCTGGCTGGCCGACTACGTGGCGGAGTTCCTCGAGAAGAACCGGATGTACGAGGTGCTGGGCCTCTTCATCCTGTTCATCGTGGGCATCATGCTCCTGTCGGAAGGTGGACATCTCGCCCATCTGGCGCTGTTCGGCTACGCGATCGAACCCATGGCGAAGAGTACGTTCTACTTCGTTATCGGCGTCCTGGTGATCATCGATCTCGTCCAGAGCCGCTACCAGAAGAAGCTCATGAAACGCCGCGAACGGGCATCTGCCTAATGTTTATGCATGATGCGAAGGGTTGCGGCGGATCAATGAAACGGCAGTCCGAATGACGGGAAAGACCCGGCGTGTTTCCGCGCCCGGCGAAAAAACCAACGCCTAGTTTCTTGACTTTGAACGGATAACAGCGGCACTTTTATGGGACGGGCTGGTGGAGAAGCAAGGCCAGCCTGAATAATAGTGATGCAAATAAAAAACCGCATCATGATCTGAAATCAGGCCGGGCCACAGGCACCGGCTGGGAGGGTAAAATATGATTCAGTCAAAGCTGTTGAAGTCTATTGCTGTCGGGGCGGTTGCCATGGCGGCCGGTTTCGTCTTCACGACGGGCGAAGCCGATGCGAAGAAGGTGCGCTGGAAACTGCACGCCGCCTTCGCCAAGAACGTGGCCGTGATCGGTCCGCCGCCTCATCGTGTCGCTGAAGCCGTCAACCGCATGTCCGGCGGCGATTTCGACATCAAGGTGTTCGAACCCGGTGCACTCACGGGCGGCTACGCCTATTACGATCCGGTATCGCAGGGCGCGATCGACGCGGCTTTCGGTACCCCGGGCGCCAACCAGGGCAAGAACTCCGCGTTCGCGTTCCTGTCCACGTGGCCATTCGGCCCGGCCGCGCCCGAGTTCGCCGCATGGATGATGCATGGCGGCGGCATCCAGCTCGCCGAAGAGCTCTATGCCCGCGACAACATCAAATATTTGCTCTGCGGCATGATCCCGCCGGAAACCTCCGGCTGGTTCCGTAACGAGATCACCAGCCTCGAACAGCTGAAGGGCATGAAGATGCGCTTCTTCGGTGTCGGCGCCAAGGTGATGCAGAAGTTCGGCGTTTCCACCCAGCAGCTGGCTGCGGCGGACATCTATCCGGCCCTGGAACGTGGAACGATCGACGCCACGGAGTTTTCCATGCCGGCGATCGACCGGTCTCTCGGGTTCTACCAGATCGCCAAGTACAACTACTTCCCCGGTTGGCACCAGCAGTCCACGTCGAACGAACTGCTGATCAACATGGACAAGTGGAACGCACTCGACGATTCCCACAAGGCCATGCTCGAAACCGCCTGCACGGCGAGCGTCGCGCAGATGATCGCCGACGGTGAAGCCTCCCAGTTCGAAGCCATGATCGAAAACGAGAAAAATGGCGTCAAGAACGTAAGCTGGCCGCAGGATGTGCTCGACCAGTTCAAGTCGGCCTGGGAAGAGGTTCTCGCTGAAGAACTCGCAGCCAACGAAGACGTGAAGAAGGTCTGGGACTCGTTCTCGAAGTTCCACGAATCCTATCAGGTCTGGGGCTCCAGGGGTTACCTGAAGTAAGAGTCGCTGAACGGGAAATCGTCATAGCAATCAATGCTGTGACGGTTTCCCGTCCATCACGTGTTCGCTCGCCGGGTGCATTTCCGGTGTACGCCTGACGTGCACCCGGTGACCGGACGATCCTGATGCGGCGGATTTCCGGAAAGCGAGATTCTTATGGACGGCGTACTGAAACTGGCCGACCTGTTCGACCGGCCCGCACGCGCCCTCGGCAAGTTGGCCGGGTGGGTGCTGCTCCCCCTGATCGCGATCATCATGTTCGACGTGATCACGCGAAAGATCGACTTCATCCGCGTGGGGATGGCCGAACTGAACTGGTACTGGTTCAATCCCATCATATTCCAGGACGCCGAGTGGCATCTCCACGGCATTATCCTGTTCCTGTCATTCGGCTTCGGCTACCTCATGAATTCCCATGTCCGGGTCGACATTTTCCGGGAGATGCTTCCGCGACGGAAACAGGCCTGGGTGGAGTTCTGGGGCCTCGCCATCATGGGGATCCCGTTTCTCATCCTCATCACCTATTTCGCCTACACGTTCGTGGCGCTGTCCTTCCACCAGGGTGAGGGCTCGGAATCGCTCACGGGAATTCCCGCGCGTTACATCATCAAGTCATTCATGGTTCTTGGCTTCCTTCTCCTCCTGAGTTCCTTCCTCGCCACCATCCTGCGCATCATCGTGGTCTTGTTCGGTACGGAAGAGGAAAAGACGAGAGCTGAGAAGCTGCTCCACATCTTTCCCCATGAGGATGTCGAAGCCGCGAAAGCAGGGTCGACCTCCGATCCGGAAGACGCCGAGAAGGAAGGTAAATCCTGATGCCCGAATGGCTTTACGATCATTTCTACGAGTATCTCGGCGGCTACATGTTCCTCGCCCTGGCGATGGTGCTGTTCACGGGGCTTCCCGTCGCCATCGCCATTGGCGGCGTGGCCATGCTCTTCGGGTTCCTCGGGATCTATTTCGACATCGTCACGATCAACGAGTTCTTCAACGTGCCGAACCGCATCTGGGGCGGTGATGGCGCAAGTGGGGCGGTCCAGAACCCGATCCTCGTCGCGATCCCCTGTTTCATCTTCATGGGAACGATGCTCGAGCGGTCCCGCGTGGCGGCCGACCTGCTGCATATCCTGCAGGTTATGCTCAAGCGCGTACCCGGCGGGCTGGCGTTGTCCGTCACGGTGATGGGCACGATCATGGCCGCGACCACCGGCATCATCGGTGCGTCCGTGGTGATGATGACCCTACTGGCCCTGCCGACCATGATCAAGCAGCGCTACAACTCGCCCCTGGCCACGGGCACGCTTGCCGCATCGGCCACCCTGGGCATCCTGATTCCGCCGTCCATCATGCTCGTTCTGATGGCCAGCCTGATGGCGATCTCGGTCGGCAACCTGTTCCTTGGCGCCGTCGTTCCGGGGCTGATCCTGTCGGGCCTCTACTTCATCTACATTCTCATCGTGAGCTCCGCCCGTCCGGAATGGGCGCCGCCGATCGACGAGGCGGACATCGACGTCAAGGACAGCAACAAGAAGAACATCTACAGCTTTTTCGCCATCCTGGCGGCCTTGGTCGTCGGGTCGCAACTGCTCAACTACACCCCCTCGGAGGAGTACATAAACTGGGGCCTGGTCGCATTCTTTGCGATTTTCGCGCTATGCATGTTCTACGGCAAGAAAGAGGGCGACAGTATCTTCGGCATGATCCTGAAGGGGTTCGTCCCGCCGGTCTTCCTGATCGTCCTCGTTCTGGGGTCGATCTTCGGCGGCTGGGCAACCCCGACCGAGGCCGCCGGCGTCGGCGCCTTCGGCTCGATCATTCTTGCCATGTTCAACAACACCCTGACCAAGGATGTGCTGAGAGACGTCTGTCACCGCACCGCGCTGACGACGGCGATGATCTTCTTCATCTTCCTCGCCGCAACGACGTTCTCCTACTTCTTCCGCGCGCTGTACGGTGAAGACCTGATCATCGAGTTCATCGAATGGCTGCACCTGGGGCCGTGGGGGCTTTTGATCCTGCTGATGGCCGTGGTGTTCCTGCTCGGCTTCTTCTTCGACTGGCTGGAAATCACGCTGATCATCCTGCCGGTCTTTACCCCCGTGGTGAAGGAACTCGCGCCGATGTTCGCGGAGCATCTGGGCTACGATGCGGCCACACCGATCAAGGTCGTGCAACTGCAGGTGCTCTACTGGTTCGCCATTCTCGTGGCGATCAATCTGCAGACCTCGTTCCTGACGCCGCCATTCGGCTTCGCGCTGTTCTACATGAAGGGCGTGGCGCCGCCCGAGGTGAAGATGCAGGACATCTACAAGGGGATCATTCCGTTCGTGATCCTGCAGATGATCGGGCTGAGCTTCATTCTGGCGTTTCCAGAGCTGTCGCTCTGGTTACCGAACAAACTGCTGGATTGAACCAGATTGAACCTGGCGCCCCCGCACGTCATCGGGGCCGGATGTGCGGTGGGTGACCGGGGGCGCCAGAAATTCATTGCCAGCGCGTGTGCACTGCTTGCAAAGTGCAGTTCCGACGATGCCTGATCCATATCGATTGTGGAGGAGAGATTCATGACGGTGACGCACCTGGCCGGACAACACGGCGCCAACCTGGACTACCACGACGAACGGGTGGATCTGGCGGCTGCCTTTCGCGGAGCCGTGCGCCACAACTGGCATGAAGCCGTTTCTAATCACTTCAGTCTCGCGGTCGACGGGGGCGGGACCAAGTTCCTCATGAATCCCAACCAGGTTCACTTCTCGCTCGTCCGTGCCAGCAACCTCCTCCTGCTGGACGTCAACGACGAAGACGCACTCGAGCGTCCCGACGCACCGGACATCACGGCCTGGTATCTGCACGGGGCGATCCATCGCAATTGCCCGCATGCGGTCTGCGCCCTCCACGTGCATTCGAAATACGCCACCGTGCTCGCATCGCTGCAGGACAGTTCATTGCCGCCAATCGACCAGAACACGGCCATGTTCTTCAACCGTACGGCCGTCGACAATGAATTCGGCGGTCTCGCCTTCGAGGAGGAGGCCGAGCGTTGCTGCGGTCTGCTCGCCGACCCGTCCAAGAAGGTGCTCATCATGGGCAACCACGGGGTCATGATCATCGGCAGCTCGGTGGCCGACGCCTTCAACCGGCTCTATTTCTTCGAGCGGGCAGCCGAAACCTACATTACCGCGCTGTCGACCGGCCGGGAACTGCGCTACCTCTCCGACGACATCGCGGAGAAGACGGCGACGGAAGTCGAGAACTATCCCGGACAGGCCGAACGCCACTTCACGGATCTCAAGCTGCTGCTCGATCGCGACGAGCCGGATTACCGTCACTGAGCGGTCACCAGATCGGCCTCGAACTCCTGGAGAAATGGGCGACACATCCCTTGCGTCCGCAATTCGTGCAGGTCAGGACGGACTTGAGGCGCATGAACGGGAAATCCGCACCGTGCGAACGCACGAGAGCATGTGGGTCGAGCGTACGTCCCCGCATGCAGTTGGGGCACCACGCCCAGATCTCGTAATGGGTGCCGGCAAGGTCTCCGAGGGTTTCCATCAGATAGGGCGAGCGGCCGTTGCCTACCATTGCCGGTCCTCCAGTTCCCTGCGGGCGCCTGCGATCGCTCGGGGCAGGCAACCGAAACTGTCCGCCATGAGATCGTCGAGCGCATCGCGGATCGTCTGCGCCCAGTCCTCCTGATCGCAGGAGACGTGACCGGCATGTTGCCGGGACGCCGCCGCGAGTTCGAGAAGCCGGTCCCGGCACTCGTCGATGACGGCACACGCAGCCGCGTGGATGGCGTCCTGGTGCGCGATTTCCGCATAGGGGCAGAGAACCTCCACGCGTCCCGGCGGCTTGAGGGCCTGTCGCATCAGGGTCCGGCGCGACCTCGTGCGCCTGCCGGAACGGCCGGGGCGATCGTGCCGGGCGCCTTGGCGGTCCGGCACTGCGCGGTGCGACGGCGCACCCGGCGCGGGGCGGTGGGTCGGCAGCCGTTTACGCATGGTCCCATGCCTCCGGAAACAGGACGGGAAGAGGGGCGCTCCCGATGCCGAAGAGCACAGGCTCGGGATGGCGGCGTCGGGAGCGCGGTCTTCCGGACCCCTGCGGCAGGGGGAGGGGCGACGGGATCCGGAAAGGGATCGAAAGCCCTGCACGATAAATACATAAAATGTATAAAATGGGCAAGGAAAAGATGCGAAAATTGTATAAACGAGTCGTCATGCGCTGACCTCTGCTCCCGGCCTAAAGGCCGCGTCTCACCCACATGACGGGCGCCGCCCACTCAAGCGTCTCGTTTTCCATATCGGGAAAAGACACGTTGTAGGACCTGAGCCGGAATCGGCCTGGATCATCTCCGCGCAACAGAAACTTGATATAGCAGCGGCCGTCATCCGTCTTCACGACGCAGTCCCTGTTGAGAGCGTGGGTGAGGTCTTCGCCCCGCCGGCGCGAGCAGATCAGGACGTCGCCGTTCCGGTAGACCGGCGCCATCGATTCGCCGCGCACCATGATCGCGATCGAATCCGCATCGCCCAGAGACAATTCAACAGGTTCCATGCCGTCGCCCTTGGCATAGTCGTCAACGGGGATCCACTCGTCACCGCCTGCCGCATAGCCGACGACGGGGACGATGTTGGCTGCCGTATCGTCATAGACGAACGAGGACTCGTCGACGCCTGCGAGCAGGGCCATGCCCGACAGGTACTTGCGTTCCGGCGGGCTGAGGCCGCGTTCCCAGCGGCTGACCGTGGGCTGTTCCACGCCGAACCGGGACGCGAACTCGCCCTGGGTCTCCCCGAGGCTCTCGCGCAGACGGCGGATGTTGCCTGAAAGCGTTCTCTTGGTCGCGGACATGGTGACCTTATGCCATCGGGGTGCGCTCAAGTCCATACAAAAAATGTATTGACGAGTCTTGCGTATAATACAGTAAATGTATATTGCCATATCTCATCGAGTGAAGCCTGGAGAACCGAAGTGAGCGCAAGAGCGAGTTGGACACAGGAAGATGTTGAGCGGGCGACGACGATGTGGTCGGGGGGCGCCTCTGCGACGTCGATCGCCAGCCGGCTCGGAAAGACGCGTAACGCGGTGCTCGGAAAGATCGGTCGACTCGGATTGTCGCGCAAGCATCAGCCGGCCGTGGTCCGGGAGAGGCCCTCGGGAAGTTTGCCGGGACAGCGCCAGCAGACGGGTGTTCCCCGTGACGGAACCCTTGCCTGGAACCCGGAAATGGATCGCCTCCTGCGGAGGCTTTGGGATGACGGCTACACGACCGATGAAATCGCCACGCGGATGACGAGGACGGAAGCAGACATCGTCGGGCGCGCCGGTCGGTTGGGGCTTCTCGAGCCGGAACCGTCGGAACGGTTCGCCGACGCAGGATGGTTCGTCAGGCACAATGCGCGTTTCTGCCGCGCGATGAAACGCGCGCTCGACAGCGGACTGGAAAGAATTCCGGAGGATGTCGATGAACGGTGACAGGCGCAAGCGAAGGGCGCGCCGGGAACAGGGACGCGCACGTGCCGGCAAGGCCCACGTCTCTTTGCCCCACATTCGTTTCGCGCAGGCGTCTGCACCCACGACCGAGCGTCTCGCGCATGCGGCCGGAGACGTGGACCTGTATCAGCCGGTCGAGGCAAACGGGCAGGCGGTCATACGGACGAGCGATCAGTGCGTGTTCACCAGGATGTCCCGGCGCGGCATCCTGGACGGCCGCCAGGTCGATGCCGGTGAGCGTTTCCGACAGGACTGGTGGCATTCGGGCCAGGTCCAGCGCACCACCATGGTCTATTCCGACGCCCCGCGGTCGTCCCGGCCCGACGTGCCGATGGCGGTCAGTGAACGCCAGGCGCACATCCGCCAGAGACTGCGCAAGGCACGGGCGGCTCTCGGGCCGCGTCTCGAACCTTTGACACTTGCCATACTGGTCGACGAACTGGATCCGGCTGATGCGGGCCGCAAGCAGTTCGGCCGCAAGGACCCGTCCCAGGCGCGGGCGTCGGCGATAGAAGTCCTGCGCATCGCACTCGACACGCTGGCGGACCACTACGGCCTCTAGGCGGTCGGGCGCCGCTTCGGTTCGCACACGTGTGATTTCCGTGACACTGTTGTGGTGAAAACAGTTATGGTACGTGTGTCTTGAGGGGACCGCCGAACGGCGGTCGGCAAATCCAAGTACCGAATTGCGTCTGAAGTCTGATGGACGACCAACAGTTTATATTGCTTCTCGTCGCCCTGGTTGCCCTGATTTTCGTCCTCTGGTCCGTCATCGGAAGCGGGCGAACCGGAGACCGTGCCCAGCGCAAGGCCGCCCGCAAGGCGTTGCGCGAGCAGAAAAAGCTGGAGAAAGCCAAAGCCAGGGCTGCCGCGATGCAGGCCCGCGCACCGGTTGCGCGCGAACCTGTCCCCGTCGATGACGACGAACGCTATACGGGTGCGGCCGCGAGGGTGCGCCGCCAGCTTCAGGAAGCCGCTCTCGAAGCCCAGGAAAACCACGAACGGCGTGCCGCCGTCGTCGACGACAAGCTGGAACGGGCCCGTCGGTTCGTCGAGGAAAGCGGAGTCGGCGAGGCGGCGCTGACGGTTCTGGAGACCATGTGGTACTGGCCGGAGTTGACGCGGAGGGGAGAATGGGTGCGGCCGGCTGGAATGCACGAGTTGCGCTACACGCCTCCCGGCGACGTCGAGTCGGAGGATGAGGATGGCAACCGGTCGCTCTCCTGGGAATGGATGGACAGGCCCTACGTGATGCGGCACGAGCCCCAGAAACGGTCCATCGTATCGGTGGATCCCGCAGCGATCCTCTCGCTCGAAGTCGACGGTCAGACGGTGCTCGGGCTGGACACGGAGCCGTCGTCCGAGGGTGTGCCCAACGCATGGGTCCTCACCGGGGTCGACGCCCTGAAGACCGGCGAATGGATGGCCGAATTCGTCGAGTTTGCGGGACGTCTCAAGATCGCCGATGAAGAACGCCGCCGTCAGATGGGGTTCGAGGTGCGCGCCCAGAAGGCCGAACGCATCGAGATGGAAGAGTCTGTGGCCGAACAGTCCTGACGCGACGCGTGCGTTCTTGCCACGTTTGATTTCGATCAATGCCGAGGCTCCGGCTTCGCAGGAAAAGACAGTGTGTCCTTTTTTGCGGAGCTTGGAATGACCAGTGCAGATACCTACTACCTCTTGATCGTGTTGGCTTCGGTTGGCCTGTTCGGCCTGACGCTCGCCTATTGCGCGAACAGGGCGCCCTGACGCGACGATATCGCCGTCAATCCGCCGGAGCAGGGCCTGAAACGGACCGTATGGCCTGCCAGATGGCATGGCTCGTCAACGGCATCTGGATGTCGACCACGCCCATCGGTCCCAGCGCGTCGAGAACCGCGTTGACGACAGGCGCGAGACCGCCGATGCAGCCGTTCTCGCCGGCGCCTTTCACTCCAAGCGGATTAACCGTGCAGGCGTGCGGCAGAAAGGCTTGCCGGACAGCCGGCAGGTCGGCCGCGCGCGGCATGTAGTAGTCCATGAAGGATCCGGTGAGCAGCTGACCGTTGTCGCCGTCGAAGACGACCGTTTCCCCAATGGCCTGGCCCTGAGCCTGGGCGATCGCGCCAACGATCTGTCCATGCGCCCGGTCCTCGTCGAGCAACGTGCCGGTATCATCGATGGCGGTATAGGAGACGATGTCGAAACGACCGGTCTCCGGATCGACCTCCACTTCCGCCACGTGACATCCGTTGGGATAGGAAGCATGGGGACCGGTAAAGCCGCAATAGGCGGCGAATTCCTGCTGCTCAACCGGAGCAGCCCATGAGCCCGATCGCGCGAAAGCGGCAAGTTCGAACAACCCGATCTGCCGGTCCGTGCCGACCACCCGGAACCCGCCATCACAAAATTCTATGTCCGCCGCGGACGCCTCCAGGGCGTGCGACGCCAACTCCCGGCCATTCTCCACGAGGAGATCGGCGGTCCGTGCGAGGTTGACCGCAACAATGGGGGCGGCTGTCGATCCGCCGGTCCCGGCGCCGCGATCAAGCCAGTCCGTATCGCCCTGCAGGACGCGGACGCGACCGGCGCCGATCCCCAGCCGTTCGCCGACGAGCGAGGCGAAGGTCGCCGCGTGGCCCTGTCCGCCGGACTGCGAGCCCGTGTAGAGATCCACATGTCCTTCCGGCCAAACGTCGAGACGGGAGAGTTCGCCCGTGAAGGAACCGGTGGCGTGTATGTAGAAGCCGATCCCGAATCCGTAGAGCAATCCGCGCGAGCGCGCCTCCTGCCTGCGTCGATCGCGGTGCGCGGCGCCGGACCGCTCCAGCGCCGTATCGAGCATTTTCGGGAAGTCGCCGCTCTCGAGCGTTTCGCCGGTTGCGGTCTCGTAGGGCAGGTCCGATGGCTGGACGAGGTTGGCCCGACGCAGGTCTACCGGGTCCATGCGCAGTTGCCGGGCGGCCTCGTCCAGTAGCCGCTCCAGCGCGTAGACGACCTCCGGCTTGCCGGCGCCGCGATAGGAATCGACGGGTACCGTGTTCGAGAGCACCCCGCGCGTCCTGATCTCCGCACAGGGCACGCGGTAGGTATGCCCGGTCACCTTGCTGGCGCTGATGGTGGGAACCACGGAGGCGAAGCTCGACAGATGGGACCCCATGTCGGCATCAATGGTGAGACGGAGCCCGAGAATCCGGGCGTTGCCGTCGAGCGCAAGTTCGCCCCGGATCGTTTGGGCCCGTCCGTGAACGTCGGCAAGAAAGCTCTCGGAGCGGTCGGCGATCCAGCGGACCGGCCGGCCGGTCGTCCGGGCCGCGAACAGGGTCAGGACATGTTCGGGATAGGTCTGCATCTTCATCCCGAACGCGCCGCCGACATCCTCGGTGACGACGCGCAGCTTCTCCCGGTCGATCCCGAGGACGTTGTCGGCCAGGTCGTTGCGCAGGACATGTACGCCCTGTGTCGGGGTGTGGAGGGTGTAGAGGTCGCGGTGTTCGTCGAAAGCGGCGACGGCACCCCGCGTTTCCATCGGGTTTATGGCGACGCGGTTGCTGAGCACCGTCCGGATGACCTGATGGTCGGCCTTCGCGAAGGCGTCCTCGGTCGCAGCACCGTCTCCCGTACGCCATTCGAAGGCCACGTTGCCCGGAACGGACGCGTGGACCGCCGCGGCACCGGGCGCGAGAGCGGCATCCGTGCCGATAACCGGTGTTTCTTCTTCAAACTCTGCGAAAACGGCCTCCGCCGCGTCCCTGGCTTGAGCCTGCGTATCGGCCACCACCATCGCCACGATCTGTCCGACATGGCTCACCGTGTCGCCGGCGATGACCGGGTAGGGCAGGTCGGACTGGCCCTCGAGTACGGTCTGGCATCTGAGCGGACGCAGGCCGGCGGCCTGGAGGTCGTCCGCGGTGAGCACGCAGCGCACCCCGGCCATGCCGCGTGCGAGGGTCGTATCGATGGACAGGAGACGTGCTCGTGCAAAGGGAGAGCGAACGAAAACCGCATGGCCGCAATCCGGAAATGTCCGGTCGTCTAGAAACCGTCCCGCGCCAGTGAGAAACCTGTCCTCGTCGTGACCTTGCGGTTGGTCATGGGGCGGCGGTGAGGTCATCGGTCGGGCCTGCGAGCGGTTGCGTGCGGTTTCGAAACGGCGGGAGTCCGGGCACTTGTCGCCATTCGCCGCAATTTCGCTATGATTGCGTGTTGACTGCTTGACGACGAGAGAGTGGAGCGAGGGGCAGTTGGGCAATCTTGTTAAGGTATATTATGGCTGCCTTGCAGCGGCAATTCTGATCTCGGCTGTCGCAATCCTGACACTGTCGACCGAAGGCCGGATGGACGCCAAGGCCTCCGGCCAGGCCGCTCTGCAGGGGTGCCGCAGCGAAGACATGCCGACGCTGAAAAACGGCGATGTTCCGATCCCCGGGCGCCGCTGGTGTGTCTGGCCGGAACTGGGAGACCGCCGGCTGGACCGGCCGGCGCGAGACGTCAGCGCGATTGCCTGCATCTCCGCCTCGCGTTGCCTGGTCATGTCCGACGAGACCCGTTTCGCCCAGGTGGTTCGGCTCAACCGCGAAAAGCATCTCATCGAACCGATCGGGTTCCTGTACGCAGCCGACACGCCTGTTACGCGCGGCGGAAACGACAAGCGCACGCCCAAGGAACTCGATGTCGAGGCCGCTACGGCGCTCTCCGACAAGGTCCTGAGCATCGGTTCGCATGGCCGGTCGCGGAACGGAAGGCACCAGGACCAGAGGTTTGGGGTGTTCGTCTTCGATATTTCCGCCGGCAGGGAGAGCGGGTGGCTGAAGGCGAGGCAGGAAGGCGACGCGGCCCGCAAGGTCGATCCCGGCGTAAGGGAGATATCTCAGGGGCCCGATGGCCTGCTGCGATCCTTCATCCGGCAACTGCCCAAGGCGGACAGGGAAATCCTCGAGAAGAGCTGGACGGCGTGTCTTCAGGACAACGGTTTCAATATCGAGGGGCTCGCGAGCACGAACGACCGTGTGCTCGTCGGGTTGAGGAGCCCGATCGACGGCGCCGATGCGCTCGTCCTCAGCGCCGACCTGCAGCCCTTCCTGGAAGGCGGCATAAATGCCCCGCGTATGTTCCGCATCCGGCTTGACGGCCATTCGGGCATCCGCGCCATGGCGCAATTGGGGAACGGTTTCCTGATACTGACCGGGCGTTCCCAGGCGGAGAAGGCGAGGGACGGGGAATGTGCCGCCTTCAGACAGACAAAGACCGTACGCCCGGCGCTGTACTACTGGGGCGGCCCTTCGAAACCGGATCGGATCGTGCGTGTCGGTGAATTCTCCAAGCGCACGGTCAAGCCGGAAGCGCTTCATGTCTTCCGCTACAGCCGCGACGATCGCGAGATCGAGGTGCTCGTGTTTTTCGACAACAAGGAAAACGGCGGGCCTGTCAGTTACCGGGTCTCGATAGAAAAGCTTCTTCTCCCCGAATCCTGAGTGGAACGCCCGGATGCCCCGGCGATGCGAGGCTCAGCCGCCGGGTAATCGCTGGCCGTCATGGCGGCCTGCGTTTTCCGTGGCGGGCCGGCCACGCAGCACCAGCACGTTGCCGGCGAGCGTCAGGACGACCCCGGCCAGCGAGAGCGCCGACCAGGCATACCCCTCGAACACCGTCGAGATACTGAGCGCGACGATCGGAAACAGGACGGTGGCGTAAGCCGCGCGCTCCGCACCGATCCGGGCGATCAGGGCGAAGTAGCAGGCGAAGGCGATGACCGAGGCGAAGACCGCCAGAAAGACCAGCGATCCGACATATGCCGGTGAGGTGTCGAATGTCAGCTCGGAGCCCCGCAGGAAGGCCACCCCCATCAGGAGAAACGTTCCGTAGAGCATGGCCCAGGCGGTGGAGCCGCGCACCGACAGGCCCGCGGACTGGTTGCGCCCCGCCACGATACTGCCCAGGGAGAAACACAGCGTGCCGCCAATGCTCAGGACAAGACCGCGGCCGGCATCGGATGAAAAGTCGAGGCCTTCGAGTTCCGGCCAGAACACCGCGCAGATCCCGAGCATTCCCAGGAGCGCCCCCGTGATCACCAGGACCGGAGGGCGGCGTCTCAGGAACACGGCGCCGATGAGCATGATGCAGGCCGAACTCGTGGAGAACACGACCGCGATGAGGCCCGTGGTCAGGTAAGGCGAGGCCAGGTAAAAAAGGAAGAAGTTGGTCGAAAAGATCAGCGCGCCCTGCAGGGCTATGAACAGGTGGTCCCTGGCGGAAAAGCGCAGCGGCAGGCGGCGGATCATCACCCAGGCGAACATCATCGCCGCGGCGATCAGGAAGCGGTAGGCGACGGAGAATTCTGCCGGAACCGGGCCGTTCTGGTACCGGATCATGATCCAGCTCGACCCCCACACGAGCACGACGACGACATAGAGCGGCAAGGTGGGCATTCGCGAGGTCCGTGATCCCTCCTGGCCGCTCATTCGGCCCGGGTGGCCGGCTAGGCATATCACCGGCGGATGACGCCAACAACACCGGACCGCGCCCGCGAATGTCCTTCCCGTGGTCGACCGCTTCCCGTTATGGGGCAAACGATCTAGGCTCTCATGTGAGATTCGATCAGGCGAAGGCAGTCATGGGAAAGCGTTTGGCGAAAAGTTGCGCCCTGTCTCTCGTCGCGGCGGGTCTGGTGCCGGCCGACGCCGTCGCGACGTGCCGCTACACGGACCTGGATGGCGCCAGGGCCGGCGAACTCCTCCGCGAAACCATGGTCGAGGCGCGCAACCGTTCCGACAAGAAGGAATGGCGGGAGTTCCATTTCCGGGACGGGACGACGAGTTTCCGCTTCGAGGACGAGGAACGGTCCTATTCCGGCACTTGGCGGGTGGACGGAAACGCGGTCTGTTACACCTATGGGCAGAGCAACGACTGTTTCGTCATCCGAGAGGGCAGTGACGATTGTTCCGTTCGCTACAGGCTGGCCCAGCCCGAAGACGGCAAGCTTGTGGCCGACGTCAGCGCGATCAACTGGCTCGGGCATGGCGACGAGGGGTGTTTCATCACCACCGCGGTAAGCCGCATGCGCGGAGAGGCCGACGACTGCGCGCAACTCATGCTCTTGCGCTGGTTTCGCGACCGCGTGCTGTCTGCGGATCCACAGGGTCGCCGGGATGTCCGCGCCTATTACGACGTGTCACCCCATATCGTGCGTCAGGTCCTTGAGAAGGGAGACGCGATGGAGGTCCTCGGCCGGTATTGCGGGCCGGTCATCGATGAGGCCTGCCGGGCGATCCAGGAGCGACATTACGCCAGGGCGCATGCGCTCTATCGAACCATGGTGAGGGAGCTTGCCCGGTCGTACGCCTAGTCGGTCGGGTACAAATGGAAAGGCAGGAGCAGTGCAGGACGAAAGCCAGAGCGACTTCGAAGACCGGCGTCGGGCCGCACGGGATCTCATCGACCGTCTAGCCGGATCGAAGTCGGGCCCGACGGACGAGCGCAACGGCTGGTTCGAGCAAGTCTACACCCAGGCTGATGGCGACGCGGCCGCGGTCCCCTGGGCCGACCTTTCCGCCAAGCCCGAATTCGTCGAATGGCTCGCGGAACACCCCGGCGAAGATCGCACGGCCGTCGATATCGCCTGCGGTCTGGGCGACCATGCCGAAGCGCTGGCCGCGGCAGGCTACAGGACGACCGCGTTCGACATCTCCGAAACGGCCATCGAGTGGACGCGCCGCCGCTTCCCCGACAGCACGGTGCGGTACCTTGCCGCCGACCTGCTCGCTCCGCCCGACGACTGGACGGAGGCGTTCGACTTGGTGCACGAGTGTTATACCCTGCAGGCCATGTACGCCGACCTCAGGGCGTCAGCCTGTGCCGCCATTGCCGGGTTGATCCGGCCCGGGGGGCGTCTGTGGGTCTATACGCGGAGCGCCCCGGAGGCATCCGACCCGGAAGGTCCGCCATGGCCGTTGAAACCGTCGGAACTGAAGATGTTCGATGACCTCGGGCTCGAGCGTCAGACCGAGCGGCATTTCGTCGTCGAGCGTCCCGGCCGGACGATCCCGCATACGATAGCCATATTCCGAAAAGCCTGACGCGTCTGGCGGCCCGGCTCCTCCTGAAGTCCGCGTCTAGCCGGCGATGATCTTGACGTATCTTCCGGGTATCCATCCGGCCTTGCAGGGGCCTTCGTAGGCCTTGCGTTCGGGCCAGGGTGTGGAAACCCCGCAACCGGAGTCCGTGTCGCCATAGACGACGCCCATCCATTCGTCTTTTTCCTCGCACAGGTAAACGCGATCCCCCGGACGAAGCGTACCGACCGACGCGAACGTGAGGGCCGGACCGGAATGGACGTCCAGATGCTTGCCGTCAGCCGAATTGGCACCGGTGATTTCTCCAAGTGCGCCACAGGCGTCGTAATCCGCTTCTCCGCCCGCCATGACCGGCACCACAGACCCCGACTGCGCTAGAGAAGCCGCGAGCGGGAATCCCGCCGCGAGCAGGAAAGCACCGATGATGACCTTGAGCCGCGTGTTCATGGACGCCGATCTCCCTACCGGTTTCGATCATGGGCGATGCGGGCCGGATGGTGGCCTGCACCGTTCCCGGCGACCGCAGTTCCCTCATCGAAGCATGCCATGCACGTGATTATACATGTTTTTCTGGTGGCATCGCCGGGGATCGCGATATCATGACGTATAAGGTGAGTCCCGGTTCGGATAGGGGTTTCTGTCTGTGCGTAAGAGTGTGTTTGCGGTAGCCGTTCTCGCGACGGTTTTCTGGTCCTCGGCATTTGCCAAACAGGTCGAACTCAGTCTCGGCGAAGGAGATGTGTCCAGCGTCTCCGGCGAAGCGGCCGGCGTGTCCGTCGTCCTGCATTACGACATTCGCACCGACGTCGAACTCGGGTGGGGGACATCGGGCAAGGGGATTCAGGTTCCCGTCGCCGAGGTATTCGACGACCGCCGGAGGGTCGCTGTGCTCGACGGCGAGGCGTCCGGTCTCTGGCAACCGCCCGCCCTTGCCCAGATCGTCGAAATGGACCCCGCCAACGCCGTGCCGGAAGTCCTGCTCTCCACCTATACGGGGGGAGCGCACTGCTGCAACGCACTCCAGATCGCCACCCGGGATCCCCATGGCACCCGCTGGCGCCGTGTCGAGGTCGGGTCTTTCGACGGCGGGCCCTCAGGCGCGGAGGATATCGACGGAGACGGCGTCTACGAGATCCTCCAGTACGACAACAGGTTTCTCTACAGGTTCTCTTCCTATGCGGAGAGCGTTCCGCCCCTGAAGATCCTCAAACTCGAAGGGCGGCGGATCATGGACCGGTCGTCCGACCCGAACTTCAGGTTCAAACAGGAGTTGTATCTCAAGGACCTGGAGCAACGACTTGATTCAATATCCGAGGATATAAAACCCAATCCGCTGCTGGCCGCATTCGTGGCGACCAAGGCCCGTCTCGGGGCTTTCGACGAGGCGTGGTCCTACATGCTCGACCATTACGACCGCAACGCCACCTGGGATCTCGATGAGTGTATCGGCGGTTACGATGTCAATTCGGACTGCCGCAAATGGAAACGTTACTCGGGATTTCCCGATGCCCTGAAGTCGCTGCTGCTGGAAGGCGGCTACATCGCCGCGCCGTGATCGCGGCGGGCGCGCCGGAAGTCCGTGAGGCCGTTACGGTCTCCTTAAGATATCGGGCCTAGGATTCCTCACTGTACCAATGGAAATGGCGGCGCGAAGAACCCGCCTCCAGTCGAGGAGCGTTGATCAATGGCCAGGCGTTGGATGTTCGCAGTGCTCGCATCCGGTCTCTTTGCCGGGGGAGCTGCCGCCGAGGAGCCGCTCGCGAACTGTCACTATTCAGAAGAATTCCAGCAGCAGTTCACGCTTCCGGGCGGCAGTCCGGAACACGTGGTTTCCATCAGGTACCGGCTGCTCGACCAGGACGGAATGCCTCTGGAGGTCGACCTGTCTGCCGCTTGTCCGTCACCTTCGGCAACGCCGGTCCTCTTCACGCCGTCAGTTCCGGTGCGCGAGGCCGGCTGACGTCCCAACTTGTCGACGGTTCTAGAGGCCGAGCCTGTCGAGCACGGCAAATCCCCTGATTGCAATCCGCGCGCCGAGGCGGCTGAACCGGTGAAACGGCACCGGCCTTGCGGGGACGACAGGCGTCGCCACGCTTTCCGGTGCGTCACCGGCGGCGAGGCGGCCGGCGTCGCTTCCGAGCAGACGCGACAGCGCGACGCCAGACGCGTTGTAACCGTAGACGGCAAAACCGCGCGGCCCGAGCGATGTCAGCACCGGCAGATGGTTTGTCGTGAAGCCGACCCACCCCGCCCAGCAGTGTTCGAGTTGGACGTCCGCGAGTTCCGGATAGATCATCGCAATTCCCGCGCGCAGCGACGCGGCGTCGTCCAGGGTCACATCCGTCCGGAATGGCGCGCGTCCTCCCATGACGAGCCGGCCGTCCGGACTTCTTCGGAAATAGTGCAGAAGCCGCCTCGTATCGGCCGCCGCGTGGCCTTCGGGGAAGATGTGCCGTGCCTCCTCGCCAAGCGGCACCGTGGAGACCTGGAAGCTGCACACCTTGACGTAACCGCGATCGACGCTGCCGGACAGACCTTCCGTGTAGGTATTCGAGGCCAGGACCAGACCTTTTGCGGTGACCCGGCCGCCGGGCGTCTCCACGATCCAGTTCGTGCCGTCGTGCCGGACCGATGTGACCGCCGTGTCGCCATGGACCCTGCATCCGAGTTCCGCGCAGCGCCGGGCCAGTTCGATGCAAAGCTTCAGCGGTTGGACGCTGCCGCCGGTTTCCGTGACCTGTGCGCCGGGGAAGGCGCCGGATCCTGTCAGTCTGCGCGTCTCGTCCTCGCCGATCATGGACATGCGTGCCCCGTGCGGGTTGAGGTCGCCGCATTCCGCGGCCAGACGGTCGAGCGCACGGCGCGAGTGGGCGAGGGTCAGGTAGCCGGGCTGCAGGGCGTCGCAGGAAAGTTCGTGTGTCCGGATCAGGTCGAACAGGTTCTGCGCGCTGTTGAACCCCTCCCTCAACCACTTGAGGCCCCGTTCCTTGCCGAATTTCCTCCCGATTCCCCGGGCGCTGTCATGAAGTCCGGGGATGACCTGGCCGCCATTGCGTCCCGAAGCGCCCCAGCCGGGCTGGCGTGCCTCGAGGATCACGGCCTCGGTGCCGCGCTCCGCCAGCGTGAGGCCGGCATGCAGTCCCGTAAAGCCGCCGCCCACAATGACAACCTCCGTATCGACCGGGCCATCGAGGGCGCCGTATCGGGGAAGTGGGCCGGCCGTGGCGGCCCACAAGGAGGCCGGAAAGCCGTGCTGCGGGGCAGGGGTATTGCTGTTCACTCTTCTGTTTCCCTAGCGAACCTTCACGAACGCGTCAGATAGCACGAGTTCAGAGGCCGGGAACACACTGTTAACGGTGTTCCGGTAGGTTTGGTGCTCGGGAAAAAGGGGACGGGGATGAATATCGGATCCACGGCGGCGGTCGCCGCCGCGCTGAAGCAGTCTCAGATCGCGTCGTCGATCCAGATGGCCGTCGCGAAACAGGCATTCGAGGCGACCGCGCAAAGCGGTCAGGCCCTGCTGGACGCTGCCCAGGAGATCCAGTCCACCGCCCAGCCGGGGCTTGGTCAGTTCGTCGACAAGACGGTCTAGGCGAGGCAAGACCGGCATCGAGGTGCGGTGTTGAATCCGCACGCCGACGCCGGTTCGAAATACGGCAAGATCACCATTCGATCCGTTCGAGATCCTGGAACGTGAATTCGCTGCCGTCGCTGAACGTCACGTAACCGCTCGTGTCCTGTTCGAGCGTGATGCTGTCGGCTTCCTCGTCGACGATCCCGCCAGACGTCACCGTGACGGTCCAGTCCGCGCCATAGGCGCCGATATCGTCGCCGCCTTCCGCATCGCGCAATTCGACGGTATCCACCCAGGAACGCCCGGCGCCCCCGAAGATCTGGTCCGAACCGCTGCCTTCGTAGAAAAGGAAGAGGTCGTTGCCGTCGCCGCCGTCGAGCACGTCGTCGCCGTCGCCGCCATACATGGTGTCGTTGCCGCGGTTGCCACGGATGACGTCGTCGCCGGCCGTACCGGTGACCGTGTCGTTGCCATAGCCGGCGTCGATGGCCTCGATATTCTGCAGGACGGGGCCCGAGCTGAAGTCGAGCACGTCGTCGTTGGCGGTGCCGATCAGGGTGTCGGTGCCGCCGCCGCCGTCGATGACCTCGATGCTGTCGAGGTTGTCGAGGTTGCTGGTGACGTAGATGCGGTCGTTGCCGCCGCTGCCCTGCACGGTGTCCATGCCGTCGCCGCCGTGGAACTGGTCGGTTCCCTCGTAATAGCCGCTGGTGGTGAAGACGTCGTCGCCGTCACCGCCATACATGGTGTCGTTGCCGCGGTTGCCGCGGATGACGTCGTCGCCGGCCGTACCGGTGACCGTGTCGTTGCCATAGCCGGCGTCGATGCCCTCGATATTCTGGAGGACGGGGCCCGAGCTGAAGTCGAGCACGTCGTCATTGGCGGTGCCGATCAGGGTGTCGGTGCCGCCGCCGCCGTCGATGACCTCGATGCTGTCGAGGTTGTCGAGGTTGCTGGTGACGTAGATGCGGTCATTGCCGCCGCTGCCCTGTACGGTGTCCATGCCGTCGCCGCCGTGGAACTGGTCGGTTCCCTCGTAATAGCCGCTGGTGGTGAAGACGTCGTCGCCGTCGCCGCCATACATGGTGTCGTTGCCGCGGTTGCCGCGGATGACGTCGTCGCCGGCCGTGCCGGTGACCGTGTCGTTGCCGTAGCCGGCGTCGATGCCCTCGATATTCTGGAGGACGGGGCCCGAGCTGAAGTCGAGCACGTCGTCATTGGCGGTGCCGATCAGGGTGTCGGTGCCGCCGCCGCCGTCGATGACCTCGATGCTGTCGAGGTTGTCGAGGTTGCTGGTGACGTATATGCGGTCATTGCCGCCGCTGCCCTGTACGGTGTCCATGCCGTCGCCGCCGTGGAACTGGTCGGTTCCCTCGTAATAGCCGCTGGTGGTGAAGACGTCGTCGCCGTCACCGCCATACATGGTGTCGTTGCCGCGGTTGCCACGGATGACGTCGTCGCCGGCCGTACCGGTGACCGTGTCGTTGCCATAGCCGGCGTCGATGGCCTCGATATTCTGCAGGACGGGGCCCGAGCTGAAGTCGAGCACGTCGTCGTTGGCGGTGCCGATCAGGGTGTCGGTGCCGCCGCCGCCGTCGATGACCTCGATGCTGTCGAGGTTGTCGAGGTTGCTGGTGACGTAGATGCGGTCGTTGCCGCCGCTGCCCTGCACGGTGTCCATGCCGTCGCCGCCGTGGAACTGGTCGGTTCCCTCGTAATAGCCGCTGGTGGTGAAGACGTCGTCGCCGTCACCGCCATACATGGTGTCGTTGCCGCGGTTGCCGCGGATGACGTCGTCGCCGGCCGTACCGGTGACCGTGTCGTTGCCGTAGCCGGCGTCGATGCCCTCGATATTCTGGAGGACGGGGCCGGAGCTGAAGTCGAGCACGTCGTCATTGGCGGTGCCGATCAGGGTGTCGGTGCCGCCGCCGCCGTCGATGACCTCGATGCTGTCGAGATTGTCGAGGTTGCTGGTGACGTAGATGCGGTCATTGCCGCCGCTGCCCTGCACGGTGTCCAGGCCGTCGCCGCCGTGGAACTGGTCGGTTCCCTCGTAATAGCCGCTGGTGGTGAAGACGTCGTCGCCGTCACCGCCATACATGGTGTCGTTGCCGCGGTTGCCGCGGATGACGTCGTCGCCGGCCGTGCCGGTGACCGTGTCGTTGCCGTAGCCGGCGTCGATGCCCTCGATATTCTGGAGGACGGGGCCGGAGCTGAAGTCGAGCACGTCGTCATTGGCGGTGCCGATCAGGGTGTCGGTGCCGCCGCCGCCGTCGATGACCTCGATGCTGTCGAGATTTTCGAGGTTGCTGGTGACGTAGATGCGGTCATTGCCGCCGCTGCCCTGCACGGTGTCCAGGCCGTCGCCGCCGTGGAACTGGTCGGTTCCCTCGTAATAGCCGCTGGTGGTGAAGACGTCGTCGCCGTCACCGCCATACATGGTGTCGTTGCCGCGGTTGCCGCGGATGACGTCGTCGCCGGCCGTGCCGGTGACCGTGTCGTTGCCGTAGCCGGCGTCGATGCCCTCGATATTCTGGAGGACGGGGCCGGAGCTGAAGTCGAGCACGTCGTCATTGGCGGTGCCGATCAGGGTGTCGGTGCCGCCGCCGCCGTCGATGACTTCGATGCTGTCGAGATTGTCGAGGTTGCTGGTGACGTAGATGCGGTCATTGCCGCCGCTGCCCTGCACGGTGTCCATGCCGTCGCCGCCATGGAACTGGTCGGTTCCCTCGTAATAGCCGCTGGTGGTGAAGACGTCGTCGCCGTCACCGCCATACATGGTGTCGTTGCCGCGGTTGCCGCGGATGACGTCGTCGCCGGCCGTGCCGGTGACCGTGTCGTTGCCGTAGCCGGCGTCGATGCCCTCGATATTCTGGAGGACGGGGCCGGAGCTGAAGTCGAGCACGTCGTCATTGGCGGTGCCGATCAGGGTGTCGGTGCCGCCGCCGCCGTCGATGACCTCGATGCTGTCGAGATTTTCGAGGTTGCTGGTGACGTAGATGCGGTCATTGCCGCCGCTGCCCTGCACGGTGTCCAGGCCGTCGCCGCCGTGGAACTGGTCGGTTCCCTCGTAATAGCCGCTGGTGGTGAAGACGTCGTCGCCGTCACCGCCATACATGGTGTCGTTGCCGCGGTTGCCGCGGATGACGTCGTCGCCGGCTTCACCGTAGACAGTGTCGTCCCCGTACCCGGCATCCACGTAATCGTTGCCTGCACCCGCCACGATATTGTCGTTGCCGCTTCCGCCGGAAATGTTCAGGCCGACGACGGGCGGGGTTTCATCCACATCGTTGACGGTAACTGTGACGGTCTCGACATAGGTGTTGCCGCCGCTATCGGTGACGCGGACGTTGAGGGCGTGGCTTGCCGCATCCTCGAAGTCGATGTCTGCACCGGCGCGCACACGGACCTCGTCGCCAACGATCTCGAAGTTTGAATTGGTAAGCGGATCACCGGCGTCGTCGACGAGGGCGTAGGTGAAGGTCTCGCCCGCATCCTGGTCGGTGGCCGACAGGGTGGCGACGACGGTGCCCGCGACCGCGTTCTCGTCGACCGCACCGCCCGCCAGGGCGATGTCCGTCGGACCCTCGTTGAGGTCGTTGACCGAAAGCGTGACGGTCTCGACATAGGTGTTGCCGCCGCTGTCGGTGACGCGGACGTTGAGGGCGTGGCTTGCCGCATCCTCGAAGTCGATGTCTGCACCGGCGCGCACACGGACCTCGTCGCCGACGATCTCGAAGTCACCGTCGCTGAGCGGATCGCCGGCGCCGTCGACGAGGGTGTAGGTGAAGGTCTCGCCGGCATCCTGGTCCGTGGCCGACAGGGTGGCAACGACGGTGCCCGCGACCGCGTTCTCGTCGACCGCACCGCCCGCCAGGGCGATGTCCGTCGGACCCTCGTTGAGGTCGTTGACCGAAAGCGTGACGGTCTCGACATAGGTGTTGCCGCCGCTGTCGGTGACGCGGACGTTGAGGGCGTGGCTTGCCGCATCCTCGAAGTCGATATCGGCCCCGGCGCGCACACGGACCTCGTCGCCAACGATCTCGAAGTCACCGCCGCTGACCGGGTCGCCACCGCCGTCGACGAGGGCGTAGGTGAAGGTCTCGCCCGCATCCTGGTCGGTAGCCGACAGCGTCGCGACGACGGTGCCTGCAGCCGTATTCTCGTCGACCGCACCGCCCGTCAGGCCGATGTCCGTCGGACCCTCGTTGAGGTCGTTGACCGAAAGCGTGACGGCCTCGACATAGGTGTTGCCGCCGCTGTCGGTGACGCGGACGTTAAGGGCGTGGCTTGCCGCGTCCTCGAAGTCGATGTCTGTCCCGGCCCGCACACGGATCTCGTCGCCGACGATCTCGAAGTTTGAATTGGTAAGCGGATCACCGGCGTCGTCGACGAGGGCGTAGGTGAAGGTCTCGCCCGCATCCTGGTCGGTGGCCGACAGCGTCGCGACCACGGTGCCAGCGACCGCGTTCTCGTCGACCGCACCGCCCGTCAGGGCGATGTCCGTCGGACCCTCGTTGAGGTCGTTGACCGAAAGCGTGACGGTCTCGACATAGGTGTTGCCGCCGCTGTCGGTGACGCGGACGTTGAGGGCGTGACTCGCCGCATCCTCGAAGTCGATGTCGGCCCCGTCCCGCACGCGGATCTCGTCGCCGACGATCTCGAAGTTTGAATTGGTAATCGGATCACCGGCGCCGTCGACGAGGGCGTAGGTGAAGGTCTCGCCGGCATCCTGGTCCGTGGCCAACAGGGTGGCGACGACGGTGCCAGCAACCGCGTTCTCGTCGACCGAATCGCTTGAAAGCTCGATATCGCTTGGTGCGGTGTTGGTGTTGGTGGTCCCGCTCTCTTCCTCACGTGAGGTCGCATTGTCCGGGGAACCGGATGCCTGTTGCGCGGAACCATCCGTTCCGGTTGCCGCGGCCGGGGTGGCGGCGTCCTGGATCCCGAAGGACCCGGACTGTTCTTGGGAGTTGGCGTCGGCTTTCGCCTCGCGTTCGACAGAGCGTGTGGTGGTTTCTTCGGTCTCGGTTGCGTCCGATTGGTCTTCGGTTGAATCGGCTTGCGAAACGACGTCTTCACCCGGAGTACGGACTGTGTCGTCTCCGGTGTCGGTCGACTCGTTCTGCGAGTCCGCCGAAGCGAAGTCCCGGGACGGGCCATCGTCCGGTGTCTGCGATACCGACAATTCGGGGCCTTCGTGCCCACGCGTACCGTAGTGGATGTTCGACAGGGAAGGGTCGATCGGCTTTTCGGCGTCGGACGAAAGCGTCTGGTCGTTCGCTTCCTTGAGATGCCTGTCTTTTTCCGAAGTGCCGGTCTTGTCCTGGGTCGTCGTCTTTTCCTGATCTGCCATGAGGTCCCGCATTGTTGTTTGACGCCAGCCTGTTCGTAATCTTCGCAGTCAACGACGAAGTATCCAGCTTCGTTCGTTGCAGCGATTATCGGATCCGGCCTGTTGTTCGGGCCGGTTTCCTGGATTTGCCGGCAAGTGTGCCTCGCAAATCTGAATCAGGTGTTGTCGCTACATGCGAATCAGAGGTTCAACGAGCCAAATCGACTCGTGTCGTTGAGAAAGCGTTAACGCGTGAACCCGATCGCCGGCCGTCTGCGAACGCTGCTTTGCGTAACAATTTCAGTTGATGTAATGAAAAGCGAAACGACACGTCGCGTGGTCGCGACGACGACGCATCGCGGCGGGACATGCGACTTTGCTGCGAGCCTAGAGCATGCCGGACAGGAAGGCGAAGCCGCCAATCAGGATGGCGGAGCCGGCCAGGACAATTCCTGCAAAAAGCAGCCGCCGTCCCCTCGCACCGCCACTCTCGAATTGCGAGATGACTTCATCGATGGGAGGATAGGTGGCCGGTGCCTTGACTGTCGTGATGGGGGTACGGGGACCGGTTTCGCCAGGCGCGGACTTGCGCAACTCCGGATTTCGCTTCCGCCCCGCGCTCCGGCCTTTGGCCGGCATCGTGTCCCGAGGTCCCGCGGCAGCTTCCGCCGGCCGTTCATCTGGGTCGTCTTTACGTTCCGCCGCTTTCCTGCGCATCCGCTCCGCGAAAAGCTGGGCCTCCATCGACGGTCCGGGACGGGTTTCCTGCAGGCGATCTTCGAAACGGTCTTCGAGTTCCTCGTCATATGGCTGCGGGGCTCTACGCCGCGGTTGCCGCTGCTGACTCGGAGCTGCTGCGACGGGTCTCGACCTTATCCTTCGGCCGGGTGTGAAATGACGGGGCGCGTTGTCCATCGTACGTCTACTTACGCGATCTGAATGACTTCGGTACGGATACTCCGATTCGGCTCAGCACGGACGAACGTCTTTTTTCGCTGACGCCGAAACGCCGTTATCATAGTCGACTTGTGACAAATTGGCAACAATAGTTGCCTGGCGGTATCACGGGTTCGCCGCGACCTCGAACGCGAAAGCGTCACCCTGCCGGGAGACAAACCCCGTGGAAGGGGCGGGGAAATGGCCCGTCATCACCAGCCGACGGCTTTCGCACGCATCCTCCAGGAACCGGCGGCGGGTGCGACGGGCGAGTTCCGCATCGGTATCGACGACGGTGCGCCAGTCCGGATAAAGGCATTGCAGCGGGCTATGGATGAGATCGCCGGACATCACGGCCCGGTTTCCATTGGACTCCAGTCCGACCGCGACGTGGCCCGGTGTATGCCCCGGTGTCGGCTCGAGCCGTATCTGGTCATCGAGGACGTGGTCTCCGGATACCGGATCGCACTGCCCGGCCTCGATCACGGGGAGCACGCTTTCATTGTAGGCGGCGGCGCGATCGGTTTCCGCGATCGCCCCGAAATGCTCCACATCCGCCTTTGACATGATGTAGCGCGCATTGGGGAAGGTCGGCACCCAGCGTCCGTTCTCGAGCCTCGTGTTCCATCCGGTGTGGTCGGCATGCAGGTGGGTGCACATGACGAAGTCGATGTCTTCAGGGGCGGCGCCGGCTGCCGCCAGCCGGTCGAGCCAGCTTGTGTCCGACCGTTTGTGCCAGAAGTCGTATCGCGGGTTGGTCTTGCCGCACCCGACGCAGGTGTCGATGAGGATCGTATGATGCCGGGTCTTGAGCAAATAGGATTGCACCGTGAGGATCAGCTTGCCCGTGTCCGGACACAGGCCTTCCGGGGACAGCCAGCCCCGATGCGGATCGACGAGTTCCGACGTGGCGTCCTCGTAGAAATCCTCGGGCGTGCGGAACGGAAGGATCATCTCCACGATCCGCTGCACTTCTATGTCGCCCACCGCGAACGGCCTTGTCTCCAGCATGCGATCTCTCCTGTGCCCGCCTGCGCCCTCACAGTCGCGCGGACCGTGTATGGCCTATGTCGTGCCTGACGACTTGCGCCACGCCTCGTATTCGCTCCGGGTTTCGTCGTTCATCGGATAGAGCCCGGAGGTCGAGCGGCCGGTCTTGACCTCGGACAGGATCCATTCCTCGGTTTCCTCCTGATCCACGCTGTCCCGGGAAACCTCGTCGGCCAGATCCGCCGGAATGATCACGACGCCGTCGCCGTCCGCCATGACCCAGTCGCCCGGATAGACGGCGACCCCGCCGCAGGCGACGGGCACTTCAAGGTCGACGGCCTTGTGATGCGTGATGCTGGCGGGGGCCGCGCGTCCGGCGCACTGGATCGGGAAGCCGACCTTGAGCACGGCTTCGACGTCGCGTGTTCCGGCGTCCGTTACCGCGCCGGCGACGCCTCGCTGTTTCAGGCGTGCCGCCAGGATGTCGCCGAGCATGGCGCCGTCGGCATTGCGGTTGCCGTCCAGCACGAGGACGCCGCCCTCGGGAACGAGCTCGATTGCCTTGCGGGCGGGATAGTCCGGGTCGGTGTAGACGGACATGTCGTCTTCATGTTCGCGCGACGGCACGAAACGCACCGTGAAGGCGGGACCGGCAAATCGCACCGGCGGGGACTCGAGCGGGCCTACACCTTTCATCCAGACCGACCGCAGGCCGCGCTTGAACAGCTGCGTCATGACGGTCGCGGTCGTGGTTCTCAACAGCCTCGCCCTGATCTTCTCGTTGTCGTTCGGCATTTCCCTGTTCCTCCCGGTCTTGCCTTCTTTCGGTCAGTAGAGTGCCTTCCGGTAGCGCTCGATCATCTCGGTCTGGTCCTCCACCGGACCCGCGCCGCCGATCTGGTCGCGGATCATCGCGCCCATGGACGGCAGTTCGGACCGGTCGATCCTCTTGTGCGGGTTCCAGAGGTCGGATCTCAGAAGCGCCTTGGCGCAGTGGAGATAGGCTTCGACCACATGCACGAGCAGGACGGTCGCCGGACGTTTGCCGTTCACCTCGAACATGGCCTTCAGGTCTTCGTCGTCGCGGATCTCCGCGCGTCCGTGAACCCGGAAAATCTCGTCCACGCCCGGGATCATGAACAGCAGTCCGACCGCCGGATTGGAGACGATATTGGTAAGGTTGTCGATCCGGTTGTTCCCGGGCCGGTCGGGCAGGGCGAGCGTGCTGTCGTCGATGACCTTCACGAATCCGGGCTCCTCGCCGCGCGGCGTGATGTCGGCCATCCCGTCCGCGCCGGTCGTGGACAGGACGCAATAAGGCGAAAGGGAGATGAACCTGCGGCTGTGCGGTTCGAGCCTTTCCAGGACCTTGTCGACGGCCCGTCCCTTCGGTTCGGGATAGATTTCGCGCAACTGTTCGAGCGTTTCGACTTTCGACATCACGTGCCTTTGCGGGTTCCGTTTGAAGGGAGATGCGAATGGATCAATAGAAGGCGTGCCCCGAGGTTCCGGCCAGCGCCTCAATCTCGCCGGGATGCAGCGGCAGGTCAAAATGATTGCGTCCGGGATGGACAGCATAACTCGCCGTCACGTCCTGGGAAACGAGGATATCCCTGTAGGCTTCCGCTTGCCGGATGAACTCGGGGGTGTCGTGTTCCGCCACCGCGATATGGACCGGCACGGATGCCGCGGACTTCAGCAGCATCGGGCTCCAGATCAGCGTCTGGCGTTCGGTCAACTGAAGCGGTTCGTCGATATAGGTCCGCGGAATTGGCCGGATGTCATATATGCCGCTGATGAGTGTGGCCGAGCATATGCGGGGCGGTTCGATATTGTGCTCCGACGGGTTGTCACTCAGAAGCATGGCAAGCAAGTGGGCACCGGCACTGTGCCCGGAAACGCTGATGCGGTCGGGGTCTATGCCGAGCGTCTCGTGCCGGTTCGCCAGCCAGCGCAGGGCCATGCGGCACTCCCTGATCATGGCGCCGATGGTGGACCGGGGGGCGAGGTTGTAGTTCACGGCGGCAAAGGCCACGTTTCGTTCCGCGAACCAGGGCGCCATGAAGGCGGACTGCTTGTGAGTGAGCTCCTGCCAGTATCCGCCGTGCAGGAACACATGGAGCGGCGAACCTGAACCCGCCGGGGAGCGGAAGAAATCGAGGATCTGGCCGCTGTCCGTTCCATAGGAGAGATCCGCGTTTAGCAGCGGCGACCGGCGGGCCTCCGCGCTCTCTTCGCGGTATTGTTCCATGTAGCGTAGCGGATCGCCTTCGACCATGGAGCTGGGCGAGTACTCCCGTTCCAGGTCGTCGTCGGAGAAACTTTCGTAGGTGTCGGTCATGATCAGCGGGCGAGCAGGGCGTTTCTGACTTCGAAGAGGTCGTGGAAGAACCGAAGACTGAGCGCGGCCTTCAGGTAGCCGACACCGGACGATCCGCCCGTGCCTTTCTGGTGCCCGATGATGCGCTCGACCGCCGACATGTGGTGGAAGCGCCAGCGCTGGAACAGGCCTTCCACATCCATGAGAATTTCGGCGAGTTCGTAAAGCTCCCAATGTTTTCTCGTATCGGAATAGATGTCCTTCCAGATTTCGACGACCACATCGTTGCCGCCGTAAGGCTCCTTCAGGTCGCGCTCGAGAAGGTCCCGCGGCACGGCGAAACCCCGTCGTGAAAGCAGCCGGAGAACCGCATCGTAGACGGAAGGCGCCTCGAGCGCCGGGCGAAGATGCGACAGGGCGTTTTGGTCATGCTCGTGAAACCCCAGATGCGACGCGTCCTTGTTGCCGAGCACGAACTCGACGCGCCTGTATCCCCAGCTCTGGAAACCGGACGAGTGACCGAGAGCATCCCGGAACTCGATATAGTCCGCTGTCGTCATGGTCAGCAGGACGTCCCACGCGCCGATCAGCTGCTGTTCGACCGCCTTGATCCGGGCAAAGCACTTCTGTGCACCGGCGAGGTCGTCGCCATCGATCGCACCGCGCGCGGCAACGAGTTCCGTGTAGAGCAGCTTGAGCCAGAGTTCGCTCACCTGATGGATCAGGATGAAGAGCAGTTCATCCCGCTTGGGCGGGTCCTGGAACGTCTGTTGGAGGTCGAGCAGCGTGTCGAGCTGCAGGAAATCGCTGTAGGTCTGGCGCTCGCCGCCCTTCCTGAACCCGCGGACAAGGCTTTCCTCTGCCGGACGCTTCAGCATCCGGTCTGGAGGTCTGGCGCTATCGCTCATCGCCGGCTCCGGAAGAATTGAAGAAGATCGACTCGGGACATGGCGCGGAATTTATCACAATGACGGTGCGGGTCAGCCCGGATTCGGCTTCGCACTTGTTCCCGTGCGCCACAGACACCACTTGTGGGTCAGGAAAGCATGAGAGGAGGTGGGACATGACCCGGACAATTCAGATATGCACGTTCGCCCTGGCCGCGATGATTGGTCTTGTCGCCCTGGTTGGTGGCGCGGACGCGGCCCGCGAACGCAACGGCATCTATGCGGTCGGCGGCAACCAGTTCATCGTGCGCACCAGACAGTCGGGTTCCACCCTCTACCTTCGTCTCTATCGCCGGGCCGGCGATCAGTGGGAGCCCTATGCCCGCGGGTCCATGCCAGCGGACGATCTCGAGTATCGCCGGGAGCGCGCCCGTAACGGGTATGCCCGTGGCCTTGCGGAACGCATCTTCTTCACAGGCCGCCTTATCGGGTACACGACCATTGACCTCGACAACCCGATCAACACGCACCTGAACCGTGGCAACGGGCGCTGCCTGCGCTGCTGAACGAACCACGACTGCTGATCCGCCAGGCGATTGAAGCGGGGCTCGCCCGTCCGTTGGCAAGCCCCGCGCCGGCCACGGGGAGGTGCGTGGTCCGGTAGGTCTTTCAGGAGGCGGATTGCAGGATTGCCGTCACCACGACGAGGCCCGTGAGAAGGCAGATGAGAAGTGCTGCGGCCTTGCAGGTGCTGAAATCGATCCCTCCGGCGCATTTCATTTTTTGATCTCCCTTTCGTTATGACTGCAGTTGGCCATGAACCGGAGATGGGGCCGGTCACGGGCCGCGTCTGTGACATGCGTCACTTTCCCTGTGCGTTGCCGGTGAAAGGCCGTCGTGCCCGAACCCTTCAGATGGTTTAATGGGTTCGATTCGTCGCAGTGGAGTTACAGTCGATGGCAAGAGGGTCTTGCGTATCCAGTGTCCTCATCGTGGGGGCAGGCATAGCGGGACTGTCTCTGGCCGCGGCACTTCGACAGCAGGGAATCGAAGCGAGGCTGTTCGAGGCCAAATCCGGTTTCGAACCGGAGGGGACCGGTCTCCACCTTCCGGGAAATGCGGTGCGTGCGGCCCGCAGGCTCGGGCTGGAAACCGTGGTCGATCGCAGGGCCTACAGGATTGCCCAGATTACCTATACCGACGAGGCCGGCCGCCAGCTCACCACCCTCGATCTGGCCAGGGCGCGCGGCATTCTCAGGAAATGGCCACCCTTCGTCGCGCTTCCGCGGCCGGTTTTCCACGAGGCCCTTGTGGATCTGGTCGGTGTGGAGAACATCCGCTTCGCGTCCAGTCCGGTTTCCGTTTCCCAGGACGACCGGGGCGTGTTCCTCGAACTTGGCGACGGGACCGTCGAGCAGGCCGACCTCCTGGTCGGCGCCGACGGCGTCAATTCCGCCGTGCGTTCGCTCGTGTTCCCCTCCCGCCCTGGTGCCCGGCCGATGGGGTATCGCTGCTGGCGCTGGATGGCGCCGAGGCCGGCCGGGGTCACCGACCCCAAATACATGATCGGAGACGGCAAGGCGGTCATGGTGATGCCGGTCGATGACCGGCTCGCCTACATCTATGCCATGGACTGCGTGGAGACCGGCGAGCCCGTCGCCTCGCTCAACGACCTGTTCGCGGAGTTCGGGGAACCGGCCACGGCGGCGCTTGCGCATGCCGTCGAGGGACGGGTGATCGCCGGGACCCTCGAGGAGGTCAGGCTCGAAAAATGGAGCGATCGCAGGATGATGGTCATCGGCGATGCCGCCCACGCGACCGCGCCGACACTGGCGCAGGGTGCGGCCATGGCCATGGAGGATGCGATCGTGCTGGCCGAGACCCTCGGCAATTACCAGGGCGCCGTCACCGACGCATTGCGCGCCTACGAGCAGCGTCGCCGCCCCCGGGTCGACTATGTCCAGCGCGAGTCCGCAAAACGGTTGCGGCTGTTGCGGCTGAAGGGCAGGGCGGCACGCATGGGACGGTCTCTGCTGCTGCGTGTCCGGGGAACCGAAATGCTCAAGTCCGGGTGGCGGCCGCTCATACGCTCCGAACCCTAGACCGGATTAGTGCCGGGAATTGCCATCAGGCGTTCGACTTTGACGGTTGAAGGAGCCGCTTGCCGCAAAGGCTGCAATTGCCCATACTCTTTCCATTGTGTTTGCGCGCTCATTGATGAGACTGGGCACAAGGCTCTATTTCGCTTTCCTGCTGCTGGGGACGGCGGCGTGTATCTATGCAGCCGTGTCACCACCGTCCGACCTGAAGCGCTTCTATATTCTCGTCATCCTCTTCGCGGCCGGTCCGGCGATCGTCGTCTATCTCGTGACGCGTCTCCTGGCCTGGGTGTTTTCACCGGACGACCGCAGGCTCCGGCAACCGCCCCTGGTCTACGTGATGATGGTGTTCGCGGCGCTTGTCTTCGCAGGTGTTGCGGCTATTCCCTATTACTTCGAGATATGAACAGACGTTCTTCGTCTTTGTTTACTGTTCTTTAATGGTTAACTCAGGGGTTGCTTGAAGGTCCGGGCACTCGCGCGTAGGATCAAGCTCCCAGTCCCCTTCTGGGTAGCCGAAGACGGCAACGGCCAGACGAAAAACCCCCGCCAGAAAGGCGGGGGTTTTCTCGTTTGCGCGCAGGATTCGAAGCCATGCGGCGTCAATTGCGCTCCGGTTCGCCGGTAGGACGAGACCTCAGCCAGAAAGCTTCCGGAAGGTCAGCGAGAACTCGTAGACCGACTCGATGTTGGGAGAGGGAAGGCCGCCCGATCCGTCCGACGCGACGCCCGCGTCGCGATTGGACCGTCGGAAACTGTGCACGCCGATGTCGACCGGCTTCTCGTAGTCGAAATCGGTCCGGTAGACGTCCCCGGTTTCCCACTGCGCGGTGAGCTTTCGTTGGGCCGGATCGACGTGGAGCGTGCCGAGGCGGTCGTCCGCGCTCACGGGATCGTATTCGTTGACGACGATGTCGAATGGAGCGCTGTCGTCGGCAATGTGCATCTGGGCTCCCACGGTCCATTCCGTGCCTGCCGCGCGGAACTTGTGATACCGGTCGTCGGTCGGAACCCGGAGCGGGGATGCGGGTCGGTCCGCCGTGAGGTAGATTTCGTCGTCGAATTCCGAAAGCTTTTTTCCGGTGACCCGCTCGATCGTGAGGATCGTGCCTTCGCTCGCCTCCTCGATGACCCACTTGATCCTCAGCGGGTGGCCGGACAGCGGCACGGTATCCTGCCAGTTTCCGTCATCGCCGGAACTGGCGGTCAGGGATGGCAGGAGCGTTCCCGGCGGCTCCAGCAGGCCGTCTGCATCGTAGGCCCGCGTGGTGACGCTGAACCCCGCCTCGTTGCGACCCGTTGCGGGGTCGGAGAACCGCAGGCCGACCTCGTATTCGATGCCGGCGTAGCGAAACGAATAGACGAGATCACCCAGGGATCCGGTGACAGGGGTCCGGTTCGACAGCTTGATCTCGGGCGACGACATGCCAGGGCCGATCGCGTTGGGCGGCGGCATCAGCCAGACGCCGTGCTTGGGCTCTCGTGGCGCGCCGACGAGCGACATCGTCACCCGGGTCCGGTTCACGATCGACACGTAACACGAAAAATCAGCCAAAGCGCTTCCCCCCAAAGAACCGGTGGACCTGTGACGTGCCGTCGGACCGGCAGACCGCATCCGGAGACAGTGTCATCGAATTTCACGCGAGTCCACGTTTCTCCAGAAGACTTTCGACCCGTGGCGGCCGTCCCCTGAAGCTCAGATAAGCCTCGTTGGGGTCGAGCCTGCCGCCGCTTGAATAGATGCTGGATTTCAGCCGCGCCGCGGTTTCGGAGTCGAACGCATCACCGGCCTCCCGGAAGGCCTCGAAGGCATCCGCATCCATGACTTCCGACCACATGTAGCTGTAGTAGGCCGAGGCGTAACCGCTGGACGCGAAGAGATGCAGGAAATGGGGCAGGCGGTGGCGCATGCGGATCTCGTCCGGCATTCCGAGCGTGCCGAGCACTTCGGCTTCGAACGCATCGACGTTGTCGACGTTTTCGGCCTTGTGCAGCTCAAGGTCGACGAGAGCGGAGGAGAGGTATTCCACTGTCTCGAAACCCTGGTTGAAGTTCCGCGCTGCGAGCAGCTTGTCGAGAAGGCTGTCGGGTATCGGCTCGCCCGTCCGATAGTGAACGGCGTACTTGCGGAGGATATCCGGTTCGAACAGCCAGTGCTCGAACAGCTGGGAGGGAAGTTCCACGTAGTCGCGCGCGACGTTCGTGCCTGAAATCTCCGGATAGGTCACATCGGAGAGAAGCGCGTGGAGCGCATGGCCGAATTCGTGAAACACGGTTTCCGCGTCGCTGACGCTCAGCAGGGCCGGCTCGCCCGGGGCGCCTTTCGAGAAATTCATGACGTTGTTGACGATCGGACGGACATCTCCGTCAAGCCGGTGCTGCGGCCTCAGGGACGACATCCATGCGCCCGACCGCTTTGACGGACGGGCGAAGTAGTCCCCAAGAAAAAGACCGACATGTTCGCCGTCCGACGAAAGCACCTCCCAGGTCCGGATGTCCGGATGCAGCTTGGGGATGTCGTCGCGTTCGCGGAACTTCAGGTCGAAAAGGCGCCCGGCCGTCTCGAATGCCGCGTCGACGATACGGTCGAGCTGGAAATAGGGCTTGAGTTCCGCTTCGTCGATGTCGTGTTTCTCGCTGCGGATCTTCTCGGAGTAGTAGCGCCAGTCCCAGGGCGCCACGGCGAAGTTCCCGCCTTCGCGGGCCACGAGGTCCTGCAATGCGTCGCGTTCGTCGAGGGAACGCGCCTGTGCCGGTTTCCAGACCGCATGGAGCAGTTTTTCGACATCCTTGGCCGATTTCGCCATGGCGTCGTCGAGCACGTAGTCGGTGTAGGTTTCGAATCCGAGAAGCTTCGCCTGCTCGCGGCGCAGGGCGACGATTTCGAGCAGGATGCCGGTATTGTCCGTGGCATTGCCGTTGGCGCCGCGGTTCACCCAGGCCTGGAACGCCTTTTCCCGCAGGTCACGTCGGGTTGAGAAGGTCAGGAAGGGTTCGATCACCGAGCGTGCCAGCGATACCGCATGTCCGCAACTCTTCAACCCGCGTTCCGCGGCGACGGCCGCCGTGCTGTCCCGGAGGAACTGGGGCAGGCCGTCGAGGTCGGCTTCGTCCTTCAGTTCGATGATGTAGTCTCGTTCGTCAGCCAGCACGTTCTGGGAGAAGGTGGTCATCAGGCTCGACATCCGGTCCTTGATCTCCTTCATCCGCTGCTTGTCCGCCTCGTCGAGGGCGACACCGCTGCGAATGAAGTCCGTCCGGTAGCGTTCGAGCACTTTCGCCTGCTCTTCGTCGGCACAGGATGTTTCGCGCGACTCCCAAAGCTGCTCGATCCGGGAAAAAAGGCGCTCGTTCATGAAGATGTCGCTGTGATGACGCGACAGGCGCGGCGCGAATTCGGTTTGCAGGGCGTCCAGCTTGTCATTGGTATCCGCACCGATGAGACCAAAGAACACTGCGCACAGGCGCCCCAGCGGCAGGCCGGCTCTTTCGAGTGCTGCTATCGTGTTGTCGAAGGTCGGCGGCTCGTGGGATCCGGCGATCGCTTCGACCTGAACACGATGATCCGCCAGCACCTTGTCGAAAGCGGGCGAGAAATGCTCGGGACGAAACTGCGGGAAGGGCGGCGCGCCGAGCGGCGTGTCCCATTCCGCGAGGAGGGGATTGGATTCTTGAGACATGCTTATCCTCGGTTTGTTCGACGAGCTATATAGGTCATGGCGAAAGGTTTAGACAGTCCCCCGCCGCACGACCGGACGAGGACATTTTTCACGGGAAGTTTTCCGCACCGATAGAGAATTGTACCGTAACACATTGGAAAATATGCACAAAATATGACGCTGTCTAATTGGGCCTTGAAGGTGAGGCAGCATTACCCCACATAACGTTATGAGATTTGGTTGCAGAGAGATCTGCACCTCCCCCCTCAGATGCATTCTTGACTTTACGGGCTCGTGGCGACACGGGCCCGATTTTTTTCAGCCCGTCTGCACGGTCCTTCGGGGCATGTTCGCGCAAGCCGCGAGCAGAGAGGCAGCCACGCAATAGGCCGCGCATCCCCAGGCGATTGCTTCCGTCGAAAAGTCCCAGTCGAACAGGATGCCGAACACCGCCGGCGCGACGCCCGAGGCAAACACCATCGCCGTATGCATGAGGGAGCGGATGGCGCCCAGATGCCGCGTGCCGTAGAGCTCGGCCCAGAGTGCGCCGTTGACGCCGAAATAGGCGCCCGACGATACGCCGAGCATGAAGTAGAAGACGGGCGCCGACTGTGCCTGCGACGTGGTTGCGAGCAGAGTGCAGGTCGCCGCCAGCGGAATGAGAAAGAAGGGTTGCAGGCGGCGGGCCGTGACGCGGTCGACGGCGAAACCGGCGAGGATGGTGGTGAGGGCGCTTGCCAGCGCGTAGAGGCTGAACGAAGCCGCGATCAGGCCGAGAGACCATCCCTTTGTCGCGCCGATATGGATCTGGTGAAAGACGAGGGCGGTGCCGATGGCCGATGTCGCCAGGATAGAAGGTGCGCGCAGGTAGAGCCCCACGTCGCCGAGAGCCTGCCGAAGCGTCCAGTCTTCGTTTGCAGTCCCGCTGCCGGATTTGTCATGCGTATCGGGAGCTTGCGCATAGGGGCTCAGGATCCAGTAGATGGTCGGGATGGCGACCACCGCCAGAAAAACCGCCGCGCTCTGCCAGATCGCCTGCCAGCCCATGACGCCCAGCAGAACGACGACCAGCGGCGGCAGGGACATTTCGCAGGCGGTGAAGCCGAGTGAGGAGATGGCGATTGCCCGCCCGCGCGCCCTGTCGAAATATCGCCCCATGGCGACGATGGCGGCATGGCTGACGAGGCCTTGGCCGAAAAACCGCAAGGCGAACAGGGTGATGCCCAGGGCGACGACCCCCGTGACGACCGACATTGCCGCGGACGCTGCCGCGAGACCAGCCAGAACGATGCAGGCGAACTGGCGCAGCCCGTACCGGTCGATCGTCCAGCCGACCGCGAGGATCATCGCCGCGCTCGACAGCGTGGCGGCGGCGTAAAGCGAGCCGAAATCGCCGTGCGAAAGGCCGAAGGCACCGCGGATCTCGCTGCTGAAGAGCGAAATGAAGAAGGTCTGGCCGAAACTCGAATAAGCCGACATGATCATGCCGAACACGAGCAGACGGGTGTTCTCCCGGATCAGGTCGATCGAGCGCATCAGTCGGCAGCGTATGAGAATTTGAGGATATTCGTCAGTTTTGCCGTGTCGGGCGACAGTCCGCAGTTCGTGCCCGGTTTTCCTGGAGACTTCATGTAGCAGAAGTCATAGGTGCCCATGTCGAGGTTGATCGCGAATTGCGCACCGTACCGTTCCCTTGCGATCCGGGCGGCTTCGTAGAGCGAGATCCGGTCGGGTGAGGAATCGAACACGGCGATGCGGCCGGAAGCGTCCTGCATCAGGAGCCTGCGCCGGAAAATCTTCGCATTGTCTCGTTCCGTCACGTCGACGCGGCCGTCCGTCACCAGCAGGTGGGACTGGATCGCCGATATCCCCGCCTTGCCGGCGTAACTGAAGAAATCCTTGCGGTGCTGCTTGTTGGCCTTCAGGTCGAACGTGCCCCGGGGCGTCGGCACCGCGCTGACATTGGCGATTTCGAAACGGCCGCCGGGCAGGGCGAGAAGGATGCCGTCCCAGGGATAGACCCCCGGCCGGACGATGGTCCCGCGATCGATGACGAGACCTTCCACCTGCCCGTCCGGGGAACTGTACGTGCCGGTCAAAAGGAGATGGCTGCGGTCATCGGGCCCGATCCGGTCGAAATCGACGCTCTCGCCATGGGGCTTGAAGATGATCTCCATGCTCGCGGTGTCGTTGCCGGACATGAAGAGGATCTTGTCGTCCCGCTCCTGGAAGGCAACGGCGACATGGGCGAGGAGAACCGTGGTAAGGAGGACCGAGACGAAACCGGCCGCGACCCGGCCATGACGTCGCCCGGACCCGGCAACCCGGAATTTTGAGTGGCGCGAAAACGGCATTGCGAACCCCTACGCCATTTCGCTTTGGCAGGCAAAACGAAACCGACCCCGCCGGAAAAAATGAACGCAGCACGGCGGTTTCGGGCCGTCGGCCGATCTCTAGGACTTGAAGAGTTTGCGCACGAAATCGAAGGCAATGGCCCACAGGCCGACGACCACGAGTCCTGTCGTGGAAACGTAACTCGTGATTTCCCTTCCGGCCGGCGCGAACACTAGGACCAGCATCGACAGGATGAGGCTCACGAGCCCGATCGCCTTGAGGATCCGCTGGGTCTTCTCGCGCTCGACGGCAACGAGATGTTCGCCGGGACGTACGGCGCCCGGTGGAATGCGCGGTCTGGGCACTTCCGGCTGACGCGGGGCAGGGGGGCGCGGGGACGGGGCCTGCTGCGCCTGTGCCGGGCGGGGCTGGGAAGAAGGCCGTGGCCCCTGCTGCGGATTGTCCTGCGTCTCCGGTGCTGTCCGGGGCGGCTCCTGCGCGCCCGAAGGACTGCCCGAAACCTTTTCCGATGCACGGCTCAGGAAACCGTTGCGCGGCGCGGGCGACGGCCGCGGCGCGTGGGGCGGCGGCGACGGTCGTGTGGGTTTGGCAGACGGCGGCGCAAGGCTCGCGGGTGCCGGCCGGGTCGTTCCGGTCTCACGTTGCGCCTTGCGTGCGTGAAGCTGCTTCAGGAACTGCTGAACGTCCGGTCGACCCTCGTTCGGGTGATCCGGATCATGGTCCGTCGACATGTTTGGCCCCGGGATACTGACTGATTAACACTTAGTTTACCTTAATTGCGCCCCCGCGAAAACGCCGGAACGAAACATGGTTAACGCCCACCCGGCCGCATATGCCGGGGCTAGCGGCCGTTGCCGATATTGCTGGCGGACTGGTTAAAAAGAACCTTTCGTTCCTCGTCCGTGGGGGGCGCGTTCCTGCGGTAGTCCTTGCCCAGATCCACCCCGCGCCGGACCGCGGGCCTGTCCTTTATCGCCGCGCGCCAGCGAGTGACGTTCGGGAAGTTGTCGAGCGGCTGGCCCAGCGGCTTGGCGATCAGGATCCACGGCCAGCAGATCATGTCGGCTATGGAATACTCGCCGAGGATGTACTCGCGGTCCGCCAGACGGCGCTCCAGCACGCCGATGCACCGGTTGTACTCGTTCGCATAGCGGCGATGCGCATATTCGTGCTCGCCCTGCGCATAGTTGACGAAGTGGCTCACCTGGCCGGCCATCGGCCCCAGGTTCCCAACCTGCCAGAACAGCCATTCGAGAGCTTCCTTGCGTCCCTTGGGGTCGCGCGGGATAAACCGGTCCGCCTTGTCGGCGAGGTGGATCAGTATGGCGCCGGATTCGAAGACCGGAAGAGGGTCGCCGCCGGTGTCGTGATCGACGATGGCAGGCATGCGATTGTTGGGACTGATCTCGAGGAATTCCGGCGCGAACTGGTCCCCACGGCCGATGTTGACCGGGATCGTCCGGTACTCGAATCCGCACTCTTCGAGCATGATCGAGACCTTCCAGCCGTTCGGGGTCGGCCAATAGTAGAAGTCGATCATGCGGGGCCGCCTTTCCCGTCCGCCGCCTTCACGGCGCTGCCGTTTGCCGAGGAAATCCTCTCGTCGCTCAGGCCGACTTCCCGGAGGATTTCGAACGTATGTTCTCCCAGCGCGGGACCGCCCAGACGCATCTCTGCGGGTGTGCCCGAAAACCGTGCGGCAGGACGCGCCTGGCGCAGCGGCCCGGCGACCGGGTGTTCGAGTTCCTGAACGGTTCCGTTGGCCAGGATCTGCGGATGGTCGATCACGTCCCTCCGGCGCAGGACCGGGGCGCAGGGCACATCGTTCGCTTCCAGACGCTCCAGCCATTCCGCCGAGGACCTTGTCCGCAGGACCTCCTGGGTGAGGTTGAGGCGGTCGTCGATGTTCTTCTGGCGTAATGTGGCCGTAAGGAATCGTTCGTCCTCGAGCCATTCGGGTGTTTCGAGCGCGCGAATGAGGCCCTGCCACTCCTTGTCGCTCTGGACCGCGACGCTGATGTAGCCGTCTGTCGTCTCGTAGATCAGGTCGATGAAACTTTGCGCCTTCTCGGCCTCGATCTCGTTGCCGACGAACGTGTAGCCACCCATGTCGGAGTGCCAGAGAAACGAAACCACGCTGTCCAGCATGGAGACACGGACATGCTGACCCTTGCCCGTCCGCTCCCGGGCCAGCAGTGCGGCGGTAATCGCCTGCGCCGCTGTGACCCCGGTCAGCTTGTCGGGAAGTATGGTGCGCACCAGCCGCGGCCTGACCGTGTCGGATCCGCCCTGGATGGTCGTCAGCCCGGACAGCGCCTGCACCAGTGGATCGTAGACCGGCTTGGCGGCATAGGGGCCGTCCGGGCCGAAACCGCTGATCGAGACGTACACGATCTCCGGTGCCGCCTCGCGGATCGCGTCTTCGCCGAGCCCCATGCGCTCGATCACGCCCGGCCGGAAGTTCTGCACGAAGACGTCCGCCGTCCTCACCAGTTCCAGCAGTGCGGCGCGGCCATCGCCGGACTTGAGGTCGAGGGTGACGGAGCGCTTGTTGCGGTTGTTGTTGAGAAACGAGGCGGAGAACCCGCCGTTTCGGGTCGAGACCGCGCGCGTGAAGTCGCCCCCGCGGGGGTTTTCGATCTTTATGACGTCCGCTCCCTGGTCGGCGAGCATCATGGTCGCGAGCGGACCCGACACCATGGCGGTGAGATCCACTACGCGTATTCCGTCGAGGGGGCCGGGCATGTTCGGTCTCGGTGTTTGTCAAGGCAGCGGCAAAGAATGGCGTCAGGCGGCCGTCCTGACAAGGCCGGCGGCGCGGGTCGTGCCGTTGCCGCCGCACGGAATGCCTTGAAGCGGCGGCCCCCGCGGTGGTAGCGAGAGCAGTCCCCTTCGGTTTGCAGGAATGCCATGAGCGAAACCCGCATACTCGTCATCAGCAGCGAGACAGACGAAATCCGCAGTGTGCTGGAACCACGGTTCCCGTCCTGCCGCATCGCCTATGCCGCGTCGCCCGAGGAGGTCATGACCGCCCTCGACGACCTCAAGCCCGACGTCGTGTTTTCCGTGAAGACGGCCGCGTTCGCCACGCCCGAACACAAGCAGGCCCTGGAATATCCGACCGTCCGATGGTTCCATGTGGGCGGGTCGGGATACGACCATGTGGCGCCGTGGTCGCGCTCCGATCTCACGGTCACCAACAGCGCCGGCGTGCTCGCTCCCTTTCTCGCGGAAACCGTCATCGGCGCGATGTTCCTGCTCAATTCTGGCTTTCACATCTATCGCGACCGCCAGAAGGCGCGCGAGTGGCGCCAGATCCCGTTCAGGGGGCTGGCGGGCCGCCACCTGCTGGTCGTCGGCATGGGCGCGATCGGCACGGAGGTGGCTGCGCGCGCGAAAGCTCTGGGGCTGCGGGTCACTGGCTTCAAGCGCACCGGCGGAAGCCATCCAGCCGCAGACGCCATTCGGCCTCTTGAGGAGGTCGGCGAGCACCTGCCGCACGCCGATTTCGTCAGCCTGCACCTCCGGTTGACAGAAGACACCAGACATATGTTTGGCCGTGAGCTCCTTGGCCGGATGCGCCCTGACTCTTTCCTGATCAACACGGCGAGGGGGGACGTCGTGGACGAACAGGCTCTCGTAGAAGCGTTACGCTCCGGTTGCCCGAAAGCCGCCTATCTCGACGTTTTCGCCGTCGAGCCTCTGCCCCAGGACAGCGAACTCTGGCAAATGGAGAACGTCTTCCTGACACCGCATGCCTCGGATTGCGTCTCCGACTGGCGTGAACGCTTTGCCGTCTTCTTCGCCGACAATCTCGAGCGTTGGCAGTCCGGCGAGCGCCTGGAAAACGTCGTCTCCGGCTGAAAACGCATTTTGCCGCGCCGTGGGGAAACGGTGAACATGGCTAGGCGCGCGCGCGGTTGGGTGATAATTTCCCCTTTGTCCGCGCGACTCTGCGAGTGTAAGAGTGGCGCTCGATTCGAGAGAGATGCGCGCCGGGACATTGACGTCGCCAGGTGCCCTGGCTTCGCCGGGCATACGGTGGTGAGGCGATGAGCAATCGTGCCGTTTTCCGGTGACCGTTGTTCGAGCATGAAAGGATTGGTGCCGGATTTTCGGCGCGGGTTAACCAATGGCCGTGAACACGTATACGAGTCGTTTGCTCTGGGATGCGTTGACGAGCATCGTGCAGGCCAATCGGACACCCAAGCCGGCCGATCTCGGCCCGGCGACCGCCCGGTTGCGTGACGCCTTGCTGGCGGTCGGTTCCGAAACCCCCGACAATCTGGATTGCGTGAACAGGATCGTGTTCGGCGCCGTGGCCGACAGCGACGAACCGGTGACCTGGCTCGGTCCGATGATCGCCGACAAGCCGATCCTGCTGTCCGACATCTTGTGGGCCCTCGAGGCGGGTCCCGTGCCGGAGTCGGTGCGCGAAAGAATACCGGGTCTCGAGGACGAGGACTGGGACGCCGCAATCCGCATCATCATGCTCATCATGAGCGCGCTCGAACGCCCGGTGAAGGACACCGCGACGGACACGCCGAACCCGTTCTTTCCCGTCAGTGAACCCGTCGACGAGGATGACGACGGGTACGATGACGAAGATGACGGCCGGGACGATCGCCGGTCGGCCCGCGTTCGCGACGACGAGTTTGCCTACGAAGAAGCCGCGTATGATAACGATCGCGACGATGAGGACGAATATCGGGACGACTTCGACGAAGACGACGACGCTGAAGAGGACGACTACGACGACTATCGGGAGCACGAGGATTATCGCGGCGCACCCCCCGAACGGTACGGCGACCGTCCCGACCGACCCGACCGGCATGAGCCCGAACGACGGAAGACCGGCAGGCGAGATGCGGCGAGTTACGGTGCGGCCTACGCCTCCTACCTTTCCGGCGAAAGCGGCTCGCGCTGGCAGGAGGATGAACGCGGCGATCGCGGACCGGTCGACTATGACGAAGAGTACCGGATGCAGCAGGAAAGGCGGGCGGAATTCGGCAAGCCGATCCGGCAACCGCCTGAACACCGGCTCGAGGATGTCTATCCGGAGCGTGCGGCGCGCTCGCGTTCCCACGAGGATGAAGCCGGATCGCGCCGGCGGGACGACAAGGCGGAACGGAAGCGCCGTCGCAAGCCGCCGGTCCGGTTGAGCGACATCACGCCGGACAAGATCGACGAGATGTGGAACGACGGCGACCGTCCGGCGGTCCGTCGCGATCGGACGGACGACCCCGCGTCCTCCGGAAAGGAACGCAAGTCGCGGCGCTGGAGCAATCGTCGCCATGCCGACGACAACGAGGACGATCCCCGGGATCGCGCGTCCTCCCGGCGGCAGAGAGAGCCGGAAAGGAGCGAACCCCGCAGGCCGGCCAACGGACCGGATCGCGATATTGAACCGCCGGTGTTCGAGGACGAGCCCGAGCCTCCGCGCAAACCCGAGAAGTCGCAGGCGCGTCAGCCGGAAAAACGGGAACCGCGCCCGCGTCGCATCAACGACATCTGGGATGCCAAGGAAGTCGATCTCGGCGAGGCGGCGGAGCGCTACAAGAACTACTACGACGACAAGAACAGGCGATAGGCGGTTTGCCTGTGCGTCAGGTCACGGTCACTGGCCGACAAGACCGGACCATTGCCGCAGAAAGTCGTCGCGCGTCCGGGCGCCGGGGGATCGGGAGGACTTTTCTTTGGCCCTGGTCAGCCGGACGAAGACGACCGTCCTGTCCGCATTTGTCGCCCAGCCCACAAACCAGCCCCAGCCTCGCGCGTAATCCAGGCTGCGGTCTGCGCGCCGGGGATAGGCGGTGCCCGTCTTGCCGTGGATTTTCCAGTCCCCGACGCGGCGAATCTGGACGATCGCACGGGCCTGCTCCATCGCCTGGGACCGGACGGGAAGGCCGTCGCGGACCAGCGCGCGAAGGAATGCGGCCTGCTCGCGCGGCGAGACCTTCAACGACGAGGCGATCCATGCCCGGTCCAGGCCGTTGTCGAACCCCGCGTCGCCGGTGAAGTCCGCGTTCCCATAACCGAAGCTGCGCGCGTAACGGGACAGTTCATCGGCTTCCATGGCGTGCGTGATCCGCCGAGAATACCAGAGCACCGAATAGCGCATCCAGTTCGCGGGGTCCGTATCCCTGGTCCACTTGGCACCGCCCCACGCCGGATCGCCGGACCGGAAGGACAGGACCGGAGCGTTTGTGTCGGTGAGGATGCCCGCATCGTACGCCATCACGGCCAGCGGCAGCTTGAAGGTCGACGCAGGCGTGACGCGGCTGTGGCAGTCTCCCTCTTCCCTCAGCACGGTGCCCGTCGCCGCGTCTGCGAGCAAAGTGCAGATCGTCTCGGGCTGCGCTTGGGCCGCCGAAACGCAGGACAATGTCAGGACCACCGACAGGACGTATGCGCGCAAGTTATGCCTCCCTCGTTGCTTTTTCTTTATGAGCGGTGACCATGGCCGGCCTGCTGGTGTCCACGTCCGACATCCAGCTGTCTCCCGTGCTGCCTCACCGGTCAGGGCAGGGGAGTCCTGTTGTCTTCACCGTGTCTCTCCGCGTTCGCCCTGGCGACTTCCGCCCGCAATTCCCTGACCTCGGCCACGAGTTGCTTCAGTGTCCGGTCATCGGGCGTTTCCGTATCCGCCGCGGCCTCGTGCATCGAGTTCACGATGATCGCTATGAAAAGGTTCAGGACCGCGAAGGTGACGACCAGAATGAACGGGACGAAAAACGCCCAGGCCCAGGGGTGCACCTCCATGACGGGCCTGACGATACCCATCGACCACGATTCGAGGGTCATGATCTGGAAGAGCGAATAGGCCGACCGGCCGACTGTGCCGAACCAGGCATCGAAGTCCGCGCCGAACAGCTTGGTCGCCATGACGGATGCGACATAGAAAACAAGGAGCAGCAAGGCGCCAACCGACGTCATCCCGGGTATCGCCTGGAGCAGGGCCTGCATGACCAGCTTCATGCTCGGCACCGCCGATATCAGCCGGAAGGCCCTGAGCACACGCAGGGCCCGGAGAACGGAAACGCCGTCGGCGACCGGTGCGACCGACACCGCCACGATGGCGAAATCGAACAGATTCCAGGGGCTGCGGAAGAACGACAGCCGGTAGACGACGAGTTTGAGGCCGATCTCGACGACGAAGAAGATCAGCGCGAACGTGTCGATTGCCTTGAGCACGCCTCCCGCGCTACCCATCACCGTCGGCGAGGTTTCCAGACCGAGCACGATGGCATTGACGATGATGACGGCGATCACCGTACGTCGGACGAATTCGGATTCGAGAAAGACGCGCAGACGGTCGAGAAACCCTGAAGGAGTGGATTCGGTGGCGGTCATGTCTGCTCTGTTGATTCGGATCTTCCGGACAATCGCAACATGGCGTTGCATTTACCGGGTTTAAAGTCCAGCAGATCGGCTTTTTGTCGCTGAAATTCGCGAAAGCGGCTGAGAGGAGGCCATGATGCAGAGCCACCGGGATGTTTCGGGCACCTTCAGGTCGACGGCAATGCTTCTGCTGTGCGCCGGTCTCGTCATCACGGGAACGTCGCTTTTCCAGACCCTGCTGCCCCTGCGTGCCGATCTGGAAAACTTCTCCACGATTCTCATCGGCTTCCTGGGAACGGCCTATTTCGGCGGTTTCGTCCTCGGGTGCCTGATCGGCCCGAGACTGATCGCGGCAGTGGGGCACATTCGCTGCTTCGCCGGCGTGTCGGCGCTGTTCGCGGCGGTGGCCCTTCTGTTCCCCATGTGGATCGACCCGGTGGTCTGGTCGGTCCTTCGGGTCCTGACCGGCATCTGCCTCGCGGTTCTCTATATGGTGGTCGAGAGCTGGCTCAACGACCAGGCGGACAATGCCTACCGGGGCCAGGTCCTGTCGATCTACATCATTGTCGGCAACCTGGCGACGATGGCGGGACAGCTGACCGTGAACCTCGACGAGACGGTCTCCACCGTCCTGTTCTCCGCCACCGCGATCTTCCTGTGTTTCTCCGTGGTGCCGCTTTCGCTGACGCCCACCACCAGCCCGAGACCTGTGCCGTCCGCCTCGATCAATCTGCTGGAACTCTGGCGCATCTCGCCGGCGGGCGCGGTCGGCTGCTTTCTCGTCGGCATCACGGAAGGGGCGTTCTGGTCGCTCGGCCCCGTGTTCGGCCAGGACAGGGGGATGGACGTGTCCCAGATCACCCTGTTCATGGCGACGTTCGTCCTCGGAGGCACGATCTCGCAGTGGCCGCTGGGCCGGTTGTCGGATTCGATAGACCGACGGCTGGTGATCGGCTTCGCGGCCGTGGGCACGATCGTCACCGGCCTGCTCATCGGCTTCTGGGACGGGCCCGCGTCCTGGACATTTCATTTCGTCGCGGCGTGTCACGGCGCGCTGATGATCCCGCTCTATGCGCTCTGCCTCGCCCATGCCAACGACGCCGCACCGAACGAACGGTTCGTCGAGGTCAGCAGCGGCCTGCTGCTTCTTTTTTCGATCGGAGCGATGGCGGGGCCGTCCGCGTCATCCATGGTCATGGCCAGTATAGGCGAGGGCGGCCTGTTCATTTTCCTGGCCGCGGTCCTGGGCGCGCTTGCCGCCTTCGTCTTCCTGCGCATGGTCTTGCGGGGCGAGGGGCTGCGCGGCGAGACGATGGACTTCGTGCCGGTGCCGAAAACGTCCTACTCCGTCTATTCGCTCGAGGAAGAGTGGCATGAGGATGATGTCGAGTCTGGCGAACCTGCCGCCGGTGACAAGGACTAGAGGCCGGATCCGCGCCGCGGGGGCGTTTCGGCGACCGCATCGACCTGGACGAGGCTCCCGCATGGCAACTCGCTGGCGCCGATGACAGTGAGAGCCGGCCCCGGGTGCGCGAAGATCTCCCGGTACGAACGCTCGAACGCGGGGAGGTTTTCCAGGGAGGTCAAGTAGACCGTCAGCTTCACCACGTCGTCAGTCCCCAGACCCGCGCGAACGAGGGCGTCGACGAGGTTTGACAGGCAGACCGGGCCCTGTTCTTCCATGGTGCCGGAGGCGACCGTTTGTCCCGATCGGCGGTCAACGCTGTCACATGCGGCCAGGAAGACGAGATTGCCGGCCCGTCTCGCAATGACCGGATTGTCGCGTTGCGGATCGATCACATGGTCCGACATGGTGTTTCTCCTTGATCGAGCTCTTGGCAGCACTCACGCGTGTGTGCTGCTAACGCATTGAAAACGTACAGTTTATTGTTGTCATCGAACTTCAAAGCGGACATCCTGTAAGTGGTCCAAACACTGCTCGGAGGATGAACATGCAGTCACGGGAAATGGAGATGCAGTTAAACGGATACGGACTGACAACGGCCCATATTCTTTATCACATGCCCGATTTTCCGACATTCCTGCAGACTTACGTCTGGCAAGACTACGATCTGGCGCCGGAGTTCCCGGAAATGAAGCGCTTCATCGACTTCTGGCAGAGCGAACTCGATGGCAGGCTCCACTCGGTCCAGTTCGCCCACAAGCGGCTCATCGGTCCCGGTGAATGGCAACGTGTGGACGGTCAGTACATGATCAACTGACACCCGACTGCCGGCCCTGTCCGCTACCGGGCGGGCCGGTGTTCCGGTCCGCAAAATCCGGATTTGACCTTTTTGCCCAAACTCGGCTTAAGTGTGGCTCCGAATTAACCAGCCACACCGAGTCTGACCCTTGCCGACTGCAAGACCGCAGTTGCAACGGGACATGCCGGATAAGGCGCACAAAGGACCATTTTCTATGCAATACGAAAAACTCGAACTCCTGATCGCGGGCGAATGGACGCAAGGCACGTCCGGCAAGACCGAACCGGTGATCAACCCGGCCACCGAGGAAGTGCTCGGTCAACTTCCGCACGCGAGCCCCGCAGACCTCGACCGCGCGATCGAGGCTTCGCGTGAAGGTTTCAAGGTCTGGAGTTCGATGACGGCCGTCGCCCGCCAGGAAATCATGGAGCGTGCGGCCCGGCTCATGGAAGAGCGCAAGCAGGACATGGCGCGCAACCTGACCATGGAAATGGGCAAGCCGGTCGGCGAAGCGGCGATGGAACTCGATTTCGTCATCGGCGCGACGCGCTGGTACGCGGAAGAAGGCAAACGCGCCTATGGCCGCCTGGTGCCGCCGCGGTTTCCCGGTGCCCGCCAGATGGTCATGAAGGAGCCGGTGGGACCGAGTTCCGCATTCGTGGCCTGGAATTTCCCCGGCGTGAACGTCATCCGCAAGGTCGCCGGCGCGCTTGGCGCGGGCTGTTCGATCGTGATCAAGGCGAGCGAGGAAACGCCCGGCACTTGCATCGCGATCGCGCGCTGCTTCATGGACGCGGGCGTGCCCGCGGGCGTCATCAACGTCGTCTTCGGCGTGCCGGACGAAGTCGCTCGTCACGTGCTGGCGTCTCCGGTCATCCGCAAGCTGTCCTTCACCGGCAGCACGACCATCGGCAAGCATCTGCAGAAACTGGCGGCAGACACCCTCAAGCGCTGCACGATGGAACTTGGCGGGCAGGCGCCCTTCATGGTGTTCGACGACGCCGATGTCGATGCCGCCGCGACGATGGCCGCCGCGGGCAAGTTCCGCAACGCCGGCCAGGTCTGCATTTCTCCCTCCCGCTTCTACGTCCAGGAGAGCCTGTTCGACCGCTTCGCCGACGCGTTCGCGGAAAAGGCGGCAGCCGTCAAGGTCGGTAACGGCCTGGAAGATGGTGTCGCCATGGGCCCGCTGATCGCCGAACGCCGGATCGAGTGGATGGAAAAGCTGGTCGCGGACGCCAAGGACCGCGGCGGCGAAGTGATGACCGGCGGCGAGCGTATGGGCAACCAGGGCTATTTCTATGCGCCGACGGTGATCAAGAACGTGCCGGAAGACGCGCTCATCATGAACGAGGAGCCGTTCGGTCCGATTGCACCCGTCAGTTCTTTCAAGGACCTCGATGACGTTCTGGAGCGCGCCAACAAGGTCGAGGTCGGTCTGGCGGCCTATGCGTTCACCACCAACGGACAGCGCGCCGCGGAAATCGGAAGCCGCATCGACACCGGCCTGCTCGGCGTGAACCACCTCGGTGTTTCGACGCCGGAGACGCCCTTCGGCGGCGTCAACGAGAGCGGATACGGATCCGAAGGCGGCATCGAAGGCCTCGAGGCCTTCCTTCGGACCAAGTTCGTGACCGAAATGGGCGTGTGACGACGACCGCTCATATGACGACTTACGGTCTCGCCGGGCGCACGGCTTTCGTGTCCGGCGGGACCAGCGGCATCAATCTCGAAATCGCGTTGCGGCTGGCGGCGGAAGGCATGAATGTCTCCGTTTTCAGCCGCACGAGAGAGAAGGTCGATGCCGCGGTTGCCGCCATCGAGGCTTCCGGCGCGAGGGCGTGCGGCACCTGCGGCGACGTGCGGGACTACGACGCCGTCGACGAGGCCATCCGGGCAACGGCGGAGGCCTTCGGGCCGATCGACACCGTCATTGCCGGGGCGGCGGGAAACTTTCTTTGCCCCGCCGAGGAACTGAGCCCGAACGGGTTCAAGGCGGTGGTCGACATAGACCTGCTGGGCACCTTCTACACGGCGCGCGCATCGTTCGAGTTCCTGAGGAAACCGGGAAGCAGCATCATTGCGATTTCCGCCGGCCAGTCGCTCACACCGCTTCCCGACCAGATCCACGCCAACGCTGCCAAGGCGGGCGTCAACATGACGATCAAGACCCTCGCGGCGGAATGGGGTGTCCACGGCATCCGGGCGAATGTCGTCATACCGGGACCGATCGAGGATACGGAGGGCATGCGCCGGCTTGCGCCGGACGATGCCGCCCGCCAACACATAACGTCGGCTATTCCCCTGCGCCGGTACGGTCGCAAGGAGGAAGTGGCCGATCTCGTCGCATATCTGGCTTCCGACAATGCGGCATACATCACTGGTGCGGTCGTCACCTGCGATGGCGGTGCCGCGCTGACCCGCGGCAGGCTGTCTCCGGTCCGGAAGTGACGCCGGCCGCCGACGCCCCGGAACCGGTTTTCACCCGGATTTCTTAACTCCTATTTCATCTTCCCCGCCCTTAATGGAGACAGGGGAGATTAGGCACGATGGCTTGCCCGAACACCCTTTGCCTAGCCGGCGGGGGCGGCAGGGCGTCTCGCGGTTCATTGCATCCGGTCCGGTGTCTGACGGGTCTGTTGCCGAAGCCGACTGGCTGTCATGCTGTAATATCCCCAGTGTGAAAATCGTTGTCGGATGCGGCAAAAAAGACCGGTTGCCTTCGGTACACTGTACGCTGTCGTCCGAAGCGGCGACATAAATTGGGCATAACGTTTTTATGATTGCCATTTGGTCTTGACTGTGCTCCGAAACTATTTGAACGTGCGCGCGATTCAACCGGGGATTACAAACATGGCGAGCACCGACGTCTCTGAAAAGGCAGTCGAAAGCCAGAACAACTCGGTAAAATGGCACAAGCTGTCCATCTTTTTGATGGTTGCAAGCTCTGTTCTTATCAGCTTCAGCGGTGTAGCGGTCCGAAACATCGAAACCACTGACGTCTGGCAGATATCTTTCTACAGATCACTGGCATTTTCCTTCGTTATCGGCCTGCTCGTGTACAAGGCCGAAGGCGACCTCGTCACGAAGTTCAGGCGCATCGGCTGGAGCGGCCTGCTCGGGGGCGCGATCGTTGCCCTGGCAGGCTTCACCTATGTTCTCGCGCTGAACAACACCACGGTGGCGAACACGCTCTTCATCTTGAGCGCGATACCTTTCATCACCGCCGCTCTCGCCTGGGTTGTTCTGAGGGAACACATTCAGACCAGCATGCTGGTCGCCATGATCGTGGCGTCGGGCGGCATGTACCTCATGCTCGCGGACGGTTTTGCCGTCGGTTCCACATTCGGAAACTCGATGGCGATCGTCACCGCTTTGTGCTTCGCCGCGTTCGCGGTGATCGCGCGGCGGAACAGGTCGGTCGACATGCTTCCCGCGCTTTTCGTGGCCGGCGTCCTGCTGGTTGTTGCAGCGGTCATCATGCGGCCGGGCGATCTGGCGATATCCGCCAAGGACATACTGCTCTGCCTCGTCTGGGGCGCCGGTCTCACCGGCGTGGCAAACTGGTTCTTCATCATCGCCTCGCGCTACCTGGTCGCCGCGGAACTCACCCTGTTCATGCTGCTCGAGTTCGCCCTCGGTCCGATCTGGGTATGGCTCTTCGTGGGCGAGGTGCCGACCTACCTGACGATCCTGGGCGGCACGGTGGTCATCTCATCGGTCGCGGCGCGTGCGCTATACGAGCTTTCCCGGTCCGCTTCCCGCAATGGCAGCCGCCGTCTGCCGGGCCCGCCGTGATCCGCCGACCGGTTCCTTGACGGACAGGCGTCCGGAGGACTAGCGTTTCGCCGGACGGTGTAACGGAACCCCGGAGGAACGGTGCCATGGTGATGGCCGCAAGCTTTGAGACGGAGCAGGCTCTTTCAGCGGAACAGTGGAATGCGCGCGTCGACCTGGCGGCTCTTCACAGGCTCTACGTGAAGTTCGGCTGGACCGATCTCATCTACACCCATATCTCCTCGCGGGTGCCCGGCGAGCCGCAACATTTCTACATCAAGCCCGATGGTCTCCTGTTCGGCGAGGTGACGGCCTCGAATCTCCTCAAGGTCGACTATCACGGCAATGTGCTCGAGGGCGACGACAAGCCCAATGAAGCCGGTCGGCTCATCCACCTGGCCATTCAGCAGGCGCGGCCGGACATCCAGGTCGCCGCACACACCCATTCCAGAGCAGGTGCCGCGGTTTCGGCGATGAAATGCGGTCTCATGCCCCTGTCGCAGCATTCCAACATGCTCTTGCCGACCGTGTGCTACCACGACTATCAGGACGTGACGAATGCCGAGGACGAATGCGAGATACTGGCGCGGGATCTCGGCGACAAGTTCATCATGGTGATGCACAACCACGGGCTTCTCGCCTGCGGCCGCACCACGGCCGAAGCGTTCTACTATCTCTATTTCATGGAAATGGCCTGCAAGATCCAGGTCGATGTTCTTGCCTCGGGGCAGGAGCCGGTGATTCCGCCGGATCACGTCATCGACGGCCTTTACCAGACGTCAGGCGCGCCGACCGGTGAACCGATGGGCGTGCGGGTGTGGCCGGCCATGCTGCGCATGCTCGACGCCGAAGACAGCAGTTACAGGGACTGAAGTCTGTTCAGTTATCCCGGTCCGCCGCCGCGACGTGGCGGAAAGCCCACTCGTTGTAGCCCTCCTGTCCGCGATACCAGGGCACCTTTTCGCCCGGCCGCTCGCCATAGTCCCATCCGGGCGACTGACCCTTGCGATGGGCGGATTCGACCAGCAGGCGCCTCTTCTGGCTGCGGATGACATCCTCGGTAAGTTTTTCGGCCGACCAGTCTTCCGACGTGACGCGTCTGAATATGGCGACCACCCTTTCCATTTCCGTCAGTCCGGCGATGTTGTTGAGTTCGTGCGGGTCGGCTTCCATGTCGAACAGCAGGTCGGGGTCGTGGCCGTTCCAGATGAACTTGTAGCGCCCGCGTCGCGTCATCAGCATGGGACCGGGCGTCATCTCGCCCAGGTACTCCGCCCGCGCCGGCCGCACCGTGGCAAGCTCGGGGTCGGCGAGGTAAGGGAGCAGGGAACCGCCGTCGAGTGCACCCGCGGGAGCCTCCCATTCGCCGCCCGAGGCCACGTCGGCGAGGGTTGGAACGATGTCGAGTAGCGTTGCCACGGTCCTGGCTCGGCACGGGCCGAACAGGAACGGGGCATGCAGGATCAGGGGGACGCGCATCGCCGGCTCGAAGAATGTCCGCTTGAACCACATTCCCCTTTCGCCAAGCATCTCGCCGTGGTCGGACGTGAAGACGATGAAGGTCGAGTCCCCGGCGCCCGTCTCCTCCAGGGCCGAGAGGAGTTCGCCCACCATGTCGTCCACGAAACTGATCGAACCGAAATAGGCGCGGCGGGCCCGGGCGATCCATTCGGCGGGGTAGTCCTTCCCGAACATACCGACAAGCTCGAGCAGCCGGCGCGAATGCGCGTCCGTCTCCGCTTCGCCAAGCCGTCCCACGGCGGGCGGGGGGACGTCCATTCCCTCGTAGCGGGCCCAGTGTTCCCCGAGGCAGAGAAAGGGGTCATGGGGATGCGTGAAGGATACCTGGAGAAAGAAGGGGCGGTCGTCGTCGCTGTCTCCGGCGAAACGGTGCAGGGCGCTTATCGCCTCGTTCTTGACCAGTGTGTCGTAGTCGATCTGCACCGTGCCCTCGCAGGGCCCGGATATGCGCAATGCGCGATCGTCGTTGGGGTCGCTGCGGTCCGCGTCCGACCAGTCCGCCGACCAGCTGAAGTCCGACGGGTAGATGTCCGGCGTGAGCCTCTCCTCGAACCCGTGCAACTGGTCCGGCCCGACAAAATGCATCTTCCCCGACAGGCAGGTCCGGTATCCGAGCTCCCGGAGATAATGGGCGTAGGTCGGAATGGATGAGGGAAACTCCGACCCGTTGTCGTAGGCGCCGATCCTGGACGGCAGCAGCCCGGAAGCCATGGAAAACCTGGAAGGCGCGCAAAGCGGATAGTTGCAGTAGGCCGTCTCGAACAATGCTCCTTCCGCCGCAAGGCGGTCGATGTTCGGAGACTTGCAGTAGTCGTTGCCATAGGCCGGCAAGGCGAACGCGGAAAGCTGGTCGGTCTGTATGAACAGTATGTTCGGACGGCCGCTCGACACCGTCCGTCAGCCTGCCGCCGCCCGGGAACCGTGAACCGCCTGCTGATCGAAGAACGACGCGGTTTTCGGGAGTTCGGGGAGCCGCATATCGTAGGAGATCGACCGCACCCGGCCCGTCCGTTCACCGCGCACGAGCAGCCCCTCGTGAACCGTGGGCATGGGGTTCGGACTCAGCGGGATGGCGTCCTCGGCGGAATAGACGCAGATGAAGAGCGTTCTCGCCCGTTCCGACCGGTTCGGAGCGGATCCGTGCAGCAGCCGGGTGTGCATCAGGCAGACCGAACCCGCCTTGCCCGTACACGTCACCGCCCGGTCCTGACAATCCCTGGCGATCTCGTCGTCGATAGCACCCGTGAACACACCGTCGTGCCACAGGTCATGTACGGGGCCCTTGTGCGATCCCGGCAGAACCTCCAGAGGCCCGTTCTCCCCGGTCACATCGTCCACCATCAGCAAGGCCGTGACCACGTCGTCATTGCTGTGGGGCGTGAAGGCGAAATCCTGATGCCACTTCACCGCCGTGGCCGCACCTGGCAGCTTGGAGTTGATCTTCGTGTGGTGCAGTTTGACGTTCGGCCCGACGAGGTCGGCCACGCAATCCGTCATCCGGCTGTCGGCCATGGCGTCATGGTAGGCTCGCGAGACCTCGATCGGTGCGTTTACCCGCCGAAGGGCAGGGCGCTCGGCGCTGTGCCCGGGTTCGACGTCGAAGCGGGGACGATGGTTGATCGTCTCGCCATAGGCCGTGTCGTGCCGCCGGCTCTCTTCAACCCAGCTGTCAAAATCGCCCCGCAAGTGATTCAGTTGACTCGCACTTACCGCGTCCTCGACCACGAGATAGCCCTCGCTACTGAAGAACGCGATCTGGTCGGAAGAAAGTGTCGTCATCGTCGTCCGCTCCCGGGCATCCCGTGCAGGAAATCCTTCGTGAGCCAGTTTGAAGGATGCCCGCCGAAATGCAACCGGGGAAACCCGGAATCGAAAAGCGGCACGGACCAGCCGTGCCGCTTCGGGATACTGAGCGGAACTGTCGTCAGAGAACGACGACCTTGGTTCCCATCCTGACCCGCTGGTAGAGATCGATGACCTCGCTGTTCAGCATGCGGATGCAACCGCTGGACACCGCATGACCGATCGTGTTCGGCTGGTTGGTGCCGTGAATGCGGTAGAGCGTGTCGCGACCGCCCTGATAGAGATACAGAGCCCGGGCCCCGAGCGGGTTGTTGGGTCCCCCTTCGACGAAGTCGGGAATACGCCGGCCGTATTTCTTGAGCTCGCGTTGGATCATTTCCTTCGGAGGTCGCCAGTCCGGCCATTCCGCCTTTCGCTTGATTTGAGCAGTGCCCGCCCATGTAAAGCCCTGTCGGCCGACGCCCACTCCGTAGCGGATCGCCCGGTTGCCTTTGAGCACGTAGAAGAGCGCGCGCTTTCTCGTGTCTATGATGATCGTTCCGGGACGTTCCTTGGAACTGTAGCTGACGGTTTTCTTGCCCCGGTACCGTATCGAGGAGTCCCGGTTGAGCGAATAGGCGGATACGAAGTTGTATCGAATTTCACGTGCCTCGCCGAAGGCCGCGGTGGATGTCGTCAAAAGCGCCGCGCCGCCCGTTAAAAAGGTTCGCCGGTCCATCTTCTGGATAAGCCTCTCGTTGTCTTCGAAAACAAACCGGCAGTGGCCCTGATTTTCAAGGACACCGCCCGAGTCAGCGCGAAGTCTAACCTGTGATTGCTTTTTTTGAAGTCACAATTGAGCGAACTGGAGCCTATCTCCGGTTGCGCGTGGCAATGTTGCAACAGAAACGCGTCCCATCCAGCGTTGTGGCGAGGCGAGACCGTGCCCGGACTGAGCTCGAACCCGCCGAGCGGTCGCTAAGACCTTGAAGCGGCGAAGGAATGCTCGACTTGCGGCAATGATGGCGGCATTGTTGTGCTTCAGACCCGCGATTTCGGAAGCGCCGCCCCGCAGAAGGGCGCGATCCGGGGGAGATTACGGGTCTCTTTGCAAGGGGAGCGAAGGATTAGATGGCGGCACGGACGCGAGTGACGGTCTCGCTCTCCGAACTGAATGACCTCGTGGAAGTCTGCCTTGTCAGGCTCGGGCTCGAGAGTTTCGAACTACAGATTGTCCGGGATGTGCTGATGTACGCCCAGACACGCGAAAACAGCCAGGGTCTCGTGAAGATTATCGAGGGGACGGTCCGCCCGGACCCGGACGCATCCCAGGTATCGGTGGCCGGCGGCATGGGCGCCGTGCTGCGCCTGAACGGCAACAGGGGCCTCGGCATGGTCGTGTCGTATATCGCGACCGAGGAAGTCGCCCGGCTGGCGCGCCAGTTCGGTGTCGGTGTCGTGTGCACCTGCAACACGTCCTCGTCGACAGGGGCCATCGGGTTCTACGCAGAGCGCCTTGCGAGCGAGGGACTGGTCGGCATCGTCTGCGCCGGATCGCCGAAGGTGATGGCCGCGGCCGGCGGCATCGATCCGGTATTCGGCACCAATCCGATCGCAATCGCGATGCCGACGGCCGCCGAGCCCCTGGTGCTCGACATGGCCACCGCATCGTCCACATGGTTCGGACTGATTGCGGCGCGTGATGCGAACGAGTTCATTCCCATCGGACACGCGGTGGACAAGTACGGCAATGCGACCACGGACCCGGAGTCGGCCATGTCCGGCGCGGTCATGCCTTTCGGCGGGCACAGGGGCGCGGGGCTTGCAGCCATGATCGAGATGCTGACGGGGCCATTGGCGGGAGCGGCGATTGTCGGCGACGAGGACTCCGCCACCAACCGCGGAATGTTCTTTCTGGCGATCGACCCTGCCGCTTTCGGAGATGCGGAGAGTGTACTGCGCCAGGCGAGGCTGCTGGTCGAGCGCGTCAAGGCGAGCCGACGCAACGAAGGGGTCGACGAGATTCGTTTGCCGGGCGAGCATTCCCGCAAACGGCAGCAGGCGAACCTCGCCGCGGGAGAAGTACGGCTCGACCAGAAACTCTACGAAGATCTCAAGGCGTTTGCCGGGGCCGCGGGCGCTTGACCAGGCCCGGATCCGGAAAAATCAGATGACAGCAAGAGGACAGCACATGCATCGATGGCAGGAACGACGCGAAAACTTCAGGGCGATACTCGAGGGCGGGACGTGCATACATCCGGCTTCGGTGCATGACCCGGTGTCCGTGAGAATTGCCGAAAGCCTGGGGTTCCGGCTGGGGATGTATGCCGGGTCCGTCGCGTCCATGACCGTTCTCGGCGCACCCGACATCATCGTCCTGACGCTGTCGGAGTTCGCGGAACAGGCGCACAGGATTTCACGGGCGGCGGATCTCCCGGTGCTCGGCGATGCGGATCACGGATACGGCAACGCGCTGAACGTCATGCGCACCGTGGAGGAACTCGAGTTCGCAGGCCTTGCCGGGCTGTCCGTCGAGGACACGGTGCTGCCCACCGCATTCGGCAATGCCGGAAAGGCAACGCTCACGAGCATCGACGAAGGCGTGGGTAAGATGAAAGCCGCCCTCGAAGCGCGGCGAGATCCGGGCCTCGTCATCGCCGGCCGCACGAGTGCGCCGGCCCTGACCGACATTTCCGACACGGTCGAACGGGTGAAGGCCTACTCGGCGACGGGCGTCGACGCGATCTTCCTCGTCGGCCTGAAGACCTGGGATGACGTGGAGGCCGCTGCCGCGGCGACGGATCTGCCGCTGATCGTCGGTGGAACGGGGCCGGAGGTGAACGACGTGTCCCGCCTGGCCGACTGCGGCGTTCGCGTACAGCTACAGGGTCATCAGCCTTTCGCCGCGGCGACCCAGGCGATCTACGAAACCATGAAAGCGCTCAAGGACGGGACGCCGCCGTCCCAGATTAAGGGGCTGGCGTCACGGGACACCATGCAGATGGTCACGCGGGATGCCGACTACGCAGACTGGTCGAAGCGCTTCAACGGCCAGTGATGCGGTAGGGCCGGACAGGCCGGTCTTCCGCTAGGCGACCGTTTCTCCTGCCACGAGTTTGCCGAGCGCGGCGCAGATGCGGTCGAAACTGTTCGAGGCGCGGGTGCAGCTGTGCCGCGCGCGAAGATACCCGTGGACCAGTTGTTCCTCGTTGACGCAGGAAGCGTCGACGCCCTCGTGCCGCAGCCGGCCGCAATAGGCCAAGCCGTCGTCGCGAAGCGGGTCGACGTCGGCGGTGAAGATTGCGGCTGGCGGTAACCCCGCGAGGCTTTCCGCCAGCAGCGGGAACATCTCCGGATCGCGCGGCATGTCGGGCGCGTCCTTGCCGGAATAAAGAGCGTAGAAATGAACACAGTCGTCTCGCGTGAGCATGGGCGCGTTCCGGTGCTCCACGTACGAGCCGGCGGACATGTCACTGCCCAGCGTCGGGTAGATCAGCAACTGCCCGGCCGGCATGGCGAATGCCTTGCCCCGTGCCCGCAGGCAGAGAGCAACCGCCAGATTGGCGCCGGCACTGTCTCCGCCGACGATAATTCTTCCGGCATCCGCCGCCAGCCAGCGGTAGACCGCTTCGGCGTCGTCGAGTGCGGCAGGATAGGGGTTCTCGGGCGCCAGCCGATAATCCACCGCCACGACGTCGATTCCGCATCGTGACGCCAGTTCCGCACAAACCGTATCGTGGCTTTCGAGCCCTCCGAGGATGAAGCCGCCGCCGTGCAGGTACACCATCGCGGTTCCCGTCGGGTGGCCGACGGAGGCCGGGCGATAGTGCCTTATCGGGATGTCGCGCGCGGGCGCCTCCGCGGATAGTCGATCGTCGGTGACGGTGACGCCCTGTGGGCGTTCTCCCTGGAAGGCGGCGCACATCCGGTCGTAGGTCAGCCTCTGTTGCGCAGGCGTGTCGGGAGGCTGGCCGGCGTCTTCGAATGCGTCCACCTTGCGGATGTATGCCAGGACCTCCGGATCCGTAATGCCTGTCATCCCTGTCTTCTCCAGTGCGAGGGGACACCTGCGTGCCGGCGGGCGGTTTCAACAATCGCCGGCGTCGCGGTGATCCGGAATTGCCCATCAGTCGGGCGTTGCGTTACGGTTGCCGCAACTGAGTCGTTTGCCTGGGCAGGAAGGCGGTAACTCCTATGCATATCGTAACCTATGTTTTGGCTCTCGCGATCGGGCTCGTGATGGGGGGCATCAACATGGTGATGTCCCAGTCGCTCGAGTGGGTTGCCGTATCGGCGGCGACGTTCTTCTTCCTCGCGCTCCTGATCCTCGGCGTGATCGAACTGCATGGTCGCGCCCTGATCGTGTTCTTCGACAATCTGTTCCGCGGAAAGCTGGGGTCGGTCATATACATCGCGATCATCGTGGCCATCGTCGACTTTCTGGGGCTAGCAGGTGTCTATTTCGGCGCTGAACTTGCCAAGCAGGCCGGTTTGACGGTCCGTCCGGCGGCTGAAAACGCAAACGACATCAAACCGTTGCTCTTGATATGCGCCATGGCGCTGCCAATGGCAATCGTGCTCGACTTGGGCACACGGGCCATTCGCCGGCGCGAGATTCACCGCGGCGCGAAACATGGCGAAAGGCCTGCGGGAAAGAAGACGCTCAAATCTGATTTCGAAAAGCTCCTTCAGACCGCGAACAAGCGCACGCCCGAGCAGTTCATCGAAGTGTCGTCCGGACTTTCGCTCGCCTGGAACCTGTTCCACGACATGTTCGGAACGCCGGCCCGGTTCGCGACTGCGGGCCGCAAGGCACAGTCCGACTTCATCGCGGCCCTGGCCCGGCTGGAGGATTCTTCGCGCAACAGTGGACAGATCAACGCCGGGCTTGGCATGGCGCTTTTCCGCAAATATGCGGCGACCGTATCCGAATCCCACACCCATCTCGCCAACGAGATGCGCACAAAGCTGAAACCGTTTGTGGACAAGAGGGCCGAGGAGAAATCCCCGCAGCCGCCGTCGCCCATCGAACTGGTCCGGCCCGTGCCCCCGATCGCTCCGGCGCCGGCCGCACCGCTTTCGCCGCCAGCGACACCGACAGCGGACCCGGCTGTCACCGCGCCGGCCAGTCCGCCGGCGGTTCAGACCGCCGCGGAACCGATCAGTCCGCCGGCCGTGCAGACTGCCGCTGCCCCCTCGATCGAAGGTACGGACGAACAGGGTCCCGCCGCCACGACCGAAGAGCCGAAATCCAAGGAAGTCTCCTGACGTATCCTCCTTGTACCGCGCCGGACCGGTTCTATACTGGACGGCACAACCGTCTGCCGGCCGGACAGCCGCATCTGCCTTGGAAATGGCGCGGCAGACGTTTCGCGAGAAGAGCATGCCCGGTACGAAACTGTTCAATTCGCCTGACGATCTCGGTGCCCGGATCGGCGATGGCGAAAAGATCGCCATCTTCAAGGATGGCGGTGTCCCCATGGAGGCTGTCCGTGCGCTTGTCCGGCGCGCCGCCCGCGACCTGCATCTCGTCACAGTGCCCACCGGAGGTATGGCGGCCGATCTGCTGATCGGGGCAGGGTGCGTGTCGGTGATCGAAACGGCGGGCGTGTCGCTCGGCGAGTTCGGCCCGGCGCCTCGATTCACGGAAGCGGTGTCGACGGGCGGGGTCGAGATCAGGGATTCCACCTGTCCGGCCATCTATGCCGGGCTGCAGGCGGCGCAGAAGGGGATTCCGTTCATGCCCCTGCGGGGGCTTCTGGGAACCGACATCCTTGCGAACCGGCCCGACTACATCGTCATAGACAATCCCCACGGCGCGGCCGGAGACCGCATCGTGACCCTGCCGGCGCTCAGGCCGGACGTGGCCTTGCTTCACGTGGCGCGGGCGGACAGTTTCGGAAACGTCTGGATCGGCCGGCAGGCCGAACTCAAGATCATGGCCCATGCGGCCGCGCGCACATATGTCACGGCCGAGGAAGTGGTCGACGGCAATCTGCTGGACGACGAGTTCCATGGGCCGAACTGTCTGCCGGCCCATTATGTCGACGGGATCGCACCGGCGAAAAACGGGGCCTGGCCGATGGACATGCCGGGTTACTATGCGAGGGACGATGCCGCCATCGAGGACTACCGGAGACAGGCGCGGTCCCGGGAAACCTTCGGACAGTACCTGCGGGACCGTGTGGCTGCGTCGGCGGCGGCTGCCGAATGAGCGAAACCGCGTCCGAGACGGAGGTGATGATCTCGGCAATAGCGGGGCTGCTGTCGGGATGCGGTCACATCGCGGTCGGTGTTCTTTCGCCCATTCCGGGCTCGGCGGCGCTGCTCGCCCGCGAGCTGTCGGGTGCCCGGGTCTCCATCATCGGGTGCAACCTGCCGGAGTTCCGCACGGACGGTGGAGTGGATCTCTTCGACAGCGCGGGGCAGGGGCGGATTGACGCCTTTTTTCTCAGCGGTGGCCAGATCGACGGGTCCGCGAACATCAACCTCACCGGCGTGGGCGAGTATCCCGAACTGGACACCCGATGGTCCGGCGCGTTCGGATCGGCCTATCTCTATTTTCTCGTCCCCCGCGTCATACTCTTCCGCGAGGAACACAGCCGTCGTGTCTTCGTCCCCAAGGTCGACTTCATCAGCGCGCCTGGCACGAGCCCGCCGGGCATCTATCGTCCGGGCGGACCGCATGCCCTGGTGACGAGCCTCTGTGTGATGCATTTCGACCGGGAGGCCGGACGATTCCGCCTCGCGAGCGTCCATCCCGGCCACACGCTCGAAGAAGTCCGTGACAATACCGGTTTCGACTTCGACGTTCCCGCAAACGTGCCGGCCACGCCGGCGCCGGACGACGCAGAGCTTGCGCTGATCCGGGGCAAGGTGGCGCAAACGATCGCCAATCCCTATCCTGCCTTTGCCCAGAAGGTCTTCGGGCTGGCTTCCTGAAACATCATTCTCGGCCCGTATTGCCGAACTGGAACACATGTATGACGAACAGTGCAGACATCATCGTGATCGGGGCAGGTATTGCCGGTGCATCCGCGGCGGCGGAACTGGCACGAAACGCCAGGGTCCTCCTCCTGGAGAGGGAAGACCAGCCCGGCTACCACTCGACGGGGCGGTCCGCGGCGACATACGTGCCGACCTATGGACCGAAGGCGATCCAGGCCCTCACCCGGGCCAGCGGGCCGTTCATGCGCAATCCGCCGGAAGGGTTCGCCGATGCCCCCATTCTCGCGCCCCGCGGCGAAATGATGGTTGCCTCGCCCGGTGACGAGGCACTGGTCGCCGAAGCCGAGACCCTGGGAATGCGCCGCATGACCATGGATGAAGCGGTGGACCGGGTGCCCTGTCTCCAGGTGGACAGGGTGCTTGCCGCGCTGATCGACGACGATGCAATGGACATTGACGTGGACCTTCTGCACCGCGGGTTCCTGCGCGACTTCAAGACCCGCGGCGGGGCGCTGTCCTGCAAGGCGGAGGTGGGCGGCATCGGGTTTAGCGACGGAATGTGGACGGTCCGAACACGCTCGCAGGAATGGTCCGCGCCTGTCGTCGTGAACGCGGCGGGCGCGTGGTGCGATACGATTGCCGAAATGGCGGGGGTCCGTCCCGTCGGGCTCCAGCCCAAACGACGCAGCGCGGCCCTCGTGCCGCCGCCCGATGACTGGGATGTCAGCACTTGTCCGCTCGTGTTCGGCGCGGGCGAGACGTTCTATTTCCGGCCGATGGGCGGCAAGCTCATGGTGTCGCCGGCGGATGCCACCGTGGTCGAACCGCACGACGCCTGGGCCGACGACATGCTGGTCGCGGAGGCCATCGAGAAGTTCCAGAACCTGACCGGGGTCGAGGTGACCAGGGTCGACCACACCTGGGGCGGGCTGAGGACCTTCGCGCCGGACGGAGACCCGGTCATCGGCTTCGACTCCGAAAAACCGGGATTCTTCTGGCTGGCGGGGCAGGGCGGTTACGGCATTCAGACATCGCCGGCCATCTCCCGTCTGGCCGCCGCCCTTGTCGAGGGACGGGACGTGCCGGGCGACATTACCGAACAAGGCCTCGATGCCCAGGCCCTCGCGCCGGGCCGGCTTCAATCCTGAGTACGGAACCGAATCCATGCCTCGCGATCTCTGTCTTCAGACCGGCCCCGACATGCCTGTCGACGGTGGGGCGATCGAAGAGGCCCGGCAGTTCGCGTCACAGCACATCGCGCCCGACGCTGACATGTGGGAAGTGCGCCGGGAACCGCCGGTTCAACTGCTCAGGGAAGCGGCGAAAAGGTTTGCGCCTCTCGTGGTCCCCCGGGAACTGGGCGGCAAGGGCGCGTCCTTCACGACCTTCTGCTGCGTTCTTGGTGAACTCGCCCGCGCCGATGTCGGCTTCGCGTGCGCTTTCGCGGTCCACTGCAATGTCACGCTGGGGCTTTCGAACTGTGACACTGCCGTCATTCGTGGCCGCCACCTCCCGGACCTCATGACGGGACGCAGCATCGGCGCATTCCTGCTCACCGAGCCTGACGTGGGATCGGACGCGACGGCGATTTCGGCGACGGCCACTCCGCAGGAGGGCGACTACGTTCTGGATGGCACGAAAGCCTGGGTGACGAATGCTGCTTTCGCCGATGTGCTTGGTGTCTACATGCAGACCGAACCCGGCAGCCGGGCCAAAGGGGTTGCCGCTTTCGTGCTCGACACGGCCCGCGACGGCGTCGCCGTCGGCGCGCCCTACGACACGCTCGGCGCCCACGCGATGGGCACAGCCGACGTGGTGTTTTCCGGTTGCCGAATCCCCGGCGGCTTCATGATCGCCCCGCCGGGAGAAGGATTCCGGCGGGCCATGCGGGGCATCGACGTCGCCCGCGTCGCGATCAGTTTCGTCTGCAACGGGGCCTTGCAGGGCGGTCTGGAACACCTCCTGTCCTACGTCTCTCAACGCAGTGTTTTCGGCAAGCCGGTCGCGGGCCACCAAGGCATGCAGTGGAAACTGGCCGAGGAAGTCACACGGCTGGAAGCCAGCCGGCAACTCGCGTTCCGCGCCGCCGGAATGATGGAGCGCGGTGAGAATGCCACGCTGATCGCCGCCCACGCCAAGAAACTTGCGAGCCGGACGGTTTTCGACGGTCTGGCATCGGCCATGCAGATGATGGGCGCCGTCGGCCTCAGGCGGGACCACCCGCTTGCCAGACAGCTTTCCGGCTGCCGCGTCACGGAATACATGGACGGCACGAGCGACATCCAGAACATCGTGATCGCGCGCGCCCTGCTGGCGGACTGACCGCGGGCCGGCATTCTCAGACGGATTCGGCTTCCGCGGCGGCGGCCATCTCTTCCATGGTGAAGTAGAGGAAATCGGGATCGGGCACGCCGCTCACCCGCGCGGTCGCCCCCCAGTTGCCGCCCTCGGACAATTTCTGGCGATCGATCCAAGCCCGCGCGAGACCGAATTTCGCCGCCTGCTGGTGGTCGTGGAAGAGGCTCTGGGCCGTGTGGAGGATGTCCTCCGGTCCGAAACCGAAATCGCCCCTGAGCTGGTCGAGCATGAACTCGAAATTGGCGGGATTCGGTTTGTAGGATCCCACGTCTTCGGCCGTGTATATGGCGTCGAACTCGACACCGAGCTTGCGGTTGGACGCGGCGAAGCCGTCCCGGTTGACGTTCGACAGTATGACGAGCTTGAAATACTTCTTGAGGATCCGCAGCGCGTCCGCCGTGTCGGGAAAGGCCGGCCAGTGCGGAAGAGAGCCGCCGAAATCCGCGTCCATCTGCGGCGTCGTATCGATGCCGAGCGCCCGTGTCGTGGCGGGGTGAACCCGTGCGAGGAGTTCCGGGTAGAGCATGTCCGGTGTTTCGGACTGTTGCCGGCTTTCTTCCCGGGCGAAGATCTCGAGCGTTTCCGCGCGGGTGATGTCGTCCCGGCCGGAAGCCGCGATCGCCGGTTGCAGCGCGTCCCAGATCCCGGACTCCCAGTCGATGAGGGTGCCGTAACAGTCGAAGGTGAGGACGCGGTACTGTCTGAGTTTCTTGATCATTTGGTGATGCCTGTCGATGGAACCGTGTTGTGAGACCGATACACCGAGACGGCGCCCGGGACAAATTCCCCGTGGAACGAGATCCGCACTTGTTGCCGTCTCCGGCTTGTCATAGAGCTTGAGAGAACGGGATTTTCTGTCGCGGGAGGTTGTTCATGGCGCCGTTCGTCGAACCGGTTGCAAGCGACGAGACGTTACCGAAGCGAACAGATGTCGTCGTCATCGGCGGCGGCATTATTGGCTGTTCCGCCGCGCTGTACCTCGCGCGGGCGGGACATTCCGTGGTGCTGTGCGAAAAGGGCCGGATCGCCGCGGAACAGTCGAGCCGAAACTGGGGCTGGTGCCGCCAGCAGGGGCGGGACCCGCGAGAAATTCCGCTGATCAAGGAAAGTCTGCGCCTCTGGCGGACCATGCACGAGAGTGTGGAGGCCGACGTGGGGTTTCACGAGGGCGGCGTCATCTATCTCTGCGAGACCGACGGTGATACCGAGGCCAACGAAAAGTGGCTGGCGGCGGCAAGACCTTTCGGTCTCGACAGCCGGATGATCGACGCCCAGGAGCTGTCCCGGATCATTCCCGGCAGCCCGGCCAGCTGGAAGGGCGCGCTGCTGACCCCAAGTGACGGTCGCGCAGAACCGGCAAAGGCCGCCCCGGCGATCGCCCGTGCGGCTCGGCGGGCGGGGGCGACCCTTCTCACCGGGTGCGCCGTCCGGGCCCTGGATGTCAGCGGGGGCAGGGTAACGGGCGTCGTCACCGAGCAGGGACGCGTCGAAGCCGATGCGGTGATCCTTGCCGGTGGGGCATGGTCGCGGTTGCTGCTGCGTCACCACGGCGTGACCTTGCCGCAACTGAAGGTTCTGGCGTCGGTCATGCGCACGTCCCCGGTGGAGGGGTTTACGGAATGCGCGTTCGCCGGCAGCGGATACGCGCTGCGCAAGCGCCAGGACGGCGGCTACACGGTGGCGCCGGGTATGGAGAGCGTCGCCGATGTCGTGCCCGACAGCTTCCGGTTTCTCAGGCAGTTTCTTCCGCTGTTTCGCACTGAGCGCAAGAAGACGAGACTGCGTGTAGGGCGGCGCTTTCTCGACGAGATATTCCTGGAACGCGACTGGGATCCCGGCAAGACCTCCCCGTTCGAGAAGACAAGGGTGCTGGACCCCGAACCCTACCGCCCCGCGCTCGACCGCACGTTCGACCGGCTGCGAGATGAACTCTCTCAGTTCGCACGCGTCAACATCGAGGAACGCTGGGCCGGGCTGATCGACGTCACGCCGGACATCGTGCCGGTCATATCTCCGGTCGCGAAGCTGCCCGGCCTCGTCGTCGCGACGGGTTTCAGCGGCCATGGTTTCGGCATCGGCCCGGCTGCCGGACAGCTTGCCGGAGAACTCGCCGCCGGTGCGAAGCCGCTCGTCGACCCCGAACCCTTCCGGTTCGAGCGGTTCAGCGACGGGTCGCCGATCGACTTCTTTGGCAACGCGGTCGGCGCCGACGCCTGACCGCTCCAGGGGAGCCCGGCGCCGAAGACCGGCGGTCCCCCGAGCCGGGCGGAAAGAGTCCGTGACGAGGCGGGTTCAGACGGCTTGAGCCTGGCTCAACGCGCGATACTTCACGATATCCTCGATGGAGACGACCGGCATGTCGTTGTTCCGGCCAAAGGCGATGATCTCGGGCAGCCGGGCCATGGTTCCGTCCGGATTGGTGAGTTCGCACAGGACGCCCGCCGGCGAGTGGCCGGCCATGGTCACGAGGTCGATCGTCGCCTCGGTATGACCGCGGCGCACCAGCACTCCGCCGGTCCGCGCCCTGAGCGGAAAGACATGTCCCGGTTTTGCAAGATGCCAGGGCTGGCAGTCCTGCGCGACCGCGGTCTTGACGGTCGTGACGCGGTCCGCGGCGGATACGCCGGTGGTCACGCCTTCCTTGGCCTCGATCGAAACCGTGAAGCCCGTGCCCATGCTCGAGGTGTTGTCGTCCACCATCTGCGGCAGGTCGAGTTTCCGGAGTTTCTCGTCCGTCATGCACAGGCACACGATGCCGGAGCATTCGCGGATGAGCATGGCCATCTGTTCGACGGTGAGTGTGTCTGCGGCAAAGATGATGTCGCCTTCGTTTTCGCGATCCTCGTCGTCCACGACGAGGATGCCCTTGCCGGCCCGCAATTGCGCGACGGCGCGGTCAACCCGTTCGATGGACGAACCGAACGCGGAGAGCGTATGCGGCTGAGCGACGATCTGATTCATGGTTTTTCTCCATACTAGCGGACAACCAGAATCAGGGCTTGGTTCGGGATGCGCGGGCGGAACCGGCCGGTTTCGCCTTTGCGGCGCACGGACTCCACGCGTCGAGAACGCACGAACCCGTGCGGCTTATCCTCTCCCATCCGGACTTTAACCGTCGGCTCCGGCCTCTCACCGGATCTGCTGACCCCGCCAGAAGGTCTGACGGGCGCTCGCGGGCTCGCCCCTGTCATGGAGCATACCGCCGGTCGCGAATTTCACGCTGCCCTGAGAACAAGCGCCTTTGTTAAAAAGCAGTCTTCCGTGGAAGACCCCCAAACGCTAGTGCGCAGAATTCGTTTTGGCAAGGTCTTTGACTTGCCCGGCGCGCGGCAGGTGGTTACAAGCGCCCGTCATGGCACCTCCGATCCTCTTCCTGCGCGACATCTCGCTGACATTCGGCGGCACACCGCTGCTGACGTCCGCCGAACTCGCCGTCCACGAAAGCGAACGTCTGTGTCTCGTCGGGCGCAACGGTTCGGGCAAGTCGACATTGCTGAAGATCGCGGCCGGACTTGTGGAGGCCGACAGCGGCGAGCGATTCGTGCAACCCGGCGTCACGGTTCGCTACCTTCCCCAGGAACCCGATCTGTCGGGGTACGATTCGGCCATCGGGTATGTCGAGGCCGGCCTCGCCCCCGGCGACGATCCGCATCGCGCGCGCTACCTCCTCGAGCGGCTCGGGCTGACGGGGAATGAACTCCCCACCAGGCTGTCGGGCGGCGAGCAGCGCAGATGTGCGATCGCCCGCGCGCTTGCGCCGGAACCGGACATCCTCCTGCTCGACGAACCGACGAACCATCTCGACCTGGTCGCCATCGAGTGGCTGGAGTCGGAACTCGCCTCCATGCGGTCCGCCCTCGTGACGATCAGTCACGACAGGCGGTTTCTCGAGACGCTTTCCAACGCCACCGTCTGGATCGACCGGGGCACGACGCGGCGCCACGAGAGGGGTTTTTCGACCTTCGAAAGCTGGCGGGACGAGTTGCTCGAGCGCGAGGCGGAGGAGCATCACAAGCTCGGACGCAAGATCGCCATGGAGGAGGACTGGCTGCGTTACGGGGTGACGGCCCGCCGGAAGCGCAATCAGCGTCGCCTGGCCAACCTGCACGAGCTTCGCCGCAATTATCGCGAACATCGCAAGCCGACCGGGACCATAAACCTCGCCGGCGCCGAGGCATCGACCTCAAGCAAGCTCGTTGCCGAGTTGTCCGGTGTGTCGAAGTCGTTCGGCGATCGCAAGATCGTCGACAGCCTCGACCTCAAGGTATCGCGACGGGACAGGCTGGGGATCGTCGGTCCGAACGGCGCAGGGAAGACGACGCTGGTGAAGCTGATCACCGGGGAGATCGCACCCGACGCAGGCAGAGGCCGGCTCGGGACGAGCCTGGAGACGGTCTCGCTCGATCAGCGCCGCGAGCGTCTCGACCCGACATGGACGCTGAAGGATGCGCTCACCGGCGGCGGCGGAGACATGGTTCACGTGGGCGGAACCCCGCGGCACGTCATCGGCTACATGAAGGATTTCCTGTTTTCCCCGGAGCAGGCGGGAACGCCGATCAGCCGGCTCTCGGGGGGTGAACGCGGCCGGGTCATGATTGCGCGCGCGCTCGCTCGCCCGAGCAATCTCATGGTTCTCGACGAGCCGACAAACGATCTGGACCTGGAGACCCTCGACCTCGTGCAGGAATACCTGGCGGATTACGACGGCACGATCCTTCTGGTAAGCCATGACCGTGACTTTCTCGATCGCATCGTCACCTCGACACTGATGGCCGAAGGCGATGGACGCTGGATCGAATATGCCGGCGGCTACAGTGACGCCATCAGGCAGAGGGGTGGAACCGCGGTCGGCAAGCCGAAGACGGCCGCAAAGAAGGCCGGCGGCGGGAACCGTACGCCCGAGCGGACGCCTCCACGTCCGCGAGCCAGGCTGTCCTTCAAACAGAAACACGCCCTCGAAAAGCTGCCGGAACGGATCGCGGAACTGGAAGAGCGCAAGGCGCACCTGCAGGAGGCACTGGCCAGGCCGGATCTCTACAGCACGGATCCCGAGCGTTTCCAGAAGACGGCTTCGGAACTGGAAGCCGTTCAGGCGGACCTCGACGGCGCGGAAGAGGAATGGCTCGAACTCGAGATGCTGCGTGAAGACATTGAGGGCGGGCAGGGGGCAGCCTGAACCGCGGGACGGCGCGGTGCCGGCGTCTCTACGTGTGCCGATCCCGGCCGTTCCTGTCAGGCTGACAGCCGCACAGGTCTCGTTTCACCTGACGAGGCCGACTGCTCCAGCCATTTTTCGAGCATGTCCCGAAGATCGTCTATCGCGATGGGTTTCGGCAGGAAGTCATCCATCCCGGCCGCCATGCAGCGTTTCCGGTCGTTCTCCATGACATGGGCGGTGAGACCGACGATCGGCGTTCGTTCGAGGGAGTTCTTCTGCTCCAGGTCGCGGATGGCGCTCGTCGCTTCGAAGCCATCCATTTCGGGCATCGAGACATCCATCAGGATAATGTCCGCGCCGCCCAACTCGAAGTGGGAAACCGCTTCCTTGCCGTTCTTGGCGATCGTCAGGCTGACCGGGCTGCCTTCGAGCATCTGTTCGACGACGAGCTGGTTGACCTCGTTGTCCTCCGCCACGAGCACCCTGTAGAGGTCCGGCGCGACGAGGTCTTTCTGGCCGGTGGCGGTCGATGGGCCTGCGCCGTTCCGGGAAGCGTCTTCGACGGACGCGCCACCAGTGGCATGTCCGGTCGTCTGCTCGGTCGTACCTTCAGGTACAGGATCGAACAGTTCTTCATCGAGGTCGTCGATCGCAGGCCGGATCTCCGCTTCGTGCTCGGGGGAATCGTCCTCGACAGCCGCCGAGGTCCCCGGTCGGGCCGCGACAGGGTCCGCTTTCGCCGCTTCAGGAGCGTTGTCCAAATGGTCGGGAACGGAAAGGGCCGAAAGACTGGTGATCGTCTCGAGAAGATGGGCCGCCCGGGTGGGCTTGATGAGATAGCCCTCGACGCCGATGTACCTGAACTTGCGCGCATCGCCCTTCTGGCCGACCGACGTCAGTATGACAAGCGTGACATCTGCGATCACGGGATCCGCCTTGATCGCGCGGGCCAGTTCGTCTCCGTCCATATCGGGCATGTGGAAGTCGAGTATCGCGAGGCGGAACGGATCTCCGGACTGTTTCGCTTCGTGCAATGCCGCAAGCGCACGAGGCCCGGATGGCGCGCAGACCGGCCGCATGCCCCAGCACTCGACCTGTTCCTTGAGAATTTCGAGGTTCAGCGGAATATCGTCGACCAGAAGCACCTTCACGTCCTCGAGAGAGGCGGGCCGCGACGGTGTCCGGTTGCGGTTTTCCTGATCGACGGGCACCTTCAGCGTGAACCAGAATGTCGAGCCTTCCCCGAGCGTGGAGTCGATTCCGATTTCGCCGCCCATCAGTTCGACCAGCTTCTTGGATATGGCAAGGCCGAGACCGGTCCCGCCATAACGCCGCGTCGAGGAATTGTCGACCTGTTCGAATTTCTCGAAGATGTGACGACGTTTCTCCGGCGGTATGCCGATGCCCGTATCCGTGACGGAAACCTTCAGGTTGGCGAGGTCGTTCTCGACGGCGCCGGCGATCTCGATGAGGACGTGACCCTCCTCGGTGAACTTGATTGCGTTGCCCACCAGGTTGGTGACGATCTGGCGGATGCGGCCGGCATCGCCGACGACCCATTCGGGCAGATCCGTCTGGAAGTGCGTTATCAGTTCGAGCTTCTTGTCTTCCGCCCGGCTCGACATCAGCGTGGCGACATCTTCGATCGCGGACCTGAGATCGAATGAAACTGGATCGAGTTCGATCTTGCCGGCCTCGAACTTCGAGAAATCGAGGATATCGTTGATGATCGTGATCAGGGCGGTGCCCGACGACATGATCGTGTTCACGCACTGATGCTGCCGCTCATCGAGCGTCGTGCGCGACAGGATTTCGGCCATGCCGATGACGCCGTTCATCGGCGTGCGGATCTCGTGGCTCATGTTGGCGAGGAAGTCGGACTTGGCCTGAAGTGCGATCACGGCCTCCTGCCGGGCGTTCTCCAGTTCCGCCTCCCGCCGCCTGTCGTCCGTGACGTCCGTGAAGCAGGATACGAAGCCGCCGCTTTCCACGGGTTGTGACTCGATGACGATGACACGGCCGTCTTTGCGCCGGACCTCCGCGAATTGCGGTCCGGGTGTTTCGAGAGTCCGCTTGCGGTTGGCGATCATCTCGTCGACGTCGACGTCGCCGTAAAGCCCCCGCGAAGCGCTCAGCCGCATGAACTCTTCCAGCGTGCGGCCGATTTGTGCCTCGTCCGGCTTGAGGAGCGCGATCTCGGCGAATTTCGGATTGAAGCCGCGAACGATCAGGTCGGCGTCACACCATACGAAGCCGTGTTTGGTGGTCTTGAGGATAATTTCGAGCTGGTTCTTCTGATCGTTGAGTTCCTGCTCGCGGCGGCGTTCTTCCGTCACGTCGGTGTAGAACGTGACGAATCCGCCCTCGGGGACGGGGTGACCCTCGACCCTCAGGATCATGCCGTCTCCGCGGACCCGCTCGAAGCAGTGGGGTTCGAACCTGCTGGCGAGTTCAATGCGCTCCGATACCTGCTGTTCCACGTCGCCGGGACCGTATTCACCGCGCCTGGCGTTGAAGCGGAACACGTCTTCCAGTTTGCAGCCCGCCCGGCAGACCTCCTCTGGAAAATCGAGCAGCCGGCAGAACTCGGCATTGGTGGCCCTGATGACCAGGTTCTCGTCCACCCAGGACATGCCGTGCTTGCTGTTGTTGAGGATGACGTCGAGCGCCTTGGTGTGGTTGTCGATCTGGGACTGGCGGCGCTTCAGTTCCGTTATGTCGGTGTACGTGGAGAAAGACCCGCCACCGGACAATGGCTGCACCAACACGCGCTGAACGGATCCCGTGGTCGGCGTGACCCGTTCGACCGACTTCATTCCGCTCGGCCGAAACGAATCCAGAACCTCCTCCACGGAATGCTTCTTGTCTTCGCCGTAGTCGCCCCTTTGGGCGCAATACTCGACGAATTTCTGCCTGGGACTGCCGATGCTGAGGACGGACGGTGTCAGGTCGAGCAACTCGTACGCACGTGGATTGGCGTAGACCAGATGGTCGGTTTCATCGAATATGAGAAGTCCCTGATCGATGAGTGAAACGATCTCGTTTGCCGTTTCCGGCGAAACGCAGTCATTTCTGACCTGTTCGCCGGACCGGTCCGGCGTCGTGACAACCGGTTCCGAAACCTGCGGTGACGGGACGGGCAAAGCCGGCTCGGCGCTCTGACCGGCAGCGTTGTCCTTGCGGCATGCGAGCGCGGATACGGTGGAGAGGATGAGGAGCGAGATCGCCGTGAGGCTTTCCCTCACGCCGTCCTCGGTGTGTTCGCCGCCACCGGTTGCGCTCAAGGGCAGGCGTTTAAGAAGGAGCTCCGTGGCGATCGCCCGGATCCGATTCAGAAGTCGGCTGTTCTGGGTGAGCTTTTCCGGCGGCGTGGAAAGCAACTCGCGGGACCAGCCGGCAAATGTTCTCAGGTCGTCGTCGAACTTGCGCTCGGTTTTCTTCTTGCCGTTCCCGGGCGCATTACCGTCTGCCTGCGGATGCAGACAGGAGCGCTCGAAACCGATGATCGCGTTCGAAAGGGACTTGCGTGCGGCGTCGCGCGACTGGTCATCGTCGCTGGAAACATAGGCATGCATTTCAACGGCAAGCCGCAAGGCCGCACCGATGAACGGTTGGGGGTCCGATTGTAACAAGAGCATCTCCATACCCGCACGTGCCGAGGTTCCGGCCTGGCCGGCTGGAACTTGCCGCAGGCTCGACACGATTTCGCCCAAATCAAACTTAGGCAGACATGGTTAATCGGGACTTAATTTCACGGAGCACGGGGCTGCCGATGCGCTTGGGAAGAACAGAAAAAACCCGCCCTGACCATAGGCCAGGGCGGGCACAGTGCCGGAGAGTTCGCGATGTCGGGGGGATCAGGGGTAACGAACCCGCCGGCTGTCAGAAATCAGTGCTGGACGCAGGCGTCAGTTGGAGTCTCCACCTTCGGCGTCCTTGCCACCCTGGCGTTCCATCCGGCGCTGGTGGCGCCAACCGCGACGGCGGCGATCGTCCTTGGAAATGGCGCCGTCGTCATTGCGGTCCATGCGGTTGAACATCCGCTCGGAAGGCTTGTCGACCTCGTCGAACGTCACGGTCGCGCTGCCGTCTTCGTCGAAGAACTGGAAGACCCGGACCATGGGCTTGTGGGTCATTTCAAGCCACAGCGGCTTGAACTCCTCGAGCGACAGCGTTCCGTCCTTGTCCGCGTCGTACTTCGTGATCATCGCCTTCTGGGCATCACGCATCTCGTCGCGGGTGATGGTGCCGTCCTTGTTGACGTCGTGCATTTCGAGGACGTGGCGCATCATCTTGCGGCGGAAGCCCTTGCCGTGGCGGCGGTGCTTGTAGTGGCCCTTGTAGTTCTGGTGCCAGCCGCGTGCGCCATCCTTGCCGTCGCGGTCGGCATAGGCCACGCCAGCCGTGCCAGCCGCGCCGACGGCGATCAGGGCTGCAGCGGCGAGGGCAAGTTTGGAACCGTTCTTCATGGGGAAACTCCTTTCGGGTGTGTTGATGATCCCGATATGGCATTGGTTTTTCCCAAAACTACGACGCTGATCGGCCTATTTGATCCCAAAATGTACCCGCCGGATTCGGTGATACATCTTGTTACATTTTTCTGTTCCCACAACTTTGACCGGATACTGGCTCGAAACCGGAACCGGGCTATAAAAGCCTTCATGAACGACGCACCGCACATACTCGTCGTCGACGATCACACCGATATCCGCGAGCTGCTCGCCAGGTTTCTGAGCAAGCATGGCTACCGGGTCTCCGTGGCGCGGGACGCCCAGGAAGCCCGCGGACTGCTGCGCGACGGCGCTTTCAGCCTCATCGTGCTCGACGTCATGATGCCCGGAGAGGACGGTCTTTCGCTTTGCCGGCACCTGCGGGAAACGAAAGACGTTCCGATTATCCTGCTGACCGCCATGGCGGAAGAGACCGACCGCATCGTGGGTCTCGAGATGGGCGCGGATGACTACCTCGTCAAACCGTTCAATCCCAGGGAACTGCTCGCGCGCATCCGTGCGGTCTTGCGCCGGTCCAACGCGCTGCCGCCCGGACAGGTCCAGTCGGACGGGCAGCGATACACGTTCGGCGGCTGGGTGCTCGACAGTTCGACGCGCGATCTCGTCAATGGCGACGGGAACCCCGTGGCGCTGAGCACCGGCGAATTCAACATGCTGGTGGCCTTCCTCGAGCGACCCAACATCGTACTCAATCGCGATCAACTCCTCGACCTGACGCGCGGCCGTGCCGCCCGCCTGTTCGACAGGAGCGTCGACAACCAGATTTCTAGGCTGCGGAGGAAAATCGAGGAAGACCCTAGGAAGCCCAAACTCATCCAGACCGTCTGGGGCGGCGGATACAAGCTCGCATGCCAAGTCGAACGATCCTGAACAGATTGCTGCCGCAGAGCCTCGCCGGCCGGCTGATTGCGCTTCTGCTCCTGGTGCTGCTTCTGTCGCAGATCGCCAGCGGGCTCGTGTTCTTTCGCGAACGCCGCGAGGCGATCGACTACATCAACCGTGAATACGTGCTTGCCCGCGTCACCTCGGTGATCAGGCTGGTGCGAAACAGTCCCCCCGAAGTCTACCGGGATCTCGTACGCGCGACGAACACGCGCAAGATCCGGTTTTTTGTCCGCCCCGAACCGGCCGTGCCCGGCGACAACGTGCAAAGTCAACGCGACAACATGATCGCGACCGAGATTCGCGCACGTGTTTCCGGCCTCGACGACGAGATACGGATCATGTCCGTGGACCGCCGGAATTTCCCCGAGCATGGAGGAGACCTCGGTCTCGATCGGCCGGGGCGACCGTTCGACGGCGTTCTGATCTCCATCCGGATGCCGGACGAGAACTGGCTCAACGTGGCGGCCCACTCCCGTCCCGCGCGATCGCTGTTTCGCGGGCCGTGGTTTTTCTCCCTGCTGCTGTCGAGCCTCGCGATCGCCGTCGTCGTGATCCTCGTGATCCGGCGGATCACCAAGCCGCTGAACCTTCTGGCGCAGGCTGCTGACAGGCTCGGACGGGGCGAGGAGACGGAACCGCTCGAGGAGAACGGACCGCGGGAGGTGCGTCGCGCGACCGCCGCCTTCAACATCATGCGCGAGCGTCTCGACAAGTTCGTTTCAGGTCGCACGCGGATGCTTGCCGCCATAAGTCACGATCTGCGCACCCCGATCACCAGTCTCAGGCTTCGCGCGGAATTCGTCGATGACGACGAGAACCGCGAGAAGATCATCTCCACGCTTGATGAGATGCAGAGCATGGTCGAGGCGACGCTTGCGTTCGCCCGCGACGACGCCCAGACCGAGGAAACCGTGACGCGGGACATCGGACAGCTCGTTGGCGAACTCGCGCAACAGTACCGCGAAATGGACAGGTCCCTGGCTCTCGAGATCTCCGAGCCGGTGATGTGCAGATGCCGGCCGACGTCGATCAGGCGGGCCCTGTCGAACCTTGTCGACAACGCGCTGACCTACGGAGAGAACGTCAAGATTTCCGTCGGCGAGAGGAGCGGCCAGGCCCAGGTGCTGATCGATGACGACGGTCCCGGGCTGCCGGAAGACAGGCTTGACGAGATTTTCGAACCCTTCGTCAGACTGGAGGAGTCGAGGAATCGCGAGACGGGCGGGGTCGGCCTGGGGCTTTCCATCGCGCGATCGATCGTGCGCAATCACGGCGGCGAAATCGTTCTGTCAAACCGCAAGGAAGGCGGACTTCGTGCAATGGTTCTCCTGCCGCTGGCGCCCGCGGCCTGACGCCGAACTTTAACGCCAGCCCCGGACGGCCACGAGCCCGAACATCACGAACGACGCGATCGAGAGCACCGAGCCCATGGCGGCCAGTGTCGGCCCGACGGCCTGGTCCGCGATCGCGAGCGCAATGCCCGCCACGAGCAGGATCATGCCGGCCTGGGCGGACCAGAGGTGGACCGTCGCCAGTCTGCGTTCTGCTTCCTGCGGAAACAAGCGGTAGAACAGGCCGAAAACCGCGAAGGAGAGCCAGCCCAGTACCATCAGGTGGGCGTGAGCGGGCATCATCGCGTGATCCGACTGGATCGCCATCGACGTTCCCCAGAGCATGCCGATGGCACCGTACACGATGGATGAGATGAAGAACTTCGCGGATATACTGTGCATGGCGTTTCCTGACACGGGTCTCCAACCGGGGCGTGGTCGCGCGGAACGCGATGATCGCCGCAATCCGGTTCGATTTGCACTTGAGCGTGACGGTGTTATTCACGTCTCGTGAAACTGCGTCAAGATGATCGCGGCGACCGGGGACGAAAAGCGCTAAGCTTCCGCCCGGTTTGACCAGAGCATCAACAGTGCGGGGGAAACGGAAGAACGTCATGGGGAAAATCGAGTACAACCCGATCGATCGCGCACGCCAGCCGGCCTACGTCGATCAGGGATACAGGTCCACCGCGCTTCGGGGGCCGACGAGACCGCTCATACCCATTCCGCAGTCGCTTTCCGAGGTGACCGGACCGGTCTACGGGCATGAGAGTGTCGGCCCGGTCGATGGCGACCTGACGAGGAACGGCAGGAAAAACGGTGAACCCCTGGGCGAGAGGATCGTTGTAACCGGCCGTGTCGTCGATGAAAACGACCGCCCGGTTCCCGATACCCTCGTCGAGATATGGCAGGCGAATGCCGCCGGTCGCTACATCCATACCGTGGACGACCACGATGCGCCGCTCGACCCCAATTTCTTCGGTGGCGGACGTTGCGTGACCGATGCAGACGGCCGGTACACGTTCAGGACGATCAAGCCCGGCGCCTATCCCTGGCGCAACCACTTCAACGCCTGGCGTCCCAACCACATACATTTTTCCCTGTTCGGCCCGTGTTTCGCGACGCGTCTCGTGACGCAGATGTACTTCCCCGGCGACCCGCTGCTCGATCTCGACCCGATTTTCCAGAGCGTGTCCGATACCGATGCACGCGATGCGCTCATCGCCAGGTTCGACATCGGGGTGACCGAACCCGAAATAGCGCTGGGCTATCAGTTCGACATCGTCCTGCGGGGGCGCAAGGCCACGCTGATGGAGGATCACTGAGATGTCGAGAAAGCAGACGCCGTCCCAGACGGTCGGTCCCTATTTCGCCTACGGCCTGACCCCGGAGCAATACGGGTATTCGTATGCCAGCGTCGCCGACGGAAGGGTCGCGGGAGACAGCACCGAAGGCCAGCGCATCCGCGTGACGGGGCGTGTGCTGGACGGCGAGGGGCAGCCCATATCGGACGCGATGGTCGAGATCTGGCAGGCGAACGCCCACGGACGTTTCAATCATCCCGATGACGGACGGGTGGACAACTTCCTCGATCCGGATTTCACCGGCTTCGGCCGCGTCGGCACAAACGCGGAAGGCGTGTACGTGTTCGAGACGATCAAGCCGGCCGCAGCGGAGCCCGGCGAGGCTCCCCATCTCAACGTGACGGTTTTCATGCGCGGCTTGCTGAACCATGTCTTCACGAGGATCTATTTCTCCGATGAAGACACGGCGAACCGGGAGGACAAGGTTCTGAATCTTGTCCCGGAGGACCGCAGGGCGACGGTCATCGCCAACCGGGAAGATCTCAACGGCCAGGCGCTCTACCGACTCGACATACACATGCAGGGTGAGAACGAGACCGTTTTCTTCGATCTGTAGTCGCTGAAATGGACAGGCTGGTTCCATGTGAAGGGAAACTTCTTCACAACGGCGTTAACCTTTCGGGCCGGCTTCTTGTGGCTTCCTGCCAACAAAGGTATGACAATGACTTCGGTTCTCTCTGCGAGAACTTGTGATGCGGTTAGAAGTTCAGGTGTCTGGGGCCTGATTGCGAAGCAAGCAGTATGGACATAGGCGAGTGGCTGGATGGCCTGGGGCTCGGGCAGTATGCCTCCAGCTTTGAAGAAAACGACATCGATGCGGACCTTCTGGCAGTTCTGACCGAGTCGGATCTGAAGGAGCTGGGGATTCGGTCGCTCGGCCACCGGAAGCGTATTTTCGCGGCCATAAGGGAGTTGCGGAAGACGGCCGAAGTGTCTCGGGAGACCTCGCGTCAGATGCCCGTGGCGGACGTCGAACAATCCGCCGCAAGCAGCGACGTCATCCCGATCAGGGTAAGACCGTCCTCCGTCCAGCCGCTGCCCAGGCGGACGGAACCGGAACGGCCAGCGAGCCGCAAGCCGGAAGCGCCGGAACCGCAGCCGGAAAGGACGCAGAGCGCGCCACCCGAAACAACGGCGCGGGAACCGGCCGGCCCGGACTTGATCCCGGAACCCGTTTCAACTCCCGTACATGCGCCGGAACCTCCTGTCCCGGAACCGGACCCCTTGCCGCGGGAACCTGTCGCGGCAGCGTCCACGGCCTACCGCCCGGAGAGCGAGGCGGATACGGATCCGGAACCCCCGGTAAGGATCACGGAAACCAGTTTCTCGCCGGATGTACGCCGGCAGAGCGAGCGCCACTGGATCGCTGTTCTCGTCCTCGAATTCATTGGCGGCCCGGCCGACCGCACGGCGTCTCTCGACGGGACGTCCGTCGAAGGTGAACCGGCAGTCCTCCGCCGGATCTATAACCATGCGGAAACGAATGGCGGAAGGGTGGTTCGCGCGGATCTCGAGGGCGTCGAGATACACTTCGGCCCGGCGGTCGCCGAGCAGGAGGACGTCAAGCGCGCGCTGCGCACCTGTCTGGCCATACGCAAGGACCTTTCGTCGGCCGGAGACGGCGGACACAAGGGCGAGGTGCGCATCGGCATTGCGTCGGGATCCGTTCTCAACAGCGGCACCGAAGCGTCCGCGCTGCACGAGCAGAAGATCATTGCGGACACCTCGAACCTGGCCCTGCGCCTGAAGAACACGGCGCGGGCGGGCGACGCGATCGTCACGAACGATGTCTATCGCCAGGTTTCCCAACTGGTGCAGTGCGACCCCGCCGGCGATGTCGCACGGCCGGACGGAGGCGGAATGGTGGCTGTGTGGCTCATCAGGTCGCCGAACGCTCCGGTCAAGAAACTCGCGATCAGTCCGCTCGTCGGTCGCGAGACGGAGATCGAGAGGTTTTCGAACCATCTCAAGGGCGCCAGATCGTCGATGCGCGGACAGGCGTCGATGATCGTTGGCGAACCCGGTTGCGGAAAATCGCGGCTGCTGGAGGAGTTCGAGAAGCTGGCCTCGGAAGAGGGGTATGAAGTCATCAAGCTCAAGTCCGTTCGCGACAGGCTGAACGAGACCATCATTTGCCAATTGCTGTGCCGGCTTATGGAACTTCGGGCCGATGCCGGACCCCAGGAACGGGCGAAAGCGCTCGATGCGATGATTTCGTCGGGGCGCGTGCCGAAGGGCGACAAGGCTTTTCTGCTGAACGCTCTTGCCCTGCCGCAGACAGCCGAAACACGCGTGACCTTCGATCTCGTGAACCGCACGGAGTGGATCAGCGAGAAACGACGAGCCATTCGTGCCCTGTTCCGGGCGGCGCGGGACAATCGGCGCCTGTGCATTTCCGTCGACGACATTCATCACGCACGCGCGTCGGACATGCTTGCATTCGCGAGCCTCGTCCGTGATTTTGCCGACCAGGAAGTGGTCACCTTGTGCGCCGCGCGGCGCGAGTCCGCTCCGCTTCACCCGGATTGGGTGGCGGCCCTGCAGGCCAACGACTCCCGTACCGTCAAGCTGGACGCGCTGTCCTCTCGGGATGCCGCGGTGCTCGTCAAGGCCTATGGAGATCCCGACGACCCCAGGCTCATGCAGTGCGCTGCACGGGCTCAGGGCAATCCGCTCTACCTCGAGCAATTGCTCTTCACCGCGGTGAGCGACTGGACCATCGACATTCCGGCGTCCTTCCAGGCGCTCGTGCTCGCGCGTCTGGAGATGTTCTCGCAGGACGACCGGGACGCGCTGCTGGCCGCCTCCGTGCTCGGCGAACATTTCAGCATATCCGGCCTGCGTTTCGTTCTGGACGACGAGGACTATGATCCCAAGAGCCTCGTCGAGGACTACATCCTGTCCCGGGACGGCCATCGATTGTGTTTTCGACAGCCGATGTTCCAGGAAGCGGTCTACAGTCTTCTCCACAAACAGACCCGGCGTGATCTCCACCTGCGTGCGGCAGGCTACGAGGCGGAAGTGGATCCGGTCGTGTATGCCCGACATCTTGAGCGAAGCGGCGACAAGCGTGCGCCGCTGGCGTTTGCCGCCGCAGCACGCCGCTACGCGAGGGTGCTCGATCTCGACGATGCGCTGGCCATGACGAAGCTGGGCCTTCAGATCGTCGCCGAACCCCAGGACCGCTGGACCCTGACCTGCCTCGAGGGCGACTACCTGATGCAGCTTGGCCAGCCGGCGGACGCCCTGCAGGCCTACCGCAAGGCAAGTGTGCTTGCCGCTGAAGATCCCCGGCATCGGGCCATGGCCGCGCTCGGCGAAGCCGAGGCGCTGCTGAAGCTCGACAAGTCCCAGGAGGCGATGGAAACGCTCGATGCCGCCTGTCAGGCCGCCGAGGACGGACACCTGGTGACCGAACTTGCGGATCTTCTGGCTGCCGCCGGCAACGCGAGTTACCGCTCGAACGAAATCGAGAAAGCCGAACGTCAGGCAAAGCAAGCCCTCAAGCTTGCGAAGTCGGTGAGTCACTGGGAGGCCCTGGCCAACGCGCATCTGTTGTGCGGCGAGATCAGTGCCGCACGGGCCCGGATGGCCAGCGCAACGGACCATTTCCGGCAGGCCTCCCAGATCGCCGCCAAGGTGGAACAGTACGGACTCGAACTGACCTGTTCGGCAAAAATGGTCCGGTCGCAACTCTACTGCGACCCGCTCGGTGAACTGGCGGAGGAGATCGGTTCCCTGATCGCCCGGGCCAAGCAGTTCGGCGACCGAAACACTGAAATCGAACTGCTCCTCACCCTGATCTGCGCCCAATACGAACTGGCGAACTACGTCACGGCGGTCGAGCAGGCGGATGTTGCGCTGGAGCTGATCGACACGGCGGGTACGCTGGTCGACAAGCCGTATGTCTACGCCTTCAAGGCCCGCAGCCTGCTTGAACTGCGGGAGGACGACAGGGCGCGTGCGATGCTCGGGGAAGCGATCAAGATTTCCCGTGACAACGATCCCGGACAGAGCGGTGCGATCGTCCTGGGCGGGATCATACTGGCTGCACGCAAGGACAAGACGAGGGAAGGGGCGTTCGGCGAAGCCACGCGTATCCTGAAACGCGGCGCGACGAGCCAGAACTACCTGCGTTTCTACCGCGATGCCATCGATGCGGCGTTGTTGAGCGGCAAGTTCCAGGATGCCGTTCGCTATTCCGGCCATCTCGAGAAGTTCACGCGACACGAGAAGTTGCCCTGGGCCGATTTTTTCGTTGCCCGAGGGCGTGCGTTGGCCGCGGTCGGTCAGGGCTCGATGAATGCCAAGCTCAAGATGGAGCTTCGACGCCTGTCCGCGGAAGCCAAGCGATTGGGATACATCTGGGCGCGCAAGGCCGTCCAGAACGCGCTTGGCGGGCCGGAATCGGTCTCCGAACAGTCAGACTGAAGCCTCGCATTGCTAACTGTCGGACGACGCGTCCCTGTCCGGCGTTTCGGCAAGGCGGGATGAAGGGGTGCCGGGCGGCGTACTGGCTCCCCGCAGGAAGATGCTCACCGCCTGGCCGACGATCTTCCTGATTTCCTCCGGGCCACGTTCTTCGACGTCGTGGGAAAAGAGCAGGCGCAGCAACATGTTCGCGCGGAGCAGTCCCATGAACTGTTCCGCCGCCAGTGTTTCGTCGGCGACGCTGAGAAGCCCTTTCGCCGACCAGTCCCGGAAATGGCGCGCGATGACCTCCATCGCTCTCAGGGGGCCTTTCCTGAAGAAGGCCTGGGCCGCCCTTGGAACGTCCTCCGAAGCGTGTATGAGGGCCTGAAGCGGCCTTGAGCTGTCGGGCGTTAGAATAGTCCCCAGGTAGAGCCGGGCGAAATCCTCGAGGGCCTTTTCGATTTTTTCGTATGTCGGTTCGCCGTCAATGACGAGTTGATGGAGCGCCAGGTCGAAGTCGGCCTTCGAACGTTCGGACATGTATTCCGCAACGGCTTCGAACAGGGCCTCCTTGTTGTCGAAATACTTGTAGACGGTGCTCTTGGATCCGCCCGTCTGGCTTATGATCTGGTCGAGATTGGTTCCCTCGTAACCGTTCGCAAGGAAGGCATTGGCCGCCGCGGCGAGGATCTGCGATCGTTTCGCTTTCTGCTTCTGTGAGAGTTCCTTCACGCACCTCTTCCCGTTTCGGACTTCGCAGAACACCAGTGTGAACACAAGAAGTTGCACAATGCGAACTTTTTTGTTCACGCCGCGACGCTGTCGCTCAAGTCCGGTGACGGGCCGGTCAGTCCAGTCGAAACCCCTTGCTTCTGACAAAGCGGCCAAAATCCTGTCGCTCCGGCAAGGCGTACTGCCGGGCCTTGTCTTCGGACCACGTGTATGGTTCCACCGTGCCGAACGTCTTGCTTGCCCGTTGTTCGGGGTATGGCTGCTGACCGGCTCGCCTCAGGTCGTAGTCGGCGATGGACGAGGCCGTCTTACTCTCGTCGAACCTGTCGTGGTGCACGGTGACACCGACCGGCAGACGCATGCTGATCTGGCCGCCGTGACCGGGACCGGGATAACCGAGCGCGAGGCCGGCAACCGGGAAGACATGGTCGGGAAGGCCGAGCAGGTCGCTGACGCGCTGTGCGTGATTCCGGATTGCGCTAAGCGGGCAGCAACCGAGCCCGACGGACTCCGCGGCGATCACGAAGGCCGACAGGGCGATACCCGCGTCGACCGCCGCATTGAAGAATGCATCGAGATGATCGTTGGCGAAGCGATGCCCGCGCGTTTCATGCACCTGCCTCTGGCGCCGGTTGTTGCCGCAGAACACGAGCAGCGACGGTGCAGTGGCGACCCACTCGAAATCGGAGAGAAGCGCGTCGAGTTCGCTGCGCAGGTCCCGGTCCGCGACAATGACGATGTCGCGCTGCTGGAGGTCACTCTTTGTCGGCGAGCAAAGGGCAAGTGCGCACAGCGTCCGCAGCAGGTCCGGGTCGACGGGACGCCGGTCGTAGCTTCTGCAGGATGACCGTGCGGCCAGTCCGGCAAACAGGTCGGATTCGGGCCCGCCGAAGCGGTTCCCGTCAGTGTGGCCGAAGCGTTGGGCAAGCAGGTCGGCAATCTTGCGGTCGGGATCGTTCATGTCGGTGTACACATGCCTCTCTTCAGGTCTGCCGTGCGATCTCGCGTGCGAGGCCTTCCGCCATGTCTCCGCGTTGTTGAACGACGACCCCTTCGACGCCCAGCCAGTCGGCGAAGGCCACGAGTTCGGCTGCCGTGCGTTCGCAGGCCGCGGAGGCCGGCTGGCCCTGCTCCATGTATGCCCCCAGCACGTTGAGGACCCCTTCGGACCGATCGCACTTGAGATCGAGCCGGGCTGCAAGCATCTCGTCGAGCAGCACCGGAAGCACATAATAGCCGTATTGCCGCTTTTCGGCCGGAACATAGATCTCGATCCGGTAGCGGAAATCGAAGATACGTTCCGTCCGTTTCCGTTCCCACACGACCGGATCGAACGGTGTCAGTACGGTGGACGTCCTGATCCATCGCGGCAATGTGTGATCCTTCGCGAGGTAGGCAGTTTCGGTCCAGCCCTCCACGGTTACGGGTTCGAGATCGCCGTTCTCCGCCAGTTCTGCGATCCGCGCATTGGCCTCCGCCGCCGACAGCCTGAAATAGTCCCGAAGGTCCGACGCTGTGGCCACACCGAGCGCCGATGCGGAAAACAGAAGAAGCCGTCTCTGCGCTTCGGCTTCGTCGGGCATCGCCTGGTCCGTGATCTCGGCGGGCAGGACACGCTCGGTCAGGTCGTAGATGCGCTGGAAACCGTCTCTCGAGTGGGTGGTGATTTCCCCCGTCCAGAACAGGAACTCGAGCGCGACCTTGCCGTCGTGCCAGTCCCACATGCCCTTGCCGCCGCCCCCGTCGTTGAAGGCGCGCGCGCCGAGCGGGCCGCGGTTCCGGATCTGGTCGAGGACGTCCTTCACATAGTGCGGCCGCTCTCTCCACAGACGATGGCACTGGCCGTAGATCCCGCTGCCTTCGCGTGCCTTGCGCATGCGCCATTGCAGAAGCGGATAGAAATCGAAGGGCAGAAGAGACGCTTCATGGGCCCAGTATTCGAAAAGCTCGCGGCCGCGCGCACGGAAGGCCCTCTTGTCCAGTGCAGTCCGGTCATAGGCCCCCAGACGCGAGTAGAGCGGCATGTAATGGGAACGGATCACGGTATTGATGGAGTCCATCTGAAGAAGGCCCATGCGCGCAATCGCGTTGCGCTGCGCCGTCCAGTTGGACCTCTCGCTGGCCCGCCGCGAAGTGAATCCCTGGGCCGCGAGCGCGATGCGCCTCGCCTGGGAACGGGTGATCGTCTGCGAACCCATCAATCGGTATCCGGATGTGCTTTGCGGTTTCTGGTGGTGCCGAAGACGGTCATCGGATCAGGATTCCTTTCTTCGGGCAACCGCTGTCCGGGAGGGCCGGATGCGGCTGCCGAAACTCGATACCATACGCAGTGTCCGGAAGATGTCAGCAGTTGTCAGACGGATGGGATCCGGCGAGTGAGAGATTGCCGGGATGGTCTTGCCGACCGGCTTGTTCTATCATGCACGAAGCCCCCTCGAACCGAGCAGTCAGGAGTCCATGGATCACGGAATCTCGCAACTGACGAGCATAGCGATAGTCGCTGCCGTTGCCGTCGTGCTGGGATTCGCGTTCATGCGCCTGCGTCAGCCGCCGATCGTCGGATATATCCTGGCCGGTCTGATCCTGGGTCCCACCGGGCTCAAGTTCGTCGAGCATACCGAGACCATCAGCCTGCTGGCCGAACTGGGCGTGCTGATGCTGCTGTTCATCATCGGCATGGAACTTTCCATCCGCGCGTTCGTCATGGTTCTGCGGCCGGCGGCAACGATCGTTCTCGGTCAGATCGTCGCTTCGCTGCTCGTTACGGCGGCCTTCGGTTTCCTTATGGAGTGGCGTCTCGACCAGATGCTGGTTCTCGCCTTCATCGTCACCATGTCGAGCACGGCCGTCGCGTTCAAAATCCTCGAGGAGATCGACGAACTGCGGACGGAAACCGGGCGGATCACCGTCGGGATCATGATCGCGCAGGATCTCGCCATCGTTCCGATCCTGATTTTCACCTCAGCACTCGGGCGGGGCGGGGAGGCGGGCGATATCATCAATGCCGCGCTTGTCGCCAAGATGGTCATTTCGATCGGCGGCCTGGTGGTTTTCCTCTGGTACCTCGGCAAACCGGGCAAGTTCAAACTCCCCTTCACCGACCTTATCCAGAACCGCGAGGACGTCATGGCCCTTGCCATGCTGGCCTTCTGTTTCTCGGCGGCCACGCTGAGTGGCCTTGCGGGCATCTCCGCGGCCTATGGCGCTTTTGTCGCCGGCCTGATCGTCTCGCGCTCGACGCTCAGGGCCGAGGCGATCAAGGTCACGGAACCGATCCAGAGCATCCTGGTGTTCATCTTCTTCCTGTCGATCGGCCTGCTGCTCGACCTTGAATACGTACGCGACAACTGGGTGGTGGTTGGCCTGTTCGCGACCGGCGTCATCCTGATGAAGACCGTGTTGAACGTCATCCTCGTGCGTTACGTCGGATTTGCCTGGAACGTGGCGCTGCCCGCCGGCCTGTCCACGGCACAGATCGGGGAATTCTCGTTCATCCTTGCCGCGATCGGCCTGTCGAACCGGGTACTCGATCCGCCGACCTACAAGCTCGCCCTGTCGGTGATCGCGGTCACGCTGATCGTCAGCCCGCTCTGGATGAATGCTGTCCGACGTTTCCACGAGGCAGCGCTCTCGGGCATTGTCGACCTGCGGACGGCCATGTCGGAGTCGTTCTCCGAAGAGCTTACGGGTTTCAACCGGTTCGTCAGGACACTTCGGGTGGTTCGCCGCAGGGGAGCGGCGGCAGCCGGATCGCGCGGAAGGGCCGTCAGGAAAAAGGTCGAACGCATTGCGGGCACATCCCTGAAAGCCGCGGGCAAGGACGAGGCGCGCGATGGGGAGACGACCCCGCCTGACCCGGAAGAGGCAAAAAAAGAAACGCCCCCGGTCGCTGAAAAAACCGAAAACCAAGACCAAAACGATAGTGCAAAACCGGCCTGACCACGAATTTGTGGTTAAAAAACAGGCAGTTTACTTCTCGTTTACCTTGCTGCATCCGGGTTCCGCCAAGCCCGCGGGACCCGGCACTTTCATTAGCATTCTTTTAACGGCACACGCATATGGTTGAAGGGTTGTTAATCCTTCATTCGGGGGTTGAAATGAAAAGGATGCTCAATATTGCGGCAGGAACGATTCTTGCCGTTTCGTTTGCAGGTTCGGCTGCGGTTGCCGACGAATTCCAGGATGCCGCAAAGGCATATGTCACCGAGAAGGTGATGCCCTGGCTCGAAAACGACGAAGTCGTGGCCGCGATCAAGGCACAGAACGAAAAGAACGCCGGGCTGGCACAGGGCGACATCGATGCCCTGGACAAGCAGTGGCGTGCCGAAGTGGACGCAAGCAGCCGTCCGCTCATCGATTCTGTGATCAGCAACGCGCTCTCCGCGTTCCTGAAATCCAAGAAGGACGAAGCCGGCGGTCTGGTCACGGAAATGTTCGTGATGGACAACCGCGGCCTCAATGTCGGCCAGAGCGACGTCACGTCCGACTACTGGCAGGGCGACGAAGGCAAGTGGAAAAAGACCTACATGAACGGTCCTGACACTGTGTTCGTCGACGAGGTCGAGAAGGACGAGTCCACTCAGGCTCTCCAGACGCAGGTCAGCGTCACCATCAAGGATCCTTCCGACGGCAAGGCCATCGGTGCGATCACGATCGGCGTCAACGTCGAGCAGCTTTAAGCAAAAACCTAGTTTAGGTGCTTCTGGAGGGGGCAAGCGATGAACGAGTCTGTTCAAATCGAGGATTCGGGTGCGATGGAAGATCCTGATCGTAGGGTTGAAACCGTACCGGTTGAAAAGGAACGACGTCGTAGAAGTACATCGGTTGTCTGGCGGATCACGGCGGTCATCTCCGTCGTGGTCCTCGCCTCCATGGCAGCGCTTGCGTTCGTCGCCGAGCGTACGCAACGTCAGTCCGTGATCGAGACCTACGCGGCCTCGACGCAGACGATCACCAAACTCATTGCAGCAAACATTGCCGGCGGTGTCCGCTTCAAGAAAGCCGAGATCGTCGAGGATGCCATCCTGGACCTCCAGGCCGGCAGAAAAGACTGGTTCGACGGCGCGGTCGCCCTCACGAGGGACGGCGAGGTGCTCTACACGTCGACCACCGAACAGTTCAAGGACCAGCCGTTCGTCGAGCTTGCGAAGGATCGTGCGGGTGCCCTGGAAGACGGTTTCGCGGTCGCCGAACTCGGCGGGCGCAAGATCCATGTCGTTGCCGCCGGCAAGGACAAGAAGGGTCAGCCCTATGGTTATGTCGCGATCGCCTGGCGCACCGACTTCATCGACCAGCAGGTCGCCGACAGCCGGCTCAAATCCATAATCGCGAGCATCGTCGCGATCGTGGCGTTGGTCGGCGTACTGTTGCTGGTCATGGGGCGTGTCGTCATCGACCCGCTCAAGAAGTTCACCGCAGCCGTCCAGAGGCTGGCCGCGAACGACACGGAATTCACGATCTTCAAGTCTGACCGGGACGACGAGGTTGGCCGGATCGCAGAAGCGCTCATCGTACTGCAGGCAAAGGAAATCGAACGCCAGAGCCTCGAGAAGGGCCAGGCGGAAACGCTGACCCGCGGCGAGGCCCGGCAACGCAAGATCGAGGCGCTGATCTCCAATTTCCGCACGCAGTCTGCAGAGATGCTGGGCGAGATCAGCGACAACATGAACGAGATGGAGCAGACGGCGAAATCGCTTCTGACCGTTTCGGAGGAAACGACGGGCCGCGCGTCCGGCGCCGTGCGCGAGGCATCGCAGGCCTCCCAGAACGCCCAGAGCGTCGCCGCATCGACGGAAGAACTCTCCGCCTCGATCAACGAGATTTCGCGCGAAGTGACAATCACGGCCGAAATCGTCGGCGATGCGACCAACAACGCCAACGTGAGCAATGACCGCATCGCCACGCTGGCCAGTGCCGCCAACAAGATCGGCGAGGTCATCACGCTCATTCAGGACATTTCGGAGCAGACCAACCTTCTGGCTCTCAATGCCACCATCGAAGCGGCCCGCGCCGGCGAGATGGGCAAGGGGTTCGCGGTCGTCGCGAGCGAGGTCAAGATGCTCGCGAACCAGACGGCCAACGCCACCAACGAGATCAGTCAGCAGATCTCGGACATCCAGAACTCGACGGCGGCCGCGGTCGAGGCGATCGGCGCGATTTCCAACACCATGGGAGATGTGAGCCAGCACACGTCCGCAATCGCCACGGCTGTCGAACAGCAGGGCGCTGCCACGAACGAAATCCTGACCAGCGCGCAGGGTGCGGCAGACGATACCGGAAGTGCCAGCTCGCACATGGAATCGGTGATCAGTGCCGTGAAGGATACGCAGTCGTCGGCCAGCCGCGTGCTCGACGCATCGGGCAACGTCGCGATGCAGGCCGAACATCTGCGTCAGATCGTCAACGCGTTCCTCGAGGAAGTGGCCGCGGCATGATCCAGCCACGCACCGCATGCCGACGGCGTGCGGTGCGGACGACGGTCACTGGCTATCGATGACCGTGCGGCAGGCCTTCGGCAAATCGGCGAGACGAAGAGGCGGGCGCTTTTTGCCCGCCTTTTTCTTGTAGGGCTTGTCGGAAAGCCACCACGAAAGCTCACCGCCGCAACCGTCGCCCGGAGGAGGCGCCGCCTGGTTCTTGCAGCCGGTGCTTCCGGACGGGCAATTGAGCCGGACGTGGAAGTGGTAGTGATGACCGTACCAGGGCCGGATCTTGCGAAGCCACTTGCGGTCGCCTTTCGCCCAGTTGCACAGGGCCTTCTTGATCGGAGGGTGCACGAAGATGCGTGCGACCTGCGGATATGACGCCGCCCGTCGCAGCAGCTTCGCGTGCGCTTCCGTCCAGACCTTGGGATTGATTTCCCGGGTGTTCTTGACGACGGATATCGAACTCAGGTCCTCGCGTTCCTTGCGGCTGAGCCTCCGTCCGGGAGACGGGAGCATCCAGATATCCGCGTCGAGACCGATCTGGTGGCTGGCATGGCCGGTCAGCATGGGTCCTCCGCGCGGCTGGGCCAGATCGCCGACGAGCAGGCCCGGCCAGCCGTCCATTTTCTTCGCGTCCTCGGCGAACTTCGTGAGGTAGGAAATAAGTGCGGGGTGGCCCCAGTTTCTGTTGCGTGACAGACGCATGGCCTGCCAGGCCGGTCCGTCCTCCGGCAGTTTCGCGCCACCGGCGAGGCAACCCCGGGCATAGCTGCCAAAGGCTTTCGGAGTCAGGTCGGCGGGCAGTGCCGATTTGCCGAAGACAGTCTTCGCGACGGGATTGCCGTCCTGTTGCGCGACGGCGGGCGCCGCGCCCCACGACAGAAAAATCACGGACGCCCCCGCAAGTACGGGCAGTGCCAGACGCCTTAAAGCCATCTCGTGTCCTCCTTACCGCATCAAGGGCAGTTTCTATCCTATTGCCCTGACTCCGCAAAGGGGGATGCGTCTAGGACCTCATGCGCGAACCTGAAGGATCGAAGGGCGGCGCCTGCTCGATTTTCGCGGGCCGCCTCTCTCCCATGATCTCGACGGAGAACTTGTCACCCGTGTCGATGCACGAGACCGGCACGTAGCCCATGGCGATCGAAAGGCCGCTGTGATGGGCGAAACCGCCGGACGTGATCCAGCCCACCACGTCTTCGCCATGCCAGACCGGTTCGTTGCCGAGAACGTCCGCATCCGTCGCATCCACCGAATAGGTCACGAGCTTCCGGTTCGGGCCCTCTTCCTTTTCGCGTGCCGCGGCGTCGCGTCCGATGAAATCGTTCTTTGCCAGGTCCACGAAGCGGCCAAGTCCGGCTTCGAAGGGGCCGTAGATGGGCCGGTACTCGGTGGCCCAGGAGCCGAACCCCTTTTCCAGCCTGAGCGACGTGAGAGCCCGTGCACCGAAGGGACGGATGCCAAACTCGCCGCCTTCGTTCATCAGGAGGTCGAACAGCGCGGTCTGGTATTCCGGCGTGACCCAGATTTCGTAGCCGAGGTCTCCGGTGAAGGAAATGCGACCGACAAGGGCAGGGATCTGTCCCACGTCCATCCGGGCAAAGGACATGAACGGAAAAGCGGCCGTCGAGACATCCCGCGACGCGACCTTGGCGAGCAGGGATTGCGACTTCGGGCCGGCGATGGACAGCCCGACGAGGCCGAGACCGTGGGCTTTGAGTTCGACGCCGGACGCCGGGAGATGCTGACGGAACCAGCGCATGTGGTAATTCTCCGCCACGCCCGAACCGAAGATGAAGAAGCGCTCCTCGTCCAGCTTGCCCACGGAAAAGTCGCCGATCAGCTTGCCGTTGTCGTTGAGCATGGGAGACAGGATGAGTTTGCCTTTTGCAGGTGTGCGGTTGGCGAGCATGCGCGAAATCCAGGCCTCGGCGTCGGGACCGCCGACCTCGTACTTGGCGAAGCTCGAGGTTTCCACGATGCCGACGGCATTGCGCACCGCTTCACATTCGGCACGCACGGAGTCCCACGCGTTCGAACGCTTGAAGGTCACCGTTTCCTGCGCCGGGCTGCCCGCAGGCGCGAACCACAGGGCGTGTTCGAGGCCGTAGGCGGACCCGAATACCGCGTTGTGCTCCTTGAGGCGGTCGTAGATCGGCGTGGTGCGGTGTGGACGTGCGGCCGGAAGCTCCTCGTTCGGGTACGAAATCTGAAAACGGCGGGAATAGTTCTCCCGCACCTTTGCGTTCGTGTAGGCCATGGTGGCCCAGTCGCCGTAGCGCGACACGTCCATGCCCCAGACGTCCGCGCCCGGGTCGCCTTCCAGTATCCAGTTCGCGAGCGACAGGCCGACGCCGCCACCCTGGCTGAAACCGGCCATCACTCCGCAGGCGCACCAGTAGTTGGGCAGCCCCTGAACGGGACCGATCAGCGGATTGCCGTCCGGCGCGAACGTGAAGGGGCCGTTGATGATCTGCTTGATGCCGGTCCGTTCGAATGCCGGGAAGTGGCTGAACCCGACTTCGAGCGAAGGTGCGATCCGGTCAAGATCGGGCGGCAGCAGTTCATGGCCGAAATCCCACGGCGTTTCCTTCTCGGACCATGGCACGCCGGCCTTCTCGTAGGTGCCCATGAGCATGCCGGTGCGTTCCTGGCGGATGTAGATCTCCCCGCCGAAGTCGATGATCTTGACCAGTTCCTTGCCGGCGGACTTGTTGTACTCGACGACCTCGGGCATTTCCTCGGTGAGGATGTACATGTGCTCCATGGCGAGCACGGGCAGTTCCAGGCCGACCATGCGGCCGACTTCGCGCGCCCAGAGCCCCGCGGCATTGACGACATGGTCGGCATGAATGTTGCCCTTGTCGGTGATCACGTCCCAGGTGCCGTCGGGACGCGACACCAGGTCCTCGACCTTGGTATGGCGATAGATCTCGGCTCCGTGGACCCGGGCGGCCTTTGCATAGGCATTGGTGACGCCCGACGGGTCGCAGTGGCCCTCGAACGGTTCGTAGAGCGCTCCGACGAAATGCGACTTGTCCATCAGCGGGTAGAGTTCGGCGGCTTCGTCGACCGAAATGAGCTCGTTCTCGATACCGAGATAACGGCTCTTGGCGCGCATGAGTTTCAGGAACTCCATGCGCTCCGGCGTATCGGCGAGCATGAGGCCTCCGGTGACGTGCAGGCCGCAGGACTGGCCGGAAATCTCCTCGATCTCCTTGTAGAGGCGGATCGTGTAGTCCTGCAGCTTGGCGACGTTCGGGTCGCCGTTGAGGGTGTGCATGCCGCCCGCGGCGTGCCACGTCGAGCCGGACGTCAGTTCGTCGCGCTCGAGTAGCACGACATCTTTCGCCCCGTGTTTCGCGAGATGGTAAAGCACGCTACAGCCGACGACGCCGCCACCGATGACGGCGACCTGAACATGGTCTTTCACGATCTTCGTTCCTGTTGCTGGCCGGACGGTCCGCCATCTGGCGTGGCCGGCCGGCTGTTGACGTCCGGAATGTTCATTTCCCGGCTCAGCCATTGACCGAAGTCCGAAATCTCATGGCGAACCGACGTGTCGAGAATTGTCCTGCAGGCATCGGCGATCTGACCGGGCAACGCGCCGAGTTCGCCGGCCCGTGCGACGAGATAGAGACGCCGTGTGAAGGGAACTGACGGAAACCTGAAGCACTGCACCTGGCTTGGATGGAGGTTGGCTTCGAGCAGGCAGGTCGGCGTCATGATCGCCCAGCCGCGCCCGCTCGCCATCATACGGCCGATCGACCACGACGAATCGAACTCGATCCGGCGAGGGACCGATATGCGCAGGCGCCGCAGGTGCTGGTCGACCGCCCGGCCCATGAGATTCCTGGTGCTGTACCGCAGAAGCGGCCTCTCGACCGGCAGGCGGTCGAGTTCGCCACCCGGTGCGGTGGAACCGGCCGGCAGCACGACGATATAGGGTTCCCGCAGCAACTCGAACGTCTCGAGATCGCCGACCGTGTCCATCGGCTCGGTCGTGATGATGACGTCGACCTCGCGGTTGAGCAAGGCGGCATTGTGTTCGATGGAGAAACCGGACCACATGGTCACGTCGTCGATGCCCATTCGGCCCGACAGGTCGTCGAACAGGTGCGGCAGCAGGGACCCGGCCATAGAGTTGAGCACGGCCATCCGCAGTTTCGCCACGGACACGGGCCCGGTTCCGCTGACCGCAAGACGGGTCTCGTTCGCGAGGTCAAGCAGATGGCGGGCCCTGTCCCGCAGGACATGGCCGGCAGGCGTGAGCCGGAGCGGACGCAGGCTGCGGTCGATGAGGGTCGCGCCAAGTTCTTTTTCAATTTTACTTATGCTTTGAGACACGGCGGCCTGCGTGATCTGGAGCTTTCTGGCTGCGAGTGCCATGCTCTCGGACTCTGCCACAGTGAGAAAAATGTCCATGGATCTGAGATCGAAGGTCTTTTTCCAGGGCATATGACGGTTTCCGGCATGCAAAGCGCCAACCGGTTCGTGATGGCGCGATAGTGTTCGTCAGGCGCGTTGGGTGCAATGGCTTAAACAAAAATTATGGAAGAGCAATAGCCGTGGTTATCGGGAGACTTCGGCATGCTCCGGCCGCAATCGTCTGGCGCTGAAAATGGCTATATACGATCAGCGGATTGTTCGAGTATAGACAGTGCCATTGTTGCCGAAAGGACGGTCTGGGCCATGGCCGACACGAAACACAATCTCGCCCTGATGAACGTGGCGATCGACCGCGATGGCGGTCCGGCCTACGTGCAGATCTATGCGGCTGTCCGCGGGCTCATCCTCGAGGGAAGGCTAGCTCCGGGCGCGCGATTGCCGTCCACGCGGGCGCTTGCCGAAGATCTCAATGTGTCGCGCACGACGACCCTCGCGGCGTACGACCAGCTTCAGTCGGAAGGTTATCTCGAGGGAAAGGTGGGTTCCGGAGCCTTCGTCAGCCGGGACATCCCGGACCTGACACTGGAAATGTCCGCCGGACGGCCGCCGCAGAAGGAGCGCAGCGCCGAGCCGGATGAACCGCGACTGGCGGCGAGGGCCGAGCGCGCGCTGAAGGCGCCGGCGGAACTACCCCAGCGCGCCTTCGATCCGGGCATGACCGACGTGCGGGACTTTCCCGTGGACGACTGGATGCGCACCATGGCGAGGGCGCAGCGCATGCCCGACAGCGACTGGCTTTTCGCACGCAGCCCGGGCGGGTACGGGCCGCTGCGCGAGGCCATTTCGGATTACCTGCGGCAGATGCGCGGACTGAACTGCGACCCTGACCAGGTCGTCGTGACGTCGGGCGCACGCGAGTCGGTCGAATTGCTCGCGCGGACGCTGCTCGACAAAGGGGACACGGTCTGGATGGAAGACCCGGGGTATCGCACGGTGGCCGATGTCCTGAGAGGGCAGGGCGCCTCGATTGCCCATGTCCCGGTGGACAGCGACGGTTTCGATCCGGAACGGGCGGAAGAAAACCATCCGGACGCGCGGTTGGCATTCGTCACGCCGTCCCGGCAATACCCCCTGGGCATGACGATGCCGCTGGCGCGGCGACTCGCGCTCATCGACTGGGCGCAGAGAGCGGGTGGCTGGATCGTCGAAGACGACTATGACAGCGAATACCGTTATACCGGGAGACCGATCGCCGCGCTTTCCTCTCTCGACCAGGCCGGCCGGGTGATCTATCTCGGCAGTTTCTCGAAGGTGATGTTTTCCGGCCTCCGTCTGGGCTGGATCTGCGTGCCGCGGTCTATCATCCCGGCGGTGCTTGCCGTTCAGGGCGGCTACGGGACACTTGCCGCAACGCCGGCCCAGCCAGCACTCGCCGAGTTCGTGTCCAGCGGCCGGTTCTCGGCTCACATCCGGAAAATGCGAAGGCTCTACAGCACCCGCCAGGAGTGTCTGATTTCCGAGCTGCAGGCGAACGCGGACGACATTCTCGAAGTCGAAAGGCAGGATGCCGGTCTGCATCTCGTCGCCCGTTTCCGGCCGGAGCCGGACAGCCGGCTTCGCGACACCGACGTGTCCGCGCGTGCCGCGAAAGAGGGCATCACCGCGCCGGCGCTTTCCACCTACTTTTCCGGACCGGTCAGCCGTCAGGGCCTGCTGCTCGGGTTCGCCGGCGTGCCGACCGTTGACATCGGCCCGAAGGTGAAAACCCTTGTTTCCGCCGTCAGGGATACGCTCGATCGTTGATCGCCAGCGGCCGGTCTGTCTGTGGCACGTGCACGCGCTGTACCGAGTTGGCGTGACCGGCACGATCGACCGAGACGATGTCCCACCGCAGGCCGGCTGTACCCGGCAAGGCGCCGATGCGCCGGCAAACCGACGTCGGCAGGCTGACGGATCGGATCGTTTGAGTGGTTTTCGCGGTTTCCAGCCCGAACTTCCTGCGGACATGATCGCGAATGAGAACGCCGTCGAAATCCACGGGACGGTTGGCCAGAAGGCCTTGCGCATCCCGGGTCCGGAAATAGATGGCGCTGTCGATCTCGAACTCGTCCCCCACGCGAAGCAGGCGCATGAGCCGGATGAAATCCGCGTCCTCGCCGATTTGCGCCGACCAGTGCCCGTTCTGAAGGACACGGTCGATCGACGTGACGCGGGAGTGTACCGAGAGGTATGTACCGCTCTCCTTGTCAACGAACCGGAAGTATCGCAGTTCGCTCTCGGGCGCGCGGCTTTCTCTCGGCGGCGCGTAGCCAGCCGTCGCGAACGTGCCCGCACCGTGGCGCCGCACGACCGCTCCCCTGCGTTCGAGGAGGTCCAGGGCGCGTCGGACCGTGCCGAGGCTGACATCGTGCTGCTTCGCCAAGCGGAGCTCGCTTGGCAGCCGCCCCCGCGGCCCGAACCTCCCGGCGAGGATCAGGTTCTCGATTGCGTCGGACACGGACCGGTATTTCGGTATCGGCTTTTTCATTCGGTCGGGGCGTTTCAAGAGAGTTATAACTCGATGCAACAAACATATATATCGAAGTCGATTATTATCTCTAAAACATAATGTTATTGATGCCGGAATAAATCGCGAACCGTATACCGCGATGACATGGCGTTTGCTATCATCGGGTCCGGAGGCGCCTCACGCATGACAGCATCGGAAAATCGGAACAAGGGAGAGATCCTCGTTCACGTCTTTCGCGGCTCGGCGGGCGAAGGCGAGACCCAGTCCTTTCGCGTACCGCAACGGGAAAGCCAGACGGTGCTCGACGTTGTGACCCATATCCAGCGCGAGATCGATCCGACCCTTGCCTACCGTTTCGCGTGTCGCGTGGGCGTGTGCGGCTCCTGCGCCATGACGGTCAACGGCCGGCCGCGCTGGACCTGCCGGACGCACGTGGACGCGGTCGCCGGCGACGGCGAACTGACCCTTGCACCGCTTCGCGGTTTTGACCATGTCCGGGACCTCGTGGTCGACATGACCGAATTCTTCGAGAAATGGCGAGACGCGCGCGGGTATTTCAAGCCTTCGGACGCTGACGCCGACGACATGGCCGTTGTCGAGCCCGGATCCACCCAGCGCCAGGCGGCCGACGCCGCGATCGAGTGCATCGGATGCGGCGTGTGCTACGCGGCCTGCGACACCGTCGCCGGAGACAGACGCTATTTCGGACCTGCCGCGATAAACCGGTCATGGGCCTTGCTGAACGACGTGCGCGACGGCGCCCAGGACGACCGTCGAAGCGCATTGCTGTCCGGCGGCGGCTGTCACCGGTGCCACAGCATGGGCAATTGCACGGCCGTCTGCCCGAAGGAACTGGATCCCCTGGGATCGATCATCGGTGCGAAGCAGGCGACGGTCCGCCTGCCGTGGAAACGCAAGCCGGCCCGGAAGTCGGCCGCGAACGCCGAAGGCGCGGAAGACCATGGATAACGCGCTTTACCTGGCCCAGCGCGGAACGGGGGCGCTCCTGGCGCCGCTCGTCATCGTCCACGCTCTCGTAATTCTGTTCGCGGTCCATGGCGGGCTGACGGCTGAAGAGATTCTCGGCCGCACGCAGGGAAGCTGGTTCTGGGCGGCGTTCTACGGGCTCTTCGTGATCGCGGTCGCGGTACACGGTGCGATCGGCTTGCGGAACATTGTGCTCGAAGCTACCCCTGCCACCGCGCCCGTCGCCAACATCCTCGCGTTTCTCGCCCTTGTGGCTCTCGCCGGTCTCGGTCTTCACGCGGTCGGAGCCGTGACATGAGCGTTCGTTTCCTGGCCTTTCGCGACCATGCGCAGTACTGGGCGTTTCTTCTGCACCGGCTGTCGGGCCTGGCACTGGTCCTGTTCCTGCCGGTGCATTTCTACGTTCTGGGCACCGCCATAAGCGACGACGCAAGCTTTTCGGGCTTCATAGAATGGTCGGACAGGACCGCGGTGAAACTCGCCGAAATGATCCTCTTCGGCCTTTTGGTGCTGCACCTGGCGGGTGGGCTTCGCATTCTGGTGATCGAGTTTCACGACGCCTCTGCCCGAGACGCTCGCTGGGTGAGGCTGGCCATAATGTCCGGGGCGACCGGCGCGGCGCTGTTCGCATTCGTGGCACTTGTTCTGGGGGCGTCATGACGCAGGAAACGATAGGTCGGTCCACGACGGATATTCTCATCCTGGGCGCCGGCGGTGCGGGCCTCATGGCGGCATTGCACGCCCATGACGCCAACCCGGACCTGGACATCACCATCGCGGTCAAGGGCCTGCTGGGCAAGTGCGGGTGTACCCGTATGGTGCAGGGCGGATACAACGTCGCGATCGGTGCGGGCGACTCCATCGAACGTCATTTCATGGACACGATCGAAGGCGGGAAATGGATCAACGACCAGGAACTCGCCTGGAAGCTCGTGAACGGTGCGGTGGACTGCATACGGGAACTCGAGAACCGCTACGGCTGCTTCTTCGACCGCAACGAGGACGGTACGGTCCACCAGAAGGCCTTCGCGGGCCAGACCTTCGACCGCACCGTGCACAAGGGCGACCTGACGGGCATCGAGATCGTCAACCGGCTCGCCGAACAGACATGGGCAAGAGGGATCGGACGCCTGGAGGACCATCGTGCGGTTGCCTTGATCCGCAATACGCTCGGCGACCGGATTTCCGGAGTGCTCTTCGTCGACATGCGCACCGGCGAGTTTCACCTCGTCCAGGCGAAGGCGGTGCTCTTGGCGACCGGTGGCGGCCCGACCATGTACCGCTACCATACGCCATCGGGGGACAAGTCCTGCGACGGCCTCTCCATGGCGCTGTCCGCCGGCTTGACGCTGCGCGACATGGAGATGGTCCAGTTTCATCCCACCGGGCTGCTCGCCGGACCCGATACTCGCATGACGGGGACGATCATCGAGGAAGGGCTGCGCGGCGCAGGCGGTTATCTCCTGAACGGCGACAAGAACCGCTTCATGCATCGCTATGACGATCGCGAGGAGCGTGCGACGCGCGATATCGTCAGCCGGGCCATGTACCAGGAAATGCGGGAAGGGCGCACCAGCCCGTCCGGCGGCCTCTACATCACGATGGCGCATCTCGACGCGGACATGGTGCGGTCGAAGTTCAAGGGCATGGTCAAGCGGTGCCACGACTGCGGTTTCGACCTGGTCTCGGGAAATGTCGAGGTCGTGCCGACGGCGCACTACCTGATGGGCGGGCTCGTCTTCGGCGTCGACTGCCGCACGGCGCTCGAAGGCCTGTTTTGCGCAGGCGAGGATTCCGGCGGGGTACACGGCGCCAACCGTCTCGGTGGCAACGGCGTGGCGAACTCCACCGTATTCGGCGGCGTCGCCGGAGACAGCATGGCGGACTATGCACCGACCGAAGGCCAGCTCAGCGAGCCGGACCAGGAATTGCTGGACTACTGGATGACGCATACGCTCAGGCCGTTTCAGCGCCCGGCCGGGAACATCAACGGAATCAGGAACCGGCTCCTCGAACTGATGTGGGATGCCGTGGGGATTTCGCGCTCGGGTGCGGGCCTGAGAAAGGCGATGACGGCGCTGGACGAACTCGCCGACGAACTCGACGCCACCGGGCTGGACGACAACGGTCGGGCGTACAATCTTACATGGCATGACTGGCTGAACCTCAAGAGCCAGATCCATGTGAGCAAGGCGATCACCCGATCGGCCATCGCCAGGGACAACTCCCGCGGCGCACATTACCGCGAGGACTTTCCCGAGGCCGGTTCCCTGGAGCGCACCATGATCATCCAGGTGAGCGAACCCCTTCCCGGGCAGTGGGAGGTAACGCGGAAGCCGGCGGAATTCACCCGGGTCAAACCCGGACAGACGCTCATAGAGCGAGAGGAGGACGCGGTCGATGCCTGACAAGAGCATCCCCATCGGCGCCGTCAGCGAGGCGGCAAAGGAAATCATGCGACGGGCCGCTATCGTCATCCCCGACGATTACAAGAACGGCGTACGCGAAATGGTCGACGAGGAGTCGGAAGATCTTTCGCGCTTCGTGCTCGAGGCCATGATCGACAACTGGGACGTCGCCGAACAGGACCGCAGGTCCATGTGCGCCGACACCGGCCTGCCGCGTTTCTACGTGAAGGCCGGCAACGAGGCCCGGGTGGAGGGCGGGATGATCGCTCTCGAACACGCGCTGCGGTCCGCGACCGCGCAGACGACGCGGGAGATCCCCCTCAGGCCCAACCGCGTGCATCCTCTGTCGCGAAAGGACAACAACAACAATGTCGGGGTCCTGGCACCCGAGATCGAGTACACGTTCGAACCCGACGCGGACTGGATCGACATCATCACCGTCCACAAGGGCGGGCTGTTCGGCACCGACTACAGGATGCTGTTTCCCGGTGACGGCATCGACGGGATCAAGCGCTTTTTCCTCGACGTGATGGTCCAGTTCGGCCGCCGCGGACTTGCCTGCCAGCCGGCCATCGTTGGCGTCGGCATTGGCGGCTCGAAGGACACCTGCATGACCATCGGCAAGCAGGCGGCGTGCCTGCGCACGGTTGGCGACGTCCATCCCGACCCGCAGGTGGCTAAACTCGAGGCCGAACTCAAGGACATGGGCAACAGGATCGGCATGGGGCCGATGGGCTTCGTCGGCAGCAGCATGGTCGTCGACTGCCATGTGGAGATCGCCTACACCCATACCGGCGGCATGCCGGTGAGCGTGCACAGTTTCTGTCTCTCTTCGCGGCGTGCCGTCGCCCGCATCTTCGCCGATGGCCGTATCGAATACCGGACGGACCCCAACTGGTTCACCCCCTATCACAGGCGTGAAAGCGTCGACTGGGCAGCCGAACTGGAGGCCACGGCATGAAAACCGCGAAGCTCGACGTTCCCGTCAGGGACGGTGATCTCGAGGGTCTGGAAATCGGGACCGTCGTTTACCTGAACGGAACGATCTACACCGGCCGGGAAGGACTTTACCGGCGGATCGTCGACGATGGTGAGACACCGCCGGTCGATATCAGGGCCCTGTCGAACGTGAACTTCCATTGCTCGCCGGCGGCTTCGGTCGAGGACGACGGCACCTACCGCGTCGGCGCGGTGACGGCCACCGCAAGTTTCCGTTTCGCCAAATGGCTCGACCGGTGGTTCGAACTGTCCGGCACCAAGGTCATCATCGGCAAGGGCGGTATGAGCGGGGAGATCTACCGCCGCTATTTCGTACCCAACGGCGCCATCTACCTCACGACAGTCGGATACGGGACCGGCGCCTTGCTTGGCCGTGGGATCAAGTCGGTCCGCGACGTGCACTGGCTCGACGAACTGGGAATCGCGCAAGCCATGTGGGTGCTCGAGGTCGAGAATTTCGGCCCATTCCTCGTCGACAGCGACCTGGCCGGAAACAGCCTCTTCGAGCGCGAAAACGAAAAGATCAATACCGGGATCGACCGTCTGTATGACGGTCTGAAGAAGCCGGCGTTGAGCCGCTACGGCGAAACCGACGATCGCCACGACGAGCTCATCTGAGCCCGCGCGGCACCCCCGGACTTGCCCGCGAAACCGGTTTTACCTGAACTGCAGCCGGTAGATAGCGATCGCGAGCATCCCCAGGAATATGGCGAGCAGGGGCAGTGCGACGACGTCGATCCAGACGATGGCTCCGGCGAGTCCGATTGCACCGAGAAGCGTCGCGAGCAGGGGTGTGAAACAGCAAAGCGCGGAAATGACTGCGCCCGTGGCACCGATCTTGAAAAGTGCGCTGTCTTTCATCGGGTGCGCTCCCGGACCTTTCCGGTTTACCGCAGGAATTCGACCTCGAGAAACGCGAACTCGAACGCGTTCGCATTGATCACGTCATGCTCGACGCCGGTCTTGCGGAAATAGGGAACGCCCAGCTTGAGTTCGGCGGTGGATATCTCGCCATCGCCGGTGTCGATGTGGAGAGTGCCGTCGAGCAGAGGCACGATCACGTAATCGTACTCGTGCCGGTGCCAACCGGTATGCGCCCCCGGAGCGAAGCGCCACTCGGTCACCCGTGTCCGGTCGTTTTCGATAAAGACGGTCGACTGCGCTTCCTGCCTGTCCGATCCTTCAGCCATCTGCAACTCCCCTGGCGCCTAGTTCCTGAGCCCGTCGATGAACTGGCGTGCACCCTTGCGTACCCGTTCCATGGCCCCGGCATCGTGATGGGCGCGGCTGAGGACGAAACCACCCTGGATGATCGCCACGAGTGTTGCTGCTGCCACTTTCGGTTTGACCGATTTCGCGATCAGGCCCTTCCGTCGCGCCTCCTTGAGGGCGCGAGCGAGGCCGCGCTGGACGTGATCGAAATACTCGCGAACCGGTTCGCGTATCGTCTCTTCGTGGATGATCGCCTCGCTCGAGAGGCGACCGAGCGGGCAGCAATCGAGGCCGTTTCTTTCAAGATCCAGATAGGCTTCGATCCGCTCCAGAGGGCCGCGTTCGGAGCTGAATATGCGGTCGAACTCGGCCGTCATTTCACGCGATATCTCGGCAAGTGCGACGGAGGCCAGATCCTGCTTTCCGGAAAAATGATGATAGAGGCTGCCTTGTCCAGCACCGCTTTCGTTGAGAATCATCCTTGGGCTCATGGCTTCGTAGCCGTGCTGGCACATGAGCATCTTGGTTGCCTCGATGAGCGATTCCCTGTGTGTTGCAGTCATCTATGATTGGCCTCCCGGTGTCGTAACCGGGGTAACATTAACGCCATGACCGGGCTTTGAACACCGTCCGTCTCACAGCCCAGGACTCGCATCGGAAGCAGGATCAGGATGTCCGGACCGCACGATACAGAGGTCACGCTTCGCCCCGGCGGTCCGGACGATCGCGACGAGATATTCCGTATCCACCGCAGTTCGATTCTCGAACTCGGCCGGCAATCCTATTCCCGGGAGGAAGTTGAAAGCTGGGCCCACGGCCTGTCGCCCGACCGGTACCCCAAGGCGATGCGCGAAAACGGCGAAACGTTCATTCTCGCGATCGTCGACGAGAGGCACGTGGCGGGGTTCGCGTCCTGCAGGGACAGCGAGGTCCTTGCGCTCTACGTCGATCCGGCATGGGCGCGGCGCGGCATCGGCGGGCGCCTGCTGGCGGAAGCCGAACGGATCATCGCTGCGCAGGGCTTCGGACTGGTGCGGATCTCGGCGAGCCTCAACGGCCGCCCGTTCTACGAGGCCAAGGGATACCGGCTTGTGGAGACCGGCACATGGAAAACCCGTGGAGGCCTCGAAGTCACCCGGCTTGAAATGCGCAAGCGGCTGGAAAGATGAATCCCATCCTGTTAAACAACAAAGAACTTGCCAAATAAGAGGTGCGTTTTTCTTGGACAGCAACGACCGAACTCCGGACCGGATACTCTATGCCTTCAAGGCGCGCGGCCCTCAGACGGCCAGCGACCTTGGGCGGGAACTCGGCATAACGCCCGTCGCCGTGCGCCAGCATCTCGACCGGCTGTCCCAGGACGGACTGCTTGTATTCGAGGACCGGCGGGAGACCGTCGGACGCCCGAAGCGCTACTGGTCCCTGAGCGGCAAGGGCCATGACAGGTTCCCCGACCGCCATGCCGACCTCACGCTCGACATGATCGGAGCGGTTCGCGAGCTGTACGGTGACGAGGGCCTCGAACGGGTCGTATCGCGACGCGAGCGGAACATGTTCGATAGCTACGAGTCGAAGATCTCGAGCGGCCGCAGCCTGGGTGACAAACTTAGGCTCCTCGCGAAATGCCGCAGTGCGGAAGGCTACATGGCCGAGGTGACGCGGGCCGGCACCGGGGACTACGTGTTTACCGAGAACCACTGTCCTATCTGCGCTGCGGCCAAGGTCTGTCAGGGGTTCTGCCGTTCCGAGCTTGAGATTTTCAGCCGGCTTTTCGAGGGTGAGGCACATTGGGAAAGGACAGAACACATCGTCGCCGGAGCGCGGCGCTGCGCCTATCGTGTCTCGAAGGCTGACGGCTGAACGTCACGGCTTGCGACAGACCATCTCGACAGGGATCGTCCGGCCTTCGGCTATGTTCCTTGCCGTGTTCCGGCCTTTTTCGAGGGCCCGGGTGTCCATGAGCAGCAAGGTGCTGATGACCGGCGGTCCGGAGGCCGCGACCTGTTCCCGCATGCGCGCGGCGTGGGCGATGCTCTTGTCGGTTTCGTCGGCGAAACGGATCACCTCGAAGCCTGCCGTCTGCGTCAGTTCACGCAGGTCGTCCGGGGAGACCAGGAAGCTGCCGCTTCCGTCGCCCGACCAGGGAGTCGGATAGATCGGGTCGCCGCCGTCGCCCATTGTCAGTTCGGAGAGGGCGAAGAGCCCGCCGGGTTTGAGGACCCGGAAAGCTTCCGAAAACAGCCGCGGCTTGTCCTCTACGTTCATGCCGACATTCTGGCAGTATGCGCGGTCGAACGTGCTTTCTGCGAACGGCAGGTCTGTCGCGCTCGCCGTCCGGACATGGACCTTCTCCGACAATCCCACGTGGCGGTTCAGGATTTCGGCGACCTCACAGAACTCCCGCGTGAGGTCCACTCCGGTGACGTTCACGCCGTAGCGCCGCGCCATCGAGCGAGCTGGACCGCCGATACCGCATCCTATGTCGAGGACGTCCTGGCCCGGATGAAGGTCGAGCGAGGCGGCCACTTCCAGCGTCGCCTCGCAGCCGCGCCCGTGAAAATGATCGAACATCTCCAGGTCTTCGGCGGTGACCTCTTCCCAGGCCCGGCCGTCCTTCTCGAACGCCTCGCGGATACGTTGCAGCAGGCTGCCGGACGAATAGTGGTTTTCTACGGTGTCTGTCATGTTTCCGGCCGGACCGCTTCTTCTGCAGGTTTCCCGGGTCCCCTGGTGATCGTCACGAGAGCGACGCCCGCGATGATGAGCGCGCCTCCGGCAATCTTGTACACCGTAAGGGACTCGCCGAGAAACAGCGTGCTCTCGGCGACGATCGCCACGGGCAGCAGGAGCAGGAAGGGTGCGACGCTGTTGACGGGGAAGCGGCCGATCAGGTTGTACCAGATGGCGTAGGCGATGGCGGTCATGACCAGGCCCATATAGAGGATCGCGATCCAGACTATGGGTGTTGCGTTGCGGATCGCCTCGATCTGGCCTGTTTCGAACAGGAGGCTCGCGACGAAGAGCTGGGGGGCTGCGAACATGGCCACGCCGGTAATCATGACGAAGCCGCCGATCTCGCCGACCGAGCGCGCCATCACCTGGCCCACCGCCCACGTGAAGGCTCCGCCGAGCACCATCGCGACGTAGATTTCCTGCCCGGCGAGGCTCGGCGTTCCGGATATGACGATCACGCCGACAAAAGCGAGAACCATGCCCGCGATCGTCTTCAACGAGACATGTTCCTTGAGGAAGATCGCCGCGACCAGCGCCGCGAAGGGGACCTCGGACTGTACGATCAGCCCGGCCGTCGATGCGTCCAGATGTCTGAGTCCCGAGAAGGTCAGCGAATACTGAACCGATCCGGCGATGAGCGCGATGAGAAACAGCTTCCCGTATAGGGCCCGTGGAGGTCTGAAGAACCAGACCAGCACCAGTGCGGTCAGCAGGAAGCGGAAGGCCATGAGCAGGATCGGCGGGAAGTCCGTGATCGCGACCTTGGCGACGACGAAACCCGTCGCCCAGCACACCGGAACACTGACGGCCATCAGGATGTCCAGTGGTTTCATGACAGGGCCTGGAGTGACTGGAGCCGGCAGGCGACGGACGTCGCGCCGAGCGGAACGGGAATTGTCATTCGCCTAGTTCAAGCATGCAACGGGTCTTGTCGAATCCAAAATTTTCACGCGACATTTCCATTTCCCGGGTTTTGCGGCTTGCGTTGCCGGAGTACATCTTCGCCTCGCGACAACCGGATTGTGAGACTGGCCGGAAAAAACAGGCGGCGCTGCCATGGAAAACACGCGGGTAATCGTCATCGGTGCGGGGATCGTCGGCGTATGTACGGCGATGGCCTGCAGAAGACTCGGCATGTCGGTCACGCTGGTCGACCGCCTCGCACCCGGCGAAGCGTGTTCCTATGGCAACGCCGGTGTGCTTGCATCATGGAGTTGCGTGCCCTTCCCGATGCCAGGGATCGCGAGGAACGTTCCCGGATGGCTGCTCGACCGGAAGGGGCCGCTCAAGATCAGGTGGTCGAGGTTTCCCGGGCTTGTGCCCTGGTTTCTCAGGTTCCTGATGGCGTCGAACCTGTCGCGTGCGCAACGCACGTCTGACGCGATGTTCGCGCTCAACCACCTTACGGTGGAGCGGTACAAGACCCTGGCGGCGGAGGCCGGCGCACCGGAACTGATTCGGGAAAGCGACTACATCTACGTCTTCGATGAGGACGTCTCGCACGATTTTGACGAGTTGCAATGGCAGTTGAGGCGGGCGAAGGGAGCGACCATCGCGGCCCTGTCGGCGGGCGAACTGAGGGAGAGAGAACCGGATCTCTCGTACGCCTACAAGTCAGCGATCAGTCTCGGGCCGCAGGGCTACACGACCAATCCCCAGCGTCTCGTACAAGTGATTGCGGGATTGTTCGAAAGGCAGGGCGGAGAAGTCGTCAGGTCGGAGGTGGGCCGGTTGAGCCCGTTGCTTGACGGCGGTGTGGCCGTGGAAACTGCATCGGGTGAAATGGTAGCCGACAAGGTGGTCGTGGCGGCCGGAGCCTGGTCGCACAGGCTCGTCGGTCCCCTCGGCCTCAGGATACCGCTGGCGACGAAACGCGGATACCACGTATCTTTTGCCAATTCGGGGATCAGTCTATCGAACACCATCATGGAAACCCGGCACCATGTCGTCGGCACGGACATGGAAAACGGCCTGAGGATTGCCGGAACGGTCGAGTTTACGGGCCCCGATGACACGCCAGACTGGAGCAGGGCGGAAAACCTCGTCGAGGTTGCGCGCAAGATGTTTCCCGGAGCGGACCTGTCGCGCAAGGATGTATGGTCGGGTCCGCGACCGGTCCTGCCGGACGACCTTCCCGCGATCGGGCCGGTGCCGGACTGCCCGGATGTGGTGACGGCCTTCGGCCACGGGCATCTGGGTCTGACCGGAGCGCCCGAAACCGGCGAGATCGTCTCGTCGATGATCGCCGGGCGGCCGATCAACACGGATGTCGCGCCGTACGACCCAGCCCGTTTTTGACCCTCGAGAGAGCACGTGCCCACGGGCACGCAGGAGATTGGAATAGACGCATGACAACGGAAAAACAGGCCGCGTTCCAGTCCGAAGGTGAATCGAATCTCAGCGCGCGCAGGCTCGCATGGTCGCAGGCCAATGTCGGGCCCGCCTCGCGCGAACTCATAGACGAAGATGCACGCCTGTTTCTCCACCAGTCCGTGTCGACCCCATGCCTCGACACGATCGCCAAGGCCGAAGGCATCTGGATCGAGACGCTCGATGGCCGGCGCTACATGGATTTCCATGGCAACAGCGCCCACCATATCGGCTACGGGCATCCCCGGCTCAAGGAAGCGATCCGGAAACAGATGGACGACCTGCCCTTCGCGCCCAGGCGTTTCGCCTGCCGGCCGGCGGCAGACCTGGCACGGAAACTCGCCGAGATTTCGCCGGGCGATCTCAGCCGGTGCCTCTTCACCACCGGGGGCTCGGATGCGATCGAGGTCGCGCTCAAGGTCGCCCGTGCGGCGACCGGGCGTTTCAAGACCATCTCGTTCTGGGACGCCTTCCATGGCGCGGGATTCGGTGCGGCGACGGTGGGAGGTGAAGCATTGTTCCGCAGCCATATCGCGGGCCCGCTCATGCCCGGTGCCGAACATGTGGCGCCATTCGCCTGCTACCGCTGTGCCTATGGTTACAGGGACATCGACGGTGCGCCACCGCTCGATCTCTGCCGCATGGCCTGCGCCAACATGGTGCGCTACGTGCTCGAACGCGAAGGTGATGTCGCCGCTGTCGTCGCCGAGCCCGCCCGTGCCGTGCCGTACATCCCGCCGCCGGGATTCTGGAAAGCGGTTCGCCAGGCCTGCGACGACCATGGCGCGCTGCTCATCTTCGACGAGATACCCACCGGTCTCGGCAAGACCGGCCGGATGTTCGCGTGCGAACACGACGAGGTCTGCCCGGACATTCTTGTAATGGGCAAGGCGCTCGGTGGCGGAATGCTTCCCATAGCGGCAGCGCTCTGCCGCCCCGGTCTCGACGCCGCGGCACCTTTCGCCATCGGCCACTACACGCACGAGAAGAACCCGGTTACAGCGCGTGCGGCCCTGACGACGATCGAGATCGTCGAGGACGAAGGCCTCGTGGACCGTGCCGCCGAACTCGGGCGCCACGCAATGGACCGGCTGCGCGAAATGAAGAACGCCTACCGGCTCGTAGGCGACGTGCGGGGCAGGGGACTTCTCATGGGTCTCGAACTCGTCTCGGACCGCGAGGAAAAGACCCCCGCGATCGACGCAGCCGAAGACGTCTACTACCGGTGCCTCGACGGCGGGCTCAGCTTCAAGATCACCATGGGCAGCACGCTGACCCTTTCACCTCCGATGACGATTTCCCGTGAGGACCTCGACCGCGCGCTCGACATTCTGGACGGGGCTCTGGCGGGGGCCAGCCAGTCGCTGAATTGAACCGGGCCGTCACCGCCTGGGCGGTTGCCGTCGGAGGCCCCTTCCTCGGACGCCGGGTTTGCGTCGTTCAGGCGACATTCATGCCGATCTTGTGAACATCCCCGCCAATCGTGCAAAATCGGAGACAAGAGCCGGGTGGTTGCGGTCCGGCCAACAATACAAGGGGAGAGAACCGTGTCGGCAAACCGTTATCGCTGGAGCCTTCTGATCGTCGCCGCCCTGTTCTGGCCAGGCATCGCGCCTGTGCAGGCGCAGGCAGACGACGTGGTCTGTTTCTATGAAGACGCACAGTTCAGGGGCAATCGAATCTGCGCACCAATCGGGGAAGCGATAAGGCGGTTGCAAGGGTTCAACGACGTTATCTCCTCGATCACCGTCGAGGACGGCGCGAAGGTGGATGTCTGCACCAGCGCGAATTTCGGCGGTCGCTGCGCAACCGTGCGGAAGGATCTCCCCTATGTGGGGGACCGGATGAACGACCGCATCACGTCCTACAGGGTGTCGGCGGCAAGGCGCGCCCAGCCGGAAGAGGATGTGGATCGCGCCTGTCTCTTCCTGCATGAAGGATATCGCGGCCGTCGTATTTGCCGTGGCGCCGGCGAAACGGTGGCGGTCATTCCGGACGAACTCGAAGATGCGATTTCGTCGATACGCATATCCGGCAATGTGAAGGTCAGGATTTGCGGCCGCACCAACTTGCGCGGTCGCTGCCAGGACGTGAACGAAAACCAGGCTTACGTGGGCGATCGATGGAACGACCGGATTTCCTCGTTTCGTGTCGTCCGCACGTCGGCCGGCGGACAGGATGACCGTGTGGCGGCGGACCAGGCCTGCTTCTATCGCCAGCGCGGATTCAGGGGGCGGCGGCTGTGTCTGGCGGCCGGTGAAACCCGCGAGAAGTTGCCGCAGAACTGGGACGACCAGATATCGTCCGTGCGGATCGGCCGGCGAGCCGAGGCCGCGGTGTGCAACCGACCCGGCATCCGTGGCAGATGCGTAAAGATCACCCGCGATCTAGAGTTTGTCGGCAACCGGCTGGATGACCGGATTTCTTCCATTCGCGTTGCGGCCAGGAAGCCGGCGGGTCCGCAAGCGAACCGGAAGGGGCTCGTGTGTTTCTTTGAAAACGCCCGCTTCCGTGGACGCGAATATTGCATTGGACGGGCCGGTCCGCCGAGCCTTGTCCCCGATCACCTCAACAATCGCATCTCGTCCGTGCTCGTGCCGCGCGGCATGTCCGTCGTTCTCTGCGACGGACGCAGGATGAACAAGGCATGTCTGAGAATTGACCGTGACATGGCCTATGTCGGGGACCGTTGGGACAACCGTTTTTCGTCCTTCCGCGTGGAGGGACGCGGGCAGCCGGCGGCAGGCAGCGGCAATCCGCTGGAGAACCTGCTCGGCACGGTGATCGACGAATTGCAGCAGCAGCACGTCGGCAACAATGCCGGCGACGAAGGTCGCGAGAGGCCCGCCGTCTGTTTCTTCGACAATCCCGGATATCGGGGCAAGAAGCTGTGCGCGCGTTACGGGGATCGCATCAACAGGATGCCGCAAGGCTGGAACGACCGGATCACGTCGGTGCGCCTTGCCCGCAATGCCGAAGTCGAGGTCTGTGAACACGTCCGTTTCGGAGGACGGTGCAGAACCTTCGAGGAAGATGCCGAATTCGTCGGTCGCCGGTGGGACGACAGGATCTCCTCCTTCCGCGTGATGCGCAAAAGAGGCGGGGAGCAGTCCGGCAGGCCGCAACGGCCGCCACGGCCCGCGTTCAACATCGTCAATCATCCGACGGACCGGATCTGCTTTTTCAATCAGAGGAAGTACCGGGGCGCGCAGTTCTGTGCCGGCTCGGGCTCGGTCGCACCCGTCATGCCCGACGGATGGGACAACGCCATCGTGTCCATGCGGAACTATGGCAGCGCCATTGTCCAGTTGTGCGACGATGTGGAATTCGGCGGAACTTGCCGGACCTATGACAGGTCCAACAGTTCGGTCGGTGAGTTTTCGCGCCGGACCTCGTCCTTCAAGATCTGGTCGAAGTAACCGCACAGGCCAGGTGGCCGCGCCGACAATCTAGAAGCCGCCGGCTTTCTTGAAGACCCGCCGGAAGGTCGGCTCCTCGCGATCGAGCAGCCACGCCTCGAAATCCTTCGCCGGCATGGGCTTGCCGAAATAGTAGCCCTGCGCGAGGGTGCACCCGTGCTCGGCGAGGAACTGCGCCTGTTCGGCTGTCTCGATCCCCTCGGCGACGGTCTTGTAGTTGAGGCTTTGTGCCATGGCAAGGATCGTCTGGACGATGACGCGGCTGTTCTGGTCCTCCATCACCCCATCGATGAAGGATCGGTCGATCTTGAAGACGTCGAAGGGCAGCCGCGTGAGCTGCGACAGGCTCGAATAACCGGTGCCGAAATCGTCGATCGCGAACCGGATGCCTTTCGACCGCAAGGGCATGATCGTCGAACTGATCGAGCCGTTCTCCGTCATCGCCATGGACTCGGTCACTTCGAATTCCAGGATCTCGTGCGGAATTCCGCTTTCCTCTATGACCTTCAGCGTACGTTCGGCGAAGTCCGGACGATGAAGCTGCGCCATGGAAATGTTCACGGAAATCTCGATCGGACGGATCGTGACGGCCCACTCGATGGCCTGGCGGCAGACCTCCGACAGAAGGAAGTCGCCCATGTCGCTGATCAGCCCGGACTCTTCGGCAATGCTGATGAACACATCCGGACCAACCATGCCGCGTACCGGATGGTTCCACCGGATGAGAGCCTCCGCGCCTGTTGCGCGCAGTGTCTGGCAATCGACCTTCGGCTGATAGAAAACCGTGAGTTCGCGATTGGCGATGGCCCGGCGCAGTTCGCTCTCGATGGCGGCGCGCCGTTTCAGCTGATGATCGAGGTCGTGGTCGAAGAAACACACGCCGTTCCCGCCATCGCCCTTGGCCTGGTACATCGCGATGTCGGCGGCCTTGAGCAGCGAGGAGATGTCGGTCCCGTCGTCCGGATAAAGCGCGATGCCGACGCTCGCGCCGACAACCACCGAATGGTCCTCGAGCGAGATCGGCTGCGAGAGCTCCGATACGATCTGTTCGGCGTAGAGTTTCGGAGGTGCCGCATTCGGCAGGCCGGGAATCAGCAGCGCGAACTCGTCGCCCCCAAGTCTTGAGAGCAGGGGACGATACCGCGAAGCCTCGGGCCTGCTTGGATCGTTGGCCGAAATGGTTTTCACGATGTTCTTGATGCGCCCGGCGACGGCAACCAGGAGTTCATCACCGACATCGTGCCCATAGGTGTCGTTCACCTTCTTGAACTTGTCGAGGTCGATGAAAAGCACCGCGCCGTTGGGACAGGTCGTGCTCGCGACCGCGTCCTCGAGCTTGCTGCGAAAACGGGTCCGGTTCGGCAGGCCCGTGACAGGGTCGACATAGGCAAGGTGATTGATCCGCTCCATGTTGGCCGAAATCGTCCGGACCATTTCCTGGTAGGCCTTGGAGAGAAGACCGATCTCGTCGTTGCGCGATACCGGGAACGCGGCATCGAGTTCGCCGCCGCTGACCTTGTAGGCCGTCTGGGTGAGTTGATGGATCGGGTCGAGAATCCGATGTCCGAACAGGAACGCGAGCGGCATCCCGAAGATCAGCACGATCACGGCGATGATGGCGTTCCGGAACGCGAATTGCCGGACAAGTTCGAAACGGTTCGGGCGACCCATGAGAAGCAGCACGGCGCCGACGGTTTCGCCATGCACCTTCACCGGACGGATCGAGAAGTTATGATCGGAACTCGATTCCAGCGATAGCTTCAGATTTTCGTCGACGGTCACGTCGTGTTTGAGGTGGTCGTGCTCGTCTTGATGAACAAATTCCTGACCTGTCCAAGAAAAAAGACGCTTGCCGTCTTTGCCGACGATGGAGAGATGCTGGAGGCGGTTGGCTTTTGCCCTGTTCCAGACCTCTTGCGAAATAGGAGACATGTCTCCTTCCGAGATCAGGTGGACGGCAAAATTGGCGAATGTCCGGGAAATTTCCTGTGCCTGGTTCTTCGCGGCTTCGTCCGCCTGGCGAATGTCGGCATAGGTGGTGATTCCGATCAGAACGAGCGCGAGCAGGGCGAACATTGTCGTCACAAGCACGGTAAACTGCACGCGCAAGCTCGATTTCATGCCCGTGAACGCTCTGCGAATGTCCAGTCTGCGTCGCATCTCATACCCTGGTCGAGACAACCCTTGGCTGCCTTTGGAGGGACCTTAGCGACGCAGTTCTATGATAGGGTTAATCCCGGTGTCGCAAATGCGGGTTTGGTTAAGCGTCCGTGAAACCTGAGTTTTTCCGTCTCTTGGTCAGGTGGACGTCGACCGCCGGAGTTGTGTGGTCGATTGCCGGTACATGAACGAGACTGGACGCCGTCAGGCCCGGGATTCGGAGTCCGCCCGGAAACCGGCCACGATTTCCTCCGCCGACGTCCTGACGTCCGCGACATTCTTTCCGGGTTTGTAGAGGGAACTGCCGATTCCGAAGCCGGAAGCGCCGGCTTCCAGATAGGGTTTCATGTTGTGAGCGCCTATGCCGCCGACTGCGAAAACGACGCAGTCCGGAGGCAGAACGGCTCTTACGGCCCGGACGGCAGCGGGTGGTATCGCCTCGCAGGGAAACATTTTCAGGCCGTGCGCGCCGTCGCGCTGCGCCGACAGGCATTCGCTGGGCGACATCACGCCGGGAAGGACGATCATGCCGAGGTCGAGCGCGTTCAGGACGATGTCGCGGTCATAGTGCGGAGAGATGACCAGTTCGCCCCCGGCATCCCTGACCTTTGCTGGTTCATCGGGGTCGGTCACGGTGCCCGCGCCAATGAGCATGCGGTCGCCGAACCGTTCCGCGAGGGCCGTGATGGACTTGAATGGCTGCGGAGAATTGAGCGTAACTTCGGCGATCCTGAAGCCCGCCTCGTAAAGCGCCTCCACGACAGGCAATGCTTCGGGCGGGGAGATCCCTCTCAATACCGGAACCAGCGGCAGGGCACGCAATGCGTCCTGGTATTTGCCGAGGGCGGATGAAGTCATGTCTTGCTCGCCTTGTGGATGTTCCAGAGACCCTGACGGACGCATGTTTCCGCATCCAGGTATCGATGCCCGACCTCGAGAAGGTCGAGTGCTCGCCGGTAGGCAGCCCCGAGGGATCCCGTCGCGACGAGGATGACACTCTGCGGCGTGTATCCGAGCGCGTCAATCGCGCCGAGGATCTCGCTGCCGACAAGGAGGCCACTGAGTGCGTTCTGCGTACGCCATTCCTTCTGCCCGGTGAGTTTTCCCGCGCGCAGGACGAAAAGCTTGTGCGCCAGGGTACCGCTGTCCCGGGCAAGCCGGACGCCGGCGTCGAAGTCCGACTGCGTCACGGAATCGTCGACGGAGGTCTCGCTGTCGAAGGTTCGGGACAGGATACCGTTCTGTGACAGCAGGGCGAAGAGTTCGCCGGTCATGTAGGTCGAGAACGCGGCGATGGACCGATCCTCGACATGTATCCATTTCGAGTGCGTTCCCGGCAGGCACACCAGACCTTCGGATATCCCGCCGAGTTCGGCAGCGCCGGCAAGAATCGTTTCCTCGCCACGCATGACGTCGGGATGGCGATCAAGGGACTTGCCTGTGACTCCAGCTACGATGAATGCCGGATGTTTGCCGAAATCCACCGGGTGGAGACCGGCCGCGAGTTCATCTATTCCGATGCGTCCGGACAGGTAGGGGACGTCCGCCCAGCCGGCATTGCTTCCGACCATGCCGCACATGAGGGTGGGAAGTCCGGGCATGGCCGCGTGCCAATCCCCGCACAGGCGTGCAAGTGTCTGCGCAAACTCGCCCGGGTTCACGGACATGATGCCGTCCGTGCTGTGCCTGGAGTTCAGCAGGTTTCCAAGTTCGCCCATCAGGTAGGCGCGAAAGGACGTCGTGCCCCAGTCGACGGCGATCAGTGCCGGCGTTTCGTTCGACGTCTTGTTGTCCGAAATCATTTCCCGTCGCCACCTGGAACAGGTTCTCAAGAGAGGAGACTAGTCACTGCCGCGCCGAGGTCGTCAAGACCGCGGTCTTCCCGCATGGGGACGCACGCCCCGATCCCAAGAAAAAACGGCGCACCCGGAAGTGCGCCGTTTCGGTTTTCGAATGTCGGTGATCGTCTACTGATACACGTAGACCGTGGCGCCGACCTTGACCCGGTTGTAGAGGTCGACGACGTCGTTGTTCATCATTCGGATGCAGCCGCTGGAGACGGCCTGCCCGATGGTGTGGGACTGATTGGTTCCGTGGATCCGATAAAGGCTCGTTCCCAGATACAGCGCGCGCGCACCGAGCGGATTGCGGGGACCGCCTTCCATGCGGAGCGGAAGGTTCGGCTGACGCTGGCGCATTTCCGCAGGCGGGGTCCAGGACGGCCATACCGCCTTGCGGGCAACCCTGGTCTTGCCGCCCCATGTGAAGCCGCTGCGACCGACGCCGACACCGTAGATGATCGCCTCGCCGCCGGGCAGCACGTACCAGAGCTTGCGGTGACGGGTGCTGACGACGATGCTGCCAGGTTCGTGGACCCCTGCGAACGGAACCCGCTTTCGTGTGTTCGGACCATGTTCCCACATGGAATAGTCGCCCGACGATGCGCTGGCGACGCGCCTGGGTTTGGTGGCGCGTTCGTATTTGCGCTGCATGGTGCGATCGGGTTTGGTCCAGGACCGGACGCTCGACTGCCGCATCTCTTCAGGCCCGCCCAGCAATTGCGTGGCGTTCGCGGACGTGACGGCCATACAGACGAACAGGCCGCAGGTTACGAGAATGATGTTGCGCATGACTTTTCCCCTTTTTGGTGTTGCGGCGATTTTGATGCGCAAGGTTTGGAAAATTCTGAATCGGAACCCGCGAATTGGTAAATTGTTTAACATCCGCCTAACGGCGTCACGCACCTGGACACGAAACCCCAGAAAGAGGTGGAGATTTGCCGGATGAACTGGCATATACGGGGAATATTGACTGGGGTGCTCGCAAGGTTCGCGAGCTGAGATCATACCCATGCAACCTGATCCGGATAATGCCGGCGTAGGGAGTCCGTTGTTTCAATGTTGTCAGACCGTACTTTTGGGAAACCGCGCGTAGCGATCGTGGGCGCTGGCGTCTGTGGACTCGGTGTTGGCTGGCGTCTGGCGGAAAGCGGTTGTGAGGTCACGATTTTCGACCGCGGCCGTGCCGGGCAGGGGGCCTCCCACGCCGCGGCCGGCATGCTCGCCGGCGGCGTGGAGACGGAGCCCGGCGAAGAGGCGCTCTATCGGCTCAATCGGCTTTCGCAGTCGCGCTGGCCGGCCTTCAGGCACGACCTGGAGAAGCAATCCGGCGTCGATATCGGTTACAGGGAAGAGGGCACCCTCGTCCTCGCATTGACACGCGACGATCTCGCCCAGCTCCGGCGCAACACCGAGTTTCAGCAGTCGCTCGGCGTGGAACTGGAATGGCTGAATGGCGCCGACCTCCGGCGTCGCGAGCCAAGCATTCGGCCGGGCATCGCCGGCGCCGTGTTCAGTCCGAACGACCACCAGGTCGAAAATCGCATGCTGTCCGCCGCTCTCGCCAAGGCGGCGGTGACCGCCGGATGCCGGCTGCGCGAACAAACCGCGGTTGAGGAGATCGAAATTGCCGCCGGCCGGGTGACCGGCGTGAAGACTGCCTCGGACAGGCTGGACGCCGATTTCGTGGTGCTGGCGTCGGGGGCATGGTCGCGGGAAATCGCCGGCCTGCCGGAGGAATGCCGTCCGCCTGTCAGGCCGGTCAAGGGGCAGATGCTGGCGGTCGGCATGGAGCCCGCAAGCCATCTCCTGCGCCATGTTGTCTGGTCGGCGGGGATTTATCTGGTGCCGCGGTGCGACGGGCGTCTGATCGTTGGTGCGACGGTGGAAGAACGCGGATTCGACGATCGCATTACCGCAGGTGGAATGTTCGCCTTGCTCGAGGCGGCGTGGCGAACCTGCCCGGGCATCGAGGAACTTCCGGTGATCGAGACCTGGGTCGGTCATCGCCCGACGAGCCGGGACGATGCCCCCATCCTCGGTGCGACCGGCGTCGACGGACTTGTCATGGCGACGGGGCATCACCGGAACGGAATTCTTCTCGCCCCGGTCACCGCGGACGAGGTGAGCCGGCATATTCTCACCGGCGAGACCGTCCCCGAACTGGAGCCTTTTGCTCTGGATCGGTTCGAGCGGGGCGCCCTTGGCGATCAAGCAAGGAAAAAGAGTGCATGACGAATCAAGCATCCATCACGCTGAACGGAGAGGACAGGATGACCGCCGCCGACAATCTCGTCGCGCTTCTGGAGGAAGAAGGCATCGGCGCGATGCAGAAGGGCGTTGCGATCGCGGTGAACGGCCGTGTGGTCGCCCGCACCCTGTGGCCTGCCACGGGCGTGGAGAACGGCGACCGGATCGAGCTGGTGAAGGTATTTTCCGGCGGCTGAATCGAGGAATCTGTATCCATGGAAAATGTGCTTAGGATCGGCGACAGGCAGCTGGCATCCCGGCTGATCATGGGGTCGGGAGGATATCCGAACCAGCAGATCATGCTCGACGCCATCGCGGCCAGTGGCACGGAAATGGTCACCGTGTCGATCCGGAGGTCGAGCCTCGAAGGTTATGCGGAAAGTCTTATCGACGTGCTTTCCGGAAAATACGTCCTTCTGCCCAATACGTCCGGGTGTGAGACCGTCGAGGATGCGGTGCTTACGGCACGCCTCGCACGGGAGGCTCTCGAAACGCCGCTCGTCAAGCTGGAACTGATCGGTGACCGGGAGACGCTGTATCCGGACGTCGACCAGCTCGTCGATGCGGCAGAGATTCTTGTGAAGGACGGTTTTACCGTTCTGCCCTACTGCACGGACGATCCGATCGTCTGCCGCCGCCTGGAGGATGTGGGCTGTGCGGCCGTCATGCCGCTCGGTTCGCCGATCGGATCGGGCATGGGCATCTGCAACCGCTACAACATCGAGATGATCTGCCGGCGCGCCGGTGTCCCGGTCATCCTCGATGCCGGGATCGGGACCGCGTCGGACGCGGCGCTCGCCATGGAACTGGGATGTTCCGGTGTCATGCTGAACACGGCCGTGGCCCGGGCCATCGATCCGGTCCGTATGGCCCGGGCGATGAAACTTGCCGTGGACGCGGGGCTGGCGGCGTCGCAGTCGGGCCGAATTCCGAAAAAGGAATATGCGGAACCGTCGAGCCCGCAACTCGGGCTGGTGGGCGGTTGACCGGGGTCACGGTTCGCGGTCGCGACCTGCCGGTACCTCCGGTCCTGGTGATCTCCGATTCCCGACAGGCCGAACGGCCATTGGACGGGCTGGCTCTTCGTCTTTTCGACGCAGGCTGCAGGTGGTTCCTCGTCCGCGAGAAGCACCTCGACGAGGACAGGCAGACCGAGCTGGCGTCGAGGATCGTCGAACTTGCGAACCCCTTCGGCGCAACCGTGCTCATGAGCGGCAGTACTGGTGTCTGCCGCGCGGCAGGGGCGCATGGTGTGCATCTTCCCGCATCTGGAGACACTTCGGCCGCCCGCAGCGAACTGGGGCGCGACGCCCTTGTCGGATACTCCGCGCACAGTCACGCCGAACTCGACGCGGCCGAGACTTCCGGCGCCGACTATGCCACCTACAGCCCGATCTTCGCTTCCCCGAGCAAGCCGGGCTACGGCCCGGTGCTCGGTCTGTCGGAGCTGTCGCGCGCCTCTGCCGCGCATGCGTTGCCCATCGTCGCCCTTGGCGGTGTCGATGCACGCACGGCACCGGCATGCATGCAGCACGGCGCTGCCGGCGTGGCCGTCATGGGCGAGATCATGCGCGCCGGAAACCCCGAAGCGGTGTTCGGACGAATCCTTGCGGCAATTGACGCTGGTCGCCAAACATGAAACGAATTCAACGGGCTGAAACGTAACCGGGCCGGAAAACGCAGTCGACAAGGCGTCCGTCCCGGGGCTGGGTGTGGGTTCGCAATGCTGCGTCATTCGAGACGTTACGTACTCGTCGTGCTTACGGCGACGTTCGCGTTGAGTCATCTCGACCGGCAGATCCTGGCCATTCTCCTCGAGCCCATAAAGCGTGACCTCCAGCTGAGCGATACCCAGCTGGGTGCCCTCTCGGGTCTTGTCTTCGCCGTGTTCTACTCCGTCCTCGGCATCCCCTTCGCCTTGAGGGCGGTGACCGGCAGCCGTGTGAACATCATCGCCCTGTCCGTCACAGTATGGAGCGCGATGACCGTCGCGTGCGGTCTTGCGCAGACCTACCTGCAGCTCGTGCTTGCCAGAATAGGCGTGGCTGTCGGGGAGGCGGGAAGCAGTCCGTCCGCCCACGCGATCATTTCCGACCTCTATCCGCCCAAGGAGCGGGTGGGCGCCATGGCGGTCTACGCTTCGGGTGTCAATTTCGGGCTTTTCCTTGCCCTGCTTGGCGGTGGCCTTGCGGTGCAGTTTCTCGGGTGGCGCTGGACATTCATGCTGGCCGGCCTGCCAGGTCTGGCCGTCGCGCTGGTCGTATGGCTGACCCTGCGCGATCCGGACCGCCAGGTACAATCGCAAGATAGCCCCCGAAAGCGCCTCGTCAGGCGCACGATCGTCGCCATGTGGACGGACCGCGTGATCCGCCACCTCGTCATCGGGTGCTCGCTGACCGCGGTCGTGGGGTACGGCAGTGTCGCATGGCTGCCGTCCTTCCTCATCCGCAGCCACCAGCTCCAGCCGGCACAGGTCGGCATGTTCCTGGCATGGGCGGTGGGCATCGGCGGGCTTGCCGGCGCGATTGCCGTGGGGAAGCTCTCCGACCGCTTGGCGCAACGGGACCAGCGGTGGGGTCTCTGGTGCATGACGTTGGCCCTGTTGTCGGCAAAGCCTTTCCTGTTTGCCTTCTACCTCGTCGACGCGACGCAACTGGCTCTTGTGCTGTTTCTGCTACCAGCCGTCTGCAGCAACGTTTTTCTCGGCCCCTCCATCGCGGCGATCCACGGCCGGATGGACCCATCACTGCGCCCCATCGCGTCTGCGTTCCTGCTTTTTCTCATGAACCTGGTCGGGCTCGGCATAGGGCCGCTGCTGGCGGGCGCGGTCAGCGACGGACTTGCGGAACCCCTGGGATCGGACTCGCTCAGGGCCGCTCTCGTCGTGCTGCAACTGATCGGACTGTGGGGCATCGCGCACTTCGTCTATTCCGTAGCCCGGGTCCGGGACGGCCGTCTGGCGATCGCCTGAGCCGATTGCGCGCTTCACACGGCAATGAAGGGAATGTGACGGCTCTTGCCGATCACTTGAACGCGCGTGTGGGGCGATCCGGTGCAGACTGATTGGCGGTGCGTTAAAAGGCGGAGGCTGTCATGAGGTTCCGGACACATGTATTGAACGCGGGCTTGTTGTTGCTTCTGGCGCAAGCCATCGCCGTACCGGCTGCGCTGGCCGGAATCGCGACGAACGCCGTCCGCGGCTCGGCGCAATACGAGGGGCATGTCCTCGAGTATCGTGATTTCTCCGACCGGGACCTTTCGGGGGCAAGCTTCGCCTATGGCGATCTGGTCAACGTCGACTTCGCCGGCGCGCTCCTGGGGGGTGCGCGGTTCTCCGACACCGTTCTTGTGCGCGTGGATTTCAGCGGAGCGCACCTCGGCCGTGCGGACTTTTCGGGGGCGACGCTCGAAAACGTGGATTTCAGCGACGCGGTGCTGTTCGGCGCCTGTTTCTGCAATGCGGATCTCCGCGGCACGGACTTCTCGGGCGCACGGCTGGAAGGTGCCGTGTTCTCGGTGTCCGACCGTGAGCTGCTGGAGGCGGCGGGAGTGAACCTGACGGAGGTTCGCCTCGTGCCTGCCGGGCGCTGTGCGCAAGGCGTCAACGCGGCGAGCTGAAACCGCCGCCGCCCGGGCCGGGCCCGGTGAATGTGACGTGGCGCAGCGCGACAAGCTGTTGTAAGCCTGCGGACATGTCGCTCCACCCCGCACTTGCCGTTTTGCTCGAGGAAGGCCTCCTCCCGGACGCCTCGGGCGCGGGTTCGGCGGATGCAGAGGGGGTGCGTACCGAATTCATTGATGTTCCCATGCCCGGCGGGCACAGCCGCCTGGCAATTCATTCGCCCGCCGAGACCGCCGGTGGCGAGACCATCATCTGGTTCGACGACAATCTGCCCGGTCTCCTGGGACCAGGCCACGGGGGCGACGGCGGCAGGCTCTGTGCGTCGGCTGGGCGCCGGGTCATAGCCGGCAGCATCGGGACTGCCCCGCGCCACAAGGACCTTCTGCCGCTGAGGGACAGCGCAGCACTGGTGCGGTGGCTCGCGGAAAACCGCGCCGCGGTGTCGCTGGGGGACCGTGTATGCCTCGGAGGAAGGGGCAGTGGTGCGGGACTTGCCGCCAGTGCGTGCGAGTTGGCGCGGCAGGTTTTCGGCAAGAACCTCGTGGCGGCAATCCTCGTCTGTCCATTGCTGGACTACGAGCTTTCCGCACCGTCGTTTGAAACCATGGCGGAAGGCTACGGTCTCGACTACGAGGCATTGGCAGCCTGGGTCGAGACCGTGGTGCCCGACGATTCAAGGCGCAGCGCACCCGATCTGTCCCCGTTCCATCGGCAGTCTTTCGCCCACATGCCGCCGACCTTTGTCGCCAGCGCGGAGTTCGACATGCTTCGGGATGACGCGGAAGCATTCGCCACCCTGTTGCAGGACGAGGGGATTGCGGTGGAGTCCATGGTTTTTCCCGGCATGATCCACGATTTCATGTCGCTTGGCGCATACGTGCCGGAAGCCGATGACCTGTTTGGCGCAATCCGGGCTTTCCTCGACCGTCAGGCGTCATGATTCCGGTCATGGCCGAGTGAGGGGAGGCCCATTGCGCGGGCATTGAACTTGTGGCTTGGGAATTTCCTCCAAAACGTATATTCAACATCACCTGATGATCAGCGCGGGCGTGGCCGGCCCGGCTGGTGCCGTGGATGCCGGCAGCAAGGAATACCGAACATGTCCAGACGCGTCGCAGGGTTCCTTGTGCTCGGAATCATGATCACGCTCGCCGGCTGCATGCGCAAGGCCGACAATTTCAAGCCGCTCGCTCCCGACATCGCCGCATGGGTATCGGAACGCGGAACGACCTCATGTGCCAACCTGGAGCCGCGCTACCGGATCGCGCAGGGTGTGCGCGCCGCCCTGAAGGTTCCCGCCTACAAGGCCGCCGTGCTGCAGGAACTGAGCGGGCCCGGCCGCCCGCCGATGGACCACGCCAAGGCGATTTCCTTCAGTGCCAGGTCCGCGCGACTGCTGCGCGGCGAAATGGATCGCCGCTGCCCCGACCACAAGGTCAAGGGCAGGGAGGCGATCGTCTACATCCCTCAAGGGGTCTGAGCGCTCCCGCTCGCATCGAGAAGGATCCGCGAAAGCGCGTCGTTTAGGGAAAGCGTTTCCGGACGGTCGCGGGTCACGAGGGCGACCTTCCTGAAAACGTCTTCTTCCGTGATATGGCCGATGAAAATCTCGCCGGCCGGCGCATGCGCAACGCTCCTGTAGGGCACGATCGAGGCACCAAGCCCACTGGCGATCATGTTGAGAATGCCCTCCAGAGCGTCGATCTCCATACGGAAGTCGGGACGGATACCGTGGCGCACGAGAAGTTCGTCGATGATCTTTCCGATGCCGGTTCGTCTCACGAAGCGGATGAATGGCGTGCCGTCGAGGCCTTCGAGAGACAACCGGTCCGCGAGATGCGCGGGCCCGGCGACGACGAGTTCTTCCGAATAGACGGTGACGACCCTGAGGCCGTCCGGTGGATCGGCGGGTTGCGTGACGAGCGCGGCGTCGAGTTGACCGGACAGGACGTTCTCGATGAGGTCGTCCGTAAGAGCGGTTCGGACGCGAATCTGGGCGGTGGGGTACTGGACGGCCATAAGCCTAAGGGCATTCGGCAGCAGCGATATCGTCGTCGTCGATATAGCGCCGATCTCGACCGGGCCGGAGAGCGGTTCGTCGAAGCGCGCCTGGCGGACGAGGTTGTCATATTCCTTGACCAGGTTGCGGGCCGGCTCCACGAGCCTGACGCCGGCCTGCGTCAGTTTGGGAGGCCGGTGCGACCGGTCGAACAGTTCTGCGCCGAGTTCTCTTTCGAGGCCCTTCATCTGCATGCTCACCGTGGACAGCGTGACGTTGAGCTCGCGGGACGCGGTGAGGAAGGAGCCGCTGTCATGGACGCTGACAAGGGTTCGCAGATGTTTGATCGACATGATCATAAATTCAAGAAAAATGAATAAGTAGTCAAATTAATTTCGATTGTAGATAGAAAAATGTCGCCTATGCTGCGCCCGAATGTAACTGCGGGCGAAGGAGGCCGGTCGATGTCGTCGCAATTGACGCAAGAGCAGAACGAGATTCAGGAAGCGGCACGTCAACTGGCGCGGGAAACGATCTCGCCTCGTGCCGCCGAGGTCGACCGCACCGAGGAGTACCCCTGGGACAACGTGAATGCCCTGCGCGATGCGGGTTTCATGGGCATGACGATTCCCCGCGAATTCGGCGGCCGGGGGCTTGGTTTCCTTGAGGCGGCCCTTGTCATCGAGGAGATGGCCAGCGTCTGTGGCGTGACGGGACGGATCGCGGTCGAGGCCAACATGGGCGCGATCTCCGCAATCATGACCTACGGGTCGGACGAGCAGAAAAAACTTGCGGCGGACCTCGTCCTTTCCGGCGACAAACCTGCCATCTGCATCACCGAACCCGACGCCGGAAGTGCGGCGACCCAGATGACCACGCGGGCGGACCGGGTCGACGGCGGCTACGTGATCAACGGACGCAAGCACTGGATCACGGGCGGCGGCGTATCGCGGTTGCACCTGATCTTCGCCCGTGTATTCGAAAAGTCCGGAGAGGAGCAGGGGATAGGCGGTTTCATCTCCGTCCGGGATGACGCACCCGGTCTGAAAGTGACGCATCGCGAACCGACAATGGGCCTGCGCGGAATTCCGGAATGCGTGCTCGACTTCGAAAATCTCGAGGTGCCGGACTCCATGGTTCTGATGCCGCCATCGGGATTTGGCCGAGGCTTCGCCGATCTCATGAACGCCTATAACAGCCAGCGTGTCGGTGCGGGTACGGTTGCCCTCGGGATTGCGCGCGGCGCCTACGACACCGCTCTTGAATATACGAAGAACCGCGAACAGTTCGGCAGGCCGATCGGCGAGTTCCAGGGCCTGCAGTGGATGCTGGCGGACATGTCCACCCAGATTTCCGCCGGGCGCACCTTGTTGCACGACGCGGCGAGATCGGCCGGCGGGGACGACGGCGCGTTTCCCGATGCACTCAAGGCGGCGCAGGCAAAGCTGTTTGCGTCGGAAATGGCGATCAGGGTATCGAACGACGCGCTGCAGCTCTTCGGCGCGGCGGGTTACTCGCGGGCCAATCCTCTCGAGCGCATGGTTCGGGATGCCCGCATGTTCACCATTGGCGGCGGGACCGCGCAGATACTGCGGACCGTGATCGCGTCGCGCCTTCTCGGCTGGAAACTCCCCCAGACCAGGGATGGCTATGCCCGTGTGCGGAACACGACCGGCAATTCCGGCACAGACTGAACTCCTGAACAGGAAACCGAAGATGCGTGCTGCCGACATCCTTGCGCGGCGACTCCACGATGCGGGTTGTCGCTATGCTTTCGGAATTCCCGGAGGCGAAGTTCTGACCATCCTCGATGCTCTCGACAAGGCGGGCATCACCTTCATCCTGAGCAAACACGAGAACTCCGCCGGCTTCATGGCGGAAGGCGTGTTCCAGCGCACGGGCGCGCCGGGGATTCTCGTGGCGACGCTGGGTCCCGGAGCGGCGAATGCCGTCAACGTGGTCGCCAATGCAGAGCAGGATCGCGTGCCACTGATCGTTCTGACGGGATGCGTGGACGAGGACGAAGCCCACACCTATACCCACCAAGTCCTCGATCACGGCCGACTGTTTGCACCTGTGGTCAAGGAAACCTTCCGCCTGAGCGCCCCGTGCGCCGGCATTATCGCCGACAAGGCGCTTTCCGTGGCGCTGGAAGAACGCCAGGGCCCGGTCCATATCGACGTTCCCATATCGACCGCACCGGCAGACACCGACGCCCGTTCCATAACCACGCCCGCGTCCCCTGAAACCGCGCCGGCTGAAGGCCAGACCCTGGATCTTGCCAGAAGCTGGTTGTCCGACGCCCGGCGTCCGATAATCATGGCTGGGCTCGACGTCATGGCGCAGGGCGCTTCAGCGGATGTCGCGGCATTTGCCCGTCGCCACAGGGTACCCGTCGTCACGACGTACAAGGCCAAGGGGGTCTTGCCCGAGAACGAACCGCTGGCGGTCGGTGGTGCCGGTCTGTCGCCGGTGGTCGACGGCCATTTCCTGCCGCTGGTGAAGGAAAGCGACTGTATCCTGGCACTCGGGTACGACCCGATCGAGATGCGTACGGGATGGCGCGATCCCTGGGACGAAACCCGCCAGCGGGTGATCGAGGTGGCGCCGGTCGCCAACCGCCATCACATGCACCGCAGCACCGTGTTCTTCCGCTCGTCGATCGCACCGACGCTGGCGGCACTTGAGAACGGTGGTTCGCCGGCCGGCCACTGGCCGTCCGAGCGGCTCACAGAGATCAGGGAATCTGTCGACCGGGAACTCGCGCGCACGGAGGAATGGGGGCCTTCCGCGGTCATCGATACCGCCCGCCGGGAAACGCCCACGAATGCCATCGCCGCCGTGGACAGCGGCGCCCACAGGATACTGCTCAACCAGCTCTGGCACTGCTACGAGCCACGCAGTCTGCTTCAGTCGACGGGGCTCTGCACCATGGGATGCGCGGTGCCTCTCGCGCTCGGCGCCAAGATCGCGGACCCGGCAAAGCCGGCCATCGCGTTTGTGGGAGATGCGGGGCTCCTGATGTTTCTGGGCGAACTGGCAACGATCGCGGAGGTCGGTCTTCCCGTTGCCATCGTGGTGTTCGTCGACCGTTCCCTGGCCCTGATCGAGCTGAAGCAGCGCCGTATGCAGTACCCCAATACCGGGGTCGATTTCGGACTCTGCGATTATCCCGCGATCGCCCGTGGCCTTGGTGGCGAAGGCGTCGATGTGACCAGCCGGTCGGAACTCGCCGACGCACTGAGGAAAGCGTTTGACGCAACGACCTTCACCGTGATCGCATGCCATATCGACAGACAGTCCTACGACGGACGTATCTGAGGAGGAATTCAGGTGACTGGACCGTTGACAGGACTTCGGGTCATAGATCTGACCCGCATACTGGCCGGCCCCTCGGTCACCCAGCTTTTCGGCGACCTCGGCGCCGACATCATCAAGATCGAGCGGCCGGGCTCCGGCGACGATACACGGACCTGGGGCCCACCTTTCCTTCAGGACGACAGCGGACAGACGGCCGGTGACGCCGCCTACTTCATGTGCACCAACCGCAACAAGCGTTCCGTAACGATCGATATCACGACGGACGCCGGGCAGGAAATCGTGCGCAAACTCGTTTCCGAGGCGGACGTCTTCATCGAGAACTACAAGGTGGGCGGGCTCGCCAAGTACGGATTGAGCTACGCCGACCTGGCGCCTGCCAACCCGCGTCTCGTCTACTGTTCGATTACCGGCTTCGGCCAGCAGGGCCCCTACGCGAAGCGTGCGGGCTACGACTACATGATCCAGGCCATGAGCGGCCTCATGAGCATTACCGGCGAGCCGGACGGCATGCCCATGAAGGTGGGGGTGGCGATCGCGGACGTGATGACGGGCCTCTATTCCTCCTCGGCGATCCTCGCGGCTCTTCACCACCGCGCAGCGACGGGGCGGGGGCAGCACATAGACATGGCGCTGCTCGATTCCCAGATGTCCGGGCTGATCAACGTCGCGGCCGGGTACTTCGTTTCCGGACAGGATCCGAGGCGCTTCGGAAATGCCCATCCAAACATCGTCCCCTACAGGGTCTACGAGACGTCGGACAGCCACATCGTTCTGGCGGTGGGCAACAACACCCAGTTCAAGGCGTGGGCGGATGTCGCCGGTTGCACGGAACTCGTCGAGGATACGCGTTTCGCGACCAATGCGGAGCGGGTGCGAAACCGGGAGGTGCTCGAACCGCTCGTCGAGGCGGCGATGCGGAAAAAGACACGCGACGAATGGATCGCATCGCTCGAGACAGCGGGCGTGCCCTGCGGGCCGGTGAACACGGTCCCCGAGGCGTTTGATGATCCCCAGGCCGTCGCGCGCGGAATGACCGTGGAAATGGCGCATGCCTTCGCGGCGGGCGGCAAAGTCAACCTCGTCGGAAACCCGATCAAGATGAGCGAGACGCCGGTCGAATACCGGCTGCCGCCGCCATTGCTCGGCGAGCATACGGACGAAGTCCTGCAGGAAGCCGCCGGCCTGAGTGCCGACGAGATCGCCGATCTGCGTGCGCAGGGCGTCGTCGGTTAGGCATCCCCGTCGCTCCTTTCCTCGTCCTGCGTGTTCTGGTCGGTGTCGCCGTGCTGGACGTTCGGGTCGATCGGCGTTCTTTTGCAGTAACCGAGGATGTCGTCGAGGATTGCGGCGGCGGCCAGAAGCGGACCTTCGCCCCGGGGACGCCCGACCATCTGGAGACCGACGGGAAGGCCGGCGGACGTGAATCCACAGGGAAGCGACAGCGCGGGACAGGATGTAATCGTGACCGCGTAGGCGATCGCGAGCCACTGAATATAGTTCTCGAACGTTGTCCCGTTGCACTCCTCGACATAGCGGACATCCGCGGCGAACGGCGGGACGATCGTGGCGGGGCACAGCAGCAGGTCGTACGTGTCGAAGAACGTCACGAGGTTTTCGCGGATCCGGCGCCGTTCGCGATCGGCCTTCATGACGTCCTCGACGGAAAGGGCAAGGCCCTTCTCGATGTTCCAGATCACGTCCGGCTTGAGCTTGTCGCGGTGTTCCTCCAGCAATGGCGCGAGGCCGAGCGCGAAGTTGTAGGCACGTAGCGTCTGAAAGACTTCCTCCGCACCGGAAAAGTCCGGGCTGGCCTTTTCGATGCCGATCCCCGCCTCCTCGAAACGGGCCGCGGCGATGGCGCAGGTCGCAGCGACCTGAGGGTCCACGGGCGTGACGCCGAGGTCGGCACTGTAGGCCACCCGAAGCGGCTTGTTGCGTTCGCGGACATGCCACGAGAATTCACCGGGAACCGAGGCGAAACTCAGCGGATCGTCCGGATGGCACCTGGCGAGCGCATCGAGCAGCAGGGCGACATCCTCGACGTTGCGTGCCATGGGGCCTTCGACGGCGAGCGTGTCGTAAGGGGATGCCGAGGGCGTCGAGGGCACGCGGCCCGGGCTCGGACGCAGGCCGACGACCCCGCAGAAACTTGCCGGGTTGCGCAGCGAACCGCCCATGTCGGAGCCATGGGCGACCCAGGCCATGCCGGACGCGAGAGCGGATGCAGCGCCTCCCGACGAGCCGGCGGGCGAGTGCGCCGTGTTCCACGGGTTGCGTGTGCGGCCGAAGACCTCGTTGAACGTGCTTGCGCCGGCGCCGAATTCGGGCGTGTTCGACTTCGCGTAGACGATCCCGCCTTCGCTCTCGAGAACCTCCACCAGGGCCGACGACCGTTCCGGCACGTTGTCCTTGAAGATCGGCGATCCGTAGGTCGTCCGCACGCCTGACACTTCCGACAGGTCCTTCACGGGAACCGGGAGGCCGCACAGCAGACCGCGCTCCTCCATGGACAACTGCATCAGGGATTGCGCGTGCTCGCGGGCGCGGTCGAAACACAGTGTAGGAAGCGCGTTCAGATGCGGGTTGACGTCTTCGATCCGCTTTTCCAGCGCGTCCACGAGGTCGAGCGGCGAGATCTCGTTCGAAGCGAGACGGTCGACGAGTTCACAGGCGCCGGACTTGATCAGCTCATCTTCGGAACGCATGACGGCAACACTCCAATCTGTGTCCCGCATCGGTGCGGGGAGCGGCAATTCTCACTGCCTCGTGTTTTAGACAATCTGTGCTGGTAGCCAAGGGGGTTTTCTCGAACAGTTCCACAGGATGGGCAACGTACGCTGCGGCGGAACCGTCATTTTGCGGATTGCCGGGTTGGCGGTTGATCGACCCGAACTTCATCGAAGGCCCGTAGTCTTGCGATGTCGTCGATGATGCGTACGGTCACCGGGTCTGAACGGCCCCTGACGGCGATGGAATTGCTGAGAAAATCGTCGGCCGCGAACCCGGCCAGCTTGCAGACGTCCTCGGACACGATGAGTTCGGCGCCGTGCTCCTTGGTCATCGACTCAAGACGGCTGGCGGTGTTGACCGGGTCTCCGATCGCGGTCAGCGACGTCGTTCTGCCGTGTCCCATCTCGCCGAGCACGACCGGGCCGGCGTGAATCCCGATCCCCATCCGCAGCGGCTGCGGGAGGTCGGCTTCGAGTTCGCTGTTGAGATTGTCCAGTTCGACCGACATCCTTCGTGCCGCCTTGAGCGCCGCGACGCAGGCCTCCTGCGGTGTCCCGGTGATCCCGAACAGGGCCATGATTCCGTCGCCGATGAACTTGTCGACGTGACCGCCGGAATTTTCGATGGCGGTGCCCATCGCGGCGAAATACCGGTTGAGGACGAACACCACGTCATAGGGAAGTTTCTCTTCGGAGAACGTCGTGAAGCCTCTCAGATCCGAGAACAGGATGGCGATGTCGCGCTCCTCACCCTGAAGATGCTGCGGGCGGGCCTCCGCCTCCCGCGGATGGGCATTTTGCGGGAGCACAGGCACGACCTGAACGTCGCCACCCGGCCTCGACTGGCAGGCGAGGCGCACATTCGCCGGTGCGCCGACGCGGGCGAGAACCCTGGACTCGTGCTCGCTGGGCTCGGGAATGCGGTCCAGCCCGCTCGTCACCCTGACGCGGCACGTCGAGCAACGACCGCGACCTCCGCAGACGGACGCATGGGGGATGCGCGCCATCTTGCTGACATCGAGAATAGACGTGCCCAGCGGGGCTTCGACGACGCGCCCGCCCGGATAAGTGACGCGCAGCTTCTCGGCCCTGGCTGACCTGTGCAGACGTATTGCGCGCGCCAGCAGTGTTGCCGCCAGAACAAGCGCAAAAACGATGGAGGCCGCGAGGCGTCCGTTGGCCGTGAGTTCCACCGCCGCGGCGTTCGGCTGGTTTGCGGCCTCCAGCATCCGGGCGACCCATTCCTCGCTTTCCAGCAGCCTTGCTGCTTCACGGCCCGCATTGGCGAAACCGAGCAGCGAAAGAACGGGCACCAGGACCGCCAGAATCAGAAGGTAGGGCGCGAACCGCCGGTATCCGGACTTTATGCGCAGCCAGAAATGCAGCCCGATGCATCCGTGAATCCACGCAACGAGAAGGGCGGTTGCGTTGACGATCCCCTTGGCGGGCGCGGCCGACCAGAGCAGCGCCATCATGAAGCTGTAGGTCGGATCGGTTCCCACGAGTTCCATCGCGCCACGCGTGCCGATAACATGCTCGAAAAGGAGGAAGGGCAGGGCGATTCCGAGGAGAATCTGCAGACCCTGCCACAAGTGCACGCGAAAGGTGGGGAGCCTGTAGACTGCGCGCAGCGCTATGGCGACATGCACGATTATCGACCCGTAGAGCAGGATCGTGAGCGGCAGGAAATGCCAGAATGCCAGGAACGGCACGCGGACGGCTTCCTGGGCGTCGATCGAGATCAGTCCGCAGGCGTGATTGAGCAGATGGGTCGTCACGTAGGTGAACAGCACCAGTCCGGTGACCTGTCGACATCGGTTGATCTGCTGTGCCGACAGCCATTGGCTCCGGCCGGTATTCGCTGCAGCGCTCATACCAGGGACTATGCCTGAAGCTGATGAACGCTGTCTATTTGACTGGTGACTGCGTCACGACTGCGCTTTCGGTTCCGTCCTCGAAGGTGAGCAGGATCGAGATCGATTCGGCGGTGCCGAGGGGGAGGGACAGGTAGGGACGGTCCGTCGTCACTTCATTCGGGCGGGCCTCGTCGCAAGGCTGCAGCTCATAGATCCTGTCGAGCGGGCCGCCATTGAGGCCGTACCTTACCTGGAGGATTCCGCAGCGATAGACTTCCAGATGCGTGAAGTAGATTAGCTGGCGGCCATTGAAGTCCCTGAAGTGGACCCAGTTTGCCCTGGTAAGGTCGAGGATGGCTTTCTCCTGACCTCTCAGACCCTGCGCGGATGCGCTGAGAGGCGAGGCTGCATGAATGGCCGCAGCCGCAAGACAGACCAGGATCGCGCCAGCCTTCGGAATTTGCAGGGCGTGGAACATCCGGCAATGTTAGCCGCAATCGCGGCGATTGGCGATGTCACACGAGCCTGAGAACGTCGTTTACCGCCTTCTCGACTATCTCGCGATCGAGGCCGAAGCGTTGTTCCATGGAACTCAGTATGTTCTCGCGGACATGCTCGGTCTCTTGCCTCTTGCCCGGAAGTTCGCCACCGTCGAACAGGTCGTCGGAGACCGGGTCGATATAGAAATGCCGATGGCCATCGATCGTGAGTATGACCGCGGGCCTCGTGGGGATCGACCTGGTCGGCGCTTTCCAGGCGTTAGGGCGGTCGACACGGTCGTCGGGCTCGCATCCAAGAAGGAAGGTCGGTGTCTGATGCCGGGTGCTCTCTCCCGGCCGAGCATTGTCGGTTTCGCTGTACGCCATACTCACCCCTCGCGATACTCTCGACGATGCGACCGCGCCGCCCGTCAAGTGACAGGCTGGATGATGTGAAGCGCATTTGGCGGTTTTTGGATCGCGATTGGGCAATTTCTTGACGAGGCAGGACCGGCCGACGTAACCGGTTAGCCGGAATGCAGGAGGCGTGAAATCGATGATGGAAAGTGTGGCCCGGTGGACATCTTACGGCCTTGAGGCGATCGCGACCCTTTTTGTCTTCGGTGTCGCCTGCTTTCTGGTCTTCCTGTTCGTGCTTTTTGTCATGGACAGGAGTCAGACGGCCGACGCGATCCGCCGCAATTACCCGGTGATTGGCCGTTTCAGGGGGCTCTTCACCCGGCTCGGCGAGTTTTTCAGGCAGTATTTCTTCGCGATGGACCGCGAGGAACTTCCGTTCAATCGAGCCGAACGCGAGTGGGTCTACAAGTCATCCGAAGGCGTGGACAACACGTCCGCATTCGGTTCGACCCGCAGCCTGCAACCGCCCGGCACGATCATTTTCGCGAACGCCACATATCCACCACTGGACGACGAAACAACGGACGTCCCGGACATAACGATCGGGCCGTATTGCAGGCGACCGTATTCGACCGGATCCATCCTGAACATTTCCGCGATGAGCTTCGGCGCCCTGTCGCGCCCTGCCGTTCGTGCCCTCGGAAAAGGCGCGAAACAGGCGCAGTGCTGGCTCAACACAGGTGAGGGCGGTATCTCGCCTTACCATCTGGAAAGTGGCTGCGACCTCGTTTTTCAGCTGGGTACAGCCAAGTATGGCGCACGGACGCCGGAGGGCGCACTCGATCCCGAGCGCCTCCGGGAGGCCGCGGACCATCCGCAGGTCAGGATGATCGAACTGAAGCTCAGCCAGGGCGCCAAACCTGGCAAGGGCGGCATTCTGCCCGGCGAAAAGGTGACCGACGAAATCGCAGCAATCCGGGGGATCCCCGCCGGGCGCGACTCGATCTCGCCGAACCGTCATCCGGAGGCATCCAACGACGGCGAATTGCTGGACCTTGTCAACCATATCCGGGAGGTGTCGGGCCGGCCGGTCGGGATCAAGGCGGTGATCGGCGACCTCGGCTGGGTCGACAGGTTTCTCGACGAGGTCTGCAAGCGGGACATCCGCGAGGCGCCGGATTTCTTCACGATCGATTCCGGAGACGGGGGAACCGGGGCCGCCCCGATGCCGCTCATGGACAATATGGGACTGACGATCAGGGAAACGCTGCCGTACTTCGTGGATGCACTGGCCACCCGCGGCCTGAAGGACCGGATCCGGGTGATCGCCACGGGCAAGCTCATCACGCCGGCGGATGTCGCCTGGGCTTACTGCGCGGGCGCCGATTTCGTGGCGACCGCACGGGGGTTCATGTTCGCGCTGGGATGCATACAGTCCCTCAAGTGCAACAAGAACACCTGTCCCACGGGCATTACCACACACGACCCCTACCTGCAGCAGGGGCTCGACCCGACCGACAAGGCTGTCAGGGTGGCAAACTACGTGAACAAGATGCGTTACGGCGTTGGCATCATTGCGCATTCTTGCGGCGTGGCAAACCCCCGCGACCTCAAGCGCCACCACTGTCGTGTCGTTATCGGCGGCAACACCACGAAACCGCTTTCGGAGATGTTTCCCGGCCCGCCTACACCCCTGGCAGGCTGAATCGCCCGCGGTTGACTTCGTCGGCAGGCACATGTATGTTCATGTTATGTTCCATATGGTGGAACCGCCGGCACCGATACCGATTTCGGTCACACATTCCTTTCCTGAATTTGACGCACAGACCTCCCGGTGGCGTGGAAACACGCCCGGCGCTGTCTGTCGTCGTCTCAACGGAGGCAGTGATTCGTGAGCATCATCGTGCGTTTCCCCGTCCTGCCCGGCCCACGGCAGAAACAGCTTCTGGCCCGGCAGGCCGGTCTGTCCGAACATGCCTTCGAACGCCGGTTGCGCCAGCAGATCGAGAAGATCGAGGGGAGCGGCACGGTTTCTTTTACGGAACGCGAGCGCCGTTTCATCGCCGATTGCAGGGCGGGACGCATTACGCCCCGGGACATCGCGGGGCAGGACAGCAGGGCGGCGACGGCCAGGCGCATCATCAGAGATCTCAATGCAGAAGGGCGGAACTTGGAAGAAAAGACGCCGCCGGACCGGAACGCCTGAACACAGCGGCAGGTTTCAACGATCCCGCGAGACCGGCGACACGATTGAGAGATCGTCAAATACATCGTATTCTGGACGTATTGAGGTGGGACCGTGCCCGATTGATTTCCAGCGAGGAATTCGATGGTGTCTGCAAGGTTGAAGATACTCTTCGTCTGTACGTTTTTCTGTTTCGCACTTGCCGCGGCCGGCCAGTCGCACGCGGCATCCAACGATGTCGTGACCGACACGGTCGAGAACATCGGTGACGCGTTCAGCGAGATTTTCCGGGAACTAGGCGATAGTATCGGCCGGGCGGGGGACGATATCGAGCGCGTCATCACCGGCCGCAGCCGCAAGATCGTCGACTTCGACAGGCAGTACAAGCCCGGCACAATCGTCATCTCGACCAACCAGAGGCGCCTCTACCTCGTCACGCGGCGGGGGCAGGCCTTGCGCTACAGCATCGGAGTCGGGCGCGAAGGGTTCCAGTGGGGCGGCAAGTCCCACATTTCGCGCAAGGCGAAATGGCCATCATGGCGCCCGCCGCCCGAAATGCTGGAACGCCAGCCGAACCTGCCGAAATACATGGAAGGCGGGCCGGAAAATCCCCTGGGTGCGCGGGCTCTCTATCTGGGTGCGACGCTTTACAGGATCCACGGGACGAACGAGAAGCACACGATCGGTGGCGCGGTCTCGAGCGGCTGTATCAGGCTCCTGAACGAAGACGTGATCGATCTATACGACCGGGTGAAGGTCGGGGCGACGGTATACGTTTTCCACAAGAAGTAGCCGCGCGGGCCTTCAGATCACGCGGGCCTTCACGGCCTTCATGATGGCGGACTCGCCTGCCGTGGCTGCACGGTCTTCGTAAGACCTGCGGCTTTTGGGGGAGTTCACGTCGTCCATCCAGGCCCTGATCACCTTGTCGACGTCATAGACAGCGGCCTTGTACGTGACCGGCGGCGAATTCACGATGTCGTCGGGGGATGCCTTGCGCAGTCCCGACAGCACGATGGAGCGGACGACGGTCTTTCTGTTTTCTTCGAAAACGAACGGATCGAGGATGACCACGGCGGTCGCGCCGACCTTCAGGACGCGGCGAACGAGACCCTGCGGGGACAGGTCGCCCGACTCCGCCTGGATCGTCGACAGCTTCACCACATTCACGTTGCGCTCGCGTGTGAGCACTTCGGCCATTCGGGCCTCCGCCGCCGCCTGGACGGCGGTGGGAACGCGCACCGCACCGACGACGATCGTGCCGTGGGGTGAGTTCGACTTGGACGAAAGCGGTCCGCCGCTGGTCAGGCAGCCCGACAGGAGCATGAACGCGATCAGGGCCAGAAACAGGCGGTACATTCAGAGGCTCCGGTCGATTGTGAGGACGTGTTGGACAACGTCCGTTTTATTCCCCGGCGTGTCTTTTGGAAAGACCTAGCGCAGTTTCCTCACTGACAGCGTGCGTCCGCGGCGCGCGTCGACGACGACACGGTAGTCGGTTTCGCTCCGTGCGCAGCGGAAGACGATCCGGCTGCCGGAAAAGCGTCCGGTGCTGCAGGCACTGAATCCCTGCCGGCGCAGCTTCTGCCTTGCGGTCATCGCCGCGAGGCGCCGGCGTGCGTCTTTGGTCTGGGGGACGCCCTGGGTGCCCCAGACATGGGGCGCGCCGTAACCGAAGAACAGGTCGACGCCGGACAGGGCCTTTGCGCTACCGGGCCATGACGCCGAGATCAGCATTGCGGCTGCGAATGACAATACGAGTTTCATTGGGAAGTTCCTTGTTGCGTATCTGGAGTAATTGGAAACCGACAGGTGACCTTTGGCCTTATCGCGCACCGATGTGCGGCTTTTGGGGAGCCGCCGCGGATTTCCTGCGTCGAAAGAGAGGCGGGCGCCGAACCTGTCGCGCCATTGCCGCCATAGAACCCAAGAAAGCGACCAAACGATGACGCGACGGATATTCTCGAAACCCCTGGCGGACGAGATTTGCCGCAGGATCGCCGACGGGGAATCGCTGCGTGCGATTTGCGCGGACGAAAAGATGCCCAACAGGGAAACCGTGCGGCAGTGGATTCACAAGCGGAAGGGTTTTCGCGACCAGTACACGGACGCGCGCAGGTCGCAGGCGGATCATTTCATCGACGAGATCGTGGAAATTGCCGACTCGGATGGCAATCCCGCACGGGCCCGCGTCCGGATAGAGGCCCGCAAGTGGGTCGCCGCCAAGCTCTCGCCGACGCTCCATGGCGAGCCGTCCGCAATCCAGTTCCACGGCACGGTCGACGTCACGTCCCGCCTCGAGCGCGCGAGACAGCGCCTCAGCGAGGTCAGTCATGACGACTGACGAACGACTCGCGGAAGAGTTCGGAAAATGCTTCTCGGATCCCCTCAGGTTCGTCGAGATCGCCTTCGACTGGGGTCGCGGGGAACTTGCGGGTCATGACGGTCCCGACGAGATCCAGCGCTCTATCCTCGGTTCGGTCGGCAGGCGCCTGGGGAAGACCGAAGAAGCGGTGCGCCTCGCCGTGGCCTCCGGTCACGGGATCGGCAAGACCGCCGTCGTGGCGTGGATCATTCTGTGGTTCATGTCCACGAGACCGCATTGTGCCGGCGTGGTGACGGCGAACACCAAGAACCAGCTGGATACCAAGACCTGGCGCGAACTGCGCTTGTGGCATCGGAGGGCGATAAATGCCCACTGGTTCTCATGGACCGCGACCAAGTTCGCCCATGTCGCGCATCCAGAAACCTGGACCATTGCGGCCATTCCCTGGTCCACCGAACGATCGGAAGCTTTCGCCGGACTGCATGGCAGGGATGTTCTGGTGATCTATGACGAAGCGTCCGCGATCGACGACGGCATATGGGAGGTCTCGGAAGGCGCGATGACCACGCCCGGCGCGCTGTGGTGCGTTTTCGGCAACCCGACCCGCGCCACGGGCCGGTTCCATAGTTGCTTCGGGCGCTTCCGGCATCGCTGGATCACCCATCGGGTCGACAGCCGCCGGTCCCGCCTGGCCAACCAGGTGCAGATCTCCCAGTGGGTCGAGGACTACGGAGAGGATTCCGACTTCGTGAGGGTCCGGGTCAAGGGCGCGTTTCCGCGTGCGGGATCCGACCAGTTCATTCCCCAGACAACGATCGACGCCGCGCGTCGGCGAACCGGCACGGGAGGCGGACCGAGGATTCTCGGGGTGGATGTCGCCCGTTTCGGTGACGACAGGACCGTTCTCCTGTTGCGAGACGGGGACCGGATCGCGTGGATCCGCACCTTCCGCGAACTGGACCTGATGCAGACGGCGGCCCGGGTCGCGAACGCCATAGACGAACACAGGCCGGCGGCCGTGCATGTCGACGGTGTAGGCGTTGGCGGCGGGGTGGTGGATCGCCTGACGCACATGGGATACCGCTGTGCGGACGTGAATGCTGGTGGGGCGGCGCTCGATCCGCGTCGATTTTTCAATCTGAGGGCGGAAATGTGGAGCCGGATGCGTGACTGGCTTCGTGATCGGGGCGATGTGCCGGCGGACAACGGGGATCTTGCGGAAGAACTCGCGGGCCCGTCATATGCGTTCGACGGTCAGCAGCGCCTGTGCCTTGAGAAGAAGTCGGACATGAAAGCGCGGGGCCTGTCATCCCCCGACATCGCGGACGGTCTTGCCCTGACCTTTGCGAGACCGGTGGCGCCGCCTGGCGTTTCACCGGACAGGTTCGGGACGGCCGAACCGCCGGTGGACCCTCTGGGATACGCAGCACGCTGACGACTGGACGTCGAAGGCATCCGCACACGAAAAAGCATCCGAATAATCATTCTCACGACCGTTTGACGCTGTTTGACGTCCGTTTGACGCAAGGCCGCTCCGCCGCTTGACGTCCAACTGACTGGCGGAACCGAAATGTCTTCCTGTCAGCACGACGGAAGGATCGGTCGGATCCCGGAACTTCCCGAAGCGAACCGAAGACCAGACAGAAGGACTGAAGCCATGAAAAAGCAGATCATTCTCGCGTGCGCCCTGACGTTCGGCGCGCTTTCTCTCGCGGCGGCCCCGAGCAAGGCCAATGCATTCGACGGCGCTTTCCGGAACGGCGAAATCATCGTCAAGATCGGCCACAAGAAGAAGCATCGCCGGTTCCGTCACCGCCACGGGCATTTCGGTTTCCACTACGGCCCTAACTGCCGCTACTACCTGCGCAAGGCCAAGTGGACCGGCAGGCACTACTGGTGGCGCAAGTACGAGCGTTGCATGTGGCACAGGGGCTTCGCCTACTGATCGCAGCCATGAGACACGTACGCGAGGCGCGGGGACGGTGACGTTCCCGCGCCGGCGCGCGTTGCGGATTCCGGATGTCGTCGTCCGGTCAGGTGAGCGGCTTGTTGAGACGGATCGTGCGTGGTGACGCCTGTGGTTCGTTCCGGGCGTCGAGGCCGGAGGCGCCCCGCGGTGTCTCGACCTGTGGAGGATGCGCGCTCCCGGCAAGGGGATGGTGTCGGGCCGTTTCGCCCGACAGGAGTGGGCGCGCGGTGTGCTGGTCACCGAGAACCGGTTGGGACTGCGCGACCAACGGAGCATCGTGGGCTGCGGGGCCGGCTGCGGCAGTGGATGGGGCCGGCTGTCCACCAGGTGCAATGTGATCCAGGTCGCCGCCACCGCGCCATCGTGTGACCACGTCCTGCAGGAAGGACGGATCTTCCGAGTCGACGCTCCAGCGCTGGGAAAACCTGCTGTTGTCTCCCTTCGGCAATGCATCCGGCGGCAACCGGTCGAAACGGATACGCCCGGGCAGCGTGATGCCTTCGCCGAATGCGATCGCCTCGCCCGTGCTCATCGATGGCAGAAAATCGAGCAGGCTGGCGGCTGCGTCCGAAATGGCCGCCTTGACGATATCCTGATCCTTCTCGTTCGACATGCGCAGCGCAAAGATCGTGTTGCACTGGGACAGTATGGTCGGATCGAGTTCCGAGGGGCGCTGGCTCACGACGCTGAGTGATACGCCGTATTTGCGCCCCTCCTTGGCAATGCGCGAGAGAGCCCGCTTCGCGGGCTCGAAACCGAGGGATCGGTCCCTGGGCATGTAGCGGTGCGCTTCCTCGCAAACGAGATGGACCGGAATGTTTCCGTTGCTCCATAGCCCGAAATCGAAGGTCATCCGGCAAAGCACCGAAACCACGACACTGACCACATCGGACGGCAGGCCGGTCAGTTCCAGAATGGTGATGGGCCTGCCGTTGACGGGCACGCGGAACAACTGGCCTAGAAGCTCGACCATCTTGTCCTCGATCGTCAGGTTGCCGAACATGAAGGCGAACCGCGGATCCTGCGAAAGCGACTCGAGACGCTCCTTGAGCCGCATGAAGGGTGCCCGATCCCGCCTCAGATCCAGCCGGCCGAGTTGTTCCTGGATGAGATTGATCAGTTCGGAAATGCGGTATGGAACAGGCGTGTCTGCCGAGATCCCGCCGAAGTCGGCGAGGCGGCGCTGGATAAGCGATGAACGTTCCCGTCCGCGATTGGAGGCGTACCGGTGCTTGGCGACCGTCACGATCTCGCTGAGGATGTCCTGTTCCGCACTTCTCTCCGGCTGACCACCGAGCACGACCTCCGAAAATTCCTCGATCGTGAACAGCCAGAAGGGCAACGTGAGGCGCGATGGCGTAATCACTTCTGCCATTCCGCTGAACGATGACGCGTACTCGTTGTGGGGATCCAGCAGCAGAATGTGGGCCTGGGGATTGCTGGCCAGAATTTGCCTGAGGATCAGGGCGACGGTGCAGGACTTGCCAGTGCCGGTCGACCCCAGAACCGCGAAATGCTTGCCGAGCAGATCGTCGATATCGACCATGGCCGGGATCGAGGAATCCTGTTGAAGACAACCGATGCGGATCGTCTTGCCCTCGTTGCTTGCATAGACGTTGTGGAGTTGCTCGCGGCTCGCCACAGCCACGGTGTCGCCCAGGGTCGGGTAGGTCGAGACGCCACGTCTGAACACGACCTTGCCGGCGTCGTCGGAAAAGAGCTCTCCGACAAGTTCGAGTTCGATGATCCGGATTTCCCGTTCGCCGGGGTCGTTTGCGGGCACCGGAACACTCATCGCGGATACGAGGCCGAATACGGTGTTCGACCGCGTCCTGACCGTTAGGAGGGAGCCCATCGCGGCGGTCTTGCCGTCGCCCGAACCGGGCGTATCGTCCAGCACGGCGATTGCCTGGGAACCGGTCACCGACACGATCCGCCCGATCGGGGCGTTGGTCTCCAGGGGTTCCGAAACCGGGTTGTCCTGTGAATCAGAAAGTAGCGGCATGACGACTCTTTCCGTGCCCTAGTTTTCTCGAGACGATGTGCGCGGCAACGTGAGCGTGACTTCGGTGCCACGTTCCTTGACGCTTGAAATTGTCAGGCTTCCGTCCTGAAGTTCGATCAGCGCCTTGGCTATCGGGAGCCCGAGGCCGCCGCCATTGTGACGACGGTCGAGGCCTGAATCGATCTGCCCGAACTTGCTCAGTGCCAGTTCGATGTCCTGCTCGGACATGCCCGTTCCCTTGTCTGCGACGACGACACGGACATGGCCGTGCGGGACGTCGCTGATGGCGACATGCACGGGGCCTCCAGGGCTTGAAAACTTCACGGCGTTGTCGATCACGCTGAGCAGGATCTGCCTCGTTTTCGCCTGGTCGGCGAAGGCCAGACCGGCCTCGCCGTCGCAAGACCTGCTGAACTGGATGCCTTTCTGGCGGGCGGTGCCGGCCAGTTCGGAAAAACAGGCATCTGTGATCTCGCAAAGATCGATCTCGTCGCTGTTGATGGTGATCGACCCGCTCTGGATCTTGGTCAGTTCGAGCAGGCGGTTGATCATCTTGAGAAGTTCAAGCGCGGATCCGTTGATGAACTGGCAGAATTCCCGGGTCTGGTCGTTCGAAAGCGCGCCTGGTTCGGACGTTTTCAGGACATCCGAAAAGCCGATAATGGCGTTAAGAGGCGTTCGCAATTCATGGCTCATGTTCGCGATGAAAGCCGCACGGGCCCGGTACGCCATCTCCGCTTCGGCACTGGCGGCCCGCAAAGCGACATCTGCCTTGTGGCGATGCACGGCATTGCCGAGGTCGGACGCGTATCGCGAGATGAGACGCCGCCTGTTGCCGTCTTGAGCAGGTCGGAATTGCAAAGCATGTCTCCGGTGACACAAACCGGCGCGATTATGGGACTTATGTAATAATTGCGGGTTAATCGAAGGTAGTGGACACCGTCAGGAATTAATCTCCGGACAGCAATCGGCCCGGAACGTGGGCTGGACGTTCCGGGCCGTGACGCTCCTTTGAGGGAAGGAGCCAGCACCCCGCATCAGGGCTGGTCAACGTCCCGGCATATTCAGGGCAGGGTACCGGGAGGTGCGGGGTGCTGAAGAAGAATGCGATCAGAAGCGATGGCGGCTGATGACCCGTCCGCTATAGGCGTCGATGCGAAGGCTGTAGCGTCGTCCGTTCTTGCGGGCCTTCACCTTGTAGACATCGCCTCTGAGGCGCAGCCGGCGGAAATTGTAGTATCCGCGCCGCTCGAGCTTGCGAAGCACCCGCCAACGCGGAAGGGCATCCTGGTAGCTGTAGGCCGGCTCGTAGAACGGGTCATAGTGATTGTAGCCATTGTGCCAGTGTCCCGAGCCGAAACCGATCGTCACGCCGACCTTGCCCGCTTCTGCAGATGGCTGTGAAAACGTCATTGCGGCGGCGATTGCTGCGGCGAAAATTGCGGTGCTTTTGATCATCTTCTTCTCCTGGGAGCCTGACAGGTGGTTTTGCACTGAACTCTTGGGCCTTGTGACCGATCCGGACGATTGTCGTCCGTCCTGGCGTGTTGCGATGACCAACAGTTGGAAATTGATTTCCGGGATTGCAACGCAGTTCCCCCGGTAGGGCGCTGTTCCCGCACCAATTGGGCCGGGAATCGTTTGGTTTCGCACGAAATAGTTCGTGAATCGGTTTTGGAGAAACCTTTCGCAAGGCACTGAAAAGTAGAGACTAATCTTTATCGTGAATACGTAGAATTACGGGTTCTGAGTGCGTGAATGCAGGGCACGTGAATTGTGCGTCAATTCTGCGTCGCACCGGTTAGCGGGGCTTTTTCAGGCACACGACTCGAATTCGCTCCGGGATTTGACGGCGTCGGTGACGAACTGTATGTTCATGTTACGTTCTGATCAGTGGGCCGGAGAAACCGACCAACGGCCCAGGCGGTCCGGACGTCCTCCCCGAAACCGGAGTTTTGCATGACAGTGATCGTGCCTGCGCGCCTGCAAGACGTGGTGTTCGTCGCGGAGCGCATGCGCCGGGAAGACCGCCTCGAGATCTTCTGTCAGTGGCCGAGCGAAAATGCCCAGGCGCTTGCAAGAAGCGCCGCCATGTCGTCGCCGCGCCATTGTTACGCTGCGGTCGTGGGAGAAACACCGGTCGCGGTGTTCGGGGCCGGGGAAATTCACTCGGGACTATGGGGCGCATGGGCATTCGGCACCGACCGCATGCGCAGGGCAATCCCCCAGGCGACCCGATTCATTCGCAACGTGATGACACCAAGACTGTTGTGCTCAGGCGCAAGGCGCGTGGAAGCGCGATCCCTTGCAAGCCATGCTGTGGCACACGCCTGGCTCGAGACCCTTGGCGCGGTTCGCGAGTGCGACCTGCCGGACTACGGGAAACACGGCGAACGGTTCGTCCTGTTCGCCTGGAGACGAAGCGATTTCCACCGGCGATCGCAACAGAATTGAGTGCCGCGTTCCACGTGTTTTCGCCTCGCTGACGGAGCGATGACCCGGTCGATCGATCGATCCGCGTGCCGGCCAGCGCATATCCGAGCCACTTCACCAGTTTTTCTTCATAAGGAGAGTCCCCGACATGTGTCTTTCGTCGCCCAAGGTTCCGGCTCCGCCGCCGCCACCCCCGTTGCCCGAGGAAAACGAAGAGATCCGCGAACGCCAGGCTGCGGAGCGTCGCAGGTTGCGCAATCTCAAGGGACGTTCGGCGACGATTCTCACGAGCGGTCTCGGAGATGTCTCGAGCAGGAAATCGGCGTCGAAAGTCCTGCTCGGCAACTGAGCGATACGAAGGAGAGACTTCTCATGTCAGTCGTTGACGATCTGATCGCCAGAGCGGATGCGCTTACCGTCCGACGGGCGTCTTTCGAGCGAATCTGGCGCGACGTTGCCGAGGTCGTGATGCCGTCGGCGCCCGATTTCGATACCGCCCAGTCTGCTGTGACGATGACGAACGACAACATTGCGAGGACCAGCGATAGATCCTCCCGCATTTACGACTCCACTGGCGTCTGGGCCGCCGACCGGCTCGCGGCAGGAATCGAGAGCCTTGTCACCCCGCAATCCGAGAAATGGCACGATCTGGCATTCGATGATCCTCTCGCGGGCGTTGCTGATGACGACGGGCGTATCTGGCTCGACAGGTTGCGCGATGTTCTCTTTGCGATCCGCTACGAGCCGGGCGCAGGGTTCGTGGAGGCCAACCAACAGGCGCTTCGCAGCGTAGTCTCCCTCGGGACGGGTCTCATCTTCGTCGATGAAGGTGTCGGCCGGCAGGTTGTCCGGTATCGCCCGATGCCGCTGTCGGAATGTTATCTCGATGTCGACTGTTTCGGGCAGGTCGATACGGTCTGCAGGCTCTTCGCTCTGACAGCGCGCCAGGCGCGACAGCAATTCGGCGACAACCTGAGCGCGGCAGTCGCCGAGGCCGCCGTTTCGGAAAAGGACAAGGATCGGCTGTTTGCCTTCCTTCATGTGGTGCAGCCCAGAGAGGAAACGGGATCCCGCAGGCAGGCGAACAGGAACCTGCGATACGCGTCCTACTATGTGGAACTCGACGAACGACAACTGGTTGCTGACAGCGGCTTTTTCGAGTTCCCCTACATCGACTATCGATGGTCTCCCCAGCCAGGCTGCGCCTATGGGGAAGGCCCGGTCATGCAGGCCCTTGCCGACATAAAGACGCTCAACGCAATGTCGATGACCGCGCTGCGTGCGGGCCAGCAGGCAGTCGATCCTCCGCTTGCCATTGCTGACGACGGCGTGATCAACCGGCCCAACCTGAATGCACGTGCCATCAACTATGGCGGTATCGATCAAAACGGGCGCTTGCGCATACAACCGATCATCACGGCCCGGCATCCCGACCTGGCGGAAGCCATCATGAACCAGCGCCGCGACGCTGTGCGCGAGAGCCTCTTCATCAACCTCTTTCAGGCGCTCACCAGCAATCCCGGAATGTCCGCGACGGAGGCCCTGATCCGGTCCAACGAGAAGGGCCAGCTGCTCGGGCCGGCCGGAGCGCGCATACAGAACGGGCTGGCCAGGATGATCGAGCGGGAGTTCGGCATCCTTCGCCGTCGCGGCCTGTTTGAACACGGTGACCTCGTTCCGCCGGACGGTGTTCCGGGAAACCCGTTCAGCGCGCGCTTCACGTCACCGCTCGACCGCATGCGACGTTCAAGTGAGCTTGTCGGACTGGAACGCACGCTCGAACTCGCCACGCGTCTTGGCCAGATCGACCCCGGAGTATTCGACAACATCGATGCGGACGAGGCACTGAGGCTTTCGGCGGATGTCAACGGTGCGCCTCAGCGGATGCTGCGATCCGCAGCGGATCGCGACGAGTTGCGCCAACAGCGCTCCGTGCCGGAAGCGGAACCCGTGACCGATCCCGGAAGCGCGGAGGAACTGATGAACGACGTCGCGAATGCGTTGCAACCCAGCATGGCATCGCAGGTCGCGAACGAGGCATCGACAGACATTCCCGTCGATGCATTCCGCGGGCCAGCGGCCGCGGCCGCGCCCGCACTCCTGGAGGCAGCCGGCGATGTGGCGACATCTTAGCACTTCCTATGCGCCCGGCCTGCGCCGGCGCCTCCAGGCCCGATACGCGCTTGCCAGGTCCTATCGCCGCCTCTTTGGGGGTCAGGGATCGAAGGCAGATGCGGAGATCGTGCTTGCCGATCTCGCGAACCACAGCGGCTTCTATCGCGTGACAGAACCGGGTGCAGGACCCCTCGAGTTCCAGGAAGGCAAGCGCGCGATTTTCGGGCGCATCTTCCGGTTCTTGAGAATGTCTGCAGAGGAGGCCGTGTCTCTCGAGGAAGCCGCCCGGGCCGAGGCGCTTGCGGACAACCGGGAGGGAGAACTGTGATCCTACAGGATTCTGCGAGATCTGCCTGAACCGACACATGGAAGTTGCCGCGGTTACTCTCCGATAGAGGTCGGAACAACGGTCGCCTGTCGGATTTCGCCTGCCATGACGCTGTGCCTTCAATGGCGGTGTGGCCGGCTCCAGGCCAGCCTCATGTTCAGTTTTTGTCAGACCGGCGCTTGCGCCGGTTTTTTTGTGCGCGGTCCCAAAGACGGACCCAACAGAGGTAAATCCAGATGCTTCTCCCCACTCGCGATCAGCATTCGCAGGCGGACATCGACCGATGGACCCGCGGTGAACCATTGCGACTGACCGGACGTGGATCGTGGCCCCTGAGATCATCTGGCAAGCCGGCGAGGGCCGCTTCATCCGGAGAAGATGCCCTTGACGCGTTCGAGGACCGGCTTTGGCAGGGGCGCGAACGGCTGCTCGAAGCCGTGAAACTGGATGAGGCCGACGAATACGTGCCGGCCATGGAACGCCTGTTCCGGACCGAACGTAGCCGCGTCTCTGCGGAATTCGGCAACGCCCGGGACCTTGATCGGTCCGGCAATTCAGTTCTCGAACGGACCGTAGAGACGGTGCGCGGTGAGGTTCGCAAGGATGCGGAAGCCTTGCGCAAGGCGAGGGCATTCAACCGGATTCGCAGCGAGATCGATCGAGCCGGCGTCCAGCCGTTCGAAACGCCTGAGGAAAAGCAACGGCAGGTCTCCAGCCTCCAGGCACGGCTCGGCAAGGCCGGTTTGCCGGAGATCGCGATTTCACGTCTTCAGGACCATCTCGATCGGGTCACGGTGGCGGCGCCCGCCGGTGAAGGCGGGTATCCGGAATCTCCAGGTACGGAGGCGGCCATAGCCACAGCCGCCGGCGGGGTCGCGACGCACCCGAATGAGGACAACCCGACCAACAATCCGGGACCAATTCCGAAATTCTACGCGCGCAAAGCGGATTTTGCTGAACGCGAGCAGGCATGGGGCGAACTCGGCGGCCAATATGAAAGGCTGGCCAGGGGCGACGCCGGTCAACTCGACCGAGTGGAGGAACTGATCGGCCTGACCGGCGGACTGCTGCCCTCCCGGGTCGCGTTGATCCTGGACAATCTTCGAAAAGTGGCTGCGCCCCAGGTGATGCAGAGAGCGCAGATCCTGCTGGACAAGAGCGTCGGCCTGCAGCGAACGGTCGCGGGAGACACCAATGTGTCCGCGTTTCGGCTCTCGCCGCAACAGCTGGCGATGCTTTATCGCCAGTCTTCGGCGGCTGAACTCGACCTCTGGTTCGGGGCGATCAAGGAACTCCGGGCGCCTTATGTCGATCCGGTCAAACAGTCACCTCGACTGAGAGAATCCATCGAACGGGAGTTTGGCAGCCGTCCCGAGATACGGAACGTGCTTCTTGCCTGGGTAGACCGACTGGTTCAGGACCCTTCGGACCTGTCATCCAGCCATCCCGATCTCGAGAGGGATTTCGCGCGGGATCGTGAGGCGCGCCGGCTCCGCGAGGAACGCGAACACAACGAAGCGGTCGGACGCGGCATCGCCAAGGCCGTTTACGCGGTCGATCTGATCACGGATTTCGTCCCGGTCATAGACCAGATCAAGAACGGCGCACGGTTCGCTCTTGCTGCCAGCGATCTCCATGACGCGCTGAAGAACGATGACGAAGCCGCCGCGCTATCGGCTGCGATCGGAATGATCGATGCCGCGATCGGATTGCTGCCCGGTCCCGGGGACAAGGTGATGGACTTTGGCGGGGCCATCGCACGTCGCATCGGTGACCGGTTGCTCGACACGTTCGATCGTCTGCCGGTGTCTTCGCAGACAAAGGAGAAGCTCCGCCAGCTTCTCCATGAAGCGACCGACCGGTCGGCGGACGGCAGGGACCTGAAGTTCAGGAAAGGAGACGGCAAGAAACAGGAACTCGACGAGCTCCATGAGACGGCCAACCTGCATCACTACTCAACGCTGTCACCGGACGACTTCGAGAAAGCGATCCCCGAGATCATCGGTCGCCAGAGCCGGGTCCTTCTTTTCATGCAGAAGGTCGAAAAGCGCACGACGGGAAAACTCAGGAAGCGGCTCAACAGTGACTTCGAGGAACGAGGACGGAAAGTCACGCTCGAGGAACGGCTCAATACGCAGGATCACCACGTCATTCCGGTAAGCGTCTACAAGGACCACGAGTTCTTCAAGGACGTGACAATGGACATCGACGCGCTCACCAACGCCATCAGGCTGCAGAGCCGCGGAAAGTTCGGCATCTTCCAGGGGACTCGTCACAGTGGCGGCCACAAGAGCTACAACGACGCGCTTAGAGAGTATTTTCAGGAACTGACGAAGCTCAACATGTCCGTCGAGCAGAAGGAACTCGTCATTCTGGAGACGATCGTCCGGACGAAGTACATTCTTGCACGGGGCGATCTCAATCTACATAAGAATAGCGACAAGTTGCGTCCCGAACTGGCGGGCAAAGACGCCTGGCTGGACGCATTCCGAAAGACACGCGTCGAAAACTATGTCGGCGTTCACATGTAGCGGTGACGACAACCCGAACACTGGAGGATGCATTGTCCGTACAGGAACATGATGTGATCGACATGGTTTTTCCCGACAAGGAAAATCTCTATCTCGGGATCACAGACACGCTGCGCTGGTCTGACAACGGCTCCGACATGGCGGCCGACATGGAGCACGCCCATCACCTCACGGAAAAGATCGCGACCTACGCCGAATTCGTTTCCGAAGGAGACATCTGGGAACAGATCGACAAGAACGAGTACGGGCACCTGCAGGTTGTCGTCCTCATCGTCTCCCAGTTCCCCCTCAACGCGACCGGCCAGGCAACGCTCAATTCGCTCTCGCAGATGGTGTCTGAGGAAAACATTGAACTGAAGCAGGTGAGCGCTTCTGAACTCGAAACGATGCTGGCACCATAGCCCACCAGCAAGTGCCTCTTCGGTCAACGCCATTGTTCAGCGACCCGGCCGCGCGCGTCGGACTGGTTCTAATCGCAGGTTTGCCTTCAGAAACAGTTTCACGTTTTTTATAGATGCGCAGGCAATTTCACCAGCGATGCGCATTGAGCGTGCTGTCGGTTGTCAGGTTTTGTCGCGGGACTGTATAAAGGCCCGCTGATCCTTGCATGGATTTGTTCCGGGAACAGCAGGGACCGCGGGCTCGCCAGTACGTCATGAACACAATAATATTTTTTGCTTTTGTCGCGGTGGTCGCCGTCTCGCTCGTTGTGGCGGCGTTCGTTTTTCTACGAAGACTGATCCGCGGCAAGTCGGGCGAAGAAGACGAAACGGGTTGGGCCGAACCGGCCCTCGCTGGAGAGCGAAACGATGCACGCCGAGAACCGGGACTCGGGGACGAACCACTCTTCGACGCCCCGCCCGACCGCCCCAGGCGAGCGCGACCCGTTGCCAGCAAACCTGATTCAGGACGCCCCAGACGCAAGCTCGGACTGCGTGACTACCTTCGCTCTGCCGGCGGTCGACCAGGCTCCGTCACCAAAGAACAACAGGAGCAGGTCGAAAGTCTCCTGGCAAAACGAGTGCCGGAATGGATGTCCCGTCAGCAGGCCGATCTTCTGCTCAGCGCGAGGGACTACGCCAACGCCGTCCTGAATGCGCTGCTGGAGACTGAGGAAGAAGGACATGGGGAGCCGCTGATCGAGCGACGTCTGACGCTTGCGGTCGTCGCTGATGCCGAAATGAGAGACTACGTTGCGGAATGGACGGAATACGCATTGAGCACTGGCGATCGCGCTCTGCTTTCCCGTCCCCCTCGCGACGGGGCCTACGAGATCGTCGAACGCCTGGCCACGAGGCTGCTTCTCGCAGAGGGCTATGAGATCGACTAGCCGATGGCAGGCAGCGCGTGCTTGCCGGATCGCCCCATCGGATAATTATCTGTCCGCTTGAACGCGCGTCAGGCGTTGCCCGAAACACCGTCTTTCGTCTTGTCCTCTCATCTTGTCACAACCTCGATCCTGGTCACTGCGCCGGGCTGATACACACGTTAACCTCTTGTAAAGTTTCGACTCCTGATTCCAGGCGCTCATGCTAGGGTCGTTTCATGAAAACGCGGCTCAATGGATCTGGAACACGAGGCGCCAGGTGGTTCGCCTGGGCGGTCTTGTTTATTCTTTTTGCGATACCAGTTTCGACGGAACGGTCTGATGCAGGCTACCGTGGCTTTACCGACAGCCAGATGTCATCCTACATCAGCCGATCGCGCCGAACGATCACGATAGATCACGGAATAGGCGGGTACGTGCAGGGTACCGTTCGTAACCTGTCCCACATCCTCAGCCGGAACAAGAGAGTGGTCATCAATGGTCCGTGCCAGAGTGCATGTACCCTTTTTCTTTCCCTGGGCCCGGGGCGGGTCTGCATAACCCGAAAGGCTGAATTCTGGTTCCATCAGGCGAGCTATCTCACCGGAAAACGGTCGCGATACTGGTCGCGCGCCATGATGAAGCTCTATCCAAGCCGGATCAGATCCTACATTCGCCGCAAAGGCGGGCTCCGGCGCAAATGGATCGTCCTTAAAGGCAAGCGGCTGCGGAAGCTTTATCCGCACCTGTGTCGCAACATCTGACATCCGTTTGCGTTGCCCCTGACAGCCGCTCTCACAGAGCGGCTTTTTTTGTGCCTATTTCGCCAGTGCTCAACAGTACGAAGGAGTGTGTCCGTGGGACAGCTTTCAGAAGTTGCCGTCTACAACATGGCGCTCGACATGCTGGATGAGGGTCCGGTGACCTCACCGGACGACGATACGCGGGCAGCACGTCTGCTTGCGCGGAATTATCCGCCCTCACGCGACGAAACCTTGCGGGGGCATGTCTGGAATTTCGCGGTCACACGCACGGTCCTGCCGTCTCTCGTCCAGAAACCGGCGTTCGGCTGGAAAAACGGCTTCGCTCTCCCGGTGGACTGCGTTCGACTTCTTCCTCTGACCACCGGCGGGGTTTTCGATGCCAGTCCGGTCCCTCATGAACTGGAGTCGGGTGTCATACTCACCGATGCCGTGGCGCCGCTGCCTGTTCGATACGTCCGCAGAGTCGAAAACCCTTCCGAATTCGATCCACTGTTCGGCCGTGCGCTTGCGGTGCGCTTGGCGATTTATGTGGGGCATGTCATCACCGGCAAGCAAAGTTACGTGGAGCGTCTTGGCAGGATCTATCAGGACGTTCTGACGGAAGCCCGTCGCATCGATGCGCTCGAAGGTAGCCCGCCAACGCCCATGGGGGACTCCTGGATTGGAGCGCGTCACACGTGAGCGTCTATCCAATCCAGGCGACCTTCTCACGCGGCGAAATCAGCCCACTTCTCCATTCCCGTGTCGAACTCGACCACTACAGACTGGGTCTTGAAGAGTGCCTCAACTGGACAGTACTGCCGCAGGGAGGATTGAGGCGACGTTCGGGCTCACGATTCATCTCGAAAGCGAGATACCACGACAGGTCCACGCGTCTCATCCCGTTCATCTTCTCGTCCCAACAGGCGTACATGCTCGAGTTCGGCGATCACTACATTCGCGTCTACGCGAATGGCGGAGTGGTGGAAAGCGCGCCGGGCGTTCCGGTCGAGATTGTCACGCCGTTCGAAGCCTCCGATGTCTTCGGTCTCCACTACACACAGTCGGCGGACGTGCTTTATCTCGCCCACCGTGGGTTTCCGCCGCAAAAACTTGAGCGAACAGCACACACGGCCTGGAGTTTATCGGAGATCGAATTCAAGGATGGTCCCTACCTCGCCATCAATGAGGGACCGACATCACTTACCCCTTCGGCAACGGCAGGGTCGCTCACTCTGACCGCGAGTTCCACCACCGGGCTGAACGGAAACCAGGGGTTTATCGTCAGCGATGTCGGGCGGCTTGTTCGCTACCAGGCGTCGGATGGTCACTGGCACAGTTTTAGAATCACGTCATTCCTGAGTTCGACGACGGTTGCCGCGGATTACGTCGCCGGGTATGACGCAGACGCCGATCCGCCAGCCGAACTGACTGCACTGCCCAACACGAACGCCCGATCACAATGGCAGTTGGGAGCCTGGAGCAATGCCACGGGATTTCCGGCCAGGGTGGCATTTTTCGAGGAAAGGCTTGCTTTCGCGCGGACCGATCACCAGCCGCAAACGGTCTGGATGTCGGTATCCGGTGACTTTCAGACGCATAGACCGGGCGCGTTGCCGGATGACGCGATCGAGCTCACGATCCTCGCAGGCCAGGTGAACGAAATTCAATGGATTGCCGAAGCGAGGTCTTTGCAGATAGGGACGACGGGCGCGACCAGGACCGTCAGCTCGGCAAGTGCGGACAAGGCTCTGGCGCCGGACAATCTCAAGCAGATTCGTCACACGACGTACGGTGCCGAGGCCATCCAGCCGGTGCAGATCGGATCGGTGACGCTGTATGTCGGCTCTTATGGGCGCGTATTGCGTGAGTTCGTCTACTCGCTCGAAACCGACAGTTTCATCGCGCCCGATCTTTCCATTCTGTCTGAACACCTTTTTCGCAACGGTATCAGCCAGATTGCTTTCGCGCAGACACCGGACTCCATTGCCTGGCTGTCTTCCGGCACGGGAGAACTCATCGGCCTGACCTACGAGCGTGATCAAAAGGTCGTTGGTTTCCATCGGCATCGGCTGGCCGGCGGTTTTGCGGACGAGTTTGGCGCGGTCGAGTCCGTGGCGACCATGCCGGGAAACGCCGGACGCGACGAAACATGGCTTGTGGTCCGTCGAACGATAGGTGGAAGCGTAGCGCGATATGTCGAGCGTCTTGAGGCCCCGTTCGAAAACCAGGACAAGGCAGATGCGTTCTTTGTCGACAGCGGTCTGACATACACCGGCTCGCCAGTGGGTACTGTGACCGGCCTTTCACATCTGGAGGGAGAGACCGTCGCCATACTCGCGGATGGCGCCGTCGATCCGCCTCAAACGGTAATCGGCGGCGCGGTCACCCTGCAAGGGGGGCGAACCGCAAGCAAGATTCACGTGGGACTTCCCTACACGTCGCGGGTCCGAACGCTCGCGGCCGCCATAGAAGGGCGCGATGGATCCTTGGTGGGGCGTCGGCGGCGCGTCTGGCGAGTCGTCGTTGGGCTCATGGAGACGCTGGGCATTCGCATCGGTACAGGTGAAGACGCCGCGGAAGACGTGATTGCCCGCAGAGCGGTTGACCCTATGGACCAGAGCCCCGCGCTGTTCAGTGGAAACATAAGTGTCGGCGTCGACAGCAAATGGTCTGATGCAAGCAACATCGTGATCCTCGCAGAGGCGCCACTGCCCGCGACCATTCTGTCCCTTACACCCGCAACGAAAACGGAACCCTGAGTCATGTGTAACCCGATACTGGGTACGCTCCTGAGTGCGGTCGGCAGTCTTTCCAGCGCTGCGCGTCAGTCAGGTATCGCGAAAGCCCAAGCCCAGATTGCACGAAACAACGCGCTTGTAGAGCGTCGGCGGGCACAACTGGAAGCTGACCAGAAACGACGCATCCGCAAACGCACGATCTCGGCCGCGCGCGCCAATGCACTTGCGAGAGGCATCGACGACGATGGTTCGGTCGCCCTGTCGATCATGGAGGAGATTGGGCAATCGGAACATGACATAGCCATCAACCGATTTGGTCGGGAAGCTCAGGCCCGACGGTATGAAGCGGAGGCGAGCATTGGCAGGTATCGAGCAAATGGCGCGCTTCTGAGTGGCGCCGTAGGTGCCATCTCTCCTGTCATCAACAAGCTTGCCAGCACGAGATTGACCTAATGGCGGACAACGAAACGCAGGAAGGAGACCGGGATAATGAACAATGCCCTCGTTACGGAAAATGTTCAAAGCCCAACCAACGAAACAGGTCGGGCCGATGGGACGGGATTGGTTGCAGATGACGCGTATCCAACTGTCCCTGACAGCCCAGTTGGCGCGAGAAATGTCTCGGAACCTGTGCTTGACGAAACTGCTGACGAGGACTGCGACAGTTATGTCTTTGCAGTTCCGGAAGGACTGCCCGACGGGTTCGAATATGCCGGCGAGCTTGCCGACAATTTCCGGGGTTGGGCACGTGAGGCCGGCCTGGACGAAGCCCAGGCGAAAAGCCTGCATGATCGGTATGTTCGCGCTCACGCCGATCAGCTCGCGGCCGTTCAGCAGATGCAGGTGCAGGCGGAAGCGGAAGCCCGCGACGCACTCGTTCGCCACTGGGGTGACGAAGACGGCCAGTTGTTTCGTCGGAACATCGAGTTTGCAAATCGGGCTATCAGGAATCTCGGTGGGGACAGCCTGCTGGATGCGATGAAGGCCGGCGGACTTCTTGGACCCGATGGCGCCGTCATCAACGAGACCATCGCGCTGGCGCTCGCTCGTGTGGGCGAGGTCATGTTTGCCGAAGACAGCCTGCGGAGCGGTTCAGTCTCCGAACTCAACCCCTGGCACGATGAAAGCGAAGATCTCGGTCGACAGGCAGACATCATTCGTTCCGAACCGGCAAAAGCCCGCGCGCTCATGCGTGCCGCCGGACTCGACCCTTCCGATTTCGGGCTCTCCTGAACGCAGTCAATAGAAAGGAAAATGTCTCATGGCCGTAACGCGCCTGACAGATGTCGTCGTACCGGAGGTGTTTCTTCCGCACATGCTGAAAAAAACTGCGGAGAAATCCGCGATCTTTCAGTCAGGTATCCTCCGGAACGACGCAAACATGAAGAAGTTTCTCGCAGGAGGTGGGCGGACAGAAAACGTTCCGTTCTGGCATGATCTTTCATCGGCGGAGCCGAACATTTCTTCCGACGATCCAGCGAGCGAGGCATCCCCGCAAAAGATCACGGGAAGCAAGGATGTCGCTGTTCGCCATAACCGCAACCAGGCCTGGTCGGACGCCTACCTCGTGTCCGAGTTGTCGGGTGATGACCCGATGAAGCGAATTCTCTCTCGCGTCAGTGATTACTGGTCACGTGCCTACCAGAGACAACTGGTCTCCAGTCTCAAAGGGGTCTTTGCAGACAATGCAGCCAATGACGCCGCGGACATGCGGCACGTGATCGCAACCGACGATGCCGGTGCGCCGGCCGACTCGGAACTCATTTCCGCCGACGCAGTGATCGACGCGAAACAGACCATGGGTGACGCGGCCGAAGAACTGAGCGTTCTCATCATGCATTCGGTGCCATACTCCCGCCTGCAGAAGCAGAACCTGATTGATTTCATTCCGAACTCGGAAGGAAAGGTCTCGTTCCCCACCTACCTGGGATATCGCATCGTCGTGGACGACGGGTGCCCGGCAATTCAGGGGACGAACCGGATCAGCTATTCGACCTATCTCGTTTCCAGAGGGGCTTTTGCCTGGGCGGAACACCCTCCGAAAATGGCAGTCGAGGTCGAACGCAAACCGTCGCAGGGCGACGGTGGCGGGGTCGAGGAACTTTGGACCAGGCGGCAGTTTGTGCTGCATCCCTATGGCGTCAAATGGACTGATGCGAGCGTCGCTGGTCAATCGCCAACCAACTCGGAAATCGAAAACGCGGCAAACTGGGATCGTGTTTACGGCGAAAGAAAGCAGGTGGGGCTCGTCGAACTGGTGACGAACGGCTGAGGCGATCTGGCACCAAGCGGAGCGGCCAGGGAGCCGCTCCGTCGTCGAGCGATTCATACCAGGAGCAACCGATGAAGAGACCGTACCGGCAGGCATCTCTGGCCGAGGCGAATGCACAGTACCTGAAGGAAGAAAGAGAACGCCGATCGAAAGTTACGCGAAAAAGGCAAAGCCACGGTCGAGCCAGTAGCGGCAAAAGAATGAAGGCTGGGCCCGCACAGCGGCCGACAGGCGGAAGGGCAACCTAAAATGAGCCGTGCCCCTCGCATAAACAACGCCAGGCATGAGATCGGTCACAAGAAGGTCGAGGGGGGCTTTTCTCGCAAAGGGACCGGACGTCGCCATAGGACGGAGTGGTCGAAAAACATGCAAGCGGCCCTTTACTACAGCAGGAAGCGCCGCAGAGCTCGAAGTTCATAAAGCGGCACGCTCGCCTTGCAACGGAAACACGCAACATGACGGTCAATTCATCGGTCAACCGAGCCGAACATAACGGCGATGGCACCACACGGTCCTTCGCCTTCTCGCCATACTTTCTCGAGGAAGAAGACCTCAAGGTGTATCTGCGAGACCAGGGTGGTGCAGAAACTCTGCAGACAATCACGACACACTACACGATCTCGGGAGCTGCAAATCCCGCAGGAGGTACGGTTACATTCGAAACGGCGCCAGACGCGTCCAGCAAGGTTGTAATCATCCGTGATCCGGATCTGGAACAGGTCGTTGACTATCAGGCGAATGATGCCTTCCCGGCCGAAACCCACGAACGGGCTCTGGACAAGTTGACGATGATTGTCCAGCGCCTGTCCGAAAGACTCGCAAGAACCATCGGATTGGCCGAAACGGACACGGTCACAAGTCTCACATTACCGTCCAATAGGCAGGACAGCCTACTCGGTTTCAACGCCGGTGGGGACATGGAAGCCCTGTCCAAGAGCGTGTTGGCTGGTGCGACATTACCCAACGCACCGGTCCATCACAGCGTTCCGCGGTTCGATGGAACCGACGGGACCGCCATGCAATCGTCGGGCGTCACGATAGACGATGGCGACAATATCGACGCGCCCGGGACCGGGCATATGAAAGTACCTGGCGGCACGACGGCCCAGCGGTCGACCGGAGCCGCGCGTATGTTCCGGTGGAATTCGACCCTTTCGCTTTTCGAGGGCTGGATATCGTCTGCATGGCAACAGTTCGCCTTGTCCAGCACTGGAAACGAGTTCAACGGCGGACAACGGCTCAAGACGCAGTCCGTGGCATACAGCGCGTCTCCTGAATACGACCTGTCAGCCGGTCAGCGGATCGAGGTCGCCAACCTGACGGGCGCGATCGCCATCGGGCTCCTGCAGAACTGCAATGTCGGTGAACCCTTCGAAATCGTTCTCACGCAGGACAGTACAGGCAGTCGCGCGATCACGATGAATTCTGGGTTCAGGAATCAGCCGTCCTCGTTCGTGACTGCGGCCGGCAAGCGCATGATCATCTGGGGCGAAGTTCTGGCGGTCGACGGCAATGGCGACATGACCGAGGCTGTCGTCACATCCAGCTGGATCGAGCCATGAGGGGCGTTCTTGCTCCACAGGTCGGCGGTGCCGGCGGCACGTCCGGCAGGCCGCTTGGCATATCGCATGTCGGGGCGGACCAGGTTGTCTCCGCCACCGGCACGACACAGGCCTTTACCAGCGCGGGCATCGGCGCGCAGGCCAGCGACAAGTATCTTCTGGTCGGTGTCCTGTGGTCGGAGAATGCTGGTTCGTCCTATTCGGCAACCGGCATAACCGTGCAGCCGGGCGGCTCGGGCGGTACCTACGCGCTCGAACTGCTCGACGGTAATAACATCTATCTGAACGACCGGACGCATGTCAGCTGGTGGATATCGAAAGTGCCGGTCACGGACGCGGACACGACGGCTACTATTGCCGTCACCGGCTCCGGGTCAACGAGCGTCACTTGCTCCGTCCGGGTCTATGCGGTGACGGGCGAGGATGCGATTTACCTGGTCGACAGCGGGCGCGGCACCGAGGCCGATCCGAGCGAGTTCTTCCTTGACCTGATCGCCAACGGTATCAGCATCGCCCATGCGAACCCGCCGACCGGGGCAACAACGACATGGACCGGGCTGACCGAGGACAAGGAGGTTGACGACGACAGCGTTTACATGACCACGGCGCTCGACGAGAGCGCGGCGGACAGCGACGAACTCGCCGTCTCGGTCGACCCTTCAAGCTTCACCTATCAGGGGGCCATCGGTGTCACGCTCGGGCCGGTTCCGCCCGGTCATTCGTCGTTTCGGTCAGCGCATTTCGTCACGAATGACTATATGTCCCGCACGCCCGGCACCGCCGATGACCGGACGAAACAGACCATTAGCTTCTGGATCAATTGCGAGGATTGGTCAGCCTCGCAAGGCTGGCTCAATGCGGACAGCGGCAATTTCCAGATGTCGCTTCTGTCGACCTATTTCCGGGTGCGCAACAACGGCTCGGAAGAAAAGGACACCACGTCCGCATGGCCCACAGGCGAGTGGATACACGTCTGCTACATCTTCGACAGCGGCCAGGCGATGGCGGCGGACCGGCACCGGCTCTACTTCAATCAGGTTCTTCTGCCCAACAACGTGACCGACGACACGATCACGCTGGACAGCGAAAGTGAATGGTTGAGCAACACGGTTCACCAGATCGGCGCCATCAGCGGTTCGGCGATCTACATGAAGGATTTGAAGGTCGCGGATCTCATCTGCCTTGACGGCATCGTGGCGGAACCGTCGGAGTTCAGCGAGTACGAAAACGGCGTGCTCGTGATGAAGGACTACACCGGGCCTTATGGAAGCGAGGGCTTCCATTTGCGGTTTGACGATGACGCGGACCTGGGCGCGGACAGTTCGGGCAACGGCAATGACTGGACGCTGACGGCCGCGCCGGCCACGTCGCGCAAGCATCCCCGGCACCCGACCGGTGTTGACATGGGGTTCGGCGATCCTGTCCTGTCGGCGACGTTCTACAATAACGGCACGTCGTCGGCCTTTCTTAACCGGACGTTCGGATCGCCGACCGACCGCAAGCGCTTCGCCTGGGGCGGCTGGTTCTATGTCGAGGACCTGTCGGCCGCGTCGACCTATATTCTCACGTCATATGGCGGGGCGAGCGATGCGGCGTCGTTTTTTTTCTATCGCAATAGTAGTAATGCGATCAGGCTGACCGGCTGGCATACGTCGTGGTACGGGTCGGCAATAGGTGTGGTCACGTCGTCGGGGTGGTTTCACATGATCGCCAGCATGGATACCTATCAGGTGACCGGCGCGGAACGCTTCGAAATCTGGATTAACGGATCGCAGATCGCGAACACATTGAGCGGGCCGTCCCTCAATCAGACCTTCCAGGGCAATAACGCGGTCGGCCATGCGCTCGGGCGATATGATTATTCCGGCGCGTCGGCCTGGGAAGGCGGTATCGGCCAGTTCTTTTTCATAGACGGCGAAAGCATCCAGAACGGCGACTTTGCCGCGAGCGATTTTTACAAGAGCGAGGGCGGGGTGCTCATGCCCAAGGACATTTCCGCCGTTCCCGGTTCATGGGGCAACAACGGCGCGCTTCTCGACTTCGCCGACCTGTCCGCCCTGGGCAATGACGTGTCCGGGGAAGGCAACGGCTGGACCGCGAACGGAGCCAGCCGGCAGTCGTACCGGCTGCCGCGCGTTGTATAGGAGAAAGCAATGCGAGCAAAAATCCTGAAAAACGGAAAGCATGTCGCCACGGTGGCGCCGGGGCGCGAAATCGCGCTCGAGGGCCAGCGGCTGCCGGCCTCGCATCCCTGGCGCGGGCTCGTAAAGACCGGTGATATCGGACACCCGGGCTTGCATCGTCTCGGGTATTCCTGCGAGTCGGTTGTGCCGCCCGCCCGGCCGGAGCCGACAGCCGAACAGATCGCGGCGCGCCTGCGCTCGGGCATCGACGCCGAACGCGACACCCGCATAGCGGCCGGCTTCACGTTCAACGGCGTCCGGTTCCAGCTGGACAGCGAAAGCCAGGACAAGATCACAGCCATGGGCGCGGCGGCCAAGTTCGCGGTGATTGGCGGCGTTCTCTCGGGAAGCCTGCGATGGGCCGATCCTGACCGGGACTTCTCGTGGGTCGCCACGGACAACAGCCAGGTCGCAATGGACGCGCCGACCATGATCGCCTTCGCCGATGCGGCGATGCAGTGGGTGTACGCGCACACCTTGGCGGCGCGCGCACTGAAAGACGCGGACCCGATACCGGAAGGCTTCGCGAACGACGAGCATTGGCCGTGATACTGGGCGAAACGGACAAGCACTGGAAAATCGATAAGTCCATTCCGATCGCACTCATATTCACATTGGTGGTCCAAGCGGTCGGATTTGGAGCATGGGTAGGAACGCTCGCTCAACGGGTTGCGGGAGTTGAGGAGAAACTTTCAAGTCGAGACGTCGAGATTGCAAAATCTGCGAAAATGGAAGCAAACATCGAACAGATTTTCCGGATGTTGGCACGAATAGAGGAACGGTTCGTGCGGTAGCGCCGATCCGGCTGGAAAATCGGTCAGTGTCCTGGACATAGCACCGGCATCCGGTGTGGCCACGGATGGTCCCACGACCCACCACAACCGAAGCACACCCGCAATTTCAAGGAATGAATATGAATCGCAAGGCATTCTTCGAGGCCGTGCGTCGGACGGCGTTCACCGGTACCCTCTCGCAATCTCAAGTCGACGGCCTGAATCTCCTTCTTGATGTCTGGTTATCGCACTTCGGGAAACACGATCCTCGTTGGCTCGCATACTGTCTCGCCACAGCAAGACATGAAACAGCTGGCACTATGCTACCGGTGAAGGAGTACGGTTCGGATACCCGGGCAAACCGGCTTTACGGCGTGGAGGGTCGCTTTCCGGAACGGGCGCGCCGGATGGGAAACACAGAAAGAGGCGACGGTGCACGCTACAAGGGGCGAGGGTTCGTACAGCTCACCTGGAAGAATAACTACAGAAAAGCAGGCGAAGCCCTGGGCATTGATCTGGTGGGTGATCCGGATGCAGCTTTGGTCCCGGATATCGCGGCCAAGATTCTGTTTCGAGGTTGTATCGAAGGCTGGTTTACCGGCATGCGGCTTTCTGACTTCGTAAACAGCGATGAACAGAACTACTTGCTGGCCCGGCAGGTCGTGAACGGGAGGGACCGGGCCACGATGATCGCCGAATACGCGGCAGATTTCGAAGCGGCCTTGTGCAGTTCATCGACGAAGTGTCGTGGAAATTCGACTTCGCTATCGAGCCCGATACTAAGCCAGATTATCTCCCTTTGGACATTGGTACGCATGAAGCTGAAACCCACTTTCGAACTGTTTGGAAAGGAAAAGCCGTGATTTTCTTGTCGATCCTATTCTGCATCGTAGTCTTGTTTTTTATGTTGTGGTTCCTGGCGCCGTCGGGATGGATGACACATGTCAAAACAGTGTTGCTCGGGCTTTTGGTTGGTGCACCGGCCATCATCGACCAATTGGCCAACGACATTCGCTGGCAGGACATTCTTGGTTCTCGGCAGGCTGCAATCGTGGGAGGAGTGCTCGTCTTGATGGGGATTTTGGCGCGTCTGAGATCAAGGATAAAAAACTGATGTCGTGGTTGATTTCGATTCTGTCCGACCGCTTGTTGAATCGGGCCTTCGAATTCTTTGCCCGACGAAAGGATGGTGAGGCCCAAATCGCGTTGAAGCAGATCGATGCAGAGCTTGCAGCGCGCAAGTCTGCACGCGAAATCCGCTTGGCAACTTCAGGTTATTGGGAAATGCGCGTTCTTACGTTCCTGATCGCGTTGCCTTTTGTTGTTCATCTGAATCTGGTCGGGCTGGATACAAGCTTTTCACTCGGCTGGGGGATATCGGCGTTTCCGGAACCTTTCGACGAATGGGAAGGCAATATCTTGCTTTCGTTCTTTGGTGTTTATGCGGTTTCCAGAGGACTTGCGACTCTCTCTGGCGTTCTTGCGACACGCAGGTAAGCGGTGCAATTATCACTAAGCCCCACCCGTCGAAGGGCTTGATACAAGTCTCGTTCTAAACCGAAATCTGCAGAACGCGAATTGCAACGGCGCAAAAGGTGTTGGCGCAAGCTTGGGTGATTTGTCATAATCGCTTTTGCGTGGTCAGTTGATTCTTCGTACACGATTGTGAAGTGTCTGCCCAAACTAGGTGGCAGGTTCGGTGTTGGATTGACCGGCTTAGAGTTTTTTCGAAGAGAGTTAGGTTTTTTGTTCTTGAACGTGTGATGCGATGCGTATCGTCTCCAGATTAGGCACGTTTACAAAGTGATGTACTGCGTAAAAGAAAAAAATGAAATTCAGGGTGCAAGTTCACAATTCTTTGGACCGGTTGGGTCCCAATTGGCGGTCGTTCGAGCGGCGGGCGATAGCGTCTCCTTTCCAAAATTTTAACTGGGTTTCAAGCTGGATGTCACATTTCTGCCGCGGGGCGGAACTGACACCCTTCATTGTATTCGCGTATGATGAGACTGACACTCTACGTGTCATTTTCCCTCTAGCTGTACAAGATACCAGATCATGTCGAAAACTCATCTGGATCGGCGACCGTCAGTCCGCCTACAATTGTCCTTTGGTCGACAGAAAAGCTCTCTTGAACGCTTCGGATGAAGCGATTTCGGGACTATGGCAAGATGTGATCGACCTTGCCGAGGATCTCGATCTTGTGCATTTTGTGCGCCAACCCGAGCAGATTGACGGAAAAAAGAATCCGTTCCTGTTGAAATCTTCAATCTCGAGATTGGCAAGTGATAGGATGATACCACTTGCCGATAGCTGGACAGATTTTGCTGACCGTGTTGGTCGGGAGGCCCTGGAGCACCAAAGCGTTGAAGCAACGCGTCGGCTCAAGAGACGGGGGCGGCTGAAGATATCGCTGAATGTCAGGTTGCCGGACGAACCGGATCTCCTGAGACACTTCTTTGATCTTTCACAGACACACGATGGTCCCGACACGAAGGCGACACTTGGCGGATTTTATAGGTCACTTGCGGAAAGTTCTGAAAACTCCCCCCTGCGGCTGACCACGGTCACAGTCGATGATGCATTGATTGCAGGAGCAATCGGTTTTCCCTACGCCGACCGATACTTCGTCACGATCACCGCAATCGAGCAGGGTGCAGATGGTGCGGCAGGAGAGTATCTTCTCGGTGAAGAACTGGTACGATCATGCATTGTACAGGGCCTCTCCGGAATCGAGTTTCTTGGCAATACCTGTCCTGATACAAGTTGGGCGACACCTTCCAACAATACATTTGACACATTCTTCGGGTTGACCGCGAAAGGATTGGCGGCGTCGACGTTCATCAGAACCTCCACGGAAATCCTCAAGCCTTTCTTCAAGCGAAATGAGAGGGATCGCGGAAGCCGTAGGCTTTTTCCGCGTACCGTGACGAAACCAAAAATACCTGAAATTTCGACAACCGGCGCCAGCTGAAAAGTCACTGCCTCACGCCAGGTTTGGAACGCAACCTGAGGGCAAACTCGTACGCCTGCATCATCTTCGTGTGAAGACGCTTGGCTCTTGCGGATCTTTTGTTCTTCATTCGCAGATAGGATCTGCGAAGGGCGTCATAAACGGATACCGATTGCGCGTAAGCCTTCCACGCGCTGGGAGATCCGGTTACCCGTCTTGTTGAACCGGTAGCTGATGGCTGTGCGCTCGCGAGCACCTTGTTGCGGTCGGAGGATGCGATTCGATTGATCCTATCGGGACGTCTGGCAGTCACCGCCTCGACCTGTTTTCGTCGAGCCCCTTGAATTCTGGATCTGCGCGAAATGTGCCCGCGTCCGATATTGTTATATTTCTTGAACTTCAATGCCCCAATTCGAACGCGAACGAACCTTCCGTGAACAGGAGATTCCATTCGCACTACCTTCTGCCGGCCCATTAGCAGGAAGAGTTGGACTTCGTTGTCTTGCGAAGTGGTCTTTTCGTTTCCTAGAGGTATCCTTAATCCAATTCCTGCGCCGTCAGGCAGTGGTACCCCGAAATCCGATGCTGACGCATATCGCGGCAACAAAGCAAAAGCGCTTAGCAATACAACCATCACGAAAGTTCGTGAAAGCGACAGTATGGGGGTCGACCGGGGTATCGCAAATATCGAGCCTCGTGCTGCGCCACTTCGCGAATACCAGTGTTTCATTTTGGTGCACCTTTCCCGCTGATGTCACTGTCTGCGACCGTGGAATCGCGGGAGGTGCAACCTTCGTGCCCGGTTTCCGGCGAACCGGACCATGCAGTTGGCCTAGCTTTACGTCGTCTCTCAAACTGTTAAACTCGCACGCGAAAAAGGGAGTTGCAGCTTGGTGGTCTGATGTCATGAATCATAAACGTAGAATGACAAGTTGCGAGCCGACAAACGACGTAATGGGTGCATTAGTATGATCTGCATGCGGTTCAGAGCCAAAGGAACTGATGCATGAAAAGTGCCGAGTCCCCGAAACGAAAAAGCGACGTCAAAGGGGGCTCCTGGAGCGCACATTCCGAAGTTGTGTACGGCGCTCTTGACCTTGGCACCAATAATTGCCGGTTGCTGATTGCCAGGCCTGCACCATGGGGATTCAGGGTCGTCGATGCGTTCTCGAGGATCGTCCGGCTGGGCGAGGGGCTTCATCAGACCGGCAGACTCAGTGACGCCGCAATGGGGCGATCCATAGACGCGCTGAAGATCTGTACAGACAAAATGATTCGACGGAATGTTTCGAGGTCTCGTCTGATTGCGACGGAGGCCTGTCGTCAGGCGGAAAACGGCCTCGAGTTCATTCAACGCGTTCGGGAAGAAACCGGACTTAGACTTGAGGTCATCGACAGGGAAACCGAAGCCAGGCTCGCGGTAGCGGGTTCCGCCGCGCTTCTGGATCCGAATTGCGAGTCGGCGCTGGTGTTTGATATCGGGGGTGGCTCTTCGGAACTCATGTGGCTCTCCATCGACGGTGAGGCACCCACACTCCGGGCATGGATATCTCTGCCCATAGGGGTGGTCACGCTCGCCGAGAAGTTTGGTGGTGTGCATGTCAATGGAACCGTATTCGATGCAATGGTGAATGATGTTCTCCCTTACCTTCGGGATTTCGAACAGGAACACCAAATAAATCGGGAACTGGATTGCAACCGGACTCACATGTTGGGGACATCCGGCACCGTTACTACGATTGCCGGAGTCCATATGGGACTGAAGAAGTACGACCGCGCCAAGGTGGATGGTTGCTGGCTTGAGACAGACGAGATTGGAGAAGTCACGTCCAACCTCATTTCCATGTCCTATTCGGAACGGGCCATGTCGCCATGCATCGGCAAAGAAAGGGCAGACCTGGTTCTGGCCGGCTGTGCGATACTGGAAGGTATTCGCAACATGTGGCCATGTTCCCGCGTTCGTGTGGCCGACAGGGGGCTGCGCGAGGGGATTTTGACGACACTGATGAAAGAAGACCGCAACGGAGATCCGGACCTGTTCAAGGGCGGCAAGGATCCGAACGCTTACCAGAAAAACAGAAATCGATACCGGCGCGGTCCGCGGCGCAAATGCCAGTCGAAGCCGCACTAGAGGCTTGTGAACGTGTCAACCGGTAAGAAGCAGACGGGACGAGGGACGGGACCGGATGGAGGTTCCCGTCAACTGAGAACGCGTGTCCGTACAGCGAAGAAGCGAAAGATCTCATCCACGCGTTGGTTGGAACGACAGTTGAACGATCCTTATGTCGCGGAAGCGAAGAAGAGGGGCTATCGCTCAAGAGCCGCGTTCAAATTGGCGGAGATAAATCAGAAACACAAGATCTTGAAGCCAGGACAAGTGGTTGTGGATCTGGGGTGTGCCCCTGGCGGATGGTGTCAGGTCGCGGCCGACATTGTCCGCCCACAGGAGACGGGAGGTTTCATTGTCGGAATCGATTTGGCGGCAGTGGAGCCTATTGACGGCGTCGAACTGGTCGAGGGAGATTTTCTGGAGGAAGATACCTTTCAACGGTTGCGGGATCTCATCGGGGAGAGAAAGGTTGACGTCGTTCTCTCCGATATGGCCGCCCACGCGACTGGTCACAAGCGTACCGATCATATGAAGATCATGGCGCTGTGTGAGGCCGCGTTTGAATTCGCGATCGACGTATTGAAAGAAAACGGATCATTTTGCGCGAAGGTGCTGAAGGGGGGGACCGAAAACGAAATTCTTCGATCCATGAAACGGCACTTCTCCCAAGTCAGACATGTCAAGCCGGATGCGAGCCGGTCGGATTCGGCAGAGTCATACGTTCTCGCAACCGGATTTCGACGCACAGACACGCCAGATCCGGAAGAAAACTAGACCGACAGGAACAATATCCAGATCGATCAACCGGGTCGGCATCGTCATGTCGTCGCATTCGCTGGAATCGGAAAGAATGCCATGACGTGAGGCGAAAAAAGCTATACAGCAACACAATCAGCGAAATCCGGACAGACAGGCTTCCCTTGCCGGCAAGCACCATTACCCCATTCTTTCTAAAACGTGAGGCGCAATGACATGAAAGAAGCACTCACTTTTGACGATGTGCTCCTCAAACCGGCCGCATCCGACATTCTGCCAAGCGAAGCGAGTACGGCTACGCGGGTGACGAGAACCGTTTCGCTGGGCATTCCGATTCTGTCGTCTGCGATGGACACCGTAACGGAGGCGCCGCTGGCGATTGCCATGGCCCAGAGTGGGGGAATTGGCGTTGTCCATCGAAACATGACGCCCGAGGAACAAGCTGAACACGTCCGGCGGGTGAAAAAGTTCGAGTCTGGGATGGTGATAAACCCGGTGACGATATCTCCCGATGCGACGCTTTCCGACGCTTTTGATCTCATGAAAAGGCATCACATATCCGGGATCCCGGTCACCGAGAGAAACACGGGGAATGGCGGAGGCAAACTTGTCGGAATCCTCACCAACCGTGATGTTCGATTTGCATCCAATATGGAGCAGCCTGTTTCCGAGCTGATGACCAAGGACAACCTGGTCACGGTATCCGAAAATGTGGACACGAAAGAAGCGCAGCGGTTGCTCCATCTCAATCGCATCGAAAAGCTCCTCGTGGTGGACAGCGAATATCGTTGCATCGGTCTGATCACCGTAAAAGACATTGAAAAAGCGCGCCTTCATCCGAACGCCTGCAAAGACGCGCAGGGCCGTCTGAGAGTCGCGGCCGCCTCCACCGTGGGTGACGCCGGGTTCGACCGTTCCGAACACCTGATAGATGCGGAAGCGGACGTCATCGTGGTCGACACGGCGCACGGTCATTCCCGCCACGTTCTGGACGCAGTCGAGAAGATAAAGTGCAAGAGCAATAGTGTTCAGGTCGTCGCCGGCAATGTCGCGACCAGGGAAGGCACAAAAGCCCTCATCGACGCCGGGGCGGACGCGGTAAAGGTGGGAATCGGACCTGGATCGATTTGCACGACACGCATCGTCGCCGGGGTCGGAATGCCGCAACTCTCCGCGATCATGGAGTGTTACGAAGAGGCTGCGATCAGGGACGTCCCGGTCATCGCGGATGGCGGAATCAAGTATTCAGGTGATTTGGCGAAGGCGATCGCGGCGGGGGCTGATTGCGCGATGATCGGTTCCTTGCTGGCAGGTACCGACGAGAGCCCCGGCGAGGTTTTCCTGTATCAAGGTCGCAGCTACAAGGCGTATCGCGGCATGGGGTCCGTAGGGGCAATGGCACGTGGTTCCGCCGACAGGTACTTCCAGCAGGACATCAAGGACACCCTGAAGCTTGTCCCGGAGGGAATCGAAGGTCAGGTTCCCTACAAGGGACCGGTCGCCAGCGTCCTGCACCAGCTAGTAGGCGGGCTGCGCGCTGCGATGGGATACACCGGTTGCGGAACGATCACCGAATTCAAGGAGAAAGCGGAGTTTGTAAAGATGTCCGCGGCGTCTTTGCGTGAAAGCCACGCTCACGATGTGACGATTACACGCGAGTCTCCGAATTATCCCTCCCAGGTCTGAAGTTGACGCCGGCAGCCCGCTATTCCGCTGCGATCGAGGTAATAACCGCTTTCGAGGCAAGCAAGCGGCCGGTGGACCGCATCCTGCAGCACTGGTTTCGGTCGCACCGGTTTGCCGGATCACGTGATCGGCGCGAGATCCGGCAGCTGGTCTATTCCTACTTCCGCTTTTGCGGGCGCGCGACCGTCGGCGTGCCGGAAGACAGTGTCAGGCTTCGGTTTGCCGCTTCCCGATTGATCTCTCGGGAAGAAACGGTCGAGACGTTGATCGGAATGTTTCAGTCCGGTGGGTATGGACCGTCGCCGCTTGACGAAAACGAGATCGATATCTTGGAGAATATCGAATCGAGGCGAACCGAACTGCGCGCGGATGCAAGGCGGGAGTTTCCGGCCTGGTTGAGCAAGTGTCTCTCGGAGCAGTGGTCTGACGCCGACTTCGCGAAACTCGACGAGAGGGCACCGGTCGATATCCGGACCAATTCTACGGTCGGGAGCCGCGAGCAATTGGCCACTCTGTTGCGTTCCAGAGGGATGGAACCTGAACCGACCAGAATCTCATCATTGGGTCTGCGACTGCCATTCGAGTCCAGAGTAACCGAGGACAGGTCCTTCGAAGATGGCTGGTTCGAAATCCAGGACGAAGGATCCCAAATTGCGGGAATGATCGCAGCGAATGCCTGTGGTTCGCCGAGTCTTGTGGTCGACTATTGCGCCGGCGCTGGCGGCAAGGCGTTGCAGGTCGCCGCTTCGATGAACAACGCCGGCCGCCTCGTCGCGTGCGACATCGATGGGGAACGGCTTGAACAGCTTCGCTTGCGCAGTCGGCGGGCCAGAGCGAAAAATATAGAAACGGTCGTGTTGTCGACCGGCGGGAACTCACCAGAGCTTCAGGGAATCAGAAACCAGGCAGATCTTGTAATCGCCGATGTCCCCTGCACCGGTTCGGGAACATGGAGAAGGGCTCCCGATGCGAAATGGAGGTTAACGCGAGACCGTTTCGATGAGCTTCGCGGTCTTCAACGGCAGATCCTGAAGCAGGCTTCAGAGTATGTCAGACCAGGTGGCAAGTTCGTTTACATCACTTGCTCGCAGTTCGAAGAGGAAAACTCGGAACAGGTAGACACGTTCCTTGAACGGATGGGCGCGTTCCGATTGACCAATCCGGAATTGCTTTGGACTGACCTCCCGCTGCCGAACGATCTTGGCGCAATTCCAGTTAAAGGGAGCGGGCTGCAACTGTCTCCGGCCCGGACAGATACGGACGGCTTTTTCATCGCGGTCATGGAAAAGACGACGTGCCCTTGGAGGGTGCGGGATGATCGGTGGTGAAGCAGTTTGGCGGGGTTGACGGTTTGCGGTCGGAGTGCTCTATGACGCGCTCGGACATGGACGGGAATCCGGGGCGAATGCAGGACAAGATACTCATTGTCGATTTTGGCAGCCAAGTCACCCAGCTTATTGCCAGGCGCGTCCGTGAGGCGGGCGTTTACTGCGAAATCACTCCATTCAACCTCGCGGACGAGGTGATCGGTACCTTCCGGCCAAAAGCGATTATCCTGTCCGGCGGCCCCTCGAGCGTCACATACAGTCATGCGCCCAAGGCGCCCGTCAGCGTATTCGAGGCCGGAGTTCCGTTGCTCGGCATATGCTACGGAGAACAGTTGATCTGCGAGCAACTTGGCGGATCCGTGGAGAGCTCGGACCATCGTGAATTCGGTCGCGCCACCGTATCCGTGGTTGACGACTGCCCGCTTTTTGAAGGCGTGTGGTCCAAGGGTGAAACCCACACCGTCTGGATGAGCCATGGGGATCGCGTGAATCGGTTGCCGCAGGGCTTCCGCGCGGTTGCCATCAGCGAAGGTGCGCCGTTCGCGGCGATTGCCAACGAACAAAGCAAGATCTACGGCGTGCAGTTTCATCCTGAGGTCGTGCATACCCCAGATGGCGCAAAGCTACTGAGGAACTTCACCCATCGTATCGCCAATTGCGGCGGCGATTGGACGATGACGGCTTTCAAGGATCAGGCCGTGGAGAACATCAGGCGTCAGGTTGGCGACGCCAGAGTTGTCTGTGGACTGTCCGGTGGTGTGGACTCGTCCGTAGCGGCGGTTCTCATTCACGAAGCTATTGGCGATCAACTTCAGTGCGTGTTCGTCGACACCGGGATGATGAGAGAAGGGGAAGCTGACGAAGTCGTCGGACTTTTCCGCGATCACTACAATATTCCTCTTGCGCATGTGCCCGCCCAGTCGCTCTTTCTGGACAAGTTGCGCAACGTGACCGATCCGGAGCAGAAGCGGAAGATCATCGGTGGGGCCTTCATCGACGTTTTCGAGATCGAAGCCAAGAAGATCGGCGGCGCGAAGTTTCTTGCGCAGGGAACTCTTTACCCGGACGTAATCGAGAGCGTGTCGTTCACCGGCGGGCCCAGTGTAACCATCAAGTCACATCATAATGTCGGCGGTCTGCCGGAACGGATGAACCTTGAGCTTGTCGAGCCGCTCCGCGAACTCTTCAAGGACGAAGTCCGTGCTCTCGGAAGAGAACTCGGGTTGCCCGAGAGGTTCGTCGGTCGTCATCCGTTTCCCGGCCCCGGTCTGGCCATTCGAATTCCAGGTGAGATCACGGCGGAAAGGCTGGATATTCTGCGAAAGGCCGACAAAATATATCTTGAAGAAATTCGCCGCGCCGGTCTCTATGACGACATCTGGCAGGCGTTCGCGGTGCTGCTCCCCGTCAAGACAGTGGGCGTGATGGGGGATGAACGAACCTACGACTATGTCTGCGCGCTTCGAGCGGTTAAATCAACGGACGGGATGACCGCCGACTATTTTCCATTCGAACACGATTTTCTCGGAAACGTTGCCACGAAAATCATAAATCAGGTCAAGGGGATAAACCGGGTTACCTACGACATTACATCAAAACCGCCAGGAACCATCGAATGGGAATGAGCAAGCGTAATGTCTCAACAGGACGGGCGAGGTGAGGTGTCCGGATACCTGTCCCCGTCCGTTCCTAAACTGGTGGGGCGGGTGGTCTGTCAGGCGCAAATTCCAAAACACGATGATACATGGTAGTCTGATGCCCACTTGCGGGGCACCGGCGTAAGTCCGACCATTGCCAAACGGGTCACCGTCACCAGTTTGCTGCTACTGAGTTGGTAATCCGGTGGTGAAGTCAGAGCATCTGGCACCGATCGAACACCGTGAAAATCGGTAGCTACAATGAGCCGTCATCGCGGAAAAACCGTGTGTGATCTGTTTGATTCACGAAACCCGGGGGAGTATCTTGCGGCTCCTGCGTGCAGATTGTAGCAAGATGTTCCGCCTCGTTTGGTCGTATCCGGAGTTTACAAGTGACAGATGTTTTCAGAGAAGTCGAAGAGGATCTCAGGCACGAACGCCTGAAATCGCTTTGGGATCGCTTTGGCATATATATCATCGGGATCTGCTTCGGGATCGTGGCCGCTGTTGGCGGTATGAAATGGTGGCAATACCACCAGCAACAGGTGTCCGAAGAGGCAGGCGCGATATACCTGCAGGCCGTTGATCTCGCATCGTCCGGCAAAACCGACGAGGCGACCAAAGTCTTCGACGAACTGGCTGACGACGGTCCGACGGGTTATGCGACACTCGCGCGCTTCCAGACTGCCGCAAATTTGGCGCAAAACGGGAATACCCAGGGTGCGATCGGGCAATATGTCGAACTGGCGAACGACGAGTCGCTTGATGATCTGCTGAAAGGTCTGGCCAATATTCGCGCGGCTCTGCTGATGATCGAAAACGGGACCTTTCAGGACATCAGAGCGCGCGTGGAGAAGCTCAATACGCGCGATGGCCCCTGGCGGAACTCAGCCCGTGAGGTTCTGGGTCTGGCCGCCTACAAGGCCGGATCTCATGAGCAGGCGGATGAATTCTATACGGAGATCATCGGGGATCCTGCAGCGCCTCCAAGCATGAAGCAACGCGCGCAGGTCATGTTATCCCTGCTTGCCCCGGAGCAGAAACCTGCATCTGCCGATGGCAAGGCGGATTCGACACAAACACAGTAAGCCAATCGGGACGGGCGAATGTCTAATTTGAACAAGAACGGCTTTGGCAAATTGGCGCGTGTGTCTGCCTTGGCGTTCGCGGCTGTGCTGCTTCTGAGTGGCTGTTCGTCGTTCAACGGAATTTTCGGCGGCGAAGAAAGCGTCGCTCTCGATGGCGAGCGGAAAGCGGTGCTCAAGAAGAAGGGCGCTATCTCGATCGATCTTCAGAGCAACGAAGCACCGGTCGCCGTCCCGGCTGCGGTGACCAATCGGGACTGGGCTCAACCTGGCGGTAGTCCCAGCAACGCACCCCAGCATGTTGCTCTCGGCACGTCGCTCAAGCGTGCATGGCGCTCCAGCGCCGGCCAGGGTTCGAGTAGCCAGGGACGGCTCACGGCGAGCCCGATCGCTGTAGGTAACCGGGTGTTCACGCTGGATACCGAAGCAACCGTCTACGCGTTTGATGCGTCCTCCGGAAAACGGCTATGGCGTGCCGAACTGACTCCTGAAGAAGAGGAGGAGGAAGAAGGTTACGGCGGTGGCGTGGCCTCGGAGAACGGAAAGGTCTTCGCTGCAATCGGATTCGGGTACGTGGTGGCGCTGAACCCTGCTGACGGCAAGGTGCTGTGGAGCAAGTCGATCGGTGTTCCGATCCGTTCCGCGCCGACGGCCGCGGGTGGCCGCGTGTACGTGACCACCGTAAACAACGAAGTATTCGCGCTATCGCAGACCGATGGCGAGGTGGTCTGGAAATACGCGGGCGTCGCGGAGACGGCCGGGCTTCTCTCGAGCACGAGTCCGGCTGTATCTGAAGGCAAGGTCGTGGTTCCTTACACGTCCGGCGAGATCGTCGCATTCGACAGTACGGAAGGCTTTCCGGTCTGGAGCGACACGTTGACGAGGGCAGGCGGCCTGAGTTCTCTCGCGAACATCAACGATATCGCGGGGCGTCCGGTAATCGATCGCGGCACCGTCTTCGCAATAAGCCATTCTGGCAGGATGCTGGCGGTTTCCCTCGACTCTGGCGAACGCGTGTGGGAGCAGAACATCTCCGGCACACAGACACCGTGGGCCGCGGGAAACTATGTCTTCGTCATTACGCAGCGTGGCGTGCTCATGGCGCTGTCGCGCAAGACCGGCGGCGTCCGCTGGGTGCTCGAACTGGACACGAACAACGAATGGAGTGGCCCCGTTCTCGCCGGCGGGCGTTTGCTCATGGTGTCGTCAAGCGGCCTGTTCGTCAGCGCTTCGCCTGAAACAGGACAGGTCATTGAAAAAATCGAACTCGGCGAGAAAATCCTGATCTCACCAATCGTGGCAGGCAGCACCGTCTACTTGATGACAGACGATGCCGATCTGATCGCGATGCGATAGCGGTCAGACCACGGCCGCGGACAGCGGCCAAACCCTGGATCCTCAGATGACCGTTACCCTAGCGATCGTCGGCCGGCCCAATGTCGGCAAATCAACCCTGTTCAATCGCCTCGTCGGCAAGCGGTTGGCGCTCGTCGACGACCGACCCGGGGTAACCCGGGATCGTCGCCAGGGCGAGGCGAAGCTTGGCGACCTGACATTTTCGCTTTTCGATACGGCTGGACTCGAAGATGCAGACGACGACGCTTTGGAAGGCCGTATGCGCGACCAGACCCTGGCAGCCATAGAGGAAGCCGATATCTGCCTTTTCATGATCGATGCGCGCGCAGGGGTGACGCCTGTCGACAAGCATTTCGCCGAAATCGTGAGGAAGAGTTCCAAGCCGACCCTGTTGATCGCGAACAAGTGCGAGGGATCGGCCGGCAATTCGGGGCTGTACGATGCGTTTTCCCTGGGGCTTGGCGATCCGGTAGCAATGTCCGCCGAACATGGCGAAGGCCTGGGAGATCTATATGGCGCCATCGAGGAATTGATCCGCGGTATCGAGCAACCAGACGAGATTCGCGATCTGGCCTCTGACGGACCGGAAGAAGAGACAACGGATCGCGCGACGCGCATCGCCGTTGTTGGCCGGCCGAATGCCGGGAAATCCACGCTCATCAACAGCATTCTCGGCCAGGATCGCATGTTGACCGGTCCGGAAGCCGGGATAACCAGGGATTCGATCTCGGTCGATCTGGAGTGGGATGGTCACCCGGTCCGTCTGTTTGATACCGCCGGCATGCGCCGCAAGTCGAGAGTCGTCGAAAAGCTTGAAAAGCTGTCCGTGGACGACGCCCTGAGAGCCATCAGGTTCGCCGAAGTTGTCGTTCTTGTCATCGACGTGACCCAGCCTTTTGAAAAACAGGACCTTCAGATCGCCGACCTGATAGTCCGGGAGGGAAGGGCGCTCGTCATCGCGGCGAACAAGTGGGACATGATCGAAAACCCCGGAGAGGTTCGCGCCGCGCTCCGGGAGCAATGCGAACGGCTCCTGCCACAGGTCAGGGGAGTGCCGATCGTGTCGCTGAGCGCGCTGACCGGCAAGGGGATCGACCGGCTTTCGCGTGCCATCTCGGAGGTCTATGCCACCTGGAACCGGCGTATCTCCACGTCGGCGCTGAACGACTGGCTCGCACAGGCGGTGGATCGACACAATCCGCCGGCGGTCAAGGGGCGTCGGCTGCGGTTGCGCTACATGACGCAAGCCAAGACGAGACCTCCGACCTTTGTCGTGTTCTGTTCAAGGGCCGATGAACTGCCTGACTCCTATGTGAGGTATCTCGTGAACGGGCTGCGCGAAGATTTCGATCTGCCCGCCGTGCCCATAAGACTGTTCGTGCGCAAGCGAAAGAATCCTTACGCAGACTAGGTTCTGGACCGGGATTGAACACATTCTTGCCACATCCGATCCTAAACTGCGTGGTGCTGTTTGAAGATCGTTAACCAGGACGGTCTAGCGTTGAATGACTTGGGTTCGCTTGGAGACCATGGAGGTCGGAAATGCAGAAAATCGCGACGGTCGGAGTGCTCGTGGCCGTGCTTGCCACCACCACAGCCTGTTCAGGTCTTTCGACGACGGAGCAGCGTGTTCTTAGCGGTGGCGCGATTGGCGCCGGTGTCGGCGCGGTCGGTACTGCGGTGACGGGCGGATGTGTGGCGTGTGGCGCTGCCATCGGTGGTGCCGTGGGTGCCGGCGTGGGGTACATCTACGACCAGACCAAGAAGAACGATCAGTACTGATCGTTCTCCGGATAGTTGGCCGGACGCTTCAAAGCCTGACGGAGACCGTACCGAGTTCGCCGAATTCGGAACGCACTTCCGTGTCCTTGTCGACGGTAAACACGTCTGTGATCAGACCGGTGCTGATGATTGCGCCGGCCGGAATCGTACGCCCCAACTCGCTGAACCTGTTGGCAAACCAGGTCAGTACCCTGTCGGCGCCACCAAGGGCGTTGGCTCCCGACCCCAGATAGCCCTCTTCTCCGCTTACGAACACGCGCGCGGTGACGTCAGCGTAGTCGCGAATGCTTGAAGGCGCACAGGGAGCACCAAGGACGAGCGCGTCGTTCACGCCACAGTCCGCGATGTTCCAGAACAGCCCATCCGAAAGCCCACCCGGAAGACGGCGGTCCACGATCTCGATCGCCGGATGGACGGAACCGACGTGCCGCATCACGTCAGCAGTCGAGTATGCCGAGGATCTCGGTACGATGGACTCACCCAGTTTGAGGGCAACCTCCGTCTCGACGACGCGAATCGCGGCGTCGGAGGTTGTCACGTGTGCGCCGCTGTCGAACACGCGTCCGGAAATCAACGCGCCGAAAAACGGTTCTTCGGCTCCGAGCATCTTCTGAGCTGTTTCGCTCGTACAGCCAATTTTCCAGCCGACGACGGTGTCGCCCAATTCTGCCACCATCGCATCCTGAAGTGCGATGGCTTCGTCAATGGAGGAAGGTTCCGGCTGCGGGTATTGAGCCAGCTTGCTCAGGCTGAGTCTCGCCTCCGCCATCAAGGCCGCTCTCGTGTCGGTCATTCGGGTGGTCTTCCGTCTTTCTGGAACCTGGTGTCTGGGAAGGATCGTCGATGCATCAATTTATCAGCAAATTCGGCCGAACGATAACACCTCTTCGCGGTCTCATTTTTGCGTGAAGAGCCGGGAGAGCCATTGAGTGTGCCGGAGACCCGGTGTCAACTCGGGCGATGTCGCTCAAGACCGTTCTGATTTCCCTGTTGATTGTGATTGCCGAGGCAAACCCGTCAGTCTGGGCGCGAGGCCCGACGTTTCCTGATGTCGTCGACGTCCCCCCAGGCGAATTTCTGGCAGGATCGACCGCGAGCGAACGCGAGTACGGATATCGACTGGACGAAGCTGCGTACGGTCATGACCTCACGCGGAAACGAGGCTGGTATGACCGGGAAAGGCCGCGCTCGACCTTACGTCTGCCCGGCTACCAGATAATGACGAACCTCGTCACCAATGCCACGTACCATCGATTCGTCGCAGAAACCGGGTGGACGGCACCTTGGATAAGTGAGGCAGCTTGGAAAAGGCAAGGTCTCATCCACCCCTATGAACGTGTCCGCAAGTTTCTTTGGCGGGACGGGCGTCCGCCTAAAGGACGGGAGGATCACCCGGTCGTCCTCGTCAACTGGCATGACGCGAACGCGTTTGCGAGATGGCTGAGTGCTGAGTCCGGGGAAACCTGGAGACTCCCGACGGAAGAAGAATGGGAGAAGGCTGCTCGCGGCAGGAAGGGAAACATCTTCCCCTGGGGAAACCGATGGAACCCGAAATTCCTGAACAGCCATGACGAAGGTCCTTTCGACACCGTTGCAGCCGGGTCTTTCTCCAAAGGCGCAAGTCCGTTCGGCATGCTGGACGGTGCAGGACAGGTGTTCGAATGGACATCCGCGCGGGGAGGAGAGGGAAGGCACCTGGTCAAGGGCGGGTCATGGGACGACAAGGGATGTGGCGTGTGTCGTGCCGCGGCCCGGCATGCGAGACCCGATACGATCAGACATATTCTGATCGGATTTCGCCTGGTCAGGATTCCTTCGCGGGAATGATGGACTTGCTCCGGTAGTCGAATGTCACGCCGGTGTGGCTCCAGCCGGGTTCGACCATATCGGCAATGTACCCCGCGACGTCGGATGGCTGTGGCAGTTTTTCAGGATCCTCGCCGGGCATGGCTTTCGCGCGCATCGCTGTCCTTACCGGGCCGGGACTGAACAGGTTTACGCGAATATCGGTCTGTTCGGTTTCGGCGGCATAGGTCTTCGCGAGCATCTCGAGAGCCGACTTTGAAACCGAGTAATTGCCCCAGTAGGCCCTGGGCTGTGTGGCGACACCCGACGTGATGAACACGGCCCGTCCTGCATCCGACTGGCGCAGCAATGCGTCTGTTGCCCGTATGAGCCGGTAGTTCGCGGAAACGTTCACCGTCATCACGTCCGACCAGTCTTTCGGATCGATATGGCTGAGCGGAGAGAGCGTGCCCAAGAGGCCGGCGTTGCCGACGAGCATGTCGAGTTTTTTCCAGCGCTCGAAGATCGCGCCGCCCAGTCGATCTATTCCTTCCATGTCCCGCAGGTCGAGCGGCACGAGTGTCGCGGGCGCGCCCCCAGCTTCCCTTATGGCGTCATCCAGATCCGTCAATCCGCCTTCGGTACGTGCCACGGCGATAATGTGCGCGCCTCTTCGGGCGAGTTCGACCGCGACCGCAAAGCCTATTCCCCGCGAGGCGCCCGTAACCAGCGCCACGCGCCCTTCGACATCAGTCATGGAAGTACTTCCTTGGTGAACCGGACCAGGGCCTTATCCGACTTCCGCCAGCAATGACAACTGGCGGGGAATGGAGGACCCGTGCAGGTCGGTCAATGGCGTGGGGTAGTCGCCCGTGAAACAGTGGTCCGTGAACTGCGGGTTCACTTCGTCACGCCCGTCATGCCCCATCGCCCTGTACAGGCCGTCAACGGACAGGAACGCAAGTGAATCGCTTCCGATGAACTCGCACATTTCATCCAGGTTGTGCGTGGCGGCAAGCAGCGTCTTCTGGTCCGGCGTGTCGATGCCGTAGAAATCCGGATGCTTGATCGGCGGACTGGCCACCCGCAGGTGCACTTCCACAGCGCCTGCATCGTACATCATCTGGACGATCTTCACCGAGGTCGTGCCCCGCACGATGGAATCGTCGACGAGGACGATCCGCTTGCCCTCGATCTGGGCGCGGTTCGCATTGTGCTTGAGCTTCACGCCGAGTTGCCGGATCTGTTGCGTCGGTTCGATGAACGTCCGGCCGACATAGTGATTCCGAATTATTCCGAGTTCGAACGGTATCCCGGCTTCCTGGGCGAAACCGATTGCCGCGGGCACACCGGAGTCCGGCACCGGAATGACGACATCTGCTTCGACGCTGGACTCGCTGGCAAGCTCGTGGCCGAGCGACTTGCGCACGTCGTAGACGGACCGGCCGCCGACGACGCTGTCGGGCCGTGCGAAGTACACATACTCGAATATGCAAGGGCGCGGCTTCATCCTCGGGAAGGGGAAAAGGCTTTCGATCCCTTCGTCGGTAATGACCACGACCTCTCCGTTCTCGATGTCACGGATATAACGGGCACCGATGATATCCAGCGCGCAGGTCTCCGATGCGAGAATCGGGGAGCCGTCCAGTTCCCCCAACACGAGAGGACGGATCCCCAACGGATCACGTGCGCCGATCAGCTTCTTGTTGGTCATCGCGACCAGAGAATAGGCGCCTTCGATCGCACGGATCGCATCCACGAATTTTTCCATCAGGCGCGGTTTCTGCGAGCGCGCGATGAGATGAAGAAGCACCTCGGTATCCGACGTGGACTGGCAGATTGCGCCGTTGCGAACGAGTTCGCGGCGCAGCGTGCCCGCATTGGTCAGATGACCGTTGTGACAGATGGCGATACCGCCGCCTGCAAGTTCGGCAAACAGCGGCTGAACGTTGCGCAGGATCGTCTCTCCGGACGTCGAGTACCGGACGTGGCCGATCGCGCATTTTCCCTGCAACCTGTCGATTGTCGCCTGTTTCGAAAAATGATCGCCGACCAGGCCGATGCGTCTTTCGGGATGAAACTGGCGGCCATCAAAGGAGACGATCCCCGCCGACTCCTGGCCGCGATGCTGGAGGGCATGAAGACCGAGTGCGGTCAGCGCCGCTGCGTCAGGGTTGTTGAAGACGCCGTAGACGCCGCATTCCTCGTGGAGACGGTCGTCATCCCCGAGGGATTCCGCAATGCTGGATAACTGATAGGTCATTGTTCACACACCGTGAGAGTCGTCACGTGTCGCTGCATTCGCACAAACCTGACGTCAGGCTTGCAAATTCACTGGTTTCCCGAGGAACTCTCCAGCAACTGGTTAAGGCCCTGGCGTTCCTTGCGTTCGTATCCGTCCGTGTTGTTCGACTCCGGAATTACACCCGGTTCCGGCTTCGGAGGTGAAGCCGTGCCGGAATCCGTACCGTCGTCGGGATCGCTCTTCAGGTTCTCCACGATATCGTCGGGCAACAGGCTGGCGATGAATTCACCGGTTTCCTTGAGCATCGGTCTCGAGCGTGCCTCGGAGATCCAGGTCGGCTGTGTCTTCGGTGCAAACCAGTCGAGAAAGAGATACGCGATCGCGACGAGAACAAAACCGCGTACGACACCGAAGATGAACCCCAACGTGCGGTCCAATGCTCCCACACGGCTGTCCAGAACGACATCGGCGAAACGCATCGCGATGATGGAGATGATCACCAGAACGCTGATGAACACGCCGGCAAACGCGATGATATCAGCCAGCTGGTTCGGACTGATCTTCTCGCGTATCGGTTCCTGAAGGACGGGCAGCATGACCCAGGCGGCCACCAGCGCGCCACCCCAGGCGAACACCGTAAGCGCTTCGCGGTTGAAGCCGCGCATCATCGCCAGAAGGCCGGAAACCAGCATTACTGCAATGAGAACAATATCTAGCCAGGGCAGGGACATGTGTGGTGGACCGGTATGCTGTTTGTCGAAGACACTAACACGAATCCGAAACTGAATAAGCCTAACTCATAGGCTGAAAGTCGGTTACCTACAAGAACTCAGGCCTCGGCGCCACCGTGTTGAGTCAATTGAGCCCTAGGCTTCCGTACGGGCGACGACCGAGGAGACGAGTTCCACAAGATTTCCATGCGTCCGGAGGTCGATGGTGGATCCGTTTTCGTCGGCGGTGGCGGTTTCGCGGCGCGGAGCGGTCACGGCGGTCTTGAAGCCGAGTTTCTCCGCCTCGCGAAGTCTCGCGTTCGACTGGCTTGCCGAACGCAGTCCGCCTGACAGGCTCACTTCGCCGAAATAGACGGTTTCCTTCGGAAGCGGCTTTCCAGACAGAGACGAGACGAGAGCTGCCGCGACGGCGAGGTCGCAGGCCGGTTCGCGAATCTTGAGGCCGCCCGCGACGTTCAGATAGACGTCCTGTCCCGCGAAGGACAAACCGCAATGGGCGTCGAGAACCGCCAGGATCATCGACAGCCTTGCCTGGTCCCAGCCCACGACCGCACGGCGTGGCGTACCCAGCGCGGACGCCGCGACAAGTGCCTGAATCTCCACCAGGACCGGACGTGTGCCTTCGATCCCGGCGAAGACGGCCGCACCCGGCGTCTCCAGATCGCGTTCGCCGAGAAACAGGCGGGACGGGTTGTCGACCTCCTGAAGACCCTCTCCGGTCATCTCGAAAACGCCGATCTCGTCGGTTGGTCCGAAGCGGTTCTTGACCGAGCGCAGAATGCGGAACTGGTGGCCCCGTTCACCTTCGAAATAGAGAACCGTATCCACCATGTGCTCAATCACACGGGGACCGGCAATCTGGCCCTCCTTGGTTACATGTCCCACGAGAATGACGGCAGCCCCCGTGGATTTCGCGTGATGAATGAGGCTCTGGGCGGTCTGTCGGACCTGCGAAACGGAGCCCGGCGCGGCGTCGAGGGAAGGGGACCACATCGTCTGGATGGAATCTATGACCAGGACGCAAGGTGATCTGGCGTCCTGCATGGTCGCCAGAATATCCGCGAGGTTGGTTTCCGCCGCAAGCAGGACCCCGCTTTCCTGCAACTCGAGGCGCTTTGCCCGCATGCGGACCTGTGCGATCGCTTCCTCGCCGGACACATAGATGGCCGTATTTCCGCCATTGGAGATTCGGGCCATCGCCTGCAACAGCAGGGTGGACTTGCCGATTCCGGGATCCCCACCGACAAGAATAGCCGAACCGGGGACGATGCCTCCACCGGTAACGCGATCGAATTCGGCCAGACCGGTTCTAATTCTTGGCAAGGTCTGTTCTTCGCCAGCCAATCCGACGAGGGTGAGTTTCTTGCCTCGGCCGGTCCGGTGACCGGGAGAAGCCGCGATGCCGGACGCAACCGTAGATTCCTCCACGATGGTGTTCCACGCGCCGCACGCGTCGCATTTTCCCGACCATTTCGAAGAAACGTCGCCGCAGTTCTGGCAGACGAAACGGCTTGTTGCCTTCGCCATTTCAAATGCCTCCCGGTTCCGGTCAGACCTTCAGGACGTCCATCTGGATTGGCCCGTCGGCGCGACCGAACACGAACTGGTCGACATATTCGTTGCCGCTCGAGTCGATTTCGGTGGCCGTTCCCTGCCAGATGATCTTGCCCTTGTAGATCATTGCGATCTCGTCGCCGATCTTGCGCGCGCTGGCCATGTCGTGCGTGATCGAAATGGCGGTCGCACCGAGATGTCGGACGCAGTTGAGAATGAGATCGTTGATGATGTCCGCCATGATCGGATCGAGTCCAGTGGTCGGTTCATCGAAGAAGATGATCTCCGGATCGGTCGCCACGGCGCGTGCCAGGCCGACCCTCTTCTGCATGCCTCCCGAAAGTTCGGCCGGTGACAGCTCGGCAACGTCTTCGCCCAGTCCCACGAGCGCGAGTTTGTCGAGCGCGATCTTGTAGGCCTCTCCGCGGTCCATCTTGCGCGCCTGCACCAGACCGAAGGCGACGTTCTCCCAGACTTTCAGGCTGTCGAACAGGGCAGCGCCCTGAAACAGCATTCCGAACTTGGACAGGAACGCTTCCCGTTCGTTTCCGCGGGCGTTGGCGACATCCGTTCCGTCGACGAGTATCTGTCCGGAATCCGGGTGGAGCAGGCCCAGAATGCATTTGAGCATCACTGATTTGCCCGTGCCCGAACCGCCGATCACAACGAGCGATTTGCCCCTGGCGGCCTTTACGTTCAGGCCGTCCAGTACGGTTTTCGGCCCGAAGCTCTTGTGGACGTCCCTGAGTTCGATATGGATGTCTTCGTTCACGATCGGCTCACGAAGAAAACAGAAGTGAAGTCAGCACGTAGTTCGCCGCCAGGATGAGTACGGACGCACCGACGACGGCGTTAGTGGTCGCGCGCCCCACACCCTGAGCGCCACCGCGGCTGTAATAGCCGTGATAACAGCCCATGAACGCAATGATGAAACCGAACGCGGCCGCTTTCACGAGGCCCGAAAAGACATCTTCGAACTCGATGAAATCGACAGTCTTGCGGATATACACTGACGGGTTGAAGCCGAGGCTGCTCGTGCCGACGATGTAGCCACCCATGATGCCGATGATGTCGGCGATGACGACGAGGAGCGGCAGGGTGATCAGGGCCGCGAGGATACGCGGAGCCACGAGATACTTGAACGGATTGGTCGAAAGGGTGACAAGCGCGTCGATCTGCTCGGTGACGCGCATCGTTCCAAGCTCGGCGGCGATCGCCGCACTGACACGGCCGGCGACCATAAGCCCGGCGAGAACAGGGCCCAGTTCGCGTGTGATGCCCAGTGCAACGATGGTGGAGACCAGGCTTTCCGCATTGAAGCGAGATCCGCCGATATAGATCTGCAGGGCCAGCACACCGCCGGTGAAAAACGCCGTGAGCCCCACGACCGGCAAGGAGTTGTAGCCGATCCTGATCATCTGCTCGAATATCAGGCGCGGATAGATCGGCGGCGCGAGGAGGTGAAGGAGCGTGTCCTTGAAGAACAGGGCAATTCGGCCAACCTCCGCACAAATGCCGAGCACGACCCGCCCTACGACTGCGAAAATATTCAAAGAAATTCCCCTGTAGATTTGTCCGCCCGGCCGTGAATCACGCGCCGGAGTATACGCGAACGTATCTTGAACCCAAGTTGGTTAGCACTTCATAGCCGATCGTGCCGGAACTTGCTGCAAAATCATCGATGAGGATCGTTTCTCCAAGCAGTTCGAGAAACGAACCTCTTTCCGGTGGTGAACCTCGATAATCCGTAATGTCGACGGCAAGCATGTCCATCGAGATTCGACCGACAACCGGCAGCCGCTGTCCGTCCAGCGCAGCGAATGCCGTTTCGAACCTGCCGGAACCGGACACCCGGAAGTACCCGTCGGCATATCCCGCCGTGACGATCGCAAGCGAAGACCTGCGATGCGCGGTCCACGTGGCGCCATATCCCACGCTTTCCCTTTCCTCGACCGTCCTGACCTGGGCGACCTTCCCGAGCAGACGCACCACCGGCTTCAGACGACTTTCGGCATTGCGGCTTGCCGCGCCGCCGTACAACGAAATCCCGGCCCGAACGATGTCGTGATGATAGTCCTGACCGAGAAAGATTCCCGCCGAATTACACAGAGAGCGCTGTACACCCGGCAGCAGATCGCTCGCCGCGCGAAAGGACGACAACTGTCGCGCGTTCATGGCGTCGTCGGGATCGTCCGCACATGCGAGATGGCTCATGAGCAGGACCGGCTCGAACGCCCAGGCCGGCATATCGATCGCAACTTCTGCAAGCTCGCGTGCGGCGATCCCGATCCTGTTGATGCCCGTGTCGACATGCAGCGCGCCCGGGAGCCGTTTGCCGGCCGACCGGCAGTGCTCGCACCATTCCCGTATTTCCTCGCGGGACCCCAAGACGGGAATGGCGCCGATACGCTCGATGTCCGGGGCACAGCCGGGGAACAGGCCGTTCAGCACGAATATGCGTGCGGATGCAGAAAGGCTGCGAACCGCTTCCGCTTCGCCGGGGAGCGCGACGAAGAAGGTCCGGCACCCCGAGGCGGCAAGCGCAGGAACGACCTTCTCCGCGCCAAGTCCATACGCGTCGGCCTTGACCACGGCCGCGCACTCGGCCTTGCCCGCCCTGTCGCGCAGCGTCCGGTAGTTGGCGGCTATCGCATCCAGGTCGATTTCCAGAATGCCGCCGGAGTTTTCGATGGTCGTGTTCGCCAAGGTACTGTGGGGCGCGGCCGTCAGTCGAACCGCTCGGGCAGGTGATCGGTTGGAACGTAGTCCTCGAACTTCGTCGTATCGGACTGGAATTGTAGTCTCACCGTGCCTGTAGGTCCATGACGCTGCTTGCCGATGATGACCTCGGCGAGACCCGTGACCTTTTCCATCTCTTCCTGCCATTCGAAATGTTCGGGCGTATTGAGGCGGGGTTCCCGGCGGGTCAGATAGTATTCCTCCCGGAAGACGAACATGACCACGTCGGCATCCTGTTCGATCGATCCGCTTTCGCGAAGGTCGGCCAGCTGTGGACGCTTGTCGTCGCGCTGTTCGACCTGACGCGACAACTGCGATAGCGCAAGGATAGGCACGTCGAGTTCCTTGGCGAGCGCCTTGAGGCCGGTCGTGATCTCCGACACCTCCTGCACACGGCCCTCGGACGCGCGTCGCGACGAGCCGGTCAGAAGCTGAAGGTAATCGACAACGATCAGGTCAAGACCGTGCTGCCGCTTGATCCGGCGCGCACGGGCGGCCAGCTGCGCAATGGAAATCCCGCCCGTCGGGTCGATGTAGAGCGGGATGCCTTCGAGTTCCTGCGCAACCTCGACCATGCGGCCGAACTGGTCTTCGTTGATCTTGCCGCGACGGATGAGTTCCGAAGAGACACCCGACTGCTCCGACAGTATGCGCGTGGCCAGCTGTTCGGAGGACATTTCGAGCGAAAAGAACGCCACCACCCCGCCATCTAGCACCTCGCGCGTGCCGTCGCTCTTGTGGTCTGCCCTGAAAGCTGCCGCCACCGCGAACGCGATGTTCGTCGCCAGCGAGGTCTTTCCCATCGACGGGCGGCCGGCAAGGATGATCAGATCCGATCTCTGCAGGCCGCCGAGCTTCTCGTCGAGATCGCGCAGTCCCGACGACAGACCGGACAGCCCGCCATCGCGTTGGAATGCGGCATTCGCCATGTCGATGGCATCGGTGAGGGCCGTCTTGAACGGTTGAAAGCCGCCTCCGTACTTGCCCGACTCGGCGAGTTTGTAGAGCGCCTGTTCCGCTTGCTCTATCTGGTCCTGCGGTGTCAGGTCGACATCGGCAATGAAAGCCTGGTTGACCATGTCGCTGCCGATGGTGATCAGGTCTCGCAATGTCGACAGGTCGTAGATCGTGCGTCCGTATTCTTCGGCATTGATGACGGTCGTTGCCGCCGCCATGAGGCGGGCGAGATACTGGGGAACCGTGATGTCGCCCAGCGGTTCCTCATTCTCGAAATAGGTCTTCAGCGTGACGGGCGAGACAAGTTTGCCGGCGTTGATCAGGCTGTCGGACACCTCGTAGATGCGCGAATGAAGCGGATCGTAGAAATGTTCTGGCTTGAGAAAACTGGTAACGCGATCACGGGCTTCATTGTTGACCATGATCGCGCCGAGCAGGGCCTGTTCGGCCTCGATGTTATGAGGCACGCGACGGGCATCATAGTCTTCGCCCTGCGTTTCGGCGGGCGGGTGCATGAGAGCGTTGTTGTCCATGGAACAGTGTTAGCCCAGCTTGGGGGCCGCAGAAAGTCATCTCTACCGGACGCCCGGCCAAAATCCGCGTTACCCACGCAATCCACACTTGATCGAGCGTTTCGGCGGACAAGCGAGAAGCGGCTATTGACACCGATTGCGCGCGTCGCGATTCGCGATGCGGACTATTCTCCGGCGATCCGATGTATGGGCTGCTCGCCGGAATCCTGTCGGCGCTTCTCGCATTCCCATTCGAACATGTAATCCCGCGTGATCGGGATCGCATGCTGGTTCTTGCAGATTTGCATCTGGAAGACGTTCATGCCTTCGTAGCGAAATGCCGTCTCCGACGCCGCAAGATAGAACTCCCACATTCTGCAGAAGCGCTCGTCGTAGATCTCTTCGGCCTTGGCACGATTTGCCAAGAATCTCTGCCTCCAGTGCCTTAGCGTCTCCGCGTAGTGAAGCCGCAGGATCTCGATGTCCGTGATGTAGAGGCCCTGGCGCTCGACGACCGGGATCACTTCGCTCAGAGACGGAATGTAACCGCCCGGAAATATGTACTTGTCGATCCAGGCATTGGTCACGCCGGGTCCGTCGGACCGGGCGATCGAATGGACGAGTGCCACGCCGTCCCTGTCCAGAATTTTCGCGATCCGGCCGAAGAACTCGTCGTAGTGGCCGACGCCGACATGTTCGAACATCCCGACGGACACCACCCTGTCGAACGTCTCCTCCACCAGCCGGTAGTCCTGAAGCCGGAACTCGACCTTGCGATCGAGACCACGCTTTTCCTTGCGTTCCGTACTGACCTTGAGTTGCTCCGTGCTCAGCGTGATGCCGGTAACCTTGAGGTCCGCACAGCCGGCCAGATAGATCCCCAGTCCACCCCATCCCGATCCGATGTCGAGGACGCTTTTACCGTCCGCGAGATTGAGTTTCGCCGCGATATGGCGCTTCTTCGCCAGTTGCGCCTCTTCGAGGGAACTGTCGCTGTCCTCGAAATAGGCGCACGAATACTGCCTGTCGGGATCGAGGAACAGGTCGTATAGCTCGCCGTTCAGATCATAGTGATGCGCGACGTTCTTACGGGAACGATGCATCGGGTTGTATTGATGGACCCGCCTGAGCAGGTATCTCAGATTGCCGGCAAGATATAGCCACTTTGGCGGTGTCGTGGATTCCACGTTCGAGAGGGCGGTTTCCAGAAAGTCGTAGATGCTGCCGTCTTCGACGACGAAGCGGCCGTCCATGTACAGTTCGCCGAGATGCTTCTGGGCATTGAGCACCAAGGCCCATTCGGCCTTTCTGTCGGTGAGGCGCACGGTGACGGGCGTCCCCGTGCCATCACCGAATTTCGTTGCCTTGCCGGCGTTGTCGATGACGGTCAGGTTCCCGCGGGAGACAATTCTTTCCAGCGTCAGTTTCAGAACTGAAAGCATGTGGGCGTCCCCTCATACTCGCTCAAGACAGTTTGACGCGCGTATTCCTCTCTGTTCGCGCGCTAGCGGTCGCGCATCCGCAAGACCGCCTAGGTCAACGAACAATTAAAACAGTCAATGAATTTGAGGGCAATAGTGCCGGAACGTTCAAGTCAACGTTCGACTGCAACCATATGGTGTGTCACCGCGGCAATCCTTCGGACGGCCGCGGTGAAATCTTGTGGAAGCTGGCGCCGTGTTCAGCCCTGCTGGGTGTCTTCCTCGGCGTCCGACGACTCTTCGCCGGCGTTTGCCTCTTCGCCGAGGTCCTCTGCCGCATCGCTGAGTTCTTCCTCGGCCTCGCGTGCGGTTTCTTCATCCTCGAAGACTTCTTCGGCGGCGAGCGCTTCATCTTCGTCGACCTCGTCGAACTGGTCGAGCGTCACGTCTTCGCCCCGAGCCTGACGGTCGGCCTCTTCTTCGGTGCGTGCGACATTGATCGTGACGGTGACGGCCACTTCGGGGTGGAGGCTGATCTTGACCGGGTGCAGGCCCAGTGCCTTGATCGGCCGGTCTAGCACGACCTGGCCGCGGGCGACGCTTGTGCCGTTCTCGGTCACTGACTGGGCAACGTCCCTCGTCGTGACGGACCCGTAGAGCTGGCCGGTGTCACCGGCCTGACGAATAATGACATAGGTCGTGTCGTCGACCTTCTGCGCCAGCGACTCGGCTTCACTCTTGAGCTCGAGGTTGCGGGCTTCAAGCTGTACGCGTTCGCGTTCAAACCTCTCGAGGTTCGCCTTGTTGGCACGCAGGGCCTTCGCGCGCGGCAGAAGGTAGTTGCGGGCAAACCCGTCCTTGACTTTGACGATGTCGCCCATCTGACCGAGCTTTTCGATCCTTTCCAGCAGTATGACGTCCATTTTGGAACTCCTTTCGTGTGTACGTGTCTTGTTGAATTCGGATGTGGTTTTGTTCAGGTGTTGCGCGCGTGTCGTGCGCGGAGGTCGAATGCGGATTCAGCGATGCCGATGAGGGCGAAGAGCAGGGCGCCCAGCCAACTCGTGAACAGGATGATCACGTATGCCGTCGCAAGCATGAACCCGCGCAGCGGCAGGTTCTTCGAGACCACATGGATGACCGCAAGTCCCTGGAGCATGAAGATCGTCACGAAGGCGACGAAGAAACAGAGGCCGAAAGTGCCTGTTCGCCCGGACAGCATCGCGACCACGAGAAAGACGGCGGCGCCAAGCGCCGCGGTGATCGGGATGAAGACGTCCGTATAGGTATCCTTGGGTCGTCTCCCGAAACCCGACTGGTGCGCAACTGCATTGGCGATCGAGAGCAGGGGAACGGTGATGACCAGCCAGAGAAACGCCGACGCGGGAGGCACTGCCCACAACAGGAAGTCTGCCATCCGCTGAATGGCGTCTTCATCTATGGATCTGCCGGAAGTGCTCAGATTGAGGTTGCGGCCAAGCTCTCTCGCGAACTGCGCACGGAACTCTTCCGTTGTGGCCGTATCCAGCAGGACGGAGAAGACGGACGCGAGCGCACCGGCATAGATCGCCATCCAGACCAGCATGCGGCCGGTTGGATACCACTCACGCTCACCGCTTGATTTACCGTCGGTGTTTGACGAATCCGACGGGCGCGAAAGCAGCGCGAGGTAGACAAGGCCGACGACGGGAATGACGACGATCGTGAAGAAGAGAAGCCCCTCGTCGAAGCCGGTGACGATGATCGTCAGGGCAAGACCGGCCACGCTGCCGATGATCGCCGCCAGCGTTCCCCAGCCGAGACCGGCTATGTAAAGAGGAAGAGGGGCTGCATAAAAGAGCACGATGGCAGCGAGGTTCCCCGCCGTTACGGCGAGATACAGAACCGCCGAGGCAACGCCGGCGATTGCTCCGATCAGGGAATAATGAACCATCTGTGCAGCTGTCCCGCCAAAAAGCGGTTAGAGGCGACAGAGTCTGCCGCCCCAACCTAAAAATCGTGTGACGCCCTATTTCACGATATAGGGCAGGAGAGCCAGGAACCGGGCTCTCTTGATCGCCTTCGCAAGTTCCCGCTGCTTTTTCGCGGACACCGCGGTGATGCGGCTGGGAACGATCTTGCCTCTCTCCGAGACGTATCTCTGGAGAAGCTTCACGTCCTTGTAGTCGATCTTCGGCGAATTGTCCGAAGAAAACGGACAGGTCTTGCGGCGACGGAAAAACGGGCGTCGGGACATTCCTTGTGCGGACATCAGTTTTTCTCCTCGCTGGAGCCGGAACTCTTGTTGTCGGAATCGCTGGAACGGGGCGGCCGGTCCTGGCGGTCGCGCCTGGGGCCGCGGCGGTCGTCGCGTCCACCGCGATTCTGCACGACGACGGAGGGACCTTCCTCAAGTTCGTCGACACGCAGCGTGAGAAAACGCACCACGTCCTCATTGAGACGCATCTGGCGCTCCATCTCGGCGACGGCGCTGTGCGGTGCGTCGATGTTCATGAGCTGGTAGTGGGCCTTGCGGTAGCGCTTGATCTTGTACGCGAGCGATTTGAGCCCCCAGTACTCGGTCTTACCGACGGAACCGCCATTTTCTTCGACGATGGATTTGAACTGCTCTGTCAGTGTATCGACCTGCTGGGACGAGACATCCTGACGAGCCATGAAGACATGCTCGTAGAGCGGCATGGATTCTGCCTTTCCGGTTTTCATTCCCCGGACCCGGCGCAAAGCCCCTTTCGAACCTCCGAAATCATGTGGAAAGGCTCAAACGGAACACAAAAGAGCGGGAACACTGAAAGCCGAGACTTGCGTCTCTATCGTCAAAAAGACGAACCTTTCGTTCAGCCCCCAGCCGGAATCCTCCAAGGACGCGCGCGTTATAGACACGAATTCCGGCGTTTTTCAAGCACCATGTGGAAGAAAGCCGCGTTTGCTTGACACTATCTGCCCTGAACGGGAATGTGAGGTCGTGTTCCGGCATCCATATTGTGTCGACACGGAGACAATGCCAGAACACAAGACAACGACAAATCACAGGAACGCATCAGGTCGGAACATGACGGTAGCATTCACTTTCCCGGGGCAGGGCAGCCAGCAGGTCGGTATGGGGCAGCCTCTTGCAGAGGCATTTCAGACCGCTCGCGAAGTGTTCGAAGAGGTCGACGACGCATTGTCCCAAAACCTCTCCAGGATCATGTGGGAGGGACCGGACAGTGAACTGACCCTCACGGAAAACGCACAGCCCGCACTGATGGCGGTCAGCATGGCGGTGATGCGCGTCCTGCAGAAGGACGTCGGCGTCGACCTGGAAGGCGCGGCACGTTTCGTGGCCGGTCATTCCCTGGGCGAGTACTCCGCGCTCGCGGCTGCGGGCACGTTCTCCATCGCGGACACCGCGCAGTTGCTCAAAACCCGTGGCAAGGCCATGCAACAAGCCGTGCCGGTGGGCGAGGGCGCGATGGCGGCGTTGCTGGGGCTGGACTTCGAGCAGGCGTCTGAGGTCGCGAAGGAAGCGTCGGCGCACGGCGTGTGCCAGGCGGCCAATGACAACGCACCCGGCCAGGTCGTGATCAGCGGAGCGCGTGCAGCGATCGAGCAGGCGGTGGAAATCGCCAAGGGCAAGGGTGCGAGACGGGCCATGCTCCTGCCGGTGAGTGCGCCGTTCCATTGCGAGATGATGAAACCGGCCGCCGAGGTCATGGAGAAGGCGCTTGCCGACGTGGCGATGAACGCTCCAGCGGTCCCGCTGGTTGCAAACGTCACGGCGGCTTCGGTCAGCGATGCGGCGACCATCCGGTCGCAGCTTGTGGAGCAGGTGACGGGGATGGTCAGGTGGCGCGAATCCGTCTCCTACATGTCGGAACAGGGCATCACGAAATTCTACGAACTTGGCGCCGGCAAGGTGTTGTCGGGCCTGGCCAAGCGCATCGACCGTGATTCGGTCGCCGTGGCACTGAACACGCCCGAAGACATCGAAAAGGCGGCCGATGATCTCGTGCGGAAAACCGGAGACTGACCCGGCGGAACCCGCCGACACCCGAGAATAACAGAGACAAGGATAGGAAATGTTCGATCTGAGCGGCAAGGCGGCCCTGGTGACGGGCGCGACCGGGGGCATAGGCCGGGCGATCGCCGAGGCGATCCACGCCTCGGGCGGTTCCGTGGCACTGTCGGGAACGCGGGAGAACGTTCTCGAAGAGGTGGCGGCGGCACTTGGCGACCGCGTGGCGGTCGTTCCATGCAACCTCTCGGACACCGACCAGGTCGAAAGCCTCGTGTCACGCGCCGAGGAAGCTCTCGGCGGACTGGATATCGTCGTCAACAATGCAGGGCTCACGCGTGACAATCTCGCCATGCGTCTGAAGAACGAGGACTGGGACGACGTCATTTCGGTCAACCTCACGGCCGCATTCAAGATTGCGCGGGCGAGCCTGCGCGGGATGATGAAGAAGCGGTGGGGCAGGATCATCGGAATCACTTCGGTGGTCGGCGTCACCGGCAATCCCGGCCAGGCCAACTACGCTGCGTCGAAGGCGGGCATGATCGGCCTCTCGAAGTCACTCGCCCATGAAGTCGCCAGCCGCGGTATCACGGTCAACTGCATCGCGCCGGGCTTCATCGCCACGCCCATGACCGATGCCCTGAACGAAAAGCAGCGGGACGGGATAATCCAGACGGTGCCGGCCGGGCGTCTCGGAAAGCCGGAAGAAATCGCCGCGGCGGCGGTCTATCTTGCAAGTGAAGAAGCGGCCTACGTGACCGGCCAGACGATCCACGTCAATGGCGGAATGGCCATGATCTGACGGTCGTTTCAACTTGGCGAGGCATGCTGGTCATCCAGAATAAAGTGTGATACGAAGCGCGCGGCTTTCTGGGCTTAGAAACTGCTGCATCCTGCTACGCAAGCTCTGGAAACTGCCGGAAAACTGTGCAAATTTGCTGCGGTGTGCAAGTCTGGTTCGACCGTTCCGGGCTCGTTTGACCGCAACCATTCTGAGGACAAGAATATGAGCGACGTAGCTGATCGGGTGAAAAAAATCGTTGTCGAGCATCTCGGCGTAGAAGCGGACAAGGTGACCGAGAACGCCAGTTTCATCGACGATCTCGGCGCTGACAGCCTGGACACGGTCGAACTGGTGATGGCGTTCGAAGAAGAGTTCGGCTGCGAAATTCCCGACGACGCCGCGGAAACCATCCAGACGGTCGGCGATGCCGTGAAATTCCTTTCGGAAAACACCGCCTGAAGATCCTGTCTGGCGGCAGACGATTGCATATACCGTCTGCCGCACGATCCTCCCCGATTCCCGTTCCGGACAGTCCCGCACACGGTGTGCAAAACCGCAGCGTATGGGGTAGGGTGACGATTATTCAGATTCGGGAAACATCTGCATGAGACGCGTTGTCGTTACTGGTCTTGGGCTTGTCACACCTCTCGCCTGCGGTGTCGAGGAGACTTGGAGTCGGCTGATTGCCGGGCAGTCCGGCGCCGCGAAGATCGAATCGTTCGACGTGTCCGATCTCGCCTGCAAGGTAGCGTGCGAGATTCCGCGGGGCGACGGGTCCGACGGGACCTACAATCCAGATGACTGGATGGAACCCAAGGAGCAGAAGCGCGTCGACGGTTTCATCGTCTACGCGATGACGGCGGCCGTGCAGGCGGTCGAGGATTCCGGCTGGAAACCCGACGACTACGAGAATCTCATCCGCACCGGTGTCATGATCGGTTCCGGCATCGGTGGTCTGCGCGGCATCGAGGAGACGTCGCTGTTGCTCGCCGAGCGCGGGCCGCGGCGCATCAGCCCGTTCTTCATCCCCGGCCGCCTGATCAACCTGGCCTCGGGTTACGTCTCCATCCGGTATGGCTTCAAGGGGCCGAACCACTCGGTCGTCACCGCGTGCTCGACAGGCGCGCACGCGATCGGTGACGCTGCGCGGCTGATCGCGCTGGGTGATGCCGAGGTGATGGTCGCGGGCGGTGCGGAGTCCGCCGTTCACCGTCTCGGCATGGCGGGTTTTGTCGCCTGCCGTGCACTGTCCACCGGGTTCAACGACGAACCGACGCGGGCCTCGCGGCCATACGACAAGGACCGTGACGGCTTCGTCATGGGTGAAGGTGCGGGTGTCGTCGTGCTCGAGGAACTCGAGCATGCAAAGGCGCGCGGTGCCAACATCTATGCGGAAGTGATCGGATACGGCCTTTCGGGCGACGCCTATCACATCACCGCACCGGCGGAAGACGGTGACGGTGGCTACCGCGCCATGAAAGCCGCCATCGACAGGGCGGGCATCGAACCCGGTGAAATCGATTACATCAACGCGCATGGGACCTCGACACCCCTGGGCGACGAAATCGAGCTGGGAGCGGTCTGCCGGATACTCGGTGACGACGCGTCGAAGGTCTCGATGTCGTCCACGAAATCCGCGATTGGCCATTTGCTTGGCGCGGCGGGGTCCGTCGAAGCGATATTCTGTGCTCTTTCGATCCGTGATAATGTCGTGCCTCCGACGCTGAATCTCGAGAATCCGTCGGTCGACACGGAAGTGGACCTCGTGCCGCTGAAGGCGAAGGAAAAGAAGGTCGACGTGACCTTGAGCAACTCGTTCGGATTTGGTGGGACAAACGCCTCTCTGGTGTTCAAGAGGTACACTGGTTGACGGACGGGCCAAGCCGGGAGCTGTGAAAAAGTAGATGTCCGGCAATTATGAAGACTACGACTACGACGAAGACCCCGGCGGTCGGTCCGAACCGGCCGTGCCCCGGCGCAAGGGCGTGGTCCGTCGCGTGGCCGGTTTTTTCAACGTCCTCTTCGCGCTGGGCATGGTCGCCGTCGTATGCGTCGCGGCCGCATTCTTCCTTGGCCGGATGGAATACAACGCGCCTGGTCCCCTGACCGCCGAATCCAGCACGATCATCGCACCGGGATCGGGACTTTCCAGGATTGCACACCAGCTCGAGGATGGCGGATTCATCTCCGACGCGCGGCTCTTCATCGCGGCCGCCTTTCTGCAGGATGCGAAAAGCAGGCTGAAAGCGGGCGAATACAAGTTCGCAGCCCGTACGAGCATGAACGAAATCATGGACGATCTCGTTGCCGGTCGCTCCGTACAGCACAAGATCACAATCCCTGAAGGACTGACGACGACACAGATCGTCGACCGGGTTCTCCAGCATGAGGTTCTGGTGGGTGAACTCGAGAACATGCCCGAAGAAGGGACGCTCCTGCCGGATACCTATGTGTTTCTGCGCGGCACGACACGCCAGGAGGTGATCGCCAGAATGCAGGCGGCCCAGAAGTCCGCCATGGAAAAACTCTGGACCCAGCGCATGGAGAACCTGCCGTTCTCGACGCGCCGCGAAGCCGTCATCCTCGCGTCTATCGTGGAGAAGGAAACCGGTCTGGCGTCCGAACGTGGCAAGGTCGCCGGTGTGTTCGTGAATCGACTGGCAAAGAAGATCCGCCTCCAGTCCGATCCCACCATCATCTACGGGATCGTCGGTGGAAAGGGCATCCTCGACCGCCCGATCCGCAAGAGCGACATTGCGAAGAAGACACCCTACAACACCTATCAGATCGATGGTCTACCACCGACGCCGATCGCCAATCCCGGTATCGATGCGCTCAAAGCCGTGCTTCAGCCGGTGAAGACGGACGCTCTCTATTTTGTGGCCGACGGAACCGGGGGACATGCTTTCGCGAAGACCCTGAAGGAGCACAGGGCCAATGTGCGCAAGTGGAGAAAGATAGAACGAGAACGCAAGAAGGCGCTCGAGGAACAGAAGGAGGAACAGGAGTCCTCCCTCGATGCGGACCCGTCCGGTGCGAGCCACGACGCGGCATCCCTCGCAGCACCTCCGCCTCCACCACCTCTGGCGGAAAAGACCGCGGAACGCGATACTGCCGAGGCGGGCGAGGACAAGGACACCCGACAGGATCTCTTTCCTTCCGTTTCAGGCGGTGCGTCTCTCGTATCGTCGGCCAAGGCGGCACCTGCAATCGAAACCGTATCTGTATCTTCGAATGTCAACACGGCAAAGCCTGAAGCCGGAACCCGTGTCGCGACCGTGGACGTCAAGCCGGATGAAAGGGGGCTCTCTGTCCCGGGTGCCAAACTCGGCGTATTCGTCGTTCCCGTTCCGAGACTGCGTCCGGAGCGCGCGGGAGAAATCCAGCAGGGTGACGACGACAGTGAGGAAGCCACCGAAGCTGAGCCGGAAAAGGTTACGAGCGTACGCCGTGTCCGGAAACGGGCTGCGCCCGCGGTCCCGAAGCACCGTCGCCAGTCAGACCGGATCGATGTCAGCCGATAGGATTCAACCGTTGTGCAATCGGCGTCGGGGGGCGTCTTTACATTGACCGATTTTCAAATCCGCGTGCGCGGTCCTGCGACGCTTCATCATCTCAACAAGTTCAACGCGTGTCGGCCCCGATGACGATCCGGAGCATGACCGGCTTCGCCCGTGCCGATGGGGAAGACGAACGCGTGAGCTGGCACTGGGAACTCAGGACGGTCAACGGCCGCGGCTTCGATGTGCGCGTCCGGTTGCCGTCGGGTCTCGAACGGCTTGAGCAGTCTGTGCGGGAACGCCTCGCGAAGCATGTTCGCCGTGGCAATTGCCAGGTGAGCCTCCAGCTCTCGTCGAAGGACAGCATGTCCGGCGCGGTCTCGGTCAACGAGGAACTGCTTGAGCAGGTTCTGGCTGTCGCAACTTCGATTTCGGATCGTGCGAACGTTTCACCGCCCACGGTCGACGGTCTGCTGGCCATTCGCGGCGTCCTGGAATTCGATGAACGCGAAGCGGTTCCCGCCGATGGGGAAACGGAAGGGCGCATCCTCAAGAGCCTCGAAAACGCTGTCGTCGCGCTCGACACCGCCCGACGCGGGGAAGGCGCCAGGCTCCGGGAAACAATCCGTCAACAGATCGAACGGATATCCGAACTGGCCGGGCGCGCACGAAATGCGCCGGCGCGGTCCACCGAGGCGATCCGGGCGCGTCTGGCGCAACAGGTTTCGTTGCTTCTGGATGCATCTGCGGCCCTCGATCCCGACAGGCTGCACCAGGAGGCGGCCATCATTGCGGCAAAGGCCGATATCCAGGAGGAGCTTGATCGCATATCCGCGCATATCCAGGCCGCGCACGAGCTTCTCGATTCGAATGAACCGGTCGGACGCAAGCTGGATTTCCTGAGCCAGGAGTTCAACCGCGAATCCAACACGATCTGCTCGAAGTCGAACGACTCGGAACTCTCCTCGATCGGCCTGGAACTGAAAGCGGTGGTCGACCAGATGCGTGAACAGGTTCAGAACATTGAGTAACTCATCCAATGCAGCGCCGATCGAAAGACGCGGACTCATGCTCGTTCTTTCCTCCCCGTCCGGCGCGGGAAAGACGACACTGTCGCGCCGGCTGCTGGCTGCGGATCCGTCGATTTCCATGTCGGTGTCGGTCACGACCCGTCCGCCGCGTCCGGGCGAGGTCGACGGCACGGACTATCACTTCATCTCGACCGAGGAATTCGGCCTCATGCGCAACCGCGACGAGTTGCTCGAATGGGCCAAGGTCTTCGACAATTATTACGGCACGCCACGCGGGCCGGTGGAGAAGAGCCTGTCCGAAGGCCGCGACGTGCTGTTCGATATCGACTGGCAGGGAACGCAGCAACTGGCCGAAAAGATGCGTTCCGACCTGGTCCGGGTCTTCATCCTTCCGCCGACGGCCGCCGCCCTGGAGCAAAGGCTCACGTCCCGGGCCCAGGATCCGCCGGAGGTCGTGGCAGGGCGGATGGCCCGGGCGTCCGACGAGATAAGCCACTGGGCCGAGTATGACTATGTGCTCGTGAACGACGACCTCGAGCGCTGTGGCCGCGACGTGGCGGCAATTCTCACGGCCGAACGCATGAAACGCACGCGCAGGACCGGTCTTTCGGATTTCGTGCGCGGGCTTCAGGCGGGGCTGTAGACTGAGGGTCTGTTGGTAGCGGAACGGTACCGCTCAGATCTTCCGGAGTTCAGATGACGCTGGCAATCACCATGGGCGATCCGGCCGGGATCGGGCCGGAAATCATCGTCAGGCTCTTCGCGGAAGGCAAGGCGGCTTCCGACGCGATCGTGATCGGGGACCTGAAGGTTCTCGAGCGCGTGGCCGGGGAGATCGCACCGGACCTGCCCGTCATCGGTATCGCCGGTCCGGGGGAGAATTCCGCGGAGGAACCTGTCCTGCCGGTGCTTCAGGTCGGCGAACTGGCGGACGATATCGTGACAGGACGGGTCGATGCCAGATGCGGCGCTGCTTCGTTCGACTATGTCCGGACGGCGATCGGGCTTGCCCTGGAACGAAAAGTTTCGGGCATCGTAACCGCGCCTATTCACAAGGAAGCGCTGTCGCTGGCGGGGGTCCCGTATCCCGGGCATACGGAGATGCTGGCCGACCTCACCGGCACGGACGACTTCGCCATGATGCTGGCGAACGATTCGCTCAAGGTGATACTCACCACGATCCACGTGGCATTGCGGGACGTGCCGGCCCTTATCACGATCGAACGCGTGCGCAGGACGGTACGGCTTGCCTGCCGGGCCTGCGAGCAACTCGGCATAGTCTCTCCCAGGGTGGCCGTCGCAGGTCTGAATCCGCACGCGGGCGAGCACGGGCTGTTCGGTGACGAGGACGACAGGGTCCTGCGCCCGGTCGTGGAGGAGTTCCGCAACGACGGTCATGACGTCAGCGGTCCGTGGCCGGGAGATACCGTTTTCATGAGGGCCCGCAGGGGCGAGTTCGATATCGTGGTCGCCCAGTATCACGACCAGGGTCTGATCCCCGTCAAGCTTCTGGGAATCGACGATGGTGTGAACGTGACCGTGGGCCTCCCGTTCATCCGGACCAGCGTCGACCATGGCACCGCCTTCGACATTGCCGGGAAGGGGATTGCGGACCATGCCAGCCTTGTGGCAGCGTTCGAGTTCGCCCGGCGATTTGCGCCGGAGGCAGAGCGATGACGCCTTTGTTCATATTCATGCTGACGCACAACGACCGCACCGTCGAGGATGCCCGGCACCGCTTCGCGTCTATATCTTCCTGCAGGGTGGACGTCGTCGGGTTCAAGGATATCGGCCTGCCAAAATCCGAACTGGCGCAACTCAACCACGACATTCAGGCAAGCGGACGGAAATCCGCGCTCGAGGTCGTCAGTCTCGATGAGGAGTCCGAAGCCAGATCGGCTCGAATGGCGGTCGAGATCGGCGTCGACTTCCTGCTGGGCGGGACCCGCCCGGCGATTGTCCTGCCGATCATTGCGGGAGCGGCCATCCGGTACTATCCCTTCTGCGGCGTCGTGGAAGACCATCCGAGCCGGCTGGTCGGAAACCTTGAGGACATCGCGAAGGACGCGGCGCGGCTGACGGCCATGGACGGCGTGGACGGTGTCGATCTTCTCGCCTATCGCTGGGATGGAGACGTCGCAAAGATGGCCCGCAGGGTGGTGGAAAAGTGCCACGGACCCGTCATCGCGGCGGGAAGCATAGACCGGCCGGAGAAGATCGAAGCATTGTGCAGGGCTGGCGTTGCGGGCTTCACCGTTGGAACAGCCGCGTTCGAAAAGAAATTCAACAGTCGCTCAGACAGTCTCGCGGGACAGATCGACGCGATATCGGAAATAGCCGGAGAAGTCGGAATGAGTATCTCTCGCGAGATGATCGTGGAAGCCGCGGAGCGCATCGGGGACCGGGTTCGCAAGACGCCTGTTATGCTGGCCGACCGGCTGGACGGGGCGGGGAATGCGGAAGTGATCCTGAAGCTGGAGTCGCTCCAGCATTCCGGATCTTTCAAGGCGAGGGGCGCGTTCAACTCGCTGCTCTCGATGGACATACCTGAAGCGGGCGTGGTTGCGGCGTCCGGCGGAAATCACGGCGCGGCAGTGGCATTCGCCGGCATGAGGCTGGGTGTACCCGCGGAGATATTCGTACCGGATATCGTGTCTCCCGCGAAGCTTGACCGTCTGCGCAGGTACGGCGCCAATGTTCACGTGATCCCGGGTGTCTACGCCGACGCTCTGGAGGCATGCAACGAGCACCAGCATCGCACCGGTGCGCTTTCGATCCACGCTTATGACGCCCCCACGGTCGTCGCGGGGCAAGGCACAACCGGGCGCGAGATCGCCGAACAGATCCCCGGGGTCGACACGATCTTCGTTGCCGTCGGAGGCGGTGGCCTGATAGGCGGCATTTCCTCGTGGTTCAGTGGCGACGCCCATGTCATCGGCGTCGAGCCTGAATCGTGCCGGTCGCTCGCCGCCGCGCTCGAAGCCGGCCATCCGGTCGACGTCGATGTCAGCGGACTTGCGGCGGATGCCCTTGGCGCCCGCAAGGTGGGCGACATTGCGTTTGGCGCGGCGGAGAAATTCGTCGACCGGGTCATCACGCTCAGGGACGAGGATATCCTGGCTGCCCAGCGCCATCTCTGGTCGGAGTACCGTGTGGCGGCCGAACCGGCTGGTGCCGCCGCACTGGCGCCCTTGCTGACCGGTGCGTACCGGCCGCGTGAGGGTGAGAAGATCTGCGTCCTGATCTGCGGCGGCAACACCGACCCGGCAAAGCTGGCCGCCTGAGCCGGGGACGTCGGGCCGAAAGCTGCCCGTGCCCCCGTTTACGCGCTTTCGCCCGACCAGACAGCGAGTTCGTTGCCGTTCGGATCGACGAAATGAAACCGTCTTCCTCCGGGAAAGGAAAAGATGTCCTTCCTGATCGTGACGCCGGCGTCAATGACCGCCTGCCTGATGCCCTCCAGATCGTCGGCGTAGAGGACGACGAGGATGCCGGGGCCGTTGACCGGCAATCCCGGTTCGCCATTGAACCCGCCTTCCACCTGCGCGCCGGTGAAACTGATGTATTCGGGACCCCAGTCCTGAAACTCCCAGCCGAACACCTCGCCGTAGAATCTCTTGGTCGCGTCCGTATCCCGCAGCGGAAACTCTATGTAGTTGATCGATCTGTCGATGTTGGCCATTTCCCGTGCTCTCCTGCAGTCCGGCGTTGAAACGATAGGCAAGATAATGGGTGTCCCGTATTCGGGAAAAGTGCAGAGTTGCGAAAGTACTTTCCCGAATATGGAAGAGACATATGCCAAGCTATGATGCTGTCGCCGTGTTTGCGAGCGTGGCTGGTGCCGGAAGCTTCACCAAGGCTGCTAGGACGCTCGGAACGCCGATTTCCACGCTGAGTCGAAAAGTCGCCGAACTGGAGGACGACCTCGGCGTGAAACTGCTCGATCGTTCCAGACGACAGATCAGGCTGACGGAAGCGGGCGCCCAGTATCTGGAAATGTGCGGACCCGGTCTCGACATGCTGGCATTTGCGACCCGTACCCTGCGGGAACGGCGGCAGGACATGTCGGGTACGCTGAGAGTGTCCCTTCCTCCGAACCTGGCCGAACTGCTCTTTCTCGATCCGATCGACGCGTTCCTGAGACGGTACCCTCAGGCGAACGTCCGGATTTCCGTATCCGAACGGGTTCTCGATTTCGTCGACGACACGATCGACCTGTCGTTTCGTGTTGCGCGGCCCGAGTTGCCGGATCTGGTTATCCGGTCCTTGATGACCCATCGGCATCGCCTTGTCGCCGCACCGGTATACCTGTCACGACAGCCGGCACCGGCGACACCGGACGACCTTGACGGGCACAACCGTCTCGGGTTCGGATTCCACGGGCGCGACCGGATCGAATGGCGCATTTCCCGGGCCGGCGAAGACCGGCAACTCGCCTTCGTGCCGGACCTTGCGATCAACGATTATGCTGCCCTCAAGGCCGCAGCGCTTCGCGGGCTGGGGATCTGCGAGTTGCCCGGGATCATGTGCGGCAACGAACTCGAGTCCGGCCGGCTTGTTGAAGTCCTGCCGCAATGGTCCTTTCCCGAGACGACGCTCTATGCGGTGCACACCGGCGAGAAGGGGCTTTCGCGCCTTGCGCGACAGTTTCTCGATACGGTGACCGAGTATATCGGGCGCCCGGGTTCTCCCGGGTTCGGAGCGGCCGGGTAGTCGCTTGCGCGGGAGGTGATCGCGGCGCCCACTATAAATTGCGACGGGACCGAAACGGCCAGGCCAGTTGAGCGAGGAAGCCGCGCGGCATGTCCTCCCGGATTCCGATCTTCACGGGCGGCCGGCGGTCGGGATTGAAAAACGTCCTGAACAGCAGGTCCCACAGCATCAGGTTTTCGCCGTAGTTCGTGTTTCCCTCGCGGAGTTTCTTGGAGTGATGCCAGCGATGAAGGGCGGGCGTGTTGAACATATAGCTCAGTACGCCGAACCGCATTTCGATGTTGCAATGGGTCAGCATACCGATGAAAGCGGTCACCGCGCTCACCCAGAGGAAGACGATCGTCGGCGCACCGGCGAGGTAGAGCAGGGGCTGGCTGAGCAGGATCGAGAAAAACGTGTCCACGAAATGGAAGCGACCGGTGTTGACGAACCACAGGCGGGTGACGCTGTGATGAACGGCGTGAAATCGCCACAGCAACGGAATCTCGTGAGACAGCCTGTGCGCCCAGTAGAGGCCGAACTCGGCGACCGTGAGCCCGAGAACGACTTGCAGGACCATGGGCCAGTGGTCCGGCCAGATGCCGCTGCGACTGCCGTCATTGAGGAAGTCGGCCAGCCCCACCGTGCCTGAAACCACGACGATCACCTGGACCAGTCCCTTGTTGAGCAATGTGTGGGCGAGATTGGCGAATGTCTGGCGGTCGTTTTCCAGCCATGCGGTTTCGTGCGGAAAGACGCGTTCCAGAACACCGATGGTCAGCGCGAAGACGACGTAGACGACGTTGAACCACAAGATGCCGTTTCCCGTCCGGATCCCGTACCAGGTGCCTGTGACAGCACACGCGAACAACAGCGGCCAAAGGAGGAAGGAGACGAAGTACCTTGCTTCCGGCGTCGGCATGTCTGGTGCTTGCGATGACATCTGGACAAATTCCGTCGAGGTAAGCGGGGCACACGCACCCCGTTTGGCAGTAACGTGCAACCAGTTTTGCGATTTCGGATTTCAGTTCAACGATTCGTTGCTTGGGGTGCGTGGACGGAATGTTGCCCTGCGCCGGTGCAGGAACAAGCCTGATTCATGATCACGGTGCTGCGACGGTTTGATGATCGATTGTTGAACCGCCCCAACTAGGCTAGACACACTCGCAATGATCACATCTGTCACCGGTAGTTCACGCCCCTGATATGAGCATCATTGCATTCGCTCTTCTCAGCCTCGTCGCTCTTCTTCTGATCGTCAGCATCCTGATGCCGGTGGCGGAACGGCTGAACACGCCCTACACGGTGTTGCTGGCCGGTGTCGGACTTCTCATCGGAACGGTCATCCTGGCGCTGGGGGCGATCCCCGCCGACAGTATCCTGGGCGGCTACGACGCGAATTTCGCCGATGTGTTCAGCCTCGACAGCGAAGTCATCCTCTTCGTTTTTCTCCCGGTACTGCTGTTCGAGATCGCCCTTGTCGTGAACGTGCGGCGCATGTTCGACGATCTCCTCGTGATATTGCTGATGGCCATCGTCGCCGTCATCATCTCGACATTCATGATCGGCGGGACGCTCTGGGCGATTTCGGCTGGAAGTCTCACGCTGTGCCTTCTGCTCGCCGCCGTCATCTCGACGACCGACCCCGGCGCTGTGGTCGCCATCTTCCGGGACCTGGGGGCGCCGCGCCGCCTGCTGGTGATCGTCGAAGGCGAGAGTCTGTTCAACGATGCCGCGGCGATCGTCCTTTTCTCCCTGTTTCTTGCGGCACTGACAGGCACCGCCGGGATGTCCGTCTCGGAAAGCGTGTTCGTCTTTTTCTACGGTTTCATTGTCGGGGGCGCCGCCGGTTTCGTGCTCGGTTGGCTCTTCGGAATGCTTTTCAGCATGCTTCGCGGAAACGTCCTGGCGGAAATCACGCTGACGGTGGCTCTGGCCTATCTGGCCTTCGTGATGGGCGAGTTCATTCTCGGCGCGTCCGGTGTCGTCGCCGTCGTCATCGCCGGTCTCGTGACCGGAGGTTACGGACGCACGCTCATGGCCGCCGACAGCTGGCCGAAGGTCATCGCCGTCTGGGAACAGCTCGGGTTCTGGGCCAACTCCCTTATTTTCCTGCTCGCCTCGATGCTGGTGCCGCGTGTTCTGGTGGGTGTCCAACTCCAGGATCTGCTGGCGATCGTGGCGGTGTACATCGCCGCTTTCGCGGCCCGTGCCCTGATCCTCTACGGTCTGCTGCCGGTCTTCAACTGGACGGGCTGGAGCCCGGCCATGAACCAGGCGCAGAAGGGACTCATTCTCTGGGGCGGCATTCGCGGGGCGGCCACGCTGGCCCTCGCTCTTGCGGTGACGGAGAACAGCCTCATTCCGGCGGATGACCGGCAACTGGTCGGCGCCGTCGCCAGCGGCTTCGTTCTCGTGACCCTGCTGTTCAACGCAACGACCCTTCCCTGGATGACGCGCCGGCTCGGCCTGGACCGCCTGTCGGACGCAGATGTTGCGCTCCGCAGCCGCGTCGTTGCCGATGCGCTCGAAGAGGTCAGGGACCACGTCAGGGGAGTGGCCCGCGAGCACAGCATCGCCGACGACGCCATTTCCGATATCGAAGACTACTACGCCCAGCGAATAGACATGATCGAGCGCGACGATACGTCGACGCCGGTCGGTGCGCTCGATGATCGCATGTCGCTCGGTTTCACGATGCTCGGCAATCTTGAAGGCCGCATATACGAACGTCGTTTCACCGACAACGTCATCGGTCGTACCGCGGTGCGCGGGCTCAGGGCGACGGCGGAACGTCTCGCGGACGCTGCGCGGACCGGTGGGCGGGAAGGGTATGAAGCCCGGATGATCGACGTACTCGGATTCGCCGGCAGGTTCCGCATCGCCCTGTGGATCAGCCGCGTGCTCCACATCGACGGGCCGCTGGCGAAGCAGGTCGCCAACCGTTTCGACGAATTGATCAACAGCCGCTTCGCGATACGCGACCTCATCGTCTTTTCGCGGCAGCGCCTGGGAAAACTCGTTGGCACGGAGATCTCCGCCGCAGCCGTCGAGACGCTCGAAGCGCGACTTTCGGAGGTTACGAGATCCCTGGAAGCCCTGGAACGACAGTACCCGGACTATTCCAGGCAGCTGCAGAGCGCCATCCTGGCCCGTGCCGGCATGCGCTGGGAAGCCGAACGTTACCGCCGGCTTCTCGATGACTCGCTGATCGGAATGGAGCTCTACGGATCGTTGGAACGCAGTCTGGACCACCAGCGTCATGAACTCTTCAAGCGTTCGCGCCTCGACCTCGGTCTGCGAAGCGAGGACCTGCTTGCGGAAGTGCCGTTGTTCCGATTGCTGTCCGATGAACACCGTTCGGAAATCGCCGATGCCCTGTCGACCCGCTTCGTCGTGCCCGGAGAAATGATCGTGAAGAAAGGCGACATCGGCAACGAGATGTATTTCATCGCGTCCGGCGCCGCACAGGTCAACCTGCCCAACCGCCAGATCATGCTGGGCAGCGGAGACTTCTTCGGCGAGATGGCGCTGATGCGCGAGTCCCAAACCCGTTCGGCAGATGTCGTTGCACTGGGGTATTGCAAGCTGCTGGTTCTGCGGGGGCGTGACTTCAGCAAGCTGAGATCCATGCGACCGGAGATAGATCGCCACATTCGCGACGCTGCCGAGGCGCGAACCCAGGAACTCGACAACCCGCCGTCCTGACCGGAAGACCGCGCGCGTCGGTTATTGCGGCGTGAGAACCACCCGTCCGACAATCTTGTTGGAGCGCAGGTCGTCAAGCGACGCGTTTGCGCAATCAAGACTGCGGGTCTCGATGGGGATGGGCGAAACCGCGCCGGAGGCGGCGAGGTCGAGCATTTCCTTCGCTTCGGTGAGAGAGCCGACGAACGTCCCGATCAGCGAAAACGGCCGCAGGGGAAACATCGCGATCGGCATGTCGAGACGACCGCCGATCAGCCCGGAGATCACGACCGAGCCGCCCTTGCGCAGGGTGCCCTGGGCGAAGGCGAGGGACCCGTCGGAACCGACGAAGTCCACGGCCGCGACCAGACCTCCGGTTGTCTTGAGGATTTCCTTGCGTGCGTCCCGATCGGCCGGGTCGAAGGCGGCGGCTGCACCTGCCTCGAGGGCCGCGGCCCGCTTGGCCGGGTCGATATCCGCGGCGAGCGGCGCGCCGCCGAAGAGCGAGCGGGCGAACTGGAGCCCCATCATGCCGACACCGCCCAAGCCGACCAGGATGATGTTCGATCCGTCGGTCCCACTGGGCAGCTTCTTCAGGGCGCTGTAGGCCGTGAGGCCGGAGCACATGTATGCGCCGGCAAGCGCCGGGCTGAGGTTTCCGTAGTCGAGAAGATAGCGCGGATGGGGCACGAGGACGTGCGTCGCAAAACCGCCATCCACCGTGATGCCGAGATGGTTCGTGGTCCGGCAGAGATGTTCGTCCCCCGTGGCGCACGTCGGACATTCCCCGCAGCCGATCCAGGGGTAGACCGCGCGCCGGTCTCCGATCGACACGCCCTGCGCATCCGGACCCAGCGCGACGATTTCGCCCTCGATTTCATGACCGAGGGTGAACGGCAGGGACCGGCCGGCGGTGACGTCGAGTTTCTCGTCATTGCCCAGGTTGAAATAGCCGTCCTGCAGGTGGAGATCGCTGTGACACACACCGCAATGCCGGACGGCGACCAGCACTTGCGTCCCCTCCGGTTCCGGCGTGGCCGCGGAGGTCGGCTGAAGGGCTTCGCCATAGGCGACGATGGATTGTCTGTTCATGTGAAAAGTCCGTGATCGACAGAAACCGTGGGTCAGTTCTTCAGAACCGCCTCGCGCATGGTATCGCAACTGCGTTTCTTCAGTCGATCGTCGCAAACGAAAACCTTGTCGAGCCGGCTGGTGATGGACTTCAGGAGCGCGGGGTCTCCCGACGGCATCGGGCCGGAGGTGTCGTTGCTGTGCCAGGCGCTCTCGACCACGTAGAGCGCATCCTTGCCCTTGATGGCGATCTGCACGCGGAACTCGATCTTCTTCGTGAACCTGTTCTTTTTCAGCGTCTCGGGCGCTGTCTGGCATTCGATGAAGGCGAGTGACGCGGGGTAGCCGTGCCGCTGTTCGAGCGGTCCGACGATCTTCCGCGATTTCGTGCACAGGGACGCGAACCGATTCATCGTGAAGGTGTTGTATTCCAGCGGGCCGCGCGTCATCCGGTCATAGATCTTCGTCGTGACCATGTAGGTCCAGTTTTCCACCGTTTCCCCGGCGGGAACGTATTCCTGGATCTCCTTGCGGGCGTCGCGCACGTGATAGGCGACCTTCCATCCGTCCGGCAAGGGGGCGATGACCCTTTCCGGCGAAAGCTTCAGTTTGACCTTGTCTTCCTTGTCCTGCGCCGCCGAAGGTTGAGGCATCAGGGCAATGGCGCAGGCGACGAGACCGCCCGCCGCAATTCGCAAGGGAAGGGACAGGCACGGCATCTCGATCTCCGGGGGCACGGGCCCGACAATCGCGGGCGGTTTTCACGTCGGTGCGGATTGTCGCTGATTCGGGCGTCCCTAAGCAACGCGACCTTGGCCCTCGAGCGCATTCAGCGATTTTGCGAGACGGCAGAACGAGGCAATGTCGAGGGACTCCGGCCTGACCTGCGGATCGATGTTCGACATCTGGAGAAGTTGCTCGACGGGAACGCCGAGCGACTTGAGACTGGTGCGCAGCATCTTGCGGCGCTGGCCGAAAGCGGCCGCCGTAACCCTTTCGAGCGATGCCGTCTCCACCTCCGTGTCATAGCTATCGCGGGGCGTGAACCGCACGATGGAGGAGACGACCTTGGGGGAGGGCGTAAAGGCGCGGGGATCGACATCGAAACACCTCTCGGCGTGCCATCTCCATTGGGTCAGGATCGAGAGCCGGCCATACGACTTCTTGCCCGCAGGACTCGTGAGCCTGTCCGCGACCTCCCTCTGGAACATGAGGGTCATGGACCCGTAGACCGGCGGCCATGTCGCGGCCTTCAGCCAGCCGATCACAAGAGGCGTCGCGATATTGTAGGGCAGGTTCGCGACGATCTTCCCGGGCCGTTCGAGTATCGTCACGGGGTCGATCCGCAGGGCGTCGTCATGAATGACCTCGAGGCGGCCCGGATAGGCATCGGAGATCTGGGCGAGGGCGGGCAGGCATCTCTCGTCGCGCTCCACGACAGTGACCTTCGCCGCACCGCTGGCGAGCAGCGCCCGCGTCAATCCTCCGGGACCTGGCCCGATCTCGAGGACGTGGTCCCGGTCCGTCACGCCGGCGGTCCGCGCGATTCTCCCGGTGAGGTTCAGATCGAGAAGAAAGTTCTGGCCAAGCTGCTTCCGCGCGTCGAGCCCGAACCGGGCGATGACGTCCCGCAGGGGAGGCAGGCCGTCGTCAGCTGCCCCGTCGGTCAATCAACGCTTCCTTACGCAGGTCCCTCAGGTACCGCGTCCCGAGAAGGTTGTACTGCTCTTCCATGAGCGCGTTCTTCACCTGCTCACGGCTGATCGTGGGCGGCTTCTGGACGATGCGTTCGCAATAGGCGAGCAGTTCGATGCCGGTCTGTGTCCGGTTGGGCGGCGTGATCCCCCCTTCGCCCACGCGCGAGAGGATCTTGACGAGCTGCGGCGGCAGGGCTTCCACCGGAACGCCGGGGATATCGCGAACCCGGACGCTCGGGACCCCGGAAATCGCCTTGTTCACCGTGCGGCACCCACGGTATTTCCCGATGATCGACTGGGCTTCGAAGTAGCGTGACTGGATCACCCCGGGCGGTGCGTTCTTCTCGTATCCCAGGACGATCTGCTTGAGGACCAGAAACCGCCGGGTCTTCCTCGGCTTCTTCTCCAGTACGGCAAGCCGGCGGTCGACTTCCCGGTCGGAGACCTTGACCCGCTTGTTGTACTTGCTCTGCAGAACCGTGTTCCACGCGATCTGGGCTTCGATCTGGCTGCGCAGCGCACTCATGCGAATGCCCTGCTTCTTGAGCTTGGCGGAGAAACTCTGGACGGTGTCGTTGCCACTCTTCGCGATCTGCTCGATCAATCGGTCGATCTCCGCCTTGGGAATGTTGATCTTGACCCGCGTGGCTTCCTGTTTCTTCAGGATGTCGTCGATCAGTTCGTCCAGCGCCTTCTTTCTGCGCAGGTTCTCCGTCTTGCCGCCCGCGTTGGGGCCGCCGAGCAGCTTGTTGATCTTAACGCGCTGGTTCACCGCAAACTCGGTTACGGGCTTGTCGTTCACCACCGCCACCACGCCAAGCGAGTTCTGTGCCGCAACCGCAGGTGCGGACAGGAGCGCAAATCCGAGCGCCGCCAGGGCCATCATTCCCCGGGAGAGCTTCGTGTCGCGCGGTTTCCGTCCATAACTCATGGCTGGCTCTGTAATCCTTGCTGATTCAAATTGGCGCCACTCATACTGCCAAACGATGGCAAGAAAAAGCCGGTCGTCAAGCCGTAACGCACGGAAAATGCGGGTCAGTTGACCCCGCTGCTGAAACCGGCCCCGCCGATCGTCTTCAGTTCGAACCTGAGCGACACCGCGCGTTCGCGGTCGATGTCCCGGTCGTCCACGAAGGTTTCGCGGTAGTGGATACGCACGCCGAAACACTCATTGTCGTAGCCGACGCCGACGAAGTCGCTGATCCGGGCATCGCGTTCGATATCATACCTCAAACCGCCATACACCGACCATGCCTGGGACACCTGGACCGAACCCTGGAGCCAGAGTTCCTCCTGATGCAGTGTCCGGCCGAGGGCCGGTGCCCTGTCCAGGTCCGCGTAGTTCGCACTGAAGCTCACCGCACCGTACTTGGCGTTCAGCCCGAACTCGTGACGGTTGATGTCCAGGGAATCGTCGTCCAGCCTCACGCGTGACGTCAGAAGCAGGTTCTCGTTGACCTGGAAGTAGAGGGCGCCGACGAAATCGGAGACGTCATCTTCCAGTCCCGAACGGTCGGCGAAACCGTTCCTGCCGTCTATATGGTAGGACTGGCCGAATGATGCCTTGACGAAGGACCCGGTGTTCATCCGGTAGCTGTAGTTCAACCCGACATTCGCCCGCGAACCGCCCTCCCACCGGTCGAGACCGGAAAACTTGTTGTAGGCGAAGAGGTTCGTGTCGTCGAATTCGAACGACTGGGCATCCTCGTTGGGAATCTGACGGCGGTCGGTTTCGTTCGGACGCACGATGACCTGTGCGATCGGTTCGATGACATGATGGCCCGAAGCCGTCATGGCGACGAACGGCCAGCGCAGGTCGACGCCCGCCGTGGGCAGGAACCGGCCGATGGTTTCGTCTCCGCGGCGGCCACCGGGCACGCCGGCATCCACCACGTCATCGACCGTGTAGATGTCTCCGCGGATATTGGCGAACGGGGTGACCACCGTGCCGATATCGCTGACCATGCGCTTCTCCCAGTTCAGCGCCGTCACGATCCGTGCCGAATCCGTGCCGTCGTCGCGAATGAGATTAAACGCGCTCGTCTCGAGTTTCATTTCGCCGCCGAGTACGGGCTGGTTGAAATAGTAGCTGTGGTCGATGAGCGGCAGGACGTAAGGGGTTTCGCCGTCGCGGTCGGTCGAGAGCAGGCCCTTGAAGTGGTAGGCGCGCATGTCGAAATAGTTCCGGTCGCGCAACCCTGTCAGGTAGACCTCGGACGTGATGTCCGTCGATCCGTCGATATTGTACCTGCGCCGGAACGTGTCGTCGCTGACGATCGTGCCGTCCCAGCCCCAGGTCCAGTTTCGCGCGAGCCTGAAATCGCCCTTCGAACTCAGGCTGCCGCGCCAGCGGCTGCCGCCGGGGGTGGCACTGTCGGGCGACAGTTCGTAGACCCCGATCGGTGTGATCGAGTACTTTCCGTTCGCCAGGCGGTGGCGCCACTTGAACTTCATGACCGGTCCCTGCTTCGTCGTGATGAGCGGGCTGAAGGTCAAATCGTAGTTCGGGGCGAGGTTCCAGAAATAAGGCACTTCCACGCCGCCACCGAACTCGTCGGAAAAGCTGAGCGAGGGGAACAGGAAACCGGTCTTGCGCTTGACCGTGTGATCGGCGTGCGAGAACGACGGTACATAGGCGATCGGAACACCGAGAAAATCGAATTCGGCATTCTCGTATTCGATCGTCCGCTCGGTGCGGTTATGGGTGATCCGGTCTGCCTTGATCTCCCAGGTCACGGGACGGGACGGGTCTTCCTTGCAGGGTTCGCACGCCGTGTAGCTCACGTCGCGGAACTCCGTGTTTCCGTCAGGCAAACGGGCCGCCGTCCGCGCGCGGATCCGGGCGTTGTTCACCATCACCACGGCGACACGGTCGACGAAACCTTCACGGAACTTTTCGCCGAGTTCCATGCGATGCGCAGTGAGAACCGCGCCATCTGGTTCCTTGAGCACGACGTTGCCGATGGCGACGATTTTTTCGGTCTGCGGATTGTAACGGACGGTGTCGGCCGTCAGCGTGTATTCGCCATAGGTGATGACGACATCGCCCCTGGCGATCACCGTGGTGCCGTTACGGTCGTATGAAAGGCTCTGGGCATCGACATGCACGAGGGTGCCGGGACCGGGATCGACGAACTCCGGTATGGGGTCGGCCACGGCCTGCGGAGCGGCCATGCCGAAACCCAGGGCAACGGACGCCGCATAGAAGGCAGGACGGATCACGCGCACGGGTTTTGCAAACCAGTTACGACACACAAATTCGCGTCGGCGGTTCATCATCCCCCCGGCAATCCCCAGTACGATCTTACGAACTTTGAACGCACAAAAACTCACACGCAACTCACACAATCGCAACAGCGACTCGCTGTCCGGCGAAAAACGCCGAAGCACCGGATCAACTAACCCCGAATTCATTGAAAATTCAAGGCTTCAGACACACTTGCAGTTCACATCTTTGGGTTTTTGGCGGTCCCCCGTGTGAACTGTGTCACACTGGCACATGGTCCGGTCCTGCAACAAGGCCCGGCCGCCGGGGGCGCTCCTGTGAAACGACATGATTCCCTGCCTTGATTTTCAAACAGGTTTCCTATTTCCGCATCATGTCCTAATAGGGGCACAGGAAAGCGCAAACCGCGAAAAAGACCAGAGATCGTCCAGCTCAACCGAATACGGAACCGTTCAATGAAAACAACCTTCACTACGCCGGCCATGCCGAAGACCGGAACGCTCGTCCTGATCATGGCCGCTGGCGGCAACCTTTCGGAAATGGCGGCCGCCGCCGACGAGGCGATGTCCGGTGGATTGTCCAGGGCCATCAAGGCTGCCGGATTCGAAGGCAAGAGCGGAAGCCTGATGGAGGTTCTCGCACCGTCGGGTACCGATCTCGAGCGGATTCTGGTCGCCGGGCTCGGCAAACCCGAGGACCTTGCCGAATATGACGCCGAGAAACTCGGCGGCACGATCGCCGGAAAGCTTCTCGGACGCAGCAAGGCGAAGGTCTCGATTGCCGTAGAACCTGTTGAAAACGCGGAACTTTCGACGGCCGACCTGGCCGCGCTCATCGCGTCGGGCTTCAAGCTGCGGGATTATGCGTTCGATCGCTATCAGACCAGGAAGTCCGACAACGGCAAGGACCGGAAACCGGCGTCCGTGTCGGTCCTGTGTTCCGAAAAGGCCAAGGCCAAGAAGCGTTTCGACGCCTTGAGCGCAATCGCCGACGGCGTGCACCTGGCGCGTGACCTCGTGAACGAACCGCCGAACATTCTCTTCCCCGCGGAATTCGCCCAGCGTGCGAAAGCGCTGACGAAACTGGGTGTGAAGGTCGACATTCTCACGGAGAAGGACCTCGAAAAGCAGAAGATGCACGCGCTCCTGGGGGTCGGCCAGGGGTCCGTCCGCGAGAGCAGGGTCGCCGTCATGCGCTGGGACGGCGGCAAGAAGGACGAAAAGCCGGTCGCCTTCGTCGGCAAGGGCGTGACCTTCGATACCGGCGGGATTTCCCTCAAGCCGGGCGCCGGCATGGGGGACATGAAGGGCGACATGGGCGGTGCGGCCTGTGTCACCGGTCTCATGCATGCCCTTGCGGCACGCAAGGCCAAGGTGAATGCGGTCGGCGTCATAGGACTGGTCGAAAACATGCCAGACGCGGCCGCGCAGCGTCCCGGCGACATCGTGACCTCGATGTCCGGCCAGACCATCGAGATCCTGAACACCGACGCGGAGGGCCGGCTCGTGCTCGCCGATGCGCTCTGGTACACGCAGAAACGCTTCTCGCCGAAGTTCATGGTCGACCTTGCGACGCTGACCGGTGCGATCCTCGTGGCCCTCGGCCAGGATCATGCGGGTCTGTTCTCCAACGACGACGAACTCGCCGGAAGACTGCACGAGGCCGGCCAGCAGACTGGCGAGAAAGTATGGCGACTGCCCCTCGCAAGCGAGTATGACAAGCTCATCGACACACCGAACGCGGACATGAAGAACATCGGCGGCCGGAATGCCGGGTCGATCACCGCCGCCCAGTTCCTCCAGCGGTTCGTCAACGACGTGCCGTGGGCTCATCTGGACATAGCGGGAACCGCCATGTCTTCGCCGAAGACGCCCATCAGTCAGGGGTGGGCCTCGGGCTACGGCGTGCGGCTGCTGAACCGGCTCGTGGAGTTGCACTACGAAAGCTGAAAGGTCCGATGACCGAGATCCTGTTCTACCATCTCCAGCGTGCGCCTCTGGAACGGGTGCTTCCGGACCTGCTGGAGAAGACCCTCGAACGCGGCTGGCGCGCCGTTGTCCAGGCCGGCAGCGAGGAACGGGTCGCCGCACTCGACAGCCATCTGTGGACCTATCGGGATGAAAGCTTTCTCCCGCACGGGACTTCGGGGCAGGACCACGTGGAACGACAGCCGATCGTGCTGACCGCGAGCCCCGCCAATCCCAATGGCGCCACCGTGAGGTTCATGGTCGACGGCGCCGAAACCGAGGGCTATTCGGACTATGACCGCGTCGTGTATCTTTTCGACGGTAATGATCCCGATGCCACGGAGCAGGCAAGGTCGCGCTGGAAGGTTATATCGAAGTCTCAGGAACACGAGCTAACGTATTGGCAGCAGAACGAAAACGGTCGGTGGCAAAAGAAGGCTTAGTGGCGGGGCCGTAAACCGTCGTACTTGATTGAACTGGATGGAGCGTGAGGTGCGCAGGGCCCCGATAGGCGTCTTCCTTGCATTGATGGTAAGTGCCGTGGCACTGCCGCTTCTGCTGTTCGTCAGTCTTCTGCTGGCCCAGCTCGAGCAGAACGAGCGCGAGGCGCTCGAACGCCGCACGGCGCGCGAGGCGCAGTCGATCGCCTCGATCATCGAACAGATGCTGCACGAAATGGACACGACGCTGCATGTCGTGGCTACGGCACCCGAACTCGCGAGTGGCAATCTGCAGGAGTTTCACGCGCGCACGTCGGCAGCATTGCTCTACGAAGACCTTTACGTCCTGCTGGTCGACCGCAACGGGCAGCAACTGCTGAACACACGCGTCGCCTACGGGACGGAACTGGGAAAGACGTCGAACCTCGCCGCGCTCGCATCGGCGCTCGATCTGCGCAAGGTCATCGTGTCGGACATTTTCCTGGGCCGGACGAGCGGGGTCCGGGTCTTCAACGTACTGCTGCCCCTGCCGGAGGAACACGGTTCGGGCGGCGCTGCCCTGATCATGACCCGCGACGCGTCGATCCTGAAGCAGTTCCTCGAAAGCAAGGGGCTGTGGGACGGATGGTCGGCGGCGCTGATAGACGGGGCCGGCAACGTCATCACCGAGAAGACGATCGCCGGGCAGGGGGGAGAGTCCGTCCTGACGCCGGAGATCCTCGCCCAGGCCGGCGGTGTCCGCGGTGTGGTCAGCGGCGTGATCGACGGGAAGGAAAGCACGCTCGGTTACGCCCGGGTGGGCGACTGGTCCTGGAAGGTCGTCGTCTGGGGGCCGGTGGCGACCGCGCAGCAATCGATTCTCGACACCTGGCTCCTGCTGCTGATCGGAGGCCTCGTCCTGCTGGCGCTGTCGTTCGCGATCGTGGTCTACATGTCCGCACGGCTCAAATCTGCGGTTACGCAGCTCGCCGTCATGGCCGATGCGATGGCCGAAGGCGAAAAGATCGCGCCCATCCGGACCCCTGTTTCCGAAATCGACGATGTCAGTATCGCCTTGTCCACGGCGTCGGTGGAACGTAGCGAGGCCGAAGCGAGGATCAGGCTCATCCTGCGGGAACTGACGCACCGGACGAAGAACCTGCTCACCGTGATCCAGGCTGTCATACGCCAGACCGCGGGGCGCAGTCGCAGCGTCGAGGAACTGACGTCGAATGTCACGGACCGTATCCAGGCGCTCTCCAGGTCTGTCGACCTGCTGGTTGCCCAGGCCGGGCACAAGGTGCCCCTGTCCGGTCTCATCGATACGCACCTGTCGTCTTTCATCGCGAAGGACGAAAACCTCGTCAAGGAGGGGCCGGACCTCCAGCTCAGCCCGGATGCGGTCCAGAACCTGGGCCTCGTGCTTCACGAACTCGCCACCAATTCCACCAAGTACGGGGCCCTGTCGGTCCCGGAAGGGCGGTTGAAGGTGATCTGGTCGGTGACCGAAGACACCGACGGAATGGCCCGCTTCGAATTCAACTGGATCGAAGTCGGCGGTCCTCCGGCGGTGGAACCGGAAGAGAAAGGCTTCGGTTCGGAGATTATCGAGCGCGTGGCACCGGCGGCATTCCGGGGCGACGTGACGATGGAATTCGGCGAGAACGGCTTCCGCTATAACCTCCGCGGCCCGCTGGACGCGTTCTGCGACCAGCAGGCCGACGGCAGCTAGGGATCTACATGAGGCCGGTATGCCGGGTCTGTCAGATGAAATCGAAAGACTGACTGGAACGGCGGCATGATCTACCAGATCTTGCTGAAATCCCCGCCGCGGCCGAGACCGTCCTTGAAGCGTCCGGCACCGTCTATGCCGTCCTTGGTCAGCGCTTCCCGCCCGTTCTGCCATTCATTGTAGAGCGCGTCGCGGATCGGAAGCCCGAACTGGTTGATGGCGGAGCGGCGATCGGCCCGCACGCAGACCTGCGGGAAGCGTGCGATGTCGTGCGCGATCTCCTCCGCCTTGCGCCGTGCCCCGCCGTTCTCCACCACGTGTTCGCACAGCCCGATCCGGTGACATTCGTCTGCCGGCACCTTGCGCCCCGTGAGGATAATCTCGAGCGCGCGCCCCTGACCGACGATGCGCGGCAGCCGCACGGTGCCGCCGTCGATCAGCGGCACGCCCCACCGCCGGCAATAGACGCCGAAATAGGCGTCCTCCTCCATCACGCGGAAATCGCACCAGAGCCCAAGTTCCATGCCGCCGGCAACCGCCGGGCCCGCGATGGCCGCGATTACCGGCTTGTCGAGTTCGAGCCGGCTCGGGCCCAGGGGGCCGCGCGGGATGGCCCCGCCATTGTCCCGTGGCGCATCACGGTCGAAATCCAGCTCCGGCAGCGGGTTGTCGGGATCGATCGTGTTGACGAACTTGAGGTCCCAGCCCGCGCAGAACGCGCCGCCCTTGCCCCAGAACACGGCAACGCTCGTGCTGTCGTCGGCATCGAACTCCAGGAATGCCTCGGTGAGCGCATCGGCGCTGTCGGGATCCATCGCGTTTCTGGCTTCGGGGCGGTCGTGGATGACGGTCCAGACGGGACCGTCCTTTTCGATGTAAACGGACATGGGCGCTTCTCCTGGTTGTTATGGTCAATATCGGGAGCAAACCTAGCGCAGTCGCGGCGCGATGTCCGGCTCTGCTTGCCGTCAGGCAGAAACCGCGGTGACAGGGGAAGGCGGGCGCGGCACTCTCGCATGGCAACAGACGTGAGGACCCGCCGATGACCATTGTCATGTACGACCTGCTGGGCCGCGACGACGCGAGATTCAGCCCCTATTGCTGGCGCACACGCATGTCGCTTGCGCACAAGGGGATTGATTTCGAGACCGACGCCAGGGGGTTCTGCGAAATACCGGAAATGCTCGGCGGCGCCTACTCGTCCGTGCCGGTCATCGACGATGGCGGCGCGATTGTCAGCGACAGCTGGGACATCGCCGAATATCTCGACCGCACCTATCCCGATGCGCCGCCGCTGTTCGGCGGTGAAGAGGCCAAGGCACTGTGCCGCTTCATCCAGTCCTGGGCCAACGCGACGCTGCTGCCGGGGATTGCCGTGCTCATCGTCAACGACGTCTATGACCGCGTGCAGGATGTGGATCAGCCCTATTTCCGGCAGTCGCGGGAGAAACGCTTCGGCAAGCCGCTGGACGAGGTTCAGGCCGGACGCGAGACGCGGGTCGAGGCGTTCAGGAAATCCCTCGCGCCGCTTCGGCTGACGCTCGCCTCCCAACCGTTCATTTCGGGCGGCGCGCCGGCATTCGCGGATTATATCGTCTTCGGGACATTCCAGTGGCCGCGCATCGCGAGCCCGTTCAAGCTGCTGGAAGACGAAGACCCGATAAACGAGTGGATCGGACGCTGCCTCGATCTCCACGGCGGAATTGCGCGGAGCGTGCCGGCCGCATCGTGAGGAATGATCAGGCCGAATTTTCCGCGGTTCGCGCCGTTTCGTAGGCCTCGCTCGCTTCGAGCCAGGCGAGTTCACGCTCCTCGAGCCGTTTCTTGAGTTCGCCATGCTCGCGCGCGAGGTCCGTCGCGCGGGCAGGGTCCTTCTCGTAGAGGCTGGTGTCCGCCAGCGCCTCGTCGAGCGCCGTGATCTTGCGGCTGAGGTCGGCAATATCCTTTTCCGCGGCGCCGATTTCCTTCTTCAGGGGTGCGAGTCGCGCCCGCGCCTCTGCCGCCTGCCGGCGCTGTTCCTGCCGGTTCGACGCGGTATGCGCACCGTCCGCCGGGCCGTCGCCTGCGGATCGTGCTTTCTTCTGGTCGAGCAGAAGCCTCCGGTAATCGTCCATGTCGCCGTCATAGGGCGCGACCGTGCCGTCGTTGACGAGCCAGAGCCTGTCGGCGCAGGTCTCCACCAGATGACGGTCGTGGCTGATCAGGATGACGGCCCCTTCATAGTCGTTGATGGCCTGGATGAGCGCCTGCCGGCTGTCCACGTCGAGATGGTTCGTCGGTTCGTCGAGGATGAACAGGTGAGGGGCCTCGAAACTGGCCAGGCCAAACAGCAAACGTGCCTTTTCACCCCCCGACAGGTTCGCCGCCTTGGTGCCCGCCTTGTCCGCGCCGAAGCCAAGTCCGCCGAGCCGCGCGCGTACCTGCGCTTCGGTGGCATCCGGCATCAGGGCGCGGATGTGGTCGTACGGCGTCTCGTTGGGGTTGAGCTCGTCCAGCTGGTGCTGGGCAAAAAAGCCGACCTGCACCTTCTTGCTGGCGCGGCGGTGCCCGGCCTGGGGGACGAGACGACCGGCAAGCAGCTTGGCGAAGGTGCTCTTGCCGTTGCCGTTCGCGCCGAGGAGACCGATCCGGTCGTCGGGGTCGAGCCTCAGCGAAATCCCCGACAGGACCGGTTTGTCGGGCTCGTATCCGACGCTTGCGTTCTCGAGCCGGATCAATGGCGGGCTCAGCGCCTGCTCGGGAGAGGGAAACCGGAACGGGGTGACATGGTCGTCGACGACGGCGGCGATTGGTTCCATGCGGGCGAGCGCCTTGATACGGCTCTGGGCCTGCCGCGCCTTGCTGGCCTTGTAGCGGAAACGGTCGACATAGGCCTGCATGTGCCGGCGTGCATCGTCCTGCTTCTTCTTGAGCTTGAGCTGAAGCGCCTGCTGTTCGCGCCTGGTCCGTTCGAACCGGTCGTAGCCGCCGGAGAAATAGCTCAGGCGGCCGTTCTCGAGATGCAGGATGCCTTCGACCGCCTTGTTGAGAAGGTCGCGGTCGTGGCTGACGATCAGGACGGTGTGCGGATAGGACTTGAGGTAGGTCTCCAGCCAGATCGTGCCTTCGAGGTCGAGATAGTTCGTCGGTTCGTCGAGCAGCAGGATGTCGGGCTCGAGAAACAGGACCGACGCGAGCGCCACGCGCATGCGCCAGCCGCCCGAGTACTCCGAACACGGCCGCTGCTGAGCGGCCTCGTCGAAGCCAAGCCCGGCGAGGATCGTGGCCGCGCGGGCGGGTGCGGAATGAGCCCCGATGTCGGTCAGCCGCAACTGGATCTCGGCGATGCGTTCGGGATCGGTGGCGGTTTCGGCCTCCGCCAGCAGGCCGGCGCGCACGGTATCGGCCGCGAGCACCGTGTCGATCAGGCTTTCCGGACCGCCGGGCGCTTCCTGGGCGACGGTGGCGATGCGGGCGTTGCGGGGTGTCGATATGCTGCCGTCTTCCGGGCTGACCTCGCCCGTGAGCAGGCGCAGCAGCGTCGTCTTGCCCGAGCCGTTGCGCCCGACCAGGCCAACCCGGTGACCGGCCGGAATCGCGGCGGTGGCCCGGTCAAGAATGAGCCGGCCCTCGATCCGGTATACGAGTTCGTTCACGTGCAGCATGGGGGCGCCTTCTATCACGCCGGACATGCGTCCGAAAGGCACCTTGCGAGCGGACGCGGGCGTGTCTATAAGCGGCCCGGAATTTCATGGGTCCACAGGACCACGCAACTAAAAGGACGAAGAACGGATATGGCCCTCGAACGCACGTTTTCGATCATCAAACCCGACGCCACGCGCCGCAACATCACCGGCAAGATCATCGATCGCCTGGAATCCGGCGGACTTCGCGTCGTCGCGCAGAAGCGCATCCACATGTCGAAGGAGCAGGCGGAAGGTTTCTACGCCGTGCACAAGGAACGGCCCTTCTACAACGACCTCGTCGGGTTCATGACGTCCGGTCCCGTCGTCGTGCAGGTGCTCGAAGGCGAAAACGCCATCGCCCGCAATCGCGAGATCATGGGCGCGACCAATCCTGCCGAGGCTGCCGACGGTACGATCCGCAAGGATTTCGCGGAAAACATCGAGGCCAATTCCGTGCACGGCTCCGATGCACCGGAAACCGCCGCGACCGAAATCAAGTTTTTCTTCAGCGACGACGAAATCGTCGGCTGATCTAATCTAGCCTGGATACCGGCCGTCGGCGGCCGGTCGCCGATCAGGGCCCGGTTGTTCCCGTGCGGAACAGCCGGGCCCTTTTTTGTGTCCGGCACGCAGGGACCCGTACGTTTCCCTGGTGCGTGGTGAAAAAATGGGAAGCGTTTCCGCAATGCGGGATTCGCACTTTCGCCGGGCAGGGCGATTCACCACAGTGCTCGCCAATCGAATTCGACGATCCGGTCAGATGCGGAGGACATAATAAATGACCGACCCGAAAAACATTCTCTTGCTCGGCGCTTCCTACGGATCCCTGCTTGCGATCAAGCTTGTCATGGCGGGCCATCATGTGACGCTCGTCTGCCTTCCGGCCGAAGCGGATCAGATCAATGCCGATGGCGTGCGGGTGCGCATGCCCGTCCGCGGGCGCGAGGCTCTCGTCGACCTGCATTCCGCCGACATGCCGGGAACGGTCCGGGCGGCGGGAACCGGGGATGTGAACCCGGCCGATTTTGACCTGATCGGGTTGGCCATGCAGGAACCGCAATACCGCTCCGATGGTGTCAGGCAGCTTCTCGACGCAGTCGGCCGGAGCGGGAAGCCGTGCATGTCGATCATGAACATGCCGCCGCTTCCGTATCTTCTGCGCATACCGGGTCTCGACGCCGAGACGCTCTCTCCCTGTTTCACGGATCCCACCGTGTGGTCGAGCTTCGACCCCGAACTCGTGACGCTGTGCAGTCCCGACCCGCAGGCTTTCCGCCCGGAGGGGGAGCCGCCGAACGTCCTGCAGGTGAGCCTGCCGACCAACTTCAAGGCTGCGCGTTTCTCGTCGGAGGAACACACCAACCTGCTGCGTGGTCTCGAGTCCGACATCGCGGCGATCCGGTATCCCGTGGACGGACAGGAGGTGGAACTGCCGGTCAAGCTCAAGGTCCACGACTCGATCTTTGTCCCGCTTGCGAAATGGAGCATGCTGCTCACCGGAAACTATCGCTGCGTCCAGCCCGATGCGGCACGGTCTATCCGCGACGCGGTGCATACCGACCTCGAGCGCTCCCGCGAGGTCTACGAGTGGGTGAGCGCGCTCTGCCGCAAGCTTGGTGCGGACCCTGCCGACCAGGTGCCGTTCGAGAAATACGCCAATGCGGCCAAGGGCCTGTCCAAGCCGTCATCCGCCGCCCGGGCGCTCTTTGCCGGCGCACCGAACATCGAGCGGGTCGATCGTCTCGTGCAGACGATCGCGCGCCAGCTCGGCGTCTCGTCCGAACTCATCGACGACACTGTCGCCCTCGTCGATGCACGGCTGGAAGAGAACAGGCGCAACGCGGCCTAGTCAGTGCCGACCCGGTCAACCGGGCTGTCGCTTCAGTCCGGCTCGACCGGGATCATGCCCGAGACGACGCGGTCGCGAGGGTCGTCGCTTTCCGCGAGACCCGCCGCGACCCGCACCCGGTCTGCCGACGGACGGTTCTGGCTCATCTTCCGCTTGCCTTCCAGCCGGGTGATTTCGAGCCGGAAGCCGACGATCCCGCGCAATTGCGACCGGATGAATTCGTCCGGTGCCTGCGTCACGCTCCAGGGCCGGTCACGCCTTGCTTCGTGCCTGTCCGTCAACCTCGTCACGACGTCGAGAAGCCGGTCCGGTTCGGCGAAAAACTCGATCGGGCCATGGGCATGGACGGCCTCGTAGTTCCAGGTGGGAACGACCTTGTGGTGCTCCTCCTTGGCCGCGTACCAGTTGGGCGTGATGTAGGCGTCGGCTCCCATGAAGATCGCAAGCGCGTCCCCCGCCGGGGCCAGGCGCCATTGCGGATTGGCCCTGGCGACATGCCCGTAGAGCGCACCGTGCGTCGCTTCCGCAGCGTCGAACAACACGGGCAGGGGCGTGGCCTGCAACCCGTCTTCGGTGGCTGTCACAAGCGTGCAGAGCCGGGTGTCTCGCATGATGCCATGGAGAATCTCGGTGTCGTCTTCGCGAAAGGCGGGCGGGATGTACATCGGTGCTGACTCCTTCGGCAGAATGCATAAGCCGATCCCGACCGCCGATCCATGACCGCTTCACCGCGTTACGCCGGAGCCATTTGCCACCGGACCGCTTACGTGAACGCGATCTGGACCTTCATGGACCGGGTTCGGTCGCCGGCCAGTTCGAAGGCCGCGACCGCATCGTCCATTGGCAGCGTCGCGCTGATCAGCGGCGCGAGGTCGACGGCCGACCGGTTGATGAGGTCCATCGCCCAGGCGAACTCCTCGTGAAAACGGAAGCTGCCGCGCAGTTCGATTTCCTTCGCGACAAGCTGGTTCAGCGGCACCGGCGTGTCGCCACCAAGCCCCAGCTGAACGATCCGCCCACCCGGCCGCATCACGTCGATCGCAGCGGAGAGGGCGGCCGGGCTGCCCGACGCCTCGAACGCGACGTCGACAAGTCCCTTGTCCCGCCGGTAGGGGGCGAGATCCTCGCCGTTCGTCGCGACGTTGACTGTCGTGTCGGCACCGACCGAAGTGGCGAACGAGAGCGCCGGATCGCTGAGGTCCGTTGCGATGATTTCCCCGGCGCCGGCATGCCGCGCGGCGATGATGCACAGCGCGCCGATAGGCCCGCATCCCGTGACAAGCACGCGGCGCCCCGCGATATCTCCGGCCTGCCTGACGGCGTGGAGGCAGACACTGAAGGGTTCCGCCAGTGCGGCGAGGCCCGGGGTCACGTCCGGACCCGCCCGGTGGCATTGCGTGGCGTCCGCGACCAGCGTCGTGCGAAACGCGCCCTGGATATGCGGAAAAGGCATGGCCGATCCGTAGAACCGCATGTTGAGACACTGGTTCGGCCGGCCGTCGAGACAGTGGACACAGGCCCGGCAGGGGCGGCTCGGGCTGATGGCGACGCGGTCACCTTGCGAGAGACCTTCGACCTCGCTGCCCAGCGCGACGATCGTACCCGCCACCTCATGTCCGAGGATCATCGGCTCGCGCAGCCGAACCGTGCCGAAGCCGCCATGATTGTAATAGTGCAGGTCCGATCCGCAGATGCCGCCGGTTTCGACCGCGACGGCGACCTGTCCGGGTCCGGGGGCGGCGGCGTCCATCTCCTCGACCCGCAGATCCCTTGCATCATGTATGACAATTGCACGCACGTAACGTCACTCCCGGAACGGTTCATTCGATGGTACAGCAGGGCCGGACGGCGCGAATATAGGGGACGGCGATCATGAATGTAACATCACTCTTCGATCTTCACGGCAAGCGGGTCCTGGTGACCGGCTCGAGCCAGGGGATCGGATACACGCTGGCGCTCGGGCTTGGGTCGGCGGGGGCGTCCGTCGTCATCAATGGCCGGGACGAGGACAAACTCCTGCGCGCGGCGGGCAAACTCGCCGAAGCCGGAATCAGGGCCGGGGTCTCGCGGTTCGACGTCACCGATGCCGCCGATGTCGAGCGGGCGGTCGGTGCGATAGAAGAGGATCACGGCGCCATCGATATCCTCGTCAACAATGCCGGAATGCAGTTCCGCACGCCGCTCGAGGATTTCCCGGACGACATGTGGCACACGCTCATGCGCACCAATGTCGACAGCGTCTACAATGTCGGCAAGGCGGTCGCCCGTCGCATGATCCCGCGTGGACGCGGCAAGATCGTCAATATCTGTTCCGTCCAGACGGCTCTCGCCCGGCCGGGCATCGCACCCTACGTGGCGTCCAAGGGCGCCGTCGCCAACCTGACCAAGGGCATGTGCACGGACTGGGCGAAACACGGCCTGCAGGTGAATGGCCTGGCGCCGGGCTATTTCAAGACCGAACTGACCGAAGCGCTCGTTGCCGACGAGGAGTTTTCCGCATGGCTCGCCGGACGCACGCCCGCCGGGCGATGGGGCGACGTCGAGGAACTGATCGGTGCGGCGATATTCCTGTCGTCGGACGCCTCCAGCTTCGTCAACGGCCATGTGCTCTACGTCGACGGCGGCATCACCGCCAGTCTCTGAAGTCCGGGAACGGATCGGATTCAGCCGCTGAACACCAGGAGCGCGGCACTCGCCACGACGCCGATGAGAGGGGCGGCGAACGGGGCGTGAAACGAGTTGGGCGGCGGCGGCGGTCCGGCCAGTTTGATGCGGATCAGCGACGCGTTTATCAGCACGAAGATCACCAGGGTGATGCGCGACGTCGAGTCTGCAAGGCGTTCGAGATCGAACAGGCTGGCCAGCGCGATGATGATCGCTGCGACGACCACGGTGGCGTAGACCGGCGTTCTCGTGAGCGGGTTCACCTTGGCGAGAAAGGACGGCAATCCCCCCTGGACGGCCACGCCGTAGATCACCCGCGACGCCATGACGATCTGAACGATCAGGGTGTTGAGGATGGCGATCACGGCAATGCCGCTCAGGATGTGCGGGCCTGTCCCCGTCGCTTTTTCGAACACCAGTCCCAGCGGCGCTTCGGCGACGGCCAGTTCTGCCGGAGCGACCGTCAGCACGGCGACCGCCGTGACGAGGAAATAGAGCAGGACCGTCACCGCCAGCGTCGCGAAGATCGCCCGCGGCATGGTGCGTTCGGGATCGTGGGCCTCCTCGGCGACGTTCACGAGGTCTTCGAACCCGATGAAGGCGAAAAAGGCGAGGATCACGCCCGCGGTGATGCCGGGCCAGACCGATGCCAGCGCTTCGGTGGAGAACTCCGGCACGAGTTCCGGAAACCGGGAGAAGATCCCGGGGTCGTTCGACAGGCCCGCGACGACGATGACGATGAGGCCGGCGACCTCGATGACCGTGAACAGGCCGGCGAGCAGGACCGACTGCGTGATACCCCAGATCGCCACGAGGCTCATCACGATGATGACCGCCGGTGCGAGGATGCCGGTCGGCAGGTCGACGAACTGCCGGATGTATCCCGCGCTGCCCACGGAGATCGCGGCGGAGGAAACGACGCCCGCCATGACCACGAGCAGTCCGACGGTAGTCGCCAGGGGATTCCACTTGAAGGCCGCGCGGACATAGGCGGCCTCGCCGGCGCTGACCGGATAACGGCCGGCCAGTTCGGCGAACGAGATGGCCGTGGGCGCCATGACGAGCGCTGCGAGCAGGAAACTGACAGGCGCGAATATCCCCGCCCGGCCCGCGGTCGCGCCCACGAGCACGTAGATGCCCGCGCCGACCGTGACACCGACGCCGTAGAGGATCAGGAGCGGCAGCGAAAGGGCGCGCTTGAGGGCGACCCTTTCGGGAGGCTGGGGCGTGGGTCGGGTATCGAGCGGTGTGTCGGTCATGTCGAACTCTTGCGCAGACCGTGCTCCGGGGCCTTGATGCAGGTCAATCAGGTCTTGCGGATGGAGTCCAGTGCGTCCCAGTCGAACGTCACGCCGTGGCCCGGCCTGTCAGGCGCGATGGCGAAGCCGTCCCTGATCTCGAGAGGTTCGGCGATATAGTCGTCGAGACCGAAACCGTGGGCCTCGAGATAGGACATGTTCGGGCAGGCCGCGAGCAGGTGCACCGTGATGTCGTGCGCGCCATGGGACGTGACGGGCAACCCGAAGGCCTCGGCCAGCCGCGCGATCTTGATGAACGGGGTGACACCGCCGCAATTGGTCACGTCCGGCTCCGGAAACGAGACCGCTTCGCCCGCGATGAAGTTCTTGAACTCCCACAGCGACCGGAAGTTTTCGCCGGTTGCCACGGGCAGGCCGCCTTCGCGCAGGACCCGTGCATTTGCCGCGATATCGTCCGGTGGGCAGGGCTCTTCGAACCAGAAGGGGTCATATGGTGCGAAGGCGCGCGCAGCCCTTATGGCCTCGTCCGCCGAGTAGACCATGTTGGCGTCGAGCATGAGCGGAAACTCGTCCCCCAGGAACGCCCGCATCGCCTTGACCTTGGTCACGTCCTCGGACAGGCGGGGCCGGCCGACCTTCATCTTGATCGCCCTGAAGCCGCGTTGCAGGTTTCCTTCCGTCTGCGCGATGAGTTCGTCTGCGCTCAGCATCAGGTCGATGCCGCCGGCATAACACGGCACGCGGCGGTCGAATCCGCCCAGGTGCCGCCACAGGGGTTCCCCGGCGCGTTTCGCCTTGAGGTCCCACATCGCGATGTCGAAGGCCGACATCGCCAGCACGGTCGGCCCGCCACGCCCGCCATAGTGCAGATCCCACCACAGCCTGTGCCACAGGGCTTCGGGGCACCCGGCGTCCGCGCCCTGCGCGATTTCCGCGATTTCCCGTGCGATAACGTCATGTACGGCGCCACCGTTTCGCCCGCAGGTATAGGTGTACCCGCATCCTTCCGCACCATCGCTGTCGATGATGCGCACCGTGACGATCTCGAAGGCCGCCATGACACCGTGCGTGCTGTCGGTGAGCGCCGTGGCGAGCGGAATCTCGTACAGGCCCGTCTCGACCTTCTCGATTGCTGCGGGTTTGCTCATTTCACGCCCGCTACAGGAATACGGTGGTGATCTCCGGCACGCAGAGAATGATGGCCAGGATGATCAGCTGGATGCCGATGAAGGGCAGGAAGCCCCTGAAGATGTCGGGCAGCGTGATATGCGGCGGCGCCACGGACTTGAGGTAGAACGCTGCCGGTCCGAAGGGTGGCGACAGGAACGACACCTGCATGTTCACGCAGAACAGGATCCCGAACCAGACCCGGACGAGTGAGCTGGAGTCGAGGCCGCCCGTCAGTCCGAGTTCGTCCATCGGCAGCTTGAGCACGATCGGCAGGAACACCGGCATGACCAGAAGCACGATGCCCGTCCAGTCCATGAAGGCGCCGAGGAACAGGAAGATCACCATCATGACGAGCAGCACGCCCATCGTCGGCAATTCGTAGCCGACGATCAGGTTGGCGACGTAGGTCGGTCCGCCGGCAATCGTGTAGGCGCCGGCGAGCGCGGTGGCGCCGAACGTCACCCAGATGATGGTGCCCGTCGACTTGAAGGTGCGCATGGAAGCTTCGCGGAGCAGCTGCATCGAGAACTCGCCGCGCATGATGATGAGGATGAGCACGGCGACCGCACCCATGCCGGCGGCTTCGGTAATACCGGTCACGCCGCCATAGATGGAGCCCAGGACGACGAACACGATAAGCAGCGGTGCGACGAGACCCTTGCCGCGGTCCCATGCTTCCTTTGTGGCCGCGATCCCGGCGAATCCGAGCAGGTAGAGAAGGCTGGCCGCGAGAATGGCGCTGCAGGTCCAGAAGCTCGTCATGCTGATGAGGCTGGTCTGTTCGTCGATGGCGCCAACACTATGCAGATAGATCCCGCGGACCAGGATGATGGCCGCTCCGGCGCCGTTGACGAGCATGATGAGGCAGGAGCCGTAGAGCGCCTTCTGGCGAGGCGTCATGTCGTCCTCGCTGGCTTCGGGCAGTGGCGCCTCCTCGGGACGCAGGCGCGTGCGCACCAGGATGTAGATGATGTAGCAGCCGGCCAGCATGAAGCCGGGCAGAAACGCGGCCTTGAACAGGGCGTGGATCGATGTCTCGGTTATGAGGCCGTAGAAGATCAGCACGATGGACGGCGGGATCATGGTGCCGAGCGAACCGGAGGCGCAGATCGTGCCGATGGCGAGGTTCTGGTTGTAGCCGAGCCGCAGCATCTGGGGCAGGGCGATCAGGCCGAGCAGGACCACCTCGCCACCGATGATGCCCGACATGGCGGCCATGACGATGGCCATGACGGCCGTGACGACCGCGATGCCGCCGCGTGTGCGTGACATCCACATGTTCAGAGACGAGTACATGTCCCGCGCGATGCCCGATCTCTCCAGCAGTGTCGCCATGAAGATGAACAGCGGGACAGACACGAGCACGTAATTCGTGGTGATGCCGTAGAGGCGCTGGGCAAGGATGTTGAGCGGCCCTGTGCCGAAATTCGAGAACAGCAGGTCCGGTCCGAACTTGAGCACCATGACGACCACGGCGAGGAAACCGGAGGCGAAGCCCAGCGGCATGCCGATCGCCAGGAGGAACAGCATGCCGAAAAGCAGGATGAGTGAGATTGTCCCGATGTCCACGGCTCAGTTCTCCGGTTTGGGCGGATTGCCCGTGAGGACTTCATCAGGCGCGACGTCGAGATCGTCCGCCGGGTCGTGGGTCTCGGGTTCCCGGTTCCAGTCGTAGATCAGGTTGGAGACCGACTGGATCGCGAGAAAGACCAGTGTGATCAGGATGAGCGGCTTGATGGTCGCGGGAATCGGTGGGTCGAAGGCCGTGCCGAAGGTTTCCCAGCGAAGGAACTTGTCGCGCGCTTCGCCGAACCCGCCCCAGATGACGGCGAACGCGAAGATGCATACGCAGAAGACCGACAGGCTGTCGAACACGCGCTGCAGCCACCGCGGAGCCAGATCGTAGAGAACGAAGATCCGTATGTGGCTGCGCTGCTGGAGAGAGTAGAGCCCCGCGGTCAGGTAGATGGCCCCGGCGATCCAGAGCGACATCTCGTTGACCCACAGGGTCGGGCGCACGAAGACGTAGCGCATCACGACTTCGTAGAAAATGATCGCCACGATGAAGGCTGGCGCCCACATCGCCACCCGGCTGAAACTCCAGGTGATCAGGTCCACCAGACCGGTGCGTTCATGCTCGACCATCGCCGCCTCCCCAGAACGTGATGTGAGATTATTCCAGATAAAGACGGGCGGCAGGCAGGAACCTGCCGCCCGCTTGTGTCAGGCCGGTTTACTTGGCAAGGCCAAGCTGGCGCAGATAGGTGAGGTGGCTTTCGACGAGCGCCTTTGCTTCAGGCGTCGTTGCGAACTCGCTCCAGGAAGCCTGTGCGGCGTCGCGGAACTTCTGCAGATCCTCTTCGCTCCACGCATAGAGGTTCACGCCCTTTTCCTTGAGGCTCGCCGCGGCTTCCGCGTTTTTCTTCTCGAAGGTCAGGGCTGTGCGCAGGGCGAGGGCTTCCATCGCCGTCGACATGATGCGGCGGTGGCTTTCGGGCATTGCGTCCCATTTGGCCTTGTTGCACGCCAGGTGGTCGGACGGCATGGAGTGGAAGCCCGGATAGTTCGCGTGCTTCACGATGTCGTAGAGACCCAGCCCGACATTGTTGGCGAGACCGGATGCGTCAGCACCGTCGATGATGCCGGACTCCAGGGCGGTGAAGATTTCGGTGAAATCCATCACGATCGGCTTGGCACCAAGCTTTTCGAAGATCTTGGTTTCCATGCCCGGAGGCGAACGGAACTTCCAGTCCTTGAAGTCTTCCGCATTGCGGATCGGGCGGGACGAGGCAAGGGATTCCTGGCCGTAGATCCACCATCCGACAAGCTGCATGCCGAACTTGTTGTAGAGCTTCTGGGCCGCGTCGAGACCGCCACCGTAGTACAGCCAGGAAAGCTGCTGGTAGGGGGTGTTGTAGCCGCCCATGATGTCGCCGACGAACTGGAACGCCGGGTTCTTGCCCGTCTGGTATGCGCCACCGGTCATGTCGCAGTCGAGAATGCCCGTGGCCGCCGCGTCGAAGGTTTCGACCGATTTGACGACGGACGACGAGTAGAACATCTCGATCTTGATCTCGCCGTTGGACATCGTCTGGACGTCGTCGACGTAGCGCGCGGCAAGTTTGCCGGACACGGTTTCCGGTGCGTAGTGGGTCTGGATCCGCAGGGACGTTTCCGCTGCGAAGGCGGACACGCTCAGGCCGACGCCAAGCGCCACGCCCGAAAGCAATGTGGCGATGTTGCGTTTGAATGTCATGAAACTGGTTCCTCCGTATGACTGGTCCATTGCCGGACCTTGTTTGTCGGTGTGTCTTGCACCACCATTTCGCCGCGCACTTCGTTGCCTCTTGAGGGGCCAGCAGTGTCGCGATCAGGCAAACTATAGCTTGCGCCAAGACACTGGGCAACATACCGTTGCCTGACAATCCCTGAAAAAATCGCAACAAGAAATATTACTGAATGGGAGAAAACCGGCAAAAATGAAGAAATGCCGAACAATAAGGTCGGGGGGCGGCGGGATTGTCTGACAATCTGATCACGCCCGCCGATGCGGTTCCTTCGTCGGGGCGCATACGTCAGAAACTGTATGTCGCGGTTGCCCGTCGCATTCTCAAGCTGGTCGAGGAGCGCGGTCTCGAAGTCGGAGACAGGCTGCCCGCAGAGACGGAACTGGCGCGTGCGCTTTCGGTCAGCCGCGCCACCGTTCGAGAGGCGCTCGCCGCCCTGGAAGTGGCCGGTGCGATCCACGTCAGGCCGAACACCGGAGCGTTTCTCATCGATCCCGGGGCGTCCGAAACGGCGGACAGCCGGACGGCCAGTTCCGCGGTGGACCAGTTGCGCGCCGCGGTCTTCATCACGGACGACATTACCGACATCGCCATGATGCGCACGCTGCTCGAAAGCGAGGGCGCGCGCCTGTCGATCGCGGCCGGGGATGTCGAGTGGGAAAGCGGTCTGGTCGCCGCGCATCACAAGCTCGCCCATATCGAGTCGCGAATGAGCGACGACCAGGAGAAGCATTACGATCTCTGGCGACAATGCGACTGGCAATTCCACGAGGCGCTTCTCGCAGCGAGCGGGTCCGACCTTCTCAAGCGGATGCACCGCGTCATGTTCGACCGGTTCCAGGACGTCGTCGCCCTTGAGTATCAGCACATGGGATATCGCGGCGAAGCGCTCGTCGCCGAACACCGGGATATCCTGGAAGCCGCGCTGGACCGCGACCCGGGCGCCTGCGCGGCGGCCCTGTCGCGTCACCTGAGGATCTACGACACCGGTCGGGTATTCTCCGGGTCGTAGACCGGACCTTCGAGTACAGTGGCCGCCCGGGGCGCGCCGAGCACGTCGATCGTGAACGTGCTGCCGGGTTCGGCGAACGCCGGTTCGACATAGGCGAACACGAGGCTCTTCCCCGTGGTGTGACCGAAAGCGCCGGAGGTGGTGATGCCGATGGCGCGTTCGGTGTTGCTGTCGATCACGGGCTCGCCGCCATGGGCGTCCGCCGTGCCTTCGGTATCGACCTTGCAATAGACCAGCCGTGTCTCGATGCCGCGCTGCTTGCGCGCGAGCGTGGCCGCCTTGCCGATGAAGTCTTCCTTGTCGAACCGGGCAAAGCGCTCCATGTCCGCTTCCACCATCGTGATTTCGTTGGTGAGTTCCGAACCCCAGCCGCGATAGGCCTTTTCCATGCGCATGCTGTTCATCGCATATGTTCCGAAATCGACGATGTCGTAGGGCTCGCCTGCCGAACGCAGGGCGTCGTAGATCTCCGGCAGGGCCTCCATGGGCGCATGGAGCTCCCATCCGAGTTCACCGACATAGTTGACGCGCAGCGCGCGCACCATGTGGCCGGCGACACGGATTTCCTTGCCGGTGAGCCACCGGAACTCGTCATTGCCGAGTTCGGCATCGGTGGTCTTCATAAGCACGTCGCGAGACTTCGGTCCGGCCAGGACAAGGACGCCCCAGTCTTCCGTAATGTTGGTTACAGTGACGTCCTCGCCATCGGCGACGTGCGCCCGGAGATGGTCGAGGTCGCGCATTTCGGCCACCGCGCCGGACATCACGTAGAAATGGTTCTCGTTGAGCCTCAATATGGTGGCTTCGCCCCTGATCATCCCCGTTTCCCCGAGAAAATGCGCGAGCACGATACCGCCGTCCTTCCGCGGCATGCGGTTTGCGCAGATCCGGTCGAGATGGGTGAGGGCGTCTCTTCCCGAAACCTCGTATTTGGCGAATGGCGAGCCGTCCATGATGCCCACGTTTTCACGCACGCCGCGGCATTCTTGTGCGACTGCTGAAAACGCGTTGTTGTGGTGGAAGGACGGTTCCTCGTCGCGACCGTCCGGCGAGAAGTACTTCACCCGTTCCCAGCCCGCGCCCGAGGTGTAGAGCGCTCCCGCGGCCTTCAGCTTGTCGTAGAGTGAACTCTTGCGACGGCCGCGCCCGGCGGGACGTTCCTCGCCGGGCAGGTGGAGGGCGTACATGTGCGTGTAGTCCTCGAACGACCGCTCCCTGGTGTAGTCCTCGTCCGCGTAACCGGCGAAGCGGCGCGGATCGAGATTGGCGAAATTGATCTCCGAATCTCCGTGGACCATCCACTGGGCGAGATACTTGCCGCAACCGGCGCCCTGGGCGATGCCGATCTGGGCGCCGCAGCACATCCAGAAGTTCTTCAGGCCGGCAGCCGGGCCGAGCAGCACGTTGCCGTCGGGCGTATGCGGTATCGCGCCGTTGACGACGCGTTTGATGCCCAGGTCCGACCAGATGGGCATGCGTTCCATGACCTTTTCGACGTGCGAGAGGATCCGGTCCAGTTCCTCGTCGAAAAGTTCGTTTTCCGATGACCATTCCGGCCAGCCGCCCCGGTCCGCCCATGCCTCGACGACGTTGCTGGTCTCGTAGATGCCGATCAGGGCAGACTTCTGTTCCTGGCGGTAATAGGCCGAGGGGTAGGGGTCCCGCATCACCGGCATTTCCTCGTCGCGCTCGAGGAACTCCGCGACAGGCTCGGTGACGATGTACTGATGCTTCATGTTGGTGATTGGTGCGTCGGTGCCGGCCATCTGAGCGACCTGGCGCGCATAGCATCCCGCGGCATTCACCACATGTTCGCACGTCGTCGTGCCCTTTTCGGTCACGACCTGCCATTCGCCCGACGGCAGCGGGTTGATCTCGAGCACACGGTTGTGGCGGATTATCGAGGCGCCGAAATCGCGCGCGCCCTTCGCAAGAGCATTGCAGCATCCCGCCGGGTCCACATGACCGTCATCGAGCGTCCAGGCCCCGGCGAGAACACCGGTCGTGTCGACGAAGGGATTGATCTTCCTGATCTCGTCGGGACCGATGATCTGCATGCGGAAACCGATCAGTTTCGACACCCCTTCCACATGCCGGAACCAGTCCAGTTCGACCTCGTTCAGGGCGAAGCGGATGCCGCCGCAGCCATGCCAGCTCACGTACTGACCGGTTTTTTCCTCGAGCGTCGGATAGAGCCTGTTCCCGTAGTCATGGATCTTGGCCATGCTGTAGTCGGCGATGAAACTGGGGCACTGGCCGGCCGCATGCCAGGTGGACCCGGACGTGAGTTCGCCTTTCTCGATCAGGACACTGTCGGTCCAGCCTTCTTCCGCGAGGTGATAGAGCAAGCCCGCGCCCATCATGCCGCCGCCGACGATCACTACGCGATAGTGAGATTCCATGCCTGTGTTTCCCCTCGAACACGCCCGTCCCGGCGACGGCCGACAATTGTTGACGACCTAAGCCAATACAACAACGGAAAATCCGGCGCGAAAGAAAATCATTCAATGGTCGACAGCGTGTGCGACCCGGGGAGGGGAAGGGCAGGCCTTGGTCGCGGAACGCCCGGACCTGTATCCGGATCCGGGCATTTCAGGGGGGTGAAAAACAGGTGTCAGACGGCGCCGCGCGCCAGTTTCGTCATGATCATCCGGTGCAGCTTCGGACCGACCACGACGCGCTTGCAGCCAACACCGGCGTCGAGAGGCACGAAGAGCGTCGTGCCGTCCGGCATCACGTTCAGCAGGATCACGTCACCCTTGAAGTCCGTCGGGCGTCCGTAGGAGTTGTAGTGCTGAAGGTAATGTTTCGCCTGAGCGCCCTCCATTGTGATCTGTTTCGCCTTGGGGAAGACAACGCGGAAAGAGACTTTCAGCGTGGCGATCGGATAACACGTCCTTTCGTCCTGTGCCTCAGCGGTCGATTGAGCGCTCAACCACAGAGTCGTCCCGGCAATCACCGTAGCGATCAGAGTCTTGATCATGGGACTTCTCCTTGTTGTGGCCTGCATCCGCAGCAGCCGGAGGCACGGCCGGTGACATAAAAAAAGCCCGCTCAAATCGCGGGCTCCCGATCAGGTTCGTGTCACTTATGGATCTTGTTCACCCGCTTTCTGGAACCCTTTCCAGATGCACGTCTACAATTCTCCCTGTGCCTTGAGTGTCGGCCCGATATGGTAAACAAAGCGTTTACGTTGGGGGATGCATGCCGTTTCGACGGTGAGACCCGTTCCCGTTCAACGCCGCCCGAGATCGTGATACGCTGCCGGCTCTTCCGGTCCATCGAAACGGTCTGCTGCCCATGAACGTCGTCTCAAAACCCGAAACGCTTTTCAGCGCCTGCCCGCATGATTGCCCGTCGACATGCGCGCTCGAAGTCGAACGACTGGACGCGGGCACCATCGGCCGGGTAAAGGGCGCGTCGGCAAACACCTACACGGCGGGCGTGGTCTGCGCCAAGGTGGCCCGGTACGCCGAGCGCATCCATCACCCCGACAGGCTGCTGCGGCCCATGCGCCGGACCGGCGCCAAGGGTGACGGGGCGTTTGCGCCGATTTCCTGGGATGACGCGCTCGACGAGGTCGCCGAGTCTCTCCTGCGCGCGGAGGCAAGGTACGGCAGCGAGACCGTGTGGCCCTACTTCTACGCGGGCACCATGGGACTGGTCATGCGCGACGGGATCCATCGTCTGCGTCACGCCAAGAAATACTCGGGCCAGTTCTCGACCATCTGCGTCAATCCGGCCTGGACCGGGATTGCCGCGGGCACGGGCCGTCTGGCCGGGCCCGATCCCCGTGAAATCGCCAAGTCCGACCTGGTCGTGATCTGGGGTACCAACCCGGTCAACACGCAGGTCAACGTGATGACCCATGCCGTGCGTGCACGAAAGGAACGCGGCGCGAAAATCGTCGTGGTCGACGTCTACAACACGGGCACGATGAAGCAGGCCGATATGGGACTGAGGCTGCGCCCGGGCACCGACGGTGCGCTGGCCTGCGCGGTCATGCATGTCCTGTTCCGCGATGGTTTTGCCGATCGCGACTACCTCGAGAAATACGCCGACCGTCCCGCCGACTTCGAGGCGCATCTGAAGTCGAAGACCCCGCAATGGGCGAGCGGTATCACCGGGCTGACAGTGGAGGAAATCGAAACCTTCGCGCGGATGGTCGGCACCACGAAACGGACCTTCCTTCGCCTGGGGTACGGTTTCACGCGATCGCGCAACGGCGCGATCAACATGCACGCCGCCATGTGCATCGCCACCGTGACCGGCGCGTGGAAACACGAAGGCGGTGGCGCATTCCACACCAACGGCGCGATCTATCACTGGAACAAGTCGCGGATCGAGGGCCTCGACGTTCTCGACAAGGATGTCCGAATGCTCGACCAGTCGCGCATCGGCCCCGTCCTCACGGGAGATCCCTATGACCTGCGGGGCGGACCGCCCGTCACCGCGTTGTTCATCCAGAACACCAATCCGGTCACGGTCGCGCCCGAGCAGAACAAGGTCAAGCAGGGGTTTGCCCGTGACGACCTCTTCGTCTGCGTCCACGAGCAGTTCATGACGGAAACCGCGCAGATGGCGGACATCGTGTTGCCCGCGACGATGTTTCTCGAGCATGACGACGTCTATCAGGGCGGCGGTCACCAGCACATCATTCTGGGTCCGAAAATCGTCGATGCACCGGGCGAATGCCGGTCCAACCACGACGTCCTGTGTGAACTGGCCAGGCGGCTGGGCGTCGACCACCCGGGCTTTTCGATGAGCGCGCGCGACCTGATCGCCTGGACACTTGAGGAGTCGGGTTGGGGTACGCTCGCCGAACTCGAGGAAAAGCACTGGATCGACTGCCAGCCGGATTTCGACCGCGCGCATTACATCGACGGTTTCGCCTATCCGGACGGCAAGTTCCGGTTCAGCCCCGACTGGACGAACGTCCGCGCCGCAAATGACGGTCCCATGGGGCCGCACGACCAGATCCCGGAGTTTCCCGATTACTGGGAGGTCATCGAAACGCCGGACGATGAGCATCCGTTTCGGCTTGTGACAGCGCCGTCGAGGAGTTTTCTCAACACCACGTTCAACGAGACGCCGGGGTCCCTGAAGCGCGAAGGCCGGCCTGAGGTCATGGTGCACGCCGACGACGCGGCCGCCTGCGGCATCGCGGATGGCGACCGCGTGTGGCTCGGCAACCTTCGCGGCCGCACCATCCTCCATGCGCGCGTCTCGGATGATGTCGGGCGCGGCGTGCTTGTGGCGGAGGGCATCTGGCCCAACGCGGCGTTCGAAACCGGCGACGGCATCAACGTGCTGACCGGCGCCGACCAGTTGGCGCCGTATGGAGGCGCTGCGTTCCACGACAACCGCGTGTGGATGCGACCGGCCTGATCGGCATCGAATGAGGCGAAAATTACAAACAATCAGGCGAACTTAGGGCAATTTTAAGGGATTTCGGCTTTCGTATTGAAAACGGCATTTGCGTGCTTATCTCCGGGTTCCGGAAGCGTTTTCGAGTAGAGCCATGACCCCGAAGTCGTTCGACAGAAAAACTCAGCGTGTTCTCGTGATGACGGTCGTCGCTCTTACAGCCTTCCTTGCCGTCGCGGCCGCGTCCGACGCCGGGGGCCGGTTGAGCGGAGAGCACGCCACCCCGCACGCGACAAGCCAGCCCGCCGGCCTGCGCTGACCCGGTTCGCGACGCCTCGCCAGATTCTTTTCCGATTCATCCCCGGTTCATCTCGACTGAGCGACCATTCAGTCGGTATCAACCGGAAAGGAAGCTGCCATGAAAACCCGCCCTGTGGGTGCCCGGTCTGCATTGAAGGGGACGCTGGCAACACTGATGGCCTTGACCGCCATCTACTCCACACGCCCGGCGAGTACGATATTCACTGAGCTCGAGGCGCGGGGCATCTCGCCCAAGCCGACCATCTTCATGCGCCGTCCGGAACCCGACGAGCCCGATGCCTGACGACCGGGCGAAGTCCGATCGATACTGACATTATGCTGTCAACAGATCCATGCCATGATGCGGCATGAGACGTGCCGATCGATTGTTGCAGATTATCCAGGCCATGCGCCGCACGAAGCGTCCGGTCACGGCCAGCCAGTTGGCCGAGGAACTGGAGGTGTCCGTCCGGACGATCTATCGTGACATGGTGTCCCTCGAGGCTGGCGGCGTCCCCATCATGGGCGAGGCCGGCGTCGGATATGTCATGGGCGGTGATTTCGACCTGCCGCCCCTGATGTTCACGTCCGACGAGCTGGAGGCGCTCATGCTCGGTGCGCGAATGGTCGAGACGAGGGCCGACCCGGCAACCGTGCGGGCTGCGCGGGACGCCATCGCCAAGATCGGCGAGGTTCTCCCGGGCCACCTCCGGCCCGTCCTTCTGGATGCGCCGCTCTACGTTCCGAGCTACGGGGAACTTCCCGCCGACAAGATCGATATCCGCCGGTTGCGCGACGCGCTGCGGACCGGGTTCAAGATCCGCATAGACTATGTCGACGAGGAAGCCCGGTCGACCAAACGAACCGTCTGGCCGACCGCGATGGGATTTCACCAGTCGTCGCGCATCCTCGTGGCGTGGTGCGAGATGCGCGACGCGTTCCGGCATTTCCGCACCGACCGCATCGAGGCGCTCGATATACTCGAGGACCGCTGCCCGGTGCGTCGGCCGGTGCTTCTCAGGAAATGGCGTGAGGAAGTCGAACTGCCGGACGGATTGCCCGGCATGCCCGACTAGACAAATCCGTTATCTGACAACCACTTTCGTGCCTGGTCCGACGCGATTGTAGAGGTCGATCACTTCCTTGTTGACCATCCGGATGCATCCGCTCGACACGGCATGGCCGATCGTATGCGGCTGGTTCGTTCCATGGATGCGATAGATGGAACTGCCAAGGTAGAGCGCCCGGGCGCCAAGCGGGTTGTTGATGCCGCCCGGCATGTATCTGGGCAGGCCCGGCTGGCGCTTGCGCATGGCGGGAGGCGGCGTCCATCCCGGCCATTCCGCCTTGCGAGAAATGCGCATGGTGCCGCGCCACTGGAAACCCTGCCGGCCGACACCGATGCCGTACTGGATGGCCTTGCCGCCGGGCAGAACGTAATGAAGGGTCCTCTTGCGCGTACTGATGACGATCGTGCCGGGACGCTGGCCGCCGCGATAGGAAACGACCCGCTTGCCCCCGTAGGATGTCATGTAGGACGTATGGACCTTGCTGCGGCTGCGTGCGTCGTAGCCGTCCACGGCTTCCGCCTGGGCGAAGTCGGTTGCACCCATCGTCAGTGCCGCGGCGATCGCCAAACCTGCAATTCTCATGTCGGACCTCACTCGTTGCTGGCCGAACCGGGCTGCTTTGCGACGCGTCTCCTGAAACGCCAGGCTGGCGTATTCCCCACGCAGTCGCACCGGTTCGCCGGGATTGTACGTCCTACCGGATCGCACAAATTTCTGCCCAAATGATTAATACCGGATAGCGGTTCACCGGACGGCGTTCAAGTGAAGGCGGGTCTTTGAGGCGTCAAACCGGGCCGATATGGGGCGAATAAAGCGCCTGCGTGTCGTCGATGTCACAATCGAGCACCGCTTTTTCGCCGACGACCCTGACCCGTCCCTCGCAGAACAGCCGCAGCGCCAGGGGATAGATCCGGTGTTCCGCGGCAAGCACCCGCGCGGCGAGACTGTCGGGCGTGTCGTCGTTCCGCACCGGGACGGCGGCCTGGACGATGACGGGCCCGGTGTCCATCTCGGTGCGCACGAGATGGACGCTGCATCCGCTGATGCGCACTCCGTCATGCAGCACCCGTTCGTGCGTGTGCAGGCCCTTGTAGGCGGGTAGGATCGACGGATGGACATTCAGGTGGCGGTTCAGCCAGGTCTGCACGAACCTGTCGCTGTGCAGCCGCATGAAACCGGCATTGCACAGCACCTCGCACTCATGTTCGCGCAAGGCCTCGTTCACGGCGTCGTCGAAGCTCTCGCGGTCCGGAAACGCCTTGTGGTCGATCGAGACCGCCGGAATGCCCGCCCGCCTTGCGGTTTCCAGCCCCGGAGCGTCGGCGCGGTTGGACAGGACGACGCAGACGCGGGCGGGAAAATCGTCGGCCCGGCAAGCGTCTATCAGCGCTTCCATGTTGCTGCCGCGTCCGGAGATGAGTATGCCGACCCGGCGTTTCATCGTCAGGACACGATCCCGAGACTGCCGTCATAGGCGACCGCCGGACCGTCCTCGCGGGAAACCAGTTCTCCGATCCTGGTCACCGTCTCGCCGCACTCCTCGAGAATGCCGGTCGCGCGGTCGGCGTCTTCGCCGCCCACGATGATCACCATGCCGGTTCCGCAGTTGAACGTCTTCAGCATCTCGTCCTGGGCGACGCGTCCGGTTTCGGCGAGCCAGCCGAACACGGGCTGCGGAGACAGCACCCGGAGGTCGATACGGGCTGCGATCGACCGCGGCAGAACGCGGGGAATGTTTTCCGTGAGTCCGCCGCCGGTGATGTGTGCCAGGCCCTTGACCGATGTGCACCGGCCGAGCAGTTCGAGCACGGGGCGGACGTAGATTCTCGTCGGGTCGAGCAGGCACGAGCCAAGGTCGCGGGACGCGTCGAACGGTGCCGGTGCGTCGAGCGCCGCGCCGCTCTTCTCGACGATGCGGCGCACGAGCGAGTAGCCGTTCGAATGAATGCCGTTCGAAGCAAGGCCGAGGATTACGTCGCCCGGTTGCATGTCGTCACGCGGCAGCAGCGTACCGCGTTCCGCGGCTCCCACGGCAAAACCGGCGAGGTCGTATTCCCCGTCGCCGTACATGCCCGGCATCTCCGCCGTTTCACCACCGATCAGCGCCGCGCCGGCCTGCCTGCAGCCGTCTGCGATGCCCGCGACGACGGCGACCGCCTGATCGTGTGTCAGCCGGCCCGTGGCGAAATAATCGAGGAAAAAGAGCGGTTCGGCGCCCTGCACGATGAGATCGTTCACACACATGGCCACGAGATCGATGCCGACGGTCTCGTGGCGGCCGGTGGCGAAGGCGAGCATCAGTTTGGTGCCCACGCCGTCATTCGCGGCGACGAGCACCGGATCGGTGAAGCCCGCGGCCTTGAGATCGAAGAGCCCGCCGAATCCGCCGAGTGCGCTGTCGGCTCCGGACCGGCCGGTCGACTTTGCAAGCGGCTTGATGGCGTCGACAAGCGCGTTGCCGGCGTCGATGTCCACGCCCGCTTGTGCGTATGTCATTCGGTCCTGTTCGGATGCGCTCATGATGGAGACAGACCAAGCAAATTAGCGGGTCTCGTGCAAGGCCAAGATGCGGCTTTTCACCGGAATAGGGAAATGTAGGCCAAAGTCCGCTTAACTCGACGCCCAGTTTGATATATTCCACGCCAATCACGCCATTGGCTATCGGGAGGTTTCGGGTGGTGACAATGCTAGGAAAGGCGCGGCGCTGGGCGGTCGCATGCGGACGCGGATCGGCGACGGTCGCCGGTGCGCTCCTGATCGTTCTCGCGGTGGCGGGGCCGGCACGGGCGGACCTCTACAGCATCAACGGTCTCAGGGTCGACGAGACCGCCAAGAACGCGGTCGAAGCCAAGAACAAGGCGATTGCCGGCGGCCAGTTGCAGGCCTTCGATACGTTGCTGCGGCGTCTGACGCGGGAGAGGGAACGCGTCCGGCTTCCGGAACTCAATGCCGATCTCGTCTCACGGCTCATGGACAGCATGAGCGTGGAGAACGAAAGCACCTCGGGAACCCGCTATGTCGCCGACCTCTCGATCCGCTTCCGGCCCGACAACATCCGCGACCTCTTCCTGAAGTACAAGGTGCCGTTCGCCGACGAACAGGCGCCGGGCGCCCTTTTGCTGCCTGTCTGGAAGGAGAAGGGCAAGACGGTGCTCTGGGACAACCCCAATCCGCTGCGCGATGCGTGGGCCGGGCTCAACCCCGAAAACTCGATCACGCCGCTGCTTCTGCCACTGGGCGACCTGACGGACATCGCGTCGATTTCCGCGGGCGAGGTGATCTCGGGTTCGGAAGCGAAGATCCAGGCGCTCAAGGACCGGTACGCGGTCGAGAACGTGCTCGTGGCCGTGGGTGAATCGCTTGGCGGCGGATCCGTGCGCGTCACCCTGCGCGGCGCGATCGAATCCGGTCCCGTCGAGTTCGACAACGTCTTCAACGGCGAGGGAAAGAGCGCCACCTTCGACGCCAGCGCCAAGGCGGCCCGGGACTACCTGTCGCGCATCGAGGACGACTGGAAGGAGACCCACGTCAATCTGGGACGCCCGCCGGGGAGCAGCATGGAAGTGGCGGTGCCTTTCGGCAGCCTTCCGGAATGGAACACCATCCGTCAGCGCATCGAGACGACGCCGGGTGTCGATTCCGTCCAGGTCAAGCGGTTGTCGGCGCAGGGGGCGGTGGTGGACATCATTTTCGCCGGTGACCTGGGCCAGCTCGATCTCGCGTTCGGGCAAAACGGATTTGACCTGACGGACATCGGCGATACATGGGTCCTGCAGGTGCGCTGACACACCTGCCGGACGTCTGCCCGGATTGGCCGGGCAGGCTGCACAGGTCATCGGGCAATGCCGTCATGAGTTGGCCAAACATCATAACCGTCGGGAGGATACTCACCGTACCCGTGATCGTCTGGTTGATCATCACCGGACAGATGGCGGTCGCTTTTGCCGCGTTCATCATGGCCGGTGTCAGCGACGGCGCCGACGGCTACATCGCGAAGAAGTTCAACCAGCAGACCGATCTGGGCGCCTATCTCGATCCGCTCGCCGACAAGGCGCTGCTTGTGAGCATCTACGTGTCGCTGGGGTTCCTCGAACACCTTCCGTCCTGGCTGGTCATCGCGGTGGTGAGCCGGGACATCCTGATTATCGGAGCGGTGCTCCTGTCGTGGATCATGAACAAGCCTGTCACCATGGCGCCGCTGATGATCAGCAAGCTCAACACCGTCGCGCAGATCGTGCTCGCTGCCGTTGCGCTCGGCGCCCTCGGGCTTTCGCTGGACCTCGGCACGGTGGTCAGCATCGGCGCCTATACGGTCGTGACCCTTACGGTGGCGTCCGGCTTGGCGTATCTTCTCGAATGGCTGAAGCACATGGCGAACGGATCGGAACACGTGGACCACGCGGAAAAGCGGGAGGCGGAGTGACATGACACTGCAGCGTCAGTTGGCGTTCTGGCTGGTGACGGTGCTTGTCCTGATCGCCTTCCTTTACGTGTTCCGTGAGATCCTGCTGCCCTTTGTCGCCGGGCTGGCGCTCGCCTATTTTCTCGATCCGGTCGCCGACCGGTTGCAGAAGCTCGGTGCCAACCGCCTCGTGGCGACGTCTACCATCCTCTTCGTCTTCGTCGTCGTGTTCGTGCTCTCCATCCTCATGGTGATCCCGGTCCTGAGCGACCAGACGACCAAGTTCGCCGAGCGGCTCCCCGGATACATCCGCCAGCTCATCGAGTTCATCGACAGCGCCAGCCCCGAATGGCTCAAGAGCATCCTGTCGGAGCGCAGGGCCGGGCTGGAAGGCTCGATCAACGAGCTCGCCACCCGCGGCGCGGCCTGGGCGGGCTCCCTGCTGAAATCGCTGTGGAGCGGCGGACTGGCACTGGTCAGCCTCGTGTCATTGCTCGTGGTCACGCCCGTGGTTGCCTTCTACATGCTCTACGACTGGGACCGCATGATCGAGGTCGTCGACAGCTGGCTGCCCCGCGATTATGCGGACACGATCCGGACGATCGCCAAGGATATCGATCGCGCGATGGCCGGCTTCATTCGCGGCCAGGGCACGGTCTGCCTGGCGCTGGGAATCTTCTATGCCGTCGCCCTTACGCTCGCAGGGCTCAATTTCGGCCTGCTGATCGGCCTCGCATCGGGGATGCTGAGTTTCATACCCTTTGTCGGCGCCATACTGGGGCTCGTGGTGTCGGTCGGCGTCGCGCTCGTGCAGTTCTGGCCGGATTGGGTCATGGTCGTCATCATCGCGGTCATATTCGGCGTCGGCCAGTTCATCGAAGGCAACTTCCTGTCGCCCAAGCTGGTTGGCGACCGTGTCGGGCTGCACCCCGTGTGGCTCATGTTCGCGCTGTTCGCATTCGGATACCTGTTCGGCTTCGTCGGCATGCTGGTGGCGGTCCCTCTGGCGGCGGCCGTGGGCGTACTGACCAGGTTCGCGCTCCACCGATATCTCGAAAGCCCGATCTACCACGGCACCGGGCGCGACCCGGGCGCCGACGGGCCGCCGGACTAGTCTCAGGGACAGAATTCGTGGAAACACAACTGCCGCTCGACCTGCCGCATCGCCCGGCAATGGGCCGTGACGATTTCCTCGTTGCCGACAGCAACGAGACCGCCGTCGCGCTGATCGACCGCTGGCCGGACTGGCCGGCGCCCGCCCAGGCGATCGTCGGCCCCGAAGGCAGCGGCAAGAGCCATCTGGGTGAGGTCTGGAGGATGGTCTCCGGCGCCGAAACGGTTCCCGCCGCGACGCTGACGGTCGAGGCGGTGCCGCGCATTGCGCAGGGCGGGGCGGTTTTGATCGAGGACGCGCCCGGACCGTCGCTCGACGAGACGGCGATGTTCCACCTGCTCAACCATTTGCGCGAGACATCCGGTTTCGCGCTCGTTCTCACGCGCGACGCGCCTGCATCCTGGCGGGTGCGGCTGCCGGACCTCGCTTCGCGTCTGCGTGCCGTGCCGGTCACCGCGCTCGACCAGCCGGATGAACGCCTTTTGCGCGCGGTTCTAGTAAAGCTGTTCGCCGACAGGCAGATCGCGGTGAACGAGAACGTCATCGCCTACATGGTGGTCCGGATGGAACGCTCCCTGGGTGCGGCGCGGACCCTTGTCGAGCGCATCGACCGTCTCGCGATGGCGAAAAAAGTGCCGGTGACGAGGTCTCTGGTGGCGCAAGTTCTCTAGCGATGGAAGCCCTCGGAAGAGCTCCCCGTGCCCGTCGGGGCTTTGTGAACGCGACGTTTACAGGAATGTCATATAGTTGTGGTGCGTGCAGACTAATGGAGGGCTTTTGTGACCACTAACGGGTACAGGCCACGATGACGGAATCCACACAAGTTCTTCCCGCCGTCGAGAACGACGGCGCCGATACTGCGGAGCGGACGGTTGCCGGTGCGAACGACGGCATTACGCGCGACAGTTCCAGGCGCTTCATAAACCGCGAGATTTCCTGGCTCGGCTTCAACATGCGGGTGCTGGAAGAGGCGCGCAACCCGAACCATCCCTTGCTGGAACGCCTCCGGTTCCTCTCGATTTCCGGCAGCAACCTCGACGAATTCCAGATGGTGCGCGTGGCCGGTCTGCGCGGCCAGGTCAAGGCCGGGATTTCCGTGGTCAGTGAAGACGGGCTGACCGCGAGCGAGCAGCTTGTCCAGATCGAGGCCCTCGTCACAGAACTGGTGACGGAACAGGAAGTCCGGTGGGAATCCTTCAAGACGGAACTCGCCCGTGCCGGTATCGTCCTCTATGAGCCGGATTCACTCTCGGAAGATGACCGGGCCTGGATCGAGACCTATTTCCTGAACCAGATTTTCCCCGTGCTTACGCCGCTTTCCATCGATCCGGCGCATCCTTTCCCCTTCATCGCCAATCTCGGCTTCACGCTGGCGCTCCAGTTGCGCCGCGTCGCCGACGGCAAGAAGATGAACGCACTGATCCCCGTGCCGCGCCAGCTCGAGCGCTTCGTGCGCCTTCCCGCCGGGGCGGACTCCGGAAACGGCAACGCGATACGCTTCATCACGATGGAACAGGTCATCGGCATGTTCATCGCGAGGCTGTTTCCCGGCTACGAGGTGCTGGGGCAGGGCGAGTTCAGGGTCATCCGCGACAGCGATCTCGAGATCGAGGAAGAGGCCGAGGACCTCGTCCGTGTCTTCGAGACCGCCCTCAAGCGCCGGCGCAGGGGATCGGTTATCCGTCTGGAGGTCGCTTCCGGGATGCCGGAGAGCCTCCGGGATTTCGTTGCCCAGGAAATCAAGTTCGACGGCACGGACATCACCGTCATAGACGGTCTCGTGGGCTATGCGGATATCAGCCAGCTCATCCTTGACGAACGTCCTGACCTGTTGTTCCCGCCCTATAACGCGCGGTTCCCCGAACGCATCAGGGACCACGGCGGAGACTGCTTCGCGGCGATCCACGAGAAGGACATCGTTGTCCATCACCCGTACGAATCCTTCGACGTCGTCGTCCAGTTCCTGCGCCAGGCCGCGCGCGACCCGAACGTCGTCGCCATCAAGCAGACGCTCTATCGCACATCCAAGGATTCCCCGATCGTCGCGGCCCTAGCCGAAGCCGCCGAAGCCGGCAAGTCGGTGACGGCGCTCGTCGAGCTCAAGGCGCGCTTCGACGAGGCGGCAAACATCCAGTGGGCGCGGAACCTGGAGCGGGCCGGCGTCCAGGTCGTCTACGGCTTCATCGAACTCAAGACCCACGCCAAGGTCAGCCTCGTGGTCCGGCGCGAGACCGGCGGGCTGCGGACCTACGTCCACTACGGAACCGGGAACTACCACCCGATCACGGCGAAGATCTACACCGACCTTTCGTTCTTCACCTGCGACCCCAAGCTGGGGACGGACGCGGCCAAGCTCTTCAATTACGTCACGGGTTATGCCGAGCCGCGCGATTTCGACTGCATCGCCATGTCGCCGCTCAACCTCAAGTCACGGATCGTGAGCGACATCCGCAAGGAGATCGAGAATGCCAGGGCAGGCAAGCCCGCGGCCATATGGGGCAAGATGAACTCCCTCGTCGATGCCGACGTCATCGATGCCCTCTACGACGCCAGTGCGGCGGGCGTGCCGGTCAACCTGATCGTGCGCGGCATTTGCTGCCTGCGTCCGGGCGTGCCCGGCCTGTCGGAAAACATCGAGGTGAAGAGCATTGTCGGACGGTTTCTGGAGCACTCCCGGATCCTGTGTTTCGGCAATGGCGAGGAGTTGCCGTCTCCCCGCGCCAAGGTCTACATCTCGTCCGCGGACATGATGCCGCGCAACCTTGACAGGCGCGTGGAGACTCTCATACCCATTGACAATCCGACGGTTCACGAACAAATCCTGGACCAGATCATGGTGGCCAACCTGAGGGACAACCAGCAGAGCTGGCGTCTCCTGGCGGATGGCCGGTCGGAACGGATCGTGCCGCGCCGCGGCGAGAAGAAGTTCAATGCCCATGACTACTTCATGACGAATCCGAGCCTGTCGGGGCGTGGCAAGGCGCTGCAGCAGAGCCTGCCGCCAACATTCATCAAGAAGAGAAAAAGAACGAAAAGATAGGGTAGCGCGTGGCGAAACCGGACCATGAAATCGGCAGAGCACCATATTACGCACCGGTCGCGATCGTCGACATAGGTTCGAATTCCGTGCGCCTGGTCGTCTATGACGGCGCACGGCGCAGCCCCACACCCGTCTACAACGAAAAGGTCCTGTGCGGCCTCGGACGGGGCGTGGCCACGACCGGGCGCATGAACGAGGCGAGCGTTGAACGTGCCATCCGGGCATTGTCCCGGTTCCGCCGACTTGCCGAACAGATCGGCACCCGCAAGGTCTATGCGATCGCCACCGCGGCGGCCCGGGAGGCCGAAAACGGGGCGAGTTTCGTCCGCCAGGCCAAGAAGGCGCTGGGGGAATCCGTCCGCGTCCTCACCGGAAAGGACGAGGCCCGGCTCGCCGCGCTTGGCGTGATTGCCGGCCTGCCGGACGCTGACGGCATTGTCGGCGACCTGGGCGGCGGCAGTCTCGAACTCACCGTGGTCAAGGACGGTGAACTCAAGGACGGGGTCACGTTGCCGTTCGGTCCGCTGCGCCTGATGGACATGGCCGAGGGCGATGTCAGGAAAGCGACGTCCATCGTCAGCGAGACCCTGAAGGATCACAAGCTTCTGGACGGCCTGGAAGACAGGCGGTTCTATGCCGTCGGAGGGACGTGGCGAAATCTTGCCCGCCTTCACATCGCCCAGCACGACTACCCGCTGAACGTGCTGCACAACTACCGGATCAGCAACGATTCCGCCCGCGGCCTGGCGGCACTTGTCAGCCGTCTGAGCCCGGCGTCCCTGCGCGACATCCACGCGATCTCCGAAAACCGCGCGGAAACGATGCCCTATGGCGGTGTCGTGCTCGACCGGCTGCTCCTGGAAAGCGGGGTCTCCGAGATGGTAGTGTCCGCCTACGGCGTGCGCGAGGGCCTGCTGTTCAGCAAGCTCAAGCCGAAGATCAGGGAGAAGGATCCTCTCCTGTCGGCGGCGTGGGATCTCGCACGTGCACGGGCCAGGTCGCCCAAGGGCGTGCGCGAGTTGTGCGACTGGACCGACAGGCTGTTTGCGAAGGCCTTTCCGGACGAGACCCGGGAGGAACGCCGGTTGCGGCACGTTGCCTGCCTCCTCGCGGATATCGGATGGAGGGCGCATCAGGACTATCGCGGCGAGCAGAGCCTCAACGTGGTCGCCAACGCCGCGTTCGCCGCCATCGATCACCCCGGCCGGGCCTTTCTCGCACTCACGCTCTATTTCCGGTACGAGGGCGCCAGGAAAACGGCGAGCCCCAGTCTCGAGGCGCTGATGGACCCGAACATGGTGGAGCGGTCGCGCGTCCTGGCCGCGTCCATGCGCCTGGCCTACGTCCTTTCGGCATTTACCGAGGACGTCCTTCCGCGAACCGTGCTGTCGGTCAGGAACAAGTGTCTCACCCTGGAACTGGGGCGCAAACAGGCCCCGCTCGACGGGGAACAGGTTACCAAGCGGATGAACGACCTTGCGAAACTTCTCGGTCTCGACATGACCGTGGAAGCCGACGCGGGGAACGGCGACTGATCTGCATCCGCACGGGAGGACAACCGCAGATGAAACTTTACATGCATCCCATATCGTCGCCGTCGCGGGCGGTCATCCTGTTTGCCATGGAAAGCGGCATCGATCTTGAGGTCGCGGAAGTCGACCTGCTCGCAGGCGAGCATCTCGGGGACGAGTTCGCCCGGATCAACTGCAACCGGCTCGTCCCGGTCCTCGAAGACGGCGATTTTCACCTGAGCGAAAGTTCGGCCATCCTCAAGTACCTTGCCGAAAAGGCCGGTTCGCCGGCCTACCCGTCCGACATCGCGGACCGTGCACGCGTCAACGAGATGATGGACTGGTTCAACGTCAACTTTTACCGGGACTTCGGATACAGCCTGGTCTATCCGCAGCTGTTTCCCAACCATTTCCGCCGGACCGACGAGGCGACGGCGGCCGAGATATCACGCGGCCAGGCACGGACCCGGCACTGGTTCGGCATTCTCGACGGGGATATTCTCGGCCCTGACCGGGATTACGTATGTCTCGGACGTCTGACCCTGGCCGATTATATCGGCGTGTGCCTTGTCACTCTCGGCGACCTCATCGGTTTCGACAGGTCGGGCTATCCCAATGTCTGCCGCTGGGTCGATGGCATGAAGTCCCTGAAAAGCTGGGACGGCATGAACCGCGGCTTTGAAGGCTATGTCGAGGCGTTCAGCGGCCGGGAGTTCGTCGCCGCCTGACGGACGCCGCAGGCACGTCCGCCTCCGGCTTTCTCGCATTTCTGCTTCTCAGTCGGCCGACCTGGCCATGATCGGTTGAGGGGCTGCTTGGCTGCGCGGCAGGAGCACGGCTTCGCCGTCTTCTATCGCGATGCAGGCCCGGCCGTGTTTCAGGTCGAGCGCTTCGGATCCGAAAAGCTCGCGGCGCCAGCCTTTCATGGCGCGGACATCGGCGTTGTCGCTGGCTGCGATCTGTTCGAGATCGGCGACGCTGGCGATCAGCTTTTGCGCCACGCCGTGCCGGTCGCAGGTGATCTTGAGGGCCACTTTCAGCATCTCGACGATCGGACCGAGGCCCTGCGGCAGGTTATTGTGGCGATGTTTGGGATCGGGAATGTCGCGCTGGTCGGTTTCCTGTCCCGTCCGGACGGCTTCGAGGAGACCGGCGGCATGCGGACTTTTGCCGAAGCCTCGTGGCACTGCCCGCAGCCGGTCCAGGTCCTCGGTCGACTTGGGCATCTGGATCGCGATTTCCTGAAGCGCGTCGTCCTTGAGGATGCGATTGCGCGGCACGTCACGGCCCTGTGCCTCGCGTTCTCTCCACGCCGCGACGGACATGAACACGGCGAGCGACTTCTTGTTGCGCGCCCTGAACTTGAGGCGCTTCCAGGCATCTTCGGGATGGCTGTCATACGTGGAGGACGACTCGAGGATCGACATTTCTTCCTTGAGCCAGGACGCGCGGCCGGATCTGTCGAGTTGCCGGGAAAGGTTCTCGTAGACGTCGCGCAGATGCGTCACGTCGGCCAGGGCGTAGGCGAGTTGCCGGTCGGTCAGGGGGCGCCGCGACCAGTCGGTGAAGCGTAACGTCTTGTCGATCTGCTCGTTGACCAGCGTGCGCACCAGGTTCTCGTAACCCACGGAATCGCCGAAACCGCAGACCATCGCCGCGACCTGCGTGTCGAACAGGGGCTGGGGAATGACCCCGCCCTGGTGGTGCATGATCTCGATATCCTGCCGCGCGGCGTGGAAGACCTTCACCACGCTCTCGTCGGTCATCAGTTCGAAGAAGGGGTCGAGTTCCATGGACCCGGCGATCGGGTCGACAATGTACTCTTCACCCGGCCCGGCCATCTGGATCAGGCAGAGTTTCGGCCAGAACGTCGTCTCACGAAGAAATTCGGTGTCGACGGTGACGTATTCGCCCTTCGCGAGCGACTGACAGGCCAGCGTCAGCGAATCGGTGTCAGTAATGATTTTCATGGTGCACTGTATAACCCAATTGTGCAGTCATGTCGCGACGGCTTCGGCGCTTGACAAATCGCTGCTCGCATGCGCTTTTCGCGCTCGAAAATTCCCGAAAAGGCTTACGGTTTCATGCATCCCTACCGCACTCACACCTGTGGAGAACTCAGAGAATCGGACGTCGGCGGCACGGTCAGGCTTTCCGGCTGGGTCCACAGGGTTCGCGACCATGGCGGCCTGCTTTTTGTCGACCTGCGCGACCACTACGGACTGACGCAGTGCGTCATCGATCCCGATTCCAGCGAATTCGCCAAGGCGGAGACCTTGCGGGCCGAATGGGTGATCCGGGTCGACGGGCGGGTTGTCGCGCGGACCGGCGATACGGTGAACGACAAGCTCCCGACCGGCCAGGTCGAGGTATTCATCGACGAACTGGAAATCCTGAGCGAAGCCAAGGAACTCCCGCTGCCGGTCTTCGGCGACCAGGAGTATCCCGAGGACACACGCCTGACCTACCGTTTCCTGGATCTTCGGCGCGAGCGCATCCACAACAACATCGTGCGGCGGTCCCAGATCATCTCGTCGATCCGCCGGCGCATGACCGAGGGCGGTTTCTTCGAGTTCCAGACCCCGATCCTCACGGCGTCGAGCCCCGAGGGCGCGCGCGACTTCCTCGTGCCGAGCCGCATGCATCCCGGAAAGTTCTACGCCTTGCCGCAGGCGCCCCAGCAGTTCAAGCAGCTCACCATGATTGCGGGCTTCGACCGTTACTTCCAGATCGCGCCATGTTTCCGCGACGAGGACGCACGCGCAGACCGCTCGCCCGGCGAATTCTACCAGCTCGATATCGAAATGAGTTTCGTCGAGCAGGAGGATGTCTTCCAGGCGGTGGAACCGGTTCTGCGCGGTGTCTTCGAGGAGTTCGGCGGTGGTCGTCCCGTCTCCAACCCGTTCCCGCGCATCAGCTATGCGGACGCCATGCGCAAGTACGGGTCCGACAAGCCGGACCTGCGCAACCCCATCGTCATGGAGAACGTGACGGAATGGTTCGCTGGTTCCGGGTTCAAGGTCTTCGCCGGCCAGATCGAAAAGGACCCGAAGGTAGAGGTCTGGGCGATCCCCGCGAAAAAAGGCGGGAGCCGGGCCTTCTGCGACCGCATGAACGCCTGGGCGCAGGGCGAGGGCCAGCCGGGCCTGGGATACATCTTCTTCCGTGAAGGCGAGGGGGCGGGACCCATCGCCAAGAACATCGGCGAGGAACGCTCCGCTGGCATTCGCGACCAGCTCGGTCTTGGCGATGGCGATGCCGTCTTCTTCGTCTGCGGTCTTCCGGCCAAATTCGCGACCTTTGCCGGGCAGGCCCGTCAGAAGGTCGGCCAGGACCTCGACGTGGTCGACAGAGACCGGTTCGATTTCTGCTGGATCGTCGATTTTCCTATGTTCGAATACGACGAGACGGAAAAGAAGGTCGACTTCTCGCACAATCCCTTCTCCATGCCGCAGGGCGGGATGGAAGCCCTCGAAACACTCGATCCCCTCGAGGTGAAGGGCTACCAGTACGACATCGTCTGCAACGGGATCGAGCTGTCGTCGGGCGCTATCCGGAATCACAAGCCGGAGATCATGTTCAAGGCTTTCGAGATCGCCGGTTACGGTCCCGAAGTCGTCGAGGAGAAGTTCGGCGGTATGCTGAAGGCGCTCCAGTACGGCGCGCCGCCGCACGGTGGAATCGCGCCGGGCATCGACCGCATCGTCATGCTGCTCTGTGACGAGGAGAACCTGCGCGAAGTGACCATGTTCCCAATGAACCAGCAGGCCCAGGACCTGCTCATGGGGGCTCCCTCGGAAGTGTCCGCCCGCCAGCTGCGCGAGCTGCATATCCGCTTGAACCTGCCGGCTTCCGAATAGGCGACTGGCACCGTCCGGACGGCGGTATGCCACCGGAAAATCGCTTGAACGTGTGATCCGGATACGGACCCGGTCCGTATCTGCGGCATGACTATCAGGACATCCGCATTTTTCGCCTTCATCGCGGCCGTTTCCTTCGGCGCGCTCGTCTCGCCCAAAGCGGCGGTGGCGACGGACAATCCCCTGTCGCTCTACGGCCGGGGCATAGACTTCGTCGTCAAACGCAATGGCAGTCCGATCGGGCGCCATACGACGCGGTTTCGCAAGAAGGGCGGCAAGATACACGTGACCTCCAACATGAAGCTCGAGGTCAAGGTGCTCGGCTTCACCGCGTACAGCATGGTCTATGGTTCACGCGAGACCTGGAACGGAAGCGGCCTGGAACGTCTGCGGGTCAACGTCAATGACGATGGCGAAAAGCTCAAGATCTCCGGCGGCGCCAAAGGGGGCAAGTTTTCCTGGTCTGCGAACGGCAAGTGGCGCGCCACGAAACGTGACGTTTTCCCCACGAACCACTGGAACAGCAGGGTCGTGCGCCAGAACCGCGTCCTCAACACGCTCACCGGCAAGTGGAACAAGGTTCGTATCCGCCGGGCCGGAACCGAGTCGCTCGTGTGCCGGGGCAGGCGTATCAAGGCGACGCGCTATGTCTATTCAGGAGATCTGGCGACCGAAGCCTGGTACGACCGCGCCGGCCGCTGGGTCGGCCTGAGGTTCAAGGCCAAGGACGGCTCCACCATCCGTTTCTACTGCGCCTGAAGTCAGGGCGCCTCGTCGAGAAGCGGCTCGTACTCGCTGCGGGCCTTTTCGACGTCCTTGAGCGTCGGCAGGCTCGCGTCGTTGCCAAGGTGCTGGATCGCGTGTGCCGATGCGGCACGCGCGAACTTGAAGTGCTCGCGCCACGTCCAGGTCGGGTTGTGCAGGCACGAATACATGTAGGCACCGTGGAACGTGTCGCCGGCGCCGTTCGAGTCGATGACTTTCTCGGGCGGGACGGGCAGGGCGGCAAGCCGCTTCAATCCATCCACCCCCGTTTCGCGCCAGATAACGCCTTTCTCTCCAAGCGTGACCGCGGCGACCTTCGAGCCGCGGCCCAGCAGATAGTCGATGGCATCTTCCGGAGACTTCTCCAGTTGGCTGCAGAACAGCTCGGAGACCACCGCGACGTCGATGAACTCCAGGAGTTCTTCGGTATTGTCGCGGATGCTGCCGCCGTCGAGAGACGTCATGATCCCAGCCTCGCGGCAGAGCTTGGCGTAGTGCAGCGCCGCGTGTGGCTGGTGACCGTCCACATGCAGGCCGCGGCACCCGGTGAGATCGAGTTCGGGAAAGTCGTCCAGGTAGTCGTCGTCCCGGCACCGGACGATCGCGCGCTTGCCGTTGTTCGGCATGATGAAGGACAGCGAACTCTCCCTGACGTGCCGGGCATGCAACTGGATGCCGTACCGCGCCGCCATGTCCTTGAACATGCCGCCGAGCCAGTCGTCGGCCAGGGAGGTGAGGAGTTCGGGCTTGATGCCGAGGCGGGCGCAGCAGAACGCGGCCGTGACCGCGTTGCCGCCAAAACTGACGGCATAGTCGTGCGCGACGTGTTTTTCGTCCCCGGTCGGCATCCTGTCCGTCAGAAAGGTGATGTCGATGTAGGACTGGCCGATGAAGAGGGTCTGCATTGAGGAGCGTTTGCCGTTGTGTTTCCGGACGTTACGTCAGGATATAGGGATGTTCCGCCACCATGTCATGCTTTCGAGCCTTTGTCTCAGGTGCGTGTCGGTTTCCGACGGCGCGTTGGCGATGTAGCGCTTGGCCTCGAGCCGCGGTTCACCCTCGAGCGAGCGAAGATGCAGGACGGCCGCCTCCACGGAAAACGGTATACCGGAGATATCCTCGAAATTTCGTTCGAGGTCCGTCCAGACCGCGCCGTCGAAGTTCGAGAGCGCAAGCCATTCCGCCACGGCTTCCGCCGCGTCGGGAAACCGGCTCTGAACGCGTGTGCCATCCTTCGACAGGAAACCGATTCGCTCGATCGGGGCCCTTTCGCGCGCGGCGAGATCGGCCACTGCGTCTTCCAGGTCCGTTCGTCTGCTGCTGATATGACAGGTGCGGCAGGGCGCGCCATGATCCGGATCGATCACCAGCGCCAGCGCGTGCATGCGTTTCGGCGAGATCCGCGAGAACTCGAGGGGGAGGACAGGTCCGGTACCCAGCGACCAGTCGCCGGTGACGTGCGGGGCGAGATTGTCGATGTCCCAGATCAGGGATCCCCAACCGATGACTGCGATTTCGCCCAACCCACAGATTCCCGTCCGGTCCGTCAGGCGATGGCCGGCACCCGGGTCGTTGCCTCGTAGACATTGATGCGCGGTTCGAACATCGCCATTCCGGCAATGCCGAGCGAGATTTCCCGCATCATACCGTCCAGTGCATGGGAGGCCGAAGCTTCTGTCTCCCAATTGGTCATGTAAATGTAGTTGCCGCTGTTGTAATCGGCAAAGTAGCTCAGGCTGATGTAATTCGGCTGCTTCCGAAGTGCTTTCTCGATATTGTCCGCGACCTCGTCGGCCGGCGCCTTGCTGTTCGGGCCGAGGTATATCTGGATGGACCGCGCAAACATCTTGCCTCCGATTCCTTGCAGGAAGACCACACTGGCAGTCACGCTACGCCGATTAAGTTAACAGTAGTACAACATCGCGGCTGAATTCGCGGCATCATCTGTTTGTCGTAACATGTTGAAAAAACGACCTGTGCGACGCGGGACGCATGGTCTAGACTGCGGGCCCTGGGAGCTGAGAGACGTCAACCGGATGGTGACGCAATGATTGGAACGTTCACGGCTGTGGCGGTCTATATCGGCATCAATATCCTGTTGAATGTCGCTTTGGCCCTGCGCGCCGTACATCTGCGGCAGATCCCGCCGGAGAAGAGGGATGCGAACGCGCTCGAACGCGCGGTCGCCGCGCACGCGAACAATGCCGACTATGCCGGCATGGCGCTCGCGTCGTTCGTCTTCATGGCTCTGCTCGATTCGCCCGCGCTCCTCGCCCATTTCGTCGGCGCGGTCTATACCGGCGGCCGCCTGCTGATCGCCTACGCGTTCACCTGGGCGGATGGCGACCCGAGGCTGCGCCGCTACGGGACGACCGCCACCCTGTTCTCGCTCGTGGTGATGGCCGTGGCGATCATCGTTCTGGGGCTTGAACTCGATACCTGAAGCAGCCGCGGGCGGTCGCGCCTCACGGATCGACGCGTGTGCCCTTAAGTTCGCCCGTGCACGACAGCAGGCCGGTGGGCCAGATGAATCCGATTTCGTGGGTTCGGTACCCGCCGAAATTGCCGTTTCGCTCCACGGCCCTGATCCCGCCGAGGCATTCGTAGAACCCGATGGCGTTCTCGTTTTCCGCCAGAACCCATGCGCCTATGGAATGCCGTCCCCGTTCCACACTTGCCCGCGCGAGCGCGCGCATGAGCGTGCGTCCCGTGCCCTGTCCCTGCGCGGACCGAAGGAGATAGAGCAGGGCGATCTCGCCGCTGGTCGGCAGCACCTGACCGCGCTTGCGGCTGCAGATCCCGAACCCCACGAGGCGACCGTTTCTTCCCTCCGCCACGAAGGTCTGCGCCCGGGCGACCGGATCGCTGATGCGCTTGTGCCAGATCCCGGTCAGGCTCTTGCCGTCCCACGGGCGGAGAAGCTTGTCGGGGAGAATGCCATCGTAGGTCTGCGCCCAGGCGTCGATCTGGACGCGCGCGATTCCGGTTTCGTCGCCTGCCTGGGCAATTCTGACTCGTGTTTCACTCATGGCACTGATTGCACCTGATCGACGCAGCGATGGCAACCGTAATCGGGCGGTTTCCGACCACAAAAAAGGGGCGGCCGAACGTGGCCGCCCCAGGTCCCCTCAGGAGGAAGGTCTTACGAGCAACCGCTCGTCGAGCCGCAAGTGTCGCACTTCAGGCAGGTGCCGTTGCGCACCATGGTGAAGTTGCCACACTCCCCGCACGGATCGCCCTCATAGCCTTTCATCCTGGCCTCGGCCATGAGGTCTTTCGCGCTGCGTGCGGGTTCGGCCGCCGCGTCTCCCGGGTCGGTGTCTTCGTAGGACTGGATGTCCAGTGCGGTCGCCCCTTCCGATGCCGTGCCCGTCTGGGGCGAGAGCGCGGCCTGGGCGCGGGCCTGGAGGGCGCCGACGTCGCCTCCGGACATGGTTGCCGAATTCGGCATGACGACGACGTTGTCTCCGACCTGGCGGCGCACCAGACCCTGACTCACCACCTGGCGGGCAGGCACGGGCGTGGGGATCGGTTCCTCGCTGCCTTCGCCCGAACCCTCGTCCGCCCCGGCGCCGATGACGTCGAAACCGATCTCGGCGGGGTCCACATGGGCGAGGTCGTTGCGGCCGATATAGGACACGGCAAGTTCGCGGAAGACATAGTCGAGGATGGACGTCGCGTTCTTGATCAGGTCGTTGCCCTGCACGAAGCCGGCCGGCTCGAAGCGGGTGAACGTGAACGCGTCGACATATTCCTCGAGCGGCACGCCGTACTGCAGGCCGAGAGAGATCGCGATCGCGAAATTGTTCATCAGGCTGCGGAAGGCGGCGCCCTCCTTGTGCATGTCGATGAAGATCTCGCCAAGGCGGCCATCGTCGTATTCGCCCGTGCGCAGGTAGACCTTGTGCCCGCCGACGAGCGCCTTCTGGGTATACCCCTTGCGCCGCTGCGGCAGCTTTTCGCGTTCCTGCTTGGCCGCCACCTCGATGATGCGCTCCACGATGCGCTCGGACGCGACAGCAGCGCGGCTGACGGCCGGCTGGTCGCCCGCGACCTGTTCCAGCACCTCGTCCTGCTCGTCGGCGTCCTCCGAGATGAGCTGGGCATTGAGCGGCTGCGACAGTTTCGAACCGTCGCGGTAGAGGGCGTTGGCCTTCAGGGCCAGCTTCCAGGAGAGCGTGTAGGCCGATTTGCAGTCTTCGACGGTGGCGTTGTTCGGCATGTTGATGGTCTTGGAGATCGCCCCCGAAATGAAGGGCTGCGATGCGGCCATCATCCTGATGTGACTGTCGACCGACAGGAACCGCTTGCCGAGCCGGCCGCACGGGTTGGCGCAGTCGAAGATCGGCAGGTGTTCATCCTTGAGGCCGGGGGCGCCTTCGAGCGTCATGGCGCCGCAGCAATGGATGTTCGCTTCAGACACCGCCTCGGCCGTGAAGCCGAGCGCCGTCAGCAGGTCGAAGTTCAGGTCGTCCAGGCTTTCGGCCTCGATGCCCAGCGTTTTGGTGCAGAACTCCTCGCCCAGCGTCCATTTGTTGAAGACGAACTTGATGTCGAATGCCGATCCCAGCGCGTTTTCGACCGCCTCGATCTTCTCGTCGTCGAAGCCCTTGGAGCGCAGCAGCGCATGGTTGACGCCCGGCGCGTCGCGCAGGGAACCGTGTCCGACGGCGTAGTCGACGATCGACTTGATCTCGTCTTCTTCATATCCGAGACCGCGAAGCGCTTCCGGCACGGCGCGGTTGATGATCTTGAAGTAGCCGCCTCCGGCAAGCTTCTTGAACTTGACGAGCGCGAAGTCCGGCTCGATTCCGGTGGTGTCGCAGTCCATGACGAGACCGATCGTGCCGGTGGGCGCGATCACGGTCGCCTGGGCATTGCGGTAGCCGTGCTGCTCGCCAAGTTCGACCGCGCGGTCCCATGCCATTTTTGCGTGTTCGACCAGCGCCTTGTCGGGGCAGTTGGCGTGATCGAGCGCCACGGGAAGGGTGTTGAGGCCCTCGTAGCCGCTGTCGCTGCCGTGCGCTGCCCGGCGGTGGTTTCGCATGACGCGGAGCATATGTTCCGCATTCGCGTCATAGCCCGGGAAGGCCCCGAGCTCGCGGGCCATTTCCGCCGACGTCGAGTAGGCCGTACCGGTCATGATCGCGGAGATCGCCCCGCAGATGGCCCTGCCTTCGTCGGAGTCGTAGGGAATGCCCGAGGTCATGAGCAGGCCGCCGATATTGGCGAAGCCGAGACCGAGCGTGCGGTAGCGGTAGGACAGCTTGGCGATGTCCTTGGAGGGGAACTGGGCCATGAGGACCGAGACCTCCAGCACCACCGTCCACAGGCGCACGCCGTGTTCGAAGGCGTCGACGTCGAACCGGCCGTCCGCGGAGCGGAACTGCAGCAGGTTGAGCGAGGCGAGGTTGCATGCCGTGTCGTCGAGGAACATGTATTCCGAGCACGGGTTCGAAGCGCGGATATCACCGCTGGCGGGGCAGGTGTGCCAGTCGTTGATGGTCGTGTGGTACTGGATTCCCGGGTCAGCGGATGCCCATGCGGAATATCCGATCTGTTCCCAGAGATCGCGCGCGGAAACCTCCTTCACGGTCTTTCCGGTGATCCGCGACGTGAGCGACCAGGTGTCGTCGGTCTCCACCGCCTTTAGGAAATCGTCCGTCACGCGGACGGAGTTGTTGGAGTTCTGGCCCGAAACGGTTCGGTAGGCTTCCGAATCCCAGTCCGTGTCGTAGGTCTCGAAGGCGATCGCCGTATAACCCTGACGCGCGAACTGGATGATCCGCTGGATGTAGTTGTCCGGGATCTGGCTGTTGCGGGCGGCGCGGATCTCGCGCTTGAGCGCGGGGTTCTTGGCCGGGTCGAAGCAGTCGTCGCCGTCGCCCTTGCAGTTGACGCACGATTTCATGATCGCGTTGAGATGCTGCGCGCAGATGCGCGAACCGGTGACCAGGGCAGCCACCTTCTGCTCTTCGCGAACCTTCCAGTTGATGTATTCCTCGATGTCGGGGTGGTCGATGTCGACCACGACCATCTTTGCCGCCCGGCGGGTGGTGCCGCCCGACTTGATCGCGCCGGCCGCCCGGTCACCGATCTTGAGGAAGCTCATGAGGCCGGAGGATTTCCCGCCGCCGGACAGCGATTCGTTCTCGCCGCGGATGCGCGAGAAGTTGGAGCCGGTCCCCGAGCCGTACTTGAAGAGCCGGGCCTCGCGGGTCCACAGGTCCATGATGCCGTTTTCGTTGACGAGATCGTCCTCGACCGACTGGATGAAGCAGGCGTGCGGCTGCGGATGCTCGTACGCCGACTTCGAACGCGTCAGACGGCCGGTCTCGTAGTCCACGTAGTAGTGGCCCTGTCCGGGTCCGTCGATGCCATAGGCCCAGTGGAGACCGGTGTTGAACCACTGCGGCGAGTTCGGCGCCACCTTCTGGGTCGCCAGCATGTAGCAGAGCTCATCGTAATAGGCGCGGGCATCGGATTCGGCGTCGAAATAGCCACCCTTCCAGCCCCAGTAGGTCCAGGTGCCGGCGAGACGTTCGAAAACCTGCGTCGCCTGGGTCTCCGGACCGTAGCGTTCGTCTTCGGGCAGGGTCTTCAGTGCGGCCTCGTCTGGGACGCTGCGCCACAGCCAGGACGGTACGGAATTCTCCTCGACCCGCTTGAGGCGGGCCGGCACGCCGGCCTTGCGGAAATATTTCTGCGCGATGATGTCGCTCGCGACCTGGCTCCACGCCTTGGGAACCTCGATGTCCTCGAGCCTGAACACGATGGAACCATCGGGATTCCTGATTTCGCTCGTCGTCTTGCGAAAATCGATGTTTGCGAACGGAGACTTGCCGGCCTCGGTGTAGTGACGATCAATCCGCATCTTTTCCTCTTCTTGCCCTTTTGCGCCTCGGCGCGATGTTCCGGTTAGCCGGCTTCGAAGAACACGAAGGCCTGTCCCGGTCGCAACCGGGCCTGTGCCCCCAGAACTCGAAACTTATGAGACATACCCTCCGCTGCGGACGTGACGACCATCCGCACCCGGTGCTGACCGCACCGACTGAAAGATCAGATTTTGGAGTACACCGACCCGCTTCTAGCTCGCGACCGGGTCAACGTCAGGTTCGCCCCACAGCGACGATCAGACTGTATGTCTCGACGGCCCCGATCGTCAAGGACTAGTGTGTTAATGAAAGGTTAACACTACATCTAGTGGGTCAACTGTGGGTAAGCTGTTGACTGTCCGAGAATCGCTTTAATTTCAATGCCATCCTGCAACCAAGTCTTGTGGCTTGCAAGGCCTCTCGCCACATGATGTGGCCTCCCCGGGAAGGAAAATTGTGGTTAATTTTTTCCTTACGAGGCGGTGTGCGAAAACCGGTCCGGGCGGTGTCCCGGCGCCGCAAATGGGCCACGGACAAGCGGTTTGCCTTTTGAGTCATACGTTTGTCACGCTTCGTGACTGTCGTACGGCAGCTCGTCCCGGTCTTCGATTCGCCGAATCGGGACATGACACGGTCATGACAGCGTTGCGACGCCCTGTGCGAACCGCCACGCCGCCGCCGGGGCAAAGGGATTCGCCATCTCATACTGGACGGCGCATCGCGCTTGGGCCATAACGGCACAGGAAAATTATTGCGGGATTGGGAACGGCAGACATGAAGTTCTTGCTTGAGTTCTTTACCTGGTGGAACGGGCAGACCCTGGGCACGCGGTTCTTTACCTGGCGCAAGGGAGAACGCGTCGGTGAAGACGACTTCGGCAATGTCTATTACCGCGAGCGGCAGGGCAAACGCCGCTGGGTGATCTACAATGGCCTGGCCGATCCCTCGCGCGTGCCGCCGGAGTGGCACGGTTGGCTCCACTACACGGTCGATACGCCGCCGACCGAGGAGAGCTATACGCCGCGCGAATGGCAGAAACCCCATCGTCCCAACATGACCGGTACGCCCCAGGCCTACCGGCCCGCGGGAAGCATTCTCACGCCGGCCAGCCGACCCGAAGCGACAGGCGACTACGAAGCCTGGCGTCCGGAATAGACGGCGACACGCGGGCGAATTCCAGGATCGAGAGGACATTCCATGAAGATGAACGTCGTCGAAACGGTCGTCGGTGCGGCGGTAATCGCGATCGCGATCGTTTTTTTCACCTACGCCTACAAGACCGCCGACCTCAGTGCCGGCAGCGGTGGCTACAGCCTGACCGCGCAGTTCGAGCGCATAGACGGTGTCTCCACCGGAACCGATGTCCGCATGGCCGGCATCAAGATCGGGACCGTCACCGGTCAGAAACTCGAGCCCTCCAGCTATGAAGCCATCATCACGATGGAAATCAGCCCCGAGGTCAAACTGCCGACGGACTCCACGGCGAAGATCACGTCGGAAGGCCTGCTCGGCGGCAATTACGTCTCGCTCGAGCCGGGCGGCGACGAGAACATGCTGGCCGATGGCGGCCGCATAGAGAACACGCAGAGCTCGGTGGACCTGATCGGCCTGCTCGGACAGGCGATCTTCAACGGCAAAGGCTCCTGATGCAGGCAGCCCCGGTGCAGACGGACGCCCAGGTCTGGTCGTCCGAACGGTACGACACGCATGCGCGCTTCGTTTCCGACCTGGGGAGCGAGATCGCCGGCTGGCTGGCGCCACAGCCCGGCGAGCGTATCCTCGATCTGGGATGCGGCGACGGCGAACTCACGCTATGCCTGAAAGATGCCGGCGCACAGGTGGTCGGTGTGGATTCGAGCGAGGAGTTCGTGTGCACGGCGCGGGAGAAAGGTCTCGACGCGCGACTGGCTGATGGGCATGAGCTGGGTTTTTCCGGTGAGTTCGACGCGGTGTTCTCCAACGCGGCACTTCACTGGATGACGCGGCCCGAGGCGGTCGTCGCGGGTGTGGCCCGTGCGCTCAAGCCGCGCGGTCGTTTTGTCGCCGAGTTCGGCGGCCACGGCAATGTCGCGGCCATCGCCACGGCCCTGCGCGCCGTCGCCGTCCGCCGTTCGGGCAGGGCGGACCTGATCGGCCCATGGTATTTTCCAAGCGCCGAGGAATACGCGGGCCTGCTCGAAGGAAACGGGTTCACCGTCAAGAGAAGCGCACTCGTGCCCCGTCCGACGCGTCTGCCCACGGACATCCGGGGGTGGTTCACGACGTTCTGCGATACCTTCTTCGCCCAGTTCGGTGACCAGGCCGACGAGGTAGTTGAGGAGGTCGTCTCGCTTCTGGAGCCGGCACTGTGCGACGCATCGGGCCATTGGACGGCTGACTATGTCCGATTGCGCGTGGAGGCGGCCCTCGATGCCTGAGTGCGGGAAGCGGAATACACGCCCCACGGCAAAGGCCCTGGCCGTTGCAGCCGGCGCGCTGGTAGCAGCGGTCACGATGACCGTTGGCGCCCGGTCGGAACCGATCGCCAATCCGATTGCCGTGTTCTCTGGCCTGGACAAGATCACCGCGATCATCCGCCAGTTCGAGGTTCCGGTCGGCAAGACGGTGCTCTTCGGCACGCTCGAAGTGACGCCGAGGGTCTGCAACACGCGACCGCCCATCGAGCCGCCCAAGACCACCGCCTTCGTCGAGATCAACGAACGCCGTCACGAGGGCAAGCCGCGTCGGATTTTCACCGGATGGATGTTTGCCGACAGTCCCGGACTGCACGGCGTCGAGCATCCCGTCTATGACGTCTGGCTCGTCGACTGCAAGACCGCCTCGGGCGACGCATCCTGATCGAACGCCAGGAAGTCCGCTGAACGCTCCATGGCTTCTTCGAGCCTTGCCTTGTAGATGTTCTTCGGAATCTCGACGACGCCGAAACGCGCCAGGTGATCGGTGACGAACTGCGTGTCGAGCAGAGTGAACCCGCCCGCACGGAGACGCGCCACGAGGTGTACGAGTGCGATCTTGCTCGCATCCGTGCGCCGCGAGAACATGCTTTCGCCGAAAAACGCGCTGCCGAGCGAGATGCCGTAGAGGCCGCCGGCCAACTCGCCCTCCATCCAGCACTCGACGGTGTGGCAGTATCCCATCTCGAAGAGATCGCCATAGAGCGACCTGATGTCCTCGTTGATCCAGGTCGACCAGCGGCCGGGCGCGGGGCCTGCGCACCCTTCGATGACGGCGCCGAAGTCGCTGTCGATCCTGATTTCGTAGGCGCGGGATCGCAGGGTCCGCCTCAGTCTTCTCGGCACGTGGAAGCCGTCCAGCGGGAGGATCCCCCGTTGCTCGGGATCGATCCAGAAGAGCTGCGAATCGTCCGCGCTTTCCGCCATGGGGAAGACGCCGATGGCGTAGGCCTTCAGGAGAATTTCGGGCGTGATCAGCATGGTCTGGAGACGTGTTCCACCGAAACGTACGCAACTGCCGGGAAGGACCCCGAATCACGACGACTTTTCGAGAAACCCTTCCAGCCAGTGAATGTCGTAATTGCCGTTGACGACGTCGGGTTCCGCGAGAAGACGTGTAAAGAGCGGTATCGTCGTTTCGACGCCCTCGATCACGAACTCGCCAAGCGCACGCCGAAGCCGCATCAGGCATTCGTTCCTGGTCTTCCCGAAAACGATGAGCTTGCCGATGAGGCTGTCATAGTAGGGCGGTATCGAGTACCCGGAATAAACCCCCGAATCGATCCGCACGCCGAGACCTCCCGGCGGATGGTAGGCCTCGATGCGGCCGGGCGAGGGCACGAAGGTCTGGGGGTTTTCCGCGTTGATGCGGCACTCGATGGCATGACCCGAAAAGCTGATGTCCTCCTGGCTGAACCCGAGGGACGCGCCGCTGGCGATCCGGATCTGCTCCTGGACGAGATCGATGCCGGTGATCATTTCCGTCACCGGATGCTCCACCTGCAGGCGCGTGTTCATCTCGATGAAATAGAATTCGCCGTTCTCGTAGAGGAACTCGACGGTGCCGACCCCCAGATAACCCAGGTCCCGCATGGCGTTTGCAACGGTCTCGCCGATGCGGTTGCGCTGTTCCGCGTTGAGGGCCGGCGAAAACGCCTCCTCGAACACCTTCTGGTGCCGCCGCTGCAGCGAGCAGTCCCGTTCGCCCAGGTGCACCGAACCGCCCTTGCCGTCCGACAGGACCTGCACCTCGATATGCCGCGGCGTGCCGAGGTATTTTTCCATGTAGAGCGCGTCGTCGCCGAAGGCGGACTTGGCCTCCGAACGGGCGGTGGAGAGCGCGGTCTGGATTTCGCTTTCGTCGCGGGCGACCTTCATGCCGCGGCCGCCGCCGCCGGCCGCCGCCTTGACGAGCACCGGGTAGCCGACTTCCTTGGCGATCCGGCGCGCCTGTTCGTCCGATGTGACCGCGCCGTCGGAACCGGGAACCACCGGAATGCCCAGCTTTTCCGCGGTCAGTTTCGCTTCGATCTTGTCGCCCATGACGCGGATATGCTCCGCCGTCGGCCCGATGAAAGTGATGTTGTGGTGGTGGAGGATCTCGGCAAACCGGGCGTTTTCCGAGAGGAATCCGTATCCGGGGTGCACGGCATCCGCACCGGTGATCTCGCAGGCCGAAAGTATGGCCGGAATATTCAGGTAGCTGTGCGTCGCCGATGGCGGGCCGACACAGACGCTTTCGTCCGCGAGCCGCACGTGCATCGCGTTTTCGTCCGCCGTCGAGTGGATGGCGACGGTCTTGATTCCGAGTTCGCGGCAGGCGCGCTGGACCCGCAGGGCGATTTCGCCCCTGTTGGCAATGAGAACCTTATCGAACATAGGGACCCCGCCGGTAATGCACGGTCATTCGATGACAAGCAGAGGTTCGTCGAACTCCACCGGCTGGCCGTCATCGACCATGATGGCCGTGACCGTGCCGGCCGACGGCGCGGTGATCGGGTTCATGGTCTTCATGGCCTCGACGATCATGATGGTCTGTCCCGCGCTGACCGTCGCGCCGACTTCGACGAATGGCCTGGCGCCGGGTTCGGGCGCGCGATAGGCGGTGCCGACCATGGGCGACTTCACCGTGCCGGGCTTGTCGCCCGATGCGGCGGGAGCGGATGACGGTGCCGGGGAAGCCGCGGGCGCCGGTGCCGGGGCGGCGGGGGCGGCCTGGACGACCTGTGCCTCGCGCGCGCGCACGACGCGTATCCTGAAGTCGTCCTGTTCAACCTCGATCTCTGTAAGATCCGACTCGTTGAGGAGCGAGGCGAGCTCCCGAATGAGGTCCTGGTCGATCGAGTTCTTCTTGGACATGTGGGCGACTGCTCCCGGGTGTTGTTCTCGTCTGTGCGGGCCGATCCCGTCGCGGCGGGGCGGCTACCGCCGCAAATCGTCATGCCGGTCCGTTTCGCGTTAAATCCAATGCTCGACGGACTCGGTGAATCCGCTCGAAAAACCGCGAAATGGACGCTCTTCCCCTTATAAAGCCCGTTGGGGACAAGTAAAGCCGTTTGTGCCGCGGGAAACCCGCCCGGCCGGGCGTCCGGAGATCAGCAGACGTTGCAGCCGCCAGAGGCCCGGATGTCGGCGACGGTTTTCTTCAGGACGTCGACGAGATCGGTCGAGTTGTTGATGATCTTGTCGTCCATCACGAATGTCGGCGTACCCTGGATTCCCACGGCCTGGGCAAGTTCGTGGCCTTCGCGTATCGCGGCGTCGATGGACGGCGACTTCATATCCGCCTTGAGCTGTTCGGTGTCGAGGCCGACGCTCTCGGCCACCCGCATCACATGCTCTTCCTTCTGGAGGCCGCCAGCGCGCATGAGCGCGAGGTGGAAGTCCCAGTACTTGTTCTGCTTGCGCGAGGCGAGCGCGGCGCGCGCCGCGATGATCGAGCCTTCGCTCAGGATCGGGAACTCACGCATGACCACGCGCACATTGGGATCGGACTTTATGAAATTGAGGATGTTGTCCACCGAGCGTTTGCAATAGCCGCAATTGTAGTCGAAGAACTCCACGAGCGTGATGTCGCCATTCGGGTTGCCGGCCACGAAGGTGTGCTCGGAGCGGAACATCGTGTCGCCCACCTGTCCGAGAACCTGCCTGGCCTGGAGATCGCGCATGGCCTGTTCGCGACGCTGCAGTTCCTGCGAAACCTCGACGAGAATGTCGGGATTGGCGAGCAGGTAATCGCGGACGATCTTCTCGATTTCCTGCCGCTTTTCCGTGCTGAAGGGTTCCGCGGCGACCGCGGCCGTCATGCCGACGGCGACGATGCCGGTCAGGACGCCAGCCATGAATTTGCGAACGATTTTTTTCATTATTTCAACCTCTTGTAGGCATCCCTTGAATCGAATTAGGAACGGTTCGGTTTCTTGTAGGCGAGTATGTCGTTGGCCTTGATCCATTGCGGCGAGCCCTTCTTCAGCCGCGCCTTGGCCTTCTTCGCACGCTGTTTTGCAAGCGCCAGGTCGCCCTGGAGGAACGCGGCTTCGGCGGACTCGAGATCAGCCCGGCCGATATCGCCCTTGCGGGCATAGGCATTGGCGAGCTGCTGATGCAGCGTCACGGAGCGATACTCCCGCGTGGCCGCCTTGTGCAGATGCTTGATCGCCTCGTCCACGACCGCCTTCTGGTCGGTCGCGAGCAGCGACTGGGCGAGCAGTATCCGGATGAGTGCCGCGTCCGGCGCCAGCTGGACGGCTTTCCTGAGCGGTGCGACCGCCTTGCCCGGCTGGCCGGTCTCGAGCCAGGCCTGTCCCTTGAGCTCCCAGAAGTAGGGGTTCTTGGGCAAAGCCTTGGTCAGGGCGTCGATTTCCTGCATCGCGTAGTTGATGTCCGCACGGCGGAAAGACGCGATGGCTCTGGCATAGCGCGCGGGCAGGCTCGTGTTCGATTTGGGATAGCGGCGGAACACGGAACTGGCGCCTTCGAGAAAGCCGTGCAGCTTGGCCTGGGCCAGCTTGTGTCGCGCGATCAGGGCAGGGGAGTCCTTCTTGTTGAAATGGGGACTGCGCCTGGCCATGTTTTCGAGCAGCCTCACGCGGTCGCGCGGCATCGGGTGCGAAAGCACATAGGGGTCGGCGTACTTGAGGGAGACGACCGCCTGGTTGGCCAGCTTGTCGAACAGGTCCAGCATGCCCTTGGCGGACTGCTTGGTCGCGTTGAGCAGCGAGAGGGCGGCCTGGTCCGCGGCAGCTTCCTGGGCACGCTGGTACGAAAGGAGCGTCCGCTGGGCGAAACCCTGGCCGCCGATGATCAGCCCCTGGCCGGCCGCGCCGACATTGGACCCCGCGGCGGCGCCGCCGGCGACGGCAGCCGCGCCGAGCAGAAGACTGATGATGCTGGCGGTCTGGGCCTTGTCCATCTGCTGCCGCAGTCGCGCCAGGTGACCGCCCTGGATGTGGCCGGTCTCATGCGCCAGCACCCCGATGACCTCGTTGGGCGTATCGAGCTGAGTGATGAGGCCGGTGTGAACGAAAATCCGCTGGCCGCCGGACACGAAGGCGTTTATCGAGTTCGCCCCGATGAGGTTGACCTCGACACCCCCGGGTCTCAGTCCCGCCGCCCTGAAGAGCGGGTAGGAGTAGAGGCGCAGAAGGCTTTCGATCTCCGCGTCGCGAATGAGCCCCGCAGCGTTTGCCTGTATCGGTTGCACGGCGAGCATGGCCGCCACGAACGCGCCGGAAATCCGGCGGAATGAGAACATTTTTGGCAATCGACTGAGCCGTGTCTCCACGGCCTCCCTTGAGTTACAGTGGCCTTGCGGCAGCGTCGTCGAGCGGGCCCATGGTCGCCAATCTTGGAGCCCGGCGCCGGATCGTCAAGGACCGGCCGACCTGAAGACGGTGCCAACCCTAAGCTTGCACCCTTTGCCGGTCAATCGAGTGCGCGGTGCGCTCCCGAACAGTTGAACCGGGCGAGGGAAAAGTCTACCACGGGCATCCCGGAACCGGACGGGCATTTCTCGTTGCCGCAAATGCAACTTTTGTCCGCCAAATGAGGCAGGACATGGGCAGAACGGCTAAAGAGTCCCTACGGTCAGCAGGATCCGAGAGGTTCGAACTATGACGAGACGGCCGACGAGCGCGCGAAGCGGCATAGCGTCCTTTCTGGCGATGGACATGCTGCGCGCCGCCAACCGCGCCGAAGGCGAAGGCCGCGACATCGTCCACATGGAAGTGGGCCAGCCCGCCGCCGGTCCGCCCCGCGCCGTCGTCGAGGCGGCGCAGGCAGCCCTTGCCGGCGAGAGGATCGGCTACACCGAGGCGCTCGGTATTCCGCAATTGCGCGAGAGGATCGCCCGCCACTACGCCCGGACCTATGGCGTCGATGTCGACGCCGAGCGCGTGATCGTGACGACCGGGTCCTCCGGCGCGTTCCTCCTGTGTTTCCAGGCCCTGTGCAATGCGGGCGATGCCTTTGCCCTGACGACGCCGGGATATCCCGCCTATCGCAACATCCTCGCGAGCCTCGACGTCGACACGGTTTCGATCGAGACGACGGCGCAGCACCGGTGGTCGCCGACGGCCGAAGACATAGCGCGTGTCGCCGCCGATCCGTCAGTGGCCGGGTTGCTGCTTGCCAGTCCGGCCAACCCAACCGGCACGATGCTGGCGCCCGACGACATCCGGGCGATCACGACGGCCTGTCGCGACGCCGGCATCTGGTTCGTTTCCGACGAGATCTATCACGGTCTCCACTACACGCGGGAACCGGCCTGCGCGCTGCAGTACGACGACGACGCGATCGTGATAAACAGCTTCTCCAAGTACTACTGCATGACGGGCTGGCGCATCGGCTGGATGATCGTGCCGGCCGACCTGGTGCGCACGATCGAATGCCTCGCCCAGAACCTGTTCATCTCGCCGCCGGCGCTGTCGCAATTCGCCGCCCTCGCGGCCTTCGACGCGACCGATGAACTCGAGCAGGTCAAGGCCGGATACGCCCGTAATCGGGACATCCTCCTGAACGAGTTGCCGACGATCGGCCTCACCGAACTGGCCCCGGCGGACGGCGCCTTCTACATCTACGCGGACGTGCACCGGTTCACGAACGACAGTTTCGCATTTGCCCAGTCGCTGCTGAAGGAGGGCGGCGTCGCGGTGACCCCGGGTGCGGACTTCGACCGCGACCGCGGACACCGTTACATCCGGCTCTCCTTTGCGGGCTCGCAGGAGAACATGCACGAGGCCTGCCGGCGCATCGGCCGGTTCCTGAAACGGAACTGACGTCGCTTGTCTTCCGCCCCCACGTCACCCCGTATGTGCTACGGCGCGTGAGCGACGCTGCGCAGATACCGGACCGTTCCGCACGCCGTACAAATACTGTGGCGGTCCCTGCACTTCGGCCGGGCCGACGATGGCCTCTGCGGGCAATGTAGGAGCCGAGGTGACGGGCAGGTCAATCGCCCAGGGGCACGTCGACCCTGACCTCGCCGCCATAGGCCGTGTACTTGCCGGTCCCGATGCCGGACAGGTCGCCGCGCAGGGACAGTCCGATGCCGTTTTCGAAATGACCGTCGACGCCGCCCGACAGGCGGAACGATCCGACATTTTTGAGGTTGGGCAGGCCGGACCGGGAAACGAAAGCCATGTCGGAAAAATCGTACTCCGCCTTCGCGGAAATCCAGGGCAGGAAGTTTCTGGCGTAGAGCGCCCCGGGAAAGATGAACTTCGGCCCGGCGGAAAGACGGCCGGCCGTGATGTTTACCGCGGCATGACTCCGTCCGGCCGAATCCGTATAGCCATCCTGCCATTCCGTGGCCAGGGTCAGACCGATCCCCGGTTCTATCGTCACGTTTTTCTTTATGTAGCGGCCCGTGACATGCGCGGCGACCGTAATACGGTCCGCGTCGAAACTGCCCTTGGTGCCGCCGGACGTGTTGTCGTAGTCCGAGCCCGTGTAGGCCGCCAGCATGTCGAGGACCATGTCGGGCCCGAGACGCGCACCGCCATATACCCCGAAATGATACCCGTCCGCTTCGAATCGGCCTTTGGTGCCGTTTGTCACCGTATCGAAATCGGTATTTCCGTATCCGGCAAAGGCGCCCAGCAGCATGTCGGACGTGAGATTCTTGTAAACCCCGCCGAGAACGTCGACGACATGTCCGTCGAAACTCGATCCCTTGCCGTCGAAATGGGTGCCGCGAACCCTCATCCAGGCGTGCCACCGGTCCTGCTTGCCAGGTCTTCCGGGCGGTCCCGTGCCTGCGAGGGCATGACTGTCGTTGCCCGCGAGCGCCATCCTGCGGCTTTCCAGCCATGTGCCGAGACCCGCGGAAGACACGAAGAACCCGTTCGCATTCGCACTCGGCGGTGCATCCGAACCGTTGAGACTGCCGTTGACGATATCGGTCACCGTGTCCGACATTGCCCCGGCGGACTGGTTCATGCCGACCACCGCGCCGACCCTGGCCTGGCTGTCCAGATTGTCCGACTCGGAGCTGGCCGAAACACAGTTGTAGGTCGCGATGAATTGCCCCCCCGAACCGCCTTTGCGAGCGCGCAGCCATAACAAGGTTAGTCCGGGTTGAGCGGCGGCCGGCGGCGAGGTGATCGAGGCTCCAGCAGCAAGAAAAGTGTCCGTGATCATTGGAACGTTGGGACTTGTCGCCAGAATGCCCGTGTTGGGAGCTGCCAAAAAGTAGGCGTTGGCCCGTACCTGGAACGCTCCGGCATTTTTCATGGTGACCGTCACGATATCGCCAGGTTCGAAGCCCGATATGTGAAAGTTCACGAGATTGGGGACGACGTCGACCCTGCTGTTGAGCGCGTCACATACCGCCGAGGCCTGGGCGTCGGCGACCGGAAACAGGCCGAAGACGCTTGTGGTCGCCAGCAAAAACGCCGCACAACTGTTGTTTCTCAGCCCCCGACGACCGATACGCAAGCCAACGCCCCTTCCCACACAAGCTCTTGAACGGTCTGGATTTCTTATGGACCCGGTAACCCGTTCGCGCTACGCCTATCATGTCTGCAGGGGCGGGACAATAAAGCATGCGTTGTGTTGTCGCTGAATTTCTCAACTTTCCGACAATAAGCCTAATGTAGGTGGCGCTGTCACCAGTTTGTCATCGTCGGAATATTGAGGGTCAAGTCCGCTCTCGCCCAAGTCGGAAGACTCGTCCGGAAAAATGCTTCATGCCCGGAAGTCTTACGGTGGGAAATACAGCATACGGAGCGGAACATGGCAGGGATTTCTCGCCAGCAGCGCCGGGATGATCACAGAAAACTTCGAAAGCTGCATCCGAGGTTCATCCGCGAAGGCCTGAAAACGAGCGGAACAATGGATATTGCCGTCTCGCTGGCCCTGCTTTTCCGTGACCGCATGAACGGCGGCAAAGACAGTGACGCCATGATATCCGCGACCCGGCTTGCCCATGACCTCTACGAGACAAGCGTCCGCAAGCACAAGGACCTCAAGCCGGTGCATTGCGAGGCGGGCTGCCATTTTTGCTGCCATTGCTACACGATTCACATTCTGGCCGTGGAAGCGTTCGTCATCGCGCACACGATCGCTGCCGCCACCGGTGAAGACGCAACGCCCACGTCCGGATCATTCACCGAACGAGCCCAGGCATGGATTGCGGCCGACCCGGATGGAACGGTGCCGCGAAAGAACGTGGCCTGTCCCATGCTCCGTGACCGCCAGTGTTCGATACACCCGGCACGGCCGCTCGTCTGTCGCATGCACAACACGAGCTTCGTTCAGGCCTGCATCGACAACTACAACGGTGCGTCGCGGGCCGTGCCGCTCGAGCAGGACCGGCTGATCTTCGGGGAAGGATGCAGCGTCGGCCTGCGGGCCGCGCTGAAGTCGCTCGGACTGCCGGCAGAACTTTACGAGATGAACCGGGCGGTCGATGTCGTCCTGCGGACCGACAGCGCCATGGAGCGCTGGCTGGGCGGGGAGGACATATTCATCGGCGTGCCGCGTCTGGACGACATTCCAGGCGAGGTGTCGAACGCGATCGACATGATCGCGGAGCGAATTTCCTGAGACTGCTGGAACAAGGGGCGCCGGGCCGGGCGTGCAGGGTATACTGCCGCCCGGCCCGGTCGAACCGTGTGATCAGTCGCTCGCCTCGCGGCGGCGCTGCCACCAGCCGCGTTTCGGCTTGGCGGGTTTTTCTTCCACGACGACGTCTTCCTGGGTCTCCACGGACTCGGGTGCCGCCTCGTCGCTGACGTGATCCGTTCCGGCCTCGTCGGTTTCGTCGGAAGTCTCCTCGGCGGCCTGGGTGTCTTTGACATCCGTGTCGGCCTCGGCGGAAGTTTCCGATTCGGTATCGTCTCCGGAGGCCTCGGCGTGCGTCCCGGTGTCGGATTGCGGGGGCTCTTCCGTCTGTGATGCAGCCTCCGAGACCGCGCTTTCGTCGGTGCCGTCAGCGTCCGACCGTTCATCGTCCGAGCGGTCCTGATCGTTGTCTCCGGTCGCCTCCGGGGCCGCGTCGTCCGACTGCTCCTGCGAAGCTGCCGTCACGTCGGCGCTTTCGGCGCCGTCTGAACCTGTATCGGTGTCGCCCTGGTCCTCACCGTCACCAGTGGTTTCGGAAGCCTGCGCATCGGCATTTTCTTCAGAGTTCTCTTCCGAGGCCTCGGCATTCTTCTTGTGGCGACGGCCGCCGCGCCGGCCACGGCGCCGCCGTGGTTTCTCGCGCTGACCGTCATCGTCGGAACTGGCGGACTGGTCGTCGGACTGCTGGTCGCCGTCTTCCTGGTCGTCCGCGGACTGGCTCTCGCCGTTATCCGCATCGGATGCGCCCTGTTCGCCGCGGCCCTTGCGCCGGCCGCGCCGTCTGCGGCGCCGCTTGCGCCCGCCGCCTTCGTCGTCCTGGGTCTCGTCTTCCGACTCGTCGCCGTCGAGATAGGCCGAGTCGATCTGGACCACAGGCGGCGCGGACGGCTTTTTCGCTACGCCCTCGGTCGTGCCCGAGATGGTGAATTCGGACCCGGCCAGGGAATCGTCGATCTCCAGCAGGACGGCGATGCCGAAACGCTCCTCGATCGAGTGCACGTTCGTGCGCTTCTGGTTGATCAGGTAGAGCACCGTCTCCGACGACGCACGGACGACGAGGTTTTCCTTGCCACTGCGCAGCACATGCTCTTCCAGGGAGCGCAGAATGCTCAGGCATGCGGACTCGACGGACCGCACGAAACCGCGGCCATGACAGTTGGCGCAAGGCACGGTGCTGCCTTCCAGAACGCCCGAACGCATGCGCTGGCGCGACATCTCGAGCAGGCCGAAATGGCTGATCCGTCCGACCTGGATGCGCGCACGGTCATCCTTGAGCCGCTCCTTGAGGCGCTTTTCGACGGCCCGGTTGTTGCGCTTCTCCTCCATGTCGATGAAGTCGATGACGATCAGGCCGGCGAGGTCGCGCAGACGTAACTGACGGGCGACTTCTTCCGCCGCCTCAATGTTGGTCTTGAGCGCCGTGTCCTCGATATTGTGTTCCTTGGTCGACTTGCCGGAGTTGACGTCGATGGCCACGAGGGCTTCGGTCTGGTTGATGACGAGGTAGCCGCCGGACCTCAGGCTGCATTGCGAACTGAACAGGGCGTCGAGCTGTGGCTCGACCTGGTGGCGCATGTAGAGCGGTTCGGCTTCCTTGTAGGCCTGCACGTTCTTGGCATGGCTCGGCATCAGCATCTTCATGAAATGCTTTGCCTCGCGATAGGCCTCGTCGCCCTCGACCTGAACCGAGTCCACGTCCTTGTTGTAGAGATCCCGGATCGAGCGCTTGATCAGGCTGCCTTCCTCGTAGACGAGGCAGGGCGCCGACGACTGCAGAGTCAGGTCGCGGACGTTTTCCCAGAGCCGGAGGAGATACTCGAAATCACGCTTGATCTCGGCCTTGGTGCGATTGGCGCCGGCGGTCCGGATTATCAGGCCCATGCCTTCGGGAACCGGAAGATTGCTGGCCACTTCCTTGATTTTCCGGCGGTCGGACGGATTGGTGATCTTGCGCGAAATGCCACCGCCGCGCGCCGTGTTCGGCATCAGCACGCAATACCGGCCAGCAAGGGACAGATAGGTGGTCAGTGCAGCGCCCTTGGTTCCGCGCTCTTCCTTCACCACCTGGACCAGGATCACCTGGCGGCGCTTGATGACTTCCTGGATCTTGTAGGCGCGATGACGGCGGACCTTGCGTTCGGCGACTTCCTCAAGCGCATCGTCCGCGCCGACGGATTCCACGTCGTCCTCCTCGTCGGAAGACTTGCCGTCATCCTCGTCGTCTTCGTCCTGTCCGTTGTCGTCATCGGACGCGTCGTTCTCGATGTCGTCGGCGGAAGCCGTTTCCCGGGTTTCCCCTTCGCCATCGGCATCATTGCCGTTCTCGGCGTCTCCGTCCGAGGCGTCGCCGGAAGCTGTATCTTCCGAGTCACTCTCGCTCGAAGCCTCCTGCGTTTCCGCGTCGGCATCCGCTGCCGCGTCGGCATCCGCTGCCGCGTCGCCATTTTTCCGGCGGCGGCGTCTGGACGATCTCTTGCCCGACTTCGAAGACGTCGCTTCGGCGTCTTCCAGGGCCTCGGCGGCAATTTCTTCCGCGGCGTCCTGTTCGAGCAGGGCCTGACGGTCCGCGACCGGGATCTGGTAGTAGTCGGGGTGGATTTCGTTGAAGGCGAGGAAGCCGTGCCGGTTCCCGCCGTAATCGACGAAGGCGGCCTGGAGGGACGGTTCGACCCTCGTTACCTTCGCCAGATAGATATTGCCACGCAGCTGCTTGCGCGTAGCTGACTCGAAATCAAATTCCTCGACGCGGTTTCCTCGCACGACGACGACCCGGGTCTCTTCCGGGTGGGCCGCGTCGATAAGCATCTTGTTTGCCATTGTGTCGTTTCTCCGTGACGCCGTACGACCGGTGGCGGGGCGGTGGGAGGCTTGCGCCTGGCAACCGCTCGCGACGACGCGCTGACGTCACATATGTTTTGCAAAACGAGCGACGGAACAGGCAAACCGGAAACCGCCCGGCGCCGGACTGGCGCCGTGGCGACGGTCGTACCGCACATGGCGGCCGGTATCGCTGAATCTGTTTTTGTCGCTCTTGTCATTCTTGTTCCTTGTCCTGTCGACGGATCGACCAGGTAGGCCCAACATTTTTTCGGTCTGTCTGCGCACTCGCCGATAATCCGGTCCGAGTCGCCTGACGACCGAGAGCCCCCGGCAGAGCGGGGTAACTTTGTGAAGACTCTCAGCCTTCGGAGCCCACACCGCGGCGCACCGGTTGGGGTGCGTTGGTCTCGTGAGATCGTTCAGACGGTTCGCTTTTTTGTAAACGTCTGGCCACGGCCACCGGATACCACATTTTGTCCGGGCTCAACCTAATTGTGCCCAAATCCGGTGTTACCGCTCACACTGCCATCAGCGGGGCATAAACACTGCAGGGTTCTTTTAGGGGGCGACCAGAGCGTTGGCAAGCATACTTTGACATTGACATCGCCGGACAATTTTGACCCGGCAGGAATCGGAGGCAATGGCAAACATCGGTTCGCCTTGATTTGAATGTTGTTCAAGCAAAAAGAATGCTATCCGCATTGCGCGAGAAACCTTGGATTAACCATACCCCAAGTAGTGTGTCGCCGGACATTGGGGAGGGCACGTCCCGGTTTCATGGAATTTTGTCAGTCGCGGGCATGATCGGACGCACTTATTCACATATCGTCTTGGGGCTCTTTTTCCTCGTTGCGTCGGTCTGGATCGACTGGCCCGGCACCGGCTCGCAAGCTCTGGCAGCGAAGGCCGACCGGATACCGGTCGCGTCGGCAGCGCGGCTGGGCGGCGATGGCCGCAAGACACGCTTCGTCGTCGATCTGTCCAAGGCGCTCAGGTTCAACGCCTACGTGCTGCACGATCCCTATCGCGTGATCGTCGACCTCGAGGAGGTCAACTTCCAGCTGCCCCAGGGTCTCGGCACGACCGGCCGCGGTCTCGTCGAGGCCTATCGCTACGGCCTGTTCGGTCCCGGCCGTTCACGCATCGTCATGGACGCGAACGCCCCGATCATCATCGAAAAGGCTTTCATGCTGGAAAGCCGCGACGGCTTTCCGGCACGCCTCGTCATCGACGTGACGCGGGTCGACCCCGCGGAAGCCCAGCGCAATGCCGGCCTCAAGCACTCGGATCCCTCCGGTCCCCTGAAGTCGCAGAAGACCGCCAAGCTGACCGGCGACGAAACCCTCGGCGTCAAACCCAAGGCGCGTCCCAAACCGCCAAGCCCCTCCAAGAAACGGGCCCGGCCCGTCATCGTCATCGATCCGGGGCACGGCGGCGTCGATCCGGGCGCCAGCGGACGCAAGGGGGCGGCCGAGAAGACGATCGTCTTCAAGTTCGCGAAGGAATTGAGCCGCAAGTTGCGCGCGAGCGGAAAATTCTCCGTCCACATGACCCGCAACAAGGACACCTTCGTGCGCCTGCGTGATCGCGTCCGGTACGCCAGGGAACGGGACGCGGATCTTTTCATCTCCATCCATGCCGACGCGATCCGTCGCGGCGATGCCCGCGGCGCAACCATCTACACGCTGTCCGAAAAGGCCTCGGACAAGGAAGCCGAGGCGCTTGCCCGCAAGGAAAACCGCTCCGACATCATCGCCGGCATCGATCTGGGGGACGCCAATGACGAGGTGACGGGAATCCTCATCGATCTCGCCCAGCGTGAGACCAAGAATCACTCGGTCGATTTCGCCAAGCATGTCGTGAAATCCCTCAGCCGGGTCACCCGCATGAACAAGCGGCCGCACCGGTTCGCCGGGTTCCGGGTACTGAAAGCGCCCGACGTTCCCTCGGTTCTTCTCGAACTGGGCTATCTCACGAATCGCACTGACGAAAAGCTGTTGACCTCCAGCAAATGGCGCGCGAAAACCGCGCAGGCGATGGTCACTGCGATCGGGCGCTATTTCGCCGCGCGCCTCGCGCATGGCGGCTGAACCGGACGGACTGCCAATTCTTCGCCATATTTGCGACGCTATGTGATCCGCGACGGCTGGTTCTCATGCGTTTGGCCGGAGCCGGCACGGTTCCCTGACTGCGGCGAAAAAGGAAGCTCGGCGAAGCGATGCTCAGATTTATCGGATATCTGTTCACGGCGGGCACGGTCGTGCTGATCGCGGTGATCGTGGCCGGCGTCTATGTCGTGTGGGGCGCCTCGAAGGAGCTTCCCGACTACGAGAAACTCGCCAATTACGAACCGCCTGTCATGACGCGCGTTCACGCCGGTAACGGGGCCCTGCTCGCGGAGTATGCCCGCGAAAGGCGCCTCTACGTGCCGATCAATGCGATCCCCGCGCCGCTGATCCAGGCATTCATTTCCGCCGAGGACAAGAACTTCTACGAACACTCCGGCGTCGACAGCCAGGGTCTCGCGCGCGCCATCGTCACCAACATCAAGAACCTCGGAACGGGCCGACGCCTGGTGGGCGCCTCGACCATCACCCAGCAGGTCGCCAAGAACTTCCTGCTGTCGAGCGAGCGCACGTTCGACCGCAAGCTCAAGGAAGCGCTTCTGGCGTTCAAGATCGAGAAGGCTTACTCCAAGAACGAAATTCTGGAGCTGTATCTGAACGAGATCTATCTCGGTCTCGGGTCCTACGGTGTCGCCGCCGCGTCCCTGAACTATTTCGGCAAGTCGCTCAACGAACTGTCTCTCGATCAAATGGCCTATCTGGCGGCCCTGCCGAAGGCGCCCAACAACTATCACCCCTTCAAGGCCGCGGACCGTGCCATCGAGCGCCGCAACTGGGTCATCGGGCGCATGCTGGTCAATGGCTATATCGACCAGGCGACCGCCACGAAGGCGCAGGCCAGCAAGTTCGAGGTCAACCCGCGTCCCTTCGGCGCCCAGCTGTTCGCTGCGGAGTATTTTGCCGAGGAGGTCCGCCGGCGGGCCTACGAGATCTACGGCGAGAAGAAGCTCTACGAAGGTGGGCTGTCCATCAGGACGACACTGGATCCCCAGATGCAGATCTGGGCTCGCAAGGCGCTCGTCGATGGCCTCGTCGCCTATGACCGCAAGGGCGGCTGGCGCGGGCCCGTGACCAGTATTGACGTCGCGGGCGACTGGGGCGCACGTCTGGCCGAGATCGATGTGCCGAGCGACATGGGCCGCTGGCGCATGGCCGTGGTGCTGCGGGTCGAGAAGGCCAAGGCGTCGGTCGGGCTGCGCCCGGCAAAGCTCGATGACGGGTCGATTCCCAAGGAACGCTATGGCGGCGTCATCCCGCTCGCTGAAGCCAAGTGGGCGGCACCGGCCGACAATCCGGAAAAGAAGATCACGTCTGTCGTCCAGGTTCTGAACGTCGGTGACGTCGTCTATATCGATCCCACCGACAAGGCGGGCGTGTTCCGCCTGATGCAGATCCCGGAAATCGAGGGCGGCCTCGTCGCGCTGAACCCGCACACGGGCCGGGTCCACGCCATGGTCGGCGGTTTCAGTTATGCCTTGAGCCAGTTCAACAGGGCGGTCCAGGCCGAACGCCAGCCCGGATCTTCCTTCAAGCCCTTCGTCTACGCCGCGGCTCTCGACAAGGGCTACACCCCTTCGAGCGTGATCGTCGACGCGCCGATCGAGATCCCCCAGGGCGAGACCGGCAAGGTCTGGCGCCCGAAGAACTACAGTGGCGGGTACTATGGTCCATCCACCCTGCGCATCGGCATCGAGCGGTCACGCAACGTCATGACCGTGCAGCTTGCCCAGGACATGGGAATGGACGTGGTCGCCGAGTACGGCAAGCGGTTCGGCATCTACGAGAACATGCCCCGTGTCCTGTCCATGTCGCTGGGGGCGGGTGAGACCACGCTGCTCCGCATGACGTCCGCCTATGGAATGCTCGTCAATGGCGGCCGGGAGATCAAGCCGACGCTCATCGACCGCATCCAGGACCGCCGCGGAAAGACGATTTACAAGCACGACGAACGCGAATGCGCGGAATGCGATGCGCAGGCGTGGGAAAACCAGCCGGAACCCGTGCTTGCCGACAATCGCCAGCAGGTCACCAATCCCCACACGGCCTACCAGATCGTGTCCATGCTGGAAGGGGTCGTGTCCCGCGGGACGGCGAAAGTGGTCCAGGCCGTGGGCAAGCCGCTCGCCGGCAAGACAGGCACCACCAACGACTACAAGGACGCGTGGTTCGTCGGTTTCTCGCCGGACCTCGCAGTGGGGGTCTATGTCGGCTTCGACACGCCGAAACCGATGGGCACCGACGCGACGGGCGGTGAACTCGCGGCCCCGATCTTTCGCGACTTCATGAAACTCGCGCTCAAGGACAAGTCGGCCATCCCGTTTCGCGTGCCCTCGGGCATGAACCTCGTACCGATCAATTCCACGACGGGCAAACGGGCAAGCCTTGGGGACGAAAAGGTCATCCTCGAGGCCTTCAAGCCCGGGGAAGGACCGCCGGACGATATGCAGGTCATCGGCGGTCAGGTGTTGTCCGAGTCGGTGACGACGGACACCGGAACCGGTGGTGGCGGCACGCTGACATCGGGCACGGGCGGTCTTTACTGACCCTGCAATTCTCTTTCACCGGAAAGATTTACAGGCGGACGAAGCGCGGCTAATGTCCGCTGCGATTCACCACGGAACAGGACACCATGCGCGCCGAAATCCAGAACATCGTCGACGAAATCAAGCAGTCTCTTGTACTGCTGAGGAGGCATCTTTGACTGGGATACCGCGCAGCAAAGACTGGACGATCTGAACGCAAAGGCGGAGAACCCGGATCTCTGGTCGAACCCGGAACGGGCACAGGCCGTGATGCGGGAACGCCAGGAACTCGACAGTGCGATCTCCAGCTATCTCGCGATCGAGAACGGTATCAACGACAATGTCGAACTGATCGAACTCGGCGAAGCCGAGGGCGACGAGGACGTCGTCAAGGAAGCCGAAGACGCCATAAGGGCGCTCCAGGCCGAGGCCGCGAAGCAGGAGCTCCAGACACTGCTTTCGGGCGAGGCCGATGCCAACGACGCCTATCTCGAGGTGCACTCGGGCGCGGGCGGCACGGAGAGCCAGGACTGGACCGAGATGCTGACCCGCATGTACAGCCGCTGGGCGGAGGCGAGGGGCTTCAAGCTCGAGGTCATCGAGGCGAACCCCGGCGAAGAAGCAGGCCTGAAGTCCTCCACGTTGCTGGTCAAGGGCACCAACGCCTATGGTTGGCTCAAGACGGAATCGGGAGTTCACAGGCTTGTCCGGATTTCACCGTTCGATTCCAACGCCCGCCGTCACACGTCCTTCGCGTCGGTCTGGGTCTATCCGGTGGTCGACGACTCGATCGAAATCGAGATCAACGAGAGCGACTGCCGGATCGATACCTACCGGGCGAGCGGCGCCGGCGGCCAGCACGTCAACACCACCGACAGTGCGGTCCGCATCACGCACATGCCGACAGGCATCGTGGTCCAGTGCCAGAACGAACGCTCCCAGCACAAGAATCGCGCCACTGCGTGGGCAATGCTGCGCGCCCGGCTCTACGAAGCGGAGTTGCAGCGCCGTGAAGAGGAAGCCCACGCCGAGGCTTCGCAGAAGACCGAGATCGGCTGGGGGCACCAGATCCGGTCATACGTGCTCCAGCCCTATCAGATGGTGAAGGACCTGCGTACGGGCGTGGAAAGCGGCAATCCGTCCGCCGTGCTGGACGGATCGATCGATCCGTTCATCGAAGCCGCGCTTGCCCATCGCATTCAGGGCAAGGAGAGCGGTGCGGTCGAGGATCTCGACTGACCCCGCGACGGTTTCCGCTTCTGCGGTTCCGGCACTCAGGTGTTGGGCAGTCTCGGTGCGCCGCTTCCGGACTTCGTTTCCGCACTTTCCGCAGAAGTGTCCTGGCCGTTGGCCACGCTGGCGCTGTCCGCCTGGGTTTCGGAAGCTGACGACGTGTCCGCGTCGGTGTCTTCAGGTTTTGCGGACTGCTGCTCGTCTTTCTGCTTCTTTGCCGCGGACGAACTCGCCTTGGTCGACTTGCGCGACCGCGCGGGTTTCTTCGCCGGAGCGGTCTTCGGACCCGTGAGCTGCTTGGGCGGCTCCGCCATGGGGTCGTCCGAGCGTCGGATGTTGCCTTCGAATTCGGCACCGGTCTCGACGGCCAGCGCGCTGTGCACGATGTCGCCGATAACCTTCGCACCGGAATCAAGCTTGACCTGCAAGCCCTTTATGGGGCCGGTAACCTTGCCCTTGATGGTGACGTCCTGTGCGACCACGTCGCCCACGATGACACCTTCGGAGCCCACCACGAGCACACCGGCTTTCACCGAGCCTTCGACGTTTCCGTCGATCTGCATTTCGCCTTCCGCCGATACATCGCCCTTGATCGTCACGTCCGCCGTTATGAGCGACGGCGCGCCTGCGCGATGTGTGGGTGAAGGGACGCTTGCGCTATTCGATTTTCTCTTTGAGAACATTTGAGCCTACCCGCCATAGTCTTCTGGGGTCTATCGCCCGCCCGTAGATCCGGGTTTCATAGTGTAGATGAGGCCCGGTGCTGCGGCCAGTGCTTCCTATGCGACCGATCACCTTGCCTCGCGATACACGCTGCCCGACTTTTACATTGATTCGGCTGAGATGGGCGTAGCGCGTGGAAACGCCGTTGCGATGACGGATCTCCACCAGCTTGCCATACCCGCCGGTGACGCCTGCGCGGATGACCCGTCCGTCAGCATTGGCCGCGACCGGAGCGCCGCGGGGCGCGCGAAAGTCGATGCCCTTGTGCATGGCGCGCGTACGCTTGAACGGGTCCCGGCGCGGGCCGAAACGGCTCGTCATGCGATAGCGCGACGGCATCGGCCGCGAGATCGGAAGTTGGCGCACCGCCTTGGCGTACCTGTCAATGCGGGCGGTGTACTTCGCGATGCGGTCGATTTTCTCCTGATATTTCGATTCCGCCTGGGCGTTCGCCGTCAGGGGCACGAACGGCCCGCCGACGCCGTCATCCGGCGTCCCGGACTTGATCCCCGAAATGACCCGGCCCGGGCGCAGTCCCACCTTGCGGATCGACTTCTCGATCCGGGAAACTCGGCTCTTGCGGTCGAGCTCGATATCGCTCAGAAGCCTGTCCTGGCGCTCCTCGAGAAACGCGACCTCGCGATGCAGCGTCGCGATCGGTTCCAGCGCGTCGCGCCGCGTGGTGTAGTGTTCGGGCGTGCTGTTGCGACCCGTCAGGCTGTCGGGAAGAAACGTTCCGAGCCAGCCGTCGAGCATGCCGGCCGTCTTGACCGGCTTGGCCGATACGCCCGGAAGTTCGAGAGACGCGCCCTTGCGGCCGTTCTTGAGCACACGTTCGAGCGTTTCCTGGCGCTGTTCCAGAAGCTCCTGGAGCTCGCGGACCTTCGACACACGCTCCAGATATTCGTCCTGGTCGAGCATCAGTTTCTGGTTGATGCGCTCAATCTCCTGCTGAAGGCGCGATATCCGGCCTTCGTAATGGGATTGCAGGTCGGCCGTGTGCTCTTCCTTCTGCGCGATGATGCGGTCCTTGAAGGAGGCATTCAGGGTGGCGATGGCGATCCATGCCGCTGCCCCGAGCGCGATCGACACGAAGGACATCTGCATCCAGGGGCGCAGGGTCAGGAACCTGACCTTGCCGTCGCTGCGCATGTAGATCTGGCGCTCGCGGAAGAAATGTAAAAAGGCGGCCCGAAAACGCTGGCCGAATGTGGGACTCTCAGACACTGACGGTTCCTTCCGAAGGTCGTAAGACATCAGATTCGCCTCCCTCCCCATTGGAACGACAGTAGGGGGAGGGATGGTTAACGATCCGTTAACACGGCGATCCGGGCGGAATTGTGTCCCTATACAGGCACTGCGCTGAGCGGCTTGTAGAAGCCTGGCGTCAGGCCGGCCTGCGATCTTGCGCGATCATTGAAGGGAGGCTTCAATTGGCCCTTGAAGTGGGTTCGTACCAGCCTGTGGAACTCTGGTTCAGGCGACAAACCGTCGCGGCCGCACAGATATCGGAACCATTTGGCCCCGAAGGCGACATGGGTCTTCTCGTCGGTGTAGATGCGCTCGAGGATCCGGGCCGAGGCGTCGTCTCCCGCCTTCACCATGCGTTCGATCATTGACGGCGTGACATCGAGCCCGCGGGCTTCGAGCACCATCGGCACGATGGCGATGCGTGCCAGCAGGCTGTGGCCCGTTTCCTGGGCGGCCTGCCAGAGGCCGTCATGGGCCGGCAGGTCCCCATATGCACCGCCCAGTTCCGCGAGGCGGTCGCGCAGCAGGCCGTAGTGGATCGCTTCCTCGAGACCGACGCGCACCCAGTCTCCGAGAAATCCGGCGGGCATCTCGACATGGGCGAAGCGGCCGATGAGATCCCATGTCAGGTCAATGGCGTTGAGTTCGATATGGGCGATCGAGTGGAGCAGGGCGAAGCGCCCGCGTTCGCCGCCTGCCGATCGCTTGGGCATGTCGCGCGGCGCCAGCAGGACCGGCCGCTCTGGGCGGCCGGGACGGTCCGGCATGGTGTTGGAGGACGGGCGGCGGGAGACGGACAGTTCCCGGTTTCGCCAGAGGCCGGCTGCGGTCCGGGCGAGAGACGCCTTCTCGTCGGGGACGGGCGTCTCGACGATACGCTGGGCGAAACCCTGCAGGGTGTCCGGACGGTGTTCGCCGTTCAAGCACCGAGCTCCCGCACGGCCTCGAGCACCTTGTCGACATGTCCCGGCACCTTGACCTTTCGCCAGACTTGCGCGATGCGCCCGTCCGGTCCGATGAGATAGGTGGCGCGTTCGATCCCCATGTATTTCCGGCCGTACATGTTCTTCTCGACCCAGACGCCGTACCGTTCGAGAACGTCGTGGTTCTCGTCGGACGCCAGCACCACACCCAGGTCGTGCTTCGACCGGAACTTGGCGTGTTTCTCGACCGTATCTGCGGAAATGCCGACCACGAGGGCGCCGGCGTCGGCGAAGGCAGCGGCCTGTTCGGTGAACCCGATCGCCTGCTTGGTACAGCCCGGCGTGTCGTCCTTGGGATAGAAGTAGACCACGATCGCGCGGCCCTTGTGGTCGGCCAGCGAAAAATCGCCGTCCTGATCCGTCGGCAAGCTGATGTCCGGTGCCATCTCGCCGATTGACGGGCCACTGCTCATTGCGTCATCCTTTCGTCCCAATTTGATCCTATTCGGTCGTTTGGTTAACACCGTTGCAACGAATTAGAAACATATTGCATACGGTCAATGACACTTCCCCGATGCGACGCGTGTCCGGGGAATAGAGGTGACAAGGTACTGAAGAGTGGCGCGGCGCGTACCGGTCGGGTGCGCGGTCGCGCATGGTTATGCCTGTGTCCGTAAGACGGGTATGATCGCTGGTAACCGGTCGCGAAGCCGGGTCCGCTTCGCTGTGGATTGGGGACGTCGGGCATTTGATCGGACGAACAACCAAGGTCTTTCTCGGCTCTTTCTTGAGCCTGATCGTGATCTGCCTGCTGGTCGCGGGGGGGCTCTATTTGCGCCTGTCCTCCGGTCCCATGTCCATCGGCTTCGCCAAGGCGCCTTTCGAACGCATACTGAGAAGCAGCCTCGGCACGGCGGACGTCCGAATTCGCGACGTCATCATCGAGAAGGCGGAAAGCGGCAGCATATTCGAGTTCAGGTTGCGTGAACTGGAACTGCTCGGCAAGGACGGCGAGGTGCTCGCCCGTGCGCCGCGTGCCGCCATCGGCATCCGGTCGGGCTCGATCCTCTCGGGCGATATCGTGCCGTCCAGGCTCGAACTGATCGGACCGCGCATCAAGCTCAGCCGGGACAAGAATGGCGGCGTCAGCCTCGGCTTCCTCGAACAGGAAACGGCGGGGAAGTCGGACCGTGAAACGTCGGCTTCCGCCTCGCGCATAGTCGACCTGCTGCTCGAGACATTCGCGCGGACGTCCGGCAATGACGGCGGTGTGTCCAATCTCGACCAGATCGATATCCGGAATGCCAAGATTTCGCTGCTCGACGACCAGAGCAATGAACTCTGGGTCTCGCCGAGATCGGATCTCATATTCAGGAAGGTGATCGGCGGTGTCGCGCTGGCCGGCAACATGGTCGTGTCCACCGGGCGACAGCAGTGGCAGGCCGCGCTCGACGCGGAATACATAGAGGCCGACCGGATATTCCGCATGGATGCCCGGGTGAAGGACTTCGTGCCCGCCGAGATCGCCGGCAAGCTCTCCGTGCTGTCGAATTTTGCGCAGATGAGGCTGCCCCTGTCCGGGCGTGTGATTCTCACCGCGTCGCGCGAAGGAAAGCTGCTGGGGGCGGAAGCCCAGTTCGTGGCTGGTGCCGGGCATGTCGGGTTCCCGGAGTTCCTGACCGAACCGGTTCTCGTCGACGAGGGCGAGGTGCGGGTCGGATACGCGCCGGACACAGGCCAGATCGTTTTGCGGGACGCCAAGTTCTTCATCGGCGGAAACCAGGCCAGGGTCACCGGTGCCTTCACACCGGTGCTTGAGGACAACCTCCTCCAGAGGCTCGATTTCGACCTCAAGGCACAGAGCGTGAGCATCGACACGCAAGGCACCGTGACCGACGCGGTGCCCATCGACAGCGTGACCTTTGCCGGCTCGGTCGATGCCGTGGAGAGGCGGCTGAACGTCAGCGAGATCGGGATCGTCGCCGGCGACACGCGTGTTGCGTTGAGCGGGACGGTGACCGAGCGCGAGGGCGGGGCCGACATCGCCCTGAGCGGAGACGTGCGGGAAATGCCGTTTTCGCTGTTGCGCCGCCTCTGGCCGCAGGATGTGGCCGACGGCGCCCGGAAATGGCTGGTGGAGAACATCGTCAAGGGTGACATCACCTCTGCCAAGCTGCATATCGACCTCAAGGCGGAGGATATCGAGAACGCGGACAACGACCTGCCGATACCCCAGGACAATATCGATATCAGCTTCACGTTCGCCAACGTGGAGTCGCGGTACCTGGGCGAATTGCCCGTCATCAGGGGCGGCACGGGCAAGGCGCGCCTGCGCGGCGACGACTTCGTTCTGGACGTTGACAAGGGCTACGTGACCGTCGGCAAGCATGGCCGCATCGAGATCGAGAGCGGACAGTTCTCGATTCCGTCGATCCATCCCAAGGGGCCGATGAGCCATGTGAAGGCGAAGCTGGCCGGCAAGGCCGCCAATGCCCTGCGGGTGATGGACTACAAGCCGCTCGAGTACATGAAGAAGTTCGGCCTCGATCCGGCGACGGTCGGCGGCGACGCGGTCGTCGACCTGTCCATGAACATTCCCCTGCTGAAGGAGCTTCCGCTCGACCTGATCGGTCTCGACGCCAGGGCGCGCGTGGCAAAGGTCAGCCTGCCCAAGGTATTCGGCGAGGCCGGCATCACGGGCGGCGACCTGGACTTGAGGGCCAGCACGAAAAACCTGAAAGCCAAGGGCAAGGTCGAGATCAACGGGGTCTCCACCGATCTCGTCTGGGATGAGGATTTCGAACCCTCGGGCGGTGAATCGAGCCGGTTCACGATCAACACGACACTTACGGACAAGGAGCGGGCCTCACTGGGGATCGATCTTTCCGACCTCGTCAAGGGGCCCGTGAAGGTCGAACTGGTCGCCTACGGGAAGGGCCCGGACATCAAGCGGGCCGATCTGCGCGCGGACCTGTCGTCGGCTGATCTCTTCTTCCGCCCCATCGGCTGGTACCGCTCGAAGAGCAAGGGCGTTGCGGCGGACCTGAAACTGGCCTTCGCCGAGAACCGGATCAAGCTTCACGATATCGACCTCTCCGGTCGCAACCTGCTGGTGAAGGGCGAGGTGGTCATCGACGAGACGGGCAAGCTGATTTCGCTCGACCTGCCGGAAGTCGACCTCGGGCGGACGACGCGGCTGGCGCTCTCCGGCAAGCGGGGCAAATCGGATGCGCTCGACGTCCAGCTCAAGGCGGCCGAGTTCGATGCCCGTCCCGTGCTTCGCAAGGCCCTGCGGTCGGGCGGGGAGAATTCCGGCGGCGGCGGGTCAGGCGGCGGCAAGGCGAGACGCGACGGGGTGAACGTCAAGGGAACCATCGCCCGCGCCCATGCCTACAATGGCGAGACGATAGACGGGGTCACGGTTTCTCTGTCCACCCGCGGCGACGTGGTGACCGAGCTTCTGCTCGACGGCAAGCTCGCCAACGGACGGCCGGTCAAGGCGCAGATCAACCGGGCCAAGAACGGTTATCGCCGGCTCCGGGTGGATGGCGGGGATGCCGGACGGGTGCTCCGTTCCGCGGATCTCTATTCGAAGGTCGACGGCGGCGATTTCCGTCTCCTGATGAACATGCCGGCCAGTTCCGCATCCGGGGACAGGCGCGGCGAACTCAAACTCAAGCGCTTCACCGTGCGCAACGAGTCCGCCCTGCGCGAGTTCGGTTCGGAGAAGGTCGGCACGAAGATCCGCAAGAGCAAGCGCGGTGGAGACTTCTACTTCGACAGTCTCACCATCCCCTTCCGGACACGCGGCCACATCATGGAGATCGACAATGCCCTGCTCAAGGGCGCGGCGATCGGTGCGAGCGCCCAGGGCATCATCAACACGCGTCAGGACACTCTCAACATCGGGGGAACGCTCATTCCCGCCTATGCCCTGAACTCGTTCGTCAGCCACGTGCCCCTGATCGGCGACATCCTGACGGGCGGAAAAGGGCAGGGTGTCTTCGGCCTGACCTTTGCCGTGCGGGGCAAGGTCGAAAGCCCGCGTGTCCAGATCAATCCGGTCTCCGCGCTTGTGCCGGGCATCTTCCGCAAGGCGTTCGAGTTCGGCGGAGACTCGCTTGACGACGACGACGCCCCCAAGCGGCGCAACCGTCCCGTCAGCGACCGGTAGGCGCGCTCGCCCCGCAGGTGCTACTCGGGACGCAGGAGCGCGTGCCGCTTTTTTCCTACAGACAGTTTGATGACCCCGTCCGCGTCGACGTTCTGCGTCGACAGGGCGAGCCGTTCGTCGCTGACGACCGTGTCGTTGAGTCGTACGCCGCCGCCCTTGATCAACCTGCGCGCCTCGCCGTTGGACGAGGCCAGTTCGGCGGTCACCATGGCCGTGAGCAGGCCGATCCCGTCTTCGAGTTCGCCGGTGCTGATGCCGAACGTGGGCAGTCCGGAACTGACGGCGCCTTCCTCGAACGTCACCCGGGCCGTCTCCTCGGCTTTCAGGGCTGCATCCTCTCCGTGCGCCAGGGCCGTGGCCCGCGTCGCGAGGATTTTCTTGGCGTCGTTGAGTTCGCGTCCTTCGAGTTTCTCCAGTCGCGCGATCTCTTCGAGCGGCAACTCAGTGAACAGGCGCATGAATCGCCCGACGTCGGCATCCTCGGTATTGCGCCAGAACTGCCAGTAGTCGTAGACGCTGAGCATGTCTTCGTTAAGCCAGACCGCACCGGCGGCGGACTTGCCCATCTTCGCGCCGGACGATGTCGTCAGCAGGGCGGTTGTCAGGCCGAAGAGGCCTGCGCTGTCGACCCGCCGTCCGAGTTCGATCCCGTTGACGATGTTCCCCCACTGGTCCGAGCCACCCATCTGCAGCCGGCACTTGTGGGTCCGGTTGAGTTGCAGGAAGTCGTAAGCCTGGAGGATCATGTAGTTGAATTCGAGGAACGAGAGCGGTTGTTCGCGTTCCAGCCGCAGCCTGACAGAGTCGAAGGACAGCATGCGGTTGATCGAGAAATGCCGACCGTAGTCGCGCAGGAATTCGATGTAGTTGAGCTGGTCGAGCCAGTCCCGGTTGTTGACGAGGATGGCGTCCGTGGGCCTGTCCCCGAACGTGATGAACTTGGCGAAGGCCTTGCGGATGCCGGCGATGTTCTCGTCGATCTGCTCGTCTGTGAGCAACTGCCGGGATTCGTCCTTTCCGGAAGGATCGCCGACGCGCGTCGTGCCGCCGCCGATCAGGACGATGGGCCTGTGGCCCGCCTGCTGCAGCCTGCGCAGCATCATGATGCTGATGAGATTGCCCACATGGAGGCTGCGCGCGGTGCAGTCGTAGCCGATATATCCGGTCACCGTTTCGGAGGAGGCGAGCGCGTCGAGGCCCTCGTCGTCGGTGCATTGCTGGATGTACCCGCGTTCGTCCAGGGTGCGCAGGAAATCTGATCGGTAGGTGCTCATCGTGCGGTCGCGTGCCAGTCGTGTGAAAGTGGGAATTGCTGTTATGATGCCCGTCGGGCGACCGTCGTTTAACAGGTCCCCGGGTCAATTGCACGGAGAGAAGTGTGAACAGGATTCAAACCGCGGTCGGGCTCATGAGCGGGACGTCCATGGACGGGATCGACGCAGCCGTCATCTCCACGGACGGCGAGGGAAACGTCTCCTCCCGTGCCTTTGTCAGCATCGCCTATGACGCGAATGAACGGTCCCTTCTCGCCGGCGCGCTCGAAGACGCCCGCCCGTTGCGCGATCGCGACGCCCGGCCCGGCCGTCTACGGGACGCGGAGAGCATGATCACGCTTCGTCATGCCGAAGCCGTGAGTGCGCTCCTGTCGAAATCGGGTCTGGGGCCGTCGGACGTGGACGTGATCGGGTTCCATGGCCAGACCGTGCTTCACCGGCCGGACGATCTGCTGACTGTCCAGATCGGGGATGGTGCGGAACTGGCGCGGCGGACCGGCATTCCGGTGGTCTCGGACATGCGTGCCGCAGACATCGCGGCCGGCGGTCAGGGCGCGCCGCTGGCGCCAGCCTATCACCGCGCGGTGGCCGAAGCCACGGACAGGCCGAGACCGACCGCATTCCTCAATATCGGGGGAGTGTCCAACGTCACCTGGATCGGACCCGACGACTCTCTGGTCGCGTTCGATACCGGCCCGGGAAATGCGCTGCTGGACGACTGGTGTCTGCGGAACACCGGTCGGGCATGTGACGTGGACGGCGGTCACGGCAGGGCGGGCTCGGTCGACCCGCAACGCCTGGAGCGGTTGCTCGATAATGCCTATTTCGACCTGCCGGCGCCAAAGTCGCTCGACCGCAACGATTTCTCCGCGTCCCCCGTCGAGGGGCTGTCGCTGGAGGACGGCGCGGCGACGCTCACGGAATTCACGGCCCGCTCGATCGCCAATGTCCGCCGGCTATTGCCCGCAAGTCCCGCGGAATGGATCGTCTGCGGTGGCGGCCGGCGCAACCCCTATCTCATGTCGCGGCTGGACAGTCTCGTCGAAGAGGCCGACGTCATGGCCTGCGAAGCGATCGGCCTCGACGGGGACGCCATAGAAGCCGAGGCGTTCGCCTACCTCGCCGTGAGATGCCTGCGTGGCCTGCCGATCACCTTCCCGGGGACCACCGGCGTTTCCGCACCGCTTTCCGGCGGTGTGTTCAATCGCGTGGATCAGGCCGCCTGACTGTCGTCCAGTCGCTTGTCGAGATAAGCGTTGACCGTTTCGATCAGGGCGTCGGTCTTCTCCTCGAAGAAGTGGTTGGCGCCCGGGATGATCTTGTGGTCGATCACGATCCCTTTCTGCGTCTTCAGTCGCTCGACGAGCTTGCCCACGTCATCGCTCGGCACCACGGCGTCGGAGTCGCCATTGACCATCAGGCCGGACGACGGGCAGGGAGCGAGGAAGGAAAAGTCATAGAGGTTGGCGGGCGGCGCCACGGAAATGAAGCCGTCGATTTCCGGCCGGCGCATGAGAAGCTGCATCGCGATCCACGATCCGAATGAAAAGCCCGCGATCCAGCATGTGCGCGCGTCTCGGTTGATGTTCTGAAGCCAGTCCAGTGCCGAAGCCGCATCCGACAGTTCGCCCGCGCCGTTGTCGAAATAGCCCTGGCTGCGTCCCACGCCGCGAAAGTTGAACCGCAGCACCGAGAAATCCCTGTTCACGAACGAATAATAGAGCTGGTGCACAACCGGGTTGTTCATCGTGCCGCCGAATTGCGGATGCGGATGAAGAATGATGGCGATCGGGGCGTTCGGGGTCTTGTTATGGTGGTAGCGGCCCTCGAGGCGGCCAGCAGGACCATTGAAAATGACTTCAGGCATATTGTTCAACCTTTATGCGAGGGGTTCTGTTTAACCACATGCAATATATGATTTTTAAGAAAACCCGAGAGTGCTTCGTGCCAGGGCGGTAAGGCGCGTTCCTGCGAAAGGCGATAGATTGTCGCGGATCGCAGTCGTATTACTTGACTCCTGTAGTCGGGAAATCTATATCCCTATTTTAGAATCGTTCGAGACAAGCCCAAGTCTTCCGGGACCGCACTTCCAGCGCGGTCGTACATAGCACAACCGGGGGGGCGAAAAGCAAGAACTACCTTGTCGTTCGCCGATGGGGCCGCATCGAGCGTTGTTTGCGAGGCATAACGGGAGCCTGATCGTAAATGAAACTGTCCACGAAAGGCCGTTACGCGGTGATGGCCATGGCCGACCTTGCGTTGCATTCGGACGGTTCGCCCGTCACGCTCAGCGACATATCGGAGCGCCAGGAGATTTCACTGGCGTATCTGGAACAGTTGTTCGCCAAGCTCCGCAGAAGCGGGCTCGTTGACAGCACGCGCGGCCCGGGCGGTGGATATACGCTCCACGGCAGCAGCGACGACATCCGGATTTCCGACATCGTCCTGGCCGTGGACGAGCCCCTCAAGGTCACCCGGTGCGGGGTTCTCGACGCCAACTCAAAGGGATGCGTCGGGGCGGGGCGATGCGTCACACACGACCTGTGGGACGAACTCGGTCGCCAGATCCACCAGTTTCTGGATTCCGTCACGCTTGGCGACGTGATCAGCCGGCGGCTGGGACCGGAGAGGCAGTCTGAAGTCCGCCTCGCGGGCGGGATGTTCTAGGCGCCTGAAAAACGGGAATACAATGGTTCGGTCACGCACATACATGGATCACAACGCCACGTCGCCGCTCTGCGAGAGCGCACGCGACGCGATGGCGGTCGCCATGGCGTGTGTGGGCAATCCGTCGTCGGTCCATCAGGAAGGCCGGTCCGTGCGCGCGCTGATCGAAGATGCGCGGCGGCAGGTCGCCGCGAGCGTCGGCGCGGGAAATGCGGAAATCGTGTTCACGTCGGGCGGTTCGGAGGCGAATGCGCTCGGCCTTGCGACCGGACTTGCCGCGAAACCCCACGCAGTGCTCATCGTGTCCGCGGTGGAGCATCCTTCCGTGCTCGAAAACGCGCGCAGGACAGGCTCGGACCTGGAGGTGATCCCCGTCGACGGGACCGGTGCCGTCAATCTCCCTGCACTCGAGGCGGTGCTGTCGCGTGTTGGCGGCAATGCGGTCATATCGGTGATGTATGCCAACAACGAGACCGGGGTCGTTCAGCCGGTATCGAGGATTGCCGAACTGGCGGAGGCACACGGGGCCTTCTTCCACGTCGACGCGATACAGGCCGCGGGCAAGTGCGACGTGTCGTTCGACGATCTTGGAGCACACGCCATGAGCCTCTCCGCGCACAAGCTGGGCGGGCCGGCGGGCACGGGCGCACTGGTCCTCCGCAAGAGTTTGCCTGTGGTTTCTCTGGTTGCCGGAGGCGGCCAGGAGACGGGTCGTCGCGCCGGGACCGAGAACGTCATCGGGATTTGCGGGTTCGGAGCAGCGGCATCGGATGCGGCCGCCCGGTTCTCGGACCTGTCCGGACTGAGGGACAGCCTCGAGCAAGAATTGCGGAATGCCCGTGCCGACGTCGTGATCTTCGGCGAGCGGGCGGACAGACTGGCCAATACGAGCTGTTTCGCCGTCTCGGGCACGAGTGCGGAAACCCTCGTTATCGCTCTCGATCTTGCGGGCTTTGCCGTGAGTTCCGGTTCCGCCTGTTCGTCGGGCAAGGTCACGCGGAGCCACGTGCTGGATGCGATGGGAGTAGCCCCGGACCTTGCGGAAGGCGCCCTGCGGGTAAGCCTCGGGCCGCAGGCACGGGAGACGGACATCGGAAACTTCGTCGCGGCATGGTCCGCGGCGGTCGAAAGACAACGTGAACTGGCGGGAGCGGCCGCCTAGGCCGGCCCGCGCGAAGGAATGGTGCCGTGCAGGTGCGCGGCATTGAAACGGAGTAGTCAATGGTTGCTGTTGTTGAAACGGTCGAACAAGTCCGCAAGATGGATGTCGATCAGTACAAGTACGGTTTTTACACCGACATCGAGTCCGAAAAGGCTCCGAAGGGACTGAACGAGGACATCATCCGTTTCATTTCCGCCAAGAAGGCGGAACCGGAATGGATGCTCGAATGGCGCCTCGATGCCTATCGTCGCTGGCTGACCATGGATGAGCCTGACTGGGCGAAGGTCGAATACCCGAAGATCGACTTTCAGGATCTCTACTATTATTCCGCCCCCAAGTCGGACAAGGACGGCCCAAAGAGCCTGGACGAGGTCGATCCCGAACTCCTCGCGACCTACGAGAAACTCGGCATTCCGCTCAAGGAGCAGGAAGTGCTTGCAGGTGTTCAGGGCGCACGCGTTGCAGTCGATGCCGTTTTCGACAGCGTCTCCGTCGTCACGACCTTCAAGGAGGAACTGGCCAAGGCGGGCGTGATCTTCTGCCCGATCTCCGAGGCGCTGCAGACCCATCCCGAGCTGGTCCGGAAGTATCTCGGGACGGTCGTGCCGGTGACGGACAACTTCTACGCCACCCTGAACTCGGCCGTGTTCAGCGACGGGTCCTTCGTCTACATACCGCCCGGCGTGCGTTGCCCGATGGAGCTCTCGACCTATTTCCGCATCAACGAGATGAACACGGGCCAGTTCGAACGGACCCTGATCATCGCCGACAAGGGGTCCTACGTCAGCTACCTCGAGGGGTGCACTGCCCCGATGCGCGACGAGAACCAGCTCCACGCGGCCGTCGTCGAACTCGTGGCCCTGGAAGACGCCGAGATCAAGTACTCGACGGTTCAGAACTGGTATCCCGGGGACGCCGAAGGCCGTGGCGGCATCTACAACTTCGTCACCAAGCGCGGCGACTGCCGCGAGGCCAACGCCAAGATTTCCTGGACCCAGGTCGAGACCGGTTCCGCGATTACCTGGAAGTATCCGAGCTGCATCCTGCGCGGCGACAATTCACGCGGCGAGTTCTATTCAATCGCCATATCCAACGGTCACCAGCAGGTCGATTCCGGCACCAAGATGATACATCTGGGCCGCAACACGTCGAGCCGCATCATTTCCAAGGGCATTTCCGCGGGCAAGTCGTCCAATACCTATCGCGGACTGGTCAGCGCCCACCGCAAGGCCAGCGGCGCGAGGAACTTCACCCAGTGCGACTCGCTGCTGATCGGCTCGACCTGCAGCGCGCACACGGTGCCCTATATCGAAGCGAAGAACGCGTCGGCCGTCTTCGAGCACGAAGCGACGACCTCGAAGATCAGTGACGACCAGCTTTTCTACTGTCAGCAGCGCGGCCTCGACGACGAGGAAGCGATTGCGCTGATCGTCAACGGCTTCTGCAAGGAGGTGCTGCAGCAACTCCCCATGGAATTCGCCGTTGAAGCCCAGAAACTCGTCGGCATCAGCCTTGAAGGCAGTGTCGGCTGACACATCGGAATACGGAAGAAAATCTCATGCTTGAAATCGATAATCTCCATGTCGAGGTAGAGGATCGCAAGATCCTCAACGGAATATCCCTGAAGGTCGGGGCCGGCGAGGTCCATGCCATAATGGGGCCGAACGGTTCGGGAAAGAGCACGCTGTCTCACGTTCTCGCCGGCCGTGACGGGTATGACGTCCTCGAGGGTTCCGTCACCTACAAGGGAGAGGACCTCCTGGAACTCGAACCGAGCGAACGCGCCGCGGCCGGCGTCTTCCTCGCCTTCCAGTACCCGATCGAGATCCCCGGCGTCGCGACCATGACGTTCCTCAAGACCGCGCTGAATGCCCAGCGCAAGGCACGCGGCGAGGATGAACTTCCCACGCCGGCTTTCATGAAGCTCGTGCGCGAGAAGTCCGAGAAACTGAAGGTGCCGCAGGACATGCTGAAGCGGCCGCTCAATGTCGGGTTTTCGGGCGGCGAGAAGAAGCGCGCCGAGATCCTCCAGATGGCCGTGCTGGAGCCGAGCCTCTGCATCCTCGACGAAACCGACTCCGGGCTCGACATCGACGCCCTGCGGATCGTGGCCGACGGGGTAAACGCGCTGCGCTCGCCGGATCGCGCGATGATCGTGATCACGCACTATCAGCGGCTTCTCGACTACATCGTTCCGGACCACGTGCACGTTCTTTCGGGCGGCCGGATCGTCAAGTCGGGCGACAAGGAACTGGCACACGAGCTCGAACGCAGCGGCTATGCCGAGTACGACGCGGACGCGGCTTGAGGAACGCGACATGAACATGACAGCTCCAGCAGCACCCGGACCCGTCGAGGCGGGCATCGCGGATCAGTTCGGCGCCGTGCGCGAGGCGCTGCCCGGCGCCGGCGTGGACTGGGTGGTGCGCCTGCGCCAGGACGGCATCGACCGTTTCAGGCACGCGGGCCTGCCGCACCGGCGCATCGAGGAATACAAGTATACCGATCTCAGGACCCTGCTCCGCGAGGTCGGACCCGCCGCGACCGGGACGTCGGAAAGCATCGACATTGCAGAACTGCCGCGGGTCTTTGCGGATACCGAAAGCTATCGCATCGTCATTCACGACGGGCGCATCGTCGCGGGCCTGGAGGACCTGAACCGGGTCGAAGGGGTTACGGCCCGCAGCCTGCACGACGGGCTCTCGGATGGCTCGAAAGACCTGCAGGGTGTTCTTGGCCTCGGTGCCGAAGGCGCCGACGCAATCTGGGCGTTGAACGCGGCGTTCATGTCCGACGGGCTCGTTCTCGAGATTGCGCCGGGCGCCGTGCTTTCCCGTCCCGTCGAGATCGTCCATCACGCCTCTTCCGGCACGACGGTATCCTTGCGCCACCATGTGGTTCTCGGGGAAGGGGCCCAAGCGACCGTCCTGGAGAGCTTCACAGGCTCCCGTGAGGGCGGGACCTTGAACGTGATCTGCACCGTTGCTCTTGAGCGCGCCGCGCGGCTGGATCATGTCCGGCTCCAGGAAATGGCCGGTGACAGCGTCCAGTTAACCGACATGTCCGTCGTCCTCGGCGAGAAAGCGCTCCTCAACACGTTTTCAGGCACCCGGGGCGCGCGGGTGAGCCGGAGCGGGCTCTCCGTCAGATTCGCGGGAGAGGGCGCTCATGCCGATATCGCGGGCGGGTACATGATCGGCGGCAGCCAGCATTGCGACACGACACTCTTTGTCGATCACGCCGTGCCCGAATGCACCAGCACCGAGAATTTCAAGGGAGTGATCGGCGACACTGCACGTGGCGTCTTCCAGGGCAAGATCGTCGTTCAGCCGGATGCCCAGAAGACCGATGCGCGCATGATGACGAAAGGCCTGCTTCTTTCCGAGGCGGCCGAGTTCGACGCCAAGCCGGAACTCGAGATTTTCGCCGATGATGTGCAGTGCGCCCATGGCGCGACCTCGGGAGAGCTGGACGAGACCCATCTGTTCTATCTCATGTCGCGGGGCATTCCGGAAATGCAGGCACGCGCCATGCTCGTGGGCGCTTTCATCGCGGAAGCTGCCGACCGGATTGCCGATGAGCGTCTCCGCGAGATCGTCGCGGAACGTCTGACGTCGTGGTTTGGCGAAACGGGAGAGAAGACCGATGCCTGACGGCACTGTGGACGCCGGACTTGCGAATGCCGGATACGACGTCGAGCGGATCCGGGCGGACTTCCCGATCCTGTCCCGCGAAGTCTACGGCAAACCTCTGACCTATCTGGACAATGCGGCGTCGGCCCAGAAACCCAGACAGGTCATCGAGGCCATGCAGCACTGCTACGAGAACGAGTACGCAAACGTGCACCGCGGTCTGCATTACCTCAGCAACACGGCGACCCAGCTTTACGAGGACGCGCGCGAAAAGGTGCGCGCCTTTCTCAACGCGGAAAGCGTCGACGAGATCGTCTTCACGCGCAACGCGACCGAGGCGATCAACCTTGTCGCGTCGTCTTATGGCGGGCTGAAAATCGGCGAAGGCGACGAGATCGTCATTTCGATCCTCGAGCATCATTCCAACATCGTGCCGTGGCACTTTCACCGCGAGCGGCGCGGAGCCGTGTTGAAATGGGTGCCCTGCAGCGACGAAGGCGCATTCATGCTGGACGAGTACGAGCGCCTCCTCGGTCCCCGCACGAAGATGGTCGCCATCACGCACATGTCCAACGCGCTCGGTTCCATCACGCCGATCAAGGAAGTGATCCGCCTGGCCCACGACCGGGGAATCCCCGTGCTCGTCGACGGTAGCCAGGGTGCGGTTCACATGGATGTCGACGTCCGCGAACTCGATTGCGATTTCTACGTTTTCACCGGACACAAGGTGTACGGGCCGACGGGAATAGGCGTGCTCTACGGAAAGAAGGACCGTCTTGCGGAAATGCCGCCCTACCAGGGAGGCGGCGAGATGATCCTCGACGTGACGCTGGATGCGGTCACCTACAACGATCCGCCGCACCGGTTCGAAGCGGGTACGCCCGCGATCGTCCAGGCGATCGGCCTGGGTGCTGCGCTCGACTACATGATGGAGGTCGGACGCCCGCGGATCGTCGAGCACGAGCGGAAGCTGCTGGAATATGCCAACGAGCGGCTGTCCAGGATCAACAGCCTGAGCATGCTCGGTACGGCGCCGGACAAGGGCGCGATCATTTCATTCTCCATGGCGGGGGCGCATGCCCACGACATATCGACCATCATCGACCGGTCTGGTGTCGCCGTCAGGGCGGGAACCCATTGTGCCCAGCCGCTGCTGGAGAGATTTGGCGTCACGTCGACATGCCGGGCCTCATTTGCCATGTATAATACGTTCGAGGATGTCGACCATCTCGCGGACGCCCTGGTGTCCAGCGCGAAATTCTTTGAGTAGATGTGCAAACCATGACCCATGAACGCGACTTTCTGGATGTATCTTCGGCCGGCAGCCTCGAAGGCGCACCAGTCGAAACACAGGAAACGGTGACGGATACGGAACGGTCGTCGTCAATACCGCCGGACGAACTGGACCGGCTCACCGACGACATGATCGGCGCCATCAAGACGGTTTACGATCCCGAAATCCCCGTGGACATATACGAATTGGGGCTTATCTATCGAATTGATATCGATGACGAGCGCAACGTGGACATCGACATGACCCTCACGGCGCCGGGCTGCCCGGTCGCAGGCGAAATGCCGCTCTGGGTCCAGGACGCTGTCCGGTCCGTCGCCGGCGTGAACGAGGTTTCGGTCAACATGGTCTTCGACCCGCCGTGGGATCCCAGCCGCATGTCCGACGAGGCGCGTGTCGCGCTGAACATGTTCTGAAGGAGCTTGATCAAATGAGTGAACGTCCGCCAGCCCGTCCCCGTCCGAAGGTGGTCACACTTACGGAAGCGGCGGCCAAGCGTGTCCGCGAGATCATCGCCAGGTCGGAAACGCCTGTGGCGGGCCTGAGGGTCGGCGTCGCGAATGGCGGTTGCGCCGGTATGTCCTACACCATGGAGTATGCCGCGGAGCGTGACCCGCTCGACGAAGTTGTCGAGGACAAGGGAGTGACCGTATTGATCGACCCCAAGGCGGTGCTGTTCCTGCTCGGCACGGAGATGGACTACAAGGTCGAGAAACTGTCCGCCGGGTTCGTCTTCAACAATCCGAACCAGACCAGCGCCTGCGGCTGCGGCGAATCCGTGGAGATTACCCCGGCCGTGTTGCCGGAAGCTGCGGGAGACGCCGCGCAGGCCCGGAACTGACCGGTTCCGGCGTCAGGCCGCCTCGATTTCCAGATCTATATTGGGGTCGGTCTCGCACTTGACGCAGTTGCGTCCGCCTTTCTTCGCCGCATAGAGGCAGGCATCCGCTCGGTGCACGAGGTCGTCGACACTGTCGCCGACGTGAAACCGGGCGGCGCCGAAAGACATCGTGATCGTGCCCAGGTTCTCGCCCGTCGACTTCTTGACCAGTTCCTTGGCCTTGACCGCTTCGCGGATCTGGTTGGCGACGGCGACCGCTGACTGAAGGTTCGTCTGGGGCAGGATCACCGCGAACTCCTCGCCGCCGTAACGCACCGCAAGATCACGCCCCTTGACCGACGCTTTCAGCGCCTGGGCCACGAGCCGCAGGACCTGGTCGCCGGTCTGGTGACCCCACGTATCGTTGAATTTCTTGAAGAAATCGATGTCGCCGATGAGCAGGCAAAGTTCATCGCCCGTCTCGCTCGCTTCGCCGACCTGGCTCGAGATTTCCTCGTCGAAGAACTTCCGGTTGGCTATTCCGGTAAGCTGGTCGGTGCGCGACTCGTTGCGGACTTCCTCGAGATTGTCGCTCAGTTCGGTGATCTGCGACTTGGTGTCCTGCAGACGGTCCTCGAGTTGCCGGTTGCTCTGTTCCATCTCGCGGGTCTTCTCGACCAGCGACTCCACGATTATTGCAAGCGTCGGTCCGTCGACGCTCCCGGCGAGTTTTTCCGAAACGGAACCGAGAGAGTCCCCGTACTCCGAGGTATTGCCCAGTGCCACGTCGACCATGGCCAGCACCTGGCTGATCTCGTCGCTCATCTGGGCGCCGATCTTGCTGACCGTTTCCTGATTTTCCCTGGGAGCAAGGAACTGGCGATAGATTTCGTCGCAGTCGCTCTGTTCGAGCACGCCATGCTGGGCGACGACGTCGTTCACGGCTTTGATGAGGTCTCGCCTCTGGCCGCACGAGTATGTGTACCAGAGTTCGTAATTGCGCGGAGAGGCCGGCGAACGCCGATCACGCATATATTGCAATGCCTTGCGGCCGTAAACGAGCGATTGTTCGAAATCGACTTGGTCGGTCAATGGTTCAGCCCCTGTTCGCGGGGCCCCCCATGACGATCAGGCAACCCCGGAATCCCGAATTTCGAGAACATATGCTAGGGGCGGGGTCTTACGTTTCTGTAAATCGCGCGCCAATAATCCTGCGTTTCCCGCGTTTTTACATGCTTCAATGAAGTTGTTCGCTCGAAATATCGACGGTCGGTTGAAAAAACTACGTAGTCGATCAACCGGGGCGATTGTCAGGATGCGATCCGGACCGGCCGCTGAAGGAACGCCGGCACATGGCCGCCGCGACCGAAGGCCAGGGTCTCCAGTTCGTCGTTGTCGTTGCTTTCGGCCTTGGAACTGCGTTTCCTGGTAGCCGCCTTTTTCGGTTTCGCGGTGTCAGGCTCGGCTTCCGGTTTGCTGTTCTCTTGCGCCTTCTTTTCCGCGTCTCCCGACGTGCGGGCACTGGAGTCCGCGTCTGCCGACTTACGGGGGGCGGATTTCTTTTCCGTACGGGAGGTGTCGGCTTTCGCGTCCTTGCCGCCGCGCCGTCTGCGTCCGGGTTTCTCGTCCCTGGCAAGATCGTTTTCACCGGGCGCGCCGCCGAGCCACTCGATATCCTTCTTGATCAGTCCCTCGATGGCGGAGAGCGACTTCATCTCCGAGGAGGTGACGATCGTGATCGAATGGCCTTCCCGGCCTGCGCGGCCGGTCCTGCCGATACGGTGGACGTAGTCCTCCGCGTGCACCGGCACGTCGAAATTGAACACGTGGCCCACATTGGGAATATCGAGGCCCCGCGCGGCGACGTCGCTTGCGACCAGGATATCGAGATTGCCGTTCTTGAAGCCGTCGAGAGTCGCCATGCGCGCGTGCTGGTCCATGTCGCCATGCAGGGCGCCGGCTCGGAATCCGTGCTTTTCGAGCGACCGGGCGACAATGCCGACATCTCTCTTGCGGTTGCAGAACACGATGGCGTTCTTGACTTCCTGCGACCGGATAAGTCCGCGCAGCGTCTCGCGTTTCTGGTGCGGTTCCTTGCCGGAGAACGCAAGCTTCTGGTCGATCGTGGCCGATGTCGAACTCGGTGGCGCGACCTCGATGCGTTCGGGATTCTGCAGGAATGCTTCCGTAAGCCTCTGGATCTCCGGCGGCATCGTGGCCGAGAAGAACAGGGTCTGGCGGGTGAACGGGATCAGCTTGCAGATACGCTCGATATCCGGAATGAAGCCCATGTCGAGCATGCGGTCGGCCTCGTCGATGACGAGAACCTCGACGCCGTTGAGCATCAGCTTGCCGCGTTCGAAATGGTCGAGGAGCCGGCCGGGCGTCGCGATAAGGACATCCGCGCCCCTGTCGAGCTTGCGGTCCTGGTCGGCGAACGAGACGCCGCCGATCAGCAGCGCCATGGTCAGCTTGTGCTGGGCGCCGTATGTCAGGAAGCTTTGCTCGACCTGGGCAGCAAGTTCGCGCGTGGGTTCAAGGATAAGCGATCGCGGCATTCGCGCCCGTGCGCGCCCGGTTTCGAGCCGGGTCAGCATGGGCAGCGTGAACGATGCCGTCTTGCCGGTTCCGGTCTGGGCGATGCCCAGCACGTCGCGGCCCTGAAGGGCGACGGGAATCGCTTTTTCCTGAATGGGTGTGGGGGTTTCGTATCCGGCAGTTTCCACCGCCGAAAGCACCTTGGCGCTCAGGCCGAGGTCTTTGAATTTCATGTCTCACCGTGCCGTTACAGCAAACCCGGGCGGATCCCGGTGCAGCGGCCCTCCGCTGCTTGCGTGCGGCACTTTTGGCCGCGACAATACGATTCGTCCCGCAGGGCGGAACAAGAGGCAACATAGTTGGCATTTTCAGTTTGTCAAATGAAACGGCGGATTTCCTTTGATTCAGGGTTAGTCTGGTGAAAGTGCCGGAGCGCCGGAACGGGGCCTCGATGAAGGGACTGACGCGGCGAGAGACAGAGGATCGACCCACGTGAAGGACATCGCATGAACACACCCCTGTTGCTGGTCCCCGGACTTCTGTGCAGCCACAGGCTCTTCGCGCCCCAGATCGCCGCCTTCGGGGCCGGTCGCGAGGTGACCGTCACCGAGCATGCCCTGGACGACACGATCGAGGCCATGGCGGAGCGGATCCTCGCGGCGGCGCCGGACCGTTTCGCCGTGGCCGGACTGTCGATGGGAGGTTACGTCGCTCTCGAGATCGTTCGCCGGGCGCCCGGCCGTGTGGAGCGTCTGGCTCTCCTCGACACCAACGCCCGGGCCGACACGACCGAACACATTGCCGCCCGGCGCAAGCTCGTCGCGCTGTGCCGGGAGGAAGGCGTGGCCGCCGTGCAGACCGCACTTCTCCCGCGCCTTCTCCATGCGTCGCGGCTCGAGGACCGCAGCCTCGTCGATGAAGTGGTCCGCATGGCTGAAGAGGTGGGGGAAGCCGGTTTCCACAATCAGATGAACGCCATCATGACGCGCCGGGAGAGGCGCGCCGACCTGCCCGCAATCCGTTGTCCGGTCAGCATCGTGGTGGGAGAGGAGGACGTCATCACGCCTCCCGAAATGGCGAAGGAAATGGCGGAACTGATTGAAGGTGCGACGCTGCACATTCTGGCCGGATGCGGACATCTTACGACTATGGAAAAACCTGTCGAGGTTTCGTCGCTCTTGAAAACCTGGCTTGACGGTTAGGCGAGAAAGTCGGTCGTCGCGATTTGGAGGCTACAATCTAGGGTAGAGGAAGATCGTTACGGCTCGCGCGAGTTACCTTTGGTTAACAGTGTTTGCCCTACGGTTCGCGCTAAACTCTCTACCGGGACTCGTCCATGAAAGCCTTCTTCGTATTTTGTGCATTTGCACTCATGCTCGTCGGTACTTCTGCAACGACGAATGCGCAACCTCCTGCGCCAAATCCAAACGCACTGATCACGCCCGAATTGCACAAACTCATCGACGGCTGGATCGATTCCAAGATCGTTCGCTTGTCTGTCAATGCGCAGAACGATCGTTATGCGTCAGTCACACAGAGTGAGATTGACCGCCTCGACAAGCAGTGGCGTGCCGAACTGGAGAAGGACGACAAGCCCTTGATCGCGGCGACGCTGTCGAATCCGCTTTCGGTGTACCTTTCGCGCATGCAGGGGCGGTCGGTTGGACTGTTCGTAGAGATATTCGTCATGGACCGCCATGGCCTCAACGTCGGACAGTCGTCAATTACGGGCGATTTCTGGCAAGGCGACGAAAGCAAATTCAAGAAAACGTTTCCGAAGGGAGCCGGCACGATTTTTGTCGATGAACCGGAGTGGGATGATGAATTCATGATTTGGCGCGCCCAGATCAACAGGACAGTAACCGACGAGAGCGGCAACACGCCGATCGGCGCGGTGACCATCGAAGTAAATCTCACGGAACTTGCCCGTCGACATGGCGCGGGCAGCTGACCGCTTCGGAGCACGAAAGATGAAATTCTGGAACAATATTTCGGTTGCAAAGAAGGGTCTGCTTGCCTTTGCGACGATGGCTCTTATCGGCTTGGCGACAAGTTACGTTTCCTACACTCGCTCGCTCAGCGCAGTGGCCGCAGTGAACGAGAATTCGGTCAATCAGGCTTTGTCAGATGAAGTGTTAAGCCTTGAACTCGCGGTCCTCGACCAGACCGTCGCACTGAAGAATTTTCTGCTGACCGGTGACCGGAAGTGGGCAACCGCCACAGAAACCGCCACCGAGGAAATCGGCAAGAGATTCGCCGACACGGGCAGGAACCTCGCGCTGGCAGGTTACGAGTCGGGATCGCTCGAAGCGGCGACAAAAAAATGGTCTGACTGGTATGAAACCTTCGCAAGGCAGCAGATTCTCCTTATGCGGGACCCGATGACGGTCGACCTGGCCAAGGCGATGGAAGTAACGGGCCGGTCCGCTATCCTGCTGCAAAAGATCCAGGAAGACCTTAGCAGTGTCCAAGCGAATCTGTCCGTCCGCCGTACCGACCTCGCCCAGATCCAGGCGAGCGAATTGACACTTGTTGAGAGGGTTGCAGGGATCAGCGCGATCATCGTTGTCGGTTTCGCAGTGCTGATGGGCGTCCTGAATTACATTACGGTGTCAAAGCCGCTGTCCGCGCTGGCCGCGACCACTTTGAGGCTGGCCGACGGGAAACTCGACACCGAGGTACCGGTGTTCGATCGTGGCGATGAGATAGGACGCATGGGCAATGCCCTTGCCGTTTTCCGGCGGAATCTCATGCGAACTCGCGAACTGGAAGAAACCGCCGCGAGGGACAAGAAACGGAGCGAAGCAGAAAAGCGCGAAGAAATGAACCTGATGGCCGATGAGTTCGAAAAATCTGTGGGCGGCATGACGGCCGACATTGTTTCGGCGACACAGCAACTCAATTCGACAGCATCGAGCCTTGCAACGATCGCATCGGAAACGACCCATCAGTCGATAATCGTCTCCAGCGCATCCGAAGAAGCTACGTCCAATGTACAGACGGTTGCCAGCGCTACCGAAGAACTCGTTTCGTCCATCAACGAGATCAGCGGTCAGATAAACCGGTCGTCCGAACTCGCCACGAAGGCAGAAACGGAGATGGAGCGCAGCAACGCTGCCGTGGCATCTCTGCAAAGCGTCGTCGAGCAAATCGGCAATGTGACCATGCTCATCAATGATATCGCGGAGCAGACCAACCTTCTGGCCCTGAATGCCACGATAGAAGCGGCCAGAGCCGGTGACGCGGGCAAGGGTTTTGCCGTCGTTGCGACAGAAGTGAAAATGCTCGCCGATCAGACAGCGAAGGCGACGAAGGACATCGACCTGCAGATTCAACAGATGAGAAGCGCGGTGGAGGCCTCGAGCTCCGCGTCGAAGTCGATCACCGAGATGGTCCGTTCCATCGCCGAGCAGTCGGCGACTATGGCCACGGCTGCGGAACAGCAGAAATTGGCCACGTCCGAAATTGCCCAGAACGTATCAGAGGCAGCAACCGGAACCGGTGAAGTCAGCAGATCGATTGTCGAGGTCAGTAATTCCGCCACCAGGACCGGCGAACTTTCCGATGAAATGCTTCAGTCAGTCTCATCGGTGTTCGAGCGATCCGAGAACATGCGGCGCGCGATGGACGACTTTCTCCAGCGCGTCAGGGTGGGCTGAACAGGCGGACAGATCGCTCCTCCCACGGGATTCGGTCCGCGACTTTTCTGTCGCCTCGAGGGTCAGTCGCGACGAGTGCGTTCCACAACGTGCCTGTACGCGGCTTCCCATCCGTCGAAGGCTGAATGATTTTGAAGCACCTTGAGCGCGGACGCCGACAGGCTGCCGGGTAGACAATAGGACGAAACAAGCGTTTCTAGATCCACTGCCCGCTCGCGGTCGGACATGGTCCCCGCTGCCGTAGTCATCCGGGCGATCAACCCGCGTGCCAGATCCGATGGAATTCCCGTCCGCTCCAGTTGTCCGGCAAACACGCGGATCAGTTCCTGCGCCAGCACATAATAGACCGCCGCCGGCGCACAAAGTTCGAAATCTGTTTCCGTATCCATGGGTACAACGGTGCCGATCCTGGCGAACAGGGCACTGGCGACCGGATCGTCGGGGAAGATACAGGTGGGACTCGCGCCGTATTTTCCAGCCGTGACAGGCATGGCCCGGACCACCGTGGCGCCCGGCGCGCCCGCGCGGAGGCGTTCCATGGAAACGCCGGCACACAGGGAAACCAGGTGCCGGCCCTCGCGCCAGTCCAATTTCCTCAGGGCATCGTCCACATGGGCCGGACGCACCGACAGCAACACCGTCCCGCAGGCGTCGATGACGGACTGGTTGTCGGGCGCCACGTCGACGCCCAGGCTGTCCCTGAGGCGGGCGCTGGTGTCACGGTTGCGCGGCGAGAGAACGATGTCTCCCGGTGCGATGCCGCCGTCGACCAGTCCGGGCAAGAGATGTTCGATCAGGTGACCGACGCCGATGACACCTAGTCTTCCCGGGGTCATGTCGCTTTCCCTTGCCGGTTCCTGGATCGTGCGATTTTCGTGAGTTCCGGAAGAGCATCCTCAAGGTTCCGGCAGACGATCGCGCCTGCGGCGGCGAGCTCGTCGGCGACGTCGACCGGCAGGCTGGTATTGGAGTTGTCCGGGATCTGGTTGAGGCGGCCGCCCATGAAGACAGGCGGCATTCTTTCACCATCCCCGAGATGTAACTGTAGGTCTGTAAGGAATTTCCTGGCGACACCGTTGTAGGTGCTGATGGCGATGCCGTCGACGTTACGGTCCCGCGCGGCAGCCGCCACGACCCGGGGGTCGGCGGAAACGCCGCCGTCGACCAGATCGATCCCGAGCCCCGAGAAGGTTTCGTCGAGAAGCATCTTGCCGTGTTCGTGTACGTCGGTCGCGGCGACCAGAATGCGCAGTCGGGCGTCTCGAATGCTCTCCAGGTCGGCCGGGTCGGCCTGTGCGACGGTTGCCCTGGCGGCGTCGGAAATCTCTTCCAAGAGCCCCGAACTGACGTGCGGCACGCCGCGGTCTGGTCCGTACATCCGTTCGAGGCGGCGACTGCCGATCCGGCGCAGGGCGAGCAGGGTTTCGAAGGCGTCGCCGGTGTCGATACCCGCCGCCGCCAGCCCGGCGAGAACCCGGTCGCGAAACTGCCGGCCGCCGGCCACGAGGCGTTCTGCCGTATCGTCGATGGACGTCCGGTCGACCAGGGTTTCGAAACCTTCTGCCCGGCGGACAAGTTCGCCCGAGAAGAGCTGCGCGTCGACGATCTCTTCAATGTCGGGAATGCGCTCGTTTTCCAGTACCGGGACCGGGTTGACCGCATGTCCCGTCGGAGCGCGCATCTGGGCGAGAATATCCGCGGTGAGATAGGCCGACAGGCTGGCATAGTTCGCCGCCGGCGTGCCGCGATAGCTCACCGTGTTGCCGTAGACCATGGTCCCCGGCGTCTCGCTGACGGTGCCCAGCGCTTTCTGGAAGGCCATGCGGTGCAGCGGCCGCGTGAAGTGGTGGCCGAAACAGTGAGACACCTGCGCGCCGCACAGACGGTCGACCACGTGTTGCTCCAGCAGGACAGCGCCGATGCTCGAGGCGAGGTCGACGAAAAGGGCCGCAAAGCCGTCATCGAGGTTGGAATGCACGAGGACCGTCCGGTCCTGGGCCGCGATCAGACCGAGCGCGCGAACCGTCTGGGCCGTGGCGTCGATATCGTCGTCATGGCCGGGCAGTCTGAAAGTGAAGTACTGCCCGAGATTTCCGATGGAGGTCGAACCGGCGGCAAGGGCCGCGCAGGTATTCTCGACGGCGGCCGGGAAGCCCAGCACGAAATCTCCGAAATGGGGTGCGACGGGTGCTCTGGCGGTAAGCCGGGCGAAGTCTTCCGGCCGGTCGAGGATGAGCCCGGTGCCCTGGAGTTTGCCGTCGCGGTCGGCCCGCCTGTAGCCCATCGACCAGTCGAGGCAGATGCCGTAGCGGTGCACCGTTACCCCGTGTGAAGCGCACGCATCGTAGACCGAGGCATAGGCCTCGCCGGACTTCGCAGGATCGCGAAAACCGATCTGCGCGTGCTGCATGATCCGCCCTTCGGCCATGGCCCTACGCTTGAAGGACCACTCGCTGTCGGTGTCGTAATGGGTGAGGAACGGGCAGGGGCCGACGCTCCAGTCGCGGGCGAGGGCGCGCCCTTCCTCGAGAAGCATGTCGCCTCGGGGAAGGTCATCTTCGGGCAGCACGTCGGAACGGGACAGTGGCATGGGAGCAGGCGGACACTCGTCGGCGGGGAGGCACCAGCCTACCACGGCAGTTCGCCCCGCACACCCACAACGTGTGGGCCGTACGGGCGATGCTGCGGGCGTCTGATGCGGTGCTTCGGGCTCGTCAGATATCGAGTTCGGTGACGAAAGCCGCCCGGTCCTGGATGAACTGGAAGCGCGCCTCGGGTTTGTTGCCCATGAGCTGGTCGACCGTGGAGGACGTGTCCGCCCGATCGTCCTCGGCGACGGCGACACGCAGAAGCGTACGCGTCTTGTGGTTCATGGTGGTTTCCTTCAGCTGCGCGGGCAGCATCTCGCCCAGACCCTTGAAGCGCCCGATGTCGATCTTTCCGCGGCCCGTGAACTCGCTTTGCAGGAGCTCGTCCTTGTGGGCGTCGTCGCGCGCGTAGAGCGTCTTGCCGCCCTGGCTGATCCGGTAGAGTGGCGGCACCGCCAGGTAGAGGTGGCCATGGTCGATGAGCTGGGGCATCTGGCGGTAGAAGAAGGTGATCAGCAGTGACGCGATATGGGCGCCGTCCACATCGGCGTCGGTCATGATGATGACCTTCTCGTAGCGCAGGTCCTCGTCGCGGTAGCGCGAGGCCGTGCCGCAGCCAAGCGCCTGCACGAGGTCCGAAATCTGCTGGTTCTGGGCAAGCTTGCCGGCCGTGGCGTTGGCCACGTTGAGGATCTTGCCCCGCAGCGGCAGGACGGCCTGGGTCTTGCGGTCGCGGGCCTGCTTGGCCGAGCCGCCGGCCGAGTCGCCCTCCACGATGAAGAGTTCCGAGCCGGCCGCGGAGTTCTGGGCACAGTCGGCGAGCTTGCCGGGCAGGCGCAGCTTGCGCACCGCCGTCTTGCGGTTGACCTCGCGTTCCTGGCGCCGGCGGAGCCTTTCCTCGGCCCGGTCAATGACCCACTCCAGGAGCTTGTTCGCCTGGTTCGGATTGGCGGTCAGCCAGTGGTCGAAATGGTCGCGCACCGCGGATTCCACGATCTTGGTGGCTTCTGTCGTCGCCAGCTTTTCCTTGGTCTGGCCCTGGAACTCTGGTTCGCGCACGAAGACCGAGAGCATGGCGCCGGCCGAACCCATCACGTCCTCGGCAGTGATCTGCTGGGCCTTCTTGTTGCCGGCCAGTTCGCCATAGGCCTTCAGGCCGCGGTTGAGCGTGCCGCGCAGACCGGCCTCGTGGGTGCCGCCCTCGATGGTCGGCACGGTGTTGCAGTAGGAATTGACGAAGCCGTCCGCCCCGCCATACCAGGCGATCGCCCATTCGACCGAACCGTGGCCGCCCTTCTTGGTGACCTTGCCGGCGAATATGTCCGGCGTGACGAGCGTGCGGCCCTCGAGGGTCGCCGCGAGGTAGTCGCGCAGCCCTCCCGGGAAATGCAGCGTCTCCTTTTCAGGGGTGGTGTCCTTCTCGCCGATCAGCGAGGGGTCGCAGGACCACCTGATCTCGACGCCGCCGAAGAGATAGGCCTTCGACCGCGACATCTTGAACAGGCGGGCGGGCTTGAATTGCGCGGTTTTCCCGAAGATTTCGGGATCGGGAAGGAAACGCACCTTCGTTCCGCGCCGGTTGTTGATCTTGCCGAGATGCTCGAGCTTGCCCGTGGGTACGCCGCGCTTGAAGGTCTGGCGGAAAAGTTCCTGGCCGCGGGCGACCTCGACCTCGAGCGTTTCGGAAAGCGCGTTGACCACCGACACGCCGACGCCGTGCAGACCGCCCGACGTTTCGTAGACCTTGGAATCGAACTTGCCGCCGGCATGGAGGGTGGTCAGGATGACCTCGAGCGCCGACTTGTCCTTGAACTTCGGGTGCGGGTCGACGGGAATGCCCCGGCCGTTGTCCGTGACGCTCAGCCAGCCGTCCTTCTCCAGCGACACCTCGATCCAGGACGCATGCCCCGCGACAGCCTCGTCCATCGAGTTGTCGATGACCTCGGCGAAGAGGTGATGAAGCGCCTTCTCGTCGGTCCCGCCGATATACATGCCGGGACGGCGGCGAACCGGCTCCAGCCCTTCGAGGACCTCGATATCCGCCGCCGAATACCCGTCTTCCGCGCCGGGAACCTTGCGCTTTGCGCCCTTGGCCGGTTTCTTCGCGGGTTTTTCGTCGCCGATCTCGTCTTCGAGCTTGTGAAAAAGATCGTGAATGTTTGCCATGCCGCTTCTTGGTTTCTGCGCGGTTCCGGTGCCTCTCCGAAAACGCCAACGAATCAATGGATATTATGCCTTCGCGACCTTATGGGGGCGAGGGCGGTTTTGTGCAAGCGGCGCATGGTCGCCCGTGGTGTCGCCTGAGCGGCGTCGGACCGGTGTAGATCGTTGCGGTCCGGGTGGTCGGCATGCGGCATGCAAAAAGGCCGGAGCCTTGGAAAGGCCCCGGCCAGTCTTGAGACGCTGGCGTCGGTTGTGAGGCGTACGAAGACGAAGTACGTCCGACGCCGGCGTCCCAGCCGTTACACGCTGTAGTACATGTCGAACTCGACCGGGTGCGGCGTGTGCTCGAAGCGGATGACCTCGTCCATCTTGAGATCGATGTAGGCTTCGATCTGGTCGGCGGTGAACACGTTGCCCTTGGTCAGGAACTCGTGGTCGGCTTCCAGGCTGGCGAGTGCCTCGCGCAGCGAAGCGCAGACGGTGGGGACGTCCTTGAGTTCTTCCGGCGGAAGCTCGTAGAGGTCCTTGTCCATCGGGTCGCCCGGGTGGATCTTGTTCTGGATGCCGTCGAGGCCGGCCATCAGCATCGCCGAGAAGGCGAGGTACGGGTTGGCCGTCGGGTCCGGGAAGCGGATTTCGACACGCTTCGCCTTGGGCGAGGACGTGAACGGGATGCGGCAGGACGCCGAACGGTTGCGCGCCGAATAGGCCAGCAGGACCGGCGCCTCGAAGCCCGGGACCAGACGCTTGTAGGAGTTGGTCGAGGGGTTCGTCAGGGCGTTGAGCGCCTTGGCGTGCTTGATGATGCCGCCGATGTAGTAGAGGCAGTCCTCGGAGAGGTCCGCATACTGGTTGCCGGCGAACAGCGGGCTGCCGTCCTTCCAGATCGACTGGTGGCAGTGCATGCCCGTGCCGTTGTCGCCGTAGACCGGCTTTGGCATGAACGTGGCGCTCTTGCCGTAGGCGTGCGCGACGTTGTGGATCGCGTACTTGTAGATCTGCAGGTGGTCGGCGATCGTGGTCAGCGTGTTGAACTTGATGCCGAGCTCGTGCTGCGCCGCGCCCACTTCGTGGTGGTGCTTCTCGATCGCCACGCCCATTTCACCCATGACGCTGAGCATTTCCGAACGGATGTCCTGGCAGCTGTCGATCGGGTTGACCGGGAAGTAGCCGCCCTTGGTGCGCGGACGGTGACCGAGGTTGCCCATCTCGTATTCCGTGTCCGTGTTGGTCGGCAGTTCCACGGAATCGAGCTTGAAGCCGGTGTTGTAGGGGTCGGCGGCGAAGCGCACGTCGTCGAAGATGAAGAACTCGGCTTCGGGGCCGACCATCACCGTGTCGCCGATGCCGGTCTGCTGCAGGTAGGCTTCGGCGTTCTTCGCCGTCATCCGCGGATCGCGGGAGTAGCCCTCGCCGGTGCCGGGATCGAGAATGTCGCAGAAGACGCCGAGCGTCGTCTGGCCGTAGAACGGGTCGATATGCGTGGCGTCCACGTCGGGCATCAGCGTCATGTCGGATTCGTTGATCGCCTTCCAGCCGGCAATCGACGAACCGTCGAACATGATGCCGTCCGCGAACGCATCTTCGTCCATCATCGACGCGTCCATCGTGACGTGCTGCATCTTCCCGCGCGGGTCCGTGAACCGCAGGTCGACGAACTTGATGTCCTTTTCCTTGATCAGTTTGATGATGTCGTCAGCTGTTGCCATGTCCTGTACCTCTGATGTCCTCTTTGGTGGTTTTCTTGGAAGATTTGGCCGGCCCGCGGGTTGGGTTCGTTCCGGCCGGCGGGCCCGGCGGCTGGAAGCGAAGTCTCGCGGGACGCGTCAGATCGCGGCCGCCCCGGTTTCACCGGTCCGGATGCGGATCGCTTCCTCGACGTTGGAGATGAAGATCTTGCCGTCGCCGATGCGGCCGGTCTGGGCCGCGCCCTGGATGGCTTCGAGGGCCTTTTCGACCATGTCCTCGTTGAGCACGAGCTCGATCTTCACTTTCGGCAGGAAATCCACGACATACTCGGCGCCGCGATAGAGTTCCGTGTGACCCTTCTGGCGGCCGAAACCCTTGGCCTCGGTCACGGTAATACCCTGCAGGCCCACGTCCTGCAGTGCTTCCTTCACTTCGTCCAGCTTGAACGGTTTGATTATCGCCTCGATTTTTTTCATGGCGTCATGTCCTCACGATATTTGACGTCCTGTCAGACGTGTCGACCGCTGAAGCGCGGTCCGTACTTCGTCGCTCTCGGGTTTAGCATCCTTCGTGCCAGTTTTTCCGACGCCCGTTAAGGCATTGAAAAACAACAGGCTTGTGTCGGATGCGATGAAAAAACGGTCATAACCCGCGGCAAGTGTAGAGCCTTTGTGGCTAAAAAGCAGGCATGTTGCACAAAAAACGGGCAGGCGATTGCACCCCGGCTTTGCCCGCTTCCTGCTTCCGATTTGCCCAGAATGCGCTAAGACTTGCCGGCATAAGACGATCGCGACGAGAGGCAGCCCCCGGGAATGACTGTTGCAGAACCACAACTGAACACCGTGTTCGACAATCTCGGCACGACCATTTTCCAGGTCATGTCCGACATCGCCGTCGAGAACGAGGCGATCAACCTCGGACAGGGGTTTCCTGACGTTGACGGGCCGGCTGAGATCCTCGAGGAAGCCGCACGGGTGGTGCGCAACGGTCCGAACCAGTACCCCATGATGACGGGCGTTCCGGAGCTGCGCCAGGCGGTCGCCGATCACGACCTCCGGTTCTACGGCCTGGAGTACGACTGGAAGAGCGAGGTCGTCGTCACGTCCGGGGCGACCGAGGCGCTGGCCGACTGTTTCATGGCGCTGCTCAATCCCGGCGACGAGGCCATCCTCGTCGAGCCGTTCTACGACTGCTACCTGCCCATGCTCCGGCGGTGCGGCGCCGATGTGAAGGTGCTGTCGCTCAAGCCGCCGCAGTGGTCCTTCACGCGGGAAGACCTGGAGGCCGTGTTTTCCGATCGCACCAAGCTGATCTGCCTGAACACGCCGATGAACCCGGCCGGCAAGGTCTTCGAGCGTGCCGAGCTCGAGATGATCGCGGAGTTTCTCGAACGGCATGATGCCTACGCGGTCTGCGACGAGGTATACGAGCACCTGACGTTCGGCGGGTGCCGGCACCTGCCGCTAGCCTGTGTCGACGGCATGCGCGACCGTGCGCTGCGCATCGGCTCGGCCGGCAAGACGTTTTCCCTGACCGGCTGGAAAGTCGGGTACATTTCCGGCCCGGCCCAGCTCATGTCCGCGGTGGCCAAGGCGCACCAGTTCGTGACCTTCACGACCCCGCCCGCGCTGCAATATGCCGTGGCCCTCGGGCTCAACCAGTCCGGAGACTACTACGACAGCCTCGCCGGCGAACTGGAAGCCAAGCGCGACCTCCTGAGCGGCACGCTCGAGCGCATCGGCCTGCCCGTGCTGCCTTGCGACGGCACCTACTTTCTCACTGCCGACGTCGCCCGCTTCGGGTTCAACGGCAGCGATCTCGACTTCTGCAAGCATATTGCGGTGAACGCGAAGGTGGCCGCGGTGCCGATGAGCGCCTTCTACCATCCCGACACGAAGGACGTGCCCAACTCGCTCGTGCGCTTCTGTTTCTGCAAGCGCGACGAGGTCATGGAGGAAGCCGCAGCGAGGCTCGAACGCTTTCTCGGTGCCGCCTGACGGGCGCGCCGCCGCCGACGGAGACATCCACCGCCCATGGCCGCAGAGATCCTGACAACCGAACAGATGTATGCCGCCGACCGCTTCGCCATGGACGGCGGTATCCCCGGCACGGTGCTGATGGAAGCCGCCGGCAAGGCGTGCGCCGACGAGATCTGCCGCCGTCACGCGCCGCGGCCGGTCTCCGTGCTCTGCGGCACGGGCAACAATGGCGGCGACGGCTTCGTCATCGCGCGGCTCCTGGCGGGCAGGGGCTGGCCGGCGACGGTCTGCCTTCTTGGCGACAGGGACCGCGTCGCGGGCGATGCGGCGGCGATGCTCGACAGATGGACCGGACCCGTCGTCGATGCCCGGACCGATGACCTGCCGGACGCCCGTGCGGGCGGCCTGGTGGTCGACGCGCTGTTCGGCGCGGGTCTGACCCGGCCCCTCGAGGGCAGGGCGGCCGACCTGGCCGGGCTGGTCAACGCGAGCGGCGCCACCGTCGTGGCGGTCGACGTGCCGAGCGGGGTGGACGGAACCACCGGGGCGACCGGCGGCGCGGTCTTCGATGCGGAACTGACCGTCACCTTCTTTCGGGCCAAACCAGGACACCTGTTGCTGCCGGGCAGGTCGCATTGCGGCGAACTGGTCGTCGCCGACATCGGCATCCCGGACAGCGCCTGTACCCACGTGAAGTCATCCGCCTGGCACAACGCGCGGGACGTGTGGTCTGCCGCATTTCCGGTTCCCGACCTCCATGGGCACAAATATGCGCGCGGCCATGCGGTCGTGCTATCTGGCGGGCCCGAATCAACCGGCGCGGCGCGCCTTGCCGCCCGCGGAGCCCTGAGGGCGGGGGCGGGCCTCGTCACCGTGGCCTCGCCTGGTCTCGCCATGGCGGTGAATGCCACGCATCTGACCGCGATCATGCTGCGCCGCGTGGACGATGCCGATGATCTCGCCGGCATGCTGGAAGACCGCCGCCTCAACAGCGTCGTCGCGGGACCGGGCCTTGGCGTCGGCGAACCGACACGCCAGAAAGTCCGGACGGTACTGGCCTCAGGCGCACATGCGGTGCTCGACGCTGATGCGCTCACCTCCTTCGACGGTGCCCCGGAAGCCCTGTTCGCGAGAATCGCGAGACGACGGGCCGCCACTGTGCTGACGCCCCATGACGGGGAGTTCGCCCGCCTTTTCCCCGACATCGCCAGAACGGCGGCGGACCATCTCACGTCCGCGCGTCACGCCGCCCGGCGCAGCGGCGCGATATGCGTGCGCAAGGGCCCGACGACGGTGATCGCCGCTCCGGACGGGCGTGCGGCTCTCAACACCAACGCGCCACCCGATCTCGCGACGGCGGGTTCCGGCGACGTTCTCGCCGGCATCGTCTCGGGCCTGCTTGCGCAGGGTATGCCGGGCTTCGAAGCCGCCTGCGCGGCGGTGTGGATGCACGGCGAGGCCGGCCGGCTTTGCGGCCGCGGCCTCATCGCCGAAGACCTGCCGGACATGCTGCGGACGGTGCTTGCGAACATGGATAGCGGAGGAACCTGATGACGAGCCGTATTCTGCGCGACGCAGTTGCGGACGACGTGCCGGCGCTGCTCGAGATCTACAACCACTATGTGATCAACACCCACATCACGTTCGATGTGGTGCCGCTCACGCTCGACGAACGCATGGCGTGGTTCGAGAAGTTCGCGGAGTCCCCGCGCAACCGCCTGGTGGTGCTGGAGGAGGACGGCGTCATCTGCGGATATGCCCACAGCCTGCCGTTCCGGCCGAAGAAGGCCTACGAGACGACGGTCGAAACGACGGTCTACGTGAATCCCGACAAGCACGGCGGCGGCCGGGGCAGGGCGCTTCTCGGTCACCTGATCGAGAAACTCGGGGACGAGGATGTCCACAGCGCGCTCGGCGGGGTCGCCCAGCCCAATGACGCATCGAACCGTCTCCACCTCTCGCTCGGCTACCGGCCGATCGGCACCTTCGGCGAGGTGGGACGCAAGTTCGGGCGCTATTTCGACGTCACCTGGTACGAACGCAGGTTTCCCGCCGGTCGAGAGTGACCCGGAGTCTGGCATCCGACTTGCGGCCACTCCCGCAAGAGGAACGGATCTTGTGCCGTTCTGATACAGGGAGAACCCAAATGGCCCTTTTTCTCGGCATGATCGTGTTCGGCTGGTTGCTGATCGCGTCATTTGCCCAGGACCTCATCCCCTCCGATGTCCTGGTTCTGATCGCGGCGGGTCTGCTTTACCTGCTCTATATGGGAATTCTCTTCTTCAGGACGCGATAGGGCCATTTCGGCCGCGTCGAAAATGAGCGAAATTCCGTCTGGCGGTTTTGAAAGCGCCTGTGCTATAGAGCGCGGAATTGCGCGCAGCCAGTCCGCCGGCTCGCGGGCGTGGTGGAATTGGTAGACACGCCAGATTTAGGTTCTGGTGGCGCAAGCCGTGGGGGTTCAAGTCCCTCCGCCCGCACCAAGATGCATGGATTTCACAAGACGGCGCAGCCGGTCGAACCGTTATCCGGGCTGCACGCTTATGACAGGAATTACGCCCGGATGGCGGCCATCCGGACACAGGAAAGTTGAATGGCAATGGAAATCGTCGAATCCGTAAACGAAGGTCTCAAGCGGGAACTCAAAGTGGTGATCCCGGCCGCCGAACTGGAAGACCGGCTCTCGAACCGGCTCAATGAGATCAAGGGTCAGGTCCGTCTGAACGGGTTCCGCCCGGGCAAGGTGCCCGTCGCCCATCTGCGCAAGACCTACGGACGCTCCGTCATGGCCGAGGTCGTGCAGGAGACGGTCACGCAGTCTTCCCAGAAAGCCCTCGAGGACAGGGACGAGCGCCCGGCCTTCCAGCCCGAGATTTCCTTCACAGAAGATGCCGACGAGATCGAGCAGGTCATGTCCGGCAAGGCCGATCTGTCCTACACCATGGCGTTCGAGGTCATCCCGCCGGTCGACCTGATCGACTTCTCCACGCTCTCCCTCGAGAAACCGGTATGTGAGGTCGGTGACACCCATATCGAGGAAGCGATGCAGCGCATCGCGTCCAGCCAGCGCGACTTCGAGGCCAAGGACGGCGCGGCGGAAACCGGCGATCGCGTGACGATCGACTTCGTCGGCAAGATCGACGGCGAGGCCTTCGAAGGCGGATCCGCGGAAGACGCGCCGCTCGAACTTGGCAGCAACTCCTTCATCCCCGGCTTCGAGGACCAGCTCGTCGGCGCGAAGGCCGGTGACAGCGTCGAGGTCAAGGTCACGTTCCCGGCCGATTACGGCGCGGACAACCTCGCCGGCAAGGATGCGGTGTTCGACGTCACCGTCAAGGAAGTCGCAGCCCCCAAGGATGTCGAGATCAATGACGAGCTCGCCTCGCGCCTCGGCATGGAAAACCTCGAGAAGCTGCGCGAAGCGGTGAAGGAACAGGTCGAAAACGAGTTCAACCAGGTCTCGAAGGCGAAGCTGAAGCGCGCCATGCTCGACAAGCTCGACGAAGCGCACCAGTTCGAGCTGCCCGAGAAGCTGGTCGACCAGGAATTCGAGCAGGTCTGGCACCAGGTGACCCACGAGATGGAGCACGCCAAGACCACGTTCGAGGACGAGGACACGACCGAAGAAGCCGCGCGCGAGGAGTACCGCAAGATCGCCGAGCGCCGCGTGCGCCTCGGCCTGGTTCTCGGCGCCGTTGGCGAGAAGAACGACATCACCGTCTCTGACGAGGAACTGAACCGGGGTCTCATGGATCGCCTGCGCCAGTTTCCCGGTCAGGAGCGCGAGGTCTACGACTTCTACCAGAAGAACCCCCAGGCGCTGGCCGAAGTGCGCGCGCCCATCTTCGAGCAGAAGGTCGTCGACTTCATTTCGGAACTGGCCGACGTCAAGGAAGTCAAGGTCGACCAGGACGAACTGTACCGCGATCCCGAGGACGAGGACGCCGGAGCCGCGTCCGCAGCCTCCTGACAAGGAGGCCGCCTCGCGCCTCGCGCGCGGGTTTACACTTCGGTGATCGAATCGCACTAGGGTGGCCGCTGTTTCCCGCTCGGCCGTTCCGAATCAGGTGCGCCGGTTCCAGAGTCATAGTCAGCCGGACAGTTCCGGCAAGCTGAGGATGTGCATAGCCATGCGTGACCCGATCGATACCTACATGAATACGCTCGTCCCCATGGTGGTCGAGCAGACCAACCGCGGCGAACGCGCCTACGACATTTATTCGCGCCTGCTCAAGGAGCGCATCATCTTCGTCGTCGGTCCCGTCGAGGACCACATGGCCTCTCTCGTTACGGCACAGCTGCTGTTTCTCGAGGCGGAGAATCCCAAAAAGGAAATCTCGATGTACATCAACTCGCCGGGCGGCGTGGTGACATCGGGAATGGCCATCTACGACACCATGCAGTTCATTCGCCCCGCGGTGTCCACCCTGTGCACGGGCCAGGCGGCATCCATGGGATCGCTGCTTCTGGCCGCTGGCCAGAAAGACATGCGTTTCGCCCTGCCGAATGCCCGCATCATGGTTCACCAGCCTTCCGGCGGTTTCCAGGGCCAGGCGAGCGACATCGAGCTTCACGCCAGGGAAATCCTTGCCTTGCGCGGACGCCTGAACGCGATCTACGCCGAGCACACCGGCCAGCCGGTGAAGAAGATCGAGGAAGCGCTCGAGCGCGACAATTTCATGACGGCGGAAGCCGCGAAGGAATTCGGTCTCATCGACCAGGTGCTCGCCAAGCGGGAAGTGACCGAAGGCGAGGAAGATTCGTGATTTCCGCCGCGTCTGGCACGGCATGTGCATCAGCCGTGTTAATGAATTCTTGATCAGTGCATTGGTAGCATGCTGAGATAGTGATTCGATGGTGGAGAGGTCGTCCTGCGAGGTGTCGTCTCCCGTTGTCTAAGGCGGCCTTGCATCCCATATTGGTGTACTGGTCCGAAACGCGCCCGCCTGCTACCCTGTCCCAGGGCGGGCGTCGAACAGAAGTCAGGGAGTCTCCATGAGCAAAGTTGGCGGAAGCGACTCGAAGAACACACTCTACTGTTCGTTCTGCGGCAAGAGTCAGCATGAAGTCCGTAAACTGATCGCCGGTCCGACCGTATTCATCTGCGACGAATGCGTCGAACTGTGCATGGACATCATCCGCGAAGAGAACAAGAGCTCTCTGGTCAAGTCCAGCGACGGCGTTCCCACGCCGCTCGAAATCTGCGAAGTCCTCGACGACTACGTGATCGGCCAGGCCCACGCCAAGCGGGTGCTCTCGGTCGCGGTGCACAACCACTACAAGCGGCTCAACCACGCCGGCAAGAACAACGACGTCGAACTGGCGAAGTCGAACATCCTCCTGATCGGTCCGACCGGTTGCGGCAAGACGCTGCTGGCCCAGACGCTGGCGCGCATTCTCGACGTGCCGTTCACCATGGCCGACGCGACCACGCTGACCGAAGCGGGTTACGTGGGCGAGGATGTCGAGAACATCATTCTCAAGTTGCTCCAGGCCGCCGACTACAACGTCGAGCGCGCGCAGCGCGGCATCGTCTATATCGACGAGGTCGACAAGATCAGCCGCAAGGCGGACAACCCGTCCATCACGCGCGACGTGTCGGGCGAGGGCGTCCAGCAGGCGCTGCTCAAGATCATGGAAGGAACGGTCGCGAGCGTCCCGCCCCAGGGTGGCCGCAAGCATCCGCAGCAGGAATTCCTGCAGGTGGACACGACGAATATCCTCTTCATCTGCGGCGGCGCCTTCGCCGGCCTCGAGAAGATCATCGGCCAGCGCGGCAAGAGCACGTCCATCGGCTTCGGTGCACAGGTCGAGGCCGAGGATGAGCGTCGCACCGGCGAGATACTGAAGACCGTCGAACCGGAAGACCTTCTGAAGTTCGGCCTGATCCCGGAATTCGTCGGCCGTGTGCCGGTCCTCGCCACGCTTGAGGACCTCGACACGGACGCCCTGGTTCAGATCCTGTCGACGCCGAAGAACGCGCTCGTCAAGCAGTACCAGCGTCTCTTCGAAATGGAAGACGTCAAGCTGACCTTCGCCGACGAAGCGCTTCGCGCAATCTCGAAGAAGGCCATCGAACGCCGCACCGGCGCCCGTGGCCTGCGCTCGATCATGGAATCCATTCTCCTGGAGACGATGTTCGACCTGCCGAGCATGGACGGTGTCGAGGAGGTCGTGATCTCGCACGACGTCGTCGACGGGTCCGCGAGCCCGCTGCACATCTATGCGGACCGGGCCGAAGATGTCGAAACGAGTGCGTGACGGGAAAGCCACAACCATTTCGCGCATTTCCGGGTCAAGTGCCTCGCGCACTTGACCTCTTCGCAGAAGAACGCCACCTATCTTGCAGTGCGAAGCTGTTGACGATTCGCGGTTTCGGCCGGGCGCGTGCGCCCCGCCTGCCGCGAAGATCGCACGGTCGCATGTACGCATGCCTCGCAAAGAGGGTGCGTCCCCTTACATCTATCGAAAGGTGATCATTCCATGACGGAAAACAGCGACATCACAGACGTGGTCGGTTCCGGCGGGCAGGTGGACGTGTTTCCGGTGCTGCCGCTTCGCGACATCGTGGTGTTCCCGCATATGATCGTCCCGCTGTTCGTCGGCCGGGAAAAGTCGATCAATGCGCTTGAACAAGTCATGCGTGACGACAAGCAGATCTTGCTTGCCGCTCAGAAGGACGCTGGCGACGACGATCCGTCGCCCGAAGGCATCTATCCCATGGGTACGGTCGCCTCGGTCCTGCAGCTCTTGAAGCTGCCCGACGGGACCGTCAAGGTTCTCGTCGAGGGCGCGGACCGCTGCCGCATCCGCCGCTACACCGACAATGCCGATTTCTACGAAGCTGAAGCCGAAGTGCTCGGCGACGAACTTGGCAGCGAAGAGGAAATGGAGGCGCTGTCGCGCTCGGCCACTGCGCAGTTCGAGAGCTACGTGAAGCTCAACAAGAAGGTGCCGCCGGAAGTTCTCGGTTCGGTGACGCAGATCGACGACCACTCCAAGCTGGCCGACACGATCGCGTCCCATCTCGCGATCAAGATTTCCGAGAAGCAGGAACTGCTTGAGCTCACGTCCATCACCGAGCGGCTGGAACGCGTGTACAGCCTCATGGAGAGCGAAATCAGCGTGCTGCAGGTCGAGAAGAAGATCCGCAGCCGCGTCAAGCGCCAGATGGAGAAGACCCAGCGCGAGTACTATCTGAACGAGCAGATGAAGGCCATTCAGAAGGAACTCGGCGACGGAGAGGACGGCAAGGACGACATTGCCGAACTCGAGGAAAAGATCGAGAAGACCAAGCTCACGAAGGAAGCCCGCGAAAAGGCCCAGAACGAGCTCAAGAAGCTGCGCCAGATGAGCCCCATGTCGGCCGAGGCGACCGTGGTCCGGAACTATCTCGACTGGCTCCTGTCCATTCCGTGGAACGTGAAGGGCCGGGTGAAGAAGGACCTCGCCAAGGCCGAGGAAGTGCTCGACGCCGATCACTACGGCCTCGAGAAGGTCAAGGAGCGGATATTGGAGTACCTTGCGGTCCAGCAGCGCACGAACAAGCTGCGGGGACCGATCCTGTGCCTCGTCGGACCGCCCGGCGTCGGCAAGACCTCGCTCGGAAAGTCCATCGCCAAGGCGACCGGGCGCGAGTTCGTCCGCATGTCGCTCGGCGGCGTGCGTGACGAGGCCGAGATCCGCGGTCACCGCCGCACCTATATCGGCTCGATGCCCGGCAAGGTCATCCAGTCGATGAAGAAGGTGAAGAAGTCCAACCCGCTCTTCCTGCTCGACGAGATCGACAAGATGGGCGCGGACTTCCGCGGCGATCCGTCTTCGGCGCTGCTCGAGGTGCTCGATCCGGAACAGAACAACTCGTTCAACGACCACTACCTGGAAGTCGACTACGACCTTTCCAGCGTCATGTTCGTCACCACGGCGAATACGCTGAACATCCCCGGTCCGCTCATGGACCGCATGGAGATCATCCGTATCGCCGGGTACACGGAGGACGAGAAGGTCGAGATCGCCCGCCGCCACCTGATCCCGAACCAGATCGAGGCCCACGGACTGCGAAAGGGCGAGTGGTCGATCGACGACGAGGCGCTGCGCGAAGTCATCCGCCGCTACACCCGCGAGGCGGGCGTGCGTAACCTCGAACGCGAGATCGCGAATCTCGCGCGCAAGGCGATCAAGGAGATCCTCTCCGACAAGGACGTCAAGGCGGTCGACGTGACGATGGAGAATGTCGGCGACTATGCCGGCGTCGCGAAGTATCGCTACGGGGAAGCCGAGAGCGAAGACCAGATCGGCGTCGTGACCGGCCTGGCCTGGACCGAGGTGGGCGGCGAACTGCTGACTATCGAGGGCGTCATGCTGCCCGGCAAGGGCAAGATGACGGTCACCGGCAACCTGCGCGACGTCATGAAGGAGTCGATTTCCGCGGCGAATTCCTACGTGAAGTCCCGTGCCATCGATTTCGGCATCGAGCCGCCGACCTTCGACAAGAAGGACATCCACGTCCACGTGCCGGAAGGCGCCACGCCCAAAGACGGTCCGTCGGCGGGGGTGGCCATGGCGACGGCGATCGTGTCCATCATGACCGGCATTCCGGTCCGCAAGGACATCGCGATGACCGGCGAGATCACCCTGCGCGGACGCGTTCTGCCGATCGGCGGACTCAAGGAGAAGCTTCTTGCCGCCTTGCGGGGAGGCATCACGACGGTGCTGATCCCGGAAGACAACGTCAAGGACCTCGCCGAGATCCCCGACAACGTCAAGAGCGGCCTCGACATCATCCCCGTCTCCATCATGGACGACGTCCTCAAGGCGGCCCTGGTGGAGCAGCCCGAGGCCATCGAATGGGACGAGGCGGCGGCCGAGGACGTTGCCAAGTCGGCAGTGGCCGACGACGACCCGACCCCGGGCCTGACGGCCCACTGATTCGCAGAAACCTGCGATTTTTTGCGGGCGGCCATCTTGTGGCCGCCCGTTTTTCGGCTTTTTCCCGCCTCAAGTTGTTGATATGACGCCCCAACGGCGTTTTGAGGTACAAAAAGCTTGCTTTTCTGCGGAATTTCTATTGAGCATGTGCCCACGGCCGACCCAATGACGAATCATCGAGGCCATACCAAGAGAGGAAAAGATCGTGAACAAAAATGATCTGATTGCAAAGGTAGCGAGCGAAGCAAATCTGTCGAAGAGTGATGCAGGCGACGCTATCGAAGCAACATTGAACTGCATCACCAGCGCGCTGAAAAGCGGCGACGAGGTTCGACTGGTTGGCTTCGGAACCTTTTCTGTGACCCACCGTGCGGCTTCCGAAGGTCGCAACCCGCGGACGGGCGACAAGATCAAGATTCCCGCCTCCAAGAACCCCAAGTTCAAGGCAGGCAAGCCGCTCAAGGACGCGGTCAACAACTAGGTTCCGCGCGGTCCTTCGGACCGGGAACACGAAGCTTCAAAGCCGGCCGGGCAGCGACCCGGCCGGTTTTTTGTTGCCCGTAAACAGCGAAGCAAGTAAACGGGGCGAGCAGCATCTGGAACGGGCGGTTAGCTCAGCTGGAAGAGCATCTCGTTTACACCGAGAGGGTCGGCGGTTCGAGCCCGTCACCGCCCACCAGGCATTCACGACAATTCCGAATTTTTGAAGATCAGGACACTCCGACGCCCGGCCCGCGTGTCGAACGCTAGTGGCGCGCGTCAGTTCTCGAGCGCGGTGATTTCGCTCTCGAACCACTCCAGATCGCGTTTCCACCGGTTCTGGTCCGGGAAGACGAGTGCGAGCTTCTCCGCGATCGCCCGGCCTTCCTTCAGTTCCGCCAGCGCCTTCTCGCGGTCGTTCATCTTCAGGTGGACCACCGCGAGCTTGGAGTGCCCCACCGACATGCCGTGCTGCCAGTCCGCGTTCTCGGGATCGGCCTCCGAGAGCCCCTGGAAGTTCCGCAGGCTGTTCCGGTAGGATTCCAGCGCGGGGATCAGATAGCCCTGTGCGAGTTGTGTATTGCCGACCCCGTCATAGGAGAGCGACAGGTCCCAGCGCAGCTTCGCGTCCTCGGGCATTTCGGCGACGAGGCGTTCCCTCACGATCTGGGCCTCTGTGAAGGCGGCGAGAGCCTCGTCGAGGAAACCCTGCTCGGTATAGACCGTCCCCGCTTTCTGGTAGATGGACGCGAGCGTGCGTCTCCAGGTGCGGTTTTCCGGGGTCTGCCTGACAAGCTCCTGCATGATGGACAGGGCACCCCTCACGCGCATCAGCGCGCGTTTCGGTTCGTCGACGATGAGATAGGCGTCAATGAATGAAAGCAGGGCCCTTGCACGCCGGTGACGGCGTTCCAGTGCTCCGCCAGCATCGAGTTCTGCCTGTGCCTGTCTCGCCTCCAGGTCCTCGAGGGCGGCCACGATCGCGCTCTTGGGAACCTCCGTTTGCTTCTTCAGGCTGCGGGCCATTTCGACGACGAGGTCGTCATTGGCGGCGAGGTGGCGCGCGAGATCCTCTTTGGCCTTACGCTTTTCCTGCGCGGTCCGCGTGGTTGCAGCCTCTGCCTGTTCCGCGCGTTCGAGGGCGGCCCTGGAGGCTTCCCGGATGAGTGTTTCCCTCGCGGCTGCGGCCGAGAGCTCCTGGCGCAGTTCGGTGGTCTTGCGGTTCTCGGAATAGGCCACGAGGGCGGCACCGCCGGCACCGGCAATTGTGACGGCGGCAAGGGCCGCAAGCCCCGCGATCCAAGCGCGGCGGCGGCTGGAAGGCTGCCGTGCATTCTCCGGGGCGGCTGAAATGAACGCCCGCTGGAGATCGGTCGCCGGTGGCGCGCCGGCCGGCCGTTTCGCGAGCCATTTCAGGGCCCGGTCCCGGTCGTCGCCGTCGAGCTGTTGCGGGCCCGCACGTCGATAACGGTCCCACTCCCGGGCGAGAACACCGAGCCGCGTGTGCTCCTTGATCCAGCCGATGTCCGCATTGAGGTGGTCCATGAGTTCCGCGAGTGCTGCGCGGAAATCGTCGCGCCGCGTGAAAAAGACCTCTGTGCGCCCTTCTATGATCGCCGGTGCGGACTCTGCCGGGATGCCCTCCGTGAAGACGACGATGATCCGCTTGCCGAGCTTGCTTGCCGCCTTCAGGTGCCATCCGCAGGCCTCGGACTCGACGGAATGCCGGCTCAGCACGAACAGCAGGGTGTCGATCTCCACGAAGGCCTCTTCGAGGTCGATGGCGCGCTGTTCGGCGGTCGTGCCGAGTTTCGGCATGGGAACCAGGTCGAGGCTGTTCTCGGCGTTCAGGGCTTCGGAAAGCTCGTCTGCGAACTTCCTGTCCTTGGGTGAATAGGAGACGAAGAGGCGTATGGGATCGGTCGGCGGCGTCGCGGACTCCGTCTCCTCGCGTCCCGCATCGGCGGCCGTTTCTTCGTCCGTGGCGGCCTGGCGCGTCTCCTGTCTTTCGGATATGGCCTGTGAAAGCGCCTCCGCATTGGCCATGTCGCGGAAAACGAGGTCGATAAAGTCGTCGAGCGCTTCGTCGAAGGACTCTTCCGCGACGAACGAAACCTCGTCGCAGTTCTTCGGCAAAGGCGGCGGCGGTGTATCCGCCACCTCCTCGGCGAGAACGGAAATGACGGGTTTCTCGAGCTTCTCGGCGATCTCCAGATGCCAGCCGCAAACCTCGGAAACAGCGGAATGCCTGCTGTGCACGAACAGGACGAGATCCGCCTCCGCCACGAGGTCCTCGAGGTTGGACCGCCATTCGTCGAGCGACGTCGAGAGTTCCGGGCTGCTGTAGATTTCCACCGATTCGCGATCGGCGACGGAATCCGTGAGGTTCTCGACGAACGCGCGGTCGCGGGACGAAAACGAGATGAAGATCTTCTTCACGTCCTCGCCGGAAAGCTCGTCCGTTTCGTCGTCGCCTTCGGTTTCCGATTCACCGTCGTCCGGCGCGTCATCGTCCTGGTTCTCGTCGACGACGACATAGTCTTCCTCGCCGGCGTCATCGCCGATGACTTCGGTGGTACCCTCGATATCGGTTTCCGGTTCGCCGTCGACGCCGTCCGGTTCCGATTCGATATCCGCGTCATCCTCGTCAGCGAGCGGTTCGTCCTCGTCGAGTACCGAAAGATCGGGAACATCGTCCTCATCCGGTTCAGCGCCTTTGAGTGCAGCGAGGAACCCCGGCATCGAGGTTTCGAACTCGTCCGGATTGGTGAACCGGAACTTCGTCGAGCGCAGCAGGGCATCGGGCATCTGGTCGATCGCTACGTCGGCGCCGACGGCGGTGACGATGCGCTTGTTCCGTTCCGCCGCACATTCCAGGTGGGATCGGCAGACCTGCGACGACAGTGACTTGGGCGTCATCACGAACATCACCGCATCTGCGCGGATGATCAGCGAGGTGAGCTTCCGGTGCCAGTCGTCGACCGAATTGGACAGTTCCGGGCTCTTGAGGATTTCGATCCGCTTGTCGGCGATGAGCGCGCGCAGCAGCGCAGGCACGATCGACCTGTCGTCAGGCGAGTACGAGACGAATACGGTCGAATAGTCCTTGTTCAACACTCGATCCTCAACAGCGAACCGGTTCCGGGTGGCCGGCAATCTCTCCAATTCCGCCCGTCCCGCGTCGGCACGTCGACCACGGTATTGCCATTTTCGAACAAAAGGGAAAACCCTTCCGGTGGAGCCGGCCGGTCCGCTTGGGGCAGCGCACAGGCGGCACGGTGTGGAACGGTCCGCCTCCGGCGCGGGTGATGACCTAACAGGATTCCAGTTGAAGCGAAATGTCGATCGTTAAGGATACGCGGGAATTGGGCGGGACTTCCACGAACCGCTGTTTCTATTTTATGATGCGTATGTAAATTGTGGCAGAATCTGGTATTAATCTTGGGCGTGAATCGTTGCAGGCGGTCTTGTGACGGGCAGAGGAGGAAGAGATGGCAACCGGTTTCTCGACGTTGGGTTCCTCTGTAACCGGACTCGCCCCTGGCGCCCTTGACGGACTCGGGGCCGGCACGGGCGGGACCGCGTCCGGAGCGGTCGCGCGGTTCGAGGCGGCCCTTGAGCGTGCGGGCCAGCCGGAGACCGGGCTGAATACCGGCGAGATCAGGGTTGCCCAGAGCACTGTTGGCGGTGCGACCAGGACCGACGGCGTCCAGCCGGCGCAGAACGCGTCGCAGGATGTTCTCAAGTCTCTCGATCTGGACAAGACCGCCAGGCCGGCGGAAGTGCCCTCCACGGGCGATCTCATCCTCGGCGGCCTGAAAAAGCTGCGCGGCATGTTCGATGCCCAGAACACCAGCATCACCGAGATGATCAACAGGCCGATGGGAGACAGCAAGTCTCTGCTGGCGATGCAGGTGGAGGTCGTCAAGTACTCGCTGCTGATCGATGTGGCATCCAAGCTCACCGGCAAGTCGACCCAGTCGTTCGACACACTCATGAAGGGGCAGTAGCCGCTCTTTGCGGCGAGGGGCTTGTTCGAGGGAATTTATGCAGTCGATGCGCGTTATTGCAGTTATCCTGATTGGACTTCTCGTTACGGCGTGCAAGGTCGACCTGTATTCGAACCTTTCCGAACGCGAAGCCAACCACATGCTGGCTATCCTGCTGTCCCAGGACATCAGCGCTTCCAAGGTCGTCGTCGACGATACCGTGACGTTGCAGGTGGAGGAGGGGGACCTGCTGCGCGCCATCGACATTCTCAACAACACCGGTTATCCGCGCACCACCCGGGACTCTCTCGGCAAGGTGTTCGAAAAGACGGGCATCATGTCGTCGCCCTTCGAGGAGCGCATCAGGTTCATCTATGCACTGGGTGAGGAAGTCTCCAAGACGCTGAGCGAAATCGACGGCGTCCTGACCGCGCGCGTGCACATCGTGTTGCCCGACAAGCCGGAACTGGGCGAGGAGATCAAGCCGTCGTCCGCCGCGGTGTTCATCAAGCACCGTCCCGGCGTCGACCTCGAGTACTTCTCGCCCCAGATCAAGCGCCTCGTCAGCAATGCCATCGAGGGGGTCGACTATGCCAACGTCACCGTCGTCCTCGTGGAAGCGATCCAGTCGCGCCTTGTGACGAAAAAGGCCGAGAGCGAAACCACCGGGGTCATGCCGGGGCTGAACATCAAGAATTCCGACGTCAGTTTCTTCTGGCAGATCGTGACCGCCGCAGCGGTAGCCATGCTGGTCCTGCTCGTCTTGTGCATCGTGGCGTTTATCGCCCTTCTGCGTGCGCGCCGCGGCCAGCAGCCGGAACCTGAACCGGTGCCGGCGGAATAGGAAGACGGGACGGGCGTCTTCTGAACACCAGATGACCGGGCGGGGAGTGCAAGAGTGGAAGAGGGACGAAACTCGCTGCAGAACGAAGCGCTTCCGCTCAAGGCGCAGATCGCCTCCGTGCTCGTGGAGCCGCTCCGGATCGCCGCCGATCCCCATTGCAATTTCGAACCGTTCTTCGCGTCCGAAATCAAACTCATTGCGCAGAACGAGTATTTCAGGCGGCCGTTGAACCGTGCCTTCAACCAAAAGCTCGGCCTCGACCGCTTTACCGTGTCTGTGGAGCTTCTGGACCGGCTCGACCGCGAAGTGAAGACCCGGCTCGCGGTCCTGATGTCGTGCGCGGCGAACGAGACCTGCGACCGCGCCGCGCGCCAGCTGGCGGCCGCCATGCTGCACAAGCGCATTTTGCAGGTCGTTCTCAAGCCCCGGCGTGAACTGGTCAGGTCCGTGATCGGAGATGAGCCCTACAACACGGCGATCCGGGAAGCGTCGATGCTCTATGCACCGCTCGCGATGCTGGACAACGGGTCGAGCAACAGGTGGCTGGAAGATGGCCACGAGGACACCGCCCAGGCGGCCGCCGAGTTCCTGGCGATAGGCCACAGGGCCATGTACGGGTTCGTCACTTCCGTGGAACCGGAGCTCGGCCCGCTTTTCGCCCTGCGGCTTGCGTCGGAAGCAGACGCCGGGACCGGGCTTTCGTCCACGGGGTTTGACGACATCCTGTGCGGGCATGTCCTGAAACTGATGCGCAGAAAGGTGCCCGAATGGTCAGCATTTATAACCTGAAGGACATCGGGTACCGGATCTCCGACGGCGCGTCCCTGATAAAGGCCGAACAGCTCTCGTCGGTCGAGGAGGCGACCAGGCTCGTGTCCCAGGCGAGAGCGACGGCGGACGAGATCGTTGCCGATGCCCAGCGCGCGTTCGAGGAAGAGAAGGCCAGGGGATTGGAGGAGGGGCGAAACCAGGCCCGCCGGGAAGCGTTCGAACGGCTCGTCGCCGACCAGGCTGTGCTCGACGAAGGCCTGCGCAAGATGGATGCGGACCTGGCGGATGTCGTCTTCCGCTGCGTTCGCAAGGTCGTGGACAGCTTCGACGACAGGGCGCTGGCGGAAGCCATCACGCGCAGCGCGCTCAAGCAGATGCGGCGCGAAAAGCGCGCCCAGTTGCGCGTACCGTCCCAGCTCTACGAGACTTTCTGCGAAAAGATCGACGAAATCGTGCGCGGGTTCCCGGAGATCGAACTCGTGGACGTCGTGGAGGACCCCTCTCTGATGCCGCCGCAGATCATTCTCGAGTCTGACGTCGGCCGCGTCGATGGCGATCTGACCCAGGCCCTCGACGATCTCAGCGAGGTCGTGCATCGCGCCCTGACCAACATGCGCGGATCGACATCCGACAAGGAGCCGGACGCGGAGGTCCGGACAGAGGCTGAAAATGGCTGAATTCGAGTCCGAAATCGCCGAACTGACCAGCGCACGATCGGAACAGATCGCGTCGCGGATCGGCGAATTCGGACCCGTGTTCCGGAACATCGTCTCCGACCAGACACCCTACGCGCTGACCGGGCGGGTGACGAAGGTGGTCGGCACAATCATCCACGCGGTCGTGGCCGACGTGGAAATCGGCGAGATCGTCGAACTCTACACGCGCGCCTCCGGGGTCCGCCTGATGGCCGAAGTGGTCGGTTTCCTCAAGGACGAGGCGCTTCTGTCCCCGATCGGCGAGACCTACGGCATCGCCCCGAAAACCGAAGTAAGGCCCACCGGCAGGGTGCAGTCGGTGGCCGTCGGGGAGGGGCTCAAGGGGCGGGTAATCGACGGGCTCGGCAACTTCATCGACGGCAAGACCGACCTCTTCACGCCGGAAGGCTATTATCCCGTCTACCAGGACCCGCCCGACCCCATGGTCCGGCGCGTCATTTCCGAGCCGCTGTCGCTCGGGCTTCGCGTTCTCGACGGCATCATGACCTGCGGCGAAGGCCAGCGCATGGGCATATTCGCGGCCGCAGGCGGCGGAAAGTCGACGCTGCTGTCCATGCTCGTGAAGGGCGCGGATGTGGATGTGACGGTGCTGGCGCTGATCGGTGAGCGCGGCCGAGAAGTTCGCGAGTTCATCGAACACGACCTTGGCCCGGAGGGGCTGGCGAAGTCGGTCATCGTGGTCGCCACGTCCGACAAGAGCTCCATGGAAAGGGCCAAGGCTGCTTTTGTCGCCACGTCCATCGCTGAATATTTCCGCGACCAGGGGAAGAGGGTCCTCTTCCTCATGGATTCCGTCACGCGATTCGCCCGGGCCCAGCGCGAGATCGGGCTCGCGGCCGGCGAACCTCCGACGCGGCGCGGCTTTCCCCCGTCTGTCTTCGCCAACCTGCCCAAGCTGATGGAACGCGTCGGGATGAACGACAAGGGGTCGATCACCGCGCTCTACACGGTGCTGGTGGAAGGCGACGACATGAACGAACCGGTCGCCGACGAGACCCGCTCCATTCTCGACGGCCACATCATCCTGTCGCGCAAGCTGGCGGCGGCGAACCACTATCCCGCCATCGACGTGCTCTCGTCCAAGAGCCGCGTCATGGACGCCGTCGTGTCCGAAGAGCACAGTGAATGGGCAAGGCAGATAAACGCTTGGCTGGCCAAGTATGCCGACGTTGAACTCCTCGTGAAGATCGGGGAGTATAAACAGGGAAGCGATCCCGACGCGGATATCGCGATCCAGAAATACAAGCCGATCAACGAGTTTCTCCAGCAGCGGACCAACGAGTTCGACGACTTCCAGACAACGCTCGAGAAGCTCAAGTCACTGGCGTCGTCATGATCGACAAGTTCAAGACATTGCTGCGCGTCAAGACGCTCCGCGAGGAGCGCCTGTTCAGCGAACTCCAGGTCAAGCGCCAGCAGGTGGCCGATGCGAACGAGGCCCTCGCGCGTGCCGAGGAGATTGTTCGCGAAAGCGAGATGACGCTGCCCGAACGCGAGGAGGCGATCTATCGGGAGGTGTACGGCAAGGTCATAGATCTGCTCGAGGTGGACGATGTGAAGGGGCGGGTCGTCGATCTCGAGAAGGCCCACGAACGCCTGAAGGACAAGCGCGAGCGGGCTGTGCACGTGCGCGACAGACTCGTTGACGAACTCCAGGTGATCAAGGACGATTACCAGAAGGCGATACGCGAGCGCGACAAGTACACGATCATCACCGACGGCCTGATTCAGGAAGCGGTCGCGCTGGCCGAGCATCAGGAGGAAATGGAGATCGAGGATCTCTTCGCAAAGGGGAAACCGAAACCGGCATGACGACCATCGGCAAACCGACACACGCCGAGACCCAGGCGACACAGGATGCCTTCGCGCGCCGCGGCAACGCGGACCGGGAACGCAATCCGTTCGCGCGTGACGGCCACGCGTCGGCCGGGTTCAGCGGCGGAGACCAGTTGCGCCAGGATGGCCGCCCTGTGGCCCAGCAGGTCAGCGAGGCGGCCTTTGCCGAAAAGATGAAACAGGCGGTGGCCGACGGCGGCGGCAAAGCCGGGGCCGACGGCATGGACGACGACGTTCCGCGCCTTCTGGCCATGGTGGAGCCGCCCAGCGTGTCCCGGCTGCTTGCCGGAGACACGGGCGGGGCGGCCAGGGAGCTGGCCGGACTGTCGGCGCGGACAAGCGAGATGGTGGAGACCGTGTCCGCGCGCGTCGAGAGCGCATTCAGGTCCGCCATGCAGCCGGCACAAGGCATGCCGGTCAACCTGCGGCTGCAGCTCGATGCCGGCACCCACGGGCTTTCCGGCCTCGTGATCAACTCTTCGGCGACCACGCTCGAAGTGGTGCTCGAGCGCGTGACGGGGGCCATGTCGGATGAACTGCTCCAGGCCGCGCAGGCGCTGGCCCGCACGCTCCAGGAACGGTTTCCGCGCCGCGTGGTCAAGGTCCTGGACACCGTCGGTTCGGGCGAGGATGGTGCCTCGAGTATCGATGGCAGAACGGCAGGCAGTCCTTCAGCGTCTCGCGAAACCGGAAAAGACTCGTGCTGACGACGCCCTGGACACCCTCCGAAATCGCCGTGAAACATGACGACACGGGGTTCTGGAACGCCGTGCTCAGTTATTCGGGCCAGCCCGTGCAGGTGCCCGGCAAGACGAGTTCCATCTCGTTCCGACAGGCGGACAGGCCCGATGGCCAACTGCCCGCTCACAGGATCAGGGTGCGCGACAGCGACGACCTGGTCGTCGTCTGCGAGAGTTTCCCGTTCAATGCCCTGTTCAATCTCGAACTGAACTATGCCGACATCGCCGTGGTGGCCGAACCGCTGCGCAGCGCGCTTTACGAAGGGGTCGTATCGACGCTTCTGGGCGCGATGCCGGACGATGTCTCCTCGGACCTTAAACTTGAGGCGACCGGAGCCCTGTCGGAGATCTGCGATCCCGGTATGGCGGGGAAGCTGACCTGGCTTGCGGTGACCGTGTCAGGCATCGCCGCGGAGAATGTCGAGGCGACCGTCGGGCTGACACCGAGGATGGTGGCCGAGACGCTCGGGGCCGACCGGATGTCGGGCCAGGCGGTGTGGCGGGAGCTGGGCCAGCATATCTCCGTCGCCGCGCGACCGGTCGCCGGCTATAGCCGCCTATCGCTCGAAGACTTCAGAAACATCGCGGTGGGTGACGCGGTGCTCCTGTCCTTGTCCGAAAGCGTGCGCCATGTCTGCGTCGCGGATCTGACATTCGAATTTGCCCGGGGCGAAGAAGGCTGGGCCTGTTCGGGCTCGTTCAGGACAGGAACCCGGTTCCTCAATGGCCTATCCGGCGACAACAGGGGTGGAACAGTGCAGACCGAACAGGACGACACGGCACAGGACGGTGCCGATACGGACGCTGAAAGCAAAGCAGGGCAGGCGGAAGAGGCCGGCCAGCAGGACGAGGCCGCGGCGGAAACGGCTCAGGTGGATCCGACGCCGGCGGCGGATGCGCCGCTCGACAAGGTTCTGCCGGTGACGCTCGAGTTCGGTTTCGCCGAGCGCCAGGTGCCGCTCGCCGAGATCGAGGCCTGGCAGGCCGGCAGCATCGTCGAACTGGACATGCCGGAGATCACCGACGGGATTTCCGTCGCGATGCGGGTCAACGGCCAGCTCGTTGGACATGGCGACCTCGTGAAGATAGATGACCGCGTCGCCGTGAGAATCAGCCAGTTACACTTTTCCCGCACCTGAGCGGGCGCCTGACCGAATCCGGGATGTGAGCCGCCACAATGACCGATCCACTTAGTCTGATACTCGTCCTGGCGGTCGCGGCCCTGTTTCCGTTCCTGGCCGTCGTGGCGACGTCCTTCATCAAGCTGTCGGTCGTGCTGCTGCTGGTAAGAAACGCCCTCGGCGTGCAGCAGATCCCGCCCAACATGGCGCTCAACGCCTTGGCGCTCATCCTCTCCGGCTACATCATGACCCCGGTCTTCATCGAGACCTACGCCATCCTGTCGACGGGCAACTTCACCTTCGGCAACGTGGAGGACATGCAGACGGCGTTCAACGCGGCCAAGGGACCGCTGATCAGGTTTCTCGACGGCCACGCCGACATTCGCGAGAAGACCTTCTTCTTCGAAGCCGCCCGCAAACTCTGGCCGCCGGAGATCTCGCAGAATCTGGAAATGAGCAGCATTGCCGTGGTCCTGCCGGCATTCACCGTAAGCCAGCTTCGCGAAGCCTTCGAGATCGGCTTCCTTCTCTACCTGCCGTTCATCGTCATCGACCTGATCGTGTCGAACATTCTGCTCGCCATGGGCATGATGATGGTCTCGCCGCTGACGATTTCGCTGCCCTTCAAGCTCTTCCTCTTCGTCATGGTGGACGGCTGGTCACGGCTGATCCTCGGCCTCGTGAAGACGTACATGTAACGCAAGCGGTCGGGATCGTATCGATATGTCGCCAGATGACGCACTGTTCCAGATCACGGAGGCCATGATCCTCGTCATGCTCCTGTCCATGCCCCCCATCGTGGTGGCATCGGTTGTGGGCATCGTCGTGTCGCTGCTCCAGGCCCTGACCCAGATTCAGGAACAGACGCTGTCTTTCGGCATCAAGCTGATCGCGGTGGCAATCACAATCGCGGCCATGGCCGGGTTCCTCGGCGCGGAAATGCTCAATTTCACCATCGGGCTCTTCGACGATTTCCCGAAACTGACCCGTTAGGCCGGGTGAGGCGGGCGCCCGATGCTTGAACTCATCGACTTCTTCAAGCAGTTCGAGCAGTTGTTCGTCACCCTGGCGCTGTCGCTCGCGCGCATGTTCGCCTTCATCTCGACGGCGCAGATCCTGAGTTCCGGCACCATCTCCCGACTGCCGCGAAACGCCGTGGTGATCGCGCTTTGCGCGCCGATCGTTCCGGTCAACTACGTTTCTATGCTGACGGTCGAATATACCGCGGCGAGCTTTGCGCTGACGTTCTTCAAGGAATACGCCATCGGCCTGGTGATCGGTTATGCCGTGGGGTGGCTGTTCTGGGCTGTCCAGGCCTCCGGTGCGCTCATCGACAACCAGCGCGGGGCGGCGATCGCGGCCAGCATCGACCCGCTGCAGGGCCACGAGACGTCGCCGCTCGGCAACCTGTTTTCCCAGGCTTTCACCACATACCTTTTCACCACGGGCGGGATGCTCGTCATCATCAACATCGTCTACACCTCGTTCTGGGTGTGGCCGGTGACGAAGATGGTGCCGCTGGTTCATGAACGGTTTCCGGAACTCATGCTCGAGATCCTCGACACCTTCATGGACATCATGTTCGTGATCGCGGCACCCGTGGTCGGGATCATGTTCCTTGCGGAGTTCGCCCTCGCCCTGGTCAGCAGGTTCGCGCCCCAGATCCAGGTTTTCATCTTGGCCATGCCCATCAAGAGCGGCATAGCCGTCTTTATCCTGGTCCTGTATTTCAGCACCCTGTTCCCCTATGCTGCGTCCCAGTCGGAACAGTTCTCGACCTTCATCGACGAGATCTACAATCTCCTCCGGGCAGGCGAGAGGGTTGTTCCGCTCATGCCGGAAGGGTCCGGATTGGATACGCCATGAGCCAAAACAGCAGCGGCGAAAAAACAGAACAACCGACACCGAAAAAGGAACGCGACGCCCGGCAGAAGGGCCAGGTCGCGCGCAGCCAGGAAACCGTCACCACCATCTCGCTCGCCGCAGCCATCGCGTATCTGTGGGCCACCTTCGAGAGTTCGATGGAAACTCTTGTCGGTCTCATGGACAAGATGGCCCTGCTGGCCGTCGGTGATTTCCGCACCAATGCCCTGAACGCGGTGTCGATCGCATTTCGCGACGCGTCGCTCCTGCTCCTGCCGTTGCTCGGCGTCGTCCTCGTGGCCGGTTTCTTTGCCAACTACTTCCAGTTCGGTTCGATTTTCGCCATGGAAAACATCATGCCGAAACTCGAAAAGGTGAATCCGGGCAAGGGCTTCAAGCGCATCTTTTCGATGAAGCAGGTCGTCGAGACGCTCAAGTCGATCTTCAAGATCGTCTTCCTGTCGATCCTTCTCTTCTTCGTCATCCGCGCGGCGATCGGCCCGTACATCAATTCCGTCCCCTGCGGGATGCCCTGTCTGAACGACGTCACCAGCGCCATCCTGTTCTACACGCTCCTCCTGACCGCATTCGCCTTCCTCGTCGTCGCCGTCGCCGACTTCGTCTATCAGCGCAAGTCGCACACGAAGAGCCTGATGATGTCCAAGGAAGAGGTGAAACGGGAATACAAGGAAAGCGAAGGCGACCCGATCATCAAGGGCAAGCGCAAGCAGCTTGCCCAGGAACTGATCATGAGCGACGGCGGCAAGGCGGCCAGCAAGTCATCCGCCGTGGTGGTGAACCCGACACACCTGGCCGTCGCCATCGACTACCGCCCCGACGAGGCGCCGTTGCCCATCGTGGTCGCCAAGGGCCGCAACGTTCAGGCCCATTACCTGCGCAGCCAGGCGGAGGAGGCGGGCGTTCCCGTCTTCCGCAACCGCCAGCTCGCCCGCGCACTCTTCGCCGACGTGGCCGAAGGACAGTATATCCCGGACGAGCTTTTCGACGCGGTCGCCGAAGTCCTCGCCTGGGTCTCCCGGAACAAGCACCTGCTCTACGATGGCCCGCTCGACCATGGCGTCATCGACATGGAGGCCGGAGACCACAAGGCGGCCGGGCAGGAAGACGCCGGAACCGGCGGTTTCCGTTTCGATCCCGACAGACCATTCGCGACGCCGTTCGACCGGACCGACTGAGAGGCTTGGTCGTTCCGGTCTCTGCGATCCGGTCTGGGCGAACGGGTGGTTTCACCGGCCTGCGGGGCGAAAATCGGGCGGCTAATGCATTCAAGTGTGCTGTTTGACACAGTCGGCGGAGCCGACGCCGCCTATCTCTGGTCAGTAGCGATGCTGACCGGTCCGGATGAGAACCCCGGTGACCTGAATTCGGAAAAAACCGTATTCTATGGCACACTTGGCGGAAATCGGATTGGATAGATTACCCGGTGAAACCGGGTGCTCGAGATAACAAGAGGGACAAGGGAAATGGCATCTATTCTCGACGGCATGATCGAAAACGAAGAGCAGCTCGCCCGCGTGCTGACAGTTGCGGACCGAGTCGCCGGCGAGATCTTCGAGGAGCTGAAACTCAACGACAATGAAGTCATGCAGCTCGTGAAGGAGGGCCTTTCTCCTGCCGACATCTTCGACATTTCCAAGGACCAGCTCGACGCGCTTTTCACCCACGGATTGCAGATGGTGCAGTCCGGCGAACTCCAGAAGGCGCGGGACGTTTTCTTCCGTCTGGTGCAGCTCGAAGGCACCGACGAGCGTTTCATCTACGCTCTGGCGACGACCTACCAGCTTGAAGGCAACTTCCATACGGCCGGCAAGCTCTACATCCAGTTTCTGGCTCTCGATGCGACCAACGCGGAAGGCTATCTGCGCCTCGGCGAGTGCTTCCTGTCGAACCAGGAATATGATCACGCGGAAAGCATGTTCCGCACGGCGATGAAGGAAGCGCAGCGTGGCAACGGCGAGGACCGTGTCGTCGGTTACGCGGAAAAGATGCTCGAACACGTGGCTGAGCGCCGCGCCGAGAACGGCGGCGGCACGGCCGGCTGAACGAACGGGTTGAGGCCGGCGCCGACGCGCGACCGGCATGTACAGGCCGCGGATTGCGGTAATCAGGAAGGAGCTAAAGATGGCAGACGTTGGCGGTATCAGGGGAACCCAGACCCAGACGACCCAGATCGATACGACCCAGGGCAAGGATGTCACCGGCTCCGGTATCACCGGCGCTTCGGGACCGGCACCCGATCCCACGTCGCCGACCTATACGTCGATTCTCCAGAGCCTCGGCGCCTTCATGCCCCAGCTCGCCTCAGAGATGGTCGACATCCTGCTCGCGGAAGTCGTCTCGAAGATGAAGGACATCCAGGAGAAGAACAACACCGAGCGCCTCCAGATCGACGAGGAAAAGAAGCGCACAATGCTCACCCAGAAGCGCGAGAAACTCGACGAGGCGACGGAAAAGGTCCAGGACGCCATCGCCAAGGAGGAAAGCTCGAGCATCTGGGACAAGATCAAGCTCGGTTTCCAGGCCCTCGGTGCCGCCATCATGATCGGGCTGGGCGTCGCCTTGCTCTTCATTCCCGGCTTCCAGGCCGTCGGCGCGCTGATGATCACGGCAGGCGTCATATCCGCCATCATGGTAGCGGATGCCTTGACCAAGGAACTCAGTGACAGCGGCATGGGCATCATGGGCAACATCGTGCTTGCCGCCGGCGGATCGGAGGAACAGGCCATGGATGCCGACCTCGGTTTCGGGATTGCGCTCGCTGTGGTGGGGATCGCTGTGGCGATCGCGACCTTCTTCGTGCCCGGCGGCCAGGCCAACGCCATGGCGACCATGGCCCAGAGCATCGCGACGATCGCCGGTGCAGTCATCAACATCACGACCGCGACAGGCGACATCGCCGCCGGCGTTGTCCGCTACCAGGCCGCCGACCTGAGGGCGGACGCAAGCGAACTCCAGGCGGAAGCGAAGGAAATGGAGGCGCTGATGCAGATCCTCGATGCCTTCATGGACCAGGTGATGAGCTTCCTCATGGGCAGCAACGACCGTTTCAACGAAATGATCGACGGCCTGATGCAGAACATCCAGGACAAGGGCGCCACGCTTTCCAAGGCCCAGTTCACCGGCTGACGTCTGGCGGATCGCAAAAGGAACACAACAATGTCTCTGACAACTGAACAGAAAGCCGTTTTGCCACCGTCCTATTTCGACGGGAACGGCGACCTCGTAGGTACTGTCACGACGGAGCAGGCCCAGGCTACGGCGAACGGCATCCTCGCGCGCATGAGCGAAATGCCGCCGGCGGAGAAAGCCGTCTTCCTCGCCATGATCAAGAGCCCGGATCTGGCGCCGACAGCGAACATGTCCTCGGCAGACTTCAACGCCGTGCTCGACGACCTGGAAGCGGCGAGCAAGGTGCTGTCGGAACTCATCCTGTCCTCGTCAGAGTCCAACGGTGCGGACGTTCTTGCGCGACTGATGGTCGAACTTGCCGCCCTCCAGCGTAAGAGCGCGCTGGACGCGCGTCTGGAGGCCCGGGAGGAAGCCAAGAACACGGCGCTCGATGCCGCCGGCAAGCTCGATGATGCCGCCAAGGAGATCCGGACGGGTGCCGTGATTGCCCTGGTGCTCACCATCGTGGCGTCCGTGGTGTCCATTATCATGTCTGCCGTCTCCATCAAGGGAGCGGCCGGGGCCGCATCGACGAGCAAGGAAGCCGGCGCCGCTGCAAAAGCGGGCAACCAGGGCCTGTCCTCGAGCCTGAACTCGCAGGCCGGTGCACAGTCGGCTCGTGCGCAGAGCATGGCCACTCTGGGCACCACCTTCAGCCAGTTGCTGCAGGCTGGCGGAAAGTTCGGTGAGGCTGAAATGCAGGCGCAGCAGAAGGAAACCGAAGCTGAAGGTGCACGGCTGAATGCCCTTGCCGAGATGATCCGTGGCGAAGGCGACATCGACAAGGAAGTGTTTCAGGCGCTCGACGAACTGATCAAGGCGATCATCAACTTCGTCAAGGAACGGCTTGAGGCGGAAGTGAACGAGATGGCTGCCATCACCAGAGGATAGCATCCACTTTTCGGCGTTGTCCGGATGCCTGGGCTTCCGGACACGTCAATCCTCGTCGACATGGGGTGCGGGTTGAGATGAAGAGTTTTGCCGAGACTGTGAACGAGTTGTGGTCGTCGCTCAGGCTTCCGCCGCCGGACATATCCGGCGGAAACTCGGTTTCCCTGTCGGTGGACGGCGTCGATGTCGGCCTCCGCGAGACCCGGGATGCAGAGCATGTCCTCGTCCGCAGCACGATTGGCCGGCTGTCCGACGATCCACGGGAACGGTCGGACCAGGTCAACTGGATCCTCAAGGCCAATCTCGCGTTCATGATGAATTCGAGCGCATGCGTCCGTCTCGACGAGGCGGCAAACGGCTCGGTATTTGTGGTGGCGGAAAACATCCACTCCTGCCGGAACGACGACATCGACTCTCTGACGAGGCGCATAGAGGACGTGATTTCGACCGTGGAGATGTATCACGGCCGGCTGAACGTCCGCACGCGCACCTCTTCGCCGGGCAAGCCTGCCAGTGCCCCCGACACATCCGGCGAGGACACGATCATTTTCAGACCGTAGTAAAACTGCGGCAAACAGGTATAGACTAGCCAAGAAGCGTATCCTGAGGGCGGAGAGAAAATGAATAACGAAAATCCGGAAACCAGCGGCGCAATTGATCTGGGCCAGGAAATGAGCGTCGAGGACCTTCTACTCAACGGAGGACTCAGCAAACGTCTCGGGCTCGACTCCAGTCATCTTGAAATCGGGCTCGAGGTTGCAAGAAACAAGCTGAACAGCGGCGCCCATATGGAAGCATTCCGCATGTACGGAGCGCTTGTTCTGTGCGAACCGACAAACGTGAAGTTCCAGATCGGACTGGCCAATTGCGCGGCGCATATGCACGAACATCACGTGGCGCTGCAGGCCGCCTCCGTCGTCGTTGCCCTCGATCCGACCAATCCGACCGGATATTTCCTGTCGGGAAACGCGTGCCTGGCACTTGGCCATCTCGAGGAAGCGATCGAGGACCTGACGGATGCGTCAAAATACGCGCTGGAACGCCGGGACCCCGAGATGAAGAACAACGCGGACGCATTGCTGCAGAAGATCCGGGCGATGAGTTCCTGAAACACTCCTCGACGGGACGCACTCCGGCACAAGTGATTGGGATCGACAAGGATGGACAGCGACCTTGACAAGCCGGCGCAGGACGCAGTCGCGCGGACGCCGCTCAAGGACATTCTGGACACCGACGAGGAGGGGCTCAAGCTCATCGGCGACATCGTCGAGGTGGTGACACGCAACATGGGCCTCGACGGCAAGGGCATCTTCGAAAAGGTCGCTGCGGGCCACTCCTTCACCGAAGCGCTCGCGGTACCGCCCGAAGCGCTCGAGTTGCTGTACTCGCGGGCTCACCAGTCCTTTGCGATCGGGCGGATCGACCAGGCCGAGCAGCTGTTCCGCAGTCTTTGCATCCTCGACGGCACGCGCGTCGATTTCCTTCTCGGCTACGGCATTTGCCTGCGGGTCAGGGATGATCTCCAGGCCGCTTCGGCATTGTTCGAGACCGTTGCGTTGATGCGGCCGGAATGGGCGGTTCCGTACTATCACCTTCTCGAATTGAATATCGGCAAGGAAGACTGGGCCGGAGCCAGGCAGGCGCTGGCCTCCTACGATGCGCGCCGCGACGACACGATCGACGAGGCGATGGCCGCCGAAGTGGAACGTTTGCGAAAGGCGGTCGATCTGCATTCGGCCTGATACTGGAGGAAAAGCAATGGTCCGGACCTCGCTGGGGGCGTGGGTTGCCGTTGCCGGGAAGACGGGTCGCAAGGCCCCGTGCCCGTTTGCCTCCCGCCGCCCGGTACCCCGGTGATCGCATGAACGTTTCGCTGGGCTACTGGATCAACCTGATCGCGCGGACCTCGGCGTCCAACGAGATCGCCCAGTCGGGCTGGGCCACGAATGATGGCGCATCGCAGCCGCCGCCGACGACGACGCAAACCGGACAGTCCGGCCAGGTTACCGGCACGTCGCCGGCGTCCCCGGGGGCCGTGCCCGGCAATGCCCTGCCGGAGATGCAGACCACCGACAACAGGGCAGGGGTGGTCCTGGCGCGCACGCTCGCCAATCTCGCCGCACCAGCCGCCGGTCTGTTGAGAGCAGGCGACCAGAACGGCCTGCAGCAATCGACATCCGCGTCGACGGCACAGGCGCTTGGCCAGACCGCGGCGGCCGGTCGTTCTCCGGCAGGCGGCGCGTCGGACATCGCGCCGCAGCAGCAGGGGACTTCCGCGACAGCGGCCACTCAGACAGGGGCTGATCGTCAGGTGACGCCCGGTCAGAGCGCCATCGCCATCCAGGGCGGACGGTCGCCCGACGGCGTTGCACCCGGGATTCCCATGAGGCAGCAGGCCGACGGTGGTCAGCAGGCAGGGCTTCAGGCGCAGACTGCCGCCGCCCTTGCGTCATCCGAACCAGCGGCACGCCTGATCGAGCAACTTGGCGCTTTCACGGACCGGTTGGCCGACCGGAACAACGGCGCGCTCAGGGAAACGGCCGTGTTCGACGTTTTCCGCCGCGCCGGCGGACCCGCGGTCCCTGCGGATGCAAACCGGGTGCAACTGGCCCTGAACGTCGTTCCCGGCGCGACCGGGGCCTCGGTGGCCGACGTGGACGTCACCGGTCATCTTGCCGATTTCATGTCCAAGGCGATGAATGTCGAAGCCGGTCAACGGGGCATGCTGGCGGCCGTCATATTCAACGCCGCCATGATTCCGGGGTGGCCGCCGCAGGCCCCATACGTCAATCTGCCGGCTGGTCGTTCGGCCGCGGTCCTGTCCGAAATGGCCAAGCAGAACGGCATGACCGACGAGGAGATGATGGAGTATCTCGCCAAGCTCGGCGTGGGAAACGAACTGCGCAGGAAGCTGAGGACCTGGCTGGACGAAAAAGGCGAGATGTCGGTCAAGAAAGGCATGGGTTTTCTGACCCTCATGACCCTGATCGTCGCGACGGTCTATGAAACCATCAAGAAGGAAGCCGAGCGCGCGCTCGAGGAATTCGAGGAAGAGTTCCTCGGTGACCGCGACGATGGCGGCGAACCGGGCCCGCAGATGCGCAGGACGCGGTCGAAAGTGTATTTGAAGTAACGTTTGATACACTGGGTGCGACGCCGCGTGCCTAGATTGATAACAGACACCAGCAGGAAGAAGGCGGGAGAGACGGAAAATGGCAACGATACCCGGAGTAGGGCAGACACCGACCTTGCCGCTCGAGACGCCGCAGACGACCGTCGACGAGCAGCAGGAAACCCAGTCGACACAGCAGGGAACCCAGCAGGTTACCACCGCGCCGACGTCCGCTTTCTATGAGGCGTTCGTCCTGCCGAGGCTGTCGCTGAGTTCGCTCGGCCTCGGCCTGCCGCAGAACTTCGGGGACACCGCGGCGCTGCTTTCGGCCGTGTCCCAGGTTCTCGAGCAGACGGTGGACGAAACCCGGAAGAACGACGCGGTTGCGCGGGGCGAGAAGGTACGCTCGGGGCTGAACCAGGCGGAATCGGTGTTCGCCTCGATGATCGGCCTGAGCCAGGACATCACGCGTTATGCCGACGAGCGCGTCCAGAAGGAGACCCTGAAGGCCCAGAAGGAGACCGAACTTGCCGGTCTCGACGCCCAGAAAGCCAGTCTCGAAAGCCAGCGTTCCGGCCTCATTTCCCAGAGATCCGGCCTGGAAAGCCAGAGATCGTCACTTCAGGGTACGAGTGCAAGTCTGCAGAACCAGATCAATACCGCCAATGCCCAGATAGCCCAGATCAACGCCGCTCTGGCGACTGCGACGGATCCGCCGATAATCGCGGCTCTTAATGCCCAGAAAAATGCGCTGCAGGCGCACGTCCAGTCCCTTGTCAGCCAGAAGGCGAGTGTCGACGGTCAGATCAATACGCTGAATTCGCAGATCAATTCGCTGAACTCCCAGATCAATTCACTGACGTCGCAGATAAACGGGATCGAGGCGCAGCGTCAGACGCTTACGAATGAAATCGCCACGCTCACGACGGAAATCGCGCAGCTTGCCGATCTGGAAGCCCAGGCGCTCACCAGCTATTTCCTGGCCCAGGTCTTCATATTCCTGTTCATGGCCAACTTCATTCTGGCACCGCTGCTCGGCCTGAATGTGGGGCAGATGTTCAACGCGGACCGCGACCGGTTCATCGAGGGAGAGTTCGAGGACATCCTGGGTGACCTCAGCCTGTTCGATCTCTCCGAGAGCCAGACCCAGGAGTTTCGCGAGCTCGTGAACAGCCAGATCATCGAACCCGACATGCTGGACAAATTGGTGAAGACGGCGATCGCGTTCCTCCTGGCGTTCCTCGAGGCACTGACCGCTCTGACCGGTCTTCCCGACATCGCACCGGTCGACCTCGATCGCGTGGCGCGGCAGAACCGGACGTCGCGGCTGCAGTTCGCGGTCTGAGAAGGGACGGTCCGGTCCGGAATGCCGACGTTCACCGTCCCCGAGAAAGGCGGGCGGGATTGAAGCGCTTCGAAAGCTCGATATAGCCGACGAAACCGATCCCGCCGGCAACGCTGCACCAGAACACCGCGACCTTGAGCAGATCCAGAAGGCGCTCGAGAATGCCGCGCCGGCGCGTGGTCTCTCCACTTTGCCCGGTTGTGCCTTCACCCGGTGCATCTTCAAAATACCCGCCAACGGAAGCGTGCCGGACAGTGCTGCCGTTACGTGCGCTTTGCGCAAGCAGCATGATTAATTGTTCACGGAATGCGTCACGGTCGAAAACCCGACCGATGATCCGCGAGAATCCGGACGACCAGGCCTGTTCGTCGCCGGTTTCCGCGGCACTTCTCAGGGCTTGCGGCACCGTCAGTTCCGTCCAGTTGTGCCGCGAGCCTTCGAGCCGGTCGCGCACGGCATAGTAGTTCCGGTTGTCGAAAACGTAGACATAGACCGCGTTGGAATTGTCGTGGCGTGAGAAGAAGTCGGCGAGGCCCTGTGAAAAGCCGGCTTCGTCTGACTTCAGGACCCGCGCCTGGGCCGGATTGTAACCTGGCGCCACCAGGGCGACGGAATCGCCGAAAATGTCCACGAGGATCCTGTCGGACGTGTTCTGGTGGGCCCGGCTGAAAAGCGACATGACCATCTGTTCGGGAAGCAGGGGGCGTCGCTGGAAGAGGCGAAATTCGTCCTCGGCCTTCATGGGGGCATCCGGATCAGGGACGCCGTCGGTGGCAGGCCGGGACTGCGGTGCAAGCGTGACCATCAGCAGGATCAGCAGACCGATGGCGAGCGTATTTGCCGCCACGTCTGCGAGGACCATCGTCCTGAGCGCGTTGCGGGTCATCTCTGCTCCTGCGAACAATATCGCGCCGCGGAAACCTCGCTTGCGAACCTGCAGCGCGGATCGACCCGCACCATTGCGAACTCAGTGTGGCCTTCGCGTGCGAGGCGGGACTCGAAATGAAACGCGCTGTCGTGCCCTCCGGGTTCGATGAAAAGCAGCACCGCCTTGCCGGTGTTGTGAAGCCGGTCGAGGAGCGCACCCAGTTCGGGACCGTCGATCACCGCCCGGTTGCCGAACCTCTTCCCGGACCCGTCGGACAGAAGCAGTCCGGTCCGCGTTGCCACGAAGCTGATCGCTTCGCGTCCGTTGAGCGTCATCGGTATCTCGTTGATCTCGCGCATGAGCCGCGCGTGATGTGCGGGTTTGGCCTTCCCGGCGAAGTCCGCGAGCGGCACGAGTATGATGACGGCCAGCAGCACGACAGCGACGAGACCGAGCATGAGGTCGGCGAGCGTGTCGAAGCCTCCGGCATCCTCTGCGGGGTCAGACTGCATCCGCGGTGCCTGCATTGGCCGGTTCGAGTGCATTTCGGACCACCAGGTGGCATTCCGATGCAAGCTCGTTCTCGCGTTTCTCGAGATAGGCCATGGCGAGGGACGCGAGGATGTTGGCGATCAGGCCGAGAAGGGTCGTCTCGAACGCGACGGCGATCCCCGAGAGGCTTTGCGCGATGCCGCGCGAAAACTCCGGCGCTTCGGCCACGGCATCTCCGAAGGTGAGCGGCAGGCCGGAGAGCGCCTGTGTTATGCCCAGCACCGTGCCGAGGAAACCGAGAAGCGGCAGAAAGGTGATCATGGTGCGCACGAAGGCGCGCGAGGCCCTGTCGAGACCGGTATAGATGTCGAGCCTGGAACGGGTGCGTTCTGCCCGGTCGCCAGTTCGCGGCATGGCCTCGATCACCGCATCCTCGACCATCAGCAGCATGCGGGTGTTGTCGGCAAGGCCCGGGTTCTCGTCCCGCGCGCGGGCCATGATGTCCCGCGGCCCGTAGATCAGCGAATCGTGCTCTTCGGAACGGATCGACAGCCGCTGGAGGGCGTGGAGGTCCCCGAAGTACCGGATGAAGGACTCGGCGATGTACGCCACCACGACGAAAAAGAGAAAAATGATCGCGTGGTGGATGAAGCTGTTTCCGAAGATGGCGGAAACGAAGGCATTCGCGATCTGGCCCGGGTTCGGCCCGGCGAGCTGGGCCACGAACACGTAGCAGGCGATCGTCAGGAAACCGCCGAAGCAGAAGGCGGCCGGGATGGACTGGGTCTGGATGCCCGCAAACCGCTTCGAGGCGGCGGCGACCCGCCACGCGTCGGCCGCCCGCATGGCCGACTCCGTGGCCAGCACGCGGCTTGCGAAAAGCGTCACGAGGAGCTGCGGCCACAGTTCCGTCGCCCTGACCGTGGTCAGCACCTTCATGTCCGCCTGCATCGCTGCCAGGAAGACCGGATGCACGATGGCGACAGTGGTGGCCGCGACCACGCCTATGCGCATCGCGGCGCGTTGCCAGGAGTGGTTTCGCAACTCGAGCCAGGCGAAACCCGCCGTGACGAAGGCGATCACGATCCAGATCAGGGCGAGGGCCTCGAGGCCCAGATGGAGGTGTATGCCGGCGTAGAGGGCGAAGGACAGGCTGAAGGCGATGACGTAGATCACCAGTTTGAGTCTGTCTATCGGCATGGGTCGGTCGCCTGTTGAATCGCGGTCACGCCATCGGGTGTGCGTCAGGAGCCGTTCATTCGGCCGCCGCGGCGATCTTGTTCGCGAGCTTGATCCTGTCCAGGGGCTGGACGTTGGCGTTGGGAGAGAGTTCCTGGAAGGAAAGCACGGCCAGATCGGGGAAGTCGCGCTCCACGATCTTTCGCATGAAGCGTCTTATGTCCATCGGCGCCACGATCACGGGACGTACGGCATGCTGGTGAATATTGCCGATCACGCTCTTCATCGCGGTGATCATCTGGCGATGCGTATCCGGTGAGAGGGCGAGATAGGAGGCCCCGCTGGTCTGGCGGACCGCCGCCCGCACCTCGTCCTCGATCTCCTTGGAGATCATGTAGGCCGGGATGATGTTCTGTCCGCCGGAGAACTTGTGGGTGATATAGCGGTTGAGCGCGCTTCTCACGTGCTCGGTCAGCATGATCGGATCCTTTTCGCGCTGGCCCCATTCGACCAGGGCTTCGAGGATCGTGCGCATGTCGCGGATGGAAATGTCTTCGCTGACGAGGCGCTGCAGCACATCGGTCACGGTGATTGCGGGCAGGGCCCGGGTCACTTCCTTCACCAGTTCGCCGAAGTTCTTTTCCATCTGGTTGAGGAGATACATCGTCTCCTGGATGCCGATGAACTCCGAGGCGTGGTTCTTCAGAACATGCGCAAGATGATAGGTGAGCATGCTCGAAAGCGTCATGATCTGGATGCCTGCACGCTCCACCAGGGCGTGGTGCTTCATCGCGACCCAGTAGCTCGGCGTGTTCGGCAGGAAATCGTCGCCGTGTTCGTACGGAATGTCGAACATCTTCAGGTTGGCTTCGGTCTCGCGCACGATGAAGTAACCCGGACGCGCCGCCCCGGACGCGACCGGGATCTCGTTGACGAGGATCCGGTACTCGCCTTCGTTCAGGTTGTCGTTGAGCCGCAAGTGGATGCCGGGAAAGGGCACGCCGAGGTCGAAATAGAGCGCCCGCCGCACACGGGCCACCTCGTTGTCGAGTTTCTCGGGCTTGATGGCGCCTCGCACCGCCGAGGCGATGTCGACGATCAGCGGCACTGTCAGCGCGAAGGTGACCGCTTCCACCCTTTCGCCCACGTCGTCCTTCTTGTCCGGCAGCGAAGGTACGGCGTGTGATGCTGTTGCGGGCGCGAGCGCGGGCATCTCCTGGGACTGGCGCTGGGACGTCGTGCGCTTGCGCGTGTGGTTCATGTAGAGCCCGCCGAGGCCGGTGATCGCGGCAAGCGCCAGGAAGACGACAGTCGGGAACCCGGGCACCAGTGCGAAACCGATGAGAATGCAGCTCGCGATGAGCAGCGCCTTGGGCTCGTTGATGAGCTGGGTGGCGATATCGCTGCCCAGGTCCTCGTTTTCCTCCGATGCCACGCGCGTGACGATGAAGCCGGCGGTGATGGAGATGAACAGGGCCGGGATCTGGGAGACGAGGCCGTCGCCGATCGTCAGGATCGAGTACCGGTCGAGCGCCTCGCCGGCGGTCATCCCCCTTTGCGTCATGCCGATCGTGATGCCGCCGACGATGTTCACCGCGATGATGATCAGACCGGCGATCGCGTCGCCCTTCACGAACTTCATCGCGCCGTCCATGGCGCCGTAGAGCTGGCTTTCCTTCTCGAGGTGACTGCGCCGCTTCTTGGCCTCGTCCATCTCGATCATGCCGGCGCGCATGTCGGAATCGATCGACATCTGCTTGCCGGGCATGGAGTCCAGCGAGAACCTCGCGGACACTTCGGCGACGCGTTCGGACCCCTTGGTGATCACCATGAAGTTCACGATCGTGAGGATCAGAAAGATGACCACCCCGACGATCAGGTTCCCGGCGACGACGAAATTGCCGAACGTCTCGACGATCTGGCCTGCGTCCGCCTGGAGCAGGATGAGCCGCGTCGTGGTGATCGAAAGCGCCAGACGGAAAAGGGTCGTGAGCAGCAGGATGGACGGAAAGGCCGAGAACTTGACGACGTCCGACAGGTAGACGGCGACCATCAGGAGGATCGCCGCAAGGCAGAGGTTGATGCCGATCAGCACGTCGACGAGCATCGTCGGCAACGGCAGGATCATCATGAAGACAATGCAGATCAGCAGAAACGCCAGGACGACGTCGTTGCGTTTCGACAGCATCTGCAGGAATCGTGACATGTTCCCTCAATCTCGCGCGTGCGATCACCGATTCCCGCACAGTATAGCGTGTGCGGCGAACGAATGTTCCCTCGCGTCAATTATCCTTAAAAATCGGGCGCTTGTCCGCTGAAATCTGTGAGCGGAAAACGTTGGCGCCGTCCGATACCTTCGTTTTTTCGTGCAATCTGGCGCATTGGTACGAGATCGGGAAGAAAACATCCCGGGGCTTTGCTTTCGGGAGAGCCCCCGGATCGACCTTTTTTGAGGGTTAGACGCCGGATTAAATTGCGAATCATGGGATCGGCAAAATAAAAGGTTAAGACAGGCGTAAATTAAACCGAACTCAAACAAGAACGCTGCGTTCCACAAGTCGAGTAAACATCGGATGCACAGACGGCGGTGACAGGGCCATGGTCCGGCGGCAAGGGGCCGGCGGATCAAAGGTAGATGGGGTATACGTCACGTGGCTGCTATACGAGCGTTTGTAGGGCGATGCGCAGGCATACGTTCGCAAGTACTGGCGGCCGTGGCAGCGCTTCTTCTTGCTGCGGCCTGCAGTTCCGGCCCTCTGAGCAAGGTCACCGAAAGTGCGGACAAGGACGCCTGTGCCTTCAAGAAACCCGATGAAGTCACCCAACAGGCGGGTGTCCTCGACGAGGAAACCCTGAGACAGGTCGCCTATTGCGGTTCGGCGCAGCCCAGGCTGTGGACCGGCGAGGACGAGCGCAAGGGCAACGTGATCGATGCGGACCGCATCAACAATGCCGGCCGTGCGCAGAAACGCAGCAGGACGGGTTATGTCGCATCCTTCGAACAGGGCGAATTCGAAGGCGGCGGCGAGGGCCTTGCGGGCGGTCCTGGCGGAACGGGCAGCGCACAGGCCATCGCCCAGGAAATCCGGGCGGCCGGCGCAAAGGACTTCGAGCCCGACGAGCGGGTGACGATCAACTTCGAGAACCAGAGCCTCGAATTCTTCATCCGCCAGATGCTGGGCGGCGTTCTCGGCGTCAATTACGTGGCGAACGAGGCGCTCGCCGGAACCGTGACGTTCCGCACCGAGAAACCGGTTCCGAAAATGCAGGTCATACCGATCGTTCGCGACATTCTCGCGCGCAACGGCCAGGTGATGAAGCTCGTGAACGGCGTCTATCACATAGGCGGTCTCGAGACGATCCAGGCGGTCGAGCGGGCGAGCCTGATCGGAAAGTCCGGCGAACTCGTTACGCGGGTGATCGACCTGAAGAACCGGGTCTCGCCCAACCTTGGCGAAGTGCTGGAACAGATCGTCCCCGCCGGGGCCTCGGCCAGCATCACGCCCTCCGGCGACAAGATCGTCATCAAGGCCGCCCCCGAGGACATCGCCCAGGTCGAAAGCCTCGTTCAGGCCCTGTCGACGAGCCGGATCGGGCGGGACCTCGTCGCCATCATGCCGCTGGCGGAAAGTTCACCCACGACCGTGGTCAAGCAGGTCAACGAGTTTCTCTCCGCCCAGGCAGCGGCCGGGTCTCCGATCCTGGCGTCGGTCATTCCGCTCGAAAACCAGCTTGCGGTGCTGATCGGGGCCAAGGGTGAGCGCACGATGAACTCGATGCGCGCGCTTATCTACCGGCTCGACAAGGATCACGGAGAAGGATCGGAACTGCGCATCATCCCGATCAAGTTCCTGTCGGCCGAAGAGGTGGCCAACCAGTTGTCGGGCGTGTTCGGCGAGCCCGGCAGCGGTGCGCAGGGTGCGCCGGCGACCACGGGCAACATCGGTACGGATGACGGTTTCCGGTCGAACTCAGGTTCGACGCGCCGCGACCGCAACCGCTCGTCGGGAACCCAGAATGACGGCATCAGGGCCCCGACGCTGATCGCCAGACGCGACAATGAGGGCAGCAGAAATGACAGCGGGTCGGACGCGAACGGAAGCGACCGGGCGGAGACGGCAACCGGCCGGTCTTCCGGATCCCGACGCGCGGCAGGCGTCGCGATAAACAACGAAAGCGTCAGCATCATCGCGGATGTGCGCAACAACGCACTGCTGGTTCACGCGCCCTTCAAGATCTTCAAGCGGATCAAGGAGGTCGTCGAAACCCTTGACGTTCCCCTGTCCCAGGTCGTCATCGAGGCGACCATTGTCGAGGTCACCATCAACGACCGTCTCCAGTACGGCGTGCAGACCTTCCTCCAGGGCAACGGGTTTGCCGTGAGGTCGTCCGCCGGCGTGGCGACGACGGATCCCGGCACGTCGGGCCTTGTCGCGAACACGACGAGATCGCACTTCCTGGGCAGCATTCCGGGCCTTGGCGGCATTTCGGTCCAGATGATCCTGACGGCTTTACAGGAAGTCACGGACGTCAAGGTGATCTCGTCGCCCTACCTGACCGTGCTCGACGGCAAATCCGCTCGCCTCGTGATCGGCGACGAAATCCCCTTCGCCACGCGATCGCAGGAATCCAACAACCAGGGCACCGTGACGGTCACCAACGAGGTCGAGACGCGCGACACGGGCATCATCATGACCGTTTCGCCGAAGATACGGCCCGACAACTCGCTGATCCTGAACATCGAGCAGGAAGTCAGCAGTGCGGCGGCATCCGCGGCGGCCGGCGACCTGACGCCGATCATCTCGACCCGGGAGATTTCGTCCGACGTGTCCGTCCAGTCGGGGCGCACCATCGTGCTCGGCGGCCTCATCCAGGAACGGTCGGACCTGACCGAAAGCGGGGTTCCCGTCCTGAAGGAAGTGCCGCTCATCGGGGAATTGTTCAAGCAGACGCAGAACAACAACCAGCGCATCGAACTGCTGGTCCTGATCACGCCGCGGGTGATCCGCAGGTCTTCGCAGATCGAGAAGATCACGGATCTTCTGCGCAGGCAGTTGTCGACATACTGACGGAGGGCGCATGACATTTCGCAATCCGGTCAAGAGCGCAGCGAGACAGCCTCGAGCCATTCGGCACGTGCCGCTTCTGGCCATCGTCGCCGCATGTCTCCTTATTCTGCAGGCCACGCCCGTCCGGTCGGACACGTTCGACCGCCACGTCGACGGGTATGAACTGAACAATGTCGGCCACTACGACAGCGTTCACCAGTTGCTCTACGAGGCGGAGACGGGGCACCCCGAAGCGGAGTACACGCTTGGCGCCTCCTATCTGATGGGCCATCGCCTCCCGCAGGACTATCACGCCGCGAAGAAATGGCTCTTCCGCGCGGCCGACAAGGGGCACGTCGAGGCCCAGTACGTCCTGGGCCAGCTTCTCCTTTACGGGCGACGGATCCGGCAGAACCTCGTCTACGCCCACAAGTGGTTCAACCTGGCCGGAGCGCGCGGACACCAGAAGGCGATCCACTTTCGCCATATCACCGAATCCAAGATGTCGCGGCGACAGGTCCGCAAGGCTCAAAAACTGGCGCGACGCTGGATCCCGGCAGCCCCGGGGTTCTGAGACCCTGTAGCGTTGTCCGTTGGTTCCGGTCCCGCATTGCGCTAGTCTCTCAGCGGACGGGAAGTGACAGTCGACGGGGCGACAGGCAATGGACAACATCGAACGTGCAAACGCCTTGCTGGCGCATTTCGGTTCGGCGTTGAATGCAAAACTCGAGCTTGATAGCGACGGTCAACTGGCATTCGAATGCAACAATGGCGTTCTCGTGCTGGTTTCAGCCTACAAGGACAGCCCGCTTGTCCGTTTCGAAAGCGGCGTCCCGGCGACACCCGGGTCTCTGCCTCATGATGGCCTGCTCCACCTGTTGTCCCTGAACGTCAACCCTGATCTCGCCACGGCCAGGGTCGGTTACGACCCGATGCAGGACTGCGTGACGCTGCAGGACCATTGCGACCTGGAGGTCGTCGATCCCCAGGAGTTCGCGAACTTCTGTGCCAGCTTCCTGACACGGGCGACCTCACTGAGGGCACATGTCGACGAGGCGCAGGCCAGGACCGCATCGAACGACAACCGTGACTCCCGAGTGTCGTTCGGTACAGGCGCGGACGATCGAAGCGGGGTATCGTTCCCGGACACGATCATTCGCGTCTGACCGGGAACGGAACAGCGTTTTATCTCCACGTCCGCGGTTGATTGCGCCAAGGAGTATGATCCATGACCGACCACATCTCATCGTCAACGCCGCTTCTCCGGGAAAGCCTCACGGACTCCTCGGAAGACTCGTCCTCCGATCTTAATCCGCTACGAGTCTCGCGTGACACCGTGGACGTCATGGAGGGAGTTGAGCCCCGGGCCTTTCCGCCCCATGCCCATCGCGGCGCACCGGCGGATACGCGCGCGCCGTCGCTCGGCGGGCGGGAGGTCCGTCCAGATCACAGCCTGACGATGGACATCACGGGGAAACACGAGCGGATCCTCGACAATCTTCCCGCCGCGGTCAGCGACAAGCTGGACGACCGGCTGGCGGACATGGACGAAACCGGCAAGCGGAGCGTCAAGTCGGCGCTCCATTTCTCCCTTTTTTCCCTGGGCAAGTCCGACAAGGAGTCGCGTCTCCAGATCAGGACGTTGCTCGCCAACTTCATCGGTGAAGGCGGGAGCGTCGAGGACGCTGCACGTGCCAAGTCATATCTGAAGACCCTGACCCCGGAGCAGATGACCGCGCTCTTCGGGGAGCGCGACGGCATGACATTGACGGACTCGAAGATCGCGTCGGTCGCCATCAAGTACATCGCGGAGGGTGGCAAGGCACAGGACGCCAAGGCGCTGATGGACGTGATGTCGACGCTCGATGCGGAAACGCTTTCCGGATATCACGATGCGGTCATGGACGGTGGTTCGGTGCGCCAGGAGACCGTCAGGCTTCTTGCCGGCCTGCCGCTGGCCCAGCGCCTGGAATTCTTCGAAACGGATGCCGCCAGCGGCCGGGTGTTCCAGGGGATTGCCCATACCGAAGGCAAGGCCGATCCGGGAGTCGCCGGCGCCGCGAAGACGATCCGCGGCACGGTGGCGCTTGTGGAGGCGAAGGCACGTTTCGATGTCGCCGATCCGTCCGGAAAGGCATCCACGATTCTTGTGGAAATGGTCACGTCGATGCAGGAAGCGGGGATATCGGAAGCCAAGATCGCCGATTTTGCCGAGCATCTGTCGTTCAACCAGCTCATCGGCAACGACACCATGCCGGACCCGAGTGTCGACGGCTGGGAACAGGATCTGAGATCCGACCTGATGCTCAGGTTCCAGGCGCAGGGCAACCTGACCGCCGAAGAGCGCCTTGCGGTGTTCGAGAAGGGGTCCGAAGAACAGCAGACGCTTGATCTGGCCAAGGCCCTTCACGTTCGCGACGAAGGCTCCGTCCACATCCTTCGGATGCTCAGGCCCCGCCTCGAAACTTGGGCGGCGACCGGAACGCTGGAGCAGAAGAAATTTGCCGACGTCGCCACGAAACTCGAGAGGAATGCCTACAGCACCGAGAAGTTCATCGAGAAACTCAAGGAAGGCAAGGACATAGGAACCATCGAGACGGAGCTCAAGTCGGACGCCGTGGAGGTTGCGACCGAGCTTTCCGAGAGGTTCAACGGGGCGTTCGACCGATTCAAGGACCGGTTGCGTTCGCGCATCGAAGTCCTGGAGGACAGGGCAGGACTGGACCAGACGACGCGAGACAAGCACGAACTCGAGGTGCTTAAGGCGTTTATCGCCGAACATGGTGAAAAGACGGACTTCACGCCCGAACAGATGGGCAAGCTCATCGACCGCTTCGGGATGTCGAGCATGTCCGTCATTGCCTTCCCCCAGCCCGATCCGACGAACGACAGCGATTTCTGGACCTCGCTCGGGGGAATAGAGAAATTCACCCAGTTCACCACCAATCTCGACATGATCGACAATCCCGAGAAGCTCAAGGAGAGCCTGACGGGTTTCGCCACGGTCATGCCGACCGCAGGCAAGGACCTCGAGGCCTTTCACTGCATCGATTCCACGGTGTCGGAGCTCGTCAGCGTGGCGACGGAAATCCGCACCAAGGACCCGACGTTCAGCCTCGAGGACAATCCGATCATCATCATCGACCAGAGCGACGGCGACGGGACCAGCGAGAGCCGCCGGGCGTTATGGGAGAAGAACGACGCCTATCTGAAGCGGCTCGAGGAGAAGCACGGCAACCTCGGGTTGAAGATCGTGCACGTATCCATGCGCGATGTGGACCGGATGCTCGGAGACAGCGATGTCCGCAAACTCTTCGACACCACCGGGGAAAGCATGGCCGGGTATGGCGGCGCGCGGAACCTCGCGTTCATGCTGGGGCCGGTGATCAAGGCGACGGTCAAGGCCGGTGACGATCTCGACACCATCACCCCGGACACCATCCAGTCCAAGATCAAGGAGCATGCCCTGGGCGACGATGCGCCGACCATCCTCATGGGCGACGATACCGACTACATGCGGCCCGGTGCGATGTTCTCCAAACTGGGAGTCGTCTACAACCATCAGGACGAGTATTTCTCCTGCGTCAGCCGCCGGGACGGGCGCGACACGACTTCCGTTTCACCGGGGTACGTCAAGGTGCATACATCCGGTGAGGACCCGGTCGGGGCCATGAAACGCGATGCATTCGCCAACTCCGGCTGGGACGACAAGCTGCGGACGCCCGGGATGGGCACGCTGCTCGGCAAACCCCGCTTCTGCTTCGATGTGCCGACGGGCGCGGAGGAAGGTCACCACAAGGCGATCTTTACCTACACGGATGACTTTTCCCGCGTGTCGCACCTTTCGGGCGATCGCATGGGCACCCTCGCGGGACAGGTGCGCGGATATTTTTCCTATTCCGCCTCCACCGCCTTCTTCAAGGGTATCGCACAGGGTGCGAGTTCGCCCTGGAACGGGGTGCAGAATACGGCGCGGATGGAAGGAGAGGGCGGCTACTCGTCGCTCGGCGACGTGTTCGACGCCGCGAAGGATCCGGAATCGACGCGCGAACGGCAGTCGCTGACCCTCGGGAAATTCGCCAAGCACCTCATGACGTCCTCTGAGGGCATCTACAGTGATGTGTCGGGTCATGGTAGGCGCATAGACGATTATCTTGCGGAGCACCCCGAACTCGATCCGGAAACGCGCGAGGAATTCCTCGGCGTCAAGGCCGCATTCGAGGACTTCGACGCGCAGTCGCAGATCTTGCGCAAGTATGGCGACGCGCTGCTCGACCAGCTGATGCCGGGCTGGAAGGACGTCGACTTCAGCGACTTTGGCCAGGAGACCCGTTTTCAGGAACTCCTCCAGGAGAAGATCGAGCGTGGCGTGGTAGACGTCGGAGAGGCGTTGAGAACCGCTAGGGAAAGTCTCGAGGATGATGGCGTGACGCTGTCGCAGTCGGAAAACCGGATCGTTCGGGATGCGGTGCTCGTGATCGAATCCCTTGCCGGCGGCTTTTCCAGGCTCGCGGGCGTCGTCACCGCGTAACCGTCGGTCGATCACTCCAGCCATCAGGGCAATGACCGCGCCCGCACTCACCTATTTCCGAACGGGTGCATCAACCATCGATACGCATAGGTACAGTGACGATGTAAGTGTACCTATGTGTATGTCAAATGCGATCAGGTAGGCTTGCGGCCTCTGCGTTGCCTATTCCAGTTCAGGCGGCTGCAATTCGTCCGAAGCCGTCTTCATCCCGTCCACGTCGCCGGACATCACGGCCACGATCAGATCCCGGGCGGCTTGCGACCCGGTGCCCGGAAAACGCAGGGACTCGTGATCCATCACCTGGTCCAGTGAGGGTCGTCTCGTCGGGTCAGGGTGCATGAGGTCGTTGATGAGCGCGGACACCGCTCCGTCAAACGGGGTCGTGTAGAACGACCCTTCCTCGTCGCCGAGAGCCCTGTGTTCCGGATCCGAGCCGAACTCGACGATCCGCCTCTCGATCGTCGACATGAACGTCTCGTCGGCCATGAATTCCGGCTCGACGAACAGGTTGAGCGCCGTCATGCCGAGGGCCCACGTGTCGCCGGTGCGTCCCAGGCTGATATCGGACAGCTTGCCGTCGATGGAGACGCTCATGATCCCCTTCACGATATCGTCCCGGACCCTGGCCTGGCTCGAAGACAGCGGTGGTGCGTCCTCCGAGAGCCGCCCGAAGAACTGACGTTCGACCTCCTGGCGGACAAGGGAAACCTCTCCGCGCATCGGCGTGAATTTCAGGCGGGCGACATCCTCGGCCTCCGACTTGGCATACAGGATCTCCGGCGCCTGCCAGATCGGATTGTCGATCTTGGTGGACGAGGACACGTTGTACGTGTCGTCCGTGATGGTCGTACCGAAGTCCGCGATCTTTGCGACGCCGCCGTCGCCGATGAACACGTTCGGCGGCTTGAAGTCGCGATGGATCGTGCCGCCGGCCTCGTGCATGTGCAGCATTCCGGCCGCCATGTCCTTCAGCAGCGTCATCTTGGCCGCATGGGCCGCTGTCGGGGAGACATGGCCGTCCTCGACCGCCTTGTCGAGCTTTCGGATCGCCTCCATGACGTCCTTGTGCGGCGCCAGTTCGGTCGCGATCGCGAGTGTGCCGTCCGGCATCCGGATCGCCCCGGAAAAGCCCAGGACGTTGTCGTGCCCATCCGCATATGCGGCCCGATGGGCCGGGATTTCCCGCGCGAAGTCCGCGAAAGTCTTGTCGTCGGCTGTATTCTGGATCTTGAGCGCGATCTCGCTGCCGTCCTCGGCCTCGTATCGGTAGGCGGTGCCGAAACCGCCTTCGCCGAGCTTCTCCTTGCGCTCGTATGTCTTTCCGCCGAGGGTGATCGTGCCATCCTCGTTCTGCCGGTCGGGCAACATGGTTTCCGCCGCGGCGTTATAGGCGTCATCGACGAATTTGGCGATTTCCGCATCGGTCGGCCGGGGGGCGGCGTCTTTCAGGGTTTCGGCCAACCGGGCGGCGAGACCGGCCTTGAAGTCCTTGCCCAGCGACAGCGCGAACTTCTCCGCAGCATCCTTGCCGGGGTTCGCCGCCTTGTAATCGTCCGCCACGAGCTTGCCTGTGCGCTTTGCGAGCGCCGACAGACCGTCCGGTGTGGCGCGCGCGGTATCGTAGCCGTCCTTTACGGACGCGAGCGTGGTTTCCAGGTCGCCGAGGTCGTCGATGGACGGACCCTCCGCGGTGGGACGCTCGTCGAGCGCCTTGACGCTTTTTTCCGCCGCCATCGCCAGCAGTGTCACCTGGCCGGATTTCAGCGAGTGAGCCCCGTCGAAGGCGATCAGGGCCCGGATGCTGATGAACATGTCCTTCGTCTTGTCCAGGCCGCTCTTGCCGGCACCGCTTTTTTCGGCGCTGTCGAGCGTGCTGTCCATGACCATGCTGACGGCTTCGCGCGCGAGGTCGCGCCGCTGTGCGGCCCGTCCGGAGATCCGGCTCCAAAGGCCGGAATCCCGTGTCGTCGAATAGAGCGTGATCGAGCCGTCCTCATTGCGCTTGGCGCGCAGCTTCGAGTCCTCGGAAGCGGTTTCGGTGAACTCCCGCAACTCTTCCGCGGTCGTTTCACTGTCGACCTTCAGCGTGTGGGTGCTGATCCCGGGGTTGACGTTGTTGGTTATGGCCATCCGTTTTCTCCGGTCAGACCCGAATGGTGTGCAGAAGGGAGTCGTCGGAGGCGCTTTGCCCGCTGCCACCCTTTTCGACGAACTCACGCCAGAGCCTCGCCTTCTGCGCGAAATTCGAAAGCACGCTCAGCAGGAGTTCCCCGGTCGTTTCCGATGCCGCGAGGTCCGCCATCATCACGACGCCGCCACCCGGACCCGTCAGTCCCATGTAGACGCCACCGGTGTCGCGCCACATGGTCGAATACATCATCAGCGTCTCGCATACGGAAAGCCGGCGCTCGTCCGACGGTTCCCCGAGATAGGAAGACAGGACAAGCCGGTTCGAACCCGTGTCGAACTCGAGTTCGACGTCCAGATCGTCATTGTAGGTGACCACCCAACCGTCATCGGCGATCTGGAGCACGGCGACGATCGTTTCGTCGGCGGGTGCGATTTCCTGCAGCATTGCCGAGACGGCTTCCAGAATGTTCACCTTCGTCTCCTTGTTCGCGTCACGACGGACCGGTCATTTCGTCTGCCGGGTCGGATGATACATCGCAATCCCTAACTGAAAAGGTGTCGTTTGGGAAAAGCGGGCGGCCGAAGTTGCGCGTTTCATTGGAGTATCGGTTCCGAGGTTCCTCGATGGTGTCACAATCGATACACTTGAATCCCGAAATCCGGATCTCGGCAGAAGACCGTGACAGGTAAAATCGGCCTGTATACCTCGCAAGACAGGGAAAACGGGTTTCCTGTGCCGTATGGCACAATGAATTCGACCAACGATCGCCAAGTTTAAGCCTGCAACGGGCAGGCTATCGCGCCGCGCTCGAAAAGGAATACGACCCGCAAAACACGATCCGCGAAGAGGAGACGCAAAATGGCAACCGTAGATCAAGCTCAAACAGGTGTCATCGGCCAGCATCAGGGAGTCGACGTGCAGCCGGAAGTGGGCCAGATGGGCGACCACGAAGTTCGCCCTGGCCTGGGAACCCGCATCAAGGCGGCGTTCGTGGAATTCGGCACCAAGGTCGCCGACTTCTTCAAGGGTATCAAGACAAAGTACGACAACTGGCAGGAAGGCCGCGCCGTCGATGCGGCGAGAACCGCGGCGACCGAAGCAGCCACCAGTGTGGCCGCGGATCTCGGGGCCGGACGGGTCACCGTGGATACCCTCAAGAATCTCGACGTCCTGCGCCAGAAGGCGGAGAGGGCGGGTGAGGACCCCGCCGCGATGTTCAAGACCGCGGTCGAGAGCTTGCCCGAGGACCAGAAGCAGACGGCGGTCCGCGCCAACTTCGACGGCATGGCCATGGCGATGAAGGGCTCGGTGACCACGCGCTTGTCGGACATGGCGGAGCGGTGGGATGCGCTGCATGCCCTGGGTTTCAGTGACACCAACGGTGATGACTGGCGTTCCGAGATCACCCGCCAGCACGGCGTGATCGACACGTTCATGGAAGGCATTTCCGGGGTTGCTTCGGACATCAAGAATGAACGGAACAACCACATCGCCCGGATCCTCGACGGCGTCATCGACGTCGACATGGAAACCGGACACGTGGACAAGGTCTTCGACGACCAGACCGGTGTACCGCGTTCGATCTCCGGTAGGTTGCCGGCACCACGCGAGGTGCACGGGCCGCAGCACACCTTCGGATCCGTCATCGAGGAAACCGGCAAGGGTTCCGTCGACGAAATCACGGAATATGTCGAGGATAAGAGGCTGCGTGAAGGTTCCGGCATGGAGCCGGTCGCCAAGCCCACCGGCGTACACGAGGCAGGCGGCACCTATGTCACGAGCAAGGCCGCCGGCGACTGGCACCGCATGAACATCATGCTGGAAGGTGAAACGGACACCGACGGGGAGACCTACTGCACACGGCTCGAGGGCGATACGTCCGACATCCCGACCCGCCTGGCGCTGTCAGCCGACAAGATGACCCATCTGACGGGCAGCGAGAAGGCGACAACGGTGCTGTCGGGTGTCCTGCACCAGTACCAGTTGCGGGAATTCGTCCATTACTTCGACGGAGAGGACGGGACGGTCGACCTGAAGCCAATCCCCGGCGGGTTCGAGCGGGCGATCGTGGAACTGCCGGACGGCAACGTGCTCGAGTTCGACAACCCCGGCCAGATTGGCGACGCGACGCTGACGGTGAGCCGCCTGCCGAACGGCGACTACAAGATCCACGTCGAGTGGCAGTACCTGTCGACCCGTGTCGACAGGGACCGCGATCCGGAACTCGTCGATCCGGAAGACTCCGGCTACAGGCCGAATACGCAGGAAGAGTCGAGCCAGGTGCAGAAATGCCTGCTGGTCGACATGAGCGGTGACATCATCGTCAAGGGCGACGCCGCCCGCGAAGGCCGCCTGGAGATCGACCCTTCGACCGCACTGCGCCGGCACGTCACGGGCACCATCACGCTGGACGACTGAGACCGGCAACCAATTGTAAACAGAAGTCGTAACTGAAAGGACAGACACGTGCAGAACAAGCAGGCACTTGAAGACTTCGGCAAGACCATTGGCCTCAATGGTCTTGCTTTCAACGGGGAGCAGATCTGCGAACTGACCGTAGACGGCGAGATCGAGATCTTCTTCCAGGGGGATCCGCTGGAAAGGTCCATGCAGATCAACGGGGTCATCGGTACGTCGCCCAGCGACACCCGGGTCATGTCGGCCCTCATGGCCGCGAATTTCGAACGCCAGGCCACGGGCGACGGAAGCCTCTCGGTCAACCCGATGACCCAGGAACTGACCCTGTCGAAAGTCGTGCAGAACGCGGCTCTGGGCAGTGAAGGGCTCGCCCCGGTCGTCCAGGACTTCGTCAAGTACGTGGCCTTCTGGAGAGACTACTACCCGAAAATGTCGCTCGACAATTCAGGTGCGGGCGACGTGGCCTCGAGCGACGAGGCCCACACCCTGATCCGCGGGTAGAAACACCCTCGAACTTCAGGCAACCCAACGCCGGCCGTGCAAGCGGCCGGCGTTTCCTCATGCGCATCCGCCTTTTCCCCACCGCCATGCCCATCGGCTGGTCCCCGCATCCCGGACAAACCGGATCTCGCCGCACTCGCCCGCCACGCCCGAACCCACATCCTCCGAATTTCCAGCGCAGGCTGGAAACCATGGGCGTTGAAGGCAGCTCGGCGCCAAGGTCATTTAGCACTGGTTTGCCGCGCCCCCCTGCAGGTGGAGCCGTCGATGCCGTGCACGGGGACGCCCCCCTGGACACCGGCCTCCGCCGGTGTTTCGGGTTTTGTCGGGTCTGAATGCAGTCGCGGCTCCTCCCGGTGTCTCGCACGCACCAGCTCCCGCGACACTGGCCCACCACTCCCCAACCCCCGCCCTGCGAAATTCCAGCGCAGGCTGGAATCCATTGGCGTTGCGGGCAATTCGGCGCAGCGGTCGTTTGGCGCTGGTTTGCCACGCATTCTCCCACGTGGAGCCGGCGATTCTGTGCACGAGGACGCCCCCTGGACACCGGCTTCCGCCGGTGTTTCGGATCTTTTTGCGGGTCTGAATGCAGCCGCAGTTCCTCTCGGCGTTTCCAATCTATTTGAGGACCCTGAATGCAGCGCAGGCTCCTCCGAATGTTTCAGGCGCACCTGCTCCCGCGACTCTGGCACACTACTCCCCGACTTACCCCTCCGAAATTCCAGCGCACGCTGGAATCCATTGGCGTTGCAGGCGGTTCGGCGCCGAGGTTTCTTGGCGCTGGTCTGCCACGCGTTCCCGCACGTGGAGCCGGCGATGCTGCGCAAGGCGACTCTCCCCTGGACACCGGCCTTCGCCGGTGTTTCGGATCTTGTTGTGGGTCTGAATGCAGTCGCGGCTTCCGCCCGGCGTTTCGCTCGCACCAGTGCTCGCGATATACGGCTGCAATTCTGCATCCCACGTCCTCCGAATTTCCAGCAAACGCTGGAATCCATCGGCGTCGCCGGCGCTGCGAAACCCCGACGTCGCCGGCGGGGCGGATGATCAGAGGGAGAGGGAGTCGTGGGCTGCGATCAGGTCGTCGACGGTCTGTTCGAGCTCCTGGAGGCTGAACCTGTCCTCGTCGATGCTGATGACGAAGACGAAACTGCCGTCGGGAGCCAGGCCCGTATGGAGGAACCGGTTCCGCGTCAGGTCGCGGCCGGCACGTCTCAGGAAATGATACTGGTGTTCCGTGTCGGGAGAGGCGGGCATCCGGCTGAGATTGACGAGCAGGCGACGATTGTCCGTCGACGGCGTGATATTGAGCTCACCGGATCGCTGGAAACGGAAACTGAAACTCCCGTCCGGCGCCGGAATCGTCGGCAGGTTCATGCTGGAGGCGAACGCCTCTATCGTGTTGAGCGTGCGTTGGGTGAATTCGGCCATCGTGGCTCCGCGATTGATCAGAAGCGAATGAGGGGCGTCGTCAGGCCGTCTCGCCTTCTTCGTACGCCACTTCCTCGATCTCGACGAGATCGTCCATCACCGACAGGAGGATACTCGTCTGCTGTTGGCGGGACTGGGGCGAAGGCAGGACGTCGTCGGGCACGGTCAGCAGGAGATCGCGCATCCCGTTGGAAAAGACCACGGGCGCGGACGGTCCGGCATCCTCGAAGCCGCTGAGCAGCAGCTTGGCGTCGCCGGCGTTGACGGTCGCCTTCGAGACGAAGTGGAAGATCCGGCTCGAGATCGTCGTCGCGGTGGGCGGGTCGGGCAGTTTGATGATGTCCGGCACGGCGCGTTGCGTCTGGTCAATCAACTCCTGCGACGCGAAGTACACCGTCTGCATCTTCTTCAGCTTGCCCAGTTCCGTCGACAGGCCCTGCAGGAAGACCGGGTCGACCGAGGAATCGGCGCTCGACAGGTCGTGCCCGGCGGCCTTGAGGAAGGTGTCGACGACTTCCTCGAAACTGAGCTTGAGATTGTATTTCGAAAGGCTGTCGAAGAGCTGGCCCATGTTCATCTGTTCGCGCAGCATCATCCTGTAGCTTTCGCGAACGGTCGCCGGATCGGTTTCCAGGGTCTCCGCCATGTCCGAGGCGACCTGGGCGACGGCGAAACCGGCGCGGACATCCCGGACGATGCCGGGTTTCTCGAATTCCTCCCGGGCTTCGGCGAGCAGCGACTGGAACTCCTCGCTGGCGCCCTCCGCGGCGAAGTATTCCTGCGCGATGTCCAGTGCGGCGAACTGGTGCGTGACGTCGCGGTCGAACGAATGGAGCGCGGCAAGGATGTCTTCCTTGGTGGGCTGCTGGCCTCCCTTGCGGCCTTCGAGAAGGTCCTGGAAGTCCTTGAACGTATCGACGAGCAGCCGCAGTTCTTCCTCCCGCGGCATGTCGGGAAGCTTGTCGTAGTACTCCGCGATTCGCTTGAGCGCTTCGAAATTGGTGCCCTGGCCCTGGCGCACGACGCTGGTGCCGAGATCTTTCTTGTTGGCGCGATGCGACGCGGCCATGCCGAGTTCTTCAGCCGCATCGAGAAGCTTGGACGTGGCGCTGGAGCTCGACGTCGCCTCCTGGCGCCTCTGGCCGGTCTGTTCGGCCATGACTTCCGCGCCGACCGTGGAGGTCACGTTGTGCGTTGCAACCTGTTGTCTCGTAACTTCAACCGGACCGGGCATTTTTCTCTCCCAAACCAGATTCGATGGGGTCAGACGCGATTTTCGTCCGCGTCGAGAATAACATAGGTTTGGCGGGTCACCGATACTGTGCCGAACAGTACATCAATTGCGGTTTCGACGGCGAGGACACGGGTTCCGGCCGGTTAACTTCGTGCCGTATTTTGCGGTTGCCGGGTGTGCCTTATGATACAGTGACCGTGGTACGGTTTTGCAATAGTATTGACGCGCCGGCGGTGTTTGGCCGGACGCCTGGAACGGGAAACCCGGATCGCGGATATCGGATGTCTATGGACGCAAGCGATACTGAAACCCTGTCGGGTGATGAGGTGAGGGAAGGCCGGTCACAGGCGGGTGGAACCGCTTCGGCCGGAACCCAGGCGCCGGCTGGCGACGGTACGCCGGATTTCGAGAACGCCGCCCACTTCGCCGCCCGGATTTCCCACTGGCTCGACCAGCACAGAACGGCGTCCCAGCGCGTGACGGAAAACGACTGGCGCCGTGTCTTGCGGCAGGTCGCCGACGCACTGCAGCAGTTCGAGGAAATGGAATTCGTCCAGAACGACGAGCATGCACAGAGCCTGCTGGCGCGGGTCGTGAAGTCCGTCGATCTCGAGGACATGAACGAGCAACTCGACCGGTTCCTCTTTTATATCGCCGCGGTGTTCAGCGAGAAGATCGACGCTGGCGACGGTGCTCATGTTCAGGCATCAACCGGAAAAGCGACACGCCGGCCGATCGAAAACGCCGCGCAGCAGCAGATGGATGACGGCGAACCGCGCCGTGCGCGGGCCCGCACGCGCATGCGCCTTTAGCGGTCTGCGCGGACCGGCGGACGAAACAGCAGGAAGGGAAGAGAATGGTCGATCAATCCTGGGGTACGAAAACCGTTGTCGCGCCGACGACAGGCGATGCCCAGTCGATTCCCTACCAGTTTCTCGTAGGGTCCGATGTCGGGCTCGAATCGCCGCAGATCAGTGCCGGCAAGGAAGCGCTGTGGGCTACGTTGGACGGCGTAACCGGCACGCTGCCGGCAACCCCCGCGAACTTCGCAAACCCCACGGCCGATGAGTTCCTGACCTGGCATTCAGCGCATCAGAACCAGTACATCATCACGCACGGTTCCGGGGGAATCGCCACGATCACCAATGGTGGCACCCTGACCGCGGTCCGATCCACGAACGGGCGGGACGTCTACGTCGTCGAGAATCTCAACAAGAACGATTTCGCCTTCATGCCCAAGGCTGACCAGGAGATTATCGCAGGCACTACCGCATTCAGGACGACGCTGGCCAGCCGTCTCACTCTCCTGCCCAACAACGCATCCGCGACAAATACCATCGGCGAAGCCCGCACGCTCGTCAAAGGCATCGTGACGGCCGCGATAACGCAGATGAACAACAACCGAGGCAACATGTCGGCCGCCGACGTGGATGCCTTCACCGACCAGCTCGACAACCTCAATCTCCGGCTTGACGACATGGCGGTGTTTTCCCAGACGGACATCCAGGAAAAGGTGGACGACATAAAGGCCCGCTACGACCGGGCAAATGCGTTTGCGAACTACCCTGCACAAGGATCGGCCACGAACTTCAAGAGCACGGACGACGATGCGACGATCATCGCGGGCTATGCCAAGTTCATCGAACAGGAAAAGCGCATTCGCGACCTGGACAACGCGAAGTTCGATATCTCCCGCACCGGTGCGGTACAGGACAAGTCGCTCGACGTGCCGAACCTCGTCTTCCTTTTTCAGCTATACGCCAACCTCCAGACCGAGGCGATCGTGTCCTCGGAAACCGAGGAGATCCAGCAGCAGAACAAGTTCCTGCAGGACTATTCGGCGATGCAGGCGATCATAAACCGGACGTTGAAGGTGTTCGACGATACCGGCGACGACGCCGCGAAGGAGAAACACAGGATCCTGGACAAGGCCGACGAGGGCGTGGTGAGCGAACCGGATCTGAGCGTCATCAGGATTTTCGAGGAAGACAACAACGGCACGCACCCGAGCCATCCCATCGAGATCCTGAGGGGGCTGCCCCGGCGGCCTGACGGCGAGTTTCTCAGGGGCACGGGCTCCGACAGCAACAAGGCCTCGAACACCAACTGGCTGAAGACCCAGTGGGATGCGTTTGCGACCGAATTGTCCGACTCGGTTTCCCTGATCAACCAGGAAACCCAGATCAAGATGAACGAGATCAATTCCATGGACAAACAGAAGAACCGGAATTTCGATCTCGCGAACAATGCCCTGCGCAAGATGACGGACATGATCCAGACCATCTCGCGCACGACCTCGTGACGGCCGGGGACTGAACGGAGCGAACATGCGCGTACGTGGACTTAACGTCGGTGTCGAATCGGTCTCCCGCTGGCAGGTCGAGGACGAGCAGCATCTTCCCGAGCAGAAATCGCTGCGCCCGGCCTTTCTGCCGAAATACCGCGAACTCGACGAGATTCTGCGCCGCCCTTCGCTCGACGAGCGGCTGCCAAACCTCTTGCAGCCTGAACTGCTCGACCCCGATCTTCTCGAGCCGGCCATGCTGACGGAGGTGCGCAAGCAGACCATGGACATCATGACCCGGCACGCGGGCAAGTCGGCCGGGCCCAATCGGCAGACCTTCGAAAAGGCGGCGGAATATCTGGGTCAGGATGTCCACCTGGACGACGAGATCCGCGCGGCACTCGCCGCCCTGTTGCAGGGTTAGGGCAGCGCCTTGAACACGGTCATCTCCACCTCGCCGACGGAACTGGGGACGAAGCACAGGGATTTCCTGCTGCTGACGATTTTCGTCCTGACCCAGCACGGTCTCGTGGAGCGCGCGACGGTCCTGCTGGACGCGATGATCGCAGCCGGCGACAGCTCAAAGGACGTCCGTCTCGCAGAAGCCGTCCTGTCGTTCTTCATGGAAGACTACGACCGGACGCTCGAAAGCCTCGAGAAACTCGACCGCATCGACCCGATCGAGCGGTTCGGCCAGCAGAAACTGAACGAACGCCAGCGCATGCGCCGTTACCTGCGCGCAAAATGCCTGCATGAAATCAGGGCCGAAGCCGAGGCACGAGACGCGATCGACATCTATCTTCGGCGTGGTGCGGAAAGAAAGGGCTGAACGCCCGTTCAGAGTCCTTCGAGCGTCGATGACGCCATGGACGCGAACGGGGTTCCCGGCGCGGTCGCGATGACGTCCTCGAGGATTTCGCGTCCTTCCTGGGTCTCGTCGTTCTGGATGAGCGCGATGCCGAGGAAGGTACGCACGCCGTCGGTGGGAGGTGCTGCCTTGAGGAGCTCGATCGCCTTGCCCGCGTTTCCCGAAAGGATCTCCACGAGCCCGCGGCCGAGAAAGCCGGCCTCCTGGTTCGGCCTCAGGACGCGTATGGCGTCGAAGATGGCCACGGCATGGCCGTTCATGCCCCGGTTCGCCGCGATGAAGCCCACGTCCGCGAGCAGTCTGAGGTCTTCCGATTCGATGGGCATGGGCTTGTCGCTCTTACTTGTGGCCAGGACCTGATGCTACAGTGTGCTTGTCCGGAGACGGACGAAAACCGTTCGTCATGGATAATGCCTGCCGGGCGTCACTCGATCAGCCAGGAGAGTTCGTCGTTGTAGAGTTTCACCGCGAGACCGTCCACCTGCCTCAGGATGATCCCGAGTTCCCCGATATGGAGGATATTGCTGGACACGGTCGGAGACGATCCCTCGGGGAGTTTCTTGCCCGCGGAGAGCTGCAGGTACCGGCGGCCCGAAAGGTTGATGCCCGAAACGTCGAGATCGTACTCGTTCAGGCCGCGCGCGACGATCCGAGCGAGCGCCTTGTTGCGCCGACTCTGCTTCAGGTATTGCGATACCGCCTCCAGGCTGTAGCCCTGCAGACGGCGGGCGTCGCGGACGCATTCGCCTGTCTTGCGCGGATTGAAGGCCGCTTCGAGGATCAGCCTCTGGTTCGAGGGTTCGAAATTCGCGATGGACACCGCCTCGGTCATGCTGACGATGTCGAGCCAGAACAGCACCGGCGCCAGATTGCTGACGGTCAGCGTGGAGTTCTCCCAGCAGATGTCGCTGCCGAGCAGTTCTTCCTGAAGCAGGGGAAGGAAGTCGTTCATGACCTTCTTCACCTTCCAGTCTTCGGATGCCCCGTGAATGGAATTGGCCCACTGGTTGGCGAGGTTTCCGATCGCCGCGCCCAGCGTGGAGTTGGTTCCCGAGGACGCGTCTTCGCGCCACGACTCGATGGCCTTCGACGCGGCGTCGGAGAGTTTGATGTCCGGTTTGTCCTCAGACTGCGTCGCCGCGTCGGAGTTGACGGCTGCGTTGCCGGTGGTCCCCGACGCAGTCTCCGTTTTGGGCCTGGCCTTGTCTCCCGCACCCGGACCGGCGCTCTTGTCGGCGGCTTCCAGCATGCTCGCAAGCGAAAGCGTCGCGCCTCCGGATGCCCCCCCGATCTGGGTCACGGACGGCCCTGACGCACCGTTCTCGGAATTTGCGGCCGTCTCCGGCTCCTTCTTCGGCGCTCCCACGAAAACGTCGCGCAGGTCGTACCGGCCGCGGCGCAGCTTGTCGACGTTCAGCACCGTGTCGTCATCCGAGGCGGCCGCGCCCACGACGATGGCAGGGCCTTTCCGCTGGGCTCCGGGGTCTATCGTCGTGACGGACCCGTCCTCGTTGAGCAGCTGCACGAAGGACCGCAAGGGCATGTGCTGGGCATACTTGGTCGAGTAGGTCTGGAGAAACCCGACCCAGCGGTCGACGTTTTCAGCCAGCATCGCGCCGAACGCCTCGACGACGTAGTCCTGCTGACGGAAGGTGATCGTGCCTTCGATCTGCGAAAGTTTCGCCAGCGCGATGATATCTTCCAGCAGCGAGTCCGCCGTCTTGATCTCGTTCTTGACCGATTCCAGGCCGAGGACCTGGTCGTTCACGAGCCGTTCGAACGCGTCCACTTTGTCCTTGTCGAGCACGACCCCGCTCAGCGTCAGGTTTCCGCTGCGGTCGAGCTGGTAGTCGATGTCGATCTTCTGCTCTTTCACGAGGCTGGCGACATCGTTCTCGATGATCCCCAGCACCCAGACGCGGATGCGCACCGGCACGCCGGAATCGTCGACGGCCTTGACGATGGCACGCCGCTGGACAAGTTCGCGGACGTACCCGGTCGCGATGATCGTACCGTCGACTTCTTCGCGAACCTCGATCTGCTGGCCGAAATCGAACTTGTCGAGCGCCGAGCGGACCGCCTGGATGCCGGTCGCCTTCGCCTTGCTGACGAAATCCATGTCTCCGGACTGGCGCGTCGTGCTGTACCAGACGACGAAGCCGGCCAGAAGGAACAGCCCGATCGCGGGCAGGGCGAGCTGTCTCCACCTGGAATTGGTATCGGATTTCTTGCGCTTCCGGCGCTTCCGGGCCGGTTCCGCACCTGTATCCCCGCCACCGGCGATCGCACCGGTATCGGCGAGACTCGTCCATTGTGCGGTGGGTGGGCCCAGCGCGAAGCGCACCATTCCCGTGGAGATCACGTCGAGCGGCTCGACCTCACGCCAGTCGCTGTCTCCGGCATCTATCTCCAGCCCGTTGGCCGTCTTGACCGACCCGCCGCCGCCGGCCAGTTCGATCTTGCCGGGCGAGACCCGTATCCTCGTATGAGACGGCTTGAGACTCAGATCGACGAGATGGATGTCGTCGTCCGGACCGGACCCGAGCGTATATTCGCCCGGGGACAGGGCAACTTCGACTCCGGACTGGGCGCCGCTCAGAATTTTGAGGATCTGATCGCCTTGTGCGCCGGTGTCGCTCATCTTTTCAGACTGTGCCCCGCTCTAGGGTATCGAACTGTTCGTCTGCATGGCCTTCAAGGACCGGAAGCGGCCCCGGAGCCCTCGTACCATTCGGCAGGCGAACACGGCGGAAGGCCGCCGTTTCGGAGGCCTTCTCCGCGCTCAGGTCGGAAGAATGGGTTACGCGACGTTACGCGTAATCGTCTTCAGCGAGTCCGCCACGCTCTTGAGCATGTTCGTCCGCAGGTTCGTGATCGCGGACCACGTGTTCATCGCCATCTGCATGGAGAACATCTTTTCCGTGTCGGAAAGGTTGGCGTTCTGTTCGATCGCGCGGATGTCGTCCTCGATGGCCACGGTCTGCTCCTGCAGGTACCGCTGCCGCCAGATCAGGTCGAAACCATCCCGGTTGACATAGTCCTGAACCCATGCGGCTGCGCCATGCGTGGTACTGGGAGTGAATTCACCTGGTGTCGGATTTGTCGCCATAACCTATTTCCTCGTTTGGGTACGCCAGACTTTCTGCTGCCCCGGTCAACGAATATTCGATCAACTCCAATAACTTCGAAGTTTATCACCATTGTTGCGATGGCAGCAAGGTAACATGTATCCGTTCACTTCGCCCCGATCTTCGCGGATCGGTCGCCAATCGGTGCCGTCGCGCTGCCGCCGTCAGGCAGGAAAATGGTGTAACTTGTTGAAAGTTATTTGTTTTCCTCAGGCGGCGTCGTGGGAAAGTTAGCGATGATGTCATAGGCCGCGGCGAGCGCGCCGTAAGTCGATTCCGCGATCGCGTATTCGTCCGGCGCGAGACCGCCGTCCAGGCCCGCCTTGGTTTCGTTGCCAAGCGCGGTGAGTCGTTCGAGGATCTGCTCGCGCAAGGCGTGCCCGTCCGGCCCCTTGAGCCGTTCCTCGAGGTCGGTCATCCCGAAGTCGAATTCCTCGGATGGTTCGTTGCCGCTGTCGGCCGATTCGCTGTCGAAACTGTTCATGGTCAAATATTGCTGTCGAACGCCAGCATTTCCAGCGCGTTCCTGTCCCTGATGTATATTCTGCGGTTTTGGACCGAAATCCAACCGGATTGTTCCCAGGACTTCAGGCAACGGTTAACGTTGCCGCGCGTGCCCCGGGCCATGGCGCCGAGATCGCTCTGTGTGACCACCGAGCCGATGACGGTGCAGTCGCTGTCACCCGCGTCCGGTTCCCCGAGGCTGTCGGCGAGCCGCAGAAGGGCCTGGCTCAGACGGGCGGAAAGGCTGCCGAGACTGAGATTTCGCGTCACTTCGATGTAGGATCTGTACCGCGTGGCGATGAGCGTGCTCAGCGCATGCCGGATGTCCGCATGGCGGTCATCGGAACTGTGGAAGACGCGCATCGCGATCGTGGCGAGCACGACATCGCCGGCGGCGGTCGCGGTGTCCGCATGCACGCTGCGGTCGAACACGCCCAGTTCTCCGAAGAAGTTGCCCGGCGCAAGGATGTCGTGAAGAACGGTCGAGCCGTCGTCCATGATGTAGGTCAGCCGCACATGGCCGGAAATGATGCAGTAGAGGTGCTCCGCATCGTCGTCCTGGAAATAGACGACGCCCTGATGCTGCACACGTGTGTGATGGACCGCCTTGCTGAGCAGGGCGCGCGATGACGAACTCAGTGTGCCGAAGATCGGCGAATGTTCGAAGATGTCGCGTCCGGCGCCGATGGAGGCCGTTTGAGCACCGCTGGTTCGGGCCTCTAGCAACGCTCCGGCTCAGATCGGGTTGGACTGGCCTGGAGCCGAATAATCGCCGTTTTTCTCGATATCCGACGCGGTATCGAAGACGAGGCCGTCCTGGGACTGGTCCAGGGTGATGATTCCCTGCTGGTTGAGCTGGTTTTCGAAGTTCTTCTGGCCCTTCGACAGTTCCGTCGTTTCGGTGTTCGTGTCGTTTTCCTTGGTCTTTACGTTGCCCTCGGCATTGTCCGTCGGGATCTGACCACTTGGAGTGAGCGTCGGAGTGATGGCCATGTCTTGTCCTCTTCGCGCGACGTTCGTCATTGCCGGGCAAACGTCATGTACCGAACAGTTACACCAGAATATTGCAACAGGTAAGGCTGGTTGTGCAAATCCGGTGTCCTATATGATACAGCCGTGCCGCGTTTTCACTTTAAGCTGTGAAACCGGAAACGCCGAACGCTGGTAATGAACATGATTTCCATAAACCTGACGGAAGTTGAGGAGGCGCTCGTTCCGCCCGACGTCGAATCGTTTGTCGCGGATGCGCGCGAACGGTCGGACGCCGCGGATTCGGGCGTTTCCGCCGCCAGGATCGTCGAACTGGCCGAGGAGGCGCGCCGTGCGAAGGGGTATGGCGACCCGTCGGATCCGGTCGAATTGGCACGCGCGGACCTGGCGGAGGCGGCGGGAACCGTGGACGACGATGTCTTCGTGTCCGAACTCGAATCGGCGCTGGCCTCCCTGAAGACCGAAACGGACGGGGCGATGCCGCTGTCGACCATGGTCTACGTGATCGCGTCCAACCGGTTCGAAGCCGGCCGCATCGCCGAGGCCGCGAGCCTGTTCGACCTCTATATCCACCTGTCGGATGGCGCCTACGAAGGCTATCTGGGGCTCGCGCTCTGCGCGACGAGCCTCGACCGCTTCGATCTCGGCCTCGTTCTGGCGCGCAAGAGTGCCGAGGCCGGCAGTGTCCATCCCCGGGTGCATTTCGTGGCCGGGCTCTGCGCCCTGAAGCTGGGTGAGGGCAAGATCGTCAAGCATCACCTGGCCCTGACGACACGGATTGCGCGCCGGGACCGGCGCTACCGCGCGGACCAGCGGGCGGCGCAGCGGATTCTGCTGCTTCTGCAGTTCGCGGAAGGCTGACATCTCCGACGCCCCGATATACCGGCGCCGGGCGTTCAGGACTGCCTGAAGGAAACATGGTGACATTTTCGACCAGAGCAGGCGTTTCGGTGGTCATTGGCACGCTTGCCGGCCTGCTCGTGAAGACCGCCGTGACGACGCTCGCCCCAGTGGCGCTCGCGGCGGTGCTGGCCGGATGGCTGACGGGGGCGTTCGCGGGCGGTGGCGTGGCGACGGCGACCATGCCGGGCCGGTTGATCCTTCCCGCGTTCGCCACGGGCATCGTCCTCGAGGCGGCCGTCACGGTCGCGTTCATCGTCGACCGCTACCCGCTCTGGATGATGATGGGGGGACTCTTGTTAACGCTTCCCCTGGCGATCGCCGGGGGCTGGGTGGCGCGCATCCTTGCACCGCGCGCCGGAACCGGTCAGTAAGAGCCGGTGCCGACCAGGACGACGGGATCACCATGGACAGTTTCAGACGCCGCAACGGCCAGCTCATCGCCATACTGATCTCGGCGCTTTCGGCCTATTTCCTGGCCGACACGTTCATCGAGGACATCGGAAGCAGCGATCCGCTCCAGCTTCGGGTGCTGGCCGCGCTCGCGGCCGCCGCGATGACATGGCTGTGCTGGTGGATCATGGTCGCCCGCGCGCGGGCATGGCGTATCTTCAGGGGAATCATGGCCGGTCTCGTCGCCGGGATCCTCATGCATCCGGTCTACGTCGTGGCGCTGTCCTGGATGGGGCTCTTCGACCCCGCGCAGTTCGGTGAATACTTCCTCGTCGCCGTGGTGCATATCTTCCTGTTCACGATGTTCCTCATCCCCGGCACCATGTCCATCGGTGCGCTCGGCGGCGCGCTTGCCGTCCTCCTCGGCACGCCTCCGGAAGATCCGCGGCCGACGGCGCCCCGCGATCTCGATGTGCGCCGCACCGGCAACGGGCGGCCCGGCGCGAAATCGGCGGAAAACTGAGACGCCGATTGGTCCGGGAATTCTGTATGGGAAAACCGCACGAAATTTGTGCCGGAACTGCAAACGGATTGCTTGACTTCCTACCGTCCGTGACATACACCACGCGCACCTCGCAATAAGCGAATTGCGACGCCGCGATGCGGTGCGCCTGCGGGGGGTGTAGCTCAGTTGGTTAGAGCGCTGGCCTGTCACGCCAGAGGCCGCGGGTTCGAGTCCCGTCACTCCCGCCACTTCTTCCGAAATCATTGATGTATATGTCGGCACTCGGGCCGGGTTCTTCGCGTGCGACGATGCGGGGTCGAGGGGGAGGGTGTGTGCATTGCTTACCATCGTCAGTGGACGCTTCGTGAAGATCGTGCAGGCGGAAGACCAGGACGTGGTCCTGAAAAGGTGCGCGCCGGACCGGCCCGCGGCCCGGTTCAATCGGGCAGGGCAGGACGCGCTTTATCTCAGTCCGGACGAAACCAGCGCCCGCGTCGCGATCGGCGGTTATGTGACCGAGACAAGCCGGAGACGCCTGTTGCTGACCTTCGACCTTGACGAATCCCGTCTTCTCGACCTTCGCCATCCCGAGGCGTCGGACATCTACGAACTGGCGCGCCAGCCCTGGCAGCAGGCAATTGCGGACGGTCGCGATCCTCCATCCTGGACGGCGGCGGACACGGTGCGTGAGAGGGGGTATGACGGGCTGGTCGATCCGTCGCGGCGTAGGCCCGGCCTCTGGCACGTGACCTTGTTTCACTGGAACGCGGACGGAGCGCCGCAGGTCCGGCCTGTCGGCACATCGACATCCATCCTGCTCGAACCCGACTTCCGGTAGGTCCGTCGGGAACGGCGCGTGCCTGGCGGTTTTGTCGCGCATGCGGGCGCCTGTTCCACAGACCGCCCGAATTGCCCGGGGACTGCAGGGGTGATTTACTCTTTTGAACGGCAAATCGCCCTGGCCGCCGTGCGGCCTCGGCCTCACAGACAAGGAACTGCGGACATGAGCTTCGAAGAGTATCAGGCGGAAATCGCGTTGCTGCTGAACCAGATGGAGGACCAGCCTGAGGATCTTCACGAACTCTACGAGAAGATTCACGCCCGGCTGTCCGAAATGAAGGCCTACGGGATGCCGTTGCCGGAGGACCTGACCAGGCTCGAGGAACGGCTTGAAGCGCTTTTTGCCGAAGCCACGAAGGAGTGACGCCAGACCCTTCCGTTCTTGGCATGCCGGCCGCGTCCGGGCCGTCTTCCAGGGCTCGCGGTTCGTGGCGGCATGCAGCGCGTTGCGAGGGGGGCGTGACGCCCTGGACAGCTATCCGGCGATCCTGATTGGGGATTGCGCCGATGCGGCGTAACGTCTTGGCCGGAAAACTCGCCCCTTTGCACTTGCGTGGCCAAGGGCAGTGGGGTAACACCACCACAGGGATTCCCGTCGTGTTTTGCGGTGCATCATCCTTCTGTGGGTGAACGTTTGCCGCGATCGGGGCGAGGCAATCGGGGCGGATGAGGGCACATGAACGAATTGCTTCAGGACTATCTTCCGATCGTGATTTTCATAGGCGTGTCGGCCGGAATCGGTCTCGCGCTCATGCTGTCCGCGATGATCATCGCGATCCGCAATCCCGACCCCGAAAAGGTCTCCGCTTACGAATGCGGCTTCAACGCCTTCGATGACGCCCGGATGAAGTTCGACGTGCGTTTCTACCTCGTGGCAATCCTCTTCATCATTTTCGACCTCGAGGTGGCTTTCCTGTTCCCGTGGGCCATTTCTCTCAAGGAGGTCGGGATGTTCGGTTTCTGGTCGATGATGATTTTCCTCGGCGTGCTCACGATAGGTTTCACCTACGAGTGGCGGAAAGGGGCGCTTGAATGGGATTGACCGAAACACGCACTCCCGTGCCGGCCGGAGACGATGCGTTCTTCACCGGCATGTCCGATGAGCTCGCAGACAAGGGGTTCCTCGTTACCTCCACGGACGACCTGATCAACTGGGCGCGCACCGGCTCGCTCATGTGGATGACGTTCGGCCTTGCCTGCTGTGCCGTGGAGATGATGCAGGCCTCGATGCCGCGCTACGACGTCGAGCGCTTCGGTTTCGCGCCGCGGGCGTCACCGCGCCAGTCCGACGTGATGATCGTCGCCGGCACGCTGACCAACAAGATGGCTCCGGCCCTGCGCAAGGTCTACGACCAGATGCCCGAGCCGCGCTACGTGATCTCCATGGGCAGCTGCGCCAATGGCGGCGGTTATTACCACTACTCCTATTCCGTCGTGCGCGGCTGCGACCGGATCGTGCCTGTCGACATCTACGTGCCCGGCTGCCCGCCCACCGCGGAAGCGCTGGTCTACGGCATTCTTCAGCTCCAGAAGAAGATCCGGCGCACCGGAACAATCGAGCGATAGACGGTCAGATGGAAGAAGCCCTCCAGGAACTCGCGGAACTGATCGCCGACCATCTCGGTGATTCCGTCGAGGAAACCAAGATCGCCTTCGGCGAACTCACGCTGACCGTCCCGGTCGACCGGATCGTGCGGGTGTTGCGTTTCCTGCGCGACGAGCCGTCCTGCGCCTTCGTCAATCCGATCGACATCTGCGGTGTGGACTATCCCGGCCGCGAACGCCGGTTCGACGTGGTCTACCATCTCCTCAGCCCGACGCAGAACATGCGCATCCGCGTCAAGGTCATGGTCGACGAGAACACGGCGGTGCCGAGCGTCTGCGACGTGTTCCCGGCGGCGAACTGGTTCGAACGCGAAGCATTCGACCTTTACGGCATCCTGTTTTCCGGCCATCCGGATCTCAGGCGCATCCTGACCGACTACGGATTCAGGGGGCACCCGCTGCGCAAGGATTTCCCGCTGACCGGTTTCGTCGAAGTCCGCTACGACGACGAGCAGAAGCGTGTCGTCAACGAGCCCGTAAAACTTGCCCAGGAATTTCGTTCCTTCGATTTCATGAGCCCATGGGAAGGCACGGACTACGTGCTTCCGGGCGATGAAAAAGCGGAAACGAACTAGGACCGCCCGCCATGGCAGAAGCCGAAATCCGCAATTTCAACATCAATTTCGGGCCTCAGCATCCGGCCGCGCACGGCGTTCTGCGTCTTGTGCTGGAACTGGACGGCGAGATCGTCGAACGGGTCGACCCGCATATCGGCCTGCTTCATCGCGGCACCGAAAAGCTGATTGAGCACAAGACCTTCCTTCAGGCCGTGCCTTATTTCGACCGTCTCGACTACGTCGCGCCGATGAACCAGGAACACGCCTTCGCGCTTGCCGTCGAACGGCTCCTGGGCATCACGGTGCCGCGCCGCGGGCAACTCATCCGCGTGATCTACAGCGAGATCGGCCGCATCCTCAGCCATATCCTCAACGTCACGACCCAGGCCATGGACGTCGGCGCGCTCACGCCGCCGCTGTGGGGCTTCGAGGAACGCGAAAAGCTCATGGTCTTCTACGAGCGCGCGTCGGGAAGCCGCATGCACGCGGCCTATGTTCGGCCCGGTGGCGTCCACCAGGATCTCCCACAGGCGCTGCTCGACGATATCGGCGAGTTCTGCGAAACCTTTCCGCAGGTGATCGACGACATCGAGGGCCTGCTCACCGACAACCGCATCTTCAAGCAGCGCAACGTGGACATCGCGGTCGTCAGCCTCGAAGACGCGCTTGCCTGGGGCTTCTCCGGCGTCATGGTGCGCGGCTCCGGCGGGGCCTGGGACCTGCGCAAGTCGCAGCCCTACGAGTGTTACGAGGAACTCGATTTCGACATTCCCGTCGGCAAGAACGGTGACTGTTACGACCGCTACCTCATCCGCATGGAAGAGATGCGCCAGTCGCTCTCCATCATGAAACAGTGCCTCGCGCTGATGGAGCCGGGTCCGGTGTCGTCCACCGACGGCAAGATCGTCCCGCCCAAGCGCGGCGAGATGAAGCGCTCCATGGAAGCGCTCATCCACCACTTCAAGCTCTACACCGAAGGCTTCAAGGTGCCTGAAGGCGAGGTCTATGCCGCCGTCGAGGCGCCCAAGGGCGAGTTCGGCGTCTATCTCGTCTCCGACGGTTCCAACAAACCCTATCGCTGCAAGATCAGGGCGCCGGGATTCGCCCACCTGCAGGCCATGGATTTCCTTTGCCGCGGACACATGCTGGCCGACGTGTCGGCCATTCTGGGTTCGCTCGATATCGTTTTCGGAGAGGTCGACCGATGAGTGTTCGCCGACTTGCCGCCAAACAGCCGGAAAGTTTCGAGTTCACGCCCGAGAACAAGGCGTGGGCCGAAACCCAGATCGCCAAATATCCCGCGGGCCGACAGGCGAGCGCCGTGATTCCTCTGCTCTGGCAGGCCCAGAAGCAGAATGGCGGATGGGTGTCCGAGCCGGCGATCCGCCATGTCGGCGAGATGCTGGACATGGCCTATATCCGCGTGCTCGAGGTGGCGACCTTCTACACCATGTTCAACCTCGAGCCGGTCGGGCAGAACCTTGTCCAGCTATGCGGCACCACGCCGTGCTGGCTGCGCGGGGCGGACGACCTCAAGGACGTGTGCCGCAAGGTGATCGGTCCGGAGAAGACCGTGTCCGCCGACGGTGCGTTGAGCTGGATGGAAGTCGAGTGCCTTGGCGCCTGTGTCAACGCTCCGATGGTGCAGATCGACGACGATTTCTACGAGGATCTCGACGCCGAGAAGTTCACCGACATCCTCAACCGGCTGCGCAGCGGCGAAGACGTGACGCCGGGCCCGCAGACGGGCCGTCAGACCTCGGCGCCCGAGGGGGGGCGACAGGTCCTCACCGGAGAACCGCCTTATCACGACATGCCCTACCGTGCGTCCGGCGATGACGCGGAAGAGGCCAGCGGTGATGTGCCCGAACCCGAGGCGAATTACCTTCCCGAACGCGCCACGCCCGACATCGAGGACAAGGCAAAGCTGGAAGCCGACGGCCTCGACGAGAAGATCGAGGAGGCCGACGGCAAGGCGGCGGCAAGTGATGATGACGCGCAGGAGCGTCCGCAAGCCGACCTTTTCGCGTCCGGCGATGAAAATGTGGACGCGGATGCGCATGCCGAATCCGAAACCGACACCGGCATGGACGCCGCCGGCGAGGCCGAAGGCGAGAAGCCCGAGGGCCTCTCGGCGCCGCAGGGTGGACAGGCCGACGACCTCAAGCTCATCAGTGGCATTGGCCCCAAGCTGGAAGGCACGCTCAACGGCCTCGGCATCTATCACTTCTCGCAGATCGCCGGATGGACCCGCGAGAACGTGGCCTGGGTCGACGAGCACCTGAGCTTCAAGGGCCGGATCGACCGCGAGGAGTGGATTCCGCAGGCCCGTGGACTGGCGGGGACAGGTGGCGACGCGCCTCCGTCCCTCGACGGTCCCCGCGGCGGCGTGCCGGACGACCTCAGGAAGATCAGTGGCGTTGGCCCCAAGATCGAGGGCATACTGCATTCGCTCGGCATCTACCATTTCGACCAGATCGCCGCATGGACCGATGAGCAGGTCGGCTGGGTCGACGAACGACTGAAGTTCAAGGGCCGTATCGGGCGCGAGGACTGGATCTCCCAGGCCCGCGAACTGGCCGCAGGCAGCGAGAAATCCGAGGGAGGCGAATAATGCTGGCCGACAAGGACCGGATTTTCACCAATCTCTACGGCCACCACGACTGGCGGCTGGCGGGTGCCCGCAAGCGCGGCGCATGGGACGGCACGAAAGCCCTGATGGCCAAGGGCCAGGACTGGATTGTCAACGAAATCAAGGAGTCGGGCCTGCGCGGTCGCGGCGGGGCCGGTTTTCCGACCGGCCTGAAATGGTCGTTCATGCCCAAGGAAGTGGGGGACCGTCCCCACTATCTCGTGGTCAACGCCGACGAATCCGAGCCCGGCACCTGCAAGGACCGGGACATCATGCGCCACGATCCGCATCTGCTGATCGAGGGGTGTCTGATCGCGTCCTACGCCATGCGCGCCCATGTCTGCTACATCTACGTGCGCGGAGAATTCATCCGCGAGCGCGAGCAGCTTCAGGCCGCGGTGGACGAGGCCTACGAGGCCGGCCTCATCGGCAAGAATGCCTGCGGCTCCGGATGGGACTTCGATCTCTACGTCCATCACGGCGCCGGCGCCTATATCTGCGGTGAAGAGACCGCGCTGCTCGAAAGTCTTGAAGGCAAGAAGGGCCAGCCGCGGCTGAAACCGCCGTTTCCGGCGAATGTCGGCCTGTACGGCGCACCGACCACGGTCAACAACGTGGAAAGCATCGCGGTGGCACCGACCATCCTGCGCCGTGGCGCCGGCTGGTTCGAGGGCCTCGGACGTCCCAACAACACCGGCACGAAGCTGTTCTGCATTTCCGGGCACGTGAACACGCCGTGCAACGTCGAAGAGGAAATGGGCGTTCCCTTCCGCGAACTGATCGAGAAACACGCAGGAGGCGTGCGGGGCGGCTGGGACAACCTGCTTGCCGTCATTCCAGGCGGTTCGTCGGTGCCCTGTCTGCCGGCCGACGTCTGTCAGGACCTGCCGATGGACTTCGACACGCTGCGGGACCTCAAGTCCGGCCTCGGAACCGCGGCGGTGATCGTGATGGACAAGTCGACCGACATCATCCGCGCCATCGCCAGGCTGTCCTATTTCTACAAGCACGAGTCCTGCGGCCAGTGCACGCCCTGCCGCGAAGGCACGGGCTGGATGTGGCGCGTTGTGGACCGCATGGCCCGCGGCCAGGCGGAAAAGCGGGAGATCGATATCCTGCTCGACGTAACCAAACAGGTGGAGGGCCACACGATCTGCGCCCTCGGCGATGCCGCGGCTTGGCCCGTACAGGGGCTGATCCGGCACTTCCGGCACGTCATCGAGGAGCGCATCGACGCCTATTCCGCAAACCCGACCCCGGCCGAGCCCGCGCCGGTCGCAGCGGAGTAGCCGGTATGGTCAAGCTGACGGTAGACGGCGTCGAGATCGAAGTCGAAGACGGCATGAGCGTGCTGCAGGCCTGCGAGGCGGCCGGTGCTGAAATCCCGCGCTTCTGCTACCACGAACGGCTTTCGATCGCCGGCAACTGCCGTATGTGCCTGGTGGAGATGGAACGTTCGCCGAAGCCGATCGCCAGCTGTGCGATGCCGGCGGGCGAGGGCATGGTCATCCGCACGAACACGCCGACCGTCAAGAAGGCGCGCGAAGGCGTGATGGAGTTCCTGCTCATCAACCACCCGCTCGATTGCCCGATCTGCGACCAGGGCGGCGAATGCGACCTCCAGGACCAGGCGATGGCCTTCGGCGTCGATGCCACGCGCTACGAGGAGAACAAGCGCGCGGTCGAGGACAAGTATCTCGGTCCACTGGTCAAGACGATCATGACCCGCTGCATCCATTGCACGCGTTGCGTACGTTTCGTCACCGAGGTGGCGGGTGTCGAGGAACTGGGCGCAATCGGCCGCGGCGAGGACATGGAGATCACGACCTATCTCGAACAGGCGATGACCTCGGAAATGTCCGGAAACGTCATCGACCTCTGCCCGGTGGGCGCGCTGACCTCCAAGCCCTATGCCTTTTCCGCGAGACCCTGGGAACTCAAGAAGACCGAGTCCGTCGACGTCATGGACGCCGTCGGCTCGAACATCCGCGTCGACACGCGCGGGCGCGAAGTCATGCGCATCATGCCGCGCCTCCACGACGACGTGAACGAGGAATGGATCTCCGACAAGAGCCGTTTCATCTGGGACGGTCTGCGGACCCAGCGTCTCGACCGCCCGTACATCCGTGACAACGGCAAGCTGCGCCCGGCCGAATGGTCGGAGGCCTTCGCGGCGATCGCGGCGAAGGTGAAGGCGAGTTCGCCGGACCGGATCGCGGCCATTGCCGGTGACCAGTGTGCGGCCGAGGAGATGTTCGCCCTGCGTGACCTGATGGACGCCATGGGCGCGGCGAGCATCGACTGCCGCCAGGACGGATCCCGCCTCGGCGAAACCGGCGGCAGAGCGGGATATCTGTTCAATTCCACGATTTCAGGCGTCGACCAGGCCGATGCGATCCTGCTGGTCGGCTCCAACCCGCGCCACGAGGCGGCTGTCCTGAATGCCCGTATCCGCCGGCACTGGCGCGCGACCGGGCTGCCGGTGGGCGTCGTCGGCGCGAAGTCCGAACTGAACTACGACCATACCTATCTCGGCGCCGGGCCCGACACGCTCAAGGAGCTTGTTGCAGGCCGCAACGAATTCGCGGAAACGCTGAAAAATGCCGAACGTCCGATGATCATCATCGGCATGGGGGCGCTGGCGCGTTCCGACGGCAACGCGGTTCTCGCGCTCGCGGCACAGCTCGCGAAGGATGTCGGAGCTCTCGGTGGCGACGACTGGTGCGGTTTCAACGTTCTGCACACGGCGGCCTCGCGGGTCGCCGGCCTCGACATGTGTTTCCTTCCGCGGGAAGGCGGACGCGACACCGCGGCTATCCTCGAAGGCGCCGGCAACGGGGAGGTCGACATCGTCTACCTGCTCGGGGCGGACGAGATCGAGGCGGACAGGCTGGGCGATGCCTTCGTGGTCTACCAGGGCACTCACGGAGATCGTGGCGCACACCGCGCCGACGTGATCCTGCCCGGCGCGGCCTACACGGAAAAGAACGGCCTCTACGTCAATACGGAAGGGCGCCCCCAGATGACGCGCCGCGCGGCGTTCCCGCCCGGTGATGCACGGGAGGATTGGGCCATACTCAGGGCGCTGTCGGACGTCCTGGGGCACAGGCTGCCTTTCGACAGCGCGACCCAATTGCGGGCGAAGATGTTCGAGGAACTGCCGCATCTGGCGGCTCTGGACCAGGTCGCCGGCGCGGATCTCTCGGAACTCGCCGCCGCAGCGAACGCTTCGGCGGACACGCTGGCCGAACCCTTCGGTGTTGCCGTCGAGGACTTCTACCTGACCAACCCGGTCGCCCGGGCGTCGAAGATCATGGCCGAATGCAGCGCGCTCGCTGCGGGCACCGCACAGGCAGGGACAGGCACCGATGGCTGATTTCTGGTCCACGTACCTCTTTCCGCTGCTCATCATCCTTGCGCAGAGCGTGGGGCTGCTGGTCTCGCTCCTGATCGTGATCGCCTACCTGCTCCTGGCCGACCGCAAGGTCTGGGCGGCGGTGCAGATGCGGCGCGGTCCCAACGTGGTCGGTCCGTGGGGGCTTCTGCAGTCCTTCGCCGACCTGCTCAAGTTCGTGCTCAAGGAAGTCGTCATTCCCGCGGGCGCAAACAAGGGCGTCTTCCTGCTGGCGCCTCTGGTCACCTGTATCCTCGCCCTGTCCGCATGGGCTGTCGTCCCGCTCGACGAGGGGTGGGTGATTGCCGACATAAACGTCGGGATTCTCTATATTTTCGCGATTTCATCGCTGGGCGTGTACGGCGTGATCATGGGCGGATGGGCGTCGAACTCGAAATATCCGTTCCTCGGCGCGCTCCGGTCGGCGGCCCAGATGGTGTCCTACGAGGTCTCCATCGGTTTTGTCATCATCACCGTCCTGCTGTGCGTCGGCTCGCTCAACCTGACCGACATCGTGAAGGCGCAGGATGGCGACTGGGGGCTGCTCAACTGGTACTTCCTGCCGCTGCTGCCGATGTTCGTGATCTTCTTCATCTCGGCACTGGCGGAAACCAACCGGCCGCCCTTCGACCTCCCGGAAGCGGAGTCCGAACTGGTCGCCGGTTTCATGGTGGAGTATTCCTCCACGCCCTACCTGCTCTTCATGCTCGGGGAATACGTGAGCATCGTGCTGATGTGCGCGATGACGACGATCCTGTTCCTCGGCGGTTGGCTTTCGCCTCTGCCGTTCGCACCGTTTACCTGGGTGCCCGGGGTCGTCTGGTTCCTGATCAAGGTGTGCTTCGTGTTCTACATGTTCGCCATGGTCAAGGCCTTCGTGCCGCGCTACCGCTACGACCAGCTGATGCGACTGGGATGGAAGGTCTTCCTCCCGATTTCGCTGTTCTGGGTCGCGGCGACGGCCGGGTTTCTCGTCGCGTTCGATCTGGCCCCGTGAGGCGGAAAGGAGACTGACAAATGGCACGACTCGATCAGGCCGCACGGTCACTTTTCCTGACGGAGTTCATCTCCGCGCTGTTCCTGTCCATGCGCTACTTCTTCGCGCCGAAGGCGACCGTGAACTACCCCTTCGAGAAGGGACCGCTGTCGCCGCGTTTCCGCGGAGAGCATGCTCTTCGGCGCTATCCGAACGGCGAGGAACGCTGCATCGCGTGCAAGCTGTGCGAGGCCATCTGCCCCGCCCAGGCGATCACGATCGAAGCCGGTCCGCGCCGGAACGATGGCACCCGCCGCACGACCCGCTACGACATCGACATGGTGAAGTGCATCTATTGCGGCTTCTGCCAGGAGGCGTGCCCGGTGGACGCGATCGTGGAAGGACCGAACTTCGAGTTCGCCACGGAAACCCGTGAGGAGCTCATGTACGACAAGGAGCGGCTGCTTTCGAACGGCGACCGGTGGGAGCGCGAAATCGCGAAGAACATCTCGCTGGACGCGCCGTACCGCTGATGAGGCCGATCATGAGAAGCGACAGACGAACCACACACGCCGGCAGGCAGGCCAAAAGAACATGATCATTTCCGGAGCCTTTTTCTATCTGTTCGCCGCCGTGAGCGTCGCGGCCGGATTCATGGTCATCGCGTCCCGCAACCCGGTCCATTCGGTCCTGTTCCTGATCCTGGCGTTCTTCAATTCCGCCGGCCTCTTCGTCCTCATGGGCGCTGAGTTCGTCGCGATGATCCTCGTGATCGTCTATGTCGGCGCGGTGGCGGTGCTGTTCCTCTTCGTGGTCATGATGCTGGACGTCGACTTCGCGGAGCTGCGCCAGGGCATGTTGCAGTATCTGCCGATCGGCGGGATCATCGGCCTGGTGCTCCTGGTCGAGCTCTTCCTCGTCATCGGCGGCTGGGTGATCTCGCCCGAGGTCGCCGGCAGCGGGGCGACACCAGCGCCTCAGCCTGGCGGGCTCACCAACACCGAGGCGATCGGCCAGGTGCTCTATACGAAATACGTCTATCTGTTCCAGGCGGCGGGGCTCGTGCTTCTCGTGGCGATGATCGGGGCGATCGTGCTCACCCTGCGTCACCGCGAGAACATCAAGCGGCAGGTCATTGCAGACCAGGTCGCGCGCACGCCTGAAACGGCGATCGAAATCAGGAAGGTCAAGCCCGGACAGGGCCTCTAGGAGGGGATTTGCCGTCCGGTCGGCGGACCGGCGAGGGGATCCAACGAATATGGAAATCGGACTGTCACATTACCTGTCTGTCGCGGCGATCCTGTTCACGCTCGGCATTTTCGGCATCTTCCTGAACCGGAAGAACGTCATCATCATCCTGATGTCGATCGAGCTCATGCTGCTGGCGGTGAACATCAACCTCGTCGCGTTCTCGACGTTCCTTGGCGACCTGACCGGCCAGGTGTTCGCCCTGCTCGTGCTGACGGTCGCGGCGGGCGAGGCGGCCATCGGCTTGGCGATCCTCGTCGTCTATTTCCGCAATCGCGGCAGCATCGCTGTCGAAGACATCAACCTGATGAAGGGGTAGGGGGGCATGTATTCTCTCATCGTCTTTCTGCCGCTCATCGGCGCGCTCGTCGCCGGTTTCTTCGGCAAGTCGCTCGGCGACAAGGCGTCGACCTACATCACGTCCGGACTTCTCGTCATTTCCGCGCTCCTGTCGTGGGTTGCGCTCTTCCAGGTCGGGTTCGGCCACGAGACCACAAAGGTCCAGGTGTTACAGTGGGTGAGTTCCGGAGCCCTTGAGGTCAACTGGGCCTTCCGGATCGACACGCTGACGGCGGTGATGCTCGTCGTGGTCAATACGGTGTCCTCGCTGGTGCACATCTATTCCATCGGCTACATGCATCACGATCCGCACCAGCCGCGGTTCTTCGCCTATCTGTCGCTGTTCACCTTCGCCATGCTCATGCTGGTGACGTCCGACAACTTCCTGCAGATGTTCTTCGGCTGGGAAGGCGTCGGCCTCGCGTCCTACCTTCTGATCGGCTTCTGGTACCAGAAACCCTCCGCCAATGCCGCGGCGATCAAGGCCTTCGTCGTCAACCGCGTCGGTGACTTCGGCTTCGCGCTGGGCATCTTCGCGATTTTCATGGTCTTCGACACGATCGAGTTCGACGCGGTCTTCGCCGAAGCCGCGGACCAGCAGGGCAAGACCTTCGAATTCCTCGGCTACCAGGTCGACATCCTGACGACCATCTGCCTGCTGCTCTTCATGGGCGCCATGGGCAAGTCGGCGCAATTCCTGCTCCACACCTGGCTGCCGGACGCCATGGAAGGGCCGACGCCGGTGTCCGCCCTGATCCATGCCGCGACCATGGTCACCGCCGGGGTCTTCCTCGTCGCCCGGTGCTCACCGCTGTTCGAACTGTCCAGCGCGGCGCTCCTCGTGGTCACGATCATCGGCGCCATCACCGCATTTTTCGCCGCCACCGTTGGCGTTGCGCAGAACGACATAAAGCGCGTCATCGCCTATTCGACCTGTTCGCAACTGGGATACATGTTCGTGGCGCTGGGCGTCGGTGCGTACGGCGTCGCGATCTTCCACCTGTTCACGCACGCCTTCTTCAAGGCGCTGCTCTTCCTGGGGTCCGGTTCCGTGATCCATGCCATGTCGGACGAACAGGACATGCGGCGTATGGGCGGACTCTACCCGCATCTCAAGCTCACCTGGGCGATGATGCTCATCGGCACGCTCGCGCTGACCGGCTTCCCGCTGACCGCAGGGTTCTTCTCCAAGGACGCGGTCATCGAGGCGGCCTTCGTCGGCCAGAACGCTGCGGCAGGGTTCGCGTTCACGCTTCTTGTCGTCGCCGCATTCCTGACCTCGTTCTACTCATGGCGCCTCATGTTCATGACGTTCCATGGCAAGTCCCGCGCCTCGGCGGAGGTGATGAGCCATGTGCACGAATCCCCCAACGTCATGCTGGTGCCGCTGTATATCCTCGCAGCGGGCGCAATCTTCGCCGGCATCGTCTTCGCGGGCCAGTTCATCGGCCATCACGAAGCCGAGTTCTGGGCCCAGTCCCTCTTCCGCGCGGAGTCCAACAACGTCATCGAGGAACTGCACAACGTGCCGTTCTGGGTGAAGGCGTCGCCCTTCGTCGCGATGGTGCTGGGTTTCGGGCTGTCCTGGTACTTCTACATCCGCCGGCCGGAGATCCCGGGACAACTGGCGGCGCAGCATGGCGTGCTCTACCGCTTCCTGCTCAACAAGTGGTACTTCGACGAAATCTACGATGCCCTGCTGGTCAATCCCGCCAAGCGCCTGGGGTATTTCCTGTGGAAGCGGGGCGACGGCTGGCTCATCGACGGGTTCGGGCCTGACGGCGTCGCCGCGCGGGTGGTCGACATCACCAACCGGATCGTCCGCCTGCAGACCGGCTACGTCTATCACTACGCCTTCGCCATGCTGATCGGGGTGGCGGCGCTGATCACCTATTACATGTTCTCGGGAGCGCATTGATGAGCAACTGGCCTTATCTGCTTTCGCTTGTCACGTTCCTGCCGCTCGTCGGCGCGCTCTTCATTTTCGCGATTCCGGGGCGGGACGAGATCTCGGACCGCAACGCCCGCGGCGTGGCCCTGTGGACCACCATCGGTACGTTCATCGTGTCGCTGTTCGTCTGGATCGGCTTCGATTCCGAACAGAGCGGCTTCCAGTTCGTCGAGAAGAGCGAGTGGCTCGGCGGGACGGTGACCTATCACATGGGCGTCGACGGCATCTCGATGCTGTTCGTGATCCTCACCACCTTCCTGATGCCCGGCTGCATCCTGGCGAGCTGGTATTCCGTCAAGACCCGGGTCAAGGAATACATGATCGCGTTCCTGGTGCTGGAAACGCTGATGATCGGCGTCTTCTGCGCGCTCGACCTGGTGCTGTTCTACATCTTCTTCGAAGGCGGCCTCATTCCGATGTTCCTGATCATCGGCGTCTGGGGCGGCGCGCGACGGGTCTATGCGAGCTTCAAGTTCTTCCTCTACACGCTCGCCGGATCCGTGCTGATGCTCCTCGCTATCATGGCGATGTACATCCAGGCCGGGACCACCGACATCCCGACCCTGCTGGCCTATGATTTCCCCGTCGGCATGCAGACCTGGCTGTGGCTGGCCTTCTTCGCGTCCTTCGCCGTGAAGATGCCCATGTGGCCGGTGCACACGTGGCTGCCGGACGCCCACGTCGAGGCGCCGACGGCTGGGTCCGTGGTGCTGGCGGCGATCCTGCTGAAGATGGGCGGGTACGGGTTCCTGCGGTTCTCGCTGCCGATGTTCCCGGTTGCGAGCCTCGATTTCGCGCCGCTCGTCTACGTCATGAGCGTCGTGGCGATCGTCTATACCTCGCTCGTCGCGCTCATGCAGGAAGACATCAAGAAACTCATTGCCTATTCGTCCGTGGCCCACATGGGGTTCGTGACCATGGGCATCTTCACCGCCACCCAGCAGGGCATCCAGGGCGGCATCTTCCAGATGCTCTCCCACGGCATCGTCTCGGGCGCGCTCTTCCTGTGCGTGGGCGTCGTCTACGACCGCATGCACACGCGCGAGATCGCCGCCTATGGCGGGCTCGTCAACCGCATGCCCATCTACGCCTTCACCTTCATGGTGTTCACCATGGCCAATGTCGGCCTGCCGGGCACCAGCGGCTTCGTCGGCGAGTTCCTGACGCTCGTCGGCGCGTTCCAGGCCAATACGTGGGTGGCCTTCTTCGCCACCACCGGCGTCATCCTTAGTGCCGGCTACGCGCTCTGGCTCTATCGCAAGGTGGTGTTCGGCAAGCTTGAGAAGGAAAGTCTCAAGTCCATCACGGACATGGATACGCGCGAAATCGCGATCCTGGCGCCGCTGATCATTCTGACCATTCTCTTCGGTGTCTATCCGGCACCGATCATGGACGTGACGGCGGCCGCCGTCGACGGCCTAATTGCAGACTACAATGCCTCGCTTGCCGCCTCGCTCGAGGCGGCACGGCTTGCGGCACTGCGATGAGCCCGGGGGACCCGACCTGATATGCAGACGCCATTCAACGTTTCGGATCTTGTCATAGTCCTGCCCGAGCTGATCCTGGCGGTCGGCGCGATGGCGTGGCTCATGCTGGGCGCGTTCCGCGGAGAAAACGCCGTAGGCGCGGTCACCGGCCTGAGCATCGCGACGCTCGTCGCAGCCCTGGGCGCGGTGCTGTTCCTGACGCCCTCGCAGGCTTCCGCTTTCGCCGGTGGCTTCATCGTCGACCCGTTCTCCCACTTCATGAAGGTGCTGACGCTCGGCGCCTCGGCCCTGGCGATCGTCATGTCGCGCCAGTTCGTCAAGGCGGGGCGTTTCGACCACTTCGAGTATCCGATCCTCATCCTGCTTGCCACCCTGGGCATGCTGATGATGATTTCCGCCAACGATCTCATCGCGCTCTACATGGGGCTGGAACTGCAGTCCCTGTCGCTCTACGTCATCGCCTCGATCAACCGGGACTCGGTCCGCTCCACGGAAGCCGGACTGAAGTACTTTGTCCTCGGCGCCCTGTCGTCGGGCATGCTGCTCTATGGCTGTTCGCTGGTCTACGGGTTCACGGGGCACACCGCCTTTCCGCAGATCACGGCGGTCCTGGCCGGCGACAGTGCCGGGCTCGGCCTGACGTTCGGCCTTGTCTTCATCATGGCCGGCCTGGCGTTCAAGGTATCGGCCGTGCCGTTCCACATGTGGACGCCCGACGTCTACGAGGGAGCCCCGACGCCGGTGACGGCCTTCTTCGCCGCGGCACCCAAGATCGCGGCCATGGCGATGTTCATGCGCATCCTGGCTTCGGCATTTCCCGAGATCACGATCCAGTGGCAGCAGATCCTGGTCTTCGTCGCCATTGCCTCCATGGTGCTCGGGGCGTTCGCTGCCATCGGCCAGCGCAACATCAAGCGTCTCATGGCCTACAGCTCGATCGGACACATGGGCTTCGCGCTCGTGGGCCTCGCAGCCGGCACCAGCGAGGGTGTTTCCGGCGTCATCATCTACCTCGCCATCTATCTCTTCATGACGATCGGGACCTTTGCCGTCATCCTGTCGATGCGGCGCAAGGGCGTCTATGTCGAGGAGATCGACGATCTGGCAGGCCTTGCCAAGAACGACGCCTTGATGGCGTTCGTCCTCGCCATGCTCATGTTCTCGCTCGCCGGTATTCCGCCGCTGGCCGGATTCTTCGCGAAGTTCTACGTCTTCCTTGCCGCGATCGATGCCGAGCTCTACACGCTCGCCGTCATCGGCGTCCTCGCCAGTGTTGTCGGTGCCTACTACTACCTGCGGATCATCAAGATCATGTATTTCGACGAACCTGCCGACGAGTTCGATCCGGTGGCGCTCGAACTCAAGGTGATCGTCGGTGTCGCCGGCGCCTTCACGGTCCTGTTCTTCGTCTATCCCGGTCCGCTCGTTTCCGCAGCCGCCAACGCGGCCGCATCCCTGTTCTGACCGGTGTCCGCGGACGACACGTCCCGCTCCTGGCCCGACGGTTACGAGATTGTCGAAGTCGAAACCATCGATTCGACCAATGCCGAAGTGCTGCGCAGGGCGGCGGCCGGTGCGACCGGACCGCTCTGGCTGAGAGCGGATGAGCAGACCAGTGGCCGCGGCAGGCGAGGCCGGGCCTGGACGTCCGTGCCCGGCAATCACTATGCGAGCCTGCTGCTGACCATCGAAGGGTCGCCCGCCAGCCTCACCGAACTGGGGTTCGTCACCGGCCTCGCCATCCACGACACCCTCGCGGACGTGCTGGACGGGACGGCACGCAGCATCGCGATCAAGTGGCCGAACGACATTCTCATAGACGGTGCGAAGGTCTCCGGACTTCTCCTGGAAAGCAGCGGGACGGGGACCCCGGGGCGCTGGGCGGTTGCCGTCGGTATCGGGATCAATATCGCGAGCCACCCGGAAGGTACGCCATACGATGCGACCCACGTGAACGCCCATGGCGTCACGGTCACGCCCAGCCAGGTCTTCGCCCGGCTGGTGCGGGCTTTCGCGACATGGCATCGTGAGTGGCGGTCGGGCGGGGGATTTGCCCCGGTCCTCGAGGCGTGGAAGGCACGCGCCGCCGGGATCGGCGCCCCGGTCCGCGTCGATTTCGGCGACCGGGTGCTTGTAGGGCGGTTCCGGGACATCGACCGGCACGGCGCTCTCATTCTCGAAACGTCCGGGGGCGAGGACGAGCGCATTCTCGCGGGCGATCTGTTCCTCGCCGGCGGGGCCAACGCAAAGGGGCATTGATGGCGAAAAAGTCGAAAGAAACCGGCGACGAGTTCGTGTTCCTGCCCTTGGGCGGGTGCGGCGAGATCGGCATGAACCTTTATCTCTACGGATACGGTCCGGAAGACCGCCGCGAGTGGCTCATGGTCGACCTGGGCGTCAGGTTCGGGGACACCCGTGAGCCCGGCATCGATCTCGTGTTTCCGGACGTCAGATTTATCGAGGAGAGGCGTGAGAGGCTTCACGCCATTATTCTCACGCACGCCCACGAGGACCACTTCGGCGCCATCATCGACCTCTGGGACAGGCTCCGGGTTCCGGTCTACGCGACCCCGTTCTCGGCCACCCTGCTCAAGGCCAAGATCGCGGAGTCCGGTTTCGATCCCGAGATCGACATTCGCGAGGTTCCGCTGTCGCACAGGATGACCCTGGGCGCCTTCGACATCGAGTACATCGGTGTGACGCATTCGATCCCGGAACCGAACGCGATCGCGCTGCGCACGCCCGCCGGTAACGTTCTCCACACAGGCGACTGGAAGGTCGACGACAGGCCGATGATCGGCCGACCGATGGACGAGGCCCGCCTGAAAGCCCTTGCAGAAGAGGGCTGCCGGGCGCTTGTCTGCGACTCCACGAACGTCCTGCGGGACGGGATTTCCCCGTCGGAATCAGACGTGGCCGACGGTCTTGCGGAGGTCATTTCGGAAGCGAAGAACCGTGTGGCGGTCACCACTTTCGCTTCCAATGTCGGTCGTCTGAGAGCCGTTGCGCTGGCCGCCCGGAAGGCGGACCGCCATCTGGTCGTCGCCGGCCGCGCGATGATGCGGGCCATCAACGCGGCCAGGGAAGTCGGTTACCTCGACGACATCACCGAGATCCTGCCGGAAAAGGAATATGGCTACCTGCCGCCCGACAAGGTCGTGTGCCTGTGCACCGGAAGCCAGGGCGAGGGCAGGGCGGCGCTCGCCAGGATCGCCGAGGGAACCCATCCGCACATCACGCTGTCCAAGGGGGACATGGTCGTGTTCTCGTCCAAGACCATTCCCGGCAACGAGAAATCCGTGGCCGCGGTGCAGAACAGCCTTGCCGCGCAACGTGTGGAACTCGTCACGGCGGACGACCGAATGGTGCACGTGACCGGGCATCCGCGTCGCGGGGAACTGAAATGGATGTACGACATCCTCAAGCCGGAGCTCGCGATCCCCATGCACGGCGAACGCCGGCACCTCGAAGAACACGCGCGGTTCGCGAAGAAGCTTGGTGTCGAGGAGACCGTCGTGGCCATGAACGGCGAGATGGTCAGGCTGGCGCCCGGACCGGCCGAGCACATCGACAAGGTCCACGCCGGCCAGCTCGTCATGGATGGCAGGGTCATCATGAATATCGAGGAGGATGCCCTTCGCGAGCGCCGCAAACTGTCCTATGTCGGAACCGTCGCCGTCGCGATCGTGCTCGACAAGGGCGGACGCGTTCTCGGCGACCCGATCGTCGATGTCTACGGTCTCCCGACGAACGATGTGTCCGGCCGCGATCTGAGCGACGTCCTGTTCGATGCCGCCGAAGGCGTGCTCCGGTCCCTGCCGAAGGGCAAGCGCCGCGACCCCGATCTCGTCGAGGAAGCCGTTTACAGGGCAATACGTCGCGAAGCCGAGCAGGTGTGGGGCAAGAAGCCGGTCTGCCAGGTGCTGGTCACATGCGTCTGACCTCGCCGTTGACCGGACGGCGTACCGGTCTCTGACCGGTTCGAACACCTGGGGGACCACATGTTGCCGGACGGGCGCCCATGTTGAAACTCGATAGCCGGGACCTGGAAATCCTCAGACAGCTTGCGCGCAATGGCCGGATTTCGAAGGCCGAACTGGCCAAGCGGGTAAACCTTTCGCCGTCGCCCTGCTGGGAGCGTCTCAAGCGGCTGGAGGATGCCGGCGTCATCGACGGTTATCACGCGGAGATTTCCCTCAGGAAGATCGCCGCGCACATTGTCGTGTTCGTGGTCGCGGAACTGGAAAGCCACCAGGCCGAGAGTTTCGCGGCGTTTGAGCAGGCCGTGTCATCCCATGACGAAATCGTCAGTTGCTGGGCCCTTGGCGGAGGGTTCGACTATCTTCTCCAGGTCGTCACGCGGGACATAGAATCCTACCAGGGGCTCATCGACGGTCTGCTGGAACAGGATGTCGGACTTACCCGCTACTACACCTATGTCGTCACGAAGCCGGTAAAGCTTTCGAGCGTGCCCCCGCTCGACATGCTCCTTCCCGGCGAACCCGGCTGATCCGTTCTCCTTTCCCCGCATCGGCCGCAGATTCGTCTGTTCGGGCGGCAAACTTCAAAAGAACCGTCGGCGGCGCTTTCGATAGTCTCTAGGGCGTATCTCGCTTACATGGAATCGTTTGATGGTTCCAAATCCGTTCGTTCGGCGAGGCGCGGTGCGCAGCGCGATGCGGGACATCTCGCAAGCGCCGCAACGTGGCCGACGGGCGGATTTGGCCCACCGGAGACCGTGTTTTTGCGCCCACCGGACTGCGTTGTGCGCCCCTTGTGGTCAACCAGACCACGGCGGGTCGCACGCCTTGCCGGCAGACGCAAAAACGCGGTCAAAGCGCTTCCATGTAAGCGAGATACGCCCTAGTCACAATTCACGTGCCGAATTGGGAAGCGAACGCCATGTCAATGCCCGAACTTGCCGACGCCGGTCTGTTCAGACGCTCATCCTATATAGACGGAAACTGGGTCGATGCGGCCTCCGGAGAGACGTTCGCCGTCACGAATCCGGCGGATGGGGACGAGATCGGACGTGTCGCCAGCCTGTCGGCACAGGAGAGCGTGTGGGCCGTGGACGTCGCGGACCGGGCCTTCCCGCGCTGGTCCGCACTTCTGCCTCAGGATCGTTCCGCCATTCTCCGCCGCTGGTTCGACCTGATCGTGCGGCACAGGGAAGACCTTGCGGTGCTGATGACCGTCGAGCAGGGCAAGCCGCTGGACGAGGCGCGCGGTGAAATCGACTACGCCGCATCGTTCGTCGAGTTCTACGCCGAGGAATCCAAGCGGCCCAACATTGAAAGCGTCACCTCCCATCTTCCCGACGCCGAAGTGGAGGTCTGGCTCGAGCCGGTCGGCGTCGCTGCCCTGATCACGCCGTGGAACTTTCCCTCCGCTATGCTGACGCGCAAGGCTGCGGCAGCACTCGCAGCCGGATGCACCGTCGTTGCCCATCCCTCTCACGAAACGCCGTTTTCCGCGTTGGCACTGGCCGCGCTCGGCGAGCGTGCCGGGCTTCCTGCGGGCGTCTTTAACGTTGTCACGGGAAAGGCACAGTCAGTGGTGCCGCCATGGACGCAAGATCCGAGGGTCCGGGCGCTGTCCTTCACCGGATCGACGGAGGTCGGCAGGCTGCTCTATCGCCAGAGTGCGGAGACGATCAAGCGCATGGTCATGGAACTGGGCGGCCATGCGCCGTTCATCGTTTTCGATGATGCCGATATCGACCTGGCCCTTGCGGAAGGCATGAAGGCGAAATTCGCGACCTCCGGGCAGGATTGCCTCGGGGCCAACCGCTTCTTTGTCGAACGAGGTGTGTACGACACGTTCTGCAGTCGTTTCGCCGACCTGACTGCCGGGCTTTCCGTGGGCCCCGGCATCGACAATCCCGACATCGGGCCGCTGATGAACGAGGCAGCCGTCGCCAAGCAGGAAGTACACGTGGCCGACGCCCTGGAGAAAGGAGCGCGCCTGCTGGTCGGGGGGAAACGGCACGCCGCAGGCCGGCTCTTCTACGAACCCACCGTGCTCGCGGACGTGCCCGCCGATGCGCTGGTCATGCGCCAGGAAACCTTCGGCCCGGTCGCCGCGATCTCTCCCTTCGACGACGAGACGGATGTGGTCGCGCGCGCGAACGACACCGAATATGGTCTGATCGCCTATCTGCACACCCAGGATCCCCGACGCATCTACCGCATCAGTCGTTCGCTTCAGTTCGGCATGGTCGCGGTCAACCGCACGAAGGTCACTGGCGCGCCGATCCCGTTCGGGGGACGAAAGCAGTCCGGGCTTGGGCGGGAAGGCGCACGATCGGGCATGGAAGCTTTCATGGACATCAAGTATGTATGCCGCGACTGGGCATGAACCGAAGACAAGAGGACACCGATATGCTGCATAACGATCAACTCGACCGCTGGGACCGGGACTGTTTTTTCCATGCGTCCAGCCATCTCGCCCAGCATGCGCGCGGCGAGTCGCCCAATCGCATCGTCAGCGGCGGCTCTGGCGTCTACATCGAGGACCGTGACGGCAATCGCCTGCTCGATGCCTTCGCCGGGCTCTATTGCGTCAATGTCGGTTACGGCCGGAAGGAAATCGCGGACGCCATCTCGAAGCAGGCGCACGAACTGGCCTACTACCATTCCTATGTGGGGCACGGCACGGAGGCTTCGATCACGCTGGCCAAGATGGTCATCGACCGGGCGCCGGACAACATGTCGAAAGTCTACTTCGGCCTGTCCGGGTCGGACGCGAACGAAACCAACGTGAAACTCGTCTGGTACTACAACAACGTCCTCGGCCGTCCCGAAAAGAAGAAGATCATCTCCCGCTGGCGCGGCTATCACGGGTCGGGTCTCATGACCGGGTCGCTCACCGGCCTGGAACTGTTTCACAAGAAGTTCGATCTTCCCCTGTCTCAGGTCGTGCACACCGAAGCGCCGTATTACTTCCGCCGGGAGGACCGCGATATGACCGAGGAGGAGTTCTCGGCGCATTGTGCGGCAAAGCTCGACGAGCTGATCCAGGCGGAGGGTCCGGATACCGTCGCAGCCTTCATCGGTGAACCTGTTCTAGGCACCGGCGGCATCGTGCCGCCCCCGAAAGGTTACTGGCAGGCAATCCAGAAGGTCCTGGCGAAGTACGACATCCTTCTGATCGCGGACGAGGTCGTGACCGGCTTCGGTCGCCTTGGCTCGATGTTCGGTTCCGGCCACTACGGGATCACGCCCGACCTCATCACCATCGCCAAGGGCCTGACGTCCGCCTATGCCCCGCTGTCGGGCACCATCGTCTCCGACAGGGTGTGGTCCGTACTCGAGAAGGGGACCGACGAGTTTGGTCCGATCGGCCACGGCTGGACCTATTCCGCACACCCGATCGGTGCCGCGGCGGGGGTCGCCAACCTGAAACTGATCGACGAACTGGGCCTCGTGGAAAATGCCGCGACCGCCGGCGCCTATTTCAACGATGCGATGAAGGATGCCCTGTCCGGCCATCGCAACGTGGGTGACGTCCGCGGCGAAGGGCTACTCTGTGCCCTCGAACTCGTCGAAGACAGGGAGAAGATGGCGTTCTTCGATCCAGGCCGGAAGATCGGCCCATCCATTGCCGCGGCGATGGCCAAGCGCGGTGTCATCGCCAGGGCCATGCCGCAGGGCGACATCATCGGTTTTGCACCACCGCTCTGCCTGACGAACAGCGAAGCCGACGAGATCGTGCGCCAGACGGTGGAGGCGGTTGCCGAGGTGCTCGGCTGAGCAGAGAGCTTATCCCTGCGACGCGACCATTTGGCCGTTCACTTTTGAGGTCGCCGGCCCTAGTTTGAGTCCGAAGGGCCAACCGAAGGACGCGGACAGGACCATTTGCAGATGATCGGACGATTGAATCACGTGGCGATCGCCGTGCCGGATCTCGAAGCCGGCGCGGCGGTCTACCGCAACACCCTCGGCGCGCATGTGACCGACCCGGTGGAACAGCCGGAACACGGTGTCACGGTCGTGTTCGTGGAGCTTCCCAACACCAAGATCGAATTGCTCGAACCGCTGGGCGATGGCTCGCCGATCGCCAATTTCCTGGAAAAGAGCCCGGCGGGCGGGATCCATCATCTGTGTTACGAGGTCGACGACATCATCGCCGCGCGCGACAGGCTCGTGGCGGAAGGAGCGCGCGTGCTCGGATCGGGGGAGCCGAAGATCGGCGCGCATGGCAAGCCGGTTCTCTTCCTGCACCCCAAGGACTTCTGCGGCACGCTCGTCGAACTGGAACAGGTATGATCTTCCGTACCGCAGACCGGGATTGACCGGACATGAGCCTCGTCAGTTCGATCGCGATCTATGTAGTGATCTGGTGGCTCGTGCTGTTTGCCGTTCTTCCCTGGGGGATCCGGAACCAGCATGAAAGCGGCGTGAGGGACGATGTCGCGGATGTCGCAGCCCCGGTGAATCCGGCCCTGTGGCGCAAGGTGTTCGTGACGACAGTGATTTCGGCGGGCCTGTTCGCGTTGGTCTATGCCGCGTTCACGGGCGGGTACATCTCTCTCGCCGATCTTCCGGTACCGTTCGAGTTTCCCGAACGTCCGGACCAGTCGATGCCTGCCAGCTGACGTCTCGTCGTGCCGGCGGCGAGCGGATGCTTCACAGGAAATAAAAAAGCAAGGCACCGGTAGGTGACCTTGCTTGAGTTTTTTGCGTCTTCGTTTGCCCTTCAGATGGGCGGCTGCTGGCGATATGGCCGCGCCGGAAGACATTCCTCCCTAGCCTTGGACCGTTAAGCCTGCATTTGCAAGTATTTACGGTAATCAGCCCTTACGGTTTTTATTGGGGCGGAGCATAGCACCAATCAAGAAAATGTCATCAAAAAATGGAGAAAGAGTCCCAAATTCTCGTTATGTGAACATTGCGCTCCGGGACGGGTCTTGAAACTCTGTTAATCCGGGCAGCCTAAGCTTTGGCGATGTGGGTTCGGCTGAATATCATCCATCTTTGTCTTGCTTCTTGTCTTGTCTTCGGTGTGCTCACGGCACCGGCGGCAAGCGACGAAGCGGAACCCGAACTCCTCGGGTCACCCGGTCCGCGGTTTCATACCCACGGGATGGACCGGCCCGTGCCGGGACGGTTCCATGCCGGGCGCCGTCGCCCGACGCCGTGCCGATATATCGAGGCGCAAGAGCCTGGCGTCCAGCCTTTCGCGCCGCATGGTGCCGGACCCGTAACGGTGTATCGACGTTTCGGTCGCCATAAAGTCGAAGTGCCGCTCTACCCGGGATCGCCCGAGCCGCCCTGCTGATCGCGGATGACGGAGCCGGCTCCGCCAGTCTTGCGAAAATTGGGAAAAAGCTTGTATTCCCGCCGCAATACGGTTTCACTCGGCGCCGATTCACGAGCCTCTCGGAGGCAGACCAAGAGCGGAGCCAATGTACCTTTCCCGATATTTCATGCCGACCTTGCGCGAGGATCCCAAGGAAGCGGAGATCGTGTCCCACCGACTGATGCTGCGTGCCGGAATGGTGCGCCAGGCCAGCGCCGGGATCTACTCGTGGTTGCCGCTTGGCTTTCGTGTTCTCAAGAACATCGAGCGGATCGTCGACGAGGAGCAGGCGAGGGCAGGAGCGCACCAGTTGCTCATGCCGACCATCCAGTCGGCGGACCTGTGGAAACAGAGCGGGCGGTACAACGATTACGGCAAAGAAATGCTGCGTATCGTGGACCGGCACGACCGCGAAATGCTGTATGGCCCCACAAACGAGGAACTCATCACCGAGATTTTCAGGAACGCGGTAAAATCCTACAAGGATCTCCCGCAGATCCTGTTCCACACCCAGTGGAAATTCCGTGATGAGATCAGGCCGCGGTTCGGCGTCATGCGCGGACGCGAGTTCCTCATGAAGGACGGTTATTCCTTCGACCTGACGCCCGAGGATGGCCGCAGGTCCTACAACCGCATGTTCGTCTCCTACCTGCGGACCTTCGAGCGCATGGGCCTCAAGGCGATCCCGATGGCGGCTGACACGGGTCCGATCGGCGGCGACATGAGCCACGAGTTCGTCATTCTCGCGGAAACCGGCGAAAGCGAGGTCTTCTGCCACAAGGACCTCATCGACATGCAGGCACCGGATGACGGGATCGACTATGACGGAGACCTGGAACCGATCATCCGCAAGTGGACGACGCCCTACGCCGCGACCGACGAGAAACATGACCCGGAGCGTTTTGCCGAGGAAGTGCCCGCCGATCGAAGGATGCAGGCCCGTGGCATCGAAATCGGCCACATCTTCTTTTTCGGCACGAAGTATTCCAAGCCGCTTGGCTGCACCGTCCAGAACGCCGGCGGAGAGATGGTCGAGGTGCATTCCGGGTCCTACGGGATCGGCGTGTCGCGCCTCGTAGGCGGCATCATCGAGGCCAGCCACGACGAGAATGGAATCATCTGGCCGGAGTCCGTCGCGCCCTTCAAGATTGGCCTGATCAATCTCAAGGCTGGAGATTCCGGGACGGATGCGGCCTGCAAGGATCTGTACGATGCCTTCGGCAATGCCGGGATCGAGGTCCTCTGCGACGATACCGACGAAAGGGCTGGTGCGAAATTCTCGACCATGGACCTGATCGGACTGCCGTGGCAGGTGATCGTCGGTCCGAAAGGTGTCGCGGCCGGAGAGTTCGAGGTGAAGAACCGCAAGACCGGCGAACGGGAATCGCTCGGCCGCGACGCGGTCTTGAACCGGCTTGCAGGCTGACACGATGGACAAGGTCGCGCCGCCCGGACCGTTTGCGGCATTCGAATGGATGATCGCGTGGCGCTATCTCAGAGCGCGCCGCAAGGAAGGATTCATATCCGTAATCGCCGGATTTTCCTTCCTTGGGATCATGCTGGGTGTTGCCACGCTGATCATCGTGATGGCCGTCATGAACGGTTTCCGTACCGAACTGCTCGGCAAGATTCTCGGGGTGAACGGCCATGTCATCGCCCAGAGGTCCGGGAGCGAGCCGATCCTCGACTACAAACGCATGGCCGAACGCTTCGAACGGGTTCCCGGTGTCATGCACGTGATTCCGCTGATCGAGGGCCAGGTCATGGCCACGGCCAACAACGTCGCGACGGGCGCACTCGTCCGGGGTGTTCTCGCGAGCGACATTGCGGCCATGCCGAGCGTTGCCGATACCTTGAGAGCCGGTGACTACGACGGGTTCGACGAGGGCGAGGGCGTGGCCATCGGTTCGCGGCTCGCGTTCAAGATGGGCCTGTCCGTCGGCGACAACATTACCCTGATTTCGCCCCGGGGCGTCGAAACGCCCTTCGGCGTGGCGCCGCGCATCACCTCGTTTCCGGTCAAGGCGATCTTCCAGATCGGCATGTCGGAATACGACGCCGTCTTCGTTTTCATGCCGCTCGGCCTGGCGCAGGAGTATTTCGACGTCGAAGCCGCCGTCACCGCCATCGAGGTTCTCGTCGAAAAGCCCGACGAGGTGACGGACTATCGCGAGGAACTGCAGAAGGCGGCGCAAAGCGATGTGCACATTCGGACCTGGCAGGAGACCAACCAGAGCTTCTTCAACGCTTTGCAGGTCGAGCGCAACGTCATGTTCCTCATCCTCACGATGATCGTCCTGGTCGCCGCCCTCAACATCGTCTCGGGCCTGATCATGCTGGTGAAGGACAAGGGAGCCGATATCGCGATCCTGCGCAGCATGGGGGCCACGCGCGGGTCGGTCATGCGGATATTCTTCATTGCCGGCGCCGCTATCGGTGTCGTGGGGACGATTGCCGGATTCGTTCTTGGTCTCGTGGTCTGCCTCAACGTCGAGTCCATCCGCCAGTTCCTGTCCTGGCTGACGAACACGGAGCTTTTCTCGCCCGAGCTCTATTTCCTCAGCCAGCTCCCCGCCGAGGTGGACGCTGGCGAGGTTGTATCTGTCGTTACAATGGCGCTCGTCCTGTCCTTCGCCGCGACCATCTATCCATCATGGCGTGCCGCCCGGCTCGATCCCGTCGAGGCGCTCCGCTATGAGTGACACTCCGATACTGCCGCAGAGGCAGGTTCTGCGGCTGGAGGACGTGACCCGAACCTATGATCAGGGCGGCAACAGGCTTCGCATATTCGACAATGCGAATCTGAGCATAAGGTCGGGGGAACTGGTTGCGCTGGTCGGTCCGTCCGGTTCCGGCAAGTCGTCGCTGCTCTACATCGCCGGTCTCCTGGAAAAACCCGACAGCGGCACGGTCTACGTCAACGACGTCGCCTGCACGGACCTGTCCGACGACAGGCGAGCGGCGATCCGCCGGCTCGAGATCGGCTTCATCTACCAGTTCCACCATCTCCTTCCGGAGTTCACTGCCCTGGAGAACGTGCAGATGCCGCAGATGATCGCGGGGCTGAGCCGGTCCCAGTCCGACGATCGCGCAAGCGGACTTCTGGCACGCCTGGGCCTCGGACATCGCCTTGATCACCGCCCAGCGCAACTCTCCGGCGGCGAACAGCAGCGGGTGGCGATCGCAAGAGCCCTCGCCAACAGCCCCGATCTTCTGCTGGGCGACGAACCGACCGGAAATCTCGACCCGAAGACCGCAGGCCAGGTTTATGCCGAACTCGTGACTCTCGTGCGCGAACAGGGCCTGACCGCGCTCATCGCGACGCACAACCTGGAACTCGCCAGCCACATGGACCGGATCATACACCTCGAAGACGGCCGCCTGGTCGAGGAGGAAAAACGCGGATCTTGACGGGGGCGGCAAATTTTTGCTGGGAATTTCCGCGTCATTTTTGTCGGAACCACGGTCAGGTCATGTAAGAACTGAAGCCGATGGTGCTATGGTGTCCGAACCGTTGGGAAACTCATCGTTTGTATGTGTTCCAGGGCGCGCCCATGTCAAAAAATGCCAACAGGTGAAACATGATGCGAGTGAGAGTCACAGATTATTTTCACGGCAATCATGAGTTGGCCTTGATCAGGCAAAACGATCTGGGTTCGGGCAACGATCAGGTTGAATGTCCCGTGTGCGGTTCCGAAGATCGTCCGCGTTCAATCATGGAAATTGGTGGAACAGACTGGTCGTTTCGACCCGCGCTCGTTCAGTGCCAAGACTGCGAGGTGCTGCGCTACAGCAATGCGCCATCCGCGGATTTTTTCAATCGATACTACGAAGAACAATGGAATCGTGGCACCGAAAACCCCGACGACATTGTGATGAAACGATACTCGCGGGTAAGACGCAGAATGGCGCGCGTGGTCGAGGAATTTGGGCGCTCGGACAAGGATGCCCGAGTTTTGGACATCGGCTGTGGTACCGGTGACCTGCTCGCCGGTTTCAGGGAAATCGGTTACGAAAACCTATGGGGATGTGAGATGTCGCCTTTTCGGGTGACGGTTAGCAGCAAACGATTCCCTGGACGCATCTACTCGGGCGGATTCGAGAACGTCCCCGACGAACTGCGGTTTGACATCATTTATGCGAATCACGTGGTTGAACACATACCTGTTCCTAGCGAAGCGTTCCAATGGATGTGGGATCACTTGTCGGACGACGGAATCATAATAATTTCCGTACCGGACGCGTGGCATGAACCGGTTATGAACCAGGTGTTTTTTCTTCCGCACCTACACTCGTTTTCCGCGACATCGCTTGCCAGGCTGTCGGGCGGCCGGCACCAACCGTTGTTCTGGTTGAACGATCGGGACTGGGACATTACCGCAGTGTATTCGAAAAACGGTAATGCATCCGGACCCCCAAAGGACGGTTTTGCGACGCTGGAAGGGTTGAGCCGCAAAACGGCCGGTAGTCAGACAGAACGGATTCTTGCGCCTTTCCGCAAGGCGCTTTCCTCCCCCGGACCTCATCGATTTTCCATGAGAATGACGTACAAGTCGCATGATGCGACTGTCAGGGAGCAAGCCTTCGAGGGATTGACCGGATTTGGCAGCGTTGTTTCAAGCGTTGCCAGGTCATTTGCGCGATTGTGCTCGGGGATAGGCCAGCACCGACTTGCCCGTTCCATCGGTGACAGATTTTCCTTCGTGGGATTGAACGTCCAGCAATCAGAACGAGTTGTTCCCTTGGTGGAGCACCAGTCAGGCTCAGCAGCTTTCGATATCAAATAACGATACCTGCCGGGCGCTTTCCCGTTTCATGAATTCAAATCGTTGATGTGTCTTGATGAGTAGAAGTGACATTTATAGTTTGAACGCATCGAACGTGCGTAATCTGATGTACACGTATCTCTTCCGGCGCTGGAATGGGTACGATCTGGGGAAACGGTTCGGTAACGTACCTTTCGCGTTGCGTTCAGAGTCGGTCGTGGTTCACGAACAATTTGAGCCACTCGTGCCATTTGCGGAGGACCGTCCATTCGGTCTGCCAGAAGGCATAGTCTGGGACACTAATCCACCGTTTCCAAAGCAGCTCTGCTCAATGATCGGGGTGTCCGAAGGCAGTGTGGATGCCGAAGGCTTCGTTTTCGATGAGAAGGGTTGGCCGGTGGAAGGCGCCTGTCATGCGCAGGCCCAAATGCTCAGGTATCGCTGGAAAAGGCGCAAGGACGGCATAAACGCGAGCTACATGCAGGCGCTCTCACAGCCTCGAAAGTTCGACGGTCGGATCATTGCCGTCACTGCGTCGACGCAACATTGCTATTATCATTGGATGATGGATGTCCTCCCTCGATTGATGAGGGCTCTGGCGATCCTTCGACCTGACGATGTCATCTACATGCAGACGAACAAGTTTCGATTCCAGCGGGATACTCTGAAGTATTTCGGCGATTTTTCGGACCAGTTCGTGGATGCGGATGAGAATCCATGGGTGCAGGGGCGGGAGATCGTCGTCCCATGCCATCAGGTGCTGAACGGTTACAGGTACAATTCATGGGTTCTGGATTGTCTCAGGGACCGGTTCATTTCGCCGAGCGATCAGTCGCGGGACGATGAAAAATTGAGAATATACGTCTCGAGAGCGCGTGCTGGCACGAGGCGAGTTGTCAACGAGGATGACGTGTTTGGACGTCTCGAGCCGCTCGGCTTCCAGAAGGTGATTTCAGAGGAACTCTCATTCGCTCAACAAGTGGAGTTGTTTCGACGGTCAGAGGCGATTGTGGCACCTCACGGTGCGGGGCTTACAAACATTGTCTTTAGCGATCCGGGATCCAAAGTTCTCGAATTGTTCCCGGCCAGATCGGTAGACGCCTATCACAGACTTTCGGTTGCGATGGGACACGAATATGCTTTCGTCAAGAAGCCGAAACACCGACGGCGTAGGCGGGCGAACGAGAATTTCGACGTCAACCTCGATCATCTCGATCAAGCGTTAAATCACCTAGAAATCCGCTAGGACCCCTGCATTTCCAACCGTAGTTCTGCTCATCGCCTGACAGCTTGACAAAAAGAACAAAACATGAACAAATAGCGTATCAGTTGCGTTGAGTGAGGTTTGTCATGCGCGTTTTTGTCAGGGAATCTGCGGCGTTCGGTGCGATGGGACTTTTTACCGGCATGGTCGCCTTGTGGGCCTCCGTTCTGCCTCGGCTGTTCTGAAGCGAGTGTGGGGCGTTTTCCACGGGTAAGTGGCCCGGATCGGGGTGACACGACTCGGTGTTTGCCCGATCATGGGAGGCATGGAACAGTCTCCCGCCCCACAGAATGCGTCCGGCAACACCCCCGGGTTCATCCACCTGCGGACCCATTCTGCCTATTCGCTTCTGGAAGGTGCCTTGCACATCAAGGCGCTCGCAGGCCTATGCAAGGAACTGTCCATGCCTGCGGTGGCACTGACCGACACGGGAAATCTCTTCGGGACGCTCGAGTTTTCCGAAACCATGGCGGCAAACGGGATCCAGCCGATCGTCGGCATGACGCTGGCGGTGGACTTCGGGGACGACGCCAACGCACAGGGGCGCCATCGGGCCCACGCCGGTCATGACGGCTACTCCAGCCTTGTTCTTCTCGCAAAGGACGAAGAGGGTTACGGCAACCTGCTCAAGCTCTGCAGTGCGTCCTTCCTCGAGTCGGACGCGGCCGAACGTCCGCATGTGGCATATGCCGACCTGGAGCGTCATGCAGCGGGCCTGATCGCCCTGACGGGCGGCGCGGCCGGTCCGGTCGACCAGGCCGTACTCGCGCGCCAGCCTGATCTTGCGGAGAACCGGCTTCTCAATCTGCGCGGCTTGTTCCCGGACCGCCTGTATGTCGAACTTCAGCGACATGACACGGCCGAGGAGCGCGAGACGGAGCCGGTCTTGCTCGATCTCGCCTATCGCCACGGCATCCCCATCGTCGCGACGAACGAACCGTTTTTTGCCCGGTCCGAAGACTTCGAGGCCCATGACGCGCTGATCTGCATTTCGGAGGGCACGGCCGTCAGCGTCGAGGACCGCCGTCGGCTCACACCGGAACACTATTTCAAGTCGGCGCCGGAAATGATCGCACGCTTCGCCGACCTGCCCGAGGCGATCGAGAACACCGTCGAGATCGCCCGCCGCTGCGCCTACCGGCCGGAACTACGCGACCCGATCCTTCCGAATTTTTCCGTCGGCGGCGAGGAACTCGACGAAGCCGACGAACTCCGGCGGCAGGCGACGGAAGGTCTCGCCCGGCGGCTCGATTCGGCCGGCATTGCCGAGGGGTATTCCGCCGACGACTACAGGAAACGGCTGGATTTCGAGCTCGACGTCATCATCACGATGAAGTTTCCCGGCTATTTCCTCATCGTCGCCGATTTCATCAAGTGGGCGAAGGCCCGCGATATCCCTGTCGGACCCGGCCGCGGGTCCGGGGCTGGTTCGGTCGTCGCGTGGGCGCTGACGATCACGGACCTCGATCCGCTCCGGTTCGGCCTGCTGTTCGAACGCTTTCTCAATCCCGAACGCGTGTCCATGCCGGACTTCGATATCGACTTCTGCCAGGACCGGCGGGACGAGGTCATCGCCTACGTCCAGGAAAAGTATGGCGCCGACCAGGTGGCCCAGATCATTACCTTCGGGAAACTCCAGGCGCGCGCCGTGCTGAGGGACGTGGGCCGCGTGCTGCAGTTGCCCTACGGCCAGGTCGACCGGTTGTGCAAGCTCATTCCCAACAATCCCGCCAATCCGGTCACCCTGCAGCAGGCCATCGAATCCGAAAGCCGTCTTCAGGAAGAGCGCGACGGTGACGAAACCGTCGACCAGATGCTGAAGGTGGGGCTGCGTCTCGAGGGTCTTTACCGCCATGCGTCCACCCACGCCGCGGGCGTCGTCATCGGTGACCGGCGCCTGGACGAGCTCGTGCCACTCTATCGCGATCCGCGGTCCGACATGCCGGTTACCCAGTTCAACATGAAATGGGTGGAAAAAGCCGGGCTCGTGAAGTTCGATTTTCTCGGCCTGAAGACGCTCACGGTCCTCGAAACGGCGAAGAAACTCGTGGCGGACAAGGGCGTGGATCTCGACCTGTCGAACCTGCCCCTGGACGACGACGGGACGTACAGGATGCTTTCCAGGGGCGATACGGTCGGCGTGTTCCAGCTTGAAAGTTCGGGCATGCGCGATGTGCTGCGCAAGCTCAAACCCGACCGGTTCGAAGACATCATCGCCCTCGTGGCGCTCTACCGTCCCGGCCCGATGGACAACATTCCCACGTACATCTCCTGCAAGAACGGGCGCGAACAGGCCGACTATCTCCATCCTTGGCTCGAGACGATTCTCAAGGAGACCCATGGCGTCATCATCTACCAGGAACAGGTGATGCAGATCGCGCAGGTGCTCTCCGGCTACTCGCTCGGCGAAGCCGACCTGCTGCGGCGCGCGATGGGCAAGAAGATCCAGGCGGAAATGGACATGCAGAAGACCCGCTTCGTCGAAGGCGCGGTCGAGAAAGGTGTCGCCCTGGCGCAGGCGGAGCATATTTTCGAACTGGTGAACAAGTTCGCCGGTTACGGCTTCAACAAGAGCCATGCCGCCGCGTATGCCCTGGTCGCCTACCAGACCGCCTATCTGAAGGCCAACCATCCGGTGGAGTTCATGGCCGCGTCGATGACCCTCGATTCCGGCAACACCGACAAGCTCTACGTGTTCAAGCAGGAAGTCGACCGGATGGATATCCGGCTGCTGCCGCCGTCGGTCAACCGCTCCGGCGTGGGCTTCCGCGTCGAGGACGGGGCGATACGCTATGCGCTCGCCGCCCTGAAGAACGTCGGGACCCATGCGGTGCGCCACATCGAGGAGGAAGCGGAGCGGAAACCCTTCGATACGCTGGCGGATTTTGCCACGCGGCTCAATCCGCGTGTCGTCAACAAACGGGCGCTTGAGAGCCTGGCCAAGGCCGGCGCGTTCGACGAATTGAACGAGAACCGCGCCCAGGTGCTCGATGGCGTCGAGCGGATCCTGGGCGTGGCCGGACGGTCGACCGACGACCGGGAGCAGGGGCAGAACGACCTCTTCGGAGGTTCCGAGGAGGTCGAACGGCTGTCCCTCGATCCGGGCGTCGAGCCTTGGATGCCCATGGAGCGCCTGACGAACGAATTCGATGCCGTCGGTTTTTTCATATCCGGGCATCCACTCGACGAGTACAGCACGGCGCTGAAACGCCGGGGCGTCGTGTCCTGGCAGGAGTTCTCGACCAATGTGCGCGCCAGGAAGGCGAGCGCGGCCAAACTCGCCGGGACAGTGGCCTACCGGCAGGAGAGACGGTCCAAGAACGGCAACCGGTTTGCCTTCGCCGGCTTCTCGGATCCGACCGGGCAGTTCGAGGCCATTGTTTTCTCCGACACGCTCGCCGTCGCGCGGGACGTGCTTGTCCAGGGCAACGCGGTCATCGCGACGGTCGAGGCGGAACTCGACGGCGAGGAGATCCGGCTTCGCCTGCAGTCGGTGCAGGCCATCGACGAGAAGGCCATGACCATCGAATCGGGCCTCAAGATCTTCGTCGACAAGACCGATCCCATCGAGAGCATCTGTGCGCGCCTGAAAACCGGTGGAAGTGCGCCTATCCTGTTCGTCGCCAGCGTCGACAACGGCTTGCGGGAGGTGGAAATCGACCTCGGTTCGCAGTTCACGGTGACGCCCCAGGTCAAGGGCGCCATCAAGTCCGTGCCGGGGGTGCTCGACGTCCAGGAGATCTGATCTCCGGAACATGAAACGGGTCGCTGGACCCCCTTTCCACGGGTATCCGGGTTTCTGTCATCCAACGACAGGAGCTCCCATGGAACTGAACGAGAAGACCATCATTGTCACCGGTGCGAGCAGCGGGATCGGCGCATCCGCAGCGCGCATCTTCGCTGAGGAAGGCGCGAATGTCGTGCTCGGGGCGCGGCGGAAGGACGAACTCGCCGCGCTGGCCGGTCGCATCAACGGCGGCAATGGCCGGGCCGTTTATCTGCAGGGCGACGTCACCGAGGCCGCCTATGGCGAGGCCCTGACGGACCTTGCCTTGCGCGAATTCGGCGGGCTTCACGGTGCCTTCAACAATGCAGGTACCCTGGGAGACATGTCTCCGGCACCTGAAATGCCGGAGGAAAACTGGCGTTTCGTCCTCGATACCAACCTGACCAGTGCGTTCCTGCTTGCGAAGGCGCAGATACCTGCGCTCCGGGCTGCTGGTGGCGGCGCCATCGTTTTCACGTCCTCATTCGTGGGAATCAGCAATGGCGGCCTGCCGGGCATGGCTGCCTACGCTGCGTCCAAGGCCGGATTGATGGGCCTGACGCGCTCGCTTGCCGCCGAGCACGCAGGGGAGGGCATTCGCGTGAACGCCCTTTTGCCGGGTGGAACGCACACCGCCATGGCCGGCGAAGATCCCGACGTCCTCGCCTATATCGGCGGGCTTCATCCGCTCAAGCGCCTCGCGCAGCCGCAGGAAATTGCCCATGCAGCGCTTTTCCTGCTGTCTGACAGGGCGAGTTTCGTGACGGGAAGTCCGCTGGTGGCCGATGGCGGGATATCGGTCCGGCTGGCGTGAAGGACGGCGGAACCGTAGAAAGTGAAACCGCCGCGCGACAGGAAAATCGCGCGGCGGTTCGCTCATTGTGCCAAGCCGATCAGGCGTGACCGTCCTTGCGGGCACGGTTGAGGCCGATGAAGAGGCTGACGCACATCACCAGGAGAACGATGGTGAAGGGAAAGCCCGTCGATACGGCCATCGCCTGAAGGGCATTGAGGGCGCCTGCGCCGCCGACCAGCAGGAGGGCCGCCGCGACAAGGCCTTCGAAGCTGCACCAGAAGACGCGCTGGGAGACCGGTGCATCCGTCTTGCCCCCGGCGGTGATCGTGTCGATGACGAGCGAACCGGAGTCCGACGATGTCACGAAGAACACGATGACCAGCACGATCCCGATGAAGGACGTGATCGCGGCAAACGGCAGATCCTTGAGCATTTCGAACAGCTTGAGTTCGAGCGGTGCGGATTTCACCGCGGCATCCGCGTTGGCGATGACCTGGTCGATGGCCGTGCCGCCGAACGCCCCCATCCAGACCACCGAAACGAGGGTCGGGACGATGATCACGCAGAAGACGAACTCGCGCACGGTCCTACCCCGCGAAACGCGGGCGATGAACATGCCGACGAACGGCGACCAGGAAATCCACCAGGCCCAGTAGAACGCCGTCCAGCCCTGGCTGAAGTTGGCGTCTTCGCGTCCGAACGGGTTGGACAGCGGGACGATTTCCTTCGCATAGGCAATGCCGCCGGAGAAGATCGTTTCGACGATCGTGGCGGTAGGGCCGGCCAGAATGATGAACAGAAGCAGGACCATCGCGATCCCGATATTGATCTCCGACAGCACCTTCACGCCACCATCGAGCCCCCGCAGGACGGAGATCAGCGCGACGGCGGTAATGGCCGAGATGAGCACCACTCTCGCCCCGTTGCCCGTTGGCGTGCCGAAGAGATAGTTGAGGCCCGCAAGTGCCTGTTCTGTGCCGAAACCAAGCGATGTCGCCAGCCCGAACAGCGTCGCGAACACCGCCAGAGTATCGATGATGTGGCCGGTCCAGCCCCAGACCGCCTCGCCGAAGATCGGGTAGAACGCGGATCGCAGGGTCAGCGGCAGGTTGTAGTTGTAGGCGAAAAAGGCGAGCGCCAGCGCCACGACGGCGTAAATCGCCCACGGGTGAAGCGCCCAGTGGAAGATCGTTGCCGCCATGCCCAGATTGCGGGCCGCTTCAACGTCGCCGGCTGCCGCACCCAGCGGCGCCCAGTCGGTCCGAACACCGTTCTCGACGGCCGTGCCGCCCATGGAAGATGCAAAATGCGACATCGGTTCGGATACGCCGAAGAACATGAGCCCGATGCCCATTCCCGCGGCGAACAGCATCGCGAACCAGCCAACGTAGCTGTAGTCAGGTTTGGCATCCGCACCGCCCAGCCTGATCTTGCCCAGCGGAGTGACCATCAGGACCAGGCAGAAAATGACGAAAAGGTTCGCCGACAACAGGAAAAACCAGTCGAAGGTCGATGTCAGCGCCGGTCGCAACCAGCCGAAAAAGCTCGTGGCGTCTTCCTGGAACATGAGTGTGATGAGGACGAACGCGACAATCGACAATCCGGATATGAGGAAGACCGGATTGTGTATGTCGAGACCGAATGGCTGGATATTGTCTTGCCCGACCTCGTAATCGGTCTGCAAGCCATCGCTGCTTTCGCTCATAGGAGTAACTCCCTAGTGGTTGACGTCCGGCGAACAATGTCCTTCGGGACACGCGTGTTTTTCTTGTGATTTTCTTGTCCGGAAAGTATCGCCCCGCACCGAACAGCCTTAACCGAACATGCCGGAACTGAGTCTGCCAAGTGCCCCGGCGACATTTTTTGGCTGATTCCGACGCAACGTGCCCGGTTGTGCACATGGCCGGCGCGTGGCGCTCATGCGTCAGCCAAAGACAGGTTGCATCGCAACAGGAATGGGACTATAAGCCGTCGCGATTCCACACGCGGGGATCAAGGGCAGCGGCACGCCCGCGCGATTGCATGTCAATCCAGGGCAACATAGCCGCCGGTCCTTCCGGTGTCATGCGAGCCATGACCACCCCCGCGGAGGCTTAACCGGAGAAGAGGAGAACAGGGCCATGGCTCTGCCTGAATTTTCTATGCGCCAGCTGCTTGAGGCCGGCGTTCACTTTGGACATCAGACCCACCGCTGGAACCCCAAGATGGAGCAGTTCATCTTCGGGGCACGCAATAACATCCACATCATCGACCTTGCCCAGACCGTGCCGTTGCTGCACCAGGCTCTGGTCACGATTCGCGATGTCGTCGCCGGCGGCGGACGTGTCCTGTTCGTGGGAACCAAGCGCCAGGCGTCCGATCCGATCGCCGAAGCCGCCAAGCGCTGCGCCCAGTACTACATCAACCACCGCTGGCTCGGCGGCACGCTGACCAACTGGAAGACGATCTCGAACTCCATCCGCCGGTTGCGGACGCTCGAGGAAATGCTCGGCCAGACCGACCTCGGTCTGACCAAGAAGGAACTCCTCCGCCTGACGAGGGAGAAGGAGAAACTCGACCGGGCGCTGGGCGGCATCAAGGACATGGGCGGCACGCCCGACCTCATTTTCGTCATCGACACCAACAAGGAGTCGATTGCGATCCAGGAAGCCAACAAGCTCGGGATTCCCGTCGTCGCCATTCTGGACAGCAACTGCGATCCCAACGGTATCGCGTGCCCGATCCCCGGCAACGACGACGCCGGACGTGCGATCAGCCTCTATTGCGACCTTCTGAGCCGCGCCGTCATCGACGGTATTTCAGCCAGCCAGGACGCACTGGGCATCGACATCGGCGAATCGGAAGAGCCGGCTGTCGAGGTGCTGCCGGAAGAGACGCCCGCGGCCGCGGAAGAGGCAGCCGCCGGGACGGAAGATGGTGCTGGTGAAGACGGCGAGGAAGTGGAGCGTTACCGCGGCCTTGCCGAGCCCGATGGCGAACCCGACGACCTGAAGAAGATTTCGGGCGTTGGACCGGTGCTCGAGAAGAAGCTGAACGAAATGGGTATTTTCCATTTCCGTCAAATTGCCGAGTTCTCCCTGGAAGACATTGCCAAGGTCGACGAGGAACTGAACTTCAAGGGTCGTATCGAGCGTGACGACTGGCTCGAACAGGCCCGCTCGCTGATGAGTGAATGACGGCTTGAAGCAGGCCGGCGCATCCCCCGCGACCGCCGGCCCTGCCTCGCCGAGACGAAACGGAAAGGTTTGAAAAATGACCACTATTACCGCCTCCATGGTGAAGGAGCTTCGCGAGAAGACCGGCGCCGGCATGATGGATTGCAAGAGCGCGCTGACAGAGAATGACGGCAGCATGGAAGCCGCTGTCGACTGGCTTCGGACGAAAGGCCTCGCGAAGGCCGCGAAGAAGGCCGGCCGCGTTGCCGCCGAAGGTCTTGTCGGGGTCTCCGCCTACGGAAACACCGCGGCCGTCGTCGAAGTGAACTCCGAAACCGACTTCGTGGCGCGGAACGAGAACTTCCAGAAGATGGTCGGGGAGATCTCCGCCCTCGCTCTCGAGACCGGCGGCGATCTTGATGCACTTCTGTCGGCCCAGTATCCGGGCGCCGGCAAGTCGGTCGCCGATCACGTCAGCGAAATGGTCGGCACCATCGGTGAAAACATGACCGTGCGCCGGGCCGACGCCGTGAACGTGTCGGAAGGGGTCGTCGCGACCTACATCCACACGCAGGCCGCACCCGGCATGGGCAAGATCGGCGTGCTCGTCGGGATCGAATCCGGTGCCGACGCGGACGCACTCAATGCGTTTGGCCGTCAGATCGCGATGCATGTCGCGGCTGCCAATCCGCTCGCCGTTACCCCCGACGAACTCGACCAGGATCTGGTTGCCCGCGAACGGGCGATCCTGGTGGACCAGGCGCGTGAATCCGGAAAGCCGGAAGAGGTCGTCCAGAAGATGGTCGATGGCCGTATGCGCAAGTTCTTCGAGGAGTCCGTGCTCCTGTCGCAGACGTTCGTCATCGACGGCGAAAACACCGTCGAAAAGGCGATCAAGATCAAGGGCGACGAACTCGGTGCGCCGATCAAGGTCACCCGTTTCGTGCGGTTTGCGCTCGGCGAAGGCATCGAAAAGGCCGAAGACGATTTCGCGGCCGAGGTCGCGGCCGCAGCGTCCGGAAACTGACGGCGCACTCGCGCCTTGCGACAGGTTGCGCCGGCATCCGGCGCGAACCAACACATTCGAAAAGGCGATCCGTGAACACGCGGGTCGCCTTTTTCATCGACGGGTCAAGCTGAAGGAACGTTACGCATGTCGACCGAACCGCGGTATCGCCGAGTTTTGCTGAAAGTGTCCGGTGAGGCGCTTATGGGCGATCAGCCGTTCGGGATTGACATGAATACGGTGTCGCGCGTTGCGTCCGAGGTCGCCGACGCCGCGGCGCTCGGTGTCCAGATCTGCCTCGTGATCGGCGGCGGCAATATCTTTCGCGGGCTGACCGGAGCCGCACAGGGCATGGAGCGGGCCAATGCCGACTACATGGGCATGCTGGCGACGGTCATGAACGCGCTCGCCATGAGAAATGCGCTGGAAAATGCCGGCGTCACGGCCCGCGTCCTCTCCGCCATCCCGATGCCCAGCGTTTGCGAGCCCTTCATCCGGCAGCGCGGCCTGCGGCATCTCGAGAAGGGCAGGGTGGTGATCTTCGCCGCCGGCACCGGAAACCCGTTCTTCACGACGGACACCGGCGCTGCCCTGCGGGCCGCCGAGATGAACTGCGACGCCCTGCTCAAGGGCACCAGCGTCGACGGCATCTACTCCAGCGACCCCAAGAAGGACTCCGACGCGGAACGGTATGACAGGTTGACGTACATGGATGTGCTGTCCCGCGACCTCAAGGTCATGGATGCCGCCGCGATCACGCTTGCGCGCGAGAACGAGATACCTATCGTGGTGTTCTCCATCAAGGTGCCGGGTGCTTTCGTTTCGCTGCTGCAGGGCAATGGCCGTTCAACCGTTGTCGACAACGCCGGTTAACGGGCATAATAAGTTCCCTGCGTGACAGATTCCGGTGGCCGGACCCTTTCGGCTCGCCCAATAACGACGTGGCCCGAAGCCGGCTGCACAATCCCAAGAGGAAACCAACATGTCCGATCAGGAATTTGACATTGACGAACTGGACCGGCGCATGCGCGGAGCGGTCAGTGTGCTGCACGAGGAATTCGGGGGATTGAGAACGGGCCGTGCGTCGGCAAGCCTTCTGGAACCGGTCGTCGTTGACGCCTATGGCTCCCAGATGCCGATGAACCAGGTCGGAACGATCGGTGTTCCCGAACCGCGGATGTTGTCGGTTCAGGTCTGGGACAAGAGCCTCGTGGCCGCAGTCGAAAAGGCGATCCGGGTTTCGAATCTCGGTCTCAATCCCGTGGTCGACGGCCAGACTGTCCGGGTGCCGATTCCGGAGCTGAACGAGGAGCGCCGCCAGGAACTCACCAAGGTCGCCAGCCAGTATGCCGAGCAGGCCCGCGTTGCGGTCCGCAATGTCCGCCGGGACGGCATGGACCAGCTCAAGCGCCTCGAGAAGGACGGCGACATGGGCCAGGACGAGCACAAGGCCTGGGCTGAAGAGGTCCAGGAGCTGACGGATACGATCATCAAGGAAATCGACGAGGCACTGGCCAAGAAAGACGAAGAGATCATGCAGGTCTGACGACGGCCTGCCGTACCCCGACCGCCAACTCCCGCTGGAACGCTCACTGAAATGCTCGAGTCCAAGCCGACGCAACCGACCGCGGGACACAAGCAGCCGGCGCACGAGTCCGCGATTCCGCAACATGTCGCCATCATCATGGACGGTAACGGAAGGTGGGCGGCCAAGAGGTCGTTGCCCCGTTCCGCGGGACACCAGCAGGGTGTTCGCAACGTCCGCGAAGTCGTCCGCTGCGCCGGGGAGCGGGGGATCCGCTACCTGACCCTGTTTTCCTTCAGCTCTGAAAACTGGCAGAGACCGGTCGACGAGGTCGATTATCTCATGGGGCTGCTGAAGCGCTTCATCCGTCAGGACCTGGCCGACCTCCACAAGGCGGGCGTCCGCGTGAAGGTGATCGGTCGGCGCGACGATCTCGACGCGGAAATCCTGGCGCTCATCGAGGAAGCTGAACGCCTGACCGCCGGAAACGAGAAAATGACGGTTGTCGTCGCGTTCAACTACGGCAGTCGGGACGAGATCGCGCGCGCGTTCCGGGCCATGCAGGCCGCGGTGCAGGCCGGTGATCTCTCAGCTGACGACGTCAGTGCGGAAACCGTCGACCGGTTTCTCGACACGGCGACTATCCCGGACCCTGACCTCGTGATCCGGACCAGCGGCGAACAGAGACTCAGCAATTTCCTGCTTTGGCAGTCGGCCTATGCCGAGTTCGTCTTCGCCGAAGAGTACTGGCCGGATTTCGATGCGGCGTGTCTCGACGCGGCGCTCGAGAGCTACGGCAAACGCGAGAGACGTTTCGGCCGGGTTACGGCATAATAGGGTCCATCAAGGGGAACGCGCCCGTCCGGGAGGGCGCGGCGAGGGACAGACAGGATTTTACAGACAGGATTTTCATGACTCGCGAATTGCGGCTCAGGATCGTTTCGGCTGCCGTCATGTTGCCGATCGTTGTCGCGGACGTATTGCTTGGCGGCTACTGGTTTCAGGTCTTTGCGCTCGCGATCGCCGTGGCGATTGCCTGGGAGTATTTCAAGCTCGTCGACGGGCAGGCGTGGACAGCGGGCTTTTTCGTCGTGTCGATTGCCCTCGTGGCCTGCTGGTTCGAGGGTTATGTGGTCGAGGCGCCGTGGATCGTCGAACTTGCCATCCTCGTGGCGGCCCTGGTCGTCGCGACCGGTCTTGCCTTTGCGCGCAAGGGCCGGCCGGGCTGGACAATCATCGCGGTGCCCTATGTGGCCCTGCCGCTCATCTCGCTGATAACGCTGCGGGATTCCGTGGAACTGGGACTCGCAGCAGTGCTCTGGATTTTCTGTGTCGTCTGGGCGACCGACATCGCGGCCTATTTCGCCGGTAGAACGTTCGGCGGGCCGAAGCTCGCGCCGAGGGCGTCGCCCAACAAGACCTGGTCCGGGCTGATCGGCGGGATGGCGGGTGCAGCGCTGGCGGGTGCGGTGACGACCTGGATTCTCGGCATGGGGTCCGCGGCGGGACTGGCAGCGGTCAGTGCGCTCCTGGCGGTATCCGCCCAGGCCGGCGACATTTTCGAGTCGGCGATGAAGCGGACGTTCGGGGTAAAGGACAGCAGCAATCTCATACCCGGCCATGGCGGGGTGATGGACCGGGTGGACGGGATGGTTGTTGCCGTCACGGTGGCGTGTGCTATTGGTGTCTTCAGATCGGGGACGGACATGGCGGCGCAGGGAATCCTGGTATGGTAGTGAATGAAGCGGTCGTTCGCACCGGTCCGGTGAGCCGCGCCGATGATGCCGACAACCCCAAGACGATCACCGTTCTCGGCGCCACCGGTTCGGTCGGGCAGAACACCCTCGATGTGATCTCCAGCAATCCGGGCCGCTATGCCGTCGAGGTCCTGACGGCCCAGTCCAATGTCGCCGAACTCGCCGAACTCGCCATCGCCCATCGCGCGAAACTGGCGGTCATCGCCGATGACGCATTGCTCGGCGCTCTCCGGCAGGCCCTGGCCGGCACCGGAATCGAGGCGGCGGCCGGCAGGAACGCGCTGGTCGAGGCGGCCCAGCGACCGGTGAGCATGGTGATGGCGGCGATCGTGGGCTCCGCGGGGCTTGCGCCGACGCTCGCCGCGGTCAGGTGCGGCACGGACATCGCGCTGGCCAACAAGGAATGCCTCGTGACCGCCGGAGGTCTATTCATGTCCGAGGTTCGCGCCTCGGGCGCCACGCTGGTACCGGTCGACTCCGAGCACAGCGGCGTGTTCCAGGCGCTCGACGGCCAGCGCCGCGACCAGGTGGAGAAGATCATTCTCACCGCCTCGGGCGGTCCGTTCCGAGAATCCACGCTCGAGGAGATGGAACGGGCGGGACCGAGCGAGGCCCTGCGTCATCCGAACTGGCAGATGGGACGCAAGCTGACCATCGATTCAGCAACGATGATGAACAAGGGCATCGAGCTCATCGAAGCTCATCATCTGTTTTCAGCCGAGCCCGATCTGCTGGATGTGCTCGTCCATCCGCAGTCGATCGTTCACGGGCTGGTCGAGTATTCCGACGGGTCGGTATTAGCGCAGATGGGCTCGCCGGACATGCGCAAGCCGATCTCCTACGCGCTCGGGTGGCCGGAGAGAATCGGCAACCGGGCGCCTCGCCTCGATCTGGCCCGTATCGGGACTCTGTCGTTCGAGGCCGTCGATCCGGTGCGATTCCCGTCAATCGGCATATGTCGCGCGGTCATGGGATGCGCGCCGGGCGCCCAGACGGTGCTGAATGCCGCCAACGAAGTCGCGGTATCACGTTTTCTGGATGGCGCGCTGGGATTTCTGGATATTGTCCGCATTGTCCGGCACACTGTGGACGCGGCGGAGACCGAGGGACTGGTCATCGCGCCGGAAGATCTGGAAACCGTCGAGCAACTGGACCGCTTTGGCCGGGAAAAGGCAGCGGAGCTGGCCCGCGCATTGCAGTAGGCACAGTGCGGCGCCCGCCACGAGCGGACGTGTATCAAATCGGGATTCAAAAAGCGGTAAAGCGGGAAGTGTGTAATGGAAATCTGGTCGAGTATGCAGGGGTTGATGAATACGGTTTTCTTGAACACCGTTCCGTTTCTGTTTGTCCTCACGATCATCATCTTCTTCCACGAACTGGGCCATTTTCTTGTCGCGCGCTGGTGCGGCGTGAAGGTCGATGCGTTTTCGATCGGCTTCGGCAGCGAGATTTTCGGGTTCAATGACAGCAAGGGCACGCGCTGGAAGCTCTGTTGGATCCCGCTCGGCGGATACGTGAAGTTTTTCGACGACGCCGACGTTTCCAGTTCGCCTGGAGCCCGCACGGACGCCGATCAGGAGAAGACCGCATCGAGCGAGGGCGGGTTTCACGGCAAGCCGCTCGGGCAGCGCGCGGCCATCGTCGCGGCCGGCCCCATCGCGAACTTCATCCTCGCCATCGTCATCTTCGCCGGCATCTACATGTTCGTCGGCAAACCCATCTCGCCGCCAAGGGTGGATTCGATCCAGCCGGGGAGCGTGGCCGAGCAGGCGGGCTTCAAGGTCGGTGACGTGGTCGTGCGAATCGACGGCGGAGAGATCGAGGCGTTCAGCGACCTGCAGCGCGTCGTGAGCACCAGTCCGGGCAAGTCGCTCGTCTTCGATATCGACAGGGGCGGTGCGCCGGTCTCGCTCGAGGCGACCCCCCTGATGACCGAATCAACGGACGCTTTCGGCAACAAGTTCCGCCGCGGACTGCTGGGAATCTCCCATCAGATGAAACCGGAGGATGTCGTCGTCGAGCGCTACGGGCCCGCCACGGCGCTCTGGATGGGGGCCAAGGAAAGCTGGTTCGTCGTCGACAGGACGTTCAGTTTCTTCTCCGGCCTCATCGGCGGAACGGAAAAGGCTGATCAGCTCGGCGGACCGATCCGAATCGCCCAGGTGTCCGGCCAGCTGGCCAGCGTAAGCTTCACGGCTCTGGTCAACCTGGCTGCCGTTCTTTCCGTAAGTATCGGACTTCTAAACCTTTTTCCGATCCCGGTGCTCGATGGCGGCCATCTGCTCTATTATGCGATCGAGGCTGTTCGCGGTCGTCCGCTGAGCGACAGGGTCCTTCAGGCAGGCTTCAAGTTCGGCCTCGTGGCGGTTCTGACGCTCATGATTTTCGCCACATGGAACGATTTCATGCAGCTGGTGAACTGATATGATGCTTTTTAACAACATATCAGTGATTTAGGGTCCGGCCGGGGCAATTGGGCGGTTCCCAAGCGAGGAAAAAGCCGGTAAAAGAATTGCTAATTCGAGTGTCTCGTCGGGGCGACGCAACAGCGGGTGAATTTGATTAGATGCGTATTCGTTTAGGGGTTCTTGCGCTGATATCGGCTGTGGTCCTCACAGTTGTCGGCACAACGGTGACGATCGATGCGGCAACGTCGTCTGCGCACGCGCAATCCGGCGTCGTGATCAGTCGTATCGCCGTCGAGGGAAATCAGCGTATCGAGGACGAGACCGTCCGCTCGTACATGCAGATTTCCGCAGGCGACCGGTATGATGCGGAAAGGGTGGACCAGTCTCTGCAGACCCTTTTCCGGACCGGCCTGTTTTCCGACGTCACGATGTCGCTCCGCCGGACGGTTCTCGTTGTTCGTGTCGAGGAGAACCCGATCATCAACAGGGTGGTCTTCGAAGGGAACAGCGAACTCGACGACGAAGCCCTTTCGAAGGAAGTTGAACTGAGGCCACGCGTCGTCTTCACCCGTGCGCGCGCGCAGTCCGACGCCCAGAGAATCATCGCGCTCTACCGGCGTTCCGGCCGCTTCTCGGCGACCGTCGAGCCCAAGATCATCCAGCTTTCGCAAAACCGCGTGGACCTCGTCTTCGAGATCAACGACGGCCCCGTAACGAAGATCGAGCGGATCAACTTCGTCGGTAACCGGGCCTTCAGCGACTCGCAGCTGCGTGGCGTGATCGCCACGTCCGAATCGCGCTGGTGGAAATTCCTGTCCTCGTCGGACAATTACGATCCCGACCGCCTCAACTTCGACCGCGAACTGTTGCGGCGCCATTATCTGAAGAACGGCTATGCCGACTTCCAGGTCGTGTCGTCGACCGCGGAACTGAGCCGGGACGGCAAGAGCTTCTTCATCACCTTCACCGTGGATGAAGGCGTTGAATACGACTTCGGCGTGTCCACCGTCTCGACAAACGTGCCGTCGCTCGATGTCGACAAGATGCAGTCGGTTCTCAAGTCCAGCGAGGGCACGACTTACGATGCGACCGACGTCGACAAGTCCATCGAGGAACTGACGATCGAGGCCGGCAAGGCTGGATTCGCATTCGCCCAGGTGCGCCCGCGCGCCGAACGCAATGAAGAGGCGAGGACCATCGACATCGTCTACGAGGTCGAGGAAGGTCCGCGTGTCTACATCGAGCGGATCGAGATTGTCGGCAACGTCCGTACGCTCGACACGGTCATCCGCCGCGAGATTCGTCTGGTCGAGGGCGACGCCTACAACCGTGTGCTCGTCGACCGCGCCCGCCGCAGGATCACGGCACTCGACTTCTTCGCCAAGGTCGACATCAAGGAAGCCCCCGGCAGCGCGCCCGACAAGGTCGTGATGATCGTCGAGGTCGAGGAGAAATCGACCGGTTCGCTGGCTTTCGGCGCGGGCTTCTCGACCGCGGAAACCCTGCTCGGAGACATAACGCTGACGGAACGCAACTTCCTCGGCCGCGGACAGTTCGTCCGGTTGAGGACGTCGCTCAGCTTCAAGCGCCAGCAGCTCGATTTCCGCTTCACCGAGCCTTACTTCCTCGGCAAGCGCATGTCCTTCGGTGTCGATGCGTTCGCGACGGATACCGACCTGCAGGACGAATCGTCGTTCGACAGCCGCCAGATCGGTGGTGGCCTGCGCTTCGGGTTCCCGCTTTCGGAAACCACCTCGCTGAATACGCGTTATTCGTTTACCCATGACGACATCAGGAATGTCGACACGGCGAATGCGTCCCTGGCCATCATCCAGTCGGCCGGTACGTCCAACACGTCGCTGGTCGGGTATACGCTGACCTATGACACGCTGGACTCGCCCCTGTCGCCGACCAGCGGTATCCGGGCGTCATTCGACCAGGACTTTGCCGGTCTGGGTGGCGACGTCTACTTCGTGCGCACGAGCGCCAAGGGCACGATCTATCACAGCGTGTTCGATGGCGGTGTCGTCGGCCTGCTGCGCGGCAGCGCGGGTTACATCACGGGCTGGAACGGCAAGAAGACGCGTATCGTCGACCGCTTCTTCAAGGGCGGGGAAAGCTTCCGCGGCTTCGAGCGGTCCGGTATCGGCCCGCGTGACGTGGGCGCGCCCAACGAGGATGCGCTCGGCGGACAGGCCTTCGCCATCGGCACGGCCGAAGTCCGGTTCCCGCTCGGTCTGCCCGAGGAACTCGGCCTGCGCGGTGCGGTGTTCTCCGACTTCGGTACGGTCTTCGATGCACCGGCCTCCGGCGCGACGGCACTGCGTGATGATGCGTCGCTCCGTGTGTCGGTCGGTGCCAGTATCCTCTGGACCTCGCCGGTTGGACCTCTGCGGTTCGACGTCGCCGAGGCCCTCATGAAGGAATCCTACGACAAGACCGAGTTCTTCCGGTTCAGCATCGGTACCCGGTTCTGAGTGTGAAAGAGTGTTTCGACGACACCGTGACCATCACGGTGTCGTCGGGCGGTTCTGTCGCAAGGGCGGTTTTCCCTGTAAACTGTGAATGTCGTGCGGCCGGGGAAGAGTGCACCCCGTGACCCGAAAACTGCAGGATTTGGAAGTCAATGACCGACGAAGCCGATTCTAAAGAACTTGGAACGGCCGATATCGCGCGCATCATGGAACTGCTGCCGCACCGGTATCCGTTCCTCATGATCGATCGCATCGTGGACATGAACGAGGACATCTCGGCCACGGGCATCAAGAACGTCACCATAAACGAACCGCATTTTATGGGGCATTTCCCGGGCAATCCGGTCATGCCCGGTGTCCTGATGATCGAGGCCATGGCGCAGACGGCCGGCGGTCTCGTGATCAATCACCGCAACGACGGCAGCGGCAAGATCGTGTTCTTCATGACGATAGACAAGGCCCGCTTTCGCCGTCCGGTCGTTCCAGGCGACACTGTGCATTTCCATGTCAACCTGCTCCGCAAGCGGGCGAATGTCTGGAAGTACAAAGGAGAGGCCAAGGTGGACGGCAAGCTGGTTGCCGAAGCCGAGATCAGTGCGATGATCGCCGACGCTTAGACGTCTCTCACCCGCCTGGACGGGTTCCCCATACGCCGCGACGCGCAATGCGGTCATGCAAATGAAAAAGCCCGGACAATGTCCGGGCTTCGCTATTCATATGTCCGGTGATCCTTACCGGTCGGAAACCGGGACGTAGTCGCGCTGCGTCGGGCCCGAGTAGAGCTGGCGTGGGCGACCGATCTTCTGGCGGGGATCCTCGATCATTTCCTTCCACTGCGCCAGCCACCCCACGGTACGGGCGAGGGCGAAGAGCACGGTGAACATTGTCGTCGGGAAGCCGAGCGCCTTCAGGGTGATGCCCGAATAGAAGTCAATGTTCGGATAGAGACGCTTCTCGACGAAATACTCGTCCTCGAGGGCGATCTTCTCCAATTCCATCGCGACTTTCAGCAGCGGGTCGTTGCGTACGCCGAGCGTGTCCAGGACCTCGTGCGTGGTCTTCTGCATCACCCGTGCCCGAGGATCGTAGTTCTTGTAGACCCGGTGTCCGAAGCCCATGAGGCGGAAGGGGTCGTCCTTGTCCTTCGCCCGTGCGACGAACTCCGGAATACGGTCCACGTCGCCGATTTCCTCGAGCATGTTCAGCGCCGCCTCGTTCGCGCCGCCGTGTGCGGGCCCCCAGAGACACGCGATGCCCGCGGCGATGCAAGCGAACGGATTGGCGCCCGACGAACCCGCGAGCCTCACCGTGGAGGTCGAGGCATTCTGCTCATGGTCCGCATGCAGGATGAAGATGCGGTCCATGGCCCTCGAGAGCACGGGATCGATCTTGTAGTCCTCGCAGGGAACGGCAAAACACATGCGCAGGAAGTTGCCGGCGTAATCGAGGTCGTTTCGCGGATAAACGAAGGGCTGGCCGATATAGTACTTGTACGCCATCGCCGCGATCGTCGGCATCTTGGCGATCATCCGCCGGATAGCGATCATGCGCTGTTGCGGATCGTTGATGTCGGTGGAGTCGTGATAGAAGGCCGAAAGGGCCCCGACGACGCCGCACATGATCGCCATGGGATGGGCATCCCGCCGGAAACCGGTAAAGAAGCGCGCCATCTGCTCGTGCGTCATCGTGTGATAGGTGATGGCGGTCTCGAACTCTTCGCGCTGGGACTTGTCGGGCAGTTCCCCGTAGAGCAGCAGGTAGCAGGTCTCGATGAAGTCCCCGCCCTCGGCGAGCTGTTCGATCGGATACCCGCGATACAGCAGAATGCCGTTGTCGCCGTCGATATAGGTGATGTCCGATTCGCAGCTTGCCGTCGATGTGAAGCCCGGATCGTAGGTGAATGCGCCTGTGTCTCGGTAGAGGTTGGTTATATCAATTGAGTCGGGCCCGACTGTCCCCTGATAGACCGGAAATTCATACGTCTTGCCCTCGAGCGTGAGGGTCGCTGTGGATTTCTGGATTTCCTTAGTGCTCATGTCTTTGCCCTTCTATTGACCAACTTCATACATACTCCGCCCGTTTTCTGCGGTTACACATTGACCTGCTTTGTTCAAGACAGCCGCGGAGCCTGTTGTGTCCCGGGATACAGCCAGGACGCCGCGGGGTGGCGCGTCGAACTTCAGGAGAAAACCCCGATCCCTCACAAGGCCTGATCTTCAAGCCTTGCGATGGCCTCCTCGCGCCCGAGAACCTCGAGGACCTCGTAGATGCCCGGCGAGGCGCGTCCTCCGGTGAGGGCCGCTCTGAGCGGCTGCGCCACTTTGCCAAGCTTGAGGCCAGACTCTTCGACAAATGCGCGGACTTCCGCTTCGAGGACGTCTGTCGACCAGTCTGTAACTGCACTTAGGCGAGGAAGAAGTTCCGTGATGATTTCACGACCGCCACCAGCGAGAATATCCGATGCTTTCGCGTTTAAAGCAAGTGGACGTTTGTCGAATAGGAACAGCGCGCTGCCGGCAAGGTCGACGAGCGACTTGGCCTTTTCCTGCAGATAAGCGACGGCGGCGGCGAGTTTTTCGGCTGCCTCCGCTCCGAGAAGCGGCGCCTTGTCGAACTCGCAATCCAGGTGAGGCAGGTTTTCCAACAGCAGGCCCGCAAGTTCGTCCGCCGGCATCGAGCGGATGTAGTGGGCGTTGAGATGGTCGAGCTTGGCGAAGTCGAAGCGCGCCGGGGCGCGGCCGATCGCATCGAGGCCGAACCATTCCACCGCCTGCTCGGTGCTGAAGATCTCGTCGTCGCCATGGCTCCAGCCGAGCCTGGCGAGGTAGTTTCGCATGGCCGCGGGGACATATCCCATCGCCCTGTAGGCCTCGACGCCAAGTGCACCGTGGCGTTTTGACAGCTTGGCGCCATCCGGCCCGTGGATCAGGGGAATGTGGGCGAATTCCGGGACGTTCCAGCCGAGGGCGAGGTAGATCTGCAACTGCTTGGCCGCATTCGTGAGATGGTCGTCGCCGCGGATCACGTGCGTCACGCCCATGTCGTGATCGTCCACGACCACGGAAAGCATGTAGGTCGGTGTTCCGTCGCTGCGCAGGATGATCAGGTCGTCGAGCTGGCTGTTGGGGATGGTGACCGCGCCCTGGACTTGGTCTTCAATCGTCGTCTCGCCGTCCTGTGGGGCCTTGAACCGGATCGCCGGCGCAATACCGGCCGGTGCTTCCGTGGGATCGCGGTCCCGCCATGTCCCGTCATATCCGGCGGGGCGGCCTTCCTCGCGCGCCTTCTCGCGCATGATCGACAGTTCCTCCGGCGTGCAGTAGCACCTGTAGGCATGCCCGGACGCCAGCAGCTGCTCTGCCACTTCCCGGTGCCGGTCCGCGCGAGCATGCTGGAAGACCGTCTCGTCGTCCCAGTCGAGTCCGAGCCACCGCAGACCGTCGAGAATGGCGTCGATGGCCTCCTCGGTCGACCTTGCCCGGTCTGTATCCTCGATGCGCAACCGCATCGTGCCGCCGTTCGCCTTGGCGTACAACCAGTTGAAGAGCGCCGTCCTGGCGCCACCGATATGCAGAAATCCCGTCGGTGAGGGAGCGAAGCGCGTCGTCACCTTGTCTGTCATGTTCTTTCCGAAAAAATGCTGGGCCCTGAAAGGGCTCCGGTTCCCGTTTGCCTTCACCTAGCACATAGCCGGGAGCGACGTAATAGCAACCGGCAAGCGACGGCGCCACGCACGCCCGGACGTTTCAGTGGGTACGGTTCGGCATGCCGGCAGGTCCATGAATGTGGTGAAGGAAAGTCTGGAAGCCCAGAGGACCAACTGGTTCTCGTGGTATCCGCTTGCCTTCGCCTTCGGGTGTGCCCAGTTTTTCGGACAGTCCTGGAACCCTCATCCCGTACTGCTCGTCGCCGGGTCGATCGCGGTAATCACCGCAGGCCTCCATTTCGCGCTACGGGGCAGGGGGCTTCTGGCTGGCGTCTTCGTGGCCTTCGTCGCCGGGTATCTCGTCTCGGCCGGCCGGGTCGCCCTGCAGCACACGACCGTACTGTCTTCGGACGTTCGCTTCGCAGAACTGTCCGGATGGCTGGAACGGGTGGAGATCCTTTCCGACGGGCGCCGTCGTCTGCTCGTGCATGTCGGTGAACACGACAGACCCGACATGCAGCGCATCCCGGAACGGGTCGTCATCTCCGACAGAATTGGCGGGGGCGTTCTTCAGGCCGGGGATCATGTCTCGTTCCGCGCACGGCTGTTCGCGCCGTCCGGTCCGGTGGCGCCGGGCGCCTATGATTTCGCCAGGCGAAACTGGCTCGCGGGCGTCGGTGCAAGAGGCATCGCGCTTTCGGCCGTTTCGGTCGCCGCGACCGAAATCGAGAGACCGGCGCTGCTGAGCCTGGCAGCGGCGATCACGCGCGTACGGTTCGCCATCGCGGATCACCTGCGGCACACGATCGGCGGGACGCCCGGAGCCGTCATCGCGGCTCTGGTGACCGGAGACAGGAGCGGCATTCCACAAGAGGTCACAGATGCGCTTCGCGACGCCGGCCTTGCCCATTTGCTGGCGATCTCGGGGCTGCACATGTCGCTCGTTGCCGGGATGATATTCCAGGTGGCGCGCCACCTGGGCGTTTTTCTGCCTCTGGCACCGACAGGCCTTGTCGCCCGCCGCCTGGCGGCACTCCTCTCGCTCGTCGGCGCCGCGCTCTACCTCGGGCTCTCGGGCGCTTCGGTGTCGACCCAGCGGGCCTTCGTCATGATTGCCGTCTTCACGGTGTCGGTGATGCTCGACCGGCCGGCCATAACCATGCGGAACCTCGCCATCGCCGCATGGGCCGTCCTTGTCATGCGACCGGAAGCGGCGATCGAGGCGGGCTTCCAGATGTCCTTCCTCACCGTCGCCGCGCTTATCGCGTTCTATGAACGTTTCCGGCCGAAACCCCGGAACAGGGGGCAGGGCGTTGTTGTGATCCTCGCCCGCCGGTCGGTCATGTCCGTCGTTTTCGTCATGCTGACGACGTGCATCGCCAGCCTCGCATCGGCACCCATCGCGGCGTTCCATTTCCATCGTCTCTCGACCTTCGGGCTGGTCTCGAACCTTGCCGCCGTACCCATGACGGGATTCGTGCTCATGCCGAGCGCGCTGTTCGGCATGCTGCTTTATCCGCTCGGTCTCGAGCACTACCCGCTGAAGCTCGCCGGCGTGACGGCGGACGCCATCGTCGACATTGCGATGGCGGTGTCGGCCTGGCCCGAGGCGGCGTCCGCCGTGAGGGCGCCGGGCACGGGCGCGACCGCGGCGATCGTGTTCGGGTTATTCTGGATGTTTCTATGGCATGATCGTATGCGGTGGTGGGGTCTTGCGGCCGTGCTGGCCCCGCTGACGGTCTTGCCGGGCAGTTTCGCACCGGAAATCTACATCGACGACAGGGGCCGGAACATCGCGATCAGGGGCAATGATGGCCGCCTGTCCCTGATGACCGCCCGCCGGGCGAAATACGCCGCGGAACAGTGGCTGATCCGCGACGGGGACAGCTCTTCATTGGCTGATGCTGCACAGCGAGGCGGTTTCACGTGCGATCCGCTGGGATGTGCGGCCCGGACACGATCCGGCCATGAACTGGTCTACGTGACCAACCCGGCGCTTCTCGAGGAGGAATGCGGGCGCGAAATCGTCCTTGTGACGCCGCTCTATATTGACCGGCCCCGGTGCCGGGGCCCGACCGTGCTTGTCGACGGAAAGCGGCTGAGACGTCTCGGTGCCCACGCGATTTCCACGCGGGGCGGCACATTGACCGTCTCGACTGCGCGTTCGGTGCATGGCCCCCGGCCATGGACGGTCTGGTTGCCGGACCGTTCCCGGGACGGGTCGACGGCCCGTCGACGACGTCAGTAGCGCCGGATCAGACCAACAAGCTTGCCCTGGACGCGGATGCGGTCCGGGCCGAATATGCGCGTCTCGTAGGCCGGGTTTGCGGCTTCGAGGGCAATCGAATCCCCCTTCCGGCGCAACCTCTTCAGCGTGGCTTCCTCGTCATCGACGAGGGCCACGACAATTTCACCGCTATTGGCGATGTCGCAGCGCTGCAGAACGACGGTGTCGCCGTCGAAAATGCCCGCGTCGATCATCGAATCGCCCTGCACCTCCAGCGCATAGTGCTCGCCCTTGCCCAGCAGGTCGGGCGGCACCGCGATGTTGCGGTTATGGTCCTGAATCGCCGAAATCGGCGTACCTGCCGCGATCCGGCCCATTACGGGCACGGTTGCAGCACCTGACGTATCGCGCTCGCTTCCGGACGCTGTCGCCGCCGGCGCCTTGCCGAGCGAACCTTCGATGACGCTGGGCGAGAAACCCTTGCTGCGGCCCGTAACGAGCGCCGGACGGGCGGATTCCGGCAGTTTCAGAACTTCCAGGGCACGGGCCCGATGGGGCAACCGCTTGATGAAGCCGCGTTCCTCAAGGGCCGTGATCAGCCGGTGAATGCCGGACTTGGAGCGCAGGTCCAGGGCGTCTTTCATCTCGTCGAACGATGGCGGAACACCCGATTCCTTGAGCCTTTCGTGGATGAACATCAGCAGTTCGTGTTGCTTTTTCGTCAGCATGACCGTTTCTCACCGTACTTTTCGGGTGTACCACAATGGAACAAAACAAAAACATTCATATATGTTCCATTTATGTTCGGCAAGTTCTAATGAACGGTTAAGGCTCGAAAAACCGGTTCTAGAAGTCCAGCGGCAGGATCTCGACCTCGTCCCCGGGACGGGCGGCGGGTGCATGAGGCGTCCGGACGACGAGCGCGTCGGCATCCGCAAGTGTCCTGAGCATGGAACTGTCCTGGCGCGAAAACGGTCGTGCGATCAGACCGTTGTCCGGCGTTTCGGAGAGCGTGGCCCGCAGGTAGTCCTGACGGGTGTCGTTGGCCGGCAGGTCGACGGCCAGTCTTGCGGTGCGCGTGCGATGGTCATCGTCGGGTCCGCCGGACATTCGATCGATGAGAGGCTTGAGAAACAGTCTGGCGCAGACGAGCGCGGACACCGGGTTGCCCGGCAGCCCGAGCACGCGCATCCCGTCGAGCGCCCCGAACATCAGCGGTTTGCCCGGTCGCATGGCGATGCGCCAGAAGTCGAGTTCCATGCCCAGATCCTTGAGCGTCGACTGGACAAGGTCGTGGTCGCCGACCGAGGCGCCGCCGATCGTGACGAGAACATCCGCCGACCGCGCCCGCGCGATGGCCTCGGATATGCTGTCCGTGTGGTCACGGGCGATGCCCAGGTCGAGCGCGGTCGCGCCGCAAGCCGTGACGAAGGCGGACAAGCCGACATTGTTCGAGGAGATGATCTGGTCGGGCCGCGGCGCGGCGCCGGGGGTCACGAGTTCGTCGCCGGTCGCCAGCACGGCGACGACGGGGCGGCGATGGACACGCAGTTCGGGAATGTTCATGGCCGCAGCAAGCGCAAGTCTGCGCGCACGCAGCGCCATGCCGGCCTTCAGCAGGGCGTCGCCTTCCGTAAAGTCGAGCCCGCGGGGGCGGACATAGGGTCTCGCGTCATCCTTGCGAAGGATTTTTATGCGGCCCGGTCCCGCCGGCTCCGTATCCTCCTGGATGACGACCATGTCGCAGGGCTCCGGCACGGGCGCTCCCGTGAATATCCTGACGCATTGTCCGGGCTCCACCCGCCCGGCGAAGGCCCGTCCGGCCGGCGCTTCTCCGATGACTTTCAGTTCGCAAGGAACCGACGACAGGTCTCCGGAAAGGACCGCGTATCCGTCCATCGCGGAGGCATCGAATGGCGGTTGGGTTATCCGCGCGCGCAGGTCCTCGGAGAGGATTCTGCCGGCCGCCCCGGACAGGGCGACCGTCTCGGACGGCAGTCCGGTTACACCGTCGAGAACACGCGAGAGCGCCTCGTCGACGGGCATCAGCGCCATGGAAGCGTCCCTTTCGTCATGTCGCCCTGTAGTGACCCGACCGGCCGCCGGATTTCTCCACCAGCCGGATGTCCGTGATCCGCGTGCCCCGGTCGACTGCCTTGATCATGTCGTACACGGTCAGGCAAGCCGCCGAGACCGCGGTCAGGGCTTCCATCTCCACGCCGGTCTGCCCCTTGACCTTGACCCGGGCGGTGACGTCCACGCTGCCCGCGTCCCGGTTGATCTCGAGATCGACCGTTACCTTCGTGATCGCCAAGGGGTGGCACAGGGGGATAAGTTCGTGGGTGCGCTTGGACGCCATGATCCCCGCCACCCGTGCGACGCCCAGCACGTCGCCTTTCTTGGCCTGTCCGCTTTCGACGAGGTCGAGCGTTTTGGCCTGCATGAGAACCCGGCCCGCGGCCACCGCCTCGCGTTCCGTGACGTCCTTCCCGGACACGTCGACCATGTGCGCCTGGCCGGTTTCGTCGATATGGGTAAGGCGGTCGCCGGTCATGTCAGCGAACGGTCACTGGGCCGCAGGCGCGGCGGCTGCGGCAGGCGAGGCGAGCAGGGCCCGCGTAGCCTCTTCCACATCGGCCTGGCGCATCAGGCTTTCGCCGATGAGAAAGGTCGTGACGCCGCATTGCGCCAGGCGTGCCATATCCTTCGGCGTGAAAATCCCGCTCTCCGAGACCAGCAGACGGTCTGCCGGCACCTGTCCGGCGAGCCGTTCCGTCGTTTCCAGCGTGGTTTCGAAGGTCTTCAGGTTTCGGTTGTTGATGCCGATCATCCCGGATTTCAGTTTCAGCGCACGGTCGAGTTCGCTGTCGTCATGGACCTCGACCAGCACGTCCATACCGTAGTCGAATGCCGCGGACTCCAGATCGGCGGCAAGTTCGTCGTCGACAGCCGCCATGATGATCAGGATGCAGTCGGCGCCGAGTGCGCGGGCTTCGGCCACCTGGTATGTGTCGAGCATGAAATCCTTCCTCAGCGCCGGCAGAGTCGCGGCCTCGCGCGCCATCTGGAGAAACTCCGGCGCACCCTGGAAGGACGGTCCGTCCGTCAGCACCGACAGGCATGTCGCACCGCCGGCCTCGTAGGCTTCGGCGAGCGCGCGCGGGTCGAAGTCCGCGCGGATGAGACCCTTCGAAGGACTTGCTTTCTTGATCTCGGCGATGAGGCCGTATTCCCCGCGGGCCGCGCGCTCCCGCAGGCGGGCAAGAAACCCACGCGGCGGCTCGGCGGCTCGGGCGCTGGACTCGAGATCGGAGAGAGAACGTTCGGCCCTGGCCGCAGCGACTTCCTCACGCTTGTACTCGGAGATACGGGCAAGAATGTCGCTCATTGCGCGGCTCCGCTGTTCGAGATGGCCACGAGCCTGTCGAGCCTGTTCCGGGCTTCGCCGCTGTCGATGGCCTCGGCGGCCACCGCCACGCCCGTGGCGAGATCGTCCGCCTTGTTCGCGACCTGCAATGCCGCCGCGACCGTCATCAGGACGATATCGCGGAACGGGCCGCTCTCGCCGGCCAGCAGGTCACGGATCGCCGCGGCGTTGCGGTCCATGTCGCCGCCCTTGAGGTCGGCCAGATCGGCGCGGGCGAGGCCTGCATCCTCGGGCTCGAGTTCGAACGTCGTCACCTCGCCGTCCTTGAGGCGCGCCACATGGGTCGTGCCGGTCGTCGTCACCTCGTCGAGGCCCGCGTCACCGGCCGTGCCGTGCACCACCCAGACGTGATCCGCGCCCAGGTTCCGGAAGACGTGGGCGAGCGGTTCGACCCACTGCCGGTCGAAGACGCCGACGAGCTGGCTGCGGGTGCCGGCCGGATTGGAAAGCGGACCGAGCAGGTTGAAGATGGTTCGCGTTCCGAGTTCGACCCGCGTCGGCCCGACATGTTTCATCGCCGAATGGTGCGCCTGGGCGAACATGAAACCCACGCCGGCTTCCCGCACGCATCTGGCGATGACGTCGGGTGTGGCGTTGATGTTCACGCCGAGCGCGGTCAGGACATCGGCGGCGCCCGACTTCGACGACGCGGCGCGATTGCCGTGCTTGGCGACCATCACGCCGCAGGCCGCCGTCACGATGGCCGACGCCGTGGATACGTTGAAGGTTCCCGAACCGTCTCCGCCGGTGCCGACGATGTCGATCGCGTCGTCGGGGACGGAGACACGCAGCATCTTGTCGCGCATGGTCTGCGCCGCGCCCGTGATCTCGTCGACGGTTTCGCCACGCACGCGCATCGCCATGAGAAAACCGCCGATCTGCGACGGCGTGGCTTCTCCCGACATGACGGCGTCGAACGCCAGGCGCGCCTCGTCGACGCTGAGGCTGTCGCCGGTGGCGACTTTGGCAATGAAGGTTTTTAGATCGCTCATTCGTGTCCGGTTCCAATCTGCGGCGTCTGCCGGAACGAGGCATAGCCCATCCAGCCGCGCCTATGCAATCTGTGCCAGGGCAAGGAAATTCTTCAGAAGCTCGCGTCCATGTTCCGACGCGATGCTTTCGGGGTGAAACTGGACGCCGTGGATCGGCCGCTGCCTGTGCGCCAGTCCCATGATGATGCCGTCGTCGGTTCGCGCCGTCACGGCCAGGCATTCTGGAAAGCTGTCCGGGTCGACGGTGAGCGAGTGATATCGCGTGGCGTCGAAGCCGTCGGGAAGGCCCCGGAACACGCTGGTGCCGTCGTGGCGGATCTTCGACAGCTTGCCGTGCATCTGGACAGGGGCACGCACGACCGTACCCCCGAAGGCCTGTCCGATGGCCTGGTGCCCGAGGCAGACGCCGAGCACGGGGATGTCTTCGCCGGCCGCGGCGATCAGGTCCAGGCAGATGCCCGCCGAGTCTGGCATGCCCGGTCCCGGCGAGATCACAATGGCTTCCGGCCGGGCGGCAACGACGTCCGCGACGCTGACGGCGTCGTTGCGATGGACCTGAAGCGTAGCCCCCAGTTCTCCCAGATAGTGGACGAGGTTGTAGGTGAAGCTGTCGTAGTTATCGATCACGATGATCATGTCGCGCGGCCCGTCATTGCATCCGCCCGCCGGTGCCGGCAAAGCGTACAGCCTCTTCGGCGGCCCTGAACAACGCCTTGGCCTTGTTCACGCATTCGGCGTGTTCGCTCGACGGGACGGAGTCCGCCACGATGCCGGCGCCGGCCTGAACGTACATCTTGCCGTCCTTCACGATAGCGGTCCGCAGGACGATACAGGTGTCCATGTCGCCATTGGCGGAAAAGTATCCCACGCAGCCGGCATAGACGCCGCGCTTGTCGCGCTCCAGCTCGTCGATGATCTGCATCGCCCTGACCTTGGGCGCACCGGAGACCGTGCCAGCGGGAAACCCTGCCACGAGTGCGGAAATCGCGTCGTAGGCATCGTCGAGATCGCCTTCGACATTCGAGACGATGTGCATGACCTGGCTGTAATACTCGAGGATGAACTGCTCGGTCACCTCGACGGTCCCGATCTTCGACACCCGTCCCGTGTCGTTGCGTCCCAGGTCCAGGAGCATGAGATGTTCCGCGCGTTCCTTGGGGTCGGCGAGCAGTTCCCGCGCGTTCGCTTCGTCCTCTGCCCGGTCGCGGCCGCGCGGCCGCGTTCCGGCGATCGGCCTGATGGTGACCTTGCCATTGCGGACGCGAACGAGAATCTCCGGGCTCGAGCCGATCACCGAGAAACCGCCGAAGTTCAGGCAGTAGAGGAACGGGGACGGGTTCACGCGCCGCAGCGCGCGGTAGAGTGCAAGCGGCGGCAGGTCGAAGGGGGCCTCGAACCTCTGGCTGAGAACGACCTGGAATATGTCCCCCGCAGCGATGTATTCCTTCGCCGCGCGGACCATGTCCTCGTACTCATCCTGTGTGGTGTTCGAATTGGACGCCTCGGTATTGGCGTCGAGCATGTCGCGCTGCGGATCGTGGCGCAGGGGGGTGTCGAGCGCCGCCACGACATTCTCGATCCGGTCCCGGGCCCGGGAATAGGCGGCCTTCGCGGACATGGCAGGATCCGGAAACACCGGGGTGACGAGCGTGACCTCGTCCTTCACGGAATCGAAGATGGCCATGACCGTGGGACGCAGGAGGATGGCGTCCGGCACGCCGACCGGGTCCGGCTTTTCCGCGGGAAGGTGCTCCATCAGCCGGACGGTATCGTAGCCCATGTAGCCGAAAACGCCCGCGGCCATGGGCGGCAGGTCCTCGGGAAGCTCGATGCGGGATTCCGCGAGCAGATCGCGCAGGGCGGCCAGCGGATCGCCTTCGCAGGGCGCGAACGGGCCGTCCGGGTCGACGAGAGCGGTCCTGTTCAGCTCGGCCTGCGCGCCGTTGCAGCGCCAGATCAGGTCAGGGTCGAGGCCGATGATCGAGTATCGACCGCGCACCGCGCCGCCCTCGACGGACTCGAGCAGGAAGCTGTTGGGCCGGGCGGCCGCCAGCTTCAGCATTGCGGAAACCGGCGTCTCCAGATCGGACACGACCTTTGTCCAGACGACCTGGTTGCGGCCGTCTTCATAGGCGGAGTCGAACGCGTCGACTTCTGGGGCGATAAGCATTGCCCGGGCAGCCTTTCGTTACATGCGGGGCAGGGACGTCAGCTGCTGCCTCGGATCTGGTCCCAGATCTGCCGGTCTATGGAATAGCCGAGAGATTCCTGCAGGCCGCTGAGATACTGCTGCAGGAGATCCTCGCCCAGGCCCTGGTCGAGCTGTCGCGCGAGGGCCTTTGATTCGTCGGCGTCCTTGTCGAATTCGGGGACGTTCACCGATGCAAGCTGCATCACGATGAAGCCCTGGTCGTTGGCCATCGGCGCCAGCGTTACGCCGCCTTCCTTCTGGCCGAACAGGTTGTTGAGCGCCGCAGCCGAGAACGGGCCTGACGTGTCGCGGCGGCGCATCTCCTCCGACGTGCTCACCGTTTCCCCGACGGACGCCGCCACCTCCTCGATGGAGGTGCCGCCCTTGATCCGGTCCGCGAGTTCCTGGGCCTTCTTGAAAAGCTCTTCGTTGCGCTGTTCGGTCTTCCAGCTTTCGACGATATCGCTCTCGACCTGCTCGAAGGGGCGCACCGCTTCCGGCGTGACCTCGGTCACGTCGAACCAGACATAACCCTCGTTCTCCGTGTTGATCGGGTCGTTCTCGACGCCGACATCGCTCTCGAACGCGGCCTGCAGGACTTCCGAGGTCGCCGGGATGTCCACGACGGCCCGGCCTTCAGGTCCAAGACCGTTGCGGTCGACGGCATCGACATTGATCAGCGGCAGGTTGAACTTCTCCGCGATCTCGGAAAGCGTCGCACCGCCGGCCCTCGCGTCCTCGACGGTGTCGTGCATGTTCGAGACTTCTTCCTGGGCGCGCTCCAGGCCGATCTGTGTCTCGAGTTCAGCCGCGGCCTCCTCGAACGTCTTCACCTGTTCCGGCTCGATCATCGTCACGTTGAGAAGTGCGGTGCCGAGCGCGCCGTTGACCGGTTCGCTGACCCTGTTGGGTTCCAGCGAGAATGCGGCCTCGGCGATGGACGCGTCAGGGATTTCCGACTTGGCCACCAGGCCGAGATTGTAGTCGACTTCCTTCAGTCCCTTTTCCGCGGCGATATCGACGAAGCTGGCGCCCGCGTTGATCTTGTTGAGCGCGGCCTGCGCTTCGTCCGCGGACCCGTAGACGATCTGCTGAACGTTGCGCCGCTCGGCCTTGATGTAGTTGTCCTTGCGCTCCTCGTAGGCCTGCCGCAGCGTCGCCTCGTCCACGTCGATCGTGTTGGCGAGGTCGCTCGGTTCGAGGCGCAGGATGGCCAGGGTCCTGAATTCAGGTGCCGTGAAACGCCGCTTGTTGGCTTCGTAATACGCTTTTTTCTCGGCTTCCGTCGGTTCCGCTATCTCACCGGCCTTCGAGGCGGGGAGGGTGAAGTACTTCGCCGAACGCTTCTCGTACTGCTGCCTGTGGATCGCGCGGATCATCACATCGGGAAGGGAGACGGACTTGTCGACGATGCCGGCGATTTCGGCGCGCAGGATGTTCCGGCGCTCGGCAGCGACGTAGGACTGCTCGGTATAACCGTAGTTGTTCAGGACCTGCTCGAACCTCGTACGGTCGAACTGTCCGCGCGCATCCTGGAAGATCCTGTCGCTGACGATCCGGTCGGCGATCGCCTGGTCGGGCACGGCGAGGTTGAATGCCTGGACCTGGTTGTCCAGCGCGGCCTGGCTCATGAGGCGCTGCAGGACCTGGCGGTCGACGCCAAGCTGGCGGGCCTGGTCGACGCTGATCTGCTGATTGAGGCGCTGCGACAGCTGCCGGATCTCGCGCTGGAAGACTTCGCGGTACTCCTCTTCGGAAATCTGCTGTTCACCGACCGTTGCCAGAGCCGTGCCTGTGCGTCCGGTGAAAATGTCGCTGATTCCCCACACGGCGAAGCTGAGAACCAGTACGCCGATGAAGATTTTCGCTATCCAGCTGCCGGCACCTTTTCTGAGGGCTTCAAGCATGTCGTGTACGCCTTATCTTGCGCTCCCGCACCAGGGAACGGACCTTATCAGTTTGAACCTGTATCCCACAATTCAAGCCCGGGTGAAGCCGACATTTGGGTGTTGGCCGAAAGCTTTGCCGGATGTGTGTCCAATTTGCAACGCGTTGCCGGACAAAGTCGTTACCAATATTGCGCAAGTTTGCTAGACACATTCCCGAATACGGCAGTTTCAGGAAGGTATGGATCATGGCGAAAGGCCCCAAACCGCTTGTGGCGGGCAACTGGAAGATGAACGGCACGAAGGCGAGCCTCAAGGAAATCCGGCAGGTCGCCTCCAAGACGGCCAAGGGGCGCAAGAAGCCGTCCTGCGAACTCATGATCTTCCCGCCGTTCACGCTTGTTGCGCAGGCCAGGGAGGCGGTGAAGGGCGCGCGTGTCAGGATTGGCGGCCAGGACTGCCACGCGGCCGAATCCGGTGCCCATACCGGGGATGTTTCCGCTGAAATGCTCGCCGATTCAGGGGCGAGAGCGGTGATCGTCGGACATTCCGAACGCCGGGCGGATCATGGAGAGACCGACCGCGTCGTCGCGGAGAAGGCCGCTGCCGCGCACCGTGCGGGACTCGTCGCCGTCATCTGTATCGGCGAGACGGAACAGCAGCGCGATGCCGGACGTACACTGGCGACGCTCACGACCCGGCTCAAGGGGTCGCTGCCGGACACCGCCAACGACACCAACACCGTCATCGCCTATGAACCGGTATGGGCCATCGGGACCGGCCGGACACCCTCGGAGGCGGATATCGCAGCCGCCCATGCCCACATCCGCAAACGCCTCACCATCGCCTGCGGCGAGAAGGTGGCCCGCAAGATGCGCATTCTCTATGGCGGTTCCGTCAAGCCCGACAATGCGGCGTCCATCCTGGCCGTGTCCGATGTCGACGGCGCACTGGTCGGTGGCGCCAGCCTCAAGGCGAAGGACCTCCTCGCGATCGCGGCGGCCTGCCCGGATTGAGCACGACGGACGCCGGAAGCGACGCGGCCGCCGAAACCGGCGGAGGACAGCCGGAAAACGTGATCGCCGGCCTCGGGTTCGCGTTTCTCTCCGTCTGTTTCGCATCGGTGCTTCTGACCCTGCCCAAGCTGGGGCAGGGGAGCGACGTGCCCGCGCTTCAGATCGTCTTTTTCCGGTATCTCGCCGGAACGCTTTGCATTCTGCCCGTCTTCGCATGGCGATCGCGAACCGAGACCAAACGGGAGGACGCGCCGTCGGGCGGGCGGTATGCGGCCTGGCATTGCCTGCGGGCGGTCCTCGCCGTCATGCGGATCACCTGTCTCGTCTATGCCGTCTCGCACATGGAATACGCCAACGTTCAGGCGATCTCGCAGACGAACGGGGTCTTCACGATCCTGCTCGCGGCCCTGATTCTCGGCGAGACGATCAATCGCATGACGATGGTGGTGGCCGCGGTCTGCCTGACCGGGGCCTGGCTCGTCGTGCAGCCCGACGGCGCCGCGTTCGTCACGCCGTCCCCTGCGGCCCTCGCCGCACTTTTCGGAGCGCTCCTTTGGGGTGTCGAGGCGGTGATTATCCGGCATACGGCCGCGCGCGACCGTTTCGACCGGATCCTGTTCATCGTCAATTCCGTCGCCCTCGCGATCGTCTGTGTGCCCGCGTTCCTTTTCTGGCAGCCCCAGTCGACCACCCAGTACCTGCTGTTCGCGCTCATGGGGCCGATCGCCATCCTTACGCAGGTCTCGAACATCTTCGCGTTCCGGAATGCCCGCGCCAGCCTGCTCGTGCCCATCCGCTACCTCACGGTCGTGATGGGGCTCGTGCTGGGATATGTCCTGTTCGCGGAATGGCCGAACGCGCAGGCCCTGGCGGGTATGGTCCTCATCGTGGGTGGGGGAATGTCATTGACTTTCGTTGCCTCGTCCTCGAAAAGGCGCGATCGGTTTTTGAAGTCCCGTTGACGCAGGCGTGACTTGTTTGGTGGCATTGCCGCCCCATCTCGTGTACAAGTCGCGCAAATTCTGGAAATTCGAGAGTATCTCTGAGATGACGACGGTCATTCTTGTCATTCACATCATGGTTGCGGTCGCCCTCGTCGGCACGGTCCTGCTACAGCGGTCCGAGGGCGGTGCTCTCGGCATCGGCGGAGGCGGCGGAGGTGGCGGAGGCGGCTTCCTTTCTGGACGCGGCGCGGCCAACATGCTCACGCGCACGACCGCCGTGCTAGCGGTGGCCTTCTTCGCGACCAGCATCGCGCTCACGCTGATTGCCACGAATACGCGCACTGGCGGCGGATCGATCATCGATTCCACGGCCGGGTCCTCTTCGACAGCGCCGGTACCTGCCGCACCGGTTCCGGCCAAGCCGGCCGAACCCCAGGTTCCGGTTTCGCAGTAAGACATTGGCGCTGAAACAGGCGCGGCGGCGCCGTCCGACGTTCTCTTTCGGGTGCTGGACGGCCGCGTCCTCAAAAGCGACCCGCTGGTCGCCGCGTTGGGACAGCGCGTCGCCCGCGATAGTCGACGCGGTGCTTAGTCTCCAACGTATTCGTAGTGAGTGATGGTTCTGGCCTGCACGAGTTCGGCTTCCTCCGGAAGGATGTGTGCGTCTTCGTAGTTTTCGCCCGCGAAGGCTTTGAGAGCGTCGAGGTCCTTCCACAGCATCACCATGCAGAAGTCCGACGGACTGCCGCTGCGTGGCGAACCCGGCCAAACCGATACGAGCCCGGGTGTCTCGCGCATCAGCGGGATGGCGGTGTCGTGAAAGAACTTTGCGAACGCCGCTTCCTTTCCCCGATGGGTCGTGACCTGGAAAATACGGATGATCATTGCGGTCTCCTTTCGGGTTGTGCCGACTCCAGGAGGCTCTGTCTGCCCCTGGCCCGGATGGGTTGAGCAAAAGTCCCGGTTGCGGCATTTACGCGCTTCGATTTCGCTCCGACTCGTGTATTCTGCACGCCCATGGCACGGTACATTTTCATCACCGGTGGCGTGGTTTCCTCTCTCGGCAAAGGCCTTGCATCCGCAGCTCTCGGAGCCCTTCTCCAGGCGCGCGGATACTCCGTTCGCCTCAGGAAACTCGACCCCTATCTCAATGTCGATCCCGGCACCATGAGCCCCTACCAGCACGGTGAGGTGTTCGTGACGGACGACGGCGCGGAAACCGATCTCGATCTGGGACATTATGAGCGGTTCACGGATGTGCCCGCAAGCCAGGCCGACAATGTGACGGCCGGCCGGATCTACCAGGACATCCTCTCGCGCGAGCGCCGGGGCGACTACCTTGGCGGGACGGTTCAGGTCATTCCCCACGTGACGGACGCCATCAAGGAATTCGTGCTGACCGGCAACGATGGTGTCGATTTCGTGTTGTGCGAGATCGGCGGAACGGTCGGCGACATCGAAGGCCTGCCGTTTTTCGAGGCGATTCGCCAGCTTGGCAACGAGTTGCCGCGGTTCGGGTGCATCTACGTCCACCTGACGCTCATGCCCTTCATCCCGAGCGCGGGCGAGATGAAGACCAAGCCGACCCAGCACTCGGTGAAGGAACTGCGGTCGATCGGCATCCAGCCCGATGTCCTCATGTGCCGCTGCGACCGCCCGATTCCCGAAAGCGAACGCAAGAAGATCGCCCTGTTCTGCAACGTGAGACCGACCGCCGTCATCCAGGCCATGGACGTCTCCAGCATCTACGACGTGCCCGAGGCCTATCACCGGGAGGGGCTGGACAGCGAGGTTCTCGCCGCCTTCGGGATGGATCCGGGCGAGGCCCCGGACCTGTCGCGCTGGCACCGGATTTCCGAGCGTGTCAGCAATCCCGAGGGCGAGGTGAACATCGCCGTGGTCGGCAAGTACACGGAACTCCTCGACGCCTACAAGTCGCTGAACGAGGCGCTCGTCCACGGCGGCATCGAGAACAAGGTCAAGGTCCATCTCCAGTGGATCGAATCCGAGATCTTCGAAAAGGAGGATCCGGTACCGTTCCTGGAGGGCGTCAACGGTATCCTCGTTCCCGGCGGGTTCGGACATCGCGGTTCTGAAGGCAAGATCGCGGCCGCCCATTTCGCCAGAACCCGTGACGTGCCCTATTTCGGAATCTGTTTCGGCATGCAGATGGCCGTCATCGAGGCCGCGCGAAATCTCGCCGGCATCGAGAACGCCAGTTCGACCGAGTTTGGTCCCACCGACGAACCCATTGTCGGTCTCATGACGGAATGGATGCAGGGCAACCAGCTCCAGCAGCGTGCCGAGAGCGGCGACCTCGGCGGAACGCTTCGTCTTGGCGCCTATGATGCCGTCCTCAAGGACGGCACCCGCATCGCGGACATCTACGGCAGCCGCACCATCTCCGAACGCCACCGGCACCGCTACGAGGTCAACATGGCCTATGCGGACAGGCTCGAAGCCGCCGGCCTGACGATCTCCGGCAAGTCGCCCGACGGGCTCCTGCCCGAAACGATCGAGATCGCCGAGCATCCCTGGTTCGTCGGCGTCCAGTATCACCCGGAACTCAAGTCGCGGCCTTTCCAGCCGCATCCCCTGTTCGTGTCCTTCATCTCGGCGGCCGTCGAACAGAGCAGGCTGGTCTGATGACGGGGGCGACCGGCAGGCCTGAAAATCGCGGTATCGATCATCTCGTTCTGTGCGTGAACGACCTCGACAAGGCCCGGGATCACTACGCCCGCCTCGGATTTCTGCTGACGCCGACGGCGCATCACCCTTTCGGAACCGCGAACTCCCTTGTCCAGTTCGACGGCTGTTTCCTTGAACTGCTCACCGTTGCCGAGCCCGGGAAAATCGCCGGGCATGACGGCCGGAAATTCAGTTTCGGCGCCTTCAATCGCGATTATCTGGAAAAGGGCGAAGGCCTCTCCATGCTGGTCTTCGAGGGCCACGACGCGCGGGCCGACCAGCTGGAATTCGTCCAAAAAGGGTTGCCCGACCACGAGGTATTCGATTTCGAACGCAAGGCTCAGTTGCCCGACGGCAGCCAGGTCACGGTCGGTTTCTCTCTGGCCTTCGCATCCGACCCGGCCATGAAACGCGCGGTCTGCTTCACGTGCCAGCAGCACGCGCCGCAATATTTCTGGAAGCCCGAATACCAGAAACATCCCAACGACGCTCTGGGCGTGCGCGAGGTGATCATGGTCGCCGAAGACCCGATCGACCTGTTCGGTTTCTATTCGTCCATCCAGGGCGGGGCGTCCGTCTTCAAGACGGGCGACGACCTGCGCGTGCGCACCGCCCGCGGCGAGGTATGTGTGCTGAGCCCGGACGCCTGGTCGGCGCGCTTTGACGGTGCAACGGTGCCGGACCTGGCCGACGGGCCGGTCTTTGCCGGATACACGGTCGGTGTCGCGAACCTCCCGGCGATGCTTCCGCGCCTGCGCGAGAACGGCATCGCGGTGGGCCAGACGCCGGGGTCGGTATTCTTGCCTCCCGAGGAGAATTTCGGCGCCCTGCTGGAGTTCGTCGACGCATGAACGCGCCGTCCGGACCGAATGGCAGGGTCGACGTCGGCGGCCTGACCCTTGGCAACGATCTGCCGCTCGTTCTCATCGCCGGGCCATGCCAGATGGAGAGCCGGCAACATGCCCATGACATGGCCGGAGCCCTCGCGGAACTTACGGAGCGGATTGGCGTCGGTCTGGTCTACAAGTCGTCGTTCGACAAGGCCAACAGGACGAGTGCGGCGGGTGCGCGCGGCATCGGTCTCGAGGCGGCCCTGCCCATATTTGCCGAGATCCGGGACACCTATGGCGTTCCGGTCCTAACCGACATTCACGAAGCGGCCCAGTGCGCGGCCGTCGCGGACGTCGTCGACGTGCTCCAGATCCCGGCATTCCTGTGCCGGCAGACCGACTTGCTTCTGGCCGCGGCCGCCACCGGCCGGGTGATCAACGTCAAGAAGGGCCAGTTTCTCGCCCCCTGGGACATGGCGAACGTGGTCGCGAAGGTGACCGGCGCGGGCAATTCCAACGTGCTGCTCACCGAGCGCGGCGCGAGTTTCGGTTACAACACGCTCGTCTCCGACATGCGGGCTTTGCCGATCCTCGCCGAGACCGGCTGCCCCGTCGTCTTCGACGCCACGCATTCCGTCCAGCAGCCGGGCGGGCAGGGCACCTCGAGCGGCGGACAGCGCGAGTTTGTCGATGTGCTCGCGCGCGCGGCCGTTGCGGTCGGCGTCGCCGCCGTCTTCATCGAGACCCATCAGGACCCGGACAATGCGCCCTCCGACGGCCCCAACATGGTGCCTCTCGATCGGATGGAACCGCTCGTCGAAACGCTCCTCAGGTTCGATCGGGTGCGCAAGACCGGTTGAAGCGCCCCTTTGCCTTGCGCCTGAACCGGCTGTCGACCAAACTCCTGCGCAAACAAGACGAAGAGGAGGGAGAAGGTGGTTCAGGATCTGCAGGGCGTAATCGCGCCGTTCACCACGCCGTTTGCGGAAGACGACAGCCTGCGGCTGGACGCCATCGCCGGCCAGGTCGACTGGCTGATCGGCAATGGCGTCCACGGCCTCGCGGCGGGTGGCAGCACGGGCGAGGGCCACGTTCTCGACCGCGAGGAGTACAAGGCGCTGATCGGCGCGACGGTGGAGGCGGTCGACGGGCGCGTCCCGGTTGTTGCCGGGATCGTCACCAACTCCACAGCGGAGACGGCTGCGCGCGGGAACCTCGTGCGCGACCTGGGTGTGGCCGCGTTGCAGGTCACGCCGCCGCACTATCTCTTCCGGCCGGACGACGACGCCATGGTCGGTCATTTCAGGGCGATCCACGAGGAATGCGGCGTGCCGATCCTCATCTATAACGTCGTCCCTTGGTGTTATCTCTCGCCCGATCTTCTCCTGCGGATCATGGCGGAGGTGCCGGGCGTCGCCGGGGTCAAGCAGAGTGCCGGCGACATGAAGCTTTTTGCCGACCTGATGCGCAGGGCCGATCCGAAGAACCTCATCTTCAGCGCTGTCGATGCGCTGCTCTATCCGTCCTACATGCTCGGCGCGCGCGGTTCGATCGCCGCCGTCCTGTCGGCCGTCCCCGGACCGTCGGTGGCACTGTGGGATGCGGTGAAGGCGGGTGACCTCGACATGGCCCGTGACCTTCACGAGCGGCTCATGCCGGTCTGGGACGCCATCGGCTTGGACAACATGCCGAGCCTCGTCAAGTACGCGCAAGCTCTCCAGGGCGTCGACGCCGGCATCGCCCGCCGCCCCACCTCGCCGGCGACGGACGCGCAGAAAGCCACTGTCCGCAAAGCCCTCGCGGGACTCGGCCTCGCCTGACACCCGACCCGGCGCTGCCGAACGTAGGCGCGCGTCGTCTGGGTTCTTCTAGATACAGCCCGCGAAACCCTTCCGTTCCCCGGACACGCATCTGCGTGATCCGGGGCCGTTTCTGATACCACCGCCTGCGGCCTATACGGTCCCGGACAACCCTGCGGGTTTCCGGGAAACGGGGCGATCGGTTCGGTTACTTTTCGCCGCCGCGACGCCAGTGAAGGGGCTCACCCCCTCCCGCATTTGCAGCGAAAGCTGCAATCCAGAGCAGCGCCTGCCGCTGGATCCCGCCGTTCGGCGGGAATTCGGAGAAAAGCGCAATTCCCGTTCCCCGGACACGCGCCCGCGTGATCCATGATCGTTCCACACGCAGCCCTTAAAACCCTTCCGTTCCCCGGACACGCACCTGCATGATCCGGGGCCGTCCCGGATGCAGGCGCCTGCGGCTTGTACGGTCCCGGACAACCCTGCGGGTTTCCGGGAAACGGGCCGAACGGTTCGGCTACTTTTCGCCACCGCGTTGCCAGGGAGGAGCTCACCCTCCCGCATTTGCAGCGAAAGCTGCAATCCAGAGCAACGCCTGCCGCTGGATCCCGCCGTTTGGCGGGAATTCGGAGGGGGTTGTGTCCGTCGCTGGATCCCGCCGTTCGGCGGGAATTCGGAGAAAAGCGCAATTCCCGTTCCTCGGACACGCGCCCGCGTGATCCGGGGCCGTCCCGGATGCAGGCGCCTGCGGCCTGTACGGTCCCGGATAACCCTTCGGGGTACCGGGAAACGGGGCGAACGGTTCGGTTGCTTTTCGCCACTGCGTCGCCATAGAAGGGGCTCAGCCTCCCGCATTTGCAGCGAAAGCTGCAATCCAGAGCAGCGCCTGCCGCTGGATCCCGCCGTTTGGCGGGAATTCGGAGAAAAACGCTTTTCCCGTCCCCGGACACGCGCCCGCGTGATCCGGGGCCGTTCCGGATGCCGGCGCCTGTGGCCTGTATGGTCCCGGACAACCCTGCGGGTTTCCGGGAAACGGACTTCTGTTCCGTTGGCTATCGCCACAGCCACACCGTGATCCAAACTCACACCCACCCGCATTTGCAGCGAAAGCTGCAATCCAGAGCGGCGCCCGCCGCTGGATCCCGCCGTTCGGCGGGAATTCGGAGGGGGGTGTGTCCGTCGCTGGATCCCGCCGTTCGGCGGGAATTCGGAGAAAAGCGCTATTCCCGTTCCCCGGACACGCGTCAGCGTGATCCGGGGCCGTTCCACACGCAGGCGACTGCGAAATCCGGCGGGGTGACGGAAAACGGGAGATTAGCCCCGGCCGCGGTAGGGGGCGACGCCTTGGTCGGGGAGCCACAAGGTGTCCGGCGGCGGGGCGGTTTGCCAGAAGACGTCGATGGGGATGCCGCCGCGCGGATACCAGTAGCCGCCGATCCTCAGCCAGCGCGGCGAAAGCTCGTCGACGAGCCGCTTGCCGATGGCGACGGTGCAGTCTTCGTGAAACGCGCCGTGATTGCGAAACGCGCCGAGGTAGTTCTTCAGCGACTTCGACTCGACGAGCCACTCGTCCGGTACGTAGTCGATGACGAGATGGGCGAAGTCCGGCTGGCCCGTGACCGGGCAGATGGAGGTGAACTCCGGACAGGCGAACCGCGTGAGGTAGTCGGTGTCCCGGTGCGGGTTGGGCACGCGTTCGAGGCGTGCCTCCTCCGGCGACTTCGGGAGGTCGACCGCCTGCCCGAGCTGCGTGAGCGTGTTGGTATCCACTGTCATCAGATCATTATCCGGTAAGGGGTATCAGGATATGGCGCTGCTGTAGCCCTGTTGGCGTGCCGGCGCAACCTCGCGTCCGCGTGCCGGCGTCGCACCCGGCGGATGGGCCTTTGTTTCTTGCCGCCGGGACGCTATTAAACTGCGCGAACCATTCCAACCGGAGACCGCTCCCGATGACCGCAATCATAGACATCACCGCCCGTGAAATCCTCGACAGCCGCGGCAACCCGACCGTCGAGGTGGACGTGCTGCTCGAAGACGGCTCGTTCGGCCGCGCCGCCGTTCCCTCGGGGGCGTCCACCGGCGCCTACGAGGCGGTCGAGCTGCGCGACGGCGGCGACCGGTATCTCGGCAAGGGCGTGCGCAAGGCGGTCGCGGCGGTTAACACCGAGATCCACGACGCCATCGGCGGCATGGACGCCGAGGACCAGATCCTGATCGACCGCACCATGCTGGCCCTGGACGGGACCGACAACAAGGCAAAGCTGGGCGCCAACGCCATACTCGGTGTATCGCTCGCCGTCGCCAAGGCCGCCGCCGAATCGACCGGTCTGCCGCTCTACCGCTATGTCGGCGGCACCGCGGCCTCGACCTTGCCCGTGCCGATGATGAACATCGTCAACGGCGGCGCGCATGCCGACAATCCCATCGACGTGCAGGAATTCATGATCATGCCGGTGTCCGCCGACACCATGGCGGACGCGGTGCGCATGGGGGCCGAAATCTTTCACACCCTGCGCGGCGCCCTGAAGGATGCCGGGCACAATACGAACGTCGGGGACGAGGGCGGTTTCGCGCCCAACCTCGCCTCGACCGACGAGGCGCTGGGCTTCGTGACCAAGGCCATCGAGACCGCGGGATACAAGCCGGGCGACGACGTCGTCCTGGCGCTCGATGCGGCATCGACCGAGTTCTTCAAGGACGGCAAGTACCACCTCGATGGCGAGGGCAGGGTGCTGACGTCCGACGAACTCGTCGCCTATTACGACGACTTCGTCACCCGCTATCCCATCCTTTCCATCGAGGACGGCATGGCGGAGGACGACTGGGACGGCTGGGCCTCACTGACCGAGATTATCGGCAGCAAGGTGCAGCTCGTGGGCGACGATCTCTTCGTTACCAATACCAGCCGCCTGTCGGACGGCATCGAACGGGGCGTCGCCAATTCCATCCTGGTCAAGGTCAACCAGATCGGCTCGCTCACCGAGACGCTGGAGGCGGTGTCCATGGCCCATCGCGCGGCCTATACCGCCGTCATGTCCCATCGTTCCGGCGAAACGGAGGACTCGACGATTTCCGATCTCGCCGTGGCGACCAATTGCGGGCAGATCAAGACCGGTTCGCTCGCCCGATCGGATCGTCTGGCGAAGTACAACCAGCTCATCCGTATCGAGGAGGAACTGGGATCCGCCGCGCGTTACGCCGGGCGCTCCGCCTTGCGGGTCTGATGCCGCGGGCGGACGGACCCGCCCGTAAACGGTTTGGAAACCTTGAACGGCCACATTGAACGACTCAGTGTCGCCGCACGGTTCAGGTCATCCGCAACCGTGTCCGAAGTCGGAGAGTGTCGTGGTTTCCCGGCCATTCAAGTTGCGCAACCTGCTGATTCCCATGTCCTGCATCGGGGTCATGGCGTATTTTTCCTATCATGCCGTCCACGGGCAGCACGGCCTTTATGCCTTCTGGTCCATAAAGGAGCGTACGGCCGCCCTCGAAAAAGAACGTGACAGGCTGATCGGCGTGCGCAAGGATCTTGAACACAAGGTCGCGCTTATGCGTCCCGAAAGCCTCGACCCGGACATGCTCGGTGAACAGGCCCGCGTACGGCTCAACATGGCGCATCCGAACGACATCACGATGTTCCGCAGCGCATCGGCCGGCATCTTCGTGCCGGAAGCCGATTAACTGAATTTCGGTTAAGTCGAAAAAGATCATAAAAATCATGTGCTTGTGCGTGGCTTTCAACGCACAAGACGCTGGCGGCTTGCGTCAGCGTGATCTAAACTGTCCGTGAAAAGAATATTTACGGGAGGATCCTACATGGCCGCTGCCAGACAGTCCGCGTCCAAGGCCAAATCTACGGCCAAGCGCCGAACATCCAGGTCAAAAACGGAGGAAGTTCCCGCGTTCAGCCGCGAGGAGGAACTGCACGCCTACCGCGAGATGCTGCTCATCCGGCGTTTCGAGGAGAAGGCCGGCCAGATGTACGGCATGGGTCTGATCGGTGGGTTCTGCCACCTCTATATCGGACAGGAAGCCGTGGTCGTCGGCATGCAGATGGCGATCGGGACCGGCGACCAGGTCATCACCTCCTACCGCGACCATGGCCACATGCTGGCCGCGGGGATGGAGTCGAAAGGCGTCATGGCCGAACTCACGGGGCGCCGCGGCGGGTACTCCAAGGGCAAGGGCGGCTCCATGCACATGTTCAGCCGCGAGAAGGACTTCTACGGCGGCCACGGCATCGTCGCGGCCCAGGTCCCGCTCGGGACCGGACTGGCGTTCGCCAACAAGTACAAAGGCAACGACCGGGTGTGCCTGACCTATTTCGGTGACGGCGCGGTCAACCAGGGCCAGGTCTACGAGAGCTTCAACATGGCGCGTCTCTGGCACCTGCCGGTGATCTATGTCATCGAGAACAACAAGTACGCCATGGGGACGAGCATCGAGCGGTCCTCCGCGCAGGTCGATCTCTCCCAGCGCGGGGCGAGTTTCAACATTCCCGGCGAGAAGGTGGACGGCATGGATGTGCGCGCGGTCCGCGCCGCCGGCGAGAAGGCGGTCGCCATGTGCCGGGCCGGAGAGGGGCCCTACATCCTCGAGATGCTCACCTACCGCTATCGCGGACACTCCATGTCCGACCCGGCCAAGTACAGGTCGAAGGAAGAAGTCCAGAAGATGCGTTCCGAACACGATCCCATCGAGCAGGTCCGCAAGCGTCTCATCGACGGCAAGCATGCAAGCGAGGACGAACTCAAGGAGATCGACAAGGATGTCAGGGCGATCGTCGCCGAGGCGGCGGACTTCGCCCAGACCGACCCCGAGCCCGATGCCAGCGAGCTCTATACCGATATTCTCGTGGAAACGGCCTGAAGGGGAGCGGTGACATGACTGTGGAAATTCTCATGCCGGCCCTTTCTCCGACCATGGAAGAGGGCAAGCTCGCCAAGTGGATGGTCAAGGAAGGCGACGCGGTCTCCGCCGGAGACGTTATCGCCGAGATCGAGACCGACAAGGCGACCATGGAAGTCGAGGCCATCGACGAAGGGACCATCGGCAAGATCCTCGTCGACGAGGGCACCGACGGCGTCAAGGTGAACACGCCCATCGCGGTGGTCCTGCAGGACGGCGAGGATGCGTCTGCCATCGACAGCGCACCGGCCTCGGGCGGCGGTACGGCCGACACCGCGCCGGCACCGACGGACGACGGATCGGACGACGAAGATACCGGCGGGTCGGCGAGCGCCGATGCAGCGCCGGAGCCGGTGGCGGTTTCGGTGCCCGACGATCCGGACATTCCGGAAGGAACGTCCATGGTCTCCACGACCGTCCGCGAAGCGCTCCGTGACGCCATGGCCGAGGAGATGCGTGCCGACGATCGCGTCTTCGTCATGGGCGAGGAGGTGGCCGAATACCAGGGCGCATACAAGGTGACCCAGGGGCTGCTCGACGAGTTCGGCTCCAAGCGCGTCGTGGACACGCCGATCACCGAGCACGGGTTTGCCGGTCTCGGCGTCGGCGCGGCTTTTGCCGGTCTCAAGCCGATCGTGGAGTTCATGACTTTCAACTTCGCCATGCAGGCCATCGACCAGATCGTCAACTCCGCCGCCAAGACGCTTTACATGTCGGGCGGGCAGATGGGCTGTCCCATCGTCTTCCGCGGGCCCAACGGCGCGGCGTCACGCGTCGCGGCACAACACAGCCAGGACTACTCGGCCTGGTACGCACACGTGCCGGGCCTCAAGGTGATCGCGCCATACACCGCGTCGGACGCCAAGGGCCTGCTCAAGTCCGCTATTCGGGATCCCAATCCGGTGATCTTCCTGGAGAACGAGGTTCTCTACGGGCAGTCGTTCGACGTGCCCGACCTGGACGACCATTCCCTGCCCATCGGCAAGGCCCGCATCGCGCGGGAGGGGTCCGACGTGACCCTGGTGTCCTTCAGCAACGGTATGAGCTACGCGCTCGCCGCGGCCGACCAGCTTGCCGAGGAAGGCATATCCGCCGAGGTCATCGACCTGCGGACCATCAAGCCCATGGATCACGAGGCGATCATCAGGTCCGTCAAGAAGACGGGCCGGCTCGTCACTGTCGAGGAGGGCTGGAGCATCTGCGGTGTCGGTTCGGAAATATCGGCCGTTGTCATGGAACAGGCGTTCGACTATCTCGATGCGCCCGTGACGCGGGTGTCCGGCAAGGATGTGCCGATGCCCTACGCGGCCAATCTTGAAAAGCTCGCCCTGCCGAGCGCCGCCGAGGTCGTCGAGGCGGCCAAGGCCGTCTGCTACGTCTGAGGGGGAACGACATGCCGATATCCATTCTCATGCCGGCCCTTTCTCCGACCATGGAAAAGGGCACGCTGGCCAAGTGGCACGTCAAGGAAGGCGACGCCGTCTCTTCGGGTGACGTGATCGCCGAAATCGAGACCGACAAGGCGACCATGGAAGTCGAGGCCATCGACGAAGGCACCGTGGGCAAGATCCTTGTCGAGGAGGGAACGGCAGACGTTCCCGTGAACGATCTCATCGCCGTGCTTCTCGAAGACGGCGAGGACGCATCCGCGCTGGAGGGGGTCGATGCCGGAAGCGGTGCTGCGCCCGCGAAACCGGACGCCAAACCCGAAGAAGCGAAGCCCGAACCGTCGGCGGATGCAGCCCCCGAGAGCAAACCGCAGGCCGCAGCAGAACCGCCGGCCAAACCGGCGAGCGCGCCCGCCGCACCCGCCAGGAGCGGGAGCAGGGTTTTCTCGAGCCCGCTCGCCCGCCGGATCGCCGCCCAGAACGATGTCGATATCTCGTCGATCGACGGTAGCGGCCCCAACGGTCGCGTGGTCAAGCGCGACGTCGAAGCGGCCATCGCCGCCGGCACGGCTGCACCGAAGACCGCGGCGGCGCCCGACCGCCCGGCCAAGGCGGCCGAACCGGTCTCCGCGCCTGCGGTCGACTATCGCGCCTTCTACGAGGAAGGCAGCTACGAGGAAGTCGAACTCGACAACATGCGCAAGACGATTGCGCGCCGGTTGACGGCGTCGAAACGCGACATCCCGCATTTCTATCTCACCGTGGACTGCCGCATCGACGAACTGCTGGCGCTCCGCAAGAAGCTCAACGCCCGCAGCGACGCCTACAAGATCTCGGTGAACGACTTCGTCATCAAGGCCTGCGGCCTCGCGCTCAAGGCGGTCCCGGCGGCCAACGCCACGTGGGCGGAGAGCCATATACTCCGCCACAAGAACGCGGACATCTCGATGGCCGTGGCGATCGACGGCGGTCTCATCACGCCGATCATACGCAAGGCCGACGAAAAGGGCCTTGGCACCATTGCCAACGAGGCCAAGGACCTGGCCACTCGCGCCAGGGAGCGGAAGCTGCAGCCCGCGGAATACGAGGGCGGCACGTTCTCGGTTTCCAATCTCGGCATGTTCGGCATGAAGAGTTTCACCGCCGTTATCAATCCGCCCCAGGCGGCGATACTCGCGGTGGGCTCGGGCGAAAGGCGCGCGGTCGTGGAGGACGACGGCACGATCGTCAGCGCCACGGTGATGACGGTCACGCTGTCCTGCGATCACCGGGTCATTGACGGTGCGCTCGGGGCGCAGCTTCTCACGGCCTTCAAGGGATTTGTCGAGGAACCGATGACGATGCTGCTCTAGCGGCACCGTCGAATCTCCAACGAAACAGCCTCGGGAAGAAAGACAATGGCCGACACAAGCAACACTTTCGATCTGGTCGTCATCGGTGCGGGACCCGGCGGCTACGTGGCGGCGATCCGTGCCGCCCAGCTCGGTATGAAGACAGCGGTCGTCGAGCGCGAGCATCTGGGCGGAATCTGCCTCAACTGGGGCTGTATCCCCACCAAGGCGCTCCTGCGGTCTTCGGAAATCCATACGCTGCTGCACCATCTCGACGAGTTCGGGTTTTCCGCGAAGGACATCTCCTTCGACATCGGCAAGATCGTGAAACGCAGCCGCGGCGTGGCCAAGCAGCTGTCCGGCGGTGTGGGATTCCTGCTGAAGAAGAACAAGGTGACCGTCATCGACGGGGAAGCCAGGCTCAAGGGCAAGGGCCGGATCGCGGTCTCGAAGGACGGCAAGGCGCTGCCGGACATCGAGGCCAAACACATCATCCTCGCGACCGGCGCACGGGCACGGTCGCTTCCGAACCTGGAGCCCGACGGAAAACTTGTGTGGACCTACAAGGAAGCCATGGTGCCGGAAACGATGCCCAAGTCGCTTCTCGTCGTCGGTTCGGGCGCGATCGGAATCGAATTCGCCAGTTTCTTCAACTCGCTCGGCGCCAAGACCACCGTCGTCGAGGTCATGGACCGTGTGCTTCCGGTCGAGGACGCGGAAATCTCGACCTTCGCCCGCAAGGCCTTCGAGAAGCAGGGCATGGAGATACGCACCTCGACCACGGTCGAGAAACTCGACAAGTCGAAGAACAGCGTCACCGCGACCCTGAAGGGCAAGGACGGCAAGACAGAGACCGTCACGGTGGACCGTGTCATCCTCGCGATCGGCATCACCGGCAACACGGAGCACATCGGGCTGGAGGAGGTCGGCGTGAAGGTCGACCGCGGCCATGTGGTCATTGACGAATGGTGCCGGACGGGCGTCGACGGCGTCTACGCCATCGGCGATCTCGCCGGACCTCCCTGGCTCGCCCACAAGGCAAGCCATGAAGGCGTTCTCTGTGTCGAGAAGATCGCGGGCGTCGAAGGCGTGCATCCCATGGACACCAGCAACATTCCCGGCTGCACCTACTGCACACCGCAGGTCGCAAGCGTCGGGCTCACCGAGGCCGCGGCCAAGGAAAAGGGGCACAAGGTCCGGGTCGGCCGGTTCCCGTTCATCGGCAACGGCAAGGCGATCGCGCTGGGCGAACCCGAAGGCCTTGTGAAGACCGTCTTCGACGAGAAGACCGGAGAACTGCTGGGTGCGCACATGGTTGGCGCGGAGGTCACGGAACTCATTCAGGGCTACGGCATCGCCAAGACCCTGGAGACAACCGAACAGGATCTCATGCACACCATCTTCCCGCATCCGACGCTTTCGGAAATGATGCATGAATCGGTGCTGGACGCCTATGGCCGGGTGATCCACATCTGAAGACCGGATATAGTCCCGCTTTCGGGAAAACGAGGAGGATCGTGAAACATGGGCGTGGGTATCATCGGCTGGATCATCGTGGGCGCGTTGGCAGGCTGGATTGCCGAAAAGGTCACGGGCAGCGATCATGGCCTCCTGACCAACATCATCGTGGGCATTGTCGGCGGGGTCATCGGCGGGTTTCTGGCCAACATCCTGAAACTGCAGTTCGCCGGAGGTTTTCTCTCCGCGCTCGTCGTGGCGACGATCGGGGCCATCATCCTGCTCTTCGGGCTCAAGGCCTTGAAGGGCAAGTAGCCGCGCGCCCGTTTCGGGCATTTCGGATCCCGCCTTGTCACCGGCGGTGAAACCGATCATGTATGTCTACGACACACCGATTGGACAGGCAGATGGTCACAGTGCTTGATACCCTCGGGGAGGCCCGCAAGGAGCGGCCCCGGCATCCTGAGAAGGCGAACCGGCCCGACAGTCCGGTCTTGCGCAAGCCGGACTGGATCCGCGTTCGCGCGCCGGGCTCCCAGGTGTTCAACGAAACCAGGAAGATCGTCCGCGACAACAATCTGGTGACCGTCTGCGAGGAAGCCGGCTGCCCGAACATCGGCGAGTGCTGGTCCAAGAAGCACGCGACTATGATGATCATGGGCGATACCTGCACCCGCGCCTGCGCCTTCTGCAACGTGCGCACCGGCCGTCCGGACCCGCTCGACGGCGACGAACCGGCACGCGTCGCCGATGCCGTGGCACGGCTCGGACTGAACCATGTGGTCATCACTTCCGTCGACCGCGACGACCTCGCCGATGGCGGCGCGGCCCATTTTGCGGCAGTCATTGCCGCCATCAGGGCCGCCTCGCCGGACACGACCGTCGAAATCCTCACGCCCGACTTTCTGCGCAAGCCCGGCGCGCTCGAGACCGTTGTCGAAGCCAGACCCGACGTGTTCAACCACAATCTCGAGACGGTGCCGTCGCTCTATCTGACGGTCCGCCCCGGGGCGCGTTACTTCCATTCGATCCGGCTGCTGCAGAAGGTCAAGGAACTCGATCCCGACATGTTCACCAAGTCGGGCCTCATGGTGGGACTCGGTGAGACACGTCACGAGGTCCTGCAGGTCATGGACGACATGCGTTCCGCGGACATCGACTTCCTCACGATCGGCCAGTACCTCCAGCCCACGCGCAAGCACCACCCGATCGACCGGTTCGTGACTCCCGATGAATTCCAGGCGCTGGAAACGAGCGCCTATTCCAAGGGTTTCCTGCTGGTGTCCGCGTCGCCGCTCACCAGGTCCTCGCACCATGCGGGCGAGGATTTCGCACGGCTGAGGGCCGCGCGACGCGCCACGCTTGCTGGCCGGGCCTGATCGATCAATACGGAATACGCATGCCGCGTTTCGAAACCACACGCTACGTCCGGCACGCGCCGCGACGGATGTTGGATCTTGTCATGGATGTCGAACGCTACCCTGAATTTCTTCCTCTGTGCGAAGACCTTGTCGTGCGGGAAAGAAGCCAGGACGCGTCACGCGAGATCGTTCTCGCGGACATGACCATCGGTTACAAGGCGCTGCGGGAAACCTTTCGCAGCCGCGTCGAGGCCGATGCCGACGCCCTGACAATCGTCGCGCGATACGTTGACGGACCCGTGCGCCACCTCGAAAACCACTGGCGGTTCGAACCCGCGCGCGGCGACACCTGCGCCGTGCATTTCCGCATCGAGTACGAGTTCTCGAACCTCGCCCTCAAGGTTCTGATGGGCGCCATGTTCGACAAGGCCTTCCGCAAGTTTGCCGTGGCGTTCGAGCGAAGGGCCGACGCGCTCTACGGCGCGGAAGACGGACTTGTCCCGGATGCCGCCGGGGGATGACCGCGGGCATCGTTCGTCAATCGTCGAGCGCCTCGTCCAGCATGGCGAACGCCTCGAGCACGGTCGCGGTCCGGATCACGGCGCGGCCATGATCTTCGAAGAGGCATCTGCGGTGCATCGTGGGACCGTTCCTGCGGGCGACGGCGATATGCACGAGGCCGACCGGCTTGGTTTCCGTGCCTCCGCCCGGGCCCGCCACGCCCGTTACGGCGACTGTCATTTGGGCGCGTGAACGGGCGAGGGCACCCTCTGCCATCGCCCTCGCGACCGGCTCGCTTACCGCGCCATGCGCCGCGATCGTTCCGGCGTCCACGCCGATCATCTCGGTCTTGGCCTCGTTCGAATAGGTGACGAAGCCGCGCTCTACGACGTCCGAGCTCCCGGGGATGTCGGTCAGGGCGGCGGCGATCATGCCGCCGGTGCAGGATTCCGCCGTCGCCAGCATGATGCCGCGGTCCCGGCAACGGACGAGCAGCGCTTCGGCAAGCGCGGTCGTGTCAGGTGTCTGCGCCATGTTCCGGTTCCGCGATTTGTGTCCGGACGGCGACCGTCGCCGTGGCCATGGCGGCGATTCCCTCGCGCCGCCCGGTAAATCCGAGACCTTCGGACGTCGTCGCCTTGATGCTGATCCGGTCGACGGCGAGGCCCATGATCTCCGAGAGGGTTCTCTGCATGGCGGCCGCATGGGGCCCTATTTTCGGGACCTCGCAGATGATCGTCACGTCCACGGCGACGATCCGGCCGCGTGCGCCCGCGAGGCGACAGGCATGTTCCAGGAAAATGCGGGACGGCGCACCCTTCCACTGGGGGTCGCTGGGCGGAAAATGCCGTCCGATGTCGCCCTCGGCCAGCGCGCCGTAGAGTGCGTCGGTCAGGGCATGCATCGCGACATCCGCATCGGAATGCCCTTCGAGGCTTCGGTCGTGGGAGATGTCGACCCCGCACAGGCGCACCCCGGTTCCGTCCGTGAAACGGTGGACATCGAAACCCTGGCCGACGCGGGTTTCCCATGTGGTCTCCGGTCCCCTCAGTATTGCTTCGGCTAGCATCAGGTCCCTTTCAGTCGTGATTTTCGTGTTTTCCACGTCGCCGGCGACGGTCACTGTCGAAAGACCGGCCCAGGCGGCGACGGAAGCGTCGTCCGTGAACGCTGTGTCGCCATCCCGCGCCGCACGCCTGTGGGCCGTCAGGATTGCCTCGAAGGCGAACCCCTGTGGCGTCTGTGCGGCGCGCAGCAGCGTCCTGTCCGGTGACCCCGTCACGTTGTCCGCACCGTCCACCTCCTTGACCGTATCGGTCACCGGGACGACGGGAATGGCGGAACCAGTATCTTTCGCGGCCTTTTCCACCCTCGCGATCAACTGCGCGGACACGAACGGCCTCGCGCCGTCGTGTATGAGCACGATTTCGGGTTTTTCCGAGACGAGACGCTCGAGGCCGGCGAGCACTGACGCCTGCCGCGTCGCGCCACCGTGCACGACCGGCGGTCTGTCGGCCCAGTCCGGCACGCTGGCCCGGTACAGGGCTTCGTCGTCGGGGTGGACCACGACCACGACCGGTCCGATTCCGTCAATCCGGTCAAAGGCTTCCAGCGTACGGCATATCATTGCCTTGCCGCCCAGCTCGCGAAACTGCTTGGGCCGGTCCCCGCCCAGTCGCGTCCCGCGCCCGGCGGCAACGATGATCGCGGCTGTGGTCATTTCGCTGCTCCGCTGATATTCAGGGCCGACTTATCGGGAATTCGCGGGAAAGGTGCAAGCCGCAAGTCCGGTCCGGTAAGACTGTTTCGGAATGGGCGTTGCAACCTGCACCGTCCTCCTCCTATATTGCCTGAAATTTGTTCAAGTTTGAAAGTGCCTAAAAAATGGGCATAGGTATCGGCGGCATCGAGTTTCCCAACCGCGTCTTTCTCGCGCCCATGTCGGGCGTGACGGACGAACCGTTTCGGCGACTGGCTCACAATATGGGTGCGGGCATGGTCGTGTCGGAAATGGTCGCGAGCGGCGAACTCGTTCTCAACCGTCCGGAGTCCCTCCTGCGCAGCCGCAGGTCCGAAAGCGACATGCCCCACGTGGTGCAGCTTGCCGGGCGCGAGGCAAGGTGGATGGCGGAAGGCGCGCGGATGGCCCGCGACCTTGGTGCCGATATCGTCGATATCAACATGGGGTGTCCTGCGAAGAAGGTCACCAAGGGCCTTTCGGGCTCCGCTCTCATGCGCGACCCGGATCACGCCCTCTCGCTCGTGAAGGCGACGGTGGGCGCTGTGGACTGTCCCGTGACGCTCAAGATGCGCCTGGGCTGGGACGACGACAGCCGCAACGCGCCGGAGATCGCGCGCCGGGCGGAGGCGGAAGGCGTGGCGATGATCACGGTCCACGGGCGGACCCGTTGTCAGTTCTACGATGGCACCGCGGACTGGGCGGCGATCGCGCAAGTCAAGCAGGCGGTAAACGTGCCGGTCGTCGCCAACGGCGATATCACAACGCTGCATGACGTTCAGACCGCGCTCGATCAGTCGGGTGCGGACGCCGTCATGGTCGGGCGCGCCGCCTATGGCCGGCCCTGGCTTCCAGGGCTGCTTGCGCGTTCGCTCGAGGCGGGTCGCCAGCTTCCGGACCCTCCGCTCGAGCGGCAGAAGGCGATCGCCACGGAGCATTATCGTGACATGCTCGCGCATTACGGCACGGAAGTCGGTGTCCGGTGCGCGCGCAAGCATCTGGGATGGTACGCGCAGAACGCTCTTCAGCAGGCTTGCGGCGCTTCCGGTGACGAAGCGGAGGGACTGCGGACCGCGATGATGAAGTCGGCGGATCCCGCCCGGGCCATGAACCTCATCGACCGCTTCTACGGAAGCCTGACCCTGCCGGAGGCTGCATGAAAATGGCCAGTGCGACACTCGAAGCGGAGAGGGCGCCGGAGAGCATCGACCCGGCGAGCATACTGGGGACCCTTCCACACCCGGTTGTCGCGCTCGATCGCGAGGACCGGGTGGCGTTCGCGAACGTCCCGGCCCAGTCGTTTTTCCAGGCCGGTGCGGCCGTGCTCCGCCGCAATCGTCTCGCGGACCTCGTGCCTTTCGGAAGTCCGGTGCTCTCGCTCGTCGCCCAGGTGCGCGAACGCCTCGCGTCGGTCAGCGAGTACGGTGTCGACCTGGGGACCCCGAAAATCGGCGGCCAGCGGCTCGCCGACATCCAGGTGGCGCCGATCCTGGAACAACCCGGGCATATCCTGATCCTGTTCCAGGAACGTACGATGGCGCACAAGATCGACCGGCAACTGACCCATCGCGGTGCGGCCCGGTCCGTCGCCGGCATGGCCGCCATTCTCGCGCACGAGATCAAGAACCCGCTTTCCGGGATCCGCGGTGCAGCCCAGCTCCTGGAGTCCTCTGTCGAGGACGAAGACCGGTCGCTCACCAAGCTGATCTGCGAGGAAACCGATCGGATCTGCAAGCTCGTGGACCGGATGGAGGTCTTCAATGACAACCGGCCCATCGAGGCGGAACCGCAGAACATCCATGCCATACTCGATCGGGTCAGGGAGATCGCGGTCAACGGCTTCGCCCGGGAAATCGAGATCTCGGAGACCTACGACCCGTCCCTTCCTCCCGTGCTCGGCGACCGCGACCAGCTCATCCAGGTCTTTCTCAACCTCGTGAAGAACGCCTGCGAGGCGGTGGCTTCGGTGCGCGGTCACAACGGGCAGGTCGTGCTTTCCACCGCTTTCCGGCCGGGCGTCCGGCTTTCGGTGCCGGGGACCGGCCGGCGTATCGGCCTGCCGCTCGAAATCTGCGTGCGGGACAACGGGCCCGGCGTGCCCGATGACATCCGCGAGCACATGTTCGACCCCTTCGTGACGACCAAGTCCTTCGGCACCGGGCTGGGGCTGGCGCTGGTCGCCAAGATCGTCGGCAACCACGGCGGTATCATCGAGTGCGAGAGCGGGCCTCCCCAGACGACGTTCCGGGTGCTGTTGCCCATGCATATGGAAAGCGCAGCGCACCCGGCCGGGGAGACCGGGGAATGAGCGGAGAGACGATTCTGGTCGCGGATGACGACACGGCAATCCGCACGGTCCTCAACCAGGCGCTCGCCCGGGCGGGCTATGCCGTGAAGGCGACCAGCAACGCCTCGACGCTGTGGCGCTGGATCAGCCAGGGCGAGGGCGATCTCGTCGTCACCGACGTCGTGATGCCCGACGACAATGCCTTCGACATGCTGCCCCGTATCCGCAAGCTGCGTCCAAACCTTCCGGTCGTGGTCATGAGTGCGCAGAACACGCTGATGACGGCGATCACGGCCGCCGAGCAGGGAGCCTACGAATATCTCCCCAAACCGTTCGACCTGAACGAACTGGTGGCGGTCGTGGGCCGCGGCCTCAGCCAGGGTGGCGCCGGGCAGGGCGACAAGAGCGGGGCTGGCGAACTGCCCGCGGAAAAGATGCCGCTGATCGGCCGTTCCGCGGCCATGCAGGACATCTATCGCGTGCTCGCGCGGCTCATGCAGACCGACCTGACCGTCATGGTGTCGGGCGAGAGCGGAACCGGCAAGGAACTCGTGGCCCGCGCGTTGCACCAGTATGGCAAGCGCCGCAACGGGCCGTTCGTGGCCGTCAACATGGCGGCGATCCCGCGCGAACTGATCGAATCGGAACTGTTCGGCCATGAACGCGGCGCGTTCACGGGCGCATCCAAGCGTTCGGCGGGCCGTTTCGAGCAGGCCGAGGGCGGAACGCTTTTCCTGGATGAAATCGGCGATATGCCCATGGAGGCCCAGACCCGGCTTCTCCGCGTACTCCAGGAAGGCGAGTACTCCATGGTCGGCGGCACCGGTTCGATCCGGACCAATGTGCGGATCGTCGCGGCCACCAATCGCGACCTGCGCCGCCAGATCGATCAGGGCATGTTCCGCGAGGATCTGTTTTTCAGACTCAACGTGGTGCCGATTCGCCTGCCGCCTCTGCGCGAGAGGGCCGAGGACATTCCCGACCTCGTACGTCATTTCGTCAGCGAGGCCGAAAAGGAAGGCCTTCCGCGCAAGTCGGTGGAGGCAGGGGCCTTCGAGCGACTGAAGCGCCATTCGTGGCCGGGAAACGTCCGCGAACTTGAAAACCTGGTCCGAAGGGTATCCGCGCTCTATTCGCAGGACACGATCACCCAGTCGCTGATCGATGCCGAACTCTCGGATGTCTCGCCCGGACAACCTGAGACGGCCCCGTCCGGCGGCGAACCGCTGGAAGAACAGGTCGAGGCCTATCTGGCGTCCTATTTTGCGGGGTTTCCCAACGGGTTGCCGCCTGCCGGGCTCTACGATCGCATCCTTGAGAAGGTCGAACGTCCGCTCGTGGCGGCCGCACTCGCCGCGACGTCCGGCAACCAGATCCGGGCGGCCGAACTGCTCGGCCTCAACCGGAACACCTTGCGGAAGAAAATCCGGAACCTCGACATTTCCTTCGCCCGGACGCGGGGGTGACGCAGGACCGGTGCGCGCCGGTCCATGCTGTTGCAATTATGCTACATTGTAATTGAATCCCCGCAACACAACCTGCACAATATCCCCTTTGCTGCGAAGTGCCTGATTTTGGGCACATTGAAGACAGATAAAAATGCCGCAAGCGTTACATCAAGGCCACAATCTGATTCCCGCGACACATGACAGTGGTTGCTGAAGACGGAAAGCTGCCCGAGACACCGGCAGCCATCACGACCCGCGATTTCGGGGGTGCGTCATCCATCCTGCAGAAACTCGGTTTCGCGGTGGTCCTCGGCGCGCTGCTCAGTGGTCTGGCGACCTATGCGATCCTCACCGGCCTGACCCCGGTTCTGCCCACGCCCTACATCATCAACACCCTGCTCGCGATCAACATCGTGCTCGTCGTGGCGATGATCGTGCTCATTACGTGGCAGGTGATCGTGCTCTGGCTGGCCCGCAACCGGGGCAGTGCGGGCGCGAGGCTGCATGTCAGGCTTGTGACGCTGTTCGCCCTCGTTGCCTCCATTCCGGCACTGCTCGTGGCCATTTTTGCCAGCGTAACGCTCGACAGGGGCCTTGACCGCTGGTTTTCGGAGAGGACCAGGTCGATCGTGGAGACCGCGCTCGTTGTCGCGCACTCCTACATCCAGGAGCACGGCCAGGTCATCCGGACGGATACCGCGGCGATGGCCAACGACCTCGACCGTGCCCATCCGCTCTACGAGAACAACCGTCCGCAGTTCCAGCGCGTGTTCCAGGCGCAGACCGCCCTCAGGGGCCTCGCCGGTGCGTTCATCATCAATGGCAACCTGACGATCCTTTCGCGCGCATTGAGAAACGAGAACGCCACGTTCGAGGGGCCGACCCGCGAAGCCATGGACAAGGCGAGCGCCGGGGAACTCGTGATCATGAACCCGGGCAACACCAACCAGGTCCGGGCGCTGGTCAAGCTCAAGGCCTTCGAGGACGCCTACCTCTTCGTGTTCCGGTTCGTCGACACCACGGTGATCGATCACCTGCGCAAGACCCAGGCGGGCAAGGTCGAGTACGACAGCATGGAGGCCCGGCGCTACGGCGTTCAGTTCACGTTCGCGCTCATGTATGTGGGCGTCGCGCTGATCTTCCTGCTGGCCGCCATCTGGTTCGGCCTGTGGGTCTCCGACAGGCTGGTGGCGCCCATCGGCCGTCTCATCGGTGCGGCACGAGAGGTCTCCGAGGGCAATCTCGACGCGAAGGTTTCGCTCAAGCAGGTCGAGGGCGACCTGGCGACGCTCGGGCGCACCTTCAACCAGATGACCGACCAGCTGTCCGGCCAGCGCAAGGAACTGATCGACGCCAACCATATGCTCGACGTCCGGCGCAGGTTCACCGAGGCGGTGCTGTCGGGCGTTACCGCCGGCGTGATCGGCCTCGACCAGGAGGGGCGCATCACGCTGGTGAACAGGTCGGCGCTGACGCTTCTGGGCGTCGACGAGAACGACCTGTCCGGACGGCCCCTCGCAGATGCCCTGCCGGCAATGGACACGATTTTCCGCAAGGCGCAGACCAAGGCTTCGGGGTCCGCCGACGGCCAGGTCAGCATCAAGATCAACGGTCAGGACCGCAATTTCATGGTCCGCGTGACCCGTGAACAGTCGGGCGAGGACGAACATGGTGACGTGGTCACGTTCGACGACATCACGGAACTGGTCAATGCCCAGCGCAACTCCGCCTGGGCCGACATCGCGCGGCGTATCGCGCATGAGATCAAGAACCCCCTGACGCCCATCCAGCTCTCGGCCGAAAGGCTGAAACGCAAGTATGGCAAGGACATACAGTTCGATCGTGAGATTTTCGAACAATGTACCGACACGATCATCCGCCAGGTCGGCGACATCGGCAGGATGGTCGACGAGTTTTCCACATTCGCCCGCATGCCCAAGGCCACCATGGAGCGCCGCGATCTCTGCGACACCGTCAAGCAGGCGGTGTTCCTCCAGAGGGTCAGCAGCTCGGACATCACGTTCGAGACCGACATCCCGTCGGAACCGATCATGATCGACCTGGACAGGAGGCTGGTCACGCAGGCGCTTACGAACCTTGTGAAGAACGCTACGGAAAGCATTGAAACTAAAGCTCAAAAGTCGGGAGAAGACTATCGTGGCCGGATCAAGGTGTCGGTTACGTGCACCGACCGATTCTGCCATGTAGACGTGATCGACAACGGTGTCGGCCTGCCGAAGGAAAACCGCCAGCGCCTGGTCGAGCCCTACATGACGACGCGCGAGAAGGGGACCGGACTGGGTCTTGCGATCGTAAAGAAGATCATGGAAGAGCATGATGGCCGGCTTGGCCTTCAAGATGCCCCAAATTTGGAAGAAGACGAAACGGGAGCTCTCGTGCGGCTGGTATTCCCCAATGTCGCGAAAAACGAAAACAGCACAGACGAAATTTCCGACCAGGCGGCGGACCCCGGTGAGAGTGACGGGGACCCGGCCGAACAAGAGCAAACGAGGAAAGAGTAATGGCGTCAGATATTCTCATCGTGGACGACGAGGCGGACATCCGGGATCTCATATCCGGGATACTCGAGGACGAAGGCTATGAAACGCGCCTCGCCCGGGACAGCGACACCGCCCTTGCCGCCATCGAGGAGAGGCGCCCGTCGCTGGTTGTGCTCGACATCTGGCTCCAGGGCAGCCGTCTCGACGGCCTCGAGGTGCTGGGCCGCATCAAAGAAATCCACAAGGATCTTCCCGTCGTCATCATCTCCGGCCACGGCAACATTGAGACCGCGGTCGCCGCGATCAAGATCGGCGCCTACGAGTACATCGAGAAACCGTTCAAGGCGGACCGGCTGGTGCTGGTCATCAGCCGCGCCCTGGAGACGAGCCGTCTCAAGCGCGAGAACGATTCGCTCAAGAAGGTGGGCGGGCACGATTTCGAGATCGTCGGCAACTCCGCCGCGACCCGGCAACTGAAATCCTCGATCGAGAAGATCGGCCCGACCAACAGCCGCGTGCTCGTCACCGGTCCTCTGGGGTCGGGCAAGGACCTCGTTGCCCGCAACCTGCACCTCAGCTCCCATCGTGCCGAGCACCCGTTCGTCATTCTCAATGCCGCGGCCATGGCGCCGGACCGCATGGAGGAGGAGCTCTTCGGCGTCGAGGAGGGGCCGGGGAACGTCCAGAAGGTGGGCGCGCTCGAGGAAGCCCACGGCGGGACCCTTTTCATCGACGAGGTTTCCGACATGCCGCTGGAGACCCAGGGCAAGATCCTCCGGGTTCTCGTTGACCAGACCTTCCAGCGCGTGGGCGGCCAGAAAAGGGTGAAGGTGGACGTCAGGGTCGTGTCCGCCTCGAGCCGCGATCTCGAGGCCGCCGTGAACGAGGACAAGTTTCGCGAGGAGCTGTTCCATCGTCTCAACGTGGTTCCCATCGTCATCCCGAGCCTGGCCGACCGCCGCGACGACATTCCGGAACTGACCCGTTATTTCGCCTCCGTCTTCGCCAAGACCTCCGGTATGCCCGAACGCGAGGTGGCCGACGACGTCCTGGCGGTCCTGCAGGCGGCCGACTGGCCGGGCAACGTGCGTCAGCTGCGCAACATCGTCGAGCGCATGATGATCCTCGCCAAGGGCGATGAATCGAGCAAGATCACGGCCGACATGCTCCCCTCAGAGGCGACCGGCCCGAGCCCCTCGATGATCAACGGATCCAACGGACACCAGCTCATGGCGCTTCCGCTTCGCGAAGCCCGCGAGGTCTTCGAGCGTGAATACCTGGTGGCCCAGATCGGGCGGTTCGGCGGCAATATTTCCCGGACGGCGTCCTTCGTGGGCATGGAGCGCTCGGCCCTGCATCGCAAGCTGAAGCTGCTTGGCGTGCAGAACATTCGTGCCGCGGAAGCCGAAGACGCCTGACGCGCACGCCGCGGGGGCCTGGCTGCCCCGGTTCCGCTGCACGAACTAGCCCTTGCCTTGTGCCGTGAATACTCATTACAAGCGGCATTGCCATGAAAGTTATCGTATGCGGAGCGGGTCAGGTGGGGTTCGGCATTGCCGAACGGCTGTCGGCCGAGAACAATGACGTCACCGTCATCGACAATTCCGCCGATCTGGTGAACCGGATCACGGATCTGCTCGATGTGCAGGGCGTCGTCGGCCACGGGTCGCATCCCGAAATCCTCCAGCGCGCGGGCGCGGACGACTGCGACATGATCATCGCCGTCACCTTTGCCGACGAGATCAACATGGTCGCCTGCCAGATCGCCCACTCGCTGTTCGAGATTCCCACGAAGATCGCGCGGGTGAGGGCGCAGAGCTATCTCGCGCCGGTCTGGAGCGACCTGTTTTCCCGCGACAACATGCCGATCGACGTCATCATCTCGCCAGAGGTCGCGGTGGGGGACATGGTGCTTCGGCGCCTGGCGCAGCCCGGCGCATTCGAGACCATCAGTTTCACCGACGACCGCGTCTCCGTCATCGGCGTCACCTGCGAGGAAGACTGTCCCATCGTCAACACGCCGCTGAGCCAGCTGACCGCGCTTTTTCCCGACCTCACGGCGGTGGTCGTCGGAATCATGCGCAACGGTTCGATGTTCGTCCCGGGCAGCAACGACCAGATGCTCGTGGGCGACGAGGTCTACGTGGCGGCGTCGCGCGACCAGATCGAACGCACACTGGGCATTTTCGGCCACGACGAGAAACAGGCGCAGAGGATCATCATCGCTGGCGGCGGCAATGTCGGTCTCTACGTCGCGCGGCATCTCGAGGTCCAGCAGAGCCGGACCCGGGTCAAGATCATCGAGGGCAATCGCCAGCGCGCCGAGTTCGTCGCGGAGGAACTCAAGAGGACCGTGGTGCTCAGCGGTAACGCCCTCGACAGCGAATTGTTGCGCGAGGCGGGCGCCCAGGAGGCGGACACCTTTGTCGCGCTGACCAATGACGACCAGGTCAACATCCTCGCGAGCGTCATGGCGAAGAAGGAAGGCTGCCAGCGGGCGCTCAGCCTGCTGGGAAACTCGGCCTATTCCTCCGTGGTGCGTTCGCTGGGCATCGACGCGCATCTCAATCCCAAGGCGATGACGATTTCGTCGATCCTGCAGCACGTGCGCCGCGGCAGCATCCGCCGCGTCCACGCCGTGCAGAACAGCGCCGCGGAGATCATCGAGGCCGAAGCGCTGGAAACCTCGCCGCTCGTGGGCAAGCCGCTGCGCGAAGTGGAGCTGCCTTCCGGCCTGCGGCTGGGTGCGATCGTGCGCGGCGAGGAGGTCATCGTGCCGGATGGCGACACGGAGGTTCGTCCCCACGACCGCGTGGTGATCTTCGCGCTTGCCGGCCGCGTGCGCGAAGTCGAGCAGATGTTCCGCGTCAGCCTCGAGTATTTCTGACGGACCCGCGGGAACATGCCCAACAACGGCATATTCTTTCTGCTGGGCTGGCCGATCGCCGCGCTGGCGGCACTGACTGTCGTGCCCGTCATTATCGCGATCAATGCCCAGAACTGGAATATGGCCGGGGCCTTCGCCATGTCCCTCGTGGTCTTCGCCTTCCTGGGCGGGCTGTTCATCGCGAGTTTTCGCGGCGCGCACGGCCATATCGATCGCAGCGGTGTCGTGGCCTACGTGCTGCTGACCTGGATCGTCGGGTCGTTCCTCGCCGCCGTGCCGTTCCTCGCCGACGACCACTTCACGAATTCCTACGAGGCCATCTTCGAGGCCGTGTCCGGCCTGACGACCACCGGGGCCACCGTCATCGGCGACCTCGACGGCACGCCCCAGGCGATCCTCGCCTGGCGGGCGATACTCCAGTGGGCGGGCGGGCTCATGAGCCTCCTGACCGCGATGGTCGTGCTGGCGCCGCTGGGCGTGAGCGGGACATCCGCCAACGTCACGATCCCGGGCTATGAACGCGCTGACCTGCGCCACAGCATCGTCATGGGCGTGCGCCACGTCATGCCGGTCTATTCGGGACTGACGCTCGCCTGCATGTTCATGCTGTGGGCCCTCGGCGTGCCGGTTTTCGACGCATTCTGCCTCGCCCTGTCGACCCTGTCGACAGGCGGCTTCATGGTGCGCAACGGCGGCATCGCGTTCTACGATTCCGTCGCGGTGGAAGTCACGCTCATGGTCTTCATGCTGCTCGGCGCATCGAGCATTCTCGGGCTTCTCTATTTCTTCAGCCGTCCCGGACTGCAGATCCCGGACCGGCCGGAGACGACGCGCATGACTATCGTGGCGCTGCTGGCGGGCCTGGTTGCGGCCGCGCTGATCTACAAGTCGATCGAGCTGCCGAGCGTCTCGGATGCGTTCGCCGCGTTGCGCACCGGTCTGTTCCGGGCGGTTTCGCTGGTGACCACCACCGGCTTCGACAATGCCCGCGTGGACACGCCGGCCGTGCCGTATTCCATCGTCATCCTGCTCTGCCTCATGGGAGGTGCCGCCTTCTCTACCGCGGGCGGCCTCAAGCAGTACCGCTTCATGATCCTGCTTTCGGAGGCGGAGAGGGAACTGGCGCGCCTGATCCATCCCCATATCGTGCTGACCGACCGCGTGGCCGGGCACCTTGTCGAACCGCGCATCATGCAGGCCACCTGGGCGTTGCTGTGCGCCACGATCGCCGCGCTGTGCACCATCACATGGCTGCTGGCGGGCCTTGGGCAGGGGTTCGAGGAGGCGCTGATGACCGTGGTCGGGGCGCTGACCAACAATGGCGCGGCCATCATCATGACCGTGCCGAAGGACCCGGTCTGGACCGGATACCAGAGCGTGTCGGACGCCGGGCTCATGGTGCTCGCCCTGGCGATGATCGCGGGGCGGCTCGAACTGCTCGTGCTCCTGGCCGCTTTCCAGTCGAACTTCTGGCGGAGTTGACGCGGGCGATTGCCGCGCCACATAACTGACTGTCGGCAAACGTCTCGAAAAAGTCTATATTGTGATCTAATCGGCCTTTACGGCATTGACGGTGTACGGCGTAATATTGTTCCGTCGAGGCCGGATCGATCGAAAACCGGGCCAATGGCTCAAGATGCGGCATCATTTTGCAGGTCGGGCCTCAAATGTTGCCAAGAACAAGAAAAAAGGAACCCTCATGGCTGCAGATCGAGCACAGAATCTTCAGGACACATTTCTGAACCAGGTGCGCAAGACCAAGACACCGCTCACCATTTTCCTCGTCAACGGGGTGAAGCTCCAGGGCGTCATCACCTGGTTTGACAATTTCTGCGTTCTCTTGCGACGGGACGGGCTGTCGCAGCTTGTCTACAAGCACGCGATCTCCACGATCATGCCGAGCCATCCGGTCCAGCTGTTCGAGGACGAAAACACAGCCTCTGACGATTGATCGGTTTTGGCCGGGCAGGACACATCATTCAGCGCGAGCACCGCGGACGCGGGCATCGGAACGGACGGGCCTGAAAAGGTCCGGGCCTATGTCGTGCATCCCGATGTGCGCCAGACGGGCGCGCGGCCCGAGGCGGACGGGCCGGCGCGGGAAAAGCGCTCGCCCGAAGCCTCCCTCGAGGAGGCCGTGGGCCTCGCGCTTGCCATCGACCTCGACGTTGTCCGGTCCGACGTGGTGCCGGTTCCGCGTGTGCGCCCGGCGACCCTGTTCGGCACCGGCAAGGTCGAGGATCTCAAGACCGTCGTCCTGGCCGAGGAGATCGACCTCGTCGTCGTCGACGGGCCGGTGACGCCCGGCCAGCAACGCAATCTCGAACGGGCCTGGAAGACCAAGGTTCTCGACCGCACGGGTCTCATCCTCGAGATCTTCGGCGAACGGGCACGGACGAGGGAAGGGCGCCTGCAGGTCGAACTCGCCCATCTCAACTATCAGAAGAGCCGCCTGGTCCGCACCTGGACCCACCTTGAACGCCAGCGCGGCGGGCTCGGTTTCGTCGGCGGTCCCGGCGAGACACAGATCGAGGCCGACCGGCGCATGATCCAGGAGCGCATCACCAAGCTCGAGCGCCAGCTCGAGACGGTCACGCGCACCCGCCAGTTGCACCGGTCGTCGCGCCAGAAGGTGCCTTACCAGATCGTCGCCCTGGTCGGGTACACCAACGCCGGCAAGTCGACGCTCTTCAACCGCCTGACCTCCTCGGACGTGTTCGCGAAGGACCTGCTCTTCGCGACCCTCGACCCCACCATGCGGGCCATCGCGCTGCCCAGCGGTCGAAAGGTCATCCTGTCCGACACGGTGGGCTTCATCTCGGACCTGCCGACCCATCTGGTGGCGGCCTTCCGGGCGACCCTCGAAGAGGTGCTGGAGGCCGATCTCATCCTCCATGTGCGCGACATCTCCCACGAGGACACGGGCGCCCAGCTCGACGACGTCAACGCGGTGCTCGCCATGCTCGGCATCGCCGAGGACCGGCGCGACCAGGTGCTGGAGGTCTGGAACAAGATCGACCGGCTGGAAGGCGAGGCGAGGCACAACGTGCTCAACCAGGCCACCCGCGACGAGGCGGTGGTTCCGCTCTCGGCCGTCACGGGCGAGGGCGTCGACGCCCTTCTCGAGACCATCGAGCAACGCCTGGCGGCCCGTTCGGTCGAGGTCGAGGTGACCGTCGACGCGGCCGACGGCGCGGGTATCAACTGGCTCTACGAAAACTGCGACATCCGCGAGCGCGTCGACAGCGAGGGCGAGGTCATCTTCCGCCTCAGGGCCGAGGACGACAAGCTCTCCCGACTCGAAAAACGCTTCGGCCAGGTCGTCCCCGTCTCCGAAATCCGCCAATCCGCCTGACGAAAGCCAGCCCGGCTCATGGATCCCGACTTTCGTCGGGAATTCGCGACGTATCGTTTTGCGATGTTTGAAGCCTGACCCTTCCCATCCATCCCCGCATCCCCGCCGAAAGGCGGGGCCCAGAGCGGCAAGCGAACGAGGTCGCGGCCCATGGATCCCGACTTTTGTCGGGAATTCGGAGCGGGGGTTCTGCGGTGAACGGGCAACAAACTCACCCATGCAGCACCTGCGCGACGAGCCGCCTGGAAGCCTTCCCACAACCACCCCGTCTTTGCCGGGCCTGACCCGGCAATCCAGCAGAACACTCAGACCTCGCCCTGTGCTGGATACGCGGGTCAAGCCCGCGCAAGACGAGGCGCGGGCAGGGGGCAACGGCGTGTAAGCGGCGTGTGCGCCGAAGACCGGTGCGGCTTCGTCGGACTCCTACAGCTGGGAGGAGTGCGGGATCTTGGCCTGGACATGCACTGGCGAGATCGACGTTCGAAGCCTGGTCCCGCCCACCCATCCCCGCATCCCCGCCGAAAGGCGGGGCCCAGAGCGGCAAGAGGACGCGGTCGGGGCTTATGGATCCCGACTTTTGTCGGGAATTCGGAGCGGGGGTTCTGCGGTGAACGGGCAAAAAACTCACCCATGCAGCACCTGCGCGACGAGCCGCCTGGACGACTTCCCACAACTCACCCCGTCTTTGCCGGGCCTGACCCGGCAATCCAGCCGAACACTCAGACTTCGCCCTGTGCTGGATACACGGGTCAAGCCCGCGCAAGACGAGGCTCGGGCAGGGGGCGACAGCATGCAAGCGGCGTGCGCGCCGAAGACCGGTGCGGTTTCGTCGGACTCCTTCAGCTGGGAGGAGGGCGGGATCTTGGCCCGGACATGCATTGGCGAGATCGATGTCCGAAGCCTGGCCCCACCCCACCCACCCATCCCCGCATCCCCGCATCCCGCATCCCCGCATCCCCGCATCCCCGCATCCCCGCCGAAAGGCGGGGTCCAGGGCGGCCGGCGAATGCGGTCGGGGCCCATGGGTCCCGACTTTCGTCGGGCATTCGGAGTGGGGGATTCTGCGGTGACTGGGCAACAATCCCACCTACGCAGCACCTGCGGGACGAGCCGCCTGGAAACCTTCCCACAACTCACCCCGTCTTTGCCGGGCCTGACCCGGCCATCCAGCCGAACACTCAGACCTCGATCTGTGCTGGATACGCGGGTCAAGCCCGCGCAAGACGAGGCGCGGGCAGGGGGCGACGGCGTGCAAGCGGCCCTGGGCGCCGAAGACCGGTTTGCCCCGCGTTCAACCGTAGTGCCGACAGGCATGGATAGGGCGAGAACCGTAGTCCGGACATGCGCCGGCGAGATCTGTCGCCGTTTGGCGGGCACCACGACCCATCCATCCCCGCATCCCCGACGAAAGGCGGGGTCCAGGGCGGCCGGCGAATGCGGTCGGGGCTTTTTGATCCCGACTTTCGTCGGGAATTCGGAGAAGGTGGTTCTGCGGTGACCGGCCAACAAACCCATTTACGCAGCACCTGCGGGACAAGCCGCCTGGAAGCCTTCCCACAACCCACCCCGTCTTTGCCGGACCTGACCCGGCAATCCAGCAGAACACTCAGACCTCGCCCTGTGCTGGATACGCGGGTCAAGCCCGCGCAAGACGAGGCGCGGGCAGGGGGCGACGGCGTGCAAGCGGCGTGCGCGCCGAAGGTCGGTATGCCCTGCGTTCAAGCGTAGTACCGACAGGCATGAGTAGGGCGAGAACCGTAGTCCGGACATGCGCCGGCGATATCTGTCGCCGTTTGGCGGGCGCCACGACCCATCCATCCCCGCATCCCCGCCGAAAGGCGGGGTCCAGGGCGGCGGGCGAATGCGGTCGCGGCCCATGGGTCCCGACTTTCGTCGGGAATTCGGAGAAGGTGGTTCTGCGGTGACCGGGCAACAATCCCACCCACGCAGCACCTACGCGACGTACCGCCTGGAAGCCTTCCCACAACCACCCCGTCTTTGCCGGGCCTGACCCGGCAATCCAGCCGCAGTCGCCGGAGCTTCTACTCCTCGCGTTTGACGTCGTCCCAGAGGGCGTCCATTTCGGCCAGGGTCGACTGTTCGGGCGTCTTGCCGTCGGCGCGGAGGCGGTCCTCGACTCCGCGGAAGCGCCGGGAGAATTTCTCGTTGGTGTGCCGCAGGGCGGCTTCCGGGTCGATTCCGAGGCGCAGCGCGATGTTCGCGGTGACGAAGAGGACATCGCCAAGCTCGTCGGTCATCCGGTCGGGATCGCCGCCGTCCGCGGCCTCGCGCAGTTCTGCGGTCTCCTCGTCCAGTTTCTCCAGCACCGGGGCGAGATCCGGCCAGTCGAAGCCCACCCGTGCGGCGCGCTTCTGGAGCTTGAGGGCGCGGGTGAGGGCAGGCATGCCGACGGGCACGTCGTCGAGCGCGCTCGGCGGGGCGGCAGGCCCGGCCCCGTTCGAGGCCTTGGCGGCGCGTTCCTCGGCCTTGATGCGCTCCCACATGCCGTTCACCGCGCCGACGGACCGTTCCTCGACGTCGCCGAACACGTGGGGGTGCCGGCGCAGCATCTTCTCGCAGATGCCGGCGACGACGTCGTCGAGCGTGAACGCACCGTCTTCCTCGGCCATGCGGGCGTGGAACACCACCTGCAGCAACAGGTCTCCCAGTTCCTCCCTGAGGTCTGACAGGTCGCCGCGCTCGACCGCGTCGGCCACTTCATAGGCTTCCTCGATCGTATAGGGCGCGATCGTCGCATAGTCCTGTTCGAGGTCCCAGGGACAGCCGGTTCCGGGCGTCCGAAGCGCCTTCATGATGGCCCTGAGCGCCGCGAAATCGCCGCCATGAATGTCGTCGGCAGCCCGGTCGTCGGACATGGCAGTCTCCGGTTGGTGTCGGGCGCATCACTGTATCGATCGGCCCGGGCATGGCAACCCGGGGCGGAACACGCGGGGCGCGGGGTGTGGATAACGCGACCCAACCAACGCGAACGGCTGTGCGCAAGGGATGCGGCCCGGTTCCGCCGGACGAGGAACATGGCGGCGCTGTCGAGAGACGCAAAGAAGCCGCTGTCTTGACCTGGTTGGCCGCGTCCAATATTCGCATAATATATATTATGGAAAATATCGGGATGGCCGGAATCGCTGAAACATGCGGTTCTGCGGCTCATGGCGCTATACGGTGACGGTGATCTCCATCCCGTCATAGGCCGGACGGATATGCGGCGGAAGTTCGCCGCACAGGGTCTGGTAGTCGAGATCGACGTGCATGTTGGTGATGATCGCCCGGTGCGGGCCGATGCGCTCGATCCATGACAGCGTCTCCTCGAGACTGAAATGGCTCGGATGGCGGGTCCGCCGCAAGGCGTCGACGATCCAGATGTCGAGATCCGCAAGATGGCGTTCGTTGGCGGCGTCGATCCCGTTGATGTCGGGCGTGTACGCCACGTCGCCGAAACGGTAGCCCAGCGCGTCGATATCGCCGTGCGCTACCGTGAACGGCATCGCCCTGACAGGCCCGCCCGCGCCGTCTATGACGACCTCCGTGCCCGGCTCGAGCAGATGCCCCTCGAGGATCGGCGGATACTGGCTTCCCGGCGGCGTCTCGAAACAGTAGCCGAAGCGCGACCTGATCAGGTCCATCGTATGCCGGTCGGCATGAACCGGCACGCGCGAGCGGATGTTCATGGCGACCATGCGCAGGTCGTCGATGCCGTGGATGTGGTCGGCATGCTCATGGGTGTAGAGCACGCCGTCGAGCTTGCCGGCGCCGGCGTCGTTGAGCTGTTCGCGCATGTCCGGCGAGGTGTCGACGAGCACGGTCGTCGCGGCGTCGCCGCCGGTCCGGGTCGCGCGCAGCAATATCGAGCAGCGCCGGCGGCGGTTCTTCGGGTTGTCCGGATCGCAGGCGCCCCAGTTGTTGCCGATCCGCGGGACGCCGCCCGACGACCCGCACCCCAGTATGGTTAACGTGAGCGTCACGAGGCCTGTCCACCGGCACGCGGCATCCGGGAATAGATCCGGTGGACATTGTCCGTCGTGATCCGCGCCATCTCCTCGACATCCATGCCGTGGACCTCGGCAAGCCGGCTGAGCGTATGCACCACGTAGGACGGCTCGTTGCGCTTGCCGCGGCGCGGCACAGGCGCGAGATAGGGCGCATCGGTTTCGACCAGCAGTCGGTCGAGCGGCACATGGCGGGCCACGTCGCGCAGCGCTTCCGCCTTGTTGAAGGTCAGGATGCCCGAAAACGAGACATACGCGCCGAGCTCCAGTCCGGCACGGGCAAGGCGTTCGTGAGAGCTGAAACAGTGGAGGATCATGGGGAAGGCCCCCTTCCCCGTTTCGTCCTGAAGGATCTCCGCCGTGTCGTCTTCGGCGTCGCGCGAATGGATGACTAAAGGCAGGCCGGTCTCGCGGGCCGCGGCGATGTGCGTGCGGAAGCCCGCCGCCTGCGCCTCGCGAGGGCTGTTGTCGTAGAAATAGTCGAGACCGGCCTCGCCGATGCCCACCACCTTGGGATGGGCGGCGAGAGTGACGAGCTGTTCCGCGGTCACGTCGGGCTCGTCCGCGGCATTGTGGGGATGCGTGCCCACCGTGCAGTAGACGTCGTCATACTTCTCAGCGATGGCGCGGATGCGGTCGAACTGGGCCACGCGCGTGCAGATGGTCACCATCCGTTCCACGCCCGCCTCGCGGGCGCGCGCGACGACTTCGTCGAGCTCCTCGGCGAAATCGGGAAAATCCAGATGACAATGGCTGTCGGCAACCGCGAGCGTCATGCGTCCGGCGTGCTCTCGGTTTCGACATAACGCGGGAAGACCGGACGCGGCGCGGGCAGCGTCACGCCGCCGACCAGCCGGCCGGTTTCACCGAGGTTCGAGAAGTCGCGGTAATGATCGTCCACGGCGAGCAGCTCGAGCATGGCATCCGAGGCGCCCGGCATATAGGGCGCGCACAGGATCGCCACCTGGCGGATCACCTCGGCTGTAACGTAAAGTACGGTGGCCATCCGCTCGGGATCGGTCTTGCGCAGCGCCCAGGGTTCCTGGCCCGCGAAATAGCGGTTTGCGTCCGCCACGACCGACCAGATTTCGCCGAGGGCCAGGTGGATGGACTGGGTGTTCATGTGCGCGCGCGTCTTGTCCAGAAGCGCATCCGCATCCGCCAGCAGCTTGCTGTCCTCCTCGGTGAATTCTCCCGGAAGCGGCAACGCATTGTTGCAGTTCTTGGCGATCATCGACAGCGAGCGCTGGGCGAGATTGCCCAGGTCGTTGGCCAGATCCGCGTTGATGCGGTTGACGATGGCGTCATGGCTGTAATTGCCGTCCTGCCCGAACGGCACTTCGCGCATGAAGAAATAGCGCAGCTGGTCAACGCCGTAGTGTTCCGAAAGGGCGATCGGGTCGATGACGTTGCCCACCGACTTCGACATCTTCTCACCCTTGTTGAAAAGGAAGCCGTGACCGAAGACCCGCTTAGGCAGGTCGATCCCCGCGGACATCAGGAACGCCGGCCAGTAGATGGCGTGGAAGCGCACGATGTCCTTGCCGATGACATGCAGGTCGCAGGGCCAGTAGCGCGCAAAGGATTCGCTTTCCGTGTCGGGAAATCCGACACCGGTGATGTAGTTGGTCAGCGCATCCACCCAGACATACATGACATGGCCGTCATGGCCCGGCACCGGCACGCCCCAGTCGAAACTGGTGCGCGAAACTGAAAGATCTTCCAGCCCTCCGCGCACGAAGCTGATCACCTCGTTGCGCCGCGCGTCGGGGCCGATAAAGTCGGGGTTCTCCTCGTAATGGGCGAGCAGCCTGTCCTGGTAGGCGGACAGCCGGAAGAAATAGCTTTCCTCCTCGACCCAGGTCACGGGCGTGCCCGTCGGCGCGCGCTTTTCGCCGCTTTCGTCGGTCGTCAGTTCCGATTCCGCGTAATAGGCCTCGTCCCGGACCGAGTACCAGCCGGCATACTTGTCGAGATAGATGTCCCCGTTGGCTGCCATGCGCTCCCAGATCGCCTGGGACGAGCGGATGTGCCGGTCCTCGGTGGTGCGGATGAAGTCGTCATGGCTGCAGTTGAGCGTCTCGACCATCTTGCGAAACAGCGGCGTTGTCCGTTCCACCAGTTCGGCGGGCGTGATCCCGGCCTTTTCGGCCGTTTGCTGCATCTTCTGGCCGTGCTCGTCGGTGCCGGTCAGGAACATGACGTCATAGCCGTCCAGCCGCTTGTAGCGGGCGATCGCGTCCGTCGCCATCGCTTCGTAGGCATGGCCGATATGCGGCGCGCCGTTTGGATAGGAGATCGCGGTGGTGATGTAGAATTTCGGGCGGCTCTGCATGAGTGTCCTCGGGCGGGAATCGGGGGTGCGTGAAGGTTCACGCTGCGGCGATCGACGTCCGCGCTGTGTCCTCGATGTCGAAAAAGATGCTCAGTATCAACTGTTTTCGGTCGAGGTTTAGGCCATTTGCGCGTGCAATGGAACGGCTGATTTCGTGATGCAGCCCGGCCCAGCTTCCGTGCGTGCCCGGCGGGACGAGCCGCGACGCTTCCGCCGGCATATCCGAACCCGCACCGGACATGGCGGAACTGCGGACCATGTCGGCGATGCGTTCGGGCAGCAGTTCGCAGAACAGGTCGTATTCCGCACCCGCCGTCTTTGCCGAGAGCCGGTCGGCGAGCCGGTGCAGATTTTCGATGTCGAGGCGCGGCAGTTGCGAGAAAAGCTCCGACAGCGCCCTGTGAATCTCGATGCCGCCGCTGTCGAGGAGGCCCAGCGCCCGGCCCGCGCTGCCGCGCGCGAGGTTCACCGCCGTCTCGATGTCGTTCTCCGCCACGTCACGGTCGGGATCCAGCGCGTTGCGCACGGCCTGCATGCAGTCGCCGTCGTCGAGCGGTGACAGGGTCAGGGTCCGGCAGCGCGACCGCAGTGTGGCCAGCAACCGGCCGGGAACATGGCTGACGAGGAAGAACAGCGCCCGTGAAGGCGGTTCCTCGAGGATCTTGAGCAGGGCGTTCGCCGCCGACAGGTTGAGTTCGTCCGCGGCATCGACGATGCAGATGCGCCAGCCCCCTTCCCCGGCCGTCTGGCCGAAGAACCGCCCGGTTCGCCGGATCTCGTCGACCGAGAGGACGGTTTTCAGGCGCTTCTGCCGTGTGTCGTAGGGCCGGCGGAGGACCAGCAGGTCGGCATGTCCGAGCGCCGCCACGCGGTGGAACACGGGGTCGTCGCTGCCGACGAAAAGCCCGTCGGACTGGGTGCCGCCCGCGCCGAAGCGTTCCGGATGCCGGAAGACATAGCGCGCCATCCGGTAGGCGAGCGTCGCCTTCCCGATCCCCTGCGCGCCGCCGATGAGCCAGGCATGGTGCAGCCGTCCGGAGTGAAACGCATCCGCGAATTCCCGTTCCGCCGCGTCGTGGCCGAGAAGGATCTCCTGTTCCCGCGGATGGGGAAATCCCTCGATCCGGTCGGGTTCGGGAAGAAGTTCCTCGTCCGGCGCCGTTCTGGTGGGTTTCCTGGCCACGGTCGTTCAAGCCCCGGCAAGGTCGAACCGCGACTCGACCGCGGTCTCGACCTGTTGTGTCACATCATCGATGCCAGCGGCGGCGTCGACCACGACGCATCTGCCGGGTTCGGCCCGCGCGATCGCGAGGAAGGCTTCCCTCAGCCTTTCGTGGAAGGCCGTGTCCTTGCGCTCAAAACGGTCTTCGCTGCCGACCGCGTTGCGCCGCCCCGCCCTGCGGAGGCCGGCGTCGGGCGTGATATCGAAGATGATCGTGAGATCGGGCTGGTCGTCACCGACCACCTGGCGGTCGATCCTGTCGAGAAAGCTTGCGTCGACCTGGCCGCCGGCGCCCTGGTAGGCCCGCGTCGAATCCGAGAACCGGTCGCAGATCACCCAGGCGCCGCGTCCAAGTGCGGGCCTGATCGTCTTGTCGAGATGGTCCGCCCGGGCGGCATAGAGCAGAAGGGTCTCCGCCATGGGCGACCAGCGTTCCGTGTCGCCGGTCACGAGCAGACGGCGGATCTCTTCGGCACCGTCGGACCCGCCGGGCTCGCGCGTCGTGACCACGTCAACGCCGCGCGCGCGCAAAAACCCGGCGAGCCGGGAGACCTGCGTGGACTTGCCGGCCCCCTCCCCACCCTCGAATGTGATGAAACGCCCGCGCCGGGCCGGTTCCGCCATGCCCCGCCGTCAGCCGCCGATGACCATGAACTTGAGCGTATCGAACGCCTGTCCGATGATGCCGCTCTCCTTCACGTCCTCGCCGGCATAGAGCGGCACCTCGTTCATGACCTTGCCGGAGGACTCAAGGCGAAGCCTCGCCACCTGGCTGCCCTTCTTGATCGGTGCGCGCAAGGGGCCTTCGTAGACGATGGACGCCTTGAGACGTTTCCTGTCCGCCCGGGTCAGAAGGAGTTCAATCGGGTCCTTCGCCACCAGCGGAACCGTGGTCTCCTCGCCGCCCCAGACGCGTGCCGATCCGATGTCGGACTCGCCGGAAAAGATCACGTAGCTGCGGAAACTGCGGAACCCCCAGTCGAGAATCTTGCGGGCGACTTCCGCGCGCTGGTTCTTCGTCTTGAGACCGTTCAGGACGAGAATGAGCCGGCGGCCGTTCTGTTCGGCCGACCCGACGAGCCCATATCCGGACTCTTCCGTATGTCCGGTCTTGAGGCCGTCCGCGCCGATGTTCTGGTAGAGCAGCGGGTTGCGGTTGTGCTGCTTGATCTTGTTCCAGGTGAAACTGGTTTCGCTGAAATAGTGATAGAAGTCCGGCAGCTTGTAGATCATGTGCCGCGCCAGCACCGCCAGGTCCCGTGCCGTGGTGACGTGGTCGGGATGCGGCCAGCCGGTCGCGTTGACGAAATGGGACTTCTTCAGCCCGATTTCCTTGGCGCGCGCGTTCATCTCGTCGGCGAAGCTGCCTTCGGTCCCGCCCAGACCCTCGGCGATGGCGATGCAGGCGTCATTGCCCGACTGCACGACGATCCCGCGGATGAGGTCCTCCAGAGGCACGGTCGACTTCAACTTGGCGAACATGCGCGATCCGCCGCGTTCGAAGGCGTTCTGGCTGATGTAGAATTCGTCGCTGATCTTGACGTCGCCCGCCTTGATCGCCTCGAAGGCGATGACCAGAGTCATGAGCTTGCTCATGCTGGCCGGCGCCATGAGATCGTCGGCGTTCTTCTCGAACAGGACCGCACCCGTCGCCCCGTCCATCAGGATGGCGAACTCGGCCGGCGTGTCGAGTTCGGCCGCCTGCAGGGCCGGCGCAACGGACACGAACCCGAAAGCGATGAGGAAAATGCCGAAAAGACGCTGAAACATCCGCCGTCCGCCGCCGGCACGAACCGGCAGACTGCGTGAACTAGTGGTGGACCGAGACACAATTACAACCCGCAAGAGAATCCGTGGAGAGTCGGACTCTAGACCGGAAAACCGATCATGTCACGGGAGGCACACCGGTGCGGTGCCCTTGATGTTGCGCTATTCGGTGACCAGGCGGGCGTCGTGCAAACCCTCGTCGCGCACGCCTTCCAGCGTCTTGCGGGCCTGTTCGTCATCGTGGAACGGCCCGACCGAGACCCTGTAGATCGGCCTGTCGGATTCCCCGAGAACGTCGGTCTTCACGGGGCCGAAGAGCGAGGCGAGCCTCGTCTTGAGGCGTTCGGCGTTCTCCTGCTGGCCAAAGGACGCCGCACGGATGTACATCCGCGCATCGGGCGACGACATGGCGGCCCTGGACGGCGTGATCGAGGCCGTGAACGTGGGGCTCTGCACCGAAGCGATGACGGGACGGCCGACATTGACGTTGGTCGGGTCCGCGCTCGCGTGGAGCGGGCGCCCGGCCTTGGCGCTGGCGACATAGTAGTCGTCGCCGTTCAGGGGCGCCTTGCCCATGTAGGTGACCCGTACACGGGCCGTACCGTTCCGCTTGAACCCGAGCAGTTCCGCCGATTTTTTCGAAAGGTCGATGATCCGGTCATGCGCATAGGGCCCGCGGTCGTTGACCCGGACGACGATGGTCTTGTTGTTCTTCAGGTTGGTGACCCGCACGAAGGACGGCAGCGGCAGGGTCTTGTGGGCGGCCGTGATGCGGTTCATGTCGAACCATTCGCCGTTGGCCGTCATCCTGCGGTGGAACTTCGGGCCGTACCACGAGGCCATGCCGACCTTGTCGTAGCCGTTGTCGACCCTGGGATAGTACTTCTTTCCGGCGACCCAGTACGGATTGCCGACCTTGTAGACGCCGCCGCCCTGCGGGATCGGTCCGGAGCCGCGATAGGTCGGGCTCCCCTTCCCCGAAAACGCGGATTTCTTGCCGCTGCAGCCGGTCAGGCCGACGCTCAGCGCGGCCGCGCCAGCGATCATGAAAGTCCAGAAGAAGGCGCGGTTCGCACCGGTCGCGCCCGGTGCCGCCGAAGGGGCACGAAGGTTGATACGCATTACTAACGGCTCACTGAAATGGCGCGTTCACCCGCGCGATCGTCATTTCGTGGAGACTGGCTCCCACATCCGCCCTCAGGGTGACCGTCTACCGTTAAGGAAGCTTTACCCGACATGGTTAACGGGCGCCCTGTCGTGACGTCGGGCATGCAATCGGCGGTATTTTTAGGATTTTGTAACGCGCCACCGGGATACTGCGCCAAAACAACAATGCGGCGGGTGGCGTAGATGAGTCTCGTTCAGGCGGTTGATTTCGACGGACAAAGCCGTCGGTTCACGGCACGTTTGCGTGCCTGTGCCAGGCTTCTTGCCCTCAGTTTCGCCGCGCAATGGCTGTTCTACGCCGTCGTCGCGGGGTATGGCTTCGTTTCCACGTGGTTCATTTTCCTGAGACCCGACGCGGACCTGCTCAGCGTCTGGCAGATGCTGAAACTTTTCGTCCTCGCCGCCGTTCCCGCGATGATGACGTCCGCCCTCCTCGCGCTGGCGATCTTCAGGTTTCACCAGGTGGTCACGGTGATCAGGCCGGACCGGCCGATCCCCGAGTTTCTGCGCTTGCTCCGGAACGACGTGTTCGATCCGCGCCGCTACATCATCGGCCTGCCGCTTTTCCTGGCGGTCTTCGCGTTCATGTGCGTGTTCGGCGAGGTCAAGGCGAACATACCGATCGTCAGTCCTTTCGCCTGGGACGAAGCGTTCATGGAACTGGACCGCTGGCTTCATTTCGGCCGGCATCCCTGGGAGATACTGCAGCCGGTGCTCGGGTTCCCGCTGGTCAGTTTCATCATCTCCAAGTTCTACGCCGTGTGGCTGGTCGTCATGTGGATGGTCTGGATGTGGCTCGCCTTCGACCGGCGGATGAGCCATCTGCGCAGCCGCTTTTTCGTGGCCTACATGCTGATCTGGATGATCGGCGGCGGTCTCCTCGCGATCGCCCTGTCGTCCGCCGGACCCGTCTACTACGGCAATCTCGGCCTGTCTCCCGACCCCTTCGCCGGCCTGATGGCCTACCTCCACGACGCCGACAAGATCTATCCGATCGAAGCGCTCACGGTGCAGAGCATGCTGTGGGACGCCTATACCGGCAAGATCTCGCTGGTTGCGGGGATCTCCGCGATGCCGAGCATGCACAACGCCACGGCACTTCTGTTCGTGCTCGCGGTCTGGCCCGTCAACCGCAAGCTGGGCATCGCCCTGGCCGTGTTCGCCTTCATCATCTTCATCGGTTCGATCCATCTCGGCTGGCACTATGCGGTGGACACCTACCTCGCCTATGCCGTCACACTCGCCTGCTGGTGGTGTGCCGGCTACGTTGCGCGGTGGAATGACAGCCGCCCGGCCCATGTCAGGTTCGCCGCCGCGCTCGAGGCGGAATTCGATGACGGTGCGGCCCGAGCCGCGAAATCGCCTGCCACCTGAAAACCCGGTTTCACAGGACAGGCCCAGACCGCCGCAGGTCCGTGGCCGCGGACAGCCGCTTCATTCGGTCGGCTGGAATTCTCCCGTGCACGCGCCCAGGGCGTTGACGAAGGCGCTTATGCCCTCCCGGACCGTTCCCTGGTTCACGATCTCCGTCACCGGGGCCAGGTGACGCCAGTCGTCGACCTGCCGGTTCAGGCGCAACTGCCTGTCGGACGCGTCTTCGCGCCCGCGCAGGGCAAGCCGTTCCGCGATGGTTCCGTCGTTCGCGCTGACATGTATGACGTGTACGGACGCGAACCGATCCACGGCGCGGGACAAGGCGTCCCGCGAGATGTTCGTGACCACGTGACGCCCGGAATAGAGCGTGCCCCTGACACCCGCGGACAGCCCGTAGGAATGGCCGTGGGCGGACCACCAGAGCGACATCCCGCCATCGTCCCGCAACGTGAGGAACTGTTCGGGCGAGAGTTCCATGTGGCTCTCCTCCCCGGCATCCTGCGGCCGCGTGATGAACCGGCGCGCGAAATGGAACCGCCCCTCCGAACCCAGCAGCTTCCTGGCCCCGTTGATCAGCGTGTCCTTGCCCGCCCCGCTCGGCCCCACGACCGCAATGAACAAACCGGTGGAACTCATGGAAATGTCTGGCCCGTTTCCCTGATATCTGCGCCCGCCCTCCGGAAACCGGCTGGCCTGGCAGTGTCGGGACAGTAACACTCGACGCCGTGTCGTCCCACCGCTCCCGGGCGTTTGCAGCAGCATGCGAACATGCGCCTGCATACACCCGGCGCCATGACAATCTCGCAACGGTTGGCGGTGAAAAGAGCTGGACGGCGCGCGCGGAACACTTCACCGGTTCGCAAATTTGTGCCACAAGGCGAAGACTGGCGCTGACGAAAGGCAAGGTTTCGGAAACCTCGCCGCGATAGCGTGGCGCCATTCGCGGATGGGTGGCCGAGTGGTTGAAGGCACCGGTCTTGAAAACCGGCAGGCGTTAGCGCGTCTCGTGGGTTCGAATCCCACCCCATCCGCCATCCGCAAACTGCCCGCTACAGTGTCACGCGACGCTAAGACAGTCCGTGAGTTTCGTGATCAGCATGTCGGGCCGGAGCGGCTTGTCGAGATGAGGCGCGTTTTCAAATGCGCCGGGCCGTTGTGAAATGCTGTAGCTGGACACGGTCAGGAACGGGATCATGTCCTCGGCCAGCCTCTCCGCGATGGGTTCCGCCGTCTCCGTACCGAGATTGATATCGAGTACGGCGGCCACACATCCATCGCCCTTCAGCAATTCGAAGGCCCCCGCAACCGACGAGGTCGGCCCGAGAACCTCGAAGCCGGCGTCTCTCAGGGTCTGCGCGATCTCGATGGCGACCAGGGGTTCGTCCTCGACGACAAGCACACGACCGCCCTGATCCGGAGACCTGGCACTGCGTGCGCCGGAAGAACCGCTTCGCCTCGACCGTATCTGGTCGCGTTCCAGCACTGCGCCCGCCGCGCATTCGACACGCCATTTCAGACCGGACGGTTCGAAATCGAAGTCTATTTCACCGCGAACGCTCGCCTTGAGCATGTCGTCGACAACTGTGGACCCGAAACCCCGCTGCGACGGCTTCGTGACCGGCGGTCCTCCGCTCTCGGACCATGTCATCACGAACCGCTGGTCCCCGGCGTCATCGCAAATCACCTCCCACGAAATGGTGACGATGCCGCTGTCATTCGACAGGGCGCCATATTTCGCGGCGTTTGTCGCGAGTTCGTGCAATGCGAGGCCGATGGCCTGCGCGGTCTCGGCGGTTATCTTAAGGCTTGGTCCGGATATCTTGATGCGTTCCGCCAGAACGTCCCGGAAATGGGAGAGCTGTGACTGGACGAGACTGTCGATCGGCACGTCCTGCCAGCCGCTGGTCACCAGCAGATCCTGACTTCTGGCCAGGGCCTGAATACGTTCGCCGAACCGGTGGACGAACGTATCGGGATCTCCTCTGCCGGTCTGTCTGGCGATTGCCTGCACGACGGCCAGAAGGTTCTTCGCGCGATGGTTCACTTCCCGCATGAGCAGCCGCTCGCGTTCTTCCGCGCGTTTGCGGTCGGTGATGTCGTTCGCAATCTTCGAGGCTCCGACGATCTTTCCCGTGCTGTCGAAGATGGGCGAGATGCTGATTGACACGTGGACCGGCGAACCGTCGCGGCGAAGCCGGACAGAATCGAACTTGCTGACCTGCCGACCGCGCCGGATGTTGTCGAGGATGTCGTCTTCCTCGTGCTGCTGGTCGTCGGGGATGATGCGTCGGATTGACGTGCCGATCATCTCGTCGGCGGAATATCCGAATATCTCTTCAGCGCCGCGGTTCCAGCTCTTCACTATGCCGTTGAGGTCCTTGGAGATGATGGCTTCATTTGCCGAAGCCACGATCGCGGCCAGATGCGCGCGCGCCTCCTCCGCGCGCTTCCGCTCCGAGATATCCGTGATGGAGGCGTAATAGACATTCTCCGGACCTTGTATGAACTGAAGCTGCACGGCCACGTCGTACAAAGTGCCGTCTTTTCTCATGTGTTTGGTTTCAAAGAGAAAATGGGGGCTGCTTCCGTTACGCAAGGGTTCGACCATTTCGGTGAATTCCTCCGCCGTGATATCCGGTTTCAGGTCCCAGGGCGTGAGTTGCTTCAGTTCCTCCATCGAATACCCGAGATTCTCGCGGGCGCCGCGATTGACGAGAACGAATTTGTAGGTTTCCGCATCGAAGACATAGACTTCGCTGACGGCGTTTTCGACAATCTGTCCGAGCCGTTCGTTTATCGACGCGGCGGACACCCGTTCAAGTTCCGCGGCGGCGCGTCCCGCGAGGACTTCGACGATCTCCGAAGCCGTCTGGCTGTGCTCCATAGGCTTGTCGTCCAGCACCGCTAGTAAACCTAGGACTTCTCCAGATGCCGAGCGTAGCGGCGCTCCGACGTAGCTCTCCGCGCCCATTCCAACGAGCAGTTCGTCGCGGGGAAACAGGCGCGTGATGCCGTCGGAATACTGACATGTCCCTTCAGCTACGATGTTCTCGCAAGGCGAGTGGGCCAGCGTGTAGCTGAAATTCTCAACCGGCCCGTTGTCCCAGGCCGCCACTGTCTGGACCTTCTGGGGATCCGTAGGGTCGATTTTGCTCAGGAGAACCCACCGCACCGAGAGGGCTTGCGCAAGCGCCTCCACCATCACCGGGAAAAACGCTTCTCCGACAACCCGCGAACAGGCCGCGAGTTCTTCCTGAGCTTGGATGTAGGCTTGACGGGCCTCTGGCGAAATGGCCTTCATTCGGGTGGTCTCGATGCTCTATAGGGTCATCGAGCGAGGCTTCGAGCCTGTTCGACGGCTCGACATGGATCGCACAGGGCGTGACGCTGTCCGATACAGTCAGCCTTGCAGAAGACAGCCTCGCTCGGCTGTCGCGGAATTGTTGCGCCTTGCTGCGACCAAGTCAAACCGAAGTGGAGCAGCGCGGCCAGTCCGGTGGACCAGAGTTTCGTCGAGCGGTCCGGTATGGCGAAACGCACACACCGGCCGCATCCCAGTAAGTAGAAGTTTCCCGCACCCGTGACCGTCGCCCGTCCCGTGACGGTCTCAGTGCCGCTGGCGTTCCAGTGCCTTGCCGATGGCGTCGGACAGGCTCTCGATCGAGCACGGTTTCTGGATGAACGGCCCGTCGACGTTCTTCAGGTTGCCGAGCGCGGTGCCCGCGAAGCCGGACATGTAGACGACGGGAATGCCCGGACGGAGCCGGCGAGCGACCCGCCCCAGTTCGACACCGTGCATGGTGCCCGGCATGACGATATCCGTCAGCAGGACGTCGATCGGTTCGGTGGACTCCAGGAACTCGATGGCGGGCGACGCGGCCGGGGCGGTCAGCACGTCGAATCCGAACTGCCGGAGCACCTCGCTCGTGAGGTCGACAAGGTCCTTTTCGTCGTCGACCAGCAGCACGGTCTTGCCCGTGCCGTCCACCTGAGGCGTGTGCTGCACCGCCTCGGGGCGGTCCGGTTCGCCCGCGGCCTCGGGCAGGATGATGCGGACCGTGGTGCCGAGCCCCTCGTCCGAATAGATGCGCACGTCTCCGCCGGACTGCTTGACGAAGCCGTAGACCATGGCGAGCCCGAGACCGGCGCCCGAATCCGATTCCTTGGTCGAGAAGAACGGTTCCATCGCGCTTTTCTTGACCGCCTCGATCATGCCCGGCCCGTCGTCCGTCACCGCGATGACGACCACCTTCTGCGGTTCGTTCCCGGACGGCCCGTGTTCGTCCGGCAGCGTGGTTGTAAGTCGGGTGGAGATCGTGACATTCCCCCCGACGCCGGACAGCATGATGGCGTCGCGCGCGTTGAGCACCAGGTTCAGCATCGCGCTTTCGAACTGAACCGGGTCGCAGTTCACGTGAAGGTTCTCCAGTGACATGGCGTTCACGTCGATCGTGATCCGCGGATCGATGGTCGACATGGCGAGTTCGACCACGTCCTCGATCACCCGGCCGACATCGATCGTCGTGGTGGCGGCGCCTGTCTTGCGCGCGAAGGACAGAAGGCGACGGGTCTGCTCGCCGGCGCGCCGGATCGACTTGAGGGCCGTCGCGAACGTGTTGTCGATTCCAGCCGGGTCGTATTTTCTTTGTGCAAGCTGGACCGCGCCGAGCGTTGTGGACAGCAGGTTGTTGAAATCATGCGCGATTCCGCCGGTGAGCTGCCCCAGGGCGTCGAGACGCTGGGCGCGGATCAACTGGTCCTGCGCCTGGCGCATTTCCGAGATGTCGCGGATCGAGGCGCAGACGACCGACCCGTCGTCGAACGCGATCGGGCTCAGGCTGATCTCGATGGGGAATTCCTCGCCGGTCTTGCGCAGCCCGAACAGCTCGAGATCGGTCCCCATGGGACGGGCCCGCATGGCTTTCTGGAATGTCTGTCGGTGACCGGCATGTCGCGACCGGAATCTCTCCGGCATGAGCGTTTCGACACTCTGTCCGACAAACTCCGAAGGCTCGTAGCCGAACAGCTTCGAGGTCTGCTGGTTCGCCCTGAGGATGATCCCCTCGACATCGACGATGATGGTGGCGTCGGGTGCGGCTTCGAAAAGCGCCTGGAACTGTTCAAGTGGGAGATCGTCGGTGACGTCCCGCAGGGTCACGACGATGAACGATCCCGTCTCCGGGTCGTCGAGCCTGTTGCTCGAGAGGCGCACGAAACGACCGGCGTGCCTGAGCGGGCTTGCATCCGCCTCCTGCTTTTCGGCAAGACCGAACACCACTTCGTCGAGGGTCTCCCCGGCCAGGCTCCGCGAGATCGGATCCTCGGGCGGCAGGAGCGGCTGCATGGTCGGATGAGAGAGGAAATTTTCACGCAGAAGTTGCGCACCGCGTTCTTCCCCCAGTTCGGGAAACATCGCGAGCGCATCCGAGTTCACATGCTCGACCGCACCCTGCCCGTTGAAGACGATGATGGTGGAGCGGGTCAGGTCGAGAATGTTGGCCAGCAATGCCGAATTGTCGGACGACCGCATCTGGTTGGGTTTGCTCCCCGGATTGTCAGTAGTTGCGAAACCGTCGTTTAGGCTTGTTCAGTTCAGTTTGCGGCGGGCGTTCCCGGAGCATGAGTTCGAACGTGCTGGTGCACATTTTGTTCAGCGTACAGCCTTTTGCGCAGCGAGACTAGCTGGATTGCACTACATGGCCGCGGACGTCTAGAGTGCTTCCGGACAACAGGGGGCGAGGATTCGGGAAGGGGCCGTTCGTTTTGGGCAGGGTTCTTATTGCCGACGACAATGTGGATCTCGTGGGCATCTGGAAGGAGATTCTGGAAGCCGAGGGCCACGACGTGGAAACCGCGCACGAAGGCCTTTCCGTGCGCCGACAGGTCGAGAACGGCGCATACGACGTGGTCGTACTCGATATACAGATGCCGCAAGGAGAAGTTGCGAAGGTCGGCGATCTCGCCGGCGTCGCGGCCAACGACCCGAAGTTCGTCATCGTGAGCGGCAGTTTCACATCATTGGGGACAGACGGACCCGGTGTGCCGACCGGCGCCGACGCTTGCCTCGCCAAGCCCGTCGATCTCGACGAACTCGTGCATATCGTGAACCGGCTGGCCTGACCCCGATCGCATTTCAGAAAGCTCCCCGACCTGTCACGGGTCTGCACGTCCGAACACAAGGCTCGCATTGACGCCGCCGAAACCGAAACCGTTCGACAGCACGTATCGCAGGTCGGCGAGGCGCGCGGCGTTCGGAACAAGGTCGAACGTGTCGGCGGCTGGGTCCGGGTCCTCGATGTTCAGGCCCGGCGGAATGGTTCCTGTTTGCAGAGCCTTGACCGAATACACCGCCTCGATGGCGCCGGCCGCGCCGAGAAGATGGCCGGTTGCCGATTTAGTCGACGTCACCGGCAGATCCTTTCCCCGCTCCGTGAAGACTGCTTTGAGCGCCTCGATTTCCGCCGCGTCTCCCACCGGTGTCGACGTGCTGTGTGCGTTGACGTAATCGATGTCGGCAGGGCCGACCCCCGCCATCGCCAGAGCGCTGCGCATCGCCGCCGCCGCCCCCTGCCCGTCCGGTCGTCCCGCGGTGACATGATAGGCGTCGGCAGACGTCCCGTAGCCGGTCACCGTGGCCAGCGGTTTCGCGCCGCGCTTCAACGCGTGGCTCAGCCGTTCGATCACGAGTGTCGCGGCACCCTCGGACAGGACGAAACCGTCATGCCCGCTGTCGAAAGGTCGCGAGGCCTTTTCCGGCGTGTCGTTGTACCCGGTGGACAGGGCTTTCGCGGCACCGAATCCGCCAATGGAGACCGGGTCCACGCAGGCATCGGAACCACCGCAGACCGCGACGTCCGCCTCGCCCGTCACGATCAGGCGCATGCCGTCGCCGATGGCCTGGGCGGAGGCGGCGCAGGCGGTGACGGGACAACCGATCGGCCCGCGGAATCCGTAACGGATGGAAACGTGTCCCGCTGCCAGATTGGCCAGGAAGGCCGGGACCGTGAAAGGCGAGAGCCGCCGCGGCCCCTTCTCGTCAAGGGTTCTGACCGCGTTCGTGATGACGGGAAACCCGCCTATGCCCGTGGCGATGATGACCGCGGTGCGGGTCTTCCCGGCCTCGTCCGCCGGGTGCCAGCCCGACTGGTCGAGCGCTTCCGCCGTCGCGCCGAGGGCATAGTGAATAAACAGATCGGATTTCCGCGCGTCCCTGGCGTCCATGACGTCCAGGGGATCGAAGCCTTCGGGATCCTCCGACTTTGGCGGCACCAGCCCGGCGATCCTGCACTTGTGGTCGGAAACGTCGAACCGAGTGTTGTGCACGATGCCGCTCCGTCCCGCCGTGAGGCGCTGCCAGTTCGTGCCGACGCCCACTCCAAGCGGCGAGACGGCGCCCAGGCCGGTGACGACGATGGGATCATTCTGGTTCATTCAATTTCACTCCTTTGTCGTGTATATACACGGTATAAGGCAAAAAAATCAGTCGGGTTCAGCCAGCAGACGAAGCACGCCCAGGTATTCCTCGCCGTCCCTGCCCTTCAGCAGGTCCTGCAACTCCGCCCTCACTTCATGCCACTTGGGAACGAGCGCATCGAGAAGCCGGTCCCCCGCGCCGGTCAGGCGGCAGACCTTGGTGTTGCCTCCATTGGCCTTCTGCTTGACCACGAGTCCTTTCCGGACGAGCACGTCCAGGTTCCGTGTCAGCGTCGACCTGTCCATGGCGATGCGCCTGGAAATGGCGTTGATCGTCCTGTCCTCGTTGTAGCGGACCGTCATCATCACGGAAAACTGTATGACGGTGATGCCATAGGGTTTCAGCCTGGCGTCGTATCGACGCGAAAGAGCCCGCGCCGTCCTGATCGTGTTCATCAGCAGGCAACGAGAGAAGTCGTCTTCTGTCGCGACGGGGCCGGTCATGGCCGCACCATATCGTGCATATGCACAGTGTCAATCAGCGCAGACCAGAAGATGTCGGTTTGATGCGATGCACCATTTTTCTGTGGCAATGCAGCAAATCAGGCGGTCGCGTGGCGCGAACAACAAACCCGATTTGATTCAGTTCTTTAGGCGCGAATTCAGAATACGTACGTTAAGTCTTTTTGCAGCTTCCATTTTTCCGGCTTTGACAATGACCGGATTGGCTGTTTCAATGCATCCGATACCTTCATGACACTGGCATGACGGAAACGGCGGGCGGAGACACGAAAAAAGCGTGATTCGCGAGCCACCTTGTCGAAACGTATTGCGGTGCGTTTCTAGAGCCTTGGGGAGGCGTATGACTGGTGAGGGAGTTTCTGGCGATCCGATGGTTCGGTTTGCCAACGTTCAGAAGAGTTACGATGGCGAGCAGCTTGTCGTAAAGGATCTCAATCTGGACATTGCGACGGGCGAGTTCGTGACGATGCTTGGCCCGTCTGGTTCCGGCAAGACGACGTGTCTGATGATGCTTGCGGGTTTTGAGCCTGCGACGCATGGCGAGATTTATCTGAACGGTCGTCCGATCAACAAGGTTCCGCCGCACAAGCGCGGGATCGGGATGGTTTTCCAGAACTATGCGCTTTTCCCGCACATGACGGTTGCGGAGAACCTGGCGTTTCCGCTTTCGGTTCGCGGCATGTCGAAGTCGGAGCAGGAAGATCGTGTGAACCGTGTTCTTGCGATGGTCGAGTTGCCGGAGATGGGCGGTCGCCGTCCGGCGCAGTTGTCGGGTGGCCAGCAGCAGCGCATTGCGGTTGCGCGCGCGCTTGTGTTCGAGCCTGACCTTGTCCTGATGGACGAGCCTCTCGGGGCTCTGGACAAGCAGCTTCGCGAGCAGATGCAGTACGAGATCAAGCACATTCACGAGAACCTCGGGGTTACGGTCGTTTATGTGACGCATGACCAGTCCGAGGCGCTGACGATGTCGAACCGGATTGCGGTGTTCAACGACGGCGTGATCCAGCAGCTTTCCTCGCCTGACGATCTTTACGAGCGTCCGGAGAATTCGTTCGTCGCCCAGTTCATCGGCGAGAACAACCGTCTTTCGGGCACGGTGAACGAGGTTCACCAGGACGGCACGTGCACGGTCGGTCTGGACAGCGGCGACGTTGTGCGCGCCAAGGCCGTGAACGTGAACGGTGCGGGGTCGAAGACGCTTCTTTCGATCCGTCCCGAGCGTGTCCAGATCAACCCGAACGGCAGTGCGGCGGGCAATGTTCTTGATGGCCGCATCGAGGAGCTGATCTATCTCGGCGACCACATCCGCACGCGGATGTCGGTTGCCGGACATGACGACTTTATCGTGAAGGTTCCCAACAATGCGGACCATCACGTTCTCCAGGAAGGCGAGACGACGAAGGTGGGCTGGGTGTCCGAGGACTGCCGTGCCCTGGACGTCTGGCCGGCCTGAGGATCTGCGCAATGCGGATTGGCCGGTCCTGGACCGGCCGCATTGAGGGGTGGTTCAACCACAACGGTTCAAATCAAAGGGAGTATGAGAACCAATGAAATCTACCTTGAAAATCCTGTCGATGGCCGCGGGCGCGCTTGCGCTTTCCGCCGCCGCCGCAAGTGCGGCCGACGCGATCACCGCGGTATCGTGGGGCGGCGCCTACACGAAAAGCCAGGTGAAGGCCTATCACGAGCCCTTCACCAAGGAGACCGGCGTCAAGATCAACTCGGTCGACTACAATGGCGGGATCGCCGAGATCAAGGCCCAGGTCGAGGCGGGTAACGTCACCTGGGACATCGTCGACGTCGAACTCTCCGATGCCGTTCGCGCCTGCGACGAGGGACTGCTGGAAACCATCGATCATTCCACCCTCCCCCCCGCACCCGACGGCACGCCGGCCACCGAGGACTTCATCGAGGGCACACTGCACGAGTGCGCCGTGGCCAACATCGTCTGGTCGACGATCTACGCCTATGACAAGAACAAGTTCTCGGGCAATGCGCCGAAAACCATTGCCGACTTCTTCGACACCAAGGCGTTCCCGGGCAAGCGCGGCATGCGCAAGGGCCCGAAAGCCAACCTCGAATTCGCTCTGCTCGCCGACGGCGTAGCGGCCGGCGATGTCTACAAGGTGCTTTCCACGCCCGAAGGCGTGGACCGCGCGTTCGCCAAGCTCGACACCATCAAGGGCGACATCGTCTGGTGGGAAGCCGGCGCACAGCCGCCGCAGCTCCTCGCGGACGGCGAAGTCGCCATGACGACCGCCTATAACGGCCGCATCTTCAACGCGGTCGCGAACGAAGACCGTCCGTTCGAGATCGTCTGGGACGGCCAGGTGTGGGACCTCGACCTCTGGGTCATCCCCAAGGGCGCGCCGAACAAGGAAACCGCTCTCAAGTTCCTGAAGTACTCCACGGACACGCAGCGGCTTGCCGACCAGGCGAAGTACATCTCCTACGGTCCGGCACGCAAGTCGTCCGCACCGCTCGTCGGCAAGTTCGACGGCAAGGACATCGAGATGGGTCCGCACATGCCGACCGCACCCGACAACATGAAAAACGCTCTCCAGAACAATTTCGAATGGTGGGCGGACAACCAGGACTCGCTCAACGAGCGGTTCAACGCCTGGCTCGCCAAGGGCTGACGGGCAATCGGAACTCCGGCCGGGCCTCCTGCCCGGCCGGAACCTGTCTGCGGGACCCGGGCAGTCTAGCGGACCAGCGAACGTGACCGGGGCGAAAGGGTGACATGACGGATCAGGCACTTGGCGGTCAGGTTCTCGCCGCGGAAGACGGCGTTCCTCTCAAGACCAAGCTCGCACGGGCAACGCGCCGGCAGAAGATCCGGGCGCTCCTTCTTGTCGCACCGCTGTTTCTCTTCATCTTCTTCAGTTTCCTCTGGCCGATCGGCATGATGCTGCTGCGCTCTGTCGACAGTCCGGAATTCGGGCAGATCATGCACCGGACGACGGCCGCGCTCGAACAGTGGGACGGCAAGGAACTGCCGCCCGAATCGGCCTGGCAGGCTCTTGTCGAGGATCTCGCGGAGGCCCGTGCCGACAAGACGATCGGCAAGGTCGCCAGCGTCGTGAACTTCGAACTGCCCGCCGCCAGAAGCCTCTTCATCAAGTCCGCGCGGAAAGCCCGCCAGATCAAGGAACCGCCTTACAAGGAAGCCTTGCTCGAAATCGAGAAGCGCTGGGACGACGTGAAGATCTGGTCGCTCATGAAGCAGCTTTCCTCGCCCTATACCGCGCGCTTCTACGTCAATGCCGTGGACCGCCGCTTCAACGAGGACGGCGACATCGTGATGCAGCCCGAGGAGCGCCAGATCTATCTGCCGCTGTTCTGGCGCACGCTCGTCCTGAGCCTCATCGTGACCTCGGCCTGCCTTCTTCTGGGATATCCCGTCGCCTACCTGCTGTCCGTCCTGCCGCTGCGCACCTCCAACCTGCTCATGATCATGGTGCTGCTGCCGTTCTGGACGTCGCTTCTCGTGAGGACAACGGCGTGGATCGCGCTGCTGCAGACACAGGGCGTCATAAACGACGTCATGGTCTGGATCGGCATCATCGATGACGAGAACCGGGTTCAGCTCATCTTCAACGCCACGGGCACGGTCATCGCCATGACCCATATCCTGCTGCCGTTCATGATCCTGCCGCTCTATTCCGTCATGAAGACGATATCGCCGTCCTACATGCGCGCGGCGCGCTCGCTGGGCGCGAACCAGTTCACCGCCTTCGTGCGGGTCTACATGCCCCAGACGTTGCCCGGCGTCGGCGCGGGGTGCGTTCTCGTCTTCATCCTGTCCATCGGCTACTACATCACCCCGGCCCTGGTCGGCGGCGAGAGTGGCACGCTCATTTCCAACATGATCGCCTACCACATGCAGCGTTCGCTCAACTGGTCGCTGGCGGCCGCGCTGGCCACCATGCTGCTCGCGGGCGTGCTGATCCTCTACTGGGTCTACAACCGCATGGTCGGCGTGGACAACGTCAAGCTCGGATAGGATCCCATGGCACTACCGGAATATGCAGGTCTCGGGGAACGCGTCTGGTACTACGGATTCCGCGTGTTCTGCGCGCTGGTCTTCCTGTTCCTGATCCTTCCAATCCTCATCATCCTGCCCCTGTCGTTCAACACCGAGCCCTACTTCACCTTCACGCCGGGCATGCTGTCGCTGGATCCGGAGGCCTACTCGCTGCGCTGGTACGCCGATATCTTCAAGAACGGCATGGCCGAGCCGGACCGCGAGTTCGGCTGGGCCTTCCTTGCCGACAGCTGGGCGAACGGCCAGTGGATGCACTCGATGAAGAACAGCTTCATCATCGCAATCGCCTCGACCTTCCTGTCGGCGACGCTCGGCACGATCGCCGCCCTCGGACTTTCACAATCGCAACTGCCGGCGCGCGGCCTGATCATGTCGATCCTGATCTCGCCGATGATCGTTCCGATCATCATCACGTCGGCCGGTCTGTTCTTCGCCTATTCCGCGGTCGGCCTGGCGTCGAGCTACGCGGGCATCATCCTCGCGCATACGGTCCTGGGCACGCCGTTCGTGGTGATCACCGTCACGGCCACGCTGATCGGTTTCGACAAGAGCCTGATTCGCGCCGGGCAGAACCTCGGGGCCTCTCCGAAGACCGTCTTTTTCAGGGTCATCATGCCCCTGATTCTTCCCGGCGTGATTTCCGGTGCGCTGTTCGCGTTCATCACGTCTTTCGACGAGGTGGTCGCCGTCATCTTCCTCGCCGACTACGACCAGAGAACCATTCCGCGCCAGATGTGGTCGGGGATCCGCGAACAGATTTCTCCCACTATTCTGGCGGTCGCGACCATTCTGGTCGTCCTGTCGATCCTGCTGCTGACGACGGTCGAACTGTTGCGCCGGCGTTCGGAACGCCTGCGCGGCTTGAGTCCCGGCTGACCGCAACAAGAACCCGCCTCCTCGCGAATGCCCGGCGTGACGACCGCCTGCCCGGTGACCGGTGCCGATAGGCGCATGTGCACGTCCCGACGGGCCTTTTTGACAATCAAGGCCATGGCTGTTTGAATGGCCGGAATTGGCGGCGATATGACGTGTTCATGTCGAGGGTGTCGTTTTCAGACGCAATCCGACCCAAACATGGGCGACCCTTGAACCAACGCGGCATAGGGGCAGCCGCCGTTTCTAGAGCCTTGGGGAGGCGTATGACTGGTGAGGGAGTTTCTGGCGATCCGATGGTTCGGTTTGCCAACGTTCAGAAGAGTTACGATGGCGAGCAGCTTGTCGTAAAGGATCTCAATCTGGACATTGCGACGGGCGAGTTCGTGACGATGCTTGGCCCGTCTGGTTCCGGCAAGACGACGTGTCTGATGATGCTTGCGGGTTTTGAGCCTGCGACGCATGGCGAGATTTATCTGAACGGTCGTCCGATCAACAAGGTTCCGCCGCACAAACGCGGGATCGGGATGGTTTTCCAGAACTATGCGCTTTTCCCGCACATGACGGTTGCGGAGAACCTGGCGTTTCCGCTTTCGGTTCGCGGCATGTCGAAGTCGGAGCAGGAAGATCGTGTGAACCGTGTTCTTGCGATGGTCGAGTTGCCGGAGATGGGCGGTCGCCGTCCGGCGCAGTTGTCGGGTGGCCAGCAGCAGCGCATTGCGGTTGCGCGCGCGCTTGTGTTCGAGCCTGATCTTGTCCTGATGGACGAGCCTCTCGGGGCTCTGGACAAGCAGCTTCGCGAGCAGATGCAGTACGAGATCAAGCACATTCACGAGAACCTCGGGGTTACGGTCGTTTATGTGACGCACGACCAGTCCGAGGCGCTGACGATGTCGAACCGGATTGCGGTGTTCAACGACGGCGTGATCCAGCAGCTTTCCTCGCCTGACGATCTTTACGAGCGTCCGGAGAATTCGTTCGTCGCCCAGTTCATCGGCGAGAACAACCGTCTTTCGGGCACGGTGAACGAGGTTCACCAGGACGGCACGTGCACGGTCGGCCTGGACAGCGGCGACGTCGTGCGCGCCAAGGCCGTGAACGTGAACGGTGCGGGGTCGAAGACGCTTCTTTCGATCCGTCCCGAGCGTGTCCAGATCAACCCGAACGGCAGTGCGGCGGGCAATGTTCTTGATGGCCGCATCGAGGAGCTGATCTATCTCGGCGACCACATCCGCACGCGGATGTCGGTTGCCGGACATGACGACTTTATCGTGAAGGTTCCCAACAATGCGGACCATCACGTTCTCCAGGAAGGCGAGACGACGAAGGTGGGCTGGGTGTCCGAGGACTGCCGCGCCCTGGACGTCTGGCCGGCCTGAGGATCTGCGCAATGCGGATTGGCCGGTCCTGGACCGGCCGCATTGAGGGGTGGTTCAACCACAACGGTTCAAATCAAAGGGAGTATGAGAACCAATGAAATCTACCTTGAAAATCCTGTCGATGGCCGCGGGCGCATTCGCCCTGACGGTTGCGGCAGCCAGCGCCGCCGACGTAACGGTGGTGTCCTGGGGCGGTGCGTACACGGCATCGCAGCAGAAAGCCTACGGTGAGCCGTGGGAAAAGAAGACCGGCAAGGAAATTCACTGGGAAAACTACAATGGTGGTCTCGGTGAGGTTCGCACGCAGGTCACGTCCGGCAACGTGACGTGGGACATCGTCGACGTGCTGCCGCACGAAGGTCGTGTCGGTTGCGATGAAGGCCTGTTCGAGAAGATCCCGGACAGCGCATTCGAGCCCGCACCCGACGGCACGTCCTTCGCCGACGACATGCAGGTTCCGCGTCCGAACGAATGCGTGGCCCCGCAGATCTGGTGGTCCTACGTTCCGTTCTATGATGAGAAGGCCGCCGCGAAGAACTGGGGCGACAAGCGTCCGCAGACGATCGCCGACTTCTTCGACACGAAGACCTTCCCCGGCAAGCGTGGCATCCACACCTGGCCGAACGCTCTCATCGAGATGGCGCTCGTTGCCGATGGCGTCGCGATCAAGGACGTCTATAGCGTGATGGACACCGACGAAGGCATCGACCGCGCCTTCAAGAAGCTCGACGAGATCAAGGACGACGTCGTCTTCTGGTCCGCCGGCGCCAAGCCGCTGGAACTCGTCAAGTCCGGTGAAGTCGCCTACTCGCTGGCCTATAACGGCCGTGTCGGGGCAGCCATCCTGTCCGAAGGCGAGACCTTCGTCCCCGTGTGGCACGCTCAGGTGCTCGAGGAAGAATGGCTGACCGTCCTGAAAGGCGCGCCGAACAAGGAAGCCGCAATGGACTTCATCAAGTTCGCCACCGCACCGGAACAGCAGGCTGGCCAAGCCAAGTACATCAACTACGGCCCCATGCGTAAGTCTGCCTTCAAGATCATGAAGGACGGCGAGCCCTGGTTCCACAATGGCAAGACCATTTCCGAGCACATGCCGAACCGTCCGGAACTTCAGGACACCAACATCGTCGCCGACCCCGCATGGTGGGCCGACAACGGCGATGAGATCAAGGAACGTTTCGAAGCCTGGAAGGCCCAGTAACGCCTTGTAATCGCACAAGAGTTCACCCGGACGGCGTGTCCGTCCGGGTGATCGTCAGGGCTGACTGAAACCCGCCGGAGCCAAGCTCATGTCCGTAGCGTCCATCGAACCAACCGCATCGTCTGGTCCCATTCTGACCGCGGACGGCAAGCCCCTGAAGGCGAGCCTGCAGAAATCCCTGAGACAGGCCAAGCTCAAGGCCGCCGGTCTCGTCCTGATCCCGTTCCTCTTTCTTCTTTTCACCTTCGTCCTGCCGGTTCTCGACCTGATGAAATGGAGCGTCGACGACACGCTCGTCAATGACGTGTACCCCCGGACCTTCGCCGCCTATGAACAATGGGACGGGAAGGAACTGCCCGGAGAGCCGCTCTTCGAGGCGATGTACAAGGATATCGCGGAAGCCGACGGCCTCGAGATCGGCCAGACGTCGACCCGCATGAACTACGAGAAGTCGCGCTGGAAGAGCCTGATGAAGGTCTCCAAGCGCAAGATCGACAGGCATGCCAAGGCCAACCCGGATTTCGCCGGCCCCTACAAGGAGGTCATGCTCGACGTCCACAAGCGCTGGGGCGACGTCGAGTTCTGGCAATCCCTCGCCGCCATGAAGAACCGCTATACCGCCGGTTATTATCTCAACGCGGTCGATCTGAAATACAACCACGAACGCGAGATCGTCGCGCAACCGGAAAACCGGAGCATCTACAAGATGTTGTGGGTTCGCACGCTGTGGATCAGCCTGCTCGTGACGCTCGCCTGTCTCGTTCTCGGCTATCCTGTCGCACATCTCCTCGCGACGCTGCCGCTGCGTCACTCCAACCTGCTCATGATCTGCGTGCTGATGCCGTTCTGGACGTCGCTCCTGGTGCGTATCGTCGCGTGGATGATCATGCTCCAGCAACAGGGGGTGGTGAACGACACGCTTGTGGCGACGGGACTCATAGATGACGAGAACCGGTTGCCGATGATGTACAACTTCACCGGCACCGTCATCGTGATGACGCAGGTGCTCCTGCCCTTCATGATCCTGCCGATCTATTCGGTCATGAAAGGCATTTCGCCCGTCTACATGCGCGCGGCGCAGAACCTCGGCGCGACCCCTGCCCTGGCCTTCATCAAAGTCTACATGCCGCAGACGCTTCCCGGTGTCGGCGCCGGCGTTATCCTCGTCTTCATCGTGGCCATCGGCTACTTCATCACGCCGGAACTCGTCGGCGGCAAGGATGGCCAGATGATCGGCAACTACATCGCCTATCATCTCAAATCGAGCCTGAACTGGGGTCTGGCCGCCGCCATGGGGGCCATGCTTCTCGCCGCGATCCTCGTGCTCTACTGGGTCTATGACAAGATCGTGGGCGTCGACAACATGAAGATGGGTTGATCCGATGGCACTACCTTCCTATGCGTCAACCGGCCAGCGTGTCTGGCACTACACTTATCTGGCGATCTGCACTTTCGTGCTGTTCTTCCTGGTGGCGCCGCTGATCGCCGTCATACCGCTGTCGTTCACATCGAGCCCGTTTCTCAATTTCACCCCCGAGATGCTGGCGCTCGATCCGGAAGCCTTCTCGTTCCGCTGGTACAAGATCATGGTCGGTGACTGCTCCGATGCGGTCGTGACCACCGTGTGCTCCGACAAATGGATGATCGGCGCGCGGAACAGCCTGTTCATCGCTGTCGTCGCCACGCTTCTTTCGACGTCCCTGGGAACGCTCGCTGCGCTCGGGCTGAGCCGCCAGCACATGCCGTTCCGCAAGCTGATCATGGCGTTCATGATTTCGCCGCTGATCGTGCCGTTGATCATCACGGCCGCCGGCATGTTCTTCTTCTTCGCGAAGGTGAACCTGGTCGCGACCTATGCAGGCGTGATCATGGCGCATACGGTGCTGGGCATTCCATTCGTGGTGATCACGGTGACGGCGACCCTCGTCGGTTTCGACCAGAGCCTTACACGGGCGGCCGAGAGCCTCGGGGGCTCGCCGTCGTACAACTTCTTCAAGATCCAGTTGCCGCTGATCGCGCCTGGCGTGATTTCCGGCGCCCTCTTCGCCTTCATCACGTCCTTCGACGAGGTGGTGATCATCCTCTTCCTCGGTGGCGCGGACCAGTTGACCCTGCCGCGGCAGATGTGGGCCGGCATCCGCCAGGAAATCTCGCCGACGATTCTCGCGGTGGCGACCATCCTGGTCATACTTTCGATTCTCCTGCTGACCACGGTCGAACTCTTGCGCAGGCGTTCCGAAAGGTTGCGGGGCCTGAGCCCGGGCTGACGACACGAAAGCGTCGGTGTGTTCTGGTCGGATTCTGAGCGAATGAGTCACAAGCACGGTTTTCGCAATGGCTTCGTTGCGGCTCTCGTGCTGGTGTTCCTCTTCCTCAATGGCGGGTCTGTGTTCAAGCGGACGGCCGATGCCCAGTCCCTCGAAGTCGACCTCGCTCTGGTGCTCGCCGTCGACGTTTCGTGGAGCGTGAACTACAAGGAATTCCGTCTGCAGATGCGGGGGCTGGCCAATGCCTTTCGCCGGCAGGAAATCCACGACGCGATCGCGAGCGGCGCCCTCGGACGCATCGCCGTTTCGAGCATGCAGTGGGCCGACGAATCCACGCAGATGCTGAACATTCCCTGGACGGTGATCGACAGCCGGGAATCCGCCCTCGCTTTCGCCGAAGTCCTCGAGCGTGAACCGCGCCGCTTGCCCGAAGGCGGCACGTCCATCGGCGCGGCGCTCATGTTCGCCGCCAACGCCATCGACACCGCGCCCGTGCGGCCGCTGCGCCGCGTCATCGACCTCTCGGCCGACGGTCGCCACAACAGGGGGCCGAGCGAGACCGCCGCGCGGGACCTGATCGTGTCTCGCGGCATGACGATCAACGGGCTGGCCATCCTGAACGAGTGGCCGACTCTGCATAAGTATTTCGAACGCAGGGTGGTCGGCGGTCCGTCGCATTTCGTCATCGTGTCGAATGACTACGAGGCGTTCGCCGACGCGATCTTCCGCAAGCTTCTCAAGGAAATCGTCGGTCCGGGGATTTCCTGATCCCGACCGTGTCGTGAACATGGCGCGGATGTCGCGAATGCGCTTGACGTCTGGTCCCTCCCCCGCCCAAGAAACCGGAGACTGAACCTGGAGACGATCTCATGACCAATGTCGACGACATGCTGCACCTGACACAGTGGGAAAACGGCGAAAAGTCGTGGTCGCCCTTCTCGGACACCGAGATGGGCCGGCGGCAGTCGGACATGCGCGGATGGATGGCGGAAAAGGACGTCGATGCCGCGATTTTCACGTCCTACCATTGCGTCAACTACTACTCCGGCTGGCTCTACTGCTATTTCGGCCGGAAGTACGCCATGGTGATCACCCATGCGGACGCCACGACGGTGTCCGCCGGCATCGATGGCGGCCAGCCCTGGCGCCGGACCTTCGGCGACAACCTCGTCTATACGGACTGGAAGCGCGGAAACTATTTCGACGCCCTGAAACAGCTTGTCGGCAAGGCCCGCCGGATCGGCATCGAGTTCGACCACGTCACACTCGAGTTCCGCGCCCAGCTCGGCGATGCGTTTCCCGGCGTCGAGTTCGTCGATGTCTCGGCCCCGTCCATGTGGATGCGCACCATCAAGTCGGACGAGGAGCAGAAGATCATCCGCGAGGGCGCGCGGATCTGCGACGTAGGCGGACAGGCCTGTTTCGATGCCATTCGCGCCGGCGTCTCGGAGCATGAAGTCGCCCTAGCCGCCACCGCCGCGATGGTGCGCGAGATCGCAGGCTCCTTCCCGTTCGTCGAACTCATGGACACCTGGACCTGGTTCCAGTCCGGCATCAATACCGACGGTGCGCACAACCCGGTGACCAACCGGACCCTGCAAGCGGGCGACATTCTCTCGCTCAACACCTTCCCGATGATTTTCGGATACTACACGGCGCTTGAACGGACGCTTTTCTGCGAGCGTATCGACGAGACCAGCCTCGGGTTCTGGAACAAGAACGTCGCCGTCCATGAGCGCGGCCTGGAACTCCTGCGGCCGGGCGCGCGCTGCTGCGACATCGCCGCGGAACTCAACGAGATGTATCGCAGCTGGGACCTGCTGAAGTACCGGTCCTTCGGCTACGGCCATTCCTTCGGCGTGCTCTGCCACTATTACGGGCGCGAAGCCGGGGTCGAGTTGCGCGAGGATGTCGAAACCGTGCTCGAACCCGGTATGGTCGTGTCGATGGAGCCGATGATCATGATCCCGGATGGCCGCCCGGGCGCTGGCGGATACCGCGAACACGACATTCTCATCCTGACCGAGGATGGCGCGGAGAACATCACCGGGTTCCCGTATGGCCCGGAACACAACATCGTGCCGGCCCGGTCCTAGACGGGACACTGGCCGGGTGAGCCGATGACCGGGACAGATCAGGATCTCGCCGCCATACTGGCCGGCATGTTCGGTGCGGACGCCGTGTGGTCGGGCGAACGCATCGCCTCGCTCGACCCTGGTTTCCATGCCGACAACCTCGCTGCGGGCGTGCTGGTCAGCCCCGGTTCGACGGCGGTGGTGGCCGCTCTCGTCGCGTTCTGCCGGGACCGCGGCGTGGGCATCGTGCCCCAGGGCGGCAGGACGGGCCTCGCCGGCGCAGCCGCGTCCCGCGAAGGCCAGGTTCTCCTGTCCACGCAGCGGTTGAACCGGATCGAGACGATAGACGCGCAGAGCGGCGTCGCGATCGTCGGTGCCGGCGTCAGGCTTGCCGAACTCGACGACGCGGCCCGGGCACATGGACTTTCCGCCGGCATCGACCTCGCGGCGCGCGACAGCGCCACACTCGGAGGCATGGCGTCGACTAATGCCGGCGGCATGGAAGCGTTCCGCAACGGCATCATGCGCCATCGCATCCTCGGGCTTGAAGCCGTCATGGCGGACGGCACGGTCCTCTCGGACCTCAAGCTGGTGCGCAAGGCAAACGAGGGATACGACGTCAAGCAGTTGCTGATCGGTGCGGAAGGCACGCTCGGGATCATAACCAGACTGAGCCTGCTGCTGGAGCCTCTGCGCGAGCAGGACAGCACCTGTCTCCTCGCCTGCGCCAACGTTTCGGCCGCCCTGTCGGTCGTTTCCGACGTCCGGTCCGCGCCCACACTGTCGCTCCTGCGGGCGGAAGCGATGTGGCCGGACTACTACGCGGTGACTGCCCGTCAGCTCCAGCTCGACAAACTTGCCGGTTTCGGGCCTGCCGGCCTCTTTCTCATTCTGGAAACCGCCGGTGACGACGGGGAAGCCCTTGAAGACCTGCTCGGCCGCGCGATCGAGGACGGACGGCTGAGCGACGCCCTGCTCGCCAAGAACGATGGCGAACGCCGCGACATGTGGCTCGTGCGCGAGGACTCCTGGGCGGTGACGCGCCAGTATGCCCACGGCGTGTCCTATGACATCTCGGTTCCCGGCGGCCAGGTCGATGCCTACATGCGAGGTCTCGAAGGGCGGATCGCCCGGATCGATCCCGACCTGCACATATTCGCGATTTCCCATCTGGTCGACGGCAACATCCATCTCTACATCGCCGCCGACCGTCCCTTTCCCGAATCGGTTGCCCGGGTGTCCGGGGCGGTTTTCGATGGTCTCGTCGACATGGGCGGCTCGATGTCGGCGGAACACGGCATAGGACTCGAGAAGATGACGGCGCTCGCAGAGCATGGCGATCCGGGCCGTCGCGTCCTGGCCCTGCGCGTCAAGCAGGCTCTCGACCCCCAAAACATCATGAATCCCGGCAAGGTCTACCCTCCCGCGCGGACGGACTGACGTCGCGAGCGCCGGTGTCGGTGCCGTGATGCAAAAATATCACTGCACTGCACAATCGATTTTTTCCGTATTTACCAATATTTAGACTGGATGTACCTTTTCGGTAGGGAAGGTGTTGCCGGATAATAACGCCCGGCACAGGGGATGGATGGCTGCGGGACGTTTCACGAGCATGAAGGCGGTGTTCGCCTCGTTGGCGTTACTCGCTGTGGTTTGGTCCGTGCCGGCTTCGGCGCAAACGTCGTCGCAGGTCGAAGCCAGACGCCAGGCGCTCTACTCGCAGATACTCGTCCAGCCCGACAACCTTGATGCATCGTTCGAGTACGCCATTCTCTCCGTGAAAGTGGGCGACTACGAAGGCGCCATCGCAACGCTCGAGCGCATGCTGATCTATTCCCCCGGCCTGCCGAGGGTCCAGCTCGAACTCGGTGTTCTCTATTTCAGGCTTGCGTCCTACCAGACTGCCGAATTCTACCTGCGTGCCGCGATCTCGGGGCCGGATGTCCCCGATGAGGTGCGCACGCGCGTGTCGCTCTACCTGGATGCGATCGCCGCAGCCACGGAGACCACCAAGCTCACGACGTCCATTTTCGTCGGCGCGCGCTGGCAGAGCAATGCCAATCTCGGACCCGGCACCCGCGACATCACGCTGAACGGCCTGCCGTTCCTGCTTGACGAGACGGCCACGGAGAAATCCGACTACAATCTCTTCGCGGCCGCGAATTTCCATCACGTCTACGACCTTGAGAACCAGGGGGACCGGATCGAGACCGACCTTCTGGTCTACGGCTCGTTCTACAACGCCGAGACCCAGCTCGACACCCAGTTGGCCGAACTGACCATCGGCCCGTCGTTCAACCTGCGGCGGATCGATATCGAGAATACATATCTCGGCGTCTACGCCATCGGAAACGGCATCTTCCTCGACGACATCTTCCACTTCGGCAGCGTCGGCGCCGGGGTCAAGATCGCGTCCAACCCGTCCGTGCGCACCAAGATCGCGGCCAAGGCCGAGTATCGCCACAAACGGTTCAACAACACCGCGAAGCGGCCGAACGCGCGCCTGCGCGACGGGTTCGAGGTTCGAGGCGTGGCTTCGACGAGTTACCGCCTGACCGAAAGCCTGACCATCGAGGCGGTGATCCGCGGCTCGTACGAGTCGGCCGATGCCGACTACCTCACGAACCTCGAGTATGGCGGATACCTGGCCGCGACCCAGGTGTTCGGAGCCCCGTTCGGGATTTCCGATCTCGACTGGGCCATCAACCTCTCGGGCGGCTATCTGGAACGGCACTACGACGCGCCCGATCCCACGATCAACGCCGCCGAAAAACAGGAGGACAAGGAATACTGGGCCCGCGCCACCCTGAACATCCCGCTGGCCGCCTGGCTGTCCTTCATGCCGCAGGCGGAGTACCGGAAGGTCGAGTCCAATTACGACATCAGGGCGTTCGACAATTATTCCGCCATCGTCGGCTTTTTCGTGAGGTTCTGACCATGGCTTCGCGGACGATACTGAAACTCATGCTGGCGGCCCTGATGGGCGTGGGCGCCAATGCCGCGCTGGCCGCGACAAAGGTGGGGGTGACCTCCGCGGTCAACCCTGACGCGTTCCGGCAGGAAGGCGGCGGCAACAAGAAGCTGATCCTCGGTGAACCGGTCATTTTCCAGCAGCGGATCCTGACCTCTCAGAAAGGCCTCGTGCAGATCCTGCTGGTCGACGGCTCCAGTTTCACGGTCGGCCCCAACTCCGATCTCGTGATCGACGAGTTCGTCTACGACCCGGTCAAGAATACCGGCAAGCTGACCGCGAGCCTCACGAAAGGGGTATTCCGGTTCATCGGCGGCAAGCTGTCGAAGAAGGCCGGCGCGGTGAAGGTCAAGACGCCTCTCGCCCTGATCGGTATTCGCGGCGCCATCACCAACGTGTCCTTCGACCCGTCCTCCGGCCAGGCGTCCTGTTCGCTGGTTTTCGGCAACCACTGCACGGTCAACGGCAGTTCGGTGTACCAACCCGGGTATACGGCCTCGACGGGCGGAAGCGGGAGTTCCGTCGACATCCAGCCGACCTCCCAGCAGCAGATCCAGACATTCCAGAACCTGATGTCGGGACCGCTGGGTTCGAATGGCGGCGTGTTCAACGCGCCCACCGACCAGAGCGTTCAGGGCAGCCAGATAGACCAGAACAACTCCGGCAATTCGCCGGGGCAGAACGCGGCGGCGGGGACGCCCAACACGGTCCAGTCGACGGACGCGAACGAGGCCGAGGACGAACTGGCCCAGGACAGTCTTTTCTCCAACCCGGAAGTGAAAAAGGTGCGCCAGCGGATCCTGCTGTCCGGCGCCACGTTCACGACCGGGGGCGGAACGGTGCTCAACACTCCGGGGGCGAGCGGCATCGTCGGCGGGACCGCCGCCAGCGACCAGAACGTCCAGTTCTCCGGCAATGACAGCCTGCTGGCCGCATCGACGGCCCAGGGCACCACGAGCTATGTGCCGCTGACCAACAATGGCGCCACCTCGACGACGGTGGCCACATCGGCGACCACGCCGTTCGGCAGCGCCACCGGCAACGTGTTTCTCGGTGCCGCCAACGCGTTCACGTTCTACCAGCTGTTCATCGGCGGCAATGCCGACCTGCCCTATTACTTCGTCAATGGCACCGCCACGCCGACCGCCGCGCTGACGGGTGATGGCGGAGTGAGGACCTATTCCCTCGCACAGGATCCTCGCCAGCTCGTCGACATCCCGTTCACCGACGCGGATTTCGGCGGATCAGTGCCGAGCGGTACGAGTGTCGACGGGATCAGCGACTTCCTCCTGGTCGAACCCAATGGCGCCGGACTGACCGACGACACAAACCAGGCCACGACCGGCACGCCCGTGTTCCTCCAGGCGTCCGTGTCCTTCGATGGAACGGGCAGCGCGCAGAGTTCCGTCGGCATGCTGGTGGCCGGCAACACGGCTGCACTGGTGGACGATGCGGAAATCGTGCGCCGGCGCGGCTCCGTGCGCCGGGCGGCGGATGAGCTTTCCTTCGCATCGGGCGCATCCGCGCAGCAGATCTTCGAGGGACCGACCGGCAATTTCTTCTACGGGGCCAATGCGGACTATTTCCTCGTCGGGACGGATTTCGACGGCTCGGCGGAAGTGAACCAGCTGTTCTCCGCCGACAATCAGGGTCTCGCCAACGAAGACCTTCACTCGTCTACCGTCCATGTTGCGGAGCTCACCGGAGAGACGCCGCTTTCCGGTCTCACGCGCAGCCTGACGACGGTCACCGGTTATGCATCGGGCATGGTCGAATCCCTCGTCCCCAATCTCACGGACGAGACGAACCTGCCGTTCTCGACCCGCAACCTCGACCCAGACGACGTGACCATCGAGTTCAACGCAGCACTGAACCAGCTCGGCGGGTTCTTCATCGTCGGCGACAATGGCAACGCGCTTGCCGGGTTCGACCCGGATGTCGATTCCTACAAGTTCTCCTTCGGCTTCGAGCCGGGCAACACGGCGAATTTCGGCCATTCGGCCTATATCGACGACGACCGCTACGGGGCGATCCAGAACGACGACAATGCGCTGACGACCGTCACGACGACGACAGGGACGTTCCCGGCCAATCCGGTGACCGACGCCCAGGCGAAGACCTACATGTTCAGCAGCGGCGTCGTGAACGACGTCCTGCCCGAAGGCAAGGTGGCCTGCACGACCTGCGCGTTCCTCGAATGGGGATACTGGGGCACGAAGTTCACGGCCAATGACGGCGGTCCGCCCAGCGTCGACCGCAGCGACTGGGTTCATCTGGGAGTCTGGGCCGCGGGCGACCTGCCGGACACCGATCAACTGCCGACCGGAAGTGCGACCTATACCGGCCACGCGGTCGCCAGCGTCGCACGCAGCGACGGGGCCACGCTCAACCAGTACATGACGAGTGGCGATCTCAGCCTGAACTGGAACTTCAATACACGCACCGGCGACATGACGATCTCGAACTTCGACGGCGCGAACACGCTGACCTCGACCGATCTCGCCATGCCGGCGACACCGGGGATCACCAACGTGTTCACGGGAACCCTGTCGGACGGAAGCAACCTGGCCGGCAACACGACCGGCTCCTTCGCACGGGATGCGGCCTCCGTGGGCGCCTTCAAGGACGCCCAGGGCGTCGTCGGCAATTTCTCGGTGTCGGGCACGCTGGGTGGCGACAACTACCGCGCCACGGGTATCTATGTGGGCAGCACGCCGTGATTTCAGTCGCGGATGAGCGAGCGAATGTACCCCGAGGCGTCGGGCGGCTGCACGATCGCTTGCCGGATCAGGCCGTCGAAATGCCGCGTCAGAATGCGGATATGTTCGGTGGCGTTGAACACGAAATAGATTTCGCCCATGTAGATGATCGCGCGGTTCGGGCCGAAGACGGTATAGGGCGCGGAGTACACTTTCAGCGCGTCGAACAGGAACCAGCGGAAGGTCGGGTAGAGTTCGTCCATAAGATCGGCCATGCGTGAGAGCTGCCGTTTCCGGGCGTCTTCAGGCAGGTCGGTCCAGATGCCCTCCCCCCTTGCGAAGCCGTCGATGATCTGGAACGAACTGCACACCTCCATTTCGCTTTCCGACCGGCGGCTGTAGGCAAGCCTGTCGGCCGCCTCGGCCATACGAATGTCCGGCGCCGAACTGGCGACCATGCCGTGTTCGTAGCGGATCACCTCGTCCGATTTCAGCAGGTCCGGCAGGGTCGAGGGAACGTAGCGGACCTTGTAGCCCGCAGCCTCCTGGTGCCATGCCGAAAGGCGTTCGTCGGCCGGGCTCCACGCGCCTTCCGCGACTTCCAGCGACGGCACCACCTCCGTGGCGACATCATCCTGCTGGCTGAGGCCCAGAAGCCAGTCGAGACTCACCTGCTGGCTCGCGGCGATCGCGACAAGCGTTTCGATTCGCGGCAACCGGACTGCTTTCTCCGACAGCAGCTGCGTCAGGGTCGAACGCTCGAATCCCACCGCCTCGGCAAAACGCGACCGGTTCAGGCCCGACCTTGCGATGACCTCCTTCAGCCTTTCGCGGAATACACCGACCGTATCCCGTTTGTCAGTCCTCATGTAGAACGTTCCGAATGTTTATAATTGTGCGCAAATGATGCGAGTGAGCACGATTATAAACGAATTATGCGCATTCTAACATGGCCATGGCGGCTGACTCGACCACATACTGACATGGGGTGACAGGAGTGGGGTTGGATATGGCGGCAAAGGTCGGGGGATCGGTACGTCAGGCGGGTTTGTCAGGCAGGATCGTGCGCGAATGGCCGACCTTCGCGCTTCTCGTCGGGGTTTACGGCGGGCTCGCCGCGCTCACCTACCATTTCCATGACCTGTCCTGGTACGTCGTCCTGGTCGCGGGCGCTTACCTGACTGCGCTTCACTCCTCACTGCAGCACGAGGCCTTGCACGGCCATCCGACGGCGAACCGCTTGCTGAACGAAGCACTTGTCTTCGTGCCGTTCGGGCTTGCATATCCATATCGACGCTACCGGGCGCTTCATCTTCGCCATCACAATGACGAGACGCTGACCGATCCGTTCGAGGATCCGGAATCCTATTACAGGAGCGAAAGAGACTGGGCCGCTTTACCCGGTATGCTCAAGCCGCTGTTTCGTTTCAACAACACGCTTCTCGGCCGCCTGACCCTCGGGCCGGCCCTGACATCCACGGTGTTTCTGACTTCCGAGATCCGGGCGCTGATCCGAGGCGACAGGGACGTCCGCGTACCCTGGCTGCTTCACCTGGCCGGAATCGCGATCCTGGCGGCGTGGGTCGTCGGGGTCTGTGGTATGACGATGTTCGAATATGTCGTGTTCTTCGCTTATCCGGGAATGTCGCTCGTTCTCCTGCGAAGCTTTGCCGAGCATCAGGCGAGCGAGCATGTCGGAAACCGGACCACGGTGGTCGAGGCGTCTCCCGTCTTCGGGCTGCTGTTCCTCAACAACAACCTGCATTTCGCCCATCACAGGTACCCCGCGCTTGCCTGGTACCTGCTTCCCGGCGTCTATCGAAGGGAACGCGAGGACATGCTCCGCGCCAATGGCGGCTATCGCTTCGGCGGTTACGGTGAAATCGCACGCCGCTATCTTGTCCGGGCGAAGGAACCCGTGGTCCACCCCCATGCCGGCCGGCGGTCGTAGCCCCGGACTCTCCCGCCGTCAGACTGTCTCGGCCGCCTTGGCGTGGCGCTTGCGCTCGTGAATGTCGAGATAGCGCTTGCGCAGCCGAAGATGGTTCGGCGTCACCTCGACCAGTTCATCGTCGTTGATGTAGGCGATCGCCTGCTCGAGGCTGAGGCGGCGCGGCGGCGTGAGCCGGACGGCATCGTCCTTGCCGGCGGCGCGGATGTTGGTGAGCTGCTTGGCGCGCAGCGGGTTGACCACGAGATCGTCATACTTGGCGTTCTCGCCGATCACCATGCCGGCATAGACCTTTTCGCCGGCGCCGATGAAGAGCTGGCCACGTTCCTCGAGGTTCCACAGGGCGTAGGGCACGGCGTCCCCGTCCCCGTTCGAGACCAGCACCCCGTTGCGCCGCCCCGGGATCGGGCCGCGATAGGGGCCGTAGGCCTTGAAGACCCGGTGCAGCACACCTGTGCCGCGGGTGTCCGTCAGGAACTCACCCTGATAGCCGATGAGGCCGCGTGACGGGCAATCGAAGACCAGCCGCGTCTTGCCGCCGCTCGAGGGGCGCATCTCCACCATTTCCGCCTTGCGAAGCGCGAGCTTCTCGATGACGGTGCCGCTGAATTCGTCATCGACGTCAACGGTCACTTCTTCGACCGGTTCGAGGCGCTCGCCCGTGTCCGGATCCTCGCGGAACAGCACCCGCGGCCGGCTGATGGAGAGCTCGAAGCCCTCCCGGCGCATGGTTTCGATAAGCACGCCCAGCTGAAGTTCGCCGCGCCCGGCGACCTCGAAGGCGTCCTTGCTGTCGGTATCGCGGACCCGAAGGGCAACGTTGCCTTCCGCCTCGCGCATCAGGCGTTCGCGGATGACACGGCTCTGCACCTTGCTGCCGTCACGCCCGGCCAGCGGAGAGTCGTTGATCTGGAAGGTGACGGCGAGCGTCGGAGGATCGATCGGAAGCGATGCGATGGGGGCGCTGATGGACGGATCGCACAGCGTGTCCGCCACGGTCGCCGAAGACAGCCCGGCAATCGTGACGATATCTCCGGAGTGTGCCTCCTCGATCGGCTGCCGCGACAGTCCACGGAAGGATAGAAGCTTGGTGATGCGGCCCTTTTCCACCGTTTCGCCCGAGCGCGACAGCGCATGGACGGTGGAATTCGGCGCCACGGAGCCGGTTTCGATGCGTCCGGTCAGGAGCCGGCCGAGAAACGGGTCGGCTTCCAGCGTCGTGACGAGCATCGAGAACGGCTTGCCGCGCGCCTCGGCCGTCGCACTTGCCGGCGCGTCCACATGCGCCACGATGGTTTCGAACAGAACCGACATGTCGCCGTCGCCGCTGTCCTTCGACGGCTCGGGACTGGCCCAGCCCTGCTTGGCGGATGCGAAGATCACCGGGAAATCGAGCTGTTCGTCGGTGGCGTCCAGGGCGGCGAACAGGTCGAAGACCTCGCCATGCACTTCTTCCGGACGCGCGTCGGGACGATCCGCCTTGTTGACCACGACGATGGGCTTCAGACCCAGGCCGAGTGCCTTGGACGTCACGAACTTGGTCTGCGGCATCGGACCCTCGGCGGCGTCGACCAGCAACAGGACGCCGTCCACCATGGACAGGATGCGTTCGACCTCGCCGCCGAAGTCGGCATGGCCCGGCGTGTCGATGATGTTGATGCGCGTGTTGGTCTCACCCCTGATCCACTCGACGCTCGTGCACTTGGCGAGGATCGTGATGCCGCGCTCGCGCTCGAGGTCGTTGGAGTCCATGACCCGCTCGCCAACCTGCTGGTTCTGTCGGATCTCACCGCTCTGCTTGAGCAGTTCGTCGACCAGCGTGGTCTTGCCGTGGTCGACATGCGCGATGATTGCGATGTTACGCAAGTTCATGGGAGGCACCGTTTGTCATGAAAAAAACAGAGGCGTCGCCCATTATGCGCGACGCCAGCATACGCGCGCCTTATATAGCGATGCGGCCCCGTGCGGCAAGCACAATCGTGTTGCAGTGCGGTATGGACGTTGCGGCAAGAGTCGGAGGAGCCTCGCTACAAGCCGATCGGTTTCATCGACATCGGGATGACCAGCGCAAGCCACGGCACGAGCACAAGTAGTGCAAGCCGCAGGATGTCGGCGATCCAGAAAGGCGTGACCCCGCGGAAGATCGTGCCGGTCGAGACATCGCCGAGAACGCCGCGCAGCACGAAGACATTGAGGCCGACCGGTGGCGTGATGAGACTGATTTCGGTCACGACCACGACGATGATCCCGAACCAGATCAGCGAAAGCTCTTTCGTGGCGTCCGCGGAGCCGCCGTCGATGATCCCGAGATCGGCCACCAGAGGCGCGAAGACCGGGACCGTCAGGAGCAGCATGGACAGGCTCTCGAACACGCACCCGAGCACGATATAGACCAGCAGGATGAGAAAGATCACCGAAAGCGGTGACACGTCCCATGAGGTCACGAAAGCGAGCAGGTCTTCGGGCATGCCGGCGCGAACGATGAAGCGCTGGAAGATCTGGGCGCCGATGAGCACAGCGAAAAGGGTCGCCGTCGTCCGGATGGTGCCCTTGAGCGCCTCGAAAAGGCCGGCCCAGGTGAGAGTGCGCCGGAACAGGGCGATGAGCAGCGCGCCCCCTGCCCCGATGCCGGCCGCTTCCGTCGTCGTGTAGATCCCGAGATAGATCCCTCCGAGAATGGCGACGAAGAGCAGCACGATACCCCAGACCCGCATGAAGGCCTGGCCCCTTTCCGCCCAGGACGATTTCTCAGCGGCGGGACCGGCGGAAGGGTCGCGGTAAACCGTCCATCGCACCGCGGCGAGGTAGAACAGGACACCGATGAGGCCGGGTATGACACCCGCCAGGAATAGCTTGTCGATGCTCTGTTCGGTCATGATGCCGTAGATGATGAGGATCACGCTGGGCGGAATCAGGATCCCGAGCGTGCCGCCGGCGGCGATCGAGGCCGTCGCGAGCCTGTCGCTGTAGCCGAAGGCGCGCATCTGGGGCATGGCGACCTTGGACATGGTGGCCGCGGTCGCGAGCGAAGATCCGCAGATTGCGCTGAACCCGCCGCAGGCGACGATGGTGGCCATGGAAAGCCCGCCCTTGCGATGGCCGAGAAAGGCGTTGGACGCCCGGTAGAGATCGTTCGCCAGCCCGGCCTGGCTGACCAGCATGCCCATCAGGATGAACAGCGGGACCACCGACAGGCTTTCCGTCTGCACCGTGTCGAGGATCGTACCGGCCGCCGGCGACAGCGAAGCCCGCCAGTTCCAGTGGTTGATGGCCGCGAAACCGATCACGCCGACCAGTCCCATGGCATAGGCGATGGGCAGTCTGAGGAACACAAGCGCCAGAACGGCGGCAAATCCGATCAGGGAGATTTCCATCAGACGTTCGGGTCCCGCATGTCTTTGCGCCGGCTCAACGGGGGATGGACGGCATAGGCGATGTCGATGAACAGCTTGAAGAGCAGCGCCAGTCCCGCGACCAGCGTCATGAAGGTGACGAAATAGGCGATCGGATAGAGCGGCAGGTGCAGGAAGTCGGTGACGTAATTGCGCGAATAGAGCCGGTCGGAGCGGAAGGCGAGCCAGTAGACCATGACGAGGAGACAGGCCGCGCCCAGAAGGTCGACGAGGCAGTCTCGCACATAGGCCGAGCGCCGGCCGAAATATCGGTCGAGAAGGTCAACCGTGATCTGTTCGCCCGTGACGGTCACCACCGGGAGGGCGCAGAAGATCATGGCGGCCATCATGAGACGGGTCAGTTCCGTCTTGCCGTTGACGGGCGCGTTGAGAATGTAGCGGCCGAAAACGTCGACACAGGTCAAGGCCAGCATGGCGAAGAGGATCGCCGCGCCGGCCAGCAACGTGACGCGGGCCAGCATGGTGCCGGCCCGCTCCAGTTTGTCTGTCAGTGTGACGAGAGCCACCGTCAGGTCACTTTTTGTATTCGGACATCGTCTTTGCAATGAAGTCGACCGCAGCCTGCGCATCGATGCCCTTGTCGGCGACTTCCTTGATGATCTTTTCGCGGATCGACTTGCCGACTTCGGCGAACATTGCCTGGTCCTCGGCACTCGCTTCCTTCAGGTTCACGCCGACCTTCTTGGCGTTCTCGTATCCGACGACATCGGCATCCGCCCAGGCCTTGCCGGCCAGGGAAGACAGCGCCTCGCCCGTGGTGGACAGCACCGCTTCGCGATCCTTGTCGGACAGGCGCGACAGGGCCGCTTCGCTCATGATGATCGAGAACGAGCCGCGATAGAGACCGCCCGGCAGGGTCATCGTGTTGGGCGCCACCTCGAACAGCTTGAGGCTCTTGTTGGTTTCCATCGGCATCCAAACGCCGTCGGCCACGCCGCCGCTCAGGGTTTCATAGACTTTCGGCGCCGGAACCTGCACGCCGACCACGCCAAGGGCCGCGCCGACATCGGCACTCACGCCGCCACCGATCCGGATCTTCTTGCCATTGAGGTCGGCCAGTCCGTTGATCGCTTCGCGCATGTGGATCTGGCCGGGCCCGTGGGTCATCATGGCGATGACGCGAACGCCCTCATGCTCCTCGGCCTTGGCGAGAAACTTCTCGTGTGCTCGCCAGTGTGCGACCGATGCCGCTTCCGCGTCGCCCTCGTAGCCCGGAAGTTCGATCAGTTTGGTGGTGACGAAACGTCCGGGATTGTATCCGTGAAAGATCCAGGCGACGTCCGCGGTCCCGTCTTCCACGAGGTCGATCTGTCCTGGCGGCGGTGCCAGGCCGAACTCGATCTTGCCGGTGACCCGGCCTTCGGTCGCTTCCTCGATCTGCTTGATCCATTGCGGGAACAGCACCGTGTTGACCGCATGCGGTGGTATCCAGCTCGAGATCTTGAGCACTTCCTGTGCGGACGCGGACACCACGCCGAAGCCCGCGACCGCTGCCGCAACCGATGCGGCGGCGAGCAATTTTCCGATGGATTTCATTGTTTCACTCCCTTTGCTGCATAAACGCTTGAACCGCATGTTTCTCCCGTTTGCCGGTGTCCCGCGGGAGGTACATATCTGTTAATTAGTTTCATTTGTAACTATCAGTAATGCAGACCCTTTGCAACAAGACCGAGGCCGTGTGCGCGACCGCGATCAGACTGGATCCGGGCTGGCCGAAATCATTTCGGAAACCCTCTCCGTAACAATCTTCCCCATCGCGTTGCGGGGCAGATTGTCCACGAAATAGAAAGACTTGGGATGCTTGAAGCGGGCGATCTCGCGATCGAGGCGGCTTCTGATGAACGCCTCGTCGATCTCCGTGTCACCGGCCAGCACGATCGCCGCGACCGGCACCTCTCCCCAACGGTCGTCGGGCCGGCCGACGACGCAGCATTCGGCAATGCCCTCGACGGCGTTGAGGACCCGCTCGACTTCCGCGGCATAGATGTTCTCGCCGCCGGAAATGATGACCCTGTTGATCCTCTCCTGGAAATAGAGATAGCCGTCCGTATCGAACCGGCCGATATCCCCCGTGGCGAACCAGCCGTCCCTGAGCACTGCCGCGGTTTCGTCCGGCTTTCGCCAGTAGCCGCTCATGACGTTCGGACCGCGAACCTCGATCTGGCCATCCTTGTCCGGCACTTCCACGGATTGGCCCCGGCTGTCGGTAAGGCGGACCGAACAGTGCAGCCCGGTTTTTCCGGTCGAGAGCGGATGGGTCCGCCCCTCGCCCGGCCGCTGGTAGACGGCGATCGGGCAGGTTTCCGTAGACCCGTAGACCTGGACCACGGGCACGCCCCGCGCTTCGAACGCTGAAATCAGGCCGGTCGGGACGACGGACGACCCGGTGGACAACATGCGCAGAGAGGACAGGTCGGCGTCCGCCCATCCCGCCTCCCGCATAATGGCTTCCATTGTTGCCGGGACAAGCACGGTCAGGCTCGGCCTGTCGGCGACGATCGCGTCCAGGGTAGCTCCCGGTTCGAAGCGTTCGTGCAGCAGGACGGTCGCGCCGCAATAGAGCGCCGGCGTGAGCTGGATGTTGAGGCCGCCGACGTGGAACAGCGGCAACACGGTGAGAATGACGTCGCTCGCATGCATGGCGTGCATGTGCAGGCTGTTGAGCGCATTGAAGAACAGGGACCGCTGGGTATGCACCGCGCCCTTGGGGCGGCCGGTCGTCCCCGACGTGTAGACGATGAGGATCGCGTCATCCGGCCCGCCCTCGTCCGTCCCGTCCTCGTCCGTCCCTTGACCGGCTGTCAGCGGCGTTCCCTCGAGGTCGTCATGGGTGGCGACCGGCAGGCTGCCCGCGATGTTCCGGGCGGTCTCCCGGTGACTGTCGTCGCAAACCAGCAATCCGGGCGTACAATCGGAAATGACATATGCCATTTCCGCGTCCGCGAGCCGCCAGTTCATCGGCACCGCGATGGCACCGATGCGGGCACACGCGAAAAGCAGCGCGACCATCTCGGGATGGTTGAAGCCCAGGTAGCAGACCCTGTTGCCGCGCCGTATACCGTGAACGTCGCGGAGCGTGGCGGCGATCCCCCGCGACCAATGGGAGAGACGGCCATACGTGACCGGGTCCCGGCCGGGTACGGCAAGCGCGGGTTTGGCGGGCGTGAACCGTGCGTGGCAGTCGATCCAGCGGGCAATGCTGCCCGTCTCAGTCATCGCTTTCGCCTGCTTCGTAAAGCGCTTCGCGTCCGATCCTGTCGAGGCAGAGTTCCGCCGTCCAGGGAAGCATCAGCGAGCCGCACCGGCTGTCGCGGTAGAGACGTTCCAGCGGCAGCGCACACAGCATGGACTGACCCCCGCATGTCCGGATTGCCAGCCGGCATAGGTCGTTGGCCGTTTCCATGACCGTGTACTGCGCGGTATAGGCCCGCAGCACCTGCTCCTTGCTCGGTTGCGGGCCCGCTTCGGTGATCGCCTGGAACCAGATCGCCTTCGCGCATTCGAGCTTGGTGTGCATCTCGGCGACGGCGAGCTGTTTGGTGGGATACATGCGCCGCTTCACCGGCGGGGTTCCCGGCACCTCGCCGCGCAGGTAGCTCACGGTGAAATCATAGGCCGCCTGGGCGATGCCCATATATGTCGGCGAAAGCGTGAGAAACATGTGCGGCCAGGACGAGGCGGCCTGGAAATACACGCCCTGCGGCATGAGCTGGCCGTCGTCCTCCACGAAGACGTCGTCGAAGAGCAGCGTGCGCGAAACCGTGCCCCGCATGCCGAGCGGATCCCAGTCGCCCACTACGGAAATACCGTCGGCGTCCGCCGGGATGGCGAGATAGAGCGTGTCGCGCCGGCTCGGTTTGCGGTCTTCGTGGATCAGGGTGCACAGGACCCCGTAATAATCCGCATGGCCCGCCAGCGACGCGAAGATCTTCTTGCCGGAAACCCTGTATCCACCGTCGACCTTCGTGGCCTGAGTGGCGAAGGGCGTGAAACCCGCGGCCGCGGAACTGCCTTCGGAAAAGGGCTGCGAATAGACCGCGCCATCGTCGAGGATCCGCCGGTAATGCACCGAGCGCCGACGCCGGTGTTCCTCGCGGTCGGCATCCGTCATGTCCAGATCGTCCGCGAGCGGCCCGCTCCACAGGCAAGAGCACACATGCATGTTCCAGGTCAGGGCGGTTGCACCGCAATAGCGGCCGATCTCGGCCGCGGTCAGGCAATAGGCGCGAAAGCCGGCCCCCTCGCCTCCGTCCTCTTCGGGAATGCAGATGCCGAGAAAATTATGCTCGTGCATATCCTTGTAGTTCTGCGAGGGAAACACCGCCTCGCGGTCCCATTTCGAGGCCCGTTCGGCGAACAGCGTGCGGCCGAGTTCGCGGGCCTTCGCAGTCAGCCGGCTTTCCTGCTCGTCGAGCCGGAAGGCTTCGGGATCGAACATCGCCCTGTCGGCACTATCGCTCATCTGCTGTCTCCTTCAGGAAGGTACGGATCGCTGAGTTGAAGGCTGCCGGCCGCTCGAGGTTGGCCAGGTGACCGGCCTCCGGGATCTCGTGAAACCGGCTGCCGGGGATTTTCGCGGCCATCCGGGACATCATCGCGGCCGGCGCGCTGGCGTCCTTTTCCGCGGCGAGGACGAACGTCGGCATGGATATGTCGGCCAGCGAGGCCCTGAGGTCGAAGGTCACGAGAAGTTCCATGGAGGCGCGGTAAGTGGCCTGTTCGACACTGGACATGGCCTCGACCGCGACCGCGCGTCCGTCATCGTCCGCGCCGTCCGCCATCAGGGACGCGACGATCCCCGGGGCGAGGTCGGCCATCGTCCGTCCGGCATCGAGCGGACCGAGACGGTCGGCGACGAAGCGCTTCTGGAATTCACCGTCCGGGTTGCCGAACGCGGGGCTCGTGCCCGAGAGGACAAGTCGGCTGATCCGCCCCGGATGGGTCTTGGCCAGTTGCTGCGCGATCATGCCGCCGAACGAATGGCCAACGACCACCGCACGGTCGATGCCAAAAGCCGTCATGTCTTCGGCAAGCCGATCCGCGATGGCCTCGAATGTGAAGGGGTCCGGCAGCGGACGGCCGCCATAGCCCGGCACGTTCCAGCAAAGCACGCGGTGATCGGCGGAAAAATGGCGCACCTGTTCCGGCCAGACACGCGAGGACCCGCCCACACCGTGCACGAAGATCATGGTGCCGGTCATCCGAACACCCCTTCGACGATATCGCCGGCGTCGATCACGGTCTCTCCGTCCAGGGTGATCGTGCACCCCCTTACCGGCAGGTCGAAATGACCCTCCGTGAACCGCCCGGCAAACTCGTTCGCACCCGTAGAGAACAGGAAATTGCCGGCATAGGCCCGGACTTCCGTCCCGTTCGTGTCCCTCTGGTCGTAGAACGCGAGCGCCTCGTAGCGCGCGTTCGGGTTCATCCCCCAGCCGACGTGCGACACCGCATAGGCTTCCCGGTCGCCCCAGGCGGACATGTAGCGCCGCATGAGTTCGGCGTCCGTGCCGTCGCCGTCGATACGGGTCACGTAGTCGTCCTCGATCACAAGCGTGACCGGACGCTCGAGATATCTCTTGAAGGTGAGGTTCACGTCTCCCGCATCGAGGACCAGGGTCCCGTTCACGCTGCCTGCCCTGGGGAAGGAGACCACAAGGCCGGCCGGCCAGTGGGCGACGGTGCCGGGGCGATCCGTATAGCCCCAGACCCCCGCCGTCGACGCGCCTTCCATGACGACGTCGAGATCGGTCCCGGCAGCCGAGGTGACCTTCATCGACGACGTGGCCCGGCACCGCTTGATCGCCGCCTTGACCCGTGGGGTCAGCTCGGGGTCGGGTGCAAGGCGTTCCAGCGCGTCGGGGTGTTCGTTGGAGATCATCAGGACGCGGGGGCCGGATTTGAGAATACCGGGAAGCTCGGGGGCATGGAGCAGCCCCTCGACGGTCAGGTCGACCACCATGGTGCAGGCGCCCAGGGCGGCGAGGATGCACGGATGCTCCTTCAGGGAATGCGAACCTCCGGTTGAGCGCACAGGCACCGGTGCGGTCTGCGGCGGCGTGACCGCGGTAACGTGTACGGGTCTGGCGCCCAGTTCCAGGAGGGCGAGTTCGGTCAGGTGGACGTTGAGCGCGCGGGACTGGGTCTCGGACAGGATCGCGACCGCTTCGCCTTTGCCGACGTTGCAGAGCCTGAAAACATCGAGGAAGGCCTCGATCCATCGCCGTTCGATCCGGTCGTTCAGCATGGGCGTTCTCCGTATTCGCGCGAGAGGAAGGCTATCAGATCGCAAATTATGTGCAAATGGAAATGTTTATATCTAAAATAATCAGGATTTCTTATCATCGGGCAGCACGAGTTTTTGCAATATCGACTTCAGCGTCCCGATCTCGTCGGCGGACAGCCCGCTGGTGTCGAGGTCTTCCCGGTCCCGCGCAGCGGCGATCAGCGCTCGCGCCAGGTCCCGGCCATGGTGCGTCAGCACGAGCCTCACGTTCCGCCGGTCGGCCGAATCCGCGGTCCGGCTGACGAGGTTTCGCATTTCCATGCCGTCGAGGCGGCGTGAGAGTGTCGATTGCGGAACGAGAACATGGCCCGCGAGACGCGAGATGCTCATCCCCTGCTCGGCATCGTAGAGCGTGGACAGAACACGCCATTCCGATTCCTTGATTGCCTGCTGCTTGAGCGTGCGGTGGAATGGCAGGCTTGTTTTCTCCGCTGCCTGGGCAAGCAGGTAGGGGAGATAATTCTCGACGAACATGTCTGCTGGGCCGTCCCTTGGTTGCGCCTGTGTCTAGGCAACACGTTCGCGCCGGGATATTCAACAACAAGGACGTCATATGGCGAGGATGGGACAATGACCATGGACACGCAGGCCCACTGGCTTCCGCGACGCCAGGCCGACCCCGGCTGGAGCGAGGCGGAGGAACGTGACGTGATCGAACGGTTCGATCCGCGGAACCTTCCCCGGTCCTTCTACGACAATCCCTACCCCGTCTATCGCGCACTTCTGCGCCATGATCCGGTCCACCTGTGTCCGGACGGCTCCTATTTCGTCTGCCGCTATGCAGACCTGCTGGAAATCTACCGGGACACCAGGCGCTACAGTTCCGACAAGAAGAAGGAGTTCGGGCCCAAATACGGAGAGTCGCCGCTTTTCGAACATCATACGACGAGCCTTGTCTTCAACGATCCGCCGCTCCATACGCGTGTCCGCAAGCTCATCGTGGGCGCCCTCACGCCGCGCGCCATCGCCAGCATGGAAGCGGGGCTGATCGCCCTGGTCGACGGACTCCTCGACCGCGCGCAGGACAAGGGTGAGTTCGACCTGATCGAGGATTTCGCCTCCGCCATACCGGTCGAGATCATCGGCAACCTGCTTGGCGTGCCCCGTGAGGAAAGAGAACCGCTGAGGAACTGGTCGCTTGCGATCCTCGGTGCGCTCGAACCGACGCTGACGCCCGACCAGGAAAGACGGGGCAACGAGGCCGTGGTCGAGTTCGTCGACTACCTGAGGACACTCGTCGCCGACCGCCGCAAGAATCCCGGCGACCCCTCGTCCGATGTCCTGACACGCCTCATTGAGGGCGAGATCGACGGCGAGAAACTGAGTGAGACCGAACTCCTGCAGAACTGCATCTTCATCCTGAACGCCGGGCACGAAACGACCACCAACCTGATCGGAAACGGGCTTTATGCGCTCATGGAATGGCCGGATGAACGCGCCCGCCTGCTGGACGATCCGGGCCTGATCGACAGCGCCGTCGAGGAGTTCCTGCGGTTTGAGAGCTCCAACCAGCTCGGCAACCGCATCACGACGGGACCGGTCGAACTGGGCGGCCTCTCCATGCCTGCAGACACGCGTATTACCCTGTGCATCGGCGCGGCCAACCGGGATCCGGCCCAGTTCCCCGACCCGGACCGGCTTGACGTTTCACGGCATCCGAACCGCCATCTCGCCTTTGCGTCCGGTCCGCACACCTGTGCAGGACTGAGCCTCGCCCGGCTGGAGGGCAAGATCGCGATTTCCCGCTTCATCGACCGCTTTCCGGATTACGGGCTGAGTGGCCAGCCCGTCCGCGGAGGCCGTGTCAGGTTTCGCGGATTTCTGAGCGTTCCGCTCTCGACGGGGCATCACTGAAATAATTTCGCTGGTCTGCCTTACCCGGTTTCGCCATGCCAATCGCTGCGCGCGAGAAACAGCGGAGGACGGCGGCTATGAAAATCGGATTCATCGGACTTGGAAACGTCGGCGGCAAACTCGCCGGCAGCATACTCCGCAACGGACATGACCTGACGGTCCGCGATCTCGACCGTTCGGCGGCACAGCCGTTCCTCGACAATGGCGCAGGCTGGGCGGACACGCCGCGCGAACTGGCCCAAGCCTGCGACATCGTCATCACCTGCCTTCCCTCTCCGGCCGCCAGCGCCGCGGTGATGGAAGCCGAAGACGGTGTGCTTGCCGGGTTCTCCGAAGGCAAGATCTGGCTCGAGATGTCGACGACAGACCAGGCCGAAGTCAAACGTCTCGGAGAGAAAGTCCTCGCTGCCGGTGGCGAAGCCGTGGACTGTCCGGTCTCGGGCGGCTGCCATCGCGCAGCGACTGGAAACATATCCATTTTCGCAGGGTGCGAGCGCCATACGTTCGAGAGGATCCTGCCCGTGCTCACCACGCTTGGGCGCAGGGTTCTGCATACCGGACCGCTCGGGTCGGCCTCCGTCCTCAAGGTCATGACCAATTATCTCGCCACGGCCAATCTCGTGACACTGTGCGAGGCGCTGACCACGTGCAAGATGGCCGGCATGGATATCAACACCACCTACGAGGCGATCAAGATTTCGTCGGGCAATTCCTTCGTCCACGAGACCGAAAGCCAGGTCATCCTGAACGGGTCCCGCGATATCAACTTCACCATGGACCTGGTTCTGAAGGATATCGGCCTGTTCCAGGACATCGCCGAGCGTGCCGGCGTGCCGCTCGAAGTGTCACCGCTGCTGATCAGCATATTCAAGGACGGTCTCGAGAAATACGGAGCGAGGGAATGGTCTCCGAACATCATCAGGCGTCTCGAGGACGCATGCGGTACCGAGGTGTTGGCCCCCGGCTTCCCCGCCGAAATGGTCGACGACGAACCGGAGGAGCCCGGATACGAAGTCATCCCGACAGGGCGTCCGGCCTGAGTTCAGTCTGTCCTGTCGCCTCGCGCCAGTTCCAGGGCCTGCGCTATGACGTCTTCGTCGCCGATGTGGTTGGCCAGCACGAGGACCAGCCGTGCGTTGAACGCGGCGCTTTCCGCCATGTCGAGCCCCTGGTGCGCGGCGAGGATCCGGTTGTAGACCACATCTGCATTTTCGAGGTTCGGTGATTTTACGAGTTCACTCATCGGACTGTCCCGTAGCCTTTCTCAGTGCGGCATCTATCCTGCCGGCATCGTAATGGCGCCACCGCGCGCAAAGATGCTGGTCGGGGCGGACGAGGTAACACGCCCCCGGCGTTGCATCGAAACGCTCAGCGAAGAGGCCGTCGGCGTCCACATACTGCGTCCCGATACGCAGTGTCGCGATATCGCGGTCGAGGCCTCCGGTATCTTGCTCGTCCGTCACGATCAGCGTGAAACCCGGGCCCAGCAGATCGAGCAGCCAGACGGGTTGGCCGTCGCGGTCCTGCAGCGGTGTATCCGGGACCACCCCTCCGAGAGATGCACGCCCGCCGAACGTATCCATATCCGGCGTCGTAAGGTCCGTATCATAGACGCAGGGTGTCGAGAGACGGCCGGAATTCACCATCGTGCGTGCGAACGGCGCCCGCGAGGCGAGGTCCAGGACCGCGTCGCGAAAGAGCCGGGTCACGTCGTCGGCGGGTGCGATGAAGTCGGTGCTCCGCGTCGAATGGCCGATATTCTCATCCGCCGCCTGGCTTCGTTCGTCGTGATAGGACCCGATAAGCGATGCCGGGGAACGGCCTGTAAGGACGCGTTCGAGTTTCCAGGCCAGGTTTTCCGCATCCTGCACGCCGCTGTTTGCGCCCCGGGCACCGAATGGCGAGACCTGGTGCGCGCTGTCGCCGGCGAAGATCGTGCGCCCGTGAACGAACTGCTCGATGCGCCGGCACTGAAACGTGTAGACGCTCACCCACTCCAGTTCGAATTCGCGCCCGCCGAGCATCTTCTCGAGCCGGGGCCGCACGCGGTCCGGGCGCGCTTCGACCTCCGGGTCGGCGTCCCATCCCAGTTGGAGGTCGATGCGCCAGACGTTGTCGGGCTGCTTGTGCAGGAGCGCGGACTGCCCGTTGTGGAAAGGCGGTTCGAACCAGAACCAGCGCTCGGGCGGAAAATCCGCGGACATGCGCACGTCGGCAATGAGAAACCGGTCCTCGAACACCTGCCCACGGAAGGCGATCCCGAGCATGTCGCGCAAGGCCGACCTTGCGCCGTCGGCTGCCACCAGGTAGTCGGCGTGAAGGCGGTACGGGCCGTCCGGCGTATCGATCGCCACGTCGACACCTTCGGTCGCGTTCCTGACGCCCGTGACCCTGTTCTTCCAGCGCAGGTCGATAAGCTCGTTCCGCGCACAGGCCGCCGCCAGGTGCGCCTCGACATAATATTGCTGCAGGTTGATGAAGGCCGGCATCTTGTGGCCCGGTTCCGGCAGCAGGTCGAAGGAATAGACTTCCGCGTCGCGCCAGAAAAGACGGCCCAGGTTCCAGGTCACGCCCTTCTCCACCTGCCAGTCGGCGACGCCGAGACGATCAAAGATCTCGAGCGTGCGCTTCGAGAAGCAGATGGCCCGTGAGCCTTCGCCGATGCGGTTGTTGTCGTCGAGCAGCACGACCGGGACGCCGCGTTGTGCCAGATCGAGCGCGAGCGTCATCCCGACAGGACCGGCACCGACGACGACAACCTTGTGGCGCGCGGGAGTGCCGGCGTCCTGATCGGTCGAGCGCGTGTAGCTGTACTGGTAGGTATGTTCAGGCACGGCACGTCACCCGGGCAAGGGGGTCAGTTCTGTAGCTGCTGCCACATCTCCTGGTCGCGGACGTCCGTCCAGATCTTGGGATGGTCCATGCCCTTCGCTTCGTCGTAGGCGCGGGAGACGTTGAACGGCAGGCAGTGCTCGAAAATCACCCAGTCCCCGTATTTGGGGGACATGGATTCCTTCACGGCGTCGAATGTTTCCTTGAGCGAGGATCCCTTGGCCACGTGCTCGCGCACGATGCCGTAGAGCGTTTCGAGAAAGCCGCGGGTACCGGCGATGCCGTCCCGGACCATGTCTGCCGAGGTCAGCGCGTCGCCGCGGCCCGGCACGAGTTTCTCGGCACCGAAGGAGTCGAGACGTTCGAGCGTGGTCGGCCAGTCGGAGAAATGCGCATCCCCGCAATAGGGTGCCGCGCCGTATTCGACGAGATCGCCGGAAAACATCACCTTGGCGTCGGGAACCCAGGCCACGATATCCCCCATCGTGTGGCCGCGTCCGATATGCATCAGGCGGACCTCGCGATCGCCCAGCCAGAGCGACATGGAACTCTCGAAGGTCATGGTCGGCCATGTCAGGCCGGGCACGCTGTCGGCGGCCTGAAACAACCGCGGGAATCTTCCGTATTCGGAGTCCCAGTCCTGCTGGCCACGCTCGACGATCATGTTGCGCGTCAGGTTGGACGCGATGATCTCCTGCGCGCCGTATCCCGAGGCGCCGAGAACGCGCACCGCGTGATAGTGGGTGAGGACCACGTGTTTCACCGGCTTGTCGGTGACGGTGCGGATCTTCTCGATCACGGTCTGCGCCATGACCGGCGTCGCCTGGGCGTCGATGACGATACAGCCGTCGTCGCCGACGATCACGCCGCTGTTCGGGTCTCCTTCGGCCGTGAACGCATAGAGACCTTCGCCCAGTTCGGCGAAAGTGATCTGTTTCTCCGCCATGTCGCCGGTCGAGGCAAATCCCTTAGACATCGTATCTCACCACCTTCTGTTTGATTGCTCCGAAGACGGACCCGCCGTCCCTGTCCAACATCTCGATCCGGATCGTATCCCCGAAACGCATGAATGGCGTTCGCGCCTCGCCTTCGTCGATGATCTCGATCATGCGTTTTTCCGCAAGGCAGCAGGAACCCCGTGTCCTGTCGCGATTGGACACCGTGCCTGACCCGATGATCGTCCCTGCCCCCAGCGGCCGCGTGCGTGCGGCGTGTGCGATCAGTTCCGGCAGCGAGAAATTCATGTCGACACCGGCATCCGGATCGCCGAACCATGCGTCGTTGTAATCGACGCGCAGTGGCAGGTGGATCTTTCCGTCCTTCCAGGCCGGACCCAGCATGTCGGGGGTCACGGCCACGGGGCCGAATGCGCTCGAGGGTTTTGCCTGGAAGAACCCGAAGCCCTTGCCGAGTTCACCAGGGATGAGATGGCGCAGGCTGACATCGTTGACGATCATCAGCAGCTTGACATGCCCGGCCGCGGCTTCGGCCGAAACGCCCATCGGGACGTCGTCGGTCACCACGGCCACCTCGGCCTCGAAATCGATCCCCCAGGCCTCGTCGGCGATCTCGATGTCCTGGCGCGGGTCGAGAAAGCTGTCGGACCCGCCCTGGTACATCAGCGGGTCGGTGAGAAAGCTCTCCGGCATCTCGGCGTTGCGTGCCTTGCGCACCAGTTCGGCATGGTTGAGATAGGCGCTTCCGTCAGCCCACTGGTAGGCGCGCGGCAGTGGCGACCGTGCCATGTCCTGGTCGAACGGTTCGCCTGCGTCCCGGTTCGCGTCGAAGGCATGCCATGCGTCGCGCATGGGGCTCTCCATATCGGACCAGTTGTCCAGCGCGGCCTGGAGCGTTGGCGCGAAACCGTCCGCCGCTGTCTGGCGGGACAGGTCTGCGGACACGAAAACGAGCCTGCCGTCGCGCTGTCCGTTCCCGAGCGTGGCCAGTTTCACCTGGATGCTCCTCCCGTATGCGGCCGTCGTTGACGCAAGGCCCTATTCCGCCGCCTGCCGCGGGATCGAGGGGGCCTTCACCGGGCCGTCCTTCGCCTTCCAGCTCTCGGAATACTCCGCGAACTCGACGCCGGCCGCGTCGTCTCCCATTTCGAGGGCGTCCCGGGTGTCGAGCATGACGGCGTATTCGTCGGTCGCGGCTTTGCGCGCCTCGTACATCGCCTGCAGCGCCTTGGGATGTGGACCGTGGGTGAAACCGCAAGGGTGCCAGGTCACCATGCCCGCTTCGATGTTGTCCCGGCTGAAGAAATCGCCGGCGTGATAGAAGATGACCTCGTCATAGTCGTCATTGTTGTGGAAAAACGGCACCTTGAGCGCGCCCGGGTCGCTTTCGAAGGGCCGCGGCGTGAAGGTGCAGATGACGAACCGGTTCCCCACCCAGGTCGTGTGGGCCGAGGGCGGCAGGTGGTAGCGGTGGCTCATCAGCGGCCGGATGTCCTTCACGTTGAGCCGCACGGGCGAGAGATCGCCGTGCCATCCCACCGCGTCGAGCGGGTTGAACGGATAGGTGACCGTCGAGAGCCGGTTGCGGCGCTTGATGTGCACTTGCCATTCCTTCTCGTCCTTCTGGTCCTTGAAGGCTTCGTCGATCGCGGGTGTATCGAGAATGGCTTCGTCATAGACGGCATGGCGGCCCACGAGACCGCGCTCGGGGATCTTGTAGGAGCCGTTCGTGCTCTCGATCAGCAACATCGTCACGGGAGACGACGATTCGACCCGCCACATCGTGCTGCGGGGCAGGACCACATAATCGCCCGTGGCGAATTCCAGATGGCCGTAGTCGCAGAAGAGCGAGCCGCTGCCCCGGTGAATGAACAGCAGTTCATCCCCGTCGCCATTGCGCACCAGGTGGTCCATCTTCCCGTCGCTCACCCAGTGGCGCATCTTGACGTGGGAATTGTGCAGCACAAGCCTGGCGTCCCAGGGGCTCGCCGTCGGCTTGTCGAACTTCGCCAGGTCGAACGCCCGCGGCCTGAGAGGGCCTTCCCAACTCAGCCAGCCGGTCGGCGGATGGCTGTGGTACATCATCGTGGCCGGCCCGAAAAAGCCTTCCTTGCCGAGTTCGCGTTCGAAGGTGCCCTCGGGCAGGTCGCAATGTGCCTGTCGCGATGCCTCGCCCTCGATGCGCGGAAAGGAAACGTAATTGCTGCCCATGATCCACCTCCTGTCGAGACCCGTCGCCCGCCGCCGGCAGGGTCGAACGGGCCGAAATCATTTACGAGTTGCCGTGGCGTGTCCTAATATAGTTTCATTTGCAACTTTTTAGTTTCATGTGCAACTAAAATCACGGAAATCCATGACGGAACCGCTGCGCCTCGAGGCATTCCTGCCGTATCGACTCAATGTACTGGCCGCGAAAGTCAGCCAGGCTCTGGCGCGGCAATACGAGCAGACCTACGGCCTCTCCATCCCCGAATGGCGGGTCGTGGCGACACTCGGGCAGTTCGGTCCCCTGCCCGCCAAGGTCATCGCCGAACACAGCGAGATGGACAAGATCAAGGTCAGCCGCGCGGTCGCGCGCCTGAGCGACCGGGGCCTCGTGTCACGCAATCGTGACGCCCGGGACGGCCGCATGACGGAACTGTCTTTGACCCGGCGCGGGCGCAAGACCTACCTTGAGATCGTTCCCGAAGCCCTGGCCTACGAGTCGGCGCTTCTCGAGGGCCTGAGCGAAGCCGACCTCGAGACCCTCGACCGGCTGATCGTGGCCCTGACGACGAAAGCCGAGACGTTCTGACAGCGTTCGGCGATCCGGAGGAAAATGAACGATGCCCCAGAACGGGATCAAGGCCCTCACTTTCGATACGGGCGGCACCATACTCGACTGGCACACCGGATTTTCCTCCGCGCTTGCCGAGGTCGGCCGGCGTCACGGGGAAGACCGGGACTGGCCGGAAATGGCCAACGAGATCCGGCGCCGTTCTCTCAAGCGCATGCTCAATCTCGGTGAGCACGAACCGCCGGCCTACACATTCGATGGCGCTCACAGGGCCGTGCTCGACGATGTGCTCGCGGAACACGGCCTCGATGCGTTCAACGGCGACGAGCGTCACTTCATCGCCTACGAGCGGCCACACAGTTTCGATTGCTGGCCGGACTTTCCCTCGGTACTGCCCAGGCTTCGAGAGCACTTTCTCTGCGCATCCTTCACGATCCTGAGTTTCCGGATCATCATGGACACGGCACGCCACAACGGCCTGCACTGGGATGCGGTGTTTTCCTGCGAGGGCATCGGCAAGTACAAGCTTCTGCCCGAGGCCTACAATTCGGTGGCCCGCTACCTGCAGCTCGAGCCCGGCGAATGCTGCATGGTCGCGTGCCACAATTTCGACCTCGACGCCGCGAAGGCCTGCGGATACCGAACCGCCTTCGTGAGGCGCCCGGACGAATGGGGACCTGCCGGGCCTCCGGATCCCGAACCCAACCCTGCGCACGACTTCATCGTCGACGACTTTCCGGCCCTCGCCGACGCGCTCGGCGCGGGGACCTGACCGAAGCACCCCCTTCGCGCAGGCCCAGTTCGGGTTTCAGTCGATTTCGATGCCCATGCCGACGAGCACTTCCCGCGCCCAGTGGAAGGCACTGTTGGCCGCAGGGACGCCCGCATAGATCGCGGTCTGCATGAGGGCTTCTTTCATCTCGGCGATCGTGACGCCGTTATGCACGGCCGCCTTGACGTGAAGCTTGAACTCGTCCGGCCGGTTGATGGCCGCGAGCATGGACAGGTTGATGAGGCTGCGGGTCTTCCGGTCGAGCCCGTCGCGTGTCCAGATCTCGCCCCAGCAATAACGCGTGATGAACTCCTGAAACTCCTCCGTCAGGCTGTCGGCGGCCGCCGTGGCACGATCGACATGTTCGTCGCCGAGAACGGCGCGGCGAACGCCCATTCCGGCTTCATAGGTGTCAGAACTCATTGAATGCTCCTATTCGAGGAAACGGGAAAGGACCGCGGTGAAGGCCGCGCTCTGTTCGATGTTCGACAGATGCGCGGCATCGGCGATGACATGCAGTTCCGCGCCCGAGATCCCGTCCGCGATCGCTTCGGCGTGGTCGACCGGCGTCGCCGGGTCGCTGTCCCCGGCGATCACCAGGGTCGGCGCGCTGATTTCGGAAAGCCTGCCCCGAAGGTCCATGTCCCGGATTGCCGCGCAGCAACCCGCGTAGCCCTGAGGTGGCGTGGACAGGATCATGTCCTTGATGCGGTTCACCTCGCTGGGGTCGCGCGTCTGGAAACCGGGAGTGAACCACCGATCGACGACCCCGTCCGCGATCGCCCCCATGCCGCCCTCGAGGACCGCAGCGATGCGGTCGTTCCAGAGGTCCTTCGGACCGAGATGACTCGAGGTGTTGCAAAGCACGAGCCTGTCGATGCGGTCGCCGACCTCGGCTCCCAGCCACTGGCCCACCATGCCGCCCTTGGACAGGCCGCAGTACCGGAAACGCTTGATCCCGAGCCCGTCGAGCAGCTCCAGGAGGTCGCGCCCGAGTTGGTCGATGCTGTAGTCGCCCTCTGGTGCGGCAGACTGTCCGTGGCCGCGGCTGTCATAGCGCAGGATGGCATATTGCGATGCCAGCGCATCGTACTGGGCGTCCCACATCTCGAGGCGGGTGCCGAGGGAATTGCTGAAGACAAGCACCGGTGCGGATGTATTCCCGTCGATACGGTAATGCAGCCTGGTGCCGTTGACGTCCATCTCTGCCATATCGGTTCTTTCCTTGCGTTGTATCCGTGATTACATCCGTGCGAGCACGCGGTCGATCAGTTCGTCGGAACAGCCTGTATAGTTCTCCGGAGCAAGTGCGCTGTCGATCTCTGTTTCGGACACGACGCTCATGATCTCGGCATCCCGCAGCAGGGCGTCGCGCAATGGAATGTTTTCCCCCATCGCCACACGGCAGGCCGTGGTGACGGCGTCGTGCGCCTTTTCGTGCCCCAGCCTTTCGCGGAGCGCGGTCTGGACGGCTTCCGCCATGATCAGGCCACCGGTCATGTCGAGATTGCGGCGCATACGGTCGGTGTCGACGTGCATTTCCGTCGCGACGGCGCGCATCCGGGACAGCGCGCCGCCGGTCAGGGCGAACATTGCAGGCAGGGCCGCCCATTCGGCCTGCCAACTGTCCGTCGCGCGTTCCTGGTCGTGCACCATCGCCCCCATCATGACAGGCAGCATGGCATGAACGTTGCGCGTGCACGCAAGCACGTATTCGCTCATGACCGGGTTGCGCTTCTGCGGCATCGTGCTGCTGCCGCCCCTTCCCTTCTGCGAGGTTTCGGCCATTTCGCCGACTTCCGTCTGCGACATCAGGATCACGTCCTTGGCAATCTTGGCCAGGGCCCCGCAGACGAGCGAGAGAAACGAGGCGGCCTCGGCGACCGGTGCACGCCGCGTGTGCCAGGAAATGTCGGAACGGCCAAGCGAGAGTTCGTCCGCCAGAGCGTCGCAGACCGCGATCCCGTTCTCGGAAAGTGCTGAAAGCGTGCCTGCGGCACCGGAATACTGGACGCGCAGGCACCTTTCGCGAAGTCCCGGCATCATGTCGCGCAGGTCCAGCAGGGACGACAGCCACACCGCAACCTTGAAGCCGAAGGTCACCGGCACTGCATGCTGGAGATGCGTCCGTCCGGCCATGACCGCTTCACGATACGTGTTGGCCCGTGCGGCTAGCTCCGACGCGATTGTGTCCAGATCGCGTTCGATCAGGTCGAAGGCGTCGCGCATCTGGAGCACGAGCGCCGTATCGACGATGTCCTGGGTTGTCGCGCCCCAGTGGACGTATCTGCCCGCCTCCTCGCCACAGGCTTCGCTGAGGGCAGCGACGACCGGGATCACGGGGAATCCGGCTTTCTCGGTGCCTGCGCGCAACTTGTCGAAATCCAGGATCTGTGCACTGGCTTTCGACGATATGACCTCGGCGGCCTCTTCGGGGATGACGCCGAGCCTTGCCTGGACGCGCGCGAGAGCGGCTTCCACGTCGAGCATGCGGACGAAGCGCATATCGTCGGCAAAGACCGAGTTCATGTCTTGTGAACCGAACAGGTTGCCGAACACCTGGGAGTCGAGGGGGCTGATCGTCATGTCAGGGGTCTTTCGATCGCGTTGCGTTCACCTGCCGGTCAGTGCGGGCCCACCGAGAGCGCGGCGATCCGGCTGAGATGGGTGTATGGCATGCCTGTTTCCTCGTGCCACTGGTTGAACGCATCCTGGGCCGATTGCAACGCCTTTCGCGACGTCGCCGGGCCTACCTCGAGGACATCGCTTCTCTGGAGGCACGTGATCACGTCGCGCGAAAGAATGAATGCGTCCTTGCCGATGAAGCGCAGGAAATACTGGCCCGTGTTGCCGCCAAGGCGCGCGCCCCTCTTTTTCAGCACGGTCCAGAGCCCGACGAGGTCGTCCGGCGGCCACTCGGCGAGAAACCGTCCGAAACCGCCATGTTCACGTGACACGTCGAGGACAAACCTCGCGTTTGCCGGCACCGTGACGATCTTCGCCACGTTGCGGACGATCCTCACGTCGCGTCCGATGACCTCGATCGCCTCGTCGTCGAGAAATGCCATCCTGTGCGGGTCGAACCCGTGAAAGACGGTTTCGAAATCAGGCCACTTGTTTTCGATGACGCGCCAGTTGAATCCCGCCTGGAACACGCATTTCGTCATCAGGGACAGGCACCTGTCGTCCGGTGTCGCCGCAAGATCCGCCGGCGCAGAAACGTGCGGAAGGTCGCGTTCGATCGCCGGCATTCCGCCATGATGGCGTGCAGCCTCCTCGCAAATCTCGGAAAATGCCTTCAAACCTGTCGCTCCCGTCTGCAGAAGGGTCTTGATGGTGACGCCGGGATCCCGGCAATGCCGTATGATCGCCCAACGGTGTGGAAATTCAAGTCAGGGGACGACCATGCGACCAGCCGGCCGGCGTGCCCGAAGAGCGAGCCGTCAGACGGCCCCTGCTCCGGCCTACATTACACGGGCCATCCCCTACTATGCCTTTCTCGACGAGGATGCGCTTGCCCACATCGAGGACCAGGCCGACTGGCTCCTCCAGGAAAACGGTATCGCCTTCAGCGACGATCCGGCCGCGCTCGAACTCTGGCGTTCCGCGGCGGCGGACGTTGACGGCAACCGGGTCCGCCTTCCCCGCGGCATGGCGAGGGACCTGCTGAAGAGCGCGCCTGCGGAGTTCGTCCAGCATGCCCGCAATCCGGAACGGTCCGTCCGGATCGGAGGAAAACACAGTGTTTTCGCGCCGGTCTACGGCCCGCCCTTCGTCCATTGCCTCGACAAGGGCCGCCGCTACGGAACCCTGGCCGACTTCACGAATCTCGTGAAACTGACGGCGATGCTGCCTTCGCTGCATCACTCGGGTTTCGTCACCTGCGAACCCTGCGACGTGGCGGTGAACAAGCGCCATCTCGACATGGTCTACGCGCACATGCGCTACTCGGACAAACCGTTCCTCGGCGCCATCACGGAACAGAGCCGCGCGGAGGACACCATGGAGATGGTGCGGATCCTGTTCGGCGAGCGTTTCGTCGACGAAAACTGCGTCGTCATGGGCAATGTGAACACCAACTCGCCATTGCTCGTCGACAAGGTGGTGACCAACGCTATCCGCACCTATTGCGGCGCGGGCCAGGGCATTGTCGTCGTGCCCTTCATTCTCAGCGGCGCGATGGGACCGGTGACGACGGCCGCATCCGTCGCCCAGGCACTCGCCGAGGCGATGGTCTGCGGGGCGTTCTCGCAACTTGTGCGTTCCGGAGCCCCGTTCGTTCTGGGCAATTTCCTGTCCTCGATGAACCTGAAGAGCGGCGCCCCCACGTTCGGCATGCCGGAACCGGTCATGTCGAACCTCGCGATCGGTCAGCTTGCGCGCCGGCTCGGCGTCCCCCTGCGGTGCGGCGGGTCTCTGACCTCGTCCAAGCTTCCCGACGCGCAGGCAGCGGCGGAGAGCGCCGACAGCATGTTCTCCACTGCCCTCGGCGGAGCGCATTTCATCCTTCATTCCGCCGGCTGGCTGGAAGGCGGCCTGGCGACCGGATACGAGAAACTGCTTATCGACGCCGACCGGCTCGGCGCCTACCAGGTCATGTTGTCGGGAATGCCGGTCGACGAGAACAGTCTCGGTCGTGACGCCTACGCCGAGGTCGAGCCCGGCGGACACTTCCTCGGGTGCGGTCACACCCTGGCGAATTACGAGACCGCATTCTACGAGGCCGGAATGTCGAATGCCGACAGCTATGAGCAATGGACCGACGATGGGTCGCTCGACACCGCCATTCGCGCCAACCGGCGATGGAAACAGATGCTTGCCGATTACGAGGCGCCGCCGATCGACGAAGCCGCCGACGAGGCTCTCGGTGAATATGTTCGCCGGCGCAAGGAGGCCGTTGCCGACGCCTGGTACTGACGTCTAGTCGACGGGCGACACCTTCATGATGTCGACCATGGTCGCATGGGCATCGACACCGCCCGTGTTGGTGATGGTGTGGTCGCGGTCTCCGCGGAACCGCACTGTCTGCCCTTCGGTGATTTCACGTGATTCCCCGTCCACCGTGACGGTAAGCGTGCCTTTCAGAACGCTCAGATGTTCGACGCAACCGGTCTGGTGGGCTTCCGACTCGAGCACGCCGCCGGGTTTGGCATGAAAATCGTACCACTGGACGTACTGCACGACGTTCAGCCAGCCGATGATGCGCATCGTGCACAGGCCGTCCTCGCTCGTCAGGACCGGTGTCGCCGTCCGCCCGGCAACCTCGAGGAAGGCATCGTCGCCCTGGGCCTTGAGAACCTCGTCTATGGTCGTGTTGAGCGCGCCGCTCAACCGGGAAATGGTGCCGATCGTCGGATTTGTCTCGTTGCGCTCGATCTGGGAGATGATCGATTTCGCGACGCCGGACTGCTCCGACAGGTCGCCCAGCGACATGTTGTACGCCTTGCGCAGCCGCTGGATTGTCTTGCCGAGTTCCGGCGCCACATCCATTGCCGTTTCCCTGCCGCCACGCCGGACTGTTTCTTTTTTCATTCCCTGTCTCTAACTATCGATTGCGTTCTGTAAAAAGAACGACTATATGTTTTACCGGTTTGTCACACCGTGAAGCCGAAAACAAGAGCGTTTTCAAAGACCGGTGGGGCATCTGAGATTTTGTCGGCCAACGAACGCGTTTGGTTTGACGAACAGTGTGGTCGACCGATGCCGAACGACGTCAGTGACGACGTTACAGGGTCGGAGAGACGGCACAAAGAAGAAAATGAGCGGTCCGTGGTCGCATATTGGAGCAGGAAATGAGGCATTTTCCGGTATTTTTCGATCTGGATCGACGTGAGGTCGTCGCGGTCGGCGGTGGCGAGGAAATTGCCCAGAAACTGCGTCTGGTCGGCCGTACCGGTGCACGCCTGACCGTGGTCTCGCCGCGTGTCACGACCGAAATCGCCGAACTCGCCCGGAACGGTCGGCTCGAATGGCACGCCCGCGCGTTCGATCCGACGGACATCGACGACGCAAGTCTCGTATACGTCTCCACTGGAGATGCCGAAGCTGATGCCGCGGCCGCGGCCGCGGCGGGCGACCGTGGCATTCCCGTGAACGTGATCGATCGCCCTGAACTCTGCACGTTCTACACGCCGGCGATCGTCGACCGCGATCCGGTCGTCGTGGCGATCGGGACCGAAGGCACCGCGCCGGTGCTCGCGCGCGGCCTGAAGTCGCGCATAGAGAGCATGCTGCCGGTGAACCTCGGACGGATTGCCCGCCTCGCCTCGTCCTGGCGGGACCGGGTGGCCGATGTCCTGCCGGAAGGGCTGCCCCGTCGCAGGTTCTGGGACGGTTTCTTTTTCGGCGCTCTGCGTGACCGGCTCCTTGACGGCGACACGCCAAACCGCGACGCGATCGAACAGGAGCTTTCCGCCGGTCAGGCGGAGGCCCGGGAAAGCCGCCAGGGACGGGTGTCTCTGGTGGGCGCGGGCCCCGGGGATCCCGAACTTCTCACACTCAAGGCGCGCCGCAAGCTCCAGGAAGCCGATGTCATCGTCTATGACCGGCTGGTCGGACCGGGCATTCTCGAGTTCGCACGACGCGATGCCGAAAGAATCAGCGTCGGCAAGGCGCCCGGCAAACCCTCGCCCACCCAGGACAGCATCAACGCCATTCTTGTCGACCACGCCCGTCGAGGCCGTTTCGTCGTCAGGCTCAAGGGCGGTGATCCCTACATTTTCGGCCGCGGTGCGGAAGAACAGGTGGCGCTGCAGTCCGAAGGCATTCCGGTTGATGTCGTCCCCGGCATTACGGCGGCTGCGGCCTGTGCCGCATCCGTGATGCTCCCGCTCACCACGAGAGGCGTCAATCGCGGCCTGACGCTGCTTACGGGCACCTCGGAGAGCGGCCCGGCGGAGCACGACTGGTCTGCACTTGCGGCCAAGGGAGCGGCCTTCGCGGTTTACATGGGCGTCGCCAGCAGTTCGCATATCGAAGCGCGGCTTCTGGAGGCCGGCATCGACCCGGCCACACCCGTCACGATCGTCGAGAACGGCACGCTGCCGACAGAGCGGTGCCTGTCGACCACCATCCGGCATCTCAGGAGAACCGTTCGCGCCCAGGGCGTCAGGGGTCCGGCGATCATCTACGTCGGATTGCACTGGCCCACCGCGAGAACAGCGGCCGCCGACGTCGCGGCACAAGGGGTCATTCCCTTCCCTCATCCGGCGGCAACAGCCGGCAACACCAACAACAGCCAGCCCGTGGAGATCCGCGCATGACCGGTAAGATACTGACCGCCAACTCGCTTGAAACGGGCGACGTCATCTACTTCGCCAAGGCGGGCGACTGGTCGGCGGATCTCAACGACGCGTTTGTGGGCCTGGACGAGAGCGCCTGGACCTGGCTTGGCCGCAAGGCCGAGGAAGTCGAGAAATCCGGCGAAGTCGTCGGCGCCTACCTCGTCGACGTCGAGACCTACGAAACCGGCCTCAGGCCGACCCATATCCGCGAACGGATCCGCACGATCGGTCCCTCGGTCCGCCGCGACCTCGGAAAGCAGTCCGAGGGCGTCGGGATCGGGCGCGGCCCCATAGAAGCACTGGAGACCTGCTGATGTATCGTTACGACGAATTCGACGAGGCGTTCGTGCGCCAGCGCGTGGCCCAGTTCCGTGATCAGGTCGCGCGCCGACTCTCGGGCAAACTGACCGAAGAGGAATTCCGTCCGCTGCGGCTGATGAACGGCCTCTATCTCCAGCTCCATGCCTACATGCTTCGGGTCGCCGTGCCCTATGGCGTGCTGTCCTCGGACCAGATGCGCCGTCTTGCCCGGATCGCCGATGTCTATGACCGCGGTTACGGTCACTTCACCACGCGCCAGAACATCCAGTACAACTGGCCCAAACTCGAGCAGGCCGCGGACATTCTCGACGAACTCGCCGATGTCGAGATGCATGCGATCCAGACGAGCGGGAACTGCATCCGCAACACCACGGCCGACCAGTATGCCGGCGTGGCCGCGGACGAAATCGCCGATCCCCGGCCGATCTGCGAGCTTATCCGCCAGTGGTCGAGCCTGCATCCGGAGTTCAGCTTCCTGCCGCGCAAGTTCAAGATCGCCGTCACCGGCGCGCCCCATGACAGGGCCGCGGTCAAGGTCCACGACATCGGCCTGCGCATGCACCTCAACGACGAGGGCGAGCCCGGGTACGAAGTGATCGTGGGCGGTGGCCAGGGACGCACGCCCATGATCGGCGCGACGGTGCGCGAGTGGCTTCCCGAAAACGAACTGCTCGCCTATCTCGAGGCGATCATGCGGGTGTACAACCTGTTCGGCCGCCGGGACAACAAGTACAAGGCGCGCATCAAGATCCTCGTTCACGAACTTGGCGCCGAGGAGTTCACCCGACTGGTGGAGGAGGAATACGCATCCCTCGACGCCGTTTCGGTGCTGCCCGACGAGGGAGAACTCCAGCGGATCGCCGCCTATTTCGCCCCGCCCGCATACGAGACCCTCGATCCGGTCGACAGCAGCTATGAATCGGCCCGGCTCGACAATCGCGAGTTCGCGCTGTGGGCCAAGGCAAACGTCGCCGCGCACAAGGTCGATGGTTATGCCATCGCGAACATCTCGCTGAAGCCGGTCGGTGGCATTCCCGGCGACGCGACCTCAGACCAGATGCGCGCGGTCGCCGAGCTCGCCGACCGCTACAGTTTCGGCGAAATCCGCGTGACCCATGCCCAGAATCTCGTGCTGCCGGACGTGCGTCAGCAGGATCTCTTCACGCTCTGGGCGAGCCTCAAGGAACACGGTCTGGCGACCGCGAATCTCGGCCTCGTGACCGACATCATCGCCTGCCCGGGACTGGACTATTGTTCGCTTGCCACGGCCCGGTCCATTCCTGTCGCCCAGGCGATCTCGAACCGCTTCGAGAGCATCTCGCGTCAGCACGACATCGGGCCGCTGCAGGTGAAGATCTCCGGTTGCATCAATGCCTGTGGTCATCACCATGTCGGGCATATCGGAATCCTCGGCCTCGACAAGAAAGGGGTCGAATTCTACCAGATCACCCTTGGCGGCAGCGCTGACGAGAATGCCTCGATTGGCAAGATCCTCGGTCCGGGGTTCTCCGGGGAGGAAGTCCCCGACGCCGTGGAAAAGATCATCGATACCTATCTCCAGGTTCGTCAAGAGGACGAGCATTTCATCGACACCTACCGCCGCGTTGGCGCCCAACCCTTCAAGGAGGCACTCTATGCCACTGCTTAGATCGCGTATTGCCGTCCACAACCCATGGGTCGAACTGGCGGACGGCGAGGCCATGCCGGATGACGGCGACATTGTCCTTTCGAGGGAACGCCTGATCGAGGAAGCCGAACGCGTCTCCGGCCGCAAGGGTCGGACCGGCGTGAAACTCGCGCCGCACGACGAACTTGACGACCTCGCCGGGCTTGTCGGCGACCTGGACCTCGTCATTCTCGAGTTCCCGGCGTTCACCGATGGCCGTGCCTATTCGCAGGCCCGTCGCCTGAGGATGCAGCATGGGTTCCGGGGCGAGTTGCGGGCGACCGGCAACATCCTTCCCGACCAGGTCGGGCTGATGGAGCAATGCGGCTTCGATGCCTTCGAGATCGACGAGAAATACCTCGACGACGGGTGTTTCCAGATTGCGGACGCCGTCTCCCTCACCTACCAGCGCGGCTACGGACTTCGTGGACGATACGGCAAGACCGCCCAGCCATGGACGGTTCCGGAAACGGCAAGCGGGTTCGGCTGATCAGGCCGATGCGGAAAACTGGCGGCGGCTGCTGTCGCCGCCGGAGTCTTCCGTGAACGTGCCGGGCGTGAGGAAACTCGACTCGAACGCCACGGCGGAAATCGGCCGGGAAAACACGAACCCCTGGTAGGCGTGGCAGCCGCGTTCCTTCAACCAACCCAGTTGCGTTTCGTTTTCCACGCCTTCGGCGATGATCTTGACGTCGAGCAGCTTGCACATGGAGATGATCAGTTCGGCGATCGCGCTGGTCTTGTTCAGGTCGGCGATGAAGGACCTGTCGATTTTCAGGCAGCGGATCGGGTACTTCTGGAGATAGACCAGGTTCGAATATCCGGTGCCGAAGTCGTCGATCGCGAGATTGAAGCCCATCTCGTCGATCCTGCGAAGGGCATCGATCGCCCTGTCGTTGTCTCCCATGAGCATGGATTCGGTTATCTCAAGATCGAAACGCGACGGGTCGAAACCGTTCGTCGCGGCAATTTCCGCGATCGCCGGCAACAGCGCCTTGCTGTGAAACTGTCGTGGCGACAGGTTGACGGATACGTTGATCGGATAACCGGAATCGTTCCAGGTCATTTGCTGGACCGCCGCCGTCTGTAGCACCCAGAACCCGATCTGTTCGATCAGGCCGCTTTCTTCCGCCACGGCGATGAATTCGTCCGGGCCGATCTGTCCGCGATGCGGATGGTTCCAGCGCAGCAAGGCCTCCGCGCCCATGACCTGGTTCCTGCGAAAGCAGACTTGCGGCTGGTAAAGCAGTTCGAGTTCGCCCGCGCCGATTGCGCGGCGCAGGTCGGATTCCATTTGCATCCGGGACTCTGCGGCGACGCGAAGGCCTTTCGAGAAATAACAGAACTGGTTGCGTCCCCTCGCCTTCGCCTCGTAGAGGGCGAGGTCGGCGTTCTGCATCAGTTCCGAGAGCGTGCCGCCCTCGTCGGGGTAGATGCTGATCCCGATGCTCGGACTGATGCGCAACTCGTGCTCGTCGATGACGATGGGCTGGTTGAGGGCGTCCTGTATGCGCCGCGCCGCGCGGTCCACCGAACCGAGCGATGCCGTGTCCTCGAGGAGAACGACGAATTCGTCGCCACCGAGTCGTACCGTGATATCGCTGTTGCGGGTGCAGTTCCCGAGACGTTCGGCGACTTCCAGGAGAAGCTTGTCGCCCACCGCGTGACCGAGCGAATCGTTGACGTTCTTGAAATGGTCAAGGTCGATGAAGAGGAGGCCGAGCTTGTCTCCGAATGCGTCCGCGGCCAGGACCTTCTTTTCGAAAACCTGCTGGAGGTATGTCCGGTTCGGCAGCCCGGTCAGCACGTCGTGCAGCGCGAGGAAGGTGGCCGTCTGCTCGGTTTCCTTGAGTGCGGAGACGTCGGTTTCGCTGATGTGCACCGTCTGCTCGCCGGTCACCGGATCGATGCCGCGATGCGCGTTGATCTCGTGCCATCGGGTACCATGCTCCGTCCGCATTTCCGCGACGAGCCTTGCGGTGCCCGTGTGTGCGATCGAACTCATGATCGACTGGTAGTCCGAGGCGTGAACGAACTCTTCCTCCAGCGTCTTCGTCTGGCGGGACTTGGAACTGCGGGCCGCGGGGTTGTCGTAAATCCGTACCCCGTCCGGTCCGTAGGTCGAGATCATGACGGACGTGTGCAGGAGAGCTTGGGCACTGCGCAGCGAATCCGGTGTCGACGCGTCGGGCTGGGAGCCCTGACAGAACATCGCCATCCTGCCGTCGTCCAGCCGAATTCCTGAGAAAGTGCAGGTCAGCGTTTCAGGCGAACCATTGGGGTAGAGTGTCCACTGCTCGCTGAATGTACCGCCCGTTTCGATATCGGCCTTGAACTGAAGCAGTCTCTTCGCAACCGTCGGGGACATCTCCCTCGCAAGGTTTCTGCTTCGCAATTCCTGGAGGGTGTCCGCCTGCCACAGCTTGAGCGCTGGCGGGTTGGCCCAGTGCACCCGACCGTTGTCGATATCGTATACCCAGATCGGGAGAACGATGTGCCGATAGGCCTGGAGGCGTTCTTCGGTTGCGGGGACGGCGCTTTCCTGCACGCCGTCCGGCATGTCGGAGCCTGTATCGCCACCTGAATCCATGAAGTCCTCCGCCGACCGGACCCTCCGGTGCCGGTACACAAGCGTGCGAACGGGCTGTCTTGCGACAGCATCCGCCACTCACCCTAAGGTTGTTAGCAAAACAACCTTTAATGCGGCCTAAACGTGTATTGGACGTTCGGTGTGTGTCAGCGTGCGCCGGTGATGGCCTGGGTCAGGTCTGCGACGAGATCCGAGGTGTCTTCCAGACCCACGGAAAGACGCAACATGCCTTCGCCGATCCCGACCTTTTCCCGCGCCTCCTCCCCGATCGCACGATGGGTCGTGCTGGCCGGATGGGTGATCAGCGACTTGGAATCGCCCAGGTTGTTCGAGATGTCGATGATCCTCAGACGGCGAAGTATGTCGAAGGCCCGCTCCCGGCCGCCCTCGACATTGAACGTGACCAGGGTGCCGCCACCCGACATCTGCTGGCGGCATAGTGCGACCTGCGGATGGGTGTCGAGATGGGGATAGAGCACGCTGTCGACACCTGGTAATTCCTGGAGGGCCTCGGCGATGGCCAGTGCGGCCGTGCACTGGGCATCGACCCTGAGCTTCAGGGTTTCCATGCCCTTCAGCAACACCCATGCGTTGAACGGGCTGATGGAGGGGCCCACGTGGCGCAGGAATGGCTTGAGTTTTTCTTCCTTGAACTCGTTGTCGGAGAGGATGGCGCCACCAAGACATCGCCCCTGCCCGTCAATGTGTTTCGTGCCCGAGTAGACGACGACGTCCGCTCCGAGCGCGAACGGCTTCTGCAGCATGGGTGTGGCGAACACGTTGTCGACCACGACCTTCGCCCCGACCTTGTGGGCCAGCTCCGAAACCGCCGCCAGGTCGACCACCTCGAGCGTCGGGTTCGAGGGCGTTTCGAGGAAGACACAGGTCGTCCCGGGGCGAAGCGCGGCCTTCCAGGCATCGAGGTCGCGGCCGTCGACGAGTTCCGACGTTACGCCGAACTTCGGCAGGATGTTGGCCACGATCTGGTGGCACGACCCGAACAGCGCGCGCGACGAGACGATGTGGTCCCCGGCCTTGAGCTGCGATGCAAGCGCACCGTAGACCGCGGACATGCCGCTTGCCGTCGCGTAACATGCCTCCACGCCCTCGAGCAGCGCGAGCCTGTTCTCGAACATCGAGACGGTCGGATTGCCATAGCGCCCGTAGACGAAACCGTCGTCCTCGCCCGCAAACCGGGCCGCCGCGGTCTCGGCGTCGGGATAGACGAACCCGGATGTCAGGTAGAGCGCTTCCGCGGTCTCACCGTGATGCGAGCGCTCGAGGCCGCCGCGCACCAGCTTTGTTGCCTCACCCCACTCCGGGAGGATTTCCGATTCTGCATTCATCCCTGAACCCATGGCAGACCGGCGTGTTTCCAACCGCCGACGGTGCCCCTGTGACCATGTTCGTCCTTGTCGCCCTCGAAACCCTGGGCGACGTTGTAGCAATTCTCGAAACCGGCGCGTGTCAGGGCGGCCGCGGCGGCGGCGGACCTGACGCCTGAACGGCAGAGCAGGAAGATCTCGTCGTCTTTCTCAAGGCCGGCACGCTCGACCTTGCCGACGAAGTCGCTGTCCTGTTCCATTCGGGGATAGACCTGCCAGGAGATCCGCAAGAGGCGTTCGACGGCCGGCAGGCCGACGAAGTTCCATTCGGCGTCCGTGCGGACGTCGATGAGATAGGCCCGGTCCGAGGCGCGCAGGCGCTCGAACGTTTCGCTTGGCAATAGGTCGCCCCTGTAGCTGCTCACGACGTGATCTCCGGTATCGAGCGTTCGTTAAAAAGAACGACTGAACTTAATACCATACGGGCCCGATTTCAAACCAATAGTTCCCGCGAAAACAAAAAAGCCGGAGCGATGGACGCTCCGGCCTTGTGCGCGGATCCGGGTCTACTCCTGGGGTATTCTCAGAACCTGTCCCGGGTAGATCTTGTCGGGATGTTTGAGCATCGGCTTGTTGGCTTCGAAAATCGTCATGTACTTGTTGGCGCTGCCGAGGTGTTTCTTGGCGATGGCGCTCAACGTGTCGCCGCGCTTCACCGTATGGAACACGGGGTCCTTCGCATCCGGCGCGCTGACATTCGCCTCGACCGCGGCAATGCCCTTCGTATTGCCGACGGCGAGGATGATCTTCTCGAGGATCGACTGATCCGCGACTTCACCCGTCACGATGGCCTTGTCGCCCTCAACCTTGACGTCGACCTTGTCGCTGCCAAGTTCGTACTTGTCGACATTCTTTTTGATTTCATCGGCGGGCGGAGCATCGTCGCCGCCAATGCCGAGCGCCTCTCCGGCCGACTTTATGAACTCGAACAAACCCATTTGGCATCTCCTGTCATGAATGAACCGGCCGCAGATTATCATGCCGCACACAAAACGGGAGAATAAACGACCATGCCTTTCGGGGTGCGGGTGACGCATCGGGATATTGATTTGATGGGGGATGGCTGACGTCCTATTGTTATCTGACCGGTTGGCGGCGCGCTGCGCGCCTTCCGATGATCCCCATCCCGAACCATCAAAGAAAAGGATCCGTTAGATGACTTTGCAGTTAGGCGATACCGCACCTGACTTTTCGGCGGAAACGACCATCGGCAAGATCGACTTCCATGACTGGATCGGCGACAGCTGGTGTGTCCTGTTCTCCCATCCCAAGGATTTCACGCCCGTCTGCACCACCGAACTGGGTTACATGGCCCGTCTGAAGCCGGAGTTCGACAAGAGAAACGCCAAGATCATCGGCTTGAGCGTCGACCCGGTGGACAACCACAAGACCTGGTCGGTCGATATCGAGGAAACGCAGGGATTTGCGCCGAACTACCCGATGATCGGCGACACCGATCTCGCGGTCTCCAAGCTCTACGGCATGATCCATCCCAAGGTAAGCGGCGGATCCGAAGGACGCACAGCGGCGGACAACGCCACCGTGCGCAACGTCTTCATCATCGGGCCCGACAAGAAGATCAAGCTGATCATCGTCTACCCCATGAGCACCGGCCGGAACTTCGACGAGGTTCTCCGCGTGCTGGACTCGCTTCAGCTCACCGCCAAACACCAGGTCGCGACGCCGGTCAACTGGAAGAACGGCGACGACGTGATCATCGTGCCGGCGGTTTCCGATGAAGCGGCCCGCGAAAAGTTCCCCGACGGCTGGAAGGCGCCGCGTCCGTATCTGCGGATCGTTCCCCAGCCCGACTGATCCGGTTCCGCCGCAACGACAGAAAGGCCCGGGCCGCACCGGCCCGGGCCTCGTCGCATACGGGCGCGGCAATCGGACACGCGAACGATCCCGCTTCAGGGTGCACACTGGCGCAATATCTGGCGAGGAGAAACGGACATGCGCGGCAGCCTGTTCGCAATTTTGGTCGCATTGCTGGTGACCATGGAGGGGATGTCCCCCGCACCGGCGCAGAATGCGGACGGCCCCCCCTATCACCCCATGGACGCCCTGACCGTCGAGGAGGTGCTGGAAACGGTCAGACTTCTGCGGCAGCACGGTCACGCCGACGACACGACGCGTTTTCCCGAGATAACCCTCAAGGAACTGCCCAAGGAGAAGATGCTCGCATGGCGCACGGGCATGCCTTTCGAACGCCGGGCGTTCGTCGTGTCGCGCCACGGTGGCAAAATTTTCGAGACCGTGGTGGACCTCACGGCCGGCCGCATCGAATCCCGTCGCCCGGTTGCCGGCGTTCAGCCCGCCATCATGAACGAGGAATGGGAACGGGCCCAGGCGCTGGTGAAGCAGGACCCGAGATGGATCGCCGCGATGAAAAAGCGGGATATCGCCGATCTCGACGCGGTGTATTGCGCGCCAATGTCCGCCGGTCGCCTGTCGGGCGAGGAGGATGAGAAGCGGCGTCTCTTCAAGGTTCCCTGCTACGACACGCGCGCGGCCCCCGGTAACCCGTATGGGCGTCCCATCGAAGGTGTGATCGCGGTCGTCGACGTGGACCGCAACGAGGTCGCCACCGTCGTCGACAGTGGCGCGGTTCGCGTCCCGCCACCGCTCGGCAAGGACGAGTCCCCTGCCGAACGAACGTATCGCAGTCCAATGAAACCGGTGCTTGTCTTTTCGCCCGCCGGCGTGAATTACAGTATCCGCGGCGGGCTCAACGTCACGTGGCAGAACTGGTCGTTCCACGTCCGTGCCGAACGCCGATTCGGGCCGGTGTTTTCCCTCGTGAACTATTCGGACGGCGGCACGACGCGTTCCGTGGCCTACCAGATGATGCTGTCGGAGATGTTCGTGCCCTACATGGATCCGGATCCGAACTGGGCCTTTCGGACACCGATGGACGCCGGGGAGTTCGGGTTGGGTTACCTCGCCTCCCGTCTCGCGCCGGGCCGGGACTGCCCGCGCCATTCGACTTTCATCTCCGTCGTCATGCCGAGCGACACCGGCGGTCTTTTCAAGGTCGATCGCGGGCTTTGCGTGTTCGAGCGCAATACGGGTGATCCGCTGTGGAGGCACGCCACAGACCAGGGCGACCGCGTGTTCGGCCGGCCATATGTCGAACTCGTGGTCCGGATGATCCCGACCATCGGAAACTACGATTACGTCGTGGACTGGATTTTCACGCAGCACGGCAACATCCGCGTACGCGTCGGCGCCACGGGCTACGACGCGGTCAAGACGGTACGCACCAGGAACATGAAGGACAAGACCGCGGAGGAGGATACAAGGTATGGAGAACTGATCGCGCCGAACACGGTGGCGATCTATCACGATCATCTCTTCGCCTTCCGCCTCGACCTCGATGTCGACGGCACGGGCAACACGCTTATCCGCGACCGGGCGGTCCCGGTCCGGCTGCCCGAAGCGAATGCGAGACGCAGCATCTGGAAGTTAGAGCGCTCAGAGATCGAGCGGGAAGGACCGGTCAGGCCGACCGGGCACGACGAGATCTTCCGGGTCGTCAATCCGCAAAAGCGCACGCCGCTCGGCCACAGGCCGGGTTATCAGATCGAACCGGGGCACGGCACGCTTTCCCTTCTCTCCGACGACGACCTGCCACAGCGCAGGGCCGCGTTTTCCGCCGAACGGCTGTGGCTCACCCGCTACCGCCCGGACGAACTCTTCGCTTCGGGCCGATACGCCAACCAGAGCCGGGGCGGAGAAGGTCTCCCCGCATACGTGCAGGATGAGGAAGCGGCGACCGATACGGACATCGTGCTGTGGTACACCGTCGGTTTTCATCACATCACCAAGACCGAGGACTGGCCGATACTTTCCACCAGATGGCATCAGTTTACGCTACGCCCGTTCAACTTTTTCGGTCAAAATCCGAGTTTCGACGTCGCCCCGCGTTTCGCCAGGCCGGGCGCGGCGCAATAACAATCGCGCCGGGCGCCCGTCCGGTCCCCCTCAGGAGAAACGCCCGTGAAACTGTTCTACAGCCCCGCCTCCCCGTTCGCCCGAAAGGTTTTGGTCGTCGCGCATGAAGCCGGTTGTTCAGACGATGTCGAAAGGCTGTCCGCAACGGTCTCGCCCGTGAGCCCGAACGAGGACATCAACCGTGCCAACAGCCTCGGCAAGATCCCGACGCTGGTCATGGACGACGGCACCGGCCTCTATGATTCACGGGTCATCTGCGAGTATCTGTGCGCCCACGCCGGCGATACGTCCCTGTTTCCCGACAACGGCCCCGAACGCTGGGACGCGCTCAGGCTGCAGGCGCTCGGAGACGGGATGTGCGATACCGCCGTGGCGCTGCGTTATGAACTGAGCCTCAGGCCGGAAGACAAGCGCTGGTCCGACTGGATCGAGAAACAGCGTGAGCGCCTGGCGCGTGCGTTCGACGAAGTGGATTCGTCCGCCGGCCGGATAGGCGATTCGGTGACCGTCGGTGCGATTGCCGTGGCCTGTGCGCTTGCCTACGTGGATTTCCGCATGCCCGAACTGGCCTGGCGCGACGGCCGCGCATCCGCCGCGGACTGGTACGAGCGCTTCTCCGCGCGCCCGTCCATGCAGGCGACCGTTCCCGAAGCCTGACGGGGTCGCGCAAGGCACGGTTCAGTCGCCGGACGTGTGACCGGTGTGGTCCTCGTTCTTGCCGTGCCCTTGCGCGCCATGGCCCTCCATTTTCATGCCTTCACCCGGTTTGGTGACTGGCAAGGTGACGTCGACGCGCCCGTTTCGCTCGAAAACCAGCGTTACGGCAAGTGTGTCTCCGGGCCTGGAGGCATGTTTGAGGCCGAAAACCATCAGGTGATAGCCACCCGTCCTGAGTTCCGCCGAACCGTTGGCCGGAATGTCGATGGCGTTGAGCGCGCGCATCCTCATGATTCCGTTTTCCATGGAATGACCATGCAGTTCGATCCGGTCTGCCCCGTCGGTCTCCGCGGCGACCAGCCTGTCCGGCTCGCTTCCGCTGTTCGCGATCGAGAGAAACCCCGCGGCGGGCCGGCTCTTGAGGATCACGCGAAGTTGGCCCAGCGTGATATGGAGATCTCCTTTTGTCGCCTCCTGGGAGTAGCCCGCGGTCGGCATCAGGATCGCGAGGCAGATGGCGGCGGCCAAGAAGAAGAAACGTCGAAATTTCATCAGGCTAGGCCTTTGTGAAAGATGGCTGACAGAAGGAAATTCCGGGCGGCTTACCGGGAGAAAATGATCCCGGACAGACCCTGGCGTGTGGTGTATAGCATCGTGCGGCCGATGATGCTTGCCAGGTTCCCAAAGTTGCGATCATCGGTTTGCGGACCTTAAGGTAGCGTGTCCCGCTGCTGATTCACGTAAGACTCTCCATGATGATCCGAACGCTTCTTCCCGTCGCCGCCCTTTTGGCCAGCGTCGCCGTGCTTCTTCTCGGCAACGGACTTCAGGGGACGCTCCTGCCCGTGCGCGCGCAGCTCGAGGATTTCGGGTCGGTCAACATCGGCATTCTGGGATCGTCCTACTTTCTCGGCTTTGCCGCGGGCTGCATGCTGGCCCCCTACGCCGTGCGGCGCGTCGGGCACATCCGGGCTTTCACGGCGATGGTCGCCATCGCATCGACGGTTTCCCTTGCCCACGCGTTGATCGTCTGGCCGCCCATATGGTGGGTCTTCCGGGCGCTGACGGGCTTCTGCTTCGCGGGCCTCTACATGATCATCGAGAGCTGGTTGATGGAGCGCTCGACCAACGAAACGCGAGGCTTCGTCTTTTCGGTCTACACGGTGATCAACCTGACCGTCATCACCATCGGGCAGATGTTCGTCGCGTTGGACGATCCCAGAAACTTCCCGCTTTTCGCAATCGCCTCCATCCTCGTGTCGCTGGCGGCCGTGCCCGTATCGCTCAGCACCGCCACGGCCCCGAAGCCGCCGACCGTGGTGCGCATCCGGCCGATGCATCTTTTCCGGATATCCCCGGTCGGCCTTGTCGGCAGCTTTTCCGTCGGCCTGTCCAACGGTGCGTTCTGGTCACTGGGGCCGGTTTTCGCGCAGCGCGAGGAAGGCAACGTGACGGCCATCGCCATATTCATGAGCCTCGCCGTTATCGCCGGTGCGGTCGGCCAGTGGCCCCTCGGCCTGTTGTCGGACCGGCAGGACCGCCGGCGCGTGATCATCGGCGCGTGCATCGCTGCGGCCATTGCGGGTGCGGCGCTTTCCGCGGCGTCGCTGATGTGGGCGCCTACCCCTGTGATCCTGGCGCTCGCGGCCATGTTCGGCGTGTTCGCGTTTCCGCTCTACTCGATCTGCGCGGCCCACACGAACGATCACGTGGAGGCGGACGGTTTCGTCGAGGCCGCAAGCGGTCTCCTCCTCGTTTTCTCTGCTGGAGCCGTGGCCGGTCCGGTCCTGGCGTCCTTCGCCATGAAGCTCTACGGGGTATGGGCCCTGTTCAGCTACACCGCACTGGTCCACGTGGCGCTCGCGGCTTACGCCACCTATCGCATACGCACGAGAAATCCCGTGGCGGCGGACAGTCGCGGCACGTTCCAGGAGACGATCACGGTCTCCCAGACCGTCTCGACCATCGATCCCAACGCGGAGATGGCAGAGCACGAAACCGCGCGACCGGACGAGGAGGATCTTCTCGATGCCGGCGAAACGCCGGAAAGACGGGATTGAAAAAGAAAAGAGCCGCCCGATGGGGCGGCTCTTGACTGTCGGAGAGACGGTGGGGATCAGCCCTGGTATTCAGGCTGGTTCTCGAGGTTCTCCTGGGTGGCGTCGATGTAGACGCGGAAATCGCTGCCATCTTCGGAGCGCAGGATCTCCAGTTCCTCGAACGTCACGGCGACCGGATGCTCGCCAATGCCGAGGAAACCACCGACGTCGATCACGACTTTCTCGACCTTGCCGTCGTCGCTGAGGACCAGCCGGTTGATTTCACCGACGTCTTCGTCGTTCGAACCGTAGACCCGGGCGCCTTCCAGCTGGTCGGCGGTCAGTTCAGCCGGCTCCGCACGAAGGTAGCCTTCACGCTCGACGGTCGGACGCGGCAGCAGGGTGCGCTGGTTGGCGCCTTCGTCGTTCATCGCGGTCTGGTTCTTGGCGTCGGCCGTCGCTTCGGTCTCAGCCTTCATGTCCGTTTCGGCGGTGTTCTTTTCCGCTTCCGTGCCGCTGGTCATTTCGGCGGCTTCGGTCGGCTTCGCAGCCGGCTCGGACTTGGCGGTCGTTTCGGTCTGCTGATCAGCTTCCACTTCGGCGGTCTTGTACGCCTCGGCGTTGTTCAGCGCTTCCTTGTTGGTGTTGACGACGAGGAAGTAGTCACCCTTGTCGTCGGAATCGTTGACCATCTTGATGGAAGACATCGGGACGGCAACGTCCTTCTCGCCGATGCCGAGGAAACCGCCGACACCGATGATCACGGCCTTGACCTGGCCGTCATGGCCGAGGATCACGTCGTTGATCTCACCGATATCGTCCCATTCCTTCGTGGCGTCCTGGTTGACGGAAGCGTTCTGCTCCCAAGCCGTCCACTGTTCCTGGTTTTCGTTCGCATAGACACGCATGCCGATGAAGTTCGAGGCACGGATATCCATGCTTTGGGACTGGTAGGTGTCAAGCGCGTTGGTCGTGGTCGCGGCGATACCCGACGTGCTCATCATCAGGGCAACGGCGGTCGACGCAAGGACGCCTTTCATCACACGATTTTTCATTTCTGATCTCCTGGGTTGCTTTGGATCAACTCAACTCGAACCGGCCTTGGACACGGGGAAACGTCACTGCCGGCTTCGTGTGGGGGCAACGTCGTCAAAAGCGATTGGTTCCGGGAGAGGAAAAAAATTTGAGCGGATTTTTGTTCGTGGCTTCAGTCGTTTCCGGCCAGGCGTCCGGCACCGCGAGTTTGCGGTTAATTAATCCTTAACCATGCGGAACGACTTTGTTAGCCTGTTGTCGGGAAGCCGGAAAAGGCAGTCGCGCGGTGTAAGCAAACCGCCGCAAAAGCCGTGGCCGAGGGTAGTTTTGAAGGTCTTGCAGCGCCTGTACGTATGTGTGCTCGTGGTTGCGTCCGTAGCGTTTGCGGGCCCCTCCCTTGCGCGCGACAATAACAGCTTCCGCCTTATCAAGCTGGACGGTGGATATCTCAAATGGGGCGATGGCCGTCTGGGCACACCGGCCGTGGTGACGATCGCTTTTGCCGATCGCGCGGTACATATCCCCGGCGCCCGCAATTGCCGCGTCATGAACGGCATCCAGAAGCTTTCCGCGACCGCGGGCTTTTCTCTTGGCGTTATACGCGCGGAACTCGAGAAGGCCATGCGGATGTGGACGCAGGTGGCTGCCATTCGTTTCCGGTTCACGCGTGCCGAGGATGCCGACATCCTCGTGGGCACCCAGGTGAAGCCGCGCGGCCGGGCCTTCGCCAATGTCGAATACACCACCGCACAGGAAATGGCGTCCATGGTCCGTCCTGCTTCGGCGGGAGGGTCCGACGTTCGCGAAACCGGCCAGGACGTCCCGGTGCACCGCATGGACCGCGCGCAAATCTGTCTCAACCCCGTCCAGAAATGGGATGTCGGTTTTGACGGTAACCGCGCGAGTTACGATCTCCGATACACGTTCGCGCACGAGATCGGCCACGCGATCGGACTGAACCATCCCGGACGCCGTGGCAGCCTCATGGCTTCGAGATATGAAGAGACGTTTCGCGAACTTCGCGCCGGCGACATTGCCGGTGTCCAAAGACTCTACGGACCGCCCCGAAGCTTCTGACGTTTTTCGAAAACATCATCTGTCCAGGTCGGCATTCGCCGAGTTTCGAGAGGACACGCGCCGGCAAGTGTCGGACTGAAGCCGGTCAACTACGCAATCTTGCGTGGATTTCGATCGGCGCGATCCGTCCGGCCTCGATATTCCGAACCATGTGCCGGACCTTCAGTGCCGTGTCGTCGCCCATGACGAGGTGGAGGCCCAGCGGCGGAGGTCCGTCGGCGCGGTCCTGCGCCGCGGCGAGGTCGGCAAAGAATTTCCGGGCGAATGCCGTCCGGTCGATACGGTCGACCACGTCGAAACCAGCGGTATTCAGGGCAGCCTCGTAGGCTTCGGGTGCTGCGAGCGCACTCTGGTCCGCGCTTGCCGCCCAGGGCGCGGGATAATCCATCTCCCCATCTCCCACCTGCATGACGTCGTAGATCGTGAACAAGCCACCCGGCTTGAGCACTCGTGCCGCTTGCCGTGCAATCCCCGCCTTGTCGGCGATGTTCATGCCGACATGGATCATGTATGCGGCATCCATGGTCTGCGGCTCCAGGGGCAAATCAAGGATGCTGCCCTGAACAAGGTTTACCCGGTCGGCCAGGCCCGTCCATTCGTTCAGAACGCGGCCGGTTTCGACGAACTCCTGGGTCAGGTCGACGCCCGTGACCGATGCTCCCGTCGTCGCGGCGATGAAACGCGCCGGCCCTCCCAGGCCGCATCCGAGGTCGACCGCATGTTTTCCGTCCGAAAGCTGCAGCGCTCGCACCAGCGGTTCCGTGGCCAGGCGGCCACCGATATGGAACTCGTCCACGGGAGCCAGGGCATCGGGCGCAATCGGCGGGCTCAGCTCCAGGGCGGTACAGCCATCCGAAATACGCTTGAGCAGATGGCCGGTGTGGTAGTGACGGGCAACATCTTCCGGATTTGTCATCGCCAAGCATCCCCTCCCTTGCGGTTCGGACAGATCGATGGAGCAGGTCTTGCCGGAAGACTATCACCCGGATGACCCTGGATGGAACAGGCTTCGGTCGGTTCGCTTGGCATCGATTGCGAGCAAAAGACCGTGGAACTGCGCTCGCCCGACTTGATTTATTGGCCCGATGCATCGGTGAGCGGCTTGCCGAAGGGGTGCGGCACACCAACTTATATGACCGTGCATGGGGAACATCGACGAGCGGCGAGCGTTTACCCCGCATCGGCTGCGACCCGGAAACTCGCCTTTGTCGAACAATGGCGGTTCCCCCGTCGCAGGCCCCCCATTTGCACATGCAACCACGGAGAAACGTCATGTTTCGCACGAAAACACTTCTGCTTGGCACGGCCTGTGCCTTCGCCATCACGGCATCCCTCAATGCACCCTCACATGCGGCGCAGCCCCTGAAGCTTGCCCAGGCGACGGAGATAGTCGAGGACGCGGCTGAAAAGACGAAAAAGGAAGAAGGCGCACAGGAAAACACCGCCGCGGAAACCACCGAGAAGGCCGCGGAAGACACGAAGGTAGAAGCTTCGACCGAGGCCGAAGTCAAGGCTGGAACCGAAGCCGAGGCCCAGGCGTCACAGGAAAAACAGCCGGATGCAAACGCCGAAACCGCACAGCAGCCGGAAAAGACTGAGACGCAAGGCACGTCGTCCGGAAACACCGAGGCGAGCGTGGAGCAGCCCCGGAAGCAGAAAAAGGACAATGCCAAGGAGAAACAGCAGTCCGAAAGTGCCGGGACCCCTGGAGACGGTCAGTCCACCACAAGCACCGAAACCGATGGGAGTGCAAATGCATCTGCGACCGCCACCTCCGGTGAAGGTGCAGAGTCCGGCAAGGATCGCAAGAAGTCCCGCAAGGAAAACCGCGACTCCGAGAAGCAGGAGGCGTCATCAGGAAGCTCGGATGGCGGAAACACAGCGGCCAACGACAGCGGTGCCCCCGCGCAACAGGACGTCATCGTCAAGGATGACATGACCAAGGCGGAAAAGCGTGAAATGAGGCGTCGGGAAAAGGCCCGACGCGAGGAAAAGCGCAAGAACCGCGAAGAACTGATCGGTGCGGCGGCGGCCGGCATCGCGATCGGTGCCGTCATCGAAGCACTCGGCGGTAAGGTCGTGGGCGACGAAGGCGACCGCATCGTCATCGAGTCCAATGGCCGTCTGAAGGTCCGCAAGGACGAAAACGAGCGATTGCGGGTCGACGGCGCCACCGTTCGCCGTGAAGATCTCGGCGACGGCCGCACGCGGACGGTCGTAACGCGGCCCAACGGCGTGCGCGTCATCACGGTGCGCGACCGGGGCGGGTTCATCCTGCGCCGGGTGAAGGTCCTCCGAAACGGTGACCGGATCGTGCTCGTCGACGAGGAAGGCCGTCGCCGGCGTGGCGAACGTACGGATTTCGACCGCCGCCTGCCGCCTCTGCGCATCGGTATCGACCGCGAACGCTACATCGTGGAGTCACGGCGGGCCAACCGGCGCCAGATCCGCGAAGCCCTTCGCGCAGACCCGGTGGAAAGGGTGGAACGCGAGTACACGCTGAGCGAGGTGCGTGACAGCGAACGGCTGCGTGCGAAACTCCCGCGCGTGGACCTCGATACCATCACCTTCGACACTGACAGCGCGGCGGTGACACGATCCCAGGTCGACGAACTGGCTGAAATCGGCAATGCCATAGCCGAGATTGTCGAAGACGACCCGCGGGAACTGTTTCTCGTCGAGGGTCACACGGACGCGGTGGGCCGGGAACTCTACAATCTGACGCTGTCGGACCGCCGTGCCGAAACCATCGCCCGCATTCTTACCGACCGGTATGGCGTGCCGCCGGAAAACCTCATTGTCGAGGGCTATGGCGAGCAGTACCTGAAGATCGACACCCAGGAAGCCGAGCGCGCCAACAGGCGGGTGACTCTGCGACGCATCACGCCGCTGCTCAACGCCAGGAAGCAGTAATCGGTCTGGGTGCGAGATCTAGATCCAGGTCAGCGACAGGATGAAGGGGATCCGGAGCCCGGCTTCGGGTCCCCTCTTCCGACTTAAGGCCCCGACCATTCCAGCTTGCAGATTTCCGCGCTGCGGCCGGCAAAATCCCAGTTGCGTCCGAACGCCCGAAGCTTGCTCCGCTTGGACTGGGCGACGATGATGTCGGGCGCGATCCAGTACTGGCTGTTCTGGATCACCACGTGCTCGCCGGGCCCGTTGCCCTTGATCGGGCTGATCTCGCCGTCGATCACCTTCGGGATCCGGAACTTCCGGGTGTCGCCTTCGGTTTCGTAGGTGATGGGCGCCTGCTCTACGCCGAGGAAACGCCCGACGAGGATGGACAGGATGTGCGTCGTACCGCGTGCCCGGCCGCTGAAAATCTTCGACAGGCCCTTGAGCGCATAGATGTCCGCGCGTTCGTCGATATAGGCGGCCGCGGTCCAGTTGCCTCGGCTCATCATGCCCGGGATCTCGATCAGCAGACCGACATTCAGTCCGGAAAGATCGACATCCCCATAATGGCCTTCATCGATCCGGATGCCACCCCACGTCTGGCAGTGGCCTTCCGTCGGCGGATGCTGGCCGAGCGAGATCACACACGGGCAGAACACCGTGCAATTGCAGCTCAGCATGAGTTCGCCGTTCAGTTTCCATGGCTCGATTGCTGCCATAACGTCTACTCCTCAATACAGGACTTGGGCGGCGAGCAGGCCGCCGGCCCAGACAAACAGGATGGCCCCCACGCCGCGCGAGACCGCCTTCGGCGAAGGCAGGACCTTCTCCGCAAGCATGACCAGCGCCAGGATGCACATCCAGACCACGTTCATGAGCCCCGCCACGAACATCACCGCCATCAGGGCCCAGCAGCACATCACGCAGAGGATCCCCTGCCGCATGCCGAGCCGGAAGATACCGCCCGGACGATCCGTCCAGTTGGCCATGAAGAACGGAAAAGGTGTCCGGCACTTGGTCAGGCACGCCATCTTGAGCTCGGAAAACTGGTAAAGCCCTGCAGCGGCAAGGATCCCCGCTGCCAGGTAACCGTTCTTCACCACCAGCCCGGGGCTGACCTGCGCCAGGTGTATCAGCACGGCCTGGCCGAGAGTCGCCATGGCGCCGAACAGGAACCAGACGAAGAGATAGCCGCCGGCGAGTATGAGCGGCGAGACGACCGGTATGTCCCTGGCCCTCGCCGTCTCCGCGATCTCGGTATAGGTCGTGATCATGGGCGCGGCCGTCGGCAGCATCATGGCGCAGGACATCGCAACCCACATCACGAATATCGACGCCAGGAAGCCCGGGGCAAAGGCTGAGCCATTGCCCGAGAACACGCTGTTTCCGTCGACCGTACACAGCGACGAAAGAAGGTCGCGGCCGAGGGCGCCGAGTTGCCCGATCTCGTTGAGACTGTTGAAGATCCACATGCCCGGGCCGGCCGTGGACATGTCGACCCGTCCGGCCATTTCGACCACCATGGCGAACAGGGCGGCGACGCCAAGCGCGAACACGACGGCGATCCCGCCCCAGGCCAGCGCCCGGGTACGCGAAAAAAATCTCCAGGTCATTGAAGCGACCTGGTCCGTCCCCGCGTCGGCGCTCAACCTGTCCTCCCTTGTTCCCCAGACTTTACCGCAAGATACAGGGTTGAGATACAGGTGTACCGCAAAGAGGTAAACATATGATCGAATGCTCAGAATGTCGCACGGGACCGGGGTTCGGCCATGGTCCGGTGAGGCCGGGCAGGCGCTGCGGCATCGCACCCGGTTGGCACGTCCAGGGTTTCGTTCCATATGTGTGACCGGACCTGAAAGGGAGTCTCGCGCTGTGTCTTCTCAGGCGTATTCGGATGTAGTGGTTGCCGGAGGCGGACCGGTCGGCCTCCTCTCTGCGCTCGCGCTTTCGCGCCGGGGGCCGGACACCGTGCTGTTTGCGCCGGATTTCGATGCGCCGGCCGCAGATGCACGCACGACGGCTCTCATGCAGGGCTCGATCGGCTTTCTGAGCGAACTGGGCGTATGGGGCGAACTGAAGGGATTTGCGGAACCGCTCGACGTCATGGCGCTGACCGACCGGACGACCCATGCGGTACGCGCGCGGGACGTTTCCTTCAGGGCGGATGAACTTGGGCCTGAACCGTTCGGCTGGAACATCCCGAACATTGCGCTGGTGACCGTCCTCCGCCGCAACGTCGAAACCTCCGGCACGCGAATTGTCCGCGCTCCGGTGCGCGACGTCGTTCTGGAAGACGACGGCCATGCGGTGCGGGTCGAGGACGCGTACGGCTCGAGGTACCGATCAGCAGTACTGCTTGCCGCCGACGGGCGAAATTCATTGTGCCGGCGCAGGGCGGGCATCCGCACGAACGACTGGTCCTATCCCCAGCATGCGGTGGTCTGCTGTTTCGATCATTCCCGGCCACACAAGCGGGTGTCGACCGAGTTCCATCACGACGCGGGGCCCATGACCGTGGTCCCCTTGCCCGGCAAACGCTCGAGCCTCGTCTGGGTGGAGACCCCGGAAGAAGCCGAGAGACTGGTATCGCTGGACGACGAAACATTCGCCGCTGAATTGGAGGAACGAACCGGGGGTCTGCTAGGACGGATTTCCGGCGTCACCGAACGGCATCGCTTTCCCATCACAGGCCTGACGGCGAGGTCGTTCGCCTCCAACCGGACGATCCTTCTCGGCGAGGCGGCACATGTCATTCCACCAATCGGCGCGCAGGGCCTCAACCTGGGCGTCCGGGACGTGTCGCTGGCTGCCGACCTCGTGGCCGAGGCATTCGACGCAGGCCGTGACCCAGGCGGAAAGGACCTCCTCGACACGTTCGACCGCCGCCGCCGCCGGGACGTCGTGCCGCGCACGGTGGCCGTCGATGTCCTGAACCGGTCGCTCATTCATCGGTTCGGCCCGTTGCAGGGACTTCGAAGCCTCGGGATCAGCGTGCTCGACAAGGTCACCCCGGTCCGGCGATTCATGATGCAGCAGGGCATTGGCCCACGCGACCGGGCGTAGTCCGTATCGGCATCCGAGATTTCATCTCAGGAAAATGCCACTACTAATTGTATTGATTGCTATTTGAGCAATTCTGAATTGTGCTCTCCCAGCCGGGGAGATGATGTCTTCACGTCGGACGAACGTCGGAACGCTGGTGCCACGGGCACTGTCGTTGCCGGGAGTGTGCCGCCCTCGCCGTCGTCGATGACATGATTGAACAGGCCCCGCGCGCGGAAATGCTCGTCGCCAAGCGCTTCCTCCATCGAACGGACGATGCTGCAGCAGCAGTCCCTGCCCTCGAAGGCGGATGCCCATCCGGCCGCGTCGCCCGACGCGATGGCGGCCGCGACGCCGGCGATCGTCGCATCGCGGTCCCGGGCATCGTCCCGCAGTTCATCGTCGAGGCCGATGATGTCGCAGAACGTCTCCCAGAACTTCTGCTCCAGGGCCGCGACCGCCACATGGCCGCCGTCGCGCGTTGCGTAGAGATGATAACGCGGCGACCCGCCGGTCAGCAGTTCGCGACCGTTCTCTGGCCAGACACCCGTGGTGCGGCCGAGGGCGATCGCCCAGTAGGACAGCATGAACATGTTGTCCGTCATGGCGATGTCGAGATGGGCTCCCTTGCCCGTCCGGTCGCGTCTCAGCAACGCGAGCAGGATGTTGACCACCGCCGGGTAGGTGCCGCCCGCAAGGTCCGCGATGAGGGCCGGCGGGACCACCGGGGCGTCCTTCGGACCCATGCTGAGGGACAGCAACCCGGTATCACCGATGTAGTTCAGATCGTGACCGGCGACCTGCGCCTTCGGGCCGGTGGCGCCGTAGCCGGTGATCGAGCAGTAGATGATGTCGTCCCGGATCCGCCTCATGTGCTCGTAACCGAGTCCCAGGCGGTCCATGACACCGGGGCGGAATTGTTCGAGGACGACATCGGCACTTGCGATGAGCGGGTCCAGCCGTTCCCGTGTCTGCGGGTCCTTGAGATCGATGGCGAGGCTCTTCTTGCCCCGGTTCAGCATGCAGAAATAGGCCGAATCCGAACCCCATTTCGGCGTGTAGTGACGCATGTCCTCGCCGGTCCCCGGGCGTTCGATCTTGATGACTTCCGCGCCGGCCTCGGCGAGAATGAGCCCCGCCATCGGGCCGGGCAACAGGGTGCTGAAATCGAGTACGCGGACGCCGTCGAGAGGCTGGTCGGACAGGGTGTCGTTCATCTCGTATTCCTCAATTTCGCGACTTCGAACCGGACTCAATAATAATCTATAACCATTTGTTTTTAAAACATTATGGTATGAATTGACGGTCGATCAGAAACAGCATGACGGAGATCGACAGCACCGACAGCATGGTCGAGATCAGTATGACGTTCGAGGCCCCGTCTATAAAGGCCCGATAGCGGGTTGCCAGGATGAAGACGTTCGCCCCCGTCGGCAGGGATGCCAGGAGGACGGCCACCCCGGCCCATGTCCGGTCGATGCCGCCCACGTGCTGCAGCAGGAACCAGACCAGGAGGGGGTGAACGATCATCTTGAGAACGAGGACAACGGGGATCTCCTTGCGGAACGCGGCCACCGGGCGGAGCGCCACGGTCACGCCGAGGGCGAAGAGCGCGGCCGGCCCCGCCGCCCTTGAAAGGGTGGTGAGGAGCGTGTCGAGCGCATGCGGCAGGTCGACCTGCGAGGCCGAGGCGACGATACCCGCCAGCGCGGCGATGATCAGGGGATTCTGGCCGATCTCCTTGAGAATGCCCTTCATCAGGTCGAGCGCCGAACGGCCGTTATTGCGGTCGAGCCCCGCAATCACGGGGACCAGGGAAAACTGGATGAGGTTGTCGAAACAGGCGATGAGCGCCGCCGGCACCGCGGCGCCGCTGCCGAAGGCCGCCACGGCGAGAGGCAGCCCCAGATAGACGAGATTGCTGTAGCTGGCCGAAGACGCCTGCAGCGCCGATGATGTCATGCTCGACCGGAAGACCAGCACGGCGATGCAGAACATGAGGAAAAAGACGAGGTAACTGGACAGCATCGTGACCGCGATGAACGACCAGTTGAGCAACTCCGAGACCGGAGCCTCCATGATGCTCTGGAACACCAGTGTCGGAACGGCGAAATAGAAGACGAAGACATTCAGCCATGCGAGCCCGGACTCCTCGATCCGGAAGGCTTTTTCGGCGAGGACTCCGAGAAAGATGATGCCGAAGAACGGCAATGCCAGATTGAAGATGATTGTCACGAGGAATAGCCCCACCCAGCGGCTCAGATGTCGGGTCAGTACCCCCTCGGCGGAAACGGGTCAACCGGGACCGGCCGCTGGTCCCCGCCCGAATGTCCTATTGCACTGCAACAAGTCTTGGCCTATGTCGGAAGCGACCCGTCCTGAGGAAATCCCATGAAACTGCCAAACCATTTCTATGAACCGCTGGCGATCGGCGCCCCGGCTCCCTTTAGCGCGCTGCCTGTAAAACTGGAGCGCATGATCCATTTCGTGCCGCCGCATATCGCCAAGCTGCGTGACAAGGTCCCTGCCCTCATCGACCAGGTGGACGTGGTGCTGGGCAATCTCGAGGATGCGATCCCTGCCGAAGCCAAGGAAGCCGCGCGAAACGGGTTCATCGACATGGCGCGCGACAATGATTTCGGTGCGACCGGCTTGTGGACGCGGATAAACTGCCTGAACAGCCCATGGGCCCTCGACGATATCATCGAGACCGTCTCCGCGGTTGGCGACAAGTTGGACGTCATCATGTTGCCCAAGGTGGAGGGCGACTGGGACATCCACTATCTCGACCAGCTCCTGGCCCAGCTCGAAGCGCGCCACAATATCGAAAAGCCCATCCTCATCCATGCCATCCTTGAAACCGCGCAAGGCGTTAAGAACGTTGAGGAAATCGCTTCCGCCAGCCCGCGCATGCACGGCATGAGTCTCGGTCCCGCCGATCTTGCGGCCTCGCGAGGCATGAAGACCACCCGTGTCGGCGGCGGCCACCCATTCTACGGCGTTCTCGCGGATGGCGAGGATGGTTCCGACGCGCGCGCCTTTTATCAGCAGGATCTCTGGCACTACACGGTCGCCCGTATGGTCGATGCTTGCGCCGCAGCCGGCATCAAGCCGTTCTACGGCCCGTTCGGCGACTTCGCCGACCAGGACGCCTGCAGGGCGCAGTTCCGCAACGCGTTCCTGCAAGGCTGCCTGGGGGCGTGGTCCCTGCATCCCACCCAGATCGACATTGCCAAGGACGTTTTCAGCCCCGACGCCGGGGAGGTGCGGTTCGCGCTGAAAATCCTCGAGGCCATGCCCGACGGAACCGGCGCGGTCATGATCGACGGCAAGATGCAGGACGACGCCACCTGGAAGCAGGCCCGTGTCATCGTCGACCTGGCGCGGCTGGTGGCTGAAAAGGATCCGGAACGCGCCGAACTTTACGGTCTCTGACGTCGCCGGTTATCCACCGTCGCGGCGCCAGACCTTTTCAACCGCGCCCGGCCGCACTATTTTTCGGAATATGGACGTAAACGGTTTTCATGCGGGCGTAATCAGATCGGTAGTAACATGGGCAGTGTAGCGAACACGGCGAAATTCAGGATCGGACAGGTGGTGAAACACCGCTTTTATCCGTTCCGCGGCGTCGTCTTCGACGTCGACCCGACCTTCAACAACACCGAGGAGTGGTGGCTGTCAATTCCGGCGGACATACGTCCGAAGAAGGAACAGCCCTACTATCACCTGCTGGCGGAAAACGACGAGACCGAATACGTGGCCTACGTGTCGGAGCAGAACCTCCTGGAAGACACCACCGGAGAACCTGTCCGCCACCCGCAGGTCGGTCAGATGTTCGGTACGTTCGAAAACGGGATGTATGAAATCCTGTCCCTGCCCACGCACTAGTCGTCACGCCGGCCGTTCGCCTCTCCGGCTTGGAACCGTCGCAGCCGCGCTGGTCGCTCTCGCGGTTTCGGTCCTCCCGCCCCGGGAGTCACAGGCGGAGCAACCCGAACCGGTCCACGGCATCGCCATGCATGGGCAACCGTCGCTCCCGGCGGACTTCGGACACCTCCCCTATACCGATCCGACCGCACCGCGCGGCGGCGGCCTGAGGCTGGCGCGGATCGGGACGTTCGACAGCACGAACCCCTACATCGTCAGGGGCGTGCCGGTCTGGGGGGTGCGCGAATACGTCCACGAGAGCCTTCTGGCGCGCAATCTCGACGAGCCGTTCTCGCTCTATGGCCTTCTTGCCGAACGGATCGTCATGCCGGCCGACCGGAGCTGGGTCGAGTTCCGGTTGCGCGAGGAGGCCCGGTTTTCCGACGGCCGCCCGGTGGAGGCCGCCGACGTCGCCTATTCCCTCGAAACCCTTCGGGGTCATGGCCGGCCCAATTTCGCGGCCTACTATGACAAGGTGAGCGCGGTCGAGGTGCCCGACCGCCACACCATCCGTTTTCGTTTCTCCGAGGCCGCGGACAGGGAATTGCCGCTGATCCTCGGTCTGATGCCGGTCATCGCCCGGCACGCGACCTCGCCGGAGACATTCGAGGAAAGCACCACCGCGCCCCCGGTCGGGTCCGGCCCCTATGTCATGTCGGCGCTGGACCCCGGAAAGTCCGTCACCTACGCACGCAACCGCGACTATTGGGGCGACGGTCTGCCCATAAACCGCGGCCGCTACAATTTCGACCGGATCGACATCGTCTATTACCGCGACAAGAGCACCCTGTTCGAAGGCTTCCGCAAGGGCCTGCACGATTTTCATGTCGAGAAGGACCCGGCCCGGTGGGCGACCGGCTACGAGTTCCCCGCCGTGCGCGACGGCCTAGTGATCCGGGAGGAGGTCGAAACGGCCCTGCCGTCGGGCATGTCCGCCTTCGTGCTCAACACCCGCCGGCCGAGGCTTTCGGACATACGAGTCCGCCGCGCCCTCCTGCTCCTGTTCAACGGCGAATGGATCAACCGGAATCTCTATCACGGCCTCTACGAACGCACGCAGAGCTACTACGACAGGTCGGAATTGTCGTCGCGCGGACGCCCTGCGGACGCCTTCGAGAAGGCCCTCCTGGACACGCTGCAGGTGCCGCTCCCGGCCAGCCTCGAGGAAGGCACATACCTCGTGCCGCCGGGAGACAGGTCGGGCAGGAACCGCGCCGCCCGGAGGGAAGCCCTCGCCCTGTTCCGACAGGCCGGTTACGCGGTCCGCGACGGTCGGTTGATCGATTCGGCGTCGAATGCGCCCTTTGAGCTCGAGTTCGTCGTTCCGACGCGCCGCGACGAACGTCTGGCGCTGGTCTACGCCGAGAGCCTGCGCGGGATCGGAATTGGCACCAGCGTACGCCTGGTGGATTCCTCACAGTTCGAAAACCGTAAGCAAAACTATGACTTCGACGTGATCCCCTACTTCTGGTTCGCGTCCCTTTCGCCGGGCAACGAACAGCAGTTCTACTGGGGGTCGCAGGGCCGCGACACGCCGGGAACTAGAAACTATATGGGCGCGGAGAATCCCGTTATAGATTCCCTGATTGCGGAAATGCTGAGAGTCCGCAAGCGCGAGCATTTCGTGTCCACTGTCAGGGCGCTCGATCGCGTTCTCCTGTCGCAGGTTTATGTGATCCCGTTGTTTCACCAGCCTCGGCAGTGGATTGCACGGTGGCGGCACTTGGGACGCCCGCAAAGGGACTCGCTGTACGGATACGTGCTGGACGCCTGGTGGCACGATCCGGTGGGAGGGGGAACGGGTGAATGATCCTGACTGATGCGGCGACCATCAAGTCCAACACGGCGTCAGGTGTCTGGGGGCGCGCCGATCTCGGGTCTATTTTTTCCCGGACGGCCAGGAGCCACCCCGACCGGCTGGCCGTGGCCGATGCGCCCAACAGGTCCGATATCATGGCGGGCCGGACCCGCCGGCTGACCTATGCCGAACTCGATCGGGTGGCCGGACGCCTGGCACGCACTTTCCACGATGTTGGGCTCATCGAAGGCGACGTGGTCGCCATGCAACTCCCGAACACGGTTGAACAGGTCGCGGTTTTCCTGGCCTGCGCGCGGCTCGGGCTGATCCTCTCGCCTGTGCCGCTCATGTGGCGCGAATACGAACTCACCGGGGCCCTGCCGCTGATATCGCCCAAGGCGCTGATATCGATCACCGACATCGTCGGCCGCAATCATGCGGACATGATGCGTTACGCGGCGGTGGAGATGGTGAGCGTGCGTTTCGTCATGGCCTTCGGGGAAGATGTGCCCGACGGCGTGATCCCGCTCGACGGCATCTTCGACGATGACGACCCGGAAGCCGGCATGCCGGAACCGACACCGCCGGACGCCAACAAGGTCATGACGATCTGCTGGTCGGGCGGCTCGCATCCGCAACCCTGCCCGGTGCCGCGGTCCCACAACCAGTGGATCGCCGCCGGGCTGATGTCGCTGCTCGAAGGCAAACTCCCCCAGGCCGCCCGGGTCCTGTCGCCCTACCCCTTCACCGGCCTCGTGCCCATCGGCGTGTTCTTCGTTCCGTGGCTGCTGAGCGGCGGCACCTTGTGTCTCCATCATCCGTTCGACATGGACGTGTTCATGAGCCAGCTGGCCGAGAACGAAATCCAGTTCACGGGCCTTCCGCCCGCCGTCCTCGACGCCTTGCGGAGCGAAGGCGCGTTCGGTTCCGCTGGAGCGGGCGCCAGCCTGGTCTCGCTCGGATGCCTGTGGCCAAGCCCGTACCTGCCGGAAGACGCCCACGAGCGTGCCGTGGACCTGAAGACGCCCGTCGTGGATATCCGCGCCTTCGGCGAAATGGCCTACGTGGCGCGCAAACGCGTCGCAAACGAACGGCCATGCCTCATTCGCCACGGCGAGACGACCGCGCCCTCCGGGTCCGAGGCAGGGCCTGTGCTTCTCTCGACCCGGGTGCGCGGCGGGGCCGTCTCCAACAACCAGCAGTCGAGCCTGCTTGCCGGCGACCTGATGATCCGCAGCCCGATGATGTTCGACTGCTTCTTTCCCAGTGCCGTGCCGGGTTCCGACGACCCGACGCTCGAGCGCGATTCGCAGGGTTATGTGAACACCGGCCTGCGCTGCCAGTTCGTGGGCGCAGGAAAGCCCTCGCTCGATTGTGTACGTCGTGAAGGCAGCGTCATTTATCATGGCGGCATGTCCATATCGGCGGCCGAGCTCGACAGGCTCTACGCCGGTCATGACCAGTTGTCCGATGCGGCGGCCTTTACCTTCGACGATCCTGTCATGGGCGAACGCATCATCGCCGCCCTCGTCCCCAGCCCCGGAATGACGGTCACCTTCGAGGATCTCGCGGGATACCTGCGCGAGCGCAAGGTCGCGGCCTACAAGGTGCCCGACCGCGTCATCACGGTGAAGATGATCCCGCGCGACGAACGTGGCGAGGTGCTGCGCGACCAGGTGCTCGATCAGATATAGTCGGCCGATGGACCATTCCTATCGCGGAGAACGTCCGCCCGGACGTCTCAATCTCGCCCGCTATTGCATCGGGGCGCAGGCTGAAAACGATCCCGCAAAAACGGCGCTCGTCGTCGTGGAGGATCTGAACGACCCCTCGGCCCGCCAGACCTGGACATACGGTCGCCTCGACCAGGCCGTGCGCCGGTTCGGCCAGGGTCTGCGCGACTGCGGGCTCGAACCCGGCGACCGGATTCTGGTGCGCATGCGCAACACGACCGAGTTCGCGTTCGTCTTCTTCGGCGCCATGTCTGCGGGGATCGTGCCGATCCCCTCATCCGAACAGCTTTCGCCGCGTGAGGTTGCGTATATCCTCGGGGACTCGGGCGCGGCGGCCGTCGCCCTTTCCGACGGTCTCGACATGCCCGACGACCATTCGGACGTGAACGTTATCCGGGAGTCCGACCTCGAGGCCTTTCACCTGCTTCCGGTGCCGGACTATGCGGACACCCATGCCGAAGACCCCGCGTTCCTCATCTACACATCGGGTACGTCGGGGAGCCCGAAAGGGGTTCTCCATGCCCACAGGTCGATCTGGGGACGTCGGCCCATGTACGACGGCTGGTACGGCATCACCGCTGAAGACGTGATGGTGCATGCCGGGGCGTTCAACTGGACCTACACGCTCGGTGTCGGGATCAGCGATCCGCTCGCCAACGGGGCCACGACGGTGGTCTTCACCGGAACCAAGGAGCCGGGTGTCTGGCCTACACTGGTGAACCTTGTGTCGGGGACGATTTTTGCCTCCGTACCAAGCGTTTATCGGCAGATGTTGAAGTATTGTCCGGACGGCGGCCTGGATATGCCGACCCTGCGGCACTGCCTGACGGCGGGCGAACCCATGCCCGTCGACGTGGCGTCCGAATGGATCGAACGCACAGGCAAGCCGCTCTACGAGGCGCTCGGCATGAGCGAAATCTCCACATATGTCTCCTGTTCACCGACCGTGCCTGTCAAACCCGGCTCTCCCGGACGCGCACAGCCGGGCCGAAGCGTCGCCATACTCCCGATCGAAGACGGCGGGGACGAGCCCTTGAATGCCGGTCGATCGGGCCTTCTGGCGGTCCATCGTACCGATCCGGGGTTGATGCTGCGCTACTGGAACCGTCCCGAGGAGACCGCTGCGACCTATCGTGGCGACTGGTTCGTCGGCGGTGATGTAGCATCCATGGACGAGGACGGATATGTCTGGTTCGAGGGCCGCGCCGACGACGTCATGAACGCTATGGGCTATCGGGTCTCGCCGGCCGAGGTGGAAGCCGTCGTCTCGGAATGTGCGTTTGTTTCCGAATGCGCGGTCACGGAAATCGAGGTGCGCCACAACGTGTCGGTCATTGCCGCATTTGTCGTTCCCGAACCGGGCTGCGAGGTGGACCGCAACGCCCTCCTCGCGCATGCGCAGTCGAGGCTGGCACGCTACAAGTGTCCGCGCGAGGTTGTGGTGGTCGAAAATCTTCCGCGCACCGGCAACGGAAAACTCGTCCGCAAATCGTTGAAACAGGTGTATGCCGCCATGACGGCGGGCCAAACCTCTTAGACGAAGGAGCATGCGAATGCCGCGCGACAGTGAATTGCGGCGGGCGCCGGCGCGGCGAAACCCCATTGCGGCGGGGCTGCGCAACTTCCGGCACAAGGTCGAAAAGGGCCGGAAACAGTACGTCCGCCACGAAAAACACAAAAAATCTTCGGTCGATGAAACGGATATGCGACACTGAGGCTATATCCCTTTCACGACCGGAGACAAACATGTCAGACCGTACCGTCCAGATCGACATCGTATCGGACGTGATGTGCCCCTGGTGCCTCATCGGAAAACGCCGTTTCGAAAAAGCCCTCGCCCTCCGTCCGGATGTTGACGTTGACGTAAGGTGGCGACCGTTCCAGCTCGACCCCACCCTGCCTGAGGAAGGCATGGACCGCCGGGAATACCTTGCGAGGAAATTCGGAGGCGACGAACGGGCGGACCAGATCTACCAGAACGTGCGGGATGCCGGTGCCCAGGAAGGCATTCCGTTCGCCTTCGAGAAGATCGAGTATTCTTCCAACACGCTCAACGCCCACCGCGTGATCCGCTGGGCCGCGACGGCAGGCTGTCAGGACGAAGTCGTCGAACGCCTCTTCAACATGTATTTCCTGGAAGGGCGCAACATCGGCGACAAGGAGGTCCTGAAGGAGGCCGCGGTCGATGCCGGCATGGACGAGGAACTCGTCACGCGTCTCCTCGCCACCGATGCCGATCGCGACATGGTCGAGAACGAGATCGAACTCGCCCGCAAGATCGGCGTCACGGGCGTGCCGTGTTTCATCGTCGACAACAAGTATGTGGTCATGGGCGCGGAACAGCCCGAGACCATCGCGGGCGCCATCGACCTTGCCCTCAAGGGCGAAACCGAGGAGCCCGTCAACCAGGCCGGTCCCCAATAGCCCTCGGTGATGTCGGCCGGGGCGTGTGAATGCCCCGTCAGGCGGCCCTGGGAGCTGCTTCCGCGATCCGCACAAGCTGTTTCATCACGATGAAAGCGCCCTGGAGCCGTTCTTCGGGCGTTTCCCAGTCGCGCACGAGCACCAGCCGGTGATCGGCCTTGAGCTTGGCGAGGCTGCCCTGCTCGGCAATGAAACCCACGAGGCCTTCCGGGTTCGAAAAACTGTCGTTCCGGAACCGCAGGACGACCCCCTTCGGGCCGGCATCGACGTTGGAGACGCCGGCGGCGCGGCACAGGAGCTTGATGGCCACGACCTTGAGCAGGTGCTCGACTTCATCCGGCAGCGGACCGAAGCGATCGATCAGTTCCGCCCCGAAGCCGTCGATTTCCTCCTGGCTTTCCAGCGAGGACAGTCGGCGGTAGAGCCCCATGCGCAGTTGCAGGTCGGACACGTAGGTCTCGGGAATGAGAACCGCAGTGCCGATGTTGATCTGCGGCGACCACTGGCTGTCGTCCGCGGCGCTGTCGTCGCCCGCGCGAAGGCTCGCGACGGCCTCTTCGAGCATGTCCTGGTAGAGCTCGAAGCCGACTTCCTTGATGTGCCCCGACTGTTCCTCGCCCAGAAGGTTGCCGGCCCCGCGGATGTCGAGATCGTGGCTGGCGAGGTTGAAACCGGCCCCGAGCGAATCGAGCGATTGAAGGACCTGCAGGCGTTTCTCCGCCGTCGCCGTGAGAACCTTCCCGGCCGGCACCGTGAACAGGGCGTAGGCGCGTGTCTTCGACCGTCCCACCCGGCCCCGCAGCTGGTAGAGCTGGGCGAGACCGAACATGTCCGCACGGTGGACGATCAGGGTATTCGCGGTCGGAATGTCGAGCCCGGACTCGACGATCGTGGTCGACAGAAGGACATCGAACTTGCGGTCATAGAACGCCGTCATGATGTCTTCGAGCTGACCCGGAGCCATCTGGCCATGGGCGACGGCGACCTTCACCTCGGGGATATGGTCGGCGATGAAGGCGCGGGTCTCTTCGAGGTCCGAAACCCGGGGACAGACATAGAAGGTCTGTCCGCCGCGATAGAGTTCCCGCAGCATCGCCTCGCGCAGGATGACCGGGTCGAAGGGCGAGATGAACGTGCGCACCGCCAGCCGGTCGACCGGTGGCGTCGCGATGAGCGAAAGCTCGCGCACCCCGGTGAGTGCGAGTTGCAGCGTCCTGGGGATCGGGGTCGCGCTCAGCGTCAGCACATGGACGTTCGACCTCAGGTCCTTGAGCTTTTCCTTGTGGGCGACACCGAAATGCTGCTCCTCGTCGATGATCAGCAGTCCGAGATCGCGAAACTTCACCGATTTGCCCAGCAGCGCGTGGGTGCCGATCACGATGTCGACCTCGCCCGAGGCCAGGCCGCGCTTCGTCTCGTTGATCTGCTTGGTGCCCACGAGCCGTGACGCCTGCTCGATGCGCACCGGATAGCCCTTGAACCGTTCGCAGAACGTGTTGAAATGCTGGCGCGCCAGCAGGGTTGTCGGGACGACCACCGCGACCTGCTTGCCGGCCATGGCCGCGACGAAGGCCGAACGCAGCGCCACCTCGGTCTTGCCGAAACCAACGTCGCCGCAGACCAGCCGGTCCATGGGCCGCCCGCTGCCGAGATCCTCGAGCACGGCCTCGATGGACCGCAACTGGTCCTCCGTTTCCTCGAACGGAAACCGCGCGCAGAACTCCTCGTAGCCGATCCCGTCGGTCGGCAGGACGTCGCCGCTCTTCAGCATGCGCGCGGCAGCTGTCTTGATGAGCTTCTCGGCGATTTCCCGCAGGCGTTCCTTGAGTTTGGCCTTTCGCGCCTGCCAGCCGGAGCCGCCCAGCTTGTCGAGCTGCGCGCCGGCTTCCTCCGATCCGTATCGGCTGAGGAGCTCGATGTTCTCGACGGGCAGATAGAGCCTGTCGCCGCCGGAATAGGATAGATGCAGGCAGTCGTGCGGCGCTCCCTGAACCTCGATGGTCGCCAGGCCCTCGAAACGGCCAATGCCGTGGTCGACATGGACCACGAGATCGCCCGGCGCGATGCTCGAGACTTCGGTGAGGAAATCCCCGGCACGCTTGGCCCGCCGCGCCCGGCGGATCAGCCGGTCGCCGAGAATGTCCTGTTCCGCGATAACCGCCAGATCGGGCGTCTCGAATCCGGATTCCAGGCCGAGAATGGCGAATCCTGTCCGCGGCGCGTCCGGTCCGGACATGTCCGTCCAGTTGTCGATGATGCCGGTATTTTCGAGCCCGTGATCGGTGAGAACGTGCAGAAGGCGGTCCCTCGCGCCATCCGACCAGCTTGCGACGATGGTCTTCTTGCCCGATGCGCGGAGGCCGGCGATGTGTTCGACGACCGCTTCGAAGACGTTGCGGCCCGCTTCCGCCCGTTCCGGTGCAAAACTTCGCCCGCCGCGTCCGGACAGGCTGTACACCTTGCCGCCGCTCTCCGACGCGGGCTGTTCGAACGGCGTGATGATCCGCAACGGAACCGCGTCGAGCCGCGTAGACCAGTCTTCCTCGGTCAGGTACAGCGCTTCCGGCGGCATCGGCTTGTACGGGGCCGCGCCGTAGGTGTCCTGTTCCCGGGCGCTCACCCGCGCGTCGTAGTACTCGCGGATCTGTTCCAGTCTCGAATCGCGCGCGTCCTGGGCGTGGTGGTCGAGAAAGACCGGACTTTCGCCAAGATAGTCGAAGAGCGTGACCAGGCCTTCGTGGAACAGCGGCAGCCAGTGTTCCATCCCCTCGAAGCGCCGGCCCTGCGAAATCGCCTCGTAGAGCGGGTCCGCGTCGGTGACCGCGCCGAACTGCGCGAGATAACCGGACCTGAAACGCCTGATCGTGTCTTCTGTCAGCAGGACTTCGCTCGCCGGCAGAAGACTGACCTCGTTGCGTTGGCCGGTCGTGCGCTGGGTCTCGGGGTCGAAATTGCGGATCGATTCCAGCGTGTCGCCAAAGAAGTCGAGGCGCACGGGATTGGGGGTGCCGGGTGCGAAAATGTCGACTATGCCGCCCCGGATGGCGAAATCGCCGGGCTCCATGACGGTGCCCGTGCGGCTGAACCCGTTCTTGGCGAGATAATCCGTGAGCTCGTCGAGCGAGACACGATTGCCCGGCCTCGCGGTCCAGGTCGTCTCCGCGATGAGTTCCGGCAGGAGAACACGCTGCAGCAGTGCGTTCACCGTCGTCACGACCACGCGCTGCGGTCCGTCCCCTTCCTCGCGTGTCGCCGCGAGGGCAGCAAGCGTCGCCATGCGGGTCGATACGATATCGCCGTGCGGCGAAACCCGGTCATACGGCTGGCAGTCCCAGGCCGGAAAGGCCAGTGTTTCGATCTCCGGGGCGAAAAACCGCAGGGAATCGAGTGTCGACGCGAGCCTCTGGTCATCGCGCGCCACGTACAGAACGGCCTTGCCGTCGGACGGGCCGCGATGCAGTCTCGCCGCGTCGGCGAGAACGAGGCCTTCGAGCCCTTCGGGTACGCCGCAGAGGGTGAGAGGTTCACGCCCTCCCACGATATCGGGTAGAATCGTCATGCGTCGGAAACGTTTCAGCTGAAATCGTTGGGACTAAAGGTCAGTTTCTGCAGTTCGCGCAACAGCGGTGTATCGAATTCCGCAGGCGGTGACGTCCGGCCGCTGACCCAGTCATAGACCTGCTGGTCGGGAACGTCGAGCAGCGCCTCGAACTGGTCAAGTTCGGCCGGCTCCAGCCCGGATATCCGGTCGTCGGCGAACCGCCCGAGCAGGATGTCCATTTCCCGTATCCCGCGGTGCCAGGCGCGAAACCTGAGCCTGCGCCGTCTCTGGTCGTCTTCCAGCAAGGATCGATCCGCTGTTGCGTGTCTGAGAATTGCGCACGGTTTTGACAGACAATGCCGTCGCGCGCAACCGCCCCGCGCGGAGCCGCTCTCGGGCGTCAGAGGATCTGGCTGAGAAACTCCCGGGTGCGCGGATCCTTGGCCTCGGAAAAGAACGTCGCGGGCGGGCCGTGTTCGACGATGATCCCACGGTCGGTGAAGTAGATATGGTCGGCGACTTCGCGGGCAAACCCCATTTCGTGCGTCACGAGGATGCAGGTCATGCCTTCCTGTGCAAGGTCCTTGATGGTGACGAGGACCTCCTTGACGGTTTCGGGGTCGAGGGCCGCCGTCACCTCGTCGAACAGCATGACGTCGGGCCGCATCGCGAGCGACCGGGCTATGGCCACGCGCTGCTGCTGGCCGCCGGACAGTTCGCCCGGATAGCTGTTCTCCTTGCCCTCCAGCCTGACTTTCTTGATCAGGGCACGCGCCCGCTTTTCCACCTCTTCCTTGGGTTCCTTGAGCACGAGCACGGGCGCCATCATGATGTTTTCAAGCGCGGTCTTGTGCGGAAAGAGATTGTACTGCTGAAACACCATGCCGACCTTCTGGCGAAGCGCGAGCTTGTCGAGCTTGGGATCGTGGACCTCCTGGCCTTCGACGGTGATCGAACCCTGCTGAATGTCGTTCAGGGCATTCACGCACCGGATCAGCGTCGACTTGCCGGATCCGGACGGACCGATGATGCAGATCACCTCGCCTTTCTTGACGTCCAGCGAAACGCCCTTCAGGACCTCGAGGTCTCCGAACGACTTGTGAACGTCCTTGATGGAGACGATGGGCTGTTCCGGTGTCCAGTTCGTCTGTTGCATGACGGTTTCCTCAGAGTTTCACCGCGTATCTCTTCTCGAGCGCCATCGTCACCCGGGCGATCGGGTAGCAATAGGCGAAGAAGATGACGAGCGCGAAGGTGTAGAACGGCACCAGCAGTTCCGGCCGGTTGTTTTCCGCTTCGATCGCCTGGCGGGTCAGCGTGATCAGTTCCTCTACCCCCAGCAGCGAGCACAGGGGGGTCGCCATGGTCAGGATCGCGTACCAGTTCATCCACGGAGGGATCATGCGCTTGAAACACTGCGGCAGGATGATCCGCCACAGGGTCTGGCTGCGCGTGTAGGCCAGCGATTCCGCGGCCTCCCATTGCCCGCTGGGCACCGACTGGATCGCGCCGCGGACGACTTCGGAAATGTTCGCCATGATCGGCAGCGAAAGCCCGATCACCGCCTTCATCCAGTCGGGCACGGGGATGATCACGTCCCCGATCGTGATCTCGAACGGAAAGGCCAGCAGCACGATGAACAGCAGCACGAGCCAGGGCGAGTTCCGGAAGGTCTGGGTGATGAACTTGGCCGTCCGGCGGATCCACGCGTTGGGCGAAATCTGGCAAAGGCCGAGCACGACCCCGGTCACGGTTCCGATCAGCATGGTCAGGATCGAGATCAGGACATTGAACAGGAAGCCGCTGACAAAGATGAAGGGCAGCCATTTGATGAGCGTCTGCCAGGCGTCCACATAGGTGAATTTCGACTGGCCGAGGCCGATCGTCGGCCAGAGCACCAGGGTGGCGACCGCGATGAACCAGACCCAGGACGGCGTGGTGGCGATCCAGCGCGAGAAACCGACCGGATCGTGAACGCGCATCCGGGCCGCATCCGCCGGCAGGAGAACCGCCATGTCGGTAGTCGGTCTGGAGTTCACGCCCGGGATGTTTCGAATGGCCATCGTTCAGCTCCCGTAGCCCGGAATGCGCAGGGCGCGTTCCCACCGATGCATGCCGTAGACGAGTATGCCGACCAACGCGACGAACGAGACGAACAGGAGAACCATGGTCGGGTAAAGGGCGCTGGGATAGTCGTTCCAGATGCTGACGCACTCGTACAGCAGTTCCGGTACGGCGATCCCTATCGCCTGTGTCGTGGTCTTCACGAGGTTGACGAGATTGTTGTTTAGCGCCGGCAGCGAGACGCGGAAGGCAAGCGGCAGGACGATTTCCTTGTAGATCTGGAACCGGCTGAAACCCAGCGCCTCGGCCGCCTCGACCGTGGAGTCGGGTACGGCCTCGATGCCGGACCGGAAGATCTCCACATTGAAGGCCCCGGCAAAGAAGGACAGGGAGATGATCGCCCATCCGACGTTGGAGATGATGGGGATTTCCGTCCAGCCGTCCGCCCCGGTGATCGACGGTGTGAACTGTCCCAGCGCGAAATAGAAGAACAGCAGCTGGACGAAGGGGGGTGTATTTCGAAAGAGCTGGATGTAGCCCTGGACGAACCGCCTGAGCCAGGCGTTCTGGGCACCCTGCAGCCAGGCGCCGACCACGCCGATGATGACGGAAAAGATCACGCAGGCGATGGAAAGCAGGATCGTGTACTGGAAACCGCTGACGATACGCGCCCATTGCCGCGGATCGTGGAAGAAGATGAAGTTCCAGCGGGGATAGTCCTCGGCAAGCTGACGGAAAAACTCCGTGAACGCTTCCAGCATCTGACCCCTCCCCGCAGATCTGCCCTGATGAAAGTTGGACCGGGCCGGCTCTCGCGCCGGCCCGGTCCTGAAGTGTGTGACGAGGTCTTACTTGCCCTCGAGCCAGTCCTTTGCAAGCTCTTTCTGCTTGGCGAGGTAGGACGTGGGCTTGATGCCCCACTTCTTCTCCAACTCGATGAGCTTGCCCGACTGGTGCATGTTGTAGGTCAGGCCGGACATGAAGTTACCGAAGATGCAGTCCTTTTCCGCGAGCGGAACAGCAAGGCCCCAGGGGTTGTCGTCTTCGGAATTGAGCGGCATCTCGAACTCGTCGAAATCGCCGGACGCGAGGTCGGAACCGATCGAGGAATCGTCATAGACCCAGGCCACGCACTTCTTGTCGCGCAGGGCCTGCTTGGCCTCGGCATTGCCCGTGAAAGCGACGATCTTCACGCCGTAGCGCTCGGTCACCACCTTGTTGTAGAACGCGCCCTGCTTGCCGCAGACCGGCTTGCCCGAGAGGTCTTCCCACTTGGTGAAGCCCAGCGCCTTCGGCGCCATGACGTTGGTGCCGGACGTGTAGTAGTTGGGCTGCACGATGCCGACGATCTTGCGGCGGTCGGGACGGTCCGACATGGTCGCGATCATCATGTCGATCTTGCCCTGCTCGAGGAACTGCATCCTGTTCGAGGACTGAACGGCCACGAGTTCGAGTTCGACTCCCATCGCGTCGGCAGCGGCCTTCGCCATGTCGATTTCCATGCCGACGATATCGCCGTTCTCGTTACGGAAACCCCACGGCTTGTAGTCGGCCTTGACGCCCACGACCATCTTGCCGCGCGACATGACCTTCTTCCAGGTCTCGTTGGTGCATTCCGCCGCCAGAGCGGACGTCACCGACAGCGTCGCGATCGCCGCGGTCGCAGCCAGAAGTTTCTTCAGCATGTTTGTCTCCCTTTCTTGCTGTAGGAACATTTGATCATGAAGGCCAGTACTCGCCAAGCCTGTCATGAAACTCTTCAACATCCGAGATGCGTCGCTCCGCATCCGAACCTGCGCGTCTGATTGCCATGCCCATCAGCGCCTCCAGTAGCACGAGGGTGGCCACGTGCGACGGGAAGAACTGGGGGCTGTCCGTGGGTATGAAGAAACTCGCACTCGCGTTCCTGACGGGTCCGGGGCGTTCGCCGTCGGTTATCGAAACGACGTAGGCGCCCCGTTCCGCGGCCAGAATGGCCGCTTCGATGGAGCGACGGGCGAAGGGCACGTGGCTGACGAGAATGACCGCATCTTTCGGCGTCAACCGTGCCAGGGCGGAAGCGGACCCGTCCGTACGTCCCACGACGCTCCAGTTGTCGAAGGCGAGCCGCGCCATGTAGCCCAGGTAATCCAGCAACGTGCCCGCACTCAGCGTGCCGAGGAGAAGCACGCGGTCGGCCGCGGCCAGGCGGTCGGAACATGTGGCGAGTTCGCCGGTATCGATGGATGCCGCCAGCGCCTGGATGTTCGCCGTGGCCGCCGCGGCATGCCTGATGAAGAAACCGCCTCTCGATTGGCTTGCCTCGGGATCGTCCCCGGACTGGAGAAGGCGTGCCCTGTCCGCAAATCTCGCCCGTTCGCGCTTGAACTGGCCGCGGAAGACGTTCCTGAGATCTTCGTAGTTCTCGTACCCCAGGGCGCGCGCGAGCCGCGAAAAGGTCGGTGGCGAGATGTTCGCCTGGCTCGCCATCTGGCGGAGTGAATGCACGGCTGCGTCTTCTGGATTGTTCAACAGAAAGCGCGCCGCCCGCTGCATCTGCGGGCTGAGATCGTCGAAGCGTGCGCTGACCGATTGCGCGATGTCGCTGCCTGCGTTCAAGGGACATCCGGGAATCTGTTGAAACAAAAAAACTGACTTGGATAAAAACTGAAACATATGTAACAGAAAAGATCAACTGATCTCGAAGCGACGGAACTCCCATGACCGAAGCCCCTCTCCCGTCCCACGCGTCCGTCGTCGTCATCGGTGGCGGCATCATGGGGTGTTCGACCCTCTATCATCTCGCCGCGGCCGGTGTCGGAGATGCCGTCCTCCTCGAACGCAACAAGCTGACTTCCGGTACGACCTGGCATTCCGCAGCGCAGGTTCGCGCCTTGCGGTCGTCAAAGAACCTCACGGACCTGATCCGGTACTCGATATCGCTCTACGCCAAGCTCGAGGAAGAGACCGGCCAGGCGACCGGATGGATCAACAAGGGCTCCCTGTCGATCGCGACCAACGAGGACCGGATGATCCATATCCGCCGGCAGGTGGATCTCGCCCGCCTCTACGGCGTGCGCGCGCAGACGGTTTCAGCGGCCGAGGCCGGCGAGCGCTGGCCGCTCATGAACACCGAGGACGTCGTCGGTGCCGTCTGGTCTCCCGATGACGGCCGTGTAAGCCCGTCCGATCTCTGCGCGGCGCTCGTCAAGGGCGCGCGAGCGCGGGGCGCAAGTTTATTCGAGGACACGGGCGTCGAAGCCATCCTCACCCGGAACGGCAAGGTTGCCGGGCTCGAAACCTCGCGGGGGCGGATCGATTGCGACGCGGTGGCACTGTGTACCGGGCTGTGGTCCCGCGAAGTGGCGGCGACGGCCGGTGCGTCCGTCCCGGTCTGGCCGTGCGAGCACTATTACCTGCTCACACAGCCCGTGGAAGGTATTTCCGGCAATCTCCCGACCCTTTCGGATCATGACGGACACCTCTACATCCGCGACGATTCGGGCGGACTGCTCGTCGGGTGTTTCGAACCGAACGCAATCGCCATCGACCCCGAACGCATCGGCAGCAGCTTCGAGTTCCAGCTGCTGCCCGAGGACTGGGATCACTTCGAACCCATGATGCTGAATGCCCTGCACAGACTGCCGGCCCTCGAGACCGCCGGTGTGCGGATGCTCCTGAACGGGCCCGAGAGCTTCACGCCCGACGGGTCGTTCCTGTTGGGCGAAACCGCGGAAACTAGCGGTCTCTTTCTCGGATGCGGCATGAACTCGGTGGGCGTGGCGACAGGCGGCGGCGCCGGGATGGCTTTGGCCCACTGCATCGTCAACGGGCGGACGCCAACCGATCTGCAGGAGGCCGACCCCAAGCGTTTTCCGGACGTGTTCAACGACGTGGCGGCCCTTTCCGAACGGGTCCCCGAAGTCCTGGGCAAGCACTATGAGATTGCCTATCCCGGTCGGCAGATGGACACGTCCCGAAACCTGCGGCTTTCGCCCCTGCACGACCAGTGGAAAGCGGCGAATGCATGGTTCGGCCAGGCCTACGGTTGGGAACGGCCGATGTACTTTGATGCAGCACGGCCGCCGGCACCGACCTTCGGACGGCCGGCCTGGTTCGAACAGGTCGGCGCCGAGGTCCGGCAGGCGCATGAGCGCGCGGCGGTGTTCGACCTTTCGTCCTTCGGCCTGATCGACGTGTCCGGCCCCGACGCGAGGGACTTTCTCGAGCGCATGTGCGCCAACCGCATGGACCGGCCTGCCGGACGTGTCGTCTACACCACCATGTTGAACGAGACCGGCGGAATCGAGAGCGATCTGACGGCCATGGTCCTCGCCGATGACCATTACCGCCTGACGGTGGGCACCGCGGCGATCCGCCGGGACCTTGCATGGTTGAAGCGTCACGGCGACGGTCTGAACATCGAGATATCGGATTGCACGGAAGACTACGCGACCCTGGGTCTGATGGGCCCGGAAGCCGCCGCGATCGTCGAATCCCTCGGCGGCGGCGAGGTGCTCGACCTGGCCTTCTTCCGCTTTGTCGAGACGACACTTGGAGGCGTGCCGGTTCGGGCGGCGCGCCTGTCCTACGTGGGTGAACCCGGCTGGGAGATCACCTGCCGCAACGAGGATGCGGGGAGACTGTACCGGCAGCTGCACCATGCCGGTGCCCGGCCGGCGGGCACGCTTGCCCAGACATCGATGAGGATCGAGAAGCGCTTCCTGTCCTACGGGCACGACATGGACGCCGATATGACGCCGCTGGATGCCGGGCTGGCGTTTGCGGTTGCCTGGGACACGCCGTTTCTCGGTCGTGAAGCCCTGCTCGCGCAACGTGAAAACGGATCGGAGAATCGTCTGGCGAGCCTTGTCTTCGATGATGTCACCGCCAATCCACTGGGGCATGAGCCGGTGCTCGTTGGCGGCGAGATCGTCGCCAGGACGACGTCGGCCGCATTTGGCTTCCGTGTCGGCCGGCCGGTGGCGATTGTCGACTTCCGCAGGAGCGCGGACATTGTCGAAGGCCAGTCGGTCACCGTCGACATTGCCGGCAGCCCGTATTCTGCCCGCGTCGTGACCGGCCCCGCCTATGTCCCAGGCTGACCAAACGCGCTGACCGTGCTTCACGTGCCGGACTGACTTGACCGTTCGACCCGCCCTTGTGATGGTCCGCCTAGCCGCAACAGCGCCATGCATGGGTCACGACAGGAATGAGACCGGAAATCCTCAACCCGCTTTTCGCCTCCGCGCAGAAACTGCCCGGAATCGGAAGCAAGCTCGACAAGCTGCTGGGCCGGTTTCTGTCGGGCGGGCGCGAGGGCGCACGCATCATCGACCTGCTCTGGCACCTTCCGTCGGGTCAGATCGACCGCCGCAACCGACCGGCCATCGCCGATGCACCGCTCGGCGAGATCGTGACGCTGAAGGTTTCCGTGGGCCGGCATTTCCCCAGTCCCCGCCATAACAGGCGCGTCCCCTACAAGGTCCGGTGCCATGACGAGACCGGCGAACTGACGCTGGTGTTCTTCCACGCCCATGCGGATTACCTGCGGCGCGTCCTGCCGGAAGGCGAAGAGCGCTACCTGAGCGGCCGCATCGAGGAGTTTTCCGGCGCCCTGCAGATGACCCATCCGGACCATGTCCTGGACGAGGACGAGTTTGCGGCGATGCCGGAAATAGAGCCCGTCTATCCCATGACGGCGGGGTTGTCGCCAAAGACATTCGGCCGCGCGGTCCGAAACGCCCTTGAACTCGTGCCGGACTTCCCGGAATGGCAGGATCCCTCTTTCGTGGGCGCCAGGCACTGGCCGAACTTCAGAACCGCACTCACGCAAGCGCATGTTCCAGCCGAACGGGAGGATGTGTCGCCGGGGTCTCCCGCCCGCGAAAGGCTCGCCTATGACGAGTTGCTGTCGAACCAGCTGGCCCTCGCACTGGTCCGACGGAAAATGCGGTCGAAGTCCGGCAGGGCCATCGCCGGTAACGGCGAACTTGTCCGGCAGATCACGTCGGCCCTGCCCTTCGACCTTACCGGATCCCAGAAAGAGGCGGTCGGCGACATCCTCGCCGACATGTCGACCCCGACGCGGATGTTGCGCCTGCTGCAGGGCGATGTCGGATCGGGCAAGACCGTCGTGGCTCTCATCGCCATGGCGACTGCCGTCGAGGCCGGCCTGCAGGCCGCGATCATGGCGCCGACCGAGATTCTCGCCCGTCAGCATTTCGCGACCATAGAGCCCTTGTGTCGCGAAGCCGGCATATCCATCGCCCTGCTGACCGGACGGGACAAGGGTCGCAAGAGGGACGATGTTCTCGAGAGTTTCAGGAGCGGTGCCGCGAGCATTGCGGTCGGTACGCATGCTCTCTTCCAGGACGATGTCGCCTTTCACGATCTCGGCCTCGCCATCATCGACGAGCAGCATCGTTTCGGCGTCCATCAGCGCCTCGCGCTCCAGTCGAAGAACCGCCAGGGCGTCGACGTGCTCGTGATGACGGCCACGCCCATTCCGCGGACGCTGACACTCACACACTACGGCGACATGGACGTCTCCCGCCTGACCGAAAAACCGGCCGGACGCCAGCCGGTGGACACGCGGGTCCTGCCGCTCGACCGGCTGGAGGACGTGATCGCCGGCGTCGGTCGCGCCATGGAACGCGGTGAACGGGTCTACTGGGTCTGCCCGCTGGTGGAGGAGTCCGAGGAGGTGCAGGCGGCCGCCGCCCAGGATCGTTTCGATGATCTGTCCGCGCGGTATCCGGGACGCGCCGGCCTGATCCACGGCCGCATGAAAGGACCGGAAAAGGATGCCGTCATGGCGAGCTTCCAGTCAGGCGACATCTCCATCCTCGTGGCCACGACCGTGATCGAGGTCGGTGTCGACGTCCCGGAGGCCAGCATCATGATCATCGAACATGCCGAACGGTTCGGATTGGCACAGATGCATCAGCTACGGGGGCGCGTCGGCCGCGGAACAAAGCGGTCGAGTTGCGTTCTGCTCTACGATCCTCCGCTCGGTGAGATTGCCGCATCGCGCCTCAAGATCATGCGGGAAACCGATGACGGTTTCCTGATCGCGGAAGAGGACCTGCGCCTTCGCGGGGCCGGCGAACTGCTCGGCACACGCCAGAGCGGAATGCCGGAATTCCGGATGGCGGACCTCGCCGTGCATGCAGACCTGCTGGCCGCGGCGCGGGACGATGCCGCCCTTGTTCTCGCGAGGGACGAAGGCCTCACGGGCAATCGCGGTGAAGCGCTTCGCGCCCTGCTCTACCTCTTCGAGCGCGACGACGCGGTCAGGCTCCTGTCGTCGGGCTGACGGTCGCCTGTGAAGCTTACGCGGACTTTTTCTTCTGGTCGACGAGGTCCTGGGCCTCTTCCGGGCTCAGTGCCGGCACGTGGCCAGCCGAGTTCTCGTCGTCGTCGGTCAGGTCTTCGTCGTCCCTCTTCGGGGTTACGAGGCCGGCCGAAATCACCATCTTGGCGGCTTCTTCCACGGACATGTCGAGAATGGTGACGCTCCTGCGGGGAACGAACAGCAGGAAGCCCGATGTCGGATTGGGGGTCGTGGGAAGAAAGACGCTCATCATTCCCTCCTGTCCCTCGCCGGACCGCTCCAACACTTCGCCCTTGGTTTCCGTCGAAATGAACACGAGCGCGTAGAGACCCTTGCGGGGGTATTCGATGAGCCCGACATCCTTGAACGACGTCTGGCTCTGCGACAGGACCGTCTCGAATATCTGCTTGAGCGCCTTGTAGACGTTCCGCACGATGGGCATGTTGTCGAGCATGTTCTCGCCGAAGGACACGATGGTCCGGCCGAACAGGTTTGCCGTCAGGGCCCCCAGGACCGTGATCCCGATGAGCGCAAAGAGCAGCCCGACGCCCGGCAACGAAAACTGCAGGTAGGTATCCGGGTTGTACTTCGCGGGGACGAACGGCTTGATCCACTTGTCGAACAGGTCGACGAACCACCACGTGATGTAGATGGTGATGCTCAGAGGCGCGGCGATCACCAGGCCGGTGAGAAAATAGGTTCTCAATCGGCTGGCGAAATGTCCTCGCCGCACCGGCGGCGTCTTTTTGGAGGATCTTTTTCCGGAAGAAGGTCTGTCGTTCATTCGCGCATATTAGCGCGTCTGCCGGTCAAATGAATCAACAGATTTTCGCTGGCGCCGAAAAATTTCGCGGCGGCAAAAACAGTCCGGATCTCAGTTACTTGGCCGTGGTGGTGAAGCAGTCCTGGCCACGGCGCTTCAGTTGCCGGCAAACCCGGTCCGCTTCGTTGCGGTCAGTGTACGGTCCGATGCGCAAGCGGTAGACGACGCGGGACCCGAGGTCCGCCCGCTGGATGATGGGCGCCATGTTTCCGATGACGCTGCGATGCCGGTCCGAAATGCGGCGCCACCGTTCGTTGAGCGCGCCTTCGCTGTTCTGGGCCATGAGCTGGACGAGGAAGGACCCCGCCGGAATGCCGGCACTGGCGCCAGCGAGTTCCGTATCCGTATCGTCGACGGACGTGGTCGAGTTTATGTTGTTGGTGATCGCCGGATCCGCCGCCGCAGTCTGAATGACGGACGTGTTGTCGATTTCCGGCGTGATGCCGATCTCCGCCAGTTTCTCGCGTGCGAGCTGGAAATCGGGTTTGGACGTGAGCGCGGAATTGAGTTCCCGTTGGGCTTCTTTCTCCTGGCGAAGCGAAAGGTGGGCCAGAGCCGCCCCATAGTGGGCCAGGTGCGGTTGTGGATACCGGTACTTGATCGCAAGTTGGTAATCGCGGATGGCGGCCTCGTTCCGGCCGAGCATGCGCATCAGTGTCGCGCGGCTGTTATAGGCTTGCGAGAAAGCCTTGTTGATCTTCACCGCGTTCGACAGGTCATCCAGGGCGAGCGTCGTCTGGCCGACGGCATTGTGCGCCAGGCCGCGGTTGAAATGGGCGATCGCGCGCGCCGCGACGGGCAGCGTGCCGATCTGGATCGCCTCCGAATAGTCCTTGATCGCACCGCTCGGGTCGCGAAGGTTCTGGCGGGCAAGTCCGCGGTTGAGAAGGGCTACGGCGCGCTGGTGCGGCTCCAGTGTGCCCCGTTTCAGCGCGCTGTCCAGTTCGGTCTGGGCGAGGTTGTAGTCAAGTCCCCGAAGGGCCGCTTCGCCACGCCTCAGGGCGTCGAGCAATTCATCGGCGTGGACGGATATGTCGGTGGTAAGCAGCGCGGCCGTTCCCAGAAAAACGGCAAGGATCGAAGTCCGCAGTCCCTTGATTGTCTTCCGCACCCGCTGTCCAGACATTATGGGCCCCTATTTCCCCGGTACACTACCCGCACATTGGCAATGAATATAGTTGATGAAAGGTTAAACTAAGGCGAATTTGTTACTCAACCGTTACCGACTTGGCCAAATTGCGGGGCTGGTCCACGTCCGTTCCCATGAAAACAGCCGCGTGATAGGCGAGAAGTTGAACGGGAATCGCGTAGAGAAGCGGACTAACGAACGGATTCGATTGGGGAATCTCAATATTCGCAATTCCGTTCTGCAGAGTCTCTCCGGCGGATGCACTGTCGGACACAAGGATGATCTGCCCGCCGCGTGCGGAAACCTCCTGCATGTTGGACATCGTCTTTTCGAAAAGGGAATCGCGCGGCGCGAGCACGATCACGGGAACCGATTCGTCGATCAGCGCGATCGGGCCATGCTTGAGTTCGCCCGCCGCATAACCTTCGGCGTGGATATAGGAGATCTCCTTGAGCTTGAGCGCGCCTTCCATGGCGAGCGGGAAATTGATCCCGCGGCCGAGATAGAGAACGTCTCTCGCGCCTGCCAGTTGACGGGCCACGTTTTCGATATGGGGCTCCGTCTTGAGGATGTCGGCAATCTGCCGGGGCACATGGATGAGCGCGTCGATCAGGTCGCGTTCTTCCTCGTGCGAGATGGTGCCGCGACGGCGCGCGATGCCGATGGCGAGACAAGCGAGAACCGCAAGCTGGCAGGTGAACGCCTTGGTGGACGCGACACCGATCTCCGGGCCGGCAAAGGTGGGAACGACGAGATCGCATTCCCGCGCGATCGAGGACTCCCGTACGTTGACCACCGCGAGGGTGTACTGGCCGTGCTCCTTGCAGTACCGGAGCGCGGCCAGCGTATCGGCGGTCTCGCCTGACTGGGAAACGAAAACGGCAAGCCCCCCATCGGTCAGCGGCGCATCCCGATAACGGAACTCCGACGCGATGTCGACCTCCACCGGGATCTTCACGAGCTTCTCGAACCAGTATTTCGCGGCAAGCCCGGCATAATACGCCGTCCCGCAGGCGGTGATCGTGATGCGGGTCAGGGTTGCGGGATCGAACCCCAGGTTCTCCGGCAGGACGATGCGCTTGCCGGCCATGTCGATGTATTCGGCTAGCGTATGGCCGATGACCTCGGGCTGTTCGGCGATCTCCTTGGCCATGAAGTGGCGATGATTGCCCTTGTCGACGAGAAGCGCGGAAGCGCTCGTCTGCTGCACCGGGCGGTCCACCGGATTTCCGGCCGCATCATGGATCGTGACCGTCTCGCGCGTGAGGACGACCCAGTCCCCCTCCTCGAGATAGGTCACCCGCGTGGTCATCGGAGCAAGCGCGATGGCATCCGAACCGAGATAGTTTTCCCCCGAGCCGTGACCGACCGCAAGCGGGCTTCCCCGACGCGCACCGATCAGAAGGTCGGGGTCGTCCTCGAAGAGGATGGCGAGGGCGAACGCGCCTTCGAGCCGTTCGAGACACGCACCAACCGCATCTTTCGGCGAAAGCCCGGCCGCGAGTTCTTTGGATATCAGGTGAGCGATCACCTCCGTGTCGGTGTCCGAGGCAAACGTCGCGCCGTTCCCCGTGAGCTCGGCGCGCAATTCCTGGAAGTTCTCGATGATGCCGTTGTGCACCACGGCGACACCGGGAGCGGTGTGCGGGTGAGCGTTCTTCTCGATGGGCGAGCCGTGGGTTGCCCAACGCGTGTGTCCAATACCGGCCTGTCCGGTGAGTGTCAGGCCGCTGACGACACGATCGAGGTTGTCGAGCTTGCCTTCCGCGCGATGGCGGACGATGGCACCGTCCTCGAGCGTTGCGATGCCCGCGGAGTCGTAGCCGCGATACTCGAGCCGCCTGAGAGAGCCGACGAGGCGGGGCGCGACCGGTCCGGCCCCCAGTATTCCGACAATGCCGCACATGTTCTCTATCCGTAGCCGTCCGCCGGTCCGTCCGGCGTCAGTCCTTCTTCTTTGCGCTTTCCATCCGGGCCCGATAGGCCGAGGCCCACCCCGCCCGTGAGATCTGGCGTCCGCGTGCAACCGCCAGCGCGTCGCTTTCCACGTCGAGCGTGATCACGCTGCCCGATCCGACATAGGCCCCGTCGCCGATCTTCACCGGGGCGACCAGCGCACTGTTGGATCCGATGAACGCGCCTTCGCCGATGTCGGTGAAGTGTTTCCGTGCCCCGTCATAATTGCAGGTGATCGTCCCGGCCCCGACATTGGCATTCCTGCCGACACGCGCGTCACCGACATAGGACAGATGGTTGACCTTGGCACCGTCTTCGATGCGGGCGTTCTTGACCTCGACGAAGTTCCCGATCTTGGCGCCCCGCCCCACATGGGCGCCCGGACGAAGTCGCGCATATGGTCCGACCACCGCGTCCTCGGCGAGCGTGACGCCCTCGAGATGCGAGTGTGCCCGGACGGTGGCGCCGTCCCCGACCGTGACGTTTTTGCCGAACACGACGAACGGTTCGACCACCACGTCCTTTCCCAGCCTGGTGTCGGTTGCAAGAAAGACGGTTTCCGGCGCCACAAGCGTCGCACCGCCGTCCATGGCGTCTTCGCGCAGCCGTCCCTGCAACACCGCTTCGGCTTCTGCAAGCTGGCTTCGCGAATTCACCCCGAGCACCTCGGACTCCTCGCAAACGACAAACCCGGAGGTGATCCCCTCCGCCGACCCGATCTCGATCACGTCGGTAAGATAGAATTCCTGCTTGCTGTTCCGGTTGTCGACCTTGTCGATGAGCGTCCACATCAGATCTGCGGACGCAAATGCCAGCACACCGGAATTGCACAACCGGATTTGCTTCTCCGCATCGCTTGCTTCGGCATGCTCGCGAATGGCAAGGACATCCGCGCCGTCACCGGTGATCAGTCTTCCGTAGCCGGTCGGATCCGCGGCCTCGAAGCCCAGGACGGCGATGCCCTTGCGGTCGACCGCGTTTCCGAGCAGGGCCGCGATTGTCGATTTGCGCAACAGCGGCGTGTCGCCGTAGAGGACAACGACCGGACCGGCGAAACCTTCGAGCGCGGCTTTCGCGCTTGCAACCGCGTCCGCCGTGCCGTTCTGATCAGTCTGTATGGCGATGGCACAGGCCGGATCGAGCCCGCGTGCCTCTTCGGCGACATCCTCCATGTCCGGGCCGACGACGACGGTCTTCCGCGCAAGCCCTGCTGCGTCCGCGACGGCCAGGACATGTCCGAGCATGCTGCGTCCGGCGATTTCGTGCAGCACTTTCGGCAGGGACGATTTCATTCTCGTTCCCTTGCCGGCGGCCAGAATGACACAAGCCGTATCCAATTGGGTCATCGAATGCCTCCGATGTGCGTTGCATGCAAATCCGTTGCCGAATTCGGGCCGTGTTCCGGCACACCGGAACGGATCGGGCTGTAGTCACGGAAAACCGGACGATAGCTGTTGCAATTGCGGCGAGAAAATTCCAGAAGAAATGACAGTGGCGTGATTGCGTGCACCTGCCCTCAGTGAGCCTTCCCTGTCAAGGGAATCCGGGCGGTTTGCAGCCCGCCATTTTGAGCCATTTTTGCGAATCGTGATAGTTTCCGGGCACCGGAACGGCATGGGCCGGGCGGATGGGGAAAGCTGCGCTATGAAGTTGCTCGAATTGCTCGGTGAGCAAAAGAGACGTCAGCGCCATTCCGGAACTTCGCGAAACACGGAACTGGGGCTCCCTGCCTTGCTGTCCATAGCGGGCGTCATCGCCGTTGTGATCCTCGTGGCGGCCTCGGGCGTGGATGGCTGGATCTCCTCCCGACCGGCCAAACCGGAACCGGCCGTCGCCGTCGCGACCGAACCGGAAGCCGATGTGACGGCACTTTACCTGCGCCGCAAGATCGACCTGCTTCAGGCCAAGCTCGACAACATGGAGATCCTGTTCCAGCAGGTCAGCGCCGGAAACGACGATCTCGCCCGCCGCCTTCAGGAACTCGAGGACAAGCTGGGGCCCTATACGGCGTCTCTCGGAAAACCCCGCGAGCCTAACTTGCCGAAACCGGGCGCGAAGGGAGACCGCGCGTCGACCCATTTCAAGAACGAAACGCCTGCGCGTCCCGCGGCCGAGGTGGCGGGCGTCAGAAAGCAGCAGACGCCGCGACCGACACAGACCTTTTTCGCGATCCAGCTGCCGAGTTTCCGCACGATCCCCGAATTGCGCAATGCCTGGCGGCAGATCAGGCGGCAGGCCGGGGACACGGTGTCGGATCTCGAACCCCGCTATTATGCCGTCCAGAACGGAAATGCCGGAATCGTCTACAGGTTGCTGGCGGGACCGATCAAGAACGCGGCCGAAGCGGCCAGACGCTGCGCGCGGCTCCAGGCACGAAACCTTCAGTGCAAGACCACAGTCTTTACCGGTGAACCCATTTTCCAGCAGGCGACCAATTGACATGCATTAGTGACGGCGTCGTCTGAATGACCCCTCCCGCAAACGATCACGCGCCGACCGAGCCCGGCCGTCTGACGGTGTTCGCCGTGCTGGCGTTCATGCCGTTATTCTTCTCGTCCAACATCGTCATCGGACGCGCAGCGGCGGAACTCGTCCCGCCGTCGAGCCTTGCATTCTGGCGTTGGCTGATCGCCTTCCTGATCCTCCTGCCGTTCACCGCCATGGCGCTGCGCCGGGATTTCCAGGCCTTCTGGGCCCAGCGCGCATGGATCGCACTTCTGTCGTTTCTCGGCATGGGCATATGCGGTGCCGGGGTCTATATCGCGCTCCAGCACACGACCGCCACGAACGGCGCACTGATCTACACGGCCACGCCTGTCATCGTGATCCTTTTCGAATGGGCCTTTGCGGGGAACAGGCTGACACTCACCCGGCTGTTCGGTGTCTTCATCGCGATCGGCGGGGTCTGCGTGGTGATCTTCAAGGGAGACCTGTCCCGTCTGCTGTCCCTTGAACTCAACATCGGGGACCTGCTCATGGCGCTGGCCGCCACGAGTTGGGCCGGATACACGCTCATCCTCAAGCGGCCCGCCCTGCGCGCCATGCCGACCTTGCCGCTCATGGCGGCGATCACGCTCGGTGGGGCCATCCTTCTTTTTCCGTTCGCGGTCTGGGAGTATGTGACCGTCGGGGGCGTTCCCCCCGTCCTGCCGGCCTGGGCGAGCATAGGCGGGGTTGCGCTTTTCGCATCGGTCCTCGCGTTTTCCGCCTATCAGTATGGCGTCCGGCATGTGGGGCCCGGGGTCACCAGCGTGTTCCTCTACATGGTGCCGATGCATGCCGCGCTGCTCGCTTCGCTCTTCCTCGGCGAAGCGCTCGCGGCCTATCACCTCCTGGGTGCGGCCTGCATTATCGGCGGAGTGTCGCTGGCAACCGGCATTGCCGGTTCGATGGCCGCATGGGCGAGGCGCTAGCGCGTCTCAGTCGGTGGTGGCGAGTTCATGCGTGGCGTCCGCAAGGACCCGTGCGGCGACATCGAGCGCGCCGAACTGCGCCATGAAATCTACGTCGTTGTCGCGCTGGATCATGCGGCCGGTTTCAGACGACATGTACCATGTGTCGCCACGGGGGTTTGTTTCGAGCACGAAGAGCTCTCCGGTGTCCGCATCCCGGATGATGTCCGTGCCGAGCAGCGGCTGATCGGGAAAACAGGCGTGTGCCTTTTCCGCGAGCGCGATCACGTCCGTTTCGAACGACAGGGAATAGTGCGACGTCTTCTTGTTGGAAACGATCGTGACCCCGCCTTCGTCGAAGCCGTACCTCGTTTTGAGGGCCGGATAGCCGTGATCGGCCTCGCAAAGCCAGCTCATCAGGGTTTTTCCGAACAGCGTCACGACGCGGTAGTTTCGTGGCCACGGCCCCGTGTAGACGAATTTCTGTGCGATCAGCGGCGCCTTGCGGCCCGGATGGTCTTCGGGGAACGCATCTTCGGATCGATACTTGAGCTTGTCGGTCCTCTTGATCCGGATCTCCGCTCCCTTGCGGCCGAGTTCCGGCTTGACCACGACATAGGGCCCCCATTCCTCCGGATCCAGCGAAATGCCATCCACGATCTCGACCCAGTCGGGAACCGGTATTCCCGCCGTCCGCAACCGTTCGTTCTGCACGCTCTTGCGAAACTCGTGGCCCTGGCAGATGCGGCCATGCGGAGGCCGGAACTTCTTGATCGGCATCGGGGAGACCGTGAGCATCGGCGTCCCCGCGACCGCGTCAGCGTCCTCCCATGCCAGTTCCTTTGTGTCGACGATGTGAACCCGGACATCCTCGCTGAGCCTTTCGATCTCCCGGGCCAGATAGGCGTAGTCTTCAGGCGACTGTTTGGTTTTCTGATGAACGAGAACGAGATTGTACATGACCTACCGCGATTGACTGCTCAACGGCGGCCATTCTTTCAGTCACGGTCCGCCATGAAAAGCGGCGAATTGACGAAAACGATGCTCGTCCCTATCCGGCTTCGGCACCGAGTGCGATCAGTTCGCGGCGAAGGTCGCGGAACCGGTTCTCGCTGTCCGACATGCTCAGGGGATCGGTCCGGTTTTCGAGCGCGACGCCAATTTCAGTCCAGTCCCTTTCCGAAAGGAGTTTTTCGGCAAGGGGGAAGAAACGGGATTCCTCCATGGCCATGTGCTTTCTTTCGTCGTCGATGAAGGAACGCGCCACGACGCAGAATGCGGGTTTGGAGACCTCGATCTCGAGCAGGATGTTGCGGACGGCCTTTCTGAGCATCGCGAGCCTTTCGCCCACCTCTTCATGCTCCTGCGAGAGATCTCCGACATCAGCCACCCGGTCGGGAGCGACCTCGAGCAATCGCCGATAGATCGCGTCTTCCTTGGGATGATGACAAGCGGCGGGAAAATCCGAGAAATACTCGGCAATTCTCTCTATTAGGTCATAGTCGGGGTTGTCTCCCGTCTCGACCTTGGCGATCTCCGTCTCGAACAGCTTGAGCAGACGGGACATGCTGACGTGTTCTTGTTTCAGTGTCTGGAGAACATCGAGCATGTCGGCCTCACTTTCCCATCAGCATGGGGTGATCCTACAGGACCCTCGATGAGGCCTTATTGATCCTGATCAAACTCCAAACCATCTGTTCGAGCCGGCAATATCAGTCCCGAACCCTGAAAACGAGCTTGCCGCGGAGGTGTCTGCCCTCGCTGACGCGATGCGCTTCGGCCGCTGCCGACAACGGGTATTCGGTGATCTCGGGCACCTTGACGGCGCCGGAAACGACGAGGTCGGCAAGGCGGTCGAGATGTTCGCGGTCGCGGCCGACCGCGGGTCTCAGAGAGGTGACGTCATCGCGCGGCGACGCGGGTGCGTCCGGACCGGATCCGATGAAAGCGGCCCGGCCGCCCGGCTTCACGACGGCGAAGGAGCGTGTCGCGACCTCACCGCCCACGGTGTCCAGCACCGCGTCACAGATCCGGCCCATGTCCGTGAAATCGGCCGAGCGGTAATCGATGATGTCATCCGCTCCAAGCCCGCGGACATAGTCATGGTTTTCGGCGCTGGCGGTCGTGATCACGCGGGCACCGATGTGTTTCGCGAGTTGGATGGCAAAGCCGGCCACACCGCCCGCCCCGCCTTGTACGAGTATCGTTTCGCCGGAGCGAAGGCCCAGCGTGTCCTCGACGGACACGAGCGCGGTAAGTCCAGTCAACGCGACGGCCGCGGCCTCTACGTGGCTGAGGCCTCCCGGTTTCAGTGCGATGATGTCCGATCGGATGGCGATCCGTTCCGCGTAGGTCCCCTCCTGACCGCGATCACAGACCCCGAATACCGCGTCCCCGATCCCGAAATCGTGCGTACCCGGCCCGAGACCCGAAACCGTGCCCGAGAAATCCCGTCCGAACACATAGGGAAACGCCTGCAGTTCCCCGTTGTGTCCGGACCGGACTTTCCAGTCCGCGGCATTGACGCTCGCGGCGTGGATATCGACCAGGACCTCGTTCTCGCCCGCGACCGGATCGGGCAAATCGCCGTACGTGAACACGTCCGGGCCGCCATGTTCGGTGATGTAGGACGCCTTCATGGACGCGCTCCTTTACCGGCTCTCACGCGGGCGACAGGATATGGACCGACCGGTCGGCCAGCAGATCCTTCACCGCGCTCGCGTAGGCCGCCATGTGCGGCGCCTTCAGGTGTGCGTGCAGGTGGTCGAGGCTTTCCCATTTTTCGATGACGACAAAAGTGTCCGGACCGAACGCCGCCTGGACGGGTCCGGCATCGGGCGTATCCACCGTCGGGCCGTATTCGATGCAGCCGTCCTCTGCGAGAACGTTCGGCACGTTCTTGTGAAAGATCTCGAGAACTTCCTCCCGCTTCCCGGGTTTTGTCGTGATCACCGCCATGACATGTACGAGCGACATCCGTTCCTCCCAAAAATCATTGTTCGGTTCGTTATCGCGCGGAGCCGAAGCACCGGGCAACCTCTATTCCGCAGACCGGAGCGGGGTGTAGACTGTCAGCGGGAATCGGGAGGCCGCATCGACATGGGAAAGGTGATCACCGTCGCCCAACAGAAAGGCGGCTCGGGCAAGACGACGCTGAGTGCCTGTCTCGCGCTTGGCCTTGCCGGACGGAATATGGCCGTCGCGATCGTCGATACCGACCCGCAGGGCAGTCTCGGCCGCTGGTTCATGGCGCGCAAGGAAACGATGGGCGATGACGGTCCGGACCTCGGGTTCCGGACGGCGAGCGCGTGGGGTGCGCGCTACGAGGCCCGCGAACTGCTCAAGAGCCACGACGTGGTGGTGATCGACACACCTCCGAAGATGGGCGTGGACGGCCGTCCCGCCATCGAGGCCGCGGACGTCGTCGTGGTGCCCGTGACCCCCTCGAACATGGATGTCTGGGCCACCGAACCGACCGTCGAGATGGCGCTCGCCGAGAAGAAACCCGTCCTGCTCGTTCTCAACAGGGTGTCGGCGCGCACCCGTCTGGCGGACGACATCCGTGAACGGCTTGCCGGGATGGGCGGCCGCCTTTGCGCCGCGTCTCTCGGCAACCGTGTACGTTTCGCCGAAGCGCTCGGAAACGGGCGAAGCCCGACCGACGGACCGCGTTCGGACATGGCCGCCCGCGAGGTCCGTTCGCTGGTCGACGAGATCGCGCTCGAACTCGGGTTCAGCCCAGGGCCGTGAGCACGTCGTCGACGGTCGTCACGGCGGACACGTTCTGCAGCGCATAATCGATTGAAGCACGGTGCCAGTCCGCGTTCATGGTCGAACAGCCGTCTTCCGGGATGATCATGATGTATCCCTTGTCGGCCCCGGTCCGGGCCGTGTGCTCGATCGACATGTTCGTCCACGCCCCGCATTCTATGATCGTGTCCCGGCCCTCGGCCTTGAGCACCGTTTCGAGGCTCGTGCCTTCCCAGGCCGACATGCGCGTCTTGCGGACGACGTGATCGCCGGGTTTCGCCTCGAGGCCCGGCACCGGCTCGACGCCCCATGTGCCTTCGACGAGCGCGTTCGCCTCCAGGAGACCCTCGAACAGCGGCGCGTTCTCCGTGATGCCCCGGCCGCCCTGCGGCACGACGAACCAGACATGAATGACCGGTATGCCGAGCGCGCGGCAGCGGTCGGCGAGCCGGGCGGCGTTGGCAATGGCATTCTGCTCGCGGCAATGCACTGGCGACCCGCTGTCGGCGAAGGCGCCGCCATCCATGACCACATCGTTCTGCATGTCCTGGATGATCATCGCGCACCGCGCCGGATCGAGGCGAAATTCCGTGTCCGTGCCGCCTCCGGCTGTGGCCGCCGACGATGACGGCCGGTGTTTCATGAAGGGCTCGTTGCGCGGACCGATCTTCGTCTCCACCGAATAGACCGATGTCGACGCGCACATGAAGAGCGTCCGCCAGTCCTCGCCGCCCCAGTGGATGTTGGCGACGAGTTCGGGGACCGACACCTTGCCGATCAGTTGCCCCTGCTTGTTGTAGACCCAGACGCCGCCGGGCGCCGTCACCCAGATGTTTCCCTGGGTATCGCACTTCATGCCGTCCGGGACGCCGGGCTTGAGCGTGTCCTTGATGCCGCTGGCGAAGATCCGTCCGTTCGACAGCGTGCCGTCCGCAGCGACGTCGAACACCCGGATGTTCACCTGTTCGGTGTCGTTGACGTAGAGGAGCTTCTCGTCCGGGGAGAAGCAGATCCCGTTCGGCTGTCCGAACTGGTACCGGTCGACGAGCAACTGGGGGTCGCGAAGTCCCGATCCCGGCGGTATTCGGAAGACACCCTGCCAGCCGAGTTCACGCGGGCGTTCCACGCCATAGTGCGGCATGCGGCCGAACCACGGATCGGTGAAATAGATCGATCCGTCCGAGCGCACGCACAGGTCGTTCGGACTGTTGAGTTCGCGACCGTCATAGTGTGAGGCCAGCACCTCCCGGGTGCCGTCGGGCCGGAACATCGCCACGCTCGATGTCGAGTGCTCGCAGACAAGGAGATTGAGCGCGGCATCGTAGGTCAAGCCGTTGCCCTTGTTGGACGGCTTCAGGACCTCCCTCACTCCTGCCCGGTCCCACCGGCGACGAACGTCGGCGGGCATGTCGGAGAACAGGAGGTACTGGTCCCTCGGGTGCCAGATCGGTCCTTCCGTGAACGTGAAATTCGTCCCGATCTGCTTTACGGGTGCGTACTCGTCGATCAGCTCGCGGAATTCGGGCCGGACTGCCTCGTGCGCCATGCGTTATCTCCTTGGTTCCGGCAGGTCAGGCGGGAAACCAGTTCCGCCGGGGGACGCTCTGGGTGATCGGACCTGGCACCGCCATGTCGAGCCTGCCGACGATCTGGCTGCGTTCCACCTTGGCCGGCTTGTCATGTACCGGAAGAAGGAAGGTCGAGCCCGACAGGAGCTTCTTGATGGCGGCCTTCTCCTCGCGTTTCGACACCGAATGGTTTCCCGTGACTCGAGGTTCGTGGTCGCTGATCTCGAACATCGGATCTACGATCTGGTCGTTGATGTCGTAGATCACGTCGCCGCAGATCGTGGCCCGGCCCTCGGCCGTCTCGACGTGCACGTTCATCGAACCTTCCGTGTGGGCGCCCGCCCAGTCGAGCGTGACGCCGGGGATGAGTTCGACTTCCCCTGTGAGTTCCGTGTCCTCGAAACGCAGCGCGCCGGGCGTGTGCAGACGCTCGATCAGGTGCTGGATGTCCGGCTTGGGATACTGCGGGTGCATGAGGCCGGACACCGAGTGCTCCAGTTCCCGGCGATTGAGCACGACCGTCGTATTCATCGGAAAATGGTCGTCCTTGCCGGCATGGTCGATGTGCAGATGGGTGTGGCAGACGTACCGCACGTCGCTCAGCTTCACGCCATGCCGGGCGAGCTGGTTCTCGATCATGTTTTCGTGGAACTGGAGCCCGCGCATGCCGAGCGTCTCCATGATCGCGTTTTCCCGGTAACCTGTGTCGACCACAACCGGGTACTCGCCGCCGAGGATCAGGAATCCGTAGGTCGGCACACGCCGGGTCCGGCCGCAGTCCCGGCCGAGCACCAGAAAGCTGGACTCGAGTTCGATGTCTCCGTAGTCCAGAATCTTGATTTCCAAAGGCATTCATTCCCCTCCCTGAAGTTGGATTATTGGGTTCATGATGGATCCAGCCGATAGACCTTGACGGCTGTGTCGAAAAAGATCGCGTTGCGCTCGGCCGCCTTCAGCGGCTTTGCGGCGGCGAGGAACGCCCCGACGAGGTCGTCGTAGCTCGTCCAGATCTTCTCGATCGGGAAGTTCGATCCGAACAGGCAGCGTTCCGCCCCGAATATGGCGACCGTGTCGCGCAGGATGCGCTTGATGTGTTTCTCGTCATTGCAGTGAATGAACGTGCCGAAGGCGGACAGCTTGGAGACGACGTTCGCGCACTTGGCGAGGTTCTCCATGTTCTCCTTCCACCGGTCCCGTCCCGCCTTGCTGAGGTCCTCGAGCATGCCGGCGTGCTGCAGAATGAAGGTCACGTCGGGGCATGCACGGCAAAGTTCGGCAGCGCCGTCCATCTGCGCGTCGAAAACCTGCAGGTCGAAGCTCCAGCCGTAGTCCTTGAGGTAGCCCACGTTGCGCTGAAGCGTTTCGTTCCTGGCGAGGTCGGGCTCCGATGCGAACCGGTAGAGCGGCTCTTCGTGCCAATGGAGCTGCTGGCGGATGCCCTTCATGAGGGGGTATTTGGCCAGTTTGTCCAGGTCCCGGCGCGCATCTTCCTGGAGCATGTCGCAATAGCCGACGATCCCGTGCGGCCAGCCTGACCGGTCCGCTGTCGCCTGGACCCAGGCCACCTCGTCCTCGAACCAGTTGGGCGCCCAGTTGGCCTGTACGTAGACCGACTGTTCCACTCCGGTGCCGGAGACGTCCTCGATGTATTCCTCGACAGGATAGTCCCGCCGGATGGCTTCATAGTCGCCGAAGATGCGCGGCTGCATGGGACCGAGCAGCCACGGCAGGTCGGTCTGCCGCCAGATGTGGTGATGGGCGTCGATGATCCGTGTCATGCGGCGTGCCTTGCGTGATCGAGAATGTGGGCGCAGATTTCCGCCACGTCGGCACCGCCTGCGAGCCGGTCGATATGCGGCAGGATCGCCACCATGGCTTCGGTCTGCGGGACGAAGTCGCCGCCACCGGCAAGAGGCGTCAGCCAGAGGACCGACCAGGCCAGGCGTGACAGGCGCTCGGTCGCCGCGACAAGGACGGCAGGGTCTCCTCTCTCGAGGCCGTCTGAAACGACGACGACGAGCGCGCCACGTGCAAATCCGGCAAACCGCGGCACGGCGAGAAATGCGGCAAGCGCATCGCCGAGACGGGTGCCCCCGTCCCAGTCGGCCACCATGGACGAGGCGGCGTCCAGGGCCTGCTCCCGGTTCCGGATACGCAGCGCCCGCGAGACCCGCGTCAGTCTGGTGCCCAGCGTGAAGACCTCGACCCGCTCGGCACTCTGCATGAGCGTATGGGCAAAACGCATGTGCCCTTCCGTCTGCGCCTTCATGGAGCCTGAGACATCGACGAGCAGAAGCACCCGGCGTTGACGCTGACGGTGTTTCAGTTGCGGCAGGCTCAGGAGTTCTCCGTCATGGCGAACCGCCTCGCGCAGGGCACGGCGGACGTTGACGCGCCGGCCGGATTTCGACGGCTGCAGCCGGCGCGAGCGGCGCCGTGGCAGACCGGTCTGCGCATGGCGCCGGAACCGCCGCAGGGCTTCCGGTTCCCCGGCCTGTCGAAACGCCCGAACGGTCAGGCGCTCGGCCGCTGTCGCCTCCGCCCCGGACTCCTCGGTTTCTCCCAATTCGGGGGGCGGAGCGTCCCCGTCCCTGTCGTCGAAGCTGCGGACGTCGTCCTCGTCGTCGCCCAGCGCCGGCGCAGCGATGCTCTGGCCGAGAAAGATCATGCGGAACAGCGCGTCGAATTCATCCCGCCGTTCCGGTGACGGCCCGAAGAGCGCCAGGGCCGCGTGGTAGATCGATCGCATGGATCGCGGACCCAGCAGTTCCGTCGCCGCGATGAAATCCTGCGTCTGCTCCGGCGCGACCGGAAACCCGTTGGCTCTCATGACACTGGGAAAGGCGACGAACGGATAGAGTTCGCGGGGGAGCTCCGGCGTCGTGGTCATGCCGCAGCCTCCCTCAGCATGTCGTCGAGCCGGTCGGCGACGAACGTGAGGTCGTCCTGGTCCTTCAGCGCGACACCGATGGCCCGCTTGAACGCCAGCGGCCAGTCTGCGCCCTGTTCGTGCAGAACCGTGGCCGCCTCCGCCCACTCCACGGTCTCGGCGACGCCTGGCGGCTTGGCCAGCGGCTCTTGCCGCAGCGCGGTGACGGCACGCACGACGGCCTGTGCGGTGGACTGCGCGACGGCCGATGCCCGCATCATCACGATGCGCGCCTCGCGTTCGGCGTCCGGGTAGCCGATCCAGTGGTAGACGCACCGCCGACGAAGCGCTTCATGCAATTCGCGGGTCCGGTTCGAGGTCAGGACGACGACCGGGTGTTCTTCGGCACGCACCGTCCCGCGTTCCGGGATCGAAATCGCGAAATCAGACAGGAATTCCAGCAGGAACGCCTCGAATTCATGGTCGGACCGGTCGATTTCGTCGATGAGGAGAACCGTGTCGCCGGGAAACCGGAGCGCCTCGAGCATGGGCCTGGCGATGAGGAACTCGTCGGCATAGATGTTCACGTATTCGTCGTCCGCCTGGCGGATGGCGAGCATCTGTCGGGGGTAGTTCCATTCGTAGATGGCCGCGCTTGCATCGATGCCCTCGTAGCACTGCAGGCGGACGAGTTGGCGCCCGAGGACGGCCGCGAGCGCGCGGGCGGCTTCGGTCTTGCCCACGCCCGGTGCGCCCTCCAGCAGCAACGGCTTGCCGAGCGCAAGCGCCAGATACGCCGCTGTCGACAGCTCGTCTCCGGCGAGATACTGGGCGGAGCCAAGTGCGCCGGCGAGTGTCTCGGGCGTGTCGATACCAACGATGTTGCGTCTGATGGGCAAGTCGGTCTCCGGTCTATCGTCTGGCCTGGGGGCGCGGACCGCCGTTTTCCCGCAGTCCACGCAGCACTTTTTCCGGTGTCACCGGCAGGTCGTCCACACGCACGCCGACGGCATTGAACACCGCGTTCACCACGGCAGGCAGGACCGGGTTGGCGCACATCTCGCCGGGCCCCTTGCCGCCGTATGGTCCGTCAGGTGCCGGCCGCTCGAGAACGGCGATGTTGTGGGGCGCGATGTCGCCGGGCCCCGGCATCGTGTAGGTGTTGAAATCCTCGGGCCCGTGGTCGCGCGCGGGATAGTTGGGTTCGGTCGTTTCCCAGGCGGCATGGCTCATGCCCATCCATGCCCCGCCGGTCAGCTGCTGCTCCACGAGACGGGGATTGAGCGCCCTGCCGACTTCATAGGCGCTGTTCATCTCGATCACGGACACCTCGCCGGTCTCGTCGTCGACTTCCACCTCGACAACCATTGCCGCATGGGCGAAGCACGACACCGGCGTCATCTCGCCGGTCTCCGGATCCACCTCGGACAGGGGGATGAGAAAGATTCCGCGTCCGGAAACCGTGCGCCCCTGCTTGAATTGTGCCGCACCGCAGGCCTCCGCCGTGGAGATCGACCGGGACGGCGCGCCCTTGACGTGGATGTTCCCCTTGCCGTCCGTCACGAGGTCGGTCGGGTTGACCTCCAGTTCCTCGGCGGCGGCCTCAAGCATCACGCTTCGCGCCTCCTGCGCCGCCTGAATGACGGCATTGCCCACGCGGTGGGTTCCGCGCGACGCGAAAGACCCCATGCAATGCGGCCCGGTATCGGAATCGGCCGTGTCGACATAGACGTCCTCGACCGGGATGCCCAGCGTTTCCGCCGCGATCTGCCGGGTGACCGACTTCATGCCCTGCCCCAGGTCGATGGACGACAGCGCAACCATGAATTTTCCGTCGGGGTTCGAATGCACCAGGGCCTGGCTCGGATCTCCTCCGAGGTTCATGCCGATCGGGTAGTTGATACAGGCGAATCCCTTGCCGCGATGGAGTGTCATCTCAACGCCTCCTCAGTCCGGATATCGACGAAAAGCGCGTGGGTGCGCGCCGCGGCGGAGCCGCCGGCTCCGGTGGTGGAGCCGGCTGCTGTGTCGCCTGTTGGGCCGGCGGAGCCGGTTGTTGCGCCGCTGCCGGAGCGGCCGGCCGGGATGGCGGTGGAGCTGAAGGCGCCGGTGCAGATGGTGCCGGGGCGGATGCCGCGGGCTGGTAGGTCGGTGCGGGTACCGGTGACGGCTGTGCCGGCCGGTCCGTCGAACTGCCGCGTCCGTAACTCCCGGTACGACCACCCGGAACGACGCCCTTCTCGTCCGTCGCCGTGCGTGCGGGCAACTGGCCCCGTTCGCCACCGCCCTCGGTCAGCGAGGACGCCTGGCGCGCCCGGTCGGAGATGGTCCAGCCGGCTTTTTCCGCGGCGACCTGGCAGCATTCGACCAGTGCGGTGTTCTTGGCTTCGCGCCGGTGCGCCTTCATGTCGCCGTCGCGATAGGCATTGAGGATGCGAAGCTCGATCGGATCCATGCCGACCTCGTGCGCCACCTTGTCCATGTGGGACTCGATGGCGAAATCCACACCCGTGATCCCGAAGCCGCGCATCGCGGTCGCGGGTGTCCGGTTGGTGTAGACGCAATAGACGTCCGCATAGACATTGGGGATCGTGTACGGCCCCGGCAGGTGGCCCACCGCCTTGATAATGGCGTAGCTCGACAGTCGCGTATAGGCGCCGGCGTCGAAATAACCGACGAACTTGCGCGCCACGATGCGGCCGTCGTTCATGACGCCGTCGGTGAGGTACCACCGTTCGGCCCCGCGCGGAGCCCCGACCTGCATCTCCTCGGCCCGGTCGAACTGGTACTTGACCGGCTTGCCCGTCAGCATGCAGCCGAGAATGGCGAGCGGTTCGTGCAGGCTGTCGACCTTGCCGCCGAACCCGCCACCCACGGTGCCGCCGATGAAATGCAGCCGGTTCGATCCGACATCGAGCAGCTTGGCGGCCGTGCCGAGCGAAAAGAACAGCGCCTGCGTGGACGTGTAGCAGACATACCGGCCGTTGGTTTCGGGCGCCGCGACCGCGCCGCAGGTCTCGATGGGCGCCTGCTCGATGGGCGACATCTGGTAGCGGCCCTCGACAACGTGGTCCGCGCTCGCCAGGGCGGCGTCGACATCGCCGTAGCGCAGTTTCTGGTGGTCGTACTTGTCGTGGTAGACGAACCGGTTCAGCGGATAGGCCTCGTTGACCACCTGCGCGCCCGGCTTGATCGCATCCTCGACATCCAGGACCGCGGGAAGTTCCTCCCAGTCGACCCGGACCTTGGCGCACGCCTCCCGGGCGATGCGTTCGCTGTCCGCGACGATGGCGCAGACCGGTTCGCCCTTGTAGGCCACCTTCTTGTCCGCGAGCAGAGGCTCGTCGTCGAGGCCGAAGTCGAGAAGGCTGAGCAGCGTGTTGAGATTGACCGGCACGTCGCGGCCGAGAATGACGCGGCGAACACCCGGCATGTTTGCCGCCTGCGACGTATCAATCGAGCGTATGCGGGCGTGATGATGCGGGCTGCGAACGCAGCGGATATGCAAAAGGCCGTCGAACAGGTGATCGTCGTAGTAGGGTGATCGGCCGGTGACATGGCCCGCCATGTCCTGACGCTGGGTCGGCTGCCCGATTTCGTTCAGGTCGTCGTCGCGTTCGTCGGCGAAATACTCTTTCCGGAATTCGATGCTCATGTCAGGACCTCACCCGTAGTGCCGCGACGGGCCTTGTCCGGTCGCTTCGAGAACTGCATTGATGATCGGCTCGTAACCCGTGCACCGGCAGATGTTCCCGGATATCGCCTCGACCACATCCTCCCTGGACGGACGGGGGTTCCGGGCGATCAGGGCCTTGGCCGCCATCAGCATGCCCGGGGTGCAGTAGCCGCACTGGGCCGAGAAATTCCGCATGAAGGCCTCCTGGAGCGGGTCGAGCTGTTCACCGCCGCCCAGGCTCGCCGTGGTCGTCACCTCGCACCCGTTCACCGTTTCCGCGAGCGTGATGCAGGACACGCGGGGAACGCCGTCGACCAGGACGGTGCACGCACCGCACGTACCCTGCCCGCAGCCGTATTTCGGCGTCAGGTCGCCAAGTTTGCGCCGGAGAACGTCGAGCAGGTTTTCGCCGTCGTCCGCAAAGGCGGCGCGGTCTTCGCCGTTCAGCGTGAATTGCACCGGTTTTTTGGCCATGACGTCTCCTACTGACCCAGAAGGGCGCGTTTGAAATGAACCGGTGCGACCTCGCGTCTGTACCATTCGGACGCTATGGCGTCGTCTTGCGGGTCGAGACCGTTGAGCACGGCGGCCGCGGCGCGGTCGACCGTGGCGGCATCGAGCGTGCCGCCTTCGAGCGCGCCTTCGGCACCTGTCGAGCGCAACGGCGCCGGCCCCATGTTGCCGAAAGCCACCCGCGCGCCCTCGATCCGCCCCGTCGGCCGCGGCAGATAGGCCGCGATGCTCATGACCGCGATGCCCTTGGGTTTCACCCGGGTCACCTTGTGGAACCGGAAATCTCCTGCATCCCTGACACGCGGCACGGAGACGGACGCGACCACCTGGGCCTGGTTGCGATCCCTGTCCCTGAGGAAATCGTCCATCGACGCCTGCCCGCCGCCGGAACCGGCCAGGTTGACCCTTGCGCCAAGGGCGAGCAGGGCCACGGCGAACTCGCCATAGGGCGCCCGTGCGAAGAGGTTCCCGCCGACGGTGGCCGCATTCCGGATCGCCGGTCCGCCGACCGTACGCGCCGCCGGTTCGAGAAATGCGAGTTCCGGGCTGTTCCGGATGTCGGACATAGTGACGCCCGCTCCGATGACGATACTGTCGCTTTCGCTGCGGATTTCCCTGAGCTTGGCGTCCGTCGTCCTGATGAGCGTGTCGAACGAGGTGTCTCCCTCGTTGACCGCCCTCATGAGGATCGTGCCGCCGCCGAACATGCGCGCATTTCTCGCCGACCGCAGCGCGTTCGCCGCGTCTTCGAGACGGTCAAAGGTTTCAACGACAACCGGCATCAATGCACTCCTTCAACGCTTTCGGCGAGACCGAGATGTTCGCGAATGGCCGTGAACCCGGCGCCGTAGATCTGCTCGCTCACGAGGTCGTGCAGTTCCTGCTCCCGACCCGACGGCGTGTCGAACCTCGAGTCCCATTGCCAGAAGGTCCGGTCGCCGTCCGTCACCGGCAGCAGGCGCACATGGGCGACATAGTTCAGCAGCGGCACCGGCGTATCGAGCAGGCAGTAGCTGAACGCCATGTCGATGTCCGACAGTGTCAGAAGCTGTTCGCGCAATTCCGAACCGTCGGCCAGGTGAAACCGCCGCACGCAGCCAACCTTGTCGGATGGCTGACCTCGTTCGATCTCGCTGTCCTCGACGGCGGGATGCCAGTGGTCGTGACCGTTGAAATCCCGCAGCACGTCCCACACCGCGTCAACGGATGCGTCGATGATCGTGCTCTTGAGGACCTTCACCATGACCGGGTTCAGGCTCCCTGGAAATGCCGCTTGAGCGAGTCGAAGCCGGCCTGGAAGACGTTCCCGCCGATTCCGTCGACGAGATCGTCGGCGACATCTGCGGAACATTCGAATTCAGCGGACCACTCGGCAAAGGTTACGTCACCGTCGGTGACCGGGGTGAGCCGCAGGGTCGCGACGTAGTCGGTCAGCGGCATGGGGCTCTCGAGGATCGAGTAGGTGCAGAACAGGTCATAGTCCGACAGGCCGAGCAGCTGCTCCCGGATCCTGTCGCCGTTCTGCAGCCGGAAGTCCCTAATGCAGCCGACCTTGTCGGACGGTTCGCCATTCTCGATCCGGCTCTCCCGGATGGAAGGATGCCATCGCGGCAGCGCATTGAAATCCCTGACCCGTTCCCAGACCCTGGATGCGGGCGCTCCGATGACACTGGAGACGTAGACGCGCGCCATAAATCAGGCCCCCTGCCCGCCGCCCGACGGCGGTGTCTGGCCGGATCCCGAACCGCCTTCCGACGATCCGCCGTCCGATCCTTCGCCGCCCTCGGAACGCTCGGAACTGCGGGCGATGCGCTGCATGTCGCTGGCTTCGCGAATGAGGCCTGGCATTTTCGACAGGTTGCCCCCGTCGATACCCAGGTCCGACAGCAGCGTGTCGATCATCGGTGCCTGCACGCGGTAGCGCAGCGCGGAGTTGATCACCTCGTCGGTCGCATTGCGCGGCCCACCGCCTCCGCCGCCGCCGGTCACGCCATCGAGCTGCATGATCTTGATATCGTTGATCTTCTCCATGGGTTTGACGGAAGCAGCCACGATGCCTTCGATCTTGTCGAGCAGCTTCCGGCGGAAGAGCGAGGCGCGCGCGGGTTCGGTGAGCACGTTCTCGGCTTCGTTGATGAGGCGCTGGGCCTCCGCTTCCACGGCCATGCGGACCTTCTCGGCGTCGGCCGCAAGTTTTTCCTCTTCCGCGGCCTTCTCCGCATTCATGATATCGACGGTCTTGCGGCGGCTTGCTTCCTCGGTTTCGCGGGTGGTCTTGACCTTCTCCTCCGCCTCGGCTGCCTTGGCGCGGGCAATGTCGGCCTCGACCTGGGCCGCTGTTTCCTCGAGCGACTTCTTGTAAAGCGCGATGGCTTTCTCCATCTGCGCGTTCTCGACGTCGAGCTCGCGCTTGACCTCGAGACGGCGCCGCTCGGTCTCGTGACCGATCCGGGCCTCGTCGAGGCCGCGTTCGGACGCGATCCGGCTGCGTTCGATGTCCTCCTTGGAGGCGATCTCGGCTTCCCGCAGCGCCTGGACGCGGGCAATCTCGAGTTGCTCGATGGAGCGGCGACGTTCGAGCCTCGCGGCCTCGACGGCGCGTTCGCGTTCCACGTCGGAGGTCTCGACACCGCTCTGTGCCGCGATCTCCGCCTTGCGGACGTCCGCTTCGGCGCTCGCCCGTTCGGCGAGTTTCGGCGCCAGCGCGATGATGCGGTTCTGATCCGCCTCCTCGACGATCTTCTTGCGGTTTATGTCGGTGACCTCGCGGCTTTCCTGGGACGCGATGCGCTCCTGTTCGAGAGCGAGTTCGACGGCGATGCGCTGCCTTTCGATCGCATCGCGCTTTTCGAGGTCCGTCGACTCGATCGCCTTGTCGCGCGACAGTTCCTTCTCGCGGGTTTCCTGTTCCGCGAGGATGCGTTCCGCATCGACGGCCTTGCGCTGCGCGATGCGAGCCGCCTCGATCGCCTTGTCGGCGGCGATCTGCGCCTCGTCGAGCGTCTTGTTGCGGGCGATTTCGAGATTACGGATGTCCTCGTCCCTGGAAATCTTGTCCTTGGACGTTTCCCGTTCCTTCTCGATGCGCATCTGGTCGACGAGCCTGCGCGACGAGATCTCCGAGCTCTCGATCGCCTCGTTGCGCTCGATCTCGCGTGCGCGGGTTTCCGTTTCCGCGAGGATGCGCTCGGCATCGATGGCTTTCTGGCGCTCGATCCGCGCCTGTTCCGTCGTCTTGTCGGCGGCCGTCTCGCGTAGCGACGTTTCCTCGCGCTTGGAGATACGTTCCTGGTCGAGGGCGGCTTCCACGGAGATCCTTGCGGCCTCGATGGCCTTGCGGGTTTCCAGATCGGCGCTTTCGACGGCCTTCTGGCGAGAAATCTCGCGCTCGCGGACATCCTGCTCGTAGGCGATCCGGTCGGCCGCCACCTTCTTCTCGCGGGCGATCCGGGCGGCTTCCACCGCCTCGTTCGCGGCGATCTCGGCGGCTTCGATCGCACGCTGGCGCTCGATCTCCAGTTCGCGGATCTTGCGATCGCTTTCGATGCGTTCCTCGCTGACGACCGCGGCTTCGGCGATGCGCAGTTTTTCGGTGGCCTCGCGGGCGGCGATCTCGGCTTCCTCGATCGCCTTGTTGCGCGCGATTTCGCGGCGGCGCGTTTCTTCCTCGTTGCCGATCCGGGCGTCCGTGAGGATACGCTCCTGTTCGATGCGGGACTTTTCGACCTCTTCGCGCGCCTTGATCTCCGCCTGTTCGATCTCGCGCTTGCGCTCGATCTCGCGGGACTGTGTCTGCTTCTCATTGTCGATACGCGCTTCGGTGACCGCACGCTCCTGGAGGATGCGGGCCGTTTCCGTTTCCTCGCGCGACTTGATCTCGGCGGCATCGATCGCCTTCTGGCGCTCGATTTCGCGATGCCGGACCTCGCGTTCCGATTCGATCCGGCTTTCCGCGATCGCCCGTTCGTTGACGATCCGCGCCTTTTCGATCGCCTCGCGGGCGGTGAACTGCGCCTGTTCGGCTTCGGTATCGCGTTCGGCGCGTTCACGGACGAGTTCAGCGCGCTGCTGGGCCCGGCGGAACTCAATGTCGCGTTCCTGGACGAGCCGGGCTTCCTCGCTTTCGCGTTCGATGGTCAGCGCCTGTTTCTCGGCTTCCAGGTTGCGCGCCCGGATCTGGATCATCGAATCCTGCTCGATGTCGTTGCGCAGCTTGCGACGTTCCTCGATGTCCTTGATGAGAGCGGTGAGGCCTTCGGCATCGAACCGGTTCGACGGATTGAAGTATTCCAGGGCCGTCTGGTCGATATCCATGATCGCGACGGACTCGAGCTCCAGGCCGTTGCGGGACAGCTCCTCCTGGGCGAATTCCTTGACGCGGGTCACGTAGACGTTGCGCTGCTCGTGCATCTCGGACATGGACATTTCTGCCGCGACCGCCCGCAGGGCCGACTCGAACTTGCCGCCGAGCAGGCTGTGAAGGTTCTCGACCTGCAGGCTGCGCTTGCCAAGCGTGGCGGCGGCGATCGAGACGGCCTCCCTGGCCGGCCGCACGCGGACATAGAACTCTGCTTCCACATCGACCCTCATGCGGTCGCGCGTGATCAGCGCCTCGTCCTTGTTCCGGATGACCTCGAGGGGAATGGTGTTCATGTTCACCGGCGTGATGTCATGGACGATGGGCCAGACGAACGCGCCCCCGTCGATCACGACTTTTTCGCCCAGGAAACCGGTTCGTACGAACGCGACTTCCTTCGTGGACCGGCGGTACAGCCGGTTCATCACCCAGTAGATGATGGCGATAACGACGACCGCGACAATGAGCCAGAGAATGAGCTGGCCGATCACTTGCCCCGTCATGCTTTCCCCTCCCGTATCGAGAACTCTTGTGAGGTTATCCTGTTCGACATGAAGCTCACTTCCTGCCGATCTGTTTGAAGAGCCGCGTCTGTTCGGTCAGCGCGACTTCCGTGGGCAGCCTCTCCATCGAGGATGCACCGTAAAACCCGTGACAATTGCTCGTGTTCGCGAGCACGAACTCGGCGTCCGCCGGCGAGGAAACCGGCCCGCCGTGAACCAGCACGATCACGTCGGGATTGACGTCGAGCGCCGCGGCGGACCATGCGTCGACGAGTGCGGGGCACTCCTCGAGGCTCACGCCGGTTTCCGCCCCGATCGTGCCGCCGGTGGTCAGTCCCAGGTGACAGACCACGATATCCGCGCCTGCGCCGGCCATGGCGCGCGCATCCTCCTCGCAGAACACGTAGGGGGTCGTGAGCATGTCCTTTTCATGGGCCTTGGCGATCATGTCGACTTCGAGGGCGTACGACATGCCCGTCTCCTCGAGGTTCGCGCGAAAGGTCCCGTCGATCAGGCCGACGGTCGGGAAATTCTGGACGCCGCTGAACCCGATGCGCTTGAGATCGTCGAGAAAGACGTCCATGAGCCTGAACGGGTCGGTTCCGTTGACACCGGCCAGCACCGGCGTGTTGCGGACGACCGGTAGGACTTCCGACGCCATCTCGACGACGATCTGGTTGGCGTCGCCATAAGGCATCAGCCCGGCCAGCGAACCCCGTCCCGCCATGCGGTAGCGGCCAGAATTGTAGATCACGATCAGGTCGATGCCGCCCGCTTCCTCGCACTTGGCCGACAGGCCCGTGCCTGCGCCGCCACCGACGATCGGCTCGCCGCGCGCGATCATCGCCCGGAATTTCTCTAGTATGGATGTTCTGGAGATCATGTGGGTGTCTACCTCGAAGCCCTTCTGCGTTCAGGGCGGTGCCCCCCGTGCAATTCGTTGAACGCACGCACGAGACGTTCGGAAAAGGCCGGGTCGTTTATGTGGTGCGGTACGCGGATGAGCTGCCGGTTCGATGTCTGGAGAACGGTGTTTTCCAGGGCGGAGAAAAGTGCGGTATTCGCCGCCGTGTCGTGAAACGGTTGCCCCGGCGCATCGAGTGCGGACACGCCGCCTTCCGGGATCAGGAAACGCACCGGCCCTTCCATCTGGTTCAGGCGTTCGGCGATCCAGCGCCCTATCTGCACATTTTCCTCCACGGTCGTGCGCATCAGCGTGATCTGGGGGTTATGATGGTAGAGGTTCCGGTTGCGGAACTGCTCGGGCACGGTTTCGGGGGCGCCGAAATTGACCATGTCGAGCGCGCCGCAGGATCCGACATAGGGAAGCCGCGTCCTGATGATCGCGCCGAGCCGGTCTTCCGTGGCCGGAAACTTGCCGCCGACCAGCATGTCGCAGACTTCTGTCGTCGAAATGTCGATGACGCCGCGGAGCATTCCGGAATCGACCAGTTTCTCCATGGCCTGCCCGCCGGTCCCGGTGGCATGGAACACGAGGCAGTCGAAGCGATCCTTCAATACGGCGCTGACCTGCTGGACACAGGGCGTCGTCACGCCGAACATGGTCAGGCCGATGGCGGGAAGAACGGCTGTGTCCTCCCCGGCCGCGTCGCGGCGTCCGCGAACCATGCCGGCCAGGGCGTTCGCCCCGTTGCGCAGGACGGCGCGTGTGATCGAGTTGAGACCCTGTACGTCGGCCACCGAATACATCATCGTGATGTCGGCGGGACCGACATACTGGCCCACGTCGCCCGACGCCACGGTCGAGATCATGACCTTCGGCACGCCGACCGGCAGCGCCCGCATGGCCGGTGTCACCATGGCCGTGCCGCCGGATCCGCCCGCGCCGATAATGCCCGCTATTCCGCTCTGCCGCCTGGCCCAGCGTTCGAAGGCCACCGTCATGCCGGCCACGGACGAGCCCCGGTCGCCGGTGAAGACACCGCTGGCGCCGCGCGGATGATATGCGGCGATCTGGTGGGCCGGAATTTCGGCTCCGCTGTGGCGGCCGGACGTCGAGAGGTCGACCATGCGCACGGCCAGACCGTTGGCCCGGATCGTGTCGCGGATGAAATGGAGTTCTTGCTGCTTCGTGTCGAGCGTCCCGGCGACAAGCACGACGGCTTCGCCCGTCGCCGTCAGGGGACGCAGTTCGGTTCTCGCATGCCCGGCCTCGGTTCGCGCAGCAGGCGCCGCCGTCACGGTCCGGGCCGAACGTTCGAGGACGTGAACCGGAACGGGCTTCGACCATCGGTTGGGTGTCGACGGGTTCGACATATAGATCCTTTGCGGACCTATCGACGCCGCAGGGGCGTCCTCCTTCCGGCCCGGTGCGGAACCTGCCGCACTGTCGGTGTCGTCATGCGCATGGCGGCCGACGCCCAGAAGCTGCTGCTGGAGGTCGCGGTCGCCGGATAGCGTCGCGGAATCGATGATCCTGTTGATCCGGCCGTTGACCATGATCGCGACCTGGTCCGCGACGGCCGTGGCGACGCCGATGTTCTGCTCGATCACGAGCACATCGATTTCGCCGTCCTCGGCGAGGTTGACCAGCAAATCCTCGAGTTGCGAGACGATGACCGGCGCGAGGCCTTCGGTGGGCTCGTCCATGACCAGGAGTTTCGGGTTGAGCAGAAGCGCGCGCGCGATGGCAAGCATCTGCTGTTCACCGCCCGAAAGCTGCCCGCCGCCATTGTTCTTGCGTTCGGCAAGCCGCGGAAACGTCGCGTAGATGCGTTCGACGGACCACGATCCCCCGTGGCCGGAACTGACCATCCGGAGGTGTTCGTCCACGCTCAGGGATCGCCACAGGCGCCGGCCCTGCGGGACATAGCCGACCCCCAGGCTCGCGATATCGGCCGGTTCGAGACCGCGCAGTTCCTCTCCGCGGAACCTGATCGACCCGGACGCCGAGGGCACGAGACCGAGTATGGCCTTGCACAGCGTCGTCTTGCCCATGCCGTTTCGGCCGACGACCGAAAGCGCCCCGCCCGGCAGCGCCAGGTTCACGCCCTGCAGCGCATGTGACGCACCGTAATAGACGTTGAGGTCGCGCACCTCGAGCGCGGCGGGTCCGGACCTGGAGCGTTCAGCCATGGCCGCCCCCCAGGTATAGTTCCTGGACTTCGGCGTCGTTCTCGATTTCCTGCGGCTTGCCTTCCTTGAAGATGCGGCCGTTGTGCATCATGGTCACGGTTTCCGCGACCCTGAGGGCCACGTCCATGTCATGCTCGATGATGATGTAGCCGATATGGCTCGGGAGCCCGGTCAGGATCTCGATGAGTTCCGCCCGCTCGGTGGGCGAGAGCCCGGCTGCCGGTTCGTCGAACAGGACGAAACGCGGCGCGCCTGAAAGCGCCAGCGCGATCTCGAGCTGCCTCTGCTGGCCGTAGGACAGGTTGGCCACGGGCGTCTCGATCGCGTCGGTGAGATGTACCGCGTTGACGAGGTCCTCGGCCGACTGCATGAGAGCATCGTCGCCGGATGGCCTGAGAAAGGAGAACCGTCCCCGCGAGACCCCCCGGCAGGCCAGGTAGACATTGTCGCGAACGGTGAGACCCGTGAACAGCAGTGAAATCTGGTAGGTCCGCCTCAGTCCCCTGCGGATGCGTTCGTAGGCGGGAAACGTCGTCACGTCTTCGCCGTAGAGGCGGATCGTGCCGGAACTGGGCAGGAAATCGCCGGTGATGCAGTTGAACAGGGTCGTCTTGCCGGCACCGTTCGACCCCAGCACCGCGCGGCGTTCGCCGGGCCGGACCGTCATGGTGATGTCGCTCAACGCTGCGAGCGCCCCGAACAGCCGCGACACGCCACGCAATTCGAGCGCGTTCGCGGTGCCGGCGGCGGAAAGCCGTTGTGCGACGCTCGCTTCCATCACTCGGTCCCCTCGCGCTCGCCGGTCAGCGGGTCGCGTCGCCGTGCCCGGTCGCGCATGCGGTTCCACAGCCCGAGCACACCGTCGGGCGACCAGAACACGATGACGAGAAAACCGATGCCGATCAGGAGCTGGAAGCGCTCTCCGGACAGGCCGACGGACACCAGGGCATCAAGTGCGAACGTCCGCAGGATGACGTAGATCAGGGCGCCGATGAACGGCCCGATCGGGTGTCCGATCCCGCCGACGACCGCGATGATGAGAATGTCGATCACCGGACCGACCGCGACCGCGCCCGGCGAGATCTGACCGTTGAGCCACACCAGAAGGACCCCGCCGACGGCGGCGATGGCACTGGCGAACGTATAGGCGGCGATCCGGTGGGCGGTGACGTTGAAGCCCAGCGCCGACATCCGCCGGGCGTTGTCACGCACGCCCTGGAGCGCCAGGCCGAACGGAGACCGCGAGACGTAGAGGACGAGGAGATAGGCGGCGATCGCCCAGAACAGCGTCAGGTAGTAGAACGCCATCGGCGAGCGCCAGTTGACGCCGAACACCGTCGGAGGAAGCACCTGGTTGAAACCGCTGAAACCGTTGAAGACGACGTAGTTCTGGCGCGCGAAATAGAAGAACGCCGCGGCGATCGCCAGCGTGATCATGATGGTGTAGATGCCCTCGGTCCGCACCGCGAGCGCCCCGGTGAGCGTGCCGAAGATCGTCGCGATGATGATGGCCACCGGCACGGCGAGCCACCACTGCCAGCCAAGCGAAATCGTGTCGACCGCACTCGTGCCGAGGATCGCCGTCATGTAGCCCGCGATGCCCGCGACGGTCATCTGTGCGAGGCTGACCATGCCGCCATAGCCGGCGAGGAACATCAGCGACAGGCCGATCATGCCGAGAATGAAGGCCCAGCCGAAGATCTGGAACATCACGAAATCGCTCGTGAAACCCGGAATGATCAGGAGGACGACGAGGACGGCCCAGTATTGCGACGGCACCCGCGCGGGATCCCACCAGGCCCTGTAGTCGGCCGAGGGACGCTGCGTCTGCGGGGACTGGTCGATCGCGGCCATGGATCAGCGCCCGCTCGTGATCAGGCCCTGGGGCCGGAAGGCCAGCACGATCACCATGATGAGGAAGGTCAGGACCACCGCATAGGTCGGGAAGTAGACCGAGCCGAACTGTTCGGCCAGTCCGATCAGAACCGCCCCGAGCGCGGCCCCGGGAATCGACCCCATGCCGCCGACGATCACCACGACGAGCGAGGCCAGAAGGAAGCGTGTGTCCTCGCCCGGCGCGATGGACTGGAAGGTTCCGCCGACGACGCCCGCGACTCCGGCAAGCCCGGCGCCGAAGGCGAACACGAGTATGAAGACCCGCTGGATCCGCACGCCGGTTGCCGAAAGCATGTCGCGGTCGTCGACGCCTGCCCGGATCAGCATGCCGATGCGTGTGCGGTTGAGTGCCAGCCACATGAGAATGCCGATCGCGACGGCGGCCACGAAAATGACGAGACGCACGATCGGGTACTTGAGATAGACGAAATCGCCGCTGCTCTTGACCGCGGTGATCAGCGGCAACGACACAGGGCCGGACAGCCAGTCGGGTGCGAGAACCTGGTAGAAGTCGCCGCCCCAGTACCACAGCATCAAGTCGGCCAGAACGATCGAAATGCCAATGGTGACGAGCGTCTGCTTGAGGTCCTCGCCTTCCATGCGCCGGAATACGGCATACTGGAGGACCGTCCCGAGCAGGCCGACCACGATGAAGGCGGCAACAAAGGACAGCAGCCACCAGCCGGTCGTGTCCGCGACTTCGTATCCCACGTATCCGCCGAGCATGTAGAGCGAGCCGTGCGCGAGGTTGACGTTCTTCATCAGGCCGAAGATCAGCGTGAACCCGCTAGCGACCAGGAAATAGAGCGCCCCCAGCGTGATCCCGTTGAAAAGCGCGTTGAGGAAGATCTTCTTGCGGCCGATCACGTCGACCAGTCCCGGGGGCCAGGGCGCGAAAACCGCCCAGACGAAGAGAGCCACGATGATCGCGATCACCAGGGACCAGTACGGATGGCGCTCGACGAAGGTCTTCACGGCTTACGCTCCGCGTTCACGCCGTGGGCGTTCCCGGTCCCATGAAACTCTGTGATGTCCGTCCGAAGCACCTGTGCGACCCCTCTGCGCCGGTATGATCCGAAGACACGCCTGCGTCGTGCCAAGCATAAATCCGGGTGGATTCAGTCCGCATACCCCAAAGTCTCAAGAACTGGGTTTTCGGCGGCGCCCCCCGCTGCCGTCACGCTGCGACCTGTGCGACGCGGCGGTAGTCCGATGGCGGAATCCCGACATTGGATGCGAAGAAACGGGTAAAACTCGCCTGCGACGAGAAACCCAGGTCGAGACCGATCGACGTCACCGCATCCCCCGTGAGCGTGAGTTTCTCGATGGCCGATTCCATGCGCAACGTGTTGAGGTAGATGTTCGGCGTGAGGCCCGTGTTTTCCTTGAAAAGCTTGAAGAAATGCGGACGCGACAGGCCGGACTCCCGTGCGATCGATTGCAGGAGAATCGTCTCGCCTTCCCCCAGACGGGACTTCATGACCTTGATGGAGTTCCGGATCCGGAAATCGCGCAACTGGGAGGCGTCCGAGCGGTCCATCTTCCGGGTGCCGTAGCTCCAGGACCGGTCGAAACAGGCCTGGGTCAGCTCGAAGAGATAGCCGTCGAAGAAGTCGTCCGGGGCACCGTAGAGCAGCATGCTCGTGACCTGGTCGACGAGGATACGGATGCAGCCAGTCATCTCGACCACGCTGCTCCCGAATTTCAGGTTCGATTCCCCGCTCCGGCCGATCTGCTGAAACCATTCCGGCCGGATGTAGAGCACCAGGAACACCGATCCGTTTTCCGGATCGCTCGCCGTAAAACTGTGGGACTGCCAGGGATTTATGGCCGTGCCGTAGGCGTCGTTCAGGATATGCGGGATACCGTCCACGCACATCTGGGTGACCCGGCCGCCGACATGGAACGTGAGGTGACCTTCCCTGTGGGCATGTGTCGCCATGTCCCGGTCGAGCTGATACAGGGTCGCGCGGCCAAACGGGCCGTGATAGACGGCAAGCGCTTTGCTCATTCCTCCCTCGGAACGTGATGCAGCTTGTTATGTTTTGGTGCGAATTGGCGCTGCAAACTTGTATTTCCCGGAATGATGGCGCAGCCACCTGACCGGATCAAGCATATTCTCTGATGCTGTCAGAGCACCGTTTCGCGCAAGACGGGGGTGGCCCTCCGGCAGGCATCCGGCCTGCCGAAGGGCCAGTCATGAAGCCTCAGTCACACTTCAGGATGTCGCGCGACGGAGCGCCGAGCTTGCGGAATTCCGCCTCGTCGTCACCCAGGGTCTGGGTCACGTTGTCGACCTTCTTGACCATCGTCGTGCCCATGGAACCGTCGGAATTTTCCACGACCTCGAACACGAAGTTGGAGCCGATCGCCTGGCGGTTCTTGTCGAGCGTGATCTTGCCGTTCGGCGCGTCGAGCTCGATGTTGGCCAGGCACTGGCGATAGGCCTTGTGGCCGTCGGAGAGATCGCCATTGACCTTGTCCAGGCACGAGAACGCCGCGTCAGCCGCGTTGTAGTAGGACGTGGCGAGCAGGGACGGGCTCGGGAAGCGCTTCTCCGGCGGGAAGGTTTCCTGGTACTTCTTGATGAAGGCCTGCCACTGTTCGTTGTCCCAGTCGTCCGCCTGCGGACCGGAGGACGGGGTGCCCACGAGCGCCTTCTTGGCGTTGCCCTTGGCCGAGAGAACCGTGCCGTCGACCATGATGGTGCCGCCGATCAGGTTGGCGTCGCCACCGGCCTGCTGGTACTGGTTCAGGAAGTTGACCGCGTCACCGCCGCCAAGGCCGAGATAGATCGCGTCCACTTCGTCGGGAAGTGCGGCGATGATCGACGCGAAGTCCTTGGTGCCCAGCGGGACCCACAGACGCTCGACGATCTTGCCGCCCGCCTTGCAGTAGCCGTGCGCGAAGCCGAGGAAGTTGGTGTAGGCGAAGGAATAGTCTTCCGCGACCGAGGCGACCGTCTTCCAGCCCTTGGTCTCGTAGACGTGTTCACCGAGGCCGACGCCCCACTGTGCTCCATCCATGTTGTAACGGAAGAAGTTCGGTGCGGGATCGACGAACGTCGTTTCCTGTGCCCCGGAACTGCCGTTGATGATGGTCACCTGCGGCTGGGTCTTGGCGTAGTCGCGAAGGGCGATGCCCTCGGACCCGGACAGCGGCCCAACGACGATGTCGACCTTGTCCTGCTCGACCAGCTTGCGGACCGCACGAAGCGCGCTTTCCGGGCTTGCGTCGGTGGCGCCGACGATCACCTCGATATCGCGGCCGCCGGCCTTGTTGTTGTACTTGTCGAGAGCCATCTGGAAACCGCGCTGGCCGTCTTCGCCCAGAACGGTGTAGGTCCCTTCAAGGGTCGCCATGAAACCGACCTTGACGGGATCGGCGGCGTTGGCGCCGACCGAAAACATCGCGGCGACGGCAATCGTCGCCATAAATAGACGTTTCATTTTATCTCCTCCCTTCCGTGGCCGAGCAAACACACGACCCGAAATCTTATCAACCGGTCCAGTCTACCGCACGCGGCGGCGATGCCTAGATGAACGTCCCGAAAAACGTTACCCAGCGTCTGATTATTTGGGATTTTCAATCCGAAACAATGTTCAGAGGCAGGGAATTCTTCGCATTTTCAGACAATTGCCCCGTCATTTGGCGCACGGTCCACATTTGCATTCCCACAGGCGCTCAGACCGTTCTCGAAGACCTAGCCGGAACCGTCAATCTCCCGCGAGCCGGCATCAAGTTCCTCGATTTCGCGCAATATCTCGTCGGTATGCGCACCGAGGCCGGGCGCGGCGGCCAGATCGGGCACCGTGCCGTTGCGGAATCTGGCCGGCACCGCCGGCGCGGGGAACGTGCCCAGTTCGGCGTCGGGCTGGTCGACGAGTGCGCCGCGTTCGCGCATGTAGGAATCGGAAAGAAGGTCGAGCGAATCCATAACCGGACCCACGGTCACGTCGGCGGCCTCGAAGAGGCGAAGCGCCTCCTCGCGGTCGTGCGACCGGATGAAATCGCCGATTTCCCGGTCGAGTTCCTGCCGGTTGTCCACCCTGGCGCCATGGGTCGCGAATTTCGGGTCGCGGATCAGGTCCGGCTTGCCGATGGCCCGGAACAGCCGGGCCACCATCGGCTCGGTGGCCGCAGAAAGGGCGACATGCCGGCCGTCTCGGGTTTCGTAGACATTGCGGGGGGCATGGGTCGGAGAACTGGAGCCCTGGCGCGGCGTCGGCCGGCCCGTCAGTTTCGCTTCGAGCGTCAGGGGTCCGAGCATGGAAAAGAGCGGTTCCAGCAGGGACACGTCGATGACGTCCCCCTGCCCGGTCTTCTCCGCCGCACGCACGGCCGCGAGGATCGCGCAGGCGCCGAACAGCCCGGCGAAGGCGTCCGCCATGGCGAAGGGCGGCAGGACGGGCTCGCGGTCAGCGAAACCGTTCATGGCGGCGAAGCCGGAATAGGCCTCGATCAACGATCCGAACCCCGGTTTGTGCGCATATGGGCCGTCCTGGCCCCAACCGGATATGCGCAGGATCACCAAGGCCGGGTTGATCTTCCAGATTTCGTCCGGCGCGAGCCCCATCTTTTCCAGCGTGCCCGGCCGGAAGTTTTCCACCAGCACGTCGGCGGTCTTCAGCAAGGCCTTCAGGATATCCATGGAGCCGTCCGCCCGAAGGTCGAGCCCGAGCGATCGTTTGCCCCGCCCGTAGACCTTCCACCAGGTCTCGACGCCGTCGCAGGTCCAGTTGCGGAGACTGTCGCCGTTTTCCGGATGCTCGACCTTGATCACGTCCGCGCCGAGATCGGCGAGCACATGGGTCGTGATGTTTCCCGAAACCAGGCGCGACAGGTCGACGATGCGAATGTCGGACAACATGACGTCTTCAGCCCTCACCTTGTCTTGAGCAATGAACTCAGGCGGCACAATAGGCCAAAAGGCCGTCCGGCACAGGTGGGCTGAGAAAAGTGTGAGGGAAAACTGGTGAAATTGGTGAGCGCGGAAGGACTCGAACCTTCGACCGTCTGATTAAAAGTCAGATGCTCTACCACCTGAGCTACGCGCCCGACCCGAAGAATCGCCGGGACATTAGTGGCGCTGTTCCCTGCGGTCAACCACGAAGTCTCCCGTCGGACGTATTGCCGCGAATGTTCCGGAATCCCGCATCGAGTCTCCATCGTTCCTTACACCGGCCGATGTCGGTATACTGTGCGCGCGGCAAGCGACCTGCAGAACGGAGACCGCGAACAATGGCCGAACCGGAAACCGACGGGCCAGGAGGGGACAAGGCGAAATACGCGTTTCGTTTCGACCGTGACATCAACGAGGAAACGGGCGAAACGGTTGAAATCGCCGAAGCGAACAGTCCGCCAGCGCCGGCAACGGACACGACGCCCCGGCAGGCGGAACCGGAGCCTGAAAGGACGGTCTCGGTTGCGGTGAAACCATCACTTGCCGCCGTCGCGCCCGCAGAAAAACGACCTCTCCCGCCGGCTGCGGAGGAGGAGGCCAGGCCCCCTGCTCCTACCCCTACCTCGGATCCGACGGGAGACGAACGCCCCAAGAGGGAATGGAAGCCGATCTCCGCCCCCGAACCGTCGCGGACTGTGCGGCGGACCGAGGCGGTGGAACGGGAAGACGACGCGGACGACGCGGATGAAGAACAGGACACGCTCGCGGGCCTCATCGCGGGCCGCAAGCTCGAGACCCCCGAAGCCGAACGCACCTTCCTGCTGACGCTCTCGCGCGACCAACGCCTCAGGTATGCCGACCTGGTCCAGGCCAACGAGCGTCTCGACTTCGATCGCGAGCGCCTCGCGGCCGACGAAGAGCAGGTCGCCGTCGAAAGAGAGCGCATCGACGCTGCAGACCGCGCACGGCGCGAAACCCATGCGGCCGAGTTCGGCCGTTCGGTGCTCAGGATCGTGGTCGGACTCAATGGCTCGGGATGCCTCGTGCTTGTCCTGCTCTGGGCTGCGCTGGGCGCGCTGGGAACCTCACCCGACACCGGGAATTTCCGTCTGGCACTGTGGAGCTTCGCTGGCGGCACGCTCTCTGGTGCCCTGTCCGCCGCCTGCGCCTATGCACGCCACGGATTTCTGGGCTCTATGGCCCGGGACGGCCGTCCGTCTTCACTAGCGGGGAGCTTCCGTATCCTCGCCGGGCTGCTTGCCGGCGGCGGCATGGGCCTGTTCGTGATCGCGATCGTGCTTGTCGGCTCCGGCCTTCCGATGCGCTGACAGCCGGCACCTGACACGGCATGCGGATCGGGATCGATTTCGGCGGCACCAAGATCGAGGGAATTGCACTCGATGCCAACGGTGCCGAACAGGCCCGCATCCGGGTCCCGACCCGGCGTGGGGACTATACGGCGAGCTGCGAGCAGGTCCGCGACCTCGTCGCGCGCCTGTCGCGGGCGGCCGGTGCGCCCGCTTCCCGGGTCGGCATCGGCATCCCGGGTGCCCCGTCTCCGCAAACCGGCCTGATCAAGAACGCAAACTCGACCTGGCTTATCGGTCACGACCTTCGCGGGGACCTCGAAGCCGCCCTCGGTCTGCCAGTGACAATCGCAAACGACGCCAACTGCCTCGCCCTTTCGGAGGCCGTCGACGGTGCAGGCACGGGCCATCGGCTGGTCTTCACGGCCATTCTGGGCACCGGGGTCGGCGCCGGGATCGCCGTGGATGGGCGCATCCACACAGGACCCAACGCGATCGCCGGCGAATGGGGGCACAACCCCCTGCCCTGGCCCGCGGACAACGAGAGACCCGGTCCGGCCTGTTACTGCGGCAAGTCCGGCTGCATCGAAACCTGGTTGTCCGGTCCCGGTCTTGCCCGGCGTCATCAGGACGACACCGGGGAAACGCTCGACCCGCAACAGATCGTCTCGAACATGCGAAGCCGCGATGCCGGCGCGAAAGAGACGTTCGGGCTGTATGTGGACCGGTTGTCGCGCGCGCTGGCCTGCGTGATCAACATCCTTGATCCGGATGTGGTGGTTCTGGGCGGCGGGTTGTCGAATATCAACGAACTATATACCTTGATTGGCGACAATCTCGGTGCGTATGTGTTCTCCGACACGTGCGTGACGCCCGTCTTGAAGGCGGCACATGGGGACGCGAGCGGCGTCAGGGGAGCAGCCTGGTTATGACCGGCACGGGGTCGGATTTCTGGATCAAGTTCTGGGGCGTGCGCGGGTCGATGCCGAGACCCGGAACGGCCTATTCGGGGTTCGGAGGCAACACCGCGTGTGTCGAAGTGGGGTGCGACGGCCGTATCCTCGTGTTCGATGCGGGATCCGGGGCGTCCGACCTGGGCGACGATCTCGTGCGTCGCGAGGTGACGGACTTCGACCTGTTTCTCACACACGCCCATCTCGACCACATCGTCGGCCTGCCCTTTTTCTCGCCATTCTTCCGCCACGGTGTCAGCGCGCGCGTCTGGGCCGGCGATATCAGCGGGAAGACCACGACGCGGGAGATGGTGGGCGCCCTCATGTCGCCCCCGTTCCTCCCCATCACGCCCGACATTTTCTCCGCCGACATCGACTATCGCGACTTCTCGACGGGCGAGGACATCGACCTTTCGCCCCGTCTGCGCCTGAAGACCGCCTGTCTCAATCATCCGGGTGGCGCCACGGGATACCGGATCGAGTACGGCGGACGCGTCGCCTGCTATGTCACGGACACCGAGCATGTCATCGGTAAACCGGACAAGACCGTCCTGGACCTGATCGAGGGTGCGGATCTGGTGATCTACGATTGCGCCTTCACCGATGAGGAGTTCCTGCCCTGCAAGGGCTTCGGCCATTCGACGTGGCGCGAGGGCGTGGCATTGTGCGAAACGGCAGGCGCCGGTCGGCTGGTGGCCTTCCACCATCATACCAAGCATACGGACGACGACATGACGGAGATCGAAACCAGCCTCCAGAGCCTTCGTCCCGGGTCGCTTGTCGCACGCGAGGGAATGGTGCTCGAGGTCTGAGCCGTCTAGGGTTCACGATGAAGCGAACCTCAATTGAATGGACATGGACCGGCCGGACAGCGTTTAAGACGCCCTGTGGGCGGCTTTGTTCGTTCCGTTCAATCCGGACAGGTCTGGCATGAAGCTTCTCGGAGAAAGTCACGACGGCCGGCAGATGCTGGCGGAGGTCTCCAGCGATCTGGCGAAGGGAACGCTGCAGCAGTTTCCCCGCCGTGTGCTCGACGCCATCGAACGACACGACGACGCCAGCGAAGTCCTGATCAAGATCATCCAGTTCACGATCTTCTCGATCTTCGGGATACTGTTCCTCGTGTCGCCCCGCACCGACGCGGGCACAACGTTCGCCCTCGCCCCTTATGCGATCGGAACCTATCTCGTGCTGACGGCGATCGGTCTCGTCTGGGCGATCCGACGGCGCCTGCCGGACTGGGCGGTCTACGTCTCGATCTTCTTCGATGTCAGCCTGCTGATGTCCCTCATCTGGAGCTTCCACATCCAGTACCAGCAGGAAGCCTCGTTCTACCTCAAGGCCCCGACCCTGCTCTACATCTTCATTTTCATCGCCCTGCGGGCCTTGCGCTTCAGGCCCCGATTCGTCGCGGCCGCCGGGCTCATGGCCGCCCTCGGCTGGCTGCTGATGATCGCCTATGTCGTCTATTCCGACCCGCAGGACACGATGATCACGAGGGACTACGTGTCCTACATCACCAGCAATTCGATCCTGCTCGGCGCGGAGTTCGACAAGGTCATCTCAATTCTCATGGTGACAGGCGTGCTGGCCCTCGTGCTCCACAGGGGGCGAAAGCTGCTCATCCAGGCCATCAGCGAACAGACCGCGGCCCGCGATCTCTCCCGCTTCTTCGATGCGTCCGTGGCAACCCAGATCACCGGCACCGACAAGACCGTGAATGCGGGCGACGGTGTCGTCCGTCAGGCGGCCATCCTCAATGTCGACATCCGCGGGTTCACCGTCATGGCGGCGGGCATGCCGGCAAGCGACGTCATGGCCCTGCTGACCGAGTACCAGCACAGGATCGTGCCGATCATCCAGTCCCATGGCGGGACCATCGACAAATTCCTGGGCGACGGGATCATGGCGACGTTCGGGGCGGTGGCCGACAGCGAAAGCTTCGCCGCCGATGCCCTGCGCTGCACCTATGCGGTCATCGAGGCCGCCGGCGAATGGCAGGAGGAAAGGCGCGCGCAAGGGCTGGAACCGCTCCAGATCAATGCCAGCGTGGCGTCGGGCCCGATCGTCTTCGGCGCCGTGGGAGACCGCAACCGGCTGGAATACACCGTCATCGGCGCAGCCGTGAACCTCTCGGCGAAGCTCGAGAAGTTCAACAAGGACCTGGGCGTGAGCGCGGTGACGAATGCCGAAACCCTCGAACTGGCCCTCTCCCAGGGGTTCGTGGCGCCCCGCGACATCAGCATAGAGGAACGCGGCATACCGGGGGTGTCCGGCAACCACCGCATCGCCTCGCTCTGTCCCTGACGGACGGCCCCTGACTACTTGTAGGGGTCGGCGGCGTCCCTGAGTCCGTCTCCGAAGAAGTTGAACGCGAGGATCACCATGATCACCGGCAGCATTGGCAGCATGATCCAGGGATAGAATTCGATCGCGGCGAGATTCTGGGCCTCGTTCAACAGCACGCCCCAGCTCGTGATCGGCGGCCGAAGCCCCAGGCCGAGGAAGGACAGTGCCGTTTCCCCGAGGATCATCGCCGGGATCGACAATGTCGCGCTGGCGATCAGGTGGCTCATGAAGTTGGGCAGCAGATGCCGGCCGATCACGCGTTTGGGGCGCGCGCCCATCAGCACCGCGGCGGTCGCGTAGTCCTCTTCCCGCAGGGCCAGGAGCTTGGATCTGACAGCGCGGGCGAGGCCCGGCCAGTCCAGCAGGCCGAGGATGACCGATATGCCCATGAAGATCAGTATGGGCGACCAGTTGACCGGCAAGGCCGCGGATAGCGCCAGCCACAGGGGCAGTTCGGGAAGCGAACGGAGCACTTCGATGATGCGCTGGACCGTCGAATCCACCCATCCGCCGTAATAGCCGGCGAGGCCACCCAGCGTGATACCCAGAACGAAGGAAATCAGGATGCCGATGAGGCCCACCGTGAGCGAGATCCGGGTGCCATAGATGATCCGGCTGTTCATGTCGTGACCCAGACGGTCGGTTCCGAAGGGGTAGAAGACGCCGCCTTCCGCCGGACATACGAGATGGAAATCCATCTCGAACAACGTCCAGAGCTTGTACTCGTCACCCCGGCAGAAGAAACGCAGCGGATACACCTTTTCCGGGTTCTCCGTATATTCCCATCTAAAGGTTTCGAGATTGGCCTTGGCGTCGTAACCGTAGACGAACGGTCCGACGAACTCGCCCTCGTGGAAAAGATGGATCGACTGGGGCGGCGCGTAGAGATACTCGGAATTCCGGCTCTCGACGTTGTAGGGCGCGATCATCTCGACGAACGGGATCGACAGATAGACGAGCAGCAGAAAGAGACCAGAGACAAGCGCCAGCTTGTGACGGCGGAATTTCCACCACATCATCTTCCACTGCGACGCAAGATAGAAGCGTTCCTGCTCCTTGGTCAGCGTCTCTGCGGTGTACGGGTCGAACGGTGCCGGATTGACGTAATGCGGAAGTACACCGTCGCCATCGACGAGGCCCGGGTTGTTCTGGCTCGTGGTCTCGCTCATGCCGAGGTCCCCCCGCCAAGCCTGATCCGGGGATCGAGGATTGCCAGCAATATGTCAGAGAGAAGCATGCCCAGAACCGTAAGGATGGACACGAACAGCAGGATGAAGCCGGCCAGGTAGAGATCCTGGCTCGCCAGCGAGTCCAGCAGAACCGGTCCGATGGTCGGAAGGTTCAGCACCACCGACACGATGACGGATCCGGAGATGAGGCCCGGCAGAAGGTTGCCGATGTCCGCGATGAACGGGTTCAGGGACATACGCAGCGGATACTTGATCAGCAGGCGGCGTTCATCGAGGCCTTTGGCACGGCCCGTGACCACGTACTGTTTCTGCAGCTCGTCGAGAAGGTTGGCCCTCAGGCGACGGATCATCGCCGCGGTGCCGGACGTCCCGATGACGATGACGGGAATGACCAGGTGGGCGAGAACCGACCCCACCTTGCCCATTGTCCAGGGTTGGTCGATGTAGCTGGGGTCCATAAGCCCGCCGACCGACAGCCCGAACCAGACGTTCGCGTAATAGAGCAGGATAAGCCCGAGCAGGAAGTTCGGCGTCGCGAGACCGATATAGCCGAGCAGCGTGAACCCGTAGTCGCCCCAGCTGTATTGCCGTGTCGCCGAGTAGATGCCGATCGGAAAGGCCACGATGTAGACGAACAGCACGGTCGCGGCATTGAGGATGATTGTGAGGAACAGCCCCTCGCCGACCACTTCCTCGACCGGCTTGGAATGTTCGAACGACCAGCCCCAGTTGCCCTGCAGCAGGCCGTTGAATTCACCCGCTGACGGCCAGGCCCCGACCCACATGAGGTATTGCTGCCACATCGGCTTGTCGAAACCGAACTGTTCGCGCAGGAACTCCAGCTTTTCGAGGCCGGCTTCCTCTCCTCGCGCCTTCAGTTCGGCCACCTGGTTCGACAGGTAATCGCCCGGCGGGAGCTGGATGATGATGAACGTCAGGATGCTGATGGCGATCAGCGTCGGAATCATCACGAAGAGGCGCTGAACCAGATAACGCAACATGCAATTGTCCCCAGCCGTTTCTTGTTGGTTAGTTGTCGAGCCAGAACTGGTCAGGACGGTAGATGCCGAACTGGCTGCCGGGGTCCCACCCGTAGACACCCTTTTCGGGAACGTTGCGGAGCTTCTTGGATACGACGACCGGCTGGGTTACCCCGGAAACGACGCCGATGATAAAGTTTTCGTCGGCATGGATCTCCAGCATGTTTCGCCAGATCCTCTCCCGTTCCGCGTCCGAACCCGCTTCCTGCCACGCACTGTAGAGTTCGAGCAGTTCGTCGGCCGCCGCGACGTCGGGGGCCTCTCCGCTCTGGCCCTTCGTTTCGTAGTACTGACCCCATTTCGGCCAGGCGAGATTGTCCTGGTGTGTCGGAGCGAGTTCGTGCGGGCTCATGGCCGCCGAAGGTGTTCCGTTGTCCCAGCCCGACCACGCGGTCATCAGCGTCGCACCGACATAGGAGCGTTCCCGCAGCACATCGCGCTGCGAAGGCTTGGGATAGACCTTGATGCCGATCTCGCGCCAGGTTTCGCCGACAAGCTGAAGCATCTGGATCTCGTCGGGATCCTCGCCGGCCGTCTCCACGATGATCTCCGCGCGGCGGCCGTCGGGCAGGATGCGATACCCCTCGGAGTCCCTCTTGGTCAGCCCGAGTTCATCGAGAATCTTGTTGGCGCGTTTGGGATCGTATTTGGCCCACCGGTCGCCATAGGAGTCCATGAAGAGCGGGCTGGACTCCAGAACGGCATTCCCGGTCTCGTTGCCGAGACCGAGGTAGAGCGTCCGGTTGATCAGCTTGCGGTCGATGGCGATCGACAGCGCGTTGCGGAACGCCGTCTGGCGGAACAGGTCGCGCCAGACCTGGTCCTGGGTATTGAGATTGGGATAGAGCGCGAGGTTCGCGGCCTTCGAGATCGGCCAGAGCCTGGTCTCGTAGAGACCGGAGCGTTCGCCATGCTTGAGGATCGCGATATTGGAGAAGCTGAGGCTTCGCGCCTGGAGATCGGTCTCTCCGGCCACCGCCTTGGCGGGAATGAGCTTCGACGAGGCCACGGTGGCGACGATCTCGTCGATATAGGGCAACTGCTGGCCCTTGCTGTCGACCCTGTGGAAATACGGATTCCGTTTCAGCACGAAACGGGTCTTCGACTTGCGCGTCGTGTTCACCCAGGGTTGAAGCGTCGGAAGATCGACATTGTTGAACTTGTACATCTCGTCGTGGCGATTGTGGAGCGCGGCCCAGTTGCGCACCTTGGTGTTCGCGACGAGTTCGTCGATCTTGGCCTTGTCGCCATACTTGATGTGAAACTGCTTGAGGTAATGGGCCGGCCTGTAGATGAACGGGGGCCTGGAGCGGGCCAGCATCGCGAGGAAGTTCGGGTTGGGCCTGTCCCATGTGTACCGGACGGTGACCTCGTCGATAATCTCCACGACCGGCTGTTTGCCGTTGATCAGGAAGGAGGACGGCGGACCGGCCGGAGACAGGTCCTCGTTGTTGGCGATGTCTTCCCAGTAGTAGCGGAAATCTTCGGTCGTGAACGGGTGCCCGTCAGACCAGCGGTGCCCCCGGCGCAGGGTGAACGTGAAAATCCGTCCTTCCTGCACGTCGACGTCTTTCAGGACATCCGGCTTCAGTTCGTAGGAGGGCGTGTATCCCACGAGGCGGGCGTAGCCCCACACGACCATGTAGCGAATGGATTTCGACTTGTCGATCAGGGTGTTGATGCTGCCGCCTACGCGGCCCGTCTGCAATCCCTGGGCTTCGAGGTCGACGACGAGAGCGTCTTCCGGAAGCCGCTTGTCGACAGGATCGATCTTGCCGGCGTCGACGTCCGCCTTGAGCGACGGCGTCTCGGCCAGTTCCAGGGCGTGGGCAATGCCACCTCCCGGACCGCCCGCAAGAAGGCAGAACAGTGCTGCGGCGATCGCCGAACAGCGTGTGAATTCCTTGGCAGGCGAAATCATCGGCATGCACCTCCCCTGTGCACAGGTCATTCTGCGGCGTCTACATTCACGCCCTTATGACCATTTCGCGAGTTATACAAGACCTGGTGACCTGGTTCGACCTCCACGACCACGCCATCGTCGCCGGACCCCAGTTGGAACGGGTCGGGCCAGAGTTCCGGCACCGACGCACGTCCGTCCATCAGCAGCTGAAGATCCATCCGGGCATCCGGATCCGGCTTGGGAACCGCGGCAAGGAGCGCTTTCGTGTAGGGATGTTGAGGATTGGAGAAAAACTGCTCCCGTGGAGCCGACTCGACCAGCCGGCCGCGGCACATGACCAGGATCCGGTTGGCGATATAGTCGACGACGGCGAGATTGTGACTGATGAAAAGATAGGTGAGCCCTAGCTTTTCCTGCAGATCCTTGAGCAGGTTGAGGACCTGCGCCTGGACCGAAACGTCGAGCGCCGACACCGGTTCGTCGCAGATCAGCAGCCTCGGATGAAGCGCGAGTGCGCGCGCGATGCCGATGCGCTGTCGCTGGCCGCCCGAGAAGGAATGCGGGTAACGCCGGAGATACCGCGGATCGAGGCCTACGAGCGACATCAGTTCCTGTGCGATCTCTCCGCGTTCCTTGTCCGTGCCGATACCGTGAATGATCAGCGGTTCGGAGAGAATGTCGAACACGGTCATGCGCGGGTTGAGCGAGGAAAACGGGTCCTGGAAGATGAACTGCACGTCGCGCCGGTAGGCCTCCAGTTCCTTGCCTTCCATGGCGTGGACGTCCACCAGCCTGCCGTTCCGCGAGAACTTCACGCTGCCGGAATCGGGACGGATGGCCCGCATGATGATCTTGGAGGTGGTTGTCTTGCCGCAGCCGGATTCACCGACAAGGCCCACGCATTCGCCCGGATAGATCGAGAACGAGACGTCGTTGACGGCCTTTATGCGCCCCCCGGATCCGCCGAACAGCCCGCTCTTGCGCTGGCCGAATTCCTTGTCGAGGCCGGTCACCTCGAGCAGTGGGCCGTCGACCTTGGGCCGCTGCGAGACATTGGCGTCGGAGAGAAAGCCGTCCGCCTTCGACTTGATCTCCCGGATCGCCTGAAGCCTCTCGCCGTCCTTCATGTTGAAACGCGGGACCGCGTTCAGAAGGGCCTTGAGATAATCGTGCTGCGGATTGCGGAAGATGTCGTCCTTCGAACCGCTCTCCATGACCCTGCCGTGATAGAGGACGACGATCTCGTCGGCCATATTGGCGACGATGCCGAGATCGTGGGTGATCATCAGGACCGACATGTTCAGTTTCGCCTGAAGGTCGGCGATCAGTTTCATGATCTGGGCCTGGATCGTGACGTCGAGAGCTGTCGTGGGCTCGTCCGCGATCAGCAGGGCCGGATTGCAGATCAGCGCCATGGCGATCATGGCACGCTGCCGCAACCCACCCGACAGTTCGAACGGGTACTTGTTGACCGCGTTGACGGGATCGGGAAAACCGACGAGTTCGAGGATCTTCTCGGCTTCCCTGGTCGCCGCTTCCCGCGACGATCCGGCATGGAGCCGGTGCGCCTCTCCGATCTGGTCACCGATGGTGTGAAGCGGCGACAGCGAGGTCATCGGTTCCTGGAAAATGATCGATATCCTGCCGCCGCGCAGGTCGCGCATGGCGTCGCTCTGCGGTGCCAGCTTCGCGATGTCGACGACATTGCCGGCCTTGGCCGGATCCCGGAACAGGATTTCGCCCGCGGTGATCCGGGCGATCTTCGGGAGAATGCCCATGATGCACTGGCTGATGACCGATTTCCCCGAACCGGACTCGCCGACCAGCGCCACGGTCTTGCCCTGAGGTATGCGGAAGGAAACGCTGTCTACCGCCCGAACCCCGCCTTCGTTCAGCTTGAAGTCGACCGTCAGGTCCTTGACGACAATTATTGGTTCGGACACGGAACGCTCCGGAGTAGGTTTCACTCAGGGAAAGTGAGCGGAATCGATGTCCCGCCCCAACAGGGTCTTCATATTTTGCCTTGTTTGGATATCAAGGTCGAGTCCAAGGCGGCGGGCCTGTGAGTATGCGAATGACGCGAGATCTTCGAAGCCATCGAGGTCGCTTTCGAACCGTAGCGTCGACCCGCCCCCCTGGAGTTTCAGCTGCATCCATCCATTCCGGCCATCCTTGCGCGTGGAGTAGTAGGCAAGGTGAATTGATCCGAGTTGCGCCCAAGTTATACGAACAGATTGCGGCCCGGCTACCCAAATCTGTTCCGTATCGAAACGAATCTGGCTCATCTGGCGCAGGCGGGTCTGGTAGATGTAGAGAGCGAAAGGCAGTCCGAGCAGAACGACCAGTCCCAGAACGATCGGCGAAGCCGGAAGAAGGACGTACATGATGACGGCGAAGCCGAGCCCGAGGGCACCGCGCAGATAGGCACCGCGGAAATAGTCCGCAGGATAACTCAGTTCCCGCCCCGCCTCCGTCACGGCGAGCCCTCGGCGAACAGGTCCGCCGGCGCGATCCATCCTGCTCCGGCCCGTGAGACCCGTTCGCAGAACCCTTCGAGAAAGCCCCAGATGTCGTCGTCGTGCACGAGATGGTGGGTCAGCAGACCGATGGGATGTCCGGGCCGGTGTCGTATGGTCTCGGATATCCCGCCGAGCAGTTGCTCTGGCGGAAGCAACCCGCCCCCTCCACGCCAGAAGATCGGATCGACGTGCGTATTCGCGATCCGGAGCCCGTTGCCCCCGGGAGTTCGGGACTCGTCCCCGTAACACGAGAGCCCCTTATACCCGGCGTCTGGAAGCCGCTCGGCGATGGACCGCGATATCCGGTTCCAGGGCGGCACGAGCACAGGCAGGCACTGGTCGCCGAACAGATTGCGCATCCGCACGAGTGCGTGTCCGAGGTTACGTATTGTCTCGTCCTCGTCGCCGAACTCGCCAAGCTCCTGTTTCTTCCGGTCTGCCGGGGCGTTGTTGCTGTGGGATATGCCGTGCACGGCCACGCTAAGGCCGGGAACGGGGCGCAACCGGGCGGCCAATCCGGGAGTGGAACCCGAAGGAATACTCGCCACGAGCAAGCCAGTTCCGTATCGTTCGACAAACGACAGGAGACGTTCGAGCGCCGGAGTGGCTTCAACGGCGTCGTCATCGCGCCACCAGAAGACGGGCGCTGAACCACCGCGAATCGATTCGGCGAGAGCGTCCTCGAGAACCGTCCAGTCGATCCGGCCGGTCATGAGGTTGGTTCTTCCGGAAGGGAGAGAATGATGTCGGCGGACCGGTCCGCCCCGTTGGCCGGCACCGGCTCGAACCGGACCGGCATGTCCGCCAGGGCGCTGTCGACCGCCTTCCGCAAACTGGCCCCGTCGAGTTCGGCCTCACCCAACACCACGGCCCTGCCCGCCTCCTGCAAGCGACCGGCCCTCTCTTCCTGTTCGGTTTCGCCGCCGCTCCCCCTGAAAGGTACGAGCACACACGGCACGCCGGACGCGAGGCTTTCCGCGACCGTATTGTATCCCGCCTGACTGACGGACAGTCTCGCGAAATCGAGCATGGCGGGAAAATCCGCGCGGGCGCGCTCGACGAGGAGACGATCATGTCGCCTCGACGTCCACGACGAGAAAGCCTCCTCCGCGATGTTCTGGCCGACGAGAATGCGCCATTGCAACGCGCCTTCGCGGCTGGCTTCGATCGCGGCCTCGTAGAGCCGCGTTCCGACCGCGCCGCCGCCCGCGGACACCAGGATCTCCCCGTCGGCGTCCCGGCCGGACCCCGTCTCTGCCGCGCGCGCGATGTATCCGGTGTAGACCACGCGTCCCGCAATTGTGTCGGGAAGCGAAAAACTGTCCTCCAGATTGGCGATACCCCGGTCGCCGTGGGCAAGACAGACGTCGTATCTCGCCGTGAACGTGTCCACGGCGGCAGCGGCCTTGTCCTTCGATGACGGCGGTTGCAGGATGTCCCGCACGGAACACGCTACCTTCGGCCGGTCGGCCAGGCTTCTGCACCAGTCGAGCAAGGGGATGATCTCGGATCTGAACTTTCGGCGCCCGAACGGAAACAGCTCCGTAACGACGACCGTCGGACGAAACTCGCGGGCGGCATCGAGGAGCATCTCCTGCCGGCGTCGCATGTAGTCCGTGTCGGGCACGTCGTCCGTGGCCTGCACGAGTCCAGAAAACGCGTCGTCAGAACTGCGCACCGGCGGCAACTGCACCACATCGACGCCGTCCATATCCACGCCCGCCACCGGAAAGCCACCGAACACGAGCTTTACCGCGGCCCCTCGCTGTCGAAGGGCACGGGCGATTTCCAGGGCGCGGTACAGGTGGCCCGTCCCCAACAGGTGTGTGACCCAGATAAGAACCCTTGCATCAGGTCTCGGCATCGAGCGACACGTTGAGGCTGATCGGCTTCAGCGCACCGCCGGCGCGGTATTCGAACTCGTGCGCACGCGTCCATTCCGGCTTTACCGGGGGCTTTCCTCTCATGTTCCAGCCGAACGCCTGGGACATGAGGGCGCGAATGACCCCCTTGTGCGTGACGACGACGATATCCTCGTCATTGTCCGCCCGATCGTCGAGAAATGCCAGGGCGCGGGCGCGAAGCTCATGCGGGCATTCGCCATTCACCGGCCGGAAATAGAGCCCGCGCAGTTCGTTCTCGGACATCAGGTGGCTGTATCTGGCGCGAAGATCGTCGAGACGCTCGCCCTCCCAGTCACCCCAGTTCATTTCCATGAGGCGGGCGTCCCGGGCGATATCGCCCTCGCCGAGGCCGGACAGGATCTTCGCCGTGTCGACCGCTCGCCTGAGCGGGCTGGCGATCCAGCGGCGTCGCCGGTATTCGTCGGGAACGGTGCGACGCTCGAGCGCCGCGCGACCCTCCGGACTGAGGTCGGTGTCCGTCTGACCCTGGATCCTGCGTTCCTGATTCCAGACGGTCACGCCATGTCTGATCAATGTAACTCTCATGCGTGTGTCGATAAGGCGCGTTTCAGCCCGGCGTCAAGTCGGGCGGCAGCGGCTTCCATCATCCTTTCATCAGCGACGAACTTTGCGGCATTGCGTCCGTACTCTCGTCTCAGTTCGGTGTCGTCAATCATCCGCACCAACGATTCCTCGAGCGTGCCTGGGGCGTCGGCAGGCGCCAGAAGGCCGGTCCGGCCGTCCATGACGACATCGGGAACCCCGCGGACCTTGCGGGACACGACCGGCAGTCCGCAGGCCTGGGCCTCCAGAAATGCCATGCCGTAGGCCTCGTTCACGGCAGGCCAGAAATAGAGGTCCGCCGCGCCGTAGATCTGGCCGAGCTCTTCTTCCGGTCGCGCACCGGCAAGATTAACGCGGCCTGGGTCGAAGTCCGCGAACAACGCCTCGACCTCTTTTCGCGCGGAGCCGTCCCCGACGATGACCAGGCTCCAGGCCTTGTCCCGGATCCTGTCCAGGACGCTGGCCATCATGCGGTAGCTCTCCAACTTGTCGCCTTCGCGCATCATGCCGACCGCGAGGATCACCGGTGCGGCGTCATCCAGTCCGAAAAGTTCGATGAGGCGCGTACGACGAACCTCCCGCGCAAGCAGGTCGTCATGTTCCGGAATGCAATCGAGAAAGGGCGGCAACGAGACCAGCCGGTCATCCGTACCGAGATAATCCGCGAGGCCCGGCCGATCCGTCCGGGTCAGGCAAAAGTGGATCGCGGCCATGTCGAGCGCATGGCGAACCACTTCGTCATTGTCCGCCCACGGACCATGCCGACGTTTCCTGGCGTAGGATGCTTCCGCTGTAACATAAGGTACGGCCAGTTCGGTCGCCACGTTCGGGCCGAGAAAGTCCGGGGCCTTGTAGTAGACGTGGTAACTGAACCAGAGGTCCGGGCGTTCTATCTCGGCACTCCGGACCGCCGAAGCGATCCTATCGAACTCCGCATTCGATCGACGCCGGATATCCGCCTGGGCCCGGGCATCTCCCTTCCCTTCATAGGTTCGCAATTCCGAAATCAGGCTGACGCGATGCCCGGCATGTCGGAGTGCAGCCATGAGCAGCCGCGCCATGCGACGGTCTCCAGAGGGCACCGGATGTCGGGGAGACTTCAGGGGTGCATAAAAGGCGACGTTCATTCCGCTGCGGCTTGGTTCGCAGACGCCTCTCCCCGCCCGAAAAGCGAGGCAAGCCGTTCGAAACATGCATCGTGGGAAAAGGCCGAGCGCACCCGTTCCCCGCCAGCCGCACCGAGACGGTCGCGTTCCTGCGGATCGGTGATAAGCCTCACGAGCGCGTCCGTCATCGCGCTTACATCCTCCGGCGGGACGAGCACTCCCGTTTCGCCGTCCAGAACGAGTTCGGGAATTGCGGAGACGTCCGTCGAGACCACCACCAGGTCCTGCGACTGCGCCTCCATGAGAACGTTGGGCAAGCCGTCCCTGTCGCCGCTCTCGTCTATGCGGCTCATGAGCGCGAAGATGTCGGCGTGCCGCAAGGTTTCGAGCACGTCGGCCTGGCTCTGCGGGCCGCGCCAGTCGATCCTTTCGCTCAGGCCGAGTTTTACAGCCAGGCTCTTCATATCCGAGGCAAGTTCCCCGCCTCCGATATGCACGAACCGCCACGACAACCCGTCCGGCACGTTGGCGAGAGCCTCAAGAAGATCAGGGTAGCCCTTCTTCGGCACCAGCCGTCCGACGGACACGATTGTGACAGGCGCCTCGGGCGTCCGGCCGTCGCTCGCGCCTCGGGCAACGGAGCTCCTGGGAAACCGGGAAAGATCGATGCCGTGATAGACGAGCGACACCGTCTTGTCCGCCGACCGCTCCAGATCGTTGAGATGTTCGCAGCCGCTCCGCGTGCAGGTGACGCCCCAACTGGCCGTCTCCATTTTTTCCCTCTTTTCCCAGTCCGGTATGGTCCAGATATCCTTTGCGTGGGCGGAGAAGCTCCACGGCATCTCCAGGATCATCGAGGCATATCTGGCGGCCGATGACGGCGTGTGAAGGAAATGGCTGTAGATGATGTCCGTGCCATCGCGCAGTTCCGCGGCGAGGACCAGCGCCTGGCCGAAGCGGCGGATCCTGTTTCGCGTGAGGTCCCTGCGCAAGTCCTTCATGAAGGCGGAGCGAGCCGCCTTGTAGCCCGGCCGCCCACGCACCGCCCACCATGAACGCAGGACGCGAAACGGAGCGTCATGAAGGTATTCCGGGAGATAATTGACCGGCGCGCTGATTTCGTCGTGGACGGGATGGCGCTTGCGATCGGTCGGCCGCCTCAGGGAATAGATGTCGATATCGAGGCCGGACCGTTCGAGTTCACGGATTTCTTGTGCGATGAATGTCTCTGAGAGCCGCGGATAGCCCTTGAGGACAACGGCGACGCGTTCGATCTTGTCGGGCATCGGTGGCGCTATCTGTCAGAGTGCCGCCTGGTCGGGCTTGCTGAAACCGAACCAGGACTGTTTCTTCGGACGGTCGTCCGTCAGCCACGGCCGCGCAAGTTCATGAACCTTCTCGAAACCGCCGAGCAGGTTTGGGATGAAGGCGTCGGATGGCCTTGGCTGTGTCATGAGCGCGTGAAGCGCATCGGCCATGATATCGGGGTCGCGCGGCCCGTCATGGGCTTCCTGCGGGTCGACCAGCATGCGGATCAGGCCGAGTTCCTCGGCCTTGCTCGCCCGGAGATACTGTTCCTTTCGGGGAATCGTTCGCGGGACCACGAGCGCAGGCTTGTCGAGCGTCAAGAGTTCGCAGAAGGTGTTGTAACCGCCCATCGCGACAATGGCCTTGGCCTTGTCGACGAGATGTTCGATCTGGGCGTGGAAGACGATTGCATCGACGTTTTCCAGTTCTTCCGCCCTTTCCTGGAACTCCACCTGCTTTTCCGCGGACATGAAGGGACCAAGCACCAGAAGCGCCGGCAAGGGAATGTCCTTCCGGTTTTCATACGCTGTGAGGATCCAGTCGATCAGTCCTTCGCCGTCTCCGCCTCCGCCGGTCATGACGAGGAAATACTCGCTGCTCGTGATGTCCGGCCAGTGTTTCGCGGGAATGGGCTGCGGCAGGGGTCTGGGCAGATACCCCGTGTAGGAGATCTTGTCCGACACCGACTTGGGCACGTCCAGTCCGACGAGCGGATCGTAGATTTCACGCAGGCCGTATACCCACACTTCATCATAGAATTTTTCGATGGCGGGGATCGCCCCCTTACGCGACCATTCCGGCGCCAGCAATTGTTGCTCGTCAAGCACGTCGCGCAGCCCGAGCACTATGCGGGTGCCGCGCTTCTTCAGCATGGACAGCGTATTCTCGATCTCGCCGCGCAGGCCGAGGGGTTCCTTGTCGACGAGGAAAATGTCCGGGTCGAAAATGTCGGCGGTGTGCTGGATGATGGATTCCCTGATCCGCACCGTCTCGTCGATGTTCAGGTGGAGATTGAGGGATGTGTAGTCGCCGTTTCGCAGCTTGATGACGCCGGGGACGCGGACGAAATCAACCCGTGAGCGGAAGTCGAATGCGCCGATGATCGGCGACCCGGTCAGAATGAGCGCGGAAAGTTCCGGTTCCCGTTCGACGAGGCTGTGCGCAATCGCGCGGCAACGCCGCAAGTGCCCCAGTCCGAAAGTGTCGTGACTGTAAAGCAGTATTCGAGAGCCGCTTTTGCGGGGAGACAACCGCATATTCGGACACCTGCCTACTCAGTATACCGGGCGTGGTCGGAAGTTTTTACAAGCCGCGCTGGTTCAGGCCGCACGTCCCCCAACGCGCTGTCACCACGGGAACTATTGCATAAAAATCGTTTGGTCGGAACCAATAATCTCTTTACGGTGTAACCGGCATCGGGAAGATACACGGTCGTCAGGGGGGAACAGGCGCCGCGGCAGCCAATCCTGTTCTATCGTCATAAAAACACAAGCCATTGTTATCTGATGGATAAAAGCCTTTTTCGATACGTTTGGCGCCACAGCAAATCAGAGCAACTCTGGGTGCTGTTCGTGGTCCTGGCGTCCATGCCGTTCTACTTCATGTCGCTCAACCTGCCCAAGACGATCGTCAACAAGGCGATCCAGGGCGAGGGCTTCGATCACCCCGAAGCCACCGCGACGGTCATGGATATCGCCATTCCGATCCCAGGCTTTCTTTCGGGCCTGTTCGGGGATTCCATAACGATCTTTTCGGGCGTGGACGTCGAAAGGCTCCCCTACCTGATCATTCTCAGCCTCATGTTCCTGGCGCTCGTGTGCGTCAACGGGCTCTTCAAGTTCTATATCAACACCTACAAGGGCCGGCTTGGCGAGCGCATGCTGCGCCGCCTCCGCTACAGCCTCGTCGACCGCGTCATGCGGCTCCCGCCTCTGCATTTCCGCAAGGTCAAGGCGCCCGAGATCGCGACCATGGTGAAAGACGAGGTCGAACCTCTGGGCGGTTTCATCGGGGATGCGTTCGTCCAGCCGATCTTTCTCGGTGGCCAGGCCGCCACGGCCATGGCGTTCATCCTGTTGCAGAGTTACTGGCTGGGGTCCATCGCCGCAGCGATCGTCATGGCGCAGGCCTTCATCATTCCGCGACTGCGCAAGCGGCTTCTCGTTCTGGGCAAGGAACGCCAGCTGGCCGCCCGTGCCTTCGCGGGCCGGGTCGGCGAAATCGTCGACGGGGTGGTGGAGGTTCACGTCAATGACACCACGAACTACGAACGGGCGGGCGTCACCAACCGTCTGGGGCGCATATTCAACATTCGCTACGAGATCTTCCGGCGGAAGTTTTTCGTCAAGTTCCTCAACAATTTCCTCGCCCAGATCACACCCTTCCTGTTCTACCTCGTCGGCGGGTATCTCGCGATCCGCGGGAATATGGACATCGGCCAGCTGGTTGCCGTGATCGCGGCCTACAAGGATCTCCCCTCGCCCATCAAGGAGCTGATCGACTGGGATCAGCAACGCATGGACGTGCAGATCAAGTACACCCAGGTGATCAAGCAGTTCGATCACGACCAGATGCTCGATTCCAAGCTTCAGCCCGCCCTTATCGAGACCGTCGAACCGCTGAAGGGCGACGTCCAGCTGTCCAACGTCACGCTGATGGACGACTCCGGCGCCAAGCTCCTCGAAGGCACGAACTTCAGTTTTTCTGTCTCAGATCATGTCGCGGTGCTCGGCTCGATCAACGGCGGTGCGGAACATTCCGCCGAAGCGCTGGTGCGGCTTCTGTCGCCGTCGGCCGGCAAGATCTCGATTGCGGGCCGTGATCTGAGTGAAATTCCCGAGGCGGTGCTCGGACGACGGCTCGCCTATGTCGGACCGGACGTCTATCTGGGGCCGACCAGCATTCGCGAGAACCTTCTCTATGGTCTGCGTTATGCCCCTTTCCGTCCGGCCGAATACGATGACGAGACCGCAGCGGTCCGCAAGGCCGACGAAGCCGAGATCAGGATCACCGGCAACACGTTGCTCGACGCCAACGCGGACTGGACCGACTACGAGTCGGCAGGTGTGGCGAGCCCCGAAGCCCTGGAGGGGCGTCTCATCGAGGTCGTTTCCCATGTGGGACTTGATGACGACGTCTACCGGCTGGGCTTGCGCGGCACGATCGACCCGAACGAACAGCCCGGCCTGGCCGCCAAGATCCTCCAGGTTCGCGCGGCGATGCACGAGCGCATCAGGGCCCCCGAAATGGCGAAGCTGATCGAACCGTTCTCGCCCGAGAGGTATAACCGGCAGGCGACCGTCGCCGAAAATCTCCTGTTCGGCACCCCGATCGGGCCGGAATTCGCCGCGGCGAACCTTGCCTCCAACGGCTATCTCAACAGCGTTCTTGCAAAGACGGGGCTCGAGGAGCCGCTGTTCGACATGGGGCGCGGAATCGCGAAGACCGTCGTCGAACTCTTCGCCGACCTGCCGCCGGACCATCCCTTTTTCGAGCAGGTCAACTTCATGGATCCGGACGACCTGCCGCAATACGAGGCCGCCCTCAATCGGGTTGGCGACCAGCCCATGGCAAGCGTGGGCAAGGAAGACAGGCAGCTCCTGATGTCCCTGCCCTATTCCTACATCGAGCCGCGCCTGCGTCTCGGACTCCTCGACGAAAACCTCGAGTCCAAGATCCTCGAAGCCAGGCACCTGTTTTCGCAGGATCTTCCGGAAGAAAGCAGGTCGGCCATCGAGTTCTACGATCCTGATACCTACAATGCCGTCGCGAGCCTTCAGGACAACATCCTGCTGGGGCGTATCGCTTACGGCGCGGCGGAAGGCCCTGCCCAGGTCGGTCGCGCGATCGACGAGGTGCTCGACGAACTCGATCTGCGGTCTGCGGTCTTCCAGGTCGGTCTCGACTACAACGTGGGCACGGGCGGAAAACGGCTCAACGGGACGCAGAGGCAGAAGATCGGTCTTGCGCGCGCGATCCTCAAGCGACCGGACCTGATCATCGTCAACAAGTCTCTTTCCGGCATGGACCGGACGAGCAAGGACGCCATCATGGACAGGGTGATCGAATCCGCCCGAAACCTTGGGGACGGCCGGAAACAGGGTCTATACTGGGTTGTCGCCGACGCCGCCGATGCGTCAAAGTTCGAAAAGGCGGTGGTGTTCGAAGACGGTTCCGTTGCCGAGCAGGGAACGCCGACGGAACTGCAGGCCCGTGAGGGCGTTTTTGCAAGACTGACGGCGTCGTCGTGATGACCCGTCAATGTGTATCGCGTGCCTTTTTTGCTGGAGGGCCAGATGAGTCTCGACCATGAAGTGGATCTTTTGAGAAGGATCCCGATTTTTGCCAAGATTGAGCCGGCAAAACTCAAGCTTCTCGCCTTCACATCGGAGAGAATCGCATTCGACGGCGGCCAGACCATGTTCCTGCAGGGCGATGCATCGGACGCGGCCTACGTGATCATCGAGGGTGCCGCGGATGTCCTCGTCAGCACCCCGAGCGGCGAGATCTCCGTCGCCACGCTCGAGAAGAACGCCCTCGTCGGGGAAATCGGTATTTTCTGCGACGTCCCGCGAACGGCGACCGTTCGGGCCATATCGGATGTGGACACGCTGAAGATCGAAAAACGCAATTTCTTTCAGCTTATCCAGGAGTTCCCGGAAATGGGAGCGGAGATCGTCAGGGAACTCGCCTCGAGGCTCGCCCAGACGACCTCCGATCTGACCCAGACCAGAAACGAACTGGCATCGTTGAAGAAATAGGCTGTTCCCGGGATCAGGCGGCCAGTCCCTGCGCCTGCGCGAAGGCCGCCTCGATTGCGGACCGGCGTTGATCCTCGCCCAGATTGAGCCCTTCCGCACGGACGTATGTGACGTCCGTGATCCCGACGAACTGGAAGACGTTCCTCAGGTAACGTTCCTGGTGATCAAACGACGCCATCGCGGTATCCGGCCCGTAGAACCCGCCCCTGGACGACGCGATGATCACCCGCTTGCCTCCGCAAAGTCCGACCGGACCGTCATCCGTGTAGCGAAATGTCGTCCCCGCCACCAGGAGGCGGTCGATCCAGGCTTTCAATTGAGATGCGACGGAGAAGTTGTACATGGGCGCGCCGATGACGACCGTGTCGGCATCGAGAAAGTCCCGAAGGGCACGGTTCCCAAGTTCGATGTCCTCCTTGAGCGAAGCCGCCACCGGTTCATCGTCCTGTGCGGCGGTGAGATGGGACCCCGTGAGGTGGCCGATCGGTTCTGCATTGAGGTCCCAGCGGAGGACTTCCGCATCGGGGGCATCTTCCAACAACCTCTCGACGATTGCGGCGCTGAGCTGGCGGCTGACGGACTGATCGTCACTGATACTGGCGTCTACATGGAGAAGTTTCATTCCTGGCATCCTTGGTATAAATTCGTAACTGACGCTAAGTATGTAACTCGTATCCTGGCAGCCGCAAGACGGCACATTTTTGGCAGTAAGGGAACCAGATGGGACATAGTGAAACCGATGTAACCCACGCCGCGGTCGACATAAGCAGCGAACATTGCCCGAAGATCACGAAGGTGCTCGCCCGTGTCGGTGAAAAATGGAGCGTCCTGATCATCGTCATGCTGTCGGGCGGGCCGATGCGGTTCTCGGAGCTGAAACGGGCCATTGGCGGCATCTCGCAAAGGATGTTGACCCTCTGCCTGCGTGGTCTGGAACGCGACGGCCTCGTCAAGCGCACGGTCTATCCCGTCGTTCCGCCGAAGGTCGAATACGAGTTGACGCCTCTGGGCCAGTCCCTTCGCGAACCGGTCATGGCACTGGGGAAATGGGCCCAGATTCACATCGATGAAATCGATGCCGCGCGAGAGGCCTACGACAACCGGGAAGATGTCGACGCGTGAAGCCACCCGTCAAAGACCGCTGAAGGCAACAAGGCACGATGCTCCTCGACGAGGATCGCTTCAACGACCGGCAGATCCCACCGGGATGTCTCAATCACGAACTGCCTGCCGCACACATCGGTCACGGCCGTTCCCTTAATGAGCCAGTAGCACGGCATTCCAACCACCTGATAATGTCCCGGGAGAGATCGGGCAAAGGAGAGGTAAAAAGGGTTCATGATTCTCGTCACCGCAGCCACGGGTCAGATCGGCGGAACGGCCCTGAGGGCGCTTGTCGCCGCCAATCACGAGGTCCGCGCTCTTGTTCGTGATCCATCCGCTTCTCAGGTCCCGGAGGGTGCCCAGGTCGTGAAAGGAGATTTCGACGACGAGGCCTCGCTCGACACGGCTCTCGACGGTGTCCGCGTGATGCTTATGGCCGGGAGGGACAGCCCGGAGTCGGTTGCACAGCATCGACGTGTTCTGGCGTCTGCGTGCCGCGCCGGCGTCCGTCATATCGTCAAGCTGTCCGCGATCGGTGCGTCTGCGAATTCACCTGTCGCACTGATGCGGGAACACCATGAAGTCGATGACGAAGTCAGGAACAGCCCGGTAAGTTGGACATTTCTCAAGCCGCACCTGTTCATGCAGAACCTGCTTCGCGCCGCCGACGCGGTGCGGCAGGACGGCAAACTGTCCGCTCCCATGGGACAAGATCGATTCCCTCTCGTCGATACCCGTGACATTGGCGAGGTTGCGGCAGTCGTGCTCGGCGATGCAGACTCACACGTCGGCAAGGAATACATCCTCACAGGGCCCGCGGCGCTGAGTTACGACGATGTCGCATCGGAAACCTCGATGGTTGCCGACCGGAGGGTCGTTTATGAGCCTGTAGCCCCAAAGGAACACGAAAGACTCCTTCTCGACGCGGGGATGCCGGGATGGCGCGCGTTTGACCTTGCCCATATCGCGTCCGCCTACAGCGCAGCCGACAACAGTCCGACCGATGATATCCGCAAGCTGCTCGGTCGCGAACCCCGGTCCCTGGCGCGGTTCCTCGCCGATCATCGGCAAGCCTACGCCCCCTGAAGGCCGGGACACCGAGAGACTGTCACGGAGAAGAGGAACTCCCGAACCGGTCAGTTCACCCTGTAGAACCGCTTGTACCAGCGAACGAAGTTTTCCAGGCCGACCTCGACAGGCGTCTCTGGCTTGTGCCCCGTAAGTGTGGCGAGCGACCCGCTGTCCGCCCACGTATCGGCGACATCGCCCATCTGCATGGGTTTGAAATCGATCTTCGCTTTCCGCCCCAGACAGTTTTCGAGCACCTCGATATACGACATGAGGTCGACCGGACGGTTGCTGCCAATGTTCAGGATGCGGTAAGGCGCGACACCGCTCGTCCCGGGAACCGGGTCTTCCGGCCGCCAGTCCGGGTCGGGCGTCGGCACGGCATCCATGACGGCCCGCACCCCGTCGATGATGTCCTGCACATAGGTGAAGTCCCGGGACATCCGCCCCTCGTTGTAGACCTCGATGGGACGGTCGTTGAGAATCGCATCGGTGAACTTGAAAAAGGCCATGTCCGGCCGGCCCCATTCTCCGTAGACGGTGAAGAACCTCAACCCCGTAATCGGCAGGCGATAGAGATGGCTGTAACTGTGCGCCAACACCTCGTTCGCCTTCTTCGTGGCGGCATAGAGTGACACCGGATGGTCGGTCACCTGTGACTCCCGGTACGGCAGGTCACGCCCGGCGCCGTAGACCGAACTCGTGGAGGCGAACACGAGATGACGCGGCGGATTTTGCCGGCAGGCTTCGAGCAGATTGGCGAAACCCACGAGGTTGGACTGTATGTAGGCGTCCGGATTGTCGATGCTGTACCTCACCCCGGGCTGGGCGGCGAGGTTGACGACGGTCCGGAAGTCGTTGTCTGCAAAGAGCCGCGCAAGACCCTCGGCATCGCAAAGGTCGAGCGTGAGTGTTTCGACCGTGGAATGGCGTTGCAGTTCGTTGAGCCGCGCGTGTTTCAGGGAGACGTCGTAATAGGGCGTGAGGTTGTCGACACCGACCACGTCGATCCCTTCCCGGCCGAGCCTGTCGGCCAGATGATAGCCGATGAATCCGGCTATTCCGGTGACGAATACGGTCATGTCCCCGTCCCGGAAGAGCCCGGTCCATCCACGCTGGACCGACCGATGCTGTGGTAGACGAAGCCAGACGCCGACATCTCCGGGAGAGTGTAGACGTTCCGTAGGTCGACGAGGACCCGGCCGCGCATGACCTTTTCCAGGCGCGTCAGGTCGAGGGCGCGGAACTCGTTCCATTCCGTGATGATGACCGTGGCATCCGCATCGCGGGCGGCTTCGTAGGCGTTCTTCTGCCAGTCCACGTCCCGGAACTCCGTCGCGTCGCTCCCGCCTGCCACCGGATCGTAGGCACTCACCTCCGCCCCTTTCGCCACCAGCTCCGGGATGATCGTCAGCGACGGGGCTTCACGGATGTCATCGGTCAGCGGCTTGAATGTAACGCCGAGTATGGCGATGCGTTTCCCACCAAGCTCTCCTTCCAGCGCCTCGGTGATCCGGTCGACCATCTGGCGCTTGCGCCGTTCGTTCGCCGTGATGACGCTGTCGACGATGGAGAGTTCGACGCCTGCGCCGTCGGCGATCGCCGCCAGCGCCCGCGTGTCCTTGGGGAAACACGATCCCCCGAAACCGGGGCCGGGATGAAGGAACTTGTCGCCGATCCGCCGGTCGAGCCCGATGCCGCGCGCCACGTCCTGCACATTGGCCCCGGTCGCCTCGCAAAGATCGGCCATCTCGTTGATGAAGGTGATCTTGGCGGCGAGAAAGGCATTGGCCGCGTATTTTGTCAGTTCGGCGGTCTCCAGATCGGTGAAGACGACCGGGGCGTTCCTGAGCGACAGCGGCCGGTAGAGATTGGTGAGCATGGCTTTCCCGCGTTCGCCTTCGACCCCCACGATCACGCGGTCGGGCCGCATGAAGTCCTCGATCGCTGCACCTTCGCGGAGAAACTCGGGATTGGACGCCATCTCGAATCTGGCGTCCGGGCGAACTTCCCGGATGATGGCCGAGATGCGGCGGGCGGTCCCCACGGGGACGGTGGATTTCGTGACCACCAGGGTGAAACCGTCGAGATTGGCCGCGATGTCCCGGGCTGCCGTCTCGACATATGTCATGTCGGCACTGCGGTCGCCCCGGCGCGTGGGCGTGCCGACGGCGATGAAGACAATGTCCGCGCCTCGAACCGCATCGGCCAGATCGGTGGTGAAGGAGAGCCGGCCCGAAGAGGCGTTGTTCTGGACGAGATCCTCCAGTCCGGGTTCGTAGATCGGGATGCCGCCGCCCTGGAGCCTTGCGATCTTTTCCGCATCGCTGTCGACACAGGTCACGTCGAAGCCGAATTCCGAAAAACACGCGCCGGACACGAGGCCGACATAGCCTGTACCGATCATGGCGATACGCATTGCATCTGCTCCTGAAAATGACGGCCCGCAATGCCATCTCGACCGGCCGTCCTTCGCACCGTTTGGTAACCCACAGTTCGTGACAGCGCAATCACGCCGGCCCGGTGCCTTGCCGAACCAGGAATCCGCCCCACTATTTGTCAGGTGATCCTGAGTGAAGGGAGGTACCGCTCATGTTCAAGTTCATTGCAGGCCCGTTCGTTGCCGTCCTGATCGCGTGGGGGTTCCAGGCTTTACAGGCACCGGCCCACGCCCAAGGGGTTTCGACGGCGGATGGCGCGACGTTCGAAAAGATCATATCCGACCAGATCGAAGCCTTTCGCGCCGACGACTCCACGGCCGCGTTCTCGTTCGCCGCGCCCGTCATCCGCGAGAAGTTCAGCAACGCCGAAACGTTCATGCAGATGGTGAAACGGGGATACGCACCCGTCTACCGGCCCCGCGACTTTTCGTTCGGCGAGATTTCCGACCGGCTCGGCTATCCGACGCAGCACGTCAGGATCATCGGTCCCGACGGTTCATACTGGATCGCGCTCTATGCCATGCAGAAGCAGCCTGACGAATCCTGGCGCATCTCCGGCGTGACACTGCTCAAACCGCAGGGCGAAAGCGCCTGACCGGTGTTCATGTAGGTGTTGCAACAGGAATTGCTTCGCGATAACGCTCACGGGTGTATTCAATTGCCGCGAGACCCGGATGAGCGAAACCGCGCAAGCCCCGGCCTGTCCGTCTGCATATGTTCATTTCTGCGTACAGCCCCTGCGCTACAATGATCTCGATCCGCTCGGACACGTCACCAGCCTGTCCGTGACGGGGCTGTTCGAGACGCCGCGCGTCCTTTATTTCGCCGCCGCCGGTCACCGTGTGGACGACCCGCGCATCGGGTGGATGCTGGTCAATCTGCAGGTCAATTTCCTCGGACAGGTCCATTTTCCCGCCTCCCCGCGTATCGGAACACGCATCGAGAAGATCGGCCGCACGTCGATCATCACCAGCCAGGGACTTTTCGTGGACGACACCTGCCGTGCCACGCTTCTTTCGACCCTTGTGCGGGTAGATCGCGAAACCGACAGACCCAGCGAGATTCCGCAGGACGTGCGGGACGCCTTGCTGGGCGTCGACAGTGGCCCAAACCCGTTTGGAGTACTTCAATGACAGACGCCGTCATCGTATCGACAGCAAGAACACCGATCGGACGTGCCTTTCGCGGTGCGTTCAACAATACGAAGGCGCCGGACATGGGCGGTCACGTCGTCAGGACCGCGGTCGCCCGCGCCGGACTGGAAGGCGGCGACATCGACGATTGCATAATGGGCGCGGCCATGCAGGCCGGCACCACCGGCTGGAACCTTGGCCGCATGACGGCGATCGCCGCCGGCCTTCCGGTCACCGTGCCCGGCATGACGATCGACCGCCAGTGCGCTTCGAGCCTGATCACCATTGCCGCGGCCGCACGGGCGATCATTTCCGGCGAGGCCGACGCGATCGTCGCCGGCGGCCTCGAACAGATCAGCCTGGTACAGCAGAAGTTCTTTAGCTGGGTCCGCGATGAAATGTCGGACGCCGTGACGGAGCAGAACGCGGCGGCGTACATGCCCATGCTCCAGACCGCCGAGACGGTCGCGAAACGTTACGGCATTTCGCGCGAGGCGATGGACGAGTATGCGCTCGAAAGCCAGCGACGCACCGCTGCCGCGCAGGAGGCCGGCGCATTCGACGCCGAGATTGTCCCAATGCCGTCGGTCAAGAAGGTCGAGGACAGGGAAACCGGAGAGGTGTCCCACGAGAATGTCGAACTTGCACGGGACGAAGGCAACCGGCCGGGAACCCGTCTCGAAGATCTCCAGGGCCTCAAGCCCGTCATCGAGGGCGGCACGATCACGGCCGGGAACGCGAGCCAGCTTTCGGACGGCGCTTCGGCCTGCGTGGTGATGGACTCGCGCAGTGCGGAAAGACGCAACCTGACGCCGCTGGGGATATTCCGTGGCGCGGCCGTCGCCGGGTGCGAACCGGACGAGATGGGGATCGGCCCGGTCTTCGCGGTCCCCAAGCTTCTGAAGAGATGCGGCCTCAAGGTCAGCGACATCGACCTCTGGGAACTGAACGAAGCATTTGCCGTGCAGGTGCTCTATTGCCGCGACCGTCTGGAAATCCCGGGCGAAAAGCTCAACGTCAACGGCGGCGCCATTTCGATCGGGCACCCCTATGGCATGTCCGGTTCGCGAATGGTCGGCCACGCGCTGATCGAAGGCAAACGGCGCAACGCGCACTACGTGGTCGTGACCATGTGCGTTGGCGGCGGCATGGGAGCGGCCGGCCTCTTCGAGATCGTCTGACTCCCCGTCGGTCGACCCGTCCGCAAGGCACTATCGCTATGGCAAAAACGCGTCCGACGACAACTGGGGCGCGGATCTAGATACGGCCTTCCTCGACACCGTGGCAGGCGACCATCCTTCCATCGGGACCGCCCGTCAGTTTGGGAATTTCGGACCTGCAGCGCGCGTTGGCGTGCGGACATCTGCCGTGAAAAACGCAGCCCGGCGGCAGGTTGACGGGAGACGGCACCTCGCCCGGCGTCTTCGTGTGCGAAAACGGCTGTCCGTCCATCTTCGGGATGGCCGAGAGAAGAAGTTGCGTATACGGGTGGCGGGCGTTTTCGAACAGGTCGGCCGTATCGGCAAGTTCACAGACCGTACCCAGGTACATCACCGCGACCCGCGTGCCGAAATGCTCGACCACGGATAGATCGTGCGTGATGAAGAGGTAGGTCAGCCCCCTCTCCTCCTGGGCCTTCATCAGGACGTTGAGAACCTGTGCCTGGATCGACACGTCGAGCGCCGAGATCGGCTCGTCGGCGACGATGAATTCGGGATCCACCATCAGCGCGCGCGCGATCGAGATCCTCTGGCGTTGACCGCCGGAAAACTCGTGCGGGAACCGTCCACCCCAGGACGGATCGTTGCCGACCGACTCCATCACGCTGCGCACGGTCGACCGGATTTCGTCGGCTGCGAGGTCCGGCCGGTGAAAGCGCAGCGGTTCCTCGAGGATCTGCTGAACCGTCATGCGCGGATTCAGGGACGCATAGGGGTTCTGGAAGATCATCTGCATGCGCCGGCGATAGGGTTTGCGGGCCTGATCGCCGAGATGGTCGATCCTGTTGCCGTCATAGCGGACTTCGCCGCCGTCCGGCGTCAGTAACCCGATGATCGTTCGGCCAAGCGTCGTCTTTCCGCATCCGGATTCGCCGACGACGCAGAACGCGTCTCCCCGGTTGACGGTAACAGAGACGCCGTTCAGGGCATGTACCTTCGGTTTCTCTCGCGACAGGAAATTGGTCGGCAGCGGAAAAAAGAGTTCGATGTCGCGCACATCGACAAGATGTGCGGCAGGAGCGCCATTTTCGGACAAGGACGTCTCGCTCATGCCGTCAGATCCTCCATGGCGGGCAGTTTCTCGGCATGGTGGCAGGACGACATCTGCGTGCCGACGGTCCGCAGTTCGGGCATGACCGTTCGGCATTTTTCATCGGCGAAATCGCACCGCGGAGAGAAGGCGCACCCCTCCGGAATATTGTCGAGCGACGGCATCGTACCCCTGATCTGGTTGAGCGGCTGACCCGGCCTGTTGCGTTCGGGAAGGGCCGCAATAAGACCCCGCGTATAGGGATGGGCCGGCGCATCGATGATCGCCCGCGTCGGACCCTGCTCCACGATCCGCCCCGCATACATCACGATGATGCGCTCCGTGATCTGGCTGACCACGGCAAGGTCGTGGGTGATCAGGATGAGCCCCATTCCGTGGGTCTGGCACAGGGTCATCAGGAGCGCGAGGATTTCCGCCTGGATCGTCACGTCGAGCGCAGTCGTCGGCTCGTCGGCGATGATGAGAGACGGTTCGGTCAACAGCGCGATGGCGATCACCACGCGTTGGCGCAGGCCACCGGAAAGCTCGTGCGGATAGGCGTCGAAACGCGCTTCGGGGGACGGTATGGAAACCTCGGCCAGTTTCTCGATCGCCAGCCTTTTCGCGTCGGCGTCCGACATGCCGTCGCGGTGCGCCTGGAGCGTTTCGACCATCTGGGTGCCGATGGTCAGCACCGGGTTGAGCGTCATCATCGGGTCCTGGAAGATCATCGCGGCCTTGTCGCCGCGTATCTCCCTCAGTTTCTCGTCCGGCAGTCGCGCCATGTCCTGGCCGTCGAAGAGAACGGTGCCGCCGCTGATACGGCCGGGCTCGCTAATCAGGTTGAGTATGGCGAAGGCGGCCATGGACTTGCCCGCGCCGCTTTCACCGACGATCCCGAGCCTTTCGCCCGGCGAGAGCGAGAAACTCACGTCCCGTAGGGCCTTGAGCGTACCGTGCCGGGTCGGGAACTCGACCACCAGGTTCTTCACGTCGAGAAGCGACATGGCCCTACCTCCGGCTGTACAGACGCGGATTGAGCGCGTCGCGGAGCCAGTCGCCGAGCAGGTTGATGGCGAGAATGAGAACGACCAGCACGATGCTCGGAATGATCGTGATCCACCACGAGCCCGAGAAAATGAACTCGAAACCTGACCGGATCAGGGAACCGAGGGACGGTTGGGTGACCGGCATGCCGAGCCCGAGAAAACTCAGCGAGGCTTCCGAAATAATGGCCTCCGCCACCTGCACCGTCGAAATGACGAGGACCGGCGAAAGCGTGTTCGGCAGCACCTGGCGGAACATGATGCGCATGCGCGAAAGGCCTATGACGCGTGCGGCATCGACATATTCCTTGTTGCGTTCCGCGAGAACGGATGCCCGCACCGTCCGCGCGTATTGCGGCCATTCGGCAATGCCGATGACCATGATCAGCATGAAGATCGCGAGTTCTTCGTAGAGTTCGCTGCCGAAGGACGCCTGGAAGACCGCAAGCGCGATGATCGCCACCATGAGCGTGGAAAGCGACAGCTGGATATCGGCCAGGCGCATGAAAAACGCATCCACCCTGCCCCCGACATACCCGGCGAAGAGCCCGATGGACACGCCGATAACGGCCTGGAGCAGGACCGCGAAGACCCCGATCAGGAGCGAAATGCCCGTCCCGTAGAGGATGGTCGAGAACATGTCCCTGCCCTGCTGGTCCGAACCAAGCACGAAGCGCGGATCGCTCCCTTCCTGCCAGATCGGCGGGATTTCGGAATCCATGATGTCGAGCTGGGTCTGGTCGTAGGGATCCTGCGGCGCGATGACTGGGGCAAACACGGACATAAGGACGAAGATCGCGACGATCGAGAAACTGACGATCGCGACGCGGTCTCGCGAGAACCTGTAGAACAGATCGGATTGGAAGAATCCGGTAAGTGCGCTCATCTGGACGCTCCCAGGACTTTGACGGTCGGATTGACCAGCGTGTAGATCAGGTCGACGATCGTGTTGGTGACGACGAAGATCAGCCCCACGACGATGATGTAGGCGATGATCAGCGGGGTATCGACGCGGTTGACGGCTTCGAGGAACAGGAAACCCATGCCGGGCCACTGGAACACCGTCTCGGTGAGAATGGTATAGGCGATCAGGGTTCCGATCTTGACGCCGCCGAGGCTGATCACCGGGATCAGCGTGTTCTTGAGGGCGTGAACGTACCAGATCCGGCGCGTCGTCAGGCCCTTGGCCCACGCATAACGGACATATTCAGACTTGAGCACTTCCAGCATTTCACCGCGGATGAGCCGGATGAACAGGGGAAGCATGATGGAAGACAGCGCGACCGCCGGCAGGACGAGGTGCACGAGCCCGTCAAGCGTCAGGAACCCGGACTCCCAGCCCCAGGGCAGCTCATAGACCTCGCCCCGGCCGAAGGACGGCATCCAGCCCAGTTGCACCGAAAAGACGAAGATCGCGAAGATCGCCGTGAGGAAGACCGGCACCGATATGCCCACGATGCTGATGCCCATGATCAGCCGCGAAATCCATCCGTCGGCATTGATCGCGGTATACACCCCGAGAGGCACCGAAACGCCGATGATGATGATCGTCGCCGCGAGCACGAGTTCGAACGTGGCCGGAAACTTGTTGAGGATGACCTCGAGGGCCGGTTTCTTGAAGAAGTAGGACGTTCCCAGGTCGCCCTGTACCGCATTGCCCAGGAAACGCCAGTATTGCGTCAGGAACGGATCGTTGAGGCCCATGCGCTCGCGAAGGGCGTCGCGCTCCTCTTCGGACACGGACTGCCCCACCAGTTCGCGCAGCGGGTCGCCGAGATTGTCCTGGATCGCGAAACCGATCAGGCTGATGACGAACATGACGACGATCGCCTGCACCAGCCTGCGGATCAGGAATGAAATGAGATCGGTTGCCTTCATGGCGCGTTCCGCCCCCGCGGTAAATCACGCAAGTTGCCCCTCAGCTTCGATGCCGGCGGGGTGTGCACTCCCGTAACGCCAAGGTTCCGCGTCGGCACACGCGCGGTAAGCCAGGCGACGGCGGTCAACGGGGGACGCCATGCCGGCATCCCCCGTAGGTTCTCGTGTCAGTCGATGACCAGGTCGCCCAGATAGGGGAAGTTCATCACGTTGACGACCGGTTCGATGTTGACGCCCTTGCGTGCGGCCCAGGACAGGTTCTGCCAGTGCAGCGGCACGAAAGCGGCCTCGTCATGCAGGATCTTCTCGATGTTCTGCAGCATCGCGGCACGCTCCGGACCGTCGTTCATCACGAGCGAGCGCTCGGTCAGTTCATCGACGGTCTTGTTGGAGTAGTTGCCGCTGTTGTACTGGCCGCGGCCGGTGTCCTTGTTCGGCGTCATGGCGAGGAACTCGTAGAAGTTCGCCGAATCCTCGGTGTCGGAGTGCCAGCCGATCATCATGATGTCGGCTGCGCGCTCGTCGAACTTGGGCCAGTACTGCGCCTTCGGCATCGTGGTCAGGTCGACCTTGATGTTGATCTTGGAAAGCATCGCTGCGACCGCCTCGGCGATCTTGGCGTCGTTCACGTACCGGTTGTTGGGTGCCATCATGGTGACCGAGAAACCATCCGCGTAACCCGCTTCCTTCATCAGTTCCTTGGCTTTCGCCAGGTCGTAACGCGGCTTCAGGCTTTCATTGTACCCGAGATAACCCTTGGGGCTCATCTGGGCGGCCGCCGTGGCGAAGCCCTTCATGACCTTCTGGACGATGCCTTCATTGTTGATCGCATAGACGATCGCCTGGCGAACCTTGGGGTTCTTGAAGGCTTCGACACGCTCCTGGTTGAGCTGGAAGGTGATGATACGCGTTCCGGCTTCCGTGATCAGTTCCGTGCCTTCGTTGTTGCGGATACGGTCGTGATCGGTCGGGGGGACCGGCGCGATGAAGTCGACGTCACCGGAAAGCAGGGCCGCGACGCGCGTCGGGGCTTCCTTGATCGGCGTGAAGACAATCTTCGAGACATTGCCTTTCGAATCCTTGTCCCAGTAGTCGGCGAAACGGTCGAACTCGACCTTCACGCCCTGTTCGCGGCTCGAAACCGTGAACGGACCGGTGCAGGAGATGTTCTGCGAGGCAAAGCTGTCACCGTGCTTGACGATCTCGCCCTTGTCCTTGCCGCGCTCGTCCTGGCCTTCGTAAAACTTCGAATCGAGCGGGAAGATGTAGGTCGAATTGTGGAGCACGAGCGGGAACGGACCGGCGGTGACCACTTCGATCGTGTGATCGTCGACGACCTTCATTTCCTTGAAGGGCTCGAAGATGCCCTTGAAGTCCGGGCTGGACTTGAGCCGGTTGAACGTCCACTGGACGTCAGCGGCGGTCATTTCACGGCCGGAATGGAACTTCACGCCCTTGCGGAGATGAAAGCGCATGGTCGTGTCGTTGACACGTTCCCATTTTTCCGCGGTCCTCGGCTCGAAGTTGAGATCCTTGCCCCAGCGCACGAGCGGGTCGCAGACCATGTGCGACAGCTGGAGGGTGCCACCGGAAAGCTGTTCGTGGATGTCCAGAGACACGGGATCCGCGTCATAGGCCATCTTGAGTGTCTTGGCTTCGGCCAGGGCCGGTACGCTTGCAAGCGCAGCGGCCAGGCAAAAAGCCTTGGTGAAGGTTTTCATACGAATTTTCTCCCTCGTATCGGATCCTTGTCCGGACCCACTGAAACGTGCATGCCCATCCTGGCACATGCACTTCATGCGGAGGTGTTCGGTTTGGGAAACGGAAGACCGGGATTGTGAGGTGAACCACAAGCGGCACCCGCAACCCACGCCCTCCACATGACGGCGGTCGGATAATGCCCCGGCGTAATTGTAAAGACAACCGGTTCGGCTCCGGATGCGGCGGATTTGAACAACCCTGAGCGCTCTCCGACAAGTGAAACGTTGCCTTGCAGCGCCACGCGTATATATGTCATGCCTGAGGTGACACGTGCGGTTCAGAGTGGCTTTCCACAACGGGACACGGTCCGCCATCGGCGCCGCAGGAACAACAAACGTGGAACAGTGAGCGCTCTGTCGGGCGCCAGGAAGGAAATGCACTCTATGAACCGTTCGAGGAAAACCGCCGGCCTGCGTCCGGCCGTTCGCTCCATGTCGCGCTCCGCGTCCGCCATCGCCCTGGCGATTGCCGTGACCGGAAGCGTCATGATGTCCCCGCAACTGACCCGGCCTGCCATGTCGGCGGAAGATGCCGTGATCGCCACCGTGGACGGCGTCGAAATCAGGCAGTCCCTGTTCGATCTCGCGCGCGAGATCCTTGGGCCGCAGTTACAGAATGCGCCAGACGACCAGGTCAAGAAGGTCCTGACGGGTTTTCTCGTCGACGCCCAGTTGATCGCCAATGCCGCCCGCGACAAGGGTCTCGACCAGACCGATGCCTACAAGACGCGCCTGGACTGGCTCAAGCTGCAGGCGCTTCGCGACGTCTATGTCGAACAGGAGGTCTACAAGTCGATTACAGACGAGGCCGTCAAGTCGCGCTATGACGAGATGGTCGCCAATCTGCCTCCGGTTCTCGAGATCCGAGCGCGCCACATCCTCGTCAAGACGGAAGACGAGGCGAAGGAGATCATCACCGAGCTTCAGGGCGGTGCCGACTTTGCGGAACTGGCCAAGGCGAAGTCGACCGGCCCCAGCGGTCCCAACGGCGGTGACCTGGGTTACTTCCAGCGCGGTCAGATGGTCCCGGCCTTCGACAAGGCGGCGGCCGACATGAAACCCGGCGAGCATTCCAAGGAACCGGTCAAGACGCAATTCGGCTGGCACGTGATCAAGGTGGAGGACCAGCGCAAGCAGCCGCCTCCGTCCTTCGAACAGGCCGAGCCGAGAATCCGCAGCCAGATGCAGCAGACGAGCATCAAGACGTCTCTGGAAGCGCTGCGGGCAGACGCGAAGATCGACCAGAAGACCGAATAGCATCTTGAACGATGCCAATTCATTCCCATGTCAGTCAGGTGCAACAGTCACCTGCCTGACATGGAGATCGAGATGACCTTTTCCGCCTTTGCCCGAAACTCCGCCATCGCAACGGTTGCAATTGCGGCAGGCGTCCTCTTCACCGGCGCCACGGACGCCGATGCGGCGAAGAAGAAAAAGAAGTCGTACTACTCGTCGGGATATTCGGTCACGGTCACGCCTTCGCGCAGGCGCGGAAGCCATGGCAAGACGTACAACTTCACGACCTGGGAGCGCGACACGACCCACGAGGGGTACGGCAAGCGCTACGGCGACCACTTTCGCTATATCGGCCGCACGCCGACGGTCGACTACTACGACCGTTACTGATCGCCCGGCCCGTCCAGGGCCGGCACATCCCCCTTGGCCCAGGCAGCCTTGGTCTCTTCGGCAAACCGGCTGAACCGGCCTTCACCGATCGCCGTGCGAATGCCATCCATCAGTTGCTGGTAGTAGTGGACGTTCGACCACGTGATCAACATGGCGCCCAGGTACTCGTTAGCCTTTATCAGGTGGTGCAGGTAGGCGCGGGAATACTGGCTCGTCGCGGGACAGGTGCTTTCCTCGTCCAGGGGACGGGGGTCTTCGGCATGGCGTGCATTGCGAAGGTTTATCTTCCCGAAACGCGTGAATGCCTGGCCGTGCCGTCCCGACCTTGTCGGCATCACGCAATCGAACATGTCGATCCCCCTGGCGACGGACTCGAGGATGTCGTCAGGTGTTCCCACGCCCATGAGATAGCGGGCCTTGTTCTCGGGCATGAGGGGCGTGGTGCAGTCGAGGGTCTCGAGCATGCGCTCCTGCCCTTCCCCGACGGCAAGTCCGCCCACCGCGTAACCGTCGAAGCCGATTTCCGTCAGCGCCTTCACCGAGGCTTCCCGCAGGTCCGGGAATACGCTCCCCTGGACGATGCCGAACAGGCCTCGGCCCGGCCGGACGCCGAACGCCGCCCTTGACCGTTCGGCCCAGCGCATGGAAAGCCACATGGACCTTTCGGCGTCCTCATGGGTTGACGGGAACGGCGTGCATTCGTCCAGAACCATCTGGATGTCGGAGCCGAGCAGGTTCTGTATCTCGATGCTGCGTTCCGGGCTGAGGTGGTGACGCGATCCGTCTATATGAGACTGGAACGTAACCCCGTCCTCCGTCATTTTTCGCAGCTTGGTCAGTGACATGACCTGGAAACCGCCCGAGTCCGTAAGGATCGGGCGCGGCCAGCGCATGAACTGGTGCAGACCCCCAAGCCTGTCGATCCGTTCCGCACCCGGACGCAGCATGAGGTGATAGGTGTTGCCCAGCAGTACGTCCGCACCGGTCTCGCGAACCTGCTCGGGATAAAGCGCCTTGACCGTGGCGGCCGTGCCGACGGGCATGAAGGCCGGCGTCCGGATTTCACCGCGCGGCAACACCACCCGGCCGTGCCGGGCCATGCCGTCGGTCTTCTCGAGAACGAAGGAAAGGCCGCAATCGGGCCCACTGCTGACTGTCGTCATCGTTCGGGCACCCTTTCCAGCAGACAGGCGTCACCGTAGCTGTAGAAACGGTATCCTGCCTCGATCGCATGGGCATAGGCTTCCTTCATCCGGTCCAGTCCGCAGAAGGCGGACACGAGCATGAAGAGCGTCGAGCGAGGAAGATGGAAATTCGTCAGGAGGACGTCCGTTGCCCGGAACCGGTACCCCGGCGTGATGAAGATGTCCGTGTCTCCGTCGAACGGCCTGATCTCGCCCGATGGCGTGGCCGCGCTTTCGAGCAGCCGCAGGGATGTCGTGCCGACGGCGACGACACGGCGACCGGCAGCGCGGACCTTGTTGAGCAGCACTGCCGTGTCCCCGTCGAGACGGCCATACTCGGAATGCATCCGGTGGCCTTCCGTTTCATCGGACTTGACCGGCAGAAACGTTCCCGCCCCCACATGCAGGGTCAAGGTACAGTGCTCGATGCCGCGTGCAGCGAGTGCGGACATCAGTTGAGGCGTGAAATGCAGGCCGGCGGTCGGTGCCGCCACGGCCCCGGCCTCGTTGGCGAAGATCGTCTGGTAATCGTCGTCGTCTTCCATGTCCGGTGTGCGGCGTGATGCGATGTAGGGCGGCAGCGGCATCGTCCCGTGCCGTGCCAGCGCCGCCTCCAGGTCGTTGGCCGCGACCGAAAACTCGATCTCGATCTCTCCGCCCCCGTGCTTGTGGAGGACCGTCGCCGCGAGTCCCTCCCCTTGCGTGCTTTCGGCCGGATCTCCGAACAGGAGGCCGTCGCCCGGTTCGAGCTTTCGCGCCGGCCGGGCGAAGGCCCGCCAGCGGCTGCCTTCGTCCCGCTTGTGGAGGTTGATCTCGACCTTGGGCGATGTGTCTCCCCGTCCGGTGCGCACCCCGACGAGGCGCGCCGGCACCACGCGGGTGTCGTTAAACACCAAGAAATCGTCCGGTCGAAGGCATTCTGCGAGATCGCCGATCGTACGGTCCTCGAAAGGGGCATCCCGCCCCCGCACGACGAGCAGGCGCGCGTCTTCGCGACGCGCGGCAGGCCGCAACGCGATGCACTCCGGCGGGAGCGCAAAATCGAATTCGTCGACACGCACCAGAATACTGTCCGGTTGAGGAAAACGGCAGCGCCGCTCCGTGGATGGATCAGCCCATATCGGCGGCGACTTGCATCCGCTCGATCCGGTCGGGATCCTGCACGGGCTCGCCACGCTTGATCTTGTCGACATTGTCCATGCCGTCGGTCACCTGGCCCCAGACCGTGTACTGGCCATCCAGGAAACCGGCATCGTCGAAGCAGATGAAGAACTGGCTGTCGGCGCTGTTGGGGTCCATCGCCCGCGCCATGGAGGCCGTCCCGCGCGTGTGCGGCGCGTCGGAGAACTCCGCTTCCAGTTTCTGACCGGACCCGCCTGTCCCCGTCCCCGTCGGATCGCCCGACTGGGCCATGAAACCGTCGATCACCCTGTGAAAGACGATTCCGTCATAGAAACCGTCCCGCGCGAGTTCCTTGATGCGGGCGACGTGCTTCGGCGCGAGGTCCGGTCGCAGTTCGATGACCACGCGGCCGTGCGTGATGTCGAGTACCAGCGTGTTTTCGGGATCTTTGCATTCAACCATGTCGATGTCCTTTCGGGTTTACTTGTCGTCCGCGGCAACGCGCAGCTTGATGATTTTGTCGGGAGCCACAGGCGGTTCGCCGCGCCGGATCTTGTCGACATGGCTCATGCCACTGACGACTTCACCCCAGACCGTGTACTTGCCGTTCAGAAAGCTCGAGTCGGCGAAGCAGATGAACCACTGGCTGTTGGCGGAATTGCGGGCCTGGCCGCGCGCCATGCCGACGGTGCCGCGGGAAAACGGGGCAAGACTGAACTCCGCCCGCAGATCCTTGTATTTGGACCCGCCCGTGCCGGTGCCCGTCGGGTCGCCGGTCTGGGCCATGAACCCGTCGATCACCCTGTGAAAGACGATCCCGTCGAAAAACTTCTCGCGGGTGAGTTTCTTGATGCGCGCAACGTGATTGGGTGCGAGGTCCGGGCGCAACTTGATCACGACCTTGCCGGACCTGAGGTAGAGGTTCAGCGTGTTTTCCGGGTCGAGCGATTGCGCCGGGGCGTCCGACTGGACGAAAAACACCAGGCTCAGAGCAACGAGCAGGGACTTGAACACGTGGGTCATTCGATACTCCTGTACGGATTGAAACGGATTTGAGGAACTACGACCCGATCTTTCGGGCGATCGCGTCTGCAACGGCATCGGGAACGAACGGCGAAATGTCGCCTCCCATACCGGCAATCTGCTTGACGAGCGACGACGCGATGAAGCGAACGTCGGGAGACGCCGCAAGAAACATGGTCTCGACGTCGGGTGCCATGGTTGCGTTCATGCCCGCCATCTGCGTCTCGTAGTCGAAATCGGTGGTGTCGCGCAAGCCGCGTATGATCACCTTTGCCGATGCCTCGCGCGCGGCGTCGACCACGAGACCGTCGAACGTGACGACCTTCGGTTCGGCGCCGGCCTCGCGAATCTCCGGAAAAGCGACCTGTTCGATGAGAGCGACACGGGCTTCGGCATCGAAAAACGGCGTTTTGCCATGATGGATCCCGACGGCGATCACCAGACGGTCGACCAATGCGGCCGAACGCCGGATGACGTCCATGTGGCCGTTCGTCAGGGGATCGAAACTCCCGGAATAAAATCCAGTCACAGCCATGGGGTCAGGCGCGGCGCGAAAGCGCCAGCCACAGGCCTCCGCCGATCATGCAGACCCCGCTCACCTTCTCCAGAAGCCTGACCCGCGAGCGCGACAGGAGATGTCCGGCCCGCCCCGCCGCCAGCGCATAGGCCCCGTCCAGGACAGTCGCGACAACCATGAAGGTCAGGCCGAGAACCAGCGTCTGGACGACCGTATTGCCGTTCGGGTCGATGAACTGCGGGAGAAAAGCGCCAAGGAAAAACAGGGCCTTGGGGTTCGACAGGATCACGAAGACGCCCTGCCAGAAGAAGGACCGGCTCCCCGCGCTTTCGGGTTCGGCACGGCTGAGTTTGCCGTCCGACCGGAGCATCTTGACGCCGATCCAGATGAGGTAAGCTGCACCGACGATCCGGATGACGTCGAAAACGAAGGAGAGGTTCGTCACGATGTACTGGAGCCCACCGGCCAGAACGGCGATGATCGCGATCAGGCCGAATTGGGTTCCCGCCACGTTGCCCAGTCCGGCGGACGATCCGTGGCGCAGACTGTTGGCGATGATGATTGTAACCGTAGGTCCAGGCACGATGATGACGGCCGCGCAGGCCGCGACAAAAGCCAGGTAGAGTTCGATCGATATCATGCCGGATCACCCCCGTCGTTGTCCGGCGAGACGCCATCGCCGGCATCGGTTTCGTCCTCGTCGCCGTTCTCGTCTTCCCCGATATGCTCCACGGAGACGACCTGTTCGTCTTCGGCCGTGTTGAAGATGGTCACGCCCTGCGTCGACCTGCCGGCCACCCTGATCCCGTCGACGGGACAACGGATGAGTTGCCCGCCATTGCTCACCAGCATGATTTCATCGGCGACTTCTACCGGGAACGAGGCCACCAGTCGTCCGTTGCGGCGCGTGACCGCCATGGCGATGATGCCTTTGCCACCCCGGCCCGCGACACGGTACTCGTAGGCGGACGAACGTTTCCCGTATCCATTCTCCGAGACCGTGAGCACGAACTGCTCCAGGGCGCCGAGATGGCTGTAGCGTTCCGGAGAGAGCGCAAGGTCCTCTCCGTTCTCTTCCATCTCCTCGTCGGGCTCCGCCTCGAGAACCACGTCGTCCTCGGTTTCCCCCGTCGCGGCACGGCGCATGGCGCTCGCCTGACGCAGGTAGGCGCGGGCTTCCGCCGGCGTGGTGTCGACATGACGGAGAATGGTCATGGAGATCACCGAATCGTCCCCAAGATCACGATCGCTTCCCAGCTTGATGCCGCGTACACCCGTCGAATCCCGTCCGGCAAAAACCCGGACGTCATCCACCCGGAAGCGGATGCAGCGCCCGTTGGACGTGGTCAGCAGGACGTCGTCATCCTCCGTGCAGATCTGCACGCCAACGATCCCGTCGCCCTCGTCGAGCTTCATCGCGATCTTGCCGTTGCGGTTGATCCGGATGAAGTCGGACAGGTCATTGCGCCGGACCTTGCCGCTCTTCGTGGCGAACATGACGTGAAGCTTGGCCCAGCTTTCCTCGTCTTCCGGCAGGGGCATGATCGTGGTGATCGTCTCGCCCTGGTCGAGCGGCAGCAGATTGATCATCGCCTTGCCGCGGGACTGTGGCGAGGCCTGCGGCAGCCGCCAGACCTTCATCTTGTAGACCATACCCGACGACGAGAAGAACAGCACCGGCGTATGGGTGTTGGCGACGAACAGCCGCGTGACGAAGTCCTGGTCGCGGGTCGACATGCCGGACCGGCCCTTGCCGCCGCGCTTCTGCGCCCGGTAGGTCGAAAGCGGCACACGCTTGATGTACCCGGCATGGGACACGGTCACCACCATGTCCTCGCGCTGGATCAGGTCCTCGTCCTCGACCTCGAACTCGGCCTCGACGATCTCCGTGCGCCGGTCGTCGGCAAATTCCTCGCGGACCGCCAGCAGTTCTTCCTTGATGATGGACATCACCCGGCCCCTGCTTCGCAGGATGTCGAGGTAGTCCTCGATCTGTTCGCCGAGCGCCTTCAGTTCGTCGCCGATCTCGTCACGCCCGAGCGCCGTGAGCCGCTGCAGCCTGAGATCCAGGATCGCCCTGGCCTGCGTTTCCGACAGGTAGAACGTGCCGTCCTCCAGAACCCGGTGACGGGGATCGGCGATAAGCTGGATCAGCGGTGCCATGTCGCGCGCCGGCCAGGCCTTCTCCATCAGCTGGGCGCGCGCGGTCGCCGGATCGGGCGCGGCGCGGATGAGCGCGATCACCTCGTCGATATTGGCGACGGCGATCGCCAGACCGACCAGCACGTGGGCCCGGTCCCGTGCCTTGTTCAGCAGGAACTTGGTGCGCCGCGTGATGACTTCCTCGCGGAACGCGGTAAATGCCTGAAGCAGGTCCTTCAGGTTCATGAGCTCCGGCCGCCCGCCGGTCAGCGCAACCATGTTGCAGCCGAACGTCGACTGAAGCGGCGAGAACCTGTAGAGCTGGTTCAGAACCACGTCGGGCACCGCATCGCGGCGCAACTCCACGACGACCCGCATGCCCTGGCGGTCGGATTCGTCGCGGATGTCGCTGATGCCCTCGATCCGCTTGTCTCTCACCAGGTCGGCGATCTTCTCGATCATGTTCGCCTTGTTCACCTGGTAGGGTATTTCCGTGATGATGAGCGCTTCGCGGTCCTTGCGGATCGTTTCGACGCCCACCCTGCCGCGCATCACGACAGAGCCGCGCCCGGTATGATAGGCCGACTTGATGCCGGCCCGCCCGAGGATCAGCCCCCCGGTCGGAAAATCCGGTCCCGGCACGATCTCCAGAAACTCGTCGATCGTCATTTCCGGCCGGTCGATCAGCGCGACACAGGCGTCGACGACCTCTCCCAGATTATGCGGCGGGATGTTCGTGGCCATGCCGACCGCGATGCCGCCGGCGCCGTTGACGAGCAGGTTCGGGAAACGGGCCGGAAGGACGGTCGGTTCGCGTTCGGAATTGTCGTAGTTGTCCTGGTAGTCGACCGTGTCCTTGTCGATATCCTCGAGCAGGGCATGCGCGGGCTTGCCCATGCGCACTTCGGTGTAACGCATGGCGGCCGGCGGATCGCCGTCCACCGAGCCGAAATTTCCCTGCCCGTCCAGCAGTGGCAGGCGCATGGAGAAGTCCTGCGCCATGCGCACGAGCGCATCGTAGATCGACTGGTCGCCGTGGGGGTGGTACTTACCGATCACGTCCCCGACGACGCGGGCGGACTTGCGATAGGGCTTGTTCCAGTCGTATCCGTTCTCGTGCATCGAGAACAGGATGCGGCGGTGGACCGGCTTCAGGCCGTCACGCACGTCGGGCAAGGCGCGACTGACGATGACGCTCATCGCGTAGTCGAGATAGCTGCGCTTCATTTCCTCTTCGATGGAAATCGGCGCTATGTCGCTCCCCGGACCTTCCCCGCCGGGTTCGATCATCGTGTCTTTTGTATCGGACAAACTGGACCTTTCCGCATCGCCGCGCGCCGCTTTCTTACGCCGGTCCGCGCAGGATGTAGGCGGGTTGGACAACCCTGTGAAATAACGGTTCTTTGCAGACCCGATTCGCTATGGCGCATCTTACCAACCCGCGTCGCAAAGAACAACGCAGGATAACCCGTTTTCTGCGGATTTCAGCCGAAAACCCGAGGTTCAGCGCGGGACCTTCACGGTCATCTCCCGCCCGCCATATCCGTGGACCTTGTCGTGCGCGCGGATCGTCACTTCCGACACGCCTTCAGGGATGCGCAGACCGCCGAGAGACCGCGTGAAGGGTTGTTCCTCGACATGGGGGTGGAGCAGGACACGCGTGCCCAGAATTGCCCCGTCCGGATCCAGAACGTCCCATTTGTCCGCATAGTGTTCCCAGCCGGTATCGGCGTGCCGGACGGTCACGGAAACCTGGTATGTGTCCTCCCCCTCCTTCGTCAGGCGGACCTCCGTCACGTCCGCTTCCCCGCCCAGGGAGACCGCTGGCAGAACAGTAAAAACACAAGCAAAAACAAGAGGAAACACGGTAAGTCGTACGGGTCTCATGGAACCTTTCTCCGTCGGCTGCATTGTCGGACCGGTGCCGACATTATAGTTGCGCAGCCGGTTTTTCACGCTTATCAGGGTCCCCATGGCTACAGCTTCGTCGAAAAAGGTGATCTACGCCGCGCTTGCCGGCAACTTCCTGATCGCTGTGACGAAGTTCTTTGCGTCGATCTATACCGGGTCGTCGGCCATGCTCAGCGAGGCGATACATTCCCTGGTCGATACCGGGAACCAGGGGCTTCTGCTTTACGGCCTCAAACGCTCCACGCAGATCCCGGACGAAACCCATCCCTTCGGGTACGGCAGGGAACTCTACTTCTGGGCCTTCGTCGTCGCGATCATCATTTTCGGGCTCGGCGCCGGGGTGTCGATCTATGAGGGCACCCACAAGGTCCTGCATCCCGAAACCGTGACGGACCCCATCGTCAACTACATCGTCCTTGGCCTCGCGATGGTGTTCGAGGGGGCGGCGCTATACGTAGCGGTACGCGAGTTCAATCGCATGCGTGGCCCCGTGCCGTTCCTCGCCGCTGTCCGACAGAGCAAGGATCCCGGCATCTTCACGGTCGTTTTCGAGGATGCAGCCGCCATGGCCGGCCTCGTCGTCGCCTTTGTCGGCCTTCTCCTGGCGCAATATCTCGAACTGCCGTGGATGGATGGGGCCGCATCGATCGCCATCGGCGTGATCCTCGCCCTGACGGCGGCTTTCCTGGCCTACGAGACCAAGGGCCTGCTCATCGGCGAAGCGGCGGACGAGGACATTCGCGAAGGCATTCTCGAGATCGTCGGCAACGCCCCGTCGGTCAAGGCCGTCAACGAACTGCGCACCATGCACATGGGCGCCAACGACATCCTTCTGGCGCTCAGCATCGACTTCAAGGACCAGTTGAGTTCGCGCAACGTCGAGGAGACGATCTACATCCTCGAGATGGCGATCAAGTCCCGGTTCCCCGAGATCCAGCGCCTTTTCATCGAAGTCCAGTCCCAGGAACGTCACGATGAAGTGGTTGCCACCGAGGCGATCGCGATCCAGAAGGACACCTGAAGCCGTCAGCGCCGGCGGACACGCAGCTTGACCTTGCCCTTGCTGTTGAGCCCGACGATCCAGCCGTTGCGTTTCTCGACCCTGCGGCAGCGGGACTTGCCTTCGGACCAGACCTTCCAGGCCATGCAGAGACGGTTGCCCTCGACCCACCACTTGCCGCTGTCGTGTTTGCCTTCGGCCACGCCGCGAATGCTGCCGTCGGCCTTTCCCTCCACGACGAAGGACGTATCGGATCCGTAGATCCCTTCGTAGATTCCGGGGAACATCGCCTTGATCTGGCGGGCATTCATTCTGTCGGACGCACCGGCGACCATGGTGCCGGACACGACAAAGGCGATTGTGAGGAGCAACAGCTTCATCTTGTGGGTTCCGTCTCGTTTCTGTCTGAATTCCATCGGGAAAACGCGCGTAGCACCGCGGGATGGCAAGACTGTGTCATGCCAGGGCACGGCAATCCGCTGAATCGAAACTCCTGACCCGGCCCAAAGCGCCGCGACGCGACGGTTCCGGACGCGCCTAGAACGGAACCTCGTCGTCCAGGTCGGCAGAGTAGTCGCCGCCACGGCCACCGCCGCCGCCACCGCCCGGCCTGTCAAGCGGGCCGGACCCTCCGAAGTTCCCGGAAGAACCGTAATCGCCGCTGCTGTCTCCGCCGCCGCGCGTGTCGAGCATTGTCAGGTTGGAATTGAAGCCCTGCAGGACCACTTCGGTCGTATACCGCTCCTGGCCCGACTGGTCTTCCCACTTGCGGGTCTGCAACTGGCCCTCGATGTAGACCTTGGAGCCCTTGCGGAGATACTGCTCCGCGATCCGGCAAAGCCCTTCGTTGAAGATGACGACACGATGCCATTCGGTCCGTTCGCGGCGTTCGCCGGAATTCTTGTCCCGCCAGGTTTCCGTCGTGGCGAGCCTCAGGTTGCCCACAGGCCGGCCGTCCTGGGTTCTGCGTATCTCAGGATCGGCACCGAGATTGCCAATCAGTATCACCTTGTTGACGCTCCCCGCCATGCTCTCAATCCTTCCTGTCTGAACTCTGATACGTCCGCGTTGGCCGCGAACCGTCGCCAACCTACCCAGTCGCCGTTCGGGCGACCAGCAGTCTGGGTCGCCTTATCCACAAATCTGCCAACGCAACGGTGGAAACAATTGCGAAGTTCCTGATTTGTTCTTATCATGCGCATCGGGCTCCTGCAACATCCTGACACCATGCCGTCCGCAGGACTGTGGAAAGAAGGGCATGGCGATTGCCGATTTTCCGCCCTGCCCTATTATTGTCCGCATCGCCGCCCGGCCCGGGACGGAACAAGGAAAAAGCACTCGATGGTACATCCGATCTATACCGACAAGGCGCCCAAGCCGTTCAGCGCCTATTCCCAGGCCGTGCAGATACCGCCTGAGGCGAGGATACTGCACATCTCCGGTCAGGTCGGCGTCACGCCCGAGGGAGAACTCGCCGGCGGCGAGGAAGCCCAGCATCGCCAGACCTGGCGCAACATCTTCGCCATACTCGAAGCGGACGGCATGGACCGGCGCGACATCATCGACGTGCATGCCTACGTCACCAAGTCGACCGGGATCGCGACCTACAGGAAGATCAGGGACGAGATGCTCGAAGGTGTCCGGCCCGCGTCGACGCTGCTGTGCGTAGCGGGCCTCGCCGACCCCGCCTGGCTCGTGGAAATTGCCGTCGTCGCGGCGCATCTCGATACCTGAGGCGCATCCGGATGACCGTGCTGAAGTCTATCTCCGTGCGTGGCGCACGCGAGCACAACCTCAAGGACATCAACGTCGATATCCCGCGTGACCAGCTGGTGGTCATCACCGGCCTGTCCGGATCCGGGAAGTCGTCGCTCGCGTTCGACACGATCTATGCCGAGGGCCAGCGCCGTTACGTCGAGTCCCTGTCCGCCTATGCGCGCCAGTTCCTGGAGATGATGCAGAAGCCGGACGTCGACCAGATCGACGGTCTTTCCCCGGCGATTTCCATCGAACAGAAGACGACGTCCCGCAATCCCCGGTCGACCGTGGGCACCGTCACCGAGATCTACGACTACATGCGGCTCCTCTTCGCACGTGTCGGCATACCCTATTCGCCCGCAACCGGTCTGCCCATCGAGAGCCAGACCGTCAGCCAGATGGTCGACCGGGTCATGGACCTGGAGGAAGGCACCCGCCTTTACCTGCTGGCGCCTGTGGTCCGCGGCCGCAAGGGCGAGTATCGCAAGGAACTGGCGGAGCTGATGAAGCGCGGCTTCCAACGCGTCAAGATCGACGGCGAGTTCCACGAAATCCAGGATGCCCCCGCGCTCGACAAGAAGTTCAAGCACGACATCGATGTCGTCGTCGACCGCATCGTGGTCCGGGACGACCTGGGCAACCGGCTTGCCGACAGCATCGAAACCGCGCTCGATCTGGCCGACGGTATCGCCGTGGCGGAATACGCCGATGGCCTGGACGAGGACGGCAATCCCAAACGCATCATATTTTCCGCGCGTTTCGCCTGCCCCGTGTCCGGCTTCACCATCGACGAGATCGAACCCCGCCTCTTCTCCTTCAACAACCCTTTCGGCGCCTGTCCGGCCTGCGACGGACTGGGCACGCAACACACCGTCGACGAAACCCTTGTCGTCCCCGACCGGACCCTGAACCTGCGCAAGGGGGCGATCGCGCCGTGGTCCAAGTCGACATCGCCCTACTACACCCAGACACTCGACGCCCTTGCCCGGCACTACGGCTTCTCAATGACCGACGCCTGGAGCGAACTGCCCGAAAAGGCCCGCAAGGCGATCCTCTACGGTACCGGCAAGGAGGCCGTCACCTTCACCTATGACGATGGTCTCAGGTCGTTCGAGACCACGAAGACCTTCGAAGGCGTGATCCCCAACCTCGAACGCCGCTGGCGCGAGACGGATTCCGCCTGGGCCCGCGAGGAAATCGAGAAATTCCAGACCCTGACCGACTGCGAGAGATGCAACGGTTTCCGCCTGAAGCCCGAAGCCCTCGCGGTCAAGATCGCCGGCTCGCATATCGGCGAGGTCTCGAACCTGTCGATCCGCCAGGCCGGGGAATGGTTCGACGGGCTGAGCGACCGGCTCACCGACAAGCAAAACGAGATCGCGGTTCGTATCCTCAAGGAGATCCGCGAACGCCTCAGATTCCTCAACGACGTCGGCCTCGAATATCTCACCCTTTCGAGAACTTCCGGCACCCTGTCCGGCGGCGAGTCCCAGAGGATCCGCCTCGCCAGTCAGATCGGCTCGGGCCTGACGGGTGTGCTCTACGTGCTCGACGAACCCTCGATCGGCCTGCACCAGCGCGACAACGCCCGGCTGCTCGAGACCCTCAAGCATCTGCGCGATCTCGGCAACACGGTCATCGTGGTCGAGCATGACGAGGACGCGATCCTGACCGCGGATCACGTGGTCGACATCGGGCCCTATGCCGGCGTGCATGGCGGGCAGGTCATCGCGGAAGGCACCCCCGACCAGATCATGCAGTGCGGCGACAGCCTGACCGGTCAGTATCTGACCGGCTTCAAGCAGATCTCGATTCCCGCGACCCGCCGCAAGGGAAAGAAGAACCGCCGGCTGACGGTGGTCGGCGCCCGGTCCAACAACCTCAAGGACGTCACCACCAGCATTCCGCTCGGCACCTTCACCTGCGTGACCGGCGTGTCCGGTGGCGGCAAGTCGACCCTGCTCATAGACACGCTCTACAAGGCGGCTGCCCGCAAGCTCAACAACGCCCGGGAGAACCCCGGCCTGCACGAGCGCATCGAGGGCTTCGAGCATCTGGACAAGATCATCGACATCGACCAGTCGCCGATAGGACGGACGCCGCGTTCCAACCCCGCGACCTATACCGGTGCGTTCACGCCCATCAGGGACTGGTTCACAGGCCTTCCGGAAGCCCGCGCCCGGGGCTACAAGCCCGGCCGGTTTTCCTTCAACGTCAAGGGCGGGCGCTGCGAGGCCTGCCAGGGCGACGGCGTCATCAAGATCGAGATGCACTTCCTGCCCGACGTCTACGTCACCTGCGACACCTGCCACGGTCAGAGGTACAACCGCGAAACCCTCGAGGTGAAGTTCAAGGACAAGTCCATCGCCGACGTGCTCGACATGACGGTCGACACGGGTGCGGAGTTCTTCAAGGCGGTCCCGGCCGTACGCGACAAGCTGGAAACCCTGCAACGCGTCGGGCTCGGTTACATCAAGATCGGACAGCAGGCGACAACGCTTTCCGGCGGCGAGGCCCAGCGCGTGAAACTCGCCAAGGAGCTTTCCCGGCGCGCCACCGGCCGCACGCTCTACATCCTGGACGAGCCGACCACGGGCCTGCATTTCCACGATGTCGCCAAACTGCTCGAGGTTCTCCACGAACTCGTTGAGCAGGGAAACACGGTTGTCGTCATCGAACACAACCTCGAGGTCATCAAGACCGCGGACTGGATCATCGACCTCGGCCCGGAAGGCGGCGACGGCGGCGGCGAGATCGTCGCGGAAGGCACCCCGGAAGACGTCGCGGACGTCGAACGCAGCTACACCGGCCAGTATCTGAGGCCCCTGCTCAAGCCCCGGAAGAAGCTCTCCGCCTAGCTCTCCGTCTCCCGGCGGACCGCGATCAGGCTTTCGCGGTGCCGCCCGGCCCTTTCTGTTATAATTCCCCGCATGGAAGACGCGATTCCGTTTGCCGACCAGATCGTCGCCTATCTGGAACAATTGCCGCTGACGGCCCTGAACCGGTTCGCCACGTGGAACACCGGCTTTCAGGCCGGCATCATCGTGGTCTCCTTCATCGTCACCTATGCCGTCGCCAAGCCGGTCCGCCGCAGGCTGAAGGCGATCGCCGCCGAGAAGATCCGCGACTACCGGCTGCGGCACATCGCGTCGACACTCGCGGAACTGACTTTTCCGATCATCTGGGTGATCATCCTCTGGGCAGCCAACGCCGCCTTCGTCGGACAGGGGTCGGATGCCGACATCCTCCGGGCCGTCGCCAGCCTGCTCAACGCATGGATCGTGATCCGCCTGTTCTCCGGACTGGTGCCGAACTCGTTCTGGTCGAAGACCGTCGCGATCATCGCCTGGACGCTCGCTGCACTCAGCATTCTGGGTCTGCTCGACACGACCATGACGGCGATCGACTCGATCGGCATCTCCTTCGGAGAGACCCGCATCACGCTGTTGCTGGTCGCCAAGGCCCTGTTCATCGGCGGACTGTTCCTGTGGCTCGCCCTGTCCGCCGCCCGGATCCTGCACGTCTACGTGAATTCGGTCCCGAACCTGACGCCGTCCGTGCGTACGCTGATCACGCAGATCGCCCGTTTTGTCTTCGTGATCCTCGCCGTGATCATCGCGCTGAACACGGTCGGCATCGACCTGACCGTCCTTGCCGTGTTCTCCGGTGCACTCGGCATCGGCATCGGTTTCGGACTACAGAAGGTCGTCGCCAACTTCATCAGCGGTATCATTCTCCTGCTCGACCGGTCGATCAAGCCGGGCGACGTCATCGAGGTGGGCGGAACCTACGGCCACGTCATGGGCCTGGGTGCGCGATACACGAGGATCGCCACGCGCGACGGCTACGAATATCTCGTCCCGAACGAGCATTTCATCACCGAACAGGTCATAAACTGGGCCTATTCGAACACGGACGTGCGCGTGAAGGCGCCCGTTGGCATCGCCTATCATTGCGACGTCCACCAGGCCCGTGAACTGATCATCGAAGCGTGTATGGAGACGGAGCGGGTTCTCGAAGCGCCCAAACCGGTCTGCAACCTGGTCGGTTTCGGCGACAGTTCGATCGATCTCGAAGCCCGTTTCTGGATCGCCGACCCGCAGAACGGGGTCAAGAACGTGACCAGCCAGGTGCTTCTCAAGGTCTGGGAAAAGTTCCGCGACCAGGGGGTCGAATTCCCCTTCCCGCAGCGCGACGTCAACTGGAAGGGTGGCCCTCCGGTAGAGGTCGTGATCAGGGATCGCCCGGACGCGGACACCGCCGGCTAATCGGCACTTGCCAGCCGGCGCAAAGCTGACGAAAGTGCGCGCCGGCACAGAGCGGAGTTTTTCCATGTCACCAGCACCAGTTCATATCATCGGCGGCGGACTCGCGGGCTCGGAAGCCGCCTGGCAACTGGCGCTCGCGGGCGTGCCCGTGGTGGTTCATGAAATGCGCCCGGTCGTCGGCACCGATGCCCACAAGACCGACGGCCTCGCCGAACTGGTCTGCTCGAACTCGTTCCGGTCCGACGACAGCGCCACCAACGCCGTCGGCCTGCTCCACGAGGAAATGCGGCGCGCACAGTCGCTTATCATGGCGTGCGGCGACCGCAACAAGCTGCCTGCGGGCGGCGCACTGGCCGTCGACAGAGACGGGTTCTCGGAGGACGTCACACGCCATCTGGCCGAGCACCCTCTGGTTGAGGTCTCGCGCGGCGAAATCGACGGATTGCCGCCCGAGGAATGGGACAGCGTCATCATCGCCACCGGCCCCCTCACCTCGTCGTCCCTGGCCGATGCGATCAACACTATGACGGGCGAGGACGCGCTCGCCTTTTTCGACGCCATAGCGCCGATCGTCTACACCGACTCGATCGACTTCGACACGTGCTGGTACCAGTCGCGATACGACAAGGCCGGACCGGGCGGTACCGGCGCGGACTACATCAACTGTCCGCTCGACCGCGACCAGTACGAACGGTTCATCGATGCGCTGCTGGCCGGCGACAAGACCGAGTTCAAGGACTGGGAAGCCGACACGCACTATTTCGACGGCTGTCTCCCGATCGAGGTCATGGCCGAACGGGGCCGCGAGACCCTGCGCCACGGCCCCATGAAACCCGTCGGGCTCACCAACCCCCATCGTCCCCACGAAAAGCCATACGCGGTCGTGCAACTGCGCCAGGACAATGCGCTGGGCACGCTCTACAACATGGTCGGTTTCCAGACGAAATTGCGCTATGGCGCCCAGAGCGAGATCTTCACCACGATCCCCGGTCTCGAAAACGCCCGCTTCGCGCGTCTTGGCGGCCTTCACCGGAATACCTTCCTCAACAGCCCCAAGCTACTGGACGGGTCCCTGCGGATGAAATCGTCTCCCCGATTGCGGTTCGCGGGCCAGATCACCGGTGTGGAAGGCTATGTGGAGAGCGCGGCCATCGGCCTTCTCGCCGGACGGTTCGCCGCCGCGGAAAGACTTGGGCGGGACCTCTCTCCGCCGCCTCCCACGACCGCGTTCGGCGCCCTGCTTGGCCATATCACCGGCGGACACATCGCGGACGAAAGCGCAAAGAGACGGTCGTTCCAGCCGATGAACGTGAATTTCGGCCTGTTTCCCGCCGTCGATACGCCGAAACGCGAGGACGGGAAACGGTATCGCGGCAAGGAAAAGACCGTCGCGCGGAAAAAGGCCTATACCGGGCGAGCGCTGACGGACATGGACGCCTGGCTCGCCATGCAGGAGCAAGGGCTCGACGCAGCCCAATAGAACGGGAAAGGCTGGGAGATGGAATCGATTGTCGTCCTCGTCATCCTCGTTCTTCTCACACCTTTCGTCCTTTCGATCGTCGCCCTGGTCAAGACGAGCCGCCTGAAACGGCAGGTCGTCGAACTGGAAGTGGCCCTGTCCCGTGTGCGCGCCGGCGCGCCACAGACCCAAGCCGGTCCCGCTCCCGAACCGGGTGACCAAGAGGCATCCCGGTCCGACGAGGAGGCCGCGTTCGAAACCGTGCCGGACGCACAATACGAGACCGACGACGATCCGGTCCCCGAAGTCGTTCCGGACCGTCGGCAGGCGTCGCCACCGGATGAAGAACCGGAAACGCGGACCGAGGCGAAACGCCCGCCGAAAACAGGATTCGAGGAACGGTTCGGTGCACGATGGTCGGTCTGGACTGGCGGCATAGCGCTCGCGCTGGGCGGCATTTTCCTGGTCCGGTACTCGATCGAACAGGGACTGGTCACCCCGTCCGTACGCGTCATGCTCGGCGCCTTGCTGGCGCTCGTCTTGTCGGGCCTCGGAGAATGGTCACGGCGCAGCGATCTGAAGTCCCCGATCCCGGGCCTTGCGAACGCGCATATTCCCGGTGTGCTGACGGCCGCCGGCATCGTGACCGCATTCGCGACGATCTACGTGGCCTACGCGTTTTACGGTTTCCTGGGCCCCGCCGCCGCCTTCGTCCTGCTCGGCATCGTTTCCGTCGCCTCTCTGGCCGGATCAAGCCTTCACGGCCCCTATCTCGCCGCCCTCGGACTTGCGGGAAGCTACGTGACGCCGTTCCTCGTGGCTTCCGACACGCCCGCGGCCTGGCCCCTTTTCATCTATCTTGCCTTCGTCACGGCCGCGACCTACGCCACCGCGCGTCTCCGGCACTGGACCTGGCTTGCCATGGCAGCCTCCGCGTGTGCCGCCGGATGGGGACTGGTGTGGTTCTCCACCGCCTGGACACAAGCCGACGGGCCGGTCATCGCCTTCTACTGCATCGCGCTCATGGCGCTGACATACGCGGTCTTCGGAACACCCGGACGCGCACCCGCTGCCGATGAGAACTCGTCCGGGTTTGCCACCCTGGATCTTCCCGTTCTGACGGGCCAGTTCGCCGCCGGTGTCCTTGCGTACGCTTACCTGAGAACCGCCCATTACGACCTGCTTTCGTGTTCCGTATTCGGCCTGGTTCTCGTCGCAGCGCTCGCGGCCGCCTGGCGATGGACCCGTCTTGCGCATCTTGTCCCGATGTCCGCGGGCCTGTTCCTGTTCGCCTATCTCACATGGCATATCCCCGCCATTCTGGATTACACGGAACTCGACTGGGTCCAGAGGGAGATCGGCCTACTGCCGGTGACGCCGCCGGAAATCCGGACGTTCCTGGTGTTCGGCATCGTCATGGCGGCCATCTATGGCCTGGCCGGTTTCGCCGGAGCGCTTTTGAAGGCAGGCCGGCCTGCCTGGGCAGCCGTTGCGTCGGCGGTTCCGACGGTCGTCTTTGCCTACGCCTATTACCGCGCCACCGACTTCGACCACAGCGTCCCGTTCGGGATTGCGGGCGTCCTCCTGGCGGGTCTCGCAATCCTCGCGGCGGAAAGATGCGACCGGACGGACAATCCCGCCCGCGACATCAACGTCGCGTGTTTTGCCGTGGCCGCGGTCGCCTTTCTGGCACTCGCGTTCACCATCCTGCTGGACAGAGGATGGCTGACCGTCGCCCTCGCGCTCATGACGCCCGGTCTGGCCTGGATTGCGCAGAAGCGCGGCATCGGCGTGTTGCGCCTCCTTGCCGTGGGGCTTGCCCTGATCGTCGTCGCCAGACTCGTCTACGACCCCCATGTCATGGCGGGCGATGCGGGCTCGTGGCCGGTGTTCAACTGGCTGCTGTTCGGCTACGGCGTGCCCGCCGTCGCGTTCGCCACCGCCGCCTGGCTGATGCGCGGCGTTTCACCGGTTTGGATGTCGCAACTGCTGGAAGGCGCGGCGATCGCCTTCAGCGTCGTCCTCGTGTCGCTGGAAATACGTCACTGGATCCATGACGGCCAGTTGCTGTCCACAAGTTTCGGGCTGGTGGAACTCAGCCTCAACACGATCGCGTGGCTCGCGCTTTCCATGGCCTACCAGCGCCTGCACCTGGGCACCGCACGCACGGTTCCCCGGCACGCCGCCTCAATACTGGGCGTGCTCGCTTTTCTCTCGATCCTCTTCGGACATCTGGTCTTCTACAACCCGATGCTCGTCGACGCGGATGTCGGTGACGGTCTGATCTTCAATGACGTTCTGCTCGGATACGGCCTTCCCGCGATCATGTGCGCACTGGTCTACTGGACCGGACGTTCCTCGAGGCCACGTTATTTCCTGCATGCCGCCGGGATCGTTTCCCTCGTCATGCTCTTCGCGTACGTATCGCTCGAGGTGCGGGTCATGTTCCACGGCGCGCGGCCTGCCCTCGGCCCCACGACCGACGTGGAATCCTATACCTATTCCGCCGTGTGGCTCGTCATGGGCCTGACACTGCTCCTCGCAGGCATCTTTTTCGGCCGGGTGTCCCTGAGATACGCGTCCCTGCCGATCATCGTGCTCACGATCGCGAAAGTGTTCCTGTTCGACATGGCCAACCTTACCGGAATTCTCCGGGCGCTTTCCTTCATCGGACTGGGACTGGTGCTGGTGGGAATCGGCTATCTGTACCAGAAGATCATCTTCCCCCGATCGGCCATGGACAGTGATCCTGGCGACGACGCAGAACAGGAGGCAACATGACCGAATTCGACATCAGGCGGGCCCGCACGGCGGACCTGCCGTCAATCGTGGCGCTTCTTGCAGACGACGAACTGGGCAGCACGCGCGAAGATATCTCCACGCCGCTCAATCCGCGCTATGTCACGGCGTTCGAGAGCATCGACAGCGATCCGAACCAGATGCTGATGGTCGCCGATGCGGACGGCACCATCATCGGCTGCCTTCAGCTCACGCTCATTCCGGGACTGTCGCGCAAGGGCATGCTGCGCGGTCTCATCGAGAGCGTACGCGTGTCCGCCGCCCACAGGTCGGAAGGCATCGGCCGGAAGATGTTCGAGTGGGCCATCGAGGAATCGCGGCGGCAGGGCTGCGGCCTCGTGCAACTCACCACCGACAAGACCCGCGCCGACGCCCACAGGTTCTACGATTCACTCGGCTTCGTCGCGAGTCACGAAGGGATGAAACTGGCGCTTCAGTAGCGCTTTCTCCACGACGCCCTCAGGAGCGCCAGTTGCCGGCGCCACTGGGCCACTTCGCAGACTTGGCGCAGGGGGTCGTGGCCGGGCTTCTCCATGGCGCGGAGATAGCCGTCCAGCACGCTCAGGGGCAAGAGCGCCGGCAAGGCTTCCAGCGAAACGTCCGGATCGTACACCCTCGCCTCGGACAGATGCCGGCGGGCCGACTGTCTCAGGACCGCCAGCACGAGACCGACCGTCTCGTTCGACTTCGATTCATAGAGATCCCTGACCCGCAGCCCGCGTTCGGCGAGCATCTCCTCGGGCACGAACACCTGACCCCGCGCCAGCAGTTCGGGCAGGCGTCTCAGTATCCGGGTCAGGGTCCACGCCACGCCTGCATGCCCGCAGGCATTGTGGGCCTTGCTGCCTGACGGTCCGGCGAGAAGCAATACGGCAAGCTGGAAAACCGCCGACGCCGTTTCCCCGGCATAGCCCTCGAGGTCGTTCAGCCGCGGCATGGGATCGCTGTAAAGATCGAAACGCCGGGCCTCGATCAGATCGAGCACCGGTTGTTTCGGAAGTTTCCCGTACTCCACCGCGAAGGCATAGGCCCGCAGAACAGGGTGATCGAAAGACTGTCCTGCATAGACGGATTCAACCGCATCCGCCCACCACCTCAGCCGTATTTCGCCGAGATTCGGATCGCTGACGACGGAACTCACCTGCGCGACCTCGCAATTGAGTGCGTAAAGCGCGAATAGATGCCGTCGCCTGTCCGCGGGCGCAAAAAGCGTCGCGAGATACCTGTCCTTGTCGTGGGTATTCACCAGGTCGCTGCAATAGGCGATGTCCTCGCGGTATTGAGAAACCGTGTCCGTCATGACCGCATCAGGGGGTTTCGACGGCGATCAGGCCGGCGGCCACCGACCGCTGTTCGGCCAGCAGGACATTGTACGTCCGCGCCGCCGCACCCGTGCTCATCGCTTCGGGATAGATATCGATCTCGGCCAGGAAACGTTCGACCGGTTCGGGGATCCTGCCGATGTCCGGCCCGCACCCCACGAGGAAGACGTCGATTGCACCGGCGTCCGCGCGAAGCCGTTCAAGCGACTCCCGCGTGACCTCGGAGAGCGTGGACGGCGCCCAGCCGTAAATCCCGCTGGGAAGAAGCAGCACGGAACCGCGATGGGACATGTCCGCGAAACGGAACCCGCCATCCCCGTATGCATCGATCGGTGCACGTCCGGGAAAGTGCGGCGCGGTGATCTCCATCCTTCGGCATCCCGATCAGGTTGAGCCGGATCAGGCAGTCGCTTCTTCTTTCGTCTTGGCGCCACCAAGCCCCGACCAGTCACGCTTGACGCCCAACTGCAGGAGCAGCGGTGCTGCGACGAACACGGACGAATAGGTCCCGATGAGAATTCCCCAGATCATCGCGAACGTGAACCCGCGTATGACCTCGCCACCGAAGATGTAGAGCGACAGCAGGGCGATGAGGGTCGTCACGGAGGTGAGGATCGTTCTCGACAACGTGTCGTTGACCGACAGGTTCAGAAGGTCCTCCAGCGGCATCTTCTTGAACTTGCGCAGGTTCTCCCGGACCCGGTCGTAGACGACAACGGTATCGTTCAGCGAATAACCGACGATGGTCAGAATGGCCGCGATGATCGAGAGGTTGAACTCGAGCTGCAGGATCGAGAACATCCCGATCGTGATCAGCACGTCGTGCAAGAGCGCCGCCACGGCGCCGACACCGAACTGCCACTCGAACCGGAACCAGATATAGATCAGCACCGCGATCATCGCGGCAAACACCGCGATGAAACTCTCCTGAACGAGTTCGCCGCTGACCTTGGGGCCTACAACCTCCACTCGCCGGTAATCGACCTCGGCGGGCAGCGCTTCCTTGACGGTCGCGATCACCGCCTGCTGCGCTTCCTCACCACCGGGCTGCTGTTCGACCCGGATCAACACAACGTCCGGCGCCCCGAATTCCTGTATTTCCACGGAACCGAAGCCCAGGCCGTTCAGCGTGTCGCGGAGATTGCCGATCTTGGCAGGTCCCTGTGTCTTGATCTCGATCAGGGTGCCGCCCCGGAAATCGATGCCGTAATTGAGGCCGACCGCGAAGAAAAGGCCGATCGAGGCGATCACCGCAATGATCGATCCGAACATCGCGACTTTCCGGAAACCGAGGAACGGAATTTTTGTTTCGGAGGGAACGAAACGTACGGGAAACATGACTGGTTCCTCTTCCTAGATCGGAATCGAAGACGGCCGCCGGCGTTTGACCCACAGGGCCACGAACAGGCGCGTCAGCGTGAATGCGGTGAACACGGATGTGGCGATCCCGATCGCGAGCGTCACGGCGAACCCGCGAACCGGACCCGACCCGAGCTGGAACAGGACGAACGCGGCGATGAACGTCGTGATGTTGGCGTCGAGAATCGTCCCCAGGGCCCTGCTGTATCCGGTATCGATGGACGCAATCGGCGTCTTGCCCGCGCGGGCCTCCTCGCGGATACGCTCGAAGATCAGCACGTTGGCGTCCACCGCCATCCCGATTGTCAGCACGATGCCGGCAATGCCCGGCAGGGTCAGCGTGGCCTGCAACAAGGATAGCACGCCCACGATCAGGAGAATGTTGATCGCCAGCGCCACGTTGGCGAACAGACCGAAAAGACCGTAGGAGACGATGATGAACCCGATGACGGCGACGAGCCCGATCATCGATGCGATCTTGCCCGCGGCGATCGAGTCCGCACCCAGACCCGGGCCGACCGTACGCTCTTCGACGATCGTCAGCCGGGCAGGCAGCGCACCCGCACGCAGCAGGATCGCCAGGTCATTCGCTTCCTGGACGGTAAAGTTGCCGCTGATCTGGCCCGATCCGCCAAGGATCGGTTCGCGAATGACCGGGGCGCTGATGACCTTGTTGTCGAGCACGATCGCGAAGGGCCGTCCGACATTGGTCTGTGTCACTCGGCCGAAGCGCGTCGCGCCGGAGGAATCGAACCGGAAGTTGACGATGGGCTCGTTGGTGCGCGAGTCGAAGCCCGGTTGGGCGTCGACGAGGTTCTCCCCGCTCACCATGACGCGTTTCTGGATCAGATATTCGATACCCGTGCCGTCGTCGGAGGGCAGGATTTCCGACCCGGACGGCACCCGTGTCGCCTTGGCCTGTTCGGCGGTCGTGGACACGTCGACCAGGCGGAACACGAGTTTCGCTGTCGTGCCGAGCAGCCGTTTAAGCTGCGCGGGGTCCTGCAGGCCCGGCACCTGGACGAGAATGCGGTCGACACCCTGGCGCTGGATCGTCGGTTCCGTCGTACCGAGCGCATCGATACGTCGACGGATGATCTCGATGGACTGCTCGATCGTCGAGCGTACCCGCTCGTCGATCGCCGGTTCCGTAAGTGCGATGGCCACCTGGTTTCCGGACGTGTTCTCCACGTCCAGATCCATCACGCCGGTCGACGATCCGAGGATGCCCGAAGAGACCGGCGATGCCAGGGCACGCAGCTTCTTCATGGCGTCATCGAGCTGTTCCGGCTTCCGGATACGGACGGTGACCCTGCGGTTCGCGACCGCGAGGTTCTGGTAGCCGATCCGATCCTCGCGCAGAGTCGAACGTACATCGTCGACCACGGACTCAAGGCGGTCCTGGACAACCTCGTTGACGTCCACCTCGAGCACGATGTGGGAGCCGCCCTGAAGGTCAAGCCCGAGATGAACCTGCTTGTGAGGCAGCCAGTCCGGCAGGCTCGTGAGCACGCTTTGCGGGAGGATGTTCGGGAGCGCGAGCAACACGCCGATCACGCAGACGGCGGTGATGAGGCTCGTCTTCCACTTGGAGAAATGCAGCATATCTAGTTACCAGACGGTTCCGTCCACCGACACCGGGATTGCCGAAGGCGCTCGGTTGCGTTTGCGCCGCAAGGCAGGCAGGTCGGATCGTTACTTCGCGTCGTCCGCGGCGGGTTCACCCTTGACGCGAACTTCCGTCACGAACTGCTTCATGATCTTGACCTTGACGCCTTCCGAAATCTCGATCTGCGCCTCGTTGTCGTCAACCACCTTGGAAACCTTGCCGATCAGGCCCCCGGAGGTCACGACGGTGTCGCCACGACGCAGGTTGTTGACCATTTCCTTGTGCTGCTTGGCCCGCTTCTGCTGCGGACGGATCAGAAGGAAATAGAAAATCGCGAACATCGCCACGAGGGGGAAAAGGAATTCTCCCAGACCACCGAGACCGCCCGCGCCCTGCGCATAAGCTGGTGTAATGAACATCGTCTGCTCCTGGATGCTTTTTGCCGCTGCCCGGCCCATACCGCCTTGGCGCAGCCTAAATAGTGCGGGCGACTATACTTAGGTCGCCCGACAATGCAATCAATACCGGAACATGCATACCGCCTGAGTGCCGCTCTGGTAAAGAGCCGTTGCCTCGGCTATGCCTCTCGACAAACCGATCCCTGATGATAGTGTGCCGCGCCTGACACCGACAACCGCTCATCCCGATTGACCCCGAAATGACAAAATCCAACGAAATCACCGACCTGCAAGCCACGTTGGAGCGCATTGCCGACGCCTTGGAGCGTCTCGCACCACCCACGTCGCCCGACACGGATCTCGATGCGGCGGACGCGTTCGTCTGGCAACCGGACCCCGCCGGTCTCGTCCCGGTGCCGAGGGTCAACCGGGTCGACATGAAACTGTTGCGCGGCATCGACCGGATGCGCGACACGCTTTACGACAACACGAAGCGATTCTCCTCCGGGCTGCCTGCGAACAATGCCCTCCTGTGGGGGGCGCGCGGCATGGGCAAGAGTTCCCTCGTCAAGGCCGTGCACGCCGATGTCTGCGCGGAAACACCCGGAATTCTCAAACTCGTCGAAATCCACCGCGAGGACATCGAGTCACTGCCCCACCTCATGTCCCTCGTCCGCACATCCGACAACCGTTTCATCGTGTTCTGCGACGATCTTTCCTTCGACAACGACGACACGTCGTACAAGTCTCTGAAGGCCGTGCTGGAAGGCGGGATCGAAGGCAGGCCCGGCAACGTGATCTTCTACGCCACGTCGAACAGGCGCCATCTCCTTCCGCGCGACATGATGGAAAACGAGCGCTCCACCGCGATCAACCCTTCCGAAGCCGTGCAGGAAAAGGTGTCGCTTTCGGACAGGTTCGGCCTCTGGCTCGGGTTTCACAACTGTTCCCAGTCGGATTACCTCGAAATGGTCGAGGGATACGCCGCGCATTTCGGCATAGATCTGCCCCAGGAAGAACTGCGTTCGAAAGCGCTCGAATGGTCCACCACGCGGGGCGCGAGATCGGGGCGTGTCGCCTGGCAGTTCATACAGGACACCGCGGGAAGCCTCGGGATCCGGATCTCAGACTGACCCTAAAAAAAGACAACGCGCCAAACGTGCCCCTACGTTTCGCGCGTTGTCCCCCCTCGAGTACGTCAATGATCCCAGGTATCACCCCCCGGCTACCTGGGACGACTCGAGACTTCTCAATGGATTGACCGCTGTTGATCCCCTTCGGATCTCGAAATGGACCTGCGGGCTGGTCACCGAGCCCGTGCGACCGGCACGGGCAATGATCTGTCCGCGCTTGACGCGCTGACCACGCGACACCAGCAGGTTCTTGTTGTGCGCATAGGCCGTCACCCAATTGTCGGCATGCCGGATGAGAACCAGGTTGCCGTACCCCTTGAGCTCGTTGCCCGCATACGCGACGACACCGTTTTCCGCCGCCTTGACGGACGTGCCTTCCGGCACCGCGATATTGATCCCGTCGTTCTTCGACCCGTTGGCCTTGGGACCGAACTTGGAGATTATCCGTCCCTTGACCGGCCAGCGGAATTTCGATGCGGACCGCGCCTTCGGCTTGGGAAGCGGACCCTTGTGGGCGACCTTCTTCTTGACCACGGGTTTCGCGACCGCGGCATCCCTGACCGGAACGCTCGCAATCGCCTTGGGTTTCGTGACCGGCCGCGGGACGGCTGTGGACGCCCGCGTCGTCGAAATGCTCGCCGTCAGCGGCTGCGACGGCGTCGTGTTGACGGCCGAAACGTACCCGCCGGGAATCCGGATCGGCTGGCCGATCTTCACCGTGTAGGGCATGCCCATGCCATTGTGGCTCGCCACCGCATCGACCTTCAGGCCATGGCGCCGCGAAATGCTGTAGAGCGTGTCACCGGGCTTCACCACGTACACCGAGGACGCACCGGACGCGACGGCTGGCCGTGCGGCGGACGCCGCATATCCCTGCCCCGGGATCCGGAGAACCTGTCCCGCACTGATGTTGTAGGGCGGCTGGATACCGTTAGCTGCGCTCAACTGGGAGACCGATACGCCATTGTTGCGGGCTATGCTGTAAAGCGTGTCACCGTGCTGCACGGTCACCGAACCCCGGTTTGCCGTGCGCACCGGCTGACGCTGCACCGGCGATGGCGACACCGGCACCGACTGGATATCGGTGTTGCGCGGAATGGCCGCCGTGTAGGTATTGTCGACATTGTTGTTGTAGCCGCTGCCGGCTGCCTGACCGCTCGCGACGGTTTGCTGTCCACCGTCGAAAGGACCGAAGCGGTCCGAGGAGGTACTGCAGGCTGCAAGCGCCGACATGGCGGCGACCGCCAGCCCGCTGCGCAGGATCCGCTGTTTCGAAATGTGCCGAATTACGCGCTTCATACCGATGCTCCGCGACTGAAATCTGCGGGCATCCTGACTCGCTTTGGTTAAGGAGCCGTTTATGTGTCGTGTTTATCGAAGGTTTTCCTTCGGAATTCGCACCCCGTCCGGCCGCGGTGCCCTACATTTCCTTTGCCACGCCTTCGACAAGAGGAACGAACCGGACGGGCAGAAGCGGTTCCTGGGTGAACGTGCCGTCTTCGTCCATCACGACCCGCACGATTTCCTGCCCCCCTCCGACGACGTTGACCGGGCACACCATGATGCCGCCCGGCCGCAGTTGCTCGACCAGGGTCATGGGTAGTTGCGGAGCCGCCGCGGTGACGATGATCCGGTCGAACGGCTGTTGAGACGGCCAGCGCTTGGTGCCGTCCGCCACCATCGCCGTTATGTTCGTCAACCCGAGCTTTTCAAACCGTTCCTCCGCCGTGCGCAGGAGCGTCCTGTAGCGCTCGACCGTGTACACGCGCCGGCAGAGATAGGACAGGACAGCGGTCTGGTACCCCGTCCCGGTCCCCACTTCGAGAACCTTGCACCTGTCGTCGACGCGCAGCTTTTCCGACATGAAGGCGACGATGTAGGGCTGGCTGATCGTCTGGCCGCACTCGATGGGCAGGGACTGGTCGTCGTAGGCCTGTTCGGCGAAAACCGGGTCTATGAAGAGTTCGCGCGGAATCCTCTCGATCGCCGCCAGCACACGCGTATCGCGGATGCCCCGGTTCCTGAGGTTCATCACAAGTTCGATCTTGCGGAAATCCCCGCCTTCCACGAGACCCTCCATAGGATCCGCCGGCGCGAAACGCCGACGCACGACAAGGTCCTATTATCCGGCGAGCACCGAGCGCAACAAGTCTTTGCTGGAACCGTGGGTCAGATTCATGTGCAACGGGGTCACGGAGATTCGGTTGTCATAGACCGCACGCAAGTCCGTGCCTTCCCGCGGGTTGCTCTTGCGCCGTTCGAAGCCGATCCAGAAATAGTCCTTCCCGCGTGAGTCCGTCCGTTCGTCGACCTTGAGAAGTCCCTGGTCGCGCTGGCCCTGCTCCGTGACCTCGGTGGCCACCACCTCATCGGGAGCGCAGTCGGGAAAATTGACGTTCACGAGAGTTCCCGGTTCCCAGTCCACCGATATCAGTTTGCGCACCAGAGATGCGCCATGGGTCTCGGCCGTATCCCAGTTGATCTCGAGTCCGTCCCTGAATCCATAAGCCTGGCTGAGCGCGATCGAACGGATTCCGATGGCCGTTCCTTCCATCGCCGCCGCGATCGTGCCGGAATAAGTCACGTCTTCGGCAATGTTCTGTCCCTGGTTCACGCCCGAAAGCACGAGATCGGGCGGCTCGGGCATGATCTTCTTCACCGCCATCAGGACACAGTCGGTGGGCGTGCCCTTGATGGCGAAGACCCTGTCGCTTGCCTGCCTGAGACGCAACGGTTCGGCAAGGGTGAGCGAACGGGACGCCCCGCTCTGCTCGCTTTCCGGCGCCACAGTCCAGACGTCGTCGCTGAGGGCCTGTGCGATCCGGGTAAGCGACTGCAGGCCCGGCGCATGAATGCCGTCGTCATTGGTGATCAGGATGCGCATCGCATGTTTCCCATTTTGCCCGCCGCGTACCGGGCGATTTTCAGACAGGCTCTATCCGCGCGAGGTTTCCCATGTACGGCCGCAGGGCCTCGGGCACGGTTATGGATCCGTCCTCGTTCTGGTAGTTCTCCAGCACCGCGATCATGGTCCGGCCCACCGCAAGGCCCGACCCGTTCAGCGTGTGGACGAAACGCGTTCCCTTCTCACCGGAAGGACGGTACCGCGCATTCATCCTGCGTGCCTGGAAATCGCCGCAGACCGAACAGCTCGAGATTTCCCTGTAGGCATCCTGTCCGGGGAGCCAGACCTCGATGTCATAGGTCTTGCGCGCGCCGAAACCCATGTCGCCCGTACACAGGACGACGACGCGATAGTGAAGACCGAGGCGCCTGAGAACCTCTTCCGCGCTCGCCAGCATCCGTTCGAGTTCCGCTTCCGAATCCTCTGGCGCTGTGATGCTCACCAGTTCGACCTTGGAAAACTGGTGCTGCCGTATCATTCCGCGCGTGTCACGTCCGGCCGCGCCCGCTTCCAGGCGAAAACAGGGCGTATGCGCCGTCAGCCGCATCGGCAGGTCGGCCTCGTCCACGATCTGCTCGCGCACCATGTTGGTCAACGGGACTTCCGCCGTCGGGATGAGCCAGAAGCCGTCTTCCGTCCGGAAGAGGTCTTCCGCGAACTTCGGCAACTGGCCGGTCCCGTACAGCACATGATCGCGAACGAGCACGGGAGGCACGACTTCCGTATACCCGCGCTCCGCAGTGTGAATGTCCAGCATGAAGGCCGCGAGCGCACGCTCCAAGCGCGCGAGACCGCCCCTGAGGACCACGAACCGCGAGCCCGACAGTCTGGCCGCCGTCTCGAAGTCCATCTGTCCGAGCGCTTCGCCCAGCTCGAAATGCTGTTTGGGCTCGAAACCGAACTCCGGCTTTTCGCCGTGGGTGTGGTGCTCGACGTTAGCCGTTTCGTCGGGCCCGACGGGCACGTCTTCCAGCGGTATGTTGGGAAGTTCCGACAGCGCGTTTTCCAGGTCCTCGGTCAACTGGCGTTCCCGCTCCTCGTCTTCCTGGATGGAGGACTTCAGCGTCGCAATTTCCGTGATGAGTGCCTGGGCCTTGTCTTCGTCACCTGATGCCTTCGCCGCACCGATCTGCTTGGAGGCCTCGTTCCTGCGGTTCTGCGCATCCTGCAGCCTGCCGATGATTTCCCTGCGCGTGCGGTCGAGACCGTTGAGGCGTGCCGAAACAGGTTCGTGCCCGCGCTTGGCCAGTGCCGCGTCGAAACCGTCCGGATCGTCCCGGATCACCTTGATGTCGAACATTGAGAATTTCCCGAAAATCGGAGAGCGTCAGGACCGGAGCCCGGTCCCCGGCGAATCCGCACTGTATACGACGGCACCGGATATCCGTCCAGAGTCCGGACGTCGTCTCAGCCGGTTTCGGCTTCCCTCAGCGCTTCTTCCTCCGCCCGCTTCTTCTCGACCATCTTCACGCAATGGATCGAGATCTCGTAGAGGATCAAGGTCGGCAGCGCGAGGCCGATCTGGCTGATCGGATCGGGCGGCGTCAGGACAGCGGCCAGGCCGAAGGTGCCGACGATCGCGTATTTGCGTTTGGCCTTCAGGCCGTCCGACGTGGCCAGCCCCGCCTTCGCAAGCAGGGTGAGCACCACGGGAAGCTGGAAACACAGACCGAACGCGAAGAGAAGCGTCATGATCAGTCCGAGATATTCGCTGACCCGCGCGGTCAGGCGAATGGTCGCTTCCCCGTCGCCGCCCTGCTGTTCGAGCCCGAGGAAGAAATCCATGGCGAGCGGCATGACGACGAAATAGACAAGCGCCGCACCCAGCAGAAACAGGAAGGGCGTCGCAATCAGGAACGGCAGGAACGCCTGTCTTTCGTTGCGGTAGAGACCCGGCGCCACGAACATGTAGATCTGGCTGGCGATCACGGGAAAAGCGATGAACAGCGCACCGAAAAGTGCCAGTTTGAGCTGCGTGAAAAAGAACTCCTGCGGCGCCGTGTAGATCAGTTCGATGTTCGTGTCGGTGCCGACCGCCCGTTCATAGGGATAAAGCAGGAGGTTGAAGATATCCTGTGCGAAGTAGAAACACACCACGAAGGCGATGGCCACGCCGATGAGCGATTTCACGAGGCGTGATCTCAGCTCGATCAGATGCTCGATGAGTGGTGCTTCGGTATTCTTGATGTCGTCGTCTGTCACGCAACGAAATTCCGGTTAGGCCGAACCGGAACGGACGGCGGGCTCGGCCGCGCCCTCATCGGCAACGGACGTGGGTTTTACTGGATCGGTTTCGGCGCCGGCGGCATCGGTTTCCGCGCTGACCGGCTCGGTTTCGGCCGGCTCCGTACCGGTGTCGCCGCTGCCGCTGTCCGACTTGCTGTCGTCGTTCACAGTCTTGTTGAGTTCCGACTTCACGTCATCGCCGGCTTTCGAGATGTCACTGAAGGCATCGGCAAACGTGTTCGACTTCACCGCGCTTTCGGCGGAGGAAATGCCCTTGCGGACTTCGTCGAGCCCGGCCTCGTCGGCGGCTTCGGTGAACTGCTGCTGGAATTCGCGGGCCATGCTCCGGGCCTTGCCGACGAACTGGCCGAACGTCCTCAGCATGCGCGGCAGATCCTTCGGGCCCACCACGAGCAGCGCCACGATACCGATTACAAGCAGTTCGGTAGCACCGATATCAAACATGCGGAACGCTCACTCCTGCCCGGTGGTCGCTACGGTCGGGGCCGCAGGACCGGACGGTGTTTCGAATACTGTGGCGGTGTCAGCTCTTGACCGCGTCTTTTTCGGACTTGGACGTTGCGCCGGTCGTATCCGCGGCAGTGTGTTCGATCGTCTTGACGCTGGCATCCGCTTCCTGTTCGGGGTCTTCCTGCATGCCCTTCTTGAAGCTCTTGATGCCTTTCGCCACGTCACCCATCAGCTCGGAGATCTTTCCCCGTCCGAACAGGAGCACGACGATCACTCCAACAATAACTATCTGCCATACACCAATCGACATGTGTGAAATTCTCCTGAATGGGAACTCGTTCTGTAATCCAATATCGCAAAATCACCGGTGCGTCGCAACAAATCGCAATTTCCGGTTAACCTTGCCGAGGTCGTCCGCCCGAACTGCTCGAAAAAACGAAAACGTGGGACGGATCCATCGCAACACGAACAACGGTGCCGCTCTCGGGCGCATCCGTTTCTCTCAGGCGCATGCGTATTACACCATCTTGGCCGCTGACGGCCAGTGTCAAGAGACAGTGGTCTCCGAGAAAACGCGAATTGACGACCATGCACTCCGTTTCGCCCGTCCCGCTCAGTTGCAGGCCGATGGGTCGCACGAGAACGTCGACCTTCTCGCCTTCGTCGAAACCGGCGGCATCCACCGATCCGAGCATGGTGGCGACCCTGCCGTCCCGCACCACACCGCTCAATTCGTTGAGATCGCCGAAAAACCGCGCGGTGCTCTCGTCGACCGGCCGCGAGTAGATTTCCCGAGGCGTTCCCGTCTGCACGACATGGCCGTCCCGCATGTGCACGATGCGGTCCGCCATCCGCATGGCTTCCTCGGGATCGTGGGTGACCAGAAGGCTGCTCGCACGCGTTTCCTTCAGGACCGCAAGCGTTTCGTCTCTGACGCTGTCGCGCAGGCGCTGGTCCAGTCCGGAAAACGGCTCGTCCATGAGCAGGACGGACGGACGCGGAACAATCGCCCGGGCGAGCGCCACGCGCTGCTGCTCGCCGCCCGACAGGACATGCGGGTAGGATCGCTCGTAATGCAGCATGCCGACCCGGTCGAGCGCCCGGCGGGCCTCGATGACGGCCTCGTTGCGATCGAGCCCCCGAAGACCGAAAGCGACATTGTCGAGAATGGACAGGTGCGGAAACAGCGCGAAGTCCTGGAACATGAGACCTATGCCGCGCTTTTCGGGCGGAATGAACACGCCCGGACCGGATATCTCCATGCCGTCGAGCAGGACCCTGCCCTGGGTCTGGCGTTCGACGCCGGCAGCGATTCGCAGCAACGTCGTCTTGCCACAGCCCGACGGGCCGAGCAGACACACGATTTCTCCCGGCGCCAGCTCGAGACTGACGTTTTTGACGGCTTCGATCCGTCCGAACGTATGGCTTACGTTTTCAAATGAAAGCCGCGCGGCAAACGTGGCCGCTGCTGTGCCGCGTGTGCCCCATTCGGATGAGGATGTGCCGTCCGACCCTGGTTCGGTCATAGCTTTCGGCATCGATCCTCGGCTACGGTCAACAAAACGATGCGGACGATACCGGCGTTTTAAACGCTCGGATCAGGCAATGCCAGTCCCTATTCGGTGAGGTGCATCTCCAGCGGAGCTTCTTCCTCGTCGAGGGGCGCTTCGTCCTCTTCCAGTTCGTCGCCGTCGGAAGGTTGGGGAATTTCGAACCCGCGTGGCAGGTTCGCGCCGAGTAGGCCCGTGCCCTTCAGTTCGGTCATCCCCGGAAGATCGGAGACGCGATCGAGACCGAAATGGATCAGGAAATCATCCGTCGTTCCGTAGGTCACGGGACGTCCCGGCGTCCGCCGCCGGCCGCGCATCCTGATCCAGCCGATCTCGAGCAATGTGTCCAGCGTGCCCTTGGACGTGGAAACACCCCTGATCTCCTCGATCTCCGCCCGCGTCACCGGCTGGTGATAGGCAATGATCGCGAGGGTTTCGAGCGCGGCCCGGGACAGACGCTTCTGTTCGACGGCCTGGCGTTCCATAATGAAGGAGAGATCGTCCGCAGTCCGGAAACTCCAGCGTCCGGCCACCTGCACCAGGTTGACGCCGCGGGATTCGTACGTCTTCTGGACTTCCTCGAGCAATGCGGGAATGTCCGCGCCTTCCGGCAGGCGTTCCGCGAGCGTCGCCTCGTCGAGCGGTTCCGCCGCCGCGAAGAGCAGCGCCTCGACCATGCGCACATGCTGGCGCCGGTCGGCGGTGGGAAGGACCGTGACGTTCGACGGCAATTCCCCATGCTCGGGAGATGCCTGTTCGGCGGTCTCGTTTTCGCCCTCCGCCTCTTCGATCTCGTCCGGTATCTCTTCAGCCATGAGTTTTTCGGGATTATTGGTCATGTTGTGATTCCCTGGTTGGGACTGTCATTCGCCGGTCTGGAGCCCCTGCGTATATAGATCGGCGCAAAAACCTCGTCCTGCCGGATTTCGAGGAAACCTTCTCGAACCATTTCCAGGGAAGCCGAAAAACTGCTCGCTTTCACCGACGCGCGCATTTCCGGTTCTGCAAGATATTCAGCAAGATACTGATTGATACTGGTCCATTCGTCCATCTTTCCCAGAAGCCGTTCCAGGATGCCCCTTGCCTCCTTGATTGTCAGGACAGGCAGGCGATGCATTTCGAGACGCGTCACGGACTGTCGCTGGCGCCGTTCCGTGTAGGCCTTGAGAAGGTCGTAGAGATTGTCCGCATGTTCGCTTACGGACGTGACGCGCACGCCTTCGGGCGCACCGCGGGCGAAGACGTTGCGACCGAGCCTGTTGCGCGACATGAGCTTCGCGGCGGCGTCACGCATGGCTTCGAGTTTCTGCAGCCTGAACGCGAGAACGGCCGCGAGTTCCTCGCCGGTCGGCCCTTCCTCGTCTTCTGGTTCGGGCAGCAGGAGTTTCGATTTCAGATAGGCGAGCCAGGCGGCCATGACCAGGTAGTCTGCCGCCAGTTCCAGACGTAGCTTTCGAACCTCGGCGATGAAGACGAGATACTGTTCCGCCAGTGCCAGAATCGATATCTTCGTCAGGTCCACCTTCTGGTTGCGCGCGAGTGTGAGCAGCAGATCCAGCGGACCTTCAAAGCCGTCGACATCGACGATCAGGGCGTCCTGTCCGGCAGACTCGAGTACCACCAGACCGTCACCGCCCTGTTCCGCGATGACCGGTGCGTCGGCCTCGTCTCCACTCTGCCCGTTCATGTGCGAATCACCCGGCGAATGTTGCAATCCCGCCATTTTGCCCCAATCCGGGCGTTCGTTCAGCACAGAACCTCGATTTGCTCCACAGCCTTGGCGCTGTCCCACGGTTCCGATTCGGACAACCGGGCGAGCGCGCCATGGGCCCTGACGAGGGCTTCGCCATCGAGTTCCGGCGTTGCTTCGGCAACATCGAGCATCTCGTCGAATTCGCCATTGCAGTGAAGCGCCATGTCGCAACCCGCCGCGAAAGCGGCTTCCGCGCGCTCTTTCAAGGTACCGGACAACGCACCCATCGACAGGTCGTCCGTCATCACCAGACCCGCGTACCCGATCTCGCCGCGGATGACATCACGCACGACCGTCTCGGACAGGGTCGCCGGGCGTTCGGCATCGAAGGCGGAGTAGATCACATGGGCCGTCATCGCCAGGGGAAAATCCCGCAATTGCCCGAACACCGCGAAATCCACGTCCGCGAGTTCCTCCCGGCCGGCATCGACCACAGGCAAACCCACATGACTGTCGACACCGGCGCGGCCATGACCGGGGATATGCTTGATGACCGGCAGCACGCCACCGTCTAGGCACCCGTCCGCCGCGGCCCGCGCCAGGATGGCAATCTCGTCGACGTCTGCGCCATAAGCGCGGTCACCGATGATCTCGTGTGCACCGGGCTGCGGGACGTCGGCAACGGGCAGGCAGTTCACGTTGATACCGACCTTTCGAAGGTCGTCCGCCATCAGCCTGGCACCCGCACGGGCAAGGCGCGCGCCCTCCGTCGCGTCCTTCCGGTAGACCTCCGCGAATCTCCGCGCCGGCGGGTACTTCCGCCAGTTTGGAGGGCCGAGCCTCTGGACGCGCCCGCCTTCCTGGTCGATCAGCACAGGCGCGTCGTCACGGCCGTTGATCGTGCGGAACTCGTCGGTCAGTCGCCTGATCTGTTCCGCATCCTCGCAATTCCGCGCGAAGAGGATAAGTCCCCACGGATCGGCATCCGCGAGAAAGTCACGCTCGTCCTGCGTCAGGGCAGTCGACGCGCAGCCGCAGATAAACGCCTGCATCAGTGCACTCCGGGTTACGGCGTCGGGCCCGACCCGCGATCAGCGCCGACGAACGAGACAGTCCGTTTCACCGGCCGCCAATAGCGAATCGCAGAGACCGGATGCACGCTGTTTGCCGTCAATCGGCCCGACACGCAATCTGTAATAGATGCCACGCGATCCCAGATCAGCCCTCTGGATGATCGGGCCGTACCCTCTCAGCAGGGACGCGTGCCGGTTGCTGAGCCTCTCGTATTCGGCCACCGCTTCGGCTTCCGACCTGAACGCCGCGATCTGGATAAGGTAGTTGCCGCTGCCGGTAACCGGCGCCGGTGTCGGAGGTGCAGGTGTCGTGCTCTCCACGTTCGTCACCTCGATCGATTGAACGGGTGTCGTCGGTGACGGTGCGGGGTTGGACGCATTGCTCGGAGGACGCGGCACGGGCGTGAGTTGGATCGGCCCGCTGCCCGACGCCCCGGTGTCGTTCCGGGTACTGTCGTCCACGCTCACCACCCGCGTCGGCCGTACCGGAGCGTCGGGTTTTTCGCGGGGGACCGGCGGTGCCGTTCGCGTCGGCGTCGAAACTGTCTGCGGCTCCGGCGGTGTCACGGTTTCCGTTCTCAGTTCCGGCGCTTCCGGCGTTGTTCCCGAAGATTCGGACGAGGACGCATCATCGTCCTGTTGCGAGGACGCCGACGAGCTTTCCGTTTCGGAATTCGTGGATGGCAACGGCACGATCGGAATACCGACCTGCGAATTGGTATCGTTCTGGCCGCCTTGTTCGCTCTGGTCGGTCTGCTGGCCCTGGAGGATGCCGATTGCCTCGTTGATCCCGGCATCGTCGCCACCGGCATCCGTCGCGTCAGGCGAAATCGGCGCCGGCGGGATCGGGATCCCGGAGTCGTCACCGGCGCTGGCGTCATCCTGAGAGGCGCTGTCGCCGGTGTTTTCCGGATTGTTCAGCGCGATGACGTTCTCCTCGCGCTTGACGACCTGTTCGTCGACAGTGCTGCTCTGGCCCACGATCCGATCGTAGATCAGCTTGTTCTGATGCGGTATTTCCACGCCGCCCGGATCGTCGGGAGCCACCTTTGTGGTGCCGCCGTCGACACGAACGATCGGAACCTGGCCGTTGCCGCCGTCCGAAAAATACTGATAGGCGAACACAAGTCCCCCGGCCACAACGGCAATGCCGCCAAGCGAAGCGATCAGCAGAAGAGGCTTGCGGGACTTCGGCTTTTCGAAATCGTCGAACTCGCCGGAATATTGCGGGTCGACCGTCTGACCGGCATCCCGGGCATCGGCCCGGAGGTCCATCGAACTGTCGGCCCTCAGGTCGTCCCGGGTATCCGTGCCGGTGTCGTCGATATAGGGTTCGGGGGCAAGGCTCAGTTCCCGTTCCCGGTCGAGCGCGGCCGCATCGTCGTCGCCCACCACATAGGTGTCATCCTGCGACGCGGCCCCGTCGTCGTAGTCCTCGACGATGTAGTCGTCGGCCGAACGTGTCGTCACGCCGTCGTCATCGTCCTGGTAACCGTAACCGTCATCCGTACTGCCCAGTTCCGGTTCTACATATCCCGGTTCGGGCGCATAGGACTCGTCGTCCGACGAATAGCCATCGGGGTCGCCGTACTGGGAGAATTCGCGCTCATAACCGTCGACGGTCGGATAGTCGGACACCTCGTAGGTCTGCGTATCGCCGTATTCCGCCGCGGCAAGATCGGAGTCGTCCGACGACCAGTCGTCGCGGCGCGCGCCGGAGTCCGGCTCGACATCCCCAAACGACGGAGATGCCACATCGGCCTGTCCCGACCGGTCGCCCGACAGGTAATCGTCGTCACGTTCCGGCAATTCGGGAGTTGCGGCGGTCTGTCCGTCCCGCGCGTCACGCTCCGGTGTGCCCCTATCTTGTCCGTCGGATTCATCGAACGACAACTGCTGATCACCGACTTCGTCGAGGTCGTAGGCGACAGGTGGACGGGAAAAGCGGCTCCGGAACCCGCTGGAACGAGCGGCGGCAGGCGCGCTCTCCTTTTCAGGCGCGGAGAAGTTCGTCCGCGGAAGACTTCCGGCCCGTGGCGCGGGAGTTTCCGTGCGTGTTGTGCGCGGCTCTCTGGCCTCGGTACGCGGCGCCTCCGGGGCCTTTCTCGGTTCCGGTGCGCTTTCGGCATCGTCGGACCGGCGGGACCGGTTCCTGACGCGTTCCATCACCTTCGCACGCACATCCCGTGACGCAAATTCGCTGCGCGCGGCGGTCGTTTCGGTTGCCGGCGGTGTCACCCGATCGCGCGCGGACGAGGCTCTCGTCAGCGACGGCTCCGTGGGTGCGGTATCCTTGGCGAGCCCCGACGGGCGCTCGTCAGATGCACGGTTACGTCCGCCGGAAGCCGCGTCCACGGGATTGCGCATGCGGAATGCTGGCCTGTTCCCCCGGAATGTGGTGGCCGGCGCCGAACCGGTTTCCGTCGTGGACGGAGGCGCTGTGCGGTCCAGCTTGTACGCTGACGGGGCATCGCTCTGGGCGCTGCTGCTGCGAAATGAGGGATCCGGACGGCTGTCCGCGCCTGGCGCGGGACGCGTGCGAAAACTCCTTGAAGTGCCCGTAAAGCCGCTTCCGCCTTCGCCGGCCGGCCGCGACCTCTCGGACGCGCCTGCCGAAGACGGGGTCGTTCGTGATGACGCGGTCTGGTTCGACTCGCCCGCCCTCAGGAAACTCGGCCGCTCGGACGACCGCTCGGCGCCACGCGCCCCGTCCTTCGCAAAACGGTCTCTCGGCGCATCAGGTGTCTGGGGGTCTCGCGGGCGTGCGGAGTCACCCCTTGCGGCAGCACGGGCAGCGTCTGCACGCTCGCGCTCCTTCCGCAGGCGACTCAAGGCGCTTTCGCCGTCGCTGCGTGGCCGTGAAGATGGTGAAAAGTCTCGGCCACCATCCTTCCGGTCGAACGGAGGATCGTTCCTATCCATGCTAAACTCTGGTTACCTCATTTCCTCGACGGCCCGTACGCCTAGTATTGCCAGCCCCCCGGCAAGTACGGTTGCAACCGCCTTCAACAGGCCCAATCTGGCCAATGTAGCACTTTTGTTGTCCTGCAAAATAAATCTCAATTGCGGCAACTCTTTGCCTTTGTTCCACAAGGCATGGAAGCCGCTCGCGAGTTCGTACAGGTAGAATGCGACCCTGTGAGGCTCGTGCGCGGCGGCGGCCGAGTTGATAAGCCGCGGATATGCTGCCAGCAGCCGGACCAGATCGATTTCGGCTTCATCGCCGAGAAGGTCGAAATCAGCTTTCGACAGCTCATCCAGGTCGTCCGCCGACAGATCACTCTCAGTATCGACAGCATTCCGGAAGACGGATTTTACACGGGCATGAGCATATTGCACGTAGAATACAGGGTTGTCGCGGCTCTGTTCGGTCACTTTCTTGAAATCGAAATCCAGGGGTGCTTCGTTTTTTCTGTAAAGCATCATGAACCGCACGGGATCAGGGCCGACTTCATCGACGACGTCTCGCAACGTCACGAACTCCCCTGCCCGTTTCGACATGCGAACCGGCTCTCCACCCCTGTAGAGCTTCACCAGTTGACAGAGCTTGACGTCGAGAGCCCCGCGCCCTTCGGTCACGGCGGCAACCGCGGACTGCATCCGCTTGACGTACCCCCCGTGGTCGGCGCCCCATACGTCGATCATCTCCTCGAAACCGCGACGGTACTTGTTCGCGTGATAGGCGATGTCGGACGCGAAATAGGTGTACCCCCCATCAGACTTGACCAGTGGCCTGTCGATGTCGTCGCCGAATTCGGTTGCACGAAACAGGGTCTGCTCGCGATCCTCCCAGTCTTCCGACGGCTGCCCCTTGGGCGGCGGGAGCCTGCCCTCGTAGACCAGACCCCGTTCGCGCAGCCAGTCGATGGTCGCGCGGATTTCGCCGGTCCCGTCGTCGGCGAGTGACCGCTCGGAAAAGAACACATCGTGCTCGATGTTCAGAGCCGCGAGATCGTCGCGGATCGCGTCCATCATCATCTCGATGGTCAGCGCGCGAACGTCGCCGAGCCAGTCCGAGTCCGGCCTGTCCCTCAGTGCGTCGCCATGAATTTCCGCGAGACGCTCCCCGACAGGCACCAGATAGGATCCGGGATAGAGACCGCTCGGTATCTCGCCGATGTCGTCGCCGAGCGCCTCCAGATAGCGCAGGTAGGCCGATCTCGCGAGGACATCGACCTGTGAACCGGCATCGTTGATGTAGTACTCGCGGGTGACGTCATGCCCCGCCTGTTCCAGCAGGTTGGCCAGCGCATCGCCGAAAACGGCTCCACGGCAATGGCCCACGTGCAAGGGGCCGGTCGGGTTGGCCGACACGTATTCCACGTTGACCTTGCCGGCGGACTTTGGCTCCGCGGCGCCGTAGGTTTCGGGGTTCTCGAGGATCGCCCTGAGCACCCTTGGCCAGAAGGCATCCGCCACGCGGATGTTTATGAATCCCGGCCCGGCGATGTCGACCTTGGCTATGTCCGGGTTTTGCGCCAGATTTTCGGCGATCGCCTCGGCCAGCACCCGCGGCTGAACTCCGGCGGGTTTGCCGAGAACCATTGCGGCGTTGGTCGATACGTCGCCGTGCTTCACGTCCCGGGGCGGTTCAACCGTGACGCGCGAACGATCGATGTCCGCGGGCAACTGCCCGTTCTCGACGACGGCGTCGAGCGCATCGCTCAGGACGGTTTCAAAATACGCAAAGAGGTTCACCGGGTTGCTCCGCCCTTCGAAAGAATAACTTATCTGTCATGTTGGTTAAGGAGCCGTTAGTGCACTGCACAGCGGCATTTGCAGGGCGGACTAGCGGAAAAGCGGGTCGAGGTCAAACAGCCGCCTGTGTTCGTCGAGCGCATACCTGTCCGTCATGCCTGCGATGAAGTCGCAGATGCGCCGCATTCTGGAGCGTTCCGGCAGGTCCGCAAACCCGTCTCGCCACGACTCGGGCAACCTTGCCGGATCGTTGACATAGGCCTCGAACAACATCTTCACGATCGCCTTGGCCCGCTCCATTTTCTCCAGGACCACATCGCTGTGATACATGCGCGACCGGAGAAACTCCTTGAGCGAAGCGTTCTGATCGACGATGTCGTTCGAGAAGGCAACGAGCGGACCGTCCATGTCCCTGACATCGTCGGGAGATTGCGGTCCGGTCTCCGCGAGCCGGCTGCGGGTCTCCCTGAGCAGATCCTCGACCATGCGCGTGATGATCCGGCGCATGGTCTCGAAGATCATCCGCGAGGGTTCGAGATCGGGGTAGCGTTTCACCACGTCATTGAGCGCATCCCCTACCATCCGCACGTCCGCGATGTCGATGAGACCGAAGAGACTGGCTCGCAGTCCGTCGTCCATGTCGTGCGCGTTGTAGGCGATGTCGTCGGACAAGGCCGCGACCTGGGCCTCCGCCGGGGCAAAACTTTCCAGGCGCAGGACGCCATGCTGTTCGAAACTCGCGACGGCATCGGGAAGCGTCTCCCCCGCGGCGCGCTTTTCCCGCGAGATCAGCGGACCGTTGTGCTTGACGAGACCCTCCAGGGTTTCGATCGTCAGGTTCAGGCCCCTGAACGCGGCATAACGGCCTTCAAGCGAGGTGACCAGCCGCAACGCCTGGGCATTGTGATCGAACCCGCCGAAATTCCTCATGCACCGGTCGAGGGCCTCTTCGCCCGCATGACCGAACGGGGTGTGACCGAGATCATGGGACAGGGCTATGGCTTCGGTGAGGTCCTCGTTCAGTCCGAGGCTCCGCGCGATCGAACGGGATATCTGGGCGACTTCGAGCGTATGCGTGAGCCTCGTACGGTAATGGTCACCCTCATGGTAGACGAACACCTGGGTCTTGTGCTTGAGACGCCTGAAGGCCGCGCAGTGCACGATCCTGTCGCGGTCGCGCTGGTAGAGAGAGCGTGTGCGGCTCGCCCCTTCCGGGTGGATTCGACCCGCGGACCGCTCCGGATTGCAGGCAAACAGGGCCGGCTGCATTTTTCTACCCCGATTGGGCCATCAGCGTCGCCCGGCAGTGATCGGCAGACAGATTGACAACCAATGGCCGCGACTTAAATATCTGCATGGGTTCTGAGCGCAGACTTACCACGATTCTGGCGAAAAGATTATGGAACAGGCAGTTACACTAAGCGACCGGGCAGCGGAACAGATTCGGCATATCGTCGAAGGCGAACAACCGCCGAAAATGCTGCGCGTCTCCGTCTCGGGTGGAGGCTGTTCGGGGTTCCAGTACGGTTTCGACCTCGACGACAACCGCTCCGACGATGATTTCGTGATCGAAAAGAACGGCGTCACGGTCCTCATCGACTCCGTGTCCCTGATGTACATGGAAGGCTCGGAGATCGACTTCGTCGACGACCTGATCGGGGCCGCCTTCCAGGTCCGCAACCCCAACGCGACCGCCTCCTGCGGCTGCGGTACGTCCTTCTCGATCTGATCCTCCGCTGCCGGACGCATCACGAGTTGGCTTTTTAACGTGGTCGACGGCACTTTGCGGTTTCGGTGAACGGCCGAAATGGATTACCGTCCGTGTCATGAAAATTGCCACCTGGAACGTCAACTCCGTAAAGGCGCGTATCGGTAATCTCGTCGACTGGCTCAAACTCGACGAACCCGACGTCGTCTGCCTGCAGGAGATCAAGACCGTCGACGAGGCTTTTCCGGCCGAACCCATTGAAGACCTGGGGTACAATCTCGCCATTCATGGCCAGAAGACCTACAACGGCGTGGCGATCCTTTCGCGCTACCCGTTCGACGAGGTCCATCGGCGCCTTCCCGGCGACGACTCCGACGAACAGGCGCGTTATGTCGAGGTGGTCGTCGTGCCGGACGACACACCGGTCAGGATCGCCTCCATCTACCTGCCGAACGGCAACCCGGTCGACTCCGAAAAATATCCCTACAAGCTCGGCTGGATGGACCGGTTGAAGACCCTTGCGTCCGAACGCCTCCTCGACGAGGAGGCCTTCGTCATTGCCGGCGACTACAACGTGATTCCGAAAGACGATGACGTTCACGACCCGGCCGCGTGGGCTGACGATGCGCTGTTCCTCCCCGGAACGCGGGCTTCGTTCCGCGAACTGGAGCATTTCGGGTTCACCGACGCGTTTCGCGCCTGCTCCGGCGAGGCCGGGGCATACACGTTCTGGGATTATCAGGGCGGCGCCTGGCAGAAGAACAACGGCATCCGCATCGACCACCTGATGCTGTCGCCACAGGCCGCCGACCGGCTCGTACGCTGCGAGATCTCGTCCCAGGTCAGGGCCTGGGAACGCCCGTCCGACCATGTTCCGGTGTGGATCGAACTGGACGTCTGAGCAGGTCGTCCAGAGCCCGCCCTCGCGACAGGCACGTCTCGACAGTCAGGTCTCGCGTTCGTCGCGCAGGTTCGAAATGACGCGCCTGTTCTGCGACTTGCACTCGATCTCCGGGCAATCCCTCACCAGTCGCTCACGCCCGTATCCGCGCGACCACATGCGTCGGCGGTCGACGCCCTGGGACGCGAGGTAGTTCATGACCGCGTCGGCCCGTTTCTTGGCCAGTGCCTTGTTCGCCGACACCGAACCCGGGTCGTCCGAGAACCCCTGCAGCTTGACGTACCAGTTGCCGTAGCGTCGAAGCCATTCGGCCTGTTTGTCGAGCGTGGTGCGGGCGGTAGCGTCAAGCTCGGCTGAATTTTCCGCGAAATGCACGCGGCGCCCAACGTTCAGGATGAAGTCCTCTTCGCTGCCCGACGACATGTTGGCGAACGACGCGACCGGTGCATTGGTCCCGCCGCCCGGTCCGCCGGCGAACAGTCCGCCCGACTGGCGGCAGCCGCCGGCAAGCACCGCAATCGAAACGATGGTCAGGCAAAGGGCCAGACCCATCGGCGGCCGCTTCGGCCCGTGGCGGGGCGCAGTGCCGGCCATCTCAGCCCGTGCCCGCGCCAAGATGCTCGAGAACCAGCACGCGGGTTCCCTTGGGGCATCTCTGGTAGAGGTCGATCACGTCCTCGGGAAACATGCGGATGCATCCGCTCGACACGTCCCGCCCGATACTCCAAGGTTCGAGCGTACCGTGTAGCCGGTACCCCAGGTCGGTCCCTTCCCGGTAGAGATAGAGAGCGCGGGGTCCGAGCGGATTGTCCGCGCCGCCCTCCACCATCTTCGGCAGATCCGGTTCACGCTCCAGCATTTCCGGCGGTGGCACCCAGCGCGGCCAGATCGCCTTGCGGTCGACCCGCGCTCGCCCATACCACTTGAAGCCTTCGCGGCCGACGCCAACGCCGTAGCGCAGCGCCGTCTGGTTCTCCCAGATGATGTAGAGAAAGTGGTTGCGCGTATCGATCACCACGGTGCCCTGCGGCTCCACGCTGTGATACTGGACCACCTGCTTGTGCCACTTGCGGTCGATGCGGGAGAAGTTGGTCCGCTTGTAGGTAACCCCGTTATCCGTCGCTGTTCCGGCGAAAAACGCGGTGGCGCTGGATGAGAAATTGGTGGTGGCCAGCGCCGTCTTCGACAAGCCGCTGGCGGCCATGACGCCGCCCGCCAGTTCAAGCACCCGCCTGCGAGAAATCCCGTTCATGGCAATCGTTCACCCCGGTTGGACGCAATTACGGCGTTGAGTTTCCAATGCAAACGGTTCGCCGTCAATCACCAGACGAAGGCGGTCGGCCGGACCGTTACCACTTGCTTTTGCGGGCTATGCGCTCATGCCAGGCCGTCACCATGGACTGCGCGCGCTTGCGCTCGTCCTCGGTCGCCTCATCGTAGACTTCGTGGAAGCGTTCGACGATCGCCTGCTCGTTCTTCGGGTCTGCGAACTCCTGGGCGAGCATGTACCACATCAGTCCCCGGCTGCGGTTCTTGCGCACGCCCAGGCCGCCCCAGTAAACCGTACCAAGCCGCGCCTGTGCCCGCGCGTGGAACTTTTCGGAAGCCAGATTGAGCCAGCGCAGACCCTTCTGGGTCAGTTTCTTCTTGAGATAGAGACGGCCGAGGGAATATTGCGCGTCGCGGTGTCCGTAATGCGCACCGACGAGTTTGTAGATTTCGATCGCTTTCCGGGGGTCCGCCTTGATGCCCACCTTTTTCAGGCCGCGCTCGTAATACCTCGCCACCTGGTAGAGCGCTTCGACCGTGATCCGGGTCTTGCGGGTATACCTGCCGACATCGCGATGCTGGGCCGCCGCCAGCTTGTAGAACCGGAACGCCTTGCCGTGATCCGCCTTTACGCCCCGGCCCTTGCGGTAGATGTTGGCAAGCTGCCAGAGGGCAAAAAGGTCCCCCTTCTTGGCAAGCGCATCCCACTTGCCGACCGCCTCGTCGACATTGCCGCTCTCGAAGAACTCCTTGCCTTCCTGGTAGGCCTCGATATCGGCCTCAGGCGTGGGAGTGCTGTCCCTGAACAGGTTCGACGCCTTGGGGGCGAAGGAATGGAACACCCCGGGGTCGGCGCTATAGCCGCCGTCGGACGCCCCGGTGTCCGCGAAGGGATCGGCCTGGCCGCCCTCTCCCATCGGGATCGATTGATCGAAGGCGTGGACCCGCACATCGGCCGCGACGAAGGCCAGAACCGCAACGGCGCCCCAGGCGGTCGCTCGGCCGGTGGCTGTAATCAGGCCACAAACGGCAAAAAACCTCTTGAGGATCGGATTCCACATAATCGGTTTGACCAAGCTGTACCGTGTTGCAGTAATGCTTCAATCTTCCGCACGATCAGGACTCTCCCGATCGAACAGGCGCGTAACCGGCTCGAACGATTGCGTGTTTTTCACACGTCTATCGATGCTCATGCGCCGCGCAGACTGCTGAAAACTGCAGAAACCTACCGGCTCAGGCTACGAACGGCAGGCTTAAGGTTCCATTAAGGCAAGAAAGTGTCGCGATCCACCCGCAAGGGGATCGGCCGCCGGAAAGAAAATTCTCGTTGCAATTATGCAACAAGAAACGAGGTGCCCGGCATCTTCAGCAAGGCATTTCGTCCGGCAGCCAGACCCGAATTTCCCGGGTCAGGCCGCCCCCTTGAGCCTGCTGAGTGCGGCCTCGAGACGTGCGCGCATGGCTTCGGCGTCCGCGCGGCGTTCCTTCTGGAGATCAACGACATGGTCGGGCGCCTTGGCCAGGAAACTCTCATTGCCGAGCTTGGCGTCGATCTTGCCGATCTCCGCCACGGCCTTGGCGATTTCCTTTTCCAGACGCACCGACTCCGCGTTCATGTCGATGACATCTCCCAGCGGAAGCGCCAGGACGCCCGCCCCCGACACGATCTGGACGGACCCCGAAGGTGCGGCCTCGGCGAACGAGATCTCCTTCAACCGGGCCATACGCGAAAGAATGCTTTCCCATTTGCCCACAAGCGACCTTGTTTCCCCGTCGCTCCCGACGACCACCAGCGGGATCTTGGCCCCGGCGGGGACGTTCATTTCCGCGCGAACGGACCGGACCTCCGTGATGGTGTCGATCAGCCACGTGACCTCGTCATCTGCGTTCTTCGAGGCGAGAGAACCGATCTGCGGCCATCCGGATTCCATGAGAAAGCCCGAGCGCCGGCCTTCACCGGCCGCCATCCTGCTCCACAGTTCTTCCGTGATGAAGGGCATGAAGGGGTGCAGGAGATGAAGGCTCTGCTCCAGTGCCCAGGCGGCCATCGCCCGGGTCTCGGCCCGCTCACCTTCCTCGCCTTCCTCGCCGAGTGTCGATTTGATCAGCTCGAGGTACCAGTCGCAGAACACGTGCCAGACGAAGTGGTAGAGCGCTCCGGCAGCCTCGTTGTACTTGTGGGCCTCTATCGCCTGCGTGACGGCGTGGGACGTGCGTTCGACCTCGCCGGCAATCCACTGGTTGACGGCAAGCCGCGCGGTCGCCGGGTCGAAGCCGGCGGGTGCAACGCACTCGTTCATTTCGCAGAAGCGCGCCGCATTCCACAGCTTGGTCGCAAAATTCCGGTAGCCCTCGACCCGCGATGTCGCGAGCTTGATGTCGCGGCCTTGCGCGGCCATTGCCGCCAGGGTGAAACGCAGGGCATCGGCGCCGTACTCCTCGATCAGGTCGAGCGGATCCATCACGTTGCCCTTCGACTTGGACATCTTCTGTCCCTTTTCGTCGCGGACGAGCGCATGGATGTAGACCGTGTGGAACGGCACTTCCGGCCGCCCGTTTTCATCCTTCATGAAATGCAGGCCCATCATCATCATCCGGGCGACCCAGAAGAAGATGATGTCGAAACCGGTCACCAACACGTCTGTCTTGTAGTACCGCGCGAGTTCCGGCGTGCTGTCCGGCCATCCGAGTGTCGAAAACGGCCAAAGCGCGGACGAAAACCAGGTATCGAGAACGTCTTCGTCGCGCGAAAGGTCCACGTCGTGCCCGTAATGTTCGCGGGCGAGACCTGCCGCTTCCTCGTCGTCATGTGCGACGAAGACCTCGCCGTCCGGTCCGTACCATGCCGGAATACGATGTCCCCACCAGAGCTGGCGCGAGATGCACCACGGCTGGATGTTGCGCATCCATTCGAAATAGGTCTTTTCCCAGTTCTGCGGAACGAAGACGGTTTCACCATCCTCGACCGCCTTGATCGCGGGTGCGGCCAGTGTCTTGGCATCGACATACCACTGGTCCGTGAGCCACGGTTCGATCACGACATTGGACCGGTCTCCGTAGGGCACGGTATGGGTATGGTCCTCGATCTTCTCGACCAGACCGAGCGCCTCCATCTCCTCGACGATGGCGCGACGGGCCTCGAAGCGTTCCATGCCGCGATACTTCTCGGGCACGGTCTCGTTCAGGCACGCATTCGCGTCGAGCACGTTGATCAGCTCGAGATCATGTCGGCGGCCGACCTCGAAGTCGTTGAAATCGTGAGCCGGCGTAATCTTCACCGCGCCCGACCCCTGTTCGGGATCGGCGTACTCATCCGCCACGATGGGGATTTCGCGCCCGACGATGGGCAGGATGGCCGTCTGGCCAACGAGGTTCGCGTAGCGCTCGTCCTCGGGATGGACGGCGACGCCCGAGTCACCGAGCATGGTCTCGGGCCGCGTCGTCGCGACCGTGATGAACTCGCCCTCGCGGCCTTTCAGGGGATATTTGAAATGCCAGAGGTGGCCGGCTGTCTCGACATTGACGACCTCGAGATCCGATATCGCCGTGAGGAACTTCGGGTCCCAGTTGACGAGCCTCTTGTCGCGATAGATCAGGCCTTGCCGGTAGAGTTCCACGAAAACCTTGAGGACGGCCCGTGAAAGGCCCTCGTCCATGGTGAAACGTTCACGGCTCCAGTCGCACGATGCCCCCAGGCGCCGGAGCTGGCTGGTGATGCGCCCGCCGGACTCCGCCTTCCATTCCCAGACCCGTTCGACGAATGCCTCGCGGCCCATCTCGCGGCGCGACGGCTCCTGGTTCTCCATCAGCTGGCGCTCGACGACCATCTGGGTGGCGATGCCGGCATGGTCCATGCCGGGCTGCCAGAGCACGTCCTTGCCGCGCATGCGCTCGAACCGGACCAGGATATCCTGGATCGTGTTGTTCAGCGCATGGCCCATGTGCAGGCTGCCGGTGACGTTCGGCGGCGGAATGACAATGCAATAGGGATCGGCGCCGCTGTCCAGGCGGTCCTGTTGGCCGCAGCGAAACGCGCCCTTTTCTTCCCAATCTTCATACAGCCGGGACTCGATCTCGGCCGGTTCGTAAGTCTTGTCGAGCATGTACGATTCCGCATGCAGCTTCGCGCTGCCGTTCGATGTGTTGAAACGCCATAGGTGTAAACCGCACGCGCCGCTTCAAGTCAACCGGACTGAAAGCGTCAGCGGGTGATGTCTGACTGGGTGGTCTAGCGCCGTCTGGCGACCCGGGCAATCTCTTCCTGCACGAGACGTTCGACCAGGGGCGGGAGATTTTCGTCGAGCCAGATCTTGAGCATCGGCCGCAACATGTCCTCGACCAGGTCCTCGATCGTGCGCCCTTCTCCGTTGCTCAGCACCATGGACTCGGCAAGTCGACCGAACGCCGACGACGCGGCGACGCTGGCCGTATCCGAAATCAGTCCCTCGGCAGCGTTGTAGACACTGCGCGAGACGGCGGCCTCCGCGACGGCTTCCGGTTTCTCTTCCGGTTCGACCACGGGCTCCGGGACAAGCTCAGGCTCAGGCTCGGGTTCTGGTACGGGGTCGGCTTCCTCGCTCTCGACAAAAGCCAGATCGTCGATCTGGTCGGGATCCATGAGATCCTGAGGCGCATCCTCTTCGTCCTTGCCGTCGTCGTCCCCGTCGAACTCGTCGATGGTGTCGGTCAGTTCGAAGATGTCGTCTTCGGAAGAATCGGCGGTGCTGTCGTCCGGTTCCGGAACGGCTTCGGCTTCCATCTCGGCTTCCGCCTCCGCCCAGGCGTCCATGTCGGCATCGGCGTCGGCGTCCGTATCAGCCTCTGCGTCCGCATCGGCGGCGGCTTCTTCGACGACGGGTTCCGGCTCCTGCTTGCTTGCCTTGCCCATGTCGGGCGGATCGTCGTCGGCGATGATCTTTCTGATGGAGGAGAGAATCTCCTCCATAGTTGGTTCAGAAGCCTGGTCGGTATTGCTCATAGAGTGACCTCTGGGTTACGCCTACCCGAGGGAGACGCGCCGTACAAACGTTCGTCGCTACACAGATCCGTCTCCCCCCGCTGGAGACGAACCGGCATATACTAATCCGATTCGCTTGTTCCCAGCCCTATCCACTTACCACGGGTTTCCTCATAGTGGGGAACCGGATCGTAGTACTGCACAGGTAATTTGAGATCACGGGCGGTGAGCTTGCCGACCGCGGCCAACAGCTGGAAGCTCGCCACCACTTCGTCCCTGCGGGATCCGACGAGAGAAACCTGGGAGTCCAGCAACTCCTGCTCGGCGTCGAGCACGTCAAGCGTTGTGCGAGAGCCGACGAGCGCTTCCTGCCGCACGCCCTTGAGCGCAAGCTGGTTCGCGGCCACCTGCGAACGGGCTGACCGGATGAGTTCCCGGGACGCCCTGAGCTGTTCCCAGGACGACACGACGTTGGCAAACACCAGCCGGTCCGCTTCGGCGATCTGCAGACGCCTCTGGCTGTTGACCTGCTTGGCTTCGCGGACCCGCGAGTAGACAGCCCCGCCCTGGTAGAGCGGCACGGTCAGGCGGCCCAGGACTGTGGTCGTCTCGGACCGGTTGACCGTCGTCGAAGGCTCGAACCGTTCGCTGTAAGTTGCCTCGAGCGAGACCTCGGGAAGCAGGTCGCCGCGCGCGACATCGACCGCGTATCTCGATGCCTGTTCGTTGAACTCCGCCGTCCGCAAGGCCGGGTTGCGTTCGCGCGCGATCGCGATGGACTGCTTGAGCGACTTGGGCAACGGCCCGCGGTACCCCTTCGGATAGCGCAGCGTGCCCGGTGCATTGCCGATGATCTGGCGATACCGGGCCCGGCTGGCGGCAAGCGTCGCACGGGCCTGCGCAAGGTTGGACACCGCCCCGCCTCTCCGGGCTTCAGACTGCGCGACGTCCGTCCGGGTGATCTCGCCCACGCGGAACCGCGCCTGGGAGGCGCGAAGCTGCTCGGAAAGCACCGACACGTTCTTGATGCGCAGGTTCACGACAGCCTGGTCGCGGACGACGTCCATGTAGGCCGTGACCGCGTCGAGCAGAACCGTCTGCTCGACATTCTTGAGGGTGGCGCGCCCGGCAAGGACGCCGGCATCGGCCTGCCGCGTCCCGTAGACCGTCTTCAGCCCGTTGAAGACCGGTTGAGACAGGGTGACGGAGTAGCCGTGCGGATCACGCTTGTCGAGCCCGGTCCGGGGCCGTGTCGTGCCGCGCGTATGACCGTAGTCGCCGCTCGTCGTCACCGTCGGCCGCCAGCCGGAAAGGGCCTGCGCGACGCCTTCGTCGGTTGCGCGCTGCCGCGCCCGTTCGGCGCGCAATGTCGGGTTCCCGGTGTAGGCGGAACTGAGCGCACCCGTCAGGGTATCCGCGCTGGCCGGCATCGCGACGACCAATGCGACAGGCAGTGCTGCGCAAAGTCGGAACAAACTCCTGACATCAACCATTATCTCAACACCCACCCTCAAATTACTAAAAAGTAATTGTTATTTCGAACTTCAGAATGAGAACTCTGCTTCCCTCTCGAAACCCGGAAGCACCGGCACGGCAGCATCGAATTTGACGTTCGACCCGGTTACGCCCCGCGCATGGACAAAGACCGTCGCCTTGCCGACCGGACCGTTGCCGACCACCGCGACGAGCCGCCCGCCATCCTTCAACTGCCCGAGCAGACTGTCGGGAACTTCGGGAACGGCACCATCGAGAAAGATCACATCGTATGGCCCCTCGGAAGGGTAGCCGGCGGCAAGTGGCCCGTTCACGAAGGCGACGTTGTCGATCTGAAGGTCCATCAGGATCTGGGATGCGTTTTCGGAGAGGGTCTCGTCTGCTTCGAGCGCCACCACGGATTCGGCGAGTTGTGCGAACACCGCGGCCGCATACCCCGTACCGCCGCCGACGACGAGAACCAGGTCGTCCGGACCCGTTTCGGCCTCCTGAAGCAGCCTGGCGAAAAACATCGGGCGCATGAGGCGCCGTGAATCGCCGCCGGTGCTGACCGGCACATCCTCGTCCATGTACGCGAGGGACTTCAGCGCACTGGCGACGAAGGCATGACGTTCGACCTTTTCGATCGCTTCGATCAATCGCCTGTCTGTCACGTCACTCGTGCGGACCTGCGACTCGACCATGTTGTGCCGCGCAACTTCAAAGTCAGTCATCGATTCCCCTGCGGACCTCGCCCATTGCACCAGCCGACTCACCGCACAATACCACTGTCACTCTGGTGCCTACCATCGTTTCGCAACAATAATTCCGACCGGTGTACCCTGCGCAGAAGCGACCGCGTGCCGGATGTTTCTCCCTCCGGTATAGATCAACGTTTCGTCCAACAAAACCCCAACCGATACCTGCCGGATGCGTTTTTGGCATTTTCGTGTAACAAATTTGTCGCGCGCCTCCGACTTGTTTTGACAACCATCAGGCTTTGATATAACCGTCGGCCTCCGGACGGCCACGTGGCGGAGTGGTGACGCAGCGGACTGCAAATCCGTATACCCCGGTTCGATTCCGGGCGTGGCCTCCAGTTTCCCGAAAATGCGCAGAAACATGCCCCTGTTCGGGGGGATTTCGGCGTCGCCGGACTTCACTCCGGCCGGCTCTCGGGCCGTGATGTCTTTCGCCCGATGATGCGCCCCATCCGCACGGTGGCCGAACGCCGCCAGCGGCGCACGCCGGGCAGGTCGACGGACAGCACAAGCAGTCCGAGCGGGACCATCCAGAATCCGAGAACGGGCAGGAAACCGAATATACCGCCGATGATCAGTGCGCATCCGACGATGACCCGGCCAAGGCGGCTTGCGGGAAGCCGCATATGGTAGCGCCCGAAGCTGAGCCTTTTGCCAGGCGGTCGATTTTCCGTTCCGGGCCCTGGTCGGCCGGTATCGCTTTTTGTGTCCATACCGTCGCAATTACCCTTTGCAAGTGCTGATTCACTTGCTATACGGCTCTCCATATTTCACGAGGGCGATGCCAACGCCGCCCGAGTGGTCCCCGGTAGCTCAGTTGGTAGAGCAAGCGGCTGTTAACCGCTGGGTCGCTGGTTCGAGTCCGGCCCGGGGAGCCAGTTTCGGAAAGGACCGGTGCGATGATATCCGCCGGTCCTTTTTATTTGGTGGCGAGGGCGCTCTCGACAATACGGCCGAGTTCCTTCAGGGACGATGTTTTCGACACCTTGGCATGTGCGTGTTTCATGCCGTCGGTGAATATCGGCGAGAAGTTGATCGCCGTACTCCCGGTGATGACCACCACCGGAAGGTCGGGCGAGATCTTCCGGGCGACATGAATGAGGCTGATCGCGCCCCCGCCCGGCATCATGACGTCGAGGAACAGAAGGTCGTAATTGCCGCTCTGCAGTTCCGGAACCAGTTCGGCGCCAGAATTGACACCCTTGGTTTCGTGTCCAAGTGCCTCCATTGCACCACTGAATGCGGAGATGTAGTCCGGATCATCGTCCGCGATCAGTATACGGGCCATATTTTCACCATCTAATGAATGCCAGATTTTGCGATATATTTTCTCATGGCAGAAACGTCCGAAAAGCGAACCCGAAGCAATTATGTTTTCTCACAAAACCCAAACATCGAGCGAGAAACAACCCTGCCCATCGGGTCGAGTGCCTACACGATTTCGCTGTTATTCGTAAAAATTGTCCGGGGAAGACAATATTTAAATCACGTTCTTCTGTCCGATACAGGATCGTGCTGCTAATGTCGACTGATGACCGCAAGCGACCTCCTCCGAACCGGACCGAAAAAACTCAATGCCACGATGTGGCCGGCATTGTCAAAGTCACTGACGCTGTTGGTCATGGCCATCGCCGTCATGGTGCTTGTCGACGGGCTGATCGGAGGTGACGATCTTCTCGTAAGGCTTCATCCCGAGTTTTCGGCGATGGTGCCGAGCACCTCCATTGCGCTGATTCTCGTATCCGTGGCGGTTCTCCTCGTACGGGGCGATGGCCAACCTTCCGGTCCCGCAATCGCGTTATCCGTGCTTGTCGGGATGATCGCCGCATTCCACGTCCTTCTCTTTCTCACCGGGAAAGCCAGTCCTGTGGACCGGTTTCTGAACCCGTCTCTCTCCGCTGAAGACGCCATGTCGATCTCGACATCTGCCAGTCTGCTTCTCGCGTCCTACTGTACGGTGAGCCTGGGTCGCCCCACCCTGTATTCACCGTTGACCTTCGGCGTGGCGGCGACGACGGGACTGGCGATCGCGTTCCTCGCGCTCGGCGTCTACGTTCTCGATGCGAGCGCTCTTCGGGGCGTATTCGTACTTTCCGCCATGTCCCTCCTGACGACGGTTTGTTTCATTCTCTTCTTCACCGCACTCCTCCTGCTGAGGCCTGAAGACAACTGGGTTGGCCTGCTGGTCGGCAACGGCCGCGGCTCGCTGGCCGCACGCAGGCTCTTCCCGGTCGTCGTTGTCGGCCCGTTCGTGCTTTGTGTCGTCGCTCTCGTCGCCACGGAACAGGCTTACCTGAACCCCGAAGCACGGCTGAGCCTGCTGGCGATCGTCATAACCGCGGTCGCCGGCGCGGGCGTTCTGAGAAATGCCGCACTCGAAAACGCAGCTGAAAAGTCGCAGATACTGGAAGAACAGCGCGTGCAGCACATTCTCGACGGACTCGAAGCCGCCGTATTTGCAGTGGACGAAAACGGCGAGATCCGTTTTGCGAACAGCCATGCACGGGAACTGACTGCCCTTGCAGACACCCCTGCGGACTGGCTCGCCACGGCAGAGTTTCTCTCCCTCGACGACATGTCGCCGTTGCCGGAGTACACCCGTCCCCTGCCACTCGTGATGCGGGGCGACCATATCAACGACTTCGCGTTCGGATATCGTGCCCCGGACGGGGCCGAAAAGGTTCTCCGTCTGTCGACCGGCCAGTACCAGGCACAGGAGGGCCAACTGGTGCGGACCTTGACGATCAACGACATTACCCACGAACACACGATACGCGAGCGGCTTGACCGGGCAGAACGACTGGATGCGCTTGGCCAGATGTCCGGCGGCATCGCCCACGACATGGCGAACGTCCTCGGCGTTATCCGGCTGTCGTCCGATGTCGGACGCCTGAGCAGCGAAACCCGCCAGATGCATGCGCAATTCGACGCCATAGGCGCCGCCTGCATTCGCGGAACCGACCTCACGAACCGGATACTCACCTTTGCACGCCGCCAGCCCGGCGTCGCGAAGCCGGCCAATATCGGTGATTTCGTGAGAGAGACGGTGGCCCTCGCAGAACGCACGATCCCGTCAAACATCAGCCTGACGACTGAATTGCCGAACGAGGAAACGATCGTCACATGCGAAACCGGACAGCTGGAAAGCGCACTTCTCAACCTCATCTTCAATGCCAGGGACGCCATGACGGACGTCGATACGGCCGGGAAGATCCACGTGCGCGTAAGACACGAGAACGGCAAGGTGCTCCTCTCGGTGGAGGATGATGGTCCGGGCATGGCCGACGGCGTGTTGAGAAAGGCTGCCGAACCGTTTTTCACGACGCGGCAGACAAAGGGAGGCACCGGCCTCGGATTGGCCATGGTCGACGCCTTCGCCCAGCAGTCCGGAGGCGAGTTGCAGCTCACATCCACGATCGGAAAAGGCACGACCGCCACGATCGAACTGCCCTTGTCGGACGCCTCCTCTCCGGCAACCCATGAAGAGCAGCACGCACGGATTCATGACCTGACGGGTGTACATGTCTTCGTGGTCGAAGACGACCAGCTCCACGGGGAGGCCTTGGCCGAGGCGTTGCAAAGCCTGGGCGCGAAGGTGTCCCAGGCGTCGACCGGAGACAGCGCTGTGGAGATGTTCAAGACCCTGGACGCCGTGGACGTTCTTGTGACCGACATACTCCTGCGCGGCACGATCAACGGATTTGCTGTCGCGAACGCGATCCGCGACATGGACGCGGACGTCCCCGTGATCTATCTCTCCGGCTACGCGAACCGCGAATCCCAGGTGCACCACCACACCCCGGGCCCGTTTCTGAAGAAGCCCGTGGGCACCGCCCAGTTGTCGACGGAAATCTACCTGTCTCTCAACAGGTCCATACCGGACAGAACCTAGGCGGGTTTCGTGCGACCGATCACGCGGCGCACCAGTCGGCCGTCGAGAACGAGAAGCCCTGCACCGATGACGGCGGCACCGACGACATCCCGAACCGACAGTGTTTCCCCGAGAACCAGCACACCCAGCATGACCGCCGTCACGGGAACCAGCAGTGTGACGAGGCTCACGTTCGTGGGCCCTGCGCGGACCAGAACCGAGAAAAAGAGGAGATAGGCCAGGGCCGTGGAGAGTACCGCCAGCGCGGCGACCGACAGGAGGGTCTCGACACCCGGCATGGGCAGGTCCCAGGGCCGGTCGACAAGCAGCGCGACGGGAAACATAACGATCGAGGAAGACACAAGCTGGCAAGTCGAGGACAGGAGCGGCCTGCTTCCGCCAAGCCGGCGCTTTCCCCACCACGCCGCGAGACCGTAGCTGGCCGCCGCGCCGATGCAGCACAACATCCCCGGAGCCGATTCGACGGTAAGGGACGTGCCGCCCCCGGCGATGACGACAACACCCGTAAAGCCGGTCACGACGCCCGCAAGGGTCCGACCGCTCAAACGCTCGTCTCCCGCAACGGCAAGCACCACGACGGCAAAGAGTGGCGTCGTCGCATTCAGTATCGAGGCCAGTCCGCTCGGGATGAAGGTCTGTCCCGTGACGATCAGCGAAAACGGCAATGCGTTGTTCAGCATGCCCATGACAAAATAAGGCCGCCAGCCGTCAATGCTGCGTGGCAGGGCGTACCCCGACAGCTTCGCGACGCCCAAGAGGATCGCGGCCGTGAGGACGACACGAAGGGCCACCACCGTGAGCGGCGGCAACTCGGCAAGCGCGACTTCGGCGAAGAAGAAGGAACCGCCCCACAGGACCGACAGGCTCAGCAACAGAAACCAGCCGGTACTGTCGAGAACGGGTGAATGGGTCATGTCGAGTCTCCAGAATCAAGTCGAGGCGTTTTTGACCCGTCAGGCCTCGCTATTCCACCCGAATCCTGCTCGCGACAGATCCCGTTCAGGCGGTTGTCCTTCGACATACGACAATTTGCGAGACCGCGCCTCCCGACATCAGGGTTTGCGAGCCCACCTGCTGCCAGCACGACGCATCCAGAAACTCGGCAATCGCAAGCGGCCGGCACCCGCCGACACGCCGCGGCGAAAGCGCGTGAACGGTCTTCCAGAAGGCGGAGACCATCTTCTCGCCCGCCGTTTTCCCCGTCGCGAGGCTTGCCAGACAGATCAGCCCGCCGGGGGTGAGCGCCCTGTGAACGTCATCGATCAGGGCCGCGATTGCCGGTTTCGGCAGGAGATCGAGGACGTAGTTCACAAAGAACCGGTCGAAGGCACCATCCCTGCACGGGATGTGCGCGGATCCGTCGGTGCGGACCACCAGCACGCGGCCCTCGAACGACGAGAGGCGGTTTGCCGCGATCGTGGCCATGGTCGAACTCGAATCGAATCCGACATAGGTCGCATCCGTCCCCAGACGCGTCTCGAGGATGGCACGCGCGAAGTGGCCGGTGCCGCACCCGAATTCACCCACCGACCGCGCGTGTTCGAGTTCCGAACCCTCGGCGAGACGGCGGAGCGGTTCGGCTTCATAGCGCAGTTCCCGGTCCTGGCGGATCCCCAGCCGGTCATAGTGGCGCCTCGCTTCTTCGGCACTCAACACTTTCTGCGTCTTCCCTGCGGGCAGCCTTGCGGCAAGTGGACTCCCATCAGAAGTGCCGGTATTGCGGCACCCACATGTTCTTGTCGACCATGGCCGCGACGGCACCGGCATCGGTGACGTCGCACAGGCTCTGCTCGACCGCCATCTCGCCGACCGCCACGGCGATATCCCGGCTGAGTTGACGTATCTCGGTGAGGGGCGGCAGAAGCGGCGACCCGAAGGACTTGTCCTTTTGCGCCGCCCGGCCGATCACGTAAGCCGCCGCCATGAACATCTCGTCGCTGACCTTGCGTGCTCGCACGGTTCTTACCCCGAGACCCATCCCGGGAAACACGTAGGAGTTGTTGCACTGGGCAATATGAAAAATCGTGTTGTCGTGTTCGATCGCGTCGAAAGGACTCCCCGTGGCCACCAGCGCCCGGCCTTCGCTCCACCGGATCACGTCGCCGGGCGTCGCTTCCGCGCGCTTCGTGGGGTTGGAGAGCGGGAGGATGATCGGCCGGCGGTTGATCTCCGCCATTGCCGTCACGACCTTCTCGTTGAAAAGGCCTCCCTGCCCCGACACGCCGATGAGCACGCCGGGCCGAACGTTCCTGATCGTGTCGAGAAGATCGAACTTCACGTCGGAAGAGTTTTGCCAGTTTGACAACTCACCGTTCGTGCGCATGAACTGGCGCTGCTGCGCTGTCATCTCGAGAATGCCTTCGCGGATGAGACCGAAACGGTCGACCACGAAGAACCGTGACAGCGCCTCTTCGCGCGAAAGCCCCTCCATCATCAGCCCGCGGACAAGCTGTTCCGCGATCCCGCATCCAGCCGACCCGCCGCCCGCGATGACGAAGGTCTGGTCGGCGAACCGTGTGCCGGCGGATTCCACGCCTGCCAGCACCGTCCCCATGGCGACTGCAGCCGTTCCCTGGATGTCGTCGTTGAAGCAGCACATCTGGTCGCGGTACTTCTCCAGGAGCACATGGGCATGGCTCCTGCCGAAATCCTCGAACTGAACCAGCGCATCGGGATAGGCCTTCCTGATCCCCTGCATGATCTGGTCGACGAACTCGTAGTAGGCGTCGCCGGTGACCCGACGCTCCGCCCAACCGATGTAGAACGGATCGTCCAGCAGTTCCTGGTTGTTGGTCCCCACGTCGATGAGGATCGGCAGGCACACGTTGGGGTCGATCCCGCCGCTTGCCGTATAAAGCGCAAGCTTTCCGATGGGAATGCCCATGCCGCCCGCCCCCTGGTCGCCGATGCCGAGGATGGCCTCGCTGTCGGTCACCACAATGACCTCGACCTTGTCGGGCGTCGCGTTGGCGAGGATTTCATCGACATGTTCGCGTTCGGGATAGGCGATGAACAGCCCGCGCGGCTTGCGGTAGATCTCGGAGAATCTCTGGCACGCCTCGCCCACGGTGGGCGTGTAGATGATTGGCGTCATTTCCGCCGGATAATCCATGATCAACCGGTAGAACAACGTTTCGTTCGCGTCCTGCAACTGACGCAGGTAGATGTGCCGCTCGATGTCGGACTCCTTGGCCCGATAGGCGCGGTAGGCGCGTCTGACCTGCTGGTTGAGTGTTTCCTGGTGCGGCGGAAGCAGACCGAGCAATCCGTGCCGCCGGCGCTCCTCCCACGTAAAGGCGGTGCCCTTGTTGTACTGGGGCAGTTCCAGCAACTGCTGGCCTCTCGGAAGCGGCTTGTTCGCGTTATTCATCCTGGTTCCGTTCTTCTGGGTTCCCGCAGAACCGCTTCAGTCTCAGAACGCCGGCAGGCATGACGGCCCCGCCGGCTCGAAACTCTTGTAGGTCAGTATGAACTCCTGGTGTCCCAGGTCTTCAGACCGTGTTCTTGCCCCGCAGGCCAGGCCGAGCAGCTTGTCCCGGATCTCGCCCCCGACTTCGTCCAGCGTCGCGTCTCCCCGCAGGATGCGTCCCGCATTGACATCCATGTCGTCCGCCAGCCGGTCATAGGTTTCGGGATTCGCACAGACCTTCACGACCGGAGAGATCGCTGAGCCGACCACAGATCCGCGGCCGGTGACGAATATGATCGCATGGCAGCCGCAGGCGATCAGTTCGGCGATCTCGGCATTGTCGTTGATGTTCGGAAAACCGTACCGCACCTCGCCGTCCGGGACCACGTCAAGCACGTAGAGCCCTCCGCCGGGCGGGCGGTCTCCCGGCTTGAGGAGACCGGAGATCGGCGAATTGCCCGACTTCGCATAGGCCCCCATGGATTTTTCCTCGATCGTCGTCAACCCGCCGGCCGCGTTTCCCGCAGCGAAAGACCCCAGCCCTAGGGTGTCGTAATAGGCGGCCGCCTTCTCCACCGAAGCGACGAGTTCCGAAGCGAGCTCAGGCGTCACCGCCCGCTCGGCCATGATGTGTTCACATCCTATCAGTTCGCCGGTCTCCTCGAATATGCACGCGGCACCGTTTTCGATCAGCATGTCGAAAGCCCGGCCGGCCGCAGGATTTCCGGTGATTCCCGAGGTACCGTCGGAGCCGCCGCAGATCGTACCGATCACGAGATCGGAGAGCTCCATAGCCACCGTTTCTTCCCGGTCGAGTTCCGCGCGTCTGGCGGCGACCCATGAGCGGCCTTCTTCTATCGACGCACGCGTGCCCCCTGTCTCCTGGATCACCAGCGTCTGCACCGCCCGCCCCTGTACCTGGATTTCGTGCTCGAGCCGCGTCCTGTTGAACGACTCGCACCCGAGCGAGACGAGAAGCACGGCGCCGACATTGGGATGGGTACACAACTCCCGCATCATGGATTGTGCGTAGTCATTGGGATAACAGCCCGGGAAACCGATAAGGTGCACGCCCTCGTCCCGCAGCGGCCCGGCGATCTCCCGCGCGACGTGGTGCGCGCATTCGACGAGATAGGCGACCAGCACGTAGTTCCGGATGCCCTTGCGACCATCCGTCCTCGGGTAACCGCGCAAACCGTTCATGATCGCTTCTCCGCGGTGGTTCCGTCCGGACGGATGCTCGGCGTGTAGTCGCTCTTCACGTTGTGCAGGTGAACATGTTCGCCCGGTGCGATCGCTGCCGTGGCGGTCCCGATCCGGACACCGTACTTGATGATGCCGTCGCCCGGACGTATCCCGCGTCGCGCAATCTTCTGGGCGATCGGCAGGTCCGCCAGCGCCTCGACGGCATCGCCGTCGATCTCGAGCACCTGTCCGCGACGCAACGGCCGGCCCGTGACCAGGACATTGTCCCGTTCGTCCAGCAACAGCACGGCGCCGGTCCGCGAACCGTTTGCACCTTCCTTCACGCGCCCTCCTCGGCTTCGTTTTTCCCGATGATCGCCAACTGCCCGCAAAAACGCAATGCTCACCATTAGGGCCACATGACGACACCGTTCGGGAAAAAGAACTCCCGCTTGAACCGCCCGGTCAGCACGGTTAGGTTCGCTTTCCCTTTTCCGCTTCGCGACGACCATCGCAAGACGGATGTAAATTTCCTGTCGGAGAATACGCCCCATGACCATCCGCAACGGACTGCTGGACACCATCGGCAACACGCCGCTGATCAAGCTCAGGAAAGCGTCCGAGGAGACCGGCTGCACGATACTGGGAAAGGCCGAGTTCATGAATCCCGGCCAGTCGGTGAAGGACCGGGCTGCCCTTTTCATCGTGCGCGATGCCGTCAATCGCGGTGATTTGAAACCGGGAGGCACGATCGTGGAGGGAACGGCCGGAAACACCGGGATCGGCCTGACGCTTGTCGGCAATGCCATGGGATTCCGGACCGTAATCGTCATTCCCGAGACGCAGTCCGTGGAGAAGAAGGACACCATCAGGCTCATGGGCGCGGAACTTATCGAGGTTCCCGCGGTGCCCTACAAGAACCCGGACAACTATGTCCGTTATTCCGGACGGCTCGCGGAAGAGCTCAATGCAAAGGGAGAGAACGGCGCAATCTGGGCCAACCAGTTCGACAACGTCGCCAATCGCCAGGCACACATCGAGACGACGGCACCGGAAATCTGGGAACAGACTGACGGCAAGGTCGACGGTTTCACCTGCGCCATCGGGTCCGGCGGAACGATCGCCGGCGTCGCCGAAGGACTCAAGTCCCGCAATCCCGACATTCGTATCGCGCTTTCCGACCCCATGGGATCGGCCCTCTACCACTATTACAAGCACGGAGAACTAAAGGCCGAAGGTTCGTCGATCACCGAGGGGATCGGCCAGGGTCGGATCACGGAGAACCTTGTCGACGCCAGGATCGACGACGCTTTCCAGATCCCCGATGACGAAGCCCTGACAGTGGTCTACGACCTGTTGCAGCACGAGGGGCTGTGCCTCGGGGGGTCGAGCGGCATCAATGTCGCCGGGGCGATCCGACTGGCGCGGGATCTCGGCCCGGGACATACGATCGTAACCGTGCTCTGCGACTACGGAACGCGATACCAGAGCAAAATGTTCAATCCCGAATTCCTCAGGGAGAAGAACCTCCCCGTACCGGCGTGGCTGGACTAGAGAATCGCAGGGAGGAGACAAGCGAATGACAGAGTTTCTGTTCCGGGACGACGCCTATCTGCGCGAATGCGAAGCACGGATCATCGGCGTCAATGAGCGTGGCGGCATCCTTTTTGACCGCACGATATTCTACCCGACCGGTGGCGGTCAGCCGGGCGACAGCGGCACGATCGAAATCGAGGGTGTCGGTGAAGTCGAGATCGCAACGACGGTCTATGGCGAGGACAAGACCGAAATCGTGCACGTGCCGGCCGAACCCGTCTCGATCCCCGGCGATGCGGCGGTGCTGTGCAGGCTGGACTGGAACAAGCGCTATGCGCATATGCGGGTCCACACGGGGCTCCATCTGCTTTCCGCAGTGCTCGAGTTTCCCGTGACGGGCGGCCAGATCGGCGAGGGCAAGGGCCGGCTGGACTTCGACATCCCCGACGCGAACCTCGACAAGGAGGAAATCGCCGAGGGTGTGAATCGCATGATCGCGGGCGATCACCCCGTGTCGGAAAGCTGGATTACCGACGAGGAACTGCTCGCCCAGCCGGACCTGGTGAAGACCATGTCCGTCAAACCGCCCATGGGGTCGGGCCGGGTTCGGCTCATCGAGATCGATCAGTGCGACCTGCAGCCCTGCGGCGGAACTCATGTTGCCTCGACGGCCGAAATCGGCGAGATATCCATTCCGAAGATCGAGAAGAAGGGCAGCAAGAACCGCCGCGTCCGGCTGGCGCTTGTGATCTGAACTCCGTTCCCTGTGCCTGGGAGGCCACATGCCGAACATCAAACCCTGTCTTGTGGAAACCGAATGGCTGCATTCCCATCTGGAAGCGCCCGATATCGTCATCGTCGATGCGTCATGGCATCTGCCGACGGAAAATCGCGATCCCAAGGCTGAATATGACGAGGAGCACATCCCCGGAGCGCTGTTCTTCGACATAGACGACATCAGCGACACCGAATCTCACCTGCCCCACATGCTTCCCTCGCCGGAGAAATTCGCGTCGCGCATGCGCAAGCTGGGAATCGGCGATGGTTCCCGGGTCGTGGTCTACGACGCTGCGGGACTGTTCAGCGCCGCGCGCGCCTGGTGGATGCTGCGCGCCATGGGCCATGACGATGTCGTGGTGCTCAACGGCGGACTGCCCAAGTGGAAGTCCGAGGGCAGGCCTCTCGAGGACGGTCCTCCGCGCGCGCGCCAGCCCAAGCATTTCACCGCTCGGCTGCAGACAATGATGGTCCGCGACAGGTCCGATGTCCGCAGCGCAAGCGGCACCGGCGCGACCCAGATCGTGGACGCACGGTCCGAGGCACGCTTTCGCGGCGAAGCACCCGAACCTCGGGAAGGCCTGCGTGCGGGCCACATTCCGGGAAGCCTGAATCTCCCCTACACCCGTCTGCTGAATGCGGACGGCACGATGCGCCCCGCAGCAGACATCCGCACGGCCTTCACCGAAGCCGGGGTGGACCCGGACCGGCCCGTGATCACCAGTTGCGGATCCGGCGTGACGGCCGCCATCCTCTCCCTGGGCCTTGCCATGATCGGCCGGCCCGACACCGGGCTCTATGACGGGTCGTGGACCGACTGGGGGAGCGATCCCGAACTGCCGATCGAAACCGGCAGCGGATCCTGACCATGCCGGAACAGATCGACGTAACGATCACCTATCTCGAAATGCGTGCCGACCCGCGTCAGCACGCACCGGTTCCGGCCGGCAAGCTGGCCCTCATACATGCCCCCGCCCCGCCGCTGCATTTCTACCGCTACCTGTACGAAACGGTCGGCGGGGACTACATGTGGATCGACCGGCGGAACCTCGACGACGACAAACTTGCGAAGCTCGTCCAGTCCGACAAGGTCGAGGTCTACGTGCTCTATCTCGACGGTGCCCCGGCGGGTTTCGCGGAGCTTTCCTTCCGGGATTTTCCGGAGGTCGAGCTCATGTTCCTGGGCCTGATGCCGCACGCGATCGGTCGGGGCCTGGGCCGTTACCTGCTCTGCCAGGCAATCGATATCGCGTGGGCCCGCGGGCCATCCAGGCTGATCGTGCAGACATGCACCCTGGACCACCCGTCCGCCCTCAATCTCTATCAGAAGTGCGGTTTCAAGCCGTACGCGCAGTCGAACACGACGATAACGCCACCGGCCAACTGAACCGCAAGCGGCGCGCGCCGCTCAGTGCAGGATCTGGCTGAGGAACAGTTTCGTCCGGTCGCTCTTGGGGTTCGTGAAGAACTCCTCGGGCTCGTTCTGTTCGACGATCTGTCCCTGGTCCATGAAGATGACGCGGTTGGCGACAAGCCGTGCGAAGCCCATCTCGTGGGTCACGCAGATCATGGTCATGCCTTCTTCCGCCAGCGTCGTCATGACGTCGAGGACTTCCTTGATCATCTCGGGGTCGAGTGCAGATGTCGGTTCATCGAACAGCATGATCTTCGGCGCCATGCAGAGCGAGCGGGCGATGGCGACGCGCTGTTGCTGGCCACCAGAGAGCTGCCCCGGGAACTTGTTCGCCTGCTCCGGGATCTTCACCCTCTCGAGGTAGTGCATGGCGATTTCCTCGGCTTCCCCGCGCGGCATGTCGCGCACGTGGATGGGCGCCAGCGTGCAGTTCTCCAGGATCGTCAGGTGCGGAAACAGGTTGAAGTGCTGGAACACCATGCCGACTTCCCGCCGGATCTCGTCGATCTTCTTGAGGTCATCGGTAAGTTCGATGCCATCGACGACGATCTGACCCTTCTGGTGCTCCTCGAGCCGGTTGATGCACCGGATCAGGGTCGACTTGCCGGAACCGGACGGACCGCAGACGACAATTCTCTCCCCCTTGTAGACGGTGAGGTCGATGTCCTTCAGAACATGGAACTCGCCGTACCACTTGTTCATCTTGGAGATCTGGATGGCGACCTCGTCGGAGACCACCATCTTCGAACGGTCTACCGCCGCTTCGACGATCGTGTCCTTGAATGTCTCGCCCGTCGTCTGTTCCGTCATTCGATATCTCTCCTGCTGTCGCTTCTGCTGACAGTCCCCTGCTTCCAAACCGGATCATAGGCCCATTTACCGCTACGGGAAACAGGACACTGACCGCACGCTCACCGTATCGGCGGTGCGTAGTGCAATCCGCCCCTGATCCACAACTCGTTCAGACCGCGCCGCATTCCGATCTCCGATTCGGGACCGAAGGAACGGGCGTACATCTCGCCGTAGTTTCCGACCGCGGCGATCACGTCCCGCGCCCATGTGTTGCCGACCCCCATGCGGCCGCCGATGCGTCCGTCGGTGCCGAGAAGGCGCCGAACGGCCGCGTCGTCGCTGTCCGCCTTCTGCGACACGTTGGAAGACGTGACCCCGAGTTCTTCGGCATTGATCAACGCAAACAGGGTCCAGCGCACCAGCCGGTGCCATTGCGGATCATCCGCCCGGACGACCGGCCCCATCGGCATTTTTGAAACCACTTCGGGCAGAACGACGTGCTCGTCGCCGTTGGGCGCGTCCGACGTCAGGACATGGAGCCTGGACTGGAGCGCGAGATAGGCGTCGCACTCCCCGTTTTCATATGCGGTCCTCGCGGCCGCGTCGTCCGGCTGCTCGACCGGGATGAACGTCATGTTGCGGCTGTCGAAAAACCGCACCATGTCACTTTCCGCCGACGACCCCGCGACCGCGCAGATCCGCGTGCCGTTCAGTTGCAGGACGCTCAGGATCCCGAGCATCTTGCGCACGAGAAAACCGTAACCGTCGAAGAAACTGGTCCCGGCGAAGACAACACCGGTCCGACCCTCGTTCTCCGCGCTCCAGGAAACCTGTCCCCCGACGAGATCCACGCGCCCCGATGACAGGGCGTTCAAACGGTCCGTCTCGCCCAGCCCGACAAACGAGATCTTCGCAGGATCGGAAAACACGGCTGCTGCGACCGCGCGGCAGAAATCGGCATCGAAGCCCGACCACCGGTCGTCGGATCCGGCGACGGAAAATCCCGCCACGCCGTCGGTGAGCCCGCACGTCACATGGCCACGCGCCCGGATGTTGTCCAGCGTCCCGGCTGCCAGTACCGGCTGGTTGGCGAACCAGAACACGAACGCGACGGCCAGGAGACGACCGGCCAGGAACTTTGTACTGCAGGAAAACATTACTCAGCGCCTGAATACATCCTTCGACTCGAAATGGTCGGGGGCCTGCGAAACCGCTACGGAAATCTCTCGCAGCAGCTTGTTACGGGTACCGGAGATGATGTCCGAATAGCTGTTCACGCTGAGGACGAACGCCCCCGGCCCCCCAATGACCTCCTGGTCGAAATACTGGAACAGGTACGGGTTGTCGCTCAGGATGGCGAGGCCGTTGATCGTCACGCCCGACGCGACGACGGCATCGCGGACGTAATTCGGCTGTATCCCCGAATTGTTTATCCCGTCACCCGACACGTCGATCGACTTGCGGCGCCCGTCGAACCGGTTGCGCCTGATGAGCCGTTCCCCGTACTGGATCACGCTGCCGATGCCGGTGCTGTCGGCATACTCGCGGGCACCGCGCGTGGCGATCATGCCGGCGAAGGCATGGGAACTGCGTTCGTCGTGAATTCTCGTCCACGGCACCACCTGGCGCTGCTGGGAAGCCGAACTCCAGTGGACGACCGTGACCGCGATACCGGTGGGACCCGTCGAACGTATGGCGGAAATGATGGCGGGGTCGAGAAACGCCAGCCGGACCCCTTCCATCTGCAGGCGGTACTCCGAGGAGTCGACGCTCGCCGACGTATCGATCGCGAGAACGAGCTCGAGATCCACGCTTTCGTTCTGGGACAGATCGATCCGGTTCGCCCCCGACGCGGCCAGGCGTTGCGTCGATCCGGACAGTAAAACCGCGCCGGCAAGCATCATGACAGCACCTAGTGCGGACAGGGTGCGCCCCCGGGCCGTGAGCCGGTCGTGCATGTCAGAGGATCTGACTCAGGAACAGTTTCGAGCGTTCATGCTGGGGCGAGTCGAAGAACGCATCGGGCGAGTTCTCCTCGATGATCTCGCCCCCATCCATGAAGATCACGCGGTCCGCAACGGTACGCGCGAAACCCATTTCATGGGTGACGCAGATCATCGTCATTCCGCTTTCCGCGAGTTCGACCATCACCTCGAGAACTTCCTTGATCATCTCCGGATCGAGAGCCGAGGTGGGTTCGTCGAAGAGCATGATCTTCGGATCCATGCACAGAGACCGTGCGATCGCGACGCGCTGCTGCTGCCCGCCGGAAAGTTGCCCCGGGAACTTGGCCGCCTGTTCGGGAATCCGCACCCTTTCCAGGAAGTGCATCGCCCGTTCCTCGGCTTCCCTCTTGGGCATCTGGAGGACCCAGATCGGACCGTAGGTGCAATTGTCGAGGATCGACATGTGCGGAAACAGGTTGAAGTGCTGGAACACCATCCCCACTTCGCGCCGCACATCCTCGATTTTCTTCGCGTTACCGGTCAGCGTGATGCCGTCGACGATCACATCGCCCTGCTGGTGCTCCTCAAGCCTGTTGATGCAGCGGATCATCGTGGACTTGCCGGAGCCCGAAGGTCCGCACACCACGATCCTTTCCTTGGGCTGCACGTTAAGGTGAATGTTCTTCAGGACATGAAAGTCACCATACCACTTGTGCATGCCGATGATCTTGATGATCGGCTCGCCAGCTTCGACGGCACTGTGAACGTGCATTTTGCCCGTGTTTTCAGCAAGAAACATTTCGATACCAATCCTCCGTCCTTGCCGTTACGACCGATGCCCGGTTTCGAGCTTCCGCTCCAGGTAGAGCGAATATCTCGACATGCCGAAGCAGAAGATGAAGAAGAAGAGCGCCACCGAGATGTAGATCTCGTTGGAAAGCCCGTTCCACTGGGCGTCCGCGAGGGACGACCTGCCAATCCCGAGGATATCCAGCAGACCGATCACGATCACCAGGGTCGTGTCCTTGAACAGACCGATGAAGGTGTTGACGATGCCGGGTATCGAGATCTTGAGCGCCTGGGGCAGAACGATCAGACGCATGGATTGCCAGTATTTCAGGCCCATGGCGTCCGCCGCCTCGTACTGTCCCTTGGGTATGGCCTGGAGCCCCCCGCGAATGACCTCGGCGATATAGGCGGCCGAAAACAGGATCACCATGATCAGCACGCGCAGCAGGAGATCGAATTCGGTCCCCGGCGGCAGGAAGTAACTCAGCATGGTCGAGGCCACGAACAGGATCGTGATCAGCGGAACGCCGCGTATGAACTCGATGAAGGCTACCGACAAAGTCCGCACGACCGGCATGTCCGACTGTCGGCCGAGTGCGAGCAGGATCCCGAGCGGCAGTGAAAGGGCAATGCCCGTCACACCCACCACGACGTTGAGAAGCATGCCGCCGAACTTGTCGGTGCCGACAGGTTCGAGGCCCAGCCCGCCGAGCAGAAGCCAGTAGGCAATGACCGGATAGACCATTGCGAAGAAAAGGCCCTGCTTCCGGAAAGGCACCTTGTCGAAAAGCAGCGGAACGAGCGCCGCCACCAGCAGGATGAATGCCAGGATGGGCCGCCATCTTTCCTCGACGGGGTAGAAGCCGAAGACGAAGAGTTCGAAACGGTCCCCGATAAAGGCCCAGCATGCGCCGCTGCCAAGTTCGCGGCACTCGGTGCGGCTGTTGGCAACGAAAACCGCGTCTCCGAACGCCCATTCGTAAAGCGGCGGGATCATCCACCACAGCAGGAAGACTGAAAACAGTGTCAGTGCCGTGTTGACCCAACCGGAGAACAGGTTCTTCTTCAACCAGTAGACCGGGCCCGACGTGAGCATCGGCGCCGGCAGGTCGGGATGTGTGCCCGGTGCGTAGGATTGTGTCGTGTCAGTCATGATCCCCTCCTACCGCTCGACCAGCGCGATGCGCCTGTTGAAGAAGTTCATGACGGCCGAAATGATCAGCGAGAACAGCAGGTAAAGCAGGAGAACGATGATCATCGTCTCCATCTCCTTGCCTGTCTGCATGAGCGAGATGCCGCCGATCGTGGCCACGATGTCCATGTACCCGATCGCGATTGCGAGCGACGAGTTCTTGGTCAGGTTCAGATACTGGCTGGTCAGCGGCGGAACGATCACCCGCAGCGCCTGGGGAATGACGACCCGGCTGAGTGTCAGCCCGCGAGACGCGCCCAGCGCGTAGGATGCTTCCCACTGCCCGTGCTTGACCGCCAGGATGCCGGCCCGGACGATTTCGGCAATGAAGGCCGACGTGTAGATCGACAGTGCGAGCCACAGCGCCAGGAATTCCGGGCGCACCGACATGCCGCCCTCTATGCGGAACTTGCCTGCGGCAGGCATCGCCCAGTCAAGCGGCCCGCCCGTGACGATATAGGCGATGATCGGCGCACCGACGATCGCGCCGAGGCTCACCAGGAATACCGGCGACGCCTTGCCGGTCTCGTCCTGGATCTTCTTGGCCCGGCGCTTGTACCACCAAGAAAAGCCGATCGCACCGAAGAACGCGATGACGACCACCCAGAACAACGGTTGGGCTATGGGCGCGGGCAGCGTCAGGCCACGATTGGTGAGAAAGATCATGTCACCGATGTTCGCCCAGTCCGGAATGTCTCTCGGATGCGGCAGGGAATGAACGACAATGCCGTGCAGCAGCAGGATATGCAGCAGCACAGGGACATTTCGGATGAACTCGATGATGCAATAGACGATGCGGTTGATCAGCCAGTTGGGCGAGAGCCGCAGAACCCCCATGATGAAGCCGAGTATCGTGGCCAGAATGATCCCGCAGACCGCCACCAGCAGCGTGTTGAGAATGCCGACGAACATCGCGTCCAGATGCATGCTCTGCGACGTGTAGTGGATCAGCGTCTGGTTGATGTCGTACCCGGCGGGCTCGAAGAGGAACGAGAAGCTGAAGGTCTTCCCGAGCCGTGCGAGGTTCGCCACCGCGTTGGTGATGATGTAGGCAACGAATGCGAAGAGCAGCGCAATCGTCAGGATCTGCATGATGACCGATCGGGTCTTCTTGTCGTACCACAATCGCATCAGAGGATTGCGGTCCGGCGAACCTTGGCCGGGATCGCGTCCTTGCTGGAGTTCTGTTGTCGTCACGGTATCCCTCATCCCCCTCGTGCCGCCATGCCGCGTCGCAGGATGCGGTCCGGCCCTGCCGGCCCGTCCGATCCGTGTTTGTTTTTGTTGACGTGCCTGGCGGCAGAAACAAAAAGGCCGCGCCGGTTCGTTGGATACCGGCGCGGCCCTGTCTTATCGTCTACGGAACAACTCGATTTCGCTGATTAGCGAATCGGCGGTGCGTAAAGCAGTCCACCCTTGCTCCACAGTTCGTTCAGACCGCGCTCAAGACCGATCGGGGTCTTGGGTCCGATGTTGCGGTCGAAGATCTCGCCGTAGTTGCCAACGGCCTTGATGACCTTGTGAGCCCAGTCCTTGTCGAGGCCGAGCATCGCACCGAGGTCGCCCTCGGAACCGAGCATGCGGTTGATTTCGGGGTTGTTCGTGCCCTTGGCCATTTCGTCGACATTGGCCTGCGTCACACCGAGTTCTTCGGCAACGATCGTGGCATTGAGAACCCAGCGAACGACATCGCCCCAGTGATCGTCACCGTGGCGCGTAGCCGGGCCAAGCGGTTCCTTGGAAATGATTTCCGGGAGAACCACGTGATCGTCGGGCTTCTCGAAGGTCGCACGCGTCGCGGCAAGACCGGAGGCGTCCGTCGTGTAGACGTCGCAACGGCCGGCCAGATAGTTGGTGCGTGCTTCGTCGTTGGTTTCGATCGGAACGGCTTCGTACTTGATGTTGTTGGTACGGAAGAAGTCCGCGAGGTTGAGTTCGGTGGTCGTGCCGGTCTGGATGCAGACCGAAGCGCCGTCGAGTTCCTTCGCGCTCTTCACGCCGAGAGCCTTCGGCACCATGAAGCCCTGACCGTCATAGTAGTTGACGCCCTGGAAAGAGAGCTTCACGTCGACGTCGCGGACGTAGGTCCACGTCGTATTCCGCCAGAGCACGTCACCTTCCTTGGAGTTGAGGATCGTGAAGCGCGTCTTGCCGGTGGACGGCACGAACTTGACCTTGCTGGCATCGCCGAGAACGGCAGCGGCGGTTGCACGGCAGAAGTCGGCGTCGAAGCCCTTCCACTCGCCGGCGGAGTCCGTGTAGGCAAACCCGACCAGACCGGTCGAAACGACGCATTTCAGCTCACCGGCCTTCTTGACGTCGTCCATGGTGTCAGCCTGTGCGGATACCGCTGCAAGCAGGGATACGGCCGCTGTGGCACCAAGCAAAAGATGTTTCATAAATTATTCTCCCTCACAGAATGAAACCCGTTTCCGGGGTAATGAATCCGGCGCGCATTTCGTTCGACCGAACCCGATTGAGCGCTATCGTGCCGGAAGGCGGACGAATGTCAACCCTCATGACAGGGCGATGTCAACGGCAAAATTCAGCTTTCATTAATGTTTACCCTTGGGAAATCTACAATATCTTGTGGCCGGGCCGTTCCCGAACTCACCATCACGCATCACCCGTATTACCTGCAAAAACCGCGGAGGACCGCGCCCCGCGATCGGCGTCACCGGGGTTTTTCGCCGAGATTTCGATTTGCCAGACCGTCTAGAGGCTTTAAGTAGACGGATGTCGCGATTGCCCCGGTCGCGGCGATCCCTCAGACCAACTCCAGTTTCAGGCCAAGCATGTCCAACAAGCGCAATTCCCGGGACGATACCCGTCTGGTCACGTCCGGCCGTCATCCGGATGAACATTTCGGGTTCGTGAACCCTCCCGTATTCCACGCGTCCACGGTTCTGTACCCGGATGTCGACGCCCTGCGCAGACGCGACCAGAAATACATCTACGGTCGGCGCGGCACGCCGGTCAGCGATGCCCTCGAAGAGGCTATCGCGGACATAGAGGGTGGCTACAAGTCCCGCGTCACGGGCTCCGGTCTTGCCGCGATCACGACCGCCCTCATGGCCTTCGTCAAGGCGGGCGACCATATCCTCGTGGCCGACACCGTCTATCGACCGACCCGGAATTTCTGCGATTCGGTTCTGAAACGCTTCGGCGTCGAGACGACATATTACGATCCCCTGGACACCTCCGCGATCGGACGACTGTCGAGACCGAACACCACGGTCGTCTTTACCGAGGCACCGGGATCGCAGACGTTCGAAATGCAGGATATCCCCGCCGCAGCGAAGGCCGCGCACGAGGCCGGTGCGGTCGTCATCATGGACAATACCTGGGCGTCGCCGCTTTACTTCAAGCCGTTCGAACATGGCGTCGATGTCTCGATCCAAGCCGCGACCAAGTACATCGTCGGTCATTCCGATGCGATGCTTGGAGCGATCACGGCGACGCAGGAACACTGGGAGGCCGTTATCGACACCCATAACGACCTGGGTGCCTGCGCCGGACCGGACGACACGTATCTCGCACAGCGGGGCATCCGTACCCTGGGTGTCCGCCTCGAACGTCACATGAAGAACGGCATAGCTCTTGCCGAATGGCTGGAAAAACGGCCGGAAGTGTCCCGCGTCCTGCATCCCGCGCTGGCGTCCCATCCGGGTCACGACATATGGAAACGCGACTTCCTGGGCGCCTCGGGCCTGTTTTCCATCGTCCTGGAACCCTGCCCGCAGCAGGCCGTCGATGCGTTCCTGAACGCCGTGCAACTTTTTGGCATGGGGTATTCCTGGGGCGGATATGAAAGTCTGGTCATTCCCTTCGACCCCCGGCCCTACCGGACCGCGACCACATGGGAGAGCGAAGGCCAGGGCTTGCGCATTCACGCCGGGCTTGAAGATGTCTCCGATCTCATTGCGGATCTCGAACAGGCGTTCGACAGGCTCCATGCCGAAGCCGGCATGTGAACGGCAGGCAACGGGTGGTCGCGTGACTGGACGGAATACGGAGGTGCAAATATGGACCGCCAGAAACTCTGGGACCGGCGCTTTCTTGAACTGGCCGACCTGATCGCCACCTGGAGCAAGGACCCCTCGACCAGGGTCGGCGCGATCATCGTCGACCGTCAGCGCCGGATCGTCTCGCAAGGATACAACGGCTTTCCCCTCGGAACGAACGACGACCCGGGCATATATGACGACCGCCCGCGCAAGTACCGACGCGTCCTGCACGCGGAGAAGAACGCCCTGCTGTTTGCGCAGCGCAATCTCGAGGGGTGCACGCTCTACGTCACCCACCCGCCCTGTGGCCAGTGCACTGCCGCGGCCATCCAGATGGGCATAAGCCGGATCGTCACCCGGCCCGCGTCCCCCGACATGGCCGAAAGGTGGACGGAAGAGTTCAGTGAAGCCAAGGCCATGGCCGAGGACGTCGGCCTCATCATCGACGAAGTCGTAGCGGACGAGCGCTGATTCCCTCCGGACACGCCCCTCGCCGGGTATCCGATAGGCTATTAGGATAGCGCTGCGCGTCTGTTGGACGCGTTGCGGCAGACCGGCCGGTCGGTCTCGCAATCCGGAAGGCGCTCATGCAGACACGTACATCGCTCGTGCGTCGCAGTTTACTGGCATCCTTGATGCCGGACGTGTTCCTTCGCCTTGTGCGGGCGGGAACACATCTGTATCCGCCATCCGAACGCGACGAACTCGTCGTCACGAATATCATGGGATACCTGGCGGCGGTATCATCCCTGGCCTATGCGGTGAACTATGCGTCCATGTCGGCAACGGGTCTCGAGCCTCTTATCTGGGGAAACCTCGCTGCCGCGGTCCTGACGGGCATCGTACCCCTCTTTCATCGCGTGAGCCGCATTGCCGGGGCGCTCGTCCTGGCGGGCACCCTCTACACGACCATATTTTGCTTCACCTACCTCCTCGGCCGCGACTCCGGTGTGCAGCTCAACTATATCGGCGCGGCGGCCGTCGGTTTCCTGATACTCGGCCTCACGAAGCTCTGGCTAGTCGCGCTCCTGGTGCTGGTCGCTTGCGCATTGCACGTCTACGCCTGGTTCCACTTCACCGCCCCGCAGCCCGGCATCGTCGTACCCGCCGGGTTCTTCAGCCAGACCTACGCCATGTCCGCGGTGTCGATCATGGCCATCATCTTCGTGGCCGTTTTCTATGCTTTCACCCTTGTCCGCGACGCCCGCCGGAAGAGCGAGATCCTTCTTCTCAACGTGCTTCCGCAACCGATCGCCGACCGGCTCAAGTCGAAACCCGAGGATACGATCGCCGAACGTCACGAAGACGCCACCGTGCTTTTCGCCGACATCTGCGGGTTCACCGTATTGTCATCGCGGATCGGGCCGGAACGCGTCGTCGCCCTGATGGACGATCTCTTTACAGCGTGCGACCGCCGGGCTTCAGAGCTGAACGTCGAAAAGATCAAGACGATCGGCGATGCCTACATGGCCGTGGCTGGCCTGCCCCACCCCCTGCCCGGGCATGCCGATGCGGCAGCGGACCTCGCCCTGGCAATCCGGGCGGCCACGAAGTCGGTGTGTGCCCGGCACGGTCTCGACCTCGACGTGCGCATCGGCATCGCAAGCGGCCCGGTGATGGCCGGCGTGATCGGACGCACCAAGTTCGCCTACGATGTCTGGGGAGAAACGGTCAATCGGGCGGCAAGGCTGGAATCAAGCGGCCGGCCCGGCCTCGTCCTGGTCAGCGAAGGGACCCGGTCACGCCTGTCCGACCGTTTCACGACGTCGCCCCACGACACACTGGACCTCAAGGGCCTTGGCCCCACGAGAACGTGGACCCTGGACCACGATCAGTGACCGGACGATGTGCGATGTATTCAAAGGGCAGCGCAGTGCGAAAAACCGCGAAATGGCGATCCCGGCAGGATTCGAACCTGCGACCTTGAGCTTAGAAGGCTCCTGCTCTATCCAACTGAGCTACGGGACCGTCGCTTTGGCGGGACAAACAATGCCCGACCCGATCAGTGGGTCCACATTCCGATCCGGCCGTACTTGAAATTGTCCGCGTAGGCTTTCGGCCTGACCGGACGGGCATGCGGGTCGACGATATGATAGGCGATGCCGTTGCGCTCGGCATAGGCGATGGCCTGTTCCTTGGTCTCGAACGAAAGCCGGATCTGGGATTTCATGTCGCTGGAACTTGTCCAGCCCATGAGGGGTTCGACTTCACGCGGCACTTCGGGCTCGTAGTCGAGCACCCACCGCTTCGTTCTCGCCTGTCCCGACTGCATCGCCGTCTTTGCCGGCTTGTAAATGCGTGCCGTCATTTCGTTACGTCCTCCAGGACACCGCCAATACGCGTCGATCGACCGACAGGATACGTGTGGATCCTGGTCGGGGCAGCAAGATTCGAACTTGCGACCCCCTGGTCCCAAACCAGGTGCGCTACCAGACTGCGCCATGCCCCGACAGGCCAGTGCATTACACCTTTAGATACGTCGCGGCAAGCCGCCAGGCAACGCATTAGCCGTCGTTTCCGAACAAACCGTGCCGCACGGTGTCGCCCGGTTTCATGCCGAGCCGCTTCGCCGTGCCTGCATTGACCTCCAGGACCGCCCTGACCCTGCCGCCCGAGGAGATGTTCTCCAGGGAATGCGGCACCGTGTTCTCCACGATGTGATGGATCTTTCCGTCGGCCCTGATGAAGATCATGTCCAGCGGAATGAAGGTGTTCTTCATCCACATTGACACCTCTTCATCGCGCCGGAAGTCGAACAGCATGCCATGGTCGGGCGCCATCTGCCGGCGGAACATGAGGCCCAGGGCACGGAGCTTCCGGGTATCGGCGATCTGGGCTGAAAACCTGTGCTGGCCGCTCTGGGTCTCGACGACAACCGGCTGGACGCGCCACTTGGTCTGAAGTCCTTCGGACGCGGCCGGTCCGAGAAACAGCGAGCCGGCATAGGCGGCCAGAACGAAAGCGAAAAGAGCGAGGATGCGATTGGCAGGAGCGATCATCGGGCGAAACTACCCTGTCGTGCGCATATGGCCAATACGCAACATGACCGTCGATTTTCCCGGAGATTTCCGATCGCCGTCGTCGTCAGTGCTGCTTGGGGCCCTCGTCGAGGCGAAGCTTGATCTCGGCGGCCATCAGGCCCTTGGGACCGTTTCCGTATCGCACGTAGACAAGCTGTTCCGGCCGCAGTTCCGCGATGCCGAAACGGCGCAGGACTTCCATGTGAACGAAGATGTCGCCCTTGCCGTCATTGGCGTTCACGAATCCGTAGCCCTTGGCGCGATTGAACCACTTGACGGTCGCCTGGACGTAGTCGCTTTCGGGCGTGACCGTGACATGGGTTCTCGGAAGCGGTTTCTGGGCCGGCTGCACTGCCGTGGAGTTGTCGACGCTCTTCACCCTGAGGGCCTGCCAGCCTTTCGGGCGGGCCACGGCTTCGCAGACCACGCGCGCACCTTCCAGAAGCGTTTCGAACCCGTCACGCTTCAGGCAACTCGAATGAATGAGGACATCTTCCTGACCGCTATCGGGGATCAGGAACCCGTATCCGCGGGCGCCATCGAACCATTTGATGAACCCCGCGATCTCAACGATATTGACTGTCGATTCTTCGTCATGACTGACAGTCTGCTCCAACCTATCCACGCTGGATCGGCCCCCCTGCCGCCTCTGTACACCTCTCGGTGCAATAACTCGATGTCATCCGTTCCGGCCTCTTTGTCCGGGTGACATTCCCGACTGAGTCGCAAGTGTGAAGCAAGACCTCCGATCTTGTACAGAGCGAACTCGCGATTTGTGTGGAAAAATCCACACTCGGTCAGAAACCATTGCAAAAAAGCAACGATTGGACTGTTTCGGCGCCGGGCGAGTACTTCCGAGGACATGCGGGAACCGTCTGAAATCGGCGGAAAACGAATCAAGGTGCGGGGCTTCATCCGTCCCCGCCACGCCCCAACCAACCGGGTGGCGCGGCCCTAGTTGAGACCGGTGAGAGGTGCGAACACCTTGCCGATTTCGTCGTTGATGACGAGGTCCGCAAGGTCGTCCATTTCCGTCGGTTCGCGGTTCACGATGACCAGACGCGCCCCGTTCTGCTTGGCGATGATCGGAAATCCGGCAGCCGGAAAGACGACCAGCGACGACCCCGCGGCGATGAAGAGATCGCAAGTCAGGCTTGCGACCCGCGCGCGTTCCATCTCCGCTTCCGGCATCGACTGTCCGAACGAGACCGTCGCCGTCTTGACCAGACCGCCACACGCCGGACAGTCCGGCGGATCACCGCTGCCTTCGAAAAGGTCACGCACCCAGTCCAGTTCGTATCGCCTGCCGCAGTCGAGGCAATGGGCGAACGAGCCGTTGCCGTGCAGTTCGATGATCTTTTCGTCGGGCACACCCGATTCCTGGTGCAGATTGTCGATGTTCTGGGTGATTACGTGGCTGGCGCGCCCGGTCCTGACCAGATGGGCGATGGCCTTGTGGCCCTCGTTCGGCCGGGCTTGCGCGAAATGGTCCTCCATGGCGAACTTGCGCCTCCAGGCTTCCCGGCGCATGTCCTCCGAATTGACGAAATCGTCGAAATAAATCGGCATGTTGTTGGTCCAGAGACCCCCGGGGCTCCTGAAGTCCGGTATGCCCGATTCGGTGCTGACCCCCGCTCCGGTGAACACGACGCAGTTCTCGCTTTCAGTGATCAGGGACAGGAGGGTCGACCGGTTTTCCGTCATGCGTTTTCTTCCAGAACTTGCCGGACCCGATCGAAAGGACATATGAACCTCTCAGACCGGACCGCGAACCACAGGAGCTACACCGTTGAAATACCTCCATACCATGATCCGAATTTCCGATATCGACGAATCCCTCGATTTCTTCTGCAACAAGCTGGGGCTGGAAGAAGTCCGCCGGTACGAAAACGAAAACGGCCGGTTCACCCTGATCTTCCTGCGTGCACCGGGAGACGACGCGGGCGACGTCGAGCTCACATACAACTGGGACCCGGAAGAATATGGTGAAGGCCGGAATTTCGGGCACCTCGCCTACGAGGTCGACGACATATACGCCCTGTGCGAAAGCCTTCGCTCCCAGGGCGTGACGATCAACCGCCCGCCCCGCGACGGCCGGATGGCCTTCATCAGGTCGCCCGACAACATTTCGATCGAACTGCTTCAGAAGGGCGACGCTCTTCCCCAACAGGAACCCTGGGCTTCGATGGAGAACACCGGCCACTGGTAGGCCGGGTTCCGTCCCGCGGCCCGAGCGATGAGCACGGTCACGACGTCCCCGGGTTACACGGCAGTCGCCGTCGCGCTGCATTGGCTCACGGCAGCCTGCGTGCTCGCCCTTTTCGTCGCCGGAAAGCTCATGTCCGGCGCCGACGAGGTACTGGGCTTCGAAAACACTATTCGCCTCTATCAGTGGCACAAGTCACTGGGCGTTCTCGTATTCGTCCTGACGATCATGCGCATCGGCTGGCGGCTCGCCCACAGGCCGCCGGACATGCCCGCCTGGGTGAACCCCTGGCAGGCTCGCGCGGCGCGGATCACCCACATCGCCTTCTACGCGCTTCTTCTGCTCATTCCGCTGAGTGGCTGGGCCGTCGTGTCCGCATCCACCTTCCAGGTGCCGACGGTCCTGTTCGGCCTGGTGAGGCTTCCGCACATCCCGCTTTTCCAGGGCGCCGGCGATCCGGAGGCGACCGCCGCACTGACCGAAGAGATACATGAATGGCTGGGCTGGGCGATGGCGGTTCTCGTCGCACTGCACGTCGCCGGCGCCATGTCCCACCATTTCGGATCGAAACGCGGGTATCTCCGCAGGATCTGGTTCGGTCGCTATGCCCGCTAGGGACGCGCCGGAAACTTTTTTCAGTCGAAGATATCGTACGGTTCAGGCTCATCCTTCACGGTTTGCGGCCGGCCCTGGCGCACCAGCAGGAAGCCCCAGAAGAACAACCCCACCGGAATGAAAATGATGACGGGTGCGATCCAGCGTGTCAGCCCCGCATCCTGCAGCCGGTGAACGGTCCACAGCATGACGAAGACGAGAGCCGCCAGGGCCGCTGCGAGACTTGCCAGGAGGGCGGGTTCGCTCAACTTGGACCCGACGATCAGCCAGCCGAGCACGAACACGAGCAGCGGCAGGGTCCGCAGGCCATAGGCCAGCCGGCCCATGGTCTTCTTTGTGCTCGCGAATATGACGGGCAAGGCGAGCGTGACGGCCAGAACCGCCATGAAAACCATTTCGTCGGAAATCTGCATGTGGGCGTCCCTGTTGCCTTCTCCCGGCGTTTGCCACCAAACGGTCCTTGGTGCAACATTCGGCAGGTCCGGATCGATCTCCTGAAACGTCCCCTGTCATCCCGGTGTCGTTCAGCATTCATACAGGTTCCGGCCACTACACGGGTCATCGTAACATTCGCTCCGGATGCGCGGGTGCCCCGGCATCCGCCACGAACTCGATGAAAGGAACATGGTGCTTCTCGACATGCGTAACAGGATCCCCACACTGCCGCGCAATGTGACGCTCGCCGCGTTGTTTGCGTTCGCAATCGCCGTGACGTTCGGCTTCACCGCCGGAAACGCGCACGCGGTCACCTTCACGAGCACCGTGAAGGTGCTGGACAAGCTTCCCGAACCGCCGAAGGGATACTCGGTTCCCGACGACCCGAACATCCTGTTTTTCCTCTACCGTTCGAAGAACCCGAACACGGTGGTCTACGCGGCCAGGATGGATGGCAGCGGCAAGCTGCGAAGCGACACGCCGGTCGAGGCTTTCTGGCGCCGGTTCAACACAAACGGCAAACGCAAGGCGCTCAAGTCATCCGAACGCAGGCTGGCCTACGGGGTCGTCACCAACCCCGCCTCGGGCGACGGACAGTATCTGGCGCACATCGTGTCCTATCCCAAGCGCAAGGCTCTCGTTCGCCTCGATGACGAAGGCAAGCCGATCGCAACCATGCGTCTCGGTGACCGTACCGTGAAGCTCGCCTACGCCTACGTCGACGTGGACACCGGCGGATTCTTCCCGGAGGTTCACCGCGTCGACATCTACGGCTACGACATCAAGACGGGCGAGGTCGTCTGGGAACACCTGAAGCCGCAAAAAAAGAAGCGCGGCCCGGTCGCCGAAAACTGACCGGCCTTGCCGACCGTCGCCGGCACTGTTTCGACGGCCCCGGTTCGATCGACCGGGGCCTTCCTGATTCTTGAAGCCGGATATCGGACAGAGTCCGCCTCTTCCATGTACCCCGAACCCGCGTGATTGAAACCGGCAAGGTTTTTCGCCACTATTCGACCATGCGCAGCCGCCGGGCAAACCGGCAAAACCTCAAAAACAACGCTGCGTGGGGATTTACAGGGAGACTCCGATGCAAAAAATGCTCAAGTTCGCGCTCGCCGCACTGGCCGTACCGTTCGCCGCGGCTGCCTTTCCGACAACCGGCGAGGCCGCCGCGATCAAGGCGGCAAGCTGTTTTCCGAAAGGATCGTTCTTTTCCAGGCGTTTCGAGGCCATCGTCGAGGACATGAAGGCGGCGGGGCTCGAGATAAACTATGTCGGCGGAGCCCCGGCCATCGGCAGCCCGTTCACGCTCGTGCAGAAAATGACGCTCGGCGCATATGACATGGTCAACTGCACCGGGGCCTATTACGGCAATGTCCTGCCGGAAGCCGATGCCCTGAAAATGCAGGAAATCACACCCGCCGAGGCCCGCGAGAACGGCGCCTTCGACTACATCTCGAAACTGCATCGCGAAAAGAACATGGAGTATATTGCCCGCATCCACAGCGGCGAACGGTTCCACCTCTACCTCGCGCCCGAAAAGGCGATCGACAAGCCCGACCTGACCGGGCTTCACCTGCGCGTCGCGCCGATCTATCGCGCATTCTTCGAGGCGCTCGGCGCCACCACCCAGCGCTCCAACCTCGCGCAGATCTACACCTACATGGAAAACGGGACGGTCGCCGGCTATGGCTGGCCGATCACGGGCATGCTTCCCGACTGGCACAAGGTGACCGGCTACCGCGTCGACCCGGGGTTCTACGATGCGGACATCCATATCCTTTTCAATTCCGACGCCTATGCCAAGCTCTCCGATGACCAGAAGGCGGCGATTTCGAAACTGGCCGTCGAATGGGAGAACAAGGGATCCGACATGGCGAAGGCCGATACGGAAAAAGCCCACAAGGACCAGGATGCGAAGGGAATCAAGCCGATCACCTTTTCCGACGCCGACACCGTCAAGTGGGAGGACGCGGCGCGTGACGCCGGCTGGGCCAGCATCGTCGAGGCCAGTCCCGAGCACGGCCCGAAGCTCCGCGAGCTTCTGTCGAAATGACCGGAGAACCGGGCCTGCGAGCGGTCGCCGGCCCGGTTTTGCCCGCCCTGACCCTTCCGCGTGAACTCCCGGTCGGCGCATGATCTCAGCCTATCGCAAGCTTCTCGACCTCATCGGAATTGCCGTCGGCATTTCCATAGGCCTGATCGCGCTGGTAATTCCGCTCGACCTCCTGTTGCGGTCCATGCGGATCGCCAGCATGCCCTGGCTGAGTGAAGTGGTCGAATACACGCTCTTCGCGGGCGTGTTTCTCGCCGCCCCCTGGGTTCTCTCCCTGAACAGCCATGTGCGGGTCGACCTCCTGGCCACTTCGCTGCCCGCGAGACTGGCCACGCTGCTCGATTTCCTGCTCGACAGCCTCGGGCTTGCGATCGCCTGCGCCTTCATCTGGTTCTCCTGCGCCGGGACCATGAACTCCTTCCGGTTCGCCACCATGATCCGCCGCTCACTGACGATACCGGAATGGTGGCTGCTTACGCTCTTCACCGCCTCCATGGGGTTGATCGCGCTGCAATTCATGATCCGCCTGGCGGACGACAGGTCGCGCTGGCACGCGCTCGCGCGGGAAGGCTGACGCGATGTCCTGGCAACTTGCGCTCGTCATGATGCTGGCTCTCGTGTGCGTGCCGATGTTCCTCGGCCTGCCGGTGGCCTTCGCCTTCTTCCTCGCCAATATCGTCGGTACGTGGATTTTCATGGGGGGCCTTGCGGGCCTTTCGGTGATGCCGATGGAATACGTCTTCGCGGTCGGCAAGTTCTCCCTCGTCCCCATCCTGCTCTTCATCCTGATGGGCGAGATCCTGTTCCACACCGGTGTCGCCTATCGCGCCATCGGCGCCATAGACAACCTCATACGGCGCATGCCGGGACGGCTCTCGGTCGTGTCCATCGTCGGCGGGACGGTGTTCTCCTCCCTCTCCGGCTCCACCATCGCCAACACGGCGATCCTCGGCAGCGTCCTGCTGCCCGACATGGTCAAGCGGGGGTACGACCCGAAATTCGCCATGGGTCCCATCATGGCCGTGGGCGGGATCGCGATGCTGATCCCGCCTTCCGCGCTGGCCGTCCTGCTGGCAAGTCTTGCGGAATACCCCATCAAGGAAGTGCTCATGGCCGGGATCGTTCCCGGCGTCCTGATGGCCTTCCTTTTTGTCGCTTACGTCATGGTCCGCGCGACCGTAAGCCCGCATGTCGCACCGGCGGACGCGGGCCCCGACATCACGGACGGACAGAGCAAATGGCGTCCCTTTCTCGTTGACGTCATGCCGCTTTTCACCGTGTTCGTGGTGGTGGTGGGGAGCATATTCTTTCGCATCGCGTCACCGACGGAGGCCTCGGCTCTGGGCTGCATCGCCTCGCTCGTGCTCTGCATCTTCTACCGTGCCCTGACCTGGCAGAACCTTGCCAAGACGCTGCGCGAGACGGCCAAGGTCTCGACGATGATCCTGTTCATCATCGCGGGCTCGCTCACGTTTTCGCAGATCCTGCAGGTTTCAGGCGCAACGCAGGGTTTGCTAGACTGGATCGCCTCGTACCAGCTGACACCGCTCATGACGGTGCTGCTGATGATGGCCATCCTTTTGTTTCTGGGCGCGTTCATGGACCAGATCAGCATGCTGCTGCTGACGCTGCCATTCTTCCTGCCGCTCGCCATGACCCAGGGCATCGACACGCTGTGGCTGCTCGTGCTGGTGCTCATCGCCATGGAGGTGAGCCTGCTGACACCGCCCTTCGGCCTGTTGCTCTATGTCATGAAAGGCATCGCACCCGGCAACGTAACCCTGCTCGACATCTACCGCGCCGCCCTGCCCTTCATCGCGCTGGAACTGCTCGTTCTGCTGCTGCTGGTCGTATGGCCCGGCCTGGCGACCTTCCTGCCGCGTCTGCTCTTGCAGTAAGGCGCGCGAAATCTTCTCCAGATCAGGACAAGACCTGCGGACGCGTATTCATGATTTCGGGAGGAGAAAGAGTGGCACGCCCTAGGGGAGTCGAACCCCTCTTTTCAGGTTGAAAACCTGACGTCCTAACCGATAGACGAAGGGCGCGCATCTCTTTGTTGAGCCGGTATATAGCAGGAATTTCGCGCGATGCAACCCCGGTTTCAACCGTAACAAAATTGTCTTTCGCGATCCGAAATCGCAGCCTTTCATGCGGAATTTGTCGACGCGGCGTCCTCGACCGCGAGCTGCGGGGTCGCCTTGCCTCCCCAGACGTTCAGGGAAAGATGGCCGGCGAAATGGAACGGCTGGCCGCGCGATTCGAGCAGCACCTTGCCGAGCGGCGTGCCGACGCTGCGAAAGCAGATGCCGGCCAGGCGGCGACCATCTCCGCTCGCCAGCGTGCAGCGCACATGCTGCTCTCCGACAATGCTGGCATGGACGACACGGTGGGCCGGAAAAGCAAGCCTCGGTCGCGGATTTGAGGTGCCGAACGGGCCCGCGCGCTCGAGGGACTCGATGAATGTGGCGGTCGCGCCGCCCGCGGAAAGCGCCCCGTCGATATGCAGTCCGGGATTGGCGAGCGCCTTGTCGAGTTCGCCCGAGAGCGCCTCATCTAGAAACCCCCGGAACGCCCCGAGCCGGCCCTTCTCGATGGTCAGGCCGGCCGCCATGGCATGGCCGCCACCCTTGACGAGCAGACCGGACTCCACCCCCGCCCGCACCGCCTTGCCGAGATCGACACCCGGGATCGAGCGTCCCGATCCGGTGCCCGTCCCGTCCGCGTCGAAGGAGATCGCGATCGAAGGCCGGCCGAAACGGTCCTTGAGGCGGCTCGCCACGATCCCGACAACGCCCGGGTGCCAGTTCTCGCCGGACACCACCACATTGCCCGTTGCGGCCTCGGTGCCCAGCGCCTGTTCGGCCTGCAGGATGGCCATGTCGAGAATGCGCGCCTCGGATGCCTGACGTTCCTCGTTGAGCTTTTCCAGCGCTTCGGCGGCGGCCTGCGCGACCGCGTCGTCGTCCGTGGTGAGCAACGTGACCGCGTGGTCCGAGCGGCCCAGACGTCCGCCTGCGTTTATCCGTGGCCCGAGCACGAACCCGGCTGCGTAGGTGTCGGGGCGGCGTGTCAGACGGGCAACCGTCGCCAGCGCCCGCAGGCCCGTATTGCCCCGGGCGGCCATCACCTTGAGCCCCTGGCTCACGAAAGCCCGGTTGAGGCCGACGAGCGGCACCACGTCGCACACGGTTCCCAGCGCCACGAGGTCCAGCCATCGCAGCAGGTCGGGCTCGCGGCGCCCGTCGTTATAGAACCCGCCCTCGCGAAGCATGCGATTGACGGCGACGACCACCAGAAACGTCACGCCGACGGCGGCCAGGTAACCGAGACCGCTCAGGTCGTCCTGCCGGTTCGGGTTCACCACCGCTACCGCTTCGGGCAGGGTCTCGCCCACCTGGTGGTGATCGACGACGACCACGTCGAGACCGCCTTCGGACGCGGCGGCAAGCGGTGCGTGGGCGGAGATGCCGCAATCGACCGTGATCACGAGATCGGCTCCGTCGTCGCGTAATCCCAGAAGCGCTTCGGTGTTCGGGCCGTACCCCTCCGTCAGGCGATTGGGCACGTAGCTGCGCGCAGGACAGCCGACATCGGCGAGGAACCGCATCATGAGCGCGGACGCCGTCGACCCGTCCACGTCGTAGTCCCCGAACACGGCGATTTTTTCGCCCGCGGTAATGGCCCGGGCAATCCGTGCAGCCGCGCCTTCCACGCCCTGAAGGACGTAGGGGTCCGGCAGGGCCGACTTGAGCGTGGGATTGAGAAAGTCCCGCACAGTGTCGGTCGTGACCCCGCGCGCGGCCAGGATACGCCCCAGGACCTCCGGCAGGTCGTGCTGCTGGCTTATGGTCTCCGCCGACCGCGGATCGTCGAGCCGGTCGATCCAGGCCTTGCCGGTGACCGACGATCCGACACCGAGGAACAGCCTTCGTTCACCGGCCATGGAACCGCCAATCCGCCGCAGCGGCCCCCGTCAGCTGAACTTGGAACTATCGGCGTGGACGGCCTTGATCCACCGTACCGTGCCGGTGGACGAGCGCATGACCACGGTGTCCGTGGTGACCTTTCGGCCGTCGAAGCGCACGCCGGCCAGCATGGATCCGTCGGTGACCCCGGTCGCGGCGAACATCACGTCCCCGCTGGCCATCTCCTCCATCGAGAATTTCTGGTCGAAATCCTTGATGCCCATCTTTGCCGCGCGTTCGCGTTGTTCGTCGCTGCTGGTCACGAGACGGCCCTGCATCTGGCCGCCGATGCAGCGCAGGGCGGCGGCCGCGAGAACACCTTCCGGCGCACCGCCGATGCCCATGTAGATGTCTATGCCCGTGTCTTCCGGGTTCGTCGTGTTGATGATGCCGGCGACGTCGCCGTCGCTGATGAGACGGATCGAGGCGCCCGCTTCCCGGGTTTCCTCGATGATCCTCGCATGGCGCGGGCGGTCGAGAATGCAGGCCGTGATATCGGACACCCGGACGCCCTTGGCTTCCGCCAGCGCCTTGAGGTTCTCGGCCGGAGTCCGGTCGAGGTCGACGAGCCCCTTCTCGTAACCGCCACCGATGGCAATCTTGTCCATGTAGACGTCCGGCGCATGCAGGAGACTGCCCCCTTCGGCGAGCGCGATGACCGCGAGCGCATTCGGCATCGCCTTGGCCGTCAGCGTGGTGCCTTCCAGCGGATCGAGCGCGATATCCACTTCCGGGCCGTTCTTCGTCCCCACTTCCTCGCCGATGAATAGCATGGGCGCTTCGTCGCGCTCGCCCTCGCCAATCACCACCGTCCCGCGGATATCCAGGGCGTTGAGTTCCTTGCGCATGGCGTCCACGGCGACCTGGTCGGCCGCCTTTTCGTCGCCACGTCCGCGCAGGCGCGCCGCCGCCACTGCCGCACGTTCCGTCACACGTGCCAGTTCTAGTGTCAGGACCCTGTCCAAAGCGCTCTTCCTTTCGGCCACCGTCTTTCCTCTCTGGTTTAACTGACGTTTCTTATTGTTTGATATCAAAGGCTTTCAATACGAATCATCCGCGGTGCCGCGGATATGTGCCCGTCGCTCTGAATCTGCTCGAGCGCGGTGCGTATGTTGGCCTCGAACGTATCATGCGTGATCAGCACCACCGGCATAGTAACCGCTTTTTCCACCGATTCCTGTCGCTTTGCGGACTTCATCGGCTTCTGGATGATGCTTTCGAGCGAAATGTCCTGTTCGGCCATGCGCTGGGCGATCGAAGCCACGGCGCCGGGCTTGTCGTAGACGTCGAGCCCGATGTAGTAGCCGCCCTCGTGAGCCCGCATGCGGGCCTTGACGTAGGGTTTCAGGCCGAGTGCCGGGCGCCCGAACGTCGGCAGAACGGTGCCGCGTGCGATGTCGAGGACATCGGCGACCACGGCGGTCGCCGTCGGGCCCTCGCCGGCCCCGCGCCCCTCGAGCATCAGGTCGCCGATCCTGTCGCCGGACAGGGCCACCGCGTTGAACACGCCGTCCACGTCCGCGATCGTCGATGTCACCGGCACCATGGTCGGGTGAACGCGCTGTTCGATGCCCGTACCGCGATCCAGCGCCACGCCCAGCAGCTTGATGCGGTATCCGAGATCGGACGCGGCACGGATGTCCTGTGCCGTGACCCGCTCGATTCCCTCGATATAGATGTCCTCGAAGGACACGCGGGTGCCGAATGCGAGGCTCGTCAGCAGCGCCAGCTTGTGGGCGGTATCGAAACCGCCGATATCGAAGGTCGGATCGGCTTCCGCGTAACCGAGTTGCTGGGCATCGGCGAGCACATCCGCGAAATCCCGCCCTTCGCTTTCCATGGTCGTGAGGATGTAGTTGCACGTCCCGTTCATGATGCCGAAGACGTGGCGGATCTCGTTGCCGCCCAACGCTTCACGCAACGTCTTGACGACCGGAATGCCGCCCGCGACCGCCGCCTCGAAGTTCAGCGCGACCTCGTTCTCCTCGGCCGCGACCGCGAGTTCGTGGCCGTGCATCGCCAGCAGCGCCTTGTTGGCCGTCACGACATGCTTGCCGGCCGCGATGGCCGCTTCGACGGAGTCCCGCGCCGGGCCGTCCTCGCCCCCCATGAGTTCAATGAAGACGTCGATATCGGCGTCACGCGCAAGGTCGACCGGATCATCGAACCATGCGTAACCGGAAAGGTCGACGCCGCGGTCCCGGGTGCGGTCGCGCGCGCAGACCGCCGTGATCCCGATCTGGCGTCCGGTCCGAGCCACGAATTCCTCGGCATGTTCTTCGATGATCTTGACCACGCCGGCACCGACGGTGCCGAGCCCGGCAATGCCAAGTCTGAGATCGGATTTCATCTGGAGGTCAGCCCCTGCTGTATGCGCCACTGATCGGGCGGATCATGACAAGGATGCTTCTGCATCCTGGAGAAACTTGCGGATGTTGCGCCCTGCCTGCCGGATACGCTGCTCGTTCTCCACGAGCCCGATCCGGACGAAACCTTCGCCGTGTTCCCCGAATCCGACGCCCGGCGAAACGGCCACGTCGGCTTTTTCCAACAGCAGTTTGGAAAAGGCAAGCGATCCCATGTTGGAGTACTTCACGGGAATGGGCGCCCAGGCGAACATGGTGGCAGGCGGCGCGGGAATCTCCCAACCGGCGCGGTCCAGCGTGTCCACCAGGGTGTCCCGGCGGGACTTGTAGACCTGCCTGATTTCCTCGACGCAGTCCTGCGGCCCGTTCAGCGCCGCGGTCGCGGCGACCTGCACCGGGGTGAAGGCCCCGTAATCCAGGTAGGATTTCACCCGCGCCAGGGCGGCGATGAGACGCTCGTTGCCTACGGCGAACCCCATGCGCCAGCCCGGCATCGAATAGGTCTTCGACAGCGAGGTGAACTCGATGGCCACGTCCATCGCACCGGGAATTTCGAGGATGGAGGTCGGCGGGTTGTCGTCGTCGAAATAGATCTCGGCATAGGCCAGGTCGGAGATCAGGATCAGGTCGTTCTTGCGCGCATAATCCACGACTTCGCGGTAGAAGTCGGGAGACGCCACCTGCGCCGTCGGATTGGACGGGTAGTTCAGCACCACCGCGATCGGTTTGGGGATGGAATGGTGCATCGCCCGGTCGAGCGCCCGCATGAACGTCTCCGACGGGTCCACCGGAAGGTGCCGGATCACGCCGCCCGACATGATGAAGCCGAACGCATGGATCGGATAGGTCGGATTGGGCGCCAGTACCACGTCTCCCGGCGCCGTGATCGCCTGGGCGAGATTGGCGAACCCCTCCTTGGATCCAAGCGTTGCGACCACTTGGGTGTCGGGATCCAGGCCGACGTTGAAACGCCGCTCGTAATAGGCCGCCTGGGCCCGCCTCAGCCCCGGAATGCCCCGCGACGCCGAATAGCGATGCGTGCGCGGCTTGTGCACCGTCTCCACCAGTTTCTCGACGATGTGGGGCGGTGTCGGCATGTCGGGATTGCCCATGCCCAGATCGATGATGTCCGCACCGTCCGCACGCGCCTTCGCCTTGAGGCGGTTGACCTCCTCGAACACGTAAGGGGGCAGTCGTTTGATGCGGTGAAACTCGGGATCCATCGCGCAGGTGTCTTTCAGCCGGTCGGGATAGTGAAACGCGCGCACTTTTAGCATCCTGCTCACGGATTCAAAGGGTTTTGTGGCAGTATCGTCCCGACGACGCTTGCAATGCCCCGGCGAATCGCCGACCGCTTCGCCGATTGTCACCCTGTCGCCGCAAAACTGCGAAAGTCCTATGGAAGATTTGCATCGCGATGTTTAGGTGGAATAAGCTTTGAAAGGCGACCTGCGGGAACAGACATGTCAAAACACACCGAATCCCAGACCCTCGATTTCAAGATCGACGATCCGGAATCCTTCGCCGCGAACATGTCGAAGGTTGCCCAGAAGACGACGGAACTGTTTTCCATGTTTCTGGAAAAGCAGGCCGAGAACAAACAGGACGCCGCGCCTGGCGGCGAACTGTCTTCCGTGGCGCAGACCTTCTTCGAACTCGCTCAGCACTTCGTGACCGAGCCGCAACGGCTCATGGAGGCGCAGACGGATCTCTGGAACCGCCATCTCGCGCTCTGGCGGAGCACCTGGCAAAAGGCGCTCGGCGAGGAGGTGGAACCGATCATCCGCCCGGAACGCGGCGACAAGCGGTTCAAGGATCCGGACTGGGAACGCAACCAGATATTCGACTTTCTGAAGCAGTCCTACCTGCTCACGACCCAGTGGGCGCGCGAGACCGTCGATCATGCCGAAGGGCTGGACGAACATACCCGCCACAAGGCTGACTTCTATGTCGAGCAGATCGCTAACGCGCTCTCGCCCTCCAACTTCCTGTTGACCAATCCCGCGGTTCTCAAGGAGACCATCAGAACGAACGGCGAGAACCTGGTCAACGGCCTCGAGAACCTGATCGAGGATTTCGAACGCGGCGACGGCCAGCTGTCGATCCGCCAGACGGACCTCGATGCCTTCGAGGTCGGCAAGAACCTGGCCACCACGCCTGGAAAGGTGGTGTTCCAGAACGAACTCATCCAGCTGATCCAGTACACCCCGACCACGGAAAAGGTCTACAAGCGCCCGCTGCTCATCGTTCCGCCCTGGATCAACAAGTTCTACATCCTGGATCTCAATCCGGAGAAGTCGTTCATCAAGTGGGCCGTCGAAGAAGGCGTGACCGTGTTCGTCGTGTCCTGGGTAAACCCCGACGAGCGGCTGGCGAGAAAGACGTTCGAGGACTACATGCTCGATGGCGTGCTGGCGGCCGTCGGCGCGGTCGAGGAAGCGACAGGCGAAAAGGACGTCAACGCGATCGGTTATTGCATCGGCGGCACCATGCTTGCCGCCACGCTGGCCTATTGCGCCGCCGTCGGCGACAAGCGCATCAAGAGCGCCACCTTCTTCACAACCCAGGTCGACTTCGAACATGCTGGCGACCTCCTGGTCTTTGTCGACGAGGAGCAGATCAAGTCCGTCGAATCGAAAATGCGCGAGACCGGTTATCTCGAGGGCAAGTCGATGGCGTCCGCCTTCAATATGCTGCGTTCGAACGATCTCATCTGGTCCTACGTCATCAACAACTACCTGATGGGAAAGGATCCCTTCCCGTTCGACCTGCTGTACTGGAACTCCGACTCCACCCGCATGCCGGCGGCTACGCACAGCTTCTACCTGCGCGAGTGTTATCTCAACAACCGGCTCAGCCGGAAGCAGATGAACCTTGGAGGCGTGGACCTGGACCTGTCGGACGTGAAGATTCCGGTCTACAACCTCGCCGCGCGCGAGGATCACATCGCGCCACTGAAGTCGGTGTTCCGCATCGGCGAGTTCATGGGCGGCAAGACCACCCTGGTGGTGGCCGGTTCCGGGCATATTGCCGGCGTGGTCAATGCGCCGCAGTTCGAGAAGTACCAGTACTGGACGAACGACAACTCGAAGGCGAAAACCATCGAAGGCTGGCTCGATGGCGCCACGGAGCATCCCGGCTCATGGTGGCCGCACTGGAAGCGGTGGCTCGCCCAGCGGTCGGGCAAGCTGGTCGACGCGCGCATACCCGGCGACGGCAAGCTCAAGCCGATCGAGGATGCGCCGGGCTCCTACGTGAGGGTACGCTCGGACAAGAAGCACTGACACCGGCGAGCAGACCGCGCGGGGACGGATCGCCCGTCCCGGAGCGCTCCTGCCTCAGGCCGCCGCATCCAGACCGGTTTCTTCCGCGACGCCCATCATGATGTTGAGGTTCTGGACCGCCTGACCCGAGGCGCCTTTCGCAAGATTGTCCAGAAGGCCGATGACAACCGCCTGTGACCCGTCCTCGGATGCAAAGACGTGCAGGCGAAGTTCGTTTGTTCCGTTCAGCGCTTCGGGATCGAGTTCGCCGATGGCCGCGATATCGCCCGGTTCGGGAACCGTAACGAACCGGCAGCCGTCGTAATGGGCCCGCAGCGTTTCGTGGAGCTGCTCCGCGGTGACCTGCCCGTCGAGCGCCCACAGGGCAAGCGGCACCTGGACGATCATGCCCTGCGCATAGCGGCCCACGCTCGGCACGAAAACCGGTGGACGCGCGAGCCCCGCCCACTTCGTGATCTCCGGCAGATGCTTGTGCTTGAGCCCCAGGCCATAGACGAAATAGGCCGCATCGGTGTGGGCGGGAGACGCGTCGTCCTCGAACCGCTCGATCAGCTTGCGCCCGCCTCCCGAGTATCCCGAGATCGCGTTGATGGTCACCGGCCAGTCAGCCGGGACAAGTCCGGCCGATACCAGCGGATGCAGTATGGCCACGGACGTGATCGCGTAGCATCCCGGATTGGTCACCCGCGACGACGACCGGATCAGGTCATACTGCTCCGGTTCGTATTCCGGGAAACCGTAGGTCCAGCCCTCCACCACGCGATGCGCGGAACTGGCGTCGATGACCCGAACTTGGTCGTTCTCGATGAGCGAGACGGACTCGCGCGCGGCATCGTCGGGAAGGCAGAGGATGACGAAATCGGCGGCGTTGAGGCATCGAGCCTTCTCGGTCGCATCCTTGCGCAACTCCGCCGGGATTTCGATCAGCTCGATATCGCCGCGCTGACCGAGCCGTTCCTTGATCTGCAGGCCGGTGGTGCCGACATCCCCGTCGATGAATACCCTTGCCGTCATGACTCGCTCCGTGTTCTGGCCGTTCGGATAATGCGCGAAATCCATCGCGCAAACAAAAAAGGCGGGACCGGGGTCCCGCCTTCGAAGGAAAGTGCAGTCCGTTCTAGCGTTTCGAGAACTGGAAGCTGCGGCGGGCCTTGCGCTTGCCGTATTTCTTTCGTTCCACGACGCGGCTGTCACGGGTGAGGAAGCCGCCCTGCTTGAGGACCGGACGCAGTTCGGGTTCGAAAAAGGTCAGCGCCCGCGAAAGGCCGTGACGCACGGCGCCGGCCTGGCCCGACAGACCGCCACCCGACACGGTGCAGGTTACGTCGAACTGATCCTTGCGGTTGGTTGCCTCGAGCGGCTGCTGCAGGATCATCCGCAGCACCGGACGCGCGAAGAACTGTTCGTAGTCGCGTCCATTGACCGTGATCCGGCCGTTGCCGGGCTTGATCCAGACCCGGGCCACGGCGTTCTTGCGCTTGCCCGTCGCGTAGGCGCGGCCATGTTCGTCGACCTTGCGCTCGTAAACCACCGGCGCGTCAGCCTCGGTCGCGCCGCCTTCCATGGCGTCACGCAGATCTTCCAGCGTGTGGGTTTCCTGTTCGGCCACCGTCAGGCCCTCCTTGCATTCTTCGGATTGATGGCAGCGAAATCGAGCACTTCCGGCTGCTGTGCCTCGTGCTTGTGTTCCGGACCAGCATAGATCTTCAGCTTCTTGAGCTGTTTGCGGGACAGCGGTCCGCCCGGCATCATCCGCTCGACAGCTTTCTGCAGGACACGCTCCGGGAAGCGGCCGTCGAGAAGCTTGTCCGCCGTGCGCGACTTGATCCCGCCGGGATATCCGGTGTGCCAGTAATAGGTCTTCGCCGTGCGCTTGTTGCCGGTGAGAACCACCTTGTCGGCATTGACGACGACGACATGGTCGCCACAGTCGACATGAGGCGTATAGATCGGCTTGTGCTTGCCGCGCAGACGGGTCGCGATCATGGCGGCAAGGCGGCCGACCACGAGACCTTCGGCATCGATCAGCACCCAGTTTTCGCCGACATCCGCCGGTTTCGCAGAGTACGTTTTCATGGGAACTCTCTGAATTGAAATCCGTTGCGGGCACGGACTCGTCGTCCGTCCCGGTTCGCGACGGGTTCTATGCCTCTTCCGCGTTCATGTCAACCGCAAAACAGCAGAATTATCGCTTGTAAAACAGGCTGTTAAATATGCGGTATTATTTTACCGCACTTCACGCCGTCTTCGGTATCGCATAACTGCAGGTGCAATGCGCGACCGCACGGTCGTCGCCGTCGCAATGCATGATCACGTCCCCCACCGCCAGCCGTCTGCCAAGCTTGAGGAGCCGGGCCGTAGCGACGAGGTCGGCCTGTCCCGGACGCCTCAGGAAGTTGATGTTGAGATTGGCGGTGACCGCATCCGCGAAGGGTCCGATATGGGCGAGCACCACCGTCCACATGGCAAGATCGCAAAGGCTCATCATGGCCGGGCCCGAGATCGTGCCGCCGGGTCTTAAGTGCTTTTCCTTGTAGTACATCCGCAGCGTCGCCTCGCCGGGACCGATCCGCTCGATGCGGAAATCCCGCTGGTCCTCGTCGATCCAGATACTGGGGTAGACTTCACCAATGAACGCATCGACTTCGTCGACACTCAATCTCGGTTCCAACACAGATTGCACCCTCTCCTGTTCCGGTCTCCCGGGTTGTCTCATGTCGGCTTCTTCATAGAAGATTGAACCTCCCGGTCAAATCGGAGATTGCAAAGGTCCGGTGAACGTGGAACATCGGGCGAAGGCAAGAATGGCAGAACAGGACGGAGGACAAAGCGACATGTCCCGGCTTGCACGGTCACCCGACCCGGCTCCCAAGCCGCTGACTGTCGAACAGGCGGACGGCGTGACGACAGTGACTCTCGTTCGCCCCCGAAGGCGCAACTGTCTCTCCGAGGACGTTATCGAAGCCTTGCATGCGACCTTCACCCGGCTCGGTGAAGACGCGGACACGCGCGTCATCGTGCTTGCCGCCGAAGGACCTGCATTCTCGTCCGGCCACGACATGAAGGAAATGACCGTACGCCGCTCCGACGCGGACGGTGGCCGCGCCTATTTCTCCGATCTCATGCAGCAATGCAGCCGCATGATGATGTCCATCGTCCACTGCCCCAAACCGGTCATCGCACGTGTCCAGGGCATCGCCGCGGCGGCGGGCTGCCAACTCGTCGCCAGTTGCGATCTTGCTGTCGCCTCGACACACGCGACATTCTGTACGCCCGGCGTGCATATCGGCCTGTTCTGCTCCACTCCCATGGTCGCGATCAGCCGCAACGTTTCGCGCAAGCACGCCATGGAGATGCTCCTGGAGGGCGAGATGATCTCGGCGCGGCGCGCGCGGCGTTTCGGGTTGGTCAACAAGGTGGTCGCGGCCGACAAGCTTGCGGCAAAGACGGAGAAACTGGCGCGCAAGATCGCGTCGAAATCCTCCCTCACCCTGACGACCGGCAAGACGGCGTTCTACCGCCAGGCCGAAATGCCGCTTGAGGAGGCCTACGCCTATGCCTCTCGCGTCATGGTCGAGAACATGCTCGCGCGGGATGCGGAGGAAGGCATCGGCGCCTTCATCGAGAAACGCAGCCCCGAATGGCAGGACCGGTGACGCGGGCATGAACCACGACGACTATTCCGAAGCCTACATCCGCGGCATCCTCAACGAAGTCGAGACGATCGCGATGGTCGGCGCCAGCGCCAACAACGTGCGTCCGAGCTACTTCGCCATGAAGTACCTCATCGAAAAGGGTTACACGGTGATCCCGGTCAATCCTCGCGAGGCCGGCGGGGAGATACTTGGCCAGAAAGTCTACGCGTCACTCGACGACATTCCCGTTCCCGTCGACATGGTCGACATTTTCCGCAACTCGGAATCCGCCGGACCGTTGACCGACGATGCGATCAGGATTGGCGCACGGGTGGTCTGGATGCAGCTTTCCGTACGCAATGACGAGGCCGCGGCCCGTGCCGAACAGGCCGGATTGAAAGTGGTCATGGACCGCTGTCCGAAGATCGAGTACGGACGGCTTTCGGGTGAAATCGCCTGGGTGGGCGTCAATTCCCGCCGCATCTCGTCGCGGCGGCAGGTCATGTCCGGCAAACGCGTCCAGAGCCTGCGCATCGCGCCGGAGAAAGACTGAGCCCGCCGCAATGTTAACCGGGACGCCGGCAACCGATTGACTCGAAAGACAGGCCGTGCGACAGACCGGACGAAACGGACGTTTGAACGAACACGCGATACTGAATAAAGAACAAGGTCTTCATTCCCTCGACACCTTGCCCCGCGAACAGGAGAACCAGTCATGAGCGAAAACCCAGGATTCGACACTCTCGCAATTCATGCCGGCGCCCAGCCCGACCCGGCCACGGGCGCGCGCGCGACACCGATCTACCAGACGACCTCCTTCGTCTTCGACGACGTCGACCATGCCGCGAGCCTTTTCGGCTTGCAGGCCTTCGGTAACATCTACACCCGGATCACCAATCCCACGACGGCCGTCCTGGAAGAAAAGGTCGCAGCGCTCGAAGGCGGGACCGCGGCCCTCGCCGTGGCGTCGGGCCACGCAGCACAGTTGCTGGTGTTCCATACCATCCTCGAACCCGGCGACGAGTTCGTTGCCGCGCGGCAGCTCTACGGCGGTTCGATCAACCAGTTCAATCACTCCTTCAAGAAGTTCGACTGGCAGGTCGTGTGGGCCGATGTCACCGACGTGGAGAGCATCGAACGCGCGATCACGCCGAAGACCAAGGCGATCTTCGTGGAATCCCTGGCCAATCCCGGCGGCCTGGTCACCGACCTCGAGGCGGTCTCCAAGATTGCGCGCCGCGCCGGTGTTCCGCTCATCGTCGACAACACGCTTGCCACCCCCTATCTCTGCCGCCCCATCGATCACGGCGCGGACATCGTGATCCATTCGCTCACGAAGTTCATGGGCGGCCACGGCAATTCCATGGGCGGCATCATCGTCGACGCCGGAACGTTCAACTGGTCGCGCGAAGGTCGCTATCCGACGCTGTCCGAGCCTTGCGAAAGCTATCATGGCCTCAAGATCCACGAGACCTTTGGCAACATGGCGTTCGCCATCGCCTGCCGTGTACTCGGCCTGCGTGACCTTGGACCGGCCATGTCGCCGATGAACGCGTTTCTCATCCTGACCGGCATGGAAACCCTGTCCCTGCGCATGCAGCGTCACTGCGACAACGCCAAGGCCGTCGCCGAGTATCTCAGCGGCCACGACAAGGTGTCGTGGATCAACTACGCCGGCCTGAGCGGTGACCGTTTCCACAACCTGCAGCAGAAATACGCACCCAATGGCGCCGGTGCGGTGTTCACTTTCGGCGTCAAGGGCGGCTACGAGGCCGGCGTGAAGGTGGTGAGCAACGTCAACATGCTGAGCCACCTCGCGAATATCGGCGACACGCGCAGCCTTATCATCCACCCTGCATCCACAACTCACCGCCAGTTGCCCGAACCGCAGCAGATCGCCGCGGGCGCCGGTCCCGACGTGGTCCGTCTGTCCATCGGACTGGAAAACAAGGAAGACATCATCGCCGATCTGGAGCAGGCCCTCGCCGCAGCCTGATCCACCGTCGATCGAGACAGGTTCTCACGAAGGGCCCGGACCGGATACACGGTCCGGGCCTTTTTTCGCTTAAGATTGCCTCTTGAGCAGGTGAAGGTGCCAGAGCGTTGCGGTGAAGAGCACGATCGCGCCCGCCTGATGCGCAAGCGCCAGTTCCAGCTTCACCCCGCTCAACAGGGTCCAAATGCCCAGTCCGACCTGGGCAAAAACGGCGAGGCACACGAGCACGGCCGAGAGAGCGACAGCCCCTTCGGAAGCCGCCCGCATGATCACGACCAGTTGCCAGACGGCCACGGCGCAAATGACGTAGGCCAGGATCCGATGATCGAACTGCACCGTCGTCGCGTTCTCGAAAAAATTCAGGATCCAGGGACTCGCCGCCATCAGGCCCTGCGGCACGAAGTCGCCGTTCATGTCGGGCCAGGTCGGGAAGATCAGTCCCGCATGCATCCCGGCCACCAGCGCGCCAGCCATGACCTGCAGGAACACAAGCCCCACGAGGAGCGACGCAAGGCTCCGCGCCATCCGCGGCGCACCGCTGCGTGAAGCACTGCCCTGCGCCGGCGAGAGCCGGAGCACAAGCCAGACCACGGCACCGTAGATGAGCACCGCGAGCCCGAGATGCGCCGCCAGCCGGTACTGGCTGACATCGACACGGTCCACGAGGCCGCTCTTGACCATGTACCAGCCGAGCGCGCCCTGCAGTCCTCCGAGCACGAAAATACCGGCGAAGTGCGGCTTGTATCGGTCGGGCAGCATGCCGCGCCGCCAGAAGAGGAGCATCGGGACGAAATAGGCGATGCCGATGAACCGCCCGAGAAATCGATGCGCCCATTCCCACCAGAAGATGGACTTGAACTCGTCGAGACTCATGCCCTTGTTGACAATCTTGTACTCGGGGATTTCCTTGTACTTCGCGAACGCTTCTTGCCACGCCGCATCGCTCATCGGCGGCAGCGCCCCCATGATCGGCTGCCACTCGGTGATTGAAAGCCCCGAATCCGTAAGCCTGGTCGCGCCCCCGACGATAACCATCAGAAAGATGAGGGCGGCGACCGTCATCAGCCAGATCCGGACGGCGCGATGCCCGTCCGCCCCGCCGGCCTGTCCCTCGCGCGCTTCGTCCGTGTGTCCCGTCGCAACCATCTGGCAGATGCTCCTGCAAACCGGCTGATGATGTGGGTCGAGATAGCGCCAAGCCCTCTGAAGGGACACCGTGACACGGCGTCGCGGCGATCTATGTGAGGCATGACCGGCGGAGATGATAACGTCCGGTCTGAACGAGAAAGGAACACGAATGGCGCCTCTCAATGTCCGCACCCGGAAATTTATCGGAATGGTCGCGCTCGTCGTGTTCCTGATCGTCTACGCGCTTGTCGTCATGGCCTTCGCCGTCAGGATTCTTCCCGAATCCTCGAAACTGGTCGAGGCGGTGTTCTATGTCGCCGCGGGCCTTGCCTGGACGGTTCCCGCGGGCTTGCTCATCAAGTGGATGCAACGGCCCGACGATGATGACTGAGCGGACACGAGGACCTCAGGCGGCGTTGACCCGGCGGAACCGGTTCAGAAGTGCGAACGGCGCACCGCTCATGAAGACGTCGATATAGCGCAGCGCCTGGTAGTCGCCGTTCAGCGACACGCGCGGCAGGGCCTGCAGATGCCAGGCGTGCTCCGGAAAGACCATGCCCTTGCGCGTGGTCACCGAGGCAGCGAAACCTGCACGTGCGGCAAGGCCGAACTCCCTCGGTCCGGCGGACCCGGGATCGCCGTAGGGATAACAGAAGAACTCCGGCACGCGCCCGGTTTCCTCGCCGATCCGCCGACGGCTTTCCGTCATCTCGCGCAAGGCATCTTCTTCATCCAGCTTGCGCACCGCGAAGTGATCGAGCGTGTGGGCCCCGATCGTCGCAAGCGGAGCCGCGTCCAGCGTGCGGACCTCGTCCCAGGTCATCGCCTCGCGACGGCACATCGTCTCGAGATCCACATCGTACCTGTCGCACAGTCGGCGGATCAGTTCGCGTTGCGGCTTCTCCGGCATGTTCCGGAAAGGCCAGTACACCGCCGCGTAGGCCTGATGCTTGAGTTCGATGTCCGACGTGTCGAAATCGCGCGTTTCGCCTGCGATGTCGATCGAAAAGGCGTCGTTTTCACGGATCATCTCTTCCAGAGCCAGCCACCACAGTTCCGTCGTCGCCTCGACGATCCCCGTCGTCACGAACACAGTGAACGGGCAGTCATGGCGCTCGAACACCGGCAGGCCATGTTCGAGATTGTCCCGGTAACCATCGTCTATGGTGAAACAGACGAACCGACGATCCGACTCCCCGGCCCGGATACGGTCGACCGCATCGGCCAGCGACACGAACTCGAATCCCGCAGCCCGCAGGAACGTCAGGCTCTGGTCCAGGAATTCCGGCGATATCTCGAGAACGCCATTGGGGTGGAAACCGGTGTCCGGCACCCCTCCTCCCGGCTTGATGTGATGGAGCATGAAAATCGCCCCCATCCCCGCCCAGCTGGAACCGAACAGCCGATGAGCTCCGGAGTAATAAAGCGTATTCAGCCCTGTTCGTATGAAGGTCGGATTCATAGGGAAAACTGCCCATGTCTTTGAAATTCAGGTTCAAACCTTCTCATAGACAGGTTGAAAAATGCCTTACGGCCGGGTTTCTTCGAACCTGTTCCTAACAGAATCTTGATAACTGGCTGATATGACACCTTCAGTGACAGCAGTATCTTAGACACCGGTTACGGATCGGTCACGGAAACGGAAATGGCATCACTGGCCTCATTCAGAGCCGAGGAAAAGGCCGACGCCAAGGCGGAAACCGGCCTGGCGCCAGCCCTGTGTCCGGACATTTCCATCCAGATATCCCTGACGCTCGAAGACGTGGAGGACGACTGGCGCGCCCTTGAAGCGCGGTTTCCCCGCTCCGTCTTCCAGAGTTACGACTGGCTCCATGCCTGGACGAACACGCTCGGCAGAAACACGCGACGCGGGATCCGCATCGTGGTGGGCAGGGACCCCGATACAGGCGACCCGAGATTTCTCCTTCCCCTCGCCATTCGACGCAAGGGCGCCGTCAACGTCCTGACTTGGCTCGCCCTCGGACACGCGGGATACCAGTCCGGTCTCTACGACGAGCACTGGCTCCGCGACCAGGCGGAAGCCTCCCAGGGTTCCATCCTGACGCGGATTGCCGCCGAGGTCCCGGAATGCGACGCGGTCCACCTCTGCGACCAGCCCGATCGCATCGGCCAGATGACCAACCCGCTACTCTCGTCCGGACGCCAGCTTTCTCCGAACACGTCCTATGTGCTCGATCTCGATAAACCGTTCGACGACCTCTATGCGCAAAAGCGTTCCGCATCCACGCGGCGCGGCGCCCGCAAGCGCGAACGGAAACTTGAGAGCGAAGGAAAGGTCTCATTCGAGCGGGCGTCCGGCCGCGATGAGATCGGCGTCTATTTCGACGAAATGATGAACATGAAGACCGCCCAGATGCACCAGATCGGGGTCGGTGAGTTGTTCGGTCCGGAGTTCAGGGATTTCGTTCTGGCCCTCGATGCGCGGACCGGCGGAAGAGCACCCGAGGTCCTGCTCCACCGGTTGCGGGTCGGGAACGAGACTCTCGCCTCCATATTCGGCACCACCTACCGCAAGACGTTCTACGGAATGATCCTGACCATGTCGGAAGGGCCCCTCAGCCGATATTCTCCCGGCGACCTCGTCCTGCGCCGGTCGATCGAATCCGCGTGTGCCACCGGGCTGGAACACTACGACCTCTCCCAGGGCGACGCCGACTACAAACTGGCGTGGAAAGACCGGGAAATTGCGCTCTACGAAACCATCATGCCGCTGAGTACGTTGGGCATGGCCTATGCGCTGGTTCTGCGAAGCGGGATATGGGTCAAGAGGAAGGTCAAGCATACCCCTCCCCTGTTTGCCGTTGCGAAGCGCGTGCGCCGGGCGCTGCTTCACGCGCGCATGACGATGAGGGACACCTTCATCTCAGGGCGTTGAGGCGAAACCTCAGGCGGCGTGACTGCCGCGTGCGCGGTTCTGCATCGAACCCGCCATTGCGGACGCATCCACGGTGACGACATCGGTGCAACCGCTTGCCATCAGCTTGCTGGCAATCGTGTTGACCTGTGCGATGTTCGCGCCGTCGACAAGGGCGACGGCCTGCGGCCCGAGCAATCCAAGGCTGCCTCCGAATTCCGAATCGAGGACGGACGGTGCATCGAGCACGATGCGCTCATAGGCCTTGTCCAGAGCATTAAGGATGAGTTCCATGCGCCCCGAGGCCAACAGGCCGGCGGCGCGTCCGGTCGAAAAGCCGGCGGTGATCACATCCGTCCCACTCGCTTCGTCGGTCGTCACGACCTCGCGGAAGGACGCTTCTCCCAGCATCAGTTCGGCAAGACCGCCACGTTTGGGAATGTTCAGCGCCTCGCCAAGCCCCGCATGCAGCAGATCGGCATCGAGCACGAGCGTCCTCATGCCGGATCTGGCCAGGGATCGCGCAAGCGAAGCGGCCACCGTCGTTCGCCCGAGACCATCATGGGATGACGTGACCACGATCCGGCGCGCGCCAGACGCATCCAGTCGTGACGCCAGGGCCTCGTGCAGTTTCTGTATGGCCGTCGCGTATGCGGATCCGCTGTCGTAGACCACGTTTCGAGGCAGGTCCGAAACGGACTGCACACCGTCGATCCGCGGCAGTGCGACGACCGGCGGGTAGATGGTTCCGGCCGGTTGATGCGAGTCGAAGCTGTTCCTGAGCATCTGCGAGTCGTCCACACCGGCGGCATGCACCATCGCCGGCATTTCACCATGCGCTTCCGGTGCGGCTGGGTGTTGGCGCGCGTCCGCCGCACGCAGGGACATGCCGTCATGTCGCACTGGGATCGGCTGGGCGTAGGACACGGCGCCGGACTGGGAAACGAGTTCGCCGGCGAACGCCACGAGAACGCCGAAGACAAGCGACCCGATAACAGCGAACAGCAGGATAGGTCCCTTTTTCGGGAAGCTCGGCGTACTGCGCACCTGCGCGGTCGAGATGATGCGCGCCCCGGGCGGCACCGAAGTCGCACTGTCTCGCGTGCTCGCTTCGCGATACCGGCTCAGGTAGGAATCGAGGAGTTTCTTGTTCGCATCCGCTTCGCGCTGGAGCGCGCTCAGCCTTGCGCCATCCTGGTTGGTGAGAGCGACCTGGGTCTTGAGTTCGGCGAGCCTGTTGCGAAGCCCCTGCTCGCGGTCGCTCGCCGCCTGCGCCTGTTCCTCCAGGCCCTCGGCGATCTTGAGCGCTTCGCGGCGGATCTGCCTGTCGAGTCCGAGAAGTTCGGCTTCCAGCCGTTTCATGTTCGGGTGGTTGGGCAGGTAGGTCACGCTCAGGTCGGCGATCTTGCTGCGAAGCGACGCCTGCTGCTCGGCCAGCCTCTGGATGAGCCTGGAATTGAGCACTTCGGGGGCGGACTCCACGCCACCCTCGCGCTGCAGCATGTCCTTGATCGCGTCCGCCCGCGCCTGGGCATCGCTTCGTGCAGCCGCTGCCAGGGTGATCTGGGAGTTGAGTTCCGAAAGCTCCTGACGGTCCAGCGTCGAGGCCGCACCTTCGAGTAGACCGGACTGGGCACGGAAGGTCTCGATTTTCTGGTCGGCATCCGCAACGCGGCGCTGCAGGCTGCGAATGCGCTGCCCCAGCCATTCCGTCGCCTGGCGGGTCGATTCGAACTTGGCCATTTGAGTCGCGTTCACGTAGCGGTCGAGCAGCGTGTTCACGATTTTCGCGGCAAGCTGCGGATCGGTCGACGTGAAACTGACGGCAATCACGCGCGAATTCGGCACCGGATGCACCAGAAGGCCATCGGAGAATTTCTCCAGCAGGCGTTCGTTGCCGGACGTGCCGGCAGCGCCGTCGCGGAGCCCGGCAAGCTTCAGGGCAAGATCGAACACAGATCTTTCGTTGCTTTTTCCGAACGCGGGATGCGTGGCGAGTCCGAGTTCCTCGATGACCCCGAGGGCCAGGTCCTGCGACAGGAGCACCTGCACTTCGCTCTGGATGGCGAGCAGGTCGGGCGCGGTCAGCGGAACGCGTTCGACGGTGGACCGGGTGTAGACCGTCTCGCGGTCCTCTATCAGCAAACGGCCTTCGGACGTGAACTTCGGCGTCGCCATCAGGAGGAAGAGCCCGGTGCCCCCTACGATCAGGACCGAAAGAAAAAGGATGAGCGCCTTGCGCCGCCAGAGGCCGCCAATCAGCGCGCCGACACCCACGCCACCATCGGCAACCGGGTACCCGGCACCGGCCGCCCGGCCGTGAAGCGGTGCATCTGTGCTGTTGGGGCTCATACAGTCACGCTGATTCCATTGCTGCGATCGCACCTGAACGATCCGTTTTTTTGGTAACCATTTCCTTAACGGACGTATCGGAACGAACCGCCGGCCCTTAGGAATTCTTAAGGAATGCCGGGTTATCCATAAGGGAATCATGGTTAACCGGCGGTAGCGATTCTCGAAGTGATGCGGCTATTCAACACAAAAGCGCTATGGCGGCTCCTGCTGCTCGCTGTTGTCGGCGCCGGGCTTTCGTCCTGCGATCACCTGCGTGGCAAGCGCGCCAAGGTCGCCGGCGTCACGCAGCAGACCGCGCCAGCGTCCCCCTACCCCGTGCCCAGGGCTTCCGACGGCAAGGTGTACTTTCCCGGCACGATCGTTGCCCAGGGCGCCCCGCAACCGCTGCAAGCGAGTTTCGACCAGTCCACCCAGGTCGCCTATGCCGATACCGCCTACAGGCTGGGCAGCGGCGACAGGCTCCGGATCACAGTCTTCGGTGAAACCGGCCTGACGGGCGAATACCTTGTCGACGGAAACGGCAACATCTCCATGCCTCTCATCTCCCAGGTCAGACTGGGCGGCATGACGAGCGCCGAGGCCCAGGCCCTCATCGCCGCCAAACTGCGCGATGGATATCTGCGCAATCCGGACGTTGCGGTCCAGATCATCGGCTACCGGCCCTTCTTCATTCTCGGCGAGGTCGTCAAGGCCGGCCAGTATCCGTACGTCGTCGGCATGACGATCCAGACCGCCGTGGCCATCGCAGGCGGTTACTCGCCTCGGGCCCGCAAGAGCAAGGTCAAGGTCACGCGACATACCGTTCAGGGTCCCGTGCGCATGAAACTCAAACCAACGTCAACGGTGATGCCGGGAGACACGATCGTCGTCGAAGAACGCTTCTTCTGACGCCATGCCAGCTTGAGGTTGTAGTGCGTATGGCCCGGCCACTTCGAATTCTTCATTGTTTCCGTGCCCCTGTCGGTGGCCTGTTCCGCCATGTCTGCGATCTCGCACGCGGTCAGGCGGAATCGGGATACGAAGTCGGTCTGATCTGCGACTCCTCGACCGGTGGACCGGACGCGGAGAACCGTCTGCGCGATCTCGAGAAAACATGCGCACTCGGCGTGACGCGACTGCCGATGGCCCGAAGCATCGGAGTGTCGGACCTGTCGGTCCTTGTCGAAACAAGGCAGATCGTGCGCGACCTGGAGGCCGACGTCGTGCACGGCCACGGAGCCAAGGGTGGCGCCTATGCGCGGATCGCGGCCTGGCGGAAGTCACCGGTGTCGATCTACACGCCTCATGGCGGCAGCCTGCATTACAAAAGGTCAAGCCCTGCAGGGTTCCTCTTTCTCGCCCTCGAACGCGCCCTGCTTCCCGTGACCGACGGCCTCGTTTTCGAAAGCAGGTTCGGACAATCGGCATTTGCCCAAAAGGTCGCCTCGCCCGGCGACCGTGCCCGGGTAATTCCCAATGGGCTTCACGAAAGTGAATTCGAGCCGGTCCCTCTCGACGATGACGCAAGCGACCTGCTCTTCATCGGTGAACTGCGACACCTCAAGGGCGTCGACCTTCTGCTCCACGCCCTGGCCGCGTGCCCGGATCGCGAGACCACGGCCCTGGTGGTCGGGTCCGGTCCGGATGAAACCGCATTCAGAGACATGGCCCGCGAACTGGACCTCGCCGACCGGGTCACGTTCAAATCCGCGATGCCGGCGCGACGGGCTTTCGCGAAAGGCCACATTCTTGTCGTGCCGTCGCGTGCCGAGTCGTTTCCCTACATCGTTCTCGAGGCCGCCGCCGCCGCGAAACCGATGATCGCCACACGCGTGGGCGGCATTCCCGAGATATTCGGCGAAGACGCGCCCGCCCTGGTGTGCCCGGACAGTTCCGAAGAACTCGGCGCCGCCATCAGGCGAGACCTAGCTGACGAAAGTGCCTCGGATGCACGCACCATACGGCTTCAGGAGCGGGCCCGCAGTCTGTTCCCGGTCGGCACCATGGTCGAGGATGTCACGCGGTTCTACCTTGCCCTGATCGAACAGGCCGGAACACGGAGCCGACGGGTCCATCCGGCCCCGCTGCACCCGCCAGCCGGCAAGGACACGGCCTGAAATGGCGCATTCATTCGCGCCCGCCGCCCCGTCCCGCCTGCAAATGCCGTCGGTCGGCGATATCGCCGTGGCGCTCGTCTTCATGCTTGGCGGGATCGTCTTCGTCGAACCGGCACCCTTCGACCTCGCCATTCTCGCGCTTGCGGGAGCCTTCTTTCTCTTCGGCTTGAGGCTGCCCGGCTCGGTGTTCCCGGCCCTACTCCTTCTCTGCCTCTGGATCACCGGCGGGCTCATGGCGACACCTGCCTCGTCGTTCTTTGGGGAAACCGCCAGGTTCGTTGCGATCACCGGGTATCTCGCGGTGGCCGCAGTCTTCATTGCCGCCTATGTCGGACACGACCCAACCCGCGCGCTCCCGGTCATCTTCAACGGCTACGTCGTTGGCGCGGTCATCGCGGGCCTGGCCGGGATCGTGGGGTATTTCGATCTCCTGCCCGGCGCCTACGACCAGTTCACGCTCTACGGGCGAGCCAAGGGCACTTTCAAGGACCCGAACGTCTTCGCCCCGTTTCTCGTTCCCCCTCTGCTCTTCTGCATGGAACGCATGTTCAGGTCTCCCGTCGTGCAGACAGGCATCTATGCCGCGGCAGCGGCGGTCCTCGCACTTGGCATTCTGATCAGCTTTTCCCGTGGCGCCTGGGGCAATGCCGCGGTGTCCATCGCGCTGGCGCTTGCCCTCATCGCCTATTTCGAGCGCGACCCGGCCTATCGCCTGCGCATGACGGGCATTGTGCTGCTGTCGGCGATCATCGCCGCGGTCGGACTGCTCTTGCTGGTGTCGATGACCGACATCGCCTCGCTGCTCGCGGAGCGCGCGCAACTGGTCCAGTCCTACGACACCGGCGGGCACGGGCGCTTCAACGGCCAGGCCCATGCGGCGGGAATCATCGTGACCTCGCCACTCGGCATCGGCGCACGTGATTTTTCGGCGATCTGGGGCGAGGAAGTTCACAACGTCTATCTGAACGTTTTTCTCAACAGCGGATGGCTCGGAGGCTTTGCCTATTTCGCGCTCGTCACCGCGACGCTTGCGCGGCTCTGCGCCAGCCTGAACCTGCCTTCGCCGCTGAAGACCTACGCCATCGTTACGCTGGCTTCATTCGCCGGCCTGGCGGCCGAGGGCGTGATCGTCGATACCGACCACTGGCGGCACTTCTTCATTCTGGTGGGAATTGCGTGGGGACTGCCCGCGGCAGACGCGTGGATCAGGGCTCGAGCGCCTCGCTCACCCACTTGGGATTGACGGCCGATCCGTAGGACTCCAGCATCCTGTCGATCTTTTTCTCTGCCAGCAGAAACGCGGAGGTGTGATAGAGCGCCTGCGCGGCCCCGCCGCTGTCCCCGCCGCCCAGCCACTTGTCGGACACCTGTTCCTGCATGTCGGGAAACCGGTAAAGCGAAAGTCCGTCCACAGCGTCCCTGGTGGTTCCGCCGACGACCCGCGTGATCTTCCTGATCGGCTCGGAGTCGGCTGTCCACTCCTCGCGGTTGTTTCTGTAGTCCTCGTCCGCCGCAGCCAGAGCGCTGACGAAGGTCTTCATGAAATCCGGGTTCACGACGGCCCAGTCCTTCATGGCGATCATGCCGTCGAACGTGGCCTTTCCCCATCGGTTGAGCGTGCCGCTCGTGACGAGGACCTTCCCGGTCTGCTTGATGCGCCCGAGCGTCGGGTTCCAGATGAAGGCGGCGTCGATCCGGCCGCTGTCCCAGGCCGACGCGATGGCATCGGGCGGCATGTTCAGGAGTTCGACCTCGACGGGATCCAGTCCGAACTGCTCCATGGCGAACAGGGTGTGGAAATGCGCCGTGGACACGAACGGCACCGCAAGCCGTTTGCCCCGCAGGTCGCGAGGCGCGACGATGCCGGATCCGTCGCGAACCACGAGAGCCTCGGCATCGGCGATGTCTTCCACGATCCAGAAGAGTTCAGCCTGGAGGCCGTTGCTGACCGCCGCCGCGATGGGGCTCGATCCCGCCATGGCAATCTGCACCTGTCCGGCGGCCATGGCTTCGGTCACCTTCGCCCCTGACGAGAACGCGCGCCAGTTGATGCGATAGTCGGTGCTCTTTTCGAGCAGACGGTCGGCAATGATGATCTTCCAGGGATTGTAGATCTTCTGGTAGCCGATCGTGACTTCCTTTTCCGCCGCGACGAGACCGCCCGGAGCCGTGAGGCTCAACGCGACGATGAAGGAAAACAGCAGTGAAAGTCTGATCATGATTTTCAACCGGGTCCCGGAATTGCATTCCCGCATTCGCATTCCGGACCTGCCACCAACACCGCACGACGCCCCGGGGCAAGTCAAGAAAAAACAAGCCCCGGCAGGTCTTACCGGGGCTTGTCTGGTTCGTCAGTTCAGGGACGAAAGCGTTTTGCGGAGCACTTCGCAGATTTCGTCGATGTGGCTTTTCTCCGCGATGAGCGGCGGCGCGATGATGCCGGCGTCACCCGTGAACTTGATGTGCAGCCCGTTCCAGAACAGCTTCTTCTGGACTTCCGTGCCGCGCATGCCCGGAGCGGATCCCGGCTTCAGGTCGATGCCCGCCAGCAGGCCGTAGCCCCGGATGTCCGTGATCATGTCGAGGTCGCGCAAGTCGAACACCGCATCGAGGAAATAGTCGGAGAGTTCGGCTGCCCTGTCGAACAGGCCTTCACGCTCGTAGATGTCCTGCGTGGCGATCCCGGCCGCGCATGCCGCGGGATGTCCGGAGTAGGTATAACCGTGGAAGAACTCAATCGCATTCTCCGGGGCGGCATTCATGATCGTGTCGTAGACGTCGTCCTTGACCGCGACGGCGCCCATGGGCTGCGCACCGTTGGTCAGGGCCTTGGCCATGGTCATGATGTCCGGCGTCACGCCGAAGGCCTGTGAGGCGAACGGTTTGCCGAGACGTCCGAAACCGCAGATCACCTCGTCGAAAACCAGCAGTATGCCGTTGGCGTCGCAGATTTCCCGCAGGCGCTCGAGGTACCCCTTCGGCGGCACGAGCACGCCCGTCGACCCGGCGATCGGTTCCACGAAACACGCCCCGATGGTCGACCCGCCATAGGTCTCGACGAACCGCTGGAGATCCTCGGCCAGTTCCGCGCCGTTCTCCGGCTGGCCACGCGTGAACCGGTTTTCCGCCAACCACGTGTGGCGCATGCACACGACGTTCGGCATGACACCGGAAAAGGTCTCGCGGTTCTTCACCATGCCGCTCAGGGACACACCGCCGATATTGACGCCGTGGTAGGCGCGCTCGCGCGAGACGAAGCGGGTCCGCTGGCCCTCGCCTTTCGCACGGTGGTAGGCCATCACCATCTTGAGCGCGGTATCGACCGATTCAGAACCGGAATTCACGAAGAAGACGTGGTCGATCCCGTCGGGGCAGATCCGCGCCACCTTCTGCGCCAGTTCGAACGAGCCCGGATGACCGAGGCCGAAGGGCGACGTGTAGTCGTTCGAAAGCAACTGCGCATGGACCGCATCGGCGATTTCCTTGCGGGCGTGACCGGCCGCACAGCAGAACAGGCCGGACGATCCATCCAGAACCCGACCGCCCTTGTGGTCCCAGATGTGCACGCCCTCGCTCTTGGTCACAAGGCGCGGATCAGCCTTGAAGTCGCGGTTGGACGTAAACGGCATCCAGTAGTTTTCGAGGGAATTGGCAGTGTATTGCATTGGTGATCGCTCCACAGAAACCAACCGGGAATTCGGGGAATTGCAGACGGCTTGCCCGGACTTGGTAATGCACCGTAATGTTCGATCTGGACTCAGAAAAGCACCAGTTTCCGGCATTTGATAAGACCAGAAAAGTACAGCCCGTTACCCCATGCGCGACTCCCTTTTCCATCTCCCGCCCGGTAGCAAGAACAGTCTCCAGGCGCAGGTGCGTGAGATGCTGGTCTCCGCCATCCTGGACGGCCATCTGCCCAGTGACGAGCCCGTCCCCTCCAGCCGGCGTCTGGCCAAGTCGCTCGGCATTTCACGGAACACGGTGGTTCTCGCCTATCAGGGGCTGGTGGACGACGGGTATCTCGTCGCCCGGGAGCGCAGCGGCTACTACGTCAACGAGCAGATGCGCGACGGCCAGATGATCACGTCACCACCGCGCTCGGTTCCCGACGGTCCGGAAGCCGCCGGACCGCCGCACGTTGACTGGTCGGCACGGTTGAAGAAGCGGCCGGCGCGCCAGCACAACCTGGTCAAGCCGAGAAACTGGCACGACTACGAGTTCCCGTTCATCTACGGCCAGGTCGACCACCAGCTGTTCCCAATGGCGGAGTGGCGCGAATGCAACCGCCAGGCGCTCGGGCGCAAATGGCTGGACGCGTGGACAAGCGACGTGCGCGAGGATGACGACCCGTCCCTCGTGGAGCAGGTGCGCACCCGCATCCTGCCGCGTCGCGGCATCATGGCCAACGAGGACGAGATCCTCATCACCCTCGGCGCCCAGAACGCGCTCTACCTGATCGCCAGCCTGTTGGTGAACGAGGAAACCCGTGTCGGCATGGAAGATCCGGGCTATCCGGACGTAAGAAACATCTTCGCGCTGCGGACCAAACGCCTGAACCCGCTTCCCGTCGACGAGCACGGCCTGCGGATCGACCGGCGCATGAACGACTGCAATGTCGTGTTCACGACCCCCAGCCACCAGTTCCCGACGACCGTCACGATGCCGATCGAACGGCGTGTGCGGCTCCTGGAGACCGCCGCCCGTCAGGATTTCATCGTCATCGAGGACGACTACGAGTTCGAGACCAACTATCTCAGCGAACCGAGCCCGGCGCTGAAGTCACTCGACCGCAACGGCCGGGTGCTCTACGTGGGCAGCCTCTCCAAGACGCTTTTTCCGGGCCTCCGTCTCGGTTTCCTCGTCGGACCTTCGGCGTTCGTTCGCGAGGTCCGCGCCCTGAGGCGGCTGATGGTACGCCATCCGCCGAACAACAACCAGCGCACCGCCGCCATCTTCCTCGCACTCGGTCACCACGACGCGCTCATCAAGAGGCTTCACCGGGCCTATCGGGAACGCTGGATGGCGATGGCCCGGGCCCTCGACGCCCACATGCCGCAATCGGTGAAGGCGCCGAGCTTCGGCGGGACGAGTTTCTGGGTCCGCGGCCCGGACGGTCTCGATGCCGACCGGCTGGCCGCGGATGCGCTGGACCACGGGGTGATCATAGAACCGGGAAGCATCTACTTCGCCGGCCATGCGCGCGCGCCGCGCAACTTCTTCCGGCTCGGGTTCTCCTCCATCGAGAAGGAAAAGATCGAGCCGGGCATCGGCACGCTCGCCCGGCTGATATCCGGACGCACCGGAACGACCTGACCGTTCCGCGCCTGCGGCCGTCAGCTCGCCCCGTTCAGGGCGGCCAGAGTCCCGGGCATCAGGCCGATTTCGTCGATCCCCTTTTCCTCCTGGAAGGCGCGCAGGGCGGCCCGGCTGCCGGGTCCGAAGTCGCCGTCGATGGGACCCTTGTAGTGGCCGGCCGCGGCGAGCCTCTCCTGCAGGGACTTGCGCTGCCCGTCGTCGAGCTTTTCGGCCGTGTATTCCACGATCGCGGTTTCCAGCTGGCGCTGTTCCTTGCAGCCGTCGCAGGCCGCAGAGAGCGCCTTGTACTGCTCGAGCGCACCTTCCGGCTTGTCGTTGTCGAGGTACCACTCGCCAAGGTATTCGAGGGCGCCCTTGTGGTTGGCCTCGAGACCGAGCGCTGCTTCATAGGCCTTGAACGAGGCATCGAACTTTTCGAGCTTGCGCGACGCGAAGCCGATCAGGTTCCAGGCGTCGGCGTTTTTCGGTTCTTTCTCGACAATCCCGTTCAGACGGTCGATCGCCTTCTGGAAACGCCCCGCGCGAATATCGGCTTCCGCGCGCTGCATCGGCGTCAGCGGTGTGGCCTTCTTCTTCGTGACCGTGTTTTTCTTCTTCACCGGCGCCTTCGCGGCCGGGGGTGTCTTCTTCGGCTTCGAAAACAGCGAATCTCCCGATGCGCCGGCCGCCATGGCCTGTGCGGTCGGCAAGGCCAGGGCCAGTGAAAAGGCAAGCAGAGCCGTTTTGACGATAGGTCCGCGCGACATGTGTTTCTCCTGCGTAGGTTTCATCAGTTCATTTCCCGCCGGGTCACCCCGTTCCCGACCTCAACAACACCCTGCAGGTACGATTATTCCACAAAAAGGTTGCACGTGTTCATGACATTGCCGTGCATGTCCGCGCCTCCGGGTGTCGATTTGGTCTTGCGTCGGACCGCCGAAGAACCTAAGAACCGCTCAGATACGACTGACGGAGCGTAGCGCAGCCCGGTAGCGCACTTGTCTGGGGGACAAGGGGTCGTGGGTTCGAATCCCGCCGCTCCGACCAATTCCGGCCCGGACGGCGGCAACCGTCCGGGCCGTTTCTTTTCCCCTCCGACCTTCTCCCGCACGACCCCTAAAATTGAAACTATCGGGTTCACGGCTTTTTAGTCGGATTGTGCCAATCTGCGCCCAACAGACATGTGGGAGTGCGGAAAGATGCTTCAGGCGGAAAGAATGGCGAACGCGATGGGAGTTCCCGTCGAGGAATATGAGGCGCGGCAGGAAACCGCCACCGCGCACCTCGAGGACATCCGCACCAAGGCCGCGGTGGAATTCGTCGACTATACGATCACCGCGCAGAACCGGCTGTTCATGCTCGTCGTGCTCTACATCGGGGGCCTGCACCTGACCTCGACGGTCTTCCCCGGCATTCCCTACGGCGCCCTGGGTTGCGCGCTGATCGTCGCAATGGTGGCGGCGAACTTCCTCCACCTCAAGTGCTTCACCCAGCTCGACGCGCTGCTCAGCCGGATGACCGACGCTTCGAAGGAACGCGTCGCGGCCTATGCCCAGTGCCGCCCCTACGTGTTCAACAAGTTCTCCTACACGCCCGGGTTTGCCGGCCAGGTCATCGACTTCCTGCAGCGGATGTCGGGCGAGATCACCTGGCTTGCCGTGTTCGGCATCGGCGTCTATCACGCCCGGACCGCCGAGGAAGGCTATGCCATCGTCGCCGGGTTGACGATCATCTCGCATCTCGTGATCACGTTCGCCTTCGCCACCCGGCGCAACCGCGGCGCGGACTGCCTCTTCGTGGACCAGCCGCCCACCGTCCGCAGGTTGCGCGACTTCGCGAACCTGGCCCTCGCCGGCATGACGCTGCTCATCGCCTTCGGCTTCTCTTTCCCGCTCGGACTCTGAACCGACGCCGTAAGACGTTCCCCGCTAACCGGGCCAGAGCACGATCTGCGTGCATCTGAAATGGGCGATGGGCCGATCGTCACCCCGCATGACGGTGGCGTCCCAGACCTGTGTCGTGCGGCCACGGTGCACCGGAACCGCGACGCACTTGATCCGCCCTTCTCTCTCGGTCCCGACGAAGTTCGACTTCAGCTCCGCCGTGGTGAACCCGTCTGCGCCGTCAGGCAGGCTGTTCAGGGTGCCGTAGCCGCAGCATGTGTCCGCGAAGGACACGACCGTCCCCGCGTGCAGGAACCCGTTCCACGACATGACCTGGGGACGGATATCGAGAGACCCCACCACGCGGTCTGTTTCGATGTCCTCGAGGACAAATCCCATCAACCCGGGCAGGTAGTCCTTTCCCCGCTCGTTCCATTCGGCGAGCGTGCGGGGCGCATGCAGCTTCTTGCTCATGGTGCGATCCTAGAGCGTACCTCGCTTGCATGGAAACGTTTTGACCGCCCGATGGGGCGTCAGGCGAGTCCGTCGTTGAGCTGGTCCACCATGCCGATCGGATCGTTGCCGTGATAGAACACGAAACGCGGCTCGACGCCGGATGCAAGACAGGCGTCGTACCGGGCACGGCCGTCCAGTATCTCGTAGTCCGTTGTGATGACGATCGGCGTCTTGAGGCCGTTCCTGCGGATGTCGAGCGCCAGTTCGCGCAACGATTCGCGATCGCGCCGCGCAAAGATCGCGGCATATTCGTGAACCGTGATCCTGGACCGCGATTCGGCGTCGAGGACGATACCAGTGCCGTCGTCCCGCTCTTCCGGTTCAGCACTTTCGACCGGTTCGAAGTCGTCGATCCGCGGCAACTCGATGCGGCGCGACCGCCGCGCCGTGGCGGCGCCGGACACCGCGTCGGGTTTCGGGTCTCCCGTCACGAAGGACAGGATCGGCTTCGCGCCCGTGCAGTCGCTGATCTTCTGGAGCGTCTTGAGCGACACCGCCGCCTTGCCGGTTTCCAGCTTTTCCAGATATTCCGGCGATATGCCGATGAGATCCGCGAAATCCTCCACGTCCATCTGCAGCATTTTTCTCAGGTCGCAAACCGCCCTGGAAAACTCCTGCCTGACATCGTCACTCATACCTGCCCGTCCACGCGAAGCTACTCACAAATCACTCACACGTGCCCTGCATATATCGTCCCGGGGAGGTCTGACAAGCTCCGCCGATGATCGATCAACAATCTCAGGTTGCGATGACGGGAGGACTAGACGGCACGTCGCAGGAGCTGCTTCCGGGATTCGCCGGCCGGCTTGCGGTTCATGTCCAGCCAGGGCACCAGATCGCTGAAGACCATGGGCTGCGCAATCAGGAAACCCTGCACTTCATGGACACCGGCTTCCGCGATGTGATCCCACTGTTCACGGGTCTCGACGCCCTCGGCCACGATGTGCAGGCCCAGTTCCCTGGCGAAGCGGACGCTGGTTTCGACACAGGCCCTGGCAAAACGGTCGGTCAATGCTTCGCGGACGAAGGACTGGTCGATCTTCAGCTCCGAGAACGGGTGCTGGCGCAACTGTTCCATGTTGGAAAACCCTGTGCCGAAGTCGTCGATGGAAATCCGGAACCCCTTGATCCGCAATCTGGTCAGGGTTTCCGCCGCTTCCGCCGTTCTCTTGAAGAGCGTCGACTCCGTGATTTCCAGGATGACGCGGCGGCTTGAAACACCGGCTTTCTCCGCCATCTCCGCGAGCCGGTTCGGGAAGTCGAGATCGTTGAGTTCGACCGGTGTCACGTTGATCGACATCTTGAGGTCATGTTCGAGACGCCTGAGCTCCGCGAGCGCGCCGAGCGAATGTTCCAGCATCTGTTCCGTCAGGCTGGGCATCAGGCCGAGCGCATCCACCCGGTCGATGAACCGTGCCGGACCGAGCACGCCCAGGTCCGGGTGGTAGAGCCGGGCCAGGGATTCGAGGCCTGAGACCTGTCTGGTGACCACGTCGATCTTCGGCTGGAAATGCGGAACCACCCGTCGTTCCTCCAGCAATCGGGCAAGCTCCTCATCTGGAAGTTCGGGCACAGCCGCCCCTTCGACGCGTACACTCTCGTTCTTCGGCCCGTTGACGATCAGGTCCTCGAGTTCCTTGAGGTTGAGCGGCTTGCGGAGCGCGCCAAGCAGGTTCAGGTTATGCAGCTGCGCGAGTTTGCCGGCCGACTTCACGACTTCTCCGTCTTCACCGCTCAGAATGGCGATCGGCGTCGAAAAATTCCGGTCTTTCAGATGCCGCAGAAAGGCGACCCCGTCCATTTCCGGCATGTTCAGGTCGCACATGACCATGTCGAAGTCGTGCTCATGTCCGTCGATGATCCGCAGTGCGCCGGCCCCGTTCTCCGCCTTCTGGATGCTCGTGCTTCCGCGTTTCCGGAAGAATGCTTCCACGACGACCGAAAGGATCGGATCATCATCTATGATGAGGACAGTTTTCGGAAATCCGTTCACGCTGGAATTCTCCCAAGACACGTGTCGCGAAGGCCTGAAGCCTGTCCGGCTTCTTCCCCTCCGTAAGTCATTTGATGGAAACATTAGCCTGAAGCCTATAAAATCCGGTAAACCGAACGCGGATTACACAGTCGGATCAGGCGCTTTCCCTCAACTCGACGATTCGATCGAACGCGTTCTGGAGTTCGGAGGAAATTTCCTTCAGGTGAGCGCCGATTTCCTGGACCGTGCCGGCCCGCGCCGCCCTTTCGAGACGCTCGCATGCCGCCGCCACCCGGCGGGCGCCGACACTGTGACTGAGGGACTTGAGCGCATGCGCGGCATCGGCGACGGAGTCGGGCGCACCGGTGTCCGCCTTGGCCGTGATCTGTTCCATGGTCTTGGGCGCATGATCCTCGTAGAGACCGAAAACGCGCTCCACGAGTTCCGACGATCGCGAGTCGCTGAACTGGCCAAGGCTTTCGAGCACGCTCGGGTCGATGACGGGCAGGCCGTCGGTAACCGTGGAGACCTCGGCCGCGGCCGCAGGTGATCCGCCGCGAACCTCCTCGCCCGCCGCCGCGCCGGTCACTTCCGCAACTGTTGCTTCCGCCGCGGCCATCTGAACTTCGGCGACATCCCCGACAGCGACGTCCTCCGGCTCGGTCGTCTCTTCCACGGGGGGCAGCCATTTCTCGAAACATGCGGCCAGGCCCCGGATGGTGAAGGGCTTGGTCATGTAGTCGTCCATGCCCGCCTGCCGCCATTCGTCTCCCGTTCCGCCGGCGATATTGGCCGTCAGGGCGACGACTGGCGTCCTCGGCGCACCTGCGCCCGCCTCGCGCTGGCGGATCCGCCGCGTGGCTTCGAAGCCGTCGAGGATCGGCATGCTGCAATCCATGAAGACGAGGTCGTAATGGTGGCGCGCGAGGGCATCGAGTGCCGCCTGCCCGTCCTCCACGGTCTCGACCTCGGTCTTCAGGCGCGACAGGGCCTCGATGATGACCTCGCGGTTGATCGCGCTGTCGTCGGCCACGAGGATCCGCCGACCGGCGAAACTCGGCAGTGTCGGTTGCGCGGACCCCCGCTTCATACCCGAGACATTGGCCAGATCGCGGCCATCCGCTGCTCTCGCAACAAGTTCGAGCATGGTCTTGCGCGAAAGAGGAAGCACGAGAAGGTCGCTGACGCGGCCGTTCTCCAGAAGGCTGTCGCCGACCGTATCTCCCAGTTGGGACAGCCCGATGATGGCGCGCGGCTTCCGGCGGTCGCTTGTGGCACCGCTGGTTTCCAGAACCGACGATGTGTCCGCGAGGACGACATCCCCCTCGTCGAGCTCCATGGTTCCGTAATACTCGTTCGACACCCGTTCGACGGTAAATCCCGTGGCGCTGAGATAGTGGTAGATGGCCGTCGCCGTCGCGTTGCCGCGGGTCATCAGCACCACGCGGCGCACGGCCGCGTCCCGGCGCACGATTTCCGCGGGCATCTCCACCGCGCGGGCGGACACGGTGAAACTGAACACCGAGCCCTTGCCGAGTTCGCTCGCGACACCAATCTCCCCGCCCATGGCTTCGGTCAGGCGTTTGCAGATCGTGAGCCCGAGCCCCGTGCCGCCGAATTTGCGCGTGGTCGACTGATCCGCCTGCGAGAAGGATTCGAAGACGGTCGCGAGCTTGTTCTCCGGTATGCCGACCCCGGTATCGATCACCGAGAACAGCAGACCGCCGTCGGTCATATTGCGGGCGCGCGAGATCCGCACGAGCACATGGCCGCGTTCGGTGAACTTGAGCGCGTTGTTGACGAGATTGCTCAACACCTGGTTGATCCGCACCGGGTCGCCCTCGAACGAAAGCGGCACGTCCGGATCGACGAACCCGGCAATGTCCAGACCCTTGCTGGCGGCGCGCTCCCAGAACAGGTTCAGCACGTCGTCGAGCAGGTCCGACACGTTGACCTGCACCGTCTCCAGGTCCAGCTTGCCGGCCTCGATCTTCGAAAAGTCGAGGATGTCGTTGATGATCGAAAGCAGGCTCTGGCCCGACCGCATGATGACTTCCGCGTAGCGCTGGTGGCGCGGCGGCAGTTCAGCGGACGCCAGCAGTTCGGACATGACCAGCATGCCGTTCATCGGCGTCCGGATCTCGTGGCTCATCGTCGCCAGGAACTCGGACTTGGCGACGTTCGCCGCCTCGGCGTCTTCCTTTGCGAGACGCAGGTCGTGGGTACGGTCCTCGACCTCCTGCTCCAGGGTTTCCCTATGCCGGGCGATCTTGACGTCGCGTTCCTGGATCTGTTCGAGCATGTCGTTGAACGAGTCGACCAGCACGCCGGTCTCGTCGGACGTCTGCTTGTCCACCCGCCGGTCGAAATCGTGGGTTTCGCGCACACCGGACATGGCATCCGTCAGCCGGCGGATGGGTTGCGTGATCCCGCGTTGCAACGGATAGGCGAAACCGACGCCGATAAGGATCGAAAGAAGTGCGGCGATTGCCGCATCCCGCAGGCCTGTCAGTAGACGTCCCTTGAGATCCGACGTATCTGCATAGAGCCGCAATCGCCCGATATCCCGGCCGCTCTTGATGACCCGCGTTTCCACGATGACGTTGCGTCCGAGTACGAACGCGAGCGGAGAGTCCGCGATGTCGCCGAAGAAACCGCCCTGCTCCTTGAGCAGCGACACCCCGCCGCCAAGTTCCCCGAGCGTCTGGCCTTCATTGTCCTGCACCTCGACATGCACGACCCCGGGGATCTGGCCCACGGCCCTGAGCGTCTGCAGGATGGATCCCCTGTTTCGCACGGACAGGGCTTCGGCAACACTCGAGGAAAACACCCGCGCGGTGCCTTCGAGTTCGGCGCGCTTTGCATCAGAATAGGTCACGACTTCGCGCCACGCGAAGGCTGCGCTGACGATCATGATCGACACCAGCACGGAGAGCGTAACGAGCGAAACGACCTTCGCGCGGATGGAATTTCTGATGCCCCTCACGGCGCAAGCCCTGCGATTCCAAAAAGTTGCCGGGAACTATACGCGCGAGGTCTTAATGCAGCATTGAAACGCCGCCCGGGCCAAACACGACGAATTCATTAACCAAGGTTAACGAACTGTAACCAAACGAGAACTCTATATGGAGAGTTGTCGTTAATCAGTTTTATGTATCCTTAAAGTTGCGGGTACAAAAAAAGAAGGCTCGTGGGAGCTGTTACCAGAAGGTATCGCCGTGAGATTTATTGCCGACACCAAGGGCAATGTGGCGTTGATATTTGGCATTTTGGTGCCGGTTATCATGGGGGCGCTTGGTATATCCGTGGATTATTCCGCGTGGATCACCCAGCAGAACCGGCTGCAGGAAACAGCGGACGCGACAGTACTTGCCGCGGCCAACGAACTTTATTTGGCCAATGCCGACAAGGACCAGATCGCGGAATCCGCAAAGGCCATCGTTGCGGCCCACAATCCGAAGAAACATGATGAAATCGAGACCAGTGTCGAGATTCTGAACGACGTGAATGCGGTTCGCGTCGAGTTGCGCCAGAAGGGCGACATGTACTTCTCGTCCATGTTCCTCCCGACACCTCCCACCATACGCGTTACGGCTTTGGCCAGAATGAACGGCGGCGGACGCATCTGCGTCGTCGCCCTCGAGGAATCCGACGAAGAAACGATCACGCATAAACAGAGATCGAGCATTATCGCCCGCGAATGCGGCATCTACTCGAACTCGACAAGCCCTTACGGAATAACCACCGAAAGCTCCGGCAAGTTCGAAGCGGAACTGACCTGTTCCGCCGGCGGCATCTCCGGCTCGACGAGCCGGTTCGATCCCGCACCGTTGACGGACTGCCCGCAGATCGAGGATCCCCTCGCCGACCGCCAGCCTCCCCCCTTCAGCGGATGCGACGAGAGCAAGTTCAAACTTCCCAGGAAGGTGCGCGAAGTCGTCCTGTTTCCAGGCGTCTACTGCGGCGGCCTGCACCTGAGCGGCGATATCCTGGTCACGCTCATGCCCGGGATCTACATCGTAAAGGACGGCCACCTCAAGGTGGACAAGAAGGCGATCGTCATCGGTTACAATGTCGGTTTCTACCTCACTGGCGAGGACACGACGATCAAGTTCGCGGCCCAATCGAAGATCGCGTTCACCGCTCCGAAGACCGGCCCCATGGCGGGACTGCTGTTCTTCGAGGACAGGAATGTACCGCTCGGCCGCAAGCACGACATCACCAGCGACGATGCCCGGCTCCTGCTGGGTACGGTCTACCTTCCGCGAGGAGAAGCGGTAATTGCTTCCAAGAACCCGGTTGCCGACGAATCCGCCTACACGGCAATCGTGGCCCGCAAGATACACCTGAAAAATAACACGGAATTGTACGTCAACGCAGATTACGATGCGACGGACATCCCCGTACCGACGGGACTGGGGCCGGTCGGCGGCAATGTGATCCTCGCCAAGTAACACCTGTTCCAGGTCGTTGCCATCGCATGGCCGAGCGCGGATGAACCGATGACGGAGACAAGAGCAGGCTTAACGAACCCCTAACGCATTAACTCTACGGCTTTACCTAAAATTTAACGATTGAACGCATCCTGAGCGCCCTGGCGGCTTCCCGCCGCCCCTGGAGGTGCCTGCGTATGACGTTCTCCACGAACGAAGACGGCAATGTTGCCATGATCTTCGGCATCCTCGTTCCGGTCATCATGGGCGCCCTCGGCATATCCGTGGACTACTCCGCCTGGATCACCCAGCAGAACCGGCTTCAGAGCACGGCCGACGCGACCGTCCTCGCTGCGGCCAACGAGATGTATCTCGCGAACGCCGACAAGGAACAGATCGCCTCGACCGCGAAGGCCATCGTCAAGGCGCACAACCCGAAAGGCCACGGCGGCATCGAGACCAGCGTCGAGGTCCTCCACGAACACAACGCCGTGCGGGTCGAGCTGCGCCAGAAGGGCAACATGTACTTTTCATCCATGTTCCTGCCCACGCCACCGACCATCCGTGTCTCCGCACTCGCGAAGGTGAACGGCGGGGGCCGGGTCTGCGTCATCGCGCTGGAAGACTCGGACGAGGAGACGATCACCCACAGGTCCCGGTCGAGTGTCCTCGCCAACGAATGCGGCATCTACTCCAATTCAACGAGCCCCTACGGCATCACGACCGACAGTTCGGGCACCTTCGAAGCTGAACTGACCTGTTCGGCAGGCGGCGTCTACGGATCGACGAGCCGCTTCACGCCGCCGCCCCTGACGGACTGCCCCCAGATCGAGGACCCGCTTGCCGACCGGCAGCCCCCTTCCTACGGGGGTTGCAAGAAGACGTTGCTCAAGCTGCCCAAGGCGATCAAGCAACTGGTTCTGTTTCCCGGCGTCTATTGCGGCGGCCTGAACCTCAAAGGCAACATCCTGATCACGCTCATGCCGGGGATCTACGTCATCAAGGACGGCGAGTTCAGGGTCGGCAACAAGGCGATCATCATCGGTCTCAATGTCGGCTTCTACCTGACCGGCGACGACGCGCGCCTGAAGATCGAGCCGGATTCGAAAGTCACCTTCACCGCCCCGAAGACCGGGCCGATGGCCGGACTGCTGTTCTTCGAGGACAGGGACGCTCCCCCCGGCCGCATTCACGATATCACCAGCGACGACGCCCGGATGCTCTTGGGAACGATCTACCTGTCCCGCGGTGACGTGGTCATCGCGTCGGAAAACCCGGTGGCCGACGAGTCCGCCTATACGGCGATCGTCGCCCGCAAGATCCATATCGAACACCGCACCGAACTGCACATCAATGCCGATTACGGCGCGACCGACATCCCCGTGCCGGACGGTCTCGGGCCGGTGGGCGGCAACGTCATCCTCGCGAAATAGGCCCGCCTTGCGCGACAGGATTGCGCACAGCGCGCCAACGGCTATCATGTGACGGTTTCCGGAGGCTTTGCGCGGAGGCTCGCATGCCCAGTTCTCTCAGTCTCGGCCGGATACGGCTGATATGCGCGTTGGTCGCCGGAGCGGCCTTGTCCGCTCTCGTGGTGGCGGACAGCACCAGGGCCGACGGTTTCGATCCCCTGACCGACGGGTTCAACCAGTCCTATCTCGGCTCGGTCTCGACGTCGGATCCCTATACCGTGCCGCAGAGAGACACGCTGTCTAACTTCGGTCCCGACCCGAGGACACACCGCTATGGTGACCGTTTCGAGTCGCCGAACGTTCTTTCGGACGAGAAGAACTTCGGGCCGGACGCCGACCGGCCACGGACGAAACCTTTGTTCAATTTCACTTTTTAGTATTCCCGCCCACGAAACCGTCAATTGTCCGCAGCCGGAGCAATCGGTATAATTCTGCCATCCAGAAGGAGAGGATTTCCATGCCGACTCATCTTCGCGTCATCGCCTCGAGCGTCCTGTTCGTCCTGTTTCTGGTTGCCGCCGCCATGCAGCGGCCGGCGCTCGCCCAGGCGGGCAACGAAAGGGTCGGCGAGGAACTCAAGACCATCGTGTTCGACGGGATCGCCACGCCCGGTGCGGACGACGACGACGAAAGGCTCATCCAGGTCTTCACCTTCTACGAGGATCGCAGCTTCAAGCCGCTCTGGGTGCGCGACGACGGACCGAAGACCAAGGCCGTCCGGTTTCTCGAAATCCTCAAGTCCAGCCACGAGGAAGGCCTCAACCCGGCGAGCTATCGCATCGAGGAGATCGAGCCGCGGATCGCCAGCAAGGACCCGAGGCAGCTCGCCGAGGCGGAGATCCTGTTCGCCCGCGCCATGATCGACTACGGGCGCGATATCACCGCGGGACGCGTCGAACCCATGAAGGTCGACGGGGAACACTTTATCTACCCTTCCGGCCCCGGCGCGGTCACGCTGCTCGATGGCGCCGAACAGGCCGAGGACATCGGCCCCTACATCCAGTCGCTGGCTCCGCAGACCCCCAATTACGCCCGTCTCAAACAGGCCCTTGCGGACTACCGGGCAATGGCGCGCAATGGACCCTGGACCCAGGTACCCAAGGACGAGACGCTCAAGGAAGGCATGCAGCAGGCGCGCGTTCCCGTCCTGCGCAAACGGCTCGAGGAAAGCGGCGATCTGGCGCCGGGCGCACACAGCGGCGACATCTATGACGGCGCGCTCGTCGAAGCGGTCAAGGCGTTCCAGGAACGCCACGGAATCGACATTGACGGGGCTGTTGGACCGGACACGCTCACACAGATCAACACGCCGCTGTCCTACCGGATCTGGCAGCTCGAAATGAACATGGAGCGCCGGCGCTGGATGAATGACGATCTCGGGTCGCGATACGTGTTCGTCAACCTCGCCGACCAGTATCTCAAGGTTGTGGACAACGGTAAGACCGTCCACACCGCACGCACCGTCGTGGGCAAGAGCTATCACCGCACCCCGGTGTTCAACAAGGAGATCAAGTATCTCGTGATGAACCCGTACTGGAACGTGCCCTCATCGATCGCCACCAACGAATACCTGCCGAAACTCAAGCAGGATCCGGGTTATCTCAGCCGCCAGAACATCCGCATCCTGAAAGGAAACACGGAGATCAACCCGTTCAGCGTCGACTGGAATTCGGTCACGGGCCGTTTCCCGTTCCGGCTGCGGCAGGATTCAGGCCCGAAGAACGCGCTCGGCCGCATCAAGTTCATGTTCCCCAACCAGTTCAACGTCTATATCCACGACACCCCGTCCAAGAGCCTCTTTTCGAAAACATCGCGGTTCTACAGTCACGGCTGTATCCGCGTTCAGCACCCGACCGACCTGGCCGAAGTGCTGCTCGGCCCCCAGGGCTGGACCAAGGCGAAGATCGAGAACGTCATTGCCGGCGGCAAGAAGCGGATCGTGCGGCTCAAGGCCCACATCCCCGTGCACATCACCTACCTCACCGCCTGGGCAAACAAGGACGGCTCGGTTCATTTCCGCAAGGACATCTATGGCCGTGACGAGAAACTCGGCCTCGCCCTCGGCGCGTCCCTGTCGAACTGACACTGGAAGAATCGCGGCAGAAGAACCGCGGGGAAAAATGACGGGGGCAACCACCGACCGGGGGCAATTGGCGGCAGTTGCTTAGAGGCGTCCCGTCCCACCTATCCGAAGCCCGAATAGCGGGGTTTCGTCTAGGCCCGTACTCTAGGCCTACATTCTTTATGTAGTTTTACATTTTTTTCGTAAAAGGATAAGGACGACGTCAATTCATCGTTAACGTTATGAGCGTACTCGCCGAACCTTTGATTCGATTGGGCTTTTCAGCGCGCCAGCGAACATCGGGAGGGCCGTTCCCCGTCGTCCGGAACGCTCAGTCATCGGATTCGACGAGCAGCTTCCTCACTTCGGACAACTCGTAGAGCGTCGCCTGCAGCACCTGCAATTGCTCACGCTTCAACCCGCCGTTCCCGGCGGCTTCCGGAACCGGCGGTGCGGTCACGGTTACCTGGGGCACCGGCTCCGGCGAAGGTTTCGCCGGACGAGCCACAGGAGGCTCGGCAGGTTCCGGGGCCGCATCTTCGCCCGCAGGCTCCGCCTTGCCGTTCGACACGGCCTCGCCGCCGGCGACAAAGGCCACGCCGTGTTCCTTGAGGATCTTCTGGACGCCGCGGATGGTATAGCCTTCGCCGTACAGAAGGCGCCTGATCCCGCGCAGGAGCTCGATGTCGTGTGGTCGGTAATAACGCCGCCCCCCGCCCCGCTTCATGGGCTTGACCTGGCTGAACTTGCTTTCCCAGAACCTCAGGACGTGTTGTGGAACCTCGAGCTCGTTGGCCACCTCGCTGATGGTGCGAAACGCTTCCGGTGACTTTTCCACGCTCAGAACTCCAGCATACTGTCACTGAACGGCCCCCGGCACGGGCGTGCCGGCGAACCGTTCGATCGATCGGTCAATCCTTGGAGTTGATAAGGTTCTTCAGGACATGACTCGGCCGGAAAACGAGCACCCGCCTCGGGGTGATCGGCACTTCTTCTCCGGTCTTCGGGTTTCGTCCGATACGGCCGCCCTTGCTGCGGACGGCGAACGTCCCGAATGAAGACAGCTTGACCGTTTCTCCGTGGACCAGCTTTTCCGTCATGTGGTCGAGAACGGATTTCACCAGATCCGCGGACTCACTGCGCGACAACCCAACCTCCTGATGTACCGCATCACTCAGGTCGGCGCGCGTAAGGGTTTTTGCGCCCATTAGCATAGCCTCTTTTCCAGAATCCACCGCCCAAGCCTAGGCGGCGCCGACTCCACGGTCAAGGCACTGCCTGAGAACTTGGAGCGAAATATTTGTAATAGAGGGATTTTTACAACATGCGGGTTATCGCACCGCACGCACTTGTCACCAGCGAAGCAACGCCGATCCCCAGGTGAATCCGCCGCCCATGGCTTCCATCAGGATCAGGTGTCCATCCTTGATGCGGCCATCCTTGCGCGCCGTATCCAGAGCGAGCGGGATCGACGCGGCGGACGTATTTCCGTGTTTTTCCAGAGTGATAATGACTTTCTCGTCCGTCAGCCCGATCTTCCGGGCCGTGCCGTCGAGTATTCGCTTGTTGGCCTGGTGGGGCACGAACCAGTCGATGTCGTCGGGCGTCAGCCCGTTGTGCTCGATCGCCTCCTTCATGATGGCCGCGATGTTCGTCACCGCGTGGCGGAACACCTCGCGCCCTTCCATGCGGAGATGCCCCGTCGTCATGGTCGATGACGGCCCGCCGTCCACATAGAGCTTGTCGCGGTAGCGTCCGTCGGACCGCAGGTGCGTCGAAAGAATGCCCTTGTCGGTCGGCTCTCCCGGCTGTTCGCGGGCCTCGAGCACCACCGCGCCCGCACCGTCGCCGAAGAGGACGCAGGTCGTGCGATCCTCCCAGTCCAGGATGCGCGAGAAGGTCTCCGACCCGATCACCAGCGCGCGCTTGTTCTGCCCGGTCTTGAGCAGGCTGTCGGCGATCGACAGCCCGTAGACGAAGCCCGAGCACACCGCCTGCACGTCGAACGCGGCTCCCTGCTCGATGCCGAGTTCGCCCTGCACCGTCGCCGCTGTGGCGGGAAAGGTCTGGTCAGGCGTGGCCGTCGCCAGGATAACGAGGTCGATGTCGCGTGCGTCCATCGATGCGTCCTCGAGCGCACGCCTGGCCGATGCGATGGCCAGGTCGGACGTCATCTCGCCGTCGGCGGCAATCCGCCGCTCGCGAATGCCGGATCGCTCGACGATCCACTCGTCGGACGTGTCCACCATTTTTGCCAGATCTTGGTTTGTGAGAATTCGTTCGGGAAGATAGGCACCGCTTCCCAGGAACACTGACCGTAAAATCGACACTATACGCTTGCCTTCGTTGCCTCGTCCGGAGCCCGATCCTCCGCCGCACGGTGAAAGATGTCGAGATCTGTCGCGATCTTCTCCACCAGCCCGTTCCGGGCCATGTCCACCCCGAGATCGATCGCGCTCGCAAACCCCATCGCATCGGTCCCGCCATGACTCTTGATGACGATCCCGTTCAGACCGAGAAACACTCCGCCATTGGATTTCCTCGGATCGAGCCGATCTCTGAGCATCTTGAACGCCGAACGGGCAAAAAGATAGCCAATTTTGGACATCAGGGACCTGTTCATCGCGCTGCGAAGATACTCGCTGATCTGCTTCGCGGTGCCTTCAGCGGTCTTCAGGGCGATGTTTCCGCTGAACCCTTCCGTCACGACCACGTCCACCGTCCCCCGCCCCAGGTCATCTCCCTCGACGAAACCGTAATACTTGATGGGCAGGTTGGACTCCCGGAGGATCCGCGCGGCCTCCTTGACCTCGTCGAGCCCCTTGACCTCCTCGACGCCGATATTGAGCAAGCCGACGGACGGCTGCTTCAGGCCGAAGACCACGCGCGCCATCGCCTCGCCCATGACGGCGAAATCCACGAGTTGCTGGGCTTCCACGCCGATCGTGGCGCCTACGTCCAGGACCACGCTGTCGCCGCGAAGGGTGGGCCAGATCGCGGCGATCGCCGGCCTGTCGATCTTGGCCATGGTCTTGAGCACCACCTTGGCCATGGCCATCAGGGCCCCGGTATTGCCCGCGGACACCACGACGTCGGCCCGGCCTTCCTTGACCGCCTCGATCGCCAGCCACATGCTGCTGGTCCTGCGGCCACGCCTCAGCGCCTGGCTCGGCTTGTCGTCCATGGCGATGGCCACGTCCGTGTGGATGACCTCGCAGCGCTCCTTCACCCGCGGATACTGTTCCAGGTGAGGTGCTATGGCCGCCTGATCGCCAAAAAGGAGGCATCGCAGTTCCGGCTGACGTTCAAGCGCAGCATCGAGACCCGGGACCACAACACCCGGTCCCTGATCGCCGCCCATTCCGTCAACCGCTATGGTAAGGGCTTTCGCCATGCAGTTGTCGCTTCATCCCCTCTTGCCGCACACACCGCCATATAGTAGCCCCGATTCAGGGCCGGGCAATGCGACGCGACTGGAACATACCCGATCGCGTTGTGCAGACAACACCAAATTCGAGACCGATCGCCGACCCCTCGCAAGGGAGTGCGAACTACAGGACCGCGCGGAATCCGTCAATTCATATCCCTCAGCCGGCGCAGGGCGGCGAAGGGGTTTTCTCCTCTCGCGTCGTCGTCCAGTTCGCCGTCGTCTGGGATCTTGGCATCGCCCTCGACACCCGGCGCCTTCGGATAAGGGTCGAGGCCGAGCACCAGATATTCCCGGGCGATGTCACCCAGACGCAGGATACCGTCATCCAGATCCTCCGCCGGGTCTTCGTCGGAGTCCGGGTCGATGAGCATCTCGGAGGTGATCTCCGCCCCCTTCAACTGGCCGAGTTTCGGATCTCCCGGCGGGTTGAAACGGACGATGAAGGCCTCGTCGACACGGTCCGCGAAATCCTCGAGGCTGACGACGCAGGTCTGCGTGACCGTGGCCCTGACCCGTCCCTCGACCGTGATCCCGTCGCGGCGCCAGGGCCGGACCTCGAGGTCCGCCCGCAGGTCGGATACCGAGATGATGCCGGTCTCGCTCGCGAAATCCCGGCACTGCTTTGCGGTCGCCTCGAGAACGCAGGAGACACCGCCATCAGGCACACGGTTCACAGGCAGGGTGAACGCGAAATCGCCTTTCAATACGCGGGAACCGGTCATTGTGCGTCCGCGCCTTCTTCCACGTTCGCGAAACGGAGCTTTCCGGCCTTGATGTCCGCGACCGACGTCCGCCCCATCTCTTCGGCAGATTCCCGAACGTACCTGGCAAGTGACGTCGCGGCATCATCGGGGACGTCGACCTCGGCATAGACGTTGCGCCCGATCGCCTCCTCCAGCGCCTCGGAAGGCGCATCTTCCTTCAGGGCCGTGTCATACGCCGCCATCCGGCCGTAGAACATGGACGCCATCTTCTTGATCCGCTTGCCCACCGACAGGTCGCCGACGCCCATTTCCCGCAAGGTCCTGTCAAGATCGTCGAACATGGTGTCGAACAGGTCCTGCGAGAATGCCTCCTCGCGTCCGTCTTCCGCCTTGAGACGATGCAGCACGAGGAACGCGTGCAGCATGAGCATCTCGAAACGCCCCTCGAGCGTATCGGGCACACGGTGCGTCGTGTAGAACCCGCTTTGCCGCGCCTGCGCCACAATTCCACCGTAGGTGACGAATGCGCTCTCATCCCCGGTGCGCTGAAAGAGTTTTTTCAAGAACATGTACATAGGATACCTGCTGATCGGCCGTTCAGTCTCGTGCCCGGCCCAAACAGTTGTTGAATTCCGGCAGTGTGCACGTTAGGTCAGATGCACAGCGACATTCTGGGGCTCTATCGAAACTGTCGCGGAAAAAAGAATACGCCATGCAAAAATCCCTGAACCGCCGCACTGCCCTGCGACTGGCCGCGACAGCCGCATTCGGACTGTCCCTGGCCTCCTGCACTCCGACCGTCGATTACCGCGGCTATCTGCCGAAGGGTAACGACCTCGACCAGCTCAATGTTGGCATGAGCAAGACCGAAGTCGAGGCCCTGCTCGGTTCACCCTCGACAACGGCCACCGTCAACACCGCCGGCGACAGCTATTATTACATTTCCAGCACGGTCCACCATGTCGCGTTCTTCGAACCGAAGGTCGTCGACCGCAGGATTCTCGCGGTCAGGTTCGACCAGGAGGATCGCGTGCAGAAATTCGCCCATTACGGCCTCGAGGACGGCAAGATCATCGATTTCATCAGCCGCGAAACACCGACCCGAGGCAAGGAACTGGGAATTCTCCAGCAGCTCTTCCAGAACATCGGCCGGTTCGATCCGGGCTGATCGGAACCCCGTTCAGCAAAAACCCCGCAACCTTCCGGCTGCGGGGTTTTTTTGTCGTCGATGTCAGCTTCAGTGTGCCAGGACGGCCAGCAGAAGCAGAGCCACGATGTTCGTGATCTTGATCATCGGGTTGACCGCAGGTCCGGCCGTATCCTTGTAGGGATCGCCGACCGTGTCGCCGGTCACCGCGGCCTTGTGGGCTTCGGAGCCCTTGCCGCCGTGATTGCCGTCCTCGATGTACTTCTTGGCATTGTCCCAGGCGCCGCCGCCGGCCGTCATGGAGATGGCGACGAACAGGCCCGTGATGATGACACCAAGCAGCATCGCACCCACCGCGGAGAACGCGGCGGACTTGTCGGCAACCCAGTTCACGATGAAGAAGACGACGAGCGGGGAAAGCACCGGCAGGAACGACGGGATGATCATTTCCTTGATGGCGGCTTTCGTCAGCATGTCGACCGCGCGGCCATAGTCCGGACGCTCGGTTCCTTCCATGATGCCCGGCTTTTCCTTGAACTGACGGCGCACTTCCTCGACCACGGCACCGCCTGCACGGCCGACCGCCATCATGCCCATGGCGCCGAACAGGTACGGCAGCAGACCGCCGAAGAACAGGCCGCAGACCACGTACGGGTTGGACAGGGAGAAGTTCAGCGTCACGCCCTCGAAATACGGGAACTGGGCCGAATTGGCGATGAAGTACTCAAGGTCAGCCGTATAGGCCGCAAAGAGCACCAGCGCACCGAGGCCTGCCGAACCGATGGCGTAGCCCTTCGTCACGGCCTTCGTCGTGTTGCCCACCGCGTCGAGCGCGTCCGTCGTGTTGCGGACGTCTTCCGGCAGATCCGACATTTCGGCGATGCCGCCGGCATTGTCGGTCACCGGACCGAACGCGTCGAGCGCGACAATCATGCCCGCCAGGGCCAGCATGGTGGTGACCGCGATGGCGATGCCGAACAGGCCGGCCAGGTTGAAGGTGATCATGATGCCGGCGATGATGATGATCGCGGGCAGCGCGGTGGCTTCGAGCGAAACCGCAAGACCCTGGATCACGTTGGTGCCGTGGCCTGTGACGGACGCGTTGGCGACACTCTTCACCGGGCGGTAGTTGACGCCGGTGTAGTACTCGGTCACCACGATGATCAGGGCCGTCACGATGAGGCCGATCGCGCCGCACCAGAAAAGGCTCATGCCCGTGAAGGTCGAGGCGCCGGCCGTCAGCGAGGTGTCCATGCCGATCATCATCGACGTCACCGGCCAGAGCGCGATGAGCGACAGGATGCCGGTCACGATGACGCCCTTGTAGAGCGCGCCCATGATGTTCTGGTTGGCGCCCAGCTTGACGAAGAACGTGCCGATGATCGAGGTCACGACACAGACGCCGCCGATCATGAGCGGGTACAGCATCATCGGCATGGCGAGGTCGGTACCGGCGAAGTAGATCGACGCCAGGACCATGGTCGCGACGACGGTCACCGCGTAGGTTTCGAACAGGTCGGCGGCCATGCCGGCGCAGTCGCCCACATTGTCGCCCACGTTGTCGGCGATCGTGGCCGGGTTGCGGGGATCATCTTCCGGGATCCCGGCTTCGACCTTGCCCACGAGGTCGCCGCCGACGTCCGCACCCTTGGTGAAGATGCCGCCGCCGAGACGCGCGAAGATCGAGATCAGCGAAGCGCCGAAGCCCAGTGCGACGAGAGCGTCGATGACGATGCGGTCACCGGGGTTCAGATCCATGCCCATGGTCAGGAACGCGAAATAGACAGCCACTGAAAGCAGGGCCAGGCCGGCGACCAGCATGCCGGTCACGGCGCCCGACTTGAACGCGATCTCGAGGCCCGCGGCGAGGCTCTGGCTCGCGGCCTGCGTCGTACGCACGTTGGCGCGCACGGACACGAACATGCCGATGAAGCCGGCTACGCCCGAAAGCGTCGCGCCGATCGCAAATCCGATTGCCACCGTCAACGAAAGGAAATAGGCGCCGATGATGAAGATCACGATGCCGGCGATGGCGATCGTGGAGTACTGACGCGTCAGGTAGGCGGTCGCGCCTTCCTGGATAGCGCCGGCGATTTCCTGCATGCGCTGATTGCCTGCGTCGGCGGCCATCACCGAACGGATGGCCCAGATGCCATACACGATCGACAAAGCGCCACAGGCGATGATTAGCCAGATAGCATTGCTCATGAGACTGTCCTTGAGTCGAATTAAAAAATAACGTGCGAAATTCGGTCTACAAGCCCGGGAACACGGGTCGAGAAATAGCGCAGTACCCTGCCCCCAAACCCCTCAACTTACCCCTGGGCGACCCGAGGTCGCGCGGACAATGCCAAAACTGGCGAGTCAAAGCAACACGCTGCTTTCGTCTAATATGACGAGACAGATCGCCGCATATCATGACGACCCCGCGACAGCTCCTCCAGCCAGGGTCGCGTCAGGCGTGAAGGCCGCTAAACCCCCGGAATATCATGTAAAACCCGACAAGCATCAGGCCGGCGAAGAAGAGTTTCCGGAAGATTTCCTCGGGCACGCGGTCCCTCAGCAGGCGTCCGAGCCACCATCCCGCAGCCGTAGGGACAAGCGCAAGCGTTGACAAAACGGCCAAATCGGTCGGCAGCAGGTTGTTCCGCGACATCGAGAGCGCAAGAACCGAGGAAATCACGACGAAACACACGCCCATCGCCTGGACCAGACGGTTTCGGTCGAAGCCCAGGGCCTGAACGAACAGGATGCCGGGCACGATGAAAGTGCCGGTGATCCCGAACGCAAGTCCGCCCAGGCCACCGCTGACCGGCCCCATCCAGGGCTCGTGACGTCCCGGAGGCGGAATCTGCGGCCGCGTGAGGCTGAAAACCGAGTAGAGCGCGAGAATGATGCCCAGCGTCAGCGTGATCGCCGCCGCGTTGGCCACCGCCAGAATCTGCACGCCGAACCAGATGCCTATCGCCGACATGATGAGAAACAGCCACAGGCGCTGCAGGATCGCGCGGAGATTTCCGCCGGAGACCGCCTGCCATGCGTTCATCACGATGCAGGGAACGAGCATGACGGCCATGGCGATCTTGACGCCCATGACGGGCGCGATCCCGGCCAGCGCAACCAGAGGCAGGCCCAGGCCGAGCCCGCCCTTGAGGAAGCCGCCGAAAAGAAAGGTGAGCGCGACGAGAAACAGGAATTCTGGTGACCACATCGGTGGTTGCCCCGGGGAACGGCGAAACGGGAAACGCCCGTGCCGACTGGGGTGCGGGCGTTCCCTGACTGCGGAAAAATTGCTACACGATCGGATGCTGGCATGCCATGTAATCGCATGCCATCGTAGGCTATCCTATCACTTCCCTAGACATCGCAAACCTCCATCGAGTCCCGCACCATGAGAAACCTACAACTGCCCGGACGTTCGCCGGTTCACGCTCCTACCGGCATGGCGAGTTCCTCCCATCCGCTTTCCACGCAAACCGCCATCGAGACACTGCGCTCCGGCGGGAACGCGCTGGACGCAGCCGTCGCGGCCTGTGCGGTGCAGTGCGTGGTCGAACCGGAATCCACCGGGATCGGCGGTGACTGCTTCTGCCTGTTCTCGCGCGGTGGAAGCGACGAGATCGTCGCCTTCAACGGGTCGGGCCGCGCGCCCGCCGGGCTCGATCTGGACTGGTTCTCGTCCCGTGGGCTGACGGGGATCGAGCGGATGTCGGGCCAGTCGGTCACGGTTCCCGGCGCCGTGGACGCCTGGTTCCAACTCGTGCGCGATCATGGCTCCATGGACCTTGGCCGCCTGCTGCAGCCGGCCATTTCCTATGCCCGCGACGGGTATCCCGTATCCTCCCGGGTCCACATGGATTTTCTCGGGTCGGCCGAGTTTCTCAAGGGCAATGAAGCCGCATCGAACATTCTCATGCCCGGTGGACGCCCTCCCGAGGTCGGCGAACGGCGCCACCAGCGCGAACTCGCGGCGACGTTCGAGAAGATCGCCGAGGCGGGACGCGACGGCTTCTACACCGGCGAGGTCGCCGAGGATATCGTTGCATGCCTTCAGGCCAATGACGGCGTGCACACCATGGAGGATTTCGCAAACGCCAGGGGCGAGTATGTCACCCCTATTTCGTCCGATTTCCGCGGCCATACCGTCCACCAGTGCCCGCCCAACGGTCAGGGTGTGATCGCGCTGCTCCTGCTCAACATCATGAGCGGGTTCGAGCCGGAGACAGACGGCCCCATCACGCTTGAACGGATCCACGCGGAAATCGAGGCCGCACGCCTTGCATACCGGGACCGCGGAAACTTCGTCGCGGACCCCGCATTCTGCGACGTTCCCCTGGACAGGTTGCTTTCGGAAGACTATGCCGCCGAACTCCGGGCGCAGATCGATCCCGGGAAAGCCACCCATCGGCCCATGGACTTCGACGTGCCCCGGCACATGAGCACCGTCTACATCACGGTCGTGGACAAGGATCGCAACGCCTGCAGTTTCATCAACACCATCTACGACAATTTCGGCAGCGGGCTGATGGCGCCCCGGTCCGGTGTGATGCTGCAGAACCGCGGCCAGGGCTTTTCGCTCGACCCGCGCAGCCCGAACCGGATCGAACCCGGCAAGCGCCCCCTGCACACCATCATACCCGGCATGGTCACGAAGGACGGCCGGGTCGCCATGTCCTACGGCGTCATGGGCGGCGAGTATCAGGCCATGGGACACATGCAGTTTCTCACCGGCATGTTCGATTACGGACTGGATATCCAGGAAGCGCAGGACCGTCCCCGTTTCATGCCCGATCCCTTCACGGGCGTCGTGGATGTCGAAGGTACGGTGGACGCGGAGATCGTCGAACAACTTGAAGCGCGCGGACACGAGATCGCGAGACCGGTCAAACCGATCGGCGGCTCCCAGGCCATATGGATCGACTGGGAGGACAACATCCTCACCGGCGGTTCCGACCCGCGCAAGGACGGATGCGCCATCGGCTACTGACCGTCCGAAACAGTCGTTTCGCATGATGTGGCTTTTTCGCAACATCATGCGGAAAACTGTTCTCCCCTGCCCTGCCGACCTTCAAGCGTCCCGTCGTCTTGGGTACGATTGTGCGTCGGCAGCGGCTTGCGCAATATTCGAAAACCAAGAGCGCAAGGACCCGCCGGCCAACGGGGATCAGTCGTGGCGTCTCGCATAATCGCCACGCACGAAATGTCGGAGGGGGGGAGCCATGGGCGCCTGTCATTTCCTGTCACGCATGTCGCTGGTACTGGGCGTCGCGCTATCGTTTGGCATCTCGTCGGCCGCACTGGCCGCACCTCCGAAACCGGATCGCCTGGACACGAAAGAGGAAAATTTCACCCAGGATGCAAAGCGACCGGAAACCTACAAGAACAGCAGCGGCGTCAACATTCGCAATCAGCAGGATGTGAAGGGGCCGTCAAAAGTCGGTAGCAAGGAGTTTTCCTCCACGGTCCAGTTCCGCAAGCTGGAGTTCATTCCGTACAAGCCGAATTTCGAGACGATCAACGAAGAGCAGTACATCACGATCGACACGGACGTGAAGTTCCAGGCCAATTTCACGAAGGATGGCACCATACCGGGCAACGTGTCGATGGATGTCCGGACCGGCAAACCGCGCATCACGATGCAGGTCGGCGACGGAAAGCCGGAAGCCGTGAAAGCCAGGTCCCTTTTCACCGGTGTGCGCAAGAAGGGCAAGGCGCACAAGGACATCGAGGCCGACGGATACAAGGTCGCCGACGAAATCCGGCGCGATTTCATGATCAGCACCGCGGATCTCACTGCCGCGCTCGGCAAGAAACTCGGCGACAAGGAAAAGGCCGACTATGTGGTCGAGATCGAAGTCCCCTACGAAATCGTGCTCGACGGCAAGGTGATCAAGAAAGGGACTTACGTAAGAAGTTTCAGCGGTCGCGTCTTCGGCGACAAGCAGTATGACGACGGGTACAACTTCACAGGCTACAAGTACTCTCTCGGTGTTCCGACAACGGGCGGCACCATCAAGCAACCGCCGAAAAAAAAGCCGGTGAAGAAAAAGGACGACAAGATCAGCTACACCCCGCCGTCCCAGACCATTTCGAATGGTGCGCCGGTGGGCGATCAGCTTGTCTCCTATTCACCGCCTGTGCAGATCCGCGCCGGTGTCGCGTTCGGCGGCACCAATGTGAAAACCAAGGGCGATCTCCTGTCGACAACGACAGCGGGGAACTCGTCCGGAAACCGCAGCTCCACGAACCCCTTCGTTCAGGCGCAGTTTCAGCTGCTGTTCATGAACCCGACCTTCCAGCAGATGCTCGGGCTGCGGGTCGCCCCCCTCCTCCATTTCTACATGGGTCAGAACTTGAGCGGTTACCAGAAGATCGTGAAGACCGCCCTGCACAACGCCAATGTCATCGACAGCTACACCCGCATGCGCCGGGGCTTCGAGGCCGGTATTGCGGTCGGTGCCGTCTTTGCGCTGCAGGACGCGATCTGCGGCCCCAACTCGCTGCCGGGATGCATGGAACTCGCTTTCTGGGCCGGTCCGCTGATCAGCACGCTGTCGACGCAGACCGTGTCTGACGAAACCCAGGGCGGCGGCAGTTTCAACAACCGGTTCACCGACCACCAGACCCTGCTGGGATTCATGATCGGGGCACAGTGGTCCTACATGGTCTGCCAGACATGCCAGTTGCCAACCATGTTGACCCTCGGCGGACAGCTCAACTTCCACGGCAATCCCGACACGACGTCGGGGCGTTCGCCCCAGTTCGGTTTCCAGTATGACGGCGTGTTCGACACCTCGGCTGAGCTGCTGTTCTGGGTCGGCATGAGCGTGCAGCTTAACTCGCTGTTCGCGGCCGCCGCGCGCTGAGGTCGCGACGGAAACCTCGTCAGGCCGGGTGCGCCCGGCCCTGGAGGTAGAGCCAACCGATCAGCAGGAACGCCAGGGCGACGAAAGGAAACAGGCCGCCGGCAACCGCGTCCCAGCCGACAAGGTGAAGCAGCTTGCCCGACGAAAACGACGCGAACGCCACCATGCCGAAGACGCACAGGTCGTTTGCCGCCTGGACCTTGTTGCGCTCCGACGGCCGGTAACAGTCCGTCACCAGCGCGGTCGCCCCGACAAAGCCGAAGTTCCAGCCCAGACCAAGCAGGACGAGCGCAAACCAGAAATGCGTGAGATCGATACCGGACAGGGCCACGACCCCGCATCCCGCCAGAAGGATCAGGCCCAGGCCGATGACCCGCTCCTTTCCGAACTTGTTGATCAGGTGTCCGGTGAAGAAACTGGGCGCGAACATCGCCACGATATGCCACTGGATGACGAATGCCGCGTCGTCGACGGTCAGTCCGCAGGCCACCATGGCCAGTGGCGTCGCCGTCATGACGAAATTCATGATGCCGAAGCTGACCATGCCGCAGAACATGGCGATCAGCAGACGCGGCTGGCGCATGATCGTCCCCAGCGGGCGAGCGGCCTCGAGATGCTGCTCAGCCGACGGTTTGGGAATGTCGATGAAGCTCACGACGGCAAGCGCGAGAAGCGACAGCATGGTCGCGGACGCATAGGATCCGGCGAAGAGCACGGGCGAAAACAGCGCCTTGGTATAGATCACCAGTTGCGGCCCGAGGAAAGCCGCGACGATCCCGCCGGCCAGCACCCACGATATGGCCTTCGCCTTGAAACCGTCGCTGGCGGTGTCGGTGGCGGCGAAGCGGTAATACATGCTCGATGCCTGGTACGTGCCGCCCAGGAAGGTTCCCAGGCAGAAAAGCCAGAAACTGTTCTGGAAAATCGCATAGGTCGCGAGTGCGCCGCTGGCAACACCGAACGCCGCGCCGGTCATGAAACCCAGTCTCCGTCCGACGAGTTTCATGTACATGGACGCAGGAACGGTCATCAGAGCGGTACCGAGAACGAAGGTCGTGATTGGCAGCGTCGCCAGTCCCTTGTCCACGGCGAGTTGATGCCCGACCAGCCCGCCCAGGGTGATCATTATCGACGTCCCGCCGCCATAAAGCGCCTGGGCGATGAACAGGATCAGGACGTTCTTTTTCGCCCGGCCGTCATCAAATTGTTCGAGGGACACTGAGGGAGTGCTCATGGCCGGAAACTAGAGCGTATCTCGCTCACATGGAAGCGCTTTGCGTCCGGCAAGCGGTAAGATCACCCCTGCCCCGGGACGTGACTGTAGGACGCGTGTTCCGGTTCGAGCCGGTCGCCGTCCGGGCCGTATACCTCCACGCCGGCTCCCGCGTCACCGATGCGACCGATCCGGAAAACCGGACAACCCGCAGCCGAACAGGCCTCTTCGAACCGTTCGGCATGGTCTTCGCCGACCGTGCACAGGATCTCGTAATCGTCACCGCCGGTCACCATCCCCACCAGGAGATCCTCGCCCCCGGTCGCGACGGCCCTCTTGCCCGCGGCCGAAATCGGAACATGTCCGAGCTCGAGAACCGCCCCGACCCCGGACGCCCGGCAAAGCAACTGCAGGTCGCCGACAAGTCCGTCGGAGACGTCCATCGCCGCCCGGGCGTGCTCGACGAGTGCCGGCGCAAGCGACACTCTCGGTTCGGGCACCAGGTACCTGGACGTCAGGAACCACGTCTCATCGTCGTCGAGCGACTCGGCCCAATCCGGCTTTTCTCCCTTGTGGAGAGACAGGCCGAGCACGCTGTCGCCGATCGTTCCCGACACATAGATGTGGTCACCGGGCTTTGCGGCGGTCCGTCGCACCGCCCGGCCGCAGGCGACCCGGCCCACCGCCGTGATCGAGATTGCGGACAGGCCGCCGCTGCGAACGGTATCGCCACCCGCCAGAGCGCAAGGATAAAGCCCCTGATCATGTTCGAGTCCTGCCGCGAACAGCGCGATCCATTCGGGGTCGAACGAACCGAGACAAAGTCCCACGAAATAGGCGAAAGGCTCCGCGCCCTTCGCAGCGAGGTCCGAGAGGTTCGTCCGCAGGGCCTTTCTCGCCACGAGGTCCGCCGGATCGGCCGGAAGGTAATGCGAACCTTCCACCAGCATGTCCTTCGTAATGACGTGATCGTAACCGGACTCCGGTGCGAGAACGAACGCGTCATCCTCGAAACCCTCCGCACCAGCCAGTTTGGCAGACAACGGGACGAAATGCTTTCGGATCAGCGCCTGTTCGCGTGATAGCCCGGTCAGGTTGTTCCCCGGATCATTTGCCGCCATCGTCCCTGTCGTCCAGATCGCGAAGCGCCTTCGCCAGATGGTCGAGAGCCCCGTTGACGAACTTTGGTTCGTCGTCTTCGAAGAAGGCTTTTGCGACGTCCATGTATTCGTTGATGACCACCCGGTACGGCACGTCCATGCGTGCCTTCAGTTCGTAGGCGCCGGCGCGGAGGATGGCGCGAAGAGTGGAATCCAGCCTCGAAAGGGTCCAGCCCTTTGCGAGGACGCGGTCGATCTCCGGATCGAGTTCACGCTGGCTCCTGACAACACCGGTGACGATATCGCGGAAGAACGCGACATCCGCATCCTCGTACTGGTCGCCGTCGAGTTCACCACCAAGGCGGTGGGAGGGAAACTCGGCCAGGATGTCCGTCAGGTCGGTCTGCGCAAGATCCATCTGATAGAGCGCCTGGACGGCTCCGAGTCGGGCTGCACTTCGCCGCTTGGCCGTTCCGGGCTTTTTCTGTGGCGCGGTCATTGGTTCTCTTCATCCCCGGCGGCCGCGAACCGGTCACGCAAAGCGATCATGTCGAGGCACGCCTGCGCGGCAAACCCGCCCTTGTCCTTCTCTCCCGCACGGGCCCGCGCCATGGCCTGCTTGTCGTTCTCCGTGGTGATGATCCCGTTGCCGATGGCCAGTCCGAGACCGGTGGCGAGATCCATGAGCGCGCGCGCGGACTCACCCGCGACAATGTCGTAATGGCTGGTCTCTCCGCGGATCACGCAGCCGAGCGCCACGTAACCGTCGTAGGGTTCATCACCCATTTCAGCCATGGCAATCGCGGTCGGGATCTCGAGCGCGCCCGGCACCACGACACGGTCGTAGTCGCATCCGGCCCTTTCGAGAACGGCGATCGCTCCCGTGGCGAGTTCGTCGGAGATTTCCGCGTAGAACCTCGCTTCGACGACCAGTATCCGCATGTTGGCGTCCGCCATGTGGTTAGTGTCCTTCCGTGTTTTCGTCTATCGGCCGTTGACCGACGATCCGCAACCCGTAGCCGTCAAGCCCGACGATCTTCGGCACGGCGGAATTGGAGAGAAGAATCATGTCGCGCACACCCAGATCAAGCAGGATCTGCGCGCCGACACCATACTCGACGAGCCGGCGATCCGACTCGCCGCCGACCTCGCCGTCCTTTTCCGCCTTGCCCAGCCTGTCGGTGACCACGGTCGGCCGGATGTCCCTTATGAGCACCAGCACGCCCCGGCCTTCGCGATCTATGCGCTCCATCGCCTTCCGGAACAGGTCGCCGTGCCCTGCATGCATCCCGATGACATCGTCGAGGATGTTCACCGCATGCATGCGCACGAGCACCGGTTCCGGCGTGGTCACGTCGCCCTTCACCAGCGCGATATGCTCCGCATACTGAACCCTGTTCACGAACACCTTGAGGTCGAACGCACCGCCGAACTGGCTTTCGATCACCGTTTCGAAGGTCCGCTCGACCATGCGGTCGTGCTTGCGCCGGTAGGCGATGAGATCCGCAATCGTTCCGATCTTGAGATCGTGCTCTTGCGCGAACTCGATCAAGTCGGGAAGACGCGCCATGGTCCCGTCGTCCTTCATGATCTCGCAGATCACGCCAGCGGGTCTCAACCCGGCCAGACGTGAAATGTCGCAGGCGGCTTCGGTGTGCCCGGCCCGTTCCAGGACGCCGCCATCCCGCGCGACAAGCGGAAAGACATGTCCCGGGCTGACGATATCGCGGTAGTCCTTCTCCGGGTCGATCGCCACTGCGATCGTGCGCGCCCGGTCCGGTGCGGAGATTCCCGTCGAGATCCCTTCCCGCGCTTCGATGGACACCGTGAACGGCGTCTGGTGGCGCGACTGGTTTCGCGGCGCCATGTACTGGAGTTCGAGTTCGCGCGCACGCGCGGTCGAAAGCGCCAGGCAGATGAGGCCGCGCCCGTGCTTGGCCATGAAATTGATCGCTTCCGGCGTCGCCATCTGTGCCGGAATGATCAGGTCGCCTTCGTTCTCGCGATCTTCCGCGTCGACGAGGATGAACATCCGTCCGTTGCGGGCGTCCTCAATGACGTCCTCGATCGGCGACAATTTTCCTTCAGTCATGTCCGCCCCTAGAACGCACGCATCTGGCCGAGACGTTCGACATATCTCGCCAGCATGTCGATCTCGATATTGACCGCCAGGCCCGCCCGGGCAAGCCCCCACGTGGTGACGTCGAGCGTATGCGGAATGATGTTGACGCCGAATTCGCAACCCTCGACGTCGTTGACCGTGAGAGACGTGCCGTCGAGGGCCACCGACCCCTTCTGCGCGACATATGGTGCGAGGGAGTCCGGTGCACGGAACCGAAAGCGCATGGAGTCGCCTTCCGGTGCGATCGACAGGATCTCCGCCACGCCGTCAACGTGGCCGCTGACGAGATGCCCGCCCATCTCGTCGCCCAGCCTGAGCGAACGTTCGAGATTGATGCGGCGTCCCTCTTTCCATGAACCGAGCGTGGTCTTGTCCAGCGTTTCCGCCGAGGCGTCGACGCTGAAGCGGGACCGGCCTTCTTCGGTGGCCTCCACGGAAACCACCGTGAGGCAGACGCCGGAACACGCGATCGACGCTCCGATGTCGATGCCGGCCGCATCGTAGCCGCACTCGATGACGAGACGCGTGTCGCCGGATCTTTCCACCGACGCGACACGGCCGATGTCCGTTACAATACCCGTGAACATTGGTTCTTTACCCGATGAGCTCTTTACGGACCTTTTCATAGGTGAAGAGCCTGTCGCGGCCAAGAACCATTTCCCCCGTTGGCGTGAATTCCGGATTCTTCATCAACGCCTCGAGTGGCAAGTCGCCCAGCGCCGGAAGCCCCTCGCCCGCTATCGCATCGGGAGACTTGAAAAGCGCGACCTCGTCCACGAGATCACGTTCGATAAAAGCGGCCGCGACCTTCGCGCCGCCTTCGATCATGACCGTGTTGAGCCCCTCGGCACCCATGACGGCGAGCGCGTCGGGAAGACTGACACCGCCTGTCATTTCGCATATCGGCAATCCGAAAAGTCTCGCACCCGCCCGCTCCAGCCGACCCAGGGCGTCCGCCGACGCACCCTGCCGATGCAGGATCCAGAGCGGAACTTCGTTCGCGGAGCGGGCGAGACGGCCGTCGGGGTCGAGCTGGGCCTCGCTGTCGAGAACGATCCGGATGGGCGAACGGTCTTCGAGTCCTTCGATACGGCATGTCAGGACAGGATCGTCCGCCCTGGCCGTGCCGGATCCGACGAGTATCGCATCACTGCGCGCCCGAAGCATGTGCCCGAACCGTCGTGCGAGCGGACCCGTGATCATGTTGGGCCGGTTGCCCGTTGCCCGGGCGATCTTTCCGTCGGCGGATACGGCGAGCTTGAGGAGAACCCGGGGTCGGCCCAGGACGACCCGGCTCAAAAACCCCGCATGGAGCGTACGCGCAGCGTCCGCACATACGCCGGTCACCACCTCGACACCGGCCGCCTGAAGCCTCTCAATCCCCCTGCCGGCCACCCTCGGATCGGGGTCACCGATCCCGATGACCACGCGGCCGACACCGGCGTCGACGAGCGCATCGCAACACGGGGGCGTCCGGCCGTGATGAGCGCAGGGTTCGAGCGTGACGTAGGCCGTGGTCCGGGGCCCGGTGGCCGCCGACCGCCCCAGGGCCACCGCTTCGGCGTGCGGCCGTCCACCTTCGGCCGTCCAGCCTCGCGCGACGACACGGGCGCGGTCACCGGCTCCGTCGACGAGAACGCAACCGACGGACGGGTTCTCTCCGGTCGTCCCGAGGGCGCGCTGACCGAGCGCCAGCGCAGCCTTCATGAATTCTTCGTCGCAGGCGGGAAACGGGCTCATGGCATTTCACCGGGCATGACGACGCGTGCGCACCTCCCGGTTCTGCGGCCGGCCGGCACGCCGGCCGCTTTCGCCGGAGTCCGATCAGTCGTCCTCGAAGTCGACAAGTTCGTCCGACGCCTCGTCCTCGCCGAGTTCGCCCAGCAGTTCCTCGAAATCCTTGGCTTCACGGAAATTCTTGTAGACCGAGGCAAACCGCACATAGGCGACGTCGTCGAGGGTGCGCAGCCCTTCCATCACGAGCTTGCCGACCACATCGGACTTCACGTCGTTTTCGCCCATGCTTTCGAGCCGGCGCACGATACCGCTCACCAGACGCTCGACCCTGTCGGGCTCCACCGGGCGCTTGCGCAGCGCCACCTGGATGGAGCGCATGAGCTTGTCTCGATCGAACGGCACCCGGCGTCCGGTCTTCTTGACGACCGTCAGTTCACGGAGTTGGATGCGTTCGAAAGTCGTGAACCTGCCGCTGCAGTCGAGGCAGAATCGGCGACGCCTGATCGCGGTGTTGTCTTCCGTCGGTCTTGAATCCTTGACCTGGGTATTACCGCTCCCGCAATAGGGACATCGCATTGCCTCTGTTCTCCGGTACTCGCGCCGTCAGCCTTCGTAAATCGGGAATCGGCCGCACAGATCGAGCACCCTGGACTTGACGCTCGACTCAACCGCCCCGTTTTGTTCGGCGCCATTCTGGGCCAGCCCATCGATCACCTCAATGATCAATTCGCCGACCAGCCGGAATTCGGCGACACCGAAACCCCGTGTCGTCGCGGCAGGCGATCCCAGGCGAATGCCGGACGTGATGGTCGGCTTTTCGGGATCGAACGGGACACCGTTCTTGTTGCAGGTGATGTTGGCGCGGCCGAGGGTCGCCTCGGCGTCCTTGCCCGTCACGCCCTTGGGCCGCAGGTCCACCAGCATCAGGTGCGTGTCGGTGCCGCCCGAGACGATGTCGAGTCCGCCCGACTTGAGCGTTTCCGCCAGAACCGAAGCGTTTTCGGCGACCGAGCGCACATAGTCGCGATAGGCCGGCTGCAACGCTTCGGCGAAAGCCACCGCCTTGGCGGCGATGACATGCATCAGCGGACCGCCCTGGATACCCGGGAAGATGGCGGAATTCACCTTCTTCGCGATGCCCTCGTCATTGGTGAGGATCATGCCGCCGCGCGGACCGCGCAGGGTCTTGTGCGTCGTCGTGGTCGCCACATGAGCGTGGGGAAACGGGCTCGGGTGAACGCCGCCGGCCACGAGACCGGCAATATGCGCCATGTCCACCAGGAAATAGGCCCCGACCCGGTCGGCGATTTCCCGGAAGCGCTTGAAGTCGAGGGTTCGCGGATAGGCCGAACCACCGGCGATGATGAGCGCCGGCTTGTGTTCGTCCGCCAGCCGCTCGACCTCGTCGAAGTCGATCTGGTGGTCGTCTTCCCGAACACCGTACTGGACCGCGTGGAACCATTTGCCGGACTGGTTCGGAGGCGCGCCATGCGTGAGGTGACCGCCCGCCGCCAGGCTCAACCCGAGAATCGTGTCTCCGGGTTTGATCAGGGCCATGAAGGCGCCCTGGTTGGCTTGGGATCCGGAGTTCGGCTGCACGTTCGCGAATTCGCAGCCAAAGAGTTTCTTCGCCCGTTCAATCGCAAGTTCCTCGGCGATGTCGACATACTCGCACCCGCCGTAGTAGCGGCGGCCCGGATAACCCTCGGCATACTTGTTGGTCATCACCGACCCCTGCGCCTCCATAACGGCGCGCGAGACGATGTTTTCCGATGCGATCAGTTCGATCTCGTTCTGCTGCCGGCCGAGTTCCTTGTTGATCGCGTCCCTGATCTCCGGGTCCGTCTCGCCGAGCGAGTTGGAAAAGAATCCCGGGAAGAGAGGTTCGGTTCCGCTGGTTTCTGCTATCGACATCGCATGGTTCCTTGCCACGAGGCGTTGCGCACTCGCCGGACGGCGCCGGCGCGCGCTGAATAACACGGAGGCCGGCCCCTCGCCAACCTGCCATAACGGCGATAAACATGGGCAAAACCGCCCGGATCGGGCAGTTCTCAAACGACCTGCACGTTATTTTCGCGACATCCGCATCAAAAGCTTGCGCAAGGCGAGGCTTTCGAGGGTTTTCCGGTCGGTGCCCGCCGGCCCCATGATCGAAACCTCGGTCCCGGTCGCGGCGTCGACTGCGCTCACTTTCGTGCTGTTTCCGAGCGTGATGTACTCGAAATAGATCTCGCCTTTTTTTGGTTGGTCAGGCGGCACGTTCGAGTTTCATCCGGTTCCAGAGCACATCGAGTGCATCGACGAGTCTCTCCATCATCGCATCGTCGTGCAGTGGAGACGGCGTCAGGCGAATGCGCTCGGTTCCCCGCGGCACCGTCGGATAATTGATGGGCTGGACATAGATGTCGTGGTCCGCCAGCAGTTCGTCCGTAAGTGACTTGCAGACGACCGGGTCGCCCACATGCACCGGCACGATATGACTCTCGTTCAGCATCACCGGAAGGCCGCGGTCGGCAAGCCTCTTCTTGAGGAGTGCTGCACGCGCCTGGTGCGCCGTGCGTTCCGCCTGGCTGGACTTGAGGTGCCGTACGCTGGCGAGAGCACCCGCCGCGATGACCGGTGCGATCGACGTGGTGAAGATGAAGCCCGGCGCATAGGACCTGACCGCATCGACGATCCTCGACGACGCGGCGATGTATCCGCCCATCAGTCCGAAGCCCTTTGCGAGCGTACCTTCGATGATGTCGATCCTGCCGGCGACGCCCTCCCGGTCGGATATGCCGCCGCCCTTCGGACCGTACATGCCGACCGCGTGCACCTCGTCGAGATAGGTGAGCGCACCATAGCGCTCGGCCAGATCGCAAATCCGCGACAGGGGCGCGATGTCGCCGTCCATCGAATAGACGGATTCGAACGCAATCAGTTTGGGTCGGCCCGGTTCGATTCGCCGGAGGTGACGCTCGAGGTCTTCCAGGTCGTTGTGCCGCCAGATGATCTTGTCTCCACGGCCATGCCTGATCCCCTCGATCATGGATGCGTGATTGTCGCTGTCGGACAGGATGATGCACTCGGGCATCAGGCGCACGAGCGTCGACAGGGTCGCCTCGTTGGCGTTGTACCCGGACGTGAAGAGGAGTGCGGCTTCCTTGCCGTGCAGATCGGCGAGTTCGGATTCCAGTTCGGTGTGATACCGCGTCGTGCCGGAAATGTTCCGCGTGCCCCCGGAACCGCAACCGGCGGTTTCGATGGCTTCGTGCATGGCTTCCTTCACGACGGACGCCTGGCCCATGCCGAGATAGTCGTTGCTGCACCAGACCACGACGTCGCGTTCACCGTCTTCCGTGAACAGGCGTGCTTTCGGAAAGCTGCCGCAATACCGGCGGATGTCGGCGAACTCGCGGTACCGGCCCTCGTCGCGAAGACGGGCAAGCGCGTCGTCGAAAACGGCATCATACTGCATGCGTTGTCTCCTGCCCTGCCGCATAGAAATGGCCGCCACGGACGAATCCGCACCGATACACGAGAGAACATTTAGCAAATTGCCTCTTCACGCGCCAATCACCACGACGCAATCGGCAAGCGGCAGTTTGACGCGACCGGAAAGCAGTGACGGCGTGTCCTGCCGCCCCGAGGGCGGATCGGAAGAGGTGCTTACTGGGTTTCGACAACGCCCGACGACGATGCCACGCTCGTGATGTCACGCTCGTAGATGTCCGGACGGAACGAGACGACCCCGTCGGCCCGCGCCCAGGCCGTCAGGTAGACGAAACGCAGCTGTACGGGGTTGGCGAGGTCCACGTCGAGACGCTCCTGAGAACCGGCGACCTGGTCGATCAGTTCCCGGTTCCACTGGTCCTGTCCACGCAGAAGCCATTCGGTGAGAACGTGCACGTTCTCCACCCGCACGCAGCCCGAACTCAGAAGCCGCGCGGCTTCCGTGAAAAGGCTCTTGGTGGGCGTATCGTGCATGTAGACCGCGTGTTTGTTGGGGAAATTGATCTTCACGGTCCCCATGGAGTTCTTGTCGCCCGGATCCTGGCGGTAGGTGTACGTCTTCTCGTCGACGAGCGACCAGTCCACCGTAGACGGGTCGACTTCCGGCCCGCCATATCCCTGGTGCACGCGGATGTTCATCTGCTGAAGGTAGCTCGGGTCCTGCCGCAACTGGGGTAGCAGGTCCTTGCGGATGATCGATTCCGGCACGTGCCAGTAGGGATTGAAGTTGAGCTGGGTGATCTGGCTGGTGATTTCGGGCGTCTGCCGATCGATCTTGCCGACGATCGCCACATGGCGCGAATAGACGAATCCGTCCTCGACGGACTCCACTTCCACTGCCGGGATGTTGACGATCACATACCGGTTGCCGAGCCCCTGAGCTGCCTCCGCCACCCGTGGCAGGTTGACCTTCAGTGTTCTCAGCCTGACATGCGCGGGAACGTTCAGCGCCTGAAGCGTCTCGTCGTCCACGGCCCCCGTGACCGGCAGGCCCATCCGCCGCTGGAACCGCTTCACGGCGCCAACAAGAACCTCGTCATACCGCCCTGCATCCGCCGAAACCGCCTGAAGGTCGCCGGAGATTGCCAGGCGGTCGCGCAGCATCACGACACGGTCGCCGCGCGAGCCGATCGACATGGCGCGCCCGGGAGGCACCGGACGCCAGCCGCCACGGCTGACGATGAACTCGTATTTCGCGATGGCCGACTGCATGGCGATGACGGACTGATCGGACAGCATCGGGCGCAGGGACTGGTCTTCTGCCACGAATGACTTGCTTGCGCGCGGCTTCTGCGCCGGTGTGAATTTTCTTTGAACGGGTTCGAAGTCCCGGGCTTCGGCTTTTGCCCTGTCGACGGGAACAAGGGTCCCGGCAATCAGAAGTCCGGCCGCCAGCATCCCGCGGCCCACGTTCCGCAGAAAATCCGGCCGTTCTTCGAGGATCCGCAGTTTCGTCAGAGAAATTGCCACCGATCTTCACCCAATCCAGAAAGAATCCGCCACACGAAGCACTTGTCGGTTAATACCAACATTGCGAGTCCCGGTCAAAGCCGCGAACCGGCCTGCTGATCAAAACGATTTGATACCGTTACATTCCTGACACAGATCCACGATGACCCTTGCAGGAATCGTCACGCTCGCGTGCGCCTGAACACGGCGGCGCACCGGACGCCGAAGCGTGCGACGGGACCCTGATCGCCGTTTATTGTGGCGGTAATGTGTTGGCGGCGGGAAATGGAGGGAACGGGGCAATAAAAAGCCCCGGACCGGAAATCCGGTCCGGGGCGAAGTCTGCCCGGTTCTTCGTCTCTCTCAGAGCTGATATCTGATCTGGTCGGTCCAGAACCGCTCCAGCCGCATCAGGGACTGATTGAGACGATCGAGGTCTTCGGCACCGACGCCTCCGACCTGTTCGAGTGAACCGATATGCTTCTGGTAGAGCTGATCCACCCGATGACGGATGTCGTGACCCTTTTCGGTCAGTCGCACCCGCACGGAACGACGGTCCGTGTCGGACCGTTCATGGTGAATGTATCCCGCATCCACAAGTTTCTTGAGGTTGTAGGATACGTTCGATCCCAGGTAATGGCCCCGGGATCTCAGCTCGCCCGCCGTCAATTCGGCATCGCCGATATTGAACAGCAGCAAGGCCTGGACGCTGTTGACTTCCGGCTGTCCCAACCGTTCGAATTCGTCCTTGATAACATCAAGCAAGCGGCGGTGAAGCCGCTCGATCAGCGTCAATGCCTCGAGGTAGCGAGGCTTGATCTCGTCGGACCGCTCCTCGCTTTCGATGGGAACCGCTTGAGTGGCGATAGTCATGTTAAAACACCTGCCCTAATATTATTGATGGTCCCTCTCCCCACCTCGTGATGGGAACATAAGGGCCCCGGCCTAATATCCGATTAAGCGACAGGGTTAATTGTCGTTTAGAATAAGATGCTTAAGCAAAGCTTGCGGTCTATTTCCCTACACCTCGCAGCATCTTGATAACTCCGGAAAAGTCGGTCCCCGACTCGCCGGCGGCCGAGAACAGCGAGTAGATCGCCGCCGCCTGCGCACCCAGCGGCGTGGAAGCGTCCGCGCTTTGGGCGGCCTCCTGGGCAAGCCTCAGGTCCTTCAGCATCATGCCTGCGGTGAAACCCGGCTGGTAATCGCGATTGGCCGGAGAGGCCGGAACCGGTCCCGGCACCGGGCAATATGTCGTCAGCGACCAGCACTGGCCGGAAGCGGTCGAGGAAATGTCGAACAGTTTCTGGTGATCCAGCCCGAGTTTCTCGGCAAGAACGAAAGCCTCGCAGACCCCGATCATCGAAATGCCGAGGATCATGTTGTTGCAGATCTTCGCGGCCTGGCCGTTTCCGGCCCCTCCTGCATGCACGATCGTCTTGCCCATGACCTCGAGCAGCGGGCCGGCCCGCTCGAATGCCGATTCCGGACCACCCACCATGAAGGTCAGCGTGCCTGCTTCCGCGCCTCCGACGCCGCCGGACACCGGCGCGTCGATCATGTCCATTCCGGCCTTGCTGGCAGCCTCAGCCACGGTGCGCGCGCTGTCCACGTCGATGGTGGAGGAATCGATGAACAATGTGCCCTCGTCCGCCACGGCGAGAATGCCGTCCTCGCCAAGATAGACCCCGCGGACATGTGCCCCCGCCGGAAGCATCGTCACCACGGCATCCACGCTGCCGGCGCAGTCCTGGACCGAAGCCGCGGGCTCGCCGCCGGCTGCGGCAAAGCGTTCGAGAGCTTCCCTGGAAAGGTCGAACCCCTTCACGGAATGGCCGGCCTTCAGCAGATTCGCGGCCATTGGTCCGCCCATGTTTCCCAATCCGATAAAGCCGACCTTTGCCATGTTCGCGTTCTCCCTTTTCTCTTTCGCCGTTCGTTGTCGCCTGCACGGACGAAACCGGCGCGTTTCCTAAAGTTCCAGTTCTTGCTCGAGTGGCGCGAAATATGCCTCCACCTCTTCATCGCTGACCTCTTCGAGGGTCGCGGGGCGCCATGCCGGCGCCTGATCTTTGTCGATGACCACCGAACGGGTGCCTTCGTAGAAGTCATGTCCGGCCATGACCCGGTTCACCATGCGATATTCCAGCCGAATGCAGTCCTCGAATTCAAGGCGCGCGCCTTCCCGGATCTGCCGACAGGTGATCTTGAGGCTCGTCGGTGACTTGGCCGCGATGATGCCCCTGGTCTTCGAGGCCCACTCGGTGTCCTGCCGGCCCAGTTCGCCGACAATTTCCTCGACCGTGTCGCCATTGAAACAGCGGACTATATCGTTCTGAGAACCTTCGATCGGCGCATTGCCCGGATCTTGCGAGAATTCCGCGATCGCCGCGTCCGGATCCCTCGTGTCGATGAGAGCCGTTCGCAGGTCATCTAAGCGGTCCGAGGGCACGAAGGCGTCCGAGATGCCGCAATAGATGGCATCCGCCGCTTTCAGGCGGGTGCCCGTAAGCCCGAGATAGAGACCGGTTTCACCCGGCAGGCGCGGCAGGAAGTAGGTCCCGCCCACGTCGGGGAACAGCCCGATCCCGGTCTCCGGCATGGCGAAAGTCAGTCTTTCGGTGGCAATCCGGTGCGATCCGTGAACGGACAGGCCCACGCCGCCACCCATGGTGATACCGTCCATGAGAGCAATGTAGGGTTTCGGATATCTCTTGATGAGCGTGTTGAGCCGGTATTCCTCGCGATAGAACCCCACGGCACGGGGATCGCCCGCCAATCCCCACTCGTAGAGCGCGCGAATATCGCCGCCGGCGCAAAATGCGCGGTCCCCGGCTGAATCGACGATCACGCGGTCCACGCCGTCATCCTCGGCCCAGGACCTGAGCAGCGGATCCAGTTCGCGGACCATGTCCAGGGTAAGGGCGTTCAGGGCTGCCGGCCGGTTGAGCGTGACCAGCCCTGCCCTGCCACGGCGCTCGATTACCAGTTGAGGGGCATCCGCGCTCATTCGGACAGGAGACTTCGCGACACGATGAGCCTCATCACCTCGTTTGTCCCCTCGAGGATCTGGTGGACCCGCACATCCCGCAGGAACCGTTCGATGGGATAGTCCCTTAGATAGCCATAGCCGCCATGAAGTTGCAGCGCCTGGTTGACGACGTCGAACCCGACATCCGTGGCCAGTCGCTTTGCCATGGCCGCAAGACGGGTGGCATCCGGTGCCTTGGCGTCGACGGCGGAAGCGGCCTTGTGCAGGAGGAGCCGGGCGGCCTCGAGTTCGGTCGCCATGTCGGCGACGCGGAACTGCAGGGCCTGGAACTCCTTCAGGGCGCGCCCGAACTGCTTGCGTTCGCCCATGTACCGCAGGGCCTGTTCGAGACAGGCCTGCGCCGCGCCAAGCGAACATGCCCCGATGTTGAGCCGCCCGCCGTCGAGGCCGGCCATGGCGATCCTGAAGCCCTCGCCTTCCCCGCCGATCAGGTTTTCCGCGGGAACGCGGCAGTCCTCGAAGTTGACCATGGCGGTGGGCTGGCTCTTCCAGCCCAGTTTGCGTTCCTGGGCGCCGAAGCTGAGCCCCGGGGTTCCCTTCTCGATCACGATGCAGGAAATCCCCGACGGGCCCTCCCCGCCTGTTCTCACCATGCAAACATAGAGATCCGACGATCCCGCTCCGGATATGAACGCCTTCGAGCCGTTGAGGACGTAGACGTCGCCGTCGCGCACCGCCTTGGTGCGCAGGGCGGCGGCGTCCGATCCGGAACCGGGTTCGGTCAGACAGTAACTCGCGATCGATTGCATCGTACAGAGGTCGGCAAGCCAACGGCGGCGCTGGTCGTCCGAACCGAACCGGTCGATCATCCACGATGCCATGTTGTGGATCGAGATGAAGGCGGCGGTCGACGTGCACCCCCTGGAGAGTTCCTCGAAGATGATGGCGGCGTCGAGCCGCGTCAGCCCGGAGCCGCCAACATCCTCGCCGACATAGATGCCGCCAAAGCCGAGTTCAGCCGCGGCGCGCAGCGTCTCGACGGGAAAGATGGAACCCTCGTCCCATGCGTCCGCATGCGGCGCCATCCTCTCGGCGGCAAAAGACGCGGCCATATCCCGGAATGCCCGCTGTTCCTCGGTGAACTCGAAATCCATCCCGTTCCGATCGTTAGCGCACCTTCGGCAGTCAGCCGATGACTGGAGAACTCCAGATACCAGATTCCGGTATTAAGCACCGCCAGGGATACCGTCAACCGGCGCATTCCGAAGTGCCGCAATTCACATGGGATGCAAATCCCTCTAGACTTCGCCAGACACGAAAAGACAGTGCGGCGATCTCGGGACCGCCGCGTATCGGGATACGCAACGACATGAACGAACATCGAGGCCACCTTTCGAAGCTTGGCACCGCTGCCCTTGGTGCCGGCGGCGGCCGGTATCCCGCCGCGCGGCTTCGCCGAACCCGGCAGGCGGACTGGTCTCGCCGCCTGGTCGCCGAAACCGGATTGTCGGTGAACGATCTCATCTGGCCGATCTTCGTGTGTGACGGCGAAAACCGGACCGAGCCGGTGGAGTCGATGCCGGGCACCGACCGGCTGTCCATCGACAATGCCGTGGCGGCGGCGGAAGAGGCCGCCAAACTCGGTATCCCGGTCATCGCGATATTCCCCTATACGGAACCGGCCCTGCGCACCGACGACGGCATCGAAGCCGTCAATCCGGAAAACCTCGTATGTTCCGCCGTACGCGCGATCAAGAAGGCGGTCCCCGACGTCGGCATCATGTGCGACGTGGCCCTCGACCCGTACACCAGCCACGGTCACGACGGACTCATGGATGGAAACACCATTCTGAACGACGAGACCATCGAGGTCCTCGTCCGGCAGGCGCTCGTTCAGGTCGACGCCGGCTGCGACATCATCGGACCGTCGGACATGATGGACGGACGGATCGGCGCGATCCGGCAGGCACTCGAGTCGCATGGCCATCGGGACACGCTGCTCATGGCCTATTCCGCGAAATACGCCTCGGCATTCTACGGGCCGTTCAGGGACGCCGTGGGCAGTTCGTCCACCCTGCGCGGAGACAAGCGGACCTACCAGATGAACTTCGCGAACTCCGACGAAGCGGTCAGGGAGGCCCGTCTCGACATCGAGGAAGGCGCGGACATGATCATGGTGAAACCCGGCATGCCATATCTCGATATCGTCGGCCGCCTCAAACGGGAACTCGGCGTCCCCACCTTCGCGTATCAGGTCTCCGGCGAGTATGCGATGCTGACCGCGGCGGCCCAGAACGGCTGGCTCGACGGCGACAAAGTGATGGTGGAGTCGCTTGCCGCATTCAAACGCGCCGGCGCCGACGGCATCCTGACCTATTTTGCCCCGAGAGTGGCAAAACTGCTCTCAACCCACAGTTGAGAGCAGTTTTCAAGAAAACCACGCAAATTGTTGTTTTTGAATTATTTTTTCTCAAGTCTTGCGATGAGACTTGACGTATCCCAGCGATTTCCGCCCATCTGCTGCACGTCTGCGTAGAACTGGTCGACCAGCGCCGTCACCGGCAGCCGGGCCCCGACATCGCGGGCCGTATCGAGGCAGATGCCGAGGTCCTTGCGCATCCAGTCGACCGCGAAGCCGAATTCGAACTCGTTGGCGATCATGGTCTCGTAGCGGTTCTCCATCTGCCACGACTGCGCCGCCCCCTTGGAGATCACGTCGATGACGGCTTCCACGTCGAGACCGACCCGCTTGCCGAAGTGAATGCCTTCCGAAAGACCCTGGACAAGGCCGGCAATGCAGATCTGGTTGACCATTTTCGTGAGCTGTCCGGCCCCGCTCGGGCCCATGAGCCGGCAGGCGCGGGCGAAACAGTCGATGAGTGGCTCGGCCTTGGTATAGGCATCCTCGTCACCGCCCACCATGACGGTGAGGACGCCGTTCTCCGCACCGGCCTGTCCGCCGGACACGGGCGCGTCAAGGAACGCGATACCCTTTTCCTCGCCGGCGGCATGGAGTTCACGCGCGACGGATGCGGACGCGGTGGTGTTGTCGACGAACACGGTCCCGCTGGCCATGCCGTTGAATGCACCCTGTTCGCCGATCACAACCTCCCGGAGATCGTCGTCGTTGCCGACGCAGGAGAACACGAAATCGGCCCCCTCGACCGCCTCTTTCGGCGTCGCGGCGGCAGCACCCTTGTGCTCGCCGACCCACTTGTCCGCCTTCGCCTTTGTCCGGTTGTAGACCGTGACATCATGACCGCCGGCGGCAAGATGCCCTGCCATGGGGTATCCCATGACGCCGAGTCCGAGAAAAGCGACCTTCGCACCCATTTGCCTGTTTCCTTCCGAGAGATGATCCAGTGAGACTTCCGATAAACTGACGGAAACTGACGTAACACGCCGGACACCGATAGCAAATCCGCATAGCGGAAATCGGCGCGCCATGCGATGTGCCCGTCGATCGTCCGCAGGGCCGGAAGGACATGATCTAATGGGACGGGCACGACCGCGATTCCGGGTATAAGTGAACCTCGCGACTCGAAAAGGCGGCGAACATGGTTCCGATGGAGCTTCATATCTGGGTCACGATCGCCATCATTGCGGCGGCGGTGGCGCTCTACGCGACCGAGCGGATCAGCATGGAAGTCTCGTCCATCGGAGCTGTCGTCGCGTTTCTCGTCTTCTTTCACTTCTTTCCGGTCGCGGGTGCCGACGGGTCCAACCTGCTGGGCCCGGAGGCGCTTCTGTCGGGCTTTGCGCACCCTGCCCTCGTGACGGTCCTGTCCCTGCTCGTCGTCGGCCAGGGACTGTTCCACACCGGTGCGCTTGAATCACCGACGCGGCACATCGTGGCGCGCGGCGCGGGACGCCCGGGCCTCACCCTGCTTCTCGTCCTGCTGCTCGCCGGCATCATCAGCGCCTTCATGAACAACACGCCCGTGGTGATCATGTTCGTGCCGGTGATCAGCGCGCTCTCCGCGCGGCTGGGACTGAGCATCTCGAAGACGATCATGCCGCTCAGCTTCATCTCGATCCTCGGCGGAATGACGACCCTGATCGGATCCTCGACCAACCTGCTCGTCGCCGGGGTCGCGGAACGGTACGGCCTCGGACGTATCGGATTCTTCGAATTCGCCCTGCCCGGCCTGTTTCTCGCAACGATCGGCGGCATCTACACCCTGTTCCTGGTGCCGCGGATCCTGCAGCCACGTCAGACGATGGCCGACACCGCGATCAACCGCGGAGGCAAGCAGTTCATCGCCCAGATCCCGGTCTCTCCGGACCATCCGCTGGAAGGCAGCGCCTCGGTCGCCGGTCTTTTTCCCGCGCTCAAGAACATGACGGTGCGCATGGTGCAGCGTGGCGAACACCCGTTCTACCCGCCCTTCGAGGACGTCGTGCTGCGCAGCGGCGATCTCGTCGTGGTCGCCGCGACGCGCGAGGCCATCACCGACGCCCTCAAGGTGAAGGGCGGCATCCTGTCGACGACTCCGCAGCAGGTCGGGGACGAGGATAACAATGCCGAGGCCGCTTCCGCCCCGGCAGAAAGCGACGAACCCGAGGCCATCGAGTCCGGACTGACCCTCGCCGAAGCGGTCGTTGCCCCCGGGTCCAGGCTCATCGGCCGACGCATAGAACAGGCCGGGTTGCGCACCGACACCGGCTGCCTCGTCCTCGGCATCCAGCGCCGGAGCCGGATGATCCGCGTGCCCTTGAGCGACATCCGTCTCGAGGCCGGGGACGTGATCCTGTTCATCGGCACAAGGCGGCAGATCCTGGGCCTGCGCTCGAACCGCGATGTCCTGCTGCTCGAATGGTCGGCGACCGAGCTCCCCGACCTGCGGTTCGCCGCCCGGGCGAGGCTCATCTTCGCCGCGACCATCGCGAGTGCGGCCCTCGGTCTCCTGCCGATCGTCATCGCCGCCCTTGCCGGCGCGGTGGCGATGATCGCCAGCGGATGCCTCAATGTCCGCCAGGCGGCGCGCGCGATCGACCGGCGGATCTTCGTGCTTGTCGGCGCGGCCATCGCGATGGCGGTAAGTCTCGAGACGACGGGAGGCGCCCAGTTGCTGGCCCAGTCCGTGGTTGAGTGGTTCTCAGGCTACGGGCCGGCCTATGTCCTTTCCGCGATCTTCCTGCTCGTGGCGATCCTCACCAATTTCCTCAGCAACAACGCCACTGCCGTTCTGTTCACGCCGATCGCCATCAACGCGGCCAATGCGCTTGAGGCGGATCCGCGAATCTTCGTATTCACCGTGATCTTCGCCGCGAACTGCTCGTTCGCGACGCCCATGGCCTATCAGACAAACCTCCTCGTGATGGGTCCGGGCCATTACCGGTTCAACGATTTCGTCCGCGCCGGTGTGCCGTTGATCTTTCTGATCTGGCTGGCATACTCGCTATTCGCGCCATGGTATTATGGTCTGGCGCAAGGCTACTGAAAGGGAGACCCCAGGGTGAGTTTCGAAGGCGGGAAATTTCCGCAGTTCTACATAACGCCTCCGGCGCCCTGCCCCTATCTCGACGGCCGGCACGAACGCAAGATCTTCACCCATCTGATCGGCGAACAGGCCGACACGCTGAACAATTCGCTTACCCATAGCGGGTTCCGACGCAGCCAGAACATCGCCTACCGGCCGGCCTGCGACGGCTGCTCGGCCTGTGTGTCGGTACGGGTCGTCGTCGACCGGTTCAAGATGACGAGGTCGATGCGCCGCAACCGGGACCGGAACCGCGATCTCCATGCCGCAACCGCCGAAGCGTCACCGACGCAGGAACAGTATTCCGTGTTTCGGGGATATATCGACGCCCGCCATGGCGACGGGGGCATGGCCGACATGACCGTGCTCGACTTCGCGGCCATGATCGAGGACACGTTCGTCGACACCCATCTCGTGGAGTATCGCCTCAGGCCGGACAGTTCCGACGACAATCCCGGCAACGTGAAAGGCCGGCTCGCCGCCGTAGCCCTGACCGACAGGCTCGAGGATGGTCTGTCCATGATCTACAGTTTCTACGAGCCCGACTTTTTCGACCGGGGCCTGGGCACGTACATGATCCTCGAGCACATCGAACGGGCCCGTAAGCTCGGACTGCCCTACGTCTATCTGGGATACTGGGTCGGCGGCTCCCGGAAGATGCACTACAAGAGCCGCTTCCGCCCCCAGGAACACCTCACCCCGGATGGCTGGCAGGCAACCGCAACCTGATTCTTCTGGACAACTTCACGATTTCCGCCAGCGACATCTTGAGAGCGCCGGCGCTTGTCGCTATTAGACTGATATATCGTGATTTTTGGTTCTGGGGGGAATGGAACCGGTGTCGAACTTCGTCAAGCGCGTCGCATTTTTTCTCGCATTCACTTTGCTCCTTTCAACCGGCTCCCTGGCGGATGGCGGTCTCGAACTGAAGGGCCTGTCGATCTCGGAGGAATACACCCTTCACGTCCTCAAGCAGTACGATCCCGACACAGCCGCAAGGTTGCGCCGCGATTTCAGGAAGGACCCGACACAGGGTGGCCGCCTGCGGGCGCTCAAGAAAGCCTACAAGAGCGTCAAAAAATCGATCGAAAACTACGAAGGCCTGCTCAAGACCGGTGTCGCCAACGAGACGGCAACAAAGGCCACGATAAAGGCTCGCTTCAAGGCACTCCAGATCATCGAGCGCTTTTTCGGTCAGCACGTGAAGTTCTACAAGGAAAAGAGAGCCCCGAACTATTTTGGCGATCACTACTCCTATCTGCTGTACACCTTCGATAATAAAAAAGCGGAATGGAACAAGAAACGCGCCGAGCTCAGGAAAACGAAACCCCGCAAGACCGACCAGTCGCCACCTGGGAAGAAGAAAAAGAAGGCATCCGGTTCGGGCGGCGAACCGTCTGGCGGACAGGATACCGTCGCCAGCAACCCGTTGACGTCCCTCGACTCTTCTCGGGTTTTCAGCAATCCCCTGTCCGGGGTCTTTCCGGGCGGACTGAAGCTGAGCCTGGATCTGGCGACCTCCTCGACGGAACCGAACTTCGACCTCGATACCAATTTCGGTTCGTATGGCGGTGGCGGGGAAGACACGCTGACCTCGATCGGTGTCGACGCCAGGGGCACGTTCGGCCGGTTGCCGAACCTGCCGGTCAGCTTTTTGGCTGGCGCCTGGGGACGGATCAATCTCGGCGGCGAGGAGCAGAACAGGCTTTCCCTCGACCTGCATCCGACCGTCGGCCTGGACACGTTCGCCTATCTCGTCACCAACGGCTTCGCCATGCCCTATTTCGGTGTCAGCACGGGCTTCCTCAACTTCGCCAACACGGACACCGACGTCGACCTGTCGCTCTATACGGGCCTGCGCGTCGAAAGCCGGACGCTAACCCTGCGCACCGACGAATCCGGTGGCGGCGGCACGCCGAACAAGTTCCGGAAGACCAAGACCCAGGCCAATGTCACCATCGGCGGGGACGTCGACATCAAGCCCGGCAACCTGCCGGTCTTCTTCCGGTTCGGCGCCGCGGTGGATTTCAACTCGTCGATGAAGGTTACCGGACGGTCCGCCGTCAACGGCAACACCTACGAACTCGAAACCGGAAGCCAGCCCGTCTACCGCATGATCTTCGGGGTCGGACTGCCGCTATAGGCGGGCAGCGAAACGATATCCGAACGAAGCTGACGGCGTTCAAGGCCGTTCCCGGCCCTTTCATCGGCTTGAGCCGGCAAAGGTCGCGGCCACGCTGCTGCATAACCGCATCCGCAACGAGTGCTATCGGAAGCGGACGTCGAAGCCGGAGTCATCCGCCGACGGCGGCGCTGCGTACAATTCACATACCGCTTTCACACACTGCACGAACGTTCACGGAGGGCTGGCATGTCCGAACGGAGCCTGACCGACAAACCCGTTGCCCGGACCATCGCCCGCCTCAGCGCACCGATGACCGTTGGCGTGCTGAGCATCATGCTCGTAGGTCTCGCGGACAGCTTCTTTCTCGGGCAGGTCGGCGAAGCGGAACTCGCTGCGGTGGGATTTGTCTATCCGGTGATGATCGCGCTCACGAGCCTCGGAATCGGCATGAGCGCCGGCGCGAACTCCGTCATTTCACGGGCACTGGGCGCCGGACAGGGCAGCGATGCCGCCCGGCTGTCGGCCCATGCGTTGTTCTATGCGGTGAGTGTCGGGCTTATGCTCTCCGCAATCCTGTTTCTCGTTCATCGGCCGCTTCTGGCGCTGATCGGTGCAAAGGGCGCGACCCTCGATGCCGCCGCGGCATACTTTCAGTGGTGGATCGCCGGTTTTCCGTTCCTCCTCGCGGCCATGACGGCAGGTGCGGTCATGCGTTCGCGCGGCTACGCGATCTGGCCCGCAACGCTCATGTGCCTCCAGTCCGTGATAAACATCGGCCTCACACCGCTCTTCGTCTTCGGGGCCGAGGGAATCTTGCCTGGTTACGGTGCAGCCGGTGCAGGCTTCGCGACCTTCGCCGCCCGGGCGATCGAGAGCGTCGTCGCCCTGATTGTCGTACTCTGGGTTGTCGGTGCGATAAACCGGTCGTGCCTGACATTCGCCGGCAGCATTACGTCCGTCAGACAGATCACGAAGGTCGCAGCACCCGCAGCCGCCACCAATGCGATCAACCCGGCCGGCATGGCCGTCGTGACCGCCGCTGTGGCGACAATTGGCGACGCGGCGGTGGCCGGTTTCGGGGTTGCCACGCGTATCCAGTCTTTCGCTCTGGTCCCTCTTCTCGCGCTGTCGGGCGGCATCGGGCCTTTCGTCGGTCAGAACTGGGGCGCGGAAAAACAAGGCCGCGTCAATTCCGGACTGAGCGTCGCCTGGGGCTTTGCAGTTTTGTATGGCCTCGCGATGGCTGCGGTTCTCTACGCGTTCGCCGAACCGATCCTCGGCGTGTTCTCGCCCGCGGAAGACGCCCTCAAGGCCGGTGCGCTCTATCTGCGCATCGTCGGGTGGAGCCTCTTCGCATATGGGGTCCTCGTGATATCGAATGCAGCACTGAACGCCCGCGGCCGCCCTTCCCTCGGACTGGCGGCAAGCCTGATCAGGGTGGGCTGTGTGTTCGTGCCGGGAGCGTGGTTGGGCGCCTACTACGGTGACTACACGGGCATCCTGGCCGCCGCCGTCGTCGCCAATCTCGCGGGCCTCTGTCTTGCCGTCGCCGGAACGATCAGGGCTGGCCTGTTCGACATAACACGGTATGCCGACTGCTACGCTGCCCTCGCACACAAGTAATCCCGAATAATACTCGAACTGGGTTGCGCACCTTTCGAACCCAGTGAGGTATCCACACAAAAAACGCTGAAATGCTCATGCACGTGAGCCGGGAGATATCGCTTTCACATTTTCAGCTTATTGAATCACAACGATAAATCTGAGATCATCGGCAGGATGTGTTGTTCCTCGTTGCTAGGAACCGATTTGGTGTGGTTTAATCCTTTCCGGCAAGCGAAACCAATCGCGAGGGGAGGATTGGTCGAATGGCTGGCGCTGTAACGCGTATATTCCTGTTTTTCATTCTGGGGTCGTTTCTGGCAACCGGCGCTTCCGCCGACGACGGGTTCAAGCTCAAGGGGTTGAGCGAAACAGAAGAACATACGCTCCACGTTCTCGAACAGTACAACAAGAAGGCCGCAGACCGGCTGCGCAAGGATTTCAAAAAGAACCCGACACAGGGCGGCAGGTTGCGGGCGTTGAAGCGCGCCTATGACAAACTTCAATCGGACTACGACCTGCTCGAAGGGCTCGAGAAAAAGGGTGTTGCCGGGCCGGCGGCCAAGGTCCGACTGAGATCCCTTTCCGCTGCCCTCAGCCTGATCGATTTGTATTTTCGCTATCACGTAAAGTACTACAAGAAGAAGGAGTACCCGGGTCCGTTCGGAGACGGTTACGCGGAGATCCTTCAGGCATTTGACAAAAAAAGCGAAGAGTGGAGCAAGAAGCGCGCCAAACTGTTCGGCAAGAAAACGAAAAAAGCCAGCAAGCCGAAACCCAAAACAGAGGACGACATCGATCCGAATCTGGAAAGTTCGAACGAATTTGGCACCCCGAACGGCGACCAGCTGACGTCTCTCGAATTGCCGGCCGGGCTGAACGACGGCGCACCCGCCGTCTCGCAACCTCGACAGGTCACGGTGGCGAACGTCGAAAGCGGCGGGACACGCGGTGTTGACGGCCTGCCGAATCCCTTCTCCCAGGTTTTTCCGGGCGGGCTGAAGCTGAGCCTGGATCTGGCGACCTCCTCGACGGAACCGAACTTCAACCTCGATACGAATTTCGGCAATTTTGGCGGTGGCGGCGAAGATACGCTGACCTCGATCGGCGTCGACGCCAGGGGCACGTTCGGCCGGTTGCCGAACATGCCGGTCAGCTTTTTCGCCGGGGCCTGGGGACGGCTCAATCTCGGCGGCGAGGAGCAGAACAGGCTTTCCCTCGACCTGCATCCGACCATCGGCCTGGACACGTTCGCCTATCTCGTCACCAACGGCTTCGCCATGCCCTATTTCGGTGTCAGCACGGGCTTCCTCAACTTCGCCAACACGGACACCGACGTCGACCTGTCACTCTATACGGGCCTGCGCGTCGAAAGCCGGACGCTCACCCTGCACACCGACGAATCCGGTGGCGGCGGCACGCCGAACAAGTTCCGGAAGACCAAGACCCAGGCCAATGTCACCATCGGCGGGGACGTCGACATCAAGCCCGGCAACCTGCCGGTCTTCTTCCGGTTCGGCGCCGCGGTGGATTTCAACTCGTCGATGAAGGTTACCGGACGCTCTGCCGTCAACGGCAACACCTACGAACTCGAAACCGGAGGCCAGCCGGTCTACCGCATGATCTTCGGGGTCGGACTGCCGCTATAGGCGGACAGCGAAACGGTATCTGAACGAGGCTGACGGCGTTCAAGGCTGTTCCCGGCTCTACTTGCCGACAATATCTAATCGTCGGCCTCCTTCATCTCGGATTTCACGCTTTCCGCCCATTCCCTGCCCGCGTCGCCACCCCAGAGCATCCAGGCCACGTAACCGGCGGACGGGTTTTCATCGTTCCCGAATCCGTCCGCGTCCTTGTCGACTTCGTGCCGGGCGAAATATTGGGTCATCCGTTCGATCGTTTCCGGCGACAGGTTCTCCCGGTTTTTGAGATCCCGTGCCCGTGCCACGCCGACATCCGTACCGCCTCGGCCGAATTCGCTGCGAAGAGCCAGTCCCTTGCGCGCATTGGCGGCAACGTCCTCCGGGCATTTGAACGAGATGTGAGAATATCTTTCGGACTTGCCCATCAGGCCTTCTCCAGTTCACTGCCGCTCTTGAGCACGGTGTCGCCATCCTCCTGCTCGATGAGATAGGCAGGATCCGTGTCGGACGCTTCGCGGGAAACTTCGGTCCCCTTGATCTCGCGGGTGACGTCGTCAGTGAAACGTTCGACCACCTTGCCTCTTCCAGTGCCTTCTCCCCAGTTCCACTTCACTTTTGTCCCGACCTCATAGGTCGCCATGTCGCTTTCCTTGCAATGATTGAAAGAAGCAAACGCGGCGAAACCCGTCTTGTTCCGGAAAAATCGACCGTTCCACAGAAGTACGGGTGAAATGCATCGCGGCTAATCCAAAACCCTTTCGGCGGCGTATTCGCTTCTACACCCGGACTTTTGTGATGCATTAAACGCCGCCGGTCCGGAGACGGCTCAACCCGATCGGGAATACATGATCGAAACCCTCAACACAGTGGCCATGCTCGCGACCATCGGCTTTGGCGTCATCGGCTGGTTTGCACCGCGATACACGATGGCGAAACTGCGGCTCGCGACCGATGGCAGCAATGTCGGCCTGTCCGAAATCCGGGCCGCGAACGGCGCGCTGTTCGTCGCGATAGCCGGGGTGGCGCTGTTGATGGACGAGCCGTTGGCCTACGCCATGGTCGGGTTCGCTTATGCCGGCGCCGCCGTGGGACGGCTGACCTCGATCGTGATCGACCGGTCGGGTGCCTTCATTTCGTGGTCGTTCTTCTCAGCCGAACTCGCATTGAGCGTATTTCTCATCTGGGCGAACACTGGAAGCGCCATCTAACCGGTCCGCCACAGCGGATTACGTCATCGAAACGTCGCGTCAGTGACACCAGCAAACGAGAGGACAGAGCCCATGCCCACAGTCGTGATCACCGGAGCGTCGTCCGGCATCGGCAAGGCGATCGCCGTCCGGCTCGCCGAGAACGGGTGGACCGTGTTCGCAGGCATCCGTGACGAGAACGACGGGGAAAAACTCAGGCAGGAACACGCGTCGATCCGGCCGATCATCCTCGACGTCACGAAAGCCGACGACATCGAAACCTCCGTCGCCACGGTCGAAGATCATCTCGGCGGAGCCACACTCGATGGCCTGATCAACAATGCCGGCATCGCGCAGATGGGGCCGCTTACCGTGCAGCCCATGGAGGAAATCCGGGCTCACTTCGAGGTCAATGTCCTGGGTGCGGTCGCGATGTGCCAGGCTTTCGCCCCGGCCCTCGGCCAGGATACGGACAGGCGCGGGAAAGCCGGCCGGATCGTCAACATCACCAGTCTCGGCGGAGAAATCGCATCGCCGTTTCTCGGTGCGTACACGGCAACGAAACACGCCATGGAGAGCGTCACCGACACGCTGCGCCGGGAACTCGGCATGTTCGGCATCGACGCAATCGCCGTGGGCCCTGGCGCCGTCAAGACCCCGATCTGGCAGAAAGCCCGCAAGGACGGCGGCCATGGCTATCAGGACACGCCCTGGGCCAAGCCCCTCGACAGGTTCATCGAGGACATGAGCGATGCCGGGAGAACAGGCCTGGAGGTCGAGTACATCGCTGAAGTCGTTGAGAAGGCGTTGACCGATGAAAAACCCGACGCCCGGTATGCTCCCGTTCCAAACAAGCTGACCAACTACTACCTGTTGCGGGCGATGCCGAAACGATGGGCCGACGCGATATTCCGGAAACGGCTCGGCATGGAACGCCAGTCCTGAAGGGCGTCAGCGGCTAGCCGAGGAACGAGATAAGTTCGGCTTCGCCGCGTCTGAGGTGACCGGAGTTGCGGAACGGGCGGAGGGTTGCAAGCCTGTCGGCACGCGTTGATTCATCAGCCCTGGCCAGTTCGATGACCTTCGGGTGGATGTAACTGTTTCGCGCGATGGCCGGCGTATTGTGGAGGCGGTCGGCCGCCGCGTTCGCCATCGCATCGATCGTCGGGGTTTCGCCGTCCAGGACCGTCAAAAACGCCGCGTGCGTACCGTTCCAGGTTCTCAACGTCTTCGCAGTGACTCCCTTGCCGCACACCCTCGACAGCACCTCCTGCAATTGCTCCGAGCGCACCGCACGGCTCACCCCGTCATCGTCCAGCCAGGAGACAAGCTCCCGTCCCGGCAGGTCCGCTGAATTCTGCAGGACCCGCTGGAGTTGCTTGCCAAGGACGGACTTCCGGACGCGTTTTCCGCTCTTCGCCGTGTAATCGAGCACGACCTTAGCGCCGTCGAACGACACGTGTCGCTGGCGCAGTGTCGTCGCCCCGAAACTTCCGTTTTCCCGCGTATAAGAGGGATGGCCGACGCGCATGGATGCCCGGTCGACCAGGGCGAGGACGGCGGCGACGGCCGTGTCCCGTTCGCCTGCCTCGCCCGACAACTGGCTCGCGATCCAGCGGCGGAGATCCGGCAGGCTTTGCCCGAATTCATGAAGCTGATCGTATTTCTTCAGTGCGCGCCTGCGTGTCCATTCCGGATGATAGCGATACTGCTTACGCGCCCGCACGTCGCGTCCCGTGGCCTGCAGGTGACCATGGCGGTGGGGACAAATCCATACGTCATCGTAAGCCGGCGGGACGGCCAGGGCCTTTATACGCCCGCGCTCCCTTGAGCAATCGATACGCGTGCCATCGGGCGCGATGTAGGTGAAGCCGCGGCCGCGTCGCTGACGCGCTATCCCGGGCCGGGAGTCCGGGTAATAGATAAGGTCCATGATGCAGTCCCGCAGGTCGTTCGTCTTCGGATCGCAAGATCGAAACGCACCCAGCGGGAAAAAGTTCAATGGCGCTCTTCGGCTACTTGGCCTTGGCAACCCTTGCACGGGCATAGGCCGACACCGCCTCTGAGACGAGAACCAGCACGACGATGGAGATCAGGATTGCGGCGACGCGCTGGGTTTCGATCTGCAGCACGTTGCGTTTGAGATACCAGCCCATGCCACCGGCACCGAAAAACCCGACGACCGTGGCCGCGCGGAAGGCCACATCCCACGTGTAGATGCCGATCCCCGTGAACGCGACCCGCACCTGCGGAAAGATACCGTAGATCATCACCTGGAGCTCGTTCGCTCCGGTGGCTCGGATGGCCTCGACCGGTCCCATGTCGATGGACTCGATCTCCTCGGCGAAGAGCTTGCCGGCGAAACCGATGCAGAACATCGTCAGCGCCAGCACGCCAGCCATCATGCCGAAGCCGAGAATGGTCACGAAGAGGATGGCCCAGATGGTCTCGTGTACGGCTCTTGCCGACATCGTCAGCAGCCGTGCGACCGGATAGACGAACCGCCGGCTCGGCGACACGTTGTAGGCCCCGAACCAGCCCAGCGGTATGGCAGCCAGCATGCCGAACAGCGCACCGAGATAAGCCATCTGGATCGTTTCTATGACCGAGGCAATGTAGTCGGCATCGGTGACATAGGCGATATCCGGCGGGTAGTACCGGTCGGCGACGAGGTGGCCGATGCGGCCGAACATGCCGAGAAACCGGTCGAGCGGAATTTCGAGATAGGTGACCGACAGGCTGAGAAAGGCGAGCGCGAAGAAAAAGCCCAGGTAGCGGTAAAGCGATCCCGGGAACTTGAAACGCCGCCACGTGCGTGGGGAGGGTGTTCCGGGCAGTGTCCTGTCGATCGCCATCAGATCACCGCCTTGCGCACGAAATAGGACACCAGCTCACCGAACAGGATCAGCAGCAGGATGGCGAGGATGACGGCCGTCACGCCGCCTTCGTTGAATGTGTTGAGCTGGCGGAAGAACACCAGGCCGAGTCCCCCTGCCCCGACAAGCCCGAGGACGGACGAGCGGCGGATATTGATCTCCCATTCGAAGACGATCACGCTGATCATCGCCGGCAGGACCTGGGGCAGGATGGCGTAGATGAAGACCTGTAACTCGCTGCCCCCGACGGCGCGAATGGCTTCGACAGGCCGTGGATCGAGATCCTCGATGGCTTCCGCCGACATCTTGGCGATGAAACCGATCGAGCGCACGGCGATCGCCAGAACGCCTGCCAGCGCACCGAGCCCCACCGCGGCCACGAAGAACAGCGCCCAGACGATCTCGTGGATCGACCGGCTCAGCGTCATCATCAGCCTCGCGATGGGATAGGTGATTGGCGGGAACGGCGAAATGTTCAGCGCCCCGAACCAGATGGCGGGAATGCAGCTGATGACGCCGAGCACCGTGCCCAGGGTCGCGACCATGATGGTCTCGAGCGCCGGCTGCCAGAGGTCCGGCATGAGACCCCAGTCGACCCTGAGAAAGTTGCCGATCGACTCGAGGATGTTCCACACCGACCCCATCCGCTCCCAGTCGGTGTCGTCGATGATCGTGGTCTTCACGCTGAGAACCACGAGGATCACCACGACGACGTAGATGAGCGCGCGCGTGGTCTTGTTGCGCCGCCTGTGGGCCAGGACCGCGTCGACCCGCCCGTCCCTGTCGATCGCCACGCTCACTCAGAGCACCTCCATGGCATAGATGTCGTTGAGCCGTTCCTCGTTCATGCTCGATGTCGGGCCGTCGAACATCATCACCCCGTCCTGCAGGCCGATCATCTTGTTGCAGAACTCCATGGCCAGCGTGACGTCATGGATGTTGCAGAGCACCGGCACCTTGTACTCCTTGGCGATCTCGACGATGAGCGCCATGACCTCGCGGGAAATCTTCGGGTCGAGCGCGGATGTCGGTTCGTCGAGCAGAAGCAGTTTCGGGTCCTGCATCAGCGCCCGCGCGATCCCGACACGCTGGCGTTGGCCGCCGGACAGTTCGTCAGCGCGTTTGTCGACGTGGTCGGAAAGACCGACCCGGTCGAGCACGTCGAGCGCACGGGAGATGTCCTGCCGGGAGAACAGACGGAACAGCGCGCGCACATTGCCGACATGACCGAGCCGGCCGGACAGCACGTTGTCCATCACCGACATCCGGTTCACCAGGTTGAACTCCTGGAAAATCATGCCCGTATTGCGCCTGACGCGGCGCAGGTCTCGCGCCCCCAGCGAGAGCACGTCCTCTCCGTAGAGCATGATCTTGCCGGATGTCGGCGTCACGAGCCGGTTGATGCACCGGATCAGCGTGGACTTGCCGGCGCCGCTCGGGCCGATGATCGCGAAGAAGTCCTCCGGTTCGACATCGAAACTGACGCCCTTGAGGATCTCCGGGCCGGACGCGCTGTACCGCACCTTCAGGTCGGAAACTGACAGAATTGACATGTTTTCTTTCTTGCCGTGATGGAATGAGACGGCGGGAAATCGGGCCGATGTTTCCCGCCGCCACGGTTCGGTTCGTCAGTTCTGCTGCTTCTTGCGTTCGTCCTTGGCCTTCTTGAGTTCGCGGATGACATCATAGTCGGCCGACGTCATTTCGACGAAACGGTTCGACTTCACGTTGTCGAGGAAGTTCTTTTCGCCGGGGACATCCTTTGACAGACCGAGGAAGGTCGCCTTGATATTGTCCTTCACATCCTGGCACAGCGGCGCGCGATAGACGAAAGGATCCTGCGGGATAGGCGGCGAGGACCACAGCACGTTGAAGTCCTCGAGCTTCACGTCGCCCTTGTTGACCACGTTGTCGAACCGGTGGGTCGCCACGAAGGCCGCGTCGACCTTGCCCTTGTCCACCGCGACCGTCGAAAGCTCGTGGCTGCCGGTGTAGACTACCTTGCCGAAATACTTGTCGAGATCACCGCCGACATTCTTGGAGAAGACCACGCGCGGGAAGAGGTTGCCCGATGTGCTGCCCGGATCGACCAGTCCGAGCACCGTCCCCTTCAACGACTCGATGGAGGTGAACTTGGAGCCTTTCTTGGTCACGAGGGCGGCCTTGTAGCCTGGACCTTCTTCCTGGAGATGGCCCGGACGCTTGGCATAGGTGGCGAAGACCTGGATGTCCTCGTCCTTGGCGTTGGCGATCACGTAGCTGTAGGGCCCGAGCACGGCCACGTCGATGAACTTGCTGAGCAGGCCCTCCACGACCGACGCGTAGGAGGTCGGCATGAAGAACTGGATTTTCTTGCCGGTCAGCTTCGCCATCCGGTCCGTGATCGGCTTGTAGAGCTGCAGTTCTGCGACCGTCTCCTCCGTCGGGATGATGGCGAAGGTCAGTTCATCCGGGTTCTCGCACTCCGCGGCGGCCGCAGGCGTCGCCGCGACCGCGAACAGGGCCAGTGCGCCGAGTGCGCCATGGATCGTGTGCCTGAAACGTTTTGAAATTCGATCTTTGGGCATTTGATTTCCTCCCAGATGCCGTTTCGATTGACTTCATACCGGACAGATGTCCGCCCACCCTGGCTTGTTATGATCCGGCGGCGCGCAGGGCCTCGGCCGCCTTTATGAACCGTTCCTTTTCACCGATGAAGTTTCGCCCGCGTTCGCCATCGAACGCGGCAGCGACCATGTCTTCCCATTCCGCCTCCGCGACACCATGGGCCGCGGGATCCGTCGCCACACCGAGTTTTCCAAGGAAACCCGCAACGTTTCGGGACGCCTGGCCGGTTTCGCCGTCGAAGACCCTGCCGAGCGATGCTTCGCAGAGGCCGCCGATACCGCTGACGCTGTCGATGACGATGGGCAGGGAAAACGAGCAGGCGATCCCGTGCGGCACGCCATGGCGCAACGTGATCGGATAGGACAGCGAATGCGCGATAGCGGTCTTGGTGTTCGAGAAGGCCAAGCCCGCGAAGAGCGCTGCTCTCGCCATCCGCGTTCTCAATTCGATGTTGCCGAGGTCGTCGGCAAGCGCGGGCAACACGGCGAGGACCTCGCGCGCAGCGGCCACAGCGTGGTTTGCGGAAACCGGGTTGGCATTGACGTTCCACAGGCTCTCGAGGGCGTGCGACAGCGCGTCGAGACCGGTGCTCACGGTCAGGTCGCGCGGTTTCGCCAGCATGAGTTCCGGGTCGACGATGGCGCTCTCCGGATACAGCCCCGGACGGGCCAGAGAATACTTGCTGCCGGTCTCGCGATCCCAGACCGTGCCCCAGCACGTCACCTCGGAACCCGTGCCCGACGTTGTCGGAATGGCGATGATCGGGGTCGAGGACAATCTTTCCCCGTTCTGACCCGTCTGGAGATAACTCCTGATGTTCTCGAAATCACCGTTGGCGGCGGCGAAGACCTTGGTGGAATCGATGACCGACCCGCCCCCCAGCGCTATCCAGACATCGACAGGTTCGGAACCCGCAATGCGCCAGACCTGCTGCTCGAGCTCCTGGTAGTCGGGATTGGCCTGAACATCGGAGATCGTCACCCGCGGCGCACCGGCCGCCTGCGCGAGGCGCTCGGCAAGGTCCGTGAAGTGCGGTTCGGGATAGGTGACGAGGCCATACCGCCGCCCGGCCAGACGGCGCGCGACCTGATCGAAACAGCTCGCCCCGAACACGATTTCAACCGGATTGCGATAACCCCACGCCATGCCACTTCCCCGAATTGGACATGCCAAGGCTATGGATTCCCGATATATTGATCCAATATATAATTTATATAAGAAGGCTAGTCTTTATCTATGAATAGAACCCAGCTCAGATCATTCCATGCCGCCGCGCAACTGGGCGGGTTCACCGCGGCTGCCAAGGCGCTTTCGATCAGCCAGCCCACAATAACCACGCAGGTCAGGTCGCTTGAGGCGCAATATGGCGTGGAGCTGTTCATCAGGAACGGCCGGCGCGTCAGGCTCACCGGCGTCGGCGAGGAGCTCTACGAAATCACTAAGCGCATCATGCTTCACGAGGATGCGGCCCGGGAGTTCCTCCAGACCCATGCGGGGACCCTGGCCGGTCACCTTCGCCTTGCCGCGGTGGGGCCCTTTCATGCCACGGACGTCCTCGTAGCCTTGAAGACCCAATACCCGGACGTGCAGGTGTCGGTGCTCCTCGGCAACTCGCAACTCACGCTGCAGCGGTTGCTCGATTTCGATGCCGACGTCGCCATGATCGCGCATTTCGATGACGACCCCAGGGTCGAGATGGTTCCGTTCAGCCGCCACCGGGTCGTGGTGTTCGTCTACGAGGGCCACCCGTGGTTCGGCCGCAAGTCGGTGAAGATATCCGAGCTTCGCGACCAGGACTTCATCCTGCGCGAAAAAGGCTCCACCACGAGACTGGCCTTCGAGCAGGCGCTGGAGAGCGCCGGGGTGCCCATCAACAGCGTGGTTGAGATCGGCAGCCGCGAAGCCGTCTGGAAGGCCGTCGAACAGGGTCTCGGCATAGGAGCGGTGGCGGACTTCGAGTTCGTCCCCCACCCGCGGCTCCATACCGTGGAGATCTCCGACGCGGACGTCACCACAAACTACCGCATCGCCTACCTCCGGGACCGCCGCGACTCCCGCCTGATCCAGACCCTTGTGCGGATCGCGCGCCTCGTGGGAAACGCGGAGAACACCGAGGCCGAACGCACTGACAGCTAGATATGGTCTTTCAACAGGTTGTCCATTCGGGCCCGACGGAGGAGACTGGAGTTACCAAGGGAACGCTGGATTGCAGGACCGCTCCTCGCGGCCGAAGAGCTTGCGCAATCCGACATCCGGGGACCGCAAACAGCCCCGAAGCCCCGGGCCCGACCCGGGGCCCAATCGCGGTCTGGCGGATTGCGGCACGGCCAATTGGTCCCGGGTCGGGGTCCGGGACTTCGAAGGCTTCGAATATTGTTGCCGGCGCGGCTCCCCGCGTCCCGAACACAGGCAACAGGTTTCAATGCCAGGCTCGCACGCATCCGGGAAACGCAAACAGCCCCGAAGCCCCGGGCCTGACCCGGGGCCCAATGGCGGTCGGGCAGGTTGCGGCATGGCCAATGGGTCCCGGATCGGGGGTCTGGGACTTCGAAGGCTTCGAGGAATTTTGCTGGCGCCGCTCCCCGCGTCCCGAACACAGGCAACAGGTTTCGAACCCACACTCCCAAGCATCTGGGGATCGCAAACAGCCCCGAAGCCCCGGGCCTGACCCGGGGCCCAATGGCGGTCGGGCGGATTACGATATGGCCAATAGGTCCTTGCACCGCGCTGCGCACCGCGCCTTGCCGAACGAACGGATTTGGAACCATCAAACAATCCCATGTAAGCGTGATACGCTCTAGAATTCCCGGCCGAACTTGTTGTTGCGCGGGAAGCCCTTGGGCGGAAGCCGGCCGGCCTGCGCGCGCTGGCCCTGCCAGTCCTTGAGGTCGGTGACGGTCCAGTTGCGTCCCGAACTGTCGAGCCAGGACAGCCCTTCCGACAGCGTGAAGATCTTGGCGTCGGACAATCCGCCATCCTTGTAGCGCTGGAGCCTGACCCCGCGGCCGCGGCTCATTTCAGGCAGGTCGGACGCCTCGAAGATCAGGAGCTTGCGATTGTCGCCGACGACGGCCACCGCATCCCCCGATGCCGGGCGGCAGACCAGGGCTTCTTCCGGCGCGGTCACGTGGAGCACCTGCTTGCCCTTGCGGGTATTGGCCACGACATCGTCTTCAGGCACGACGAACCCGCGCCCGTCGGTCGCCGCGACCAGAAGCTTCCGGCCCGGCGTGTTCACGAACAGCTCGACGATCTCGTCCGACTGGTCGAGATCGATCATCAGCCGCACCGGTTCACCATGGCCGCGTCCACCCGGCAGCCGGTCCGCACCGATGGTGAAGAACTTGCCGTTGCTCGCAAACAGCACCAGCTTGTCGGTCGTTTCGGCGTGAATGACGAAACGGCCCTTGTCGCCGTCTTTGAAGCTGAGCCCCGTCGCATCCGCAAGGTGCCCCTTCATGGCGCGGATCCACCCCTTCTCCGAACAGACGACGGTGATCGGTTCTTTCTCGATCATGGCCTGCTGGATGTCGAAGTCGCCCTGCGGCGCGGTCTCGAAGCTCGTACGTCGACGGCCGAGATCGGTTTTCTGGCCGAACTTGTCCCGGGTCTCCCGGATTTCGCCGGAAATGTGTTTCCACTGCTTTTCTTCCGATCCCAGCAGCGCCTCGAGTTCGACCTTCTCTTCGCTGAGGGCCTCGTGTTCCTTGCGGATCTCCATCTCCTCGAGCTTGCGCAGGGACCGGAGGCGCATGTTGAGGATCGCTTCGGCCTGGACATCCGTCAGGTCGAAGGTCGCCATCAGTTCCTTCTTCGGCTCATCCTCCTCGCGGATGATGCGGATCACCTCGTCGAGGTTGAGATAGGCGACGAGATAACCCCCCAGGACCTCAAGCCTGTGTGCGATCTTGCCCAGCCGATGATTGGTCCGCCGGATCAGGACTTCGTTGCGGTGCTCCAGCCACTGCGACAGGACCTCGCGCAGGCTCAACACACCGGGAACCTGGCCCTTGCTGAGGACATTCATGTTGAGCGAAACCCGCGATTCCAGGTCCGACACCTTGAACAGGGATTCCATCAGCAGCACCGGGTCTACCGTGCGGCTCTTCGGTTCGAGCACGAGCCTCACGTCTTCGGCGGATTCGTCGCGGATATCCGCCAGAAGGGGCAGTTTCCGCGCCTGCATCAGCTCGGCGATCTTCTCGATCAGCCTGGACTTCTGGACCTGGTAGGGAATTTCCGTGACCACGATGACGTAGCCGCCGCGGCCCGTGTCTTCCTTTTCCCATCGCGCCCTGACGCGGAACCCGCCCCGGCCGGTCTTGTAGGCTTCGACGATGGTCTCCCGCGGCTCGACGATGATGCCGCCGGTGGGGAGGTCCGGTCCAGGCACGAACTCCACCAGTTTCTCGATGGTGGCGTTGGGATGCTTGATCAGATGCAGCGCCGCATCGCACAGTTCGCCCGCGTTGTGCGGCGGAATGTTCGTGGCCATGCCGACGGCGATGCCGGAAGCGCCGTTCGCCAGCAGATTGGGAAAATTGCCGGGAAGGACGACCGGTTCGCGGTCTTCCCCGTCATAGGTCTCGCGAAAGTCGACGGTGTCCTCGTCAATCCCCTCGAGCAGGGCCTGGGCGACCTCCGTCAGGCGCGATTCCGTGTATCGCATGGCCGCGGCATTGTCGCCGTCGATATTGCCGAAATTCCCTTGCCCCTCGACCAGCGGGAACCGGACCGCGAAGTCCTGCGCGAGCCTGACGAGCGCGTCGTAGACCGCCTGGTCGCCATGGGGATGGTATCGGCCGATCACGTCGCCGACCACGCGGGCGCATTTCTTGAACCCCTGCCCCGGATCGAGCTTGAGCTGGCGCATGGCATAGAGAAGGCGCCTGTGCACCGGCTTCAGGCCGTCGCGCACGTCCGGCAGCGCGCGATGCATGATGGTGGAGAGCGCATAGGCCAGGTAGCGCTCTTCCAGCGCTTCGCGCAGATTGATCGGCTCGATGCCCGTAGGTTCGGGCGGGCCTTCGTGAGTGGTCATGTCGGTCCCCTGAAACAGCGGCGCAACAGCGCCTATCGTGCCTTAAACTGAATCGGCCTGTTTCCGCAACAGCTGCACGAGACGCTCCCGGGCGGTCGGCATGCTGCCGCCGCGGGCGTCGAACACATGGCGCTGAAGAAAGAACCCGGTCATTTCGAAACCGGACACGATCTCGGCCCGGGTTGCGGAGAGCCCGCTGCGGCCGGTGAGAAACGTCGGCAGGGCCAGGAGCTTCGGCGCATAGGGCTCGCCCGCACCGGCGCTCACCGCCCGGCCGCTCTTCGGCGAGACATAAACGAGGTCATCCCGGGTACCGGTGGCCGCGCATTGCGAGAGGTCGAGCCCGAACCCGAGTTCGTCGAGCAGGCCCAGTTCCCACCGCACCATCAGCGCCGGCCAGTGGTCGCCCTCGCCCAGAGCATCCAGAACGATGACGAAGGCATCGTAGAGCCGTTCGAAGGGCTGGCGCTCGGGCACAAGCTGGGCCATCGCGACCAGGCTCGCCAGACCCGCGAGCTTCTGCGGATTGTCGATGAGCGCCGCCGCCCGCATCCTCGAAGGCTCGAGCGTGTAATTGCCCAGATGCTCGTCGAGGCGTGCCCGCCATGTCGCGGAAACCCCGTTACCCGGTTGCAGCGCACTTCTGTACCGCTGCGAGCGTCCCCCGCGGACGAGCCCGAGATGACGGCCATGCCCGCGCGTGAACAGGTCGAGCAGCACGTTGGCCTCACCGTGTCGCCGGCACCCGAGCACAACTCCGTCTTCGGACCATTCCATAGCCTTGCCGCCGCTCCGCGCAAGCGCGTTCTATTTCTTCTTCGGCATGTCGAGGCCCATCGCCCTGTAGCGTTCGGGATCCTCGCTCCAGTTCTTGCGCACCTTGACGAACAGGAAGAGATGGACGCGTGTCTCGAGCATCTCTTCGAGTTCCTCCCGCGCATCCTTGCCGATCGCCTTGATCGTGCGCCCGCCTTCGCCGAGCACGATCTTGCGCTGCCCGGGCCGCTGGACGTAGACCACCTGCTCGATGCGGATGCTTCCGTCGCGCAGGGATTTCCATTGTTCGGTTTCGACGGTCGATTCATAGGGCAGTTCGTCGTGCAGCCGCAGAAAGACCTTCTCCCGCGTGATTTCCGCCGCGAGCATTCGCATGGGAAGATCCGCCATCTGGTCTTCGGGGTAAAGCCAAGGCCCTGACGGGAGGCTCTCCGCGAGGTCCCTGCGCAGGTCGTCCACACCGTCTCCGTTGAGCGCGGAGATCATGTAGGTGGAGGCGAACGCGACGCGGTCGTTCAGTTCCTGCGACAGTTGAAGCAGCGTGCTTCGCTCTACGGCGTCGATCTTGTTGAGGGCCAGGATGAGCCGTTTTCCCGAGGCCTCGGCCGCTGCGAGTATGTCGTCGATCTCCTTGTCGATGCCGCGCCCCGCATCGACCACGACGACCACGATGTCCGCATCGCCCGCACTCTGGAGAGCGGCATCCACCATGGCCCTGTCGAGAAGTCGCCTGGGCGCGAATATGCCCGGCGTATCGACGAAGATCATCTGCGCGTCTCCTTCCACGCAGATCGCGCGGACGCGTGCGCGCGTCGTCTGGGCCTTGTGGGTGACGATCGAAACCTTGCCGCCGGCGAGCCGGTTGAGAAGGGTCGACTTCCCGGCATTCGGCGCACCTATCAAGGCGACGAAACCGCATTTCCCGTCCGCAGACACCTCGTTTTCCTCAATCGTCACAAAACGCCTTCCCGCCGCAATACGGCCTCGGCCGCCAGTTGTTCCGCCGCCCGCTTCGACCCCGCCTTGCCGGTTTCCGGCTCCATGCCCTTCAGTTCCACTGCGACAGTGAACTCGGGTTCGTGATCGGGGCCCGTGCGGCCCACGATCCGGTATTTCGGTGGCGGCAGTCTGCGCCCCTGCATCCATTCCTGCAGCGCGGTCTTCGGATCTCTCGGCGGTACCTTGACATCATCGAGGCGCGGTTCCCAGTGCCGCGAAACGAAAGTCCGGGCCGCATCGAGACCGCCGTCGCGATAGATGGCGGCGATCAGCGCCTCGCAGGCGTCACCGAGAATCGCCTCCTTTTCCCGGCCCCCTGCCTGCGCTTCGCTCGCACTCATGATCATGACATCGCCCAGATCGACGTCACGGGCTACATCCGCGCATGTTTCCTTGCGCACCAGCGCATTGAGGCGCGGCGCAAGTTGCCCTTCGCTGCTTTTCGGAAACCGCAGCACCAGCATGTCGGCGATCACCAGCCCGAGAACCCGGTCGCCCAGAAACTCGAGACGCTCGTTGTCGGTGTTGCGGCCCGAGTGGCGCGCACCGGCACTGGAATGGGTGAGCGCCCGGTCGAGCATCTCCCGGTCGTTGAACCGATATCCGATGCGATCCTCGAAAGCTTCGATCGCCTCGGGACGCGAACGCCCCTTCACGTCATTTCACCGTGGACATGATCCGGTCCCAGCGAATACCGCCGGGCCAGTTCCACACTTCCCAGAGACGCGTCGACTCCGTCATCGAGAAGAAGATGATCTCCGCCCGCCCGACGAAGTTCTCGAAGGGAACGAAGCCCACATGGCTGAGCACCCGGCTGTCCGTGGAATTGTCCCGGTTGTCGCCCATCATGAAGTAGTGCCCCTCCGGGACGACGTATTCCCGCGTATTGTCCGCTGGACCACGGTCGAGAAGGTCGAGGGACAGATAGGACACGCCGTTGGGCAGCGTCTCGCGGTACCGCCTGATCCGGCGGACATTGCCGCGATCGTCCCTTTCGACGAAATCCTCGACCCGCTCGCGTTCCACGGGCTGAGAATTGATGTGCAGCAGGCCGTCCTTCATCTGGATCCGGTCGCCCGGAAGACCGATCACGCGCTTGATGTAGTCCACGCTCGTGTCCGTCGGCAGCTTGAACACGGCGACATCGCCGCGCTCGGGTTCGGATGCCCATATGCGGCCCGACATCACGTTCGGTCCGAAAGGCAGCGAATAGCGGCTGTAGCCGTAGCTGTACTTGGAAACGAACAGGTAGTCGCCGATCAGCAGGTTCGACTTCATCGAACCGGATGGAATGTTGAACGGCTGGAACAGAAAGGTCCGGACGATCAGGGCAAGGATGAGCGCATGAATTATGACGCGCACGATCTCCCCGGCACCGCCATCTGAACTTTTTTCGGCCTCTTCCGTCATGCTTTGTCTCATGTTCCTTCGCCGCATCTGGCGCGCCAGTGCGCGCATCGTCCCTGCAGTCGCGCTCCTATAGACCCTGCCGGTTCAATACGCAAATGAACTGCGCCGTTCAGGCTTCCCCGCGCGTGCCGGAGGCGGGTTTTTTCAATATCATCACGAACGCCTGCGCGTATGGAAACTCGTCGGTGATCGTCAGGTGGATTTCCGCCTCGTACCCCTCGCCCACCAGCAGGTCGAGTCGCTCCCGCGCGCCGCCCGTCAACGTCATGGTGGGTTTTCCTGATGGCTCGTTCACCACCCCCATGTCAGACCAGAAAACGCCCTTCCGAAATCCTGTTCCCAGCGCCTTCGAGCAGGCCTCCTTGGCTGCGTACCGCTTGGCGTAGGACGCCGCGCGCATGCGCCTGCGGTCCGATTTCACGCGCTCGACCTCGGTGAACACCCTGTGCGTGAACCGGTCGCCGAACCGCTCCAGCGTCTTTTCGATCCGGCGTATGTCGATGATGTCGTTGCCGATGCCGACGATCATGACTGCCGCGCTTCGTCCATGAGACTGCGCATGCGCCTGATGCTTTCCTGCAGACCGACGAAGATCGCCTCGCCCACGAGGAAATGGCCGATGTTGAGTTCGACCACTTCGGGCATCGCCGCCACGGGCGCAACCGTGTCGAAGGTCAGTCCGTGCCCGGCATGCACCTCCAGACCAAGCTCTTTCGCTCCTGCGCTCGATCGCTTCAGGCGCTGCAGTTCGGCCTCCGCGCGTTCCGCGTCACCGTCGAGCACCGCCTCGCAATAGGCCCCGGTGTGCAGCTCGACGATGTCCGCATTGAGCCGGCGGGCGGCTTCAAGCTGCCGCTCGTCGGCATCGACGAACAGGGACACGCGGATTTCGGCATCGCTCAGCGCGTTCACGAACTTCATCAGGTGGTTCTGTCCACCGGCAACGTCCAGGCCGCCTTCCGTTGTCAGTTCCTCGCGTTTTTCCGGGACGAGACAACAGGCGTTCGGCTTGTAGCGAAGCGCTATCTCGAGCATTTCATCTGTCGCCGCCATCTCGAAATTGAGCGGCAGGGCGATCTCCGCGCGAAGATTGGCGATGTCGTCATCGCTGATGTGACGGCGATCCTCGCGAAGATGCGCGGTAATGCCGTCCGCGCCCGCTTCCGCGGCCAGATGCGCCGCCCTCACGGGATCGGGATGCATACCGCCACGCGCGTTGCGGATCGTCGCCACGTGATCGATATTGACCCCGAGCCTGAGTGCACCGGCCGCGTCGTGGCCGTTGATGGATGTCATGAAAATCTCCTGTCAGGGAATCGGGACATCGGCGTGCGCCGCACGCTTCCCGGTTTTGCCTTCCTTCGCGCGGCCCGACCTGCGCAGTTTTTCCTGCCGCCGGTGCTTGTAGGATTCGACGGCGAGCTTCACCGGAAAATAGCAGATGGACCCCGCAAGTATACCCAGTGGCACGCCGCCGACGGTCATCGGCTTGATCAACGGCCAGGCCACCTGGACGAACTCCGTCCACAGCTTGGCGGGATCCGCGATCGCCGCCAGGATACTCACGCGCGGCATTTCCACCTCGACCGGCTGGCCGGTGTCGACGCCGAGCAGGTAGTTGCCGAAACTGTAGGTCAGGAACCAGATGAACGGAAAGCTCACCGGATTTCCGACGAAAGTGCCCAGGGCTGACGCCAGGAGATTTCCGCCGATGACCAGTGCGAGCAAGGCCCCGATGAGAAAATGCAATCCCATGAACGGCGTGAACGAGGCGAATGCGCCGGCCGCGAAGCCCAGCGCGATCGCATGCGAAGACCCCGAAAGACGCGTTACCCTGTGCCAGACGTAGGTACCCGCCCGTTTCCAGCCCCTCTGGGGCCACATCCACGCCCGAAAGGTTCTGAAAATGCCGGGCTTGTCACGCCGCTTGAACAACATAACGCTTCAACGACTGTTCAGGTTTCTGCTTCCCGGTTTGACCGCCGGTATGCTCGCTAGGGAAGACGGAAGGTCTTCCGGTTTGTAGGTGGCGATGTCGAGTTCGGCCAGCGCGATCAGGTCGACACCGATATCCGCCTTGCCCCCGGACCGGTCGATGAGGCATGTCGCGCCGACCGGGTTTCCGCCACAGGCCCGGATCGCGGCGATGCACTCGCGTGACGACAGCCCCGTCGTGACGATGTCCTCGACCATGAGGCACCTTGCCCCCGGTTCGATGTCGAAGCCGCGGCGCAATGCCAGTTCACCGTCCACGCGTTCGAAAAAGATCGCCGGCACGCCGAGTTGCCGTCCCATCTCGTAGCCCACGACAACGCCCCCCATCGCAGGAGAGGCAACCATGTCGATCCCGTCTGCGAACCGGTCGCGCACGCGTCGCGCAAGTTCGGCGCAGAGCCTGTCGGCCCTCCTCGCATCCATCAGGACACGCGCGCACTGCAGATAGGCCGCGCTGTGGAGACCCGATGACAGGACGAAATGCCCCTCCAGCAGAGCACCCGCTGCGCGGAACTCCTCGAGGACATCGTCTTGACTGAGTGACATGTTACAGAAGGCTCGGATTTGGCTTGTACACAAATGAAATAGTTGACGGGCGACATGAGTGCAAGCCGCGAACTGCCGCATGGACCAATATAGTCTAACGGCCTTTCCAAACCCGTAACAATAGACTTTCGGCCATCACCGATGCGTGAGGCTCGGGCGGGTCGCGAGGATCAATCAGTCAGGCGGGAAACGTCGCTGACGAGCTTGCTCTTTTTCAGGCTGGCGATGATCCGGTTCAGATGTTTGAGGTCGAACAGTTCGACGTCGATATGCATCTCGTAGAAGTCCGGCGCCCGCGTTGCCATGTGGAGATTCGAGATGTTGCCGTCGCTGTCGCCGATGACCTTCGCGACGTGGGCGAGCGTTCCCACCTCGTTGCTGGCGGTCACCGAAATCCGCGCGGGAAATCTGGTCTTCGAGGCTTCGTTCACGTCCCAGGCCAGGTCGATCCACCTGTCGGGTTCATCCTCGTACTTCTTCAGTGCCTTGGCATGTATGGGATAGATGGTGATTCCCTTGCCGGGCGTCATGATGCCGACGATCCTGTCGCCGGGAACCGCACCGCCCTCGGCCATCTGCATCGATGCGTTTCCCTTCAGGCCGCGCACCGGGATGGCCTTGCCCGCGGCCGGCGCGCCGGCATCGCCGCCGGGCAACACGCCGGCGAGACGGATCACCTTGCGCAGACCGCGCAATCGCCCGCTCATGCCATCGGGCCGCACGGTTTCCTTCACGGCCTCGGTCGCCTGTTCCGGGCTCTGATTGAGGGCGCGCCGGACGTCGGTGCTCGCCAGTTCCCCGCGGCCGATCGCGGCGAGCATGTCCTCGGCATCGTTCATGCCCAGTCGCGTCGCCGCCACGGCGAGATCCTCGTCCGACACGTCTTCGCCGTCTTCCCCGATGGCGCGCTGAAGGATTTCACGTCCGAGCCCCGCATATTGCTGTCGGACCGCCGCGCGTGTCGCCCTGCGGATGGCGGCCCGCGCCTTCCCGGTGATCGCGAACCCCTCCCAGGCCGCGGGTGGCGTCTGCGCGGCCGACCGGATGACCTCGACCTCGTCGCCATTTTCGAGTTCGCTGATGAGCGGCGCATGTCGCCCGTTGATCCGGCACCCGACACAGGTGTCCCCGATATCCGTATGCACCGCATAGGCGAAATCGATCGGCGTGGCCCCGCGCGGCAGCGCGATGATGTGCCCCTTTGGCGTGAAACAGAATACCTGGTCGTGAAAGAGTTCGAGCTTCGTGTGCTCGAGAAATTCCTTCGGGTTGTCGCCTTCGGCGAGCATGTCCACCAGCCGGCGCAGCCAGCGGTAAGCGTTGGAATCCTTTGAAAGCGGCACCGCGCCGCGTGTCCCGCCCGAACCGTTGACGACGATCTCGCCGGACCCGTTGGCCGTATCCTTGTAGAGGGCATGCGCGGCGACGCCGCGTTCGGCCACCTCGTGCATCTCGGCCGTGCGGATCTGCAGTTCGACGCGCTTGTGATGCGGACCTATGACGGTTGTATGGATCGAACGGTAGTCGTTCTGCTTGGGGGTGGAGATGTAGTCCTTGAACCGTCCGGGCACCATTCTCCAGGTGCTGTGCACGACACCCAGCGCGCGATAGCACTCGTCGATGTCCGCCACGATGATGCGGAAACCGAAGATGTCCGACAGTTGTCCCAGCGATATGGACTTCCGCTCCATTTTCCGCCAGATCGAAAAGGGACGCTTCTCCCTGCCGTTCACCACCGCGTCGATGCCACGCTCGGAAAGGCTCTCGGAAAGCTCCGTCTCGATTTCGGAAATGATGTCGCCGCTGTCGCGATGCAGGCTCTGCAGCCTGTCGACGATCGTCGCGCGTGCCTCCGGATTGAGGACGGCGAAGGACAGGTCTTCGAGTTCGTCGCGGATTTCCTGCATTCCCATGCGCCCGGCCAGCGGCGCATAGATGTCCATGGTTTCCTCGGCGATCCGCTGGCGCTTTTCCTCGCGCATGAAACCCAGCGTCCGCATGTTGTGCAGGCGGTCGGCCAGCTTGACCAGCAGGACCCTGATGTCGTCGGAAATCGCCAGCAGCAGCTTGCGCAGGTTTTCCGCCTGGGCGGCTTCCTTGGAAACCAGGTCGAGACGCCTGATCTTGGTCAGCCCCTCCACCAGCGAACCGATCTCCGGCCCGAACAAGCGGTCGATCTCCGCACGCGTCGTCTCGGTGTCCTCGATGACGTCGTGCAAGAGGGCCGCGGCAATAGTCGCATCGTCAAGCTTGAGGTCGGTGAGGATCGCCGCGACTTCGAGCGGATGCGAAAAATACGGATCGCCGGAGGCACGCGTCTGGGACCCGTGCGCCTTCATGGCGTAGACATAGGCGCGGTTCAGGAGAGCTTCGTCCGCACCGGGATCGTAACTCGTGACCTTCTCCACCAGTTCGTACTGGCGCATCATGGCGATGGAACATCCATCATCGGTTCAGTCTTCAACCCGTCGATCTTGCCTTTGCGCAGTGTGCCCCGCAATGACAAACGGGCGCCCGAAGCGCCCGTTCATGCAGATACAGCAATGTTCCGCGGCCCGAAGGCCTTGGACGGACGGGATCAGATCCCGGAACTGCTGGACGACGACTCAAGCGGCGGGAGCCCTTCCAGGCCGCGAAGCAAATCCTCTTCCGTCATCCGGTCCAGCGGCACGTCGGCATCAGATTCCGGCTCGGCGGACGTTGCGACACCGTCGGCGGTGAGCATCGGAACCGCGTCGGCTTCCGGCTCGTCGACCTCGACGTGCTTCTGCATGGAGTGCACGAGATCCTCGCGGACATCGTCCTTGTCGATGGTTTCTTCCGCGATTTCCCGCAGGGCGACGACCGGGTTCTTGTCCTTGTCGCGGTCGATCGTCAGGGGCGCGCCCTGTGAAATCGTCCGAGCACGGTGGCTCGCCAGAAGAACAAGCTCGAACCGATTGGGTACCTTGTCGATGCAATCCTCGACCGTTACGCGAGCCATGTGTCGGTCTCCATAGATAAATTGGTGAGAGTTTGCACGCTATGTATGCCTTCGAGCGCCGCAAAGCAAGTGTTTTGCAAGGATCCGTCAATCACGACCGCCACGTCCACCGCCGGGCGGGAGTTTCTCTATGGCGCCCGAATCTCCGGACAACCGCTCCAGCCTGCGGGCAATCCGGATCGCCGTTTCGCCCGACACCGGGTGATGCCAGTCCGGGGCGATCTCCGCCAGCGGCATCATGACGAACAGTCTGTTGCACATGTCCGGATGCGGAAGGCGCAGCGACCGCCGGCCTCCCATACGCCAGCGCGCCCTGCTGAAACGGCCGGTCCCGCAGATGCGCCCGTGGTAGTCGAGCAGATCGATGTCCAGGCTCCGCGAACCCCAGCCGACCCCTCTCCGGCGGCCTCCGTCCGCCTCGACCTCGTGGAAGACGCGCAACAACGCCTCCGGAGACCGGTGATCGCCGATCAGCGCGACCGCGTTGACGTAGCGGCCGCGCGACACCCCGCCATAGGCGGCGGAAGAGTACATCGAAGAGACGCGGAGAAGCCTCGCACCGCGGGCCTCGAGTTCCGCCAGGGCGCGATGGAGGGTCGTTCGCGCATCCCCCCATGGTCCGGCGAGATTGCCCCCCAATCCGACAAATATGCCCAAGATGACCCCGAAACTGAGTTATTGCTCGACTTGAAGGCATCTATGACCTAGATGGCATGATGCGGAAGCGATATTAACGTGGCGTCCGAAGACGGGTCGATCATATTCCGATTCGTTTCGCACGGGATTGCAGGACCAGTCCCGCCAGTTTGCAAACCAAGAATTTCACCACCAAAAGCAATATTATCGAAGGTTTATTCAGTATGCATTTTTACCCGGGAGAGAAGTTCGCCCTCTTCATCGATGGAGCGAACCTCTACGCAACTGCACGCGCCCTCAACTTCGACATCGATTACAAGAAACTCCTCGCCTATTTCAGGAGCATGGGCCAGCTCGTACGCGCGAATTATTACACGGCTCTGGTCGACGACCAGGAGTATTCTCCGATCCGCCCGCTCATCGACTGGCTGGACTACAACGGATACAACATGGTCACCAAGCCGACGAAGGAGTTCACGGACGCCTCCGGCCGGCGAAAGCTCAAGGGCAACATGGACATCGAACTGGCGATCGATGTCATGGAGATGGCCGAGCACATCGATCACGTCGTGCTGTTTTCCGGTGACGGCGACTTCCGCAAGCTCGTCGACGCGGTGCAGCGGCGTGGCAAGCGTGTGACCGTCATCTCGGCCCTATCGACCCAACCGCCGATGATTGCGGATGAACTGCGCCGCCAGGCCGACGACTTCGTCGACATCCTCGCCCTTAAGGACGAGATCGGACGCGCCCCCGGCGACCGGCCCGATCGCAGCCGCGACGACGATGACGAAGACGAAGGCGTCGACGATTACTACGACGAAGACGAGTTCGAAGATGTCTGACGCGACGGCGTCGACGGAACCTCCGCTCGACTGCCCGGCCTGCCCGCGTCTCGTCGAGTACCGCGTCCGCAACCAGGCCGCATGGCCCGACTGGCACAACGCACCGGTTCCGTCATGGGGTCCGAACTCCGCCCGCCTGCTGATCGTCGGGCTCGCACCCGGGCTCAAGGGCGCCAACTGCACCGGGCGGCCCTTCACCGGCGATTATGCCGGCGATCTCCTCTACGAGACACTCGACGCGCACGGCTACGCCCGGGGAAAATACGGCGCCAGGCCCGACGACGGCCTGCGCCTCGTCGACTGCCGGATCACCAATGCCGTGCGCTGTGTTCCGCCCCAGAACAAGCCGATTGCCCAGGAAATCGCGGCCTGCCGCCCCTATCTCACCGCCACGATCACGGCGATGCCGGACCTGCGTGTGGTTCTGGCGCTGGGGCGCATCGCCCATGACAACGTGCTGACCGCGATGGGCGAGAGACGCGCCGGACACCCGTTCGGACATTGCGCGGTGCAAGAACTCGACGGATTTCATCTCGTCGACAGCTATCACTGCTCCCGCTACAACACCAATACGGGACGCCTGACGCCGGACATGTTCAACAGGGTCTTCTCGGAAATCCGCCGGATTGCCGGTCCTCCAAGGGACGACCGTTCGTCGCCTCGGCCGTCCTAGCCGCGTTCGCGCAGCAACCGGGCTTTCTCACGTGACCAGCTGCGATCCTTCTCGGTCTGGCGTTTGTCGTGCAGCTTCTTGCCCTTGGCGAGGGCCAGTTCCATTTTCGCGATGCCGCGCGAATTGAAATAGATCTTGAGCGGCACGAGCGTCATCCCGTCTTTCTGGATGTTGCCGGCCAGTCTGTCGATCTCCCGCCTGTGCATCAGGAGCTTGCGGGGACGCCGGGACTCGTGGTTGAAGCGGCCGGCCTGCTCGTATTCGGGAATGTAGGCGTTGATGACGTAGAGCTCGCCGCCTTCCACGTTCGCATAGGAATCGTTCAGGCTGGCCTTGCCCAGGCGGAGCGACTTGACCTCGCTGCCCTGCAGTTCGATTCCGGCTTCGAAGACATCCTCGATCGCATAGTTGTACCGGGCCTTGCGATTGTCGCAAACGACCGTACGGCCCGGTTCCTGACGGGCCTTCTTCGCACCGCCGCTCTTGGAGGACATGACCCAGCCTGGCTCAGTTCATCAGCCCGGCGTGGACGAGCGCATCGCGGACCTTCGTCTTTGTCGTTTCCGCCACCGGAACCAGCGGAAGACGGGCTTCGGCCTCGCACAGTCCGAGCAGACTCGCGGCGTATTTGACCGGTCCCGGCGAGGTCTCCACGAAGAGCGCCTCGTGCAGGGGCATCAGACGATCCTGCAACGTCAGGGCCGAGCCGAAGTCGCCGGCCATGCAGGCTTCCTGGAACTCCGAGCACAGGCCCGGCGCGACGTTGGCCGTCACCGATATGCAACCGTGGCCGCCGTGCGCCATGACGGCCAGGGCCGTCGCATCCTCGCCCGAGAGCTGGATGAAGTCGGTGCCGACCTTGGCGCGCTGTTTGCTGATCCGCGCGATATCCGCCGTCGCATCCTTCACGCCGACGATGTTGGGGATCTCGAAGAGCCGCGCGAGAGTGTCGACGGATATGTCCGTCACCGTCCGCGGCGGCACGTTGTAGACGATGATCGGAATGTCGGCACACTCGGCGATCGCCTTGAAATGCTGGTAGAGCCCCTCCTGGGTCGGCTTGTTGTAATAGGGCACGACCACGAGCGCGCCATCCGCGCCGGACTTTGCCGCATGTTCGGTGAAATCTATGGCCTCTATGGTGTTGTTCGAGCCGGTTCCGGCGATGACGGGGACCCGGCCGCCGGCGGCTTCTATGCAAAGGTCGACGACGCGCTTGTGCTCTTCATGGCTCAGTGTCGGCGACTCGCCGGTCGTTCCGACGGGCACCAGACCGTGGCTTCCCTGCTCGATCTGCCAGTCCACCAATGCACGGAAAGCGTCCTCATCCACCGCGCCATCGCGCATCGGCGTAATAAGCGCGGGAATCGATCCCTTGAACATGGCAATTTCCTCGACTCTACTGTCGTGTCGTCATGTGCGACGGCACTTTGATCTCTTGGCGCCTTTGATCTCTTGGCGCGCGGCCCGAGTGCACCTGGTCCGCCCGCGGTGCGCGAAAATAGCGGTATAGCGCTGGCGCGGCAAGCAAACATCTGCCCTGCGAACGCTCTAACCCGTCACAGTATGAACGTGCCTCAGGCGTGGCGCACGAAGATATGATAGCGATCCTGGGGAACGGACGCGGGCAGCGGCACGGGATCGAAGCCGTCGATTTTGAAAAGCTGGTCGCTCACCAGGAGTCCCCCTACGGCCAGCGCCGGCCCGACGATCTCCGAAAGCCTCAGCGCGAGTTGCGCGCTCTGCCTGTCGTCGCCTGTCCCGATGTCGCCGTGGATCAGGGCGCATTGCCCCTCGAACCTGGCCACCGCACCCGGAAGCGTGTCCAGAAAGTCACCTTCGAAGAGATGGTCCGCGTCGGGAACGCAGTCGGGGTGTGCAGCGACCTTGCGCTCGAAGACATAGATATCGCGTTCGGGAAACAGGACGCGCAGGTGATCGTAGGTTCGACCGTTGCCAAGCCCGAGCTCGAATACGTGTCCCTTCAGCGCCGAGACATAGTTGGCCGCGAAATCGAGACACGCGCGCTGGGCTTCGAGCCGGCGAATGAAACTGTCGAGTCGTGACATAAATTCTCCTTATTTGCCGCATTTACTATACCTTGACGAATAGGGAATCAGATGTGCGGCGTGAGCTTTCGATTTCGGAAGCAACGACTATCCCGGCTATCGTCGAATCATTCGAAAAAAGGTATAGTTCCTGCGATGAACGTCAAACATCGGGACAGAAACGTATTTGCCGGCCGCTGGGGCGCGACTCTGGGGCTCGTTTCCGCAATTTTTATTGCCGTCGCTGCGACGCCGTCGACCGCTTCGCCGCCGATCCCGGGGCAGAACACCGTACCACAGGACGTTCGCGAATTGCCCGTCGTTCAGGCCGACGCGAAGAGCAAGACGCGCAAGGCCAACCGTCGAACCGCCTTTGAGGGCGTTCTCGGGCTCGCACGCAAGGAGAGGTTCACGGAAGCCTTTCGGCGCGCCAAGTCCCTCGGGGACCCTGTCGAACGCAAGATCGTGGAATGGCTCTACGTCCAGCATGGCAGTGCCAACGCCGGATATGAGCGCATCAACCGGTTTCTGAGAGCCAATCCCGAATGGCCGCGCATGGGCAAGATCCGCGACCGGGCCGAACTTGCGCTTTATCAGGGCTCGGCAACACCCGATGAGGTGATTTCCCATTTCAAGGCGTTTCCGCCGCGAACGGGCGTGGGACAGCTTGCCCTCGCGAGGGCCTACAAGAAGGCCGGCAACCAGGACGGTGCCGTGAAATGGGCGCGCGCGGCGTGGCGCAAGGGCCGTCTGGACAGTTCCGCGGAGGCCTATGCCCTCAAGGCGTTCGGATCCGCCTTGCGGCCGAAGGACAAGCGTCACCGCCTCTACTGGATGATCTACAATCATCGCACCAAGGCCGCGCTGCGCGCCGCGAAGCACCTGCCGAAGAACTATCAGCTGCTGGCGCGCTCTGCGGTGGATTTCCTGCGGCAAAGCAAACGGGCGGTGGGAAGTTTCAACAAGGTGCCGAAGAGCATGCGAAGCAATTCCGCCTTCGCCTATGCGCGCATCACCTGGCACAGGAAACGCAAGAATTACGACCGGGCCGCCGAACTGCTTGAAGGCACGAAGACCGACGGGGTCATGCCGTCCGCCTGGTGGCCGCTCAGGAGCAGGCTCGCCCGTGAGCTGATCGAGCCCGGCAAGACCGGCCTGAACCGCAGGGCATATAACATCGTTCGCAGCCACGGCACCAAATCGGGCAAGGAGTTCGCCGAGGCGGAATTCATGGCGGGCTGGATCGCCCTTTCCTTCCTCGGAGACGCCAAGTCCGCGCTCAAGCACTTCGAGAAACTCGAATCGGATGCCACCCTGCCCCGCACGAAGGCCCGGGCCGACTACTGGCAGGCCCGTGCCCTGACGAAACTCGGCAAAGCCGAGGAAGCGAAAAAGGCATATGAAAAGGCGTCCGCCCTCGGTCACACCTTCTATGGCCAACTCGCCCGCGACGAGATCGGCGCCATAGCGGACTACTCGAGCTACAAGACGAAACCGGTCGCCTCGGCCGAGGCGACGACGAAGCTGAAGGCCCGCGACACGCTCAAGGCCGCGAAGATTTTCGCCAGCATCAACGAGCACAGCTACGTCACGACCTTTATCGGATCGCTTGCCTACGACCTCAAGAACCGGTCGGATCGTGTCGCTCTGGCCGAAGAGGCCTGGAAGATGGGCTACCCCCACCTCTCCCTGCGCGTGGCACGCGTCGCCGACAGGTACGGGCAGAATCTCGGTGCCTATCTCTTCCCGACAACGCTCGTGCCCAAGCACACCCAGTTGAATGAACCCATCGAACCGGCACTGCTCTACGGGCTCGCCCGGCAGGAAAGCGAATTCAACCGTCTTGCGAGAAGCTATGTCGGCGCACGCGGCATGATGCAGATCATGCCGGCGACCGGCAAACTGATCGCAAGACAGTACAAGCAGCGGTTCAGCGTCTCGAAACTGACCTCCGACACGACCTACAACGTCACGCTCGGCGCGACCCATCTGCGCGATCTCGTGGAGGAATTCAACGGGTCTTACATCATGACCTTTGCCGCCTACAACGCCGGCCCCCGCAGACCGAAGACGTGGAACGACCGTTACGGCGACCCCCGACAGGGAGACATTCACCCGGTCGACTGGATCGAGGCGATTCCGTTCAACGAAACGCGCGGATATGTGCAAAAGGTCATGCAGAACGTGCAGGTCTACCGGTCGCTGTTCTCTCCCGGAAGCCGGGTGAGCATGTTGAGCGATCTCAGCCGCGGCGGCGAGAAGGCCGAAGCGCACAACCAGACCTGCTCCAACGCGGCCGCCGACGCCATTGGCGCGCTCATCGCCTGCAGCGACTGACCTGCGAGATGCCGCGGTCCGCAGGGGAACGCTGGGCCGACGTAACCTGCAAGTCGGACGACGGACTTGACCTTTATGCGCGCGATTACGCACCGACGGGATCGGACCCGTCTGCCTATCCGGTCCTGTGCCTGCCCGGCCTGACGAGAAACACCCGCGATTTCCATGAACTCGCTTTGCGCCTGACGGACAGGTGGCGGGTGATATCCTGCGATTTTCGCGGCCGCGGACGTTCCGGATACGACGCCGATCCGTCAAACTACAACCCGCTCGTCGAAACCGCGGATACGCTGAAGCTCGTCGAACGGCTTGATCTGCCGCAAGTGCACGTCGTCGGAACGTCACGGGGCGGTATTGTCTCCATGTTCATGGCCATGGCGCGCCCGGATCTGTTTCTGTCCGCCTGCCTGAACGATGTCGGCCCGAGGCTCGAGCCAACGGGACTCGTGCGCATCGCCGGTTACGTGACCGGGACGGCAATACCCAAGTCCTGGGACGCGGCGGCAAGATCGCTGAAGTCAGTGCATGGCGAGGCGTTTCCCGGTCTTTCCGACGAACAATGGACCCGGTTCGCCCGCTGCGTTTATCGCGACGAAGACGGCAGACCGATCGAGGATTACGACCCCGGCCTGAAAACGGTGTTTTCCTCAAATCCGGACGCCGCCCGGGGGATCGTGCCGGAACTCTGGGAACAGTTCGACGCCCTCGCACATATCCCCGTGCTCGTGGTCAGGGGAGAAAACTCCGATCTCCTGTCCAACGATACCGTTCGGGATATGGTCGCGAGATACCCCACCTGTTCCGCCGTCACCATTGCCGATCGCGGTCACGCCCCGTTTCTCGACGAACCTGACGCAGTTGCCGCGATCAGGCACCATCTGGAATTGGCTGAAAACACGAACCAGACGTCACGTCCACAGTCGTGACGAAGACGGTCAGGCGCCGCGGGTTCGGCCCCGACCACTTGCTTGCTCTATCCATCTTTCCCGTTCAATCCGGCCATGGAGCCCCAGGTATGCATCGAGCCATGCCATGTTTTCCGGCGACCACGCTGCAACCTGGTCGAAATGAAAGATGCCGAGCCCGTTCAGGACATTTTCCAGTTTGGCGTTGATGCCGGTGATGGCGCGAAGATCGTCGCGCCGTCCAGAACGTGGCCCCGGCAGGGCACAAGGCCGGACCGGTTTCGTCGACATCGGTGCCGCCTCGTCGTCGGCGGAACGGGCCAAAGCCGGACGGTTCGCCTGCGCGGAAAGGGTTTGCGTGTCGACGTGTGCCGGCGTGGTCCGGCCGCCGGCGCTCTCGACACTTTTCCGCACTCCACGCAACCAGAAATGCTTGGCTGCAACACCGACCAGACAGCCGACTGCGAATGCGATCAGGATAAGCAAGGCGGTTTCGAAAACGAGATGCGTCATGATGGCGGCTGCACCTCAATCCCGGCCCCGTTCTGGACGTCGCACGGCAAACCAGCCGGTCACCAGACCGATGACCGCGGCAACGACCAGGTAGGGCGCGAGTTCCAGAACCAGATAACCGATCCCCTGGAAATCGAAGATGTCCATTTCCCAATCCCTTCCCGTTTACTCGGACACCCGGATTTCGACCCGGTTGTTCCGCTCACGACCATAGGCGGTGTCATTCGCATAGGCGGGCCTGCGTGCCCCGTAGCCTCGGATGGAGACCCGATCGGTCCCGATTCCGGATGCTGTCAGCTCGCGCGCGACGCTTTCCGCGCGCAAGACGGAAATCCGGACTTCTTCCGCGACATCGCCATAGTCCGCCGTATGCCCCTCGACGGAGACACGGACATTTCCACACTGCCCGAGCGTAAACGCGATATTGTCGACCAGATACCTGCTGTTTCGGCTCAATTCCGCCCCGCTCGCGTCAAACCGCATGCGTTCACGGCCCAGCATGGCGTCGAGCGTGGCCTGGCACGCGACGCGTGAAAGCCGCCTCCCCGGTTCCACCAGCGACAAGTCGGTCTCGACCTCGTACCCGTCCGGCAGATCCTGTCGCAGACCGTCCGTCGCTGCGGCCATGGCAGTCGGCGTGAGCACCCGCCCCGACAGAATTCCCGTCATCGACCTGCCGGAAATCGCCGCCCGGCCTTCCATCAGGCGCCCCGTCCGGTCGAGAAGCGCTTGCGTCGCCTGGCGCCAAGTGGCGGGCAAAGATGGCTCGACGGTCAGGAAATCGGTGATCCGGCGGTCGGGAAAGAGGAAACTTGCCCTTTCGAACATGTCGTTACGATCGGTTTCGGATCCGATCATCCCGCCGAGGACCACGCTCCGCAAGCCCACGGTTGCCGTCCAGTAGGGCTGCCCCCCCGTCCCTGGCGCGAGCCGAATCAGGAGTTCGGCATCTTCAGGTGCACCGCGGCGCAGACGTTCTTCCGCGAGGCCCGGAGGATCAAGCCGGGAGATGCCGTCCACCACGATTCGGTCATCAACGAGCAGTACCGACCCGTTTTTCAGTTCAGTGGCCGCCCGGACGGCGAATTCGACCCTATCCTGCCAGTGCCCCGGGGCACCGGTCGCAAGGGTGAGATCGGCGTCGACCCGGCGTCCCGCCGGATCCGCTGCCTTTTCAATCTGCTCACGCGTCAATCCGCTGTCCACATATCCGGCGATACGCAGCCTTTCGCCGGTGACGGCGATCGACAGGACAAACGGGCGAACCGTTTTCATCACTTCGGTGCGGTCCACGACCTTGCGGACCCCGGCCAGAGCCTCGAGCCGCCCCTTCACGGTCTCCAGTTCGGCTCGTCCGGGTGCGATGCCTTCGAGAAACACGTCACGCCCCCTCATGACGATACGTGCCCAGTCATACGCACCGGTCAATCGCGTCGCGGATGTCTCAAGCCGGGATTCAATCCGTGGAAGCGCATATCCGTGAACGATCAAACCGAGACAGAACAGCGGAACGAGCCCCCAGATGAAGCGGACGGCCATGCGAAATGAAACCTCCCGGAGACATTCAAGGTGACTGGGCTCTCATCATACCCCATCTCCGGCCGGGCAATAAGGCACGAACCGGTATCCTCCACCGGGAGACCTGACGCCCGATCCGCAATGCCCGGACCTGCTGACAGTCCCCGGAACCGCACGACACTCCTGTGGCGTCCCCGGTCCGGATCACGGTGTCAAAATTGCAACAATGATTCTCCGGCGACTCATCGAGACGGGAATCAAATCGTTCGCGTCAACGGGTCTTCGGCGATAATCTGCTCATGAAATCGGCATGTGAGGATTTTCGCCGTCAATTCGCAATGCGAAACGCACCAGAAGGGAAATCATGTATTCCAGCACCTTGAACGGACCTTTTCGCCGCTGCGAGAATTTTACGCACGTTCTACCAAGTTATGTATGTGTACTTGTCAGGATCGCTCGCGGCTAAAAACAGAAATACGGATTAAATATATTCTACGTATACGAGACTGAAAATCTCGCTTTCGAACACTGCACTTCAATATACCCGATTTAACGAACCATTAGCGAATTTCATTAACGAAATGAAGGAGCCTCACCCCTTGCCGCCACACGCCTTCCGACCGGACCACCCCGCAATGTGTGGCATATGTGACACGCCCTCCGGTTTTCTGTTCCCGACCCCCTCTGTCGCTGTTGACCTTCGCGGTCGAAATCGAGAGTAATATGTCCGTACGGTTCACACCGTCTCAGTTACCTCCATTCAGGAATCAGGTTGCTCTGGGGGGAGGTAGTAACCGAAACAGTGCAATTCTTGGATCAACGGAGAAAAGCATAATGAATGCATCTGCCAAATGGTTTCGCCGGGCGCTGCTCGGTGGCGTGGCTCTCGGAGCCATGGCTACCGCCGCACAGGCCGACGAGCTGTCTGCTCTGAAGGCTCAGCTCGAAGCCCTTCAGTCTCGCGTCAACTCTCTTGAAGCTGCCCCGGTCACCTCTTCTGGTGCACCTGCCGGCGCTAGCTTCATCTCCTTCAACCGCGGTTCGTTCGCTGACGACTCGATGGTTCCGGTCAATTCCCGTATGGAAAACGACCGTGGCTTCACCGTCGCGATCACGCCGACTGCCGACCTTCCGGCTCCGGTCATGGAAGTGTCTGTCAGCGGTTACGTGAAGGCTGACTTCATCTACGACACCAGCCAGAACCAGGGTCTCTCGGCTTCTCCGGGCGCGATTGCCGTCACCGGTGGCGACGACGAGAACTTCCAGGCTCACGCACGTCAGTCCCGCTTCCGCATCCGTTCGCGCAGCGACACGGCTGTCGGCCAGATCCGTACCCTGATCGAAGGCGACTTCTTCGCAGCGATCAGCTCGGGCGGCTTCCGTCTGCGTCACGCTTGGGGTGAATGGGACGTTACGCCGAACATCACGCTCGGCATTGGTCAGTCCTGGTCGACCCACTACCACTTCGCTGGTGAAATCCCGACCGTCGACTTCTCCGGTCTCCTGGGCACCTCGGGCTTCAACGCTTCCCGTACGACCCAGTTCCAGGTCAAGTCGAGCTCTGGTCCGGTCTCCTGGGCAGTCGCTCTTCAGAACCCGCGCTCTGAAATCGCCGGTGGCGATGACAACCAGCTTCCGGATCTGGCTGCGAAAGCCAACTTCGACCTCCTCGGCGGTCAGGTCGGCATCTCCGGTATCGTGAAGGAAATCCACATCGATGCACAGGGCACCGGTGCTGGTTCCAACGACTCCGAAATCGGTTGGGGCGTGTCGGCTGGTATCGACCTCCCGCTCGGCGACATGATCACCCTGCACGCTACGGCTGGCTATGGTGACGGTTCGACCGAAATGACCGGTTCGTTCGCTGCTGGTGCTCGTAACGTTGGCGGCAACATCCGCACCAACGAAAACTACGGCTGGGCAGTCGGCGCCTCGCTCAACCTGAGCGAAGCTTCTTCGATCAACGCTGCATACAGCACGTCGCATGCAAGCTCGAAGAACCTGGCCGCTGCTTCCACGCAGGACGCCACGAAGGTTCACGTGAACTACATGTGGCAGCCGGTCAGCAAGCTGCGTATGGGTCTCGAAGGCATCTACTCCGAGCGTGAGCTCGTTGGTGGCGCCGACGACGACAACATCCGCATCCAGTTCGGCACGTGGTTCTTCTTCTAAGAAAAACCTCTGCTAAAGCTCCTCGGAGCTTTTGAACAAGAGCCCGGGCATGGTATCCATGCCCGGGTTTCTTTTTGCCCCCTATTCAAGCACGCACATCACCGGTCCCCTCGCACGGACATTCCGCAGTCGAGGAGATCCCGAGGCAAATTGACAAGCTTCACATGCAACAGGCTCCCCACTTGGTATTGAGTACGGCCCGGCAGGCTCTGGAGCGCGGCCGATACAAGGAAGCCCGCGCCGCATACAAGCAGGCCGCGAAACACTTCAGGTCCGATCCGGACGTCTATTCGGAGTTCGGTGCGGTCGAGGCGGAACTCGGAAACATCGCATCCGCACGGAAACACCTGAAACGCGCCGCTTCCCTGGCGCCACGGGACCCCTTTTTCCGCTTCAATCTCGGGGAACTCGAACGCAAGGACAAGCGCTACACGGAAGCCGAGGCGCATTACCGGTTCGTGCTGCGGGACCATCCAGGCGATGCGGACGCCCATTACGGCCTGGGGTTATGCCTGTCGGCGACAAAACGGCACGACGAGGCCATAGAGGAACTCCGGAAGGCCCACCAGCTTTCCCCTCGCGACGCGGAAATTCTCAACGAACTGGGCAACACGATGGTGTCCGCCCGGATGTGCAAGGAAGCCGTCGAGGTCTTTCATACGGCCCTCGGGATCGACCCTGCCTATCACGAAGCGTGGTTCAATCTCGGCGTGGCGCTCGCCGAACTCGACAGCTACGCCCCGGCCGATCGTGCGTTCGCGAAGGCTGAGTCCATCCGACCCGTGGACGCCAGGCTCCGCTGGAAATGGGCGCAGACCCAGGTGCGCATCGCCGAATACGAAAAGGCCATGGCCAACACCGAGGCCTCGATTGCCGAACATCCCGAAATACCTCACCCCTATTTCGTGCGCGGCATCATCCACGAACATTTCGGACGTTTCGGCGAAGCCGAGAAGGACTTCCTGAAGGCGCTGGCCATTCGCGAGGATATCCCGGAAGTCCACGAAAAGCTCACGCAAATGAGAAAGTTCGACGCAATGAACGAAACATTGCTCGAACGGATCCTCGACGACGCCGATGGCTATGCCCAGTCTTCGCGTGCTTCGGCGGGCTTTGCCCTTTATCATCACTTTCGGAAAGTCGCGGAACATGATCGCGCCTTCGACGCCCTCCGCAAGGCGAACTCGATCAAGCACAGCCAGGACACGTTCGACATCGAGGAGCACACGCGTCTCATCGACGATGTCATCGGGTTCTTTTCGGCCGAATTCTTCGACGAGCATCGAGGCTATGGCCACGAGACCGACAGCCCCATCTTCGTCTTCGGAATGCCACGTTCCGGAACCACACTTACCGAACAGATCCTGTCGGCCGTCCCCGGCGTTTACGCCGGCGGAGAGCAGCTTGTGGTCGGCGACTTCATCAAGACCCTGGAGAAGTACCCGGACAGTCTTGCCGGACAGTCACGCGAATGGATCCGCGACAAGGCCCAGCAGGTTCTCGACGGATTGAGGCAACATGCAGGTGACGCCCCCTACGTGACCGACAAGACCCCGGGGAACTATCTGTGTCTCGGCCTGCTCGCCCTGTTGTTCCCGAAGGCGAAATTCGTGCACTGCGTCAGAGACCTGAGAGACGTCGGGTTCTCCTGTTACGAGCAGCACTTCAACGACGGTCTTACTTTCGTCTACAGTTTCGACGGCATCGCGCATACGGCACATTGCTACCGCAGAATCATGGAACACTGGAAAAGTGTCGTTCCCATAGAGATTTACGATTCGGTCTACGAAAATCTTGTCGCAAATCCGGTCGAAGAAGGCAAAAAACTGGTGGAATTTTGCGGCTTTGAGTGGAATGATGCCTATCTGGACACGGCCCGAGTGGAACGTCCCGTCCAAACTGCGAGCGTGTGGCAGGTCCGGCAACCGATCAATACCTCGGCCGTCGCGAAATGGCGGCTCTACGAAAAGCAACTGGAACCCCTTTTGAGCCAATTGGAAGACCTGTGAAACGACCGCTCCTGCTTCTTTCGATCTCGCTTGTCCTGTCCGGATGCCTCCAGTCGGAATCGGGACCCCGAAGTTTCGATATCAGCACCGTCACGGCGACGCCCGCCAGCGCCGCGCCCGAGGTAACTAAGAAACTGCTCACGGATACGAGCAATTCCTACGTCACCATGGTCGTGTACGAAGCGTCGCTGCGTGAACTCCAGGCGTCCGACGACAAGGACCCCGAAGCGGTCACATCCGGCAGCGGTTTTGTCATCGACAACCAGGGTCACATACTCACCGCCGGCCACGTCGGCGTTTCCAAGGGCTGGTACGTGAACGTGACGGGGCCGAACGGGCGTGTCTTCAGAGGCAATGTCATGGCCATACGTCCCGAAGCGGACATGGCGCTGATCAAGATCGCGGATCCGTCGGCCAATCTCAAACCGGTCGAGCCTGTGTCTTCCGCCTGCCTTCCGGTCGGCGAAGACATTTTCTCGCTCGGCAAGCCGCGCCAGAAGACACACACAGCCCGTTTCGGAACCGTCGCATCGATGAGTTTCGGTCGCCCCGTAAAGTATCGCAGCTTCGGTTATCCCGACGCGATGGTCCTGCGCCTGCAGACGCGCAAGGGAGAATCCGGCGGCCCCGTCTTCGACAAGACGGGACATCTCGCCGGCATGGTCGTCAGCACGCTGTCCGACGGCACCGGACGTCATCTGGACCTCGCCCATGCAGTCACGGCGCCGATGCTCGCGGACTTCATCTGCACGACCGTCAACTGTTCACGTCAATGGCGTGCGCTCCGCGGCAAGTCGACATCGAGTTGTCCCCGCCGAACCGCGTCGGCAAGCACCCAGGGTTGAACAGGCGGGGAAACCCGCGACGCCCTGCGGCATCTGCAGGTTTCCGATACGCTTTGTCAGTTGGGCCGATCAGGCATCGGGCAGGATGACGCTTGCACCTGTCGTCTTGCGTCCTTCCAGTTCCTCGTGTGCCCGCCGCACCTCACTGAGCCCGTACTCCTGGTTGATCTCGATCTTCACCTTGCCGCTCGACACCATGTCGAACAGGTCACTGGTCGTGGCCTGCAGATCCTCGTCCGACGCCACATAGGTCATCAGGGTCGGACGGGTGACGTAGAGCGAGCCCTTCTGGTTGAGAATGCCGAGGTTGAAATTGGTCACGGCACCGGACGCATTGCCGAAATTGACCAGCAGACCGCGCGGGCGAAGACTGTCGAGCGAAGCGTCGAGCATGGCCTGCCCCACCCCGTCATAAACGACGGGCACGCCCACGCCGTCCGTCAGTTCCCGGACGCGGGCGGCGACATCCTCCTCGCGGTAGAGAATCGTATGGTGACAGCCGTGCGCTTTCGCAAGTTCCGCCTTTTCCGGACTTCCGACCGTACCGATAACGGTCGCGCCCAGGGCATTCGCCCACTGACACGCGATCAGGCCAACACCACCCGCCGCCGCGTGCAGCAGGATCGTGTCGCCCGGCTGGACCTCGTAAGTCGCCCGCAGCAGGTAGCGCACGGTCATGCCCTTGAGCATCATGGCCGCCGCTGTCTTGTCGGAAATGGAGTCCGGCAGTTTCGAGACCCGGTTCGCCGGCACGTTGCACACCTGGGCATAGGCCCCGAGCGGTCCGGCCCCGTAGGCGATGCGGTCGCCCTCCGACAGACCGGTAACCCCTTCACCCGTGGCCTCGACGACGCCGGCGGCCTCCAGGCCGATCCCCGAGGGCAGCGGCAGCGGATACAGGCCTGACCTGTGATAGGTATCGATGAAATTCAGCCCGATCGCCGTTTGCCGGACCCTTATCTGTCCGGGCCCCGGCTCTCCGGGGTCGGTATCGACCAGCGTGAGCACCTCGGGACCGCCCGGTTCGTTGAACTGCACTGCTTTCATGACTGTGCCTGTCTCCTTGGATCGAAAGTTGTCGTCGGATGGAGAATAGGCACAGGGCGCCGATCAGACCAGCCCAAAGAGATCCGCTTCCGGCAGCCCTTCGAACGGGTGGTGCGGCGGAAGAACAGCGCTCCTGCCCTCGAAACGCGACTCCAGAGTGGAGATGAGTGAAACGGCCTCGACAATCTCGAAGCTCACGCGTGTCTCCTTCTGTCCCTGTGCGAGGGTCTCGGCTTGATGGCGGGGCATGGCAACCTCCTCTTCTGCGTGGGTCGGCGTCTCATGCCTGTCGGACGCGGAGAAGACGGCCGCGGTTCAAAAAAACTGCGCCGAAGCGGCAAAAAAAATCTCGTCTGGTGATCTGGATCACATACATTCGCGGCTAGAATAGCCAGATTAGGCTTGGGCCATGGGATCTGCCCGACCGTGAGGGCTGACCGATGGTGACTGCTTGACACCGCAAATCGCGGAAAACGATAATTGTTGCGGGACAGCTCGTCCAAGGTAACCGTGCCGGTCATCCGGTGTTTGCGAGGCCATATTATGATAACGAAAACAAAACGATCCGCGCTCACCCGCGGCATTGCCAACCGGCTCGGCGTCATCGCCGGGGTCGTGGCCATGGCGACCACCATGACTGTCGGATGCGCGTCGATGCCCGCCGATCACACGGTCAAGGCAACGGTCAGCAAGCCGGCCGCGGCGAAGTCTCGCAAGTCGTCCCGCCGGACCGCGAAAGCCGTTACGAGCAGATCCGCGAGGAGCATCTACGTGCAACCGAAGGCACTCACCCTGAATCTGACCTACAAGGCCCGTGTGGCGGTCCCCAAGGGCAGCCGGATCAAGATCGACGTCGCGGACAAGAGCGGCCGGGTCCTCCGTACCGTGACGTCGCGGACCCTGACCGACGGGCCGCCCTATGCGGTCCGGGTCCCGATCGAAGACGTGTCGTCCTACCCGATCCGGATCAGCACCCGCCTGTCGTCCCCGGTCGGGCACGAGTTTGCCGGAAGCCTCTCGCTCACGCGTTCCCAGCTGGAAGCCAGCCAGCGGATTGACGTCAACATGGCAATCCAGTAGCGATGCCGGCACAGGGAGTTTGGAAAGATATGACAAGAATTACAAAGTTTTCGCTGGCGCTGGCCGTCGCAACCAGTTCGTTCCTGCTCGCTGCCGCTCCTGCGTCCGCCGGTTGCCTGGACCTCTGGACCATGGGGTACGACGACTGGCAGAAGGACAAGAAGACGAGGACCAAGTTCAGGTTCAACGAGCTTCTCGTCATATGCGTCAAGGTCAAGCAGGACTATCACATCACCATTTGGGACGCTCCTCCCAAGGGAGACTACGAACGCCTGTTTCCCAACCAGATCACCCATCCGAACAACCCCCAGGTCAAGGCCGGACAGATCAAGGCCGGAGAGACCAAGTGTTTCGGAACCAAGGACACGTTCCCGCTCTATTTCCCGAAGGAAGAAGGCAAGGGAGCAGGCAAGCTGTCGGTCGTCGCCACCAAGTCGATGGACGGCCAGGTTCCCGAAAACGACTACGCGATCCCCGGCCAGAGGGTTTCTCAGGAGAGCATGCGGCAATGGACCCGCAACTTCAGCCTCGGCGACCAGTGCAAGGCCGAAATGACGACCTATCTCGAATATTCCGTGTCGGACTAGGAAACACATGAACACGAACAGACACCTGGACGATCGCCGCGGAAAACAGAACTGGAGTCACACTGTGTCGGGACCGGAAATCAGAAACAGATTCAAACGCACGATCCGCAGCGCGGTTCTGGCCGTGATCGGGACGGGCATTCTCGCTCCCGCCCTCGCCGCAGAGGAATTCAGCTGCATCGAACCCAAGCAGCGCCAGGTGACCTACCGCATCGTCGGCGGACACGGCGCCAAACCCGCCGACTGGCCGTTCATCGTCGGTCTCAAGATCCGCAACAAGGCCAACTCGTTCTGCGGCGGAAGCCTGATCAACAACCAGTGGGTGTTGACCGCGGCCCACTGCACCAAACCGATCCTCGGCAAGGAATCGGCGATCGTCATTCACCGGGTCGGCCCGAGCGGCAAGTCCGATGGACCCTCGGCGCGCATCGCGAAGATCTTCATTCATCCGAACTTCCGCAGCGACGCGAGAGGAAATCTCTTCAACGACATATCGCTCATAAAGCTCAGCCGGCCGATCCCCTTGCCCAACAGCAAACTCGCCCTGCTGCCCAAGGCATCGGTGGAACAGAAAGTCGCCAGGGACGGCGTTTGCGCCGCGGTCGCGGGCTGGGGAACCACGTCCGAGAAAGGCAGCCAGCCGACTTTCCTGCAGGAGGTGTTCGTGCCCACGCTGACGCTCGCGCAGTGCCGGTCGGGCTACGGTTCGGTGATTTCGTCCGCACCGCACCTTTGTGCGGGATACATGCCGGGCGGCAAGGACAGCTGCCAGGGCGACAGCGGCGGCCCGCTGATCGTGCGTGCCGGTCCGACGGGCTTCCTTCAGATCGGTGTCGTGAGTTATGGTCAGGGATGCGCCAGGGCGAACAAGCCCGGCGTCTACGCACGCGTGTCGACCTATCGGGACTGGATTTTCCAGACGGTCGGACAGAACAAATGAAGGCCTGAAACCGCGGAAACCCGGAGAAGATGATCACGAGCAAGATACACGGCCCCGCTTCCGATGACACAGGCGTCGCGCCCGTCCGGCGTCGCCTGCTCACCGGAATGTGCGCTGCGGTCTGCTCGTGCACGGCGGCCCGGGTGCCCGGCCTGTCCTCCGGGTTGGCTCTTGCCGCCCAGCGCCGCTACTGCCTCGACGCATCGTCCGCGCCATCGGCCAGTTCACTCAAGCCGCTGTCGGCGTTCAGCAATCCGGGGCTGGCGTTCTTCATCAACAAGGAAATCCACGACCTTCTGGGATCGTTCTTCAACCTGAAGTTCGATGTGGCGCTCGACCTCGCCGACCCGGGCGCCTACATGGCCGCGTACGAAAAACCACGCGAAGGGCGTTACGGCGCCATCATCCTCGGTGACAGGTTCTTGCGCGAAAAGGGCAACGAGCCCTTCGGATTGCTGAAGACCGCGGGCATCCTGTCGCATGAATGCGCCCACGTCTTCCAGGTCCGGTATGGCACGGACCGCCAGTTGCTCGGCAGCAAGGGCCAGGTGCGCATGGTCGAACTCCACGCGGACTACATGTCCGGCGGGTATATCGCCTGGCGGTCGGAGTTCCTGCGTTCCAAACCCGTGGAAGTCGCCGCGATGTTCTACAGTCTCGGCGACACGTTCGTGCACAGCAACCAGCACCACGGAACCCATTCCGAGCGTTTCAGGGCGTTCCGGGCTGGATATGAGGCATACTTCGAAATGAGAAAAACAAACCAGGGCGTAACAGTGGAGATGTTGGCAGAGAAAGGGCTGGATGATGTACTCGCTGCGTTTTAGGCAATTGCAAGGGCTGCGCAACCTGATGGCGGCGGCGGCCCTGTGCCTGGTCGGTATGGCCGTTTCCGGCGACGCCATGGCCCAGTACCGCATCAACACCGGGTGCCCGTCCATCGACCAGCTCCCCCCGAATGCCACCGCGGCCGATCTGAAGGGATGTTTTCCGACGTCCGGTCCCGCGACGCTGCATTGCGGCCAGCTCCGCGCCATCGCGCGCATATCCGTCGGCACGCCGGAAGGACAGGTGGCGCTGAACAACTACCAGCAGCAGTGTCCCAGCACGCCGCAGGGCTCCGGCTCCACGAGCACGGTCAGCACACCGACGCCACCGGTCGTGCCGCAAGGCATTTCCGTTCCCGACGGCGTCTATCAGGGATGGCGCGGCTACACCCGCCGGAACCATGGTGTGAGCCGACGGATCTGCAAGGACAACTACCAGTTCTACGCCAACGTGATCCAGGGCTCGATCACGTTCGAGAGCGGCGGCCATACCTGGCGCGGCGTCGTGGCGGACAACGGGTGGATCCATATCGGGCGCGAGGGTGTCTGGCCGCGGCCGAAGAACCCGACCGCCATCCAGGGGCCGGCGAACCAGGCCCAGCTGTACAATGGCTACTGCGGCTGGGGTGAGTTCAGGCTTGGTCAGAAGCTACAATAGGCCGACGGCGCCCGCGTTGGCCTGCCCTATCGCGGACAACGAGGCGCGGACGTGACCCATTTTTCTCTCGTGACCGGCCGGAAGCCCTGGGATTCGAGCAACAGATTGACCATGGTCATCTGCGTCGACGTCGCGCAGTGCTGGACCTCGATATTGTAGTAGTTGCCGGTCTGCGCGCCCCGTTCCGCAACGAGATAGTTCGAGAGCGAACAGTCGTTCCGCGCCCGTTTCACCTGTTCGTAGATCACGTTGATGCCCGCATTCGTGAAGTGGTTGACGAGCGCGGCCGCATTGCCTTCGTTCGCGGCTTCCGTTCCCGCGAGCAGGATCGCATTGTCGCCATCCGCCAGCGATCGCGTGCGAGGATTGGGCGACATGAAGCCGTGCAGCGCGCCCGCCTTCTTGCGTTCGGCGGAGATATGCCCGCGGCCGTTTCCGTGCCCGTCGTCGTTCGTGTGAAGCGACAGGAAGAGGTTGCCGGTCCCTGCGAACTCCATGACGGCCTTGGTGTAGGACGGAGACGCCACCCCGCGGCCCGTGCATTTCACTTTCGCCGACCCGAAAGCGCGGTTGGGGTCGACGCCATTGGGCAGAATACGTTTTTCGGCATTCTCGACGGCGACAAACCCGCCGCCATAGGCGATCGCGGAATAGACGGCGGTGTCGAAGGCGGAGTCCTCGTTGTCATGGGGCACGACCCAGACCGGACCGCGCCGCCGCGCGGGGTTGGTGACGAACTGCAGCAGGACATCGGAGCCCTTGATGGTCACCGTCTCCTCGCGGTAGCACAGCCCGCCGCACCTGAACTTCTCCAGATTGACCCGTACGTCCGGATCAGACACGCGCGCGGGATTTATGCACCCGTCCGGGACGGCAAGCGGTTTGCAGGATTGTGCGGAAGCGGTGTGCGAACCGGCCAGAGCGGTCAGGACCAGTGCGGCGCACCGGAGCAGAAAACGCGATGTCACGGGCAATCTCCGTTGGGATTCGGCCAATCCGCAAAGACTACATCACGAAACGGACCGCTGACAGCACCCTAACGCCGCAGGCCCGACGCTGCCCGCTCCCGCACCGCAGCCTTTTCGGTGCGGCAATAAAGAAAAATCGCGCAAATGTCCTTGAATCCCGCGCCGCACTCCCTTAGACACGGCGGTGGAGAGGTGGCCGAGTGGTCGAAGGCGCTCCCCTGCTAAGGGAGTAGGCGTCAAAAGCGTCTCGAGGGTTCGAATCCCTTCCTCTCCGCCATTTCCCCGAAGACGTATTAGTATGAGTGATTTCAGGGTGTTAAGGATTGTGCCCTGAATGTCGGTGCCCCAAGTTGGTGCCCCAAGATTGCCACTCCCGGTCTGAAAGCCCGAGCCAACGCAGATCGGAAGTTGCCTGAAAGGCAGACGCAATGGCCGCTGATGATGCAGAACTGGCAAGGCGCAAGAGTTTAACCTTCAAGGAGGCCGAGGGCTTGGTGCCTCTCCCCTCGCAACTAAACCTGCGAAAAACGAGCCCAACCCTCAGAGCGCGGCTGTACGGCGTTGTCCATGATCGCCTGTTGAAAGATCGGGACAACTACTCGGCGAACTTGCGCGAAAAAAGCCTCGCCGTTATGCGCCACTACTGCATCAACAAGCTCGGCATGATGGCGGACGAACTCCCCCGTCATCGAAGCAAATGGCTGGAGTACGCGAAAGCGAACTATCAGGCAGATGACTACGGGAAGGTGTTTGACTTCACTCAGATCTTCTTGAGGTTAATGCAGGAAGAAGACCTGTCGCGGCAGGTATCCCATATATTGCAGGATGAGCGAGCAGCGTACCGACTGGTCGATGGCGACACCATAATGCCGATGTCCTCGGAGGAAGAGGGAGCGGCTTTGAATTCTGCATTAGGCGCCCTTGAGGCGGGCGAATTGGTGGGGCCGCGCAAGCACCTCGTTACCGCTGGGGCAAGATTGACTGAGGGAGACTATGCGGACAGCGTTCGGGAAAGTCTCCATGCCGTCGAGTCGCTGGCACGGTCCAAGACTGGCAAGAGCAAGTTTTCGGACGCACTGCGAGAACTGCACAACCAAATCCCCATGCACGGCTCGTTCAGAGCAGCCCTAGAGAAGCTCTATGGTTATGCAAGCGATGAGCCCGGGGTAAGGCACTCGAACTCGGAACAAGGAGAAGCCAAGGTAACAGAACGTGATGCTCTGTTCGTCCTTGGGGTCTGCGCCTCCTTCATAACGTACCTACTTTCAGCCTAATGGCGTGCTGCCAGAATGGCAGAAAGGCAGATAGAAGGTCGCTGCGCTCGACTGTGTCTAGCTGGTCGGGCTGGTCACCCTCCATTGGCTCGTATGGTTCGCCGTGACTTATAGTGGGTCGCCGAGAGGCGCTGTCCGTCGGAGCGGGCGGGTTATGCTGCCCATCATCACCCCGCCACTGTGCTGGTTTCCCTGAGGCGTCTGGAGGCCATCTGTGTGACGATACTCGGGGCCGTTTTCCGGTGGCCCGCATAGCGGGTCACAATCGGGCGGACCTGTGTGGCTGCCACCGGACCGCTATTGCTTAAAGTCAACGGTGCTGGATGCCCAAAGCCCCTCATAGGTCTGCTGAACCGCTGCAAATGTATCAGTGATCTCTGTCAGCGTCGTCGGCGCTTTCTTCGCGCCATCCTTGAATGAGGCGCCGGACTGGAAGCAACGGGCTTTGTCGATGAGGACGAAGCGATCATGGAAGTTCGCGGCCGAACGCACCTCCAATGAATGGCCGTACTGCTGAGCATAGGCTGTCGCTGCCGGGACTAATGTGGCCTTCCTTTCTCTACACAGAAGTCGGACTGGAACGCTCTTGTCGATGTGAGGAATGTAGCGCGTCACGAACTCCGCATCCAAATAGGGATCGACGAACAGGACATCGGCTCGGGCACTCTCAATGACATTCCTAACGCCATCGAAGTAGTCGAACACCATCCCCCCATCGACGGCCAAGCCAGTTGGTCCACCAATGTTCCGTTGGAGTCTCCAACGAGCCGCTCGGAGAAGTCGGCGGATTTCTACCTCGCTCGTGTAGCTCGTCAACCGGTCATAAAGGCCCCCTATCGCGGGACCGATTGGCTTCGACAGAGGGGTCGGCAAATCCATGAAAGTGGCTTGCACACGGCCCAGCCAATCCAAGGTTGCATCATCATCATTGTCCATCTGGCCCAAAGCCGGTGATGTACGGATGATGTCTTCAATCTCTACTAACAGCTGCCTTTCGTCCAAGAACGCCTCCTCCATCTTCCATACGCTTTGTACCGGTCCAACAAAGCTTATAAAGCGACCGCAACGCCTTGGCCAAGTGTCCCGCTAAGAGGCGTCGTCCGACAGCGCGGAGTGGCTCGCCCATCATCACCCCGCCTCTGCGCGGACTTTGCAGAGTCGGCTGAACGCCATCGGTGCGGCAATACTCGGGGCCGTCGTCCGGTGGTCCGCATGGAGGGGCACATTGGGACTGGTCCGATGGTGCTGCCCGGCTCGGGTAGCTAGGCCGGTCGCTCCGCTCCCGCTGCTCTGATCGGTCGGGCTGATCGCCCTCCATTGGCTCGCTTGGCTCGCCCTGAGTCACAGTGAGTCGCTGACGGCAATGTTACAGTTTCAGGTGGGGAGACAATGCGGGCAAGCCTAACGGGCCTGCACAGGCTTCTATGAGGCTCCTGGGGGCCTTTCCTTGGGGCGGGAGATTGGCCCTCGGCTCCTCTTCTCCCCATCCCCTCGGTGGTTACCTAGGACGGCCACACTATGCCGACTTGGCGTTGCCGCCCCGTGCCCGGCCTGTGCAGATAGACCCTGTTTCCCCGACGCGATGGATCGGCCTTGCGGTCTAGGCTTGGTGGCACGGGCCTGCGGTCAGGGCTTGAAGTCCGTGCCGTACCTAACCGCCTTCGGCCACTGATTCTATCTCAAGAGCGAGGGGTGCAGCCCTAAGTCGCCAATGCGCGATAGACGCTGCGCTCGCTGATGCCAAGCTGAGTGGCGATGGCTGTGCGGGTCACGCCTTGGTCTGCCAGCGACTTGATGGCGTCCCGTTGGGCCATGGCCTTAGGCTTCCTCCCTGTGTACTTCCCTTGCGCCTTGGCCTTCTCAATCCCGGCCCTCTGCCTCTCCAGCATCATGGTCCGTTCAAACTCAGCGAAGGCCGCGAACATGGCAAGCTGTAGCTTCCCTGTGGCCGACTTGGTGTTGATCGTCTCGCCAGCGAAGTCGAGTATGCGTAGCCCAATCCCCCGCTTCTCTAGGTCGTCCACAAGGGCGAGGAGGCTGCGAAGGTCTCTGGCGAGCCTGTCCATCTTCGTCACCACAAGCGTATCGCCCTCGCGGAGATATCTCAGGGCTTCGTCAAGCTGGTCCCTCTGTGAGGCCCCTGAGGCGTGTTCCTCAAAGATGCGCTCGCAGCCTGCCGCCATGAGTGCTTCACGTTGGGCGTCCAGTCCCGCTACTTGGTCAACCGTCGAGGTCCGTGCGTAGCCTGTGAGCATAAGGCAATCCTTCCTTTGGTCTGCCATTAGGTTCTAGACCTTGGTTTGATGACATGACAAAAGGTGGAAGTCAACCCTAATGGCAGACTTAATGGCTGCGGACCCTGACAGCATCAAGACCCTGCCAGAACCTTGCCCTATTGGCAGTACGGGGCGGCTTCGAGCGATGACACTGGACGGCACCCCCCGGTGTTGGAAAACGTTGGGGCGCTGGACAGTGCGAATGGCGCTGCGAAAACGTGCTGGCGGGGCCTATGGGGAAACTCGCCCATTGCTACGTAAAAGACGACCACTCGAATGAGCGACCCGTCAGCAGCTACTCGGGGTTTCCTTAGTGTCGGGAGATTGGCCCTCGGCTCCTCTTCTCCCCTTCCCCTCGGTGGCTACTTCGGGCCGATCTGTACGGTGACTTCATGGTCACTTTGATCATTGCGACAAGGCGCGGCATGAAGACGACCGCAACGCTAGGAGGGAGAGGAGAGATGGGTCTTCCCCTCCCACACAGTGTGGGGACCTCTATGGCTACTTAGTGTCGCGACTCTATGTATGCTACCAATAGACCGCTCATAGCCCCTTGAAAACACTCAAAGTCTCAACTCAGTGTTTTCTGCGGCCCTTCCAGCGGTCTTCACCGTGTCGCAGCCTTGAGGGATGGTCTCCATGGCTACCTGGGGGACCCTCTATGTATGCTACTTATTAACGCCGCGTAGGCCCTTGAAATCGCTCAAAGTGCTAACTCAAGCCAATCTAGCGGCGGCGTTCCGCTGGTCCTCAATGAGCGCTTCGAGCCACGGTTTTAAGTCGGCTCCGCGTCGCCAGTCCCTCAGGAAGTCCGCCGTCTCGTAGTCGGGCAGGAAGTCTGGCGCAAAGGCGACGGCTGCGGTCAGTTCCTTCAGGTCGGCGGGGCCGATCTTGCTCAGGTCAGTGGCCATAAGGTCGCGGTCCTGATCGGTCATCATTGGTCGGTGTCCTTGTGTTGGGCGAGGGATTCGGGTGGAAGCTGGACGGCTTCGACGCAAGGACGCATGGCTTCAGGTGGCGTCTTGCCGGGGTAGTGACTCATGGTGAGGTGGAGCATTTGCTTGATGCCGCCGTCACTATGGCCAACCACATCGGCAATAACCCAAGGTGTGTATCCCGCTTCGGGGTTCGCCATTTCGTCTCGGGCCTTGAGGATGAACCACCTGCGGAACGAATGGAAATCGACGTTGGACTTCGCCTTGTCGTTTGGCCTTTCATCGACTCCAATGTTGCATCGGTATCTGCTGAAGCGCTTCGAGGCAGGATCGGAACGGCTGTCCCTTGACAGCGGCACGGGAGGCAGTTCTTCAATAAGGTAGTCCGTGGGCCGCTTACCTTCGATGCGACGATCTACGATGGCCACAAGGGCGCTGTGTACGGGAATGCGCCGCTTGGCGTTCTCAGTCTTGCCAGCGGGGATGCTGAATATGCCACCCTCGCAATCGGACACCCTAAGTTGGCATATCTCCTCAATCCTCATGCCGCTCAGCGCTGCAATGCGCATCAGGTCAGCCAGAATGGGCGGTGCGGGGCCATAGATCAGGGTCGCTAGCTCAGCGTCCGTGTAAGGTCGTTTGCCACCGTCTGGCTCCCCTTCATGGGCGACACGTCGCGGCGGCGATGGGAGGGCCAATCCGCGCCACGGGCTTTCGTGTTCAATGTGCCCCTGCTCCTCCATCCACTTCCAGTACTCACGGAGGAAGCCCAGGTAGGTGCCCGCCCTGTTCCGCGATAGCTTTCCTGCAAGCTCCTCCCGAATAAACCTTTTGGCGGCACTGCGGTCCAAGGCCTCAACGGTCGTGTGTAGGCTGTTCCGCTCTAGCCATTTGGCCAGCATGTCTAGGACGCGGGAGAAGTCCTTTGCGCCCTTGATGGTGTAGCTCTTGTGCGCCTTGAAGGCGTCTGCAAGGTAGTCGATTGGTGTCGCCCGTCCGCTGATCACCTGCCAGATTTCCTTTGCCCTCTCCTCCCCGTAGTCCTCCTCCACTTCGCGGACCAGATCGGGGATGGCGGCATTGGACACTTGCATGGGCATTGAGTAGTTGAGCCGGATGCGCAGAGCCTCGGCGTTGATTGGATCGCCCGCGTCAAGGGACTTCTGTGCGGCGCTGAGGATGCCCTTCAGCGTCGCCACCACGGGCCACTTCCGCTCGTTCGCTGCCCGAAGGTCTGCCGTGCCAAGTGATTGCTTCAGGAAAGTCTTACCAATGATCGGGACAAGCCGCTTGGGCACCCTGACCCGCACTCTCCATTGCTGGCCGTGCCACTCTAGGTATTGCCGATTGCTGGTCACGCTTGCCCCGTTTGTGCCCCACCACAGTGCCCCAGCTTGGAGCGTAAACTGCAATAAAGTCAACAGGTTCTAACAATGAAGATGCGGGGGAGAGTGCCTCCCTTCCTCTCCGCCATTTTCTTTCTATGCATCCAGGCTTCAGCCCTTCTGGCTTAATCGCCGCCGTGATAGTTCAGATCCGGCGTTCCACGAGCCTTCACGCCTTCAAAAGCGACTGCGCCAGAAGTGAACGCCCGCCGGAGATGGTCTCCGACGGGCGCCCGCCCCCGGCCCGCATGCACTTGGATCATCCGCTCAACCGGAACGGTACTCGCTCAGTAGGGCCGACGGATCGAGAGACGCTCGTAGTGCGTGGACCCCAGCATCCCGTTTTCCGGATACTCGCTGATGCGCACAGAGTCCGACTGGTTCCCGCCCAGCAACCTGATCTTTCCGTCGCTGGCGCCCGTCCAGAAACCCACATGGCCGCCGATGACCGCGCCGCCGCTCGATCCCGAACGCCGCCGGAACACCGCGATGTCGCCTTCGCGGGGGTCCCCGGTGACATCCGTGCCCCAGCCGCTGTCGTGCCAGGACATCGCCCACTTGTTGTCCGTCCCGTTGAGGCCGGCCTGCTCGACGCAGTAGTTGACGAATGACGAGCACCACGCGGTTTCGTCGGGATACGCGCCACCGTTCGTCGTCGCGTGGTACATGACGATTCGCGGGTTGTGCGCGCTGCCCGCGATTTCCCTGACGCCAAGCTTCATTTCCGCGTAGGCCACGTCTATGGGCCTGTCGTGGGTCGCCTCGATCGGGAAGCCGCCCGCCGACGGACGCAGGAACGCCCCATGCATGAAACCGTCGGCGACGCCGTCGCCCTCGAGGTCGACTTTCACCCAGTCCCCCGAACGCCCGATGGCCGAAACGATGGCCCCTTCCGGCAGACTCCCGCTGTCGGCATATTCGGTTCCTGGGCCCTTTCGGACCTTGAGGCCCGACCGCGCGGTGACCTCCATGAGGACGACCGTGGACGACAAGGTCTCCGGCGCCTCCCCGTCGAGGCGGAACTGCCCGAATTCGGCGAAGGCCGGGCTCACGATATTGCCGTCATAGGTGAACGCCCCGCCCGGCCAGGTCTTGTGAAGGTACTTCTGGAACACCGCCCAGCGGTCGGTCTTCAGCATGTCCCGCGTGCCCGACCATCCGGTCGCACCGGCGAGCCACGCAAGGTCGACGAGTTCCTTCTTCATCATGACTGTCGCGACCGTGCCCGAACCGTAGATCCCGACCCGGTAGTCGTTTCCAAGTGCGGCACGGACCTCCTCGAAATAAGGCACGATCCTGTCCAGCTCGCTCTGGCGGAAGTAGTCGTGGTCGACCGCGAAGTAGATGGCCGAGCCTTCCGGCTGCTCCAGTCCGCGCGCCAGTTGAAGCGCCCTCTTCGCGTCCGCCCTGCCGCTCTGCGCGTCGAGGTCGTCGATGTGTCCACCCGCCCCGCCGCGCTGCTGGAACACCACCGCGATGGCGAGGTTCGCCGCGGTGAGGGCCGCCGCCTCCTCCGGCTCGAGACGCTTGGTCGGCAAGTTGTTGCTGTTGCGGTGATTGTAGTAGCGGATGACCGTCTTGACCCCGCGTGCAGCAATGTCGTCCGCGTTGTCGGCTATGTTCATGGGAACGTCGATTGCGTCATACATGCTTTAGTCCTCCTGAGTGAGGGACGTCCTCGGGTCTACTGGGCGCCGAGATTCCATTTCAGCGACACGTTTCCGAACGTGTCATCCTTTCCGAGCTTGCCTGTTGTCCGGCCGACCTCTGTTTCCAGCCAGAAGCCCTCCGTCAGGCGGAATTCGGCGCCTCCGGTAAACTGCGGGTAGGAGTCGTCGCGCCCGTCTTCGCGTTCGGAGTGGAAATAGGCCGCCTCCGCCGAGACGTTCCACAGGGGCGACCCGGCACGGAAGCGCGCCGCAGCGACGCCCGTGTCCTGCTCGATGAAGGCGCCCGACCGCGTCGTGTCCGCGACGACTTCATCGAGCCGGAAACGCCCGTGCAGGACGAACTGGCTGTCGAAACCGAGGGGCTGGGTGTGCAGGCGAATGCCGAGCGTGCTCCAGAAAGCGATGCCCGCCCAGTCGAGGTCGTCAAGCGAACCGGACTTGCTGATCGCAGCGGGCGTCACGCCAAGCGTCCACGCCGACGGGTTGTTGAACGCGGGGGCGAAATCCTCCTTGCAGCGCTTCTTTTTCAGCGCCTGCAGGAGCAGTTTCTCCTCCGCGTCCCGACGCCGGAAAGCCGGACCATCCCCGAGCGGGTTGAGCACATCTCCGGTGACATGCGGCGGTGGCAACTCGGCGAACGCCTCGGCGAGGCAGCCGAGATAATCCCCGTTGCGGCGCGGATCGTGTTCTTCGGCGATCCAGGGCGTGACATGCAGACCGAGCGCGATCTGCGTGGACTTGTTCGAGCCCTCCGTCGATTTTGCCGTCGCCAGCGACACCTGCGTGTTGGTCAGCAGCCTCGTCATGTAGCTGCCCTGATAGTCCCCGAGCGAAACGGCATCGCCGTAGAAGACCAGGTAGGGATTGGTATCCAGCGCGACACCGGTCTGCAGGTCCCCGTTCCTGTCGATGGCGTTGAGAAGCGAAGCGCCGAGTTCGGTCGCCGTCGACGGGTTCGACGCGTTCTGCGGCGAAAGCCCGAGGATCGTGAACGCCGGAGATTTCGGCACGGAGACATCGACCTCCGGCACGTCGCCCATGTAGTGGTTTCCCAGGTGCACGCTTCCCGACTGCGCCGCCGCCATCTGCGGGACCGGAGCCAGGCACGCAACCGCGGCGAGGCAGGCCCATGTCCTGTAAATGTCTTTCATGGCCGCCTCCCTCAGGATGCCGACAGAACGAAGCCGACATCGAAGGCGGCCACACCGTTCTTCAGCATCATGCGCTTCGTTCTCGGGCTGCCGCCCGCGTCGTCACCGCCCTGCAGGAACGACACGGTGACGCTTGCGAAGTTCTCCGGTCCCTGCGGGTTGATCAGCGGGGAGATGAAGCGCGCGGAAAGCGTAATGCCGACACCGTCGAGAACGGCGGCCGACCCACCAAGAACATGTTCCGGATTGTCTCCGCCAATGACGGTTCCCGAGTGCAGCAGGACGGGATCGGGTTCGCCCGGCAGGAACTTGTACAACCAGTAATTGGCCGCGTTGGCCTGTCCGAACTTCAGGCGGCACACGGGCGCGTCTGCGTTGGTATCGAGTTTGATGCTGTAACCGGCCATGTCGGTCTCCCTCCTCTGCAAAAGCCATAGGGCACGCTTCCGCCAATCTTCACCGGCGCTGGCCATACGTTTTCGCGCAGCGTGCCGTGGTGAAGATCAAGACTAGGAGGGGGGAAATCCGGCCTGCTGTGAGTAATGTGTGAATTGTGACGTTCGACGACTGTTCCGCGCCAAAACAACGACGAAAGAACACAGCCGGCGAGGACTGCGCATCACGCGCGATACGCCCTTTTCCCGAAAGGGCGAGCGATCCTTCGATCGATTACTGTGACGGAGGCCGCGGCGCGAGGTCCGCCTGGCTGATCCGGTCGGCGAGAATGATCAACCAGTGGACAACGGCCTTCTGGTGATCCTCGAGTTCGCTCAGTTGCGAAACCTCGACAGCGGACTCCCTGAATTCCGACCATCTGAGGAAGAAATCCATCAGGTCTTTCACGCAGACCTCCCGGTCGACTTGCGCCATTTCCGTACCACCTCGAGCATCATGTACTGACGCCAACCTAAGAGACAGCGGCACCGTCTACGGCGTGAATAAAGTGTGAGGCAGGTTGGCAGCTCCCGGGGCCGGTGGTATCGATTGAATTGATCATCATTAAATACCTATCGAAAAGTAGTGTATTCTATAGTGATTTCGGGGGTGCGCCATGGCAGACAAACAAAACAGGATTTTGTCGGTCAATCTGTTTGGGGCATGCTTCGTTCAATCTGCAACCGGTGACAGCTTCAGCATCACGGGAGACAAGCATCGCGCCCTGGTGGCCCTGCTCGTCACCGCTCCGTTCGGCCGCCGGTCCAGAACCTTCCTGCAGGAAACGCTGTGGGGGTCCGCGAACTACGATACCGGACGCCAGAACCTCCGCCGGGCCCTCTCCGACATCAAGCGCAGGATCGGGCCGGCGTTCGAAGGGCTTTTCCGGTCGACCAATTCCGACATCACCATAGACCTGACGAAGATCGAGTTTCTCGGACGTCCCGGGTCCGGTATTTTCCTCGACGGCCTCGACATTCCGATGGTCCAGTTCCAGCGCTGGCGCAACGCGATCAGGGACAACCCCAGCCAGCTCTACGCGTTGTACAGCCTCGAGGCGAAACTGCCCGAAACACAGATCGTGCCGTCGATCGCCATCCTTCCCTTCCGCGCCTTGGGCGGATCCGACATGGAAAGCGTGATGGGCGACTGGCTGGCGGAAGAAATCTGCAGGTCGCTGTCACGGTCGAACCTGTTGCACGTCATCTCGCATCTTTCCAGCCGCGTGCTCGCGAAGCGCGTCGTCGACATCGGCATGGTGCGCGCTGCATTCAACGTCGACTATTGCGTCACGGGCACCCTGCGTCATGTGGACGGCCACTGGGTCCTCGACACCGACTTCGTGGATGTCCGGTCCGGAAAACTGCTCTGGACCCGCCAGTTCAAGCGTGACCAGGCGACGTTCTTCAGCACGTCGGCCCAGGGCATCGGCGAACTGATTTCGGCCATCGGACGCTCGATCGCGGACGAAGCCATACGTCATGCGACGCAGAACCGGATGGACAGTCTCCGCGATCACCAGATGCTGATGGCGAGCGTCAGCCTCATGCACAAGATGACCCTCGCGGAGTTTGCGCGCTCGCGCGAGTTGCTCGAGGAGCTTCTGCGCCGGGCCCCGCATGCCGCCGAGGCCCACGCCTGGCTGGCCGAATGGTACGTGATGTCCATCTTCAACGGCTGGAGCACGGACCGGGAGCGCGACCAGTTGCTGGCCTGCGACAGCATTGCAAGAGCCCTCGACATCGAACCTGAAAACGCCTTCTGCATCACGATCGACGGCGTGGTGAACAACAACCTGCTGCACCGGCTGGACCTGGCCGAAGACCGGTTCGACCACGCCCTGGAACTAAATCCGAACCAGGCGATGTCGTGGCTGTTCAAGGGCGTCGCGCACGCCTATCGGGACGATGCGGAAGAGGCGGTGAGCTGCGCGGAGAAGGCGCGGCGCCTGTCGCCGTTGGACCCGCTCGAGTATTTCTTCGACTCGCTCAGTGCGACCGCTCATCTCGCGGCAGAGAATTACGACAGGGCGCTGGAACTCGCCGACAACGCAATCCGCCTGAACAGCCGCGAGATATCCTCTCTCAGGGTCAAGATTTCATCGCTCTACCATCTCGGCCGCAAGGCGGAGGCGGTGGCCATCGCAAATCATCTGCTCGAACGCCAGCCGGGATTCCGCCTCGACCGTTACGTGGCGGAACACCCGGCCGCGAATTTCAAGGTCGGTCGCAACATGGCCGAGGCACTGAAAGCCTGCGGTCTCTAGAATTGGGGAGGAATTTCTATGTCCTATTTTGGCGCAATGCACGGGATGCACGGCATGCATGGGATGCACGGCATGCATGGAATGCACGGCATGCACGGGATGCATGGCATGCACGGAATGCAGTCTTCAGGCGGCGGCTCCGGGTCGCTCCTCGGCCTGCAGTCGAGTGCCCAGGCCATCGTCCAGGTTGCCAAGGACGAATACCTCGCAGACAGCTTTCTCGGGATCCACGACTCCGGCGCGGCACCGGTCAGCCGCTGGGAACCGTATGTCCGGCAGATGCTATATCAGGTCGAGTTCCTGAACCGCTACCGGTGCGAAGCCGGAACCGACGGCGAAAATGGGGTCTCCGGCGTCTCGGTTTCCTGGGCCGGCGAACAATTGCTTTCCCTCGGCAATCCGCCCGAGGCCACATTCATCGCCCAGCTCGGCAAGACGGCCGCGGAGGCCAGCCAGCGGGTTCAGCGCTACGACGAGATCATCTCGCAGGCAGGCGCGTTTCCCGATTATTTCGGCATGCTTCTTTCCCTGACCATGCCGCAGTTCACCCACACGTTCGAACTCATCCAGACTGTACACGTCCTGGCCGGCTACGCGTCCATGCCGCCCAAGCACCTGCTCGCGTGCCGGCGGCCGAGCGAGATCGACGGCCGCCTGATGACCCTGCTGCCCAATCCCGGCCACGGCAGCTTTCCGAGCGGACATGCGACGCAGGCGACGGCGGTCGCCACCGTACTCGATCACCTGCTCGACGTTGTCGCAGAGCACTACCCCGACACGGAAAACAGAAAGCGGCTGATGAGGAAGCAGGCGCGGAGGATCGCCACCAACAGGACGGTCGCCGGAATCCATTTCCCGATCGACCACACGGCCGGCGAACTTCTCGGCAAGCGGGTCGGTATCATGCTGCTGAGGGCATGCGGGGTGGCTGCGGCGGACACGCCTGTGAAACGAGCGACCTATACCGCGTACAGTGGCGACGCCTACGCCCAGTCGGTGAATGAGCCCATCGAGAAGGCCACCGGTGTCTCCGAAGACGACGAAGAAATCGCATCCACGGACCGGATCGAGGTGTTCGAGTGGCTGTGGTCGAAGTCGGTCGATGAATTCATCCGCAGAGCGGCATGACGATGGACGACATCGCGCCGATCACCGGGACATCGATCCCTCAGAAGAAACTCGGGCCCTATGAACGCTGGATGGCGGAATTCGGCAAGGACTACGACCTGCCGCCCATGTCGCTGCAGCACCCGTCCTACCTCTCCGGGATTGCCCGTTTCTCCCGGGCCCAGCCCACACTCCCCGCTCCAAATGACATGGCGGACACCGCTGTCACCGTGGGAAGCATGGGATCGTGGCGCCCGACACTCTCGCCGGTGATGTGGCGGGGGCCGCAGGGTCGCGAGTTCCATTATTCGTTTCTTCCCATGCTCATGGAGGCAAGGACAGGGACAGAAGATCCGGCCGGGGTTTTCAATGCGCAGGTTTTCGAGTCGCTTGTCGCCAGTCTCCATGAGGACTACGACGCGCACATCATGAGGCAGAAAGAAATTGCGGATTCGTCCGATCCTTTCCCGGAGTTACCGCCGGGCTACGAGGGGTTTCTGGAGGATTTTCTTAACGAGCCCCCGCCCGATTTCAGTTTCGGCTTCCCTCTCCAGGCCCGGTCGGTGAACGTGTCGCAGTCGCCAGACGCCCCTCGGACCGTCTCGCGGGCCACGAGATCCCAGGCGGTCTTCAAAGACGACGCCTACAATCCGGAAAAGCCGCTCGTGATCGTCGCCGTGATCGACGATGCAATTCCGTTCGCGCACAAGGCCTTCAGATGCAAGGGCAGCGGAAAGACGCGGATCGACTATTTCTGGAGCCAGTCGGCGGAGGCCGACGGCACGATGCTTTTCGGGCGAGAGTTGTCCGGCCGCGCCATCGACGACCTCATCATGCAACAAGACGGCGACGAGGACGTCCTGTATCGGCGGGCCGGCGTCCTCGGCGGAAACGGCGGGCCGGTTTCCGCGCTTGCAGGCAACTTCTCCCACGGCGCCCATGTCGCCGGGCTTGCGGCCGGGGACTGGCCGGCCGACAGCGATGCCAATGTCCGGATCATCGCGGTCGACCTGCCCGTATCGAGCAGTTGGGATACATCGGGCTTCGGCAAGGACATGTTCGTCCTCAGCGCCATGCACTATATTTTCGACCGTGCGGACAGGATCGCGGAAGCCTACGGATCCGACACCCCTCCCCTGATCGTCAATCTCAGCTATGGCTATTCCGGCGGGCCGAAAGACGGGACCGGTCTCATCGAACTCGCGATGGGCGAGATGGTCCATCATCGCCGCAGCGTTGTCCGCGCCCCGACGGCCCTCGTCATGCCGAGCGGCAACATGTTTCTCGACCGGTTGCACGCCGTGGTCACCGAAAAGCATATCGCGAAAGGCAAAACGGCGACGTTGCCCTGGCGGATCCTCCCCGATGACCGGACATCCAGCTTTCTCGAAATCTGGCTTCCGGCAGGTGTCGGGGCCGATGATTTCCGTCTTGTCGTCAATAGCCCGGACGGCACCAGGGTCATCGAGGAGACAGGAACTGTCGAGTTGCCACGGACCGTCGACATGGACGTCGACGGAAAGCGGGTCGGCCAGTTTTCCATCGACCAGCGCGACACCACGAACGCGGCCGCGCGCGACAGTGGCGTACAGCCACAGACACGCATCATGCTCGCCCTTGCCCCGACGGAAACCATGTGCCATCTGCCGGCCGCGCCTGCGGGCCTGTGGACGGTGGAAATCTCCTACGCGGATGGAGCCGAGGAAGGGAAACTGCAGGGCTACACCACGAACATCGTGGGTGAACGCGTCCCTGCGGATATCCGTTGCTGGATCCAGAGAGACGTCTCGTTCGGAACCAACGACATCGGCGCGAAGCAGAGCATTTTCGACGATCCGCTCAACACGCTCTACGACAGTCATGGACGCCCGCACGACACCGACTCGGTATGGCGGGACGACTTCCTGGTACGGCGCTTCGGCAGCATCAACGGAATGTCGACCCACCCCACGGTTCTGGTCGTCGGTGGCTACGTCCGCAACGAGTACCGTCCGGCACCCTACAGTTCCGCGGGCTTCCTGCGAAAGAACGAGGCCTCGGAGTGGGCCTGGCTGGCCGGCGACCAGGTCGACTGCGTGGCCCCGAGCGAGGAGTCATGGATCGACTTCGGGATTCCGTCCATCGGAACAAGGTCGGGAATGCATGCGCGCATGAATGGCACGAGCGTCGCAGCACCCCAGGTCAGCCGGCGTCTGGCCCTGTATTTTTCCGGGCAGGACCAGGCCCGGATGTCGGACGGAGACTGGATCCGGGAGACCGGCAATTATGTCCGCAAGCTCGAGCCCGACCGGAAGAAGTACCAATCCGTTCATGGAACGATAAAACAGAAGGACGAGGCCCTGATCGGCCAGGGCCTGATCGACTAGCGGCCGGCCGTGCCGGTCCGGACCGTCTGACGTTTCACCGAACGCGGACCTGATTTTCGGCTCTTTCTTGTCGCCTCGCGTCCGGCGAGATCCACGATCCCCATTGCGGCCATCCACGGAGCGTAGACCGTGCCGCTCGGCGAGCGTCAGATCATCCACAACACGGCGCCGGACACCACCGAGCCAAGGCACATCAGAACGGTTATCACGCTCAGGTGCCTGCGCGAAACCGGTTCCGCCGTGTGCGCATCGAGCCGCTTGTACATGTTGACCGAGGCCCTGTAGGCCGACACGAACATGATGAGCGAAATGACGACAAAGACGGACGCGGCCGACTTGGCGACCCAGGTCGGGTCCATCGCACCGAACACGGCCTGCAGACCGATGGCGATCCCGAGCGCGCCCATTCCCGTTCTCATCCAGCCGGCGAACGTCCTCTCGTTCGCGAGGACCGTGCGATCCTCTGCCCACTCGGTGCGTTCTCGGGCGAGTTCCTGCCTGTCCGCCGTCATGCCGTGCCACGCCCCTTTATCTCGCCCCAAGTCGTCATTCAGTGCGGCATCCGGTTGTAGGCGTCGAGCGCCGCGATCTTGTAGGCTTCGGCGAGCGTCGGGTAGTTGAACGTGTTCTCCACGAAATACTCCAGCGTTCCCTTCAGGTTGAGCACGGCCTGTCCGATATGGATAAGTTCCGTCGCCCCTTCGCCGACGATGTGACATCCGAGCAATCTCCGGGTCTTCAGTGAAAAGATCATCTTCATCATGCCGGTATCGAGCCCCATGATATGGCCCCGGCTCGTCTCACGGAACCGCGCGACCCCGCATTCGTAGGGGATGCCCCGCTCGGCGACCTCCTGTTCGTTCATGCCGACCGTCGAGATTTCCGGCACGGAATAGATCCCATAGGGGAAGTACTCCGGCGGTGCGTGGCATTCCGCGCCCAGCGCATGACAGGCGGCGATCCTGCCCTGCTCCATCGAGGTCGACGCCAGGCTGGGAAACCCGATCACGTCGCCGGCGGCATAGATGTGGCTCACGTCCGTCTGGAAGGTCGCGGGATCGACGCTGATGCGCCCCCGGTGATCGGCCTCGAGTCCGCAGGCCTCGAGGCCCAGACTTTCGACAGCCCCCATCCGGCCCGCCGCGAACAGGACGACGTCGGCGCGGACCATGCGGCCATCCTCGAGGTAGACCGTGCTCGGCCCCGCCACGCCACGTTCGATCCGCTGCACCTGGCAGCCCATGCGCAGGATCACGCCGCGGTCGCGCAACTGGTGCATGAAGTCTTCGATCAGTTCCCGGTCGATGAAGTCGAGCATGGTCTTGCGCGGCTCCACGACCGTCACCTGGACGTCGAGCGCACTGAAGATGGTGGCATATTCGATGCCGATCACACCGGCCCCGATTACCGCGACGGACTTGGGAAGATCGCCGAGTTCGAGCACCTCGTCGCTGTCGATCACCGATCGTCCGTCGAAGGGAACGGAGTCCGGACGGAACGGCCTCGTCCCGACGCTGAGCACGAAACGGTCGCCACGGCAGACCACGTGCTCGCCATTCTCGCACTCCACCTCCACCGTGTTCGGGTCGCTGAAACGCGCCGAGCCCTTGAGCGTGGCCACGCGGTTCCGCGCAAACTGGTGCTCCAGGACCTCGACCTCGTGGTCGAGCGTGATATGCAGCCGTTTCCTGAGGTCCTCGGCCGAAATCTCCTGCTTCACGCGATAGGCCCGGCCGTAGAAGCCGCGTTCGCGCCACCCCGAAAGGTTGAGCACGGTCTCGCGCAACGTCTTGCTGGGAATGGTCCCGGTATGGACCGAAACGCCGCCGACCCGGCGCCCCTTTTCGATCACCAGCACGTCACGGTCGAGTTTCGCGGCCTGGATGGCCGCACGCCGCCCGGCCGGCCCGCTGCCGATGACGATCAGATCATATGACTGCATTCCCCAAGCGCCCCCGGCCGCTATCCCTCCAGGCGATTCTGCCCCACTTTGCGCCGTGTTCTTCGGGCGGATACGGCCGGTGCGGTCAAAAACCGACGCCGGCCATGTTCCACGTCCCGATCAACGGCATACCCAGCGGAAATTCACGAAGAAGCACCTTGGGCGCCGCAGCGGCCTGACTGGCCTCACGAACAGCGGGCGAATCGACGTCCCATTTGATGCCGTTCTGCCGTTGCAGTAAACCCGGCGCCCATTTCTGTACCAGCGCGCGTTTCCCGTCGCGTAGCGGCAGACCGCACCGGGGTCCGCCCGGTGTACCGCGCGGCGCGATCCGAAATTCGTCACGAAGTGGCATCGCAACAGGGGACTGCCCCAGTTGTCCACGCCGATCTGGATGCGATTGAGACTGGCCCGGGCAAGGCCGAGCCTCGGCTTGATCGCATTGCAGTAACCACGCAGGGACCCTTGCGTGATCTGCGAGGCCGCTTCGGCCCCGGTCGAGCCGGACACCGTCAGGACCGACGCCGCGGCAAGTGCCGCGGAGGCGGCAAGTAGCGTTTTCAACATGGGGTTCTCCTTTCTCTGTCCTTCGTCCCCCGCGAACACCCTCATCGGTCTGTCGGGCCGGACCGCAAAAGGGTTCAATCGGCACTGGTCGTGCTAATGTGCGGCCTGTCGGAAGGATCGATGGAGCGTCACGGACATGAACAGGTTTTCAGCGGTTTTGGCGGCCGTCGCAGCCAGCCTCTTTCTTGCGGGATGCATGGTCGAGACCGGCACGTTTCTGTCCGATCCCTCCGCCGGGTCCGCCGACGAACGGCTGATCGGCAACTGGCGGCCGGCCGACCCGGAGAAGGAAGACAACGGCTCCCTCGTCGTTTCGCGCCGGGACGGCGGACCCCGGGGCACGCTCGACGTCACGCTGGTCTCGCCGGATCCGAATGAAAAACCAGGTCGCATGACGGTCTGGACGACGAAGATCGGGAAACTCAGCTTTCTCAACGTCAAGGGTGAGGACCCTGACGGCGACGACGACCTGGCCACCGTGGTGGCCTACCGGTTCGCCGGGGCGGACATGCTCGAAATCGGCCTTCTCGACACCAAGGCATTCGCGGAACTGGTTGAAGCCGGCCGTCTGCAAGGCAAGGTCACGCGGAGTTTCGGTATCACGGGCGTCAAACTGACGGGCTCTCGCGAAGCGCTGATCCGGACGCTCCGGAGACCGATCACCGACGGGCTCGTGTCATTTAAAAACACGTCAAACGTGCTCAGGATGCGAAAATCCAACTAGACCGGTTGCAAATTCCGGTAACCGCACAACCCACGTACATAGAAGCGTGCCAAAAATGTCACGGCACGCTCAAAATCCTTAGTCTCCTGAAAACTTCATGCCTTCAAACTGTTGCAGATATTCGGACAACTTTGCAGACTTCTGGCAGGGGGGTGCCGAGACTTCTTTGAAGTCGGCAACATCGGCTCGAGAATTGGGGGAACATTCGTGCTCGTCGTCATGTCGTGGAAACGTGCCGCGTTTCTGCTCACAGCCGGATTGGGGCTTGGCATCACACCTGCTCTTTCCCAAGAGGTGCTGCTGAACGGTGTTTCCCTGGGAGGTCCGATTGTCGCCGGTCAGGTCGCGATTCCGGACAATGGGCTTCTCAAGATCGAGAATGGAGCCAGCATCACCAACAACGGCGTCACCGTAATCGACGCTGTGGACGGCTCCACGATCAACATCGACAACCTGGGCACGATCAACTCAACGGCCGGTGACGGCGTCAATGTCCTCGGCTCGACCCTCGTCCAGAGCAACTCCGGTACCGTCACCGCGAGTTCTTCCGGGATTGCCGCGCACTACATTACCAATCTTGTCAACTCGGGCACCATTCTCGGCACGAATTTCAACGGGGTATACCTACAGCCCGGCGTTGGCGTCATAACAAGCATGACGAACACGGGAACGGTCGCAAGCACATTCGGATGGGGCATCAATGCGCCAACCATTACGAACCTGGTAAACGCCGGCGTCGTATCCGGAAGCAGCCGCGGGATCAGTGCAGACCTCATCACCAATCTCGTCAACTCCGGCACGATCACGGGAACAAACGGCGAGGCTATCAACACCGCTAGCCTCGTGAGCCTCACCAACACAGGAAGGATTACCGGGCAGAACGGCAATGCGGTTTCCGCGACAACAATCACGAGTTTCACAAATGCCGGTACCATCATCGGCAGCAGCGGCACGGCTATTCGTGAGTTTGGCGCTGCAGACACGGTCCTGACTCTTCTTCCCGGCTCGAACATACAGGGTCTGGTCGACCTCGGCGGAGGCGTAAACACAGTTGTCGTTGGAAATGGCCTGAGCACGGCCACGACCTTTGCCGCGGCTCCCGACATTATAAATTCGTCGGGCCAGCCTTTCGCGCTTGCCGGCACGACGTTACATGTCGTGGACCCGACAGGGTTTTCAATGACCGGCAGTCAGCTTGCCGACACGACTGGAGCAATTTCGGACGTTCTTGCAGGTCAATTCGGCGGCGGATCCAGTGGTTCGGTTCAGGTTGCGATGGGGGACGGCACTGGGTTTTTGGTGACGCCGGTTTCCGACAACGGTTTGACCGCTCGCGCATGGGCCGAGGTTTTCGGCGGTTGGAAAGACAGGGCCGGCGATGGTGCGGACGTCGGCTCCACGAACATTTTCGGCGGCATTGTCGGCGGTATTGAAATGGCGCGCGCCGACGCAGGCCGCATAGGCGTTTTTGTCGGCGGATCTGCCGGTGAAGTCGAGGTGGACAACAACGCACAAGATATCGATACGGAAACTGTGTTCGGTGGCCTTTACGCGAGTCATGACAACGGGGTGATACGCCTTGATGCTGCAGTGACCGTCGGGCTCGCCGATTACGACTCCGACCGTTTCGTGGCAAACAACACGGCCGGCGGCGGAATACAGGTAGCCCGTGCGGAGTATGACGGTGTTTTCGTGTCTCCGGAGCTTACTGTATCGACATCAATGACGATGGGACCTGCCACACTAAGGCCGTCGCTCAGAGTCCGCTATGCGGGCCTCTGGCTGGACAGTTATTCCGAATCCGGCTCCTCGTCCAACCTCTCTGTCGACGACCGCGAGGTGCATATCCTTGAAGCCCGCGCTCAGGTTTCCCTGCCGATGACAGTTGCGAGCGGCGAAAACGGAACGCTGACAACCGAAATCAGGACAGGCATTGATGTTCGCACGAAAATCGGTTCCGATCGCGTCGATGCCGTTCTTGTCGGACAACAGCTGTCGTTCGACTCTGGTGGTGACGACGAGGTGCTGACGGCGTTCATCTCCGCGGCGTTCGCTATGGCTTTTGCCGACGCACTGACCGTATCGGGAGCGCTCGAAGGTGGCTACGGCACCGACGAAACCGCGCACGCAATCGCTCGCTTGAGAGCGACTGTCGATTTCTGATCAAAGCCTATCCTCCAGATTATGAGATCGTTTGGGCCTTGACCGCATGGTGCGGTCTTGCCGCCTATCGCATGCTTTGGCGATCAGCATTCCTGTCAGTTGTCGAATCTTGTATATACAACCTAGCTGCAATGGTTTATAGCTTCTCTCCAGTGGAGCACGGTCAACCTGCGTGAGGCGTCACGAGATGGACAATTCGCTGCCGAGATACCAGCAGGTTCAGCAGCATATCCGCGACCGCATCGCCGGCGGTGAGTGGGCCGTCGATCAACGCATTCCGTCCGAACACGAACTCGTCGCCGAACTCGGCGTGAGCCGCATGACCGTCAATCGCGCCGTGCGCGAACTCACCGACCAGGGAATCCTGCGCCGGGTTCAGGGTCTGGGGACCTTCGTCGCCGATCCCCGCCCCCAGGCCACCCTGCTCGAGATCCGCAACATCGCCGACGAGATCCGCGCACGCGGCGGCGATTATTCCTGTGAACTCGTTCGCCTCGGCGAGACGCCGGCCAACGACGACCAGGCGGCCCACATGAACCTCGCGCCCGGCGATGTCATCTTCCACAGCCTGCTGGTGCATTGCGAGAACGGCGTCCCGATCCAGCTCGAGGACCGCCTCGTCAACCCGGCCGTGGGCCCGGACTATCTCGACGTCGATTTTGCCGCCACCACACCCAACGAATACCTGATGAAGGTGGCCCCGCTCGCCAACGTGGAGCACATCGTGGACGCCGTCATGCCGGAAGCCGACACCCGCGAACTCCTGCGGATGCCCGAAGGCGAGCCCTGCCTGCTTCTGCATCGCCGCACCTGGGCTCTCGGCGCCGTCGCGTCGCTCGCCTGGCTGACGCACCCGTCCAGCCGGTATCGCCTGCGGGCCAGTTTTTCAGCCGAGGACGCCCGGCCCTACCAGCCCTTCCAGTCTCTCCCCAAAGGAGCTTTTTCCGCATCATGACGACAGGAACACGCATCGACAACACGCGCCACATCAGTGCGCCGCATGGCCCCGGCCTCACCTGCAAGTCATGGACGACGGAAGCCGCCATGCGCATGCTGATGAACAATCTCGACGCCGATGTCGCGGAAAACCCGCAGGAACTTGTCGTCTACGGCGGCATCGGGCGGGCCGCGCGGAACTGGGAAAGCTTCGACCGCATCGTGGCGTCGCTGAAGACCCTGGGCGAGGACGAAACCCTTCTCGTCCAGTCCGGCAAGCCGGTCGGCGTGTTCCGCACCCACCCGGACGCCCCGCGCGTGCTGATCGCCAATTCAAACCTCGTGCCAAACTGGGCGACGTGGGATCACTTCAACAAGCTCGACCGGGTCGGCCTGATGATGTACGGGCAGATGACGGCGGGCTCGTGGATCTACATCGGCAGCCAGGGCATCGTACAGGGCACCTACGAGACCTTCGTCGAGGTCGGCCGCCGGCACTATGACGGAGACCTCAAGGGACGCTGGATCCTGACCGCGGGACTTGGCGGCATGGGCGGCGCCCAGCCTCTGGCCGCGACCATGGCAGGCGCCTCCATGCTCGCCGTGGAATGCCAGCCCAGCCGCATCGAGATGCGGCTGCGCACCGGTTATCTCGACCGCAAGGCGGACAGCCTCGACGACGCGCTCGCTCTCATGGACGACGCCAGGAAAACGGGCAAGCCGGTCTCGGTCGGCCTGCTCGGAAATGCCGCGGACATCTTTCCCGAGCTCGTGCGCCGGGGCGTCCATCCCGATGCCGTGACCGACCAGACCAGCGCGCACGATCCGCTCAACGGTTACCTGCCCGCCGGCTGGAGCCTCGCGGAATGGGCGGACAGGCGCGAAAGGGACCCTGAAGGAACGACGAAGGCGGCGAAGGAATCCATGGCGGTCCACGTCCGCGCCATGCTCGACTTCCATGCCGCCGGCGTCCCCACGCTCGACTACGGCAACAACATCCGGCAGATGGCGCTGGAAATGGGCGTCGAGAACGCGTTCGATTTCCCCGGTTTCGTCCCGGCCTACATCCGCCCCCTGTTCTGTCGCGGCATCGGACCGTTCCGCTGGGCAGCGCTTTCCGGGGACCCGGAGGACATCTACAGGACCGACGCGAAGGTCAAGGAACTGATCCCCGACGACCCCCATCTCCACAACTGGCTCGACATGGCCCGCGAGCGCATCCATTTCCAGGGACTGCCGTCGCGGATCTGCTGGGTCGGCCTCGGCCAGCGCCATCGTCTGGGCCTCGCCTTCAACGAGATGGTCCGCACCGGCGAGCTTTCCGCGCCCGTCGTCATCGGACGCGATCATCTCGATTCCGGCTCGGTCGCCAGTCCCAACCGGGAAACCGAAGGCATGAAGGACGGCTCCGACGCGGTATCCGACTGGCCCTTGCTCAACGCCCTTCTTAACACCGCGTCCGGCGCCACCTGGGTCTCGCTCCATCACGGCGGCGGCGTCGGCATGGGTTTTTCCCAGCATGCCGGCATGGTGATCGTGTGCGACGGGTCGGAAGCCGCCGACCGCCGCCTCGAACGCGTGCTCTGGAACGACCCGGCGACCGGCGTCATGCGGCACGCGGATGCAGGCTACGAGGATGCGATCGCCTGCGCGCGCGAACACGATCTCAACCTGCCCTCCTGCTCACTCTGATCGGGGAGACATCGACCCATGCCCGTAAGCCAGCAGCAGATCGACGACTTCAACCGCGACGGCGCCGTCCTTCTCGAAGGTGTCTTCGCCGACTGGGTCGACGTGCTCGTCGACGGCATTGACTGGAACATGGAAAACCCGTCCTGGCGCGAACGCACCTACCGTCCCGACGATGGCAGATCGCCTTTCTTCCAGGACTATTGCACCTGGGACAACAACCCGTTCTATCGCCGTTTCGTCCGTGAGTCCCGTGCCGGCGAGATCGCGGCACGGCTCATGGGCTCGAAGACAGCGCGGATCTTCCACGACCATATTCTCGTGAAGGAACCCGGCAACAGCGTGGTCACCCCCTGGCACCAGGACCAGCCTTATTATCTCGTGGAGGGTGACCAGAGCGTCAGCTTCTGGCTGCCGCTCGACCCGGTCCCCCGCGAGCGCACGATCGAATATGTCGCCGGCTCGCACAACTGGAACAAGTCGTTCCGCCCGATGCGTTTCGACGGCACGCCGCTTTTCCCCGACGACGACAGCGAAGCGATGCCCGATGTCGACGCCCGACGAGACGACCTGGACATTGTCGGCTGGCCGGTCGAGCCCGGCGACGCCGTCGCCTTCAGTTTCCGCACGATCCACGGCGCGCCGGCCAACCATTCCGACACCCGCCGCCGCGTGATCTCGACGCGCTGGGTCGGCGACGACGCCCGGTTCGTGAAGCGGCCGGGCACGACGTCACCGGCATTCCCGGACCTCGAATACGAAGACGGCGCACCGTTCGGCGGCGCCGAGTTCCCCGTCATTTACCCCGCTGCCTGATGCAGCGATCCATTCAGCAAACAGGGAGATCGATATGCATAGACGTATATTGCTGAAGACCACACTGGCCGCGCTTGCAGGTGCGGCACTGCTCGGAACCCCCGCACTGGCCGCCGACACGGTCAAGATCGGCTTCAACGCCCCGTTGACCGGCTTTGCCGCCGCCGATGGCAAGTCGGCCCTCACAGGTGCCGAACTTGCCGTCGAACAGGCCAATGCGGCCGGCGGCATCGACGGCAAGATGATCGAACTCGTCGTCTATGACGACCAGGCGAGCCCTAAGGAATCCGTGCCCATCGCCACCAAGCTGATCGAACAGGACAACGTCGTCGTCGGCATCTCGGGCAGCTATTCGGGCGCGACCCGTGCGGCGGCCGGCGTCTACCAGGATGCCAAGGTGCCCTATATTTCCGCCTTCGCCATCCACCCCGACATCACGCGTGCCGGCGACTACGTCTTCCGCACGTCCTTCATGGGCGAGGTTCAGGGCCGCGCCGGCGCCAAGCTGATCGGCGAGACCCTCGGTAAGAAGAAGGTCGCGGTGATCACTCTGAAGAACGATTTCGGGCAGTCTCTGGCGGCAGGCTTCAAGGAAGCCGCCTCCAAGTACGGCGTGGAGATCATTTCCGAATACGAATACGGCATCAAGGACCGCCAGTTCGGCCCGATCGTCACCAAGGTGAAATCCGAAAACCCCGACGCCATCTATGCGTCCGGTTACTTCTTCACCGCCGGCCCGCTCGTCAAGCAGCTGCGTGGCGCGGGCGTCGACGTGCCGGTGATCGGCCAGGAGGGGTATGACAGCCAGAAGTTCATCGAGATCGCCGGTGCCGACTCCGAGGGCGTCATCATCACGACGTCCCTCGATCGCGACTCGAGTGATCCGGAAGCCAAGGCCTTCATCGCGGAATTCGAGAAGAAGGCCGGCTACAAGGCCGATATGGTCGGCGCCTCGGGCCATACGGCCGTCAAGGTCGTCGTTGCCGCTCTGAAGGCCGCCGGTACAACCGATCGTGCCGCGATCCGCGACGCGATCGCCAAGACCGACCTTGCCGTCTCGACCGGCCACATTTCCTTCAACGCTCTCGGGGAAGTGCGCAAGGACGTCCAGGTCCAGGTCGTCAAGGACGGCAACTGGCGCCATCATTCGGTGATCAGCGATCCGGAGCTGCTGGCTCCGCCCGCCGAGTAAACCCGCAACACCGGAGCCGGCCACCCGCCGGCTCCGGTTGTCCGGCTCCCTTTCCGGCCCGCAGGAAACATGCTCTATCTCGAACTCGCCATACAGGGAGTCGTCCAGGGCGCCATATACGCCCTCGTCGCTCTCGGCCTGACGCTGGTCTACGGCCTGCTCCGCATCCTCCATGTCGCGCACGCCGCGCTGTTCACGCTCGGCGGGTACATCGGCGTGCTGGTGACAAACGCCACCGGATCTCTGGCTCTGGCCATGCTGGTGGCCGCCCTCGTCGTCGGGCTGGCCGGAATGGCCGTCTACCGCATCGCCTACGAACCGCTGCTCGACAAACCGCCCTTCATCGCGCTCATCGCCTCGATCGCCCTGTTCATCGCCGCGGAAGAAATCTACCGCATCGTCTTCGGCGCCTACGGCATGTCCTACGCGAACCCGCCGCTGCAGGGCGCCTGGGCGGTCCCGGGAACCACCATTTTGCTCAAGCACGGCGAAATGCTGGTCATGGCCCTGGCCATCGTGCTGCTGCTCGCGCTCGCCAGTTTCTCCCAGCGCACGCGCACCGGCATCGCCTGGCGCGCCACCGTCACCGATCCGGTCATGGCGGAATCCTTCGGTGTCGACATCCGCAAGATCCGCTATCTGAACTTCTTCGTCGGATCCGCGCTCGCCGCCGTCGCCGGCGTCATGGTCGCCCTGCTCAACAACCTCGTCGAGCCCACCATGGGCAGCGTGCCGTCCTACAAAGCGCTCGCCATCATCGTGCTTGGCGGTCTCGGCAGCATCCGGGGCACGCTGATCGCGGCGCTCATGCTGGGCGTCATCGAGGCCTTCGGAACCATCTACGCCGGCAACCTGCTCGACCGCGACGCGATCGCTTTTGCCTTTCTCATCCTTGTTCTCATGATCAGGCCCCAGGGCCTGCTGGCGAGGAGCTGACCCGATGGCCTACGAGATAAGCCTTGCCACCGCCATGGGCATTTCCGTCCTGTTTGCGCTCAGCCTCAACTTCGTCACCGGGTTCTGCGGCCAGATCTCGCTGGGCCATGCCGCCTTCTTCGGCATCGGCGCCTACACTTCCGCCCTTCTGATGAAGGCCGGATGGCCGATGATCCTCACCCTGCCCGTCGCCGCCCTGCCCGCGGCCGCTGTCGGCATCGTCGTCGGGCTGGCGAGCCTGCGGGTCCGTCACGACTTCCTCGCCATAACGACCATGGGGGTCGGCTTCCTCTTTGTCGGCATCGTCCGCCAGCGCGACGCGCTCGGCGGCGAGCTCGGCATCTCGGGCATTCCGTCCTTCGCTTTCGGCAAACCCGGTTTCCTGGTCCTCGTTCTCGTCTGCGTCGCTCTTTTCGCCGCGTTCAGCCTGTTCGTTCGCCGGTCGTGGATGGGGCGGGCCTTCGACGCGATCTCCGAGGACGAGGACACGGCACGTACGCTCGGCATCGACGTGCCGAACTACAAGCTGGCCGCCTTCGCCATCGGCACAGGCGTCGCCGGCATGGCCGGCGCGCTCTATGCCCAGAATGTCCGTTTCATCGGCCCGGACAGTTTCGGCTTCGTGGAATCCGTCACGGTGCTGGCCATGGTCATCGTCGGCGGTGTCGGGTCGGTGGCCGGCGTCATGATCGCCGCCGCGCTGCTGAGCGCCCTGCCGCTCTGGTTCCAGTTCCTCGACGACTACAAGCTCCTGTTCTACAGCGCCCTGCTCTTCGCCATGATGCGCTATTCGCCCGACGGTCTCGCCGGACTCTACCGTCGCCTGACGGGCAAGGGAGCGCGCGCATGACCGATCTGCTCAGACTGGACGGGATCACCGTCCGCTTCGGCGGTGTGGTTGCCGTCGACGATGTTTCCCTCGTGGTCGGCGAAGGCGAACTCCTGGGATTCATCGGCCCCAATGGCGCTGGCAAGACGACGCTGCTGCGCGCCATCACCGGCATTGTCCGGCCCCAGTCGGGCACGGTGACGCTCGCCGGTCGCCGCATCGACCAGCTTTCCGTCTCCCAGCGCGTGCATGCGGGGCTGGGATTGGCCCAGCAGATCGTCGCCCCCTTCCGCACCATGTCGCTGACCGACAATGTGGCGCTCGCCGCGGCGTCGGCCAAGATCCGCGCACCGCTGACCGCCATGTTCCGGCACGACCGGACCGCGGAGCGGGCCACGGCGCGGGAACTCCTGGCGCGTGTGGGGCTTGGCGACGTCGCCGACCAGAGCCCCTCCTCCATGCCACTCGGGTTTCTCAAGCGGCTCGAACTCGCCCGCGCGCTGGCGCTCAAGCCACGCCTGCTCCTGCTCGACGAACCCCTCGCCGGTCTCAACCAGGCGGAGGCCGAAGCCATGGCGGACACCATCCGCGAAATCCATGCCGGCGGGCAATCGACGATCCTGATAGAGCACAACCTTCGCGAGGTCACGCGCATCTGTCCGCGTCTCTACGTGCAGGACAATGGCCGCAAACTCGCCGACGGGCCAACGGGAGACGTCATGCGCGACCAGGACGTGCTGCGCGCCTATCTCGGGAGCGAACACCATGCTGTCGCTTGATCACGTCAGCGCCGGCTACGGCGACATCCTCGCGGTGGACGACATCTCCTTCGAGGTGCCCAGAGGCAAGACGTTCGCCCTGCTCGGCGCCAACGGCGCGGGCAAGACCACGACGATCCGCACGATCGCGGGCCAGGTCATGCCGAAATCGGGCACCGTGACGTTCAAGGGCGAAGATCTCGCCGGAACGGGCGCATCGAAACGCGCCGCGCTCGGCATTGCCTTGTCGCCGGAAGGCCGGCGCCTGTTTCCCGACCTCACCGTTGCGGAGAATCTCGTCGTCGGCGGCTATTGCCGTGACAGATCGAGACAGGCCGCCAACGCGGAACGGGTGACCGGCTATTTCCCCCGTCTTGCGGAGCGCTACCGACAGCGGGCCGGATCGCTTTCGGGCGGCGAACAGCAGATGCTTGCCATAGGACGCGCGTTGATGGCGGAGCCGGAACTGCTTCTCGTCGACGAACTGTCCCTCGGCCTGATGCCCAAGGTGATCGACGACTGCTACCGGGTCATCGATGCCCTGAAACGCGACGGACTGACGATCCTGCTCGTGGAACAGAACACGGAACGTGCCCTGTCCGTCGCCGACCATGTGGCCGTGCTGGAATCGGGCCGCCTCGCGTGGTCGGGCACCGCGGAAGACGCCGTACAAAACCAGGATCTCGTCGCAACACTGCTTGGCCTGTCCGCGGCCTGAACCGCGGGACAAATCGGGAGGAGCGCACCAATGACCGGACCCCTGAAATTCGAACCGGGACACCTCTCACTCCGCGACGCGAGACGAATTCTGGAGGGCACGGCCTTCGACCTTGCCGACGGCTGGTCCGCGAATGTCGAACGCGGCCTGAGAACCGTTTCGGACGTGGTGAAATCCGGCAGGACGGTTTACGGCATAAACACGGGATTCGGCCTTCTGGCCCGCAAATCCATTCCGCTCGACCAGCTTCGCGACCTCCAGGTCCGGCTTGTGCGCAGCCACCAGGCCGGCACCGGCGAACCGCTCGATGACGACACCGTCCGGCTCATCCTCGCCCTCAAGGCCAACTCGCTGGCGCGCGGACATTCCGGCGTGCGGCCGCTCATCGTGGAGCGACTGGTCGAGATGGCGCGCGTCGGTCTTCATCCCGTGATCCCGTCCAAGGGATCCGTCGGAGCGTCCGGCGACCTCGCCCCGCTGGCGCATCTCTCGGCGACGTTGATCGGGGAAGGACAGATCCGGTGCCGCGGAGAGCTCTTGCCCGCCGCCGACGCCCTCTCCCGCGCCGGTCTCGAACCGGTGCAGCTCGAAGCCAAGGAAGGGCTCGCACTCCTGAATGGAACGCAGGTGTCGACGGCGCTCGCACTGCGGGGCCTGTTCGGCGCGGAGGACGCCTTCTGCGGTGCGCTCGTGGCTGGAGCCATGTCGGTCGAAGCGATGAAGGGAAGCGACACGCCGTTCGATCCCCGCATTCACGACATCAGGGGCCACCGGGGCCAGATCGACGTCGCCCGGGCGCTGCGCAGTCTCATGGCCGGCAGCAAGATCCGGGAGAGCCATGTTGACTGCGACCGCGTGCAGGACCCCTATTCGTTGCGCTGCCAGCCCCAGGTGATGGGCGCCTGTCTCGATCAGTTGCGCCAGGCAGCCTCGACGCTTCGCATCGAAGCCAACGCCGTGTCGGACAATCCGCTCGTCTTCCCCGACGAGGGCGAAATCCTTTCGGGCGGAAACTTCCATGCCGAACCGGTGGCCATGGCGGCGGACCAGATCGCCATCGCCCTGTGCGAGATCGGCGCCCTGTCTGAGCGGCGCATGGCGCTGCTCGTCGATCCGAACATGAGCGGACTGCCCGCGTTTCTCGTCCCCGAACCCGGCCTGAATTCCGGTTTCATGATCGCCCAGGTGACGGCGGCAGCCCTCGCCAGCGAGAACAAGACGATGGCCTTTCCCGCAAGCGTCGACAGCCTTCCGACGTCGGCCAACCAGGAAGACCACGTATCCATGGCGACCCACGGCGCGCGAAGACTGAAGGTCATGGCCGTGAACACGGTCGGGATCGTCGCGATCGAGATGCTCGGCGCCGCCCAGGGCCTCGATTTCCACCGCCCGCTTGAAACGTCGGCCCAGCTCATGCCGGCCTGTCGCGCGATCCGTGATGCCGTCCCCGCGGTGGCGGACGACCGTGCGCTGTCGGACGATATCGAAAAGGCGCGCGTAATCATCGCCGGCCGCTCCGGCTTCCACCCCGTGGTCGAGGACCTGTTGCCCTCCGCGACGGAAGGGTGAAGCCCTAACGATACCCGAGCGTCAGCCGATAGGGCGCGACGCTGCGCCCGCCCTTCCCGTCCGTCACGCGCAGGACATAGCGGCCGGGTTCGGCGATATCGACCGCGAGGGTCCCGTCCCCGCCGGGCGACTTGTCCGGAAGCCAGTTTCCGCCGCTCGCCCGATGCACACCCAGGTTGACGGCCATGCCCTGCGGCTGGCCCGCAATCGCGATGGTCCAGCGTCCGGCTCTCGTCAGATTGGCGACGTAGAAGTCGGCATCCCCCTTGGGGAGGATCGTTCCGCTGATCTCGCCGTCAGGCGAAACGGGACTCGCGGACGCGGCCGAATTGTTCGGTTCGCGACGATCCGGGCTCGGCGTGTAGCGTGCGGCGAAACTGTAGGCGTCCGCGTTCCGGCCCGCCTTCGCGTCGGTCGCCCGAAGCACATACCGTCCGGGGCCCGGCAGATCGACGACCAGCCGCCCGTCTCCTTTCGGCGAACGGTCCGTGAACCAGTTGCCGCCCGATGCCGCATGAACGCCGTAGGCCATCTGAATGCCCGCCGGGGCTCTGATCGTTTCGATCGACCACTCGCCGTGGGTCGGCACGTCGATCGCGTAATAGTCCGCGTCGCCGGACGGCAGGATCGTCGCCGTCACCCTTGCATCCGGCCCGATCGACCGGGCCTGGGCGGCAGAACCATTGGGCTCGAAACCGTCGTCACTCGGCTTCCACGACAGGCCGACACGGTATTGTCCGGCGGACCGTCCGCCCTTGGTATCCGTGATGCGCAGGACGTATTCACCGGGCTCCGGAATGTCCACGACAAGTTTGCCGTCGTCCTTCGGAGACCGGTCCGACAGCCAATTGCCCCCCGCGGCGGGATGCACGCCGAAGGCCAGCGACATGCCGGCCGGCTGTGCCTGTCTCTCGATGGTCCACTCGCCGTGCCGGGGGAAGCGGACCTTGAAGAAGTCGGCGTCACCCGCCGGCAGGATGGCCCCGGTCAAGGTCTCGTCCGGCCCGACACTCGCGGCAGTGGCGGCCGACTGGTTCGGCTCGTGCATATCGCCGGTTTCGGCATAGGCCAGATCGAGCAGGTAGGGGTCGACGCTCCGCCCTCCGGCCCCGTCGATCACGCGAAGCACGTACCGGCCGGGTTCGGGCAGATCGACCACGAGCTTTCCATCCCCCTTCGGCGAGCGGTCCGCCAGCCAGTTCCCGCCACCGGAATGGTGCACCCCGAACTGCAGCTTCATGCCGTCGGGACGGGCCCTGTCGGCGATCGTCCATTCGCCCTGGCGGGCAACGTCCACCTGATAGAAGTCCGCATCCCCGCGAGGCAGGATCGTCCCAACGAGCGACCCGCTTGCCGGAGTCGCGGCGGCAGTCGCCGCAGCGGGGTTGGGTTCGCCGCGATCCGGACTTGGACGGAAGACGGTTTCCAGCGAATAGGGCATCGCCGCCGCGGACTTGTCCGTTCGGGTCGCCCGCACGACAAAACGGCCCGGTGCCGGCAGATCGAACACCCATTTGCCGTCGCTCCTGGCGGACTCGTCCTTGATCCAGTTCCCGCCCTGCGCCGGGTGCACCCCGACCTGCAGCGACGCACGACCGGGGTTCAGCACCTGCAGTTCACCATGCCTGCCGACTTCGATGCTGAAGAAATCGACGTCGCCTGTCTTGTCGAACACCGCATCGATCGTGCCCGATGGCGGCACCGGCGTTGCCACGGCGGCGCTGTCGTTGGGTTCCTGTTCACCCGTCGAGCCGGCGGAGGGAAGCGCGCCCGTGGTACCTGCCGTGCTGCCCGACGGAAGCAGGGGCGTGGGGCTGCCCGGCAGTCCGGGTGCAAGAACGGCAGGCCCCGGAAGAACTGGCGCACCCTGGGATCCGGAACCGGCGGTACCCTGCCCGCTCGGAAGTTGACTGCCGCTGCCGTCGGCGGTTACGGCGGAACGCAGGGGGCATTCGAACTCGAAGCTCCAGCGCGTACCGGAGGTATTGCCGTCACAATTCGGAAACACGGTCACCGAAGCGGTTCCGGCGCCCGCGGGGATGTCCAGTTCGAACGTTCCCGTGCCGCTCACACAGCCGGTGGACTTCGTGACCGTACCGACCGTGACGTCCATCCGGTCCTTGATCCTGAGCATTCCCCATGAAAACCCGGCCTTGCCGACAAACCCGCCGAGGTCGACCGTCACACCGCCTCCCGCATCTCCTCCCTGCTCCACCGCGGAATTGCATTCGGCGGTCCCGGCCTCGTCCTCTTCCGTCTTCACAAACCCGATTTCAAGGTCGAAACGACCGACCTTGATGCTTCTGGGTTCGGTAACGAACAGAGAGACAATCTCACTTTCGCCGTCGGGCGCCTCATCACGGATGGAGAATTCGAACACGATCTCTTGCGTCGCACCCGGTTCGAGCGAAAACCGTCGCGGCTCCAGTGTCGTCATCTCGACATAGTGAAGCGGCAGTACGGGTACGATGTCATAATCCGGTATCGTCAGATTGGTGTCATTCCGTATTGTAATCACAATTACGTTTTTACTGGACCCGATCTTGAACTGGTCGGAGTGCTGGCCACTCAGGCCCGGTTCGAAGGACTGCTGACTGAAAGCCGAAAAACAGAAAAAGAGCAGGAGCAGGATCGCGAACATGATCGTGCGAACCGTGAGGGCAGATGAAGTGTTCATTGTCCCTTGGCCTTCGTGCCGACGGCCGAACTCGTTTTCGGATCGCACAAGGATGCGCGGCGCCACTCGAAGAAGTTGTCGACGTAGGTCCCCAAGCCGGTTCCGTCGTTCGTCGGCTTGAGTTGGTCGAGCGCGAAGAATCCGTGCCGCATGAACGTGTTGTCGCGGCCCGTCGCTTTCGCGATGTACCAGACCACATGCTTCTGCAGCACACGTTTGAGAAACACCCTCCAGTTAAGCTGAACCCCTTTGCATGTTGAGACCTCCGCGAGCCTGTCGCGGTCGAGAATGAGTTCGGCAGGGTCGAGAACATCCCCCTCTCCCTTGTCCGCGGAGATAACGATCTGGATGGTCTGGCCGGGTGTGAGATAAGTCGTGCCCCGCAGGGAGGAACTGAAACTGTGCCCGTTCATCGGCTCTACCAGAGGGTCGACAGGCGGTGCCAGCGCCCCTGACCAGCGCCAGTGCATGTGCACGCAATCAAAGGCATATTCGCGGCAGCCGGGGATGACCATCGTCCGCTGGCCATCATTGTCGAGCGCGGTATGGAGATTGTCGAAGTCGCCTGTCCGGCCGTCGATCTGGGCGAAAAACGATCTCTCTGATGCAAAGACCGGAGCGAGCCCCGCAGTCAGGAATGAGTTGACAGTATAGTCATAGTCGGAAGTTCCACCGATACCCACACTGCCATAATCGATCCGATAATAAGCGGTTACCGAGACATCATCGTCGGTGACCGTCGGATCATCGGCTTCCCACCAGTAATGAACCAGTGGAATGAAACGATAACAGGTCCGAGCGAAAAACATGCTCGCAGCCATGCGCTGACCACCAGCGCAACGACTCTCCCCGTCACCGAACCGGTAAAGATAGGTGGCAATAAAAGTGCCACGTACGGAACCCTTCGTGAGCTTCTTTACAAAGCGCCACTCGATGGTCCGTCCGCCGTCTTTGATGACAGAGTCATGGTTTTGCGCCAGGTCGCTTGCGCAAAACTGGACGACCTCGGAGTCCCATTCGCCACCCGTGCGCTGGGCGACTACGAAATGCGGTACCCGCACCGCAGGCAGAAACAGCTTTCCTCCTGCCCGGATTTCGGTGAAGACGAGCCCCTTGGTGTTTTGCACTTCGTATCGTGCACTCCACGGCGCAGCGTTGACCGTACCGCTGCCCAAAACATACGGATCCTCGTCGGCACACGTCCTGGGCACATCGAACTTCGCCCTGATCGTACTGGCATCAGCCCCCGCGACATCGAGCATCGTCGCGACAATGACCAGGATGCCGCCAAAAGCTGACAAGAGCAAACAACACCTGACCAATGCATTCATGCGACCGTCCTCCGTCGCCTCCTCAGGCGCCAGCCGCAATCCGGAATGGACAATGGTGTTTGACGATGGCCGGCGCCGACCATGATTGCCACCGTTAAGTATGACTCCGTAGAAAAAGCGATTGCAAGCAGGAGAGCGGAATCAGGATTGCAACAGTTTTTCCATCGTTCTCCGGAAACGATCGGCGATGCGGTCCTCATCCGCGTGCCGGCCGTCCGCGATCACCTGCCGTCCGCCGCAGACCACGTCGCGCACGGGGCTCGCCTGGCTGGCGAAAATCCAGGCATCCGCGAGTTGATCGCCGGTCCGCGCGGCGAAGGCCGGAAGGTCCGTGTCCACCGCAACGAGGTCGCAGGGCGAACCGATGGCGAGCGCCCCGCCTCCACGCCCCAGGGCCCTTGAACCGCCTTCGAGCGCGGAACGATAGAGGCTCGCACCTGTGGATTTCCCCTCACCGCCGCCCAGCACGTTGCGCTTGCGGTAAAGCAGCCGCTGACCGTACTCGTAGGTCCGCAATTCATCCGCGACGCTGACCGCGATATGGCTGTCCGAACCCACGCCCCACGCGCCATTCCGCTCCCGGTAGCGTACGGCCTGGAAGAAGCCGTCTCCGAGGTTCGCCTCGGTTGTCGGGCAAAGCCCGGCCACCGCGCCGCTGGCCGCGAGCCGGTCGGTTTCCGCGTCGTCCATGTGCGTGGCATGGATCAGGCACCATGCATCGTCGACCGCGAAGTGATCGAACAGATAGTCCACGGGCCTGCGGCCGCACCAGGCCATGCAGTCGTCCACTTCCTTCGTCTGTTCCGCGATATGGATATGCACCCTGCCCTGCGGGTCCATCCCCCGGAACCCGACAAGCACCTCGTCGAGAAGATCTTTTGTCACCGCGCGTAGCGAATGCGGTGCGATGCCCACCCGCACTTGGGGATCGTCCGCGTGGCGGCTGCGCAAAGTGTCGACGATCGTGAGAAACTGGTCTGCATCATTGAGGAAGCGCCGCTGGCCTTCGACCGGAGCCTGGCCGCCGAAACCGCCGAACGCGTAGAGGACCGGAAGATGGGTGATCGCGATACCGGTCTGCCTGGCCGCTTCAATGACGCGGTCCGAGAGTTCCGTGAGGTTTTCGTACGGTTCCCCGTTGGGTCCGTGATGGACATAGTGGAACTCCCCGACGGCCGTGAAACCTGCCTTCAGCATGTCGATATAGAGCTGGGCGGCGATTGCCTCCACATGTTCCGGCGTCAACTGTCCCAGAAAGCCGTACATGACCTTGCGCCAGGTCCAGAAACTGTCGTCGCTCGGACCGGACACTTCCGCCAGCCCCGCCATGGCCCGCTGAAACGCGTGGCTGTGCAGGTTCGGCATGCCGGGAAATACCGCACCGTGAAGACGGACGGCATCCGCGGGCGGGGTCTCGCCGGTCAGGATCTGCTCTATGCGGCCATCCGCACCGGCGGAGATCAGGACATCGTTCGCCCAGCCGGTTTCAAGCAGAGCCTGCGTGCAATAAAACGTAGCCATGGAGCACTCCCCGCGATAATCTAATTGTATATACAAGACGGAATACGGAGCGGTTGCAATGGAATTCGGCGATTGGGACGGATTGTGGATACATGCGGGCCTCGCCACCATGCAGCCGGGCGAGAAAGCTTATGGCGCCGTCGAAAACGCAGCGATCGCGGTCAAGGACGGCCGCATCGCATGGCTGGGTGGGATGGACGAATTGCCCGCACCGTCCGGCGAACTCGCCGAGGAGGTCCATGATGTCGGAGGACGCTGGATCACGCCAGGTCTCATAGACTGCCACACCCACGTCGTGTTCGGCGGCAACCGTGCGGCCGAGTTCGAAATGCGTCTCGAAGGCGCGACCTACGAGGAGATCTCGCGCGCCGGCGGGGGGATCCGCTCGACCGTGACGGCAACCCGTTCGGCCAGCGAGTTCGAACTGGTCGCTTCCGCCCTGCCCCGCGTCGACCACCTTCTCGCGGAAGGCGTCACCACGCTCGAGATCAAGTCCGGCTATGGCCTGGATGTCGAAACCGAATGCCGGATGCTTTCCGCCGCGCGGCAGATCGGTCAGGAACGGAATGTATCCGTCGTTACAAGTTTTCTCGGCGCCCACGCCCTGCCGCCGGAATACGAAGGCCGCGATGACGACTACATCGACTTCGTATGTGCCGAGGCCCTGCCCGAAGTGGCGAGGCTCGGCCTCGCGGACGCCGTGGACGGTTTCAGCGAGGGCATCGCCTTCACCCCCGAACAGATGTCACGGGTCTTCGACAAGGCCAGGGAACTCGGCCTGCCCGTCAAGCTTCACGCCGAGCAGCTCAGCGATCTCAAGGGTGCCGTCATGGCCGCTTCCTATAGTGCTCTCTCCGCCGATCATCTGGAGTATCTTGCCGAAGACGGCGTCAGGGCGATGGCCGATGCCGGCACTGTGGCCGTTCTCCTGCCGGGCGCGTTCTATTTCCTTCGCGAAACGCAGTTGCCGCCTCTGGACCTGCTGCGCGAGCATGGTGTTCCCATCGCACTGGCGACGGACTGCAACCCGGGCAGTTCGCCTGTCACGTCGCTTCTGCTGACGCTCAACATGGCCTGCACCCTCTTCAGGATGACGCCCGAGGAGACCCTGACCGCCGTGACGCGCAATGCAGCCCGCGCGCTTGGCCTGGACGACAGGGGCGTACTGGCGCCGGGACTTCGTGCCGACTTCGCGGTCTGGAGCATCGAGCGCCCGGGGGAACTCTCCTACCGTGTCGGCTTCAATCCGCTCTACCAGACCGTCTTCGGCGGAAAGGTGCGGAACTGATGGGCGACATCTACGATTTCAAGCAGGGCAGCATTCCCCTGCTCGTCAGTTCGCCCCACTCGGGCACGAAGGTTCCCGACGCGATCATGGACCGTTTCACCGAGAAGGCGGCAGTGCTTCACGACACCGACTGGCATATTCCGGAACTCTACGATTTCACCGGGGAACTCGGCGCCAGCCGGATCGAGGCCCGTTACAGCAGGTACGTGGTCGATCTCAACCGCCCGCCCGACGGGGCGAGCCTCTATCCCGGCCAGGCAACGACGGGCCTGTGCCCGGAAACGCTGTTCGACGGCGACCCCATTTACCGCGACGGCCAGGCGCCGGACGGTGAGGAGATCGCTTCGCGGGTCGAAACCTACTGGCGGCCCTATCACGACTGCATAGCGCGCGAACTGGCCCGCCTGCGCGACAGGTTCGGTTATGCCCTGCTCTATGACTGCCACTCCATTCGCTCGGTCATCCCCCGCCTTTTCGACGGCCGTCTCCCGACACTCAACCTCGGCACCAACGCCGGGCAGAGCTGCGATGAGCGTATCGAAACGCATATCGCGCGTGTGATGTCGGAATCGCCCTACAGCCAGGTGGTCAACGGACGCTTCCGCGGGGGATACATCACCCGGCAGTACGGTCGACCGGACAAGGGCGTACATGCGATCCAGATGGAACTGACCCAGGCCGACTACATGCTCGAGGAGCCTCCCTACACCTACCTGCCGGACCGTGCGGACGGTCTGAAAACGACTTTGAAACAGGTCGTTACGGAGTTTACCAAGATCGCGAAAACTTTGATCGCAAAGTAAAAACTCCCCCAATTGGCCGGGATAGATGCTATCCCCTACCTGTTGCGTAATCAGAAGTACGGAGCGAGTAGGCATGAAACCGCTTTTGCCCGGCACCAGGTACGAATGGTCCGTGAGTCCGACAGCGGGAGATACAGCTTCGGCCATCGGCAATGACGGCGTCGATGTCGTCTCGACCCCCGCGACGATCGGCTTTCTCGAAATGACCTGCCACAACATGCTGTCGGATGCCTTCGACCCCGGCGAGGCAAGCGTCGGCATCGCGGTCGACATCCGGCATCGCGCAGCGGCCTTTCCCGGCACGGACCTGAACTGCACCGCGGAACTGCTTTCCGTCGATGGCGTCCGATACGCTTTCGCGGTCGAGGCCCGCCAGGACGGTCGGCTCATCATGGACGGCCGGCACGAACGTGCCATCGTCCACCTTGAGGATTTCCTGCAGACGAAACCCGGAGACCGGCCGGCCGGCGGGGAACCATCCGCCGGTGGCGAACAGGAACCGATCCGGTTCTGGTTCGACATCCAGAGCCCGTGGTCCTATCTCGCCGCCACGCGCATCGATGCGATTGCAAGACGTGCCCGCAGGAAGGTCGACTGGATGCCGTTTTCCCTGCCACGGGTCGTCGCCGCCATCAACGGCCGCCGACCGCTGGAGGAAAGCCCGGCCTTTGTCGACTGGTACAACCGGGATCTGCAGGACTGGGCGGACATGGAAGGCCTCGAAATCGCCTTCCATCCCGAATACCCGTTACGCAATTCCCGCGCGCTGCGCGTCTGCCTCATGGCCAAGGATCATGGCTGCGTGCAGGACTTCGCGCTGAAACTGTTCAACGCCTATTGGGGCGAAGCATGCGACATTACCGATCCCGCCCTGCTCGGCAGGCTGGCCGAGGAATGCGGTCTGGACCCTGAAGCGGCGCAGGCCGCGGCGGTCTGCCCGGAGCACAAGAGCCGCATCGAACGGAACAACGCGTTGGCGATCGAGCGCGGCGTGTTCGGCGCTCCCACCATGGAGTGCGATGGCCGGCTGTTCTTCGGCAATGACCGCCTCGCCATGCTCGAACGCCATCTCAGCCGGCGCACCCGCACGGCTGCCACCGACGTCTGAGCGAGGCTTGCCGTAGGGTCGTCAGCCCGCCGTGGCCTTCTCGACATAGAGTTCGCGAAGTCGCCGTGCGATCGGCCCAGGCTGCCCGCCCCCGATACGCCGGCCGTCGATCTCCACGACGGGCGCCACCAGCGTCGACGCCGATGTCACGAAAGCCTCCTGCGCGGCATAGGCCTCCTCCGGCGTGAACGCGCGCTCCTCGAGTTCGAGATCCAGCTCCGCGAGCAGGTCCATGATCGCCAGGCGCGTCACACCCGGCAGCACGCTCGTACTGAGTTCTCGCGTGACCAGCGTGCCGTCTTCGTTGACGATGAACGCCGTCGATGACGTGCCTTCGGTGATCTTGCCGTCCTCGACCATCCAGCCTTCGAACGCGCCCTGCTCTTTGGCGGCCTGCTTGCCCAGAACCTGCGCCAGCAAGGCGACGCTCTTGATGTCCCGGCGCGCCCAGCGGATTTCGGGAACGGTCACCACCTTGACGCCGGTCCGCGCCATGTCGGGGTTCCGGAGTTCCTTCTTCTGCGTGAACGCAACTACGGTTGCGTCCACCCCTTCGGGGAACGTGAAATCCCGGTCCGCGGCGCCACGCGTGACCTGAAGATAGACCATTCCGTCCTGCAGGGAATTGCGTTCCACAAGCTCCTCGTGGAGCTTTTTCAGCGCCGCACGGTCCATGCCGGACGTGATCTGCAGTTCGCCAAGGCATCTCTCCAGCCGGTCGCAATGCCTCTCGAAGTCGACGAGCCTGCCGTCGAGCACCGCGGTCACTTCGTAGATGCCGTCAGCAAACAGGAAGCCCCGGTCGAATATCGAAATACTGGCCTCGTTTTCCGGTACATACCGGCCATTGACATAAACCGTCCTCATGACGACACACCCCTGGAAAGTCGTAAAATCCGCTAAGTCGCTGCTTGAGCGCCGCAAGCCGGCGTCTTATCCGCCGGCGGCGTGAATTGCAACAATACCGTTCCGCGCCAAATACGCCGCATTGAAGTCTTGCCGGCTTTACGAAATAGTCCCGAAACGCTTTTCGACCGCCAGGCGACAACAAAGAACAATGAAACTGCCCCGTTCCTTCGATCTGCGGTCCCTGTCGGTCTTCACCGCCGTCAAGGAAGCCGGCAGCATGACGGCAGCCGCCGACCGGCTGGGCATGACGCAATCCGCGGTATCGCAGGCGATCCACGCCATGGAAGACGGCCTCGGCGTGACCCTCGTCGACCGGACGGTCCGGCCGCTGGCCCTGACGCCCTCCGGCCGCATCCTCTATGACCGCGCGTCCAACATTCTCGCGGAAGCCGACAGTGCGGTGGATCTTGTGCGCAATGCCGCCGATACGCTGCCCCCGTTTCTCAGCATCGCCATGATCGACTCGTTCGTGTCCGTCGTCGGCCCGCATATCTTTCCCGCTTTCGGCCGCATCGCACAGCATTGCCGGGTCTGGTCGGGCCTTTCACCGATGCTGATTGACCATTTCGCATCGCGCCGCGTCGATATCATCATCACGACCGGCGAAACGCTTCCCGACAGCCTCGCGGCGACCAGCTACGATCTGCTGATCGAACCCTACCTGCTCGCGCTGCCCAGGCGATATGACGGACCGCTCGACGATCTGGCCGCCCTCGCAAGGGATTTCGACATCATCCGGTTCTCGGAACGGTCCAATATCGGCCGGGACATCGAACAGCACCTGAGGCGCCTGCGACTGCAACCTCCGCACCGGATGGAATTCGACTTTTCCGATTCCGTTCTGTCGATGGTCGGCAACGGCGCGGGATGGGCGATCGCCACGCCGCTTTGCTGCCTCCAGAGCGCGCCTTACCTTCAGGACGTCCGCCTCGCACCGCTTCCCGGCCCCGGTCTGAACCGACGCGTGACCCTGCAGGTCCGGGACCCCCAGTTTGCAGAAGCTGCACGCATGATTGCGGAAGAATGCCGCCATGTACTGAATGAAGTGCTGGTCCCCAGATTCCTAGCGGAAGCGCCGTGGTGCGGCGACATGATCACGGTGGGACCGACCTGATCGCGCAAGCCCGCCGCTTGCATCGAATTAGCCGTCCTAATACACATCCGAAAATTGTCTTATAGCTCCAAATTCCGCTACATGTCGGCAAGGGGCCACACTATTGTCTGCCGCCAGCAATTCACGGAGGCTTTCCATGCCGATCAGCGGCTATTCCGGTTTTCAGCTTCTGCGCCATGCCCTGACCGGGCACAGGAACTGGCCGCGCGCGTGGCGTGACCCCGAGCCCCGCGAGCAGTACAAGGTGATCATCGTCGGCGCCGGCGGACACGGGCTCGCCACCGCGTACTACCTCGCCAAGGAACACGGCATCTCGGACATCGCCGTGCTCGAGAAAGGCTGGCTCGGCGGCGGCAACACCGGCCGCAACACCACCATCGTGCGATCCAATTACATGATGCCCGGTAACACGCTTTTCTACGAAAAGGCCATGAAGCTGTGGGAGGAACTCAGCCGCGACCTCAACTACAACGTCATGTTCTCCCAGCGCGGCATCATCAACCTCGCCCACTCCGACGCGCAGATGGACTCCTACGCCCTGCGCGGCAACACGATGCGCCAGAACGGCATCGACGCCGAACTGCTCACGCGTGAGGACGTCCGGCAACAAATTCCCGAACTCGACTTTTCCGACAATGCCCGCTTTCCGATTCATGGCGGCCTGTGCCAGCCGCGCGCGGGGACGGCACGCCACGACGCGGTGGCCTGGGGATACGCCCGCGCCGCCGACCGGCTCGGGGTGGACATCATTCAGCAGTGCGAGGTGACCGGCTTCCTGAGAGACAAGGACCGCATCGTCGGTGTCGAGACGACCAGAGGGCCGATCAAGGCGGGAAAGGTCGGGCTCGCCGTTGCCGGAAGCACCGGCCTCCTCGCGGAAAAGGCGGGCCTGCGCCTGCCTATCGAGAGCCATGTTCTCCAGGCGTTCGTGTCCGAACCGCTCAAGCCGCTCGTCGACACGGTGATCACCTTCGGAGCCGGCCATTTCTACATCAGCCAGTCCGACAAGGGCGGTCTTGTCTTCGGTGGCGACATCGACGGCTATAACTCCTATGCCCAGCGCGGCAACCTGCCCGTGTTCGAGGATGTCATTAGCAGCGGTATGGCGCTCATGCCGTGTCTCTCCCGGCTGCGCCTGCTGCGGAACTGGGGCGGGATCATGGACATGTCGATGGACGGGAGCCCCATAATCTGCAAGTCGCCGATCGAAGGCCTCTATCTCAACACCGGCTGGTGCTACGGCGGGTTCAAGGCGACACCCGGTTCCGGCTGGTGTTTCGCCCACACGATCGCAAACGACCGGCCGCACGACCTCAACGCCCGTTTCACCCTCGACCGGTTCGAGCGCGGCTACCAGATTGACGAAAAAGGCGCGGGCCCCGTGCCGAACGCTCACTGAGGGATCGCTGCAATGATACTGATCGACTGCCCTCACTGCGGTCTCCGCGACCAGACGGAATTCACCTACGGCGGGGACGCGACGCGCTCCTTCCCGGGCCTCGACTGCACCGACATGGACACCTGGAACGAGTATGTGTTCCTGCGCGACAATCCGCGCGGGCGCCACAGCGAATACTGGCAGCACACGCAGGGTTGCCGCAGGTTCCTCAGGGTGGAAAGGGATACGGCGACGCACGAAATTCATTCGGTGACGGATGCCGCCGGCGCGCCCTCCGCCCGTGGAAAGGAGCAGCCGGATGACTGACCAGTCCCATCGTCTCGAACAGGGCGGCCTGATCGATCGCGACCAGCCGCTCCGGTTCACGTTCGACGGAAAGTCCTATGTCGGCTACCAGGGCGACACCCTCGCCTCGGCCCTTCTCGCCAATGGCGTGAAACTCGTCGGCCGCAGCTTCAAGTATCACCGCCCCAGGGGGATCTACACGGCCGGGTCCGAGGAACCCAATGCCCTCGTGACCTTGCGGAGCGGCGCCAGATCCGAGCCCAATACGCGTGCGACAGTCGTCGAGCTGTATGACGGGCTCGTCGCGAGCAGCCAGAACCGCTGGCCCAGCCTCAACTTCGACCTGCTGTCGATCAACTCGCGGTTTTCCTCCCTACTGCCCGCGGGATTCTACTACAAGACCTTCATCTGGCCCGGCCAGAAAGGCTGGATGTTCTACGAGAAATTCATACGCCGCGCGGCAGGGCTCGGCGTGGCGTCGCGCGAACCTGATCCAGACCGTTACGAGAAATGCCACGCTTTCTGCGATGTCCTGGTGGTCGGCGCCGGGCCGGCCGGACTGGCCGCCGCACTGGCCGCGGGCCGCAGCGGCGCGCGGGTGCTCCTCGTCGACGAGAACCCGATCGTCGGCGGCTCGATGCTGCACGATACCCAGGATATCGACGGCCGCAGTCCGGTCGAGCTCTCCATAGATATCGGCCAGCAGCTCGCGGAACTGGACAATGTCCGCATCATGACCCGGACGACGGCCTACGGACTATTCGACAGCAACGTCGTGGGCATGATCGAACACCTGGAGGACGACAAACCCGTCCCCGATGCCCACATGCCCCGCCAGCGGAGCTGGATCGTGCGGGCCAGGCGCATCGTCTTCGCGACAGGCGCCATCGAGCGTCCGCTGGTCTTCGGCAACAACGACCTCCCCGGCATCATGCTGGCCCAGGCTGCGCGGCGCTATGTCAACCAGTACGGCGTCCGGGTAGCGAAACGCGTGGTGTTCTTCACCAACAACGACAGCGTCTACGAGACCGCGATCGACTTTGTCGAGGCCGGCATCGAAGTGGCCGCCATCATCGACGCACGCGCCTCATTGCCCTCGCACCTGTCCGATTTCAAGGACCGTTTCGGCGTCAATGTCGTGCGCGGCCACGTCGTGACGAAGGCCCGAGGCGGCAAGGAACTCCGCTCGGTCGAAATCGCCGCCCTGTCGGCCGACGGCACGGTCTCCTCCCCCAAGAAGGTCAGCTGCGACCTGTTGTGCGTCTCCGGCGGATGGGCGCCCAACGTTCACCTTCACAGCCATCTCGGCGGCCGCCCGGTGTTCGACGACGCCCTGTTGACCTTCGTCGCGCCCGAGGACGCCAATGGCCGGTTCAGTGCAGGCGCGGTAGCCGGCCGCTGGGAACTAGGCGAATGCCTGAACATGGGTCTGGACGCGGGCCAAGCGGCGGCGGCGTCTTGCGGTCTCCCGGCCGAGGAACTGGCGCGCTACGAATCCGACGGCCCCGACACCGGCAATACGCTGGCGCTGTGGGAGGTTCCCGCACGCGGCCGCACCAAGAAGTTCGTGGACATTCAGGACGATGTCGCGGCAAGCGACGTGGCGCTCGCCAGCAGCGAGGGATACAGGTCCGTCGAGCATCTCAAGCGCTATACGACGCTCGGCATGGGGACCGACCAGGGCAAGACGTCGAACATCAACGGCCTCGCGATACTGGCCCAGAAACGCGGCGAGACGATCCCCGCGGTGGGCACGACCACTTTCCGCCCCCCTTACGTCCCGGTCGCGCTGGGCGCCATCGCCGGCGAGGAAACCGGACGCCACTTCCGTCCGACGAGGCTCTCGCCCATCCACGGGTGGCACGAACGCCATGGCGCCGTGTGGATCACGGCCGGCGCATGGCTTCGCCCGCGATATTACCCGCGCGGCAGCGAAAGCCTGACCGACGGGTACATCCGCGAAATGAAACACGTTCGCGAGAAGGTCGGCATGGTGGACGTTTCGACGCTGGGCAAGATCGATATCCAGGGACCGGATGCCGGAGAATTCCTCAACAGGATTTACGTCAACGGATTCGGGAAACTGCCGGTCGGCAAGGCCCGATACGGGATCATGCTGCGTGAAGACGGCATCGTCAATGACGACGGAACCACCTCGCGGCTGTCCGAAAACCACTATTTCATGACCACCACGACGGCCAATGCCGCCGGCGTCATGGCGAAACTCGAATACTACCTCCAGGTCATCTGGCCGGACCTGAAGGTGGACGTCACGTCCGTGACGGAACAGTGGGCGGGGATGGCGATCTCCGGTCCGAGATCGCGTGACGTGTTGTCCGGCGTTCTCGACGGCAACGCGCTCGATAACGAGAGCCTGCCCTTCATGGGCGTGGCCCGCGGAAGGCTCGACGGCGCACCGGTCATGATCCTGCGCATCAGTTTCTCGGGCGAACTGGCCTACGAGCTCTATACCCCTTCCGGTTTCGGGGAAGCCGTATGGGCCCGGATCATGGAAGCGGGCGCCACCCACGAGATCATTCCCTACGGCACGGAGGCGCTTGGCGCCATGCGCATCGAAAAGGGCCACGTGGCAGGGCCCGAACTCGACGGCCGCACCACGCTCGAGGATCTCGGCCTCGAAAAGATGGCAAGCCGCAGGAAACCGTTCATCGGCAACGTCCTGCGGATGCGCGAAGGCCTGCAGGCGGCCAACCGGGAACGTCTCGTCGGGCTTCGTCCCCTTTCGAAAAACGAAAAACTCCGTCAGGGCGCGCTCGTCGTGGAGCAGGACGCCGCGCACATGGACAGCTACAGCATCGGCAAGGTCACATCGACCACCTTCAGCCCCGCCGCCGGTCAGGACGTCGCGCTCGGCCTCGTCCGCGGAGGCAAGTCGAGGATCGGCGATGTCGTCGACGTGATCTATCCCTTGCGCGACGAACGCGTGGCGGCGGAGATCGTCGATCCGGTGTTTTACGACAAAGACGGAGACAGGCTCCATGCTTGAGCGCGCCTCTGCCCTCACCAACATCATCAAGCCCGGTCGATACGGGAACCCGGCGCCCGAGGCGACGCCGATCCTCATCGCGGAAATGTACGGCCGGCGCATCACGCAGGTCACGGCATGGCCCGACACGCTGCAGGCTGTGCAGGGTGCCATCTCGGACGCTTGCGGCGTACCGTGCCCCGCGGAATGCGGCAGGGCGGAGACGCTCGACCGTAAATCGGTCGTTCGGCTGGGCCCTTATCGCTACTGGATCATCGCCGATCGCGAAAGCCAGCCGGAACTGTCCGGATTGGGCGCGGAAACCGCAGCTGTCGTCGACCTGACGGACAGCAGGACCGTCCTCCGCATACAGGGCAACTGGCCCAGGAAGATCCTTGCGAAGGGATTTCCCGTCGATACCCACCCCAGCGTATTCCCGGTCGGATCGATGGCCCAGGGCGCAATCGGCCATGTCGGCGTGCTCGTCCACTACGTCTCGGCCGGATCCGGCGACATGTTCGATATCTACGTCGCGTCCGGTTTCGCCCGCTCCTTCTGGGACTGGCTGACGACGGCAAGCCTCGAGTTCGGCTACGAAATCGCCTGAGCGGCACTCCAGGGTTTTCGTTCGTTGCGGACCTGTCCGCCTGCGTGTGCCTGTGGCGACAATGTCCCACAGCCGAACTAATTTGCCGGAACCGGCCAGTTTTGTATTAACCAACGGCGTTTTTCTGCTAACAATCACACACTAAAGGCATTTTTGGGCGAATCAGTCGCCGGACAGAACAACGGATACCGGATTATGAAACTTATCGCGTCAACGGCATTTCTCGCGCTGGGGTTGTCCATGTTCAGCGTTGGCGCATCGGCTCCGGTGTCTGCGGAAGAGTATTTCATTCCGATGGGCAAGGCGTATTCGCCAAGCCAGAACCGGTTGCCGAAGTCCTATTCGAGGCAGTCGCGGGTCTACAAGCAGACCGACATTCTCGAAACCGAGATCTACCGCCGCAAGCAGGCCGACAAGGCGTTTTTCGAACACTTCCGGACCTTCATCGACCGGGACCTGTTCTATCCCGGCCGGTCCTATTCGGACTACTGACCCGCGGGCACCGCGCGCACATCGCTTCATCCCGCTCCAAGTAACCGGAAGGACAATCGCTGCGGTGGCGGTTTCTCTTGAAAAATGCATGTACGATAACCGGTTGCGGCGTGTTCTGCATGCATTACATGAGCAAGACTGAAACCTGACTTTGGTTTTCAGCTCCATTCCGGATATATTCACTACAGAGCGCAAGTTGCCCTAATGCATCACCGTGGCGGTGAATTGGGTTCATCGGGCATTCATGCTTGCATGCCTATCCTCGTGACAGGCACCATGTTCGCTAAGTCATAGGAATTTCGTCCGGATTCGTATGTGGCCGGACCGGAAGGGGCGTTGCGTTGAGTAAGTCCGTCGATAGGGCAATTGCGGTCCTCATGACCGTGGTGTCCGCAGTCTCGCTCTGCGGAATCGGCGGCCTGTCCCGTGCTCATGCCTTCGAGATCTTCGGCATCACGCTTTTCGGCGAGTCGGCTGAGGAAAAGGCTGCGAAGGCGGCGAAACTCTACTACAAGGTCGAGTTCGACATCCGCCCGGCCAACGACGACATCCGCGAAAAACTCGAGGCCGTTTCCACGTTGCATAACCTGCGCAACCGGCCGCCCGCCGACGTTCCCGCATTGCGGGCCCGCGCGGAGGCCGACGTCCCGCGCCTGGTTGCCGGCCTCTACACGGAAGGCCGTTACGGTGGAACGGTGGACATTTCGATCGCAGGACGGCCGCTTGCCTCGATCCGCCCCTCCACACCGCTTAGCCGCGGCAAGGAACCCCTGCCGATACGGATCGTCGTCGAAACCGGGCCCGAGTTCGTTTTCGGGTCCGTCCGGATCCGCCAACCGTCGGAGCGCGACGGCGCGCCGTCCGCAGATCCGAGGCTCTATGGCATCGAACCCGGACAAACGGCCCGATCCGACGCCGTGCTCGATGCGGAAAACAAGATCGTCAGGGCCTGGCGCGAAGCCGGATATCCCCTGGCGGAAGTGACCGACCGCGATGTCGTGGCCGACCACAAGACGGCACGTCTCGACGTCGTCCTGAACGTTCGCTCGGATCGCCGAGCGGATTTCGGCGAGGTGACCGTCGACGGCACCGAACACATGGATACAGCCTTCACGGCCCGGCATACCGGCATCGTCGCCGGCACCCGCTACTCGCCTGTCGACGTCGAGGAAGCCCGCGAAAGACTGCGTCGCCTCGATGTCTTCGAGAGCGTGCGCATCACGGAATCGAACGCATTGACGAAGGGCGACCGTCTCCCCTTGGCCGTGACCGTGACCGAACGCAAGCGGCGCATCATCGGGGCCAACGTCGGATGGTCGAGCATCGACGGTGGCGAGGTCGAGGCCTACTGGGGGCACCGGAACCTCTTCGGCCGTGCAGAGCGCGTTCGGATCGAGGGCACCGTGGCGCAGTTCGGCGCCCGCCCCTTCGATGAGCTCAAGTACCGTATCGCCGTCGCGTTTCTCAAGCCGGGCGTTCTCGACGTCGACACCGACCTCTTCGCGAATGCCGTCTTGCTGCGCGAACATCCCGAAGCCTACGAGAGCCGGTCGGCGACCGCCGAACTGGGTCTGCGCCACCGCTTCACGAGGCACCTCACCGGGAGCATCGCCGGCGAGGTCGAGGTGTCCGAGACCGACGATGCGTTCGGAACGGAGACTTTCACGCTCGTCGGCCTGCCCGCCGCCCTCACCTATGACAGCCGCGACAATCTCCTCGACCCGACCAGAGGGTTTCTTGGCACCGCCCGGTTCGAGCCATTCTACGACCTGCTGAACGACAATGTCTTCTTCGTCTCGCGCGCGGACCTGGCCGCCTATCGTGGCCTGGACGAGGACAACAAGTTCATCGCGGCCGGTCGTATCGGCGTCGGGACGATCGCCGGCGCACATCTTGACGAGATCCCCGCTGAACGCCGGTTCTTCGCAGGCGGCGGCGGTTCCATCAGAGGTTATGCCTACCGCAATGTCGGACCAAGGAGGAATGGTGAGGTCGTGGGTGGCCGGAGCGTCGTGGAAGCCAGTGCGGAACTGCGCGCGCGGATAACCGAGACGGTCGGCATTGTGCCGTTCATCGATGCCGGTCTTGTCGCGAAGGACCCCGTTCCCGGCTCTGACGTGAAGTTCCAGGTAGGTGCGGGTATCGGCCTGAGATATTATACCGCGATCGGCCCGGTAAGGTTCGATCTCGCGGTCCCGTTCGATCCCGAAGACGACGATCCGGACTTCGCCTTCTATGCCGGGCTCGGACAGGCGTTCTGATGATTTCGAAACCCAGGAAAAGAAAGTGGCTCCGCTGGTTGTTGATCGCCGGAGTCCCGCTCCTCGCTGTCATCCTCCTGATTGCCGGACTGCTGTTCACGCTGCCCGGACGAAATCTTCTCGCGGGCGTGGCGGAAAAACTCGTGAGCAGTCCAGGCCAGGTGGTCGACATCGGCCGGATCGGCGGGGAGTCGCTCTCCTCGCTGGATGTGAATCACGTCACCGTTTCGGACAGTGACGGTCCTTGGTTCCAGTTGCGCGACGTGACCCTCGACTGGTCGCCCTGGGACCTGCTCTCGGGCAGGCTGACGGTTGAAAGTTTCAGGGCGAAAAACGCGGTCATCGCCCACCTGCCCCCCGACCAGGCGCAGGAAGACGACTCCGGGAGCGCAAGCCTCCCCGTCTCCATCGATGTCCGCGAACTTGCCCTTGAACGCATCGACCTTGGCCAGTCGGTCCTTGGCACGTCCGCCGCGGTCGCGCTCACCGGTTCTGCCCGGATCGACGACCTCGCGAGCGGGATTGACGGGAAACTGGCGCTCCGCAGGCTGGACGCGCCAGGCAATGTCGAAGGAGAATTCCTCTACCGGCCTTCCGACGCCCGGCTGACCACCCGCCTGACGGCAAGCGAACCGGAAGGCGGCCTGATCGTCCGTAGCCTGGCGATCGAAGGCCTCCCCTCCCTGACGGCATCGATCGACGGTGACGGAACGCTCGACGACTGGCGCACGGATCTGAAGGTCGACATCGGCGGCGACCGGCTGCTGGAAGGCGAGGCAGGCATTCGCAAACAGGATCAGGGACACCGCCTGTCCTATTCGCTCAAGGCGCGCCCGTCGCCACTGCTCGCATCGAACATCCGCAGTCTCTTCGACGGGGAGCTCGTTGTCGACGGCGCCGCGAACCGGTCCGGCGAGGGTCAAATAGAGCTCGAAACGACACGGATATCGAACCGGCGCCTGACGGCCGACCTTGCCGCACGGATGTCGCCGGACGGCGCCCTGCGCGACGCGAAGATCGTCGCCGATCTTCACGCCGAAACGGCACCGCATGAGGTGCCACTGGGCGACGGGGAACGCATCGCGGTCGGGTCAGGACGCCTCGAAGTCACCGCGAGGACCTCGGACGGCATCCTGGGGATAATCGGCTCGCTGGGTGCGGCCAACCTCGAGGCGCCCGACGTCGCGTCGGGACGGCTGAACGCCACGTTCGAAGCCGCCGCTGATCCTCGCATTCTCTCGGGAACGACTGCCCTCGACCGGTTCGAAATCACCGCGGAAGCACAGGACATAAGCCGACTGCCGGCGGAACTCGCAGAAGTGGTGGGTCGCAACGTGACCGTTGAGGCCCGCGGTGCATTCCGCGATGGCACGGTGCAGGTCGCAACGGCCAATATTACGTCCGAACTCGGCGACGTTGCCCTGGAAAACAGCGTCATCGACCGCGAACGCTTCTCCGGCCGATTCTCGGCACTGTTGCCGGACCTGTCCCGGCTGACGCCACTCGTCAGCCAGGCGATAGCGGGTCGTCTCGAGATCGGCGGAGACGCGGAGGTTGCGTTTGCCGATGCAGGCGCGCGGCTCGACATTGAAGGCAACACAAAAGGTCTTGTCACCGGCATCGCCCAGGCGGACGCCCTTCTGGGAGACGTCGTAAATCTTCGTGGCGGCGTGGCGACTTCCGGCAACGTGGTCTCCTTCGAAAGCCTCCGCATCACGGGCAGGCACCTGAGCGCCTCCGTCGACGGAACGATTGGCGGCGCGACCGCCAGACTGTCCGCCCAGGGCCAGATCGGCGACCTGTCGGTCGTCTCCCCGGAACTGGCCGGATCGATCGGCTTCGATGCGTCCGTGGTCGGCAGCCGCGACAACGCGAAAATGTCCGCCGTCCTCTCCGGGACGGCAATCACGGTGAACGGCAGATCCTTCAGCAATCCGTCCATCCGCTTCGACGGCTCCGGCCCCATCGATGCGCCGACAGGAAAACTGGCCATTGCCGGGGAATTCGCCGACCGCAAGCTGGCCGGGAACGGCGACGTCACGGTAACGCAGGCCGGTGCGGGAAAGGTCGAGAACCTCGTGCTGACATATGGCGAGGCCAAGGCAAGCGGCTCGGTCGCCTATGTCCCGTCGGAAGGACCGTCGGGTGCGCTCTTGCTGAGTTTGCCGGACCTGAGCGCATTCAACGACTTGACCGGTGTCGCCGTCGCCGGATCCCTGACGGCGGATGCGGCACTGGCCCGTGAAGACGGCAAGGTGTCGCTCCGGGCCGAGGGCTTCGCGGAGAACCTGGTTTACGAGAACGTGCAAATCCGCCGCATCGACCTGAACGGACGGGTTGGCGACATCTTCTCGCGTCCGGTTGCCGAGGGTCGTGCAGACATCCTCGACCTCGTTTCGGATGGCACCCGCTTGCCCAACACCCGGATCACCGCCATTGCGGGCGAAGACACCACACGACTCACGGTGGCGACACGGGTGATGGATACAGACCTCACGGCCGGCGGCGGTGTGCTGGTCGACGGTCAGCGAATTACGGTGTCCCTGCGCGATGCCAGCGCGACCAGGGGTGGACAGACCGTCACCCTTGCCCAACCCACGGATATTCTCGTCGAAGACGGACGTGCGATTTTGAGGAATGTCCGTCTATTGGCCGGCAACGGCACGGCGACGATCAATGGTACGGCGAGCCAGACACTCGACATCACGACGAGCCTCGTCAGGTTTCCCGTCGGCCTGGCAAATGCCTTCGTGCCCGATCTGGGCGCGGAAGGTGAGATCTCCGGAACGATTCAGGTGACGGGCCCGGCCTCGGCGCCTGCCGGCCGGTATGACCTGACCGCCACCGGGATATCGCTGGCAGCCATGCGTCAGAACGGACTTGCGCCCCTGTCCGGTCGTGCGGACGGTCGGTTGACGGACGGTCGGCTGACCGTCGACGGGCGGATTACCGGCCGGGACGGCATGGCGCTCGACCTTTCCGGAAGCCTGCCGGCAGGGTCCGACACACCACTCGATCTCAAGGCGGCTGGCAGCGTACCGCTCGCCCTCGCCGACCCGGCGCTGGCCACCCGCGGCGGGTCGATCAGCGGTCTCCTGCGCGCCGATATCACTGTGACCGGCCCACCCGCAGCGCCGGTCGTCGAAGGTGTCTTCACCACCACGGACGCCCGTCTCCGCGACCCGGAATCCGGAATCGACATTTCCGGCATCTCGGCGCGCGTCCGGATGGACACCGAGACCGTCACGATCGAGCAGTTCACCGGCAGCACGGCCCGCGACGGACGCATTTCGGCCGGCGGTCGCATCGGACTCGCCGCCGGCAATCCTGCCGACGTGAAGATCACTGCCCGGAACTTCAACATCGAGAACGAGCAACTGGTCAAGGGGACGCTCGATGCGGACCTCGCGCTGACCGGCCCGCTCACGGCGGGACCGTCGCTTGGCGGCAAGATCGACATCTCACGGCTCGACATCACCATTCCCGACGCGCTGCCGCCGTCGGTGCGCAAGCTCGACGTGCGTCACAAGAACGCGCGGCCGGCCGTACGCCGGCAGGCGGAAGCCTTGCGCAAGAAGGAAAAGGACGGGCCGTCCCTCCCCGTATCCCTGGACCTGCGCATAAACGCGGCAAACAGGATCTTCGTTCGCGGACGCGGCATCGATGCGGTGCTCGGAGGCAGTGTCGGTCTTTCCGGCACGACCAACGATCCGGTGATCGACGGCGCCTTCAGACTGGCGCGCGGGCGACTCGACATTCTCGATCGCCGGCTCGATTTCTCCCGCGGCAATGTGGAATTCACGGGCACCGCGGATCCCCAGCTCGACTTCGCGGCCGGGACGATCACTTCGGCGGCACAGGTATCCATTCTGGTGAGCGGCCCGGCCAGCGAACCGAAGTTCACGTTCGAATCCGCGCCCGAACTGCCCCAGGACGAGGTTCTGGCCCAGCTGATCTTTAACCGCTCCGTCTCGGAACTCTCACCGCTTCAGATCGCGCGCCTGAGCAGTGAAATCGCCCGTCTCGGCGGGCTTGCCGGCGGCACCAGCCTGCTCGGCGAACTGCAGAACGCCCTCGGTATCGACGAACTCGACCTGTCCGGCGGCGGGGCGAGCGCCGGACGTTACGTCAACGAGAACGTTTATCTCGGCGTGCAGCAGTCCGGCACGGACTCCGGCAGCGCGGTCATCGACCTCGATATCACCAAAAACCTGAAAGCTCGCGGCGAGTTCGGCTCGGATGGCAATTCCAAGGTCGGTGTCGGCGTCGAATTCGAGTACTGAAACCGTCGTTCAGTGCGTCTGCAGCCATTCCCGGGCGCGGCGCTGCGCTTCGGCGATCTCGTCCGAGCTCATTTCACTGGCGATCTCCGCGCGGTAATCACGTGCAGCATCATTCCCCTTGAGTGCTGCGAGATTGAACCACTTGTGCGCGGACACCAGATCCTGCTCCACGTCCATGCCTGCCGAATACAGCAGCCCCAGACCGAACAGCGAGTCGGCGGTCGCCGCCGGCACCGAAATTTCGTCTTTGTCGATTTCCGAAAATGCAATACGAGCCATGAGTCTTCTCCCTCGTTCCCTTCATCCCAGTTGCAACCTGTGGCTGCAGATCAAGATTTAAGCTCCTGTAGGCTTCCTGCCTGTTTACGAGCATGATCGTGGGATGACCGCGTACAAAATCGGGTTAAACAGCACGCTTAACGAGTATTGAATCTCGCCGTAGGCAATTCTTAGGTTTATCTTTCGTTGACCCTGTTATCCGCAATTTTCAGCCACTTTTAGGACAATTTGCCGGATTTGGACGCAATGGCCGGTAACCTTTCGCTAAGCACGTCAGTGTTTTCGCCGTTCATCGGCTGAAATTTTCCGACCGCCGAAGCCCCTGTCCGGGACCTCCCGAAACCCGGTATCTCGGGGTCGGCGGTCTGCACGTCAAACGCCGTGGGAAACGAAGATGACAAACGACCGCCACTCCCTGCTGCCTTCGGTGATCGTGCTCGGCACGGGCGTATTCTGGGGCTTTTACTGGATCCCGGTCCGGTCCCTGATCGAACACGGGCTGACGGGAGCCTGGGGCACGGTCGCCATCACTGTTTCCGCTGTATTCCTTCTGCTTCCCGCCGCGCTGCTTCGCCTGCCCCTGATCCTCCGCGCCGGCCCCGTGGCGCTGTCGTCCGTTGCCCTCGGCGGAGCCGCCTTTGCACTCTACTCCATCGGCTTCGGATACGGTCGCGTCGCGATCATCATCCTGCTCTATTTCCTGACGCCGGTGTGGAGCACGCTGATCGCCCGCTATGTCATGGGCTGGCATACACCGCGCATGCGGATCGTCGCCATCGCGATCGGGCTGGCCGGGCTGGCCGTCATGCTCAGCGCGAACGGCGAGTTGCCCCTGCCCCGCAGCATCGGAGAGTGGCTGTCGCTTTTTGCCGGGATATCCTGGTCCGTGGCCACCACCGGCATCCGGGCCAGACCGAACATCGGCCCGTTCGAAGCCACGTTCGTCTTCGCCTGTGGCGCGGCCGCCATCTCGCTTCTGCTGGCACCCGTGCTCGGCCTGCCCGCGAGCGGGCACCCCGGGACCGACGTCGACTACGGGTACATCGCCATGGTGTCGATCGGAACCGGCGGTGTCTGGTGGGCACTCTCCATCGGCGGCCTCATGTGGGCCACGCCCAGGCTGGAACCCGCGCGGGTCGGCATATTGCTCATGATCGAGGTCCTCGTCGGCGCGGTGTCCGCGGCAGTGCTCGCGGACGAATACCTGACGATCCTCGAAATCACGGGCGGCGCGCTGGTGCTCCTGGCCGGAATCCTCGAGCTCTGGCCTGTCCGGAAGGAAACCCGGCGACCGAAGAGCGGAGCGGACGATTGATCGTCGCGTTGCCCCGGCAATGCAGCAGAGCGTATCTCGCTTACATGGAAGCGCTTTGACCGCGTTTTTGCGTCTGCCGGCAAGGCGTGCGACCCGCCGTGGTCTGGTTGACCATAAGGGGAGCACAACGCAGTCCGGCGGGCGCAAAAACACGGCCTTCGGTGGGCCAAATCCGTCCGTCGGCCACGTTGCGGCGCTTGCGAGATATCCCGCATCGCGCTGCGCACCGCGCCTTGCCGAACGAACGGATTTGGAACCATCAAACGATTCCATGTAAGCGAGATACGCTCTAGGATCGCGTTGTCTCTGGAACGCACGCCTTTGAGGAGATCCCCGAAATGCTGAGCGCATCGCAGATTTCGTCCTACAGGGAAAACGGTTACCTTCTGGTCGAAGACGCCGTTTCAGCAGACCAACTCGATCGCCTGAGGGAGATCACCTACGACCTGATCGAGCGCTCCCGCAATGTCACGGAAAGCGACGGTGTCTACGATCTCGACGAAGGACATTGCCCGGAACAGCCGCGACTCACCCGCATAAAGCTTCCGCATCGACAGCACCCGTATTACTGGGACGTGCTCCGGAACTCCGCGATGACGGAGGTCCTGACCTCGCTTCTCGGTCCCGACACGATGATCCAGACCAGCAAGCTCAACACCAAGGCGCCCGGAGGCGGCGCTGCGGTCGAGTGGCACCAGGACTGGGCCTTCTACCCGCACACCAATGACGACATGCTGGCCTTCGGCCTGATGCTCGAAGATGTGGACGAGGCCAACGGTCCGCTCCAGGTCATCCCCGGTTCCCACCAGGGTCCGGTTCTGTCGCACATGAATGCGGACGGGGTCTTCTGCGGCGCGGTCGATCCGGCCGATCCGGATTTCCACGCCGACCGGGCCGTCACCCTCACCGGCAAGGCCGGGTGCATGACGGTACATCACGTCCGCATGCTGCATGGTTCCGCTCCGAACATGTCGGATCGCAACCGCCTCGTCCTGTTCTACGAATGCCGTGCAGCCGACGCCTGGCCTCTGCTCGGTTCGGGTTCCTATGTCGGGTCGGCAGCGACACAGCAGGCGCTGTGGGACACCATGCAGGAAAGCGTGATCACCGGCCATTTCGCCGGTGTGCCCCGCATCGAGAAGGTACCGGTCCGTCTGCCGCTTCCCCCCGCCCCGGATGCCGGATCGATCTTCAAGACCCAGAAGACCGGCGGCGCGAAAAGCGCCTTTGCCGCCTGACCTGCCGTCAGCGCAGGTCGGCCAGGTTGAAGACGCACTCGTCGCGCAGCCTGCCGTCGTAGAAATCGATGATGTTCCGGGCCGTCATGACGGCCATCATGCGTGACGCCTGCAGGGAGGCGGCGCCGTTGTGCGGCGTCAGCAAGGCCTTCGGTTCCGACAGCAGGGGATGATCCGGAGACGGCGGTTCATCGACGAGAACATCGAGCGCGGCCCCGCGCAGCTTGCCGCGCGCCAGTGCCGTGCAAAGTGCGTCTTCGTCCACCACGCCACCCCGCGCGCAATTGATCAGGATGGCCCCGTCCTTCATTGCGTCCAGTTCACCCCGGCCGATGAGGTGCCGCGTGGTTTCGTCAAGCGGGACATGCAGCGTCACGATGTCGGCATCGGCGAGAGCCTTCCGGAAGTCCTCGACCGGCCGGCAGCCGATTTCATCCGCCAGTGCCCGGTCCAGGGCGATATCGGCAACCGTCACGTCCATGCCGAAAGCCCGGCACAGGCGCGCCACGATCCTCCCGATCCTGCCGAAGCCGACAATGAGCACGTTCGCGCCATCGAGATCGATTGCCCTGTATTCGTTTCTCCGCGCCCATTCGCCTGAACGCACGAGGCCGTCCAGGTCGGGCAATTGCCGGGCGATCGACATGATCATCGCCATGGTGTGTTCGGCCACGGACCTTGCGTTCGCCCCCGTGGCGATGGCGACGGGTATGCCCCGCCCGCTGAGATAGTTCACGTCGATGGAATCGCAGCCGACGCCATGGCGCGACACGATGTCGAGCCCAGGCGCACATTGCAGCAGTTCCCGTGTCAGAGGCGCCGTGCGAATTGCGATGGCGTTGGCACGGGGCAGCACCTCGAGAAACGTCTCGGGCCGGGCGTCCGGCAGGTGCACGACGTCGAAATCCTCACGCGACTCGAGCAGGCCGACCCCCGCCTCGTGCATGGGCTCGGCGACAAGCACGCATCTGCGTAGCGGGTTTTGTCCGGCGGATTCACCGTTCATGGTACGACCTCTGGGACTGGAGTGGCGTTGCGGCAAGAGGCGGATCGTATTGCCTGCGACACCGGTTGTCATCGCGTCATGCGGAATGGAGCCGCAAGCAACCTTGACGCTTTGGCGGAATACCGCCTATTCCAGACTTCGTCGACAACACCGGATACCGTTTTCCCGCGTTTTCCGGCCCTTCGGAAAGAATGTCGTGATGGCAGCAAGACTGAAAACGCCGGAAGACCTGAGATCGGCACGCTGGTACGCGCCGGACGACCTGCGGTCCTTCGGACACCGTTCGCGCACCCTCCAGATGGGTTATGACCCGGAAGACTGGACGGGCAAGCCGGTCATCGCCATCGTCAACACCTGGTCGGACATCAACCCCTGTCACGCCCATTTCCGCCATCGGGTCGAGGACGTCAAACGCGGCATCCTCCAGGCCGGCGGCTTTCCGCTGGAACTGCCGGCTCTCTCGTTGTCGGAGAACTTCGTGAAGCCGACGACCATGCTCTACCGCAACATGCTTGCGATGGACGTGGAGGAGCTGCTGCGGTGCCACCCCGTCGACGGCGCGGTTCTCATGGGCGGCTGCGACAAGACAACGCCCGGCCTGGTCATGGGGGCGATCAGCGCAGGCCTCCCGATGATCTTCCTGCCCGCGGGCCCGATGCTCCGCGGGAACTACAAGGGCCAGCCCCTGGGCAGCGGCGCGGACGGCTGGAAATACTGGGACGAACGCCGGGCAGGAAAGGTTTCGCCTGCCGAATGGCAGGAGGTCGAGGCCGGCATTGCGCGGTCCTATGGCCATTGCATGACGATGGGCACGGCTTCGACCATGACGGCGATCGCGGAATCGCTGGGTCTCACCCTGCCCGGCGCAAGTTCCATTCCGGCCGCGGACGCGAACCACATCCGGATGTCGGCTGCCTGCGGCCGGCGCATCGTCGAGATGGTCTGGGAAGACCTCGTGCCATCACGCATCATCGACCGTGCCGCGGTGGACAACGCGGTCACCGTCGCCATGGCGCTCGGCTGCTCGACCAACGCCGTGATCCATCTCATCGCCATGGCACGGCGCGCCGGGATCATGCTGTCCCTGGAAGACCTCGACGCAGCGTCGCGGGACGTTCCCGTGCTCGCCAACATCCGTCCGAGCGGGTCGGACTACCTCATGGAGGATTTCTATTTTGCAGGCGGCCTGCGCGCATTGATGGCCGGCCTGGCGGGCAAGCTCCACCTGACGGCCGTGACGGTCACGGGCAAGACACTGGGCGAGGCGCTGGAAGGCGCGGAGGTCCACAATCCCGACGTCATCCGTCCGCTCGACAACCCGGTCTACCATGAGGGGTCGCTCGCCCTGTTGCGCGGCAACCTCGCGCCCGATGGATGCGTGATCAAGCCGTCCGCCTGCGATCCGAAATTCCTGCTCCACGAAGGCCCCGCCCTGGTCTTCGATTCATACCCTGACATGAAGGCCGCGGTGGACGACGAGAACCTCGACGTCACCGCCGACCATGTGCTCGTGCTGCGCAATGCAGGCCCCCAGGGCGGCCCCGGCATGCCGGAATGGGGCATGCTGCCGATCCCCAGGAAGCTGATCAAACAGGGCATACGCGACATGGTCCGTCTGTCCGACGCCCGGATGAGCGGCACGAGCTATGGCGCGTGCATTCTCCACGTCGCGCCGGAGTCCCATGTCGGCGGACCGCTGGCGCTCTTGCGCACCGGCGACACCATCCGTCTGGACGTGGAGAACCGCCGCATCGACATGCTGGTCGACGACGATGAGCTGGAACGCCGGCGCGCCGCATGGACGCCGCCCGCCCCCAGGTTCGAACGCGGTTACGGCTGGATGTTCGCACGCCATATCCGTCAGGCGGACCAGGGCTGCGATTTCGACTTTCTTGAAACCCAGTTCGGCGCGACCGCCGGCGAACCCGACATATTCTGACAGGCAGGACCAGCATGACCGAAAAGACACTCTCCGATGAAACCCGGTCCAGGCTCGCGAAGGTCTCGACCGCAACACTGTGCACCGCGCTCTTCAAGCAGGGTCTGCGCAACCAGTTCATCCAGGACGTGCATCCGCTGTCCCGGAAGGGCACGAACATGGTCGGGCAGGCCTATACCATGAGGTACATTCCCGCCCGCGAGGACCTGAACACCATCTCCGTGTTCCAGGACCCCCGGCACCCGCAGCGTGTCGGCGTCGAGGAATGCCCGCCCGGCCATGTGATGGTCATCGACAGCCGCAAGGATCCCCGGGCTGCCTCCGCGGGCTCCATCCTGGTGGCGCGGCTCATGAAGCGCGGCGTGGCCGGCGTGGTGACGGACGGCGGCTTCAGGGATAGCCCGGAAATCGCCGAACTCGATATCCCCTGCTATCACAACCGCCCTTCCGCACCGACCAACCTCACCCGCCACCAGGCCATCGAACTCAACGGACCCATTGGCTGTGGCGACGTCGCGGTCTTTCCCGGCGATGTCATTGTCGGCGACGGCGAAGGCGTCGTGGTCATACCGCTTCACATGGCCGACGCCATCGCCGAGGAAGCCACGAACATGACGGCCTTCGAAGACTACGTGACCGAGCGGGTACACGACGGGGCCGCCGTGATCGGTCTGTATCCGGCGACGACGGAAGAAGCCCAGGACGCCTTCGAGGCATGGAAACGGGACAACAACCGATAGTCGACGCCCGCCGTCACCAAGAGGGAGAGAAACCGGAAAATGACGAAGATCACCGCCGAAGACCTTGCGCCGCTCACTAAATGGGACACCCCGACCATCTGCAACGCTCTTGAGGAGGTAATGCCGGAACGCCGGGGCCACGGGTTCACCACGAAACCGCTGGTGCCGCTGGATCCCGAACTGCCGCCCGTCTGCGGTTTCGCGCGCACCGCCACGATCCGCGCGGCCGAACCGTCCGGCGAGACCGCCGACCAGGTGGCCGCGAAAAGGGCCGCATATTACAACTACGTCTCCAGCGGCCCGCGTCCGACCGTCGTGGTCATCCAGGACATCGATCCCGAACCCGGCGTCGGCGCCTTCTGGGGCGAGGTGCAGACGCACGTCCACAAGGGACTGGGATCCGTCGGCGCGGTCACCAACGGCTCATTCCGCGACGTCGTCGACAGCGTGCGCGGCTACAACCTGCTGGGCGGCCTCGTCGGCCCGAGCCACGCCTATGTGCACCTCGTCGATTTCGACTGCCAGGTGACCGTGCATGGCCTGACCGCCGTCACCGGCGACGTCATACATGCCGACCGGCATGGCGCCGTCATGATCCCTGCCGAGGCGGTCCACGGGCTTGCCGAGGCTGTCGAACGGATCGCGCGACGCGAAGCGGTCATCCTCGATGCCGCCAAGTCGGACGGCTTCGATTTCGACAAGCTCGATGCCGCCATGAGGGGCGCACGCGAGATACACTGACGCCTGCCCGGCTCCTGCCCTATCGCGCCCTCTGGCCGAAGAGAACTTTCTGGACCTCCTTGTCCCGGGCGATGTCGGGACTGTGCCGGCGTTCCTCGCCGACCGCCAGCCCCTTTGCGACGGCCGGACGCGCCGTCATGCGCTCGAGCCAGGCCTTGAGGTGTGGAAACTCGTTGATATCCTGCCCCTGCCGCTCGTGCGGCTTGATCCAGCCGACACAGGCCATGTCGGCGATCGAATACTCGCCGGCGAGGAAATCCCGGCCCTCCAGGCGACGGTTCATGACGCCGTAGAGACGGTTCACCTCGTCGGTATAGCGGTCGACGGCGTAGTCGATCTTCTCCGGCGCATAAACACGGAAGTGATGGCACTGGCCGGCCATCGGCCCCAGGCCGCACATCTGCCAGAACAGCCATTCGTTCACTTCGGTGCGCTGTCTCGTTTCCGAGGGATAGAACCGGCCGGTCTTGTCGCCCAGGTACTGGAGAATGGCGCCCGACTCGAAGATCGAGATCGGCGCGCCACCGGGACCGTCCGGATCGACGATCGCCGGCATACGGTTGTTCGGCGCGATTTTCAGGAATTCGGGATCGAACTGGTCGCCCCTGGCAATATCCACATAGACGACATTGTAGGGCAAACCGCATTCCTCGAGCATGATGGTGATCTTCCAGCCATTGGGCGTCGGCCAGTAGTGAAGGTCTATGGGGTTCTGCTGGTCGGTCATCTCGGCCTGTCCGTGCGGGTGTGGGTCCGGGTGGATCTTATCGGTCCCTCGACGCGGCGACCACGGGAATCTCCCCCTTTCGGGATGATCACAGCCGGATGAAACCCTCGTATGCGGCCCAGAGGAAAAGATAACGACCTGTCTTGGCCAGCGCGACAATGGACACGAAAAGCACGAACGGCGTGCGCAGCACCCCGGCGATGACGGTCAGCGGGTCACCGAGGAACGGCGTCCAGCTCAACAGCAGCGACCAGACGCCATATCGCAGGTAGATGGCGCGTACACGCTCGAGCCGGGCCTCGGTGACCGGGAACCACGGCCGGTCTCCGAAATGCGCGATGTAGCGTCCGAGCACCCAGTTGACCGCCGAACCGAGCGTGTTCCCCACCGACGCAACCGCGACCAGCGACCAGGCCGGAAGGTCGCCAAGCGCGAACATGCCGACCAGGAGGACTTCGGACTGGAACGGAAAAAACGTGGCCGCGATGAAACTCGCGGCGAACAGGGTTCCGAAGGATGCGAGCGCCGTCATGCAATGATCAAGTCCGGCCGGCGCCCGGAAGTTCCGGAACCGTCTCGCCCCGCACCGGCCTCAGCACCCCGAGGGGTCCGGCTGGCTGCGGGCAAGCGCTGCCTTGTCCTTGACGCCGCTTTCGAGCAGGCGCCGGGCTCCGCGGTCGTCGACCGGAACGACGAACGCGGTGCGGTCGATGTCGATCTCCGAGCCATCGGGCACGATCTCGACGTAGGTCAGGCCGCGGTCCTGAAGGGCGTGGATCGATTGCCAGAGTCCCGCGATGGCCAGTTCGCCTGCACCATCGACCGCCATTTCCTGACCGGCCATCGCTGACCAGCGCACCACGCGCTCAGCCGAAACGATCTCGTACCAGTCCCCGTCATGGCCGATCCACAAGGCCCCCTCGCGCAGGATGACGCTCTGCCGGTCGCGAGGAACGACCGGCGACATAGTCGCCAGCAACTCGGCAGCGGCACTGACATTTTCACCGCGTACAACCTTCGTTTCCCAATTGCCGAGTGTGTCCGTGTCCCGTCCCGTTGACGCCTGCAGCGCGATGCGCGTGGATACGCAGCCTTCGTTCGACACCACGCGCAGTTCCTGTGCAGCCTCGTAGGCGTAGTAGGAGGCCACGTGCCGGCGCAGATGCAGCAGCACCACGCCGTCCGGCACGACACCCAACACCCGCTGGGTCACCCAGGTGGCCGGCGACATGGACGCAGAGGCAATGGCGGGGACGAGTATCGCCAGAGCAAGCACAAGAAACGACACGCGACAGGTGGTCATCATCAGTCTCCCCGAGAATGTAGACCGTAAAGCGGTTTGCCGGGTACGGTACAGGCAACCACTACTCCCGCTCGAGCGCTGCAAGCAGGCCCTCGTCAGGATGTCCATCCGCCACCAGGCCTCGCGACAACTGGTAATCCCGGATCACGTCGCGCATGTCGGCCGTGATCCGACCGATACGATTTGGCACCTTGTAGCCCATCTTTGCCAGCAGAGCCTGTATCCTCTGGCGTTGAGGCTTGAGCAACGGCCGTGTCCTGGGCCAGTCGAGACTGACCGGCTGGCGCTTGCCGAGATGGCGCGCAAGCTGCGTGACCGAAAGGACGTAGGAGTCGGACCAGTTGTAGTCCCGGATCGCCCAGTAGTTGCCGGTCACCAGAAAGGCCGGCCCTTCCGAACCGGCCGGGAAAAAGAGCGTCGCGCTGCCCTTGGCCGGCAGGCGGCCACCGTCTCGCCGGCGGACACCCGCCGAGCGCCACGCGCGCCACTGGCGCGTCTCCGCCGTCCGTGGAAGCTTCGCGGGAAGCGACACCGCATATCCCCAGGGCTGGTGCGGCGCCCAGCCATGTTTCACCAGATAGTTTGCCGTCGACGCCAGGGCGTCGGCCGTTGATCGCCACAGGTCGCGCCGCCCGTCCCCGTCGAAGTCGACGGCATGCGCACGGTAACTCGACGGGATGAACTGCGTCTGTCCCAGCCCGCCGGCCCAGGAGCCGACCATGCGGTCCCGGCCAATCTTTTCGGTCTGCATGATGTAGAGCGCATCGAGAAACTGCTTGCGGAAGAAGTCGCCGCGATAGCCGGACCAGCCCAACGTCGCAAGGGACCGCATGACGTCGCTCTTTCCCGTATAGCCGCCATAACTGGTCTCGAGTCCCCAGATGGCGGCCACCACGAAACGGTCCACGCCGTAGCGCTCCTCGACCTGTTCGAGCAGCCAAGCGTGCTTGCGCACTTTCCGCCGGCCGGCGTGAATGGCGCCCTTTGTCACCCGCTTGGAGATGTAACGCCCGACGGGCTGAAGGAACTCCGGCTGCTTCTTCGACAGCGAGATGACCTTCCGGTTCGGCGTAAGACCGCGCGTCCCCTCCCTGATGACCGCCCTTGATATCCCGGCCGCCGTGGCATCCAGCCTGAGCTTGTCCACGAAGTGCGAGAAATCCTCCGCCCTGCTTTCGTTTGCGAAAGTGACCGACACGCCCAGCAAGAGCGGAAGCAAGGCACGGTTCAATTTGTGCGACATTCGCAGGCGCATATCGCGCGGTTCCTTTTGCAGACCTGACCGGCCCTAGCCGAAGCAGAAATTACTCGGAAGACGATCCAGTTTTTGTCTCCTTGTCCGCGTCTGACTGGTTCCCACGTGCATTGTTCTGACGTCTGATTTGGACAAAACTTTGAGCGACGGCAATGGCACCTCCGAGAAGGCTCAACAGCGTGGCTAGGACTACAGGATAAGGGTCAGCCTGGATCCGCTGCATCCAGTTGCTCGTGGCGATCGCATAACCATAGGCTCGCTTCCTCTCAAGTCTACTGTGCACCGGTGAGGTTGTAAGCACCACCCGCAACCCGGTCAGATTGCCTTCGGGGATGGAGACAAAAGCCCTGCTCAACAGCGGAGCTTCGGACTTCCGACTGGGGACCACCTCCACTTCTTCCCCCAATAGAAGCAAACCGCTGTTAACCACCAATGGAGCGTCAAGGAACGCGAAGCGCTCCTTGATCTCGAATGTACCATCCCTCAGCATCAGTCTGGTGCCCTGCGTCGCGGTCTGGCCGAGGCGGATTTTTCCGGCGATCCTGAGCACACCCAGATCGTTCAGGACACGGGCAGGAAATCTCAGCAAAGTCCCGTTTGAGATTGAAACACCTTCCACAGCAAACGGTTCTGCACTGGCAAGTTTCTCGACCTTCACTTCGATCACGTGGTTCGGCGCGCCGTCCGACGCGCTGCGAGTGCCGCTGACGCGGTCCTGCTCCAGGCGAATGACGATCGTCGTTCCGATCGGCCAGCTCACTTCGAGTTGGTCAATCTTTACGAGTTCGTACCCCTCGGCAGTGCAGAAAGCCTGCGGATCGCTGTGTCGAACCACACCGTCAGATGGCGCAATCGGTACGAGTTGCGAAGGCAGCGCTTGCCGACAGATGCTGACATCCTCAAGTTCCCAGATCTCCGCCGTCTCATTACCGGTGGTTATCGTCAGGATGTCCGTACGTGCATCGACCAGAAACGATTGCCGTCTCGGCCAGACGTAATAGACGATCATGGCGATGAGCACGCAAAGCAGGGTCAGCCTGATGGCTGCCTTGATCCGGTCGACCCTTGCCTCCGGTTCGCTACCGACAGAAGCGAACAGTCTCCTGGTTACGCCGATCAATGCACCGAAGGGCGCGGTCCCACGTACCGCTCCGGCTTTTGACGCGCCCCTGTTTTCGGTATTGGCCATGGTTGCTCAGCGCCGGGTCGCTTCCGGGATGTTTACCTTCGCCGTTCGTGGCCGCGCTGCACGGCCCGAGCGATACCGCACGATCGTCATGTCGGCATCACCATGCACGGAACCCGGCAACAGGAGTTTGCAGGTGAAATTGAAACTCGTTCCACCAGCCGGGATCTTGCTGCAGTTCAGAGGATAGAGGCCGCCGCCAATAGCGACCTGGCCGACAATCCGGTCGGACCGGCCGGCGTTCAGATTGAACACGATCGTCCGCGATCCGTCGGTGTTGAGGCGCGGTTGGCTCGACATGTTCCAGTGAGCAGGGAGAAACTCTCCCGGCGTCCTGTCGCACCCCCCTTTATGAATGATCACGCCACTCGTATTCAGATCGATGACTCCGGTTCTCTCCGGAAAATTGCTGGGATATTGCAACCGCGCCGGTCCGCCGGACCAATCCGCCGGTACGTCGTACTGGAAAAGCGAAGAGTAGAGACCGTCGCGCGATGTTGTCCGGGCACAGATTTTATGGTTCGCCCACCCCCCGGGTATGAACGCCGACAGAACCGGCTTGTTCTGTTCCACCGAAGCGATTGCATGCACGCCGACAAGCCAGGCGCCGGAGATCAGCGCCTCCTCGTCCAGTTTTTCCGCCTTCCAGACCGCTTTGAGCTCCTTCAGCGGTTCAGACGAAGCCTGCTGCGCACCCGCCGGACATGCAAAAAGCAGCAAAGCCCACAACAATGGCAAGACATGGCGCAAAGCGACCTTTGACATCTATTCCCCTGCTTTCTAACGTCCACATCGGAATGGTCGAATAATAAGCGTTACCGCAATGCAGTCATTGGCAAAACGTATTTTTGTGTTGATTGGGGTTTTGTTTGCGGCTGTCGGTATTAACGATGCAAGGGCCGCGCAAATTGCGCTCGTCGATCAGGACTTCGGGCACGCACTGCTTTTCAACCACAACGGAAACTGCTTTGCGCTTATGCCGTCTCATGTTGCTCGCGGCCAGCGCGTCACACTCGAGATGCCGGTACAGCGGCTTCTCGGTTCGGGGACGATCTTCCTGAGGCATGACGCAAACGATCTGGCCATCGCGGAAGTCTCCGGCGACATCGTTCGCAGCTGCACCGACCCGTGGAACGCAATTGGCAGGAACCTGACACCCCTCCTCGAGAAAGCCCCGCGCGGCGAGATCGTGCGGGTTGGCCCGGAAGGTTATCTGGACCGGACGGAAGCGGTCATAATCGAGTTCGATCCCGACACGGTTTTCGTGTCCACAACGGATGAATGGGCGCCGGGCGCAATCCAGCAGGGCACGAGCGGAGCAGCGCTCGAAATCGGTGGCGTGCTGGTCGGGATTGCCCAGAAAAGCCCTGATCAGCGCCGCGCCCGCTTCTTCCGCGTCGACCGTATCGCCGAACTTGCCGCGCCGTACATGGCGGCGCACAACCCGGCGGCGTCGGCAATTCCCGGCACGCGACAGGACGGCACCAAAGGATTTCGCATCACCGCGTGGGATGGAACCGGTTCTGGAGCGGACAACGCAGCCGCTCTGGAGCGCGGACTTCTCGGAGAGGCCTACGTCGCGGCCTTCTCCGGCAAGCCGCTGTCGATCGAGATCACACTCCACGGACAGAAACCCGTGCCCGTGCGTGAGCTCCGCATCACATCGGGCCCGAAGATGCCACAGACACAATCACCGCCGCGGACAATAGCGCTTGAAGCCGATGTTGGCGCGCCTGGTGCGCCCTACTGGCGAAAACTCGGCGTCCGCGACATGCCTCCGTCCGGAGTCCTGAGTTTCTCCACCGGTGGGGCGTTCGCAAGACGTCTCCGTCTCTCCATCCTCTCCGTATGGGTGAAGGGCCGCTCGGTCAGGATCGACGGTCTCGCCGTCGAGTGAGCGTCATTCCTTCAGATCGATGAACATGTCTGCGTTGCCGTCATTGCTGTAGACCTTGCCACGCAAGACGCCATCTGGCCCAAGCGCGAGATTGGCCTGGGCTTTTGCGGACCGGCTACCGTGATTCTGGAACTGGACCGTCGTTCCTGCAAGCTTCAACCTGCAATAATTGTTGTACTGTATCCAGCAGTTGTCTCTCGCCTCGCCCACCTTGAAGATGAAGCTGCCGGTACGGCCATCGTGGCTCCCGCCTTGCGTCAGGAGCCACCGCAGGACGTCTTTGGAACTCTCGTTTGTCGCCGTCACCACGACCCTGAGATTGGGACCGGAATCCAGTATCGCCTTGATCGCAGACTTGCGCAGGACCGGATGTGTCGAGAAAAGCGCATGCTCCTTTGCGATCCGCTGAAGTGCCGGATCGTCGGACTTCAGCATGCGTTTCACAGCCTCGTACTGGATCCGGATGTCCGGATTGGTCAGGACCTCCTGATACTTGGCGATCTCACCTGCGGCTGAAAGGACACTCTGCTTGAATTGATCGAAAGATTCGGTTTGTGCAAATGCGTGCGTCGACAGCACAAACCAGACGACCGCGGAAGCAAACGCCATGCGGGACACAAACAGTAGATTTCCACAAACGCGTTCATCCTGATTCGATTTGGCAACGGCTTTTACTGTTGTCTGTGTCATGGCTCTATGTTCATATCCGCGGGTGGAGGAAATGGCTACGTGTTCCTGAAACGCAAGACAATCGCAGACGCATTGCGAGCCTTCAAGGCCTGTATACGACATACCGGCCTCGTTTCGATTACCGGATGCGCAGCCCTATTCATCGCGACAAACGCGCCCTTGGCGAACGATGACAAGACTGTTTCCGCATTCACCAGTTTTCTTGCGAAACAGGACTACAACAACGCCAACTTTTATCTCCAGAGCGCCCTAATAGATCCGTCTCAGCTCGAAACCGGACAGATTTTCTACGATTTGTACAGACGTGTATACTGGAAGCGCCAGGCAAGCGGGCTCGCGGAAACAAATGTTCTCTTTGAATACCTGCAGAAACTCAGACCGTTCGACCTGAATGCCACCTTCTCATGCAAGACCAAGTATCAGAGCGATAAAAAACGCTGCACCTTGCTGAACGATCTCTCGAACGGGATGCCCGTACCGGTCTTCGCGTTTTTCGCCCAACGGGGGCTGGATCTCAACCGGACCTTCGACTCGATTCTCCCCGCGAGCTTCGACATCATCGACCGGATCGGGACCAGTTACAGCCTCGCGGACATACAGACTCTCAGCCGCCTGGGAATGGTGTTCGGCGACGAGACCTACAGTTCCGCGATGCTGGCCGCACACCGTGAGATCGGCAGCCACTACGGCATCGACACCGCAGACCAGATTGAAGGACGCTACCAGTCGGTGATGCCCCAGAACTACCTGTCCATTCCCAGGCTGAATTTCATGGATGTGCTCGTGATCGCACTGGCGAACCGGACGCGGGACAGTGGACGCGGAGCCAAGGCCAAGGCAAGCCTGCGCGATACGTTGCTCTGCCAGTACATCACCTTTTCATCACGCAGCTTCCGCCCGTCTTTCGACTACCTCAGGTTCGTTCTCGAAAACCGCACGGCCTTCCGGGCCAGCCAGATCGGCGTGCGCATCCGCGACGGCAATACGACCGCCGAACCCTTTGCTGCTGCATGTGTCCAGCTGGTGGCAGGCATGGCGCGAAACCACACACGGCTCGATGATGTGGTGTCCTATTTCGGAGCCCAGGGTGACGTCGACACGGCACGCTGGCTGCTTGCCTTGAGGCAGCCGGGACTGCCGCCGGTGGTTTCGAGCGGCCCCGACAGCACGAGCGGCGCCGGCGCGCAGGATTCCTCCGGACCGTCAGGCGGCACACTGACGCCCACCACAACCACGACCGATTGACAATTCCACGTCAAGGGAGCCCAAGGATGATGAACAGCAAGAGACACGCGTACCGGTTTGCGGGAACCGTATTCGGTTCCGTCGCGGCACTGGCCCTGTGTTACGCCTCGCCGGCCGAGGCCGGAAAAAAAGGCTTCCTCGCCGGAGCAGCTGTCGGCGCCGTCGGGACCATCATCATCCAGGAACTGACCAAGGGCGGATCGCGCCCGGCCAAGAAGCAGCGCAGGCGTTACAGGGGATCGGGCAACTCCGCGCCCGTCGCGAGAACCACGATCGCGACATTCCCCACCACACGAGACGAAGTCAGGGACTACCAGTCGAGCCTCAACGCGTTGGGCTTCGACGCTGGAACGCCCGACGGCATCGCAGGTCGCAGGACACGCGCCGCCGTCGCCGAGTTTCAGGCGACGATCGGTTCACCGGAGACCGGCAGGCTGAGCAGAAACGATGCCGCGGAACTGCAGCGGCGCAGCGGTCAGCCGCTCCTTTCTGCGGCGCCGGACGGTTCGTCTATCGAAAACGGAGGACCGATGCCAACGCTCAACACCGTCGGTGGCGCGCCTCAACCGAGTTTTCCGACGATACCGCTTGCCGGCGGCGCTGCGGCAACCGCCGCCTCGCACGGGGGCCAGAACCAGTTCGGCCAGTTCCCTCCAGCCGGCGCAACCGAGTCCTCTTCCGGATTCAGCGCAACCCTTGGAGATGCCGGTGTCGGCAGCAATGCCGCCAACAGCACGGGGAGTTCGTCCGCACCGTCCTTCCCGGTTGTCGGCCTGCCTCAGACAGGCAGTGCGCAACAGGCCGCACCGAGCTTTCCGGTGATTTCGACACCGGATACCGACGGTATAGGTGCAAACCCCGTATCGCCTGAACTGCCCGCCGTAACCGACGGGTCGGGCGGGAACCTTTCGACAGCCGCCCTCACGCAGGAAATCGAGTCCGGCGGCACGGTGGAAACCAGTTCCCTTGAGTTCGACATTCTCGGTGTTTCGATCGGACAGGCCAAGGACGCCGCGCTCGCTACCCTCGCGAAAGAAGGATACGAGAGTTGCGACACCAGCGGCGAGGTCATGATCTGCGAGAAAAGCAACGAGGCCCTGAGCGACAAGGTCCTCATAGGAACAGGCACGGCGCCTGCGGATCGCGTCTACCTCGTTGCCCGTGATCTCGAGTTCACGAAACCGATGGCCAGGAGTGTTTTGGCGGGACGGATGTCGGAAAGTTATGGCGCAATCCTGGGCCAACCCGACAATGTCATCGCCTCGGCCGATTGCCGCTCGACCGTCATGGGAATGACCGGCGAATCCACGTCCGCAGGACTCGCGTTTGCAGGTACCGACCCTGCATCCATGACGGACGTCGCCCGGCAATGCGCAAGTTATTCCGGCATCCGCTTCAGGAACGAAAGCAGCGACAAGGTCAAAGGCGCGACGATCACGCTCTTCAGTGGCGCGATGTGGCAGGAGACAGCCGGCGCAGGCGTCATGGCTCAGGAGAGCATCGTGGATGAACTGAAGTTCTGAAACGCCGGTCCCTTGTCTTGATCACGCTCCGCGTCGGCAACACGCATCTCTACGCCGGCGCGGACGGAGTCCTGAAAGCAGGCAGCGCCGCCGACCTCGACGCTCGAACACCGCTGGACTGCATGGTCGAATTCTCGGACGGCGGCATGGCGCTGGCCGGACTGGTTCGGATTGATGGCGACACCTGGCGGCTGAGTGTCGGTCGCCATGTCACGGCAAGGGGTACGACGATCGAGGAAAAGGTCTGGCGGATCGACATCAAGCCGGCCGAGAAAGCCGAACGGCGTTTCCGCGTCGGGAAACGGGAACCAGCTTTACGACCATCCCGCTGAGCCGTTCACGGGACAGCAGACGGATGGTTTCTGCAGAAGTCCCGGCAAAGTCGGGACGCGGCGGGACACACCCCTCCTCTACAGACCCAGTTTCGCCTTGAGGATCTCGTTGACCGCCTGCGGGCTCGCCTTGCCGCCCGTCTTCTGCATCACCTGGCCTACGAACCAGCCGATGGCCTTGGGCTTCTCCCTGACCTGCTCGGCCTTGTCCGGGTTGGCCGCAATGACCTCGTCGACCACGGCTTCAATGGCGCCGGTGTCGGTCACCTGTTTCAGGCCCCGCGCCTCGACGATATCTGCGGGGTCTCCGCCCTCGGTCACCATGATGTCGAGCACGTCCTTGGCGATCTTGCCCGAGATGGTGTTGTCCGCGATCAGGTCGAGCATCTGGCCGAGTTGGTCGGCGGAGACACCGACACCCGTCACGTCCGTACCCCGTTCGTTGGCGCGGGCGGTAAGCTCGCCCATCACCCAGTTGGCCGCGGCCTTGGCGTCCCGGCCTGAGGCGACCGCCTCGAAATAATCCGCCATGGCCCGGTCGCCCGCCAGCACACCGGCGTCATACGCGTTGAGGCCGAAATCGGACATGAAGCGCGTCTTCTTGGCGTCCGGCAGTTCCGGCAGGGTCGCCTTGATCCCGTCGACCCACGCTTGCGTGAACTCCAGCGGCAGGAGGTCCGGATCGGGGAAATAGCGGTAGTCGTGCGCCTCTTCCTTGGAGCGCATGGACCGCGTCTCGCCGGACCGGGGATCGAACAGCCGCGTCTCCTGGTCGATCTCGCCGCCGTCCTCGAGGATGTCGATCTGGCGGCGTGCCTCGTATTCGATCGCCTGCCCCATGAAGCGCAGGGAGTTGACGTTCTTGATCTCGCAGCGCGTGCCGAAAGGCTCGCCCGGACGCCGCACCGAGACGTTGACGTCGGCCCGCATGGAGCCTTCCTCCATATTGCCGTCGCACGTCCCCAGGTAGCGCAGGATCGCCCGTAGCTTCGCCACATAGGCGCGCGCCTGCGCGGCCGAGCGCATGTCGGGCTTGGACACGATCTCCATCAACGCCACGCCGGATCGGTTGAGATCGACCAGCGACATGTCCGCATGCTGGTCGTGGATGCTTTTGCCCGCGTCCTGCTCCAGGTGTAGCCGCTCGATGCCGACGTCGACGGACGACCCGTCCTCGAGGTCGACCGTCACGCAGCCCTCGCCCACCACCGGCTGCTGGTACTGCGAGATCTGGTAGCCCTGCGGCAGGTCCGGGTAGAAGTAGTTCTTCCGGTCGAAGACCGAATGGAGGTTGATCTTCGCGTTGAGGCCGAGCCCCGTGCGCACCGCCTGTTCCACGCAGTGCTCGTTGATCACCGGCAGCATGCCCGGCATGGCCGCGTCGACGAGGCTCACCTGGCTGTTGGGCTCCGCGCCGAAAGCCGTGGGGGAACCGGAGAAGAGCTTCGCCTCGGACACGACCTGCGCATGAACCTCCAGCCCGATGACGATTTCCCAGTCGCCGGTGGCGCCGCGAATGAGTCCGTTCGGGGAATCCGCCATGATCAGGCCCTCCACCATGCGTCCGGCACCGGAAGGCGTCCGGCCGCCTCCTCGAGCACGCCGCCCGCGCGCAGCACGGTTTCCTCGTCGAACGCCTTGCCGATGATCTGCAGGCCGAGCGGAAGCCCCTCCGCGCTCAGCCCCGCCGGCACCGAAATGCCCGGAAGCCCCGCCATGTTGACCGTCACCGTGAAGATGTCGTTGAGATACATGGCCAGCGGATCGCCGCTGCGTTCGGCGATGCCGAAAGCCGGGCTCGGCGTCGACGGCGTCAGCAGCACATCCACATCCCGGAAGACGTTGTTGAAGTCCTGCGCGATCAGCGTGCGCACCTTCTGCGCCTTGAGGTAGTAGGCGTCGTAATAGCCGGCCGACAGCACATAGGTGCCGATCAGCACGCGCCGCTTGACCTCCGCCCCGAACCCGGAAGACCGCGTCTTCTCGTACATGTCGATGATGTCGTCGCCCGGCACCCGCAGGCCATAGCGCACGCCGTCATAGCGCGCGAGGTTGGACGAGGCCTCGGCCGGAGCCACGATGTAATAGGCCGGCAGCGCGTACTTGGTGTAGGGCAGGCTCACGTCGACGATTTCCGCGCCGGCCTGCTTCAGCCAGTCGATGCCCTGCTGCCACAGGCGATCGAGGTCTTCGGGCATGTCGTCGACGCGGTATTCCCTGGGAATGCCGACGCGCAGCCCCCGGATGTCGCCAGTCAGCGCCGCCTCGTAGTCGGGCACCGGCGTATCGACGCTGGTCGTATCCTTCGGATCGTGCCCGGCCATGGACTTCATGACGATCGCCGCGTCCCGGACCGTCTGGGTGATCGGGCCGGCCTGATCGAGCGACGAGGCGAACGCGACGATCCCCCAGCGTGAGCAGCGCCCGTAGGTCGGCTTGAGCCCCACAGTGCCGGTGAAGGCCGCGGGCTGGCGGATCGAGCCCCCTGTGTCCGTCGCCGTCGCCGCCAGTGCGATGCGGGCCGAAACCGCGGACGCGGACCCGCCGGACGACCCCCCGGGGACGAGCGCCGTGTTCGACTCGTCGCGCCGCCACGGGTTCGAGACCGGCCCGTAGTAGCTCGTCTCGTTGGACGACCCCATGGCGAACTCGTCGTTGTTCAGCTTGCCGAGCATCACCCCGCCGTCGCGCCACATGTTGGCCGTGACGGTCGATTCGTAGGTGGGGGTGAACCCGTCGAGGATGTGGCTGCACGCGGTGGTGCGCACGCCCTTGGTGCAGAACAGGTCCTTGACGCCGACCGGGATGCCTTCGAGATTTCCCGCCTCGCCTTTCGCGCGGCGTGCGTCGCTCGCCTTCGCCATGTCGAGTGCGATGTCCGGTGTCTTGAGGATGTAGGCGTTGAGCAGGTCGGACGCCTCGACAGCCTCGTTGAAGGCAGTCGTCAGTTCCACCGACGTGAAGTCGCCCGCAGCCAGCCCGTCGCGGGCCTCGGCCAGGGTCAGGGCCGTGAGATCGCTCGCCGTCATCGCCCTACTCCACGACCTTCGGGACGGCGAAGAAATGATCCTCGCGCACCGGGGCATTGGCGACGACATCGTCGGGGTATCCGCCGTCGGTCACCCGGTCCTCGCGCTTCTTCATGTCCATGTGCACGACGCTCGTCATCGGCTCGACACCGTCGGTATCGACCTCATCGAGCTGCTCGACCCAGGCGAGTATGGCGTTGAGTTCGCCTTCGAGCGCCGCCGCTTCCTCGTCCGTCACGGCGATGCGCGCAAGACGCGCGATATGCCGGACCGTGTTCTGATCCACCGACATCTGTTCTTCCTGTCTGCTGGGCGCCTGCCCGGCGGATGGCCCCTCAGGCCGACTCCGCCTCCTGGTCCCAACCGCTGACCGATTTGACTTCGAGGAAGTCCTCGAGCCCCCACTTGCCGCCTTCGCGGCCATTTCCGGACATCTTGTACCCGCCGAACGGGCTGCCGGATGCGCGTGCTGCGCCATTGATGTGCACCATCCCGGCCCGCAGCTGGCGCGCCACCTTCTGCGCCCGCTTCTGGTCGCCGCTCTGCACGTAGGCGGCCAGACCGTAATCGGTGTCGTTGGCGATGCGCACCGCGTCCTCTTCCGTGTCGAAGGGGATCATCGACAGGACCGGCCCGAAAATCTCCTCCCGGGCGATGGTCATGTCGTTGTCCACGTCGGCAAACACGGTCGGCCGCACGTAATAGCCACGATTGAAGCCCTCGGGGCGTCCGGGGCCGCCGGCGACGAGCCGCGCACCTTCGGCGATGCCCTTCTCGATCAGCCCCTGCACCTTGTCATACTGCGTCTGCGACACGAGCGGACCGATATGGCGGCCTTCCTCGGCCGGGTTTCCGACCTCGGTATTGTTCGCGGTGTCGGCCGCGATCGAAACCGCATCGTCATAGACCGAGCGCTCCACCAGCATCCGCGTCGGCGCGTTGCAGGACTGCCCGGTATTGTTGAAGCAATGCAGCGCCCCGCGCTTGACCGCCTTGGGCAGGTCGGAATCCGCAAAGACGATGTTGGGCGACTTGCCGCCCAGTTCGAGGGTCACGCGCTTGACCGTATCCGCCGCAGCCTTGGTGACGGCGGTGCCCGCCCGCGTCGACCCCGTGAACGACATCATGTCGATGCCGTGATGACGCGACATCGCTTCGCCGACGGTCGGCCCGTCGCCGTTGATCAGGTTGAAGACACCGGCCGGGAAACCGGCCTCATGCATCATTTCCGCAAACACCATCGAGGAAAGCGGAGCGATTTCGGAAGGTTTCAGCACCACAGTGCACCCGGCGGCGACCGCCGGGATGACCTTCAGCGTCACCTGGTTCATCGGCCAGTTCCACGGCGTGATCAGGCCGCAGACGCCAATCGGTTCGTGGACGATGTACTCGTTGGGCGCCTTCTCGTGCAGAACGTGTTCGAACGTGTAGGTCTTGAGCGTCCGGATGAACGACTTGATGTGACCGAGGCCTGCTGCCGCCTGCGCCTGGGTCGCCAGCACCATCGGGGCGCCCATCTCGCTGGAGATCGCAAGGGCCATGTCGTTGGATCGGGCCTGATAGACTTCCGCCAGCTTTTCAAGCAGCGCCACGCGCTCTTCACGGCTCGTCAGGCTCCAGGTCTCGAAGGCCCGGCGTGCAGCGGCGACCGCCTTGTCGACGTCCGCCTGGGAACCCAGCGAAATCGTGGCGAACGCGGTCTCGTCGGCAGGATTGATCACCTCGAGATCGTTGGCCTCGGCGGGTGCCACCCATTGTCCGTCAATGTAAAAGTCGGTCTTGCGCAACATGGCTCTGTCTCCGGAAAGAGGGGAAACTGGATTTCTGCCCGTTCTGTGCCACGACGCGCCCGCAGTATCAAGCGGCACGAAGACGGCGCGTGCCACCGCCGACGGCCGACTGTGATTGGAAATCCGCAGCTCCGCTGTTATGAGTTTGTGACGTTCGGAAAACCAGGCGAGACAGTGCGGCACATGCAGACGTCCGCGAGTGACCTGACCGGCTTGATGTCGCGCGTTGCCTCCGGCGACCGCCAGGCGTTCGCCGACCTCTATCGCGCCACCTCCGTGAAACTCTTCGGCGTTGTCCTCCGTATCTTGAAACGCCGCGAACTGGCGGAGGAAATCCTGCAGGAAGTCTATCTCAGGATCTGGGACAATGCCGGCAGTTTCGACCGCAGCCGCGCATCCCCGATCACGTGGATGGCGACGATCGCACGAAATCGCGCCCTCGACGAGGTCAGGAAACGCCAGCTCGACGTGGCTCCGGTCGACGTTGGCGAACTTGAAATCGCCGCTTCGGACAAACTGCCCTCCGAACAGGCCGAGTTGAACGAGGAACTGAAACGACTGGAGGCCTGCCTGGACAGGCTCGATCCGGACAGGAAGGATGCCATCAAACGGGCCTATCTCGACGGAGCATCGCGAAAGGAACTGGCGGAACGCTACGATCAACCCGTCGGAACCATCAAGACATGGCTGCACCGCGGCCTTAAACAGCTGAAGGAATGCCTCGGAACATGACCGACCGGGAAGACATCGACATGCTGGCAGCCGAGTACGTGCTCGGTACGCTCGATGCATCCGAGCGGGAATCCGTCGAGGCCCGCCGGACGAACGAACCGGACCTCGAGGCGGCCATCGGACATTGGCAGACCCGGCTCATCCCCCTTGTCGACTATGTCGAGGGCGAAACACCGAGCACGGAGTTGCTTGAGAGGATCGAAGCGGAAATAGAGCGTCGGTCCTCTCCCGCCGACCGGCAAGCAGGCGGCGCGGAGATTGTCCGTCTGGCGACAAGCCTTCGCCGCTGGCGCATGACGGCCATTGCGGCGTCGGCCGTTGCCGCCGCACTCGCGACGCTTCTCGTGGTGGGCCCCGGGCTCTTTGCGCCCCAGCAGACGCGCTATGTCGCGGTCTTCAACGAAGGCGACCGTCAACCCTCTTTCGTGATGTCGGTCGATCTCGAGACCAGGGAACTCACGATCCGCCCCATCACGGCGGAAGACCGGCCAGACATGAGCTACGAGTTGTGGATCGTGGCGGACGAGATAGGCCCCGCGCCCAAGTCCCTGGGCCTGCTCGAGTCGGCCTCGTCTCCCACCCGCAAGCCGATCGCCTATGACAGCAGCCTCCTCCGGAAGGCGACGTTCGGCATCAGCGTAGAGCCCGAAGGCGGCTCGCCCACCGGCCGCCCGACCGGGCCTGCGCTTCACGGAAAGCTGATCCCCACCGATGATTGACCGGTAGCAGGCCGCGGTCGGCGCTCGACCGTGAAACCCGGACCTGATTATTGCGTATCTAGATGGCACACCGCACACCCACGGCACGGGAACCGTAGAGGAGAACAGAATGCAGAGCGAAGCGCACAGTGCCGGCCTTGCGGTTCCGCGGATTGCCCGGTTCTTCGGGTGTTGTCGTATCGGAGCACTCGCCATCATCATCGGGCTTGCCGCGTTTTTTCTTCCGGTCCATCCGGCCGCGGCGCACGAGATGCGGCCCACGGTCGTCACGGCAACGGTCTCGCAGGACCACCAGATCCGTTTCGACATGCGCATAAATCTCGAAGCGCTCATCGCCGGGATATCTCCCGAGCACAAGGACACCGACGACTCCGCCAACTCCGGCGCCTATGACCAATTGCGCGCCCTGCCCCCGGAAGAACTGTCGAAGCGTTTCGACGCCTTCTCTCCAGGCTGGGTGGAAAGGATCGCCGTGGAGGCAGGCGGCGGGAGCGTTACACTCGGTATCGAGACAACACAGATCCCCGATGTGGGCGACACCGCGGTGTCCCGCACGTCACGGGTCGTACTGAAGGGGCAACTTCCACCGGACGTGGAAACCTTCACATGGACCTATCCCGGCCCATTCGGCAGCAGCGTGCTCAGGGCGACGGACGAGAGCGGGCAACTGATCTCCATCGGCTGGTTCCGGGACGGAGAAAAGAGCCCGCCCGTCGCAGTTCACGGTGCGGAGAGCCAGGGCAAACTCGATGTTTTCCTGTCCTATATCGTCATCGGTTTCGAGCACATCGTCCCCAAAGGACTGGATCACATTCTCTTCGTGCTGGGGCTCTATCTCCTGAGCCCTGCCCTCCGCCCCCTGCTCTACCAAGTCACCGCATTCACGGTCGCGCACTCGATCACGCTCGCGCTTGCACTCTACGGAGTGGTGCAGTTGCCGGGTTCGATCGTCGAACCGCTCATTGCCCTTTCGATCGTCTATGTCGCCGTCGAGAACCTTGCGACCTCCAGGCTCAGCCCCTGGCGACCGACCATCGTGTTCGCCTTCGGACTTCTTCACGGCCTCGGGTTTGCCGGCGTCCTGCAGGAAGTCGGCCTGCCCCGCGCCGACTACGCGATCGGCCTCGTCGCCTTCAACATCGGCGTGGAAGGCGGCCAACTGGCGGTCATCGCCGCCGCCTGGCTTTGCACGGGCCTGTGGTTTGCCGCACGCCCCTGGTATCGCACCCGGATCGTCTGGCCCGCGTCGATCTGCATCGCGGCGATAGGACTCTACTGGACAATCGAACGCGTGGCAGGCGCATGAGCATGCAGATATTGCAAGACCATCGCCGGCAACGGCCGGTTTCTCTGGCCATGGTGTTCATCCTGCTGGCCGGATGTCTCCTGTGGCCCCAGCGGGCGTCCGCGCACGAGTTCTGGCTCGAGGTGTCCGACTATACGCCGGCCACTTCCGAGCCGGTCCATGTCTGGCACATGACGGGGCAGAACTTCGCCGGGACGAGCTATCCATATCTCGCGGAAATGTCGCAGCGCTTCGCGGTGGTGTCCGGGACCGGGGAAAAAGCGATAAGCGCAATCGACGGAGACGATCCGGCAGGCACCTTGCGCTTCGAGACCCAGGGATTGAAGATCGTCGTCCACCAGCGCGCATTCAGCGAAATCATCTTCGACGGCTTCGAGGACTTCCGCATCACGGTCGAGGCGGAACATCTTCCCGAGATTGCCGAACGCCACACGGCGAGCGGAAAGCGAATGAAGGACATCCGCGAGTTCTATGCCCGTTTTGCCAAGGCGCTTGTCGGTGTCGGGCATGCGCAGGGAAACGATCGGGCGCTCGGTCTGGAGTTCGAACTCGTTGCCCTCAGGAACCCCTACAAGCTGGCCCCCGGAGAACCGCTCCCCGTCCAGGTGCTCTACAAAGGCGCCCCGGTTGCGGGTGTGCCGGTCAAGCGCCTCTCCTCGGCGGATGCCGGAAAGCCTGTCGTCTATCGCAGCGGGCCGGACGGCATCGTCAACGTGGACCTGCCGAAACCCGCAGACTACATGCTCAACGCCGTGCGCATGCGTGAGCCTCTACGCGGCGAAGAGGCCGAGTGGGTGAGCCTGTGGGCCTCCCTGATCTTTCAGATCCAGCCTGAACCGGCGAACTAGCTACATTTATCCGGCCCGTCACGGGCTTCCCGAAAAAAGTTCGCCGAATTTGAAACCGACCGGGCTGTCCTCCGTAACTTCACCAGGTTCGCCCGCATCCTTCTGCGGGGCGAGGTGCCGGACACCTGTCCGCGCGCACGTACTGACGGACCGTGAACAGGAAACGGAGTTGAAGAGATGAACAGGAAATTTTTCATGTCCGCCGCCATGGCGGGATTTCTCGCTGCCGGCGGCACCGCATTCGCCGCGGCCCACGCTGAAATGATGGTCAAGGGCTCAGACCAGGACGTGTCGGGCGGCACGGTCACCGCCGCCGAAATCGTCGCCGGTTCGAATGGCTGGATGGTCGTGCACCGCACGGATTCCTCGAAAAAACCGGGACCTGTCGTCGGTTATGCCCCGCTCAAGAAAGGCATGAACACGGACGTGACGGCCATCCTGACCGAACCGGTCAAGAAAGGCGAAATGCTCATGCTGATGCTGCACGGCGAGGACGGCGGCACGAAAACCGGCGCCTTCGAGTACACGCTCGGCGCCAAGGAAGACGGTCCGGTCAAGCATGGCGGCAAGCTCATCATGACCGTGATCACCGCCCAGTAACCGGTCGCCTTGCCGGGAGGCGTGGTGCGCCCGCGCGGCACACCGCATCCGGGTCAACTGAGCTCGCCCTGCCTCCCGAACACGCCACGCGGCGTCGGGCCGCCTTCCTTCTCCGGGAAGGCGGCTCGTTTTCGTTTCGCCTGATTGCATCGTCGCCGGCGTCAGGCCGGCATATCGGTGACCCCTGGCAGCGCGGTTCCCGCCACGGCCGCCAGACGAACAACGAGCCTTGTCACTGGCGCCCAGATCCGGACCTACGCCCCAAAAACGCAGACCGCGATTACTCGCTCACCAGCATGCCGCGCGCGATCGCAACGATATCCGAAGCGTATTTGAAGTTCCCCTGCTCGCACAGGTGATTGGCGATCTCGATCAATTGCTCGAGTTCGAGCGATGCCTTTTCCCCGATATCCGGGGTTTCGTCATCCGCCTTCATCTCGGCAATCACAGCGATACTGGCCAGGCACTTCTCTTTTTCACTTTTCATCACCGCATGAAGATCGCTCGACGCGAAAACAAGAGCCGCAGCGAGAAACATCGTTGGTATTTTCACGTTTCCCTCCCATTGTCGTGGCTTGGCCGCCGATTGGATCGAACAGCCCGACAATTATGTCGGTGAACCGTGAAATGGTCCAGAGAGATGGCGCGCCGGAGGAACCGGAGGGCGGGCGCCTACACCTCGATTTCGCCACCGACGTCGACCAGGCGCACCTTCGATGCGGTGTCGCCCATCGCCGCCATGAACCGGGAAGCGTCCGGATCGATGATGGGGAAGGTCCCGAAATGGCTCGGGATGATGGTGTCGAAGTTGAAAAACCGTTTGCAGGCCAGCGCCGCGGTCTCCCCCGACATCGTGAAGCGGTCGCCGACGGGTACGATGCCGATGTCGGGCGAATAGATCTCGTTGATGAGCGCCATGTCGCCGAAGATGTCCGTGTCGCCCATGTGATAGACCACCGGCCCGTCCGATGGACGGATGATCAGCCCGCACGGATTGCCCAGGTAATTGAAGAGGCCATTTTCCGCCGACGCGGACGAAGAGTGGTCCGCGCGCACGAAGGTCACGCTGAAATCGTCCGTCCGGATCGTGCCGCCGGTGTTGCCCGGGTCGATGTTTTCCACGCCGCGCGCGTTCAGGTAGACGCAGACCTCGTAGACGGCGATGAGCGTGGCGCCTGTCTGTTTGCAGATCTCGATCGTGTCGCCCACGTGGTCGTCGTGGCCGTGGGTCAGCAGGACGTGGGTGCAGCCGGCCGCCGCCTCTTCCACGCTGCCTTCGAAGACCGGGCTCCCGCTGAGGAACGGGTCGGTCAGGATGACGCTGTTGCCCGTCTCGATGCGGAAAGCGGAATGTCCCAGCCACTTGATTTTCATGATATAGCCTCCGTCTATTGTCATTGGTGTGCGGACGAGGCGGCCCGCGCCACGTCCTGTCCGGTCGACCGCCACTTTATGACGTCGCTGCGCATCCGATAACCCCTTGTCTCCAGAGAAACATGCCGTCCGATCCAGCCGTAGACCTCGAAACCCTGAACAACGACCTGAAGACCGGCCAGCGTGTGATCGGCATCGACCTGGGGACGAAGACCATCGGCCTTGCCCTGAGCGACGTGAGCCGCACCGTCGCCTCTCCGCTCGAAACGATCAGGCGGACCAAGTTCGGCAAGGATGCCGCCGCCCTGTTGCAGCTCTGCGCGGAACACGACGTCGGCGGTCTTGTCGTCGGCCTGCCCGTCAACATGGACGGAACGGAAGGCCCCCGCGCCCAGGCCACGCGTGCATTCGTGCGGAACCTGTCGGCACTCGACTCCCCACCCGCCGCCTACTGGGACGAACGACTGTCCACCGCCGCCGTCACCCGGACCCTGATCGAGGCGGATGCGAGCCGCGCGCGCCGGGCCGATCTCGTCGACAAGCTCGCGGCCACCTACATCCTGCAGGGCGCGCTCGACCGCATGAACGCGATGGGCGCCCGGGGATGACGATATGGCCGGTCGTCGACGCGCTGGCGCCGGTCTTCCTGGTGATCGCGCTGGGCGCGGGCCTGCGCAAGAGCGGAAAGTTCGGCGAAGATGTCTGGCCGGCGCTCGAAAACATCACCTACTACGTTCTCTTTCCCGTCCTCCTCGCGAAGACGCTGGCGACCGCCGACCTCTCCGAAGTTCCCGTCGCCGGCCTCTCGACTGCACTGCTCGTCGCCATCGCGGTCATGATCGCGATCCTCTTTGCCGCCCGCCCGATTCTCGACCGGATTTCGCGGGTGGACGGACCGTCGTTCTCAAGCGTCTTCCAGACCTCGACACGCTGGAACACTTTTTCCGCGCTCACAATCGTGACCGCGCTCTGGGGCAACGACGGGCTGACACTGGGCGCCGTCGGCGTCATCGCCCTCATCCCCCTGCTCAACGTGCTCAACGTGATCGTCGTCACGATCTACGGCGGCGACAGCCGGCCCGGCCCGGCCCAACTCGCCGTCCAGGTTGTCCGCAACCCCATCATCTGGGCCTGCGCGATCGGCATCGCCTGGAACCTGGCGGGACTGCGCATGGCGCCCGCCTTCGCCTCGACGCTCGACCTGGTGGGCGGCGGTGCGCTGGGCATCGGCCTCCTCGCCCTTGGCGCCGGTCTCGATTTCGACGCCGCGCGGCGCGACAGGTTTCTCGTCGGCGTCGCCGCATCGCTCAAGCTCGTGGTCATGCCGCTGCTGGTGCTCGCGTCCTGCAACCTGCTCGGTCTCGACTCCATGACCACCGGTGTCGCCCTCGTCTGCGGCGCGGTTCCCGCGGCCAACGCCTCCTTCATTCTCGCCCGCAAGCTCGGCGGCAATGCCGAACTCGTCGCCAGCGCGATTACCGCACAGGTCGTCTTCTCCGCACTCACGTTGCCGTTGATTATTTCACTCTACGGATTGCAGTAGGCGCGGAGGTCGCCGAGGATGCCGGATAAACATTTCTCCAACGGACCGAACGACATATGAAACTCAACGACGAAGAACGGGCCATGCTGGCCGGGGAAGCCGGCGAGGCGAAACGCTGGGCCATCGATCACCAGATCCGTGTCGGCGAGATGTTCGATGCACACGATCTCGTACCCGTCAGCCAGGCGCACATGATGGCCGATCCCGAGTCCGTCGGCGATGCCGGGACCTCCTTCGTCGAGAACCTCGCCGCCCAGGGCGCCCGGGTCGTCATCCCGATGATCACCGACCCGCGCGGCGTCGACCTCAACCACTACCGCCCCCTGGGACAGACCGAGGAAATGGCCGCCATCGAGCGCCGGTTCATCGCCGCGTGCGAAAAACTCGGCATCATGATGACCAACACCTGCATCAACTACCAGACGATCATGCCGCCCGTTCTGGGTGATCATGTCGCCTACGGGGACACCGGCGTGGTCATCTATTCCAACAGCGTCTGCGGCGCACGCTCCAACTTCGAAGGCGGCCCGTCGGCGCTTGCGGCGGGCCTGACGGGCCGCACACCCCGTTACGGCCTGCATCTCGACGAGAACCGGCGCGCGACGCGACGCTACGTGGTCAGGCAGCAGCCCCGCGAACTGACCGACTGGGGCGTTCTCGGCGCCGTCGTCGGACGCATGGCGGGATCCTACTGGGAGGTTCCCGTCATCGAGGGGATCGAAGCCCCGCCGACCTCGGACGAGATCAAGCACATGGGCGCGGCCATGGCGAGCTACGGTTCGACTCCGCTCTTCCACATCGTCGGCATCACGCCGGAGGCGCCGACCCTGGCGGCCGTCGGCGGCGACGGCCTCGCGGCCACCGAGATCACCGCGACCGAGCTCGATGCGCTCAGGTCCTCCTTCGGGACGCGTGGCGACAAGGTCGACGTGGTGGTGTTCGCCGCCCCGCAGCTCTCCCTGGTCGAGATGAACCAGGTCGCCGAACTGTGCCGGGGCCGGAAAATCCATGAAGACTGTGCACTTGTCGTGTGCACTTCACCCTCGATCTACTACGAGGCACAACGCATGGGCCACGTTGCCGCCATCGAGGACGCGGGCGGCAAGGTGCTCGAGGGAACCTGCTTCTACAACCAGTACGCCCGCGAGATCGGCGAGGCGAACGGCTGGAAGAAGCTGCTTTCGAACTCCGCCAAGATCGTGAACATCCTGGGGGGATACGGGTATGAGCCCGCACTGGCATCCATGGAAGACTGCATCGCGTCGGCCTGCGCCGGACGCATCGTCTGAGGAAAGAACAAGATGAAAGAACTCAAGTGCCACAAGGGCATAGGCCCTCAAGTCGAGGGCGAGGCCCTGGTCGCCGACGACAACTTTTCCGCCCGTTACGATCTCGATCGCATCAACGGCGTCTTCTCCCGCCCACAGCACAAGCTCCATGGCCAGTCCTACAGGGACAAGATCCTGGTCCTCAATACGTCCAAGGGCGGCGTCGCCTCGGCCTGGATGCTGCACGAGATGAAGTCGCGCGGTATCGCCCCGCTCGCGATCCTCTTCAATACGGCGAACACCATCCTCGCCCAGGGTGCCGCCCTGGCCGACATGACCATGTGCGACCGTTTCGAAGACGGCGACGTCACGTCCCTCATATCGACCGGCGACAGGGTCACCGTCATTCCCTCGGAAGGCCGGGTCCTTGTGTCACCGCGATCCGGGACCTGACTTGTGGAGCAATTTCCGATTGTAGCGCTTGCCGGTCACCCCTCGAATCACCGATAGTCTCTAAGGCTTTAGGTGCGCACTGGGGGCGGATTGCATGCAAAAGAAGACACTCATGAGCGGTGTGGCGATGATATCACTCACGCTCTCACCGGCATTCGGTGCAAACCTGGCGGACGCCGACTTTCCACCCGCGCAGTCATGCGCGGTGTCCGGTCTGAACGGCAAGATTGACGCGTCGGGCGGATATTTCGATTCCGACGACAACGATGGCGGCAGCTACCGCGTCGGAGGCTCGATAACCGCGCCAGTGGGCTGCGGTTACGGGGTTCAGCTTGACGGCCAGGCCGGCGAACTTGGCGGCGCGGACACGTACAGCGCAGCCGCACATATCTTCCACCGCGATCCGTCGAGCTACCTTGCCGGTCTCTACGGTGAAGTCGGATCTGTCGGCGGCAACGATCTGTTCCGCATCGGCGCTGAAGCCGAAAAGTACTTTGACGACGCAACCCTCTCGTTCGTGGCCGGTTACGAGGACAGCCAGCGCACGAGCGGCGATGTCTTCGGCGCCGTGCGCTTGGGCTACTACGTGACGGACAACTTCCAGGTCCATGTCGGTGGCGGACACTTTCTCAACGTCACTGCGGCCACCGCCGGGTTCGAATACCAGACGGATTTCTCCAGCGTGGCGCTCTTTGCCGACGCAGCGGTCGGCTCCAACGACCACAAGTCGATCACTGCCGGTCTCCGCTACTACTTCGGCCCCGAAAAGTCGCTCAAGCGCCGTCACCGCGAGGACGACCCGATCAAGTGGTTGAACGTGCTCGAATCCGTGACCAAGCAGAGCACGCCCGCTGCAGCGGCCACGGGACCCTGCCCACCGGGCCAGAGCTACGTGCCCGATGGAGAAGGTGGCGGTTCGTGTCAGCCTAACCCGACCTGACACTGCAGAACGGCTTTCGCAAAAGTCCGCCTGACCTGGATTTCACCAAGGAAACCTCGGGGTTCAGCACTCGCGGATGTAGTCGAAGTGCTTGCCTGAGGACGGCCTGTCGATCCTGTCGACCTGTCTGAAACGGTATTCCAGTTGCCGGCCCAGTCGCCGGTCCGCAATCGCTGCGAAACCGGCCCGGTCCTGAAGCGCCTCCGGCATGTCCGTCACGAAGCGGACTTCGAGGGTCTCGGGTGCAACCTGCGCCACCTGCCAATGCCGGGCATGGAGAAAATCCATGAAATCGGACGTCTCAAGGTCGGGCATGATCGTTGTCCCGTCGGAGAACCGGAAAAGCTGGCGTTCGCGCCCGTCGATCCGTTTCAGGTAGGTCAGGCCCCGACCGCACGAACAAGGTCCGCCGACCGTCGCGTAGTCGCCCAACCGATAGCGGATCAGGGGCATCGCCTGGTTGTGGAGCGTCGTCACCAGCACCGCGCCGGTCTCGCCCGGATTGCAGGCCCGGCCGGTCCTGTCGTTCACGACCTCAAGCAACACCGACTCGTCCGCCACATGGTAGCCGGTGTTTTCCGGACACTGGTAGGCGATCGAACCGAACTCTTCCGACGAGTAGTTGTCGTATATCTCACAGCCAAGGTGCGAGCGAACCGCGGCGCGAAGTTCATCGGTGACGATTTCACTGACCGTCAAGACCGCGACGATATCGGGTTTGCGTTCCGGTTCCAGCGCGACGCGGCGCGCCAGTTCGCGCAGATTGCTCGGTGCGGTCGAGAGGTAGCACCGCCCCTGTTCGCCGAGCCACTTCAGCTGCACGTCGTGCGGTTCGGTCAGACTGAGTTTTTTCCATGTTCCGCAATGGATATCCTCGCGCCAGAACGGTGCCCAGGAGCCATCCGCAGCTACACCGGGGTAAGGCGCAGATTCGTTATAGAGATACCCGATCTGTGCCTGATGGATCCGGTAGTCGATCCCCGCCCACACTCGCCCCCTCGCATGGGCGGCCATGGCCGCCACGCCGGCATAGGGTGTCCGAAGGACCAGGACGGGCTGCCCCGTCGAACCCGAAGAACGGGCCTCGAAGACCTGACCGTGCGCCGGGTCGACGTGTTCGCTTTTCAGCGCATCGAACTGTCCGAGAACGTCCTCGCGCTCGAGGGTCGGGACGCCTGGCCAACACGACAAATCCACGTTTCCGGTGGCGTCGACGACATCTTCGAGGCGGTCCCGATAAAACGGGACATGCTGAAACGCATGTATGAGGGTCTTTTCCAGAAGCGCGTCCTGCAGGCGCCTGATGTCGAGCGGGCTCGCCCACTGACACTGGTCCATCATGGCCGCGAACGTCTTGGCCACCGCGAACCTTTCCGAGCCGCCCGTCGCGCCTCTATCGTCGCCTTGCGCCACTGCTTCACCCCGATCGATCAACAAGCAGCCATTCGGATAGCACGGATGCGTATCATCGTCGCCGATCTCCCTTCCGGTTCACGCAAGACATCAGAGACAACACATCAAGAAAAGAAATTTATGCTGTTTTATCAACAGGTAATGCGGACAAGCGGATTCATTCTCTCATATCCCGGCAACACGGAACCCGTCTCCCTTGCGAGCCGTGGAACGGTAGCTGACCGCCTCTGGGCTTCAAGACTGTGGATGGCCGCCAACGGGACTTGCGGCGGCCGCGCCGCGCGCCTATACAGTCGCCTTTAATGAAAAACGAGCCCTCAAGCGCATCCGCGATTCTCGGCCAGCCTCACCTGCTGGGTATCGAGGGTCTTTCCTTTCAGGAAATCAGCGATTTGCTCGACCTTGCCGACACCTATGTCGAGCAGAACCAGCAGATCGACAAGAAGCGCAACACCCTCCGGGGCCGGACCCAGATCAATCTCTTCTTCGAGGCGTCCACGCGGACCCAGAGTTCCTTCGAACTGGCGGGCAAGCGGCTCGGCGCCGACGTCATGAACATGTCGGTCAGGACATCGTCCATCAAGAAGGGCGAAACCCTGATCGACACGGCCATGACTCTCAACGCCATGCGGCCCGATCTCATCGTCGTCCGCCACAACGCGGCCGGCGCGGTGGAACTGCTTTCCCAGAAGGTCGGCTGCGCCGTGATCAATGCCGGGGACGGCAGCCACGAGCACCCGACCCAGGCCCTTCTCGACGCCCTGACGATCCGACGCCGCAAGGGGCGGCTCGAAGGGCTCAAGGTGGCGATCTGCGGCGACATCCTCCACAGCCGGGTGGCACGGTCCAACATCCTCCTTCTCTCCACGATGGGTGCGCGGGTGCGCATCATCGCGCCGAGCACGCTCCTGCCGTCGGCTGCCGACCGGCTCGGTGTCGAGGTCTTCACCGACATGAGGGAAGGCCTCGCCGGCTGCGACATCGTGATGATGCTCAGGCTGCAGCTCGAGCGCATGAACGGCTCGTTCGTCCCCTCCACACGGGAATATTTCAGGTTTTTCGGCCTGGATGCGGAGAAGCTGGCTCTCGCCAAGCCCGACGCCATCGTCATGCACCCCGGCCCCATGAACCGTGGCGTCGAGATCGACAGCGCCATCGCCGACGACAACCGCAGCGTCATCAGGGAACAGGTCGAGATGGGCGTGGCCGTGCGCATGGCCGTGCTCGACGCCCTGTCGCGAAATCTTCCCAACCACCTGGAGGCTGTCTGATGGCCGCCACCATGACGGGACGCAGGCGCGGCGGCGGCGACGCGATATTCTTCAATGCCCGGATCGTCGATCCCGCCACCAGCACCGAACAGACCGGGAGCGTCGTCATCGAGGACGGCACGATCACGGCCATCGGCGACGTCGCGGGCCGGATGGGCGGTGGCGAAGGCGTAGAGGTCATCGACTGCCGGGGCCACATCCTGTGCCCGGGCCTCATCGACATGCGGGTGTTCACCGGGGAACCCGGCAACGAACACCGCGAAACGCTTGCCTCAGCCAGCGAAGCCGCGGCCGCGGGCGGTGTGACGACATTCGTCTGCATGCCCAATACGGAGCCCGTCATCGACGACGTTGCCCTGGTCGACTTCATCGAGAGGCGCGCCCGCGATACCGCGATCGTCAACGTGCATCCCATGGCCGCGCTGACCAAGGGCCTGAACGGCCGGGAGATGACCGAAATCGGCCTCCTGCGCGAGGCCGGCGCCCTCGCCTTCACCGACGGCGACAGGAGCATTGCCGACAGTCTTGTCCTCCGCCGCGCCCTCGCCTACACGAGGGACTTCGGCGGTCTCGTCGTGCAGCACCTTGAAGACCCCTACCTTTCCGCGGGCGGCGTCATGAACGAAGGCGAGGTCGCCACGCGCCTCGGGCTGGCCGGAATTCCCGCAGCCGCCGAAACCATCGTGCTCGAACGCGATCTCCGCCTCGTCGAACTGACCGGTGCGCGCTACCACGCGGCCCAGATTTCCTGCCAGGCGTCCCTCGACGTGATGCGCGGCGCCAAGGAAAGAGGCCTGCCTGTCACCTGCGGCGTATCGGTCAACCATATCGCCCTCAACGAGAACGACATCGGTCCTTACCGCACCTTCTTCAAGATATCGCCGCCCCTGCGCAGCGAGGACGACCGGCGCGCCATGGTGTCGGGACTGGCCGACGGCACGATCGACGTTATCGTTTCCGGCCACGATCCCCAGGATGTCGAGACCAAGCGTCATCCCTTCGCCGATGCGGCCTATGGCGCGGTCGGCCTGGAGACCATGCTCTCCGCCGCCCTAAACCTCGTGCACAACGAGGACATCACCTTGCCGGGACTGCTTTCCGCGCTGACCACCAACCCTGCCCGGTTGCTCGGCCTCGACGCGGGACGCATGGAGGTCGGCGCACCGGCCGACCTGATCTGCGTCGACACGGGAATGCCCTGGGTTCTGGACATCGCCGACCTGAAGTCGCGCTCGAAGAACACCCCGTTCGAGGCAAGCCGCCTCCAGGGGCGTGTCCTCCACACGATGGTCGCCGGCCGGTCGGTATATACGCTGCTGCAATAGCCCGCGCCGGGGTATACTGTTTGCCCGAATCCGGAAGAGGCGAACCATGCCCGATCCCATGAACTGGGGCCTAGCCCTGCCCTATTACCTCGCCGCACTGGCTTTCGGCTATCTGTGCGGCTCCATACCCTTCGGCCTCATCCTGACTCGGATCGCCGGCCTGGGCGACGTCCGGTCGATCGGTTCCGGCAATATCGGCGCCACCAACGTCCTGCGGACGGGAAACCGGAAGATCGCCGCACTGACGCTCGCCTGCGATCTCCTCAAGGGTACGGTGCCCGTGCTCGTCGCCCTGCGCTGGGGACCGGATACGGGCATCCTGGCGGGCCTTGGCGCGTTCATCGGCCACATCCTGCCGGTCTGGCTGCGTTTTCGCGGCGGCAAGGGTGTCGCCACGTATATCGGCATCCTGCTGGGCCTCTTCTGGCCGGCCGCGCTCATATTCTGCGGAATATGGCTCCTGATGGCGGCGGTGTTCCGATACTCCTCGCTGTCCGCCCTCGTGGCAGGCGTCGCGACCCCGGTCGTGCTTTATCTGTTCGGACGGGGCCAGATCATGGAGCTTTTCGTGCTGCTCACCGCGATTCTCCTCTTTACGCACCGGTCGAACATCGCTCGTCTCGTTAAAGGGGAAGAAGCCAGAATCGGCGCCAAGTCCTGAATGACCTGACGGAGCGGGTGAATGCACATACGGACATTGTCCGAGAGCCAGCGCTGCGACTGGCTGCGCCTCGCCCGCAGCGAAAACATCGGGCCCCGGACCTTCGTCGATCTCATTGCCCGGTTTCGCGAGCCCTCGGACGCCATCGAAGCCCTTCCCGAACTGTCACGCCGCGCCTTCCGGAACCGGCGGCTGAAAATCTGCGATCTCCGGATGGCGCAGAGGGAACTTGACGCCGTTCGCCAGGTCGGCGGTCGCACCATAGCCCTCTGCGAACCGGACTATCCTTTCCGCCTGCGTCACATTCCCGACCCGCCGCCCGTGATCCACGTCGTCGGAGAGCCCGCGCTGGCCGCACGGCCCGTGCTCGCCATCGTCGGTTCCCGAAACGCGACAGTCGGCGGACGGAAGATCGCCCGGCAGATCGCCCGGGAAGCCGGACGCGCCGGCTTGACCATTGTGTCCGGGCTGGCCCGCGGCATCGACACCGCCGCCCACGAGACGAGCCTCGACACGGGCACGATCGCCGTGCTCGCGACAGGCCCGGAACATGTCTATCCGCCCGAAAACGAAGGAATCTATCGGGAAATCAGCCAGAATGGCGCGATCGTGAGCGAGATGCCGCCGGGCACGAAACCCCTCGCACGCCATTTTCCGCGCCGTAACCGCATCGTCTCCGGCTTGGCGGCGGGTGTCCTCGTCGTCGAGGCGGCGCAAAGATCCGGCTCCCTCATCACGGCACGCCTGGCAGCCGAACAGGGCCGGGACGTCTTCGCCGTGCCCGGATCCCCGCTCGATGCGCGCTCGGCGGGCAGCAACGCCCTCATTCGCGACGGCGCGGAACTCGTGACCTGTGCCGACGACATCCTCGCCGCGATGGCGGCCTTCACCCATCGCCCGGACGCCCTGCCCCTTCACCCTGTCCGGTCGAGCCTCGTCGAATCGCCGACACCGACCGAACCCGAAGCGCTCGCCGTCGTCGCGCAAAGCGAAAGGGACCGGATCCTGGCGCTTCTCGGCCATACGCCCGTGGCCGTGGATGCGCTGATACAGGAAAGCGGCCTGCCCGCGTCAACCGTCCAGACCGTTCTCCTGGAACTCGATATCGGCGGCCTTCTGTCCCGCGAGGGACACGGATTCGTGGGCCTCTGCGAACCTGCGGAATTGATGGCCTACCATTGACGCGACACAGTTCCGTCGCAATTGTCCCATTTACACAACGGCAAGATTTTGCCCTTTAGAGCCAAGGCAAGCCATTTGACACGGCGCGAGGTTTTCATCATGTTCGTGCGCCGGTCGGGAGGAATCGGACCCGGGATCACGCGGATGACATCCACGCGAAACGGTCGCCTGCCCGAACGAGACGGGTGCTCCGCGTCAATGGTCCGCCCGCAGGAAACGATCCGAAAGCAAAACTCGTAATGAATGTCGTAATTGTGGAATCGCCCGCCAAGGCAAAAACCATCAACAAGTATCTTGGCTCGGATTTTACGGTCCTCGCATCCTATGGACACATCCGTGACCTTCCCTCCAAGGACGGTTCGGTGCGTCCCGACGAGGATTTCGCCATGTCCTGGGACATGGACGCGAAATCGAAGAAGCGGTTCAACGAAATCGCCACCGCCGTGAAGAATGCGGACAAGGTCATTCTCGCGACCGACCCCGACCGCGAGGGCGAGGCCATCTCCTGGCATGTGCTCGAGATGCTGGCCCAGAAGAAGGCGCTCAAGGACACAGCCGTCGAGCGTGTCGTGTTCAACGCGATCACCAAGTCGGCCATCCTCGAGGCCATGAAACATCCGCGGCAGATCGACACCCCGCTCGTCGACGCCTATCTCGCACGCCGTGCCCTCGATTATCTGGTCGGGTTCACGCTCTCTCCCGTCCTCTGGCGCAAGCTGCCGGGTTCACGCTCCGCCGGCCGGGTGCAGTCGGTGGCCCTGCGTCTCGTGTGCGACCGGGAACTGGAGATCGAATCCTTCGTCAGCGAGGAATACTGGTCCATCGTCGCCGACATGAAGACGGCGCAGGGCGACAGCTTCACCGCACGCCTAGCCGCCGTCGCCGGCAAGAAGCTCGGCAAGTTCGACATTCCCGACGAAGAGACCGCGACGAAATATGTCGCGGCCATGAAGAATGGCCACTACACGGTCGAATCGGTCGAAAGCCGGCCGACCAAGCGAAATCCGTTTCCACCCTTCACCACCTCGACGCTGCAGCAGGAAGCGTCCCGGAAGCTCGGCTTCTCCTCCGCCCGGACCATGCAGGTCGCCCAGCGCCTCTATGAAGGGATCGACATCGGCGGCGAGACCCAGGGCCTCATCACCTACATGAGGACGGACGGCGTGCAGATCGCCGGCGAGGCCATCGCGGAATGCCGCAACGTCATCGGCAACGAGTTCGGCGAGGCGTATGTGCCCGGCAGCCCCCGCGTCTACAAGACCAAGGCGAAAAACGCACAGGAAGCCCACGAGGCCATCCGCCCGACGAGTCTTTCGCGCATTCCCGCCGCCGTTTCGCGCCATCTCGACGACGAACAGTTCAAACTCTACGAACTGATCTGGAAGCGGACGATCGCCAGCCAGATGGAAAGCGCCTCGATCGAGCGCACGACCGTGGACATCACCACACAGGGCGAAGACGGCGAGCGCTACACCCTGAGGGCCAACGGCTCCGTCGTGCGGTTCGACGGGTTCCTGAAGCTCTACCAGGAAGGCCGCGACGACGACGATGACAGCGAGGATTCGCGCCGCCTTCCGCCGATGTCCAAGGCGGACACGGTGGGCCTGCAGAAACTGAACCCGAACCAGCATTTCACCGAGCCGCCGCCGCGGTTTACCGAAGCCACGCTCATCAAGCGCATGGAAGAACTCGGTATCGGCCGGCCGTCCACCTACACGTCCACCCTCACCGTCCTTCGCGACCGGGGATATGTCCGCCTCGACAAGAAGCGGCTGATCCCCGAGGACAAGGGCCGGCTCGTCACCGCATTCCTCGAAAGCTTCTTCACCCGCTACGTCCAGTACGACTTCACGGCGAGCCTGGAGGAAAAACTCGACCGCATCTCCAACGGCGAGATCGCCTGGCGCGACGTCCTGCGCGAGTTCTGGAAGGAATTTACCGCGACCGTGGACGAGACCACGGACCTGAGGGTCTCCGAAGTTCTCGACGCGCTCAACGAGATCCTCGGACCGCATGTCTTCCCCGATCCGGGCGACGGCAGCGATCCCCGCAAGTGCCCCGCCTGTGAAGACGGGCGCGTGAGCCTGAAGGTGGGCCGGTTCGGCGCCTTCATCGGCTGTTCCAACTACCCGGACTGCCGTTTCACGCGGCAACTCACCAGCCCCGGCGACGAGAACGCGGCTGAATTGTCCGGCGACGGAAAGCTTCTCGGTGCCCATCCCGAAACCGGTACCGACATCTTCCTCAAGTCCGGCCGTTTCGGGCCCTATGTGGAAATGAAGCCCGAAGACGCGGAGAAGCCCAAACGTTCCGGGCTCCCCAAGGGCATGACTCCGGACGACGTGGACCTCGATCTGGCGGTGCGGCTGCTTTCGCTTCCCCGCGAGATCGGCCCTCACCCGGAAACAGGCAAGACCATCACCGCGGGGCTCGGCCGGTACGGCCCCTTCGTTCTTCACGACGGGCTTTATGCCAACCTCGAGAGTTTCGAGGACATCTTCACGATCGGCGAAAATCGCGCGGTGGCCCTTCTCGCGGAAAAGGCCTCCAAGTCGCGCGGCAGCCGGGCCTCGGCGCTGAAGGAACTTGGCGACCACCCGGAACTCGGCGGCCCGGTCCAGGTCATGAGCGGTCGTTACGGGCCATACGTCAAGCACGCCAAGGTGAACGCCACCCTGCCCAAGGACGTGGAGCCCGAATCCGTGACCATGGACATGGCGGTCGCGCTCATCGCGGAGAAGGCCGGCAAGAAGCCGAAAAAGGCGAAAACGACCAAGGCCAAGACGACGAAAGCCAAGTCCGCCAAGTCGAAGACCTCGAAAACCAAGACAGCCAAGTCCGCGTCGAAAGCCAAGACGGCCAAGGAGGACTCATCTCCAGCCGGCGCGGCGGGCTGATCAGGGGTCGACTTGGCAGCTTCGAGCAAAAAGCACCGACGCTCATCCACCGGATCGTCCATGCCGACGGCGGACGAGATCCTCGAATTCGTCAATTCCCAGGATGGAAAGGTCGGCAAACGCGAGATCGCGCGTGCCTTCAACATCAAGGGCGCAAAACGCATCGAACTCAAGCGCATCCTTCGCGAGATGACCGCCGACGGATTGTTGAACAGGAAGTCCCGCAGCTTCCGTCCTCCGGGATCGATGCCGCCGGTGAGTCTTCTGGACATCGTCAGGATTGACGACAACGGCGAACCCGTCGGCAGACCGCCGAACTGGGACGAGGACACAGACGGACCGGCACCCTACGTGGTCGTCGAGACCAAGCGTCGCTCCTCCGCCGATACCGCGCCCGGCGTCGGCGACCGCGTGCTTGCGCGCATCGCGGCAAACCCGGATGAGGACGAGGACTACCCCTACCGCGGCACTGTTATCCGCAAGCTGAACCGGGACAGCACGATCGTGCTTGGGGTACTCCGCAAGACGGACCGCGCCGCATGGCGGGTCTCTCCGGTGGACCGCCGCGCACGTGACGAGATCGAGATTGCCGCGGCCGACCTGGGCGGTGCGCAGCCGGGCGAAATGGTCAGCGTCGAACTGATGGGCAAACGCGGCCGCGGTCTGCCAAGAGGTCGCATCAGGGAACGCTTCGATTCCGTCGACGATCCCCGTTCGGTCAGCCTGATCGCCGTACATGCCCACGGCATCCCGCATCGTTTTCCGGACGATGTGCTCGCCGAGACGGACCGTCTTCGCGAGGCCGATCCGGACGGGCGGCGGGACATTCGCGACATACCCCTGATTACGATCGACCCGGCCGATGCCCGCGATCATGACGACGCCGTATGGGCGGAACCGGACGATGATCCGGACAATGCCGGCGGCCACCGCGTCATCGTGGCGATCGCCGATGTATCGGCCTACGTGCGACCGGGAACCGCACTGGACCGGGAAGCCTTCAACCGGGGCAATTCGGTCTATTTCCCCGACCGGGTCGTACCCATGCTGCCCGAACGCATTTCGAACGACCTGTGCTCGCTCCGTGCCCATGAAGACCGCCCGGCGCTCGCCGTGACCATGATCTTCGACGCGGACGGCAACAAGACGGGGCACGAGTTCTCGCGCGTCCTGATGCGGTCGGCGGCCAAACTGTCCTACGTCCAGGCGCAGGCGGCCATCGACGGAACGACCGACGACGTCACCGAGCCGCTTCTCGAACCGGTTCTCAAGCCCTTGTGGAGCGCCTACCGCGCGGTCAAGAAGGCGCGGGACCGGCGGGAACCGCTGGAACTGGACCTGCCGGAACGCAAGATCGTTCTCGACGAGGCCGGGCATATCGAGAACATCCATACGCCTGAACGCCTCGATGCGCACAAGCTCATCGAGGAATTCATGATTCAGGCGAACGTGAGCGCCGCGGAAACCCTGACGCAGAGAAAATCGCCGCTCCTCTACCGGGTGCACGAGCCCCCTTCCGAGGAAAAACTTCGGGCGCTGTCGGAATTCCTCACGACGCTCGACATAAAGGTCGGCCGCAAGAACGCGGTCAAGCCGAAGGATTTCAACGACGTGCTTCACCGCGTCCGCGACCACGAGGTCGAGCAACTGGTGAGCGACGTGATCCTCAGGTCCCAGTCACAGGCGGTCTACGATCCCGAGAACCTGGGCCACTTCGGCCTCAACCTGCGCCGCTATGCCCATTTTACCTCCCCCATCAGGCGCTATGCGGACCTCATCGTTCATCGCTCCCTGATAAAGACCCTGAAGTTCGGCAAGGACGGACTGGATGACGCGACCGCGTCGAAACTCAAGGCGGTCGGCGAACACATTTCAGGTACGGAACGCCGCGCCATGCTGGCCGAACGCGAGACCGTGGACCGCCTGGTCGCCACCTACCTTTCCGACAAGGTGGGCGCGCAGTTCCATGGCCGCCTTTCCGGTGTCGTCCGGGCCGGCCTTTTCGTGCGGCTCACGGATACCGGCGCGGACGGTTTCATACCGGCGGCAAGCCTGACGCAGGACTATTTCGTCCACGACGAAAAGACCCACGCGCTCGTCGGGCGCCACACCGGAGAGACCTTCCGTCTGGGGGATCCGGTCGAGGTCCGGCTTCTCGAGGTCACCCCGATATCGGGTGGCCTGCGGTTCGAATTGCTGAGTGACGGCCGCGCCGGAAAGCCTGTCAAGACGTCGCGCCACCACCACGGGTACCGCCGGCCGGGCCGTCGCGGGCGAGCGAAAAGGTAGCGCAGACGCGAGTGCCGCACCGTCTGGCGTCATACTGCCGCAGCGGTCCGATGGCCCCTGTTATTGTTGCCCGAATTGCCCCAGATTTGCGTGATGATCGACTCTTCGCTCCACGCGGCAGCCGTGCCGCACACGCGCAATGTCTGGACGGCCATGTCCCGTGGCGCGCGAATGTCTTGCCCGTCCTGCGGCAAGCCGACCCTGTTCGACCGCTATCTGAAGGTTGCCCACGAATGCAGCTCCTGTGGTGAGGAATTGCATCATCACCGGGCAGACGATGCCCCGCCCTATTTCACAATCTTCATCGTCGGTCACATCGTCGTGCCTTTCGCCCTTTGGGCGGAACGGTTGTGGCAGCCCGAGATGTGGATTCACATGGCGTTGTGGCTGCCCATGGTCGTGATCCTGACCCTGCTTCTTCTTCCCGTGGTCAAGGGCGTCATCGTCGGCCTGCAATGGGCGCTCTACATGCACGGTTTCGAACTGGCGTCCGAGCGCGGCACCGCGACGGCCCATTCCGGTGTCGTGATCCGAACGCCACAGAACACGGAATAGCGCTTGCCGTCCGGACGGCCGGAAGTGAATTCCTCAGCCGTCTGGACATACGCGTTCCACATTGGCATTGTCCCGCCTCCCCACGCCCCTGGAGACCGGACATGCCAGATTCGAGCGGAAAGCCGCCGGCGCCTTCCACGACCGACAAACCTCGCGTCCTGCGGCCCAAGGATGCGGCCACGCTGATCGTTCTGCGACGGCAGGCGGGCCAGTGCCGGGTTCTGATGGGCCAGCGAAGCGAACAGCACCGGTTCATGCCCGGCAAGTTCGTCTTTCCGGGAGGACGGGTCGACCGCGCCGATTCCCGGATCGAACCCCAGACGTCCCTCGCCCCCGTGGTCGAGGAGAAACTGCTCAACAGGATGCATGGCCGTCCCAGCACCTTGAGAGCCCGCGCCCTTGCCATGGCGGCCGTCCGCGAGACATTCGAGGAAACCGGCCTGGCGATCGGCGAATCCGTCGACCAGACACCCAGGACCCGGTCCGCCGACTGGCGCGCCTTCTTCGAGACTGGTGTCGCGCCCTCCCTTGAGCACATGCATTTCGTCGCCAGGGCGATTACCCCGCCCCACCGCGTGCGCCGTTTCGACACCCGGTTCTTCGCCGTGGATGCCGATCACATCCAGGGCGATCCGCATGTCCTTTCGTCGGCCTCGAACGAACTCCTCCACCTGCACTGGCTGACGTTCGACGATGCCCGCAAGCTTGACCTTCCGCGAATTACCTCCATTGTTCTCGATGAACTGGAGCGCCGTTTCGCGGGCGGACGAACCTCGGATGCCGACCCGACGCTGCCCGTTCCCTTCTACTACCAGGTTCGCGGCCGTTTCCGCCGTGAAGAGCTCTAGCCTTTTTTGAATTTCGAGAAGCCGTATGATCTCCATCCGCGGGTTGTCAAAGGTCTATCCCGACGGCCACAAGGCCCTGAACGACGTCGACCTCGAGATCGACAAGGGGGAGATCTTCGCCCTGCTTGGCCCCAACGGCGCGGGCAAGACCACGCTGATCTCGATCGTGTGCGGCCTCGTCAACCCGAGTGCGGGAACCGTGTCCGTCGGCGGCCATGACATCGTGTCGGAATACCGCCGGACCCGATCCCTCATCGGCCTCGTACCCCAGGAACTCACCACCGAGACGTTCGAGACCGTCCGCAACACGGTCGAGTTTTCCCGTGGCCTGTTCGGAAAGCCGCCATCGCCGGAAAAGATCGAATCGATCCTTCGCGACCTGTCGCTTTGGGACAAGCGCGATTCGATGGTCATGACCCTTTCGGGCGGCATGAAGCGGCGCGTCCTGATCGCCAAGGCGCTCTCCCACGATCCGCAGGTCCTGTTCCTCGACGAACCGACCGCCGGCGTGGACGTCGAACTGCGCCGCGACATGTGGAACATCGTGCACCGGCTGAAGGCCTCCGGGGTCACCATCATCCTGACGACCCATTACATCGACGAGGCCGAGGAGATCGCCGACCGCGTGGGCGTCATAAACCACGGGGAGATCATCCTGGTCGAGGAAAAGGCCGAACTCATGCGCAAGCTGGGCAAGAAACGCCTGGTCCTAGACCTGCACACGCCCTGTCACGAACTGCCAAGCAGCCTCGATCGCCACGATCTCGAACTGACGGAGGACGGCAGCCAGCTCGTCTACACCTACGACACGCATGGTGAACGGACGGGAATCACCGCACTCCTCGCGGACCTCAGCACCGCCGGCATCAAGTTCCGCGATCTCAACACAACCCAGAGCTCGCTCGAGGAAATCTTCGTGAGCCTTGTGAAGGACGAGCAATGATCAACCATCGCGCCTTCTGGGCGATCTACAAATACGAGATGAGCCGGACAAAACGCACCCTGTTCCAGAGCGTGCTTTCGCCGGTCATTTCGACCTGCCTCTATTTCGTCGTGTTCGGTTCCGCCATAGGTTCGCGAATAAACGAGATCGAGGGCGTCAGTTATGGCGCCTTCATCGTGCCCGGCCTGATCATGCTCACGCTTCTCACCCAGAGCGTCTCCAATGCCGCCTTCGGGATCTATTTCCCGAAGTTCATCGGCACAATCTACGAGGTCATGTCCGCACCGGTGTCGTTCTTCGAGATCGTGCTGGGCTATGTGGGTGCAGCGGCCACGAAATCCTTCATGCTCGGGCTCATTATCCTTGCCACCGCCCACCTCTTCGTCGACCTCGACATCGCCCATCCGCTGCCCATGATTCTCTTCATGGCGCTGACGTCGATCACGTTCTCCCTTCTGGGGTTCATCATCGGCATCTGGGCGGACAATTTCGAGAAACTGCAGGTCATCCCGCTCCTCGTGATAACGCCGCTCACGTTTCTTGGCGGCAGCTTCTACTCGATCAACATGCTGCCGCCCGTCTGGCAGACCATTTCGCTGTTCAACCCCGTCGTCTACCTCGTGAGCGGGTTCCGGTGGAGCTTCTACGAGATCTCCGATGTCAGCGTAGACGTGAGCCTGGGCATGATTTCGCTCTTCCTGGCGTCATGCCTGGTGGCGATCTGGTGGATCTTCAAGACCGGCTATCGGCTGCGCACCTGAACGCACATTCGCTTGACAGCGACGATTTCCTGAGTAGTGTGCTGCCAGATTTGCCGAAACGGCACCAGACGCGCCGGGACCGACCGCAGCACGAGCGGGGACAGGGTTCCACAGAAGGTTCAGAGACATGGCCAAGCCGACAACGATCAAGATTCGCCTAAACAGCACCGCAGACACGGGCTTCTTCTACGTGACGAAGAAGAATTCGCGCACGATGACGGAAAAGATGACCGTCCGTAAGTACGATCCCGTGGCGCGCAAGCACGTCGAATTCAAGGAAGGCAAAATAAAGTAAGTATCCAAGCCTGTTTCGCAGACTTGCAGGGCGCCGGTGTTTCGGCGCCCTTTTTGTGTTCCGGGATCTCGAAAAGTCATCGACTGAAACAGAACTGAAATAGACAGGGCCGGATCCTCTCGGATCCGGCCCTGTCCGTTCCCCAGCCCGTCAATGTGCGGACTTGCCTGCGATCTGATGTCGCCGGCCAAAGAGCGGCCGGCCCGGTACGGCAATCACGAGGAGGCCACTCCAACCGTTCCAGACCGGCCTTGACCCTACGGACCCAGGAGATGCGGCGGACCTGAGCGCTCCGCAGGGTATCTTGGACAAGTTTTCCGAGACGGTCCCGACCTGACGGTGTATCGACAGGTAGGTCTGCTCGACTGTCCTCTGTTCAACTTCCCTGACCGCCGGTTTCCAGCGGTGCTTGTTGTTGAAGGAACACTAGCCGAATTACCTGCAAAAGCAATCGGAAGGTCGTTTCTGACCCTTCCTTATACAATTGTTAGTGAACGTTTAACCTTAACCGCGCACACGGCTGCCACGGCGGCTCCGGCTGTAACGCGGGTCACGGCAGCCCACAGATCAAGAATTTCAGGGTGTGCGGAAGTCAGGCAGCGTCAGCGACGACACGGTTGCGGCCGTCGCGCTTTGCCCGGTAGAGGGCCTTGTCCGCCCTCTTGAGCAGGGTGTCGGCGTCGTCGTCCTCCCGTTCGAGGGTGGACATGCCGATGCTGATGGTGATCGACAGCGCCCCGGACGTGGCGTTGACGTCGAACGGCACGCCGCCGATCGACTGCCTCAGGCGCTCGGCGATCGTATAGGCAAGCGCCATGTCGGTGTCGGGCATCACGAGCACGAATTCCTCGCCGCCCATCCTGCAGGCCATGTCGATGCCGCGAATGTTCTCCCGGATCCGACCGGCAAACTCCTTGAGCACCTCGTCGCCCACGTCATGGCCGTGATTGTCGTTGACCGACTTGAAGAAATCGATGTCGATGACCATCAGGGATATGGCCTTGCGGCGCTGGATCGCGTGCTCGACGAGCGTCCCCAGATGGCTTTCCATGTACCGACGATTGTAGAGGCCCGTCAGCGGGTCCGTGATGGCGAGTTCGAGGCTTTGCGCGACGCTGGACCGCAGGCGCTCCGCGTAGCGCTTCTTGCGCAGCTGCGTACGGATACGCGCCTTCAGTTCGTTTCGCTCGATTGGCCGCAGCAGATAGTCGTGGACCCCGATATCGAGGGCGCGCAGGAGACGGGACGTGTCCTCCGGCTCGACGATGACGAGGATCGGCATGGCGCGTGTGCGTTCCAGCGACCTCAGCTGCGAACACAGCCTCAGCCCGTCGGACTGCTTCAGGCTGAGCGACACGACGATCATGTCCCAGTCCTGCTCCGCGGACGCGAAAAGCGCCTGCTGCGGGTCCGAGAACACCTCGACATGATGCTCGTCGTCCACGATCGAGACAATGCGGTTTGCGGACGCCTCGCGGTCGTCGACCAGAAGCACGCGGCTTCCCCTGGGTTCGGCATCCTTTTCGGAGGGATCGTCGAATATGCCCATGGTCTCGCTGGTCGTGGCGCGCGACCGCAACTCGTCCATGAGCATCTTCATGCGCACCAGGCTTCGCACCCGGGCGAAAAGCGCGACGTCATCCACCGGTTTGGTCAGGAAATCGTCGGCACCCGCCTCGAGGCCCTGGACCCGGTCCGCAGGCTGGTCAAGCGCGGTCACCATCACGACCGGGATATGCTGCGTCGACTGGTCTTCCTTGAGCTGACGGCAGACTTCGAAACCGTCCATGCCGGGCATCATGACGTCGAGAAGCACGATGTCGGGCTGCAGGTTGCGCGCGGTCTCCAGTCCCTCGGGACCGGTATTGGCCGTGACGACCTCGAAATATTCCGCCGTCAGCTTCGCTTCGAGCAGCTTGACGTTCGCCAAGATGTCGTCGACCACAAGTACGCGCGCAGTCATTGCCTGTCCTCGAGAAACTCTTGAACCGTCTCCAGAAAAGTGGACACGGAGATGGGCTTGGAAATGTAGGCCTCGCAGCCCCCTTCCCTGATCTTTTCCTCATCTCCCTTCATGGCGAATGCCGTGACGGCGATGACCGGAATGCCGCGAAGCGTGTCGTCTTCCTTGAGCCATTTCGTGACCTCCAGGCCGGAAACCTCCGGAAGCTGGATGTCCATTAGGATGAGGTCCGGCATGTGCTCACGGGCGATATCGAGCGCCTTCAGACCGTCGCGCGTCTGAAGCGTCTCATAGCCGTGCGCATCGAGCAGATCATGAAAAAGCTTCATGTTCAGCTCGTTGTCTTCGACGATCAATACGGTCTTCGCCATCGCCCGGGGCGTCCTGTGTGCTCTGCCGTCCTCGAATACATTCCGGAAGTTACTCCCTAAGTATTGATACAATCGTAACAAAACCGACAATACGGCACTAAGTCTGTCGCCGCCCGTCCGGGGCCCGTTGCCGAATCCCCGGCCTCAATCTACCCTGTGTCGCCCCCGGCGGTCCAAGGTTACCGGAAGGGCGCGCAAGCGGTTCACTTCTCGGACACATTTCATGAGACAGCGGGAATTTAGCGAAGAAGACGCCGAAACTGTGGCGTTGCAGACGGTCTCATTCCTGGCTGCCGATGAGGAGCGACTCGAGCGCTTCTTGAGTCTCACCGGGATTGCGCCCCAGGACCTGCGGCCGAAGCTGACGGAAAGACCTTTCCTTGCCGGTATTCTGGACTATCTCCTTGGCGATGAAACGCTGCTTTTCATGTTCTGCGAGTCGACAGGGCTCGCCCCCGAAACACCCGGAATCGCCCGAAGAGTTCTGACCCGAAAATGACATTTGCCGAACCGATCAGCCGCGAAGTGACCGACCAGCTCGACCGACTGGACATCGAGCCGGGGCAGCCCGTCATCATATGTGACGTCGACGAGGTCATCGTGCACTTCCTCCGCGGCCTGGAGGACTATCTCGACCGGCACGGTCACTGGCTCGATGCATCAAGTTTTGCGCTCAACGGAAACATCAGGTGCGTGGACACGAACGAACCTGCCCCCGCACATGACGTCTCGCGCTTCATTCTCGGCTTTTTCGACGAACACACCCATGCGCTCGACCCGATAGACGGGGCGGTCGACGGCCTGCGCGAACTGGAGAATCACGCGCAGATCGTGCTGCTCACGAACCTGCCGCCCAAATACCTCGATGCCCGCACCCGGAATCTGCGCGATCATGGCATGGAGTATCCCGTGATCGCGAATATCGGCGCCAAGGGCCCGACCGTGCGCCACATGATCGCCGATCACGGCCATCCCGTGATGTTCCTGGACGACAGTCCAAGCAACATCCTCTCCGTGGCGTCTCACACGCCCGATGTCACCCTGGTGCATTTTCTCCAGGACCAGCGCCTTTCCCGGGTGGTCGACCCCATGGAAGAAGCGCATTTCCGGACCGACAACTGGCCCGAGATGGTGACCTACATCACCACCGAACTGGGCGCAGTCCCCGCTTCCCGATGACACCCGCCCCCGGCGGGACTACAATACCGGCCAGACGTTTCGGACCGCCCCGTCAGGCGTGGCGGGCATGGCCAGATGACACAGCACATTCCCGGTTTCTGCAGAGACTGCCTCGCCCCCGCAGGCCCCGGCCCGCGGTGTGCCGAGTGCCACAGTTCGCGCCTTCTCCGCCACGGGGAAATCGACACGCTCTCCATTGCCCATCTCGACTGCGACGCCTTTTACGCCGCCGTCGAAAAGCGGGACAATCCGGAACTGCGCGACAAGCCGGTCATCGTCGGCGGCGGTCGCCGCGGCGTGGTGAGCACCGCATGTTACATCGCCCGCATAAACGGCGTCGGCTCGGCCATGCCCATGTTCAAGGCCCTGAAGGCCTGTCCCGACGCCATCGTGATCAAGCCCGACATGGAGAAGTACAGCCGGATCGGCGGCGAGATCCGCACGCTCATGCGCGAACTCACTCCCCTCGTCGAACCTCTGTCGATCGACGAGGCGTTTCTGGACCTGACCGGCACCGGACGCCTGCATGGCCGCACGCCTGCCAGGACGCTCGCCCTGCTCTGCAAGCGCATAGAGGCCGAGATCGGCATCACGGTCTCCATAGGCCTGTCCTACAACAAGTTCCTCGCCAAGGTCGCTTCGGACTTCGACAAGCCGCGCGGGTTTTCCGTCATCGGCAAGGCGGAAGCCGTCGAATTCCTTCGGACCCAGCCGGTCGGGCTGATCTGGGGCGTGGGCAAGTCGTTCCGCGAAAAACTCCGCAAGGACGGCATCCGCACTATCGCCGATCTTCAGAAGACGGACCGCAAGACGCTGGTGTCGCGATACGGGGTGATGGGCGACAGGCTCTATTTTCTCTCCCGGGGAGAGGACGACCGGACCGTCAAGCCGCACGGCGAGGCCAAGAGCATAAGTGCGGAGACCACCTTCAACGAGGACATCTCCGACCGCGAGGCGCTGGAACGGATCCTGTGGTCGCTCTGCGAGAAGGTTTCACGCCGCACGAAGAAGGCCGGCGTGGCCGGGCGCACGGTCGTCCTCAAGCTGAAGACGGCCGAGTTCCGGACCCGCACCCGAAGCCATACGCTCGACAGCCCCAGTCAGCTCGCCGACATCCTGTTCAAGGCGGCCAGGCCGCTGCTTGCCGGAGAGACGAAGGGCGAGAAGTTCCGACTGATCGGCGTCGGGTTCACCAACCTCGTGTCCGAACAGCTCGCGGGCCAGGCGAACCTGCTCGACCCGGACGCGAGCAAGCGGGCGAACGCAGAAAGGGCCATGGACCGACTGAGGGAGAAATTCGGCCGCGACTCGATTCTTAAGGGTCGGGTCTACGAGTAAATGGGAAACAAAGAGAGAGTTGGAACCAACCAAATTGTTCTTAGTCCGAAAGTGCAACAAACAATGGCTTTTTACCAACTTTCAACATCGCCTTCCGTACATCATTCGAATCCGTAATCGCGAATTTCGTTATGCCATTCGATTTACATATTTCCCGAATTGTTTGGGAATTGGAAGCCAACACATAGGGATTCCCCCATCTAATATCGGTCTTTCGAAAGCTAGTTACTCGTTGACCAGTAGATGTAGACAATACATTCTCTTTGAAAGGCACGGAACAAAGCTCATTGACCGAATATCCAAGCTTGACAACCCGATCATGACGCAATGCTTTCGCCGCCCCAACTCTAAATAAACCAACATAGTTGTGCTGAGACACTAGAGCATAGGAGTGTGGGTCAGGAGGAGAACTAAACTTTTCGGACTGCGGGTCCCAAATTGCCAACAATTGGCTGACGGCAAAAAGGACAAAAATACCCATCGAGGCACCAGCCAAATGATGCCTCAACGATAGTCTCAATACTTTCATGGATTCACCGCTGCCAGAATAGCCAAGATAATACCTGGAATCCCGCACGCGTGCACGACGCACAAGGTCGGATGTTTATGTCTCTCATAGGACGAAATTATAGCACTAATAATTATTGCACACAACAAGCCAACCGATGTCAAGCTCAGTTGGGTGATATTTCCAATTGAAGATATATTTTTCACGCTTGCACTAGTTGAATTAAAAAATGGAACGGCAAGTACTAATGCCGAGGTGCTCCAACTCAATAATGCATTTAGGTAAGGATTTATAACCTGAATTGGACAACGATCTCGTCCACAGTAACGATGCGACATTGCCCCCCCCAACGTGACACACGAAGAAACACCAAAATTATTTTTATCCATTTTTTTTATGAGTCAAGATAGAAATTGGGTAACTAACGCACTCTCTAGGCATTCAAGAACACATGATTTTTACATCCGAACCACAATGCTATTTCGAAATGCTAATTCAAAGCCTTCCCTCCGCCATCCTCTGACAATCAACAATTCGTCGTCCGATAGGAGAAGCACATAGTTAGGTGTGTTGCGGGGAAGGCCAGTCATGTAAAATCTAGACATTATCCGGTTAACGTACGACGCTTCGGTTCCAATATTAGAAACAACAGGAAGGGAATCGGGCCAAGTCAAAAGTCGATTTCACGCGTCCGATCTACCACGACAATGACAAAGCACGGGAACACCTTGAATGTATCGTCTGGCCTGACGGTCCCGTATGCCCGCGCTGCGGTGTCATAGATGACCGCACTACCAAGTTGAAGGGCAAGAGCACTCGTCCCGGTGTTTACAAATGCAAAGACTGCCGCAAGCCGTTCACCGTCACCGTTGGAACAGTCATGGAACGGTCGAAGATCCCGCTTAGCAAATGGGTGCTGGCGGCTCAACTCATGGCGTCCAGCGAGAAGGGCACGTCGGCCAAGCAGCTTGAACGGATGCTAGGCGTCACATACGAAAGCGCGTGGTTCCTTTTCCACCGTCTGCGGGAGTGCGCCATCGACCAGAAGCGAGGCCACATCGGCGGCTCCAACAAGGTCATCAAAGCGGACAAAAACTACATTGGCGGTGAGGCGATGAATGCGCACAACAACAAGCCTATCCTCACCAAGTATGCCCTATTTTCATAAGTCGAACGTGAATGCGAAGTCAGGTCCTTTCATGTGGTTAGCGTTAACGCCCGCACCTTGCGCCCGATCCCTCGTCCAGACCGCCAGCCGGAAGTCATACCTCATGACGGACGAAGCCAAAGTCTACCGCCACATTGGCCGCGTATTCTCCGGCCACGGTCGCGTCAATCATTCCAAGGGAGAGTATGTCCGGGGAACGTTCTAGTACACGAACACCGTTGAGTCTCATTTCGCGCTGATCAATCGCTGCAGCTTGCAAAACTCCGCTGAGACAGACTCAAATCCAATGATGTACATTGAATTCTCGGTGACGGCGACCAGGAGCCCGATGTCCATCTAGCATCCCGAGGCCCTACCGTCCCAAACGCCGGTGCCGCCACCGGTACGGTTCCTATAGCACAGTCCGCCTATTTGGCGGGCTTCCCCTTTCCTGTAGGTTAGGCTTTCGGCGGTTCCCGGTCCCGCTAGGTGCGGGGCTTTGGAAGCGTTGTTGGCAAATGCTCCAACATCTCATCGCGGCGCTGTTCTGTCTCTTTGTCCATGGGGCTCACTATGACAAATCGAAAACCAAAGCACTACGCCCTTACGGCAGATACAGGTTCGTATCGAATATCCGACTTCGCCGGGATCACAACACCACGCGTCTACACACGCCCACCTGATAACCATGAGATATTCAATTTAATTGGGCAAACCGCAGCGGAGTGGGCCGAGTTCGAACACACCTTGGACCGCACCGTTTGGATACTCGCCAAGGTTCCTGGTTCGCGCGGCGCTTGCCTTACCGCTCAAATGATGAGCGTTTGGCCGCGTTTCAACGCCATCAACGCTTTACTCGTACAGCGAAGTGCTCGTGAACCTGCGCTTGAACCATTCATCGCAAAGTTCAAAACTTTAGCAAATGGCTGTTAAGATCCATCCGAAGAACGGAACCGAATTATTCACGACGCTTGGCGCGTAAGCAACGAAGGCGACACCGCAAGAGTGTTCTGCATGTCCAAAAAAGAACTGACGTTTGGCATCGGTGACCACAAACGTGAGCAAATTGAAAAAACCATTTCAACCATTCAGCGTCGCACAAAAAAAGCGACCGATTTGTTCAACAAGATCGAACAAATTTTGAAAACATAGCCCGGATGGCTTCGGTTAGCGCGGCCCGCACCTCATCGTCAAAATAGGGGTCGTGCAGACCATACGCATGTGAGCCTGCCTCGATCATCTCAGGCGTGATTTCAGTTTCACAGTCCAACGCTGGCTTCTCGCTCAAAAACTCTCATCGTTCGAATGTGGTAGGTCAATAAGATAGCCCTCGGGAGTTCCGACTGATCGGCGTCGGGTTCACCAACCTCGTGTCGGAACAGCTCGCGGGACAGGCGAACCTGCTCGACCCGGACGCGGGCAAGCGGGCGAATGCGGAAAGGGCCATGGACCGCCTGAGGGAGAAATTCGGCCGCGACTCGATTCTCAAGGGCCGGGTCTACGAAGGATAGGCCGGCCTCGGCTGTCGCACCCGTCAGTCCTTGCAGGCTTCCCGCTCGAAGGCGGCAAGGTCCTTCAGTTCGCCGCGGACCGAGAAGTCGCCGTAGTCGAGCACGAGGTCCCGCGAAACCGCGTTTTCGAACATGATGAACCTGATCTCGTGGCTCGGCGTCTGTTCGCCGGCCGGGTTGTCCGTTTCCTCGAAGAAACTCACGGTCACGGGCCATGACCTCAGGTTCTGGAGAACTTCGGCTCCCTTGAAGTCCGACGCGGCCTCGCCCGGCTTTCGCTCCTTGCCGACGAAGGACACGGCCCGGAAAACCTTCTTGCCGTTCGTGCCGTCATAGACGAGCGATCTTTCGAACTGTTCGCCCTCCAGCGCCGCGTCGAGGATCCGTGAGGTGTGTTCCGTGGGGAAGACCACCTCGGGCGCAAGATCGAACTGCTCTTCGGACGGCTTGGAAAGAACGCCCGTGCCCGGCTTGCCCTCGGCGCCGCGCGACGCACGGCCCATGGTCTCCTCGCTCAGGCTCTTGTTGAGGAACTGCCTCGTGCTGAACCGGAAGCTGCTCCCGTCCGCAGACTCCCAGGACGTCGCGCGGATATCCGAGACATGCGCCTTGCCTTCCCGGTTTCTGTACTCGGTGACGATCTGGTAGTTGACGGTGAACCCCTCGCAACCGATGCGGTCCACCTCCTGCACCAGCCGGCCGCGCACGCCCGAAATACCGGAGCGTTCCGATGCCTCGAGAAGCGACAGGTCGTAGACGGCCCTGTGTGCCAGGATGCCTGCGCGCCCGGCTGCGTCCGCTTCGCCGATTTGCAGATGGGGCAAGGACAGGAGCCCCGCAAGCGCAACGGCGGGCAGTTTCATGAGGTTTCGCAACACGTGGGTTTCCCTTTCGTGCGTGTCGTTGGTCCGGACGAACGGATAGCATTTCCGGTGGACGAAAGCGAACCGGCCGTCTGGTGAGATATATGCATGTTCGCTCCGTCGGCAAGCCGGCGACAGAAATCCGGGCAGAACCGCGAAAGGGATGGTATCAGGGGGCAAAGGTTCCACCCCGCAGCTCGCTCCGCCCGAGCGTCTTCAACAACACGAGGTCTCGTCCATGGCCGCTATTCCCTTCATCAAGCGTGACGATGTCGAGCATCGACTGACCTGGACCGCCATTTCGGACGCCATTGCGGAGGGCCACCGCGGTCCGGCCGCCGAACTCGGCGACCTTCTCCTGACGAACGGCCCCGATTCGATGCTCAATCGGGCCGCATGGATCGAGGGACGCGGGCTCGGCCTGAAGACGGCCAACATTTTTCCCGGCAATACCTCGCGCGAACCGCCCCTGCCCTCCATCCACAGTATCGTCTCGCTCTTCGATCATCGTACCGGGGTCCCGCTCGCACTGGTGGACGGCGACCTGGTCACCAAGTGGAAAACCGCGGGCGATTCCATTCTCGGCGCGAGGTTTCTCGCCCGCGAGGACTCACGGACCCTTACGGTCGTCGGTGCGGGGGTCGTCGCCCGTTCGATGGTCGACGCCTATCTCGAGCTTTTCCCCGGGCTCGAGCGCATTCTCGTCTGGAATCGCAACAAGTCCCGTGCACAGCAGCTCGTCTCGGACCTGACGCCCGGCAATCGGGAGATCCTCGTTTCGGATGACCTCGATGCGGCTCTCGGAGAGGCCGACATCGTCACCTCGGCGACCATGTCGACCGCGCCGCTGATCCACGGCGCCAGCATCCGTCCCGGCACCCACGTGGACCTTATCGGCGCCTTCCGGCCGGACATGCGCGAGGCCGACGACGAACTGGTCGCCAAGGCGGACATCTACGTGGATTCTCGGCATACCGCCCTGCACGACATCGGCGAACTGGGCAAACCGCTCGCCGATGGCGTGATCTCCGAAAGCGATGTCCGGGGCGATTTCCACGATCTGTGCAACGGCCTTCCGGGCCGCACCGACCGCGATGCCGTAACCCTGTTCAAGAACGGTGGCGGCGCCCACCTGGACCTCATGACCGCCTTTTACATCCGGGATATGCACGCCCGGAACAGCTGAGTGAACGCCGGCAAAATCGGGCAACCCCCCTCACATTCGCCCGGTGTTGATGTAATGTCGCGCAATCCCCACGCGCCGGAGCAACCCTCCGGCAACATCCTTGAAGGAGACGAGAAGAATGAGCACCATCGCCGCACGGCTTGAAGAAATGGGCGTCACCCTGCCGACGCCGGCCGCCCCCGTCGCGAACTACGTCGCATACACGATCAGCGGCAACCAGGTGTTCGTGTCCGGACAGGTGCCGTTCGGACCCGATGGTCTCGAATACCAGGGCACGGTCGGTGCGGAAATCTCCGTCGAGCATGCCCAGGCCGCGGCACGGCTTTGCGCCATCAACATTCTCGCACAGGTGCGCGCGGCCCTCGACGGCGACCTCGAGCGAATCGTGCGCTGCCTGAAGCTCGGCGGTTTCGTCAATGCCGTACCCGGGTTCACGGAACATCCCGCCGTCATCAACGGGGCTTCGGACTTCATGGTCGAGGCCCTTGGCGACCGCGGTCGTCACGCCCGATTCGCCGTCGGCGCCGGCAGCCTTCCGCTCAACGTGGCGGTGGAGGTCGACGCCGTCTTCGAAGTGCGCTAGGCAGCCGGTCGATGGGCAGGTTCGACTGGCTGACGGCTCGGCCGGTCGCCCATCGGGGCCTGCACGACGCGGACCGGGGCATCGTCGAAAACACCGAGAGCGCCATCGCCGCGGCGATGGAAGCCGGCTACGCGATAGAACTCGACCTCCAGTTGGCCGGCGACGGCGAAGCCGTCGTTTTCCATGACGAGACGCTCGACCGGCTGACCGTGGAACGCGGCGACGTGCTGGCAAGGTCAACGGCGGAACTGAAGTCGGTGGCCTTCAGGCAGACCGCGGATCGAATCCAGACCCTGCCCGAACTCCTCGAACAGGTCGATGGTGCTGTGCCGCTGGTACTCGAAACCAAGAGTTCCTGGACGGCACCCGGACCGCTCGAACAACGCATTGCGGAGTGCCTCGAGCATTATGACGGGCCGGTGGCGCTCATGTCCTTCGACCCGGGCTCCGTCGCCCGGTTCGTCACGCTATGCCCCGGCAGGCCGCGCGGGCTCGTCGCGGAGCGTTTCACGGCTGCGGAATGGCCGCAGATCGGCGCGTTGAAACGCATGTGCCTGACCCATCTTCTCTGCCGCTCGGGCGCCCGGCCGGACTTCATCAACTACAATGTTCGCCATCTTCCCGCGCCCGCGCCCTGGCTTGCCCGTCGCCTCGGCCTGCCCTTGCTCACATGGACGGTCAGGTCGCCGGAGGATCGCAGAACCGCTGCCAGATGGGCGGACGCGATGGTTTTCGAAGGTTTCCGTCCATGACTTGCCATACGCACGTCGCGCCGCCAGATTAGCCCCGTATGAAAGACAGCCCGGCAAAAACAGCTACGGTCCACGCAGAGATATCAGATGTCGCTGCAGAAGATTGGGACGCCTGCGCCAATCCCGCTTCGGTTCCCCACAACCCGTTCATCAGCCACGCTTTCCTGAATGCCCTCGAGGAAAGCGGATCGGTGCGCGCCGAGACCGGTTGGTTGCCGCAGCACATCGTCCTGGCGGATGACGACGGGACGATCGTCTCCGCGATGCCCTGTTACCTCAAGGGCCATTCCCAGGGCGAGTATGTGTTCGACCACGGCTGGGCCGACGCGTTCGAGCGTGCCGGTGGCCGATACTACCCGAAGCTGCAGGTCTCGGTTCCGTTCACCCCGGCGACCGGACGGCGACTGCTCGTCGCCGACGGCCACGACGTCGAACTCCACGAGGCAATGCTCGTCAATGCCGCCATCCAGCTGACCGAACGGCTCGAGGCGTCCTCGATACACATCACCTTCATGACCGAACCCGAGTGGTCGCGCCTGGGATCGCTCGGCCTGCTGCAGAGAACCGATCAGCAGTTCCACTGGTCCAACGACGGCTATGGCGACTTCGACGACTTCCTTGCCGCACTCGCCTCGCGCAAGAGGAAAGCCATCCGCAGGGAACGGGCCGAGGCGGTCTGCGACGGCGTCGAGATCGAGTGGATCACGGGCAAGGACATCACCGAAGCCCACTGGGATGCCTTCTTCGAATTCTACATGGATACCGGGTCCCGGAAATGGGGCCGGCCCTATCTGACCCGCCAGTTCTTCAGCCTCGTCACGGACGCCATGGCGGACAGGATACTGCTGATCATGTGCCGGCGGCAGGACCGCTACATCGCCGGGGCGCTCAATTTCGTGGGCGACGACACCGTCTACGGACGGCACTGGGGGTGTGTGGAGGATCATCGGTTTCTTCACTTCGAGGCATGTTACTACCAGGCCATCGAATTCGCGATTTCGAGAGGCCTGAAGCGCGTCGAGGCCGGGGCACAGGGAGCACACAAGCTCGCCCGCGGTTACGCGCCTGTGACAACCATGAGCGCCCATTACATCGCCCATCCGGGCCTGCGGAGAGCGATCGCGGACTACCTGGAAAACGAACGCCTCCATGTCGAGGAGGAAAACCGGGTTCTCGCCGGCCACACGCCGTTCCGCAAGTCCGGCAGCGGTTGACGAAGTCGACGGTTTCACCGAATCCTTTCACACATCCATCATCCGGAAGAGACAAGATGAGCTACGACAAAGACAATATTTTCGCGAAGATCCTGCGCGGCGAAATCCCCAGCCACAAGATCTACGAGGATGACGAGGTCTTCGCATTTCTCGACGTCATGCCCCGGTCTCCCGGACATACCCTGGTCATTCCCAAGGTCGAGGCGACCGGCCTGATCGACATTTCACCGGAGGACCTCGGCGCTCTCATGGCTAAGGTCCAGAAACTCGCCCCCCTCATCGTCGAAGGCATCGGGGCGGAAGGTTTCATGCTGCAGCAGTTCAACGGCGCTCCGGCCGGACAGACGGTCTTCCACCTGCATATCCACATCATTCCGCGCTGGGAAGGCCAGTCCCTTCGCCCCCATGGCACGGACATGGAAGACAACGAAGTCCTTGCAGGAAACGCCCGGATGATCCGCGCCGTCATCGACCCGGGCATGCCCGGCTGAGCGGTCAGGCCCCGCGCAGAAGTTCCGCGACCAGGAAGACGAACACCGCCGCCGCCACGCCGAGCGCGACGATACGCTTCACGAAGAGGAACACGAGCGAGCCGATGGTCAGGGCCAGCACACGGCTGGCCAGGGCGCTCTCGGCGAGATGCCCGGGCGGGTCCACCACCATCCTGATGACGAGTGCTGCTATCAAGGCGGTCGCCACCGCCTTGACCCAGCTCAACATCGGGCTACCCACCCTCAGCCGGTCGGAATAGATGACTCCCAGGAAACGCCACACCACGGTCGCCGCGCCGCCGGCGAACAGGATGACCGCAAACGTGTAGTAGGCTTCATTCGTCATCGGTCGCCTTCCGCCGGCGCTGGGCGAAGAAGTAGGCGAGCGTCCCCCCCACCAGACCTGCGATCATCATGTCGAACTGGGGAAGGACGGCGTGAACCGCGACAAAAATGACGCAGCCCAGGAATATGCTCACGTAATCGAGCGCCTCGTCCGCGCCGGCCAGCAGTCCTGTGAAGAAATAGCAGGGCGTGAGGAAAACGAGCGCCGACGACAGAAGCAGGGGCACGTGGCCCGAAAGCGCCATGCCGACGACCAGCATGCAGCACATCGTCCCCACGAGCGTCGACCCGAGCCCGATCATGAACGCCAGGCGTTCTTCGACAGGCATGGCAGGGAAATGCCGGCGCGCCTCGAGCCAGACGGTCGCCGCCGTGAAGTGGGCGACGAGGAAATACTGCCAGCGCGGGTGACCGTCATGGCGCATCTCGGGAAGGATCGCGACAACCATCGGCATGAGCCGCACCGCCGTCAGGGTGACGGCGAAGGCGATCGTGAGAAAGCCCGCTCCGGCATCGAGCGAACTCAGCAGCACCACCTGCCCGGGCAGGGCCCACACGGTGAGTGTCAGCAGAATGCCCTCGAAGGCCGAATGCCCGCTGGCCTGCAGCAGGGCGCCGAACCCGAGGAAGGATCCGCATAACACGACACCTCCCGTCGAGAGGGCTGCTCTCGACCCACGGCCGAAAGAAGCCCAGTCGAACGGTCGATGTGTCATGTTGCCCCGTGCCGCCTACCCCGCGACGCAAATCATTGCGTCAGGACTTCAGTCGGCCAGCATCGGGACTTTGGGAACGCTGCCCCCGTTGTTCCCTTCGCCATTCTTGGGCTTGCGCGGCGGCGACTTCCGGCCGCCGCCCTTCCCGCCGCCACGCGGTTTCTTCGGTACCGGGACGGCCTTTTCGCTGTCGCTGGTCAGATACTCGAAGGCGACGACCTTCTTGCCCTCGTCGTTCTCTTCCACGACCACCTTGACCGTGCCGCCCTTGAGCAACTTGCCGAAGAGGACCTCGTCCGCCAACGGCTTCTTGATGTGCTCCTGGATGACGCGCGAGAGCGGACGTGCGCCGAACTTCTCGTCGTAACCGTGCTGGGCGAGCCAGTCGTTGGCCTCGTCGGTGAGTTCGATCGTCACGTTGCGGTCCTGCAGCTGCGCTTCGAGCTGCAGGACGAACTTCTCGACCACACGCCGGACGACGTCGCGCGGCAGGTTGCCGAAGGGAATCACCGCATCGAGTCGATTGCGGAACTCCGGCGTGAATAGCCGGTTGATGGCTTCCTCGTCATCACCTTCGCGTTTCGACTGGTTGAAGCCGATCGGAGGCTTGGCGAGGTCGGCCGCGCCCGCATTCGTCGTCATGATGAGGATGACGTTGCGGAAATCCACGCTCTTGCCGTTGTGATCGGTGAGCTTGCCGTGGTCCATCACCTGCAGGAGGATGTTGAAAAGGTCCGGATGCGCCTTCTCGATCTCGTCGAGCAGCAGCACGCAATGGGGATGCTGGTCGACGCCGTCGGTCAGCAGACCGCCCTGGTCGAACCCGACATAACCCGGAGGCGCACCGATCAGGCGCGACACCGTGTGGCGCTCCATGTACTCCGACATGTCGAAGCGAAGCAGTTCCACACCGAGCAGCGTCGCCAGCTGACGTGCGACCTCGGTCTTGCCGACACCCGTCGGGCCCGAAAAGAGATAGCACCCGATGGGCTTTTCCGGTTCGCGGAGGCCGGCCCGCGACAGTTTGATGGCGGACGACAGCGACTCGATCGCCCGGTCCTGGCCGAAAACAACGCGTTTGAGATCTCCGGAGAGGTCACGAAGCGAATCCGCATCGGATTTCGACACGGTCTTGGGCGGAATCCGCGCCATCGTCGCGATGGTCGCCTCGATTTCCTTCACGCCGATCTTCTTCTTGCGCCGCGAATCCGGCAGCAGCATCTGCGAGGCGCCGGTCTCGTCGATCACGTCGATCGCCTTGTCCGGAAGCTTGCGGTCGGACATGTAGCGCGCGGAAAGCTCCACCGCGGTCTTGATGGCCTCGTTGGTGTAGCGGATCTTGTGGAACTCCTCGAAATAGGGCTTGAGACCCTTGAGGATCTTGATCGTATCGGGAACCGTCGGTTCGTTGATGTCGATCTTCTGGAATCGCCGCACCAGCGCACGGTCCTTCTCAAAATGGTTCCGGAATTCCTTGTAAGTCGTTGAGCCCACGCAGCGAAGCGCTCCTGATGACAGCGCGGGCTTGAGCAGGTTGGAGGCGTCCATCGCACCGCCGCTGGTGGCACCCGCACCGATCACGGTGTGGATCTCGTCGATGAACATGATCGCGCCGGGATAATCCTCGATCTCCTTGACGACCGCCTTCAGACGCTCCTCGAAATCGCCGCGGTAGCGCGTGCCGGCCAGCAGCGCGCCCATGTCGAGCTGGAAGATCGTCGCGTCGCGCAGCACCTCGGGAACTTCCCCGTTCACGATCTTGCGCGCGAGACCCTCCGCGATCGCGGTCTTGCCCACGCCGGGGTCACCAACGAACAGCGGATTGTTCTTCTGGCGCCGGCAGAGCACCTGGATCGTGCGCTCGACTTCCTTCTCCCGGCCGATCAGCGGATCGATCTTGCCGTCGGACGCCTTCTTGTTGAGGTTGACGCAATAGGCCTCGAGCGCATCGCCGGCCTGCACGCCACCCTCTTCGCCTTCCTCTCCGGATTCCTCTTCTGCGCCCTTGGCCGCCTTGGGATCGGAGGCGCCGGGACGCTTTGCGATGCCGTGACTGATGTAGTTCACCGCGTCGTAGCGGGTCATGTCCTGCTCCTGCAGGAAATAGGCCGCGTGGCTTTCGCGCTCGGCGAATATCGCCACCAGCACGTTCGCGCCGGTGACCTCTTCGCGACCGGAAGACTGGACATGAATGACGGCGCGCTGGATCACGCGCTGGAACCCTGCGGTCGGCTTTGAATCCTCGTCATCGTCGACAACGAGGCTGGAGAGTTCGTTGTCCACGTAGTCCTCGAGGTTCTTGCGCAGCAGGTCGAGGTCCACGTTGCAGGCGCGCATCACGGAGGCCGCGTCCTGATCCTCGATCAGGGCGAGCAGCAGGTGCTCCAGCGTCGCGTATTCGTGGCAGCGTTCGTTTGCAAGGGCCAGCGCTCTGTGCAGCGCGTCTTCGAGACTTCGGGAGAATGTCGGCACGGCGGGGTACTACTCCTTTTCCATAGTGCATTGCAAAGGATGCTGGTGTTGACGCGCAAAGTCCATAACTTGTGTAACTTTTGTTTCCGCGACTTCGTACGTGTAGACGCCGCACACCCCGACCCCCTTCTGGTGGACATGCAGCATGATGCGGGTCGCCTCTTCCCGTCCCTTTCCGAAGAACCGTTCCAGCACGTGCACGACGAACTCCATCGGCGTGTAGTCGTCATTGAGCAGCAGCACCTTGTACATGCTGGGCTTCTTGGTCTTTTGCCGTGTCCGCGTGACGACGCCGGTTCCCGGACCGCCGTCCTGGCCGTCGTCACCGTTCTCGTCGCGTCCGGCCAACCGGATGTCGTATGGTTTCACTCGTCTCGTCATCGTGTCTGGGTTGGAAAATCTTTTGGGGTTAGGCAGTGAGGTGACCCATCCGTCGAACAATATAGAGATATCGCTACCGATTTCGACCCCGCAACGGCAACCATGCGTTCCAAATCGATCACGCGTCGAACAATCCGATTGTGCCGCCAACCGAGACCTGGCTGCAAAACAAAAAAGCCCGGTGCCTTGCGGCACCGGGCTTTTGCGAAAAAACCGATCCTTGGATCAGGAAGCTTTCTTCGGAGCGACCTTGCCGGTGAATTCGGCGAACTGCGATTCGAACGGCTTGTAGGCTTCCTTGGCGGCGTCGACGTAGAGCTCACCGAGCTTCGTCATCTGACCGACATAGGACTCGTAGGCCGACTTCGCATAGGCGGTCTGGATTTCAACAGCCTTGTCGAGCGACTTGGCGGCGAACGCCTTTTCCATGGCGGCCGTGCCTTCCTCGAAGGACTTCTTCGAGAAATCCGCCATTTCCGTCGCGATGCTCTGGAAACCCTTCGACATGGCCGTCGCGGAGGCGACGCTCGCGTCGAACTGCTCTTTGCCCATGCTCTGGAAGTCTTCAATATTCTTGATCATGCTTCATCTCCGTGTAGCCACAATTGACCAGTAATTCTTGCCGCTGTTCTTGTTGTTTGTGCATTGCAATATAAGCGCCGCACAAGGAATGTCAAGAGGATTTTATTGCGCTGCACAATGGCCATCCCGTTAGGAAAATCGAAGGATTTTCGTCAAATTTTACGCTTTGGTAACGCCCTCGACGGACAATGATCGAAGACATGTTCAGCAGGGAATCGAACTCCGGTCAGTCAGGTGCCCCCGCGCGAATCGAAACGCCCGCGAGCGTTTCAGGTCTGCGCACGTTTCGGATGGGAACGTACCGGCATCCTGCAAACTGCACCCCGTGAACACACAATATGCGGACCGCCCGAAGATCCCTGTCCAGGGCCGTCCCTGTGAGACGAAGGATGTGAGTAATGTATCGAGTATCCGAGGGGAACCTTCGCCTGAAACTCTTCAAGCCACTGGCCTGCGCCCTCGCCGTGACGGCCGGGGTGTTCGCCGCGACCGTACCGGTCGAACAGGCGCAAGCCCGGCAGGCCTATGCCGGTATCGTCATCGATGCCAACACCGATCGCGTCATCTATGCCCGTAGTGCCGACAAGCGCCGCTATCCCGCGTCACTGACGAAAATGATGACGCTCTATGTCCTCTTCGAGGAAATGCGGGCGGGCCGTTTCTCTTACTCTTCGAAGCTGAAGGTATCCCGGCACGCCGCCGGCCAACCGCCTTCCAAGCTCGGCCTGAAACCCGGTCAGACCATTCGGGTCCGCGACGCCATCCGGGCCCTGGTGACCAAGTCCGCAAATGACGTTGCCGTCGTCGTCGCCGAGAATATTTCCGAATCCGAGTGGAAATTCGCCCAGCGCATGACAAAGACGGCGCGCCGCATCGGCATGAAACGCACGACGTTCCGCAACGCGTCCGGCCTGCCCCACAAGAAGCAGGTGACCACCGCACGCGACATGGCCCGTCTCGGCATCCGCCTCCAGCGCGATTTCCCCAAGTTCTACAAGCATTTCGCAACGCGCAAGTTCAAGTTCCGCGGCCGCACATACGGCAACCACAACCGTCTCCTCGGCCGCATGCAGGGCATTGACGGCATCAAGACGGGCTACACCCGGGCCTCGGGGTACAACCTCACGTCCTCGATCCGGCGCGGCAAGCGTCACCTGGTCGGTGTCGTCCTCGGTGGCCGGACCGGCAAGTCCCGCAACGCGCAGATGCGGAAGATTCTGTCACAGTCCATGCGCAAGGCTTCCAAGCGTCGCTCGAAAGCCGTTCTCGCGGACATCTCCCGCAGCCGCAAGGCCCGCGTCCAGGTCGCCAGCGCCTCGAAAAAGGCGCAGCAGTCGGCCAATACCCTGACGGATGCGGATCGCAATATCGCGCCAAAGAAAGTCGGCAAGCCTCTCGTCATCACCGAAGCGGCCGCCAAGCCTGTCGTGGCTGCGGCGATCGTGCCTCCCCTGCCCAAGATCACGGAAACGGTTTCCGCCACCAAGACCGTCACCGAAGACGCTGACGACGCTCCGGCAACCACCGCTTCGGTGACAGACACCTGGTCGATCCAAATCGGCGCGTTCTCCCGCAAGGAAGACGCGACACGCCGGCTGAGCCTCGCCCGGAAGACCGGCGTCAAGGCCCTGTCCGGCAAGAAAGCCATCGCGATGGCGTTCCACAAGGCCGAGAAGACGATCTACCGGGCCCGTTTTGCAGGCTTCAACCAGAAGACCGCACGGCTGGCATGCAGCGCCCTGAGCCGAAAGTCCATCAACTGCTTCCCGCTGGCGCCCTGAGCCTCGGCGAAATCACCGACAGCACCCGTCAGACACCGGCCCTCGTGGCCGGTGTCTTCGTTTGGACGGCCCATTCGCGCTCGCGTGCATTGATCGCCCGAACTGTTTGCCTGAAAGGGAAGATCAGAAACCGATCTGCGTGCGCGTCATATCCAGCAGAAGCGGCGTCAGCTTGCACCGCTGTTCAGGATTGGCCGCGTGGTCCTCGATGTAGAAGGTGGTGCCGTAGACGAAGTACTGGAGCGCCGTCCGGTGATCGTACCGGAGTTTCTCGGCGAGCTTTCCGATGTCGGACAGCAGAGTGCGATTGTCACCACCGAACCGGCAACGATCATTCAGGGCATAATAGCCGGCGCTCGCGATGAAACGCAGGTAGCGTTCCTTCTCGTCCCTGGTGACCGGTTTGACCGGTGGCACGTCGAACGGGTGCGGGACGACCGCACTGCCGACATCGAGCCGGGCATGGTCGCGAAGGAGGGCGGAAACCCGTCCGCAGAACCCTTCCGGGTCGGCCGCATAGCCGGCCTCTTGCTCCCGTCGCCCGTTTTCGACCTGCGTGAGCAACTCCTCCACCGTAATCCCGGCGCGCTTCGCCAATCCGGCAACTGTGTTGGTGTGGGCATCTGACGGATAGACGAACTCGCACCGGATGTCCTCGCTCAGGAGCGCCGTACTCGCTGAAAAGGCAAGCCTGGCGTCGCCGCCTTGTGCGGCTCCCTCGCCGGCGGTCAGGTGCGCCAATACAAAAACGGTCAATGCAAATGTACCGGGATGTTTCATGTGCGTGCTTTCTCCCAGGGCCGACGGGTGTCCGGCAGGACTGCCGGACACCGCGGCGCAATGGTGATGCTGCAGAATATGTCGCGGCGTCATCCGGAAAGGTTCAAGGACCTCGCCTTGCCGTCCGGCCCTAGTCTTCCCGCCCGATCCAGCCGCGTCGCACGAAATAGAACAGCAGCCCGCCCGCAACCGCGGACATCAGGGCAAGGGCGAAAACATAGCCATACCGCCAACCCAGTTCGGGCATGTTGAACGCCGAGGCGTTCCTGTCGAAATTCATCCCGTAGAGACTGGCGATGAAACTGAGCGGAATGAAGATGGTCGCCATGATGGTGAGGACCTTCATGATCTCGTTCATCCGGTTGCTCAGGCTGGTCAGGTAGATGTCCACCAGACCCGAACTGATCTCGCGATAGGTCTCCAGGATGTCGATGAGCTGTACGGTGTGGTCGTAGCAGTCCCGCAGATAGACCACCGTCGGCTGGGCCACGAGTTCGCCCTCGTGACGCATCAGCGCGTTGATCATTTCCCGTTGCGGCCACAGCGCCCTGCGAAGCTCGAACAGGTCCCGCTTGACCTGGTGGATCTTGCGCATCTGCGCATTCCGCGGCTTGTCTATGACGTCGTTCTCCAGCGCCTCGATCAGTTCGCCGCGCTGTTCCAGCGCAGGGAAATACCCGTCGATGACCGCGTCGAGGATGGCATAGGCGAGATAGTCCGGACCGAACAGCCGGATCCGGCCGTTTTCCGACCGCAGCCGCTCGCGCACGTTCTCGAGGCAGTCGCCGGACCGTTCCTGGAAGGTGATCACGTAGTCGGGCCCGAGAAAAAGGCTGAGCTGTTCGGCGGCCGTGTCCGCGGGATCGGCCAGCATCTGTGTGACGATGAAGATCTGGCCGTCATACTCCTCGAGCTTCGGACGCTGGTGGAGATTGACCACATCCTCCAGGGCCAGCCTGTGGATACCGAAACTCTCCCCGATCCGGCGGATGAGTTCGATGTCCGCGAGGCCGTCGACATTGATCCAGGTGAGACCGTCCCCGTCCGCCCAGGCTTTCAGGTCACCGGCCTCTGCGTCCCTGTGTTCCTCGAAGAAATCCGGTCCGTAGCGGAAGCAGGTCAGCGACGTCGGGTCGGAGGAAGGATCCGCGACGAGGGTTCCGGGGGATGCCCCGACGGGTGTGCGTTTGCGCCGGCGCGGTACACCCCTAGCCATCGAGCAGCACGTCTTTCGCCTGGTTGATGCGCGCGGCGAGATACGCCGACCCGCCCTGGTCGGGATGATAGGCCTTCATCAGCCGACGGTGGGCCGCACGGATGTCCTTTTCTCCCGCCGCGTCGTCGAGACCGAGTATCTCGAGCGCCTCCGTGCGTGACATGCCTCCGGAGCGGGCCTGACGTTCTCCCGACGAAGACGGGTCGCTGTCCGTGCCTTCGAAGGCCTCGTCTTTCCGCCAGTCGGGTTTCTTGCGGTCGAGATAGGCCTCGAGAACCGCCGCGCTCTGGTCCCCCGCCCTGGTGCACTCGGAGAACAGCGTCGCCAGATCCGACATCGTCAGATCGTCCAGCATCTGGCCGGCGAAGGCGCCGCTGACCACCCTGCCCCCCATGTCACCGGTGGCGTGATCGAGTTCCATTTCGAGCATCGCGGTCCGCACGCGGGATGCGCCACCCGCGTTGCGCCTCCCGCGGCCCGTCGAACTGAACGGATTGCTGCGCGCCGCACTTCCCATCGCCAGCGTGAAAATCTGCCGTGCGAGGCCGAAGCGCCCGGTGAACATCAGGATCGCCGCCAGCAGGAATGCCACGCCGATGCTGATCGGCTTGGCCTTGCGTGCAAGCTGGGCCGGGTTCGACTTCACGAACAGCACCGCGAGCACGTAGAGAATGCCCGCCCCGAGCAGAAGAAAGATGAGAATGCGCATCTGGCCCGGACTTACCTGATCTGGCTCAGCAGCAGCTGCGCACTGCCGCCACGCGACTTCGAATAGTCTTCCAGCGCCCGTCTCCCGCCCGCGGCATAGACCGCGACCGAGGACAGCAATTCGCGTAGCTGCGCGGCGGATCCGGCATCGAAACGGCAGAAGGCGCCTCCCGTGAGGCGCGCGATTTCGCGGAACGCCTGTTCCGCGATAGCATCATAGCCTTCCTGGAACATGAAGAGCGGAAGCCCGAGCAGCCCGATCTCGCCGGCCCGCTCGCACAGTTCGTCGACATTTTCCTCCATGCAGTCGCCGACATAGACGACCGCGCTCACCTTGGCGCGCTCGTGCTCGTTGCGCACATGCTCGAGCACCCGCCGGATCTGGGTCTGCCCGCCACGACAGGAGACGCTGGTCATCAGGTCAGACAGGGCCTGGGCGTCGCTCGCCCAGCGGCTTGCCTTGCACTCGCGGAACCCGCGGAAATAGACAAGCTGCACGTCCAGCCCACCGATCCGGTCTGTCTCGTGAAACATCTCCGCCTGGAGCGTACAGGCCGTGTCCCACGTCGGCTGCCGGCTCATGGTGGCGTCCATCGCGAAGATGAGACGGCCGCGCTCGCCGGCCGATACGGGCGGCGGCGTCGAGCGGACCTTGTCGAGAAACGCCGCAACGTCATCTGCGTTCGATGTCTCGATGTCCTTTTTCTGCCCGGACACGGGTGGTTTGCTGGAGCCAGTCATCGACCTTTCCTCATACCGGAGGAATTATACAATATCCTGCCGGCCCGCCAGAAATTTGCCGTTACCGGATAGATTGGTCCAGATTCCGGAATTGCCAGTGCCGTCTGTCGCCGTGGTTACTGCGCGACCGCCGCGCCCGGCGGGAAAGGCCGGCTTTCGACCCGATGGTGGTATGGCAGTTCGAGGGTGTCCAGAAGCGTTTGAACTTCCTTGCGCGCGGCAAGATGGGAAACGGACAGTTCCGTCGTGTCCTCGCCCACGTCGAAAAGTGTGAGGCCCGCCGGAAACAGCTCCCTGAACACCACCCGCTCCGATACGCCCGGCGCCACCCGGAACTCAAGCCGCGAAGACAGATCGTTCACCGCATGCTCGATTCGCGCGGCATTGTGCGACTGCAGCGGCGAAAGCCTGTTGCGCACGACGACCCAGTCGACCCGGCCTTCGTCGACGACGTTCCGCCGGCGCCGGCTCTGATGGACCATGTCCGCGTATTGCGACACATTGCGAAACTCCAGCGTATCGACATCCACGCTGGCCAGAACATCGAGGTCGAGAAAACTGTCGTTGATGGGCGTCACGAGGGTGTCCGCCATGGAATGCCCGAGTCTCGACAGGTAGGTGTCGCTGCCCGGCGAATCGACGATCAGGAAATCGCAGGTATGTTCCAGGGTCCCGATCGCCTCGGCGAATGCGGCGAACTCGGCGTCCTCGTCCTTGCGCAGGTGCCCTTCGGGCCCGAGAACGATCGTGCGGTGATCCGGCATGGGGACCTCGCGTTCGCTCCGTTCTGACCATTGCCTGCGGTTGTTTATGTAGCGCGTCAGGGACTGCTGGCGGCTGTCGATGTCGATGCTTCCAACCGTCTTCCCGCGATTGAGCAGCGCCACGATCAGGTGCATCGCGGTGGTCGTCTTTCCCGAACCGCCCTTTTCGTTGCCGAGGACGATGACGTGCGCGTTTTTCGGAAGCCCCTCGGATACGCTCATGGACACACGACACAGCGACGCAACTGACCCGTCATGGACTTCTGCTCCCCTCGGTCACTTCCCCCGCCCCGGCCTTGACGCCGAATCCCTTGCAACGAGAGTACGGCGGGGAAGGATAAGGTCAAGACTGTGGGAAGATTGTGGCCGGTCCCCGAACCCGGTGTCCCGAAACGGCCACAGGCGCGGAACGGTCGAGGTCAGAGCAGGCCGAGTTCGACCAGTTCGGCCCGCATTTCCGGGGGGACATCGTCCAGCGCGCCTGACGGCAGGTCCTTCGGCACATCCGCGCCTTCGATGTATCTCCAGCCCTGAAAGGCGCGACGCGGCTGCGGCCGTGTGAGAACGATCTCGTGGTCGAGCATCAGCCGGCACCGCCGGATGCCCTCCTCATCGGTGAAGGGACAGATGTCGGCCAGCCGCTGGCGGCACTGGATCTGCCCGCGGATCACCCAGTAGAGCGAACCGCCATCGAGCAACTCGTCCTTGCGCCGGGGAATCATCCGCGTGGTGTGGAACAGGCCCGCGCCCTGTGCGCGGCGGCGTTTCTGCCATGCGACCAGTTCGTCCACCTCGGAAACACCGACACAGAGTTTGAGCAGATGAAGCGCCATGACCCGAAACTATCGCGATGCTCGCGGCCGACCAAGGCGCAATGACGACATATCCACACGGCCACCGGGCCGGGGCCGCCGGCGGCGGCGCAACCTAGTCCTCTTCGGCGTCGTCGGTAATCCGGATGAGGATCTGGCCTTCCGCCACCTGGTCGCCGACCGACACGGCCACCTCGTCGACAACGCCGGCGCTGCCCGCCGTGAGGGAATGTTCCATCTTCATGGCCTCGAGGACCGCCAGCCGCGTCCCCTTTTCGACCCGGTCTCCCGCCGAAACCTCGAGCAGGTGCAGGCGTCCCGACATAGGTGCACGCACCAGCCCGCCGCCGCTGCCGCCTTCGATGTCGCGATCGAGCAGATCGGTTTCACGGATCTCCACCTGGCGTCCGCCGACGATCACGAAAAGCGTGTCCGCGTCGGGAACGAGATGTGCACGGAAATTTCGTCCATCGTGCCTGACCGACAGCGTTCCCTCGCCGGACGTCAGGGGCACAAGCCGCAACGGGTCCGCACCGTCGACGGCAATCACCATGTCGTCACCGTCACGGCAGAGGGACACGACACTCTCCTCGCCGTTGATGGTCAGGTGAAGAACGCTTGGTCGCGGGGGCCCCAGTTGCCAGCCGCCGTCGCCGGACCAGGGCGATACATGGCCTGACGCAAGGACCTGCGTGCGCCGGTGCTCCAGATGCTGCATCCACGCCATGGCGCAGAGGCCCGGAATGACGAGCCTGTCGCTGCCGGGAGCGAAATCGCTCTTGTGGGTATCGAGAAAGGACGTATCGATATCCTCGGCCCGGAAGGCGGGATGGGCGAGAACCGTACGAAGGTACCCCGCATTGCTCCTTGGCCCGGCCACGACACAAGCATCGAGTGCGGCCGTCAGGCGCGAGATTGCCTCGTCCCTGTCCCGCCCCCAGGAAATGACCTTGGCGATCATGGGATCGTAGTGCCGCGAGACCTCGTCGCCGGAGCGAACACCCGTATCGATACGCAGGCCGTCCATGCCCTCCGGCGTATCGAAACGTCTCAGCCTGCCGGTGCTCGGCAGAAACCCGTTGTCCGGATCTTCGGCGTACAACCGGACTTCCATCGCATGGCCGTTCAGCCGGATGGCGTCCTGTGCGCATGGCAGCGGCTCGCCGGAAGCGACCCTGAGCTGCCACTCCACAAGATCCTGGCCGGTGATCATCTCCGTCACGGGATGCTCGACCTGGAGGCGGGTGTTCATCTCCATGAAGTAGAACGCATCCTCACGCAGGCCGTCCGTCGTGTCCGCGATGAACTCCACCGTACCGGCCCCGACATACCCCACGGCTTTCGCGGCCGCGACCGCCGCCTCGCCCATGCGTGTCCGCATTTCATCCGAGATGCCCGGGGCCGGCGCCTCCTCGACCACCTTCTGGTGACGGCGCTGCAGCGAGCAGTCTCTTTCGAAGAGGTGCACGGCCTCTCCGTGGGTGTCCGCGAAGACCTGGATCTCGATGTGGCGCGGCCGGCCGACGAACTTCTCGACGAGTACGCGGTCGTCGCCGAATGCGTTCGCGGCCTCGCGCCGCGCCGATGCCAGCGCCTGGGTGAACTCAGGCGGTCCGTCCACGCGCCTCATGCCTTTCCCGCCACCGCCGGCGACGGCCTTGATGAGGACCGGGTAACCGATTTCGTCAGCCGCGCTTGCCAGGACGCCATCCGCTTGGTCGTCGCCGTGATATCCGGGAACGACCGGTACGCCGGCCTCTTCCATGATCCGCTTCGCCGCATCCTTGAGACCCATCGCCCGGATCGCGTCGGCCGGCGGACCCACGAAGGCGACCCCGGCCTTCGCGCAGGCCTCCGCGAAGGCCGCGTTCTCGGACAGGAACCCGTATCCCGGATGAATGCACTGCGCACCGGACCGTGCCGCCGCCTCGAGGATGGCATCGGCCCTGAGATAGCTTTGCGCGGGGTCCGGCGGCCCCAGCCTGTAGGCCTCGTCGGCCAGCGCCACATGCATGGCGTCGCGGTCGGCATCGGAATAGACCGCAACGGTCTTCAGGCCCAGCCGCCTCGCGGTGCGCATGATCCGCACGGCGATCTCGCCACGGTTTGCAATGAGTACGGAGGAAAACATGGGTGTCACATCCGGAAAATGCCGAAATCGGTGTCCGGCACCGGGGCATTCAGCGTTGCGGAAAGCGAGAGACCGAGGACCATGCGCGTCTCCGAAGGCAGGATGACACCGTCGTCCCAGAGCCGCGCGGTCGCGAAATAGGGATGGCCTTCCGCCTCGATGCGTTCTCGGATCGGGCGCTTGAAGTCCTCTTCCTCTTCGGCGCTCCAGGCGCCGCCGTCGGCCTCTATGTTGTCGCGGCGCACAGTCGCCAGCACGCTCGCCGCCTGCTCGCCGCCCATCACCGAGATACGGGCGTTCGGCCACATGTACAGGAACCTCGGGCTGTAGCCGCGACCGCACATGCCGTAATTGCCGGCCCCGAACGAGCCGCCGATGATGACCGTGATCTTGGGCACGCTGGCACAGGCCACGGCCGTCACCATCTTCGCGCCGTCCTTCGCGATTCCGCCGGCTTCATACTTCTGGCCGACCATGAAGCCGGAAATGTTCTGCAGGAAGAGCAGCGGAATGCGCCTCTGGCAGCACAGTTCGATGAAGTGCGCCGCCTTTGTCGCCGATTCCGAATAGAGGATCCCGTTATTGGCCACGATGCCCACAGGGTGGCCCATGATATGGGCGAATCCCGTCACCACCGTCGTGCCGTACAGCTTCTTGAATTCGTCGAGCTCCGAATTGTCGACCAGCCGGGCGATCACCTCTCGCACATCGTACTGGACGGCGAAGGACCGGGGCACGATCCCGTCGAGATCCGACGCGTCGTAGCGCGGTTCGCGTGAGGCCCTCAACTCGATGTCATTGGGCTTGCGCATGTTCAGATCCGCGACGATGCTCCGCCCGATCGCCAGCGCGTGCGTATCGTCCATCGCATAGTGGTCCGCGACACCGCTCTGGCGGGTGTGCACGTCGGCACCACCGAGATCCTCGGCACTGACAACCTCTCCGAGCGCGGCCTTCACCAGCGGCGGGCCAGCCAGGAAAATGGTTCCCTGCTTGCGCACGATCACGGTCTCGTCCGCCATCGCGGGCATGTAGGCGCCGCCCGCCGTGCACGACCCCATGACAATGGCGATCTGCGGAATGCCCATGGCGGACATCGTGGCCTGGTTGTAGAAAATGCGGCCGAAATGGTCCCGGTCGGGGAAGACGTCGGTCTGCATCGGCAGGTTGGCGCCGCCGGAGTCGACCATGTAGACGCACGGCAGCCTGTTCTCGCGCGCGATCTCCTGGGCGCGCAGGTGCTTCTTGATGGTCATCGGGTAGTAGCTGCCGCCCTTGATCGTCGCATCGTTGCACACGATCATGACCTCGCGCCCCGACACGTGCCCGATGCCCGTTATGACGCCCGCACTGTGGATATCGTCGTCGTACATGCCGTACGCGGCAAGCTGGCTCAGTTCGAGAAACGGCGTTCCCGGATCGATGAACCGCATCACGCGTTCGCGTGGCAGGAGCTTTCCGCGGTCCAGGTGGCGCTTGCGCGCACGTTCGCTGCCCCCCACGGCAACCTGCGCCCGCTTATCGGCGAGGTCCCGGGCGAGAGCCCGGTTTACCTCGGCATTTTCCCTGAAACCGTCCGATCCCACGGAAACGCCGGATTCAAGCACGCTCATTTCTTGGGTTGAACCTCTTCGATCGGCGCCCCCGACTTTTTCCATCCGCCGAAACCGCCGGCCATATGGCAGACCGGCGCGAGCCCCATGCGATGCGCCGTCTGCGCCGCCAGGGCCGATCGCATGCCGCCGGCACAATAGAAGACGTACTTCTTGTCCTGCCCGAAGACCTCCTTGTAATAGGGGCTCTCCGGATCGATCCAGAACTCGAGCATGCCGCGCGGTGCGTGGTAGGCACCGGGCACCTTGCCCTCGCGCCAGAGTTCCCGCACGTCGCGGATGTCGACCATTACCACGTTCTCGTCCTCGAACATGGTCCGGGCCTGGTCGACATCGATGGTCTCGATTTCTTCCTCGGCCGCGGCGCACAGCGCCTTTATGCCTGTCGTGATCTCCTGTGCCATCGTTCCCTCCCCGTTTCTTGCAATCAGTTCAGTCGTTCGACCGCGACCGCGGTGGCCTCGCCACCGCCGATGCAAAGCGACGCCACGCCGCGTTTCAGGTCATGCTTCTCCATGGCGGAAAGCAGGGTCACGATGATCCGCGCACCCGATGCACCCACAGGGTGTCCAAGCGCGCAGGCGCCGCCGTGGATATTGACCTTGTCGTGCGGCAGGTCGAGGTCCCTCATGGCGGCCATGGTCACGACCGCGAAGGCTTCGTTGATCTCGTAGAGGTCGACCTCGTCCTTGGACCATCCCGTCTGCTCGAAGAGCTTCTTCATCGCTCCGATCGGCGCCGTGGTAAACCAGGCCGGTTCCTGCGCCACGCCGGTCGCGCCGCGAATGGCGGCAAGCGGCGTGATGCCCCTTCTCTCCGCTTCGGAAAGCCGCATGAGCACGAGCGCGGCGCCACCGTCGGAAATGGAACTCGAATTGGCCGGGGTCACCGTACCGTCCTTGGCGAAGGCCGGACGGAGGCTCGGGATCTTGTCGGGTTGCGCGGTGAACGGCTGCTCGTCGGCGGTGATCTCGTTCTCCCCCTTGCGGGTCTTCACCGTCACCGGAACGATCTCGCTTGCAAAACTGCCGTCCTCGTTGGCGGTCTTCGCCCGCCGCAGGGACTCGATCGCGTAGGCGTCCTGAGCCTCCCGGGTGAACTGGTAGTGCCGTGCAGTGTCCTCGGCGAAGGTACCCATGAGGCGGCCCTTCTCGAAGGCATCCTCCAGACCGTCGAGGAACATGTGATCCTTGACCTCTCCGTGGCCCAGGCGGAGACCGCTTCGGACCTTCGGCAGGAGATAAGGCGCGTTGGTCATGCTTTCCATGCCGCCGGCGACGACGGTCTCGCCCGGACGCGCATGCAGCCCGTCATAGGCCATCATCACGGTCTTCATCCCCGAGCCGCACATCTTGTTGACGGTGGAGCACGGAACCTCTTTCGGAAGGCCGGCCGCGAAGGAAGCCTGGCGGGCGGGGGCCTGTCCCTGCCCGGCCGGCAACACGCAGCCCATAAGCACCTCGTCCACGTCCGCGGCCTCGACCCCGGCGCGCCCGATCGCGGCCGCGATTGCCGCGCCGCCAAGCTCAGCTGCCGTCATCGGCGCAAGTTCCCCCTGAAAACCGCCCATGGGCGTGCGGGCCATTCCAACGATGACGACGGGATCGTCAGATTTTTCGGTCATGTGGTTCTCTCCTGCGTCGGGCGCATCGCGCACAGATGTGTCCGGTCCGGTTCAGGCCGTGTCCTTGAACAGTTCGCGGCCGATGAGCATGCGCCGGATCTCGGACGTACCGGCACCGATCTCGTAGAGTTTCGCGTCGCGCAGCAGGCGGCCCGTCGGCGTATCGTTGATGTAGCCGGTGCCGCCCAGCGACTGGATCGCCTCCAGCGTCATCCAGGTCGCCTTCTCGGCCGCATAGAGGATCGCCCCCGCCGCGTCCTTGCGGGAGGTCTGGCCCGCGTCACAAGCCTGGGCGACGGCATAGACATAGGCCTTGCAGGCATTGTGCGTGGTGTACATGTCGGCGAGCTTGCCCTGCATGAGCTGGAAGGTGCCGATGGGCTGGCCGAACTGCTCGCGCTCGTGGACGTAGGGCACCACGATATCCATGCAGGCCTGCATGATACCGAGCGGCCCGCCGGCGAGAACGGCGCGTTCGTAGTCCAGCCCGCTCATGAGGACGTTCACGCCCCGGCCGAGGCCGCCGACGATGTTCTCCTCCGGCACCTCGCAGTCCTCGAACACAAGCTCGCAGGTGTCGGAACCGCGCATGCCGAGCTTGTCGAGTTTCTGGGCGGTGGAGAACCCCTTGAAGTCCTTCTCGACGATGAAGGTGGTGATGCCCTTGGGCCCTGCGTCCGGATCCGTCTTGGCATAGACGAGCAGCGTGTCGGCCACGGGACCGTTCGTGATCCACATCTTGTTGCCGTTGAGGATGTAGAGGTCGCCTTTCTTTTCGGCACGGAGTTTCATGCCGACGACGTCTGAGCCGGCCCCGGGCTCGGACATGGCGAGAGAACCCACGTGTTCGCCCGACATCAGCTTGGGCAGGTATTTCCGTTTCTGCTCCTCGGTACCGTTGCGGCGCAACTGGTTGATGCAGAGATTCGAGTGCGCACCGTAGGAAAGCCCGACGCTCGCCGAACCGCGGCTGACCTCCTCCATGGCGATCACGTGTTCAAGATAGCCCATGCCGGACCCGCCATACTCCTCCTCGACCGTGATGCCGTGCAGGCCAAGTTCGCCCAGCATGGGCCACAGGTCGCGCGGGAACGTGTTGCTGCGGTCGATCTCGTCCGCCCTCGGCGAAATGTGATCGGCGGTGAAGGAGCGAACCGTGTCGCGCAACATTTCTGCGGTGTCGCCGAGACGGAAATCGAGGCTGGGATAGTCGTTGGGGATCATGTGTCAGAGCCGTTTCATCTGTTCGTTCGTTACTGTGTCCGTATTTCCCGGTGGCGATCAACCGATATCCTGCGTGAGGCGGTGTCCGGCGGGATGATCGCTGCGGTCGTGCAGGGCCATGAAGGTTCCGAGCATCGTCGCGCATGGTTTTTCCACGCCGTCTTCCTCCACGCTGACATCGGAACGGCAGACGATCAGCGTCCGGCCGGACCGCACGACCTCTCCGCGCGCGATGAGGCGTTCGCCCCGGGCCGGCGCGACGAGATTGAGCTTGTATTCCACCGTGAGGATCGAGTCGCTCGCCCCGAGAAGGCTGAAGGCCGCGTATCCGCCCGCATTGTCGGCCACGGTGCCGACCACACCTCCGTGAAAGAAGCCGTGCTGCTGGCAAAGACCGGGATCGCGGTCGAGGTCGATCCGCACGCGGCCGGGCTCGACCTGCGTCAGCCGCGCGCCGATCGTCTTCATGAATGACTGGCGGTCGAAGCTGCCCGCCGTGCGCTCCCGGAACTCCGGATTTCTCGGCTGGAAGGTCGTCATGACCCGTTCTCCCCTGCCAGTTCGGAGAGGCGGGCGAGACACTTGGACTCCACATCGTCGAGCTCGGCCAGGGTCTGCTCGATGTCGCGCTGCTTCTGGTGCAGCTGCGCGCGGCGATCCGCGATCCTGTCGACGAGCAAGCGGAGCTGCCCCCCTTCCCCCGGCTCGGCATCGTACATATCGATGATTTCGCGGATCTCGGCCAGGCTGAGACCGAGGCGCTTGCCCCTCAGGATCAGCTTGAGCCTCGTACGCTGGCTCGGCGGGAAAAGCCTGTTCCGTCCCTCGCGGACCGGAAACAGCATGCCCTCGTCCTCGTAGAACCGGACCGTCCGCGTGGATATGCCGAATTCGCGCGTCAACTCCGTGATCGTATGGAGCTTCTGGCCTTCCATCGTGTCCGTCATGCTGGCAATCGTTAGTCCCGTGAAGCGCGACCCCTGCGCCGCAGCGGCAGAGCTGCATCTCATATTACGTTTACGTAAAAGTCAATAAAAAGACGCGCGCCCTCGTCTCGGGTCGGCGGTCAGACCAGCCAGATCGCCGCCAGTCCGAGAAACGCGAAAAAGCCGACGACGTCGGTCACCGTGGTGACGAAAACGCTCGAGGCGACCGCCGGGTCGATCTCGAACTGGTCGAGCACCAGGGGAATGACGATCCCCGAGAGGCCCGCCACGAGCATGTTGACCACCATGGCCGCCGCGATCACGAGTCCGAGTTGCGGCATGCCGAACCAGACATAGGCCACCGCCCCCATGATCACGGCGAAAATGACGCCGTTCAGGAACCCGACGAGCGTTTCCCTGGTGATCATGCGCATGGCGTTGATCAGCACTAGCTCGCGGGTGGCGATCGAGCGCACGGCGACCGTCATCGTCTGGGTCCCGGCATTGCCGCCCATGGAGGCCACGATCGGCATCAGCACGGCGAGCGCGACCATCTGCTCGATGGTCGCGTCAAACAGCCCGATGACAAGCGACGCGAGAACCGCCGTGGCGAGATTGACGAGCAGCCAGACGAACCGGTTGCGGGTCGTGCGCAGAACCGTGTCGGCGATGCCCTCGTCACCGACACCCCCCAGGCGCGCCATGTCCTCGTGGGCTTCCTCCTGGATGACGTCGACCACGTCGTCGATGGTGATGACGCCGACCAGTCTCTGGTTTTCGTCGACCACCGCCGCCGACACGAGGTTGTAGCGCTCGAACAGATTGGCCACCTCCTCCTGGTCGCGTTCGACCGGGATCAGGGTCTGGTCCTCGTCCATGACGTCCTCGACCATCACGTCACGCTTGGTCCGAAGTATCCGGCTGACGGGAATCGTGCCGACGAGGTGGAAGGTCGGGTCGACCACGAAGATCTCGAAAAAACTGTTCGGCAGGTCCTCGGCCGTGCGCATGTAGTCGATAGTCTGCCCGACCGACCAGTATGGCGGCACCGCGACCACGTCGGACTGCATGAGGCGGCCGGCACTGTCTTCCGGAAAGTCGAGGCTGCGCAGAACGACCGCGCGCTCGACTTCCGGCACCTTCGAGAGAACGTCCTCGCGTTCGGAGTCCTTCAGGTCTTCCAGCAGATAGACCGCGTCGTCGGTATCCAGTTCCTGGACGGCCTCGGCGAGGGTTTCGTTGGGCAGGACCTCGAGAACCTCGTCGCGCACCGACTCCTCGAGTTCGGTGAGGACGGCGTAGTTGAGTTCGGTTCCCAGCGTCGAGACGAATTTCTCGCGCTTGTCGGCGGGCAGCAGCTCGATCAGGTCCGCCAGATCGGCTTCATGCAGGTCGTAGGTGAGCTCCCGAAGCGGCGCCAGGTCGCCCGCATCGATCGCCTCGGTGATGGCATCGAGGAAAAACGCGGAGATCTCGTCGTCTTCGTCGCGAATCGTAAGAAGTTCAGCCGCTTCCGCCATGCCGCACCTGTACCTGCCTGTCTCGGGCGATGCACCCTAAGTGTTTCAGTTATAGGCTCTATGACGGGACTGTGAAACGCGGATTCGAAGGCGCAGGACATTCCGTCGCCGCCGCGATGGATGCGCGCGAACATGCGGGCGGAATGCAAGGAGGATGGCCTCTTTGCATTCGCCGGCATATTCGAAATTCAGGAAGTCGATTGGTGCGGTCGAGAAGACTCGAACTTCCACCCCATTTCTGGGACAGCGACCTCAACGCTGCGCGTCTACCAATTCCGCCACGACCGCACGTGTTCGATTGGTGCGCCGGATGTATCAAATCCTGCGGCAGCGAACAAGCCTTCTGTGACGTCTTGTTGGCTTAAAAGACAACTATCTTTCGGCCGCACCGCTTTTGAGGGTTTCCGAGATCTCCACGGTGATCTTGTCGTCGCTGACGACGACCTCTCCGATCGCCACGGGCACGTTGTTGGCAAGGACGTGAACCCTGTCGTCCTCTTCGGTCTCGAGTTCGATGACCGCGCCGCGGCCCATCCGCAGCAACTGCTGGATCGGCATGCGCGCACGGCCGAGCACGACCGCTATCTCTACGGAAACACCACCGACACTGTTCACGGACGACCTCCACGCAAACCGGCATCATGACCACGGAACCATCAGTCCCTCACGATGCGCCACTACACTCTGGATAGCCGGTTTATGGTTACCACCCCGTTAAAGCGCCCGGGCCGAAGACCTCGGCATTGCTTGGTGCGGCGTTTGGACTATTCTGTTCGGCAAGGGGTGCGCGGCGCCATACCCGAGGTCGACGCTCCCTTCCAGAAGTACGCTCCGGATCAGGCATGGACAGCATCGCGAACACGGACAAGGCGCGCGGCGGCGCCGCGGCGCCCTTTCTGAGCCGGCACGGAGACGATGCCGTCGAATGGCGGGTGTCGGATAGCCTCGTGCCGTATGACGAGGCCGTCACCGCGATGGAGGCCCGCGCCCGCGCGATCGCCGACGGCGAGGCAAGAGAACTCGTCTGGCTTCTCGAGCACCCCCCTCTCTACACGGCGGGAACGAGCGCTGACCCCGCAGACCTCGTCGACCCCGACCGGTTTCCCGTGTTCTCCGCCGGGCGCGGCGGCCAGTTCACCTACCACGGTCCCGGCCAGAGGGTGGCTTACGTCATGCTCGACCTGAAGCGCCGCCGGCCGGACGTGCGCGCGTTCGTCGCCGTGCTGGAAAACTGGATCATCGATACCCTGGACAGCTTCAATGTCAGGGGCGAGCGGCGTGAGGATCGTGTCGGCGTCTGGGTCCGGCGCCCGGAACTCGGGCCGGAGCGCGAGGACAAGATCGCGGCCATCGGGATACGCATCCGGAAATGGGTGTCCTTCCACGGCATCAGCCTGAACGTGGACCCGGACCTCACCCATTTCGACGGGATCGTGCCGTGCGGCGTGCGCGAGCACGGCGTGACCAGTCTTGTCGACCTGGGCCTGCCGGTGACGATGCCGGATGCGGACCTGGCGCTGAAGTCCGCCTTCGAGCGCCACTTCGGGCCTGTTGCTTCAGTCGAAAACGTCCGCACGGGACCCTGACCCGAGTGGGTCCGGTCCGTAGTCGTTCGGACCGTCCGTCCCCTTGAGGATGCCCAGATCGATCAGCGCCCACAATGCGCCGACGAGCGGCACGAGCAGCAGCAGGCACCACCAGCCCGACTTGCCGCGGTCGTGGCATCTTTTCACGTAGATGGCGACCATCGGATAGAGATAGACCAGCGTCACCAGCGCGGTCAGCATCACCGCAGTGTTGCTGCCGGGAAAGGCCATGGAGATGATGACCTGCACGCCCAGGTTGACGATGCCGAGGACGATCAGCCCGATCCAGAACGGCTTGCGATTGATCCGTCCGTCAAACGACAGGTAGAGACGTTTCCAGTCCATGTGCCCCCCGGCTATCTCGCGACCACGTACGCGCCCGGGTTGCCGCCGGGCGGTACGAGTGGCTGGATATCAGTCGAATACGTCCGCGCGTGCGCCGTCGCCGAGCGGGTCCGGACCGTAGTCGTTTGGTCCGGGCGTGCCCTTGAGAATGCCCAGATCGACGATGGCCCAGATCAGGCCGACGATCGGAATGATCAGCAGCAGACACCACCAGCCCGACTTGCCGCGGTCATGGCACCGCTTCACATAGACCGCGAGACCCGGATAGATCAGGGCCAGCGACAGCAGGATCCCCAGGATCCCGTCGCCGAAAATGGCCGCGATGATGATGTTGAGGACAAACAGGATAATGACGCCGATCCAGAACGGCTGCCTGTTGATACGTCCGTCGAACGCCAGAAACAGTCTCTTCCAATCCATCTGATCCATTTGGAATCTTCCCGTCTTAGTGTCGCCACCCAACGCACGACTCGCTATCGCGCGACAGCGTAGCGCCATCGACGCGGAAAAACAAAGGTCTGAAAAGGAATTGCGACTCAGTCAGGCAGGCCGAGCGCGCCGCCGTCGAGCAATTCAGGAGGACAGCGCCGGCGACGGCGGATGGCGAGCATCTGCTGGCCGAGACGCGAGACGATGCTGCTGGCTGTCCCCTGCAGCAAGAACGGGAATATGGCGTGAACGAGGCAGCTCAGGGCCGCGAGACACAACAGGCCGGCAAATCCCGCTGTCCGGGCGAAATGCTGAAAATAGGACTCTCCGGTCGTTCCGGGATGATCGGTGAAGATCCGTTCCATGGTCTCGCTCCTGGCTCAGCCTGCCGGCCAGTCTGGGCGATCATGGTTAGCGAAGCGTTAACCGGAACCCCGGCGGCCCGGGTCAGGCCGCCGCTTCCTTTGCTCCAGGGACAGGGTCGGCCGTCGCGGACAGCGCCTTGCGGTTCACGATCATCCGGTCATGCAGGCGGCCTATGATCCGGCTGCCCGTACGCTCGAAGAGAAACGGCAGAACCGCATGAACCAGGCAGACCAGCGCACCCGCCCCCATCCAGAATCCGAAGCCGGCGGCATGACGCAAGTGCTGCAGGTAGCTCTCCCCGACGGTTTCCGGGTGCGCGAGAAACGGGTTCTTCATGTGCTGACCTCCGGTCGGTGCGTTTAAGATCGGGAGACCATACTTGCTAACTGGCGGAATTTTCTTGCTATCTTTCCGCACATTAGGTCAAAAATTGGAAAATTATTCTACAAACGGACAAAACGAAGCATGGACAGCACCGACAGGAAGATCCTGCGCGAACTTCAGCGAGACGCGTCGCGCTCCGTGGCCGACATCGCCGACGCCGTCGGGCTGAGTTCCACGCCGTGCTGGCGACGGATACAGAATCTCGAGAAAGCCGGTGTCATCCGGCGCCGTGTCGCCCTGCTCGATCCCGGCGCCCTCAATGTCGGTGTCGTGGTCTTCGTGCAGATCAGGACCGGCAGCCACTCACGCGAATGGCTGAACGAATTCGCACGGAGGATATCGGCGATCGAGGAAGTGATGGAGTTCTACCGCATGAGCGGCAGTGTGGATTACATGCTCAAGGTCGTCGTGCCCGATATCAGGGCCTATGACGCGGTGTACAAGCGCCTCATAGAGATCCCCGGGCTTGCCGACGTAAGTTCGGCCTTCGCCATGGAAAGCATCAAGTACTCCACCGAACTGCCGCTGGATTACGTCTGAGGACGCCCGCCCTACTTTTCCGGCAGGTCGAATTCCATGATGATCTCGTCCACCGCCAGAATGTCGCCCGGCGCACAATTGATGTTCGAGACGGTCACGTCCCGCTCGGCGCGGAGGATGTTTTCCATCTTCATGGCCTCCACCACGCAGAGAACCTCGCCGGTCTTGACCTCCTGGCCCTCCGTTACCGCAATCGAGACCACGAGTCCCGGCATCGGGCACAGCAGCATGCGCGACGTGTCGGGCGCGGCCTTGACCGGCATGAGCGCCGCGAGTTCGTCTTCCTGCGTCGTGTAGACGTAGAAATCGTGTGACACGCCCCGGTGGGTGAGACGAAGGCCATTGAGTATGCGGGTCACCTGAATCGCCACGGGACGGCCATTGACGCGGCCCTGCCAGACGGGGTTGCCCGGAACCCAGTTGCTCTCCACGACCGTCTCGGCCTGGTCCTTCACATGCGCGATGCGGATGAACGGCCCGTCGTCGACGATGTCCACCTCGTGCCGGCTGTCGTCCGACCGGATGATGCGCCGGCGGGTGAAGGTCACCGGACGCCCGCCGATCTGGCCACTGATCCGCCGCTTGCGCTCGTTCTCCATGTGATCGATCGCCGCGGCCACCGAAAGCAGTCGCAGTTCGACGCGTTCCGTCATGGGCGCGCCCTCGAAGCCGTCGGGGTACTCCTCGGCGATGAACGCGGTCGTCAGGCGGCCTTCGCGCCAGCGTTCATGGGCCATGAGCGCGGCCAGGAACGGGATGTTGTGCTGGATGCCGTCCACGTGGAACGCGTCGAGCGCGTCGGCCATGTGGTTGATGGCGGATTCACGATCAGGCCCATGGGTACACAGCTTGGCGATCATCGGATCGTAATAGACCGAGATCTCTCCGCCCTCGAACACGCCGGTATCGTTGCGGACGGTGAGGCCGTCCTCTGTCGTCCCCTCTTCCGGCGGCCGGTAGCGCACCAGCCGGCCCGTCGAAGGCAGGAAGTTGCGGTACGGATCTTCCGCATAGATCCGGGATTCGATGGCCCAGCCGTTGAGTTCGATATCCGTTTGCGCGAGGGTCAGCTCTTCGCCCGCCGCGACGCGGATCATCTGCTCGACGAGGTCGATGCCGGTGATCAGTTCCGTCACCGGATGTTCGACCTGGAGCCGCGTGTTCATCTCGAGGAAATAGAAGTTCCGTTCGGCGTCGACGATGAACTCCACCGTTCCCGCGCTTTCGTAGTCCACCGCCCGGGCGAGAGCCACGGCCTGTTCGCCCATCGCCTTGCGCGTCGCCTCGTCGAGAAACGGGCTCGGCGCCTCCTCGATGACCTTCTGGTTTCGCCGCTGGATCGAACATTCGCGCTCGCCGAGATAGATCGCATTTCCGTGCTTGTCGCCCAGCACCTGGATTTCGATGTGGCGAGGCTCGGTCACGAACTTCTCGATGAATACGCGATCGTCGCCGAAGCTCGAACGCGCTTCCGACATGGAGGACTCGAAGCCTTCCGCCACCTCGTCGCGCGACCACGCGATGCGCATGCCCTTGCCGCCACCGCCGGCCGACGCCTTGATCATGACCGGATATCCGATGTCGTCGGCGATCTTGACCGCCTCTTCAGCATCGGCGATGACCCCGAGATATCCCGGCACCGTGTTTACATTGGCGTCGTTGGCGAACTTCTTCGATTCGATCTTGTCGCCCATGACTTCGATGGCGCGGACGTTCGGTCCGATGAAGGCCACGCCTTCCGCCTCGAGTGCCTTGGCGAATTCGGCGTTCTCGGACAGGAAGCCGTAACCCGGATGAACCGCTTCCGCCCCCGTCTCGCGAATGGCCTCGATGATCCTGTCGATCACGAGATAGGACTGGGCGGCGGCCGACGGCCCGATATGCACCGCCTCGTCGGCCATCTGCACGTGCAGCGCGCGCGCATCCGCGTCGGAATAGACGGCAACGGTCGCGATGCCCATGCGCCGTGCGGTCTTGATTACGCGGCATGCGATTTCGCCGCGGTTTGCGATCAGTATCTTCTTGAACATCAAGTCCGCCCTAAAGTGGAATGTTGTCGTGTTTTTTCCAGGGATTATCGAGCTGCTTGTTCCGCAGCATGTGAAGCGCCCGGGCGATGCGGCGGCGCGACGAATGCGGCGTGATCACCTCGTCGATGTAGCCCCGCTCCGCGGCCACGAAGGGCGAGCAGAACCGCTCCTCGTATTCACGCGTGCGCTCGGCGATCACATCGTCCTTGCCGATATCCTGGCGGAAAATGATCTCCACGGCGCCTTTTGCCCCCATGACGGCGATTTCGGCCGACGGCCAGGCGTAGTTCACGTCGCCACGCAGATGCTTCGAAGACATCACGTCATAGGCCCCGCCATAGGCCTTGCGGGTGATGATCGTGACTTTCGGCACCGTCGCCTCGGCATAGGCAAAAAGGAGCTTCGCCCCGTGCTTTATCAGCCCGCCATACTCCTGTGACGTGCCCGGCAGGAATCCCGGCACGTCGACGAAGGTGACGATCGGGATTCCGAAACAGTCGCAGAAACGCACGAAACGCGCCGCCTTGCGGCTGGCGTCGCTGTCGAGCACGCCCGCCAGGACCATCGGCTGGTTGGCGACGAAGCCCACCGTTCGCCCGCTCATCCGCCCGAACCCGGTGATGATGTTCTTCGCGAAGGCTTCCTGGATTTCGAAGAAGTCGCCCTCGTCGACCACCTTCCCGATGAGTTCCTTCATGTCGTAGGGCTGGTTCGGGTTCTGCGGAACCAGCGTGTCGAGCGACATCTCGACCCGTTCGTCATCGTCGAAACTGGGGAGTTCCGGGACATCGGTCAGGTTGTTCGCCGGGAGGAAATCGATCAGACGGCGCATCTGCAGAAGGGCTTCGACATCATTGTCGTAGGCCCCGTCCGCAATGGACGACTTCGTGGCGTGGACGCTGGCCCCGCCAAGCTGTTCCGCCGTGACGGTTTCGTTGGTCACCGTCTTCACGACGTCGGGGCCGGTCACGAACATGTAGGACGTATCGCGGACCATGAAGATGAAATCGGTCATTGCCGGGGAATAGACGTCGCCACCCGCACAGGGCCCCATGATCACGGAAATCTGCGGGATCACGCCCGAGGCAAGCACGTTGCGCTGGAAAACCTCGCCATATCCGCCAAGGGCCGCCACGCCCTCCTGGATACGCGCGCCGCCCGCGTCGAACAGGCCGATGATGGGTGCCCGGTTCTTGAGCGCCATGTCCTGGATCTTGTTGATCTTCTGGGCATGGGTCTCCGACAGAGATCCGCCGAAGACCGTGAAGTCCTTCGCGAAAAGATAGACCACCCGTCCGTTGACCGTGCCCCAGCCGGTGACGACGCCGTCGCCGGGAAACTTCTGGCCCTGCATGCCGAAGTCCGTGCAGCGGTGTTCGACGAACATGTCGTATTCTTCGAATGAGCCTTCGTCGAGCAGCAGCGATATACGCTCACGGGCCGTCAGCTTGCCCCTGCCATGCTGCGCCGAGATGCGTTTCTCGCCGCCCCCCATCCGCGCCTCCGACCGGCGCGACTCCAGTTCTGCGATAATATCCTGCACCACGGCGTACCTTCCCTTGGCCCTTCGTTCCGATTGGACTGGGGTGTCTTAGCACCTGCACCGTACGGTGCAATAGTCAGAAAGAAGGGGCAAGACGCCCGGGGTCGAGGCCTATCGTCAGTTGGCTTCCAGCAGCAAGGCAAAACCTATTGCGGCGTCGAAATCGCCCTTGCGGCGAGCTCGACGTCTCGCGGCCTCCAGATCCTCGCCCCAGAACTCGATCTGCCAGTCTTCGTCCACATGGGCGGCAGACCATGCCAGTTCCGCGTCGCGGCCAAGAAAGAGTGTGTCATAGGCGAGGATGGCGGACCCGGTCAGTGTCGTCAGGTTGTGCAGGGCCGTGAGCATGTGTGCGTTGCAGCCGGCGACGATGTTCGCGAACCGGTCTATCGTTCCCGCCGGCTGCTCCTGGTACATCACGCCCTGTACAAGAGCGAACCGGGCCGCGATCCGGTTTTCCACCCGCCCCATCGGATCGTCCCAGGCCCTGGCCTGGCGTTCGATCAGCGCGTCTGGCCCTTCGGCCCTGTAGCACACGAGGTCGGAGCGCACATAGCTCACGATCTCCTCGACGATATCGGGCTCGCGCCCGATGACGCGGTCAAGGGCGGTGTTCGAGAAGCGGGTCAACGGCATGGCCGAGGGATCGATGAACTCATCCTGGTTCGCCCACTCGTTCGCGACGGCTTCCGCCAGCGCCCGCGTCGGAACCTCCAGAACGTTCTTCAGCGGCGTGCGGATGTCTCGCCCGTCCAGCAACACGCCATAACCGCCGTCCGTGGCCGTGACGTCGACAGCCTCGTAGAACCGTCGCGGCAGTTTCGGCTTCTCCTGCACGATTTTCGCGATGTTCTCGGAAAGGATGCTCTGCTTTTCTTTTCTGTCAGCCATCTGCTGCGTCTTCGTCCTTGTTCCGGTCCCGGCTTTCCACGACCCGGCCGAGATCGTCGAAACGCTCCAGGACCACCCGGGCACCCGACGCAAGGAGGTCGGAGGGAGAATGATACCCCCACGCCACGCCGACCGGCGTCACCCCGGCATCCCTGGCCATGATCATGTCGAAGGAGGTGTCGCCCACCATGAGAGTGTCCCCGCCTTCGAATCCGGTTTCGTCCATCGCCTGATGGAGCATCGCGGGATGCGGCTTGGACGGCGCGTCGTCGGCGGTTTGTATCGTGGAGAACATGTTCTCGAACCCGTGCCGTTCGAGCAGGTGCGCCACCCCGCGCTGCGACTTTCCCGTGGCGATGCCCAGCACGATGTCGTCGCGGGCGGCAAGGGTGCGGATGGTATCCGCGGCGCCGTCGTAGAGCGGCTCCCTGTTGGCGGGATCGGCGCGCAATTCGAAAAAGGCCTTCCTGTAGTCCCGCGCGATTTCCCCGACGAGACCGGCTTCCGCCTGCGGCAGCAGTCTGGAAACCGCTTCGTTCAGCGACAGCCCCACGATCGACAGGACGGTTTCCCGCGGCAGATGGGCAATGCGGTGCGTGTCGAAGGCCCGGCCCATTGCCGCGACGATCATGTGCTGGCTGTCGACGAGTGTGCCGTCGCAGTCGAACACCACCAGCCGCGCGTCGCGCGTCATGGCGAGAACTCCTCGAAAGGATCTCCGTCCACCTCGGTGTCCAGCCCGAGAAAGGCCCAGGTCTTCGCCATGTGCTCGGGCAGCGGGCACTCGAGGTCGAGCCGCCCGCCCGCCGGATTGGGCAGCGACAGGCTTCGCGCATGCAAATGGAGCCTGGACGAGATTTCGCCGCCAGGTTCAGCAGACCGGTCGCCGTACTTGCCGTCTCCGATGATCGGATGACCGATCGCCGCCATGTGCGCCCGCAACTGGTGCGTCCGGCCGGTCTCCGGGCGCAGTGCGAGCCAGGAAGCCGCAGGCGCTGCACTGGCGAGCGTCACGTAATGAGTGACCGCTTTCTGGCCGTTCGGATCGCTTCGCTCCACCGGGCGCACTCTCTGCTCGCCCGCATGCCCGGTCTTGGCGAGACGCACGTCGATCGTTCCGCGTTCCGGACGCGGTACGCCCGCGACCAGCGCCCAGTAGGTCTTGACCACATCGTGCCCCTTGAACGCCGCACTGAGAAACGTGGCCGCCTTGCGCGTCCGGGCGAGAAGCAGGAGGCCGCTCGTGTCCCTGTCCAGACGATGCACCAGTCTCGGCCTGTCCTCGGCGTCGAACTTCAGGACGTCGAGCATGCCGTCAAGGTGCCGGCGCGTCCCGGACCCGCCCTGGACGGCGAGCCCGTGGGGTTTGTTCAGGGCGATGACGTGGTGATCCCGGTAGATCACGAGCGACCGGAGTTCGTCGGCCTCGCGCTTCGAGACCTGTTTCGGCTGCTCGGCTGATGGCTCTCCCGTCTTGTCCGGCAGTGGCGGTATGCGAACCGCCTGCCCCGTCTCCAGCCGGACGTTGGCCTTGACACGCCCGCCGTCGACCCTCACCTGCCCGCTCCGGAGCAGCTTCTGGAGCCTGCCCTGGGTGACGTGCGGATAATGGTGGCGGAACCACCTGTCGAGCCGCATGCCGCTTTCGTCGCCGCGCACCTGCCTGGTTTCCACACCGCTCATTGCAGCACCGCCCTGGCGCTCCACAGGCCCGCGAACAGGGCGAGTATCGACAGTCCGACGGAGCCCGCCACATACAGCCCCGAAGCTAGATACGCCTTCTTCTCGAACAGGAGCGCGGCATCCAGGGAAAACGCCGAGAATGTCGTGAACCCGCCGAGAATCCCCGTCACGAGAAAGACCCTTGTTTCCGGCGAGATCTCGAACCTGTGTGCCAGTCCGCCGATCAGGAGCCCCATGAGCAACGATCCCGTGACATTGACGATCAGCGTGCCCCAGGGAAAGAACGGACCCGCGATGCGCAGTGCCTGGCTGGCGACGGTGTAGCGTCCCGCCGCACCGATGCCTCCGCCGAGAAAGACCCAGAGATACATGCTCATGACCCGGCCTGCTCCCTCAGTTTCTCCCAGAACGCCAGCCGCTTGGCGATCTCTTTCTCGAAACCGCGGGGGGCCGGCGTGTAGAACACTTCGCGCTCCATCTCGTCAGGGAAATAGTTCTGTCCCGAGAAGGCATGTTCGGCATTGTGATCGTATTCGTATCCCGATCCGTAGCCCTCTTCCTTCATCAGCTTTGTCGGCGCATTAAGAATATGCTTGGGCGGCGCCACGCTTCCGGTCGCCTTCGCGGCGCGCCGGGCGGCACCGAACGCGCCGTAGACACGGTTCGATTTCGGCGCCGTGGCCAAATAGACGGCGGCCTGGGCAAGCGCCAGTTCGCCTTCCGGGGACCCTATGAAGTCGAAGGCCTCTTTCGCGGCATTGGCCTGGACCAGAGCCTGGGGATCGGCAAGTCCGATGTCCTCCGAGGCCGCGCGCACGAGCCTGCGCGCGATGAACAGCGGATCCTCGCCGCCCGCCAGCATTCGCGCCAGCCAGTAGAGTGCCGCATCCGGATCGCTGCCCCTGATCGACTTGTGAAGCGCGCTGATGAGGTTGTAGTGCCCCTCGCGGCCCTTGTCGTAGAGCGGTACGCGCTGCTGCACCAGTTGCGCAAGTCCGTCCCGGTCGAAATCCGCGGATGTCTCGTCCGTGGTCGCGAACACTTCCTCGGCGAGATTGAGCGCATAACGCCCGTCGCCATCCGCCATGGCCACGAGGCTTGCTCGCGCGGTCTCGTCGAGCGGCAGACGACGTCCCTCGAAATCCTCCGCACGCTTCAGGAGGCCGTCGACCGCGGCCGCGTCGAGGCGGTTGAGAACGAGCACCTGGGCACGGGAGAGCAGCGCTGAATTGAGCTCGAAAGACGGGTTTTCGGTCGTGGCACCGACAAGGGTGATGGTTCCGTCTTCCATGTAGGGCAGAAAACCGTCCTGCTGGGCCCTGTTGAAGCGATGGATCTCGTCGACGAACAGCAGCGTCCCCTTGCCCTCCTGGCGGCGCGCGCGGGCCGCGTCGAAGGCTTTCCGAAGATCCTGAACGCCGGAAAAGATCGCGGACATGGCTTCGAAATGCAGCCCCGTCTCGCCGGCAAGCAGCCGGGCTATGGTTGTCTTGCCCGTCCCCGGCGGTCCCCAGAAAACGATGCTGACGGGCCGGCCGGCTTTCAGTATCCGCGTCAAGACGCCGGTTTCACCAAGCAGATGATCCTGCCCCAGGACGTCCGAGAGCTTGGCGGGCCGAAGCCGGTCCGCGAGGGGTCGTGGCGCCTCGTCCGCCATGCCCGCGGCCTCGAACAGGTTCGTCATGTCCAGTACCGTCCTTTGGATCCGCGGCTGCCCTCAGCCTCTGACCTGGGTTTCGATAAGTCTTCCGCCCCTTCGGATGGCTATTGTCCACACGCCCTGCGGTGCGGCAAGGCGTTTGGCCAGTTCCCGCACGGTATCCAGCGGGTTGCCGTCGACCGCCACGATGATGTCACCGGCGCGGAAGCCGTGTCGCGCGGCCCGGCCACGGCCCGGATCGAGGATCACGACACCGGACTCGTCGAACTCGAACCCGAGTTCCTCGGCGACCGCCGGCGAAAGATTGGCCACCGTGGCGCCGGAGAACGGATTGCGCCCGCGCAACCTGGTGAGGTTCCGCGGCGGCACTTCAGGCGCGGTCCGCACCCGGACCTTGATGTTCCGCTCCTTCCCGCCGCGCAGGATAGTCACGTCCGCCGAACTGCCGACCTTTTGCGTCGAGAACCTGAAATTGAAATCCTGCGGGTGGTGAATTTCCCGGCCGTCGAGGGCGACGATCACGTCTCCCCTCTTCAGTCCCGCCTTGAAAGCCGGCCCCTGCGGATGGACGGCCTTGAGGAGTGCTCCGCGCGGACGGTCGAAACCGAGCGAGTCGGCAATTTCCTGCGTCATCTCCTGCATCGAGGCCCCGAACCAGGGCCGCCGGATGCGTCCGCCGGACCGCGCGGAGTCGAGGACAAACCGCACCATGTTGGACGGCACGGCGAACCCGATGCCGTTCGACCCGCCGCTGCGGCTGAAGATCGCCGTGTTGATGCCCACGAGCTGGCCTTCAACATCGATCAGCGCACCGCCCGAGTTGCCCGGGTTGATGGCCGCATCCGTCTGGATGAAGGACTGGAAATCGGAAACCCCCACCCTGCTGCGCGCCAGCGCCGAGACGATGCCGCTGGTGACCGTTTGTCCCACGCCGAACGGGTTGCCGATGGCAAGGACGAGGTCGCCCACTTCCAGCTCGTCGGAATTCCTGAAACTCAGGTACGGCAGTTCTCCCCCGCGCGCCTCGATCTTCAGAATGGCGAGGTCGGTACGCTCGTCCTTGAGAACCGTCTCGGCCTCGAACTCCCGCCCGTCATTGAGAACGACGCGTATTTCCGTGCCGCCCTTGATCACGTGATGGTTGGTCACGATGAAGCCGTCCGCGGAGACGATCACGCCGGATCCCAGGGAATTCTGCACCTTGCGCCTGGGAATGCCGAAACCGCGATTGCCGAAGAACTGCCGAAAAAACGGATCGTCGAAGAAAGGCGATGCCGGGCGCTGGGCGACGACACGGCTGCTGTAGACGTTCACCACCGCCGGTGCGGCGGACTTCACGACCGGCGCGAAGGACAGCTTGATCTGGCCGCGGCTTGTCGGCACCTCCTGCGCAACCGTCGACGACGACGTGGACACTGTCGAAGCGCAAATGGCAAGAATGACGAGAATGCAGCGGATCATGATCACCTCAAACCAAGACGAAACCTGTGGCTCGAACAAAAATGGCGGCCCGCGGCCGCCACTTTCCTTGCCGAGCAACCGCGAGGCGCGTTGTTACGCGGCTGCTTCCGCGGTTGCCAGATCGTCCTCGACCTGAACAGGTCCGGAGTCCTGCCCGCGGGCCTCGGGATCACGGTCGACGAGTTCGATCACCGCCATGGGCGCGGAGTCGCCATACCGGAAGCCCGCTTTGAGCACGCGGGTATACCCGCCGCTGCGATCCTGGTAACGGGGACCGAGCGTCTCGAAGAGCTTCGCAACCATCGCCTTGTCGCGGATTCTCGCGATTGCCTGGCGGCGGGCGTGAAGGTCACCGCGCTTGCCCAGCGTGATGAGCTTGTCGACGACGCCACGAAGTTCCTTGGCCTTCGGCAGCGTGGTGATGATCTGCTCATGCTTGATCAGCGCCGAAGCCATGTTGGCGAACATTGCCTTGCGGTGGCTAGCGGTTCTGTTGAGCTTTCTGCCCGAATTACGGTGACGCATGACACGTTTCCCTGAACTTGAGTGAGCACGCCCGAGGCGACGCCCGTTGCTGTACGATTAGTAGTGGTCCTCGAACCGCTTGGCCAGTTCCTCGATGTTTTCCGGCGGCCAGTTCGGCACTTCCATACCCAGGTGCAGGCCCATCTGGGCAAGCACTTCCTTGATCTCGTTGAGCGACTTGCGCCCGAAGTTCGGCGTGCGGAGCATCTCCGCTTCCGTCTTCTGGATGAGATCGCCGATATAGACGATGTTGTCGTTCTTGAGGCAGTTGGCCGAACGGACCGAAAGCTCCAGTTCGTCCACCTTCTTCAGAAGAGCGGCGTTGAACTCCAGTTCCGGACCGCGCTCTTCCGCGACTTCGCGGGTGGGCTCCTCGAAATTGACGAAGATCTGAAGCTGGTCCTGCAGGATCCGCGCGGCGAAGGCCACGGCGTCATCCGGCTTGATCGATCCGTCGGTCTCGATCTGGAGGGTCAGCTTATCGTAGTCGAGGATCTGGCCCTCGCGGGTGTTCTCGACCTTGTAGGACACCTTCTTGACCGGGCTGTAGAGGCTGTCGACCGGCATCAGTCCGATGGGCGCATCCTCCGGACGGTTGCGGTCCGCGGCCACGTACCCCTTGCCGGTGTTGACGGTGAACTCCATGCGGATTTCCGCACCGTCGTCCAGCGTGCAGAGCACATGGTCAGGGTTGAGAACCTCGATATCCGCGGTCTCCTCGATGTCACCGGCCGTCACGATACCGGGGCCTTCCTTGCGCAGAATGAGGCGCTTGGGGCCTTCGACATGCATGCGAAGCGCGATTTCCTTGATGTTCAGGATCACGTCCGTCACATCCTCGCGAACGCCGGCGATGGACGAGAATTCGTGCAGCACGCCGTCGATCTGCACGGAGTTGACCGCCGCCCCCTGCAGGGACGACAGCAGCACGCGGCGCAGCGCGTTACCCAGCGTCAGGCCGAAACCGCGCTCAAGCGGCTCGGCGACCACGGTCGCGATACGGTTGGGATCATGCCCGGGATTGATTTCCAGCTTGTTGGGCTTGATCAGTTCCTGCCAGTTCTTTTGAATCACCTGAGAACCTCGTTCCGGTATGGTCGCCGGGCGGCAATGTGCCCCGCCTGGTCCGACCTTGTCTTAGCGCCTGTACTCGATCGCGGTTCGTCGACCGCGACTACACTGCCTGCGGATCAGACCCGCCGGCGTTTCGGCGGACGGCATCCGTTGTGCGGAATGGGCGTGACATCGCGGATCGACGTGATCTGGAATCCCGCCGCCTGCAATGCGCGAAGAGCGGACTCGCGGCCCGAACCGGGACCGGAGACTTCCACTTCAAGCGTCTTCATTCCGTGATCGGCAGCCTTCTTGGCTGCGTCTTCTGCGGCCATCTGGGCGGCAAACGGGGTCGACTTGCGCGAACCCTTGAAACCCATCATGCCGGCCGATGCCCAGGAAATCGCATTTCCCTGCGCGTCGGTAATCGTCACCATCGTGTTGTTGAACGTCGCGCTCACATGCGCAACGCCCGAGGAAATGTTCTTGCGCTCCTTGCGGCGCATACGCGTCTTGTCCTTGGCCATAACCGGTCTGCCTTATCCAGAATTATTTCTTCTTGCCCGCAATCGGCTTTGCCGGGCCCTTGCGCGTACGTGCATTGGTGTGCGTGCGCTGGCCGCGTACCGGCAGGCCGCGGCGATGCCGCAGGCCGCGATAGCAGCCGAGATCCATGAGGCGCTTGATGTTCATCGCGACATCGCGGCGAAGATCGCCCTCGACCGTGTAGTCGCGGTCGATCACTTCACGAATCTGGATGACTTCCGCGTCCGACAGTTCGTTCACCCGGCGCTCGCGCGGGATGTTGACCTTCTCGCAGATGTCCGTGGCATTCTTCGGTCCGATGCCATGAATGTATCGAAGCGCGATTTCGACGCGCTTGTTCGTCGGTATGTTGACGCCGGCAATACGAGCCACTTCCCGTTCTCCTAAGTCCACCCGCCATCACGGCGGTCTTCAATCTGTCGAAAGCAGGTTTCATACGCGAAAACGACCGCAAGCAGCAGCCCCTGCAAATGCCGGCTGCCAGCGGAATCATAATCGCCTGAAGTGTGCGGTTTTTTAGGCTGCAATTGGTCGAACGTCAACCGTTTTGCACCGCAAAAACGCACTCACGCCTGATTCAACGCCTCCTCAATGGCACGGGTCACGTCATCGACGTCCGCCATGCCGTCCACAGTCTTCAAAATGCCGCGACCGCCATAGTATTCGATCAGCGGCGCGGTCTGCGCGTGATAGACATCCAGGCGCTTCTTCAGCGCCTCGGCATTGTCGTCCGCACGCGGCCCGCCGGCGGTCTCCGCCGCCCTGCCCTCGACACGGCCGATGAGAATCGAATCATCGACCTTGAGCTCGACCACGGCATCCAGGCCCAGCCCCTTTTCGCGCAGCATCACGTCCAGCGCCTCGGCCTGCGCGACATTGCGCGGGAAACCGTCGAGAATGAAACCCTTCTCGCAATCCGGCTGGTCGATGCGCTCGGAAATGATACCCACCACGATCTCGTCGGAAACGAGTTCGCCGCGCGCCATCACGTCCTCGGCCTGCTTGCCGATTTCGGTACCGGCAGCAACAGCCGCACGCAGCATGTCACCGGTGGACAGCTGGACGTAGCCCCGACTGTCCTCCAGGCGCTTGGCCTGCGTCCCCTTGCCGGCCCCGGGCGGTCCGAGAAAGATCAGCTTCATCGACGCGCCCCCCTGAGCTTGGCCTTCTTGACCAGGCCTTCATACTGATGGGCCAGCAGATGGCTCTGGACCTGCGCCACGGTGTCCATGGTCACGCTGACGACGATCAGCAGCGAGGTGCCGCCGAAGTAGAACGGAACCGCCGCGTAGGAAATCAGGATTTCCGGCAGCAGACAGACCAGCGCGAGATAGAGCGCGCCGACGACCGTGATGCGCGTCAACACATAGTCGATGTATTCCGCAGTGCGTTCGCCCGGACGGATACCGGGAATGAACCCGCCATACCGCTTCAGGTTGTCCGCCGTGTCCTTTGGGTTGAACACGATCGCCGTGTAGAAGAACGCGAAGAACACGATACCGCCGATATAGAGCAGCAGGAACAGGGGCTGTCCGCGACCGAGCAGCGCCGTGACGGTCGTCAGCCACTCGGGGCCTTCTCCCGACGAGAAGCTCGCCATGGTGATCGGCAGAAGCAGAAGCGACGACGCAAAGATCGGCGGAATGACACCCGCGGTGTTGAGCTTCAGCGGCAGGTGCGATGAATCGCCCTGGTACATCTTGTTGCCGACCTGGCGCTTGGGATACTGGACGATCAGCCGGCGCTGGGCTCTTTCGACGAACACGATAATGGCGATCACGGCAATGGCCATGATGATGATGCCGATGATCAGGTAGGTCGAGATCGCGCCCTGGCGGCCCAGTTCGAGCATGCCGACGATCGCGGAAGGCAGCTCGGCCACGATGCCCGCGAAGATGATCAGCGAAATGCCGTTGCCGATGCCCCGTGCGGTGATCTGCTCACCGAGCCACATGAGGAAAACGGTACCGCCGACGAGCGTGATGACCGTGGTCACGCGGAAGAACATGCCCGGATCGTGAACGATGGTGCCGGACGCCTCGAGGCCGGCCGCGATGCCATAGCCCTGCAGCGCCGCCAGGAACACGGTGCCGTAGCGCGTGTACTGGTTGATCTGCTTGCGGCCCTGCTCGCCTTCCTTCTTGAGCTGTTCCAGGTGCGGCGAGACCGTCGTCATCAGCTGGATGATGATCGACGCGGAGATGTACGGCATGATGTTGAGCGCGAAGATCGCCATACGCCCGACCGCACCGCCGGCGAACATGTCGAACAGACCGAGAATCCCGGCCTGGTTCTGGCGGAACAGGTCCGCCACAGCTTCCGGGTTGATCCCCGGCAGCGGAATGTAAGTGCCCAGCCGATAGACAAGCAGCGCACCCAGTGTGAACCAGATGCGCTTCTTGAGTTCTTCGGCCTTGGCAAACGCCGAGAAATTTATGTTCGCCGCGAGTTGTTCGGCTGCTGATGCCATTCGGTTTCTCCGTCCCCCCGGATGTGGGGCCCCCGATTGCCTGACCGCTGCCCGGCGGTCAGCCTTCGGCTTTGGCTTCGGCTTTTTCTTCGACCAGGACCTTGATAGATCCGCCTGCTTTCTCGACGGCTTCACGTGCGGCCTTGCTGGCGCCCGCGACCTCGAGGTTGAGGCTCGACGAGAGCGAACCCTTGCCGAGGATCCGCACGCCGTCGCGCAGCTTGCCGATCACGCCGGCTTCCTTGAGCGCGTTCGCGTCAACGGTCTTGCCGGTGTCGAGCTTGCCCGCCTCGACGGCCTGCTGCAAGCGGCCGATGTTCACTTCGTTGTAATCCTTGGTGAAAATGTTGTTGAAACCCCGCTTCGGCAGACGGCGATGGATCGGCATCTGGCCGCCCTCGAAGCCCTTGATGGCGACGCCGGAGCGCGACTTCTGGCCCTTGTAGCCGCGACCGGCGGTCTTGCCCTTGCCGGAGCCGAGACCGCGTCCGACGCGAACGCGAGACTTGCGGGCGCCGCTGTTGTCAGTGATTTCGTTGAGTTTCATCGGACAATCTCTCGAATAATGCCGCTCACGACGCTTCGACGACGCGAACGAGGTGACTCACCTTTGCGATCATGCCGCGCACTTCCGGCGTATCCGGCAGTTCGCGGCGCTTGTGCATCTTGTTCAGACCCAGGCCGATCAGCGTCGCACGCTGCTTTTCCGGGCGCCGGATCGGGCTGCCGATCTGCTCGACAGTAATTGTCTTGGTCGTCTTGTCAGCCATTTGCCGTCAACCTCTTCTTGGCGACCCGTCGGGTCCTATCAGGCTTCCGCGCCTTCCACCAGTTCACTTGCACCGTCACGGCGGCGCGACACGATCTCGCTCACCTTCTTGCCGCGGCGGGCCGCGACCATGCGCGGACTGTTCTCGCGCTTGAGAGCGTCAAACGTTGCCCGCACCATGTTGTAGGGATTGGACGTCCCGACCGACTTGGCAACGACGTCCTGCATGCCGAGCGTCTCGAACACCGCACGCATCGGGCCGCCGGCGATGATGCCCGTACCGGCCGGAGCCGCACGCAGGATGACACGTCCCGCACCGTGCCGCCCGGCGACATCGTGATGCAGCGTACGGCCTTCGCGCAGCGGCACCCGGATCATGTTCCGTTTCGCCGATTCGGTCGCCTTGCGGATCGCTTCGGGAACTTCACGCGCCTTGCCGTGACCGAATCCGACGCGCCCCTTCTGATCGCCGACGACGACAAGCGCGGCAAAGCCGAACCGCCGTCCGCCCTTGACCACCTTGGCCACCCGGTTGATGTGAACCAGCTTGTCGACGAATTCGCTGTCGCGATCGTCGCGGTCTCTCATGTCGTTGCGTGCCACGTCGTCAATCCTCTTAGAACTTGAGTCCGCCTTCGCGGGCGGCGTCTGCGAGCGCCTTCACCCGGCCGTGATAGATATATGCGCCACGGTCGAAGATCACTTCGGTGACGCCCGCCTTGACCGCCCGGTCGGCAACCAGCTTGCCGATTTCGGCAGCGGCATCCTTGTCCGCACCGGTCTTGAGCTTGTCGCGCATTTCCTTTTCCAGGGTCGATGCCGAGGCAAGCGTCGCGCCTTCCTGGTCGTCGATCACCTGGGCATAGATGTGCTGCGAGGACCGGAACACCGAGAGCCGCGGCCGGCCGTTGGCCCGCTTGCGGATTTGCCGACGCACACGAATCTTGCGGCGATTTTCCACTGATTTTGACATCTTCGGAGCTCCTGCGCCTTACTTCTTCTTGCCTTCCTTGCGGAAGATATATTCATCGGAATACTTGATGCCCTTGCCCTTGTACGGCTCCGGCTTGCGATAGGCCCGGATCTCGGCGGCAACCTGGCCCACGCGCTGCTTGTCGATGCCGGTGACGACGATTTCCGTCGGCTTCGGCGTCTGCACCTCGATGCCTTCCGGCACCTGGTAGACAACGTCATGGCTGTAGCCGAGGTTGAGCTGAAGCTCGCGGCCCTGGGCCTGCGCACGATATCCGACGCCGTTGATCTCGAGCGAGCGGGAGAACCCCTCGCTGACGCCCTGGATCAGGTTGGCGACAACGGTCCGGGACATGCCCCACATGGCCTGGGCGCGCTTGCTTTCGTCGCGCGGGTCGACCTTGACGCCGTCGTCGCCCATTTCCGCCAGGACCTCGTCGATCAGCACTGCCGAAAGTTCACCCTTCGGGCCTTTGGCCGTGACCTGCTGACCGTCTATGGACACGGTCACGCCGCTCGGCACTTCAATCGGCTTTTTTCCAATGCGAGACATGATCTGTTGTCTCCCTTATCTGTATTGCGGGCGGGAAACAGCTCCCGGCCCGCGGCTAACTAAAATACCTGGCAGAGCACTTCGCCGCCGACATTCTGCGCACGCGCCTCGGCGTCCGACATCACACCTTTCGGGGTGGACAGGATCGACACGCCAAGACCGTTGCGGACGGTCGGAAGGTTGCGCACAGACGCGTAGACGCGGCGGCCCGGCTTGGACACACGCTGGATCTGCTGGATCACAGGCGCACCGTCGAAATACTTCAGCTCGATCTCAAGTTCGGACTTGCCGCCGTCGTAGTCGACCTTGGCATAGCCGCGGATGTAACCCTCGGTTTCGAGAACGTCGAGCACGCGCGAACGGATCTTCGAAGCCGGCGTGGACACCTTGTTCTTCCCGCGCATCTGCGCATTACGGATGCGCGTCAGCATATCACCGAGCGGATCAGTCATCGTCATCGCTTAAATCTCCTACCAGCTCGACTTGACCATGCCGGGGATCTGGCCGTTGGAAGCCAGGTCACGCAGCGCGATACGCGACATGCCGAGTTTGCGATAATAGGCCCGCGGACGGCCCGTCACCTTGCACCTGTTGACCAGACGCGTCTTCGACGAGTTACGCGGAAGCGCAGCAAGTTTCAGGCGAGCGGCGAAACGCTCTTCGTTGGAAAGCGACTCGTCATTGGCGATCGCTTTCAGGGCAGCACGCTTGGCTGCATATTTTGCAACGAGCTTGCGCCGGGCCTGATTCTTTTCAATAGCGCTCTTCTTTGCCATTCAATCCTCCATAACGGTTCCGGGAACCGCTCCTGATCAGGAACTCTGCTGTCCCGCGAACGGGAAATTGAAACCCTTGAGAAGCTCGCGAGCTTCGTCATCCGTCTTGGCCGTGGTGCACACGATGATGTCCATGCCCCAGACTTCGTCGACCTTGTCGTAGTCGATTTCCGGGAACACGATGTGCTCCTTGAGGCCCATGGCATAGTTGCCTCGGCCGTCGAAGCTCTTGGCGTTCAGGCCGCGGAAGTCCCGCACGCGCGGCAGGGCGACCGTCACGAGACGATCCAGGAATTCGAACATCCGGGTCCGGCGCAGCGTGACCTTCACGCCGATCGGCATGCCGTCGCGCAGCTTGAAGGTCGCGATGGACTTGCGGGCCTTCGTGATCACCGGACGCTGGCCGGTGATGCGGGCCATGTCCTCGACCGCGGAATTGATCTTCTTGGAATCCGCGACGGCTTCGCCGACGCCCATGTTGAGCACGACCTTGTCCAGCCGCGGGACTTCCATCGGGTTCTTGTACCCGAAGGATTCCACCAGATCCTTGCGGATCGTCTCGTCATACTGCGTCTTGAGACGCGGAATGTAATTCGCCTCAGCCATCGATCACTTCTCCAGAACGCTTGGCAAACCGTACCTTGCGTCCGTCATTCAGGGTCTTGAATCCGACCCGGCTCGGTTTACCGTCCTTGGGGTCCTCGATCGCGAGGTTGGAGATTGCGATCGGCAATTCCTTGCTCACGATGCCGCCCTGTTCGGTCTGGGTCTGGCGCTGGTGCCGGCGTACGACGTTGACGCCCTGCACGACTGCCTTGTTTTCTTTCGGCTTGACGGAGAGAACCTCTCCGCGCTTGCCCTTGTCCTTGCCGGCGACCACGACAACGGAATCGCCTTTCTTGATTTTCAGCTTTACGGCCATCACAGCACCTCCGGTGCGAGCGATACGATCTTCATATGGTTCTTGCCCCGCAGTTCACGCGTTACCGGGCCGAAAATGCGCGTTCCGATCGGCTCGCCCTGGTTGTTCACCAGGACCGCAGCGTTGCGGTCGAAACGGATGGCACTGCCATCCGGGCGCCGGATGTCCTTGGCCGTGCGAACCACGACCGCCTTCATCACATCGCCCTTTTTCACGCGGCCGCGAGGAATAGCTTCCTTGACGCTCACCACGATGATGTCGCCAACCGACGCGTATTTGCGCTTCGACCCGCCCAGAACCTTGATGCACTGGACACGGCGCGCGCCAGAGTTGTCCGCAACATCCAGATTTGTCTGCATCTGAATCATGACTATTCCGCCTTCTGTCCGGCCGCCGTTTCCGGCTTCTTCTACACTTCACCGACCTTGCGCAGCGACATCGCCGCGCGGTCAATCACACTTCCGCGCCGACGAGTTTCCAGCGCTTGTTCTTCGAATACGGCCGGCACTCCTCGATCCGCACTTCGTCGCCGACCTTTGCCGAGTTGCTCTCGTCGTGCGCGTGGTACCGCTTTGACCGGCGGACCGTCTTCTTGAGAAGCGGGTCGGTCAGGCGGCGCTCAACGCGAACGACCACCGTCTTGTCGTTCTTGTCGCTGACGACGACGCCCTGCAAAATTCGCTTAGGCATGTTCCCAAATCTCCTCAGGACTGAGCCGCGCCGGCCTGCGCGCGCGAAACGGTCTCGATCCGGGCGATATCCCGGCGGATCTGGCGCATGCGGGCCGTGTTTTCCAGCTGGCCGGTCGCCTTCTGGAAACGCAGGTTGAACTGTTCTTTTTTCAGCTTGACCAGCTCGTCCTTGAGCTGGTCCGGCGTCATGTCTCTTACTTCACTGGCCTTCATGGCCCCGGTCCTCTTTCTGATCTCCGCACTCCCGAGGAATGCGGAAAGGGTTCCTAGTGATCGCCCAGGCGGGCAACGAATCTCGTCTTGATCGGCAGCTTCGCCGCCGCAAGAAGCAGCGCTTCCTTCGCGAGATCGTGCGGCACGCCGTCGACCTCGAACATGATCCTGCCCGGCTTGACCTTGGCCGCCCAGAACTCGGGCGTGCCCTTGCCCTTACCCATGCGGACTTCCGTCGGCTTCTTGGACACGGGCACATCCGGGAACACGCGGATCCAGACGCGGCCGGCACGCTTCATGTGACGCGTGATGGCACGACGGGCCGCTTCGATCTGACGCGCGGTGATGCGCTCCGGCTCGACGGCCTTGAGACCGTAGGCGCCGAAATTCAGTTCCGTTCCGCCCTTGGCCGTACCCTTGATCCGGCCTTTGTGCTGCTTGCGGAATTTTGTGCGTTTCGGTTGCAGCATGTTCCCTACTCTCTTTCTTCAGTGATCAACCGTCGCGCCGAGGGCCACGTCCGCCCTCCTGCTGCTCGGTCATGCGGCGCTCCTGGGCCATCGGGTCATGTTCGAGGATCTCGCCCTTGAACACCCAGACCTTGAGGCCGATTGTTCCGTACGCCGTGTGTGCGGTCGCAACGCCGTAGTCGACATCGGCACGCAGCGTATGAAGCGGCACACGGCCTTCGCGGTACCATTCGACACGTGCGATTTCCGCACCGCCGAGACGGCCACCGGCATTGATCCGGATACCTTCGGCCCCGAGACGCATCGCCGACTGCACGGCGCGCTTCATGGCCCGGCGGAACGCCACGCGGCGCTCGAGCTGCTGGGCGATGTTCTCCGCGATCAGCGTCGCGTCGATCTCGGGCTTGCGAACCTCGACGATATTGAGGTGCACTTCGCTGTCGGTGAACTGGGCCAGGTCGCGGCGCAGCTTCTCGATGTCCGCACCCTTCTTGCCGATGACAAGACCGGGGCGCGCCGTGTGGATCGTCACCCGGCACTTCTTGTGCGGACGTTCGATCACGATGCGCGACACACCGGCCTGGCGCAGCTTCTTGGTCAGGAACTCGCGGATCTTGATGTCTTCGTGCAGGAGATCGCCATAGCTCTCGCCATCGGCAAACCAGCGCGAATCCCAGGTCCGGTTGATCCCCAGCCGAAGGCCGATCGGGTTTACTTTCTGTCCCATCAGGCGGACTCCTCGACTTGCGTAACGACCACGGTGATCTGGCTGAACGGTTTCACGATCCGGCCCACGCGACCGCGAGCCCGCGCCCGCCAGCGCTTCATCACCAGGTTCTTGCCGACATAGGCTTCGGACACCACGAGGTCGTCAACGTCGAGATCGTGGTTGTTCTCCGCATTGGCGATCGCCGATTCCAGGACCTTCTTGACGTCCCGTGCGATGCGCTTGCGCGAGAAGGTCAGGTCGGCGAGCGCCTGGTCGACCTTCTTGCCGCGAATGCTCGCCGCGACGAGGTTCAGCTTCTGCGGGCTGACGCGAAGATTGCGTGCAACCGCCTTTGCCTGGTTTTCCGCGAGCGCGCGGGGTTTGGAAGACTTGCCCATAACCCTACTTCCTCTTGGCTTTCTTGTCCGCCGCGTGGCCGTAGTAGGTCCGCGAAGGCGAGAATTCGCCCAGCTTGTGTCCCACCATGTCCTCGGTCACGAGCACCGGAATGTGTTTCTGCCCGTTGTGAACGCCGAACGTCAGGCCGACGAACTGCGGCAGGATGGTCGAACGGCGGCTCCAGGTCTTGATCACCTGGTTGCGGCCGGACGACCGGGCCGCCTCTGCCTTCTTCAACAGATACCCGTCAACGAACGGGCCTTTCCAAACTGAACGTGCCACGGCTGAAGCCCTCTATCGTTTCTTCTTGCGCAGATGCCTGCTGCGCACGATGTACTTGTCGGTCGCCTTGTTCGAACGCGTCCGCTTGCCCTTGGTCGGCTTGCCCCAGGGGGTCACCGGATGACGGCCACCGGAGGTCCTGCCTTCACCACCGCCATGGGGGTGATCGACCGGGTTCATGGCCACACCGCGAACCGAAGGACGCTTGCCGAGCCAGCGCTTGCGGCCGGCCTTGCCGAGCTTGATGTTGGCGTGGTCCGGGTTCGAAACCGCCCCGACCGTCGCCATACATTCGGCGCGGACCATGCGCTGCTCGCCCGAATTGAGCCGCAGAAGCGCGTAACCGGAGTCGCGGCCGACGAGCTGGACATAAGCCCCCGCCGAACGGGCGATCTGTCCGCCGCGGCCAGCCTTGAGCTCGACATTGTGAACGATCGTGCCCACGGGGATGCTCGACAGCGGCATCGCGTTGCCCGGCTTCACGTCGACCCGTTCGCCGGCGATGACGCTGTCACCCACCTGCAGGCGCTGCGGAGCAAGGATATAGGCCTGCTCGCCGTCCTCGTATTTCAGAAGCGCGATGAACGCCGTCCGGTTGGGATCGTATTCGAGCCGTTCCACGGTCGCCGGCACGTCGAACTTGCGACGCTTGAAGTCGACCATGCGATAGGCCCGCTTGTGGCCGCCGCCGATACGCCGCGCGGTGATGCGACCGTGGTTGTTGCGACCGCCGCTCTTGGTAAGCCCTTCCGTCAGTTGCTTGACGGGCTTGCCTTTCCAAAGGCCGGACCGGTCCACGATCACCAGATTGCGCTGGCCGGGAGTGATCGGTTTGTACTTTTTCAACGCCATCGTTCTTGCCTTTTATCGGATGCCTGCGGACCTCAGAGCCCCGTCGTCACATCGATGCTGTGACCCTCTTCAAGCGTCACGACCGCCTTCTTCACGTCGCTCTGGCGCCCGGGACGACCGCGAAACCGCTTGGTCTTGCCCTTGCGCACGAGCGTGTTCACCGCCTTGACCTTGACGTCGAACAGGCGCTCGACGGCTTCCTTGATCTGCGGCTTGGACGCGGTCTTCGCGACGTTGAAGAGCACCTGGTTGTGCTCCGACGCCATCGTCGACTTTTCAGTGATCACCGGGCTGACGATCACGTCGTAGATCTGAGCCTCGTTCATTTGAAACGCGCCTCCAGCGCTTCCACGGCAGCCTTCGTCAGCACAAGCTTGCGGCGACGCAGGATGTCGTAGACGTTGATGCCCTGTACCGGCAGCACATCCACATTCGCGATATTGCGGGCGGCCAGCTTGAAGTTCTCCTCGACTTCGGCCCCGTCGATGATCAATGCATGATCAACACCGAGCTTCGCGAGCGACGCCTTCAGGGCCTTGGTCTTCGGTTCGCTGGCGCTGGCATTGTCCAGCACGATCAGCTCTTCGGCCTTGGCTTTCGCGGAAAGCGCATGCTTCAGCGCCAGGGCGCGAACCTTCTTGGGCAGCGAGATCGCATGGCTACGCTCGACCGGACCGAACGCCTTGGCACCGCCGCGGAACAGCGAAACCTTGCGGTCGCCGTGCCGTGCACCGCCGGTACCTTTCTGGCGGTAGATCTTCTTGGTCGAACCGACCACTTCGCCGCGCGTCTTGGACGAATGCGTGCCTGCGCGGCGCTTGGCGAGCTGGTAGGCCACCATGCGGTGCAGGATATCGCGGCGCGGCTCGAGACCGAAAATCGCGTCGGAAAGATCGACGGTTCCCGATTTTTCGGCAGCCAATGTCGTAACATCAACTTTCATCACTCTTCACCCTTCTCCGCGGTTGCTTCCGCTGCCTGGGTCTCCTCGGCGGCGACTTCCACCGGGGTTTCGTCTTCGGTGGCAGGAGCCGCCGTGTCTTCAGCCTTCGCTGCGTTGCCCGGCAGACGGAAACTTCCCGGCATCGGAACGCCTTCGGGAAGATCGCGCTTCACGGCATCCCGCAGGAACACCCAGCCGCCCTTGGAACCCGGCACCGCGCCGCGCACCATGATCAGACCGCGATCGGCATCGGTGCGCACGACCCGAAGGTTCTGCGTCGTCACACGGGCGGCACCCATGTGTCCGGCCATCTTCTTGCCCTTGAACACCTTGCCGGGATCCTGGCACTGGCCGGTGGACCCATGGCTGCGGTGATTGATCGAGACACCGTGACTTGCCCGCAGGCCGCCGAAATTGTGCCGCTTCATGGCGCCGGCAAAGCCCTTGCCGATGCTCGTTCCGGACACGTCGACGAATTGCCCCTCGACGAAGTGGTCTGCCGTAAGCTCGGCGCCCACATCGATGAGGTTGTCCGCGGTCACGCGAAACTCGGCAAGCTTGCGCTTGGGCTCCACGTGGGCGACCGCGAAGTGGCCGCGCTGGGCGCGCGTCACGTTCTTGACCTTGGCAAAACCCGCACCAAGCTGCAGGGCGGTGTAGCCGTTTTTCTCTTCCGTACGCTGAGCCACCACCTGACAGTTGTCGACTTTCAGAACGGTGACCGGGATATGCTCTCCCGCATCGGTGAAGATGCGGGTCATTCCCAGCTTTTGCGCAATGACACCTGAACGCATCGGTCCGTGTCCCTTACCTTAGAGTTTGATTTCCACGTCGACGCCGGCCGCAAGGTCCAGCTTCATGAGCGCGTCAACGGTCTGCGGCGTCGGATCGACGATATCGAGCAGACGCTTGTGCGTGCGCATTTCGAACTGCTCGCGGCTCTTCTTGTCGATATGCGGCGAACGCAACACCGTAAACTTCTCGATACGCGTCGGCAGCGGGATCGGGCCGCGAACCTGCGCACCGGTCCGTTTGGCCGTATTCACGATCTCCTTCGTCGAGGCATCGAGAATCCGATGATCGAACGCCTTGAGCCTGATGCGGATGTTCTGACTTTGCATCTGTCTCTATCCCATAAAGAGAGGCGTTCCATGAGGAACGCCTTCTTTCTTGTTGAATCTACTCAATAATGCTTGCGACGACGCCGGCGCCGACGGTACGACCGCCTTCACGGATGGCGAAGCGCAGTTTCTCTTCCATGGCGATGGGAACGATCAGTTCCACTTCCATCTCCACGTTGTCGCCCGGCATCACCATTTCCGTGCCCGAAGGAAGCGACACAACGCCCGTCACGTCCGTCGTGCGGAAGTAGAACTGCGGACGGTAGTTCGTGAAGAACGGCGTGTGACGGCCGCCCTCGTCCTTCGTCAGGATGTAGGCCTCGGCCTTGAACTTCGTGTGCGGCGTCACCGAACCCGGCTTGCAAAGAACCTGGCCGCGCTCGATCTCGTCGCGCTTCGTGCCGCGAAGAAGAACGCCCACGTTGTCGCCCGCCTCGCCCTGGTCAAGAAGCTTGCGGAACATCTCAACGCCCGTGCACGTCGTCTTCGTCGTCGCCCGGATGCCGACAATCTCGATTTCCTCGCCGACCTTGACCACGCCGCGCTCGACGCGACCCGTCGCCACCGTGCCGCGACCCGAGATCGAGAACACGTCCTCGACCGGCATCAGGAACGGCTGGTCCTTCGGACGCTCCGGCTGCGGGATGTAGTCGTCAACCGCCGCCATCAGCTCGAGGATCGATTCCTTGCCGATCTTCGCATCGCCGTCCTCGAGCGCCGTCAGCGCCGAACCCTTGATGATCGGAATGTCGTCGCCCGGGAACTCGTAGGAGCTCAGAAGCTCGCGAATCTCCATCTCGACGAGCTCAAGAAGCTCCTCGTCGTCCACCTGGTCGACCTTGTTCATGTACACAACAAGTGCCGGAACACCGACCTGGCGGGCCAGCAGGATGTGCTCGCGCGTCTGCGGCATCGGGCCGTCGGCCGACGAAACCACCAGGATCGCGCCGTCCATCTGGGCCGCACCCGTGATCATGTTCTTCACGTAGTCGGCGTGACCAGGGCAGTCCACGTGCGCGTAGTGACGGTTCTCCGTCTCGTACTCCACATGTGCCGTCGAAATCGTGATCCCGCGCGCCTTTTCCTCAGGCGCCTTGTCGATCTGGTCGTAAGCCGAAAACGTCGCGCCGCCCGTCTCTGCAAGAACCTTCGTGATCGCAGCCGTCAACGTCGTCTTGCCGTGGTCAACGTGCCCGATCGTACCAATGTTGCAGTGCGGCTTAGTCCGCTCAAACTTCTCCTTGGCCATAATGCCTCTCCATTCTTGCTAGACGGATTGTTCCCTAATCGGTGTTACGCGAGCTTGGCGCGGACTTCGTCCGACACCGCCTGCGGCACCTGTTCATAATGGTCGAACTGCATGGTGTACTGCGCCCGGCCCTGGCTCATGGAACGCAGCGTGTTCACGTAGCCGAACATGTTGGCCAGCGGCACCATCGCGTTGATCACCGTCGCCACACCGCGGGCTTCCGTGCCGCTGATCTGGCCGCGACGGCTGTTCAGGTCGCCGATGATGTCACCCATGTATTCTTCCGGGGTCACGACCTCGACCTTCATCACCGGCTCCAGCAGCTTCGCGCCGGCCTTGGCCGCCGCCTCGCGGAACGCGGCACGCGACGCGATCTCGAACGCCATGACGCTGGAGTCGACGTCGTGATAGGCACCGTCCACCAGGGTGACCTTGAGGTCGAGCATCGGGAAGCCGGCGAGAATACCGGTTTCCAGAACGCTCTGGACACCCTTCTCGACACCCGGGATGTATTCCTTCGGCACGTTGCCGCCGACGATCTTGCTCTCGAACTCGTAACCGGAACCGGCCTCGAGCGGCTCGAGGATCAGCTTGACGCGGGCGAACTGACCCGAACCACCGGTCTGCTTCTTGTGGGTGTAGTCGATCTCGGCGGTCTTGGTGATCGTTTCACGGTAGGCCACCTGCGGCGCGCCCACATTGGCGTCCACCTTGAATTCGCGGCGCATGCGATCGACGATGATGTCGAGGTGAAGCTCGCCCATGCCCTTGATCACGGTCTGGCCGCTCTCGTCGTCGCTGGTCACGCGGAAGGACGGGTCTTCCTGCGCCAGGCGATTGAGCGCCACGCCCATCTTTTCCTGGTCGGCTTTCGTCTTGGGCTCCACCGCGACCTCGATGACCGGGTCGGGGAATTCCATGCGCTCCAGGATGACCTGCTTGAGCGGGTCGCAGAGCGTGTCGCCCGTCGTGGTGTTCTTGAGGCCCGCGATGGCGACGATGTCGCCGGCGCGTGCTTCCTTGACGTCTTCACGGCTGTTGGCGTGCATCTGCAGCATGCGGCCGACGCGTTCACGGTTTTCCTTGACCGAATTCATCACGCTGCTTCCGCTCTCGACGACGCCGGAGTAGATGCGAACGAAGGTCAGGGAGCCCACGAACGGGTCGTTCATGATCTTGAACGCGAGCGCCGAGAACGGCTCCTCGTCAGACGACTTGCGGACGATTTCTTCTTCGGTCTTCACGTCGATGCCGCGGATGGCCTCGACGTCCACTGGGGACGGCATGTAGTCGACGACGGCGTCGAGCAGCGGCTGCACGCCCTTGTTCTTGAAGGCGGTGCCGTTCAGCACCGGCACAAAGGCCTGGCTGAGCGTGCCCTTGCGGATGAGAACCTTCAGTTCGTCTTCCGTGGGCTCGTTGCCTTCGAGGTAGGATTCCATCGCATCGTCGTCGAGTTCGACGGCGAGCTCGACGAGCTTGGAGCGATACTCGTCAGCCTTGTCCTGGAGATCGGCCGGGATGTCGAGATACTCGAACTCGGCGCCCAGATTCTCGTCCTTCCAGACGATGGCCTTCATCTTGAGAAGGTCGATGAGGCCCTTGTAGTCGCTTTCCGCGCCGATCGGCAACTGCAGCACCAGCGGGGTGGCGCCAAGGCGATCGACGATCATGTCGACGCAACGGTAGAAGTCGGCACCTGTGCGGTCCATCTTGTTGACGAAGCACATGCGCGGAACGCGGTACTTGTCGGCCTGACGCCACACGGTTTCGGACTGCGGCTCGACACCGGCCACGGAGTCGAACACCGCCACGGCACCGTCGAGCACACGCAGCGAACGCTCGACCTCGATGGTGAAGTCCACGTGTCCGGGCGTGTCGATGATGTTGATGCGCTTGTTGTTCCAGAAGCAGGTCGTCGCAGCGGACGTGATCGTGATGCCACGCTCCTGTTCCTGCTCCATCCAGTCCATCGTCGCGGCGCCGTCGTGAACTTCGCCGATCTTGTGGCTCACGCCCGTGTAATAGAGAATCCGCTCGGTCGTCGTGGTCTTGCCCGCATCGATATGCGCCATGATGCCGATGTTGCGATAGTCCTGGAGGGGAGTCTTGCGTGCCATGGGAGTAAGCCTCTGATTGCGCGTCTGGAGCCCGGTTACCAGCGATAGTGAGAGAAGGCGCGGTTCGCTTCCGCCATGCGGTGCGTGTCTTCGCGCTTCTTCACCGCGGTCCCGCGGTTGTTCGAAGCATCCAGCAGTTCGCCGGAAAGCCGGTCGATCATTGTGGTTTCATTGCGGCCACGCGCGGCGGTGATGATCCAGCGGATCGCCAGCGCACGGCGACGGTCGGGACGAACTTCGACCGGCACCTGGTAGGTCGCACCGCCCACCCTGCGCGAACGCACTTCAATGGCGGGCATTACGTTTTCCAGCGCCTGATGGAACACCTGCACGGGTTCCTGGCTGGTCTTGTTCTCGATGATGTCGAATGCACCGTATACGATGCGTTCGGCTGCGGATTTCTTGCCGTCGACCATAAGGCTGTTCATGAACTTGGTCAGGACGACATCGCCATATTTGGCGTCGGGGATGATTTCCCGTTTCTCTGCGCGGTGGCGGCGTGACATTGGGCGACTTCCTTATTTCGGACGCTTGGCGCCGTACTTCGAACGGCGCTGGCGGCGATCCTTCACGCCCTGCGTGTCGAGGACGCCACGAATGATGTGATAGCGCACACCCGGAAGGTCCTTCACGCGACCGCCGCGGATCATGACCACGGAGTGCTCCTGAAGGTTATGGCCTTCGCCCGGGATGTAGCTGGTCACTTCGAAACCATTGGTAAGGCGAACACGCGCGACCTTACGAAGCGCCGAGTTCGGCTTCTTCGGCGTCGTGGTGTAGACACGGGTGCACACGCCGCGCTTTTGCGGGCATGCTTCCATCGCCGGGACCTTGTTTCGCTTCACCGGTGCCTTGCGCGGCTTGCGAATGAGCTGATTGATCGTGGGCATTCGTCCTGCCTTAAGCCATCATCAAAGGGTGCTGCCGGGCACGGATCCACGCTCTGCCGCATACGCAAACGGCAAGCATCGTCAGCCGTTTCCGGTACGACACCTGCCACAAACAGAGGACCTTGGCCGCTCGAAGACCGCCAAGGTCGTGATCCATTTCCGACTTCGCTTACTTACCGACAGTGTCTAGGCGTCGAAATTGCCTACCACCTGTCGTCGAAAGTGCGCGGAACATACTTCCCGACCCCGGTCGCGTCAACCCCAATTTCTTGAGAAATATTGCCCAAAAACCGGGTATTCCCACGAAACGCCTGCACTGTTTCACATGCGAACCGCGCAAGAATCGACGTGAAGCGCGCCTGTAGGCCGGCGAGGCACCGCGTCGCGAGGGAATCAGGGTCCGATTCCCCGGGCGACCATGCTTCGCCGGCCGGTCACGTGAGTCGCCCGGGGCCGCGGACGAGCCCCGGGCCTGGGGGCCTACTGGATGTAGGGATTCTGGCAGCCGTAGCGCACCGAACAGCCGCGGGAACTCATGGCGCTCAGCCCGTCGGCCATGGCCGCCGCGGTCTTGTCATCCCCCGCGAGCGCCTTGGCCTTGGCGATCAGGTCGGAGGTCGCCGTCCCCTCGCCCGCCAGACCGACGACATCGTCAGACAGTCCCTGGCGAAGCCTCACGGCGGCCATGAGCAATACGGGGTCCTGACGCGCTTCTCCGAGAGCCGCGAGCTTGTTCGCCAGAACAAGCTGTTCCATGGCGGCTGGTGACAAGAGCGGTGCATCCTGCGCATGGGCCGACGTGGACATGGTGAACATGGCAATTCCGGCAACCGCCGCCGCAGCGGCGGATCTTGCGAATGGTTTCATTCCTGATTCTCTTTCTGTTTTCCGGTTTGGATATACCCCCGGGCAAAGGGCCGCCACCGGGCGGTCGTTGCCAGCGCCGAATCTATCCTAGATGCACATCCGCATGAAGCATGTGACGCAGGTCACATAAGCAGGTCGCAACAAAAAAGCCCCGCAGCGGCAAGCTGCGGGGCCTTGTCCTTGTACCGAAGCCGACGACGCGATCAGGCGTCGACGTTGTCTCCGGCTTCCTCGGCCGCAGCCCCGGCTTCCGCCGCGGCAAGCTCGGCCGCCTTCTCGCGTTCGTCGAGAATGAGCTGGTCGCGTTTCTCGGCGACCTGCTTGAGATCGTCGAGCAGTCCGCCCGTACCTGCCGGAATGAGCCGGCCCACGATGACGTTCTCCTTGAGACCTTCGAGCGAGTCGGCCTTGCCCTGAACCGCAGCTTCGGTCAGCACCCGCGTGGTCTCCTGGAAGGAGGCCGCGGAGATGAAGCTGCGGGTCTGCAGCGACGCCTTCGTTATGCCGAGCAGAACCGGATTGCCCTTTGCCGGGGCCTTGCCTTCGGCTTCGAGCGATTCATTCAGTTCTGCGAAGTCGATGCGGTCAATTTGTTCGTCTTTCAAAAGACCGGAGTCGCCCGGATCCTCAATCTCGATCTTCTGGAGCATCTGACGGACAATCACTTCGATGTGCTTGTCGTTGATGTTCACGCCCTGGAGCCTGTAGACCTCCTGGATCTCGTTCACGAGATAGGCCGCGAGCTCTTCCACGCCCTTAATCGCCAGAATGTCGTGCGGCGCCGGGTGACCGTCGAGCAGGTATTCGCCCTTCTCGATGTAGTCCCCCTCCTGGACCTGAAGGTGCTTGCCCTTCGGGATCAGGTATTCGGCCGGCTCCATGCTGTCGTCGGTCGGCACGATGCGGATGCGACGCTTGTTCTTGTAGTCGCGTCCGAACTCGATATGGCCGTCGATCTCGGCGATGATCGCGTGATCCTTGGGCCGGCGCGCTTCGAACAGTTCCGCCACGCGCGGCAGACCGCCCGTGATGTCCCTGGTTTTCGCACCTTCCGTCGGGATACGCGCAAGCACGTCGCCCGCCTTGACCTTGGCACCCGGCTCGACCGAGAGAATGGCGTCGACCGAGAGGATGTAGCGGGCATCGCCGCCGCGCGAAAGCTTGAGGATCTCGCCCTTCTTGTCCTTGATCGACAGGGCCGGCTTGAGATCGCTGCCGCGCGGGCTCGCACGCCAGTCGGTGACGACGCGGTTGGTGATACCGGTCGCCTCGTCCGCCACTTCGCTGATCGACACGCCTTCCAGCAGGTCCTCGTACTCCACGACCCCGTCGACTTCGGTGATGATCGGACGCGTATACGGGTCCCACTCGCCGAGCCGTTCGCCGCGCTTCACCTTGTCGCCGTCATCGACACGCAGGCGCGTGCCGTAGGTGACCTTGTGAACCGCCCGCTCATTGCCTTCGTCGTCGAGGATGACGACCGCGCTGTTGCGGTTCATGACGATGAAACGCCCATCGGAGTCCTTGATCACATTGCGGTTGCGGATCTTGATCGTGCCTTCATGGTTGGACTCGATGAAGGACTGATCCATGACCTGCGCGGTGCCGCCGATGTGGAAGGTACGCATGGTGAGCTGCGTTCCCGGTTCCCCGATCGACTGGGCAGCAATGACGCCGACAGCCTCGCCGTGGTTGACCGGCGTCCCGCGGGCCAGGTCGCGGCCATAGCAGGTGCCGCACACGCCGTTGCGGGTTTCGCAGGTCAGCACCGAGCGGATGAGGATTTCCTGCACGCCGCTCGCCTCGATGCGTTCGACAGACTCCTCGACGATTTCATTGTCCTTCTTGACGATGATCTCGCCCGTCGCCGGGTCCTTGACGTCCTGCGCCGCGGTACGGCCGAGCACACGCTGGCCAAGAGAGGCGATGACCTCGCCCGCGTCTACGACCGCCTGCACGGTGATGCCGCGCTTCGAACCGCAATCCTTCTCCGTGATGATGGAGTCCTGCGCCACGTCGACGAGACGACGGGTCAGGTAACCGGAGTTCGCGGTTTTCAGGGCGGTGTCGGCAAGGCCCTTGCGGGCACCGTGCGTGGAGTTGAAGTACTCCAGAACGGTCAGCCCTTCCTTGAAGTTCGAGATGATCGGCGTTTCGATGATCTCGCCGGACGGCTTGGCCATCAGGCCGCGCATGCCAGCAAGCTGCTTCATCTGTGCCGGCGAACCACGGGCCCCGGAATGCGCCATCATGTAGATCGAATTGATCTGCTTCTCGCGCCCTGTTTCCTTGTCGACCTGCACGGACGAAATCCGCGCCATCATCTCATCGGCGATCTTGTCGGTACACTTCGCCCACGCATCGACCACCTTGTTGTACTTCTCGCCCTGGGTGATCAGACCGTCGATGTACTGCTGCTCGTATTCGTTCGCGAGCGCCTGGGTCTCCTCGATGAACTTTTCCTTGGTGTCCGGGATCACCATGTCGTCCTTGCCGAACGAGATGCCGGCCTTGAACGCACGGGTGAAGCCCAGCGCCATGATCTGGTCGCAGAAGATCACCGTCTCCTTCTGGCCGCAGTGGCGGTAGACCACGTCGATCATGCGGGAGATTTCGCGCTTGGTGAGCAGGCGGTTGACGAGATCATAGGTCACGTTCGGACGCCGCGGCAGCAGCGCACCGACCATCATCCGGCCCGGCGTCGTCTCGTAGATAGCCGACGTCGGGTTGCCGTCCGTATCGACATAATTGTACCGCGCCTTGATCTTGGTGTGCAGCGTGACGACACCATTCTCGATGGCGTGCTCGATCTCGGCGATATCGCCGAAGAGCATGCCTTCGCCGGGCTCGTTCTCCTTCATCAGCGTGACGTAGTAGAGACCGAGCACGATGTCCTGGCTGGGCACGATGATCGGCGAACCGTCGGCCGGATGCAGGATGTTGTTCGTCGACATCATCAGCACGCGGGCCTCGAGCTGCGCTTCGAGCGACAGCGGCACGTGAACGGCCATCTGGTCGCCGTCGAAGTCCGCGTTGAACGCGGCGCAGACGAGCGGATGGAGCTGGATCGCCTTGCCTTCGATCAGTGTCGGCTCGAACGCCTGGATGCCGAGGCGGTGAAGCGTCGGTGCGCGGTTGAGCAGCACCGGATGCTCGCGGATCACCTCGTCGAGGATATCCCAAACCTCCGGCTTCTCCTTCTCCACCAGCTTCTTGGCCTGTTTCACCGTGGACGCAAGGCCCTTGGCGTCGAGGCGCGAATAGATGAACGGCTTGAACAGCTCCAGCGCCATCTTCTTCGGCAGGCCGCACTGGTGCAGCTTGAGCTCCGGACCCACCACGATGACGGAACGGCCGGAATAGTCCACGCGCTTGCCGAGAAGGTTCTGGCGGAAGCGGCCCTGCTTGCCCTTGAGCATGTCGGCGAGCGACTTCAGCGGACGCTTGTTCGCACCCGTGATCACCCTGCCCCGCCGGCCGTTATCGAACAGTGCGTCGACGGCTTCCTGGAGCATGCGCTTTTCGTTCCGGATGATGATGTCCGGCGCACGAAGCTCCATGAGGCGCTTCAGACGGTTGTTCCGGTTGATGACCCGGCGGTAGAGGTCGTTGAGGTCGGACGTCGCGAACCGGCCGCCGTCGAGCGGAACCAGCGGACGCAGTTCCGGCGGAATGACCGGAACAACCGTCAGGATCATCCACTCGGGACGGTTGTTCGACTCGATGAACGATTCGACGAGCTTCAGCCGCTTGGCAAGCTTCTTCGGCTTCAGTTCGGACGTCGACTCGGCGATCTCGACCCGCAGGTCGTCCCGGATCTTCTCGAGGTCGAGCCCCATGAGGAGCTCACGGATGGCTTCTGCGCCGATCCCGGCGGTGAAGCTGTCCTCGCCGAACTCGTCCTGGGCGTTGAGGAATTCATCCTCGCTCAGAAGCTGGCGTTCCTTGAGCGACGTCAGGCCGGGCTCGAGCACGATGAAGCTTTCGAAATAGAGCACCCGCTCCAGTTCCTTCAGCGTCATGTCGAGCAGCAGGCCGATCCGGCTCGGCAGCGACTTCATGAACCAGATATGCGCAACCGGCGCGGCCAGTTCGATGTGGCCCATGCGTTCGCGGCGCACCTTGGACAGGGTGACTTCCACGCCGCACTTTTCGCAGATGATGCCCTTGTACTTCATCCGCTTGTACTTGCCGCACAGGCACTCGTAGTCCTTGATCGGACCGAAGATGCGCGCGCAGAACAGGCCGTCGCGCTCGGGCTTGAACGTCCGGTAGTTGATCGTTTCCGGCTTCTTGATCTCACCGAACGACCAGGAAAGGATCTTTTCCGGGCTCGCCAGCGAGATTCGAATGTGATCGAACGTCTGCGGCTGGCCCGTGGGGTTGAAAAGATTCATGACCTCTTGGTTCATGAGCAGCTCCTTTTCGGACGGCTTGCGCCGTCGGGTTTGGGGCATTCAGGCGCCCCGGTATCCTTTTGACCGGCCGGGCTGTCCGGCAGCCCGGCCGCAAGCGACGCCTTGACTACGACTGTTGCGAGTTCGACAGGTCCACGTTCAGACCAAGCGAACGCATTTCCTTGACCAGGACGTTGAACGATTCCGGAATACCGGCCTCGAACGTGTCGTCGCCGCGGACGATTGCCTCGTAAACCTTGGTACGCCCGGCCACGTCGTCCGATTTCACGGTGAGCATCTCCTGCAGGGTGTAGGCCGCGCCGTATGCTTCCAGGGCCCAGACCTCCATCTCGCCGAAACGCTGTCCGCCGAACTGCGCCTTGCCGCCCAGCGGTTGCTGGGTAACGAGGCTGTACGGGCCGATCGAACGGGCATGGATCTTGTCGTCCACCAGGTGATGCAGCTTGAGCATGTAGATATAGCCCACCGTCACCTGCCGGTCGAACTGTTCGCCGGTCCGTCCGTCGTAGAGGGTCACCTGGCCCGACGTATCGAGCCCCGCCGCCGTCAGCATCTCGTTGATGTCGGCTTCGCGTGCACCATCGAACACCGGCGTCGCAATTGGCACGCCGCGGCGCAGGTTGTTGCCCATTTCGGCCAGCTGGTCGTCGTCGAGGGACGCGATTGTCTCCTCGGTTCCGTAGACGGTCTTGAGGGCATCCTTCAGCGGCTTGATCTTGGCGTTGCGCTGATAGGCGTCAACCGCCTCGCCGATCTGGTTGCCGAGACCGCGGCAGGCCCATCCCAGATGGGTTTCGAGGATCTGCCCCACGTTCATCCGGCTCGGCACCCCGAGCGGGTTGAGCACGATGTCGACCGCCATTCCGTCATCGAGATAAGGCATATCCTCGATCGGGACGATCTTGGAAATCACGCCCTTGTTACCGTGACGTCCGGCCATCTTGTCGCCCGGCTGCAGCTTGCGCTTCACCGCGACGAACACCTTGACCATCTTCATGACGCCGGGCGGAAGCTCGTCGCCACGCTGCAGCTTGTCGACCTTGTCCACAAACCGTTGTTCGAGGCGCGACTTCGACTCGTCGTACTGGCGGCTCATGGCTTCCAGTTCCGACATGGCCTTGTCGTTCTTCAGAACGATCTGCCACCATTGGCTCCGCGGGATATCCTCGAGCACCGCCTGGGTGATCTTGGTTTCCGCGGCGAGGCCCTTCGGGCCGCCCGAGGCGACCTTGCCGAGCAGGAAGTCGGACAGACGGCCGTAGGAGTTACGGTCGAGAATCGCCAGTTCGTCGTCGCGGTCCTTGGCGAGACGCTCGATTTCCTCGCGCTCGATCGCCATGGCGCGCTCGTCCTTGTCGATGCCGTGGCGGTTGAACACGCGCACCTCGACCACCGTACCGGAAACACCCGGAGGCAGCTTGAGAGAGGTGTCGCGGACATCGGACGCCTTCTCGCCGAAGATCGCGCGAAGAAGCTTTTCTTCCGGCGTCATCGGCGATTCGCCCTTCGGGGTGATCTTGCCGACGAGAATGTCGCCCGGGTTCACTTCCGCACCGATATAGACGATGCCGGCCTCGTCGAGGTTCTTCAGCGCTTCCTCCCCGACATTGGGGATGTCGCGCGTGATCTCTTCCGGACCGAGCTTGGTGTCCCGTGCCATGACCTCGAATTCCTCGATGTGGATCGAGGTGAACACGTCGTCGCGCACGATGCGTTCGGAGATCAGGATCGAGTCCTCGAAGTTGTAGCCGTTCCAGGGCATGAAGGCGACGAGCACGTTGCGGCCCAGCGCCAGGTCGCCCAGGTCGGTGGACGGGCCATCGGCGATGATGTCGCCGGCCTCCACCCGGTCACCCATGCGTACCAGCGGACGCTGGTTGATGCAGGTGTTCTGGTTCGACCGCTGGAACTTCAGCAGATTGTAGATGTCCACGCCGGACTTCGACGGATCGGTTTCCTCCGTGGCGCGAATGACGATACGGGTCGCGTCGACCTGGTCGACGACACCGGTCCGCCGGGCGGCGATGGCCGCACCGGAGTCCCGCGCGACCACGGCTTCCATGCCGGTGCCGACAAGCGGGGCTTCCGCCTTGACGAGCGGCACGGCCTGACGCTGCATGTTCGAGCCCATCAGCGCGCGGTTCGCATCGTCGTTCTCGAGGAACGGGATGAGGGCCGCGGCCACCGAAACGAGCTGCTTCGGCGACACGTCGACGAAATCCACGCGTTCGGCCGGCACGAGGTGCACGTCGCCGGCATGACGGCAGAGGATGAGATCCTCGGCGAAGGTCCCCTTGTCGGTGATTTCCACGTTCGCCTGGGCGATGTAGTGCTTGCCCTCTTCCATGGCCGACAGGTAGATGGTCTCGTCGCTCACCTTCCCGTCCACGACGCGCCGGTACGGGCTTTCGATGAAGCCGTACTTGTTGACGCGCGCATAGGTCGCCAGCGAGTTGATCAGGCCGATGTTCGGGCCTTCCGGGGTTTCGATCGGGCAGATCCGGCCATAGTGGGTCGGGTGCACGTCGCGAACCTCGAAGCCCGCGCGTTCCCGCGTCAGGCCGCCCGGGCCAAGCGCCGAAAGACGCCGCTTGTGGGTGATCTCGGACAGCGGGTTGGTCTGGTCCATGAACTGCGAAAGCTGCGACGAACCGAAGAACTCGCGCACGGCCGCGGCCGCCGGCTTGGCGTTGATCAGGTCGTGCGGCATGACCGTGTCGATGTCGACGGAGCTCATGCGTTCCTTGATCGCGCGTTCCATGCGCAGCAGGCCGACCCGGTACTGGTTCTCCATCAACTCGCCCACCGAACGCACACGGCGGTTGCCGAGGTGGTCGATGTCGTCGATCTCGCCGCGTCCGTCGCGCAGGTCCACGAGCGTCTTGATGACCGCAAGGATGTCCTCGCGGCGCAGCGTGCGCATGGTGTCCGGCGCATCGAGGTCGAGGCGCATGTTCATCTTCACGCGGCCGACGGCCGACAGGTCGTAGCGCTCGTCGTCGAAGAACAGACCGTTGAAGAGCGCCTCGGCGGTCTCACGCGTCGGCGGCTCGCCGGGACGCATGACCTTGTAGATGTCCACAAGCGCCTGCTCGTGGCTGTCGCACTTGTCGACGGCCAGCGTGTTGCGGATGAACGCACCGATATTGACGTGGTCGATGTCGAGGACGTCGATTTCCTCGTAGCCGGCGTCTCGCAGGACGCCAAGCACGTCAGCGGTGATCTCGGTCCCGGCCTCGGCGAAGATCTCGCCGGTTTCCATGCTGACCATTTCCTCGGCGATGAACTGGCCGTGCAGGTCCTCGTCCTGGACGAGGAGCTCCTTGAGCCCCTCTTCCGCAAGCTTGCGCGCCAGGCGCGGCGTGATCTTCTTGCCCGCCTCGACGGCGACCTTGCCCGTGTCGGCATCGATCAGGTCGACGGTCGGCTTCACGCCGCGAACCCGCTCCGGCTGGAAGGCCGTGCGCCAGCCGTCCTCGGTCAGGCGGTAGGACACCTTGTTGTAGAACTCGCCCAGGATGTCCTCGGCGTCGTAGCCCAGCGCCTTGAGCAGCGTCGTCACCGGCAGCTTCCGGCGACGGTCGATACGCACGTAGACGATGTCCTTGGCGTCGAACTCGAAATCGAGCCAGGACCCGCGGTAGGGAATGATGCGGGCGGCGAACAGGAGCTTTCCGCTCGAGTGCGTCTTGCCCTTGTCGTGGTCGAAGAACACGCCGGGGCTGCGGTGCATCTGGGAAACGATCACGCGCTCGGTGCCATTGATGACGAACGTGCCGTTGGCCGTCATCAGAGGCATGTCGCCCATGTAGACGTCCTGCTCCTTGATGTCCTTCACGGAGCGCGCATCGGTGTCCTCGTCGACCTCGAAGACGATCAGGCGCAGCGTCACCTTGAGCGGTGCGGCGAAGGTCATCCCGCGCTGCTGGCATTCCTCGACGTCGTATTTCGGTGCTTCGAACTCGTAGTCCACGAATTCGAGCGTCGAGGTTCCGGAAAAGTCGCTGATCGGAAAGACGGAACTGAAGACCGCCTGGAGGCCCTGGTTCTCACGGCCCTCCTCCGGCTTGTCGACCTGCAGGAACTGGTCGTAGGAATATTTCTGAACCTCGATGAGGTTCGGCATTTCGGCCACTTCCCGAATATTGCCGAAATATTTTCGAATGCGTTTGCGACCGATGAAAGATTGCGACATGTTCGCTCCTCGTAGGCTCGACGACGGCTTGCTTCAGGCTCCGCGAAGCCGGATACTCAAGAAAACCGTTGTACTTGCACTGGTTACACGATCCCGCGCCACTCACCGGGCGCGGAGGTCGGGGAAAGCGCAACAGCGCTTTCCCCGCAAGAGACCCTGAGGTCCTTATTTCAGCTCGACAGTGGCACCGGCCGCTTCGAGCTTTTCCTTCATTTCGTTGGCTTCGTCCTTGGAGACGTCCGCCTTGACTTCGGAAGGTGCGCCTTCCACCAGGTCCTTGGCTTCCTTCAGGCCAAGACCGGTGATCGCGCGGACTTCCTTGATCACGTTGATCTTCTTGTCGCCGACGGAGGCCAGGACGACCGAGAAGGAGTCCTTTTCCTCTTCGGCGGCAGCGTCGCCGCCTGCTGCGGCCACACCGGCAACAGCAACCGGAGCGGCTGCGGAGACGCCCCATTTTTCTTCCAGCATCTTGGAAAGCTCGGCGGCTTCCAGGACCGTCAGGCCGGAAAGGTCTTCAGCAATTTTTTCAAGATCAGCCATTTGATTTCTCGTCTTTCAATCGGTTTGAACCAGTTTCACTCAATGCGGTCGTCAGGCCGCTTCGTCCTTGGAGGCGTAGGCGTTCATGACACGTGCCAGTTGGCCGGCCGGCGCCTGAAGCACGCCTGCGATGCGGGTGGCCGGCGTATTGATCATGCCGACAAGTTTCGCACGCAGTTCGTCAAGCGACGGCAGGTCGGACAGTGCCTTCACACCTGCCGGGTCGAGAATGGTCGTGCCCATGACGCCGCCGAGAACCACGAGTTTCTCGTTCGACTTGGCAAAATCCATCACGACCTTGGGAGCGGCGACCGGATCGTCCGAGTAGGCGATGGCCGTCGGTCCCGTAAACAGCTCGGAAATTCCGGCTGCATCGGTACCTTCAAGAGCGAGTTTGACCAGACGGTTCTTCGCAACCTTCATGGCTGCGCCCGCCTCGGCCATACGGACCCGGAGATCTGTCATCTCCGCGACCGAAAGGCCGCTATAGTGGGTCACCACGATGACACCGGTGTTCGAGAACACCTGGTTCAGCGTCGTGACGAGCTCTGATTTCTGGGCTCTATCCACTTGCTCTCTCCGTTTGGGCGGCACTCGCGAAAGCACCGCCGTTGGCATCTGCCGGTCGAGCGACCACCTGTCTGGACAGGCCGCACGCGCAACCGGCGCTCGAATGCCTGTCCTGCCGGCCGGAAAGAACGCCCCGGGCGGCAATTACGAGGTTCAAACCGAATTGAGCCCCCCGGTATCCGGGGTTCTTCGTTCGATCTGTCTCCCGTCTGTGCAGGCTTTGCGGATTAAGCCGCCTGGGCGGCGCCTGCAGTCTCGGACAGGTCGGAACCTGTCGGCACGGCCGGCAGGTCCCTGATCCGGAACGGCGCGGACGCCGCCCCGGAAACTGTGTGAAATCAGGCCTCGCTGTGGAGCGAAGACGGCTCGACCCGGACCCCGGGGCCCATCGTCGAACTCAGTGCGACCTTTTTCACGAACGTTCCCTTCGCACCCGAAGGTTTCGCCTTCTGGACAGCGTCCGCGAAAGCGCGGATGTTGCCTGCAAGCTGCTCCTCGGTGAAGCTCGCCTTGCCGACACCGGCATGGACGATCCCCGCCTTCTCGACACGGAACTCGACCGCGCCGCCCTTGGCGGCCTCGACGGCCGCCTTGACGTCCGGCGTAACGGTTCCGACACGCGGGTTCGGCATCAGGCCGCGCGGCCCGAGAACCTTGCCCAGCCGGCCGACGAGCGGCATCATGTCCGGCGTCGCGATGCAGCGGTCGAAATCGATCGTCCCGCCCTGCACGGTTTCCACCAGTTCCTCGGCCCCGACGACGTCGGCACCGGCGGCTTTTGCCTCGTCCGCCTTGTCGCCGCGCGCGAACACCGCAACCCGGACGGAACGGCCGGAGCCGTTCGGCAGGTTGCACACGCCACGCACCATCTGGTCCGCATGCCTCGGGTCAACACCGAGGTTCATGGCGATCTCGATGGTCTCGTCGAACTTGGCGGACGCATTGGCCTTGATCGACTTGATGGCATCATCAAGCGAATAAAGCTCTTTGCGGTCAATGCTTTCACGAGCGTTCTTCAAACGTTTTCCAAGCTTCGCCATGATCTTACTCCGTCACCTCGAGGCCCATGGACCGTGCCGAACCGGCAATGATCTTGGCCGCGGCGTCGATATCGTTGGCGTTCAGGTCCTTCATCTTCGCGTCCGCGATTTCACGAACCTGCGCCATGGTCACCTTCCCGGCCACGCTGCGGCCCGGCTCGCTTCCGCCCTTGTTCAGCTTCGCGGCCTTCTTCAGGTAGTAGGAAGCCGGCGGCGTCTTCGTGGCGAACGTGAACGACTTGTCCTGATAGATCGTGATGACCGTCGGGATCGGAGCGCCGTTGTCGAGTTCCTGCGTGGCGGCATTGAACGCCTTGCAGAATTCCATGATGTTGAGACCGCGCTGACCGAGCGCCGGCCCGATCGGCGGCGACGGAGATGCGGAACCTGCGGGCACCTGCAGTTTGAGATAGCCCTGGATTTTCTTAGCCATTTCTTTCCCCTGGTCCGAACGCGAACGCGATACGGAGCGAATTAGGGTTAGTGGTCCGGCGCAATGCCTCCCACCGACACGGACGGGACGTAAAGCCTAGAGCTTTTCGACCTGCCCATACTCGAGCTCGACCGGGGTCGCCCGGCCGAAAATCGACACGGCCACCTTGAGCCGCGCCTTTTCTTCGTCGACTTCCTCGACGAAACCGTTGAACGAGGCGAAAGGACCGTCGGAAACGCGGACCTGCTCGCCGACGTCGAAAGTGATCGAGGGTTTTGGCCGCTCGATGCCTTCCTGCACCTGGTGCAGGATCCGGTTGGCTTCCGCCTCCGAGATCGGAACGGGTTTGGCCTCGGTTCCGAGGAACCCGGTCACTTTCGGCGTGTTCTTGATCAGGTGATAGGCCTGATCCGTCATTTCCATCTTCACCAGCACGTAGCCGGGGAAGAACTTGCGTTCCGACTTGATCTTCCGGCCCCTGCGGACCTCGACGACCTCTTCCATCGGAACGAGGATTTCCTCGAACAGGTCTTCCAGACCCTTGGTCTCAGCCTGTTCCCTGATGGCTTCCGCCACCTTCTTCTCGAAGTTGGAATAGGCGTGAACGATATACCACCGCTTGCTCATATCAGTTCGCCTCTAACTTCCGATACCCAGCGCCAGCCCGACGATCCAGCCGAGAATCTGGTCGGCGATCAGGAAAAAGACCGACGCGAAAGCCACCATGATCAGGACCATGATCGTGGTCACGACCGTTTCCTTCCGGGTGGGCCAGGTGACCTTGCTGGTCTCTGCGCGCACCTGCTGGATGAATTCGAAGGGGTTGGTCTTTGCCATGTCCTGTTGACCCTGTCCTGCGCGTTGCCGCGCACATTACTTTTGCTGTCCGGGCTGCGCCGCCGGCGTCGTTTCGCCGGCAACCCGCCCTGCCGAACATCGTCCGGAGACGATGGCAGGAGTGGAGGGACTCGAACCCCCAACCCCCGGTTTTGGAGACCGGTGCTCTGCCAGTTGAGCTACACTCCTGCAGTCTGCAAGACGCGACTTTCGGCCTTTCGCGCCTTACACCAAAGGGTGCCCCGGCAAAATCGCCCGGCACCCTTCGGTTTCTTCGATCCGGCTGGTGCCGGATTACTCGATTATGCTTGCGACGACGCCGGCGCCGACGGTACGACCGCCTTCACGGATGGCGAAACGCAGTTTCTCTTCCATGGCGATGGGAACGATCAGTTCCACTTCCATCTCCACGTTGTCGCCCGGCATCACCATTTCCGTGCCCGAAGGAAGCGACACAACGCCCGTCACGTCCGTCGTGCGGAAGTAGAACTGCGGACGGTAGTTCGTGAAGAACGGCGTGTGACGGCCGCCCTCGTCCTTCGTCAGGATGTAGGCCTCGGCCTTGAACTTCGTGTGCGGCGTCACCGAACCCGGCTTGCACAGAACCTGGCCGCGCTCGATCTCGTCGCGCTTCGTGCCGCGAAGAAGAACGCCCACGTTGTCGCCCGCCTCGCCCTGGTCCAGAAGCTTGCGGAACATCTCAACGCCCGTGCACGTCGTCTTCGTCGTCGCCCGGATGCCGACAATCTCGATTTCCTCGCCGACCTTGACCACGCCGCGCTCGACGCGACCCGTCGCCACCGTGCCGCGACCCGAGATCGAGAACACGTCCTCGACCGGCATCAGGAACGGCTGGTCCTTCGGACGCTCCGGCTGCGGGATGTAGTCGTCGACCGCCGCCATCAGCTCGAGGATCGATTCCTTGCCGATCTTCGCATCGCCGTCCTCAAGCGCCGTCAGCGCCGAACCCTTGATGATCGGAATGTCGTCGCCCGGGAACTCGTAGGAGCTCAGAAGCTCGCGGATCTCCATCTCGACGAGCTCAAGAAGCTCCTCGTCGTCCACCTGGTCGACCTTGTTCATGTACACAACAAGTGCCGGAACACCGACCTGGCGGGCCAGCAGGATGTGCTCGCGCGTCTGCGGCATCGGGCCGTCGGCCGACGAAACCACCAGGATCGCGCCGTCCATCTGGGCCGCACCCGTGATCATGTTCTTCACGTAGTCGGCGTGACCAGGGCAGTCCACGTGCGCGTAGTGACGGTTCTCCGTCTCGTACTCCACGTGCGCCGTCGAAATCGTGATCCCGCGCGCCTTTTCCTCAGGCGCCTTGTCGATCTGGTCGTAAGCCGAAAACGTCGCGCCGCCCGTCTCTGCAAGAACCTTCGTGATCGCAGCCGTCAACGTCGTCTTGCCGTGGTCAACGTGCCCGATCGTACCAATGTTGCAGTGCGGCTTAGTCCGCTCAAACTTCTCCTTGGCCATAGCCGTCGTCTTCCTTTAGGTTTTCTGCCGCCCTGAGCGGTCCCTGATCGTCCTGCCTGACCTGTCTCAGGCGTGTTGGGCAAAGCCCGGTTTCACTTTCTTCAACTTCCGGCCCGCGGCCGGTTCGTCCGGCCATCCGGCGTTCGCTGGAGCGGGTGAAGGGAATCGAACCCTCGTCGTCAGCTTGGAAGGCTGCTGCTCTACCATTGAGCTACACCCGCTGAACTCCGCGCCGCCTTACGGAAAATGGTGGAGGAGGTTGGATTCGAACCAACGTAGGCAAAGCCAACGGGTTTACAGCCCGTCCCCTTTAACCACTCGGGCACTCCTCCATTTTCCGATTTCGGCCGAAATTTCACGCACGACTCGTCCCACGACCACCGGAGGTGACTCGTGCGGGTGCTTTATGTGAAGGCAGCGTCGTCCTGTCAACCCGAAATAGCCATCGCAACGACATTTTATGTCCAACCGCAGAGTCTTAAGGCTGCAAACGGGAGCCACCGAAACCCGCGATTGATGCCGTGTGAGGTCGAGAATATAAGTCCTGTCATGAAAACGAACAAGCCCGCCCGCAAAACCGCCAACAAGCACCGCCCGCGCAACGAGGACCTGATCTACGGCGTCCACGCGGTCGAGGCGGCACTCGCCAATCCCCGCCGACGCCTTATCGAACTCCTGCACACCGACAACGCGGCCCGTCATCCTTTCGTCGAGTCGCCGTCGCGTGACGTGAAGACCCGGCAGGTGTCGAGTGCCGAACTCTCGCGGCTCCTGCCCGCAGACGCCGTGCACCAGGGCCTCCTGCTGCGTGCCCACCACCTCGATGAACCAAGCCTGTCGGAGATTGCCGACGACGGAATCGTCGTGGTGCTCGACCAGATCACGGACCCGCACAACGTGGGTGCCATCCTGAGATCCTGTGCGGCCTACAACGTCGTCGCCGTCGTGACGACGGAACGCAACAGTCCGCCCCCGACCGGGGTGCTCGCCAAGGCGGCCTCGGGAGCGCTCGAATTCGTGCCCTATATTCGCACCGGGAACCTCGCGCGCGCCATGACCGAACTGGCAAAACGCGGCCGCTTCCTGGTCGGCCTCGACAGCGACGCGCCTGACCTCATCGGCCAGGGTCACCTCGACGGCAACGTCGCACTTGTGTTTGGCGCCGAGGGCCGCGGCCTGCGCAGGCTGACGCGGGAAACCTGCGATGCATTCGTGCGGCTCGACGTCCCCGGTCCCATCAGGAGCCTCAACGTGTCCAACGCGGTGGCGATCTGCCTCGCCACGCTCCACCACGCACGCTCTGCCACGTCACCGCAGGCGAAGTGACGCCACTACCCTGCGACGCAAAACGGGCCGCCCCTTGAGGCGGCCCGGTTTCGGCTTCGGTTCTTGGCGGGTCAGCCCGGATTAACGGCCGCTTCCGCGCAGGCCATAACCGGGACGACCCCAGTAGTGGCCGTTGAACTGCCAGTTGTCACGGTTGCGATGGCGATAGTGACGGTTGCGCCTGTGCTTGCGCTTGTAACGGTAAGGCCGGTGATCGTAGTAGTGCGGGCGGCTGTAGCCGTAACCCAGACCAATGAACGGCAGAGACAGGTACACCCCTCCACCGCGGCGCCGGCGATGCCGGATTTCCTTGGTCAGTCCTTCGATCTCACCGCTGAACGCGAGGTTCTGTGCTGCGAGGCGGGGCGACGCTTCTGCCGAACCGGACGCCAGGCCCGTAACCGTGAAGGCCATGGCCAAGGCCGCGGCCGTTATGGCGAACTTCCTCATTAGAGTATCCTTTCAACTTTCAGCCCCGACATTGCGCATCATATTGCGCAGACCGGCTGAACCGGACATGAACGAAACGCATCGCCGCCCGAAAAGATGCATTCCCGCGCGATGCAAATCGGCAACACCTTCGAATTTGTTGGACACGATCACGCTTCTGTGATTGAGCGCAGCGATTCGCGCGGGCTAAGGTCGAATTGAGGCCACGATTTCAATGTATTGGCTGGGAGTTTGTCATGAAGTTTCTGTTGGCGTTGTGTGTCGCACTGGCGTTCTTTGCGGCACAGCCCGCGAAAGCGGGGGCACGGGTGGTCGCGAAAATCGACCTGAGCGACCAGAGAATGCATGTGTACGTAAACGGCGTCCGCAGACATACATGGAAGGTTTCGACCGCACGACGCGGTTACCGTACGCCGATTGGCACTTTCCGTCCCAAGTGGCTGGCAAAAATGCATTATTCCAGCAAGTACAACAATTCCCCCATGCCGCATTCGATCTTCTTTCTCGGGGGATATGCGATCCACGGGACGAACTACATCAAGCGCCTGGGCCGGCCCGCTTCCCACGGCTGCGTGAGGCTTCATCCGTCAAACGCGCGGCGTCTCTTCTCGCTGGTGCGCAATCACGGCATGAAGAACTCGCGGATCGTCGTCACGCGTTGATGCCGACCGAGGGTTGGGAGAAGACGACCGGCGGCGCTTGGGCGCCGCCCCTTTCCCAGTTCCGCGAAACTACCGCGCTCTCAACTCGAGCGAAGCGATCCCCGCCGCGATGTTGAGGCCCGACTGCGCCTGAACACTGAAAGGCTGCAGGGCTATGGACTTGCGCGACCCGCCGATCAGGGCATTGGCGCCGATGCCGGCCCCGACGGTCGCCTCGGCGGAAAGCCCGCCATAGGAGCCCGCCAGCGCCCCGTAGGCGATCTTTTTGGACGGTGCGAACACCGCCCATGCGATGTGCGAGACTTTCGTCGACCCGATGTCGATGCCGTACTTGTTGATCCGGCCGGTATAGCGCTCCCGCCCGCCGCCCGCCTTCTTGAAGGTACAGGTCAGGCTCTTCGTGGACCCGATGATGAAACCCGTTCCGCCGGACACGGTACAGTCGAGCACGCCCACCTGGACGCGGGAACCGGAGGCCTGGGCATGCGTACCGGACGCAAGCCCCACTCCTGCCGCAAGGGCGACCGCACACAGAACCGACTTGTAACCTGTTGTCATATCGACTGAATCCTCTGTTGGCACCCTCACCTCGCGTCACCGTGGTCCGGTCGCGAGTCTACCATAGATAGGAAGGCGATCCCGAATTGCGAGTGTCGGAACGGGAAAACGCGCGACGCCGCCGGTGTCTCAGGAGCCACAGCGCCTGATCAGGGTGGTGTCGGTACACATGTTCCAATAGGGCGTGAGTTTACATTGCTTGCGCCGTCTCTCGCAGCGGGCGTCCTGGGCGCCGGATCTTCTCGCTTTTTTCCGCGGTGTATCCGACCGCTTTGTCTTTCCTGCAGGTGAAGCCTTGTCCCGATTTGCCGGTGCCGCCTTTTCCAGAACCGGATCCTTGTGCGCGATACCGGCAAGCTGCTTCAGCGCATTCAGTGTCCCCGGACCGATCCGACCGTCAATCCGGCTCCTGTAATATCCGAACTGCTTCAGTCGCTTTTGCAATTCCACGACGAACGGCCTTTCAAGCGCATTTTCCCGCTCGAGCAGCCACGCCACGGCGGGTTCGTATTTGGTCTCCACGGACGCCAGGATTAGCCTTGCCGCCAGTCCGGGGTTTTTCGTCATTCCCCGCCCCTCATAGGCCATCCGGCCGAGGCGGTACTGGGCGACGGCGTTGCCCTTGTCGGCGGCCTTGCCGTACCAGTTTACCGCCTTCCCAAGATCCTCCTTAAGCCCGTCATCGCCTGCCTCGTAACGCCGCGCGAGAAGGACCATTTCCGCCGAGGTCTGCGGTTTCGTCAGTATCGACTTATCGGGGCTCGACGGCGATGCCTTGGCGATCTTGTCGATCCGCTCACGGAGTTTGCGCTCGGCCTCCTGCCTGGCCTTTTCCGCACTTTTGCGCGCCTGCCTTTCGGCCTCCAGCCGGGCCGCAAGTTCGTCCTGCCGTTTCTGCTCTTTCGCATTCAGGTGGGCAATCATGGCTTTCGCCAAACCGGCAAACGTCCCGCCGGGATAGCGGTCGAGATACGTCTGAAGAAGGACGGGATTTTCCGCGTCCTTGATGGTTTCCCAGAATAGCGCCTCTCGGTCCGCACGATAGACCGGTTCCTGTTTCGCGACCGGCTCGGCTTTTTTGGGCGTGAAATAGAAGTCGCCCTTCAGCGACGATTCCTCCCAGGGTGTCTGCGCCCCGCCGGTCTCGGCCTCGACCTTCGACCGCACCCGCTTGAACACATGTTCGACGGAAAGACCCGGCGAACGGATCGCATCCACGAAAGCGAGCGTATAGGGCGAGTTCGTGCCCGTACCGTCTGCCGCTACCTGCCCCGGGGCGGCCGCGAAGGAAATCAGCGTGCCGGACGCGGCCTGGATGCGGGCCAGCCCGCGCGTGGCGGAGCGCACCTTGCTGCCGAAGGGGTTGTTGCGGCAGGCGTCGAGCAGAACGAGGTTCAACCGGTTTCCGGCGGCTTCCATCTGGACGAGGATATCGGAGGCGCTGAGGGCCTCGATTTCGAGATCGGCCGAGTCCTGGATGTCCGCGCCAATGGGCACGAGATAGTTGGCCCCGCGCGCCTGAACCCCGTGGCCGGCGTAATAGAAGAGACCGACCGCGTTCTTTCCCGCCTTGCGCAGCGTACGGCCGAAATCCCGCACCGCCCTTCGCATCCCCCGGTAGTCGACGTCGGTGGCCACCACCACCTCGAAGCCGACCTCCTTGAGCGAACGCACCATGAGTTCGGCATCGTTCTTCGGATTGGCAAGCGGCGAGATCCGCTCGTATGCCGAGTTGCCGATCACCAGCGCGACGCGTTTTTCGGCGTGGGCGGCGGCCGCAAGACCGAACCAGAACACACAGCAGGTCAGGATAAGGTTCCGCATGTCGCTTCTCCCCTTTCGCAACATGGAACTGTCACCATCCGCACACCGGTGACACGGGTCACATGATGGCAAGAATCCGGGAAAAGCTCAAATCCAGGCCCTAGCGGAGCTCTTTCGTCTTCAGGAACTCGAGGTCCTCGTTATTGCGCACCTTGTAGTCGAGTTCCCATGCGCTTTCGGCCAGAAACACCGGATTCTCGTCGCGGTCGTGGACGATGTTGCGGCGGTTCGAATCGATGAACTTCTCCAGCGCCGGGTCGTCCTTGGCCCGCAGCCAGCGCGCCGTCGAGAACGGCGACGGCTCGAAATCGATGTCGATCCGGTATTCCTGCCGGGCCCTCGATTTGAGCACGTCAAGCTGGAGCGATCCGACCACGCCGATCATCCATTGCGCCCCGATGATGGGCTTGAAGACCTGGATCAACCCTTCTTCAGAAAGATCGTCAAGAGCGCTGCGCAACTGCTTGATTCGACTCGTGTCCGGCATGCGGACCCGGCTGAGAATCTCCGGTGCGAACACCGGGATGCCGGTAAACTGCAAATCCTCGCCCTCGGTGAACGTATCGCCCACCCGGACGGTACCGTGGTTCGGCACACCGATGACGTCGCCGGGGCTGGCTTCTTCCGCGATCTCGCGATCCTGCGCCATGAAGAAGATCGGGCTGTGCATCATGACGTCCTTGCCCGTGCGCACCTGCTTGAGCTTCATGCCGCGACGGAACCGGCCTGAACAGATCCGCATGAAGGCCACCCGGTCCCGGTGGTTCTTGTCCATGTTGGCCTGGACCTTGAACACGAACCCGGTGACCTTGTCCTCCTCCGGCGCCACGTCCCGCACAGTGGTCGGGCTTGGCCTGGGCGACGGTGCTTCGGCGCCGACGAGGTCGAGCAGCGCGTCCACGCTGTAGTTCTGCAGCGCGCTGCCGAAAATGACCGGCGTCTGGTACCCGTCGCGGTAGGCCTGCCGGTCGAACTCGGGATAGGCGGACACCGCGAGGTCCATCGCTTCGCGAGCGTCTTCCAGTGTCTTGGCGTCCACGAGCCCGTCCAGCTGCGCGTCGTCCGGACCGGACATGTCCATGGCCCGTGCGAAGGGTCCGCCCTTGCCGGACTCCGACGTGAGATAGCGGTTGCCCCGCAGGTCGTAACAGCCGTGGAAGGCGGTTCCCATGCCGACCGGCCACACCACCGGCGTGATGTCGAGCTGGAGATCCTCCTGGATCTCGTCGAGAAGCTCGAAACCGTCGCGCCCTTCCCGGTCCACCTTGTTGATGAAGGTGATGATCGGAATGTCGCGCAGGCGGCAGACCTCGAAGAGCTTGCGCGTCTGGCTCTCGATGCCCTTGGCGGCGTCGATCACCATGATGGCGGAATCGACGGCGGTCAGCGTCCGGTAGGTGTCCTCGCTGAAATCCTCGTGGCCCGGCGTATCGAGGAGATTGAACACAAGCCCGTCATGTTCGAACGTCATCACGGAACTCGTGACGGAGATGCCCCGTTCCTGCTCGATCTTCATCCAGTCCGAGCGGGTCCGGCGCTGATCGCCACGCGTGCGCACGGCTCCGGCAAGGCGGATCGCGCCGCCGGCGAAGAGCAGTTTCTCGGTAAGCGTCGTCTTGCCCGCATCCGGATGCGAAATGATCGCAAACGTCCTGCGGCGCGCATGTTCCTGGACCATAGGGTATCTCTGGATCTGTACGTGTGCCGAGGCATATAGACCGCCCTGCGATCAAACGCCAGTCCGCAGGCCCCAACGCCGTTTCAAATCACGGCACGCCGATCAGTTTTTCGGGCCGAAACGCTCCAGAAATGCGGATCTGGCCCGCGACCACCGCGAGCCTCCATCCGGCGCCGGCAGCCAGGACGACCCGCGGGTCACGCATTTGCCGTTCCGGCAGGTCGCACCCGCCTCGCAATAGGCCCCGGCCCCGCAATCCACCGCGTCCTGGGGGATGCACCCGCCGTCGCCGGAGCATTTCTGACCGGCCGCGCAATACCTGTTGCCGCCGCAATATCGGGCGGACGACGTCGAGAGGCACCCGGTCGCCGTACAGACCGAATCGGCCGCGCAATAGGCCCCGTTGCCGCAATCGGTCGACGCCACGGGAATGCATCCGCCGCCGCGTGCGCACTTGCTGCCCGCGCCGCAGAACCTGCCCGCCCCGCAATAGCGCTGCGATGACGTAGCAAGGCATTCCCCGGCGGCCGTGCAGGCCTGGCCCGGCGCGCAGACCGTACCGTTGCCGCAGACCCGCTCGGACATGCGTGCGACACATCCGTCAGGGGCGCATACGGACCCGGCCGTGCAGTAGCGGCCATCTCCGCAGTGGCGCGGAGAAGTCTTCGCCAGACATCCTGAAATGGTGCAGATACGATCCGCGGCACAGTACTTGCCGTCTCCGCAGTCGACGGATTCGACCGGAATGCACCCGCCCCCGCTTGCGCATTTCTGGGAAGAGGAACAATACCCTCCGGCGGCACAGCAACTCGAGCCGAGCGGCGCACAGGATCCGTCCGGACATGCGCCCCAGCCTACCTTGCAGGCCGCGCGGCCGTCGACAGACGATGCCAACAGAAAGAATATTCCAGCGGCGACGACCGCTGCGAGTCCCCGTGTCATGGCCATGACGTGTCCCCCTCACATGAGACATCGGCATACTTGTCCGGTGAGACCCCTGCCCGCCGGAACGAGGCGAGTCTATGATGCGGCGCCTGGCTTGTCGACCTCGTTTCCGCCCCCGCGAATCGAAAGACCCACGTCCCGGCATCGGGACGTGGGCCTCGAGTTCAATTCGTCACCGGTCGCGAAGAACCGGATTTGGTCTGTCAGTCGCACACCCGCACGGGACCGACATAGACGCAGTTGCGACGATACGGGCGGCGGTATCCCTGGTCATAATAATCGAAATTGTGGCGACGTGCCCGCACCGGACGGCACCTGTGGCCCCGGTGGCGATGCCAGGCCCTGACGCCCCAGCGATGAACGTAGTGCCTGCGTCCGCGACGATGGCAACCTTTCACCTGCTGCACAATTCCTTCACCCGCGATGGCACCCGCACCGTTCGCGACAAGGCCCGATGCCGAAACCGGCGCGGCCTCGGCACTCCACGTCATTGCTGCCATTCCCAGCGCAGCAGCGATCGTGAGAAATGTTTTTCGGAATTCCATATCGACAACCATCCTTTTTTGTTGGGCACCCTCACCGGAAGCCTAGGTCAACGCTCTATCGCCGTCAAACATACGTTCGATAAGAATTGTATTAGTGGCCGAGGTTTAAGTTTTTCCTAGTGCGCGATCCAAATTACACGGAATACTCCCACGAAAAGATCGCCCCACGAGGGAATATCGGAACGGAAAGACATGAACGCGGACAAGATCATCACGAACGCCCGGATTTTGACGATGGACCAGAATCGACCGCGAGCCGACTCGCTCGCCATTTCGGATGGCATCGTTCGAATCGTGGGCAGTCGCGAGGACGTCAGCGAACTTGCCGGGCCGGAAACCGAGGAAATCGACGCGGGCGGCGCGTCGGTCCTGCCCGGTTTCAACGAGAGCCACATGCACATCTTTTTGGGCGCGGCCGAAATCGATCATCTCCAGTTGTTCGGAGTGGAGGGGTTCGAGCCCCTCGCCGCCGCCGTCAGGGAATATGCGACGGCCCGCCCCGAAGACGCTTTCCTGATGGCGCAGGGCGCGGACTACACCGTCCTTTCCGCCGACGAACCCGTCACGCGCCACCATCTTGACCGCATCCTTCCCGACCGCCCCTTCGCCATGGTGTCCCCGGACCACCACACCATGTGGGCCAACACGATGGCGCTCGAAGCCGCCGGCCTCATCGATGGCCGTGAACTGCCTCCCGGCAACGAGATCGTTATGGGCGCCGACGGGAAGGCCAGCGGCGAACTCAGGGAAAGCGAGGCCACCGCGCCGTTGACCGAACTCGCCGGTCAGGCGCGCGTGCGTCTCGGCATCACCACGGGAGGAGAGCCGGACCCCGAGCCGGGTGAACTGGACCGTGCCGCCGACCGGGCCATCATGCGCCGCGGTCTCGAACATGCCGCATCCCACGGCATTACCTCCTTTCAGAACATGGACGGGAACTTCTACCAGCTCGCGCTACTTGCCGAACTGGAGTCCACCGGCTACCTGCTCTGCCGTGCCCAGGTTCCGTTCCACTTCAAGAAACCGATGGAACTCGGCGCACTGGAAAAGGCGGTCCGCATGGCCGAAGCCTATGACGGCGACTGGCTTTCCTCCGGCAGGGTCAAGGTCTTCATGGATGGCGTCCTCGATTCCTGGACGGCGCTCATGGTCGAGTCCTATGCCGACAGGCCGGACTGGTCGGGCGAAGCCTTTTTCGAAGCCGAGGAATTCGCCACCCTCGCCGTCGAGATCGACCGGCGCGGACTGCAGATTGCCGTCCACGCCATCGGCGACGGCGCCGTCAGACGCGTTCTCGACGGATACGAAGCCGCGCGACGCATAAACGGACGACGGGACAGCCGGCATCGCATCGAACACATCGAACTCGTCACGCCCGACGACATTCCCCGTTTCGCCGAACTGGGCGTACTCGCCGCGATGCAGCCGCCGCACCCGCCGGGAACCATGGGCCTGCCGCTGGAACCGACGGTCTCGCGCATCGGCCGGGACAAGTGGCACCTCGCCTATGCCTGGCGGACCCTCGCCGATACCGGGGCCCGACTCGTTCTGGGTTCCGACTGGCCGGTGTCGCCCATCGATCCGATCGCCGGCATCCACGCCGCGGTTACCCGCGCGAGATGGGCGGACGACCTCCCGGACCAGTCCCTGACTGTTGAAGAAGCGGTCGCCGGGTACACGATCGCCGGGGCTTACGCGCAGTTCATGGAAGACCGCAAGGGCGCCCTCAAACCGGGCTACCTTGCCGACATCGTCATCCTCGACCGTGACATCACGTCGATAGATCCCGACGAAATCGCCACAGCCAGCGTGATGCAGACGATCTGCGGCGGCCGGACGACCTTCGCCCGCTGAAAGCCCGGTTCATCCCGGTCACGCGGAAGTGACCGTGCGGTCGGCGACCTTTCGCGACTATGATCCGTGTCATGACCCGGTCATTCGCCCCGCCGACGGCGAAAATGTCGTGCCGCAGCGCGCCCGACGACCGCCGCGGACACCGGCGCTCGTTCAGGCTTGCCCTGGTCATCGCAATCGGACTGGTTGCCGTGCCGGGCTTTCTTCGGCCGGTTTCGGGACAGGACTCCGCGCGTGACCTCGTCACCGTGGATCTCGAACTGGTCCTGGCCATAGACGCATCGGCAAGCGTGGACTGGAAGGAATTCTGGCTGCAGCGCGACGGTCTCGCCGCAGCGTTCCGCCACGAAACTGTCGTCGGCGCGATAGAGGCGGCGGGCGACCACGGTATTGCCGTGACCCTCGTGCAATGGTCAGGGACGGGACGGCAAAGCACGGTTGTCGGCTGGACCCACATTCGCGACCGCCGGACGTCGGAAGCCTTCTCCGACCGCATAGCCCTGACCGGGCGCGCACTGACCGGCATGACGGATATCGGGGGAGCGATCGATTTTTCGTCCTTCAGGCTGGCGGCGAACCGGTTTCGCGGACGCCGCCAGGTCATCGATGTCTCGGGAGACGGCTCCGGCCGACCGGACGTGAGCCGGCAGGCCCGGGACCGCGCGGTGGCACGCGGGATCACCATCAACGGTCTCGTGATCTACAGCGAGGACATCGACCTTGCCGAACTCGCCGACATCGAATTGCGTGCCCACTATGCGGACAACGTGATTGGCGGGCACGGTGCGTTTCTCATGTCCGCGGACGGTTTTTCCGATTTCGCCATCGCCATCCGGCGCAAACTCGTGCGGGAGATTCTCGGCCCGGCCCTGAGCCGCCCCGACCACCATGTTTCCCCGCCGGAACACCGCCGGGCCGCGGCCATGACCGGAACAAGCCGCCGACCGGCGGAATAACCGCTTAATCCGGGGCCGGTTTTCGCCTATGAACTGGGCCTTGCATTTCAGCCAAGCGACGCGCCTGCGCGCTTCGCTCGGCGGGATGCCGAACGACATGACCCATCTTCCGCGCCGGAGCCCCGCATGACCAAGCCAATTCTCATCCTCAACGGCCCGAACCTCAACCTTCTCGGCACACGGGAACCGGAGATCTACGGCTCGACGACGCTGGCCGAAGTCGAAGACATGTGCCGGCAACGCGCGGCCGAACACGGGCACGAAATCTCGTTTCACCAGTCCAACAGCGAAAGCGAGATCGTCGGACAGATCCAGGGCGCCATCCAGGGCGCCTCCGGCATCATCATCAATCCGGCCGCATACACGCATACCTCGGTGGCGATCCTCGATGCGCTCAAGATGGTTCCCCATCCGATCATAGAGCTGCACATCTCCAATCCGCATACCCGTGAACCGTTCCGGAGGCATTCATACGTCACGCTCGCCGCCACCGGCATGATGTGCGGCTTCGGCGTCAAGGGATATGTCCTGGCCGTCGACGCCATGGCCCATCTCCTCGACGGAAAGTGAACCGGCATGACGTCCCAAAGCACCGACACGAAAACCATGCTCGACGGCCATGTGGCGATCGTCACAGGCGCCAGCCGGGGAATCGGGTTGGCGATCGCCAGGCTGATGTCGCGACGCGGCGCACGGGTGATCAACTGGGACCGCGAGATCCCGGAATCGGAAGAGCCTGACGGGTACCGGCCCGATGCATCCGAAACCGTCGACGTGTCAAACTACGAATCGGTGCAGAGCGCGTTCCGCGCGGCGGTCGAGCGGTTCGGCAAGGTCGACATCCTGGTCAACAATGCCGGGATCAACGGACCGATCAAGCCCACCTGGGAGTACCCGCTGGAGGACTGGGACAGGGTCGTCGCGATCGACATGACGTCCGTGTTCTACACCAGCCGGCTTGCGGCGGAGCACATGCGGAATCGCGGCTATGGCCGGATCGTCAACGTCTCGTCCATGGCGGGCAAGGAAGGCGTGCTCAACCTGTGCGCCTACTCGGCCGCCAAGGCCGGCGTCATCGGTTTTTCGAAGGCCCTGTCGAAAGAGGTCTGCGATCGAGGGGTCACGGTCAACTGCATAGCGCCGGCCCTTACCGAGACGCCCCTTCTCGACGGCATGACCGAGGAACACATCACCAACATGAAGGCGAAGATCCCCATGGGGCGTTTCGTGCAGGTCGACGAGGTCGCCGAACTCGCCGCCTGGATCGCCAGTCCCGCGTGCAGTTTCACGAGCGGTTTCGTATTCGACATCAGCGGCGGGCGCGCCACCTACTAGCTGCCGCGCCACAGATCCCGAACCGACAGTACAAGGAGCAAGAACATGGCAGAGCGTGCCGCCTGCATCATCGGGTATCCCGTAGGTCATTCGCGGTCACCCAAGCTGCACGGCTACTGGATACAACAGCACGGGCTCGACGCCGAATATCGGGCCGAAGAGGTCTCCCCGGACGAATTCCCCGACTTTGTCTCGCATCTTGCCGATCGCGGATATGTCGGCGCGAACGTGACCATGCCGCACAAGGATGCGGCCCTCCTCCATTCGAGCCCCGACGATCGCGCGAAATCCGTGGGGGCGGCGAACACACTGTGGCTCGACAACGGCACTCTTCGCTCGACCAATACCGACGTGGACGGCTTCGTGAGCGCGCTCGACGTGGCGTCTCCCGGATGGCACGAGCGTACGGAAACCGCCATCGTGCTCGGTGCGGGCGGCGGCAGCCGCGCGGCCATCTACGGGCTTCTCGACCGCGGCATCAGAGAGGTCACGGTGGTGAACAGGACGTTTTCCAAGGCCACTGAATTGCAAAAGGCCTTCGGTTCGGCCGTTGTGCCCGGGGAATGGGATCGCCTGAGCGATCACCTGTCCGGCGCTCGGCTGCTCGTGAACACCACGTCTCTCGGCATGCACGGCCAGCCGCCCCTCGAAATCGACCTTTCGGTACTGGCCGAAAATGCGGTCGTTTCGGATATCGTCTACATTCCGCTGAAGACGCCACTGCTGCGCGCGGCGGAAGACCGCGGGTTCGCGGTCGCAAACGGTCTCGACATGCTTCTGCACCAGGCCGTGCGGGGTTTCGAACTCTGGTTCGGCATTCGCCCGTCGGTCACGCAGGACCTGCGCGACATGCTCGCGACCGATATCGCGCAGGCATAGGACACCCGGCAGCGGAGACACCTTCACAAGGCAGGACGGAGCAGACGATGAAAACCTCGATAGCGACAGTGTCCTTGGGCGGTGACCTGAACGAGAAACTCGCTGCGATAGCCGCCGCGGGCTTCGACGGCGTGGAGATTTTCGAAACCGACATTCTGGCCCATGACGGCCCTCCGGACGAAGTCGGCGCGATGGTGCGGGATCTCGGGTTGGAGATCGTGGCGCTCCAGCCGTTCCGGGACTTCGAGGGCATGCCGGAACCGCAACGCAGCAAGTCCTTCGCCCGCGCCCGGCGCAAGTTCGAACTCATGAACGAACTGGGAGCACCGAACCTTCTGGTGTGCTCCAACATCGCACCGATCGCGCTTGGCGGGGTCGACCGTGCCGCGGAGGATCTGTGCGAACTCGGCGAGATCGCCGACGAGTTCGGCGTAAACATCGGTTTCGAGGCGCTGGCCTGGGGCAAGCATATCCGCGACTACCGCGATGCCTGGGAAGTCGTGCGCCGCGCCGATCATCGACGCGTCGGCATCATTCTCGACAGTTTCCATACCCTGAGCCTCGATCTGCCGGTCGACCCCATACGTTCGATCCCCGCCGACCGCATCACCTTCGTACAACTCGCCGATGCGCCGCGCATCGAGATGGATCTCCTGCAGTTGTCCCGGCATTTCCGCTGCTTTCCCGGACAGGGCGACTTCGACATTTCCGCATTCATGGACGCCCTCGGCGACACCGGTTACGACGGCTGGCTGAGCCACGAGATCTTCAATGACCGGTTCCGCATGGCCTCGCCCCGCATGATCGCCACAGACGGCGAACGCTCGCTCATCCACATGACGGGGCGCACGCGAGATCTCAGCCCGCTGCCCGAGCCGACGACCTCGGAAGGCATCGCCTTCGTCGAGTTCGCCGCGAACGAAACCCTGGCGTCCGAACTGGAGGACCTGTTCCAGGCCATGGGTTTCCGGCATTCCGGCCGGCACAGGACAAAGGATGTGCAACGCTGGACCCAGGGAGATATCAATCTCGTCATCAATACGGAGAAGGAAGGGTTCGCGCACGCCCACTACATCACCCACGGTCCGTCGGTGGCTGCCATCGGACTGCGTGTTGGTGATGCCGAACAGCAGATGGACCGCGCCGAAGCCCTGCTCGCAAGATCGTTCCGTCAACCCGTCGGCCCCGGCGAACTCGAAATCCCCGCAATCCGCGGCGTCGGCGGGTCGCTGATCTACTTTCTGGACGGCGGCGACCGATACGGCAGGGTCTGGGACATCGAGTTCGAACCGACAGACGACGCCAACCCTGAGGGCGGGCTTCAGCGCATCGACCATATCGCGCAGTCCCTGCCCTACCAGGAATTGCTCACCTGGCGCCTCTTCTACCTGTCCATGTTCGATTTCGAAAAGACACCCCAGGTCGATGTCGTCGACCCTGCCGGACTGGTCGAAAGCCAGGTCGTGCGCTCTGCCAATCACTCCGTCCAGATCGCGCTCAACAGTTCGCAGTCCCGCCAGACACAGTCCAGCCGGTTCATCGACGAATATTTCGGGGCCGGGGTGCAGCACATCGCGTTCGGCACCGCCGACATATTCGACACCGTCGCCCGGATGCGGAAGAACGGGGTCGCGTTCCTGCCCATCCCCGAGAACTATTACGATGACCTCGAAGCCCGGTTCGATATCAGCGACGACCTGGCCGCACGGCTTCGCGAGCACCATGTACTCTACGATGAAGACGAACACGGCCGGTACTTCCAGGTCTACACGCGTGTCTTCGCGGACCGCTTCTTTTTCGAGATCGTTTGCCGCGACGGCTACCGGGGATATGGCGCACCGAATGCACCGATCAGACTGGCCGCACAGTCGCGTTATGGCCGCCATCCCGGTGTACCGCGAATGGCGCCGTAGAGCTGTCGACCGGACCAGCGTTCGCCGGGCAGAAAGATTCAGCGGAGCATCACCATGGACCTGAACGCGGATTTCACCAGGCGTGTCGTCATGCACGCAGCCGACATCCCCTGGAAATCGTCGCCCATGCCGGGCGTCGACCGGCGGATGCTGGACAGGCTGGGCGACGAGGTGGCGCGGGCAACGACCATCGTCCGGTATGCGCCGGACAGCCGATTTTCGCCGCACGTCCATACCGGCGGCGAGGAATTCCTCGTGCTCGAGGGCGTCTTCCAGGACGAATACGGGGATTTCCCGCAAGGCAGCTACATTCGCAACCCGCCGGAGTCGCGCCACACGCCGGGTTCGGCGCCGGGCTGCACCATACTTGTCAAGCTCTGGCAGTTCGACCTCGCGGACCGCACCCACGTGCGCATCGATACCGGCAAGAACGCCTATGTGCGCGACGCGGACCGGCCGGGTGTCGAAATCATGCCTCTCTTCCGCGATGCCCGCGAGTATGTCCGCCTCGAACGCTGGGCTCCCGATGCGTCCATCGAACTCGACGCGTCGGGCGGCATGGAGGTCTTCGTACTGGATGGTGGTTTCACGGAAGGCGAAGACAAGTTGTCCGGATATTCCTGGCTCAGGTTGCCCCGCGGGTCGGCAAACGTGGCCCTGGCCGGAAAGGATGGCGCCAGGGTGTGGATCAAGTCGGGGCACCTGGCCGAAACGCCGAGAGCGCCCGGCGCGTGAACCGGTCACCCGCCGGCGCGCAAGACCACCCGGCAACCGGTTTCCGCCGCCTCGAACACGGCAAGTGTCGCCCGTAGCGTTTCCATGGCATCGCGCGCCGTGATCCGGGGCGTCGCCCCTTCCCCGATCACCGCGCAGAAGTGCGCAAGTTGGCCAGCGAACGCATCCCCGGTTTCCTGTGGAACGGTCTGTGCCGACATGACGTGGTGCCAGTCACGCGGCTCTGAATCGTGCCGCCAGATTGTCAGGTTGGGAAACTCCATCGATGCCTCGGTGCCCATGAACCGCATGCAGTTCTGCCCCGTCCGGGGATAGAACGGCGTTTCTCCCGTGCCGAACTCCCATGTCCATGGCGACACCGTGCGGTCCGAGAGCACGAATGTTCCAAGCGCGCCGTCGCCGAACCGCAGGAGAACCGCTGCGGCGTCTTCCTTTTCCTCGTTCATGACGGCGTGCGACAGTTCGGCCGAAACCGAGTCGACCTCTCCGCAGATGTATCGCAGGGCATCCATGTCGTGGACGAGATTGGTGAGCACCGGACCGGCCGTGCGCCTGCGCCGCCAGTCGGGATTGAAATAGGCGTCGTCCTTGCGTGTCGTCCACTGTCCGGTGACCGCCACGAGGCGGCCGAGCCCGCCCGACCGGACCACTTCCCGCGCCTTGTCCAGTTGCGGCGCGTACCGGCGATGATGACCGACAAGGACGGGAATCCCCGTTGCCTCCGCTCTCCCGGCGATTTCCCGGGCTTCTTCCACCGTGGCGCTGATCGGCTTTTCGACGAGCACCGGCAGCCCGGCATCGAGCGCGACCATCGTCGCGGCATGATGCGCACTGGTGGGCGTCGAGACGACCACCCCGTCGAGCGTTTCTGCGGCAAACATTGCCGACGCGTCGGCGTAATGGCTTGCGCCGTGGTCGGCGGCGAGCCTGCGGCCGGTATCGGCGGGGTCGGCAACCGCCACGAGCCGTGCCTGCGGGGCATCCCCGATCACCGATGCATGACGACGGCCGATCGCCCCGCCGCCGACAATTGCAAGTCGAAGTCCCGTCACTCCGCGATCCCCTGCCTCAAGCGCTGTCCCCTTGCCGTCCACTACCCAAGCAAGACTCGGAGGCAACCGCAAGCAGGTGCACCCGAAGACGGAGGGAAACGACCCGGCAACCGCATCGAGCGCCTTGCGTTCATCAGCCTTTGACCGGAGTCACATCCACGGCGTGTTTGCTTTCCTGCTCGCCATGCGTACGCATGACGCCGCGAACCGGAGAGACATCGGAATAGTCACGTCCGCGGGCCACGACGATGTGATCGGTTCCCACGCTGAGGGCATTGGTGGGGTCGTATTCGACCCAGCCCATTTCGGTGCCGCACCATGCTCGGACCCAGGCATGCATCGCGTCCGCCCCTTCCAGGCGCGCCTCCCCGGGTGGCGGCAAGGTCCTGAGAAATCCGCTGACATATCCGGCCGGCACGCCGATGCCGCGCAGGCAGGCGATCATGATATGCGTGAAGTCCTGGCATACGCCGTGGCGGGCCCTGAACGCCTCGAGCATCGGTGTATCCACCGTCGTCGCGTCGGGATCGAACTTCATGTCTCCGTGAAGCGCCTCGCCGATGAGCCGGACCGCCTGCATCACGCTCGCCGCCTCGCCCGCCGCCTTCCTCGCATAGTCCGTCGTCTCTGCCGCCAGCGCGACACGCTCGGACACGCCGAGAAAATGGTGGGGCGCCTCCGCGGAGACGGAACGCACCGACTCGATCTCTTCCGGGAGCCGGTCAAGGCGCGGCGAGATGTCGAGCTCAGGATCGACCGCCACCCGCTCCACCCTCGACTTCACGAGGAACTCGATTTCGTGATGCGGTGTCCTGAAGGCCAGTTCCGCATATGGGTTCCCGAAGAAGTCGACCCGGTCGATCCTTTCGTCCGGGTCCGGTCGCACGTCGAGGTTTCCCGCGACCAGCCTCTGCTCGCCGGGCAGATCGAGCGGCATGAGCCTGACCACGTCGCGGCTGGAGTTGGCCGCGTTTTCGTAGGTATAGCTGATCTGCACGGAAATATCGTAGAGCATGGTCGACCACCTATCTCAGATAGGCCGAGGCGAGATGTTCCGACAGACCGGCGATCTTCGAGGACAGTTCGTAGAGCGTGTCGGTGTCGAGTGTCTCGGCGGTCTGCATTTCGAGGTAGGATTGTGTGTCGAGCATGGAGCGCTGGAGTGCCGACAACTGGCGATGCGGCTCCGAACCGGGAAGAAAGTCGATATGCGACGACATTTCGCGCAACTGGTAGACGACAGATCTCGGGTTGAGCGGATCGAGCGCCAGCAGGTCGACCACGGTCGCCCGATTCGTCGACACGGCATAACGGCGCCTGTGCGACATCGAACTGTCGGCCATCTCGACGACGAGGTCGAGGCTGCCTTCGGGTGCATCGGGTGACGCGAAATGGGCTAGCAGCGAGGTCAGTGTCAGCGAGCGCTCCATCGACCGGCCGATGCACAGGAACCGCCAGCCCGTGAACCGGTACATGTTCTCGTGAACAAGACCCGAGAATCCCGAAATCTTACGCAGCAGAACGTTGGCGGCATGGACCTCGTCGTCTGCGGACGAAACCGTGTCGCTCAGGTCCCGGTTGGCCTTCGAAAGATCGTCTAGCGCGAGCCAGCCATCCACCGACAGGCGGTCCCGGACATGGCTCGCCGCAGCGTTCGCCGACTCCACGATACCGGACAGCGACCCGGGGATGCCCTGCTCGCCGTCGATCCCGATCCCCTCGAGATAGGCGGCGATATGGTCGACAAGCGCCTTGTCCGCCTCCGCCATTTCCGCAACACGGACATGGTAGATGCGCAGAATCCGCAGCGTGTTTTCCGCCCGCTCGATATATCTGCCCAGCCAGAAGAGATTCTCGGCCGCCCTGCTCGGGAGCGTTCCCGGCGGCTGCCTCGTGAATGTCCCTCCTCTGTTGTCGACAATGGACACGGCTGAAACGGGCTGGTCGCCGACAACCCATACATCCGCCGCCGATCCGCCTTTCTGCAACGCGAGTGACACGGTGTCTCCCGTTCGCCCGATACGTGCGAGCCCGCCCGGCATAACCGCCCAACCGTCCGGCGAACGGGCAAGAAACACGCGCAGGCTCATGGGTCTGGGCACCAACGCCCCGTCGTCGAACGCAGGCGTGGTGGAAAGGCTAACTGCCTCCTGCCCCACGAGACTCCTGGCGCCGTAATCGATCCAGGCATCGACCGTCTGCCGGGTTTCCCGGTTGAACCTGCCTCCGACCACGGAAATGTCGTCGTGATCGAACAGCATCCGCGTCGACAATGCGTCCCCGATGGTCATGCGCTCCGCGTTCGCTTTCACGTACTCGCGTTCGGCCGCCTGTCCGCACCACCAGGTGGCGATGTTCGGCAGGCTCAGGGTCTCGCCCCGGAGCACTTCGCTGATCCTGGGAAGAAACGCGAGAAAGGCCCTTGTCTCGAGCACGCCGCTGCCAAGCGCGTTGACCATGGTCACGCTGCCCGACCCGATAGCACCGAGCAGTCCCGGGGTGCCGATCCGTGAATCCTGTTTCAGGTGAAGCGGGTCCGCCCAGGCGGAGTCGAGCCGCCGCCAAAGCACGCTGATCGGACGGAACCCTGCCACGGTACGCACCATCAGTTTTCCGTCCACGACCGCCAGGTCCTCGCCCTCGAGAAGCACGAAACCGAGATATCGTGCGATATAGGCGTGCTCGAAATAGGTGTCGTTCATGGGGCCCGGCGTCAGGATGCCGATGCGGCTGTCGTCACCCTCCCGCAATCCCAGCAGCGCGTCGCGGAACCGCTTGAAGAACCCGGCGAGCCGGTGAACGTTGTGGCGTGAATAGTGCTCCGTGAAGATTCGCGAACTCGCTATGCGGTTTTCCAAGGCGAAACCCGCGCCTGACGGTGCGCTCGTACGATCCCCCAGCACCCACCAGTTCCCGTCCGGCCCCCGGCCGATGTCGAACGCGATGAAATGAAGGTAGTGCCCGGAGCGCGGCTCGATGCCCACGAGCGGCCTCAGCCACTCGGGATTTCCCGCAACGAGAGAGGCCGGGATATGACCTTCGCGCACCAGCCGGTTTTCGCCGTAGAGGTCGCGGCAGAAGGACTCGAGCACATCCGCGCGCTGCATGAGCCCCTGCGAAATCCCCGACCACTCGCTTTCGGAGATCAGCACGGGCATGTGACTCAGCGGCCAGTCGCGCTCACTGGTGTCCTGGGCGCCGTACTGTCGATAAAACACACCGGCATCGCGCAGGTACTGATCCCCACGAGCCATGCGCGTGGCAAGTTCTTCGGCCGTCATGCCGGATACGGTCTCGACAAGCCTGGCCCACACGTCGCGCGGCCGGCCATCGGGCCCGATCAGTTCGTCGGGCACGCCTTCGACCGGCCGGTATCGCGACAGCATCGGATGCGCGCTGGCGCCGGCATCTCGTTCGCCCTGGAGCGACATGTTTACAGTCCCGGGGACCGCCGGAGGTCGAGTGTCATCGGAAATTCGGGATGCGTCGCTTCCGGCTGCGGCGCATAGGCGCCGGGAGTATGACCATGCGCCTCGAAACGCGCAAGACGTCGCGCTTCGGCCTCGTTGCCATTGACCGGGAAGGTCTCATAGTTCCGCCCGCCCGGATGGGCGACGTGATAGACGCAACCGCCGAGGGCCCGCCCGCTCCACAGGTCGTAGACATCGAATGTCAGCGGCGCATTGACCGGCAGGTTGGGATGCAGCCCCGCCGCGGGCTGCCATGCCTTGTAGCGGACGCCGGCGACGGCTTCGCCGTTCGCCGCCGTTGCCTTGAGCGGCACCCTTCTCGCGTTGCACGTCACCGCATACCGGCCCGGCTCCGCCGCCGTCAGCTTCACCTGCAACCGTTCCACGGAACTGTCCGCGTAGCGCACCGTGCCACCGATCGCGCCGGTCTCGCCGAGCACATGCCACGGCTCCAGGGCCTGCCGCAGTTCCAGGTGGACACCGTCGACATCGATCTCCCCGCAGAAGGGAAACCGGAACTCCGCCTGGGCGGAGAACCACTCCGGCCTCAGCCCGTACCCATGGTCGTTCAGGTCTCCCAGGACGTCGAGAAAATCCTGCCAGACGTAGTGAGGCAGCATGAAGCGGTCATGCAGGGTCGTGCCCCAGCGCACGGGATTCCCGTCCACCGGCGACTCCCACATGCGCGCGATAAGCGCACGCATGAGAACCTGCTGGGCAAGATTCATGCGCGCATTGGGCGGCATCTCGAACCCGCGGAACTCGACGAGACCGAGCCGCCCCGTCGGCCCGTCCGGCGAATAGAGTTTGTCGATGCACACCTCCGCACGGTGGGTGTTCCCGGTGACGTCGATGAGCAGGTTCCGCAGCAGACGGTCGAGCAGCCACGGCGCGGGTGGCTCCCCGTCGGGCCCGGGGATCTGCCCAAGTGCGATCTCAAGCTCGTACAGGCTGTCGTGACGGGCCTCGTCGATCCGCGGGGCCTGGCTGGTCGGCCCGATGAAAAGACCGGAAAACAGGTAGGACAGGCTCGGATGCCGCTGCCAGTGCAGGATCAGGCTCTTCAGGAGATCCGGTCGGCGCAGGAAGGGACTGTCGAGCGTTGTCGCACCGCCGACGACCACGTGATTGCCACCGCCTGTGCCGCAGTGGCGGCCGTCGATCATGAACTTGTCCGCGCCCAGCCGAACCTGGCGTGCCTCCTCGTAGACGGCCTCCGTCGTGGCGACGCATTCATCCCAGTTCGACGAGGGATGGATGTTGACTTCGAGCACGCCCGGATCCGGAGCGACGCGTATGACGTTGATGCGCGGATCGGGCGGCGGGGAATAGCCTTCTATGTGCACCTGCAGACCGAGCTTGCGGCTTGCTGCCTCGACCGCCGCAACGAGTTCCAGATAGTCCTCCAGCCTCTCGACGGGCGGCATGAAGACACACAGCCGCCCGTCACGCGGCTCCACGCTCATGGCCGTCCGAACGGCGCCGTCCAGTTCCGCACCGAGATGCTGCTCGACGATGTCCTGACCGGGACGGACTTCGGCGAAAGACGCCTGGGGCAGTTCGCGCCCGTCCTCGCCCGCGGAAGCATCGTCGTCCGCGTGATCGCCCGTTACGTGATCGCCCGGTGCGTGATAGTCCGGCAGCGGCCCGCGCGGTTCGGTCGGATCGGCGACATAGGTGTAGGGAAACCGTGCCGGCGGCACATGAGGCAGCGTTTCGAGCGGCAGGCGGTATCCTACCGGGCTATCGCCCGGCACGAGAAACAAGTTGCCCCGACGGGTCTTCCACTTTTCCGAACGCCAGCGGCGCCCGCCCGCTTTCGCCTGCCAGCGCTGGATCGGCAACACATGGCCGGACGATTCGGTGAGGCCACGACCGAAGACCCGCGCAATACGGTTTCTCTCTTCCGGATCCTTGAGTTTCGAATTCTCCGGTGTGACGTTGTCAGGCAGGTTGCCCTCCTTGATGATCCATTCGGCTGGATCCTCGTATGCGGGCACCACGAAACTCTCGTCCAGATCGAGTTCGCCTGCGATCGCCGTGAGCAACCTGCCGGCCTCCGGCGATCCGGCGGTGGTATCCGTATCCTCCTCCGCGATCAGCGCTGCATCGGACCAGATCGGCTTTCCGTCGCGACGCCAGTAGAGCGAGAAAGTCCATCGAGGGAGGGACTCGCCCGGATACCATTTTCCCTGTCCGTAGTGCAGGAACCCGTTCGGGGCGAACCTTTCACGCAACCGGCGTATCAACCTGTCGGCGATGCCGCGTTTCGTGGGACCGACCGCATCGATGTTCCATTCCCCGGACTCGAAGTCGTCGATCGAGACGAACGTGGGCTCGCCCCCCATCGTCAGTCGCACGTCGCCGCGGCCGAGCGCCTCGTCGACCTTTCGTCCCAGCGCATTCAGTTCCTGCCACGCGTCGTCGGAGAAAGGTTTGGTGATCCGGGGATGCTCCGCGATCCGCTCGACCGACATGTCGAAGCTGAACTCGACATTTGCCGGCGACACGAGGCCGGAAATGGGCGCGGCCGTCCGGTAATGGGGTGTCGCCGCAAGAGGGATATGGCTTTCCCCGGTCAGGAGGCCGGAGGTCGGATCGAGCCCGATCCAGCCCGCACCGGGGATGTAGACCTCGGCCCAGGCATGGAGGTCCGTGAAATCATGGTCCGTACCCGGCGGCCCGTCCAGCGAGACGAGATCCGGCTTGAGCTGGACGAGATAGCCCGACACGAAACGCGCCGCGAATCCCAGGTGACGCAGGATCTGGACGAGCAGCCAGCTCGAATCCCGGCAGGATCCGCTTGCCTTTGCGAGCGTCTCTTCGGGCGTCTGCACACCCGGCTCCATCCTGATCACGTACTCGAGTTCGTCTTCGAGCCGGGCGTTGAGAGCGACGACGAAGTCGACTGTCCTCTGGCGGGATCGGTCCACCGTCTCCAGGAATGCGGCAAGGCCCGGACCCGCGGGCTCGGGCGTCCTGTAGATGACGAGATCGTCCGTGTAATCCGCACCGTATTCGAACGGCCAGTGCTCCGCGGTTTCCTCGACGAAGAAATCGAACGGATTGTAGACGGTCATGTCGGCGACGAGATCGACCTCGATCTTGAACTCCCTCACCGGCTCGGGAAACACGAAGCGCGCGTTCCAATTGCCATACGGATCCTGCTGATGGTTCACGAAGTGCTCGTGGGGGCTGACCTTCAGCGAATGCGATATGACGCGCGTGCGGCTGTGCGGCGCGGGACGCAACCGAATGACCTGCGGTCCGAGGACCACGGGAACGTCATACTTGTAGTGGGTCAGGTGATGGACGGCGGCCTGTATCGACATATGCGGTTTCGTGGTTTCTTCGTTGGTTCGGAAGAGGCAGGTTCACATAATGTGTTGCATCGCACAAACAGAACCTGCCCGCACGAGAACTCCGGCCGCACGTGTCCCTCGCGAGGAACGCAAAAACGAACAGTGCCGCACTGCCGTCGCCTGAGCGGCGGCGGCGGCACGGCACTGCGGTTCGTGTCGGGGAGGCCGGACGCGGAGCATGGGTCGCCCCCGCCGGCCCCGTCATGTCATCTACTTCGACGCAAGGGCCCGAAGCATCCAGATCGCCTTTTCGTGAAACTCCATGCGGGCGGTCAGCATGTCCGCGGTGACGACGTCGGTCGCGTCTTCGGCGAACTCGACCGTCTCGCGGAAATGGCGCACCACGGCCTCGTGATCCTTGACGAGATTGGAGATCATGTCTTCCGTCGACGTGTCGTCGGACTTGTCTTCGCTGACGACGGACCTGCCTGCGAGACGCACGATGCTGGTCGGCGCGGGACGACCGAGGGCGCGCACGCGCTCGGCGATGTCGTCGGCGGCCTTGAACAGGTTCTCGTAGTGCTCTTCCGTCAGGACGTGGAAGGAATGAAACAGCGGTCCGACCACGTTCCAGTGGTAGGCCTGCGTCTTGGTCATGAGCAGATAGGTGTCGGCCAGGCAGTCCGACAGCTTTTCCGCCAGTTCGCTCTTCTTCTCCAGTCCGGTATCGACAGCCTCGATGCCGGGGGACATGGCGAGAATGTTCTCGGTCATGAGATAAGTACTCCTCTTTACGTGGATCTTGCTCGCGGCCGTCCGGGTCTCCCGTGTCGAGCGCGGTTCCAGAAAACCGGCCGAAGCAACAGACTTGGTCGCGCGACACGCTCGATGAAAAGAACGTGCCGGGATGGCGGGAGTTCCGAGAAACCACGGGGTGCGACGACCTGTCGTTCCGTCACGACAATCATCAAAACAATCTGCACGAAGGTGGAACCATTCCGGCGCTGTCGTGTTGTCCGATCGTAGCAACGACGCACAAGGCCAAAAGGAGCAAGGATCAAATGAAAAAACTGTCTCTGGCCGGAGTTCTCACGGCTTGTCTCATGACCGCGGCCTGTTCGGGTCTCTCGACGACCGACCAGCGCGTCCTCAGCGGCGGTGCAATCGGCAGCGGCATCGGCGCTCTCGCAACCGGTAGCGTAGGCGGTGCGGCCGCCGGCGGTGCCATCGGCGCAGGTGCCGGTTATCTCTACGACCGCAGCAAGCGCAACTGACCGTCAGACGTAATTACCGTTCGATCCAGGACGAAAACGGCTCGGGTTTCAGACCCGGGCCGTTTTTTTGTCTTTGAAGGCCGACCGGCACAAGACACTGCATCTTCCCCTTAAACGTTCGGATAGATGAAAAAGGCGCTCGGGCGTGACTTCCGATGTTGGAAGAAAGCCCGAGCGCCTGCAATTGTTTCAGTTATCGGCCGTCACCCGCGGCGGCGGTACAAGACGCCACTATGGCCGGATCAGGCTGGCGGGTGAAGAAGAGTAACCCTGCCTAGAGTGCGGCGATGCGCGACAGAACGGTTTCCGAAGTCGCGTCCGGTCCGTACTCGTCCTCCGACTTGATGTCGAGGCGCTTGGCGAGTTCGACACGCGCCCGGCTGACACGGCTCTTGATCGTACCCATGGCCACGCCGCAGATCTCGGCGGCTTCTTCATACGAGAAACCGGATGCGCCCACGAGGACGAGTGCCTCGCGCTGGTTGTCCGGCAGTTCGGCCAGCGCCTTCTTGAAGTCGCGCAGGTCCATGTGCCCGTCCTGGTGCGGGTGAACGGCGAGTTGTTCGGAAAAACTGCCTTCCACGTCCTGGACTTCGCGGCGGCGTTTCCTCACCTCGGAAAAGAAATGGTTTCGCAGGATGGTGAAGAGCCAGGCCTCGAGGTTGGTGCCCTCCTTGAAGGATCCGATGTTGGCCCAGGCCTTGACGATCGCCTCCTGGACGAGGTCGTCGGCGCGGTCGCGGTTCCCGGATAACGAGACCGCAAAGGCACGCAGTCGAGGTACGGCAGCGATGATGTCCCGCTGCAGGGACTCTGACACTTTGCTCACTTCTTGTTCTGAGCCTCGCCTAACTTGGACAGCAGAGCCATGATCTCGTCGGGGACAGGTTCGTCCACGATCTCGTCGTGAAGACGCTTGAGGTTTTCGCCGATATGCTTCTGGACACGTCCGTCCAGGCGCGGCGAACCTCCTGCGGACCTTCCGTCATCCTGAGAACTGTTCATGTTGGTGTCGAACATTTGGCCCCTTGAATCTTTATCGGCATCTGATGATCTTTTACTCACGAGTGAACCCTGTATGATGGCGGGCAGGTCGGATTCAGCCCTGTTTCGATGGATCAACACGTTAGGTCCGAAAAGGTTGCATGGTCCGACATAAATTTTTGAAAAAAGTTTTCTGACCAACGGAACCAAACGCGCACGCGATGCGTTAGAACATATGTCCGAGGGCCCTCGTTGCCAACATTTCCAAGGAAAATCTCATGCATGCCGCTGAAGAAATCGCAGTTCATATCCCGTTCCTGCGCCGCTATGCCCGCATACTGACCGGCTCCCAGAAAAGCGGGGACACGTATGTCACAAGCCTTCTGCAGGCGATGGTCGAACAGAAGGTTCAGATCGACGAGCAGTTTTCCGCAAGGGTGGACGTCTACAAGGCCTTCACCGACTTCTGGCAGCCTTTGAACCAGGGCGTGATCTCCGACGCCGGCATCCCCAGTGACGAGGATGCGAACGTCGACAGGCGCATCGAACAGCTTGCCCCCGCCCCCAGGCAGGCCTTCCTTCTGACATCCGTCGAGGAATTCACCGAAGAGGAAGCCTGCGCCATACTGGGTGTGTCGGAAGACGAACTCGCCAAGCTTCTCGACAAGGCCGGCGAGGAAATCGCCCGCCAGGTCGCAACGGAGATCCTGATCATCGAGGACGAGCCGATCATCTCGATCGAGCTCGAGAACCTCGTCAGGTCGCTTGGGCACGGCGTGGTCGGCACGGCGCGCACGCACAGCGAAGCGCTCCAGGTCATCGAAACCCGCAAACCAGGCCTCGTCCTCGCGGACATCCAGCTCGCCGACGGCAGTTCGGGGATCGATGCTGTGAACGACATCCTGCACAAGATCAACCTGCCGGTGATCTTCATCACCGCCTATCCCGAGCGTCTCCTGACGGGTGACCGTCCCGAGCCGGCCTTCCTGATCACCAAGCCGTTCCGCGAAAACTCGGTGAAGGCCGTGATCAGCCAGGCCCTTTTCTTCGACGTGAAGGCGGGCGAACCGCTTTCCGTGGCGTCCTGATAAAGTAGAGGAAACGAATTCGCGGGCGCGATGGAACTTTCCGGCGGCAACACCGTTGAGACTACTCCAAACGAAAGGAGTTAGATCATGTTAGGTTGGGCCGTAACTTTCTTCATCATCGCGCTCGTGGCAGCACTCTTCGGTTTTGGCGGTATTGCAGGCGCATCCGCCAGCATCGCGCAGGTGTTGTTCTTCATCTTCCTCGTTGTCTTCCTCGCATCGCTGGTCATGCATTTCGTCCGGCGAACCGCGAGATAGACGGAATGAGAAACTCGGCATGAATGCGACCGCCCGGATCTTCCGGGCGGTTCGCACGAGCGGCACCGGGAACACGCTGGAACCGCCTTGCCGCAACGGCGCCCGACCCGGGCGTCACAGTCCGCCGGGGTGTTTCCCCCGGGACCGTTTGACCAAATCCGTGGCTGCTCCGTGACACGCAAAGACGATCAATTCGCTCTCCCCCCGAAACAGGCTGTCGGAAGCAGCCGGTTGGAGAGCTTTGATCAGCGCCTCAGGGATTTGAACGAACACGTGGATCTCGCCATACGCGGAACGAACGTCAGCGTATTCGGCCAGGACCTCGATCTCCGATACACCTGGATCCGCAACCCACTCGTGGGCTTCGAACGCGAACAGATGCTGGGCAAGTCGGACGCGGAACTCTTTTCCCCGTCCGTCGCCGCCGCGCTGACCCGTGTCAAACGGGCCGCCATCGACAGGAACGAGACACAGTTTGCTGAAGTTGAGATGTATCACGACGGAAAACATCGCTGGTTCGAGCTCTGGGCCGACCCCGTCTCTTCGCAGACGGGTACGGTCGAGGGCCTTGCATGCGCCGCCGTCGAGATCACGTCCCGAAAGCAGGACGAGGAGCAGATGCGCACCCTCCTGCTGGAACTCAATCACCGGAACAGGAATCTCCTGTCCGTCATCGAAGGCATCGCACGACAGACCGGTCGTGACTCCGGCGACATCAAGAATTTTCTCCGAAGGTTCAGCGGAAGGCTTCACAGCCTGTCGATCACGCAGCTCCTCCTCACGGAAAGCAACTGGAAGGGCGCGGGCATGCGGGCCCTGCTCAAGAAGCAGATCAAGGGCGTGGACAATGTCGACCTCTCCCGGTTCACCTTTCACGGTCCCGATATCGTCGCTGGTCCCAATGCGACCCAGTATCTTGGTCTCGCCATTCATGAACTGACCAACAACGCCCTCCAGCATGGCGCCCTGTCCGCCGCGGAGGGGACGGTGACCGTCACGTGGAAGTACTCGTCCGGCGCGCCGGATTCGCCGGAAAGACCGGGGATCGAGTTCCACTGGAAGGAAACCGGCGGCCCGAACGTTTCGCCACCTACGGAAAAGCGCTACGGAAGATCCATCCTGGAAGCGATCCTGCCGCGCTCCCTGAGTGCAAGTTCGACCCTGATCTTCGGTGGCGATGGCGTCTCCTTTTCCGCCTTCATCCCGGTGCGAGAACTCCATATCTCGGCTGAGCGAATCGTCGAGCTGGAAACCGAAGACACGGGCCGGTCCCGCTCGTCCGACGCGGACTGAAGCGCCGCCCCGCCGCGGTTCAGGAACCATTCGGCCCGCTTCACGTTGTCAAGTATCCCGTCCGAAAGACGCCTCGGGACAACGTAAAGGAGACCACCATGAAAAAGTTTCTCATGACGACCGCCACCGTTGCGCTGTTTGCGCTTTCGGTCCCGGCACACGCCAACGAGCAGTGCACGACACCCGACGAAGCCGCCAAGATGACGGAAACGGACGCCACGGCGAACCAGGACGCGTCCGCCCAGGCTTCCGCCTCGCAGGAAACCGAGACGGCAGGGACCTCCGCTGAAGCCGAGGCGTCGGTGAACGCCCAGGCTTCCGCCGAGGCCGAAACGCCCGACAAGGTCGTGGACGAGATCGTCGAGAATGCCAAGGAAGCCGAAGACGGGACCAAGGTCGCCTCGACCGGACCGGCAAAACCGGTTGAAAACTGGTTCGGCTGTCCTCCCGAAGGCAAGGCCACGACCGGCTGACCGCGATTGCGGCCTATCCCCGCGCCCGGCGAATGTACTCGCCGGGCGACCGCGGCCCGAGAGGCGCGCGGATTCTACGTACGTCCCACCCCCTTATTATCCAGAGCTCATGAACGATCACACTGGCGCCCGGAACGAGCTGGGCGACATTCTTGCATCCGTCGAAGACCGCAATCCGCACCAGCCCGAATTTCTCCAGGCGGTCCGGGAAATGGGCGCATCGGTTGCCGACTGGTATCTTGAACAGGCGGACCTGGTTGAGGCCCGCATATTCGAGCGCCTGACGGAACCCGACCGCGCCATTCAGTTTCGCGTGGTCTGGGAAAACGACGACGGACAGCTCGAGGTCAACCGCGGGTGGCGCATCCAGTTCTGCCAGGCGCTGGGGCCTTACAAGGGTGGTCTGCGCTTTTCCGGAAGCGTCGATGAAAGCGTCCTGAAGTTTCTTTCTTTCGAGCAGACGTTCAAGAACGCCCTGACCGGCCTGCCCATGGGCGGGGCGAAAGGCGGTTCCGACTTCGACCCCAAAGGACGAAGCACCGGTGAAATCACGCGTTTCTGCCACGCGTTCATGACCGAACTCTTTCATCACATCGGCCCGGACAAGGACATTCCTGCCGGCGACATCGGGGTCGGCCCGGACGAGATAAGTGCCATGTTCGGCCACTACTTGAAGCTCACCCGAACCTGGAACGGCGCCCTGACGGGCAAGGGCTGCCGTTTCGGTGGCAGCGCCGAACGCACCGAAGCGACCGGATATGGCTGCGTCTATTTCTGCGAAGAGATGCTGGGCCATCACGACAAGTCCCTCGAAGACAAGAGAATAGCGATATCCGGAAGCGGCAACGTGGCTCTTCACGCGGCCCAGAAAGCCTGCTCGAAGGGAGCGAAAGTGGTCACCATGAGCGACTCCGGTGGGTTCATATTCACCGGTGACGGTCTTTCGAAGGAGCTTCTCGACGAACTCCACGAAGCGAAGACCGTACAGAAGAAGCGCCTCGAGGAGTTCGCCGCGGATCACAAGGACCTGGAGTTCCACGAGGGCGATGCGCCATGGTCGGCCGAGTGCGATATCGCCATGCCCTGCGCCACGCAGAACGAACTCGACGATGACGCTGCAAGGCAGCTTGTCGACAACGGCGTTATTGCCGTCTGTGAAGGGGCGAACATGCCCGTGACGGCAGACGCCGCGGACGTGTTCCGCGAGCATCACATCCTTCATGCGCCGGGCAAGGCGTCGAATGCCGGCGGCGTCGCGGTCAGCGGCATGGAGATAAGCCAGAACGCCTTGCGCCAGTCATGGTCGTTCGAGGAGGTCGACGAGAAGCTCACGCGGGTCATGGCCAACATCCACCGTCAGTGTGTCGAAGCCGGTCCGAGCGGTGGAGATCGTGTCGACTACGTCAGGGGCGCCAACCTAGCAAGTTTCCAGAAAGTCGCGAAAACGCTGGCATCGTTCGGGCGTTTCTAAAATAATGATTTTTTTTGGAACCATTATCGCCCTCACGAGTTTTCCTGATGTGCCAGCGGATGACGTTATCCCCCCTCCCCCCTCGAACGGTGTTCGCCGGCACATCTGAATCATTCAGATACCCTCTTGCCCCGGCGACCGCGCCGGGGCATTTTTTCCGGCCCTCAGCAACATGACGAACGGTGATCACGAAACCGGCTCGATGCGGTTCCTGCTGAGGCGGGAGACGCGAAAGGTGCATGCCGCCCTGGACGCGATGCTTGCCCGGCAGGGCATGTTTTCCTCGCTCGGAGCCTACCTGCACTATCTCCACGTCCAACACGACGAGTTCCTGTCCTACGAAGGACAGGCCGGCAAACTGTCCGCCGAACTTGGACTGCACTGGTGGCCCGGATCGGTCCGTTCGTCTCTCATCCGGGACGACATTGACGGCTTGACCCCGGAAAGTTCGAACGCCGGCAGCCCGCGGCGAACCGGAGAGGACTGCACCTCGGGGGCGACCGGACTTCCGGAATTCGCGGGGCGCAGCTATGTCATGGAAGGCTCGCAGCTCGGCGGGCCGTTTATCCGGAAAATGCTTCGGAAGTCGGACGTTCTGGACGAGGATGGGTGCGCGTTTCTCATGTGGACCGGCACGAACGACAACAACTGGCAGCGATATTGCGGCTGGCTGGACACCCTTCATCTGGCGGAGCTTGAACAAGAGCAGGCAATACATGCCGCACACGAGACTTTCGAGCGCTATATTGACCTCTTCGACGGTATGCGCGAGACAGAAACGACATCGAGGTCGCTTTCACCGCGTCCCGATCGCGATTTGACGGCAAATGTATCGTAGTTAAAAGACAGGGGGCAGATTGGCTGTTAGTCAGTTGACAGGAGAGCGTGCGCTGTCACGGGCATCGGCCGTCGCAGCTCCTGAAAATAAGAACAATTCAGGATCCATGTGATGCAGACCGCACCGGAACAGGCACCAGACGTAACCGACTGCGACCGGGAACCCATTCACATTCCCGGTTCGATCCAGCCGCACGGCGCCCTCGTGGTGTTCTATCTGCCGGACTGGACCGTCGGGCATGCCTCGGAAAACATAGACAGGTTTCTGGACGAACCGATCGACACCCTGACCGGTCGGGAAATAGGGAGAATCTTCCCGCCGGACCTCGTTCATTCCGTCAGGAATGCGCTTCAGGAAGCCATGGCGACCTCCCGCGCCGCGCGCATTTTCGATGCCCGGCTGCTCAACGGGTCGCCGGTGGACCTGGGGGTGACGTGCGATACGAACCGGGTGATCGTGGAAGTCGAGCCCCGCGCGGAAGACCGCCCGGAAATCGACATGCTGAATACGACCCAGCAGAAGTTGAGCCAGCTGCGGGCAGTGTCTGATCCCAATAAGTATTTTCGGCTCGTCGCCGGCCAGGTCCGCAGTATGACCGGCTACGACCGCGTCATGATCTACAAGTTTCACGAAGATGACACGGGCGAAGTCATCGCAGAGGACTGCCGGCCCGGGCTCGAGTCCTACCTGAACCTGCGCTATCCCGCCTCCGACATCCCCAAACAGGCCAGAGACCTCTACACGAAACAGTGGCTCCGGATCATACCGGATGCGGACTACGCTCCGGTGCCGATCAGACCCGAGAAGAACCTCAAGGGCGAACCCATTGATCTGGGAAACGTCTCGCTGCGCAGCGTATCTCCCATCCACGTCCAGTACCTCAAGAACATGGGGGTGAGCGCCACCCTCACCCTGTCCCTGCTGGAAGGAGACAGGCTGTGGGGGCTCGTCGCCTGCCATCATTACGCGCCCAAGAATATACCCGTCGATGTCAGGACCGCGCTCGAGATCTACAGCCAGCTCGTGTCCATGCAGATCGAATCGCACGAACGCGCCCTCCAGCTTTCGCTGGCTGAAGACGCAAGGAGCATTCACGACCAGATCGTCGCGACGCTCGACCCGCGAAACCCGCTGCATTCGGAACTGCACAAGCAGGCGGACCTTCTCATGAAGCTCGTTCCCTCCCACGGCCTCGCCGTCTGGGTAGAGAACAACCTGCTGATTTCGGGCTCCGTACCTTCCGAGAAGACACTGAGCGACATCCGTCTATTCCTGAACGCGAGTTCCACGGGCATCTTCTCGCTCGACGAACTAGGCAAGCTGGTGGACCGGCAGAACCGTGACGACAAGAATGTCTGCGGAATGCTCGCCATTCCCATTTCGCGCACGCCGCGCGACTACATTCTCTTCTTCAGACAGGAGGTCGCGACGACGGTTTTCTGGGGCGGGAATCCGGACAAGGCGGCATCGGTCGATCCGAAAAGCGGACAGCTCAGCCCACGCAACAGCTTCGAGAAATGGAAACAGGTCGTCCGCGGCAAATCTCAGCCCTGGTCCGACATCGAGCTGCAGGCGGCCAGCCTGCTTCGCGGATCGATGCTCGAAGCGGTCGTGCGTCGGCAGGACATTGTCGTCCAGGAAAAGAGCACCACCTCCCAGCGCCAGGATGTCCTCATCGCCGAACTCAATCACCGGGTGAAGAACATCCTCAGCCTGATTTCCTCGCTGGTGACGCAGGCCGCCGACACCGCGCCGCCTCTGAACGAGTTCGTGAAGTCCGTGCAGGGGCGCATCGCGGCGCTTGCCAAGGCCCATGACCAGGCCATTACGGGTGGCGCGCAGGGGATTCCCCTGAGCGAACTGGTTGCGGCTGAAGTCGCGCCCTGGGTTGCCGATCGGAGTTCGAAATGGTCGGTGGCCGGTCCGTCGGTCGGCCTGAATGCCGCGGCCGCGCAAACCATAGCCCTCGTCCTCCATGAACTGGCTACGAATTCCGCGAAGTACGGGGCCTTCGGCACCGAGGGAGGAAAGCTCGACGTGACGTGGTCACGTCTGTCCGAAGGCGAACTGGAGCTTTCATGGCGTGAACATGTCGCGAAGCTGATCACGCCGCCGACCACCAAGGGTTTCGGCACCACCGTCATTGAACGTACCGTACCTTTCGATCTGGGTGGCCGGGCGATGATCGAGTTCCGCAAAAACGGCCTCCAAGCCGTCTTCATCATTCCGGCGAAGTTCGTGGTGTCGCTCGATGTACCGGTCGGGGGCAGCGACACGGGTGAGATTCACGCCTCTCCTGTGCTCGAGGACGCGGAACCTGTCGCCGACCTCAGCGGGGCAACGATCCTGCTTGCCGAGGACGAACTGCTGATTGCGATGGAGTGCGAGCATATGCTGCGCCAGGCCGGTGCTGCCGACGTGAAGGTCGCACCCGATATCGAGACCGCCCTCTCCTTCGTCGAAGACGTGCCCGCGCTCACGATCGCCATTCTCGATATCAACCTCGGCGAAAGCGACAGTGAACCAGTCGCCAACGCACTTCTCGAACGCGGAATTCCGTTCATTTATGCGAGCGGGTACACAAAGTCGGCCGAAGGAGATGCGACCAGCCACGGCAAGCCTGTGGTGGTCAAGCCCTACCAGCAGAAAGATCTGCTTGTCGCCATCGGCCAGGAACTGTTCAGCGGCGATAACGACAATGATGCATGACGGCGTGACCTGAAAGCGCCCCGGAAACACGTGACCGCTTTTGGCAGGTCATATTCTAGGGCTGCAGGATTCCGTACCCGTCGACCGATGCGTTGAAGCCGTTCGCAATCGGTACGCAGGCACTGGCAAACGTCAGCGCCAGTGGAAATGCAATGAGCACGATTTTCATCTGTGCGGACAGGCGTGACCGCCCGCTTCCGGTCTTCATTTTCATGTTATCACCCTGATATTTCGACTTGATCCGGGACTGAACTCCGGATGCGATCTCAACTATGACGATAACGTGTCAAACCGGAATTGGTTGCATCAGAAGCAGACGCAAATCCGTTCAGGTCACGCCTCCTCCACGTTGATGCGCCGCCAGATGGCCTCGGCAAACGAGTACGCGGCGAAGACGACCACACCACAGCCGAGACCCAACAGAAGCCATTTGCCCGCGGGCAGGTCCTGCAGAAAGCCGAAGGCATCGTCGATTCCCGGCGGGGATGTCGAAGTCGACTCTCCCGTGGCGGAATAGCGGTAATAGAGAATTGCCGCGATCAGGGCGAACACAACGCCGCGGGCGGCAAGGCCAGCAACGGAGACCGGATGCACGATGGCCGACATGACTTTATCGCTGGCCTCGAAGTGATCCGCGTAGCGACCGGTGAACGCCTTCCACCAGTGCGCGATCGCCACGCCGATGAATATGAACATCAAGGCGAGCGTGAACCAGTCCTTGCCGACGAGGTCGGCTATGTAGGCGGCCAGCTTCGGTTCGCTTCCACTGCCACTTTCGCCGCCGCCGCTTCCTCCGGGAATAATCCCCAGAAGCGAAGATCCGTAAAGGGCAAGCGTGAAATAGGTAGCCGCGCTTGCCAGGAGGCCCACCCGGACGGCGAGGCCTTTCGGAGACCAGCCGTGTTCGTCGGTATCGAACAGGGCCTGAACGAGCCGCCACGCGACATAACCGAACAGTCCCACAAGAAGGGCGGCAACGAGAAAGGTACCGAAGGGGCTGTTGAGCAATTCCCTGATCGCGCCCTGTGTGTCCTTGTTCTCGCCCGCTTCGAAGGCCGCGAGGATCGCGAAGACGCCGACCACGGTGTAGATCAGCCCTCGGGCCGAATAGCCGGCCCGCGCGAACGCCTTGAACCAGTGTCTGGATGATCGAGGCATGTCTGACTCCTTTTCAGTGCGCGGCCCGCTGACCGACAGCTTCTGTTTCGCTTCTTGTGTGGTTGAGGAACGGGGCGGCCAGAACCCAGCAGAACCCGGCCCAGGCCCCGCCCATCGCCCACCCCGCGATGACATCGCTGGGCCAGTGAACGCCGAGATAGATCCGCGTCAGCCCGATGATCAGGGCCACGCCAACGGACATCGAGATGACCAGGTTGCGCAGGCGGAAATCAGGAACGAAACGGGCGGCCATGGCCGCTACCATCAGCCACGCGACCGTACCGAACATCGCATGGGCACTCGGAAAACTCGCGGTGAAGGTCCTGTCGAGATGATCGACCAGGTCTGGCCGGGGGCGCTGGAACAACAGTTTGAGAACGGACGAAAGCACGCTGCCGCTGACGAGCGAGGCGACGAACACCAGCGCGGCGATGGCCTGTCCTGCGGCGAGCAGCAGGACAAGCGTGAAAATGGCGACCAGCACGAGGATCGGGTACCCGCCAAGTGCCGAAAGGTCCTTGACCGTCTCCTCGAACCATCCAGGACCCCAGGGATTCGCCAGGTCGTTGGCATCCCTGAACCACATGAGCACCCTCTGGTCCAGGAACGCCGTGCGCTGTTCGACAACCGCGTAGGAAACGATACCGAAGACGCCGAGACACGCCATCGCGAGAAGAAATGCCGTGCGCCTCGTAACCGTGCTTGTTTCTTCTGAATGATCCACGCTTTATCCCGCTGAGTTTCTAACTGATGCCGACGTCGATACAAGCGGCCGCGTCCGCCGGCGTTACGCCGGTTTCACTTCCTTTTCGACGAATGCCCGGTCTGTCTCATCGCCCCGCGCGTTGGCGCGGGCAGCAACCGAAGGCTTGCCGAAGGGTACCGTCCTGACGTTCATGCGGCGCGGCAGCAGGTGGAAGGTCACGACCACCTGAACGATGAGAATGGGAACGGCGAGAAGTGCACCGACTGGTCCCCAAAGCCACATCCAGAACGCGAGCGACAGGAAAACGAGGAGAGGGTTGAGCGTCAGGTTTCGGCCGATGAAGGCCGGCGTGACGAACTGGCTCTCGAGAACGTTCAGCCCAAGCACGACCAATGCAGGCGTCAGAGCGGCCGCGGTCGTATCGAATGTCACGAGGCCAACGCCCGCGAGCGTGACGAGAACGCAGGCCGGTCCGAGGTAAGGCACGTAGTTGAGAAGCCCGGCCAGCACACCCCACAAGGCGGGCGTCGGCATGCCGAGGACCGACATCGCGGCCCACGTCGCGACCCCGAGCCCGATATTCACGGTGGTGATCGTCGCCACATACCTGAAAAGGAAAAACTCGACGTCCCGGAAGATGCGCCCGGTCCGCAGCCTGATCTTGCGGCTGATGCAGAAAGACATGAGTCCCGCTCTCAGGCGCGTACGATTGGCCATGAAGAAAAACAGCGTGCCGAGGAACATCATCACCTGGCCGACGACCACGGGCGCCACGGTATAGAGCGTCGTCACCAGGGACGGCCCGGCCACCTCGACCTTCATCGTCTTGCCGGACTCTGCCGAACCGGTCGCCCGTTCCACGGTCTCACTAACGGCCGTCAGCTGCTCGAATGGTCCCTGGAAGACGCGGATCTCGTCGACGAGACGGCTCGACATTTCCGGCACCTTGCGGATCCACTCGTCCGCCGGGACCGCAAAGGCGAAAAACAGTCCGTACACGCTCGAGCACAGAAGGATGAGAAACATGCCGCTCGCGAGGTATGACGGCACACCCCAGCGCTCGAGACGCTGCATTCCCGGTCCGAGCATGAGGCCCAGCAGTATCGCTGCGGTGACCGGCACCACGATCAGGCTTGCCTCGTGAATGGCGGCGATGAACACGATCGGAAAGATCCCGATCACACACAATGTGGCGAGATCCCTGAAGAACCGTTTCAGATCGGGATTTGCGGAAGATGCCGGCGCAAAGGACCGGAAGCGCCGCGACGCCAGGTCCGAGCGCTGCTTCATCATGCGCACCTGCTCCAGTCGATTACGCTTGGGACCCTTCAAGGTGCCGTCCTTCCATTTCCGGGGAATACGCGAATTCACGCGTCGCACGAATTTAACGCGCGACGTCGCGGGAAGTTCCCGTCCAACCGAATGAACACGCGCCAGGCGCCGTCGGCTTGCCGGGGAAAGGTTGTTTTAGGCCCTGGCACATTTTCAGCGGGAACCAAAACCGAACTCCGGTTGTTGATCCCCGGAACGCAGTCAAACCAAGGAGACTTCACATGCCTGCCCAGAACAGGACCAGGTCTTCCGGAAAAACCGGACCTCAGGTCGCAAAAAATGCCGCCGCTGACGATACGTCGATCAGGGATCGAGCCGAGCAGATCGCCGGCAAGGCCGGAGACAAGATCAAGGCAGCCGGCGAAGAGGTCGCCGAGACATCCCGTCAGGCTGCCGAAGGTGTCGCCGCACAGATTGCTTCGGAGACTGCCGAAGCCGTGCACGACATCGCCGATCCGCGCAAGAAGCGTGCGGGAGAATACCTGTCGTCGGTCGGTGCGGCCATAGACGCCGGACGCGACAAACTCGAGGAAGACGGTCTGCACGTGACCGCGAGCGTAGCTGACACGACATCGCGCCATATCCACTCCCTCGCCGAAGACGTCGACGACCTCGATTTCGGCGGCGCCACCAGGAAGGTGGAGGACTTCATGCGCAGCAGGCCCCTCGTGTCGTTCGGGGCAGCCGCCCTGCTGGGTTTCGCAGCCTACCAGATGCTGAAATCCAGCGACGCGCGCAGGACCAACGCACGCATTGCGAACTGATCGGAGGGCAGAAGCGAAATGCCAGGATCCCCAAATCTCGCGGACGCGTTTCGCGACCTCGTCTCGGACATCGGGCTGCTCATAAGGCAGGAACTGAAACTCGTACAGGCCGAGGCGAGCGAGAAACTCGGTCAGGCACAGAACGGACTGGTCGCACTCGCGGTTGGAGCGGTCTTCGCCGTGAGCGCACTGATGGTTTTCGTGCAGGCCCTCGTCTACGGCCTGTCGACGGTCATGGCGCCCTGGCTCGCCGCTCTCGCCACGGGCGTGTTTCTGGCATCGGTGGCGCTCATCGCGCTGAACTACGCCAGATCCAACCTGCGACCGCTGAATCTCGCGCCGAGACGCACCATCCAATCCCTTCGCAGACAAACCGAAGAAATGAAAGAGGCCCTACAATGAGCGCACAGGAAAACAAGACACATCATGTCACCCCCGAGGAAATCGAGGACGACATCACCGAAACCCAGGAACGTATAGGGCGTCGGGCAGAAGCCCTGCGGGACGGAATGCGTCCCGGCAACCTGATACAGGAATTTCTGCCCAAGAACGCGTCGCTTTCGGACAGCGTCGACCGCATGATCGATCTCGCACGTGAAAAGCCCCTCCAGTCGGCGCTCGTTGGCGCAGGCCTGGTATGGCTGCTGGCATCCGACGGCAAGTCGTCGTCGCGCGACAGGCAGAGCGGCTACGACGCTTCCGCCGGGCGCCGCGTGGGAGACTCTGTCCGAGAGTTCCGCCGGACGGCGGCGGAAACCGCGAGTTCCACGAAGCGCAAGGCCGGCGAACTCGCCGACGCCGCATCGAGAACCGGGTCGAACATCAGGTCCACGGCGGCCGGAGCCGCCGAGGCGACCGCGGAACGCGCGAGCGAACTTGCCGGCACGACGGTGGACAATATCGGAGATGCACCACGCCGCATCGCGGACTTCGGCCGCCGTGGCGGGTCGTGGATGCGGGACAATCCCATACCCGCAGGCCTGATGTGCATAGCCGCCGGTGCGGCAATCGCATCCGTCTTCACGGCGCGGAACACCTCAGCGTCGTCGGATCACGAAACCAAGGATGAAAGCGACAAGGTCATGACAGAGGAAAGCAGGAAGCGGATCAAGGAAGAAGACGGTAACGCGGTTCTGGCGGACATTAACGATCAGCCGGAAGACCGGGCGAAGAAGGACAGCTCCTCCGGATCCCGCCCCTCTTCGGTGTTGGCCGAGCTGAACGAATCCAGCCGCGCCAAGCCATCCACGTCCAGGAAGCTGTCGGGCAAATCCTGACCATACCGACTGTATGCCGGCCCGACCTCTCATGGACGGGCCGGCTTTTTTGTGTCTACAGAGAACGGATAACCGATGACCGAAACGCCCACGTCGCGATATGCGAGCCGCCCGTCCGAAATCCAGCGGGACGACTGGAAATCGGCGGCATCGACGGCGCTGTTCAACGTGCTCGACGAGAACATCAGTCTGCGCTGCGCCGGCGTGGCCTTCTTCGGAGTCCTTTCGCTGTTCCCGGCCCTTGGCGTCGCCGTGCTGTTGATCGGGTTGATCGCGGACCTGGCGACACTGCAGCAGAACCTTGCCGCATTAAGCTCCTTCATGCCCGCATCCGTCTACGACATGCTTTACGACCAGGTCACGACGGTCGGGAAAGCATCCGACACCAGCCTCGGGATCGGACTTGTCTTCACGTTGGCTCTCGGCCTGTGGAGTGGATCCCGCGGCATCAACGCCCTGATCTCACTGGTCGGGGTTACCTACAAGGAAGACAACGGCCGCGGCATGATCATGAGCGCCGTCGTCTCGATCCTGTTTCTCCTCGGCGCCTCGTTTTTCACGATGGCCCTGCTCGCGGCCATAGCCGCGACCCCCATCGTTCTCGATCTCCTGCCGGGCTCCACCTGGCTGGCCCTGCTGATCAGCATTCTGCGCTGGCCTGCCATCGCACTGTGTGTCTTTGCGGCGATCGCCTGCCTCTACAAGTACGCGCCGCATCGCCGCTCCGCCCAGTGGCGCTGGGTGGCACCGGGCGCCATCGCGTCAGCGTCCCTGTGGCTGGTCGCCTCCGCGCTCTTCTCTCTCTATGTCGACCAGTACGCTGACTACAACGCTACGTTCGGCTCGATCGCAACGGCCGTCGTCCTGCTGCTCTGGTTCTACTATTCCGTGATGACCATCGCCTTCGGGGCGGAACTCAATGCGCAGCTCGAACTCCGGACCCGCCGCGATTCCACAGTCGGGCCGTCCAGACCAATGGGCGAACGGGGCGCATACGTGGCCGACAACATGAGCTCGGCGACAAGCAGATCCTGATCGAGGACACCAGTGGACCCGTCGACTATCGCACGACGGGTTTGCTGGCAACGCCCGCCGCAAGGGGGCGATCCACGATACTCGACACTGCCATCTCCAATCTGAATACCGGTTGGAACCGGTTCTCCCCGCAGGAACCACGCGACCAAAAAAACCCGGTGCCGTGAAAGCACCGGGTTTCAGTTTGGTCTGCAAGTTTCGAGCGAAGCCTATCAGCCGCGGTAGCCGTACATTTCAAGTACCGCATCGGCGTGGGTCGAACACTTGTCTTCGTTGCCGTTCCTGAGGGCCTGTTTCGCCATGTCGAGCTGCTTCTTGGCTTTCACTTCATCGACGCGCGGCGTCAGATCAGCGGGGCGGTTCGACTGCTTGAAACCGGCGAGCGGATCGGTGCCCGCAGACGACTGTCCCGTCTCGGGAACCGCAGCCTTGTCGCCGGCCGTCAGTTTTTCGCTGTTCTTGACGCCGGCCTTCAGGTCGACTTCGGCCGTTGCGGGCGGGTTCGGATCGGTTTTCGTTTCCTTGCGCTCGCCACCGGCCATGGCGTTGTCATTCATCATAAGCTTGGCTTCGAGAGCGTTGACCTTCTCTTCGCAGGTGAACGCGGCTGCCGGAGCGGCCATTGCAAAGGACGCTGCTACGGACAGGGCCAATACGGAAATACGCATAAAAAAACTCCTTGGTCTTGGTGTGAAGCCGGTTTCCGGACACCTTCATGGCAAACGGAATTGCCGGCTCTGCAGAACCAACGGCTGTCCCATGGCGAAGTTCCTGAATCACAGGAAAATCAAACAATTGCCACGATTGGGACGCCGTTCCCCTCAGGATCACGATTCGGACGGCGGCCTGCCGGCAGCCGCGATGGCCCACAAGAAAACCGGATGCAGAGCACTGCATCCGGTTCCTGAGGTACGGCCACCCCTTCACGAGGTGGACCTGATTGCGGGTCGCGTGTTTCCTGTCAGTCTTCACAGGAAACGCGTCGGGGAAAGGCCGTTACTGGATCGTACGCGCCCACTCGTTGACTTCACGCTCGACATCGTCCTTCGCCATGCCATAGCGTTCCTGGATGCGGCCGACGAGCTGTTCGCGGTTTCCTTCGATCTGGTCGACCTCGTCATTGGTCAGCTTGCCCCATTTCTCCTGGACCTGGCCGGTAAGCTGACTCCATTTTCCTTCGATGATGTCCCAGTTCATTTTCTGAACTCCTGTGGTTGTCGATGCCGGAACAACGCGGGCGATGGCCGAAGAGTTCCGTGAACCCGGTCTGCAATCGGATAAGTGTTCCATTGGTCGAAAACGGGATTGTTAAACAGCGTCCTGGTCGTTGTAGAATGCGCTGTATCGGGAGATTACGTTCTTCATGCGATGGACGGGCATGGAGACAGGGGGTATCTCATTGGCCGACATCAGGAATGCCATGACGGGATTGCGCCCGGATGAGACGCGCAGCGCGCTCGTCCGCAAACTCGGCGCCATGGTCCTCCTCACCGAGGAGGAAATAGAGTTTATCGAAGGCCTTCAGAACAACGTCATGCAGCTGCCACGCGGCGAAGTCTTCATCGCAGACGGCGAACCGTTCACGGCTTCGTTTGTGATCAGATCGGGTTGGGCGGTGCGGTACTGCGAACTGAGCGACGGACGGCGACAGATCCTCAGCTTCGCCCTCCCGGGCGACTTCCTCGGGCTTCACGTGAATTTCAGACGCCGTGCGAACTACGCCGCGATGACCCTGGGTGAAGCCGAGATCGCCGCCATAGAACCGACGCGGCTGCTTGAGATGTCACAGAGATTTCCCATTCTGTCGGCGGGCCTCAGCTGGTCGACGGCACGCGAATTCTCGATCCTGGGCGACCAGGCCATCCGGCTCGGTCGCATGACGTCCTTCGAACGTCTCGGCCACCTGCTCCTGGAGCTTTGGCACAGGCTCGAACTGGTGGGAATGAACCGGGGTCCGGCGTTCGATTTTCCGGTGACGCAACAGGTGCTCGCCGACACGCTAGGCCTGAGCATCGTACACCTCAACAGGCAGTTGAAGCGGCTCAGCCGGGAGGGCCTAATCGAGTACAACCGGAACTCGGTACGCCTTCTGGACATACCAAGACTGGAAGCGCTGACCGAATTCAACCCCGACCGGCTCGACCGTTTCGCCGTGTGACGAAGCGGCAAACTTCAAGCAACTGCCGACGTCAGCGCCGCGCGATGATCCAGATCGCATGAACGATGCCGGGAATATACCCGAGGATCGTCAACAGGATGTTCAGCCAGAAATGAAGGCCGATCCCGACCTGGAGAAACACGCCAAGCGGCGGCAGAAGTATCGAAAGCAGTACCCTGATCAAGTCCATCATGTTGGCCTTTCCGGTCGGATTTGAAAACGACTGTCAGCACCACAAACGCACACGTGTCGCATTGGTTCCCGCAATGGTCAGTTTTGCGCAGGGACATGCCGTCCTCACCTCCCGGCGGGCAGGTGCGAGGAACAATTCCTGGCCGCAAGCGTTGTAGGGGGACAATCAACACGGAGTTCTCCAGATGACACGAACCATGTATGCGATCTACACCGCACTGTTCGTCGCGGGCCTTGTGATCGGCGCAAGCGCGCCGCCGGCGTTCGCGTCGCCCCGGATCGAGGTCGGCGTGCTCAATTGTACCGTATCGGGAGGTACGGGCTTTATCGTCGGGTCGACCAAGAGCCTCGACTGCACTTTCAAGCGTCCCGGACAGAACGAAACCTACCAGGGCACAATCAAGAAATTCGGCGTCGACATCGGCACGACGAGCAAGTCCTACATCTCTTGGGCTGTCTTCGCGCCAACGAAAGACGTGCCGCCCGGCGCCCTTTCGGGGTCTTACGGCGGCCTGACCGCCGAAGCGACCGCCGGTGTGGGCCTTGGGGCAAACGCTCTTATCGGCGGTTCGTCGGAATCGCTGGCGCTCCAGCCGTTGAGCGTGCAGGCCCAGCAGGGACTGAACGTTGCCGTCGGCATCGCCTCCCTGGAGCTTTCGCTCAAATAGTGATCACCTGATCGAGATTGGTTACCAGGTGTAGAAATCCCTGGTCGCTATAATGGCCCGGCTGCCGACAGGGGCAGCCGGGCCATGATCGTTTAAAGCCGGAGGTCACGGGTGAACATATCGGTCAGACAAATCCTTCAGGACCTGAAGACGAGCTTCTTCGTTTATCCGGCCATCCTCGTCATCTCCGCAATCGGGCTCTCGTATCTCGTCGTCAGCTTTGACGAAACGAGCCGCGGCGCGGCGGTCGCGCAGTGGCTTCCCATGCCAAAGATGCAGGTGGACGGTGCGCGGTCCATCGTCGTCACGATCGCCAGCGGCATGATCACTGTCGCGGCTCTGGTTTTTTCGCTCACTTTCGTCGCGATTTCGCAGCTTTCCCAGCAACTTGGGCCCCGGATCCTGCTGTCCTTCATGAAGGATGCGGTGACGAAGACCACGCTCGGCGTGTTCCTGGCGATTTTCGTCTACGCACTTCTCGTCCTCAGCACGATCGGCTCGGGAGAGAACTGGGACTTCGTACCCCTCCTCTCGGTCTACCTCGCCTGCATGCTGGCCGTCGTCGCCTTCGGCTTCATGGTGTTCTTCGTCCATCATATCGCGAGGACGATGCAGGCCGATGTCGTCGTGGCCGGCCTCGGAGAGGACCTCGCCGGCGCTTTCGACCGCCTCGTCCGCGCCTCGCAAAGGAACGGCAGCGAATTCAGCGCCAAGGCCTCTGAAAAGGCGCACGCGGAGATCGTCGGGAGGATAAGAGATGGCGCGCACCTGGCCATCGACTCTCCCGCTACCGGCTACATTCAGGTCATCGACCTGCACGAGGCGGCCAGGATCGCACGGGATGGCGACATGGAGATCGCCTTTCTTCATCGGCCGGGGCATTTCGTGCTCGCCGGCTCCGCCGTGGCGGTGGCGACGATGCGGCCGCGTGACGGGCAGGACGATCGTCCGGACGATGACGAACTGTGCGACCAGCTCCGGGCCACGTTCGCCGTCGGTGAGCTGCGCACTCCGGCGCAGGAGGCCGAGTTCGAGACGAATGCGCTCATCGAGGTTGCCTTGCGCGCCCTGTCACCCGGGGTAAACGATCCGTTCACCGCCATTGCGTGCATCGACCAGCTGACCGGCGGTCTGTCGCGCCTCATCGGCACCGACACACTGCCGTTTGTGCTGCACGACGAGGACGGCAACCCGCGCGTCTTTCCTTATCCGCAGGACTTCGCGCATTTCATCAAGACGGCCTTCCATCCGCTACGGGATGCTGCCAAGTCGAACCCCCTCGTGCTCATTCATCTTACCGGCGCCCTGCTTCTCCTCCACAGGCAGGCCGGAGAAGGAGAGCGCAGACCGATCGCCGCGCATGCGGAGGATCTCTGGAAGGACGCCCAGGCCCACATCGGGAACGCGACCGATCTCGATCTCGTGCACCGGCGCCTGACGCCAATTCTCGGACAGGACTGAACCGACCGTCAAACGTGCGGAACTGCGAAGTCGGAAAGCGTTTACCTGTTAGCCTGCTTCCAGGCTCAGGACCGGACTTGCCTCGACCGCCTGCTTGCGGCGTGCCGCGCAGGCATCGACGAATGCGCGAAACAGGCGCTGGTTCGACCGGGAAAATGGCAGCAATTCCGGATGCCACTGCACGCCCACCAGGAAAATGTCTCCGGCGAACTCGAGCCCCTGGACGATATCGTACTCATCGCGCGCGACAACCTTGAGCCCCTCTCCCACCCGGTCGACGGACTGGTGATGAAGCGCGTTCACGCGGCAGGGGTTGCAGCCCATGATCGAGCCAAGCCGGCTGTCTTCCGCGATCGTTATGGTTTTGCGCGGCAGGACCGTTCGCACCCGGCGCGCATGCCTGTAGGCGGTGTAGATGTCGTTGTGGAGAGATCCACCCCGCGTGACGTTGATCATTTGCGAACCGCGGCATATGCCGAGGACCGGCAGGTACTTGCGATACGCTTCGGCAAGGAGCTCCTTCTCGAGTTCATCCCGCTCCCGGTCGATGCGGACGGCCGGTTCGATCGTTCCGCCATAAAGGTCCGCGGAAATGTCGTCGCCACCTCCGACCACGAGACCGTCGAGGCGATTGAAATCGACAGGTTTCTTGGCGGTGATGCGGACCGCCTTGCCGCCGGCGCGAAAGATCGCAAGCCAGTGGAAGGGCCATATGCGCCAGCTGCCGCGGGCGGAGAGCGTTACACCGATGACGGGTTTCCTGCTCATGACATCATGATCCGCATGTAGGTTGCCTTCCATTCCGCTTTCGAGATCTCGCCGCGCGCACGCCACCGCCACGCCTTGCAAACGTCGTCAAACCGGGCATCGTCGTCGGCCAGGCGTTCGATCGCCACCCAGAGATTCCAGTCCCTTGCGACCGACCATCCCTCGACGCCGATCCTGCTGTCAGGCAGGCGGTAGTGGAACGCTGGACGAGACGCACCATGCGCCTCGCCGGAGAGTCGCGAGACAAGGTCCTCGTCGATGTGACGGAAGAGCGGCAGGAGGTCGAGGTCGTGGTTTCTCGACGGATTCTCACGCACGTAATCGGTGATCAGCCGCGTCATTTCGGGCTGGTAGGACGGGTCCATGATGCGCTCGCGCCACGAAGTGTGGTGCGGCCGGGCCCATCTGAGTGCGCGGCGTCCCCAGTCAGGATTGATTTCCTCGCGCAACCAATCGTTGGCGGCGCTGAAAGCCCTGATCAAACGTAGTAACGGCGGCACCTCGAGCGACGCGGCCTCCGGGTTGAGATGAAGACCGAACGCATAGAGCGGCGAGTCCGCCGTTCCCTCCGCGCCGGCGGCCGCCAGACACTCGACGAGCCGGTCGGTTTCTCCAAGCCGGCTGATTGCAATCGGTTCCGTTATGACTTCCTGCGGGACGACCGCACCGGCAAAGTCGCCGAGAATCTCGCGGCCCCATTTGGACGTGTCCGGTTCGTCGTTCTTGGCAGGGTGTGCGTACCGCAGGTCCAGTTCGACCTTTATGTCGCCAATCGCCGATCCCTCGACCGTGAAGGCATGAGCACTCTGCTGGGATATGCCGCCGCCGAGAGCGTTCTGGATGCGCGTGGCCGCCGTCCTGGTGTCAATGCCGCCGAACTCGATCTCGACGCCAACGCGCCGTTCCGTCCCGTCTGCTGTCTCGAGTTGCGGTGGACGGTCATAATCCGGAAGCGGGACGTGTTCATGGCGGTCTGCAATTGCCTGCACTGTCGTTCACCGAGTTTTCTGAAGTGGACCCTACGGGGGGGCAACGCACCAGGGCGGAAAAGGATGCAAAAAGGCGGTGAAAAAACTGGGTTCTGCGGAACAACACGGCGGGCTTCGCGTTTAACGAACAGGAAATCATCGGATTGGACACGCCATGCCGGCACACAGCACCGAAATCCTCAACAGGACAATCCGGCTCCTCATCGACAGCCACCTCGCCTACCTGAAGGCCCTCGAAATGTCGGATGACGATCACCGTCTCGTCGAAGCCTTTCGCAATCGTTCCGCGGAACGGCAGAAACTGATCGCGGAACTTCAGGGTCTTGTTCGCGCAAGCAACGAAACCCCGGCGGAAGAAGGCAGCGCCATCGGCACCCCCAACCGCGGCTTCGAGGATTTTCTCGACTTGTTTCGCGATAACGAAAAGGCTGCACTGGAGAACCTCAAACAAGGCGAAGAGGACGTTGCAGCGAAGATCGAGGAGGAACTCGGCAACGCGGAACTGACCGACGAGGAAAGAAGGCTGATGGAGCGCGCGGTGCGGGCCGCCCGTGAAGGCAGCGAGTTCGTCGATCACCGGCTGGCCGCGGTCCAGACCGCGTAGGACCGTTCCAGCGGACATTTCAGCCAAGACACTTCGATGCATGAAAACCTGAAAGAGCGGGAAAGTCCGCTCAAGGAACCCGAGATCGGCGGCGTGCCCTTCCTGCCCGGAAACGAGCTCGTGCCCCTGATCGAGGCCGAGGAGACATTCGCCGAAATCGAAGCGGCCATCGTCAAGGCCCGACATAGCGTGCACCTGGCGTACTGGACGATCGATCCGGCCCTCAGGATCACCTCGGACGTGACGTCGCACAACCATTGGGCCGGACTCCTGCAGGGTGCGGCGTCCCGCGGGATCGACGTAAGGGTGGCCATCGCGGATTTCGACCCGGTTCTCGGCTTCGATTTCCACTTCGACGCCTGGTCGACATACGCGCGGTTCATGGACCTGAGAGCGGAGCTCGACGAGGAGAGCCAACGCCGGCTCCAGGTCATCTGCTCACGGCACGATGCAACCGTCGGATGGCTCGTCCAGGCGGCCGGCCAACCGATCATTCGCCGAAAACTTGACGAGGCCGTCGCACGGCTTAACGACCGGTCAGCCGACAAGGACGGTTCCGACCTTACGCAGTTGCTGCGTCGCGCGCCCGGCCTTTGGCCCTACGTGAAAATTCGGGACGGCCGTCTCACAGCACGGCACAGCGCGTTTCCGACGGTCCTTCCGGCCGCACACCACGAGAAGCTCTGCGTCATCGACGACGATACCGTCTTCCTTGGGGGACTTGATCTCGACGAACGACGTTTCGACACGAGAGATCACGATGCGGATCTTGCATGGCACGACTTGTCCTGCCGCTTAAGGGGACCGGCCGCCCGCCAGTTTGCAATTCACTTCCGGCAGAGATGGAATCGCGAGCTTGAGGATTTCAGATCGGTCGTCTCTGCGCTCAAGCCGCCCGGAGACGTGGCTCCCTGGAAAATCCCGGATGGTCTCGGCAACTTGCCGGACCTGCCCGACCCCGATCCCGAAACAACCTTTCCAGGCAACAAGATGGTGGCGCCGCTGCGCACCATATCGAGGCAGCACAAGTCGAGCTTTTCAAGAAGTCCCGAAACGCGCGTTTCGGAAATCCGGGACGCTTACCTCGAAGCGATCGGCAATGCACAACGGCTGATCTACATAGAAAACCAGTTCATCCGCAGCCGGACCATCGCGGAGGCCCTCGCCAGCCGGGCCAAAGAACAACCCGAACTGGAAGCCATCATTCTGCTCCCCGTTCTGCCCCAGTCGATTCTCGAAGAGGATGCAAGCGACAGGGCAACGCGCATGGGCCAGTGGCTGCAGGCCGAAGCTCTCGACATTCTGCGCGCTTCGTTCGGAGAACGTATCGGGCTCTATTCTCTCAAACGTGCCGGCGACTCCCTTTCGCCCGAGACGAAGACGCTCGAGGAGATCCTGCGCGACAGTGTCTACTCGCATTCGAAGGCCATGATCGTGGACGACCGGCTCGCCCTGCTCGGTTCTGCCAACCTTAACGACCGCAGTCTCCTCACCGATACGGAGACGGCGATCGCGTGGCGCGACGAACCGTCAGTCACGTCGTTTCGCAACCGGCTGTGGCAGCGCCATCTCGGAACCGAGACCACGTCCTGGACAGACCGGTTCACGCAAAGATGGCGCGATGTGGTCGACCTGGGAGGAAATGATTGTTTTGCCTTCCCCCTCGGCGAGGCGGCAATCAGGTTCAGGGCCGAACGATCGACACTTGTACCGCACGAACTCGTGTGAATCTGGATATGATGGAGGGGTGCAGGCACCGCCCGCCTGCTGGAATTGCCTCTGGAGACGGATCGGGCGGTGGATTGCAATGCGAGGAAAATCGGATGAAAGAAAAGAAAAGCGGACCGCCGGTCCTCTATTTCGTGGTTGGCCTGCTCGTGGCCGTGGTGATCGGCATGGCCTACTACATCTACGACCAGTCGACGAACAAGGCGGATCTCGAGATCAAGATCGATGTGCCCGGAACGGATTGATTGATCCGCTCCGTCACCTTCGGAGCGACGATACCCTTACAGGGCGACGTTGTTGCATGGGCAACCCTCGTGCCCGCACCCCTTGATGGAGGGGTCGGCGCACTGGGCGTTGCAGTAAACCCGGCCGTCCTCGCGATAACCGGTGCCCTTCGGCACGGTGCAGGTGCATGCGGCGTTGGCGCATGGTTGCGGTGCGGTTTCCGAATGAAGGTCGGACATCTGTCTCTCCAATCAGTTGTTTCGGGTCAGCGAAATACCCATGATCCGGTACTTGCCGTCTTCTGCCTTGACCACCCCGCAGCGTCGCGCGGAGTTGAGCCAGTTGTTCCACTTGAGGCACAACATCCCGTTGTCGAAGATCTTCCAGACGCCCGTGTCCTTGTCGTCTCCGTATCGGCCGACAAGCTTGCCGGAGGGCATCACCTTGATGGTCAGATCCTCTCCGTAGAGCTGTCCTTCGAAGGTGCCGTGAATGTCCGTGCCGACGCGTGCCTCGCTCAGCGAGGCAGCATTCGCGCCTGTTACGACGCTCGTACCGACGATCGCGGCCATGAACAGAGTGCGAAACTTAAGACAGATCATCTTTCCATATCTCCCGTATGTCTGCGCAACGCATTAACCGTGAAACGGTTCCCTCACGCCCGGTCAGCGCTCGCCTGCGGTCATGCATAAGCAAGCGCCATGCCACCTTGACGGTGGCGCACGGAAATAGCTTCCGATCGGAGTGGGACGGCGATTGCGAAGTCGGGCTGGGGTCAGGCTCCTAGCCGAGCCACATCCACACAGCGACACCGCCGACGGCGATGATTGCCAGGGGCAATCCCCATTCAAGGGCGTGTCGGTTGGTCTTGGCCGGCTCGGCCTGCCTGACGTCTTCCTTCGAGTAAACTTTTTCGCTTTCCATTGTCCTCATCTCTGATTTTTTCACGATCTCCGTGAGGACAACCTGTCGGAACGCATAAAGTTCCATTCCGGGACTCGAGGGCGCTCCCGCCCTCCCGGCCCGCTGCTTACTCGGCCACCGCAGGCAGCCGGCCATCGGACTCGGTCAGCAACCGGTCGCGCTGCAGTTCGAGCCACATCGCGTTCATGATGGCGAAGATGGCGGCAAGAGGAAGTCCCAGCATCCAGGCGAAGTACCACATCGTTGCGTTTCTCCTCAGTACACTGTGTCTGAATTGCCGGTCACGTCGGACTCCGTCACCTTGCCCCACAGTACCTTGTAGACCCAGGCGGTATAGGCAAGGATCAGCGGCATGAAGATGGCCGTCGAAACCAGCATGATGAACAGGGTCTGGTGCGACGACGAACTGTCCCACACCGTCAGTGACGACTTCGGGTCGATCGAAGACGGCAGGATGAAGGGGAACATCGTCAGGCCCACCGACGAGATCGAGCCGAGAATGCCCAGTTTGGACCAGAGCAGCGTCGAGACCTCCCGCCCGGCCCGCAGGCCGCGCACGGCCATGACCATTCCGGCGAAGCCAAGCAAGGGTGCCACGGCGATCCACGGCCTCGCCGCGTAGGCGCTCAGCCAGGATGCGGTCCTCTCCACTTCGGAATAGAGCGGGTTCGACGGACCGTCGGTGACGACATCGCCCACGATCGCATAACCCTGGATTCCGACGGCAAGCCAGATCCCCGCGAGCACGTATCCGGCAATCGTCCCGACACCTGTGATCGTCCCGTAGGCCCGGGCCCGAGCGGCCACCTTGCCATCGGCCTTGAGGGCCAGCCACGCGGCGCCATGAGTTACGAGCATGAAAAACGAAACCAGCCCGGTCAGCACGGCGAACGGATTGAGGAGACCGAAGAACTTGCCGTAGTAACTGCCCTCGTACCTTGAAAACAGGTCCGGTGTCAGCTGGAACGGCACCCCCTGCAGGACGTTGCCAACCGCGATGCCGAAGACAATCGCGGGCACCGCGCCGCCGGCGAAGAGCGCCCAGTCCCAACCGCTGCGCCACGCCGCGCTATCGCGCTTGCTGCGGTACTTGAAGGCGACCGGCCGGAGGATGAGGGCAGCGAGGATCGCGAACATCGCCAGGTAGAAACCGGAAAAGCTGACGGCATAGAGTGGCGGCCAGGCGGCGAAGATCGCACCCCCGCCGAGAATGAACCAGACCTGGTTACCTTCCCAGACCGGTCCGACCGTGTTGATCGCAATCCGGCGTTCGACGTCGGTCCTCGCGACGAAGGGAAGAAGCGCCCCAACGCCCATGTCGAAGCCGTCGGTCATCGCGAAGCCGATCAGCAGCACGCCGAGGAGAAGCCACCAGATCACACGCAGAACATCGTAGGAGAGTATCTCGAAGAGGATCATGTCATTCACTCCGCAGGGCTCGCGAAAGGACCCTGGCCGTCATGGGTGCGCAGGCGATGCTCATGCCGCGCTTCCCATGTCTCGGTTTCCTCCACATCCTGGAAGGGTCCCTTCCGGATGTATTTCAACATCAGCCCCATCTCGACGACGAAGAGGACCGTGTAGAAGGTCACGAAGCCCGCAAGCGTCAGCAGAAGATCCTGCACGCTCAGGTGGCTGACCGAGAGTGCCGTCGGCAACACCCCGTCCACCGTCCAGGGCTGGCGGCCATACTCGGCGATGAACCAGCCAAGTTCCGCAGCGATCCATGGCGCCGGGATGATGGCGACCGCCACCCGTAGCGCCCAGCGCGGATATGACTGCTGGCGGAAGGAAGAGCGCCAGAAGAAATAGGCCATGACCGCGATGAAAAGGAACCCGAGACCGACCATGACCCGGAACGCCCAGAACAGCGGCGCGACCCACGGGACGGTGTCCTCCGCGGCCATGGAAATCTGCTCCGCACTGGCGGTGCGCGGATCCTCGACGTAGCGCTTGAGAAGGAAAGCGAAGCCGAGATCCCCGGAGTGCATCTCGAACGTCTCGCGGACATCCGCGGGCGTTTCGCTGCGTTGATCGCGTATCGTCATGAGCGCGTCATAGGCAACGATGCCGCGTTCGATCCTCTTCCTCGCTTCGGCGACGAGGTCCGCGATGCCGGGGATCTCCTGGGTGAGCGAACGGGTCCCGATCAGGCCCATGACCCAGGGTATTTCGAGTGCATAGTGTGTCTCGCGCGCCTCCTGGTCCGGAAATCCGATCGCGGTGAACGGTGCCGGCGCGTCATGGGTCTCCCACATCGCCTCGATGGCGGCGAGTTTCATCTTCTGTGTGTGACTGGCGGAATAACCGCTCTCGTCACCCAGAACGACGACGGACAGTGCGGAGGCGAGACCGAAGGAGGCGGCGACCGTGATCGAGCGTCTGGCCAGCGCCATGTGCCGGCCCTTCAGCAGATACCAGGCGGAAACGCCCAGCACGAAGACGGACGCGGTGACGTATCCCGCCGAGACCGTGTGCACGAATTTCGCCTGCGCGACCTCGTTGAAGAGGACGTCAAAGAACGAAGTCAGCTCCATCCGCATCGTATCGGGATTGAACTGCGCACCGACCGGGTTCTGCATCCAGCCATTGGCGATCAGGATCCAGAGCGCGGAGAAATTCGAACCGATCGCGACAAGCCAGGCGACCGTCAGATGACCGACTTTCGACAGCTTGTCCCAGCCGAAGAAGAAGAGCCCCACAAACGTCGCTTCGAGGAAGAAGGCCATGAGGCCCTCGATGGCGAGGGGCGCGCCGAAAATGTCGCCGACATAATGGCTGTAGTAGCTCCAGTTCATCCCGAACTGGAATTCCATGGTGATGCCGGTCGCCACGCCGAGGGCGAAGTTGATGCCGAAGAGCGTGCCCCAGAACTTGGTCATTTGCCGCCAGATCGGACGGCCCGTCATGACGTAGACCGTTTCCATGATGGCGACGAGGATCGACAGACCCAGCGTCAGCGGCACGAACAGGAAGTGATACATCGCTGTCAGCGCGAATTGCAGCCGTGACAGCTCGACGATATTGAGCTCCATGTCGTCTTCTCCTTCGATCCCGCACGTTTCCCGAACCGGAAAACGACTCACGATCAGACGCCTGATTCGTCCTTTAGCTCACACACCAGCAAAACTCCGTGACAAAGTCACAGTCTAGCCCGCTATCTCGCGAACTTCATCGAAGACCGGGTGATCCGCACCGCGGTGCAATGCCGCAACGATCGCCGCGCGCGGCAAGGCCGTGCGGACCCCGTTCAGCACCGCGTCCGCGGTCACCGCGTCAAGGCCCTCGGTCGGTTCATCGAGAAGGACGATCGAGGGGTCTTTCAGGACAATTCGCGCCAGTGCCAGGCGACGCGCCTGACCGCCGGAGAGCCCAGTGCCTCCTTCGCCCAGCCTTGCGTCGAGTCCCCCTTTGCTTCTGATGACGTCGGCGAGAGCGACGACATCGAGGGCGGACCACAGAGAGGCATCTTCTGCAGGTCCGGCCAGACAAAGGTTGTCGCGGACGGTTCCCGCGATGAGTGCACTGCGCTGTGGAAGAAACGCCATGTGCGTCCGCAACGAAGCCTCGCTCCAGTATGCCGGTCTCTGACCTTCGACCGTCACGCCCTCCCCGTCATCAAGCCCGGCAATCCGGTAGAGCAGGCTCGTCTTGCCGGACCCGGACGGACCGGTCAGCGCCACCGCCCTTCCCGGTTCCACCCGGAAGGCAGTCTCCGGCAGGCTCACCTCCAGCACCGGTTCGCCGAGGAGGTTCGGCCGGTCGTCAGGTCCTTCGTGGCCGTCCCCGAGAGCCACGCGACGTGCCGCGCCGGCCATGCGTCCGATTTCGGCAAACCCGCGGCGAAGGGGCAGGATCGTCTCGGCCAGGGCCAGCGCAACGAACAGCCCTATGGCGGCGCCGGCTGGCCCGGCCTGTCCTCCGGCCAGCATCCAGCCGCCGGCGACAAGGGCAGCCGCTGCCACGAGGGACACCAGAAGGGAAAGCGCAAGGCCGGCATTGCGCTCTGCAAGATCGAGCCTGGCGGCGGCATCCCGCGCGGCCTGGTCGATCTCCAGAAGCGCCATTTCGCGTTGCGGCAAGTGTCCTGAAACGATGAGGGCCTCACGGTCGCGGATCATGTCGATGACACCGCGACGAAGCCGCTGCCCGGCCCGCTCGGACGCATCCGACGGCGCGAGCGTCCGGCGCGCAAGGAACCAGAGGATCGCGATGGAGGCAGGCAGGTAACCGATGAGGATCGTCGTCGCCACAGGCCAACCGACGAGCCATGCAAGCGCGGCGAACACGCAAGCATGCGTGACGACCCCTGCAAACACCGGCAGCAGCACGCGCAGGGCCAGCCCGTCGAGCGCATCGACGTCCGAAACGATCCGGGTCAGCACGCCCTCGCCGCGCAGTCTCACCAGCGATCGCACCCCGAGACGGGCATGCTGCATGAGCAACATGGTCCGGAGGGCCGCGAGCGCACGCAAGGTCGCGTCGTGGCTCAGGACACGTTCGCCATAGCGGGCCGCGGTCCTGCCGAGTGCCAGGAAGCGCACACCGGCCGACGGGCGGAAGACGTCGAAGGCGATACCGAGCCCGGCAAGGCCCGCAAGGCCTGTCGCGGTGATGAACCAGCCGGACAGTCCCAGCAAGGCCGCCCCCATGACCAGGACGGCAACCGACAGGGCGGCACCCCGCGCCATGGCCCACGGAGCCGCGCCGAGCAACATCCTGGCGATGGTCAGGACCGGTTTCATCCGGACACCTCCACCTGTCGGTCCATGGCCTCGGCCAGGTCGCTGTCGTGGGTAGCCACGATGATCGTGCGCCCGTTCGACTGAAGCCGCCGCAAAGCCGCGATGACCTTCTGTGCCGTATCGGGATCGAGATCGGCCGTGGGTTCGTCTGCGAGGACAAGGTCTCCTCCCGCGAGGAACGCCCGCGCCAGCATGAGCCGCCGGGCCTCGCCGCCGGAAACGCCACCGCCCGTTTCGCCGAGCCGCGTATCGAGACCCTCGGGGAGTCGCGCGACGACTGTCTGCGCATCGGCGATCCGCAGCGCCGCCTCCATCTCCGCACCGACTTTCGCGCCGCCAAGCCAGTCTCCAAGCGTCGCGTCCGGAAAATGCGGCTTTTGCGGTACGTAGACCAGGCGGGCCCGCCAGCCGTCGGCCGTATCCGCACCAAGCTCCCGGCCGCAGACGTGGATCGATCCCGCCGCCAGGGGGACGAGCCCCGCGATCGCCGCAAGGGCAGTCGTCTTTCCCGCCCCGCTGGGGCCTGTGATCGCGAGCGAAGCCCCCCGGTCAAGCGAGAACTCCGGCAAAGACACGTCGCACCCCGGGAGCGCGGCGACGGCGTTGCTGGTCCGGACCGACAGCGCGCCCTCAAGCGGTCTTGCCGGGTTGCCTTCGCCGACGATGGGAATGCGCTGTGCGGCATCCATCCTGTCGAGTTCTGACACGACCGAATATCCCGCAGCCCGGTCGTGCCAGGCCGCAGCGAGGTCGCGCAGGGGCTGAAAGAACTCCGGCGCGATCAGGAGCAGGAAGACGCCCTCGCCGAGCGTCAAGGGCGTTCCCCAACTTCCGAACGAAATCTCGCCAAGTAGGGTAAAGCCGACGAAGACGGCGACCATGGCGACCCCGATCGCGGAGAACAGCTCGAGTACCGTGGACGAGAGAAACGCGATCCGCAGCACGGCCATGGTCCGGGCCCGAAGCCCGTCGGCGCGCCCGGCGAAATCTTCGGCGACCCGCCCGGAAGCGCCGAGCAGGCGAATGTCGAGCATGGCGGACAGCCGGTCCATCAGCATGTCGTTCATGGTGCCGATCTCGTCCATCTGCCGGCGAGAGGCATCTTCGGCGGCCATTCCCACGAGCGCCATGAAGACCGGTATGAGCGGCCCGGCGACAAGGAGCGTCAGCCCGACCACCCAGGAGTGCCAGAACGACAGCACGAGAAGCAGCGGTGGAAAGACGGCGACCCGGACCATCGCCACGTGGTAGCGTGTGATCCACGGCTGCAGCAGCGGCAGTTTCTGGACAACGAGCGCCGCGACCGAGGCTGATCCCAGCCCCGCCGTCGCCCGGGCCTCCCGACGCACAAGGGCCTCGCGTTCCCGGGCGATCGTCACGTCCGCCGCACGAAACAGGAGCGCACCGGCCCGGTGATCGACGATCGCCCGGACCACGCCGCACCCGACGAAAACACCTGCGGCGAGGATCGCACTCTTCAACGGCTCATAGCCTGATGCCCATCCCGACAGGGCCCATGCGATCGCCGCCGCCTGCACCGGCCAGAGACCGCCGGAAAACACCGACAGCAGGCCCGCGATCCTTAGGTCTCGGGAAACCGGCAGGATGATCCTTTGCCGGGCCCTGCGACGCTGGCCCGCGGCCGGCACGGTCTGCGCTGTGTCGTTCATGCCGTCCGGACGACCATGCTCGTTTCCGCAATTTCCGGTCGCGATACGCCGGACCGGACTCAAGATGCTTGCACGGAGACTTTGCCCAAACGGCGAGGAACATGCCAGCCACCCGGCTGCGTCAAAAGCGTCAGGTGCGTCGACGGCGAACGACCGTGAATGTCGTCAGGAAGAGACCCACTGACCTCGCACGGCCGTTCTGTTGGCCCACGGGACGAGGACGATCTTCAGACCGGGCGCTTCAGTTCGGCCAGCCGCTTGTGGACCTTGTCGACGAGGCGCAGTGTCTTGGCGGCGACCTTCCCTTTTTCGACTGTCCGTCCCGCATGCCCGGAATTCATGGCTTGGGTCGCGACCGCTTCGGCCACGCTGGCATGGACCGACGGGTCGAGCGGCGAGGGAAGCAGGTTGTCCGGGCGCAGCGGCACCGCCAGGGCGGCCAACGCATGCGAGGCCGCGAGACACATTTCCAGCGTCACCCGCCTCGCCTTCGTTTCCACCGCGCCGCGCATCAGGCCGGGAAAGGCCAGAACGTTGTTGCAGTGGTTCGGAAAATCGAAGCGTCCACTGGCCGCCACCGCCGCACCCGCCGAAAGCGCCTTGTCGGGATCGATCTCGGGTTCGGGATTTGCCAGTGCGAACACGATCGGCCCGTCCGCCATGCTGGCGACCATGTTCGCGTCCACGAGGCCGCCGCGGGACAGGCCGACAAACGCGTCCGCGCCCCGCATGGCATCCGCCAGGCTTCCACGCTTCGAATGTGCGTTGGTCCTCGCCGCGATCTCCCTCCAGTGTGGATGATTGTCGGCGCGATCTGGATCTAGGATACCGTCGCGGTCGACGGCGATCACGTCGCCGATACCGAGCGCTTCGAGCATCCGGATCGTGGCCGTGCCCGCCGCACCGATGCCGTTCACGACAACGGTTGCATCCCTTGCCATGCGGCCGGTGAGCGCGAGCCCGTTGATCATTGCGGCCGTCACGACCGTCGCCGTGCCGAACTGATCGTCGTGGAGAACCGGGATGTCGAGGCGTTCCTCGAGCTGGCGCACGATCTCGAAGCACGCAGGCGCCCCGACGTCTTCGATGTTGATCCCGCTGAACGACGGTTCGAGGGCCGCCACGACATCGCAGAACCGCTCCGCCCCGCGGGCATCAAGGCAGAGCGGCATGCAGTCCAGTCCCGCCAGGGCCTTGAACATCACCGCCTTGCCTTCCATGACCGGGATCGCCGCGTCGGGGCCGACATCGCCCAGGCCGAGGACGGCGGAACCGTCCGTGACCAGGGCGATCATGTTTCCGCGCGCCGTGACCGACTCGAGATCGTCCGGATTGGCCAGGACATGCCGCACCACATGTCCGACCCCGGGCGTATAGGCCACAGCCATTTCGTCAAGCGAGTTGGCGCCGACCTTCGGCAGGATCTCGATCTTGCCGTGTCCGGAATAGGTATCCCTGCCGAATGCCAGAGCCCGGTCGGCAAATGACGGCGCGGTACTCTCGGCCAGGCCGTCCTTGCTGGTTTCGCTCACTGGATGACCAGTCGTTTCACCGTATCGCGGACGGCATCCTGTCCCTCGCGGACGAGGATCTCGTAGAGGGTGATCTGACTAAGTTGCGACCAGACATAGTTCTTGAGCTGATTGAACGGTTTCCCGTGAAGATCGCTTCCGGAAATGCCCAGATCGTCTTCCGCGACCTGGCGCAGGGACGGCTCCGTGTAGAGATGCGCCCCACCCATTGTGTAGGGCCAGTTCATGTCGGCCAGATGGGTGATCCACTGTTCAGCCGGTTGCGGTGCGAGAACGGTATCGCCGCCCTTCTTCTCCAGCAGCCCGTACTCCACCGGGTCGACCTGGGCCAGCACCGCCGCGGCCTTGATGAAGTGAGCCACGCGCTCCAGCCCATGCCAGGAGGCCACGACGTCCCGGCCGTCCATGTCCGCATTCAGGAACGCGAGCTGGTGAGCCGCCGCCATGGCCATGACGATCCGGCTGTCGAAGCGCCGATACATCAGTTCCGCCGTCACGTAGATGCAGTGCGCGTGCCAGGTGTCGTCATAGACGGTCCTGGGCTCCTCGAGCCAGGTTCCGTCGTTCTGCCACTGATAGAGCCAGACCTTCGGGTATTCGTGGATCAGCAGTCCGGCCACCGAGACATCACGGTTGATCGGCACGCCGTACATCTGGCGGTAGTTGCTCGTGTAGGCCTCCGCCATGCGGATGTTGTAGGCTACGGTGACCGCCAGTCCGCCGGGATGTGCGTTGTAGAAGTTGTTGTGGCTCGACGGCGCGGTCAGGTAGGTCTGCGGCGACATGTGACCGGACGGCCAGACATGTTCCGGATCGTCCTCGGCGTTGAAGAAACCCAGCCGGACCATTTCGTCGAACATCTTCTGCCGGTCCTGCTCGGTGGGATAGAGCTCGAGAAAGCTGACCTTCGGATCGACGATGCATTCCGTCATCAGCCGCCGGTAGCCCTCGTCCTCGATGGACGCGGCTGTCTGCAGAAGTTCGTTGTAGGTGCCCATCACGAGCCGCGATGCGCGGGCCATGTCTTCCGGCGACATGGCGATGACTTCCTCCAGTTTCCGTGTCTCCGCCAGATGCATGTCGGCGGAGAACTTTTCATAGGCAAATTTTCCCGGCATCGGGCCACCCTTGCCGCAGGCACCACATACGCACATTGTCTTTTCTCCTCTTTTCAGTTCGTCGGTTGACCGGCACCGGGCCGCGCCGGCAGAAAGCGGCCGCTGTCCAGATCGAGTACATGTTCGGCCTTCGGCGTGAAACCGAACCATCCCGGCCCTTCCGTGCCGACCGGATGGTCCGCCCGTGTCCGGACCTTGATCTTCTCTCCACCAAGCTCGACGTCGAGCACATGGTGGCTGCCAAGCCGTTCGATCCACAGGATCTCGCCCGGGAATGGGGTCGTGTCGGTCCGAGCGGCAGCGACCTCAATTTTCTCCGGCCTCACGCCGATGGCCAGCCGGCCGGGACGCTGTCCGGACACCTGCCCATCGATCGATGCGGAAAACCCTTCGCCGGCCGCACGCAGTCCGCTGCCTTCCTGCTCGACCGCCACGGGGATGAGGTTCATCGGCGGCGTGCCCATGAACTGGGCGACAAAGGCCGTCGCCGGCCGTTGATAGAGTTCGTCGGGTGTACCGACCTGCTCCACCCGGCCCTCGTTGAGCACCGCGATCCTGTCGGACAGCGACATGGCCTCGATCTGGTCGTGAGTCACGTAGAGTATCGACTGGCCTGTCTCGCGATGAAGTTTCTTGAATTCCACGCGCAGCGCGATCCGGATACGCGCGTCGAGATTGGTCAGCGGCTCATCCAGCATCAGGAGGTCACCGGGGGCCGCCAGCGCGCGGCCGATCGCCACCCGCTGCTGTTCCCCGCCCGAAAAGGTGCGCGGCAGGCGATCGAGCACGTGGCTGACCTTGAGCATCGCCGCGATCTCGTCCACCCGCCGGTCTATCGCGCTCTTCTCCATCCCCGACCTGCGCAGGGGAAAGGCGATGTTCTCGGCACCGCTCAGGGTCGGGAAAAGGGCGATGTTCTGAAACAGCAGGCTGACGTTGCGCAGCCTCGGTTCCAGGCCGGTCACGTCGGAGCCCTTCAGCCTGACCGACCCCGCCTGGGGCCGTTCGAGCCCAGCAATTGTCTTCAGAAGCGTCGACTTGCCCGCGTTGGTCGGCCCGACCACCGTGAGGAACTCGCCCGCAATCATGGAAAGGGCGACATCGTCCAGTGCCGTGGTGTCGGACCCGTAGTTCACTGAAAGTCCTTTGATCTCGAGCAGGCTCATGCGGCGACACCACGTTCGACGACGGACTGGTCGTCCCTGCGGATCACATGGATGCGCTCGGCATCGAGGCCGAGGAAACAGGTGTTTCCGACTTCCGCCGCACCTGCCGGAACCGAAACGCTCACCAGTGACTCTCCGTATTCGCAATAGGCGATGTGTTCCACGCCATGGTTCTCCACCAGCCGCACGACCGTCTCCACGCCCCCGGCGGTCCCGTCGACGGAAAACGCGATGTCGTGCGGCCTGACGGCCACGTGGTGGCTGCCGGGCGATATCGCACGGCGCCCGAGCGGGATCGGACCGTGAAGCGCCGTCCAGGCGCTGGCTCCGCCGCCATCGGTGCGCACGTCGCATTCGATCACGTTGATTGGCGGGTCCCCGATGAATTCCGCGACGAAACGCGTCCGGGGCCGATGGTATATTTTGTCGGGTGTGCCGATCTGTTCGACGACACCGTTGTGCATCACCGCGATCCTGTCGGACATCGCCAGGGCCTCGACCTGATCGTGCGTCACGTAGAGCACGGTCTGGCCGAGCTGTTTCTGGAGCAGTTTCAGTTCGCTGCGAAGGGATGCCCGCAGGGCGGCGTCGAGATTCGACATCGGCTCGTCGAGCAGCAGCAGCTTGGGTTCGGTGACGAGCACCCGCGCCAGGGCCACTCTCTGCATTTCGCTCATGTTGAGCTCGCCGCCGCGCCGATCCATGATCGGTTCGAGGTCGAGCGTGCGGGCGATGGCCTCGATACGCCTGTTGCGTTCGCCGCGGGATACCTTCTGGGCCTCGAGACCGAAGGCGAGGTTCGCCCTCACCTTCAGCCGCGAGAAGACGGCATAGTCCTGGAAAACGAGCCCGATGGCGCGGCGCCCGGGCGGCAGGTCGTTTATGCGGACGCCGTCGACATGGATGTCCCCCGTGGTCGGCGTCTCGAAGCCGGCGATCATCGCCAGCGTGGTCGACTTCCCGCAACCGGACGGTCCCAGCAGCGACAGGAACTCGCCAGACGCCAGCTCCATGTCCATGCTGCGGACGGCCCTGTTCTCGCCGAAGGTTTTCGCGAGGCCGCTCAGTTTCAGCCGCGGCGTCATCGCTTCACCGCCCCGAACGTCAAGCCGCGCACCAGGTGTTTCTGGATGATGTAGCCGAAGAAGATGACCGGCAGCGTCGAAATCGCGCCCATCGCCGCCTGCACCCCGTAGAGTTTTCCCGAGGACGCGGAAACGTAGTTAGCGACCTGCAGCGTTACCGTCGTGACCTTCCCGGACGTCAGGACCAGGGCGAACAGGAACTCCGACCAGTTGAGAATGAAGATGAAGAGCGCGGTCGCCAGAATGCCCCCACGGGCCAGCGGCAGCGTGATTTTCACGAATGCCTCCAGCTGGGACATCCCGTGCACCATCGCCGCGCCCTCCAGCTCCGCGGGCGTCTCCTCGATGAATGACCGGATCATCCAGATCGAGAACGGCAGCGTGAACGCGGTGTAGGCGAGGATCATGCCGAAGTAGGTGTCGGCGATCCGCAATACCGCGAAGAGAGCGACCATCGGCACGACCACCGCGATGGGAGGCATCATGCGGACGGTAAGGAACTGAAACGGGTAGTTTTCGCCGCCCGTCCGGTAGCGGACGATGGAATAGGCCGCCAGCGTCCCGAACAGCACGGAAAGAATCGTCGCGCAGGTGGAGATGATCGCGCTGTCCTGAAACGCCTTCCAGGCACTGCCGGAAACCTTGTAGTCGAGAGATCCGGACTGGGATGCGGCGAACTCCCGGGCAGCATCCGGAAAGAACACGATCCGGTAGTTCTGCAGCGTCGGCTGGTCCGTCAGCCAGACCGGCGGCCAGCTCGCCCACTCCTCGAACGGCTTGAGCGAAGTCGCGAAGAGCCAGTAGATGGGGAAAAAGGCGAAGATCATCGCGGCCACCACCGCGAACCTCTTCAGGATGGTCGTGGCAAGGGACTGGTTCATCCGCCGTGCCTCTTGAGCGGCTGTGCAAGGGCCAGACAGATCGACACGACCAGCACGAGCACGATGAGGGCGGCGGCGGCGATGTAGCCCATGCGGAAATAAACGAATGCGCCGTTATACATGTACATAGAGATGGTTTCGGTTGCGCCGCCGGGCTGGCCGCGGGTCAGTATGTAGACGGGATCGAAGATCTTGAAGGTCTCGATTGAGCGGATCAGCACGGCGATGCCGATCACCGGCGCCAGCAGCGGCAGCATGATCCGGCGAAAGATGCGCGCAGGCGTGGCCCCCAGCGCGATCGCGGCGCGAACCTGGTTCTGCGGCAGGCTGAGCAGGCCGGTCAGCACCATGAGGAACATCAGCGGCGTCCACTGCCAGACCTCGCACAGCATGATCGGAACCATGGCCCACGTCGGATGGGACAGCCATGAGAACGTGAACGGCTCGCCGATGATCATGCTGATGAGATGGTTGATCGGGCCACGGTCGTTGAACAGCATGAAGAACGCGTTCGCCGCATCGACCGGGATGATCATCATCGGCAGGATGATGACGGAGACCGCCAGCCGTTTCCACCACCACTCCTCGACGAAGAGCAGCGCGAGGCCGAGGGCGATGGCGAGTTCCAGGGTGATGCAGATCGCAACGACCATGAGGGTGCGCAACACGGAATTTATGAACCGGTCGTCGTACCAGAGGTCGTTGAAATTCCAGAACCAGATGAACTCGCCCTGCCACCACGGAATGGCCTGGGTCGGTTGCCAGTCCGTGAGCGCCAGCCAGATGACGATGACCGTCGGCACGACGACGACCGCCATCACCGTCAGCTGGGCCGGAAGCACCAGGGCGACGTTGAAAGGTATCAACGAGCGGCTGGCGTCCTTGCCGGGCGTCGGGTCCAGGCCGCCCTGTTCCGGTGAACCGGGGCCGGCAACGTCGCCGGCCCCGCCTGTTTCAGCCTTGTTCATGCAAGACGGTCGCGCACCGAAGCCGGATAGCTCGACTTGAGGAACTGCCACTGGACCTTCTGGCTGCGCTTGCCCATGCGCCGCGTGATCCGCGACCATGCTCCGGCACAATCGTCCAGTGCTTCCTTAGGCTTCTTCGTCCCCGCATCGGCTGCGGCGATCGCCACCCGGAGTTCATCGAAATATTCCCCCTGCCCCTTCAGATACAGATCGGGAATGGAACCCTGCATCGATTCCTTGTGGGCCGCCAGAAACGAGGCGCTGTAGGTGTCGGAAATCGACTTGTCGGTGTAGTGCGCGCCGCGTGTCGGGTCGAAGTAGCCTGCCGGATCCTGTACCGCCTGTGTCGACATGACCGGCGAACACGCATAGAGCGAGAACAGGTAGGCGAGTTCCGGCTCCTGGGAGACGGCGTTCACGACGTAGTTCCAGCCCCAGTTGAAGTAGGGTGTCCTGAGAAGTTCGCCATTCACCATGCCGCCCGGCATGTTGCCGAAGGCAAGCTTGCCCTTGACCTTCGACTTGTCCGAATTGAGGTACTTCTGCGTACCGCCCCATCCGATGTTGGCGAACTTGTCGCCGGCACCGAACGCCTCGAAATTCTCGAACAGGCCGTTCGTCCGGGCACCGGGATACTGGCTCGCCGAAGCCGCGATAAGCTCCTCGAGCGCGGCGACGCCGGCATCGTTGTTGATCTGCGGCTCGAGATCGTCGGTGAAGGGATAGAAACCCTTGGCGTGAAAACGGCCCCACCACTCCCAGGCGATGAAGTACTGGGTACGGAAAAGCGCGCCGCCGAACTTGCCTTCGTCGGGCCGGTGGAACCACGCCATCATGGCGTCCAGTTCCTCCCAGGTGTCGGGCACCTTGAGTTCCTTGCCCGTCTTGTCCGCGAAACCCTTCTGCTCCTTTTCGTCGTCGAGCCAGGGCTTGTTGTAGAACATCAGGTAGGTGTCGCCATCGGTCTGGTAGCCGTAGAGCGACCCCTTGTAGTAGTCGCCGATCGTGTAGAGCGCATCCTTCTGAAAATCGGCGGGCTCGTATTTCTGCGCGTAGCTGTCGAGGTTCACGACGACCCCCGATTCCGCGATATCCGGCAGGCCGAACGTCGCCGGAAGCGCCAAGTCGAACGACCCGGACCGCGACACCGCCTCGAGCAGCACCTTCTGGTTGATCTCACCGAGCGGGACCTCGAGATAACCGATCTTGATCCCGGTCGCGGCCGTGAACTGGTCGGCGACAGGTTTGACGTTCCCCAGCGACCCGGAGGGATGGAGGATCGTCAGCGTCACGTCCTTGCCCTTGGCCAGTTCCTTCGCCGCGGCTGCGGCCGTCTCGTGCACGTTCGCGAGGCTTCCGGCCTGCGCATTGGCGGCCGAGAACATTCCGGGCGCGAGCGCATAGGTCGCCGCGGCTGCCGCGGTCCCCTTGAGAATCGTGCGCCGGTTCAGTGCTGATTTCTTGCTGGAAAAGTCCATTCCGTTTCCTCCGGTTGCCATCGTTTTCTACTTGATTACGGCGCTCTTGGTTCGGTCCTGACCGATCAGGACGGCAGCTACGACCACGGCGCCTTTGATCATCATTTGCGTGTACTGGTTGACCCCCATCAGGTTCAGCCCGTTGTCGAGCAGGGCGATGATCGCAACCCCGATGAGCGTGCGGTGAACACCCCCGATGCCGCCCGACAGCGAGGTGCCGCCGACGACGATGGCGGCGAGGGTGTTGAGCAGGAGATCCTGTCCGAGCGTCGGCCCCGCGGACCCGAGCCGTGCGACGGCCAGCGCGCCGGCGAGCCCCGCCGTAAGCCCGGAAAGGGCGAATGCGTAGATCTTGTAGCGGACCACCGGCAGACCGGCGGTGCGCGAGACCGCTTCCCCGCCCCCGATGAAACACATGTACCGTCCGAACCGCGTGTACCTTCCGGCAAGCGCCATCACTGCCCACGCCCCGAAAGCGAAGAGCGCGATGTTGGGCACCGCGGGGATCAGCTGGCCGATCGCCAGCTCCTCGAAGGAATAGGAGTTGAAGCGAAGCGCCCTGCCCTGGAGGATCTCCCAGGCGGCACCCGTGAAAACGGACAGCGTGCCGAGCGTCACCACGAAAGACGGAATGCGGCCGATCGAGTAGATCAGCCCGTTGATCATGCCCAGACCCGCGCCGGCCATCATGCCCACGAAAAGCGCGCCCACGCCGACATCGAACAGATTGAGCGACTTGACCGTGATGGCGCCGACGAGCAGCACCATCGCGCCGACGGACAGGTCGATGCAGCCCATGAGGATGACGAACGATGCGCCCAGGCAGGCAAGCAGCAACGTGCTCGCCTGCCCCAGGATGCCTGTGAGATTGCGCACAGAGAGAAACGCGTCCGAAGCGATCGAGAAGAAAGCGATCAGCGAGATGACCACGCCGATCGGAAGCCAGAGGCCCGACCGCAGGTCGATGCGCTGCAGGAAGCTCCGGCGCGTGGACGTCCCTGATCCGGTCTCCGCGATCTCGCTCATGCCGCGGCCACCTCCCCTGTTTCTTCCGTTGAAAGCATTGCGCCGACCAATTCCTGCTCGCTCGGCTTCGCGTCGGGCGGGGCCGGCAGGATCCGGGTGATCCGTCCCTGGCGCATGATGGCGATCCGGTTGGACAGGCCGATCAGTTCGAGCAGTTCGTCACTGATGAGAATGACGGCGGTGCCTGCGTCCGTCAGATCCCGGATGAAGCCGTAGATCTCTTCCTTGGCGCCGGCGTCGACGCCGCGCGTCGGATTGTCGAGGATCAGGACCTTGAGCCTGCGGGCCAGCCAGCGCGCGAGCACGACCTTCTGCTGATTGCCACCCGACAGCCGCTTGCAGACGGTGTCGGGACCGTCGACCTTGATGCCGATGCGCGAAATGAGTTCACGGCTCACTTCGTTTTCCAGCCCGTGGCGCCACAAGCCGAACGCGTTGGAGAACATGTCGCCGCTCGGGAGCGTGATGTTCCAGGCGACGGTCTGGTCGGCGATCATGCCCTCGACGAGACGTTCAGCCGGAATGTATCCCACACCCTCCGAAACGAGCCGGCCGGCAGAAGGAACCTGCCAGTCCGACCCGTCCAGGGAGACCATGCCGCCGGTCGGCGGCTCGACACCCGCGAGACCGTGCCCGAGCGCGGACTTGCCGCTTTCGAGCAGGCCGCCGATGCCCAAAATTTCTCCGGGCGCGACCCGAAGCGAAACACCGCTGTAGTGTCCCGGGCGCTCCATGTCCCGGGCGGCGAACGCGGGTGCTTCGGCCTCTGGTGCCGCAAGCTGCTGGCGGCCCTCGTGATAGTAGTCGCTGTCCCGTTCGCGCCCGACCATGAGCCGGTGCAACTCGCTCTCGTCGACATCCGCCGGGAGAACCTCGGTCACCCGGCGGCCGTCCTTGAGCACCATGATGCGGTCGCTGAGAGCCAGCACCTCACCCAGACGGTGAGACACGAAAAGCAGGCTCGATGTCTCCCGCAGCCGTTCGACGAGTTTCAGAAAAACCTCCTCGTCGCCGCGCTCCAGCGAGGCCGTCGGTTCGTCGAACAGGACAATCGAATGTTCGACACCGAAGAGCATCGCCGGGCCGAAACAGGCCCTGATGATCTCCACGAGTTGACGTTCCGAAAAGTCGAGATCACGCGTGGTGCGCCGTACATCGATCGACGCACCGGCGGCGTCCACCATCTCCTGTGCCCTGGCGATCATGCGTTTGCGCGACAGCAACTGGCCTGCGATGGCGAAGTCCCGGTCGGCGCCGATCAGCAGGTTCTCGAAGACCGGGACATCGCCGACCAGCGACTGTTCCTGGAAGACGCGGGCGACGCCCAACCGCCGGCCCGAAGCGAAGGATGCAGGAAGAGGCACACCGTTCGACAGGGTGACCGATCCCGCATCCGGTGCGATCAGGCCCGAAAGGATGTTGAGCAGGGTCGACTTGCCCGCACCGTTCTCCCCGACAAGGCCGAGCACGCCAGCCGCGGGCAGAGAGATATCCACCCCGTCAAGGACAAGCGTCTCTCCGTAACTCTTGGAAAGACCGCTTGCCGCAAGAGCTGACGCGCCCGTGTTCATGATCCAGCCGAAGCCCCTGCCTAAAGGTTCGGCGAGGGGCCGAACATCGGCGTCTTGTAGTGTTCGGCGTATTCCTTCGCGACGGCGTCGGCTTCGCCGCTTTCACGCGCCTTGGTATACTCTTCCGGCACGGACCAGCCGGCAGGCTTGTCGATACCGCCCCATTCGAGCTCGATGTCCATCGGGAAGAGTTCGGCCTGCGGATCCCAGTCGTCCGGATGCGCCACCTTGGACATGCGCTTGTAGTCGAACGGTTCGACATCGCCATTGTCCACGTAGCGCTTCAGGTAGACGTCGACGTTGTCCTTGGTCATCGCGACCGAACGCCAGTTCATCATGCGTTCCGACGCCCGCGGCCGCCAGCCGTTGAGCACGTCGTAGAGACGCGAGGTCAGCAAGGCGCCCATGTACTGCGGAACGTTGGCGCTCGTGGCCAGCAGCTGGCCGCGCTTGATCATCTCGGCCCCGCCGGAGGTCCCGTCCGCACCGCACACGAACACGTCCTCTCCCGGACGCATGCCGGCCGCGCGAAGGGCGGCGATGCAGCCGTCGGCAACGTCGTCGTTCTGTGCGACGACGCCCTTGAGGTTCGGGTGGCGCGCGATCAGGTCCTCCATGGCCTTCTGGCTGTCTTCCCGGTTCCACTTGCCCGGCAGTTCGCCGGCCAGCGTGATCTTGGGAAACTCCTCGATGGCGGCGTCGCGCCCGCGCGACCGGATGAGATCAGTCGAGTTGCCTTCCACGCCGGTCACGCCAACCAGTTCGCCGCCGCCGAACGCATCCATGACCGCCTTGCAGACTTCACGGGTGACGTCGCGATGGGCCGAGAATTCTTCAGGCACCGCGTAAAGCGTCCAGTATTCGCCGGCTTCGTAGGGCGTGAACCAGGGCAGCGTGCCCCATGTATTGTCGAGCCAGACCTTGTTCTCGTTGGCCAGTTGCGCGATGCGCTTGATCGAGCCGCCGCCCGGTGCGTGCAGCATGACGGCGTTCGCGCCGGCCGTGACCTGCTGTTCGAACTGGTCCAGCTGGCGGCCGCTGTCGAGCTGACCGTCCAGCGCGGTGTGTTCCAGCCCGAGCGCGGCAGCCGCGGCCTTGGCGCCGGCATCCGCGTTGACGACGTATTCCAGGCGCAGCGTCATCATGAGATGCGCCATCTTGCCCTTGGTGTCGGCGAACGCCACGCCCGGCAGGCCCATGGCAGACGCGCCGGCCATTGCAGCCACGCTGGCGGTCGAAAACGCCAGGAACTCGCGCCGCGACACGCCTTCGAGGCCGGCGGCATCCATGTGTGCGTCCACGACACGCTTGTCGGTGAAATCCGGGACGAACATTCCTTTGTGCTTGGTCATTGTCTTCTCCCTGTTTTTGATCCGGTCGGCCGACTTTGCGTCATGCCCATTTGTTGTTTTTGCGAATTTCCTGCTGCTCGCCTGCCCATGTCCGGCCGGCGTCGGTTGCGGAGAATCTCACTTCCCCGCCTTCGTGGACACGTTCCGCCCTGCCCTTCTCGATCTGCCAGATAAGGTGGGTCTGAAGACAGCATTCGGCGTAGCAGCGGCGCATGCCGATCCCCGTGGACACCGCATAATCCAGTTCCGTCTTCACAGGCATGACCTCGGGCACGAGTTCGAGCAGGGTCATCGGCCGGCCCTCCCGCGCAAGCACCTGGAGAATGCGAAACTCGGTATCGTCCTGCTGGCGGATCATGTGTGTCAGCCGGCGCATGGAACTGTCTTCGGAATAGGCGGACAGCCCGTGGCCTTCGAGCAGAAGCTGCGGCTTGATTTCGATGCACTTCTCGATGGAAGCCCGGTGGGCCTTCGCATCGCCGATCGGAAACGGCCCGAGCGGTGTGGGATAGTGCAGGATGTCGGCGGCGTAGAGCGAACCGGAATGCGGATTGTAGACGCCGACCTGGCCGGGACAATGACCCGGCAAATGGATTATTTCCAGCTTCAGTCCGCCGACCTCGAGTGTGTCGCCGCCCTCGACCGTGACGTCGACCTCGACGGGCCGGTTCCAGTGTCTCCGTACAATTTCCGGGTCGGAAAGACCGAGGCTCTCGCCTTCTGCCAGGTTGAAATCGGCAAGCACTTCCTCCGGCGTTGTGCCGAAACGCTCGACGTTCTCTGCTTTAGTGACGAGCATCGGGTCTTCGATGATCGGCTTGTCGAGCGGATGCGCCACGATCTCCGCACCGTAGCGTTCCTTCAGGATGGAGGCGTTGCCCGTGTGGTCATAGTGGAAGTGCGTGATGAGGATGTAGCGCAGGTCGTTCTTCTCCTGATCGAGTTTCTCGATCAGAAACTGGCCCATGCCGTTGTCGTATTCCGGCGTCGTCCAGTTGCCGGTGTCGATCAGGATGTTCTCGCCCTGCCCCCGGATCAGGTACACGCCCGACTGGACATAGCCGTCGAGTTCGTCTTCCGCCCATGGCCCGTGCAGGCCGGGAATGCCCCATCCGTCTGGTGTATCGGCAAAAAAGAAAATCATGACCCCATCTCCGTCGGCTGGTTCTCACCCCTATAGCGTTCAGCCCTGACATCGCAGGTGATCGCGTGCGCAAGCATGCCTTCCGCTTCGCACATGCGTCCGAGCGGTCCGGCAAGGTCACGGCTGGCGGCACGGCTGAGCCGCTGCCACGTCACGGTCTTGATGAATTTCCCGACCCAGAGGCCGCCGGTGTAGCGGGCCGCGCCGTTGGTCGGCAGCGTATGGTTGGTGCCGACGCCCTTGTCTCCGTAGGCGACCGTCGCTTCCGCGCCGACGAAAGCGCTGCCGTAGTTCCTCAGCCTGTCGAGGTACCAGTCGTCGGCCGAAGTCTGGATCTCCAGATGCTCGGGCGCATAGGCGTCGACGAGCTCGCACGCCTCTTCCCGCGAGGACGCCACCACGATCTCGCCATGGTCGCGCCAGGAACGGCTGGCCATGTCCCGTGTCGGCAGCGTCTCGAGCAGGCGCTCGACCTCGCTCAGGACGGCCTTGCCCATCTCCGGCGACGTGGTGACCATCCAAGCGGGGCTGTCGGGTCCGTGTTCCGCCTGTCCAAGCAAGTCGGTCGCGACGAGCGAGGCGTCCGCCGTCTCGTCGCAGAGCACGCAGATTTCCGTCGGCCCGGCCGGCAGGTCGATACCGACGATGCCGAACAGCTGGCGCTTGGCTTCCGCGACGAACGCGTTTCCCGGGCCGGTGATGATGTCGACGGGAGACATCCCCACCCGTCCGAACGCCATGGCGGCCATCGCCTGGACACCGCCGATACAATAGATCTCGTCCGCACCCGACGCATGCAGCGCATAAAGTGTGTGCGCAAACATGCCGTCCTCGCCGGGACGCGGCGGCGCGCAGCCGATCACGTGCTCGACGCCGGCTTCCTTGGCGGTACCGACGCTCATGGCCGCTGCGGAGATCAGCGGGTATTTGCCGCCCGGGATATAGCAGCCCGCCCGGGAGATCGGGATGAGCTTCTGCCCGAGCAGGACGCCGGGGGAAATCTCGGTTTCGAACTCCCCGATCGACTCCCTCTGACGGCGTGCGAACGCGCACACGTTTTTCAGGCAGAGGTCGAAATCTTCCTTGAAGGTTTCCGGGAGACGGCTCGCGGTCTCGCGGATCTGGTCGTCGGAGACCCGGAACGACTTGTCGCCCCACTTGTCGAGCTGTGCCGCATACGACCTGACGGCATCGTCACCTTCGTCGCGAATCCGCGTCAACATCTCCTGAACCGTCGCCTCGATCCTGGCGCGGTCTTCAGGCTGGCGCGGCGGCGCTCGCTTGACAAATTCAGGCATGAATGGCTCTCGTTCCTTGAAATTTTTGTAACCGGTTACATTTTGATGATGGCAGCATCTTTTTGGGCTGTCAACAATGCCTGGAGCAGAAAATGAGGTCTTCAGGCTGGACAATGGCCTAAAGATGAAGTCTAATTGTCATAAGAGATTGATTCAGAAAAGGTTTAGTATTTGAAACCGGGTACAAATGAAGGCAAAGCACCCGCAAACACAATCCGTAAGATCGCCAAGGAAGCGGGCGTATCCACGGCAACGGTTTCGCGCGTCCTCAACAACCCCGAAACTGTAAGACCGGACAAGCGCGAGGCCGTTCTCCGCGTCATCGAACAGAACGACTACGTCAATGACGGCAAGGCCCAGGCTCTGTCCGTCGGCAAGACCAAGACCATCGGCCTGGTCATCCCCACGATCACGAACTCGATCTATGCCGCCTCCACCCAGGCCATACAGCATTTCGCCCAGGAAGCCGGCTATTCCGTGATTCTCGTCGTCAGCGATTTCGACCGCGAACAGGAACAGCAACTGATTCGGCATCTGGTGGGCCGGCGGGTCGACGGCATGATCCTGACCGGGGGCGAACACGACCCGCGGGTCTTTCGCATGCTCGAACGCCACGGCATCCCCTGTGTCCTCACCTGGCGGCGGGCGGAAAACTCTACCCACCCTTCCGTGTCCTTCGACAATTACGCCGCTGGCCTGATGGCCATGGAGAAGCTGATCTCGCTCGGCCACAGACGGATCGGGCTGATCTGCGGCCGGACCGACGTCAACGACCGGGCCGAGAAACGCATGCGTGCCTATGTGGACGCGCTGGCATCGATCGACGTGGAGGTCGACCCTGATCTCGTCTTCGAGGGGAACTTCGAATTCGTCGTGGGCCGTGACGCGATGGAAAGCATGCTCGACAATCCCGAGCCTCCGACCGCCGTCTTCGCAGCCAACGACATCCAGGCGATCGGCGCCATCGAAGGCTGCCGGCAACGCGGCAAGTCGGTGCCGGACGATGTGTCCATTATCGGTTTCGACGACTTGCCCATCGCACAGTTCTCCTATCCCAAGCTGACCACCGTGCACGTACCCGGCGCCCAGATGGGCCACCTCGCCGCCACACGTCTTTTTCAGCAGTTGAACGGCGAGACCGTGACCGGGTCGGACATTCTCCCGGTCGCCCTGATCGAACGCGAAAGCACCGCGCCAATTCGCACCGGACGGTCATGAGAGCACGGGGCCGAACCGGACGGAACACGTCGCAAGTACCTCGGTATTGAACCTGTTGCCTCGTCCGGACGGCCTGTCACGTATCCTGCACTTCGCTCAGGCTTAATGCCACGGCGCCGCCGGCCGCGGCCATCGCCGCGAAAACGACCAGCACCCACTCCGCACCAGCCACATCGGCGAGAAGCCCGAAGGCGCCCCCCGCCAACAGCATCAGACCGACAATGGTGTTGGACAGCGCGGTGTAGACCGCCTTGCGCTCTCCGGTATCCATGTCTGTCAGGTGTGTCTTGCGGCCCGCCCGTGCCCCCTCGTAGGCGATCTGGGCGACGAAGATGAAACCCATCGCGGCCCACGGCCCGCCGATCCCCCCCGTCGCCAGACCAACGGCACCGGCGATCGCGAAAACCACCGCCGCCGCCGCACCGGCCACGGCAAGCGTCCAGCGGCTCGAGCGATCCGCAAGCCGGCCCCAGACATAGGAGGACAGGATCGCCGCGGCGGAGGATGCGATGAGCATGAGGCCGAGATTGCCGATCCGCGCCTCCTCTCCCGAGGCGGACAGCATCACGAGGAAAGGCGGCGCGAGCGCGGTCGAGATCAGCAGCAGCCGCGTCGCCAGATAGCGGCGCAACTCGCCGTCTTCGGCCAGCGGTTCGACCAGCCGCGCAAGACCCCGCTCGCCAAGCTCGCCGGGTTCGGCATCAGGCTCGTCGAGGCGCAGGAAGAGCGCCGCCGCTGCCAGCCAGAGCCCGCCGGCAACTGCGATCGCACAGGCGATCCAGGCCGGTTCGCGCGGGATCAGCCCCGTGCTGAGCGCGGCTGCAAAGCCGAGTGCCGCGACCGCCGCCGCCGTTCCGGCCGAACCGGAAACTGTGCCGCGCGTGCCCTTGGCGACAGTGCGCGACAGGACGTCCTTGTAGCTTGCGGAACAGGCAGACCGGGCAACGGCGAGCAAGGCGAGGCAACCCAGTATGGCCCATCCCGCCACCGTGCCGTCCAGCAGCAGTGCCGAGGCCGCGATACCGAGCGCCGCGCCCCCCTGTACTGCCGACCCGAGCGCCCACACCCGTTTGCGCTGTGCGCGGCGTTCGACGGCGCCGGCAATCGCGAGCTGCGGCAGGAGCGCACCCGACTCCCGTACCGGCACCAGAGCACCGATGAGGTAACCGGGCGCGCCGAGAGACGAGAGCAGCCAGGCAAGAACGAGCTTGGGATCGATCAACCCGTCCGCGGTCTTGGTTGCCGTGAGCGAAGCGAGGTGGATCGAGAAGTTGGCGGCTTCGCGATCGTCCGCCTTGTGATCCCCGTCGGCAAGGACGTCATGCAGCTTTCTGGCGAATATCATCGTCTTCCCCGCAGCAACCGGGTCTCCCCGTCCCCGTAGACAACGCGCACAAACGGATCGCTGGACAGATACCCGAGCAGTGCGGTTTCAATTGTTCTTCGTTGACCAACAGTGCCGCCGATCCGGTCGCCAGGCAAGACGGGAGGCTACGCCAAGTGTCGTCAATTTGCCTTGGGACCAGCAAGGTGACCGCAAGCTTCAGGCGAGCATCAGGAACGGAACGCGCGTTCGTAGCTTGATGCGAATGGCTCGATGAGCATTTCAAAGAACGTCCTCTTGCCCGTGACGATCATGACCTCGCAGGGCATGCCCGGATAGAGTTTTGCGCCCTCCGCAACCTTGGACACGTCTTCGGTCAGTTCCACGATCCCGACGTAATAGGCGTTGCCGGTCCGCTCGTCCTTCATGTGATCCGCGGACACGTTCTTGAGCTTGCCCTTCAGCGGAACGATCTTCCGCCGGTTGTACGGCGTCAGATAGACGATCGCTTCAAGTCCCGGCGTGACGACATCGATGTCGATCGGATCGATGGACGCCTCAATGACCATACGTTCGTTCTGCGGCACGATATCCATGAGCGGTTTGCCGGCCGCGATCACCCCGCCGCTTGTGTGGACTTTCAATCCGACGATCCGGCCGGACGCGGTTGCCCGAATCCGGCTCCGTTCAAGAGAATCCTCCGCGTCGACGATCTGTGCTTCGATCTGCTTCCTGTTGCCGATCAACTCGGCTGCGCGACGCTTGAGGGCGAGCAATCGTGGCTTCTGGGCAAACCCTTCCGAAACCAGCGAACCGACGGCCGCCATTTCCTCTTCGATGAGCTTCAACTGCTCCTTTTCGGCCTCGATCTGGCCTTTGAGCAGATCCAGTCGCGCCTTGACCTTCGTCTGATCGAGTTCGACCACTACGTCCCCTTCCCTGACGAGGTCGCCCTCCTGGAAATGGATGACGCGAACGATCCCGCCCTCAAGATGCTGCACGGTCTTGCGGTTGTGTTCGACCTTGACCGCCCCGCGAGCGATGGCCGCGCTCTCGATCGGAGCCGTGATCGACCAGAACCCGAAGCCGCCGATGAACACAGCAAGCGTGACCAGCCCGACGAGCACGGGTGCCCTCAGGTCGGGTTTCTCTGCACTCGGTGTCATCCCTGGCGATGTTTCGACCATATCACTGTGACGTCGTGTTCTGCGCCGGCGCCGGCGCGGGCCTTATGCCTTGCGGCGGGGAAATTCTGGCGAGTACGTCGTCGCGATCTCCGAAAAGTCTCGCCTCGCCTTCCGCGATCACGAGGATCTTGTCCACCATGCGGAGAATGTTCGGTCTGTGCGCAACGATCACGATTGTCGTTCCCATCTTCTTCAGCTCGGCCAATGTGGCCACAAGAGCGGACTCGCCCTCCTGATCGAGGTTCGACGACGGTTCATCGAGAACCACGAAACTCGGTTTGCCGTATACGGCCCGCGCCAGCCCGATCCTCTGTTTCTGGCCGCCGGACAGAAGTCCTCCTCCATCGCCCAGCCGCGTGTCGTATCCCTGCGGCAATCGAAGGATCATCTCGTGAGCATTGGCCAGGCGCGCGGCTTCCATGACGGCATCCGGATCCGGCTGCCCGAGACGGGCGATGTTCTCACTCACGGTCGCGTCGAACAGGTGCACGTCCTGGGCAAGGTAGCCGACATGTCGTCCACGGTCGTCGGCGTTCCATTCGGCAATGTCCATGCCGTCGAGACGCACATGCCCCACGCTCGGCTGGAGCGTCCCGACAAGCATGCGCACGAGCGTCGTCTTGCCGGCCGCCGTCGGCCCCACCACACCGACGGAATTGCCTGCCGCGATCTCGAACGAGATCTTGTTCAGGATCGGATGGTTTGACGTCTCCGTGACAAAGGAAATGTTGTCGACCTCGATACGCCCCTCGGGCCTTGGCAGCGGCGTCCCCTCCTGAAGTTTCTGCTCTTCGTTGAGCTGCTGTTTCAACCGGCCCAGTGCTTCGCGGGCGCCGATCCCGGAGCGCCATGACGCTATGGACTGATCGATCGGGGCGAGAGCACGCGCCATGAGAATCGAGGCCGCTATCATCCCGCCAGGGGTCAAGGATCCGCCGAGTACGAGCCAGGCGCCAACACCAAGAACGGCGACCTGCATCGACAGCCGGATCCCCCTGACGACAGAACGCAGGATGCCGCCGCGCCGGTTCGCCTGCGAACTCTTGGACAGGACGTCGAGCTTTGCCTTCTTCCACCGGCCGACGATTGCCGGCAGCATCCCCATCGACTGAACCGTATCCGAACCCCGAACCGCGGCGTCTGCCATGTGTAAAGAGTTGATTGACTCCCGATCCGCTTCGGCGAGTTTTCGTTTGGTGACGAATTCATTCAAAAGAGCGAGGGCCAGCAACACCACCGCGCCGGTCGCCGACAGCCACCCGAGCACGGGATGGAGGATGAATATTGCGAGAAGGAATATCGGCGTCCATGGCATGTCCATCAGCGGAAACACCGACGGACCGGTCAAGAAACTCCGAATAGTGGAAAGATCGCGCAATCCCTGGACCGACTTGACCGACGTCCTCCCCAGCGCCTGAACCACACCCGACTTGAGTACGTCTCCACTCAGAAAGGCGTCGAACCAGGATCCGACCCTGTCCATCACTTCGTTCCGGACGACATCCAGAACGCCGTAGACCACGAACGCGACAATAGCGATGATGGTGAGGTAGAGCAGCGTTTCGTAACTGCGGCTGGTCAGCACCCGATCGAACACCTGAAGCATGTAGATCGGTGCCGTCAGCATCAGGAGATTCACGAAAAGACTGAACCCCGCAGCGACGGCGATTCCCCTCTTGCATCGCCTCGTCGCGAGCCGGAGCACATCCGCCATTGTCGACGCACGGGTCTGCGTGACGGGTCCACCGGACGTCATTTTCGGATCGCCCCTCGACGCATTTCTCTCATATGAGGAAATCATCCGCGTCGAGATCGCTTACCTGGGCATTCTGCAGGATCAGCAGATCATTTGCGTCAAGCTGAATATGCACATCCGGGCCGACATCGGTGGCCGCTGCGGTAACCGCCGCGAAGTTGGCGAACCCGAAATCGGTGATGTCGATCTGCTCGAGAACAGTGGCACCCAGATCGAAATCGGTGATCGTGTCCGTACCCGTACCGTTTTCGAAAACAAACAGGTCGTCGCCGGCACCTCCGATGAGAGTATCGAAATCGAGCCCGCCATTCAGCGTGTCGTTTCCATCGTTGCCGTTCAGCGTATCCGCACCGTCACCACCGCTGATGGTGTCGTTTCCGCCGCCGCCACGCAGGTCGTCATTGCCGGCCCCGCCGTCGAGGATGTCGTTGCCGAGTTCGCCGCGCAGCTGGTTTGCATTGCCGTCGCCCGTGATCGTGTCGTCGAAGTCCGAGCCACGCACATTCTCGATGCTGATCAGGGTATCGCTGGTGCCATGTCCGTCGTCGATCACCTGGTTCGACGCCGGAGACAGGTCGACATTGATGCCACCCGGCGAATCCGCATGGTCGATCCGGTCCGTGCCGCCACCACCGTCGATCGTGTCGCTGCCCGCCGAGCCGCGGAAGAAATTGTCTCCGCCGTCGCCCGTCAGTGTATCGGCATGACCCGAGCCGCGCAGGTAGTTCGCGTTGATGAACGTATCCGTGCCGATCTGGTCGCCATTGCCCAGATCGTTGTCCGTGGCGATACCCGTCACCAGGCTCGCGTTGACACCGTCGGCCGCGTTTTGCCAGCTCACCCGCCGGGTGAAGGCAGCCGAGCCGGTGAAGTCGACGAGATCGTCACCGTCACTCAGACGGATCTCGAGGAACGTGCCGAAGCTGTTCGTGTAGCTGCCGTCTGCATAGATCTGGTCATCGTGATCGCTGTCGCGCAGAACGTGTATGCCCGTGACCGTGTCGACGCCCCCGAGACCGTCGGAGATCTCGTTGGCATTGAGGCCATGGCCTGCCGACGTCGACAGGTTGGCCACGATACCGCTCGTCGACGTGGCGTAACTCACGTTCGCCCAGTCGTAATAGGCGCCCGTGTCGGTGACCTGGATGGTGTCGTTGCCGACACCGCCCGTCATGATCGAGAAACCGCCCTGCGACACCAGCGTATCGTCACCGTCGCCGCCATCGAGCAAATCGAGACCGTTGAAGTCCTGCACGGCACCGCCGGAGTAGAGCGTGTCGTTGCCGGTACCGCCCTGCAGGGTGTCGTTGCCGGCACCACCGTCGAGGATGTCGTCGCCGCCGGCAAGGCCGCCTTCGTCGCCGAAGTCGCCGATCAGCGTGTCGTCGCCGTCACCGCCCGTGAGCGTGTCGATGCCCGTCCCGCCCCACAGCGTGTCATGGCCCGAACCGCCCGTGATCTGGTCGTCCCATTGGGAGCCGTTCACGATCTCGATGCTGACCAGCGTGTCCGTGCCGCCCTTGCCGTCGTCGATCACCTGGCCGGAACCCAGGCTCAGGTCCACCACGATGCCGGACGTCGAATCCGCATGGTCGATCCGGTCCTGCCCCGCACCGCCGTCGATCAGGTCGTCGCCGCCAGAGCCACGGAACCGGTTGTTATTGCCGTCGCCCGTCAGCGTATCCGCGAAGTTCGATCCGCGCAGGTAGTTGGCGTTGATGAACGTGTCCGTCCCGATCTGGTCGCCATTGCCCAGGTTGTTGTCCGTGGCGATACCCGTCACCAGGCTCGCATTGACCCCATCGGCCGCGTTCTGCCAGCTCACACGCCGCGTGCCCGCACCCGAGCCCGTGAAGTCGACGAGGTCGTCCCCGCCGCTCAGGCGGATCTCCAGGAACGTCCCGAAGCTGTTCGTGTAGCTGCCGTCCGCATAGATCTGGTCGTCGTGGTCGCTGTCACGCAGCACGTGCAGGCCGGTGACCGTGTCGGTTCCGCCGAGACCGTCGCTGATCTCGTTGGCATTCAGCCCGTGGCCCGCCGATGTCGACAGGTTGGCGATGATGCCGCTGGTCGACGTCGCATAGGTGACGTTCGCCCAGTCCCACCAGTTGCCCGTGTCGACGATCTGGATCGTGTCGTCGCCCGTGCCGCCTTCGAGAAGCTCGAAGCCGCCCTGGCCGACCAGCGTATCGTCGCCGTCGCCGCCGAAGAGCCGGTCGCCCGACCCGAAGAAGGCCGCGGTCGCGTTGAGCGGCGCACCGCCCGAGTAGATCGTGTCGTTGCCCGCACCACCCTCGAGCCAGTCTTCCCCCGACCCGCCATCGATGATGTCGTTGCCGGACGCACCGCTGATCCAGTCGTCGCCTGCACCGCCGTCGAGCGTGTCGTCGCCGCCGGTGATGTTGACATCGTCGCTCCAGTCGCCGGTGATGGAGTCGTTGCCATCGCCGCCGTCGATCACGTCGTTGCCGTAGTTGCCGTCAAGCTGGTTGTCGCCCGCATCGCCGGTGATCGTGTCGTCGAACGCACCACCCTGCACGTTCTCGATGCTGATCAGCGTATCCGTGCCGCCCTTGCCGTCGTCGATCACCTGGCCGGACGCCAGGCTCAGGTCCACCACGATACCCGACGTGGAATCTCCATGGTCGATCCGGTCCTGTCCCGCGCCACCGTCGATCAGGTCGTCCCCGCCCGAGCCCCGGAACCGGTTGTCGTTGCCGTCGCCCGTCAGCGTGTCGGCGAAGTTCGACCCCCGCAGGTAGTTCGCGTTGATGAACGTGTCCGTCCCGATCTGGTCGCCATTGCCGAGATCGTTGTCCACCGCCGTGCCCGTCACCAGGCTCGCGTTCACGCCATCGGCCGCGTTCTGCCAGCTGATCCGCCGTGTGCCCGCACCCGAACCGGTGAAGTCCGCGAGGTCGTCGCCGCCGCTCAGGCGGATCTCCAGGAACGTGCCGAAGCTGTTCGTGTAGCTGCCGTCCGCATAGATCTGGTCGTCATGGTCGCTGTCGCGGATCACATGAAGGCCGGTGACCGTGTCGGTTCCGCCGAGACCGTCGCTGATCTCGTTGGCATTCAGGCCGTGGCCTGCCGAGGACGACAGGTTGGCCACGATACCGCTCGTCGAGGTCGCATAGTTGACGATCGCCCAGTCCCAGAACGCGCCGGGATCGGTGATCTGGATCGTGTCGTCGCCCGCACCGCCCTCGAGGATCGCGTAACCGCCCTGGCCGACCAGCGTATCGTCGCCGTCACCGCCGAAGAGCCGGTCGCCCGACCCGAAGTAGTTCGCCGCGATCGTGTACGGCGCACCGCCCGAATAGATCGTGTCGTTGCCGACACCGCCTTCGAGCCAGTCGTCGCCTGCACCGCCGTCGATGATGTCGTCACCGCCGAGCAGGTTCGTCGCATCGCCGAAGTCGCCGATCAGCGTGTCGTTGCCGTCGCCGCCCGTCAGCGTGTCGTTGCCGTACTGGCCCCAGATCGTGTCGTCGCCGGCACTGCCCGTGATCTGGTCGGCGAAGTAACCGCCGTTGATGATCTCGATATTGCTGATCGTGTCCGTCGAACCGAACCCGTCGTCGATCACCTGGCCCGAACCCAGGCTCAGGTCGATCACCAGCCCGCCCGGCGAATCCCAGTGCTCGAGACGGTCCGTGCCGCCCCCGCCGTCGATCGTGTCATTGCCGTCCGAACCCCGGAACCGCTCGTTCGCGCCCGAGCCCGTCAGCGTGTCGTCGAAGTACGAACCGCGCAGCTGGTTGGCGTTGATGAACGTGTCCGTCCCGATCTGGTCGCCATTGCCGAGATTGTTGTCCACCGCCGTGCCCGTCACAAGGCTGGCGTTCACGCCGTCGGCCGCATATCGCCAGCTCATCCGCCGGCCGCCGCCCGACATCCCCGTCAGGTCGACATGGTCGTCGCCGCCGCTCAGGCGCACCTCGATCCAGTTGCCGTAATTGTTGGCATGCGTGCCGTCCACGAAGATCTGGTCGTCGTGGTCGCTGTCACGGATCACGTGGACGCCCGTCACATTGTCCACGCCGCCAAGCCCGTCGGAGACCTCATGTGCCCCCAGCCCGTGGCCCGCCGACGTCGACAGGTTGGCCACGATCCCGCTCGTCGAGGTCTGGTAGCCGACGATGGCGAAGTCCCAGTCCACGCTGCCGAACGCGTTCGTCACCTGGATGGTGTCGTTGCCCGCACCGCCCGTCACCAACAGCCCACCGCCTTCCGCGATCAGCGTGTCGTCGCCGTCCCCGCCGTCCAGAACGTCGAAGCCGTTGAAGTCCAGATCCGACCCCCCGCTGCGCAGCGTGTCGTTGCCAAGCCCGCCGATCAGAGTGTCGTTGCCGCCAAGGCCGCTGATGTCGTCATTGCCGCCAAGGCCGTCAATCACGTCAGCACCAGGCGTGCCCACAAGAATGTCGTCGCCGCTGGTCGCAACACCGTTCTGGAACGTGAAGTCGTCCGCATGAAGCTGACTCACCAGCACGTTCTGCAACACGAGCGTGTCGCCCGAAGACAGGGTGATCGTCGTGTCCGTGCCGTTATCCGTGGCGAAGTTCGCCACCAGGTCGGCAAAGTCGACAATGCCGGAGTTGATCAGCGTGACGCTGTCATCCGTTCCCGCACCTGCAACGAAGTCGGTGATCGTGTCATTACCGTAGCCCGGGCGGAAGATGAAGGTGTCGTCACCGCCATGGCCCTCGAGCGTATCATTGCCCGTACCACCGTCCAGCGTATCGTCCCCGCCCGCAGACGTCGGATCGCTGATCAGATCACCATGGAGACTGTCATCCCCGTCTCCGCCGATAAGCGTGTCATTGCCGATGTTGATCGGAAAAGCCGCGTCGTAATAGCGTTCGCCGATCAGCGTATCGTTGCCGTCACCGCCGCGGATGATGTCGTCCCCGCCCAGACCGCGAAGAAGATTGCCACTGGCATCCCCGGTCATGTCGTCGGCATGTTCACTGCCGTCATACTGTTCGATACTGATCAGCGTATCCGTGAAACCGTCGCCATCATCGACGACCTGCCCGCTGGCAAGAGTCAGGTCGAGCACGATACCGTGCTGCGCGCCTTCATGACCGACCGCATCCTGGCCGAGCCCGCCGTCGATTGTGTCCGAGCCAGCGTGTCCGTAAATGTATTCATCACCGTCGCCACCATCGATTATATCGTCGCCGGCACCGCCAAGAATAAAGTCGTTACCCGAACCGCCGCTGAGCGTGTCATTTCCATCACCGCCTTGCACACTATCGTTACCGGCGGCGCCATCAATGATATCATTGCCCCCTTCACCACGAAGAAGGTTGTCAAAGGTGTCACCTGTCATCTGGTCGGAGAAATTTGAGCCGGAAATGCTCTCAATATTTATAAGCGTGTCCGTGCCACCAAGCCCATCATCAACTACCTGATTTGTCCCAAAATTCAGATCTATAACAACACCGCCGATAGAATCGTAATAGTGGATTTCATCCGTCCCCGTACCACCGTCAAGTGTGTCGTTACCCCTTCCTCCGACTAATATGTCGTTACCCGAACCACCACTGATCGTGTCGTTGCCGGCACCGCCTTCGAGCCAGTCTTCGCCCGACCCGCCGTCGATGATGTCGTTGCCGGACGCACCGCTGATCCAGTCGTCGCCTGCACCGCCGTCGAGCGTGTCGTCGCCGCCGGTGATGTTGACATCGTCGCTCCAGTCGCCGGTGATGGAGTCGTTACCATCGCCGCCGTCGATCACGTCGTTGCCGTAGTTGCCGTCAAGCTGGTTGTCGCCCGCATCGCCGGTGATCGTGTCGTCGAACGCACCACCCTGCACGTTCTCGATGCTGATCAGCGTATCCGTGCCGCCCTTGCCGTCGTCGATCACCTGGCCGGACGCCAGGCTCAGGTCCACCACGATGCCCGACGTGGAATCTCCATGGTCGATCCGGTCCTGTCCCGCGCCACCGTCGATCAGGTCGTCGCCGCCCGAGCCACGGAACCGGTTGTCGTTGCCGTCGCCCGTCAGCGTGTCGGCGAAGTTCGATCCCCGCAGGTAGTTGGCGTTGATGAACGTGTCCGTCCCGATCTGGTCGCCATTGCCCAGATCATTGTCCGTCGCGATACCCGTCACCAGGCTGGCGTTCACGCCATCGGCCGCGTTCTGCCAGCTGATCCGCCGCGTGCCCGCACCCGAACCGGTGAAGTCCGCGAGGTCGTCCCCACCGCTCAGGCGGATCTCGAGGAACGTGCCGAAGCTGTTCGTGTAGCTGCCGTCCGCATAGATCTGGTCGTCGTGATCGCTGTCGCGGATCACATGCGCACCCGTCACCGTATCCACGCCGCCCAGACCGTCGCTGATCTCGTTGGCATTCAGGCCGTGGCCTGCCGAGGACGACAGGTTGGCCACGATGCCGCTCGTCGACGTCGCGTAGTTGACGATCGCCCAGTCCCAGAACGCGCCGGGATCGGTGATCTGGATCGTGTCGTCGCCCGCACCGCCCTCGAGGATCGCGTAACCGCCCTGGCCGATCAGCGTATCGTCGCCGTCACCGCCGAAGAGCCGGTCGCCCGACCCGAAGTAGTTCGCCGCGATCGTGTACGGCGCACCGCCCGAATAGATCGTGTCGTTGCCGACACCGCCTTCGAGCCAGTCGTCGCCCGCACCGCCGTCGATGATGTCGTCACCGCCGAGCAGGTTCGTCGCATCGCCGAAGTCGCCGATCAGCGTGTCGTTGCCGTCGCCGCCCGTCAGCGTGTCGTTGCCGTACTGGCCCCAGAAGGTGTTGTCGCCCGCATCACCCGTCATCTGGTCGGCGAAGTAACCGCCGTTGATGATCTCGATATTGCTGATCGTGTCCGTCGTACCGAACCCGTCGTCGATCACCTGACCCGACGCCAGGTTAAGGTCGACAACGATGCCGTTGGGCGAGTTCCAGTGCTCGATGCGGTCCGTGCCGCCGCCGCCGTCGATCACGTCGTCGCCGCCCGAACCCCGGAACCGTTCGTTCGCACCAGAACCCGTCAGCATGTCGTCGAAGTTCGAACCGCGCAGCTGATTGGCGTTGATGAACGTGTCCGTCCCGATCTGGTCGCCATTGCCAAGATTGTTGTCCGTGGCAATGCCCGTCACGAGGCTCGCATTCACGCCGTCCGATGCATTCTGCCAGCTCATCCGCCGGCCGCCGCCCGACATCCCCGTCAGGTCGACATGGTCGTCGCCGCCGCTCAGGCGCACCTCGATCCAGTTGCCGTAATTGTTGGCATGCGTGCCGTCCACGAAGATCTGGTCGTCGTGGTCGCTGTCACGGATCACGTGGACGCCCGTCACATTGTCCACGCCGCCAAGCCCGTCGGAGACCTCATGTGCCCCCAGCCCGTGGCCCGCCGACGTCGACAGGTTGGCCACGATCCCGCTCGTCGAGGTCTGGTAGCCGACGATGGCGAAGTCCCAGTCCACGCTGCCGAACGCGTTCGTCACCTGGATGGTGTCGTTGCCCGCACCGCCCGTCATCAACAGCCCACCGCCTTCCGCGATCAGCGTGTCGTCGCCGTCCCCGCCGTCCAGAACGTCGAAGCCGTTGAAGTCGAGATCCGACCCGCCGCTGCGCAGCGTGTCGTTGCCAAGCCCGCCGATCAGAGTGTCGTTGCCGCCAAGGCCGCTGATGTCGTCATTGCCGCCAAGGCCGTCAATCACGTCAGCACCAGGCGTGCCCACAAGAATGTCGTCGCCGCTGGTCGCGACACCGTTCTGGAACGTGAAGTCGTCCGCATGAAGCTGACTCACCAGCACGTTCTGCAACACGAGCGTGTCGCCCGAAGACAGGGTGATCGTCGTGTCCGTGCCGTTATCCGTGGCGAAGTTCGCCACCAGGTCGGCAAAGTCGACAATGCCGGAGTTGATCAGCGTGACGCTGTCATCCGTTCCCGCACCTGCAACGAAGTCGGTGATCGTGTCATTACCGTAGCCCGGGCGGAAGATGAACGTGTCGTCATTGTCGCCGCCACGCAGGCTGTCATTGCCTGAACCGCCGTCGAGAATGTCGTCACCGCCGAGAAGTCCGCCGCCGCCGCCGAAGTCCCCGATCAGGCTATCGTCGCCGTCGCCACCGCTGAGCGTATCGTTGCCGTAGTCGCCGCGAAGTTCATTTGCACCTGCATCGCCGGTGATCTGATCGTCCCAGTAGGACCCCCGTACATTTTCGATTCCGATGAGCGTATCCGTCCCACCGAATCCGTCGTCGATCACCTGACCGGAACCCAGGCTGAGATCCACAACAATCCCGAACTCCGAGTCCGCGTGGTCGACACGGTCCGTACCAGCACCGCCGTCAATCAGATCGTCTCCGCCGGACCCGCGGATGAAGTTGTTGTTCGCATCGCCGGTCAGCGTGTCCGCATGGCCAGACCCCCGCAGGTAGTTGGCGTTGATGAACGTGTCCGTGCCGATCTGGTCGCCATTGCCCAGGTCGTTGTCCGTGGCGATGCCTGTTGCCAGGCTCGCGTTGACGCCGTCTGCCGCGTTCTGCCAACTGACACGACCCTGGCCGGTCATGCCGGTGAAGTCGACAAGGTCATCCCCCGCTCCGAGGCGAACCTCGATGAAGTTGCCGAAGCTGTTCGAGAACGTACCGTCCACGTAGATCTGGTCGTTGTGGTCGCTGTCACGGAAAACGTGAACACCGGTCACCGTGTCCACGCCGCCAAGACCGTCGGACACCTCGTTCGCACCGAGGCCGTGCCCGGACGACGTCGACAGGTTGGCAACAATCCCGCTCGCCGAGGTCGTGTACTGGACCCGGGCCCAGTCCCAGAAGCCGTCGCCGCTGTATGTCGACGTCACCTGGATGGTGTCGTTGCCGACACCGCCCGTCATGATCGAGAAGCCGCCTTCGGATATCAGCGTGTCGTCGCCATCTCCTCCGTCGAGCGTGTCGACGCCGTAATAGTCGAGATCCGCGCCGCCACTGCGCAATGTGTCGTTTCCGGTACCGCCCTGCAGGGTGTCGTTGCCGGCACCGCCGTCGAGGATGTCGTCGCCGCCGGCAAGGCCGCCTTCGTCCCCGAAGTCGCCGATAAGCGTGTCGTCGCCATCACCGCCCGAGAGCGTGTCGATGCCCGTCCCGCCCCACAGCGTGTCATGGCCCGAACCGCCCGTGATCTGGTCGTCCCACTGCGAGCCGTTCACGATCTCGATGCTGACCAGCGTGTCCGTACCGCCCTTGCCGTCGTCGATCACCTGGCCGGAACCCAGGCTCAGGTCCACCACGATGCCGGACGTCGAATCCGCATGGTCGATCCGGTCCTGTCCCGCACCGCCGTCGATCAGGTCGTCGCCGCCGGAGCCACGGAACCGGTTGTTATTGCCGTCGCCCGTCAGCGTGTCCGCGAAGTTCGATCCTCGCAGGTAGTTCGCGTTGATGAACGTGTCCGTCCCGATCTGGTCGCCGTTGCCCAGGTTGTTGTCCGTGGCAATGCCCGTCACAAGGCTCGCATTGACGCCATCGGCCGCGTTCTGCCAGCTCACACGCCGCGTGCCCGCACCCGAGCCCGTGAAGTCGACGAGGTCGTCCCCGCCGCTCAGGCGGATCTCCAGGAACGTGCCGAAGCTGTTCGTGTAGCTGCCATCGGCATAGATCTGGTCGTCATGGTCACTGTCACGCAGAACGTGCAGGCCGGTGACCGTGTCGGTTCCGCCGAGACCGTCGCTGATCTCGTTGGCATTCAGCCCGTGGCCTGCCGAGGACGACAGGTTGGCGATGATGCCGCTCGTCGAAGTCGCATAGGTGACGTTCGCCCAGTCCCACCAGTTGCCCGTGTCGACGATCTGGATCGTGTCGTCGCCCGACCCGCCTTCGAGAAGCTCGAAGCCGCCCTGGCCGACCAGCGTGTCGTCGCCGTCACCGCCGAAGAGCCGGTCGCCCGACCCGAAGAAGGCCGCGGTCGCGTTGAGCGGCGCACCGCCCGAGTAGATCGTGTCGTTGCCCGCACCGCCGTCGAGCCAGTCTTCGCCCGACCCGCCGTCGATGATGTCGTTGCCGGACGCACCGCTGATCCAGTCGTCGCCTGCACCGCCGTCGAGCGTGTCGTCGCCGCCGGTGATGTTGACATCGTCGCTCCAGTCGCCGGTGATGGAGTCGTTGCCGTCGCCGCCGTCGATCACGTCGTTGCCGTAGTTGCCGTCAAGCTGGTTGTCGCCCGCATCGCCGGTGATCGTGTCGTCGAACGCACCACCCTGCACGTTCTCGATGCTGATCAGCGTATCCGTGCCGCCCTTGCCGTCGTCGATCACCTGGCCGGACGCCAGGCTCAGGTCCACCACGATACCCGACGTGGAATCTCCATGGTCGATCCGGTCCTGTCCCGCGCCACCGTCGATCAGGTCGTCCCCGCCCGAGCCCCGGAACCGGTTGTCGTTGCCGTCGCCCGTCAGCGTGTCGGCGAAGTTCGACCCCCGCAGGTAGTTCGCGTTGATGAACGTGTCCGTCCCGATCTGGTCGCCATTGCCGAGATCGTTGTCCACCGCCGTGCCCGTCACCAGGCTCGCGTTCACGCCATCGGCCGCGTTCTGCCAGCTGATCCGCCGTGTGCCCGCACCCGAACCGGTGAAGTCCGCGAGGTCGTCGCCGCCGCTCAGGCGGATCTCCAGGAACGTGCCGAAGCTGTTCGTGTAGCTGCCGTCCGCATAGATCTGGTCGTCATGGTCGCTGTCGCGGATCACATGAAGGCCGGTGACCGTGTCGGTTCCGCCGAGACCGTCGCTGATCTCGTTGGCGCCGAGACCGTGGCCTGCCGAGGAGGACAGGTTGGCCACGATCCCGCTCGTCGAGGTCGCGTAGTTGACGATCGCCCAGTCCCAGAACGCGCCGGGATCGGTGATCTGGATCGTGTCGTCGCCCGCACCGCCTTCGAGGATCGCGTAACCGCCCTGGCCGATAAGCGTATCGTCGCCGTCGCCGCCGAAGAGCCGGTCGCCCGACCCGAAGTAGTTCGCCGCGATCGTGTACGGCGCACCGCCCGAATAGATCGTGTCGTTGCCGACACCGCCTTCGAGCCAGTCGTCGCCCGCACCGCCGTCGATGATGTCGTCGCCGCCGAGCAGGTTCGTCGCATCGCCGAAGTCGCCGATCAGCGTGTCGTTGCCGTCGCCGCCGGTCAGCGTGTCGTTGCCGTACTGGCCCCAGATCGTGTCGTCGCCGGCACTGCCCGTGATCTGGTCGGCGAAATACCCCCCGTTGATCACCTCGATGTTGCTGATCGTGTCCGTCGAGCCGAACCCGTCGTCGATCACCTGGCCGGTCCCCAGGCTCAGGTCGATCACCAGCCCGCCCGGCGAATCCCAGTGCTCGAGACGGTCCGTGCCGCCCCCGCCGTCGATCGTGTCATTGCCGTCCGAACCCCGGAAGCGCTCGTTCGCACCCGAGCCCGTCAGCGTGTCGTCGAAGTACGAACCGCGCAGCTGGTTGGCGTTGATGAACGTGTCCGTCCCGATCTGGTCGCCATTGCCGAGATTGTTGTCCACCGCCGTGCCCGTCACAAGGCTGGCGTTCACGCCGTCGGCTGCATATCGCCAGCTCATCCGCCGGCCGCCGCCCGACATCCCCGTCAGGTCGACATGGTCGTCGCCGCCGCTCAGGCGCACCTCGATCCAGTTGCCGTAATTGTTGGCATGCGTGCCGTCCACGAAGATCTGGTCGTCGTGATCGCTGTCACGGATCACGTGAACGCCCGTCACATTGTCAACGCCGCCGAGACCGTCGGAGACCTCATGTGCCCCCAGCCCGTGGCCCGCCGACGTCGACAGGTTGGCCACGATCCCGCTCGTCGAGGTCTGGTAGCCGACGATGGCGAAGTCCCAGTCCACGCTGCCGAACGCGTTCGTCACCTGGATGGTGTCGTTGCCCGCACCGCCCGTCATCAGCAGGCCGCCGCCTTCCGCGATCAGCGTGTCGTCGCCGTCGCCGCCGTCCAGAACGTCGAAGCCGTTGAAGTCGAGATCCGACCCGCCGCTGCGCAGCGTGTCGTTGCCAAGCCCGCCGATCAGCGTGTCATTGCCGCCAAGGCCGCTGATGTCGTCATTGCCGCCAAGGCCGTCAATCACGTCCGCACCAGGCGTGCCCACAAGAATGTCGTCGCCACTGGTGCCATAGACGGTGGAACTCACCGTAAGCGTGAACGTGTCCGAGGCGCTTGTCAGCGAACCGTCCGTCGCCGTCACCGTGACGTCTATGCTGCCGACGTCGCCGGAGCCTGGTGTCCCGGACAGAACGCCCAGCACCGGGTCGATGGAAAGCCAGGCCGGCAGTGCGCCGCCGCCCGCGAGCTCGGCGGAATAAGTGAGACTGTCGCCGTGTACGATGTCCACGTCGTCGAAACTCGTCGAGGCATCGACGTTGAATACCGCATTGACGCTCGCTGTCGCATCCGCGAGGGGCACCGTAACGACCGGTATGTCGTTCACGTTGTCGACGGTCAGCACGAACGTGTCGGACACCGCCGCCAGAGCGATATCCGTGGCGGTTACCTTGATTGCGTAGGTACCTACGTCATCATTGGTCGGCGTGCCGGAAAGAATTCCCGTTACGGAATCGATGGACAGCCATGCAGGCAACGCACCGCCGCCGGACAGCTCGGCCGAATATGTCAGCGTGTCACCGGCGTCGACGTCGGAGAAATTGCCGGAGACGTCCAGCGAGAACAACGCATCTTCATTCGTGGAATCGTCTGCGATTGCCGACACGGTCGGTGCGTCATTGACGTTCAGGGCTTCTACCGTGAAATCGGCGAAGACCGACGCGGATCCACTGTCGGTCGCGGTCACGCGGACGTTGACCGATCCGACATCTGCGTTTGCCGGGGCGAACGTCAGCACACCGGTCGTGGCATTGATGGAAATCCAGGCCGGGAGCGCGCCACCGCCGACCTGTGTCGCGGAATAACTCAGGACATCGCCGACATCCTCGTCGGCGAAACTGCCGGAGACATCGTAGTTGACGACGGAGTCCTCCTGCGCGGTCGTGTTCGCGATGCCGGTCTCGGTCGGCGCATCATTGACATCCACAACGGAGAAAGAGACGTCGAGATTGCGGGAAAGACCATAGGAATCGGTAACTTGCGCGGAAAGACTGACGAATGGTTCCGTTTCCCGGTCAAGACTTTCGGTTGCCTTCAGGCGGATGTCAGCCTGTATCGTCGTCGCATTGACGGACGATACGTTGGAGACCTCGAAACGGGAATCCGACAATGTGATCGTCAGGTTGTCGCCGATCGTTGCCAGGTCCGGGTCCACCGCCTGGACGGTTGCGATCAAGGCACCCGCATCGTTTTCTTCCACCGGCGGCGTCACCGTTTTCACGAAACTCGTTGGCGCCGTGATCGTGTCGCCGCTTACGAAATCGATCGCCTCGACGTTGACGAGCGTGTCCGTGCCCGTGTCTGCGCCTGTGAGGCTTGTAACCGTGATGATGGAGCCGACCTGAGAGACGTCGTAGTCGGATTCCGTGCCGACATAACGCGCCGTGTCGAACCCGGCGCCACCGTCGATGATGTCATTGCCTATGCCGCCACGGATGATGTTCGCCTGGCCGTTGCCGACGAGCGAGTCGTTGAAATCCGATCCGATGATGTTTTCGACACCCTGGACGGTGTCGGAATCGCCGGCGCCGTCGGTAGCGGTCCCGGCAGCGAGGTTCACGGTGACCGCGGCGCCGTCGCCGCTGTAGTCCACCGTATCATTGCCCGTCCCGCCGTCGAGACTATCGTTCCCCGCACCACCGATCAGGATGTCTGCATTTGCACCGCCTTCGATCTGGTCGTCGCCGTCGCCGCCGTCGATCGTGTCGTTGCCGGCACCTCCAATGAGAAGGTCGCTGTCACCCTGACCGTCGATCTGATCGTTCCCGGCAAGCCCCTCGAGAATGTCGGGAGCGGCATTGCCTGTAAGCACGTCGTCGCCGTCGGTTCCCTTGTTTCCTTCGACGTCCCCGACCAGCGGAAACGCGTTGAAGTATTCCGTTGCGAAATTCGTCTCGTATGTGTTGCGGGCGTCGGCGATTGCCGTGGTTCCGGCACCGACATCGAAGAGGACTTCTGCCGCCTGACCGGCCACGATGGCCGTCTGGGCAAGATCCGTGAGGAACGCCGAACCGGTTATTCCCGCCGCATCGTAGGACGTCTGGGCCGAGTCATTGCCCGTCCCGATGATCGCCGCGGCGCCTTCCTCGTCGGCGGCTGATATGGTCACGCCGGCAATGGACGCCGCATCCGCGATGATAGACTCCAGCGTCGCGAAATCTGTCAGATCGAGCGGAGCCCCGAATGGCGTCGTGTTCACGGCGATGGCCACAGCCTTGAAACCGGCCTGGATCCCGTCGGCGCGGCTCACGCCCGCGCCCCCTGCCCCGTCGAGCAACCCGGCAATCTGCACCACCGCATTGTTCACCTGGGTGGCCACCGTTGCCACGAGTTCGCCGTCTGCCGCCACCGCCGGATTTGTCGAAAGCGTACCGGCGATCTGGTCGAAGTTCTGCAGGTCGACGGTTGACGGGATACCGAACGCTGTCTCGATCAGGGCTTCCGCCGTCGCGGAATTGACCGCGAACTGATCGGAAATCTCCACCATGACCGTGGTGACCGGCGAAATGATGGTGGCCGTGGACGGTGCCAGATACTGTCCCGGGAACGGCAGCTGCGACGCAATGTCGGTGCCGCCTTCCATGACGAGGTCGCCCGACCCGCCCACGAGCCGGAAGTCGCCGTCGGAATCCGTGTTCGCCGAAACCTCGCCTGCATCCAGCACACGGTCGCCGTCCGCGTCCGCGAACACGGTCGCACCGCTGATATACCCGTCGGGGGCCGTCAGGTCCGACACATTGTTGACGGTCAGGTTGAAGACTTCCGACACCGTCGCGCCGTCGCCGTCGGTCGCAACGATTTCGATGGCAAAAACTTCCGCCGCACCGGTGGCGACGTCGGCGTCCGGCGAGCCCGACAGTTCGCCGCTGGCCGGATCGAATTCAAGCCAGGCCGGAAGAGCACCGCCCCCCTGGAGCTGTGCCGAAAGGACGATGCTGTCGCCATAAGGGATATCGTCGTCGTCAAAGACGTTCGACACGTCGATGGAGAACGACTTGCCTTCATCGACCTCGCGGTCGGTAATCGGCGTGACGACGACAGGGCTGTCGTTGGTGTTGTCCACCGTCAGGCGGAAGCTCGTCGATACGGTGGCGAGGCTGCCGTCGGTGGCGGTCACCCGTATGTCCACCGCCCCGACGTCATCGTTCAGCGGCGTTCCCGAGAGAACACCGGTGGACGGGTTGATCGAAAGCCAGCCCGGCAGGGCCCCACCGCCAACCTGTGTCGCCGAAAAACTCAGCGCATCTCCGACGTCGATGTCACCGAAACTCGTCGATGCATCGAGCGTGAAGAGCGCATCCTCGTCCGTGGACGTGGCCGGGATCGGTGACAGGACAGTCGGGCCGTCATTCGTGTTGATGACGGTCAGGTCGAATGTCTCGGACACGGTCTGTAGCGAGGTGTCCTGTGCGGTGACTTCAACGGTGATCGTGCCCACGTCGCCGTTGGCGGGCGTTCCGGAAAACACGCCGGAACCGGGATCGAATGTCAGCCAGGCCGGCAGCGGGTCGCCGTTTTCCTGTGCGGCGGACAGCGTGAGGCTGTCCCCGTGTATCAGATCGTCGTCTGAGAACACCGATGACACATCGAGCGTGAAGGCGGAATCCTCGTCCGTGTCGACATCCGCGACGGGGGTGACGACGACCGGGTCGTCATTGGTATTGTCCACCGTGATCCGGAACGAAGTGGACGCCGAGGCAAGGGAACCGTCGGTCGCGGTGACCGTTACGTCGACGAAACCGACATCGTCATTGTCGGGCGTGCCCGAGAGCACGCCAGTGACGTGATCCATGGAAAGCCACGCCGGCAATGCTCCACCACCCAGGACAGTGGCGGAATAGCTCAACACGTCGCCGACATCGGCATCCGCGAAATTCGCGGAAAGGTCGAGCGAGAACAGGGCATCCTCGTCCGTACCCACTGCACCCTGCGGCACGGTCACGACAGGTGCGTCGTTCGTGTTGCTGACAACGAGTTCGAACGTATCCGAAGCGCTCAGCGAACCATTGTCCGTCGCCGTGACCTCGACGAGTATCGTCCCGACATCGTCATTGGACGGCGTACCCGACAGCACGCCGGTCGCGGGATCGATGCTGAGCCAGGCCGGCAGCGGATCGCCGTTGTCGAGCGTGGCGGAGAACGTCAGGATGTCTCCCGCGTCCACGTCCGAGAAGCTGGTGGAAGCGTCGAGAACGAAAACCGCATCTTCATCGGTCGACTGGTCCGCGATCGGACTCGTGACAACCGGTTGGTCGTTCTGCGCGACGACCGTGATTTCGAGGGTTTCACTGTCCTGCAGAGAACCGCCGCTGCCGTTCGCGCCCAGATCGTCGATCAGGATCTGCAGATGGGTCTGACCGTTGTAGTCGGGATCCGGCGTGTAGATGATGTCGGTAGCGAGCGCCGCATTGAGGTCGGTCTGGCTGCCCCGAACGACCAGCGTTCCGTCAGTTCCGTCGCCATCGACGACGACCAGTCCCGTCAGGTCGCCAAGCGCGATTTCGCCGTTCTGTACACTCAGCGTGAGTTCGAGAAGATCTGTTCCCGCGTCGACATCGCTGATCGTGACTCCCGAAATACTGAGCGGGCTGTCCTCGTCGCTGGAGAGGGGATTTACGGAGAAATACCGTGCGACAATACCGAGGCTGCTTCCGTCGACATCCGGCGTCTGCCATGCCACGACGACATCGCCATCACCAAATGTCGCGACAGTTGGCATCCTCTGGTCGCCTGTGGCGTATCCATTGACCTGAATTTCGCCACCGACAAGATTGCCGGAGTTGTCCAGGACCTGCGCGAACACACCCCGGCCGCTGCCGTCCTGACCTTCCGACTCCCAGGCAATCAGGTAACCGCCACCGTCAAGTGCGGTCACCGTTCCCAGCGTCTGAATGCCGGATGTCGTCGTATTGATCTGGACCTCACCGGTAAGCGCGTTACCGCCGACATCGTAAAGCCGGGCGAATACGCCCATGTCGCTTCCGTCCTGGCCGATTGACGTCCAGACAACGACAAACGTTCCGTCAGGCTGCGCGGCGATACCCGTCGGATACTGCCGGTTGGCCGTCGTCGTATTGACCTGAAACTCATCGTCGAGCGGTGTGCTGCCATCATAGATCCGGGCATACACGCCGTAGTGGTCGCCGTCCTGGCCAACGGAATGCCAGGTCGCGACGAACTTGTTGTCCGGCAAGGCAACGACCGTACCGGTTCCCTGACCGTTGTTCGTGTACTGGTTGATCCGGAACTCGCCACCGTCCGGCAGACCACTCGCGTCGTAGACCTGCCCGTAGATACCGTAAACGCTTCCGTCCTGGCCTTCCGACGTCCAGGTGACCACGTATCCGCCGTCCGTCAGTCCGGCCATTTCCGGATCGTGCTGATCGCTGGATGTGTAGGTGTTGACCTGGGTTTCTGACCAACCGGCGGTCGTGCCGTCGGCATTGTACCTCTGGGCGTAAACGCCAAGGCCGCTGCCATCCTGTCCCTGTGAGCGCCAGACGACGACGAATCCACCATCTTCCAGTCCGGCCACGTCCGTTTCGGCTTGGTGATTGTTCGTCGTCGTATTTATCTGAAATTCGGATCCGACTTTCACACCTTCAGCGTCGAAGCGTTGGCCATATACACCGCCGATGCTGCCGTCCTGACCCAGCGAATCCCATACGGCGACATATCCTCCGTCCTTCAGGCTCGCGAGTTTCGGAACGGATTGATCCGACGAAGTCTCGGTATTGACGACGAATTCAGACCCCAGCGGCGACGGCGTGGGATCGAAGGCCGGCAGGTTTATGACCGGGGCGTCATTGACGGTGTTGACGTCTATGGTGACCGTGTGCGTGGCGCTCGAAAGAGTTCCATCCGACACTTCGAAATCGAAACTCGCATATCCGGTGCCGTTGCCGTCGGCGTCGGGTGTGAACTCCAGATTGGAAAGATCCCCCGCGCCGATCTGCTGGCCGGCGCTCACAGCGACACCTGATAGCGTGAGCGTTCCGGCGGCAGGCAATGTAGCAATGGTTACATGATCAAGCGCCGCACCGTTGTCCGGATCGTTGAACGTGAAATCCGACAGGTCGAAAGCGTATGCCGTGTCTTCGTCCGTCGAAACTGATACGTCCGAAGACGTCGGCGCGTCGTCCGTGCCGTCAATCGTAATCTGGATATCGTGGGTCGTACCGTCGACCGACGTGACCTGCACTGTGTCATTCAGGCTGGTGGTACCCGTCAGCCCCTGGACGGCCGCGTCGGAATTGTCGAGGTAGTATGTCCAGTTGCCCGCGGCATCGATATCGAGCGTGCCGTGGACACCTGCAAGGCCGCTCGCTGCAGTGAATACCTCTTCGCCGGCATCGACGTCGCTGATCGTCAGCGCGCCCGAAACCGTCAAGATAACGTCTTCCCGGACCGTGCCCGTGTCGACGCCTCCAATGACGGCCGCGTCGTTCGTGCCGTTGATCGTGACGGTGACGTTTGCCGTATCGGAGGCTGTGCCATCCGAAATGACATAGGAGAACGCGTCCGTCGCGGTTGTACCGGCGGCCAGGCTGTCGAAGGCCCCGTTGGTGTCGTAACTCAGGGTCCCATCGGACTCGACGGTCAGGAGCGCGCCCGACGCCAGCGTGATCTGCACGCCGACATTGGCTGCGCTTCCGTTTACTTCCGTGACGGTGATCGGGTCGCCGTCGGGATCGTTGTCCGCTCCATTGCCGTTGTCGGCCAGCACGTCGCCGGCGAGCGTGCCGTCTTCGTTGAGCGAAAAGGCGTCGTCGATCGCGTCCGGCGGTTGGTTCGAACCGCCAAGTACATACAGCTGGTCGCGAAACTGGATCTGCTCGACATTTGTCAGCGTATCCGTTCCGTCATCGCCATCGGACAGGTTGAGATCCGTGAGCGTCACGACGCCCGCCGCGGTCTGGATCGAGTAGTCGGCAAAATCGCCGGAGACAAGCACCGTATCTGTCCCGGCGCCGCCGTCGATCGTGTCATCGCCCGCTTCACCGGCGATCCTGTCATCACCGCCGTCGCCTGAAATCGCGTCGTCGCCGGAGCCGCCGCCGATAAGGTCGTCCCCGCCATTACCGCTCAGGTCATCGTTGCCGGCACCCCCGAGGATCACATCGTCCCCTGCACCGCCCGACACGATGTCGTTGCCTGACCCTGCCGCAATGAAATCGTCGCCGCCATTTCCGGAGAGGTCGTCGTCACCGGTACCGCCGGCGATGACGTCGTCCTGGGCGCCACCGCTGATCGTGTCCGCCCCGTCGCCACCGAAAATGACGTCTGATCCGGCACCGCCGAAAATGGTGTCGTCGCCGTCCCCACCTGAAATGAAGTCGTCACCGGAACCGCCACGCACCAGATCGTCGCCGTCTCCGGCAATGATGATGTCGTCGCCCTGCCCGCCTTTCAGGACGTCATCTCCGTCCCCACCGAATATGAGATCGTCGCCCTTGCCGCCGCTGACCGTGTCGTCGCCATCACCTGCGATGACGACATCGTCACCGGACCCTGCCTTGACGGTGTCGTCTCCGTCTCCGCTGACGATCAGGTCGTCTCCGCCGCCGCCCTTGATCGTGTCGTCGCCGTCCCCGGACAAAATGATGTCATCTCCGCCTTTCGCGGTGATTTCATCATCATCATTCGTACCGATAATCAGATCGTCGTTATTGGTCCCTGTGATGTCAGCCATGGTCCCCTCACCACTATTGCGGATTGGTGACAGACGACGCGATGCAAGCGTTCATTCAGTTTTTTGTTTTGATAATTCGTGACCGCTCCCCCAAAACCGTCCGGCACATTAAAACTGTGCACCCCTCTACATTCAAAGTCAAATCGATATTATTTACAATACAAATTGCTATTAAGAATCATATACTTAACGTTTATCCGATTGGAAATCAGTATACCTATAAATATAAATTCACACTGAACATGCGTTATCCACATTTTTATTTATCATGTGAATTATTGTTACCGATTTTGAGGGTCGCTAAAAAAACTATTGATCAATTACACAAAGCGATTCTGATCCCAACTAAGAGAGCACCGAAAAGGTATCGGTCATCGACTTGCCGCCTAGCATGCGAATTGAAGACAAGTTTCTCCGCTGAACAACCGCCATTGCTGGCCAAATCGCCGAGCCGGATTACATGGCTCAGGTTCGCTCAGATCAGTTTCCTGGCGTCGGCGAACCGGTCCGTGCGCACCTGGCGCCGGGACACCGCGCGACGTCTGCGGAACCCATCTTGTGCCGTCGGTGGGTGATGCAGACCGGTTCTAGAATGCAACACCGGCCCGGAAGTAGATGGCGTTGTCCGGGTTCGAGATCAAGTCGGGGTGCTTGAGCGGCATTGCGTAGGCGAGATCGAAGGAAAGAATCCCTCCAACCGCCTTGAGTCCGACGGCCGCGCCCGCCATCGTGCCGCCTTCCTGGAGCAAGTGCCGGAAGATGTGGCCGGCGTCGAGCGCGATGTAGGGACGCAGGGTGCCAAGCACGTCATCGATGAATGCCATGCCTGTTGCCGGTAGGGCCGTGTAGAACTCGTTGCGTATGAGAACACCCTGGTCTCCGGATATGGACTGATCCTGGAACCCGCGAACCGTATAGACTCCGCCAAGACTGAATTGCTCGGTGCTTGGTAGGAAGTCTTCCGAGTATTGCGCGCTTGCCGACGTGATGATGCCCGCGACGATAGGGCCGATCCGGGTGCCCGTCGAATAAGTGACGCCACCGTGAAACCTGGTGAACTCGATCTCGGGCAAGCCCGGCGCTTCCGGGTTGCCGGCAGTACCCAGGATCGGCAGGCCTTGCGACACTCCCGCATCCAACGTCCAGGACCCGCCCAGCCCGTAAAACGAAGAAACGATGCTGATATCGGCGATGGACAGGACGCGGCTGCTGGTGACGAGCTTTGAATCCTCGATGAAATTCTTGTTGTTCTTGCGCACGAAACCGGCTGTCACGGTGGTCTTGCTCGTCCGGCCACGCTGCAGAACGTAGGATAGGTTGACGCTATAGGTATCCCCGGTCCCGTCTGACTTGAAGCTCTGGACCTGTCCGGCGATCAGCGCGCGATAGTCGAATTTCGAATATCCTCCGGAAAGCGTCCAGTAACCGTACGGGATGGAGGCCAGCACGGACATGGATTCGCTGAGACTGAGCCGGTTAGGTTCGTCGAGATTGCGTCCGTATCCGAGGATGATCTGTTCATTCAGACCAAGGAGGTTTTCGAGGAAGAGCGAACCGTCCGCCTTGTAGCGGCCACTCGTCTCGCTGCCGTAATTGTCCATCGACGAAACCACGCCGATACGGAAGCCCGGATCGTTCTTGACCACGATGCGTGAGTAGCCCGGTTTGGTTCCCGGATAGAGCAACATGCGGGCATCGTTCGAACGCAGGCGATTGATCTGCTCAAGCCCCTGCTCGATGTCGCGGATATTGAGCACCTCCCCCGTGAGATGCGGGAAAGCGGTGTAGAAATTGACGCCCGTCGACCGGTTCTCCGGCTCGATCGCCTCGAGCCTGCCCTCCACGACTTCGATCTCGAGCGTCCCGTCACCGAGATCCTGCTCAGGAACATAGGCCCGGGAAGTCACCAGACCCTCGTCGATGTAAAACGCCGTGATCTGACGGAGTATGGACTGGATATCGGCGAGACCTATGCACTTTCCGAGATAGGGAGCCAGAAGCACGTTCTGGTCCGGCCTGGTGAAGAACCGAGCGTTCCTGACATCGATGACATCGACCTGGAAACACCGGCCCGGCGCCTGGTCGGGACCGAGATCCGGCGCGGGAACGCTGACCGCCGTTGGCGGGCGCCGGCGCACATCCTGGTCTTCGAGAAAATCCTGGCGGCGCAACTGTTCTTCGCGTTGAAGGCGGTCGGTCTCCTGCTGGATGATCAGCTGGTCGGCAGGTGTCTGGGACAGGGCAACATCGCTCGCCGACGCGGCAAGAAGAAAAGCCAGGACCGCAGCAGTCACCGCAACCGGGACACCTCCCAGTGCGCCTTGTTGGATACGATCAATGACGTCCACGTGCGCCTGCCCTGTGTGACGGCCAATGCCTTACGTCGCCCAACCGAACCGCTCGACGCTGGCGCGCCACTCCTGACGATTCCCCCACTCGATACACAGACATAACGCTAGCGAATTCGACCTCGCTGCACGCTTCAATAGACCGTAAAGGTGCTTGATTCGCCACGAAAAAAGCCGGTTTGGGGTTCCCCGGCGGACGGACTTCGGGCAGGGTAGAAACACACGTGTCGCGAGTACCGAAACCCTGATGGAAAACAGTGAAATCCTTCGCACCCCGGACGACCAGACCCAAGCCAAGGAAGCTCCGGGTCGGCACGACCCGGCGCTGCTCCCGTGTTTCGCCGTAACGATTTTCGCCAGCGCATGCCTGCTGTTCTGGATACAGCCGCTGTTTTCCAAGATGATACTGCCGCACGTGGGCGGCGCGCCAGCCGTCTGGACCGTCGCAATGCTTTTTTTTCAGGCATTGCTGTTGTGCGGTTACCTCTATGCACATCTGATCGTGCGGGTGCTGGCGCCGAAACATCAGATTGTCCTGCATCTCGGCGTCTGCGTCGGCGCCTTGTTTTTCCTCCCGGTCGCGGTGAGTGGCGAATTCGGGCGCGTACCGGGTGACGGGTCTGTAAGCTTCTGGCTGCTCGGCCTCTTTGTCGCCAGCCTCGGGCTGCCATTCTTCGCGCTGTCCGCGAACGCACCGCTCCTGCAGCATTGGTTCGCCGCGACAAGGCACCACCAGGCACATGACCCTTACTTCCTTTACGGCGCCAGCAATGTCGGCAGCCTCGCCGTCGTCTTTGCCTTCCCCTTCCTGCTTGAACCGGCATTCGGGCTTAAGACACAGTCGCTGGCCTGGTCGGCGGGATTCGCCACTCTCACCGTGTTCATTGCGGTCTGCGGTTTCATGCTGCTGCGCAATGTCCGTGTCGGGTCCGGCCCGACCATCGTCTCGGCTCCCGCATCCCCGGACGGCCCGCCGACGTCGCGACGGGCGCTGCTTCTGCAAAGGGGCTGGTGGACACTGCTCGCCTTCGTGCCGTCCAGCCTCCTGCTGGGCGTGACCACCCAGATCACGCGCGATTTCCCGGCAACACCCTTGTTCTGGATGGTGCCGCTCGGGCTGTACCTCTTCAGTTTCGTGCTCGTGTTTTCCCGCGGGACCGCATCGCGTTTCGGTTGGGCCGTGGTGCTCCAGCCTTTTACGCTCGTCGCTGCACTGGCGCTTGCCGCCGGAGCACCTCTCTTTTCCGGCTGGCCGGGCATCGTCGGGATCGGAGTTCACGTGGCCAATTTCTTCGTCTGCGCACTGGTCTGCCATGGCACGCTGGCCGGCGATAGGCCCGCCGCGAGCCGGCTCACCGAGTTCTATTTCTTCATGTCTCTCGGCGGTGTCTGCGGCGGCATTTTCAACGCGCTTGTCGCACCGGCCGTTTTTCACGACCTCTACGAATATCCCCTGGTTCTGCTGCTCGCCGCCCTCCTCGGTCCGACATGGAAATCTCTTTTTGGCATCTCCCGGCTGCACATCTCGATCGCCTACGTCCCGGCTGGTCTGCTTGTCGTGCTTGGCGCGCTTGCCGCAGCTCTCGCCTATGTCCCCATGGAGACCTGGGCCATTCGCTGGGCGGGCGTCGCGTCGCTGGTCATGGTCGTTGCAGGCATCGCCATGGTCTTCGCCAACAGGGTCGCGTTCGGCGCCAGCCTCGCCGCCGCCCTCATCGTCTACAGCGTCGCCACTCACGACTCCGACATTCTTCACCGGTCTCGGAGTTTCTTCGGCACGTTCCAAATCAAGCGCATCATCGACGGCCAGGTGCTTCAGCTTTCTCACGGGAGCACGATCCACGGATGGCAGACGACCGACCCCAGGACGTACAGGCTGACGACCTCCTACTATCATCTCGACGGGCCGCTGGGTCAGCTGTTCGTGGCGCTTCGCAAGACCAAGTCGCACAGGCACGTGGCGTCGGTCGGGCTCGGGGTGGGAACCTCGGTTTGTTACAAGCTGCCCGGTCAGACCTGGGACCTGTTTGAGATCGATCCACATGTCGTCGCGCTCGCACGCGACGCGCGCTGGTTTCACTACCTCGAAAAGTGCGGCGACAACGCAAAGATCATCCTCGGCGATGCGCGCCTTTCGCTGCTGGACGCCCCCGACGATCACTACGATCTCATCATCCTGGATGCGTTTTCTTCCGACGCCATTCCCATGCATCTGCTGACGCGCGAGGCCTTCCGGCTGTATCTCCGCAAACTCGACGAAAACGGGTTGATCGCGATCCATATCAGCAACCGGCATGTCTCACTGGAGGGCCAGATCGCGAACCAGGCGGCCGCTCTCGGACTTATCGCCATTGTCCAGTCCCACGCGCCGACGGAAAAGAACTCGACGGAGTTTCCGTCCCAGTGGATGGTCCTTGGCCGTGAAATCGGTGACTTTCCCTTCGACGAGACGGAAGACCGCTGGAACAAGGCCCGGACCGACCCGGACGTCGACATCTGGACCGACGACTACTCGAACCTGCTGCAGGTTCTGAACTGATACCCGTGCGCTACTCTTCACTTTTAAGCCCCAGAGCTTTCAGCATCTCACCAGCGTCATCGGCTGAAAGTCCAAAAGCGGTCGTCCCCAGGGAACTGGCAATACCTGCACCGGCATCGACGGATGCCGCGACACTTTTCTGAAGCAGCTCGGTGAGCGCTTCGCCGCTGACGGAGGTGTCCACCTCCACGCCGGCAGTTCGCAGGATGCGTCTCTTTTCCGTATCCGGGATCTTCTCGATGCTGGCATGTTTTTTGACCGCAACCTTCATCGCCGCCGACACGGTGATGGCGAGCTTGACCTTGGGCTGCGCCACCAAAAGCTTGACTTCGGTTTCCTTCAGCGAACCGACGGCTTCGGTTACGGCTGCTACCGTTTCGGCGACCGGCGGCGCGGCATACGCGGTCTGGGTCCGTTCCTCGGCCGCCGTCTCAAGTGTCGTGCTTGTCCCCTTCGTTGAATCTCCGACGACTGCGGCGACAAGTTCCTGCTGGCCTTCGCGGATATTCGATTCCAGCGTTGCTTTGTTGTCCTTTGCGGTGTTGATCAGGTCCGAGCCGGCGGCCTGGGCATTGTCGACCCGTTCACCGAGGTCTTCCTTTATCTCCTGGCCAAGATCACGTCCCTCGTGGTTACCGAAACCGCCGCCTTTTTTCGTCGTTGTCTTCTCGGACGTCACGTTTGCCTGCGATGCATCCCGGTTGGTATTCCGCGCCGCCGTATAGCCTTCGAAGGAGCTTGTGACGCTGCCCGACCCGATGGTTGTCTGCACCGTCTGGCTCTGTCGTGTCTTGCGTGTCGTGAGGCCGGCGCCGACACCACTTCCGAGATCTTCCGGGTTGATGAGTTGGTCCGGCCGCAAGGAGACATTGAAGTCCGCTGATTTTTCGGTCACGCCGCCTTCGAACGTCTGGCGCTGGATCTCGATATCGCTCGTGTCGAGCTGGGTTTGCCCGTCGGTGTCACTCGCGATGATCCCCAGGTCCAGCGTCGTTTTTCCGCCAACATCGACATTGACCAGCCCCTGGCCGACAATCCCGCTCTGTTCCCGGATAATCGCACTGTCGCCCTTTGCGGTGGTGACCTTCAGTTCAACACCTGTGCTCAAAACCCTGTCGAGGTCGCCTTTTACGGTCGGCGAAAGAAAAGATGTCGCCTTGGTGAGCTTGTTCGTCTTCGGCTTCATTGCATAGGCGTTGCCGCCCTTATCGATCGAAACGCCCGCCTTTGGCGGTTTCGCCTTGATGCTGGCCTTGCCGCCGGCGACGTAGGAACTGAACTCCGTCGCGTTGTAGTTCTCCGTGTCCACGACGGAGCGGATGGTCAGGGTTCCACCGATGTCCGCATCGACTTCCCGGCCGGAGAGTTTCGCTCCGGTGAGGCTCGTGTCACCGCCCGACTTCAGCGACAGTTTGCCGCCGGACGAGAAGCCCGCCTGGTCGTGCGTCGTGCTCTCGTAATTTTTCACCGCGACATCCACGCCCACATTGAGCGCTCCGTAGTTCTGCCCGCGGTCGCGCTCGGTCTTGATTTCGGTGAATGTCTGGGTCTGGTGGTCAATTTCGCTCGTCGTGCCTTTCGTTACCTTCCCTGTGAGCTGTGCGGTCTTGCTTCCCTTCTGGACCTTCTTGCCGTCTGGCCCGATCTTGACGTCCAGGTTGCCCTGCTGGGTCTTTTCCATCTCGTACTGGGTAATGGTCTGTTTGCCGGCGACCTTCTGCCCGTCTTCCTTCGAATACTGCGTTATGTTCTGGTTGCTGCCGCCAACGTCTATGAGAACGCTCTTCTGGCTGTAGGTCACCGAGGATTCGGCGGACTTGAGATCGATATTGCCGCCAGCCTCGACGTCGACATTGCCTGAGGCGTCGACATTTCCGCCGACGGACGTGAGATTCTGCCCGGCGATCACGCGCGCATCGCCGCCGGTGGTGATCGTGCCGCCTCGGCGTTGGACGATATCCGTGTTTTCCTTGTCGACCTCGACTTTCAGCTTGAACGAGGTGTTCGTCGTTTGCTTGGCGTTGCGCTTCTTGATATCTGCATCCGTCAGCGTCACCTTGGTGCCCTTCTTGCCGGACGCGGTGGGTGCGTTCTTGACTTTGGTCTGCCCGTCCTTGGACAGCGCGAAACTCGGCCCCTTGTATGTTGAGGTCTTGCCGTAACTCGCTTCGATGTCGACCAGGGACGAACTGCGGCTGTAGGTATCTTCAGTCGCATCGAAGGTGACGTCACCTTCCTTCGCCTCGACGGAAAGGTTGCCGCCAACGACACCGTCGACCCCCTTGAGCAGGACGTCTCCACCCCCCGAGCTTACGGTCAAGTCGCCACCGGTGACGATTTGCGAACCGGTTTCACGGGTGCTGCGTTCGGAGACGCTTTCCTTCTTGAACGCAAACGAGAGGGATTTGGACGTGGCCGTCGTAGCCGTCGTGCCGGTATTCGCAGGCATCGGTACGGAAGCCCCCTGCTTCCCCTTCTTTCCTCCGGCCTTTGCCGCCTTGGCCTGCTGGAACGCCTTGAGCTGATCGTGTTCGTTGCCCTTGAAGGTGTTTTTCGTCTTCTGTTTCGAGCCGCTGATGCCCGCTGAGACGGCAATCGTGTTCGACGAGGTTTCGTACGTGTCCTGCGTCGCGTCGAAACGCACATTGCCGCCGGCCGCCACGCTCGTGTCCCCTTTCGAGCCGATGTTCGTTCCTTCAAAGGTCGTGTCGACACCGGACGTTACCGAGACGTTGCCGCCTGAGACGATCAGTCCTGCTTCGCTCTGGCTCGCCTTGGCATTCTCGCTCGAGCGTTCAAAGCTGAACTTGGCCGACGCGGCGGAAGGCGTCCCCTCCTGTGCGCCGCCCGCGGCCTTGCCTGCCGAAAACGAAACCGAACCGCTGATCGCGAGGTTATCGCTTGACGTTTCGGCCGTGTCCCTGGCGGCGTTGAAGGTCACGTTGCCGCCGGCGTTGACATCAACATTTCCTGCGGCACCCAGCCTCGTTCCGGTGAACGACGTATCTCCACCGGACGTGACTTTTATGCCGCCCTCGGACGATACGATCGTCGACCCGGTCTGGTCGGTCAGTTTTTCGCTCCTGGACGATTTCTGGTAGTTGCCCTCGATGCCACCGCTCTTCTTGCCGACCGTTACGGTGCCGTCGACACCGATGTAGGAACTCGACGCGGTGTAGGTGTCCGTCAGGGCCTCGACACTGACCGACTTGCCGGCTTCGATTTCGACACCCTTGTCGCCTGACAAATCCGTGCCCTGAAGGGTGACGTCTCCCGTGCCGCTGCGGATTGTGACCTTGCCGCCCGCACTGAGCGATCCGCCGGTCTGGGTGGTTGCCGTGGCTTCCGACTTCGTCTTGCTGTAATTGCCGGACACGTCCACAGATTGACCGAGCACATCGAGCCCGACTTCACCACCCGCGCTGAATTCACTCAGCTTGTCCGTACTCTTGGTCTCGACGGAAGCGATGGTCACGTTGCCCTTGCGGGACTCCACGGTGGTGGAGCCGCCACTCTCGAAATTCGTCGCCTCAAGGTGAACATCATTCTCGGCCGTCAGGGAAACGTTCTTGCCGGCCTTGATGGACGTCGTCGACGCGATTTCCCTCGACTGCTCCGTTTTCGAGTTATCGTATTGAACGCCGACGGAAACTCGGGCAGACGCATCCGCGAGACCCTCCGTGATCTCGTCCTTGAGGCCGATCAGGTTCGGGTTGGCGAAATTGGCGATGGCGCCCTCGCGATCGCCCTCTTCCTTGTTCTCGATGGCCTTTGTGGCGTCATCCGCCATCTCGGAGAGCTTGCCGAGGTTTACGGCGGCACTGATGCTCACTTCGACCTTTTCGGTCTTGGTGGTCGAAGTCGCCTTGTTGATGGCGGCCTTGCTGGTATAGGACCCGCCGGCGTCGATGTTCACATTTTTCCCCGCCGACAGTTCAGCCGCCTGATCGGTCACGTCACCGCCCGCCTTGATCCGGAGATTTCCGGCCGCACCCAGTTTCGACCCTGAGAAGGTTTGGGCTTCCATTCGTTCGTTCGTCTCGCGATGGCTGCCGGTCACGCCGATGCCTTCACCCGCCACAAGGGACAGACCGGTCAACGCCAGCCCCACCGGATTGGTCACGCCCCCAACTGGCGCCGTGAAACCGACTTTGGATTCCACCGTGTTTTTCTCGTAGGACGAGTTCTCTTCCGCCGCCAGGATGTTGACCTGGTTGCCGGCCTCGAGCGCGATATCTCCCTTGCCTGTCGTCACCTCGGAACCGGTGATGGAGAGATTGTTCTTCGCGGAAAGGTTCACCGAATTTCCGGCCTTGATCTGGGATCCTTTTGCGGCCTCCATATGCGCGGTTTCCGTCGTCTTCGTACGCGAATAGCTGGCGTCCGCATTGCCCACGCTGTCGGTCGACATGCTGACCGAGAAGCCTCGTTTCTCCCGTTCCTTCACAATGTCGAGAGTTTCGTTTTTCGACAGAACGTTTACGTCGCGCCCGGCATCGACGGTCACGTTGTTGCCGGCCTCGACCTTCGACGCCGCCACGTTGGTATCGCGCCCGGAGGTGACCGTCACATTGTTGCCGGCGGAAAGCTCGCCGCCCTTGAGCTTCGTCGCCGTTACTGTCTCGCTCGTGTCCGTGCCGAACGCGCCGAGATGATTATTGCTGCTGCTTTGCGACGTCGTGGCGGTTTCACGGCCCGCCGACACCGTGATGTCGCGGCCAGCATCGACGGCAAGATCTTGCCCGGCCTCCACCGTGGAGCCGACGACGGTGGTGTCCTGACCGGACCTGATCGTCACGTTGTTGCCGGAGGACAACCTCCCGCCGTTCAGCGTCGTGTTTTCGAGTTTTTCACCGGAACTCTTTCCCATGACGCCAAATGAACTGCTGCTGGAGCTTTGCGACGACGTGGAGTTTCGATCCGCCAGGACACTGAGGTTTCTTCCCGCGTCCACATCGAGATCCCTGCCGGCATCGACAGTCGAGCCGATCACGCTTGTATCGCGTCCGGACGTGATCGATACATTGTTGCCCGCCGACAGTTCCGCCGACTTGACATTCGATGACGAGCTTGCGGATGACGACCCCTTGCCGATCACTGCGAGCCCACTGCCGCTCTGCTGTGACGACGAGGTCGTCTCCCGACCGGACCCGAAAGTGACGTCGCGGCCCGCGTCGACCGTGAGATCTTTTCCGGCGTTGACCGTCGAAGCGGTAACGCTGGCATCGCGGCCAGACGTGATCTTGACGTTCTTGCCGGCATTCAGTTCCGACGCCACCAGCGTCGTCGACGAGGATGTTGAACCGGATGCCGTCCCGGCGGCGCCAAGTCCGCTGCTGTTCGAACTGGACGAGGATGTCGACTGCTCCCCCGCGGCGATGTTCACATCCCGCAACGCGTCAATTGATATGTCCTTGCCCGCATCCACCTTGGATCCGACGATGCTGGTGTCGCGTCCGGACGTGATCTTGATACTGTTGCCGGCGGACAATTCGCTCGACGTGAGCGTGGTGGTCGAACTGCTTGAAGCGGACTTCGTGCCCGCGGCGCCCAGTCCCGCGTGGCTGCTGCTCGACGTGGTCACCGAGTTTTCCGCCGCCGTGATGCTCACGTCGCGCTCGGCCGCCAGGCTCAGGTCGTTGACGGCACTGACCTTGCTGCCCTCGACCGCCACGTCCCGGCCTGCCGTTACCGACAGATTGCCGCCGGCCGACACCGTCGACCCCTTGACCGTCGTCTCGGTTCGTGACGTCGAACTGCCGCCGACACCCGCGCCTCCGACCGACGTGCTGCTGGTCGTCTTGACGCTCGTGCCTTCTTCGACGCCTAGGATGCGTACATCGTTTCCGGCGTCGAGCGACGTGTCTCCCCCGGAGAAAATCTGGCTGCCTGCAACGGCCAGGTCCCGCGCTGCCTCGACGCTCAGGTCGCCTCCGACGTTGACCGTGCTCTCGACCGCCGTCGTCTTGGTTTCGGTTTTCGTCTTGGTTTTCTTGATGAAACCGACATTTTTCTTGGTTTTCGTAACCGTCGTTTCGGTTTCGATCGCCGCGCGTATGTTTACGTCGCGGCCAGCCTTGATCGCCGCGTCGCCGCCCGCATCCAGATCCGAACCTATCAGGTTGAAATCCTGCCCGGCATCTACCACCAGATTGCCGCCCACATCCAGGTTCGATCCGATTTTCTCGGTCTTGGAATTGGTGACTGTCTTGCTTTTCTTGACGAGCCCGCTCGCCTTGCTTGACTTGCTGGACTGTCGCGAGCCGCTGACCACGGTCTGAGCGGCGATCGTCACGTCACGCTTCGCCAGAAGTGCAGCATCACCGCCCGACGAGATGTCACCGCCCAGCGAGACGATGTCGCGGGCTGAATCGAGCACAAGCGTCTCATCGGCCTTGATCGTTGCCGTCTTGCCGACGGTACTGGTTGTCTCGTAGTTATCCTTGTCGCCTGTGACCCGTGTCTTCACCACGGTTTCGTTGACGATATCGCCCTTCTCGGTCTTCAGGCCAACACGGCGGCCTTCGATGGTCCCGCTCAGGTTCCTGATATCGTTCTCTGCAAGAATGACGACCGTGTCGCCCTTCGTGGTGCCGGTGTTGGTGACGGAATCCGCATCGATCTGGACCGTGTTGCCGGCAACGAGCGTGGCGTCGTTCCGGACGCTCCCCGCGTCCTTGATGGAAATGTTGGCCGCAGCGAGGCGTGTGCCCTTGGCGAGGGCCGCCTTGGTGGCACTGGCCAGATAGACCTTCGGCCTGAGAACCTTGCGACCGAAGACTTCTTCCTCGACGAGGATCACGACATCCTTGATGAGGGAATTGACCTGGTCTGCGGTCAGCGCCACGCCGATCGAAAGATTGAGTTCCTTCGAGACCTGCAGGCCGTTTTCGAGCAGGTGTTTGTATTGTTGATCTTCACTGGCAAATCCGGCGGCGATGAACCTTTGCCCCGCCTCCGCGAGAAGCTGTTGCCGAACCAGTATTTGTTCGTAATAGGGATCGCCCAGTCGATAGTAATCTGCCGGATCGAACCCCAGACCCTCGATCAGAATGTCCGAACTGTTGAGCCCGCTGAGCCCAAGGCTCGGATCCGTAACGATCAGGAAGGGCGAAGTCGGATCGGGATTGATGATGAAGAACGTGTTGGGGATCGGGGTCGCCACGGCCGGCAGCGCTCCCAGGGATGACAGACCCGGAAGGCCGGTGCCGGCAGCCGAGCCTGCACTCGACGTCACGCCGGATCCGGTAAAACCTGTTCGCTGCGTGCCGCCGGTATTGTTGACAGCCGCGTAACTGTTTACCGCAATCGTGCCGAGCGCCTCGATCACCCCGGAATTCTGAAACGTGCCGCTGCCTGCGAACGAAGCGTTCCGTATTGCCGAAATCAGCCCGCCCGAGTTGCTGACGTTGGTGACGTTTGCGATGACGTCGCGCCCGGAGATGATCTGCGACTGGGAATGCGTATTCTCCAGACTTGCCGCGGTGACTGTGACGTCTCCGCTCTGGGTCTCAACCAGACCGTTGGTGTTTACCAGAGTTCCCGCGCCCGAATTGAACGCGAAACTGTTGCCTGCGAACACGACCGGCCGGGGCGTACCGGTGCCAAACGCGGTCGTATTGCTGTTTTGGAACTGCTCCCAGTTATTGATCGCGAGATTGCGACCGGCAAAAAGCAGACCGGCATTGATGAACTCGTCCAGTTGACCTGCCGTGTCCGCACCTTGGGAAATGGTGAGGTCGATCGATGAACTGATCTTGCCACCGGCGAAGTTGACATATCCCGTGCCGTGTGACGCCGTCGCGCCACGGCCGCCGGAAATGGACATGCTGCCGTTCGAATGTATCGTCGCGTTGGTCTGGTTCCTCAGAACGCGCGCGGTGATTTGGGTGCTCGCCGTGCCCGCCTGTGTGATCTGCCCGTAATTGGTCAGGATATCGGCATCGATCTCCAGAATGTTTCCGGCCGCCAACGTCCCGTGGTTGGCCAGCGAAACGAAAATCGTCCCGGCGTTGATATCCAGTTTGTTGGACGCGGCAATGCGTCCGGCGTTGGTCGAAGACGTGTTCAGGTTGAGAACGATGTCCGGCGCAGCAATGTCGCCAGCCGCCTGGTTCTCGAACCCGGTGAAGACCTGGTCAAGCGTTCCTGCCGCATTGCGGTTGAGATTGAGCGTCGTCGTAGCGGCGATTTTGCCGGCGTTCGTCAGGGATTTCGTTGCGCCCGTAAACTGGAAGTTGACTACTGGAGCCGAGATCTCGCCGCCTGCGAGGTTTGACAGCGTCGTCGGCGTACGGACAAGCGCAGAGGATGAGCCCTTGATCTTGCCGGAGTTGGCAAGCACCCCGTTGAGGGTAATCTGGTCCGCGCCTATCTCACCGGAACTCGCGTTGGTCAGGACACCCGAATAGGACAGCGAGACCGTGGTTGGGGCATTTATCTTGCCGCTGTTCGTCAGGCTTCCGGTCGTGTGCCCCGATATCGAGGAGGTCGCGGCAATCTCACCAGAGTTGGTGCTTGCGCCGCTGCCGAGACCGTTGCCCCCGAGTGTGATCGACTGGCCACGCAGCGATCCGGAATTGTCGGTACTGGTGGCGACGTTGATCTGCAACTGGCCCGCGGCGACGACACCCTTGCTGTTGGTCGCCAGGCTGTCGCCATCGATCGTCAGCGTGTTCGCGCCAACCGTCGCCGTGTTGCCGCTGGTGACCGCCGAGTTCAGGATTTCGGCCGCGCCGCTCAGGTTTGTCGTCAAGTCACCCGTTCCGGCCGTGCCGGCGTCCCCGCGAAGTGCGGCTGCGGCCCCGATGACCTTGCTGGCGTTTCGTACCGTCAGGTTCGTCCCGTTGACCTGTAGAGCGTTATCCGCCTGGACCGATGCCGTGTCGACGGTGAGCGTAGCGCCGCTGGCCGTCAGGTTGCGCCCGGCAATCACCTCAGAATTGATCAGCTCGACATCCGCCCCGCCCGTCGCGTTGATCGTGACGTCCTGGGCCGCATTCACCCGCTGGCGCGTACCACCCGGATTGCCCATGGTGATCTTGCCGGATGCAGAAATCGAGAGGTTCGACGTGTTCGCCGCCATGTCGCCGCGCATCCGCACGCCGACTCCGGCTTCAGTCCCGACGATTCCGATCCGGTCGGCGAACATGCCGCCGAACGCGGTGGAATCGATAACGAATGCCGGTGCTCCAGCGCCGGCTGCGTTGGCCGTCGTCGAGCGACCGGCATAATCGAAGGTCTGCGATCCGCCAAAGATGCCAAGATCCTTGGCGTTGATCTGGCCTTCGATCAGGATCGAGCGACTGACGATGTCGAAGATGTCAGCCCCGATTGCGTTTAGTCCATTCGCACCGATGCCGATTTGACCGCCCGTCACCTCGAGCCCGGTCAGGGCGCCGGCGCCATTCACAGTCGGCGTCCCGGTCGTAAGCGTGGCACGGGGAAAATTGATGAAGCCGCAACCGTTGCATGTGATCCCGTTGGGATTGGCGAGAATGTATTCCGCCCGGTCGCCGGCGAGTTCCTGCGGACCGAGCAACTGGGAGGGAGCCGCGCCGGTCACTTCGTTCAGGATAATGCTCGCCGTCCCGCCGGACAGGTTGGGGTTTGCGTGGATGGCCCCGCCGATCTGGGTTTCAACATTTACCTTGGAATTATTGATGATGAGGCCGGGTTGCTTGACGCCGAACTCCAGGAACTTGTTGTGAGACAGGCCGCTGCCATTGGGCGCGACGATGTTGAGGACCTCGACTTCCGGCTTGAGCGGTGCACTGACCACGGCAGCGCCGCCGGCCTCGGGAACGATCTGCTGGGCCAGGCCTGTGTTGAGCGGCTGCAACCCGAATGCCAGCGCGAGTATGTACACCCCCGCACGTTTCATCCGGCGCGCAAACGCGGCTCTGAAGCAGACCGAACCCATGTTTGTTGCCTCCCCGGCAATTGCGCCTCGTGCGAGCGGCTGCAAAATCCCGCATTGGGCCACGCACGAACACAGCACCCCAGTCGGAATTACAACATGTTGCTAAGACGCTTGAAAACCTGTCCCATTGGCCAGTAGGCGGCCTGATCATCCCCCGACGGGGCGAAAGCCCGGGTGGTCTCGCCGTTCACCCTGTCCCAAAGGCCAGTGTTGCCGTCTCCCGAGACAGGGCATAACGTCAGCTCGGCAGTATGGGGCACTGCACAAGATTTGGCTGGGGACACGCATGACGATTTTGCGGGGCACGCTGCACGCACTGGCGACGGCTTGCCTTGTGTGTCTGTACGTCTTCATTTCGGCGGCGATCGCCAGCGCGGACACGGCCCCGCCCGACATTTCGCTTGAAGGAACAGCGGCGTTCACTTCGCAACTCGACGGCGTTGAACTGGCGGACCCCGCTTACGACGACAGCGCCTGGCGGCGCATAGACGTCCCCGGCAGTCTCCGGGCCGCAGGGGTTCCGCCCGCACCGGATGTCGCCTGGTACCGCATCACGTTCAGCCTGCCCGACGGATGGTCGAGCGCCCGTCCCGCCATCCGCTTCGGCGTCCTGACCCGGGCTGATGAAACCTATCTCAACGGCGTGAGGATTGGCGGCGAAGGGCTTGTGGGACCACGACGATCCGTCTGGCACAATTACCCCCCCGTCCTGCCCAGGCTTTATCCGTTCGGCCCGGGACTTCTCCATTCGGATCGGCCCAACGTTCTCGCCGTCAGGATCGCGCGAAAACCCTATGTGGATGAAGGCGGCATCATCAGCGGACCTGTCGCGTTGGTCGACTACCTGAAAGCCCTGCCAGACTACACGGCTCAGCGACAACGCTTCGCCAGCGTCGACTTCTTCTTTTTCGGGGTCGAAAGCGTCATTGCGCTGATCCTCGTCTTCGCGCTTGCTGTCGGCGTTCGGGATCGAGCGGTGATGCTCTTCCTCGCGGCGTTCGGGTTCTACTACCTCGGATCCCTGGAACGCCGGCATTTCTTCCACGAAGCCGGACTGAACTCGCAACCGGTCGAGTTTCTCGCCGCCATACTACTGGCGCTATCGCCGGTCGCTCTGCTCTCGTTCGTAGCCCATGTTTTCGACCATCCGGTCGGGCGTCTGGGCCGCACGACGCAGATCATCATGGTCGTCGGCATGATCAGTTTTCCCGCCAACGGAATCGAATGGCTTGAAGTCTGGCGCGTGCACAGCAACGCGGTGATGCACAGCGGCATGAGCGTCGCCCTGCTCCTCATCCTCTTCTGGTGTCTGAGCGCGGTATGGCGCCGCGAACCGCACGGCATTCCATTGCTCGTCGGACTCGGGATGCTGACGCTGACGGTGCTTTCAGACATCGCAGTGACAACGAACGTCACCGAGGCCTATTTCGGTTTCCGCCAGATCGATCTGGGTACTCTTTCTCTTCTTCTGTCGCTCGCGTTCGTGGTCGGCCAGCGGCTCTTCGAGACCGAAAAGGCGCTGCATCAGGCCAATTCCAGCGTTCTCATGGCACACGAGAACGAACGCGGGCGCCTTGCGCGAGACATTCACGACGGGGTCGGGCAATGGTTGACCGCCATTAAGCTGAAACTGGAACTGATCGAATCCGACGCCAAGGAGGACCATGCCGTGTCCGCCCGGCTCACCTCTCTGGTCGACGACGTCTCCCACGCGATCGAGGACACCCGCCGCATAGCCCACGACCTCTCGCCGGCCCTTCTTGAAAAGCACGGACTTGCGGTTGCCATGAAAAGCCATGCGGAACGTCTCGAGACCCAAAAGCCGATCGTCGTCCGCATCGACGCACCGTCGAGCCTCGAATTGCCCGACCGGGTCCGGGACCACCTGTACAGGACCTTTCAGGAAGCTCTCAAGAACGCGGTCGAGCACAGCGACGGAACACGGATCGACGTGACGCTTCGGCAATCCGACCGGCATATCGTCCTCGACGTCAGCGACGACGGGGTCGGTCTGAATGGCACACCGGCAAGAGAAGCGGAAGGCGTTCACATGGGGCTGAAATCTATCGCGGAACGCGTGAGGCTGTTGGGTGGCCGCATGGAAATTGCGCCCGGAAACGATCGTGGCTCAACCCTCAGGGTAACGGTCCCGCTGGAGAAAACCGATGTCTGAGCCGCAAGGAGATAACGGTATGCTTCGTGTCGTCCTCGCCGACGACCACCAGATGTTCACCGAAGGGGTGGCGCAGTTGTTCGCCACGACGAGCGACATGGATCTCGTCGCCATTGTCGAAAATGGCGATGATCTGCTGATCGCGATCGACGAATGCCGGCCGGACGTCGCGATCGTCGACATATCCATGCCCGGCCCGGGACTTCCAGCCATCATCGAGCGGGTTCACGAGTCCGGCGTGCCCTGCGGGCTCGTGGCCCTGACCATGCATCTCGAAGCTGCCTTCGCACGGGATCTTCTCGCCAGAGGGTTGGCCGGTTACGTGCTCAAGGACGCAGCGTTCCGCGAGGTACAGATTGCCGTACGGGCCGTGGCGAAGGGGAACACGTATCTCTCGGAACGCGTCTCGGACATGGTCACTGCCGACGATCCGGAAAGGGACGCCCTCACCCAGCGCGAGATGGATTGCCTTCGCGCGGCCGCGGAGGGGCTGACCAACAAGACGATTGCCCGCGATCTTGGAATAACCGACCGCACCGTCAAGTTTCACTTCGGGAACATTTGCAAGAAACTTGGCGCCTATCGCAGAGGCGAAGCCGTCGCAATCGCCCGAAAGCGCGGCATCCTCATCGAGTAGTGGTCATGCGCAAAACCGAAGGACGCAAGAGAATGCCGGTAAGTCGATCTGCGAGAGCAATTTTCATCTACCTGCCGATTGTCGTTTTCGGGATCGCCGTCGATATAGCCCTCGCCACAGCACAGCAAGTCGACCGCGCATCGACAGGCGACGGCAAGCCACCGCCAAACTGGATTGTAAATTGCCCGGACAAGCCAAAGGCGAGCCAACCGGATTGCCGCATTACGCAGCAACTTTTTCTCCGGGAAACCGGCCAGCGGCTCCTGTCCGTCGTTATCGAAAAGCGACGCAAAAAGCCTGTGCGGGCGATCAAGCTCGCGCTGCCGCTGGGAATCTACATCCCTGCCCGGGTTGTCTTGCGCGTCGACAAAAGCAAAGGACCAATGCGGCTCGGCATTCTGACGTGCGACACTGGTGGGTGTTACACCGGCGCTCCGATCCGCAACAGATTTTGGCGGCGACTCAAAAAGGGGAAAAAACTGACTGTTACTTTTGAAACCGCAGAGCGAAAGAAAATTCGTGTTCCCGTCACGCTCGAGGGGTTCGACACAGCCAACAGCAAAACCCGCGACAGGTGACCGAGCGGCCCTGCTTCTTCGCCGCTTCCCGGACGTCAAGCGGCTCCAGCCTGCATACGGAACATTCGATTTTGAAGAGTGACCATCAGAATTGTTCAGTGAGTGCGGTTTAGATCAAACCGATCACGGTCACGTGCTGAACGACCTTCGCAACGGAATCTCTGTAACAAATTGATTTTACTGGTGCCGGCTGAGGGACTCGAACCCCCGACCCCCTGATTACAAATCAGGTGCTATGTGCTTTCCGGGATTTTCATGGAGCTCCCTTACTCCCATTATAAGCGCTAATTTTCAATTAATTACACAAAATCCCTGAACCAACAGGTTGCATCTGTTTTCACCCGATGCCATAACCTTTGCAACCCATTTTGCAACCCAGGTGCGCCATGCCGAAGCTATCCAACACCGCGTTCACCGACAAGTTCGTCTCCAACCTCAAGCCCGCCGAACACAGGTACGATCGGTTCGACGCCGTCGTTCGCGGACTTGGAATTCGGGTCAGCAAATCCGGAAAGAAGTCCTGGTTCGTCATGAAGCGTGTCGACGGCCGCAACAGACGGATTACCCTCGGCACCTACCCGCAGATGACCCTGTCCGCCGCAAGAAAGCGGGCCATCGATACCCTGGAAGAAATTGACGAAGGTCGCTTTGAATCGTCGAAACCGGTGTCCTTGTTGGTTCGAGATGCCTTCGCGGAATGGATGGACATTGACCAAAGCGCGAACACCAGCGCCCCGGAGGTCCGGCGCGCCATGGAAAAACATGTCCTTCCCTATCTCGGAGATCGCCCGCTTCATCAGGTCCGCAGACGAGATTTGCTCACGATCCTCGACAAGATGCGCAATGCCGGACTGACGGCACAGACCAATCGGGTCCGCGCTTACCTCAGGCGCATGTTCAGTTGGTGCGTTGCCCGGGATCTTCTGGACAAGTCACCTGCCAATCTCGTCGAGACCGGCATTAGCGAAAAAAGTCGAGACCGTGTCCTGACCCTCGAAGAGTTACGACGGATCTGGAACGCCGCCGATACATTGGGATACCCGTTTGGGCCGATGTACCAGTTGCTCTTGTTGACAGGCCAGCGGCGGAATGAGGTCGCACAGGCACGATGGCCGGAGTTCGATATCGAGCAACGCATATGGCAGATTCCCGCAGAGCGCGCGAAAAACGATCAGCCGCATCTGGTGCACCTCTCAGCGGCCGCACACACCCTGGTCTCAAGACTGCCACGCCTGTCGGACAGTCCCTTTCTGTTCACTACGACCGGTCGTCGTCCTGTATCCGGCTTCTCGAAGTCGAAGAATCGAATTGACGAATTTTCCGGCGTAACAGGATGGCGGGTGCATGATCTGCGGCGAAGCTTCGCAACCCACATGACAGAACGCCTAGGTGAAAACCCCGCCGTCATCGACAAGGTCCTGAATCACTCAAGCGGGGCAGTCACCGGGATCGCGGCGGTATACCAGAAGGGCCAGTACCTCGCCCAACGGAAATCCGCGATGGATGCTTGGGGCGGACTCGTGCTGTCGGGAAACTGACCCGCCCCTCCCACGTGCAACGGAACAAAACCAGCACATCAGGACGCGGTCGTCTGGGCATTGATCCGGCACGAATCGATATAGACTCACAGAGTGCCCCACATAATCGAGCACCCACATGAAGCCCCTGCAATTTAGTGAACATGCAGGGGTTAGCAAGCACTATACTGGAAGTGTATAATGACCCAAACGCAATTTTCAGAGCGTTATATTTGCAAGAAGAAAGTAAAATGGAAAAAATTAATATTGTCAGACGAGATGAGCTTCTCAAAATACTAAAAATTTCCCCAACCACCCTTTGGAGATGGGAAAAAAGCGGCATCTTTCCAGAGCACATACAGATCGGCCCGAATATCATCGCATGGCGCGAGGCCGACATTGCAGAATGGCTGGAAAACCGATCGTCCAAAACACAGGACCGACAAGCTTCCAATCACGCAAGGGGCGAAAACGGCGACAATAATGCCGATGACACCAATCGGGACACCGAGTCATGAGCACGGCAACGCAGATCGCCGACCTTCGTGGTGGGCACCGCGCCGGTTCGGGATTTCTCATCAGGTGCCCGAACCTGGCCCATGAGGACAAAAATCCGTCGTGTTTCGTGAGAGATCACCCGGATGGGAGCGTCAGATTTCAGTGTTTCGCCGGATGCAACTGGCGCGACGTTCGCGCCGGCGCGGTGTCGCTCGGGCTCATCGAACCTTTCGGTTCCAGGTCTAGGCCACGGGTAAACCAACTTCAGCATGGCGCTCCAGGTCATCTTGTAAAAAATGATGGTGGCGATGCGAGAGCCATTGCAAATGCCCGACAGACTTTCGCCAACACGGTGATAGCTGCCGGCACCGTCGTGGAGACCTACCTCCGTCACCGGTGCATTTCCATTCCTGTGCCGCCAGCCTTGCGGTTTCACCCATGCCTGTCCCATCCAGGTGCAAGCGGTCTTCATGCCGCTATGGCGGCACAAACCTGGCGCTGGGGAGAAACGTCTCCATCGGCCGTTCACCTCACTTATCTGACGCCAGATGCACGCAAGGCAGACTTGCGCCCACCTCGGGTCATCTATGGTCGGTACGGAGCTCAAGGGGCCGGCGTCTGGTTTGGCAAACCCGGCGCAACGATTCAGATTGCCGAAGGTATCGAAACGGCACTATCGGCATATGAACTGACGGGCGTACCGACGGTCGCCGCCCTATCCGCACACCACCTTGGAAGATTGCATTTACCGAATACGGTCACACGGATCGTAATTGCTGCGGATCATGATGAACCCGGTCTGAAAGCGGCACAGGACGCAGCTCAGGCGTATCACGCAAGAGGTATCAAAACCGAAATCCGTGTTCCTGAGACACGGGGACACGACTGGAACGATTACCTTCAGAAGCATGTTGAAGGAATTGCATCATGACGGCACAGGAACTCAATGGAATAAAAGTGCCGACAGTCAATAACGAGTCTGAGCTGCTCCGTCTCGCGGCCATGGACAAAACCACATACCTTCGAGAGAGAAAAGCGGCGGCTGAACGCCTCCACATACCGGAGAGCACCCTCGACAAGCAGGTTGAAGTGGCGCGCAACGAAACCGAAGCCCACCACAAGCCCGGATCAACCGCCCTGTTAGTACGCTTCGATCCATGGCCCGACGAAGTCGGCGGCATCGAGCTCCTTGATGAGCTTGTGGCCCAGGTGCTCAGATTCGTCGCGATTGAGGAACATCAGGCGCAGACCGTCGCGGGATGGATCCTATTTGCACATTGCTTCGAAGCCTTCGAGATATCGCCAAGGCTTTTTGTAACATCGCCGGAAAAGAGGTGCGGCAAGTCCACACTCCTGCAGGTCTTGCACAAGCTCGTGCCGAAACCGTTGTTTGCCGGCAATGCGTCTCCGTCGGCGATGTTCCGATTGGCCGACGCGGATCAGCCCACAATCATCCTCGACGAGGTTGATGGTTACGTGAAGGGAAGCGAAGACTTTCGCAACATCATCAATGCGGGTCATGCGGTCGACAACTGCCACGTGATCCGCAACGTCGGTGAAGGAACGAAAATGAAACCCGCCGTGTTCCGGGTTTGGTGTCCTGTGGCACTAGGCGGCATCGGTTGTCTGCAAGGCACCATCGAGGACAGAAGCATCATCATCAAGATGCGTCGTCGCAAGCCCTGCGAGAAAGTCGACAAGGCACGCCGCAGGTTACTGAAGGAACTCGAACCGCTTGCCAGAAAAGCGGCACGATGGGCTTCCGATCATGTCGATGCTCTCAAGGATTTCGAACCGACAGTGCCTGACGAACTGAACGACAGGGCCGCAGACAACTGGGAACCACTCCTCGCGATTGGCGAAATCATTGGCGGTCCTTGGCCGGAGAGGCTCCGTGGTGCTTCGATCCGATTGAGCGTTGTCGAACGGGCAGACGAGGAAGGATCAGCCGGAGCCATGCTTCTGTCGGACTGCTGGCAGGTCTTCAAGATGAAGAAGGCAGATCGGCTGTTCAGCACAGACCTCGTGGAAGCTCTCACCAACATGGAAGATCGTCCGTGGGTCGAATGGCGGCGAGGGCATCCTATAACGGCAAATGGAATCGCGAAAATTCTTAAGCAATATGACATCTTACCCGGCACCATTCGCGTCGGCACAAAAACGGCAAAGGGCTACTACCAGTCGAAATTCCGGGAGCCTTACGAAAGGTACTGTCATGACAACACGACGGTCAACGTGCAGGACGCCCCCGAATCACAACGTCACAACGTCACAAACGGCTTAGAATCACCGGATATCGCTGTATCGGAGACGTCACACGCCAGGTCTGCGTTACGTCCCGAAATCGACCAAAAATCCCAGAAACCTAAGGGTTGTGACCATGTGACGCCTGCAGGACCTTCCCACTGCTCGTTCTCGGCAGGTCCTACTATCCCGGAACCGGCGGAACGCGCCAGCGGATGGAAAGAAACATTGTGAGCGCGGTCCTGAAACTGCTCGACGAAGCGAGACAAGCCGGCATCGAATTCAGGATCGAGCACGGTACAGTCACGATGGAGGCAGCATGCCCACCGACGAGTGAACTCATTGAGCGGCTTCGGTCTCACAGGGCTGAATTGTATCAGCTTCTATCAAGAAGCGACGCATGGAGGCCGGAAGACTGGCAGGCGTTTTATGATGAACGCGCAGCGATAGCCGAATTCGACTCCGGGCTTTCCCCACAGGACGCGAAGAGCCTGGCAGTCGAGGCGTGCATATCCACCTGGCTAGATCAGAATCCGGAAACTTCCGATCCCGGTGCCTGTGCACATTGTGGACTGAGAGAAACTTCGGATACCATCGTGCTTCCCTTCGGCCCTGACAGATCCGCACTTGTCTGGCTGCACGCCAGATGCTGGTCGACCTGGTTCGCGCGACGTAAGGCTCGCGCTCGAACGGCGCTTGCACAATCAGGCATTCCGGTTTTTGGCGAGGCAACTTGATGCAAATGCAGTCGATTGATCGGTGCAGTTTGACTTGAGACCACGGAAGCCTGCGTACCGCAGGCTTCCATGCTGACTCCGAACTGAATCCCTTAAATTTCGGTCGGTTGCAGGACGGATACATCGGCCTGTACGTCGTACATTTCCGCCAGTCTTTCAAGAATCGCCTTCTTTTCCACATTGCTCGCGTGCGTCATCACGAACCAGCCATCGATTTCGCGGCACCCTCGCCCTTCAGGAGGTCGATCGCGGGAAACAAGAGGTTGCCCGCCAAGCTTGAGGCCGGACCGCGACACCCGCCCCAGACCAAACCGCGAAACCGATCGTGCAAGAACGTCTGCCGCGCAGTCTCCAGATACCTGTTCACCGGCCAGGTCCACGACAAGTCGACTTTTCGGACCGCGTGTGCTCGTCGTTCTCGGCGCCGATGCACCAATCTGGTCATCAGTGCCCTTTTCGATGAGGTCGACAACTATGCCGCGAAGACCCTTTAGTTTCTCCTCTATCTCTTCAATCCGAGAAATAACCGACTGCAATTCTGCCGACATGTCCGGCGCAGGCTCTCGCACAGTTCTGCTATGGGGCCGCTTGTCGGGTCCGGATTGCACGGGAGTGGCCACATGCCCTTTCTTAATTTCATGGCTGCTACCAGACCCAATAGTCTTCACCGTCGAGAACGCACCAGTTTCTCCGAGAACTTCGGCATCGGCGTCATACCAATCGAACCAGGGGATCCCGTTGCCGACATACTGTTCCGACGTGATCGGTTCTTGAGCGGGCAATTCACCCGTGACGTGCGTCCACTGTTCCGCATTCAGTATGGTGACGAAGATCCGCCGTGCGGCGGACTCGTCCCAGACATCGATACCGTACTCGTCCTTGTAAATATCCTGATGCATCAAGCCACCGGCGCCGAGGCCCATTTCCGCTACGTCCATGCATACTTGCGAACGCATCTCAAGCAGTGGCTCGGTCGGAAACAGCCGATCATAGACCTCACGTTCCATTGGACAGACGAGCAATTGGATACCGCCATTGTCGGCGTGGCCGGTCAATTGTTCCTCTACAGTCAGTCCGTCTCCAAGAGGCGCGGCGACGAACTGGCGGACCTTGCCTTTTTCTACACAGTACCCGTCTAGCCAGGGCTGACGTGGGACTACGATGTAATCCTGAGGCAGTGACTGCAGCGGTTTTTGCCACTCGTCTCCGTTGACAGCATTGATCTTTCCGGTCGCGATCTTGACGGCAAAGGGATACCGGTCATGCACCCGCCTTCCGAAACTCGAGAAACTGATCCACATGGCTTCGGACTGCCACATCGGCATGAGTAGCCCTCCCCGGCGAACAACTGGTGCCGGCAGGCCGGAGGCATGATCATCCAGATGCCGAAGCGGAAAATTGCCGAGACCGGCAGGAAGCGGATACGTCTCGTCGTTATTGGGTAAGCGCAATGTGCGTTGGAATTCGATCCGGCAGCGCGCATCCTCGTGAACCTCAGGAAACGAAAACTCGATCGTGTCATTGTGCAGGCTGATCGTCATGCTTGCTCTCCTATTGAAGTTTACCAGTCGCCATCGCGCACTTCGCGAACGACTGTAAGAATTGCGTGGTCCGGGCTTTCCTTGAGCTGTCTGATCAATTGCGCAAAAACCTGCGGCCTCTTGCGAATGATTTCCTGCAGGTCACTGGAAACCTTTCCTGCCATCGCGAGTAGAACATCAGGGTCCTCGCCGAGCTCCGCCGCAAGTCTCCTGACAACATCTTCAGAAGGCGGCCCAAACTCGCCTCTCTCGATCTTGCTCAGATAGGTCGGCTGGATACCCACGCGTCCGGCAAGTTTGCGGATGGAAAAATCCCGGTCGGTTTCGATGAGACGTTCCCGAACGGATCGTATGTGTTTGCCAAAATGCATATGTAGTGTGTAGTACTTATTACACATATTGTAAAGCGCATATTCTCCCGCTATGAGAATCTTGTGATGAACGACCGAGCCTTCTTAATCTGGGCTCAGGATCCCATCACGCCTTCGAACAACTCTTCGACATCGCTCTCGCTTTCCGGCGGAGCAAGCAGATGCCCCGAAAGTGCCCTCTTCCGGTCAAGCAGATTATCCAGCTTCAAGTCGAAAGATACGTCTCCGAACTGCGGGTGTATCGACATGGGAACGTGTATCGTCACGGGTTTGTCCTGGCCGATCCGATAAACCCGATCATTGCATTGATCTTCAACGGCCGGATTCCACCAGCGCGACAGATGAACCACGTGATTTGCCGCAGTGATGGTCAAACCCACACCAGCCGCACGTGGCGACAGGATCATGACATCGAAACCGTTCGGCCTCGCCTGGAACTCATCGACCATGGATTGCCGCTTTTCACCCGGCACGTCACCATTGATGATCATGGGTTCCGAAGGAAGGTCGAATGTCATGGCAAGCCCCGTGGCCATGGTCCGCTGGACCGCCTTTGATTCCACAAAAAGCAGAACCTTCTCGTTCCGGTCTTTGATCTTTTCCAGAATGTTCATGCACAACCGAACGCGCGCCGACTGGTCCACCCAGGCCTCGAACGCTTCCAAGTCACCGGGGTCGATGTCTGCCTGCAGATCTGGATGAAGTGAAATCCCTCTGAACCGATGGATGGCTTCCAGCATCGTCGCTCTTGATGCACTGAGTGCTTTCGCCGCCTCGACGGCCTCGACATAGGCCCTGGACTGTGCCTTCGGCATTTCCGCCTTGTAGGTCTCGAAGGTTTTCGTCGGCAGCCCCTCAAGAATGTCTTCCTTCATGCGGCGCTTGAGGACACCTGGAATGCCTGCGTCAGCGCAATCAAGCTGTCCTTTGAGCCTTGCAAGCTGTTCGCTTGTCGCGTCGCCATACTCCTTGTTGAAGCCTCTGAGGTCGCCAAGGTATCCCGGTGCGATCCGGTCCATGATGCACCACAGGTCTTCGAGGCGGTTTTCGACTGGCGTACCGGTAAGACCCAAAACGAAATCGGCACTCAGGGTTTTCGCCGCGTGTGCGCTGATGGTGTCGGGCGACTTGATGCGCTGCATCTCGTCAAAGACAGCCACTGAGTAACCCACCCTTGCAAACGCCCGATGATATGTGGCGAGCGTCTGGTACGTAACGAGGATCCACCCTGCCTCTCGAAGTCGCCCCACATCGAGCGCATTTTCAGGGGTCCAGCCAGGCCCCTTCTTCATCTTGAGATATCTAAGCCCCTCCCCGAACGCTTCGACCCGTTCCCCGAGGACATCATCACCCAGATGCTGCTCGGCTTCGTTGATCCAAGTCCTGAGGAGCGCGGTAGGCGCAACGATGAGCGCCGGCGCGTTCAATGCACTGCGATCTTGTCCACGGGCCTGCAGGTTCGCTCGCCTCCACGCCAGGAAGGCGAGCGCCTGATAGGTCTTTCCCAACCCCATGTCGTCAGCCAACAGCACACCGGGCCATCCGGCTTTCCATGTGCTGATCAACCAGTCTATTCCCTCGACCTGGTGCGGTTTGGGATCCGAACAGACCCGGCTGCCAAAACCGACATCTTCTCCGATAGCCGGCTTGCGAGGTGACAGCCCAAGAACGTAGTTCGGATTCTCCAGATTGTTCTCGATCAGAAGAACATTGCGGTCCTTTCTGGATTTCTCTGTCGGTTCAGCATCAGGGCCCTTGGTACCCGCAAGATCTTTTTCCTTCTCCTCTTCGCGACGAACCACGTCCTCGATGGCCGTTTCAAGCGCGTCCACTTGAATGGGTTGGCCATTAACGTCGACAAGCCGTTCCTGGTTGTCTTTTGCTTCCTGGATACGTTGCGCAAGACTTTCGATCGGCTCGGTGATGGTCAACTCTTGTCCGTTCACGGACAGTTTGAGCCCCTCCGGCATCCAGGCGGTTTTGAAGCGCGCCAACCAAGGCAGTGATGGCGGTTCCCACAGGCCGAGTCCGGTTACACGATCGGAATATTGTTTCGTCTCAACGAAATACGCAGCAGCATCAGCCTCGTTTTCCAGGCTTGCCGCAAGGTAACTTCGTGGATTCTTGACGAATTTCCGACGTTCTGCGCCGGGAAGACTCCGCGCCTCCTTTACGACAGTCAACGCCTCCTTCAAACCTGGGTCCAGAACCACGAAGGTACTTCTTCCAAGGACATAGGCGCTGGAAACCGATCGATCGTTTGCAAACCGAACTTTCGAGAATCCGTTCTGTAGGTCCGGAGGCAAGAGTGCGTCAGCAGACTCGTCCCGCAAATCTTCTGTTGACGGCTCCGCATCACCGTCTTCCGGCGCCGCGTTGTCATCCTGATCAAGTTGCCGCTTCGAACGCGCCATGAGCACGGGAAGAAAATCCGGACCGGAGGCAGTCTCCTGCACGTCGAGGGCGAAGCTACCGGCCTGATAAATTGTCAAGGATTTGAGGTAATCGTCCGTGGAGACATCCTGTCCTGTGATTTCACCAAGGGCGTCTTGAACCGGTCCCCAGACCGCTATCCGGTTCATTGGCTCTTCGCCAACTGTTTCATTGAAACCGTCAATCGCCTCAAGCAGGTCGTAGATCGCCCTTCCAAGACGCCAGTCGTTTTGCCCGTAGGACAGAAAGGCACCGGTGCGTCGCGGCCGCACTTCCGAATAGTCGCTGTCTCGCCACCTCAGCGAGATCCTCGTTTCGGGTTGATCAACACGCCCCTTTGCCTCGATCTGGCAAGATGCTGAGGAAAGTGGAGGCAGACCGATCTGTGCTGCGAACCCGGCACCAAGACCTGCAACCTCGTCATGAGGGATAACCATGCTCCTGCCATCTTCACTGACGGCAGCACGTTTTTCAGAGACCATTCGGTTGAGGCGAGCGACGGCAGGCACCGTCTTTTTGACCCCTCCCCACTCATTTACCGGCAACTCTTTTGAGGCGAGAACACGTCGCCTCAAAAGGCTCACAATGGCGCCTTGCCCCGACACGGTTGCCCTGAATTGTTCAGCCAAAATCAATCAATCCTGTACTCGGCTTGCGAAATACGCACCCCGGTTAACCCCTGAAGCTTGCGGGCCACCTTCCCTTGCCAGGTGTATCCGTCTGTCGGACGATGACCTTGCGAGAAAATCCTGTCCGTTTCCACATTCCCACTTCGAGATGCTCGCAGGTCTTTCGGGGAATAGGTATTGTTGAAAAGTTTTGGCCCCTCTGTCTTGTCACTCCAGATGTGACATCTGCCGTTGTGGCTCCATTCCACGACCAGACTGCTCCCCATCTCAAGCATTAGCGCCGCTTGCCCCGTTTCGACATGATCAGAGAATCTCCCGAATTTGGTGTCCCTTCCAAATCGTGCTCGCGCTTCATTTGCACCATCCGAGTCAAAAACAACCCATGCGGTATCAATCAGCCCACGCGCATGAACCGCCTCCCAGAACTTCCGTCGATATCTCCACATGTTTCGGTCGGCAACCCGGTCGACGATATCGAGAAACTGCCGAAGGGTTTGCTCGGTCAGCCAACGAAGCATCACCGCTTCCGCATCAGGCATGGGGGACCACCGCCCAGGATGTATCCTGGGATCCCCGATGATGCTCGTCAGGAACTCGACAATCTTGTCGCTTTCCGCCTTGTCTGGGTTTCCGTTTCCGTAGGGGCGCAACAAGGCATTGGCCAGATAAGGACGCGCCACCTCGAAGATCAGAGAATCGTCATCGCCAACGGCTATGCGTTTCGCAAAATCCACCCTTTCGAATCCGTCCAGACTTCCATCTACTTCAACCTGCTCCAATGCCATTTGCGTACAATGTGCAGCAAAGCCTCCCATCGCCGTGCTGGCACCCAAACCGTACTGTCTGAACAGGTCGGGGATGGCGCACTCAGCCTCAAGCGCTGTTTCCGCGACCAGGTCAGCCCCGGCATCAATGTCAAAAACCTCAAGGTCGTTGTGCAATTTGTAGTAATAGAGACATCTGCTGTCGCAAGTGCGAGCGAGGAAGCGAGCAATGTCCTTAATCCCGGGCAACTCTTCCCGGTAGTACGTGAGAAATGCCGCACAAAGAGATCTGACAAGCCGTGGGCGGGCTGCATTTTGAATCTGCCGCAACAATTCATCCAGGACGTGGCTCTCCTCGGCAAGAGCGGGAGTTGTGGACCACAGGCACCACACTGCATCGGCAAGTGTCTTTCGGTCCAAGGCCTCGCCCCTATTGACGAGGGAAGCGATCCGCGCAGCAATCTCGTTGTAATCCCGTCCTTCGCGAAATCCTTCTCTGCGATTGTCGGACAGGATCTTGTCGCTTGCGGACTGGACGCGGGAGATCTCCGTCAGCGGCACCCAACCAAGCCTGACATCGCCGACGGATCTGATTGCGTCCTTAAGGCTGACCATTCGAACTCTCGTCAACGACTTGGCGAAGAGCCTGGATTTGATCTGCCATTTCCGACGTCAGGTTCAGGATTTCGTCAAGACGGCCCTGTTGGTCTGTTTCCATGACAAAGCGCAAATCGATCCTTCTGTTGCGCGCATAACCTGCCGTGGTTGTATCCTGCGTGACGGGGCGGGTAGCGGCATAACCCGAAACAGACATGATTTGACGCCCCGCCCGATTGGTCAGCAATGCCAGCTGCGGTTGGGCGGCATCAATTTCACGGTAAGTGCTCACAGCACGCTCCGTCGAAAGTTGCCAGTTATGGCTCACCAGTCCGGTTGCGTCGGTGTGTCCCTCGATGAACACCGTCTCGACCGTCGTTTTGCCGGGCCCGCCACAGCCTTTCACCTTGTTCGTCGGAGAACATTTTGCATATCGGGGAAGAACCGCCGCAAGCGCCGATGCCATCTTGAGAACGTTGACCCTTGCCTGCCCGACCAGATCCGACCTGTTGGTGCCGAAGCGAACAGCATCTTCCGTCAAGCGCAGCACGCCATTCGTTTCATCGATTTCGACAAGAAGCCCCTCATCCTCCAGAGCTTTTCGAATGTCCCGCAGAAGCGAATTGCGAACGTCTTGCTGCTCGGCAAGGAAAGCTATTTCCGTCTTCACGCGCTTCTGGAGTGCATCGAGCTTTTCCGCAATGCGTTCGGTTTCTTCTTGGAGTCGATCATTGCGCTGCAGCTGCTCATCGGTCTTTTCGCGGAAATCCAGAGCAAAGACCATCAGCATGATGATGAAAACAAAAAGCACGCCCACCATCATGTCCGTCATGGAAACGAAGTAGTTTTCTTCTTCTTCGGCCTGGACGGTTCTTGACCTCGTATCGTCGAAAAACATGCGTCTGCACCTTGTGCGTTAGGTGGACCGGCCGTTCGTCAGCGTCTCCGAAAGCGCTTTCACGTTTTCTCCGAACTCCTCGGAATTCTCGTTCAGCTGTTCGAGAAAACCATTGAGTTTGCCGACCGCACCGGCCAGGCCGTCATCCACCTTGACGACGTAGTCCTGGAGCCGCTCCGCGTTTTCTCTCGCCGAGTCCGACATAAGCCGAAAGGCTTCCCCGAGTTCGTTGTCTATCGCCTCGAACCGTTCGGAATATCCCGACCACAACTCCTGCATTTTCACCGATGTCACATTGATCGATTTGGCCAGGTTCGCGGCCTCCTCTTTTTCATTTTCGAGTGCTTCAACGGATTCTTCGATTGATTTCGCCATGCGCTCGATCGCATCGGTCATTCGATTTCCGGTTTCAAGAAGGGGACTCGAGGCGCGCTCAAAGGTGCCTGCCGTCTTTTCGAAATCCTCCGCCAGCTGTCGAATGCTCTGCGCCGAACTGGCTTGTGCGGCACTCTGTTCCGTAATCACGTCTTTCGCCGTCGACATGGCAGCGGTCAATCCGGCGACTTGTGATCCCAGGGCCCCAAGGACGTCATCCATCGCTTCACCGATTCTCTCTGAGGCAGACGCAGCTGCTTGCCCCAGTGCATCATTCAGTTCCGTCGCGGCCCTGGACATATTCTGACCGAAATCATCGCTGGTCGACTTCATTGCCGCCTGCATGGTCGTCAGGTTGCCCTGGATCGCCTGAATGGAAGACCCCAGTTCCTTAAGTTCGGCACCGGCCCCCTGATGCAGACTTTCGGTGAACTTCCCGAGCAGATCTTCCGTGCCGGACTTGCTCACGTTTGCGAGCTCGCTGACCGCCGTCTCGATGCCGGAGACGACCGGCGCCATCGCGCTGGAAACGGCGCTCTGGAGCCTTGGTTCGAACTCCTGTCCAAATCTCTGGAAGAAGTCGCCCTGGGTGATATCCTTCAGATAGTCCCGCTGTTCACGGATATTCGCAGCAATCTCGACGGAAATGGACTGGGGCGAGCGGTAGAGCAACATGCGCTCCGCTTCCTCGCAGATACGGGAAAAGGCGTTCTCAACGCGAATGCTGAAGCTGCGAAACGCGATCCCCAGTATGATCGAACTCGCGAGACCGGCAATAGAGGTCGCGAACTTGAACGACGCCACGCTGAGCAGTTGCCGTGTGGCTTCTTGCATAGCGTCGCCTTCACCCAGCGCAACGGCCTTTCCGGCCGTGTCGAGCGCGAGGACAAGCCCGATGAACGTCAACAACAAGCCCACGCCAACAAAATAACCCGGCAGACTGGGCATCATCTTGAGACCGAAGTACCGGTCCCGTGCAAGCTCGGCATTGAGAAACACACTCGGACGCACGGTGTTCGCAATCACCCCATCCGTTGCATTGGCATCCGGTTTGACCAGCGTTTCGTCGAACTCTCTCCAGGCTCCCCGGACAATCGGGTTCTTTTCGATCCTCGACTGTATGCTGTCATATCGGTCGGTGAAGCCGCGTCGGTCGGATGCCGAACTGATGGCCCGCGCCACCGAGTTGATTCGAAAAGGAAGCAGAAGTCCAAACTTCAGAAGATAGGCAAATAAGAAACCGGAAGCGCTACAACCGATCCAAGCCGAAAGCGTAAAGACAAAATCTCTGTCAGATATTTTTTCGAAGTTTCCCTCGAAAACACTTTCCAATACCGAAATCGCATTCAGGGACGACACAGTTCCTGTATACGACTCCAGTAATTGAAGTGGAACCAGCAGCCCGACCGCAAACAGAAGCCAGAACGCAACCAAACCTACTATGCCCCACATGCCACCCTCAGTGATCTTGTCGTCCTTGGGGCGCTATTTGGCCAAACGCACTACCCTTTGTCCAGATCGATACAGAACAATAAGTGTATTATTTTCACAGGTTAAGCTGAATGTGGAAACGTTGCGGCGGAATCGCGAGATGAGAAGATTCTCAGAGATGCACCGAACAAAATGAGACCGACGGATATAGCAACAGGGTCTTATCAAGTGAGCATTTTGAGTTGACGCGCAAGTAAAATCAATGCGTCCAGACGCTCATGCTCGTCTTGCCGGAGCCTTATCGCCTTCTTCGTCCACTCCCCATTGCGGTAGTTCCCATTCGCCTCTCCGTAAGGTGCCCCGCCTCGACCGCCATGCAACTGGCACCGGTTCCGGCCCTTCAACGCGGGCTTTTGACAATATTGTCCAGGCTTCCCGCGCAACTGCGCAAGACAACGGCGCCCGGGCCAATCCGGTCCGAAACGCCAACTGCCGCCCCTCCCCCCAGTCTCATCTCCGTCCATAGGGTTGTTCATTTTTTCCTGATCGCGCCTCTCCGTCGCCTCGTTATTACGATGTTATCGATTCTACAGGACGGAACCTTCCTTGCTAACCGCGCGAACACAGTTGCACCTTGGGAACGGTTGGCAATCATGCGCGACAGCAGCGCCAATGCCGCCACGCAAGTACAGGACCTCGGTACTGGGACCGTGCCAGCTTCAGGTCCCGAATGGAAAAACCAATCTAACGAATGGACTGACAGAGAACCTGTCTCCGTCCATGCCTTTCTCCTCTCGCATGCGCGCCCAGCTGAGTTTCGTCGACTGGTCAAAGGCACCGAACCTGGCATCGGCCCTGACGCCGACACTGACCTTTCCACCTCGAAGCAATTCCGGAAGGAAAGACAGCGCCAGGGACGTGCCAAGGGTGGGAACTATTCGAAATGTATGTCGGCTGGTCGTACCGGCGTTATGCCCGGCGGCTGAGGCTGCGCCATTGGGGCTGAACCTGTAACTTCGTTTCTGATCGCCGAACAGTAGTGATGCGTCGGCTCCCCATTCCAGGTAAACGCCGTCAGAGACAGGAACCGTCCCAGCAAGTCCGATCCTGGGTCCGATACCGAGATATCGGCTGGTTCTTTTCTCCTCGAACACAAGTGCACCGGAACTATAGCGCACATCAGTGTCCGCCTGGAAATAGGCAAGGCGAACGCCGAATTTCCATGTCAGCGCCATATGGCCGTATGCATTTTCCGAGAGCGTGTTTTTGCGAAGGTCGATATCGACCAGGCCATTGGTCTCGCGATGATCCGCTATCGCCGTGTCCCATGTGAAGAGACCCTGCCCGCTTAACGTGTTTACTTGTCCGATCGCAGTAACACTGTCGTTCGCCTGCGCCGCATCGCCCCTCAAGGAGACGCCCAGATCGAATTGCGTATCGGCAAGTGGCGTGACGATCCCAAGACCACCTCGTATGCCGTCATCAGGCAGGATTTCCACATTCGAGATGGGATCTCCTGTTCCGACTTCGGCCCAATCCTGTTTGTTGCCCGCCAGGAAATTTAAGCCGCCCTCGATGGATATCCATGTCCGCCGATCAGCAAGAGACTCTGCCTTGGCGCGTACCACCGTCGTGACTGCAGCAGCATGGATCATCAGCACCGTCAGAAAACCCTTTAACAGTCTCGTCTTCATTTTACCTAGACTGAAAAACAACTGTTTCCCCAAGCTCTTCACCAACAAAATAGCGCCCTCGCGATCCCCATGATAATAACGGTACAAAAACCAGGGCAATTAAAACTGGACAATAAAATAAACACATACAATGGAGAGACGTCATGTTCAGCAGTCTGTTCCGGAAAAGTCAAATGATTGAGGATACAAAAAGAACGATTTCCGAGTTCAGCAAGACCGCACCCGAGTTACAGAAGGCTATCGCAAGAAAATATGTTGAAAAGGTCGCATCGTTCACCAAGGCGATCGAGAGCCTGTCGGAAGACCGTGCTGTGGCGCTGGCGGCAAGTATCTCGATCAAGCGGAAAAGGAACGCATCAGGGCAATTGAAGAAATCATGAACCCGGGTCCACTTGCGAAAGCCGCACGGGAGGCACAGGACGGACAACATCTGACGTGGGCTGATCCCAATTGGGCGCCGGTATCGCTCGCCGAAACCTATTTCGCCTGCCTTGCTGGCAATCATACGGCGAAGGACTTCAACGAATTCATCAGCATCACGCAAGGTTGGATCGGGACGATCCTGACAAAGGACGAGTTCGAGTCGTTTTTCAAATATCACGTCGGAGACTCTTGATGACCCCACCCATCACGGCCGCAATGCTCTACGACCTGGTCCAGTGTCCCCACCGGCCCGCCATGGATCTTTTCGGAGATCCTGCGAGACGCGACGCGATCAGCCCGTTTGTTCAACTGTTGTGGGAAAAGGGTTCGGCCTTCGAACACGAGGTGGTCGCCGGACTGCAGTTGCCGTTCACCGATCTTTCCATCTATGCCACGGACGAAAAGGAACGCCGAACGATCGAGGCCATGCACCGGGGGGACGTGTTGATTTACAGCGGCCGGATATCCGCAGACGGCCTGCTTGGCGATCCGGACCTGCTTCGCAGGGAAGGCGATGGCTATGTCGCGGGTGACATTAAGTCAGGCTCGGGGGAATACGGCGACGGCGACGACGCCAAGCTCAAGAAACACTACGGGGTCCAGTTATCTCTTTACACCGACATTCTCCACCGCTTGGGAGTCGCGGCATCACGGCGACCCTTCGTCTGGGACATTCATGGTGAGGAAATCCGCTATGACCTGGACGATCCCCAGGGCAAGAGAAATCCTTGGACAGTCTGGGAGATATACCGGGAAACGCTTGATCTGGCGCAACGGACGATCGACGGAACCGCCGGCACTACGCCGGCCTATTCCAGCGCCTGCAAGCTCTGTCACTGGTATTCCGTCTGTCTCAACGATCTTGAACGCACCGACGACCTGACTCTTCTCCCCGAACTGGGACGCGCCAAGCGCGATGTTATGGTCGACGAAATCCCCACGGTCTCCGCTCTGGCCAACGCCGACGCCGAAGGTTTTGTCAGGGGCAAGAAAACCGTGTTTCCCGGCATCGGCCCTGGCTCACTCATCAAGTTCCAGCAACGCGCCAGGTTACAGAAAGAGGACGACGCAAGACCCATTCTGACGGATGCAATCAAGCTCCCCCATGCGGAAACCGAGCTCTTTTTCGATATCGAGGTCGATCCGATGCGCGACCGCTGTTACCTGCACGGCTTTGTCGAGCGCCGGGGCGAGGAAAACAGCACCGAGGTCTACACTGCCTTTTTTGCCGAGGACACGAGCGACGCGGAAGAGGAACGCGCGTTCCGGGAAGCCTGGGCGTATATCGCGGAAAAACAGCCTTGTGTCGTCTACTATTACTCCAAATACGAGCGGACCATATGGCGCAAGCTCCAGAGGAAATACCCGTCAGTGTGTTCGGCGGATGAAATCGAGTACCTGTTCGACCCCAGCGTTTCCGTCGACCTCTATTACGATGTCGTCAAGAAGGCCACGGAATGGCCGACCCGGGACTTTTCGATCAAGACTCTCGCGCGCTTTCTCGGTTTTGATTGGCGTGACACGAGCCCGTCCGGTGCCGCATCGATCGAATGGTTCGATCGCTGGATCCAGACCGGTGATGGAGAAATACGGCAGCGGATTCTCGACTACAACGAAGACGATTGCATCGCCACACGGGTCGTGCTGGATGGAATCCGCACGATGGCCTGAGGACGCTCATCCAGGCCACGGACTGAAAACCGTGCAGTTGTCTGGCCACTATCAAATTTACTTCATTCCCTCGAAACGATTCTTCGCGATGTCGATCTGCCGAAGGGAGATGTTCGACCATTCCGATCTGATTCTATCGAGATCATGGCGGATCTGCCCGAAGGGGTCAGAACCACCCAACTCCACTTTGCGTACCAGGATCTTGTTTGCAAACTGTGTGATCTTGTCCGCCCTGGCTTCGGCGCGGCTCGCGCGCATGCCAAAGAGCCCACTCTTTCCCTGTTCGAGTTTCCGGGTGGCATCCATCTGCTCTTCAATGAGGGCCAAGAATACACCGTATAGGTAGGCGAGCTGCTTATCCATGTGTCGCTCCCTCCAGATCGCTCCAGTCCACTGCGAAATTTCTCGCGTGTTAAACGATCACATCCTTGTTGCGCATGATCGGCCCACTTAGTGATTCCGATCATTGGACTCCTACAAAGACGAGTAAAGTCACTCAGGCTGCAAATGCACGGACCCAGGAATGTACGTGCTTCTGAGCGGCAGCAGCATCTTGTAGCGCGGATCGAAGGCGTCGTAATGGGCGTAGATCAGTTCAATCAGGGCGCCGGCGTCGATCAGGCGCAGGTTTGGTTTTGAGCGCTCGAAGGTTCTCGCATCGTTGCTGAACTGCCCCAGCGTTACGAACAGGCCGTGTTCGCCCTGCTCTATGGCACCATGCAGTTCCTGTACCTTCGGACGTCCGGTCTGGTCCAGAGTCTGTTTGCACTGCACCTTGATGATCGGAGGCTCGAACCCGAGTTCGTCCTTGTGGGCAATAACGTCAATTCCGCCATCGGACGATTTCTGTGTCACCCGTGCGTGATATCCCATGCAGGTCAGCAGGTGCGCGACAAACCGCTCAAAGTCATATGGTGTCAGCTTTGCCTTGAGGCGCTTGATGATGAAGTCTTCGGTGGTCTCCTCCACCTGGATGGAAACTTCGTCCGCGGTATCCTCGTCGACATCCTCCGCGCCCGTGTCCTTGCCTTCCATGGCCGCACGGAACTCGTCAGCATGGGCACTGATCTGGAACAGGGTGATCGCGGACCCGATCTCATGTAGCGCAGATTGGGAGAAACTGGCTCGTGGCAAATGCTTTACCCATCTCACGGACCGGCGGTGCGGGTATTGGCCAATGCAATCTTCGATGAAATCATAACCGCTCGTGATGATCCCGATATTGACCATGCGGTCGGACTTCGACGGGTAGACGACGATGTCGCCCACCGCGATCTCATGCGCGAAACGGAACAACACTCCCGCCTTGACCGGGATCGCACCGGTTTTTTCGTTCAGATAGTTTTCCGAGAACCGGACCTTGAACGCATCGCGATTGTCCGGCAACTCGGAAAGATCGCCCATGTCATCCCAGCCAATACCGACGAAGTTCCCATCGACCGGTGCCGATGCTTCAAGACGAGCCATGTGAAGGCCCCACATGGCATTGCTCATGACGATTCCCCGTCTTGGTATTTCATCAGAGTTCACCCCGGAAGGCCCGTTGGGAAAGGGAAGCGAAAAATGTGTCGGCAACTTCAGCTGCTGCTCGTTGGCGATCTCGTGTTTTCAACTGATGAACCACCGCTTCTTCATAACATCTTAAAACATTCTTATCGGGCCGTGGAACTTCGAGGGCCCTAAGGATTTCAAGATTTATGTTCTTCTGTGCAACTTGCGGCGCGCGTTCCTCAATAATCCGCTTTAAAAATCCGAAGAGGCCCTTAACATAAGCTCTGTATACACTTTCTTTGGGTACAAACCCGACAACGCTATCGGGAAAACATGCATCAAAACCCAATACCGCTGTATCAGCAATATTCGCTGCGATTGTTATGCACAGCGTTCCTGCCGACCACATCTTACTTTGTTTGAGTCCGAGTTCCGAGTAAGTCTGAGAGTAACTATTTATGAAGTATTCCGCGTTTGCCACATCCCCGGTTTGAATTAGAGGGTATGGTCCGCCCAACAAGGCTGGATCGTTCCGAGGTCGATGTTTTGACTTTCCTCGCTCAAACGCCCCGAATTCTCCAATTGATACGACCTCCCATCCCTTAGGATTTGCAACAGGGTCCCCGAACATATCCAGAAAGGTTGACCGAAGGAGCTCATCTGCCAGGCTCAGGGCTTGTCGATGCTTGCGGCGGATGGTGTCCGCCTTGTCCAGGATCGCGGCGATACGGCGTTGTTCTTCAAGGGAAACCACTGGAACACGGAGTTCTTTGAGTTTGGTGCTGTTCACTCCCGGCTGCGCACTGCCAGATGCGCGGGTAGTGATTTGGTTCCAATACGAAGGGGAATCAAAGAAGTGCGAAACAAACGTTGTGTCAAACTGATGGCCCATACGAACCCGGATTAGGTACGAAGCGAACACTGAGTCTGTTGGACACTCTCTGACAAGGAAACTCTTGCCTGTCGTTGCCCCGGTTCGAGCAATCACTATATCTCCAGCGACAAGTCTCTTTTTTCTCCGCTCCTTCTCGGACGCCTCGCAGTGGGGAACCTCAGACCATGCCACATTGCCACGTTGGATGTCGGTGATCCTGAGAAACTTTGGGCCTACAGGATCATCCGTCGCGGATGCCGTGACGCCGTAGTCAATAAGTTCCGCAACATCGCCCAATTTCACGCTGGACACTTCGCTCACCCCAACATCCCCTCAAGTTCTTTGATATCCTTAGCGATGTCGTCGTGCAGGTTCTGCATCTGCTTGAGGATCACTTGGGGCTTCTCGTAGACCTCCTCCTCATAGACCGTTTCCTTGTATCTGCTGAGTGACAGGTCATACTTGTTCGCCTTGATTTCCTCCGCCGAAACAAAGAAGGCCTTGCCGGTCCTGTCGGTGTCACTGTCGGGATCACGTTCCTTCCAACGCGCCAACACATTGGGCAGGTCGTTGGCTTCGACCTTTTCGCGTTTGTCATCAAGGGAAAAGCCATCGGCTTTCACGTCATAGAAAAAGACGTTGTCGGTATGCCCGCCTTTCGTGAGCACGAGGATTGCCGTCGAGACGCCTGCGTACGGCTTGAAGACCCCCGAGGGAAGTGAGATGACGGCTTCCAACTGATTGTCCTCGACCAACTTCTTTCGTAGTTCTTGATATGCCTTCGTATTGGTATTGGAAGTGACACCATCAGGCACGACCGTCGCCGATCGCCCCCCCAGTTTGAGCATTCTCAGGATCAGGACGAGAAACAGCAGTTCCGTCTTCCTGGTCTTCACGTTGGCCAGGAGGCTAGGATGCACGTCGTCATAGTCCAGGGCACCCTTGAACGGCGGATTGGCAAGGATGACGTCGAGACTGTTGTCGGCGTGGCCGGGAAACCGTTCCGGGAAGCTGTTGGCCAGGGTATCCTGGTAATGGATGTCCGGGGCATCGACCCCGTGCAGCATCAGGTTCATGACCGCGATGCGCAACATGGTGCTGTCAAAATCAAACCCGTGGAACATACCCTTGCGGATATGGTCCCGGTGCGGTTCCAGCAGGTCGCCCGTATAGGTCTTTTGACCGGTCTCCGCATCGACGATAATCCCGTTGGGCGACGTGTATCTCTCCAGCAGGTAGTCTGCGACGCTGATCAGAAACCCCCCCGTGCCACATGCGGGATCGCCCACTGTTTCCGTCGGTTTCGGGTCCAGCATCTCCACCATGAGACGGATGATGTGACGGGGCGTCCGGAATTGCCCGTTGATGCCCGCCGTCGTCAACTTGCTGAGCAGGTACTCATAGAGATCGCCCTTGGTATCGTCGTCACCCAGGGGAAGCGCGTCGATCATCTCCACGGCCGAAACCAGCAAGCTCGGCTTCTGGATCATCAACTGGGCATCCTTCATGTATTCGCCAAAGCCCGCCCCTTCGACGGACACGGTCTTGAAATGCGGAAAGACCCGGTCGCGCACCAGGGGCAGCATCTCCGTCGCACCAAGATTTCGAAACTGTGACCAGCGCAGGTCTTTTTCATCGGGACCGAAAAGAGGCTTGAACGATTTACCCGACAGTTGCGCCTTTCGCTCGTTGCGCGTTTCGGTCATGTCCAGAAGGCGCGAGAACATCAGGAAGGTGATCTGTTCGATCACCGTAAGGGGGTTGGCGATTCCACCGGTCCAGAATTCCGTCCAGAGTGCATCGATCCGGTTTCGCAAAGTGCCCGTGAGCATCAGGAAGTGGCCTCGGTTTTTGTTGTGTCCGGGCTCATGATGTTGAAACTTCTGACAATGTCGAGCAGTTCTTCCTGGTCTGACGGGTCCGGAAAGACACCATGCAATCCGTCTTCGTGAATCCGGGTGAACGGAGCATCGACGAGCTTTTCCATCGCGATGCTGCCTGTCTGGGCGATCACGCTTTGGAGCAGCTTGAGGAAATGCGTCTGTTTCGCGGTCAATGAAGGATGCCGGGCGACGAAATCCTGAAAGCGGTCGCGGACCGCCGTCTCATCCATGCCGACGATACCGCGCAATATGGCATCCAGGTTTTCCGCAAGCTCGGGGTAGAACTCCTTCAGTAGACTCAGGTCGACGTCCGGGTTCTCTGTCAGGACCATGGACACCAACGCGTCGAGATCGCGCTCGCTGACGGCTTCCCCGGACCTGATTCTCTGGAGCGTCGGGTTCTTGTCGAAGAGATCGCGTAAGGTCTCCTCGACACGTTTGCGGTAGGCCGCAAGATCGATCGGAGCGACGCCTGTCGCCCGACGCCCGGTTTCAATCTCTTCGATGCTCTCGGCAATGTCGACGGTCTGCGGCAGGACGGGGTCGTTCGTAACGGTCTCCATGTACTGCATGACCGACCGAAGCTCCTGGCGGATATCTTCAAGGTCCACGCAGGTCACGTCGTCCCAAAACGTCGCGGTACGAACCCGCTTGATTGTATCCACCTTGGCTTTCACCGGGTTGAGATTCTTCCGCAGCCTGTTGACCCTGTTGAGCACCTCCCCCTTGAGATCATCGAACGCCGTCGTTTCCTTCAGCAGGGAAATCTGTAGTTGCGTGACGAGGAGGTCGAACTCATGGGCGTCCCTGTGACCGCGAATGTTGATCCATTGGGTAAGCGGACCAATCTCCGATCGAAGCAGTTTGACTGTTGCGGGAGAAAATTTCTCGATCACGCCGTCCTGGCGAACGGTCTGGATTTCCCCCCATTTTTCCCGCACGGAAATTGTTTCTTCCGGAAGTGATGCAACGTCTTGCTCGATGAGCGCGATCGTCTGTGTGAACGTATCGAGATCCGCCGCAGTGAGTGCGGCCGATGCCAGATCGAGACGGGCGATGAAGAGGCCCTGCATCAGCGAGTACGAGCGGCTCGGCTCGGCCTCGGGCTTGTTCTGTTCGAAATATTCGAAATTGCCCCAGTGATCGAAAATGCGGAACACGGTCTTGTCGCGTCCAGGACCGAACAGTCCTGGGCAAAGCCGGGTGCCCCGACCGATCATCTGCCAGAACTTCACCTTGGAACGGACCGGTTTTGCAAAGACCAAGTTGACGATTTCCGGAACGTCAATGCCGGTGTCGAGCATGTCCACCGATATGGCGATCGTCAGGTCGTGATTTGTGCCCTGCCCCTTGAAATCATCGATCAATTGTTCCGCGCGCGGATCATAATTGTCGATCACCTGGCAGAACCTACCGCCATATTGCGGATAAAGTTCGTCAAAGAGATTTTGAAGCAGAACCGCATGCCGATGGTTCCGGGCAAACACGATGGATTTGCCCGGCAGCTGCCCGCTTTCGTCGCGTATCCCGTTTTCCATCAGGTTACGAACGATCAGGCGGTTCGTATCCTTGTTGTGGATCTGACGGTCGATCGACTGTGCTTCATGATTGAGCGCTTCGGCGTCTTCCCCATCCTCTTCAAGCTGTTCGATCTGTTCCCGGGTCAGGTTCTCGTACTTGATCCCTTCACGCAGAAACTTTGTCGTGTGCGTATAGACCTCGTAAGGCACGAGATATCCGTCCGTTACCGCGTCTTCGAGTGAGTAGAACGCGGTCGGGTCCTGGTTCTCGCACCCGAACAATCCAAAGGTGTTGCGCGAGATGAACTCGACAGGTGTCGCGGTCAACCCGATCTGCAGGCTGTCGAAATAGCGGAAGAGATCGCGGTATCGGTTGTAGATGCTGCGATGGCTTTCATCCGCGATGATCAGGTCGAAGAACCCGACGTCGAAAGTCTGGAAGATGTTCATCATCGCCGGATAGGTGCCGACGAAAATGCGGCTTTTCGTGTCGTTCACCGTGTGCCGCGTGACCTCCGTCAGCGGATCGTGCGTAAAGTCGTTGAAGGCGTTCTTGGCCTGTTTCACCAGTTCCTTGCGGTCACAGAGAAAGAGGATCCTCTTGGCCCATTTCGCCCTGATCAGAAGTTCCGAAAGCGCGATCGCGACACGCGTCTTGCCGGTCCCGGTCGCCTGCACAATAAGCGCCCTCCGGCGCTTTCCGGTGAAAGTTTCACAGACCCTCTTGATGGCTTCGAGCTGATAGATCCGCTCTACGATTTCCGTTTTCGGTGAAAGCGTATTGAGAAGTTGCTTCTGGTCGCGCTGAAAATTGACCAGCGTCTGCAGGCTCGACTTGGAATAGAAACCGAACAGCGGTCGTGGCGGATATCCCTGTTCGTCATCCCAGATCCAGATGTTGTAACCGTTCGTATAAAATACGACCGGCCGCTGACCATAGGCCTGTTCGAGGGCGTCGGCATAAAGTGAGGCCTGTTTACGTCCCCGTTCTTCCGACTGCGCCGTGCGCTTGGCCTCGATAACCGCCAGCGGCTTGCCATTATCGTCGAAGAGAACATAGTCGGCATAACCAATTCCCGACGGCGTTGGCTGTCCTTGCACTTCGAGCTCCACCTTAACCGAAGCCGTGTCATTGACGTCCCAACCCGCATCGGCAAGGGCGACATCGATGAGGCGTGCGCGCGTGGTTGCCTCGTCGAATGAGAGTGCATCCGCCACTTGGCGGCCACGTTGCCGATCTTCGGTCGACAAGGCCTGGCTTTCGTACTCGACCTTTACTTTCTCGAGTGCCTCTAGCGCCGCGTTCAGGTCTGCTTCGGCCTTATCTTTGTCTGCCCTGAGCTGCTGGAGTTCGGCCGTGCTGTCAGCCGGCGTCCTGAACTCAGCGATCTCATCGACGGGGATCTCGCGGCAGCGGATCCCGTACCAGACGCTGACCGCATGTGCCTCCTTCAGAATCCAGAGCGCCTCACTGGCCTTGACGGTCCCGCCGTGCGCGGCCTTGTTTCCCTGTTTGCGGATCGCGTGAAGTTTCGCACAAACCGCTTCCGGCACAGCCTCTCGAAATGCCCGAAACGTCAGCCTACGGACAAACTCACGCTCGTCGGGCGGTTCAAGTCTCAGGTCGGTATAAATCGCCTGGGCAATCAGCTCGGCGAGACTTCTCAGTTTAACAAGAGCACTGGCAGGATCGCTGTGAACATACCTTTCGGCAAATCCACCCAATTCGGCAAGGACAGGCGCACTCTCGCGAAAGAGCTCGAAGTTCAGAGAATTAGATGCCACGGATTTCAGCCCTGCTAGCGTGCCCTGCCTTGGACTCCTTCACACAAGATCACGCGCAGAACCCGCCTTGAGCTTTTCCTGTACGTCTTCGAGGATCTTGTCGATTTCGGGCTGTTGAAGGTTCGACCGGACGAATGACATCACATGGGTTTGCAGTTCCTCGAATCCATCTTCGCCGAGGGTACCAAGCAATCCATGACACCAGGCTTCGAGGATGGACGCCTTAGCCCACGGCACATGACCGTAGGGGCTGTCGATCTGGCCAGATTTGGCAAGCCGATTGGCCTCAGGTGCGACTGCATCTCTCTCCCGGGATGCTTTCTCCAGGGTGCCCTTGATGATCATGTCGGACATGTGAGGCGCCGCCGCACTTATGCTTCCTAGCGTCGCAACCTTCTGCCACAGCTCTTCGGCAACCTCCTTGCGCACATCGGGACGACCTTTTTCCAGAGCCGAAATCGAGCTTTTCAGATCACCGATAAAAATTTTCCGATTGGCTTTCTGCGTAAGCCATTTGAGCATGTAATCATCCCCGCGTTACGTTCGTCGACGGATCCGTCATCGGACCAATCAATCACATTACAAACTCAAAGCGACATGTTGGCCAATGCTGCCTCCTCAGATCTCAAAGCAACAATCCACCAACAACCCTTGAAATTCTCCGCAGTTCACATGATGGATTTCAATAACAGTCCAAACTTTACGCGTCGTTCTGAATTCCCGATTTATGACGATTTAATCACACTATATTCTCGAGTCTACAGAGATTTTAGTGACCATGCTTACAAAGCCTCGTTTGACGGGCTTCATTCACCCAAGAACCTTTCGGTGAGTATTGAGAAACGGTATTGAGTTTAATTCTTGCATCCTGCATCTTCGCGATCGGCAGAAACCCGATTTTATCAGGATGCGCCAGAAGAAGAGCGGTTCTAGTGAGTTCCGTGCACCTTCCCTATAAGAGCTGCTGGGCAGATGTACCCTGTCCGTACCTCTAACTCGAAATACTCCGCAAACGGAAAGGTATGAAGGATCCGATGGGCAACTACCTTCATTTGCCGGCTGAAACACTTGAAGTGATGCGGACATCCTACAACTACCCACCCGCAACACTGATGCATGTCGAGGGTCCAGGGAGCCAGAGCATCGAGATCCCACAAGGCAAACACATCGCTCCTGACGTTTCGCGACTTAAAGGTTGGTCAACTTCAGCTCGTCCGTGCTCAACCTCGTCCGTCGATGTCGACCGTCACCACCACGCACTGCTTTGGAGCACCAGCGAGTCCGATCAGATAACCGGGTTGCTTTCGGTACAATTCTGGGGGTTCTACTCGGGCGCGGACGGACGGCATCGTTCCGGTCGGGCGCTGGCCCGGGCAAAACAGGTCATCAACGGAAAAAAGAACTCGAAAAGAACACCCCTGGACGAGATCCTGGATCGCTTCGGTTCGGTCCGGACGCTGGTCACGCAAGAGAAGTTCGGGGACGCGATTCTTGATGCGATGAAACTGCCGGGTTTCGGCATGTCATTTGCCTCGAAACTTGTCGCATTCCTCTGCCCTGAAAAAGCCGGGGTTTATGACTCGGTGGTGGCAGCGCTTATCCATCAAAACCAACGGCTTTTTCCACCAGGCCTGTGGACCGACCTTAAGAGCCTTGCGCGAAAGCAGGAGAAAAAGGACGTCTATGAAAAATGGTGCCATTTCTGTTCGAACACCGCCGAACGGCTCAATCACGACCGTTCGGTTTGGATGGACTGGGATGGCATCAAGCACCCATGGCGCGCGGTCGACGTGGAACGGGCCATCTTCGCGATCGGAAGAGAAGACCTGGAGCAGCACACAAACAGGCTAGGCCCCGGCTAGACACACAGCAGTTCATTTTATGCAATGGCTCAAGGCGATCTTGGTAATGCGCGGATCGCCCACCAGGTCGAACTTGAGTATCTGTGATGCGGCCCAGTACACACGTGGCAGGTTACCGTCCGGATCTTGCTCGTATTCGATCCGTCGCGCACCGACAAGCCAGCTTTTGTCCGCGTCTGGCAGGACCCAGGACATCGCATTGAGATACTGTCCGTCGTCAAGTTTCTCGACCTTGTAGGCAACTGGATCGGCGCGAACATGCCTTGCCCCAGACGGGAGAATAAACCGAAAATCGATATTCCTTGCGATGTCATCGTAGGCATCGCGCACATCGGTTTCGGACCTGAAAAGGATCGAAATGTGCGGGGACCTGGACTTGCCGCGACAATATAGGCGGTAGATCGTCGGGTATTCCAGGTCGGCTTCTGCGCCCGCCACGTGCTTCACCTCCACGACCGCGCCATCACGGCCGAAAGGCACAAGCGCAATTGAGGAATACCTGTCAGTGGTATTGTCGAGGTTCAAATGCAGGATCTGGTCACGAGTAAGCCAATGCATTCCGGACCAGGGTGTCCGTGACCCTGCGATTGACAACAACCGCGTATCGACACCCATTTCTGCGAGATAGGCTACGAGAACGCCAGTAACAACCTGGTCAAGAGAACGGTCGAAGCCCGTGGCAACTTTCTTCTCGGGTTCCGCGAGGGAGTCGGGATCAAAAAACTGATGAACGCCTAACCGCGTCTCCTCGTCGGTAAATCTCTTCCAGCCCCCCGCGAAAGCGTAAACACAAGCGGATGCGCACTGACCGGCCTCCCCGGCTTCCTGATAAACGGTCCGGTTGCCGCGGGTTTTCCAGTCCTGGATGACACCCAAAGTCTTACCCACGACCAGGTTCATCTTGTGCTTGCGGAACACCTCGCCAAGCTTGAGCGCCTCGAACAGATTGCCGCCTGTGGAATTGATCTCGACGCGAGCGCCGGTGAAGTCACCGTCACTGTTGGAGAGGAACTTTTCAAATCGGCTCGCTGTCCCTTTTTCAATGACGCCGTCAGCGATAATCCACTCGCAGATGTTGCAATTGCCGCCATTGAACGCCTCGAAAAATGCCATGGGCGCATCGTCGGGCTGGCGAAAGGCCTCGTCCGCAGCAGCACCGCGCACCCAATATGGGACGGTCAGGACGACCATGACGAACAAAGAGAAGAACCAAGCCCTGATCATCTTCAACCTCACAACTGCCGGCAAGTCGCATCCCAATGGCTATGATACGAGACACATGACTTCGTTCCGACGGTTTCCGATGAACCGACACGTTTCAAGTCTACTGCCACCGAAACAACCTTTGGGAGGGAACAGTTCGTGTCAAGAATTCGCATAGCCCTCGTGCCAATCATTGCGCTGCCATGTGTATTAAGCGCTTACGAACCCGCCAAATCCGATCAAGCCAAATCCTATCGAACCAATGGAACGGCACGAATCCAGTCTTGCACCAACATGGGGATCATCATCTGCGACGATGAAACAGTGCGGATCCCGGGTGTCGTCAACAGGTCGGACCCGCGCTACACTGGGATCACGTCAGAACGTCGGGGCACATTTCATGTGTGCCGAAAAACAATTGAATCAGGCTTCATAAAGTCCAGGGAACTGGTCTTCAGGTGCTGGCCGATACGTTGATATTGTCCCGCGTGAAAACGATCCCTGTTCTGGCTGTTAAGGCAACGGGACAGGTCTCCGATGCTAGAAGCAGGTCTGGGGGCTGCGGATGTCAAAGATTCAAGACGCTCTCGAAGACGCAAGAGATATCGCATACTTCGTGATCTATGCCCGAAAAGGCCAGGATCTTGACTGGCGAGATGGGCCCGTCGAGGAGACAGGCTATTACACGAATTTCTGTGTGCCCGGGTGCTGTCGACCGCGTGGACCGTTCAGCCTCGAAGAGGCCACCGCCATAAGCTGGGACTATGTCCAGAAGTGCAGAAATCAGGTGTTCTCACCGGAGGAGGAAGAAGAACTTGTCCGGGCACTCGAAGCAGAAGGTGCATGGCAAGAGCCGCAATTGCCAGAATCGCTCACTCCCCGAAACATGATCGAGTGGGATGAAACCGACGACGGTGCGGGCGCAGGCGATGAAACTATGCACCCAGATGCCATGAAAAGAAACGAGGACGGACCGAACGAGTAATATGCGGTCGGGGTTTGAGTTCCAGCAGCACCGTTCGTCCACATTCAACTCCTCGGATGCAAGGAGTCCCATCTGCAAAAAGGGAGGTACCCCCGGGGTGGGGTCCGTGGACAGCCATTTCCGTCGAGCCGGCATGTCCAGTCAAAAACACTGCAAAAGCGGCAAGCCAAGACGTTTTGCAACCCACTTGCAACCCCGAATCGGGCCAAGCGCATCCAAACTTCCTATAACCCATTGATTTTATTGGTGCCGGCTGAGGGACTCGAACCCCCGACCCCCTGATTACAAATCAGGTGCTCTACCAACTGAGCTAAGCCGGCTCTTTCGGCTGCTTGCCGGACGATGCGCTCCTTATACGCACTCGCCCGGTGAATGCAACGGCTCATTGCAGCACACGCCACCCGCCGTCTGTGGTGCCCGTCCACGCGGTTTTGCCGGGTTCCATGCCGCGTCCGGGAAAATTGGCGCCGGCATTGAACCGGAAGCCCGGTCGCGTCGACCAAAGATTCAACGGGCCGCGCGTTGTGGCCCCCGCACCGGAGGACAGACAATGACCGAACCCCGCACCCCGTTCCGCAACACCGTCACCGCCGCAGTCGCCGCAACCGTTTTCGCCCTTTCCGTTCTCGCCGCCCCCGGCGACGCCGACGCGGGCAAGCGCAAGTGGCAGCACGGGCATGGCCACGGCCACGGCGACTTCACCACCGGCCTCGCCATCGGCCTCGGATTCACCCTGCTCGGCCACGCCATCGCCTCGGGCGGCGCAACCCGCGACCCCTTCGTCACCCGCCGCTGCCAGCAGGCCAAGGAATGGATGCAGCTCGCCCGGGCCGCCGAACGCATGGCCGCTGAAGACCGTCGCCGCGGCGACCTCCATGGCGCGCGTTTCATGAAACGCGAAGCCAAGCGCCGCCGCGCCAATGCCCGCCGCGCCCGCCAGGACTGCAAGGACTGGCACCGCAACTGACCCCGAACGACACACAAGAATCCCGGCGGACCATTCGGTTACGCCGGGATTTGAAGGTTCCGGGTAGCTGCTTCCGACGACACCGGCCAGCACCGGTCTGCCGCGGGGCGAAGCCGGGATCGACAGCCCGTCCTACCGGGCCCGCTCCATCCATCCCTGGATGTCCACGTTGAGCACTGCCTGGAGCATGTAGCCGTCCATGTCTCCCGCATCGAACACCCGGGCATTGCCTCCGAGCGAAACGAAGTCGTTCACGGGCACGAGAGCGCCAACGCCCGCTTCGATGCCGACATAGTCGTCGTCCATGATTCTCGACGGCGGAAAGGTCGGATCGCTCGAAAATCCGCCGCCATCGTCGTAGAACAGCTTGAGCCTGCCGAACACTTCGGCCTGCCTGCAATGTTGCGCCGTGGCGCTGCACTGGTGACCGAACTCGATCGGAACGCCTGCGGTCAGGCTCGCGGAAAGACGCAGCTTTTCCAGATGCTGCGACGGCGTGGTCACGGCGAAGACCGTATCCACGAACGATTCCCGGTCGGCCGTCGTGTAGGCGATGCCGAGGCCGGGTTCCACGTAGAACGAGCCCATGTCGTACGTCTTTGCGCCGTCGAGCGAGAAACGCCATGTGTCGGTATCGAAGGACCCGGTCGACCCGAGGATCGAGAAGTCCGTATCCATGTGGAAGTAATGGACGTTGGCCGTGATCCGCGTATCCGGCATGGGACGCCAGATCGCGAACGCACCCCCCAGGGTAACGTCGGAATCGGTCTTCTGCGCGAAAGGGCTCCACTTGGTATCGAAATCACCGATACCGACGGTCACACCCACGGTCAGGTCTTCGGACAGCCTGTAGGGAATGTTGACATCCCAGAGCAGGGCTTCGGTCTTGAGGCCCTTGCCATCCGCTTCGCCGAAACTGAGCGGATCTTCACAGGCCCTGCCCAGTCCGCAATTGAGGAAGCCTCCGATGATGTTGAGGTAGGCCCACCACATTATGTCGACCTCGAGGCCGAATGCATGAGCCTTTTTGTACGATCCCGTAGTCGTCGCCGCGAACACGGCCGCACCCAGGACAATCCCCACAGCAGCCCTGCGAATTCTTCTGAGCAGCATCACGTCCCCTCGCTTCAGCCCCAGTCCAAACCTGTGCGTTAACAGTCTGTTAACTGTTGGATTATCGTTTTGGAAGGTGACCAGGTGTCAAGCACTGTTGAACGGAATGCGAATTCAAGTATCTCCAAGAAGCCAGAATATTACAAACCTGTGGCACTTCAGCCACACATCGCATCGCGCGGCAGCAGAATATTGAACTTCTCGCGGATAGCGCTGTCGATCTGTCCGGGAACATGATCCGGGAACCGGGTCTCGAGGATCTCGCGCTTGCGTGCGATGGCCCGTTGCACGATGTCCGGCTTGCCCAGTTCGAGCCATTCCTTGGGGCTCGAGCGGTCCGCGATCTTCGGATAGACATATTCCGTCTGCATCAGCGACAGCGTCTGCTCGTGACCCAGATAGTGCCCCGGCCCTTCCAAGCAGACCTGCCTCATGGACTCCACCGAGAGCGTCTCGTCGGTAACCTCGATCCCGCGCACGCATCGCAGGGCCTGGGAAAGCATGTCGTTGTCGATGAGCAGGCTTTCCAGGCAGAAGCCCAGCAGCGAGGCATGCATGCCGGCGGACTCGTAGACAAGGTTGAGCCCCGCCAGGCCCGCCATCACGTCGGTGATGCCCTTCTCGTAACCGGACTGCACGTCCGGCAATTTCGCATCCGCCATGCCGGCCGCCGAACCGCCCGGCAGGTCGTAGAACTGGGCCATCTGCGCACAGGCCGACGTCAGCAGCGCCTGTTCGCCCGACCCGCCCGACATCGCTCCCGTCCTGAGATCCGAGACGAAGGGCCAAGTGCCGAAGATCGCCGGGTGCCCCGGCGCCACCGCGTTCACGTAGACGAGGCCGGCCAGCACTTCCGCCGTCGCCTGGACCACCGCCCCGGCGATGGCCGCCGGCGCCGTAGCGCCCGCCTGGCCGGCGGAAAGCAGCAGGACCGGCATGCCACCGCGCACGCAGGCCTCGAGCACGCCGCAGGCGTCTTCGGCGAACTTGAGCGGCGGCACCACGAAGCAGTTGGAGTTCGAGACGAACGGACGCGCCCGCCATTCAGCTTCCCCGCCCGCGATCATATGCAGCAGGCCGATCGCCTCTTCCGCATACTCGGGCAGCGTGAAGCTCGTGCCCACGTGCTTGGCCGTGCCCGTCACCGCCGCATAGACCGTGTTGATATCGAGGTCGCGCGGCTTCACCATGTCGCGCGCCACCATGGGCCGCTGGAAGAAATGTATGTTGTCGCAGGTCTCGACGATCCGTGCGGCGTCGTAGAGATCCTGGAGAAGCGACTCGCGATACTCCTTCTTCTCGATGTCCACCACATGCACCGCCGCACCGGCCGTGCCGTAATGCACCTTCTGTCCCTGCGGCCACATATCGTGCCTGGGATCTTGTCCGAAGAGCGGGAAATTGCGCGCGGCCATGGCGATCGTGTCTTCCACCAGCGCGCGGGGAAACCGCAGCCTGCCGTCATCGCCATAGACCCCGCCCTTCGCCGTCACCGCCTCGATGCACGACGGGATGGCGTCGGCGAAGCCGATCTCCTCGAGCACCTGCAGCACGGCTTCGTGGATCCGGCCGATAGCACTGTCGTCCAGCGGCCTGTAGCGGCCGCCCGACATGCCCGGCCGCACGGGCCTGATGTCGTCGGCCAGAGGCTGCGCTCTCAGGGCGCGTCGGGCGTCCCTCCCGCCCCTGCGCCGTCCTTCGGTTCCTGCTTCCGTTGCGCCCATGTCATGACCCTCCCTATGGACGTGGAACTCAATATGCGTGTGTCCGTCAGGCCTTCACACGCTCCGATCTCGGGTCGTAAAGCGGCCGCAGGCTGGCGGTCGCCTCGAACCGCTCGCAGGCCACCTCGATCTCGTAACGCGATGCCAGGATGCTGTCGGCGCTCTCGCCGGTTTCGCAGTCCACGTAACCAAGGCCCACGGCCGCCCCCAGGTGATGGCCGTAATTGCCCGATGTCAGCCGGCCCACGATGTCGCCGTCCCGCAGGATCGGTTCGTTGTGGTAGAGCAGCGGCTCGGGATCACTGAGCAGGAACTGCACCATGCGGCGCGAAAGCCCCTCCTGTTTCTTGCGCAGCACGGCATCTCGGCCGAAAAAGTCGCCATACTTCGAAGCCGGCTTGTCCGTCTTCACGGCAAAGCCAAGTCCCGCCTCCAGGATGTGGTCCTCGTCCGTGATGTCATGCCCGAAGTGCCGGAAAGCCTTCTCCATCCGACAACTGTCGAGCACGTGCATGCCGCAATAGGCGAGACCGAACGCCTCGCCGCGTTCGGCGATCGTATCGAAGACGTGGCGCGCCATGTCGCTGGAGACGTAGATCTCCCAGCCCAGTTCACCGACGTAGGTGATCCGGTGGGCCCGCGCCTGCCCCAGACCGATCTCGACCTCCCCCGCGGTCGCGAACGGAAAGGCTTCGCTTGAAAGATCGCAGCCGATGACGGGCGCCAGCAGGTCCCGCGATTTCGGCCCCATGACGCAGATGACCGCCTCCGCGCTCGTCACGTCCGTGGCGACGCAGCGCGCCTCTTCGGGGATGTGTTTCCTGAGCCAGGCGAAGTCGCGCGCGCCGACCGCCGCTCCCGTCACGACGAGAAACGCCGTTTCCGAAAGCCGGGTGACCGTCAGATCCGCCTCGATGCCGCCGCGTCCGTTGAGCCACTGGGTGTAGACGATGCGCCCCGTGTCCACGTCGATGTCGTTGGCGCAGATCCGCTGCAGCACATCCTTCGCGTCCGCGCCCTCGACCCGGAACTTGGCGAAGGAGGACATGTCGAAAAGACCCACATTCTCGCGCACGGCCCGATGTTCGGCGGCGGCGTAGTCGAACCAGTTCTGGCGCTTCCAGCTGTATTCGTATTCCGGCGTCTTGCCCGCCGCCCTTTCCGCTTCGGGCAGGAACCAGTTGGCCCGCTCCCAGCCGGCCGCCTCGCCGAAACAGGCCCCGCGTTCGGCGAGCCGTTCATGCAAAGGCGACTTGCGCACGCCGCGGGCGGTTTTGTACTGGCGATAGGGCCAGTGATCCGCATAGAGCAGGCCGAGCGCTTCCTTGGAGCGTTCGTAGAGATAGGTGCGGTTGTTCTGGAACGGCATCATCCGGCGGATGTCCACGTCCCACAGGTCGAAGGGTGGTTCGCCGCCCTCCATCCATTCCGCCAGCGCCTTGCCCGCGCCTCCCGCGGACTGGATGCCGATGGAGTTGAAACCGGCCGCCACGAAGAAGTTCTCCACCTCCGGCGCTTCGCCGAGAAGATAGCGATCGTCGGGCGTAAAGCTCTCCGGCCCGCAGAAGAACGTGTGGATGCCGGCGGTCTCCAATATCGGCAGACGGTTTACGGCCGCGGTCAGGATGGGCTCGAACTGTTCGAAGTCCTCCGGCAATTGGTCGAAGCAGAAATCCTCCGGAATGCCGTCCATCCCCCAGGGCTTGGCGTGGGGCTCGAACGCGCCGACGAGGAGCTTCCCGGCATCCTCCTTGTAATAGGCACATTCGTCGGGCACCCGCAGCACGGGCATGTCGCGCGGCAGGTCGTTGATCGCCTCGGTCACGATGTAGAAATGCTCGCAGGCGTGCAGCGGCACCCTGACGCCCGCCATCTCGCCGATCACGCGGCCCCACATCCCGCCGCAGTTGACGACGAACTCCGCGTCGATGTCGCCGCGGTCGGTCGCCACGCCGGTGACACGGCCGTCACGCACGTGGACATCCGTGACCTTCGTGTTCTCGAACACCTTGGCTCCGCGGCTGCGCGCACCCTTGGCGAGCGCGAGCGCGATGTTCGCCGGATCCGCCTGGCCGTCTTTCGGCAGGAAGACGCCGCCCTTCGCGTCGCCGTGGTTGAGCAGAGGATACATGTCCCGGCATTCGTCCGGCGACAGGACCTCGACCTCGAGACCGAAGGTCCGCGCCATTGACGCGCCGCGCTTGAACTCCTCGAGCCGGCCGTCGGACAGGGCCACCCCGAGCGATCCGTTCTGCCGGAACCCTGTCGCAACACCGGTCTCGGCCTCCAGCGAGGTATAGAGTTCGGCGGAATACTTCGCCAGCTGCGTCATGTTGAGCGACGCGCGAAGCTGGCCGATCAGTCCGGCCGCATGCCACGTCGTGCCACAGGTAAGCTGCTTTCGCTCCAGCAGCACCACGTCTGTCCACCCCTGGAGCGTGAGATGGTAGGCGACAGAACAGCCGACCACCCCGCCGCCGATGATCACCGCCCTCGCCTTGTCGGGAAAATCGCTCATCTGTAACTCCTAGTACACCGGTGGCGAGATCACCCAGATCACGACCGCCGGGATTTCGCCCGGATTGCGCCACCTGTGCGTCTCGTGGTTGAAACGGAAACTGTCGCCCGGCCGGAGATGAAACCGCCGGTCGGAGATCCAGAGTTCGAGTTCGCCGGAGACGACGTAGCCCGCCTCCTCTGTTTCCCGGAAGCCGGGCTTGTCGAGCTCCGCCCCCGGTGCGAATTCGGACCGGATGATTTCGAAGGTTCCGCCGAGGTCGGGCGAAAGAAGCTCCTCCACAAGCCCGCTTTCTTCCGAACCGATCCGGCGTCTTGCACGCGCGCGCACGACATGCCCCCGTTCCTCTTCAGGGGCATCGGCGTCGGACAGGAACCATCCCAGCGGGACATCGAACACGTCCGCGAGCCTTCGCAGGTCCTGAATGGAAATGGCGGACAGGCCCCTCTCGACCTGGCTCAGGTAGCCGACCGAGCGTCCCGTCCGGATGGCGAGCTCCGACAGCGTCATGCCACGCGACTTGCGCAGCGCCCGCAGGTCATGGCCCACCCAGGAACCGATGGCGTCGCCGCTTCGGTCAGCGGATATGGTGTCCTTGCGCGAGATCCCGGCCAATCGCCCGCCTCCGTTGATCCGGAGAAGCGTGACCGGCGCGTCGTGAAAATTCAATTGAATTTTTCACAACGGTGAAAATTCGGACCTAATGTATTGAAGACGGAGGAAGAAATGCGACCGAGCCGTTATGCGCACCACGATCGTCGCATCAGCAAAACTGTTCCTCCAAGCTGAACTGAAGCGCCCGGCCTACGCCGGCACGACCGCCGTCGCCTCGATCTCCACTTTCGCCCGGTCCTCCACAAGCGCCACGACCTGCACCAGCGCCATCGCCGGGAAAACCTTGCCCATGACGCGCTTGTAGGCGTCGCCGAGACCCTTGAGGTTGGCGAGATATTCCTGCTTGTCCGTCACGTACCATGTCAACCGCACGACATGTTCCGGGCCCGCACCGCCCGAGTCCAGCACCTCGACGATGTTCGTGAGCGCCTGTTCACACTGCTCGACGAAATCGTCCGTCCTGAACGTCGACGTGTGGTCCCAGCCGATCTGCCCGGCCACGAAGATCATGCGCCCCTCCGCGGCGACGCCGTTCGAGAAACCGGACGGCTTCGCCCAGTGCGAGGGATTGAGATAGTCCATGGCGGTCTCCCCGTTTTCTTTCACTGGCGCAGCCGGAAGCGCTGAACCTTGCCGGTCTGGGTCTTGGGCAGTTCTTCGATAAACTCGACCGCACGCGGATACTTGTAGGGCGCGATGGTCGCCTTGACGTGTTCCTGGAGGGCCTTGACGAGTTCGGCATCGCCCACGAACCCGGACGCGGGAACCACGAAGGCCTTGACGATCTGGCCCCGCTCCTCGTCCGGCTCGCCGACGACGGCGCATTCGGCCACCGCGAGATGGCTGAGCAGCGCCGCCTCCACCTCCGGCCCGGCAATGTTGTACCCCGACGAGATGATCATGTCGTCGGCCCGCGCGGCGAAATGGAAATAGCCGTCGCTGTCCCTGAAGAAGGCATCTCCGGTGAGGTTCCAGCCATCGCGCACGTAACCGGACTGGCGGTCGTCCGCGAGATAGCGGCAGCCGGTGGGCCCGCGCACCGCCAGCTTGCCGGTCTCGCCCGTCTCCACGTCGTTCATGTCGTCGTCGACCACCCGCGCTTCGTAGCCGATGACGGGCTTGCCGGTGACGCCGGCATGATGATCCTGCGGCGTGTTGGTGATGAAGATGTGCAGAAGCTCCGTCGCGCCGATCCCGTCGAGAATGGGCACACCCGTCTTGCTGACCCAGTCGTTGAAAACCGGCGCGGGCAGCGTCTCTCCGGCGGACACGGCAAGCCGCAGGCTGGACAAGTCGGCCCCGTCATCCATCGCGCCCATCATCGCGCGATAGGCGGTAGGCGCGGTGAAACAGATCGTGGCCTTGTAGGTCTCGATGATCTTGATGAGGTTGGGCGGCGAGGCGTCTTCCAGCAGTGTCGCCGTCGCGCCGAACCGGAGCGGAAAGACCGCGAGACCCCCAAGACCGAACGTAAAGGCCAGCGGCGGCGACCCCACGAAGACGTCGTCGGGCGTCACGTCCAGCACCGTCTTCGCATACCCGTCGGCGATGGCCAGGATATCGCGGTGGAAATGCATGGTCGCCTTTGGCTGGCCGGTCGTGCCCGAGGTGAACCCGAGAAGGGCCACATCGTCGCGACCCGTCTTCACCGCCTGGAAGCTCGTGGGCTTGGCGAGCGCGGCCTCGTCGAGTTCCGCCTCGTGATTGCGCGTGCCGTCGAAATAGACCACGCGCTTGAGGAACCGGCTGTCCTTCGCGCATTTCTCGATCTCGTCGGCGAGCCGGGTGTCGCACAGCGCAAGCGAGACCTCGGCCTTGTCCACCACCTTGGTCAGTTCGGCCGCCCGCAGCAGCGGCATGGTGTTGACGACGACAGCGCCCGCCTTGGTGGCGCCCAGCCAGGCCGCGACCATGGCCGGGTTGTTGCCCGAGCGGATCAGGATTCGGTTTCCGGGCTCGACGCCGTAGTCCTCGACCAGCGCGCGCGCGATCCGGTTCGACCAGTCGGCAAGTTCCCGGTAGGTACGCTTGCGACCGTTGCCGATCAGGGCAAAGCGGTCGCCGTGCCCGGCCTCGACCACCTTGTCGGTCAGTTCGACCGCCGCGTTTATGTACTCGGGATAGGTGTATTCCGGTCGGTCGAGGATGAGGTCCGGCCACTGCTCCGCCGGTGGCAGGTTGTCCCGCGAAAACGTGTCGGTATGCGCACTTGGTCCCAGCATGTCACCCTCCCTGTGCAGACGACTGCGCCGCCTCGGCCAGAGCCTGGCGCGCGATGATGACTTTTTGCACTTCCGACGCCCCCTCGTAGATCCTGAGAGCCCTGATCTCGCGATAGAGGCGTTCGACGGCGTTGCCGGAGACGACGCCATGCCCACCCTGGATCTGGACGGCGCGATCGATCACCGACTGGGCCGCTTCCGTCGCGTAGAGCTTGGCCATGGCCGCCTCTCGCGTCACCCGGGCGGCGCCGCTGTCCTTGGTCCAGGCGGACCGGTAGACCAGCAAAGCGGCCGCGTCGATCTCCAGCGCCATGTCGGCGATCATGCCCTGCACCAGCTGCAGTTCGCCCATCGGCGCCCCGAACAGGTGCCGGCCCGTCGCCCGCGTCAAAGACTCGTCGAGCGCCCGGCGCGCGAAACCGAGCCCGGCCGCCCCGACCGTCGACCGGAAGATATCGAGCGTCGCCATCGCTATCTTGAACCCCTGGCCCGGTTCCCCGAGCATCGCGTCCGCCGTGACCGAGCAGTCCCGGAACCCCAGCGTGGCCAGGGGATGCGGCGCAATCACTTCGATGCGTTGGTCGACCGAGAGCCCCGGGTTGTCCGCATCGACGATAAAGGCCGAAAGTCCTCGGGCCCCCTCGGCTTCCCCGGTCCGCGCGAACACCACATAAAAATCCGCGATGCCGCCGTTCGAGATCCAGGTCTTGGCCCCGTTGAGCACATAGCCGTTGCCGCTTCGCTCCGCGGTCGTCGCGAGCGCCGCGACGTCCGAACCCGCCTCGGGCTCGGAAAGGGCGAAGGCGGCGATCTTGTTGCCCGCCCTCACGTCACGCAGGTAGGCGTCCTTCTGGGCCTGCGTTCCCGCCAGCGTGATCGGGCCGCTGCCGAGCCCCTGCATGGCAAACGAGAAATCCGCAAGTCCGCTATGGCGCGACAGCGTCTCCCGGATGAGGCAAAGCGAACGCACATCGAGAGCGTCGAAACGCCCGCCCGCTGCGGCCGGCACGGCATAGTCGAGCCAGCCGCCAGCCGCGAGCGCCTTCACCAGTTCCCGGCAGGCCGCGTCGATCCGGTCACGCTCGGGTTCCTCGTCTGCAATATTGTCGCCCGCCCATGCGTCGAGCGCGCCGGCGAGATTCCGGTGATGGTCTTCGAAGAACGGCCAGTCGAGAAAGCTCCGGTCGGGCATGTCAGTCTCCCTCGAAGGCGGGGCGCTCCTTGGCGACGAACGCGTCGTAGGCACGCCTGAAATCGCGGGTCTGCATGCAGATGGCCTGGGCCTGCGCCTCGGCCTCGATGGCCTGGTCGAGGCTCATGTTCCATTCCTGGTTGAGCATCGTCTTGGTCATCATGTGACCGAAATTGGGTCCGGCGGACAGTCTGGCGGCGAACGCCCGGGCTTCCGGCAGGACCTCGTCGGAGGCACAGAGCCGGTTGAAGAAGCCCCACCGTTCTCCCTCTTCCGCATTCATCGTACGGCCTGAGAACAGCAGCTCCGACGCCCGGCCCTGCCCGATCACCCTGGGCAACAGCGCGCACGCCCCCATGTCGCAGCCCGCCAGACCGACACGCACGAACAGGAAGGCGGTTTTCGCGTCCGGTGTGCCGAAACGGATGTCCGACGCCAGGGCGATCATGGCGCCGGCCCCGACGCAGACACCGTCGATCGCGCTGATCACGGGCTGGGGACAGGCCCGGATCGCCTTGACCAGGTCACCGGTCATTCTCGTGAAGGCGAGCAGGCCTTTCATGTCCTTGTCCAGAAGCGGGCCGATGATCTCGTGCACGTCTCCGCCTGAACAGAAATTGCCGCCCTCGCCGGTGATCACCACGGAGTTGATGTCATCGGCGTAGACCAGGGCCCTGAAACAGTCCCGGAGTTCCGCATAGGAATCGAACGTGAGCGGGTTCTTCCGCTCCGGCCGGTTCAGCGTGACCGTCGCCACGTCGCCTTCGACCGACCAGTCGAAATGTCGAGGTTTGAAGTCCTTCACTTGTCTGCTCCCTTGCCGGCCGAATCCTTGAGCGTGCCCAGAAGAGCGGAAAGCTCAGCGGAATCCTTTTCGTCCAGACCTTCGAAGAGTTCGTCGATCCAGCGGGCATGTTCGGCGGCCATTTTCTCGAAACGTTTCCTGCCCTTTTCTGACAGCGACACGTAGGACGAACGCCGATCGGCCGGATGCGGCACCCGCATCACCAGCCCCTCGTCCGTCATCCTGTCGACCAGTCCCGTCACGTTGCCGTTGGAGACCATGAGCTGTCGCGAAAGATCGCTCATCGTTAGGCCTTCGTCGGACCGCGCTAGCGAGGCCAGCACGTCGAAGCGCGGCAGCGTGGTCTCGAAGTCCTGTCGCAGACGGGTCCTGATGGTCTGTTCGATCTGGGTCGTGCAGGTCAGAAGCCGCAACCAGAGGCGCAGACGGTCCCGTGTGCGGTCCGGAAGGGCTTGCATATAGATGGTTTCACTCATGACATGATTTCTCCGCCGGCCACCGCGATCGCCTGACCGGTAATGGCCGATGCCTCGCCGCGACACAGCCAGAGCACTGTGTCGGCGACATCGCCCGAGGTGATGAAGCGGCCGAGCGGGTTGGTGCGCATGAGGGCCTTGCGGGCCTCCCCTTCGCTACGGCCGGTCTTTTCCATGATGTTGCGGATGGACTCGTCGAGCAGGTCGGTTTCCGTGAACCCCGGACACACCGCATTCACCGTGACCCCGCTGCGCGCATATTCGAGCGCGAGCGCCCGCGTCAGACCGATCACACCGTGCTTGGCGGCGCAATATGCCGCGACATAGGGGTATCCCGTGAGGCCCGCCGTGCTTGCGACCGAGACCACGCGCCCGGACCCGTTCGACGCCATCGTGTCGATGACCGCGCGGGTGCAGTTGAAGACGCCCGTGAGGTTCACGCCCAGCATGGACTGCCACAGGGCGCTCTCCGTCTTGCCGAAGGGCGCGGAGGAGGCAGCACCGGCATTGTTGACGAGAATGGAGATATCACCATGCGCGGCGCTCGCTTCACCGAAGGCGCGCGCGACATCGCCTTCGTCGGTCACGTCGCACCGGACGGGCGCAACACCGTCATGTTCGGCCGCCATGTCCGCAAGCGCCTTCGCGTTCCGACCCATGATGGTGACCGCGGCGCCCTCGCCGGCCAGCACCCGCGCGATTTCTGCGCCGATGCCGCGGCCGCCACCGGTCACGACCGCATGCTGTCCCGAAAGCTGGCCTTTCGCACTCATACCTTGATGGCCGCCATGTCGGCTGCCCTCTGCATGTTGCGCTCGATCTGGGCCTTTCCGGGCAGGTACTGGGGCGGCCAGGCCTGTGCACCATATCCCTGCTCGGCCGCGGCCCTCAAGGTCCAGTGGGGATCCGTCAGGTGGGGGCGCGCAAGACAGCAGATGTCGGCACGTCCCGCCATCAGGATCGAGTTGACGTGGTCCGGCTCGAAAATGTTCCCGACCGCCATGGTCGCGATGCCGGCCTCGTTGCGGATCCGGTCCGAAAACGGCGTCTGGAACATCCGCCCGTAGACCGGTTCGGCAAGCGGTGTCGTCTGTCCGGCCGAAACGTCGATGATGTCCATCCCGGCCTCCCGGAAAGCCCGTGCGATCTCGACCGCATCATCCGGTGTCACGCCTTCGTCGCCTACCCAGTCGTTGGCCGAGAGGCGCACCGACATCGGCTTGTCGTCCGGCCACACCTCGCGCACCGCGTGAAAGACCTCCAGCGGGAACCGCAAACGGTTCTCGAGGCTGCCGCCGTACGCATCTTCGCGCCGGTTGGTGAGCGGCGTGATGAACGCGGACATGAGGTAACCATGGGCATAGTGGAGTTCGAGCATGTCGAACCCGCAACGCTGCGCCATGCGCGCCGCAGCGACATGTTCGTCGCGGACCTTCTCCATGTCCGCCCGCGTCATCTCGCGCGGCACCTGGTTCCGGTCCGTCCAGGGGATGGCGGATGGCGCCATGACCTCCCAGTTGCCCGACTCGAGCGGCAGGTCCGCCCCTTCCCACCCGAGGCCCGTAGACCCTTTCGGGCCCGCATGGCCCAGCTGCACGGCAAACTTCGCCTCGCTGTGTCCGTGCACGAATTCGACGATGCGCTTCCACGCCTCCTCGTGCTCAGGCGCGTAGAGCCCCGCACAGCCCGGCGTGATCCGGCCCTCCGCGCTGACATCGGTCATTTCGGTGAAGATCAGGCCGGCCCCGCCCTGCGCCCGTGCGCCATAGTGGACCAGATGAAAGTCGTTGGGGGTGCCGTCGACGGCGGAATACATCGACATGGGAGAGACGGCGACACGGTTCACGAGTTCCATCCCGCGCAACCTGAACGGGGCGAACATCGGCGGCCGCGCGACCGTTTCCTCGCGGCCGGTGGCCTGCGACAGGAACCATTTCTCCGCGCCTTCGAGCCATTCGGCGTCCCGCAGCCGGAGGTTCTCGTGGCTGACGCGCTGGCTGCGCGTGAGCAGCGAGTAGGTGAACTGCACCGGGTCAAGGTCGAAGTAGCGCTCGATCTCCTCGAACCACTCCGTCGAGTTGCGCGCCGTGCTCTGCAGCCTCAGGACCTCCACGCGGCGTTTCGTTTCATACTCCTCGAAGGCCGCGTCCCGCGAGGGGGCCTCGTGCAGAAGCGCTGCGAGGTCGATGGCGTCTTCCATGGCGAGCTTGGTGCCAGATCCGATCGAGAAATGCGCCGTATGCGCGGCGTCGCCCATGAGCACGATGTTGCCGTGGCTCCACCGCTCGCAGGACACCCGCGGGAAATTCAGCCAGGCAGACCCGCGCAGGTGCGCCGCGTTGCTCATGAGGGAATGCCCGTCGAGATATTTCGCGAAGACCTTTTCGCAGACCTCGATGGCGCCATTGGTATCGAGCTCGTCGAAACCGAAGTTTCTCCAGGTCTCCTCCGAGCACTCGACGATGAACGTGGAGGTGTCGGACTGGAACCGGTAGGCATGGACCCAGATCCAGCCGTGCTCCGTCTCCTCGAATATGAAGGTGAAGGCGTCGAAAAGCTTGTGCGTGCCCAGCCAGATGAACTTGTTGCGGCGTGTGTCGATGTCGGGCCGGAAAGCGTCGGCATAGCGCGTCCGCACCTTGCTGTTCAGGCCGTCCGACGCGACGATCAGGTCGGCGTCCTTCCAGGCCTCGAGCGCGTCGACCTCGGTCTGGAACTCGAGATTGACCCCCAGTTCCCGTGCCCGGTCCTGCAGCAGGTTCAGAAGCCGCTTGCGTCCGATGCCGCAGAAGCCGTGCCCGCCGGACGTGACGGTCTGCCCGCGAAAATGCACGTCGATGTCATCCCAGTGGGCGAAATTCTCGAGGATTGCCTTGGCACTGACCGGGTCGTTCCGCTCGAGGTTCTCGAGGGTCTCGTCAGAGAGCACCACGCCCCATCCGAACGTGTCGTCGGGGCGGTTGCGCTCCACGACCGTGATGTCATGCGACGGGTCGCGCAGCTTCATCGAGATCGCGAAGTAGAGCCCCGCCGGGCCGCCGCCGATGCACGCAACTTTCATCGAAGTCCCTCCGGTTGCCGCACAACCTCGCGCATTTACGCATGTCGCCAATCTGTTTTCAATGTAAAATATTTCTATGTGAAATAATCTCGGCCACTTCTTGTTCCTGCGTTACGACGGCAGTTTCAGCCGACGGGCGCAGAGCGTTTCAGGCCGGCGAAGAAGGGCACCAGGGCGAGCGACATGAGCAGGGCCGCAGCCAGGAATGGCGCGCCGGGAAAATACACCGGGGCATCCTCTCCGGCGAAATACCCGAACAGCTGGGTCATCACGAGCGGGCTGATGATCATCGTGATCCCGGCGATGGACGACAGCACGCCCTGCAGTTCACCCTGCACGTCGTCGGAAACCCTGTTCGCCATAACCGCGGTGATCGCCGGCGTGATGACGGCGCCCAGTGCGATCACCGGCATCAGCACGTAGACCATCCAGCCCTGTGTCACGAAGGCGAGCACCGCGAGCCCCGCAATGCTGAAACCGAATCCGGCCACGGCGGTGTTCACCTCCCCCGCCTTCGGCAGCATGAGGCGGATCAGCCAGCCCTGCACGATGACGAAGCCCACCCCGACGACCGCAAGCGAGATACCGACCTCCGCCGCGCCCCAGGAGAACGCCTCCCGCGTGTAGAACGCCCAGACGGCGGGATAGACATAATGGGCGATATTGAACAGGAACATGGCTAGGAAAAACCACGCCAGTCCCGGCATCCGGCCGATCTGCCGAGTCGCCCCCAATGGATTCGCCCGAAGGAGAGAGAATGGGCGGCGCTTGGAAACGGGAAGGGATTCCGGCAGCACCACGAGACCGTAGATCGCGTTGAGCCCCGCCAGCGCGGCCGCCACGAAGAACGGTGCCCGTACGCCCAGTTCTCCGGCCAGCCCGCCGATCACCGGTCCGACGACGAACCCGAGGCCGAACCCCGCACCCAGGAGACCGAAGTTCTGGGCCCGCTGGTCTGCGGGGCTCACGTCGGCGACAAATGCGTTGGCCGTTGAATAGGTCGCACCTGCGATGCCCGCGATCATGCGCCCGAGAAAGAGCAGCCACAGCGAATGCGCGAACCCCATGATGACGTAATCGACGGCGAGCGCCGCAAGCGAGACCAGAAGAACCGGCCGGCGGCCGAAACTGTCGGAAAGGTTGCCCACGAATGGCCCGAAGAGGAACTGCATGAGGGCATAGACGAAGGTCAGATAACCGCCCCAGATCGCCGCCTCGTCGAGCGACAGCCCCGACAGTTCCTGCAGCAGGTCCGGTGTGACGGGGACGATTATGCCTATTCCGACAGCATCTAGAAAGACCGTCACGAACACGAACAGGGTCGCATGGCGTTCGAATCGCCCCTTGCGTGCGTCGGATCCGTCCATGCAAACCTCCGGACCGGGCACGAACCGCGAATTCGTGCACCGTGATTTGGGAAACCACCTTGCGGGCCGCAAACGTGTATTCGATAAACGGGCGATAGGAAACCGGCAGCCGCACTTGGACGGATGCCCGTCTGAAAGGAAATGCGCATGACAGACTTCAAGACCGCCGTGGTGACCGGTGCGGGATCGGGCGTGGGACGCGCCGTCGCTCTCGGCCTCCAGGCCGCCGGCTACAACGTGGCGCTTGCCGGCCGCCGGGCGGAACAGCTCGAGGAGACCGCCGGTATGGCCTCGTCGGAAGGTGGCGCCATGCGGGCGGTGCCGACCGACGTCACTGACGAGGACGCCGTTCGCAGTCTCTTCGACGGCACCGTCGACGCGTTCGGCAGGCTCGACCTGCTCTTCAACAATGCCGGCATCGGCGCCCCCGCCATCCCGATGGAGGAACTTACCGCGGACCAGTGGCGTGCGGTCGTGGACATCAACCTGACCGGCTCCTTCCTTTGCGCCCAGCAGGCGATCCGCATCATGAAGGCCCAGGATCCCAAGGGCGGCCGGATTATCAACAACGGCTCCATCTCGGCCCATGTCCCCCGCCCCTTCTCCGCGCCCTACACGTCGACGAAGCACGCCATTACCGGACTGACGAAATCGATCTCCCTCGACAACCGCAGCCACAACATCGCCTGCGGCCAGATCGACATCGGCAATGCCGCCACACCCATGACGGAGCGCATGAACAAGGGTGTTCCGCAGGCCGACGGATCGATGGCCGTGGAGTCGCGCATGGACGTCAAGCACGTGGCCGACGCGGTCGTCTACATGGCAAGCCTGCCGCTGGACGCCAATGTCTTCACCATGACGGTGATGTCGAACACGATGCCGTTTGTCGGTCGCGGCTGAGCCGGGCGCGGGGTTTTCCGGCATCGTCCGGGGTTGGAACGAGAGAGGCTCGATGACGTCTCCTTTGAGCGATCTGGATCTCCGCTCGCTGGCGCCGGACGACACCGCCCTCCTGCTCGACCTCGACGGCACACTGGCGGCAATCGTCGACAGGCCCGGCGATGCCGTCGTGACCGCTTCCGCAAGGCGGACGCTGTCGCGGTTGCGAAGCGCGCTCTCCGGCGCTGTCGCGATCGTCTCCGGCAGACCAATCGCCGACGTGGACCGGATGCTTGCCCCGGACCGGTTGCCGGTCGCCGGCATTCACGGCATCGAGCGCCGTGACGCGCGGGGCGGGCTCCACCTGTCCGACGTCGATTACGACAGGCTCGACGCGGTGATCCGCGCGCTCGAGGAGCAGACGGCACATGCGAACGGCCTGCTCGTCGAGAAGAAGCCGGGCGCCGTCACCCTGCACTATCGCGCCCGGCCCGATCTCGGGCCGGACTGCGAAAGGATCGTCTCGGCACTAGTCGATGCGCACCCGGGTATCGTTCTCCTGCGCGGCAAGATGGTGTTCGAACTGAAGATGAACGACCGGACAAAAGCCGAGGCGGTCCGGGATTTCATGACCGAGTCGCCCTTCAGGTCGCGGCGGCCGGTTTATGCCGGCGACGACACAACCGACGAGGACGCGTTTCAGGCCGTCCGCGCGCTTGGTGGCATAGCGATCAAGGTCGGCGACGGTGACACGGCTGCCGGATACCGCGTATCGGGAACGGCTGAGTTTCTCGGCTGGCTCTCCTTGCTGTCGGACCACATGACAGACAGAATGGAAACGTAACAACAGGAGTTGAATCGCGGCGTGGCAAATCTCGATCTCGGACTGATAGGAAACTGCACCTATGGTGCATTGGTGGACAGACAGGCCAGGATCGTATGGTGTTGCCTGCCTCGTTTCGACGGAGATCCGGTGTTCGCCGCTTTGCTGGACGGCGCGAACGGCGACAGCGACAAGAGCTTCTTCGACTTCGAGCTCGACGGCCTGACCGAAACCGAGCAGTCCTATGAACCCAACTCGGCGATACTGCGGACGGTCCTGCACTCGCCCGGCGGTTCCGTCGAGGTCATCGACTTCGCCCCGAGATTTCACTGGCGAGACCGGGTCTTCCGCCCGCAGACGATCGTCCGGCGGATCCGCCCGCTCTCCGGGACACCCCGGATAAGCGTGCGACTTCGCCCCACCTTTCACTACGGCGCGGCCGAACCGCAGATATCACGGGGCTCCAACCACATCCGGTATCGCGGTCCCGATTTCGCCTTGAGGCTGACCACCAACGCGCCCGTCGACTACCTGCTCAACGAAACGGCCTTCAATCTCGACGAGGAACTGGATTTCATCTTCGGTCCGGACGAGACCCTGACGGAAGGTGTGGTCGAGACGGCCCGGCGCTTCCACGAAAGCACGTTGGCCTACTGGCGCCGCTGGTCGCAACGCCTGGCGCTTCCGCTCGAATGGCAGGATGCGGTCATCCGCGCGTCGATCACGCTCAAGCTGTGCACCTATGAACCGACCGGCGCCATCGTGGCCGCGGTCACCACCAGCATACCGGAGGCCCCGGACAGCGGACGCAACTGGGACTACCGGTACTGCTGGCTCCGCGACGCCTTCTTCGTGGTCCGCGCCCTCAACAGCGTCGGCGCCGTTCAGACGATGGAGAACTACGTCCGCTGGCTGATGAACGTCGTCGCCGAGGCCGATGGCGGACACCTCCAGCCCGTGTTCGGTGTGGGGCTGGAGCAGAACATCGTCGAGAGGACGGTGGACAGCCTCTCCGGCTATGGCGGCATGGGTCCGGTCCGGGTCGGCAACCAAGCGCACGAACACCTGCAGCATGACGTGTACGGAAATGTCATTCTCGGCGCGGTCCAGACCTTCTTCGACACCCGGATCCAGCACCGTGCCGGCGTCGAGGACTTCCGCCGGCTCGAGGCCATCGGCGAACGGGCCTACAAGCTGCACGACCAGCCCGACGCAGGCATGTGGGAGCTGCGCTATCGCGCCGGGGTCCACACCTCGTCGAGCCTCATGTGCTGGGCGGCCTGCGACCGTCTCGCGAAGATCGCCGCGCATCTTGGCGAAACGGAACGCGCGGCCTCCTGGAACAGCCGGGCCGCCGACATCCGCAATTTCATCGTCGAGAACTGCTGGTCGGACGACCGCTCCGCTTTTGTCGACCGCGCGAATGGAACCCATCTCGACGCGAGCGTGTTGTTGATGGTGGAAGTGGGGTTCATCCCGCCGGACGATCCGAAATTCATACAGACGGTCGATGCCTTGGAAAAGACGCTTGCCAACGGCGTGCACATGAAACGCTACGAAGCCGCGGACGATTTCGGCGTCCCAGAGGTCGCCTTCACCGTCTGCGCCTTCTGGCGCCTCGATGCCCTGGCGCGGATCGGGCGGCGGGAAGAGGCGCGCGAACTCTTCGAATCCCTGCTTTCCTGTCGCAATCACCTCGGACTTCTCTCCGAAGACACCGATCCCTCGACCGGGATCATGTGGGGCAATTTCCCGCAGACCTACTCCATGGTCGGCGTCATCAACGGGGCCACGCGGCTCTCGCGGCCCTGGGAGTCCGTCGTATGAGCCGCCTCGTCGCCGTTTCCAACCGGGTCGCGGACCTCTCGGACACCGCCCAGGCCGGCGGCCTCGCGGTTGCCATGGGCGACGCGCTGAAGGACCGCAAGGGCCTGTGGTTCGGCTGGAACGGCGACACCGTGCGCTCAGGCACGAAAGTGCCTCCCGATATCGAGAAGGTCGAGGGCGTCACCACCGTGACGCTGCCGATGACCCGCAAGGACTACAACGAGTTCTACGCCGGTTTTTCCAACCGCGTCCTCTGGCCTCTCCTGCATTACCGGCTCGATCTCGTGGAGTTCCAGACGAACTTCCTGCAGGGCTACAAGCGCGTCAATTCAAAGTTCGCCGCGGCCCTCCAGCCGCACCTGAAGACCGACGACACGATCTGGGTTCACGACTACCACCTCTTCCCCCTCGGCGCCCAGTTGCGCGGCAAGGGACATCGCCAGAAGATCGGCTTTTTCCTGCACATCCCCTTTCCTCCCCCGGAGATACTCTTCGCCGCCCCCCAGGACCAATGGCTGATCAGGTCGCTCATGGCCTACGACCTGATCGGCTTCCAGAGCCATGTCGACCTCAACAACTTCTTCCGCTGCGTGGAAGAATACGGCGGCACGGTGAGCGAAGACGGCACGATCGAGGCGTTCGGGATGCGCACACGGGCGGGATGTTTCCCGATCGGGATAGACGTCGACAGCTTTGCCGAGATGGCCAGGGACGAAAGGAACCTCCAGCAGATCAGGCTCCAGATCATCCGGCAGCGCACCCTCAAGCGGCGCACGATCATCGGCGTCGACCGGCTCGACTACACGAAGGGCCTGCCCGAACGCATGAGGGCGTTCGAACGGCTTCTGCAGATGCATCCCGAGCATCGCAAGGCGGTCACGCTCATGCAGATCGCCCCGCCGACCCGTTCCGATGTCGAGGCCTATGCGGAGATCCGCCATGAACTCGAGACCCTCTCGGGCGCGGTCAACGGCGAATTCGCCGATTTCGACTGGGTCCCCCTGCGCTATATCCACCGGTCCATTCCGCGCCCGACACTGGCCGCGCTTTTCAGGCACAGCGAGGTCGGGTTCGTGACCCCTTTGCGCGACGGGATGAACCTCGTGGCGAAGGAATACGTGGCCGCGCAGGACGAGAGCAACCCGGGCGTCCTCATCCTGTCCAAATTCGCCGGCGCCGCCGAAACCATGCAGGACGCGCTCATCGTCAACCCTTACGACCTCGACGAAATGGGCAATGCGCTTGACCGGGCGCTCACCATGCCGCTGCGCCAGCGCAAGGCGCTGCACCGCAAGTTACTGGCGTCGGTCCGCGAGAACGACGTTCGGACCTGGCGAACCGCCTTCCTGTCCGCACTCGCGGACACTCCGGCCAGGACCGGAAAATGACCGCGCCCTGGGCGCTCGTCGCCGACATCGGCGGAACGAACGTCCGCTTCGCACGGACCGACACGGACGGGCGGCTTTTTGCGAAACGGCAATACATGGTCAACGGTGCCAGCACGTTCATGGATGCCCTCGATTCCTATCTCGAACAGTCCGGCCCGGATGCAGGCTGCGCCGGGGCGGCCCTTGCGGGCGCAGGCCCGGTGTCCGACCAGCGCATCAACCTGACCAATAACGCCTGGATCGTCGAGGCATCCCCTGTCTCCGCCCGGTTGGCGGGCGTGCCCGTCCGGCTGTTCAACGATCTTCAGGCGGCTGCCCTATCCCTGCCCTGTCTGTCCGCGACGGACCTGGACCACGTGCGCGGGCCGGGGCAAACGCAGGCCGGGCACGCCACAAGGCTCGCGGTGAACGTCGGCACCGGGTTCGGCGCCTCTGCTCTGGTTCACGATGGCGCGTCCTGGATCAGCGTCCCCGGCGAAGCCGGCCACATGTCGCTGGCGGCGACGGACCGCGAGGAACTCGCCCTCCTCGAGGTGAACCCGGCCACCTTCCGGAACGTGGAGGACGTCCTGTCCGGGCGCGGCCTCGAGGCGCTCTACGCGCACATCCGCCGGACAGGGACCGACCGGTGCGGCCCCGACACACTTTCGGCTGCAGACATTTTCACGCATCGGGCCACGGACGTGGCTGCCGGGCGTAGCGCGGAGATGTTCGAACGGCTTCTGGCGAGAACATGCGGTGACCTCGTCCTCGCAACTGGCGCCTGGAGTGGCGTATTCCTGTTCGGCAGTGTCCTGAGAGGCTGGCGGGCCAGCGCATCGCGGACGTCCGTTTTCGAGACGGCTTTCCTCTCGAAGGGCGAGATGTCCGATCGCATGGAGCAGGTTCCCGTGCACGTGGTGATCAATGACGACGCGCCGCTGATCGGCCTCGCCCGCAACGCACCGTTCGATGTCTAAGGCGCCGGTTCCGGGCGCATGCATCATGGCAGTGGCTGATCGGCGTCAGGCTGGGCCGCCGGTGCAGCCTTCGCAAAGGCGTCGAGTTGCATGCAGGCGTCGTAGATCCGGGAGACCGTCGGATAGGCCGTCATGTCGACATCGAACCTCATCCCGCTCACCACCTGGGACACGAGGCATATGTCGGCAAGCGTGGGCCGCTGGCCATGGCAGAAGCGGCCGGTCTCCGGTTCTTGGGCAAGCCGCGTTTCCAGCGCAGCGAAAGTCTCCGCGGTCCAGTGGCGAAACCAGTAGGCCACGGTTTCCTCGCTGTGATGAAGTTCACCGCCGATGAACTCGAGCACTCGCAGGTTGACGACCGGATGGATGTCGAGCGCCACGGTCTGGGCCAGCGAACGGACACGTGACCGCGCGAACGGATCGAGCGGCAGGAGCGGCGGATCCGGATAGACCTCGTCCAGGTAGTCGATGATCGCGAGCGACTGGCTGATCAGCCGCCCGTCATCCAGTTCCAGGGTCGGCACCAGCCCCTGCGGATTGAGCCCGAGATAGTCATCCCCCCGATGCTCCGCCTTGCGCAGGTGACAGGCGACGTACTCGAACTCGAGCTTCTTGAGATTCAGCGCGATCCGGACCCGGAAGGACGTGGAACTCCGCCAGTAATTGTGCAGCCTCATCTTGGCCCCGTTCCGTTCCCGCCGGTCCGGAGCCGGGCGTTCAGAGGGTCCCGTCGACGGCCTGGCGCATGATGCCTGCATAGGTTTCGGCGGAGAACTGGATCGGGTTGCCGCCGGCCGAGGGATCCCTCGTCGCCGCTTCGCCGATCTCGTCTGCCCGCGCCGAATCGATGCCGATTTCAGCGAGTGTATGCGGCATTTCGATGGTTTTTCTGAGATCGAGAATCCAGTTCATCACCCCGTCGAAACCGTCGGCGATGTCGAGATATCGTGCAAGGCGCTCGATCCGGTCCTCGACGGCCGAGCGGTTGGCCTTGAGCACATAGGGCATGAGAACCGCGTTCAGCGTGCCGTGATGCGCGTCGTAGATCCCGCCAAGCGGATGCGACAATGCATGGATCGCACCGAGACCGCGCTGGAAGGCCGTGGCCCCCATGGATGACGCCACAAGCATTTCCGATCGCGCGTCCATGTCCTGGCCGTTGGCCACCGCCACGGGCAGCGCGGCCATGATCATCCGCATGCCTTCGACCGCGATGCCCGCGGCCATGGGGTGATAGCCCGGTGCGCAATAGGCCTCGAGGTTGTGCGCCAGGGCATCCATGCCCGTCGCAGCGGTAAGCCGTGCCGGAAGTCCGACGGTCAGCGCCGGATCGGCGATGACAACGGAAGGCATCATCCGGGGATGAAAGATGATCTTCTTTTCGTGGGTTTCCGCATTGGTGATGACCGATGCCCGTCCGACCTCCGACCCGGTGCCCGCCGTTGTCGGAACGGCGATGATGGGCGCTATCGCGTCCGCGTTCGCACGGGTCCAGTTGTCGCCGACATCCTCCAGGTCCCAGATCGGGATCGACTGCCCGACCATCAGCGCGACGGCCTTGGCGGCATCGAGCCCGCTTCCGCCACCAAAGGCGATCACGCCGTCGTGGTCACCGGCCTTGTAGGCCTCCACTCCGGCGGTCACGTTCTCGGCCACGGGGTTGGCTTTCACTTCGCTGAATACCCCGATGCCCAGACCGTCTTCCCGGCACTTGTCGAGGATCGAACCCAGCATGGGCAGGGCCGCGATCCCCGGATCTGTGACCAGCAGCGGCCGGCGGATGCCAAGTTCCAGACAGACAGCGGAAAGCTCGGAAATCCGCCCCGTCCCGAACCGGACCGCGGTCGGGTAATTCCAGTTGGCAGTGACGCTCATCAAACAACTCTTTCTTTAAACCCGGTGACGTTTGTTTTTGCAGTCGCGGTCATATGATCTCGAAATAGCGCTGCATCTCCCAGTCCGTGATCGCCTTGCGGAACTCGCGCTCTTCCCATTCCCGGGTCGCGGCATAGTGCTCGACGAAGGCATCGCCGAACATCTCGCGTGCGGCCGCGGACTTCTTCAGCCGGCCGGCCGCCTCGAAGAGCGTGCGCGGCAACTGCCGCTTGGCCGGGAACTTGCGATCGTAGGCATTGCCGGCGATCGGGTCGTCGGGCTCGATCTTGTTCTCGATCCCCCACAGACCCGACCCGAGTGCAGCGGCGACCGCGATATAGGGATTGATGTCCGCCGCGGAGATCCGGTATTCGACGCGCTGCGACTTTTCCGAACCCGGGATCGCCCGCAAGGCACAGGTCCGGTTTTCGATGCCCCAGCTCGCTTCCGTCGGCGCCCAGAACCCCGGAATGAGGCGGGTGTAGGAGTTCACCGTACAGGCGACCATGGCCAGCAGTTCGGGCATGAGCGCCTGCTGACCGCCGATGAAGTGGCGCATCGTATCGCTGATGTTGTGCGGTTGTTTCTTGTCGTGGAAGACCGACTTGCCGTTCTTGCCGAGCAGCGAGAGGTGGATGTGGCCGCTCTGCCCGGGCCAGTCCGGAGACCACTTGGCCATGAAGGTCGCCATCCAGCCGTATCGCTGGGCCAGCACCTTGGTGAAGGTCTTGAACAGGGCCGCCTTGTCCGCGGCGGCAAGAGCGTCGTCGACACCGATCGCGGCTTCGAGGACGCCGGGCCCGGTTTCGGTATGAAGCCCCTCGATGGGGAAATCCATGTCCCGGGCAAGGTCGAGAAGCTCGTGATAGAACTCGGCGTGAACCGTGCTCCTCAGCATCGAGTAGCCGAAGAAGCCGGGCGTGATGTTCGTCAGGTCGCGGTAGTTCTTTTCCTGCGCGGAGTGCGGCGTCTCCTCGAAGAGGAAGAACTCGAACTCGCAGGCCGCCTTGGCGCTGAGCCCCATGCCCTCCGCCTTGTCGATCACGCGTCGCAACAGTCCGCGGGGGCAGACGGCTTCGGCCTCTTCGGCGAACTCGCCGAGAAAGAGCAGCATGTCGCCCTCGAACGGCACGTCGCGGCAGGTCTCCGGAAGCAGGCGCACGGGTGCGTCGGGATATGCAGTGTGCCAGCCCGTGTACTGCACGTTGTCGTAGAGCTGGTCCTGCGAGTCCCAGCCCAGCACGACGTCGCAGAATCCGAAGCCGCTATCAAGCGCCGACAGGAACTTGTCGCGGCTGATATACTTGCCGCGCATGATGCCGTCGGCATCGAACACACCGACCTTCACGTATTCCAGACCGCGGTCCTTGACGATCTTGCGCGCGTCCTGCGCGTTCTTGACCTTTCGTGCAGACATGATGACTCCCGGTTTGCCCGTTTGAGATTTTTCCCGCACGCACGGAATACGACAATCGCTGCCAATTGCGCCACTCGAAAATGCCTTGGGGTTCCAGTTTGCAACACCGGCGCAAGCGACTGGTGCACGCGCCCCATTCGGTTATAGTGCCGGTCCATCAGCGGGGAAGCGTCCATGCCGGAAAAGAAGATCGCCTTTGTCGCAAGCGACGCGACGGAAGCCCTGGAGGCGCGCGATGCGCTCGTCGCGCGTTACGGCGACACGCCGTTCGAGGAAGCCGACGTCATCGTCGCGCTTGGTGGCGACGGGCTCATGCTTCAGGTCATCCACGACCATCTTTCGTCGGGCCTTGCCATCTACGGCATGAACCGCGGCTCGGTCGGCTTCATGATGAACGAGTATTCCGAGGACGGCCTTCCGGAGCGACTCGACAAGGCCGAGGTCGCGAAGGTGTATCCCCTGCGCATGACGGCCACGGACCGGGACGGGCACGTGGACACCGCGCTCGCCTTCAACGAGGTTTCGCTTTTCCGCAAGAGCTATCAGGCGGCCAAGCTCCGGATATCCATCGACGACAAGGTCAGGATGGAAGAACTCATCTGCGACGGCGTACTGGTTTCGACGCCGGCCGGCAGCACCGCCTACAACCTATCGGCCCACGGCCCCATCCTGCCGATCGACGCCCCCCTGCTCGCCCTGACGCCCATCAGCGCCTTCCGCCCGCGCAGATGGCGCGGTGCCCTTCTGCCCCGCCATGCCAGCGTGCGCATCGAGGTGCTCGAGGCGGCGAAGCGGCCGGTCAATACCGTGGCCGACCATACCCAGTTCGATGACAGCGCCGTCGTCCTCATCGAGGCCGACGAAACACTGAGCGTCGACATGCTGTTCGACGAGGGCCACAGCCTCGAGGAACGCGTCATCAACGAGCAATTCAAGTACTGACCTTCGTCACGGCGGATTTCCGGTCGCCTTTCAGAGATTCTTAATCGCGGATTGTTAGGCTGCTCGCCGTTTAGTTGTGTATTGGACGGCGGCGGAGTTGCGTAGTGTCGCCGGTCACGGAGTACGTGTGCCGGTGCCCGCGCACCGGCACACGATCACGATGAGATGGCAAAGATTGACTTTGAACGCCTGAGTTTTGCGGTCGTCGACGACAACATCCACATGCGTCGACTGATCCGCACGCTCATCTATTCGTTCGGCTCGCGCGAGATCTACGAGGCCGAAGACGGCGCGTCCGGCCTCGAAGTGGTCGAGATGTACTCGCCCGATATTCTCATCACGGACTGGGCAATGCCGATCTTCGACGGCATCGAGTTCGTGCAGATGATCCGCAACCCGGACGCCTGCAAGCATGCCTACATTCCGATCATCATGCTGACGGGCCACGCGGACAAGCGCCGTATCCTCCAGGCGCGCGACAGCGGTATCACGGAGTTTCTTTGCAAGCCGGTCTCGGCCAATGCGCTCTACCAGCGCATTCAGAGCATCGTCCTGAACCCGAGGCCGTTCGTACGCACCAAGAGTTATTTCGGGCCGGAGATCCGTCAGCCGCTCGTCGGCAACGGTCCGTCCCGCGGTCAGGCCATGCAGGGGCAGGACGAAAGCGACGAAGCGTCAAACGCCACCTCGGTGGTCAAGGTATAAGTGTCGGGACATCCGGACATGCAGGACGAACTGTACGACGACGAGACGATCGTCATTGCGGCGGACACCAGCCTGAAGGACAAGGCCAGGGCCCGCGGAAACGTCTCTACCGTGGATATGGAAGCCATCGCACGGGCCGAACGTGCGCTCCAGGATCTGGCCTGTGAGTTCGACGGCTGGCTGTCGGAGGAAGTCGACAAACTCGTCGAGGCCCGCGAGGCCGTACGGCGCGAAGGCCTCAGCGACGAGCGGATCGACACGCTCTACCGCGCCGCCCACGATCTCAAGGGCGAAGGCGAGACGCTCGGGTATCCGCTGGTGACGAAACTCTGCGCCCTGCTCTGCAAGCTCCTCGATGCCGTGCCCGACAAGTCGGAAATACCGATGTCGCTGGTCGACAACCATGTCGACGCCGTTCGGGTGGTCCAGAGGGATGGCATCAAGGGCGACGAGCACACGACCACGAACGCCGTCATCGAAAGGCTGTCCGAGGTCGTCGCAGACATCGAGGAACACTACGAGCGCATCGGCGGGATCGCAGCCTGACGCGACGCCCCGCGGTGTCTTCGGACGACCGCCAGTGCAGCGACCGGTTTCAGGCAGCGGCCGAGAGGTTGTCGCCAAGCTGTTGCGCCAGGTATCTCGCGGTATCCGGCCCGAGCCGCGAAATCAGATCCAGCATTGTCTTCCTGTCCAGCGGATCCAGTTCCTCGCATTCCGTGACTGCCAGTTCAACCAGCCGCCGCCCGAATGCCTCCGGCGTGACCTCGATGGCCGCCTGCTGCACGTCCATGTGCAGGTCCAGCGCAAGACGGAACGCAGGATATGCGTCGGCGGGCAACCCCGCGCGCAGGTAGATTGCCCGGGACCCCAGCCGCGCCTTGCCGTAGAGCAGCGAGCGGACCTTTCTCAGCGGCACACCGGAGATCACGTGAAGCGCCTGCTCCACGAAGCTCGCCATGCCCGCGAAGGACGCCCGCAGCACAAGAGACGCGGTCATTTCCCCGTGCTGGGCGATGAGCACGGCGGTCTTGTTCATGCTTTCGGGACTGCTGCCGGTCCGGCAGATGAGGTTCATGTAACGCTCGTCGCGCCAACTCGACTGCCGTGCCGTGCCGTTGACGAGGTCGAGCGGTGCGTCTGCGGGAGCATCCTGCTTTTGCCGTGTGAGCATGATCGAGACATGAAGCGGAAGGTCGAGGCGGCGGCCGAGCGCAGTCCTGATCGTCTCGTTCTCGGCAAACACGGAAACAAGATGCTCGAAGCCACGTTCCCCGATATCCGCCTTGGGATTGCGCAGGATGGTCAGGCAGAGCGTTTCGTCATCGGTTGCGGCGATGGCTTCCGCCAGGCGCCGTTCGATGACCCGGCGGCGCGATACCGCCTGTTTCTGCAACCGTGATCCGGACTTGAGCAGCGCAAGCAGGTCCGAGACCGACAGGGACCGTGTCAGCTCGATGAGCGGCAGGGACACCTCCTCCACATCGCAGACAAGCCGCCGCACGATGTCTTTCGGCACCAGGGCCGACCGACCCAGCGAACGGGCGAGAGTGCGCCGAACCTTGATGACCGTGTCTTCGCACAACAGTTCGAGCAGCGGGTGAAGGTCCGCGAACTGGGAGGGATCAGCGTCTTCCGCACAAAACAGTTCGCCAATCTGGCGGGCCAGCGTGGCTCTTATTTCCGCGTCCGGGCTCTGTGCGACGTGCGACAGGTAAGCAGTATCGAAAGTTTCCGGCATCTTCGGTCTCCACCCGTTCTCGCGCGCGGCATGACCGCGCGGACCCTGCCTGAAAGTGGAGATTCATGATTAAAATTCCGTTCACCATGTTGCGTCGCGCTGCATGGTGACGGCGGATCATTCTTCCCGTTCTTCGGCGATGGCGGACGCCGCGACCAGGGTGGTGCGGGGCGCGACGAGCACGAAGTCCCCCTGCTCTTCCGACGGCACCGCGGCACGCTGCGTCATGCGGTAGAGCGCAAACAGGCCGAGTACCCCGTAGACGACTGCCATGAGAGCGAGGTAACCGTCGGGCCCGAACTGACGCATGAAGGCACCCGCGGTAATCGGCCCGAAACTCGAACCGATCCCGAACAGGAGCACCAGCTTGGCGCTCGCGCCGAGCATCTGGTCGTACTCCAGTTGGTCGTTGGCATGGGCGATCGCCAGCGAATAGAGCGGCAGCGACAGCGCACCGAAGACCGTGAACGCCACCGCAAGGGCGAAAAACGAATGCGCGGCGGCGAACATGCAGACGAGCGCGACGGCGGACGTGATGAAGGTCAGGATCATCATCACCATGCGCCTGTCATACCGGTCGGAAAGCGTGCCGATGGGAAACTGGGCGAAGACGACACCGAGCAGCGGCAGGCCCATGAGCAGGGAGATCTGTCCGAGCGAGAGCCCGTTGAGATTGCCGTAGACGGCGCCCATGCCGAAAAACGCACCCTGCCCGACACCGTTTATGAAACAGGCGAACACGGCCAGCGGGGAGCTATTGTAGAGCTCCTTGACGCCGACCGGACGTACCTGCGGGATCTCGGGCGCGTGGGTCCTCGTCAGCGCAACCGGCACCAGCGCCATCGACACGAGTGCGGAAACGATGATGAACAGGACGAATCCCCCCGGGTCCGCGAGGTTGAGAAGGAACTGGCCGAGGCCGAAAAACGAGAAGCTGATGATCATGTAGACGGACAGGAACTTGCCGCGCATCTCGTTGGTCGCGGCATGGTTGACCCAGCTTTCCGCCACGACGTACAGCCCGGCAAGGCATGCGCCCGTCAGCACGCGCATGAAGAACCACGCGTAGGGATTGACGAAGACCGCGAACAGCAGGAACACCGTGGAGGATATCGACGCGAACGCGGAGAACACGCGGATATGCCCGACCCGCCCGATAAGCACGGGCGTGATCAATGAACCGACGAGCAGCCCGACGAAATAGCCCGACATGACGAAACCCGTCACGGCGGTGCCGAAGCCCTCCATGATCGCCCGGAGCCCGAGCAGCGTGCCCTGGAGGCCGTTGCCAAGCATGAGGAGCGCAACCCCGGTAAAGAGCGCCCAGATTCTGATGACGGCCTGTGCAAGCATGTCGGAGCATTCCGCTTTGGGAGAGGACCATGAAACGAGCGCCCCGTTTACAGGTCCGCATGGGGTTCGAGGATTCCAAACACGACATAACGCGCGTCAAAAACGCGCTTTGCTGTTCCGGCTTCGACCCGGCAGCAGTCAAGCCTGCCAAAGGCCTGATTTCACATTCCTTCAGGCAACGCGGCCCGGAATGTCTGAGCGGTCCGGCAGGTGGGCAAGCTTGATAGCAGTTCGCGTCCGGACACCACTGAATTCCGTTCAATCCGATCCGTTGCGGGCTTCCCGCCGACGGGAAATCGTTCAGCCGCCGCCTCGGCGCACGACCGTGGCTGCGGCAGGGTCGAGATCGAGGCGGGCCCTGGGAATAGGCTCGCCCGTCTGCACGCAATAGCCGTATTCGCCGTCCTCGATCCGGTCGAGCGCGGCGTCGACCTTCTGCAGTTCCTGCAGTCTCCGGCGACGTGTTTCCTGCGCCATCGCCTGCACCTGCATGGCGTCCATGCGCGACAGGCGCCCCACCGACGTCTGGTCGAGTTGCACGGGAGCGCTGTCGTCCGCGGAAGTGTGGAGCAATTCCTCCAGTTCCGCCTTCATGTCGAGGAGCCGACCCTTGAAACGGGCCACTTCGTCTTCGCTGAGGTCTTCCATCCGCGCGCCTCTCGTCCCGCCTCCTCGCGGTTCCGGTCAGTTGGTGCGGAACAGATCGTAGAGCGGTTTGCGCGGTTCGAGCAAACCCCTGGCGCGGGAAATCGGCGTCGCTGAAGTCTCCTCTGCGGCCCGGCGACCGGCGTTTCCCACCGGGTCTCCCGAGGGGTCGATCGCGCCGGTCTGTTCGTAGAACAGGCGGATCTGTGCCGACGACAGGACAAGCGGACCGTCGCGCATGTATGCGTCCTCGCCTGCGGCGTTTCCGGAGGTACGGGCACCGCCTGTGTCCGCGAACAGGCTCCTCACCGCAAGACCTCCTGCGGGTGCGGTATCTCCGCCGAAATTGACGGGCCTGAGATACTCGGCAGCGGCTGGGGAAATCCTGATGTCCCGGGCATCGTTTGACGGTCGGGTTGGTGCATCGGCGATCCGGACCGGCGAATCGCCATGTTTCCGCACGAGCACGTCATAGACGCCCGCAACACTGCGGGGGCGGCCCGATCCCTCGTAGAATATGCTGCGGTTCGCGCGCGCCGCATCCGGGAAGAGATCCCGTCCCGCGCGATCGGGGTTGTTCTCCGCTTCGCTGATGAGCCGGACGGCTCCGCCCGCACCGAGGAAATGCGCGATGTAAAGCTCCCCCTCCGTCGGCTCCCGGCCGATGTTTTCGGAGAGCGTGTCATGAGAGACGCGCGTGTAGGCCCCGGCCACCATTGCGGCCACGCCGGGATCCTTCCGCAGGGCAAGAATTGCCGACCGATCAGCCCCTTCGGTCACTTTGTGCCGACCGTCGGGGGTCGTCTCGATCTGGGCGGCGAGGTCTCCCATTCCCATCCCGGGCCCGACCGACTTGATCATGCCGAGCCAAGTCTGCTCGATGAACTGAAACAGTCCTGTCGCGGAAGAAGTCCTTGATTTCGCGTTACTATCGAGCCCGCTCTCGCGAACGGCGGTCTTCAGAAGATAGTCGAAGTCGACGCCCGTGGCCTTGCTGGCGTTGCGCAGGGCGGTGTCGATTGTCTGCGGGACCGCGATCGGTTGGATGCCTGACATGCTGCCTCCGGGTAAGCTGGCACTGTCATACCCAGCAATCGCCGTGCCACTTCACTCCGGAACCGTTCCCAAACCCCGTCAAGACGCGCGAAGCCCGGCCTGGACCAGCTTGAAATCAAGCAGGTCGTCGTCGAATGGCTTGACGAGACATTCGTACGCCCCGTCCCAGATCGCCGCACCGATGAGTGCCGGATCCTGGTCGTCGGCGCAATAGATAACGACAGGCGTTCGCCCGTCCCTCGAAAGAGAAAGGCTCTTGAGTAGCCCACTGCTCTTTCCCGGCCCGCTCGCCGATGCATCCACGAAGATGACATCCGGCATGTTTTCCCGGCACGCGGTCATCGCGTCTTCGGTGTTGCCAACCCGGTGGACCCGGAAATTGCTGCGCTTGAAATAGGCCCGTGCAGACTCGCTGACCTGGGGGTTCCTGTCGACGATCAGGCATGTCTTCATGAGTTGCACCTTTCCGTTCGTGCGAGGGTGAGACGGGACGCGAACACCATTTATGCGAGTCCTAATGACTCGTTCGTAAACGAAAAGTTAACCGCCGTTTACACCTGGATAAACGTGATTTATTTCATTAAAATCAATACATTAAATGAACGAAGAGAATCAGTTTCGCAGCTCCGCGTTAACCGTTCGGCCTGTCAAGCGGGACTCGCATCGCGACTCACTCCGATGAGTTTCACAACCCATGATTGCATCTTCAACGAGTCCTGTTACGGACTCGCGATTCCCGTATTTCGTCCTCTTTTGCGGCGACACGTCGGTTGCCGCTGGTCTATAACGGCAGCCGCCTGACACCTGCACGGGGAAACCAAATGCCGGGACTCTATTTCGAGGAATTCACCATCGGTAACGTCATCCAGCACGAACTGAGGCGCACCGTGACCGAAATGGACAACATGCTGTTCAGCAACATGACCCTGAACCCCCAGCCGCTGCATATCGACCGGCATTTCTGCGAAACGCAGACCGAATTCGGACAGCCGCTCGTGAACAGCCTGTTCACGCTGGGCCTGATGATCGGGATTTCCGTTAACGACACCACTGTCGGCACCACCATCGCTAACCTCGGCATGACGGACGTACGGTTCCCGGCCCCCCTCTTCCACGGCGATACCGTCCACGTGGAAACCGAGATCATCGGCAAGCGCGAGAGCCGTTCGCGCCCGGATGCCGGCATCGTCGAGTTCGAACACCGGGCGTTCAACCAGAAGGACGAGCTCGTCGCCACGTGCAGGCGCCAGGCTTTCATGCGCAAGACACCACAAAAGGCATAGTTATCCATGAGGAGCCTCCTGTTCGTACCGGGCGACAGCCCCCGCAAGATGGAAAAGGCACTGACGAGCGGTGCCGACGTCCTGATTCTCGACCTCGAAGATTCCGTCGGTCTGGATGACAAGGCCGCCGCCCGCGAAACCACCGCCGAATTCCTGAAGGCCCGCACCGGGGACGGTCCGCGCATGTTTGTGCGCGTGAACCCCTTCAATTCCGGTCTGACCCGGGACGATCTCGCTGCCGTGTTGCCCGGATGTCCGGACGGCCTCGTCCAGCCCAAGACGCGATCGGGCGACGACGTCGGCGCTCTCGAGAAAATGGCTGCGGAACTGATCGGGGAAGCAAGCCTCGAGGGCCCGACTCCGGAAATCTGCGTCATCGCGACCGAAACCGCCGCTTCCGTGTTCACGATGGGCAGCTATTCCGGGTGCTCCGCTCGTCTCACCGCACTGTCCTGGGGAGCGGAGGACCTGAGCGCGGACATCGGCGCATCCACCAACCGTCTCGAGAGCGGGACATACTCGGACCCCTTCCGGCTTGCCCGCTCCCTTGCCCTGTTCGCGGCGCACGCAGCCGAGGTGGACGCGATCGACACTGTCTACACGAACTTCCGCAACACCGACGGCCTGCGAGACGAGTGCATCGCCGCGGTGCGCGACGGGTTTACCGGAAAGCTCGCGATCCATCCCGCGCAGGTCCCGGTCATCAACGAGGTCTTCTCACCGTCACCGGAAGACGTAGGCCGTGCGAAACGCGTCTTCGAGGCGTTCGAGGCGGCGGGCAATCCGGGCGTCGTGGGCCTTGACGGCGAAATGCTCGACCGTCCCCACCTGCTGCGCGCGCGAAAGCTTCTGGACCGGGCCGAGCAATACGGGCTTGCGACCTGACGCCCGAGACGCGGACGTCAGACCTTGGGCCGCTTCATTTCGAAGACGGTATCCACGCTGGTGTACTCGTGATAGCCGCAGCGGGCAATCGTCCGCATGCTGGTGATGTCGATCATGCCGTCCTCCACGACCGAGTCATCGATGAAGACGCCGAGAACTTCACCGAAGATCACCGAGGCCTCGGCGAAGCCCGGCTTGCGCGGCAGCGCCACCGTCTGCATGTAGCGGCACTCGAGCGCAACCGGTGAACGGGCGACGCGGGGCGGCTTGACCAGTCTGGAGGGCGCCGCTTCCAATCCGGCGAATTCCATTTCGTCCACGTCGGAGTCGACCGCCGCGGAGGTCTGGTTCATTTCCTCCCGAAGGTCCCAGACCGCGAGATTGCAGACGAATTCGCCTGTTTCCTCGATGTTTCTCTGGCTGTCCTTGCGCCCCTGGCTGCCGAACACGACCACATGCGGATCGGTCGACATCGCATTGAAGAAACTGTACGGCGCGAGATTGATCCGGCCGTCCGCATTCATCGACGTGATCCAGCCGATCGGCCGGGGCGCCACGAGCGTCTTGAACGGGTCATGGCGTAGCCCGTGCACGTTGTTGTCGGTCGTATAGAACATCGTCTTGCCTTCTGGTTCCGGTCAGGCCCGGTCGTCTTGCGACCACACGCTGACCACGTCGTCGAATTCCGGGCGGGGGCGTTCGCTCGGGGCCTGCGCCGCGGTTCCCATGTAGATGAACCCCGCGACCTTTTCCTCCGCCTCGAGGCCGAGTGCATTCAGGACACGTGGGTCGTAGCCGTACCATTCCGTCAGCCACTGAGAAGCGTAGCCCTTGGCGGTCGCGGCGATGAGCAGATTCTGGCAGACGGCGCCGGCGGACAGGATCTGCTCCCATTCCGGCACCTTTGCACTGGCATCGACACTGGACACCACGCAGACGACCAGCGGCGCGCGCAGGAAACGGTCCGCCTCGAAACCGATGCGTTCCTCGTCGGCCTGGGGGTTGTCCTCGACGAAGGCCTCCCGGATCGCCTCGCCCAGCGCACGGCGCGCGTCGCCCTCGATGATCACGAACCGCCAGGGTGTCAGTTTGCCGTGATCGGGGACGCGCATGCCGGCCCGCAGAATGTCTTCTAGGTCTTGTTTCGACGGCCCCGGCTCGACCATGTTGATCGCCAGGACGGACCGTCTGGTGTGCAAAAGCTTAATTGTTTCGTGCATAGGGTTCCCGTGTGGAATAGCCGGCGTCATGCGGCTTCAGGCAGGATGCCGAATGCGTATCGCGTCGGGCGGGGAAATGTCAATTCACCGCTACGTGCTACCTCGACGGGAGAAATGCGCATCGGCGGTTTTCCGATAGCGCACACGTCCGGTATTATCGGGGTCGGCTGAGTCGCAGGGGAACGGGTCATGGGCGGAGACACCGCTATTCGCGTCTGGATGAGACATGGGTTTGCCGCCGCGATTTCCCTCGCGGCGATGTCGCTTCCGACAGCGGCCCCGGCATCAGGTGTCTTTCTGCTCGACTCGACCGACAGCATGTCCGCCTCCATCGGGCAGACCAACCGTGCGGACCTGCTGCGGACGGCGATCGGCGAGGCATTGAGCCGCGTCGCCCCGGAGAATTGGCCCGCCCTGGTGTCCTTCGGCGAGGGTACGCCACAGAGCTGTACCGGCGCGAAGACCATCTCGCCTCAGGGTCAGGGCGGCCCTGCCGCGATCGCCGCGCTGTCGAAGCTGGCGCCGGGCGGACAGGCCGCGATTTCCCGCGCCCTCAGTGCGGCCGCCGGGGTCGCGGGCAAATCGGGAGAAGCCCGGCATATCGTCATTTTCGCCGACGGCCCGGATGAATGCGGACCCGACCCGTGCGCCACCGCAGCGGCACTCAAGGCAGCCGATAGCTCGGTGCGCATACACGTGGTCGACCTGTCGGGCAGCGACGGCGAGACGGAGGGGCTCGCCTGCATGGCGCGCAACACCGGGGGCACCTACGTCGCCGTGCGCGAACGCAACGAACTGATCGCGGCCATCGACAACACGGTACGTCTTGCCGGCAACACCGGCGCGGACATCGTCGCCAACGCGTCCGGGAAGGCCGCTTCACAGTCGGCGGGAGACCCGCTCGCGCCCGGCTACGTGCCGCCGCCTATCGTCACGACGCCCGCCACGGAGACGGCCGGCGGACCGGTCGCACCCGACAATACGGACGAGTTGCTGACCGGTGCGGTGTCAGCGAGCCAGCCGGAGACCGGTGCGACGAACGCCGCGGCCCGACCCGGCGAAACAACCGTGCCGGCGGTCGGCAAGGACACGCGTCCCGCCTACCTGATCGAGAACACGAAGGTTTCCAAGGGCAAGGAGGGGATACTCCTGCGCGCCCAGATCACCCGCAATACCGGGACGATCACCCGTCCGGTGGACTGGGACGTCTACCGGATCGAGGACATCGCCAGCAAGAGGTGGCGTCAGGTCGGATCGCAGCAGGCGCCGGACGCCTTCTTTCAGCTCGAGCCGGGGCACTATGTCGTCCGCGCGTCCTATGGCGCCGTCAGGGCGGCGAAACTGCTGACGGTGGAAGATGAAAAGGTCACCGACACCACGTTCATCCTGAATGCAGGCGCGCTCAGGGTCCTCCCTGCCCTTGCCTTTCTCGATCCTCCGGAAGGCACGACGGCCAAGCACTGGGTGTTCCGGAAGGCGGCGAAACCGGGCGCCAGGCGCAAGCTTGTCGCCGAAGCCACCAGGCCACGGGAAGTCGTGAGACTCAACGCTGGCCCCTACGTCCTCGTCAGCCGCCTGGGAAAGGCGAACGCGACGGTGGAAACCAACATAAACATCAGGCCCGGCCTCCTGACGGAAGTCGAGATCAACCACAAGGCGGGGGTCGCGACCTTCGCGGTCACCGGTTCTTCGGCGGACAAGCCGCTTCCGGACGCGCAGTGGGAACTGAAAGACGGCAAGGGCAAGATCGTGGTCAGGTCGAAAGGCGGCGCGCCGAGCCATGTCCTGGCGCCAGGACAGTACGTCATGACGGCACGGGTCGAGGGAAAGTCTTACGAATCCGCATTCCGGATCGATATCGGCGAAGCCCTGACGGTCGAAATCGACACGAAGTGACCCTCACCCGGGCCGCTGCCGGGCGACAGACGAATCCTGCACCCTGGTCTTGCGGCCGATTTCGAGACCGCTTCCGACTTTCCGGTTCCGGCTATCGTCGCGAACGCGGTTGCCGCCGCGACCGGCATCCGCGCCCCGGTAGCCTCACTCCGCCGCGAGAAGGCGCGCCCCGCGCGCCAGATCGGGCGGCAGGGCCTCTTCCGACAGCGCCTCGAGCGCACCGGCGAGTGTGGCCGTGGTCTGGTCACGCGACCCCAGGCGCCTGATGGAGACCGTCTTCTCCTCCGCCTCGCGCTTGCCGCAGACAAGCAGGACCGGGATCTTCGTCAGGGAGTGTTCGCGAACCTTGTAGTTGATCTTCTCGTTACGCAGATCCGCTTCCGCACGTAGCCCCGCCTTTCTCGCGGCGTCCAGCACCTCGAGCGCGTAATCGTCCGCATCGGACGTGATGGTCGCGACCATGACCTGCACCGGCGAAAGCCAGAGCGGGAAATGCCCGGCATAATTCTCGACCAGGATGCCCGTGAAACGTTCCAGCGAACCGAACATGGCCCGGTGCAGCATGACCGGGGTGTACTTGTCGCCGTCCGCGCCGATGTAGAAGGCGCCGAGCCGGCCGGGAAGATTCAGGTCGACCTGCAGCGTGCCGCATTGCCAGTCGCGCCCGATGGCATCGCGCAGCACGTACTCAAGCTTCGGCCCGTAGAAAGCGCCCTCACCCGGATTGAGCTCCAGTTCCAGACCGGCGGCCCGGACGGCTTCTTTCAGCGCTTCCTCGGACTTGTCCCAGATGTCGTCGGAGCCGACGCGCTTCTCGGGCCTGTCGGAAAACTTGATGACGACGTCTTCGAAGCCGAAATCCCGGTAGATGCTGAGGATCAGGTCGTTGATCTTCACGCATTCCTCGGTGATCTGTTCCTCCGTGCAGAAGACGTGCGCATCGTCCTGCGTGAACGAACGGACACGCATCACGCCGTGCAGCGCGCCGGATGGCTCGTAGCGGTGAACCTTGCCGAATTCGGCGATCTTGATCGGCAGGTCGCGATAGCTTTTCAGGCCGTTCTTGAAGACCTGTACGTGCCCGGGGCAGTTCATGGGCTTGAGCGCGAATGTGCGTTCATCGGGCGTCACGCTGGTGAACATGTTCTCGCCGAACTTTTCCCAGTGGCCGGACGTCTCCCACAGCGAGCGGTCCAGCATGTCGGGGGTGTTCACCTCCACGTAGCCGGCATCTTCCTGGCGCCGGCGCATGTAGGAGATCAGCGTCTGGAAGAGCGTCCACCCCTTGGGATGCCAGAAGACGGAGCCGGGCCCCTCTTCCTGGAAGTGATACAGGTCCATTTCCCGCCCGAGGCGGCGATGGTCGCGTTTCTCGGCCTCCTCCAGCATGTGCAGGTAGGCCTTGAGATCCTTGTCGCTCGCCCAGGCGGTACCGTAGATGCGCTGGAGCATCGGATTGTTGGAATCGCCACGCCAGTAGGCTCCGGCCAGCTTGAGCAGCTTGAAGGCACTGCCGACCTTGCCCGTCGACGGCATGTGCGGGCCGCGGCAAAGGTCCAGCCATTCGCCCTGGCGATAGATCTTGAGGTCCTCGCCCTCCGGGATCGCATCGACGAGTTCGATCTTGTAGGTCTCACCGGCGGCACGGAAATGATCCTTTGCCTCCTCGCGCGACCAGAATTCCTTCGTGAACGGTGCATCGCGCGCGATGATCTCGCGCATCTTGTCCTCGATCGCCTCGAGGTCTTCCGGCCTGAAGGGTTCTTCGCGGGCGAAGTCGTAGAAGAAGCCGTTCTCGATCACCGGGCCGATCGTGACCTGGGTGCCGGGGAACAGCGCCTGGACCGCTTCGGCCATGACGTGCGCAGCGTCGTGGCGGATGAGCTCCAGCGCGGCCTCGTCGTCACGGGTGACGATCTCGATTTTCGAATCGTTTTCAATAGGATCCGACAAGTCGCTCAGAATGCCGTTGACCTTCATGGCCACCGCCTTCTTGCTCAGCGACTTGGAAATTGACGCGGCCAGTTCCGCACCGCTCAGGGCGGAGTCGAATTCACGTTGTGCGCCATCGGGGAAGGTGATCGTGATCATTTGCATCTCCTGCTCAGTCTCCGCCAACCATGCGGGTAAGTCCGAGTGCCGGGGGTTGATGTGTTTGCTCTGTCCTAGTCGTTCGTCTCGTCCGCAAACCGGTGAACGATGTGTCGTCCGCTCCACCTGCCGTAGCGCCAGGCCGAAAAGACACCATGGCATTCGGTGATCCGGTCGGGCACCGGGTCCAGCCCCTGGCTTCCCCAGGGATGGCACCGCGTGAGCCGCGAAACCGTCAGCCAGCCGCCGCGCCATGCACCATGTCGTTCGAACGCCGTCTGGGCGTAGGTCGAACATGAAGGCACGTGCCGGCAGGTGGCCGGCATGAACGGCGAAATGAACCACCTGTAGCCGAACAGCGGAATACGCCACAACAGCGACGGTACCTGTCGGACAATGCCCGCTATGGTTTTGTCAGTCTGCATGAACGCATCGTTGGCCGGTATCGGGACGGACAGGGCCTGCATACGTGCCCGTCTGCGCGCAGGTCAAGGAGAAACCGCGGGTTTCCGCCTTCAGGCGGCATCGCCCGTATCGCCCCGCGCCGCATGAACCTGCGCCATGGCATCCTCCACCGCGTCGAAGGTGAGCAGCGTCGAAGCGTGCCTGGCCTTGAAGTCCCGCACCGGTTCGAGGACGGCGAGGTCCGCCCACTTCCCGTCCGGCGGCGGGCCATCCTCCTTGAGCATCTTGCGCATGCGCTCGGCGACATCGTGGATCTCGTCTTCGGTGGACCCGACAACGAGCCGCGCCATGATGGAGGACGATGCCTGGCCGAGCGCGCAGGCCTTCACGTCGTGCCCGAAATCCGTGATCACGTCGCCGTCCATGACGATGTCCACCGTTACCTTGCTTCCGCACAGCCTGCTGTGGGCCACGGCTGTCGCATCGGGGTTCTCGAGGCGTTTTAGTCGCGGAATGTCTGCAGCGAGTTGCAGGATCTTCTTGTTGTAGACGTCGTTGAGCATGCGGAATTGCGGCTTTCGTGCGCTAATGTATGTTTCGGTGTCGCCTTTGGCATTGCCTGATCGGTTCGCCGACACAATATAGCGAAACCGGATACCGAGACCATAGCGGACGCCGGGTCCGATACGCGCATCGCGGCATTTTGTGCCGCTTGCGGCGGATGATCAGGGAATGTATATCGACCCACGGATTGAAACGGTTATGCGTTCCGGGCCATTCATGCCCGGATCGACGGTGCGCCCTCCTGTGTCTTTGCCGGGAAACGTCGCCGGAAGACCCATGAAAGGACGGCACGCCCCGTCGAGGAGTGCGTAACATGGACGCCATTGTGAAAAAGCTGGCTACAGACGAAGTCGCGTCGATCACCCGCCCGACGCGCGAGGAAGCCGAAGAGGCCGTGCGGACGCTGATCGCATGGGCTGGGGACGACCCCGAGCGCGAAGGCCTGCGCGATACCCCGAAACGGGTGGTGAACGCCTATCGCGAGTTCTTCGCCGGTTACGAGGAAGACCCCGACAAGGTGCTCACCCGCACGTTCGAGGATGTCGGGGGTTACGACGACATCGTGATGCTGCGGGACATCGATTTCTCCTCCCATTGCGAGCATCACATCGTGCCCTTCATCGGGCGCCTGCACATCGCCTATCTGCCGACCGACAAGGTCGTCGGCATTTCCAAGCTTGCCCGCGTGGCGGACATCTATGCCCGACGCATGCAGACGCAGGAAACCATGACGGCACAGATCGCCGGCAGCATCGACCGTGCGCTCGAACCCCGCGGCGTGGCGGTGATGATCGAGGCGATCCACCAGTGCATGTCAATGCGCGGCGTGGCCAAGCGCGACGTGGCCACGATCACCACCCAGTTCACCGGCGAGTTCAAGACCGACCCGGAACTGCAGGCCCGATTCATGCGCCTGTGCCGGGGCCGCGACTAGTCCGGTCGGAAACACGGAGCAGTTCTCATGTCCGAACGAGACGAAACGGCATTCGCCGAGCGCAAGACGGTCGAACAGGTCGAGGAAGGCCACGAACTCGCACCGAAGTTCGATGCCGACGGCCTGTTGCCCGTGGTCACGACCGATGCGGCCTCCGGCGAGGTCCTCATGCTCGGCTACATGAACGACGAGGCGCTGAGGCGCACCGTGGAGACCGGTGAGGCGCATTACTGGAGCCGGTCCCGGAAGGTGCTCTGGCACAAGGGCGCCACGAGCGGGCTCGTGCAGAAGGTCGTCGACATGCGCATCGACGACGACCAGGATGCGGTGTGGCTGGCCGTCGACGTCGGCGGCAGCGGCGCAAGCTGCCATGTCGGTTACCGGTCCTGTTTCTACCGGTCGATCCCGACCGGGAGTGCCGTCACCCCCGACCTTCGCCTGCAGTACCGCGAGGACACCAAGACCTTCGACCCCCTCGAGGTCTACGGCGACGTACCGAACCCGACCCAGCTCTAGGATATACTGACCGCCCGCAGTTTTGTCTGCAGGACGGACGGTTGACATCGTGGAGCCGTCCCGACCGCGAAGACGCCGCGCATGCTTGCGGCCCCGGCGCGTGCCCTCTCGGCCGCGATTCCCCTCTTCACCGAAATTTAGCCCGTGCGCCCGTACTATCGGGTAAAAGCAGGTGACATCATGTTTTGGAACCCTCTGGCCGGCAGCAGAATTGACGACGGGATCCCCTCGTCCTCGAGTCCGGCCCGACCAAGGGGCAGGAAAGTGAAACTGGGAATCGCCTTCGGCTCGGGGGCAGCCAGGGGTTGGGCTCATATCGGCGTCATCCGCAGGCTTGCCGAAGCCGGTATCGTGCCCGATGTGATCTCGGGCACATCGATCGGCGCGCTCGTCGGCGGCTGTCATGCGGCAGGCAAGCTCGATGAGCTGGAGGAATTCGCCCGCACGCTGACCCGTCGTCGCCTCTTCGGTCTCCTGGACATCACGTGGAGCGGCAGCGGCATCATCGGCGGAAACCGCCTGACCGACCTCCTGATGCGGGAACTCGGCTCCACCCGCATCGAAGACCTTGCAACGCCGTTCACCTGCATCGCCACCGAACTGTCCACCGGCCACGAACTCTGGCTCAACAAGGGGCGGCTCGTGGATGCCCTTCGCGCGTCCTACGCCCTGCCGGGCGTGTTCAAGCCGGTGCAGATCGACGGCCGCTGGCTTATCGACGGCGCGGTCGTGAACCCCATACCGGTGTCGGCATGCCGGGCACTCGGCGCGCGCATGGTGATCGCGGTCAATCTCAATACCGATGACCTCGGCGGCGGAACGGTCATCCAGTCGCCCGGCGCACCGCATGTTCAACTGGCAAGAACCGAAGGCGAAGAAGGCGTCGAGCCCTCGGGCGTCCCGTCTTCCATATTCCAGGCGTTTCGGTCGGATCACCCCGATCAGCCGAGCGTGACGGCGGTTCTCGTTGCCGCCTTCAACATTTCGCAGGATCGCCTGGCGCGCTCCCGCCTCGCGGGGGATCCGCCCGATCTGGTCATTTCCCCGCGTGCGGCAGACATCGGCCTGTTCGATTTCGATCGCGCCGCCGACAGCATCGCGCTCGGCTACCGCGCCGTCGACCATGCGCTGCCATATCTCGAACGTGTGGTGGATGCATATGCCGCGAGCGAACCGGACGCCTGACGCGCGCTGCGCCCGCCCGGCCGTCAGCCTGACGCGATATATGTGCGCATGGCTTCGGCTTCCTGCTCCGCTTCCGCGATCCTCTGTTTGACGACATCCCCGATGGAGACGATCCCGATCAGCTTTCCCTCTTCGACGACGGGAAGGTGACGGAAGCGGCCGGCCGTCATCCTCTCCATGAGTTCAGCCACGGTATCGTCGAGGCCGCAGGTCACCACGTCACTGGTCATGTGCTGACCTGCGGTCTGCTCGAGAACACCCGCGCCCCCCGAACAAATCGCCCGCACGACGTCGCGTTCGGAGATGATGCCTTCGACATGGCCCGCGTCGTCCACCACGATCAGCGCCCCGACCTTGTGCTCGGCCAGGCTGCCCGTGATCTCCATCAGGCTCGATCCGGCCCTGACGGTGGCGACGTCCCTGCCCTTGATGTCCAGTATGGTAGCAACGTTCATGGCAATCTCCTTTCCACACTTGGCCGTGTAGTCGTTATTGCCCGGTCCGCCTTGGTGCGAGTCCGGGGCTCCGGCCGCATCGGGACGCGTGCGCGTTGGCGCATGTCCAGGGTGAAAGCATGCGCTACAAGGCATTTGTTGGCAAGTCGGGGCGATATTCAGGCAATTCGGTGAAAATCATTCGGCCCGGGTGTGAATCCCTGTTTGTCTACGAACGAGGCACACGCTAGTTTCGGTATGTAACGGCCCCGTCGGGCCCCGCGTCCCACAATATGCGGTTTGGCATGAGTATCGCCCTCAACTATCGAAAGCGCGTCCGGCACGACGTCGATTCATGGGTGGCGAGGGGCTGGGTCAGGCCTGAACACGCCGCGGACCTCGTGGAGTCGATACCCGACCGGAGCCTGCGCGACTCCCTGCCTTCGATCATTGCCATGCTCGGCGCCGTCCTCCTGGCGTTCGCCGCCATGACCTTTGTCGCATCGAACTGGCACGGGATCCCGAAGGTGTTGCGCCTCGCCGGCCTGTTTGCGGTCATGTGGTGCACCTGGCTGGGGGCCATTGCCGCATACCGCACGGCACATCGCTATCTCTTCGAAGCGGCGGTCGTCCTGGGATGTGGAATGTTCGGCGTGAACATCATGCTGATCGCCCAGATGTACCACATCGATTCCCACTATCCCGACGGGGTTCTGCTGTGGGCGATGGGAAGCCTCCTCGTTGCCGGCCTCACCCGGTCCGTCGGTGCGGTGATCGCCGGTTTCGGGCTGCTCTGCCTCTGGACGGCGATGATCTCCGTCGAGTTTCGCAATGGCGTGCACTGGGAATTCCTGATCGCATGGTCCGCCGCGGCCTGGCTGGTCTGGCATGACCGGTGGAACGAGGGCTTGTCGATCACGCTGATCGCCGGACTGGTCTGGGCCAACCTGTCGCTGATTTCTGCAGGCGATGCACATGACTGGCCGTTTCCGGTGGTGCTTTCCCTGCTGACCGTATTTTCGCTCGCGATGCTGCTGTTGATCAGAGTCGTGAAGACCACTTCGCTCGCCGCCTTCGTCGGCACCCAGACGGCGACGATGGCGATCGGGTTCGTTGCGGTCATCCTGGGTATCTTCACGCTGCAGTTCTTCACCGGCGATCTGGCGGAGACCAGCTTTTTCGCGGCAGCCGAAGGCGGACCCGCATATTTTCACTGGGCCGGTCCGTTTGCCGTTGCGTGTGCGGCCGCAGTTGCGCTCGCCGCGACGCTCCACTGGCGTGGCGGTGCCGACGTAAGGGATGTCATCGCGGCCGGCGGTGCGGCAGCGATCGTATTTTTGATCGTCGCGTTCGCCTGGAACGAGGCTCTTGCCGTCGCCGTGATGGCCGCGGGCTTTTTCGGGCTCAGCGTCTGGCTCATCGATACCGGACAGCGCACGGACCGCACGGCTTTGATCAATTTCGGGTTTGTCGCCTTCGGCGCCGAGGCGCTCTACGTTTACTTCCGCACGCTCGGCACACTTCTGGACACCGCGCTGTTCTTCCTGCTGGGCGGCGTCATCCTTTTCGCGCTGGCCCTCGTGCTCGAACGCACCCGCCGCCTGATGCTGCACCGGCGCAGGACGGAGCAAGACCCGTGATCGTCGTCGCCGGAAAGGTCACCCGAAACATCCTGCTCGTCGCGGGCCTGCTGACCCTCGTGCTTTTTGGCATGATCTGGGAACGGGTCGACCTCCTGCGCAGCGGGCGCGCCATCGTCCTCGATGTCGTTCCCGTCGACCCGCGGTCCCTTTTCCGCGGCGATTACGTCATCCTGCGCTACCCGATCAGCCGCATCGATCTCGGCACCGTCGAGGGAGACAAGGTTTTCTCGAAACACGACAAGATATATGTCGGCCTCAAGCAGAACGAGGATGCGACGTGGCAGGCCTTTTCCGTGCATGCGGACAAGCCCCCTGTCGTCGGTGCCGTCGCCTATCTGAAAGGCCGGGTCACGTCGGCGATTTGCCCGGCAGGCGGGTCCGACTGCAGCCAGGTTCGCGTGAAGTACGGCCTGGAAAGCTATTTCGTCCCCGAGGGCAAGGGGAAGCAGCTCGAACAGATGATCGCCGACAGGCGGCTTCAGGTTGCCGCCCGTGTTTCCGACGATGGCGATGCCGCCATCGAGGCCCTCGCCGTGGACGGGACGCGCTTCTATGGCGCACCGCTGTTCTGACCCTCGAACGCAGGGCGAAAACCCCTACAGCAGATCCGAGCGTTGCTCTCCTGCCCGATCGAACAGTCCGAAAAGTACGAGCCCGGCGACAAAACCGCCGATATGTGCTTCCCAGGCGACACGGCTGTCCTCGGCGACGAGCGGCGTCGAGCCCACGCCGAAGGCGTAGTTGAGCACCAGCCAGACCGCGATGAAGGCGAGCACCCCCGGACTGGCGAGGAACCGGCGCAGGGAGGCCACCGGCCGCTCGGCTCCGCCGGCGCGAATGGCCTGGCCGGAGTACAGCAGCCGCATCGCGGCGGCGAACACGCCGGCGACCGCGCCCGACGCCCCGATCACGGGCACCAGCAGGCCCCAGTTGAATATGAGCATCGCCGCGGCGCCGGCGGCGGCGCAGAGCGCGCAGAACAGCACGAACGAGACCGAGGGAACGCGCCGGGCCACGGCACTGCCGAAGGCCAGGAGGAAGAGCGAGTTCATCGCCAGGTGGACCCAGTCGCCGTGAATGAGCGCGTGGGTAAAGAACGTCCAGATGTCCGCACCGAGCCCCCCGGGGAGCATTTCGGCAGGTATCGACGGATCCCCGCCGCCATACCTGGCCGGGATGAAGGAAAACCAGAGCAGAAGGAGAATGTCCGTCGATTCGCTCAGGAAGGTCCGCAAGACGTGGATCGCCAGCAGAAGACCGAGCAGCACCACGACGACCCGTGGCGCGTTTATCGCCGGTTGGGATTCCTCCTCGTCGGACCAGGACACAAATGCACTCCTCTTCTTCATTTCCGCTGTTCGCCGCACCGGTGTCCCGTAATGGGACAGTCCGCCGGGACGATCCTGAATCGCGGGCCACTCTGTAACAGAAAAATGGTTCTGGCCACTCCCGCCGCAAGGGGCTCGGCTCTGGAATCCGCATGTTTCCGGCAATTTTCGCCGACAAATCCAACTGGCACGCTTTCTGCTCCCGTCATCCCGAGTTTCTGGAGGCCGGTACACAGGGCACTCCGGGCGGGACGGCCCGACAGCCGTCCCGCCGGCACCAACAAAACAGGACCGACGGGGCGAGTTATGAAACTGAAGCAGACCAAGGCACTCTACGATTACTGGAACAGGCTTCGCGGAAACGAGGACGCGCCGTTTCGCTCGCAGATCGATCCGACATCCTTCAGGCACCTGCTCCCCGACGTGTTCATTCTCCAGTGCGACAGCGACACGGAATACCCCTTCCGGATTGCCGGCACGCGGCTGTGTTCGAACATCGGCGCGGAGCTTCGCGGCCGGAATTTCCTCGACCTGTGGGCCCCGAACGAACGCGAGGGCCTCGAATCCGTTCTCATGAGCGCCAAGGAAAATGCCGCAGCCGCCGTGCTCGGCATCAAGGCCACGACCGACGACGGGCGCACCGCCGAATTCGAGCTTGTGCTGCTTCCGCTGCGACTGTCCGATCACACCTGCGCCCAGGTCATCGGGGCGTTCGCGCCCTACAAGGCCGAACACTGGCTTGGCCATGTTCCCATAACGGCGATGACGATCACCGGCCTGCGGCTCATCTGGCCGAACCGGATGCCAGTCCGGGACGAGTACAGCCCGAAGGAGCTTCCGGCGGACCGTCGCAGCGCGCAGAAGCCCGTCTTCCAGCCTTCGGTCGGGACCCGGTCGGAGCGGCCAAAGCTCGTCGTGATCGAAGGCGGCCTCTCCGACAAGGTGGCCGAACTCGGCTGACCCCGTCCACGGACCTGCTCCCCCGTCACGCCCGCGCCCGCCAGTTCCGCGCGCGGGCGTAACATCTCGTTAACCATGACGGCGCTAGACTTTCCTCAATCGGAGTCCGTCAGCTGCGGACCCCATCGCTGTCAGGATTGCACGACGTGAGCACCGGTCCCCTCCAGAACGAGCGCGACAGACGCGATTTTGTCCGGTCTCCAACGGAACTGCCCGGACGCTACATGCTGCCGGACCAACAGGAATTTGCCTGCAAGGCAATCGACGTTTCGGTTGGCGGAATGTCGCTTCAGTGTCCCCGTTCCGGTGAAATTGGAGACCGTGTGATTGCCTACATCGCGGAACTGGGTCGGGTCGAAGGGACGATAACGCGCCTTCGCGACGACGGGTTCGCCATGGAATTCACCGTCACCGCCTTCAAGCGGGAAAAGATCCGTCGGACGCTCGAATGGCTCGACAAGCAGAACGAGCCGGACGCACCCGTCCAGCGCCGTCACACGCGTATCGTCCCCGAACGTACGACATCGGAGTTCGAACTGCCGGACGGCCGGTCCTACCCGTGCGAGGTCATCGACATGTCGATCGGCGGCGCATCCGTGCGCGTCTGCGTCATGCCGAGCGTCGGAACGCCCGTCAAGCTCGGACGCATGGAAGGCGTCGTGGCCCGCCACCACGACGAAGGCCTGGCGATCCAGTTCACAAACGTGCCTGATCTCGGCACCATCGCCGACCACTTCGGCAGCGGTTCGGCCGAAATGATAACGCGCTCCCGCGCGGAATAGTCACCGCACCCGCGCCCGGCGGCGTCCTGCCCCGGACCGCAACAATCCGATTCCATACGCAAAGCGCCTCCCCGAAGCCTCGCGACAGGGAAGGCCTGTCGATTTTTTGTCAGGTTTTTCCCGCTTTTTATCCGGCCGGTTTCAATGGCCATTGCCCGCCCGACACTGCGGACCTGATGGCCGTCGCGACAAAAGCCGACGGGGCCTTCAGCGTTTAACCAATTGAAATATCAAAGGATTCTTTCAGGCATCGCCACCCGCACCCCAATGCATAGAATTTGACTAAAATTTTATTCAATTTTTATTCAAGTATTACATAAATAAACTCAAAATACTGATTAAATATTCGATCTGAAATTTGCCTGATCTAAAAAACTATATTGCACAGTGTTCCCATCTTGAGGAGCGGGAACACGAACGATGCACTATCTTCGCCACATCAGCCTGGCACTTGGAACGGCCCTTGCCGTCCTGGCAGGCCCCGTCCAGGCGACGGAATCCGGGGACGGCGACGCAGGCACATACGTAAAGCCATTCATGAAGGTCGTCGGCAAGACCCTGCCTCCGATCGGATATGTCCAGTTCTGCGAGGCCAATCCGTCGGAATGCCGGTTCGGAAGGACGAAGGCCGTCCGCGTCCGGATGTCGGACTCCCGCTGGAACGAACTCGTCAAGGTCAACGATTTCGTCAACGGCCGGATCTCCCCGGTCACCGATCAGGACCTCTACAACACGCCGGAACTGTGGACCTATCCTGACAAGAGCGGCGACTGCGAGGATTACGTGCTGCTGAAGCGCCGTCACCTCATCGATCTCGGCTGGCCGCCGCAGACGCTTCTGATCACCGTGGTTCGCGACATCGACAATGGCGGGCACGCCGTCCTGACGGTGGTCACCGACCTTGGCGACTTCATACTCGACAACCAGAATCCGGACGTCCTTCCGTGGATGTCCACCCGATACACCTATCACAAGCGTCAGTCCCAGAATGGCCCCAACAACTGGGTATCGCTGCAGGACTCCGCGTCGCGGACCAGCCGGTTCGTGACCGGGGATCTCGAGAGGTAGGAACGAATTTTGAGGTATTGCTGTCCGGTCTAGTCCCCCCTCCCCATCCCCAGAGATCGGACGCAATTAGAGAACCGGCCCCGTCTTCCCCTCGGGGCCGGTTCCACTTTTTTCCCGCGGCAATACCCGCCTAGCCGACCGGCCGGCAGCCTTGCGCGTACTTTTTCAGCTTTTCGATATAGACGCGGGCCGCAGCCTCGTTGGCCTCGAGGTTCTCGGCGGTGACCTCGCGCACGACACGTCCCGGAATGCCTATCACGAGGGAATTGTCCGGTATGGTCTTCCCTTCGGCAATCAGCGCTTTCGCACCGATGATGCAGTTTCGCCCCACGATGGCGCCGTTGAGGACGGTGGCGCCCATACCAACAAGCGAATTGTCCCCGATTGTGCAGCCGTGGAGCATCGCCTGGTGGCCGATCGTGCAGCGCCTGCCGATGGTCAGTGGAAATCCCGGGTCGGTGTGAAACACACAACCGTCCTGGACATTGCTGCCTTCACCGACGCGGATCCCGTCATTGTCGCCCCGCAAGGTGGCGCCGAACCATACGGTGGTGTCGAGATCCAGCTCCACGCGCCCGATGACCGCCGCGGTCGGCGCGACCCAGCAGCGCTCTTCGTCCGCGATCTCGGGCCGGATGCCGTCAAACTCGAACAGGCTCATCGGACATGCTCCGTTTCTGGTCGGCAGTGCACCCTGCCGCCGGTCATATCAGGACATATGCGTTGAGGAGGCAGACGCCTGAAAGGAAGCTCCACGTCGCTGAAATCGCCGTGCTGAGCGCCAGCCAGTGGCCCGGCCGGCGTTCAAGAAGTCTTCCCCTTATTGCGTTGCGCATGATGACCGCCGGTCCTGCGACAACCAGCGCCAAGACACCCAGAAGCACCTGAAGCCGGGAAAGGCCGAAGAGTTCGAAACTCATCGGCCGGTTCGTCATCAACTGATAGAGACTTCCCGCCAGGCCCGCGGCGACAAACCCGGTCGCCATTGCAAACAAATAAACCACGATCCCACTCACCCGAAAATACGCTACTTGACAGATGCCCCTGAAGGGCGGAACGGCCTTGTTCACCGGTTTCCGTGCCGCAATCACACCGGCTCGGCACAATTGAGCAAATGCCGTACCAGACGGAACTGTGAGAAACTGGAACACCCCACGCCGCTCGGCAAACGATAACACTATTTTAACCATTGTCACCGGCCAAAATCGCGGCGTGCGTCATGTTTTTGGCTGAAATCTGCAGATTCCTGTGCCAATTCGGGACAAGCGCGCGCGACCGGCGGCACGCTGTCGCGCGCTCCCGGTAGCTCGTCTTTCAAATTTGGTAAATGCAGTCGGCGCCCGGCCGCGAGGCACCCGCAGGCTCAGACCTCGGGGAGATCGAAATCCAGGATGGCCATCTGGAAATTGTAGGACAGGTCGTCGTCCTCGTCGTCGCGGAAGAGGATGCCAATGAACTCGTCCCCGATATAGACTTCCGCGGAATCGTCCTTTTGCGGCCGCTGACGCACCTCGATCGTGTCGAGGCGGAACGTGGTCCGCAGATAGGCTTCAAGTCTCAGTATTTCCTGGCGCTCCACGGTGCCGCTCCACTCTGCTCGTCAACGGGACCCGACTTGTAGCGTCGCAGGCTGCAAACCGCAATCGCTTGGCGACAATTCCACAGCCAATTCCCGGATTGCCCTTCAGACGGTCTCCCCTGCGCCGTCGAAGGGCACCATCTGGTCCATCTTGCGCGCCGGTTCCTCGCATCCCGCAAAGCCGACGACGCGGGCGGGAACCCCGGCCACGGTGCGATTCGGCGGCACGTCCTGGAGCACGACGCTTCCCGACGCGACCCGCGAGCAGGCCCCGATCTCGATGTTTCCGAGGATCTTCGCCCCCGCCCCGATCAGCACGCCGCGACGGATTTTCGGATGGCGGTCGCCGGTCTCCTTGCCGGTGCCGCCGAGTGTCACCTCGTGCAGCATGGAGACATCGTCCTCGACGACGGCGGTCGCGCCGATGACGATGCCCGTCGCGTGGTCGACCATGATGCCGCGGCCGATCTTGGCCGCCGGGTTGATGTCCGCCTGGAAGACCTGCGAGGCCCTGCTCTGCAGGTAGAGCGCGAAATCCTTGCGCCCCATGTTCCACAGCGCATGGGTCATCCTGTACGCCTGGATGGCATGGAAGCCCTTGAAATAGAGGAAAGGTTCCACGTAGCGGTCGCAGGCCGGGTCGCGATCCTGGGTTGCCACGACGTCCGCGCGCGCCGCGCAGCCGATATCCTCGTCGAACTCGAGCGCATCCTCGAAGGCCTGGCGCACGAGGTCGGAATGCAGGTCCGGATGGTCGAGCCTTTGCGCCAGCCTGTGGCACAACGCGTCCTCGAACCGGTTGTGATTGAGAATCGACGCGAAAATGAAACCCGCCATCGAGGGTTCCCGTGCGGCGATATGCTCTGCGTCGGACCTGATGCGGGCCCAAACGGGGTCGAGCGTGTTGAGCGAGCGTTCCGGCTCGGAGTGCGTTTGCTGAGATGACATCCGTCTCTCCCGATCGCGTTGTCCCTGTGGTCAGGGCACTGGTTCGGGCGACCCTACGCACACCGGCGGGCCGGGTCAAACCATCGAATTGATATTGGTATGGAGAACGTTGAGGTCAATCCTCGCGCAAGGTCTCGATGAACTCCGTAAGGGCGTCCGCGAACGCGTCGTTCCTGTCGCCGGCGACCATGTGCCCGGCTTCGGATACATCCGCGAAACGGGCGTGAGGCACGAGTTCCATGAACTCGTTGACATGCTGTTCGGTCACGAGTTCGCTGCGCTTGCCCCGCACCAGCAGGACGGGAACCCTGAGACGCTTCGCGGCGGCGACCCGCCGGTCCCCGCTCATCTCGTGTTCGCCGTGCAGGCGCAACCTGTGTTCCAGGAACCGCGGATCCCAGTGCCAGCGGTAGCGGCCGTCGTCGCCGAGGCGCAGGTTCTTGTTGAGACCGCTCAGGTCACGCGGCCGTTTCCTGTGCGGCAGGTAGGACGCGATGGCGTCGGCCGCCTCTTCCAGCGAACCGAAGCCCCGTTCCACGTGCGACGCCATGAAACCAAGTATGCGCTCGACGCCGCTTTGCTCCACGGTCGGCGTGATGTCGACCAGGACGAGCGCATCGAGAACCCCGGTCTCGCTCTCGCCCTCCGCGAGCAGCCCCGCAATGCCTCCGAGCGACGCGCCCACCGCCACCGGCTTGCGTCCGTAAAGCGACGTGACCTCTTCGGCGACCCGGCTCAGATCGTCCGCAAAGGCGCCGAACGCATAGTCGCCGTTTCCGGGCCATTCGCTTTCGCCATGGCCGCGCTGGTCGTACGAAATCGCGGTCCATCCGAGAGCGGCCAGACGCTTTGCCGTGCCGAACCACGCATGCCGGGTCTGGCCGCCGCCATGGGCGAGCAGGACCGGCGCACCACCGCCGTCACCGGCCGCTTCGAAGACCTCCGCGACAAGAGCGTTCCCGTCAACGCCGGCAAACGTGTGCTGCCGAGGCGCGAACCCGTCTGCATCGTCAGCCATGTGCGCCGCCCCCGGTGCCGCCGGAGGCCACGCGCTCCAGAAAGTCCTGCACGCCGTTCTTGTAGGCCCGGTCCCCGACCGCCCGCATATGATCGCGTCCGGGTATGGCGAGCGCTTCGCCCCTGGGGATGACGTCGGCGAGCGGCTCGGGCGGACCGGCGATATCGTCGCTCGTCCCCACGGCGACGAGCACCGGATGGGCAAGACCGGAGAGCGCTTCGGCGGTGATCTTCTGCCGCGACGAGCGCATGCACGCCGCCAGCGCCCTAAGGTCGCTCGATGTCGATTCGGCAAAGATGCGGAAGGCCCGGGGCATGTCTTCTGTCACGTCCTCGAGGCTTGGGGCCTCCAGGGCCCTGGCGATCGGTTCCGCACCGCCCACGCCCTTGATCATGTTTTCGCCGAGCCCGGCGAAGACCGCGGCACGCACCCGCGCGCCGTGATTGAGGCAGAGAAACGCCGAAATCCGCGCACCCATCGAGTATCCCATCACGTCGCAGACACCGATATCGAGGTGGTCCAACAGCCGTGCGGCGTCATCCGCCATGACGGGTGAGCCGTAGTCCGCCGGGTCGTAGAGCTTGGCGCTTTCACCGTGACCGCGGTTGTCGACCGAAATGACCGTATGCCCGGTTCTCTTGAGGTGGCTGACCCATCCGGTATCAACCCAGTTCACCCGGCGGTTGGAGGCAAAACCGTGGATCAGCAGGATCGGCGGCCCCTCCCCCTCGACATCGTAGGAGATCTCTATGCCGTCTGAATCGAATGAAGGCACGTCCGCCCCCTCTCTTGATTACCCGGGCCGAGAACCGGCCTTCACTCTTCTAGGCGCTGGAGGCTGGAGTGTGAAGTCTCAAACCCGTGCGATGCTGCATTCGCGCACGCGGACTTTGCATCGCCCCTATTGTATGTTACGCGCAGGGGAAGAAGGCGGCAGGGACCGCGACAACAGCCCATCGGGGATCGCAGCATGGCAGACAAGGGTGTTCCGAAATTCCGCAACGACCTCGGCGTGAGCCGGATCGAAATCGGCGCCAGGGAATTCGAGTGCACGGGCGCAAGCGCTCCGTACGATCACCCCCACGTCTATCTCGACATGGGTTCCGACTCGGAAATCGTCTGCCCCTACTGCTCGACGCTCTTCGTCCACAAGACCGGCCTCGAACAGTTCGAAGCCCTGCCGCCGGCCTGCGCCTACGCGCCGGGCGAGAAGGTGTAACCCGGGCGGCGATTCCATCCGCCGCCCGTCAAGGGCGTTCCGTGACATGGCCGACCGATACGACGTCGTCATTGCCGGGGCCGGCATAGGCGGCCTCGCCGCTGCCTGTTTCCTCCTCAAGCGCGGATTTCGCGTCGGCCTGCTCGAGCGGGCCGGAACGCCGCTGGAAGTCGGCGCCGGCATCCAGCTCGGACCGAACGCGACGCGCCTCCTCGAGGAAGTAGGCCTGCTCGACCGGCTTCGCGACACGGCGGTGGAGCCCGACGCGATCGCGGTCCGCGACGGCCTCACCGGCCGCCGCCTGGCCCGCATACCGCTGGGCAGTTTCGCCCGCCGGCGTTACGGCGCGCCCTATCTCGTCATCCATCGCGGCGATCTGCATCGGACCCTGTCGGACGCGGTCGCCGCTCACCCCCGCGCGGACATCCGCTACGAATCGGACGTCACGCGCTTCGACGAAGCCGGCGATGGCGTGACGGTCGAGACGGGCCGTGGCGCCACCGTTCGCGGCGGTGTCCTCATCGGTGCGGACGGTCTGCGATCCGCCGTGCGGCGCCAGTTGCTGCGCGACGGCAACGGTACGGCGTTCGGGGAGATCGCCTGGCGAACGCTGGTGCCGAGGCACCGGTTCGACCAGCGGTTCGCCGGCAATGAAACCGGCCTGTGGATCGGACCCGGTGGACATGTCGTGCACTATCCCGTGCGCGCGGGCGCTGCGGTCAACATCGTCGCCATCACGCGCGGCCGTCTCGACGTGCGCGGGTGGTCGGCGGAAGGCGACCCGGACGAATTCAGGGCGAAATTCGTCGACTGGTCGCGGCCCCTGCAGGACATTCTCGCCTGCGGGCAGGACTGGCGCTACTGGCCGCTCTTCGACCGTTCGCCGGGCCAGCACTGGGGCTCGGGCCGGGTCAGTCTCCTGGGCGATGCCGCCCACCCCATGTTGCCCTATCTCGCCCAGGGCGGCGCCATGGCCATCGAGGACGCATGCGTTCTCGCGTCCTGCCTCGCCAATTACCTGTCCGACCCGGTGCGCGCGCTGGAGACCTACGAGGATCTGCGCCGGGAACGCACCGCGCGGGTCCAGAACGCCGCACGCGACAACGCCCGCACCTTCCATGCCGACGGCGGTTTTCGTCTGGCGAGAAATGCGGTGCTGGGCCTGCTCGACCGGTTTTCGCCCGGCCGTGCACTTACGCGGTACGACTGGCTCTACGGGTTCGACGCATCGGTCGTCGAGCCCTGAGCGCCGGATTCAGACCTTCGCACCGTCCTTGATCGGCGGCGCGAACTGCAGGCTCATGTCCCAGGGCAGGTAGATCCAGGTATCCTGACTCACTTCGGTGACGAAGGTATCGACGAGAGGCCGGCCGGCGGGCTTGGCGTAGACCGTCGCGAAGTGGGCCTTCGGCAGCATTTCCCGCACCACCCGCGCGGTCTGTCCGGTGTCGACGAGATCGTCGACGATCAGCACGCCGTCGCCTTCTCCCCCGCCCACGTTGACGATGTCCTCGGCCACGCTCTTGATCACGCTCAGACCGCCCTGGTTCTTGTAGTCGTAGGAGGCCACGCACACGGTCTCGATATTGCGTATGCCAAGCTCGCGCGCGACGATCGCCGCCGGCACGAGGCCGCCGCGCGTCACGCAGACGATGGCCTGCCACGTTCCTTCTCCCGACAGCCGCCACGCGAGCGCGCGTGCGTCCCGGTGAAGCTGGTCCCAGGACACCGGAAAGCCCTTCTGATACCGCTCTTCCATCGCCATCCCCGCGATTGATTGCCTGTGGTGTGTTCTGGAATGCCGCAATCGCCGCGGCAAGACAAGCTTCGCCCGCCGTTCGTCCACGGTTTCAGGCTCCCGGACACGCGCCAACGTGCCCGATCCGGCAGGTTCAACGAAAAAAGGGAAGTTTGGGAGACGACGCCGTTCAGGCCGCTTGTGCGATCAGCCGTCCGGCGAGTTTGTCGGCATCCCGGAAATACGGCGAGATCGCCGCTTCCACGTCGCCGGCCGTCCGGCAGAACCGGTACTCGGCCGCTCCGTCCTCGCGGTCGTGCAACTCCACCAGATACCCCTTCCCGTCGCTCGCGCGACAGACCGCAATGACAATGGCGTTGTTGTGCATGGCTCAAGTCCTCTCGACCCGACCATATTGAACGCGATTATGGTTAATCCGTGGTAAATGACGCGCCCGGCGATAACACTGTCGTGAAAGCGCCGTCAGCCGTGCCACGGTCGCGAAATGCTGGTGCGGGCGGCGGGACTTGAACCCGCACGGGATTGCTCCCTCAGGATTTTAAGTCCTGTGTGTCTACCGATTCCACCACGCCCGCCAGGAGACACGCGAGGCCCTCATATGCCCGTTCGCGCGCGCCCGGGCAAGCGTGGAGAAAGAACAAAAACCGGCGCTCCGTCGAGCCCGCCGAGCCTTGGCCGACGCCGGTGGCCGGTCCGGCGGGATCACAGGATATGACGCTGGATTCCAGCTTTCGCTGGAAATTCGGTTGTAGGGGGTGCCGACCAGACAGTTAGACCGCGCCGCATCGCCGTCCCCCCTCGCGCCTCAAACCGCGAAGCACTGGCGAAAGCCGGTGTCCTGTACGGCGGAGCCGCAAGGTATGGCGCTAGATTCCAGCTTTCGCTGGAAATGCGTTCGAGGGGTGATCGACAAAGCCGCCGAAAAGCCGCGCCGCATCGCCGTCCCCCCCTCGCGCCCCACACCCCGAAGCACTGGCGAAAGCCGGTGCCCAGTACGGCGGAGCCGCAAGGTGCGGCGCTGGAGTCCAGCTCTCGCTGAAAATTCGGTTGTAGGGGGTGCCGGCTGGAGCGCAGCTTCCGCTGGAAAGTCGGTTTTGGGATGCGGACGAAGCCGCCGAAAAGCCGGGCCGCATCACCCGCCCCCTCGCGCCTCAAACCCCGAAGCACTGGCGAAAGCCGGTGCCCAGTTCGGCGGGGCCGCAGGGTGTGGCGCTGGATTCCAGCTTTCGCTGGAAATTCGATTGTAGGGATGCCGACCAGGCTGGAAGACCGCGCCGCATCGCCGTCCCCCTCGCCCGCCACACCCCGAAGCACTGGCGAAAGCCGGTGCCCAGTGCGGCGGGACACGCAAGGCACGATGCCTATGGCGTGCTCAGAGGCTGGCGGTCACCGCCGGCGTCAGGCGGATCACGCCATTGCGGCGGCGGCCTGGCGTTCCAGGTGGTTGACCAGTTCGTCGGGCAGGGAGAGCCGGTGGGCGAGCGCCTCGAGATAGGCCTGTTCCATGGGATGGTCCGGATCGATCGCAATCCGCGACGCCAGGTACAATTCCGCCGCCTGTTCAGGACCCTTGGCAAGCCCGGCGATGTCCTGCAGGCCGGGCGGGCTGGAAAGCGCATCGAAGACGAAGCCCTTGTCCTCCGCATCGAGCGGCAGATCGCCGACGCGTTCATAGATGACCTTCTGCTCGTCCGGGCCGATGTGCCCGTCCGCGTTGGCCGCCGCGATCATCGCCATGACGAGGGCAAGCTCGAAGGGCCGCCCGTCGCTCGCCGGAGACGCCGCGGGCAGAAACTTCGAATCCGCCGGCAGCGGCGTGGAGGGTAGCGAGACCGGTGTCGCCGGCTGATGGGTAACCTGGGCCGGTTGCGCGGCCTGGGGTGCGGCCTTCTCCGACTGCCAGTTCTGGTAGGCGCGATAGGCTATCGCGCCGAGTGCCGCGGCGCCGCCATAACCGACCACGCCGCCGGCGAGCTTGCCGACCTTCTTGCGTGCCTTCTTGTTGCCGATCATGAGCCCGAGCAGGCCGCCCGCGGCCACGCCGCCAGCGATCCCTGTCAGGCCGCTGTTCGCCGCCTTGGTCTTCGCATCCTGCATCGTGCTGCGCGCGGTGTTCGCGCCGTCCACACCGAGAAACTGTTCCAGAAGATTCTGGGGATTCATGCTTCACCTCTTGTTGCGTCACGCAGTAGATGGGAGCGTCAAGCGGCGATGACAAGCGGTGCGCGGCTTTCCGGCGACGCCGTGTCGCACTAAACCCCGGGAGACGGGAACCGGCCGGACCCGGACCCTGCCGGGAACGGCAGGCAACCTCTATCCGAAGACCATGGGCAGGTGCTCGCTCTCCCGTTCCGATGGCGGAAACAGCAGCCTCACCGGGTCGGCGGCCAGCCCGATTTCCGCGGGCAAGCGCCCCACGCTGTCCCCGTCGGCCTGGACCGGAAGATCGGCCCCGGCGATCGTCACGCGGGACACCTCGAAGCGCTCAATGTTGGCGCTCCGGGAGAGGCGGTCGCGCAGGAAATCCGCACCCGCCCGGAACAGCGCCGCCGGCGAGACGTCATGCAGCAGGCAGACGGTGAGCGAATCCCGCATGAGGTCGGCGTCAGGCGCAAGGACGAAACGCCCGCCATAGCACCGCCCGCGCGTGACGACCACCGTCCCCGCGTGATGATCTCCGGACGGTTCGTGAACCGTCATCTGCGGCCGCGGATAGGCATTGAGCCCCTGCAGGGCACGGGCGCCATAGGCCGCCTTCCCGATCAGGCGCTTGAGACCGACATCGACCGTATCGACCACCCAGGAATCGAACCCCGCGCTCGCCATGGTCATGAACGCGCGTCCGTTCACGAGGCCCGGCCGGATGCCGCGCACAACCCCCGCCTCCACACAACGCACCGCGTCCATAACGGACGATCCGAGGCCGATCTCCCAGGCAAGCACGTTGGCCGTCCCCACGGGCAGTACGCCCAGCGGCGGCACGTCCTGCGTACCGCGCGCCGAAAGCCCGTTCACGGCGTCGTTGATAGTCCCGTCGCCCCCCGCGACGAGAACCAGGTCGAAGGCATCGAGATTGGCGGTACGGCAGATCCGTCCCGCGTCCCCCGCTTCCCTGGTCACTTCGGTTTCGAGATCGTGTCCGAGGGCTTCCAGCGCCTCGCATATGGCCGAGAAACGCCGCGCCGAGCGCCATCCTGCGGCGGCATTATGGACGAGCAGGATGCGTTTGCGCGGCCGGTCCAACGACGTCAGGACCAGACTTTGATGACGGGGTTGGGCGAGCCGGCCAGCTCTTCCGCCATCGCCTGGACTTTCCCGTGGGCGGCTTCGAGCTCGGCCTCGTCCTTGCTGCGAATGACGACGTTCGCGCCGAACCGCCCGTTTTCGGAGAACGGATAGCTGCCGATCGATACGCCGGGATGGGCGTCCTGGATCGCCTTGAGCGGGGCCGCCAGGGTTCCCTCGCCCGCATCGACCCGCACGGAATGCGACAGCAAGGGCTTGCCGCGCTCGAGCGTCGGCCCGACCTCGTCGAGCATGGCCTGCATGATCTTCGGCACGCCCGCCATGACGAAGACGTTCTCGACGCGAAAACCCGGCGCAGCGCTCAGTTTGTTGGGAATGAGCGACGCCCCCACCGGCGTGCGCGCCATGCGCATGCGCGCCTCGTTCAGTTCGCCATCCTCGTATCGCGCCTTCATCAGGGCGATCGCTTCCGGATTGTGACCGATCTCGAGGCCGAACGCGTGCGCCACAGCGTCGGCGGTGATGTCGTCATGGGTCGGCCCGATCCCGCCGGTCGTGAAAACGTAGTCGTAGCGGCTGCGCAGCGCATTGAGCGCGGCCACGATCTCGTCCTCGATGTCGGGCACGAAGCGGGCTTCGCGAACCTCGATCGCCATCCCGGTCATGAACTCCGCGATGTACCCGAGATTGATGTCCTTGGTACGGCCGGAAAGAAGCTCGTCTCCGATCAGAAGGACGGCGGCGGTAACGGTGTCTCTGGACATGGCGGCGGCAACTCCCTTGGCTTGGCCAGCCAACAGATACCGCCGTCACAATCCCGCGGCAAGCGCAAGAGCCGGCCGCTTGCGTCAGTTGTCGAGCAGGGCCGCCACGAGGCAGCCTTTCGCCGTCGCGTTCATGCCGCTCTCGGCCATTTTCACATCGGCGATCTCGAAGGGAAGGTCGATCCGGCCCAGCGCCCTTTCGAGTTCCTCGCCGAACCCGCGCGCCAGTGCCGAACCGCCGCTGAACACCACCGGCACGGGCTGGCGGAAGGATGGCAGACGGCGCGAAGCGGCCACGACGCGTTCGCAGGTCAGGGCGACCGTCTGGATAACCTCGCGGTAATAGATCGAAAGTGCCTGGTCGAGGCTCGTCCCACCTGAGGCGTCGAGGTCGAATTCATCGCTCTCCTTGCGCTGGCGGGCCGTGACGGGCGTCTCGCCGACGACCGCGGCCGCCGAATAGTCGATGAAGTCGCCCGCCCTCGTGGTGGAGAAGGTCAGCGCGGGCAGACCGAGATAGGACAGGCAGACATTGCACATGCCCCCGCCGAAGCTGATGCCGATGCCGGTGAAATCGCTCGAGACGAGCTCCGCCAGCACCACGGCCTGGCCCTCGTTGATTGACCGCACCTCATAACCCAGGTCCTCGAGGATCCGGCTGATCGAACGTTCGTGAAAGATCACCGAGGCGTCTTCGCCCTCCGGCGCGCTCGGCACGCTGAAACACACGCGCTGGCCCTTGTTGGCAGGGCCCAAAAGCCGTTTCACCGCCCGCGCGATCATGTCGAGGTTGCGCGGTTCTCCGGGGTTGAGGAGACCGTCCTTCATCGGCCGTCGCGTATCGCCCCCCAGCAGGTTGGCGAACTCCTCGACCCGGTTGCCGAAGGCGAGAATGTCGGTGTTCTCGGTGGTGAACTGGATGTGCTCGCGTTCGAGCATGTTGCGGTTCATTCGCGTGTTGGGCAGGCTCACGAAGGCATTGAGCTGGGTGGCGAACGCGGGGTCGTCGCCGCGCATATGGCCCCGCACCAGCCGGCTCGTTCCCATGTCGAGACCGTAGTGCTCGATCCCCGACGCGCCGGCCGCGCCCCGGCGGGCCGGACCGCCGGCGGCCTTCTCGGCCTGTGCGGATCTGTCGTTCTTCTGCTGTCTTGGGCTCTTGGTGGCAACACTCTTGGCGGACATGCCTGTCTACTCCTCCGGAACAATGAACGCGACGAACTGCGGGCGCTCGCCGCCGGACACATCCGGCCGGCCACGCCCTGTTGCCTCGGAGAAATGGAAAGAAACCGCTCCTGCGGCCGCCCCCATCCGGACCATGCCGGGCGCCCCCTGTGCCCGTCTGTCCGCAGCCGCGACAATCGCGGACGATTATGGCGAAACTTCGCCCCCTCCCGCCCCGTTCATGCCCACTTGTAAGCGCGGAGGCCGCCCCTTATGGTCCGCCCGATGAAATTCGAAAGACCTCTCCTCAGGGGAACCCTGCTCAAGCGCTACAAGCGGTTTCTGGCTGACGTGGACCTCGATGGCGAGACGGTGACGGCCCACTGCGCGAACCCCGGCTCCATGATGGGGCTCGCCGAACCGGGCACGACCGTGTGGCTGTCGGAATCGACGAATCCCAAGCGCAAGCTCAAGTACTCCTGGGAACTCCTGCAGCTTGACCGCCCGTCCGGGACGGCGACCATCGGGATCAACACGTCCCACCCCAACGCGCTGGTGGCCGATGCCATCGCGTCCGGCGCGATCCCGGAACTGGCGGGCTATGACGGCCTGCGCAGGGAGGTGAAATACGGACGCAACAGCCGCATCGACATCCTGCTGGAGAAGGACGGCCTGCCGCCACACTACGTGGAGATCAAGAACGTCCATCTCCTGCGCGACGGCCGGCTGGCCGAATTTCCCGACTCGGTGACCGCACGCGGCGCCAAGCATCTCGATGAACTGGCGGACATGGTCGAGGCGGGCGCGCGGGCGACCATGTTCTATCTCGTCCAGCGCGACGACACGGACAGCCTCTCGCTTGCCCGCGACATCGATCCGCATTATGCAGCCCGTTTCGACGCCGCTCTGGCGCGCGGGGTCGAGGCGCTGTGCTACGACTGCCGCCTCTCCCCGGAAGAAATCGTCATCAATCGCCGGCTTCCTGTCAACGAGCCGGCGGCCACTACGGATTGAAGGACATGTCCTATGTCGACGCCGGCTCCGCGCCGCAGGAAAACAACGGCCAGATAAAGCTGCACGGCCCCGAAGCCTTCGAAGGCATGCGCCGCGCGGGCCGGCTCGCCGCCGAGGCCCTCGACATGCTGACACCTTACGTCCAGCCTGGCGTGACCACCGACCGGCTCAACACCCTGACCAACGAATTCGCCGCCGATCACGACGCCACGCCGGCCCCGCTCAACTATCGCGGCTATCCGAAATCCATCTGCACATCGATCAATCACGTCGTCTGTCACGGCATACCGAACGACAAGCCCCTGCGCGACGGCGACATCCTCAATATCGACGTCACGCTCATTCTCGACGGCTGGCACGGCGATACGAGCCGGATGTTTCCGGTTGGCAACGTATCAAGGAAAGCGGAACGACTGATCGAGGTGACCTATGAGTGTCTCATGCGCGGCATCGCCGTCATCAAGCCCGGGGCGACCACGGGCGACATCGGCGCGGCGATCCAGACCTTTGCCGAGGGCGAGCGCACCAGCGTCGTGCGGGATTTCTGCGGCCACGGGCTCGGCCGCGTCTTTCACGACGTGCCCAACATCCTCCACTACGGCCGCCCCGGCCAGGGCACGCGCCTCGAGGCCGGCATGTTCTTCACGGTGGAACCGATGATCAACCTCGGCCGCCCGCACGTGAAGATCCTCTCCGACGGCTGGACCGCGGTCACCCGCGATCGGTCCCTGTCGGCCCAGTTCGAACATACGATCGGGGTGACCGAAGACGGCTGCGAGGTCTTCACCTACTCGCCGGCGGGCTTCCATCACCCGCCTTATGCGCTCGACGGCGCAACTGCCGGCTAGGGCCTTCGCCACATGGGCCTGCAGGAACCGGTTCCGCACTATTTCGGGCACCGCGACCGGCTGCGCCAGCGGTTTCGCGAGGCTGGTGCGGAAAGCCTCGCCGACTACGAACTGCTGGAACTCATCCTCTTCCGCACCCTGCCCCGGCGGGATACCAAGCCGGTCGCCAAGGCCCTGCTCGCGGAATTCGGATCCTTCGCCGACGTCATCTCCGCGGAGCCCGAACGGCTGTGCAAGGTCAGGGGCGTCGGCGAAAGCGTCGCCGCGGACCTCCGCCTCGTCCGGGCCGCCGCCCACCGCCTGAGCCGCGACAGCGTCATCGGACGGTCGGTATTGTCGTCATGGTCCGCGGTCGTCGAGCACTGCCGCAGCACCATGGCCTATGACCGCAAGGAGAGCTTCCGGATCCTGTTTCTCGATCGCAAGAACGCGCTGATCGCCGACGAGGTCCAGCAGACCGGAACCGTCGACCACACCCCCGTCTACCCGCGCGAGGTGATGTCGCGCGCGCTGGAACTGGCCGCGTCAGGCATCATCCTCGTCCACAATCACCCCTCCGGCGACCCGACGCCGTCCCAGGCCGACATCGAGATGACGGGCCGCATCGTCGAGGCGGGAAAAACACTCGGCATCACTGTCCATGACCACCTGATCGTTGGCCGCTCCGGCCATCGCAGCCTTCGCGCGGACGGGCTTATGTAGGGGCTGGAAGCGGAATCTTCAGGCCCATCGATGACGTGCAGCTTTACGCATAGCGCCGCGCGAAGGCCACGCAGATCACGACCGCCGCTGCCGCCGCGACCATCGACCACGCGATCCGCTCGCCCAGCAGGAGCGCGGCAAAGGCAAGTCCGAGGAAAGGCTGGATGAGCTGCAACTGGCCAATACTTGCGATTCCCCCCGCCGCAAGGCCGCGGTACCAGAAGACGAAGCCGACCAGCATGCTGAAGACCGAAACGTAGCCCAGCCCGACCCACGCCTGCGCGGGCACGCCGTCCAAGCCCGACGGGCGCATCACGACGGCAAGCCCGGCCATCAGCGGAAACGAGAAGACCAGCGCCCAGGAAATCACCTGCCAGCCGCCCAGCCGGCGCGACAGGACGGCACCCTCGGCATAGCCCAGCCCGCACAGGACCACCGCACCCAGCATGTAGAGGTCGCCGGCCAGCGACGCTTCGCCGCCTCCGGACAGCGCAAAGAGCGCGACGGTGAGACTGCCCAGCCCGGAGAAGATCCAGAACGGGAACCCCGGGCGTTCGCCGCCGCGGAGGACGCCGAACGTGGCCGTGGCGAGCGGAAGGAGGCCGATGAACACCAGCGAGTGCGCGGCCGTCACATGCCGAAGGGCCAGCGCGCTCAACAGCGGGAAAGCGACGACAACCCCCAAAGAGACGATCAGGAGCGGGACGAGATCTTCACGGCGCGGCCGGGCCTGGCGCAGCATGAAGAGAAAGGCGCCGGCCAGCAGCGCGGCGATCGCCGCGCGGGCGCCGGTCAGGAAAAAGGGCTCGAACCCCGACACGGCCACCCGCGTCGCCGGAAGCGACCCGCTGAAGATCGCCATGCCCAGAAACCCGTTCAGCCAGCCATCCATCGAAGTTTTCATGACACCGCCTCGTTTTCGATGACGAACGGTATCTTGACGAGGGGTCGCAAAACAGGGACAGTTCAATACAATTTGGCCAAACTGTATTGATATTGTGAGCAACACACTCGAGATGGACAACGCCGGTGACAGGCAGCGCGGAATCCGCACGGCGCGGGTCATGGACGAGATACGCGCTCGCGTGGCGGGCCGGTCCCTTTCGCCCGGTGACCGCCTGCCGTCGATCAGGCGCTGCGCCACGGCGATGAACGTATCGCCCTCTACCGTCGTCGAGGCCTACGAACGCCTCACCGCCGAAGGACTGATCCACCCGCGCCGGGGTTCGGGCTTCTACGTCTCCGCGACCGCGTTGCCGCCACTGTCGGTGGCAGAGATCGAACCCGTAAACGATCGCGCGGTCGATCCGTTCTGGGTCTCCCGGCAATCTCTCGACGCCGATGCGGAGACCCTGAAACCCGGCTGCGGCTGGCTCCCGGCCTCCTGGATGCCGGTCGATGCCCTGCGCCGCGCCTTCCGCGGCATTGCCCGCGGCGCACCCGACCTGATGACGGACTACGGCAGTTCGCGCGGCTCGCCCCGCTTGCGCCGGCTCATGGCCGCGCGTCTCGCCGGCCTGGGCGTGGACGCTGCCGCAGACCAGGTGCTGCTGACATCCTCCGGCACCCAGGCGATCGACCTCGTGTGCCGGCTCTTCTTGAGGCCTGGCGACACGGTGCTCGTCGACGACCCGTGTTATTTCAATTTCCTGGCCCTGCTGCGCGCCCACCAGGTGCGCATCGCGAGCGTTCCCTACACGCCCGCGGGTCCCGATATCGGCCGGTTCGAGTCCGTTCTGGCCGCGGAGAGGCCCCGCCTCTACCTCACCAATTCCGCCCTGCACAACCCGACCGGCGCGACGATGAGCCTGCGAACGGCACACCGTCTGCTGACGGCCGCCGCCGAGCATGACCTAACGATCGTCGAGGACGACATCTTCGCCGAGTTCGAACCCAAACCGTCTCCCCGGCTCGCGGCTCTGGACGGGCTCGAACGCGTGATCCACGTCGGCAGTTTTTCTAAGACCCTCTCGTCTTCCGTGCGCTGCGGCTACATCGCCGCGCGCCGGGACTGGACCGACGACCTCGTCGACCTCCAGGTCGCCACCGGCTTTGGCGGTCCCTCGCCTTTCGCGACCGAGGCGATCGCCCAGACCCTCACCGGCGGACAGTATCGCAAGCATATCGTGGAACTTCACCGCAGACTCGACCACGCCCGTAGCGAAACGGCCGACCGGCTCGCAGCCCTGGGCATCGAACCGTGGCTCATGCCGAGGGGCGGTTTCTACCTCTGGTGCCGCCTGCCGGATGGTCTCGATTCGGCCGAGATGGCGAGGGCAGCCCTGGAGGAGAAGGTCGTCCTGGCGCCGGGCAACGTTTTCAGCCCGTCTCAGACCGCGGCCGGATTCATGCGGTTCAACGTGGCGCAGTGCGGCGATCCGCAGTTCATCGACGTCCTGAAACGGGCGATGGGCATCTAGAACCATGCTGCGAATCGGGACCCGCCTGCTGTAAACGCGCAGGATCTTTGCGGAATGTATTGTCGAATTGATTCGCGTGAGGGTTGTGGTGCCGCGACGCGACCGCCGCATTTCAATGATCACGCCCGGCACCACCTACCGCCAGGGCCCCCGGCTCAGCCAGACAGTCAATGCACGTGTCTCCAATTTGTCTAAAATTGCGTGCACAACGTTAGCAAAACCCTCATGTCTCACATATAACCACGCCGGAACGCCCGGCACTTCACCTAATTCCGTATAGGCCCTATGCAGAAACACGGCACAGACGACATCATCCTTCGCCGCACGCTGAATTGGGACGAACTGAGGTACTTTCTCGCGGCTGCCGAAACAGGAAGCCTCAACCAGGCCGCGCAAAAGCTGGGCGTCACGCAGCCGACACTCAGCCGCCGGATCGACAGTCTGGAACACAGTCTCGGCGCGCGGCTGTTCACACGCCAGCCGCAGGGAATCGAGCTGACCGACGCCGGCAGGCGCGTTCTGATCCATGCGCAACGCATGCAGAGTTCTGCCGTCGATATCGACCGGGCGGTATCGGGCGCCGACAACGCGATGAAGGGCAACGTGCGCATTCTTTCCCAGGACGGGTTCGCGGCCTTCTGGATGCTGCCGCATCTCCACGAGTTCCATTTCGACCATCCCGACATAAGGATCGAACTGCTCGACGACTGCCCCGCTGCCCGGGCCGCGGACATCCCCGCCGAGATCGCCATCCAGACAAGCGAAGCCGACCAGCTCGACGCGGTCGCCTATCCGCTCGGAACCATGCATTTCTGCCTCTTCGCGACGCAGGCCTATGTCGAGCGTTGGGGCCGGCCCGAAAACGAGGCGGAACTCGAAAACCACCGGTTCATATCCCACCACGGCCTGCGCCACGGCGCGCAGGACTGGGCCACCACCCTGCTCAAGGCCGGCGAGGCATGCCGGACGATCCTCGAATGCAGTTCCGGTGCGGCCGTCCACCAGGCCGTGAGACAGGACCTGGGGATTGCCGCCCTTCCGACCTGCATGACGGCCACCGACCGCTCTCTCGTCCAACTCGCCCCGGACCTGACGGCGAGAACCCGGTTCTGGGCCGTGTTCCATCGCGAAACCGGTGAACTGGCGCGGGTCAGGGCGGCCATCGACTGGCTCAAGCGCATCTGCAGCCCCCGCGTCAGTCCGCATTTCGCGCAAGACTTTGTCCCTCCGGCGGAGCTTTTTGATAAGACTCGGGAATCGACAACCGGCGACCGAGTCGGAACGGCCTCTTCCTGACGGCGCCGGGCCGGAGGATTTCGGCGAGGCATTGCCACGGTCGTAGCGATGGAAGACATGACGCTGCAGGATACAGACGCTCCGCAGACCTGGCGTGAAAGCCTGGCCCTTGCCCTCGACCCGCGCTCGCTGCGCATGCTGCTGCTGGGCTTTTCGGCCGGCCTGCCGCTGCTGCTGGTGTTCTCCACGCTGTCCGTCTGGCTGATCAAGGCGGGCGTGAAACGGGACGTGGTTACCTATTTCAGCTGGGCGGGCATTGCCTACGCCTTCAAGTTCGTCTGGTCGCCGCTGATCGACCGCATTTCCCTGCCCGTGCTCGCGGGGTTGCTTGGCCATCGCCGCGCGTGGCTGCTGCTCGCCCAGTTCGGCATCGTCGCCGCGATCCTGTTCACCGCAACGACGGACCCCGCGCGGGCGATCGAACTGACCGCCATCGGCGCGGTGGCGATCGGTTTCACAAGCGCCACGCAGGACATCGTGATCGATGCCTACCGCATCGAATCCGCCCCGCCCCGCCTGCAGGCCTTCCTCTCGGCGGCCTATGTCGCGGGCTATCGCGTCGCGATGCTGACCGCGGGTGCCGGCGCCCTGTGGCTTGCCGACTGGCTGGGAGCGGAAACCTACGACCCAACCACGTGGACCCGGGTCTACCAGGCCATGGCGGGTTTCATGCTGGTGGGCATCGCGGCGACGCTGCTCTCGCCCGAGCCCTCCGCCGACCGCAACCTGAGTACCGACAAGACCGTGCAGTTGAGGCTGCTCCTGGCCTTCCTCGCCGCGGTGTGCGTACTCGTCATCGTCTACCGCTGGATCGGAGGGTCGGCGGGCGGCCTCGGCCCGGTGTCCGCGTTTCTTTACGCCGCCGGCCGCATGCTGGCCGCCCTGGCCGCCGCCGGTGTCGCCATCTACGTGCTTGCCAGGGCTGGCTTCGTGCCCTCCGGGGAAGCGCGCACCGCATATGTCGAGCCGTTCACGGATTTCGTCGCGCGCTATGGCATGCCGGCGATCGCCATCCTTGCCCTGATCGGCATATACCGCATCGCCGACATCGTCATGGGCGCGGTCGCCAACGTGTTCTATCTCGAAATGGGATTCGAGGTCGGGCAGATCGCCACCTATTCGAAGTTCTTCGGACTGATCGCGACGATTGCCGGCGGTTTCCTGGGCGGCATAATCGCCAGCCGCATCGGCGTTCTGAAGGCGCTCTTTCTCGGCGCGGTCCTGGCGGCCGCCAGCAACCTGCTCTTCGCCTTTCTCGCCACGCAGGGAGCGGATATCCGCCTGCTCATGGCCGTCATCACCGCGGACAATCTCTCGGCCGGTTTCGCCGTCGCCGCCTTCGTCGCCTACCTGTCCGCCCTCACGAACATCTCCTTCACCGCCACCCAGTACGCGCTCTTCACCTCGATCATGCTCCTAGTACCGAAAGTTCTTGCGGGATACTCAGGCGCCATCGTGACGGGCACGGGCTATCCCATGTTCTTCGTGCTGACCGCCCTGCTCGGGGTGCCGGTCATCGCGCTGGTGCTCTGGGTCGGCAAGCTGGCGCCGGTCGAGGAGGAGAAGTCAGCCGGTTGAGGCGTTGCGCCGCCGCCTGCGCCGCCTGCTGCCGGCTTCCGGCGGTTCGTCGTCCTCGCCAGCGCGTTGGGGAAGCGAGACGATCCGCGCGAGATTGACATACGGGTCCTTCTTGTGGGGAAACGCCATGGCGTTGACGAAATGGTCCTGGAAAGCAGGTTCAACCGCGGTTTCCACCTTTTCGATTCGCCGCACGATATCCTCGATTTCGCGCCGCGCCGCCCGGTTGAGAAGGGCGATGCGGGCCCCTGTCCCGGCGGCGTTCCCCGCTGACTGGACCTTTTCGATGTCGCAATCGGGAATAAGCCCGAGCACCATGGCGTACTTCACGTCGATATGGCTGCCGAATGCGCCGGCCAGCGTGATCCGGTCCACCGTGTTGACGCCCATGCGGTCCATGAGCAGGCGCGCGCCGGCGTATAGCGCGGCCTTGGCGAGCTGGATGGCGCGCACGTCGTTCTGGGTGATGGTGATGCGCGGGGAACCGTCATGCAGGAGATAGCTGAAGGTCCGGCCCTCAGAGACCAGCCGCTCGCTGCGTGCGGCCAGCCGACCGTCGATGACGCCGTCATGGTTGATGACGCCGGCCAGGAACAGTTCGGCGAGCACCTCTATGATCCCCGACCCGCAGATACCCGTCACCCCGGTATCTGCGACGTCTTCCGCAAAGCCCTCTTCGTTCGACCAGAGATCCGACCCGATCACCCGGAAACGGGGCTCTAGGGTCACCGGATCTATGCGCACACGCTCGATCGCTCCGGGCGCGGCACGCTGGCCGGAGGATATCTGGGCACCTTCGAAGGCCGGCCCGGTGGGCGAACTCGCCGCCAGCATCTCCCGGCTGTTCCCCAGGATGATCTCGGCGTTTGTGCCCACGTCGACGACGAGCGTGAGTTCATCGTTGAGATGCGGGCTCTCGGACAGGGCGACACCGGCCGCATCCGCACCCACGTGCCCCGCGATACAGGGCAGGATATAGACCCGCGCGCCGTCGGCGAGCCTGATGTCGAGATCGCGCGCGGTCAGGTCCAGCGCCAGACCCGTCGCCAGCGCGAACGGAGCGCCGCCCAGTTCGGTCGGATCGAGGCCGAGGAAGAGATGATGCATGACCGGGTTGCCCACCAGCACCGCGGACAAGACCTCGTCGAGGTCGACACCGGCTTCGGCGGCCACTTCGGCGGCCAGGTCCGACAGCGCGGCACGAATGACGGTGGTCATTTCCTCTTCGCCGCCCGGGTTCATCATCACGTAGGACACCCGGCTCATGAGGTCCTCGCCGAACCGGATCTGCGGGTTCATCAGCCCGGCGGAGGCCAGGACCTCGCCGGTGTCGAGTGCGCACAGGTGTGCGGCTATGGTTGTCGACCCGACATCGACGGCAAGGCCGTAGGCCCGGTCGTGAAAGCCGGGCCACAGGGCGATGATCTCGCTTCGCTGGCCCGCATGGGGCATGTGCACAGCCGCGGTTACCGTCCAGTTGCCGCTGCGCAGGGTCTTCTGCAGGGTGCGGAGCACATGCGGGTCGGCGCGCGTGACCTCGAGCTCCCACTGTTCCTCGAGCGCCCCGAACAGCCGTTCGAGATCGCTCGACGGGTGGTGCATGTCCGGTTCAGCCACCTCGACGTAGCAGAGCCGGATCGCCGGATCGATCTCGATGTCGCGCGCCTCCGCGCGCTTGCGCACAACCTGCCGGTGAACCTGGCTGTCCGCGGGCACGTCGATGACGACGTCGCCCTCGAGCAGCGCCGAACAGCTCAGCCGCCGGCCGGGCGCAAGCCCGCGTTTTTCGTCGTAGCGCGTCTCGTTGCGGCCGCGTTCGCTCAGATGGCTCGTCCGCGATTCGATGCCGTGCTTGGCAAACGATCCTTCCGATACCGTCACCTGGCAGCGCCCGCAGATCCCACGTCCGCCGCACACGGAATCGATATCGACCCCGAGCGACCGTGCAGCGGCGAGAACCGGAGTCCCGAGCGCGAACCGGCCGCGCTTGCCCGAAGGCGTGAAGACCACGAGGGCATCGCCCGACTGGCGGTCTGTGCTCACGAAACGCGGCTCCCGGCTGGCATGACGACCGTCACGCGCGGCGACGGCGGCGGCGGCCTTCGCGCGCCCCCCCGGCCCCGGCTTCGCCGGCCGCCGCAGGTTCGCGGTACTTGGTGAGCCAGTTGCGGCAGTCCTTGTCGACGCCGTTGAGCACGTTGGCCGCCATCACGCCGCCCATTTCCTCTTCGTGGAGCGGGTTCATGATGGCCGATGTCATGCCCGCGCACGCCGCCATGGACAGGAAGTGGGCATTGAGCGCGTGCCGGTTGGGCACGCCGAAGCTGATGTTGGACGCCCCGCAGGTGGAATTGACGTGCAGTTCGTCGCGCAGGCGGCGCAGCAGGGCGAAAACCTGCTGGCCGGCCGTGCCCATGGCGCCGATCGGCATGACGAGCGGATCGACGACCACGTCGCACGGCTTGATCCCGAAGTCCTGGGCGCGTTCGACGATCTTCTTGGCGACGTCGAAGCGAACGTCGGGATCTTCGGAGATTCCGGTCTCGTCGTTGGAGATCGCGACGACGGCGCAATCGTATTTCTTGATCAGGGGAAGCACGCGTTCGAGCACCTCGTCCTCGCCGGTCACGGAATTCACGAGCGGACGTCCCTTGTAGACCGCCAGACCGGCCTCCAGGGCCTCGATGATCGAGGAATCGATGGAGATCGGCACGTCGACGAGGCTCTGCACGAGCTGGATGGTCTCGGCCAGGATGCGCGGCTCGTCCGCGAGCGGGATTCCCGCGTTGACGTCCAGCATAGTGGCCCCCGCCTCCACCTGGGCTATCGCGTCGGCTTCGACGGTTGCGTAGTTGCCCTCCTTCATCTCGGCGGCGAGCTTCTTGCGGCCGGTCGGGTTGATGCGCTCGCCGATCACGCAGAACGGCCGGTCGAAGCCGATCACGACTTCCTTCTTTTCTGAACTTATGACGGTTTCGGTCATGACTGATTTCCTCTGGTGGGCGCCGTTCAGGCGTCGAATCCTTCGTTTTCGATGAGTGACTTCAGACGGCTATCCGGATAGGCGCCTTCGAGGTCCCGGGCGGCGGCTTCGGCCGCATCCTCGAGATCGCCGTCGACCTCGGTCGGGTCGCTGCGTTTCCACTCCGCAAGATAGGCGTCGTCATCCTTGGCGCCTACGCGCATGGCGCACATGTCGATCGCTTTTTCGAAGCGCTCGGTGAGTTGCCGGCGCGCGGTCTTCCGACCGGCCTTGACGATAACCTGGGCAGGAATATCCCGCCACTTGACGACGATAAGTTGTGCCATGGACGTGGTGCCGGTGCCTCTTGCGCCGATTCTCGAACGGCGGGGTTGATATCGTGGCCCATATCGCAGAAAGCGCACGGGCCGAACACGTGTTCACGCGACTTTTATCCCTGCAAAAACGACAGGGGAAGCCTTCCGGCGACAATTGACGTCGTTTCCCGATTATGACCCGCCGCTTGCTGGCGCGTGAACGCTGGAAAGCGGCGCGATTGTGCGGTTAAACTGGTTTACCGATATCGGGAGATAATTCCATGAACGAACTCGACGTTGACGGCGGCGCCCGCGGGCGCGCCCGGGGCAGGCGAAGCGGCGGCGGCGCCGAAGCGCGCCGCGCGCGACGTTCGAGCGGCGGCGAGACCGCCATGCGCAACATCCTGCGGAAGACCCCGGAGTACGAAGTCCTCGACGAGGAAGCGCTCTCCATCATCGAGACCAATGCGGACACCGTTCTCGAAGAGATCGGCATCGAGTTTCGCGACGATCCCGAAGCGCTTGAAATGTGGAAGGACGCCGGAGCGGATGTCCAGGACGAGAGGGTGCATTTTCCCCGCGGCTTGTGCCGTTCCCTGATCGCATCGGCCCCTTCCCAGTTCACCCAGTATGCTCGCAATCCCGACCGCAGCGTCGAGATCGGTGGCAAGAACACCGTGTTCGCCCCAGTCTACGGCCCTCCTTTCGTCCGCGACCTGGATGGCGGCCGGCGCTATGCCACGATCGAGGATTTCCGCAATTTCGTGAAGCTCGCCTACATGTCGCCGGGCCTTCACCATTCCGGCGGGACCGTATGCGAACCCGTCGACATACCGGTGAACAAGCGCCACCTCGACATGGTCTACAGCCACATTCGCTATTCGGACAAACCGTTCATGGGATCCGTCACCCATCCCGAACGGGCCGAGGATTCGGTCGCCATGGCCAAGCTCGTCTTCGGCGACGAGTTCGTCGACAACAACTGTGTTATGGTGAATCTCATCAACGCGAACTCGCCGATGGTCTTCGACGACACCATGCTCGGCGCGCTGAAGGTCTACGCCCGGGCTGGACAGGGTTCGATCGTGTCGCCGTTCATCCTCGCCGGGGCCATGTCTCCGGTGACCATCGCCGGCACGCTGACCCAGATCCTCGCGGAAGCCATGGCCGGCATGGCCTTCGCGCAGCTCTGCCGTCCCGGCGCACCGGTGGTTTTCGGCACCTTCGCCAGTTCGATCTCGATGCAGTCCGGCGCTCCGACCTTCGGAACGCCGGAGCCCGCACATGTCCTGTTCGGCGCGGCCCAGCTCGCCCGCCGCCTCGGTGTTCCCTTCCGGTCCGGCGGGTCGCTGTGCGCATCCAAGGTTCCCGACGCCCAGGCCGCCTATGAAAGCGCCAATACCCTGCTGCCGACGCTGTTCGGCGGCGTGAACTTCGCGCTTCACTCCGCCGGATGGCTCGAGGGCGGGCTTGTCTCCTGCTACGAGAAATTCGTCATGGACGCCGACCAGTGCGCGATGATGCAGCGCTTCTCCGAAGGCGTCGACCTGTCGGAGAACGGCCAGGCCATGGACGCGATCCGCGAGGTCGGACCGGGGAGCCACTTCCTCGGCTGCGCCCACACGCAGGCGAATTTCGAAACCGCCTTCTTCCGCTCCAGGATCGCGGACAACAACTCCTATGAACAATGGGAGTCGGAAGGCGCCCAGACCGCCGAACAGCGCGCCAACGGGATCTACAAGAGCATGCTGGCCCGCTACGAGGCACCTGCCCTCGACCCGGGTATCGACGATGCGCTAGGCGAGTACATCGCCAAGCGCAAGGACTCGATGCCCGATGCCTTCACCTGATCGGAAAACGTCATGAGTCTTGCCAACGTAAACCGCAAACTGGCCGAGGGCGCGGTCGTCATCCTCGACGGCGCGATCGGTACGGAACTCGAGAAGCGCGGTGCGGAAATGAGCGGCGGCGCATGGTGCGCCACGGCAACGAGGACCAGCCCGGACATCCTGCGCCAGATCCACCTGGACTATATCGAGGCCGGCGCGGACGTGATCACGGCGAACACCTACGCGACGACCATCGCGTCGCTCGAAGGGGCCGGAGAAGCCGAGGCGTTCGAGCCGCTGAACCGTCAGTCCGTGGCGATCGCCCGCGAAGCCCGCGAGATGTCGGGCAAGGACGGAATCGCCCTGGCGGGGTCCATGTCGGTCGCAAGGTTCATCGAACCCGGCACCGACCGGATCGCCACGCCGGACCACCTGGACGAGGACCTCTGGCGTTCACGCTTCGCCGCCAAGGCGGAAATCCTCGCCGACGAAGGGGTCGACCTCATCGTCATGGAGATGATGCGTGACCTCGATCTGTCGGTCTGGGCGACACAGGAGGCGCTGAAGACCGGCCTGCCTGTCTGGGCCGGCATTGCCTGCGAGAAGGACGCCGACGGCCGTCTCGTCGGCTTCGGCCGTCACTCCTATCCGTTCGAGGACATCGTCGACACGTTCGCGACGCTCGGCTGCGACGCGATTTCCGTCATGCATTCCTCGATGAACGATACGAGCGACGCCATGCCGATCCTGTTCCGGAAATGGCAGGGAACGGTCGGCGTCTATCCGGAATCGGGCTATTTCGCCATGCCGAACTGGCAGTTCGTCGACATCATAGAACCCGGTGATTTCGCGGCCAGGATGACCGGCTGGATCGACGATGGCGCGCTGATCGCCGGCGGTTGCTGCGGAATAGGTCCCGAACACATCGCGGCCCTCGTGACCAGCCTGTCGGAAAGAACCGAAGCGTACGAACCCGCCTGACGCCGGGAAGGAACCGCATCCATGGCCGAAACCACCGCGAAAAGCGGATCCTGCCTGTGCGGACGCGTCCGATACGAGGTCACGGGACCGCTGCGCGACGTGCACGCCTGCCACTGCAACCAGTGCCGCAAGTCCTCCGGCCATTTCGTGGCGGCGACGAGCGCCATGCGCAGCGACGTCCATCTTCTGTCGGAGGAGACGCTGAACTGGTTCCGCTCCAGCGACTTCGCCAGTCGGGCTTTCTGCAGCACATGCGGATCGAACATGTTCTGGCAGCGCGACGGCGCCGAAAACGTTGCGATCATGGCGGGAACGCTCGACGGCCCGACCGGGCTGCGGATTTCGGCCCATGTCTTCTGCGAAAGCGTCGGAGACTACTACCGGCTCGACGACGGCATCCCCCGTCACGACCGCATGGGCACCGACAACTCCGACCATCCCGACTGAACGGAAGCTGCCGGGATGTCACTGGATCGTCGTGTTGAGGAAGCCGCGGAAATACTCGAGCACCTTGTCGGGTTCCGCACGATTTCCGGCACGACCAACCTCGATCTCGTCGATTATGTGAAGACCTTCCTTGAAGGACACGGCCTCGACGTGTCGCTCAGCTACAGTGACGACGGGCAACGGGCCAATGTCCTGGCCACGGTGGGGCCGGCCACCGGCGCCGGCGTTCTTCTCAACGGCCATACCGACGTGGTTCCCGTCGAGGGTCAGGTGTGGTCGACGGACCCGTTCCGGCTGACCCGCAGCGGGGACCGGCTGCACGGGCGCGGATCCGTGGACATGAAGGGGTTTCTCGCCTGCGCGCTTGCCTCGGTGCCGATATTCAGGGAAACCGCCCTCGCTATGCCGGTCCACATCGGGTTTTCCTACGACGAGGAGATCGGCGGTTTCGGCATGCCGGGGCTCCTTGCCGACATGGCCGGAAAAGGCATACGTCCCCACGCCGTCATCGTCGGCGAACCGACGGAGATGCAGATCGTTTCCGGCCACAAGGGCGGGTACGATCTCGGGTTCGACATTACCGGCCTGGAGACGCATGCCTGCAATCCAGCCCTCGGCGTCAACGCGATCAACTATGCCGCGAGGATGATCGCACACATCGAATCGATTTCTCAGGAACTGGCCGCAAACCCTTATGCAAACTCGCCTTTCGAACCGCCGCACTGCACGTTCAATGTCGGCCTGATCCAGGGCGGCACGGCCCGGAACGCGACCGCGGGCTACTGCCATTTCGACTGCGAGTTCCGCCCGCTTCCCGGAGAGGATGGCGCTGCCATCGTCGACCGCATCACGGGATATGCGCGCGACGTGCTCGTCCCCGAAATGCGCCGCACGGGCCCGGACTGCGACATTGCCATCACGGTCGACGGTCCGATCCCCGCACTCGACAATACGCGCGCCGGCAATGCCGTCGGCCTGATCGGCGAGCTGACAGGCCTGAACAGCGAGAACGTCGTCTCCTTCGGCACGGATGGCGGTTATTTCTCCGACGCCGGCCACTCGACCGCCATTTTCGGCCCCGGCACCATCCGCCGCGCCCACAAGCCCGACGAATACATCACCACCGGCGAAATCGCCGAGGGGCTCGCCTTCCTCGAAAAACTAGCCCACCGCCTCACCCGCCCCTGACAAAACGCCGCCTCATCACTGGACCCCGGATCAGGTCCGGGGTTTCGAAGTTGGCACACCCCGACCTGCCGCCCCGAATTCCCGGGCAAAGACCCGGGATCCATTGGCCCAAACCTCCGAACTCCCGGGCAGAGACCCGGGATCCAGCCGAGACGCACGAACCCTGCCCACCAACGCGCACGTACATCCGCCACGCCAATGGGCCCCGGATCAGGCCCGGGGCTTCGGATCATGGAAACACCCTGAACCACCACCCCGAATTCCCGGGCGAAGACCCGGGATCCAGCCGAGACGCACGAACCCTGCCCGCAAACCGCACGCACACCCGCGACGCCAATGGGTCCCGGATCAGGTCCGGGGCTTCGGATCATGGAAACACCCTGAACCACCACCCCGAATTCCCGGGCGAAGACCCGGGATCCATTGGCCCAAACCCCCGAATTCCCGGGCGAAGACCCGGGATCCAGCCGAGACGCACGAACCCTGCCCGCCAACGCACAGCTACACCCGCGACGCCAATGGGCCCCGGATCAGGTCCGGGGCTTCGGATGATAAAACACCCTGAACCACCACTCCCGAATTCCCGGGCGCAGACCCGGGATCCACTGGCCCAAACCCCCGAATTCCCGGCAAGGACCCGGGATCCATTTAGCGTGACGTCTCTACCGCGTCGTGGCGTGATCCGACATGAAACCGGCAAGATCGCCGTATCCTGTCTGCCGGCGCTCGTAGGCGAGGCCCAGTTTTTCGGCGGCGGTGCGGGCCATGGTATCGAGGTCGTCGTCGGCCACCTGCGCCAGGTAGACCAGCTTTCGGTAGTTGCCGAAATACATCGGCAGCAAATCCGGATGCCGGTCCATGCCGAGGCCCTGCCAGATCAGGCGGTCGAAATGTCGCGCGAGATAGTCGGTGAGGAAGAATGACGTGACATCGTCGGCCTCGCGGGCCGCGAATGCCGCGTTGCCGCTGAAAAAGGAATAGCAGTGCGGCCCGTCGATGCGCTCGACGCCTTCTTCCGCCAGCACCTGGTCGAGCCTGCCGCCCGTGCCGCAATCGCCGTAGAGCACGAGAATGCTGGCGTAGCGGTCCCGGTTCTCGCGGATCTTCTGCCGCACACCTTCCGGGATCCGTTCGGGATGGTTGTGCCAGATGGCCGGCAGGCACGTGACCGTGAAGGCGTCCCACCCGTTCAGGTCCATCAGGTCGGTTATCTCGCGCCCCAGCGCGCCGCAGGCGATGAGAAGCGTATCCCCCTCACCGCGCCTGCGTCTTTTCTGGCTCATGTGACGTGCCTCGCGGCACGGCCGCCCTCCTCAGGCGGTCGCCCGCTGGTTGTGTTTCCTGGCGACGAAATCCTTCGCCGTTTCCACGGCGACCGCCGCGTCGCGGCAATAGGCATCCGCGCCGATCGCGTCGGCGAACTCCTCGTTGAGCGGCGCGCCGCCCACGAGAACGATGTACTTGTCCCGCAGCCCCTGTTCCTGGAGCGTGTCGATGACCACCTTCATATACGGCATGGTGGTCGTCAGCAGGGCGGACATGCCGAGAATGTCCGGGTCGTGCTCTTCCAGGGCCTCGAGATAGTTCTCGACCGGGTTGTTGATGCCCAGGTCGATCACCTCGAAACCCGCGCCTTCCATCATCATGCCGACGAGGTTCTTGCCGATATCGTGGATGTCGCCCTTGACCGTCCCGATGACCATCTTGCCCATGCGCGGCGCGCCGGTCTCGATGAGGAGCGGCCGCAGGATGGACATGCCGGCCTTCATGGCGTTGGCCGCCAGCAGAACTTCCGGCACGAAAAGGATGCCGTCGCGGAAGTCGATTCCGACAATGCGCATCCCCTCCACCAGAGCCTCGGTCAGCACCTTGTAGGGGGCCCAGCCACGTTCGAGCAGGATGTTGACCCCCTCCTCGATCTCCTCCTTGAGACCGTCATAGAGATCGTCGTGCATCTGCTGGACGAGTTCCTCGTCGTCGAGTTCCCGCAGGTCGAGATCGTCTTCTTCTTCAGCCATGTTGGACTCCGTGGCTACTGGATTTGACACCGTCAATCCTATCACAATGGGCATATTCGTTGCGAGATTGCGCACGGAACGCGACATTTTTTTACATCGCTGCGACCATTTAGGTTCCGTCGCCTCCGGTCCGGCTCATTGAACCGACCGGGCGGCACGCATACGATCGGCCGGCAGCCAGAACGGAGTGAACGCCATGTCCGTGCGTTTGGACGTAAACGACACGACTCTCCCACCGCAGATAGGCCTCGATCAACACGACGCCGGGACGCACCCGGCACCACGCGTCGAACCTGTGCCTGTCGAGGCGTTGCTCCCGGCGAGGCCGGTTCGATGACCGCGAGCGGCAAGATTGCCGAAGCGTTCGCCGAAGAGCAGCGCGCGAGCACCTATCTGGCCATCAAGTGCCGGACGGCCGCACTCGTGGTCATCGGTGTCCTTCTGTGTTTCCTGGTGCCCTTCCCCGCGGTTCTCTACTACCACGCCCTTCTCCTCGTTTTCATCCTGCTCGGCCTCGCCAACCTCGCCCTGATGCGCACGGGCCTGCTGCGGTCGTGGCATCCCTTCTTGTTCATATTCGCGGATTTCGCGTTGATCACGTTCACGCTGCTCTACCGGAACCCCTTCATCGAAACCGACCTGCCACAGCAGTTCATTCTCCGGTTCGAGAACTTCGCCTACCTGTTCGTCTTGCTTACCGGGCTCGCCTTTTCCTACAGGCCCGCTCTCGTGTTCTGGGGCGGCCTGTCCGGCGCGCTGTGCTGGGGCGCGGGCGTGATCTGGCTCCTCGGCCTGCCGGACACGATCACCGAATACGACCTGCCCGGAAGCAGTCGCGGTATCGCCATGGCGTTTTTCGAGCCGACCTTCATCGACATCGGCATCCGGGTTCAGGAGATCGTCCTTTTCCTCATCGTTGCGGGACTTCTGGGCACGGTCGTCATGAAGTCCCGCAGGCTCGTGCTCAGGCAGGCCAGCCTTGAACGCGAACGCTCCAATCTCGCCCGCTACTTCCCGCCCGCCACGGTCGACCTCCTCGCCGGACAGGACGACCCGCTGGCCGATGTCCGCGAACACGAGGCGGCCGTTCTGTTCGCCGATGTGGTAGGATTCACCACCTGGGCGGAGGACCACCATCCGCGCGAGGCCATCGGTCTCCTGCGCGCGGTTCACCAGCGTCTCGAGAATGCCGTGTTCGAACATGGCGGGACGCTCGACAAGTTCATCGGCGACGGCATGATGGCCACGTTCGGTACGCCCGAACCGCGTGAAGGCGACACGCAACGCGCCCTCGCCTGCATCCTCGCCATTCTCGCGGTCTTCGACGAGTGGAACGCCGAACGCGCCGCACGGGACCGCCAGCCCGTCCGGATCTCGCTCGGCCTGCACTACGGCCCCGTGGTGGTGGGCGATATCGGCTCTCGAAGAAGACTAGAGTTCGCAGTGCTGGGGGATACGGTCAATGTCGCAAGCCGGCTGGAATCGCTCACCCGGCAACTGGAATGCCGGGCCGTGGTCTCGCGTGAGGTGATCGACGCGTTGCCCGGCGGACACTCCGCACCCGACGGTTTCAGAGATCACGGCCCCGTAGCGCTGAAGGGCCGTCACGACCGGGTACACGTCTGGACCCTGTGACCATCCGCGGAACGGCGGAACCGGCCGCCGGTCACACCGCAGTTCTCAGAGCAGGAAACCTTCCGGCGACAGGCGCTTGGCCACTTCCTCGATCATGACTTCCGTGGCACCGCCGCCGATGGCCTGAACCCGGGCATCGCGCACCATGCGTTCGATCACGGTGCCTTCCATGTACCCGAAGCCACCGTGGAACTGCTGGCAGGCATACATCACCTTGTTGACGAGATCGCCGCACAGCGCCTTGAGCATCGAAACCTCGCGGACGACGTCCTGCCCGTGGCTCGCCCGCCAGGCGGTCTCGTAGATGAAGCTGCGCGCGGCGGCCACCTCGGAGGCGAGCGTCGACACGCGGTTGCGGATCACCGGCTGCTGCCAGAGGGACTTGCCGAAAGCCGGGCGGTTCAGCGCATAGTCCATCGTGATCTCGAGCGCCTTGGCCGCCTCGCCCATCGCCTGGGCGGCCAGAGACAGCCGTTCGTTCTGGAAGTTCTTCACGATGGCATAGAACCCCTGGTTCACATTTCCGAGCACACGGTCCCCCGGAATGCGGCAGTCCTCGAACAGCAGTTCCGCCGTGTCGGAGGATCTCCAGCCCATCTTGTCGAGCTTGCGGACGACCGAGAAACCAGGCGTGTCCTTCTCGACGATGAACATGGTGATCCCGCGCGAGCCCTTGGCATCGGGGTCGGTGCGCGCGGCGACGAAATAGAGATCCGCCAGAACCCCGTTCGTGATGTAGATCTTTGACCCGTTGAGGATCCAGTCACCGCCGTCCTGCACTGCACGCGACTTCATCGACGCGACGTCGGAACCGGCATCCGGTTCGGTCACGCCGACCGCCGTGATCGCCTCCCCGGCGATGACCCCGGGCATGTAAGTTTCGAGCTGCTCGTCGTTCCCGGCATTGGCCAGGTGCGGCGATGCCATGTCCGTGTGCACCAGGACCGTTATGGCGAACCCGCCGAAGGTCGACCGGCCAAGTTCCTCCGACAGCACGACGGTCCCGCGGTAGTCCATTTCCGACCCGCCGTACTTCTCGGGATACCGCAGACCGAACAGGCCGAGATCCCCCATCTTGCGCAGGACCTCGCGCGGCACCGCGCCGTCTTTTTCCCAGGCTTCGCCGTGAGGCTCGACCTCTTCGCGGACGAAACGGCGCAACTGGTCGCGCAGCATTTCGTGTTCTTCTTCAAGGTATGGCGACTTCACTTGCCGGACTCCTGATGCGGGGCAGGTTGAAGGGAGATTCAGCTCAGCGGAATCATGACATGCTGCTGATAGGCGGGACGATCCTTGAGCGCCGCGAACCAGCGTTCCACATTGGGCAGGTCCGGTTTGGCAATGTCCAAGTTGAAATATCGCCAGGTGGCCGCGCCGACGGGGACATCCCCGATCGTGAGATCGTCACCACAGACATAGGCCCGGTCCGCGAGATGAGCGTCGAGAATAGAGAACGCCCGGCCTATGGACAGTGCGCTCGTGGCGAGCTTCCGCTCGTCCTGATAGTCCGGGTGCTTGCGGACAAGCCCCCAGAATAGCGGCGTGATGTCCGGCTGTATGACCGACAGCTTCCAGTCCATCCACTGTTCGGCCTCGGCACGGACGAACGTGTCCTGCGGCGACATGCGCCCCTCCCCGTAAGCCGATGCCAGGTACCGTACGATCGTGTGCGACTCCCAGATGCAACGCCCGTCCGCTTCCTCAAGGACGGGGATGAGCCGGTTCGGGTTCTTCCGTCCATACTCCTCGGTATCGAGCCCGCCGAACTTCATGCCCACGTCAATGCGTTCATGTTCCAGGCCAAGTTCGCCCACCGTCCACATTACCTTCTGGACATTGATCGAGTTTGTCCGCCCCCAGATCTTCATGCTGGTTCCCTCTTCGATACCGGTTCTAGAAATTCTCGACCCAGGGCCTGAGTTCCACTTCCCATGTCCAGGCGCTGCGATGCTGGCCAAGAACATCGAGGTAGGTCCGCGCGATCGCGTCGGGCTCAAGCAGGCTGTCCGGATTGTCGTACGAACCGCCGCGTCCCGGCCGTTCGGGGTTCCTGATGCCGCCGTCGATCACGAAATGGGCGACGTGGATGTTCTGCGGATGGAGTTCGCGCGCCATGCTTTGGGCCATGCCGCGCAGGGCGAACTTGCCCATGGCGAACGGTGCGGACCGCGCATAGCCTTTCACGCTGGCCGAAGCCCCTGTGAAGAGGACCGCGCCGGCGCCTCTGGCCAGCATGCGGCGCACGGCCTGCTGGGCCACGAGAAATCCGCCGAAGGCGGAAACCGCAATTGCGTTCTCGACCTCGTCCGGGTCGAGATCGACGAACGCACCGCGGGCGCGCGCGCTCGGATTGTAGATCGCGACATCGGGTGCGTTGCCGGCGGCGTCCAGTTTCTCGAAGAGCGCACCTACGTCTTCGCTCGATGAGGCATCGCAGGAGATGGCCTTCGCGCCGGTTTCCGCGCAGAGGCCGTCGAGTTTTCCCGTGTCGCGGGCAGCCAGCGTGACATCCAGCCCGCGCTCCGTCAGAAGCCGTGCAAGCGACGCACTCAACCCGGAGCCCGCACCGACAATGAGAGCGGACCTGTAATCGCCAATCGCCATGAGATTTCTCCCGTCGTTCGGAGCGGTTCAGCCGCCGCCGTCACCGGCGGCTGCCAGATGACGCCGCTGAACCTGCTCCATCTTCTCGGGCGTGTCGATGTCCTCGAGCACGCCTTCATCGTCGAACGCGACTTCGCAGACATTCTCCTCGTGAACCCCGATGAGATGCCGCGCCCCCACATCACCGCGCACGTCCTTCATCTCCTGGAAGAACCGCCGTCCCCAGAGAACCGGATTGCCGCGCTTGCCCCCCGTCACCGGAACGCAGATCTCGCGCCCCTCCTCTTCGTCGAATGCGGCGATGAGGCGGTCGAGATGACTTGTGGACACAGCCGGCATGTCGCCCAGGCAAAAGAGCGCGGCTTCCACATCGCGGTCTATGGCGTCGAGTGCCGCCCGCATGGATGTGCTCATGCCGTCCGCAAAGTCGGGATTGTGGGTGAAAGAGACATCGAGCCCCTCGAGCGCGGCGCGGACACCGTCCGCCTCGTGCCCGGTGACGACCAGGACCTGTTCGGCCTTGGACGCAAGTGCTGCCTCGACGACGTGCCGGACCATGGGCTTTCGCGCCACGTCCATGAGGAGCTTGTTCTGCGCGCCCATGCGGGTCGAGCGTCCCGCGGCCAGTACGGCGACACCCACCTTTGCCAGTCTCCGGCCGCGCCCGCCCGGTCTGGCCTGCTCACGCGGCTGCGGCCTGGAGGCGATTTCCTTCAGGAGCCCGCCCACGCCCATGGCGGAAATGTCTGCAGCGGTCACCTCCAGTCCCGCCATCAGTCGCTGTAGCACCCAGTCGAAACCGTTCAGTTTCGGCGAGCGGGCGCAACTGGGAACACCGACGACGGAGGAGTCCCCCAGCGTTCCCGTCAGCAGGAGGTTTCCCGGATCGACGGGCATGCCGAGGCGGCTGATCGTGCCGCCCGCGGCGACCACGGACGCCGGCACGATGTCGTTGCGGTCGACGATGGCGGAGGCTCCCGAAACGAGCACGAGCGTACATCCGGCGATCGACTCCTGCTTCAACGCCTCGCGCAGCGCGTCGACGGAGTGGTCGCAGACCGCCTCCGCCACGATATGCCCGCCAAGCGCCTCGACCCGCTCCGCGATGACGGACCGGCTCTTGGCGAGAACGGAATCCTTGGTGTTCGGCAGGCGGGTCATGACCAGCCCCACATCCTGGACGCGGTACGGTTTCAGGCGGACGGCAGGCCCGGTCGCCTTCAGGAGGGCCTCGGCCTTTTCCACAAGCGGCCTCTCGACGGAAAACGGAATGATCTTGATGGTGGCCAGCATCTGGCGTCGGCCGACCGGCTCCAGCGGAGACAGGGTCGCGACGGTGATGGACTCGTCGATCCCGTTCACCGCCTCGACGGCGGCACGATCGATCTCCACGAGACCGTCTTCGTCGGCAAGCAGGTTGGCGCGTCCCGTGAACGGTGCGGCGAGGCTCACGCCGTCGCCCGCGAGGGCTTCCGCGAGACGCCGTGCCGCCTCGTCCTCGTGCACGTCGTCTTCCTCGAGACGCGCGGCGATGATGGTTCGGATGCCGTCCTCCGCGAGGGTCTCGATGTCGGACTGGTCGAGGCGCCGCCCTTTCTTGAACACGCCTTTCGAATGGCGCACGGAATGACCGAGGATGCAGCCTTTCGCCTTTCCGACGTCGACCTCACCGAAAATCATGCCGCCGCACCCCCCGGCTTGCGCAGGGCCTGCGTCACTTCGGCCATCACCGAGATCGCGATTTCCACCGCTCCCTTGGCGCCGATATCGAGGCCGATCGGCGCATGCAGACGGGCCATCGAATCCGGGTCGAGCCCTCCCGCGACAAGGCGCTCTTGGCGTGCCGCGTTGGTCTTCCGGCTGCCTAGCGCGCCGATGTAGAAAGCCTCCGACCTGAGCGCCCGGCTGAGCGCCGGGTCGTCGATCTTCGGATCGTGGGTCAGGGCGACGATCGCCGTGCGCCGGTCGACATCGAGCTCATCCCAGATCTCGTCCGGCCATTCCGGCCTCAGATCGATTTCCGGAAACCGCTCCGGCGTCGCGAACGCCCCGCGCGGATCGATCACCGTAACGGCATATCCGGCACGAACGGCAAGCGGGACGAGATGCTGGGCAATGTGCACGGCCCCCACGACGATCATGCGCAATGGCGGGTTCTGCACGTGCAGGAACACCTCTCCTTCAGGCAGGCTGACGGTTGTGCTCCGGTCCGACCGGAACGCCGAGGCGGCCGCGGCCCCGAGTGCGTCGTCCGGATCGACCTCTTCACGGTAGATCAGCCTCTGTTCGCCGGTTTCGAGCCAGGTGGCGAGCACCACCGGCGTCTTTGCGCGCCGGTCTTCCAGCAACCGGCTGAGAATCGTCCTGTCCATGGTGTCTCAACCGTCGCCGAGACGTTCAACGAAAACACGTATGGTCCCGCCACAGGCCAGTCCCGCCTCCCAGGCGGTTTCATCGGCGACGCCGAAACTGAGCACGCGCGGGCTGCCGGTCTGGATCACGTCAAGGGCTTCGGTCACCACCGCGCCTTCAACGCACCCGCCCGAGACGGACCCCTCGAAATTGCCTTCACCGTCGATCGCCAGCTGGCTGCCGACGGGCTGCGGCGCCGATCCCCAGGTTTCGATCACCGTCGCCAGGGCGACCTTCCGGTCTTCGTCGAGCCAGTGCGCGGCGCGTTCGAGAATTGAGTGTTCGGGGGCGGTCATGTCAGGAGTCCTATCGCGGTCAGGCTGCCTCGCCAAGCCAGCTTTTCGGATTGTGGTCCGCCGGCCGGGTGTCGGTCAGGGCGGAGGCGAGCGCTTCCAGACTCTCAAGATTATGCACCGGCCTGAATTCGTCAACATGGGGCAGCATGGCGCGGATGCCGGACGCCCGCGCCTCGAAGCCGTCATACCTGAGCAACGGATTGAGCCAGATCAGTTTCCGGCAGGACAGGTGAAGACGGGAAATCTCGAACTCGAGCGCACCGTCTTCCTCGCGGTCCAGCCCGTCGGTGATGAGCAGCACATGCGCGCCCTGCCCCAGTACCCGGCGCGACCATGAACGGTTGAAGTCGGCCAGACAGGTTCCGATCCGGGTTCCGCCCGACCAGTCGGTCACGTCTGACGACACGGCGTCGACCGCCGCATCAACGTCTCGGGCACGCAGCTGTCGCGTGATGTTCGTCAGACGCGTACCGAAGACGAAGCTGTGCACATGGTGCCCGTCCATGGTCACCGCATGGAGAAAATGCAGAAGGATGCGGCTGTATCCGCTCATCGAACCGGAAATGTCGCACAGGACGACCAGCGGCGGGATCTTGCGCCGCCGCCCCCGGCGCAGCAATTTGCCGAACTCGCCGCCATTTCGCATCGCGGCGCGCACGGTCGCCCGCATGTCGAGATAGGCCCCGTGCGGCTCGCTGCGGAACCGTCGTGTAACGAGGTCCGGCCGGCGAAGACGCATGCGGCGGATGGCGGCCTTGGCGTCGTCTTGTTCCGCCCGCGTCATCTGCTCGAAATCCATCTGGCGGAAGACTTCCCGGTCGGAGAAGGTCATGGTCGCGTCCACCTCGACATCCGGCTCCTCGCGCTTTTCTTGGCGCATGTCCGGCATGTCGTCGAACAGGGCCTGCGCCAGGCGCGTGCGTCCGGGGTCGGGCTTGCGTGACACGGATTCGGCGATCTCGGGCATCATCATCGCCATCATCTGGTCGAGAAAGGCCGGCTTGCGCCAGAACACGTGAAACGCCTGGTCGAAGATCTCGCGATGCCCGCGCTTGCGGACGAAGACCGCGTTAAGAGCCCAGTAGAAGTCCTCCCGCCGGGCGAAGCCGGCCGCCTCCACGGCCGCGACCGCGTCGAGACAGTCCCGCGGCCCGACCGGTATGCCCGCCCGCCGCAGTACCCGCCCGAAATGGACGATGTTCTCGGGCAGACGGCCGCCCGCCGGGTCAAAAAGGTCGGACATCAGGCATTCTGCATGGCATCGAGGTCCGCGCGGACCTGATCCAGCAGCCGCTTGGCTTCGCTTCCCTCGAGCTTGGCGATGTCGTCCTGATACTTCAAAAGCACGCCGAGCGTGTCGTTGATGGTCGCCGGGTCGAGGGAGAGCTTGTCGAGCGAGGTGAGCGCCGTCGCCCAGTCGAGGGTCTCCGCCACGCCGGGCGCCTTGAAGATGTCCTCCTTGCGCAAGGCCTGCACGAAGCCGACGATCTCCGCCGACAGGCGCTCGCCCACGCCGGGAATCTTGGCGTTGAGGATCGCGATTTCACGGGCCGCATCCGGATAGTCGACCCAGTGATAGAGACAGCGCCGCTTGAGCGCGTCGTGGATTTCACGGGTCCGGTTCGACGTGATGACCACCAGCGGCGGTGTCCTGGCCTTCCGGGTGCCGATCTCCGGGATGGTGACCTGGAAATCCGAAAGTATCTCGAGGAGAAACGCCTCGAACGCCTCGTCGGTCCGGTCCAGCTCGTCGATCAACAATACAGGAGCGCCCGCCTCGTCCTCCCGCAGCGCCTGGAGAAGCGGACGCTCGATGAGGTAGTTCTCGCTGTAGATCGACTTTTCCGCATCGGCAGCCTCGCCCTGCGCCTCCGCCAGCCGGATCCGGATCATCTGCGCGGGATAGTTCCACTCGTAGACGGCACTCGAAACGTCGAGGCCCTCGTAGCACTGCAGCCGGATGAGACGGCGTCCAAGAGCGCTGGCGAGCACTTTCGCGATTTCCGTCTTGCCGACCCCCGCCTCGCCCTCGAGGAAAAGCGGGCGGCCCATCTTCAGGCTCAGGAACAGCACCGTGGCGAGCGATCGGTCGGCAATGTAGTTGCCGCGCACGAGCAGTTCCTCGGTTTCGTCGATCGACGACGGCAGTGCCATGCCCACGCTGTCCGAACTCATGTCCTTGCTGCAGTCCTCTCAAGCGACGGCCCGCGAACCGGTCAAGGGTTCGCGGGCCGCGATTGGTGTTTCAGTCCGTCAGGCAAGTCAGCCGCACGCGGCGACCGCACGTTTCGCCATGACCGTGACCAGATGGGCGCGGTATTCGGCCGACGCATGGATATCGCTGTTCAGCCCGTCGGCCTCCACGGTGACGCCACCGGCCGCATCGGCGGAGAAGTCCGAAGCGAGCGCCTGTTCGATGCCGCTGGCGCGGAAGACGCACGGTCCCGCTCCGGTCACGGCGACACGTACGCCATCGGACGTTTCGGCCACCATCACCCCGACGAGCGCATAGCGCGACGCCGGGTTTGCGAACTTCTGGTAGGCCGCGCGCCTGGGCACGGGGAAACTCACCTTCGTGATGATTTCATCCTCGTCGAGCGCCGTTTCGAACATGCCCGTGAAGAACTCGTCCGCTGAATAGCTGCCCTTGTTGGTATGGATGGTCGCGCCGAGACCAAGGCAGGCGGCTGGATAATCCGCGGACGGGTCGTTGTTGGCCACCGATCCGCCTATGGTCCCGCGATGGCGGACATGCGGGTCGCCGATCATCCCCGCCAGGTCGGCAAGGGCGGGAATGGCACTGCGGACATCGCCCGACGACGCGACTTCGGCATGGGTCACGCCGGCGCCGATCGTCACGCTCGAGCCGTCCGACGAGATACCGCCAAGCTCGGGAAGACCGGCGATATCGACAAGGTCCGACGGGCTCGCGAGCCGCTGTTTCATTGTCGGAATAAGCGTCATGCCGCCGGCCAGGATCTTGGGATCGTCGGCCGACGCCAGGGCCGACGCGGCATCGGCCAGGCTGCCCGGATGGTGATAGGAAAAATCGTACATCTCGTTTCCTCGCTTTTCTTATTCCGCCGCGTCCGCAACGGTGTTGTTCCGGATCGTCTGCCACACGGTGAGCGGCGTGGCGGGCATCGGCAGGTCCTGCACGCCCAGTGCATCCGTCAGCGCGTTCATGACCGCCGCGGGCGCCGCGATGGCGCCGGCCTCGCCGCAGCCCTTCATGCCCAGCGGATTGCTCGGACAGATCGTCTTCGTCGTGTCGACCACGAAGCTCGGCAGGTTGTCGGCCCGCGGCATGCAGTAGTCCATGTAGGACCCCGTCACCAGCTGGCCGTCGCTGTCATAGACACAGCCTTCTAGCAGTGCCTGGCCGACCCCCTGGGCGATGCCGCCATGCACCTGCCCTTCGACGATCATCGGGTTGATGATCTCACCGAAATCGTCCACCGCGGTGAACTTGATGATCGTCGTCTCGCCGGTGTCTGGGTCGACCTCGACCTCGCAGACGTGACAGCCCGCCGGGAAGGTGAAGTTGGTCGGATCGTAGAACGCCCCTTCCTTGAGTCCCGGCTCGATTTCGGCACTCGGGAAGCCGTGTGCGGTATAGGCGTTGAGCGCGACGGCCGCGAACGGCATTTCCTTGTCCGTGCCGGCCACGGTGAAGTTGCCGTCCTTGAACTCGATGTCGCCCTCGGCCGCTTCCATGAGGTGGGCGGCGACCTTCTTCGCCTTGGTCACGACCTTGTCGAGCGCGACCGAAATGGCCGACATGCCCACGGCGCCGGAACGCGACCCGTAGGTTCCCATGCCGAACTGCACCTTGTCTGTATCGCCGTGGACGATCTCCACCTGGTCGATGGGAATGCCAAGACGGTCGGAGACGAGCTGGGCGAAGGTGGTTTCGTGGCCCTGTCCGTGGCTGTGAGATCCGGTGAGGATTTCCACGTTACCCGTTGGGTTGACTCGCACTTCCGCAGATTCCCAGAGCCCGACACCGGCACCCAGCGAACCGACGGCTGCCGAAGGCGCGATGCCGCAGGCCTCGATATAGGTCGAGAACCCGATGCCCCGCAGCTTGCCGCGCGAGGCCGCTTCGGCCTTGCGCCCGGCAAAGCCCGCATAGTCGGCATGTTCCATCGCCTTGGTCAGCGAGGCTTCGTAGTCGCCCGCGTCGTAGGTCATGATCACCGGCGTCTCGTGCGGGAACTCGCGGATGAAGTTCCGCTTGCGAAGTTCGGCCGGGTCGAGACCGGTTTCGCGCGCCGCTGTCTCGACGAGGCGCTCGACCACATAAGTCGCCTCGGGCCGTCCGGCCCCGCGATAGGCGTCGACCGGCGCCGTGTTGGTGTAGACCGCGTCGACCTCGGCATAGATGTTCTTGAGGTTGTACTGGCCCGACAGGAGCGTCGCATAGAGATAGGTCGGGACACTCGAGGCGAAGGTCGACAGATAGGCGCCCATGTTGGCGATTGTCTTGACCCTCAGGCCGAGCATCTTTCCATCCGCGTCGAGCGCCAGTTCCGCGCGGGTGACATGGTCGCGGCCGTGAGCGTCGGCGAGGAAGGCTTCGGACCGGTCGCCGGTCCACTTGACCGGACGGCCGACCTTCTTCGCGACCCAGACGCAGACGGTCTCCTCGGCGTAGATGAAGATTTTCGACCCGAAACCGCCACCCACGTCAGGTGCGATCACGCGAAGCTTGTGCTCCGGGGCGATCTGCACGAAAGCCGACAGGACGAGGCGTGCGACATGCGGATTCTGGCTCGTCGTGTAGAGCGTGTAGCTTTCGCTGCCGCGGTCATAGGCGCCTATGGCCGCGCGCGGTTCCATGGCGTTGGGGATCAGCCTGTTGTTGACGATGTCGAGCGTCGTCACGTGGGCCGCGCCGTCGAAGGCCGCCGAAGTTGCGTCCTCGTCGCCGATGCTCCAGTTGTAGACCGTGTTCGCCGCGATATCGTCATGCACCAGGGGCGCCCCGGCCGCCTGCGCTCCCTCCGGAGACGCACAGGCATCGAGCACCTCGTAGTCCACGTCGACCAGTTCGGCTGCATTCTTCGCCTGGGCCAGCGTCTCGGCGACCACGACCGCCACGTGGTCGCCCACGTAGCGCACCTTGCCCTGGGCGAGGATGGGGTGCGGCCCGGCGTTCATGGGGCTGCCATCCTTGGAATGGATCATCCATCCGCAGATCAGACCGCCGATACCGTCGGCCTCGACATCCGCGCCGGTATAGACGCCAAGCACACCTTCGGCGGCCTCGGCCTGCGAGGTGTCGATGCCCTTGATCCGCGCATGGGCATGGGGGGACCGGACAAAAACCGCATGGGTCTGGCCATGCAGGTTGACGTCGTCCGTGTAGTGTCCCGCACCCGTGATAAATCTGTAGTCTTCCTTGCGACGCACCGCGGCGCCGATTCCGGTTTCGCTCATCTGCTCACCTCTCCCTGCTGGCGCCCGAGTTAACGCATTTCCTTGGCTGCTGCCGATATCGCCTTGACGATGTTGTGATATCCGGTGCAGCGGCAGATATTGCCTTCGAGTTCCTCACGGATCGTCTGCTCGTCCGCGTCGGGGATCCGGTTCACGATGTCGACGCCGGCCATGATCATTCCCGGCGTGCAGAAGCCGCACTGTAGCCCGTGGTTGTCCCGGAAGGCTTCCTGCATCGGATGCAGATTGCCGTTGGAGGCGAGCCCCTCGATCGTCGTGACCTCGCGGCCATCGTTCTGTACGGCGAGCGTCGTGCACGACTTCACGGCCTTGCCGTCGACATGGACCACGCAGGCCCCGCACTGGCTCGTATCGCACCCCACATGGGTCCCGGTGAGCCCGAGATTTTCCCTCAGGAACTCGACGAGAAGCGTACGGGCCTCGACTTCACCGGATACGGCTTTGCCGTTGACCGTCATTTGAACGGATGGCATGGATTTCCTCCTTCTTACGGGCGGTTAGGCCCCATTTCCGAAGCGTTTCACGCTGTTCGCCCGATCCGGGATCCCTCACGCATGAACGCCGATCTTGTTGTAGCGCCGATGAGTGTTGCCGGAGTTGGAAGACCGGTCAAGCCCCACGCATGACGCATGCCGCAAACGTGAGTCAGCCGCTCGAAAGATAGAGCAGCAGGGCCGCGGCAAGCCCCAGAACGATGATCCAGACAAGCGGATTGACGTTGCGCGAGACCGGTTCCTCACCAGTGTCCGGCTCGGTCTCGGCAGCCCTGGCCGGCGTTTCCGCGGCGTCGGCCTGATCGACCGGGGGTTCCGCACTTTCCGGGGACGCGACCTGGGCCGAGAAATTCTCGAAGAACTCGTCGGCCATTTTCTTGGCGGCCCCGTCGACGAGGCGTTGCCCGATCTGGGCGAGCTTCCCGCCGACATTCGCATCCACGTCATATTTCAGGAGCGTCTGGCCCGGGGAGACCTCTTCGAGACGGACGGTCGCCCCGCCCTTCGCGAACCCGGCGGCTCCGCCGTTGCCCTGCCCCGAAATCGTGTATCCGTTCGGCGGATCGATGTCGGAAAGCTCGACATTGCCTTTGAATTTCGCCTTGACCGGCCCCACCTTGGCCTGGGCCACGGCCTCGAACGCCGTGTCGGACGTCTTGTTGAGTTCCTGGCAGCCCGGAATGCTCGCCTTGAGGACATCCGGGTCGTTGAGTGCTTCCCAAACGGTTTCGCGCGATGCCTCGATCAGCCGTTCGCCGGACATTTTCATTGCTGGAACTCCGCTCCTGTCATTTGCCGCGCCCTCGAACCCTGTCCCTCCGAGGACGGGACTGCCGGAGCGGGATCAACCTCGTTTCCGCCCACACTACAGCGCCGCCGCGGGACTGCAAAGGCCTCCGGCGACAAGGACCGCTCCGCATGCCCGCGCTGCGAAATTCATGGTTGGTTGCGGGCCGATGACCTGCAAAACTGGCGCCTCAGAACTCCCCCAAAGATTCGCCGCAAGGATTCGAGGAGACCGAACATGGCGTCAAGCAAACCCCCTTTCCGCGCCGATCACGTCGGCAGTCTGCTCAGGCCGGACTCCGTCAAGGAGGCCCGCCGGAAACACTTCGAGGAAGGCACGCTGTCCGCAGAGGAACTCAGGAAGGTCGAGGACGCGGCCATCGACAAGGCCATCGGCATGCAGGAGGACGTCGGCCTCAAGGCCATAACCGACGGCGAGATGCGCCGCTCCTTCTGGCACTACGATTTCATGGGAGGGCTCACCGGGCTCGACCTCGAGGAACGCAGCCAGGGAATCCAGTTCCAGGGCGCCAAGCTGCGGCCGATCTTCCCGACGATCACCGGTCAGCTGGACTTCCCGGACGACCACCCCATGCTAGAGCATTTCCGGTATGTGGCCTCGATCACGAAACAGACGCCGAAGATCTCGATTCCCGGGCCGAGCTGCTGTCATTTCCGGACCGCGCCTGAAGACATCCACCCCAAGGAGTACCAGGACGAGGAAGTGCTGTTTGCCGATCTTTCGATCACCTACGCCAAGGCTGTCCAGAAGTTCTATGACGCCGGCTGCCGCTACCTGCAGATGGACGACATTTTCTTCGCCTATCTCTGCGACGAGAAGATCCGCGCCCAGAAGACCGAAGCCGGCATCAATCCCGACTGGCTCATCGGCAAGTATGCCGACATGATGTACGACGCGGTCAAGCACAAGCCGGACGACATGGTCATCGGCATGCACATGTGCCGCGGCAACTTCAAGTCCACCTGGGTCGCCGAGGGTGCCTACGACCCGGCGGCGGACGCCGTGTTCAACCGGACCGGCATCGACGTGTTTTTCATGGAGTATGACAGCGAACGGGCCGGCGGGCTGGAGCCCCTGCGGCTGCTGCCCAAGGGCAAGCAGCGTGTCCTGCCGGGATTCATCACCACGAAGACCGCGCCGCTGGAAAGCATCGACGATCTCCGGCGCAAGTTCGACGAAGCCTCCAAGTATGCCGATCTCGACCAGCTCGGCATCGCACCGCAATGCGGCTTTTCCTCCACCGAGGAAGGCAACCTGATCACCGAGGACGACCAGAGGCGCAAGCTCGAACTCGTGGTGAAGACGGCGGAAACCATCTGGGGCGAGGTTTAGGTTGTTATCGTGATTAAGAATATCAGGCCCGAAGAAGGTGAATTGACCCTATAACTACCGGCCAATAGGTTTTTTTTCGATGGCACGGTGAGCCTACTGCCGCGCGTCATCCCGGGAAAGTTCCCATGGTCCAAAGGAGACTGTTTATGAAGTGGATTGCGCAGATACTGGCGTGTGTGGTGGTCGTGTTTTGGCAGGCGTCTGTAAACGCCGAACCACAGGGAATCGGAACCAATCCGCAGGGTTCGCTAGGTTACTCGATAGCGGCGGCGCTGGCGAAAGTCATTTCGGAAAAAAGCGATGTGGATGTAAGGGCTATCGGCATGGGTGGATCAAGCGTCTTTATCCCCCAGGTGAACTCCAGTGAATTGGCGTTCGGCACCTCAAACAGCTTCGAGGCCGTGTTCGCCACACAAGGGACCGGGTATTTTTCTGGTCGCCCAAACCCCGACATTCGTGTGGTTGCAACTCTGGTGCCGTTCACAGTCGGGATAATGGTCCCCGACAGCTCCGAGGTCCAGACCCTTGAGGACCTGAAAGGCAAGCCACTTCCAGCCAGGTATTCCAGCATGAAACTGGTGGAAAGCATCCAAAACGCCATCTTCAAGGCGGTCGGCATGGACCAAAACAGCATCAAACCGGTGGCGGTGCCCAATTTCGTGAAAGGAGCCGAACTGATGGCCGAAGGACGGGTTGCAGGCGTTCTGCTCGCGCCCGGCTCCGGCGTCACGAAGAAAACCAACGCCCAGGTACCGGTTCGTTTTCTGAGCATTCCGAACACACCCGAGGTTCAGGCTTCCATCGCTAGCGATTTGCCGGGGAGCAGTATTGTCGAAGTGAAACCCAACAAAAGATTGGCGGGGATTGAAGTTCCCACCAACCTTGTCGGATACCAATACGTCCTGCTTGCCAATAAGAACGTATCGGACGACCAAGTCTATGGCATGGTCAAGGCAATTGCCGAAAACAAGGATTTGCTGATCGAGTCACACGGCATTTTCAGGGCTTTTAATCCGGAAAAGATGATGGCGCCGCTGCCCGGAGCGACGTTTCATCCCGGAGCTGTCCGGTATTACAAAGAACGCGGCTGGACGACGTCCAACTAACTTTCAAACTGTATGTTGCGCACGGCCATCATGACGCAGAAGGTCCGTCCTGATGGCCGTTGCATCTGCGGAACTCCGTAAGATCGCGTATGGGTGCCAAGACTGTAGACGGAGTAATGACTAGAGATGCGTTGGATCGTGGCGGCCCTGTCGATTTCACTAACCGGCTCGGCTATACTCTGGGCGGCCGACGTCCCGTTGTATCTGGATCTACTCGTCTACACCGAACAGTTTCTCGCGTTCGTTCTAGGCCTGACCATCGCGCTGATCTTTTTGACCATTCGGGTGAACGGCGAGCGAGATGAACCGGCGCCGTGGTACGATTGGGCGGCTGCAATAACAGGCTTCTGCGTAACCGGCTACATAGCACTGAGTTACGCAACCCTTTCCGAAGAACTCGCATATTTACCAGCAAAGAGCGTGGTGCTTGCGACTGTGCTTCTGATCCTGTTGATCGAGGCGGTGCGCCGGGCGGCAGGAACCGCACTCGCGACCCTGATCGTGTTTTTCATCGCCTACGGCCTGTTTGGCCATCTCTTGCCGCAACCTTTCGCGGGGCGGGATATCGGGTTCCAGCGGCTGACGACCCTCGTTGTGTTGGACCCGAACGGGGTGCTGGGATCGCCCCTAAAGGTCGCGGCGACCATCGTTGTTGTTTTTGTCTTTTTCGGTAACATCCTAAGTCGAAGTGGCGGGGCGGAGTTCTTCACCGAACTCTCGGGAACTGCCATGGGCCGGTATCGTGGGGGTGCGGCCAAGAATTCGATCGTGGCCTCCGGATTGTTCGGTTCGATATCAGGCAGTGCCGTCTCCAATGTCGCAACGACTGGCATCATAACAATACCTCTGATGCGTAGCGCGGGTTTTTCCGCCTCCACGGCGGCCGGCATAGAGGCCGTGGCCTCCACCGGTGGCCAGCTCATGCCGCCAGTCATGGGCGCTGCCGCGTTTCTCATGGCGGAGTTCCTGGAGGTGCCTTACACGGAGGTCGTCTACGCGGCTCTGGTTCCGGCCGTTCTCTACTTTTTGTCCCTGTTTATCCAAGCGGACCTCCGCGCGGCGCGCGAAAACATCGAAGGCGTACCGAGGGAGGCAGGACAACCAACCGCATGGGAGATACTGAAGGCGGGTTGGGTCTACCTCGTACCGTTCATCGTCCTGATCTGCGCCCTCTTCGTGCTTAATGTGAACCCCCAGAAGGCGGGTCTCTATGCCATAGCCTCGTTTTTGCTGCTCTTTCCTTTCGTCTTGAGAGGGCAGAGATCATTCCGTCTCGCCGACCTGATTCAAACCATGGCGCTGACCGGTCGAGTGGTGTTGGACATCATCGTGCTGACGGCCGCCGCCGGCGTGGTAATCGGAGTGTTGAACTATTCCGGGCTTAGTTTCGGAATGACAGTTATCCTCACTCATCTGAGCGAAAACAGCATATTCCTGCTGCTGGGGGTAACCGCAGTAGTTTCGATAATACTTGGCATGGGCATGCCGACCGTCGGCGTCTACGTCCTGCTTGCGGCTTTGATTGCACCGTCGCTGGTCGCGCAAGGCTTCGACAAGATGGCCGTGCATCTGTTTCTACTTTATTTCGGAATGATGTCCATGATAACCCCGCCGATAGCAATCGCGGCTTTTGCTGCGGCGAGCATCGCCAAAACGGATGCCGTCTCTACCGGATGGCAAGCGATGAAGTTCGGTTGGATCGCATTCGTCATACCGTTCGTGTTCATTCTTTCGCCCGGGATCCTGCTGAACGGGGATTGGCTCGGGATCTGCTTCGCCTCGATAGGCGTGTTGTTCGGTTCCATCGCCTCGGCGGGGCATTTCTGCCGGAAGCTTGGGGCCACCCTGAGATTAGTATTTGCCTTGGCGGCACTTACGGTACTTGTGCCGGGTGCCTTGGCGGAGGCCGGCCGGCTGGTCAACTGGTTGGGATTTGTCGGTGGTAGTTTCGCGATGGCGTGGTTATGGCGCGAGGCATCCGTTCGCAGACAAACGCGCGCCTCCGCATCAGGCAGCGCCCAGTAGGCACGGGGATCATGCATCTTTGGGGAATTTGGCCTCGCCGCATGGAACCCGACGACGCAAAATGAGGATTGCATGAATACTGATCGGACCGCGCATAGCGTAGACAAGCTATCTGCAGATCTGATCGTCTTGGGAGCGCCGGTCTACGGGTCCACGAATGTCGCTACAGGCGCGAACGCGGTCGCAATCAGTGGCGGTCGGATTATGGCTATCGGAAGGGCTGGCGACATCATCCAATTGCGACGGCCCGACACGAAGATCTTCGAGTTCGATCGCGGTTGCATCATTCCCGGCCTGATAGACGGGCATGCACACATGGACCGCGAGGGCCTAAAGAACCTACTGCCATCGCTGGACGGTGCCGAGGACAAGGACGCGCTTCTGGAGCGCATTGGTCAGGAGGTGTGGAAGAAGTCGCCCGGCGAGTGGATAGTGACCATGCCCTTTGGCGATAGCCCAGGATATGAGAACACTTCAGCGTTCGACGAGCACGGTTATCCGGATCGCCATGACCTCGATCATGTCGCTCCCGCCAATCCCGTTTACATCAAGCCGATCTGGGGCTATTGGCGCGCACGGCCGCCGCTGGTGTCCATAGCCAACTCGCGTGCGCTGGAAATTGCGGGTATCGACCGGCACACGCCATCGCCAAGTCCAGAGGTGGAAATCCTCGTCGACCCGGCCTCCGGCGAACCCACCGGTGTTTTTCTAGAACACACGATGATGCCAATTGTCGAGCTTACACTGCTGGCGTGCGCCCCAAACTTCAGCTTTGACGATCGGCTAGACGGTCTAAGGCATTCGATGGCTGTCTATAACAGTTACGGCACAACGGCCATTTATGAGGGTCACGGCGTCGCCGACGACGTGTTGCGTGCATATCAAACGCTCGCCGACCTCGACGTTCTGAACGTGCGGTCGAGTCTTGTCCTGAGTCCCAAGTGGAGCGAGGCGCAAGACGGTGGCCTGATTGAACACCTCCGCGATCTTCTGGATTGGGTAAAGCGACAAGATCACGGAAACTCTCTGTTGTCGGTGGGCGGAATCTACGCTGAGATCGACGAGCAACGAAGCAACTGGGTGCGCGCGCAATCAGCGCCCCAGACCGGATGGGCAGGTTTTCACTACGATTGCGGTCTACCACGACATCTTCTGAAAGAAGTACTCATCGAGGCGGCTCGGTTGAACCTACGCGCCAATTGCATCTTCATTGAAGTAGCGAGATTGTTCGAGGAAGTTCACCAGGAGATCCCGATCGATCATCTGCGATGGACATGGGGTCATTTGGCCATTCTCGGCGATGAGGATGTCGAGCGCGCACGCGATCTGGGTCTCGTGACGGTCACGCACACCAATCGGCATATTGCAAAGTCCGGATCGCGTCACCTACGCGCGGTCGGCGCTGAAAACGAAAACCGGATCGTTCCGCTGCGGCGCCTGCTCGATGCCGGTGTTCCGGTTTCTTTCGGCACCGACAATCTGCCTCCATCTCTTCTGGGGCCGATATATCACGCGGTCGCGCGCCAGGACCAGACCACCGGCGAAGTCATCGCCCCTCGGCAAAAAATCAGCCGGTCCGAAGCGTTGCATTGTGCCACTTTTGGAGGGGCCTACCTTATGGGCAACGAGCACGAAACCGGCACTCTCGACGTGGGCATGAAGGCGGACCTGGTGGTCCTCGACGGCGATCTGATGAAAGTGCCGGAACATGAGATCGCAAACCTTCTCTCCGTGCTCACGATCGTGGACGGAAAGGTTGTCGCGTCCCGCGATGGCGCAACCGACGAGAACGATAAATCATGAGCGGCAAAGACTTCCGAACCTATAACCAGGCACAACTCGATGCGCAGTACGACCAGCGCACGCTTGTTCCTGATATGAGTGGCTATTTTCATCAATGGCGTGAGGAAGGCGATCGCGCGGGCACAGTCCTCAAGCCGCAGGCCGGTCTCGCATATGGGACGGCGAGCGAGGAGACTCTGGACATTTTCGTTCCCGAGAAACCGGCGCAACGATTGCACGTGCACTACCATGGTGGCGCCTGGCGTGCGTTGTCCAGTCGTGACGCATGGTTCATTGCGCCACCATGGGTGAATGCCGGTTATACGTTTGTGTCAGTGAATTTCGGGCTGGTGCCGGACGTATCCCTCGCTAGGCAGGTAGACCAGGCCCGCCGGGCGTTGGCATGGTGTGGTGACAACGCCGAAAGACTTGGCGTTACGCCGGACCGGATATCGGTATCAGGACATTCCTCCGGCGCACATCTGGCGGCGTTGGCCGGACTTGTCGAATGGGGACGGATCAAACCCAATGTTGAAGCGGTGCTTCTCGCCAGCGGCATCTTCGATCTCGAACCCGTGAGACACAGCGCTAGAAACACCTACCTTTGCCTCGGGGAAGCCGATGCCAGGATCCTTAGTCCGTCGCGAATGTTACCAGAGACGACGCCGCCTTGCGGTGTCCTGTGGTCGGTCAACGAACTTGACGAGTTCCAGCGCCAATCACTTGAATTTGCATCATGCCTGGAAAGGACGGGACTGGTGGAACGGCACCCGTCCAACGTTCCAACTCATTTCGATACATGGGATCTTCTGACTCCATCGCGGCTCGAATCGCTCTTATCCTGATGGAAGTTTCTTTTTCACCGCGGCGACGTTGTCGACCAGGCAGAGCACTCGGACTCGGAATACGTTGTTTGTGAACAAAAACGCAGTACCACGAAGACCGCGCCGCTCGAAAGCATCGACGATCTCCGGCGCAAGTTCAACGAAGTCTCCAGGTATGCAGACCTCGACCAGCTCGGCATCGCACCGCAATGCGGCTTTTCCTCCACCGAGGAAGGCAACCTGATCACCGGGGATGACCAGAGGCGCAAGCTCGAACTCGTGGTGAAGACGGCGGAAACCATCTGGGGCGAGGTTTAGGAACCGGAAATCAGAACTTCAGGTGCAAGCCGCACTCGCGCTTGAGGTCGCCTTTGGTCGGGTCGGCATAGTCCGGTTCGACGGGCAGGTCGCGGGAGCGGCCATAGGCGACCACATCCTGTTCGGTCCAGTTGAGCAACGGATGGATCTTGATCACGCCCGAGGGCGCCGCGTTGTAGAAACTCAGCCCGGCGCGATGGTCTGTCTGTTCGCGCCGCAGGCCCGAAAGCCAGACGTCGGGGCGCAGATCTTCGAGGGCGCGTTCGAACGGCTCGAGTTTGACACGCTCCACGAATTGCGGGTGTTCCGCCTCGCCCGGTTCGGGCGCACGACCCCGCCACGCGGTTTTGGGCCGGTAGATGTGAAGGTTCAGGCCGAGCGTTCCCGCGATGTGGTTGGCATGAGCGAGTGTCGCAGGTGTATTGTGTCCCGTGTCGACCCAGACGACGGGGATGTCCGGCGAGTGTTCGACCACCAGATGAAGAAAGACTGCCGAATAGGGGCCGAATTTCGTCGACACGATGGGACGGCGGGCCGTCCCTAGCGACCGCTGCAGCACTTCACGCGCGTGTTCGATCTGGGACAGAAGATTGAGACCGGTAAGGTCGACCGGGACCGGCGAAGGGGAGAGCGTCTCGAACATGGGCTTCCGGAATCCCTCTGTTTGGAAAAGCGTACGAGTGTTCGTTTAACAGAACGATACGGATTTTTCAACAAACACGCGCTACCAGTGCGGCAGCCTGGTGGACAACGCCATCGTGCATTTGAGGAGAAACACTTTGCGCACCTACAAGATTGCATCGATTCCGGGTGACGGGATCGGGACGGAAGTCATAACCGCCGGCCTCGACGTCCTGAACGCCGTCGCCGAACGGGACGGGGGTTTCAGTCTCGAAGTCGAGACGTTTCCTTGGGGTACGGACCACTATTTCGAACACGGCCTGATGATGCCGGAGGACGGCCTGAAACATCTGAAGCCTTTCGACGCTATCTATTTCGGCTCGGCAGGCGATCCGCGCGTTCCGGACCACATTTCGCTGTGGGGTCTCCGTCTCGCCATCTGCCAGCCCTTCGACCAGTATGCCAACGTCCGCCCTGCCCGCCTCCTGCCGGGGATCGAAGGCCCATTGCGCAATGCCGGGCCGGAAGACCTCGACTGGGTGATCATCCGTGAAAACTCCGAAGGCGAATATTCCGGCGCCGGCGGACGTGTGCATCGCGGACATCCCGAGGAAGTCGGCCTGGACGTCGCTGTTTTCACCCGTGCGGGCGTCGAGCGCATCCAGCGTTTCGCCTTCGAACTTGCCCGTACGCGCCCGGCAAAACATCTCACTCTCGTCACCAAGTCGAATGCGCAGCGCCACGGCATGGTGATGTGGGACGATGTCTTCGAACTCGTCCGGGAAGACTATCCGGACATCGAGACCGACCGCATGCTCGTCGACGCCATGACGACGCGGATGGTGCTCGACCCCGCATCGCTCGACGTGGTGGTGGCGACCAATCTCCATGCGGATGTGCTGAGCGACCTGGCAGCAGCGCTGACCGGAAGCCTCGGCATCGCGCCGACCGCGAATCTCAACCCGGAAGGGCGTTTCCCGTCCATGTTCGAGCCCATCCACGGATCGGCCTTCGATATCATGGGCAAGGGTGTCGCCGACCCGATCGGATCCTTCTGGTCGGCGGCGATGATGCTCGACCACCTCGGCGAGAAGACGGCCTCGGGCGCACTCATGGCAGCCATCGAACGGGTGACCGCGGACGGGTCGGTCCTCCCGGCGGATCTCGGAGGCACCGCCACGACCCTGGAAGTCCGCGATGCCGTCATCGACGCCGTCCAGGGACGCAACGCCTGAGGCCGGCAGCCAAGGACGTTCAGGACGTCGCCGGCCCCATGATCTCGCGCAGAAGCTTGCGCAGGATCGCCTCTTCGTAGGCGTCGTAGTCGTTTGCGATGATCACGAAACTGCCGGGGCCGGCGCGGACATTGCGTTCGAAATACTTGTCGAGCGCCTGGTCCTCGTTCAGCACGGTCAGGCCGTTCACGACGACACCGCGGGCGGCCACGATATCGCGCATGATTCGCGGGTTTCCTCCGCTGTTGTTGCGTCCGTCGGCAGCGACGTCGATCACCTGCCGGGCGCCGAAAAAGCCGTTGTCGGCCAGCAGGCCCGCCGAAAAACGGATGACGGACGAGATCGAAGTTCCCCCCTGCGGAACCGCGCGCGCCATGCCCGCCACCCGGTCCGCGAAGGCGTGGCTCTCGGTCTGTGTGCCAATGGCCGTCCAGGGCACGACCACGCTCTGGGTATCGGCGTCGGACCACTGCACGACCGCGACGGCGATCGATTTCAGCGGCCCTCCGGCGATCGCCTCGATGATCTCCGGATGCCGGAAAGCCCGCGCCATTCCCTGGACCTGCAGCGCAAACTCGAACTCGTCCACGCTGTACGAACAGTCCACGGCAAGCACCAGTTCGAGGTCGACACGACGCTCCTGCTGTGCCGGCGCACGCGAACTCGCCCCCAGCACGAGAACACAGGCGCATATGAACAGGATCGCGTCACGCACCGGAAATGCACACCCTCGAAAGACTACAATCGACCCGGCCGGCACTCTTTCGACCGGCATCACGACGGAATACAGCACTCTTGCATGCTGCTATGATTCCCGTGGACGCATCGCATTTGGCGACCGGATCGAACAGGAGCGCACATGCTGACCGAACTTCCCGCAAATGTCGATTGGGAGACGGAATACAACAATCGTCAAAGGGTTCCCGAGCACCCCACCCTCATTTCCGGCTGGGTGGAGCGCTCCGCACGGTATCGCGAAGAGGACCCGAACGCAGAAATCGACCTCCCCTACGCGGACGGCGAGCGAAACAGGTACGACCTTTTCCATCCGCAGATGCCTGCCGAGGAACAGGCCCCCGTGCACATGTTCATTCACGGCGGCTACTGGCAGGCGCTCGACAAGTCGGCATTCAGTTTCGTGGCCAGCGGGCTGTGCGCACGCGGCGCGATCGTCGCCATTCCGTCCTACACGCTCTGCCCGGAGGCGAGCATCGCCCGGATCACCGACGAAATGCGCCAGTGCGCCGCCATGCTCCATCGCAGGTTCCAGCGTCCCGTCTCGGTGTCCGGCCACTCCGCCGGCGGCCATCTTGCAGCGGAACTTGCCGCGACCGACTGGCCGGCGTTCTCGCAGGACCTTCCGCCCGGCCTGGTGTCTCGCGCTGTGCCGGTCAGCGGCCTTTTCGACCTGCGTCCCCTGGTCGAGACATCGATTAACGGCGCGCTGGGCCTCGACATGGAATCTGCCCTTGCCTGCAGCCCTGCCAACCGGCCAGCGCCGTCGAACACGCCCGTCGTGACCGTCGTCGGTGGCGACGAAAGCAGCGAGTTCCATCGCCAGAACGACATTCTCAGGCAAAGCTGGGGGCGCGAAACCGTCCTTGCCCATATCGCCGTGCCCGGCGCAAATCACTTCACGGTTCTTGAACCCTACACCGAACCGGACAGCAGCCTCGTTGCATCGTGCCTCGGCGATGCCCCGTGACTTGGGGCAGGTGCATACACATCTATTGTTCGCAGACATGATAGTCTGACGTTACGTGAACCGGAATTCGCCATGAGCGCAAATTCGCTGACCTTCAGGCAGAAATACCTCACCGGCCCCTTGCTCAGGCGTGTCCGCCGGACATTGCCCCGCATGTCCGACACCGAGCGCGAGGCGCTGGCTGCCGGCACGGTATGGTGGGAGACCCAGCTTTTCTCCGGCAATCCCGACTGGTCCCACCTGCTCGCCATGGGACCGCCGAAACTGACCGACGAGGAGAAGGCCTTCCTCGACGGCCCGGTCGACATGCTCTGCTCGACCCTGGACGACTGGGAGATCACCTTCCGCACCCGCACCCTGCCCGAGAAGGTGTGGGATTTCATCAAGTCCGAGGGATTCCTCGGCATGATCGTTCCGAAGGAGTATGGCGGCCTCGGTTTTTCCGCCAGCGCGCATTCGGAAGTGGTGATGAAGATCGCCAGCCGTTCCATCACGGCGGCGGTCACGGTCATGGTCCCCAACTCCCTCGGCCCGGGCGAGCTTCTTCTCGAGTACGGCACCGACGAGCAGAAAGAGCATTACCTGCCCCGCCTCACGTCAGGACAGGAGATTCCCTGCTTCGCGCTGACGAGCCTGGAAGCCGGTTCGGACGCCGCCTCCATGACCGACACCGGCATCGTGTGCCGCGGCACCTACGAGGGCAAGGAGGTGCTCGGCATCCGGCTGAACTGGTCGAAGCGCTATATCACCCTCGCCCCCGTGGCGACGCTGCTCGGCCTCGCGTTCAAGCTCCGCGACCCCGACGGCCTGCTCGGCGACAGGGAGGATATCGGCATCACCGTCGCACTCGTCCCGACGCACCTGCCGGGTGTTTCCATCGGCCGCAGGCATCTCCCCTCCATGCAGGGCTTCCAGAACGGACCGAACTCGGGAAAGGACGTTTTCATTCCCCTCGACAACGTCATCGGCGGCGTCGAGCGGGTTGGCCAGGGCTGGAAGATGCTGGTGAGCGCGCTGGCGGCCGGTCGCGGCATCTCGCTGCCCTCCCTGAGCGTCAGCGGCGCGAAGGTCGCCGCAAGGACAACCGGCGCCTATGCCCGGGTGCGCAGGCAGTTCGGTATTCCGGTGGGGCGGTTCGAAGGCGTCCAGGAAGCGCTGGGCGAGATCGCGGCGCAGTGTTACGCCATGGAAGCCGCACGACGCACGACGACGCTCGCGCTGGACCAGGGCGAAAAACCCGCCGTGGTCACCGCCATCGTCAAGGCCCAGGCCACGGAGCGCATGCGCCGGGTGATCAACCTCGCCATGGACGTCCATGGCGGCAAGGCCATATGCGACGGGCCGCGCAACTATCTGGGTAACATCTATCGGGCCATTCCCGTTGCGATCACCGTGGAAGGCGCCAACATACTCACCCGCAGCCTCATGATCTACGGCCAGGGCGCCATTCGCTGCCATCCGCACCTGATCGCCGAGATGACCGCCGCGCACGACCCGGACGAAGCCGCAGGCACCGGCGCGTTCGACCGCGAAGTCATACGGCATGTCGGGTACCAGATCCGCCTGTTCGGGCGTGCGCTTCTTCACGGCTTCACCGGCGCGAGGTTCGCCCGGTCTCCGGTTTCTGGTCCCACGGCCGTCTATTTCCGCGACACCACCCGCGCGGCATCCGCGTTCGCGCTTGTCAGCGAGGCGGCGCTTGTCCTGCTGGGCGGCAGCCTCAAGCGCCGGGAGATGCTCTCGGGCCGTCTCGCGGACATTCTCGGTGAACTATACTTTCTCAGCGCCGTGCTCAAACGCTTCGAGGATGACGGCCGCCCCGAAGCCGACCTTCCCCTCGTGGAGTATTGTTGCCAGTCCGGACTCTACGCGATACACGAGAGCCTCGACCAGGTCCTGGCGAACTTCCCGTCGCGTATGGCGGCCTGGCTGCTGCGTGCGACGACGCTGCCGTTCGGTTATCCGCGGGAGCGTCCCATGGACAGTCTCGTTTCAGCCTGTGCAGAGGTCATCATGTCATCGTCACCGGCACGTGACAGGCTGACCGATGGTCTTTACAAAGGCCCCCGAAACGATCCGATCGCGGCGCTCGACGAGGTGCTCGCCAGGGTCGAGGACATTGAGACATTGAAACGGAAAAGCGGTGACGGCAAAACCGGCGAACCGGTCGATGACGCCGACGCCGAACGTCTCGCGGAATACGAGCGCCTCCTGCGCGAGGTGTTGAGCGTGGACGATTTCGCACCAGCCGACATCGTCATTGCCGCGTCGACGCCGACCGGACAGGAGACGCCCCGGATGGACGCTGCGTCCGCCGGTTAGAAACAGAAGAGGAACCCGGTTATCGCCCGGAAAAAGACCAACCTGTCGCGGAGCAAGCGGGGCGAACGCGAGGTGTTCGTCATCGATGGCGCGCGCACGCCGTTTCTCAAGGCGGAGGGCCGGCCGGGCCCGTTCACGGCCGTCGACCTCGCCGTGCAGGCCGGTCGGCCGCTGCTTGCCCGCCAGCCCTTCGATCCCGGCGAAATAGACGAGGTCATCCTCGGCTGCGTCAACCCGTCCGCCGACGAGGTGAACCCGGGCCGCGTCGCCGCCCTGCGCCTCGGGTGCGGAACGCAGACGCCGGGCTGGACCGTGCAGCGCAACTGCGCCTCGGGGATGCAGTCCATCGACACGGCTTACCATTATATCTCGTCGGGCCATGGCGACCTCATCCTGGCCGGGGGAACCGAAGCGCTCAGCCATGCCCCGCTGCTCTATTCGCGCAAGGCCGTGGACTGGTTCGCTGATCTTTACGCGGCGCGCGGTCTGGCCGACCGGTTCAGGACGTTCGACAAGTTCCGGCTGTCCATGCTCAAGCCGAGCATTGCCCTGCTTCGCGGCCTGACCGACCCGGTGGTGAAGCTGAACATGGGCCAGACCGCCGAACTGCTCGCACACCGGTTCGGGATCAGCCGCGAGGAAGCCGACGAATATGCCGTGAGCAGCCATCATCGTCTTGCCCGCGCCAACGATGAAGGCTGGATGGACGAACGCCTTCCGATGATCGATTCCGGCGGCAACGTCTACGAACACGACACCGGTCTGCGCCCGGAAAACTCCATGGACGCCGTCGCCCGGCTCAAACCCGCTTTCGAAAAGCCTGACGGCAAGGTCACTCCGGGCAACAGTTCACAGATCACCGACGGCGCCTGCTGGGTCATTCTCGCATCCGAAGACGCCGTGGAACGATACGGGCTGGAGCCAATCGCGCGGATCGTCGACAGCGAATGGGCCGGGCTCGACCCGGCCGTCATGGGTCTAGGACCGGTCCTGAGCGCGACGCCCATGATCGGGCGCAACGGGCTTGCCGCGCACGACATCGGCGCCTGGGAAATCAACGAGGCCTTCGCCGCACAGGTGCTGGCCTGCCTGAAGGCATGGACCATGCCAGAGTTCTGCCGGGACATCCTTGCCCTCGACGAACCGTTCGGCGAAATCGACCGCGACGTGCTCAACGTCGACGGCGGCGCGATCAGTCTCGGCCACCCTGTGGGCACCAGCGGCAACAGGATATTCCTGCACGTCATTCACGTGATGAAGCGGCTGAATGCCCGTTTCGGCGTGGCGACCGAATGCATAGGCGGCGGCATGGGCGGTGCCATGCTGCTGGAGAGGGTCTGAGCCATGAACGACTGGACAGACATTCGCGGCAAGGCGCTCGACGCGCTGGCCGAAGATCCGCTCGAACTGGGCGAAACCGAAGACACCGGATATCCGGAGGAAAGCGACCTCTCGCACTGGCGCTGGCACATCGATGCCGATGAGGTGGCGTGGCTGCTTCTCGACAAGGCCGACTCGAGCGTGAACACGCTTTCCGAGCCGGTTCTGCGCGAACTCAAGGCCGTCCTGCCCGAGATCATGGAATACAATCCTGCCGGACTGGTCCTGCGTTCCGCCAAGCCGTCCGGCTTCATGATGGGTGCCGATATCGACGAATTCGACGATATCGTCAGCGTCGACCAGATCGCGCTGCGGATCGACGAGGCGCTTCAGGTTCTGGACGATCTCGAGAACCTGCCCGTCCCGACCGTCGCGCTCCTGCACGGATTCTGCCTGGGCGGCGGCATGGAACTCGCCCTCGCCTGCACCTACCGGATCGCCCGGCCGGATGCCAGGATCGGTTTTCCGGAAGTTCTGCTGGGGTTGCATCCGGGGCTCGGCGGCACGTGGCGCAGCCTGCGGCACATGGCGCCCACACAGGCCATTCCTTTGATGCTCACCGGACGGAACCTGACCGGGGAGAAAGCCAGGAAGGCAGGGCTTGTCGACGACGTCGCGGAAGAAAGACACATGCGCGCCGCGGCAGCGCGTGCCCTTGGCGGCAAACTGAAACGCCGCAAACAAGGCTGGACCGAGAGCCTCCAGTCCTGGGGGCCCGCGCGCAACTTCATCGCCGGCCGCATGACCGGGGAAACCGAAAAGAAGGTCCGGCAGGAACACTATCCCGCCCCGTTCGCGCTTATCGACCTGTGGCGCGAACACGCCGGCGCGCCCGAACAGATGCGTCATGCCGAGACCCACTCCTTTTCAAAGCTCATCGTCGGGGAGACCGCCCAGAACCTCATTCGCGTGTTTCATCTGCGCGAAAATCTCAAGGCGCTGGCCAAGGAGACCCCACATGGCATCGAGCATGTCCATGTCATCGGCGCGGGCACCATGGGCGGCGATATCGCGGCGTGGTGCGCCGCTCACGGCTTCCGCGTGACCCTGGAGGACAGGACCGTGCGCCTCATCGGTCCGGCCATCGGCCGGGCGACGGCGACCTTCGAGCGCCGCCTGAAGGCGGCTCATCTCGTCCGGGACGCGCACGACCGGTTGCAGCCGGATCCCGCCGGAGCCGGTCTCTCCCGGGCCGATCTCGTGATCGAGGCCGTCCCCGAGGAACTGGACATCAAGAGAGCGGTCTACGAACGGGCCGAGGCGCACATGAAATCGGGCGCCATGCTGGCGACCAACACCTCGAGCATCCAGCTGGAGCGCCTCAGCGCCCTCCTGAAGATGCCCGAACGGTTTGTCGGGCTGCATTTCTTCAACCCGGTCGCCAGGATGCCTTTGCTGGAAGTCGTCACCCACGGTGTGCTGCGCTCGCATGAACGCGCTCGTGCGACCGCCTTCGCCGCGGCCATCGACAAGTTGCCGCTCCTGGTGAAAAGCGCGCCCGGTTTCCTCGTGAACCGCACGTTGACGCCCTACCTCATGGAGGCCCTGGTCTGTCTTGACGAAGGCATGAATGCGGAGACGATCGATGAGGCCGCCCTCGCCTTCGGCATGCCCATGGGTCCGATCGAACTCGCCGACCAGGTCGGGCTCGACGTCTGCCTCCACGTCGCCAGTGTCCTGGCCCAGGAGAACGAGGACTCCTTTCCCGAGATTCCCGCCTGGTTCCGTAAGAAGGTGGACGATGGCGAGCTTGGCAGAAAATCCGGCAAGGGCCTCTACCGCTACCGCGACGGCAAGCCGGTCAAGTCCGCCCGCAAGACCGGAAAGCCCGATGCCGACCTGACCGACCGTCTCATACTGCCGATGGTCAATGCGACGGTCGCCTGCCTGCGTGAGACCATCGTCGAGGATCCCGAGATGGCGGATGCGGGGATCGTCTTCGGTACGGGTTTCGCGCCCTTCCGCGGCGGGCCGCTCAACTACGCGCGCCAGCGCGGCGTGGACAACGTCATGATGACCCTGCGCAAGCTGCGCGGCATCCACGGTCCGCGCTTTCTCCCGGACAAGGGATGGCCTCTCATCTCGACGTTCTGACCGGCGGATCTTCGACGGTTCATCGCCGGTTCATCGGCGCTGCCGTTTGTTTGGGCTGCCCGGAAACAGGCTGATATTCTCTGAAGCAGAGCACCGAATCGTGCCGAAGACAGAGGTCCGACTTATGACTTACGGGTCTGGAAGCAAATTCTCCGTTCTCGCCTTCGCGGCCGCCGCTATGATCGCTGTGGTCTGGCCGGCCGTTTCGCCGGCGCAGTACGTGCCGCCCTATTACGACGGTTATGACGATGACGGCTTCGGCCCGCCGGAAGGCGACGACCGGTACGACTCGCAGGACGGATTTTCCGAGGCCCCGCGACGCCCGGCTGTCGCGGCAGGCGGCGGGTTCGACCTGTCTATTTCCGTGCGCCGCATATCCGGAGACTGCGAGGCGCAGTCCGAGTGCACGATCTCGATCGGCATTTCCAACAGCGGTCCCCGCCGGTTTCGCGGACTTCTGTGGCTGCGCGGCAACGTGCGCCCCAACCGCGGCGCGCGGATCGTCCGCATCGGCCCGCAAGGCTGGCGCTGTACCCAGGTCGGCGCCAGCAGCTATTGCAGCCGCAACGTGCGCAGGCTCGATCCGGGCGAGACGGTGGTGCTGGAGACGGCCTATCGCCTGCCGAGGACGGCCTCCTCCCGGCCGCTTTCCGCCTGCATCGAGATTCAGTGGCGGAACGCCACCGGCGGACGGGCGTCCATGGCCCAGATCCAGCGGGCCCTTGCCGCGCGCGGCTACAATCCCGGACCCATCGACGGCGTTTATGGTGGTGGCACCCGGCGCGCGATCGCCCGCTTCCAGGCCGACCTCGGGCTTCGCGTCACCGGCCGGCCGACACGGGAATTCGTCGAGGAGCTGTTCGCCGACGAAATGAATTTCGATTCCGACGAAAACGCCGCCAACGACCGGACCTGCATCCAGCTCGGCAGCCTGCAGGACAACGGGCAATCGGGTGATCTGGACGGTCAAGACGGGCCGGACACGTCCGGTGAAATCGACGGCTCCGACGACCAGTCCGGGCAGGAGGACGGGTCTCAGGACACGCACACCAAGGCGGTGTCCCAGTTCCACAACAGGTTCAGTTCCGCCCAGCACGACAAGTCCACCAGCCGCCGCCCCGGCGAGCCCGGCCCGGCGGGACCCTCTATTCATGACAAGACCCGCTCCGTCATTCACGGCAAGATGACCTCGGCGGAGCATACGAAGGCGATCTCGCGCCAGCACGACAAGGAGACATCCGACTTCTACGGCGAGCCTGACGACCCCCAGGTCCAGGACGTCCACCAGAAATGGAAATCGGATTTCCACGCCAAGTACCCGTCCGCACGCCACGACACGGACACGTCAGCGGCTACGCAGGAACCCGAAAGCCATGAAAAGTGGAAGTCGGAGTTCCATGCCAAGGCGCCCTCCTCGCGCCACGTCAAGGCAACGTCCGCGGCGCGCCCGGTTCACCAGAAATGGAAATCGGAGTTTCACGCCAAGTATCCGTCCGGCCGGCACATCACGGCCACGTCCAAGGCAACGCCCGAGCACGAGAAATCCATTTCTTCATTCCACCGCAAGTTCGCTTCCACCCGACACGACACGGCGACCTCGGAAGCGAAGGAAGTGCACCTGAAGTGGAAATCGGCATTCCACGAGAAGTACAGCTCGGACGAACACGTGAAACGCACGTCCAGACCGCAGCCGCGCCATGACAAGGACGTTTCCGCCTTCCACGAAAAGGCGACGTCATCGGATCATGACAAGGCGACAACCAAGGCCCGTGTCGTGCATGAGAAAGCGCTGTCAGCCTTCCACGAGACGACAAGGTCCTCCCTGCATGTGAAGCAGACGAGCAAACGGCGCGTGACCCACAAGAAGGACGTGTCCGCGTTTCACGAAAAGAACAACTCGGACCGCCACGAGAGCGCGACGTCGAAGCTCGCCCCCGAGCACGAAAAGTGGAAATCCACGTTCCACACCAAGTACACGACCGACCAGCACGTGAAGGCCACCTCCCTTCCCGCCGAGGTGCACAAGAAGGACGTGTCCGAGTTCCACGAAAAGTACAACTCGCTGCAGCATGACAAGTCGACGTCGCAGCTTCCGAAGTATCACAAGAAGGACGTTTCGAGCGCGATCCACAGCAAGGCCCGTTCCGCAGTCACGTCACCGCTCGTCAACTGAGCGGTGGCCGCCCGCAAAGGGGCGGGCAAGGTCAGGCGAAAGGCACGGACTGGGTCCCGGGCGGCAGCTTGGCCTCGTCGTCCGGTTCGACATGGATCGTGATCCGGGCGTTGTCGATCTCGTTCTTCAGCGCCTCCTCGATCCTGTCGCAGATTTCGTGCGAGACGCGGACGGTCATGTCCGCGTCGACGACAAGATGGAACTCGATGAAGGTGGCCCTGCCCGCAATGCGGGTCTTCAGGTCGTGAACCTCGATCGCGCCGGCCGAATTGGCGGATATGATGTCGCGGATCTGCAGGTGTTCCGCCGGGTCGACGGCGCTGTCCATCAGTCCCTGGATCGATGAACCGACCACCTTCCATCCCTGCCAGAGGACATTCATCGCCACGACGAGGGCGAGAATCGGATCGAGCACGAACCAGCCGGTGGCAAGCGCCGCAAGAATCCCGATGATGACGCCGACGGACGTGACCACATCGCTCATGATGTGGTGCCCGTCCGCAATCAGCGCAGGCGCTTTCTCCCGCCTCCCGACGCGAAGCAGGGCAATCGCCCATCCGAAATTGATGCACGCGGCAAGCCCGTTGATCGCGAGACCCACGTCAGGCGCCTGGATCACGTCCGGGTCCTGCAACGCCTTCCCCGCCGCCACGGCGATCAGGAGCGCGGCGAGGATGATCAGCACGCCCTCGGCGACGGCGGAGAAGTACTCCGCCTTGTGGTGCCCGTAGGGATGGTTCCGGTCGGCGGGCTTCTGGGATACGCGAACCGCCATGAAGGCGAGGAAAGCCGCGATCACGTTCACGGTCGATTCCAGCGCATCTGAGTAAAGCGCGACCGAACCCGTGACATGCCAGGCGGCGAACTTCAGCCCCATCACGGCGAACGCGATGACGATCGACCACATGGCCAGTTGTTCGACGGTTCTGCTTCGCGGCATATGCTTCCGTGCTTCCGGGTTTGGGCTTCGTCGATTGAGCCTCGTTCGTCCGGTCTCCGAAACGCCGCCCGGAACCGTGTTAACGTGGCGCTCATCAAGAACCTTGATGGCCGGTCCGCCGATGCAACCTTCATGTTGCAATGTCAGTGCGGTATCCCTACGTCAAGGTGACCCGGAACCGCAGGAGGCACGCGAGTCGATGGCGCGCAAATCAAGAATCAGAACAATCGCCACGCTGGTGGCCTTCGCCGCTGCGATACCACTCGCAAATGCCGCAGACAACCCGCCCCGCATCAACTTCAACGAAGACTACGTCGCCGAGGTGACACCGAAGGACACCTCCCCGGACTTCGGCGACGCCATGTCCGTCTTCGACTACGTCTTCTCGGCGCTCAAGGACGAGGTCACCGTCCTGCCGACGGAAAACTACTATTACTTCCGCTTCTACGCAGGCGGCATCAGCTGGGCCGGCAACATCCGCTTCGACATTATCGACCGCGACAAGGGCGTGGTTCATTTCGCCTATTTCCAGAACGCGACCCCCTGGATGGCCGATTCCGGCGGCGGTCACCGGATTCTCGGAAAGGACGACGGTGTCGTCTCCCGGAAGGTCGACGCGCTCACATATGACGTGACCTACAAGGGACGTACCGTCCGGTTCCGGATGAACGATCTGTCGAAGGAGCCGGTTCCCCGGCACGTCCTGCGCAAGAACGAGATCTACCTGGGCCCGATCTTCGACGAATCCGGCATCGAGTTTCACTTCATCCACGACACGGAAATGAAGACGTTTCTCTATGTCCTCAACGAATCCCGCAAGGTCGCGGACAAGCTGGAACCGGTCCAGGACGTTCCCGAAATCACCATCGGCCGGCGCACCGGTTTCGCGTTCTATCGCGATGACCGCATGGGTCGGAAGATCCTCATCGGCGTTCACCAGGTGAATGTCAGCCAGAACACCTATTTCGATGGCCCGTTCGACCAGCTGCCGGACAACTTCCTCGACCGGAAGACCTTCCGCGCGGCCCTCAAGCGCGCGCTTCCCGGCCTTCCGGACACGGTCGACGATTTCGGCAATTTCGAAAACGGCACCGGACGGGTCCTCATCAACCCCTACACCACCTACAGCACCGCGGCCGAACTTGTCGGCGTGGTGGCCTGCACCCAGGCCGCCGGTGAGGACGACGACAAGTATTACAGCTGCTTCCAGCTCGACGAATAGCACCCCACCCCCGTCATCCGGGCGTCACGGTGACAATCCGGCGCTTGTTCGCGCCTGACGCTCGTGCCAGATTGCGGCCCCTGCTTGCGAACTGTGGTACGGGCCATGAGCGAAACGACTTCCGAATCCAGCATTTTCGGCGAAGGTGTCGACGAAAGCGAGCCATTCGCGCTGTTTGCCGACTGGTTCGCAAAGGCCGAAGACGCGGAGCCCAACGATCCGAACGCCATGGCTCTGGCGACCGTGGATCCGGATGGCATGCCCAATGTGCGCATGGTGCTGCTCAAGGGCGTCGATGCCAGGGGATTCGTCTTCTACACAAATCTCGAAAGCGCCAAGGGCCAGGAGCTCGCCGCCGGCCCCAAGGCCGCACTGTGCATGCACTGGAAGAGTCTCGAGCGCCAGGTCCGTGTGCGCGGCCCAGTGGAACCGGTCAGCGATGCGGAAGCCGACGAATATTACGCCAGCCGGCACAGGTCGAGCCGCATCGGCGCATGGGCATCCAAGCAGTCACGTCCTCTGGAAAGCCGCTTCGCGCTCGAGAAGGAAGTGGCGCGGTTCACGGCCAAGTACGCCATCGGCGAGATCCCGCGTCCTGAACACTGGTCGGGGTTTCGAATTCGGCCGGTTTATTTCGAGTTCTGGCGGTCCGGCACGTTCCGGCTGCACGACCGGCTGGTGTTTTCCAGGCCGACTCCCGATGCCGCCTGGACGACAGCGCGTCTCTACCCCTGAATTTTCTTCCCGGACCGGCCGCGTCAACGCAGCGTATAAAGTTGCGTCAATCGGTTGATATGCCACGGGAACTTCAGACAAAACCCCGTATTTTCAATCATTTATCATGCGTTAAGCATTCGCGACAGGAGGGCTTGTCAAGAGCTTAAAAGAAGAAAATGCGTGCCCATATCAGGGTCATCGCACCTCTTCAGGGCAGAGGTGGCGGCAACAACCGAAGTTCATAAGTGAACCCAAAGGAGACGCCAATGACCACCCAGACCCCACCAGATGCGCTCCCGTCGCGCTCCTTTACGAAGTCGGCCACGCACCGCAGGTGTATCGGCTCCGTCAGTGCGCTGGCGCTCGCCACGCTGATCGGCACGTCCGTCCTTCCTGCCTCGGCGCAGGAAGTCTCGCTCGAACATGGCGACACGGTCGTGACCCGTTTTTCCGGTGTCGCAAACGACAATGGCGCTGCCGCCGCACCCGATCCCCAGGGTGTCGTTGCGGCCGTCCTGTCCCTCGCCCGCCCCGGTTTCCGTCCCGACGGACGTCACTGGACCGACGAGCCCCAGAAACTGCAGATCACCGCGGACCAGGTCGGCCAGGTGTTCGGCATCGCATATGACGACAGGGAGCCGGCCAACATCTACCTGACCGCGACATCGCTCTTCGGCCTTTATCGCTCGGAAGACGGCAGCGGCTGGGCGCCCGGCATGTGGGGCCCGGAAGGCGGCCCCGGCACGATCTACCGCCTCAGCGCGGAGAACGGTTATCAGCCGGAAGTCTTCGCCAATATCCAGCTCGACGGCCGCGAGAACACCGGCGCCGGTCTCGGCAACATCGCCTATGACAAGACCAACAAGCAGTTCTTCGTCACCGACCTCGAAACCGGCATGATCCACCGCATCAGCGCCGAGGACGGTACCGAACTGAGCCGCCTCGATCACGGCAGCCAGGCGCGCCAGGGTTTCTACGATGGTCCGTCCGATGCATGGCAGGTCGTCGACCCGGTTGAATTCGATCCCGCCAGCGAAGCCCGTCTCGACGACTGCGAGGACAAGGGCGAAGCCGCGACCGGCGCGCAGGCGCCCGCATGCTGGAACCTCGCGGACTTCCGTCGCCGCGTCGTCGCCATCGGTGTACGCACCGACGCCGATACCGGTGAAACACGCGTCTACTACTCCACCTGGGGTTCCCAGGCCTATGGCAACCCGGAATGGGCGGAAGCCGGCGAGGATCAGAAAAACGCCATCTGGTCGGTCGGCCTGACCGAAGACGGCGAATTCGATCCGGAAACCTTCCGGCGCGAGTTTTTCACGCCGGCGCTTATCGTCGATGCGGAAGGCGGCGAGGCCGGTGGCGAGAACAGCCCGGTCTTCGACATCGCGTTTTCCGAGGACGGTGCCATGCTCCTCGCCGAACGCGGTCATCTCGTGACCCCGACGGAAGAGAATCCCGTTGCTTACACAGCCGCCAAGCAGGCGCGTGCGCTGCTTTACCGGCAGAACGAGGACAAGTCCGCCTGGGCGCCCGAAGGCCGTTTCGATGTGGGCTTCGACGACCGCAAGAATGACGGCGTACCGCATATGCGCATCAATGCGACCGGCGGTGCGGATTTCGCCTCCGGGTATGACGAAGACGGCGGCATGTCACCGGAATACAGGGACGCCAGCGTCGTACTTTCAGGCGACAATCTCTGCTCGGAGAACGGTGCCTGCACCGATCCAGGGACCGGCGAGCGCAGCGACACGGCACAGGCCGACGGCGTCCAGGTGACTCCGGCCTTCGTACTCGCCGAAATATCTCCCGCAGCCGCCTACGAGCCTTACCCGGCGGCGGGCGAGCCCACAGCGCCCGAAGGCCCGCTGCAATCGCTGATGGTCGATCCCGGACCTGAAGGCGGTGCGCAGGCGAACGTGCCGGGCGGCACCGGCGACGTCGAAACCTTCCGGGGCACCGGCACGCCGATCGCCGACGGCGGTTTCGTGCCCGAACCTGGCGGCGGTTTCGTGCCCGAGCCGGACGATGGCGGCGGCTTCGTGCCTCCTCCCCCGCTTCACCAGAAATGGAAATCGAACTTCCATCAGAAATGGGCTTCGGTCCAGCACAACAAGTTCACGTCGAAACCGTTCCCCGTGCACGTGAAGTGGAAGTCCCAGTTTCATAAGAAGTGGAAGTCCGTCCAGCACAACAAGCTGACGTCCAAGCCCTTCCCGCTGCACATCAAGTGGAAATCCCAATTCCACAAGAAGTGGAAGTCCGTCCAGCATAACAAGCTGACGTCCAAGCCCTTCCCGCTGCACATCAAGTGGAAGTCGCAGTTCCACAAGAAGTGGAAGTCCGTCCAGCATAACAAACTGACGTCCAAGCCCTTCCCGCTGCACATCAAGTGGAAGTCCCAGTTCCACAAGAAGTGGAAGTCGGTTCAGCATAACAAGCTGACGTCCAAGCCCTTCCCGCTGCACATCAAGTGGAAGTCCCAGTTCCACAAGAAGTGGAAGTCGGTGCAGCACAACAAGGCCACGTCCAAGCCCTTCCCGCTGCACATCAAGTGGAAGTCGCAGTTTCACAAGAAGTGGAAGTCGGTGCAGCACAACAAGGCCACGTCCAAGCCCTTCCCGCTGCACATCAAGTGGAAGTCCCAGTTCCACAAGAAGTGGAAGTCGGTCCAGCACAACAAGGCCACGTCCAAGCCGTTCCCGCTGCACATCAAGTGGAAGTCGCAGTTTCACAAGAAGTGGAAGTCGGTCCAGCATAACAAGGCCACGTCCAAGCCGTTCCCGCTGCACATCAAGTGGAAGTCGCAGTTTCACAAGAAGTACAAGTCACGGCAGCATAACAAGGCCACCAGCCGACCGTTCCAGGTCAAGCCGCTGCACCTCAAGTGGAAATCCCAGTTCCACAAGAAGTACAAGTCGCGGCAGCACAACAAGGCCACCACGCGTCTGATCCGGATCAAGCCGCAACACCTGAAGTGGAAGTCCCAGTTCCACAGGAAGTACAAGTCGCGGCAGCACAACAAGGCCACCACGCGCCTGATCCGCATCCAGAAGCAGCCGGTGCACAGCAAGGCGAGGTCAAGGGTGCACAACAAGGCAACGTCACGCCCGATCCGCCTTCAGAAGAGGCCCGTGCATAGCAAGACCCGGTCGAACCTGCGCAACCAGCAGATCAAGCGGCCGCAGATAAAGCGGCCGAACCGAAAGCAGCTGCACAACAAGTTCCGGTCGCTGCGCCAGAACAACTCGACCCGGCCGCTCAACCTTCGGCTGCAGTAGAAGACAGGATCGGCGAAAGCCGGACAAGGCGGCACCCCCGGGTGCCGCCTTTTTTCGTGACTTGCGGGACGTCGTCGAGAGACGCGTTTCCGCTGGCGCCCGCCTGCGACCGGTTGCGCTTTTCCGATGACCTGCTATGGGAACGCCGGAACCGGCACGAGACGACCGGCAGGGACGAAGGACCAATTGCATGGTTCGGCCACCATCCGGCCTGGAGCCGGCAGGGAAAAGAAGACGGACATGAACGTACCGATCGTGAGAACCATCCGCGAGATGCGTGCACTGGTGGCCGGCTGGCGGCGCGACGGGCACAGGATCGCCGTGGTTCCGACCATGGGCGCACTCCACGAAGGCCATCTCAGCCTTGTCCGCGCGGCCCTCGCACAAGCGGATCGTGTCATCGTCACGCTCTTCGTGAACCCCAAGCAGTTCAACAACCCGGAAGATCTCGCGGCCTACCCGCGCACTGAACACGAGGATGCCGCGAAACTCGCCCCGCTCGGCGCCCACCTTCTCTTCTGCCCGGGCGGCGATGAGATGTATCCGGCAGGTTTTGAGACAAACATATCGGTCGCAGGTGTGAGCGAGGGTCTCTGCGGCGCCCACCGGCCCGGCCATTTCGACGGCGTTGCCACGGTCGTCGCCAAGCTGTTCCTGCAGACCGGCGCCGATCTCGCCTTTTTCGGGGAGAAGGACTACCAGCAACTCCAGGTCGTCAGGAGAATGGCCGCCGATCTCGACATTCCCGTCGAAGTGGTCGGTTGCCCGACGGTCCGCGAGCCGGACGGCATGGCGCTCTCGTCGCGCAACGTCTACCTCACCGAACCGGAACGCAAGGCCGCGCCCGCTCTTGCCGCGGCCCTCTTCAGGGGGGCACGGCGGATCGCCGGAGGCGACCCTGTCGCCCAGGTGCTTTCCGAGGCGAAGGCGGGCATCCTCGCCGGAGGCTACCGGGAGGTCGAGTATCTCGAACTGCGTTCCGAAAACGGCCTCGAGCCGCTCGACACTTTCGACCGGCCGGCCCGGTTGCTCGCAGCGGCCTGGCTTGGCGAAACCCGTCTCATTGACAACGTTGAAGTATCCGGCACGGCCGGAGCACCCGTCGGCTAATTCACTCGGCCTGCCTGCCAAGGGTGCGGGGATCCCGGCCTGTCGCGGGTTCTGGTAGGATTGTCCGGTCAAAAGACCGGCCGCATCGCCCGCGGTCGTCCGCAAGGGAGCCCGGACGAGACGATGACCTTCGCGACCTGCATTCCGTACGCACTGGCAGGACTGATGTTTGCCGTCGCCGTGTCCGCACATGCGGACGACGTGATCCATGACGGGATGACGGCGGCGGAACTTGCGGCATTCGGCCGGCGTCAGGGCTGGTCGGTCGACGAGACCGTGTCATCCGGTTCCACGGTGGTCTTCCGTATCGACAACACTCTCGCGCACATCCAGCTTTACGACTGCGATGGCGAGCGGAGATGCGGGTCCGGCGTCATCCGGGATATCAGCTATCATTTCCTCAGACCGACACCCCACGGCTTCTGGCACTGGAACCTCGGCGTCAACGGCGCCACCGGATTCGGACCGGGCTACGTCACGCTGCAACGCTTCATAAGTCTGAAAGGCGTGACCAACACTTACCTGCGCGAAGTCATCGGCGTGGTCTGGGTCAAGGCGTCGAAGTCATTCTGGAAGGAAGTCGACCGCATGAAACGCGCCGAGGAAAAGGAAAGATAGAACCGCGCACCCGGCCGGGCGGGTTCAGCCGGCGAACCACTCCGGATCCGGAATGCCACGATAGGCCTCCCGGAGCGCTTCGCCCCATTGTTTCCGCAGCGACGAGAAGTAAGGATCGTTCTCCTCGATCCGCTTGCGCATCGCCACCGAGATTTCGTCGGTCCGGCAGACGAACACGTCGATCGGAAGCCCCACGGAGATATTGCTCCGCAGTGTCGAATCCATGGAAATGAGCGAAAGCTTCAGCGCGCTTCGCAGCGTCGTCTCGAACGACATGCTGCGGTCGAGGATCGGTTTGCCATACTTGTGCTCCCCGAGCTGCAGGAACGGGGTCTCGTGCGAGGCCTCGATGAAGTTGCCCGCCGCATAGATCTGGAAAAGCCTCGGGCGCTCGCCGGCAATCTGCCCGCCGAGCAGCAGGGAGATCGAGAAACTGTTGTCCTGCGCCTCGAGTTCACGCCCTTCGGTGTTGTAGACCGAACGCACGGTACGGCCCACGTGTTGCGCGGCGCGGAACATGTTGGGCATGCTCATGAGGTCCGGACCGTCTTTCGACATGTCCTCCTCGAGCAGGCTCGCCACCTCCTGGGAAATCGCGAGGTTGCCGGACGACATCAGGCAGAGAACGCGATCGCCCGGCTGCTCCCAGACGTTGATCTTGGAATAGGTGGAAATCTGGTCGACGCCCGCATTGGTGCGCGTGTCGGACACCATCACCAGTCCCTCCCGCACCAGAAGGCCAACACAATAGGTCATCAGCGGAAATCCGTTACTGTCCGGCGGGGCCCGGTGGTGGCGGCATCTACCGGCTTGCCCGGACCGCTCATGCCTGCGCCTGCTCCATGGCCTGAACCCGGTATCTGGTCAGCTCGGTCTTCCGGACAGCCGGCCCATCCGGAATTGCACGAACCGGCGCGGCGTCGAGGCTGTCGAGCCCGTGCGCGAAGCGGACATAGGCGTCCGTGGGACAGCAGCAGTTGACCACGTCGAAGCCGACCCACCCGAGACCGTCGACGAACGCCTCGGCCCAGCCGTGTCCCGTGGACCTCTCGTCCGGTTCATCCCCGGTCCAGATATGTCCGCCGACGAAACGCGCGGGGATACCGAGCGAACGGGCACACGCGATGAACACATGCGCCTGATCCGTCCCCGTCCCCCGGCCTCCCGCCAGTGCATCGGCCGCGTTCTCGGGCATTTCAGGATCGTCGGGAAGACAATCCATGCTTTCGCGAACCGCCGGCATGAGCCGGTGCAGGCGGCCGAGGGCGTCGACCTCTCCGCTGGTCGCCTTGCGCGCAAAGGCTTCCAGCCTTTCGTCGACGGCGGTCAACGGGGATTTCCTCAGGTAGAACCGCAAGGGGAAGCGCTCGGGCATGCCCGTCGCGATGCCGTGCGTGTCGCGCGTCCGCACCCGGCCGCTCGCCCGCAGCACGATTTCGTCATGCGATTCGCGGCGTACGGCAATGTGCGTCCGGTTTCCGAAATGATCTTCCCCCGGCGTCAGGGTCCCCGCGTGACCGGCATCCACCGACCACGACAGGACGGTCTGAAAGGCAGTGTCAGCGGGTGTGAGCCGAAGCGCCTGAATTGAATACCTTACGGGATCCGCCAGGCGAATGCGGGTCTCGTGGCTGACGTGCAGATCCATGGCTTCTGTCTGTCAACAGAGATAACTCGAAACGATTTCGTCGCTCAGCACGCCATTCCGGTTGATGAACTCGGTCAGGAACTCGTGCAGGCCGCGTTCGAATATGGTGTCGATTCGTCCGTACCGCAACTGGGAAAAAAGTTCGTCCGCCAGCCGGTGGCACTCATGGCGTTCGCCGTGCATCCCGGCCAGGCGTTCGAGGTTGTCGTTGAGCAGACGCAGGCTGTTGTAGAGCGACCTCGGCATCTCGCGGTTCAGCACGAGAAACTCCGCCGTGTGCCAGGCCGTGACCTCCTCGCCGTAGATGAAATGATAGCTGCGATGGGCCGAAACCGCGCGCAGGATGGCCGTCCACTGGTAATAGTCGACGGCCCCGCCAACCTGTTCCTGCTCCGGCAGGAGGACATGGTATTTGACGTCGAGAAGCCGCGCCGTGTTGTTCGCGCGTTCCAGGTGGGTGCCGATCTGGCTGAAAATGCGCGCCTCGGAGTAGCTCATCGTGTCGATGAGGGCACCGCGGAATTGCAGGGTGCGTTCCTTGACCCATTCCAGGAACTCACCCGGGTTCGACGCCGTTCCGGCGTCGTCGATATGGTCTCGCGCGGCAAGCCAGGTGGCGTTGAGGCTTTCCCACATGTCCGTCGTGAGCGACCCGCGCACCGACCGGGCGTTTTCACGCGCGCGCTTGAGGCAGGAAATGATGCTCGCCTCGTTTTCCTCGTCCACGATCAGATAACGGCAGACGTCCAGGGGAACGGCCTCCCGGCCGTCCTCGTAGAAGGTCGCGTCATACCCTGCGATCGTGATCACCGAGGCCCATTCGTTGCGCGACGACAGGCCGATCCTGGAGGTGATCGACAGCCGTCGGGCGGCCTGCAGGATACGTGCGAGGCTTTCGGCCCGCTCCATGTATCGCGCCATCCAGTAGAGGTTCGCGGCTGTGCGGCTCAGCAGCATGTCGCGTCTCCCGGAGCGCCTCGCTTCGCCCGTCTAGTCATTGAGCACCCAGGTGTCTTTCGTTCCGCCGCCCTGGCTGGAATTGACCACCAGCGAGCCTTCCGTCAGGGCAACCCGCGTCAGCCCGCCCGGCACGATCCGGATATCCTTGCCGCACAGCACGAACGGACGGAAATCGATATGGCGCGGCGCGACCCCGTTCGCCACGAAGGTCGGACAGGTGCTGAGGGCCAGCGTGGGCTGCGCGATGAAAGCACCGGGATCGGCCTTGACCCGCTTGGCATAGGCTTCCCGTTCCGCCGCGGTGGACGCCGGGCCCACCAGCATGCCGTATCCGCCCGACCCGTGGACCTCCTTCACCACGAGATCCTCGAGATTGTCGAGCACGTGGGAGAGCTCCGACGGGATTCCGCAGCGCCATGTCGGCACGTTGCGCAGCAACGGTTCCTCGCCGAGATAGAACCGGATCATGTCGGGAACGTAGGTGTAGACCGCCTTGTCGTCCGCGATGCCCGCGCCGACCGCGTTCGCCAGCGTCACCGTGCCGGCGCGGTAGGCTTCGAAGAGCCCGGGCACGCCCAGCACCGACTCCGGATTGAACGTGAGCGGATCGATGAAGGCGTCGTCTATGCGCTTGTAAATGATGTCGACACGTTTCGGGCCGCGCGTGGTGCGCATGAACACCTTGCTGTCCTCGACGAACAGGTCCTGCCCCTCGACCAGTTGAATCCCCATCCCGTCGGCGAGATAGGAATGCTCGAAATAGGCGCTGTTGAAAGAACCTGGCGTCAGGATCGCCGCCGTCGGGTCTTTCGAACAGTGCCGGGGCGCCACAGACATCAGCGTCTCGAGGAGCGCATCGGGGTAATAGTCGACCGGCGCCACGCTGTTGTTGGAGAAAAGCTCCGGGAAGAGCCGCATCATCATTTCCCGGTTCTCGAGCATGTAGGACACGCCCGAGGGCGTACGTCCGTTGTCCTCGAGCACATAGAAGCTCTCGGGCCCGTCCCTCACGAGATCGATGCCGGCGATGTGGGTATAGACCGCCCCCGGCACGTCCAGTCCCTTCATCTGCGGACAGAAGGACGAATTCTGCAGGATCAGGTCTTCCGGGATGGTCCCCGACCTGAGGATTTCCTGCGCGCCGTACACATCGCCGATGAAGGCGTTGAGCGCCTTGACGCGCTGGATGAGACCGCGTTCGAGAAACCGCCATTCATCGCCGGAAAAGACCCGGGGAATGATGTCGAAGGGGATGATCCGCTCCGAGCCGCCTTCCGCCCCGTAGACCGCGAAGGTGATTCCGATGCGGCGGTAGAGCAGTTCCGCTTCGCGCTGTTTCTGGACGAGAACTTCCTTGGGGGTCGCGTCGAGCCACTCGGATATGATCCGGTAACCGGGTCTGATGCCCCCCTCCGCATCGACCATTTCGTTGAATGGTTCTGCCAAACGTTATTGTCCCTGCACCACAGATCGCCGAATGAATGAATCCGGCTTGTCATCACAGTGTTGCACAAGGCGCGAGCCCCGGTAAAGCGATAGCCCGTCACAAATGTGCCGGAGGTCATTCCGCGGGCGTCGTGCTCCGCCTGTTTTGCGGGTGCAGGCTCTTGCCGAGTATATGTTCGCTGTTCTTGATGACATCCGCGCTCGAACCGACGATCAGGGGGTCGGGACGCCCCACCAGCCTCGTGTCCTTTCCCGGATAGTCGAGGCCGTGGAGGAAATGGGTCATGCAGTTGAGCCGGGCCCTCTTCTTGTCATCTGACTTGATGATGGTCCACGGTGCATCGGCGGTGTCGGTGTAGAAGAACATCGCCTCCTTCGCCTCTGTGTAGTCGTCCCACTTGTCGAGCGACTCGCGGTCGATCGGCGAAAGTTTCCATTTCTTGAGAGGCTCGACCTCGCGAGACGCGAACCGCCTCATCTGTTCCTCGCGGGTGACGGAGAACCAGTACTTGAACAGCAGGATGTCGCTGCGCACCATCATCTGCTCGATGAGCGGCGCCTGGCGCATGAATTCGAGATACTCGTTGGGCGTGCAGAAACCCATGACGCGTTCGACCCCGGCCCTGTTGTACCAGGACCTGTCGAACAGGACGATTTCCCCGCCCGCCGGCAGGTGAGAGATGTAGCGCTGGAAGAACCATTCGGACTTTTCGCGTTCGGTCGGCTTGTCCAGTGCCACCACGCGGGCGCCGCGCGGATTCAGATGCTCGGTGAACCGCTTGATGGTCCCGCCCTTGCCGGCAGCGTCGCGGCCCTCGAACAGGACCACGATCTTCATCCCGTTCGATTTCACCCAGTCCTGCACCTTGAGCAGCTCGACCTGAAGCCGCGCCTTCCGGCGTTCGTAGCTTCTCCGCCCGATCTTCTGGGTATAGGGGTATTCTCCGTTCTCGAAGATCCGGCGAATGGTGTCCTGGTCGCGGCGCATCTCCGCGATGGACTCGTGGTTTTCTTCCGGCCGGATACCGCCAACGCTTTCGGGAGGCGGTGCGTCGTTCACCGCTGCCGGAACCTCGCCCTGCGCCGGTTCCTGCCCGTTGGCCTCGCCGTCCGACGCGTTCTCCCTGAGGTCGTCCATCACTTGTCCTTCCGCCTATTAAGAACCTGAACGTCTAGACGACCGGCGACAGCCACGCCTTGACCAGGATCAATCGACGTCGTCACGGAAGGGGAAGGACGTTGCTGTACTTGATCTGCTTGAGCGCGAAACTCGACTCGATACTGGCGACACCGTCGACCCGCGTCAGCTTTTCCTTGAGGAACCGCTCATAGGCCGCGAGGTCCGCGGCCACCACCCGCAAGAGAAAATCCCGCGTCCCGGTCATCAGGTAACACTCGAGGACTTCCGGATACTGGAGGATTTCGTGCTCGAACTTGTCCAGTTCCTCCTCCCGCTGGCGCTCCAGCTTGATGGAAATGAAGACACTGACCGGGAGCCCGACCTTCTCCTGGTCCACCAGGGCGACATAACGGCCGATCACGCCGTCGGCTTCGAGCATGCGAAGCCGCCGAAGGCAGGGAGACGGGCTGAGGCCGACCCTCTGGGCAAGCTCGGAATTGGTGAGCCGTGCGTCCGCCTGGAGTTCGCGAAGGATCTTCCGGTCGATCGCATCGAGGCGCACATCCGACATATCAAGCTACCTTTTCCGAGAATGCTTCCGCATTATGCCAATTTCCCGCTCAGTTTTAGCAAGATTGGCAGAACATGCCACCGCAGAACGGATATGATCGGCAAATCACACGCGAACATGGGCGAAACACGAAGAGCAGCAGATGAAAACCCACTCCGAAATTGCGGTCCTCGAGGAACTGGAGCGAAAGGTCCTGTGGCTCTCGTCCTGGATCATCCACAACGCCAACAACGTCCGGCCAAATGACGACGGGCTGAAAGTGGGTGGCCACCAGGCGTCCAGCGCCTCCCTCGCGACGGTGCTTTCCGCACTCTATTTCTCCGTGCTGAAGCCCGAGGACCGTGTCGCGGTGAAACCGCATGCAAGCCCCGTTTTCCATGCGATCCAGTATCTGCTCGGCAACCAGAACCTCGAGAACCTGAAGAACTTCCGCGGCTTTCACGGCGCCCAGTCCTATCCCTCCCGCACCAAGGATGCCGACGACGTCGATTTCTCGACCGGCTCTGTCGGCCTCGGCGTCGCTGTGACGGCCTTCGCAAGCCTCGTCCAGGACTACCTGCACGCCAAGGACGCCGCGCCGGAATGGCCGCAGGGCCGCATGATCGCCGTCCTCGGCGACGCCGAACTTGACGAGGGCAACATCTACGAAGCCCTTCTCGAGGGCTGGAAGCACGACCTGCGCAATTGCTGGTGGATCGTCGACTACAACCGTCAGAGCCTCGACGCTGTCATCAGCGACCGCCTCTTCGCCAAGATGGAGAACATCTTCCGCAACATGGGCTGGGAGGTGGTCACCATCAAATACGGCCGCCAACTGCAGACGGTCTTCGAGCAGCCAGGTGGCGAAAGCATCCAGCGCTGGATCGAGGATTGTCCGAACACGCTCTATTCCGCGCTGACGTTCCAGGGCGGCGAGGCCTGGCGCAAACAACTGAACGAGGATCTCGCCGGAGACGACGACGCGCTTGCCATCGTCGCCGGGCACGACGACGACGCCCTCTTCTCCCTCATGACCGATCTGGGCGGTCACTGCATGGCCACGGTGCTCGATGCCTTCCGCTCCGTCGACCATGACCGGCCGGTCTGCTTCATCGCCTATACCGTCAAGGGCCGCGGCCTGCCGCTCGCCGGCCACAAGGACAATCACGCCGGGCTCATGTCGACCGAGCAGATGCACCGGTTCAGGGACGCGATGGGGATCGCGGAAGGCGAGGAATGGGAACCTTTCTCCGGCCTCGGCCTGCCCGCCAGGACCCTGCGCCGCGTGATCGACGACACCCCCTTCAACAGGAAGGGCCGGCGGCGGCTGCAGGCCGACCACGTTCCCGTCGGAACTCTGGAGCTCCCCCCTGCCCGCGGTGCCATGTCGACCCAGGAAGGCTTCGGCAAGATCCTCGCGGAAATCGCACGCAAGGACACGCCCCTCGCCGACGCCATCGTCACCACGTCTCCCGACGTTACCGTGTCGACAAACCTCGGCGGCTGGGTGAACCGCCGCGGCCGGTTCGCGAAGACGCCGTCCGAGGACGTGTTCCAGACCCGTCAGCTCATGTCCGCCCAGCGCTGGCATGCGGGGCCTGACGGCCAGCATATCGAACTCGGGATCGCGGAGAACAACCTCTTCATCCTGCTGGCCGCCCTCGGCCTGTCCCACAGCATTTTCGGCAAGCGGGTGCTGCCTGTCGGCACGCTGTACGACCCGTTCATCCAGCGCGGACTCGACGCGTTGAACTATGCCTGTTACCAGGACGCCCGCTTCATCCTCGTGGCCACGCCGTCGGGTATCACGCTCGCTCCCGAAGGCGGCGCGCACCAGTCGATCTCGTCGCCGCTGATCGGCATGGCCCAGGACGGCCTCGCCACGTTCGAGCCGGCCTTCGTGGACGAACTGGGCATCATTCTCGAATGGGCATTCGACTATATCCAGCGTGAACCGGCCGACAGTCACGAGGACGACTGGCTGCGCGACCGCGACGGCGGATCGGTCTACCTGCGCCTCTCGACGAAGGCGCTCGACCAGCCCGCGCGCGAGATCGCCGCACCCCTGCGGAACGACATCATCGACGGCGGATACTGGATGCGCCCGCCGGCGCCCGGCGCGCCGCTTGCCGTGGTCTACACGGGCGTCGTGGCGGAAGAGGCAGCGGCAGCTCTGGGGCGCGTGCTCGAAAAAGTCCCCGGCGCAGGCCTGCTCGCGGTCACGTCCGCCGACCGCCTCAACGCCGGATGGACGGCGGCGCAGACCGCGCGCCAGCATGGCGACACGTCCGCCCGCGCGCATATCGAGACCCTGCTGTCGCCGCTGTCGCGCGATGCCCGCATCGTCACCGTTGTCGACGGCCATCCGGCGACGCTCGGCTGGCTCGGCTCGGTTGCCGGCCACAGGGTGCAGTCCCTGGGCGTCGAGCACTTCGGACAGACGGGCACGGTGCAGGATCTCTACCGGGAATACCGCATCGACCGCACCGCCATCGTCGAAGCCTGTTTCGCGGCCTTGCGGACATGAAAAAGCCCCCGCAGGCAGAACCTGCGGGGGCCGGATCGTCAATCCGGAGACCGGATTACTTCAGCATGGTGCGGGCCCATTCGTCGTTGTCGCCAACGACGTTGAGGCTGAACAGGCCGGTGACGTCGCCATTCTCGTCGAAGTCGTTGACGCCGGCTGCACCTTCGTAGTTGATGTCCTTGCCTTCGGCGATCAGCTTCTTGGCCTTCGCCCATTCGCCCGGACGGATCACTTCACCCGGAGGCGAGGCGACAGCACGCAGGGCAGCGGCAATCTTCGAACGGTCGGCCGAACCGGCCTTCTCGATGGCCAGACCCATCAGGAACACCACGTCGTAGCCGTGCGCGGCATAGGGAGCCGCGGGATCTTCGCCGGTCGCCTTGAACGCATCGGCGAACGCCTTGTAGGAGGCATCGTCCGTGTCGGACGCCGCCTGCGTGATGTTGATCCGGTCCTTCAGGTTGCCGGCGCCGATCTGCGTGATGACCGACTTGTCGAACATGCCGTCAGCCGCATAGAACTTGCCGAAGAGGCCGTTCTCGAGGCTGTTCTTGATGATCGTGATGCCGCTCGAACCGTAATAGGCGAACAGGGCCAGTGCTTCCGGGCTGCCCTGGGCAAGCGTCGAGAGCTCGGCGCGGTAGGATGCCTTGTTCGGCTCGTGCGCCTGGTTGGCCGTGACTTCGCCGCCCAGCGCCTTGTACTCGCGGTCGAACACGTTGGCGATACCGGCATTGTAGTCGTCGTTCGAATAGGTCACGGCGACCTTCTTGACGCCGGCGCCCCAGATCAGGTCGGCAATCGCCTTGCCCTGGTAGGCATCGGACGCGGAGGCACGGAACACCGTGTCCTTGTCGTCGAGTTCGGAGATCGACGGCGCGGTCGCGGAGTCGGACAGCACCACGACACCAGCCGGGATCGTCACGGCCTGAACCATGCCGTTGGTGGCGCCCGAGCAGCTCGGACCGACAATGGCCACGACCTGTTCGACGTTCACCAGCTTCTGGCCGGCGTCGACCGCGGCTTTCGGGTCGCAGGCGGAGTCGGCGACGACGAGGCTCAGCGTATCGCCGTTGAGCAGGCCGCCATTGGAGTTGATGTGTTGGGCTGCAATGTCACGGGCCTTCATGATCGGGCCGACAAGCTCGGCGATCGGTCCGGTCACGCCACCGGCGGATCCGACCTTGATTTCAGCCGCGTGGGCGGCGGAGGCCATCAGCGCTGCAGCGGAAACGGCTACGGCAACGCGTTTCAGCATTTTCATTGTTGGAGTACTCCTCTCCTGAGTTACGTGGTGCTTTCTCCCTCACCACTTGGGCGATAACCTGAACGGTTAAAATCAAAATTTCAACTGTGCGATGCGGGAATGATTACCGCCCGCAGTTCATTTCTTGGGCGACCCTTCCGCGGCCGGACGTCTTTCGGGAATGATGCCCTGCGGGAACTTCTGCAGGAAGATCTGCAGGGCCAGCCCGATCAGGAAAATGCGCACGTAAGCGGTCTTGATGGAAAGTTCGGCCGGCAGCCGGCTCGACAGGATTTCCGTCGCCGACCAGACCGTCCAGATCAGGAACGCCCCGAGGATCGCCCCCTTGTTGTTGGCGCTGCCGCCGACGATGAGCATCACCCACACGATGAAGGTGGCGAGCAGCGGATCGGTGGCATTGGGATCGACGAATTTCAGGTAGTGGGCCATGAGCGCACCGGCGAGCGCCATGATCATGCAGCCCAGCACGAAGCCTTCCATGCGGAAGCTCTCGACGTTCTTGCCCGCCGCCTTCACCGCCGTCTCATTTTCGCGGATCGCCGTCATCACCCGCCCCCAAGGCGACTTGCGGGCCACTTCGAGCAGCAGGTAGATGACGAAGACAGTGGCCAGCACCAGCCCGAGGAAGGCAAGCTGGTTGTACGGCTCCGGCAGGTCCTCGAACGGCTTGGGGATCTGAGACACGCCGCGCGGGCCGTTGGTCGCCCAAGTCTCGTTCTTCTGGATCAGCCGGAAGATCTCGGCAATGCCGATCGTGGCGATCGCCAGGTAGTCGCTTCGCAGCCGCAGGCAGACCTTGCCGACGAGATAGGCGATGACCCCGGATACCAGCATCGCGGCCACGGCCCCGACGATATAGGGCATCTCGTAACCGCCCAGGTGGCGTGCCGACGGCGCGGTGGTCAGCAGCGCGGCCATGTAGGCGCCGATGCCGAAAAAGCCCGCCACGCCGGCATTGAACATGCCGCCATATCCCCACTGGACGTTGAGCCCGAGGGTCAGCACGGCGTAGATGCCGCCCATGGTGAGCAGGGAGATGATGTAAAGGCCGTATCCGTAGAACTGGTCCATCTCAGAACACCTTGCCCTTGAAGAGACCCGACGGCCGCCACAGCAGCATCACGATCATGATGGCGAAGGCCACCCCCTGCTTGTAGCCGGGACTGAGCAGCGGTTCCGATCCGATCCAGTGATAGGAGGAAAGCTCTTCGGCCAGTCCGATGATCAGTCCGCCCACGACCGCGCCGTAGGGCCGCCCCACCCCGCCCAGAATTGCGGCCGCGAACACGGGAAGCAGGAGCTTGAAGCCCATCATGGTCTCGACCTGCGTGTCCACAGCGAGGAAGACGCCGGCCGCACAGGCGAGTGCCGCCCCGATGACCCAGGTCGCCATCACCACCTTTTCGGTGTCGATGCCCGTCAGGCGGGCGAGTTCGGGCGAGTCCGACATGGCCCGCATCGCCTTGCCGATCTTGGTGTAGGTCAGCAGGTAGTGAACCGCGAACATGAGCACCAGCGCCATGCCGATGATCGTGATGTGCTTGGGCGCGATCCGCAGGAAATCGCCGATGATATAGGGCATCTGGATGATGCCGGGCGTGACCGACTTGAGCTGCACGCCCCAGGTGAACTGCACCACGGATCGCACCATCAGCATCATGCCGAAGGAGGCCACGACCAGCATGACGATCGGCGCGTCCCTCAACGGCTTGTAGAAATACCGGTCGATCACGAGGACGACCGCCACCGTCGCGGCCATGGCCACCGGCATCACCACCAGCGGATGGAGCCCGGAGAGGTAGACCATCGTCCAGGCGAAATAGACCCCAAGGGTCATCGTCTCGCCATGGGAGAAATTGGCGAAGCGCAGGATGCCGAAGGTCAGGGTGATCCCGATGGCGCCGAGCGCATAGATGCTGCCCAGCACAAGTCCCGGAATCACGTAGAAGTTGATGAACTCAGCCATTGGCGCCTCCGGCATCGTCCGCTTCCGGCTGTTTTCCGCCGCCCAGGAACATTTCCGCCACTTCAGGATCGTCGAGAAGCTCCTGGCCGGTGCCTTCGAACTTGTTCTTGCCGTCCACCAGCACGTATCCCCGGTTTGCGATCCCGAGCGCCTGCTTGGCGTTCTGTTCCACCATCAGGATCGGTGTACCCGTCGCATTGATCGTCTTCACCGTCGAAAAGATCTCGCCGCGGAACTTGGGCGACAGGCCGGCGGTCGGCTCGTCGAGCAGGAGGATCTTCGGCTCGAGCATCAGCGCCTTGCCCATGGCCACCATCTGCCGCTGCCCGCCCGACAGCGTTCCGGCGGCCTGCTTGCGTTTTTCCGCAAGCGGAGGAAACATCTCGTAGATTTCCTGCAGCCTTTGGCTGAAATCGTCCTCGCGCACGTAAGCGCCCATTTCGAGGTTCTCGTGCACGGTCAGACTGGGAAAAATGTTGGAAGTCTGCGGTACGTAGCAGACGCCCTTGCGCACCACCATTTCCGGCGGCGTGTTGGTGATCTCCTCGTCCGCCAGGATGACCTTGCCGCTGGACAGCCGCAGAAGTCCGAAGACCGCCTTCATGGCCGTCGACTTGCCGGCCCCGTTGGGACCGATGATGACGACGATCTCGCCCGGTTCCACGTTCAGGGAAACCCCGTGAAGGATCTGGGTGTCGCCGTAGCCGCCGACCACGTCGTCAAGCTTGAGGACCGTCATTCGTCGCCACCCCCGAGATAGGCGTCAAGGACGTCGGGGTTCTTGCGAACGTCTTCCATCTTGCCTTCCGTCAGCACCGTGCCCTCGGCCAGCACGATCACCGGATCGCAGAGACTGGCGATCAGATCCATGTCATGCTCGATCACGCAGAACGTGTAGCCGCGGTCTTCCTTCAGTTGCGCGATCATCTCCCGGATCTTGAGAAGCAGGGTCGGGTTGACGCCCGCGCCGGGTTCGTCGAGCAGGACCAGCTTGGCGTCGGTCATCATTGTCCGGCCGAGTTCGAGCAGCTTCTTCTGGCCGCCGGACAGGTTGCCCGCCTGTTCGTCGCGCAGATGAGAGATCGACAGGAAGTCGAGCGCGGCTTCCGCCTTCTCGCGCACTTCCGCCTCGCGCCGCTTCACCGTGGCGCGCTGCAGCCAGTTGTTGAATATGTGTTCGCCGGGCTGGTCCGGCGGCACCACCATCAGGTTTTCCAGCACGGTCATCTTCGCGAACTCGTGCGGGATCTGGAATGTCCGCACGATGCCCCGGTGGAACATGTGATGTGTCGGCAGGCCGGTAATGTCCTCGCCGAGGAACTCGATGCGTCCCGACGTCGGACGCTCCTCGCCGGCGATCATGTTGAACGTGGTGGTCTTGCCCGCCCCGTTCGGACCGATCAGCCCGGTGATTGTGCCTTCTTCGATCGCAAAGCTGCAGTTTCGCACGGCCTGGACGCCGCCGAAATTCTTCGTCAGGTTCTCTACCTTGAGCACCTGCCCCCCCTCACTCGAAACTCTTCAACACCTTTGGCCACGAGTCTCAACCGTCGCCCACCCCCTGTTTCGAGCGAGGATAGCCCCGCCAAACCGATTTATCCACCGGGTTGTGCACACAAATCGCCGCATTCGTTCAATTCGCGCGAACATCGCGGAAATCAGCCGCTTTCTTCCGCGTCCAGTGCGGCACCTGTCGGCTCCCAGAGCTGTATCGGGTTGCCTTCCGGATCGGCAAGGCTGGCGAAACGACCGTTGGGATAGGTATCGGGATCGACCTCGACCGCAATGTTCGCGTCGCGCAGGTAGGCGACCGTCTCGTCGAGGTCGCGCACCCTGAAGTTGATCATCCAGTGCTTGTCGCCGGAACCGAACAGACCGGACTCGGCCTCGAACGGCGCGAAGATCGTCGTCCCGCCCCGCTGGCGCCAGGCCGGCTGGTCGTAGTCGCCGGGCACTTCCGATATCTCGAAGTGCTCCGCATACCATGTGGCCAGTTCTTTCGGGTTCCGGGCTTTGAAAAAGAACCCGCCTATTCCCAGGATTGCCGGCATCGAATGTCCCCCTTCCCGATCACCCACTCCAAACTGATACGCATGGTAGGACGCAAAACCATCGTGCACCTCGCCGAAAAGCCCCCGCTGCATCACGATTGCTTGACATGCCTCGGCATATTTCGGCATTGAGCAATGCATGGGGCGCGCGGGTGCCCCGTGAGGCGCCAGCCGAAACCTGCATCCCCCTGAACCTTATTCGTGAGAGGATGCACCATGGCGTCACCAACTGAAATTTCCGTTGCCCAGCTGTCCAGACTCGTCGGAACACCGGAGTGCCCGGTGCTGGTGGACGTGCGGCTGGACGAGGACTTCGAGGCCGATCCGCACCTTGTTCCCGGCGCATTCCGGCACCGCCACGACGACATCGCCGCACTCGCCGGCCGGCTTCAGGGCGCCCGGACGGTGATCTATTGCCAGAAGGGTCTGAAGATCAGCCAGGGCGCGGCGGCGCTGCTGCGCACCCATGGCCTGGCGTCGGAGACCCTCGAAGGCGGCCACCTCGCCTGGCGGGATGCGGGCCTGCCGATGGTCCCGGCGGCGCGACTTCCCGTTCTCCAGCCGGACGGCGCAACCTTGTGGGTGACGCGCCACAGGCCGAAGATCGACCGCATCGCCTGCCCCTGGCTTGTCCGCCGCTTCGTCGACCGCTGCGCCCGTTTCCTCTTCGTTGCCCCGTCACAGGTCGACGCGGTCGCGGAGCGGTTCAACGCAACGCCCTTCGATGTCGACGGCGTCTTCTGGAGCCACCGCGGCGAACGCTGCACCTTCGACACCATGGTCGAGGAATTCGGTCTTTCCACCGAGCCGCTGGAACGCCTGGCCACGATCGTGCGGGCGGCGGACACCAACCGGCACGATCTCGCCCCGCAGGCGGCCGGCCTTCTCGCCGCCTCCCTGGGCCTGTCGAGGATGTACCGTGACGATCTCGAACAGCTCGAGGCGGGTCTCACCCTCTATGACGCGTTCTACCGCTGGGCGCGCGACGCCTCCAACGAGAACCACGACTGGCCCGCGGACCCGGCAAGGACCTGAAGCAATGGCCACGACCGACGCCACCGTTTCCGGGAACAAGGTGCCCCCGCCCTCGTTCGGGTCCGCCTTCGCCGCGTTCGCGCGCATCGGCGTACTCTCCTTCGGCGGACCGGCCGCCCAGATATCGCTCATGCACCGGGTGCTGGTGGAGGAAACCGGGTGGCTCGACGAGCGCCGCTTCCTGAACGCCCTGAATTTCTGCATGCTCCTGCCCGGGCCCGAAGCCATGCAACTCGCGACCTATGCGGGGTGGCGCCTGCATGGTCTTGCCGGCGGGCTCGCGGCGGGACTGCTCTTCGTCCTGCCCGGCGCCATGGTGGTGCTCGCCCTAGCCGTGATCTACGCGCTCTTCGGCTCGCTTCCCCTAGTCGCGGCGCTCTTTCTCGGCGTCAAGGCCACCGTGCTCATCATCGTGATCGAAGCCCTTATCCGGGTCTCGCGGCGGGCGCTCAAGGCCCGGGCCCACTGGATCATCGCGGCGCTCGCCTTCATCGGCATCTTCTTCCTCGACCTGCCCTACCCCGTGATCGTGCCCGGTGCTGCTCTCTGGGGTTTCTTCATGGGCGCACAGGTTCAGGAGCACGACAACGCGCCGGCCATCCGGCCTTCCGCCGGAAGCACACTGGCGACGATCGGGATCTGGCTCGGCCTGTGGCTGGTCCCCGTCTGGGCGCTCGGGCAATTCACGGACTGGGGCCTCCTCGCGACCGTGGGCGTCTTCTTCTCCAAGCTCGCCATCGTGACCTTCGGCGGCGCCTACGCGGTCCTGGCCTACATGGCACAGGATGTGGTCACCGGCTTCGGCTGGCTGACGCCCGGCGAGATGATGGACGGTCTCGGTCTTGCGGAGACCACGCCAGGGCCCCTGATCCTCGTCACGGAGTTCGTCGGCTTTCTCGCCGCCTTTCGCGAGGGCGGTCTCTGGCTGGGCATGGCCGGTGCGCTCGTCACGTTGTGGGTCACCTTCGTGCCCTGCTTCCTCTGGATATTCGCGGGCGCACCCTACATCGAATGGATAGCGGCACAACCACGCCTCAACGGCGCGCTGTCCGCCATCACCGCCGCGGTCGTCGGCGTCATCCTCAACCTGTCGATATGGTTCGGCCTTCACGTCCTCTTCGCCGACGTGACGGCACAATCATACGCCGTCGTGACCGTCTGGCAGCCGGACCTGACGACGCTGGACTGGCGGGTGGTCGTTCTCGCGGGCATCAGCGGTTTCCTGCTGCTCGCGCGCCACTGGAGCATATTCCCCGTGCTGGGCATCGCGGCCGCCGGGGGATGGTTGCTCTCCCTCGTGTCCTGATCGTCAGTCGGATGCAGGCGGCCACTCCTGCGTATCGTGGTCCGGATGCTGGAAATTCTTGATCCCGGCGAGCCGTTCGGCCGGGATCGCCTCTTCCGTCGACATTTCCCTGAGGTTCACCAGATCGGCGAACCAGGACATACGGCTTTCGATCCCGATCTGCAACTCGGGTCTTGCGGCCTCCGGATCGTCCAGACTGCCGATCGCGACGTTCACATGCGCGGAATCGAGATCGTAGACCAGCAGCGGCGTCCCGCAGGCCGAACAGAACCCGCGCCTGGTGTTGGGAGAACTGGCGAAAAGCGATGGCTCCCCCCGTGTCCAGGAATAGTCCTCGTGCCGGACATTGAACAGCGGAGCGAACGGTCCGCCGAACTGTTTCTGGCACATGCGGCAGTGGCAGATATGCACACCGAAAATCTCGCCATGGACCGCGTAGCGCACGGCACCGCACTGACACCCGCCCGCAAGGCGCACTTCCCGCTGTTCCGTCATGTTTTTTGCCTCAGTTTTCCTGCGTCACGACTATCACGGATCATTCCACGAACCTGTCAGGATCCGGCATGTGTGCCGGGAGGGCACGGGCCAGCACGCGCGCCACGTCGATGACATATTGGTCATCCGGAACCGGCCACCTGTTCTCCGACGCGAGATAGGCCGCAATTCCAGGGTGGTCCACGACGCGCTCCCGCGAGGCTTTCAGTTGCGGAAACGGATCGAGGATATCCGGAGCATATTCCAGGTACGAAGTAAGCGCATCGGCGAGCACCACGTCGGCGAAGCTCATGCGGGTTCCGACCGCATAACCGCTGGCATTGTCGTCGACGATCGCGGCCAGCCGAGGACCGTATTTCGCAAGCGTGGCCTCGAGAGCGGCGCGTCCGCTTTCGTGGGTCGGATGAAAGGCGAAAGTGATGGCCGTCTCGTTGAAGTCGACGACCGCGCCGGCAACCATGTCGATGCGCACGGCCTCGAGATCGTCGTTCCCGTAGAAATCGCCGCGACGGGCGAGATAACGCAGGAGCGCCGTCGTCTGCGTCAGGTGCAACCCGTCGATTTCCAGAAGCGGAAGCTGGTTGAAAAGCAGCTTTCCCGTGGCCTTCAGCGCGTCGAACTCCGCCTTGGTCGCCAGTGCGACATTGCGGAACGGGATTTCGTTGGCGGCAAGCATCCAGCGGGTCGTCTCCGCCCGCCCCCGGCCCCGGAAATACTGAAGGGTCACCTCTTCGCCCATGTCGGTCCCTAGATGTCCTGCAGTTGCGTCATCGCGATACCGGCTGCTTGCAGCAATTGTTCTTCGCTCTGCCAGCCGACGAGGACATGATCAACACCGTTTTTCACCCAGCGAACCACACCGAGCCCGCGTCGCAGCGAATAGGCGGGCTCCATGTTAGCCTTGTCCGACGCGATCAGGCAGAGAGCCACCGGCCTGCCGGCATCCTTCGGCAGGTATGACAGCTGGATCAGGGGCTTTTCCGCGAACTCCAGAACCTGGCTCCGCCTGAACTCGAGACCGGCACCGGCGAGGTCCGGCACGTTGAGTGTTCGACCGAAATGCCGGCTCAGGTCCGCGGCCAAGGCGGGAACATCGACCACCTCGGACGACCCGTCCGAAATCGTGGCCCGGGCATAAAGCGCCTGGTAGTCGACGACATGCGCGATCCATCCCCTTTGCATGGCCGGCGGGTCGGGACGGTAGATCCCCGTGCCGACAACGCCCGCCACCGTCCCGGCGACGAACAGCACCAGCGCTGCGGCCATCTGCATCCAGCCACGCATGAACGGTGTCCGGGATCCGGTCTGCGCCCCATGGTCCGGCCCGCGATGCGACCGCACCATGGCCGCCAGCCCGGCCACCGCTTCCGCGTCGAGGTCGCTGTCCCCCACGCCTGCGAGCGCCGCGCCACTTCTCCGGATGGCTGCAAGCCGGCTCCTCGCGTCCGCATCCGTTTCGAGAATATCCTCGATGCGCGCGGTGTCCTCGGCGTCGAGCAGGCCGTCGCAGTAGAGCACCAGGTTCTCGTCGCTGAGGATCATTCCTGTCCGCCGTTCCCAGTTTCGCCGCCCGTTTCCGCCAGCGCCTCACCCAGCGCACGCCGACCCCGCGCCAGCCTCGACATCACAGTGCCCACCGGCACCTTCAGCACCTCGGCCGCTTCCGCGTAGGAAAGCCCCTCCACGTTCACCAGCATCATGACGCTCGCCTGCTGTTCGGGCAGGTCCTCCATCACCGACAACACGCGGGACAGGAAAATCTTCCCTTCGACGTCGCGCACCCCGTCGAAGGATGTGGGGGCATCGGGCAGTTGTGCGTCGATGCGCGCCCGCGTGACCGACCTGCGGACATCGTTCTTCCAGATGGAATGGGCAATCGAATAGAGCCAGCTGTCCAGCCGCGTGCCGGGCGTATACTGGTCGCGGCGGCTAAGCGCGCGCTCGCAGGTCGCCTGCAACAGATCGTCGGCGTTCTCCGCGTTGCGGCACAGAACGAGCGCGAACCGCCTGAGGCGCGGCAGGAGCCCGATCAGTTCGGACTTGAAATCTCCGGCGGCGTTTTCCATGCCGCCGTCATGCACCATGCCGGACAGACCTGCAAGACCGTCGCGCAGGGCGTACCTGCCGGGAGCGACGGGGCCGGGCAAGCGACCGTCAGCCGGTCCGGATTTCCCGCACCACGTTGTCCATGACGTCGGCATCCGACAGGTCCTTGTCCTGTCGCGGAATGACGGTCATGTTGCCGTTGCTTTCGAGGATCACCCAGTTCGCGTCCTCGACACTGGTGTAGCCCTGCTGTCGCAAGGCCAGTCTGATCTCGGCCTCGCTGACACGTTCGTCACGCATCGCCTCCTTCAGGAACTCACCCTTGTGGGTCAACATGCGCGGCGGCGACTTGATGAGGCCGGCAAACCATTCGTACCGGTTGGCAAGCCAGGTCGTCAGCCATTGAAGCAACGTGATCGTGACGATGGCCAGCACCGCATCGGAGACCGACACGTCCTTCAGCATCACGCCCGACGATGCAAGACTGCCGATCGCCACAAGGACGATCCAGTCGAAATTGTTCATCTGGCTGGTGGTTCGCTTTCCGCTCAACCTGATGAAGACGACGATGAACACGAACACGAAGACCGCACTCTGGAATACGCTCCAGAGGCGTGCCGGACTGTTGAACCATGTCTGTATTTCGTTTTCCATGGCATGATCCAGAGCTTTCGCAATGGTTCCCTCGAATGTGTTTCAGATGCGAACAGGATTTGGGATACAAGCTGGTACTCGAGTGTCCAACGCACGAACCGCCGATCCGATGCATACGTTACGCACGAGGCATCCCGTTCGGCGGCAATTTTTCTACGAAAAGGGAGACAAGACATCATGATCAGGTCACTTGCAGCTTCAGTCGTCTGTGCCGCGTTACTGCTCGCTCCGGCTTTCGCCGGCGATACGCCTTCGCCGGCCGGGGCGTCGGTCTATATCGTCAACCTGAAGGACGGCGACACGGTAAAAAGCCCTGTGAAGGTGGTCTTCGGACTCAAGGGCATGGGCGTGGCGCCGGCCGGATCGGACATCGAAAACACCGGCCACCACCACCTCATCGTCGACGGCACCATCGCGGGCGAGGCGCTGGAGGAGAGCATTCCGGCGGATGGTCAGCATATCCACTTCGGCAAGGGACAGACCGAAACCGAAATCGAACTGTCCCCGGGCAAACACACCCTGCAACTCGTGCTCGGCGACATGAACCACGTGCCGCACGATCCCCCGGTCATGTCGACACCGATCACCATCACGGTCGAGTAAGGCTCGAGACGCATCAGGGGTCGCGCCGCGCCGGTCGATCCGGCGTTTCATTCGCAACGCGGATGCTTTAGTGTTTCGCGCGTTGTTCCCACGCAAGTTTTCCGGAGACCGCGCGCCGTGATTCCCTTTTTCGTCCAGATCAAATGCGAGCTGGGTCAGGCCTATTCCGTTGCCGACCAGATCGCCAACGCCGAGATCGCATCCGAGATTTATTCCACGGCCGGAGACTTCGATCTGCTGGTGAAATTCTATGTCGAGAAGGATACCGACATCGGTCATTTCGTGAACGAGCAGGTCCATAAGTTCACCGGAATCAGGGACACCTACACGATCATCACCCATCGCGTGTTCTGAGACCCGCCACGCGCTGACTGCCCTTCCGGTCTTCGACACCCGCGACGCGACCGCTGCCGCGCCTGTCGCCTGAAAGTCTGCAGGAACCCCATGCTGCGACGTTTCATCGAAATGCTTGGCCGGAGAGGCGCCGGCATGCTCGCGGCGGGCCTCGCCACGGGGCTGCTCGTGCCGCCGCTGTCGGAACTCATGCGCCCACTCCTGACGCCTGCGGTCTTCGCCCTGCTCGCCGTCGCCATAACCCGGGTGAACCTCGGCGAGTTGCGCATGCTGCTGCGACGGCCGGTGCTGCTGGGCCTGTCGCTCCTGTGGATGCTTCTGGCGATCCCGATCATCGCCGGCCTCGTTGTGACATGGATCGGGGAAGCCAGGCTCGGCACCGGGCTCACCCTCGCCATCATCCTGATCTCCTGCGCACCGCCGCTTGTGTCCGCACCCGCCCTCTGCGACCTGCTCAAGCTCAACGGCTCGCTCAGCCTGACGCTGCTCCTGATCAGCACCGCCCTCACCCCGCTCGTCACGCCGCTGATGACAGGATTCTGGGTTTCCGGCGACATGCCGCTCTCGCCTCTGGATCTCGGTCAGAGACTGTTTGTCCTGGTCGGCGGAGCGTCAGCCCTGGCCTTTGCGGTCCGCCGGTGGCTCGGCCCGCCCGGCGTGGAACGAAACCAGCCGGTGTTCGACGGCCTGAACGTCCTCTTTCTGATCATCTTCGCCATCGCGCTCATGGACGGCATCGCAAACCGGCTGATCGAGGAACCGGTCCGGTTTGCCGGCCTTGCCGCCCTGTCCTTCTCGCTTGCCTTGGGAATGATGGCTGCGACCACCGTCCTGTTCTGGCGGACCGAACCGCAGCGCGCACTCAGCATCGGTTACACGACGGGTTTCCGGAACATCGCGCTCGCGGTCGGCGCGCTGGGTGCCGCGGCACCCGACGACACGTGGCTGATGTTCGCCGTCGGCCAGTTTCCGATCTATCTCGGTCCCTTGATCCTGAAGCCGGTTTGCCGGCGTCTCCTCGCCTGAGACCTCGCGGAGCCCCCTGAGTCAGGCAACAGCCCCGCTGACGGAGGAAACCGCCGCCTCCTCTTCGACGATCCCGCCTGCTTCGGTCACGAACGGCTCGGGATGGCCGAAGATAAAACCCTGTCCATATTCGCAGCCGAAGGCCTTGAGGATTTCGCCTTGCTGGATCGTCTCGACGCCTTCAGCGACGACCGTGAGTCCGAGGGCATGCGCCAGATCCGTCATCGCCCGGACGATGGTACGAGTTTCTTCCGAAAGGATCAGTTCGCTGACGAACGTCTGATCGATCTTCAGCGTCTGGAACGGGAGATTGTTGAGAGTGAGCAGGTTTGAGTAACCGGTCCCGAAGTCGTCTATGGCGAAATGCACGCCACGTCTGTGCAGGTAGTCCATGACCTTGCGAGCGGCTTCAGTATCGCTGATGACGGCATGCTCGGTGATTTCGATCTTCAGCCTGTTCGGGTCGACGCCCGACTTCCGGCAGCACTCCAGGATGAAATCGGGCAACTCGCCGTCGTGCAGGTCGTAGTCCGCCAGGTTGACCGACATCCAGTCGATGTCCTTGCGTTTCAGGGCATCCGCCGCTCCGGCGATGCTCTTTCTTATGACCTGCCGGGTCAGCATGGTCAGCAGGTTGGACTCTTTCGCGACACCGAGGGTCTCGACCGGACAGATCGGACCGCGCTGATGGTGCGTCCAGCGCATCAGGGCTTCGCAGCCCCGGCGTGCGCCCGTCGCGAAATCGACAACCGGCTGGTAGTGCACTTCGATTTCATCGTGGTGGAGCGCCTTTTCGAGGTCCGCGCACATGCATTTGCGCAAGCGGTGCTCCTCCGCCATGAAGGGTTCGAACGTGATCGCTTTCGCGGGCTCCGCGTTTTTCGATCTGTAGAGTGCCAGGTCGGCAAAGTTCTGAAGCTCGGCCGGGTCCCGCGAGTGATCGGGAAAATAGGAAACGCCAAGCGATGCGCCGACCTTCAACTGGTTGCTCTCGTAACGCATCGGCGCTTCGAGCGACGTGAGCAGGCGTTCGCAGATGATGTCGACCTGGCGTCGCCCGGTGATGTTGAAAAGGAGAACCGCGAACTCGTCTCCCCCCATGCGCGCGACCAGGTCGTCGCTTCGCACGATTTCCGAGAAACGCCGTGAAGTCACCCGCAGGACTTCGTCCCCGGCCTGATGGCCGTAGACATCGTTCACGTTCTTGAAGCCATCGAGATCGACGAGAACAAGCGCGAATCCGGCGGCACGCGAAACCGCCTCCCTGATTTCGCTCGCGAACAGGTGCCGGTTCGCCAGTTGGGTCAGGAAGTCACGCTGGGAAAGCATGACGGCCCGGCGCCGTTCGTTCTCCAGTTCGGCCGTGCGGATGCGTACCCGTCGCTCGAGACCCTCGTTGAGACGCTCCAGTTCGCGGCTGGTTTCATAGACCTCGCGGGTCTTGCGCTCCAGGTATTCCTCGGCGGAAATGCGCGCCGCCCGCTCGCGGGCCGCACGGCGCTCCAGCCGGCGGATATACGCCTCTGTATCTGACCGGTCGGGATTTTCCTCAGGCATCGGTAGCTCCGCCAGCGGACCTGCGTACGAAGATATCGACATAGGATCCATCTTCGTCCGCACCTCGCACCCGATCGACATCGATGGTTTCGCCATAATGCCGGGCGGAAGCCCGAACGAGACCTACGGCGAGATCATCCATTCCACGCATGCTGCGATATCGCAGGCACAGGGAATCCTGCTCTCGGCCCATGGCTTCGATACGGGGCGGCCGGGCGTCCGGATAGAGTTTCTTGACCTCGGCGTGGATGTTGTCCTCGACGCTCTCGAGGAAATCGAAGAAGCCCGGTTGCCCGGAAAAGAAGTGTTCGAATTTCCTGGAAAACCTCTCGCCAAGGTTCTGTCCGAATTCCTCGACCAGTTGCGGCACGGGAGTGCCGGACAGGGAGGACAGCGAGGTCACAAGGTCGACGATTTCGGAATGGGGGTAGGTGCCGACCGACGTATAGGCGCCGCCATGCGGCAGACCGCTGTCCTCGATCATGTCTTCAAGCATGTCGAAACCGTACCGATTTTCGACGTGATCGAAGAACTCGGTAAAGACAATACCAAGCATCTGCTGCCCCCTTGCGCTCCTCGACCCTTCAGTTTCGCCTGCCGGCCATATGCGTCGCATACTAGGGGTTCTGCTTTTCGATACTGTTAATATCGCGGTTTGTATCGCCACGAGTTGAGACCCGGCCGATGAAAACGATGCTCTGCTTCGCCATGTTGCTCGTCCTCATGGTATCCGGTGCCGTCGCCGGGGACAGGTTGGCGCTTGTTATCGGAAACCAGGCCTACGCACGGATATCCGGCCCGTCGACGGCCCGCAACGACGCCCGTCTCGTCGCGACCACCCTGAGATCTCTCGGGTTTGACGTGACCGAGAGAACCGATCTCGATGCCCGGGACATGCGCCAGGCGATCGACGCCCTTGGCCATACCCTCCGACGGTCGCCCGAGGGATCGATCGCAATCGTGTATTTCTCCGGAGGGGCCCGGCAATTGGCCGGCGACACCCATCTGCTGCCGGTCGATTTCGGCACCCGCTCGGGCGCGGGGAACAACGATGCCGGGATCGCGCTGGGACGTATCGTGGACCGGCTACTGACGGATCAGGCCAGCCTGAAGGTCGTCATCTGTGACGTAACCGGCGCAGGAACGGCTCCTTTCGACGCCAGTGACTCAGGCAGCCTGCCAAGGAATACGATCCTGGCCCTGGCCTCGAATTCGGGCGATCCGGAGATGGAACCACCTGATGTCAACGGCAGCTACGCCATCGCGCTCGCACGGGCCTTGCAGCAGCGCCGCAAGGACATGGTGACCATCCTGCAGGATGCGAGAACCGACATGCACTTGAGCACGCGCTCCGGGAATATGCCCGCGAGGATGTTTTCCGTCGACCGCAGATGGCATGTGGATCCGGCACAGGCCGGCCCGTCCCTCTCCATCGCCAGCATCATCGGCCGGGACTTCGATCGCACCAGGGCGCTGAACACGAAGACGGCGTGGCGGGCCTATATCGACAGATATGGGAGAAACTCGGACGCGCTCTTCCATGTCACGCTTGCGCGCGTTGCCTTGGACAGTCTTGCCGCCAACTGATCGGGGACATGAATCCCACGGGGTCCGTCAATCACCCGGACGGTCCGGAACCTCGAGCACCCGGTCACCGCGTTCGTCGATGATCTGGCGGGCTTTTCGCACGGTCCATTCCACCGCGTCGTCCCGCCCGGGAAAGGTGTCCGCCCTGACGAAACGGTGCACGCCGGCATCTTCCTCGCCCTCGCGAACGATCGAACCGGCGATCCGCCACGAAGAACCGTCCTTCTGCGGCGCCGGCCGTATCACATAGCCTTCGTAGACGACGGCGTCGTCGGAACTGTCGTCATTCGCCGCATCGTCGCGGCTGCCGCCGAAGAGTTTTGAGAACAAGCCCATGAACAGAACCTATCACGTTTGCCCGCCGAATGGCGAGACGCCGCGGGATCAGACCCGCTCGACCACCATGGCGATGCCCTGCCCCACACCGATGCACATGGTGCACAGGGCAAGCCGCGCGTTCCTTGCCACGAGCTCGTGCACGGCGGTGGAGACCAGGCGCGCGCCACTCATGCCCAGAGGATGACCAAGGGCGATGGCCCCGCCATTCGGGTTTACGCGGGGATCGTCGTCGGCCACACCAAGACCGCGCAACACGGCCAGACCCTGGGCGGCGAAAGCCTCGTTGAGCTCGATCACCTCGATGGCGCCCATGTCCAGACCCAGCCGCTCGAGCAGGCGATTGACCGCGGGCACCGGTCCATACCCCATGACGCGCGGTTCCAGACCGGCAGCCGCCGCGCCGAGGATGCGCGCCCTGGGCGTCAGCCCGTGCCTCGCCGCCGCCTCCTCGCTCGCGACCACAAGCGCGCACGCCCCGTCATTGACGCCGGACGCGTTTCCCGCCGTCACCGTCCCGCCCTCGCGGAACGGCGTCGGCAGGCTGGAGAGCTTTTCGAACGTTGTCTGCCGGGGATGCTCGTCACGGTCGACCACGACCGGATCGCCTTTGCGCTGCGGGATCGTCACGGGCACGATCTCCCGGGCAAGACGGCCATTCTCCTGTGCTTTGGCGGCCTTTTCCTGGGAGGCAAGCGCGAACCGGTCCTGGTCCTCGCGTGCCACCTGGTATTCCTCGGCGACGTTTTCCGCGGTCTCCGGCATGGAATCGATGCCATACTGCTTTTTCATCACGGGATTGACGAAACGCCAGCCGATCGTCGTGTCGAAGACCTCGGCATTCCTCGAGAACGCCGTCGTCGCCTTGCCCATCACGAAAGGCGCGCGCGACATGCTTTCGACGCCCCCGGCAAGGGCCACCGACATCTCGTCGGCCTTGATCGCGCGTGCAACATAGGAAATGGCGTCCATGCCGGACCCGCAGAGACGGTTGATCGTGGCGCCGGGGACAGAAACCGGCAGCCCGGCAAGCAAGGCGCCCATTCGGGCGACGTTCCGGTTGTCCTCCCCGGCCTGGTTGGCGCACCCGTAGGCGACGTCCTCGACCGCCTCCCAGTCCACGTCCGGATTGCGCTCCATCAGCGCGCGGATCGGCACCGCCGCCAGGTCGTCTGTCCGCACGGACGACAGCGCGCCGCCATAACGGCCTATGGGCGTTCGCACGGAGTCGCAAATGAAAGCTTCGGGCATGTCGGGTCCTCGGGCACGTCAAAACGGATTGGCCGCCACACTACCCAGCATCGGCGCTGGCGTGAACCGTTTTCGAGGCTCCCGTCCGGGGCGATGTCAGCCTTCGGCGGGCCGGAACGTCAAAGCGACACCGTTGAGGCAGTGGCGCTTGCCGGTCGGCTGCGGACCGTCGTCGAATATGTGGCCGAGATGGCCGCCGCATCGCCTGCAGTGCACTTCGGTGCGGGTCATGAAGAAGCTGTTGTCCTCCTTCGTGCCCACGGCTTGCGGCAGGGCGCGCCAGAAACTCGGCCATCCGGTCCCGCTTTCGTATTTGGTTTCGGACGAATAGACGGCCAGGTCGCATCCCGCGCAGTGGTATGTGCCCGCACGCTTTTCCTTCAGGAGCGGGCTGGTGAACTTGCGTTCCGTCGCTTCCTCGCGAAGCACGGCGTATTGCGCGGGCGTCAGTTTCGCCTTCCACTCCGCCGGTGTCATGCTGACTTCGAATTTGCCTTCGCTCGCGCGCAAAGAGCTGGCCGAGATGGCCAACGGTACGGCGAGTGCGCAGGCTGCCGCGGAAGCCTGGTACGTCAGGAAAGCTCGTCTGTTGAGAGGCTTGGTTGACATCGACATGATCTCCTCCTCGAGTTCGGCGCCGATGGTCTGCATCGGTCTGCACCCGCCATCGGTCGGCCTGGCGACCGAAGCCGGGCGTTCCTAACAGCTAGGCTTTCCGTTCCCCGATTCAACGTTTTGCGCGGACCGGCGCCCCTCAATTCCTGTTTACCGCGTCGTGAAAAGCGGCTGTCCCCACCGATGCGCGCCACTTGTCTTGTCGGTCGGATTGACCAAGAGTGCCGGACAGTCCGCATCAGCCCCGACGGAAGGAACCCATCTTGACCAGTGCCCTGTTCAGCAAGGTGTCGCTTCGCGGCCTCGACCTCGCCAACCGCATCGTCGTCTCTCCCATGTGCCAGTACTCCTCGGTCGACGGCTGTGCCACCGACTGGCACATCATGCATCTCGGCCAGTTCTCCATGGGCGCGGGCGGACTCGTCATCACCGAGGCCAATCATGTCAGCCCCGAAGGCCGCATCTCGCCGAAATGCCTCGGTCTTTACAGCGACGATTGCGAAGCGGCCCAGAAGCGGGTCATCGACTTCTGCCGCCGGTACGGCGTCACCGCCATGGGCACGCAGCTTGCCCATGCCGGACGCAAGGCCTCGACGCATCCGCCCATCGACGGCGGCGCCAGCCTGAACGCCGACCAGGGCGCCTGGACGACGGTCGCACCCTCCGCCCTCGCCTACAACGAGGGCTGGCACGTGCCCGACGAACTCGACCGGGACGGCCTCGCCAAGGTCAAGCGGGACTTCGTGGAGGCGACGGAGCGTTCGGTGCGCATCGGCTACGACCTGATCGAGCTTCACGGCGCCCACGGCTACCTGCTGCATCAGTTCTGCTCACCGCTGAGCAATCACCGGACGGACGAGTATGGCGGATCGCTGGAGAACCGGATGCGCTTCTCGCTGGAGATCTTCGAGGCGGTGCGTGCCGCCTGGCCGGACGACAGGCCGCTCGGTATGCGGATCACCGGCCGTGACTGGGTGGAAGGCGGCTGGGATCTGGACGATGCGGTGGCGCTCGCGAAGGCTCTCGCAGACATGGGCTGCGACTTCGTCGACGTCACGTCCGGGGGGCTCGACCCGCGCCAGACGATCACCGTCGGTCCGGGATACCAGGTCCCGTTCGCCGAAACCGTTCGGAAGGAGGCCGGCATTAACACTTGGGCGGTGGGCCTCATCACGGACGCGCAGCAGGCCGAAGAGATCGTTTCGTCAGGTCGCGCCGACATGGTGGCACTGGCCCGGGGCATGATGCGCGACCCGCGCTGGGCATGGCATGCGGCGGAGGAACTGGGCGCCGAGACGCCGTGGTCCGACATGTATATCCGGGCCGCACCCGGCAACACGGGAAAGCTCACGCCGGGCCGTCACGGCAATCGCTGACCGTGGCGCTCACCCCGCATCGGTCGCGAGCGGAGAACTGGCGAGCGGCGCACAGGTGAGCCGGCCGAAGATCATGTAGCACTTCTGCCGGCGAGGCGCCTGCAGCGTGCCGGCCGAAGCCTGCCGGACGGTGGCCGAAAGGCCGTTTCGGCTATCGCTGCGCCGCTGATAGTACCCCGAGAGAAAACCGGGAATGCCCGATGCGTCAATCGCTTGCGCTTTCACCGGCATGATGCTCGTCGCGTAGCCGTCATGATGAGAGGCCAGCGCGTTTCCAGAGGACAGACCCAGGAAAATCGCTGCAGCGATTCCGGCGGCGAGGGCGTTGAGTGAACGGGCTTCCATGATGTCGTCTCCCTGTCTGAAGCATTCAGTACCTTCAGATGGGAGCGGGTGGTCATCACAGCGTCAATGCGGCGTCAATTCATCCGGAAACGAGCAAAAAACTTCACGCAAGGCCTTTAGAAAACTGATTTCATTGGCTTTTTCGGACGCGCGACAAACGGAGTTTTTCGAAGCGCCTAGGTCTGCACCCGTTCGAAACCGCCGGTTTCACGGTCCAGCCAGTAGAGTTCGCCTTCCGCGATGGAGAACCACGCACCGTAAATCTCCAGATTGCCGGCCTCGATCGCATCGGTGACGAAACCGAACGTTTCAAGATTCTGGATGGAGTACTTCACGCCGAGATTCTCCATCTCTCTCTGCCGGCTCGCCTCGTCTTCGCAGCAGCCCGATTCCGATAGCTTCCGGCTCATGCCCACCAGCTGATCGACCCACGGATCGATGAACCGGCCGACAGGCCTGTCCTCGGAGCGGCTCAGCGCGGCAGCGACACCGCCGCACATGGCGTGCCCGAGCACCACGATCCGCTTTACGTTCAGTTTCGTGACGGCGAACTCCAGGGCCGCCGACGTGCCGTGGTAGACACCGTCCGTCTCGAAGGGCGGGACCAGCGCCGCCACGTTCCTGACGACGAAGAGCTCGCCGGGGGCTGCACCGAAAATCGTGGCCGGGTCGACGCGGCTGTCGGCGCACCCGATGATCATCGTTTCGGGCGACTGCCCTTCGGCCAGCAAGCGGTATCTGTTCGCCTCGTCGGCATACCGGCCGCTCCGGAAGGCTGCATACCCCTTCAGCAGTGCGTCTGGAATTGCAACACTCATGTCAGGCACCTCCCTGTGCGGTTCTTAGTTCACTGCCGCCGGCCGTCAGGCCGCTTTTCTCCCGCGACGGCTCCCGGCAGGCCAGCCGCAACACGAGATATCCGGTTACGGCGGACAGCAGCGAACCGCTGAGGACACCGAGCTTGACCGCGGACACGTGATCGCCGTCGACATAGGCGAGCGTGCCGATGAACAGGCTCATGGTGAAACCGATCCCCGAAAGCACCGCCGCGCCGTATATATGGCCCCAACTCACCCCCTGCGGCAACCTCGCAAGGCCGAGCCTGACCGCCGCCGCGACGAAGGCCATGACGCCAAGCTGCTTGCCGAGGAACAGCCCGGCCGCGATGCCCAGCGGAATACCGGAAAGCAGGTCCGACGGATCGAGGCCGGAAAGCGATACGCCGGCATTGGCGAAGGCGAAAACGGGCATTACGCCGAACGCCACCCACGGCGACAGACCGTGTTCGAGTTTGAGGAGCGGCGATTCACCTGCCCCGGAAGCCGGCCGCATCGGGATGAACAGGGCGACGATGACGCCTGCCAGGGTCGCGTGGACGCCGGACTTGAGCACACACACCCAGATCACCAGCCCCACCACAAGATAGGGCGCGATACGGGTCACGCCGATGCGGTTGAGTGCGGCCAGCGCCGCGACGCCCGTGGCCGCAATCAGCAGGACAGGGACGGAAAGCTCCGACGTGTAGAACAGGGCGATGATGACGATCGCACCAAGGTCGTCGATGATCGCCATGGCGAGCAGGAAGACCTTCACCGCCGGCGGAACCCGGCTTCCCAGCAGGGCCAGAATGCCCAGCGCGAACGCGATGTCCGTCGCCGCGGGAATGGCCCAGCCGCGCAGGGCTTCACCGTCCGACCAGTTGATCATGACAAAGACCAAAGCCGGCACCGCCATGCCGCCGATCGCGGCAAAGATGGGTAGCCCGGCCTGTCGCATGTTGGACAGGCGTCCTTCCAGGACCTCCCGCTTGATCTCAAGGCCGACGAGGAAGAAGAAGATCGCCATGAGCCCGTCGTTGACCCACAGCAGCAACGGCTTGTCGAGCGCGAGCGCGCCGACCTGGACGACGATCGGCGTACCCAGGATACCGTCGTAGAGCCAGGCAAGGGGCGAGTTGACCAACAGCATGGCCAGTACGGCGGCTGCCATGAGCATCATGCCGCCGGCCGCCTGGTGCTGGAAAAACGCCTGTGCTCCCCGCTTCAGGCGGTGGGGATCGGACAGAATGGCAATCACTTCAAGCTCCCTGTTTTCCGTGCGTCACGCGATGCCGCCAAGCGGCATGCCGGTTTCCGTCGCCGGCGTGCGCAGGAGCAGCCCCAGAACGTCGCCGCCGCACGCAGCCGTGCCCGCGGTCAATGGACCGGCGGCCTCGCACTGGACGGTTGGCATCCCCCTGTCGGTGGACGCCGCATCGGCACGCGCGGCTTCGGTCATGGCAAGCACCATGGCGCCCGCGATCAGCAGTGCAGCCAGTACGGCGCCACGAATATCGACGTGGCGGGCGGCTTTCGCATTTGTCCTGTTACGGGTCATCGCAATTCGTTCCTTTCAATGATTGAAGGACAGATGGCCCGCGAGAGCGTTAAAATCCAATCGAAAGAAACAGGAAAATAGATAGATATTATCTATCGGAATCAGAATGAGGAAAGTCAGGTGAGGACGGTGACTTCGTCGAGCCGGTCCGCCGCCGTCCTGCGGATCATGGCCGCCATGTCCTTGAACAGCGGCGCGTGCACGGAGCGCTTGCGCCATGCAATCCCGATCTGCCGGTAGAGCGATCCCGCCCTGAACTCGAGAACCGCGACCTCGCCACGGTCGCCGATTTCCGAGCGCACATAGAGCGCCGGGAGGAATGCGAGCCCGACGCCCATCCCGACCATGAGCCTGAGCGTGTCGAGGCTCGTTCCCTCGTAGTCGTTCAGCACGCGCGCATCGAACTCCTCGCACAGTTGCCGGACTTGGTCGTGGAGATGGTGTCCTCTCTCCATGGTGAGTACGTTCTCACCGGACAGGTCGCCCCTCTCCACCCGTTGCCGCGCAGCCAGCGGGTGGTCCGGCGCCGAAGCCACCAACAACGGTTCGCGAAACAGGCGCTCGACATCGAAGACGTTCTCGTTCATGGGCAGGGGGCCGATGAGCAGATCGAAGCTGCCTGACTGCAGATCCGCCTGCAGCGCGTCCGGCTTGCCCTCGCGGACGTACAGCTTGAGCCCGGGATACTCCGCATGCAGTTCGGGAACGATGTGCGGCAGCAGATAGGGCCCGAGCGTGGGCGGCACGCCGAGCCTGATCGTGCCGTCGAAGCCGTGGTGGGAGGCCGCCGCAAGGTTCGTCAGGTCCCGTACATCGGCGAGAATGCGTTTCGCGCGTTCGGCGAGATCGCGCCCGAGCGGTGTCAGCACCACCTTGCCCCCGCCCCGTTCGACAAGCGGTGCATCCAGGCGTTTCTCGAGTTCCTGTATCTGCGCACTGAGCGTCGGCTGGGTGACGTTTACCCGCGCAGCCGCCCGTCTGAAATGCAGTTCCTGCGAGAGGACCACCAGATATTCCAACTGCCTCAGGGTAATCATCTGGGTTCGCACCTCGGTCCGACCGTTGAGAAACTCGATAGAGAACGTCTATCAGATCGCTCTGTAAACGTGAACACGCTGCCCTGTGATATCCGGGGGAAGTTTCAGGCGCCGGCAAACTGGTTGCCCAGGCAACGACATGATCGTAACCTAGGCAACCAGTTTTCGGGTACTGAGTGGCGGTTTTCGTGGAAGAGAATTTCGACCGGAATATCGGGTTCCTCGTGCATGACGTGGCCAGGCTGATGCGGACGCTCTACGACCGGCGCATGGCGCCTCTTGGCCTGACCCGGTCGCAGTGGTGGGTGCTGACGTTCCTCTATGCCTATGAAGGGACGAGCCAGTCGGAACTCGCCGCCCGGCTCGACATCGAAAAGGCCTCGCTCGGCCGCCTCCTCCAGCGCATGGAGAACAAGGGCTGGATCGTCCGGCGCGACGACGAGAAGGACGGGCGCACAAAGCGTGTGCACCTGACCGACAAGGTCCGTCCCATGCTGCAGGTTATGCGCGATCTCGCCTCGGAGATGCGCAACGACGCGGTGCGGAGCCTCGACGAAGCGGAACGCGACATGCTGACGGATCTTCTCGGTCGCATGCGCGATGACCTGTCCTTGCTCGCGGCCAACGGCAATGGGGGTGCGGCCAGATGACCGAGGACAAGTCCCCCGCGGCAAGGGAAGACAGTCCTCCCGCCCCGCGCGATCCCATTGCCCTTCCCGGCACCACGGAGCAACCCCGCAAACGCACGCTGCTGCGAGTGGTGCTGATGGTTGTCCTGCCCGTCCTGGCGATCGTCGGCGGCCTGAGCATCTACTATGCCGGCGGCCGCTATGTGACGAGCGAGAACGCCTACGTGAAGGCCCCGATCATCTCCGTCGTGTCGCAGGTGTCCGGCCGCGTGGAGAAGGTGCATGTCGGTGAAAACCAGTTCGTCAGCCGGGGCGACGTTCTCCTGGAACTCGAGCGTCATGAATTCGAACTGGCCGTCGCGGAAGCCGAAGCCGACCTCGCTTCCGTCGGCCAGGACGTGGAGAACCTGCGCGCCGAACTTCGCCGGGCACGCGCGGAGATCGCGGTTGTCCTCGAACGCAAGCGTTTCCTAGAAGGCGAATACGTCCGCACCAAGGAACTCGCGGACAAGGGCCTCGGGCTCGGCACGAAACTCGCCGAATCCCGTCACCTGATGCTCGCCGCGGAGCGAAACCTGACGGCGGCGAAGGAACGCGAGGCGGGCATCGTCGCCTCGCTTAGCGGCGCGGCGGAGGGCGGCACGGAACGCCACCCCAAGCACCTCGCCGCGGCCGCAAGGCTGAAGCGCGCGAATCTTGATCTCGACCGCACCACGTTGCGCGCCTCGGCCGACGGTTACATCATCAAGATGACGCTCCAGCCCGGCGAGTTCGTCGAAAAGGGTGACGCGGTCTTCGCTGTTGTCGATACGGCGAACGCGTTTGTCGAGGCCAACCTGAAGGAAACGGAACTCACGCACATCCGGCCCGGCCAGAAAGCCACGTTCGTGGCGGAGGCCTACCCGGACGTGAGCTGGACGGCGACCGTAATCGGGATCAGTCCGGCGACGGGCGCGGAGTTCGCCGTGCTTCCGCCACAGAACGCATCGGGAAACTGGGTCAAGGTCGTCCAGCGGCTGCCCGTGCGCTTCGAGATTGACGACACCAACCGCGAGGCCAAACCGCCGCTTCGCGCCGGCCTTTCCGTCAAGGTCAGCATCGACACCGGCCACAAGCGCACAGCCCCACCGATCATCTCGCAAGTGCTCGCCGCCACCCGAACGATCGTCGGAACCGACAGCGGCAAATGACCGTCCAGGCGGAGGCCGTCGCACAGAGCAACAAATGGCTCGTACTGACGACCGCGACCTTCGTCACGATGCTCTATGCGATGGCGGTCACCATCGCCTCGGTCGCCCTGCCGGACATGCGCGGCGCGCTGGCCGCCACCCAGGACCAGATCACGTGGACCATCACCGGCAATCTGGTCGCGACCGCCGTGGCCACGCCCCTGGCAGGATGGCTTGCGGGACGCTTCGAGGCCCGCCCGCTCCTGCTCATGAGCGTCACCGGCTTTATCGTCACCACGCTCGCCTGCGGCGTCTCGGTATCGCTCGAACAGATGGTGCTCGCGCGGGTCGGACAGGGCCTGTTCGGGGCCCCGCTCGTTCCCGTCAGCCAGGCCCTCGTGATCGCCGCCTTTCCCGAACGCCAGCGCTCGCTCGCCATGGCGGTCTGGGCCATGGGCGTCGTGTTCGGCCCGATCATCGCTCCGACGCTCGGCGGCTATCTGACGGAGCACCTGGGATGGCGCTGGATCTTCTTCATGCTCCTGCCGTTCGGCGTGATCGCGTTTGCCGCACTGGCCGCCTTCATCCCGAGGCAGCCGGCCGGCGGGGCCCGCAGCTTCGACTGGATCGGGTTCATCGCGCTGTCCATCGCCGTCGCCTCGATCCAGATCATGTTCGATCGCGGCGAACGCAACGGCTGGTTCGACAGCACCGAGACCATCATCGAGGCCTGCGCGGCGGCGCTGGGCTTCTACATCTTCATCGTGCAGTGCCTGACCTCGCGCCAGCCTTTTCTCGATCTCACCATCCTGCGCGACCGGAACTTCTCCCTGGGGCTCGTGCTGGTCTTCATATTCGGCATGCTCAACTTCGTGCCCATGGTGCTCTTCCCGCCCCTTCTCCAGGAGTTGCGCGGCTATCCCCAGTCGATCATAGGCTGGCTCATGGGCGCGCGCGGCGCCGGCACCTTCATCGGCTTCACGCTCATGGCCTTTGCCGGCCGCGTCGATCCGCGCCTCTCGATCGGCGTCGGCTTTTTCCTTCAGGGATACGCCGGTTGGGAAATGGCACAGTTCGACATCAACCTCACCACAAGGGATGTCGCCTGGACCAGCGCACTGCAGGGCCTCGGCGTCGGTCTCGTCTGGGTGCCGATCAGCGTCGCCACCTTCAACACCCTGCCGCGCACGCACCTTCCCGAGGCGACCGCCGTCTTTCACCTGCTGCGCAATCTCGCATCGTCGGGGTTCATATCCATCAGCGTGGCGGTGGTCCTTCACACGGGACGGATCACCTACGCCGAATCCGCCGGTGAACTGAGCGCCTGGACGGAAGGCCTGCGCTATCTCTCCGCCGCGACAGTGTGGGACGTGGAATCGCAATCGAGCCTGGCGGGCCTCGGCAGCGAAATTCGCCGCCAGAGCCTCATGGTCGGCTATCTCAACGCCTTCCGGCTCTTCGCCTGGACGTCGTTCGCCGCCATCCCTCTCGTCCTGCTGATGAAGACAAAGGACTGACTTGCCGCAGACCTGCCGAGAACCCGACGGTCACCCGTCGAAGTCGATGACCAGCCGGTCGCTGCGCGGCCTGGACTGGCAGGTGAGGATGTATCCGGCCTCGACCTCGTCGGCTTCGAGACCGTAGTTCACGGCCATCTCCACCTCGCCTTCGAGCAGTTTCGCCTTGCAGGTGCAGCAGACCCCGCCCTTGCAGGCGAACGGCAGGTCCAGATTGTGGGCCAGGGCCGTATCGAGCACCGGTGCGCCGTCGAACGGCAGCTTGAACTCCGTGCGGTCGCCGTGAAGGTAGACGGTGACATCCGCCGTCCGGCCGGCGAACTCCGGCGCCGACCGTCTCGGCCCCGCCTGCGGCGGCGGCGCCGTACCGAAGAACTCGAGCTTGATGCGGTCCTCGCCGACACCGAGCCCGCGCAGGGCCGCCCGCGCGCCTTCGATCATGGGTCCGGGACCGCAGATCAGGAACAGGTCGACACCTTCCGGGTCCACGAGCCGCCCGATGAGTTCGCGGACCTTCGATTCCGTCATCAGCCCGCCGAAGAGCGGCACGTCCGGCATCTCGTCGCTGAGCACATGAAAGAGACGCAGACGACCGAGGAACCGGTCCTTGAGGTCTTCCAGCGCGTCGCGGAAGATGATCGATTGTACGGTGCGGTTGCCGTAGAACAGCGTGAACCGGCTTCGGGGTTCGCGCTCCAGCACCGTCTTGATGATGGACATGAAGGGCGTGATGCCGCTGCCGCCGGCGAGCCCCACGTAGTGCCGCGCGGCCTCCGGATCGAGGTCCACGCAGAAACGCCCGCTCGGCTCCATGACCTCGATCGCGTCGCCGGGCCGAAGCCTTTCATTGACGAAGTGGGAGAACCGGCCGTCCGGGATCTTCTTGACCGCGACACGAAGCTCGCCGTCGTCGAGGCCGGAACAGATCGAATAGGGCCGGCGCAGTTCCTCGCCGTCGACCTCGGCCTTGAGCGTCAGGTACTGGCCGGGCGTATAGGCATACCGGTCGCCCAGGTCGTCGGGCACGTCGAAGGCGATGGAACTCGCCTCGTCGGTCTCGCGCCGGATCTCGCGGATGGTCAGCCTGTGGAACGCGGTCATGCCGGTTCGTCCTTCATATGCACTTGAAATAGTCGAACGGTTCGAGACAGGTCCGGCACCTGTATTGTGACTTGCAGGCCGTCGATCCGAACTCGCTGACGAGTTCCGTATCGCGCGCGGCGCATCGCGGACAGGCGATCACCGGGCGGTCGGCGAAAAGCGCGCGTTTGCCAGCCGTCCCGTCGACCGGCGGCGCAATGCCGTAGGCCCTGAGCTTTTCCCGTGCCGCGTCCGTGATCCAGTCCGTCGTCCATGGCGGCGCCAGCACCGTGCTGATCCGCGCGGCACGAAAGCCGCCCGCGTCGAGCGCCCTGCGGATCTCCGTCTCGATCATGGCGGTTGCCGGGCAACCCGAATAGGTCGGCGTGATCACCACCTCGATGTCATCGCCGGTCTCGCGAACGTCACGGACAATGCCCAGTTCCACCACGCTGACGACGGGGATTTCCGGGTCCATGACCCTGTCGAGCAGGCGCCATACCCTGTCGGCCGTCCTCTCGCGGACCGTTACCATTTCGCCCCCGGATAGGCCCTCTGGAGATATTGCAGGTCCGCAAGCAGGAAACCCAGATGTTCCGAATGCCGGCCGGCCTTGCCGCCGGTCTGCATCCATCCGTTTTCCGGCCGCGCCAGGGTCGCACGCCCGAGAACCGCATCCACCGCCTCGTCCCACCCCTCTCGCAGGGACGACGGTTCGGCACAGATGCCCGCCGCGACGGCCGCTTGATCGTGTTCGTCCGCCTCGAAGAGCTCGCCCGTGTAGGGCCACAGCCTGTCGACCGCGGCTTGCGCGCGGGCATGGCTTTCGTCCGTGCCGTCGCCCAGGCGGACCACCCACTCGCCCGTGTGGCGGTACTGGTAGGCCATCTCCTTGACGGCCTTGCCGGCGATCGCCGCCAGACGTTCGTCGTTGCCCCGCTCCATGGCCTCGTACTGCGCCAGGGCGTAGGCGGAATAGAACACGTGCCGGACCATGGTGTCCGCGAAGTCGCCATTGGGTTGCTCGACCAGGAGGACGTTGCGGAAATCGTAGACGTCGCGCAGGCCCGCCAGCGCGTCCTCGTCCCGCCCCTTGCCTTCCACCTCCCCGGCATAGGTGTAGAGCAGGCTTGCCTGGCCGAAGAGGTCCAGCGCATGGTTCGACAGCGCGATGTCGACTTCGAGCGTCGGCGCTCGGCTCGACCATTCCGCCAGCCGCTGGCCGAGCACCAGCGCGTTGTCGGCCAGTCCGAGTGTGTAGGCGAACAGCGCGTCGCGGGAGATGTCTTGCACGGCAACGGTCATCAGGCGCGCGCCCCTACATGTGGTCGATTTCGTCGGGAACGTCGTAGAAGGTCGGATGCCTGTAGACCTTGTCGTCCGACGGCGTGAACAGGGCCTCTTTCTGGTCGGGCTGCGACGCGGTGATTTCCGACGACGGCACGACCCAGATGCTGACCCCTTCGTTCCGCCGGGTGTACACATCGCGGGCGTTCTCGATGGCCATGTCCGCGTCCGCGGCGTGGAGGCTGCCCACGTGCCGGTGCGAAAGCCCCTGCTTCGACCGCACGAAGACCTCGAACAACGGCCATTCGTTCCTGTCTGCCATGACGTCTACCTCTTGAACTGCCCCCTTGCGGGCCGCCGGCGTCTTCAGGCCGCGTGCGCCTTCGCGTTGCGTTCGCGTTCCTTGCGGGCATGAGCGAGCGCCGCCTCGCGCACCCATTCGCCCTCCTTGTGGGCCCGGACGTAATGATCCATGCGCTGACGGTTGCAGGGCCCGTCTCCGGCGATCACCCTCTTGAACTCCGTCCAGTCGATCTCGCCGAATTCGTAGTGCCCCGTCTCCTCGTTGTGCTTCATATCCGGGTCGGGAACGGTCAGACCGAGGAATTCCATCTGCGGCATGGTCTGGTCGACGAATTTCTGGCGCAGCTCGTCGTTCGAGTGCCGCTTGATCTTCCAGGCCATGGATTGCGCGGAATGGGTGGACGCGGCGTCGTTCGGCCCGAACATCATGAGCACAGGCCACCACCAGCGGTTGACCGCGTCCTGAACCATCGCCTTCTGTTCGTCCGAGCCCCGGGCCATGGCCATGGTCAGCTCGAAGCCCTGGCGCTGGTGGAAACTCTCCTCCTTGCAGATCCGGACCATGGCGCGCGCGTAAGGACCGTAGGAGCATCGCGCGAGCGGCACCTGGTTGATGATCGCCGCGCTGTCGACGAGCCAGCCGATAATCCCGATGTCCGCCCATGTCATCGTCGGATAGTTGAAGATGCTGGAATATTTCGCACGGCCTGCGCGCAGTTCGGCCTCCATCTGGTCCCGGGACATCCCGAGGGTTTCCGCCGCCGAGTACAGATAAAGACCGTGACCTGCCTCGTCCTGCACCTTGGCAAGCAGAATCATCTTTCGACGGAGCGTCGGCGCGCGCGTGATCCAGTTGCCTTCGGGCTGCATGCCGATGATTTCAGAGTGCGCATGCTGGGAAATCTGGCGCACGAGCGTCCGTCGGTAGGCCTCGGGCATCCAGTCCTTCGGCTCGACCTTGCCTTCGTTCCCGACCCAGGCCTCGAACGCGCCTTCCTTTTCGTCGAGCGCAACCGTGTCGCCGGACATGGCGGCCTCCCTGCTGTTGGTTTTAGACCCGAAACATGACACAAAATCCTCACACCGACAACGATTTTTGTATCACGTCAGAGCTTCCCGGAGACCGGACTGCGCCCTGTTCCGACTGATACGACACGCGAAATCATCGTTTCACGCTTGTTTCACGGCACAATTGCCAACGTTCGTTTATTGAAATCCGGATTGAAGTGTTGGTCCCGGGCCAGAAGAAAAAACACCGCCCGGGCGCCAGAGAGTCGGGGGTGGAACATGGCCGTCAACAACTGGACAGTTTCAGACAATCCAATTTCACACCTCTTCCGCCTGACTGTGGGTGTCGGTCGCGGCAGCGAACAGAACAGCGAGTTTCTCCGGGTCTGGAGCCGCCGCCTCGGCGGCGTCTGGCTGATGATCCTCTACGTCATCATTTTCTATGTCGTGATCATGAGCCTGACGGCCTACCAGATCCAGAACCGGATTCATCAGGTCCGTTCCGGGGACCTCAATGTGAGTGTCTGGCAGATCACGCGGCTGGCAGAACTGCGCAAGCAGGCCGACTCCAGAAAGCTCGGTCTCGAACTGGAGATCTCCGACCTGGAGGATGCCGCCCGGGACCTCGACAAGGACCTGGAGGAGACGGAGCGAAATCTCACGGAAACGATCACCGAGACGAAAGTCCAGACCCGGTCGCTCGGTCACTTCGACATGTTCAACCTGGAACTGGGCGAGTTTCAGAGACGGTTGCAGGCGATCGCACGCGAAAACGACGAGAACGGACGCCTGCTCACCCCCCATATCGAAAAACTGGAAAAACTGGTCGACCGGAAGGACACGATTAACCGCAAGCTGGACCGCACTTACGCCAAGATCCGCCGGCACACGGAGACGATACGCAAGAACTCCTTCAACACGCTTCTCGAAAACCAGCAGGCCGGGAACGGAAGCGGTGAGGCATCCGACGCCCAGTCGCTCGCCCGGGTCGCGGACCTGATCGACGAAATCCAGTTCTTCAGCTGCACCCGGCAATACGAGGGGATCTTCTCCCTCTGCAACACGCTCAACTACATTTTCGGCAACAACAAGTCGGGCGCCAGCAACACCTATTTGTTCATCAACATCCCGTCGAGCGTGCTGGTGATGATGATCGTGGTCGCCATGGGCATGATGGGAAGCATGATCACCATTACCCAGGCCTTCTTCTCCGGCGAGGAGCGGCGCATCACGTTCTACATATTCAGGCCCTATCTCGGCGCCGTGGTCGCGATCGCGGTCTACGTGGTCACCAAGGCGGGTGTGATCGTGTCCTCCAACCCCACGGCCCAGGTCGAGAACGTGGCCAAGCTCAACGCGTTTTTCGTTTCTTTCCTGGCCCTCATTTCCGGTCTCATGTCCGAAGCCGCGATCGACATGCTGAAGCGCTCGGGAACACGTTTCCTGAGGGGAAGCGCTGCGCCGGACCAGCCGCGCTATGCCATGGGCATCACAGAAATCATCGAGGCCGACGACCGGAACACGGCCAATCTCTACCCCTCATTCGACGTGTCCAAGGAACTTGTCGACCGCTGGCTCGACGGCACGGAGAAGGTCCCGATCTACGCCCAGCGCGTCATCGCGGCATGGCTCGAAAAACCCATCCGCGAGATATTCTCCGACATGCCCCCGCCCGGCACACCCGACCCCGCGCCCGAACGCGACGACGACCCCGGGCCGCCCTAGCTTTTTCGGCCCGCGCCACGACCCGGTCCCTTGCCGCTTTTCGAGAATTTCATGCCCGGCGACGCCAGACGGTCTTCGGGGCCGACCCAGGCATAGGCCAGCAGGCAGGGTTCCCGCTCCCCGGTCGTGATCCTGTGCTCTTCTCCGGATCTGTTGAGGATCAGCGAGCCCGGCGCATACACGGCGAGTTCGTTTTCCGACCACGCACCGGAGACGGAGACGTAGCTTTCCTCGATGCCCTGGTGGCTGTGCTGGGGATAGGTCGTGTTCGGCGCGAAGAGCACGAACCCGAGGATCAGCCGTGCTGACCTGACCGGTCCCTGTGGACCGAGCACCTCGCAATAGGCGTATTTTTTCGCCAGAGCCCGCGGCACCCGTTCATAGCCGTATTCCCAGGTGAGCTGGCCGTCCACCCGCTCGAGGGCCCGGCTGAGTCCCTCCAGCGCATTGCGTGCACCGAGGTCGAACGCGCGCGGGAGATGAGCGGTCACCGGCAGTTTCACCGGTGGCCGCTCGATGACGTCGGGGTTGGAATCGATCACCGCGGTCAGCGTTTCGCGCACCCGTTTGCGATGGCCGCGGATTGCTTTGCTGCCGCCCGCGGAGCCATGCCGGTAAAGGCTCTCGAACTCCCGCAAGAGGTAGATCCAGTTCGGGCAGTCCCGCAGACGCTCAGCAGGTCCGTCCTCACGGGTCATGTCTTCGGGACCGGCCGCCGCCGCATCGAAAGCCGTCATCCGTCTCAGCCGAGATCGGGCGAAACGGGCACGACGATCCGGCCGCGCACCTTGCCTTCCAGGAAGAGCGGCGCGGTTTCGATGACGTCGTCCATCGGAACTTCGGTGACCATGGCCTCAAGCCGCGCCATGTCGAGATCGCCCGCGAGCTGGGCCCACGCCGCCTCGCGTTCCGGTTTCGGGCACATGACGCTGTCGACACCCTTGAGGGTGACGCCGCGCAGGATGAAGGGCGCGACGCTCGTAGGCAGGTCCATGCTGCCGGCGAGACCGCATGCCGCAACCACGCCGCGATACGTCATCATCGAGAGCACGTTCGCGAGGACCGTGCCGCCGACGACGTCGACGGCGGCCGCCCAGCGCTCCTTGTTGAGCGGACGGACCTTTCCCGACACCTCTTCCCGGTCGACGATGTTCGAGGCTCCGAGACCCTTGAGATAGTCGGCCTCGTTGGGTCGACCCGTCACCGCATCGATCGTGTAGCCCCTGCTCGCCAGGAGGGCCGTCGCCACGCTGCCGACACCGCCCGACGCGCCGGTCACCACAACGTCGCCCTGGTCGGGCGTCACACCTTCGCTTTCCAGTGCCAGCACGCACAGCATGGCGGTGTAGCCCGCGGTGCCGATGGCCATGGCCTGCCGCAGGGAGATTGCGTCGGGCAGCTTCACCAGCCAGTCGCCCTTGACCTGCGCGCGTTTAGCAAGCCCGCCCCAGTGGCGTTCGCCGACACCCCAGCCGTTCAGCACGACCCTGTCTCCCGGCGCATAGTCCGCGTGGTTGCTTTCCGTCACGATGCCGGAGAAATCGATGCCCGGGACCATCGGGAAGCTGCGGACGACCGGCGCGCTCCCGGTGATCGCCAGCGCATCCTTGTAGTTCAGCGTCGACCAGGCGACATCGACCGCCACCTCGCCCTCGCCAAGGGCCTCGAAGGTCACCTGGCTCTGTGAAACACTCTGCTTGTCGTCGTCCTTGTCGATCACGATCGCATCGAACATCGGGTTTCTCCTTCTATCTGGAAACAAGTCTGAAAAAGCCGTCGGCGAACTGGCGCAACGGCTCGGGTTTGCGTTCGAGTTTGGCGCGCAGGACGGCCCCTTCCCAGCCGACCCAGAAAAATGCCGCGAGTTCGTCGGGATCGCCGGTCTCCGGGATCTCGCCATGGTCCCGGGCGGCCCGCAGGCAGGCGGCCGTGCGGGCCTGCCAGTCCTCGAGAACGCTCACCAGCCGCGCCCGGAACGCCTCGGGCAGTGCCGCCATCTCCTGGCCGAGATTGCCCACCAGGCAGCCTCGGCGGAAGCCGTATTGCGCCATGCCGCTTTCCGCATCCACGACGAAACCGCGAAGGCGCTCGAGCGGCGAGAGATCGCCATTGTCGAACCACGATGAAAGCTTCTGCGCAAAATAGTGGTGATAGGCGTCGATGAGCGCCTCGCCGAAATCCGCCTTGGACCGGAAGTGGTAGTAGAAGCTGCCCTTGGTGACGTCCGACGCCTTGAGGATTTCGTCGATGCCGACCGAGGAATAGCCGCGCTCCGTCAGATAGACGAGACCGGTGCGGATGAGGGCTGTCCGCGCGGCCTGGTCCGACGTCGCCATCCTGGGACGCCCGCGCCTGCGCGGGTTCGACGGAAGAGTGGCCTGCTGTTCGCTCATGGCGCTTTAATAGACCAATCGGTCTATTAAATTCAACCTTATTAAGATCTCGGATTAGGCCCTGTTTTCATTGGACATTCCAGAAACCCGGACGCAAACTCCCCAACCTGCCTGCAGCCTGCGGTTCGTCTGGCACGGCCGGAGCGTGCCCGTCCCCCTCGCCCACCAGGAAAGACCGTCATCATGTTTCTCGCCACAATCGCGCTCATCTGGGGCATCGCGGCCGTCACCCCGGGACCGAACTTCCTCGTCATCGTCCGCGCCTCGCTGACCGGCGACCGGAAAGTCGCCATGGCCACAGTCGCGGGCACGATCGCCGGCACGTTCGTCTGGGGCGTGGCGGGCTGGCTCGGCATCACCGCGCTGTTCGCCGCCGCCCCCTTCGCATTTGTCGCCCTGAAGATTGTCGGCGGCATCTACATCGCCTGGCTCGGCCTGCGGATCCTGTGGAACGCCCGCACGCCCGGACCGGGCGTCACGCAGGTTACGCGCCCAGCACGCGCCCTCAGCCCGTCTGGCGGATTCCGCCTCGCGCTTGCGACCAGCATCGCAAATCCGAAATCCGCCGTCTTCGTCGCCAGCCTGTTCGCCGCCGCCCTGCCGGCCGGCTATCACTGGAGCCAGGGGGTCGTCGCCGTGCTCATGATGATGGCCATATCGGGAACCTGGTATTCAGGCCTCGCGCTCGTTCTGGCGAAGCCGTCGGTCGCACAAGCCTACAACCGGGCCCGCCGCGCGATAGACATCGCCACCGGCGCCGTCTTCCTCGCCTTCGGGGCGAAACTGGCCCTGTCGGAACGGTGACGCGGGCACGGCCGTCGGCTTGAAGCATCTTCGCGGTAAAATTTACAATCCGCGTCAGCCGATCGCGCTAAACTCCTGAAAGGACTCACGGACAGCCGGGCCTGACGAATGACGCGCTACGAAAGAGACATGCGGGGCTATGGCCCGGTCACGCCATCCGGATGCTGGCCCGGCAACGCCAGGATCGCGGTGCAGTTCGTCATCAATTACGAGGAAGGCGGCGAAAACTGCCTCCTGCATGGCGACGGCCAGTCCGAAGCGTTTCTCTCGGAAGTCGTCGGCGCGGCCAACTGGCCCGGCCAGCGGCACTGGAACATGGAATCCATGTACGAGTACGGCGCGCGCGCCGGCTTCTGGCGGCTGCACCGTCTGTTCACCCATGCCGCCATCCCCGTGACGGTCTACGGTGTGGCGACAGCGCTGGCGCGCTCGCCCGACCAGGTCGCGGCCATGCAGGACGCCGGCTGGGAGATTGCGTCGCACGGCCTCAAGTGGATCGAGTACAAGGACTTTTCGGAAGACGAAGAGCGTGCGCATCTCCGCGAGACCCTCCGCCTCCATCGCGAGGTGACCGGCGCCGACCCCGCCGGCTTCTATCTCGGTCGCACCTCGATGCACACGCTCCGGCTCGCCGCATCGGAGGCGAATTTTGAATACCTGTCGGACAGTTATGCCGACGACCTGCCCTACTGGATCGAGGTGGACGGCAAGGCGCAGCTCGTCATCCCCTATACGCTCGACACCAACGACATGCGCTTCGCCACGCCGCAGGGCTTCAATTCCGGCGACCAGTTCTTCGCCTATCTGCGCGACGCGTTCGACGTGCTCTACGAGGAGGGCGCCGCCGGGGCGCCGAAGCTTCTCAATATCGGCCTGCACTGCCGGCTCGCCGGACGGCCGGGCCGCACGGCCGCGTTGAAGCGCTTCATCGAACATGTCCGCGCCCATGACGGCGTCTGGATCGCCCGGCGCATCGACATTGCGCGGCACTGGAAGCACGCGCACCCCCATACCCCTCCCGCACTCCGCCCGTCGCGCATGACGAGAGCCGAGTTCGTCGAAAGGTTCGGCACCATATTCGAACATTCGCCGTGGATCGCCGAGCGTGCTTTCGAACTGGAACTCGGACCGGCCCACGACAGCGCCGGGGGCCTGCACAACGCGCTTGCCCGGATGTTCCGTTCGGCGGGCCGCGACGAGCGTGTCGCCGTCCTGAACGCCCACCCGGATCTTGCCGGCAAGCTCGCGGCGGCGAAACGGCTGACGGCGGAATCGGCTGCCGAGCAGGCGGGCGCGGGCCTCGATGCGCTCACGGACTCCGAGCGCGCCCGGTTCACGGACCTGAACCAAACCTACAGGGCGAAGTTCGGATTTCCTTTCATCATCGCCGTCAAGGGCCTGAACAAGAAGGATATTCTTGAAGCTTTCGAATCCCGGATAAACCATGATGCGGACACCGAGTTCGCAACGGCCTGCGGGCAGGTCGAACGCATTGCCCTGATGCGCCTCAGGGACATGCTGCCGGGATGAGAGCGCACCGCAAGAGCCAACCGATGCCATGAGCGAACCGACCTATTTCTCCCCCTCCGGCGGTCATCCGCACCAGACCGACCTCATGACCGGCCGCGCCGTCTTCACCGAGGCCTATGCGGTGATCCCCGCCGGGGTCATGCGCGACATCGTCACGAGCTGCCTGCCGCATTGGGACAAGACCCGTCTCTGGGTCCTCGCCCGTCCGATGACCGGCTTCGCGGAGACGTTCTCCCAGTACATCATGGAACTGCAGCCCGGCGGCGGCAGCGAACGGCCCGATAACGATCCGGACGCCCAAGCGGTGCTCTTCGTGACGCAGGGCGAACTGACGCTGACGGTGGACGGCAGCACGCACGTGATGACGCCCGGCGGCTACGCCTATGTGCCGGCGGGCGCAGGCTGGACGGCGCGAAACGCTGGCGGCAGCGTGACCTGTTTCCACTGGATCCGGAAGGCCTACGAGGCCGTCGAGGGCGTGGATCCGCCGAAGTCCTTCGTGGTCAATGAACGCGACATCGCGCCGGTCGAGATGCCGGGGACCAACGGCGTCTGGTCCACGACGCGGTTCGTCGATCCCGCGGACATGGCCCACGACATGCACGTCACCATCGTCAATTTCGAACCCGGCGGCGTGATCCCGTTCGAGGAGACCCATGTCATGGAGCACGGTCTCTACGTTCTCGAGGGCAAGGCCGTCTACAAGCTCACCGCGACTGGGTCGAGGTCGAGGCAGGCGACTTCATGTGGCTGCGCGCCTTCTGCCCCCAGGCCTGCTACGCCGGCGGCCCCGGCCGCTTCCGCTACCTCCTCTACAAGGACGTCAACCGCCACGCCGCACTCACGCGGCGTTGAGACACACGCACGCCCGGACCCTCAACCCGCCATCTTTTCCGGGCCTGACCCGGTAATCTAGCGACACCCCCCCGCCCTCGCTCTCCGCTCGATGCGCGGCCGTCGAATTTCCGACCAGTAAAAGTCTTCCAATTTCATTACAAAAAAGAGCAATACGTTCGCAATCAAACACAAAATACTGTTTTGAGATTCTATTTAACCTCAAACATAATAACCAACACAAACGTATATAAATAGCCCGATAAACGAAACAAATAACGATATGATCAAGACTCATATGCAAAATTCACAAAAGGAGATTTTCACGGCTATCTAACTTTCGTATCCCCTGCTGGAGCAAATGTTTATATAGAAGGCTCGCTCCAGAACTACCCGGCAAATAGGTCTCGCTGTTAAAGTCGGAATCTGTAAGTTTCACTCGATCAAAGATTTTGGCAAATTCCTCCTGTTCGACGACGCGAGGTTTATCCACTATTTCCAAAAATGCGTCTTTTAGAAAACGAATCATGGCATTAAAACCAGTTGTTCTGGCGAGCACTTGGCCTTGCTCATCATTTTCCCACGCTTCCGGCCACCTATCCCGAACGGCTTCGAAAAAGTTCGAAACTATCAACAGGACCGAAAGAGCATCTTCTTTACGATAAAAATCGACAAATATTTTAGTCTGCCAATTCTCACCTGGTTCAACCTTCGAACCCAACCCCCAAATGCTCTTACTACGTTCTTTTTCTTGATCCTTCGGGAGGTGTCGCAAAATACCGTTCACAACGGTCGCTTGTGCGAGGGTCTCTCCGTCAACCCCCGGGGTACGCTTGCCGAGACGCTTAATCCTATGGTGAAAAGGACCATTCTCATCTCGATTCAAAGCCACAACGACGTCATGAGCCATCTTATATGGGCTGTTTTCCTTCGCATAATCCAGTAAATCATACATCAATGACTTATTGACCTTAGTCTGCGCAAGATTTACACGAGAGAAAATTTCCGCTTGGTCCGCAATGTCCGCGCCAACAAAGATAGATACATTGACTTCAAAAAGACCCTTGGAATGATCTCTTTCGGTTAGTCCAGCCAAACGATGCTGACCGTCTATTACAAATGCTGCAGCCTCAACGGGGATAGGGGTATCACCTTCTTCGTCTGAACCTTCGTAGCCAACGACATTGAGATTGAACAAACCTTCGCATCCGGCAACTTCATCCAGTTCGACGCATCTTTCATCGACGGCAAGAATGATTGAGGTCGGAAATGTAGCGTATTCCAGATTCACATACGCTTTTAACGATTTTAAACGGCTTGGCGACAAATCGCGCTGTATGCCATCAATGCTTCCCGGGTCGCCCTCCTCAAAAGTCCGCACGTCAACAGTCGCAATTTCTAGAAGGTCACGGCTGTCGATCGCACCGATGTAAAATTCGCCGATAGGCTGGTCAACTTTGAGAACCTTTAAGGATTTCATTTTGCACCAACACTCTTCGCAGCCGCCTTTTGTTTATTCAACAGGTCAGCACGTTCTTCAGGGTTCTCACGGTCTACGACATCTGTGAGATTGAATTCATGCACTCGGAACGAAACAAATCCCCAAACGAAGAGCATAAACCCGTATCCAAAAAAGCCGACCCAAACGATTGGAGGATGTATCGCTTCGGAGAATCCCTTTGTCTCCGACAAGACGAACCAACCTGCTGCAGCAAAACCAAACGCCAAAAATAGAGTGAAAAAATTAAGCACTCCTCCCAACGCCCTATTATTCAGCGCAGCAAGCGAAACCAATGCACCTGCTAGTCCAAGTATCGGAAGGACGAGTTCTCCAGCATCCCAAAAAGCCCAAAATTTTGATCTAACCGCGTCTCCTGATAAGTCTCCCGCGCTCGGCGTAAAGGGTATCGAGAGCAAAAGAAATGGAGTAAATGTAAATAATAATGTAAAAAATACTTCTGCTATAGCGCGCCAAAAAGGGTTATATAAAAGTGATTTTTTCATTCTTTCTTTAACCCTCGAGAATACACTCGAAAGACTGTCATTTGCGACCAAAAACATACAACGCCTCTGTTGTCGTTTTTCTGTGTATGGACGACCCAGAAATAACCGATGATCGCCCTATCGATCTAGATTGTCCGGCTCCGTTATAGAGGTTCCGAATGCTATAATGATCGGCATTCGTGAGAACGACGATTGCGCCCTTGTCAACTGCACCTCGAATGCAAGAACTCAGCCTAACCTGATCATCCCAACTGAATATGTTTTGATTATATTTTACAAAACCATTCATATTGTGGGCTGTTGTATAAGGTGGATCAACAAACACTAAGTCTCCTGAACTTGCCTTTGCAATTGTTTTTGAAAAGTCCGCGCACTCAATTTCCACTCCTCTAAGAGCTAAGCTGATTTCCTGAAAGTCCTCATCCTCAAAAATGATTTTTGTTTTTGTTCCAATCGGAACATTGAACTGCCCCTTTAAATTTTCGCGATACAAACCATTCCAACAAGTTCTATTCAAATACAAAAATTGCGCTGCTCGCGTGTGCGCAGTTCTTCGCACACGTCTCCTCTCTTTATAATAAAATTCCTTACTATGAAGCCTCTGGAGTCTATTTAGTTCAGAATAAACATACTCCCAAGAATCACGAATTGCACAATATGTCTCAATTAATCTATGATTAACATCAGCAATTAATGCTGATTTTGGTTGCAAGTGAAAAAAAACTGCGCCACCACCCAAGAACGGCTCAATATACTTTCCAGAAAAATTGGGCATTTCGAAATCTGGATCAGCAAACAGCCAACGTTTACCTCCCGCCCATTTCAGAAATGGTTTCAAGAAAATTTCTCCAGAAGCTACTGTATTCCCTCTCTGTAATCGCGTTACATGAAAAGGTTGTCAACTACATTATTCAGAAAAATTACAGTACATCCACCAAATTTACAGATAGCCCTATTCTTCAGACGCTGCCCCCACCCCCCCACCCCGGTCTTTGCCGGGCGCGACCCGGCGATCCAGCGACGCCCCCCGCCCTCGCTTCCCGCTGGATACGCGGGTCAAGCCCGCGCAAGGCGAAGACGGAGGGCTTTTTCAGTCCCTTTTAGGCAGCGACATCCGGAGGCCGCGCAAAGCGAATTGGGGGCTTTGCTTGGCCCGGCAGGTCAGGCGGTTCCACGGGCCTAGCCCGCCCTTCGAGCCAGGCGGCTTCAGTGGACCATTCTCCCCCCGAATTGCCGGCGAAGGCCGGCATCCAGGAAGGCCTGCCGGGGCCGCGGTCATCGGGGCCCGACTTGACGTCCGCGGCACGGTCCCGGACACGGCCCGGGCGTGGGTACTCCGTCGATCGTCCGAGCTCCCTTTCCTGATACTAATTCTTGCGCGCTCTTCGGGATTTCCGTATCACTTTCACCCATAAGAGAAAATCGCACGGGGAGGCGCGGTTCATGACCGCTGGTGATGAGGCCCAGGATCTGGCGGAACGCGCGGCAGCCGCCATGTTTGCGGAAGACAGGGCTTCGCGCGGGCTCGGCATGGAGATCGCCTCCGTCGCACCCGGCAAGGCCACACTCACCATGGCCGTACGCGACGACATGGTGAACGGGCACGGCATCTGCCACGGCGGCTTCATCTTCCTGCTCGCCGACTCCGCCTTCGCCTTTGCCTGCAACAGCTACAACCTGTCGACCGTCGCCGCCCATGCCGACATTTCCTTCGTCAAGGCAGCATCCGCCGGCGACACGCTGACGGCCAGCGCCCGCGAGACGTTCCGCGCCGGCCGCAATGGCATCTACGACATCGAGGTCACCGACCAGACCGGCGCCGTCGTCGCCCATTTCCGGGGCAAGTCGCGCACCATCAAAGGCACAGTCATCCCAGAACTCGACGATCGACCGGAGACCTGACCCATGACCACGACACCGGCTGCGGACTACGCGGCGCCAAAGGACCTGCTCGATCCGATCGAGGTGGCCAGCCGCGATGAAATCTCCGCCCTTCAGTTGAATCGGCTTCGCAAATCTCTCAGCCATGCCTATGAAAACGTTGAACATTACCGAAAGATGTTCGACGACCACGGCGTCCATCCGGACGACCTGAAATCTCTGGAGGATCTCGCCAGGTTTCCGTTTACCGCCAAGGACGACCTGCGCCAGACCTACCCGTTCGGCATGTTCGCCGTGCCCCGCGAGCAGGTCGTGCGCATTCATGCGTCGAGCGGCACCACGGGCAAACCCACCGTCGTGGGGTACACGAAGAACGACGTCGACATGTGGGCCGAGGTCGTCGCCCGGTCCATGCGGGCCGCCGGCACGCGCCCCGGCGATATCGTCCATATCGCCTACGGCTACGGCCTCTTTACCGGCGGGCTCGGTGCCCACTACGGCGCCGAGCGCCTGGGCTGCACCGTCATCCCCATGTCGGGCGGCCAGTCCGCGCGCCAGATCCAGCTCATTGCCGACTTCCGGCCCAAGGTCATCATGGTGACGCCGTCCTACATGCTGAACCTGCTCGACGAGATGGACCGCCAGGGCATGGACCCGCGGGAGAACTCGCTCGAAATCGGCATTTACGGTGCGGAACCGTGGACACAGGACATCCGCGAGGCCATCGAGAGCCGCGCCCACATGCACGCCGTCGACATTTACGGCCTGTCCGAGGTCATCGGCCCGGGCGTGGCCAATGAATGCATCGAGACGAAGGACGGCCTGCATATCTGGGAGGACCATTTCTACCCGGAGATCATCGATCCGGAGACCGGCGAGGTTCTTCCCGACGGCGAGTTCGGCGAACTCGTGTTCACCTCCCTGACCAAGGAGGCCCTGCCCGTGGTGCGCTACCGCACCCGCGATCTGACCCGCCTCCAGCCGGGTACCGCGCGCACGATGCGGCGCATGGAAAAGATCACCGGACGGTCCGACGACATGCTCATCATTCGCGGCGTGAACGTGTTCCCGACCCAGATCGAGGAGCTCGTGCTTCGCGTCGAACGGCTCGCCCCGCACTACCAGCTCGAGCTCTACAAGTCCGGCAACTTGGACGCCCTTCGCGCCAATGTGGAGATCGACACCGCGGGTGACGCCGGCGAAGACACCCGCAGGGCCGCCGCCGACAGGCTCGCCCGGCATGCCAAGGACATGATCGGCATCTCCATAGAGGTGATCTGCCACCCGCCCGGCGGTGTCGCCCGCTCCGAGGGCAAGGCGCAGCGCGTTGTCGACCGGCGCGGCGACTGATGACAGCGACCGCGGATGACATCGCGCATCCGGCGTTCATCGCCGACCTGACAAAGCGGCTCGACCTCAGGGCCAATTCCCTCATCATCACCATCTTCGGCGATGCCCTGCTCCCGCGGGGCGGCACGGTCTGGCTCGGCAGCCTGATCGAACTCGCGCGATGCTTCGGCATCTCCGAACGCCTCGTGCGCACCGGCGTCTACCGGCTCGCCGGCGAAGGCTGGCTGGCATCCGAGACCCGCGGCCGGCGCGCTTATTACGCGCTCACCCCGGAGGGCCGCGACAGGTTCGAGGACGCCCAGCGGCGAATCTATGCGGCATCGCCGCCGGCCTGGGAGGACGAATGGCGGCTGGTGCAGACCCTTCCGGACATCACGCAGGCCGAACGACAGGCGCTTCGGCGCGAGCTTACCCTGCTCGGAATGGGCCAGTTGAGCCCGACGCTCCACGCCCATCCCTCCGCCGACGGCAGGATGATACGGCGCACGGTCGAAACGCTCGGTCTCGCTGACAAGACGGTTATCTTCAGGGCCTCGATGGAAGACCATGTCCGGACCGAGACGATCCGCCGACTGGTGCGGGAAAGCTGGGCGCTGGACGAACTCGCCCGGGACTACGCGACTTTCGAAGACCACTTCAGGGACGTGCCCGAACATGTTGAAAGGACTCGCGGATTAACGCCGCGCGATTGTTTCGCCTTGCGCATCCTTCTCATCCACGACTACCGCCGCATCCTGCTGAAGGACCCGCAGCTCCCGGACGATCTTCTGAGCCCGGACTGGCATGGCCGCACCGCGCGCGATCTTTGTGCCCGGATCTACCGGCGCATCGCGCCCCATGCGGAGCTGTATATCGACGAAACCGTCGTGGACATCGACGGCCCCGTTGGCCCCGCCTCCCCGGCCTTCCGCTCACGCTTCGCGACCGGCGCGCGCCCCTGAAGCGGCCGGTCAGACGACGATGTCGACGGTGACCTCCGGTTCTTCGACCGCACCGTCGATGACCATGCTGACGGCCTTGCGTTCGGCTGCGGACATGCGCCTGAACAGCCAGTCACGGCTGTTTTGCGGGTGCCCGGCTATGTAGAACTGCGTGGTCAGTTCGCGGCCCCCATGCTTCACCTTCACGTGGATGTGCGGCGTCCTCCCCGGATAAGGCACCGGCCTGATGGTCCGGAACCTGTAGGTCCCGTCATCTCCGGTGACGAAATGTCCGAAGCCCTGGAAAGCCGGGTCGCGCGCCACGGCGCGACCGTCGCCGGAATGCAGGTAGCGGCCGTTCATGTCGCACTGCCAGATCTCCACCCGCGCACCTTTTTCCGGGTCGCCGTTCGCGTCGAGCACCCGTCCCTTGAGCACGATCACCCGGCCGCCGGCGCGCCTGACCTTGCCGGCGATCTTGACGAGGTCGTTATCGGCATCGGCGAACCGCATGTCCGGAGTCGGATAGAAGGGTCCTTCCGTCGCCGACGGCGTCGGAACAATGGCCGCGCCCCGGGCCATGCCCGGCAGGAGCGCCGCCACAGGGGTCGCTGCGAGCAGTTTCAACAGATTGCGGCGCAAAACCGGCCTCATTCCGCCGTCCGGCGCTTTCTCATGCGTCATGGAAAAGATAAACTCTGCGTTGCGAGCCGGGACGTCCGGCGCTTTTCTCTCACTCCTGTGCCATGTATGCCGATCCTGCCGCCTGTCCAGTTCTCCGAGCCATGCGAGCCCGGCATATCCCGCACTTCGGGGCGCCGGACCAGCCGGTTACGCCGGGCGCTTGCGAGGCCCGCCCGGGCGGTGACGATATCCCTGCTGCTGTGTCTCGGCATGAGTGGCCATGCAACCGCGACGGACAAAACCGCCATGGACGACAGACTTCACGCAGCCTTCGAAAAGGGTGAACTCGAGGGCCTGCATTCCGTCCTCGTGATCCACCGAGGCGAGACGATCGCGGAGTCCTACTTCCGCGGTGCGGACGAACGCTGGGGAAAGGCACTCGGCACCCGCAACCACGGTCCGGAAACGCTCCACGACCTGCGTTCGGTCACCAAGTCGGTCGTCGGCCTGCTCTACGGCATCGCGCTTGCGGACGGCAAGATCCCGCCGGTCGATACGCCGCTGCTTTCGCTTTTTCCCGGTTATGCGGACCTGATGGCGGACGAAGCCCGCCGAAAAATCACCGTCGGACACGCCCTCTCCATGACGATGGGCACGGAATGGAACGAGGACCTGCCCTACACCGACCCGCGCAACAGCGAAATCGCCATGGAACTGGCGGACGACCGCTACCGCTACGTGCTCGACCGACCGATGGTCTTCGAGCCGGGCGAAAAGTGGACCTACAACGGTGGCGCGACAGCTATCGTCGCGAAGCTCATAGCCGACGGTGTGGGTGTTCCGATCGACACCTATGCCGAAGAGAAGCTTTTCGCGCCGCTGGGTATCGACAGGTTCGAATGGATCGGCGGCGCCGACGGCGAGCCGTCCGCCGCGTCGGGTCTCCGGATGAGGGCCCGCGATCTTGCCAGGATCGGACGGCTGGTCCTCGACAGGGGCAGGCATGGCGGGCGCGAGATCGTCCCGGCTGCATGGCTTGACGAAACCTTCACCCCACGGGCCACGCTCGACGGCATCCGCTACGGCTATTTCTGGTGGCTGGCCGATACGGGCGACCCGCCGATCTGGGCCGCCGGGTTCGGCAATGGCGGCCAGCGGCTCACCGTGCAGCCCGCAGCCGACGTCATCGTCGTCGTCTTCGCAGGCAATTACAACCGGCTGGATGCCTGGCGCCTGCCGGTGAAAATCATAGAGAAATTCGTCATTCCCGAGATACGCAAACGCCTCGGCGGCAACTGACATCCCGCCATCCACCCAGACCACCACCCCTTCAGGAGTTACCCGTCCGATGACCTATTCAAAGGATGCCTGGCACGAAATCGGCCCGCTTTTCGACCGGATCGTCGACCTGCCCTTCAACCGGGAACTGGCGGCCGGCACGCTGTCGCGCGAACGGTTCGTCCACTACATGATCCAGGACGCGCACTATCTGGCCGCCTTCTCCCGCGCGCTCGCCGTGGCGGCCGCCAAGGCGCCGGATGCCGAGGGCCAGATCGTGTTGTCGCATGCCGCGCACGACTCGATCGTCGTGGAACGCGCACTGCACGAGGACTTTTTCACCCACTACGGTGTCGATGCCGCGACCGTGGCGGCCACCCCGCCGACCCCCACCTGTTTCGCCTATTCCCACTTCCTCGTCTCGACCGCGCATACCGGGAGCTTCACGGTCGCGCTCGGCGCGCTTCTGCCGTGTTTTCACATCTATTGGGAAGTCGGGATGGCGCTTCTCAAGATCGCCGCTGCGGACAACCCCTATCAGAAATGGATCGATACCTATTCGGACGAGGAATACGCCGGCGAGGTGCGCAAGGTGATCGCCCTTGCCGACCGAGCCCACGAAGCGGCGTCGCCGGACGAACGCGCCGCCATGCACGAGGCGTATCTCCTCGCCGTCCGGCTGGAATGGATGTTCTGGGACGCGGCCTATCGGCTCGAGGAGTGGCCCGTCTGAGCCGCGCCGCAGAACGTCTCGCGGTCAGTCCGTGGCGTTGATGTCCACCGCGACATCGGCGACGGGCATCGCTTCCTCGATCATGCCCTGGGCCTTCAGGAACGCGGCGAAACGCGCGTAGCGGCCACGGTCGAGGGCAGCGGGACGAAGGGCGAAGCGCGGCAGCGTATCGCGCCAGGCCCGCCGGTTCAGTTCGTCGTCGAGATCCTTGCCCGCGCTGGAAAAGATCTTCCAGCCCTCGTCCGGGTGATTGACGATGTACTGGGTCGCCTTTTCGACAGCCGCCAGGAACTTCGGCAAGAGCGGACTGGAGACCTTGTCCTTGTGGGCGACGAGGATGAGTTCGTCATAGGCGGGCACGCCTTCCTCCTCGGGATAGAAAGCACGTCCCGGCTTGCCCACAATGTCCATCTGGTTGAGTTCGAAATTGCGGAATGCGCCGATGACCGCGTCGACCTGGCCGCTTATGAGCGAGGGCGACAGGGCGAAATTGACGTTGATGAGTTCCACATCCGAAAGCTTGAGACCGTGCCCGGCCAGCATGGCGCCGAGCAGCGCATCCTCGAAACCACCGACGGAAAAACCGACCTTCTTGCCCTTGAGATCGGCCAGCGTCCTGATCGGACTGGAGTCCAGAACGACGAGCGAGTTGAGCGGGGTCGCCACGAGCGTGCCGACCCGCATGAGAGGCAGCCCGGCCGCGACCTGAACGTGCAGTTGCGGCTGGTAGGACACAGCCAGGTCGGCCTCCCCGGCGGCGACCAGCTTTGGCGGTGCGTTCGGGTCGGACGGTGCCACCAGATCGACCTCGAGGCCCTCCGCGGCGAAGTATCCCTTGTCACGGGCGACGATCAGCGGCCCGTGGTCGGGATTGACGAACCAGTCGAGCAGCACCGTCATCTTTTCGAGTGCGTTGGCGGACGTGGCCGCGAGGCCGAGAATGGCCAGGGCGGCAAGACAGGTCTTGATGGGTTTCATATGGTCCTCCGGTTGATGTCAGAACGCTGCAGCGGCCTCGGGCGACCAGCGCACGAGACGGCGGAGCAGGAAATCGAGCGAGAAATAGAGCGCCAGCGCCATCACCGCGAGAACGGCGAGCGCGGCGAACATGAGATCGACCTGCATGCGGCCGTTGGCATGCAGCATGAGAAATCCGAGCCCCCGGCTCGAGCCGACCCATTCGCCGACCACCGCCCCGATCGGCGCGACGGACGCGGCGATCCGGACCCCGGACGCGAATGCCGGCATCGCCGCGGGTACGCGGATGTGCTGCAGGATCGTGGCCGGCGTCGCGCTCATGGTCAGCGCGAGGTCGGTCCAGACCGGATCGGTCCGCCGCAGGCCGTCGTAGAACGCCGCGGTGACCGGGAAATAGATGATGAGAACCGCCATGGCGACTTTCGACGCCATGCCGTAGCCGAGCCAGAGCGTGAGCAGGGGTGCCAGGGCGAATACTGGCAACGCCTGGCTCACGACAAGCAGCGGAAGCATCCAGCGGCGCGCCGACGCGAACGAGGCCAGGACCAGACCGCTGGCGATACCGACCGCCACGCCGATGACCAGTCCCCCGACGATTTCGGCAAACGTGACGACCGCATGGAAAGCCAGCAGGTCCGCGTGCCCGGCAAGCGCCGTCGCCACCCTGCCCGGTCCCGGCAGGATGAACGTGGGGACGCCGGTCAGGCTCACCGTCGCCTGCCATACCAGACCGATGGCCAACAGGCTGGCCGCGGCACGCCAGAGCGCGGTCATGCCACCCTCTCCTCGAATGCAGCGGCCCGCGTCAACCGGTCCAGCAGTTCCGCCTGGTGCGTAAGCACGTCGGGATCGTCGGCCGCGCGGGGTGCCGAACCCGCAAGCTCCATGGGATCCTCGAGCATTGCCGGAAAGCCGGTAAGCACGTGAACCGCATCGCCCAGGCGCAGGGCCTCGAGCGGATTGTGCGTCACGAGCACGACCGTACGGCCCGCACAGACCTCGCTCACCAGATCCTGCAGGCGGTGGCGGGTAATCGCGTCGAGCGCAGAAAACGGCTCGTCCATCATGATGAACGGCCTGTTTTCCGCAAGCGTCCGGGCGAGCGCCACGCGCTGCCGCATTCCGCCCGACAGCTCCGCGGGCATCGACGCGGCCCGGTCGGCGAGACCCACCCGATCCAGTTGGGCAAGTGCGATTTCACGCAAGGTTGCGCCGTCGCGTCCCGTCTCACCACGCAGCCGGTAGCCGACGGTGACGTTGGCCGCGACATCCAGCCATGGGAGCAGGCCGTCCTGTTGCGCCATGAAGGCCAGCCGCGGACCGACCGGACCACCATCCGCCGCCCGCACCCGGGCACCATCGAGCAGCCCCGCGATCAGCCTGAGAAGCGTGGATTTTCCGCACCCGGACGGCCCGAGAATACAGGTCCAGCGCCCGCCGCCCGCCCGGAAGGCGAGATCCTCGAAGAGCGCGGCGCCGCCATAGTCGAACCGCGGCACGGACACATCCAGGGCTGGCGCATCGGACGGCATTCCGGATCGGTCCTATTCGCCGGACCAGAATGCGTGGAAATGATGGACCGGACCGTGTCCCTTGCCGACATGCAACCGGTCTGCGGCCCGGATGGCTTCGGTGATGTAGGCCTTGGCCGCGCCCACGGCCTCCTCCAGCCCCAGTCCCTTCGCAAGGCCGGCCGCGATGGCCGACGACAGCGTGCAACCGGTTCCGTGCGTATTGCCGGTCTCGATGCGCTCGGCATCGAAAATCGTGAAGTCATGGCCGTCAAAAAGCACGTCCGGGCTCTCATCGCCGTCCAGATGACCGCCTTTCAGCAAGACCGTCCGGGGTCCGAGCAACGCAAGCTGCCGGGCGCAGGCTTCCAGTTCCTCGCGGTATTCCGGCACGTCCTCTTCAAGCAGCGCGGCCGCCTCGGGAAGGTTGGGCGTGATCACATCGGCAAGCGGCAGGAGTTCCTCTCTCAGACAGGCGACGGCATCCTCCCGGAGCAGCGCATCTCCGCTCTTTGCCACCATGACGGGGTCGAGCACGACCCTCCTCGCTCCGTGGCGCCGCAGACCGTCAGCCACCGCAATGATCGTTTCCGGACGGCTCAGCATGCCGATCTTGACCGCATCGATATCGAGGTCCGAAAAGACCGCGTCAATCTGCGCGGTGACGAAATCCGGGCTGACATCCATCACGCCGGTCACGGCCACCGTGTTCTGCGCGGTGAGCGCCGCAATGACGGACGCACCGTAAACACCGAGCGCCGAAAAGGTCTTGAGGTCGGCCTGGATGCCGGCGCCGCCGCCGGAATCGGAACCGGCTATCGTGAGCGCGATCGCGGTCATGTCCGGCCCTCCCGGTTCACCGCATCCCGCACCTTCTGGGCCAGTCGCCGCGCTGCGCCTTCCACGTCCTCCTCCATGAAGATATCGGAGATCACGGCCACGCCGTCCGCGCCCGCCTCCATGACCGAAGCCGCGTTTTCATGGGTGATGCCCGCGATACCGACCACGGGCCGTCCCGGCGCATGCCGGCCGAGCACGACACGGATGCGGTTGAACCCGTCGACGCCGATCGGCGGATCCGGATTGTTCTTGCTCGACGTGGCGAAGATGCCCCCGACCCCGAAATAGTCGGCGAGGCCGGTCTCGGGGGATTGCGCTTCCTCCACCGAGTGGATCGTGAGGCCGACAATGGCCTTTTCGCCGAGCAGGGCGCGGGCATCCCGCGGCGACATGTCGGTCTGTCCCACATGCACCCCGTCCGCCCCCGAAGCGAGCGCCACGTCGACGCGATCGTTGATGAGGAGCGGCACCCCGTGCCGCTGCGTCACCCGCAAGACGGCGCGGGCGCGCTCGATCTGCTGGCGGGTGGTCCCCGTCTTGTCGCGAAGCTGGAAAAGCGTGACGCCGCCCCGGGCGGCCGCATCCGCCAACGCGTCCAGCGGCCGCCCCAGCGAGCGCGCCGGATCGAGAATGCCGTAGACCGATACGTCAGGCCTCATGTCAAATCCTCCCTGCGGCTTGCCATGCAGAGGCCGCGGCAACGGAACATCGCGTCGCTGGCAGGGTTCGGGGCTATGTTCGAAAAACCGGTTCTCGACCGGAAGACAGCCTCAATTCCCTCCGCCAGCGTGAACTGGATCAGGTTCGACGGGTTGGCGAATTGGCCTCTCAGCCCCCGCAAGGGACACCCCGTTGAGCACACGGGAACTTATAGTGCATCGGCCCGCCGGCGCAACCCGCATCGTTGCAATTCGCGGAAGTCCCGAAATGCGTGCCCGGACAACCGGTTGAACGGGTCATCCGTATCCGCGGTCCACAGAATCTGGCATGCTGCCGGCCTGGATACCGATGGACCTATTGCATGAACCGCCGTGAAACCGTGGCCGCGATTGCCGCGGGCATACTGACCGAACTCCTCGCACCTGGCGGACCGGCAGCCGCAGCCGCTGAAGAGATGCCGGCCATGCTGGCGGAACTGCCACGGATCGACGACCCGGAGAATCCGTCGTTCGACGTGTTCTACCGGCTGAGCCAGTGGGTCACCTGCCGGCCCGACCTCAGCAGGGAGGACAGCCGCATACTCTATCCGGTTTTCATGCAGGAGCCCTGGGGCACCAAGCACATCTCCACGGCGTTCGCGGAAATCCGGAATGCGCTGACCGGCCAGACCCCGCCGCCCGCGCTGCCGGACATCATCACCTCAGGGGCGCTCGGCGAAGGTGAAGCCTGGTTCGTCAAGCATCTCCTGACGACGTGGTACCTGGGCATCTACTATCACGAAACGGGTGACCGGCGTCTGCTCTACGAAGGCGCCCTTATGTTCGAAGCCATCGCGGACACGCATCCGGTGCCGGGGTTTTCCGACCGCGAATATGGCTTCTGGGCGGAAAAGCCCGAACCTCGACCAGAATGACGACCCCGGGCGAACTGCATGCCAGCGTCGTGGTGATCGGGTCCGGCGTCGCCGGCGCGTTCACCGCCTGGAGCCTTGCCCGGCGCGGCATCGGTGTCGTCGTGCTGGAGGCCGGGCCGCGACCGACGCGTGCGGAACTCTTCGACGCATTCACCCGGTCACCCCATCTCGATGCGATGGCGCCCTACCCCAACCCGGACTGGGCCCCGATCCCGTCGCTCCAGCGTCCGGACGACTATCTGATCCGGGACTGTTCCTTCGACTACAGGCCACAATACATCCGCATAGCCGGCGGCACGACATGGCACTGGTCCGCAGGCTGCAACCGGCTGGGGCGCAAGGATCTCACCCTCAATTCGACCTATGGCGTCGGCGTCGACTGGCCGTTAGGACGGGCGGACCTCGACGGCTATTACGACATCGCCGAGCAAGAGATGGGCGTGACCGGACCGGGAAACACGGATCCCCGCCTCGAGATTGTTCCTGCCCCCTACGTCCAGCGTGTGGTGATGGAAAAACTTGCCCGTCACGGCATCGAATTCAGGGACGCGCATCACGCCAGGCTGTCGCACGACTTCGACGGAAGGCCGCGTTGCCAGGGCAACAACAACTGCATTCCCCTGTGTCCGATCGGTGCGCAATATGCCGCCGACGTGCATGTCACGAAGGCGGAACGGGAAGGCGCGATGATCGTCGAAAATGCCCTTGTCACCGGGCTCGAGGTCACCGGGGAGAACCGCGTGTCCGCTGCAACGGCAAGACGCCCGGACGGGTCGCGGCTGACGGTTCGCGGCGACGTTTTCGTCCTGGCGGCAAACGGCATCGAAACGCCCCGGCTCGCACTGCTCTCCACCTCGGAGAAAAACCCGGAAGGATTGTGCAACTCGAGCGGCGAGGTCGGGCGCAACTTCATGGACCATCCGGGCTCGAGTGTCCGGATGTCGACGCCCGAGCCGCTTTATTCCGGCCGTGGACCGGTGAACGGCACGGTTTGCGACCAGTTTGAGGACGGCCCGTTCCGCAGGACCCGCGGCGGTTTTCGCATCGGACTCGACAACAAGCTGCAGCCGGAAGCGCTGACCGCTCGTCTCGTTCAGGATGGCGCGGCCCCGGAAACAATCGACCGCAGCCTCCGGCAGCAGGCGGCAAATCAGATTGCCATTGGCGGGTTCATCGACGTCTTGCCGAAACGTGAGAACAGGGTGAGCATCGACCGCGCCAGGCTGGATTCGACCGGGCTGCCGCGAATCCGGTTGCGCTTTCATCTCGGCGAATATGAAAACGCCGCATTGCAGGAAATGCGCCGCACGCTTGACACCATGGCCAGGCACCTTGGCGCAACCACGACGGAACATGCGGGTCTCTACACGGCCAATCATCTCATGGGCACGATGCGCATGGGCAACAGCAGGGCAAGCTCTGTCGTGGACCGAGACTGCCGGGCCCACGACCATCCAAATCTCTTCGTCGCGGGAAGCAGCGTCTTTCCGACGGCCGGCGGCGCCAAGGCGCCCACGTTGACGATCGCGGCGCTTGCCCTGCGCACGGCCGACACGATTTCACGACAAATCCGATGAAAGAGCCGGATCGCATCCCGGTTTGACGACATCCGCACCGAGAAGAGCCCATGAAACACATCACGCAAGAAATCGCGAACTGATCCAGATGGCTGGCACCCCACACTTCGACGTCGTCGTCATCGGCTCGGGCGTTGCGGGCGCTCTGCCGGCATGGCAACTCGCCAAACGCGGGCTCCGTGTCGTGGTTCTGGAAGCCGGTCCCCGGATCGACCGGGCAGAAGCCCTTGCCCGGTTCACGGCCTCTCAGCGTCACGACGACCTGGCCCCCTACCCCAATGCGCCTTGGGCTCCGGGACCGGATCCGTCGGCGCAGGAACCCTATCTCGAGATTTCGGGCCTGTCCGGTTACGACCCGCACTATATCCGCGGCGTTGGTGGGACGACCTGGCACTGGCCCGCGAACTCGCGCCGTTTCGGGCCCAACGACCTGCGGCAGAAGACGCTGTTCGGGGTAGGCGCAGACTGGCCGGTTTCCTATTCGGAACTCGAACCGTACTATCGACTGGCCGAACGCGAGCTCGGCATATCCGGGACAGCGCCCTTCGCTTCCGGCACGAACGCGGAGGAAGACCGCGGCGACCTGCCGATGCCCGCATTCGTTCCAAGCTACGCTGACGACGTGATCGCCGATCGCCTGGCCGGGTCGCCCTACAGGGTCGAACCGCTCACGGTGGCGCGCAACAGTATGGACTATGACGGCCGGCCGCCGTGTCAGGGCAACAACACCTGCCATGTCCTTTGCCCGAGCGGGGCGCAATATGCCGCCATCGCCCATGTCGAAAAGGCCGAACGCGTCGGCGCCTCGATCAGGGAGAACAGCCCCGTCATCGCACTCGAGACGGATGAACAGGGCAGGATAAGCAAGGCTCTCGTCCGGAGTCCTGACGGCGAGGAACAGTCGGTTTCCGGCTCCACGTTCATCCTCGCCGCCAACGGCGTGGAAACGCCGAAGCTCTGTCTCATGTCGCGGACCGAACGGTTTCCCGACGGCATCGCGAACAGTTCGAACACGGTCGGCCGGTATTACATGGATCACCCCAAGGCCACAGCGTGGCTGACTTTCCGAGACCCCGTCTACGCCGGACGCGGGCCGGTGGCGATTTCGGGCATGCACCAGTTCATCGACGGTCCGTTCCGGTCGACCCGGAGCGGCTTCAGCATCGAGCTTGGCGGCAGGCTCAACCTGTTCGACATCACCGACCGCAAGATCCGTGCGGGGATATACGGACGCCAACTCGACGAAGCGATCAGGAGAGAGGCCTTCCACACACTGGAGATCAGCGGTTATGTCGAGGTGCTGCCGGACCGCGCGAACCGGGTCAGCCTGGACCACGCGCGCCGGGACAGTTCAGGGCTTCCCGGTCTTCGTCTGCATTTCGAGCCGGGGCCTTATGCGGCAAGGGGCGTCGAGCATCTGCGCGCCGTCTTCGACGACATCGCAGCCCGGTTGGGCGACGTCGAGATCGAACACAGCGCGGATCTCATCACCGTAAACCACATGATCGGAACGATGCGCATGGGTGACGACCCGTCGACTTCCGTTGTCGACAGCAACTGCAGGACCCACGACCATCCCAATCTCTACATCGCCGGAAGCAGCGTGTTCCCCAACGGGGGCGGCGCGAACCCTCCCACGCTCACGATCGCCGCGCTCGCACTGCGCCTCGCGGACGAACTGGCGGCGGCCCACCGATGAACAGATGCGGTTCGGGTCCGCGTCCCGCATGGCGCATCGGGTGTCGCACCTGCACCAAACTGGTTGAACTCAAGAGGCCGCGTCACTAGAGCGTATATCGCTTACATGGAATCGTTTGATGGTTCCAAATCCGTTCGTTCGGCAAGGCGCGGTGCGCAGCGCGATGCGGGACATCTCGCAAGCGCCGCAACGTGGCCGACGGGCGGATTTGGCCCACCGAAGGCCGTGTTTTTGCGCCCCCCGGACTGCGTTGTGCGCCCCTTGTGGTCAACCAGGCCACGGCGGGCCGCACGCCTTGCCGGCGAACGCAAAAAACGCGGTCAAAGCGCTTCCATGTAAAAGAGATACGCTCTAGGTTCGCCATTCGGCAAGGCAAAGCCTTCCCTTGAAAAATCTCAGAATCTGCCCATTTCCGGCGCAAAGTCCGTTCTCGGGCACTCGCACGACAAGCACGCAGCACCACGATGGAAGTTCCATGTCCACAAGCCGTCGAGTAGAACAGAGACTTCGGCGGCGGCGGCCTCAGCGCCTGGTGGTCGGAGCCATTTTCGTCGCGGTTTCCGCAGTCTACCTCTCCTGGCGGCTCACCATATTCAACAGCGACGCGCTGGTCCTTTCGTCTGTCTTCTTCACGGCGGAAGTGATCGGCCTCGTTCTCGGCCTGTCGACGATCTTCGTCTCGTTTTCCTACAATCACCGCGAACCGAAGGCCCCTCCCGAAGGTCTGTCCGTCGACGTTTTCGTCCTGACCTACCAGGAACCCGTCGAACTCCTCCGCAGAACGCTGAGGGGCGCTGTCGGCATCACCTATCCCCACGAAACCTGGCTGCTCGACGACGGGGACAGGCCGGAAATGAAAGCCCTCGCCGAGGAACTCGGCGTCCGCTACCTCGCCCGGAAGGAGAACACTCACGCCAAGGCCGGCAACATCAACAACGCGCTGAAACACAGCACCGCGGATTTCGTCGCCACGTTCGACGCAGACCACATTCCCATGCCGCGGGCACTGGATGTCCTGCTCGGCTTCGTCGACGATCCCGAAGTCGCCCTCGTCCAGGCGCCGCAGGACTTCTACAACATCACGTCGTTCCAGTATATCGACCACCACAAGGCCGGCGGCCTGTGGCACGACCAGTCCTACTTCTACGACGTCATGGAAGGCTGCAAGGACTCCGAAAACGCCGCCACCTGCGTGGGCACGTCCGTCGTCTACCGCCGCTCCGCCCTCGATGAAATCGGCGGCATCCCGTGGCAGACCGTCACCGAGGACATGCACACGTCCCTCCTACTGCATCGCAAGGGATACAAGGCCGTCTACATCAACGAGGCGATCGCATATGGCGTGGGCGCCGTCGACCTGGGGGAATACTACAAGACGCGACTGCGCTGGGGCCACGGTAACGTGCACGCCCTTCGGCACGAAAACATCCTTACCTGCAGCGGACTTACGCTTCGCCAGCGGCTCTACTACCTGACGCTCGGGCTCGTCTATCTCGAAGGCTGGCAACAGATCATCATGTATACGGTGCCGGTCTATTCGCTCCTGACCGGAACGCCGCCTTTCGACATATCGATCTTCAACATCCTGTGCATGATCGCCTATCCGGTCTTCGGGTATCTCATGCTGCAGGAGCTGGCCTGCGGCTACGGCCATTACTGGCTGAACGAAATGTTCAGCATGACCCGCTTTCCCATCTACATCCGCGCCACCTTCGCAATCGTGCGGAACAAGATGGCGTGGAAGTCGTCGTCGAAGGCCTTCAAGGGCCGGATCGAGTGGCGCCTGCTCGCCCCGCAACTCACCGTCCTGACCCTCAGTCTCGTGGCCCTGGCGGTGGGGGTCTACCGGAATCTCGGCGAATTCGAGTTGGGTCCCCTCGGGCGGCTGATCTTCCTTCTCAACACCGATGTCGATCTGTTCGCGAGTTTCGCGCCCGGGTACAATGTCGACCTGCTTCTCATCGCGGGTTTCTGGGCCGTGTTCAACGTCATTCGCTGTACGCTGTTCGTCAACAAGGTGCGGCGCAATGTGGCGGAATCCCATGAGGAATTCCGGTTTCCCGTTCCCCTGCCCATCGAAATCGAACTGCCGCACGGGCGCGTAAAGAGGGTCACCGAGGCGATATCGCTGAACGCCGTGACCGTACCGGACATCGAAAGTCTGCCCGAGGGGACGGTGCCGGGTACGGTCTACCTCCCCTCAGGCCCGCTTGCCGTGCAATTGCACAGTTTCAGCCGCGCCGGGGAAAACTTGACCGAGGCACGCTTCACCTGGCCAGACCGGACCACCTCCGACCGTCTTGCGGACAGCCTTCTTTCGGTGGACTGGCACCGAAACTTCATTCCACGCGCGGCCTATTTCCGCACACCGCTCGAGTTTCTGGGCGACGTCCTCCTAAGACGCAAGCCGCATAGACCCCGCGACGATTCACAAGGCTGGCAACCGGTGGTTTTGACCGTCGAGAACGGAGAATCACCTGTATCCCGACTTGGCTACGTGAGACCCCTGAACGGAGAATCAGGGGTGGAACTGGTGTCATTCTGCGAACTGTCCGGCGGAAACACCGTCGGAATCAGAAAATTCTGTGACACAGACGCAACACCCTCGGCGATAATCGTCCCGGAACGGGCCAGGACCCGCCCATTTGCGCATCAAGGGCTGGATGGGCACGCGGCAAAGGTGTATTGCTTGGAACTTGATGAAATGAGGATTTCGAACGCTGCGAACTCGGGGTTCCGGCAACACAGCGTCAAAGTGGCAAATCTGCACTAAATATCTGCACTGAGGGTAACAGCTAATGTTCAAATCGAACCTTTCCACGAAGAGCATGCGCGCGGCGGTTGGCGCGGCTTTCCTCGCGACGGCATCGTTTGCGATCGGCAGCGCACAGGCTGCGGATCTCTACACGCCCGACGGTCCGCCGGCGACGTTCGGACCGAGCACGGTTCTGTTTTCCGGCTTCGATGTGAAGGAAGATTCCTACTTCCTGCACCTCGGCGGCGTTCACGCCTGGAACGGCGACCTGAACACCGACGGCTGGCTGCTCCGCGGCTTCGTCGGCTTCGGCGAGTATGACTACAACGCTGGCGGTGCCCTCGGCAAAGTCAACGGCGACGTCTTCACCGCCGACCTGATGGTCGGTTACCAGTGGTTCGACAGCAATGTCCGCTACAGCGCCTATGTCGGCGGCAACTTCGCGGACAACGACCTGTCCCCCAACGACCCCGCCAACTCCACCCGCGGCAGCGAGTTCGGTGCCAAGGTTCAGCTCGAAGCTGAAACCGCGAACGTGACCGACTACTACGTGAGCGGCGCGGCAAGCTACGCCACCACGAACGACGACTACTGGGCTCGCCTGCGTGTCGGTCACACGGTCGGCGCCGGCTACGTCGTCGGCCCTGAAGGCGTCCTGCTCGGCAATGACGAGTTCGACCAGCAGCGGATCGGCCTGTTCCTCAAGGGCGCGTCTCTCGGCCCGATCGGGTTCAGCGTTTCCGCCGGCTATGCCTTCGTCGACGGCAATGGCGACGACAGCGTGTACGGCAGCCTCGGAGCGTCCTACGCGTTCTGATCCGCACCGCATAACAATTCCTGTTTGCATTCGGGCGGTGTGTTTCACGCACCGCCCGAATTGTTTTCGGGGTCCTGTTTCCTTCACGAGTACCCTGGCGAGTCATGTCCGCGGATGAGTTCGATTTCGATACGGTCATCGTGGGCTCGGGTGTCGCCGGCGCCCTGATCGCGGACCGTATTGCCGCAACAGGCCGATCCGTCGCCCTGATCGAGGCCGGCCCCAGGCTCGACCGCGGCGATGTCTTCGCCGCGACGAAGGCATCCCCGGAATGGGATGCCTCGGCCGGGTATCCCGATCCACCCATGGCACGCCGGGCGGGCGGTCCGCACACGTCCGAAATGTTCGACCTCACCGCCGACGGCGAAGCCGAGGTCTCCTATCTTCGCTGCGTTGGCGGCACCACCTGGCACTGGTCGGGATGCACACCGAGGCTGCTTCCCAGCGACATGGCCACGAAATCGAGCTTCGGTTTCGGCGTCGACTGGCCGGTAACCTATGACGAACTAGAAGCCTATTATCACCGGGCCGAACGCGAACTCGGCGTATCGGGCGATGACGCGGCCGACTACGGCACGCCGCGCACCGCGCCCTTCCCGCTACCGCCCATGCCTTTCACGCCGCTGGACCGGCATATTGCGGCGGGGCTGGCGCCTCATGGCGTGAAGATCCAGGCCATGCCCCAGGCCCGGGGCATGACGACATACGGCGACCGGCCGGCATGTCACGGGCATAATTTCTGTACCCCCGTCTGCCCGATCGGGGCGCAATACACCGCCACCATCCACGTCGAACGGGCCGAGGGCAATGGCGCGACCGTGTTCCCCGAACATGTCGTCACCCGGATGCGCACCTCTCGCAACGACAGCGTGCATTCCGTCGACGCAAGGCGCCCGGACGGCAGCGAACGCACGTTCCGCGGCAGGACATTCGTGCTTGCAGCGAACGGAGTGGAATCTCCAAGGCTGCTGCTCGCGTCGCGAAACAGTCGCTTCCCCTCCGGCCTCGCCAACAGGTCCGGCAATGTGGGCCGATATCTCATGGGGCACACGGAAATGCACATGACCCTGCGCATGGCAGTGCCCGTCCATGCCGGCCGCGGTCCGCTTTCGCTCACCATATCGTCCAGTCTGCGCGACGGGCCGTTCCGCTCCCGACATGCGGGCGGTCTGCTTGTCGTCGACAACAACCTCGTGCTGCGGGAAATCGCGACCGAACTGCTGCGGGACGGTCTGACCGGCCCCTCGTTCGAGAGGCGGCTGGCCGAAGAAGCTTCGCGCCGCTTCCGGATCATCCTCATTGCCGAGGAACGTCCCCATGCCGACAACCGGATCGTCCTGGACTGGTCACGTCCCGATCGCGCCGGCCTGCCGAAAATGCGGGCGAACATCAGCGAAGACCCCTATTGCAGGATAGCCGGAGACCGCCTGGTCGAGATCCTGCGAAAAATCGAAATCGAGGGCCGGTGGCGCATTCTCGGCAGGCGGGACCTGCTTCTCGGAACGCATCTGATGGGAACCCTGCGGATGGGCAAGGATCCGAAGAGCTCCGTAGCGGATCCCGACGGCCGCACCCATGACCACCGGAATCTGTTCGTGGCCGGCAGTGCCCTCTTTCCGACCAGCGGAACGGCGAACCCGACATTGACCATTGCGGCCCTCGCCCTGCGATCGGCGGACGCGCTTCTGGCGCAACTGAAGCAATAGGCCGACGATGGATTGGGACGTTTCGCCACGACCGCAAAACCGGAATTCGGGTTTCGTCGCGCCCCCCTTTCCCGTAGTTTGCTAGCCGATCGTGCGGCGTTGACAGGTGATCGTGCTCAGATGAACAGACGTGAAACCGTAATCTCGATTGCCGCCGGTCTGGCCAAGACCGCACTGCCCGCGGGCGCGGCAAGCGCTCTCGCCGGAACGGCCGAGGACGTTTCCCTCCAGGTCCCTGCCGGACTTCCACCCGCCAGCTTCGACAACTTCCGTCAACTGTGTCTCTGGGTGACCGGCCGGACTGAGATAGACCGCGACCTGCTGCAGTCCGCATTCGAACTCATGCGCGGCGAGCCATGGGGCAACAAGCACATCGCCACGGCATTCCGGGATCTGGACACAGCACTGGCAGAGAAAAGCGCCGGCGCGAACGTCTCCGATCTCGTCTCGCAGGGCGCGCTGCAGGAACACGAGAGGTGGTTCGTGTCGCACCTGCTCGAGACCCTCTACACCGGCGTCTACGAGCATGACGGGAAGCTGGTCAGGATCGCCTGGGAAAACGCCCTGATGAATTCCGTCGTGGCGGACTACCGCGCTGTCCCCGGCGAGGATGCGCCCTGGCGCAGGCCGGGTTACTGGTCGGAAGAACCGTGATGAAGCATCTGACCGGCATGGGGTCCGACGAACCGGACTGTACGTTCCGACGCATCTCTCGACCGCATCCGGGCGCCACGATGGCGCGAGACGTGCTTGCTCCAGGCAGACCAGACCATGCTCGATAACGCGTACGACGTCGCGATTGTCGGGTCCGGCGTGGCCGGCGCTCTCGTGGCGGACCGCCTTGCAGGACAGGGCCTGAAGGTGCTTATGATCGAGGCCGGGCCCTGGATCGATGGCCAGGAGGTCTTCCAGAACACCAGCAGCTCGCCGGAGTGGGACATATCTGCCGGTTATCCCGACCCCGAGATCGCGCCGCGGGTCGGCGGTCCGAGAACATCCGAAGTGCTTCGGATCAACGGCGGCGAGCCCTCCACGGTCGAGTACCTCAGAAATGTCGGGGGAACCACCTGGCACTGGTCGGGCATCGCGCCGCGCTACCTGCCGAGCGACCTGTCGACGAAATCGAGTTTCGGATACGGCGTGGACTGGCCGCTGACCTATGACGAACTTGAGCCATACTATTGCGATGCCGAGGATGAACTCGGCATTTCCGGCGACAGCGATGCCGACTACGGTGCGCCCCGGTCGCGTCCGTTTCCGGTCGCTCCCATGCCCTTTTCCGCGTTCGACCGGAAGATTGCAGCAGCCCTCGCGCCTTACGGGATCGAGCTGCAGCCGACACCGCAACCGCGTGGTCTGAAACCCTACCAGGGCCGACCGGCCTGCGAGGGCCACAATCTCTGCACGCCCATCTGCCCGATCGGCGCGCAGTACAACGCCTCGATCCATGTGCGCCGCGCGCAGGACAAGGGCTGCGCCGTAAGCGCCGATACGGTCGTCACCAAGGTCTCCGCAGGTCCCGACGGCCATATCCGGCATCTGGAATACAAACGTTCGGACGGCAGCCGGGGGACGATAAGCGCCCGCATCTACCTGCTCGCGGCCAATGGCCTCGAGACCCCGAGACTGCTGCTGGCCTCGCGCGACGACGCTCATCCGGACGGGATCGCCAATCGTTCCGGCGTCGTCGGGCGCTATCTCATGGACCATGCGGAGGTGCACTACACGATCAGGATGACCGAACCGGTCTATCCCGGTCGCGGCCCCCTCTCGCTGTCCGTCTCGTCGAGCTTCAGGGACGGTCCGTTCCGAACCGCCCGCGCCGGCGGGTTGCTCGTCGTCGACAACAACCTGAACCTGCGGCCCATCGTCCACGAACTGGCCGTGGCCGGACATGCCGGCCCCGACTTCGACCGCAGGCTGCGTGCCGAAGCCGCACGCCGGTTCCGCTTCATCGTCATCGCGGAAGAGAAACCGGACTACGACAACCGCATCGCGCTGGACTGGACCAGGCGGGACGGTGCCGGCCTGCCCGCTATGGACATCGTCCATCTAATCGATCCATATAGCCATGCGGCCGGGGACTACCTGGGCGGTCTGCTGAAGAAGATGACCGATGATGGACTTTTGCATGTGGTAGGTCGGCGCGACGCCCAGCTGAGTTCGCATTTGATGGGGACGATCCGAATGGGCAACGATGCCGCCACATCCGCTCTGGACCGGCATGGAAGAAGTCACGACCATCCGAACCTGTTCGTGGCCGGCAGCGCGGCATTCCCGACCGGTGGCACGGGGAACCCGACACTCACGATCGCCGCACTCAGCCTGTGGACCGCAGACGCGATGTCGCGACACCTGAGGAGCACACTTGACTGAGATCTCCACCAGCCCGTCGCCGCGGTCGCGGGGTGTCTTGCGGATGCTCCGGGATGCCTTGCCGCCCAGCGCCACCGAAGACAACCGTTTGCACGAAACGCGAGGCAGGCATCGCCTCCGCGCGGCGATCTTCTGCTTCTACGTGACGACAGCCGCCGCCTATTTCATCTGGCGGCTTACCGTCTTCAACACAGAAAACCCGTTCTACAGCGCGCTGTTCTATGCGGCCGAACTGTTCTCCACGGTCATCTGTTTCGTGATCGCCTTTACCGGATGGCGGCGGATCACGGTCCCCCATGGCGGCCCCATCCCCGACGTCACCGTCGACGTCATGATCACCACGTACAACGAGCCCGTCGACGTCATCCGCCGCACCGCGCTTGGCGCCCTTGCCATCGAGTATCCTCACAAGACTTGGATCCTCGATGACGGAAACCGGGACGAAATCCGTGATCTCGCAACCGAACTCGGCTGCAACTACCTCGCCCGCACCGAGAACAAGGGCGCGAAGGCGGGAAACCTCAACAACGGCCTGAAACACAGCACCGGCGAGATCATCGTCACGCTCGACGCGGATCATGTGCCACAGCGAAACTTCCTTCACGAAACGCTGGGGTACTTCAACAATCCGAAGATGGCGATGGTCCAGACCGTGGAGGACAACTTCAACTTCAACAGTTTCCAGTACGGGCGCGACAAGACCGACCCGCTCATCTGGAACGACCAGTCCGTCTTTCGCAATGTGGGCCAGCCGGGTCGAAACCACTGGAACGCCGCCACCTGGTGCGGAACTTCCGCCGTCCTACGCCGCAGCGCGCTCGAGGCCATCGGCGGCATCGCGGAAGAAACCGTCACCGAGGACATGCACACGGCGGTCAAGCTGCAGCGCGCCGGGCATGACACGGCGAGCCATCCCACGCCGCTTGCCTACGGCATCGCGCCGCACGGCCTCGCCGGCTTCCTGCGGCAGCGCCTGCGCTGGGGCGAGGGCAACATGCAGGTGCACCGCGAGGAGGACCTGCCCTTCTCGAGCGGGCTGACCTGGGGCCAGAGCCTGTGTTACAGCGCGCTCGCATGGAACTACCTGAACGGCTGGCAGCGCTTCATCTACATGCTCGCGCCCATCATTCTGCTCTTCCTGCAGATCCCGCCGTTCATCTCCGACCCCGTAGTCTTCCTGGCGTTCTTCTGCCCCTACATCATCTTCACCTTCCTCCTGTTCGAGGAATTCGGCCGCGGCTATGGCCGCCTGATCACGTCGGAAAAGTTCAGCGTCGCGCAGTTCGTGCCCGGCATGCTTTCCGTCACCGGCCTGTTCAGGGCGAAAATCAGGTTCCGCGTATCCTCCAAGGAAGTAGACAACCGTGTTCCCTTCACCATGGTCGCACCGCAGGTCCTGGTCGTGGGGCTTTGCCTCGCCGCGATCATATTCGGCGGTGTCATGCAATGGGTCGCCCCGCGGGAGGCCCTCCCGCTCTGGCTCTACGCCTTCGTCGGCCTCCTGGCCGCCTATAACGGAGGCCTCGCCCTCAGTGTGATCGTCGACACACTGCGGGCAGCGCGGTATTTCGAGTCGCCGTATCGCCACCTCGTGGATGTGCCGTTCCGGCTGGAACTTCCGGACGGCTCCAACGTGCTGCTGGCATCGCGTGAACTGTCCACCGAGGAGATCGTTTTTAGGCTCCCCGCCGGCTTCGACGTATCCGGCGTACCGGCCTGCGACGCCCGCATCTTCCTGCCCGGCCTGAACGCCGACATCAGGCTCTCCGAATTTTCCAGGGACACGCGCGCCGGGAACCCGGACGTCACCGCACGGATCGAGTGGGCGCAGCCCCGCCAGAAAGACGACGCTGACCTCGTCCTGCATGCGGGCCGCTGGTTCCGCCCCATCTACGGATACCGTGAAACCAGCCGCACGCCCTACGACATCCTGAAGGATTTCCTGGACAACGGGTCCTGGCGCCGTCCGGGCAGGACCCGATGGAAAGCCGTTCTGTGGCGCCGGGCGAGCGCGCCGGAGGAAGACCCGCGGATCGGATACGTGGACGCACGCGGGCCGGGAGAGTCGAATGTGACCGGCATGATCGCGTTTGCCGACACCCTTCCCGACGAACCGGTCATCGTCGAGGCGCCGGGTGACGCGAAAGGTACGGCCCGTCAGTGCCTGCTTCTGTCCGAAACCGATCGCAGGGGAACGGACGATGAAGACGCCCTGGGTCTCTTCCATGGACGGATGTGCCGGGCCACCGTCGTACCCGCGGCCGTGACCGTTTCCACGTCCGAAACACTCTCCTTCCCGCGACGACAAGCCGAACGGCAGGCCATCGTGGAACCGGCGCAATAATTGCGTCACGCAGTGGCGGGTTACTTTTCCCAGAACATCTGGACCGCGTAGAAGGTGGAGCCTTTCTGGACGACCCCGGTGCTGACATACCGGTAGTCGCGGCCCATGAGGTTCCGGCGGTGACCTGCGCTGCCGAGCCAGACCTTCATCATGTGGCGCGCCTGCCCCGACGCCGTACCGGCCCTCTTCGCACTGCGGAGAGCGTTCTCCCCGTGCGTACCGTGCTCCTCTCCGGCAAACGCCTCGAAGCGCACCGAGAACCGGTCGCCGCGCTTGGACCTGTGCCCGACCCGCCCGGTACGCAGGAGGTCGATGGCCTGCGCGCGTGCCGCCTTGCGCAGAAGACCGCTCGCCTTGACGCCGCGCCGGCCGGCCTTCCGGCGCGCGGACGACGCGAGCCCGTCGAGCAGCTTCTCGAGGTCGGCCCGCACGCGCACCCCTGCCGGAGGCCGCGCGAGAAGCCCTTCGGCGTAGGCCCGATAGGTCTCGAAGCCGGTGGCCCGGTCGGCGGCCGGTCCGACGAGAACGCAGGTGATCGCCGCCAGCGCCAATACAAACGTCGCGAAACCTGTCCGCATGATATCCACTCCATTGCCGGCCGGATTCCGTTGAGCGCCGGCGCGTCATCTGCTACATGGACGGCCTTGCCACCGCAAGCCCGGAAAGTTCTCATGATCCCCCGATATACGCGCCCCGACATGGCTTCCATCTGGGAGCCTGAGTCCAAGTTTCGCATCTGGTTCGAAATCGAAGCCCACGCCTGCGACGCGCTCGCCGAACTCGGCGTGATCCCGAAGGAAGCCGCCGCGACGATCTGGGAGAAAGGCGCCTTCGAGGTCGACCGCATCGACGAGATCGAACGCGAGGTCAAGCACGACGTCATCGCCTTTCTCACCAACCTCGCCGAACATGTGGGACCCGAGGCCCGGTTCGTCCACCAGGGGATGACGTCGTCGGACGTGCTCGACACCTGCTTCAACGTCCAGCTGGTCCGCGCCGCCGACATCCTCATCGCCGATCTGGATGACCTGCTCGCGGCCCTGAAGCGGCGGGCCTTCGAGCACCGGGAGACGGTCTGCGTCGGCCGCAGCCACGGCATCCATGCCGAGCCGGTCACCTTCGGCCTCAAGATGGCCCAGGCCTACGCGGAGTTCGATCGCAACCGCGAGCGCCTGGTCCAGGCACGCAGGGAGGTCGCCACCTGCGCGATTTCCGGTGCTGTGGGCACGTTCGCGAACATCGATCCGCGGGTGGAGGAACACGTCGCCGCCGCGCTCGGACTGGAGCCCGAACCGGTGTCCACCCAGGTGATCCCGCGCGACCGGCACGCGATGTTCTTCTCCGTGCTCGCCGTGGTCGCGAGTTCGATCGAACGGGTGGCGACCGAAATCCGCCATCTCCAGCGCACCGAGGTGCTCGAGGCCGAGGAGTATTTCTCCCCGGGCCAGAAGGGTTCGTCGGCCATGCCGCACAAGCGGAACCCGGTGCTGACGGAAAACCTCACGGGCCTCGCCCGGCTGGTCCGCTCGATGGCCATGCCGGCCCTGGAAAACGTCGCCCTGTGGCACGAACGCGATATCTCGCATTCGTCCGTAGAACGCGGCATCGGCCCGGACGCCACCGTCACGCTCGACTTCGCGCTGGCACGCCTGACCGGCGTCATCGACAAGCTCGTCGTCTACCCCGAAAACATGATCGCCAACATGGACCGCCTGGGTGGCCTCATCCACAGCCAGCGGGTCCTGCTCGCCCTCACCCAGGCCGGCGTCAGCCGCGAGGACGCCTATCGTCTCGTGCAGCGCAACGCCATGCCCGTGTGGCGCGGCGAGGGCAATTTTCTCGAACTGCTGAAGGCGGACACCGAAGTCTCGGCCGCACTGACGGATGCACAACTCGAAGCCCTGTTCGATCTCGGCTATCATACCAAGCATGTGGGCACGATTTTCCAGCGGGTCTTCGGTGAATCCTGACCGTTCGGGCGGTCTGGGGAGCGCCACGCCATGAAACCGCCGGCCCAGTGGGACTGGGGACAGATCTCCTTCACCATCGCCGCCACCTGCCTGTTCCTGCTGGCGCTCCTGTCCGTCTTCGGACTGGCGACGCCCAAGGCGGCCGGTGCCCTCATGGTCGGGCTGTTCTTCGCCGGAACGATCGCCTGGTCCATCCAGGCCAAGCGAAGATGCCCCCATTGCGGAGCGGTCTACGGCTACCGGTTCAGGATCTTCAAGATCAACGACTGCCTGAAATGCGGAGAAAGCTTCGACGAGGAGCCGAAGAAATAGGCCCCTGACCGTCCGGTCTCAGTCGTCGCCGTCGCTATCGTCGGGATTGCGGATCATGTCCAGCAGGAATTCGCCGCCGATCCGGGCGTAGGCGATCTCGTTGGCGACCGTGATGAACTTGAAGCCCATGTCGCTGTAGGTCCGGGCGAGCTCGGGCGTGTTGGCGAAAATGCCCGGGATGACGCGATGGGCATGGGCCTTGCGAAGGATGTGGTCGACGGCCTCCATCACCACCTTCTCGCCCGGATCGACCATCTTGCCGCCGGTCAGCGAGACGCAAAGATCGTTCGGTCCGATGAAGACCCCGTCGATGGCTTTCGACGACATGATCGAATCGATGTTGCCGAGCGCGGTTTCGGTCTCGACCATCGCCCACGACAGACAGAAGTCATTGGCTTCCGCCAGGTAGTCGTTCTTGTCGAAATCGAGCACGTCGAGCGCCCGGTGCGGGCCCCAGCTTCTCAGGCCCAGCGGCGGAAACTTCGTTTCGCGGCCGAACCGCGACGCATCCTGCCCGGTGTTGACCATGGGGCAGATCACCCCTTGGGCGCCGGAGTCGAGGATGCGGCCGATCATGCCCTCGTCGCCCAGAGGCATGCGCACGATCGCGGCCTTCCCGGAGGCGGTCACGATGGCCACCGTGTCCAGCATCGATTCGTAGTCGAACGTACCGTGCTGCATGTCGACGACGACGGAGTCCCAGCTGCCCTGGGCCACGACCTGGGCGACGTATTTCGCGGGATTGCTCATCCACGCGGAAAAAACCGTCTCGCCGGCTTTCAGCCGTGCGCTGAGATACTCACGTGTCATCAATGGTCCCCTCGTGACGCCGGAAGGCGCGTCAGCGCGCGGCCTCGACCTGCTGCACGGCCGTCTGCATCAGTTCGTCCATGGTGCGGCGAATCTGGTGGTCCGACTGGTCGACGCCCTTGTCGTCGAAATCCTTGCGGACCTTGCGGAACACATCCTCGTCGCCGGGCTCCTCGAAATCGGCCTTCACGACCGACTTGGCGTAGTCTTCGGCCGCGTCTCCGCTGAGACCCAGCTTTTCCGCCGCCCAGAGGCCGAGCAGCTTGTTGCGGCGCGCGGTGGCCTTGAAGCGCAGTTCTTCGTCATGGGCGAACTTGCTTTCGAAGCCGTCCTTGCGTTTATCAAAACTCGACATGGGTCTCTGCTCCCTGATCTGAAGTCGTCGCGATGTGCACAAAGGCATAGCTTGAGGATGCGTCTAAATCAACAAATCCATGGCCGTTTGGTGGACCTTGTGCCCCGCATTCGCAAGGGAGTCGCGGGCCTGCCGGTCGCGGCAAATTGACCAATGGCACCGGACACGCGGCATCTGTAGAAGAGCGCTGCCGGAACGCACCGGCGTCCGGTCCGGATAAGAGTCGACGTCTGGGCGGATTCGTTATAGTTCTCCGGAAATGATCGGAATCGGATATCATGCCGATGCGTCGCGCTGGCGACGCCTGCCGCCACCGGACGACAGCAATACGACGACAGCAATACAGGGAAATCTGAGACATGAGCCGTCGGCGCCGCGTGTACGAGGGCAAGGCAAAGGTCCTTTATGAAGGACCCGAACCGGGCACGCTCGTGCAGCACTTCAAGGACGATGCCACCGCCTTCAACAACAAGAAGCGCGACACGATCGATGGCAAGGGCGTCCTCAACAACCGGATCTCCGAATACCTCTTCACGCGACTGAACGAGATCGGAATCCCCACCCATTTCATCCGCCGCCTCAACATGCGCGAGCAACTCATTCGCGAAGTCGAGATCGTGCCGGTGGAAGTCGTGGTCCGCAACGTGGCGGCCGGTTCGCTGGCCACCCGGCTCGGTATCGAGGAAGGCACGCCCCTTCCCCGCTCCATCATCGAGTTCTGCTACAAGTCGGACGAACTCAACGACCCGCTGGTGTCGGAGGAACACATCACGGCCTTCGGCTGGGCCACCCCCCAGGAAATCGACGACATGATGTCGCTCGCGTTGCGCATCAACGATTTCCTCGCCGGCCTGTTTCTCGGCATCGGCATCCGTCTCGTGGATTTCAAGATCGAGTTCGGCCGACTCTACGAGAACGACATGATGAGGATCGTGCTCGCCGACGAGATCAGCCCCGACTCCTGTCGTCTCTGGGACATGAAGACCGACGACAAGCTCGACAAGGACCGGTTCCGCCGCGACATGGGCGGACTGATGGATGCCTATCGCGAAGTGGCCCGCCGTCTCGGCGTGCTGCTTGAAAACGAACGGCCGGAAGGATCCGGACCCGTACTGGTGAAGTAACCGACGAGGGTCATATCTGCGCATGAAAGCCCGCATCACCGTTACACTCAAAAACGGCGTTCTCGACCCCCAGGGCAAGGCGATCGAGAACGCGCTCGGATCCATGGGGTTCGCCGGCGTCGACAATGTCCGGCAGGGAAAGTTCCTCGAACTCGAAATTGACGAGTCGGACGAGACCGCGGCACGCAAGGCCGTGACCGACATGTGCGAGAAGCTGCTCGCGAACACCGTCATCGAAAACTACGACATCGAACTGGTGCCGGCATGAAGGCAAGCGTCGTGGTGTTCCCCGGTTCCAACTGCGACCGGGATGTCGCCGTGTCGCTCGAACAGGCAATGGGCACGGCACCGGACATGGTCTGGCATGCGGAAACCGCCCTGCCCGACGGCGATCTCATCGTCCTGCCGGGCGGCTTCTGTTACGGCGATTACCTGCGCCCGGGCGCCATGGCGACCCATTCGCCCATCATGCGCGAAGTGGTGAAGAAGGCCGAGACCGGCACGCCCGTGCTCGGCATCTGCAACGGCTTCCAGGTCCTCACCGAAGCCGGCCTCCTCCCCGGCGTGCTGATGCGCAACGCATCGCTGCGCTATGTCTGCCGCGACGTGCTCCTGCGCGTGGAGCGCACCGATACCGCGTTTGCCGGCCGCTACGGCAAGGACCAGGTCATCCGGGTTCCGGTCGCCCACCACGACGGAAACTATTTCGCCGACGAAGACACGCTCGAACGGCTGGAAGGCGACAATCGCGTGGCCTTCCGGTATTGCGACGAAGCCGGCGACATCTCTCCCGGCGCCAACCCGAACGGCTCGATGCGCAACATCGCTGGCATCTACAACGAAGCTGGCAACGTGCTCGGGCTCATGCCGCATCCCGAACGTCTCGCCGACCCGGACCTCGGCGGCACCGACGGCAAGGGCATGTTCGAAAGCCTGGTGGAGACGCTGCAATGACGGGATCGACGGCTGCGGCGGCCATCACGCCGGAAATCGTTGCCGAGCACGGGCTGACCTCCGACGAGTATCAGCGCATTCTCTCGATCATGGAACGCGAACCCAACCTGACGGAGCTCGGCATTTTCTCCGTCATGTGGTCCGAGCACTGTTCCTACAAGTCCTCGCGCGTCTGGCTGAAGAAGTTCCCGACGACCGGACCGCAGGTCATCTGCGGACCGGGCGAGAATGCGGGCATTGTCGACATCGGCGACGGGCAGGCCGCCGTCTTCAAGATGGAAAGCCACAACCACCCGTCCTACATCGAACCCTACCAGGGCGCGGCCACGGGCGTCGGCGGCATCATGCGCGACGTGTTCACCATGGGTGCGCGCCCCGTCGCCAATCTCAACGCCCTGCGGTTCGGTTCGCCCGATCACGAGAAGACCCGCCACCTCGTATCCGGGGTCGTCTCCGGCATCGGCGGGTACGGCAACTGCATCGGCGTGCCGACGGTCGGCGGCGAGGTCAATTTCGACACCAGCTACGACGGAAACATTCTCGTCAACGCCATGTGCGTGGGCGTGGTCGACACCGACCGCATCTTCTATGCCGCGGCCAGCGGCGTCGGCAATCCGGTGGTCTATGTCGGCTCCAAGACCGGCCGCGACGGCATCCACGGCGCGACCATGGCATCCGCCGAGTTCGACGATGATTCCGACGAGAAACGCCCCACCGTCCAGGTCGGTGATCCCTTCACGGAAAAGCTTCTCCTCGAGGCCTGCCTCGAACTGATGGCCGAGGACGCGATCATCGGCATCCAGGACATGGGCGCCGCCGGGCTGACGTCGTCCTCCGTGGAAATGGGCGACAAGGGCGGCGTGGGTTTCGAACTCGACCTCGACCATGTGCCGTGCCGCGAAGAGGCGATGACGGCCTACGAGATGATGCTCTCGGAAAGCCAGGAACGCATGCTCATGGTGCTGCGTCCCGGCCGCGAGGACCGCGCCCGCGAGATCTTCGAGAAATGGGGTCTGGACGTGGCCGTCGTCGGCCACACGACGGATACCGGCCGGCTCGTCGTGCGTCACCAGGGGCGGACCGAGGCGGACATTCCCATCGGCGCGCTCGCCAACGACGGACCGGTCTACAACCGGCCATGGACGCCGACGCCGAAACAGAACGTCCTATCCCCGGCGGCCATCCCGCCATCCGCCGATCTCGGCGCGACCCTCGTCAGGATGATGGGCTCGCCCGATCTCGCGTCCCGGCGCTGGATCTGGGAACAGTACGATCACATGGTGATGGGGGACACCGTCGCCCGCCCCGGCGGGGACGCGGCGATCGTGCGCGTCCACGGCACCCGCAAGGGGCTCGCCGTGACCACCGACGTCACCCCGCGCTACTGCAAGGCCGATCCGATCGAGGGCGGTCGCCAGGCGGTCGCCGAGGCCTGGCGCAACATCACCGCGGTAGGCGCAAGGCCGCTCGCCATCACCGACTGCATGAATTTCGGAAGCCCGGAACGTGCGGAAATCATGGGCCAGTTCGCCGGCGCGGTTGAAGGCATGTCGGACGCCTGCAAGGCGCTCGATTTTCCCGTCGTCTCGGGCAACGTGTCCTTCTACAACGAGACCAACGGCCGCGGCATCCATCCCACGCCGGCGGTCGGCGGGGTCGGTCTCATCGCGGACATTTCGCGCCGCGCGACCATCGCCCTCAAGCGCGACGGCGATGTGCTCCTGCTTGTCGGCACGGAAAGAGGCCATCTCGGCCAGTCGCTCTACCAGCGTGATATCGCGGGACGCGCCGAAGGCGCCCCGCCGCCCGTCGACCTTGGCGAAGAACGCCGGAACGGAGACTTCGTCCGGACCCTGATCGAGGACGGGACCGTCGACACGGTTCACGACTGTTCCGACGGCGGCCTCTATGTCGCGGTCGCGGAAATGTGTCTGGCCGGCGGCATCGGCGCCGACATCGCCACGGCCGGCCATGAACTGCCGCCCCACGCCCTGCTCTGGGGCGAGGACCAGGGCCGCTATGTCCTGTCCGTGCAGGCGGAAAAATCCGCGGAAATCATCGCGAAGGCCGAAGAAGCCGGCGTAACCGTCCGCCAGGCCGGAACGGCCGGCGGCGACAGCATTCGCGTCGACGGAGAACACGCCGTGCCCCTGACCGGCCTGCGCGAAGCCCATGAAGGCTGGTTGCCCGGATACATGGACAGCGCTACAACGTGACGAGAGTGCAACAAGGCAGTGCGGGAGCGACCGGCCATGCCCATGGACGCCAATGAAATCGAAAACCTGATCAAGCAGGGCCTTCCGGACGCGCAGGTCACCATTCAGGATCTTCGCGGCGACGGCGACCATTACGCCGCGACCGTGATTTCATCGGCCTTCAAGGGCAAGACGCGCGTCCAGCAGCACCAGCTTGTCTACAAGGCCCTTCAGGGCAATATGGGCACTGAACTCCATGCCCTCGCACTGCAGACTTCCGCCCCGGAAGACTGACGCGCCGGGCATACCTCAAAATCAGGAACGGACCGCAATCATGAGCAACGAAGCAATCAGGACCTGGATCGACAACACCGTGAAGAACAACGACGTGGTGCTGTTCATGAAGGGCACGCCGAACTTCCCCCAGTGCGGGTTCTCCGGCCAGGTCGTCCAGATCCTCGACTATGTCGGCGTCCCCTACCAGGGCGTCAACGTGCTGGAAGACAACGACCTGCGCCAGGGCATCAAGGACTACACAAGCTGGCCGACCATCCCCCAACTCTACGTCAAGGGCGAGTTCGTCGGCGGCTGTGACATCATCCGGGAAATGTTCGAGAAAAGCGAACTGCGCCCCTACCTCGAGGAAAAAGGCGTCGCCCTCGTCGAAGCCTGACACACCCTCGCCACAGCCCGAACCGCCCCGGCGGTTCGGAGGGCGCTCCGGCTTGCCTCGGCATTGCCGACGCCGGTGCCGTCCTTGCCGGCCCTCGACACCGGAAACGCCCCTCCCGCACCCGAATTCCTGACGAAAGTCAGGATCCAGACACCCGCTGGATGCCGGCCTGCGCCGGCAATTCGTAGGACTGTCCAATTCGCGCCTGCAGTTCGCGAGGGCGCACCGAGGCTGCGTCGACAACCCGGACGGCAATGCCGCCCGTGCCAACCCTCGACACCGAAACGCGCCTCCCGCACCCGAATTCCTGACGAAAGTCAGGATCCAGACCCGCTGGATGCCGGCCTACGCCGGCAATTCGAAGGGGTTTTCGGCCCTTGCAGACACTACGAAGGACAGGCTAGCATGCGCCGGTACTTCGCAGGACAGTCCGAGTTGCATCGGCGTTTCGCCGGGCGGTGATGTCCTTGCCGGCCCAGGCACCAAAAACGCTCCCTACGCACCCGAATTCCTGACGAAAGTCAGGATCCAGACACCCGCTGGATGCCGGCCTGCGCCGGCAATTCGGAGGGTTTTTGGCGTGCGTCGGCGGTGTGGAGGGCGGCATGGCTTGCGTCGCCAATTCTCAGGGCTGTCCGATTCGCGCCTGCAACTCGCTGGGCGCGCCGAGGCTGCGTCGACGACCCGAACGGCAATGCCGCCCGTGCCAACCCTCGACACCTGAAACACCCCCCCACGCACCCGAATTCCTGACGAAAGTCAGGATCCACATGCGCAAGGTCCGAGAACAGGTCGGTTCACTGCAGTTCCGGCACCCGGTCGAGTTGGGCCTCGACGCTTGGCGGATAGCCGAACAGGCGCTTGAACTCGCGGCTGAACTGCGAGGGGCTCGTATAGCCCACCCGGTAGGCGGCCGCGCCCGCGCTCAGCCTCTCGTTGACCATGAGCGTGCGGGCCCGGTGCAGGCGGATCGACTTGAGGTACTGCAGAGGCGTCATGGACGTGATCGCTTTGAAACTGTCGTGCAGCGACGACTTGCTCATCCGGGCGATCTCCGCCATGGCGGCCGTGTCGAGGCTGGCGCTGCAATCGGTCTGGATGACCCGCAGCAACTGGTGGATGCGTTCGTAGTGGCCGTGGCGTCCGGCTGCAGAAAGCATCGTGTTGCCCAGATTGCCCATCAGCGTGCGGTAGTGGATCTCGCGTACGACCATCGGTCCCAGCACCCGCGCGTCGTTGACAGTGCCGAAGCTCGCGAACAGACGCCCCAGTGCCGCGGCCATACCGTCATCCATGCGCGTAAGAGCGACGCTGCGCGGCGAACTGTCCGGCGCCGCGTCCGACCATTCGACCTGCATGCGGACGTCGGCGATCAGGGCGGGCACGATGTCGACGGCGACGCCAAGGAAGGGACGGTCCGGTGTTGCCCTCGTGATTTCGCCTTCCATGGGCATGGGAACCGAAAAGAGCATGTAGTTGGCCGGGGTGTAGTCGAAGGCTTGGCTTCCGAGATAGCCGCGCTTCGCGCCCTGGATCACGAAGAGAATGCAGGGATCGTAGATGCACGGCGTACGGCCATCCGGGCGGTCGGCCCTGAAGAGACGCACACCGGGCACGGGAGAATCGAAAAGTCCCTCGCCCGGAAGATGTTTCAGCAGCGATGAGGCCGGTCCGGCCGGGACCTCCGGCTTGTGATCCTGGGCTTCGGTCATGGGTCGACTATGTAATCGCGCACATTTGCCATCAACAAATTTCGCCCTGCACCGGAGGATTAGGCAAGCATCCCGTAGGATCGTCCGTTCTCCGGCGGGTGTCCGGACCCATATCATGCAAGGAACGCCGACGGGCGTCGATTTGCGTGCAGTCCGGCTGCCGGCTGTGCGAGACGGAGGAGGATCACCGAATGCGCTATGAATTGAACGTCAACGGAGCGAAACGCAACGTCGACGTCGACCCGGACACGCCCTTGCTCTGGGCCCTTCGGGATGAACTCGACCTCACGGGAACCAAGTTCGGGTGCGGTGTCGCCCTGTGCGGGGCCTGCACGGTCTATGTCGACGGAGTACCGACGCGCTCCTGCCAGACGGCGGTCGAGGATGTCGGCGACAGCGAGGTCATCACCATCGACGGGCTGAAGGGAAAACCGGCCGACGCCGTGCAGGCGGCGTGGCGGGAACTGGACGTGCCCCAGTGCGGCTACTGCCAGTCCGGACAGATCATGGCGGCGACCGCCCTGCTCGCGGAAAACCCGAAACCGACCGACGAAGACATCACGGACGCCATGGACGGCAATGTGTGCAGATGCGCCACCTATCACCGCATCCGCAAGGCCATCCACCGCGCGTCAGAAATCATGGAGGGCTGAGCCATGAACCATATCGCCAACAGATCGTCGTTCAACCCGACACGCCGGCAGTTTCTCGCCACAAGCGGCGGACTGGCGGCCGGCCTCGTCGTCGGTTGGGGACTTCCCGCCGGCGCGGCGGAGTCGGGCAGCGCGGCCGACGCCACGTTCAACCCCTTCGTGATCATTGCGCCCGACAGCACGGTGACCGTTCTGTCCAAGCATCTGGACAAGGGCCAGGGCACGGCGACCGGCCTTGCGACGCTCGTCGCCGAGGAACTCGACGCATCCCATGAACAGATGCGGGTGGACTTCGCCCCTGCCAACGCCAAGCTCTACAACAACCTGTTTTTCGGCCCCTATCAGGGCACCGGCGGGTCGACCGCCATTGCCAACTCGTTCATGCAGTACCGCGAGGCGGGGGCTGCGGCCCGCGCAATGCTTGTCGCGGCCGCCGCAAGGGCCTGGAGCGTGCCGGAAGGCGAAATCAGGATTTCCTCGGGCACCCTCTCCCACGCGTCCGGAAAGTCCGGCACGTTCGGCGAATTCGCCTCACGTGCGGCCGAACTGCCCGCACCGGAAAAGCCCGCACTCAAGTCGCCCGACGCGTTCGTCTATATCGGCAAGTCGTTTCCGAGGCTCGACGTGCCTGAAAAGACCGTCGGCGCGCCCATCTACGCCCTCGACGTGAAACGTGACGACATGCTCGTGGCAACCATCGCGCGGCCGCCGAAGTTCGGCGCAACGGTGAAGTCCTTCGACGCCACCGAGGCGCGAAAGGTCAACGGCGTCGTCGATGTCGTCCAGATCCCGGCCGGCATCGCCGTCGTCGCCAAGTCGACCTGGCCGGCCATCAAGGGCCGCGAAGCGCTGACGGTGGAATGGGACGATTCCCGGGCCGAGACCCGGTCGTCCGGCGACCTCTTCGCAGAGTACCGGGCCCTTGCGGAAACGCCGGGAAAGACCTTCCGCAGCGAGGGTGACGCCGGTGCGGCCCTCGAAAAGGCGGACAAGGTGATCGAGGCCACGTTCGAGTTTCCGTATCTCGCCCATGCGCCAATGGAACCGCATGATGTCGTCATCGAGTTCGACGGCACCAAAGCCGAGATCTGGACGGGTTCGCAGCTGCAGACCGTCGACCAGTACGTTACCTCGACCACGCTCGGGATCGATCTCGAGAACGTGCATGTACACACGCTCTGGGCGGGCGGTTCCTTCGGCCGAAGGGCGATCTACGATTCGCACATCGTGGGTGAAGCCGCACAACTCGCCAAGGTGTGGAAAAAGAGCCAGCCGCTCAAGATCCAGTGGACCCGCGAAGACGACATCAGGGGCGGGTATTACCGGCCCATGTATGTCCACAAGGTCCGTGCCGGCCTCGACGCGGAAGGCAATATCGCGGGATGGCAGCACCGGATCGTCGGCCAGTCCATTGTCACCGGCACGCCGTTCGAAAAGGCCATGGTCAAGGACGGGATCGACGCGACATCCGTGGAAGGGGTCAGCAACATCGCCTACGACATCCCCGATTTCCATGGCGATCTGCACACGGTGGAGACCGGCATTCCCGTGCTGTGGTGGCGCTCCGTCGGCCACACGCACACGGCCTACGTGGTGGAAACCATGATGGACGACCTCGCCCGCGCCGCCGGCAAGGATCCCGTCGCATTCAGGCTCGCGCTGCTGAAAGACAAGCCCCGGCACCGGGCGGTGCTCGAACTGGCCGCCGAAAAGGCGGGCTGGGATACGCCCCCGCCCCCGGGACGCACGCGCGGCGTCGCGGTGCACGAATCCTTCTACTCCTATGTCGCCCAGGTCGCCGAGATCTCCCAGGACGAGGACGGCGGTTTCAAGGTCGAAAAGGTGGTCTGTGCGGTCGACTGCGGCATTGCGGTCAATCCCGACAACATCGCCGCGCAGATGGAAGGCGGTCTCGGCTACGGGCTGGGCCATGCCCTGCGCAACGAGATCACCTTGAGCGACGGCGAAGTCGACCAGGGGAACTTCGACACCTACGAGCCCATGAGGATTTCCGACATGCCGGTTGTCGAAACCCACATCGTGCCGTCGTCCGAAGCGCCCACCGGTGTCGGCGAACCGGGTACGCCCCCCGTGGCGCCCGCGGTATCCAACGCCGTCTTCGCGGCGACCGGACGCCGTTTCCGGCGCCTGCCCTTCAGCAAGGAAGACGGCGGCGCCTCCTGAACCCTCCGCATCCGGGGCCGGCTTCGCGCCGGCCCCGCATTGCCCGCGTGAAAAGAACTGGCTGTACTTTTCCGCGTTGTTCCTCCATAAATTTCAGGCTTGGTTTTCCGCATCGGTGCGTTGCACCGGGAAACGAAAAGGGAATTCAGTCAGGGCGCGATGTTTGGTTCGCCCGATGCTGAAGCCGCCCCCGCGACTGTGAGCGGTGAGCAGATGCCGAATACGTCACTTGTGCGGTTGCACGGGGAAGGCCGGCAGACTGCGTTGACCCGCAAGCCAGGAGACCTGCCAGGCGTCGAGAGCAACCCGCCGTCGGGTGTGACGGTAAAGGAGGACAGGATGACAACCCAGACTTCGACCGCTTCGGCCACATCATTTGGCTATCTTCCGGTCATTTTCGCCGCGCTGCTTGGCTTTGCAGTGATCACCATCACCGGCCATGTGCAGGCCGGAGCCCTTCACGACGCGGCCCACGACGTGCGCCACGCGACCGGCTTCCCCTGCCACTGACATGTTCACACGCATCCTGACCAGCGCTCTGTTCGCTGGTGCTGCAGCCGGTCTGCTTACGGCCCTGCTGCAGCTCGTCTTCGTGCAACCGGTCCTGCTTCATGCGGAACTGTACGAATCGGGTCAGCTTGTCCATTTCGGCGGTGACGCCGTCAGTGCACATCAGGACGTTGCCGGCTTCGACGCCTTGCGTGACGGTCTGAGCATTCTCTTCACGATGCTGACCTACTCCGGCTACGCGCTCATTCTCGTGGCCGCCATGTCGATCGCCGAATCCCGCGGGTCGGAGATCAACGCGCGCACGGGCATCATCTGGGGACTGGCCGGCTTCTTCGTCGCCCACTTCGCCCCCGGCTTCACACTTTCGCCGGAAGTGCCGGGCGTCGCCGCGGCCGATGTCGCCGCCCGCCAGGTCTGGTGGTGGTCCACGGTGGCGACGGCGGCAGCGGGTGTCTGGCTCATCGCTTTTGGCCGGAACTGGGCGCACTGGGGCATTGCGGTCGCACTCCTCCTCGCCCCGCATCTCGTCGGGGCGCCGGAACCGGATGCCTTCACCGGACCGGTGCCCACGGAAATCGGCGCGCTGTTCGCCAGCAGAGCGTTCGGCATCGGCATGGCCGCCTGGGTCATGCTGGGATGTTTCGCCGGGTATTTCTGGCAGCGCCAGGCGGACGAAGTCGGCGCGACGCAGCCCGCCTGAGAACTGAACGGCGTTTCTGAAAACCTGCCGGGCGCACGCTTCGTGCCGCGCCCGGCGCCAATTCTCCACGGGGACAGTTCAGGATGGACCGCTCGATACCATTGCTTGTCATCGGGCTCGTGTTCGGCGGCGGCATCGGCTTCATGGTCGCCGCCGCCAACGGAGTGACACTCGACGGCCACGACCACGGCAGCCATGCCGGCGATGGGTCGACACATGCCGCGGCCGGTCACAAAGGGCACGGGAGCCATGAGGAGATCCTGTCACTTCCGGCCGGCGCCGGTGCGCCGACACTCGATGTCGCGGTGTCGCGTGATCCCGAAACCGGCTGGAACCTGCACGTGCGCACCACCGGCTTCCGGTTCGCCCCGCAGAACGCGGGCAAGGCCCACGTGCCCGGAGAGGGCCACGCCCATGTCTATGTCAACGGGGAAAAGATCGCCCGCCTCTACGGGCCGTGGATGCACATCGCCAGTTTTCCCGGCGAAACCGCCAGGATCGATGTGACGCTCAACGCCAACGATCACCGCGCCCTCGCCATTGGCGATCGCCCCCTGAAGGCCAGCACCACGATCGGGACGCAGTAGGCCGCGCCGGCCGGCCCATTCAGCCCGCCGTGTCGTCGAGCAGACCCAGTTCGCGCTGCTTCTTTTTCGTCAGGCCGGCGGCCACGATACGGTGCGATTCGGCGATGTAGTCCCTGAGTTCGTCGTCGCTCAGCCCGGGCTCCGCATGATGCTGGATCCATTTCATGCCGCGGGAGGCGAGATAGGGAGCGGGCCGCAGGCCCGGGAGTTCCCTCAGGATCTCGTAGGACAGCGGCGACGTCTTGAAGGTGAAGGCCGGCGCGCCGTCGGCCCAGCCGCCAATGGCGAAAACCTTGCCGCCGACCTTCCACACATGCGCCCCGCCCCACTGGACCACGTGGGTTGTCGCGGGAAGACCGCCGCAATAGGTATTGAACTCATCATAGGTCATGGCGGCCACGATGCTGGCACAGGCCCCCGGTGACTTGCCAGTGACATGATGCGGCGTGAGAGAACAAAAAAGCCGCATCCCGGCGAAGGAATGCGGCTTTCGCAATGCGGGCGGGACCGGTTGGCCCCGCGACAGGTCAGCGGGAGTAGAACTCGACGACGAGGTTCGGCTCCATCTGGACCGGATAGGGAATGTCGCCCAGGGCCGGCACCCGCGACAGGGTCGCGCTGAGTTTCTTGCCGTCGATCTCGACATAGTCGGGAACGTTGCGCTCCTGGCTCTGGGTGGCTTCGATCACCAGCGCCATGTCGCGGGACTTCTCGCGCACTTCGACGACGTCGCCGACCTTCAGGCGGTAGCTGGGGATGTTGACCCGGCGGCCGTTGACCTTGACGTGGCCGTGGCTGACGAACTGGCGCGCCGCGAATACGGTCGGCACGAACATGGCCCGGTAGACCAGCGCGTCGAGCCGGCGCTCGAGCAGGCCGACGAGGTTCTCGCCCGTGTCGCCCTTGAGCCGCGAGGCTTCCTTGTAGATGCTCTTGAACTGCTTTTCGGTGATGTTGCCGTAATAGCCCTTCAGCTTCTGCTTGGCGCGCAGCTGCACGCCGAAGTCCGAGAGCTTCTGGCGGCGGCGCTGGCCATGCTGGCCGGGGCCATATTCACGGCGGTTGACGGGGCTGCCGGGGCGGCCCCAGATGTTTTCGCCCATGCGGCGATCTATTTTGTGTTTGGCCTTGATCCGTTTGGACATGTGTCGTCTTACCTGTTGACTATATCGGGTCTTCTAAAAAGGGAGCAGGCCCTCCTCTGTCCCCGCGGGAACCGACAGGCCGCAACGCGGCCACGGGCATGCAGAAAAACGCGGGCCAAATGGACCCGCGTCTGGCCGGTTTCCTACACGCAGCGGTGGTCCATGTCAAACCGTATCCGCGCCCGGCAGGTCGCCGAAGGCCAGGTTTCTGCGCGCCAGCATGTCGAGCAGCGGCGCGGGCGGAGGATCGCGGCGCGTGGTGACGAAAAGCCCCGCAACCGTTTCGCCTCCGCGGTCCGCGACGTCGTCCACGCCCCGCCCCAGCAGGGCGGCCGCACGGCGCGCGATGGCGGGCGCGGGATCGACATAGGTGACCGGCCATGGCGCATTGGCGGCGATGAGATCGGCGATCAGCGGATAATGGGTGCAGCCGAGCACGACGACATCGGTGCGCGCACCGCCCTCCTCGACGAACGCGGGCGCGATTTCGGCCCGCAATCGGTCCTCGTCGGCGGCCTCGCCCAGCAGGCAGGCTTCCGCGATCGCGGCAAGTGACGCCGCCCCCACGAGCTCCACCCGGCAATGGGAGGCATAGGTGTCGATGAGGGCGCGGGTGTATTCCCGCTCGACCGTGGCCGGGGTCGCGAGCACCCCGATCACGCGGCTTCGCGTCGTCTGCGCGGCCGGTTTTATGCCGGGCACCGTGCCGACGAAAGGCGTCGCGAACCGGTGGCGCAGGGCCTCCAGCGCGATGGTGCTCGCCGTGTTGCAGGCTATCACGGCCAGATCGCACGGAAAGGCCGCGAGCGCCACGTCCATGAGCCGAAGGATGCGCTCGACCAGCTCGGTCTCGGCGATGTCGCCATAGGGGAACACCGCCTGGTCGGCCAGGTAGACGATCTCCGCGTCCGGCAGCGCCTTCCGCAGTTCCAGCTCGACGCTCAGGCCGCCAAGGCCCGAGTCGAAGACCAGGATGCGTGTCATTCGGCCCCGTCCCGGTTGCGGTCGGGTTTCGGACGCAGATGCTGGCGCACCAGGGAGGCGACGATGCCGCGCAGGGTACGGACGTCCTGCTCGGTCGGCTCGAGCCGGTGGAACATGTTGCGGATGTTGCGCACCATGGCCGGGCGCTTTTCGGGCGGGCGCATGAAACCCGACTCGTCGAGTTCGCGTTCGAGATGCTCGAAAAAGCCGATGAGCTCGTCCTTGGTCGCCGGCCGCGTGCCCGGCATGCGCAGTCCGGGCTCGCTGAGCGCGCCGCCGCCCAGCGCATCGTCGCCATAGGTGACCGTGCCGAGCTTGAACCACTCATAGCCGATCAGGAGCACGGCCTGGGCGAGATTGAGCGAGGCGAAGGCCGGGTTGACCGGCGCCATGAGGATGGCGTCGGCGAGCGCGACGTCGTCGTTGTGCAGCCCGGTGCGCTCCCGGCCGAAGAGCACGCCCGTGCGCTCGCCCCGGGCGACGCGCTGGCGCATCTTCACCGCCGCCTCTTCCGGCGACTCCACCGGTTTCACCATGTCGCGGATGCGCGCCGTCGTCGCGTAGACCAGCGTCAGGTCGCGCACCGCGTCCGCCGTGCTGTCGTAGAGCCGGGCCCCCTCGATCACCCAGTCCGCCCCCGACGCCGCCTTGCTCGCCTTCTCGCTCGGCCAGCCGTCGCGCGGGTTCACGATGCGCAGGTCGGACAGGCCGAAGTTCCCCATGGCGCGTGCGGCCGTGCCGATGTTCTCGCCGAGCTGGGGCTCAACGAGGATGATCGCCGGTCCGCCGTCGACCGTTTCGCGCTTGTGATCGGTTCCCGCCATGTGTCGCTCCGCTGCTGCGAGGTCCGGCCCGGTCTCCGCCCGGCCGGCGATGACGGTGCATTACGCCATAGGTCGGGTTTGATCAATTCCGTCGGGATGCTATAGGGATCGCGCAAACCCGGTGACCCGGTCGGCAGCATGGCCGTCCCGAGGCCGCCGGGCCCACCGTTTCATTCCTATCTGGCAGAAAGTCGAGGCTTCTCACATGGCGAAGATCAAGGTCGCAAACCCGGTCGTCGAAATCGACGGCGACGAAATGACCCGCATCATTTGGCAGCTCATCAAGGACAAGCTGATCCACCCCTATCTCGATGTCGATCTCAAGTACTACGACCTCGGCATCGAATCGCGCGATGCGACCGACGACCAGATCACCGTCGACGCGGCCAACGCCATCAAGGAACACGGCGTCGGCGTCAAGTGCGCCACGATCACGCCCGACGAGGACCGCGTCGAGGAATTCGGCCTGAAGCGCATGTACCGCTCGCCCAACGGCACGATCCGCAACATCCTCGGCGGCACCGTCTTCCGCGAGCCGATCATCTGCAAGAACGTGCCCCGCCTCGTGCCGGGCTGGACCGATCCGATCGTCATCGGCCGTCACGCCTATGGCGACCAGTACCGCGCCACCGACTTCCTCGTGCCGGGCAAGGGCAAGCTCACGGTCAAGTGGGAAGCCGAGGACGGCTCGGAAACCATCGAGCGCGAGGTCTTCGACTTCCCCGAAGCCGGCGTGGCGCTGACCATGTACAACCTCGACGAATCGATCCGCAATTTCGCGCGCGCCTCCTTCGCCTACGGCCTCAACCGCAACTGGCCGGTCTACCTGTCGACGAAGAACACCATCCTCAAGGCCTATGACGGCCGCTTCAAGGACCTCTTCCAGGAGGTCTTCGACGCCGAGTACGCCGACAGGTTCAAGGCCGCCGGCATCACCTACGAGCACCGCCTCATCGACGACATGGTGGCCGCCGCGCTCAAGTGGAGCGGCAAGTTCATCTGGGCCTGCAAGAACTACGACGGCGACGTCCAGTCCGACACCGTCGCTCAGGGCTTCGGCTCGCTCGGCCTGATGACCAGCGTCCTGATGTCCCCCGACGGCCGCACGGTCGAGGCGGAAGCCGCCCACGGCACGGTGACACGTCACTACCGCAACCACCAGAAGGGCGAGGAGACGTCGACCAACTCGATCGCCTCGATCTTCGCCTGGACCCGCGGCCTCGCGCACCGCGCCAAGCTCGACGGAAACGACGACCTTGCGAAGTTCGCCGCCACGCTCGAGCGCGTCTGCGTCGATACCGTCGAATCCGGTTTCATGACCAAGGACCTCGCCCTGCTCGTCGGCGCCGACCAGACCTGGCTGTCGACCACCGGCTTCCTCGACAAGGTCGACGAAAACCTCCAGAAGGCCATGGGCTGACCCGTTACCGGCACCCACGCGCGGCGCTGTATGGCCGCGCCACGCCTGTGGCAGTGGACCCCGGGTCAGGCCCGGGGGTTCGGTCTTGGTTTCGGAGGTGCGTCGAAGCTCGACCAAACAACCCCCTCGTGTCCCGGAGAGCCGGGAGGCTCGTCCGGGACCGTTCCGGGCTGAGGCTTAGATCCGGCACGGCCCCGGCTCCGCCTCATGGCGGACCGGGGAACGTTGCTCACGTTTTCTCTGACCACAGTTATCGTACAAACCCTCCCCCCTCACGCATTGCGCGGGCTCGACCCGCGTATCCAGCTCCACGCAAGACGCCGGATGGCCTCGCCGCGCCTATGGCAGTGGACCCCGGGTCAGGCCCGGGGGTTCGATCTTGGTTTCGGAGGTGCGCCGAGGCTCGTTCGAATATGCCCACCCGTGTCCCGGAGAGCTGACAGGCTCGTCCGGGACCGTTCCGGGCTGAGGCTTCGGTTCGAGACGGCCCCGGTTCCGCCTTGCGGCGGACCGGGGAACGTTGCTCGCGTTTTCTCTGATCACTGATATCGCACAGCCCCTGCCCCCTTTCACGCCGTGCGCGGGCTCGACCCGCGTATCCAGCCCCGCGCACGGCGCCGGATTGCCGCGCCGCGCCTGTGGCAGTGGCCCCCGGGTCAGGCCCGGGCTTTCGTTTTTGGTTTCGGAGTTGCCCAACGCCCGTCCCGGCCGGCGCCTCGTGGCCCGGAGAGGCGGCAATCTCATACAAAACGCCCACTCGTGTCCCGGAGAGCCGGCAGGCTCGTCCGGGACCGTTCCGGGGTGAGGCTTTGGTTCGAGACGGCCCCGGCTCCGCCTCATGGCGGACCGGGGCACGTTGCTCAAGTGTTCTCTGACCACTGACATCCGGCAGACCCTACACCCTCACGCCGTGCGCTGGCTCGACCCGCGCATCCAGCCCCGCGCAAGACACCGGATTGCCGCGCCACGCCTGTGGCAGTGGACCCCGGGTCAGGCCCGGGGGTTCGTTTGTGGCAACTCCCCTCGTGTCCCGGAGAGCTGACAGGCTCGTCCGGGACCGTTCCGGGCTGAGGCTTCGGTTCGAGACGGCCCCGGTTCCGCCTTGCGGCGGACCGGGGAACGTTGCTCACGTTTTCTCTGACCACCGATATCGGGCAAACCCTCCCCCCTCACGCCGTGCGCTGGCTCGACCCGCGCATCCAGCCCCGCGCAAGACACCGGATTGCCGCGCCACGCCTGTGGCAGTGGACCCCGGGTCAGGCCCGGGGGTTCGGTCTTGGTTTCGGAGGAGCGCCGAGGCTCGCCGGAGTAATCGCTCTTGCGTCCCGGGGATCCGGCAGGCTGCTACGAAAACGCGCACCCGGTCCCCGGAGAGGCGGTACACTCGTTCGAATACGCCCACTCGTGTCCCGGAGAGCCGGGAGGCTCGTCCGGGACCGTTCCGGGCTGAGGCTTCGGTTCGGGACGGCCCCGGTACCGCCTTGCGGCGGACCGGGGAACGTTTCTCGCGTTTTCTCTGACCACTGACATCCGGCAGACCCTTACCCCCCCTCACGCCGTGCGCGGGATTGACCCGCGTATCCAGCGGTGCACACCGGGTGCGACGGTCAGCCGAGATGTTCGCGGGTTTCGCCGGCGATGATGGCGCGGGAGCTGGAGACCTGGTGGATGCGCTCGCGCAGGTCGGCGTGGGTGTCCATGAGATACGCGAAGTCGTGCCGGTCGAGCAGCATGAGATCGCAGCGGCTGAGCGCCGTCGCGCTGTGGACGAAGCGCGTCTGGCGGTCGAGCAGCGCCGACTCGCCGAAGAAGTCGCCCGCCTCGACCGTCGTGGACGAACCGGTCAGCCGCAGTTCCACCTGCCCCGAGGCGACGAAATAGAGCGACTGGATCTCCTCGTTCTCGTCGAGGATGACCGCCCCGGCCGGGTAGGAGACCGACCGTAGCTGCGTGATCACCTTGGAGATGCAGGCCGCGTTGAGCTCCGCGAAGAGCGGGACGTCGGCGACCATGGACCACGTGACGACGAATTGCCGGCGGGAGATCTCCTGGGCGAAGCCCGTCGCGAGAATGCCGATGGGCAGGGCGAACATGCCCAGTCCGAACAGCATGACCAGCCCGCCAAACACCTTGCCGCCCAGCGTCACCGGCGTGACGTCGCCATAACCCACCGTGGTCAGCGTGGCGATCGACCACCATGCGGCGGCCGGCACGCTCCCGAACACCTCGGGCTGGGCCTCGTGCTCGAGGAAATAGATGATGGTCGAGGAGATCAGCAGCATGGCCATCATGACGATGCCCGCCCCCGTCAGGGCGCGGCGCTCGCTGGCCAGCACGCGCCCCAGCGTCTGGATGGCCGGGGAATAGCGCGCGAGCTTCAGGAACCGCAGCAGCCGGAGCACGCGCAGCACGCGCAGGTCGATGCCCACGAACATGCTGAGATAGAAGGGCAGGATCGCCATGAGGTCGACGATCAGGAGCGGCCGCATCGCGAACTGCAGCCGCGCCTTCCACAGGGGCAGATGGCGCAGGCGCTTGAGCTCCACACAGGCCCACAGCCGGGCGGCGTATTCCACCGTGAAGATCAGGACGGAGATGACGTTGAAGACGTCGAACCACACCCGGTAGGCGGCACCCACCGACTCCACCGTCTCCAGCGAGAAGGCCAGCACGTTCGCCACGATGAGCAAGACGATGAAGGTATCGACGGCGATGCTCGCGGTATCCCCGCCGTGGCCCGCCTCGAGAATCTCGTGGGCCCGGAACCTGATGCGCGTCATGAAGTCGTCGCTTCGGTTCATGTTCCGGGTCCCGGGCATGTGCGGCTCCGTCAGGCCGCCCCGGCCCGGCCGCCGATTTCCTCGGCGATGGCCTCGAGCGCGGCTGCGGCCTGGCTGCCGTCCGGCCCGCCGGCCTGGGCCATGTCGGGCCGCCCGCCGCCACCCTTGCCGCCGAGCACGGCCGCACCGGTGCGCACGAGATCGACGGCGTTGTAGGTGTCGACGAGGTCTCCCGTGACCCCGACGGCGATGCCCGCCTTGCCCTCGTCATTGACCCCGATGATGGCGACGATGCCCGAGCCGACCTTCTTCTTGCCGTCGTCGACCAGACCGCGCAGGTCCTTCGGGTTGATGCCTTCGAGCGCACGGGCCATGACCTTGACATTGCCGATCTCGCGGATGCCCTCGTCGGCCGCGCCGCCACCGCCGCCGCCCAGCGCCAGCTTGCGCTTGGCGTCGGCCAGTTCGCGCTCCATGCGGCGGCGTTCGTCGAGCAGCGCACGCAGGCGGTCGTTGAGATCCTGCGGCGAGGTCTTCAGGAGGTCGGCGGCCTCGCGGACGCGCCGGTCCTGTTCGTCGAGATAGGCGCGGGCTTCCGGGCCGGTCAGGGCCTCGATGCGCCGCACGCCCGCGGCCACCGCGCCTTCGCCGACGATCTTGACCAGGCCGATATCGCCCGTCCGCTTCACGTGGGTGCCGCCGCACAGTTCCGCCGAATAGGTCTTCGCGGCGCCGGTCTCGTCCGTGGTGCGGCCCATGGCGACGACGCGCACCTCGTCGCCGTATTTCTCGCCGAACAGCGCCTGGGCGCCCGACGCGATGGCGTCGTCGACGCTCATCAGCCGCGTGGTCACCTCGTCGTTCTGGAGGATGATCGCGTTGGCCATGTTCTCCACCGCGCCGATCTCGTCGTCGTTCATGCCCTTGGGATGGCTGAAATCGAAGCGCAGGCGGTCCGGTTCCACGAGCGAGCCTTTCTGGGCGACGTGCGTGCCGAGGATCTCGCGCAGAGCCTCGTGCAGCAGGTGCGTGGCCGAGTGGTTGGCGCGCGTGCCGGTGCGGCGGGCGGAGTCGACCTGCAGTTCGAGCGCATCGCCCACCCGGACCGTGCCTTCGGCGACCTTGCCCGCGTGGACGAAGAGATCGCCGACACGCTTCTGGGTATCGGAGATTTCGACGCGGGCGCCGTCGGCCGAGACCATCGCGCCGCGGTCGCCCACCTGGCCGCCCGACTCGCCGTAGAACGGGGTCTGGTTGAGCACGATCTCGACATCGGTGCCGGGGCCGGCCTCATCGGTCTCCTTGCCGTCCACCACCAGCGCACGCACCACGCCCTCGGCCGTCTCGGTCTCGTAACCGAGGAACTCGGTGGCGCCGTGGGTTTCGCGCAGCCTGAACCAGATCTCCTCCGTGGCGGAACTTCCCGAGCCCGCCCAGGCGGCGCGCGCCTCGGCCCGCTGCTGCTCCATGGCACTATTGAAGGCATCGGTGTCCACGGTGATGCCGCGGGACTTGAGCGCATCCTCGGTGAGATCAAGCGGGAAGCCGTAGGTATCGTAGAGCTTGAAGGCAATATCGCCGGAAAAGCTGTCGCCCTCACCCAGGTCGGCGGCGGCCTCGTCGAGCATCTTGAGGCCACGCTCGAGCGTCTTGCGGAAGCGGGTCTCCTCGAGACGCAGGGTCTCGGTGATCAGCGCCTCGGCACGGTGAAGCTCCTGGTAGGCCTGGCCCATCTCATGGACGAGGGCCGGCACGAGGCGCCACATGAGCGGTTCATGCACACCGAGCAGTTCGGCATGGCGCATGGCGCGGCGCATGATCCGGCGCAGGACGTAGCCGCGCCCCTCGTTCGACGGCAGGACGCCGTCGGCGATCAGGAAACTGGTGGCGCGCAGGTGGTCGGCGATGACCCGGTGGCTGACATTGTGCTCGCCCTCGGCATCGACGCCGGACGCCTCGACGGAGGCGCGGATAAGCGCGCGCATGAGATCGGTCTCGTAATTGTCGTGCGTGCCCTGGAGCACGGCGGAGATGCGTTCGAGCCCCATGCCCGTGTCGATGGACGGGCGCGGCAGGTCGACCCGCTCCTCGCTGGTGATCTGCTCGAACTGCATGAAGACGAGGTTCCAGATCTCGATGAACCGGTCGCCGTCCTCGTCCGGGCTGCCAGGCGGCCCGCCCGGGATGTGATCGCCATGGTCGAAGAAGATCTCGGAGCACGGCCCGCACGGACCGGTATCGCCCATGGACCAGAAATTGTCGCTGGTGGGGATCCGGATGATGCGCGACTCGGGCAGGCCGGCGACCTTCTTCCACAGGTCGAACGCCTCGTCGTCCTCGGAGAACACCGTGACGAGAAGACGGTCCTCGGGCAGGCCGAATTCCTTCGTCACCAGGTTCCAGGCCAGTTCGATCGCCAGGTCCTTGAAATAGTCGCCGAAGGAGAAATTGCCGAGCATCTCGAAGAACGTGTGATGGCGGGCGGTATAGCC